>NZ_JACHZQ010000003.1 GCF_014193655.1 Rhizobium sp. BK313 | reverse complement strand
CAACGACGGCCGCCCGCTCGCCCAGAACCGCCGCGCCGCCTAAAGCCGCAACACGGCAAACATACCGAACCGCCGGAGAGATCCGGCGGTTTTGCGTTTCAGGGGCGCTGCCTCAACCAGCTTTCGAACTCCGCGACACTACTCACGCCGCCATCCAGCACCGCTTCATACACAAGTGAGCTTGAAACAGGCTTGGTGTAGGAGCCGGTGGCCAGTATTGTTTTGATTGTCAGAATTGTCTCCCGCATCGCCGTCGACAAACGTGGAAGAATTGTCTGAAGATGTTTGAGATCGGGCTGTCTTTCCGGCTCATCAACGAACCAGACATCAAAATTCCAGTCATCGTTGTTTGCCGACCGGTAGCTGATTCCCAAATAAAGGCCATCGGGATAGTCTTCAGGTGTCTTGTTCCAGAAATCACTATCATTTCTGAAGCGCACCGCTCCAATGCACGGATGAAGCATCAGTTGTCCGGCGATTTGAGCTATCGCGACATGCGCAGTCCGATCCAATTTTTCGCAAATGACTGTGACGTCGATATCGCGGCGAACCATCAGGCCGAGTGCGGAACTTCCCACGCGAACAGGATTTCCGACAATGCGCAATATGCCGTCGAGATCCAATGCCTTTACGATTGCATCTGCCTCCGCCTGGAGTGCAGCCTGCTGTTTCAACATGTCCTGCATTTTTGCGCCACCGTTTTGACCTGACCTCAACAGTCGGCGGCTATCCGCTCAACCAAAATATCGATTTCGTGATCGGAATAGACCTCGATACCAGCACGCTTCAGCAAAGCCGCGGTGACGCCGTTGCCAAGATGCCGCTCTCCGGAAAAGGAGCCGTCATAGATGAAGCCGGAACCGCAGGATGGGCTGCCATCGATCAACAAAGCGTATGCGCAGCCGGTTTCGCGGGCCAGCGCCAGCGCATTCTCCGCGGCCTGCAGAAAACCTTTCGTGACGTCGCCACCGCTAACCTCGATCACGCGTGCGCTGCCGGACAATACGTCTTCACCGAACGCGCCGCCGGCGATTTCTGCCGGCGGTCGCGGTACGACCATGCCAGCAGACATCTCCGGACAGATCGTCACCAGCCGGCCTTCCTCGCGCCAGCGATCGATCGCTGGATGCAAGAGCCGCTTGGCGCGGCCGTCATAGCGAACGGCATGGCCCATGAGGCAGGCGCTGACGAGGATTTTTCCGGTCATCGCGCCTCCCTTTCTTACCCCGCGATCTTCGAGAAATCCGCCACCGTCCCCGTTGCTTCGCGGATCAATCGCAGCAGCGCCAGGCGGTTGGCGCGGATGGCGGCATCTTCGTCGTTGACGAGGACATCTTCAAAGAAGCGATCGACCGGCGCGCGCAGTTTGGAGAGCGCGGCCATCGCAGAACGAAAGTCTTCCTTGGCAATCGCATCGGACGCCTCGGCGGAGGCCGCCTTGATGGCAGCGAAGAGGTCCTTTTCGGCATCGAGCTTGAGCAGCGCTTCCGAAACTCCATCGGCTATAACCGTACCCTTCTTTTCCTCAGCGGCGAGAAGTTGTGTGGCGCGCTTGGTGCCGGCGAGCAGGTTCTTGCCGTCTTCCGAGGTAATGAAGGCCGTCAGCGCCTCGACGCGGCGGGCGACCATCAACAGGTCGTCGGCTTCCGGCGTCAGCACGGAGTCGATGAGATCGTAGCGGGCGCCCTGATCGCGGAGATAGACTTTCAGGCGGTCATGGAAGAAGGCGAGGAGATCGACGTCTTTTGTCGTCGCCAGCAGCGGCAGCCGAACCTTGCGCTCCAACAGAATTCTGACCACACCCAAAGCTGCACGGCGCAGTGCGTAGGGATCCTTCGAGCCCGTGGGCTTCTCGTCGATCGCCCAGAAGCCGATCAGCGTATCCAACTTGTCGGCTAGCGCGACGGTGATTGCCACCTTATCGTCTGGCACGCGATCGGATGGTCCCTGCGGCTTGTAGTGATCTTCGATCGCGGCGGCCACCGAGGCGTCTTCGCCCTGCAACACGGCATATTTGCGGCCCATCAGGCCCTGCAGTTCCGGGAATTCGCCCACGGCTTCGGTGCGCAGGTCAGCCTTGGCGAGCACGGCAGCGCGATCGACCTTGGCCGGATCGGCGCCGGTGATCTTCGCGAGTTCAGCGGCCAGCAAGCGGATGCGGGCGACGCGTTCGCCCTGGCTGCCGAGCTTGGCGTGGAAGGTGACATTCAGCGCGTCGAGCTTGGCCATGCGCTGGTCCAGCGGCTTCTTCAGGTCGAGGCCGAATTTTGCGGCCGACGCTTCCAGCGTTTCGAGGTCGGGCAGGTCGCCCTGGTCGCGCTTCCAGAAATGCAGCGCATCGGAAAGGCGGGCGCGCACAACCTTGCCGTTGCCGTGGATGATCTCCTTGCCGCCATCCGTCGCCTGGATATTGGCTACAAGGATGAAGCGGTTGGAGAGCGTCTCGCCAACCTGCGGACGGGTGACGAAGCATTTCTGATTGGTCTTAATGGTCAGGCGGATGATTTCCGAGGGGATCGACAGATAATCCTCTTCGAAGGAACCCATCAGCGCCTGCGGCCATTCCACCAGGCCGGAAACCTCTTCTAGCAGCCCCTCGTCCTCGACCAGCTCCAGGCCGGTGGCAAAGGCGATGTCGCGGGCATCGTGCAGGATGATGTCCTTGCGGCGCTCGGCGTCAAGAATGACCTTCGCCTTCTCCAGGCTGGACACGTAGTCGTCGAAACGCCTGACGATGATCGCCTCCGGCGCATGGAAGCGATGGCCGTAGGTCACGTTCGAAGCGACAATGCCGTCGATCTCGAAGGGGATGACGGCGGTCTCTTCATGCTCGGTGCCGAACATGCAAACGATCGACTGTAGCGGGCGCACCCAGCGCAGCGAACCGGGCTTGGCCGATGCCTTGCCCCAGCGCATCGACTTCGGCCAGGGGAAATCCTTGATGATTCCAGGCATGACGTCAGCAACGATTTCCTCGGCGGCGCGGCCTGGTTTGGAAATAATCGCAACGTAGAAATCGCCCTTCTTCGGGTCGCTCTGCACCTGCGCTTCCGAGATGGAAGACAGGCCGGCGCCGCGCAGAAAGCCCTCGATCGCCTTTTCATTGGCATCGGTGCGCGGCCCCTTGCGCTCCTCGCGCACATCGGCGGAGCGCGCCGTCAGGCCGCGAATGTCCAGCGTCAGGCGCCGAGGCGTCCAATATTCGCGCGCACCCTCATAGGACAGACCTGCCTCGACGAGCGCATCTGTCACCAGCTTCTTCAGATCGCCGGCAGCCTTGCGCTGCATACGGGCGGGAATTTCCTCGGAGCGGAGTTCGAGAAGGAGATCGGGCATGGAACTGTCTTTACGTTGAGGCAAAAAGGATCGGGCCGGACTTAGCAAGCCCGGCGACAAAAGTCACGACAGCAAACGGCGAATTTACCACCCGCCTCCGCCACCGCCGCCGCCTCCACCGCCGACAGAGCCGCCTCGCCGGCTCGGCTGAGCATCGGCAGGCTCGTCCCTGTCGTCCGAATCCGATGAAGCGTTTCCGGAAAAGGCGGAGGAGGCAGTCGAAACCGGAGTGGCGGAAATATTGGACGGGATGAATGCCGCGACCGACGAGGGCAATTCCGCGACATTTCTCACCCACCCCAACCCGCCATGATGATGGTGATGATAACGTTCGTGACCACTGCACCACATTGGCTGATAGGAGGATACCGCCTCCAGTCCCGCAGCTCCGCCGACTGCTGTCGTGATCCAGCCCTCGAACACCTGCGACCACTTCTTTTCCACGCCGAGTGCGACGGCGTAAGGCAATAGCCCCTCAAAATGCTGTGGCGACATCCTGATATCGTCCTGCACCACCATACGGCCCTTATCCACCAGAGAAAGATAACGCCGCAAACCCTCGAGTTGCCCGGCCGTTCTGGCACCAAGCTTCGTCCATGTTTCGATGAGGGATGCGAAAACGAAATTGACGCCGACGACGGCCATGATCAGCCCCGCCAGCCAAATCCCTTCCGGACGCACCGTAAGGGGCTTGCCGGATGACATAACGCCGATGAATGGCAAGGCAATGACGGCGAGGACGACGATAAGACACCAGATGGCAGAGATACGCGATCGGCGACTGATGCCGCGTCGGTGGAGAATCGTGATTGGCAATCCGATCATCAATGCCAACAGGCCAAACACCACCGCCATTGCAACGCCGCCGCCATCTCGCCCAATCATCGAGACGACGCCGAGCGTTGCAAGGGTAAACAAAAGGCTTCCCCCCAGATAGGAAGCATTGGATTTGAAGTATCGCCCCTTATGATCGCGCTCGATTACCATTCGAAACGACGAGGCGACACGCTTTACTTCGGCGCCGTTCTCGCGATCGAACACCAGCGGGAAGTGGGGCCTGACGGCGCTCATTAGCACAAATTCCGAACTATCGAGCGTTTCTGGGAGCTTGCCGGTAGCATGGACCAAAAGCCTCTCGCCGAGATCATCGAGCTTGACATAGCCCTTGACTGCAAGACCAAGCAGAGCGGCGGACATCGCCACGCCCACACCATTGGGGAAGCCCTTGTTGTCGATATAATTTGCGACTGCGGGCGAAACATTCTCAGGCGGATCCCAGTTCGGCACGATAACGCCGGGGGAAAGATTTCGTCGGGCCCGGCGCCATGCAAGCAAATGGTATACGACTAGGATAAGTAGCCCTAGCGCGGCAACGACGATCATTCCGGGCACATCATCCAGCACCATGATGGAGCCCTTCGGCAACATGACCGAGACAGTAAGCCCTTCGCCCTTCGCAAGAGGGCGCGTCGTGGAGAAAACGATCCCGTCCGGCTGCTGGGCTGCTGTCGCGTTCTTGCCCATGGCATTCGCTACGCCGGTAAAATAAGCGAGCTTTTGCGGCTTGATACCATCCGGCAGGATGATCGTTGCCGATGCCCGCAGAATTGGGAACTGCCAGCCATTGCCCGTGACGTTCCAATAAAGCTCATCATAATCATCGAAGAACCGGAACTGCCGATCCGTTCGGTAGGTGATCAGGAATGTGTGTGGGCCACGGCTGAGCAGGAACGTCTTGCCATCCTCGTCGGGGCGCCCAATGTAGATGCCCGTGCCGCCGTCGATCCCTTCCTGATGCCATTCTTCGGGCTGACCATCCCGCTCGACGGATATTACGCTGAAATCGACTTTCCCCTTGCGCCCGGAGGCATCGACGAGCTCCAGTGGAAAGTCACGGAAAATGCCGTGGCGGATGGCGGTGCCTTCGGCATTGACGACAATCGTCTCAATGACCTGCATCGAGCCATTGCGATCCACAGTGATCGTCTGATTGAATCCGGTGACGGTTTCAGCCGCCGCTAGCGGCCTTGCTGAAAAAATCGACGTCAATAGCACCAGAAGCCCGTAGACACCGAGCCTGATCGCATACCATTTGCCCATTGATCTCCCCCAAGATGTCTCTTACCGCCGTATCCGCTCTAATTGGCAGATTACCATCCCCCACCGCCACCGCCTCCACCGCCACCTCCAGAGGAGCCGCCGCCGGAGAAGCCACCGCCGCCGGAAAAGCCAGAGGAGGAGCTGGAGACTGGCGCGGGGATGGTGGAGGCGATGGTAGAGGCCATGGAGGAGGAGAAATCACCGATCGTCCCGCCGATATTGCCGGAGTGAAAGTCGCCGGAATACCATGCCGGCGCATAGGCCGCCGCCGTGGCTGCGCCGGCAGCGGTGGCGAGCCACGTCTCGAAAGCGCGCGACCAGGGCTTTTCAACGCCAAGCGCGACTGCATAGGGCAATAGCTTTTCGAAATGCTGCGGCGACATCTGCGGTGCGCCCTGCATATTCATGCGGTCGCGCTCGGCGAGCGTCAGATATTGCCGCAGCCCGGCGATGCCATCCATCATCTTGCGGCCGAGCGGCGTCGGCGCGCCCATCAGGAAAAAGAAGACAACATTGAGGGCAAAAATGCCGACGATGCCGGCGAGTAGAGGTAGCTCACCCGCCTCCCACAACGGCACGACGGCGGCAGCAAAGGCGCCGACTGCGGTCGACACGAACACAAAGCCGAAGAAGGCGAAGATCAGAACGGAAAGAATTCGCTGTCCAAGGCCGGCATCATGACGGCGGAACCTGCGACCGATCGTGCCGGCAAAGATCGTCACGAAAATCGAGAGGAAACCGGGCACTATGATGAGAGGCAGCGCATTCTCGTGTAAGCGACCGAAAATCACGATCGCAGCCAGGGTCAGGACCGACAGCACAATGCCGGCAATGACGTAGAACGAATTGGCCTTGTAATATTCGCCACGATGATCGCGCTCGATCGCGCTGCGAAACTGCGAGCCGAGCCGTCGCACGGCCTCGCCATTTGCCCTGTCGATGACGAGCGGGGAAGAGGGGCCGACGGCACGCATGAGCGTCCTCTCGCCGCCGCCGAGATCGTTGCCGGCGGCCTTGCCGGTCGCCTTGATGACCACCTTGTTCTTCAGATCATCGAGGACAACGTAACCACGCACCGCAAGATCGATCGCCGTCGCCGATAGCGCCGTCCACCCCGCGCCGGAAAAGCCCCTGTTGTCGACATAATTGACCAGCGCCGGCGAAATGCCATCGGGCGGATCCCAGCGCGGGACCATGACGCCGCGCGGCGGGTCGCGCCCGACGGCGATCCAACTCCTCAGGTAATAGGCAAACAGCAGGATCAGGCCGCCAATCGCGATGATCGCGTCGAGATGATCGGCGATGAACCAGCGCCATTGCTGGCTGCTGCTCGGCGGCAGGATCGCGCCTTTAGCCAGCTTGATGGCGATCGTCAGCCCCTCCGCCTGCGCCAAGGGCCGCGTCGTAACGAAAGTGACCTTGCCCGCCTGCTGGCTGGCGCTCGCGTCCTGGCCCGTCGCGCCGATCGGCCCGGTGTAATAGGCAAGCTGCTGCGGCTTCACGCCATCCGGAAGGGTGACCGTGGCCGAGGCGCTAAGGATCGGGAATTGCCAGCCATTGCCGGTAACGTTCCAATAAAGCTCGTCGTGATCGTCGAAATAGCGGATCTGCCTGTTGGTGTTGTAAGTGACGCGGAATGTGTGCGGACCGCGGCTTATGATCCGATCGGCATTTCCGATATAGATGCGTTCTCCGCCTTCGATGCGTTCCTCGCGCCAATCCTCCGGCGCCCCGTCGCGTTCGATGGAGACAACGTCAAAATCCACCTGCGCCTGACGCCCTGCAGAATCGATGTAAGTGAGCGGAAAATCACGGAAGATACCGCGACGGATGGCGCGGCCCTCCGCATTCACGGCAATCGTCTCGGTGACCTGCATCGAACCGTCTCGATTCAACGCGATCGCCTGATCGAAGGCAGTGATGACTTCGGCCGCCGATGCTGCCGTTGCGGAAAACAGCAGGAGCAAGGCGATGGAGAGTCCGGAAAGCCAACGCGTCATCACACCCCCACGTGATCCGATGGCGCGCTATCGCGGGCGCCGCATGTCATGAACCGTCCCCCACCCTCCTTGGAGGGAGGTACTAGTCGTCGTAGGCGACACCCAGCGACGCCAGGACATTCCAATAGGCCGGGAAGGTCTTGGCAACGCAGTCGGGGTCGAGAATCGTGATGCCGCCAATCTTGAGCCCGGCAAGCGCGAAGCTCATGGCGATGCGGTGATCGGCGAAACTGTCGATCTCGGCCGGCAAAGTCTTGCCGGCAAGGCTCGGATCGGAGGCAACGATGAGATCGTCGCCTTCCTCCGTGCCGAGGCCAGGAACGATACGCGACAAGCCGCTCGACAGCGCTCGGACGCGATCGCACTCCTTGACGCGGAGATTAGCGATGCCGACGAAACGCACCGGCGTCTCGTTAAAGGCGGCAAGGACGGCGAGCGTCGGAATGGCGTCCTGCATCTGCGATCCGTCGATGACGGCGGGCAGATGCGGAAACTGCGAGATCATGTCATAGGCGCGGGCGTCCGGCTGCGAGAATTCCGTCGCCGGCGTGCCGAGATCGATCCTGCCGCCGGTCAGTACCTCCGCCGCCCAAAGATAGGTGGCGGCCGAGGCGTCCGGCTCGATGAGGAAATCCGTCGCATGGTAGCCGGTCGGCTCGACGCGCCAAGTTACCGGGCTCGTGCGCTCGACCTTGGCGCCGAAGGCGCGCATGGCCGCGACCGTCAGGTCGATATAGCCGAGCGCACCGATATGTTCGCCGAGCAGTTCGACATCCACGGGACGGTCGCCGCCGGCGGCCATCATCAGCAGAGCCGATACATATTGGCTGGAGAGGCCACCGTCGATCTGTACGCGGCTCGCCTCAAAACGGCCCGTGCCGTTGACCGTCACCGGAGGGCAACCGGTCTCGGCGGTCGCGTCGATGCCGAGCGAACGTAGCGCATCGACCAGTGGGCCGATCGGCCGCTTGCGCATATGGGCGTCGCCATCCACCACTACTTTGCCGTCGACCAGCGCGGCGGCGGCGGTCAGGAAGCGGGTCGCCGTGCCGGCATTGCCGAGAAACAGCGGCGCCGCGGGCGATTTGAGCTTGCCGCTGCCGGTGACGATGAAGGTGGTGTCGTCGGGCTCGTCAATCGCAACACCCATGGCACGCAGCGCTTCCGCCATATAACGCGTATCGTCGCTCTTCAGCGCGCCGGTCAGCCGGCTCGTTCCCTTGGCGAGGCCGGCAAGCAGCAGCGCGCGGTTGGTGATCGACTTCGACCCCGGCGGCATCGCGCGTCCGGTCAGCGGCTTGCCGGGGGGGATAATCGTGAGTTTGGCTCTACCCATCATCAATCTCTTTGGTCAGTCCAGAAAGCGGCCAATGGCCTACGGTCGGCTTCCTTTACCGCCTCGAACACAAAACCGATAGGCGGAATCTTAGAACTTGACGGAAGGAACGGCGCGGTCGGCCTCGTTGGTGATTTCGAAGAACGCGCGCTTGGAAAAGCCGAACTGGCCAGCGATGAGATTGGATGGGAAGCTTTCGACCTTGACGTTCAGGTCGCGAGCAGCGCCGTTATAGTAGCGCCGCGACATCTGGATCTCGTCCTCGATCCCTTCGAGCGAACGCTGCAGTTCGATGAAATTCGCGTTCGCCTTTAGATCCGGATAAGCTTCGGCAAGCGCGATCACACGGCCGAGAGCCTGCGAAAGCAGGCCTTCCACCTGGCCGCGAGCGGCGACATCGCCCGATGGCACCGCCTGCGCCTTGTTGCGCAGTTCCACGACCTCTTCCAGCGTCTGGCGCTCATGGGCGGCATAGCCCTTCACGGTTTCGATCAGATTAGGAATGAGATCGGCGCGGCGCTTCAACTGCACATCGATACCGGACCAGGCTTCCTCAGTCACCTGACGCGCTCGTACAAGGCCGTTATAGGTAAAGACGGCATAAAGCGCGATCAGAACGATGATCGCCAGAATAATATACATCGCGAACCCCCGTGGCGAATGCAACCGCGAGGAAGACTATGTGGCTTCGCGGATGTTGTCATCCGCTTTTAGCCGCCAGGCCAGTACCTTAGAGATGGGGAATGTGCCTTAAGCCGCCTGTTTACCCCAGTTCGCGCCACCGGCATCGGTGAGCAGAAATGCCTCGCCGCAGGCTTTCGCCAAGGTGCGGACGCGCAGAATATAGCTCTGGCGTTCGGTGACCGAGATTACACCGCGAGCATCAAGCAAGTTGAAGACATGGCTCGCCTTGATGCACTGGTCGTAAGCGGGGAAAACGCACTTATGCAGGAGCTGATTGGCATTGTCGCCCGGCGCGCCGGCGGCGAGCAATGCCTGGCATTCCTTTTCGGCATCGGTGAAATGACGATGCAGCATTTCGGTATTGGCATATTCGAAATTATGCCGCGAATACTCCTGCTCTGCCTGCAGGAAGACATCACCATAGGTGATCTTTTCATCGCCTTCGAGGCCATTGAAATTCAGCTCGTAGACGCTGTCGACGCCCTGGACATAGGTCGCAAGACGTTCGAGACCGTAGGTCAATTCACCGGCGACCGGTGCGCACTCGATGCCGCAGATCTGCTGGAAATAGGTGAACTGCGACACTTCCATGCCATCGCACCAGCATTCCCAGCCGAGACCCCAGGCGCCGAGCGTCGGGCTCTCCCAATCGTCCTCGACAAAGCGGATGTCATGCACCAACGGATCGAGGCCGATGGCCTTGAGCGAGCCGAGATAGAGTTCCTGCAGGTTCGGCGGGTTCGGCTTCAGGATGACCTGATACTGGTAATAGTGCTGCATGCGATTGGGGTTTTCGCCGTAACGGCCATCCGAGGGCCGTCGCGACGGCTGCACATAGGCGGCCTTCCACGGCTTCGGCCCAAGCGCGCGCAGTGTGGTCGCCGGATGGAACGTGCCGGCACCCACTTCCATGTCGTAGGGCTGAAGCACCGCGCAACCCTTGTCGGCCCAGTAACTATGCAGCGTCAGGATCAGAGCCTGGAACGAACGCTTCGGATTCATATTATCGGGCGGGGTCGCGGTCATGGAGATTGATTTCTTCAGGTAACGGATTGTTTGGCGGACAGGTGCCACGGCGGGACGGAAGGGTCAAGGCTTTCACGCGCAAACTGTCGCAGTCTCCTTTCCCCGTTTCCACCATCTATCAGATGCTACTCATCGTCCCGTTTCACCCGATACTCTCCTGTCTTCGGGTCCTTTACCAGCGTACCGATAGCGCCCGTGCGCCGTTCGCTTTCGGCGCGCCTGGATTTCTCGGTGAGTTTTCGGGCGTCGCGCAGGAATCGTCGATATAAAAACCAAAGACCGCCAACAGCGACAATGAAGAAGATGATCTGCGGCATCACGCAGCACTCCCGATTACAGTCCGTACCGCCCCCACAATGCCTTTTCTTCAGCTACCTCTGCAAGTCCGGAGGCAAGGCCGGCGCCGATGCCGTCCATGCCGGAAAGGGAAATACCGGGCGCACGGCGGCCAAAGAGGCTGCGCGGAGTGGTGACCAGCTCAAGCTTGATCTTGTCGCCGAAACGCTTCTTCAGCTCCTGGCGCATATCACCGAGCCCGTCGATCAGGCCGAGTTCCAGACCGCGCCCGCCGGTCCAGAAGAGGCCGGAAAACACGACCTCGTCCCCGGCCAGTTTACTTGCCCGACGCTCGCGCACCATGTCGATGAAGACCTTGTGGATCTCCAGTTGCAGGCTCTTCAGATATTCGATGTCTTTTTCCTTCTCCGGCTGGAACGGATCGAGGATCACCTTGTTTTCGCCGGCAGTATAGACACGGCGCTCGACCCCGAGCTTCTTCAACAGCTCTGGAAAGCCGAACCCGCCGGAGACGACGCCGATGGACCCGACGATGGAGGTGGCATCGGCAATGATCTCATCGCCGGCCAACGCGATCATATAGCCGCCGGATGCCGCGACATCCTCGACAAAAACCAGCACCTTCTTCTCTTTCTCACGGGCAAGATCGCGGATGCGGTTATAGATCATTCGCGACTGCACCGGCGAGCCGCCAGGCGAATTGATGACCAGGGCGACCGCCGGGGCAGCCTTCATGTTGAAGGCCTTTTCCAGCGCCTGTGAGATGCCCGAGAGGTTAAGCGACTGTCGGAGAGGCCCGCCACCGGACGCGATGACCCCGCTCAGCCGGACGACAGGAACGACCAGCCTTTCCTTGCGAAACCGCTTCGGAATCATGCGCCTCAAAAATCCAGCCATTCGTCATCCCTGATTTATGATGTCTGCTGCACGTGATGTATGCATGGAAACGACAAACGCAACATCAATCATTGCATTTCGCGCCGGATTCCACCCGCCGGCGTATTTTCGTCAATGAACCAAACCGAGAATGGTTTTTCTTGTTGCGAATGAATTGCATTGTCATTCTAAACCGCTTACCTCTCGCAGTATCGAAGCCTGCGGAATCCCCATGGACCTTATGAAATCGAAGCCCGATGCGGGCTGGCGTCACGATCGGCAGGAGGCCACTCTTTCCGACGTCTACCGCTCGGTCGAAACTGCCAAAGGCGGCTCGGCGCTGCGCCGTGTCGCCGCCTTCGCCGGTCCGGGCTACCTCGTCGCGGTCGGCTACATGGACCCAGGCAACTGGGCGACTTCGCTCGCTGGCGGATCGAAATTCGGCTATGCGCTGCTGACCGTCGCACTGTTGTCCAACATCATGGCCGTGGTGCTGCAGGCGCTCTGCGCGCGGCTGGCGATCGCCACCGGCCGCGATCTGGCCCAGGCCTGCCGAGACGCCTTTCCCCGCTTCGTCTCCGTGCCGCTCTGGGCGATGGCGGAAATTGCCATTATCGCGACGGATATCGCAGAAGTCGTCGGCACCGCCATCGGCTTAAACCTCGTCTTCGGCCTGCCGCTCGAGCTCGGCGTGCTGGTCACCGCATTTGATGTGTTTCTCATTCTTTTCCTGCAACGCCTGGGCTTTCGCTGGGTGGAGGCGCTGATCATCACCCTGCTCGGCGTCATCGCCTTCTGTTTCGGCATCCAGGTCTTCCTCGCCGATCCCAATTGGGGGGAGGTCATCAAGGGCTTTTTCCCGACGACCGAGATCGTCAGGGATCCGAACATGCTCTATCTCGCGCTCGGCATTCTCGGCGCGACGGTCATGCCGCACAATCTCTACCTGCATTCCGGCATCGTGCAGACGCGCGCCTTCGGCCATACGCTGCCGGAAAAGAAGGAGGCGCTGACCTATGCCACGATCGATTCGACAGTAGCGTTGACCTTTGCGCTGCTCATCAACGCCGCCATCCTCATTCTCGCCGGCGCGGCGTTTCACGCGCATGGCCATACCGATGTGGTGGAGCTCGCCCAGGCGGAATCGCTGCTCGCGCCTCTTCTCGGCCTGGCAATCGCGCCGACGCTGTTCGGGATCGCGCTTCTCTGTTGCGGCCTCAACTCGACGGTGACGGCCACGCTTGCCGGGCAAATCGTTATGGAGGGCTTTCTGCGGCTGAAGGTGAAACCCTGGCTGCGTCGCATGGTGACACGCGGGCTGGCGATCATACCGGCTGGGATCGTCACCGTCTGGTTCGGCGATGCCGGTACGGCGGAACTGCTGATCCTGACCCAGGTCGTACTCAGCCTGCAGCTTTCCTTCGCCGTCTTCCCGCTGGTCATGTTCACCGCCGACAAGGTCAAGATGGGCGAGCTGGTCGCGCCGCGCTGGCTGAGAATCGTCGCTTATATCATCGCCCTCATCATCGCCGTCCTGAACATCAAGCTGATCTTCGATGCGTTTTGAGGTATTCCTTGATTTCGCATGATCTTTTCGAAAACCGCGTCACACTTTTCGGGATCAATGCGCTACTTCCGGGAATAGGCAGCGCGGCCATTGTTGAGGTCATCGACAAAGTCGGAGAATTTGTGCGTCCCCTCGCCGTGCATGATCAGTGGCGCCCGAAGAGCCAACCGTGCCCGTGAGCCCTTGATCGCCGTCACCAGGATGCGAACGGCATTTTCACTTTCGCGCGGATGGATGGGCGTGATCTCGATGCCGCCGAAGCGGCGGCCGCAGGCGGCAATGATCTCGTCGATCGATTGCGGCCGGGCAATCAGCGACAGTTGTCCGCCGGGAATCATGATCGCGCCCGCCGTTCGCACCCAGCTTTCGAACAGGCCGTCAGTCATGGCATGCGCCTGTGCTTTCAACGCATCCGGCGTCAGCCGGTCGCTGGCATCGTTGAAGGGCGGATTCATGATGACATGATGAAAGCTGTCATCGATCAGACCGGCACCGTTACGAGCATTCCCGGTCAGGCTCACATCGGCTTCAACAACAGCGACACGGCCGGCGAAGCGGACATTCTCCGGGAGCGCCAGGCTCTTGCGGGCGAATGCGGCCATTTCCGGAGAGCGCTCGAACAGCACCACCTCCGCCCGCTCCAGCCGCGAGGCCACGGCCATGCCGGCCGCCCCAGCGCCGGCGCCGAGGTCGGCCACCCTGATGTTGCGGTCGTCAGCCACCAGCGCTGCAAGCAACATGGCGTCCATGCCGGAGCGATGGCCCCTGCCTTTCGGTTGGACGATGTAAAAAGCACCGCGATGGAAGGCGTCGATGGTTTCGGGAAGCTTGTCGGCCATGGCGGACCTCAGCCGCGCGCCGGGCGCAATTCATCACCGAGGCCCGCGTCGGTTAGAATGCGCCGAGCCTGATCGGCACGCTCGTCCTCAACCAGAAAGCGGCGCGGCAACATGCCGAGCGAGCCTTCGAGAATGCTCATGGCCTGATCTGCGATGAAGCAATGAATCCCGGCGTCCTTCATCAGGCTCTCGGCGAAAGAGAGGAGAACGGGATCATTTGTGCGGATCAGTTCGTGCATAAGCCTTGGGTTTCCTGTCAAATTTGCGCGACGAGACAAATCGCCTCTTGCCGCCTCTTTCGCCCCTTCTTATTGTGCTTTGCAGAAAATGAACAGGAGTCCGGATCGTTGGGCGTCGTGATACCGCTTGAAGAAAGCAAGAATAAACTGGCATCCATCAAGCCATTGGTGGACCTAACCAAGGCGGATATGGAACGCGTCAACCAGCTCATCCTGTCGAAAGCCGGCTCCGATGTGCAGATGATCCCGGAAGTTGCCGAGCATTTGATCTCTTCAGGCGGCAAGCGCCTGCGGCCGATGCTGACCATCTCCTCCGCCGCGCTCTACGGCTATCAGGGCGATAACCACATCAAGCTCGCCACATCCGTCGAATTTCTGCACACGGCGACATTGTTGCACGATGACGTGGTGGACGAAAGCGATCTGCGGCGTGGCAAGTCCACGGCCCGCATGATCTGGGGCAATCAGGCAAGTGTTCTCGTCGGCGACTTCCTGCTCGGCCAGGCCTTCCGCATGATGGTCGAGGTCGGTTCGCTGGAGGCACTCGACGTGCTTTCGTCGGCAGCTTGCGTCATCGCCGAGGGCGAGGTGCTGCAACTCTCCGTCTCCAAGAACATGGAGACTACCGAAGACGATTATCTCTCCGTCATCCGCGCCAAGACGGCAGCGCTTTTTGCCGCCGCCGCTGAAGTCGGCCCGATCGTCGCCAATGCGGGTAAGGGTGAGCGTAACGCTTTGAAGTCCTATGGCACCAATCTCGGCCTCGCCTTCCAACTGGTCGACGATGCACTGGATTACGGTGGCAAGGCCGCCGATCTCGGCAAGAATGTCGGCGATGATTTCCGCGAAGGCAAGATCACCCTTCCCGTCATTCTCGCCTATCGCCGCGGCACCGAAAAAGAGCGCGCTTTCTGGCGCAACGCCATCGAGGCCGGCAACAATAGTGACGAGAACCTGGAAAAAGCGCTGGGTCTGATCACCAAATATGGTGCGCTCACCGACACCATCGCCCGCGCCGTTCACTACGGCACCATCGCCCGCGACGCACTAGCGCCGCTTCCGGAAACGCCGTGGAAATCCGCTCTCATGGAAGTGATCGATTTCTGCATCGAACGCGTGAACTGATCGCAGCCGCCCGAATTTCTTGCAGGACCGCTTCAAAAAAGCCATCCTGTTGTGAATCAATTGACACGAACGTTTTGTGCCGCCGGCACTCTCACCGGCAATCCCTTGATGAAAGGCTTTCTAATGCGGCAGAGACTTGCCATTCGTTTCCTCTCGGGCGCAGCCCTGGCGGCGATCCTTTCGATGTCCGCGCTGAATAGCGCGCGCGCCGAGGATGCTCCGGCAACGCCGGAGGCCAATACACCGGCGGTCTTCGACGCGGAAAGCGTCGACACCTTCGCAGGCGCCTTCCTTGCTGCCCGTACCGCCGATGTCGACCATGACTACGACACCGCGATTTCGCTCTATAAAAAGGCGCTGATGATCGAACCGGGCAATCCGGAGATCCGCCAGCGGCTGATGATCTCGTTGCTGCTCAACGGCAATCTCGAAGAGGGCGTGAAATACGCCAACGAACTGAAGAACGATTCCTCGGTGGAGCGGGTCACTACAATCGTACGTGGCATGGACGCCATTCGCCGGCATGAGTACAAAGCCGCGCAGGACATTCTCAAATATGACGGTCCGAACGATCTCGACCGGATGATGACCAGCCTTCTGCTCGCCTGGGCTCGCGCCGGCTCCGGCCACGGCAAAGAAGCGATTGCCATGATCGACAAGATGAAAGGACCGGACTGGTTCAACATCTTCAAGAACTATCATGCCGGTGCCATTGCCATCACCATCGGTGATGTGAAGTCCGCCCGCTCGCACCTGAACGATGCCATTCTCGACAAGGCAGGCGGCGCAACGGCTCCCGACACGTTCATGCGCGCTGTCATGGCGCTGGCGCGGCTTGAAGCCAAGGCCGGCGAAAAGCAGAAGGCGCTGGATGCAGTTTCGGTCGGCGACAACCTGATCAATAACTACGCACCGCTGAACGCGCTGCGCGACAGCATCGGCAAAGGCGAAACACCAGACCAGCAGGTGACCGACGCCACGCAGGGTGCAGCTTCGGTCCTCTTTACCATCGGCGCGGCACTCAACCGTGATGGCGCTGAAGACGTCGTCTCGCTTTATCTGCAGATCGCCAACACACTCGATCCCCGGAGCGCCGACACGCTTGTTCTGCTCGGCGGACTTGCCGAAAAGCAGGAGCAGATTGACCGCGCCATCTCCTTCTACAAGAAGGTACCCAACAATTCGCCGATGGCCCGCATCTCCGAGCTGCAGCTCGGCCTTGCGCTGGCGCAGGCCGGCAAGGTTGACGACGCGCGCAAGCATCTGAAGGCGCTGATCGATTCCGACCCCAATGATATCCGCAGCTATCTCGCCTATGGCAGCGTTCTTTCGGATGCCAAAGACTTCCAGGGCATGGCTGACAACTACGACAAGGCCGCGCAGGTCATCGGCGCCGTTCCGAATCGCGGCGACTGGGCCGTGTTCTTCCAGCGCGGCATCGCCTATGAGCGGCTGAAGAAGTGGGACAAGGCCGAGCCGAACTTCAAGAAGGCGCTGGAGCTGAACCCCGATCAGCCGCAGGTACTGAACTATCTCGGCTATTCCTGGGTCGACATGAACATGAATCTCGACCAGGGCCTGGACATGATCAAGAAAGCCGTCGATCTGAAGCCGGATGACGGCTACATCGTCGACTCGCTCGGTTGGGCCTATTTCCGCCTCAACCGCTTCGACGATGCGGTGAATGAGCTGGAGCGCGCCGCTCAGCTTAAGGCCGGCGATCCCACGATCAACGACCATCTGGGCGACGCCTACTGGCGTGTCAACCGCAAGCTGGAAGCGGTCTACCAATGGAACCGTGCGCTGGCGTCGAAACCCGAGGACGCGGATATTCCGCGGATCAAGGAGAAGATCGCCAACGGCCTGCCGGCGCTCGACACCGATCCGAAGACGGTCGACAAGACCAAGCAGCCAGATCCGCCTCCGGCAGTGACGCCATCGCCCGACACAACAATGCCGCCGCCGGCTGACAAGAAGTCCTAAGACTCTCGATGACTGTGATCTTATCGGCGGGCGATTTCGACTTCACGGAGGAAGCGCCCGCCAAGATCAATCTGGCCCTGCATGTCACCGGCCAACGGGCCGACGGATACCATCTGCTCGACATGCTGGTGACTTTTACAAGGCATGGCGATCGTCTCGTTTTTCGGGCAAGTGAACACGACCAATTCAGCCTTTCCGGACGCTTTTCTCCTCTTCTCGCCGTCGAGGCGGAGGCCGGCGGCAATCTGGTGCTGAAGGCACGCGATTTGTTGCGACAGGCGGCTCGTGCCGCGGGATTCGAGGCGCCGCCCGTCCATATCCATCTTGAAAAGAACCTGCCCGTCGCCTCGGGTATCGGCGGCGGCTCGGCGGACGCGGCGGCCACTCTGCGTGGTCTGACGCGGCTATGGGGCCTCACCCTGCCCTCCGGCACGGTGATGGAAATTGCACTGAAGCTCGGTGCCGACGTACCGATGTGCCTCGCCAGCCGACCCCTGATCGCACGCGGCATTGGCGAGGCGATCGAACTGATGCCGGATTTTCCGTCCTTTGCCATGGTGCTCGGCAATCCCCTCGTCGGCGTTTCAACGCCGGAGGTGTTTCGTCTGCTCGCCCGGAAGGACAATCCGCCGCTCGTGCTCTCCTTGCCGCGGCCGAACGGGCAAGGACAATGGATCGAGACGATCAACAGGCTACGCAACGATCTGGAGCCACCGGCGCGGGCGCTTTGCAACGAAATCGCTACGCTCTCGCAGCTAATCGAAAGCCAGGGGGCAGTCACGACGCGCATGTCCGGCTCCGGCGCCACCTGCTTCGGCCTGTTCGATGATCTTCAGCAGGCAACGGCAGCTGCGGCATCGCTTCACAGCTTAAGACCGGACTGGTATTTCCACGCGACAGAAACGATAAGGGGAGACGCATGATGGCCGGCTCAAGCGAAGCAAGACCCTTCATTCCCGTGGGCATCGCCGTGCTGACAGTTTCCGATACGCGCACGCTCGCCGACGACAAATCCGGCGACACGTTGGTTGCCCGCATCGCGGAAGCCGGCCACAGGCTGGCTGCCCGCGCCATCGTTCCCGACGACAAGGAGCGCATTAGGAACCAAGTGGAAGCCTGGACGCACGACGAAACTATTGATGTCGTCATCACCACCGGCGGTACCGGCTTCACCGGCCGCGACGTCACGCCCGAAGCGCTGGAACCTTTGTTCGAAAAGCGGATGGACGGATTTTCCGAGGTGTTCCACCGTATCTCCTACGACAAGATCGGCACGGCGACGATCCAGTCGCGGGCAACCGGTGGCGTCGCCAACGCCACTTTCATCTTCGTGCTGCCCGGCTCTCCGGGCGCCTGCAAGGATGCCTGGGATGGTATTTTGAAGGCACAGCTCGATTACCGACACATGCCCTGCAATTTCGTGGAGATCATGCCGCGGCTCGACGAACATTTGAAACGTGGTGCCAGCTCCAACTAAAGTTGGCGTTTCGCTGAGGCAAAGTGGCGCAACTTCTTGGCGGTACTATGCCTTCGAACCCGGCAGGACAGGAATTGATTCCCAATTCTGACCGAAGAGGATGATGCAGCTCCGGCCGGAGACATTGGTGATCATCATCGTCCAACTGCCGCTTTCGGCGGCGAAGATTTCGACGATCGTCTTCGGATCAAGCTGACCAACTGCCGAGAGCTTTTCGGAGTATTGTGCATCAAGGAAAGCGACGATATCAACGCGTTCAGCGCAAGTGAGCATCGCCTGCGAAGCTGCAGAGCTCGGATGAAGGATTGCTGTTGCCACAAAGACCGTTCCGATGAGGCGGCAGAGCATCGTGCGTCCCATGACGCACCTCCTTTCGCCGGAAACCCGGCAGAAGAGGAGAGTTCTGTTGACCTGCTCTGCCGCATACCGGCATCTTCATGGTCGGCCGCCCGACGCGACACGCGAGAGGTGCCGCCATACGAAAATTATGACAGCTATTCTCATATTTTCAAATAAAATCTGGATTGGTCATAAATCCACGCCCTGGAGCACCGCGCGTTCATCTGAACGTCCAAAGGTCGATCTAGTCTTTTGAATCCAAAGTGTTGTCCGCTGGCGGGTGATTTCACCTGAAAGCGGGAAGCCTAGCGTGCCGCGCGCGCGACCCAGGAGGGAATCAGTTCGCTCGACAGCTGGCGGCTCTTCTGGCCCTTGGCGAACTCGGCGAGCCGCATGCCCGTTTTGGCCGCGGCGATGGCCTGTCGTTTGGAGAGGAGCAAGCCCAATTCCAGCGGCGGCAGCCTGCGTCCGATACGCTGCAACAAAGGGCGGCGATAGCCGCGCGAAGCAGTGAAGCGGGCCGGCACCTTGTTGAGCGAGACATATTCGGCGATCTCATCAATCCAGCCGGCCTGCGGACGCGCTCCGGGTTCAACCAAAAGCAGCCATTCACCGCGCGCCGAACGCAATATGTCCTTGATATCCCACTGCGAATAGAAACGGCAGCCGGCAGCATCGGCAACCCGTGAGGTGCCGTCGCGCGAGCCATTATCAAGCACGACGACGTCGCACACCAACCCTTCGATCGCGCCCGCCACCAATGCCGCCAATGTCTGCGCCAGCTCAGGTTCCTGATCCTGGCATTCAATGATTACCGTCAACATTGCCCATTTATAGAGCGCCGCACAATTTATTGCCAGCACCCAATTCCGCATTTTGTTCTTGCATTGTTCTCGTTTGTCGGATAGGAATTTAATCATCTTAGACGCGGCATGCAACGTCATAATCCGCCCGGAGTTACCGATGAACGAGCAGTCCCTTGCAGGGCAGGCCGCATTCGCGCCTGCCAATACGGCAGATGTTGCCAACGCTTTGATCGCCGACACCGGTCTGAGAGTCGAGATCGACCGCAGGCGCGGTCGTGGCGCGGGGCTGAACCCGAGCGGCCGGTTCGAGCCGCTGCGGCGTGAGACATTCGATGATGGCTGGCAAACGCTGGAAGAATTGCCGCCCTTCAAGACCGATGTGCAGGTGGAAAAGCCACGCACCGCGATCACTCGCAACGACTCTCCCGATATCTCCTTCGATCGTTCCATCAATCCCTATCGCGGCTGCGAGCATGGCTGCATCTATTGTTTCGCGCGGCCGACGCATGCCTACATGGGTCTGTCGGCGGGGCTCGATTTCGAATCGAAGCTCTTCGCCAAACCCGATGCGGCTCGATTGCTGGAACGAGAACTGGCCAAGCCTGGTTACAAGCCGCGCGTCATCGCCATCGGCACCAACACCGATCCCTATCAGCCGATCGAGAAGGAATGGCGGATCATGCGCCAGATTCTCGAAGTGCTGAACAAGGCGAACCACCCGGTTGCAATCGTCACCAAGTCGGCGCTGATCATGCGCGATATCGATATCCTGAAGGAGATGGCGGATAAGAATCTGGTGCGGGTCGGTATCTCCGTAACCACACTCGACCGCAAGCTGGCGCGCACGATGGAACCGCGCGCTGCGACACCGCCGCGGCGACTGGAGGCGATCCGGGCGCTCAGCGAGGCCGGCATCCAGACCGCCGTGATGGTGGCGCCGATCATCCCCGCCCTCAACGATCACGAAATCGAGCGCATTCTCGACGCCGGCAAGGCTGCCGGTGCCATGGAAGCGAGCTATGTGATCTTGCGCCTGCCGCTGGAAGTCAGCCCACTCTTCCGCGACTGGCTTCTGCAGAACTATCCGGATCGCTACCGCCATGTCATGTCGCTGATCCGGTCGATGCGTGGCGGCAAGGATTATGACGCCGAGTTCGGCAAACGCATGAAGGGTGCTGGCCCCTATGCCTGGCAGATCAGCCGCCGCTTCGAAATGGCGACAAAGCGGCTGGAGCTCACCCGCCGCAGCATTGCGATGCGCGACGACCTGTTTGTGCCGCCGGATGGCAGCGGCGTGCAGCTTTCACTTCTCTGAGCCCTTTCCCCGCGGGTTTCCCTGCCCGCTGGAAAGCCCCCCGGTTCGCCGCCTTGATCCGCCGGGGGCTTGCAGGAGATCGGGTGGTGTGCGAGCTTTGCCGCATGCCACGCAGCACACCACCCGATTCTCCCATGCTTTTCGACGAAGAGCCGATTGTTCCGACCTTCGAGTTGGAACTGATCGCCCGCCGCGCCGGACACTGGCCCGTTGCCGGTGCCGACGAGGCAGGACGTGGGCCTCTGGCGGGCCCGGTCGTCGCGGCTGCGGTCATTCTCGACCCGGAGCGCATTCCCGACGGATTGAACGATTCCAAGCAGCTTTCGGCCGCCAGGCGCGAGGCGCTGTTTGTCGAAATCCTCGCGACCGCGACAGTCTCCATTGCCTCCTCCAGTGCTGCCCGTATCGACATCACCGATATCCGCAAGGCGAGCCTCGACGCCATGCGCCGCGCCATCTGCAGCCTTGCCGTGCCGGCAAGTTACGTACTGACTGACGGGCTGGATGTGCCTGGTGGGCTCGCCTGCCCGGGAAAAGCCGTTGTCAAGGGCGATGCCCGCTCCTTTTCCATCGCCGCCGCATCGATCGTCGCCAAGGTGACACGCGACCGGATGATGGCACGCGCCGGCGACGTCTTCCCTGCCTACGGTTTCGCCGCTCATGTCGGCTACGGAACGGCCCAGCATCGCGCCGGCATCGAAAAGCACGGCCCCTGCTTCTTGCATCGCATGAGCTTCCGGCCGCTTCGAAGGGATGAGGCCTGAGAGCCACGCTCTTCCTCATGCGACAAGGCCGGCTACGATCTCCTCCCGATATTCGCTGACATAGGCGATATCGCGCAGGTAAACGCGATCATGGCCGTCCTCGATGTTACGGCGATACCTTTCCACGCCATTGGCCGCCTCGCTTTCCATGAAACTCACCAACGCGTTCAGCCGCTCAACGATCATGTCCGGCAATGCCGATCGCTGTTCAACGGGCATGCCATAGGCATCAAGAAAAATGCGCGTGCGGAGGATTTGCGCCTTGAGCCCGTCGAGATTCTTGAGCGCGGCACCAGCAGACAGAGGCGCCCAGCGATAGACGGCATAGGCGAGATCCCAACAACGCGGGCCGGGATGGGCCGTCTCAAAGTCGATGATATCAGTCACCTCACCGTCGTTGAGGACAACATTATAGGGCGCGAAATCGCCGTGGCAGATGATCTCGAACGGTCTCCGCGACGGCAGTTGCCATTTCTGGTCCTCCAGCAGCAGCAGCCCAACAAACTGCGCGGTGCAATCGTGATAGCGCCGCAGCAGGTGTGCAGCCGACTGCAGAACCTGCAACGACCTCATATTCTCATTCTCATGCAGGTCACCGGTTACACCTGGAAGAAAGCTTACCTTCTCCCACGTCGCATCATACCCGGCGGATGATGGGGCATTCGCAAAGCCATGTGTTTGAAGCGCAGCGAGCAGCGCGTGAACACTCGCTGTCCAAGGACGCGTGGGCCGATAGATGAAATCATCTTGGCGAAATGGTCCTTCGCCACCGTCACCGGCCGGTATCATCATCTCACTCCACAAGCGAGATCGACATCCAATTTCGATCCCTAACCACCTTCAAATACTATCGAGTTCGGTTGTTGCCTCCAAAAACAAAAAGCCCAGCCGAAGCCGGGCTTTTCTAGAGATCGATCGCTTGCGCGCTCAGTTCAGCCTGGTCTTCACTTCGCCGACGGCGTTGTTAAAGAGTTCAGATTGAATACGGCCGTCGGCCTTCTTGGCGAGCACGGATTCGGCGGCGGCGATGGCCAGGTCGACGGCAGCGGAACGGACCGCTTTCATCGCATCGGCTTCCGCCTGCTTGATCTTCTGCTCGGACACAGCCGTGCGGTTGGCGACGAATTCCTCCGTCTTCTTGCGAGCTTCCGTCGTCAGCATTTCAGCTTCACGCTCGGCTGCCGCAACGATATGCGCTGCTTCGGCTTCCGCTTCCTTCCGCTTGCGCTGATATTCGGCCAGCAGATGCTGGGCCTCTTCGCGCAGGCGCTTGGCTTCAGCCAGATCGTTGCGGATCTGATCGGCGCGGTCGTCCAGCGACTTTGCCATCATGCCGGGAACCTTCAGGTAGACGATGAGGCCGAGGAAGATGATGAGAGCGACGAACGCGAAGAAAGTTTCGTCAAGACCGAATTCCATGGATCAACCCTCCCGCTTGGCGGATGCTTCGGCAACAGCCGAAGCGACGTCAGCCTGGCCGGCGACGCTGCCGACGAGCTGCTCGACGACGGCGGCTGCCGTTTCCTCCGCAATGGCGCCGACATCGCCGAAGGCTTTCGCCTTGATCTCGCCGATACGGGCCTCAGCGGCCTTCAGCTTCTCGGAAAGACTTGCTTCGATTGCCTTGCGATCTTCCTCGGCTTTTGCCTTGGCTGCATCACGGGCGGTGGCGCCGATCGAATTCGCCTTGGCGCGCGCTGCGGCCAATTCGCTTTCGTAGGTCGCAACTGCAGCATCGGCTTCAGCCTTCAGACGCGAGGCTTCGTCGATATCCTGGGCGATGCGATCGTGCCGGCTTTCCAGAATGTTGCCAACGCGCGGAATGACGATCTTCTGCATGGCCACGTAGAAGATGACGAAGGTGATCACCAGCCAAAGGAGCTGTGACGGGTACGTCGTATGGTCAAACGGCGGGAATACGCCTGCGTGATGGCCCTGATCGGGCGCACCCGTCTCCGTATGCACCGCGCCGGCTGCCGGCGGTGCTTCTTCAGCATAAGCCGGGGTCACAAACATGCTCACCTCCAGGTGGTCTGCAAATACAAAGAATCACGGTCCGCTGTCCCGCGAACCGTGATCTATCACGCCGCTGATATCAGACGGCGAAGAGCAGGAGGAGAGCGATGAGCAGCGAGAAGATGCCCAGAGCTTCCGTAACGGCGAAGCCGAATACCAGACGGCCGAACTGGCCGTCAGCAGCAGACGGATTGCGTAGTGCGCCGGACAGGTAGCTGCCGAAGATATTGCCGAGGCCGAGAGCCGTGCCGGCCATACCAAAGCAAGCCAAACCTGCGCCGATGAACTTTGCTGCTTCCGCGTCCATGTTGAACTCCTTTGAAATGGTTGTGCGGTGAATGACTGACGCCCTGCAGACGTCAATGTCTTTATCCTTAGTGGCCACCCGGATGGATTGCATCATTGAGGTACATGCAAGTCAGCACCGCAAAGACATAAGCCTGGAGGAAGGCGACGAGGAACTCAAGACCGGTCAGGGCGACGGTCATGATCAGTGGAAGAATGGCGCCGCCAATGCCAAGTGCGCCAAGGGCTCCGAGCGAGGCTACGAAGCCTGCGAACACCTTGAGCGTGATATGGCCAGCCAGCATGTTGGCGAAAAGACGAACGGAGAGTGAAATCGGCCGAGACAGGAACGATATGATTTCGATAATGACCACCAGCGGCAAAAGAACGCCGGGTACGCCCTGCGGCACGAAGAGCTTGAGAAAGCCGAAACCGTGCTTGATAAAGCCGTAGAAAATGACCGTCAGGATCACCAGAAGCGCCAGCGCAAACGTGACGATAATCTGGCTGGTGACCGTATAGAAATAGGGAACCATGCCGAGAAGGTTCGCCGTCAACACGAACATGAAGAGCGAGAAGACCAGCGGGAAGAACTTCATCCCTTTGGTTCCCGCCCCTTCTTTCAGCATTGAGGCAATAAACTCGTAAGCCATCTCCGCCACCGATTGGGCACGGCTCGGAATGACGCTGCGAGGCGAGGTGGCGAAATAGAGGAAGCCGGCGGAAATCGCTGCCGCAGCAACCATGAACAGCGAAGCATTGGTGAACGAAAAATCAATCCCGCCGATATCGATCGGTATAATCTTGAAGATCAGGAACTGATGGGTAGGACCGTTTGCCACCGCTTGTTCTCTTTCATTTTCCCGCTCGTCAAAGCGGATGCCTCTCACCAGGAAACTGCGCCGCTGCGCCGCTTCCGCCTCACTTCTTATCAAGCCCGTGCTTTTCAAGCATCGGTGTCGCCACCTTGCCTGCAGAGCGCAGAACATTCAGAACGCCGGCACAAAATCCGAGAAGCAGAAGAATAATCATGCCCCACGGCGCCGTGCCGACAAAACGGTCGAAGATATAGCCCAGAACAGCGCCAACGATGATGGCAGCAATGAATTCACTGGAAAGCTTCATCGCCTGGGCATAGCCTTTGCGGCTTTCCTCGGCGCGAACCTCCCCTCGTTCATCCTCTCCCAACGCAGAGCGCTTGCTCGCCAATTCGGCTTCCAGTTGCTCTCGTCGCTTTTCCAGACTTTCGTCGCGGTCGTCCGCCATGGTGATATCCTCCCATTTTCGTTGCGCGCAGCCCCATTACCCCGGTCAACGCGTAAACGAACGGGTGGTTTCGCCACCTTTCGGCCCGTTTTGAAGTCGCGCGCAACATAGTTTTAGGAAAAAGCATAGTCAAGGCGTAGACGTCATCTGTCCAGCCATTAATTAGCCGAATTAAATCATGATCTTAGGGCGAATATGCGATGCCGGTGGAAAACTGAGCCGAAGAATCCTCTTCAGGCCAAGCTTTTCTGTGGCCTTTTTGCCGATCACCTATCTCTCGCTGGACCAGATCAATCCCGCCGCGCGCTAGTCGTCAGCTCCAGCCACCGCCATAGGTGCGGTAGAAGATGTGCATGCCGATACGGCCGACCTTCACCATTTCGGCTGCCCATTTCGGTCTGACGTAGACGGCATGATAGTGCGTGGCCGAGCCGACTTCCGGCAGCCAGATCTTGCCGGCGGTCACGGCCATGGCGACCTGGCGGGCGATCTTCCAGTGTTCCGGCGAATTGACCCGATCCTTGACGTTGTCGCAAGCAAAGGAAAACTGGCAGGCGTTGTGCCAATCGTCGTTCTGATAAACGACGCCGCAGATGGTCTTCGGATAGGCCGGATTGCGGACGCGGTTGAGAATGACCTGGGCGACGGCCGCCTGCCCTTTCACCGATTCCCCGCGTGCTTCGAAATAGATGCCGGTGGCAAGGCATTGCTGTTCGTCCGAAGAAAAGACCGAGGGAGGCAGGACATTTGCGGCCCAGGCGTGATCCTGGGGACCGATCTGCGGCACGAAGCGGCCTTCATTGTCCTGATCCTTGGCCAGGATCGAATCGAAAGGCGAGACGCGGGCATAGTCCGGCGGCGGCGAGGCGTAGGCAGCGGCGAGAACATCGGCATCCTGGCTTGTCACCAGGCTTGCGAGATAGGACGGCAGGCTATTGTCCGGCTTCGGCGGCTCTTTTCTATAGAAGGCCGTGGCGATCTTAATCTCCTTGCCGCCGATTTTCGGCTTGAGGAAAGCAGTCTTGTCCTTGCTGTCCAGCTCGGGGCGGAACAACAGACTGTCGCGCTGCAGCACGGAACCGGCGGAAAAATCCTTGGGCGGCTGCATCGGCGCAACGGCGACCACCCGGCTCTTCTTATCCTGGCGATTGATGCGATCTTCGTCCGGCCTGGGATCGCTGCCCTTTCGCTGCGACACGAAGGCGACGCGACGGCCGTCCGGCATGACGAGACCGCCATCGCCAATAGCAGCCGCGGTCGACGCATCGCCGAAGGCAAGCTCTGCCTGGTGCGTGGAGCCCGCTGGCGAATTGGTGATAACCATGCGCCAGTTGCTCCCGCCCCTATCGATGCCCGCCAGCAGACCGGCGAGATCGGCATAGGCCAACGTCGAGGGAAAGATCAGCCATGCGCAAAGCCCGAAGACGGCTGGCGAAGTCCAGTTTTTCGGCAAGAAACCATACTTGCGGGGGACACGACTCGGACGAGGCAACACCGGACTCCAAACGGCACTGGACTAGGAGCCGGAATAATCTCTGATTAACCTTGATGGATGGTTAATTCGGCTGTTGCGCATTCACGAATAAATCCACAAAGCTCGCAAGCAAAAAGACCCCGGCGGATATCCGCCGGGGTCTTTAATGCAAGCAATCTGACTGATCCGCGTCAGATGATGACGTGCGACCCCAATTCCACGACGCGGTTGGCCGGCAGGCGGAAGTAGTCGGAGGGGTCCGTCGCAGCATTGGCGAGGGCTATGTAGAGCCGGTCCTGCCAGTGCGGCATACCGGATTTGGCGTCCGGCACCAGCTTGCGGCGGCCGAGATAGAAGGAGGTCGACATGATGTCGAATTTCAATCCCGTCTTGCGCAAGGTCGCCAGCGCCTGCGAGACGTTCTGCGATTCCATGAAGCCGAAGCGCAGCTCGACGCGCGAGAAGCGGTCGGAGACCTTCTCGACTGAATAGCGGTCTTCCTGGGCGACGCGCGGCTTGTTGATGGTCCGGATCGTCAGGATGACGTTCTTGTCGTGCAGGACGTGATTGTGCTTCAGATTGTGCAGCAGCGCCGCGGGTGCCGATTCCGGATCGCTGGTGAGGAAGATCGCCGTACCCGGGACATGTGCCGGTGAGTGGTCGCTCTTGCGCTCGATCGAGCTGACGAAGGACGACAACGGAATATCCGTATGCCGCGTCTTCTCCATCAGGATCGCCGTGCCGCGACGCCAGGTCCACATGATCACCGTGAAGGCGGTCGCGATGAGCACCGGAACATAGCCGCCGTCGTGGATTTTCAGAAGGTTGGCGCCGAGGAAGACGAATTCCAGCAGCAACAACGGCGCCAGCACGGCGATCGCCATCGGCAGCGTCCAATTCCAGCGAACACGCACGAATTCGAAGGCCATGATCGAGGTAACGACCATCGCGCCGGTCACAGAGATGCCGTAGGCCGTCGCCAGAGCATCCGAGGTCTTGAAGCTCAACACGAGGAAGATGACGCCGAAAAACAGCACGGCATTGACCGACGGCAGGAAGATCTGGCCGGTATTGGTCTCGGACGTGAAGAGGATTTCCATGCGCGGCAGGAAGCCAAGATGGATTGCCTGGCGCGTGAGCGAGAAGGCACCGGTGATGACCGCCTGGCTGGCGATGATCGTCGCCAGGGTGGCGAGGATGACAACCGGCAGGATTGCCCAATGCGGATACATCAGAAAGAAGGGATCGGACATGGCGAGTGGTTCACGCAGCACCAACGCGCCCTGGCCGAGATAATTGAGCGTCAATGACGGAAACACCAGGGCGAACCAGGCCCACTGGATCGGCCGCCGGCCAAAATGGCCGAGGTCGGCGTAAAGCGCTTCCGCGCCGGTGACGGTCAGGAAGACGGCGCCGAGCACGACGACACCGAAAAAGCCTTCGTTCAGCAGGAAGTTGATCGCATACCAGGGATTGAAGGCAGCGAGGATGCCGAAATCGTCAGAGATATGCATGATGCCGGCAACACCCATGACGATGAACCACAGCGCCGTAATCGGGCCGAAGAAGCGTGCCACTGCGCCGGTGCCATGGGACTGGATGGCGAAGAGCAGCGCCAGGATCGCGACGGAGATCGGCACGATGTAGTCCGTCAGCGTCGGCGTCACCAACTTCAGGCCTTCGACGGCCGAAAGAACCGACAGCGCCGGCGTGATCATCGCATCGCCGAGAAAAAGCGCCGCCCCTAGAAGTCCCAGCAACATCAAAACGGCGGTGTGGCCGTTTGCCGTCTTCATCAGCAGCGCCAAAAGCGACAACGTGCCGCCTTCGCCGTCATTGTCTGCGCGCAGGAGAAAAAGGACATATTTGATGGTGACGATGATGGTCAGCGCCCAGAACATCAGCGAGACGAGGCTGATGACTTCGCCGCGCGTCAGGCCATCGGCCGCCACCGGCTTCAGCGCCTCGCGAAAGGCGTAAAGGGGGCTCGTACCGATATCGCCATAGACCACGCCGATCGACCCCAGAGTGAGGTAGAAAAGTTTGCGTGTACTCATTTTCCCGTCGGGAGAATGATGGGTTTCGTCAGACATTCAGGATCACTAGACTCTCAGAGCCAGCCTTTCCAGCGAAAAAAGAAAAACGGAACGACGGCAGATACCACCATCAATAGCAACGATGCCGGGTAACCGTAGGCAACATGCAACTCGGGCATGAACTCGAAGTTCATGCCGTAAACCGAGGCCACAAGCGTCGGCGGCAGGAAGACTACAGAGGCGATCGAGAAAATTTTGATGATGGCATTCTGCTCGATATTGATCAGGCCGAGCGATGCATCGAGCAGGAAGGTAATATTACCGGCAACGAAGGACGCATGTTCGGATAAAGATTGCACATCCCGCGAGACATTGCGGCACAATTCCTTGGTCTCATGGTCCTGCTGCATGGCGGGGATGGTATGGAGGAAAGTCAGAAGCCGCGACAATGAACTCAGGCTATCGCGCACTTTGCTGACCGTGCGATGGTAGCCTGCAATGTCCTTCAGCTTCTCTTCCAGGTAGTTCGACGGACGGCGGATTTTCTTCACGCGGTCGCCGAACACATGCACCGACAATATATCGATGCTGGCGACCGTCTGTTCAAGGACTTCGGCAGTGCGGTCGACGATTGTTTCCAAAAGCTTCGCCAGAAGCGCGACACCCGTGCGCCGCTCCTGCGGAATGCGCTGCAACGCGGCGATGAACAGAGCAAAGGATTTCGGCTGCGCATAGCGGATCGTGACCAGGCGATGACTCGTCAGGATGAAGGCGACATCGGTCAGCGTGGGCAGATTGGTATCGGCCTTCCACAGCAGCGAAGCCGTCAGAAAGACCGAGCCGTCTTCGACATAGAGCCGGCTCGAGGGCTCGATATCCTTCATATCCTCACGGGTCGGCACTTCGAGCCCAAGCAGGCGCTCGATATTCGCTTCCTCTTCACGCGACGGGTCGACCATGTCGATCCAGACGGCGTTATCAGGCAATTGGGTAATACTCGACAAATCTGCCAGTACGAGCGGCTTGCAATCGGAGCAATAGGCCGTGATCAACGGATCGCCCCCGGCGCGCTCAAGCGGTTCATCTTTTCGCAGGATCGCAAAACCGCTCCATCTTTTAGTTTTTTCGCGATTCCGGACGGAGCACCGCAGCGCAGTTTTCCCGGCATTGCTCGAAAGGCAAAGCTATAGCCGTGGCGCTTTGTGCGCTCTCGCCGCGATTCTGCCGATGGCCAGTGAAAAAAGTTCATAAAACTCCGGGCGTATCCCGCCGGTCCGACTGGGAATCCGTGTCCATGCTCCGTTGCCCTGCTGCTGTACCAATCCTTCGTCCGTCATGACAACGCTGATTGCTCAAGCGAGACGAAGTCACCATTTGGCGGATGGCCGTCATCGGATATGCCCGACCAAATTCACGCCGGCGGCGCATATGCAGCAAAGCTCGCAAAGAATCAAGTCACAACCCCTTCAATGCGCGCTTTCACCGCAGATTCACGATACTGCGAAGTCATAGCACACAGCGCGGGCAAGGCAATCGTGCCGACTGCTGCTTGGCACAAGCCTTGTGAATTATTCGAAGACGATGGAAGGTGCCGCGCGCAGAGGCGTGCTGCTTATCTGCGCCCAGACTTTGGCGGCGATATCGCGATAGATACCGGCGACGGTGCCATTGGGGTCGGAAGCGACCAACGGCGTACCTGCGTCGGAGGTCTCACGGATACCCATAGTCAGCGGCACTTCGCCGAGGAAGGGCACACCGATACGCTCGGCCTCCTTCCGCGCGCCGCCGTGACCGAAGATATCGTAGCGCGCGCCGGTGTCCGGAGCGATGAAATAGCTCATGTTTTCGACGATGCCGAGCACGGGCACTTCCACCTTGCGGAACATGTTTAGGCCCTTGCGCGCGTCGATCAACGCCAGGTCCTGCGGGGTCGAGACGATGACGGCGCCAGCGAGCGGCACCTGCTGCGCCATGGTGAGTTGCGCATCGCCGGTGCCCGGCGGCATGTCGACGACGAGGACGTCGAGTTCACCCCATGCGACTTCGCGCAACATCTGCAACAATGCCGACTGCACCATTGGCCCGCGCCAGATCATCGCCGTCTCCTCTTCGACGAGGAAGCCCATGGACATGACCTTGAGACCGTAATTCTGCATCGGGTTAATGATGCGCCCATCGACCTGTGTCGGCCGACCGGAAATCTTCAGGAGACGCGGCATCGAAGGGCCGTAGATATCGGCATCCAGAATGCCGACGCGCAGGCCATTGGCGAGCAGGCCAAGCGCAAGATTGACGGCTGTGGTCGACTTGCCGACGCCGCCCTTGCCGGAGGCAACAGCAATAATAGCGCCAATGCCGGGAACGCCGATCTTGCCGGCGCGGGGCGGCTGTTGCGGCGGATGCGCGTGGGAATGAGCATGCGGCTGGGCAGGAGCCGGGCGCGCGGCGGGTGCACCTGGCGCGGCTTTCTTGTCCGCAGTCAGCGCGACCAAGGCCCCTTTCACGCCGGGCAATTCCTTGATGACGCGCTCGGCAGCAAGGCGCATCGGTTCCAGTTCCTTGGCGCGTTCGGCCGGTACCGTGATCGAGAAATACACCTTGGCGTCGGAAATGAAGACATCCGACACCATGCCGAGCTCAACGATATTGTGCTCCAGGTCCGGGCCGCGAACTGTTCTCAGCGTTTCCAGAACCTGTTCCTTGGTGATGTCTGCCATTCCATCCTCGCTGCACGATTTCCATCCGGAGCGCGATGCGCGAACGCGCGCAGCAAGCGCTCCAGATCTCTCAGGCTTAGATAGTGGAGTGATGGAACTTCGCCAAACGAAATTAAGGGGAATATCGACAAAACAACTTCGTCCGTTGCGGCCGGCAGGTCCGCCGGGCTTAGAGCCCTACCAGCCGCAACGCTCGCTTGGAGACGCGAAATGTTTGCGGCGGACATAAAGCAAAGCTTTGAAAGGACTAGGGCGGATGCGCGAAAAATCGCTCCTTAAACCGCGTTGATTTTGAGGACGTGCCATATAGGCAACAGCCGCCGCCGATACCTGTCGCCGGGAGAAGCAACGACAGTGGCATCGGCAGCGGCTGCCTGATCCGCGCGCGTTAATCGGCGCTGGTATCAAAGTCCCCTCTGGACCTCTGCCTGTTGAAATGCAGAAAGCGTGCCAGTTCCGCGAAATCAAAAAACTGTATATTTTTCAATTTGTTGCGTAGCCGGCATCGATTTCGGTCCGCAAATCAGTGCAGAGGACATCAGCAAATTTTATGTGCAACGCACAAAATTAGCGCAGAAAATTGCCCGGATTTCGCGCGGCCTCATTATTCATCTTAGAAGAATCTTCTCCAAATGCCGCCACGCACTTTTTAGGATCATGGTCTTTCCTGGCCATGATCTTCATCATGCCTTACTTGATCAACCCGACACGCAGCGCTTTGGCGACCGCCTGGGTGCGGTTGACGGTATCCAGTTTCTTGGTGGCCCGGTTCAGGTAGTGATTGACCGTGTGTTCTGAGAGCGTCAGGATTTCTGCGATTTCGGCACTGGTCTTGCCGGCGGCCGTCCAGTTCAGGCAATCGATCTCCCGATCAGTCAGCGCATCGGTCACGCGGATGTCCATATTGCGGATTTCCGCGAGCCGATCGAAAACATGGATTGCGATATAGCAGAGATCCTTGATTTCTTCGGGGGTGAAGAGCTCGCGATCGCCGGCAAGCGACACCGCGCCGCGAAGACCGGATGCATCATGGGTCGGCAAATAGATACAGCGTGTCATGCGAAAACGTTCGAACAGGGCGGTGATGAGTTGGGCCCTGCCGTCGTCGCGATTGGTGCTAGCTGTTGTCTCATGAATAAAGGGCAACGTGGAATTGCGCAGGCGTCGTAGCACCGGGCTGTTCGTCATCAGCCCTTCCTGGTCGTAGGTTGCCAGGAGTTCGGCGGGCCAGTTGTTAATGACCGAATTGCTCTGCAGTTCGAAAGATGTAACCGGCGGCAGGTTCAGAACCATGAAGGCCCGGCAGCGATAGGCTTCGGTCAACCGCTTCATGAAACGAAAAACATCGAACTGTGTCTTCAGACCGGTAATTTCATCAATATAGTCCTCGCCCCTGGGGGGCTTTCCCGTCTGCACCAATGCTGCCATCATTAGTCTTCTTTATGTAAAGGGAGGGGCACAAACGCGAAACCGCCGCCTCCACGCCTCCAGGTCACCGCATGAACGCCAGCAAGCCGGCGCATGATCAAATATAAATTTCTAAAATCTCGCCTGCTGCGACACTCATTACTACGGCGCCCGGTAACCGGTTCGCCAACCTCCTCCGAGCGTAGCGGCAGGTACTTAAGCAGAATGGCGGTTCATCCACGATTCCCATCAAGCGACCTAGAATAAACGTGTAAGTTGGCCAAGGTCCAGCACACCAAAGGCCAAATTGGTGAATTTCACATGACAGTCGAGAAAATCGGCGAAATTAACGCCTTGGACCGAGCCGACTATGCATATCCTGCATGATGGCGGCCGCTGCAGCCTTTACCAAAGGTGCCCATTCCTGCAATTTTTCCGGCGTGACACGATAAGCCGGGCCGGTCACGGAGACGCCGGCCAGCATATCGCTGTCGTCTGAACGGATCGGCGCGGCGACGCAGCATATGCCGCTTTCGTGCTCCTCACGGTCAAAAGCGCAGCCGCGTGTCCTGATAGCAGCGATGTCCGCTCGAAGATCTGCCACGCTGCGATGGGTATGCTCGGTATAGGCGCGAAACTCGAGGCCGGCCATACGGGCTTCGAGACTGGAGTCGTCCAGCGCAGACAGCGCGGCCTTCCCGACGCCTGTGCAATAGGCCGGCGAGGCGTTGCCGATCTGCGAATACATGCGCACGGACTGCCGGCCCTCGACCTTGTCGAGATAGATAACCTCGGTGCCGCGCAGGACACCGAGGTGCACGGTTTCGCCGGTCTGTCCCTGCAGAAGGCGCAGATGCGGCTCGGCGACGGTTCTGAATTCATTGCGCGCCCAACTGCGTGACGCAAGGTTCAAGAGCCTGATGCCAGGCAGATAGCGCCCGTCCCGATCGGTCTCCAACAGCCCCTCCTCGACGAGGTGCGACAATTGCCTATGCAATGTGCCACGCGGCTGATCGGACAGCGACAGGATGTCAGTGAAACGCATTGGGCTGTCGGCCAGCGCAACGAGATCGATGAGCGCCATGAGTTTACCGAGCGTACCGGTGTCCCGGCCACGGCGGATATCTCCCATTTGGTCGCTCTGTTTCGAATTCACGACCGCCTCGCCACGTCTGCAACGTTCCATCATGTCCTTGACACGGCCAAAGGGTAATCCGATAATTCCACATAGTCAAATTCAGTTCCGAATAATGGAACATGGTTATATTTTTCTATTCCGGGAGGGGAGACGAACTTGACCGAAGCACAGGCACAATTTCCCGATCTCAGGGATCGCACCGTCTTGATCACCGGCGGCGGCTCAGGCATAGGCGCAGCGCTCGTTGAAGGTTTCGCTCAGCAGGGCGCCAAGGTCGCCTTCATCGATATAGCGGCAGAGCCGAGCAAGGCGCTTGCCGCCCGGCTTTCGGCGCAATCGGCGCACCCAGTCGCCTTCTATCATGCCGACCTGCGCGACGTCGGCGAAATCAAAAGCACCGTCGCTGCCGTCGAATCCGATCTCGGCGCGATCCGTGTCCTCGTCAACAACGCCGCCTGGGACGACCGGCATGAAATCGACACGACGACCGAGGACTATTGGGACAATAGCCAGGCGATCAACCTCAAACAGGTCTTTTTCGTCTCACAGGCGGCAGCACCGGGCATGCGGGCTGCCGGCGGCGGGGCGATCATCAATTTTTCGTCGATCGTCTTCATGATGAATCCGTCGAGCCTCGCATCCTATGCTACTGCCAAGGCCGGCATCATTGGCCTGACCAAGAGCTTCGCCGGCCGTCTTGGCCCGGAAAACATCCGCGTCAACGCCATTCTGCCGGGCATGGTCGTCACCGAGCGGCAGATGGAGCTTTGGCTAACCGAGGAAGGCATAGCCAAGACGATCGAGCGCCAATGCCTCAAGCATATTCTAAAGGCCGCCGATCTGGTCGGCCCGACGCTTTTTCTCGCATCCAACTGCTCGGGCAGCATCACCGCGCAGTCCATCATTGTTGACGGAGGTATTTTCTGATGAAAAACCAGAGGTATTTTCTGATGAAAAGTCGGGGTATTTTCTAATGACGAGTCCCGCATATATCGCGGTCGATTGGGGCACCAGCAGTTTCCGACTGTGGCTGATCGGCGAGGATGACAGCATTCTCGGCGAGCGCCGTAGCGGCGAAGGCATGACATCGGCTGCTCAGACAGGCTTTGTCCAGGTGTTGCAATCGCATCTTGATGCCCTCGCCGCGCCGGAAAACCTTCCCGTCATCGTCTGCGGCATGGCCGGAGCGCGTCAGGGCTGGGTGGAAGCCGGCTATATCGACACCCCCACGTCGCTTTCCGCCATCCTCAAGGGTGCCGTCTCCGTGCCCGGCCAATCGCGCGATGTCCGTATTCTGCCGGGTCTCGCGCAACGCGCCAAGGAAGCGCCTGACGTCATGCGCGGCGAGGAAACGCAATTGCTCGGCGTCATCGCGGCCGACGCCAAGGGCGAACAGGTCGTCTGCATGCCTGGCACGCATTCGAAATGGGTGCGTGTCGTGAGTGGCCAAGTCACCGGCTTTTCGACCTTCATGACCGGCGAACTCTTCGATGTGATCACCAAGCACAGCATCCTTTCCCATGCTGTTGCCGGTGCGGCCGACTTGTCCGCAGACAGCGCCGCCTTCGGCTCCGCGATCAAAGCCGCCTTCAACAAGCCGGCACTCGCCACAAACCTGCTCTTCACCGCTCGCGCAGGCCAACTTCTGCATGGCTTGACGGCGGCGGGGGCGCAGGCGCTAATCTCGGGCACGCTGATCGGCGCCGAAATCGCAGGGGCGCTGTCATCTGCCGGACAAGGGGCTGCGATTACTCTCGTCGCTTCCGGACGCCTGCAGACGCTCTACGAAGATGCATTCCGCACCTTGGGCCTGACCTATACGACTGTTGACGCCGATGCCGCCGTCCGCCGCGGGCTTTCCGCTGCGGCAAAGGCGATCTGGCCGAATGACGAAAGAAAAAGCTGATGACGACCCGCATCCCCTTCCCTCCCATGAAGCGCCCGCTCATCGCCATTCTCCGCGGCGTCAAGCCCGAAGAGACGGCTGATATCGTCGGCGCGCTGATCGATGCCGGCCTGACGGCGATCGAAATCCCGCTGAACTCGCCGGAGCCCTTCCGCTCGATCGAGATCGCCGCCAAGATGGCGCCTGCTGACTGCCTGATCGGTGCCGGCACGGTACTGACCGTGGAAGATGTCGATCGGCTGGACGCCGCAGGGGGCAAGCTGTTGGTGACGCCGAATGTCGAACCTGCGGTCATCAGCCGCGCCCGCGACAAGGGCATGGTGACGATGCCTGGCGTATTCACCGCGACGGAAGCGCTTTCGGCTGCGCGTGCCGGTGCGACGGGTCTTAAATTTTTCCCGGCCGGGGTGCTCGGTGCCTCCGGGATCACCGCCATCCGCGCCGTGCTGCCCCCCGAGCTTGTCATTGCGGCGGTCGGCGGTGTTTCGGACAAGAATTTCGCCGATTACACCAAGGCCGGCATCCTGGCTTTCGGTCTCGGCACCAGCCTCTACAAGCCGGGAATGACGACAGCAGAGGTTGCCGAACGCGCCAAGGTGACCATTTACGCCTATGATGCTGCTGTAGGAGCCTGACCCATATGACCGACATTCATGATTTCCAGGGCAATATTCTCTGCAATACCGCATCGGCCCTGGGCGAGGGACCGACCTATGATCCCGACACGGATACGGTTTGGTGGTTCAACATTCTCGGCAAGGAATTACATGAACTGCATCTCCCGACGGGCAAGAAGGAAGTTCACGCTCTGCCGATGATGGCGAGCGTACTCGCCCGTGTTGACGACCGACGGCAATTGATCGCCACCGAAGCGGGGCTGTTTCTTCGCGATATCGGATCCGGTGAACTGACCTTTTATGCCGCGATCGAGGCGGATAAGCCCGAGAACCGCTCCAATGACGGGCGGACGCATATTTCCGGGTCGTTGTGGATCAGCACCATGGGCAAGCGGGCGGAAATGCATGCCGGCGCGATCTATCATGTCGCGGGCGGCAAGGTGACAAAGATCTTCGATCAGCTCAGCATTCCGAACTCCATCTGCTTTTCACCCGACGGCACGATCGGATATTTCACCGATACCCGCATCAGCCAGTTGATGCGCGTGCTGGTTGACCCGCTGACCGGAATGCCGGTCGGCGAGCCGATTGTCATGGTCGACAGCATGGAGGACCCCGGCGGCCTCGACGGCTCGGTCTGCGATGCCGACGGTTACATCTGGAACGCCCGTTGGGGCTCCGGTTTCGTCGATCGTTACAGTCCCGACGGCTTGCGCATCGAGCGCTATCGCGTGCCCGCCATGCAGCCTTCCTGCCCGGCCTTCATCGGCCAAAATGCAGATCGTCTCGCGGTGACGACAGCTTGGGAAGGTCTCGACGAAGACGCCCGCTCGATGCAGCCGCAAGCCGGTGCGCTTCTAGAACTCGGCCCTACGGTCAAGGGCTCTTTTGATCCGATCTACAAGATTTGATTGTATTTTACCTTCTCCCTACCGGGGGAAGGTAACACGGTCAGCGCAATTTATGTCGAAGCGCGCGGATAAGGCGGTCCTGCGCGCCAAACTCAACGTATTCATCGCTGCAACCAGGCTGCGGAATCAATTGTTTCGGTTGTATTAATCTGGACGTTGTCCGTTGATTTTTCGCGTTATTTTGACCTCGCCGAGGCCATTTGCGGCCGTTTCCCGCAACTTTTGCCGGAACTAAACCTCTTTTCGACCATTGTCCCTAACGAACCGGCACGGTGATGGTCAGCCAAAAGAGTGGCGCCGCCCGAGCTGGTGAACGTGCCCATCTGAATGAAAGGTAGGTTCACGATGACTGGCAAACTGTTCACTTCCGCCGCTGCTGGCGCAATCTTTGCCACAGCATCGGTTCTTTCGCCGATGGCTTTTGCTCAATCACAGCAGCCGTCAACCGACAACGGTGCCGCGCCGATGACACAGACCGCCCCGGCAACGCCAGACACAACCAAGCCGGCTACCACAATGCCGCAAAATGATGCCCAGGCTCCGGCCCCGGCACCGACAACAACCACGGCGCAGGCCGGTGGGTATCTGACCGAGCAATCGGCCGACCAGATCAGCGCCAAGACCTATATGGGCCAGTCAGTCTATAACGGTCAGAATGAAAGCATTGGTAGAATCAACGACCTCATCCTGCAGAAGCAGGGCGGTGTTATCGCTGCAGTCGTCGGCGTCGGCGGTTTCCTTGGCATCGGCCAGAAGAATGTCGCCGTTCCCTTCGACAAGATCGACCTGGCGCAAAACGCCCAGGACGGCACCATCAAGCTGACGACGACCGAAACGGCCGACTCGCTGAAGGCCGCGCCGGAGTTCAAGACGCTTGCTATGCAGGCCTCTGAAAAGGCCGCACAGACCCCGGCAACCGCCGCGGTGCCTGGAACCGACAGCACGACGACCTCGTCGACGACCAATAAATGATGAAGGTTCTCGTGCAATATCGAAAACGGCGGTCTTTGCGGGCCGCCGTTTTTCATATCTGTCGCAGCGGTAGCGTTTAGAGCAACCAAGCGGTCCTGCAATTCCTTGAAAAGCTGAGCTCTTCTAGGCGCTTTCGCGCTCACCGCTCAGTTCGTAGTGGTTCTCGTGGAGATATCGCAGCGTCGCGACGCTATCGGCAGGCTTGCCGTAATAATAGCCCTGCCCCATGGCACAGCCGAGCGACCGGAGTTTTGCCGCCTCGGCGTAATCCTCGATCCCCTCGGCGACCACTTGCAGGTCGAGCCCCTCGCACATCGCAAGGATCGCCTTGACGATATGTTCGGAGGCCCGGTCGGAATTGATGCGCGAGACAAAGGCGCGATCGATCTTCACCTTGTCGAAGATGAAATCGCGCAATCGGCCGAGACTGGATTGCCCAGTGCCGAAATCATCCAGCGAGATACGCACGCCAGCCGCCCTCAGATCGGCGATGATGCGGTGCGCCGTATCCGCCGAACTCATGACCGCCGTCTCGGTGATTTCCAGCTCCAGTCGATGCGGATCGAAACCGACTCGGCCAAGAATGGCGAGAATGCTGCTGCTCGTGCCCGGATCCATCAATTGCGCCGAGGACAGATTGAATGAAAGGAACAGCTCACGCGGCCAGGAGAGCGCAGCCTCCGCCGCCTTGCGCAGCAGGGTCTCAGAGAGAGCGTCGATAAAACCGCGCTCTTCCGCAAGCGGCACGAAGACGGCGGGCGAAACGAAGCCGAGATCGGCGTCGTTCCATCGAGCCAATGCCTCGAAGCCAACGATCAGATTGTTGGCGAGTGATACGATCGGCTGGAAATGCACGTCGATGGCATTGGAAATGATGGCGTTGCGCAGCGCTTGTTCAAGCTGCGTCGCACGCTTCATCTCCTGGGCGATTTCTTTGGAATAAACGGTGATCTGGCCGCGTCCGCGCCGCTTGGAGCGATAAAGCGCCGTCTCGGCGCTTTTAAGTAGGTCTTCGAATTCCTCGCCGGCGAAGGGATAGATGGCGAAACCGAAAGAGGCGGAAAGACGTACGTTGCGATCGCCGAGATCATAGGGCGCCGATAACACTTCGCGGATCATCTGCCCGAATTTTTCTGCACCGACACGCTCAAAGACTAGTGGCAGCACGAAGGCAAATTCGTCACCGTCATGGCGGGTGACCGTTGCGCCGTCGGGAATGCAGGCTTTTAGGCGGTGTGCGACCTGACAGAGGATCTCGTCACCGGCTTCGACACCGAAGAGGTCGTTGATCGGCTTGAAGGAATCAAGATTGGCAATGCCAATGGTAAAGGGCGCAGGATCGCTCGCGCGTTCGACGGAAAGCACACGCGCGCGATCGCGCATGCGATAGCGATTCCCCAACCCCGTCAGAGGATCGGTATAAGCCATCGCCTGCAACTCATTCTGGCTGGCTGGCGCGAGCGATATTTCAGCCGATTTCATATCCAGTCCCGACATTTTCCTCCACCCGCGAAAGAGAATGACGGCGAAGTCTTAACAAACGATGGCGGGACGGCAGTCATTCGGCGCCAGCAATTTCTATTCATTAGAAGTTATACAACTATGAGATTTACTTGATTTGAGCTTTGCGGCTGCTGCGCATGTATTTCTGAAACACGGTCTCAAGAATATCGGGGCTTACGGGCTTCATGATGACATCGTCCATGCCGGCATCGACGCATTCGTTGCGGTCACGCTCGAAGGCCTGGGTAAGCACGCCAATGATCGGAATGCGCGATCCGCTACCCTTTTCCGTGCGGCGAATAAGCCTTGCGGCTTCGAAACCGTTGAGACCTGGCAGCGAGATATCCATCAGGATCAGCTCAGGGCGATGCTCGCTCCACAGGCGCACCGCCTCGTCACCGCTGGCAGCGATCATGTAGCGATAGCCAAGCCCTTCCAGGATCTGTGAAAAGACGATCTGATTGATGTCGTTGTCTTCGGCAACCAGGATCTGGAAGCCGCGATCCTCGCCACGAGTCGCGATCTGCCAGTCCTCCGCGCCTCCTTCAGCAAGTTCGCCCGCCTTGCCGCGGATGTTGCGGTTAAAATGCCGAGCGATCAGGAAAGTGAGTTCGGTGGCAAGCTGCGAGCCGTCCAACGACAATGCCGGCACATTCTGCCGCTCTGCCAGCTCCAAGCCGCGTTTGCCGAGCTGGTTGTCGACGATCGCGAGATCGATCTTGATGCCGAGGGAGCTTGCGACATCCAGAAATGCCGCCTCCTCGCTTTCATTGTGGACCGAACAAGCCTCAAAGCCATATTTGGCAAGCATCTTCAACGCCGCCGATTCAGCGGCAAGATCGCTGGTGACCACAAGGATCTTCCGGCCTGAGAAGTTCTCGGGAACGAAGGTCTCCATGGCGGGGGGCCGGCGCGAGGCAGTCTGAAGTGCCGCCATCGGCACATAGGCGCGCCGATAGGACCGGTCATTATTCTCCTTGATCTGCGAGGCGAGAGCGAACTCATCGAAATCCGCGCCCTCTTTCGGCAGGTCCTGCATAGTGGCGACGAGGAAATAGCGGCCGGGCTTGCCTATACGCTGTTTCCTGGTGACCACATCGCGTTCGATGCCATCGCGAGCAATCTGTCGCTGGCGCGAGATCGACATTTCGCCGGTCTCCATGACATGCCGGTCGCTCTCCTCGAAGCGGTTGGCAATATCGGTGGAGAAGAGATCGATGCCCTTGCGGCCCAGCACCTCATCCGCCGAGGTCTGATATTTGTCGCAGAACGCCTTGTTGACCGCGACATAGACCATGTTGCGGTCCTTGACGAAGAGCGGAAACGGCAGGTTGTCGAGAATATCCTCGGTGAGCTGCACGCGCTCCATGTCAAGGCGCCATTGCTCCTCCCGCTTCTTCACCTCCGAAATATCCGAGAGGATGCAAACACCGAGCCCTGACGGCAACCGGCGCTTGACGAAGCGGACCCAACGATCCGCACCGAAGTGCTCCGTTGCCTCAAAACGCTCGCGCCAATGCGAGGCAATTCGCTGTGAGACCCAATCGTCGCGCGTTGTCGTCGACTTCGCATGAGCATCGCGATGCCGGACGCCGGTGTCGAAGACAGCTCTGAGAAAATCGCGCAACCGTGTCGACGGTTGCAGGAATTGCGGGGGAATCGGGAAGAAATTCAGAACCTGGCGGCTGGCGAACAGCAGCAGATCGTTCTTGTCATAGATAAGGAAAGCGCTGGAAAGCCCATCACTGACTGCATCAAACAGCGCCGCCTGCAGATTGCCGTCAGACGGAACATCTTCAGTCATTGCTGTAAAAGCTGCCTGGTCAATCTCGGCAGTCATTCGTCCGATTCCTACATCTATCCGATATCACGGCACGCTGGGCTTGAGAGCGACAACAGCTCTCGCGCTGAATTTATGAAGATCTCATGCTGGTCTGAACACTTGAAACAGGCGGACATCGGCTCGTGGATATGACGGACACCAGCCTGCCGCCAAAAGCCGTAAACGTGCGAAAGCGCGCCACCTGCAATCATTTCAAGTTCTGTGAATGCAACCTGTCATCATTCCCTTAAGCATTGATTAAATTTTTAACCAAAGCTCTCAGCTGAATCGGGTGGATGACGAAAGGCGGAATACGTTTTCTCTTTCCACCTCGCCGCGAATCCACGAAAATGCAGATATGGCTATCAAGCAACTCTCCGAAACTCTGATCAACCAAATCGCCGCGGGCGAAGTCATCGAACGACCGGCAAGTGCTGCCAAGGAGTTGATCGAAAATGCGCTTGATGCTGGGGCGACGCGCATCGAGATCGCAACGGCCGGCGGCGGCAAAGCGCTACTGAGGGTCAGCGACAACGGTTCCGGCATGGAGCAGGCAGACCTGGAGCTGGCCGTCAGACGGCACTGCACTTCAAAGATTTCCGATACTCTGGAGGACATCCGCACCCTCGGCTTCCGCGGCGAGGCACTGCCCTCGATCGCCTCGGTAGCGAAGCTGTCGATCGCCAGCCGAAGACCGGACAGCGATGGCGGCGCCGAAATTGCGGTCGCTGGCGGCAAGGTGCTGCATCTGCGCCCGGCTGCCGCCAATCCGGGTACGATCGTCGAGGTGCGCGACCTGTTCTTCGCGACCCCGGCGCGGCTGAAATTCCTGAAGACGGAGAAGGCGGAAGCCGCCGCGATCACCGAAGTGGTCAAGCGTATGGCGATCGCCTTCCCGCAAGTGCGTTTCGTGCTCTCGGGCAGCGACCGCTCGACGCTGGAATTTCCGGCCACCGGCGAGGATCATCTCGCCCGCATGGCGCAGGTGCTTGGCAAGGAGTTCAAGGACAACGCCATCGAGCTCGACGCCGCGCGGGAGGATGTGAGCTTGACTGGTTATGCCGGCGTGCCGACCTTCAATCGTGGCAACTCGGCACATCAATATGCCTTCGTCAACGGCAGGCCAGTGCAGGACAAGTTGATCCTGTCGGCGATCCGTGGCGCCTATGCCGAGACGATACCCTCCGGCCGTTATCCCGTTGCGGTTCTCTCGATCACGCTCGACCCGGCCTTCGTCGACGTCAACGTGCATCCGGCGAAATCCGATGTCCGTTTCCGCGATCCCGGTCTGGTGCGCGGCCTGATCGTCGGCGCCATCCGCGAGGCCCTGGCGCGGGAGGGCGATCGTGCGGCGACAACGGGCGCCGACGGCATGCTTCGTGCCTTCAGCCCCGGCCGTTCCGGTTTCCAGCCGACATGGCGGCCGTCGACACCCACCACATCCTGGACGCCTGAGGCTTCGCCATCCAGACCCTATCAGCCCTCGACGAACGGATATGGATTCGGTGAGCGGCCCCAAGGCGCCTTCGACGGCCTCGCCATGCCGACTGCTCGCGCCGAAACCGCCGCGCCAATCGAACCCGTACGCATGGAGGAGCCAGCTCGGTTCCCTCTGGGTGCGGCTCGCGCCCAACTGCACGAGAACTACATCGTCGCACAGACCGACGACGGCCTCGTCATCGTCGACCAGCACGCGGCGCACGAGCGGCTGGTATTCGAAGAAATGCGCAAAGCCCTGCATTCGAAGCGGCTGTCTTCACAGGTCCTGTTGATCCCGGAGATCGTCGATTTGCCTGAGGAGGATTGCGACCGGCTGATGGTATTTGCCGACGGGCTTGGCGAACTCGGCCTCGCCATCGAGCGTTTCGGTCCCGGCGCGATTGCGGTGCGCGAGACGCCGGCGATGCTCGGCGAAGTGGATGCGCAAGGGCTGATCCGGCAGTTGGCCGACGAGATCGCCGAGTGGGACACCGCCTCCGGCCTTGCCGCCAAGCTGGAATATGTCGCTGCAACCATGGCCTGCCACGGCTCGGTGCGCTCCGGCCGACGGCTGAGGCCTGAGGAAATGAACGCCCTGTTGCGGCAAATGGAGTCAACGCCCGGCTCGGGCCAGTGCAATCACGGCCGGCCGACCTATATAGAGTTGAAGCTCTCCGATATCGAACGGCTGTTCGGACGAAGCTGATAACGGACGCGACTGAAAGAACTGGAAAAGTCTGGCCTGCCGGGGTATGGCAGACAGGTGACAAACATCAGGGACGGCATCAGATGAATCTTTTTGAGGGACATGGAAACCGCGAGGCGAAGATTCGCTATCTCGACGGCGATTTCCAAATCCTCATGCCCGGCTCCTATGTCGTCTGCGCCATGACCGGCAAACACATCGCGCTCGATGAACTCCGCTATTGGAGCGTCGCCCGGCAGGAGCCCTATGCCGATGTAATGTCTTCGCTGGAAGCCGAAAAACGCGCCGGCGCGCTGCCGAACCAGAAGCGCTAACCGCTGCGATCCCTATTTTGCTTTCTGCCCTTCGCGTAGCCGCCGTTCGCGGGCGGCTGCGATCGCCCGGTCGATGATCAGAGCCGGCGCGCGGCGATCATCAAAGACCATATCGATCTCGATGACGCGGCAGGCCCCCAACAGCTCTTCGGCGCGGCCGTGATGGCCGATCAAGCGGACATAGTCCTTGGAGGTAGTGACGATCTCCAGGCCTTCCCGGGCGGCGATATCGAGAATATCAGCTATGTCGTCTTCGCCCAGATGTTCGTGATCACCGAACGTACGGCCGACAACGATGCTGGCCCCCAATGACTCGACCGTGCGGAAGAATTTGGTGGGATCGGCAATACCTGCGAAAGCGAGCACGTTCCGGCCCTGCAGATCCTCCTGCCCACGCACCTTGACCGATGCTGCGAAAAAAGGCTTCCCGGCTCGCGCCGCCATGCGCACGATACGGTCGGCAGCATTGCCTTCACCGACTTTCAGCAGCGCCGAGGCATAGCGCAACTGTGTCCGCAGCGGCGCACGCACCGGCCCACTGGGAACGAGGTAGCCATTGCCGATACCTCTCGTGGCGTCGATGACGACCAGAGCATAGTCGATGGCGAGTTGCGCGCTCTGAAAGCCGTCATCCATGATGATGAGGTCGGCACCCTCGCGCACCAGCCGCTCCGCCCCCTCGAAGCGGCGGCGCGAGATCACGGTCAATGCTTCGCGGGCGAGCAGCAGCGGCTCATCGCCGACCGCTGTGGCGTGGTGGTGATGCGGATCGACGACGGTTGTCACGTCAAGCGAGCCGCCATAGCCACGGCTGAGAAAGCCCGGCTTCAATCCTTTTGTCTTGGCGGCACGGGCAATCGTCAGCGCCGTTGGCGTTTTGCCGGCGCCACCCACCGTAAAATTTCCAACGCAGATGACCGGTACAGGAACGGAGGCGCGACGGCCATGCGCCATGCGATGGCCGGCAATGCGGCCGTACAGAAATGAAAAGGGCGAAAGCCCCCAGGCGCGCCAATCCGGCTTCCGCCACCAGAAAGGCGGTGCTTCCGATACCATAGTCTAATCCCGCCTCACGCCCGCTGCTTCCCCTACGATCTGAGCAAGGCGGCAAGAAAGGGCAGATCGGATGAAAAAGCAAGCCTATGCTTTGGTCACACCGGCAGGGCGAGAGGCAGCAGGCTTTCCAGCTCGGTAATGTCATTCAGGCAATAATCGGATGCGGCTGCAAGCGATTCACGCGATCCGGTGCCAGTCAGCACACCGATCGTAAGACCTGCACCGGCATTGTGCCCCATGTGCAGATCGTGATTGTTGTCGCCGACGACCGCGATCTGTGAAGGGGAAAGACCTGTCGCTTCGCAGAAACCGAGCACCATTCCTGGCTCCGGCTTAGTTCCGAAACCGCTGTCGTAACCGGCGATATAATCAAGATATTCGAGGAACCCGAAGCGGCGCGCCGTCTGGCGGATGGAGCGCTCATTGTCGCTGGAGGCAACGCCCAGCTTGTATCCACGCTCGTGCAGGCGGAGAAAGAAACCGGCGAGGTCGGTGACCGGCGCAGAGAAGTCGGCGGCATGGGAAAATAACGCATCGAGCCTTTCCGTCAGCTCCGTCACGTCCATCCTGGAGCCGGCAGCAACGAGGCCCTCGGATATCTGGCGGGTATTGCCGGCGGCAAGCAGGCTGTCGGGCACGATATGGCCGGTGACCGGGTCCATGCCGCAGGCCAGAAGCAGATGATTGGCAAGTGCGGCATCACCCTGGGCGGCAATGCTGGCAAGTTCGCGATTGACCGGCAACCAGCTCTCATCATAGTCGAGCAGCGTGCCGTCCTTGTCGAAAAGAATGCCCGCGATCGTACCCAGCTTGATTGCCCTCATAGAGCGCTCCCTTTATCCCTGCGCCATCGTCTTCGGCAGCAACCGCGCCTTCACCGTCAGCGGGTTGATGTAAGGTTCCAATCCCTTGATGGTCGCTGCCAGCGCCCCACGCATCTCGTGTACGGCGATGTAGCCGGCATCGATCATGCCGCGCCGCGCCGCATCGTTACTCAGCAGGTAATGCACGCCCCTCGCCAGCATCTCGGTATCGCGCACCATGCGGGCGCTGCCGCGGCGAGCGAGCAGTTGGTAGGCGTCGCGAAAATTCTGAACATGGCCGCCCGATAGGATGGCGCAGCCGAGCATGGCCGGCTCCAGCGGGTTTTGTCCGCCTTCGTTGAGCAGCGACTTGCCCATGAAGGCAACTTCGGTCATGCGCAGATAAAGACCCATTTCGCCGATCGTGTCGCCGAGGAAGATATCGACATCCGGCGACAACACGTCGTTGCGGGTACGGCGCGCCACTTTCAGCCCTTTCTCGACGAGCATCGCCTCAATCGCGTCGCAACGTTCGGGATGGCGCGGCACGATGATGGTCAACTGACCGTTATGCTCTTTCAGAGTCTTGTGGACGACCGCAGCGGCACTCTCCTCACCCTCGAAGGTCGAGACTGCGGCCCAGGTTTTGCGGTCGCCGATCTGCTTCATGTAGCGGGCAAGGGTCGGCGCATCATAGGGCGGTGCGTCGGTGTCCACCTTGAGATTGCCGGACTTGATCACTTGCCGCGCACCGAGATCACGAAAGCGCTCGGCATCGAGATCGGACTGGGCGACGACCAGCGCAAGGTTTTCGAACAATGCTTCCGAGAGCGAAGGATGCCGGCTCCAGCGAGCAGAAGAGCGGTCCGACAAGCGGGCATTGACGAGGATCTGCGGGATGCGCCGGCGACCAAGTTCCATGATGGTCATCGGCCAGATCTCGGATTCGGCGATGATGGCACAATCCGGCTGCCAATAATCGAGGAAGCGGCCGATGGCAGGTTTCAGGTCGAGCGGCACATATTGGTGGATGACCTCGTCGCCAAGACGCTCTTGCGTCACCTTGGCCGACGTGATGGTTCCGGTGGTGAGAATGACGTGGATGTCGCGGCGGCGAATTTCGCGGATCAGCGGAACGACCGCCGAAGTCTCGCCGACGCTTGCCGCATGAAACCAGACAAGCGGTCCCTGCGGGCGGTTGGCGCTGGCGTAACCGAAACGCTCCAGCCGACGAGAGCGGTCTTCCTTGCCCTTGGCGGCGCGGAAGGCGAGATAAGGCCCGAGAAGGGGATAGATCGCAATCCCGCCAAAGCGGTAGGCACCCAAAGCGAGGCGCGCCCTGAGGCTGCTCATCTCGATTGCCTCCGATCCAAGCTGATCGTCATCGATGCCAAATCCCAATTGTCTCACGGCCGAAAGATCGGCCGATTCTTCGTTCTGATTGCGTCAAAAATACTGCGCCATAGCCGGATTGAAAACGACAACGCCCATCCGGACGGTAATATCAAATGCAAAATGAAGCGGAACGCGGCCTCACGAGGAAGCCTTGTCCTGCGGATCAAGCAAGCGATGCAGGTGGACGATGAAATACCGCATATGGGCATTATCGACGGTCTGCTGAGCCTTCGACTTCCAGGCAGTCAGCGCGCTCGCATAGTCGGGATACATGCCGACAATGTCGAGTTCGTTCAGATTGCGGAACTGTACTTCCTCGAGATTTTCCAATTCCCCGCCGAATACGAGGTGCAAAAGCTGCTTTTTGCCGCTGGTAACAGTCATTTTCGTCTCTTTCTGCTGTCGTCCCCCTCCGCTCTTCCTCTGCGGGATTTTGACCAAAAGGTCAACCATCTCGTCTGTGGGAGAGCTGGCGGAGGAATTCCGGCAGCCGTGCCGCCGGCGCGCCGCAGAGTTCGCCATGCGAAACATCGACGCGATTGTAGGCGAGCGGATGGCCGAAGAGATCAACCAACGCCCCGCCCGCCCGTTCCAGAATGAGATCGGCGGCAGCGAGATCCCAGTCGTGGGAATTGCGTTTGACGATGGTCCCTTCCAGCCGGCCATCGGCGACCATGGCCAGACGATAGGCGAGCGAAGGCACATGCTTCACCCGTTCGATCGTCTTGCGGAAATCCGCATCGAACCCGTTCAACATGTCCTCAGCGGTGGCAAGCCTGTGGACATCATGTTCCAGCCTGGCGGAAACCGCGATCGGCTTACCGTTCTTCAGCGCCGGGCCGCCGGCCGTCGCAAGGAACAGTTCGTCCAGCGCCGGCGCATAGAGCACGCCGGCGGTGGGGCGCCCATCCGTCACCACTGCGACGCTGACACACCACAGCTCGAGCCCCGACAGAAACCCGCGCGTGCCGTCGATCGGATCGACAACGAAGAGGGTCGCATGCGACAGCCGCTCTGCATCGTCGTCGGTCTCTTCCGAAAGCCAGCCATAGTCCGGTCGCGCGGGGCGCAGGATGGAGGCGAGCTTTTCGTTGGCCGCAAAATCAGCGGCGCTGACGGGGGAGCGACCTTCGTTCTTCCACCAGACCTCCGGCGATTGCCGGAAGAAGCTTAGAGCGATTTCGCCGGCTTGGCGTGCCGCTTCAACGATCAAATCGAGATCGCTCAGTTGGCCGACTAAGTCCCTATCGCTCATTCCCAAATTCCAATCTCCGGCTCAGCGCCCAGCCAGCGTCATGCCTTCGATGGCGAGCGTCGGAGCCGCAACACCGAAATCGCGGTCGATATCGTTTGCCGGCGTCACGCGCATGAACATGTCCTTGAGGTTGGAGGCGATCGTCACCTCCGAAACCGGGAAGGTCAGTTCGCCGTTCTCGATCCAGAAACCGGTAGCGCCGCGACTGTATTCGCCGGTGATCATGTTGACGCCCTGGCCGATCAGCTCGGTGACGTAGAAACCGTTGCCGACATTGCGGATCAGCTCTTCCGGGGAAATATCGCCCGGCTCCAGCGCCAGATTGGTGGAGGACGGAGAAACCGCCGTGCCGCCACGTGCGCCGCGGCCGTTGGTCCTCAGACCACCGATCTCCCGCGCCGTTGACGTAGACAGGAACCAATGCTTCAACACGCCGTCCTCGATCATCACCAGCCGCTTGCCCGAGACACCTTCGCCATCAAAGGGGCGTGAGGCTGGGCCGCGCACGATCAAGGGATCGTCGGTTATCGACAGGCCGGCCTTCAGCACCTGCTCACCCATCTTGTCGCGCAGAAAACTGGTTTTGCGCGCGACGGATGCCCCGTTGATCGCGCCAGCAATATGACCGACGAAACCGCGCGCCACGCGCGGATCGAAAACAACGGTCACGTCCTTGCCGGTCGGAACTTGACGCGGGTTGAGCCGCTTGACCACCCGCTCGCCGGCGCGGCGGCCAATGTCCTCGGCTGGGTCCAGCTCGGCGAAATAGAGGCGGCTGTCGAAATCGTAGTCACGCTCCATGCCGGTGCCTTGACCGGCTATGACGCTGACGGAGCGGCTGAAGCGCGAGCCCATATAGTGACCGGCAAAACCATGCGACGTGGCGAGCACCATGCCGCCCATACCGGCAGATGCACCCGCGCCCGAGGAGTTGTTGACGCCCGGGACAGCCAGGGCAGCCTCTTCCATCGCAAGCGCTGCCTCGCGCAATTGAGCCGACGAGACCTCGGTCGGGTCGAAGAGTTGGAGATCGGGATAGGTCTTGGCAAGATCGGCTTCATCGGCGAGGCAGGCGAACGGATCTTCCGGCGAGACCTTTGCCATGGCGACGGCGCGTTCGGCGAGCGCCTTTAAGTCGAAGCCAGGATTGGCGGAGACGTTGGCGACACGATTGCCGATAAACACCCGCAGCGAAAAATCATCGCTTTCGGAAGATTCGGTGCCCTCGACCGCGCCGAGGCGAACGCTGACGGATTGCGCCCGCGAGCGCACGACGACGGCATCGGCCGCATCCGCCCCGGCTTTCCGGGCGAGGTCGATCAACTGGCTGGCACGGGAAAGCAGAGTGGAGGAATCGATTTCTGAGGACATGATTTGGCCTTTCCTTCGCGTTCCATTTATTGTGCACTACATAAAGCATCAAGGGCGGCCACGCCGATTCTTGTCCGAATGTCTTCACGCATGGTTGTTTCTGATGACTATGCGCTGCCACACCGCCTGCCTACAGAAAGAAACAGACGATGTCCGCGCCTAATGCTCTCTTTACCGAAACCCTGATGCTGCTCGGAGGTGCCGTCGTCACGGCGCCGATTTTCAAGAAATTGGGACTGGGAACCGTGCTCGGTTACCTTGCCGCCGGCGTCGTCATCGGCCCGGTGCTGCACGGCATCGGCGACGGCGAATCCGTGTTTGCCGTCGCCGAACTCGGTGTCGTCTTCCTGCTGTTCATCATCGGCCTGGAGTTAAAGCCGTCGCGCCTGTGGCAGATGCGGCGCGATATTTTCGGCCTCGGCACGGCCCAGGTGGTCTTGAGCGGACTTGCGCTGACGGTCATGGCCTATCTCGCTGCTATCACCGGCTGGCGCGGCAGCATCATCGTCGGCTTCGGCCTGGCGCTGTCCTCGACCGCCTTTGCCATGCAGATCCTCGAGCAGGACGGCGACGTCAACACGAGGTACGGCCAGCGTTCCTTTTCAATGCTGTTGCTGCAGGACCTGGCGATCGTGCCGCTGCTTGCCCTGGTAACGGTTCTCGGCGGACCGACGCAGGCTTCCAATCCGATTTTGGACTTTGCCATCGCCGTGGGCGCCGTCGCGGCGATGATCATTGCCGGTCGCTATCTGCTGACGCCGCTGTTCCAGGTCATTGCCCGCACCGGCGCGCGCGAGGCGATGATTGCGGCCGCCCTGCTCGTTGTCATGGGATCAGCGACATTGATGCAGCTTGCCGGCCTCTCCATGGCGATGGGGGCCTTTCTCTCGGGCGTGATGCTCGCCGAATCTTCTTACCGCCACGAGCTGGAAGCGGATATCGAGCCCTTCCGTGGCGTGCTGCTCGCCATTTTCTTCATTGCAGTCGGCCTTTCGCTGAAACTCCAAGTGATTCTCGACAACTGGGTTCTGATCGTGCTCGCCGTGCCGGTCATGATGGTCATTAAGGCGATCGTGATCTATGCGCTGTGCCGCGTGGCGGGCTCGTCGCACAATGATGCGGTTCGTATCGCCGGACTGCTGCCGCAAGGCGGTGAATTCGGCTTCGTGCTGTTCAGTGCCGCCAGTATCAGCGGACTCTTCTCGGCCAACACTGCCTCGACGCTGATCGCCATCGTCACGTTATCAATGGCGCTGACGCCGCTGAGTGCGGCACTCTCGAAGCGGCTGGTCAAGGGCGACACGCAGGAGGAACTGGACGAGGATTTCGAGGGCGCGGGCTCCGACGTGCTGATGATCGGCTTTTCGCGTTTCGGCCAGATCGCCGCGCAGATCCTGCTCGCCGGCGGCCGCGACGTCACCGTCATCGACTTTTCCGCCGATCGTATCCGCCAGGCCGCCAGCTTCGGGTTCCGCATTTATTTCGGCGACGGCACCCGCAAGGATGTGTTGCGCTCCGCCGGCATCGACCGCGCCAAGGTCGTCGTCGTCAGCACGCACCAGCGCGAGATCACCGACAAGATCGTCGAGCTGGTGCAGACGGAATATCCGCACGCGCGCATCTTCGTCCGCTCCTACGATCGCATTCACTCGATCGCACTGCGCAACAAGGGCATCGACTATGAACTGCGTGAGACGCTGGAATCCGGCCTACTCTTCGGCCGCCGTACTTTGGAAGCCCTCGGTGTCAGCGAGACCCAAGCCTTTGAGATCGGCGAAGATATCCGCAAGCGCGACGAACAGCGGCTGGTGCTGCAGACGAGCGAAGGGCTGCAGGCCGGGGGCGACATGCTCTATTCACGGCCGGTCAAGCCGGAACCGCTGGTCAAACCGAAGCGCACCGCCGATGTTTTCAACGACGACGACGATCTCTCCGCCATGCCGGAAGAGGAGCCGGAACGGGCTTAATTTTTAGCCGTAATCACCCGGTCGAGGGCGAATTTCAGCTCGTCCTTGACCCCTGCGGACATGGCGAGGATATCGCGGGCCTTCAAGAAATCGAGCACGCCGGTGCGGCCGACGGACGGCCTCAAGAAGATTTGCGGCGCCAGCAGCCGCAGCTTCAGAGCGATATTGGACTGCATTGTCAGTTGCCCGGCACCAAACAGGCTCTCGATGCGGTTCGGAATATGGGTGCCATCGCCTTCCGGTCCGCCGACGACGTCGATGCCGATGATGACGTCCGCAAGCCCGGCCAGATGTTCGTAGGGAACGGGATTCATGATGCCGCCGTCGATCATCACGCGGTCGCCGACCTTGACCGGCATGAAGACGGCGGGGATGGCGGCGGAGGCGGCCAGCACCGGGAAAAGCTCGCCTTTTTCGGTGACGACTTCGGCCTGATCGTAATAATCCGTCGTCACGACCTTCAGCGGGATGTGCAGCTCGGAGAAATCCTCCGGAAAGGTCGGAGGCATGAAAGCGCGCAGGATGCGTTCGAGATTGAACTGGCCGATCCGGAAGCTGCGCATGTTTGCGGGCCGCAGGCTCCAGATCTTGTTGAGAACAGCCGGACGGTTGCCGACCGTGGCGAGCGTATAGTCACGGATTTCCGCGCCGCTCATGCCGGCTGCCATGGCCGCACCCATGATCGAGCCGATGGAGGCGCCGGCGATCGCGACCGGGCGAATGCCGAGCTCGTCCAACGCTTCGATGATATGGATATGGGCGAGCCCACGCGCACCGCCGCAACCGAAGGCGACGGCAACACTCGGCGTGCTGGATGTCGCGAGCGTATAATCGCTCCCAACAAAATCGGCATAGTCGCCCATGATCCTCTCCCTCCGCCGCTAGGCCTGTCGAGGCTGATAACGGAAGAAATGCATTTTACTGTCGCCGAAGGTCCGCTCTTCAAGGAAGAGAAAATCCGGCGCGACGGCAACCGTGACGTCGGCGCGCTCCTCGAGGATCGCCAAGGCTCCCGGCACCAGCCAGCCGCCGGCAGCGGCAGCGGCGAAGGCCTTTTCGCCCAGACCCTTGCCATAGGGCGGATCGGCAAAGAGAAAATCGAAGGGCTCCAGATTGCCGACGCTGCCGAGATCGGTGGCGTCGCGCCTCAGCATGCGCGTGCGGCCATGCAGGCCGAGCGCGTCGATATTCTCCCAGAGCAGGCCGCGGCCCTCGACGCTGCTTTCGACGAATAGGACATGGCGGCAGCCGCGAGAGGCAGCTTCCAGGCCAACGGCGCCGGTACCGGCAAAGACGTCCATCATCCGCGTGCCATCGATGGCTTCGGGATAGGCATGGCTCAATATATTGAACAGGCTCTCGCGCGTGCGGTCCGCTGTCGGGCGAATGTCGTTCGACTTCGGCACCGCAAGCGACCGACCGCGAAACTCACCGCCGACGATCCGCACCGCGCATCAACCCCTTCCGCCCTTTGGGCCGCCCCTGCCGGAACCGCCGCGATTCGGGCCACCGCGGCCAGGACCACCAGACGGGCGACCAGCCCCACCGGGCTTGCCCGAGAAGCCGCGTGCACCGCCCGGCTTTCCACCCGGCTTGCCGCCAAAGGACTTTCCGCCACCCGGCTTCTTGCCGAAGGGCTTGCCGGCCGGTCTGTCGCCGAAAGAACGCTCGCCCTGCGGGCGATCGCCAGAAGGCCTATCGTCACGGGGCGGACGATCGCCGCGCGGACGCTCGGAACGCTGCTCGCCATCGAAGGACCTGGCGCGCGGACGCTCGTCGCCCTCGGCGCGGGGCCGGCGGTCACCACGGGGACGATCGCTGAATGGCCTATCGCCACGGGGCTTGTCACCATACGGACGATCACCGCGCGGCTTGTCGCCGAAGGGCCGGTCGCCGCGAGGCGGACGATCCCCGACTGGGCGATCACCGCGAGGGCGTTCGGAGCGAGCTTCGCCCTGGAAGGATTTCGCGCGAGGGCGGTCACCACCCTCGGGGCGCGAGCCGCGCGGACGGTCGCCCTGTGGGCGGTCGCCGCGGGGACGATCACCAAAGGCTCGATCGCCCCGGGAGCGCTTGCGGTCGAAACCCTCATCATCGCCGCGCGACTTGCGCGGAGCTTCTTCGCTCGAACGGATCCATTCGCCATCCGCCTCATCGACGCGATTGACGCGAACGCGGGGGCCTTCGTCCGGACGGTCGAAGCCGCTGCGCTGCGGACGCTCCGGCTCACCGCGCCTGGAGGCGGTCTTGGCATTCTTGGCGGCCTTCAGCGCGGCCTTTTCGCCAAGCGGACGGGCGCCGGGCGCCATCCAGACATTGGCGCTGCGGCGCGCGCCGAGCGGCTGCCGCTTCGGGCGGTCGTCCTCTTTGCGGCCACCTTCGCGACGTCCTTCGTCACGACGATCATCGCGCTTGGTATCGAGACGGCTTAGGGCGCGCTCACGCTTATCCTCGGGCCGTTCGCGCCGCGGGCGCTCCTCTTTCGGAGCGCGGGCGGGCTTGGCGTCCGCTTCGTCCTCGGGGGCAACGGCCGAGGCATTGTAGAGCGGCGCATCGAAATTCGCCTTGGCGTCTTCGACCAGACGGGGACCGAGCTGATCGCGCAGTGTGCGGCCGCGTACCTCCAGCACCCGGCCTTCCGGCAGCTCGCCGAGCTGGAACGGGCCGTAGGAAATACGGATCAGGCGATTGACCTCGAGGCCGAGGGCGCCCAGCACGTTCTTGATTTCGCGGTTCTTGCCTTCACGCAGGCCCATGGTGATCCAGACGTTCGACCCTTGTGTGCGGTCGAGTGTCGCCTCGATGGAGCCATAGAGCACGCCATCGACGGCAATGCCTTCCTTTAGCTTGTCCAGAGCTTCCTGATCAATCTCGCCATGGGCGCGCACGCGGTAGCGGCGCAGCCAGCCGGTGGTCGGCAGTTCCAGAACACGAGCAAGTCCGCCGTCATTGGTCAGCAGCAGCAAGCCTTCGGTGTTGATGTCCAGACGGCCGATCGACATGACGCGCGGCAGCTCTTCCGGCAAATTGTCGAAAACGGTCGGACGCCCTTCTGGATCGGCATTGGTGGTCACCAAGCCCGCCGGCTTGTGATAAAGCCACAAACGCGTGCGCTCGATGCCGCGGATCGGCACGTCGTCCACTTCGATCTTGTCGGTGAGAGTCACGTTGACGACCGGTGTATCCAGCAACACGCCGTTCAGCTTTACGCGGCCATCCATGATCATGCGTTCGATGTCACGGCGCGACGCTACGCCAGCGCGCGCCATCACCTTGGAAATGCGCTCGGCTTTTCCATCTCCGCCTTCCGCCTCTGCCACCGCCTTGGCGGGCGCAGCCTTCATCGCCTTGGCGTCGTCGCGCGTTTTCGCCGGCTTCGTCTTGACGTCGCGTGTAAAGGGTTTGGACCCAGGCCGCTTGGGCTTGTCATTCATTGTCATTTGTTGTTTGCCTGAATTTTTAAGGCGTGTTCCTATCAGGTCACGCCCCCGCGGTTAAGTGGAAAATCTTAAATGATGAATACAAATCACTTCATGGAGCTGGCGCTCGCCGAAGCGCAGAGCGCCGGGGCGCGTGGTGAAGTGCCTATCGGAGCAGTCCTCGTGCTCGACAACGCCGTCATCGCCAAGGCCGGCAACCGCACCCGCGAACTCAACGACGTCACCGCGCATGCCGAAATCACTGTGATCCGCATGGCCTGCGAGGCGCTTGGCCAGGAGCGGCTGACGGGTGCCGATCTTTATGTGACGCTGGAACCGTGCACCATGTGCACGGCCGCCATCTCGTTTGCCCGCATCCGCCGCCTCTACTACGGCGCGGAAGATCCGAAAGGCGGCGGAGTGGACAATGGCGTGCGCTTCTATCGCCAGCCGACCTGCCATCACGTGCCGGAGGTCTATTCCGGCATGGCCGAACAGGATGCGGCTGATATTCTCAGGGAATTCTTCCTGCAAAAGCGCATGGAAGACTAAAAAGCGGCGGACTTGGCCGCCGCTTCAGCTAGAAAAGACTTACTGGAACGGCTTCCACCAGCTACTTGTCTGCTGCGCGGCCTCGGCGTCCTTCTTGCGCTGCTTTTCCTTCTTGCTCTCGGGCGTACCGAGATCGTTCAGCGCAGCCTGATCGGAAACCTGACGGTATTGCTGCGGCGGGTCGATCAGGTAGCGGCGCTGGTCGATATAGGTGCCGTCCTGATCCTGTCGTGCGGCGCGATAAGCAGCCGTTTGCTGCGCCTCGGTCACGCGATTGCGGCCGCTATCGGCCTGCGCAAGCGGCGAGCGATAGTTGACGTCGTTCTTGTTCTGATCGGCTTCGTCGGCCAGGCGCTTACGCGCGTCTTCCGGTGATTCCACCCAGGCCGGATTGTCCTTGCTCGCCAGCGACTGCTGCGGTGCAGTCAGGCTTTCCCTATCCTTCTCGGCTGGAAGAACCAGGCCAGGACGGTTCGGATACTTGACACCCTTGTCCTTTGGCGTGACGGCCGAAACTGACGCGATGTCGCTGATATCGTCGAAGAGCTGCTCGCCGGCGGTCTTATCCGTGCCGTAGCGTGGGCTGCTCATGCAGCCGGACATCAGACCGCAGCCAATCAAGAGTGCCGCCAAGCTGACGCCGACACGAACCCTATGCATCGCTCTCATGAAAACCCTTCCCAGCCATGCCGGTACAACTATCGCAGAACCCCAATTCAAGCCATCTGCCGCAAAAATCGGGCCATTTTCAGGCAGCTTTTACCGGATGAACGCCGCAAAGGCAATTCATCCGGTAATTTTCTTCAGTTGATGGCCATCAACTCGCGCAGTGCAGCCGCATCACGCGCCGAGACGTCGGGATATTCCGGATCGGAACCGACGTCGGTGGTGATGCGCCAGGAGCGGGCACACTTGCGGCCTTCGGCCAGCTTCGGCACGACACTCACCTTGGCGGCGTCATCCTGGCGGAAGGCATCGGCCGGGCCTTCGCCACCATGGATGGTGATGTCGGAGGTGATGCAGATTTCTGCGAAATCCTGGCCATCCAGTACCTTCAGCAGCTCCGGATCGGCAATATAGACAGCCGGTGCGGCTTCCAAGGAGGAGCCGATACGCTTGTCCTTGCGCTCGATCTCGAGAGCGCCGGTGACGACGCTGCGCACCGCACGGATCTTCTTCCATTTCTCGGCCAAGGCCTCGTTCTTCCATTCCAAGGGAACAACGGGGAACTGTTCGAGATGCACGGAAACTGCCGACGGGTTGCGCGACAACCAGGCTTCTTCCGTCGTGAACGGCAGCATCGGCGCCAGCCATGTCACCATGCAATCGAAGATCGTGCGGATGACCGCGAGCGAGGCGCGGCGGCGCAGGCTCGACGGTGCATCGCAGTAAAGCGCATCCTTGCGGACATCGAAATAGAAGGCCGAGAGCTCGACATTGGCGAAATCGATGAGCGCGCGGGCGATGCGCTTGAAGTCGAAGGCGTCGTAGCTTTCGCGCACCAGCTCGTCGAGTTCGGCGAGACGATGCAGCATCAGCCGCTCCAGCTCCGGCATGTCGGCATAGGCGATGACTTCGCCCTTATCATGCGCCAGCGTGCCGAGCATCCAACGGATGGTGTTGCGCAGCTTGCGATAAGCATCGACGTTGGTCTGGATGATGGCCTTGCCGAGGCGCTGGTCTTCCCAATAATCCGTGGTCATGACCCAGAGGCGCAGAATATCGGCGCCAGCGTCCTTCATCACGTCCTGCGGGGCGACGACGTTGCCGAGCGACTTCGACTGCTTGCGGCCCTGCTCGTCCATGGTGAAGCCATGCGTGACCACCGTGTCGTAAGGCGCACGCCCACGCGTCGCGGCGCTTTCGAGCAACGACGAATGGAACCAACCGCGGTGCTGGTCGGAGCCTTCGAGATAGACGTCCGCCGGCCATTTCAGGTCCGGACGGTCTTCCAGCGTGAAGGTGTGGGTCGAGCCCGAGTCGAACCAGACATCGAGGATATCCATGATCTGCGTCCACGGCTCGTTGGCCTTTTCGCCCAGGAAGCGTTCACGCGCGCCATCGGCGAACCAAGCATCGGCGCCTTCCTTGTCGAAGGCTTCGAGAATGCGGGCGTTGACGCCGTCGTCCTGCAGGATCTGGCCCTCTTCATCAACGAAGATGCAGATCGGCACGCCCCAGGCACGCTGGCGCGACAGAACCCAGTCCGGGCGCTGTTCGATCATGGCGCGCAGGCGGTTCTGACCGGCAGCCGGCACGAAACGCGTATCGTCGATCGCCTTCAGGGAGCGCGAACGCAGCGTCGTGCCGTCGGCAAGGTCCTTGTCCATATAGACGAACCATTGCGGTGTGTTGCGGAAGATCACCGGCTTCTTCGAGCGCCAGGAATGCGGATAGGAATGCTTCAGCCGACCGCGCGCGAAGAGCGTGTTCGTCTCGATCAAAGCCTTGATGACCAGGTCATTGGCATTGCCCTTCTTGCCGTTGTCGTCCATGACGCGGCCGCCTTCGAAGCCGGGTGCATCGGCCGTGTAGAAGCCGGCATCATCGACCGGGAACGGGATACGGGTCGAGATCCCACGGGCTTCAAGCAGGCGGGAATGGGTCGTCCAGGCGTCAAAGTCCTCGCGGCCGTGGCTGGGCGAGGTGTGCACGAAACCGGTGCCGGCATCGTCGGTAACGTGATCGCCGTCCAGCAACGGGACCTTGAAGTCGTAGCCAAGCGAAGCCAGCGGATGGGCGCAGGTGCTCGCACCGAGTTCGTCGGCGGTCACGTCGCGCAGACGCTTGAACTGCAACTTCGCCTTGGCGAAGGATTCCTCGGCAAGCTTGTCGGCGAAGATCAGCTTTTCGCCCGGACGCGGGCCGAAATCGTTGGCGGCTTCCGTCACTTCGTAAAGGCCGTAGGAAACCCGCGACGAATAGGAGATCGCGCGGTTGCCGGGGATCGTCCAGGGGGTCGTGGTCCAGATGACGACGAAGGCATCGGCGAGCGCGGCCGGACCTTCGACGACAGGGAACTTTACCCAGATCATGTCGCTCTCGACGTCGGCATACTCGACTTCGGCTTCCGCCAGCGCCGTACGCTCGACCACCGACCACATGATCGGCTTGGAGCCGCGATAGAGCTGGCCGCTGCGGGCAATCTTCAGGAGCTCGCCGGCGATGCGGGATTCCGCGTGAAAATTCATCGTCAGATACGGATTGTCGAAATCGCCTGTTATGCCGAGGCGTTTGAATTCCTCGGACTGGATCTTGATCCAGCCGGCAGCGAAGTCACGGCATTCCTGACGGAATTCGTTGACCGGAACCTCGTCCTTGTTCTTGCCCTTCTCGCGGTATTTTTCCTCGATCTTCCATTCGATCGGCAGACCGTGGCAGTCCCAGCCCGGAACGTAGTTGCTGTCATAGCCGCGCATCTGGAACGAGCGGGTGATGACGTCCTTCAGGATCTTGTTCAGCGCGTGGCCGATATGGATGTTGCCATTGGCATAGGGCGGGCCGTCATGCAGCACGAATTTTTCGCGGCCGGCGGCGGAAGCACGCAGCTTCTTGTAGAGGCTCATCTCCTGCCAGCGCTTGACAAGCTCCGGCTCCTTCTGCGGCAGGCCGGCGCGCATCGGAAAGTCGGTCTCGGGCAGGTAAAGGGTTTTCGAATAGTCGATCTTTTCAGCGGTATCGGTCATTGTTCTGACAATTGCCTCGGCGTCTCGGGCGTTTTGCGCCGGAAAGGCGCAGCCATATGGGGATTTTTCGGCGGCGGAAAGCGCCTCGGGAACAGGCGCCAAAAACCCGGACCTTCCGGCAGCTTAAAGCGCGCGGAAGGCCGGGCCAATAATTCGTATCGATGGGCTCAGCCGAAATTGGGTCATAGTTGGCGGTTCATAAGCGCTTTTTGCATGGAAAGGAAGAGGGATCAGCCGCCGCAAGGCACAGAAAAGCCGCGGACGTTTCCGCCCGCGGCCAATCGGAGCCGATCCAATCAGGCCTCTGCCGGTGCCCGTACCGGCGTGACCGCGTTCACGATCACAGCGACGACGATATTGGCGACAAGCGCCAGCAGGCCGATGTAGACCGTAAACGGCGCTCCGCCGAGGCTGATCGCCTGCAGCGGTTTCAGCCCATTGATCCAGACGAGGTAGGTGCCGCCGAAGAAGCCGACGAACCAGCCGACAAGCAGCGCGGGTCCACGGAACCAGTTGGAATAGAGACCGAAGACCAGCGCCGGCAGCGTTTGCAGAATCCAGATACCGCCCAGCAACTGCAGATCGAGCGCGAATTGGGTCGGCAGGAACAGAATAACGAGCAACGCGCCGATCTTGACGACGAGTGACGTCACCTTTGCCACCTTGGCCTCGCCCTCGTCGGTGACCTGCGTGTTGACATAGGCCCTCCAGAAATTGCGGGTGAAGAGATTGGCCGCGCCAATGCTCATCACGGCGGCAGGAACCAGCGCGCCGATCGCGATGGCCGCATAGGCGAAGCCGGCAAACCAGCTCGAGAACAGCGCCTGGAAAAGTGCCGGCACGACATCATTGGGGCTTTCCAGCGTCAGATGTGCCGCATGGCCCATATAGCCGAGCAACGCCAGCAGGCCGAGCAGCAGCGTGTAGGCCGGCAACAGCACGGCATTCTTACGGATAGTCTTGCCGCTGTTGGAAGCAAAAATACCCGTCAGCGTATGCGGATACATGAAGGCAGCGAGAGCCGAGCCGAGTGCCAGGGTTGCATAGGCGACGTATTGGTTGCCGGCCAGCAGCAGACCGCCTGACCCTTTGGCCTGGAACGCGGCATCGGCCGCGGCAAAGACATTGGCGTAACCGCCGAGCTTTAAGGGGATGAGGGCGATGGCGGCAATCACCACGATGTAGATCATGATGTCCTTGACGAAGGCGATCAACGCCGGCGCGCGAAGACCGGCCGAATAGGTGTAGAGCGCCAGGACGATGAAGGCGACGGCGAGTGGGAGTTCGCCATGAAGCCCCAGAGCCTTGAAGACTGCCGTCATGCCGACAAGCTGCAGCGCAATATAGGGCATTGTCGCGATGACGCCGGTGATCGCCACCGCCAATTCGAGCGCCCGCAAGCCGTATTGACCATGCACGACATCGCCCGCCGTGACGTAACCGTTGTCCTTCGCGCGCTTCCAGAGAACCGGCATCACCATGAAGACGAAGGGATAGACGACGATCGTATAGGGCAGAGCAAAGAAGCCATAGGCGCCGACCGTGTATACCAGGGCCGGTACCGCAATCACCGTGTAGGCGGTATAGAAGTCGCCGCCGACGAGGAACCAGGTAATCCAGGTGCCGAAAGTGCGCCCCCCGAGGCCCCATTCGTCGATATGGGCAAGGGTCTTCGGCCTGCGCCAGCGCGCGGCGATAAAACCCATGACGGTGACGAGGGCGAAAAAGAAGATGAAGACGGCAAGCGCGGTCGTGTCGATTTCAGTCGTCATGGCGCATGCTCCGATAGGCGATCCAGGTCAGGAAAGCAGTAATCGGCACCCAGGCGAGCTGATACCAATAGAAGAAGGGAAAACCCAGGAAGACCGGGTCATGGCTGTTGTAGAAGGGGACCCAGAGCAGGCCGATATAGGGAATGACGAGCAGCCAGCAGGCCGCCGTTCCAAAGCCTTTATCCATTTCGTGCGCCTTTCGGAGATTGGGTGCGGCGACTCCGCGCCTCATCACCTGAAAGGATTAACTCATCTGGTAGTCAGCTCAAGGCAAAAAGGTGCTGCAATGCGGTACTTTTCCTCCGCACAACTCCTTGAGCAACATCAAGAAAAGGCGATGAACCGGTCGATGTCCCCAAGCGGTCGCACGCCGGCAAGTAAGCCCCTCGCCTCCTCCTCATCCTTCCTGATCTGCGCCACCAACGGGTCGAGGCCGTCGAACTTCAACTCAGGCCGGAGGTAGCCGAAGAAGGAGACTGAGCAGATCTGACCGTAGAGGTCACCGCTGAAGTCGAAAACGAAGGTTTCGAGCAGCGCCGCGCCGTTGTCGGTCACGGTCGGGCGCCGGCCATAGCTGGCCACGGCATCGCGAATGATGCCATCGGCGGCACGGAAGCGTACGGCATAGATACCGGCCTTCAGCTCTGCTTCCGGCGGCAGCCGCATATTGGCAGTCGGGAAGCCGAGCGAGCGGCCGAGTTTTTCGCCGGCGATCACTTCCGCTTCGACGGTGTAGCGATAGCCGAGCAGGCCAGCGGCTTCTGCCACCTCGCCCTCGACCAGCAGCGCCCGGATGCGGCTTGACGACACAACTTCGGTGTTTTCGTCACGATAGGCATCTATCAGGGTTACGCCGAAACCATTCTTGCTGCCGGCATTCATCAGGAAGGCCGGACCGCCCTGGCGGTCATGGCCGAAATGGAAATCGAAGCCGGTGACGACTTCGGAAGCATGCAGCCAGTCGATCAGAATGGAATGAACGAATTCATCGGCGGAACGCTGCGAGAAGGTCCGATCGAAGGGATATTCGATAACGGCGTTGAAGCCGATCGCCTCCAGGATGCGCGCCTTCAACGGCGCCGGCGTCAGGCGGAAAACCGGCTGATCCGGCCTGAAGACAGTCCGAGGATGCGGCTCGAAGGTCAGGACCAGCGCCGGTATGCCGCGTTCCTTGGCTATCTCCAGCGCGCGGTCGAGCACGGATTGATGACCGCGGTGCACGCCATCGAAATTGCCAATGGCGATGACGCCGCCTTTCAGATTATCCGGCAGCGGTTCGCGGGTCTCATTGCGATGGAAAACGGTCATCGGCTACCACTCCCCTCAAACAAGGCGCGGCATCCACCACTTCGGCGACGCCTGTTCGCGCGCCAGAAAGGCGCCGAGCGCTGCCTCGTCGGTGTGACCGTCGACGACATATTCGCGGGCATGGATACCATGGCTGATATAAAGAAGATCGAGGCCGTAATCGAGTGCGCCGCGCACATCGGTCGGCATGCCGTCTCCGATGGCTACTGCGCGCGACAAGGGGAATTCGCCGCGCACGTCGCGCGCGGCAGCGATCGCGGCGTCGTAGATCGGCTGGTGCGGCTTGCCGGCAATTCGCGTTTCGCCGCCAAGTCGGTCGTAATAAGCGGCCATGGCGCCGGCGCAAGGGATCATGCGGTGGCCACGCTCGACGACGAGATCGGGATTGGCGCAGATCAGCGGCACTTTACGGGCCGACCAAGCTGTCAGCATATCGGTATAATCATCGGGCGTTTCGGTCTCGTCATCGAAGAAGCCGGTACAGACAATGCTCTCGGCCTCTTCGGCCTCGACGCGCTCGACATCCAGCCCCTCGATGATGGCGATGTCGCGCTCGGGGCCGAGCAGAAATACTTTCTTCGGGCCCTCGGCAATCAGGCGGCGGGTGACGTCGCCGGAGGTGACGATGCGATCATAGGCGCTATCGGGAACGCCGATCTCGCGCAACTGCTGGACCACCTTCGGCGCCACGCGGGGAGAATTGGTGATGAGGACAATCGTGAGCCCCTCGCCGCGTGCAGCCTCCAGCGCGACCGACGCTTCCTTATAGACGGAGACGCCGTTGTGCAGCACGCCCCAGACATCGCAGAGCGCGACATCATAAAGTTTGCCGATCTCGCGAAAGCTTTCGATACGCTTGCCCATGCAGTCCTCGCGGTCAAAGAAATCACGGGGTGACATCGCAAACCGGCCAGCAAATTACAAGAGCGGAGCAAAGGTTTTTGCACTGCACATAGACCGCATTCGCTTTAGCCGGCGAAGCGCAGCAGACAACCGGCTAAGGCCGATACGCTCAGCACGGTCGCAATCCCTGCCCGATGACGGAAGACCAACACGATGGCGAGAATGAAAAGCAACAACGCCGACACATCGAGCGTAACCCAGGCCGGCCAGGCGATACCGGCGATGGGCACGTTGGCATAGTCGCTGCCCTCAATCTTGACGCGGTGGCTCAAAAGGATCAGCCGCCCGACATCGGCGAAGAGCACATGCAGACCGAACCATAGCGACAGATTGGCTATGACCCCGACAATCGCAGCGGTAATGGCCGCAAGAGCCGCCGACAGGCCGGCGTGACCACGCAGCCGTTCGATGTAAGGCGCACCCGCAAAGATGAAGAGAAAGCTCGGTGCGAAGGTCGCCCATGCCGCCAAGCTGGCGCCGAGGAACCCCGCGGTCAAGGGATCGAAGCCGAAGGGGTTGCGGAAGCCGGCCATGAAACCGACGAAACAGAGGACCAATACCAAAGGACCCGGCGTCGTCTCCGCCAGCGCCAGACCGTCCAGCATCTCGCCCGGCCGCAGCCATGCGTAATGCTGGACGGCCGTTTGAGCCACATAGGCAAGCACCGCATAGGCACCGCCGAAGGTAACAATCGCCATGCGGGAGAAGAAGGAGAAGATGGCGCCGAAGACATTGGTTCCGCCACTGAGCGTTTCGGCGATGATATCCTTCGGGCCGTCTATATTTTGGATTAACAACAGCGGCGCCTGCCAGATCACCAGCCAGCACAGGATGGTGACGATGGTAGACCGCACACGGGCACTTCGCAGAACTCCAATGCCGATGCCGGCGGTCGCGAATCGAGGCAGCCGGGGCCGCCAGTGATCATCATGGTAAGCGCGGTAGAGTACCCGGCCATAGCCCGTGATGCCGGCCAAAAGCACCACCAGCGGAAACGGCAGGTCGACGACGAAGAGCAGAACGAAGCTTGCGATCGCGACCGCTACATGGAACCGCGTCTTCAGCGCCCGGCCGCTCAGCCGGATCAGCGCCTGCAGCACGATAGCCAGCACGCCGGCCTTGATGCCGAAAAAGACGGTCGTGAGCAGGCTGGTATCGTGAAACAGCGCGTAGAAGCTCGACAGCGCCAGGATGACGGCAAAGCCCGGGAGGATGAAGAGAAGCCCTGCGATCAGGCCGCCGCGCACGCCATGCAACAGCCAGCCGATATAGGTCGCAAGTTGCTGCGCCTCCGGCCCGGGCAGAAGCATGCAATAGCTCAGCGCATGCAGAAAGCGCTCCTCATCGACCCAGCGCTTCTCCTCGACCAGCATGCGATGCATCAACGCGATCTGCCCTGCCGGGCCACCGAAGCTCAAGACGCCTATGCGCGCCCACACCCGTGTGGCTTCGCCGAGGGATGGGCTCGGGGCGAGATCGTCAGCCAAAACGGTTTCGCTCACGATTTCCTTGCCCCATGCGATACCCAATCATGCTTTTCCTGCGTCGCGTCGCGTGCCCAGCGATAAAGCGCGTCATAACACAACATGCCTGCATCCAACTGTTCGAGATCGTCAGCATACATGCGCGACAGGCCGAGCGAAACGGCAAGCAAGCCGGCCGCCTGCGGCTCGAGGTCGAGCCGGTTGGTATCCGCGCCCCTGACGATGCGGGAAAGATGGTGAAGTGCCGGCAGTTCGAGCCGGAATTCTTTCACCATCGTATCGAAAGTGCATTCCTCCTCGCGATGGCTCCAGAATACCCCTTCGACATCGAAGGGCGTCGCGCCGAAACGTTCGGCGACGCCATCGACTTCCTGAGCCGTCACGAAGAGAAACGATGCGCCGGGATCTACGAAGCGGCGGATCAGCCACGGACAGGCGATACGGTCGATCTTCGGCCGGGCCCGGGTTACCCACACGGTTGCGCCGGACGCGTTGGCCTCGGGCAGGACCGAAACCGGGATCAGCGGCAATCCCGCTGCCCGCCAGGCGTCGAGACCGCCGTCCAGGATTTCCGCCTCAGCACCGGCCAGCCGCAACCAGGCGGCGACGCCTTCGCTGAGCTTACCGCCGTGCTGACAGAGGCAAACGACATTTCGGCCACGAAATTCGGCGGCCCAGGCCTGGACATCCTGGTAGTCCCGGCGGCGCGAGGCCGGCAACAGACAGGGATCGGCGTCGAAATCATCTGCGCTGCGAACATCGAGGATCGCGGGCGTTTTCGGCGTACCCAGCAGACGAAGAAGCTTTTCGGGGGTGATGGCGTTAAACGAAGTCATGTTACGTCCCTTCCAAAAGAGATGGACGCGAAACTCCGGCGTGACGCCTCGTGGGGTATCCGCAAACCCCATGCTCAGGATTTTCCGGCAAAACCAATAGCGAGTCAATGAAGAGCCGTTCGAAAAAATTCACGGACACATTCTTGACTCGTTTGACGCCCAATCCTAAATCACCGTCCGTTAGCACTCGCCAAGGCAGAGTGCTAACAAAGCCCCATACGGATCCCCCGCTGATCCGTGAATGTCATTTGATCGAGGGATTAGACAATGGCAAGCACCAATTTCCGCCCCCTTCATGACCGTGTCGTCGTTCGTCGCGTCGAGTCGGAAGAAAAGACCAAGGGTGGCATCATCATTCCGGATACCGCTAAGGAAAAGCCGCAGGAAGGCGAAATCGTCGCCGTCGGCTCCGGCGCCCGCGATGAATCCGGCAAGGTTGTAGCACTCGACGTCAAGGTTGGCGATCGCGTTCTGTTCGGCAAGTGGTCCGGTACTGAAGTCAAGCTCAACGGCGAAGACCTTCTGATCATGAAGGAAGCCGACATCATGGGCATCATCGGCTAATCCGGCCGTTTCCCCTTTTTCCGATAAAGCTGACGGGCCATAAACCCGGACAACGCGAATTCAGGAGTTTCAAACATGGCAGCTAAAGAAGTAAAATTCGGCCGCAGCGCCCGCGAAAAGATGCTTCGTGGCGTCGACATTCTCGCTGACGCAGTAAAGGTCACGCTCGGCCCGAAGGGTCGTAACGTCGTTATCGACAAGTCGTTCGGCGCTCCGCGCATCACCAAGGACGGTGTCACCGTCGCCAAGGAAATCGAACTCGAAGACAAGTTCGAAAACATGGGCGCACAGATGGTCCGCGAAGTTGCTTCGAAGACCAACGATATCGCAGGTGATGGCACCACGACCGCAACCGTTCTCGCCCAGGCCATCGTTCGCGAAGGTGCCAAGGCAGTTGCAGCCGGCATGAACCCGATGGACCTGAAGCGCGGCATCGATCTCGCCGTTGCCGAAGTCGTCAAGGATCTCCAGGCCAAGGCCAAGAAGATCAACACGTCGGAAGAAGTCGCACAGGTCGGCACGATCTCGGCAAACGGCGAAAAGCAGATCGGTCTCGATATTGCTGAAGCCATGCAGAAGGTCGGCAACGAAGGCGTCATCACGGTTGAAGAAGCCAAGACCGCCGAAACCGAACTCGAAGTCGTCGAAGGCATGCAGTTCGACCGTGGCTACCTCAGCCCCTACTTCGTAACCAACCCGGAAAAGATGATCGCCGACCTCGAAGACGCGTTCATCCTGCTGCACGAGAAGAAACTCTCGAACCTGCAGGCCATGCTTCCGGTTCTCGAAGCCGTCGTTCAGACCGGTAAGCCGCTCCTCATCATTGCTGAAGACGTCGAAGGCGAAGCTCTTGCAACGCTCGTCGTCAACAAGCTGCGCGGTGGTCTGAAGATCGCTGCCGTCAAGGCTCCGGGCTTCGGCGACCGCCGCAAGGCCATGCTGGAAGACATCGCCATCCTGACGGGCGGCACTGTCATCTCCGAAGACCTCGGCATCAAGCTGGAGTCGGTTACCCTCGACATGCTCGGCCGTTCCAAGAAGGTTTCGATCTCCAAGGAAAACACCACGATCGTCGACGGCGCTGGCGCCAAGTCCGACATCGAAGGCCGTGTTGCCCAGATCAAGGCCCAGATCGAAGAAACCTCTTCTGACTACGACCGCGAAAAGCTGCAGGAGCGGCTCGCCAAGCTCGCTGGTGGCGTTGCCGTCATCCGCGTTGGCGGCTCGACGGAAGTCGAAGTCAAGGAAAAGAAGGACCGCATCGACGACGCTCTCAACGCGACGCGCGCTGCTGTTCAGGAAGGCATCGTACCGGGCGGCGGCACCGCTCTGCTGCGCTCCTCCGTCAAGATCACCGTCAAGGGTGAAAACGACGATCAGGAAGCCGGCGTCAACATCGTCCGTCGCGCTTTGCAGGCTCCTTGCCGTCAGATCGCTGAAAACGCTGGTGATGAAGCCTCCATCGTTGTCGGCAAGATCCTCGACAAGAACGAAGACAACTGGGGCTACAACGCTCAGACGGGCGTTTATGGCGACATGATCGCCATGGGCATCGTCGACCCGGTCAAGGTCGTTCGTACGGCTCTCCAGGACGCAGCTTCGGTTGCCTCGCTGCTGATCACCACCGAAGCCATGATCGCCGAGCTGCCGAAGAAGGACGCTCCGGCTATGCCGGGCGGCATGGGCGGCATGGGCGGCATGGACATGATGTGATAAGGCATCAGCCTTATGACGACTGTTCATTCCGACATCCGGAATTGACGAAGGGCGGCTCTTGGGCCGCCCTTTTCATTTGCGCTGAACCTGCTGCGGTGCAAGTTTCAAAAGATTTTGCAACTGTGCAATTTTACGCAAATTGCCCCATTGCCGTTTTCAGAAAAGCCCCTATAAATCGCAGCGCAATGATTTTCGAGGGATTGTTGCAGAGCACATAAATTTTACTTGTTTTCGGCACGCTTTATCCGCGGCCGTATAATCATAACCTTTTTGATAGATAGCTCGCGTAGAATCATTACTTGAAGTGACTTGATACTTTGAATTGACGATCCGGAAGCACGCCCGGTGTGGATGGGGTCGGCGAAGATGCGGCTTCGCCAGTCCTTAGCTGTGCAATATGCGGAGCGACGCTCCATCCAATGATGCATAGAATTCGATTGAAGCGCGCGCAGGGGAACCCGCGCCTCAAGCTGGGGAATATCTTGTTCAAGATCGCCAAAGCCAATCTTGCCGCACCTTTCGCTCCTGGGTCATTGGAGTTCGATGGACATGATCCTGATCTTCTGGCGCAATTCTGCGTCTCCGAAGGATGGACCGGCGATTTATCGAGCGGCATTATCAAGCTTGGTCAGTGGAGCACCATGCTGCATGGGTTGACCTCGTCGGAATGCGGCCTGTTGAGTCTGATGCATTGCTACGACGCCCATGACCGCGCCCGCATCCTTGACCTGTTCGAGCAGGCGGCAACCGCGTCTTCCTGCTTCTGCTACTCCACCACGGCGCTCAGCATCGGCGGGCATCGCCAGCCGATCTTCTGCGTCGGCGAATCGATCGGCACTGAAGGAAAACACGCCGGCAGCATGGTGGGCGTCTTCCTGTTTCCGCGTTTCAAACTCGAGCCGGGCAGCCAATTGGCGAGCCGGCAATAGCACCCTGAACGAAAAAGGCCGATCCTTTCGGACCGGCCCTGGGTCGCGTACAGGAATACTCGATATCAATCCCGCTTCGGAATATTCAGGCCGCGCTGGCTCGCCGGGCGAGCGATGGCGCGTTCGAGCCAATCCATGACCGTGGGGAAACTTGCGAATTCGAGAACCTCCCGGCCACCATAAAAGACGTCGACGCCGCGAACCCACGGGAAAGTGGCGATGTCGGCGATGGTGTATTCGTCGCCCATGATCCACTGGCGGCCCTTCAGACGGTTTTCCAAGACGCTCAGCAGGCGCTTGGCCTCATCGCGATAGCGCTCCACCGGATAGGAGTTGTTGGCAACCTTGTCGGCGGCGAATTTGAAGAAGTGGCCGAACTGCCCGAACATAGGGCCAATGCCGGCCATCTGGAAGAATACCCACTGCAATGTCTCGTAGCGCCCGGCAGCATCTCTGGGCATGAGCTTTCCGGTCTTTTCAGCGAGATAGACGAGGATGGCACCGGATTCGAACAGGCCGATCGGCTTACCGTCAGGGCCGTTGGGATCGATGATCGCCGGGATGCGGCCGTTCGGGTTCAGCGAAACGAACTCCGGCGATTTCTGGTCATTGGTGCCGAAAGATACCAGATGCGCCTCATAGGGAAGACCGAGTTCTTCGAGCGCAATCGAAATCTTGACGCCATTCGGAGTCGGCAGCGAATAGAGCTGGACAATATCCGAATTGCTGGCGGGCCAGCGCTTGGTAATCGGAAAAGAGGACAAATCGGCCATCGGGCTTCCTTCTGAAGATCATGATCTCGCGAATAAATTCGCGCCAACATAGCCGATATGGAGCGCATGGGAAGAGTGCCGATTGCGAGAGATTGTTCAATAATTGTGAACTAATTGTGCGCAGTTGTTTATCTTTTCAATCTCAGCAAAATCGCGAATAACTGCCCTCAGAAATTGTCACTCACGGCACCGACCACCTTTACTGGAGACAGTCATGTCCAACACCAATAACATCATCATCCTCGTGGCGCGCATCCTGCTCGCCTTCATGTTCATCTTCGCCGGCTTCGGCAAGCTCACCGATCCGTCGGGCACTGCAGGTATGATCGCCGGCGCCGGCATGCCCGCCGCCACACTTCTTACCTACCTCGCCGGCACCTTCGAATTCGTCACCGGCGTCTGCGTTCTCATCGGCTTCCAGATCCGCATCGTCGGCTGGCTGCTCGCACTGTTCTGCATTTTCACCGGCGTCGTCTTCCACCTGCCGACCGTCAACGTTCCGGATTTCCCGGCCGCTGCCAACGGCTGGATCAACGGCCTGAACTTCGTCAACTTCCTGAAGAACGTCACGCTCGCCGGCGCCTACGTCATGCTCGCCACCAACGGCCCGGGCGTCTATTCGCTCGACGCACGCCGCGGCGCCTACGCAGTCGCCTGATTGTTCAAGACCTCCCAAGCATAAAAAAGCCCGCCGTTTTTCCCGGCGGGCTTTTTCATATCGTCAAACAGATCAGGAAATATCAGAGAGCGGCGCGCACGGCGGCAATGATGCGCTGAACCATCGGATCGCCCTCATGGCTCTCTTTGCGTGCGCGGACGAGGCAAGCCTCGGAGCGCAGGATGGTACCGTCGGAGAGCACCTTCAGATGGTTCGCCTTCAGCGTCGAGCCGGTCGAGGTGATGTCGACGATAATGTCAGCGGAGCCGGCGGCAGGCGCCCCCTCCGTCGCACCGAGGCTTTCGACGATACGGTAGAGCTGAATGCCGTGCTGGCTGGAAAAGAACTGTTGCGTCAGCCGCCAATATTTGGTGGCGATCGCCAGCCTGCGTCCGCGCCGTGCGCGGAAATCAGCGGCGACATCGCCCAGATCAGCCATAGTGTCGACATCAAGCCAGATATCCGGGACGGCAACCACGACATCCGCATGGCCAAAGCCGAGGCGGGCACAGAACTCGACGCGGCGGTCGGCATCGGCCAACCCCTCGCGCACCAGATCCTCGCCGGTAACGCCGAAATCGACGCTGCCATTGCCTATTTCGCGCGAGATTTCCGAAGCCGACAGGAAGGCGACTTCGACATCGTCCCAGCCTTCGACACGGCCGCGATAGGAGCGGTCATTGCCGACGGCAACGATGGGCATGCCGGCGCGCTCGAAGATCGCGGAGCAATCGTCCTTCATCCGGCCCTTGGAGGGAAGCGCAATGGTGATGGTCATCAGGCGGCCCTCGCGGTTTCGATCCGATCGAGCCAAAGCGCGAAGCCAACGGCCGGAATATGGTCCTTCGCGCCGAGCAGCGTCAGTAGCCGGTCGAAACGGCCGCCGCCGGCGAGCACCGCCGTCGATCCTTCCACCGTCACCTCGAAGACGAGGCCGGTGTAATAGTCGAGCGGACGGCCGAAGGCGGCGCGATACTCGATCTGCGCTGCATCGACACCGGCATCGGCAAGAGCTGCGACGCGGGCGTCGAAACGCTCAAGAGCGGTCCCCAGCTTCAACCCGGCCGCATCGGCAAAGCCGGCCAGCGCAGAAGACGCGTCGGCGAGCGGCAGGCTGAGCGACAGGAACTCTTCCAGGACACCGAAAGCCGCATCATCGAGATGGGTTTCCGACAGGACCAGCTTTTCGCGAAGACGACGGGCGATCTCCTGCGGCGAGCGGCTGGCATTGGTGGAATAACCGGTCGCCTGCATTGTACTGTCTATATGCATGACAAGCCCCGGCTCATCGCCGCGCGTCAGAAAATCCAGCACATGTGGCTCAAGGCCGGTCACCGGCTGCGGGCTTGCCAGCCGCGCCAGCAGCGTTTCGAGATGCATCATATTACCGAAGGCATGAACCAACCGCTTCTGCCAGCCGGACGGCAGGCCAAGCGCCTGGACGACCGCCTCGAACACCGCTTGATCGCCGAGTGTCACCGATAGCGCCCTGCCCGGCACCAGCCGATCGAGAATACCGATGGCGTCTCCAATGAGGCGGGCATCAGCGCTGGCGATATCGCGATCACCAAGATCCTCGATCCCGGCCTGATAGAATTCATTGCCGCCTTCGCGACGCTGGCGAAAGATTTCGCCAAGATAGGAATAGCGCTTCGGCGTGCCCGTTGCAGTCTCGATATGGCGCAGGCAGACAGGAATGGTGAATTCCGGACGCAGGCAAAGGCTGGCGCCGGTCTCGTTCTCGGTCATGAAGATACGACGGCGCAGGTCTTCGCCCGCCATATCCAGAAACGGCTCGGCCGGCTGGATGATCGGCGTATCCACCCGCTCCGTCCGACGGGCGACGAATTCGGCCAGAAGATCATCAGCGAAATCGGGAAGGTTGATCAGGGGCATTTATCCCGCCCTCTTACGATCTTCCGCTTGTGCCGCCAAAATCGCCTGCACCTTGGCGATCAATTCGGCCTCGGGCACGGTTTCCTGCGCGACGCGGGCTTCGCGCCAGCTCGCATTGTCCTCGATTTCGCCGGAGAGGCGCTTGCCCTCGATCAGATCCTTGAGCTGGACGACGCCCTCAGCACGCTCGTCGCCACCCTGGATGATGGCGATCGGGCAGCCACGGCGGTCGGCATATTTCAGCTGATTGCCGAACTTCTTCCAGTTGCCCTGGAACATCTCCGCGCGAATGCCGGCAGCGCGTAGCTGCTGCGTGAAGCGCTGATAGCGGCCCATGGCCTCGACATCACCGTCCATGACGGTGACGAGGACGGGTGCGATCACCTCATCCTGTCCGAGCTTGCCGAGGTTCTTCAGAGCCGTCATCAGGCGCGAGACACCGATGGAGAAGCCAGTCGCTGGAACCGGCTGGCCCATGAAGCGCGATACCAGCCCATCATAACGGCCGCCGCCACCGACCGAGCCGAAGACGACCTTCTCGCCCTTTTCATTGGTGACGTCGAACAGCAGCTCGGCCTCGTAGACCGGGCCGGTATAATATTCGAGGCCACGCACGACAGATGGATCGATCTTGATGCGGTCTGACTGATAGCCGGCACTGGTGACCAGCGAGCCGATCAGGTTCAGTTCCTCGACGCCTTCACTGCCGTTGGATGTACCGGCGACCAGCTCTGCGAGCCGGACAGCACTTTCGGCATAATCCTTGATGCCGACGAAGAAGAGCACCTTTTCGATCTGATCCGCATCCAGCCCGGCGCCCTTGGTGAAATCACCCGACTCGTCCTTTCGGCCTGGCCCGAGGAGCAGCGACACCCCTTCCGGGCCGAATTTGTCGAGCTTGTCGATGGCGCGCAGGACGTTCAGACGCTGGCCGGCCTTGTCGTCTCCGCCGAGGCCGATTGCTTCGAGAACGCCGTCCAGAACCTTGCGATTGTTGACGCGAATCACGTAATCGCCGCGCTTGATGCCGAGCGCTTCGAGCGTATCGGCCATCATCATGCACATTTCGGCATCGGCCTGCACGCCCGGCGCGCCGACCGTATCGGCGTCGAACTGCATGAACTGGCGGAAACGGCCCGGACCCGGCTTCTCGTTACGGAAAACATAGCCGGCGCGATAGGTGCGGTAGGGGAGCTGTATCTCGTTGAAATTCTCCGCGACATGACGGGCGAGCGGCGCCGTCAGGTCGTAGCGCAACGACATCCACTGCTCGTCATCATCCTGCAGCGAAAACACACCCTCGTTCGGACGGTCGCTATCGGGCAGGAATTTGCCAAGTGCATCGGTATATTCGAATAGCGGTGTCTCGACGGGATCGAAACCATAATGCTCATAGACAGCCCGGATCTTAGCGGTCATCTCGTTGACGGCGCGAATATCGCCCGCCGAACGATCGACAAAGCCACGCGGCAGGCGGGCCTTGAGCTTTTGCGGTTTCTTCTGTTTATCGCTCATTTGTTGGATAATCCGGTACGGGAACAGTGGCGGTTAACTAGCGGATAGAGCGGGATGCGGCAAGGATTGTTGTATATTGTCGTCCGTCAAAACCAACAAAACGGACAGAAGCAACAGAAGGGGACATAGAAGCCGTGCCCTACGCAATCAGCCTGAAATGCTCCAACGATACGGCGACACCGATTCTCGATCTCTGGCGGCAAGCCAGCGTCTTCGAAACGACCCCATCAATGGAGGGGCTGAACTACCCTCCCCATCTGACGCTGGCGGTCTACGAGGACATTTCGCCTGCTCGCCTCCACGACGCAGTTCGCAAGGTTTTTCATGGCTCTCCTGTGGTGTCAGTGGAATTTTCAGGCATCCGCCATTTTCCAAACGATTTGCTGGTGCTGTGGCTTTGTCCCATCGACGACAGCGCTTTGCGGCGCGTACACCACGCCCTTCACAGCGAGATCGATCCCATGCTGTGTCACCATCACTATCGTCCCGACCATTGGCGGCCTCATTGCACGATCGCCATGAACATCCCCATGACATCCGCCGAGGCTGCATTGAAATGGGCAACGGAAACGCCGGCAAGATTTGCCGTGACGTTCGATGTCGCGGATAGCGTCAGAGCCCATCCCGTCGAAATCCTCAGCGAGATCAAACTGACGTCGTGAATTCCTGCCATCGTTGGCAGACCCAATTTTCGCTTGCCTTTTGCGGACACGAATTTAGGCTTCCTTCATGCGTCTCTTCGCGATCTGGACAATGCTGATAGCCTGGCTGTTCTACGGCGCCATGCCGGCGCTGGCGAATTGCCCCGTCTGTGATTCAGAGACGGGGACGCCGGCAATCTCCAGCATGAACATAAACGGCGTCATGGCAGGCATGCCCGGCATGGATCACGGTTCCATGGCCATACACACCGACAAGAAACCGGATAACCCCTGCTCCGAGGGTATGGCGCATGTGCCATCTTGTGCCGCCTGCCTCGCGATGGCGCCATGGCTTGCGGTGGACGACGGCAAGGCTCCGGCATTCTCCTACCCGGCGCCGGCGCATGGCCAGCGGCTTCATGATTCCCGTCCAGCGCCAACAGCGCCGCCTCCCCGTTTCGCCTGACGCGTTCCTGATTTTCATCCATCAACGAAGCGGATTTTTCCGCGCAAGACTTCAGATGCCGTCCAGAAACGGAAAGGAATTTTCATGCCTGTTTCAAAATCCATCATCCTCGCCGCCGCTTTCGCGTTCTCCCTCGCCATCCCCACCCTCGCCGACGACATGTCCGGCATGGATATGAGCAAGCCGATGGGCGACCAGGGCGCATCCAGCAAGGCATTCAACGATGTCATGGGCAAGATGCACAACGATATGATGATCACCTACAGCGGCGATGCCGACGCGGATTTCGTCCGCGGCATGATCCCGCATCACCAGGGCGCGATCGACATGGCCAAGGTGGAGCTCAAATATGGCAAGGACCCGGAGCTGCGCAAACTGGCGGAGAACGTCATCAAGGCGCAGGAAGCCGAAATCAAGGAGATGAACGCCTGGCTGAAGAAGCACGGCAAATAAGCCGGGAAAAAGCAAAGCGAGAGGCGGCATTTCTGTCGCCTCTCGTCGCCATTAGCCTTTCTTAGACTGTGGAATATGAAACACCCGATCCAGCCATTCCGCGACCGCTCGAATCCGGGCGAGGTGGCGAAGCTCGGCATGCGTCAACAGCCACACCTCCCGCACCGGCAAGGTCTTGTCATCGATATCGACGCGGCAGAGCCCGTCGACACGCTCGACCAGAATTACAGGCAGCAGCGCCCGGCCCAATCCGGCGATCGCGGCCTGCAGCAATGCTTCCGCGTCATTCACCGCAAGAGCGCTGCCTTCGCCCGATTTTTCCACCTGCGCGGCGATCCAGCGGGCATGCGGCAAATGCATCATCCCATCCTCATAGACTAGCCAGGGCAGTCTTTCCGCTTGATCGCGTTTTCCGGCTGCCACGTAGATTGCGTAGTTCAGGGTAGCGATCCGCCGCGCCACCACTTTGCTGTTGGCCATGTCGGCCGGCCTCGCTAGACGCAGGGCCATGTCAGCCTCGCGTCGGGTCAGATTGAAGTTACGGGCATCGCCGATGAGCTCCAATTGCAGACCGGGATGATGAGACAACAGCCCGGCGGCCGTGGGTATCAACAGATCGGACTTCGAGCCGTGACGAACGGCAGGCGCCGCCGTCCCACCTTTGCGAGGCGGCGGCACTTCATTCGTGATTCGACGGCTCAGGCCTTCGGTTCGAAAGGCTGCGGCCGGCGAGCGGCGCCCTGGCGCGGGATCATCCAGCCGGGATATTCCGAAGCCAGCGCACTGACTTCGTCGAGTTTGGCGAGATCGTCTGCATCCAGTTTCAGTTTGACGGCGGCCAGATTTTGGTCGAGCTGATCGAGACGCTTGGCGCCGATGATGATGCTGGTGACGAAGGGCTTCGCCAGGATCCAGGCTAGCGCCACTGTGGCGACGTTCGCACCGTGTTTCTCGGCCACTTCGCGCATGGCAGCGACGCAAGCCCAAGCGCGATCCTTGTCGACCGGCGGAAAGTCGAAGCTGGCGCGGCGACCTTCGCCGTTGCCGGGCGCGCCAGGGCCGAACTTGCCGGAAAGAAGACCGCCCGCAAGCGGCGACCAGACCATAAGGCCAAGCTTCTCTTCCGCCATCAACGGCACGATTTCGCGTTCGAGATCGCGCCCGGCGATGGAATAATAGGCCTGCACCGTTTCGAAGCGTGCAAAGCCGCGGCGTTCGGAGATGCCGAGCGCCTTGGCGATGCGCCAGGCCTGCCAGTTGGAGACGCCGACATAGCGCACCAATCCGCGAGAAACGAGATCGTCGAGAGCGCGCAGCGTCTCATCAATCGGCGTCACCGAATCCGTGGCGTGTATCTGGTAGAGGTCGATATGATCAGTCTGCAGCCGCTCGAGGCTGGCTTCGACCGAATCCATGATATGGCCGCGCGACGCACCGCGGTCGTTGGGCTTATCGCCCATGACGCCGTAGACTTTGGTCGCGATGACGACATCCTTGCGCGGTACGCCGACGTTCTTCAGCGCCTGGCCGAGCAGCTTTTCCGAGTTTCCGAAGGAATAGACGTCAGCGGTGTCGATGAAGTTGACGCCGGCTGCGAGCGAGTTTTCGACGATCTTGTCGGCCGTTGCCTGGTCGACATCGGCGATGGCGCCCCAGTTGCTGTTGGGATTGGCTTCGCCGAAGGTCATAGTGCCGAGGCAAAGTTCGGAGACGAACATGCCGGTATTGCCGAGTTGGTTGTAACGCATCTGAGGAAATTCCCTTGTAGTCCGTCGGAAGGTGGCTTCCGGCCGGTGAATTCTTATCTCTTGGCTATTGGCCTCGGCATGACAGCCGCTCATCCGCGCTGTCTTGGGAGGTCCGGAGAAAGTCGTCGAGTAGCGGTCTTGGCGCCGCTGCCATCGAGACAACATCGACATAATGCACCGGAATCCGATGTCAACGCGATACCCGGCACCGATCACGATGCAGTTACCGGCGCTTCGCTCTTGCCTCCGTTTCGGCGCGCGATAGACTCTCGCATCCATACAATCCGCAAGGGCAAGAATTTCCATGACGCAGCGCCCGCTGACCACGATCGGCTTCGACGCCGACGACACGCTCTGGCAGAACGAACAATTCTACCGTCTGACGGAACAGCAGTTCACCGAACTGCTTGCCGACTATGCCGAGAGTGAAAACATTTCCCAAGGATTGCTAGAAACTGAGAAGCGCAATCTGCGCCACTACGGCTTCGGCATCAAAGGTTTCACGCTTTCCATGATCGAGACAGCGATCGAGATCACCGAGGGCAAGGTACCGACGACCGTGGTCGCACAAATCCTCGACATCGGCCGCGATCTGCTCGCCCATCCCGTCGAAACGCTTCCCCATGTCCGGGAGACGCTGGAAGCGTTGGCGGGCAATTATCTGCTGGTGCTGATCACCAAAGGCGATCTTTTCGATCAGGAGCGCAAACTCGCGCAATCCGGCCTCGGCGATCTCTTCGATGCCATCGAAATTGTCTCCGACAAGAATGCGTCAACCTATCGTCGTATCTTCTCGAAAGTCGGCGACGGGCCGGAACGGGCGATGATGGTGGGCAACTCGCTGAAATCCGACATCGTGCCCGCGCTCGCCGCCGGCAGCTACGGCGTCTTCGTGCCGCACGAACTCACCTGGGCCTTCGAACATGTCGAGGAGCCGACTGAGGCCCCGAGGTTTCGGAAGATCGGACATCTCGGGGAGTTGCAAGGGGTGATCGGGGGACTGGGCTGAAGGCCTTCAGAACCTGCGAACGATCTTTTGGAAAGGCGGCTCCAGTTGCGGTATCGTCGCTGGTTTCGGAAATCCGTTGATCTTCCTATCTCTCTTGTAGTCCATGTAGCTGCTGATAGCTCTCGGCGAGAGTTCGGCCAGATTGGCGAGATTCCGGCTATTGTCCAGTTGAACATAAAGCGTCCGATCTTTGCCTGGCTCGGTCAGCTCCAGATAGTTCTCTTCTCTGCGTCTGTATCCATACCAATTGGGGATTTCTGCGCGCCGCATGGAGGTGTGTCCAATCGTTGTCTCCGTTATGTAGCTGACCCTTGTCTTTGCGCGATCCAACAGATATTCGCCGGAAAACGGCCCCTCGCAACTCGTCTCGACGATGAAGTTCGCGTCCATGGCGAGAAGCGTCTCGGTGCGCGACCACATGCAGACGACGGCGACTAAGGACGACACTATTAGCCAGATAGCGAAAATAATGCAGTTCCGGCGTGTAACAAACGGATCCCTGTTTAGCATCTCGACGGGATTTTCAGGCCAACGGGTGGCAACCACGTATGCCGCGAGCATTGCAGCCTGAGCAGCCAAGGCGCCTGCAAAGACAATACCCATGCGCGAGCCGCACGGATAACTCCCCAGAAATCCCTGATCCAGAACTAGCATGATCCACCCGTAGCCGAAGCAATCAGCTATAACGGGCAGCAATCAAAAAAAACTTACTGCGGTTGAGAAGATTTGCTGGGAAACAGCGACGGCGCTTGGCCTGCCGGTTTTTTGGGAAACAATGAAGGTGCTTGATCCGCCGGCTGGTTCTGCTCTTGACCTGCCGGTTGCTGTGTGGCCGGCGGGTTGGGATCGATGAGGATTTCGTAGGGTGCTCCGAGGCCGCGGCGGCGGGTGACGCGGGAGTAATAGGGCTTGATCAGCCATGTCGTGTCCTCATTGACGGTGACATCGGCGGTCATGCCGTCTTCGTCGGTGCCGAAGAAGGATTCGTCATCATTCGAGGAGAGATCGAAGATCGCCATATAGGCGTATTTACTCTTCGAGCTGAAGGTGACCCGGACATGCTGGCCCTTCTTGAGCGGCAGCGTATAGACCTTGCCCTTGCCGAACTTCGTCCAGCCCGTCAATTTCTCCACGACAGCGGGGAAACCGAGCTTTTCGACGGTCTCGCCACGGTCGAGTTCCGGAAGCGGCGTCTGCTGGGCACCCTGTGTGCTGTCATCATCCTGGGTATCCTGCGCATAGGCGGCTTGACCGCCAAGCACAGCGAAAATGAGCAGGGAAAAGGCAAGCAGCAAATGCCTCATGGGCGCACCAATGCATTGCGCATCGCCTCCACCTCTTTCCGGCAATAGCAGCCTTCAATGTGATCGTTGACAAGGCCCATGGCCTGCATGAAAGCGTAGACCGTGGTTGGACCGACAAAGGTCCAGCCACGCTTCTTCAGATCCTTCGAGATCCGCACCGAGGCGGGTGTCGTCGGATTGGCGGCGATGGTTGGATAGTCGACAAGGGCCGGACGCTCTGCGGCTGCCGGCTCATGGCTCCAGAAGTAGCGCGCCAGCGAGCCGAATTCCTGGCGCAGCTCGATGGCGTGGCGGGCATTGTTGATGGTCGAGACGATCTTGCCGCGATGGCGGATGATGCCGGCATCGCCCAGGCAACGCTCGATATCGGCCTCGCCAAACTTGGCCACCTTCTCAAAATCGAAACCGGCAAAGGCGGCACGGAAATTCTCGCGCTTGCGCAGGATCGTCAACCAGGACAGGCCGGATTGAAATCCCTCCAGGCAGATCTTTTCGAAGAGCCTGATGTCATCGATGACAGGCCTGCCCCATTCCTGGTCATGATAGCGCTGATATTCCGGCAGATTGCCGTGCCAAAAGCAGCGGTCCTTGCCATCCTCACCGGTAATGATGCCCGTTCCGGCCATTTTCGCAGTTCGTCCTCTATTTCAGAGCATGATCTCGAAAACTGGCAGGCAGCTATCGGATAAGATCAGGCCAATCAAATGCTTAAGACCGAGAGGACGATTCGAAGGCAAGTCATCTCGATTCAAGGTTTACCACTTGCAAACCGTCTTTCCAAACCAAGTAGTAACCCTGACAAAGGTTTATCGGCTTCGCGGCATTTTGATGAATAGAAGTTTACTATTCGCTGGCGTGCAAGTGGCACCATATTCGGGACCGGGCGCAATTACGCCCATCCTCGGCCCATTTGTAGAGAGTTTGTCCGATGATGAAACAATGCATTTTATTCGCTGCAGGCGCCTTGACCCTGCTCGCGTCCAACGCTTTCGCCGACGACCGTTACCAGTCGCGCCCGCCAGTCATCGTCAGCCCCGACTTGACCGCCCCTTGGGTGATGCAACTCGGCGGCGCCAATGTGCAGCCGGCCGTCTATGCCACTCGCCCTGTAGTGCGCCAGGCAGTCAACCCGGTGAACAATCCGGCGGATAACCAGGTCGTCAATCCGCAAGTGCGGCGGGTGATCCAGCCGCGCGGCTTGTTTGCACGTCCCATCGTGCAGCCGGTCGCTGTTGTGCGACCACAGTATCCGGCAATCCGCGGCCAACTCGACCCGCAGTTCCTGCCACAGATCGTCGACTACCAAACCAAGGAAAAGCCTGGCACCATCGTCATCGATACCAACAACCGCTTCCTCTACCTGGTGATGGATGGCGGCAAGGCGCGGCGCTACGGTGTCGGCGTCGGCAAACCCGGCTTCGAATGGGCCGGTGCCCATACCGTCACTCGTAAGCAGGAGTGGCCAGATTGGACGCCGCCATCGGAAATGTTGGCGCGCGAAGCCGCAAAAGGGCATTATCTGCCGGCCCATATGGAGGGCGGCGAAGCTAACCCTCTCGGCGCCCGCGCCATGTATCTCGGCTCGACCCTCTATCGCATTCACGGCACGAATGCTCCCTGGACCATCGGCAATGCCGTGTCATCCGGCTGCATCCGTCTGCGCAATGAGGACGTGATCGATCTCTACGACCGCGTGAAGGTCGGGACGCGTGTTATAGTGATGTGATAGCTACCAAGATTGCTGCGCACGGTTCATCGGGCGCAGCGACGATATTGCGAGCATCGATATAACCCAACGATAATACCCCAGGCACCGGAACAGCGGCTCCATTGCCTCGATCCCTGCCATCTACAGTTTCATCTTGATCCTCTCGTAAGTTTCGTTAGTTTCTTGCCGGATAACTCGAGAGGGGAATGAGAGATGAAGTCAATACTACCGGTCGTGGCGGCGGCGGGCATTGTTATGTCGTGCCTTATGGCGGCATCGGATGCCGCGGCCTTCAGCACCTCTGCACCTCATGTCGCGCAAGTGACGCGCACCGATGTCATCCGCGTGGCGACCGAGCCGCAGGGACAGGTCAAGCCGCAGTTTCAGCGGCGGATCGTGCGGCTGACGACCAATGAAGCGCCGGGTACGATCATCGTCGATACCAACAACAAATATCTTTATCTCATCCAAGGCGATAACCGGGCGCGGCGTTACGGCATTGGCGTCGGGCGCGACGGTTTCGGCTGGTCGGGCGTCGTCAAGGTTGGCCGCAAGGCCGAATGGCCGGGCTGGACGCCGCCCCCGGAGATGCGTGTCCGTGAGGCCAAGAAAGGCCACAAGCTGCCAACCTTTCAGGAAGGCGGCGAAGGCAACCCGCTCGGCGCCCGCGCCATGTACCTCTATCGCAACGGCAACGACACGGCGTTTCGCATCCACGGCACCAATCAGCCCTGGAGCATCGGTCTGAACATGTCGTCCGGCTGCATCCGCATGATGAACAAGGATGTCATCGATCTCTATGATCGCACCCCGGTCGGCACCAAGGTCATCGTCGTCGGCCCCGGCAATCGCCAGGGCGAAGTGAGCTTCGAGGACCGCGGCATCGATGTCCTGCGCACGATGTTTGGCAGCTGAGAAGCGCCCTTCGGCAGGCCCAGGATGACAAAAGCAAAGGACCGGCTGTTAGCCGGTCCGAGGCTGGCCAATATCCGCCCTTCAGTTGATGTGCGCGATCAGGCGGGATTGTCCCCATCCGTGCCGATTGCCAAGTCTCGCCAGCGATCAAACTCCGCCTGCATTGCCCTAAGTTTCGCACTTGCAGCATCGACCGCAAACTGACCGCCGAGGAAACGCATCGGCGGTTCGGCTTCGTTCGCGAGCACCACCATGGCATCGGCAAGCTTTTGCGGGTTGCCCGGCTGAGAGCCGTTGCGCTGCTCGAAGGAGGCGCGCAACATCGCCCGGCGCTCGTCGTAATCGGCTATCGTCTTGACGCCGACACGGAGCGATTCCGGCGTCAGAAAGTCGGTGCGGAAGGGGCCCGGCTCGACGATGGTGACCGAGATACCGAAAGGCTTGACCTCGACGGCGAGCGATTCCGAAAAGCCTTCCATGGCGAACTTGGTCGCGCAGTAAAGGGAACCGAATTCCGAACCGCGCAAACCGCCGACCGACGAGACGTTGAAAATCAGACCCTTGCGGACGGCGCGCATAACGGGCAACGCGGCCCAGGTGACGCGGAAGACGCCGTAGAGATTGGTGTCGAACTGCGTCTCCACATCCTCCATCGTGTTTTCCTCGAAGAAGCCGAGGTGGCCATAGCCGGCATTGTTGACCAGCACGTCGATCCCTCCAAAGCGAGAGACCGCCGCGTCGATCGATGCCTGCACCTGGGCGGCATCGGTGACGTCGAGCGCGACGGCAAAAAGCTGATCGCTGTCCGGCCCGAGTGCTGCGGTGACGCTTTCGCGCTTGCGACCGGTGGCAACCACGCGGTCACCGGCGCGGATCGCGGCCTGGGCGATATGGGTGCCGAGCCCGCGGCTGGCACCCGTGATGAACCATGTTTTCTGCATGTCTGGTCTCCTGTCATGGAGCCTTATGAAAGCATACAGCGAGGACGAAGCAGTAGACCGATCCCTGCATATTCTTGCACGATTCTCTCAATGATGACTGAAACATGCTTCCGAGGCTTGCGCGCGGCAAGCCTGCCTGTTTGAGTAGGATCATGGAACCGCTCGCCGAACTTCGCTCGCTGATCTCAGCCCATTGCGGCAGTCACCTGACACCGCTTCCTGGCTTGCGGCTGGTCGCGTCGGCTGCTCCGACCCCGCCGGTCAACGTCGTTTCCGAGCCCGCCTTTGCGGTGGTCGCGCAAGGTGGGAAACGCGCCGTGCTAGGCGATAAGCTGTTCGACTATAGTGCCGGCCAATATCTTGTCGTTTCAGTCGATCTGCCGATTGTCAGCCATGTGGTGCGCGCAAGCCCTGAAGAACCCTATCTGGCTTTTCGCTTGAACCTCAGGCCAGAGGTGATCGCAACGCTGCTGCTGGAGGCTTCCTTGGGCGAGCTCAGCGTCAGCGAGCCGGCAGGCATGGCCGTCAGCGACGCCCCGGCGGAATTGCTGGATTCGATCATTCGCCTCATTCGACTTATCGATCGTCCGGGCGATGCGGCAGTGCTTGGACCGATGCTGGAACGGGAAATCCTCTGGCGACTGCTCACCGGCGAGCAAGGCGCGATCGTGCGCCAGATCGGCCTTATCGACAGCCGGCTGTCGCAGATTGGCCGGGCAATCCGCTGGATCAGGACCCATTATGCCGAGATTCTCAAGATCGAAGATCTGGCTGGCGCCGCCGGGATGACTCCCTCAACGTTCTATCGCAATTTCCGTGCGGTGACGGCCATGAGCCCGGTGCAATACCAGAAGCAAATCCGCCTGCTGGAAGCCCGCGCCCGGCTGTTCGCCAAGACGGGTGACGTCGCCGCCGTTGGTTTCGATGTCGGCTACGACAGCCCCTCGCAATTCAGCCGCGAATACAGCCGGATGTTCGGAGCGTCCCCCGGGCGGGACGCGGCGCGGCTGCGAGCGGAGCCGATGCCGGAGCAGGGCGTCGCCTAGCCGCCTGGAGTGAGCGATCCAGCAAGGAGATGTGGCCGCGGCTTACATGTCTGGCAACACGCACTGTGGCGCAGGTGTAACAACTCTAAATTTATCGTGTTCCACGCCCGGCAAACTGCCGCTTTGATTCAGTTTGGTGTCAGCTTCCCCACCTAAGCCGCAATAGAACTGTCACAGAAGCACGCTTAGATAGCGACACTTTGCCATTCGGGGATTTTACATGCATCGTGCACTTCGCATCGGGCAGCCGGCCGTCGCCGCGCTTGCGATTTCAGCTTTTGTCTTCGGCGCCGGCTCGGCCTCGGCGGAAATGCAGTTTTCTGCCTACGGCGGCGTCCAGGGCGCGACCGGCACCAACGTCAAGACGTCTGACGGCGCTGATTTCGATCCAAATTGGTCAGGCAAATCCTTCAAGATGCCGCCCTATTTCGGCTTTCGCGGCATCTGGTGGCTGGACGAGTTCAACAAGTCGAACTGGGGTGTCTCGCTCGACTACACGCACGCCAAGGTCTATGGCGATCTCGGCAACACACCCGGCTGGTCGCATTTCGAGTTCACCGACGGCCTTAACATGCTGACGCTTAACGCGCTCTATCGCTTCCAGGATCCGAGCCGCAAGTGGACGCCCTATGTCGGCCTCGGCGCCGGTATCAACGTGCCGCATGTCGAAGTGACACGCGCCTCCGGTCGCACCTTCGATTACGAGTTCGGCGGCGCATCGCTGCAGGCGCAGGCTGGTGTCAGCTACCAGATCAGCCAGCACTGGGCGACCTTCGTCGAATACAAGGGCAACTACAACTTCGTGAACGTCCCGATCGATAGCGGCGCTAACCTGAAGACCGATGTCTTCACCCATGCCATCGATTTCGGCGTATCGTTCAACTTCTAAGAGATCCGGCCATTGCTATTGTCGAACCCCTAAGTCGATTCCGATTTAGGGGTTTCCGTGATAGACAATGGCGCATGAGTTTTTCCTATTACCGATGCGACTGGATCCATCCGGAAAGCGAGGAGCCGGTCGTCATCTACTACGAGGTTGACGCCGAAGGAGACGTCCCGCGGCTCATCGACGTGTTTGCCGATGGCCGAAGGGAATGTATGTCCGTTACCGATCTCTCTGGCCGGAAGCCCGGGATGGCGGGTGTCTGCAGCCTCGTCGAAGGTTCGTTCTACGACGGTGTTGCCGGCTTGGTCGACGGTGTCTTCTTCCAGGACGGGCAAGACCGGATAAGCCTGACGCTTATCGACGCCGACAAATTCGAAGTGGAATGGCAGGCACACCGGCCATCCTCGCCGAGCCGGCCGCACTAAGCGGCTCAGCTTTTCACCGAATTGTGGAACCGCCTTATGTTTCGCAATTTCAGACACCGCTTTGCACTTTTCCTGGAATGGCTTTAGCCGACTGCCAGCTCGAGCCCATCCAGCTTTCCAGGCCTCTCTCCGCCATAGGCCCAATCCAACAATTCGACCGTGTGCAGGATCGGCATCCCCGTTCCCGTCGCGATCTGCGTGATGCAGCCGATATTGCCGGTCGCGATGATATCGGCCTTCGTTGCCTCAAGATTCCTGACCTTGCGCACTTTCAGCTCGCCGGAGATTTTCGGCTGCATGATGTTGTAGGTGCCGGCCGATCCGCAGCAGAGATGCCCTTCAGCCGGATCACGCACAGTGAAACCCGCTGCCTTCAGCAGCAGTTTCGGCGCCATGGTGATCCTCTGGCCGTGCTGCATCGAGCAGGCGGAATGATAGGCGACAGTGATGCCGCGCGGCATGTGCGATGGCAGATCGAGGCCCGCGAGATATTCGGTAATGTCCTTGGCGAGCGCCGAGATTCTTGCGGCCTTGTCGGCATAGACGGGGTCGAGCCGCAGCATGTGGCCGTAGTCCTTGATCGTCGTGCCGCAGCCGGACGCCGTAATGATGATCGCATCGAGCCCCCCAGCTTCGATCTCCCGCATCCAGACATCGATATTGGCGCGGGCGCTGGCCAGCGCCTGTTCCTCGCGGCCCATATGATGAACCAGGGAACCGCAGCAGACCTCGCCTTCCGGCACCACCACTTCGACGCCAAGGCGAGTGAGAAGCCGGATGGTCGCCTCGTTGATGGCCGGATCGAGCACAGGCTGAGCACACCCGGTCAGGATCGCCACCCGCCCACGTCGCTCCGCCTGCGGTTTATGCCGTCCGGGCTTGGCGAAAGGCGACGGCGCCGGGATGGAGCGCGGTGCGAGATTGAGCATCGCAACGAAGGGGCTCAGCGCCGGAATGCGTTTCATCAACGCCCTGAACGGTCGCCCGAAGCGAGCAAGGTTGAGCGCCAAGCGGAAGCGACCGGGATAGGGAAGGACTGCGGCCAGCACGTTGCGCGTCAACCGGTCCATCGCGGGCCGCTTGTAGGTCTCCTCGATATGGATACGGGCGTGATCGACCAGGTGCATGTAGTCGACGCCCGACGGACAGGTGGTCGCGCAGGCAAGGCAGGAGAGACAGCGGTCGATATGCGTCACCACCTCGGTATCGGCCGGCCTGCCGTTTTCCAGCATGTCCTTGATCAGATAGATTCGGCCGCGCGGACTGTCGAGTTCGTTGCCGAGCGTCACATAGGTTGGACAGGTGGCGGTGCAGAAGCCGCAATGCACGCATTTGCGCAGGATCGCCTCGGATTCGGCGACATGCGGATCGGCAAGCTGGGCAAGGGTGAAGTTGGTTTGCATCAGGCAGTCTTCCTCATGGCGCCATCTTACCCGGATTGAGAATCCCCGCAGGATCAAACTTTTCCTTGACGCGCGCCGACAGCAAAGCCACGGCTTCAGGCTGCGGCTGGAAGGCGGAGGTCGTCGCGCGAGCAGCGACTGCGGCGCGAAGCAAAGTGGCATGACCGCCGCCGAGGGCGTGGATATAGCGGCGTACAACATCGCCTTCGGGCTCTGCCTCCATGCGCATCCAAACGAGACCGCCCTGCCAATCGTAATAGGCATCGACGCCGGCTTCGAGGCGCAGCGCCGCAACGAGCTGGTGGCCGGCACTGGGGGCGACCGAAACGCGCCAGACGGGGCACATCGTGTCGTCGACATAGGGCTTCACATCGCGAATTTCGCGCCATAGCCGGTGACTTTCAGCTTGGGCCAGCCGCGTCACTGGGCCAAGGCGGCGCATGGCGGACGCCAGCTTCTCCGCCCTAACCGAGACAGAGCCGGCCAAACCTTCGATGCGCAGTACGGTCGCCTCGCCCTCCGGCAGCTGGCCATCCAGAAACGTCCAGGCGACGGTCAGCGGCAGGTGCGCCGCGCCTGACACATCGAGCGGCAGCGCCATGACCGCCGCCATGGCATTTGCCGCCTCGGCGTCGTTCAGGCCGGAAACGATGATCGTCTCCTCCGTCTTCGGTCGCGGCGGCACGCGGAAGGTGACTTCCGTCAGAAGGCCGAGCGTGCCATGCGAACCAGCCATAAGCTTGACCAGATCGAGGCCGGTGACGTTCTTCATGACTCGTCCGCCGGCCTTGACGATCTCGCCCTTGCCATTGACGAAGCGGACGCCGAGCAGACTGTCGCGTGCGGCTCCGCTTACGAAACGTCGTGGGCCGGAGACGTTTGCGGCGAAGACACCGCCGATCGTCGGCTCGCCCTCGGTCGCCATCAACGGCCGGTGATCCATTGGCTCGAAGGCCATCATCTGGCCGCTCTGGGCCAGCGCCGCCTCGATGTCGGCAACCGGCGTTCCGGCTCGCGCGGTCATCACCATCTCACCTGGGTTATAGGCAACGATACCGGTAAGCCCACACGAACTTAGTATAGTCTCTGCGGCAACGGCATTGCCGAAACCGGCACGGGTGTTACCACCGACTATAGCCAATGTGGCGCCACGCGTGGCGTGATCGCGGATGATGGCTGCCGCCTCGCCTTCCGTCTTCGGTAGAAATTCTCTCATCCTGCGTTACGCCCGTCCAACGGGAAAACTTTGGAGGGGTTCAGGATCCAGCCGGGATCGAAGGCAGCGCGCACCGACATCATCTGGGCGAGATCGGCCTCCGCATATTGGTGCCGCATCAGGTCACGCTTTTCGATGCCGACGCCATGCTCGCCCGTCAGGCAGCCGCCGGCATCGACACAGAGCCGGAGGATATCGTTGCCCGCCGCTTCCGCCTTCGCAGCATCTTCGGGATCATTGGCGTTGAACAGGATCAGCGGATGCATGTTGCCGTCACCGGCATGGAAGACATTTGCAACGCGCAGGCCGTAATGGTCGACGATTTCAGACGTCTTTTTCAGGACATAAGAGAGCTGGCTGAGCGGCACGGTACCGTCCATGCAGATGTAGTCGGCAATGCGGCCCGTTGCGCCGAAGGCGGACTTGCGCCCCTTCCAGATCAGCGCCGCCTCGGTCGCCGACTGGCACTCGCGTACGGTCTTTACGTTGTGGGCGCGGGCGATCTCGACAATGCTTTTCAGCATGTCGTCCATTTCCGCTTCCGAACCCTCGACCTCGATGATCAGCAGCGCGCCGACATCGAGCGGGTAGCCGGCATGGGCGAAGGCTTCGCAAATTTCGATCGCCGGCTTGTCCATGAACTCGATGGCGACGGGGACGATACCGGCGGCAATGACGTCGGCAACGCAGGCGCCCGCCTCCTCCGAGGTGTCGAAACCGAAGAGGACCGGTCGCGCACCTTCCGGCTTGGCGATCAGCCGCACCGTTGCTTCCGTGACGATGCCGAGCTGGCCCTCCGAACCGCAGACAAGTCCGAGCAAGTCATAACCCGCTGCATCCAGCGCCTTGCCGCCGAGGTCGATCACCGTGCCGTCGGTCAGTACCAGCTTGACGCCGAGCAGATTGTTGGTGGTGACGCCGTATTTCAGACAGTGTGCGCCGCCGGAATTCATCCCGACATTGCCGCCGATGGTGCAAGCGAGCTGAGAGCTCGGGTCGGGCGCATAGAAAAAACCGTCCGCAGAGACGCTTTCGGAGATGTGCAGATTGGTGACCCCGGCCTGCACCCGCGCCGTACGGTTGGCGAGATCGACGTCGAGAACGCGGTTCATCTTGGAAAGGCCGAGCACCACGGCATCTTCTTGCGGAATAGCGCCGCCGGAGAGCGATGTGCCGGCGCCACGCGGCACCACCGGAATACCGTAGCGGTGACAATATTTCATCACGGCCGCGACCTCGGCCGTCGTGCGCGGCAAGGCGACCGCGAGCGGCATGCGGCGATAGGAAATGAAAGCGTCCGTTTCAAACGGCATGAGCTCGCGCGGCTCATGGATCAGACATTCCGAAGGCAAGAGATCAGCAAGATCTGCGACGATCTCGCGGCGGCGGGCAAGGACATCAGCGCGCGGCGCCAGAAATGAAATGGCCTCGGCCATGGCGTTCTCCTCCTGCACCCGAATATGGACGCCCCTCTTTTTAACGCCATATCACGCTTACCACTTTCCCGAAATTGGCGTAAATGATAAGCATTTATGCCAAAAGAGGAACAAATAAGGCGCCATGACCAATCTTGGGGATCTCGAAATCTTCGCCAGTGTCGTCACGACCGGCAGCATGTCGCTCGCCGGCCGTGCGCTCGGCTTTTCGCCGGCCGTTATTTCCAAGCGAATCAAGCGGCTGGAGGATCGGCTCGGCACACGGCTTTTGCAGCGCACGACGCGGCAGATTTCGCTGACCGAGGCCGGTCAGGGCTTTTACGACCGGGTGCTCGCCATCCTCGCCGGACTGGAGGAGGCAGAGGCCTACATTGCCGGCCGTTCCGCGCAGATGCAGGGCACCTTGAAGATTTCGGCCCCTACCTCCTTCGGCCGGCTGCATATCGCCCCGCATCTGAAGGCTTTCATGCAGGCGCATCCGGACCTGGCGATCAATCTGGTGCTGACCGACGAGTTCACCGATATCGTCGGCGGCGGCTACGATCTCGCCATCCGCATTGCGGAACTCACCGATTCCAGCCTCGTTGCCCGGCGCCTGGCGCTGGTGCGCCGCGTGCTCTGCGCCTCGCCTGCCTATATCGCCGCCCATGGCATGCCGCTGGATATCGACGATTTGCGGCGCCACACCTGTCTGCCGCCACACAATCACGATCCGTGGCGGCTGGATGGACCGAAGGGCGCGCTGACCTTTCGGCCCGAGGGCAGGCTGATCACCAATTCCAGTGAAGTGATTCGCGAAGCCGTCATTGCCGGCCTCGGCATTGCGCTCCGCTCCACCTGGGATGTCGGCCCCGAACTCAAGGACGGTCGCCTGGTACAGGTACTGCCGGCCTATGAAGGCTCACATAGCGTCACACTCTCGGCCGTCTATCCCAGCCGCCAGTTCCTGCCGGCGAAGGTGCGTGTTTTTATCGACTTTCTGGCGGAACTTTACGGGCCGGTCCCCTATTGGGAACGGTAGGCCACCAATACCACAATCCTAAGCACCCGGGAGTGTTGTCATGCCCGCTTTGGAAATCATTCGCTCCGACCTTTCAGCGGTGTCGAACACACGCTTCACCGTCATCCTTGGCGACATCACCCAGCTCGCAGTCGATGCCATCGTCAATGCCGCCAACAGCAGCCTGCTCGGCGGCGGCGGTGTGGATGGGGCTATCCATCGTGCTGCCGGGCCGGAATTGTTGGCGGAATGCCGGACATTGAACGGCTGCAAGACCGGGCAGGCCAAGATCACCAGGGGATATCGCCTGTCGGCAACACATGTGATCCATACGGTCGGCCCGGTCTGGAATGGCGGTGGACGGGGCGAAGACGATTTGCTCGCAAGCTGCTATCGCAACAGCCTCGGCCTTGCCAGGGATCACAGCCTCAAGTCTATCGCCTTCCCGGCCATCTCCACCGGCGTCTATCGTTTCCCCACCGAGTCCGCCGCCGGGATCGCGACACGCACTGTCGTCGCCGAGAGCATCGGCGGCGATTTCGATGAAATTGTTTTCTGCTGTTTTGGCGACGAAATGGCTGCGCTCTACGATCGGCTATTGCCGGAGGCACTGAAGGCTTAGTTAGTTTGCCAAGCGCTCGATAATAAGATCCAGCAGCGTGCGTAACCGTGCCAGCCGCTTAAGATCGCGGTGGTAGCCGACCCAGGTATCGCGACCGGGTGGGGCTTCGCCGAGGTCCACCCGCTCGATACCGGCGATCGCGTCGCCGAGAGGACGAGGCAAGACGGCGAGGCCAGCGCCCCGGGCACAAAATCTTGCCTGAACATCCCTGTTGTTGCTGCGCATCGCCACTTCGGCCTTTGGAAGGACACGCTTCAGCCAGGCGACATCGGGCATGCCGCCGAAGGCTTCGTCCATGGTAACGAGCCTTGCGCCGGCGCCATCACCCTGGCTCGGATGCCTGGCTCCATTTGCGACATAGAGGCCGTATTCGATGTGAATGAGCTTGCGCGAGGTAACATCGGGCTCGGTAAAGGGCGTGATGCGGAAGACGAGATCGGCCTCGCGGCGGGAGAGATTGAGCAAGCGCGCATCGGTGACCAGCTCGACCAATACCTTCGGATGCTGCAACGAGAACTCGGCAAGCACCGGCGCAAGCATGTGCGCGCCGAACCAGTCCGACGACGAGAGCCGGAGCGCTCCCTCCAACTGACGCTCCTGTCCCGCCAGTGCGCGCCGCAGCGCCAACGCCTCCTCCTCCATGCGCTCGGCATGGGCTAAGATGGCCGTCCCCTCGTCCGTCAGTACGAAGCCATCGGGCGTGCGCTGAAACAGCACCTGTCCGAGTGTCGCTTCGAAGACTTTCAGGCGACGGCCCATGGTCGGCTGCGTCAGCCCAAGCCTACGCGCTGCGCCTCCGAGCGTTCCTTCGCGGACAATGGCGAGAAAGATTTCGACATCGCTCCAGTTCATGTGCACTCCGAGTACCAAACAAAAATGCATGGATATCGTACAAAATCTTAAGTTTCCATTCCTTCTTGATGGTCCCATCTTTCCCGCATCGAAACTCAAGGAGGCAACGATGCCCACTCCTTCCAGCATGAAAGCCCTTTACGTCGACAGCCCGAATTCACCCTTCCGGCTGGCGGAAATCCCCACGCCGAAACCCGGTCCCGGTCAGGTCCTCGTTCGCATCGCTGCCAGCGGGGTCAATCCGCTCGACACGAAAATCCGTGCGGGCGGGGCCGCCCATGCCCGCCACCCCTTCCCCGCGGTTCTCGGCATCGATCTTGCCGGCACCGTCGAGGAAATCGGCGACGGTGTCTCCGATTTTCGTGTCGGCGATGAGGTCTACGGCATGACCGGTGGCGTTGGCGGCAACCAGGGATCCCTGGCGGAATATGCCGCGGTCGATGCCCGTTTGCTGGCGTTGAGGCCGCACAACGTCTCTATGCGCGAAGCAGCCGCGCTGCCACTGGCCACCATTACCGCTTGGGAAGGATTGGTCGACCGCGCTCATGTGCAGGCAGGTCAGAAGGTGCTGGTGCTCGGTGGTGCTGGCGGCGTCGGTCATGTCGCCGTGCAGATCGCCAGAGCCTTCGGTGCGGATGTCTATGCCGTCGACGGCGGCGCCAAGGCCGACTACATCCGCAGTATTGGGGCAACGCCGATCGATTATCGCGATCGGACCGTCGAAGAATACGTGGCAGCCTATACCCGCGGCCAAGGCTTCGATCTTGTCTATGACACCATCGGCGGGGCCAACCTCGACGCTGCCTTTCAAGCCGTGCGCCGGTTCGGCCATGTGGTCAGCGCGCTTGGTTGGGGAACGCATGCATTGGCGCCGCTGTCTTTCAAGGCCGCGAGCTACTCCGGCGTCTTCACGTTGCTGCCGCTGCTCACCGGCGAAGGCCGGGAGCATCATGGCGAAATCATGCGTGAAGCAACGAAGCTGATCGAGGCCGGCAAGCTTTTGCCCAGACTTGATCCCCATCGTTTCACGCTGGCCGATGTCGACAAGGCGCATGCCCTCATTGAGAACCGCCAAGTACAAGGCAAGGTCGTGGTCGAGATCGCGTGAGAGCGGAAGCTCTATCGCGCCAGATCGAGATAGGCTGAGGCCACCATGGCATCTATGTCGGCCGGCACGGGAATGACGCAGGCTTCCTTGCCAAGACCGCCCATTGCCACGCGCTCCAGGCAGCGGGCTTGCAGCGCGAAGCCGAGGTCCATGGATTCGACAGTATTGCCCAGCGGGCGCGGGCCGGCGAGGTTGGCCATGTGACCAGCGCCGAGAACGTGGAAAGCGCGACCGTCCCGCATGCGGATGGTCTCGATATGCTCGGCTTCGTAACGATCGACGCCGGCGACATCCGGACTGTTCCGAAAGGCTTCGACATCGATCTCATGCGGGAAATGACCACCGTTCATCAGGATCGCCCCATCCTTGATCAGCGGCAGGTCAGCCGCTGTCACGATATCAGGATAGCCGGTGACGGTGATCAGGATGTCGGCGGAACGGATCGCATCAGCGCGCAGCGGCGTGACGAAGCCATCCAGATGCGCCTCCAGCGTCGTCACTGGATCGATATCGACGACGCTGACCGTGGAAAACGCGTTGCGGAAACAGGCCGCCGTGCCCTTGCCGCAGGCGCCGTAGCCGAAGACGGTGACCCGCTTGCCGTTGGTCGAGCGGTTGGTGAAGCGCAGATAGCTCTCGAACAGGCTCTGGCCGACGGCGTGCTTGTTTTCGGCGAACTGCTTGATCGGGCTGTCGTTGATGACGAGGACCGGCATGGCCAGCTTGTCACGCATCGGCAGCAGCCGGGTGCGGCCGGATGTCGTCTCCTCAGTACCGCCCAAGAGGTTCGCATAGGGTCGCTCAGCGGCGCGAGCGAAGAGATCACCGCCATTATCGAGCAGCAGGTCCGGCTTTTCCGCCAGGATGGCGTCGAGGCTTGCGCCGTGCTCGGCGGCATCGGTGGTCTGGGTGGCGAAAACGGTGATGCCCTGCGCACGCAGATAACCGACGGTTTCCGGCTGGGTGCTGTTGAGATTCCCGGTGCAGACGAGGCGTGCGCCACCGGCGCGCAGCGTAATCAACAGCGCCACCGTCTTCGGCTCGAGATGGATGCCGGTTCCGATCGTCAGGCCGGCGAAGGGTCGAGTCTGGCTGAATTCCGCTGCCGTGGCGGCAAGCAGCCGACAACTCCGGGCAACCCAATCGATACGGGAAAGAGAGGAAGGCTGGTCCATAAATGCGCTCCTGGCAGCGATCTGTCGTTGCCTCGATCTCCCACGGGAAATAGCGGTCTGTCTATGGACATTGGATTGAGCAATAGGGCAGAAAAAGTGCCATATGCACTCAGTGGTGTCTTTTGAGTTCTACAGCATTGTCAGACGAGGGCTGCCCCTGCCCCAACCAGCCAATCGGCGAGCCTCACAAAAGCCGCATCCTTCGCATCGCCGCTGCGGATGCTGAGGCTGTATCCTGCGGGTCTTGCGATGAAACCATAGGGCGCCACCAGCGTGCCGCGATCGATATCTTCGCCGATGGCGGTGCGTGGGACGATGGCGATGCCGACACCGGAGCGGGCGGCGCCGATCGCCAATAGCAGATCTTCGAATTCGCGATTACGGGCGAAGCGAATGGGCGCATGGCCGCTCTCGGCAAACCAATCATCCCAAAGACGCGGCGCAGATCGGCTTGCAAGGGCGACCGCACCGGCAAGAGCTTCGACGCCGGCGGAAAGGTCGAGGCTGGCTGCGAGGTCCGGCGTCGCCACCGGGCCGAATTCGTCTTCCATGAAACGAATGGCGGTGATGTCAGACGCCGGCCGATATTCGCCGCCCATGATCACGGCGTCGAGATCGCGATGGCGCGCCAGCGATTCGACCGTCGGCATCGGGATGATGTCGACATCGACGTCCGGAAGTGCAGCCTGCAGATCGGCGACGCGCGGCATCAGCCACCAGACGACGAAGGCGGAGGGGACGCCGAGGCGAAGCGTCCGGCGCTCACCGGCCGTAAGCTCGGCCGAAGCTCGCGTCAAAATGCCGAAGGCGACACCGACGGAGTCGGCAAAGGCCCTGCCCTTCTCCGTCAGCACCAGGCGGCGGCCATCGCGCTGGAACAACGCAATGCCGAAAAAAGTCTCCAACACAGCAAGCTGTTGGCGTATAGCGCCACGCACGACACCGAGTTCGTCGGCTGCTTTTAGAATGCTACCCCGGCGGGCAACGGCATCGAAAGCGCGCAGCGCGTTCATCGGCGGAAGACGTTGCGGCGGAGAGCGTTCAGACATAACGGAGATTTAGCTTGTTTGCCGGTATGATGGGAAGAGTTACGGAGCGATTACGCCATCTGCGGCATGCGAATAGCGCTCAATGTCGCTAACAGCACAATCGCTGGCGAATATCAGAGGCCGAATCCTCCTATTTTTATCTATTGAGCACTCAACAAAAGTGTGGGGAAATACCATATTAAGCCGAATGGAATGCACAATTTTTCCATGTAATGCTAATATATTGCTGATTCTAAACTCCAATTCCTAAAGGTGACCCGACCCTTGGCTATTCTCACCCGTATCGCAAATGATGTGCAGCTCATGTTTCGGCGCCCGCCGCGACAGCAATATGCTGCGCTCTGCTATCGGATGAAGAAGAAGACGGGTGAGTTGGAGGTGCTGCTCCTGACCAGCCGCGACACCGGCCGCTGGGTCATTCCCAAGGGCTGGCCGATGCCGGGTAAGCTGTCGCATGAAGTAGCGGCCCGCGAAGCCTTCGAAGAAGCCGGCGTGCGCGGCACGGTAGAGACCGAACCGCTGGGCGCATTCAGCTATGCCAAAGTTCTGAAGGACGGCATCCAGGTGCCTTGCCGGGTTCAGGTCTATGCGCTCGACGTCAACGATCTCGCCAAGAATTTCAAGGAAAAGGGTGAGCGCTCGATCGAGTGGGTTTCCTGCAGCGAAGCGGTCAAGCGCGTCCGCGAGCCGGAGCTGCGTGATATCATCCTTGCCTTCGAGCGGCGGATGGCGGCAAAACCTGTCGTGGCAGAGGCCAAGTAAGCCGCAACATATTCCCAACGAATTTCGCCGGAATGATTGCCAAACATTGCGTGGCCTGCCAGGCGGCGTAAGACTATACATTTCGATTCAGAGAATGGCATGCCCGACCGACCGGCGACACCGACAAAACGCACACTGGACAAGGATCTCGACAAGCTCACCTATGTCGAGGATGCGGCCAATCATGTCACGAAACGGTTGATCGCTCCCAGTATCGGCCTGATCTTCCTCGGCCTCGCCATGATCTTTGCCGGCATTCACGTGCTGAACCAGCCGGGCGCAACCCTGATCATCGCCGCCGTGGCGCTCGCCGGCTACATGGCCATGAATATCGGCGCCAAGGACGTCGCCAACAATGTCGGCGCAGCGGTGGGTGCGCGCGCCATCACCATGACGCAAGCTCTGGTCATGGCGGCAATCTTCGAAATTCTGGGCGCCACGATCGCAGGCGGACCGGTCATCAAGACCATCTCCTCGCACATCATCGATACCGACCGCATCATCACCAGCGGCAAGCTCGCCTGGCTGATGATGGCAGCGCTGTTGGCCGCCGCTCTCTGGATCAATTTCGCCACCTGGATGAAAGCGCCGGTTTCGACCACGCATGCGATTGTCGGCGCTGTGGTGGGCGCAGGCGCTGCGGCCGTCGGGCCGGAGATGGTCAATTGGCGCGTGATGGCGGCCATCTCCGCCGGCTGGGTGGTTACGCCCCTTCTCGGTGGTACGATCGCCGCCGGTTTTCTGTTTTTCATCAAGACCTTCATCATCTATCGCGACGACAAGATCGCAGCCGCCAAATACTGGATCCCGATCCTGATAGGGTTGATGGCCGGCGCCTTCACGGCCTATCTCGTCCTGCAGCTCGCGCCCAAGGGTACAGTCGCCGGCTTCCCGACCATCGCGATCGGTATCGGCATCGGCTTGGTGACTTGGTTCGGTGCAAGACCGCTGGTGGCGGCACAGTCCGTCGGCTGCGAAAACAAGAATAGCTCGCTGCGCAAACTTTTCCGCTTGCCGCTCATCTGTTCGGCGGCGCTGATGTCCTTTGCGCATGGCGCGAACGACGTCGCCAACGCCATCGGCCCGCTGGCGGCGATCGTACGTGGCGTCAGCCTGGGCGGCAGTCTGAGTATCGTCGGGGGCGCGACCGAATATACCGCGCCCTATTGGGTCGTATTGATCGGCGGCTGCGGCATTTCCATCGGGGTGCTGCTTTATGGTCCGCGTCTGATCCGCCTCGTCGGCGAGCAGATCACCAAGCTCAACCCCATGCGGGCCTATTGCGTGGCGCTGTCGGCGGCCCTCACCGTCATCGTCGCCTCCTGGTTCGGCCTGCCCGTCAGCTCGACCCATATCGCCATCGGAGCGGTCTTCGGCGTTGGCTTCTTCCGCGAATGGTACACCAGCCACTCGAAGCGCCGTCTGGCCTATATGCGGACGAAGGCCGAAGCCTCGGGAATCGCATGGGGCGAGATGGAGGAAGCCGACGAGCATAATCCGGATGAAATCCATCGCCGACGCCTCGTGCGCCGCTCGCATTTCATGACCATTATCGCCGCCTGGGCCATCACCGTCCCGGTTTCGGCCATGCTTGCCGCGGCGGTATATTGGGCTATGGTCGCGCTCTTCATTTAAGGGATTACCCATGCGCGCCAATTTCCGCATGCAGCGGCTGTTCGTGGTTTCGGATATCAGAGCGAATGTCGGCATCGAAGCCGATCGGGATCAATTCAACTACCTCGCCAATGTGCTGCGCATGGAGGATGGTGGCGAGCTGTTGATCTTCAACGGCCGTGACGGCGAATGGAAGGCCGGCGTCTCCTTTCCCTCGCGCAAGCGCATCCTGCTGACGCCAGTCGAGGAAACGCGACCGCAACCCGCCCCGTCCGACCTGCACTACCTCTTCGCGCCGCTGAAGGTGGGGCGGCTCGACTATCTCGTGCAGAAGGCGGTGGAGATGGGCGCCGGCCTGCTGCAGCCGGTGATGACGCAGCATGTACAGGGCAAGATCACCAATCTCGACAAACTCAAGGCCAACGTCGTCGAGGCGGCCGAGCAATGCGGCATTCTCGGCGTTCCCGATGTGGCCGAACCAATGAGGCTTGCCGATCTCCTGGCGCGCTGGCCGAAGGAGCGCCGGATCATCTACTGCGACGAAGGCGATGCCGGACAGAACCCGCTGCCGCTTCTGGCTGAGGTCAAGGAGAAACATCTGGCGCTGCTGGTCGGCCCGGAGGGCGGGTTTTCGGAAGAGGAGCGCACGCTGCTGCGCAGCCTCGACTTCGTCACCGCCATTCCCCTGGGCCCGCGGATATTGCGCGCCGACACGGCGGCGGTGGCAGCCATGGCGGTCATTCAAGCGGCTATCGGGGACTGGAACTAGCCTTGCCAGTATGACCGCGAACAGGGCCTTGATCTGTCCGACAATGGTTTTTCAACCCGCTAGTGCGAGCGCGGTCGTAACGATCAATATTCCCGCCAAGGAAATGTTCACGGTACGCGAAATGGTCGGGTTCTGAAGGAAACGGGACAGCGAGGCCCCGACCAGAAGCCAGCACAGATGAATGATGACAATCATCATGCTGAGCAACATTATCTTGATGACCGCGTCGAGCGTGCGCTGGTCCTTGAAAAGGCTGACGCCGGCAAAGACTGCGGCAATCGCCAGATATGCCTTGGGATTGGCGACCGCCAGCAGAAAACCGCCGGTGAATGCGGGTGTTTTCACGTGGTCGCTACGGCGTGCGAGCGGCGGAGCAGTGGCTATTCTGAAGGCCAAATAGATGATGTAGACGGTCGAGATGACGGTAAGCGCCGACGCGCCATGCGGTACCGACAGCAAAACTGCGACGACGCCGACTGCCACGGCGAGCAGTACGACGACCGTGCCGACGATGAGACCGCCTACATAACTCATCGATCCGCGGAAGCCGTAGACGGCGCCGACTGCCGTGGCGCTGATGGTGGACGGACCCGGGCTGCCCATAATGATCAAAGACGCCAGAAGCAGCGTCAGGATTGGATAAAGCCCAGTCTGCTCGAACATCGGTGTGCCCTCCCGTCGTCAATGGAAAGGCGAGACTATTTCGAATGGCGGTCGGGCGTCTTGAACGCTTGTGCAAGCGCGGCGGTATCGGTTACCGCCCCAGCACAGCTTCCAGACACAAAATCCTATTTTTTTGAACGACCCTTGAAAGAAATTCACTTGCACCGTACCTCAATCCGCGTCAATCACCCTTCCAATTGGCCTGCGGCTTGCGCGGGCTCCCTTCCGAGATCAAGGTATACCCATGGCGCGCGACACCACCGACCAGACTCCGCTCTCTTCGGTCTCGGACATGACGGCTTATTTGGCCGCCGGCAGCAGATCGAAGGAGCAGTTCCGCATCGGCACGGAACACGAAAAATTCGTGTTTTTCCGCGCCGACAACAGCCCCGTGCCCTATTTTGGCGACGCCAGCATTTCCGCGCTCTTGAAGGGCCTGCAGGAGAAGTCCGGTTGGGAGCCGATCATGGATGGCGACAACATTATCGGGCTGGGCGAGCCGACCGGCATGGGCGCGATCTCGATCGAGCCCGGCGGCCAGTTCGAACTGTCAGGCGCGCCGCTCGAAAACATTCATCAGACCTGCAAGGAATCGAACCAGCACCTGGCGACATTGCGCGAAATCGCCGAGCCCATGGGCATCCGTTTCCTAGGCATCGGCGGCAGCCCGAAATGGACGCTGGCTGAGACGCCGCGCATGCCGAAATCGCGTTACGACATTATGAGCCGCTACATGCCGAAGGTCGGCACAAAGGGTCTCGACATGATGTACCGGACTTGCACGATCCAGGTGAACCTCGACTTCTCTTCGGAAGAGGACATGCGCCGCAAGATGCGCGTGTCGATGAAGCTTCAATCGCTGGCGACTGCGCTGTTTGCATCCTCACCCTTTACCGAAGGCAGACCGAACGGCCTCTCCTCGTGGCGCGGCGACATCTGGCGCGATACGGACAACCGCCGCGCCGGTCTGCTCGACTTCACCTTCCGCGACGATTTCGGCTTCCATGACTATGTCGAATGGGCACTGGACGTTCCCATGTATTTCGTCGTTCGCGACGGCCGTTATCACGACTGCACTCATGTCACTTTCCGCCAGTTCATGAACGGCGCGCTGAAGGGCGAGATCGCCGCCTGGGAGCCGACGATGGGCGACTGGACGAACCATCTCTCCACCCTCTTCCCCGACGTGCGCCTCAAGCGCTTCCTGGAAATGCGTGGCGCAGACGGCGGCCCTTGGCGGCGCATCTGTGCCCTGCCGGCCTTCTGGGTCGGCCTGCTCTATGACGATGCAGCACTAGCCGCCGCTGACGAACTGACCAAGAATTGGACCTTCGAAGAGGTCAACGCACTGCGCGATGTCGTGCCGGTGCAAGGTCTGAAAGCCGGCATCAAGGGCCATAGCCTGTTCGACGTGGCGCGCGAGGTCGTCGGCATTTCCCGCAACGGCCTAAAGAGCCGCGCCCGGCTGAACGGCGATGGCCAGGACGAAAGCGTCTTCCTGGCGCCGCTGGACGAAGTGCTCGCCAAGAAGGGTACGCTCGCCGACGATCTGCTGATGCTCTATCACGGCCGCTGGAACCAGTCGGTCGAGCCGGTCTTCGAGGAATATCAATACTAACAGGCCTGCTTCGGTCCGATTTGCTGCGGCCACGCGCCGGCAGAAACCGGTATGCGCCGTCTTTTTTCCCGCTATACTGCTAGAATTGCACGCCTTCTGATTCCGGGGCGGCATGATTGCGGGGAAAGGGACTTCAATGCTGCCACTCTTCGACATGATGATGCAGGCACAGAACGGCGCCGCCACGGAGGCCATGGCCAAGCAGTTCAACCTCGCACAGGAACAGGCGACCAAAGCCATGGCGGCGCTGATGCCCGCCTTTTCCTCAGGGTTCAAACGCAGCGCGACGAACCCCTACAATTTCATGGGCGTAATGCAGGACATCACCTCCGGCAGTTATGCCAAATATTTCGAGGATATGAGCAAGGCCTTCACGCCGGAGGGTATTGCCGACGGCAACAACGTGTTGGCACGGCTGTTCGGCTCCAAGGAAGTATCCCGCGCCATCGCCGCGCAGGCCGCTCAGATGACCGGCATCGGCCAGGAGATATACAAGCGCATGCTGCCCGTCATGGCCGACACGCTGATGGGCGGCCTGTTCAAGGAAACCAGCGGCCAGATGCCTCAGATGGCCAATCCGTTCCTCAACACGGCGATGGGCGAGATGATGCAGAACTGGCTGCAAACCATCGGTTTTGCGCCAAAGCAACAGCCGACACCGCAGGCGAGCATCTTCGACAATCCTTTCACTCAAGCAATGGAGCTGATGTTCGGCGCTCAATCAGTCGAGCGCGAAAAGCCGACCGCTGCCGCCAACCCCTTCCTCGACAATCCCTTCGCCAAGGCATTCCAGGATATGATGCGCAACTTCCCGATGCCCGCGGAGCCGCCGAAAGAACAACCAAAGGCCAAACCTGCCACCCCTGCCGTCGACATGGCCGCCTATACGGAAATGTTCAACGCCATGTTCGACAGCGGCCTGGAAGTGCAAAAGAACTATCAGAAGAACATGGAAGCGATTTTCGACAGCTACGTGCAAGCGGAAGGTAAGCCCGCTCCGAAACATAACTGAAGCTCGCCGTTTAATCCTTTGCGAAGTGAGGGAGTCGTCCTCGCCCACCTCTGGCGATATTTTCGCACTGCTTGGCGCCAGGTGCTACCAACCGGAATTCCAGCATCGAAGAATAGCGAGCAGGATCTAGCGCCAGCAGCAGAAGTTACCAATCTTCGTAAGCTGAATCAGCTCGGGGCGCTTTATCGGCCTTTGGCAACTGTGGATCGACATGGTCCCAAGCTTGGCGGCTGGCAGTCCCGAGACGCTGCAGCCTGCGAGGGCGGTGGGCCGCAAGCCATCAGCACTGAAAAGATGATGCGTTGACGACGCGCGAAATCCTGTCTAGCTATAGCTGCATGAAGATCGCAATGGTTCTCGTAGTGGTGATAGGGCGCATGGGCAGGATGGTATAACTATCCGGCGAAAGCACCCATGCGCGGTAAGCAGGCTCCTGACGGGGCCTTTTTTATGCCCGGAGTTTGGGCCGCCGCCTCGTCAGATTTTCACAATATCCCACTGACAAAACGGACGAGAAGACCATGACGGGCGACAATCCCCTTCAGACTTCGTACACGCAAATGACCGAAAAAACGGTCGCAGCTCCGACGAAAGCTCCGCCTCGACTAACAACCCTCATCTTGCTGTCGGCGATCTCGGTGCTGCCGGTGAACATGATCTTACCGTCGCTGCCGAAGATTGCCGCTGCGTTTCACGCCGATTACGCACTCGTCAATCTTTCGATTGGCGGCTATACGATCGTCACAGCCCTGATAGAAATCGTCGCTGGCGCAATATCGGATCGTTATGGGCGCAGGCCGGTCGCTTTGATCGCCGTCTCCCTTTTCATCGTCGCGTCGGCTGGCTGCGCTTTTGCTCCCAATATCGGTGTTTTCCTCGTTTTTCGAGCGATGCAAGCGTCGATCGGCGCCTGCTTTTCCGTGGCTCTCGTCGTTGTCAAGGAAACATCGGGCGACCGCGGAGCGGCAAGCAGACTTGGCTATGTCTCCATGGGATGGGCGATTGCGCCCATGGTCGGCCCCATGTTTGGCGGGTTGTTGGACGAGCTGTTCGGATGGCGGGCGATCTTCGTTGTCTTGGCTATCCTCGGTGCGGCTGTCCTCGCCTTGTCCATACGCGAGCTAAGGGAAACCTCCACACGCGCATCGAGATCGCATGCAAACTATCTCGCCTCATATACTCAACTCCTGAGCTCGGCACGGTTCTGGGCCTATACACTGTGCATGGCCTGCTCCATGGGAACGCTTTATATCTTCCTGGGAGGCGCACCGTTGGCACTTGGTCAATCGCTCGGCGGATCAAGTGCGACACTGGGCTTTTACATGGGAATGGTTCCCGCGGGCTTCATCCTGGGTAGCTACCTGGCTGGCCGCTACGCCTCCCGAAATGCGCTGAGCATTATCCTCATCGTCGCACGCCTTTTCACATGCGTGGGGCTGTTGGTTGGCCTGGCCCTCGCGAGGTCGGGCATCACTCACGTTCTTGCGTTCTTTGGGCCGAGCATGTTCATCGGCATAGGCAATGGGTTGACCATGCCCGCCGCCAACACCGGCGTGCTGTCCGTGCGCCCCGATCTCGCCGGCACCGCCGCGGGGCTGTCTGCTGCAATGAGACTCGCTGGCGGAGCGCTCATGGGATCTATTGCCGGTCTGTTTCTTGCGCAGTCGGGTACGATCCATGCGCTGCTCGTTATGATGCTCATATCGGCATCGCTCGCATTGTTTGCGGCATTTTACGCAGCTTTTCTGGATTGGCGTACCTCCAAGCCGGTTTCCTAGCGGATGGCCGCTTTCCATCAAGCCAGAAATTCAAGTCGTTGCGCAATTCCCGGATATGGCAGCACGAACCGCAGCGCCAAATGATGGCGCTGCGGCCGGTTGCGGACCACTCAGACGGAGCCGGTCTGGCTCATGGCCTGGTGTTTGCGTCTTGGTTCCGGAATGCAGCCTCTCCGGCGTCCGACACCTCGACCCACTTCTTGTCGGGCGCTGCCTCTTCGACGTAGTTGTCGTGCCAGTTCCACCACTTGTAGGTTGGGGTCTGAGGATAGCCCTCAGGCGAGTCCTCCCAGACCTCCTGCCGGCCCAGAGGCGTGATGTCGAGGTAGTTCCAGGTGCCCCCCATCTGCTCGTCGCCGCGGTTGTTGATGAAGTAGGTGCGGAACACGCGGTCGCGGTCGCGGTAGAATACGTTCGTGCCGTGCCACTCGCCGACGCCGAAATCGGCGTCGAAGCTGTCCGTGAGGGTAAACCACGGTATCCCCTCCCAGCCCATCTGCGCCTTCAGCCGCGCGATATCAGCCTGAGGCGCACGCGAGACGAAAACGAGGGTTGTATCACGGGCATTCAGGTGGGCGAGGTGGGCCACCTGGTCGGCCACCATGGAACAGCCCCGGCAGGCATGATCGGGCCAGCCGAACACTCCCGGCTCGAAGAAGGCACGGTAGACAATTAGCTGACGCCGACCATCGAACAGGTCGAGCAGGCTGGCCTTGCCCGCGGGCCCCTCGAACGTATACGCCGTCTCCACGGCCATCCACGGCATTCGCCGGCGCTCGGCGGCCAGGGCGTCACGGGCGCGGGTCTCGGCCTTTTCCTTCACGAGCAGCCGCTCGCGGGCCGCCTCCCACTCCTGCGGCGACACGAGCGGTGGTGTTTGCATGGCAGGCCGTCCGCCTGTCCGTCCGTTCTCGGCTGATGTAGTCATGGCTTCTGAAACCTCCTTTGTTGGGCGAATTCCCGCGCTTGGTTGCTCAAACGCGTTTCCATTCGCTGCTCATCGCTCGTTGCTAGTCGTGAGGTAGTTTGGCATCGGAAATCGATCAGTGAGAGTAACAAGTGTGGCGGTATTCCGACGGAGACGTTGATTGCGGCGACGCGAGGATTGGCCGGCAACCGATGTTTTTGTCGGTTAATCACGCAGGTTCGCCTCACCTTCGGACACATCGGCGACCACAAAGCCGCCGCTCAATGGTCAGCAAATCGCCCCGATGTCGCCGCACCAAGCACTTTTAGACGTTCCATCGTGACCAACTCACTTGGCCCTCTGACGGCTGAGGCGGTCTTGCCGCCGATCAAATCATCTCAAATCATCCACGTTACAGAGGAATGGATATGATCACTCGTTATACACCCGTTGCAACGTTGACCGCTGCGGTCTTCAGCTTGATGACCTTTAGCCCGGCGTTGGCAGTGGAAGTAGCCCAGGCGCAAGAGCAGCAGCCGACGCAACAAGCGCCGGCCGATGGCAACGGTGCGGCCGTCAGCGATCAGAAAATCGAGGCCTTTGCCGTTGCCTATCTGAAAGTCGACAAGGTCAGGCAGGACTATTCTGCCAAAATTGGGGCGACGTCGGACGAAGTGGCGAAGCAAAAGCTGCAGACCGAAGCCAAGACGCAGATGGTTGAGGCCGTTAAAGCTTCTCCGGACATATCTGTCGAGGAATTCACATCGATTCTGACGGCGGCGCAACACGACCCCGCATTGGCCAACAAGGTTCGGGAAAAGATCGACAAGTCGGCACCGTCGCAGCAATAACCTGCGTCTCGCAGGTCGCTACGAACGCGGCGCAACGGAAGGCCCGCGCCAAGAGCAGTGCCGCCATTTGGCGGCCTCGCTTTCTCATTTTCCCGAAGCAATATCGGCCAAAGCCGACCCGGGCGGTCAGCTGCCACCAAACAGCGTATTTTTCTCATTCCGTAATCAGCACCTCGACAGCCTGTCGCGAAGACAGTTCCAGCCGGCGCGATATCTTGATGCCTTCCAGAAATACTTCGTCGTGACTGACAACCAGGAGGGCGCCGTCATATGCGCGCAGGCCTGCCTCGACTGCGGTGATTGAATCAATGTCGAGATGATTTGTCGGCTCGTCGAGGATCAGCAGCGACGGCGGCGTCGGTCCACCGAGGACGCACGCGAGGCCGGCGCGCAGCAACTGGCCGCCGCTCAATGTAGATACGATCTGAAGCGCAGCGTCGGCCCTGAACATGAACCGGGCAAGCGCCGCGCGGCAGGCATTTTCATCCGCCTGGGGGTCCATCCGCCGGAAGTTATCGCGGATCGAGAGTGACGGATCGAGAAGACTCACCTGTTGGTCGAGTATAGAGATCGTGGTCATCACGCGGATCGTCCCGACCCATGGCTGCAACTCTCCGGAGATCAGCGCCAGCAACGTCGTCTTGCCCGAACCGTTCGGACCGGTGACGGCAATGCGCTCCGGCCCCGTGATATCGAAAGTGAGATCGCTGATGATCGGACGGCCGGGCTGATAGCCAGCCGTCACACCGTCGATCTTCAGAACGACCTTGCTCGCCGGCAGTCCGGTCGGCGGAAGCCTGACCGACAGAGGCTGGAGGATTTCGATGCGCTCGCGGGCAGCGGCGGCGTCTCCAAGTGCCTGCGTGCGCCGGCGTTCGGCAAGGCGGGCATTTTCGCCGCCTGTCATCTCGCTCCGCTCTTTCAGCCCGCCCAGCATGATGCGCGGTATGTCGCCCTTGGCGGCCTTCCTCTTGCCGGCACGATCCCTTCGCGCCTGCCGCTCCACCGTTGCCTGTGCGCTACGGGCAACCTCGGCAACGCGCTTCTCCGCATCGGCAAGATCATGTTCGGCGGCGGCAAGCTCGAAAGCCTTGCGCTCGCGATACTGGCTCCAATTGCCGCCGTAGCGCGTGGCGCCAAGCGAGGTCAATTCGACGATGGCATCCATCGTGTCGAGCAATTCCCGGTCATGGCTGACGACAATCGCGCCGGCCCGCCAATTTGCAAGCAGCTCGATCACGGCTTCGCGGCCCTCGCGATCCAGATTGTTCGTCGGTTCGTCCAGAATGAGAAAATCGGGGTCGGTGAAAATCAACGCGGCAAGGCCAGCGCGCGTGCGCTGCCCGCCAGACAGCGCATCAAGAAGCGTCTCGGGCGTGGCATCGAGCCCGGCACGATCGAGAGCGGAAGCGATGCGCTTTTCCAGTGTCCAGTCCGCTGAAGCAAGTTCCTCGGCTGTTGCCTCACCCGCTTCAGCACGGTGGAGAATGGCAAGCGCTCCGGTCGCCTGGAAGAGATCGGCGACCGTTTCGTCGGGTCCCACTTGCACGCTCTGGCGCAGAACGCCGAGACTTCCTCCGAAAGATATCGCTCGGGACTGAGGCTGCAGCTCGCCGGTAATGAGCTTGAGAAGGGTACTCTTGCCGACACCATTGCGGCCGACGAGACCGGTGCGCTCGGCACCGAAACTCAGATCAATATTCGAGAAAAGCGGCCGGCCGTCAGGCGTGGACCACGAAAGATTGGAGAGGACAATGGATGCAGGCATGGATATGACGTTTCCCGGTGGCAAGGCAAATTGGCGTTGCGATCGGGTTGGAATCCATTGCGGCACACATCCTGTTGGAATGACTGATGGCCGGTAATCTAAGCGACATCAGCCTTTGGTTCAAGGTGGCTTAGAGTGCATCGAGGAAACGGATGACGCGGCTCCATGTGAGATCGGCCGCCTTGGCATCGTAATCCGGCAGGCTGGCGTCAGAATAGAGGTGGCCTGCACCCGGATAGGTGAAGACATCGGCCGCGATCTCTGATCGCGCGGCTGCAGATCGCCACGCGGCAACATCCTCCGCAGGTTCGAATTGATCCGGATCGGCAAGATGGACCTGCACCGGCAAGCCCTTGCGAGCGCTTTCCGGGATTTGGGCGATGCTATGAAGGAAGAGCACGCCAGCGGTCTGGGGCCGCTTCGGCCAAAGACTTGCCGCAACTGCCGCGCCCATTGAAAATCCGGCCAGAACTGTTGACGGCGGCAGGCCCGCCATCGCCCATTCCGCCCGTTCGCAGATGGTCTGCCAACCGGTCTCATCCTTTAATCCGAAGCCTTCGTCGATTGAGCTGGCGACCCAACCGTCATAGAGATCGGGCGCGAACGCCTTGTGTCCTGCCGCCTGCAAACGCTCGACAGCGTCCAGTTCGAGGGGGCGCAGCCCGTACACGGAATGGAAGAGGATCACTGTCGCCATTATCGTAGCCCTCGCATTTTAGCTTGGTCCCAACATAAGGCATTCGAAAGACAAGGCAATTTCCCCGATAGTCTTACCATTGGGGCGACGCCGTCTCCAAAAGAAAAAACCCGGTGTCGATACTGAACCGAACACCGGGTAAGAGGCAGGGCTTATTGGCTATCACCCTGCGGGGAAACGTTTAATCGGCCTCAACGACGGAAGTTGGTGAAGCCGAAGAAGCGCGTACGGCGACGCGCGGAGTTGGTCAGATAGCTGGACGGGTCCTCGAAGAAGGTCGAGGTGTTAAGCGCCGACGTGACGTCATGGCGTGTCAAGCCGATGTCCATCAGTTGGCTGTCGTTCAGCTCATTCAAATAATTGATCTCGCGGCGGTTGCGGAATGCGCGCCAGACGGATGCCATCTTATCGAAAGCAAGCGTCAGGCGTGCCGTCAAGGGCAGCGACGGCCTTGCGTGGCCGAGATGTAATGTCCGATCTGTCGTGCGCATTTCCATGGTCCTTTCCTTCAGGCACACGCTAGCCAAGCCCCTTCCCGGAAGTCCGGAGAAGGAGCGTCGACTGGGAGGAGTTCGACAGGAGGTTCTGTCCGATTGGTATGCTGATTTGCATTAGGAAGATGCCAAAGCCCTATTGATCAGTCCAACGAATGTTTCTAATGATAATTATCAAACTCTTTTATAGGTGAGATCATGGCCGCGCCGCTTGATATCGATCAGTTGCAGACCTTCATCGCCATTGTGGATTCGGGCAGCTTCACCAAGGCGGCCGACCGGGTGTTCAAGACGCAGTCGGCGGTTTCCATGCAGATGCGCCGGTTGGAAGAACGCGTCGGAAAACAGCTTTTCATCAAGGATGGCCGCGGCAACCGCCTGACGGCGGAAGGCGAAAAGCTGCTCAATTATGCGCGCCGCATCATCCGCTTGAATAACGAGGCGATCGCCGCCTTCGATGACAACCGGCTGGAAGGCACGCTGCGCATCGGCACACCCGATGATTATGCCGACCGCTATATGCCTGAGATCATCGGCCGCTTCGCCAAGACGCATCCGAACGTCGAGCTCTACATCGTCTGCGAACCCTCGGTGGATCTGGCCGAACGCATGCATCGCGGCGAGCTCGATATCGCGCTGGTCACCCATAATCCGCGTGAGAGAATGTCCGATGTTGTGCGGACGGAGCCGCTCTGCTGGGTCGGCTCGGCCAATCATCCGCTACGCGACGATGCACCTATTCCGCTCGCCGTCGGGCGTCGCGATTGCCAGTGGCGGCAGCTTGCCTGCTCGGCGCTCGATGCCGGCGGCCGCGACTATCAGATCCTGTTCACCAGCTGGTCCTGCACGGTGGTTGCCGCTGCTGTGCTTGCCGGCATGGCGGTATCGGTCATGCCGGAATCGGCGCTTCGCACCGGCATGAAGGTGCTGAGCCAGGCGGACGGTTTCCCGCCGCTCCCCCCGGTGCAGATCGGCATCATGAAGCGGCCGGGCCTTTCGGTATCGCTGATGAACGCCATCACCGCCCACATCTCCGCCTGTCTGGACAACATCACACCGGCTGTGGTCGACGACGATCTCGACGGCGATGTGAAGACCTTTACGCGCTACTATCCGCGTCTACGCGCCGGGCATATTCTGCCGGGCTGGTGATGTTTAGGCAGTAGGCGGTCGAGAATGAACGGCAACTTTTCGCCAATTGCAGACTTTCGGCGAAAGGATGCCTTCGGTTGCAGGTCGCTCGCCCCGACGGCATCGTCGTTTGGGCCAGTGAGGCTGCTCCTAATCACGAGGAAATTGCACAGGCCGCGTCGCGCTGGTTCGACGAAGCCAAAAATTATGTGACGAGCGAAACATCGCCCGGACATTGGTGAGAAGCGGGAGTTTCGCGATAACGCTATTTCGGCTCGTCCCATAGCGGTCAAAGACGTAGATGACTAAATGAGACTCTTGCGACAGCTCCTAGTCCGCTCCAGACCGAGAGCTGCCGCTGCTGGCGTCTGTTACGGAATTCTGGAGAATAGTTTGCCTATTGCCGGTTGCCTCGCCACTGGGCTCGGCGAACAGTGTCGCCCGGATCACCTGTTTCCATTCGTTGAGCATGCGGATCGCAAGGCTCCTCTCGCTCATGATCGCGAGGCGGACGGAGGCGCCGATGAGGTGGCTGAAGAGTTGGGTGCGGGCCTGCAGGTCGATCTGACTGTCGGCCGGAAGATAGGCTTCGATGCCCTTCAGGAAGATTTCGGCGACGCGATTACTGTGCTGTATGTTCAACTTCAGAAGATCCCGGTCCGTCTCCGTCCCCAGCCACACGCCCATATAGGTCGGATCACCGCGGAACTCGCGATAATACCAGTCGATCACGCCGCAGACGAGATCGACAGCGTGATCGAGGGACTTTACGGCGCTGAAGACTTCCGTCGTCTTTTGTTGGACGAGAACGGCGTGGCGGTCGAACAGCGCCGTTACGATCGCGGCTTTCTCAGGAAAATATTGATAAACGGAACCGATCGGCACGCCGGCAGCGGTGGCAAGCTCCGTCATTGTCATGGCGCTGACGCCTTTGTCGGCGATCAGTTGTGCGGCGGCCGACAAAATGACATCGACGCGGTGGATACTGCGTTCCTGCTTAGGCTGCTTGCGGAATTTGATGCGAGCGGGGTTTTCCGGACTCATGCATTTCCCATTTCATTGTCACTCGGAACGACGCCGGGGCGTGTGCCAGCTTATGCCACACGCTTGTTCAATGCGCGTAAATGAGAAAAGTTCAATTTTAAGTGTAATATAATGATACAAATGCGCTATGGGCAACAAAGGCCGAAGCGTGGCTGCCGCCTTTGCATAGCGATCCGCAGCCTGCACGCGAGATCGGCTGGGCTGGCGGCGCAGTCACGGCAGGACATGGACGCGCCGGCCCAAGCCATTATCGAGTCCAATCCCCGTGTCGCTAATCGCTTAGCTTAAGCCAGGTACTTCTTCAGAAACGCCACCGTCCGGCTCCAAGCAAGATCGGCGGCTTTCTTGTCGTAACGGGCGGCCGAGGTGTCATTGTTGAAGGCGTGATTGGCGCCGTCATAGACGAATATCTCGAAGGTCTTCTTGTCCTTTTCCAGCGCCTCGCGATAGGCGGGAATGCCGGCATTGATGCGCTCGTCGAGACCGGCATAATGCAGAAGAAGCGCCGCCTTGATATCAGGCACATCGGCTGCCGCCGGCTGCGCACCATAGTAGGCAACACCGGCCTTCAGCTCCGGCGACTTGGTAGCGAAGCGGTTGATGACACCGCCGCCCCAGCAGAAGCCGATTGCGCCGACCTTGCCGTTGGAGCCGTCGAGCTTGGAAAGGTAGGTCAGGCTCGCTTCGGCATTAGCGACCGTTTGCTCCGCATCGAGCTTGGTGAACATGTCGCGTGCCTTGTCCTCATCCTCCGGCGTGCCGCCGAGGGGCGACAGGAAATCCGGCGCCAATGTGATGAAACCTTCCAGCGCCATGCGGCGGGCGACATCGCGGATATGCGGATTGAGACCACGATTTTCATGAATGATGATCACAGCGCCGAGCTTCCCGCCAGCACCCTTCGGCCGAACGAGATAGCCTTTCATCTCACCACCCTTGCCAGGGTAAGTGACATCCTTCGTCTCGAGACGGCTGTCATCGGCGGCAACGATCTCGGCGCTAGCCTTGTTGGCCGCAAGCAACGGCGCGATCGCGGCCGCGGCCCCTGCCGAGCCCGCGAGCTTCGTCAGCTTTTCCATAAAACCGCGGCGATCGAGCGTCAGGTGCGTATATTCGTCGTAAGCATTGATCATCGCCTGGGTCACGATGGGCTTATCCATGCTCATATTGTGTTCCTCCTCATCTTTCCCCGGCAGCCCGCATCCCAAAGCAAAGCCACCCCGTGACAAGATAGGTCAATGGAGTGCAGTGGGATGGTAAAGGAAGAACACAAATACGTTACCGCAGGTTGTTCCCCGCGAAAACGCAAGTTTGGTTAGGAGAACGTCATCCAAACGGCAAGCCAGCCCCACATGCCGGCAAGAGCAATATAGCCGATGGCGAAAAGCGGGCTGCGATAGCGTAGATTGTTGCTGGTGACATGCACGAAGGTGTGGGCGTAGCGCGACCCAACGAAGATCCAGGCCAGGATGACGGCAGGCAGATTATCCGCCTGGGCGACGAATAGCGCGATAGAGCAAGCATAAAAGAGCACGGGAAGTTCGAACTGATTGGCGAGATTGTTACGCACCACCAGGCTTTGCGCCGGCTCGTCAGCAGCGTAATTTTCGCGAAATTGCGATTGCCTGATCTTGCCGGCCTTCACCGCACTCCGGCGGCGCAAGCCTAACAGCGCGTAAAGAATATAGACAAGCACCGCATGGGCCATCATGGGCCAGAACATTTCATAGCCGGTCACGCCGCCAACTCCTTAGAGCAATTCCAGGAAAAGTGCGAAGCGGTTTTCCGTCCGGAATTGCGTAAAACAAAGGGATAGAGCGGGAAAGCGATTCCGTGAAACGCTGAACCGCTCTAGGGATTGCTGAACGGCAGAAACAACCGCTCAGGACGGCTTGGAACCGTCCGGAGACAGGTAGCGAAGAATCGCGAAACGGGCCAGTAGAATGATGGTGACGACCAGTGACAGGAACTTCAGCCGCACGATGACCGGCAGAAGACCCGAGAGCAGCGTCACGGTGCCATCAGGCGGCGCAGCCGGCGGAAAGAGCAGTAAGCCGGCAATGTTCTCGGAATAGTCCATCACGCCGTAGAAAATCGGCAGGAAGAAGATTAGCGCGACCACCGCAGGCCGGATCGGCCGGCCGAAAAAAGTGCCGCCCGGCCCGACCAATCGCAGCAGGCAGAACAGCAAGCCGCTCAGCACCAGCGGAAAGACGAGCTCCGGCCCGAGATACATGGAATGCAGGATCGCCGCCGGGTCGGGCTGATCTTTGAGATATCGCACCATGGCGACGACATCTTCCGACTCGTAGCCGCCGATGCGCGCATCCAGCATTTCCTGCCCGCCGGCTGCGGCGCGGAAGGCGGGGACAAAGCCCGCATAGATCCAGGCGAAGAGCGCCAAGGACAAGGCCGCGAGGACTGCCGTCAGGCCTTGAAGAGACCTGGCGTTGCCTTGAGCGCTACCCTGCATAGATCAGACGCCGGCGCCCGGATAGTTCGGGCTCTCGCGTGTGATCGTGACGTCGTGGGCGTGGCTTTCCCGAAGTCCTGCACCGGAGATACGTACGAACGTAGCGCGCTCCTGGAAGTCCTTCAGATCGGCGCCGCCGACGTAGCCCATCGCAGCCTTGAGGCCACCGGCGAGCTGGTGCAGCACGCCCGAGACCGAACCCTTATAGGGGACCTGGCCTTCGATACCCTCAGGCACCAGCTTCAGCGTGTCGCGCACTTCCGCCTGGAAGTAGCGATCGGCCGAGCCACGCGCCATGGCGCCAACGGAACCCATGCCGCGATACGCCTTGAAAGAACGGCCCTGATAAAGATAGACCTCACCCGGGCTTTCATCCGTTCCGGCGAGAAGCGAGCCAACCATGGCAGCCGATGCGCCGGCGGCGATCGCCTTGGCAAGGTCGCCGGAGAACTTGATGCCGCCGTCGGCGATGACGGGGATGTTCTGGTCCTGCGCGGCCTGGACTGCCGACATGATGGCGGCGAGCTGCGGCACGCCGACGCCGGCGACGATGCGGGTCGTGCAGATGGAGCCGGGGCCGATACCGACCTTGACGGCGTCCGCGCCGGCGTCGATCAGCGCCCGTGTGCCGTCATAGGTGGCAACATTGCCGGCCATGATACGAACCGAGTTGGAGAGCTTCTTGACCCTGGTGACGGCGTCGAGGACACGCTGCGAATGGCCGTGGGCGGTATCGACGACCAACAAGTCGACGCCGGCCTCGATCAGGCGCTCGGCACGCTCGTAGCCATCGTCACCGACGCTGATGGCGGCGGCGGCGCGAAGGCGGCCCTGCGCATCCTTCGAAGCGTTCGGGTTGAGCTGCGACTTCTCGATATCCTTGACGGTTATCAGGCCGACGAGGCGGCCCTCGCCGTCCACGACCAGCAGCTTCTCGATGCGGTGCTGGTGCAGCAGGCGCTTGGCCTCCTGCTGCTGCACGCCGTCCTTGACCGTGACGAGATTTTCGCGGGTCATCAATTCGTAGATCTTCTGCTCCGGATCGGAGGCGAAGCGGACGTCACGGTTGGTGAGGATGCCGACGAGGCGATGCGACTTCTCGACAACCGGGATACCGGAAATGCCGTGCGCCCGCATCAGGCCGAGCGCTTCGGCAAGCGTTGCTTCCGGACCGATCGTTACCGGATTGACCACCATGCCGCTTTCGAACTTCTTGACTTGGCGGACCTCTTCGGCCTGCTGGACCGGCGTCAGGTTGCGATGGACGACGCCAAGGCCGCCAGCCTGGGCCATGGCGATGGCGAGACGGCTTTCCGTCACGGTGTCCATGGCCGCTGACAGAATCGGCAGGTTGAGTTCGATGTCTTGGGCGATGCGGGTGGCGATGTTCGTCTGGCCGGGCATGACCTCGGAGTGTCCCGGCTGCAGGAGCACGTCGTCGAATGTCAGAGCATCCAACCCGGTTGACGTTTCAATAATGCGTGCCATGGCCAAATTCCTTCGTCTGTGAAAAGCAGGACGGCTCCGGAACGAATCGTCTACCGGGCGATCTTGCAAGTGTTGCTTGGAAGTTGGCGAGGGCTGGTAACACGTCTATGACAGGAAGGGAATAGGGAAAAGCGCCCGGCGCACGACCGGGCTTTCGAGATTGGCCTAAATCTTGCGCGGCAGTTCGATCTCAGAGATCGAACTGATAGGTCTTCGGGATGTAGCGGAAACCGTCCTGATGCTTTTCGACGAAACCGACTGCCGGGAACGGCATATGGAAACCCAAGAAGGGGATACGATCGGCGGAGATCATGTCGAAGACACGACGACGGGTCTTGGCGGCCTGGATCTTGTCGGCGTCGAAGCGCACTTCCCAATCCGGGCGGCCAAGCGAGAGAATGTAGTGATTGGCGACATCGCCCGTCATCACCAGCTGCTTGCCATCCGACTGCAGGTGGAAGACGAGATGACCGGGCGTATGGCCGGGAGCGAGCATGGCTGTCATGCCGTTGACGATCTGATCGCCTTCCTTGAGGAAGGTCATCTTTTCGGCAAAAGGCACGACATTGGCAAGCACCGCCTTGTGGCCGCCTTCGGCAGGTGTCCCTTCGCGGGCCTTGTCGGTCCAGAATTCATATTCGATCTCGCCGGTGACGTAGCGTGCGTTCGGGAAGGCCGGGGCGCCGTCCTCTATCAACCCGCTGATGTGGTCGCCATGCAGATGCGTCAGAGCGACCACGGTCACCTGCTCCGGCGTGTAGCCGACAGCCTTCAGACCTTCGCGAAAACGGCCCAAGCCGCGAGCGCGGCCGGCGGGGCCGAAGCCGGTGTCGACGACGATCACGTCGGTGCCGGTGTCGATGATAGCAGGTGCATAGCTGTTGACGAGCTTTTCGGTCGGCAAGAAGTTCTGCGCCAAAAGCTTCTGCACCGTTTCCGGAGCCTGGTTCGACCCGAAGATTTCCCAGGGATTGTCCAGAATGTTCGCACCATCCTTGACGACGGTGATGGTGCAGGACCCCAACTTGAAATGATGGGTGTCGGGCGGCAGAACAACGGCTGTCATAATCTCATTTTCTCCAATGGTGGCAGCGTAAGCTGCGCCTGTCATCGTCATCGGCAACGGCAAGCTGGTATACGATCTTTCATGGTCGATAATTTCGCCATGACATATCCATCCAGATCCGCTAATACACAAAACGACGTTTTATGCGTTTAGCATTTCCATGCGTTTAGCATATGTCAAACTTGGTATCCTATACTGGGCTGCAAGCGGCATCACGAAGACGTGATCTCCAAGAAGCCACAGGGCAGAATCGGGGATTGGCAGAGGCCGCACATAGGACTACAGAGCGGGTGCCCGTCTCAGGCGGGCCCCTTCCCCGAAGACACGACCCACCAAGGCATATGCCTATGAATCGCATCGTTCCCCTGATCCTTGCCGTCGCTCTTTTCATGGAACAGATGGATTCCACCGTGATTGCGACCGCGCTGCCGGCCATCGCGGCGGATCTCCATGTTGGTCCGATCACGCTGAAACTTGCGCTGACATCCTATATGGTGTCGCTGGCGGTGTTCATCCCGATCAGCGGTTGGATGTCGGATCGCTTCGGGGCGAAGAACATCTTCCGGCTTGCCATCTGCGTCTTCGTCATCGGTTCGATCATGTGCGCCTTCTCGGGCGGCCTGCTGGAATTCGTCGCAGCCCGCTTCCTGCAAGGTCTCGGCGGCTCGATGATGACGCCGGTCGGGCGCCTTGTGCTGGTGCGCACGACACAGAAGAGCGACCTGGTCTCGGCCATGGCGCTACTTTCCATTCCCGCCCTCGTCGGCCCGCTTGCCGGACCGCCCCTCGGCGGCTTCATCACCACTTACGCCTCCTGGCACTGGATCTTCCTGATCAACGTGCCCGTCGGCATTCTGGGCGTCATCTTGTCGTCGATCTTCCTGCCGGAGGTCGAGGCGACCATGCCGCCAAAGCTCGATTTCACTGGCTTCCTGCTGACGTCCTTCGCGGCCGCCGGCGTCGTCTTCGGCATGTCGGTCATTAGCCTGCCGGCACTACCGCCGTTCATCGGAATCTCGGCCGTCCTCATCGGCTTCATCTGCGGCTTCCTTTACATCGGCCATGCGCGCCGTCATCCGGCGCCGATCCTCAATCTGCAGCTGCTGAAGAACGCTACTTTTCGCGCGTCCGTCACCGGCGGCACGCTGTTTCGCATCTGCATCGGCGCTATGCCCTTTCTAACGCCGCTGATGCTGCAGCTCGGCTTCGGCCTCAATCCGTTCCAATCGGGCTTGATCACCTTCGCCGGCGCCATCGGCGCCATCAGCACCAAGTTCATCGCACGCCGCGTCTTCACTGCCGTCGGCTTCAAGACCGCGCTGCTGTCGGCGGCAGGGATCACGACGATCACCACGATCTGCACTGGCCTGTTCCAGCCGTGGACGCCGCATCTCATTATCATCGGCGTGCTCCTGGTTGGCGGCTTCTCGCGCTCGTTCTTCTTCACCGGCATCAATGCGCTCGCCTTCGCCGACATCAGCGACAAGCAAGCGAGCCAGGCCACGTCGATGAGCTCGGTCATGCAGCAGATCAGCCTGGCACTCGGCGTCGCCGTCGCCGCCATGATCCTGGAAACCTCGACCTTCTTCAGCGGCACCGAGCTGCAGGTTCGCGATTTCCATATCGCTTTCTTCTGCATCTCCATCCTGACCGTCGTTGCGACCATTCCCTTCATCCGGATGGACCGCAGCGCCGGCGCCACGGTCTCCGGTCACAAGGCCGGACTAAAACGTGTGGCCGCGATGCAGCCGCAGATGCCGCAGCACCAGCAACCGGCGGTGAAGTAGTTCGTTCGAGAAACGCTGAGAGGTCTATTCAGGCCGCTCGCAGACGGCGCTGAGCTTGTTGCCGTCGGGATCGCGCACATAAGCCGCATAGAAATTTGCATGGAAAGAGCGCAGGCCCGGCTTGCCCTCATCCTTGCCGCCATGGGCAAGGGCCGCGGCGTGAAAGGCGTCGACATCGGCACGGCTTTCAGCGTGCAGAGCCACCATCGAGCCATTGCCGATCGTAGCAGCGCGGTGATTGTAGGGAACCACCACCCAGAAACGGCAGCGGACATCGCCATCGGCGGCGTAGCCGATTTCCTCATCCGATTCGCGTTGACGCCGGTAGCCGAGGATCGGCATCACCGCATCATAGAAGCTGCGTGCACGCGGAATATCGTTGGAGCCGAGAGTGACGTAAAGAAGCATGGTAAGAATGCGCTGCCTGCGATGCCGATGGGACTGCATCATCGGACAAAAGCGATGGCTAAATCAAGCGCTCGTTGCTTCGTCGTCCGTCTTGCGACCCTTGAAGCCTTTCGCCAGCAGGAACATCTCCACTGACTCAGCTCTGGATGCGCCTGGCTTCACATGAATGACCTGGCGAAAATTCTGCTTCAGCAGCGTCAGCAGGTCGCGTTCCGTGCCACCCTGGAAGGTCTTGGCGAGAAAATGTCCGCCTTCGGAAAGGACCTCGACTGCGAAGTGCGCGGCGACCTCGCAGAGATGCATGGTGCGCAGATGATCGGTGCGCTGATGGCCGGTCGTCGGCGCGGCCATATCCGAAATCACCAGATCGGGCGTGCCGCCGACGGCGTCGATCAGTCGCTGCGGTGCGTCCGGATCGAGGAAGTCGAGCTGCAGAATGGCAACGCCCGGCAGCGGCGCCATTTCCAGGAAATCGATTGCAGCAACGCGGATATCCTCTTCCGTCGATCCGGTGACCTTGGCGGCAATCTGCGACCAGCTTCCCGGCGCAGCGCCGAGATCGATGATGCGGCGTGCGCCCTTGAGGATATGGTGCTTCTCGTCGATCTCCAGCAGCTTGAAGGCAGCACGGGCGCGGTAGCCTTCAAGCTGGGCACGCTGCACATAAGGATCGTTGATATGCCGCTCCAGCCATTGCCGCGAAGAGGCTTTCAGCTTCTTTTTCTTGACGCGCTGGCCGAGCTTGCGGCCGGTACGGTTGCCGGCGATCGTTGGCTTGGTCATGCCTGCGGTCCCTTCGTATCCTTCGGTCGATGGCCGCGGCGCGAGCGGCCGCGCCGCCACACACCGTCATCCGCCATCATGTCGGTGAGCAGTCCTTCGCGCAGGCCGCGATCGGCAACACGCATGCGTGGGCTTGGCCAGCGGCGGCGGATCGCCTCGAGAATGGCGCAGCCCGCCAGCACCAGATCGGCGCGGTCCGGCCCGATGCAGGGATTGGCGGCGCGGCCGGCGAAGTCCCAGGAAAGCAGCTTCGCCTGCATTGCCGTCACCTCGTCGTCGGACAGCCAGACGCCGTCGACCCGACGCCGGTCGTAGCGCGGCAGATCGAGATGGACGCCGGCGAGCGTCGTCACCGTGCCGGACGTGCCGATCAGATGGAAATCGCCGCTGTCGCGGGCAGCCTCCTCGACGGGCGGGCAATCGAAGCGTTCGAGCATGCCCGAGACCTCTCGCACCATCGCCTCGAACAGGTCCGGCGTGACGTCGCGGCCGCCATGGCGTTCCGAGAGCGTCACCACGCCAACGGGCAACGAGGTCCAATGAGTGATGTGATTGGCAAGCCGGCTGGAGCGGTTCTCCCCAATGCGGATGACAGCGATTTCCGAGGAGCCGCCGCCGATATCGAAGAGCACGACCGAGCGCGCCTCGGGACCAACCAGCGACGAACATCCGGAGACGGCAAGACGCGCCTCCGTCTCGCGATCGATGATTTCGAGCCGCAGGCCGGTCTCTTCCGTGACACGGGCGAGGAAGGCTTCGCCATTCTCCGCCGCGCGGCATGCTTCGGTTGCGATCAGTCGCATGCGGCGGATCTCACGCGTCTTCAACTTGCCGGCGCAGATGCGCAGAGCCTCGACGGCGCGGTCCATCGCATCGCTTGAGAGCCGGCCGCTGGCGCCAAGGCCCTCGCCGAGACGGACAATGCGAGAAAAAGCGTCAACGACCCGGAATTGACCAGGGCGCGTAGGCTGCGCGATCAGCAGGCGGCAATTGTTGGTGCCGAGATCGAGCGCCGCGTAGAGATCGACGGGCCGGGTGTCGCCATCGGCATGGTGATATGGCGCATGGCCGTCGCGACGCTGCTGCGGCGGATGCCGGTCATGATGGTGGTCATTGTGAGCGGGAGTATGCTCAGCAGTGACATTGGCGGCAGGAACGACGATCTGTGCCGTCTTTTCGTGCACCAGCGGGCGGCCCTGCAGACCGCGCTTGCTGCGATGCTTGCGCCTGTTCTTGCCATTCTTGTGCGAAGGCGCATGGCCGTGCTCGCCCGCAACGCGATGTTCCTGAGAGGCGGAAACCTGATGCTGCTGTGATGAGGAGGCATGCTGCACACCATCATGCGCTCCGCCACGGGAACGGCGGCGGCGCTTGCGCTTTTTGGCCGGAGAACCGGCGTCGTTATCTGCTGGGCGTGTCGCCACCGGACTGGACGTGCCGGTCTGGTTGGCCTCCGCAGAATAAGCGTTCGGACGGCCGGAACCGCCGCGCTTACGCTTAGCGCGCCGGGAGGATTTACCCTTCCTGCGCTCTGCTACCGACGCCCCGTCTGCCTGCGGCATTTTGCCGCTGTCGGGGTCACTCACGTATCTTTTCCACCGCGCCGCGCAAGGCCGAAAGGCATGCTGCAGGCGCTCATTCGATTTTCGTTGGGTGGAGAATATCAGCAGGATGAGTTTTCGCCAAATTCTTTTTGAATCGCGTGATTTGCGGGAGTTAACCCCTGCGCGTCGCTGGGAAAAAGGCCAACGTCAAACCGCCAAGCTCGCCCGGACGCCATCCGCCAGCGTCTTCATCCGGTCGATCGGCGAATGGCCGATCAGCATGAAGGCGTGGGTGGCGTTCGACCAGTAGACGACATTCATGCCGCGGCGGTTTTCCATGTCCGGTTCGGAAGTACCCCTGGTCGAGGGAATGATGCAAAGCGCCATCGGCCCGCTTTCGGGGTCGAGATAAGCGATCTGCGCCAAAGGTTTGCTGTCGTAATTCAAGACCTGGGCACGCTTGAAATCGACGCCGGGCATGGCGACGGTTTCGGGCGTCAGCGTGAGGCCGAGTTTGGAGCCGACTTCACTCAATTGCGCAGCCTGTTCAGCATGATCGCCCGCCGGCGCGCTCAGCGTATCCGGCGTATAGAGGGAAAGATATTCGGCGACGACAGCGCGCCACTCGGTCCCCTCGTCCGGCTTGGCAAGGCGATGGTTGATGCCGATCGCGGCGCGGTCGATGGCGATGCCCACGACCAGGCAGGCAGCGATCGCCGACAGGAAGCCACGGCGGCTGATGCCCGAAGCGGCTTTCTTCTGCTCCTTTGTGGAAGGGATGGCGGCAAGCATAGCGTCCAGCTTGGCGCTTGGGGCCGCGGCAAGCACAGGCTCGAATGCCTCACGGAAAGGCAGATCGCTGCGCGATAGGAAATCGAAACGTTCCGCCACTCGAACGTCGTCAGCGATCAGCTTTTCCATCCTGTCACGCTCGGCCGCTCCCAGCTCGCCGTCGATGAAGGCGGTAAGCAGCTCGTCCGAGGGCATATTGTTGTTGTCCAATTTACTCATTCTCGTTCCCCAGTCGCCCACCCCCTGAAAGCCGCGCACAGTCTGCCGATCCGATGCCATCAGCAAGCTTTGCTCGCGCTGCCGCCAGCCGGCTCATCACCGTTCCGATCGGCACATCCAAAACCTCCGCCACCTCGCGATAGGACAATCCTTCGACATAGGCGAGGAATACCGCGGTGCGCTGCGCTTCCGGCAGCGCCTGCACCTGTTTCAGCACCTGGCCGGCGAGAATATGCGTCTCCGTCTGGCGCGCGCCGTCGAAAACCAATGTTTCGTCGGCATCGACAAAACCCTGCCCCATGCGCACCCGGCGCGACCGAATCTCGTTCAGCCAGATCGAGTGCAGGATCGAAAACAACCATCGGTCGAGCCGTGTGCCGGCCGCGAACTGGTCAGCCCGCTCCAGCGCCCTGACGCAGGTCGCCTGCACCAGATCATCTGCCACGTCGCGTTGGCGAGACAGCACCACGGCATAGCGCCAAAGCCGCGTCAGATGCTGCGACAGACCCGCCCTGATATCCTCTTCGCTCGCTATGGCACCCTCCGCGAGGTTCGCGTTTTTGGGAATCGCCGGTCTTGCCGGCGGTTCCGATCTTACCCGACTATAAGCAGAAATTGTGGAATGAGCGACTGACACTCGAATATCCCTCTGAATGCTGACTGCCTATAGCGGCCATCTTAGGTCCGACGCTTGAAATCAGAGGCTCGACGGATTCTGAATGGCGTTGTTCAGATCCTGATATTCCTCACAAGCGGTGTTGCCGCAGAGCGTCTTGATCGTGCTCAACTGGTCCTTGGCAAGGTCGATCTGACCCTTGATGACATAGGCTTCGCCGAGATATTCGCGAACCAGCGAATACTTCGGGTCCATTGAGACGGACTTCAGGTAATAGGAAATGCCTTCATCCGTGCGGCCGAGCTTGCGGGTGGCATAGCCGCGATAGTTCAATGCTTCTGCCGTGTTCGGATTCTGCATAGTGTCGAGAACCGCCAGTGCTTCTTCATAGCGGTGGTCCTTCTTGGCGAGCGAGTAAGCATAGTCGGCGCGGTTTTCGTCGGTGATGTTGGCGCCCTGCTGCTTCACGCACTTCTTCGCCTTCTTGTCGTAGATCTCGCCCTTCTTGCAGGTCGGAGTCGTGCTACTATCGTCGCCGATCGCGAAAACCGGGACAGTAAAAGCGCCGAGGGTGAGGCAGGCGCCGAGAGCGACGGAGGCCAGGCGGAAAGCGGTAGTCGTCATGGGATTGCTCCTTGGCAAAAATGAACGTTGCGATGGGTGAACACGCCATCCGTTCATTTTATTCGCAGCGACCGAATATTTTTCTTGCGCTTGTAGTCACGACCTCCCGTCACTCTTTCGTGACGGAGACCACGCGAATAATTCCTGATACTCGCGTGTTTCCACATACGTACCCGCCGAGGGTCGCAAGGAGAAACAAGTGACCGATACCGTCAAGCTTGTCAGTCTGGCTGTCGCCACGCCCGACAACATCATCTACCAATCGGAGGCTGCCGAGACCGCCGGCCGTCTGTTTGCCGATCGTTTTCGCGAGTTCAAGCATCTCGCCCGCGTGTTCGAAAGCGCCGGCATCCGCAAGCGTTATGTCGCCCGTCCGCTTTCCTGGTTCGAACAGTCGCATGGCTGGCAGGACCGCATGGAAGCCTATGCCGAGGTCGCAAGCCAACTCTTCAGGAAAACCGCTACCAACGCGCTGACACGTGCCGGTCTGAGAGCCGAGGAGGTCGACTGCATCGTCACGGTGTCGTCGACCGGCGTTACAACGCCGAGCCTGGATGCACGGCTCGCGCGCGAGATGGGCTTCCGCTCCGATATAGAGCGTGTGCCGGTCTTCGGCCTCGGCTGCGCGGCCGGCGTTTCGGGCCTTGGCATCGCCTCGCGCATGGCGAAGAACCGTCCGGGCGCCGTCGTACTTTTCGTCGCCATCGAACTCTGCTCGCTCGCCTTCCGGCTGGACGAACTCACGCGGCCGAACATCGTCGCGACAGCGCTGTTCGGCGACGGCGCGGCCGCCTGCATCCTGCGCGCCGGAAAGGATGGTCTCGCGGAGATCGAATCGACGGGCGAGCATCTCTTTCCCGATACTCTCGGCATCATGGGCTGGAAGATCGACGATACGGGCTTCGGCATCATCCTGGACCAATCGCTGCCGCCCTTTGCCGAAGCGAATATCAAGCCCGCCGTCGCCGGCATTCTAGAGCGCGCGGGCCTGACGATATCGGATGTCGACCGCTTCATCTGCCATCCCGGCGGCACCAAGGTGCTGGTGGCACTGGAGACCGCCTTCGGCCTCGAACCCGGCTCGCTGGATATCGAACGCGAGGTGGTCGGCGACTACGGCAACATGTCATCGCCGACGGTACTCTTCGTGCTCGAGCGTGCGATTATCGCCGGCCTGCCGAGACGTTCGGCCCTGGTCGCCATGGGGCCCGGCTTTTCGGCCAGCTGCGTTACGCTGAAGAGGGTCGCCTGATGCTCTGGCCATCGATCGCGCTTCTGTCCTTCGTCACCCTGCAGCGGCTGGCCGAACTGGTGTACGCGCGCCGCAACACCGCCACTCTCCTTGCGCGCGGCGCGCGCGAGATCGCATCGGAACACTATCCCTACATGGTGGCGATGCACGCGGTCTGGCTCATCGGCCTGTGGTTTCTGGCCGCCGGCCGTCCGATCAGTCCTGTCTGGTTCGTTGTCTTCATGGTGCTGCAGGGTTTGCGCATCTGGGTGCTGGCGACACTGAAAGGGCGCTGGACGACACGGATCATCGTGCTGCCGGGCGCTGCTTTGGTGACGAGCGGGCCCTATCGCTTCCTCAGCCATCCGAACTATGCGGTGGTCATCGGCGAGATCGCCGCGCTGCCGCTCGCCTTTGGTCTGCCGCTCTACGCCCTGATCTTTTCACTGCTTAACGCCGCCATCCTCACCGTGCGTATTCGCGCTGAAAATGCGGCTTTGAGAGAGGTCATGGCTTGATCGCATTTTTCATTTGCGCCGCAGCATTTTGGCAGGCATTTTCGATACTTGGAGCATGATCCCCAAAAGCAGGAAACGGTTTTTGGACGAGTTCATGCGCAAATAAATGAAGCATGCGGATAGCAGGGAACATGACAAAAGACGCAATCGTGCTCGGCGCAGGCATCGTCGGCGTATCGACGGCCATCCACCTCCAGCGGCGCGGGCGCCAGGTCATTCTCGTCGACCGCAAAGCGCCCGGCGAGGAGACCTCCTTCGGCAATGCCGGCCTGATCCAGCGCGAGGGCGTCGTGCCCTACGGTTTTCCGCAGCAGTTCGGCCTTCTTCTCCGCTATGCCTTCAACAACCGCATCGACGCGCATTATCATCTGCGTGCGCTGCCGGGGCAGATCGCCTTCCTTGCCCGCTATTGGTGGAATTCCAACACCAAGCGGCATGAGATGATCTCACGCGCCTATGCGCCGCTGATCGAGCATTCCATCAGCGAGCACAAGGATCTGATAGAAGCTTCTCACGCCGAGGAACTGATCCGCAAGAACGGCTGGATGGAGATTTTCCGCACGAACGAGAAACGCGATGCGGAAGTCGCCGAGGCCGAACGTCTCAACCGCGAATTCGGCATCGCCTACGACGCGCTGACCGGTGCCGATATCGCGACGCTGGAGCCGCATATCAAAGGCAGCTTCTCGGGTGGCCTGCGCTGGCGCGATCCCTGGTCCGTGCTCGATCCGCATGGGCTGATCGCCGCCTACCGTGCTTATTTCGAGAGCATTGGCGGGCGTTTCGCGATCGGCGACTCCGTCTCGCTCGGCCGGTCCGGCTCCCAGTGGAAGATGGTGACGTCGGAGGGCTCGATCGAGGCCGAGGATGTCGTCGTCGCTCTCGGCCCCTGGGCTGATCTCGTGACGAAGCGTTTCGGTTATGCTTTTCCGTTGGGCGTCAAGCGCGGCTATCACATGCACTACGCCGCCGAAGGCAATGCCATCCTCAACAATTGGACGCTGGATGCCGAGCGCGGCTATTTCCTGGCGCCGATGAACCGCGGCATCAGGCTGACGACCGGGGCGGAATTTGCCCTGCGCGATGCGCCAAAAACACCGATCCAGCTTGACCGCGCCGAAGCCGTCGCCCGCACCGTCTTTCCGATTGGCGAGCGACTTGATCCGGAGCCCTGGATGGGCGCCCGTCCCTGCACGCCGGACATGATGCCGATCATCGGCAAGGCGCCGCGCCACAATGGCCTATGGTTCGCCTTCGGCCACGCCCATCATGGCCTGACGCTAGGCCCCGTGACCGGGCGCGTGCTGGCTGAGCTGATTACCGGTGAAAAGCCGTTCATCGATATCTCGGCTTACGCACCGGACCGGTTCGCGCCCTAATTTAAGGGCGTCAACGGATCGCGTCGAGGCCCATGAGCGCGGCCTCGACGATACCGTCGACCGTGTCATCAATGCCAACCGTCACAACGCCGGGTTCGCCGGTCGGCACTTCCAGCGTTTGTAGCTGGCTTTCAAGAAGTGACGCCGGCATGAAATGGCCCCTGCGCTCGCCCATGCGTTCGGTCAGCAGTTCCTTCGAGCCGTCGAGATAGACGAAATAGAGGTGCCCGCCGGCGGCGGCCCGCAAACGCTCGCGATAGGTGCGCTTCAAAGCCGAGCAGGACACGGCGATCGCTTCGCCTTTCGCCAGGCTCGCCGCGATCTGCTGACCGATCAGATCGAGCCAAGGCCATCGATCCTCATCCGTCAACGGAATGCCCTTGCTCATCTTCTCGACATTGGCCGCGGGATGCAGCGCGTCACCCTCGACAAAATGCAAGTCCAGCCGCGCCGCCATCTTTTCGCCGACGGACGACTTGCCGCTACCGCTGACGCCCATGATGATGATGGCGAGAGGTGCCTTCGATATATCGCTCACGGTGGTTCCAGCCATCAATCCAACGGGTAGAAACAGGAGAATTTATGCGTTCCCTCGCCCAACAATTCCGGCGTCACCTGGCGGCAATGGTCCTGCGCACGCCAGCAGCGCGGGTTGAAGTGACAGCCGGTCGGAGGATTGAGGGGAGACGGCAATTCACCCTGCAGACGGATGCGGTTTTTCTCACGCTCAGGGTCGGCGATCGGCGTCGCCGACAACAGAGCGGCGGTATAGGGGTGGCGCGGGCGGGCGAAGACTTCTTCCGCCGTGCCGGTCTCGACCGGACGACCGAGATACATCACCATCACGTCGTCGGCGATGTGGCGAACGACTGAAAGACCGTGCGAGATGAAGAGATAGGCCAGCCCCATTTCCTTCTGCAGGTCCATCAGAAGGTTCAACACCTGAGCCTGGATCGACAGGTCGAGCGCGGAGACCGGTTCATCGAGTACCAGTACCTTCGGCCGCAGCATCAGTGCGCGAGCGATGGCAATGCGCTGGCGCTGGCCGCCGGAGAACATGTGCGGATAGCGATCGTAATGTTCCGGGCGCAGGCCGACGCGCGCCATCATCTCCTCGGCCTTGCGACGGCGCGTGGCGGCATCATCATCGGTGTTGATCTTCAGCGGTTCTTCGAGGATGGAGCCGACCTTCTGGCGCGGATTGAGCGAGCCGTAAGGATTCTGGAAGACAATCTGCACGGCGCTGCGCAGACTGCGGTCGCCAAGCTTCGCCGGCTTGCCGTCGATCAGCAATTCGCCGGCTGTCGGGTCTTCGATCATCGTTACCAGGCGGGCGAGCGTCGACTTGCCGCAACCGGATTCGCCGACGACCGCGAGCGTGCGGCCGGACTGCAGGCTGAAGCTGACGCCGTTCAGCGCCTTGACGGTCGCCTCCGGTTTGAAGGCGCCGCGCCTGACGGTGTAGAAACGGGCGAGATCGCGCCCCTCGAGGACAGCGTCCGTCATTGAATGCCTCCTGCCTGCGTGGCGACAAGGCCGGGATGGCCGAGCGGCTTGCCGTGTTCCAGCGGATAGTTGCAGAGCGTCACGCCGAGCTCGACACCTTGGCGCTTGACGCCGCGGTCGCATTCGGGAGTCGCAAACGAGCAGCGCGGTGCGAAGAGACACCCCGAGGGGCGATCATGCTGGCCGGGCACGACACCGGCGATCGACGGCAGACGCTCACCGACTACCGCCCGTTCCGGCAGCGCCGAAAGAAGTGCCGCCGTATAAGGATGATGCGGATCGCGGAACAGTGCCTTCACGGGCTGCTCCTCGACCTTCTGGCCGGCGTATTGCACCTGCACGCGCTCAGCGGTTTCGGCCACCACACCCATGTCGTGGGTGATCAGCACCAGCGCCATGCCCTGTTCTTTCTGAAGGCGCACAAGCAGATCGAGGATCTGTGCCTGAATGGTAACATCGAGCGCGGTGGTCGGCTCGTCGGCGATCAGAAGCTTCGGATTGCAGGCAAGCGCCATGGCGATCATGACGCGCTGGCTCATCCCGCCCGACATTTGGTGCGGGAAGTTCGACAGGCGATCTTCGGGCGCCGGTATACCGACAAGGTTCAAAAGCTCGATCGAACGCTCGCGGCGCGCCTTGCGGTCGAGACCCATATGGATGCGCAGCGTCTCGCCAAGCTGGAAGCCGACCGTGAAGCACGGGTTGAGGCTCGACATCGGCTCCTGGAAGATCATCGCCATATCCTTGCCGATGATGTGGCGGCGCTGACGTGCCGAGATGCCACGCAGGTCCTTGCCGTCGAACAGCATGCGGTCGGCGGTGATCTTCGCCGTCCAGGGCAGAAGCCCCATCATGGCCAGCATGGACACGGACTTGCCGGAGCCGGATTCGCCGACGATCGAGAGGATTTCCCCCTTGTCGCAGGTGAGCGATACGCCGTCCACCGCCCGGAACAGGCCGGACGCGGTCTGGAATTCAACGGTGAGATTTTCAATATCGAGAAGCGGCATCACGACCTCTTCAGCTTCGGGTCGAAGGCATCGCGCAGGCCGTCGCCCATCAGATTGATGGCGAGAACCGTGATCAGGATGCAGAGACCGGGAAAAGTGACGAGCCATGGGTTGCTCTGGAAGAATTCGCGCGAATCCGCGAGCATCGTGCCCCATTCCGGCGTAGGCGGTTGCGCGCCCTGGCCGAGAAAGCCGAGTGCGGCGGCATCGAGAATCGCGGCCGAGAAGGCGAGCGTCGCCTGTACGATCAGCGGCCCCAGACAGTTCGGCAGGATGGTCTTGAACATCAGGCGAAGCGGGCCGGCGCCGGAGACGCGCGAGGCGATGACATATTCCTTGTCACGCTCGGCCATCACCGAAGCGCGTGTCAGGCGGACGAAATGCGGCTGGTTGACGATCGAGATCGCGATCATGGCGTTCGTCAGGCCCGGCCCCAGGATCGCCACCAACACGAGAGCCAAGAGCAACGAGGGAATGGCAAGGATGATATCCATGATGCGCATGATGATCGTATCGGTGCGGCCGCGGACATAGCCGGCGACCAGGCCGATCAGGATGCCGGCGAGCGCCGAAAGCGAGGCGACCACCAGGCCGATGAACAGCGAGAACCGCGTTCCGTAGATCAGGCGCGAGAGAAGGTCGCGGCCATTGGCGTCGGTGCCGAGGAGAAAGCTGCTATTGCTGCCTTCGGCCCAGACGGGCGGCAGGCGCTGCATGGCGCTGCCATAGGCGGCGTCCGGATCATGCGGGGCGACCACACCGGCGAAGATCGCCAAGAACAGAACGAAGACGAAGACCGCCAGCCCGATGACGGCGCCCTTGTTACGCGAGAAATAATACCAGAACTCCGCAAGAGCGGAGGGGCGGTCGGATTTGAGACTTACCGTGCTCATGGGCCGCTCCTAGTGACGAATGCGTGGATTGATGAAGCCGTAGAGCAGGTCGACGACGAGATTGACGAGCATGACAATGCCCGCGATCAGCAGCAAGCCACCCTGCACCACAGGATAATCGCGCTTGAAGACAGCGTCGATCATCCACTTGCCGATACCCGGCCAGGAAAAGATGCTTTCCGTCAGGATGGCGCCGCCGAGCAGCACGCCGACCTGCAGGCCGATGGTGGTGACGACCGGGATCATGGCGTTGCGCAGGGCATGCACGGAGACGACGCGCAGCGGCGCGAGACCCTTGGAGCGGGCGGTGCGGACATAATCCTCGCCCAGCACTTCCAGCATGGCCGAACGCGTCTGCCGCGCGATCACGGCGAGCGGAATGGTGCCGAGTACGACAGTCGGCAGGATCAGCGAGTTGAGCGCGGAAGCAAAGGCGCCCTTCTGGCCGGACAAAAGACTGTCGATCAGCATGAAGCCGGTGATCGGCTTGAAGAAATAGATAAGCCCGATACGGCCTGAAACCGGCGTCCAATGCAGATAGCCGTTGAAGACGATGATCAGCAGCAAGCCCCACCAGAAGATCGGCATGGAATAGCCGACAAGGGCCACCCCCATCACGCTCTGATCGAACCATGTGCCGCGCTTGACGGCGGCAAAAACGCCGGCCGGGATGCCAAGACAGATCGCCAGGATCATGGCACAGATCGATAGTTCCAGCGTTGCCGGGAAGAAGGTCAGGAAGTCGGTTAAGACGTCGCGCTTGGTGGTGATCGAGGTGCCGAGATCGCCGTGCAGCGCATTCCAGATGTAGTTGCCATATTGAACGACCAGCGGGCGGTCGTAGCCGAGATCATGGGAGATCTGGGCGTGGCGTTCCGGCGACATGACGCGCTCGCCCGACAACAGCATGACGGGATCGCCGGGCAGCAGGCGGATGAAAGAGAAAGCGACGATCGATACGCCGAGAAATGTCGGGATCAGCACCGCAAGGCGGCTGAAAAGAAATCGCAACATGGCAGATGTCCAAAGTTTTCCGGCGGTCAGGCAAATTGCCTGACCGCCGGCTTCACCCGGTTTTCGACCGGGTATTTCAGAGCGTGTCCGTTATTCGGCGATATCAACGCCATCGAAGCGGTGAACGCCGACCGGATCCTGCACGTAGCCGGAAACCTTGGTGCTCATCGGAATGAACTCCTCGGAATGGTCGATGGTCATCCACGGAGCTTCGCGCTTGAAGACGACCTGTGCCTGTTCGTAGAGCTTGGTGCGCTCCTTGACGTCGGCAGTCTGCTTGGCCTTCTTCACGAGATCGTCGAATTCCTTGTTGCACCACTGAGCGCGGTTATTACCGCCGACTGCGTCGCAGCCGAGCAGCGTGTCAAGGAAGTTGTCCGGATCGCCGTTGTCGCCGGTCCAGCCGAGGATGGCCGCGCCATCGCGGTCCTTGGCGGAGGAGAGCTTCAGATATTGAGCCCAGTCATAGGTGACGATCTCGACCTTGACGCCGATCTTGCCGAGGTCGGCCTGCATCAGTTCGGCGGCGCGACGTGCGTTCAGCATGTAGGGACGCGAAACCGGCATCGCCCAGATCTTCATGCTGAGATCCTTGACGCCAGCCTTTTCGAGCATCTTCTTGGCTTCTTCGGGGTTGTACGGGTCGTCCTTGATGTCCTTGTTGTAGGACCACATGGTCGGCGGGATCGGGTTGGTTGCAACGGAGCCAGAACCCTGGAAGACAGCATCGACGATCGCCCGCTTGTCGACGGCCATGTTCAGCGCCCTGCGCACTTCGGCCTTGTCGAAGGGAGCGATCAGCGTGTTGTAGGCGAGATAGGAGACGTTCAGGCCCGGCTGTTCGAGAACCTTCAGGCTCTTGTCGGTCTGGAGGTCCTTGATGTCGGCGGCATTCGGATAAGGCATGATCTGGCATTCGCCGGACTTCAGCTTCTGCGCGCGAACCGATGCGTCTGGCGTGATCGCGAAGACGAGATCGTCGATCTTTTCCTTGCCCTTGAAGTAGGTTTCATTCGCCTTGTAGCGGATGACTGCGTCGGGCTGATAAGCGACGAAGGTGAACGGACCAGTGCCGAGCGGCTGCTGATTCATCTGTTCCATCTTGCCGTCGGCCTGCAGCTTGTCGGCATATTCCTTCGAAAGAACCGATGCGAAATCCATCGCGAGGTCGGCGATGAACGGCGCTTCCGGACGGTTCAGCACGAACTTGACGGTGAGGTCATCGACCTTGTCGACCGACTTGATGAGGGTCGGGAAGCCCATGCCCGCAGCATATTCATAGGACCCGCCGGCGACATACTTGGCCCACGGGCTGTCTTCCTTGAGCTGGCGGTTGAAGGAGAAGATGACGTCGTCAGCATTGAGATCGCGCGTCGGAGTGAAGAAATCGGTGGTCTGAAACTTCACGCCCTTGCGGAGCTTGAAGGTGTATTCCTTACCGTCGGGGGAAACGGTCCAGCTTTCGGCGAGGCCCGGCTCAACCTCGGTGCTGCCGTGCTTGAACTCGACGAGGCGGCTGTAGACCGTACGCGAAGAGGCATCGAAGGTGGTGCCGGCGGTATAAATTCCCGGATCGAAACCTTCCGGCGAACCTTCCGAGCAGTAGACAAGCGTTTTGGACCAGGCGGACGTCGCCATGACCGAAGTCAAGGCTGTCACTGCCAACAGGACAGAGATCTTTTTCATGATATCGTTTCCCAGGTTTGTTCTTCTTTTGAAGCCGTGGATCCCCAAAGGTTCCTATCCGGATCGCGCCGATGGAACGCTATTTAATGTGCGAAAGCAACACGCACCGCCTAAATTTTTTCCAAATTGTGGAGTTTGGAAATTTTCAGACAAAAAAGGTCTTGGATTGGCAACAATCTGGCGAAATCGTGCGCGTTTTAGACGCAATCTGAATAATTTCGTGCTTGCTTCTTCGAAAATACTAATAATTTGCCCTAATATTACGTGGCAATACAAATGAAAATCCGCGGCCACCTCAGGTAGCCGCGGACTGAAAATCTACACAAATTCAATGTCAGGCGGCGGGCGCCGTGATCGCCGGCTTTTTGGCTATCGCCCTGTGATCCGCGTCCGTCAAGCCGAGCAGGAAATTGATCTGCGGACGGGCCTTGACGAGGTCGTCGATAGAATATTCCGTCAGCACGTCGAAGAAGGCATTGAGCGCCTTGCGCAACGCCGAATTCAGGCCACAACTATCGACCAACGGGCATTCGACGACCCCTTCCTCGAAGCATTCCGCCATTGCAAAACTATCTTCGGTCACCCGGACGACGTCGAACAGGCTGATATTGGTCGCCGGCTTGCCGAGACGCACGCCGCCATTGCGGCCACGCACGGTTTCAACAAGGCCAGCCTTGGTGAGCGGCTGCAAAATCTTGAACAAAAACAGCTCGGAAACACCGTAGGCTCTGGCAATTTCCGGGATACGGCTCAAGTGGCCTTCATTGGCGGCGCAATACATAAGCATGCGCACTGCGTAGTTGGTCTGCTTGGTCAAGCGCATGCCGATCTCCTGGAATCAAGGCCGCATAGGACGGTTCGAGAGGTATATAGAGCCTTTCGTAGTTTTGAACAATTCCAAAAGATGAAATTCACATTCACGTTATTCTGATGGAGATATCGGCTGTCAGTCCGATTTCGGCGGGCGGATGCCGGTTGTTTCCGGTTCGCTCTGCTTGGCCCGCAGCTCCTTGGCGTAGTCGAGAATTGCCTGCTTGCGTTCCGGCGTGCCCGGATGGGTCGACAGCATGCTGGTATTGGAATGATCGTCGAGCTTGGTTTCCAGAACATCGAAGAAACGCGACAGTGCGGTCGGGTCCATACCCGCTTCCTGCATCAATTCGACCGAACGGCGGTCGGCCTGGGCTTCGGCCGAACGAGAATAGGAAAGCGCCAAGAGGCCGCCGCCTTGGGTCAGAACATCCTGCACGCCGGAACCGACGTCGCCGGCAATCAACATGACCAAACCAGCGACGCCGGCGGCGTGGTAAAGCTGACGGAGGCTGTGTTTATATTCGACATGGCCGATCTCGTGGCCGAGAACGGCCATGATCATTTCCGTATCGCCGCCGGCAAGGTCCACCAATTCGTCGGTCAGGACCATATTGCCGTCCGGCAGCGCGAAGGCATTCGGGCCGATGACGCCGCCATCGCGAAAATTCAGCTTGTATCGGCCGACACCGCCCTCCGCGCGCGTAGCGATCTTTTCGAATTGATCGGTGATTTCCCTTCGCTTGGCCTCGGGCAGCTTGCTCGGACTAAGCGTCACCTGATCCAGCGTCTTCAACGTACCCGCAGACATCATCTCCGGCACGACCGGCGGCGTCACCAACACGGCGATCTCCACCAACGCCGGCAAGGCGTAGTGATAAATGGTCGATGCCAGCACAGCCGTCGCTATGGCGAAGGCGATCATACGCGGGCGAACAATCTCGAGCCGGTGCACAAAACTGCTGCGCCCCTCGCCGCGGCTTTGAAGATAGGCGTCGACGGCGTCGTTGTCGCGGATTTCGAAGACAGACTCGTTGCTGAAGGTGACGCGCCGCGGAATTGAGCCTACGCGCGGGCTGATTTCAATGTCAGAGCGGATGCCCCAGGCGAGGCGCTTGTCCTTGTCGTCATCCTCATCCGAGAACACGGTGAGCGAGCCGCCGATGTCAACCAGCCGGGCGGCAACCGCCCGGCTGGAATGGGGCGGATGCCAGGTGCCGCGGGCGATTGATGCCGGATCAGAAACCAAAGTCGAAGCCGTCGACATCGAGATACTCCGCACTCATGGCGCTGCCGGTCGAACGTATATGATCGAAGACCACGCCGATCTCACCGTCGACCTTGATAGAGGTATGCTCGATCACATAGCGCCGCATGCGGACCGCGGCCCAAGGACGCATCAAGCCCAACGTGACGAACGTCATGACCACGTTTGAGATCGCGATCCATGCGTATTGCCGGCGACCAAGATCGCTCCACAGCTCGGCGCGACGGTCAATTTTAATGGATGACCAGACAATGTTCCGCACGGTCGCCAGGTAATAAAGCAGAGCGACGACATAAAAGAGCGGATAGAAAAAAAGCCCGAGATACATGATTCTGACATCGCGCGTTGCCGCCAACAGGGTGTTGTTTGGCGCGGCGAAAATTGAGCTGATAATGCCAGTCGCCAAGGTCGTGGCAATGAGACCCCCAATCAGAATTGCGAACGCAACACCGAAAGCCTTGTAAAACTCGCGCAACGGTGGGTCGGCCGCAAACGGCCTGTCGCCGTAACGCAAATTATTGAAGACATAGCAATAGAGCCAGCGGCTGGCCACTGGCGTCGCCAAACCAAAGGAGATGATCATAACAAGCCAGCCAAAATATATTGCTTTACACGCTTGGCCATAGGTCCCGACGAAATCGAAACGGACATTACGATAGCTGGTCACCCGCGCGTTGAAGCGCAAGCCACGCATCAGCACCCACGGCAACGCCGGAATCAAAACAATCCAGAGTCCAATCGCCGCCAGTGGCGCGACATGGGAAAGAACATTTAATGCTGCCAGGAAGCTGAAGACGATCAGGCGCCCGATCAAAATTTGCTTGCCTTTGGCGTGATATTCGAAGGTGTGGTCCAGCACCACGGTATTGCCATAGAAGTAGCGGTTTCGCCTGACTTTCGCCCAAGCCGAATAGATGCCGAGTGTTATGATGGTCAGTAGGATGTTAACGATCCAGATGCCGAAATATTCTCTTGCGCTGCCAGTGAAGGAGGCGCGCTTGTAGGCGCTTTTAAAGCCGAATGGGTAAGACTGTTCCGCAACTGCCATGATCTGATGTGCCCCGTGCCCGATACTGTTTCCCCGAAGGCTGTTCCCCTTGAGAGCAGCCGCGTTGAGCTACCGGCGATCGCTAACGCCATAGGCATAATTCGTCCGCCGAGGGGTGTGTCGCTCGGCGAAAGTTTCGCTCAACCGTTGTATTTGAGAACAGGAAATCCTGCCGCAATCAATGGGAAAATCGCGTTTTATAAAGTACGTCATAGGACAGGTAAAAACAGGCACCGCGACTGCGGCTTCAATGCCACACCAACGACCCGGCCCCTAGTTCAGGTCGCCGAAACCCAGACCGCCATCTCGCAGCCGCCAGGCTCGCGGAAGTGAAAGCGCCGGCCGCCGGGAAAGTCGAAGGCGGGTCGCGTGACCACGCCGCCGGCGAGTTCGACCGCGCGCTGCGCCGCTTCCAAATCCGTCGTGCGCACCACAGGCAGCGGCGCGTCGGTGGCTTCTGCCGCATTGCCCTGGATGCCGGCGTCGATGCCGGCTGCCTCGATGGCGTGATAGGTCGGCCCGTAGCTGACGAAGCTCCAGTCGAAGGCTTCCTCGAAAAAGCGCCGGGTCTTCAACCCGTCGGTCGATGGAAATTCGAGATAGTCGATCTGATAGGTCACGGGCATCGCACGGTCCTCCAGTTGTTCTTGTTTTGTTCTAAAACAAAACGCGTACCGGAGCAAGATGACTCAGCAGAAAATAACCGCAACAAAAAACCGCCGCCCAAATCAGCATTGAGCGGCGGTGCATATCAGCCAATACGGACGGGCATCACTTCATCGTCGGCATAACGAATTCGGCGCCATCCTTGATGCCGGACGGCCAGCGGGCGGTGATCGTCTTGGTGCGGGTCCAGAACTTGATCGAATCCGTGCCGTGCTGGTTGAGATCGCCGAAGCTTGACGACTTCCAGCCGCCGAAGGAGTGGTAGGCGAGCGGAACCGGGATCGGGACATTGACGCCGATCATGCCGATATTGATGCGCGAGGCGAAATCGCGGGCGGCATCGCCGTCGCGGGTATAGATCGCGACACCGTTGCCATATTCATGCTTCATCGGCAGGTCGAGCGCGTCTTCGTAATTCTTGGCGCGGACGACCGAGAGAACAGGCCCGAAGATTTCGGTCTTGTAGATATCCATGTCGGGTTTGACATGGTCGAACAGGCTGCCGCCGACGAAATAGCCGTCCTCGTAACCCTGCAGCTTGAAGCCACGGCCATCGACGACGAGCTTGGCGCCCTCTTCGATACCGCGGTCGATCAGGCTGTTGACGCGGTTGAAAGCGTCCCTGGTGACGAGCGGGCCCATATCGGCCTTGTCATCGGTGTAGGGTCCGATGCGCAGCGACTCGATCTTCGGCACCAGCTTTTCGACCAGACGGTTGGCCGTGTCTTCGCCGACGGGAACGGCGACGGAGATCGCCATGCAACGCTCGCCGGCAGAACCATAGCCCGCGCCCATCAGGGCGTTGACGGCCTGGTCCAGGTCGGCATCCGGCATGATGATCATGTGGTTTTTGGCGCCGCCGAAGCACTGCGCGCGCTTGCCGTTCGCAGCCGCCGTGCCATAGACGTAGCGGGCGATCGGCGTCGAGCCGACGAAGGAGATGGCGCCGATATCCGGATCCGTCAGGATGGCGTCGACCGCAGCCTTGTCGCCGTTGACGACATTGAGGATGCCTGCCGGCAGGCCGGCTTCGATCATCAGTTCAGCTAGGCGGATCGGCAGGGAAGGATCACGCTCTGACGGCTTCAGGATGAAGGCGTTGCCGCAGGCGATCGCCGGCGCGAACATCCACATCGGGATCATGCCCGGGAAGTTGAACGGCGTAATGCCGGCGCCGATGCCGACCGGCTGGCGGATGGAATACATGTCGATCGCCGGGCCGGCGCCTTCGGTAAACTCACCCTTGGCGAGGTGCGGAATGCCGCAGACGAATTCGCAAACTTCCAGGCCGCGGACGACATCGCCCTTGGAGTCCTCAACCGTCTTTCCATGCTCCTTGGAGAGCATCGTCGCCAGCTCGTCCATATGCTGGTTCAAAAGCTCGACGAATTTGAAGAAAACGCGGGCGCGGCGCTGCGGATTGGTGGCGGCCCATTTCGGCTGCGCTGCCTTGGCGTTTTCGACGGCGGCGCGGATGTCGGCGACATCGGCGAGCGCGACCGTCGCCTGAACTTCGCCGGTTGCCGGGTTGTAGACGTTGCTCGTGCGTCCGCTGGTGCCGGCGACGTGCTTGCCGCCAATGAAATGACCGATCTCACGCATGGATGTGCCTCCTCGTTTTCTGGAATGAATGCAGGATGGCACTTCAATTTGCACAAATCAATGAGCTGTTATAAGCAACCGTTGTGCAGAAATTGAAGTCCTGGATGTGCAGATGGATTGGGATGATGTCCGTATGTTCCTCGCTGTTGCCCGTACAGGACAAATCCTGGCGGCCTCGAAACGGCTTGGAGTCAACCACGCGACGCTCTCCCGGCGGGTGACGACGCTGGAGGAGCGGCTGAAAACGCGGCTGCTGATCCGCCGCACCAATGGCTGCGAGCTGACGGCGGAGGGCGAAATCTTTGTTCATGCGGCGGAGCGCATGGAAACGGAAATGCTGCGCGCCCAGGCGAGCGTCGGCCATCTCGATAGCGCCATTACCGGCACGGTGCGTATTGGCGCGCCGGACGGTTTCGGCGTTTCCTTCCTCGCGCCCCGCTTGGGGCGGCTGATCGCGCGCTATCCGGAACTGCGCATCCAGCTCGTGCCGGTACCGCGCTCCTTCTCGCTGTCGCAGCGCGAGGCTGATATCGCCATCACGCTGGAACGTCCGGAACAGGGCCGCCTGATCTCGTCCAAGTTGACGGACTATACACTTGGCCTTTACGCGTCGAAGGCATATCTCGACCAGGCGGGCCTCCCCGACAGCGTCGAAGCTTTGAAATTGCACCCGCGTATCGGGTATGTCGAAGACCTGATCTTTACCGCCTCGCTGAATTTCTCCGGCGAAATCATGCGTAGCTGGGATGCGTCTTTCGAAATCTCCACCGCCATCGGCCAGACGGAGGCAGTGCGCTCCGGTGCCGGCATCGGTATCCTGCACGACTATATCGCCAGGCAATATCCGGAGTTGACCAGCATCCTTCCTGATATCTCGATCAAGCGCGCCTACTGGACCACCTATCACGAAAGCGCCCGCGATCTGGTGCGGGTGCGTACCGTCGCAGACTTTCTCCAGGAGCTGGTGAGCGAGGAACGGCGGATGTTTTTGTGAAGCCACGTCAGGCCTAAGGCATGCTTCGGAGGCTCCTCGTTCTCATCGGGATTGGGAACAGGAATTTCATCCGGCAGCCAGTCGGGATCCGGCTCCAGGATCGGCGGCTCCGGTGTCCAGCCGGGACCGGGCATCGGTGGCTTCTTGGGAATCGGCTCGCGTGGCACGGACATGGCCAGTTCCTTCCCTCTTGCTGTTGATATTGGGGAACGGTCGGGAACATGCGCGGTTCCAAAGGAAATTCCGCCGGCCCATCGTGAAAGCTGCGGTGGAATCCAGGGGATGGTGAAAGCGAACAAGGTTCTGCGCAAAGATGTGGCCGAGACGGCCATCACCACGGCGGTCGGCAGCAACATTGCCGAGAAACAGGGAGCATGCGCCGCTTCCAAGGTCAGCCCGAGGATCGAGTACGCTGGACAAGCGCCCGAGATATTCTAGTTACCTTGAAAGCACCAAGGGGAGTTGGGATGATGAGCGAGAAGAAGAAACCGGAACTGACCGAAAAAGAAATCAAAGAACAGGACGACTATCTCGAGGAAGCGCTTGAGGAAACGTTTCCCGCAAGCGATCCGATTTCGCCGGGACATGTCGAAAAGAAGCCTGAGGACAAGAAATAGCCTGCGGCCGATAACGCCATAATGCGGCAGTTTTCAAGCGATGGCGGTCGGCGCAGAGTGTCCAAAACATCCGAGACCGGCGCTGGATACCGGCCGGGAGAGTTGGAAACTTTCTGATTTTTTGTGGAAATGGTACGGTTGGGGGGTCTCGAACCTCCGACCTCAGGTGCCACAAACCTGCGCTCTAACCAACTGAGCTACAACCGCACATGCTCGCGTCGCCGCGAACGGGGGTGACATACGAGGACTTTGAAATTATTTCAAGTCCTATCTCCCCGCAATATAAAAAAGCTGCGCATGATGCCCAGCCCACAAAGCGTCGTGCGTTTGGACCAACGTGCAAAGGACGCTTTATGCCCTTGAATCTAAAACGTCCCGCTTTCAGTGTTTTCACCTGAAAACGGGACGTTTGGCCTTGGGAGGCTTCTGGAAGATTAAGCAGCCTTGAAGGAGGACATGGCCTTTTCGGCGGCGTCCTTAGCCGGCTTTGCCAGCTTTTCGGCGACCTTCTTGGTGGTTTCCTGTATGGACTTGGCCTGCTCGACGGTCACTTCAGCCTGCTTGCGGATGAAGGAGGTCTGCAGTTCGAAGAGTTCGGCGACGGACTTGACGCGAAGCAGGGCTTCCATGTGCGCCAGCGAGCTTTCGGCATTGGTGCGCAGCACGTCGATGGCCTTGAGACCGATTTCCACAGTGCCGGCCTGTGCGGTCTGCACAGTGGCTTCTACGGTCTTGCCGGCTTCTTCGGCGGCCGTCTTCATCTTGGCGAAGGCTTCCTTGGACTGTGCAGCACCCTTTTCCGCGAAGTCGCGGAAGGATTCTGACAGCTTGGACGGGTCGAATGCAGCCGTTGAAAAAACGTCGTCTTTCTTTACAGTAGCCATGATAGCGCTCCTATACGGGCCCTCCTCAGAGGCGCCCTTCGTGAACTGATTGAGCTTTATATAATATAGTTTATTGTGCATTGCAACATATTTGTGCGGTGCACAACGCATTAACCCTGCCAGTCGAAAACCTGGCCCTTCGCTGGACCTGAAACCGGGGCGCCGTTATTAATAAAGCGTTAAAGCAAGAGAGGCGATCACGCCCGCAGAGCAGGTTGGAACATGCCCGCAATTCAGTACCCATTCATTGACATTGCCGTGCATCCCCGCGTTCGGGAGCGTTTTGCGCGCGGCGAAGCCATGGTGCTGTTTTCGACCGGGATGGATCGCGTGCTCTGGGCCAACGGCGCCGGCGCCAATCTCTTCGGCTTCGACATCATCTATGATTTTCTCGACCAAGGGCCGAAAGCCGGTGATGTCTCCTTCCGGCAGATCGAGGCGACGGCACGCGGACTTGGTGCCGTCGGCGACCAGCGTACCTTCCTGATCCGCATGGCCTCCGGCTTCCAGCGCGCAGTCGTCAACGCCGCGGTCGAAATCATCCGCGTCCAGGCAGGCGAAGAGGCGATCCTGTTTTCGTCACCGGTCTCCTCCAAGCCGCTGGCCGCAGCCGAGAGCGCAAAGCGGATGATCGACGGTTTCGACGATCCCGATACGCACATGGCCGTGATCGGACGTGACGGCGAGGTCATCGCTGCTTCCGCCCGCTTCGATGCGCTTGGCGTGACGCCGCAGACAACAAAGATGTTGACGACCATGGCCGGCGCGCAGGCGGAACGACTGATCAAGCGGCCGATCCCGACCGGCCGCGGTTATCTGCCCGCCGCCGTCGGCAAGCTGTCGGAAATCCCTGCCTTGCATCTGCTCTTCGTCGTCGAAACCGTAGCCAATAATCTCGATCCGGCGGAGAGCCTCGGTGCTGGCGCATCTGCCGCCCCTGCCACGGGCGCAGCGACCGAGCCGGAGGCGGAAGAGGCGCGGAAGGAACTCGAAGCCGCAGCGGCCGAGGAGACGCCCGTATCTGCCGCAGAAGTGCCGTCTCCTGACGTCATTGATGCAGTGGCTGACATCGAAGAGGTCGAGGACGCGCCGGAAGGTTCTGCCGCCGACTATGAAGAGACACATGCACAGTCCGATGCTGCAGGCCAGGATATCGATGCGCTGGTGATGATGGACGGCGCGACGCCGGAACAGATCGAGGCGGCAGCGCATGCCGACGAGCTTGTCCCGGAGGCCGATGACGATTTTCCGCCGAGCGCCGCGGAAAGGCCGGTGGAGCATGCGGAAGCAAGCGCGGAACCGGCCAGGGCCGAGGCTGCCGCTTCCGAGGTCGGACAGCCAGAGGGTTTCATTTTTCATCGCAACGGTCGCGCCACGCGCTTCGTCTGGAGGATCGACGCCGAGGGCCGCTTCAGCGAAGTCTCGCGCGAGTTTGCAGAAGCCGTAGGCCCGCATGCCACGAAGGTAACGGGCGTTGCCTTCGCCGACATTGCCAGGCATTTCAATCTCGATCCGGACGGGAAGATCGCCGAGCTTCTGGCGCGACGCGATACATGGTCGGGGCGGACGATCTACTGGCCGGTGGAAAAGACCAGCCTGATGGTGCCAGTCGATCTGGCCGCTTTGCCGACCTACACGCGAAGCCGCGATTTCGACGGCTTCAGAGGCTTCGGCGTCGTCCGCCTCTCCGATGCCATCGAAGATCCGATGAAGCTTGGCTTGACGTTGGGTGCAGAGGAAGAACGGGCAGCCCCGATGCCGGGCATTGCAGAAAAGCCTGTTGCGGAGACGGCCGCGCCGGCAATTGCTGAAGAAGCGCTGCATGCTCCGACGGAGGACGGTGTTGCCGCAGGCGAGGAGACTGCGCACGAAGCTGGACCCGAGGCAACCGAGAAGCCTGCTTCGGGGAACGACGAGCCGCCGGCCCTGAAGATTGCCGAGACGCCGAACCGCCGCGAATCCGACAAGGTCATCCAGTTGCATGAGCGCCGCCCGTTGACGCAAGGAGGCCTGTCGCCCAGCGAACAAGCAGCCTTCCGCGAGATCGCCCGACAACTTGATCCCTTCGGCAAACGCGCCGAGCCATCAGCCCATCAGCCTGAAGGGCTGGAGCAGCCCGAGGAGATCGCCGACGCCAGCCCGCAGCCGAATGCAGCAGACGAGATTCTATCCGACACCGTCGAGGCGCCGGCCGAAGGCAATATTGGCGAAGAGACGCCGCATGCCGAAACAGTGCCGGAAACCGACGAGGCGGCACGATCCGAACGGGACATGGCCGAACCTCCGGCAGAGATCGGAAAGCCGAAAGAGGAAGCCACCCCCGACCTGGAGGGATCGAAAACCTCCGGCGAGCCGGAAGAAGGTTTCGACCCGCTGGAGGTCTTAAGCACCGCGATTCCGCCACGCGTGAAAATGCGCGATGGCCTGTCGGCCGAGATCGTCGACCAACTGCCGCTTGCCATTCTCGTCCATGCCGGCGACCGGCTGATTCATGGCAATCCGGAATTCCTGCGGCTGACGGGCTATGAAAGCCTTACAGACCTCGACCATGTCGGCGGGCTGGATGCGCTTTTGCAGCGCCACGACCTTGAGGGCAAGACCGAACGGCCGGGCACGATGATGGTCGTACGCGCCGACGATGCGCTCGTGCCGGTCACCGCACGGCTACAATCGATCCGTTGGGAGGACGGCACCGCTTTGATGCTGGCGCTGATGCCGCTCGAAAAAAGCGAGACCTCCACGCCGCCATCGGAGCCTGTGCCCGAAGAAGCGCGGCCTGAGCGCATGGTCGAAAAACTCGCCAAGCTGCAGGTCGAAATCGAAGAGCTGCGTTCGACCCTGGAAACGGCAACGGATGGCGTCGTCATCATCGGGCAGGAGGGCGAGATCCGCTCGATGAACCGCTCGGCAAGCGCGCTCTTCAACTTTGATGACCAGGAAACCCGCGGCAAACCTTTCGTCATGCTGTTTGCGCATGAGAGCCAGAAAGCTGTGCTCGACTATCTCGCCGGGCTCTCCGGCCATGGCGTCGCGAGCGTGCTGAACGATGGCCGCGAGGTTATCGGTCGCGAGGCCTCAGGCGGCTTCGTGCCCCTGTTCATGACCATGGGGCGGCTGAACTCCTCCAATGGCTATTGCGCCGTCATCCGCGACATCACGCAGTGGAAGCGCACCGAGGAAGAGTTGCGCAATGCCAAGCGTGCGGCGGAGACCGCCAATGCCCACAAGACCGATTTCCTCGCCCGCGTCAGCCATGAGATCCGCACGCCGCTCAACGCCATCATCGGCTTTTCCGACATGATGGCCGGCGAGCGCTTCGGGCCGATCGGCCATTCCCGTTATATCGAATATGCGACCGACATCGGCCGCTCGGGCCGGCACGTGCTCGACATCGTCAACGATCTGCTGGACATCTCCAAGATCGAAGCCGGTGAGATGGACCTGGAATTTTCCTCTGTCGGCCTCAACGAGGCGATTGCCGAAGCCGTGTCGTTGGTGCAGCCACAGGCGAACACCCAGCGAGTCATCATCCGCACGGCGCTGTCGCAGGCCGTGCCGAATGTCGTCGCCGACCTGCGCTCGATCAAGCAGATCGCGCTGAACATCTTGTCGAACGCCATCCGCTTCACGCCGTCGGGCGGCCAGATCGTGGTTTCCACCTCTTACGAGGGCAACGGCAGCGTGGTGATGCGCATTCGCGATACCGGCGTCGGCATGACCCGCTCGGAACTGGAACAGGCGATGAAGCCTTTCCGCCAGGTCTCGACCAATGCTCGCAAACGCGGCGACGGCACCGGCCTCGGCCTGCCGCTGACCAAAGCCATGGTCGACGCTAACAGGGCGAACTTCTCGATCAATTCGGCGCCGAACGAGGGAACCCTGGTGGAAATCACTTTCCCGTCGCCGCGCGTATTGGCGAATTAGAGCAATCCCAGGAAAAGTGCGTAGCGGTATTCCGTCCGAAATTGCGTGAAAACAAAGGGATAGAGCAGTTCAGTATTTCGGTGAAAAACTGAACCGCTCCAGAATAAGCCTTTTCGTCGGGCAAGCCGGCAATACCCCTTATGAGTACTTAAATAGCTACTCACTTACACAGGGTTGCTTTTTATGGGATAGTTTGGCCCCGTTGGGATCGGCCATCCCGGCCGGTCGTTGGACGCAAGGGGAGGCTCCAATGTCATCGACGGCAGCGGAAGCAGGCATGGACGAGGTTTCGCCCAATCTGATCGTGGATGCGATGTTTGCATGTCGGAAAACGGCTGCAATCAAGGCCGCCATAGAACTCGATATTTTCACCTTGATCGGCGACGGCGGCAGCGCGGCGTCCCTGGCAGCCGCCACCAATGCCGCAGAACGCGGCTTGCGCATTCTGTGTGACTACCTCGTCGTCGAGGGATTTTTGACGAAAACGGGCGACGACTATGCCCTTACACCATCGAGTCGCGCGTTTCTCGACCGGCATTCGCCGGCCTATATGGGCGCGGCCGTCGAATTCCTCGCCGCACCCGAGATGAACAGCCAGTTTCTGGACGATCCGATCTCCTATGTGCGCAATGGCGGGTCCGTGGGGTTGGCGAATATTTCGGCGGACAATCCCGTCTGGGTGAAATTCGCCCGCGGCATGGGAGCGTTCATGGCGGTCAGTATCGCTGGCGTTGCCGCCGAAGTGGCCAGTTGGGCGAGACCGCCGAAGAAGGTGCTAGACATTGCCGCCGGCCACGGACGGTTCGGCATCGAGATCGCCAAGACCGTTCCGTCGGCCGAAATCGTCGCGGTCGATTGGAGTTCTGTTCTGGAACTCGCCAAGCATCATGCGCGGGAATTCGGCGTGGCGGAACGTTACAGGACGATTGCCGGCAGCGCCTTCGAGGTCGATTGGGGCGGGGATTACGACCTCATCCTTCTCCCGAATTTCTTGCATCACTTCGATATGGAAACCTGCGCCGGATTGCTCCGGAAGGTCAAGGGAAGCCTTAGCGCCGGGGGCAAGGTCATCGCGGTGGAATTCGTGCCGAACGAGGATCGCATCAGCCCTCCCTTTGCGGCCGCTTTCTCATTGGCCATGCTGGCCACGACGCCAAGCGGCGATGCCTATACACAGAAGGATCTGAACGAGATGGCGCAGCGGGCCGGCTTTCGGAACGCGGCGGTAAAACCATTGCCGCCATCGCCGGCGAGCCTAGTCTTCTTCGAATAGCTGCTCGCTGCCGGGACCACAAGGTCACGCCAGCGCGGCGAGGCCTCGCAGAAAAGTCGCCTGAGCGGCCTCCTCCTTTCAGAGAAGGCCGAAACTATTCCCCCTGAGACCGGGTAGCCTTGCGCTTGGCTCGCGAGTTCGGCTTGCCCGCCGGCGGAGGGCCGTCGTTTTTGGCGAAACTCGGCTTGCCGGGTTTCTTGGCCCAGGGCTTATTGCCCGGACGTTCCGAAACTGCGCCCTCGCCGCCCTGTGTCCGTTCCGGCTTGCGGGCGGACTTCCATTTTGGTTTACCATCCTCCTGAGGACGGGGAGCCTTGTCGGCGAAGGGCTTCTTCTTTCCGTAGGTTCCTTCCCGCTTGGCCTGCGAAAAATCCGGCATGCCGGCAAGCGGCTTGACGCGGATGCCCCGTTCCAGCGTCTTGTCCGGGCCGATCGCCGTCAGGAACCGCTCGGCACCTTCGGCGGAAAACTCGACGAAGGTTTCCTCCGGCTGCATCTTGATCGCGCCGATATCGCGCTTAGTGAGGTTGCCGTTGCGGCAGAGCATGGGGATCAGCCAGCGCGGCTCGGCATTCTGCTTGCGGCCGACCGAAAGCGACACCCACACGCCGTCCGTAAAGTCGGTACGGGTGAAGGGCGTCTCATCGCGCGGAGCGGCGAACTCATCGCGACGGGGCTTTTTACGTTCGCCCTCAGCAGGAACATCCAGCAGGTCTTCCGGCGCGGAATGACCGACGCGATATTGACGCAAGAAGGCTGCAGCGACCTGTTCGGCGCCATGTTGCTCCAGCAATTGCCGGACGAAAGATCGTTCGTCGTCGCGTAACGGCTCGGACAAAACCGGATCGGCGAGAAGACGCTCATCGTCGCGACCGCTTACTTCCTCGGCCGAGGGCGGCTTTGCCCAGGTCGCGCGGATGCGGGCAGCCTCGAGAAGGCGTTCCGTACGGCGGCGGGCACTGAGCGGCACGATCAGAGCGCTGACGCCCTTGCGGCCAGCGCGGCCCGTGCGGCCGCTGCGATGCAGCAGCGTTTCCGGATTGGTCGGCAAATCCGCATGAACGACGAGATCGAGGCCCGGCAGGTCGATGCCGCGAGCGGCGACATCCGTGGCGATGCAAACCCGGGCGCGGCCGTCGCGCATGGCCTGCAGCGCATGCGTACGCTCGCTCTGGCTGAGCTCGCCCGACAGGGCCACGACAGAGAAGCCTCTGTTGTTGAAGCGCGCCGTCAGATGGTTGACGGCCGCGCGCGTCGAGCAGAAGACGATGGCGTTCTGGGCTTCGTAGTAGCGCAGAACGTTGATGATGGCGTTTTCCCTGTCGCTCGGGACGACCGTCAGGGCGCGATAGTCGATATCGACATGCTGCTTGGCTTCCGAGGCGGTAGCGATGCGGACGGCGTCGCGCTGGTAGTTTTCAGCAAGCTTTGCGATCGAACGCGGCACGGTTGCCGAAAACATCAGCGTCCGACGCTCCGCCGGCGCAGTTTCCAGGATGAATTCCAGGTCTTCACGGAAGCCGAGATCGAGCATTTCGTCGGCCTCGTCCAGCACGACGGCCTTGAGCTCGGAGATGTCGAGCGAGTTGCGGCGAATATGGTCGCAAAGGCGGCCTGGTGTGCCGACGACAATGTGCGCGCCGCGTTCCAATGCCCGCTTTTCGGTACGCATATCCATGCCGCCGACACAGGAGGCAATGGTCGCGCCTGTCAGTTCATACAGCCATTCCAACTCGCGCTGGACCTGCAGCGCCAGTTCGCGAGTGGGAGCGATCGCCAACGCCAGTGGTGTACCGGCGCGGCCGAAGCGCTCGGCGCCCTGCAGCAGGCTCGGAGCCAGCGCCAGGCCGAAGGCGACCGTCTTTCCCGAGCCGGTCTGCGCCGAAACAAGGGCATCCTTACCGGCGAGGCCAGGATCGAGCATAGCCTTTTGTACCGGCGTCAGCGCTTCGTAACCGCGCTTTGCCAAAGCCTGGGCAATCGCAGGAACGATGCCTTCGAATTCGGTCATATCTTGTCTTTCGGAATTCTTCGCGCCAGCCGGCGCGGATCATCGTGGCCCGCACGTTGCAGGCCTCTTCTTCAAGCGTGCACATACTTGGTCGGCACGCCAATGTACAGAGCGGGCGCGTATTTGTGCGATGCACAACGAAAAAAAGGCAGCGGATAGCGCTGCCTTTGAATTGATGCTGTCTAACGAGAGCTCGAGTCGATCAACGTCATGTTTCGGGAGCCTCGCGGCTCCAAGCCGTCCTAGTTCATGCGAACGGCCCCAAGTTGGATTTTACCTTTGACCAATCTCTCTTAACGCCGGGTTACCGCCCATAGGTCATCGTTTGCCCCTCAGTTTTAAGAGAAGGGTCAGTTTTTGAGCTCATCCAGTCCGGCAAACAGGTCCAACGCCTCGGGATTGGCGAGCGCTTCCTTGTTTTTCACCGGCCGTCCATGCACGACGTCGCGGACGGCGAGTTCAACGATCTTGCCCGACTTGGTGCGGGGAATATCGGTGACAGCGATGATCTTCGCCGGCACATGCCGCGGTGAGGCGCCGGTGCGAATACGGGTCTTCATAGCCTTGGCCAGATCTTCCGTAAGCGCCGCGCCAGTCGCCAGACGGACGAAAAGCACGACGCGTACATCGTCATCCCAATCCTGGCCGATGCAGAGCGCTTCGAGGACTTCGGGCATCTGCTCGACCTGATTGTAGATCTCCGCCGTGCCGATGCGCACGCCGCCGGGATTGAGCGTCGCGTCCGAACGGCCATGAATGATTAGACCATCATGCTCCGTCCACTCGGCAAAATCGCCATGGCACCAGACGTTGTCGAAACGCTCGAAATAGGCGGCGTGATATTTGACGCGGTCGGGATCGTTCCAAAACATCACCGGCATCGAGGGAAAAGCTTTGGCGCAGACAAGCTCGCCCTTTTCGCCACGCACCGGCTGGCCGTTCTCGTTCCAGACATCGACGGCAAGGCCGAGGCCCGGCCCCTGGATCTCACCGCGCCAAACCGGCTGCAAGGGATTGCCAAGCACAAAACAGGACACGATATCGGTGCCGCCCGAGATGGAGGCGAGCTGGATATCGTCCTTGATGCCCTCATAGACGAAGGAGAAGCCTTCGGGCGACAGTGGCGAACCGGTCGAGGTCATCAGCCGCAGGCTGGAAAGATCATGCGATGTCTTCGGCGTCAGGCCGCTCTTGCGCACCGCGTCGATATATTTGGCAGAAGTGCCGAACAGGACGAATTTTTCCTCCTGCGCATAGTCGAAGAGGATATTGCCATCGGGCGCGAAGGGCGAACCGTCGTAGAGGCAAAGCGTGGCGCCGGCGGCAAGCCCGGTCACCAGCCAGTTCCACATCATCCAGCCGCAGGTGGTGAAATAGAAGACTTTTTCGCCGGGGACGACGCCACAATGCAGGCGATGCTCCTTGATGAGCTGCAACAATGCGCCGCCGGTCGAATGGACGATGCATTTCGGCACGCCCGTCGTACCCGAAGAAAACAGGATGAAGAGCGGGTGCGAAAACGGCAGGGGCACGAATTCGGCCGCCTTCGCCTCGAAGGGCGCGATGAAGGCGGCAAGCGTCTTTGCATCAGGCGTCGCCGCTGTGACCGCATCGGCATCACCGGCATACGGCACGATGACCGCAGGCGCGCCGAGGCGTTGCGCGATGGCGCCGACCTTTGCCGTCACATCCTGCAGTTTGCCGCCATACCAATAGCCGCTGCAGGCAATAAAGAGTTTAGGCTCGATCTGGCCGAAGCGATCCAAGACGCCCTGCTCGCCGAAATCCGGGGAGCAGGAGGACCAGATGGCACCGATCGAGGCGGCGGCCAACATGCAGGCGATGGTTTCCGGCATATTCGGCATCATCGCGGCAACACGGTCTCCCTTGCCGATATCGAGCGCGCGATAGGCCTGCTGCAAGCGTGACACCGTGGCCGAAAGCCGATCCCAGGACCAGCGGTCACGCACCTTGTCTTCCCCCCAGAAGACCAGCGCATCGCCCTCGCCGCTTTTCGACAACAGGTTCTCCGCGAAGTTCAACTCGGCATCCGGAAAGAAACGTGCTTCCAGCATGACGTCGCCGTTGATCAGCGCCCTTTCGCCGCGTTTTCCCTTGACGCCACAGAAATCCCACACTGCCGTCCAGAAGGCTTCGCGGTCGGCAATCGACCACGCATGCAGACTGCCGAAGTCGGAAAGCGACAGGCCAAAGCGCCGGTTGCACTCCTGCATGAAGGCAAACATCGGGCTGTGATGGCGAAACTCGTCAGATGGGGTCCACAGCGGTTGACTGTCTTGCATATTATCTCCCCCGGTTTTTCGGTTTATATAGCATGCTGCAGCGCATTATAAAGTTAGTCGCGGTCTTCCCGCTGTACAATGTTTGCATCCGCCGATCATTTCCTATATCCGGCAAACACAGGCATATCAGCGCTATGAGTATGAAAGTCTGCGTGGGATCATGAGAGCGTCGAGAAACAAAAAGTGGTTGATGACGATGCGATCTGCCTCGCGCTGGTTGCCTGCAGTTGCGCGCACCACGGGCATCGCCGTTCTCACCATCATCATCGTCTTTGCCGTTTTCAGGGCAACCGCCCCATTTCTGATCTCCAGCGGCCTGGTGCGCTCCGGTATTGAGAAAGCGCTGTCGGACTGGACAGGATATCGCGCCCAGATCGAGGGCGCCCCGACGCTGGAGTTCTGGCCGACGCCGCGCGTGACGCTCAACCAGGTCACCATCCGCGAACCCACGAAAAACGGCAAGGTGCTCGGCCATGTCGACAGCCTCTCGGCGGATTTCTCGCTGTTTGCCGCGCTGCGTGGACGCGCGCATTTTCATGAGTTCCATTTCCTGCGGCCGGTGATCTATATCCGGCGTGACGAGACCGGTCTTATCGACTGGACGAATGAAGGGCTGCTGTCAAAGGCAATCGAACGGGTGGAGAAATCCTCCAACCAGGGCATGCCGATGAGCCGGGATCAGGATGCCGCCATCGGTACTCTGACCATCGAGGACGGCAGCGTCGAGATGACGGATGACCGCAGCGGCAACCTCTACAAGATGAGCGGCGTGAATGCCGACATCTCCTGGCCGCGGCTATCCCGCGCGATGACCGCCGTCATCCTGGCTCGTCTCAATGGTCAGGACGTCAAGATCGATTTCAATTCCGACCAGCCTCTGCTGCTCTTTGCCGGCAAGATGGTCGATGCGAAGACAAGCTTCTCCTCGCCGCTGATCAACTGGACTTATACCGGCGCCACCAGCATTTCCAATTTCGCCGAGCTGGCCGGAAATCTGGATCTCAGCGTGCCGAATGTGCCTTCTTTCCTGGCCTGGAGCGGGGAGCATCTGCCGGCTGCAGATACGCTGCAGAACGTCTCCCTCAATGCCGACGTTGCCGCGATCCCAAATGGCCTGCGCTTCAATAATCTGAACTTCAAGGTCAACGACTCTGCCGCATCCGGCGTCATGGATCTGAGCTATTCGACGGCAGGCAAGCCGAAGATTTCCGGCACGCTCGCCTTCGACCAGATGAACCTCAATCCTTTCCTGGCGGCATTTTCCATGCGGCTGGCCGCCGATACTGCCATCGACGCATTGCTCAACGGCAATCCGCTGCAGCGTCTTGACCTGGATATGCGGCTCTCGTCGAACAAAGCCGTGCTCGGCCCCTTTCAATTCGATGATATCGGCGCCAGCCTGCTGGTTGCAGGCGGCAAGGCAAAATTCGACATCGGCGACAGCGGCTTCGAGGGCGGAGAGCTCACCTCGCATCTGGAGGTCACGCAAGGCGATTTCGATGGCGGCGGCAAATTGCAGATCTCCATTCACAACGCCGATTTCGGCGGGCTATTCACCCGGCTCAACCTTGCCGGACCACTGCCGCTAACGACGGGATCGATGGAGCTTTCACTCAGCACATCGAAACCGATCTGGGCTGCCAATCTCAGTGATGTGGCCGGCAAGGTGCATTTCACCTCGGCCACCGGTTCTTTCCGGCAGTTCAACATCTCCGCTTTCCGTGCGCTTGCGTCCAACAAGGCCTTTTTCCGGATGAGCGACATCGCCGACACGGCCTTCGATTTCGACAGCCTGAACGTCGACGCAAGCTTCGCCAAGGGATCGGTCGAAGTTCACAGCGCCAAGATCGTAGGGCGCAACGAAACGGTGACGCTGAACGGCGTGGTCCCCTTCCGCAGCAACGGACTGGCGCTGTCAGGCGCAATCCAGGCGAGCGACCCGACCAATGCGCCGGAGCTGCCGATGCTGCCCTTCTTCATCGGCGGCACCTGGCCGGATCCGGTGATTTCGCCGGTCGCGACGCTGCTGCAGAAGTCCGACCAGCAGCCGCAACAACAATAGGCCCCGCCCGCGGCTTTATCTTATGCCGCGGCAGCCGCTTGCTCGTCCCTCTGGCGCTGCACTTCGCGGCGCTTGGTGACGAGGGAGGCGCAGATGACGCCGATGGTGACGACGCCTACCAGGATGGTGCAGATCGCGTTGATCTCCGGCGTCACGCCGAGCTTCACCTGGCTGTAGATGAGCATCGGCAAAGTCTTGGCGCCGGCCCCCGAAGCAAACGTGGCGATCACCAGGTCGTCCAGCGATAACGTCAGCGCCAGCACCCAGCCGGAGAACACGGCCGGCGCGATGATCGGCAGCGTGATCTCGAAGAAGGTACGCACAGGCGGCGCGCCGAGATCGAGCGCCGCCTCTTCGATCGAGCGATCGAAGCTCAGAAGCCTAGATTGCACGACAACGGCGACGAAGCACATGGTCAGGGTCGTATGCGCCATGACGATCGTCCAGAAGCCGCGATCGACGCCGGCGGTGACGAAGAGCAGCAGCAGCGACAGGCCGGTGATGACGTCGGGCATGACCAGCGGCGCATAGATCATGCCGGAAAACAGGATGCGGCCGCGGAAGCGCGTGTAGCGCACCAGTGTCAGCGCCGCCAGCGTGCCAAGCACTGTCGCGATCGTCGCCGAGAACACCGCGATGCGCACGGTCAGCCAGGCGGCGTTGAGCATGTCATTGTTTCGAAGCAGATGGCCGTACCATTGCGTCGAGAAGCCGCCCCAGACCGTGACCAGCCGCGAGGCGTTGAAGGAATAGATGACCAGCAACAGGATCGGCAGATAAAGGAAGGCGAGACCGAGCGTGACGGAGATGATGTTGAAGCGGGACCACCGGATCATGGCTTATCTCCCCTTCTCGTCGGCTTTCGCCTGTACATGCTGGAAGAAGACGATAGGCACCACCAGCACGAGCAGCAGGATGGTTGCCACCGCGGATGCCAGCGGCCAATCGGTATTGCCGTAGAACTCGTTCCACAACACCTTGCCGATCATCAGTGTTTCCGAGCCGCCGAGCAGATCTGGAATGACGAACTCGCCGACCGCCGGAATGAAGACCAGCATACAGCCGGCGATGACACCGGGGATCGATAGCGGGAAGGTGACGCGCCAGAAGGCGCCGATCGGTGTGCAGCCGAGATCTTGTGCCGCCTCGATCAGCGTGCCGTCCATCTTTTCCAGCGAGGAATAGAGCGGCAGTACCATGAAAGGCAGATAGGAATAGACCATGCCGATATAGACGGCGGTGTTGGTGTTCAGGATCACCAGCGGCTCATGGATGATGCCGAGCGACATCAGTAGTTGATTGAGCAACCCCGTGGTGCTGAGGATCGACATCCAGGAATAGACGCGGATCAGGAAGCTCGTCCAGAATGGCAGAATGACCAGCATCAACAGCGTCGGGCGGATGCTGCGCGGCGCCTGCGCCATGCCGTAGGCAATGGGATAGGCGATGATCAGTGTCAGGATCGTCGATATGCCTGAAATCTTCAGGCTCTGGAGATAGGCGTTGATATAGAGCGGATCGCCGGTCAGCCAGGTGTAGTTGTCGAAGGACATGCTCTGCAGCTTGTCCCACCAATCGCTGAAACTGTCCGACCAACTGAAAGCCGGATCATAGGGCGGAACGGAAAGCGCCTTCGTCGACAGCGAAATGCGGAAGACGATCAGGAAGGGCGCGAGAAAGAAGATCAGCAGCCAGGCATAGGGAACGATGATAACGAGGCGCTGGTAGATGGAAGAGCCGAGCGTCTTCATGATCAATCCTTCAGCAGCACACCGGCATTTTCATCGAAGGAAACCCAGACGTCCTGATCATAGGCGAAAGGCTCCTCCACGGCGCGTACCGCATTTAGCGACGAGGCCTTCACCACCTGTCCGCTCTTCAGCTTGACGTGGAAAACCGTCATGTCGCCGAGATAGGCGATATCCCAGATCTCGCCCTCGGCGGCGTTGACCGAGGCGTTGGCCGGCGGGCGCGGCGTGACACGCAGCTTTTCAGGCCGAATGGCGAAGCCGGCGCGGCTGCCTTCGGTGGGCGTCTCACCGGTTGCGGTGCGCAACGTGAAGCCGTTGTCGACCGCGATCTCGACTGTACCGCCATTTGCGCGCGTGACATTGCCGTCGAGGATGTTCACGTCACCGATGAAGTCGGCGACAAAGCGGGAATTAGGGGCTTCATAGATCTCCGCCGGCGTCGCCACCTGCACGACCCTGCCATGGCTCATCACCGCAATGCGGTCGGCCATGGTCATCGCCTCTTCCTGGTCGTGGGTGACGACGACGAAAGTGAGGCCAAGATTCTGCTGCAGGTCCATCAGCTCAAACTGGGTCTCCTCGCGCAGCTTCTTGTCAAGCGCGCCGAGCGGTTCGTCGAGCAGCAGCACCTTCGGCCGCTTGGCGAGCGAGCGGGCAAGCGCCACGCGCTGGCGCTGGCCGCCCGAGAGCTGGTTCGGTTTGCGCTTGGCGAATTGCTCCAGCTTGACGAGCTTCAGCATCTGCGCGACACGCTCGGCGATCTCCGCTTTCGGCATGCTATCCTGGCGCAACCCGAAGGCGATGTTCTTTTCCACCGTCATATGTGGGAACAGCGCATAGGATTGGAACATCATGTTCACGGGACGGCGATAGGGCGGCGTGCCGGCAAGGTTCTGGCCGTCGAGGACGATTTCGCCCGTCGTCGGCTGCTCGAAGCCCGCCAGCATGCGCAGCAGCGTGGACTTTCCGCAGCCCGAGGCGCCGAGCAGAGCAAAGAATTCACGGTTGTAGATATCCAGCGAGAGGTCGTCGACGGCGGTGAAATCGCCGAACTTCTTGGTGACGTTCTTGAAAGAAATATAAGGCTTTGCCGAAGGATCCGTCCAAGGAGCAAAGGAACGCCGGATATTACCGAGAGACTTCATCATCTATCCCCGAAATGAATGGATGCCGCTCCGGTTTTTCCCCAACCCGGTAGCGTTCAGATTTCATATTATCCTATCCAAGACTGCTCTGCGCCGTCCTGAACCACGGTTCTAAGGAAAGGCCCGGACGTTTCCGTCCGGGCCTTTGTTCTGACTTATTGACCGGTCACGACCTTGGTCCACAAGCGCGTCGCGAGGCGCTGCGTTTTCGGATCCCACGGCGTCACCGTGAACAGGTGTTTCATGATTTCATCGGTCGGATAAACCGCCGGATCCTCCAGAATATCCTTGTTCACGAACTGCTGCGAAGCCTTGTTGCCGTTGGCATAGGCGACGAAGTTGCTTGCCTTGGCGATGACCTCCGGCTTCATGATGTAGTTCAGGAATTCATGCGCCTCAGCCACATGCGGCGCGTCGGCCGGGATCGCCATGACGTCGAACCACATCTGCGCCTGCTTCGGGATCGAATAATCGACGTGGACGCCGTTCTTCGCCTCTTCGGCGCGGTTGCGCGCCTGCAGAATGTCGCCGGAATAGCCGAAGGCGATGCAGATATCGCCATTGGCGAGCGCATTGATGTATTCAGACGAATGGAACTTGCGGACGAAGGGACGGATCGATGTCAGTAGGGTCTCGGCTTTCTTGAAATCCTCAGGCTTGGTCGAGTTCGGATCGAGGCCGAGATAGGCCAGCGCTGTCGGGATGACGTCCTTCGGCGCGTCGAGCATGTAAATGCCGCAATCCTTGAACTTGGCGGCGACCTTCGGGTCGAAGATCACATCGAGCGTCGGCTTGTCGTCGGTGCCGAGGATCTGCTTCACCTTGTCGACGTTGTAGCCGATACCGTTGGTGCCCCACATGTAGTCGATGGCATATTGATTGCCGGGATCGTAGGTGGAGATGCGTTGCATCACCATGTCCCACATGTTGGAGATGTTCGGCAGCTTCGATTTGTCGAGCTTCTGGAACACACCGGCCTTGATCTGGCGCTGCATGAAGTCTGCTGTCGGTACGACGATGTCGTAGCCGGTCTTGCCCGCCAAGAGCTTGGTTTCCAGCGTCTCGTTGGAATCGAAGGTATCGTAGACGACCTTGATGCCTGTTTCCTTGGTGAAATCGGCCAGGATCGAATCATCGATATAATCCGACCAGTTGTAGATATTGACGACCTTGTCTTCTGCCTGGGCTGCCGTCACCAGCGAAACGGCTGCGAAAGCCGTTGCTGCGAGCCGTGCGAACATGGACTTCATAGTCTCTCCTGTTTTGTTCAAGGGCATCTTGGCGATACCCAACCCTCTGTTTTTCCCGTCAGACTAGAAAGGAAATCCGAAGGCCACAAGGGGGAAAAGTAAGCCAGTATAAGCTTTCGCGGATCTGCTGGAAACCGGTGGTCCGGCCGCGGGAACCGCACCGCGCAAGCGCACGCGATTGTGAACACAAGACCCGCTTCCTGGGTGAATGCGGGGATGAGCTTTGCTAACATGGGCCGTCTCATCCTACGAATAACCTCCCGCCTGTTTTCGCCGCCCTGTCCAAAGGGCAAACTCAACCCGTGTTTTTCAAGGGTTTCCACCATGCAGTATCAAAAATTCGGCAATACCGGTCTCAGCGTCTCGCGCTTGTGCCTGGGCACCATGACCTTCGGCCTGCAGATCGAGCAGGAAGACATCGCACATGCCATTCTCGACAAGGCGACCGACGCCGGCGTCAACTTCATCGACACGGCCGACGTCTATCCGCTCGGCGGCGGCGAGCAGCTTGCCGGCCGTACCGAGGAAATCGTCGGCCGCTGGTTGAAGGGCAGACGCGACCGCTTCATCGTCGCGACCAAGGCCGTCGGAAAGGTCGGTCCGTCCCCTTGGGATCAGGGCGCATCACGCAAGCACCTTCTCGACGCTATCGACGCATCGCTGCGGCGTCTCGGCACAGACTATGTCGACCTCTATCAGCTCCATTCCGACGACCGCGAAACACCGATCGACGAGACTCTGGAGGCGCTCGACGTCATCGTCCGTTCCGGCAAGGCACGCTATGTCGGCGTATCGAATTTCCTCGCCTATCGCCTGGCCCTGGCGCTCGGCCGCGCCGATTTCCTGCGCACTGCCCGCTTCGTCTCCGTGCAGCCGCGCTACAATCTGCTGTTCCGCCAGATCGAGCGCGAACTGCTGCCACTCGCAGAAGAACAGCACATCGCGGTCATTCCCTACAATCCGATTGCCGGCGGCCTCTTGACCGGCAAGCACAAGCACGACGTCGCGCCGACGGAAGGCCGCTTCAGCTCGCAACTGCGCAATGCCGGCGCCAACTATCTGCAGCGCTACTGGCACGAACGCGAATTCGCGACGATCGAAAAGCTGCGCGGCATCGCCGACGAGGCCGGCCATTCGCTCATTCAGCTCGCCGTCGCCTGGGTGGCCGCCAATCCGGTGATCACCTCCGCCATTATCGGCGCCAGCCGCCCGGACCAATTGACCGACACGCTCGCCGCCATCGACCTCAAGCTCGATCCGGCGCTGAAGGCAAAGCTGGACGACGCGACGGTGGAATATCGCTGGGGCGACGCAGCTCGCTGAACGCCAGCCCTTCATCCAGGACGAAGATACTGGCGGCTACTCTGGCCGCCGGCCTTCATATGTAGGGGCTTTTATATGTAGGTAGGGCGGTTGCCGGCGAAGAGATCGGCATGGCTCTTCAACAGGCGGGTCATGCGATCGACCACGGTGCGGATTTCGCGGCGGTGGCGGTCGGCGTCGTTCATGACGATCCATTGCCCGTGACGCAGAGACGTGACTTCCTCGCCCACCCGCTCCAGCCGAGGCTCCAGATCGCCGACGAAGCAAGGGAGAACGGCGACGCCAGATCCCGCAAGCACGAGATCGTAAAGGGAGCGCGGTCGGTTAACCGTTACCGCGATCGCTTCGCGGTGGTTTTGATGCGGCCAGCGCAGATAGGCGGAGATCGCCTCTTCTTCTGTGACGGCGATCCAACGTCTTGGTCCGGCAAAGCGCATATTGCGCGCCTGATAGGCGGCATAAGCGACATCGCCGGTCTTGATGGCCGCCAGATTGATCTCTTCCGGCTCGAAAGCGCGAATGCCGATGTCGCTTTCGCGATGGGCGAGACTGGCACGGCGCTCGGCGAGATGGAGATCGATGCGGAAGCCGTCCCGCTCTGAGCAGATCGACGGCATGTTCTGGCTGAGCAGCCAGCCGACCCAGGTGCCGGCCGCGATCCGGACGATTGCTGCGCCTTGGGCATCGCGCTGCCAGCTATCGACCTTGCGCGCGGCCGCTTCCATCTCCAGCAGTTGGTCGAACAGTTCCTGGCCGTCGCCAGTCAGCACATAGCCTGTCTGGCTGCGTTGGAAAAGCGAGCGCCCCACCTGGCTCTCCAATTCCAGCATGCGCCGACCGATCGTTGCCGGGCTCAAACCGCTCGAAGATGCTGCGCCCGTCAGCCCGCCTCCGCGGGCGACGTCGAGGAAAAGCTGATAGGCATCCCAGGTGGCATTTTTCATAGCTGAAAAACATAGGGCGAAAGCGGCTGTTTATAAAGTAAATTCCTATGTGTAATTGAAGGGATGCCTTTCAACATGGAGACTTCCCGTGATCGACAGCATCGCTTTAGCAAGAATGATCCAACTGCAGAACGAAGCCCGCCACGCGCAATGGCGCCGCAACGAGGACGCTTTCTACCGTGAATACGGCCATGACCCTTTGGCACTGTTCACCTGGTTCGGGAATGCTCTCGATTCGGGCTATGCATGGCTCAAAACGAAAAAAGCGGACCGGCCTGATATCGACCGGTCCGCCTGTGATGGTGACGATTGCTGCGGTCAGGCGGCTTGCGCCCGCATATAGCCCGCGCCCTGCCCGCCTTCGATCTTGAACTGCTGGATGAGATAGAGGAGCGCGTCCGCCTCGGAGGCCAGTTCGCGGCTGGCCGCCGTGGTCTCTTCGACCATGGCCGCATTCTTCTGCGTCATCTGGTCCATCTGGTTGACGGAGGCGTTAACCTCCTGCAGCGCGCTTGCCTGATCGTGGCTGGCGCGAGCGATCATTTCCACGTGCTGGCTGATAGTGACGATCTGACTGCTGATCTGCGCCAATACAGAGCCGGCTTCCTGCACGAACTGCGAGCCGGAATTGACTTCGTGGGTCGACTTGTTGATCAGCCCCTTGATCTCCTGCGCCGCCGCGGCGGAGCGCTGAGCGAGCTCGCGCACCTCCATGGCGACGACCGCAAAGCCCTTGCCGGCCTCGCCGGCGCGGGCAGCTTCGATGCCGGCGTTCAGCGCCAGCAAGTTCGTCTGGAAGGCGATTTCGTCGATGACGCCGATGATCTGCTCGATCTGGCGTGAAGCATCCTCGATGCGCGCCATGGCGTCGATGGCGTTACCGACAACGACGGAACTGTCGTCGGCGCTGCGCTTGGCTTCACGCACGATCGCGTCCGCATCCTTGGCGCGCTCGGCGGACGAGCGGACGGTGACGGTGATCTCGTCGACGGCGGCAGCGGTCTCCTCCAATGAGGCGGCCTGCTGCTCGGTGCGCTTCGACAGGTCCTCGGCGGAGGCAGCCATCTGGCTGCCGTTGCTCTGGATCATCTCGACATTGTCGCGCACTTGGCTCAGCGTCTGCTGCAAGCGCGACAGCGAGCTGTTGAAATCCTGGCGGAGCTGTTCGAGGCGGCCGATGAAGGGCGTCTCGATCGTCGAAGAGATGTCGCCTTGGGCCAGGCGCTCGAGACCGGCGGCAAGTTCGCTGACGGCGAAATCGATTTGGCGATCGAGCTCGCGCTTTTCGGCGTCGTTGCGCTGGCGCTCATGCTCGGCGGCAGTGCGTTCCTCGTCGCTCTGTTCCTCGATGCGGATTTTCGAGAGCGCGTTTTCCTTGAAGATACCGAGCGCGCGGGCCATGTCGCCGATTTCGTCATGGCGCAGCTCGCCGGAGATCGCGGTTTCCAGCATGCCGTCGGCGATGCGGCGCATGGCAGCGGTGATCTGGCCGATCGGGCGCTGCAGGGTCAAGACAAGGGCAATGCCGCCGGCAACCGAGAGGATGATACCGAGTGTGGTGGCAAGGATCGAGATGTAGTTTGCCTGATCACGCTCGGTACCGGCGCTCTGCTTCTGCGTTTCGGCAAAGGCGGTGAGCTGGCCCCAGACCTGATCGAGCTGCTGGCGGGCACTGGCATATTCGGTGATGCGCTGAGCGAAGGTGTCGACCAGCTTGCCGCCGGCTTCATCCATCGATTTGATGGCCGGGCGGATGGCTGCGTCGATATCGCCGGCGAAATCCATGCCCTTGGCGCTCTGGTTCAACGTATCCATGTCGCCACCAAGCTTGGAGACTTCCTGGCGCAGACGGACGAGATTGTCCTTATTGGTATTGGATGTGAAGTCGGCGAGCACGAGCTGCAAGGAATAGATCGAGCCTTCGAGGCGACGGGTATCCTGCAGAACGGAATTGGTCTGGACGACACGGGCGTCCAAAGCGACGAAGGTCGTCGTCGCCTGGCGCATCATCTGTGTTGCCGTCAACTGCGTATAGGTCGACATCTGCCGGAAGCGGGAGAGAAGCCGGCTGATGCCGGCGACGGTATCGTCCGTCGGCACATCCGTACTTTCAGCGAAGGCGGTCAGATCCTTGATGGTGCCGACCAGCGACTGCACGACGCTCTTCTGGTTCTGCGGCACGGCGAGGTCGATTGAGCGCTGCGCCTTGTTGAGGTCAGGCAGCCGATCCTTGAGCAACTTGACCTTGTCGGCGGGCGTCGCGGCCTTGTTGAAATCGTCGGCAACGGAAACGAGCAGATCGCCGCCCTTCAGCAGGCGGTCGGCGGCGCGCAGCGTCGACGTCGCGTCGGCCTGGTCCTTGCGCATTTGGTCTTCCAACTGCTGGCCATCGAAATCGACACTGAAACGAGCACTGATCAGCGCTCTCTGCGCATCGTCGATCACTTTACGAAAGGCGACTTCCTGCTCGTGCAGCGTCCAGAGCTTGGCAACCAGATTTGCCATGTCGGCAGTCTTGGTCGTCGCGTCCGTCAGATTATCACGGCCTTCCGCATCCTTGTCGAGCTGGGCCAGTGTTGAATTCAGAACGCCCTGCTGTGATTTGATATCCTGATAAAGCTTGTCGCGCTGCTGCTCATTGGTAATGCGCAGGAAATCATCCATCGAACCGTAGAGATTCTTGAAGCCCGTCAGCGATTGCAGCACGCTGTTGGAGATTTCCATGCGCCCCTGCAGCAGGCCCGAAGCGTAGAGCCCGGTGAGGCCGACGGCGGAAATGCTGATGACGAAGGGCAGGACGAAGATCAGAACCTTCGTCTTGATCTTGAAACGGGACAGGATCTTGTCAATGAACATGGTGGCTCTGGCCTCTCATACACCGCTCCCCCTGCCGACGCCCACACGGCGCTGACCGGATGCATAACCATCAATCTTGAGATGTTCGCAGGCGGGGTCCTGACCAGAGTCAGGAGGCAATCATTGCTTCGGCTCTACGTTGTAGAAGCGCCCCAGAAAATCTCCGCGGATTGTGAGTCTGATTGATTAATTTTCGGATAAGGGGCTATGGCAGGGAGCCGCAAGGCGTTTGACACCCGAAGAAAGCCTGGAAATGCAGGGGATGCGAGAGCTCAGCCGAGAGAATGTCCCGCGTATGCGCACATAACGACCGCCGAGCAATGGCGACCGAAGCCGATCAGGTCGACGATATTAGAAGCTGCGCACCGCGAGGTAAGCAATGCAGGCAGCCGTGGCGCCGGTCGCCAACATCAGCAGCCGAGTGGCCACCAACTTGGCATTGTCACGGGTTTGAGCAATTGCAATGGCGCGAGCGCGACGTTGTGTTCTGTTCATGAGCCTAAATCCCATTTTCGCACTGACACGATAACCGGCAAAAGGTCGTTCCGGCAACCGCCAATGTAGAAAATAAAGATGTAGGAAAGGAAAACGCCAGAACTAGAGCCTAGTCGCAATTGTCGCATGTTGCGAATATTTGCTTGTAAGGCTTAAGACATTGTAACCGCGAGTTCTACTTCGGCAACACGATACCAGCGGGATCAATCGCCAATTCGGCGGCGTGTTGCCGGCTTCGGATTTGACGCATCTGCATGGTTATTTCGGGAATTGCACTTATGACAGGAGCTTGAGGCGTAGGCGATATGAGAACGAGCCCCTCACGCCGCCTTGCCGGCGACATGGCCGGAAGCCCAGGCCCACTGGAAATTATAGCCACCGAGCCAGCCGGTGACATCAACGCACTCGCCGATGAAGAAGAGGCCGGGGACGGTTTTCACCTGCATCGTCTTCGAATCCAGACAGGCGGTATCGACGCCGCCAAGCGTGACTTCCGCCGTCCGATAACCTTCGGAGCCTGACGGCTTGACCGGCCAGGCCTGCACGGCGGCAGCGAGTTGCTGCAGGCGCTTATCGGGTTGATCCGCCATATTACCCGACATGCCCTCCCCCTCAGCGAAATGCTGCGCCAGCCGCTTCGGCAATATCTCCGCGAGAGCCGTCTGCGCCGATTGCCGGCCGTTGGCTTGCCGCGCAGTTTTCAGCGTGATGAATAAGTCGATATCGGGCTCGATCGCGACGGTGATCTCGTCCCCTTCCCGCCAGTAGGAGGAAATCTGAAGGATCGCCGGACCGCTGAGGCCGCGATGGGTGAAAAGCAGGGCCTCGCGGAACGCCGTCTTGCCATGGCGGATTTCGGCGGGCGCGGCAATGCCGGCAAGCGGCGCCAAACGCTGGAGAAGCTGGGGATCGAGGGTCAGAGGCACGAGGCCTGGACGCGTCTCAATGAGCGGCAGGCCGAACTGTTCGGCGATGCGATAGGCAAAGCCCGTGGCACCCATCTTCGGGATCGACTTGCCGCCGGTGGCGATGACCAGAGAGGCAGCATACAACGCGCCTTCTGTTGTGGCGACGCGATAGCCTCCACCGGCAACGGGCTCGATCGCGCCGATGTCGGTGCGCAGCCGCAAATCCACACCGGCGGACCGTATCTCGTCGGTCAGCATACGGATGATGTCCTTGGCGCTGTTGTCGCAGAAGAGCTGACCGAGCGTCTTTTCATGCCAGGCAATGCCGTGGCTCTCGACCATGGCCAGGAAATCCTTCGGCGTGAAGCGCGCCAGGGCCGACTTGGCGAAATGCGGATTGGCGGAGAGGAAGTTCTTGGAGCCGGCATAGATGTTGGTGAAATTGCAGCGGCCGCCACCGGAAATCCGGATCTTCTCCCCCGGTGCGGCGGCGTGGTCGAGGACGGCGACGGAGCGACCGCGCTGGCCGGCGCGGATGGCGCACATCATGCCTGCGGCACCTGCGCCAAGGACGATCACATCATATCTGCCGGCCACGTTTCATTCCTTTATCGATTGCTGCGCTGCATGGTCATTTTTCCATCATATGGCGAAAGTCCGAGCGGTTTCCCCCTCGCCAATTGGCAAACTGCGGTTATGATGCAATCTCCGATCAACGCAAATACGGTGTTTTATGCCTGCGAAAAAGACCCCGCTGAAAGCTTCTATGCCGGTCTCGAAAGTCGCAACAGTTCCCCCGAGTTTAAGATCGGCCCGCGGCGTGGCAAATTGGAAGGAAGCGGCACAATGGCTACGGGCGCGCGGGATCGAAGACATAGAATGCATCACGCCGGACCTTGCGGGGGTGCCGCGCGGCAAGATGATGCCGACGTCGAAATTCACCTCCAACACCTCGCTGGCCCTGCCCTCTGCAATCTATCGCCACACGATTTCGGGCGAATATCCGGAGGAAACCGAAAACTTCCGCTACGAGCCGCGCGACAGCGACCTGAAGTTGGTGCCCGACCTTTCGACGCTCTCGGTCGTCCCCTGGGAAAGCGATCCGACGGCGCAGGTGATCTGCGACATCGTCAATTCCGATGGCGAGGCGGTGTCCTATACGCCGCGCAATCTGCTGAAGCGGATCATGGGACTTTACCGCGAGCGCGGCTGGAAGCCGGTGGTGGCGCCCGAGATCGAATTCTATCTCGTCGCTAAGAACGACGATCCGGACTATCCATTGCATCCGCCGAAGGGCCGTTCAGGCCGCTCGATCCTCGGGGGCCAGGGCTATTCGATCGCCGGCATCAACGAATTCGACGAGTTGATCGACGATATCTATCACTTCTCCGAAAAGCAGGGTCTGGAGATCGACACGCTGATCCATGAAGAGGGTCCGGCACAGCTCGAAATCAACCTGCGCCATGGGGACCCGATCGAGCTTGCCGACCAGGTGTTCATGTTCAAGCGCACTATTCGCGAGGCGGCGCTAAAGCACGGCATCTATGCCACGTTCATGGCCAAACCGATGCAGAGCCAGGCGGGCTCGGCGATGCATATCCACCAGTCGGTGGTCAACATCGAGACCGGCAAGAACGTTTTCACCAATCCAGACGGCAGTCCCTCGCCCGAATTCTTCCACTTCATCGGCGGCATGCAGCGCTACGTACCGAATGCGCTAGCGATGCTCGCGCCCTACGTGAACTCCTACCGGCGTCTGGCGCCGAACATGTCCTGCCCGGTCAACAACGCCTGGGGCTACGACAACCGCACCACGGCTTTCCGCGTACCGGTCTCCGATCCGCAGGCGCGCCGCGTCGAGAACCGGTTGCCGAGCTCGGACGCCAATCCGTATCTGGCGCTCGCAGCTTCGCTCGCCTCCGGCTTGCTCGGCATCATGAAAAAGGTTGAACCGACGGCGCCGACCGAGGATTCGGCCAATGAGGGCTCCATCGACCTGCCGCGCGGTCTTCTCGAAGCCATTGCGCTCCTGGAAGACGAGCCGGCTTTCGAAGAGGTCCTGGGTAAGGAGTTCATCGACATCTATGTCGGCGTCAAGCGCGGCGAATTCGAAACCTTCATGCAGGTGATCAGCCCCTGGGAGCGCGAATTCCTTCTGCTCAACGTGTGAGGAGGCCCGCCCATGACATTGCAGGAAGCATGGCAGAGCCCGATCGCGCCGGGCCTTTCCTGGTATCAGGCAACCGTCGGCCCTCGCGCGGCCTATCCCAAGCTCGACGGTTCCCGTCGCGCCGACGTTGCCATTATCGGTGGCGGTTATACCGGCTTGCAGGCTGCCTATAATCTTGCCAAGGGCGGCGTCGATGTCGTGCTCATCGATGCCAACCGCTTCGGCGACGGCGCGTCGGGCCGCAATGGCGGCCAGCTCGGCACCGGCCAACGCTCGTGGCCCGAAGAGCTGGAAGAGAAGATCGGCTACGAGCGCTCAAAGGCGCTGTTCGATCTTGCCGAGGATGCCAAGCATCATCTTCTCGATTTTGCCGCCGAGCATGACATCGACATCGACTTCATGCCCGGCCAGATGAATGTCACGCACAAGTCGAGCCACAAGCGCGCCTATATGGAGAACGCCGAGATCGCCGCGACGCGCTACGGCTATCCGCATGTCAGCTTCATGGATCGGGCGGAAACCCAGGAGCGGCTTGGCTCCAAGCTCTATCTCTATGGCGTCAGGGATATGGGTACCGGCCATATCCATCCGCTGAAACTGCTCATGGGTTTGGCCCGGGTAGCGCAGGCTGCCGGTGCATCGATCTTCGAAATGACGCCGGCAAAAGCGATCCGGCAATCGGGCGGCAAGACACTGATCGAGACCGACAGCGGCACGATTACCGCCGACCGCGCGCTGATTGCCTGCAACGGCTATATCGGCAATCTGGAACCGGTGACCGCGAGCCACGTCATGCCGATCCGCTCCTTCATCGGCGCCACGGAACCGCTCGACAAGTTTCCCGACGTCCTGCCCGGCGGAGAGGCGGTGGCGGATTCGCGATTCGTGGTGCGCTATTTCCGAAAGTCGAAGGACGGACGTCTGCTGTTCGGCGGGCGTGAGGCCTACACTTCCGACAATCCGCGCGACATAACGCAGCACATCCGCCGCCAGATCGCCGAAATCTATCAGGCCCTCGGCAACGTCAACATCACCCACGCCTGGGGCGGGTCCGTCGGCATCACCATGCCGCGCCAGCCTTTCGTGCGCGAGGTCATGCCCGGCGTCACCTCCATCGGAGGCTATTCCGGGCATGGGGTCATGCTGTCAAACTATTGCGGTAAACTCTATGCGAAAACAGTTCTCGGGAACGCCGACGATCTTGCGCTTTTCAAGGCGTTGAACATCCCACCCTTCCCCGGTGGGGCACGCATGCGCGCGCCTCTCCTGTTCCTGGCGCTCTCGTGGTTTGCGTTGCGCGACAGGTTTTAATGACGATGTGGATTTCCTATCTGGGCAATTCGCTCTAAAAGCCGAGTCTGAATTTCGCGATGCACACTGGCCTTTTTAAATCGATTAGATTAAAAGGGGCCTTAACCAAGACCGATTGAGAGATACCTCATGAGCAGCCAAATCATTCCCGTTGAACCATTTGACTATGTCGTTTTCGGCGGCAGCGGCGACCTCGCAGAACGCAAGCTTCTGCCCGCCCTCTATCACCGCCAAATCGAAGGCCAATTTTCCGAACCGACCCGCGTCATCGGCGCATCACGCAGCGCGCTTTCACATGAAGAATACCGAAAGTTCGCCGAAGCCGCGCTGAAAGAGCACCTGAAGAAGGGCGAATACGACGAAGCAGAAGTGAAGAAATTCTGCGCGCGCCTGTTCTACGTGCCGGTCGACGCCAGGACCGATGCCGGCTGGGATCAGCTCAAGAAGATTCTGGAAGAAGGCAAGGACCGCGTTCGCGCCTTCTATCTCGCCGTCGCTCCCGGCATTTTCGGCGATATCTCGCAGAAGATCCACGATCACAAGCTGATCACCAAGCAGACCCGCATCGTCGTCGAAAAGCCGATCGGCCGCGACCTTGCTTCCGCCCTGCAGCTCAATGACACGATCGGCAAGGTCTTCAAGGAAGAGCAGATCTTCCGCATCGACCACTATCTCGGCAAGGAAACGGTGCAGAACCTGATGGCGCTGCGCTTCGCCAACGCGCTTTATGAGCCGCTGTGGAATGCCGACCACATCGACCACGTGCAGATCACGGTCGCGGAATCGGTCGGCCTCGAAGGCCGCGCCGGTTACTACGATACGGCCGGTGCCCTGCGCGACATGGTGCAGAACCACATCCTGCAGCTCCTCTGCTTGACCGCGATGGAAATCCCCTCCTCGATGGATTCCGAAGCCGTCCGCGACGAGAAGCTGAAGGTGCTACGGGCGCTGAAGCCGATCGACGCTTCCAACGTCGAACAGGCGACCGTGCGCGGCCAATATCGCGCCGGCGCTTCCGCAGGCGGTCCCGTCAAGGGCTACCTCGACGAACTGGAAGGCGGCGTCTCCAACACCGAAACCTTCGTCGCCATCAAGGCTGAAATCGGCAACTGGCGCTGGGCCGGCGTTCCTTTCTACATCCGCACCGGCAAGCGTCTTGCCGGCCGCATGTCGGAAATCGTCATCACCTTCAAGCCCATTCCGCACAACATTTTCGATCAGGCCGCCGGCCGCATCGTCGCCAACCAGTTGGTCATCCGCCTGCAGCCGGACGAAGGCGTCAAGCAGTCGCTGATGATCAAGGATCCGGGTCCGGGTGGCATGCGCCTGCGCAACGTCTCGCTCGATATGAGCTTCGCTTCGGCTTTCAACGTCCGCAACCCGGACGCCTACGAACGGCTGCTGATGGACGTTGTCCGCTCCAACCAGACGCTGTTCATGCGCCGCGACGAAGTGGAAGCCGCATGGAAGTGGGTGGACCCGATCCTCAAGGGTTGGGAAGAAGCCGGCCAGCAGGTGCAGGGCTATACCGCCGGCACTTGGGGTCCGAGCCAAGCTATCGCGCTCATCGAGCGTGACGGCCGCACCTGGCACGACGATATCTAATCCGGGACAACGACGATGACAGCGAACATGAATGCTTTCGCCAATGGTGCCGAACTTGCCGGCAAGCTCGCGGACAAGGTAGCCGAGACCCTCTCGGACGCCATCGCCGCGCGCGGTTCCGCAAGCATCGCGGTCTCCGGCGGCTCGACGCCGAAGGCCTTCTTCCAGTCGCTGTCATCGCGTCCGCTCGATTGGGGCAAGGTGACGATTACCCTTGTCGACGAACGGTTCGTGCCATCAGACAATCCGCGCTCGAACCACCTGCTCGTCCAGGAAAACCTGCTGAGGGACAAGGCGGCAGCCGCCAACTTCCTTCCGCTCTACCAGGCAGTGGCTTCCGTCGAGGAGGCCGCAGTCATCGCCACCGAAAAGACCAAGGCTCTCGGTCATCCCTTCGATGTCGCCATCCTCGGCATGGGCAATGACGGCCACACGGCCTCCTTCTTCCCGGGCGGGAGCAATCTCGCAACTGCGCTCGATGCGAAGACCCCGCGCGGCATCATTACCATGGAAGCCGAAGGGGCCGGCGAACCCCGGCTGACGTTCACCTTCTCCAGCCTTCAGGATGCCCGATTGCTGGTGCTCCATATCGAGGGAGAAGGCAAAAAGGACGTTCTTGCCAAAGCTGAAGCGCCGGGCGAAGAGACCGAGATGCCGATCCGCGCCGTCCTGCGTCGGGCCGCCTCTCCGGTCGCGATTTATTGGGCTCCCTGACAGGCCGAACGGCCGTCATTGGACCTTGAAAGACACAGCAACCAGTGCTGCGCCGTGCGCCCGAAAGAGCGTACCGGCATAGCAGTGACATTTGAAGTCTGCGCCTAGTCCTTTCCCTAGATAAGATCGAATTCGATCTTCGGGATTATGCGCAAGAACAGACGGAGGCAGATCGACCATGGCCGCTGACGCCCGCATTTCCGCGATTACCACACGTATCGTCGAGCGCTCGAAGCCGACACGCGAACGCTATTTGGACCGCCTGCGCAATGCTGCGACGACGGGCGCACAGCGCTCCGTACTCGGTTGCGCCAACCTCGCGCATGGCTTCGCCGTCTGTTCCCCCTCCGAGAAGGATGCACTGGCGGGCGACCGCGTGCCCAATCTCGGTATTATCACCTCCTATAACGACATGCTCTCCGCGCATCAGCCCTTCGAGACCTATCCCGCGATCATTCGCGAGGCAGCTGCAGAGGCCGGCGGCATCGCCCAGGTCGCCGGCGGCGTGCCGGCGATGTGCGACGGCGTCACACAGGGACAGCCGGGCATGGAACTGTCGCTGTTTTCGCGCGATCTGATCGCCATGTCGGCCGGCGTCGGTCTCTCGCACAATATGTTCGATGCGGCCGTCTTCCTCGGCGTCTGCGACAAGATCGTGCCGGGCCTCGTCATCGCCGCCCTCTCCTTCGGCCATCTGCCGGCCGTCTTCATTCCGGCGGGACCGATGACCTCGGGGCTGCCGAATGACGAAAAGTCACGCGTGCGCCAGCTCTTTGCAGAAGGCAAGGTCGGCCGAGCCGAGCTGCTGGAAGCGGAATCGAAGTCCTATCACGGCCCCGGCACCTGCACTTTCTACGGCACGGCCAATTCCAATCAGATGCTGATGGAAATCATGGGTTTCCACATGCCCGGTGCCTCCTTCGTCAATCCCGGTACGCCGCTGCGGGAAGCGCTGACCCGCGAGGCCGCAAAGCGGGCGCTCGCCATCACCGCCATGGGCAATGAATTCACGCCCGCCGGCGAGATGATCGATGAACGCTCGATCGTCAACGGCGTCGTTGGCCTGCATGCGACCGGCGGCTCGACCAATCATACGATGCATCTCGTCGCCATGGCGCGGGCGGCCGGCATCGTGCTGACCTGGCAGGACATTTCCGAGCTTTCGGACATCATCCCGCTGCTTGCCCGCGTCTATCCGAACGGACTTGCAGACGTGAACCATTTCCACGCCGCCGGCGGCATGGGCTTCCTGATCAAAGAGCTCCTGAAGAAGGGGCTGCTGCACGACGATGTCCGCACGGTCGCCGGCCAGGGCCTTTCCGCCTATTCGATCGAGGTGAAGATGGGCGCCGATGGCGGCGTCATCCGCGAGCCGGCGCCGGAAAAGAGCGGCGATCCCAAGGTGCTGGCGGGCGTCGACGCGCCGTTCCAAACCAATGGCGGCCTGAAGATGCTGCGCGGCAATATCGGCAAGGCGGTGATCAAGATTTCCGCCGTCAAGCCGGAGCGCCATGTCATCGAGGCGCCCGCCGTCATCTTCCACGACCAGCTTGAAATGCAGCAGGCGTTCAAGGACGGCAAGCTGAACCGCGATTTTGTTGCCGTCGTCCGCTTCCAGGGCCCGAAGGCGAACGGCATGCCGGAACTGCACAAGCTGACGCCAGCGCTGGGGGTGCTGCAGGACCGCGGCTTCCGCGTGGCACTTCTGACCGACGGGCGCATGTCCGGCGCGTCGGGCAAGGTCCCGGCCGCCATCCACGTCACCCCCGAAGCTGTCGAGGGCGGACCGATCGCCCGTATCAAGGAAGGTGACATCATCCGCATCGACGCGATTGCCGGCACGCTGGAAGTGCTGGTCGACGCCGCGGACATGGCCGAACGCGATCCTGTGGTCGCCGACCTCTCTGCGAACGAATTCGGCATGGGCCGCGAACTGTTCGCCCCCTTCCGCCGCGGCGCCGGCCCGGCCGATCAGGGGGCGAGCGTCCTGTTCCATCATTGAGACGATAACAGCCAAAAATAGCCCCGCGCGGCTGACGCTGCGCGGGGCTTTTTGTTTCAGCTCAAATCAGGCGCGGATATCGAGCACGCGGTCGCGGTGCGAAGGGTGGGTGCTGTAGACGAAGATCTTGTTCATTTCCTTCTCCGACAGAAGGCGCAAGAAACGGACTTCCACCGTGTTGTTGGGGAATATCTTCATCAGGATGCAACCCACCTTGGTGATGCGGGCATCGGGGATGTCGAGATAGAATTGCTTTGGCAGATTATACTGGGTGAGGATCGCCAGGATCGCGCTGCTCTGCGAGATGCGGATGATGTCGCAGCGGCGTGAAGCCAGGTTCATGACGCCTTTTTCCGTATATTCGATCCGCGCCGCGTTCATCGTATCCTCCATCCTGTACCGCACCTCGCGGTCGTACATGAAGGACTCTTCCTTGTTGAGGAAATGGTGGCCTGGATTAGCCGTGCCGGAAGCTGCCATGTCGTAAATCCCTAAAGTATATTACGAAGCTCAGGCTATCAGCCGGTATTTAACAGAAGGTTTGGAAGCGCTAGACCAAGTTGCATTTTATTATATTTGTACACTTGGACTAGCGCTCCCGCGCCCTTGGGAGGATGCCTTATTGCTTACGATAGGTGTGGCCCTCAGCATCGAAGAGATGCAGCTTCTGTCTATCGGCCGCAAAGCGCATCTTCTGCCCGCGTTTAACGTCTGCAATGCCCGGTATCTTGACGATGATCGGCTCACCATCCACCAGGCCTTCGATATAGAGTTGCGTGACCTCGCCAAGCGCTTCGACGATAGAGACCTCGCCCTCGAAGAGGTAATTCTCGTCGGTCGCCACCCGCAGGTCTTCCGGGCGAACGCCGAAGCTTGCGGTCTTGCCTTGCTCGGACGCCGCCGTGGGGATGTCGAGCACCACCGCCTTGCCGCCCGTTAGCGTCACTGTCGTCGTCGCGCCGGTCGCGGTGACCGTCGCCGGGATGATGTTCATCGCCGGCGAGCCGATGAACTTCGCTACGAAGAGGTTGGCCGGATGCTCGTAAAGCTCAAGCGGCGCGCCGACCTGTTCCACGCGACCGGCCGACAATACGACGATGCGGTCGGCCAAGGTCATGGCTTCCACCTGGTCGTGGGTGACGTAGATCATCGTCGTCTCAGGCATGGAGTCGCTGAGCTTAGCGATCTCGATACGCGTCGCCACGCGCAACGCAGCGTCGAGGTTCGATAGCGGTTCGTCGAACAAAAAGACCTTCGGGTTGCGGCAGATGGCGCGACCGATTGCGACACGCTGGCGCTGACCGCCCGAGAGGGCCTTCGGGAGGCGCTCGAGATATTGCGTAAGCTGAAGGCTCGCTGCCGCGGCGCGAACACGGCGGTCGATCTCCTGCTTGCTTTCCCTGGCGATCCGCATGCCGAAGGCCATGTTGTCGTAGACCGTCATGTGAGGATAGAGAGCGTAGGACTGGAAAACCATCGCAATGCCGCGCCGAGACGGCGGCACTTCGTTGACCTTTTGCCCCGCGATGAGCATGTCACCGGAGGTGATGCTCTCGAGCCCGGCGATCATGCGCAGCAATGTGGATTTGCCGCATCCGGACGGCCCAACGAAGACGATGAATTCGCCCTCTTGGATATCCAGATCGATGCCGTGCAGAACATGCACATTTCCGTATGATTTGCGGATGTCCCTTAGAACAAGTCCCGTCATCTATGCTCTCCTCCCCAAAAGCTCAGGCCAGACGCGCGAAATAAGCGCCCCAGGCCGGAATATCGATCTTGTTGCCGTAGTTGTTGCTTGCAAAACCGTGACCGGCCAGAGCCTGCCAACTCCCCTCAGGCAGAGTTGCCGCTGCCTCCGTCGCACTCATGTTGAACACGCAGAGGACGGTTTCGTTGCCGTAGTGACGAGTATACAGCAACACGTCCCCCTGCGGTTCCGTAAAGGCGATCTCACCCTTGGCAAAAGCCGGGTGCTGCTTGCGGAATGCGAGGAAGCGGCGATACTGCTCCAGCACCGAATTCTCATCGCCCTGCTGTACGCTGACGGCACGCAGGATGTGCTCCACCGCTACCGGCAGCCAGGGCTTCACCGTCGAGAAGCCGCCCTGGGCAACTTGGCTGTCCCAGACCATCGGTGTGCGGCAGCCGTCCCGACCTTTGAATTCCGGCCAGAACTGGATGCCGTAGGGATCCTGCAGATCCTGATAGGCAAGATCGGCTTCCGTCAGGCCGAGCTCTTCGCCCTGATAGAGGCAGACCGAGCCGCGCAGTGTCAGGATCAGCGCCGCATATTGCTTGGCAAGCGCATCGCGATCGGCCACCAGGCTGCCCCAGCGGCTGACATGGCGCATTACGTCATGGTTTGAAAATGCCCAGCAGGCCCAGCCCTCCGGCGCGGCGTCGGCGAAATCCTTCATGACGTCTTCGACGCGGTCCGGTGACAGCGGATCGGGCGCCAGGAACTCGAAGGCGTAGCACATGTGCATCTTGTCGTTGCCGGAGGTATATTCGCCGACGATCTCAAGCCCGCGCTGGCTGTCGCCGACTTCGCCGACGGCGGCAATCGCCGGATATTCGTCGAGCACCGCCCGGAAGCGCTGCAGGAACTTCAGATTCTCCGGACGGTTCTTGTCGTAGAGATGCTCCTGGAAATTATAGGGATTGACCGCCGGAGCGGTCGAGGCATTGCGGCGCGACGGCTCCAGTGCTGGATTGTCGCGCAGTTCCCTGTCGTGGAAATAGAAATTGATGGTGTCGAGGCGGAAGCCGTCGACGCCACGGTCGAGCCAGAAACGCACGACATCGAGCAGCCGGTCCTGAACCTCAGGATTATGCAGGTTCAGGTCCGGTTGCGAGATCAGGAAGTTGTGCATGTAATATTGCATGCGGGTCGGATCCCAGGCCCAGGCCGAACCGCCGAAGATCGACAACCAGTTGTTGGGCGGCGTGCCGTCAGGCTTTGCATCGGCCCAGACATACCAATCGGCCTTGGGATTGTCCTTGCTCGAACGGCTTTCGACAAACCACGGATGGCGGTCGGAGCTGTGCGACAGCACCAGATCGATCATCACCTTAATGCCGAGACGATGGGCTTCGGTCATCATCACATCGAAATCGGCAAGTGTGCCGAAGATCGGATCGACATCTTCATAGTTGGAGACGTCATAGCCGAAATCACGCATGGGCGACGTGAAGAACGGCGAAATCCAGATCGCATCGACACCGAGGGCGGCGATATGAGGCAGGCGGACGGCGATCCCCTTCAGGTCGCCGATGCCATCGCCGTTGGAGTCCTGATAGGAGCGCGGATAGATCTGATAGATCACCGCCCCGCGCCACCAGTCCTTGTCCACCGTCGAAATCGATTGAGAGGCAATGCTCATTCTGAATAGGTCCTGTATGGATAGAAAGGTCTTCGATCAGCCCCCCTTCACCGACCCGGCGAGCAGACCGCGCACGAGATAGCGCTGCAGACCGAAGAAGACGAGGAGCGGAATAAGAATGGTGACGAAGGCAGAGGCCGTCAGGATTTCCCAATTGCCGCCGCGCGAGCCGAGCAGGGCATTCAGGGCCGCCGTCAAAACCAGATGATCCTTGTCGGTGCCGAGAAACACCATGGCGATCAGAAGGTCGTTCCAGACCCAGAGGAACTGGAAGATCGCGAAGGAGGCGAGTGCTGGGAAAGACAGCGGCAGGATAATCTTGACGAAGATATCGAAATCGCTGGCGCCGTCGACGCGGGCGGACTCGATGATCTCCTTCGGCAGGCCGGCGATGTAGTTGCGCAGCAGGTAGATCGCGAGCGGCAGACCGAAGGCGGTATGCGCCATCCAGATGCCGGGATAGGTCTTCGACGGCACGCCGAATATCTGGCCGATATCGTTATAGATGCGCAGCAGCGGGATCAGCGACATCTGCAGCGGCACGACGATGAGGCCGACGACAAGCGCGATCAGAAGTGCGCGGCCTGGGAACTCCATCCAGGCCAGCGCATAGGCCGCAAAAGCCGCAATCAGGATCGGGATAATCGTCGCCGGAATCGTGACAGTCAGCGAGTTGATGAAGGACTGACCGATGCCTTCGCCCGTCAGAACAGTGCGATAGTTCTGCAGGGTGAATTGTGGCGGGGTGGCGATGGTCAGATAGATGCGTTTGCCACGCGTATCCGCGTCGAAAGCGGCATTCTTCTGATAGCGATATGTGCCGTCGGCATTGACGGTGAGCGTCTCGCCATTGCCGAGATCGGCGGGCGAACCAACCTTGTAGGCGGCCGGCTCCTGCACGCGCATGCCGAAGGATTCGATCTTGCCGTAACCGCTGTTGCCTTCACCGGCGACAGTGCCGGTGATGACGTAGTTGGGACCATCCTGCGTTGCCTTGTCGGTGCCGGCAAGGCGCACGGCGGTCGTCTGCGTGGAGCCAGCGAAGGCCGTCCACCAACCGGAGACGACGATCTGGTCCCTGTCGCGTAAGGCGGTGACGAAGATACCGAGCGTCGGCAGCAGCCAGATGAGGACGATGAGCAGAACCGCGAAGTGAACGAAGAGGCGGGCGGGGCCGATGCGGCCGAGGTTTCCAAGCATGTCAGCGACCCTTCGTTTCTGCGTTTGCACGACGGATGTTCCAGATCATGATCGGCGTAACGGCGACCATGATGACGAGGGCGATGACGGCACTTCGGCCGGAATCGCCGCCGCCGCGGAACAACCAGTTGAACATCAGGTTTGCGAGGACCATCGTGTTCCACTGACCATTGGTCATGGTGAGCACGATATCGAAGACCTTGAGAACGAGGATGGTGATGGTGGTCCAGACGGTGGCGATCGTGCCCCAGACCTGCGGTACCATGATCTTCCAGAAAATCTGCCAGCCATTGGCACCGTCGATGACGGCCGCTTCAATGGTTTCCTCAGGAATGCCACGAAGGGCGGCCGACAGGATGACCATGGCGAAGCCGGTCTGAATCCAGATCAGCATGACCATCAGGAAGAAATTGTTCCAGAAGGGGATGGTGATCCAGACTTCCGGGGTGCCGCCGAAAAGCTGCACGATCGCGTTCAGCAAGCCGATCTGCGTGTCGGTGCCGCCGCGATATTCATAGATGAACTTCCAGATGACCGATGCGCCGACGAAGGAGATCGCCATCGGCATGAAGATGACTGCCTTGGCGATGTTACCCCACCAGATGCGATCGGTCATAACGGCGATAACGAGACCGAAGAAGGTGCAGGCAGCCGGCACCACGGCGAGCCAGAGGATATTGTTGAAGATCGACTGGCGGAATTCGTTGTCGTTGATGGCCCACGCATAGTTGGCACCACCGACGAATTGATTGCCGTCAGGACCGTAGAAGGACAGGATGAGCGTCGCAACCACCGGATACATCAGGTAGACGGCGAGGAGGAAAAGTGCCGGCCCGAGGAAAAGCCAGGGGCGGATCTGGCCTCGGCGACGCAGATTGACTGCGACCCGGTGAACGTCACCACCCTCTTTTGCCGGGAAAATTATGTCCAGCAGCTTGTTGGAAAAGAGAAAATAGGCGGCGCAAACGGCAACGCCAAATATCATGGCTCCAACCGCCGTCAATATCTGCGAAATCATCCTTCCCTCCCGATTTATTGCTTTTTTGAAGCCACCCGTCAGGCGGCGTCGGCGCCCCCCAAGGCATCGGCCGCGACAGGGTAGAGGACGTCGCCGGGAGATACCGGCGACGCGCTACAGCGATGTTATGATTACTTGATGGAGTCCCAAGCCTTCTGAATTTCGTCGGCGGAGTCCTGAGCCGACTTGCCGCCGACGAAGTCCACCATGCCGGTCCAGAATGCGCCCGCGCCGATCTTACCCGGCATCAGGTCGGAACCGTCGAAGCGGAAGGTGGTGGCGGTCGTCAGGATTTCGCCTTCCTTCTTCAGCGTATCGTTGGCATAGGCAGCCGTGTTGACGCCCTTATACGGGGTCAGGAAGCCGGACTGCGCCATCCAGACTTCCTGGGCGATCGGCGTCTGCAGGAAGTCGATGAAGGCGCGAGCGGCCTTCGAGTCCTTGGTAATCGTTGCCAGCGTGCCGGCGCCGAGAACCGGCTTGCCGAGTTCCGGATGCGATGCAAAGGGCGGGAAGTAGAAGAAGTCGGCGTCTTGGCCGAGCTTCGTTCCCTCCGGGAAGAACGACGGGATGAAAGAAGCCTGCTTGTGCATGTAGCACTTCGGCGGAACCGCAAAGAGACCCTTCGGGCTGTCACGGAAGTCGGTCGAAGCGACGGCGGCGACACCGCCGGCGACATATTTGGCGTTCTTGGCGAACTTGCCGAATTCATCGATGGCGTTGACGACCTTGGGATCATTGAACTTCAGGCTATTGTCGACCCAGCCGTCATAGTCCTTCGGCGATACGGTGCGCAGCATAAGGTCTTCGACCCAGTCGGTCGCCGGCCAGCCGGTGGCGCCGCCGGAGCCGAGACCGATGCACCAGGGGGTGCCGCCGTCCTTGACGATCTGATCGGAAAGCTGGATCAGCTCTTCCATGGTCGTGGGGACCTTATAGCCGGCCTCTTCGAAATTTTCCGGCACATACCAGACAAGCGACTTCAGGTCGGCCTTGTAGGGGAAGGCGTAGAAGGCGTCCTTGCCGTCCTTGCCCTTATAGGTGCCGTAGCCAACCCAGCTATCGCCGGCGCCATAGTTCGTCTTGACCCAGTTAGCGAGATCGTCGCCGAGCGGCGTCAGATAGCCCTTGCTGGCAAGGTTGGCGAGCAGGCCCGGTTGCGGCAGGATCGCGACGTTCGGCGGAGAGCCGGCCTGCGTGTCGATAACGATCTGCTGCTCGTAGTTTTCCGAGGACGAATATTTGGCGTTTACGCCTGTCGCCTCAGTGAAATAATTCAGGACGCTGGTGAAGAGCGCTTCATCTTCGCCGCGCCATGGTCCGAAGATGGTCAGCGTCTCGCCCTTCAAATCCGCATGGGCAGACTTGAAATCGTCAAAGCTCTTCCAGTTGAACTTGGAGTCCTGGCCTGGCTGGAACTTCAAATCGGCAGCCATTGCCGTACCGGCGGCCAAGGCTGCAACGGCGACGGTCATCAAAAACAATTTCTTCATGTGGTTGTCCTCCCAAATACAAATCCCACGAGCCCGAACACATCCCGCGTGTTACGCGCTCATTTCTCAAAGCGCTTTGGCTACTCACTCATTCCATTGCGGGCAGAGCAAAGTCAAGCGAATTTGTGAATTCGACTAATATACACCTAAATCTCGCGATGCAGCATGTAATGAGCATCAATATTTCGCAAATTACCTTGTTTCAAATGCGTCGCCTGCTACATAGTCAAAAGCGCTTTGGAAGCCAGTAACATGGCGGGGGGAAGCTATCGCGCCACTGATAATGGGCAAATGGAGGAGCGGAGCCACGTGAATCTGAAGCAGCTATCGCAAATGTTAGGCCTGTCGCAGACCACGGTCAGCCGTGCTTTGAACGGATATCCGGAGGTCAATCGCGAGACCCGCGAGCGGGTGCTCAAAGCGGTTCGGGAAACAGGTTATCGTCCCAACAAGGCGGCGCAACGTCTGGCGACCGGCAAGGCCGGCTCCATTGGTCTGGTCATGCCGACGGCGCCCGGCCATCCCTCCGACGTGCATTTCAGCGAGTTCCTGACCGGCCTCGGTGAAGAGGCGTTGCGGCATGATTTCCATTTCGTTCTGACGCCGGCCGATCCGAACGATGAAGTCGGTGCGCTGAAGCGACTTGCCGCCAGCGGTAATGTCGACGCGCTGTTCATCACCTATATGCGCGGCCATGATCCACGCCTCGAAATGCTGAAATCATTGTCCATACCCTTCCTGGTGCATGGACGATCTTTTGGGACGGAGCCGGATTACCCCTATCTCGACATCGACAACGAGGCGGCCTTCTACGACGCCACGAAACTGCTACTGCAGCTTGGCCACAAACGTTTTGCGCTGCTGAATGGCCCGATCTATCTCGATTTCGCCATCCGGCGGAAAAACGGCGTGACCGCAGCGCTTGCCGAACGCGGCCTGACGCTGAACGAAGCTTGTGTCAGCCATACGGCGATGACCGATGAACAAGGCCTGTTCGCCATGGAGCGCATCCTGCAGCTCGACGAGCGGCCAACCGCCATCCTCTGTTCCAGCACCGTGCTGGCGCTCGGCGCGGTGCGCGCCATCAACCAAGCGAAACTAAAGCTCGGCGAGGATATTTCGCTGATCGCCCACGACGATGTGCTGACGCTGCTGAAACCGGAGAATTTCACCGTACCGCTGACGACCACGCGCTCGTCGCTGCGCGCTGCGGGCGTACGCGTCGCCGAGCGGCTGATCGGCGAGATCAAACAACTCGATACATTTCCCGAGCAGGAACTTTGGAAAACCGAGCTGATCGTGCGCGCCTCGACCGGCGTGGCGCCGGCCGAGTAACACATTTAATTGGCACGATCTCATCCGAAAACCACGGCACACTTTTCGCTGCGCGGTCCTTCGGTTCGGGATCATGCTCCAACGGTCAGAACCTCGGCGCCGGCCTGCCGGCAGCACGATGTGCGGCAATGGCTGTATTGGCCATCAGCATGGCGATGGTCATCGGGCCGACACCGCCCGGCACCGGCGTGATGACGGCAGCAACTTCCGCCGCCTCGGCAAAGGCGACATCGCCGACAAGGCGTGTCTTGCCTTCACCCTTGTCCGGTGCGGCAATGCGGTTGATGCCGACATCGATGACGGTGGCACCGGGCTTGACCCAATCCGCCTTGACCATCTCCGGCCGGCCGACCGCTGCCACCAGGATATCGGCACTGCGCGCAACCGCCGGCAGGTCCTTGGTCTTCGAATGCGCCGTCGTCACCGTCGCATTGGCATGCAGCAGCAGTTGCGCCATCGGCTTGCCGAACAGGTTCGAGCGGCCGATGACGACGGCGGTAAGACCCGACAGGTCCTCGCCATGCACACGGCGCACCAACAACATGGCGCCGGCCGGCGTGCAGGAGATCAGCCCGGTGGCGAGATCGCCGGTGGCCAGCTTGCCGGCATTGATGACATGAAGGCCGTCGACATCCTTGTCCGGCCGGATCGACTGGATGATCGCCTCCGAGTTCAAATGTTTCGGCAGCGGCAGCTGCACCAGGATGCCGTGGATGGACGCATCCTCGTTCAGCGAGGCCACCAGCCTTGCCAGCTCGTCCTGCGTCGTCTCGGCCGGCAGCGTGTGCTGGATGGAGGTGAAGCCGCATTCCTTGGCCATGCGGCCCTTGGCCCCGACATAGGTGTGGCTGGCCGGATCGTCGCCGACGATGACGACGGCCAGGCCGGTCTTCACACCCGTGTCCTTTTCCAGTGCTGCGGTCGCCGTCTTCACCGCATCAATTACCGAAGCAGCCACCTGCTTGCCATCGATCACAGTCGTCACGCCTATCTCCCGGTATAATTTCGGCGGCAATCTACAAGCCTTCAGCCCGGCTGATTTGCCTGCCAACGCCCTATGGTGTCTGAAAGCGGTAATTGCAAGGAGAAATCGGCCGCAAGGTCAGTCGCGCACCGTCTGCCGGCGCGAAGCATAAGTCTCCACTTTCGCGCGCAATTGCGCCAGTTCGCGCTGGACCTGTATCAGCTCCCCCGTGACGACGGGTCGATCATTGGCAACGGGAATGGTGACATCGAAGCGAGGTTGCGGCAGGTCGGGCATCGGTCGCGGCAGCGGGGCCGGCTCGGCGTCGTGATTGAAAACCGGTTCGTGCACTATGATGCGCCCAGCTGTCTGATCCTCCGGAAGCGGCGCCCCACCCATCCATTTTCGCAGGAAAACCAGGCTAAGCGCCGCACCGAGGCCCATCAGGAAACCCGCGGTCTGACGGCCCGCAAGATTGTCGTCGAGCGGCGCCTTGGCGGCGACGGCGGGAGCGATAACGGCGATCGGCACCTCGACTTCGGGCGCAGCCGTATCTGTGTCTTGCAGATCGGCATCATAGCGCCTCTGGGCCGCCGCAACCTCGTCCTGCAACTGGACCAGGCGGGCCATGTCGACATCGATGCTTTTCTGGGTGAGAGCAGTCATTCGCGCTGTGAGTGTCGTCCGGTTCTCAGTTGCATCTTTCAGGGTCGCATCGCTGTTGGCGACCAGACGCTGGAGCTGGTTGCGGATATCGGCAGCCAGGGTGTCGACCGTCACCTGCTGCGCCAGCAGACGGGGATGGCGAGGGCCGAGCTGCGTCGACAGTTGGGACAGCACAACCTTTGCAGCGCTGTAGCGGTTGCGCACATCATCGAGACCGGCAGACGACAGATCGCCCGACAGCGCGCCACTCATGACGCTGGCAGCCGTGGCGGACTTGGCGGCCAAGACACGGGCCTTCGCGCTTTGTACTGCGGCTTCGGAGGCTTTGATCTCGCCATCCAACTGCTGGCGCTGCTGCTGAAGATCCAGCGCCGCCTCGATCTTGTCGTCACCATATTGCGCCTTGAAATCGGCTAAGGCGGCCTTGGCCTGATCGAGGTCCGTCAGGCGCCGGTCGGCAGGCGGGCTGGCTTTGCCAACCAGGGCCGCACCTTGCGCGGCGGTGGCGTCGTAAATCGTCGCATCGGCCAGGCGGTTGGCGATCTCGGCCGATCTTGCGGGATTGGCTGTGGCGACGGCGAGATGCAAGGTGCCGCTCGGCAGATCCGTGGTGACGGTGACGTCTTTGCGAAGTTCGGCCTGCGCGCGCGAGGGCGCATCGGAAGCGTTGCCATTGCCGGACAGCAATTCCACAGCAACACCGAACGCGCCGGCCTGATCGCCGGTAAATTCCGGATCGCGGTCGAGTTTCAGTCTGGCGACGAGATCGGAAAGCAAGGACGGCGCGACGATGCGTTTGGCAGTAACATCCAGAAGCGCTTGTCGCGCGGCCCCCTGCCCTTCTATCTGCAGCGTGGTGTGAGAGACATAACGCGGTGGAGCCGGCAACATTGTTGGAATGAACGCGCCTGCCATCGAGGCGACGATGACGAAGGCTATGGAGCCGAGCCCGAACGTCCAGCTACGATGGGGCAAGGGCGCGATCGTTGAAACGGCTGGCGAATCGACCAGAAGCGAAAGGTCGATCCCGGTGTCTTCAATACGGGGAGAGACCAATGATTGATCGACGATCGGCTCCGGCTGCCGATCAACGATCATTTCGCGAACGATGGGACGGTTTTGCAGGATGCCGCGGATGCGATCGGGCAACGGCTGAGCTTCTTTGGCCTCGGCCACTGCGGATTTTTTCTGCCCAGAGACAGGATAGTGGTCGCCGTCCAGCATCTTTTGGATGACGGCCAGCAATTCCGCATCGCTCCCAGCTTGGCGATCGGCCGTCTGGATATTGGCTGCAATGAGATAGCCATCCTTCCCGCGATTGAAATAGGCATGGCGCCCGGTGCCGCGGGCGGCCTCGAAGGCTTCCGCATCATCGGGGTGAGGTCTGGTCCTGGCCTTGCTTTCGAACATGGCGGGTTATCTCGCGCGCATGGTCAGCGACCGATGCAGATGGTTAACCCACTCTAAATTTTCATGGCAAAGAAAAGGTTAACAGCCGTCGCGAAAGCGATCAGCCGGCAAGCTTGTCGCGCGAAGGAAGCTGCAGCAGAGGCGCGGACTGTGGCTCGGTGGCACGCAGAATGCGCTCCTTTCGGCCGAACTGATGTCGGATGACCTGATAAAGGAAGAGCGGTACGCCGAGCATGTAACGCCGCCACAGCCTGCTCGGCTCCTGGAGCAGACGGTACATCCATTCAAAGCGCAGTGCGCGCATCAGAGCCGGAGCACGCGGCACTGTGCCCGAGACGAAATCGAAAAGCGCACCGACCGTCAGCACCAGCCGGGCATGCTGCGCATCGATATGCTCAGCAACCCATTTTTCCTGCAGCGGCGTCCCCATGCCGACGACCAGCACATCGATATTCTGACGACCGACCTCCGCGGTGATCAGATTGCTTTGCGCCTTATCGAAATAGCCGTCCGCAATGACGATGAACTCATGCCACGGTGCATGCTTGCGGAAATTTTCCGCAGCCTTTTCAATAACATCGCGGCGACCACCGATCAGGCCGATACGCTTCGGTCGCTCCATGAAGGTCAGCAGAGCCGGCACGAAATCGGTGCCGTTCAAATTGGCCGGAAAGGAGACGCCATGGGCAACCCGCGAGGCTATATCCAGGCCGACGCCATCGGGCAGGATAAGGTTTTGCGCCAGTACGTCGCGATAACCTCCGTCGTTCAGCATAAGCAGCATGTTGTGGGCGTTGACGAAGGAGATGACGGTCTGGCCGACCGGAAGGGACGCCAGCTCGTTGATGAAGGTCAGTGCATCTTCCCAATTGAGGTCGCAGACCGGCAAGTCGAAAATCATTCGACGCGAAGCGAGCACGGCAAAATTTGCGACCAGATTCACCCAAGACCTCCTGCCGCAGACGCTTCATACGCCCGACGCCGGCAAATTTCTCGACGCAGATCCTCCACCGCCTGTCCAATCGGTGACATCGGAAACGTCGCTGATGGTGCTTATAACAAGGCGATCCCAAGCTTCCGTTAGGAAAATCGATCGGAATTGCGGAAGGGAAGCAGGGTTTTGTTAACGCTGTTTCGGGCGACGGACGTAGCAGGCCGCTCCGTAACCGGAGCGGCCATCACGGGGTTCAACAAGCCTACTCCGCGGCCTTCGGCACCATGTCCGGCGTCGGATCGCCCTGGACGATCTTTACGGGCTTGACGGTTTTCTTGCCGGCACCGCCGCCGTTGTTGATCTCATCCTTGGAGAGGTAGTCGAGCTGTTCGACCAGAACATCGGCGACGTAATCGCCGCCAAGGCGTTCGTTCATGTTCTTCTTGATGTCGCTGCGGAAGCTCGCAACATCGAAGTTGGCTGTATGGGCGATGTCGATCGCCTTATTGCCCACCAGCAATGAATAGAGTTCGTCCGTCGTCAATTCCGTCAGCGGCGTCTGTAGCTGGCTCGCCTTGCCCTTCTCCATCATGAAGGAGATACGGGTGATGAAATAGCCGCTCACCTGGCCGTTGGCGATAACGGGGACGTTGATCGATTCGCCCTTGACGAATTCCTGCTGCGCCTTCTTGGCGTCGTCAGGATTGGTCGCGGGCGCCGTCGCCATCTGCACCGAAAAATAGACCGAAGCCAGCGTTACGGCGCAGACCCAGAGGCCGGTGAGGACGAGCTTGATCATCCGGCCTCACGAACGCGGAATTGCTCCTGCGAATAGGTGCCATCCGCATCCGCGTTCTGCACCGCATTCTTCAGGATATCGGCGACGGCTCGAACGGCTTCGAGATGGGCTTCGACGCGACGCGCGTTCAAGACCAGCTTCTTCTTCAGTCCGTGCAACTGCTCGATATGGGTGACGGCGAGTTCGGCCGGATTGGTATCGCGAAACAGCATCGACAATTCGTAGAGGCAGCGGCTCTTGTGAGCATTCGAAACCTTGAGATCGAATTCCGGATCGGTGCCGATCCGGCTATTTTCGTTGTCGATGATCATCTCCAGGCGGCCAAGGACCGTCTTGATCCGGTAGTCGTTCGAAATTACTTCCATGTTTTTCCCCCCGCTCATACTTTCTTGGACGTCAGCGTGTCTTGATTGGTGACCGTCGTATCGCTGTCACCATTGGTATCGGCTGCGGCGAGTGTCTTTCGCTGGAAATCGGTGATTGCGCTCAGGGCCATCTTCTTGTCGTTCTCATTGGTCGCCGAGTTGATGGCGCCGGTGTTGCGCATCTTGGAAACCTGTTCCTGATACATTTTCTCGGCTATGCCGACGCCGCCGTTCTTGGCGATGGTATTGCCGAGCTGCTCGGCCATCATGCCCTTCCAGATTTCGCCGGCGGAGCCCTTGCCATAGAGTGTTTCGCTGTTCGGCAGCATGTTCTTTACGAAATTCTGCAGCACCATGGCTTCGAACTTGCGATAGACCTGCGGAACTTTCGTCGGCGCGGTATGCGTATTGGCATTGCTCAGGCCGGCCTGTGTTGCGGCGCTGTTAAGCGCGTCCACGGTGGAGCCGAAACCATTGCCGTTTTCCGCGAGGCTGGTAGCGGCGAAGGCAGCCCTGTTGGCCGCGAGCTTCTCCTGGGCCGCCTGCACGTCGGCTGGATTGGCGGCCTGGACGACATCCAGGACCAAATCACTCGGAGGCGAAATAGCCACGTCACGTTTCCTTTCACTAAAGCATGATCCCGGGACGCGTGAAGCAACCATCGAGCAAGGTCATGCCGGATCGAACGGTTAGAGCAAGGCGGCCATTCGACGATACGCCACCTTGTTCTAAGATCGTGGTGATTATGGTTTTTGAACCTTGCTGGAGGCTGGCGTGGCGTCCGCGAAGCGCTGATCGATGATATCATAGACAGCATTGTCGTCCGCCTCGCGCGTTTCCAACTCGCGAGCGTCCATCATATGATCTTCCAACCGATCGGCCTTGGTGCGCTCTTGCAGGACCTTCGTTTCGATCAGCTTCTGGATGCCGTCGAGCTGCTGATCCTTGAGCGTCAGGCGGGCATAGCGCTCGGCGTATTGGACCGAAAACACCATATGCACCGGATCGGCCGAGCTGATCGCATCGATCAGCTTTTCCATCGACTGGCTGACCTCGTTGCGCTGGCGGGTCGTATCCGCAAGCTCGTTTTCCGCTATCCGCTCAAGATGGCGCTGTACGGCGACGAGGCGCTTCAATTTTTCGGATCGGTTTTTTTCTGCCACAGCTTTCGCCTCGCCCCGCTAATGCCCGTTAAAGACGCCGAGGAAGGCATCGGCGAACTGGCTGATCATCGCCGCTATACTGAGATAGAGCATGAACAGCCCGCCCATCAGCAGATAGGGTGTGGAGATAAAATAGATCGGAATCTGCGGCGCAAGCTTGTTGATGAAGCCGATCGAAATCTGGAACATCAGACCGTAAAGCAGAAAAGGGCTCGCCAGCCGCAACATGATGAAAAAGGTCGATTCCAGCGTGTCCGTCACCGATACCAGCGAGGTGCGCGCATCGATATGGCCGCCGAAGGGGACGACGGAATAGGAATCAACCAGCGCCTGCAGGACGTAGTGGTGGAAGTCCAGAATGAACAGCATCATCAGTCCGCAGAAGCTGATCATGCTGGTGAGAGACGTCTCGTTCGATTCCTCGATGATGTCCATGCCGCCCGGAGCATTGAAGCCGATCAGCATCGATATGACGGTGCCGGCAAATTGCAGCCCGAGCGTATAGAGCCGTGCCATCATGCCGTACATCAGGCCGATCACCGTTTCGCTGAAGATCAGACCAATGTAGGTGGCGCCGCTTTTGGACACCTCCGGATAGATCGTGTCCCAGAGAAGCGGCAGGATCGCCATCGAGAGCGCAGCCGAAAGGAGCAGCCGAATCTGCGGCGGCACGCGGCCTGACGAAAACCCCGGTAGCACCATCATGCAGCCGCCGATGCGGCAGAAGGCGAGAAACAACGCCAGAATGGTGCCCTGGGGGTCGGATATCATGAAATGGAACCTAGAATCTTGATCTCGATCCCCTTGGCCAATTCCACATGCGACAAAACCGGCAGGGTCGCGAACAGGCGTTCGATGATCATGCGCACATAGGAGCGCGTTTCCGGCGATGTGACAAGCACGAAGGGCATGCCGCGGTCCATGTATTCACGGATAACTTTGCCCGCCTGCTCGCTGAATTCTTCGAGGTTGCGCGGATCGATGTCGAACTCGACGATTTCGCCCTTCTGGTCACGCTTCAGCGCCTGATGGAAGATCAGGTCCCATTTGCTGCCGAGGCGCAGAACGCGCAGCACGCCGTTATCGGCCAGGTCGCCGCAGAGCTGCTGCGCCATGCGCACGCGCACATGTTCGACGATCTGTTCGGTCTTGCGTACATGCGGCGCGAGTTCGGCCACTGCTTCCAGAATAAGATGCAGGTTGCGGATCGAGACGCGCTCGGCAAGCAGGAGCTTCAGCACGGCCTGCAAGCCAGAATAGGACATATGTGACGAGCAGATCTCGTCAGCGAGTTTCTTGTATTCCGGATCGAGGCGATCGATCAGGATCTTCACGTCCTTATAGGAGAGCAGTGCCGGCAAGTTGTTGCGGATGACTTCGCTCATGTGGGTCAACACCACGGAGACATTGTCGATCGGCTGGAAGCCTTCGCGCTTCAAATCCTCGGTAAAGGCTTCAAGGACGGAGACGGCGGGCATGCCGAAGGCGGGCTCGCGGATCTCGTCGCCCGGAACGGTCGGCTTGCGGCCTGAGCCGGTCACGACGAGCACTTCGCCGACCCGTAGAATGTTGGAAGCGACAGTCGTGCCATGGATACGGATCTGATAGGACTTGTCGGCAATGGCGATGTCGTCGGTCACCTTGATTTCCGGCACCACGAAACCGTATTGCGTCGCGAATTTCTTGCGCATCTTGCCGACACGGAAAGCCAGCTCCTGATGCGCCCCGAGCAGCCGGGTCGAAACGATCTTGCCAAGCGCCAGTTCGATTTCCGAGGTCGTCAGAACCGACTTGACCGAATCCTTCTCCATTTCCTTCGTCTGCATCACCTTCTTTTCCTCAGCGTCGCGACGAAGCTTATTTTCAGCTTCGACCTGCCGAGGAATGAGCCAGGCGCCGGTTGCCATCAGGCCGCCGAGGAGGAGGAAGGGAACGAATGGCATGCCCGGCATGACGGCCAGGATGCCCATGAGGATCGCAGAGACGGCGAGCGCGCGAGGATAGCCGCTCAGCTGATTGATAACCGCCTGATCGGTGGAGCCGGCGGTGCCGCCGCGCGAAACGAGAAGGCCGGCAGCGAGCGAGACGATGAGCGCCGGCATCTGCGACACCAGACCGTCACCGACTGAGAGCTTGACGAAAACGTCAGCCGCCTGGCCGATCTGCATGCCATGGCGGAAATAACCGATAATGATGCCGCCGAAGATATTGATGCAGGTGATGAGCAGGCCGGCGACGGCATCGCCGCGCACGAATTTCGAGGCACCGTCCATGGCGCCGAAGAAAGAGCTTTCCTCTTCCAGTTCCTTGCGCCGCCGCTGTGCTTCCTTTTCGTCGATCAGGCCGGCCGACAGATCGGCGTCAATCGCCATCTGCTTGCCGGGAATAGCATCGAGGGTGAAACGCGCGCCGACTTCAGCGATACGCGTCGCACCCTTGGTGATGACGATGAAATTGATGGTGATCAGGATCATGAAGACGATCAGACCGATGACGAAATCGCCGGACATCACCAGACTGGAAAAGCCCGCAATCACACCGCCAGCCGCATCATGCCCCTCATAGCCATGCGAGAGGATGACGCGTGTCGTCGCAATGTTCAGCGACAGACGCGTCATGGTGGCGATCAGCAGGATGGTCGGGAAGGATGAGAATTCAAGCGGCTTCTTGATCCACAGTGCCACCATCAGGATCAGCACCGAGAGCGCGATCGAAAAGGCCAGACCCATGTCGATGAGGAATGGCGGGATCGGCAGGAACAGCACGCAGAGGATGACCATGATACCGAGGGCAAACCCGATATCACGAACGCTGGGATTGGCTTTGGGAAGTGCTAATGCGGGTGGTTGCGCCATCGACCGGTTCCGTCTCTTCATGAGAGGGGGCAAACGGCTGACCCGTTTGCCCTATTCGGTCAGATCATTAAAAGGCGAAGCTTGCGCGAGAATGGCCTCGCGCTTGTCGCTGGACGTGATCTCTTCCCGAAAACCGTTTCACGCTCTTCGGGATCACGTCCTAGAAACCCGACTGGATTCGGGAGAAGACGAGGTTGGTGAAGATCGAGATCTGCGAGCCGACGAAGGGCGCCGTGATGCCGACGGTCACCATAACGGCGACGATCTTTGGCACGAAGGTCAATGTGGCCTCCTGCACTTGGGTCAGCGCCTGGATCAAGGCGATGACCAGGCCGACGATCATGGCTGCAAGAACTGCCGGGCCGGATGAGACGAGCACCGTCCAGATCGCCGCCTGGAAGATATCCAATGCATCGGCTTCATTCATGATATCTTCATCCTTTAGTTCAGCCGGCTCCTCATGAGCCGCTAGTCGGGTCAGTACTATCGCTGTTGTTAGACGAATCGCTACTGTCACTATTATCCGACGCTGGCGGCGGATCAATCGTCGTTCCCGCGGGAGCGACTGTAACGCCGGCCTGCAGCAGGACTTTGTCGCCTGCATCGGTTTCCGCGATAATACCGTCCGAATAGACGCTTACTTCCTTGATGGTGCCGGTCACCGTGCCGTCGGCACTCATGATCTGTTTGCCGATATAGTCCGATGCCTGCGAAATCCATTGGTTCTGCAGCACCGTTTCCAGGTGCGAGTTCGTCTGGATCTGTTGTTCGACCTGAGAGAAGCTGGCGAGCTGCGAAATCTGCTGGCTGGCATCCATCGGGTCGGTCGGGTCCTGCGTCTTCATCTGGGCGATGAGGAGCTGGAGGAAGTCGTTATAGTTCAGGCTGGCGCTCGCCGATGCCGCTGCAGCATTACTCGAGCTGCTATTGTTGTTGCTGCTGATCTGACTGACCGGATCTACCGCCACGGCGCAATCTCCCGGCGAATGTGCTCGATCGTCGCTGCCGGCATTTCCTGGTTGTGAAGAATGTTGTCTTCGATCGGATAGAGGCCGCGGATCGCCTTCAATGCGTCGAAGGCGCGGCCGGTAGCCACGAGGCCGTCGATGCGCTTCAGCTCAGCCAGCACTTCCTCGTTACGGAAGCATGAGAGCAGCATGACGATCGACTTGCGGAACATTGCCGTCGATTGTTCCTTGCCTTCCGGATTGATGAGGATCATCTGCGCGATGAAATAGAGCTGGCGCAGCGGCGTGGTCGCATCCTCCGGCTGGAGAACGTGGTTCTCAAGCAGGAAGGTCACATCATTCAGGAATTCCAGGGCGACCTTGCGGTCAACCCGCAGCACGGCCCCGTTGATGAAAATTCTTTCCCCGGCTTTAAGCGATATGCGAAGCGTACTTTTCATTTAAGTCCATCCCTGATGATGGTGGTGACATCGATGATGCCTTGATAATTTTCCGACTGCCGCCTCCGGATCCTGTCGCATTCCTTCAGGATCCAGAGTGCGATGGAGATAAGATTGGCACGCAGTTCGACGTTAAGCTGGTTCTCTGGACTTTTCAGATCCTCGATAAAGCTGATCCAGACACGTCGTGTGTAGAACAGCGCCTCGATCGCTTCGCGGCCGTACTTCCCCTTGTCACGGGCCGCGGAGAGAAGAGCTATCGACCGGTCCAGAACTTGACGTTCTCGCTCTTTGGCGTCGGCCACTGCATCCTGCATGACTTCCGCATATGAGAACTGATACATTCATGCATCCTTCCTGGTCATTACATCCCTTTGATCATCAAAGGTAATTTACAAGGCTCAGCTGCTGTATCTTGGAGACGATAGTATAGGCTGTCTCAAGCTGAGTTTCGAGGCTATTGACCTTGGTCGAGGCCTCATAAGGATCAACCCCGGTAAGATCACCGATATTAGTGTTAATGATGTCTTTCTGCGCGTTCAGCGATGTGTTGGCATCGGTCAGACGCGATTGCGACAGGCCGAGCTGACTCGACTGATCGTTGATCCCGTCGATCGCCTGACGCGTATAGCTTGTGGCCTGATCATTGACTGCATTCAACGCGTCCTGGCTCAAGTTCAATGTCGGATCCATCAACGAATTGACGACGGTAGTTGCGAGCGCCAGGTAGCGCATGCCCGGTTCATTGGCGTTGGTCGAGGAATCGATCACTTCCGAGTTGCTAATGCGGCTCGACATGTTCTGATCCGAAGCGTTCGACCAGCTTGCCCAGTTGTCAGGCGGAGAAGCGGTGTCCGAAGTGAACATCGGCTCGACCGTGGTGGTGATGAAATCCTTCATCTGGTCGCCGGTGAGTTGGTCGACGGTCGTGCCGTTATCGCTGGCATATTGCGTCAACGCCGCCTGGATAGTCGCAGTTGCGTTGGCTGTATTGTCGTTTATCGGCTGCACGTCGGTATTGGTTCCGGCGAAGAGATATTCCCCGTTGACCATCGTATTGGCATCGGAGACGAAGCTGGAAAGCGTCGCACTTGCCGTCTGCTGCGTCAGCGACACGCTGCTGCCATCGGTGTTGCCGCGCAGCGCCACCAGTTGGTCCATCAGCTTCTGTGCCTGGCTCGACATGTCGCCCAGCGCCGTCTGCGACGACGACATGCGCTGGTCGGCAATCGAGTTGCTGCCGAGCAATGAATCGATGCGCGTTACTTCCCGGGTGAGGTTGACGCTGAGTGCGGTGTTGCTACCCAGCGCAACGCCGATATCGGCATAGACGCCGGTCGTCGCCTCGGTCGAAGCATCCGTCATCTCATTCTGCGCCTGACGGATCGTCTGGCGCATAGCGTTCTGAATGGCTGCGCTTGATATGAAGGAAAGTTTCATGACTTAGCTCGCAATATCCAGTACCGATTGAAGCATCTCGTTCACGGCGTTCAATATCTTCGTTCCCGCCTTGTAGGATTGCTCGATGTCCATCATCAGCGTCAGCTCTTCGTCGAGGTTGACACCGGTCTGGTTTGAATAGACCTCCGATGAACGCGACAGCGCCGCAGAGGTATTTTCCCCTGCCGTCGTTGCCGAGCTGCGCTGGTCTTCCAGCCAGCCGATCGAATCGGACGCGTAATCCATGATGCTTGCCGTCGTGTCGGAGCCGGCGTTGGGATCGAAGTCCATCTTCGTATCCATGCCCGTGACGTAGGAGTCGAGCAGATCGGAATAGCCGCTATCGCCGCTGGTATTGACGGTATAGCTCGTGTCCGGAGGAGTGCCGGAAGGGTCGTTGTTGATGCCGCCGTCACGCAGCAACGTCGGATCGCCACCCTGCGACGTGATCAGCTTCGGATTGACCGCAATCGTACCTGCCATGCCGGCGACGGCGGTGGCATCCGTGGGCACGTCACCGCCGCTCCAGGTGAAGAGGCCGGGCAGCGCAGGTTGGGTGGGGTCAGCCTGGTTCTTCTCCGAAAACATCGTCACCAAGCCGCGCGCGATTTCATCGAGCTGCTTCTGGTAGGTCGGAGCGACATCATCCCGCACCTGCAGCGCCGCCTGAAGACTGCCCTGCGCCGTCGTATCCGCCCCCTGACCAGGCTCGAGCGCCACGCCGTCGATATAGACGTTGTTGCCGACAGTACCATCCGTGTAGGAATTCGTCGGCGTGAACGTTACCGAGCGCGCTGTCGTTTCGAATAGCGTCGCGCCGCCGGTGGTGTAGAGCGCCATATCGCCGTTGTCGCGTGTCACCGTGGTGACGCCGACGATCTGAGAAATCTGCTTCAGCACTGAATCGCGCTGGTCGAGAGCGTCTGACAGCGCCGAGGACGTGGGACCGGCGTTCGCGGTCGCGGTCTTGACCGAATCGTTTGCCTGCTGGAACTGCTGCAGCAGACTGTTCAGCGAATCGACATCCGAGCTGATTTCGTTGTCGGCGTCCGTGCGTATTCCGTTGACGGCCGTGGTGGCGTTGTTCAGCGAATTTGCAAGGTCCTGGGCGGCGTTGATGGCAGATTGCGCCGCGGTGGTGCTGGCCGGCGAACCGGCGAAGGTCTGCATTGCCGTTTGCAAGGCAGCAAGGTAGGTGGACGGCGCGATCTCGTTATCGTTGCCGCCGATCGTTCCGGATTGAATATCTTCGTAGCCCTGCAGCAGGCGTTGCTGAGCGGCGTCATCCGACGTGCTGCCCAGGAATGCTTTCTGCAAGGACGGTTCGTTGGCGCGGGCGATCTGTACGACCTGCGCGCCAGCCATGTCCGTCGTCAACATCGCCTGGCGGCGGGTGTAGTCCGCGTTGCCGGCATTGGCGATATTGTTCGATACGACACTGCTTTGCGTGCCGGTATTGTTGAATATCGCTTGCGCGTTATTGAGTGCTGTTGTGAGCGACATGGCTGGCCCGGTACCCTATCGTGCTAATTAACGTTGCAGGTTGACGAGAACGTCCAGAAGGTCGGAACCAGCCTGAAACACCTTGGAATTTGCGGTGTAGCTTTTCTGCGCTTCGATCATGTTCGTCAGCTCGCTGGCGAGGTCGACGTTGGACTCTTCCAGCGCACCCGATTGGATATAGCCAAAGCCGCCGGTCTGCGGGAAACCGGTGACCGTAACGCCGGACTGACCATTGGCAGAATAGACGTTGCCACTTTCGAGCGTCAGATTGTCGGGGCTGGCCACCGTTGCCAGCGGAACGCGATAAAGCGACTTGCTGGATCCATCCTTGTACTGTGCGGTTACCGTGCCGTCCTTGTCGATCTTAACGTCCGTCACGGGGTTCGGCGCCTGGCCGTTCATCTTGCCGGTCGCGTTAAAGTCGGTGGCAACCTGAGTGAAGCCCGACATGTCCAAGCTGATCGTTTGGCTGCCATTGGTAAGCGTCAGAGGCGAGCTCGCGGTAATCGTACCCTCGTCGCCGCCGCTGCTGATCAAATTGCCGTCCGAATCGAAATTCATCGTTCCCGAGGTCACTGGACCGGAGGAATAGGGGAACGGCGAATCGCCGGTTGCAGCATCAGCTTGATTGAAGACGGCCACGTCCCAGGTATCGGGCGTGCCCGCTGCGGGGTCGCCGTCGGCGGTCTTGGTGAAGTAGACGTCGTAGGTAATCGCGTTGCCCTGACTGTCATAGGCAATGATCGACGTCTTCTTGTAGTTGGCGGTCGTCGAGCCGTCCGACGCGTTGTCGGAAGGCAGCGAGTCACTCGCGTCCGGCAGCGCGGAGTTGGAATCGAGGTTGCCTTCCAGGGAGCCTTGCGACGACGCGATTGCAGTGACGCCATTCTGGCTGACATTGATCGGCACCAGGCCACTGAAGCCATTGACGACCACGGATGGCGAGCCGGAACCATAGGGATAGCCCATCAACGTGAAGCCGGCAGAATTGACCAGATTGCCCTGATCATCCGGCGAAAAATCACCCGCGCGAGTCAGAAAAGTTTGTCCCGATGCACCCTGGACGACGAAGAAGCCGTTGCCCTGGATCGCGAGGTCCGTGTTCGACGTCGTATAGGATACGTCACCCTGCTGCGAAATCGCGTAGTGAACCGTCGTCTCGACGCCGCCGGAATTGTAGCTGCCGTTCGAAGAAGGCAGGACGAGGGAGGAAAAGCTCGTCGATGCTTCCTTGTAGCCGGTGGTGTTGGCGTTGGCGATGTTGTCAGAAACAGTGCCCAAACGGTTCGCCTGGGCATTCATCCCTGAAACCGCGGTTTTCATGCTGCCGAAAATGCTCATCTGGAATCCTCGTTTTCCTCGTAAGGCTGAGAGTAGGGGGTGGGCCTTGCGTGAAGCTGTCTGAAAAGAGGAAAAGCCGGTCGTCATGAAGCAGCTTTTCGAAGATTACTGCGACGCGTCCTATGAAGCGATTAAGGGGCGCAGTAACAGCAAGAATTGGCACACCTTCGCATCCGAACATCGCGATCGATGTTCGGGGCCCGCGTATAATTCTGGGAATTGGGAGGAATTCTGGGAGGGAATTACACGCGGGGTTCGGGCGTTGCTACGCCAAATCCTGATTGAAGCATCAATTCCAATCGATGCAGTAGCCAAGGAAGCGCTTGGAATCGACCGGATCGAAACCGAGCTTCTTGCGCAACTTCTTGCGCAGCTTGGAAATATGGCTTTCGACGACATTCTCTTCGACTTCTTCGTCGAAGATGCCGTAGATCGCGTTGAAGATCTGCGTCTTGGTGACCCGGCGACCGCGGTTGGAAATCAAATATTCCAGGATGCGCCGTTCGCGCCGCGGCAGGGCGAAGACATCGCCGTTGATCTCCGGGTCACGGCCATCGGCGAAGACTCGGATCTGACCGATGTCGGTGTAGCTGGTGATCGCCTTCAGCCTCCGGCGGATCGCAGCAGCCCTAGCCAGGATTTCACGCGGATGCACCGGCTTTCGCACGACATCGTCGACGCCGCAGTCGAAGAGCGCCAGTGTCGATTCCAATGAGGGCTGATCACTGACAGCAATGACGGGGGCCAACGACCGGTCACGAATCGCCCGAGGCAATTCGTGCACATGTTGTCCCTGTCCGATCAGAAATGCTTCGACCGCGGCAATATCGCCGTCCGCAGCAGTCGTGACCCATTCGCCGAATTCCCGGGGGTCAAACCCCGTAGACGGGATGCCCTCGCGCCCAAAGAGAGAAGTATAGCCGTCCTTAACGAGCTCACGCTCATCAACCACTACGATCATTCGTCCGCCTCCGAATCAGTGTGGTGTTTCGATGGACTATGGGTACGAATCGCGCGAATCACGAACAACTGTCGGAAATGAGTGACGGGAATTAACAATTGATTAAGATTTGGGGGGCGATTTGCACTAGATGTAGTGGGTGCTCTTCGATTTACACCGATAAAAAAGTAGTTAGTTAGTATATTATGAATATAAGTAGTTCATGGCATTCGTATGTTGTCAACCATGCCAAAAGGGTTAGCGGTGACGCACGCTGAGCGAAATACAACTTTTAGTTAGTTCAATTCTGGCAAAAAGCCGCCGCATTGGGCGTCCATTTTCCGTATCCGGTGGCAACCAGATTGGCGATGACACGGCAGACATAGACCTTCTGGGCGGGGTCATTGTTTGGGCCGGCATGGTATCTTGCTACCGCCATCGTCCAGGTTTCATGCCTGTCATGAAGGTCGCGGAGGAACTTGGCGGCGTATTCGACATTGCGATGCGGGTCGAACATATCAGCAACCGAGGCAAAATTTTCGCCGTGAAAATACTGGTTGATTTGCATGCAGCCGATGTCGATCAGCTTCGCCCCGCTTTGTTTCGCTGCGACGAAGGTCTGCAAAGCGGCGTTTTCGGAAGATGGAAAGACCGGCTTACCTTCTATATTGAGAGCATAGGGATAGAGCGAGCCCTTGCGCCCGGTCTCCGTCAAGCCGACCGAATAAAGGATCCCCTCCGGTATCCCGTATTTCGCCGCAGCAGACTGGATTTCGCGCTCACAGAGGCCGGCGGCACCGGTATCAGGCGGAGCTCCGTTCGCAGAGGCAAGGGCGTCAGAGGTAAACGTCGCCAGAGCGCAGGCGCTGAGCAATGCTAGCAGCGCCATCTTCCGTGCCGCGTTCGCCCGAGCTGCGATTGCCGTCATTACCATTTGCCTGCTGCCCTGAATAGCTCTGTCCCTTCGGTCGCGCGTCCCCACCCTGCCCCTGATTCATTAAGGATTGCTGTTGGGACTGCCCCTGGAAGCCGGATTGCTTGCCGCTATCCGATTGCTGATCCGCGCTCGAGGCCAGGGTCACAGTGATAGAGTCTACCTGATAACCCTGGGCGCGCAATGCGTCGACCATATGGCTCTGATCGGCGTGGAGCTGCCGATAGGCTTCGCTGGTCTGCACTTTGAGATCGACACTCAACTGATCGCCCGAAAGCCGCATGGTGGCGGTGACTTCGCCGAGATCGTTGGGATGCAGTTGGATCTTAAGCGTATTGACGACCTTGCCGGTGCTTGTCCAGCTCGCAGCATTGGAGAGAGCGGAACCCGGCTGCATCGCACCCGACCACTCCCCGTCTCCCGCAAGGGCGCCGGTGACAAGCGTCGCGTTGGAATTGGCTGCAAGACCGAGATAGCGGCGGGAATCGAGCACCGTGACAGTCTCCGCATTACCGCTTCCCGATGCCTTGACGTCGACCTGTGCCGTGTCGTCGCTGCCTTTGCTGATCGACATGTCGAGCGACCCGCCGCGTCCGTCGGCGCGCACGAACCGGAAGGTCTGTGCCGTGGTGGTATCGTCGCCAGTACCCGTAGGTGTCGGGTTGGTATCCGTGGCGTTTGCTGACGTGTCCTTCAGCGCCACATTCGCGAGTTTCGGCAAAGACTGATCCGGCTCTGCCTGCGTCTTCACGTCGGCACCGGCAAACACATTCGCAACGCTCTGCGGTGCAACCGCGACCGTGCTGGCCGTCTGTGGGACATTCAGAAGCGACAGCGCGTCCGATGCTGCACCGCTGGCTTGAGCGCCCTGCGTCACCGAGGACTTACCATCGTCGGTGGCTGACGCAGGCTTACCGGTCTTGACTACCGGCGTCTGCGCTTTGCCGTCGCCATCATTCTGCACAGGCTGATTGCCGGCAATCGCGTCCGCCAATTGTTGCGCGATATCATCGAGCTGATCCGAGGTCTGAGACTGGCCCTGGGCCTGGACTTGGGTCGCATCCGTATTGCCGGCCGGATTGGTCGCCAGAGCCTTATCGGCAGGTGCTTGATCTGCCGGGGCCGGATTTTGAAGACCCATCAGCGATTTCGAAAGATTTGCCGCATCTGTCCCCTGCGGAAACTTAGCTCCCCCAGGCTGCTTGGTTCCCTTGGCCAGTTCAGCGAGATTGGCGATATTGGTTGCCGACGGATCTCTCATGCCGCTTACGGTGTTGGTGCTGTCATCCTCGGCTGGAGCAATCGCTGTTGGATCGCCCGCCGAACCTTTCACCTTATCCGCATCTGTTTTGGTATCAGTCCCGGTCGCCGCATCGGCTGTGTCCGCATCGCCCTTGGCGGCCGTGTCGGATTTGCGCCCGTTGCCAAGCGAACTGGTCAGTGCGTCCAGAAACCCTTTGCCGTCACTGTCATCCTGCTTGGCAGAACGCCCGCCTTTGCCAATAGCGACCAGATCGGCCCCGGGTGGGGCACTGGAGATACCGATATCCATCATGATCAATGACTTTCCTGCTTCAACAGGCCGTCGATGGCGTCAAGCTTCGAGCGGCTCGTCGTGACGAATGCGTTGAATGAAGAGTCGGCCTCCTGCCTCCCTTCCTCCGGGGTGTGAGCCGCCTTTGCGGTGGCTCCCTCCTCAACACCCGCCGTGCCAGGGGACTGGGCCCCAGGTTGGTTCGTCACAGCAGCATCGTGTTCAGTATTTTCTTGATTAGGCACATTAAGGGGTGAGACTTGCGTCAGCCTTGCCGGATCCGGAGCACGCAGGATCTCGTCTGCCACCATCTTTGCAGCGTCGCGCAGGGCGCGATCCTGTTCGTTTAATTCGCCGGCGGGCATCTGGTCTATATTGCGGACCGCCGCCCCCAAATCGGGCGTCGAAACGCCGGCGACGCCGCCATAAAAGCTCGCCAGCGCGCCGAACGCGTCGCTGCCGTCATTGGATATCGCCTGGGCACGCCCGGAAGCGAGTGCAGCGAGATCGGCCTTGCCGGCGATCGCAGCGCGACGCGCCATGCGCAGATAGATTTCGCGCTGCCGCGGCGGGTCCATGAAGGACAGGATATCGATAATGTCCTCTTGCTTGACGTCAGCGTCATGATCAACCACGAGCTGCACGAAGAGGTCAGCGAACTGGCTTGCATAGGGCGAATGCAGGAAGCGCCTCGTATAGCGCTCTGCATAGTCGAGGCCCTGGGGCACCATGCCGGTGTCGCTACAGAGAGCGAGGGAACGACGCAGCGCCGATTCCTCGACGATAGTGCCCGGCGACGTCAGGCGCGCCCAGTCATAAAGCTTAAGGGCCGCCTTTGGGTTCTTGGCGGACATAACATTGGCTGCAACCAGCGAGAGATAGGGGCCGATTTTCTTGTCGCGATATTCCTTGGCAATGTCGGCAAGCGTGTTGACCACCAGCAGCCCTTTGCCGTTCAAATATTTCCTCAGGACATCGGCAACGCGATTGTCGAAATTGCCGTTGACGTCGCGCGACATCAGATATTCCAGCGTTGCCGGATTGCCGCCGCTCATCGCATAGATCAACGCTGCATCGACATTGCGGCTGTCGTCGAAGACCGACGTATCGGCGGTGCGCAGGCGCTCGTCGATGGTCGACAGCATGAAACGCTGCATCTCACCAGCCGAGCTATCGCCCGCAACCACGGAATCCTGGATGAATTCGAGCGAGCGCAGCATCTTATAGGGCGACAAGCTGTCCGGACCGTCAGCACGTACGATCCCCGGCATGAACATGCCGAGGGTCAAAGCGAGCGCGAGGCTATGACGATGCTGGATGCGCGCCATGGACTATCCTTGTTTGCCTTGGCTTGGCTTGCCTTGGCCCTGTTTACCCAGACCCTGCTTGCCCTGGCTCGGCTTGCCTTGATCCGGCTTGCCTTGCGTGGGCTTGGCTGGGTTTTGATCGTTTGGATCCGTCTGATCCTTCGCAGCCTGGCTTGAAGCGCCCTGAATCAGGATCTCGATGCGGCGGTTGGCGTCGTTGAAGGGGTCATCAGGCAATTTCAGCCGACGGTCGGCGAAGCCCGAGACCTGTGCTATCCGCTTCTCGTCCAGCCCGCCATTGGTGAGCATGTAATAGGCGCTCTGGGCGCGGTCGAGCGACAGGCGCCAATTGTCGTTGTGGCCATCGACCATATAAGGACGCCCATCGGTATGGCCGCGGATCAGGATCGACCCCTTGCGGTCCGCAAGAATCTTGCCGATCTTCGCCATCGCCAGCACCATCTCCTGGCGCGGAACGGCCGATCCGATGTTGAACATCGGGTCATTGGTCTGATCGGAAATCGTCACCAGAAGACCGCCTTCGGCCGGCGTGACCTGAAGGCCTTCGGCGAGCTGACCGCCAACACCGCTGATCTGCTTCTGGATCGCCTGCTGCAGGTCCTTGGCGTCCTGCTGTTGGTCTTTCGCCGGCGCAACGTCCTTGTTCTGCATCGCCGCGGCGCTGCCTTCGAATGTCGAAGCATCGCTTTGCTCGGCGGCAGCGTTGGCGGTCTGCTGGTTCGGCGCCTGCTTGGCAGCCTGTTTGTTCTGTTGTTCCTTGCCTGGGTTCTGCTGGTCCGTCGGCGCCTGCTGATCGCTCACGGTCGGTTGCTCCTCCGGAGTCTGCGGCTGGGTGGCCGGCTGACCGGAATCGGCGGCCGTCGCCTTCGAGAGGGCGATCACTTCGCCCTTCGGCGACTGGTCGGATTTTGCCGACTGTTCTTCGTTAGCGTTCTTCGAAGCACTGGAAACTTGCACCTGCTTGGTCCAGAAATCCGGATCGAAGGGATCGCGATAGGCTTGCCCGCCATCCGCACCTGTGGCGGGACCTGACTGGGCAGCACCGCCCTCACCCTTGGCGCTGACATTGGCTTGCTGACCGACCTGCTGAGCGATTTCGGCCAGAACCGAATAGGGATTCTCGAAGAAATCCGCTTCGGAATAGTTGGTCTGGTCGCCGGAAGTCGAGGTCTGATCCTCGCCGCTGTTGGCGGACTTGCCGTCGTTCGGATTGTCTTCCTTGTTCTTCGACTTCGCCTGATTCTTTTGCCCGTCAGCCTGATCGACGGGCTTCTTCAGGCCCTTCTCCGTCGGCTTTTCGTCGGCGAGCTTGATCGGGTTGAAATAGGATGCGACCGAGGCCTTCGTCTCTTCGTTTGCGGCATTCACCAGCCACATCACCAGAAAGAAGGCCATCATTGCCGTCATGAAGTCCGCATAGGCTATCTTCCATGCGCCGCCATGACCGCCTTCATGATCACCGCCGCTATGTCGCTTGACGATGATGATCTCGTGTTTGCCTTGATTTTGATCGCCATCGCTCATTTCAGAATCTCTTTCAGACTAGCGGCCCAGGCGGACATACGGGTCACGAGAACGCTCTCTCCGATGGTTACGGTAAGATCGACGTCTCGAGCCTCCACATGGCGCAGCAAAACGCCATTTTGGCCGATACGCGCATGCAGCATCTCGAAGAGATGACGGGGACCGCTGACCGTAATCGGGCCGGCCGCACCATCGAGAATCGTCGCCGCCACCCGCTCAGCGAGATCGGCGACGGCCTTGGCCGTCAGCGCTTCTGTCATGATCGGCGCAAGCGCAGCGGCCGCCTCCGCGCTGATCGCCTGCCCGAGAACCGTGGCAAGCCCCCTCAATCCGGCGGCAATCTTCTCCGCAGCGCGATCCTCGAATCGGGCGCGCAATGCATCCATCTCGCCTCGATGAGTTTCGGCGATCGTGTCCAGTTCCGCCTGATGCCTTTGCATCAATTCCTGCGTTGCCGCTTCGTGCCCTTGCGCATAGGCGTCGCGGCGCTCCGCCTCGATATCGACCGGCGGCTCCATCGGGCTTTCGGGAAAGACCGAAGTTTCTTCGAAAGGCATATCCGGCATTCCGGAGGACGGCGGCGGCTCGGTGCTGAAGTCCTTGAGATATCGGGATAGCGTCGCGCTCATGCTGGCATCCTCCCGTTTTCATCCGCAGAGAGCCGCGAGTTGATGCCTCGACAGGCCCCTTGAATTTTCATGCTCAAAACGTCGATCATCACGCTTCCGGTTTCCGTCCTGCGGTCACGCCTTCCGGGCGTGACGTCGAACGTCACCGGAAAATAGCGCAGCCATGCCATTACGATGGACCGTAGGGGGTCAAACTTGTGCGAGGATGAATGCGGCCGCCGCGGCCATCCTGGCCGCGCCGAGGCGAAATCAGTTTGACTGAAGGAGGATCAGCACCTTGCTCGCCATAGTGTTGGCGATCGACAGCGCCTGAGTCCCCATCTGCTGCGCGGTCTGAAGCGCACTTTGACGCGCCGATGCCTCTTCCATATTGGTATCGACAAGATTGCCGACGCTGATCTTGATGGCATCGCTGAGCTTGGAAATGTAGTCCGACTGGTCGTCGATACGGGATTTCATCACGCCCAGCGTCGAATCCGCTGAGGTCACCGATTTCAGGATCGAGTTCGTCACATTGATCATATCGGTGAGTTGATCATCCGTCGTGCTGTCGGAAATGGAAATTTCGGTGCCGTCGGAGGGTGGCGTACCGGAATCCGCGGCCAGGAGATAATAGTTGCGGGGCGCCGACGTTTCACCGGACGTGTCGAACGTACTGGCGTCGACATTCTGCGTCAGCAGCCCGCGGCTCGGCTTGGCTGTGTCGATCATCAGGGTTTGCGAACTATCGTAATTGATCGTTACAAGGTTGACTTGGCCGCTCGAACCACGCGTAAAATTGCTGATGACGGATTGCTCGAGATCTGGTTGCTCATCGGTGTTGTAGAGCCAGTTCTCACCGGAGAAGGACGCGGACTGCGTAACCGATTGCAGTTGGCCCTTGAGCTGCTGAATGTCCGCATTGACCGCGGACTTGTCGGTACCTGGCTCCTCGGCGGAAACCAGTTTGGCCTGGATCTGGGTGACGAGGTCGACAACCGAATCCATGGCGGTGGAGGCGGTGTCGACTTTTGAGGCGCCGAGGCCGAGCGCGTCGGAGATGGTGGAAAGACTGCTCTGGTCCGACTGCATCGTCTTCGACATCGACCAATAGGTCGGATTGTCACTCGCGTTCTCGACGCGATACCCGGACGAAACCTGTTCCTGCACCACACCAAGATCTTTGTTGACGCCGCGCAATACGGTCAGCGCGGCCAAAGAGGCGGGGTTCGTCGTCACATTGCTCATCGGAAAATCCGTAATTCTATTGGGAAACGGCAGACCGGACCGATCCGGCAGCAACGATCGGCCTCATGCCCGCCAGCGGGAATGATCCCAACGCGGCCCGTCGCTAAAAACAAAGCCCTGAAATCGGTTCCAACGAAATCGGTCGAACACCGGGCTCTGCGCAAATACTGCAAATCAGTTACCCCGGAAGGTTAACAAAAGCTTGTGCGCGGCGGCAAGAAAGAAATGCCGCCGCACTCTCGTAACGTAAGCCCCGGTCAAGGCTCACTTAAAGAGCGCCAGAACGTTCTGCGCACTGTTGTTGGCGATCTGCAGCGACTGGATTGCCAATTGTTGCTGTGTTTGCAGAGCCGACAGCTTGCTCGATTCCTCTTCCATATTCGCATCGACAAGCTTGCCGACGCCGGAGTCGATCGTGTCGCTCAGCGTCGAAACGAAGCTTGTCTGCAGGTCGATGCGGGTCGACAGCGAACCCAGTTGCGAGGCCGTGCTCGTCATCGCGTTGAGGGCCGATTGCACCAGGTTCATCGACTTGGCGATGTCGCCACTCGTCATATCGGTGATGTTAAGGCTGAAGACGGAATAGTCGGTGCCGTTGATATCCTGCGTCGTGCCGAGGATGCCGGAACTGGTGTCGATCGTGCCGTCAGCGTTGGCGCCGAACATGACGTTGCCTTGCGATCCCGAATCGAACGTGTAGCTGGTGCTGTTGACCGCGACCGTGCCATCATTGTTGCGGACAAAGGAGGACACGACCGACGCGGAAGCGCCATTGGCCCCAATCATCCAGTTCTGCCCGGAGAACGATGCGGACTGTGCAATGCTTTCGAGCTGCTGCTGAAGCTGCGATATTTCTTCCTGGACATCCGCTTTGTCGACGCTGTTTTCCGTTGCCGCGACAAGCTTGTCCTTGATCTGCTGGACGACATTGATGGAATTGTCCATTGCCGTATAGGCGGTGTCGACCTTTGCAGCGCCGAGACCCAGCGCGTCGGAGACGGCCGAAAGCGCACTGTTATCGGAGCGCATGGTAGTTGCGATCGACCAATAGGCGGCATTGTCCGAGGCCTTGGCGACACGATAGCCCGAGGAGACCCGGTTTTGGGTATCTTCCAAATTATTGTTGATCGAGCGCAGAGTCTGGAGGGCAGACATTGCCGCGTCATTGGTCAGAATGCTTGTCATGGAGAAGTGCCCCTTGTGGCTGAGATTGGAAGGGACATTCCGGTCTTCGGCCGGGAACGGCAATCAGCGTCATGCCTGTTAACCGGCTCTTAGGAGAGATTAACCAACCGTTGCGTTAGTCGCAGATGACAACATTAGGCTTAATAAAAAGTTAACAACAAAGCCGAAAAGTTAACAAAACCATATCTCGTGAAGCGAGTTCGCCACTCACATCGCGTTCTGAACTCCACTTGTGCGTCGCACAGGCAGAGGCGGAAATTCGTCTAAAACATCCTCGTTTCAAGGGAGCGATCGGCACATCAGGTCAGCTTCGCGCCATCTTGGGCAGCATAAGATTGTCACGATCCGACAACTGTCGGGCATAAACGGCGTGGTTGCGAGTCGGTACATTCAGCCGATACGGGGTCGACATGTTAAGTTTACAAGACAGCGGATTGCCCTGGGATGGACCTCTCCAACGGACAAGCCTTGACCCTGACGACTGGCAAGCCCTACGCAAACAGGGTCACCAGATGTTGGACGACATGCTCGACTATCTGGAAACGCTCCCGGAAAAGCCCGTCTGGCAACCAGCACCGTCGTCTGCGCGCGCTCTATTCGACGCGCCGCTGCCTGTCGAGCCGACCGATCTCGCGGATGTCCATGCCATATTTCGTGACCGTGTCCTTCCCTATGGCAGCGGTAATATCCACCCGGGATTTATGGGCTGGGTGCAAGGCGGCGGAACGGCCACGGGTATGTTGGCGGAGATGCTGGCCGGCGGCCTCAACGCCAATCTCGGCGGACGCGACCATATGCCGATCGAGGTCGAACGCCAGATCATCCGTTGGACGCAGCAAATATATTCGTTTCCGGACACTGCCGGCGGCGTGTTCCTGACCGGCACCTCCCAGGCGAATTTTGTCGCCGTCCTGCTCGCAAGGAGCAGGAAGCTCGGCGCAGGTGTCCGCACACAGGGCCTCTCCAACGAGCCGCGGCTGGTGGCCTACGCATCGACCGAAGTGCATGGCTGCGTACCGCGCGCGTTTGAGATGTCCGGTATCGGCAGCGATCAACTGAGGCGTATCCCGGCCAATGCCGCCGGGCAGATCGACATTGCAGCTCTCGAACGTGCCGTCATTCGCGATTGGAAGGAAGGGCATACGCCGTTCCTGGTCATAGGAAGCGCGGGGACCGTAAACACCGGCGCGGTCGACGACCTCATCGCTTTGCGCGGTATCGCCGACGCCTACGACCTTCATTTTCACGTCGATGGTGCGCTGGGAGCCCTGGGCATCCTGTGCGATGATCTGGCGCATTTGTTCACAGGCATCGAGTCCTGCGATTCACTTGCATTTGATTTCCACAAATGGGGCCAGGTGCCCTACGACGCGGGCTTCCTCCTCGTTCGGGACAGCGCATGGCAACGCCAGACGTTTGCCTCGGAGGCAGCCTATCTCAGCCGCGCTTCCTCCGGCCTGGCCGGCGGTGACTGGTGGCCATGCGACTACGGCCCGGACCTGTCACGCGGCTTTCGCGCACTCAAAACCTGGTTCACCCTCAAGACCTATGGCGTCAAAGCCTTGGGGAATTCGATGGCCGCCAATTGCGCTCTAGCGCGCGGTCTTGCCCGCAGGGTCGAGCAGGAACCTGCCTTGCGGCTCCTCGCGCCGGTTGCGCTCAATATTGTTTGCTTTGCCTATGTGGGCCTTGCCGGCGATGCGCCGCCGGATGTCAACGCTCGGATCGTCGAACTTCTCCACGCCGAAGGCTGTGTTGCTCCATCCCTGACCCATGTGAATGGTCAGGCTGCGATCCGCGCCGCCATTGTAAACCACCGTACGCGGCAGGCGGATATCGATGCGCTGATTAACGGCGTTCTGAAACTCGGTTCTCGACAGGATTTGCTCCAATGCTGATGACATCCGGCCTCGTTGCCGATCGCGCCCCCGATGAAATTGGAGGCGCGAGCAGAATCCTGGGCATGCAGAAAATTGTGTCGCTCATCTATGCCGGCGCTGACGTCACACCGCTTTGGAACGAGCTGATGCAGCGCGTCGGAGCCGATGGCGCGGATGCGGCGGCGATTTTCGACCTGGCGACGATCCTGCAGACCCTTGGTCGTTCCGAAGAGGCGCACCAAGTCCTGCGGGGCGCGGTGGAATTGAAACGCGACTTCTGCGTCGTCCATGGGAATGGACAGGGACCTCGGTTGTTGGCCTTTGTTACGCCGGGCAATTTCATGGCGAACACGCCGCTGGATTTCCTGCTGGCGGGCAGCAACTGCGTGCTTTGGCTGCACCATGTGGATCCCGAAACGACCGAGCTCTCGGATTTGCCGGACCACGACGTCGCGTTCATGGCGATCGGCGAATCAACAGAAAATGTCCCTGTGCTTGGGCGGATGCAGAAGCTGCTGCTCGATTTTGACGGCCCGATCATGAACAACGATCCGGAACTGATCAGTCGGCTGACGCGCGACGGCGTAAGCGGAATGCTCGCCAGCGAACCCTCCATTCTGTCGCCGCGCACTCATCGCGTGCCGCGCGAAGATCTGGTCGCTGTCGGCGCGGGCACAAAGACCCTGGATGAATGCGCACCGGGGCTCTCATTTCCGCTCGTCGTGCGCCCGATCAGCACCCATGCCGGCAACGGAATGGAGCGCATCATCGATATCCCGGGATTGTCCGCGTGGCTTTCCACACAGCCTGCGCCCGAACTCTATGTCGCACCCTTCATCGATTTCCGCGGCCCGGACGGGCTATACAACAAGCAACGCGTCGTATTTATCGAAGGGAAGGCGTTCGCCAGCCATATGGCGCTGTCCGAGCATTGGATCGTGCACTACCTCAGCGCCGGCATGGCGCAAAGCCCGGCAAAGCGGGCGGTCGAACAAGCATGGATGGAAAATTTCGATACGGATTTCGCGATTCGCCACAAGGAGAGTTTCGCGGCTCTATATCGTCACATAGGGCTTGATTATTTCGGCATCGACTGCGCAGAACTCCCCGATGGGCGCCTGCTGGTCTTTGAACTCGATGTGGCGATGGTAGTCCACAACATGGATAGCGCCGTCATCTACCCCTATAAGCAGGTAGCCATGCGCAAGCTGTTCGACGCCTTCGTTGCCGCAGTGCAGAACAAGACAGCTACCTGCTAAGCCAAATAGCTCGCACGCTCATGCGGTGTGGCCGTCGTCGAAGAGACGCCGACCTCAAAAATGCAAAACCGCGCCTCTTTCGAAGGCGCGGTTGAATTGCCGTTTGGAAATCTCCGCTGGCGCGGAGCGCTGGCTCTTCTTAACGGAAGAGCGACAGGATGTTCTGCGTGGAGGAGTTGGCGATCGAGAGCGACTGGACGGCCAGCTGCTGCTGCGTCTGCAGAGCAGAAAGCTTGCTCGATTCCTGTTCCATGTCGGCATCGACGAGCTTGCCAACGCCCGATTCGATCGAGTCTGACAGCGACGAAGCGAAGGTCGTCTGCAGGTCGATACGGGTCGAAATCGAGCCGAGGCGCGAACCCATGCTGGTCATGGAGTTCAGAGCGGTCTGAACCATGTTGAGCGCGCTGGAGATCTGGCCGCCGGTCATGCCGGTGATGTCGAGGCTGAACACCGAGAAGGTGCCGCTTACGGTGCCGAGGATACCCGAAGCAGTATCGATCGAGCCGTCTGCCTGCGTGCCGAACAGAACGTTGCCCGTCGCGCCGGCGTTGAATTCGTAGGACGTGGTGCTGACCGAAACGGTGCCGTTGGTGCCGCGGATGAACGAGGAAACAACCGATGCGGAGCCGCCGCTTGCAGCCATGACCCAGTTTTCGCCGTTGAACGAAGCGGACTGAGCGACGCTCTGCAGCTGCTGCTGCAGCTGGCCGATTTCTTCCTGGACCTGACCCTTGTCGACCGAACCTTCCATGGCGGTAACAAGCTTGGACTTGATCTGGCTGACGATGTCGAGGGCGCTGGTGACAGCGGTGGTTGCCGTGTCGACCTTGGCGGCACCGAGGCCGAGGGCGTCGGAAACGGCGCCGATGGCGCTGTCGTCAGACTTCATGGTGGTGGAGATCGACCAATAGGCAGCGTTATCGGAAGCCTTGGAGATGCGCAGGCCGGAGGAAACGGCATTCTGAGTGGTCTGCAAGTCGCTGTTGATGCCGCGCAGTGTCTGCAGGGCGGACATTGCAGCGTTGTTGGTAAGGATGCTCGTCATAATATTTTGCCCCTTTGGCAGCGGTTAGATAAGGGACATTCCGGACCTAAAAACCGGTAACGGCACTCAGCATCATGCCTGTTAACCCCATTCGGTTATGGTTAACTCGCCGTTTCAATGGTTCTTAGAAAACAGCAATATGGTTAAAAAAACCTGAACCGACCTCAGTCCAAAAATATAAAAAAAACCGCGCCTTAGAGAGGCGCGGTTAACTTGTTGTTTAGAAATTTCGGCTGGCGTCAGACGCCAGTCCTTCTTCTTAACGGAACAGCGACAGGATCGACTGTGTGGAGGAATTGGCGATCGAGAGCGACTGGATAGCCAGCTGCTGCTGCGTCTGCAGAGCAGAGAGCTTGCTCGATTCCTGTTCCATGTCGGCATCGACGAGCTTGCCAACGCCCGATTCGATCGAGTCTGACAGCGACGAAGCGAAAGTCGTCTGCAGGTCGATGCGGCTGGAGATCGAGCCGAGCTTCGAACCCATGCTGGTCATGGAGTTCAGAGCGGTCTGAACCATGTTGAGCGCGCTGGAGATCTGGCCGGAGGTCATGCTGGTGATATCCAGGCTGAAGACCGAAGCGCCGACCTTGGTGTCCGTGGTGCCGAGGATACCCGAAGAGGTATCGATTGAGCCGTCTGCCTGCGTGCCGAACAGAACGTTGCCCGTTGCGCCGGAGTTGAACTCGTAGGACGTGGTGCTGACCGAAACGGTGCCGTTGGTGCCGCGGATGAACGAGGAAACAACCGATGCGGAGCCGCCGTTTGCAGCCATGACCCAGTTTTCGCCGTTGAACGAGGCGGACTGAGCAACGCTCTGCAGCTGCTGCTGCAACTGGCCGATTTCTTCCTGGACCTGACCCTTGTCGACCGAGCCTTCCATGGCGGTGACAAGCTTGTCCTTGATCTGACCAACGATGTCGAGAGTGCTGGTGACGGCGGTGGATGCCGTGTCGACCTTGGCGGCACCGAGGCCGAGGGCGTCGGAAACGGCGCCGATGGCGCTGTCGTCGGACTTCATGGTGGTGGCGATCGACCAATAGGCGGCGTTATCGGAAGCCTTGGAGATGCGCAAGCCGGACGAAACAGCGTCCTGCGTGTTCTGAAGGTTGCTGCTGATGCCGCGCAGAGTCTGCAGAGCGGCCATAGCGGAATTGTTAGTTACGATGCTGGTCATGAGTGTGTCCCCTGGAAACTGAATACAAAAAGGAGGACATACCGGACTTCGAATACCGGCGATGACGGAGCGGCTTCATGCTCCTCGGCCCCATTTCCTAGAGGACCAAACCCGTCATGTCGCAGGTAAAGTCGCATGCATTACTTGCGAATTTCTTAAACACGGAACCCGTAAAAGCGGCCGACTGTAACGTAGCTAACAACGCGTAAAGGTATGGTGTCAGCCGTCGCTTCGGTTTGGGGCAAGCTACATGGGCGATTATTCCGCAAACCCATGATGACGGTCCTCGGCCTTTGCCGAGGCCTGTTCAACGTTCGCTCGGAGTTCTCGCTCGTGAATACGAAAAACGCCTTTGTGACAGCGTCCAGCCTCTACCAAAAGGGACAATATACGCGCGCGCTCGAAACACTGAACGAGTTGCTCAATGTCGATACATCGCCGAAGACCTATGCTCTGCTGGCGAAAACGCTGCTCAAGCTCGGTTTCAAATCGGACGCGGCGAAGTCGTATGAACTGGCAGGCCGACAGAAGCCTTACCGCGAAGATTATCTGCGGGAAGCCTTGCTGCTGCATTTCGTCACCGGCGACGAAGACGCAACGCTTTCGATCGGAAGCCTGATCCTGCCTCAGGCGTTCAAGGACCCGGAGCTTGCCTTTGCCCTTTCCAGCATCTTTCTGAGCCGTCAGCAAAGGGATTTGCTGGCCGGCTTCAAAACCGTCCTGGTCGAGGGACCGGAGCTCAAACATCGGCTGATGGCGGCAAAGCTGTTGACCGATGACCTCTACGACGAAGGCAACCGGCACATCGTCGCCACGCTTTTCAAGAAGCATCCCGACAACATCATCTTTCGCACACTTTATTTGATCTTTGCCCGCGAATTGTCCGATCTCGCAACGGTCGACAAACATATGGCGCCGATTCTGACGGCGGTTGCCAAGGGAAACCTGGACTATGTCAGGCCGGACAATCCCTTCTTCCATCTGCACTGGTGCGGCGACGAAGCGATCAACAAGTTTGCGGTACACGACACGGTGCCACTACCCGCCGGACACGCCGAGGCGCGCCGCAAGGCGCCGCATACATGGGGCGACAAGATTCGTATTGGCTATCTCTCGTCGGACTTCTGGCCGGGCCACGCGACAATGAAGCTCATGCAGCGGACTTTGGAGCTGCACGACAGGGACCGGTTCGAGATTACCCTCTTCGACCATTCACCCTTGTCGTCACAGCGCTCGGAAGATTTCGATTATTCGAGATGGGGTACCATGGTCGATATCCGCAGCCTCTCCGATCAGGCAGCGGCAGAGACAATTCGCGCCCGTGGGATCGACATCCTGGTCGATCTCAAAGGACATACCAAGGATAGCCGCGTCCGCATCCTCAACCACATGGCCGCGCCGATCCAGACGGCATGGCTCGGCTTTCCGGGCTCCGCCGTCAACATCGACCTCGACTACATCATCGGCGATCCCTACGTCCTGCCGGATTATTCCAAACCGCATTTCCACGAGAAGTTTTGCCGCCTGCCCGAATGCTATCAGGCGAACGACCCGCTCTATCGCCCGAAGCCGCGGCCGACAACCCGTGCGGAGCATGAACTGCCGGAAGATGCCTTCGTCTTCGCCTCGTTCAACGGCAACCGCAAGATCACCTCGCACATGATCGATGTCTGGTGCAACATCCTGAAGCGCACCAAGAACAGCGTCCTATGGCTGCTCTGCAACGGTCCACGCGCCGAGGCCAATCTTTGGGCACGCCTGGAGGCGCGCGGTATCAACCGGAAGCGCATCGTCTTCACCACTCGTATCCGCTATGAGGATCACATCGACCGCCAGCAACTCGCAGATCTAGGTCTCGATACCTTCCCGGTGAACGGCCATACGACCACCTCGGAACAGCTCTGGGGCGGTTTGCCCGTGCTGACGATGAAGGGCACGAACTTCGCTTCGCGCGTCAGCGAAAGCCTTCTCACCGCCATCGGGGTGCCGGAATTGGTGGCCGCAGATGTCCAGGCCTATGAAGATATGGCCGTGGAGCTTGCCAGCCAACCGGAACGTATTGCCACGTTCAAGGATACACTGGCCGTCAACCGTTATATCAAGCCGCTCTTCGATGCCGAACGCTTCACCCATCACCTGGAGACGGCCTACGAAATGATGGTCGAACGCGCCAGACAAGGCCTCGGGCCAGATCATATGGATGTGCCGGCGCTGCCGGTGCGCGCCGAGCCGTTCCTGGTCGAGGGCCAGAATGCGGCGTCTATCGCCGCGGAATAAGGATCTACAGTCATCGGGAGTTGCGTTCCCGATGACTGTCCCGCCGGCGGTAAGCGATCAGTGGAAAGAGCGCACGAGGCTGCCGACCAACAGGTTCCAACCGTCGATCAGCACAAAGAAAAGGATCTTGAAGGGCAGCGAGATCGATGTCGGCGGTAGCATCATCATGCCCATCGCCATGACGATGGTCGAAACGATCAGGTCGATGACCAAAAACGGCAGAACGACCAGGAAGCCGATTTCAAAACCACGGCGGATTTCCGAGATCATGAAGGCAGGGATCAGCACGCGATAATCGATCTTGTTGTCGACCACCACGGTCTGCCCACGCTCCTGGGCGAGATCGACGAAGAGCTTGATGTCCTTGTCGCGCGTGTTGTTGGACATGAAGGTGCGGAAAGGCTCCGCGATGCGCTGGACCGCATCCGTCTCCGAAATCTGATTGGCAAGCAGTGGCTGGGCACCGTCCTTCCAAGCCTGATCGAAGGTCGGCGACATGACGTAGAAGGTCATGAACAGCGCCAGGCTGAGCAAGATCATGTTCGACGGCGTGGTCGCCAGGCCCATGCCCGAACGCAGGATCGAGAACGCGATGATGAAGCGCGGAAAGCTCGTCACCATGATGAGGATGCCGGGCGCGATCGATAAGATCGTCAACAGCCCGAAGGTGCGAATGATCCAAGCTGCGACCGACCCATTCACCGGGACGTTCAGGAGATCTGTCGGGAGTTGTTGCGGCAATTGCTGCGCCATCGCCAGTTCAGGCGAAAATGCAGCAAATACTAATATAATCAAAGCAAGTAATAATCGAATCATTCGATCACGAAAGTTCTGAACATAACTTTCGATACCCGCCCTTCCGAGCGGAGGTCAACACGTTCCTGAATGTCATCCCGAAGATATTGGAAGCCGCGCGGCCCCTCGATCTGCTGCAGCGAGACGGTGCGGACATAGGCGAGGATATCCTGATGGATGGCTTCCGCCAGCTGCGCGTCCGGCTTGTCCTTAAACATCAGCGCAATTTCGAGCCTGACCCAGTTTTGCGACGGATAGGCGAGATTGGTCGTGATCGGATCGAGTTGGATAATGCCGTTCGCTTCCGCAGCAGCCGCAGCCTGTTTTTCACCGGTGGGCGCCTGCGCCGCGGCGGCCTGTACCGCGGCCGTCGCCGTCTTGATCTTCGGCGCGACCATGGTGCCGAGGAACCAGCCGCCGCCACCGCCGAGGACCGTCAGGATCAACAGCCCGAGGATCATCATGATCAGCGGCGATCCTTTGCCCTTTGCCGATGCGTCTGCCGCTGCTGCCATGTCTCTATCCGCCCTGTTAACAATATGCCATGCGCTGCCCGGCCGTCAGAGCGGCGACAGCAGGTCGACCGCCTGTTGACCGCGCGGCGGCTGCTGTATTTCCGTCAGACGGCCGCGACCGCCATAGGAGATGCGCGCTTCGGCGATCTTGTCATAGGAGATCGTATTATCCGACGTGACGTCTTGCGGCCGGACGATGCCGGCGACGTTCAGGATGCGGATTTCCTGGTTCATGCGCACTTCCTGCGAGCCGCTGATCATCAGGTTGCCGTTCTCCAGAACGCCGGTGACGACGGCGGCGACGAGCAGCGTGATTTGCTCGGAGCGCTGCATCTTGCCCTTGGCGTCTGTGCTGGTGTCGGAGCCAGAGGTGGCGTTACCGGTCGTGCTCGGCTTCCACCCGAAGATCGTAGCACTGGCGTCCCAGTTCATGTCACTCTTGTTTGTGCGACTGCGATTGGTCTCGTTGTCCCAGTTCGCCTTGTCGTTGATCTGGATATTGACCGTCAGGATATCGCCGACATTGAGCGCGCGCGCATCCTTGAAGAGAGCCGCCTGCGAGTCGTTCCAGAGCGAATAGCCCTGAGCTATCTGATGCGGCCGCTTCGGATACTGCAACATTTGCGGCGTCGACGCGTATTGCAGACCGCTGCCGATCGGGCTCATGGCTGGCGCCCTGCCAATCTCCTTAAGAGCTTGAGAGGAACAACCGGCAAGAAAGACGACGACCGCGCACGTGGCCGTAAGACGCATGTTCATGAGGGGTCCTTCGACTTCGATGTATTCGGATCGGACGCGCTAGCGATGATATTGGTGACGACGGCCGCCTTTTGCGGATCCATCTCCGCCAGAACGAGGCTCGACTGGCGTGGCGAGAGCTTCATGATGATCGCGGCTGCCACCGTGATCTTGACCTGGTCCAGGCTCGCCGCAGCAGCATCCGGCTTCATGTTCTTGTAGATGTCGACCAAGCCGGAATCTGCGGTTTTCAGGAAATCGTCGCGCCGCTTCAGCCAGTCTTCATATTCCGCCTTGCGCTGGTCCATGGTGGCGATGCGCTGATCGACATCGGCCTGCAGCTTTTCAAGTTCCTGCTTCTGTAACAGGTAGCGCTGGTCGCGGGCAGGATCGGCGATATTGGTACAGAACTGCTTGATCTCGTCCTGACTGGCCGCCGGATCGACGACCGGCTTGGGTGCCTCCTGCGCTGCTGCGGCGCAGACCGACAGCAGCAATGCGGCCATGGCGGGAACCGCCACAACACCCCAGGAAGTCAGCATTTTTCTGGCGGTGACGATCGATGTCATTGAAGAACGAGCTCCGCTTGCAGCGCGCCGGCCGATTTGATGCCTTGCAGGATTGCGATGATGCCATCGGGCTTGACGCCGATATTGTTCAGCCCGGAGACCAGCGTTTTCAGGTCAGGACCTTCGAGCACGGCGACGCGGCCGCCGCTCTTGCTCGCCGTGATATCCGTCTGGTCCTGGACGGCGGTCTGACCGTTCGAGAAGGGTTCCGGCTGGATCACCTGCGGGTTCTCGCTGACCTGCACCGTCAGGGTTCCGTAGCTGACGGCGACCGGCGAGACGCGGACATCGGCGCCGATGACGATCGTTCCGGTGCGCTCGTTGATGACGACCTTGGCCGGCGTATCGGTCTGGACGTCAAGATTTTCGATATCCGCCATCAGCCGCGTCAGGTCTGCCATCTTCGGCTTGTCGATCGCGACCTCCTGCGAGTCCTTGGCCTCCGCGATCGGACCGCCGAAATGCGAGGTCGCCCAGGCATTGACGGTATCAGCGATACGGATCGAGGTGGAGAAATCCGGATTGCGCAACTGCAGGACAAGATTGACGGAGTCCTTGAAACGCGAGGGCAGTTCGCGTTCGATGATGGCGCCACCCGGCACACGGCCGGAGGTCGTGGTGCCTTCGGTAACGCTGGCTGCCGCCCCTTGCGCCTGGAAACCCGAGACAATGACCGATCCCTGCGCTACGGCATAGATCTGCCCATCGGCACCGCTGAGCGACGTCATGATCAGCGTGCCGCCGCGAAGCGACGTGGCGTCGCCAAGCGAACTGACCGTGACATCGATGCGGCTGCCGGGGCTTGCGAAGGGCGGCAGGTTGGTCGTCACCATGACGGCGGCGGTATTCTTGGCGGCAGACTGGCCGCCTTGCGTCGAAATGCCGAGATTCTGCAGCATCGCGCGCATGGATTGTTCGGTAAATGGCGAGGAACGCAGGCCATCGCCGGTCCCCTGGAGGCCGACGATCAGGCCGTAACCAATCAACTGGTTGTCGCGGCCAGCCTGCAATGAGGCGATATCCTTGATGCGCGATTGCATCGCCAGTGCCGGATTGGTGACAATCAGGCTGGGCAATGCCAGCAAAACCGCTAGAAAATGACGAAGGCTTCTCATTTTGCGACCACGCGGATCGTGCCGTTTTCGAGAACCGTGCCGTTGACGATGATGCCAGAGTCCAGATTGCGGGCGCGCACGCTGTCGCCGACCGCGCCGTCATCCAGTGGCGTCCCGGCCGCAGTAATCGTCATGCTGCCCATGTTCATTACAAGGCGGACATTGGAGCCGCGCGTCACTGCATAGGGTTCGCGGAGCGCGGAAACCGAGATGGTTCGACCAGGCAGAAGCGTGCGTTTCGACACCATACCCGTCACCTCACGGATCGCCTTGGCGTAATCGCCGGTGAGGTTCGGGTTGGTGACATCGACCTCTTCGAGCTGGCCGCTGCTGATGATATCGCCGGGATAGATCACCTCGGTCGGCACGACGGCAGTCCCAAGGCTGGTCGCGTCGGTACCCATTGCGCCGGCGGGAGCGGCCGACACGAACGTGACGGAGAGGCTCGCTGCGGCGAGCCAGGCCATTGCTAAGCTTTTCATCCGGCGAAACCTCATGTTCGGCCCGTCCTCTCGTTACTTCAGATCTTTGCTGACGATCTGTGCCATGTCGTCCGCTGTGGTGATGACCTTGGAATTCATCTCGTAGGCGCGCTGTGCGGTGATCAGGTCGGTAATTTCCTTGACCGGATCGACGTTCGACGATTCCAGGTAGTTCTGCTTCATATAGGCGAAGCCGTTCTCGTTCGGATCGGAGACAACCGGATCGCCGGAAGCCGGCGTCTGGGTGAAGAGATTGCTGCCCATCGGTTGCAGGCCGGCTTCGTTGACGAAGTTGGCGATCTGCAACTGGCCGAGAACGGTCGGCGTCGTCGCAGTGCCGATCGTTGCCGAGACCTGCCCGGATTCGTTGATGACGAGGTTGCTGGCATTGTTCGGGATCGTGATGCCCGGCTCGAGGACGTTGCCGTCCGCGGTGACGATCTGGCCGGTGTCGCTCTTGTTGAACGAACCTGCGCGCGTGTAGGCCGTCGTACCGTCCGGCATCTGGATCTGGAACCAGCCACGGCCGACCAGCGCAACATCGAGCTCGTTCTGCGTCTGCGACAGTTCGCCCTGGATCTGGATGTTGCGTACCGCCGTCGTCTGGACGCCGAGACCGATATTGGCACCTTCCGGCACCACGGCCTGGTTCGGCCGATTGGAGATGCCCTTGGCGCGCTCGGTCTGGTACAGAAGGTCCGAGAACTCAGCACGGGAACGCTTGTAGCCCGTCGTATTGATGTTCGCGATATTGTTCGCGATCACTTCAAGATTGGTTTGCTGGGCGTCCATGCCCGTCGCGGCAATAGCGAGCGCTCTCATGTCTTGGTCCTTCGAGCTAGAGCGTGATCCCGAAAGCCGCGAAGCAGCTTTTGAATAAGATCATGCCAAATCAAATAATGGGAGCGGGAGCGAAGCTACCCGTTCTAGATCTGCATTTTCGTAATATCGAGAAAGGCGGAGACGACCTTGTCGCGCAGCGCGATCGCCGTCTGCAGCGTCTGATCCGCCTGCATGACCTTGTCGACCACTTCGCGGGTGTTCATCGTGCCCTTGATGCCGGCAAAGGAGGCGTTTTCGGCTTCCTTCAGCGTGTTGACGGTGTCTTTCGCCACGTTGGACATAACCGAGGCAAAGCTGGTTCCCGTGGCGTTCCCGAGCGTTGTTCCCGCCGTCGGCGCCAGTGTGTTGGATGAAGAGGAGCTCTGGTCCGTGGCGATGCTGCCGAGACCGCGGACTGCCGAGAGAGAGGCGACATTCTTGATAGCGTCAATCATTGTGCATTCTTCAAGAGATCAATGGTGGAGGAGATGAGATCGCGCGACTGCTTGATCGTTTGCAGATTGGCCTCGTAGGAGCGATTGGCTTCGCGCATATCGGCCATTTCGACGAGAATGTTGACGTTGGGCATTTTGACATAGCCCTTCGGGTCCGCCGCCGGATTGTCTGGGTCGTATTCCTCGATGAACTTGCTCGTGTCTTCGCCCATCTTCTTCACCCCGACCGTGGTCACGTTATTGGCGCGATCGACCTCGGCACCGAAGGTCACCGTCTTGCGGCGATAGGGATCAGAGCCAGGGGTGTCGCCCGTCGAACGGGCATTGGCAATATTTTCGGAAACAACACGCAGGCGGGTCGATTGAGCCTCCAGGCCGGAGCCCGCAATCTTCAATGCGGCTGATAAAGGGTCCATAACATCTTCACTTCATCTATTGTTTTACGGTCATCAACATCATGCGATGAAAGGAGCTGACGAGGGCGGTGTTCAAGCCGTACTCGCGCTGAATGTCGCCGGATTTGGCGAGTTCGTCTTCCAGGCCGACGGTGTTACCCGACTCCTGGACGCCGATTTCCTGGTTGAGCGACGCCTCTTCGACATTCACGTCGCCGCTGTCACTGAATTCATTGCCCGAAAAATGCGCCGGGTTGGTCTTCGCCATGCCGATATTCTCGTTGTCGAGAACGGCTTGAAACGGCGTAACGTCCTTGGCTTGGTACTTCGGGGTATTGGCATTGGCGATGTTGCCGGCAACGACCTCCTGGCGAACCTGGAGCCACTCGGCTTGCCGCGAGGCCAGGTCAAAGAGCTGAATGGGTTGCATAGGCTTCTCTCCGTTCTTACAGCAGGGACCCTAGAGGGATAATCTTGCGTGGGACTTGCGGGGAATGCGTTCTTGCTAAAGTCTTTACAAAGCCTGATACGCAGGCGATTGCGGGCTGTCAGTCGTGGCCGTAGACGTCGCCGGTGGAAGTGACGATGACCCACTTTCCCTCGCGCTGCTCGATCGTCGCCAGACGGCTGTTATCGGGCAGGATCGAGCCGACGCGTACGACATACATGCCGGTATCATCCTCGATTAGCGCCCGGCCGTTTGCGACGTGCAGCAAATGGAACGGCGACTTGCCGGGGAACGGCTGATCCTCGGCGGGCGGGCCTTTGTCGTCCTCACGCCCGATATTGCTGATCGTTGCCGTCGTCAGCGGATCGGGAACAATGTCCTTCGGCTCGTTCGGATTCTTGTTGACCATGGCAAGCGGCGAGACGTTGACGATCTCGCGTCCCGGCCAATTCGGCAGATCGCGGGTATGATCGCCCTCGGCAACGTGAATGCCGAATTTGTCGGGGTTCAAAAATACATACCAGGGGAAGAAGGCCGAGACGCCGGCGAGCACCAGACCGGTGCCGGCCAGGGCCTTATCGGTGAAGGTCCGCTTCTTCGGGCGCTTCAGCGGAGCGACCGGTTCGTCTGCATCGGATTCTCTCACGTCTAGCCTCTCTCAGTACGGTTTCCGAAAAATATCAAGCGGTTTCGGACAAGATCACGCGAAATCAAATAGCTGGAGCGAAACGGCGTTTCACCGAAACGTCATTTGGCTCTAGGTTGGGCGGTCGCGACCGAGCCGTTTTTCAAGGCAGTCGCGAGATCGGTGAAGGCGTCGGCCGAGGGCCGTTCGCCGGGGGTCTGCTTCAGTATCTCGTAGATGATCGGCACCTGTCGGACGGCCATGTCGAGATCCGCGTCGCTGCCCTGGCGGTATCCGCCGATCAGGCGCAGGTCACGGGTTTCCTCGTAGCGATGCACAAGTGCCTTAAGGCGCGAAACCAGCTTTTCCTGATCCGGCGTCCAGGCCTTGCGCGCTAAGCGCGACACCGAAGCCAGCGGATCAATCGGCGGATAGCGCCCTTCCTCGGCAAGGCTGCGCTGCAGAACGATGTGGCCGTCGAGAATGCCGCGGGTGGAATCGGCAATCGGGTCGTTGTGATTGTCGCCGTCGACGAGGATGGAGATGATCGCGGTGATCGTGCCCGTCCCTTCCGGTCCCGGACCTGCCCGTTCCAGAAGGCGCGGCAGTTCGGTGAAAACCGAGGCCGGATAACCGCGCGCGATCGGCGGCTCGCCGGACGCGGTCGCGACCTCGCGGATGGCATGGGCGAAGCGGGTGACGCTGTCGACGATCAGCAGCACATTATCGCCGCGATCGCGGAAATACTCGGCGATGGTGATGGCCGACAACGGCGCCATCTTGCGCAGCATCGGGCTCTCGTCGCTGGTCGCGACGACGGCGATCGATTTCTGCATGTGAGAACCGAGCGTGTCTTCGATGAATTCGCGGACTTCGCGACCACGTTCACCGACCAGCGCGATCACGACTTTGTCGAAAGCGTTGGCCCGGGCCAACATCGACAGCAGTGTCGACTTGCCGACGCCGGAACCGGCGAAGATGCCGAGACGCTGGCCAAGGCAGAGCGGCGAGAAGATGTCGATCGCACGCACACCGGTCTTAAAACCGGTGTCGACGCGTTTGCGCGTCATCGACGGCGGCGCGGTGTTGGAGATCGAGCGCGAATCCGTCCCCGCCGTCAGTGGTCCCAGGCCATCGATCGGCTCGCCCAGCGAGTTGATCGTGCGCCCGCACCAGCTATCCGATGGCGAAATGCGGAAGGCGCCCTTGCGGATGACGATGTCGTGGATGCCGATCGGCTCACCCGGTTCGATCGGACAGACATAGGTCAGCTCCGGCTCGACGCGGACGACTTCGCCAAGATGAATGCCGGTCGCCGAACGATGGGCCACGAATTCACCAAGGCGAACATGTCTGGAAAGGCCGGCGACGGTGTAGTGCCCGGCTGCGATAGTACGCACATGGCCACCATCGGCGACCGTATTTTCGGCCATCAAATATTGCCCCGCCAAAGCGGCCATATACGAAAGTTTCGGCGACACCGCGCCTTCCGGCATTCCATCCTCGAACATGATCCGCCCCTCTTACTGGCTGCCGCCGAGGGTCTTGATCGCATCCGTGAGAGTACCTTCACTGTTATTCGTAAGCGTCGAGATATTGTCGAAGGCACGGCTGACTTCGATCAGCTCGGTCATTTCCCGCATCCCGTTGACGTTGGAATTTTCAAGGTAGCCCTGGGCGACACCGACATTGGAACGGTCGACGACGGGCTGCGGCGGGTCCGTCGGCAGTACGCCGCTATTGTCGTAGCGCAGGAAACCCTTGCTGATATCAGAGTTATAAAGCCCGATTTGGCCGGCCTGTTTGCCGTTTTGCGAGACTGTGCCATCGGAGGAGACGGTCGGCGCTCCACCGGCCGGGTCGAGCTGGATGGGCGCTCCGCCGGGATCGAGCACCGGATAGCCGCGCTCGGAAACCAATGCACCGCTATCGGTCATGGTGAAGCGGCCGTCGCGCGTCAGGACCAGACCGGCCGGCGTATTGAGACCGAACCAGGCGTCGCCCTTGACGGCGAAATCGAAGAGATTGCCGGTGTTCTGCAGTTCGCCGTTATCGGTGGAGAGATAGTCATTGCCTTGTGAGACGAAGGCGACCTTGGCGTTGAGCTTGTTTTCAGTATTGCTGAGCACTTGATTGAACTTGACCTCGGTGCCACGAAAACCCGTGGTGTTCACATTGGCCATGTTATCGGCGATCGTCGTCAAACGCCGCTCGAGCGCCATCTGCGATGACAGCGCCACATAGATACCAGACTGCATTTTCAACGCCCTCCGGACATTGGAGAATAACGGAAAAGGAAACGCCAGATATCGCGGCGCTCCAACATGTCGTTAGCCGGGCGTGGATGCCCTTGCCCGTTACTCTGCCTGCATTGGCTTGTGCGAAGCTGACACGGTGAAAAGCTTGTTGCGGTGCACTCCGAACAGCCTCACGCAAGGCAGGTCTCTTAACTGATCGGAGGAAGCAACGTTCAGGTGTGGACTGGCGATGAATATTATTATCGGATTTGTAGTGACCTGCGGCTGCATCATTGGCAGCTTCATGGCGATGGGCGGGCATGTGGACGCACTGTTCCAGCCCTTCGAATTTGTCATCATTGCGGGCGCCGGCATCGGCGGCTTCATCATGGCCAATCCGATGAAGGTCGTGAAGGATTCCGGCAAGGCGCTGGGCGAGGCCTTCAAGCATTCGGTCCCCAAGGAGCGTAACTACCTCGACGTGCTCGGCGTGCTCTATGCGCTGATGCGGGACCTGCGCACCAAGTCACGCAACGAGATCGAAGCCCATATCGACAATCCGGACGAATCCGTGATCTTCCAAGCCGCTCCAACGGTGCTGAAGAACAAGGAGCTGACGTCCTTCATCTGCGATTATGTGCGCCTTATCATCATCGGCAACGCCCGCTCTCACGAGATCGAGGCGCTGATGGACGAGGAAATCAACACCATTCTTCACGATAAGATGAAGCCGTATCACTCGATTACGATCATGGGCGATTCTTTCCCCGCCATCGGTATCGTCGCGGCCGTTCTCGGCGTTATCAAGGCCATGAGCCATATCAACGATTCGCCTGAAGTCCTCGGCCATCTCATCGGCTCGGCGTTGGTCGGAACCTTCCTCGGCATTCTCCTTTCCTATTCCGTCTGCGCGCCGCTGGTGTCCCAGATCAAGGTCGTGCGTAGCAAGCAGCATCGCCTCTACGTAATCGTCAAGCAGACGTTGCTTGCCTATATGAACGGCTCCGTGCCGCAAGTGGCGCTCGAATACGGCCGCAAGACAATCTCGTCCTACGAACGGCCGTCCATCGATGCGGTCGAGCAGGAAATGATGAACCCCGGCGGTGAGAGCAAGGCGGCCTGACGATCATGAGCCAGCAATCAGCAGCTAAGGTACAAACGATGGATCGCGCCCTCTTCGCCAAGCTGACCGGCGGCCTCGGCGACCAGGCAACCGTCGGAAAACTCGCCGCCGCCTTCGGACAGGTCTACGGCGAATTCCTCCCCGACATCATCAAGAGCGAGACTGGCCTGGACGTGTCCGTCGCCTATGCCGGCTGTCAGTCGGGGCTGATGAACGATCTCATCGCCGGCCTCGGCGGCAACTGCGCCCTTGTGAACGGTTCTCTGCGCAACTGGGCACCCAATTTCGTTCTCGGCTGCGGCACGGGCTTCATCATGACGTTGATGGAGCACATGCTGGGTGCGCTGCCCGAGACGATCGAGGCGCCCGTTCCGCGGCCGCTTTCGGTAATCGAGCTCGATCTCGCCGTCATGGTGTTCGACAAGATCGCCAACGTGCTGCGCTCGGCAGTCAACGCGTCTGGTGGCTTTGAGCCTTACCTGGATGCACCGCACAATATCGAGAACCGCCCGAATCCAGCCGGCCAGACGGACGAGTTCGCCGCTGCAATCGCGATGACGATTTCGCTCGGCAAGACGGTTTCGGAAATCATCGTTGTCGTACCGCAACAGGTGCTGCTGCGGACTGTGGTCAGTGCACCGCGGGCGAAGAACCCATCTGCTGCGTCGGAAGCATGGACGGAGCAAATGAGCGAACAGGTGCGCCGCTCGCAGGTGACGCTCGAGGCCCGCATCCGGCTGCAATCGCTGACGCTGAACACGATTTCCAGGCTCGCCGTCGGCGATGTCATTCCCTTCATGGACACAGGCGATGTCCGCGTCGAGGTCAGTGCCAACAGCAAGGACCTCTATATCTGCGAATTTGGCCGTTCGGGCGAAAATTACACGGTGCGCGTCAAGGACAATGTGAATTCCGATGACGAGCTTCTTCGACACCTGATGAATTGACCGGCTGGCGGGTGCTCAGCGCACCCACGGCAGCTTGAAGCAAGTTTCAACTGGAATAGTGATTTCATGGCTAGGAAGACCACACAGAAAAGCAGCGAAGATTCGCTGGAAGTTGAAAGCAGCGATGCCGCATTGGATGAGGCCATCGACGGCCTGCGCGGCGTGCTGAAGAAGGACACCGACGGTGGCGTACCGGATTTCGGTGCCGAGCCGGGCACGGATCTTTCGGCCTTCGGCGGCGAATTTGGAGACGACGGCGCGAACTCGACTTTTGGCGGGGGTGATTTCGGCGGCGCCTCATTTGCGGAGCCCAGCGCTCCAGGGAGTGCGCTGACCGCCAATCTCGACCTGATCATGGACATCCCGATCGACGTTCAGATCGTGCTTGGCAGCAGCCGCATGCAGGTCTCCGGTCTGATGAACCTGACCGAAGGTGCAATCATCGCCCTCGACAAGAAGATCGGCGAGCCCGTCGAAATCACCGTCAACGGCCGCAGGATCGGCCGGGGCGAAATAACCGTGCTGGAACATGACGACACCCGGTTCGGTATCAAGCTCATCGAAGTATCGAAAGCGAAAAAAGCCTGAACCCTGTTCAGAATAAGCCCACTCCCTGTTCGGGACGGAGACGAAGACCATGATGGACTTTGACGATTTCAGCGGTGCCCTTACCGAGAAACCGTTAACTCAGGCTGAAAAGGCCGCAGCCGTTCTTCTTGCCATGGGAAAGCAAGTGGCGGGACGGCTGCTGAAGTATTTCACGCAGCATGAATTGCAGCTCATCATTGCCTCTGCGCAATCGCTGAGACTCATTCCGCCGGACGAACTGGCGCAACTCGTGGCGGAATTCGAGGATCTCTTCACCGAAGGCGCTGGTCTGATGGACAACGCCAAGGCAATCGAGAGCATCCTCGAAGAAGGTCTGACGCCGGACGAGGTCGACAGCCTTCTCGGCCGGCGCACGGCCTTCCAGGCTTACGAGACCTCGATCTGGGATCGCCTCGGCGAGGCGGAGCCGACCTTCGTAGCCAAGTTCTTCCTGCGCGAACATCCACAAACCATCGCCTATATGCTGTCGATGATGCCATCCTCCTTCGGTGCCAAGGTGCTGCTGCAGTTGCCGGAGGCGCAGCGCGCCGACATTATGAACCGCACGGTCAACCTCAAGGATGTCAGCCCGAAAGCGGCGCAGATCATCGAAAACCGCGTGCTGGGGCTGATGGCGGAAATCGATGCAGAACGCAACGCTTCCGGCTCGACCAAGGTGGCGGAGCTGATGAACGAGCTCGACAAGCCGCAGGTCGACACGCTGCTCACATCGCTGGAAACGCTCAACAAGGAATCGGTCGACAAGGTGCGCCCGAAGATCTTCCTCTTCGACGACCTTACGCTCATGCCGCAGCCGAGCCGTGTCATGCTGCTCAACGATATCGCGGCCGACATTCTCACCATGGCGCTACGCGGCTCGAACTCCGAGATTCGCGAGATCGTGCTCAGTTCGATCAGCCCGCGCCAACGCCGCATGATCGAATCCGACCTGCAGATGGGCAACAACGGCATCAACCCGCGCGAAATCGCCATCGCGCGGCGCGCCATCGCCCAGGAAGCCATCCGGCTTTCCAATTCCGGTCAGATCGAACTTAAGGCAAAAGACAAGACGCCTGTGGAGGAAGCCGCGTGACCTCAGCGCGACTCACTTAAAACGTCTTAGACTGTTCAGAACAAGGCCGTGCATGATGCGCGGCCTCTTTCCGTTTCATGAAGGACGGCTGCTTTGGCTGACGAAGACAAGGACAGTAAAACAGAAAAACCGACGGAGAAAAAACTCCGCGACACGATGGAGAAGGGCAATGTGCCTCACTCCAGGGAGGCGACGCTCTTCGCGTCGATGCTGGCGACCGTCATCTACGTCACCTTCTTCTTGCCGGATCGCATAGGACGCATGGGCGAGGTGCTCCGCGACCTCTTCGAAAAGCCCGATCAGTGGCAGCTTGAGACAGGGCCGGACGTCATATCGCTATTCATCCGCATCGGTTGGGAAGTCGCCAATTTGCTTCTGCCCGCCGTCGCGTTGTTCTTCATCTTCGGCATTGGCTCCTCGCTGTTCCAGAACCTGCCGACACCCGTTCTCGACCGCATCCAGCCACAGTTTTCCCGCATATCACCGGTGTCCGGCTGGAAACGCATCTTCAGCACCTCAGGGCTCGTCGAATTCGCCAAGTCGCTTGCCAAGATCGTGGTGGTCGGCATCATCATGTTCTTTGTGCTGCGCGGACAGTTCTTCCATGCGATCGATTCGCTGGTTTCCGATCCGCAGACAATCTTTGTGCGGTTGTCGACCATCATCCAGAGAATTCTCACCATCGTGCTGCTGGCAACCGCTGTCGTCGGTATCGGCGACGTGCTGTGGACCCGGTATCATTGGGTCGACCAGCTGAAAATGACCAAGCAGGAGGTCAAGGACGAATTCAAGCAGGCCCAGGGCGACCCGATCGTCAAATCGCGTCAGCGCTCGGTCGCGCGCGACCGCGCGCGCCGGCGCATGATGAAGCAGGTACCGCGTGCCACACTGGTCATCGCCAATCCGACCCATTTTGCCGTAGCGCTGCGTTATGTCCGGGAGGAAAACGACGCGCCTGTCGTCGTTGCCAAGGGGCAAGACCTTATCGCGCTCAAAATTAGAGAGATTGCCGAGGCAAACGGCATCCCCGTCTTCGAAGATCCGCCGCTCGCGCGCTCCATGTTTGCGCAAGTCTCGGTCGATAGTGTCATCCCGTCAGTATTTTACAAGGCCGTCGCAGAACTCATCCATCGGATTTATGCCACGCAGTCGAATAGAAAACGGGTACGATAAATCGAATGAAAAAATGCCCCTACTCTGCCCAACGTGAACAAATTCTCGCCGAGGCTATCAGCCCCGTCGCCAGCGAATTGCGGCTCCTCGATGCGGCCGATCTGATTTCGCTGCTGCGCTTCGAACGCTACGGCAATCTCGCCGACCTGGTGGCTTCGGCGGCCGAGCTTTATTTCCATCCCGGCACCGTCAATTTCGGGCTCGGCGGCGATTACAAGCTCGAATGGGGCGGGCCGGCGGAAGTCACCATCGATCTCGAAATCAAGCCGCGCGGCGTCACTGTCTATGCCAAGCTTGCGCTTGCCGAACATCATGCCGGCATCGAGATCAACCATATTGCCTTCGAGAAGGCCTCGGCCGATCCGGACGAGAACACCGCGCTTCTCGCGCGCAGCTTGCGGGACGCCCGCTATGCGATCAGCGGAACGACGCGCGCAGCCTGAAGAAGGCTCAAACCGTCCCAAGTTTCATGATGAAAGTCCGCTGAGGAGCCTCGGCGTTAGAGCGGTTCAGCTTTTCACGGAAACGCAGAACCGCTCTATCTTTTTGTTTTTTCGCAATCCCGGACGGAAAACCGCTTCGCACTTTTCCTGGAATTGCTCTAGCTGATGTAACCAAAGCGGATCGCCTTTGCGATCGCCTGTATGCGATTAACGCTGTCGAGCTTGATCGTGGCCGAGCCGAGATAGGCGTTGACGGTATGCACCGACAACCCGAGCTTTTCGGCGATTTCCTCGCTGATCCGGCCATCGCCGGCGAGCTGCAGGCAGGCGATCTCACGTTCGCTCAGCGCTTCGGCCGCCGGCGATCGGCGTTCATCGAGCGACAGGAGATCCATCATGATCTGGCAGCTACGGCCATGCAACTCGACGATCATGTCGCTCGCCAGATCCATGAATTTCGCGGTGAACACGACATAGCCGTTACCGACCGATCCAAGGCGCACCGGAAAGGCGACGCCGGCAAAAGGCAGGAGATGCGGTTTCAAGCGCATGGTGAAAGAAGCAAAATCCGGCGTCTCAGCCGTGCTGTCGCTATCACGGCCGTTCCACATCAATGGCAGCAGCGATTTTTCGATATGCTCGATCATCGGCTCGCCATAGGCTTCGACGAACGCCTTGTTGAGGCCGGCATTGGTTGAGCCCCAATTTTCCAGCTCGCAGACCAGGCGCTGTTTGCTCGGCAGACCGGAACCGCTGAGGCGATAGACTGCGAAATTCTGTGCGTCGATCAGCTTCTGCATCGACACCAGCTTCGGGAAGAGATCGGAGCGACTGGACACCCGATGCGAACGTCCGAGCCTCGCTTCGCTCGGCGCGTCCGTCGTCCTAACCGGCTGATATCGCATTCATTGGGCCTTCAAACGAGATTGTTTCTGACAGCAAAGGCGATCGCTTCCGATCGGGTCTTCGTCGCGGTCTTCCGCATGACGCTGGTGATATAGTTATTGATGGTATTGCGCGAGATACCGAGGATCATGGCGATCTCGTCGCTCGTCTTGCCTTCTGCAATCCAGAACAGACATTCCAGCTCGCGCTCGGTAAGATCAAAATCGCGCTCGGACTTACCCTCTACGCAGCGTGTGAAGCTGGCGAAGTAACCCGACAGCAGTCCCACATCGCGCAGCCGCTCCGGCGACAGCAAAAGACCATCACGAGCAAGCAGCATCAGCGAGAATCGCGTGCGGCCGACATTGAAGGTCAACGAGCAATATTGGCGGCTGACACCTTCCGGCAGTTCGACATCTTCGGGCAGGAACGCAAAGTTCGGCTGAAACAGCGACATGCATTTTTCCAGCTCGCCGGTGCGGCCGTAGCCGCTTGTGAGTTCGGAAGCAAGACGCCGAACCAGATCGAAAGGCCAGTCGGAGGACACGACGAAATCAAGCCCGCTCTCCTGGATCAGATCACATCGGGCCAAAAGATAGTGGGAGGCTCCGACATAGCCCGTCAGCACACTCAGCCCGGATTGAAGATAGGCCGGGCCGGCAATGGCGCTCAACTGCTGAATGAGCTGATCGCGCGACATAGAATTGACGGACGCGGCCAATCGCGCATCCTTGTCGCCCTTGCTCCCCTGCAATATCTGCATGTCCATTTTTTGCATTTCCTGCCGCTGTTAGACGATCAAACGCCAACGAGAGCATTGCTCGGTCTGGACCCGGCGCATAACCTTGAAAATCGATATCGATCTTCAGATAGGTGTCTGCGCCAACTCAACTTGTCACTGCGCCTCATGCGCATCCTGGCGGATGCAGAGCGCGGTGCTAATATATAAATTCAAATTCGGCAATCGCATTGGCGCGAATCGCCGAAAACGCAATCAATAAACTATAGACTGATTTCCCCGTGTACCGGCATCTCCAAATTCTTTGAATTTACCAAACACGGATTTCATGGTCTGATTCGCGCCGTTTCGACGCTACTCCGAATAGATACTATGATTGTAGGTCGATTCTTTCTACCCAGCAATGAAATTTCCAACCAGATTACATCTTGCCAACACATCAGATCGCATCATTTCGTTACGCTGACTTGCAGCAAATATTTGCGAAAACCCAGGGTTGGTGGAGTGCGGCCGCACACTTTCCGATGACATGAAAAGACCGGGAATGTCTCCCGGTCTTGTTATCAGGCGGCGTTGTCGACGGCCCATTTTCTGAGGATCTTTGCCGCCCTTTCTTCGCTGATTTCCACCATGCGCGAGAGGCGACGTTCCGGCCCTTCCTTGACGCGGCGATTGAAGGTGCCGGCGTCTTCGCCCATCGTCAGCAGGTCGTCGGTGCTGTCGAAGCCGAAGTCCGAGCCGAAGCCGTCCATCAGCGCGGCACCTGGTCCGCCCACGGCAGGTGCGAAGTCCGGCAATTCCAAGCCTGCCGCCTCCGGCAGGGCCGCGCCACCGGCTGCACCGCCACCGAGCGAGCGGATCAGCGGACGGAAGCCCATCCAGACGATGAGGAAGGCAACCACAACGAAAGCAGCCGAATTGATGATGCCGGCCATGTTGCGGCTCAGCATGTCCATGATGCTGAAGCCCGAAGAGGTGTCGTCGAGCAGCTGGTTGTCGAGGAAATCCATTGCATTGACGGTCACCACGTCGCCACGGCTAGGGTCGACACCGGCGGCGGTCGTGACAATCTTCTGCATCTCGGCGATATAGGCGTCGATCTTGGCCTGATCAGCCGGCTGGCCGACCATCTGGGCGATGCGGCCCTTGTTGACCACCACGGCCACCGAGAGCTTCTCGACCCTGTAGCTGTTGCGGGTCGTAGCCGTCGTCTTGCTGTTGATTTCGTAGTTGGTCTGCTCTTCGCGCTTGTCGGACTGATCGTTCGATGTCGGCCCGTTGCCACCAGCCTGCGGGGCAGCCTGCGGAATGTTCTGTTCAACGGTGGCTGCCGTATCCGACTGGCGTTGCTGTGATTTCTGCGCTTCCTTGGTCGTGCGCACCGAACGCTCAACCTTCGAATCCGGATCGTAGGTGGTTTCCTGCACCTGCTGACTGTCGGTGTTGAGCTGCGCCGTCACGCTGGAGCGGAAATTGTCCATGCCGAGGAAGGGCGCAAGCGCCTTGTCGATATTCGATTCGACCTCATCCTGAACGTTCTGCACGATGCCGAGATTGCGGTTCAGCGCGCCATTGCTCGGATCGTCACCCGAGGCAAGCAACTGACCGGTGGAATCGAGAATCGTAACGTCGTCGACCTCCAGGCCGGGAACGGCGGAGGCGACGAGATGGCGGATGGCCTGGGCTGACTTGCGCGCTGCTTCGGCGTTCGCTCGGATCATGACCGAGGCCGTGGGTTTTTGATCCGCTTTTCGGAAGTTGCCGACATCCTGCATGACGATGTGGACGCGGGCCGCGCTGATGCCCGAGATCGAGGTGATCGTTCGAGCGATTTCACCTTCGAGTGCGCGGACGCGGGTCACTTCCTGCATGAAGGAGGTCAGGCCAAGCGACCCGACATTGTCGAAGAGCTCATAGCCAGCATTGGTGCTGTTTGGCAGGCCGCGTTCGGCGAGAAGCAGGCGCGCCTTGCCGGTCATACCGGTCGGCACGGTCAGGCTGGTGCCGTCCGTGCCCACCTGGAAATTGATGTTGGCTTCGGCAAGCGCAATGCTGATCTGGTTCAGATCGGTTGCATCCAGGCCGACATAGAGCGTCTCCTGGGCAGGCTTGTTGACATAAAGGGCTGCAAACAGGATCAACGCCATGGAGACGACGCCGACGCCCGCCATAATCAGCAGGCGTGTCCTCCCCAGGTTCTGCAGATTCCTGAACAAGGGAACTAATTGATTTAACAGATTCATTCTGTTCTCGCACGATTCGTCAAAGACCTGATGGCTTTGTGCCCTGCAGCGAAGATAGAAATCGAAACTTGTGCGAGCGTTTCGTCTGGGCAGGAAAATAAAAAAGTCGGAAAAATTTATCCACGATAATATAAGAAAAACAATAATAAGCGCCGGCGCTTCCTGTCAGAAAAAATCAAAATCGCCGGCGGCCTTGGCCAAGGGCTGAGAGTGTCCGTGACGACCACTGCCGCCAAGCGCCTTCTGCATTTCCGCCAGCTTGACCAGGCTCAGCGCCGTTGCAACATCGACCATCCAGCCATCCGGCATGCCGCCGGTGATGGTGTCGATAAATTCGGCAATGCCGCGCGTCTTCTGTACGGCCAGATCGATGCCCTGCATGACCTTCATCGAGTCAGGCGATTCCAGCACGTTGACGCCGCTGAGATCGAGCAACTGCGGTTCGATGCGTTCGATCAGGTAAGCGACATCGTGCAATTCCGAGACAATACGCATGAGGATGGCGGGGAGCGCCTCCTGCATGGCGGATGCTTCGGCACGCGGGATGGTGGTCATCAGGTAGTCCTCGTTGATCAGAAAAATTCGATCGTATTGTCGACCGGCTTCGGGGCGGCAACGGGGCGCTGTTCCAGAGCCACGGTCTTCTGCGTTTCGGCGCCGGTCAGCGGATATTGCCGGGCACGGCCGGAGATCGGCCAATATTCGATCTTGCGTCCATGCTCGCCGCCTGTGCTGGAGCCGACGACCGGAATGCCTTCATCCCTCAGGAACTGCATGGCAAAGGCAGCGTTCTGTTCGCCGACGTTGGAGAAGGTGGCGATCGTCTTCGCGCCGCCAAAAACCTTCGCCTCCAGCCGGTCACGGCGCGCGCCCTGCTTCAAGAGACCGTTGATGAGAAGCTCCATCAGGTGCACGCCGTAGCGCGTCGCGTCGCCACCGCTCATCGGCGAAGCCGACGTTCCCGGCAGGAGAAAGTGGTTCATGCCGCCGACGCCAGCGATCGGATCGCGCAGGCATGCTGCCACGCACGAGCCGAGAATGGTCGCCAGCACCACGTCCGGGTCGCTGATGACCTTGTACTCGCCTTGAATGATGTGCACGCGACGGGCAGCACCCTCGACGATCATTTCAATGCTCCGAACACGGCCTCGATCGCCGCTTTCATCTTTTCAATGGTGAAGGGCTTGGCGAGAACGTTGTTGGCGCCGAGCTGGGCGGCCTTCTGCACCAGCGCACGGTCACCTTGCGCCGTCAGGATGATAAAGGCTGCCTTCTTCGTCGTCGGATTGGTGCGCACGGCCTGCAGCAGGCCGAGACCATCCATCTTCGGCATGTTGAAGTCAGAGATCACCAGGTGATGCGGCTGCTGCTCCATGATCTTCATGCCCTGCTCACCGTCGCCGGCAGCAGTAATCTGCTTGAAGCCCAATTGAGTCAGCGCGTCGCTCAACAACAGGCGGCTGGTAACCTGGTCGTCGACGATCAGAACTTTGATTTTCTCCGCTAGAGACATTATTCGCTCCCTTCCTTGCGGGCGGCTGTTACTTTCAATATTTCCTCGCCAATGGCGTTCAGCGGAAACTGCTGTTCGACTGCACCGAGTTCGAATGCGACCCTCGGCATCCCGTAGACTACGCAGGTCTTTTCGTTCTGGCCGATGGTCCGCGCGCCGGCATGGCGCATCTTGAGAAGGCCGGCGGCGCCGTCGCGCCCCATACCGGTCAGGATCACGCCGACGGCGTTGCGGCCCGCGAGCTCGGCGACCGAATCGAAGAGCACGTCGACGGAAGGACGATGACCATTAACTGGCCCGCGCTCGATCAGACGGCAATGCGGCGCCGACACGTTGGCGATCTGCAAATGCCGCTCGCCGCCGGGCGCCAGATAGATCTTGCCGATCTCCAGCCGCGCACCATCCGTGGCCTCCTGCACGACGGGCGCGCAGAGGCGGTTGAGCCGTTCGGCAAAGCTGCGGGTGAAGCTCGGCGGCATGTGCTGGGTGATGACCGTCGGCGGGCAGTTGGCCGGGAACTTCTGTAGGACCGCGATCAAGGCTTCGACGCCACCGGTGGACGAACCGATCGCGACGATCTTGCGGCCGACGCGGAAATCCGCAACCGCAGGCGGCGGAGCATGGCCGGCAGCGGGCTTGATATATTGCCGCTGCGAACGAGCCGCCGCCTTCACCTTTTCCGCCAGATCACCGAAGGGACGCGGCTCGCCAGGAGCAGGCTTGCCTACGCAATCGAACGCGCCGATTTCAAGGGCCGCGAGCGTCGCCTCGGCGCCGCGATGCGTCATGGTCGAGACCATGATGACCGGCATGGGCCTGAGGGTCATGATTTTCTCAAGAAAATCGAGACCGTTCATGTTCGGCATCTCGATGTCGAGCGTCACGACATCAGGATTGAGCGCCTTGATCGCGGCGCGCGCTTCCATTGCATCGCCGGCCTGGCCGATGACGTCGACCTCCGGATCGGAGCGCAGGACGGCGGTGATCAAGCCGCGCATGGTCGGCGAGTCGTCGACGACAAGAACACGGGCGGGGGCGCTCATACTTTCCTCCCGATTGAATTGCCAATGCGGCGATAAGTGGTGATGCCGATATTGTCGAAAAGATGCTTGGCCTCGCCGGAGACCCGCTCGGAATGGCCGATATAGAGATGGCCGTTTTCCGGCAGCAGGCCGGCGAAGCGCGACCAGATCTTCGTCTGCGTCGGCTCGTCGAAATAGATCACCACGTTGCGGCAGAAGATGACGTCGAAGGTGCCCTTGAACGGCCATTGTGCCATCAGGTTCAGCTCATTGAACGTGATCAGACGCTTGACGCGATCATCGACCTGGAATTTGCGGCGCCCCTGGATGTCGACCTCCTGAAACCATTGCTTGCGCATGGCGGGTGAGACCGTCTCGAGCGATGTCTCATCGTAAGCGCCCGCGCGGGCAAGGCCGAGGATCTTCGGATCGATATCTGTCGCCAGGATCTTGAAATCGAAATCCGCGGCATTCGGCAGCAGCGACAGAACCGTAAGCGCGATGGAATAGGGTTCCTGCCCGTCGGAACAGGCTGCCGACCAGATGCGGACGCGGCCACCGCTTTTGGCACGCGCCAGAAGGCCAGGCAGAACCTCGTCGCGCAGATGATCGAAATGGTGGTTCTCGCGGAAGAAGCGGGTGAAATTCGTCGTCAGATGCGACAGCATCTCGCGCCGTGCCGCAGCTCCCGCCGGTGAGGAGACCAGCAGGCAATAATCGCGAAAGCCCGGCAAACCGAGTGCGCGAATATGCTTCGACAGCCGCGAATAGACGAGCGACGCCTTTGTCTCGTTGAGAGAAATTCCAGCGTCCGAATAGATCATGGCGGCAATTTCGGAGAGATCGCGCCGTGTCAGCGGATATTCGCCGCTGGCCAGCACCTCGTCCGGGGATGCCTTGAGATCAGTCGCTCCCATCATACTCATGCAGCTTCGCTTTCGCTGTCCGGGAACAGGGTTTCGAGTTCGATAAGACAGATCATGCGACGGTCGATCGCCAGGATGCCGCGTGCAAACTGCCGCTCGTAGTCGGAAGAAACTTCCGGCGTCGGCTGAATGTTGTCGTCGGTAACCGTCAGGATATCGGACACGGCGTCGACCAGCAGGCCGACGACCTTGCGCTTGACCTGCGCCACGATGATCACATGGCGTGCGGTCGGCTCGGCGCGCTTCATGCCCAGGCGGGCCGAGAGATCGACGATCGGCAAGACAGCGCCGCGCAGGTTGATGACGCCAAGGACATGGGCCGGCGCATGCGGCATGGCTGTCGCCGGCGTCCAACCGCGGATTTCGCGGACCGACATGATGTCGACGCAGAACTCCTGATCGCCGATGCGGAAGGCGATCAGCTCACGGGCACCCTGGGTCAGATTCTTGACGGCGTAGGACATAGGCTTAACCCACTGCTGCGTACGACATTTCAGCCTTCAACGACTGGCCGCGCGAGGCGCCGACCACGGCATCAACGTCGAGGATGAGAGCGACGCGCCCATCACCGAGGATGGTCGCGGCGGCGATGCCGGGAACATGCGTGTAGTTCGCTTCGAGACTCTTGATGACGACCTGGCGCTGGCCCTGGATGGCATCGACCATCAGAGCGCGCTGCCCGCCGCCTTCCGATTCCACCAGCAGTGCGACACCATCGACCGGATTGGCCTGCGTGGCGCGGAAGTTCAGGATGCGGCCGACATCGACCAGCGGGCAGAAGCTATTGCGGATCGAGATCAGGCGATGATTGGCGCCGAAGGAATGGATGGCGGCGGCTTCCGGTTGCAGGGTTTCGACGATCGCGGTCAGCGGCACGACCAGCGTCTGGCCGGCAACCGTCACCACCATGCCATCGAGGACGGCGAGCGTCAGCGGCAGGCTCATGGTGAAGACCGAGCCTTGCCCAGGCTTGGAACTGATGTTGATGCGACCGCCGAGCGCCTGGATCGAGCGCTTGACCACGTCCATGCCGACGCCGCGGCCGGAAATGTCGGAGATCTTGTCGGCCGTCGAGAAGCCCGGCAGGAAGATCAGGTTGTCGATCTCCTCGTCCGAGAGATTGGCATCGGCAGGGATCAGGTCGTTGTCGATCGCTTTCTGGCGAACTTTTTCGCGATTGATGCCGGCGCCGTCGTCGGCGAGTTCGATCAGGATGCGACCGGACCTATGCTTCGCCGTCAAGCGAACCGTGCCCTCCGGGTTCTTGCCGAGTGCAGTGCGCTTTTCCGGGGTTTCAACGCCGTGGTCGACGGCGTTTCGGATCATATGGGTCAGCGGTTCGGCAAGCTTGTCGATGACCGTCTTGTCGACTTCGGTGTTTTCACCCTCGGTGACCAGGCGGATCGACTTGCCCGTCATGTCGGCAATTTCACGGACGATACGCGACATGCGCTGGAAGACCGGCTTCACCGGCTGCGCGCGGATCGCCATGACGCTGTCCTGGATCTCGCGAGTGAGCTGCTGCAGCTCCTCGAGGCCCATATTGATCGAGGATGCACCGTTGTTGTCATTCTCGATGACGCTCTGCGACAGCATCGCCTGGTTGATGACCAGCTCGCCGACGAGATTGATCAGTCGGTCGACACGGTCAAGATCGACACGGATGGTCTGTCCGGCGCCCGCGGCGGCATTGTTCTGCGCGGCGGCACTGGCAGCGGCAGCGGCGGCGGCTGCCGCGGCTTCCTTCTTTTCGACACGAGCGGCGACGGCGGCAAGCTGTGTGACGTTGCTTGCCGTTTCGGCGGCGGCAACGGCGGCTGCGACGTCATTCTTCGGCTTCGGTGCTTCCTCGGCGGCTTCCACGGCCTGTTCGATACCATCGCCATCGAGAACGGAGAGATCGAAGGGCACGGGCACCATCGGCAACTCTTCATCACCGCCTGCAGATGAAGCGGCATCCTCAACCAGCCGAACATCGAGCTCGCAATCCCATTCGGCGAATTCGAAGACAGTGCGGATGGCGTCTTCGCCCTTGTCCGTCTTGACCGAGATCGTCCACTTGAAATAGGCGCCTTCAGGGTCGAGCTGATCGAGATCCGGCAGAGCGTCCATGTTGCAATGGATGCTCATCTCGCCGAGGCGCGAGAGATCGCGCAGCAGCAGCGTGGCATCGTTGCCCTTGGCGTAGAGATCGGAGCGCGGCTTGAAGCTGACTTCATACTCCGGCATAGCCACAGGCGCTTCGTCGCCACCGAAATCATCGTCGAAGCTGAAGGGGATCGGCTGAAAGCCGCTATCGTCCGTGGGAGCGGGTGCGGCTTTGACAGGGGTCGGGGCGGGGGCGGGCGCTGCAGCCCTCACCGGCTTCGGCGCGGCTTCGACGGCTGCGGATGCCGATGGCAATTCGCCGTGGGCCAGCGCTTCCAGTTCCTTGACCAGGCCCTTGCTGCGGGCCTGATCGACGCTGCCGCCGTCACGGGCGGCGTTGGTCAGGTCCGCCAGAACGTCGGCGGCCTTGAGCATGACCTTCAGGACATCCTGGGTCGGTTCCAGCTTGTTGGATCGAACGCAATCGAGCGTGGTCTCGAAGACATGGGCAAAGGAGACAAGGTCGTCCAGACCGAATGCCCCTGCCCCACCCTTGATGGAATGAACGGCACGGAAGACAGCATTGACGGTTTCCGGATCCCGGTCGCCATCATTCATTTTCAGGAGACCGGATTCCAGTTCGGCGAGCTGCTCCTCGCACTCCTGGAAAAAAATCTCTTTGATTTCGTTCATATCCATAGGAACAGATCCTGTTTAAGCGGTTACACGCTCGATGGCATCGATCAGTTTGGCGGGATCGAAGGGCTTGACGATCCAACCCGTCGCACCAGCCTGGCGGGCGCGGTTCTTCTTTTCGGCGTCGCTTTCGGTCGTCAGCACCAGGATCGGGATCGCCCGGTACTTGTCGTTGCGGCGCACGCCCTCGATGAAGCCGAAGCCGTCAAGGCGCGGCATGTTGATGTCGGTGACGATGACGTCTGGGTTGGCTTCTTCCAAAACCTCGAGGCCCTCGACGCCGTCTTCGGCCTGAATGGTCTCGAAGCCGGCATTGTTCAGGGTGACGAGAAGCATGTTTCGAATGGTCCGTGAATCATCCACGGTCAGTACTTTTTTCTTCATTGCCGGATCTCCTTGGCAAGCAGGTGATCGATGTCCACTCCGATCAACTGCATCGTTTTTTGAAATGCATCCGACACCTTCGAAAAGGTGAAGGACAGCTTGTCTTCATCCCAAGTCTTGGCGGCGGCCATGATGACCTGAACGCACAAGGCCCCGATCCTCTCGACGCCTGATGCATCGATCACGACATTGCTGCCGCGCAGCCCCATCAACTTGCCGCGAAGCGTCGAAGCCTCGTTGAGGTCCAGCACTGCGGCCAGACTGATTGCCTTTTCGCCTTTCCTGCTCGGCATCGCTTTATTCCTTGTTGCCTGAAATCGGGTCCCACAGCCCGCATGCGCATAAAACAGAGATATCAGTATGCATTCCGCTCGCCTCCAAGCCCGGCCCTGCGAAGCGAAAAATCCAATTCGGCCACGTTGCTCTCATCACGCCGGACGACGTTTTCTTCGCGCCGAGCAATCGGCAAACGTTGCGCAGCAGTCACCTGGCGCGGCACAGCATGGCGGCGCTCGCGCTCAAGGCGGAATTCACGGATCGTTCGCCCGAGTTCGAGAATGACGGTATGAAGATGATCAGCGCCTTCGTCCGAGCGACGGGCGAGGCTTTCGGTGGCAGCGGCGCGCTCGCCGAAGCTGCCGATGTCCGTGGTCACGGTGCGCAGGCCGGCGGCCTGTTCGTCAGTGGCGGCCGCGATGCCGGAAATGGCATCGTTGATATCGGTCACCTGACGAACGATGCTGCCGATCGCTTCCTGCGTGCGGCCGACCATCTGCACGCCGGCGTCGACCTGCGCCTTGGTGCCCGTCACCAGCACCTTGATTTCGCGGGCGGCATCGGCGGAGCGCTGGGCCAGCGCACGGACTTCCTGGGCGACGACGGCAAAGCCGCGGCCGCTGTCGCCGGCGCGCGCGGCTTCAATACCTGCGTTGAGCGCCAGCAGATTGGTCTGGAACGCGATCTCATCGATGACACCGATGATCTGGCCGATCTTTTCTGCCGAGGTTTCGATATCGGCCATGGCGGAAATCGCCTGGCCGACGACCCGGCCGCTATCTTCAGCTGCAACACGGGTGGAGGCGGCGGCGCGCTCGGCTGACCGGGTGCTCGCCGCATTGCCGCGAACCTGATCGGCAAGTTCGGCGAGTTGCTTTGCCGATAAGGCAAGCCCCCGAGACTGCTCCGTGGAACTCTGGGCCAACGAGCGGGAATCGCGGGCGATCACATCCGTTGCGGCTTCGGCCGCCTGCACACTGGCGGACAGTCCTGCAAATTGCAGCTGGATGTCGTCCAGAGCAGCATTCAGCGTCTGCGCCAGTTCGGCATAGGCCTCCGGACCATCGGCAGGCAGGCGGACGGTCAGATCGCGTTCTGCGAGGCTGCGGATGACATCGGCAAAAAGACCAGCAGCTTCGGCATGATCCGCACTCCGCTGGTCGGCAAGCGCCCGCTGATGGTTGAGGCGAAGTTCGTTGAAGCGCAGCGACACGGCGATCTCGACGTCAACCGTGACGAGGCGAACGGCAGCGGCGATCAGCTCTCTCAACTCACGGGCACGGCGTTTGGCGCCGGGCAGGATGGCGCGGCTGCCCATCTCCTCGACAATGCCGGCAAGAATGTGCTCCAGAACCACGCCGTGACCGGCGACGTGCCAGCGCGGGTCGAGCCCCATCTTGCTTTCGCTATCGGAGAGAACCTTGACGCGCTCGGCGTACAGACTGTCGAAACGAGCGTCTGTCAGCACGTCCCAATGCGAGGATTGCAGGTCCTGCAAGCGCTCGAGTTGGCTTTCGCTGGTAAAATTGCGGGCGGCGTCGGGAAAGGTCTGGAGACGATGAAAGAGATCGCGCAGGCCAGCTTTCAGATGCGTTTCGAGCATCGGCCGGTTGCGGCGCACGATTTCGCATTGCTCGGCATCGAGACCAGCAAAACGCAAGCGGTCGCGAAGGCTGCCCGCCTGCGCCCGTCCTGCCTGATCTGACGGCGAATCCTGCGCCAAAATCGTCCCCACCGAACTGCCGGACGTAAACGACGCCGGCGAAACCACTGATGATCCGGTTCAGACGCGATGAGGAGACGAGGAAAGGCGCACGCCGCCGCCGGTCCGTTGACCGGGACGCTGAAGCTCGCTCGTTCATCAAAGTCTGTTTTCGGACCGTTTGATGACATGGATACCGGATCTGACCCGGTACGACGGGGCGGCTTCATGCCTGGTGAGAACGAGTGACAGTTTTCCCATTCCGACGTGCAGTTCAATGTTTATGGTTAATTCCTTGCTTGAAGGTTAATAACCCCCGTCCGCTATCCCGTTTTGATTTAAACTATTTTGGGTTCGATTTCTGTCGGCGGTCATTTTGAGTAAAAACCCAGATAGCCGCAAGTCACAGGCAAGCTTCATGCTCTAATCCGGCAAGTAGAGACACCTTTGATGTCGATACGGAGAGAGCAATGATTGTTCTTGGTTTGACTGCTTCGCTGACGGCCGGCATGACGCTTGCTGCCTTCGTGCTTCTAAGCCTCATCGAAGAGGCGCGCAGCAAAGTTGCCCCGCGCGTGCTCTGAGGATTTCCCTCAGACGGCCATAGGCGACACAAATCCCTTGTAAAAATGCTTTACCTGCGCGGCATCGGGCCGCGCGTTCCACCGTCTTTCTCTCTGGGCGAGAGCTAGCGTCGAGCTCGATAGTTCCGTATGAAGCCTCACGACCCGGCACCGAGATCGACCTGTTGATGTCCGATACGACCTATTCCGAAACGAGCCACCAAAGACTTTCGCTGCGGCTTGGTCTTGCAGTCATCTTCGGCGTCACGCTTTGGCGCGTGGTGATGCTGATCTTCAACAGAACCGACCTGTTCGTCGACGAGGCGCAATATTGGTTCTGGGGTCAGAACCTCGACTTCGGCTATTATTCCAAGCCGCCTGTCATCGCCTGGGTGATCCGTTTCTTCAACGCGATTTCCGGTTCGGACTCGACCTTCTGGATCCGCGTTTCCGCGCCGCTCTTCCATCTTGCTACCGCGCTGATGCTGATGCGCACGACGCGACGACTGATTGTGGGGGACGTTGGGAGAGAGATCGAGCCCTGGGTCGGCGTCATTTTCGTCACCCTGCCGGCTGCCTCGCTTTCGGCCGTACTCGTGTCGACCGACACGATCCAGATTCTGTTCGTCACCATTGCGATCTGGGCTTTTCTCGGCCTCACCAAGCGGTCCTCGATCATCGAGGCGCTGATCCTCGGCGTCAGCCTCGGCATCGCCTTTCTGACGAAATATTCAGTGCTTTTTCTGCTGCCGGGCGTCGGGGTCGCCATGCTGACCCTGCGTTCGGCACGCATTGCCTGGCGCGACGTGATCATCGCCGCCATCGCCGGCGCCATCGTCGTCGCCCCGAACCTTTGGTGGAATTTCGCCCATGATGCGGCGACGGTGCGCCATACCGAAAGCATTGCCCATTGGAACGGCGACGGAAACGGCGGCGGGCTGGTGAAGCATCTGCTCGGCGCGCTCGGATTCGTCGGCGCGCAATTCGGCGTCGTCGGGCCTATCATTTTCTATGCCATGCTCTGGGCCGCATGGCGGATGATCCGCGGGCAAAGCGACGACAGGGAGAAGCTGCTCGTCTGGCTGTCCATCCCGGTCGTGGCGCTGATCACGCTGCAGGCGCTGTTTGCCAAGGCCTATGCCAATTGGGCGGTCACCGCCTATGCCGCCGGCACCGTCCTCGCCGTCTGGCTGCTCTACCGCCTAACAAAGAAGGGCCTGATCATCTCGCTGATCATCGGCTCCGTCGTTGCCTTCCTGTTGCCGGTCCTGACCGTGTTTGCCTATGACATCAAGCTGCCGAACGGGAATCTTGTGATGCAGCGCTATGTCGGCCGCAGCGCCATCAGCCTGGAGATCGCCGATATCGCCGTCCAAGCGAATACCTCGACCATCGTTGCCGACAACCGTGATATTCTCGCCGATCTGTTCTATACGCTGAAGGGCAAGCCCTATCACATCTACGCCCGCAACTCCGGCGGTTTCCCGAAGAGCTACTACGAGCAGAATTTTTCGCTGCCACCTACCGTGACTGGCGATGTGCTTTTTATCGACGACGAACCGTTCAATTGCGCCGCGGGCCGGTCGGAACTCATCAAGAGTTGGTCGCCGGATTTCGGCAATATGAAAGGCAGGGCGCTCTACGCCTACCTTCTTTCAGCAAGCTGCCTGGCGCCCAAACCTTAGCCGCGGTCAGAAGCCGGGCGCAGACAGACACCCCAACCAAACTCGGGCATTGCAACGAAGGCGACCCCACCCTCTTCGAAGGCCAGGCGCAGTTGCGCCTCGGTCGCCCGATGAATGTCGTGATGGCCGCCCTCGTAGTCGCGGATCGTGCTCCGTGATACACCAGCTTTTTCAGCTATATCCGACTGCGTCCAGTCGAGCAGCCCGCGCGCCGCGCGGCAGAGCGCGGGGGTGAGAATCATTGGTTTGCCGCCTTGATTCACGATATAAAATCACCCATATTGGTCAACATAAGCCAAATATGTCATAGATAGCATGGGATTTCCAGTATCGAGGAGACGGTAATGCCACACGACACGCCTTTGATTTCGACCATCGTCATGGGCCTTGTGCTGGCATTCATCTTCGGCGCCATCGCCAACCGATTCAAACTGCCGCCGCTCGTCGGTTATCTCATCGCTGGCGTGCTCGCAGGCCCGCATACGCCGGGCTTCGTCGCCGACCAGAGCCTGGCGCCAGAGCTCGCCGAAATCGGCGTCATCCTATTAATGTTCGGCGTGGGCCTGCATTTTTCGCTGAAAGATCTGTTGTCGGTGCGCGGCATCGCCGTTCCCGGCGCGATCGTTCAGATCGGCTTCGCCACCCTGCTCGGCTGGGGGCTCGGCGCGCTGATGGGCTGGCCGCTCGGCGGCAGTCTGGTCTTCGGCCTTGCGCTCTCAGTCGCGTCGACGGTCGTCCTTTTGAAAGCCTTGCAGGAGCGTCGGCTGATCGAGAGCGAGCGCGGCAAGATCGCGGTCGGCTGGCTGATCGTCGAAGACCTGGCCATGGTGCTGGCTCTTGTCCTCATTCCCGCGGCCGCCAGCATTTCCGGCGATGGTCATGGTACTGCCGAGCCGCTGTCGGCGGGCCTCAACCGGTTGCTCGGCCTCGATCTCGGCATCACCGGTATCATCGGCATGACGTTGCTGAAGGTCGCTGCCTTCGTCGGGCTGATGCTGGTCGTCGGCCGACGGATCATTCCCTGGATCCTGCACCGCATCGCCCATACCGGCTCGCGCGAACTCTTCCGCCTCGGTGTCCTCGCGATTGCGCTCGGCGTCGCTTTCGGGGCCGCGAAACTCTTCGGCGTGTCGCTGGCGCTCGGCGCCTTCTTCGCCGGCATGATCCTGTCGGAAAGCGAGCTCAGCCATCGGGCCGCACAGGAAAGCCTGCCGCTCCGCGATGCTTTCGCCGTGCTGTTCTTCGTCTCGGTCGGCATGTTGTTCGATCCGAACATCCTGATCGACAATCCGCTGCCGCTGCTGGCGACCGTATTCATCATCGTCATCGGCAAATCGGTCGCCGCCTTCTTCATCGTGCTCGCCTTCCGCAAGCCGATGAGCACCGCGCTCACGATCTCCGCCAGCCTGGCGCAGATCGGTGAATTCTCTTTCATCCTCGCTGCGCTCGGCTTCGATCTCGGTATGCTGCCCGGCGAGGGCCGCGATCTGATCCTCGGCGGCGCGATCATTTCGATCATCCTCAACCCCCTCGTATTCATCGCCTGCGACTGGATGCGCAAGGGGCTGGACGCAAGGCGTCATGTCGAAACGGAAGGCACCGAGCCGCAGGCCGAACAACCCGCGGCGGCAAGCGAGCCGCCGCACAGCCAAATCGACCATCCCGCTGAGACCAGCAGTGATGAGGAGCCACGCTCGACAATGCTCTCCGACCATGCCGTTTTGATCGGCTACGGACGTGTCGGCAGTATCGTCGGCGAGAACCTCATATCCTCCGGCACGCCCTTCATCGTCATCGAGGATTCCGAAAAGCGCATAGGCGAACTCAAGCAGGCGGGCATCGAGGCGATCTACGGCAATGCGGCGTCCGCAGAGATCCTCGGTTATGCTAATATAACCGGTGCCCGCAGCCTACTCATCGCCATTCCCAATACCTTCGAAGCCTGCAGTGCCGCCGAGCGGGCGCGCGCAACAAACCCTTCGATCCTGATCGTCGCCCGTGCCCATTCTGACGCGGAAGTGGACGTATTGAAGCAATATGGCGCCGACACCGTCATCATGGGAGAGCGGGAAATTGCGATGGGCATGGTTGACCGGCTGGCGCAAGTGCATCATGACAGGCCACACTATGAAGACGCGGAACGTCCTGATAGTATAAGCGAGCCGCCGGTTTCCGATCCGGCAAAGGAATGAAGGCCTTTATAACCGTTGAACCCGTTCGAATTCGGCGCCGCCGACAGCGAAGAGAACGATAGCAGGACGCGCCGCGCCGGAATGCGCGTGGTCGCCTCGCTGTTCGTCGCTTTCTTCGCCTATCTCGGACTGGCGCTCGGCGGCGGCATCAATCTTGCCGCACGGGCAGACGCTGAGGCCTTTTCCTCCGGCAAGGACAGCCAACCGCTCTATCTCGCCTTGCGCGATCCGGTGCGCGGCATTGTCGTTGCCGACCGCACGGTCACGGCGAAAGCCACCTGGCATGATATCGGACCGGCAACGCTTACGACCCTTCCGTCGCCGGGACTTCTAATCAATCCGTGGCAGCCGAGCGACAGCGGCGAAGTCACGCAGCACGAATTCTTCGCTTTTGGTGCCTATCGCGCGCGCGCCCCGCCGGCTGCTTTCGCTTAACCGGTTCGCGCGCCGCCGGCGCATCTCCGACATGACCCACGTCCGCCAGCGGCAGGCTCCGCTGGCATTAGTGTATTTCCAAGGATAATACCCATGCGCACCTCACCATGGCTGGTGGTCCTCTATTCTGTGATCATCGTGCTTGGCCTCCTCATTGCCCTGCCGAACGCGCTTCCGCAGTCGGTTCTTTCCAAGATCCCGTCCTGGCTCCCGCATAGCCAGGTTTCCCTCGGCCTGGACCTTCGCGGCGGCTCCTATCTGGTTCTCGAAGTGGACGAGAAGGATCTGACCAACGGACGGCTGCAGACGCTGCTGCAGGATTCGCGTCGCGTCCTGCGCGACAAGAACATCCAGACCCGCTCGATCGTTCGTAACGGCGACCAGGTCATCGTGACGCTGACCGATCCGTCGCAAAGCAGCGATGCCGTTACTCAGCTTCAGACGCTCGCCAACACAATCTCGTCCGGTCTCTCCGCAGGTCAATCCGATCTCACCATCGCTCCGAACGGCGGCACGATCACGATGTCCTTCTCGCCGGCCGGCATCGCCAGCAACGTCGATTCCGCCGTTCAACAGAGCTTGGAAGTCATCCGCAAGCGCGTTGACCAGGTCGGTGTCGCAGAACCCACCATCCAACGCGTCGGCCCGAACCGTGTCCTCGTGCAGCTTCCCGGCGCCCAGGACCCGTCGCATCTGCGCGAACTTCTCGGCTCGACCGCGAAGATGTCCTTCCATCTGCTCGCCGACAATGCCGATCCGAACAATCCCGGCCCCGGCGTCACCATCTTGAAGGACGATCAAGGCAACAGCTACCCGGTTCTCGACCGTATCGAACTCTCGGGCGACCGCCTGACCGATGCGCGCGTCAGCTTCGATCCGAACACGCATGAGCCGCTCGTCACCTTCCGCTTCGACAACGCCGGCGCCAACCGTTTCGCGGAAATCACCCGCGAAAACGTCGGCAAGCCCTTCGCCATCGTACTGGACAACAAGGTGCTGAGCGCGCCGAACATCCGCGAACCGATCACCGGAGGTTCGGGCCAGATCTCCGGCAACTTCACTGCTGACAGCGCAACGACGCTCGCCGCACTGCTGCGCGCCGGCGCCCTGCCGGCCAAGCTGACCGTCATCGAGGAACGCACCGTGGGTGCCGACCTCGGCGCGGACGCGATCCAGAAGGGCATCTATAGCGGCCTGGTTGGCTTCGTCTTGGTTGCCGCCTTCATCTTCGTGCTCTATGGCGCCTGGGGGATTCTCGCCAATGTTGCACTGCTCATTCACACGATCCTGACCTTCTCGGCCCTGACGCTGGTCGGCGCCACGCTGACGCTGCCCGGCATCGCCGGCGTCGTTCTCGGTATCGGCCTTGCGGTTGATGCCAACGTTCTCATCAACGAGCGCATCCGCGAAGAAACCCGCAAGGGTCGCGGCGCCTTTGCCGCCATCGATAACGGCTTCAGGAAAGCTTATTCCACGATTATCGACGGCAACATGACGGCCCTGATCGCCGCCGCCATCCTCTTCTACTTCGGCTCCGGCCCGGTTCGCGGCTTTGCCGTGACCATGGGTCTCGGCCTCATTATCTCGATGTTCACCTCCGTCGCCTTCGTGCGCGTCGTGATGATCGCGATCACCCGTCGCCGCAAGCTAAAAGTGCTCAACATCAGGCCGCTGATCCCCTTCAGCCCCTATGACAAGCACATCCAGTTCATGAAGGCCCGCTTCTTTGGTGTCACCGTCTCGGCGATCCTGTCGATCGCCTCGGTGGTCCTGTTCATCCATCCGGGCCTCAACTACGGCGTCGATTTCCGCGGCGGCATCCAGATGTCGGTCAAGACCAAGGACGCGGCCGATTTGGCGACGTTCCGCGGGGGCCTGAACACGCTCGGCCTCGGCGAAATCGCACTGCAGTCCTTCGGCGACAACAACAGCATCCTTGTCCGCGCCCAGCGCCAGGACGGCGGTGAAGAGGCGCAGACGGCCGCGGTGACCAAGCTCAAGGCAGAAATCGTCAAGATCGACCCAACCGCGACTATTGAAGGCACCGATGTCATCGGGCCGAAGGTTTCGGGCGAGCTTGCCTGGGCCGGCATCCTGTCGGTCTTGATCGCCAGCCTGGCGATGCTGTTCTACATCTGGTTTCGTTTCGAATGGCCGTTCGCGGTCGGCGCCATCGTCACGCTGGTGCTCGACGTCACCAAGGCGATCGGCTTCTTCGCGATCACCGGCCTCGATTTCAACCTGACGGCCATCGCCGCGATCCTGACGCTGGTCGGTTATTCGGTGAACGACAAGGTTGTGGTCTATGACCGCATGCGTGAAAACATGCGGCTCTACAAATCGATGCCCCTGCGCGACATCATCGACAAGTCGATCAACGAGACCCTGGCGCGAAGCCTCTACACCAATGCCACCGCCTTCCTGGCGCTGGTGCCGATGGCGATCTGGGGCGGCAGCGCCGTCTCCAGCTTCGCGATCCCCATGGTGTTCGGCATCCTCGTCGCTGGTGCCTCGTCGGTCTTCATCGCAGCACCAATCCTGCTGTTCCTCGGGGACTGGCGTCGCCGCCATGCCAAGGCAGTTGCCAACGATGCAACACCGGCGGACGACAAGTCCGGCAAGGACAACAAGCAGATCCCCGCCGCCGAATAAGCAGCGGATGGACATGAGCAAGACATGCCCGGCTTCCGGGCATGTCCACTGGCCTCCGGATCAGATGGACGGCATGTGCAACGGCAGCCCAGGACGCGGTGCCGTTATTTTCTCCAAAACACCATTTTCCTGCTCGGTAATGAGCGCATATTTGCCATCGAGGGTGAACGCGATGTTGCCCGGCCGCGTGCCATTGGTGCGGATATGGCCGACTATCTTTCCCACAGAATCGACCAGACAGATCTCGCCCTGTCCGTACATCGTGCAATAAAGCATGCCATTGCGATCAAAGGCCATGCCGGCCGGTCCGCGCAACGCCTTGACGGCGGGCACCGACATCACCTGCGCAAACAGCTCCTGCCGTCCGCCGACGATCTGGCGATAGATTTTCCCGGTCAGTGTCTCGCTATAATAAAGCAGCCCGTCAGGTCCGAATGCAATACCGTTGGCATAGAACAAACCGGTCGCCAGCACGCGCAGCACTTGGCCATCCGCCGGATCGATCTGATAGACACGGCCGTTATAGGGCGCGCGGAAGAAATCGGGATTGAGATCGGCACCTTCGAGCAGATCGGAGATGCGAACGCCGGTATCCGTCATGTAAAGCAAGCCATCAGGACCGAAGGCCAGATCGTTCGGGTAAAGAAACGGGCCGTCCTTGCCGCCTTCGATAACCTGCAAAGTGCGGCCTTCCGGAGAGAGCCGAACAAGGGAGTTTTCCGGGCCGCCCGCCACCCAGAAACAATTATCGCCATCGACCGCAAGTCCCGTCGGCCGGCCGCCGGGTCGACAGATTTCATGGCGGATGCCACCAGCCGCGATCATCGTCAGGCAACGACGACTGTCATCGGTCTCCACAAGCGCGACGCGTCCATCCGTCAGGGCAACCGGCCCCTCAGGTTGGCGCAATCCGGTGGCCATCGTCTCATTCATATTCGGGAACCCTACCCAGCGCACCGAAACCCCAAAATCATGTGTCAATCCGGTAAATAAGTACCTCAAGGGCCTTTTTCGAGCCCGTGTTCGTTAAATCTGAACCAAATTCATGACGGGATGGTCACATCTCCGTGCAGATCCAGCCGATCTTGACAGTTTCAGCCAATTCGGAACATTCATCGAACATTCGGATATTATTGCGAACGTGATTCGTCACCGATTCCGTTTTCGCCGCCTGCCGTCCGAAGCCTTCAGGAGAGACCATGACCGCTGCCTATCTGGAAAAGCTGAACCCGGAGCAGCGGCTGGCGGTGGAGCACGGCACGACTGTCGAAGGCAGCCATATCGCCGGGCCGCTGTTGGTGATCGCCGGTGCCGGTTCCGGCAAGACCAATACGCTTGCTCATCGCGTTGCACATCTGATCGTCAAAGGCGCCGATCCCCGCCGCATCCTGCTGATGACCTTTTCTCGCCGCGCCGCGGCCGAAATGGGTCGGCGCGTCGAGCGCATCTGTCGTGAGGTGCTTGGCGCCAATGCCGGCATCATGGCCGATGCGCTTGCCTGGACCGGCACGTTCCACGGCATCGGTGCGAGACTTTTGCGCGATTACGCCGAACAGATCGGCCTCGACCCGGCCTTCACGATCCATGACCGCGAAGACAGCGCCGACCTGATGAACCTCGTGCGCCACGAGCTCGGTTTCTCCAAGCTGGAAAGCCGCTTTCCGACCAAGGCGACTTGTCTCGCCATCTATTCCCGCGCCGTCAATTCGGAAACGCCGCTCGAAGAGATGCTGCGCGATTTCTTCCCCTGGTGCGCGGCCTGGGACAAGCAGTTGCGCGACCTCTTCGCGGCCTATGTCGAAGCCAAGCAGACGCAGAATGTGCTCGATTACGACGATCTGCTGCTCTATTGGGCGCATATGCTGCACGAACCGCTGATCGCCGAAGATATCGGCGGCCACTTCGACCACGTGCTCGTCGACGAATATCAAGATACCAACCGGCTGCAGTCGTCGATCCTGATGGCGCTGAAACCTGACGGTCAAGGGTTGACCGTCGTCGGCGACGATGCACAGTCGATCTATTCCTTCCGCGCGGCCACGGTGCGCAATATCCTCGACTTCCCGACCTCTTTTACTCCCGCCGCCAACATCGTCACGCTCGATCGCAATTACCGCTCGACGCAACCGATTCTGGCCGCCGCCAATGCGGTGATCGACCTTGCCTCCGAGCGTTTCACGAAGAACTTGCGCACTGAGCGGCAAAGCGCGCAACGCCCGCGGCTGGTAACGGTGCGCGACGAAAGCGATCAGGCGCGATATGTTGCCGACCAGGTGTTGGAAAATCGCGAGAGCGGCGCAAAGCTCAAGCAGCAGGCCGTGCTTTTCCGCGCCTCGCATCACAGCGGACCGCTGGAGGTGGAACTTACCCGCCGCAACATTCCCTTCGTCAAATTCGGCGGATTGAAGTTTCTCGATAGCGCCCATGTCAAGGATATGCTGGCCGCCCTTCGCTTTGCCCAGAACCCGCGCGATCGCGTTGCCGGCTTCCGGCTGATGCAACTCCTTCCGGGCGTAGGCCCCTCGACCGCGCAACGCGTGCTCGACCATATCGGGGAGCATGCCAGTCCGATGGCGGCGCTTGCCGATTTTCCGGCGCCGCCGCGCTCGGGGGAGGACTGGACTAGTTTCGTTGCGACCATGCAGGAGCTGAAGGGTGGCAAGGCGGGATGGCCGGCGGAAATCGGCCTCGTGCGACAATGGTACGAACCGCATCTGGAGCGGGCGCACGAGGATGCGGCAACGCGTCAGGCTGACCTCATCCAGCTCGAGCAGATCGCCGGCGGCTACGGCTCGCGCGAGCGCTTCCTCACCGAATTGACGCTCGATCCGCCTGATGCCACCAGCGACCAGGCCGGCGTGCCGCTGCTCGACGAGGATTACCTCATCCTCTCGACCATACATTCCGCCAAGGGCCAGGAATGGACGAAAGTGTTCATCCTCAACGCTGTGGATGGCTGCATCCCGGCCGATCTCGCCGTCGGATCATCCTCCGAGATCGAGGAGGAACGGCGGCTGCTTTATGTCGCCATGACTCGCGCCAAGGACGGCCTCGATCTCATCATCCCGCAGCGTTTCTTCACCCACGGCCAACATGCACAGGGCGATCGGCACGTCTTCGCCTCGCGCACCCGCTTCATTCCGGTGACGCTCCTGCAATTCTTCGAGGTCTGTGGTTGGCCGCAGGCGCGGGCGGAAAGCGCGGCAGCGATCCAGGCGCGGCAAGTACGCGTCGATGTCGGGGCGCGGATGCGCGGCATGTGGCGGTAGTTTCAGGCCAGCTCCCGGAACATCTCGATGATCGCTGAGAAATCGCGGCCGCCATTGCCCTGTTTCTCGAAGAGCCCGTAGAGCTGTGCCGCTTCAGCACCCAGAGGCGTCGACGCGCCGCTCGACAGAGCCGCCTCCTGCGACAGACGCAGGTCCTTCAGCATCAAGGCTGCCGAGAAGCCGGGCTTATAGTCGTTGTTGGCGGGCGAGGTCGGCACGGGCCCGGGCACCGGGCAATAGGTGTTGATCGACCAGCATTGGCCTGAGGACGTCGAAGCAACGTCGAACAGGGCTTGGTGCGACAGGCCAAGTTTTTCGCCGAGCACGAAGGCTTCGCAGACACCGATCATGGAAATGCCGAGGATCATGTTGTTGCAGATCTTCGCTGCCTGGCCAGCGCCGGCATCGCCACAATGGACGATCTTTCGGCCCATGACTTCGAGCAGCGGTCTGGCGCCTTCAAAACTTTCCGGCGAACCGCCGGCCATGAAGGTGAGCGTTCCGGCTGCAGCGCCGCCCGTACCGCCCGAGACCGGAGCGTCGAGCGACAGGCAACCGGCATCATCAGCCATGGCATGGGCCTTGCGAGCGCTATCGACATCGATGGTCGAGCTGTCGATCAGCAAGGTACCCTTCGGTACGGAACGCAGGATATCGGTCCAAACCGTCAGCACATGCTGACCCTTCGGGAGCATGGTGATAACAGCTTCAGCATCGGCCAACGCCTCCGTCAGCACGTTTGCGGCCTTGACGCCCGTCGCCTCCGCAGCCTTCAGCACATCATGCGCCAGATCGAAGCCAAAAACGTCATGGCCGGCCTTGACGAGATTGGCGGCCATGGGACCGCCCATATTACCGAGCCCGATGAATGCGATCCGTGTCATGATGCTTTCCTCCCATTATTTTCACGCCGCGAAAAGCGGCGGCTGCGCCGGCATGAAGAAGCGATCGATGGCGATATCCTCGACCTCGGCAAGGCTTGCCGGCGACCATTTCGGGTTGCGATCCTTGTCGATGACAGCGGCGCGGACGCCTTCATAAAAGTCGGGATTATACAGTATCCCCAGGCAGGCGCCGAGTTCGCGGTTCAAGCATTCAGCGAGGCTCACGCTGTTGCGCCCGGCACGCAAGAGCCTCAGGGTCAACTTCAGGCTGGTCGGCGAGCGGGTGGTGATCATTTGCAAGGTTTCAGCGGCAAAATCGCCGGGTTCCCGCCCCAATGCTCCCAGGATATCCTCGACCGTATCCTGTGCGAAAGCGCGGTCGACTGTTTCGCGGTTGCCGAGCAGGCGATTTTCGCCGGGAACGATCGCCATGCCCTGAATCACCCCATGCACGTCGGCCGGCGATGTGGCGGCTGATAACGCACCGATCGCCTCGATCAGTGCCGGTAGATCGGAAGACGCAATACAGTGATCGGCCAACCGTGCGTGAATCGCGTCGGCGGCATTGATGGCGAGGCCGGTCAGGCCCATCCAGGTACCGGCTTCGCCAGGCGCCCGCGGCAGCAGCCAGGTGGCGCCGACGTCGGGGAAATAGCCGATACCGGTTTCCGGCATGGCTAGCCGGGTGCGCTCGGTGACGACACGATGGCTGCCATGAGCGGATAGCCCGACACCACCACCCATGGTGATGCCGTCCATCAGCGCCACATAGGGTTTGGGATAGTGGGCAATGGCATGGTTGAGGTGAAATTCCTCGCGCCAGAATGTCTCGGCTTCCGCGGAGCCCCGTTTGCCGCTTTCATGCAACAGGCGGATATCGCCGCCGGCACAAAAGGCGCGCTCGCCCTCCCCCTTGACGATGACGCTGGCGATCGAGGGATCGGCTGCGAAATCACCAAGAGCCGATGCAATCGCCCGGATCATCGGCAATGTCAGGCTGTTCAGCGCCTGCGGCCGATTGAGACGAATGAGACCCGCCGATCCCTGACGCTGGATGATGACCTCGTCTATCCCGTGCATTCGAAACTCCGTATCCCTGCCTCCACCCATCAATAGACGCTCAGCGGTTGTCGGCAAGGATCATCTCCGCGGCTTTCTCGGCGATCATGATGGTCGGCGAGTTGGTATTGCCCGAGGTAATCGACGGCATGACCGAGGCGTCGGCGATCCGAAGCCTTGCTAGCGCTCGAAACCGCAGGCGCGGATCGACCACGCTTTGCGGATCGCTGCCCATGCGGCAAGTGCCCACCGGGTGAAAAATCGTCGTGCCGATATCGCCGGCGGCGCGCTCGAGATCGGCGTCGGTCTCGTAGGAGGGACCGGGCTTGAATTCCTCAGGCTTGAATTTGGCGAAAGACGGCTGCGCCACGATCCGTCGCGTCAAGCGGATAGAGCGCACAGCGATCTCGCGGTCGCGCAATGCCGAAAGATAGTTTGGGCTGATCTTTGGCTGGGCGGTGAATTCAGGGCTCTGGATGTGTACAGAACCGCGGCTCTCCGGCCTCAGATTGCAGACGCTGGCGGTGATCGCCGGAAAGGGATGGATGGGATCGCCGAACTTATCGAGCGAGACCGGTTGCACATGATACTGCAGGTCCGGCGTTTCCTTGTCGGGGCCGGAGCGAGTGAAGATGCCGAGCTGGCTCGGCGCCATCGCCATCGGCCCGGAGCGGCGCACTAGATATTCCAGCCCGATCGCCGCTTTGCCGAGCAATTTGGTCGCCTTCTCGTTCAAGGTCGGGACGCCCGTAACCTTGTAGGCCATGCGCAATTGCAAGTGATCCTGCAGGTTCTCGCCGACCGCCTTGACTTCGCGCACCACCTCGATGCCGGCCTGGCTCAATACGTCGCCGCGGCCGATGCCGGAGAGTTCCAAAATCTGCGGCGAGCCGATCGCGCCGGCGGACAGAACCGTCTCCTTGTCGGCGTAGGCGCGCTTCGTCATGCCGTCATGCTGGAATTCGACACCGGTGACGGCATTGTCCTCGATGAGCAAGCGGCACACCTGCGCTTTGGTGAAGACGGTGAGATTGCCCTGCTTCAGCGCCGGCCGCAGGAAGGCCTTCGCAGTATTCCAGCGGATACCGGATCGTTGGTTGACGTCGAAATAGCCGGAACCCTCATTGTTGCCGCGATTGAAATCTGCCGTCTCCGGAATGCCGGCTTCGCGTGCGGCCGCCTGGAAGGCGTCGAGCACGGCCCACCGCACGCGGGCCTTCTCGACCCGCCATTCGCCGCCAGCGCCATGCATCTCGTCCTTGCCTTTGTAGTGATCCTCAGACTTTACGAAGTAAGGCAGCACATCGTCCCAGCCCCAGCCGGCGCAGCCGAGTTGCCGCCAGAGATCGTAATCGCGCGCCTGGCCACGCATATAGATCATGCCATTGATCGAGGAGCTGCCGCCGAGCACCTTGCCGCGTGGATAGTTCAGCGAGCGGCCATTCAGCCCGGCTTCAGGCGCGGTGGTGAAACACCAGTCGGTGCGGGGATTGTTGATGCAATAGAGATAGCCGACCGGGATGTGGATCCAGTGATAATTGTCGCTGCCTCCCGCTTCCAACAGCAGCACCTTGTTATTGCGATCCGCCGATAGCCGGTTGGCGAGCACACAGCCGGCACTGCCGGCCCCAATGATGATGTAGTCGAAGCGATCCATATCCTGCCATCCGGCCGCCTGTCAGCGGCGATACTCAAATCCCAGCTTCCGCCCCAGCCGCGAGGCGTAGAACTCGCCGATGACGCCGCGGCGGAAGAGCAGGACGCAGACCATGAAGACAATGCCGGTGATGATGGTCACCGGGAATTCCGAGGTCGCGAGATAGTTTTCCAGCGTTGCCACGAAGCCTGCGCCGAAAATTGGGCCGATCAAGGTGCCGATGCCACCAAGCAAGGTCATCAGGATCACTTCGCCGGACATCTGCCAGGCAACATCGGTCAAGGTGGCGAACTGGAAGACCAGCGCCTTTACCGCGCCGGCAAGCCCAGCAAGTGCCGCCGACATGACGAAGGCGCCGAGTTTGTAACGAGCCACGGAATAGCCAAGCGAAATCGCCCGCTGCTCGTTTTCCCGGATCGATTTAAGGATCATGCCAAAGGGCGAATTGATGAAGCGCCAGATGATCAGCACGCCGATGATGAACACCGCCAGCACGAAATAGTACATGTTGAAGGAGTTGTTGAGATCGATGACGCCGAAAAGATAGCCGCGCGGCACCGACTGAATGCCGTCTTCGCCCTGGGTGAACTTCGCCTGAAGGCAGAAGAAATAGAACATGTAGGACAACGCCAGCGTGATCATGGCGAAATAGATGCCCTGACGGCGGATGGCGACGAAGCCCATGATCAGGCCCAGCAGCGCCGCGCCCGCAACCCCGATCAGGATGCCGAGTTCCGGTGGTACGCCCCACTCCTTCACCGCATGCGCCGTGAAGTAGGCCGCTCCGCCGAAGAAGGTGGCGTGGCCAAAGGACAGAAGGCCGGTATAGCCGAGCAGCAGATTAAAGGCACAAGCGAACAGCGCGAAGCAAAGCACCTTCATGACGAAGATGGGATAGATGAAAAACGGCGCCCAGATCAACAGAACCAGGCCGACCACCAGAAAGCCCTTCTGGACTGACGACGACGGGCGGCGACTTTTGGATTTCAGCGTATCGGTCATATCAGCCATGTCACGCATCCCGGCCAAAAAGGCCCGCGGGCCTGAGGAGCAGCACTATCGCCATGATCACGAAGATGACGATGTTGGACGCCTCAGGATAAAAGACCTTTGTCAGGCCTTCCGCCACGCCGAGCAAATAGCCTGTGACGATGGCGCCCATGATCGAGCCCATGCCGCCGACGACAACCACGGCAAAGACGATGATGATTATGTTCGATCCCATCAGCGGCGAGACCTGATAGATCGGCGCGGCCAGCACGCCTGCAAGGGCGGCGAGCGCGACACCGAAGGCATAGGTCAGCGTCAGAAGCACCGGCACGTTGACGCCGAAGACCTGCACGAGCACCGAATTTTCCGTTGCGGCACGCAGATAGGCGCCAAGCTTGGTCTTCTCGATCAGCAGCCAGGTGCCAATGCAGACAACAAGCGACACGACAATTACCCAGCCGCGATAGATCGGCAGGAACATGAAGCCGAGATTGACGCCTCCCGCCAGCGCCGTCGGCACGGCATAGGGCTGGCCCGAAGAACCGTAGAGATAGCGGAACGTGCCTTCGATGGTCAGCGCCATGCCGAAGGTGAAGAGCAGGCCGTAGAGCGGATCGACCTTGTAGAGCCGGCGCAGGCACAACCGCTCGACGACAGCACCGAACAGACCGACAATCAGCGGCGCCAGCACAAGTGACGGCCAATAGCCGATGCCGGCATAAGCGAGCAGCAGATAGGCGGTGAAGGCGCCAAGCATATAAATTGCACCGTGGGCGAAATTGATCACCCGCAGCATGCCGAAGATGATCGCGAGCCCGAGGCTCAAGAGCGCATAGAAGGAACCGTTGATCAGCCCGATCAGCAATTGTCCGAGGAGCGCCTGCACCGGGATACCGAATATCATGGTCATGGCGTCAGACCCCCAGAACCTTGTGCAGCATACCCATCCGCTCCGGCAATTCGCCGACCGGAAATTCCGCGACCATCTGGCCATGATCCATCAGATAGAAGCGATCGGCAATGCGGCTGGCAAAGCGGAAATTCTGCTCGACCAGCAGAATTGTCATGCCGCGTTCCTTCAGCTTCTTCAGCACCTCGCCGATGCGCTGGACGATCACCGGCGCCAGACCCTCCGTCGGCTCGTCGAGCAGCAACATGCGCACGCCGGTACGCAGGATGCGGGCCATGGCAAGCATCTGCTGCTCGCCGCCGGAGAGTTTCGTGCCTGGGCTGTTGCGGCGCTCGTGTAGATTGGGAAACAGCTCGAAAATCTCATCGACCGTCATCCCGCCTTGGGCGACCACGGGTGGCAGCATCAGGTTTTCATGAACACTGAGCGTCGAGAAAATGCCACGCTCCTCCGGCACGAAACCGATGCCTCTATGCGCCGTTTTGTGCAGCGGCACCTGCATCATGTCGGCGCCGGCAAAGGCGATCTTGCCCTTGCGCGCCCGGACGATGCCAACGATCGTCCGCAGCGTCGTCGTCTTGCCGACGCCATTGCGGCCGAGAATGGTAATGGTCTCGCCCTCGCCGACCTTCATGTCGACGCCATGCAATATGTGGCTTTCGCCATACCAGGCATTGAGACCCTGGACTTCGAGCAGTGCCGCCATCCTATCCCTCCTCCGTGCCCATATAGGCCTCTCGGACGCGCGGGTCCTGGCTGACCGTGGCATAGTTGCCCTCGGCGAGAATCTCGCCGCGCTGGAGTACGGTGACATGGTGGCAGATATCTGCGACGACGGAGAGATTGTGCTCCACCATCAGCACCGCCCGGTCACGCGCCACATTGCGGATGATGGCGGAGACGGTATTGACATCCTCCAGCCCCATGCCGGCCATCGGCTCGTCGAGCAGCAGCACCTTGGGATCAAGTGCCAAGGTCGTCGCGATCTCCAGCACGCGCTTGCGGCCATAGGAGAGATCGGCGGCGATGGCATTGCGCTCCTTCGTCAGGCCGACCGCTGCAAGCAGTTGCTCGGCACGATCGTCGAGACTCGCCAGCGCCGAGATCGGCCGCCAGAATTGATGCGCCAGATTGTTCGGCCGCTGCAGGGCGACGCGGACATTGTCGAGCACGGAGAGATGCGGAAAGACGGCCGAAATCTGGAAGGAGCGCACCAGCCCCATGCGCGCCACCTTGTCCGGCTTCGTCTTGGTAATATCGGTGCCGAGCAGCGTGATCGTCCCATGCGTCGGCTGCAGGAACTTGGTCAACAGGTTGAACACCGTCGTCTTGCCGGCACCGTTCGGGCCGATCAGCGCGTGCACACAGGCATGGCGCACATCGAGATCGACATTCTTGACGGCCGTGAAGCCGCCGAAATCGCGACGGAGGCCGCGGGCGGATAAAACCACCCGTGGCTCTTCCTGTTGCTCTGTCGCAGAGACCGCCATCGGCTGATCGCAACCTTACTGTTTGACGAGATCGCAGCCGCTCTTGGCCGGATCGATATAGGCTTCCTTGCCGGGAATCGTCGCCAGCACGTTATAGTAGTCCCAGTCGCCCTTGCTCTCCTCCGGTTTCTTGACCTGGAGCAGGTACATGTCGTGGATCATGCGGCCGTTGGGGGCGACCGTGCCGCCGCGACCGAAGACGTCATCCACCGGCATTTCGTGCAGTTCCTTCGCGACCGCTTCGGTATCGTCGGTGCCGGCCTTCTGCACGGCCTTCAGATATTGGAGCACGGCGGAATAGGTGCCGGTGTGGATCATGTTCGGCATTTTGCCGGTGCGATCGAAGAAGCGCTTGCCGAACTTGCGGCTTTCGTCATCGCGATTCCAATAGTAGCCCTCGGTCAGCGTCAGGCCTTGAGCCGCCTGCAGGCCGAGACCATGGACTTCGGCGAGCGTGAAGAGCAGCGCCGCCAGATGCTGGCCGCCCTGGGTGATGCCGAATTCGGACGCCTGCTTGATGGCGTTCGAGGTGTCGAGACCGGCATTGGCAAGGCCGATGACCTTGGCGCCGGACGATTGTGCTTGCAGCAGGAAGGACGAGAAATCGTTAGTCGACAGCGGATGGCGCACCGAACCCAGGATCTTGCCGCCGTTCGCCTTGACGAAATCGCCGGTCTGCTGCTCCAGCGAATAACCGAAGGCATAGTCGGCGGTCAGGAAGAACCAGGTATCGCCGCCCTGCTTGACCAGCGCGCCGCCTGTACCGACTGCGAGTGCATGCGTGTCATAGGCCCAATGGAAACCATAGGGCGAGCATTGCTTGCCAGTGAGATCGGTCGTGGCTGCACCGGTGACGATATCGATTTTCTTCTTTTCCTTGGCGATCGCCTGCACCGCCAACGCCACCGACGAGGTCGTCAGCTCCATGATAGCGTCGACCTTGTCGGTGTCATACCATTGGCGGGCGATGTTCGAGGCGATATCGGGCTTGTTCTGATGGTCGGCATCGACGATCTCGATCGGTACGCCCAGCACCTTGCCGCCGAAATCCTCGACCGCCATCTTGGCTGCCTCCACAGAGGACTTGCCGCCGAAGTCGGCGTAGACGCCCGATTGGTCGTTTAGAATCCCGATCTTCACCACACCGTCGGACGCGCCAGCGGCAAACGCCGCAGTGCTGGTTGCCAGTAGAAGTGCCAGGGACGCAATGAGACTCTTTCGCATATCCTCTCCTCCCAGAGATTTGGCAAAAATGAATCTGTTCAAAATTGGCCAGCCGTTCTCCTCAAAACGACTTTCCTGTCCTTCAAGATCATTGAAATCGTCCGTTGACGCAAGTGAAGTTTACAATTAATTCCAAACAGTGTCTGTTCATTTTTGAACAGAAAGGGAGGCATGAAGAGCACGCCGCATTTCACCTGGGACGACCTGCAGTTCTTTCTGGCCGTGGCACGGACCGGACAGCTCTCGACCGCCGCCCGGCAATTGCGGACCAGCCACGCCACCGTCTCGCGCCGTATCGACCGGCTGGAATTTTCACTTCAGGTCAAACTCTTCGAGCGCAATCCGCGCGGCTATATGCTGACAGGCATGGGTCAGCGGTTCGTCGACACGGCCGAGCGGATGGAGCAGGAAACCGAGCGGCTGCGCTCAGACCTGACGGCCGGGTCGGCGGCGCAGCGCGGCGTGGTGCGCATCAGCGCGCCGGAAGGTTTCTCCAATTTCTTCTTCACCACCATGCTGCCGGAGTTCACCGCGCGGTACCCGAACATTTCGCTGGAGTTGGTGACGATCCAACAGATCATGTCGCTATCGCGCAAGGAAGCCGATATCGTCGTCGTGCTCGACCCGCCGAAAGCCGGCCCTTATTTCACCGAGAAACTGACCGATTACCATCTGCAGGTCTATGGGTCACGGGAGTACCTAGCCAGCCACCCGCCGGTCGAGAGCCGCGATGATCTGCCGGAGCATGCCTTCATCGGCTACATCGAAGACATGATCTTCGCGCCCGGCCTCGATTATCTCGGCGACATCCATCCGCGCATCAAGCCGCAGTTCCAGAGTTCCAGCATCTTTGCGCAGTTGTCGGCCACGAAGAACGGGCTTGGGCTCTGCGTGCTGCCTTTCTTCATCGCCAGCCGGCATCCGGATCTGCAGATGGTGCTGCCTGACGAAGTCGACCTGAAGCGCCACTACTGGATCACCTGCCATCGCGATCTCAGGCAATCGCCGCGCGTGCGCACGGTCATCGATTTCCTCATGGATGCGGTACGCCGCAACGCGCCGGCCTTTCTTGGGCAAGGGCAAGCGTCAGCTTAGGCACTCGCCAAGCGCCGCGCCTCGACGCCGGTCTCACTCGCCTCGGCAAAAGCGATCGCGTCATGCAGGCGCAGCGGCCTGGAAAAATGATAGCCCTGCGCCAACCGCACCCCGAAAGCATGCAGCGCCTCGGCAATAGCAAGACTCTCGACGCCTTCAGCGACCGAAGCAATGCCGAGATTGCGGCAGAGATTGGCAACCGAGCGGGTGATGTTCATGCAGCGAACGTCGCGGTCGAACTGCATGACGAAGCTCTTGTCGATCTTGATCTTGTCGAACTCCAGCCGGTGGACATGGCTGAGGCTGGAAAAACCGGTGCCGAAGTCGTCGAGCGCAATGGTGATGCCGGCGGCGCGCAGCAGGCCGATAACCTCATAGGCCGTGTCGAAATCCGACAACAAAGCCGTTTCGGTGATCTCGAATTCGATGCGGCGCGGATCGATCTTGGCGCCATGGATCATGCCGAGCAGGGCCATCGAAGTCTCATGGTCGCAGATATCGCGCGCTGAGAGGTTGAAAGACATGCGCAACGGCGGCGGCATGATCGACAATGCCTTTAGCGCCTCGGCGAAAAGAATGCGGGTCATCTTGCCGATCATCGCCGTGCGCTCGGCAGCGGGAATGAAGGCGTCAGGGCTGACGCGGCCGAGGCGGGCGCTGTTCCAGCGCGCCAAGGCTTCGAAGCCGACGACATGGCCGTCATCGAGATCGATAATCGGCTGGTATTCCAACGACAATTCCCGGGCGAAATTGTCGCTCTGCAATTCCAGCTCGATCAGGTGCCGTTGCTGGAGGATCTCTTCGAGATCGTGGGAGAAGAACTCGACACTGCCGTTACGGCGGCTCTTGACTTGATAGAGGGCGAAGTCCGCCTTTTCATACAGCTGTTCGGCCGTGTGGCCGCCGCCCTCCGGAACGACGATGCCGCAGGAGCCGGAAATACGGATGGAGCCACCGGGCACATCGTAGGGTTCGCGCAGTGCCGCGCAGAAAGCCTGTCCCATCTCGGAGACACAACTGCGGCTGAGATCGCTCGGAAAAATCACGCCGAATTCGTCGCCGCCAAGGCGCGCAATGGTGCCTTTGCCGCCCATAAGCGCCACGAAACGTTCGGCGGTCTGCTTCAACACGAGATCGCCGGCGGCATGGCCAAAGACGTCGTTGACCGGCTTGAAACCGTCGAGATCGACAAGACCGATGATCGGCGGCTCCTCCGGCCGTTGCTGCAACAAATCCTGCAGTTCGCGAAAGAAGCTGCGGCGATTGGCAAGGCCGGTCAATTGATCCTGCAGCGCATTGCGGCTGTTGATGAGGTTCAGCCGTTCGGCTTCCGTCTGCTTGTCGCCAAGTTCCTTCGTCAGTCGCACCAGACCCGCAAAGTTCTGGAAATAGCTGTTGATGACGCGGATGAAGGGAAAGGAGAGGAAAATGACGCTGGTCGCCGTCGCCACGAACACGGAATTGCCGGAGAACATGAAGGTGACGACCATGAAAGAAAAGGTGATCGCCGTCGTCAGCAGTGCTGCGGCCGGCAGATGCATCAGGCAAAGGACACAGGAGATGCCCGTCACGACTAGGAAATAGGCGACCTGACCCTGCTGATAGGCATTGCCATATTGATAAAGTGCGACGGCCCAAGCGCCGAAAGCAAAGGTCAGCACGCCGGCGAGGACGATTGTTCGACGCATGACCCTATAGGCCCGATCCCCGCTGATGCAGTCCTGGCCGTGTATCTGCCACCAGACGATACGGAAAACACAGAGGACGCTCAGGCCGACCGGCACATAAAGCGCCAGCCACATCGGCGCGGTGTGGATATGGGTGATCGCCACGGCCAGGGCGTTGATGACCAAAAGAATATAAAGGACAGGTATCTGTGACGACAGCGCTTTGTATTGCGCCACCAGAAACGTCGGATTCTCTTTCTGCAGGCGCAGGCCTGAAAGCAAGTTTCTCATGGTTTCCTTCCCCCAACGCATAAAAAACCACAAAAAACTTGATTTTCAGTTATTTTTATTTGGAAATATTGCTAAGTATACCGCACATTTGTGCATTTGCGTTCAGGTATAGAGATTTTCTTATATGATCTCAGCGCCAGAGATCTCAGATGCTGGGTGCTGCGAACACCTTACGCAAGCCACTGGCGTCAAAACCGGATCTATGGGCAAGGTAGATTTCCCACTCCAGCGACGAACGCACGATCGTCTCCATGCAATTATATTTCGGCGCCCAACCCAACTCGCGATGGGCGAGCGTCGCGTCGGCGACGACGCTGGCGGCGTCGCCCGGCCGGCGTGGCGCCATGTGAATCCGGAAAGCGCGGCCATAGACGCGCATGACCATGTTCAGGACGTCGAGCACCGAATAACCCATGCCATAACCGCAATTGGCGACAATCGGTCGGCCGCCGTTTCTCAGATGCTGCAGCGCCATCAGATGCGCGTCGACGAGGTCTGAGACATGGATGTAGTCGCGCACGCCGGTGCCGTCATGTGTCGGATAGTCGGTGCCGTAGATATCCACCTGACGGCGGCGGCCGAGGGCCGCTTCGCAGGCAACCTTGATTAAATGGGTTGCGCCGTCGGTCGATTGACCGGCCCGCCCCTTCGGATCGGCGCCGGCGACGTTGAAATAGCGTAGCGCCACATAGCTGAAATCGTAAGCGGCGGCGGCATCGCGCAGCATCAGCTCAGACATCAGCTTGGACTGGCCGTAGGGCGTTTCCGGCCGAAGCGGCGCGCCTTCCTGCACCGGTTCGCTGGACGGCTGTGGGCCGTAGACGGCGGCGGTTGAGGAGAAGACGAAGTGGCGAATGCCGGCGTTGATCGCCGCGCTCACCAGGATGCGGGTCTTACCGGTGTTGTTGTCATAATAAGCCAGCGGATCTTCGATCGAAGCCGGCACGACGGCGGAGCCGGCGAAATGAATGATGGCGTCGATATCATTTTCCGCGAAGATCTTCTGCAGCAACGTTTCATCGGCGACATCGCCGAGATAGAAGCGTGCCGCTGGCGCGACCGCCCAGCGAAAGCCGGTGGAAAGACGGTCGATGACGACCACATCCTCACCTGCGTCCAGCAATTTCCAGACCATATGGCTGCCGATATACCCGGCACCGCCCGTTACCAACACTGTCATTCTTCGCGCCCCTGCAAAGTCATACAGGCAACATATGCGGCTCGCTTTCTTACGGATTTGATTAAAAGCGGGGGTCTGTCGGGCCGCCGGGAAGGGAAGATTGTTCCTATGGTTAGGTGGGTTTTTCCAGGATCGGTTGGATTTTATCGATCTCGATCCGGCAGACGAAAAACCCGGCGCTACAGCCGGGTTTTGTCAATATGTCAGCAAGGAAGCCGGGCCGTTATAAACTCAAGATATACCGACTCAGCCGCTCAGCGGCATCCGCCACCTGCGCAGGATCGCGCAGGAAACAGGCGCGCATGAAGAGCTCGCCGCCTTTGCCGAAGGCTGTTCCGGGCGCCAGGCCGACGCCGGTCTTGTCGACGATATCGAGGGCGGCCCTGCGGCTGTCGGTGACGCCGTCGATCTTCAGGAATGAATAGAGGGCGCCATCGGGCTTCAGCGTGTGAACGCGGTTGGTAGCGATCAGCGCGTCGCAGAGGATGTCACGCGAGCGCGCCGCCTTGGCAATGTTTGCGCGGAGGAAATCGTCGCCTTCGTTCAACGCGGCAACGGCGCCCTTCTGCATGAACTGCGCCACGCCGGAGGTCGAGTACTGCACCAGGTTTTCGATTACCTGGCCAAGCTCGGCGGGCGCCACGATCCAGCCGACCCGCCAGCCTGTCATCGACCAGTTCTTCGAGAAGGAATTGACGAACATGATCCTGTCGCCAGCCTCCTTGACGTCGAGGAAGGAGGGTGCCCGGCCGCCGGCGTAATAATAAAGTGCGTAGATCTCGTCGGCCATGATCCAAAGGCCATGCTGGCGAGCCAACGCCAGGATGTCTGCCAGATCCTCGTGCGTCGCCGTCCAGCCGGTCGGGTTCGACGGCGTGTTGATGAACAAGCCCTTGGTCTTCGGCGTGATCGCCGCTTTCAGCCGTTCGAGATCGAGTGTCCACCTGCCGTTTTCGAATTGCAGAGGAACGCCGATCGACCGCGCGCCGGCGATCTCCAGCGCGGCCGCGATATTCGGCCATGCGGGCGACAGATAGATCATCTCGTCGCCGGGCGAGGTGATTGCCTGCACCGAGAGCTGGATCGCCTGCATGCCGGAACCGGTGGCGTAAAAATGCTCCATCGGCAGGGACACGCCGAAGTGGCGGCTATAGTAATCCGACAGAGCCTGGCGCAGCTCCGGAATGCCGCGCTGCCAAGTATAGAAGGTTTCGCCGGCACTAAGCGAGGCCATGGCGGCGCGATTGATGAAATCCGGCGTCGGCAGATCGCCTTCGCCGACCCAGAGCGGCAGCAGGCCGTCGCGGCCACGGGCATAATTGACGACTTCTACGATCCCGCTTTCTGGTGCGGCCAGCGCACGCGGGCTGAGGCTATTCAATATCGACATGCAAAGTCTCCGGTTTTCGCCTTCTTAGAGCAATTCGGCGCACAAATCCTATGACTTTGCCTGAGCGACCAATCGATTTTCGTGATAAATGAAGCCCCGACCGCTGATAGGTCGAGGCTTGAAGACGAGGGCCTGAAAAAGCGCCTCAGACGGCGGGGCGCTTGGCCAAGAGATCACGGATTTCGGTGAGCAACTGGACATCGGCCGGCGGTGGCGCTGCCTCCGCCGCCTTCTCTTCCTTGCGTTCGACCTGCTTGCGCAGCGCGTTCACGCCCTTCACCATCAGGAATATGATCCAGGCGAGGATAAGGAAATTGATGAGGACGGTGATGAAACTGCCGTAGGCGAACACTGCGCCTTGCGCGCGAGCAGCGGCGAGCGACGGCGCATTGACCGTCGACGACAGCGGAAGGAAATAGTTCGAAAAATCGAAGCCGCCAAAAATCGCGCCTACGATCGGCATGATGATATCGTCAACCAGCGACTTGACGATACCGCCAAAGGCGCCGCCGATGATGACGCCGACCGCGAGATCCATGACATTGCCGCGGGCAATGAAAGCCTTGAACTCATTGAGCATCGAATGATCCCCTTTGCGTTGCCGTTGAATCTATTCGACAACCATTAGCATCATCTTTGTGTCTATTCTTCAATAGCGAAATAGCGCCATGGAGAAGTTGATGCTGTCTATCCCAAGGGATTTCTTTACGGCCGCACTTTTTCAAGTGCGATCGCCGCAGGTTGGTTGTTGGTCGGTTACATGCAACGCAGCCTGGCCGTCAGAAGAAAACGAGCCACGATCGAGAGCAACGGCCCGAACGCATCAATTTCACGACTTGGCCGCACCTTCCGGCATCACCCGAGAGATCAGGCCGCGAACATAGTCCCTGCTCGGCACCTGATCGAAGAGGATGCGGTACATGATCGGAGAGACAACGAAGTCCATCAGTTCGGTGAGCGTCGGGAATGCCTCGCCCTGCTCTTCCGCCCGGGCGACGATGAGGCGCAATTGCTGCTGCGTATAGCTGCAGCATTTTTCCGCGTTCGCCGTGTCTGATACCGCCAGGACATCGCGGATCATCTGCCGGCCTGCGCCAGAGGACATTTCGTCGGCATATTGCTCGGCCCAGGCCTGCAGGTCGGTCCTGGCGCTGCCGGTCCTCTGCGGTTCCGTTTCCGGCTGCAGCCGCGAGGCGGCAACGGCGGCGAGCAATTCCTGCAGATCACCCCAGCGGCGGTAGATCGTCGATGGCGTCACATTGGCGCGCTGCGCGATGAGTGGGATCGTCACGTCGGCGCGATCCATCCCTGTCAACATCTCGCGAACCGCATGATGCACTGCGGCCTGGACCCTGGCGCTGCGTCCGCCTGGACGCGGATTTTCCTTTGAAACCATAATCTTATGCCAATCTTTCCCTTTGTTGCCGATATCGCATCGGGAGCAGCGACTCTCGCTAACGCAAATTATTTGCTTTTAGCCATGCGGCGCGCTACATGTGCTTAACGCAACATTTTTGCTTTAAGCCAGGATATAGTCGATGACCACGATCGAATCCACCACCAATTCAGTGCTGCCGCTTAGCCGCCGGCTGGCGCCTTTCTACCATGCCGCCACCAGCGCCACTTTCTTTGCCGCCTCCTCCGCGCCGACGCCGCTCTATCGGATCTACCAGCAGGCCTTCGCCTTCTCGCCGGTGCTGATCACGGTGATCTTCGCCGTCCATGCCTTCGCTCTCCTCATTTCCCTGTTGATCTTCGGCTCCATCTCCGATCATCTCGGACGACGGCCAGTGATCTTTGTCTCGCTGCTCCTCAATATGGTGGCGACGGCGCTGTTTTTAACCGCCGATGGACCGAATTGGCTGATTGCCGCACGCATCGTGCAAGGCTTCGCCACGGGGGCCGCGGCAGCCTCGATCGGCGCCGCCCTCGTCGATCTCGATCCCGCCAAGGGTTCGGCGACCAATAGCGTCGCGCCGCTGGCCGGCATGGCGATCGGTGCCCTTGGAACCAGTGCTTTGGTGCAATATGCGCCGGCGCCGACACTTCTCGTCTATGCGATCGTGCTTGTTCTTCTCGTGGTACAAGCCACCCTGATTTGGACGACGCCCGAAACGACCCGCCGCAGGGCCGGCCTGATAGCCTCGCTGAGGCCCGAGGTGGCTATCCCGCCGCAGGTGCGCCGGACACTCTTTGCACTGACACCGATCAATGTCGCGGTCTGGGCGCTCGGCGGCTTCTATCTCTCGCTGGTTCCATCATTGATCAGCGCCACTACCGGCAGCACCGCGCCCCTTGTCGGGGGCTCAGTCGTCGCCGCACTGACAGTCAGTGGTGCTGCTTCCGTGTTTTTATTGCGCAAAAGGCCTGCGGCTACCGCACTGACCTTCGGCATATCGACCATGACGCTCGGCATTCTTGCCGTTGTCGCGGGCGTGCATTCGGCCGAGGTGCCGGTCCTTATCGCCGGCACGCTGATTGCGGGCGCCGGCTTCGGCGCCAATTTCCTGGGTGCCGTGCGCAGCATCATGCCATTGGCCAAGCCCGATGAACGTGCCGGCCTGCTCTCGGCCTTCTACATCCAAAGCTACCTCGCCTTCAGCCTGCCCGCCATTTTGGCCGGGTTCCTGTCGAAGACAGTTGGATTTACGGCAACGACGGATATCTATGCCGCCGCTATCCTGGTCCTGGTGGGCGGTGGCGTAGTGGCGCTGCGAGCGGGCCGGGAGAGAGCCGCGACTGCGTAAACTTCAATTATGGCTTTAGCCCCAACTCCGCCAGACCACTGCCGTCCATGGCAAAGGGGACCGATGCGTGATCGTGAGCGATCTTCCAGACACCGGCTTCCTTTCTGAGGCCGAGCGTCTCGCGGAACCAGAGGTCGACCTTCGTGCCGTCGGTCTTGGTGCCCAGCATGTGCGTCAGGCCGCTCCAGAAAGCGACATCCCCGCCGATCGTCAGCTTCTGGTCTTCGACATCACCTTCGATCGGCCCTTGCCAGGTATCGAACCAGCTCTGCAGGCCAGCTTGATCCTTGCCCTTATATTGCAGCGGCGCGGCAAGGGTGAATTCCACGATGTCGTCAGTCACATGCGACAGGACGCCGGCGGCGTTCTTTTCTCCTAACGCCGTCGCCCAAGCCACAAGCATGGCATTGATGGCGTCAGCTTCTTCGCGGTTTCCGATAATTTCGGCCATCGTTCGTCTCCTCTATTTGTTGGAACTGAGCAGAGGACGAATGAAAAGGGCTGATCCCGACAGGCCACCCTAGCTTAAATGTGGACTGCCTAATTCTACAAAATCAGTAGTGTACTTTGATCTTCGCAAACTACTTTTGCGATAAAGGCGCGATTGAAAATCAGTGTAGTCGATCTCGTCGCAAGATTCAGGATCTTCGCGGCAACTCATGGTGCCTTCCTGCCGATGAACAGGCCGCTTTCCTTACTAACCTCCAGCACGCCGTTCCCGGCCTGAAACGCTGCGTTGATCGCATCCTGAAATGCCGCAAGCTGTGCCTCATCCGCTGTTTCACCGGGCGGATAGGACGTTAGGGCCAGGAAGACGTCTTCCGGTTCTGTCACCCGCAGGCGGGCCGGATGTTTAGTCATGGTGACACTCCCGAACTGGGCCCGCATGATCCGTTCGGCGGCGTCGTAGCCGAAGGCAGCGCCGGCCGGGTCAAAAGGCGGACTGCCGAACACGGTTGTCAGGGCATAAAGCGCCCGCATGTTTCCGGCTCCGTTGGTCGTCACCGCAAGGAAACCGCCCGGTTTCAGCACGCGATACATTTCTGCAATTCCCCCCGACGGATCGGGCAGGTGATAGAGCATGTGCATCGCTATGACAGCATCAAAGGAACCGTCTTCAAAGGGCAAGGCGGACGCATCAGCCTGCTGCCCTGTTACCGACGCAAAAGGCAATGGCTGACATCGTTCAACGGCTTCCTGAACCATCCCTGGGGAGAAATCGGAAAGTGTAAGGTCCAGCTTTTCCGGCAGTTCCCCCGCTGCTGCCCAGAACCAGCCGGGGCCGCAACCAACATCAAGAACACGATACCCGGATTTCAAGGGTAACTGTCTTGCGACCCATGGAAACCAGCCAATTTCAGCAATCGTGTATTGGCTGTTGAGCCGAGCGCGCGCCGCGAGTTTTCGGCTGTTACCATATTGCTCTGCATTGCCGGCGGTTATTGATGACATGCTTGGCCACCCCCGAAATTACATCCGAACAAACGATCAAGGGCCACCGCATGCGATGGAATTTTATGACATCGCGAAATGGGCACTTTGTTACCGTTGAGCGTTTAAAATGCTTCACGCAGATATTTTCATGGAGAAAAGCTGTTTGCCACGCCTGAGCTAGAAGCGAGGCCTGCACTACCATCTACTTTGATTCCACATTGGTTAAGAGCCGCCCCTGACAGGAGCGACCTTATTTTCTTGATCTGTGGCTATGTTCCTCAGGCCGCCCTTTGCACGCCATAGGGATCAAACCGCCCATAGAACGTCTCGTCCTTCGCCGCCATATCCTTCAACAAGTCCGTCGGCGCGAAATGCGATCCGTAAGTCGTCGCCAACGTTTCACAAAGATTGACAAAGGCTTTGACGCCCATGCCGTCGATATAGGAGAGCGCACCGCCGGTGTAGGGTGCGAAACCGAAACCGAGGATGGAGCCGACATCGGCTTCGCGCGGGTCGGTGACGATGCCCTCTTCCATAGCACGCGCGGCTTCCAGAGCGATGGTAACCAGGAAGCGTTGCTTCAGGATGTTGATGTCGATCTCCTCAGCCTTCTTCTGCGGATACAGATCCTTCAAGCCCGGCCAAAGCGACTTCTTGGCCGGTTTCGGCGGATAGTCGTAAAAGCCCTTGGAATTCTTGCGACCGAAGCGGCCTTCGCCTTCCACGAGACGTGTAACCAACTGCATGTGTCTGACATCAACGGCCCTGTCTCCGAGATCGGCGACGGCGGCCTTGAGGATCTTCAACGACAGGTCGATGGCGACTTCGTCGTTGAGAGCCAAAGGTCCGACCGGCATGCCGGCCATCTTGGCGGCATTTTCTATCATCGCCGGCGGCACGCCTTCGATCAGCATGTCATAGGCTTCCGACATGTAGCGCAGCACGCAACGATTGACGAAAAAGCCGCGGGTGTCGTTGACGACGATCGGCGTCTTCTTGATGGCGGCGACATAATCGAGCGCGACGGCAAGGGCGCGGTCGCCCGTCTCCTTGCCGAGGATGACTTCTGTCAGCATCATCTTCTCGACCGGCGAGAAGAAATGGATGCCGATGAAATCAGCTGGCCGTTTGGAATTCTTGGCAAGGCCGGTGATTGGCAGCGTCGAAGTGTTGGAGGCAAAGACGGCGCCCGCGGGCAGCACGGCTTCGACGGCCTCGATGACGGCTTTCTTCACCTCACGATCCTCGAACACCGCCTCGATGACGAGATCGGCATCGCTGAGGTCGGCATAATCAGCCGAAGGCGTGATGCGGGCAAGCAATGCCGCACCTTCGTCCTGCGTAAACCGCCCCTTACCTATGGAATCCTTGACCAGCCCCTCGGAAACAGTCTTGCCCTTACCCGCAGCCTCCATGTCGCGGTCGATCAGCGTGACCGAAATGCCCGCGGCGGCGGTGACATAGGCGATCGAAGCGCCCATGAAACCGGCGCCGACGACGCCGACTTTCTTCAGCTCAGTCTTCGGCTGCCCGGCCGGGCGGCGGGCGCCCTTGCCGAGTTCCTGCATGGAGACGAACAGCGAGCGGATCATCGAATAGGCTTCGGTCGTCTGCAGCACCTGGGTGAAATAGCGCTGCTCGATCTTGAGGCCGGTGTCGAAGGGCACCTGCAGGCCTTCATAGACACATTTAAGGATGGCGAGCGCGGCCGGATAGTTGCCCGATGTCTCGCGGCGAAGGATTGCGGGCGCAGCCGGCCAGAGCTGGGCTGCAGCCGGCGTCCATATACCGCCGCCCGGCACCTTGAAGCCCTTTTCGTCCCAGGGAGCGACAGGTTTCAGCCCATCCTTGATCATCTGCTTGGCGGTTGGGATCAGCTGATCCGGCTCGACCACCTGATGCACCAGGTTCATCGCCTTGGCGCGAGCCGCCGTCAGCGATTGGCCTGTCGTCATCATCTGCAGCGCCGACTGCGCATCGGTCAGCCGCGAGATGCGCTGCGTACCGCCAGCCCCCGGGAAGATGCCGACCTTGACTTCCGGCAAAGCGATCTTGACGCTCTTGGCGTTCGAGGCGACGCGGCCATGGCAGGCGAGCGACATTTCGAACGCGCCACCCATGCAGGTGCCATTGATGGCCGAAACCCACGGCTTGCCGCAGGTCTCGAGCTTGCGGAAAAGGCCAGTCATGCGGCCGACAAGATCGAAGAGCTTCTGCGCCGCAGCCGCCGGGTCCTTTGCCTTCTCGTCCTGATAGAAGGAGAATATCGATTTGATCATCGACAGATCGGCACCACCGGAAAAGGAAGACTTGCCCGAGGTGATGACCACGCCCTTGACGGCTTTGTCGGCAACCGTCGCATCGATGATGGCGTTCAGTTCGTCCATCACCTCGGTGGTGAAGACGTTCATGGATTTGCCAGGCATGTCCCAAGTGGCGAGTGCGATGCCATCCGCGTCGGTCTCGACGGTGAAATTTGTGTAAGCCATTGCTTTCCCTCCCCTCAGACGCGTTCGACGATCGTGGCCGTGCCCATGCCGGCGCCGATGCAGAGTGTCACCAGCGCGGTGTTGAGATCGCGGCGCTCCAGCTCGTCCAGCACGGTGCCGAGGATCATCGCGCCGGTGGCCCCCAGTGGATGGCCCATGGCGATGGCACCGCCATTGACGTTGATCTTGTCATGCTCGATCTCGAAGGCCTGCATGTAGCGCAGCACGACGGCGGCGAAGGCCTCGTTGAGCTCGAAAAGATCGATATCGGCAAGGGTCATGCCGCTGCGCTTCAGCAGCTTTTCGGTGACGTCGACCGGGCCGGTCAGCATCAGCGCCGGATCGGAACCGATATTGGCGAAAGCCTTGATGCGGCCCCGCGGCTTCAGCCCCATGCTTTCCCCGCCCGCCTTGGAGCCGAGCAGCACGGCCGCTGCGCCGTCGACGATACCGGAGGAATTGCCGGCATGATGCACATAGTTGATGCGTTCGATTTCCGGATGCGCCTGGATGCCGACGGCTTCGAAGCCGCCCATCTCGCCCTGCATCTGGAAAGACGGGTTGAGCGAGGCCAGCGCCTGCATGTCAGTGCCCGGGCGCATATGCTCATCCTTTGCAAGGATCGTTAGTCCATTGATATCCTTCACCGGAATGACCGAATTCTTGAAATAGCCTTTGTCCCAGGCGTTGGCCGCACGCTTTTGGCTCTCGACGGCATAGGCATCGACGTCGTCGCGGGAGAAGCCGTATTTGGTGGCGATCAGATCGGCTGAGACACCCTGCGGCATGAAATAGGCCGGAAAGTTCACCGAAGGGTCCATGAACCAGGCGCCGCCGGACATGCCAAGGCCGACGCGCGACATGCTCTCTACGCCGCCGGCGATGACGATATCGTCGGCCCCTTGCGCAATTTTGGCGGCGCCGAAATTCACCGCATCGAGGCCGGAAGCGCAGAAGCGCGAGATTTGCATGCCGGGCACCGTCGTCGAATAGCCCGCTTCGAAGGCCGCAGCCTTCGGAATGACGGCGCCGGCATCCATCACCGGATCGACGCAGCCCATGATGATGTCGTCAACCGTCTTTGTGTCGAGGCCATTGCGGTCGCGAATTGCCTCCAACGTCTTGGCCGCAAGGCGGACGGACGGCACCTCATGCAACGCCCCATCCTTCTTGCCGCGCCCGCGCGGCGTGCGCACATGGTCGTAAATGAAAACCTCGGTCATGTCTCATCTCCCTGCGGCGGCAAGCGCCGTTCTATTCAGAAGGCTTCCGCCGCCAATTCCATCATCGTGTCGGCGCCGGTTTCGATGCGGGCCTGGCGCAGCGCCGTTTCCGGCATGATGCGCTCCATGTAGAACCGCGCCGTGACGAGCTTGTTCTTCAGATAATCCTCGCGCGCGCTGTCGCCGCCGGCAAGGCCGGCTTGCGCCGCCTTAGCCATCTTCGCCCACATATAGCCGAGGACGACGAGGCCGAAGAGGTGCATGTAGTCTGTGGAGCCGGCGCCAGCATTGTCGGGCTTGGCCATAGCATTCTGCATGAACCACATGGTCGCGGCCTGGACGTCGTTCAAGCCCTTTTTCAGATGCTTTGTGAAGAAGGCCATTTCACCGTCGTTGCGATGCTCCTCGCAGAAATCGCCGATCTCCTTGAACAGGGCCATCACCGCGCGGCCGCCGTTCAGCGCCAGCTTGCGACCGACGAGATCGAGCGCCTGGATGCCGTTGGCGCCTTCGTAGATCATGGTGATGCGGGCATCGCGGACATACTGGCTCATGCCATGCTCTTCGATATAGCCATGGCCACCGAAGACCTGCTGGGCCATGACGGCATGTTCGAAACCCTTGTCGGTCATGACGCCCTTCAGGATCGGCGTTGCGAGGCCGAGGATGTCGTCGGCCGCCTGCCGCTCCTTCTCGTCCGCCGAGCGGTGGGCGATGTCCGACTTCAGCGCTGTCCAGAGCAGGAAGGCGCGGCCTGCCTCGTTGAACGCACGGATCGTCATCAGCGAGCGGCGGATATCGGGGTGAACGATGATCGGATCGGCTTGTCTGTCCGGCGCCTTCGGGCCGGAAAGCGACCGGCCCTGGATGCGCTCACGGGCATAGGCGGCGGCGTTCTGATAGGCGATCTCGGCAATCGATAGACCCTGCAGACCGACACCGAGGCGCGCCTCGTTCATCATCACGAACATGGCGTTGAGGCCCTTGTTCTCCGCACCGATGAGAACGCCGGTCGCCTCGTCATAGTTCATCACGCAGGTGGCATTGCCGTGGATGCCCATCTTGTGCTCGATCGCGCCGCAGGAGACCGGGTTGCGGCTGCCAAGAGAGCCGTCGGCCCCAACCATGAACTTCGGCACGATAAACAGCGAAATGCCCTTGGTGCCCTCAGGCGCACCTTCGATGCGGGCGAGCACCAGATGCACGATATTGTCCGTCATGTCGTGCTCGCCGGCGGAGATGAAAATCTTCTGGCCGGAAATCTTGTAGCTGCCATCGGCCTGTGGGACGGCCTTGGTGCGCAGCAAGCCGAGATCGGTGCCGCAATGCGGCTCGGTGAGGTTCATGGTGCCGGACCATGTGCCCTCGACCATCTTCGGCAGGTAGGTCTGTTTCTGCGCTTCGGAGCCATGCACCAGGATCGCGGCGATGGCGCCTTGCGTCAGGCCGGGATACATCATCAGCGACATATTGGCGGCGGAGGTATATTCACCGACTGCGCAATGCAGCGTGTAAGGCAGCCCCTGCCCGCCGAATTCTTCCGGCACCGCCAAGCCCAGCCAACCGCCTTCACGATAGGCCCGGTATGCCTCCTTGAAGCCCTTCGGCGTCGAGACCGTACCGTCGTCTTGACGGACGCAGCCTTCCTGATCGCCGGAGTAGTTCAGCGGGAAAAGCACCTCTTCCGCCATCTTGGCAGCCTCGCCGACGATCGCCTCGATCATGTCAGGGCTGGCCTCAGCGAAACCCGGCAGATTGTTGTAGCGTTCCAGCCCGAGCACATCATTCAGGACGAAAAGCGTATCGTTCACCGGGGCCTTGTAGACTGGCATCTTTCGAATTCCTCCAATTCGCCGCCGGACTCGCACTCCGGCTTCCCACGGAGTCTTACAAAATATTGACGTTTGCGTAAACGTCAAATTTATGTGACGAGCCGGATTTTTAGGTAGGGCGACCGACCTGGCGAGCAATGGAAATGATATGGCAGGCGACGGAGAGCCGCATGCCATATGGCAGCGGGCTTATCGAAAAGACGACCGTCGATCTCACGGGCATCTGTCGGTCGGTGAGCTCGCGACTTCCACGCTCCCGAGTTATCCAGCCAGAGTTTGCCCGACAGCCTGTCGGCTGAACATGGCATTGAGCGTTGCGCGCAGAGGACGCTCGATGAGGTAATAACTTGCCACGCCGCAGGCAACCCCCAGGATAAGCAGGAAAACGGGCGGTACGACACCTAAGCCGGTCAGTTTGTAAAAAGGCTCTTGCCACAGATAGATCGAAAAGGAGCACCGACCGAAAAAGCGGAGTGCGTCGCCTTCGAAATTCCTGCGGAACCATGGTGCAGAATATTCGATCCCGATGACCGCCATTGCCAGCAGGATCGTCTTGACTCCGAAAAAGACCGTAGCGTCCAGGCCGAACATCCGCGCCAAGATCGCGCTCGCTAAGCCGCATGGCGCGATCCATGTCCAAGCGTCACGATGCAGTCCCGGCCTGAAAATAATGAAGAGAGCTGCGGAGATGAATATCCCTGCCATGGCGACATCGGTGCGCCACGTCACCAATCCGGGGTCTCCCACCGACGTATCGATCCGGACTACACCATTGATCATGGCTATCACTCCCGCCGCGAGAATGATGCCCGAAGTGATGGATTTACTCCGAGAGCGGGTCGCGAAGGCGATCAGACCCAGGAGGATATAACTGTGCTCCTCGACGCATAGGGACCAGATATGATCCAGCAGGGAAAATGGGAGTCCATAGACCAAGGCATAGTTCATGGTGAACGTCAGCGCAAAAGCGGCGACCTTCAGGCCATATTCACCAACCGTGCCATGAAACGCCAGGCCGGTGATCAATACGAAAACGAACAATGTCGGATAAATGCGCGCAAACCGTCTGGCGAAGAACATCGGAAGCGGCATCTGTTTGACGAACAGAATATCCGCCATCAATCGCCCCGACAGCACGAAGAACAGATCCACACCAAAAGAGCTGACGTTCGGCACATATCTGTCGGCTCCGAAATGGCCCATCAGCACCACGATGACCGCCAGCCCACGCCATCCATCCAGGGCCAATACATGATGCGCCTGGTCCGATTCACGGGCGATGGATGGCGGCACGAACTCGACTCCCAAAAGATATTCAAGTCGTCCGATTATTTCACAACTTAATTGAGAAAATTATAACCGCCGCTCAATTCGAAGGACCCGCATTTCTATCCGTCCAAGCAAAGCAAAACAGAGGGAACGATGGAGGTTCAATTCCTCTCCTTCGATAGTGGCAACATTCGTCACATCCATAAGAACATGAGCATATTCAATAACAAGACCAAAATAAAAGGTTAAGATTTCGGCAAAACTTAACGGGTTGTTTACTACGTTTCGTGAATTGTGCGGGATGAGCAGCGATGCTTCGCGTTCCTTTCATATTTAGCTTTGATGGAGCGCCGTTTCGCGGTTCAGCCTGAGGAAAGCCTAATAAACTATCTCTTTCCGAACGGTGGGATGCGGTCTGCGCGCGAATGCCGCGAAGCCGTCTTCCCACAAGCAAGGTGGCCTTGAGTGGTCCATATGTCGAAGCGAGCAAAAAGATGAGCGGATCGCGATCAAATCCTACCGGCACGGGCGACTGGACGTCGCTGGATGCGTTGAGCCGCACCATCGAGGGGCTGGAGGCGCGCATCGAAGGCCTGATGGGCACGGCTGCCGTCCGGGACACGCATCAGCGTGTCGCAAGCGGTTATGCCGCAGCGCCCGAGCGGACGCCTAGGCCGGAACGTACTCCCCTTCCGGAACGCACACCGCGCATTGAGCGCGAAGCGTATCCCGGCCGCCCCTACGAGCGCCCTCTCCATGCCGAACGTCGGGAACGCGCGGAAGCCGAATTGCGGCCCGATCCCCTTGCTGAAATCCGCCAGCGCCAGCGCGCGCTGGAGGCGAGCCGCGAGCGCCTGCATGCCCGTCGTGAGGAAGCCCCGATTGCCGAGCAGCCGCCACTTGGCAGGCGCGTCGGTGAAAATCCGGCTTCACGGCAACCACTACCTTCCGCGCTGCGCCCTGCCGCCGAAAGTTCCGTCGATATCGCGCAAGCGCTGGTCAACCTGCGGCAAGACCTGAAACGCGATATCGCCGAGAGCATTACCCGCGAAGTCAGTGCGTTGCGCGCTGAAATCCGCGACATTCGCAGCAATGCCGAAGACAAGCATTTCGCCGCTGATGTGCGCGAGGACATGGCGCGGCTTGCCGACAGCATCAGCCAGCTTGCCGGTCATCCCGGCCAGCCGGAAACTGCTGGTCTGAAGGCGGAATTCGATGAATTGCGCTCGCTGATGGACGGGCTCGCCCGTGAGGATTCGCTGCACCATGTCGAGCGCCAGGTTCAGGCAATCGACACTGTCGGTCTGCAGGAAGAACTAGTGTCACTCGCCTATCGCCTGGACGATATCAAGCAGCATCTGGGCGGCCTGAGCGACAGCCCCGCCGTGCATGCGCTTGAAAACAAGCTGCTGTCGATCGCCACAGCCATGGAAAGCCTCGGCGGCATGATGCAGCCGCACGATCAGGCCATGCAGCGGATCGAAGGCCGCATCAGCGGACTCGCCGACCAAATTGATGTGATGAGCCGCGATGCGGCGCGCCGCCAACCTGCCGACGATCTTTCCGGCCGCCTCGAAGCGCTGACCATGCGCATCGACGAGCTCGGCAGCGCCAAGGCGGCCGCCCGCCTGGAAGAGCGCCTGGATCAGCTCTCCTATCTGATGGAACGCTCGCAGAAGGCGACGCCGCAGCCGGAACTTGTCAACCATCTCGCCGATATCTCTCGCAAGATCGATGCGCTGGAACACGGCTCGGTCGACCACGTGCTGGCCGAACGGCTGGACTATCTGGCGCGACGCATCGACGAGATGGATTTCCATCCGCCGCATCCAGTCGCAAACCTCGATGATGGCGCGGTCCGTCGGCTGGAAGGCCGTCTTTCCGATATCGCCATGCGGCTGGAGGCGAGCACCGCCGCGCCGCCGACCGACACGCAGGCGCTACGCCATCTCGAAGAACAGATCGCTCATCTTTCGACGCTGCTGATGAGCGAGCCTCGGGCGGTTGCAGACCACATTCCCGCCGATTTCGATCGCCGCATGAGTGCGATCGAAGATTATATGACGACCAATGACGAGTATATCATCGAGGCGGCCCGGCACGCGGCAGAAGCCGTCGTCGAGGCCTACTCGCGCGAAGGCATCCTTGGCCATGGCGTGCCAGCTGTCGACATGTCGGCGATGACGGCGCTGGCTGAAGATCTTCGCCATCTCGAAGACCTCAGCCGCAGCAGCGACGAGCGCACCCACCGCACCTTCGAGGCGCTGCACGACACGCTGCTCCAGATCGCCGACCGGCTGGATCATATGGAACATCGCCAGCCGGCGCCTGCCATGCCGGCCGCCAAATTCGAGAACGATGTTTTCGCCCATACCGACGCGGCCGTGAAGCCGCCCTTGGCTGCACCGCACAAGGCCGGACCAGTCATCCGCACCGTTGCGCCTGCCGAATCCACGGCATCGCCGGAAGCCGCCGTCGCGCAAGCGGTCGATGCGGTCACCAAGGCGGAGATCAAGGCCGCAGCGAAGAAGGACGGGGCGAAATCGGGTCTGCTCGCCAACCTCGGCAGACGTTTTTTCATGCCCGAAAAGGCCGAACCGATCTTCCTGCCCGACCGGCCGGTGATCGAGCAGGCGCCGTCGATCGATCCAGTCGACATGATGCCTGCCGAGGAGGCGAATGAGCTGCTCGAGCCAGGCTCCGGCGCACCTGATATCAAGAAGATCCTGGAGCGCGTACGCGCCAGCCAGAATGCCGCGCGCAGCGGCACTGTCAAACAGCCGAGCGATAACGAGCGCGCCGACTATATCGCCGCCGCCCGCCGCGCCGCGCAGGCAGCCGCAATGGAAGTGGACCAGACGCAGCGCTCGGCTCCTGCGGCCAAGAACGGCGAGAAGAAGCGCGGCGCGTTCTCGCGCTTCCGCCGGCCGATCCTGCTCGCTATCGGCGCAGCACTACTTGCGATCATGGCTTTCCCCTTGGTCAACACGCTGACGCGTGGCCAAAAGGCGCCGCCGCCGGCCGAAGTCTCGGTGCTGACCTCAGCCGCCGAAGGTGCCACCGCAAACAGCGCCGTCGCCAATGCAGCTCAGGCGCCGGCACCGGAGGCTCAGGCGGCAACGAATGCGCCGGCCAGCCAGGAACCGACAGCGCAAGCTTCGGCCACTGATGGCGGAGGGGCCGCGCAAATCTCTCCGGTGCCAGCCAATCCGGCCGTCGCCACGGCGAACGATCATCTGACGACTGCAGCACCCCTCGACGGCAACCAGGCCAGTGAAACGCTGACGCCGGCCGGAGACGCCGCTCCTGTTCAGCAAACCGCAGCCTTCGTACCTGCCAATACCACGACGACTGCAGCACCGGTCGCCCCGGCGTCAGCGCCCGCCACCGCGATCACGGTACCTGACGGCATCCAGCCGCCGACGCTCGTTTCCGCCGCCAAGTCCGGCGATCCCGTCGCATTATTCGAAATCGGCGCGCGCTACACGGATGGCCGCGGCGTTGCGACCGACCTCAAACAGGCAGCAAGCTGGTATCAGCTTTCCGCCGACAAGGGTTTCGCACCGGCGCAGTACCGGCTCGCCAGCATGTACGAGAAGGGCAATGGCCTCGACCGCGATCTCGCCAAGGCCAAGCAATATTACGAGCAGGCCGCCAATCAGGGCAATGCCAGCGCCATGCACAACCTTGCCGTCCTCTACGCCTCGGGCGCCGCCGGCGCACAGGACTACCCGACCGCGGCAAACTGGTTCATCAAGGCGGCCAATCTTGGCGTGTCCGACAGTCAGTTCAACCTCGCCATCCTCTATGCGCGCGGCAACGGGGTGAAGCAGGACCTGCAGGAATCCTACAAATGGTTCGCGATCGCTGCCAAGGGCGGCGACAAGGACGCTGCGCAGAAGCGCGACGAAGTGGCCAACGCCATGAAACAGGATGAGCTCGAAAGCGCCCGCGCCAAGGTCGACCTCTGGAAGCCGCAGCCGCTAGACGCCAAGGCGAACGGCACGACTATCCCCGACGAGTGGACGACCGGCAAGGGCGTCAACACCGCCTCGATCGACATGAAGAAGGCGATCCGCAACATCCAGGCGATCCTCAACAACAACGGCTTCGACGCCGGCACGCCGGATGGCAACATGGGCGGCAAAACCGTCGCTGCGCTGAAGAGCTTCCAGAAATCCGTCGGCCTCCCGCAAGACGGCCGGGTGACCGATCAGGTCGTCAAGGAACTTCTGGCCCGCAACAAATAAACCGAGGGCTTCATTTCCGATCGATGAAGCCTTCGAACGCGCTGTCGTCGCGATGCACGATCTCGAGCCGCGTGTTCGAGGCGAAGGAGCGTTTGCCCTTGACGCCGTTTCCCCTTGCGGCTGCCATTCGCACGATCAAGTCGTCAGCATATTTGATCGCCCCGACTGACGGTAAGCCGCGATCTCGCGCCATGCGCCGAAAACCGTCACACAATCGCGGAAAATGCCGCGTTACATTGGATTGAAGAATTCGATAGCTGAATGACGCCATCGCTTTTCCTAAGGCTCTGGCAATCATTTCAGATTAGAATCGTCTGTTTAAAGGGGAAATTGTTCAAGGCGTCCGGTCGTTTGCGCTCGGATACCTGCAACTGGGATCAGACCGTGACGATCTATCTGCCGATCGCAGAACTATCGGTGAATATCTTCATTATTCTCGGCATGGGCGCGGCCGTTGGGTTTCTCTCCGGCATGTTCGGCGTCGGCGGCGGCTTTCTGATCACCCCGCTTCTGATCTTCTACAATATCCCGCCGGTTGTCGCTGTCGCCACCGGCGCCAACCAGGTCGTCGCCTCGTCGATCTCCGGCGCCATCACGCATTTTCGCCGCGGCACGCTCGACATGAAGCTCGGTTCGGTACTGCTGATCGGTGGTCTTACAGGTGCCACCCTCGGCATCTGGATCTTCTCGCTGCTGAGGCGCATCGGTCAGCTCGACCTCTTCATTTCATTGCTTTACGTCGTCTTTCTCGGCACGATCGGCGGGTTGATGCTGTGGGAGAGCCTGAACGCGATGCGCCGCGCCGCCCGCAATGAGCCCGCCATGCCCCGCAAGCCGGGTCATCACAGCTGGGTGCATCGCCTGCCGCTGAAGATGCGCTTCAAGAAATCGAAGATCTATCTGAGCGTCATTCCCGTGATCGGCCTTGGCTTCGGCATCGGCATCCTGACGTCGGTCATGGGTGTCGGCGGCGGCTTCATCATGGTGCCGGCGATGATCTATCTGCTGCGCATCCCGACCAATGTCGTCGTCGGCACCTCGCTATTCCAGATCATCTTCGTCACCGCCTACACGACCGTTGTCCAGGCCGCAACCAACTATTCCGTCGATATCGTGCTGGCCTTCCTGCTGATGGTGGCGGGCGTTATCGGCGCGCAATATGGAGTGCGCGTCGGCCAGAAGCTGCGCGGCGAACAGCTTCGCGCCTTGCTCGGCCTCCTCGTGCTTGCCGTCGGCTTGCGCCTGGCGATCGCATTGGTGGTCACCCCGGCCGATATCTATTCGGTCGTGCTCGAAGGAGCGGGCCGGTGAGAGGTTTCAGCCTGATCCTCGCTGCAGGGCTCCTGCTTGCGCCATTGAGCGCTGAGGCGCAGGTGCTGCTGGATCAGCCGACGACCTCCACAACAGCACGCGAGACGATGGAGATCGGCACCTCGACCAGCGAGATCGCCATCACCTCCGACTTCACCGGCGCGGATCTGACGATCTTCGGCGCACTTGCCAACACCGACCAACTGCTCCTGGCGATCGGCCAATACGACATCGTCGTCGTGCTGGAGGGACCGCGCGAAAATGCCACCGTGCGCAGGAAGGAACGGGTCTTCGGCATCTGGGTCAACACCCGCTCGATGACTTTCGAGCATGTGCCGCAGGCCTATTCGTTGTCGAGCACGCGTGCCGTCGACAACATTACCGCACCGCTCGAGCTGAACGACCGCGGCATCGGCATGGACCATATTCCGCTGACCCCGGTTGGTTTCGTCGGCAACGGCGCCGATGTGCCGGAATTTCGACAGGCATTCCGGCGGCTGCAGGAGGTCGGCGGCCTCTATGAAAGCGATCCGGCCGGCGTGCGCTTCGTCAGCTCCAGCCTGTTCAGGGCGACACTGCGGCTCCCGGCCGACGTGCCCAACGGCGTGCATACGGTGCGGGCCTATCTCTTCAAGAGCGGCAAATTCCTGACCGAAAAATCTCTGCCGCTGCGCGTCATCAAGACCGGTATCGAACAGACCATCACCGATGCTGCTCATAACCAGCCGATCGCTTACGGTGCATTGTCGGTGCTTCTTGCACTAATTACGGGATGGACGGCGAGCTTCGTGTTCCGGAAGAGCTGATCAAGCGCTCTTCTTTCGTTCCACTACGTCCAGGTAGGCTTCCGTCAGCCGGCCGAGCACCGACGGCGTGCCCGGCGGCAACACCTTGCCCAGGTGCTTCGCCCTCAGCTCATCCATAAAATCTTCCCAGAGCTTCGGCCCGCCATCTTCCAGCAACTCCGCCCGGATCGAAAGTTCTTCGGAGACCGGCAGATGCTTGCGGCCCCAGGCGCCCATATGGGCAAAGAGCGGCACAAGGTCGATCGCCATTTCGGTGAGGCTGTAGACGGCCTTCTGCTTATGAGTCGGATCGTCGTCGCGGGTCAAAAGCCCGCGCTCCACCAGCCGCTTCAGCCGATCGGCGAGGATGTTGGAGGCAATCCCCTCCTCCGAGTTCTGCAAAAGCTCGCGAAAATGCCGGCGACTGCCGAACATGATATCCCTGATGATGATCAGGCTCCAGCGGTCACCGAGGATTTCCAGGGTGAGATTGATCGGGCAGCCGGAGCGATTAAGCGCGTCCATAGGGATCTCCAAAAACTGCTTGCACTTTGCCACCAGTCACGCTAACTTTCAACCACTTGCTTTTAGCAACCAGTTTTGATTATGATACGGTTATCACAGAGGAGGAGACCGATGAGAAAGCTTGTTGTCTGGAATCTCATGACCCTGGATGGCTATTTCGAGGGAACGAAACCCTGGGACCTGGACTTCCATATGCTCGCCTGGGGCGACGAGCTCGAGCGTTACGCGAAGGATCTCGGGAACGAGGGCGATCTGCTGATCTTCGGCCGCAAGACCTATGAAGGCATGGCCGCCTATTGGCCGACCGCGACGGAAACCCCCGAGATCGCCACCTATATGAACGGCATCGCCAAGATCGCCGCCTCGCGGACGATGGACAGGGCGGAGTGGAACAACACCCGCGTCATTCGCGACATCGTCGCCGAAGTCAAGAAACTGAAGGAAGAGCCCGGCAAGACCATATTCATCTTCGGCAGCGCAGAGGTGGCGGATACGCTTCTGAAAGCGGGACTGGTGGACGAAATCCGCATCTGCCTTGTTCCGGTCGTCCTCGGCAGCGGCAACCCGCATTTCAAGCCAGCGGGAGAACAGATTCCAATGACGCTGCTCGAATCGACGCCCCTCAAGACCGGCGCGGTGATCCTGCGCTACGAGCCCGCGAAAGCGACCTAAAGCGCATCGCGAACTCTGGTATTCGCTCCTTGCGCTTTAGATCCTCAGTTTTCGCATGTCGTTGCCGCAAGACCGCTGCACACTTTTGCGCGACATGCTTTAAGCCGTGAGATTGCCGAACCGCACCGAATAGATGCGGTCACGCCCGAGCACGTGCGCAATCAGACTTTCCCGGTCGAACAGGCCGGCCATGGCCTTGTGGCGCAGGTCCAGCCCGCCGGTCATGATGCCGAAGGCGGGCATCAGCAGGCGCGCGCCGTCGGTGGCGAAGCACGGGCGGCGGACGGATCTGTCGCGGCGGCGGACAGTGGCGGAGGGATGCAGGTGGCCGGCGATCTCGCCGGCCTGTTGGCCGGCCCTCGGTTCGTGGCGGAAGGTCAAGCCGCCATAGTGCATCTCATCGACGGAGCGACCGGGCAGATCGACCGTACCATCCGGATCGTGGTTGCCGTTGATCCAGATCCATTCCCGGCCGCGCGCCATATTGACGATCAGGCTGCGGAATTCCTCCGGCAGATGCTCGGAGCCGACACGGTCATGGAAATTGTCTCCGAGTGAAACGACGAGTTTCGGATCGTAGCGGGAAATGACGGCGGAAAGCACGGTCAGCGTCGCCAGCGTATCATAGGGCGGCAACAGCATGCCGCGCCGCGCGAAGGCCGCCCCCTTTTCCAGATGCAGATCAGAGACGACGAGGATGCCGGCATCCGGCAGGTAGAGTGCACCAAGCGGATCGCAGACGGCGGCGACGCCCTGGACGGCGGTCTCGACACCCGATGCGGGCGTCAGTCCGTTCCTGAATTGGCCGTTCATTTCTCGCGCAAGCGCCAGGCGGTTCATCAATTTAGTCTACTCTCGTCATTAGTTTTGCATGATCTTGTCCGAAAACGGCTTCGCACTTTTTTGGATCATGCGTTATTCCATCGCCTCGCGGATCAGATCGTCAGCCGCTTCCGCCAGCACCACATCATGAGCCTCGCCCGGCACGGGCACCTTGCCGATTTCCAGCATCACCGGCACGGCGAGCGGCGAGATGTGATCCAGCGCCCGGTGGGTGATATGGCCCTTGATTCGCTTCAGCATATCCCCAAGACGGCCAATGTCCAAAAGCCCCGTGGCCGCATCCTGTCGGGTCGCCTGCATCAAGATATGATCGGGCTCGTGGCTGCGCAGCACGTCATAGATCAGATCGGCCGACACCGTCACCTGCCGGCCGGTTTTTTCCTTGCCGGGATGACGACGCTCGATCAAGCCGGCAATGACCGCGCAATTGCGGAAGGTGCGTTTCAGGAGGAAGGATTCATCGAGCCAGGCTTCGAGATCGTCGCCGAGCATATCCTCGTCGAAGAGATCGGAAAGGCTGAGACGGCCGTTGGCAATCATCAGGCCCATGTCCTCCAGCCCCCAAATGCCGAGTGAATAGTCCGTGGCGACGAAGCCCATCGGCTTTGCGCCGGCCCGCTCCAGCCGCCGCGTCAACAGCATGCCAAGCGTCTGGTGCGCCAACCGTCCTTCGAAGGGATAGGCGACCATGTAGGCGCGGCTGCCGCGCGGAAACGTCTCGATCAGCAACTCATCGCGCTTCGGCAGCAACGACCTGTCCTTCTGCAGCTCGAGCCAGTCGCGTACCTGATCCGGCAATCGATGCCGGCGTTCGGGATCGGAGATCATCGTGCGCACCTGATCGGCGAGATAGGTGGACAACGGAAACTTGCCGCCGGCGTAGGAGGGGATTTTCGGATCCATGGAGAAGGCCTGCGAGGCCAGGCATTCATTCTCGCGGATGCCCTCGAAACGCAACACTTTGCCGGAGAACAGAAACGTGTCCCCTGGGGAAAGCTGCTCGAGAAAATACTCCTCGACCTTGCCGAGAGGGGCGCCGCCGCGACCGAGCGAACCCAGCGCATTGCGTTTGACCAGCCGAATGTTCAGCATTGCCTCTTCGACGATGGTGCCGAGATTCAGGCGGTACTGCTGTGCCACTTGCGGATTGGAGACACGCCAGCGGCCCTCCGGCGTCTTGCGGATGCGGGCGTAACGCTCATAGGTGCGCAAGGCATAACCGCCGGTGGCGACGAAATCGACGATGCGCTCGAACGTCTCCCAGGATACGTCGGCATAGGGCGAAGCGCTCCGAATCTCGTCGTAGAGTTCCAGCATGTCGAAGGGTTCGGCGCAGGCCATGCCGAGAATATGTTGGGCAAGGACGTCGAGCGCGCCGGCACCGACCGGCGGCGTATCCTGCGCGCCGACATAATTGGCATCGAGTGCTGCCTGGCATTCCATCACTTCGAAACGGTTGGCAGGCACGAGGATCGCCTTGGACGGCTCGTCCATGCGGTGATTGGCGCGGCCGATGCGCTGGGCAAGGCGCGATGCCCCCTTCGGCGCGCCGACATGGATGACGAGATCGACATCACCCCAATCGATACCTAGATCGAGCGTCGAGGTGGCGACGACGGCGCGCAGCCTGTTGGCGGCCATCGCGGCTTCGACCCTGCGACGCTGGCCGACATCGAGCGAGCCGTGATGCAGCGCGATCGGCAGATTGTCGTCGTTTGCCGACCACAGCTCCTGGAACAGCATTTCCGCCTGCGAACGCGTGTTGACGAAGAGCAGCGTCGTCCGATGCTCTTTCAGCTCGCGATAGATATCGGGGATGGCGTATTTGGCGGAGTGGCCGGACCAGGGGATATGCTCGTCTGTCTTAAGGATCGAAATGTCGGGCTTGGCGCCACCGTCGACCATCACCAGGCCCGCATGCTGCTCCGCCCCCTCCTCCTGCCCCACCAGCCATTTCTGCAGGTCCATCGGCTCGGCTACCGTTGCCGACAGACCGGTGGTTTGCAGATTGGGCGCAAGCTTGCGGAGGCGAGCGAGGCCGAGTGAAAGCATGTGGCCGCGCTTCGACGTCACCAGCGAATGCAGTTCGTCGAGGACGATGTATTTCAAATCCTTGAAGAAACGCTCCGCCTCGCGATTGGCGAGCAGCAGCGCCACTTGTTCCGGCGTCGTCAGCAGGATGTCCGGCGGATTGAGTTTCTGGCGTTGCCGCTTACCAGCAGGCGTATCGCCGGTACGGTTTTCGACAGAGACCGGCAGCCCCATTTCCGTGACCGGCTTCATCAGGTTACGCTCGATATCGACGGCCAGCGCCTTTAGCGGCGAGATGTAGAGCGTGTGAATGCCGGTGAAGGCCGAACCGGCCGGGATTTTACCGCGGCGCGTCAGGTCGGTGAGCGAAGGAAGAAATCCGGCCAACGTCTTGCCTGCCCCGGTTGGCGCGATCAGCAGCGTGCTCTCGCCAGCCTCGGCGCGGGCCAACAGTTCGAGCTGATGGGCGCGCGGCTGCCAGCCCTTTTCCGCGAACCAGCGGATGAAGGGGGCAGGCAAGGCAAGGCGGCGCTCGGAATCGATCTGGTCCACGGGGCAAATGTAGTCGAAATGCGGAGGATAGGAAGCGGGGTGGAGGATGACGCAGTCCGATGGATGGCCGGGGTGGCACAACAGCGCCGAGTTGATCCGTCGCATACCCGGCATCTCCTGTTGACTTTTAAGATAATCATGGACAAAAACCATCCACGATATGAAAAGGACAAACCATGAAACTTGGGGAAGGCGTTGAGCAGGCCATACACAGCGTCGCAATGCTGGCAGGATTGTCGGACGGCGGTGTGCTTTCGGCGGCGGCGATTGCCGAGTTTCACGGAGTATCGGTGAGCTATCTGCTGAAACATCTGCAGGCGCTCTCCGGCGCTGGCATTCTTGACACCGTGCCCGGCCCCAAAGGCGGCTACCGATTGGCGCGTTTGCCGGCTAAAATCACCCTTCTCGATATCGTGCTTGCCGTTGAAGGGCCGGCACCTGCCTTTCGCTGCGCCGAAATCCGCCAGCGCGGGCCGAACTCGCTGCCCGGAAAATACTTCGCAAAGCCGTGCGGCATCAGCGCGGCGATGCTGGCGGCCGAGCGGGTGTACCGCGCCGAGCTTGCCAAGACCACCATCGCCGATGTCCTCGCCGATCTTGCGGAGAGCGACGACGGCGCCATCGCGGCAAGAGGCTGCGCCTTCCTTGCCCTCAATGAACGCAGAACCATTCGATAAATCGAAAATCCAAGGAGAGACCCATGCAACCTCGCTTTAACTTCGCCAAGGCTTCGCCGGAGTCCTACAAGGCCGTCACGGCGCTGGAAAACTTCGTGCAGACCTCAGGCCTGGAGCGCCGTTTCATTCACCTGATCAAGCTCAGAGCGTCGCAGATCAACGGCTGCGCCTATTGCGTCGACATGCACGTCAAGGAAGCCCGGCACGACGGCCTCAGCGAACAGTGGATCAACCTAATGTGCGTCTGGCGGGAATCGCCGGTTTACGACGCCCGCGAACGGGCTCTGCTCGGCTGGGTCGATGCGGTGACGAAGATAGCGGAAACAGGCATACCGGATGCGGATTTCGAAGCGCTGAAGCCGCATTTCGGCGAGGAAGAGATCGTCAAGATCACCGTCGCGATCGGCGCGATCAATATCTGGAACCGGCTGGCCGTTGGTTTTCGCTCGCAGCATCCGATCGATAAGGACGCGAAGGCAGCGTAAGCACGATTGCAAGAACAAAAAAGCGCGGGACCGAAATCCCGCGCTTTTTTATTTTGTCTTTGTCTCGGGGACCGAGACCGATAACGATCAAGCAGCAGCCGAAGCAGCCGAGGTCGGAACTTCCGAGATGGTCTTCAGAACCTGCGAAGCGATCTGGTAGGGGTCGCCTTGCGAGTTAGGACGACGATCTTCGAGGTAGCCCTTGTAGTCGTTCTTGATGAAGGAATGCGGAACGCGGATGGAAGCGCCTCGGTCGGCAACGCCGTAGCTGAACTTGTTCCACGGAGCCGTTTCGTGCTTGCCGGTCAGACGCATGTGGTTGTCCGGGCCGTAGACGGCGATGTGGTCCTGAAGGTTCTTGTCGAACTGAGCCATAAGCGCTTCGAAGTAGGCCTTGCCGCCGACTTCGCGCATGAACTTGGTCGAGAAGTTGCAATGCATGCCCGAGCCGTTCCAGTCAGTGTCGCCGAGCGGCTTGCAGTGGAACTCGATGTCGATGCCGTACTTTTCGCAGAGACGCAGCAGCAGGTAGCGGGCCATCCAGATCTGGTCGGCAGCGCGCTTGGAGCCCTTGCCGAAAATCTGGAATTCCCACTGGCCCTTCGCCACTTCGGCGTTGATGCCTTCATGGTTGATGCCGGCAGCCAGGCAAAGATCGAGATGCTCTTCGACGATCTGGCGGGCGACGTTGCCGACATTCTTATAGCCAACGCCGGTGTAGTAAGGACCCTGCGGAGCCGGGTAGCCGGATTCCGGGAAGCCGAGCGGACGGCCGTCCTTGTAGAAGAAGTATTCCTGCTCGAAACCGAACCAGGCGTCCTCGTCGTCAAGGATGGTGGCGCGGCTGTTGGATTCGTGGGGCGTGACGCCATCCGGCATCATGACTTCGCACATGACGAGTGCGCCGTTGGTGCGGGCCGGGTCCGGGTAAACGGCAACAGGCTTCAGCACGCAATCCGAGCTGCGGCCTTCGGCCTGCATCGTCGATGAGCCATCGAAGCCCCAGAGCGGGAGCTCTTCAAGCTTCGGAAAATCAGCAAATTCCTTGATCTGCGTCTTGCCGCGCAGGTTCGGTACAGGGGTGTACCCGTCGAGCCAAATATACTCGAGCTTGTATTTAGTCATTACGCACCTCAATCAGGGTTAACTACCCGAAGTAGAAAAAATTCAAAGGCGCGCCCGCCCGCAAATCTTCGCCACCTACGGCTGACCATGTGACATGCATTTGACATGCCAAACTGCGCGACATGTGAGCCCAGCGAAAGAAAAACGCGCAAATTGGAGTCAATTTTGGTTGATTTTGCCTCGCCTGGCCTCCGATTCCTTCAAAATCGTGAGCAACTTGGCTGAAAAGTGCTGCCAACTTGTCGCAGTGCGGCAGATTCGAAGCAGCGCAGCAATCAGACTTCCATGGGCTACGGTTTTTAATATCAAAACCTCAAAATTGCCTATAATTTCAACCTTTTGCATTTTTTTTAAGCAAGACTCTCAAAAATGGGGACGGACTCTGCTATATATAAGAAGTCTCTTGAAGCGCTCCCGCTTGAACACCAAAAAGGGAGAGACGTTGCAATGGCGATTAGTCCTCAACATGAAACGGCAAAGATTTACCGGTTTCCCATCACGGCTCGCCCCGTACCCGCCGGACAACGTGAGAAAGTAAACCTTACTCCCGACATTGGCCCAAGCATCTGCACTGCCGCCTTCGATAGCTGGTATCACGAGGCGGCGATCGCGGAATCCGACCAGACCCGCAAGCAGTAAGGCTTCCGCTCAGCTCAGAGCACGGTGTAGCGATCGGACCGATGGTTGATCGCGATGGAGAAGTTGAGCGCGATTGGTCCAACACTGAGCAAATGGCTACGAACGGTCGGCAACATTCGGCCGGTCACGTGGATTTCTGTGTAACGAACAAAATGCCGTGCACCGGTTTCCCGGCATCCATGCGAATGACGCTGCGGGCGAGATTACGGACAACAAAGCCATCGGCGGCCAATATCGCCCTGACGTAGGCTTCCGAATGAGCGAAGCGCAGTGAGTCGCGCAGAAGATACCCCCCCTCCTCTTCCGCATCCTCGACCGAAAAGGCGAACACAGCCCCGAAAGCGGCCAGTCCCCCCACGATCGTCATGACGCTCTGGAGATTGCCGAGATACATCAGCACGTCGGCTGCGGTGATCAAATCGGCGCGTCCCGGCGCGAGCCCGTCATCGAAAATGCCGGACAACGGTGGAGGCAGTGACAGATCGGCTTGGCCGAGATGATCATAGACGCCCTTGTCCGCTGCTTTCGCGAGCATGCCTTTCGACAGATCGAATCCTTCCAGCCGATCGACCCGCGTACGGATTTCCGGGCCGAACAGGCCGGTACCGCAGCCGAGATCGACGGCAAGACGGAAATGCGCGGGCATGCCGACCGTGCCAGCTATCAGAGCCGCAAGCTTCTGCGGCACGCTGTAGCCGAGTTTTTCGACCAGCGATGTCTCGAACCGGTCGGCATAGTCGTCGAACAGCCGCTCGACGTAGCGGCTCGGCGGCTGATCGGGCATATCGGCGGCTCCGAGAACCGCGAGCTTCAGCCGGGCGCCGAAGACATCGCCTGCATCGAGGGTCAGGACTTCATTCAGCGCCTCGATGGCACCTTGTGTATTCCCCGCTTTTTCACGATAGGTCGCAAGAGTGAACCAGCCGGCCGCCCAGCCCGGCGTCAGCTCCAGAGTTTGCTCCATCAATTCGGCAGCGCTTGCCGGCTCGCCGCTTTCGGCAAGCATCTTCGCATAGTCTGCGCGACGGTCGGCGATGACGTCACCTGAGGAAAGCTGGCTCGGCAGCATGATCTCGATCCTGTTTGGTATCCGCCTTTGGACGCGGCCACAAAAAAACTCAAGTCCTAATTCAGGCAAGCACCTGTTTCAGGTAAGCACTTGTTTCAGGAAACACTGGGCGAAAGCGCTTGCGAGTCGCAGGTCGCAGCCTTATTTCAAAACCGCTCGACAGGCATTATGGAGACAGCCGCATGTCCGATCAGGTGAATAGGTTCCTCGGCGACTCGCCCGGCCGCACGCTCGTGAAGCTTATTGTCGTGTCGCTGATCGTCGGCTTCGTGATGAAGTTCTTCGGCTGGCGGCCGCTGGATTTTCTGTACGGCTTTCGTCGCTTCGTTGTCGATCTCTGGCATAGCGGTTTTGCCGCGCTCGGCGAGTTTGGCGATTATCTGCTGCTCGGCGCCACGATCGTCATTCCGCTCTTCGTCATCCTCCGCCTCTTCAACTTTCGCCGCTGATATGATCCCCGAAGTTTCACTTTTTACGCGACGTCACGCACTGCGTCTCACCGGCCTTGCCCTGGCTGCCATCGTCGCGAGTTGCGCCACACCACCCACCCATGTCTCCAACACGCCGGCCAACGACGAGACCGCTTCCGCGCTGCCGCTCGTCAACTCCTTGCGTGCCAAGAACGGGCTGCCGCCGCTCAAGGTCGATCCGGCGGCCAGCGCAGCAGCAATCTACCAGGCCAAGCGCATGGCCGATGCCGACAGGATGGAACATCTGATGGGTATCGGCGACAACTTCGGCACGCGCGTCAAGGCGAGCGGCGTCAAGCTGCCGGCCGCCGAAAATATTGCCGAAGGCCAGCGCGATGTGAATGCCGCGGTGACGGCCTGGATCAATTCGCCGAAGCATTTGCACAACATGCTCGGCAAATATAACGGCCTAGGCGTCGCTCTCGCCTATGCTCCCTCTTCCAGTGACAAGCCCTATTGGTCCATGGTGCTCTCCTCGAATTGAGGAGGGGCTGATTGGACATGGATCATCAAGAGCATAGTGGAAGGGTTCTGCCCTTCGACGTGACGCACCGGCTGGTGCTGTCCATCGCCATTCCGATGACGCTCGGCTTCATGACGACACCGTTGCTCGGCCTCGCCGATACCGCCGTCGTCGGGCGTCTCGGCCAGCCGGATGCGCTGGCGGGGCTGGCGATCGGCGCGGTGCTCTTCGATCTCATTTTCGCGAGCTTCAACTTCCTGCGCTCTTCAACGACCGGCCTGACGGCGCAAGCCTATGGCCGCCACGACCGACATGAGCAGCAGGCGGTTTTTTGGCGAGCACTGCTTTCGGCGCTTGGATGCGGCCTGCTGCTTCTCTTGTTGTCGCCCCTATTGCTCTGGCTCGGCGTCAAATTGATGGGGCCTGAGGGTGGCATTGCCGACGCGACACGCACCTATTTCTCGATCCGCATGCTCTCCGGCCCGGCAGCGCTTGCCAACTACGCCATCCTCGGTTTCGTGCTCGGGCGTGGCCAGGGCCGCATCGGGCTTCTGCTGCAGACATTGATCAATGGCGTCAACATCATCCTCGCCATCCTCCTCGGCCTCTGGCTCGGCTGGGGTGTCGCGGGTGTTGCCTGGGGTACGTTGATCGGCGAGGCGGTCGGCGCACTCACGGGTCTTGCCATAGTGTTGCGCAGTTTCTCCGGCGAACAGCGGCCTGCCCGCGCCGAACTCCTGTCACGCGCCAAGCTTACGCAACTCTTCGCGCTCAACCGCGACATCCTCATCCGCACCTTCGTGCTGATCGGCGCCTTCACGCTGATGACCCGCATCGGCAACACATTCGGCGCGGTGACGCTCGCAGCCAATGCGGTATTGATGAACTTCTTCCTGCTGTCCGGCTACTATCTCGACGGGTTGGCGAACGCCGCCGAGCAGATTACCGGCCGATCGATCGGCGCCAATTATCGCCCCGCCTTCGAGCGCGGGTTGAAGCTGACCGGGCTTTGGTCCTTTGGACTGGCGCTTGCCGCTGCCCTTTTCTTCTTCACCATCGGCCCGGCACTGATCCGCCTGCTGACGACCTCGGAAGAGGTGCGTGTAGCTGCCGAAACCTACCTGCCTTGGGCCGCCGTCACCGGGCTGACCGGCGCGCTCGCCTTCCTGATGGACGGCGTCTTCATCGGTGCCACGTGGTCGCGCGACATGCGCAACCGCATGCTGATGTCGTTTGCCGGCTACCTTGTGGCGCTTGCGGTCTTCGTACCGACCCTAGGCAATCACGGCCTTTGGTTGGCCATGAACGCCTTCCTGCTGTTCCGCGGCATTTTCCTCGTTATGGGGCTGAAAAAGCGGGCCGATCAGACGTTTCGGCTGGCCCAATGATCGAGCCTGCTGTCGCGCAGCTCGCGGATCGAGCCGACACGGTCGCGGTCGAGCAGCTTCGACAGGCCGGTAACGATTCGGCCCGGCAGGCCTGGGCCTTCATAGACCATGCACGAATAGAGCTGCACGAGATCGGCGCCAGCCTTGATCTTCTCCAGCGCCGTTTCGGACGATGAAACGCCGCCAACACCGATGATCGGCAAAGCAGCGCCGACGCGCCGGCGCATCTTTGCGAGCACGACCGTGGATTTTTCGAAGAGCGGCTTGCCAGAGAGGCCGCCGGCTTCTTTCGCCTGGGCCTGATCCCTCAAGCCATCGCGTGCAAGCGTCGTGTTTGAGACGATCAGACCGTCCAGCGCATGCGCCAAAACTTCGGCGGCGATGTCGTCCATGCCCTCCTCGGTCAGGTCCGGCGCGATCTTCAGGAAGACCGGAATTTTCTTGCCTGCCTTCTCCGCCTCCTCGTCGCGGGCGGCAAGCACAGCCGACAACAGCGCCGAAAGGCTCTCGCGCGCCTGCAGGTCTCGCAGGCCCGGCGTGTTGGGCGAAGAGATATTGGCGGTGAAATAGCGAGCGACGGAATAGAAACGGCGGATGCCGGCGACGTAATCGGCGATGCGGTCGGCACTATCCTTGTTGGCGCCGATGTTGACGCCGATGATGCCCTTGCCGCGGATCGGCTGAAGACGCCGGAAAGCCGCCTCGTGGCCGTCATTGTTGAAGCCGAGGCGGTTTATGACACCCTCGTCTTCGACCAGGCGGAAGATGCGCGGACGCGGATTGCCGGTTTGCGGCTTTGGGGTCACCGTGCCGATCTCGGTAAAGCCGAAACCGAGCTTCAACAGCGCCTCCGGCACTTCGGCATTCTTGTCATAGCCCGCGGCCATGCCGAGCGGATTGGCGAAATCCAGTCCGGCTACGGTCTGACGCAGACGGGAATCGTTGCTGATCCGGCAGGCCGGAACGAGGCCGGACCTCAGCGCCGCAATCGACATGCCATGCGCCGTTTCCGGATCGAACATGAACAGGCCGCGCCGGCCGAAATCGCGGAGGGCGCCGATCATTCCGGCATCTCCGGAAAGACATGCGCGCCGTCGGAACCGAGCGTCAGCGGCTTTTCCCAGAGCACGGCCGAAAGCGGTAGCGGCGCATAGAGATGCGGGAAGAGATCGCCGCCGCGCGAGGGCTCGAACACCAGCTTATCACCGAGCGTGCCGCCATCGATCGCCACCAACAGCAGGCCGGTCTGGCCGGCGAAATGCCGCGCCGCCGTTTCCCTGGCTTGCTTAGCGGTCGAGAAATGGATGAAACCGTCGGTCAGATCGATCGCTGCGCCATTAAAAACCCCGGTTTGTCTGGCTTGCTGCCACAGCGTATCCGGCACGATCTTGTAAACCACTGGCATCGCGGTCATCATTCCTGTGTAAACGTTTATCCCTGATAGGGCTTTGCACGAAAACCGCTGCAGATGTCCACGGCTACCGCAGATTATTTGGGATTAAAACGCAGAAAATCCGGAGGATGACATGACGAAGGAAATGGCATCAGGCCTTGCAGCCCTCATCCTGCCCGCCGCTCTTCTTCTCGCCGCGCCAGGCCACGCAGCCGAGGCTGATGTGACGCGCTTCCAACTCGAGCGTAGCGGCGATCATTTTGTCCGCCTGGACAAACAGACGGGCGCCATGTCGATCTGCCAGGATCAGAATGGTAATCTGGTCTGCCGCATGGCTGCGGATGAACGCGCGGCCTATGAAGACGAACTCGACCGCCTCTCCGAGCGCGTCTCGAAGCTGGAGAAGACCGTGGCCTCTGGCAGCGGATCAAGCCTGCCGAGCGACGCCGACATCGACCGCACCCTCGGCATCATGCAGAAATTCATGCGCGGCTTCATGGACATGGCGAAGGAATTCCAGAAGCAGGTGCCCGACGACAAGGCGCAGCCGCAGAAAACCTGAAGCTGCTGGAATTAACAGTGAAAGCAAGGGGATAAAGGACCTTATTCCTACGTCGCCCTTTACTCGCAAAAGAGCCTCAGTTAACCTTTCTTTAAGGTCAAACGCCGGATATTCCGGCTTCCGAGTGCTGAACGGCGATGCTGTCACATGAGCAGATATGGAGCGCGATCGACAGGCTTGCCGAACGGCATGCCCTGACAGCGTCCGGTCTTGCCCGGCGCGCCGGCCTCGATCCCACCTCATTCAACAAATCGAAGCGGCTGAGCCAGGATGGACGCCTGCGCTGGCCGTCGACGGAATCGATCGCCAAAGTACTGGATGCGACCGGGGCCAGCATGGAGCAGTTTCTCGGCTTCATGCGCTCGGTGGATGGAGCCAGCGGCACTTCCGATCGCGCTTTTTCCCCGCCGGCAAGCTCCATACCGCTGCTTGGCTTTGCACAGGCCGGCGCCGGAGGCTTTTTCGACGATGGCGGCTTTCCGGTCGGCCAGGGCTGGGACATGGTGGAGTTTCCGGTGGCTCCCGGGCAAAGGGGCGGTGTCTATGCCCTTGAAGTGCAGGGCGAGAGCATGTTGCCGCTCTATCGTGACGGCGACGTGCTGATCGTCGAACCGGGCGCGCAGATTAGGCGCAATGATCGGGTGGTGGTCAAGACCCGCGAGGGTGAAGTTATGGCCAAGGTGCTGCTGAGACAGAGCGCTCGGTCGATCGAACTACTGTCGCTCAACCCGGAACATCCGAACCGCAGCTTCGACCTTGCGGATGTGGAATGGGTTGCACGGATCATTTGGGCCAGCCAATAGGAAAGTTTTCTCGTTATGCGTCGTGATATCTGGCTCGCAAGTTTGGCAGGTGTGGTCGTCGGTTCATGGCTGACATTGATTGCCGTACAGGTCGAGGAGTATGGTCTCGGGTTGCCGAACAAAGCCAACATCGAGGCCGAAGCGGAAAGCCGCCCGGCGGTGACCGCACCGGCGCCAACGGAAACGGCAAAGGCCACCCCCATCCCGGCAACGACCACTCCTGTCCAGACGGCCGAGACGGCCAAGCAGGAGGTAGCGCCCGCGGCCGAGACGAAGCCGGACGACAAGACCTCGGTGCAGCCGGCCGCCGTTGCCGAGCAAACGACGCATGCCGCAACGATTGCACCCAGCACCGCAGCTCCAGGGACGACCGACAAAGGCAATCAAACACCTGCGACGACACCCTCCGCCGCGGCAACGACATCGACGCCGGAAGACACGGCGAAAGCGCTTCTCGCCACCGGCGCGGATCAAATCGACAAAGGCACAGCGGGCGCTGCAGCGCAGTCGCCAACGCAAGCTGAAAGCAAAACGTCGACAGAGTCGGCGCAACCGAAGACGACTCCAGCGAATCCGGGCGCGACGCAATCGGCGCAGGCAACTCCGACAAAGACGAATACGACGCAGGCCCAGACGGCAGAGGCGAAAAAAACAAAGCCGGACAAGGCTGCCCTGAAGCCGGAAACTTCCGACCAAACCAATGTAGGCCAGACGCCGGTGAGCCAGGGGCCGGCCGATCAAGCAGACCGGGAGCTCGCGGCTTCAGCCCACCGGACTGCGCCTACCGAACCGGCATCGCAGCAAGCGTCGCTCGACGGCGGTCAAAAGCCGAACGAGCCAGCAAAGCCGGTGGAACTGGTGCGGCCGTTTTCTGATCGCGCCGGTGTACTGACCATTGCCGGCAAAAGGGTGCAGCTTCCCGGCATCATTCCCACCGATGTCGACCGGATGTGCACCGGGCCGAATGGCAAGACCTGGCCCTGCGGGGCCGCGGCGCGTACAGCCTTCCGCATGTATCTGCGCGGCCGCACCATCGACTGCGACCTGCCGAGCCCGACCTGGCAAGGTACGGTGACCGGCGCCTGCCGGTATGTTCGCATCGATCTCAGCGAATGGCTGGTGCGCTTCGGCTGGGCCGAACCGGAGGCCGGATCGCCGCTGGTCGCCCTCGCCGAACAGGCAAAGCAGCAGAAGCGCGGCATCTACGGCGACGATCCGCGCCCGGCCGGAAAATCAACACTCGCGCCGGCGCTGCCTAAGGAAGATCCACTTAATCCAATCTGACGTCACGCTTCCGACACCAGCTCTTGTCATGAGAGGCTCGACTTTCTAGTCTGCTGCCAAACCGGAGGATTTCGCCCACAATGAATAAGCCGCTTTCCGCCCATGAGGCCCTGATCTACGTCATGGTAATGGCGTCCGCCGTTGATCGGACGATGAACGACAAGGAATTGGGACGGATCGGCGAGCTGATCCATGCGCTTCCGGTTTTCGATGGTTTCGATGACGAGAAACTGATCTCCGTGTCGCGCGATTGCGCCAAGCTTCTTGCCGGCCGTGAAGGGCTCGATATCGTGCTGGAAACGGTGCGCGACACCTTGCCGGTGCGGCTCTATGACACCGCCTATGCGCTTGCCGTCGAGGTCGCCTCCGCCGATTTCTCGGTCAAGGCCGAGGAACTGCGCCTGCTCAGCCTGCTGCGCGATCGTCTCGGTCTCGACAAGCTCACCTGCGCCGCCATCGAGCGCAGCGCCATTGCTCGCTACCGCAAGGGCTGAAAACTTTATCAGTAGAGCCCGTAAGGGAAATACCGCAGATAGATTTCCTGTAGCCGGCCGTCGCGTGACAATGTCGCCAGCGCATGATTGATCGCGGCTGTCAGATCGGCGTCCTGCTGGCGCAACATGATGGTCATGCCCTCGCCGAGAAATTGCTGCGAAAGATAGGGTCCGTCGAACAGCACGCAGCATTTTTCGGCTGATGGCGAGGATACCCAGAAGGACAGTTGGAGCCCATCGGCAAAAGCGGCGTCGACCTTGCCGTCCTTGACTGCCGCCAGGAGCGCGTCCTTGTCGCCGAAGGGGACCTGCTTAACGGCGGGGAAAAAGGCGGCGAGCATTGCCTCATGCGCCGTGCCCTTGACCACACCGACCGGATGACCGGCAAGCGCGGCCGCCGTCCCGCCGTCGATCGACGCCTTGAGATTGCGGACGAAGCGGGCGGGCAGCATCAGAAAAGGGCGTGAGAAGGCAAAGTTCTTGCGCAGCTCGGGCGTCACCGCGACGCCGGCGATTACTGCGTCGCCTTGCGAAGCGGCAAGCGCGCCCTGCAATTCATCGAACGGTAGCGCCTGGATCTGACATTTGTCCGATATGCCAAGCTCGTCGCAGATCTCGCGGGCAAGATCGACATGGAAGCCGGCGAGCTTGCCGTTCTGATCGGCGAAATTAAAGGGCGGGAAGTCGACGGATGTCAGGAAACGCAGCCTGACCAGCGAAGAAAGATCCGGCTTCGGCAGCCGCTCGCGCGAATCGAACAGGATCGGCAGGCCGGGCGGCGGCGCCTCTTGCGCGACAAGAGGCATGGCACAGGACGCGGCAATCAGCACTGCGCCTGCCGCACGCCTTGCCACGGATCCCAACAACGAAAGGCAAACAGGCATTAGGATGATCAAGCCTCCGGTCGGATGTGCAGATTTCTGATGTCGAAACCGGTGTAGCAGAGTCGGGCCGACGGGAGAATATCACGCCCTGTCCTGACGGCCGCGAGACTTGCTCGGACTGAGCTTTGGCGATGATCACACCAGACGGGTTGCAGTGCACCGAAAAAGCACGGTCACACGGTAGATTTCGGCTCCGAAAGCTGTCGGCGTTAGCGGTCGATTAAGCTCTATCGATTCTATTTGTAGCATCGACGACGTCGGCTCCGAAGCTGATCGCATGACGCAGGTCGTCCGAACCTTCTTCGCAAGGTATCCAAAGAATTCGGCTTCACCTGCGTGCATCAGGCCAAGCGTTAAGTCCGCCGCCTCTCCGGGGCGAGCGGGCTATTGCGCGCTACGGTCCGATGCTGCGCGATATCCCTCGGGCGGATCGTCATGTTCAGGAACCTGAAAATCAAAACCAAGATGCTCACCGTGATCCTGTTTCTCGGGATCATCTCCTTCGCCGGGCTGCTTTACATCGTCAGCGAATTCCGCAAGGCGGACCAAGCCTACAGCGCCTTCCTCGACAACGAAGCCGTCGCCGCGACCAAAGGCACTCGCTCCAGCACATCCGTTCTGACCTCGGTGCTGCAGGCGAGCATGATGCTGAATTTCGATCCCGACAGCGATGCCTTCAAGACGGTTGCCGCCGGCAAAAGCCGCTTTGGCGAGGCCAAGGACCGATTGAAGCAGGCTGAAAGCCAGGTTCCTTCGCAAAAGCCGCAAATGGATGAGATCCTGGCCGGCATGGACGAGCTGGAAGCGCTGACGAACAAGGTGATCGACCAACGCAAGAGCGGCGACGTCAAGGGTGCCACCGCAAGCATGGCCGTGGTCGCCGACAAGTTGACCACTCTTGTCGCCAAGATGCAGGCCAACAACAATGCGCTGACCGACCGGATGAATAATGGCGCCGACGCCTTGTCAGCCCACATCAACACCACGATCGACTATACGCTCGCCATTCTGGCTGCTCTGACGCTTGCGGGCATTGCCCTTGGCGTCTATGTCGCGCAAACGGGCATTGCGACGCCGTTGACGCGGCTGCATCGCCGCATGGTAACGCTTGCCAGCGGCGATACGACGAGCGAGATCGACGGCCTCGACCGCCGCGACGAGATCGGTCAAATGGCTTCAGCGGTTTCCGTTTTCCGCGACAACGCCATCGAACGTGCCCGACTGGAAGCGCAAGCCGAAGCCGATCGCAATCTCAGCGACAACGAGCGTGCCGAACACGAAGCGCTGCGGGTGGCCGAAGCCGCGCACCTGCAGAAGGCGGTGCAGGCGCTCGGCGACGGCCTGAAGCGTCTTGCGGACGGTGATCTTGTCACCCATATCGACACGCAGTTTGTCGCCCATCTCGACCAGTTGCGGCAGGATTTCAACAATTCGCTTGTCAAGCTGAACGAAGCCATGCAGGCGGTTGGCGCCAATGCGCGCGCCATCAATGCCGGCGCCAACGAAATCCGCGGCTCCGCCGACGAACTTTCCAAGCGCACTGAACAGCAGGCCGCATCCGTCGAAGAGACGGCTGCCGCCCTCGAACAGATCACCACGACGGTCAAGGACGCCGCCAAGCGGGCGGAAGAAGCAAGCCAGCTTGTCGCCCACACCCGCGCCGGTGCCGAACGATCCGGCGAAATCGTCCGCAATGCCGTCAGCGCCATGCAGCAGATCGAGAAATCCTCGTCCGAGATCGGCAACATCATCGGCGTGATCGACGACATCGCATTCCAGACCAACCTTCTCGCCCTGAATGCCGGTGTCGAAGCAGCCCGCGCCGGTGAAGCCGGCAAGGGCTTTGCGGTCGTTGCGCAGGAAGTGCGCGAACTGGCGCAGCGTTCGGCCAACGCCGCCAAGGAGATCAAATCGCTGATCACCGCATCCGGCACACACGTACAGACAGGCGTCAACCTGGTCGGCGAAACCGGCAAGGCGCTCGATGCCATCGTCTCGGAAGTGCAGGAGATCAACCGGCATGTGCATGCGATCGCAGAAGCGTCGCGCGAGCAATCGGCCGGCCTGCAGGAGATCAATACCGCAGTCAACGCCATGGATCACGGCACGCAGCAGAATGCCGCCATGGTCGAAGAAAGCACCGCCGCCAGTCATAGCCTGGCAACCGAAGCCGCCTCGCTGACGTCCCTGCTCGGGCAATTCCGCATGACCGGAACCGAAGGCGGCCACGCTTCTGCGGCTTCGTCGAACTACGCGCCGCGCGCCTCCAGCCGCCCTGCGCCGCGGCCAGCCGCAGCGCCGGTCCGCGCCGTCGAGGGAGCGAAGGCACGACCGGCTCCTTCACCGGCCCGCGCACTCGGCCAAAAGCTGATGAGCGCCTTCGGCGGCAGCAGCCAGGCAGCGTCAGCGCCGGCGAAAGATGCGGACTGGACGGAGTTCTGAGCCTCGGCGAAGCTTGGTGCGATACTCGACACGAAAACAGGCGGGACGCGTTCAACGCGTCCCGCCTGTCTACTTTTGAGGAACCTATCGATCCGCTTTCCTCTTGGCGAAAGGAAGCCGTTCGAAATTTGCGTGTCTGACGGTGCCCGCTTCACCTCGCCGTTTGATCAGCCTCGCGGGAGCGCCGACATAGATGCCATAGGGTTCGGTCCTCCCCTTGACGACGGCATTCGCGCCGATGACGCATCCTTCGGATATATGGGAACCGCCCAGAATCTTCGCCCCGGCGCCGATCCAGACATCGTCCTCGATGACGATCGGTTTCTTGGTGACGCCCTGCAGGCGAATCGGTTGCGTGGGGTCATCGAAATTGTGGTCGAACGATACCACCATGGCATGGCCGGCGATCCGCACGTCGTTGCCGATCGTGATGCCGCCGCGTCCCAGCAGAATGGCATAGTCGTTGAGGGAAACGTTCCGGCCAATATCGATGCTGCCGCGTTGGGCGTCGATGACGATCCCCCTTCGGAGAAAGGCCTTTTGTCCGATCCTGACGCTGCCATCCTTCCAGATGATCGTCGCGCCGCGTGGCACCTTGGTGCGGCGGGAAATCTTCAACACGCCGCGCGTGAAGATCGCCCTCAACCTGTAAAACAACGCGACATTGAGCATCAGCATACATTCCAATTACAGGATGATCCAATGGCACGAATGTCTGGCATCAACCTGAAGGAAGAAAGGTTTTATTAAGGCGGCGCACGATAATGCCGCCGCCATTTAATCGCTACGAATGCCGTGACTCAGGGCGCTTCATGATCTCGCAGCAAGGCCGGTCAGGAATGCCGCAGTCCCGAAAACTGCGCCGGCGGCACACACCGCGGTCCAGCCGCCCCAGCTCCAGGCCGTCCCTGCCAGGGCCGAACCGACGGCGCCGCCCAGAAAGAAGATTCCGACGAACAGGCCGTTGATGCGACCGCGCGCCTCCGGCCGCAGCAGATTGATTGCCCTGCGCCCCAATGTCTGATCGCCGGTGACGCCGACATCAAGCATCACGGCGCCTGCGCCGAGCACAACGAGGGAGATCACGGAATGGCCGGTCTTAGCCTCGCCTGCCCACGCGGACAGCGCCATGGCGCCGAGCAAAATTAGATGCGAGACGGTTGTCGCCACCCGCGTCCAGCCCCGGTCACCCATCCGTCCAAAGGGAGAGGTCGCCGCCGCGCCGCCTGCTCCGACTAGCGCAAAAATGGCGATGCCGGCTTGGTCGAGGGAGAATGGCGACTGCGCCAGTCGCAGCGCGACCGCAGTCCAGAAAAGGCTGAAACTCGCCATCACCAGCGCAGCCGTGAAGGCCCGTACCCGCAACACCGGTTCATCACGCAGGAGTTGCCAGAGCGAGGCGATCAGGGCGACGTAGCCGGTGCTCACCAGCGGCCGGCGCTCCGGCAATCGCAGCGCAAGAACGGCAGTCAGCAGGGCGAGTGCCGCGGCGCTGACCGCGTAGAAGCTGCGCCAGCCCCAGATGTCGGCGACCAGACTCGCCAAGGGCCGTGACAACAAAATGCCGACCATCAGACCGCTCATGACGTTGCCGATAACCCGGCCGCGATGTTCCGGCGGCGTCATGGCCGCAGCGATCGGCACCAGGATCTGAATGGCCGAACAGGCAGCACCAAGAAGGAAGAGGAAGACAAGCAGGCTCCAGCCGTTCGGCGCGAAGACGGCGGCGACCGCCATGACCAGTGCCGAGACGAGCATGCGCAGGACGAGCCGGCGGTTCTCGACAAGATCGGCGAGCGGCACGAGGAAGAACAGGCCGGCGGCATAACCCAGCAATGACGCCATAGCGACAAGGCCGGCGCCGTTTTCCGAAAAGCCGAGCGACGGACCGATGACGCCGACCAGGGTTTGTGGTGCGAAGAGATTGAGGATGATAACGCCGGTGGCGATAGCGAAAAGCAATGTGGAGGGACCGGCAGCAGTCTCCGGTGCCTCCTCCTCAAGTTCATTCGGGATGCGTTCGGGGATGGGTGACATGGGCTCTCCAATAATTTTTGGTAATATTGATAGCCATGTTTATCGTTTTCTTGCATAATGCGACAAATGAAATGAACTGATAATGATTATGCGGGTTTCTTATGAACATCCATGATCTCGAAGCATTCGTCGCCGTGGTGGAAACAGGATCGATCGTCGCCGCTTCGGCACGGATCAACCTGACGCAACCGGGCATTACCCGTCGCGTGCAGAACCTTGAGGACAGTCTCGGCATTGCCCTCCTCGACCGGCAGTCCAAGCCGCTCAAGCCGACGGCGGCCGGACGCGAGGCCTACGAGCATGGCCGCCGCGTGCTCCGCTCGCTGGACGATCTCAAGGCCGGCGTCTCACCGGGCGGTGCGATCGGTGGCGAGTTCCGTCTTGGCATCATGCCGTACCTTTCGGAAACAGCCCTATCGCTGCCGCTCGACCGGCTGCGCAGCCAGTTCCCGCAATTGACGCTACGCATCGTCTCCGGCTGGTCGCCGCAGCTTGTCGATCAGGTTGCGCATAGCCAGGTCGACGCAGCGGCGGTCTGCCTGCCGGAGGGCGTCCACCCACCCGAGGATGTCGTCGGAGACAACCTGGGAACGCATGGCGTGCTTCTGGTGGCAGCTCCATCGCTCGACGTTCCCAAGATGCCGAGGCTCGACGAGCTTTCGAGGTTTCCCTGGATCATGAACCAGACCGGCTGCGGTTTCCGCGCCTTCATCCATCATCGTTTCGAGGTCGAACGCCTGCCGTTCAACGTTGGCGTCGAAGCTATGAGCGCCGATCTCAGGATGTCGCTCATCGCCCGCGGCCTCGGCGTCGGCATCGTCACACCGGCGGCGCTAGCAGGCAGCCGTTGGCGCGATGAGGTCGAGATCATAGACGTGCCGGATTTCCGTCCTAAAGTCGTCTCCTGGGTCCTGCATCGCCCGCCGGCCGGACGGCTGGCCCGCCCGATCGCAGCCTTCAGCGAAGCATTGAGGGAAGCCTTGAAGACGGAGATGCCGTTTTTGACGTGATGACGATATGCCGGACGCCGGCGCGACAGGGACTGCCTGCTCTCACGTCGCAGGCTTGTTGATCATCGCTTCGATGTTGTAGCCATCGGGATCGAGGACGAAACACGCATAGTAGTTCGCGGCATATTCCGTCCGTAGACCGGGCGCACCATTGTCCTTGGCACCGGCCTGAAGTGCGGCGTGATAGAAAGAGTCTACCTCTGTCCTGCTCTGAACGCGAAAGGCAACATGCAAATGCGTCAAAGGCGGCTTGCTGCCGGTGTGTTGGATTTCGAACAAGCTGCCGTCGCCGACGTCGAATGCCCAGAACACGCCCTCCTTTCCAAAGGAAAGGCGATATCCCAGAGGTTCGAAGGCTCTTTCGTAGAACGACTTACTTATCTGCAGATCACTCACTTCAATGGTTATGTGATCAATCACGTTAAGCGTATCCCGGAGATCAATAACTATGAAAGAAAGCTGGAGCGGGTGAAGGGAATCGAACCCTCGTATTCAGCTTGGGAAGCTGCTGCTCTACCATTGAGCTACACCCGCTTGACGTCAGAAGATGTTCAACAGTTACCGCCCCGTGTCAAGGCCGGCAGCTAAAACGATCACAGCCGGAAATGCTTCGAAAGCTTCAGGCCCTGCGCTTGATAGTTGGAGCCGAGGCCGGAGCCGTAGAGGCTGCTCGGTTGTTCCAGCATGTGTTCGTAGACCAGGCGGCCAACGATCTGGCCGTCTTCGAGGATGAAGGGAACTTCATGGCTGCGCACTTCCAAGACGGCGCGGCTGCCGCGGCCGCCGGCGGGCGCGTGTCCGAAGCCAGGGTCGAAGAAGCCGGCGTAGTGGACGCGGAATTCGCCGACCAGGGGATCGAAGGGTGTCATCTCGGCGGCATAATGTGGTGGCACATGCACCGCTTCGCGCGAGACGAGGATGTAGAACTCGTCCGGATCAAGGATCAATTCGGTGCGGCCGCGGCTGTAAAGCGGCTCCCAGAAATCGAAGATATCGTGCTGCGCCTTCTTGTCGACATCAACGACTGCCGTGTGATGTTTGCCGCGATAGCCGATCAGGCCCTCCTTGTCGCCGGCAAGATCGATCGAGAGCGCTATGCCGCCGCCTGTCACGTTCGGCTGTTTGCTGGCGACCAGCGTTTCGCTGGCGTGCAGCGCCATCAACTCCGGTTCGCTCAGCAGTGCTTGGCCGACGCGGAACCGGACCTGCGACAGGCGTGAGCCGCGGCGCACCACGATCGGGAAGGTGCGCGGGCTGATCTCGAGGTAGAGCGGACCGGAATAGCCGGCAGGGATCTTGTCGAATTCCTGCGCACGGTCAGTGATGACGCGGGTGAAGATATCGAGGCGGCCGGTCGAGCTTTTCGGATTGGCGGAAGCTGACATGTCGGCCGGCAGGTCGAGCCGCTCCATCAGCGGCACGATATAGACGCAGCCGGTTTCCAGCACTGCGCCTTCGGAAAGATCGACGACGTGCAACTTCAGCCGGTCGAGCTTGTCGGCCACGAGATGCGACGGGCCGGGCATAAAGCTGGCCCGGACACGGAAGGCATGCGCGCTGAGCCTCAGGTCGAGGCTCGCCGGCTGGATCTGATCGACATCCAGTTCTTTTTCGCTCGTCAGCCGTCCTGCTTCGAAGAGCGCTGAAATGGCGCGATCGGCCAAAATTCCTGTATTGCGAGCCATCATGCCTCATTCCCAGCGCAGGTTATGCGCAGATCCTAAGTGTTACTGTCACCTTTGCGCGCCTTACGGACGCGCAGCACAGTAATTTGCCGCAGACAAAACCAAACTCGGGGAATTGACGCAAGCGGTCAACGGCAGTATTGCAACTTATCCCGTGGTGATTTGGCCGGTCGGCTTGCAGCCACGTTAAATAAATGGCTAAAAGGACCGGGGTTAAACCGGTCTGCTTTTGCGGCCGGTTTTTTTGTTTTGAAAGTGGTGATGGCATGAGCAAGACTTGGCGCCCCGCAACTCAGCTCGTTCACGGCGGAACGCTCCGCTCGCAATTCGGCGAGACATCCGAAGCAATCTATCTGACCCAGGGTTTTGTCTATGACACCTCGGAAGCGGCCGAGGCGCGCTTCAAGGGTGAGACAGACGGCTTCATCTACGCCCGCTACGGCAGCCCGACGAACGACATGTTCGAAAAGCGCATGTGCATGCTGGAAGGCGCGGAAGACGCCCGTGCCACCGCTTCCGGCATGGCGGCCGTTTCCGCCGCAATCCTCTGCCAGTTGAAGGCAGGCGATCATATCGTCGCTGCCCGCGCCCTCTTCGGTTCCTGCCGCTGGGTTGTCGAGACGCTGGCGCCGAAATACGGCATCGAATGCACGCTGGTCGACGGTCGCTTCATCGAGAACTGGGAAAAGGCCGTTCGTCCGAACACCAAGGTGTTCTTCCTTGAAAGCCCGACCAACCCGACGCTGGAAGTGGTTGACATCGCCGCCGTCTCCAAGCTCGCCAATCAGATCGGCGCCAAGGTCGTAGTCGACAACGTCTTCGCAACACCGCTGTTTCAGAAGCCCTTGGAGCTCGGCGCCCATATCGTCGTCTACTCGGCCACCAAGCACATCGATGGCCAGGGCCGGTCGCTCGGCGGCGTCATCCTCTCCGACAAGCAGTGGATCGACGAGAACCTGCACGATTATTTCCGTCACACCGGCCCGGCCATGTCGCCGTTCACAGCCTGGACGCTGCTGAAGGGCATCGAAACACTGCCGCTGCGCGTCAAGCAACAGACGCAGAACGCCGCCAAAGTGGCCGACTTCCTCGCCGAACAGAGCAAGATCGGCAAGGTGATCTATCCCGGCCGCAAGGACCATCCGCAGGCCGACATCATTGCCAAGCAGATGACAGGCGGCTCGACACTGGTGGCCTTCGAAATGAAGGGCGGCAAGGAAGCGGCGTTCAAGCTGCAGAACGCGCTGGAGATCGTGAAGATTTCCAACAATCTCGGCGACTCGAAGAGCCTGATTACGCATCCGGCCACGACCACGCATAAGAACCTCACCGACGAGGCCCGTGCCGAGCTCGGCATTTCGCCCGGAACGGTGCGCTTTTCCGCCGGTATCGAAGACAGCGAGGATCTGGTCGAGGACTTTGCCCGCGCGCTGGAGCAGGTTTCCGCCTGACTTTTCTACCACCCCCGCCCGAAGATCGTTCGGGCGGGCTTACGCATCTTGAAAACAGGATGTGCGCCTATACTTTCAACAACGGGCGATTAACCTTTAGAATTAGTCCTAACATTTGAAAACCCGAATGGTTTATCCGTTAGAGGAATTTTCACCAATCCGTTCCTTGACGGAACAGGTCGCTTTATAGGATACCCCTAGGTATCCCGCTTTCCGTGGGATCATAGAAAGCGGATAAGATGCCCTAGACTTAAAATGCTGGAGCGTCCTGTGTGTGTTCGTATGAACGCGCGACGTTTCGGAGAGTGACCAAGGTGTCAGGCATGTATCGCGCTCTAACACGCGACATCGAAGTTGTCGTCGAACCCTTTTATCTGGAGGAGCAATCCGATCCGGAGGACGATCGTTATGTCTGGGGCTACCGCATCGTCATTTCCAACCACTCTACCGTCTCCGTCCGGCTGGTGACGCGCTATTGGCATATCACCGATCAGAACGGCCTGGTGGACGAGGTGACCGGACCCGGCGTCGTCGGAGAGCAGCCGAGGCTGCAGCCCGGCGATACCTATGAATATTCCTCAGGCTGCCCGCTCGACACGCCCTCGGGCATGATGTTCGGCCACTATCAGATGGAGACGGATGACGGGGAGCTCTTTCACGTCAAGATCCCCGCCTTTTCGCTGGACACGCCCAACCTGCTGCGGACGCTGAACTGACCCCTGCTCAGAGCGGTTCAGCTTTTCACGAGACCGTAAAACCGCTCTATCTTTTTGTTACTTCGCAATTCCGGACGGAAAACTGCTGCGCAGTTTTCCTGGAGTTGCTCAGGCGTCATTCACCTCAGACACGTCGAAGCGATAGGTGGTCGAGCAGAACTCGCAGGTGACGGCAATTTCGCCGTTCTCCTGGCTCGCCTCGATTTCCTCAGCGGAAAAGCCCTGCAGCACGCCCTTCAGCTTGTCGCGCGAACAGGTGCAGCGGTCAAAGACCGCCTTCGGTCCATAGACGCGCACGCCGCGCTCATGGAAGAGGCGGAACAGCAAACGCTCGGTGCCGACCTGCGGGTCGGTCAGTTCGTCGGCATCGATCGTCTCGACCAGCGTGCGCGCTTCCGCCCAGGCGTCATCCTCGACATGTTCGCGCAGGCTGGTGTCGCCGTCGCCGCCGTGGAGATCCGGCAGGCGCATGCGCTCCGGTGCTTCCGGCAGGAACTGCGCAATGAGGCCGCCTGCGCGCCAGCGATGGCGCGGCTTGCCGGCCTCGTCACGGTCGAACAGCTCGGCAGCGCCGAGACGAACGCGCGTCGGGATCTGCTCCGACTGGCGAAAATAGGTGCCGGCGATCTCTTCGAGCGACGCGCCGTCAAGCGCCACGATCCCCTGATAGGGCTGGCTGAAGCGACCCTGATCGATGGTGAAGGCAAGGACGCCGTTGCCGAGCAGTTGCTCCGGCTCGGTCTTGCCGGCAGCCACGGCCTCGGCCAGCGCTTCGTCATCGAAGCGGGCATAGGCGCGGACGTTCTCCGGCGTCGCGAAATCGGCGACCAGAAGATCGACCGGCCCGTCGCTCTTCGTCTGCACGGTGAACTTGCCCTCGAACTTCAGCGAGGTGCCGAGCAATACGGTCAACACCACGGCCTCGGCCAACAGCCGGGCAACGGGGGCGGGATAATTGTGCCGGGCAAGAATTGCATCCAGCAGCGGCCCGAGCTGCACCGCGCGGCCGCGGACATCAAGACCCTCTACCTGGAAGGGAACGACATGATCGTCGCCGGCAAAATCGAATTGACCCAGCGAGGCTGCACTTTCCGCCATTGCTCTACTCCTACTGCGCCCGCGACATCAACGCGGTTCTATATCCTCAGATCGCGCCCAGGCACCAAGCAAGAATCGATTTTTGCGCATGAAGGCGATTTTCCGCCTCATCGAAAACAACGGATTGCGGACCATCGATCACTTCGTCCGTCACTTCCTCCCCGCGATGGGCGGGCAGGCAATGCATGAACAACGCGTCCTTGCCGGCCTGTGCCATCAAAGCCGCGTTGACCTGATAGGGCTGGAAGACGTTGTGACCGCGGGCCCGGTGCTCCTGATTCATGGAAACCCAGGTATCGGTTACCACACAATCGGCGCCGGCGACCGCACGGTCGGCATCATGCGAGAGCAGGATTTCGGCGCCCTCGTTGCGGGCCCAGTTCAAATAGTGATCCTTTGGCTCGGAACCAAGGGGCACGGCCATGTTCATGCGATAGCCGAAACGGGCAGCCCCTTCGACCAGCGAATGCAGCACGTTGTTGCCGTCGCCGGTCCAGGCAATCGTCTTGCCCTTGATCGGCCCGCGATGCTCCTCGAAGGTCATGATGTCGGCCATGATCTGGCAGGGATGGGTGTCATCCGTCAGCGCGTTGATGACCGGCACCGTCGCGTGTTCAGCGAGTTCCAGCATGCGCGAATGTTCTGTCGTGCGGATCATGATCGCGTCGACATAGCGCGACAGCACCTTAGCCGTATCGCCGATCGTCTCGGCGCGGCCGAGCTGCATTTCCGTACCCGACAGGAACAGCGTCTCGCCGCCGAGCTGGCGCATGCCGACGTCGAAGGAGACGCGCGTGCGGGTGGACGGCTTCTCGAAGATCATCGCCAGCATCTTGCCGGCCAGCGGCTTGTCGGCGGCGCCCGCCTTCAGCGCCTGCTTTCGCACGATGGCATCGTCGATGATGCTGCGCAGATCGGTCGCCGCGACGGCCGAGAGATCGAGAAAGTGTTTCGGTGAAGCCATGTCCCTACCTGTACTCCAAAAAAGATAACGCCCGCTGGGGGCAATAACGCCCCGATCAGCGGGCGTTGAACTCAAGCCGACTTCTTGACGCGGGCGGCACGCAGGCTTTCGGCGGCACGTTCGATGCGAGCAATGCCTTCGCGTGCTTCCTCGGCCGTGACCACCAGCGGCGGCAACAGGCGGATGACGTTGTCGCCGGCCGGCACACCCAGCAGATGCTCGGCGCGGATCGCCTGCAGCAGCTCCGACTGGGGAACGGCAGCCTTGATGCCGAGCAACAGCCCCTCGCCCCGGATATCCTCGACAATATCCGGAAAACGATCCTTGAGCGAGGCGAGGCCTTGGCGGAAGACCAATGCAACATCGCGCACGTGCTGCAGGAAACCGTCCGATAGCACGACGTCGAGCACGGCATTGCCGACAGCCATGGCGAGCGGGTTGCCGCCATAGGTCGAGCCATGCGTACCGGCCTTCATACCCGAGGCCGCTTCGGCTGTTGCCAGGCAGGCACCGAGCGGAAAGCCACCGCCGATGCCTTTGGCGACGGCCATGATATCAGGCGTGATACCGGCCCATTCGTGGGCGAAGAGCTTGCCGGTACGGCCGACGCCGGTCTGAACCTCATCCAGAACCAGAAGCAGGCCGTGCTCGTCGCAGAGCTGACGCAGCCCTCGCAGGAACTCATTCGTCGCCGGGCGGATACCGCCCTCGCCCTGCACAGGCTCGATCAGGATCGCGGCCGTCGCATTGGTAATGGCAGCACGCACCGCGTCGAGATCACCGAAGGGCACCTGGTCGAAGCCAGGCGCCTTTGGGCCGAAACCTTCGAGATATTTCTCCTGGCCTCCGGCGGCGATCGTCGCGATCGTGCGGCCATGGAAGGCGCCTTCGAAGGTGATGATGTGGTATCTCTCGGGATGCCCCTTGGAGAACTGGTAGCGCCGCGCCGTTTTGATGGCACATTCCAGCGCCTCGGCCCCGGAATTGGTGAAAAACACCTTGTCGGCGAAGGTGGCTTCCGTCAGGCGCTTCGACAGCTTCTCCTGGCCCGGCACTTCATAGAGGTTGGACAGGTGCCAAACCTTATCGGCCTGCGACTTCAGTTCTGCAACCAGATGGGGATGGGCATGGCCAAGCGAATTCACCGCGACGCCCGCAGCGAAATCGAGATAACGCTCGCCGGTCTCAGTGATCAACCATACGCCCTCGCCTCGCTCGAACCGCAGCGGAGCGCGCATATAGGTGTCATAAAGCGGCGCGGTTTCAGCCATGGCCCATATCTCCTCGATCACAACCTTTAGGGCCAATCGTTTCATTCGAGTGAAACGGGCCCGGAAAAATCAAAATGCCGCCTTGCGGCGGCGTGGGCACTATTGATGTTTTGCACCGCGATGTCAACAAAACTGGCGATTTAGCAGGTGCGGCAGAGCGCCTCTGGATAGAGGGTACCTCTTCAACCGCTCATATTGCATAAATGCCACGCCGGAATAGCAAGTTGGGGAAAACCTCGAAATCGATTCCCCAAGATTCCCGCGACTCTTGTCACGGAGTCAGCCTCACACTAGGTTAAAAACTAATTACTAGACTGCATGCGGCGGAACTAGTCACCACAATTTTAAAGCGTTTCGCGCCTCGACCCAATTCGAGGCAATGGTGAGGGATTCTGCCATAAGAAACGCGATAGCGGAGACAGGGCATGAATTGGACAGACGAACGCGTCGAGAAGCTGAAGAAGCTGTGGTCCGAAGGTTTGAGCGCCAGCCAGATCGCGGCACAGCTCGGTGGTGTCAGTCGCAATGCCGTCATCGGCAAAGTGCATCGCTTGAGCCTGCCGGGCCGAGCGAAGGCCGGTGGTACGGCAACCACAGCTCGAGCGCCGAAGCGCAATACCTCGGCACCGCGCGCGCCGAACTACGCCTCGCGCGTTGCAACCCGCACGGTTACCCGCCAGCAGGGTGCGACGATGCTTAAGGAAGAGATCGAGATCGATACGGTCCATGAGATCGAATACCGTCCGGCCGCAAATGTGGTCGTTCCGATCTCGCGCCGCCTCGGCCTGACGGAGCTCACCGAACGCACCTGCAAGTGGCCGGTCGGCGATCCGCTGAAGGACGATTTTCACTTCTGCGGTAACGACAGCCCGGATGCGTCGCCTTATTGCGGCTACCATCAGCGCCTGGCCTACCAGCCAGTACATGAACGGCGCCGGCCGGCGGCTCAACCGCGCGCTTGAGATGCCCCGCAACTGAGATAAAAGAAACGGGCCGAAAGGCCCGTTTTCTGTTTCCGCCGCTCTACAAAAACCTGATCAGATCTGTCCGATCAGGCTTCCATGGAATAACCCGCGCCGCGAACAGTGCGGATGACGTCCTGCATATTGGAGAAATTCAGCGCCTTGCGCAGGCGACCGACATGCACATCGACGGTGCGTTCGTCGACATAGATATCATGCCCCCATACGCCGTCTAGCAACTGAGACCGCGAGAAGACGCGGCCCGGCGAGGACATCAGGAATTCCAGCAGGCGGAATTCCGTCGGTCCCAACCGCACTTCGCGGCTCTTGCGGTGGACGCGATGGGTCTCGCGGTCCAGTTCGATATCGCCACAGCGCAGTACCGTGGAGAGAACCTCCGGGCGGGCTCGGCGCAGCATCGCCTTGACGCGAGCCATCAGCTCCGGCGTCGAGAACGGCTTGACGACATAATCGTCCGCGCCGGTGGAAAGGCCGCGCACGCGCTCGCTTTCCTCGCCGCGAGCGGTGAGCATGATGATCGGCAGGCGCTCCGTCTCCGGCCGCATACGCAGCCGGCGGCAGAGCTCGATGCCGGACACGCCGGGAAGCATCCAATCGAGGATCAGAAGATCGGGGATGCGCTCCTGGAGGCGCAGCTCGGCTTCGTCGCCTCTCAGAATGGTGTCGACCTCGAAGCCCTCAGCCTCGAGATTATAGCGCAGCAGAACGCTTAGCGCTTCCTCGTCTTCTACAACAGCTACTCTCGGAACCATGCGCCTCTGGTCTCCTTCTCTTGGCGTCTACGTTATTCCGTCACTGCACCGACGGTGTTGGCGGTATCGTCTTTCGGGCGCTCGCCTTCGGGCTGGGCGCCGGTCGCCATGTAATAGATCGTCTCGGCGATGTTGGTGGCATGGTCGCCGATGCGCTCGATGTTCTTGGCGCAGAAGAGAAGATGCGTGCAGGTGGTGATGTTGCGCGGATCTTCCATCATGTAGGTCAGCATCTCGCGGAAGAGCGAGGTGTACATGGCGTCGATTTCCTCGTCGCGTTCGCGGATCGACACGGCCTTGTCGGGCGAACGGGTCGCGTAGACGTCCAGGACTTCCTTGAGCTGGCTCAGCGCCAGTTCGGAAAGGTGCTCGATGCCACGGGCGAGACGACGCGGAACGCCGGTGCCCTGCACGGCGATGACGCGCTTGGCGGTATTCTTGCCGAGATCGCCAACGCGCTCCAGATCGGATGCGATGCGGATCGAGCCCATGATCTCGCGAAGGTCGGCCGCCATCGGCTGACGGCGAGCGATGGTGACGATCGCCTTGTCACCGACTTCGCGTTCGGCGTGGTCGAGAATGACGTCATCGGAGATGACCTTCTGCGCAAGGCCGGTGTCGCCGTTTACCAGAGCGCGGACACTGTCACTGACCATCTGCTCCGCCAGGCCGCCCATTTCCGCAATGCGGCGCGTCAGGAACTTCAGGTCTTCGTCATAGGCAGAGAGAATGTGTGTTGAGACCATTTTGCTATCCTCAAGGTGAAAGATGTGAAGGGAGCCGCGCGGGGAGCATCATCAGCCAAAACGGCCCATGATGTAATCCTGCGTGCGGAAATCATCGGGATTGGTGAACATCTTATCGGTATCGTTCTCCTCGACCAGATGGCCGAGGTGAAACATCGCGGTGCGCTGCGAAACGCGGGCTGCTTGCTGCATGGAATGCGTCACGATGACGATCGTAAAGTTTTCCCGCAGCTCATGTATGAGTTCCTCGACTTTGGCCGTGGCGATCGGATCGAGCGCCGAGCACGGCTCGTCCATGAGGATGACCTCCGGACTGACAGCGACGGCGCGGGCAATGCAGAGGCGCTGCTGCTGGCCGCCGGAAAGGCTGGTGCCGGCATCATACAGCCGATCCTTCACCTCACCCCAAAGGCCAGCCTTGTGCAGGCTGGTTTCGACGATATGATCGAGATCAGCCTTGGAACGGTGCAGCCCGTGGATACGGGGCCCATAGGCCACGTTCTCGTAGATCGACTTCGGGAACGGATTAGGCTTTTGGAACACCATGCCGACGCGGGCGCGCAGCTCAACGACATCGATGGCGTTGTCATAGACATCCTGATCGTCGAGCGTGATCTTGCCGGTAACGCGGCAGGTGTCGATCGTATCGTTCATGCGATTGAGGCAGCGAAGGAAGGTGGACTTGCCGCAGCCGGACGGGCCGATCAGCGCGGTGACCGTATTGGCGCGGATGTTCAGGTTCACGTCGAACAGCGCGCGCTTGTCGCCATAATAGACCGAGACGTCCTGGCCGATCATCTTGTAGGGGATCGTCATCATCTTCCTGGCCAGTGCTTTTTCGCTCGCGGCTTCCGTCATCATGTTCATTCCATCGTCTCCTGTCACCAGCGCCGCTCAAAACGACGGCGGAGCAGGATGGCCCCGATGTTCATCGCAACAAGGAAGAAGAGCAGGACGATAATGGCCCCGGAGGTTCTTTCAACAAAGGCGCGCTCGGCTTCGCTCGCCCACATGTAGATCTGCACCGGCAGAGCCGTCGACGGATCCAGTGGCCCCGCTGGATAGTTGGCAACGAAGGCGACCATGCCGATCAAAAGCAGCGGCGCGGTTTCGCCGAGCGCATGCGCCAGCCCGAGGATCGTGCCCGTCAGGATGCCGGGCATGGCGAGCGGCAGGACGTGGTGGAACACCACCTGCATGCGTGAAGCACCAAGGCCAAGGGCCGCACTGCGGATCGAGGGTGGCACGGCCCGCAGCGCCGAGCGCGTCGCGATGATGATCATCGGCAGCGTCATCAGGCTCAGCACCAGCCCGCCGACCAGCGAAGCGGAACGCGGCAGGCCCATGAAATTGATGAAGACCGAAAGGCCGAGCAGGCCGTAGACGATCGACGGCACCGCAGCGAGATTGTTGATATTGACCTCGATCAGATCCGTCAGCCGATTCTTCGGCGCGAACTCCTCCAGGTAGATCGAGGCGGCAACGCCGACCGGCAATGCCAGGACCAGCACGGTCAGCATCAGATAGAGCGAACCGATCAGCGCGACACCGAGGCCCGCCGCCTCCGGGCGACTGGAATTGCCGGACAAGAACAGGCCGGTGTTGAACGCCTCATGCAACGCACCATCGGCGGCGAGCTGCCGCATCCACGCGAGTTGCTGGTCGGAGACCTTGCGGTCCTTCTCGTCCGCCGTCAGGTCAATCTGTCCCTTGTTGGCGGAGTCGATATTGGCGCCGGCGAGGAAGGTAACGTTTACGGTCTTCCCGATGACGGAGGGATCGGCCACTACCTTGTCGCGCAGTGCAATCCGCGCACCGTCCGACACCATTTCCGTCGCTTCGCGGACGAGCACCCGATTGGAAGGATCGATGCCCAGCACCTTTATCAGGGCATCGCGGATGAGAACCGGATAGTTGGCAGCGATCAGCACCTTCGCATCGCTGCCGCGTTTGCCGGCGGGATCGATCACCTTCTCGGTGAACTCGATCGGCAAGGTGATCGAGGTCTGCACGAAGGCGGTGTAGCCGTGGCGCACTACGGTCGAGACCAGGATGATGAGGAAGACAAGACCGAAGGTGACGGCGGCGATGCCATAGGCGCGAAACCGGCGTTCGGCGGCGTAACGGCGCTTGATGCCGATATCGCGCCGCAAAGGCGCGCCGGGCGTCAGCCCACACGGCATCGGCGATGGTGCGGAAGATACGACGTCGATCATTCGTATTGCTCCCTATACCGGCGGACGATGTAGAGCGCGTAGACATTCAGGCACAGGGTCAGGCAGAAGAGCGTAATGCCGAGCGCGAAGGCGACCAATGTCTGCGGCGAGGTGAATTCGAGGTCGCCGGTCAACTGGTTGACGATCTTGACTGTGACCGTCGTCATCGGTTCGAAGGGATCGAGCTGCATGCGGGCGGCGACGCCGGCAGCCAGCACAACGATCATCGTCTCGCCGATCGCCCGCGACGCCGTCATCAGCAGGGCGCCGACGATGCCCGGCAATGCAGCCGGGAGGAGGACGCGCTTCACCGTTTCCGATCGCGTGGCGCCGAGGCCGAGCGAACCGTCGCGCAGCGAACGCGGCACGGCCATGATGATGTCGTCTGAAAGCGAGGAGACATAGGGGATGAGCATGACACCCATGACGAAGCCGGCGGTCAAAACGCTCTGCGCCTCGATGAAGCTCGCATAGTTGCCCGTCAACAGGCCGTTGATGTCGGCGGAAATGTCGCGCAGGAACGGTCCGACGGTCACCAGGGCGAAAAAGCCGTAGACGATGGTCGGAATACCGGCCAGCACTTCGAGCATCGGTTTGGCGACGGAGCGCACGCGCGCCGACGCATATTCGGCCATGTAGATGGCGGCAAACAGTCCCACTGGGACTGCGACCAGCATGGCGACGAGGCCGATGTAGAGCGTGCCAGCCAGCAACGGGATGAGGCCGAACGTGCCAGACGTTTGCGAACCGGCGCCAGTAAAACGCGGATCCCAGACGGTGCCGAAGAAGAATTCGGCGGCAGGAACCATGTTGAAGAAACGGGCAGCTTCCGACAGCATCGAAGCGGCGATGCCGACCGTCGTCAGCACGGCAATCGATGAGGCGACGATCAGGCCGCCGAGAATGACCTGCTCCACCCGGTTGCGGGCGCGAAAGCGCGGCGCGATGGCACGCAGGCCATGAATGGCGCAGAGCACCGAAAGAATGATGGCCACCACCGACATGACGATGCGGCTCACATATCGCATGCCGTTATATTTGTTGGCGGCCTCAATCATATAACCGGTGGGCCGGACCGCGAGCGGGACACCCTTCTGCGCCAGGACCAACTGAAGATCGGCCGAGCCGCCGGCGACAGTGGCAAGTTCCCGATCATCAAGCAGGCGCATGCCGTGGGCGATGCTGCGCACCATGCCGTAGCTCAGGTTGAGCTCGGCTTGCGGCAGGGATTTCACCTCCTCCGGAAAGGATTTGACCACGAAATGGTCGATAACCTCCGGGCTGATCGTCAGCCAGGCGCAGATCAGCGCCAGCGCCGGCAAGACCGCCCAGATGGCGGCATACCCGCCGTGATAGCCGAGCCGCGAGTGCATTGCCGAGGACCTGCCGCCCGAAAGCGCAGCCGCTCTCGTCCGCCCCAGCACGAAGGCAGAGGCGCCGATGATCGACAGACACAACAGCAGCAGCGACAAACTCATTCCCATTCCCCGGCGAACGCCGGCGCGGGCAACCGCACCGGCGGGCAGTCCTTATGCAATCACATGATCTTCCCGTCCGCGAAATCCTTGCGGATCTGGTCGCGCTCAGCATCCGGCGCCGGCACCAGGCCATATTCGGCCAGGGGGCTGTCCGGTCCGATCATCTGATCGCTCGTAAAGAAATCGACATATTCCTTCAGGCCCGGAATGACGCCGAGATGCGCCTTCTTGACGTAGAAGAACAGCGGCCGCGATACCGGATAGGTGCCGTCGGCGATGGTCTCACCCGACGGCACGATGCCGCTCACGGTCGCGACCTTCAGCTTGTCGGCATTGTTCTGATAGAAGTAGAGGCCGAAGACGCCGATACCATGCTTGTTGGCGTCGATGCGGGCCAACGTCTCGGGATAATCGCCGTCGATATCGACCGCCGCACCGTCCTTGCGCACCGCAATGCACTTCTCGGTCTGCTGATCGGGATTGGAAACGGTCGCCTTGATGATGTCGAGAGCGCCGGAATCCTTGCAGCCGGCGGCGAGCACCTTCTCTTCGAAGACCTCGCGCGTGCCATGCTTCTCGCCAGGAATGTAGGCTGCGATCTCGATGTCCGGCAGGGCCGGATTGATCTCGGACCATTTCTTATAGGGATTGGGAACCAGTTTGCCGTTCACCACGACTTCGGCGGCCAGCGCCTTATAGAGATCGGTGGGCACGAACTTTATGTCCGGGTTGCTCTTGTCGAAGGCGAAGACGATGCCGTCATAACCGATCTTGATTTGCTGGATATCGGCGACGCCGGCAGCCTTGCAGGCCTCGACTTCGCTATCCTTGATCGGGCGCGAAGAATTGGCGATATCGATGGAATCGGGGCCGACGCCCTTGCAGAATTCCTTCAGGCCGGCACCGGAACCGCCGGATTCGACGACCGGCGTTTTGAAGTCCGTGAAGGTTTCGCCGAAAGTCTCGGCAACAATCTTGGCATAGGGGAATACGGTAGAAGAACCGGAAATCTGAATCTGATCGCGGGCCGCAGCGACCCCAGCGAAAGCGGCGGATGCGACCAACGCTATGATAGACAGTTTCAACGTGTTCATGGTGAACCCTCCCTGACGGGCTTTGAAGAGCGCGACGGCGAACGGAACATCCGCCTGTTCAGCATCTCTTTTTTAGCGGTCAAAGCACCGCCCTTTTATGTCAGGCGAGTGAAACAATTATGACATTTCAACTATTTGAAATTTATGAATTAAATCGCGCTCGAAATGAGCGATTCACAGAGGCGCTCAGAACCGGACGGTAAAGTCCGTTCCTTTTCCGACTTCCGACTTGACGATCAGCCGTGCGCGGTGGCGGGTGAGAATGTGCTTGACGATGGCAAGCCCGAGGCCGGTGCCTTTTTTCGAGCGGCTGTCCTCGACATTGACGCGATAGAAGCGCTCGGTCAGGCGCGGCACGTGCTCCGCCGGAATGCCCGGTCCCCTGTCTGAGATGATGACCTCGACGGCCTGGCCCGGCTCGTTCAAGAGCGAAACCTCGACGACCTTGCCTTCCTGACCGTATTTGCAGGCATTTTCGATGAGGTTTTCGAAGACCTGCACCAGTTCGTCGCGATCCCCGAGCACCTCCACCTTGCCGGGGGGCAAATGCAGATTGATGGTGACGTCAAGATCGCCGGCGAGCGGCAGCAGTGCATCGCGGACATGGCCGAGCAACGGCACGAGATCGACCTTCTGATCCGGCGCGATGTGCGACTTCAGCTCCAGCCGCGACAGCGACAGGAGATCATCGACCAGTCGGCTCATGCGTGTCGTCTGATCAAACATGATGCCGAGGAAACGCTGTTGCGCCTTCGGGTCCGCCTTGGCCGGGCCCTGGATGGTTTCGATGAAACCGCGCAGCGAGGCGAGCGGTGTGCGCAGCTCATGACTGGCATTGGCGACGAAATCGGAGCGCATGCGATCGATATGGCGGAGTTCGGAGATATCGCGGAACGACAGCACGAAGAAGGTACCGGGCTCAACGTCGGTTGCAGGCAGATCGATCGGCGCTATGCGGACAATATAGACGCGCTCGGACGGCAGGCGTTCGGAATGTTCGATCTGGTTCGGCGTGTTGGTGGTGATCGTCTCACGCACCATGTCGAGCACGCCGGGGGAGCGCAGCTTGGCGGAGATATGGGCACCGAGCGGAAAAGCGCCGAACGCCTTCTCGGCGGCTGCATTCTGCACCAGGACGGATGCCTCGCGGTCGATAATCAGCACCGGCACGTCGAGCGCAGCAAGGCCGGAGAAGACGGTGCGCAGCAAGGTTTCCGGATCGGCCGGCGCCGGCACGACTGGCGGTGGCGGGACAGCCTGTTCCACCAGCGGCCGCCGGATCAGCGCCACGATCATCACGACGACCCAGATCCAGAAGACGGCACCGGTGTTGATACCCTCGATGAGCGCGAGAATGGCGATCAGCGTCGCCAGAAGCAGGATGGCGGTCTCCTGCCGCAGTCGTGCAGCCAGCTTCCTGAGAAATGACCATTCGTCTTCCAAGTGCACCCGTCCCTTCGCCTGCCTTCGCGGAATCCAAGACTCCGCGTCTTAGCGGGGATTCATGACAGAAGTTTTCGGCTCTATCCACAGAAGCCGGCGGCTTACAACAATAAATGTAGCCGGCGAAGGACGCAGCCTGCAAAGAGCTTGAAAATACTGGATAAATGCCCCAACTTGCTTGAAGGTTTTTTTGCCGCACCCGGCGGATATCGTTAAGACGACGTAAATTGCGAAGGAGCAGAACACATGGGAGAGGAAGTGGAAAGCCGCGCGGTGGAGTTGGATATCCATGGCAAGACCCGCATATTCGATGTCGATGATCCCGTGCTGCCGGACTGGATCGAGGAAGAGGCGCTCGCTTCCGGCGGCTACCCCTACAAGAAGAAGCTGAAAGACGAAGAGTACCTGGAAGAGCTGGAAAAGCTGCAGATCGAACTCATCAAAGTGCAGTTCTGGCTGCAGGCGACCGGCAAGCGGGTGATGGCGCTCTTCGAGGGGCGCGACGCCGCCGGCAAGGGCGGTTCGATCGCGGCGACTTCGGCGCATATGAACCCCCGCCTCGCGCGCGTCGTGGCGCTGACCAAGCCGACCGACCGCGAAGCTGGGCAATGGTATTTCCAGCGCTATGTCGCCCAGTTTCCGACGGCGGGCGAATTCGTCCTGTTCGACCGCTCCTGGTATAACCGCGCCGGTGTCGAACCGGTCATGGGCTTCTGTACACAGGAACAATACGAGCAATTCCTGAAGCAGACCCCGCATATGGAAAAGCTCATCGTCCAGGACGGCATTTTCTTCTTCAAGTTCTATCTCGACATCGGCCGGGAAATGCAGCTCAAGCGCTTTCACGAACGACGCCACGATCCACGCGCCGTGTGGAAGCTTTCCTCCATGGACATCGCGGCGCTGACCAAATGGAAGGACTACAGCGAGAAGCGCGACCGCATGCTGAAGGAGACGCACATGGATTACGCACCATGGACTGTGCTCCACGCCAACGACAAGCGCCGAGCGCGCCTCAATCTCATCCGCCACATGCTGCTGACGCTCGACTATAACGGCAAGGACGAGAAGGCGATCGGCGAGATCGACGACAAGATCCTTGGCGTAGGGCCGCATATCCTCAAATAGATCGCGGACCGCCCAGCCTTATTGCCCAGGCAGGACGCGGATGGCGTAGATGTTGATGCCTCGCGCCTTGCCGTCGACATCGCTGTTGATGATCAGATGGCCGGGTGCAGTCGGCGCCAGCGAACGATCGTAACGGACCTGGAACAGAGCATCGGTCTTCTGGCGAGTGACGTCGAAGCGATGGCGGCCGCAACTGCCGAGCGAGCCGAAATCGCATTCCACGGTGATCTGCGTCGGCGTGTCGGAGGTGGACTGCAGCGTGAGCGCGACGGTTGACGATTTGCCGGCCAATTGCTGCAGCACATTGACCGGCACTTCGACTGACGCGTTGCCGTCCGGACCGCTGGTCTGAGAGGTCAGCCGGACTGCCGGACCCTCGTTTTCCGAGACGTTCTCGGCTTTGGCCTGTGTGCCGCTTACAACTTTCGCTCCGTCTGTCGGCTTGAATATCTCGATCCACTCCTCAGAGAAGCTGTTCTGCGGATCGATCGTCGCCAATCCCGGATTGGCGGGACCGCTATTGTCATCGTCATCAGACGTGTCGTCGTCACTGGCGTTGCCCTTGAAATCCTGTGAATCGACATGCGCAGGCGGATTGGGGACGCTGGTATCGCGCTGCGCCGCCGTCATGAACACACCCGAGGTCTTGATCCACCAGGCGCCGACGCCGAGGAAGGCGAGCAGGATGCAGAAAACCAGCAGGCGCGAGAAAAACTTGCGCGGCTTGCGGCGAACCGCGGCGCGTTCCGGTTTGAAATTCATCGACCGCGTTGCGGTCGGCGCAGCGGCCTGGCGCTGATCGCTGTCGGCGCCGAGATGATCGGCGGAGCCGGCGCGCATGTCGCCAAAATCGCTTTCCCGCGCGGAAGACTCGACGGGAACGGAGGCTTGAGCGGCAGCGGGGCGGTCGCGCGTCTCGCCGCGAATGCTCATGACAGGCTCCTGCTCCTGCCGTTGCTGTATCGGCTGCGGAGCTTGCTGCTGCGCCGCGGGAGGGACGTAGGGTGCTTCCACCTCGGGCGGCACGCGCGGTTCCGGCGGGCGGGCGCGCTCTTCGCCCTCGATCGCCCTGATGGTCGCCTCCAGGCGCTGGCGTTGAGCCGAAATGATGCCGACGTCGGTAATGTCCTGCTTGCGAAGTCCGGCTTCGAGCGCCTGTCGCGCCGACTGGTAGATACGGGCCCGGATTTCCGGATTGGCACGATCGGATCGCTCCAACGCGCTTCTGATAGCCGTTTCTAATCCGCTCACATCAGGTCCTTTACTCTCACTCGCAATGCGCCCACACACTCTATCGGCAAGACAACCATTTCTTTACCATTCGCTAACCAAATTCGGTAACGCCCCGCCTTGCAATGTGCAAGTCTCTCAAAATGACCGCGGACACTCCGGCGGGGATAAATGGCAAAGACGACACAAATGGGGTGGCAGCAAGCAGGAGCTCCAATCTCGGATTGCGGTCGATCACCGATTGCCCATTGCCTATTCCCTTCCTTTTCCGTCATCTTCCTTTCCCGACATCCATCTGTTATCTCTTTTGACGTTTTCGTAAACGTCAACGATGGATGATGTTCATGGCTCTTCCCTCTGTCCTGACCGAACGCCTGCGGCTGCCGGTCGTGGCCTCGCCCCTCTTCATCATCTCGCATCCGGCATTGACACTGGCGCAGTGCAAGGCCGGCGTCGTCGGGGCGTTTCCGGCGCTCAACGCCCGGCCGGAAAGCCAATTGGATGAATGGCTGGCGATGATCACCGAGGATCTCGCCAAGCATGACGCAGCGCATCCGGAACGGCCATCCGCCTCTTTCGCCGTCAATCAGATCGTCCATACGTCCAACAAACGGCTGGAACACGATCTGATGCTCTGCGTGAAATACAAGGTGCCGATCGTCATCTCCTCGCTCGGCGCTGTGCCGGAGGTCAATGCCGCTGTCCATTCCTATGGCGGCATCGTGCTGCACGATATCATCAACAATCGTCACGCCAATTCGGCGATCCGCAAGGGTGCGGACGGGCTGATTGCGGTGGCGGCGGGCGCGGGCGGCCATGCCGGCCAGCTCTCCCCCTTCGCGCTCGTCCAGGAAATCCGCGAATGGTTCGACGGGCCGTTGCTGCTTGCCGGCGCGATTGCCAATGGCGGCGCGATCCTGGCGGCACAAGCGATGGGCGCCGACATGGCCTATATCGGCTCGCCCTTCATCGCCACCGAAGAGGCGCGCGCGGCTGAAGCCTACAAGCAGGCGATCGTAGACGGCGCTGCCGTCGATATCGTCTATTCCAACTTCTTCACCGGCGTGCACGGCAACTACCTGAAACCTTCGATCCGCGCCGCAGGCATGGACCCAGACAACCTGCCCGAAGCCGATCCTTCGAAAATGGATTTCGAAGCGGCGACGACCGGCGCCAAGGCCTGGAAGGATATATGGGGCTCCGGCCAGGGGATCGGCGCCGTCAAAGCTATCGAACCGGTCGCCGCGCTCGTCAATCGGCTGGAGGCGGAATACCATCAGGCACGTGCCCGGCTGGCACTCTGAGAATGCCGGGAGCCGTGGCCGATTTTTCGCAAGCCCATCGCTTTTTTGCCGTTCGGCAATTTGAGCGCTTGAAATCTCGCCGCATAGACTGTATCAGCGCCATGCAAATCGCGGGGCCATACCGAACGGCCCGGAATGCCGCTTTAGCTCAGTCGGTAGAGCACATCATTCGTAATGATGGGGTCACGTGTTCGAGTCACGTAAGCGGCACCATAACTTTCAAGCACATAACCAAAGCAGATGCCGACACCGCTTGCAAGGTGATAGAACTGCTTAGGATGTCAGAGTGTTCGGCGAGTGGTTCAAGGTTCCCCCGGAAATCGCGGCTTTCGCATTGCGACTGGCAATAGCCGAGGTCGCGGGCGGCCAAGGTGTGAGGTCGGCGAGATGATTGTACGCATAGCTGAACTGGAAATAGATCCTCAGTACCTGCGCGAGTACACAGCCCTGCTGTCTGAAGAGATCGAGGCGTCGATTGCTTTGGAACCTGGCGTGCTAATGCTCCACGCTGTTTCGATCAAGGGAAGCGGGGAGACGATCCGGATACTTGAGGCATATGCTGATCAGGCGGCTTATGAAAGCCATTTGGGCACTCCGCATTTCCTGAAGTACAAGACACTGACCGCGAACATGGTGCGTTCTCTGGCACTGCTGGAAACCGATCCCATCTGCCTATCCACCAAACCCGGCTTCAGCTACGGCGGCCCACGTGTGAGGCTCGAGAAATGAATATTCGTCTTCACATAGACGCGCGCAAGCGTCCGTCAATCTGCTGACGGCTGGAAAACCGCGGTTCAGGCGGTAGAGATTTTGGGCAACTACGCCCTGACGAACAGGGCTCCAACCAAGCCAAAAACCACGATCGACTGCAATATGAACATTGGCCATTCGGCTGACATTGGCTTCCTCCCGTTTTTATAAATATATGGAAGCACTAATGTTTGCCGATTGTCATGTAACTACTTTGACCGCGCCCTTACCCATTTCGGCGTTGCTACCGCCGATGCATCCTCTTACACGACTATGACTTTTCCCCATGTGCTGAAATCACGGTGCGTTTTACGGGCTCCGTCGGCTCATTCATCAAGAGCGTCTGCTCGGTCAGACGCCCCCGTACCTCTTCCTTTTGGTTGGCAATTATTCCAGGAATAAGGAAGGCGTCGACAATCCACCAGATGCCAAGAGCAATCAGGAGGACAAAGCCGACACCGACGGACATTGTGATCCAGCCCAGTACGAACAGAATCAACTGCGCCACACCGCTGCCGGTTTTGCCGAGATAAAATCGATGCGCACCCAAAGTGCCGAGAAAGAACCAAAGCAAATAGGCCGCACCAGCGGATTTCGCCTCATTGGTCACGCGCTGTTCGATCAGTATCTGCTCTTGCGTAGAAAGTCCCATTTTTTCCTCTCAGATGATTTTTCGACACAAGATTATCTCGCGCCATAATAGATCGTCGCATAAAATTCACGCTATGATAGAGAATTGCGTCCACGCAAAAATGAAGTCAAGCGTTTGGCCTTTGACGATTTATGATATTTGTCGAAACCGGTCGCGGAATCGGCCCTACCTGGCATCTTACGTCCAATTTTTTCAAGGGAATCATCATGATCCACGTTCTCGCCATCCTCACCGCTAAACCTGGCAAGCGTGCCGCCGTGCTCGAAGCCTTCCAGGCGAATGTGCCGGCCGTGCACGCCGAAGACGGCTGCATCGAATATACCGCCGTGGTGGATGTCGAGGGCGCCGACCCGGCATTCGGTCCCGATACATTCGTGGTGGTCGAAAAATGGGAAAGCATGGCAGCACTGAAGGCTCATGCCGCTTCCGCGCATATGGCTGCTTATGGGGAGAAAGTGAAGGACCTGATGGCCGCGCGCGCCGTGCATGTGCTGAACCCAGTCTGATCGTACCTTTCAAGAACCAAACAATCATCCCTTCGACGGCGCCCTTTCGGCGCCGTTTTCATCTTATCCCGCCTGCCTGGGCTGGCCGTCCGCCTGCTCAGTACCAGGGATCGTAGTAGCGGTCACGCCAGTAAGGGCGATGCCAATGGCGGTACCCCCAATAATCCCCACCGCGCCCATAGTAGCGGTCGCGATAGTAATAGCGATTGTAGCCGTAGCTTGGGCCGACATAGAGGCCGAAGAAGCCTGGCGAGATCAACACGTTGGGGCCGTTGTAGTGATGCCAATGATGATAGTAACGACGATGAGCATCAGCATTGGTCACTGGCAAAGCGAGGATACCCAGCGCCACTAACGCCGTTGCGATAATCCTCATTTCTCTTCTCCTTGAATGCATCCCGTAAGGCCGGCGACACCTGCGCCGGCCCGGATGCCATCATCCCCGCACAAGCGGGGGCGTTAAAATAACGCTCAAGGGGAAGGCATGGTTCCAGATAGCTGGGAGCTATCAGTTGTGCGAGAAATGCGGCTTGCGGCTGTAAGCCCGGTCCCAATGATGATGGACTGGCCGATGGTGATGCCAGGCATAGGGATGATGATAATAATGGGTAGGATGAACGATAACCGCCGGGCCAACGTGATGCCGATGGTGATACTCACGGGCTTCGGCATAGGTTGCGGGCAAAGTGATAACGCCCAGCGCGACAAGCGCTGTTGCCAGAATTTTCATTTTTTGTCTCCTTGATTGCCGGATAAAACACCCGACCAGGATGGGATCAATATGCGTACGTTCGAACGAACGTAACGTTGGGTAATGCGGTCGCGAGCCAGTTGGTTCCATGTCGCCTTAAGATGGAGAGTGTCTTCAGGCGGCTCCCGTTCTGTCTACCAGCTCGCGCACTGCCTCCTGGATCAGCCGACCGGCGTCCACCGAAGCGCGGCGGCCATTGTGGGCAAGGTGATAGGACAGCGGCAGCACCTGGTCCGGATTGACGATCCTGACCTTGTCGGCGATCGGCGCGGCACTAACGCGGCCGAGAAATGAAACGTAGCCGTGATTGGCGACAAGGTCGACGATGACGGGCAGCGAGTCGGCCGAGGTAATGTCGCGGCCGCGAAACCGACGGCGGTCGCCGCTGTCATAACCGAAAGCCATGGCGGCATTGCCGATGCCGGTGCGCGGGCTCGGCACGCAGAGCGGATGATTTTCGACCAGTGCCGTCACCGTCTGCTCCGTGCTGTCAGGCGGCGCGATCGCCACCATGTCGGTCGCCACCAGCTCCGTGTGCACGAAGGCGTCGAGGCCGAAGACGGAATCGACGATGGCGACGTCGATGCGGCCGGACCTCAGCGCCTCGCGCAAATCGTCGGCGGTCATCAGCATCAGGGATAGCGTATTGCGGTTGCCGCTGCTGTTCCAGCGCGCCACGAGGCTGGCAAGCGACCGGGCCACCCAACTTTCGGAGCCCGTGGGGATGATCGATCCGATGCGCACGGCGCGCGCCGCCCGCTGAAATCGCTCGTCCGCCGCCGCCTTCATCTCATCCCATGCCTGGGCGATACTGGCGAGAATGGCATAGACCTCGCGGCCCGCGTCGGTCAGTACAGAACCCTGAGCCTGGCGTTCAAGCAGGCGGCAGCCGAACAATTCTTCCAGATTGGCGATTTGAAGCGAAAGCTGCGGCTGCCCGAGACGCAGACGGCGGGCTGCGCGATTGATGCTGCCCTGATCGGCAACCTCAAGGAAACGCTCGATAGTGGCGATCTTCAGCGACAGGCGGGCCGCCCATTGAGCATAGTCCTCCGGCGCGGGCGGCTCCTTCGTCAACGCCGAGAGCTGCCGCATGGCGGACAGGATTGGCTGCAGGCTCTTCTGCACCTTCGAGCTGGCGAGCAAGGTGGCAAGTTCTCCGGATGCTCGTTCGACGAGCTTCATCGCCAGCTCCGTCTCCAGCCGCCGCAGCGCGCTCGACACGGTCGAGGCCGAAAAGGACAGCCTGCGGGCGGTCTCCCTGACAGAGCCGATCGAGAAAACCGTGTCCGCGATGAACAATGCCCCGAGATACAAATGAGCTTCCTTTCAAGCCTGCCGCATACCCCCTTGCATGCCGCCACCCCAGACGCCGTGACGATATGATGTGTTCTCAAAAAAAGATATCCCAAACCTGAAAAGTCAGGCTATCGTTCGATTGTCGCCTAACTGATCCTGCCACCAACAAGAGATCGGAACAGCGTCAAACGGGTAAGGGGAACAAAAACAAACGCACTTGCCCCCGAAAAAAGAAATCTATTTTCGCGCTTATGCCGGGCACCCTCGTCATAATCGCGCGGCGACTGCAGGTGGCGGACTGGCGTGTCATCGATTTTTTGATGGCGAGCGCTATCTCCCAGACGCAGATAGGACTTCGCCTGTGGGTTCTTCGGCCCGCAGATATATGTGGCGTGCCCGGGGACCGGCCCTGTGACCGAACGGATACGCCAGACAAACGGTTCAACGGGGTACAAAGGGAAACATCATGTTCAAGAAGTTCGCACTCGCCGCCGCACTGGCGGCTTCCGTCGCCAGCGGCGCCAGCGCTGCCGATGTCGTGGTTTCGTCGAAGATCGACACGGAAGGCACGCTGCTCGGCAACATCATCTTCGCCGCGCTCAACGCCAACGGCATCAAGGCGCAGGACCGCATTGCGCTCGGCACGACGCCCGTTTTGCGCAAGGCGATCACTGCAGGTGAAATCGATATCTATGCCGAGTATACCGGCAATGCCGGCTTCTTCTTCAACAAATCAGACGATCCGGCCTGGAAGAACCTGCAGCAGGGCTATGACCTGGCGAAGAAGCTCGACTACGACGCCAACAAGATCGTCTGGCTGACGCCCTCGCCCGCAAACAACACCTGGGCGATTGGCGTTCGCAACGACGTTGCCGGTCCGGCCAAACTCAAGACCATGTCCGATTTCGGCAAGTGGGTTGCCGGCGGCGGCCCCGTAAAGCTCGCGGCTTCTTCCGAGTTCGTCAACTCGCCGGCGGCTCTGCCGGCCTTCCAGACGACCTATAGCTTCCAGATCAAGCCCGACCAGGAAGTCGTGCTGTCCGGCGGCGACACCGCAGCGACAATCAAGGCTGCGGCCGACCAGACCAACGGCGTCAACACCGCCATGGTCTACGGCACCGACGGCGCCATCGAGGCGGCTGAACTGACAGTTCTCGAAGACGACAAGAGCGTGCAACCGGTCTATGCGCCGACACCGATCATCCGCGAAGCCGTACTGAAGGCCAATCCGAAGATCGAGGAGGTTCTGGCCCCGATCTTCAAGGGCCTGACCGCCGACGTACTGCGCAAGCTGAACGGCCGTATCCAGGTCGATGGCGAGCCGGCGAAGTCGGTTGCCGAATCCTACCTCAAGGACAACGGTTTCCTGAAGTAAGGCTTTATCGACTACCCTCGCGGCTCCGCTTTGATAAGGTGGAGCCGCATGGATATTTGACTAGGCATGATCTTGTCCAAAAGCCGCTTCAGGTTTTTGGGATCATGCGCTGACGGAGCTTGCTTGATGGAAGATGCGCTTGCGGTCCGCAGGGTGGACCGTCTCGGTATGGTGCTGGTGGCCGGTGGCATCCTGGCGGCGGCATTGATGCCGTTCATCATCGTCAAGGCAAACCGCATCGCCGCCGGCAAGCCGCAATTGCTGACACAGCTCCTCGCCCAGCCGGCCGCGCTGGCGCTTCTCGCCCTTCTCGTCGCCACCGCCCTCGCCGCCTTGTTCCTGCGCAACCAGATCGTTCGCCTCGGCATTGCGACGCTCGCAATCGCCCTTCTGATCGTCACGCTCGGCCTCGTCTCGACAACGGCAACGCCCGTAGGCAGTACCGTGGCGCGCATTACGCCCGGCGGTGCCTTCTGGGCGCTGCTTGCGGTCATCGGCCTGGTGATCTCGGATGCATTGGTGAAGCTGCAACTGACGCCATGGCTGCGCGTCGCATCGCTCGCCCTCTATGCAGCGATCCTCGGCGTCATCCTCAGATCCGGTCTGCTCGACAATCTGTCGATCATGAAGGAGTACTCCAACAACGCCGACAAATTCTGGAACGAAGCGCTTGGCCATGTAATTCTCTCGCTCGGCTCGGTGGCCATAGCCATCCTGCTCGCCCTGCCGCTCGGCATCTTCTGCTACTGGCAGCCGAGGCTTCGCGCCGTCGTGCTGCGCGGCTTGAGCCTGGTGCAGACCATTCCGAGCCTGGCGTTGTTCGGCATTTTGATGCTGCCGCTCGGCTATATCGCCACGCACGTCCCCTTCGCAGCCGCGATCGGCATTCAAGGCATCGGCATTGCGCCGGCTCTGGTGGCGCTGGTAATCTATTCGCTGCTGCCGATCGTTGCGAATACTGTCGTTGGGCTCACCGGAGTCGATCCCTCCGTGCGCGATGCCGCCGCAGGCATGGGGCTGACGCGCCGGCAGATCCTCACCGGCATAGACCTGCCGCTCGCCTTCCCCGTTATCCTGACCGGTATCCGCATCGTGCTGGTGCAGGCAATTGGCCTCGTCACCGTCGCGGCGCTGATCGGCGGCGGTGGTTTCGGTCTCTTCATCTTCCAGGGCATCGGCCAGACCGCCAATGACCTTGTGCTGCTCGGCGCCGTGCCGACGGTCTTTCTTGCCTTCTCATCGGCCGTCATCCTCGATGCGGTCATCGACAGCATCCGGGGACAAAGCGCATGACCACCATGATCGAGCTGAAGGGCGTAACCAAGCGCTACGGCAACGCCACCGTGGTCGACAATGTAAGCATGAGCATGGAAAAGGGCACCATCACCGTCATCGTCGGGACCTCCGGCTCCGGCAAGTCGACGCTGATGCGCATGATCAACCGGCTCGTACCGATCTCCGCCGGCCAGATTTCAGTCAATGGCCAGGATGTCATGAGCTTGCCGGCGACCGAGCTTCGTCGCGGCATCGGCTATGCCATCCAGGGCCATGGCCTGTTTCCGCACCGCACCGTGGCGCAGAACATCGCAACGGTGCCGCAACTGCTCGGCTGGGACAAGGCGCGCACCGACCGGCGCGTCGAGGAACTGCTCGATCTCTTTCATCTCGATCCCGGCACCTTCGCTGCGAAATATCCGAGCCAACTCTCCGGCGGCCAGCAACAGCGTGTCGGCGTGGCGCGGGCGCTCGCGGCCGAGCCGGAAGTGCTGCTGATGGACGAACCCTTCGGCGCCCTCGATCCCGTGATCCGCGGCAAGGCGCAGGACGATCTGCTAGCGATCCAGAAACAGTTCGGCACGACCATCATCCTCGTCACCCACGACATGGACGAAGCCTTCCATCTTGGCGACAAGATCGCCGTCATGAGCGAAGGCAAGCTGCTGCAATGTTCGGAACCGGGGAAGATCCTGACCGAGCCGGCCGATCCCTTCGTTCAGCAACTGACGGGCACCTCAGACCGGGCGCTGAAGCTGATGTCGCTGCTGCCGCTGAAGGAGAGCATGCAACCGCTGCGACCCGGCCTCGGCTATAGCCTGCCGCAGACGCTCAATCTGCGCGATGCGCTGGCCGAGATGATATGGCAGGGTGCCGACGAGGCGGCCGTCGAAGACGACAGCAAGGTGCCGGTCGGCTCGATCTCCATGCGGCACTTGATCGAGCTGGGCCGCAAAGCATGAAGTTTCTAACCGCCAATCTCTTTCGTTTGCTGGCGTTGGCGCTGCTCCTGGTGCTGCTGTTCCGGCCGGAATGGTTGATACCGATCCTGGCACCGCTCACCAAGTTCGGAGCATCGCCGATCTATACGCAAAACAGCCTAGTAGGTCTCGCCATCAGCCATATGGAGCTGATCCTCGTCTCGATCGCGGCCAGCGGCATACTCGCCGTGCTCGGCGGCATTTTCGTCACCCGCAAGAGCGGCGCCGATTTCCTGCCGCTGTCGCGGGCGATCGCCAATGCCGGCCAGACCTTTCCCCCGGTTGCGGTACTGGCGCTTGCCATCTCCACAACCGGTTTCGGCGCAGTGCCGACGCTGATTGCGCTTTTCCTCTACGCGCTGCTGCCGATCTTCGAGAATACCGTCGCCGGCCTGCAGCAGGTGCCCGCCTCCGTGCTCGATGCCGCCGACGGCATGGGCATGAATGGCCGGCAGCGGCTATTTCGAGTTGAGTTGCCGCTCGCTCTGCCGTTGATCCTTGAAGGATTGAAGATCGCCACCGTCATCAATATCGGCACGGCGACGATCGGCTCGACCGTTGCGGCAAAGGGGCTCGGCGAAGTCATCATCGCCGGCCTCATCAACGACAATACTGCTTTCATCCTGCAGGGCGGCTTGATCGTCGGCTTGATGGCGGTGCTGATCTACGACGGCATGGAACTGATCGAAACCACCGTCACCCGCAAAATCGGCTTGCAGCCGCACTGATTTTGCGCTGACAGCTTCCAGGCACGATCTTGCCCAAAAACCGCTTCGCCCTTTTAAGGATCGTGCTTTAAGCATTTTAGCCACGCTTGGCGACAGGGAGGTGTGTATGGCGAAAATGATCCACTCGATGATCCGCGTCCTCGATGAAGCACGCTCGATCGATTTTTATGGCAAGGCTTTCGGGCTCACAGTCGCTGACCGCGTCGACTTCCCGACCTTTACGCTGATCTATCTCAGTAATCCCGAGACCGGGTTCGAACTGGAATTGACCATCAACCAGGGCCGCACCGAGCCTTATGCGCTCGGGGAAGGTTATGGCCACTTAGCTGTTTCAGTCGACGAACTTCGGGACGTGCACGAGCGCCTAACCGGGCTTGGCCTGAACCCCGGCGGTATCGTTGAACTCAATCGCGATGGAAAACTTTTCGCACTCTTCTTCTTTGTCACCGATCCCGATGGTTACAAGATCGAGGTGATGCAAAGGAATGGACGGTTTCAATAAAAGCTACGCAAACCGCAGTCCCGCCGTCTGCTTGACTATTGTGTGCCTACATCCAGTAGGGCGGCACGCCGAAATAGTCGTGGCTCTTATGGCCATGGTCCTTGTGGACGAGGGTATCGTCCTTGCTGGCGAAACGACGAGCTTTTTCGATGTCGTTCTTGGTCATGTTGACGCAGTAGCCATCGATGCGGGCATCATAGCGCAGCTTCTCCCAGGGCAGTCGGTAGTGATCCTGCCCGATGCCGAAAAAGCCGCCGAAGCTCAGGATGATGAAAGCGATGCGTCCATCGCTTTTTTCCAGCATCAGGCGCTCGATATGACCAATCTGCTTGCCGTCAGACCCAAAGACCTTCGACCCCTCGACCCGATCGCAGGCAACCAGCATCGACATGTCCTTGACATAGAGATCGCGGCTGATCGTCTCGGCACTCTCTTTATGCATGTGCGCACCTCCTTTTGGATACGCTTCACATAAAATTCTGGAGCGTCCGATCCGCCTAGTGCTTACACGGGCGGCACGATGCTCCGATGGGTTCTCACCCACGGGCCCATTAACGCGCCGTCATGGAAAAAGTTCCAGTACTTTTTTCAAAGTTATTAAAAAATGGTTAACGCCCTTGGATTATTGACGTTTACGTCAAAGTTAGTATAGCTTTCGGTGTTGCTATAAGTCTTTAGGTGAGGGCAACGATGACTGTGATGTGAAAAGCGGGAGACTTTTCAGCCGAGCAGTGCCACGCTACAAAACCGCGGCTCGCCGAAGGTGGGGCGTGATGATGCGTCAAGGAGGAAGTACGCATGAATTCAGTTTCCGCTCCTTCGGACGGATCGTCAGTCAACAAGATCTGGCTCGCCTCCTACCCGGACAGCGTGCCGGCCGAATTGCCGCCGCTGGAGCACGCGTCGCTTGCCGAATTGCTGGAGGAAAGCTGCACGCGCTATGCGAACCGGCTCGCTTTCACCAGCATGGGCAAGTCGATCACCTATCGCGATCTCGACACACAGACGCGCAAGATCGGCGCCTGGTTGCAGAGCCTCGGCCTGCAAAAGGGCGACCGCGTCGCCGTGATGATGCCGAATGTCTTGCAGAACCCGATCGCCGTCTACGGCATCCTCCGTGCCGGCTTCGTCGTCGTCAATGTCAACCCGCTCTACACGCCGCGCGAACTCGAGCACCAATTGCGCGATTGCGGCGCGCGAGCGATTTTCGTGCTGGAAAATTTCGCACATACGGTCGAACAGGTGCTGGCACATACCGATGTGCGCCACGTCATCGTCACCTCGCTCGGCGACATGCTTGGGCTGAAGGGCCACATCGTCAATTTCATTGTCCGCAAGGTGAAGAAGCTGGTGCCGGCCTGGTCCATCCCCGGTCATCGCAGTTTCATGGCGGTACTTTCCGAAGGGGCGCGGCTGCCGCTAAAGCCGGTCGGTCTTACCGGCAGCGATATCGCCTTCCTGCAATATACCGGCGGCACGACCGGCGTCGCCAAGGGCGCGATCTTGACCCATGCCAACCTCCTCGCCAATCAGTCGCAGTTGCTGCTGTGGCTGGCTGCCGGCTACATCAACAAGCCGCGCCCCGAGCAACTGACCTTCGTTTGCGCCTTGCCGCTCTATCACATCTTCGCGCTTACGGTGAATTCGCTGATGGGCATGTCGCTCGGCGGACATAATGTGCTGATTGCCAACCCGCGCGACATACCGGCCTTCATCAAGGAGCTCGGCAAATACAAGTTTGACATGTTCCCCGGCCTCAACACGCTGTTCAATGCGCTGATGAACAACCCCGATTTCACCAAGCTCGACCTTTCCAACACTGCAACGCTTGCCGGCGGCATGGCCGTGCAGCGGCCGGTCGCCGAGCGCTGGCAGAAGATGACAGGCTCGTGGATCACCGAAGGTTACGGCCTTTCCGAGACCTCGCCGGTCGCAAGTGCCAACCGCTTCGACAGCCCCGACTTCACCGGCACGATCGGTCTGCCGATCACGGGTACCGATTTCGATATTCGCGACGAGGCGGGTACCTCGCTGCCGCTCGGCGAGGTGGGCGAAATCTGCATTCGCGGGCCGCAGGTCATGGCCGGCTATTGGAGGCAACCGGCCGAAACCGCGAAGGTGATGACGGCGGACGGCTTCTTCCGAACCGGCGACATGGGCTTCATGAACGAGCGCGGCTACACCAAGATCGTCGACCGCAAGAAGGACATGATCCTAGTCTCCGGCTTCAACGTCTATCCGAATGAGATCGAGGAAGTCGCAGCCATGCATCCTGGTATTCTGGAAGCTGCGGCAATCGGCGTGCCGGACCAGCATTCGGGCGAGGCCGTCAAGCTTTTCATCGTCAAGAAGGACCAGGCTCTGACCGAGGCGGACGTCAAGGCGCATTGCACCGCAAACCTCACCAATTACAAGCGGCCACGCTTCATCGAATTCCGCAGTGAACTACCGAAGTCAAATGTCGGCAAGATCCTGCGAAAGGAATTGCGTAGCTGACATAATTCTATGTCATTCGGAAAGCCGCCCGCCTTTCAGCGCGGGCGGCTTTTTTCGCTTTTACCGGTGCGCGAACTTGATTTACCCCTTACAAAGCGAATAGTTTCCGCGACCAACTCAGAGTGCCCTGACCTTATCAGACGGCCAGCGGCGCGAACCGCAAGGAGCCCCCAATGAACGCCCTCGTCGAACAACTGAAGAGCACCGCAGCGGCCACCAAGGCCACCGATATCCGTGCCGCCTTCGCCGCCGACTCCAAACGTTTCTCACGCTTCAACGCTTCGCTCGACGATCTGCTGATGGACTATTCCAAGACCGCGGTGAACGACGAGATCTTCGCACTTCTCGAGAAGCTCGCAACCGAAGGCGGCGTCGCAGCCAAGCGCGACGAGATGTTCTCGGGCGTTGCCATCAACTTCACCGAAAATCGCGCCGTTCTGCACACCGCGCTGCGCAACCGTTCCAACACGCCCGTCCTCGTCGACGGCAAGGATGTCATGCCCGACGTCAACGGCGTTCTCGCCGCCATGGGCAAGTTCGCGGACGGCATTCGCTCGGGCGCGCTGAAGGGTGCGACCGGCAAGGCGATCACCGACGTCATCAATATCGGCATCGGCGGCTCCGATCTCGGCCCGGTCATGGCGACGCTGGCGCTCGCACCTTTCCATGACGGCCCGCGCGCGCATTTCGTCTCCAACATCGACGGCGCCCATATCGCCGATATCCTGAAGCTCGTGTCCCCGGAAACGACGCTGTTCATCATCGCGTCGAAGACCTTCACCACCATCGAGACGATGACGAACGCCCAGACGGCGCGCAACTTCGTCGCCAAGGCGCTCGGCGAAGCTGCCGTTCAGCATCATTTCGCCGCCGTTTCGACGGCGCTCGACAAGGTCGCCGCCTTCGGCATCGACAGCGAGCGCGTCTTCGGCTTTTGGGATTGGGTTGGCGGCCGCTACTCGATCTGGTCGGCCATCGGCCTGCCGCTGATGATTGCCGTTGGCCCGGAGAATTTCGGCAAGTTCCTCGACGGTGCGCATGCGATGGACAACCATTTCCGTAAGGCGCCGTTCAAAGAAAACCTGCCGATGCTGCTCGGCCTCATCGGCTTCTATCATCGCAACGTCCTGGGTTACGCGACCCGCGCCATCCTGCCCTATGACCAGCGCCTGTCGCGCTTCCCGGCCTATCTGCAGCAGCTCGACATGGAATCGAACGGCAAGGGCGTCACCATCGACGGCACGCCGGTCGAGGGTAATTCCGGCCCGGTCGTCTGGGGCGAACCCGGCACCAACGGCCAGCATGCCTTCTACCAGCTCATCCACCAGGGCACGAGCGTCATCCCGGCCGAATTCATGATCGCCGCCAATGCCTTCGAGCCTGACCTGCGACACCAGCACCAGTTGTTGATGGCCAACTGCGTGGCACAGTCCGAAGCCCTGATGAAGGGCCGCACCTTCGCGGAAGCCAAGGCCCAACTCACCGCCAAGGGCATGGACGACAAGAAGGCCGATTTCATCGCGCCGCACCGCGTCTTCACCGGCAACCGTCCGTCGATCACCTTTGTCTACGACAAGCTGACGCCTTACGCACTCGGCCGCCTGATCGCGCTTTATGAACATCGCGTCTTCGTCGAGGGTGTACTCTTCCGCATCAATTCCTTCGACCAGTGGGGCGTCGAGCTCGGCAAGGAACTGGCAACGGGCCTGCTGCCGGTCATCGAAGGCAAGGAAAGTGCTGCCGGCCACGATTCTTCGACGCAGGGCCTGGTGGCTGCACTGGCAAGCCGCGCGAAGTAAGTCTCATTGACCAAAAATAAAAGAGCCCCGTCTGTTGCATCAGGCGGGGCTTTTTTGTGATGGAATTTGACCCGTCAAACGCCGGGTTATCTCGCCCGCCAAGAGCGGGATCGAGAATTTCTTAAAGTCCAATCTCATGCGCCCAAGGCGGGTTGGCGCCAGCGCGGGAAACCGTCACGGCGGCGGCCTTGGCGCCGAGCGCCAGTGCGTCCCGCAGCGCCTTTTCGTCGAGGCTGGCGACCTGCGCCTTGGTCAGCAGATCGTTCATTTTCAGCGATGCCAGGATGCCGGCGTCAAACGTGTCCCCTGCCCCCACGGTGTCGACGACCGTGACCCGTTCGCTAGGGACTGTGACCTTCAACGACTTCGTGTAACCCGTCGCGCCTTCGGCACCCTTGGTGATCACGACCAGCTTGGCGCCCTGGTTGAGCCAGTGGGCGGCGAGTTCGTCGTGGTTTCCGGCAATACCGAACCATTCCAGGTCTTCATCGGAGAATTTCAGGATGTCGGACATGGCGGCCATGCGGCTGATGCGACCCATATGCGCGGGCTTGTCCTTGATGAAGCCGGGGCGGATGTTCGGATCGAGCGAGATCACACGGCTTTGATGTTCGCGCTTCATCAGCGCCTCGTAGGTCTCGCCGCAAGGGTTCGGGATCAAGCTGATGGCGCCGAAATGCAGGGCTTCGCAATCATCGCCAAGCGTCGGCAGGTCGGCCTCGGTGATCATGCGGCCGGCGGAGCCTTCGTCGTAGAAGGCATAGGTCGCCTGGCCGTTGACCAGCTTGACGAAAGCAATCGTGCTTGGGCGAGGAGCGATGGCGCAATAGCTGTAATCCACCTTTGCGGCCGAAAGCGTCTCGCGCAGGATGTCGCCCATCATGTCGTCGGCGATGCCGGTGAAGAAGGCCGTGGGCACGCCCAGACGGCCAAGCGCGATGGCGGTGTTGAAGATCGCGCCGCCGGCATAGGGTGCGAAACCCTTTTCACCCAGCGTGGTGTCTCGCGGCAGCATGTCGATCAGAGCTTCGCCACAGCACAATATCATTCCGGCCTCCCAGAGAGAGCATCTCTCATTTCCAAACTTAGCAATCGATTAGATAAATTCGCGAGAAAAGCAAAGCGTCACTTTTTCGGTAGTTCCGAAATGCCGCCGTTCCAGCCTGACCAGGCGAGCGGCGCGTTAAGGAAAGCTTCGACTTCCTCAAGCGTCTTATCGTCGAACAGCTTTTGCGCCTTGGCGACGGCGAGCACGTCGCGCCAGGTGGCGATATGGTGCAGCCGAACCTTGCCGTTGGCAAACCGCTCCTCGGCTTCCGGGAAGATGCCGTAGTAAAATAGCGCGATGCCGTGGTCGACGATGCCGCCGGCGGCACGGATGGCGTCGATGAAGGTGAACATGCTGCCGCCCGCCGTCGTCAGATCCTCGATGACCAACACGCGGGCGCCATCCGGCATATGGCCCTCGATCTGCGCATTGCGGCCGTGGCCCTTCGGTTGCTTGCGGACATAGATCATCGGCAGATCGAGGCGCTCGGCGAGGAAGGCCGCGAAGGGGATGCCCGCCGTCTCGCCACCGGCGATGCAATCGAACTGCTCGAAACCGGCATCGCGCATGACGATGCTGGCGGCGAAATCCATCACCGTCGAGCGGATGCGCGGGTAGGAAATCAGCTTGCGGCAATCGATATACACCGGGCTCGCCATGCCGGAGGCGAATTTGTAGGGCTTGTCGGCGCTGAAATGCACCGCCTTGATCTCCCAAAGCATCTTCGCCACCAGTTCGGCCATCACGGCGCGATCGGAAAATGTCATCTGGGTGGTCATGCGGAGCCTCCTTCGCTCTTAGGACATTCCTGCGGCAATAGCAGCAAGTGGCCGAGGTTTCCAGCCGGATGGAGGGATTTGTAAGCGCCCGTTTTTCAATGCTGCTATTTCATCGATTGCGGCATCGACAGCCTCTCTGAAACAGCGCCGATATCGGCGGGCAGCATTGCCTTGAACAGGGCAATCGCCCTGTCGCCCTCATCTTTCTCAATCGAAATCGCGTAGCGAACAGCGGCGGCGACCAGTTGCATGGTCAATCGTGCGATCCGTACCAGTTCTTCGGAATCGCGCTCCGGCCACAGACCATGGAGAACAGCCAGAAACGCCTGGGAGTGCCATTCCATATCGTCGGCATCGATCTCCTGGAGAAGCTTGTCCGCCTGCGTCGCATGCCAGATATCCCGCATCACCGGCTCATCACGGAACATCGCGTAATAACCATCGACGATGCTGCCGAGCGCGCCGGGGAGATCAGCGGTGCTTTTCACGAGAGCCAGTTCGCTTTCCACGCATTGCCGCCCTTGTTCGTTGAAGCGTTCGGCCAGGACGCGAATGATCGCGGTCTTATCTGGGAAATATTGATAGAGCGAACCGAAGGATACGCCGGCCTTTTCGACGATCTCGCCCATGCGCAGCGCGTCGCTGCCGTTTTTTTCAATCAGCTCCATCGCGACGGACAATATCCGCTCGACGCGCTCGCGGCCGCGCTGCTGGCTCGGGATTCGGCGCGGCGTCCCCGCCTCCTCCTTGCTGCGCCTGCGTTTCACAATCGGTTCCTGCACCATGTCTCCACTCGCTCGCCATTCTTGACAAACGATATAAGAGAGTTTATCACATTTCGCAAATGAGAGAATTTATCACATTTTAAACCGGGGGGAACTTGACATGCAGATCTCGACGATCGCCATCATCGGCGGATTGGGGAAAACCGGCGGCCGTGTCGCCAAACACCTGAAAGATCGCGGCATCAATGTCCGCGCTGCCTCGCGCTCGACGACACCTAGCTTCGATTGGCAGGACCGCGGCACTTGGCACGCAGCGCTGAAGGGTTCCTCCGCCGCCTATGTCACCTTCCAGCCGGATCTTGCCGTCGCCTGGGCGGCCGAAGCCATCTCAGCCTTCGCGAACACGGCAGTTGAAGCGGGTGTCGGGCACATTGTCTTGCTCTCCGGCCGTGGCGAGGACGGAGCCGTCCTCAGCGAGAACGAACTCAAGGCGGTGGGCGTGGACTACACCGTGCTCCGCGCCAGTTGGTTCAACCAGAATTTCAGCGAGGGCGCCTTTGTGGACGGGCTTCGCCAGGGAAAGCTGGCATTGCCGGTCGGCGATGTGCCGGAACCCTTCGTCGATGCCGACGATCTTGCCGACGTGGCCGTCGAGGCTCTTACGAATCCTCGCCATCGCAACCAAACCTATGAGTTGACCGGACCCCGCTCCCTGTCGTTTCGCGATGCGGTTTCCGAGATCGCGGCAGCTTCCGGCCGCGCCATAGAGTATGAAACGGTCCCGGTGGATGCGTTCATCACCGAGCTGACTGCGGCGGGGCTGCCGCGAGAGACGACCGATCTCCTGCATGAGCTTTTTTCGCAGGTTCTGGACGGTCGCAATTCGAGCGTCATGGATGGCGTCCGGCAGGTGCTCGGCAGGCCACCCAGGGATTTTTCCGACTATGCCCACGAAGCCGCCGCTGCCGGCATCTGGAGTATCCAACCATGATCTACCCGATCACAAATATCGCCCTCATCGCTGCAGCACTCGGCAGCGGTCTCATCGCCGGCATCTTTTTCGCCTTCTCGACGTTCATCATGCAGGCCTTCGCCAGGCTTCCCGCCGATCAGGGCATCGCCGCCATGCAATCGATCAACACGGCGATCCTGCGCTCACCGTTCATGGCGGTGTTTCTTCTGACCGTCGCGCTGTCGGTGTTCATCGCGGTGATGGCCATCGTGTATTGGCGGGGCGGCGTCAGCATCCTGATGATTGCCGGCGCGACGCTTTATATCGTCACCACCTTCCTTTCGACAATCGTCTTCAACGTCCCTTTGAACGACGCCTTGGATAAGGTCGATGGCCGCTCAGCGGAGGCAGCCCAGCTATGGACCACCTATCTCAACGATTGGACAAGATGGAACCATTTGCGCACGGTGGCGTCACTGCTGGCCTCCTGCGCCTTCGTTCGGGCTCTATTTTAGTTGGCGCGATCAGGATGCCGTGCGGGAAACGTCCGGCGAGACGGCGTGCAGATAGACCGCGACTTCGACACGGTTGCGGCCGTTGCGCTTGGCGGCATAAAGCGCCTTGTCGGCAGCGCTGAGGACGCTGTCGAAACCGACGCCCTCGGCGGTACCGAGCGCGATGCCGGCGCTGACCGTGCAGGCGAAGGGTTTACCGTCCACAGTGACCTCGCGGGCAGCAAAAGCGGCGCGCACCCGCTCGGCGATCTGCTCCGCCCGGCCCGGTAGAGCATTGTCGAGGACAAGCGCGAATTCCTCGCCGCCAAGACGAGCCACTGTGTCGTAGGCTCGCAGCCCGGTGGACAATTCCTGGGCAAAAAGCTTCAGCACGAGGTCACCGGTGGCATGGCCGTGTTGATCGTTGACGGACTTGAAGCGGTCGATGTCGAAGACGATCACCGCCATCAACGGCCCAAAAGAGCGTTGTCCGTAGAGATCGAACAGAGCGCGACGGTTAAGCAATCCGGTCAACGGATCGGTGATGGCCTCCAGACGGTGATGCGCCGCCTGACGCCATTGATGCAGCGCCAGAGACAGGGCGCCGATGCCGGTCATACCGGCAATACAGATGGCAAGGCTGACATCCTCGGCCCAATTGTCCGGTGCGTGGCCGAGCACGAGCTTGCCGTCCCAGATCAGGACTCCCGCGCAGAGCGCAAAGGAAATGGCCGTCAAAGCATAAAGCGCAGTAATGCCATAGAGCGGTGTGGGCGCCTCCTGACGGCTCAGCCAATATTCGCGTGCGGTCAGCACGAGCAGCACCGTGATGACGATATTGTCGCCCATGAAAGCGAGGCCGTCATAACCGGCGAGCATGGCCGGCACGGAAGCGGCAATGCCGGTCAAGCTTCCCAGCAGGACACGGGCCATAGAAAAACGGCGCATGCGGAACTGATATCCCGCCGCCCAAATGGTCGAAAAGCCGATGAAAAACAGGACGAAGGTCAGGATGGCGAGTGTCAGCCGCGGCTTGTCGACATAAGCGCCATAGCTGAAAATGCCTGCAACAATGGGGGCAAGGCCAGCAGAACAGGTCAGCAGGAATGTCTCCGGCCGACGGGAAAACCAACTTCCGACCAGTGTCACCGCAAGACAGGATGCGGAAACGCCCAAGGCCAGCAGAAGAGAATTATAGTCAAGCTGCATGCTCTTCCTTCGACGGTTTCATTCCGCACCGTTGGGGATCAGCATCACGCTACCCTTCAAGGGGTATCAAATTGGTTACAGCATCCGATAAAGATCATGTATTTCAATGAAATATGCCGCCGTCTCTACTTTCAGAGTTTTCAAATAAAAACACCAGTTAAATAGAAATGCATTTATTGGTGTCCAAAGCTATTTGGCTCAGCTCTCGACGTCCCAATGCAAGGGGAACATCGGATCGAACACCGTAACAGAGCCTGCCCCGGTTTCGATCTTGTCGGGAAAGGCCACCGATTCCGGGCGACGGACCAGTGTAATCCGGTCCTCATTCGCCGCAAGCCCGTACCAGGCCGGACCGTTCAGCGAGACGAAGGCCTCGAGTTTGTCCAGCGCGCCTTCCTGTTCGAAGACGTGCGCCAGGCAGCTCATGGTGTTGACCGACGTGTAGATGCCGGCGCAGCCGCAGGCACATTCCTTCAGCGGATCGACATGTGGGGCGGAATCGGTGCCGAGGAAAACCCTTGGATCGCCGCTCGTGGCGGCTGCGCGGAGCGCCAGACGGTGGCTCTCCCGCTTGGCGACCGGCAGGCAGTAATAGTGAGGCCGGATACCGCCGACGAGGATGGCGTTGCGGTTGATGATCAGATGATGCGTTGTAATCGAGCCGGCGAGATTGGCCTTTGCCGACTTGATGTAGTCGATGCCGTCCGATGTCGTCACATGCTCCATGGTGACTTTCAGTTCGGGCAGGCGCTGACGCAGCGGATCAAGCACGGTTTCAATGAAAACGGCCTCGCGGTCGAAAATATCCACGTCCGGCGTCGTCACCTCGCCATGCACGCAGAGCGGCAGGCCGATCTTGGCCATGCGCTCCAGCACCGGCATCGCCTTGTCCATGTTCCGTACGCCGCCGTGGGAATTGGTCGTCGCACCGGCGGGATAGAGTTTGACGGCAGTGATGAGACCGCTTCTCTTGCCCTCCTCGACATCGTCGGGACTGGTATGCTCGGTGAGATAAAGCGTCATCAGCGGCTGGAAACGGTCGCCTGAGGGCAATGCCTTCAGGATGCGTTCGCGATAGGCGGCTGCATCCGCGGTGGTGACAACGGGCGGCACCAGGTTTGGCATGATGATGGCGCGGGCGAAATGCCGGGAGGTGTCGCCGATCACGCCTTCCAGCATGGCGCCGTCGCGCAGATGCAGATGCCAATCGTCAGGGCGGCGGATGGTGAACTTTTGCATGGGCGCGAACCTCTGGATGGTCTCAGGTTGTCGCGCTTCGATAGCACCATCCGATACCGCAAAACAATCGGCGAGGACGTGTAAATGACAGCGAGATTTAACCCTGCACGATATCGATCGTGAAATCGGCCGTGCGACGGTTTTCGAGGATCAGCCGGCCGTTCGGCAGATCGTTGCCGTAGACCTTGGCGCCGGCCGCCTCGTCATCGAGGTTATAGCCCCTCCAACGCTCCCAGAGTCGCTGCTCCAGGACCTCCATCGGCGGCGCCAGCATGATCGAATAGTCGAACATGCCCTCCAATTCCGCCCATTTGCCCTGATTGAAGAGCAGGTAGTTGCCCTCCACGATAATGAAGCGATGATCGGGCGAGACGATGCGAGCCGACGCGATGGCGATCTCTCGCGAACGATCGAAGACCGGCACCAGCACCTCCTGATCGGCCGCACTCACCGCTCTCACGATATCGAGGAAGGCACGGACGTCGAAGCTTTCGGGTACGCCCTTGCGCTTCAGCAGGCCTTTTTCGATCAGCACAGCGTTGTCCATGTGGAAGCCGTCCATCGGCAGGACCTCAGCGCTTTCGCCCTTGGCTTTCAGCGCCTCGGCCATGTTGTCCGCCAGCGTCGATTTGCCGGCGCCGGGTGGGCCGGCTATCGCAATCAGGAACCGTTTCGCATTGCCGGCGCGCGCGATGATCTCGTCGGCAACTCCCTCAAGCACCGGACTCATGCAGCGACATTCTCCACCGGCGGCGCCTTGGCGCCGGTCATGAAGGCAACGGCATCGGACATGGAATATTCCTTGGGATTGATCACGGTCAGGCGACGCCCGAGGCGATGGATATGAATGCGGTCCGCCACCTCGAAGACATGCGGCATATTGTGCGAGATCAACACGATCGGCAAGCCTCGGGCGCGCACGTCGAGGATAAGTTCCAGCACCTTGCGGCTTTCCTTGACACCAAGGGCTGCCGTCGGTTCATCCATGATGACCACTTTGGAACCGAAGGCGGCGGCTCGCGCCACCGCCACGCCCTGCCGCTGGCCACCGGAGAGCGTTTCCACCGCCTGGTTGATGTTCTGGATCGTCATCAGGCCGAGTTCGGTGAGCTTGTCGCGGGCGCGCTTTTCCATCGCCGGCCGATCGAGCATGCGGAACCAAGAGCCGAGGATGCCGGGTTTCCGGATCTCGCGGCCGAGGAACATATTGTCCGCGATCGAGAGCGCCGGCGACAGTGCCAGGTTCTGATAGACCGTTTCGATGCCGGCCTCGCGAGCCTCCATCGGTGACCTGAAGTGGACTGGTTTCCCCTCCAGCTTGATCTCGCCTTCATCAGGCGTAGTCGCGCCCGAAATCGCCTTGATCAGCGAGGATTTGCCGGCACCGTTGTCGCCGATGACGGCGAGGATTTCGCCGGGATAAAGATCAAAATCGGCATTGTCGAGGGCGGTCACGCGACCATAACGCTTGACGAGGCCGCGCGCGGTGAGAAGGGGTTCGCCAGTCGTGGTCATGCCGATACCTTTCTGATCCATTGATCGATCGCGACGGCGCCGATGATCAGCACGCCCGTCAGAAGAACCTTCCACTGCGGATCGGCTCCGAGCATGTTGAGGCCCATGGACACCACGCCGACGATCATCGCGCCGAACAGCGTACCAAGGATCGAGCCACGGCCGCCGAAGAGCGAGATGCCGCCGATCACGGTCGCGGTAATCGCCTGAAGATTGAAATCCGTCACGGCTGAAGAGGGTGAGATCGAGCCATTGCGGCCGATCGAGACCCATGCGGCAAATGCCGCGATCAGCCCCGAAACACCGTAGACGGCGAGCAGCACTTTCTTGGTCTGGATACCAGACAATTTTGCCGCTTCCGGATCATCGCCGACAGCATAGACATGCCGGCCCCACGCCGTGTGATTGAGAACATACCATAGACCCACCACCAGCAGCACCATGGCAATGACGCCAAGAGTCAGCACCGCGCCGCCAAGCCGGAAGCTGATGGCGAAGAAATGCAAGAGCGGCGCCTGTTCATCGACATCGGTGTCGCGGATGGTTTCATTGGCGGAGTAGATGAAATTCGTCGCCATGACGATGTTCCAAGTGCCGAGCGTCACAATGAACGGCGGTAGCTTCATGTTGGCGACAAGAAAACCATTGAGCAGCCCACATGCACCACCTGCGATCATGCCGGCAATAATGGCGATGGGCGTCGGCATGCCATAGATTATGGCGCAATTACCCATGATGACAGCGGAAATGACCATGATCACGCCGATCGACAGATCGATGCCGGCGGTCAGGATGACCAGCGTCTGCGCCGCACCGAGAATGCCGACGATGGCGATCTGCTGCAGGACGAGCGTCAGCGTGTAGGCTGAGAAGAAGCGTCCGCCAATGGCAATGCCGAAGATGATGATGGCCATCACCAATACGATCAACGGCACCGCGGCCGGCGTCGAATGCAAGAAATGCTGTATGCGTTTGAGAAGAGTGACATCCTGGTGCTCGAACGAGGCGACGCTCTTGTCGCTGCTGTCGAGAACACGCTCGAATTCCTGTGCTCCGGTCATTGTTTTCCTCCGCACCCGCGCCGAACTACGCGGAAACCGCCGGGGTTGAAACCGGCCGGGGCTCAAGCCCGGCCGGCATTGATGTCGCGACTGCATGATCCGTGCTGAAGAACCGCATCAGCAAAACGTGTGAAGCGGTTTTCGAAATGAGATCATGCCAAACCCAGGATGGGGCTTAACCCCAGCACTTCGCCGTGCCTTCCTTGGTGTCGATCGACTTCAGGCCGGAAACCGGCTTGTCCGTCACCAGCGAGACGCCGGTGTCGAAGAAGGACTTGCCTTCAGTCGGCTTCGGCTTTTCGCCGGTGTCGGCGAACTTCTTGATCGCTTCGACGCCGAGAGCGGCCATCATCAGCGGATATTGCTGCGACGTGGCGCCGATCACGCCTTCCTTAACGGATTTAACGCCCGGGCAGCCACCGTCAACCGAGACGATCAGGACCTGCTTTTCCAGTCCGACAGCCTTCAGTGCCTGATAGGCGCCGATAGCGGCCGGCTCGTTGATCGTGTGGATGACGTTGATGCTGGAGTCCTTCTGCAGAAGGTTTTCCATCGCCTTGCGGCCGCCTTCCTCGTTTCCGTTGGTAACGTCATGGCCAACGATGCGCGGATCATTCTCGTCGCCGATCTTGTTCGGGTCCTTCGGGTCGATGCCGAAGCCGATCATGAAGCCCTGGTCGCGCAGAACGTCAACGGTCGGCTGCGACGGCGTCAGATCGAGGAAGCCGATCTTGGCATCCTTGGCCTTGTCGCCGAGCGTCTTGTTGGCCCATTCGCCGATCAGCTTGCCGGCGAGAAGATTGTCGGTGGCGAAGGTCGCGTCGGCGGCGTCAGCCGGATCCAGCGGCGTGTCGAGCGCGATGACCAGGAGGCCCGCGTCACGCGCCTTCTTGATCGTCGGAACGATGCCCTTGGTATCGGAGGCAGCGATCAGAATACCCTTGGCGCCCTCGGCGATGCAGCTCTCGACCGCAGCGACCTGGCTTTCGCTGTCGCCATCGATCTTGCCGGCATAGGACTTCAGCGTCACGCCGAGTTCCTTGGCCTTAGCGGTAGCACCTTCCTTCATCTTGACGAAGAAGGGGTTCGTGTCCGTTTTGGTAATCAGGCAGGCGGAAACGTCGGCAGCCTTGGCCGGCGCGGCAAAGACGACGCCGATCGCCAGAGCGGCGAGTGCTGCGGAAACAACAGATTTCTTCATTCAATCCTCCCAAAATTTGAATAGACCGGAACTTCCCGGCTGCCCCGGCTCGCACTGAGTCCGGATTTAAGACGCGCCATGTCTGCTTAGATTTCTACCGAATGGGCCGCCTCCAAGGCCATGCGCACGTCCTCCAACGCGCACATCTGATCCTAAAGATTTCGTCCTGTCAATAAATAAATCGGATTGAATTATTAATCGGATGTGGCATTTTGCTGGAAAATAGGGCATGGCCATGATGGAAGGAGCGGGCCAATGTCTCCCCTGCAAGACCCGGCGGATACGCCAACATCACCCTTGATTCTCGACCCCAGCGGCGGCGCGAATCAGATCCGCGTCCGCGCGCATAATGAACGGCTGGTGCTGTCGCTCGTGCGCCGTCACGGCGCGCTGTCGAAAGCGGAGATCGCCCGACGCAGCGGGCTGTCGGCACAGACGGTCTCGGTCATCATGCGGGCGCTGGAGAAAGACGGGCTGTTGTCGCGCGGCGAGCCCGTGCGCGGGCGCGTGGGGCAGCCTTCCATTCCGATGCGGCTCAACCCGGATGCGGTGCTCTCCTTCGGCGTCAAAATCGGCCGGCGAAGTGCCGATCTCGTGCTGATGGATTTCGTAGGGCGCATACGGATGCAGCTCCATCAAATTTATCCTTACCCGCTGCCGCAGGACATCATGTCCTTCGTCACATCAGGCATTCAAGAACTTGAAAAGCACCTCAGCGGTGAAGAGCGGCGCCGGCTTGCCGGGGTGGGCATAGCCGCTCCTTTCGAACTCTGGAACTGGGCAGAGGAAGTCGGTGCGCCTGAAGGGGCGATGGAGGCCTGGCGTGGCTTCGACCTGCAGGCGGAAGTTGCTGCCCGCGTGCCTTATCTCGTCTATCTTCAGAATGACGCCACCAGCGCCTGCGGGGCCGAACTCGTCTTCGGCGTCGGCCCGCGCTACCCGGATTTCGTCTATCTTTTCATCGGCTCCTTCCTCGGCGGCGGCATTGTGCTGAACTCCTCGATCTTCGTCGGACGGACCGGAACGGCAGGAGCGCTCGGCCCCCTGCCCGTGCGCGGGCGCAATGGCGAGACGCGGCAGTTGCTCGACATCGCCTCGATCTATGTTTTGGAAAATTACTTGCGGGAGGCAGGCTTCGATCCTCGCCCCCTCTGGTATTCCGCTGACAACTGGATCGATTTCGGTGCGCCACTCGAAATCTGGATCCAGGATACGGCCAAGGCGCTGGCGCAGGCGATCGTTGCCGCTGCCTCGATCATCGATTTCAGCGCCGCCATCATCGACGGCGGCTTTCCAGGCTGGGTGCGCGAGCGTGTCGTGCGCGCCACCGTCAAGGCGGCCTCGGAGCTCGACCTCCAGGGCGTCGTCATGCCCGAGATCATCGAAGGCGCGGTAGGCCCGCAGGCACGCGCCATTGGCGGCGCCAGCCTGCCGATCTTCGCGCGCTACCTAATCGACCAGAACATCCTCTTCAAGGAGATAGACCATGCTGAAGGGCATTGACCCGCTGCTGAGCCCCGAGCTGCTGGCGACATTGCGCGCCATGGGCCACGGCGATGAAATCGCCCTCGTCGACGGCAATTATCCGGGTCTCGAACATGCCCGCCGCCTCATCCGCCTCGACGGCCACGGCGTCGTAGCGGTGCTCGATGCCGTACTCAGCGTCTTGCCAATCGACGATTTCGTGCCACAAGCGATTTTTCGCGCGACCGTGAAGCAGGACCGCGACGCCATCGATCCGGTGCATCGGGAGATGAGCGAAGTTTGTGCGCGGCATGTGCCCGACATAAAGGTCGTGCCGCTGCTCCCAGCCGAATTTTATGAGCGCGTCAAAAAGGCCCACGCGCTCGTCCAAACCAGCGAGCGGCGGCTCTATGGCAACATCATTTTGCGCAAGGGCGTGATTTATCCGGATAGCCGCGTTCGCGCCTAGTCGGAGCAAGAATCTCAGATATCCCCGGCCGATGGTCCCCAGACATCCGTCAGGGCAAAACCATTCCCCATCGGATCAAAGGGATCGAGCGCCACTTGCGACAGGCCGAAGGTGAAGCCGCGGCCGGTGATGGTGGGGATGATCGCGGGTTTGCCGGCAACTTCCGTCACCGCCTGCAGGCCGACCTCGAATTCAGAGCCGATGATCGAGCGGGACTTGAAGACATCACCGACCTTGGCTTTGCCGCGGGCATGCAGCGTAGCCAGATTGGCGGAATTGCCGGTGCCGCAGGGCGAACGGTCGACGCGACCGGGCCACATCGTCGTGCAGGTACGGATGGCGCCATCGGCATCGACATCCCGGAACATCACATAGGCGACACCGGAGATTGCCGGGATTTCCGGATGGACCACAGGAATGGTGCGATTGATCAGGTCCTTCAGGATCATGCCGGCCTGGACGAGCGAAGCGGCGTTGGCCTTTTCGATCGTCAGGTTGATCTGGCCGACATCGACCAGGGCGTAGAAAATGCCGCCATAGCAGAGATCGAGCTTGATCTTGCCCCAATGCGGCGTGTCGATCTGCACATCCAGTTCATGCACGAAGGACGGAACCATGGTGAGCCGGACCTTCTCGCAGCGGCCGTCGCGGCAGGTAGCGGTCGCCCGCACCAGGCCGGCGGCGGTGTCGAGCGTGACCACCGTTTCCGGCTCCTTCATCTCGACGATGCCGGATTCGAGCAGAGCCGTCGTCACGCAGATGGAATTGGAACCGGAGCTCGCATGCGCCTGATCCGGCTGCAGGATGATGAAGCCGGCATCGGCATCGGGATGTTTGGCTGGGAGCAGCAGGTTGACGGAGCCGATCGGCGCGCCGCGCGGTTCCAGCACCAGGAAGCGGCGCAGCTCTTCGCCTTTCGGATCGGTGTTGAGCCAGTGCAGCTGCTCGGCGATTGTATTGCCGGGGATTTTCGGGACGCCGCCGATCGCGACCTTGCCGATTTCACCTTCGCAATGAACGTCCAGCAGCTGGATCGTGCGCTTCCATCTCATGTCGATAACTCCAATCAGACGTGACGGGTGATGCCGCCGTCGACGCGGATATTCTGGCCGGTGATATAGCCGGCGCCGTCGGAGAGCAGGAACGCCGCGGTCTTGGCGATCTCGCTCACCAGGCCGATACGCTTCATCGGCACCTTGTCGGCGGTTTCCGGTTTATGGTTCAGGCTGTCGATATAGCCAGGCAGGATGCAGTTCATGCGGATATTGTCGGCAGCATAACGATCCGAATAGAGCTTTGTGAATGCGCCGGCCGCGGCGCGGTAGGTGCAGGAGACCGGGAAAATTAGGGACGGCTCGTAGGCCGCAAAGGTCGTGATATTGACGAAAGCGCCCTTGCCCTGCTTCAGCATGACCGGTGTCACCAGCCTTGCCATGCGCACCAGCGACAGGATCATCATGTCGGATCCGAGCGTCCAGCTCTCGTCCGAGATGTCGAGCAGATCACCCTTCGGCGGATGGCCTGTATGGTTGACCACGGCGTCAATGCGGCCGTAGCTCTTCATCGTCAGGTCGAAGATCGCCTGGATATCCTCCGCCTTTTCGGCGACACCGCGGGAAGCGACACCGCCGAGTTCAGAGGCCAGCTTTTCGCAACTTTCGGAGGGCGACATCAGCGCCAGACGATAGCCATTGGCCGAGAGTTCGCGAGCGATCGCTTCGCCCATGCCGCGGCCTCCGCCGGTGATCAGCGCAACGGGCTTTACGGTTTCTGACATCTGTTTCCTCCTAATAGCGATTAATGCGGAACGGGGTCATGTCGACTTCGGGCGTGACGCCGCTCATCATATCGACCATCAACCTTGCTGTCGTCGCGGAAAAAGTCAGCCCCAGATGGCCGTGGCCAGTCGCGTACCAGACGCCGGGAACACGTGAGGACGGCGAGATGATCGGGATCGTGTCGGGCAGCGCCGGGCGGTGGCCCATCCAGTCCTTGGCGTCTTCCACCTGCAGACCGGGAAGCGCCCGCTGCGCGTGACGGACGAGGATGCGCGGGCGGCGGAAGTCCGGGGGCGCATCGAGGCCGGCCAATTCGACATTGCCGCCGACGCGAATGCCGCCGGCCGTTGGGGTCATCATGAAGGCGCGATGCGGCCAGATGATCGAATAGCGCATGGTAATGCCGGGTTTCATGATCTGCGTGTGATAGCCGCGCTCGGTCTCAAGCGGGATCGGCTCGCCAAGCGCGGAGGCGATGAAGCGCGTGCGGACGCCGGCCGCGAGCACGACATCATTGGCCTCCAGCCGCCTTCCGTCTTCGAAAACCACGGCCATGTCGCCATTTGCCTGACGCTCTACGGTCCGGACCGCGCCGGAGGCAAAGGTAGCGCCGAGAGCCTTTGCGGCGTCCACCAGCTTGAGGACAAGCTGATAGGGGCTGCGGATCGACTTGTTGTCCGGCAGCAGAACCGCCTTGGCAATTTTCGGCGACAGCGCCGGCTCGTAGTCGCGGATTTCCGCGCCGGAGAGAACCTTGTGCTCGAAACCATAGCGCTGCATCAGGTCGATATGGGCGCGGTCGCCGGTAAACTCGGATTCGGTCTCGTAAATGGCAAGGCAACCCTCCTCCGTCATCAGGTCGGGCGCGCCGATGGCGTCGAGCATCGTCCTGAAATCGCCGAGTGCATGGCGGGAAAGGCTCATGCCGGCATTTTCGATCTCTCGCAGCCGAGAGGGCCGGCCGGCGGCGATGAAACGCAGGAACCAGGGCAGCATTTTCGGCGCATAGGAAGGCCTCAGCCAAACTGGGCCTTCCGGGTCCAGCAGCCAGCCTGGAATCCTGCGCCAGGTGGACGGGCCGGAATTGGCGGCGAAATCGAGTGCGATGCTCGCCATATTGCCGAAGGAGGCGCCCTCACCCGGCTCGCCTTTGTCCACCAACGTCACCTGTCGTCCGCGCCGCTGCAATTCGAAGGCGATCGCCGCGCCAATAATACCGGCGCCGACAACGATGACCGTCCGCTTACTTTCGTCCATCCTCAAACCCACCCGCAGAGCACCGTACCGCCGCGGACCACTCCTGGAACGGCCCGGTCCGACAGACCGACTCTGTGATATATCAGATCGATTTGACTGGCTACGATCTTTTTTGCGGAGCTCTCAGCAACGATCTACTGGCCGACCGCAGCCCCGACGCTGCTGCCGGTCGTCTCAGCGCTATCGCCAACGGAGCCGACGGTATTGCCGGCGGATGCGCCGAGACGGCGGAGCTGCTCCCCGTAATTCTGGCGCGTGCGCGGATCGAAGATGGCGATCGGCGCACTGACGGCGACACTCGCCGCGTTGCCGACCGTCTGCGCCGCACCGATGGCGACTGCGCCGACTGCTTCGCCGATGCCGACATCGGAATCGGTGATCGTCTGGCCCTCGATCAGGCGGTCGCCAATCAGCTTGACCACTTCCGGGCTCTCGGCGAATTTGCCGTGGTTCAGTCGGTCGCCGGTCTTAAGCTTGGTGAGATCGAGCACGGTGATACCCTGCTTTTCCAACTCGCTGCGATAGGGCTCGGCGGTCGGATCGATCTGGCCAAGTCGATCGACATTGCCGGAAATGCGGCGCGACAGCGACAGCGCCCGGTCGTCGCGTGAGACGAACAGGGTGAAATGCGGCTTGTCCTTGCCGAGCGCTGCGAACTGCTGGCCGAAGACATCGACGTCGAGGTCGGGAGACGCGAGGATGACGTTCTTGATCTTCGGCGCGACACGGCCGTCGCGGATCGCCATCTGCCTCAAAGCTTCGACAGCGAGCCAGGTGCCCATGGAGTGAGCCATGACGGTGATATCGCCGACAGAGGGATTCGAGGCGGCGCGGCGCAGCAGCTCTTCCAGCGCATCGCGTGAATAGTTGGCGCTTTCCTTGTCGTACGCATAGTCGAAGACGCTGGCGCGCGACGGCCAGGTGAAAACGACCGGCGCGACGTCGGCATGGGAATCGTGGACAATCTGCGCAAAGCGATAGACCGAATCCTCATAGCGATTGTTAAACCCATGCACGAAGATCAGCACACGCTTGTTTTTCGGCAGATGTGTGCGCAGCCATGCTTGATTGTCGGCGGGGCCCATCGACGGCTGGACGGATGTCGTGACGAAATTCTTTAAGGGATCGCCAGGCAACCGGCTCGGCCACTGAACCTGACCGACCTTGCGATTGGCCTCTGGCGGAATCGACACGCTGACGGCATCCACCTTCAAACCAGGACCGCGCTCTCCGGAAAAGAGGATCGCCGGGTCCTTGTCCGGCAGACGGGTTGTCGCGACCAGCAGATCGACCTTGGAGGTGCCCGGAACATTTTCGGCGACCGGCTGCATGACACCGATCGGACGGCCGCCGCAGGCCGTCAAGGATAGCGCTGCGATAACAGCAATGGCTCGGAAGAAGGCCTTCCCCCGTTGGCCAGCAACTTCCATGCGCTGCATCCGCGCCAACCCTCTTCATCGCAGCTTCAATGTCGTCGTCAACATACGCATGGAAGGTTATGGTGCAAGCAACGTTCGCCAGCTTCGCAACGTGATGTAGCGCTAATTCATGGCAGCGAGGCAAAGGTGCAACGGTGAGTTGGAATCAACGACACAGTTGATAGCCGACAAGAGCTCTGGGGAGATAGGAGAAATAAAAAGAGCCCGATGCGGGAGGAGGGTGCATCGGGCTCTTGATCCGGATTGGCAACTGGGAGGAGGAGGAGTGTTGCCAATCTATGAAGGAGCGCTGGGAGGAGGAGGTGCGCTGCCTTCGAGGGAGTAGATATAACTGCGAGACAGGCATTAACAGACCGGCTTTCGCAATGCAGCAATGCATCAGACGCAAAGCTTTTATCTGCATAGACCGGAAATCCCGCATATCACCTGCATTTCCAGCATTTCGACGCCTATTTTACAGCCGTAAAATGCGAACGCATGAAATTCACATAATCGTGATCCGTCATTTCACGACGCGCCCTGACGAATCCGCGGGCATCATCGCCGATGAGATAGCGTAGGCGACTGCTGTTGTCGGTCACTGATTCGTAGATGACGGCGGCGACATCGGCCGAGGACATCGTACGAGTGGCGCTCATTCCCGCGAAAGCCTTTGCTGCATTGGCCATGAAAGGCGCGTAGTCGGCAGGGGCTTCCGCAACAGCAGCATCCTGAGCAGAGCGCTCGTTGAAGCTCGTCGCGCTGACCCCGCCATGCGGGATCACCAGTTTGACGCCGATATTCAGGTCCAGCAGTTCATAGGAGAGCGCTTCGGTGAAGCCTTCCAACGCAAATTTGCTGGCGCAATATAGCGAGATCATCGGCAGGGTGAACAGGCCGGCACCGGAGCTGACATTGACGATCATGCCCGATTTGTTGGCGCGGAAATGCGGCAGGATGGCGCGAGTGACATCCATGACGCCAAAGACATTGACGTCGAACTGCTGCTTGATCTTTTCCGGCGGCACGGCTTCGAAGACGCCGTATTGACCATGGCCGGCATTGTTGACCAGCGCATCGATCCTGCCAAAGCGGTCGATGCCAGCGGCGAGTGCAGCCGCGATGCTGTCATGATCGGAAACATCGAGCCTGACGACCAGTATATTGCCGAGCGTGGTCAACTCTGTTTCCTCGTCTGGCGAACGCATGGTGGCGACGACGTTCCAGCCTTTTTCATGGAAGAGTTTGGCCGATGCCTTGCCGATGCCCGACGAAGCGCCGGTGATGAGAATGGTTTTAGTCATTGTCTTGCCCTTTATAAGCTGAGGATTCGCTTTGCGGACAAGAGATAGTGGGCTGGAACTATTCGAATAATCGGCATATTTTTGCATGGAGAGATGAGAGAAATCGTACAATGAGAAAAGCGGCGCAGAAGGCCGGGCTTGTCGAGCTCAATGCGGTCGCTGCGGTGGCCGCCGCGAGGAATTTTCGTATCGCCGCCCGCGAGCTCGGCATGTCGGCGTCCGCGCTCAGCCATGCGATCGCAACGCTGGAAACGCGCATGGGTGTCAAGCTTTTCAACCGGACTACCCGTAGCGTCTCATTGACGGAGGCGGGCGAAGAATTCCTGAGCAGGATCAATCCGGCTTTGCGCGAGATTTCCGAGGCGATGGAGGCCGTCAATCAGTTCCGCGCCACACCGACTGGAACATTTCGCATCAATACCTCGGAAGGTGCTGCGCGCGGGCTGTTGATGCCCTTCATATTGCAGTTTCACCGGCGCTATCCCGATGTGCATGTCGATATCGTCACCGAAGGCAGAATGATTGATATCGTAGCGGATGGTTGCGACGCGGGTATTCGCGTTCTGGATGCCGTGCCGCAGGATATGGTCGCGGTGGTGCTGAAAGCCGAAGAGCGCCTGATCGTCACGGCCGCCCCTTCCTATATCGAGAGACGCGGGCGACCGGAGACGCCACAAGACCTGCTGGCGCATGACTGCATCCGCCTGCGCCTGCCGAGCGGAACGGTCTATCGCTGGGAATTCGAACGCCATGGCCAGGAAATGCGCCTGGATGTTCAAGGGCCGATGACGCTGCAGAGCGCCGAGCTGATGCTGGAAGCTGTGCTCGGTGGGGCGGGCATCGGCTACATGACCGAACGCACCGCTGCGCCGGGTCTCGCAGATGGCAGGCTCGTTCACCTGCTGGGAGACTGGACACCGCCCTTTCCCGGAGTTTGCCTCTATTATCCGAGACATCGGCATGTGCCGGCCGGGCTGAAGGCGTTCGTGAGCCTGATTCGCGAGATGACCAAAACGTAAAAGGCGGCCGCTTCATAGCGGCCGCCATTCATTCATCTATTCAAAGCAGCCATCAAGCAGCCGCAAATGCCTTCTTGCCTTCGGCATCCAGTGCGGAGAACTCTTCATCGGACAGCGTGATGTTCACCGCCGCCGTGTTCTCTTCGAGATGCTTGACCTTGCCGGTGCCGGGGATCGGCAGCATGACCGGGCTGCGCTTCAGGACCCAGGCGAGCGCGATCTGGCTCGGAGCAGCCCCATGCTTCTTCGCGATGATGTCGAGCAGCGAACCCTCCTTGGCGAGGTCGCCGGCAGCGAGCGGGAACCAGGGGATGAAGCCGATATTGTGCTTTGCGCAATAATCGAGCACGTCTTCGCTGGTGCGGTCGACGAGATTGTAGCGGTTCTGCACCGTCGCCACCTTGAAATGCTTCGAAGCGGCCTCGATGTCGGCAACCGACACTTCGCTGAGGCCTGCATGGCGGATGATCTTGGCGTCGAGCAGCGACTTGACGGCATCGAACTGTTCGGCTGCCGGCACCTTGGGGTCGATACGGTGAAGCTGCCAGAGATCGATCTGTTCGACACCGAGATTGCGCAGGCTCTTATGCGCCTGCTGGATCAGATATTCCGGACGGCCCACAGGAACCCACACGTTGGGGCCGGTGCGGGTCAGACCCGCCTTGGTGGCGATGACAATTTTATTGCCATAGGGGTGCAGCGCTTCCTTGATCAGACGTTCGGAAACATCGGGACCGTAGGAATCTGCAGTATCGATGAAATCGATGCCGAGCTCCGGCAAGCGCTTGAGGGTGCGGACGGATTCGTCGTGATCCTCCGGCTCGCCCCAGATGCCGGAGCCGGTGATGCGCATGGCGCCGAAGCCGAGGCGATTGACTGTGAGATCCCCGCCGATCTTGAATTGACCGGACTTGGCTGCGTTGAAATCTGACATGGTTTTCGTCCCTATAGTCTGGTTGGCGTTAATCGAAATCCGTAGAGGCCGAGACTTGTTCCCAAGCGTCAAACTCGCTCTTGAGCAGGCCGAGCTTTTCGCGAACGAGACTGATGGCGTCGCGGCCTAACAGAAGATGGGTCGGAGGGTTTTCGGATGCAATGAGCTGCAACATAACTTGTGCCGCCTTCTTCGGGTCGCCGGGCTGCTTGCCGCTGCGTTCAAGGCGGCGCTGGCGCAGCGGCTCGAAGATTTCGTCATAATCGGGGATCGAGCGCTCGGCACGCACCATCGAACGGCCGGCCCAATCGGTGCGGAAGCCACCCGGCTCGATGGCGGTCACATGGATGCCGAAGCTCTTGACCTCTTTCCCGAGGCTTTCGGAAATCCCCTCCAGTGCGAACTTGCTGCCATGATAGAAGGAAATGCCAGGAAGCGTGATCAGGCCTCCCATCGAGGTGATGTTGAGGATATGGCCGGCGCGGCGTTTGCGCATATAGGGCAGCACGGCCTGAATGACTGCAACGGGGCCGAAGACATTGACCTCGAACTGACGGCGCAGCTCGTCGATCGTCGATTCCTCGACCAGCCCCTCGTGACCATAGCCGGCATTGTTGACAAGAACGTCGATGGCGCCGATCCCGTTCTCGACCTCGGCGATGACCGGCGCGATGGCGGCGGTGTCGGTGACGTCGAGCAGCTTGCCGAAGGCAAAGCCCGGTTTCAGCGCTTCGAACTCGGCGCGATCGGCTTCCTTGCGCAGCGTCCCGACAACCTTTTGGCCGTCGGCAAGGGCGGCCTCGGCAAGCGCTCGGCCGAATCCGGTGGAAACGCCGGTGATGAAGAAAGTCTTGGGATCGGATTTTGCATCGGACATAACGATGTCTCCCTGTTGAATGAGATCAAGATAGGCCAAGGCGACATTTTCGATAATCTCATCAATCGAAGATGACCTTTTTAGTGAAACTGATTAATCTCTGACAAAATAGAGAGTCGTTCGGAGAGCGTGCATGCGTCAGGACATGTTGGACGGGCTGGTGACTTTCGTCATCGTCGCGGAGGAAAAGAGTTTCTCGGCGGCCGCCGTGCGGCTCGGCGTGTCACCTTCGGCGGTCAGCCAGTCGATCAGCAAGCTCGAAGGCCGGATGCGGCTTGCGCTCTTCAACCGCACTACCCGCAGCGTCAGCCTGACCGAGGCGGGCCTGCGTTACCTCGAACGTGTCGTGCCCGCCGTGCACGATCTGACGGCGGCCGCCCAGGAACTCGGCGAGTCGGTCGACAGGCCGGCCGGGCTGCTGCGCATCAACGTGGCGCGCGCCGGCTACATGATCGCGCTTCAACCGATCTTGCGCGATTTCCTCGATGCCTATCCGGAAATCGAGCTCGAGGTGCGCATCGAGGGCTCGTTGATCGATATCGTCGGCCAAGGGTTCGATGCCGGCATCCGCTTCGGCGATCTGGTGCAACGCGACATGGTGGCGGTGAAGATCGGGCCGGCGATATCGGCGCATATCATTGTCGCACCAAGCTATCTCGGGCGCTACGGCATGCCAAAACATCCGCACGATCTGCTCAACCATAATTGTATCGGCTTCCGCCATTCCTCCAGTGGTCAGGTCGAGCGCTGGGAATTCGAGAAGGACGGCGAGAAGATCGAACTTGCCGTCAACGGCCGGCTGATCCTCAACGATTCCGCCGCGCTGACGCAAGCGGCACTCGACGGGATCGGCATCGCCTATATGATCAATGGCTATATCGACCGCTTTCTCGACGACGGGCGCTTGGTGCGCATCCTCTCCGATTGGAGCCCGGCACTCGCCGGCCTGACGCTGTATTACGCCGATCGCCGCCGAGTGCCGGCGAAGCTTAGGGCTTTGATCGACTTCCTGCGCCAACGGCGGCAGGTCGAACCGCCGCAAACGGCCGGCGCTTTGACTTGAAATCAGCGATCGTGATTGCGTTGCCGCAGCAGCGTGCCGAGATCGGCGAGCGCGGTCCAGAGCTGTTCGAACACGCGATGGGCGAAATCCTGCAGCGACAGCTCCTGCGGCCCTTCATTCCAGCGCTCGCCGCCGATGCGCAGTGTGCTGACGACAATCGCCGACAGCAGGCGCAGGCGGAACCGCTCCTCTTCACCGCCGCCGGAGCGAGCATAAAGCGCGTCCGTCAGCTTCCCCTCCAGCTTGGCATATTTCAACTGATCGCGGGCGCAAAGCGCCGGCGTGTCGCGGATCAAGGCACCTATGGCGAGGCGTTGCGGATCCGAAGAGGCGGCCAGCAGCGCCGAGGTTAGAGCGCCTTCAATGACCTCGACGATCGATGCGTCCTTGGGCTGGGCGGCGATGGCATCGACGAGTTCGTCGGAGAAGTTGTCCTGCCAGGCGAAGACCACCTCTTCCTTGCTCGGAAAATAATCGAAGAAGCTGCGCTTGGAGACGTCGGCGGCTTCGGTGATATCCTCGATCGTCGTACCGTCGAAGCCGTGTTCAAGGAACAGCGCAAGTGCCGCCGCCTCGATGCGCTCGCGCGTCTGGCGGCGTTTACGTTCGCGCCGGCCTTCCTTCACTTCGCCGTCTATCTCTTTCACATCCGCCATGAACTACCCCCATTATTATGCACCCGCTTCCGGCCGTCCCACATCGGCCGTGCCGGTTTCGGCAGCATAGGCTGCGATTCCGGCATCCTCTTCCCTGCTATGATATTTGGAGCGATCGATCGAGATCTCCAACGGTTTTCTGCGTGAAATCCGATAGACGCCAGCTGGCGGAATGTTCCGCACCGTGCCGCCGACGCGCGCCGCTTTCAGGCCGAGACGATCGAGGATCGGCCGCGGCACAGGGCAGCGTGGGCCGTAGGTGAACTGATAGAAAGCGCCGCCGGACCTCATCGTTGCAAAGGCGCCACCAACGATTGCGGTGATCTTGCGCGGAGACATGGAGAGTAACGGCAGGCCGCTGACGACCGCGCCGAAGGGCGCTTCGGCAAACAGGCCGCATTGGGCGAGCTGCGCTGCATCCATTTTCACCACGCGCGCCTCGGGAAAACGGCCGCGCAACTGAACGGCAAATTCCTCGCCGAACTCGATCAACGTCAAGTCGCTCTCGGGGATGCCGCGAGCCAGCAGCGCGCGCGTGAAGACGCCGGTGCCGGGGCCGAGCTCGAGGATCGGGCCGTTGAGCGGCTCGATCTCCTGCGTCATCAGCCGAGCCAATCGCTCGCCGGACGGCGCGATCGCGGCGACGCGCATGGGGTCGCTCACCCAGGAGCGGAAGAACTGAACGAAATCGGCACATGTCGTCTTTGTCGTCATCCCAGGAATCCAATCAATAGCAAAAATATCGAATATGGCGCGATCAGGTCCGAGCAGCGTGGCAATTCGAAGGCACGGCAGGCAATTGCGGCGCCAATATTGCTGATATGCAAACCACAATTGCAGACCTTTTTCAATGCATTTTTTTAACTATTGTATTTTTGCGTTTAGTGCAATAAATCACCAGATATAGAAATCCTTTATCCAGGAGATTATCGTGCCGAGTTGGACCATGAAAGACATTCCCCCGCAGACCGGCCGCATCGCGGTCGTTACCGGTGCCACCAGTGGCATCGGCTATGAAACTGCCAAAGCACTGGCGGGTGCCGGCGCCAAGGTGATCATAGCCTCCCGCAATGAAAGCAAGGGTGCCGAAGCGCTGGCGAAGATCCGCGCCGCCACGCCCGGCGCCGACGTCGCGTTCGAGCCGCTCGATCTCGCCAGCCTCGATTCCGTCGCCGGTGCCGCCACGCGCATCGCTGCTTCCGTGCCGCGGGTCGACCTCCTCATCAACAATGCCGGTGTCATGGCCATTCCGGACAGACATGAAACGGAGGATGGTTTCGAGATGCAGATGGGGGCCAACTACATCGGTCATTTTGCCTTGAACATGCGGCTACTGCCGAAAGTCTTTGCCGCTACGAACCCACGTGTGGTTACCGTCAGCAGCCTGGCGCATCGCAATGGCAAGATCAATTTCGACGATCTGCAATGGAAAAAAAGCTACAGCTCCTGGCGCGCCTATTGCCAGTCAAAGCTGGCGACGTTGATGTTCAGCCTCGAACTCGACCGGATCGCCCGCGCCGAGGGCTGGAACTTGATGAGCACGGCCGCCCATCCCGGCTACGCCGTTACCGGCCTGCAAAGCACCGGCCCGCGCATGGGCCGCGACCGGCCGGGCTTAGGGGAAAGGCTCGGCAAGTGGCTAGAACCACTCCTGGCGCACTCTGCAGCGGCAGGTGCATTGCCGACGCTTCTCGCCGCGACGTCGCCGAGCGCAGAGGGTGGCGTCATGTACGGTCCCGATGGGTTCTATGAATTGAAGGGACCGCCGGTGCGCGCCAAGATCGTGCCATACGCGCAGAACAAAGCCATCTGGCGGCGTCTTTGGGAAAGATCGGAACAACTGACTGGGTTAAGAATGCCGGTACCTGTTATAGCGTAGCGGGTCCCTCTCCCTCCGAAGGATTCGGCCGCTTGCACAGGTCGGAATCGTGGGATATGTAGATAGATAGGAAGCCTATCTATCTTTTTTGAACATGCACGAAACCGGACATCTCCAGGACCTTGAAGACGCCACGGCGCTTGCCGAAGCGTTGCGTCCCGTTCTGCATCGCCTCTACCGGCAACTGCGGCGCGAAATCGACGAACCCGGCATCTCGCCGCTGCAGGCTCTCCTCCTCGTTGCGATCTTGCGCCAGCCGGGCATTGGCGTCGCAGAGCTGGCGCGGCTGGAGAAGCTGCGCGGGCCGACGATATCGGGACACATCAAGGCGATGGAGCGCGAAGGCCTCGTCACTCGCTCCGCTCCCGATCCGGAAGACCGGCGGCGCAGCGGTCTGATCGCCACCGACAAGGGGCGGGCTGTGATTCAAGGCATAAAACAGAGGCGAACCGACTGGCTCGCTTTCGAACTCGCCAAATTATCGCCCGACGCGCGAGCCGCCATCCGCGCCGCCATCGGCCCGCTCGGAGACATCGGACAATGACCCCGCAAGTTCACCAAGCCGCTCTGCAGCCAGCGGCCACCGATGGCGAAGCGCCCGACCGCCGCGAAATCCGCGCCGTCATCCTCGGCCTGATGATCGTTCTCGGCCTCGGCGCCATCGACCAGAGCATCGTCGCGACCGCCCTGCCGCGCATCGTCAGCGATCTCGGCGGCGTTACGCATCTCTCATGGGTGGTCAGCGCCTATGTGCTGGCCTCGACCAGCACCATGCCGCTTTACGGCAAGCTCAGCGACCAATACGGCCGCAAGCCGATGATCTACGCGGCGATCCTCATCTTCCTCCTCGGCTCCGTGTTGAGCGGCATGGCACAGACGCTGCTGCAGCTCATCATCTTTCGCGCCATTCAGGGGCTTGGCGCCGGCGGACTGCTGCCACTAGCGCAAATCATCATTGGCGACCTCGTGCCGCCGGCCAAGCGCGGCCGCAATCAAGGCTCGATCGCCGCCGTCTTCGCTGTCTGCAGTGTCATTGGCCCGATCGTCGGAGGCCTCATCACCGACCTGCTCTCCTGGCATTGGATCTTCTACGTCAATTTGCCGATCGGCGCGGTGGCGCTCGTCATGATCGGCCGCGCCTTGAAGCGGCGGCATCAGGCACGCAGCCGCCGCATCGACTATCTCGGCGCCGTGCTGCTGACCGGCTGCACCACCAGCTTCCTGCTGGCACTCGCGCTTGGCGGCAACGAATGGGCCTGGAACTCGCCGCAAATTCTCGGCCTTTCCGTCGCGGCCCTTGTCCTCGGAATTCTCTTCGTCTTCCACATCAGGCATGAGCCGGAGCCGGTGCTGCCACCCGATCTCTTTCGCAACCGACTGTTCGTCATCGCCTGCCTCGTGCTGGCCCTGACCTTCATGGGCATGCTCGGCGCGACCCTGTTCTTCCCCTTGTTCTTCCAGTTGGTTATGGGCGTCACCCCCTCGCATTCCGGCTTCCTGACGGGACCGCTGATGATCGGCTTCGTCATCTCCTCCATGCTCAACGGTCGCGTGCTGCTACAGCGTTCCGGCCGCTACAAGCCGGCGCAGCTTTGGGGCCTCGGCCTTGCGACGGCCGCCTTCGCCACACTCGCCTGGGCCATTGCGACCAGCAAGGGGTTCGCCATCATCGAGCCCCCGATCTTCGCGCTCGGCCTGGGGCTCGGGCTGGTGATGCCGACCATGACGGTAGCAGTGCAGAATGCCCTGCCCCTTGCGCATCGTGGCGTCGGCACGGCAACGCTTGCCTTCTTTCGCTCGCTCGGCGGCCTGATCGGCGTTACCGGCTCCGGTGCGATCCTGGCGTATCGCATACAGCAGGCGACGGGCTCGTCCGGCGGCCTCGACATGTCGTCGCTGACCAAAGGCGGCCTCGAGCAGCTCGCCACCACGTCGCCGGAAGCCCATGCCGCGGCAATAGCGCTTTACCGCCACGCCATCGCCATGACCTTCGCCACCGGAACAGTCATCGTGGCGCTGGCGCTGATCGCGCTGCTGTTCCTGCCGGAATTGCCGCTGAAAACGCATCACAGCGAAGGCGCTCAGCCGCCGCGCTAACCGCCGCACAAGCCCCAGGTAAGTCGTTCATCCTACAATTGACGGCATCAGATGATGAGCGCCGTCCGATCAAGCATGCGCTCACCGACCGTCAAAGGTGGCTTCCGGCATGATGACCGCCGGCATCAGCCAAATTGGGAAGGAACGACCCATGGTTTCCGCATTGACCACAACCCGATTGCTCGCATCGCAGATGGCACTGCAATTGCTGCAGACGCCCGATTCTTCGCAGGATTCGAACAGCGATCCGTTGTTGAGCGACAGCAGCAGCGATCTCTCCAGCCTGCCGTCACAGTCACAGGCATCGCTTACGAGCATGCTCAATGGCCTGTCGGCAAATCAGACCGACAGTTCGGCGGCATCGCAGCCCGACCCGGACATGACCAGCAGCTCGTTCATGGATCTTCTGAAACAGAACCTGCAAGACGCGGTCAAGAGCGAAGGCACGGGAGGCCAGGCACAGGCGATGCTCGACGCCCTCGATAACGGCACGCTGACAGTTTCCGATCCGACGAAAGGCGTTTCGATCCAGGCATGGGATGTCGATGCCGACGGCGAGCAGGGCACAACGAGCAAAACCGGCGACACCATCCCCACCAGCGATTGGAACGACTACCTGAAGGCCCATCTCGAACGCGGTTCCGATGGAACCTTCGTCAAGAACCCCGACGGCAGCTTTATCGACAAGACCACCGGCAGCGAGGCCTATTTCGGCCAGGTCGGATCGCAGTTCTACTACATCACCTGGCCGTCGGCGTCGGCCACTTCAGACGCAGGTGCATCGAGTTCCGATGCATCCGCGTCCGAGGCAGCGAATAAGGCGAGTGCCTAGGCTTTCTTACGACAAGGTCGGATCGAGCTTGTCGCGCAACCAGTCACCGACGATGCTGATGGAGAGCGTGGTCAGCATGATGACCACCGACGGCGTCAGCATGATCCAGGGCGCACGGGTGATGTATTCGCGGCCATAGCCGACCATGTTGCCGAGGCTGGTCATCGGCGGCTGCACGCCGAGACCAAGGAAGGAAAGGCTGCTTTCCGTCAGGATGATCTCCGGGAAGGTCAGCGTCATTGAGACGATCAGCGTCGAGGCGATGTTCGGCAGGATATGGTTCAGATAAACGCGGGTCGGACTGGCGCCGAGCTGGGTCACGGCCGCGGCATAGCCCTGTTTGCTGGCGGAAATAGCGAGACCGCGGGCGATGCGGGTATAGCGCTCCCACCCGTAGAAACCCATGAGGCAGATCAGGAGCGGCAGCGAGCTGCCGAAAAAGGCGAGGACGGCGAGCGACATGATCAGGAACGGCATCGCCGCCTGAAAGTCCGCAAGCATCAGGACGATGTGCTCGACGATCCCTCGGAAATAGGCGGCGAGAAAGCCGAGCAGCGTGCCGACGAAGGCGGAAATCAACGTAGCGCCGAAAGCGATCAGCAGCGAGATGCGGATACTGTCGATCAGTCGCGAGAGTACGTCACGACCAAGCTCGTCCGTGCCGAGAAAGTGCGTGGGATTGCCGGGCAGCGCCAGACGGTTCTTCAGGTCGAAGGCGGTGATGTTGAAGGGCCGGATCCAATCGGCGGTGATCGCGATGAAAATCATCGCCGCGATCCAGACGAGGCCTATCCCGACTAGAATGGGAAAGCCCGACTTCTTCCGCTTCTTGCGCTCGCCGGCCGCGATACCCGGAATGGAGATGTTCGCCATGGCTCAGCCTTTCGCATTCATGTTCCGCAGACGCGGATCGAGATAGCCGTAGAGAATGTCGACGGTGAAGTTGGACAGCACCATGCAGGCCGCCACCATCAGCAGGATGCATTGCACGACGGCGAGGTCGCGGTTGGACACGGAGACCACCAGCAGGCGACCGACGCCCGGCCAGGAGAACAGCGATTCCACCACGACGGCGCCGGCAATCAGCGAACCGACCATGAAGCCGGCGATAGTGACGATCGGGATCGCCGCATTCGGCAGCGCATGCCGCCAGACCACTTTCCGCCACGGCATGCCCTTGGCGCTCGCCGTGCGGATATATGGCTGACCGAGGATCTCGATCATGGCGCTGCGCGAGAAGCGAGCCAGGATGCCGATTCCGCCGACGCTCATGGTGATGACCGGCAGGATGGCGTGCACCCATGTGTCCTGACCGCCCGAAGGCAGCCAATCGAGCTGAACGGCGAAAATCAGCACCAGCACCAGGCCGAGAACGAAGCTCGGCATCGTAAAGCCGATAACGGCGCCGGCCATCACGGCCCGATCGACAATGCTTTCGCGATGTAGCGCCGCATAGACGCCGGCTGAAATGCCGATGATCAATTCGAGGATCAGAGCCGGAACGGTCAGCTCCAGCGTTGCCGGGATGCGCTCGGAAACCAATGTGATCGCCGACTGGCCGTCGCGCATGGAGACGCCGAGATCCCCGCGCGCGATCGCGCCGAAATAGCGCAGATATTGGTCCCAAAGCGGCTGATCGAGACCCCAGGCATGGCGGAAGGCATCGATCGCCTGTGGCGGCGCATCCGGCCCCAGAATGATGACCGCGGGGTCACCGGACATGCGCAGCACGATAAAGGCGAAGGTTACCACCAAAATGATGGTCATCAGCGCCCGGAGAAGCTTGAAGAGAAAGAAGCGGAACATGGGATCACGGGCTCGCTGGCGTTTGCTCGGGCATAGTTTCCGCTACCGCCGCAACGGGCTGGCCGCCTTGAACGAGATGGCACGCGGCTGAGCGTCCCACTCCTACCGACAGCAGCGCCGGGGTTTCCGTGCGGCAACGGGCGATGGCGACGGCGCAGCGCGGATGGAACGCGCAGCCGCCGGGACGCGCGGCCGGGTTCGGCGGCTCGCCCTGCAGCACGATGCGATCCTTGAGCGCTGTACCCGGCACCGGCACACTCGACACCAGCGCTTTGGTGTACGGATGAAGCGGGGTACGGAAAATCTCTTCCGAAGAGGCTTCCTCGACAATACGGCCGAGATACATGACGGCGACGCGATCGGAGACGTTGCGCACCACCTTCAGGTCATGGCTGATGAAAACCATGGTGATGCCGCGCGTCTCCTGCAGGTCGCGCAGCAGATTGACCACCTGCGCCTGAATGGAGACGTCGAGTGCCGAGACCGGTTCATCGCAAACCAGCAATTGCGGATCGCTGGCGATGGCGCGGGCGATGACGACACGCTGGCGCTGGCCGCCGGAAAGCTCGTGCGGGTAGCTGTCCTGCTGGTCGCGGCGCAAGCCGACGGCCTGCAGCAGCGTCGTCACACGCTCACGGCGCTCGGCTTCCGTACCGATATCATGGATCGTCAGCGGCTCACCGATCTGCGCACCAATGGTCAGGCGACGGTCGAGGGCGGAGAGCGGGTCCTGAAAGACAAGCTGCATACGCGCCCGGTATTTGCGCCATGCTGCCGTTTCCAACGCCGGCATAGGTTCGCCGTCGAAGCGGACATGGCCTGTCGATGGTGCTTCCAGCCCGAGCAGCAGCCGGCCGGTGGTGGATTTTCCTGAGCCGGATTCGCCGACGATCCCGAGCGTCGTTCCGGGTGCCACGGCCAGCGAGACGCCGTCGACCGCATGCACGGCGGTCGGCCGGCCCAGCAACCCGCGGCGGGAGAAATAGGTCTTGGTGAGGTCGCTCGCCTCGATCATGGGATCTGTGTTCACGCCACCGTCGCTCCCTGCTTGGCCTGCGCCGTGTTCGAGGCCGGCGCAATTGCGCTGTCGCCAATCGGATGGAAACAGGCCGCAGCGCGGTCGTCGCCAAGGCTCACCAGTTGCGGCAGGCTGTTGTGGCAGAGTTCGGACGTATGGCCGCAGCGGGGCGCGAAGGCGCAGCCGCCAGGCAGGCGGCCGGGCTGCGGTACGGTGCCGGGGATCGGCACCATGCGCTCACGGCCGCCATCGAGGCGTGGAATAGCATCGAACAGACCACGGGTGTAGGGATGGCGCGGCTGGCGGAACAGCGCTTCCGTCGAACACTTTTCGACGACGCGACCGGCATACATGACGCAGACGCGTTCGCAGACCTGCGACACGGCACCGAGATCATGACTGATGAAGACGATGGCCATACCTGTCTCGGCGCGAATGGAGATCAGCAAGTCGAGGATCTGAGCTTGAATGGTGGCGTCGAGCGCCGTAGTCGGCTCGTCGGCGACGAGCAGATCGGGATTGCCCGATAGCGCCATGGCGATCATCAGGCGCTGGTTTTGGCCGCCGGAAAATTCGTGCGGAAAATTGTCAAAGCGTCTGACCGCATCGGGAATACCCACCAGCTCCATCAGCCGGATCGTCTCAAAGCGTGCCGCCTTGGCCGTCAAGCCGCGATGCAGCTCGACGGCTTCAGCAATCTGGCGGCCAGCGCGGATGACGGGGTTGAGCGAACTGGACGGGTCCTGAAAAATCATGGCGATGCGGCGGCCGCGCACGCTTTCGAGCGCCGGACGCGAAGCCCCGACGAGCTCTTGGTCGCCGAGACGAACGCTGCCACCAACAGTCGCCTTACCCGGCAGAAGACCAAGCGCCGCCAGCCAGGTCACCGATTTGCCGCAACCGGATTCACCGACGAGGCCGACGGCTTCACCTTTTTCGATCGTGAGATCGATGCCGTGCAAAACCTGCGTGCCGTTGAAGGCGACCGTCAAATTGGAGATTTCCACTAGGGACATTGCTGCCTCCTTCGTCCACACGAACGAATAAAAAACGAGCCGGAGGTGTGGCCGCCGGCTCGTTTCGTCAGATTACGCCCAGTTGCCGGGACGGAAGTCCATCGCAAAGGCAGACGCGGCCTTCCACTTCAGCGACTTGGGCTTTGCAGTAAACACGGCGTTCTGATGCAGGACCGTGTAAGCCGGGTCTTCGCGTTCGCAGATCTGCAGCATGCGGGCAAACGCGTCGTGACGCTTGGCGCGGTCGGTGCTGGTTTCCAGGAAGGTCGAGAGCGTATTCATCTCGGCATTGGTCCATTCGCCGACCTGCTGCTGCTGGCCGTTCGGGCCATGCTGAGCGACGATGGAGGAAACCGGATCGTTGAAGCTTGCCGAGTTCGACCAGTCGCGCACGGCGCGCGTCGGGCCCTTTTCGAGGATCGCCTGCCAGTTTTCCTTCATGCCGATCTCGACGTTCAGGCCGACCTGGTTCCACATTTCCACCAGGATCTGCCCCGTCGGCGTCTGGTTGGTGTAGTAGTTGTCCAGCAGACGATACGGAATGACGTCGCCCTTGTAGTTGGCTTCCTTCAGAAGCTGGCGAGCCAGGTCAGGATTGTATTCTGGAACCGTCCAGCCCTTCACGAACATGTCGCCATAGAAATCCCACTGCAGGCCGGCCGGAACGACCGTGCGGCCGGACCAGAGCGAATCGACGATCGCCTGACGGTCGATGGCGTGGGTGAAAGCGCGGCGAACCAGCGGGTTTGCAAGCTGCGGATGGTTCTTGTCGAACACAGTCAGGCGGTGATTGGTGATCGTGCCGCCCTGGACTTCGAAAGCGGCGTTCTTTTCGATGCCACTGATCTGATCCGGCGGGATGTCACAGGCGAACTGATATTCGCCCGAGAGCAGGCCGTTGACGCGCGAGGCGACTTCCGGAACTTCCACGAAGCGGATCTGCTTCAGCGGCGGGCGGCCACCCCAATACTCGTCATGGGCTTCATAGACGAGATAGGTGTCGGGCTTGAAATCGGCAACGCGGTAGGGGCCGGTGGTAACAGGCGCGCGTGCCCAGTCGAGGTAGCTCTTGGCGTCTTCCCAGCCGCGGCGGCTGGCGATGGCGCTGGCAACGGTCGAGAGGCGGCCTTCCATGGTGACATCGGGCGAGCCGTTGACGAAGCGGACGGTATATTTGTCGACGATCTCGACACCCTCCAGCGCCGGCCAGAAGCGGCGCGCGGTCGCCGGCACTTCCGGAGGCAGGCTCTTGCCCTCGTTGCGAATCGGGTTGGTGTCGTTGATGTAGATCGTCTTGCCGGTGCTTGGCTGCGTGTCGGCGAACATGCGCTCCTTGCTGAAGGAGAAGGCGACGTCTTCAGCGGTCAGCTCCTGGCCGTTGTGAAACTTGACGCCCTGGCGCAGCTTGAGTTCGACGGTCTTGTCGTCGATCCGGCGCCATTCGGTGGCGAGTTCCGGACGGGCGGTGAGACCATTCAGCCAATTGAGGCCGATCAGGCCTTCCCACAGCGACGAATTGAAGATGCGCTGGCCGACATTCGACTGTTCCCGCAGCGGGTCCATCGTGTTGGTGTTGGAAATCTTCTGCACGGCGATGGTGATCGACGGGCGATTATCGGCCTGAGCGATCGAGAAGCGCGGCAGGATGAGCGAGCCGGCGGCGGCAGTCGCCATGCCGAGCGCGCCACGACGGGTAATATTGACCATGAAAATACCTCCTTGAGTTCTAGTTCGACTATTGGGGGTTCGGTTATCGTTATCGGTCGCGTTCGGTCAGGCCCTGGGGACCGGAGCGATAATGGGTCAATGTCCGGTCGGCGTGTTTCAGCCGCCAGGACAGGGCTTTTTGCGCATAGTCGCGGACGAGCTTCGCATAGGCGGGATCGTCGGCGAGGTTGACGAATTCGTTTGGATCGCGTTCGAGGTCGAAGAACAGCGGCGGCAGGGCGGCGAAATGGACATATTTGTAGCGCTCGTCCTGAACGACGCAGAGGCTGCTGTCATTCTGGTCTAGGCCGAGAACCGGCTGCGGTTCCGAATAGAACACGTCGCGGAAGTCATATTCATAGTGCAGCTCGGTGCGCCAATTGTCCGGCCGCTTGCCGGCGAGGAAGGGAAGTAGCGTTTCGCCGTCACAGGTGCGCGGGATATCGCCGCCGAGCCAATCGAGAATGGTCGGCATGACGTCGATGCTTTCGGTGAAGGCGGTCTCGATCGTGCCGGGACGCGCGTTCGGGCCCGCATCCTTGATGACCAGCGGAATGCGGAAGCTTTCATCGTTATAGCCGATCTTGCCGAGCAGATGGTGATCGCCCAGTTGCTCGCCGTGGTCGCTGGTGAAGATGATCAGCGTGTCGTCCCACTGGCCGGTCTGATCGAGATAGGCGAAGACCTGACCGAGACAATCGTCGATCTCGCTGATCAGGCCGCAATAGGTCGCACGCATCTGGCGGATGTCCGCCTCGTCCAGCGTCGCGCCCGAGCCTTCGGCACCCTGGAAGAAAGAGCCGCGGCGGATGCTGTCGATATAGAATTTCATGAGGGGATGCTGGGCGCTTTCCGCATCCGGACTGGCGGCACGCACCGGCGCCGGCATGTCTTCCGGACGATACATCTCATGATAGGGCGCAGAGGCGACGAAAGGCGGATGCGGACGATAATAGCCGAGATGCAGGAAGAACGGCTTGCCGGCGCGGCCCTTGAGATAGGTCAGCGCCCGCTCGGTGAAATAAGTAGAGTCGGAATACTCGTGGGGAATGCGCGAGGGACGGTCGGTTGCCCCTTTCACCGCATCCTCGCCTTCCGGCAGCCAGATGTCGGGCCGGTGTTCGGGCAGATCGAAGCCCTGCTGCGCCACCCAGCCGAAATAGCCTTCCATGTTCGGCTCGAAGGCGCCCACCGAATGGAATCCATCCATCATATCGCCGAGGGCCAGAAAGCGCGGATCGTTGATGGAGGTCGTGCGCGGGTCCGGCACGGTCGTGGTATAGCCCACCAGCGCCGGATCGTAGCTGATGCTGCGCAGGGCCTTGGCGAGATTGAAATGCCTGCTGTCGAGCGGCACCGTGTTCTGCACGGCGCGATGGTTCATCAGATAGAGGCCGGTCAACAGACTGGCGCGGGCCGGGCCGCAGGGGACGCAGGTCGTCACGTGATTGCGGAAGGTGACACCTTCGCGGCAAAGTCGATCCAGGTTCGGCGTCTTCAGAAATGCCTCGCGCCCATCGGCGCGCAGAAGATGCGGTATGAAATCGGCTCGCCACTGGTCGACGACAATGAGAAGTACGTTCTTGCGGTTCATGAACAGCCTCGCGTTTCAGGGAGGCTGTGTGCGGTGCGATTATTTCAGGCGCATGAACCTATTTTCAAACTTCCATGACGGACCTGTATCGAAGAGGTACGGTCTATACCTTGGGTTGCCGGCGTAACTTTATGTATGTCATGCCGTGCTTTAGGCATTCCTCAGCTTTGCCCGCGAATGCGCGCCTGACAGGATCGGGCCGGCAGATCAACACCCGCACCATTCCGGCAAGATATCGAGCAATGTCCTGAGCGCAGGCGACGGCACGACGGAACGCGGGTAAAGCGCCGTGAGGGCGGATTTCGGCAAGTCGTGATCCGGCAGCACCCGCGCGAGCCGTCCCGCCTCAAGATCCTCCGCAACAAAGAAAAGTGGTAGCTGCGCGATGCCGAGCCCGCCCCGCGCCGCATCGCGCGTCACCAACATGCTGCCGGTGCTGACACGCCAGGACATGCGTATCATCTCGCCGCCGATGGTCCAGTGATCACCAGTTTTCTGCGTCAGGACGGCCACATGCTGTTTCAGGTCACGCACTGTCTGCGGTTTGCCATGCGCGGCCAGGTAAGACGGAGCGGCAACGAGTACGATCGAGATATCCGCCAGCCTCCGCCCGATCAAATCGCTGTCGGCCAACTCGCCGATGCGGATGGCAAGATCGAAACCCTCGGCAATCAGATTGACGCGCTCGTCACTGAAATGGAGATCGGCCTGGACGCGCGGGTAGCGCTCGAGGAACTCCATCAATTTCGGCGCGATGACCCCCTGGCCGAGAGCGACGGGCGCGCTGATTCGCAGCAGCCCCGAAGGTTCGCGGTTGGCAACCCTGATCTCGGACCGAGCCACCTCCGCGTCGCGCACGATCGGCTGCACACGCTCGAAGAAGCGTCGGCCGGTATCTGTCAAACTGAGAGCCCGGGTCGAGCGGGCAAGCAGCGGCGCACCGATCGATGCCTCCAGCAGTGCCAAACGGCGGCTGACGGTCGCCTTTGGCAGCCCGAGCGTTCGCCCCGCGGCGCTCAACGATCCGTCTTCGACGATGCGCACGAAAAGCGCCATGCCCACCAGATCGACGTCTTCCCGCATTGTTCCATTCCTCGAACGCCAAAGTTTCAAATCACAGCCTACTGTTCCGATTTCTGCCATGCAATATGCCGGGCGTGATATGCTGCGGCGGAAAACCCGCGAGAATCGAAAGAGTACGAATGGCGGAAACTGTTTTGGTGACGGGCGGCAGTGGATTCATCGGCGGCTGGTGCATCGTCGACCTCTTGCGGCGCGGTTATAATGTCCGAACCACGGTTCGTAGCCTGAGGAAGGCGCCGGCGGTTGAGGCAGCTATCGCTTCCGCCGTCAACTCCTCCGAGCTTCGTGGCGATCGCCTGACCTTCTTCGCCGCCGATCTGACCAAGGACGATGGCTGGGACGCCGCCGTTACCGGATGCGACTACGTGCTCCATGTCGCCTCACCGCTTGGCGTCGACGCACCGAAAGATCCGAACGCACTGATCGTCCCTGCCCGCGACGGCACGTTGCGTGTCCTCAAGGCCGCGACGAAAGCAGGCGTGAAGCGCGTGGTCATGACCTCCTCCGCCGCAGCCTCGGCTTCGCCGCCGTGGAGCACCGAAAGTCTCAACGACGAGACCATCTGGACCGACCCAACTGCCAAAGGCCTGAATGCCTATCGGCAATCGAAAACGCTGGCCGAACGTGCCGCCTGGGATTTCATGGCCAAGCATGCCGGCCCAACGACCTTGACGACGATCCTGCCGAGTGCGGTTTTCGGCCCCATCCTGACGCCGGAAGGCCTCGGTTCCGTGCAGGTGATCCAGCGCCTGCTCTCCGGGAAATTCCCCGGCAATCCTCGGCTCGGCTTCAGCATCGTCGACGTGCGCGATGTTGCCGATATGCACATCCGCGCCATGACTGCCCCGGAGGCGGCCGGGGAGCGATTTCTCGCCAGCGGCGACTTCGTGTGGGTCGCGGAAATCTCGGCAATATTGCGGGCAAAACTTGGCGACCGTGCCAAGAAGGTGCCGACGCGCTCGCTTCCCGATTTCGTTCTGCGCATCGCCTCGATCTTCGACCCGGCGGTGCGGCTGGTGACCCCGGGCCTCGGGCGAAAGCATCGCTTCACGACGGCGAAGGCTGAGCGCGTGTTGGGCTGGCACGGCCGGCCGGCGACGGAAACCGTGATTGATTGCGCCGAGAGCCTGATTGCGGCAGGAGCCGTGTAGAGCGCCGAGAAGTCGCTGCTCCCCCATCAGTCTCTCGATTGATTTTTCAATGATCGCCTTGCCCGAGCTCCTTAGGCCGTGCCTTATTGTTCACCGACAAGCGGCTTGCAGATGCGGGGACATGGCATGGGTAGACTGGATGGCAAGGTTGCGTTGATTTCCGGCGCAGCACGGGGGATGGGCGCGGAAGAGGCCCGCCTCTTTGCGGCGGAGGGCGCCAAGGTCGTCCTGGCTGATGTCATCCATGACCAGGGCCGCAAGCTCGCCAAAGAGATCGGCGGCCTTTACCTGCCGCTCAACGTGGCGAGCGAGGCGGATTGGAACGACGCAATCGCTGCCATCGAGAAGAATTTCGGCGCGCTGCAGATCCTCGTGAACAACGCCGCCATCCTGCGGCGTGCACCGATCGAGGACTGTTCGCTCGACATGTTCGAAGAGGTGATCGCGGTCAATCAGACCGGCGTGTTCCTCGGCATGAAAGCCGCCGTCAAACTGATGAAGAATACTGGCGGCAGCATCGTCAACATCTCGTCCACGGCCGGCATCCGCGGCCCGGCCAACAATGTCGCCTATGTCGCCTCGAAATTCGCAGTGCGCGGCATGACCAAGGTCGCCGCCAACGAATTCGCCAAATACGGTATCCGCGTCAACTCCGTGCATCCCGGCCTGATCGAAACGCCGATGATCGACCCGTTTCTCGATCAAGAGGCCATCGACGCCTTCGCGGCGCGACAACTGATCAACCGCCTCGGCACCGCGCGCGAGGTCGCCGAAATGGTCCTCTTTCTCGCCTCGGACGCATCCGCTTACTCCACCGGCGCAGAGTTCATCTGCGACGGTGGCGTGACGACGGGGAACAGGCAGTAAAAATCGATCATCAACCAATCGAGCGTGCGCTAGCAATGACGCGTTGTCAGACGGCAATGCGATTGGGGAAGAACAGCAGTTCCCCTCGCCACGCAGGCAGAACCGTTCCCCTGCCCGATCACCTACCTGATATCCTTCAAAAAAATCGAAATGGCTGTGTCAGCGCGGGACTACATCCGATTGAAGAATGAAGTGATCCAATCGTAGGATGTCCCTCCACCATTGGCCTAGATGACAAAAATGTGAAGGGAGATCACAGTTTCGTGAGATTTCCCGACGCCTCTGTCATTCTGAAGGATTCCGATCATGCCCACAGCAGTCGCGACTAAAACAGCTTCCCCGGATGCACGTAATATTGAGGTGGGACCGAACGCTTTCAGGAGTGACTTCAACAAAAGATCATTTCAATTCAGCCACAACTTGGTCGGACATCGATTGTTCTCGCTTCCGCGCCTCGCTGAACTTGCGAAAAAGCTGCTTGCGGACACGAGTACAAGAAGCGTGCGCTGGCAGGCGGGTGGAGCACCGGTAGACGCCGGCTGGGCTGTGCCGTTGAACGAAAAAGTGGAAAGCGTCAACGAAGCAATCTCGAACCTGGCGGAATCGGGATCCTGGGTGCTGCTCTACAGCGTTCAGCGCGATCCCGAATATCGAGCTTTACTCGATCAGCTCATGGCCGAAATCCTTGCCGACACCGGTTGCTCGCGAGAGGACGTCACCTGGGAAGACGCCTACATATTCCTGGCCTCACCCAATGCCGTAACGCCCTATCACATCGACCATGAAGCAACATTTCTGTTCCAGATTCACGGCAACCGAACGGCCAATATATGGGACGCAAACGATCGTTCGGTTTTGCCCGACAAGGAAATTGAAAAATACTATGCCGGCGATCTCAACGCCGCCAAATATACCGTGGAAAAACAAAGCAAGGCGGCGGTCTATGCCTTGAACCAGGGGACCGGCGTTCACCACCCGTCGAAAGCGCCGCATGCGTTCAAGAACGGCGACATCTATTCGATCGCTCTTGGCATTCATTTCTGCGTGCGCGATTGCGACCGGCAGGCGTCCGTCTACCAGATGAACTATCTCCTGCGGCGCTGCGGCCTGAAGCCGACATCGCCTGGAAAATCCCAGTGGCGCGACAAATTGAAGACCTCCATCGTCGGAATGTTCGCCGACAAGAATCCCAAGACCAAGCACGACATGCTGCGCTCCGGCTTCAAAAAGCTGACCGCGCCGTTGCGCCTTTTCTTGAAGTAGAGGAGCAAGGGGCCACCGACCTCTAGTTCATGGCTAAGCCCACGCGATCGCTGTATGATGAGAAACATCTCCATTTCCCGGCGACATCGCGAGGTGCCCCATGAACACGGATTCGGCCCGTTTCGTCGGCGATGTTCCGCAGCACTACGACACCAGTCTGGGGCCGATCATTTTTGCCGACTATGCCTCCGACATCGCAGAGCGCACCGCTGCATTCAAGCCTGGACGGGTTCTTGAGACTGCCGCAGGCACCGGGATTGTCACGCGTCGTCTCCGCGATGCCCTACCCTCCGGCGTGTCCCTGACGGCGACCGATTTCAACGGGGGCGCATGCCTCTGCAGGCGATTGTTTTTTCTGCAAGGAAGTGAGGATTTGGGCTGTGTGTGCTGTGGAGAAAAATGGCGCACCCGAAGAGATTCGAACTCCTGACCCCCAGATTCGTAGTCTGGTGCTCTATCCAGCTGAGCTACGGGTGCGTGGCCGAAACGGAAGGAACCGTTGGCGTGGGCGGTTCTCTAAAGCGTCCTTCTGGGGAATGCAAGTGGATTTGTGAAAAAGATCGCGATTTTCACAAGCGGTATCACGAAGAGGCTGAAAACTCTCAGTTTTCGTGGAAGCTGCGGCTGCGGTAGTCGTCCAGCGAGACGGGCCGGTCGGGAATTTCGATGCGGAACTGGGTGCCGGCGGCGGGTTTTTCCACCAGCGCGATGGTGCCGCCATGAGCAAGCACCAGTTCGCGGGCGATCGCCAGGCCCAAGCCGGTGCCGCCGGAGCGGGCGGAGCCGCGAAAGGCGGTGAACAGGTTTTCGCGTGCCTTCTGCGGCATGCCCGGGCCGGTGTCGTCGACCGTAATGCTGACGACACTGCCGATGCGGCGTGCCGAAACCGTGATGCGACGGATGCTGTCGGGCGCAGTCTCGGCGAAGGCGACCAGTGCCTGATGGGCATTGCGGCAGAGATTGTGGATGATGCGGAACAGTTGCTCGCTGTCGGCGTCGACTTCCAGGTCCGGGCTCATCTGCACGACGAATTCGATGCCGCTTTCTGGATCGATCGCCAAGATATCACGCACCTCGTCGACGAGCTCGAGCAGATGCATCCGGCGGCGGCGCGGGGCGGATTCGGTGGTCTGACCAAAAGACAGGACTTCGGTCGTATAACCGACGGCGCGGTCGATCGTGCGCAGAAGCTTTGGCGCGAAACGCTTGACCATCGGGTCGTCGACATCGACCAGGCGGTCGGACATCAATTGCGCAGCCGACAGGATGTTGCGCATGTCGTGATTGATCTTCGACACGGCGAGACCGAGAGCGGCGAGGTTCTTCTGCTGCTTCAGCGTCTTCTGCAATTGCGACTGCATGGAGGCGAGATGACGGCCGGCCACGGCAAGCTCGTCGCGCCCTTCGTCCGGTATCAGAACCCGGCTGGGATCTTCCGGATCATCGGAATAGGCCTGCATGCTGTCGGTCAACCGGCGGATCGGGCGGATCATCATGCGGTTGATGGCGAAGAAGATCAGGGTCGCGGTGAAAAGCGAAATTAGGATCGAGACGAAAAAGACGCTGCCGGAATAGGCGAGCATGGCGCTGCGCAACCGGGTGTCCTTCAACACCACCTCAATGCCGGTGCCGGCATCGCCACCGACCGGGCCGAAGACGCGGATGATGCGGTTGCCGCCGAACAGCAGCGTGTCCAGCGCATCGCGGATCGCCGTCGCCGGCGAGACATCGCTCAAATCATATTGTTCATCGACGGAGGCCGGCATCTCGGCGGTCGCCAACAGCCGCGAGGTGCCATCTTTGCGCAGCACAATGGCGCGCGTGCCCGTCGCCATCAGCGTTTCCTTCTGAAGCGCGCGCGGCAGCTCGACCGGCTGCAGGCCATCGATGACGATGGCGGCGGCGGCGGCCGTGTTCAGCCGGTCTTCCAGCCAGCGCAACCGCATATTGGCGACGGAGGGCACGAAGATCAGCACTTCGGCGAGCAGAATGAAAATGACGGTGAGGATGAGAAGCTTACCGGAAAGGCCGCCGAAAATGCCGGTGGGCCGGTAGAAACGCGAGCGACTCCGGGCCTCGGCCCTGCTGCCTTCGCCGACGTTCCTGTCTTGCCCACTATCCATTTCGGCTGTCCCGCTTTGTTTCAAAGCGATCTGATGATGACATATCGAACGTAGATAATAGGAGATTGTGACGATTTTTCCAATCGGTTCTATGACAGTGCGGCGGACAGGTCATATCAAACGCGGGAAAGGCGCATCGGCGCGCCTTTCTCCTCATCGCCTGGGGTGGATCAGAATTCCTCCCAACTCTGCGCAGCCGCTGCCGTTGCCGCGGCACCTCCGCCCGCAAAGGCGCCGGCGACCTTGCCGATCATGCGGCGTGCCGGCGAAGCCACGGGACGATGGGTTTCGGCGCGTGCCGGCGCCGGAGCGGATGCCGCACCAGTGTCGACCTTGAAGCGGGCGACGAGGCGGACGAGACCATCGGCCTCAGCCGAGAGGCGATGGGTGGCGGCGGAGGTTTCCTCGACCATGGCGGCGTTGCGCTGCGTCACCTCGTCCATCTGATTGACGGCTTTGTTGACCTCGGTCAGCCCGGTCGCCTGTTCGCGGGCGGCCGTCGCGATCGAATGGATATGATCGTTGATCTTCAGCACGCGCGCCTCGATCGACGCCAGTGCCTCACCGGTCGCCTGCACCAGCTTGACGCCGACCTGCACCTGATCGCCGGATTTGCTGATCAGCGCCTTGATGTCCTTGGCGGCAGTGGCGGAGCGCTGTGCCAATTCGCGCACCTCCTGGGCGACGACGGCAAAGCCCTTGCCCGCCTCGCCCGCACGCGCGGCCTCGACCCCGGCGTTCAGCGCCAGCAGGTTGGTTTGGAAGGCGATCTCGTCGATGACGCCGATGATCTGGCTGATCTCGCCAGAAGCCTGCTCGATGCGGCCCATGGCGTCGACGGCATTGCGAACCACCGTGCCGGAACGAGCAGCGTTTTCCTTGGCTTCCGTCACCATGACGCTCGCCTCCTGCGCCCGCTCGGTCGAGCTTTGCACGACGGCGGTGATCTGATCGAGCGCCGCCGAAGTCTCTTCCAGGGCGGCGGCCTGCTGTTCGGTGCGCTTTGAGAGGTCGTCGCTGGCGTGGCGCAGCTCGTAGGTGTTGGAGTTGATCGAACCGGTCGTCTCGCGCACTTCGCGCATAGTGCTCTTGAGGGTCGCAAGGGTAGCGTTGACGTTCTGCTGGAGTTCGGCGAAGGCGCCCTGGAATTCGCCGCGCATGGTCTGGGTCAGATCGCCATCCGCGAGGCTTGCTATGACGCGACGGACCTCGCCGACGCCGGTATCGACGCTCACCAGGAGTTCGTTGATGTTGCCGGCAAAGCGATTGAGGTTGACGTCGCCATAATCCTTGTCGATGCGGCGGCTGAAATCGCCGGAAGCGGCTGCGGCAACGACGAGAGACATGCTGGATTGCAGGTCGTCGCTCTTGGCGCGCATCGCCGTTTCCTCGGCATTCATACGGCGCACGGCATTGCCGTTCTGCTTGAATATATCGACGGCGGCGGCCATCTCGCCGATTTCGTCTGCGCGTCCGGCAAAGGGAACCTCGATATCGAAGTTGCCTTCAGCCACCTGTTTGATCGTCGCCGTCACCTTGCGGATCGGTCGGCTCAGATGCGCGGTACCGATATAGATGCCGAGTCCGGCGCCGGCGCCGATACCGACCACCATGATGCCGAGCACGACCCATAAGATCGTTTCGCGAAAAGCCGTTATATCGGCATCGACTGTGGCAAGCGCCGCCTTGTCGGCCTGGACTACGGCATCGATCTCGGCCTGGAAGGCCTTGCGGTTGGCGCGGTTGGCGTCGTTGTTACCTTGTTTGTTGGCCGCATCCGGGCCGTCCGTCACACCGAGCCGAGCGGTCTCGGTCCGGAATGTGCGAAATTCGCGCGCACGATCCTGCAATTTGGCGAATTCGGCCTTCAACGCTTGGGGGACCGACGGCGACCAGGCCGCAAGGACCTTGTCGATTTCGTCAAGATCACTCACCAATCCATCGGCGAAGCTCTTGGCATCCTTGGCGGAATTGGACGCATAGATGCCGCGCGATTCCATAACAACCGCGGTAACGTAGCGGTTCAGACGCTCGCCCATATAGGCACGGCTCGCTGCCAGCTCGTAGGCCTGGAGCTGCCGGTCATATTGGTTGACGGCATAAAGAGCGGTTGCGCCGATCAAAAGCGCGGCACCGGCCATCACGGATACGAGCAGATTGATTTTACCACGAATCTTCAACGATGCGCCCCCTAGTAGCGGAAGACCCCCAAAAAGCCAGGGTTTTCCCGGCATATCGTTAGATATCGACTAAAACCATTAATGTTATCTTGCGATATTTCGAATATAAATTCAGAAACACTTTCGCTAGCCTGGCGGCCACGAGTAATCGTCTCGTCTAATATTATAAATCATGAACATTAGTGACTAACCGGCCGCCAGAGGCAGGTATCGCTGCTGCGCATCGGCAGAGTAAAGCGCATTTTGCCGAGAAAAGCCGGGTTCCAGGAATCTGCGCCGGCATAATTGACTTCCGAGGCCTTGATCCTTATAAGCCCGCGCACGTCCGGTCATGGAGCCTGCATCTGCGGCCAAGTCCGTTCGCCATAATCAACAACGCTCCTTGCTTTTAAGGCAAAGCTTAAGAAGGGCCGCACTCCGCGGTGTTTAAATAAATGAAGCGTACCTATCAACCATCCAAGCTTGTCCGCAAGCGTCGTCACGGTTTCCGTGCGCGCATGGCTACCAAGGGCGGCCGCGCGGTTCTTTCCGCTCGCCGTAACCGCGGTCGCAAGCGTCTTTCGGCCTAAGGGCCGAAATGCCCGATAAGATGGCGGGCGAATTGACAAATGAACGACCCAAAAAGACTGTCGGGCGGCTGAAAAGCCGGCCGCAGTTTCTTGCAGTCCGCGAAGGCGAAAAGCGCAGGGGAAGTCTCTTCCTCATTGAAGTGCTGGACCGCAAGCTCTCCGACGCCGAACCCCGCGTTGGTTTTACCGTCACCAAAAAACATGGCAACGCGGTGGAACGCAACCGCATGCGGCGCAGGCTGAAAGAAGCCGTGCGGCTTCATGCGGGGTTTGCAATGCAGCCCGGACACGACTATGTGGTTGTCGCGCGGCGCGATGTGCTGACCGCACCTTTCGAAAAACTGGCGAGTGAACTCGTCAGTCGCATCGAAACCAGGCCGAAACACCGGCGGCCGGAAACGGACCGCTCCAGGAAAGTATGATGGAAAACAACCGCAATTACTTCATAGCAATTGCCCTGTCTGTGCTGATTGTCCTCGCCTGGCAGTTTTTCTACATGAACCCGCACCTCGAAGCGCAGCGTAAGGCCGACCAGGCCGCAAAGCTGCAGCAGCAGACGCAGCAGGCTCAGACGACGCAGACCCCGGCCGCAGGCGCCGCCGTGAACGGCTCGCTGCCGGCGAACGGCCAGACTGAACCGACGACGCTCACCCGCGACCAGTCGGTTGCCAAGTCGTCGTCTTCGCGCGTCATCATCGACACGCCCGCGCTTGCCGGCTCCATTAACCTGGAAGGTGCCCGCCTCGACGATTTGCAGCTCAAGACCTATCACGAGACGGTCGACAAGAGCAGCCCGATCATCACGCTGTTCAGCCCGGCCGATACCAAGGACGGCTATTTCACCGAACTCGGCTATGTCGGCAGCGACGCCACCGGCGCTGTTCCCGGCCCCTCGACGGTCTGGACGCTTTCGAGCGGCGACAAGCTGACCGAGAAGACGCCGGTGACGCTTTCCTACACCAACGACAAGGGCATCACCTTTACCCGTACCATTTCCGTCGATGATCACTACATGTTCACGATCACCGACAAGATCGCCAATGCCGGTCAGGCGCCGGTGTCGCTGTCGAGCTATGGCCGCGTGACCCGCTACAACAAGCCGACCACGCCCACGGCCTACGTTCTGCACGAAGGCTTCATCGGCGTCATCGGCGATGACGGCCTGATCGAGACCAAATATACCGCCGCCGAAAAGGAAGCCGTCAATCCGGCGAAGGCGACCGGCGGCTGGCTCGGGATCACCGACAAGTACTGGGCAGCAACGATCGTGCCGCCGCAGTCGACCGCTTACGACGCCCATTTCTCGCATTTCACCGATGGCCAGCCGCGCTATCAGGCCGATTATAAGCAGGATGCCATCACCGTCGCGCCCGGCCAGTCGCAGGAGCTGAAGAACCGCGTCTTCGCCGGCGCCAAGGAAGTGCCGGTCATCGACCGCTACGAGACAAGCTATTCGATCCCGCGTTTCGACCGCCTGATCGACTGGGGCTGGTTCTATTTCATCACCAAGCCGATGTTCAAGCTGATGGATTTCTTCTTCCGCTTCTTCGGCAATTTCGGCGTTGCCATCCTGTGCACGACGATCGTCGTCAAGGCGCTGTTCTTCCCGCTCGCCAGCAAGCAATATGCTTCGATGGCGAACATGAAGCGCATGCAGCCGAAGATGGAAGAGCTGAAGGCCAAGTTCGGCGACGACCGCATGGGTCTGCAGCAGGCGACGATGCAGCTCTACAAGGAAGAGAAGATCAACCCGATCGCCGGCTGCTGGCCGGTGCTCCTGCAGATCCCGATCTTCTTCTCGCTTTACAAGGTGATCTACATCACCATCGAGATGCGCCATGCGCCGTTCTTCGGCTGGATTCAGGACCTTTCCGCTCCCGATCCGACCTCGATCGTCAATCTCTTCGGCCTGCTGCCGTTCACGGCGCCGACCATCCTGCATCTCGGCGTCTGGCCGCTGATCATGGGCATCACCATGTTCCTGCAGATGCGCATGAACCCGACGCCGCCGGACCCGACCCAGGCGATGATCTTCACCTGGATGCCGTTGGTGTTCATGTTCATGCTTTCCAGCTTCCCGGCCGGTCTCGTGATCTACTGGGCCTGGAACAACACGCTATCGGTGATCCAGCAGTCGATCATCATGAAGCGCCATGGCGTAAAGGTGGAACTCTTCGACAATCTGAAGGGCCTCTTCCGACGAAAAACGGCGCCATCGAAATGACGATGCAAGCCCCGCTTCGGCGGGGCTTTTCTTTTGCGGCCCAAGCCGCACACCGATCAAAACTTGACTTTCGTGGGTAAAACCCCGAAGCCAGTCAGCCAATTGAACCAGAAGACCGCGAGCGCATGGCAGAACAGACGACAAAAGATGACAAGCCGCTTTTCGGGCGCCCGTGGATCTTCATCCGCGGCGTGCCCTCGATGAAATTCCTGCCGCCGGAAGGGCCGTTGGAAGTGGCTTTCGCCGGACGCTCGAATGTCGGCAAGTCATCGCTGATCAATGCGCTGGTCGGCCAAAGGGGTCTGGCGCGCACCTCGAATACGCCGGGCCGCACGCAGGAACTCAACTACTTCGTTCCCGACGGCTTTTCCGGCGAGGGCGGCGACCTGCCGCCGATGGCGCTGGTGGACATGCCCGGCTACGGCTATGCCGAAGCGCCGAAGGAGCAGGTGGACGCCTGGACGAATCTTGTCTTCGACTATCTTCGTGGCCGGGCGACGCTGAAGCGCGTCTATCTGCTGATCGACAGCCGCCACGGCATTAAAAAGAACGACGATGAGGTCTTGAGCCTCCTCGACAAGGCAGCGGTTTCCTATCAGATCGTGCTGACCAAGACCGACAAGATCAAGGCCGCAGGCCTGCCGAAACTGATGGCCGATACGGCCGAAAAAATCCGCAAGCGCCCCGCCGCCTATCCCGGCATCCTCGCCACCTCCTCGGAAAAGAGCGAGGGCCTTGACGATTTGCGTCAAGCGATCGGCCTGACGGTCGGCATTGCCGTCTAACGATTGAAAAAGACCGCCACCCTCGACGCGTCGAGGATGGCGGCCATGCTGCCGATGGTCGTTACATTTTCGGCAATAGCACCTTGTCGACTACATGGATCACGCCGTTCGACTGCTTTACGTCGGCGATGGTGATGTGAGCGGTGCCACCGGCTTCGTCGGTCAGCGTCAGCTTGCCGCTCTTCTCCGTGGCCTTGATCGTGCAGCCGCCGACCGTCTTCAGGTCGTATTCGCCGCCATTGCTCATGGACATCTTCTTGATGGCGGCGGACATGTCATCGCCGGCGACGACGTGACAGGTCAGGACCTTCGTCAGCGTCGCCTTGTTCTCCGGCTTCAGCAGCGTCTCGACCGTACCGGGCGGCAGCTTCTTGAAGGCTTCGTTGGTGGGCGCGAAGACGGTGAAGGGGCCCTTGCTCTCCAGCGTATCGACGAGGCCGGCTGCCTTGACGGCGGCGACCAGCGTCGTGTGGTCCTTCGAGTTCACGGCATTTTCGATGATATTCTTGTTGGCGAACATAGGCGCGCCGCCAACGGTTGGGTTCTTTGCATGGGCGAGGCCGGTCGCGGCCGAAAGTGTTACGGCCACCGCGGCGATGCGGATCACAGTGTTGATCATGGGCTTATCCTCTTCCTCTCTTGCCCCGATTAGGCGGGGTCAGAGCAAGGTACGGAGGCACCGGAAGAAGAGTTTCAGCCTCGGTTCTTTTTCGAAGGAAAGATGTTTCAGGGCAGATGGATCGTGCCGGAGGCGATGACATCGCCCGTGGGCTTGCCCGTTGGCGAACCGCCGAAGGGTTCGACGCTGACGGCGATGATCGCGCCTTCCGTCAGTTTGCCATGAACCTCCTGCGGCAGGACGATCTCGCCCTCGCCGGTCTGCGGCAAAACTCCGAGCGCCTCCGCAGGATCGCTGCCACGGATCAGCCAGAGTTCCAAGGATTTTTCCTGGGGCTGGCCGGCCGCGACCGGCGTCACCCTCAGCCGCCCGCTGGCAGCGTCATAGTCAGCCAGCAAATTGATGGCGCTGTTTTGCCCCGAAAGAGAAGCGGTGAGCTGCTTGCCCGGCGACGGCCGCGAGACATTGTTGTTGGTGATGGTGAAGACCAGGACGCCGGCTGCAAGAAACAATGAACCGAAGGCGACGGAGCGCCAGAGCAACAGCGAATTCCAGAGATTGGCGCCGGAAGCGGCTTCTCCGAAAATGCGCCTCTCGATCTTGGGAAAGACCGAGGCTGCCGGCGTGACCGTGTCGTAGTCGTCGTTGAATCCTGAAAGATTCTGCTCCCAGCGGCTGACGATAGCGGCGAACTGCCGATCGCTGCGCATGCGCCGCTCTACCTTCTGCCGATCCTCCAATGACAGCACGCCGAGCACATATTCTCCGGCCAGGACTTCATCACGGGAACGGCCTCCCTTGCTTTGATCAGGCGTACTCATCGGTCCATGCACTCTCTCAGTCTAATCAGGCTTCGGCGCAGCCAGGTACGCATGGTATTCAAAGGCACCGCATATTGCTCGGCGAGTTCCTGGTAGCTCAGGCCCTCGACATAGGCGCTACGAACAGCTTGAGCTCGATCAGCTTCCAACTCTTCCATGCACCTGTCAATCCGCCTTCCCTCTCCCTTCACCATTGCCTGCTCTTCGGGACTCGGTTCGGTGTCGGCAAGATCATAGGCGGTGTCAATTTCGTCGGCGACAGGTTTTCGGGCGCGGATGGCATCGATCGATTGATTGCGCGCAATCGTCGTCAACCACGGCATCGCCGACCCTTCCGAGGCGAGATAACGCTCGGCCCGCTGCCAGATTTTCACATAGACCTCCTGCAAAATCTCCTCAGCATCCGTCTTGTTGCCGAGGATACGCAGGCAGACGGCATAGAGTTTCGGACTGGTCTTTTTGTAGAGCGCGGCAAATGCTTTCTGATCGCGCATCGCGACCCGGCCGATGAGCGCCTCTATCTCCTCACTCGCCATCCGATCCCCCGATCGCGGCTTCCTCCGGCTATCTTAAGGGAAAAGCGCCGGGCCGCAAGCTCACTCAAAGGATGATGCCGCGCAGGGGCGATCTGACGCAGGAAAAACTAATCCTGTCATCATTATTCCCTCTGTCAAAAACTTGAGATAAAAGGCCGCGAACAATTCCACGGGGTGCCCCATGTCCGAATCCCAAAGCGAACTCCAAGCCAGCCTGCTGGCTCAAGCCCTGCCCTACATGCAGCGTTATGAAAACAAGACCATCGTGGTGAAATACGGTGGCCATGCCATGGGCAATGCCGAGCTTGGCAAGGCGTTTGCGGCCGATATCGCGCTTTTGAAGCAGTCGGGCGTCAACCCGATCGTCGTCCATGGCGGCGGCCCGCAGATTGGCGCCATGCTGACGAAGATGGGCATCGAATCAAAATTCGAAGGCGGCCTGCGCGTCACCGACGCCAAGACGGTCGAGATCGTCGAAATGGTGCTGGCGGGCTCGATCAACAAGGAAATCGTCGCGCTGATCAACCAGACAGGCGAATGGGCGATTGGCCTTTGCGGCAAGGACGGCAACATGGTCTTCGCCGAAAAGGCGCATAAGACCGTCAAGGACCCGGATTCCAACATCGAACGCGTGCTCGATCTCGGTTTCGTCGGCGAAGTGGTCGAAGTCGACCGCACGCTGCTCGATCTTCTGGCAAAGTCGGAAATGATCCCGGTCATCGCTCCGGTTGCTCCCGGCCGCGACGGCGCCACCTACAATATCAATGCCGACACCTTCGCCGGCGCTATTGCCGGCGCGCTCAGCGCTACCCGCCTGCTCTTCCTCACCGACGTTCCGGGCGTGCTCGACAAGCATGGTCAGTTGATCAAGGAACTCTCCGTCGCCCAGGCGCATGCGCTGATCGCCGACGGCACGATTTCCGGCGGCATGATCCCGAAGGTCGAGACCTGCATCGATGCCATCAGGGCCGGTGTCCAGGGCGTCGTCATCCTCAACGGCAAGACCGCCCATTCCGTGCTGCTCGAAATCTTCACCGAACATGGTGCCGGTACGCTGATCGTTCCCTAAGAGCCCGACTCGAACCTCATAGCAACCGCGCCAGCGCCGCGTGCGGAGCATGCGGCGTTGATGAAAGCCTGTGCGCAAGCGTTGGTGACCTCGTAGTCCCTGGCCAGGCGCAGATTATCGTTGCTAGCATCGGCGCGATCGCCTGCGTTACGGTAGCGATCTGACCGATGCGGGAATCGGAGTTGATCGCCCCATTGATGATGCTGCGCCCGGCGAACCTCCCTTTCGTCGAGCTCACCTTCACCTACAACAAGATCTTTCCATGAAGCTCCGCCCTTTCCATCATGTCGTGGATTTTTTGTATCTTCTGACGGCGCAGAATGTCTAAATGGGCTTGTCTCGCCCGACATTGGTTGGTCGGAGCCTGGGTGCTCTGCAAAATCGATAGGAGACAAAATGAAGTACATGATGCTTATCCATCACGATGATGCTGCCCTTGCCAAGGCGAACCAGAGTGAGCTCTGGGCCGATTACGCAGCCTTCAATGAGGCGCTCGCGAAGGCCGGAGGCAGTTCCGGAGTGCGGCTTCAGCCTGCTTCGGCGGCAACCAGCGTTCGCATACGCGACGGCAAGACCGAGGTTATTGACGGCCCATACGCAGACACCAAGGAGAAGTTTGCTGGCTACTTCACGATTGATGCAGCCACTCTCGAAGAGGCCGCAACCTGGGCTCAACGGTGCCCAAGCGCCCGCTACGGCACAATCGAGGTCCGACCGATCATGGATATGGGCCAATAGCGAGGCGCCATGAATAGTGACAAGGCGCGCCAGGTTGTCGAGCGGATAGCACGCGAAAGCTATGGGCGCCTTGTTGCACTGCTCGTCGTGAGGACGCGCGACGTTGTCTCCGCGGAAGACCTGCTGGCAGAAGCATTCGCGGCGGCGCTGGAGCAATGGCCGACCCAAGGCGTACCCACCAATCCCGATGGCTGGCTCGTCACCGTTGCTCAGCGGCGTCATTTGGACCTTTTGCGTAGAGGGCAGGTCCAAACGAATGGTGAGCCTCATCTGCAGATGCTCGCCTCTGAGATCCAAGAAGCCACCCGCATGTCGGAAGAGCTACCTGATCGGCGTCTCGTACTCATGTTTGCGTGCGCACATCCACTGATCGAGCGGGGGGCGAGGGCGCCCCTCATCCTGCAAACAGTTCTTGGCATTACCGCAAAGGCTATCGCATCAGCCTTCCTCGTTTCGCCAGCAAGCATGAGCCAGCGTCTGGTACGGGCCAAAGCGCACATCAAGGAGAGCGGCATTCCCTTCAGCGTGCCGGATCAAAACGAAATGCCGGAGCGATTGAATGCGGTGCTCGAAGCGCTATACGCCGCATATTCCACCGGATGGGATGAAGCCCAGGAAGGCACATCCGAACTCGCGCCGGAGGCAATCTGGCTTAGCAGCCTAATCGCAAAGATGCTGCCCGAGGAGCCGGAAGCCAAGGCGTTATTGGCAATGATGCTGTATGCCGAAGCTCGGCGCAACGCTCGTCGCGATCACGAAGGATGCTACGTCCCGATTGACGAGCAGGACGTTGCGCTGTGGGACAGGACGCAAATCTCCAGCGCTGAGAAATTGTTGCACGCCTGCAATCGATCCGGACCGACGGGACGCTACCAGTTGGAAGCAGCTATCCAGTCGGCTCATATCGCGCAAAGGCTTACCGGCACCAATTGCTGGCCGGCAATTCTATCGCTTTACGATCATCTCGTATCATTGACAAACTCTCCAGTGGCCATGCTTAACCGGGCTGCCGCATTGGCTGAGGTCGCGGGGCCGGATGCGGCTTTGGCGGAACTGTCCGGAATTTCCAACGACAAGCGCATCCTTGGTTATCAGCCCTACTGGGCGACGCTTGGCCATTTGAACCTTCGTGCAGGCAACGTTGAGGCTGGTTGCGAGGCGTTGAGGGTCGCCATTGGATTGTCGACCGACCATGCCGTACGGCAGCACTTGAGGCTACGCCTGCGTACTGCCAGCCCCGGTCAGAATCTATCTGCCGTGGACTGACAGTAGCGCCTCAGCGCGGCCTCTGAGAAAAATGGGCCCTCTCCCTTACCGGAAGGGACGCGATTCTCTCGCGATTGCCGATTGTGCGTTCAACCGAAATCAGTCGAGCGCGTCAGGCCTTCCCACGCGGTGATCTCCTCGCTCAGGGCGGCGATTTTTCCACGCACCACGTTCAGGGCGTCGGTTCCGAGCAAGAGATGGACCGGCGGCTCGTCTGACGCCACCAACGCCAATATAGCCGCGGCAGCCTTGCTGGGATCGCCTGCCTGGTTGCCGCTCTTTTCCTCGCGCGCCCTGCGTATGGGGTCGAACAGTGCGTCATAATCGGCAATGCTGCGGCCGGTGCGAACCATGGAGCGACCGGCCCAATCCGTGCGGAACGAACCCGGCGCAACCGCCGTGACTTTGATACCGAAATCCTTCACTTCCTTTGCCAGCACCTCGCTGATGCCTTCCAGGGCAAATTTGCTGCCGCAGTAATAGGCGATGCCGGGCATGGTGATGAAGCCGCCCATCGACGTAATGTTGATGATGTGGCCGGCACGGCGGCGGCGCATGAAGGGCAGCACCGCCTTGGTCATCGCCACTGCACCGAAGACGTTGACGTCGAATTGACGGCGCATCTCGTCAAGCGGCGATTCCTCCAGCGTCCCTTCGTGGCCATAGCCGGCATTGTTGATCAACACGTCGATCGGACCGAGGTCTGCTTCAATGCGCGCGATGGCAGGGTCGATGGCGGCAAAATCGGTCACATCCAGAAGGATGGCTTTGGCGCGGCCCGGTGCCATGGCCTCGAACTGCTGTTGGCCGGCAGCGTTGCGGACTGTGCCAGCAACCCGGTGGCCGGCGGCGAGGGCCGCCTCGGCAAAGGCGCGGCCGAAGCCGGAACTGACGCCGGTGATCAGGAAAAGTTTGTTATCTTTCGAATTCATGGGGAAGCTCCTTGCTGTCAGCGCGCTCGACACTCGGCCAAGCGGTCACGTGTTGCCTATGTGGATGCGGTCTGACTGACAGTCCAATATATTGCAGTGACTTTGTTCATATTCTAAAGATATCGCTTGTCAGTCAGCTGCGGGGAACGCGATGGAGTTGCGCCATATCAAATATTTCCTGGCCGTCGCCGAGGAGCTGAATTTCACCCGTGCGGCCCGGCGCGTCGGCATCGGCCAGCCACCGCTCAGCAATCAGATCCGCGATCTGGAGGAGGAGATCGGCGCGCCTTTGTTTCGCCGTCTGCCGCATGGCGCCGAATTGACGGAAGCCGGGCAGGCTTTCCTGCCCGAAGCGCGCGCGATCATGACCAAGGCTGAGCATGCGAAGGCCGTGGCACTACGGGCGGCGCGGGGAGAACTCGGGCGGTTGCGTTTGGGCTTTACCGGCTCGTCCGCTTTCAGCCCGATCGTGCCGTCGGCGGTGCGCAGCTTCCGTCGCGCCTACCCTGAGATCGATCTGACACTGCAAGAAGCCTATACGACGCTTCTGCTGGAGCGGCTTGATGCCGAAGAACTGGATGCCGTCTTCATCAGACCGGGCCCCACCGATCCGCCCGGTTTCCGGACGCATTCGCTCGGTGAAGAAGCCATGGTCATCGCACTCCCGTCCGGCCATCCTCTTGCCGGCGCCGCCGCCTTGCCGCTGTCTGCACTTTCGGCTGAACCTTTCGTGCTGTTTCCACGCGAGGCCGGTCCTACCCTGTTCGACGGAATCATCACTGCCTGCCGGCATGCGGGTTTCGAACCGATCCTCGGGCAAATCGCACCGCAGATCACCTCGCTCGCCAACCTCATCGCAGTGGAGCTCGGCGTTTCAGTCGTGCCGTCAGCGGTCGCGCAAATCCGCGTGCCGGGGGTCACCTACGTACCGATCAGCGGTGACGGTCCGGTGGCGCGGCTGGCGCTCGCAACGCGCCGCGGCGAGCGTTCCGCCGTCGTGCAGAACTTCATAGCGCGGGTGCTTGCGGGCAGAGATAGCTAAGGATGATCAGGCCTGTTGATAGAGCGCCTCAGCCTCGCTCTTCAGCATTCCCATCACCGTCCTATAGGGCGCGGGGCCATAGCTTATGCGGCTGACGCCGAGGCTGGCCATGGTGACGTTATCCGGGGTTGCCGGGCGCACCATAATGTTGACCGGCAAAGGAGAGCGATCGCAGATGGCTTCGATCAACTCTGCGTCGACAAGCCCCGGCGCGAAAAAGCCACTCGCGCCGGCCTCGGCAAAGGCATCGGCGCGACGGTAGGCCTCGTCCAGCAGGATCTGATGATGGGCTGTATCGCTTTCCTGCAGGAAAAGATCGGTGCGGGCGTTGATGAATAGCGGGATTTCCCGGCGGTCGGCCATCTGCCTGATGGCACGGATACGGGCCGCCTGCTCCTCTAGCGGGTGAACGCCGCGGCCGCCGACCACCTGATCCTCGAAATTGATGCCGATGGCGCCGTGATCCATGATTTTTTCCACATTGGCCGCGACGGCGTCCGGCTCTATGGCATAGCCACCTTCGAAATCGACAGAAACCGGCAGGTGGCTCGTCACGGAAATCAGACGGGTGATGACCGCCAGCAAGGACAGCGGTATCGCTTCGCCGTCGCCGAAACCGTTGGCGGCGGCGACCGACCAGCTCCCCGTAGCCAGCGCTTTGGCCCCGGCTTCAGTAACCACCTTGGCCGAGCCGGCGTCCCAGATATTGAAGAGGATCAGCGGATCGCCCTTCCGATGCAGCCGAGCGAACTCCTCTGCCTTTTCCACTTGACCCATCTTATCCCCCTCCGCAAAAACCCGACCGGGCATGTCCTGCCCTTTGTATCCGAAGAGGCACAAGCTCTTCTTCAATCGGGCAAATAGCGCGCAACCTCACAAATCAATCAGTAAAACCATAGCCTGCGTTGGAATTCCCGGCAATATCTGTGATATTCGTCATATACGCCGCAAGCATATTTTCCTTTTCCTCAGGCGATGCCGCATGCCATAAGGCCGCCATGACCCAGACAAAAACGTTGCCCCAACCCGTCGATTTCTCAGATATCCGCGACTGGGTGTTCGATCTCGACAACACGCTCTATCCGCATCACGTCGATCTCTTCTCACAGATCGACAAGAACATGACGGCCTATGTTTCGGCGCTCCTGCAGATGGAACGGGACGAGGCGCGAAAGCTGCAAAAACAGTATTATCTCAACCACGGCACAACGTTGCAGGGGCTGATGATCCATCACCGCATCGATCCCAACGACTTCCTGGAAAAGGCGCATGCGATCGATTATTCGGCGCTGACGCCGCAGCCGGAGCTCGCTGCCGCCATCAAGGCGCTGCCGGGGCGCAAGTTCATTTTCACCAACGGCAGTGTCAAGCATGCACAGGCGACCGCCGAAGCACTCGGCATCCTCGATAACTTCGATGACATCTTCGACATCGTCGCGGCCGACTACGTGCCGAAGCCGGCCGGCAGCACCTATGACAAGTTCATGAGCCTCAACCGGGTGGACACGAAGCGGGCGGCAATGTTCGAAGACCTGCCGCGCAATCTCACCGTGCCGAAAGCGCTCGGCATGAAGACTGTGCTGCTCGTGCCGCAAAATCTCGAAGGCACGGTGGTCGAATGGTGGGAAAAGACGAGCGGTGACGACGATCATATCGACTATGTAACCGACAATCTCACTGCTTTTCTCAAAGCACTGATTTAACGGTTTTTTAAGATCGGGTTACCAAAGTTTCATCCGCCTTACGGATGTTTAATTGGCCGTTTTTTTCCTTCAGCCGTATCGTTTGATCATTCCTCGGCATGAAAGGAAAAACGATGAACGGAAAAAAACTTCTTCTGGCGGGCCTTTCCGCAACCTTTCTGGTCGGCGCCGCCGTCCAGGCAAGCTTTGCCGCTCCGCAGGGCAATGATGGCATGGGCGGCGGCCACGGTGGCCGCTGGCATCGCCCGGGCTTTTCGCCGGAAGTCGCCTATGTACGGATGCTCAAGCAATTCGACACCAATGGCGACATGAAGATTTCCAAGGACGAGCTCAAGGTTGGCGTCGACAAGATTTTTGACCAGATCGACACCAACAAGGACGGCGAGATCACCCCGGCCGAAGTCAAAGCCTATCGCCAGGAACGTATCAAGGAGTGGCGTGCCGAACGCGCGAAGGCCAAGGGCGACGACACCAAAAACGATCAGGCTCAGGCCGGCGACAACAAGGGCGGCAAGGGCCAGCATCGCGGCCACAATCCCCACGCCCGCTTTGTCCGCGAGGCTGCTCTCGTCCGCGGCATGCTGATGTTCCATCGCATCGACACCGACGGCAACGGCCAGATCAGCAAAGCGGAGGCGGAAGCGGCCGCCGACAAGTTCTTCGACCGCATGGATCGCAACCATGACGGCGTGATCTCGCTGGACGACATGCCGAACCGCCCGCTGCTCTAAATATCCGATTGAGTATGCTGACGGTGCCCTAAGCTCAGATCCTCCCACGGACCGATCGAGGCCCGCCTCGCGATGCGACGGCGGGCTTTTTCGTTTTCAGTGCCCGTTATCGTGTTCGTAGAAATCCGCGACGATCTTCCAGGCTTCATCAGCCGTGTCGACGAAGCTGATCAGCTTGACGTCATCGGGCGCAATGGTGCCGAATTCGGCGAGCGCATCGAAATTGATGATATCGCGCCAGAACTTTTCACCGAACAGGATCAGCGGCAGGCGTTCCATGCGGCCGGTCTGGATCAGGGTCAGGCATTCGAACAGCTCGTCGAGCGTGCCGAAACCACCCGGAAACACCGCGATCGCCTTGGCGCGCACCATGAAATGCATCTTGCGGATCGCGAAATAATGGAAATTGAAGCTGAGTTCCGGTGTCACATAGACATTCGGCGCCTGCTCGTGCGGTAACACGATGTTGAGACCAATGGAGGGGGCACCCTCTTCCGAAGCACCACGATTGCCCGCCTCCATGACGCCGGGGCCGCCGCCGGTGACCACCACATATTCATGGAAATCGAAACCGGCGGAGTAGCGCGCGCAAAGCCGGGCGAATTTGCGGGCTTCCTCATAATAGATGGACGCAGCTTCGAGATTGGCCCGTTGCACATCGTTGCGCGCTGCCCAGGCGCTGGTGCCGGGCGCGGGAATACGCGCGCCGCCGAACATGACCACCGTCGACTTGATACCGCGTTCAGTGAGATACATCTCGGTCTTCAGCAGTTCGAGCTGCAGCCGGATCGGCCGCAATTCCTCACGGCAGAGGAAATCCTCGTCGGCATAGGCGAGCCGATAGGAAGGCGACATCGATTGCGGCGTCTTCGGCACGGATTCGGCCCGCTTCTTGTCGGCCGAGCTGGTCTTCAGGGGATCCCATACCCCATCCTTACGCCTCAGCCTGCCGTTCTTCGCCTTGCTCATTTCCAATGCCTTTCAATAGGTCCTTCAAGCGCCGCCATGCATAGAAGCACGAACGGCGGAGCACCGCTATGCCCCTGTAACGCCTTGAATCCAAGCTTAATCTGTACCGAAAAATCATTCCATTTTTCAGGCCCATGCTGTAGGACCAATCGACCGCATGTCCGGACACTCTTCCGACCGCAACGATAGCCATTGAAGTTTAAGGAATTCTCATGAGCGCTACCGATCTTGCCTCTCTCGAAAAGACCATCGAGGCCGCATTCGACAATCGCGATAACGTGAACACATCGACGCGCGGCGAAGTTCGCGACGCCGTCGAGACGGCGCTGAACCTGCTAGACAGCGGCAAGGTGCGTGTTGCCGAACGCGGGTCCGACGGAAACTGGACGGTCAATCAGTGGCTTAAGAAAGCGGTGCTGCTCTCCTTCCGTCTGAACGACATGCAGATCGTCGACGGCGGCCCCGGCGGCTCGACCTGGTGGGACAAAGTGCCGTCGAAGTTCGAAGGCTGGGGCGAAAACCGGTTCAGGGACGCGGGTTTCCGCGCCGTCCCGAACGCGGTCGTCCGCCGCTCGGCCTACATCGCTCCCAACGCCATCCTGATGCCCTCCTTTGTCAATCTCGGCGCTTATGTCGGCGAGGGCACGATGGTCGACACCTGGGCGACCGTCGGTTCCTGCGCGCAGATCGGCAAGCACGTGCATCTCTCGGGCGGCGTCGGCATCGGCGGCGTGCTGGAGCCGATGCAGGCCGGCCCGACGATCATCGAGGACAACTGCTTCATCGGCGCGCGTTCGGAAGTGGTCGAAGGCTGCATCATTCGCGAAGGCTCGGTACTCGGCATGGGCGTCTTCATCGGCAAGTCGACCAAGATCGTCGACCGCGCCACCGGCGAGATCACCTATGGCGAAGTGCCCCCCTACTCCGTCGTCGTCGCCGGCGCGCTGCCAAGCGGCAACACGATGGCGAATGGGCAGCCGGCTCCGAGCCTCTATTGTGCCGTGATCGTAAAGCGCGTCGATGAAAAGACCCGCTCGAAGACCGGCATCAACGAGCTGCTGCGCGACTGATATGATTTCGGGAGCGCGCCTTCTGGGAAGCGCTCCCGCACGTTTATCGGGTGACAGCCCCTATATGATTGGCTAGAACCGCGGCAGAGATTTTCGGGCTGTCGCCTGCCGTTTGCCATCGCTTTGCCATTTCCCGCCGGATAAGTAGCCTCCGATGACCGTCACCGATCCTGTCGCCAATTTGCAAACCCTGATCCGCTGTGCGTCCGTGACGCCGGCCGAAGGCGGCGCGCTTGCCGCGCTCACCGATATCCTGCTCCCGCTCGGCTTCAAGGTGGAGCGTATGACGGCCAGTGCGCCGGGCACGCCCGATATTGAGAACCTTTATGCCCGCCTCGGCACGGAGGGGCCGCATCTGATGTTTGCCGGCCATACGGACGTCGTTCCGGTCGGCGACTCGGCCTCCTGGAGCCATCCGCCCTTTGCCGCCGAAATTGCAGATGGTGAGCTCTTCGGCCGCGGCGCGGTCGACATGAAGGGCGGCATCGCCTGTTTTGCCGCCGCGGTTGCCCGCCATATCGAGAAGCATGGCGTCCCTGCAGGCTCCATCTCCTTCCTAATCACCGGCGACGAGGAAGGTCCGGCCATCAACGGCACGATCAAGCTGCTACAATGGGCGGCCGAGCGGGGTGAGCAGTGGGATGCCTCCGTCGTCGGCGAACCGACCAATCCGGAGAGCCTCGGCGACATGATCAAGATCGGCCGCCGCGGCTCGCTGTCCGGCTGGATCACCGTCCACGGCGTACAGGGTCATGCCGCCTATCCGCATCTCGCTGACAATCCGGTGCGCAGCATCGTCAAGCTCACCGAGGCGCTGCTTGATCCGCCTTTCGACACCGGCACCGACAACTTCCAGCCGTCAAACCTCGAAGTGACCACGATCGATGTCGGCAACGCCGCCACAAACGTCATTGCCGCCAAGGCGACGGCTGCCTTCAACATTCGTTTCAACGACACATGGACTGTCGAGACGCTGAAAGCGGAAATCCTTGCCCGCCTTGATGCCGCCGCCGCCGACCAATCGCTTCGACCCGGTCGTGAGCCGACTAAATATGACATCACGTGGTCCGAACGTCCGAGCCAGGTCTTCCTGACGCGCAACAACGCGCTGATCGCTTCGCTGTCATCGGCGATCGAAAACGTCACCGGCCGCATGCCGAAGCTTTCGACCACCGGCGGCACCTCGGATGCACGCTACATCAAGGATTATTGCCCAGTGGTGGAGTTCGGCCTTGTCGGCCAGACCATGCACATGGTCGATGAGCGCGTGGCGCTATCAGATCTCGAAACGCTTACCGAGATCTACGAGACCTTCATCCAGCGCTGGTTTGCGAATGCCGACCTTTAGGGAAGTCCAATACTATCTGGCGGGCTTGTGGCTGTTGATCCGCATGGATGCGCGCGGCTTCCAATATCTCGACATATCAGATCGCGGCATGCTGCGATCCTTCTGGGCGATTCTGTGGAGTCTGCCGTCGATCGGCATTTCATGGCTCTGGTGGCAGCAGGCCTATCTCACCGCCATGCCGCCGGAAACCTCGACCGGCATAGCCTTCTTCTTTCGCCTGGCATTGGTTGAGGCAGCAAGCTGGCTTCTGCCGTTGATACTTGCCGGCGTGTTGCTGATGATCTTTCGTTTCGGCGACAAATTCGCGCCTATCGTCGTTGTCGTGAACTGGCTCGGCCTCCCGACCTCCTATCTCAATTCCCTGCTGATCGCTCTGCTCGCCTTTGTCCCCGGCTCCAGCGGGCTGGCGGCCATCCTATGGCTCGCGTTGATGATGGCGATCGTCTTCTCGCTCGCGCGTATCCTCAGGATGATCTGCGGCACGCATCCTCTTTTCGTCGGCGCGCTGACGCTGATACTGCTGATCCCGACCATGCTGCTGACGGATTTTCTGCAGCGCTTCCTCGGCGTCTATCCGCCTGGCTGAACCGGATAGGCACCGCTGACAAAGTGGTAGGCGAAAGCCGATATATCGCCGTCACGTGCTTTGAGGGTTGGTCTTCTCTTCAGAAGAGATCTCTTGTCGCGAATTAACTTCCGCACATAGCAGATACGATTGTAATGTTTGGATGAGGGTCTTTTTCAAAGGGAATTATGAAGCATGCCAAGCGCCATCATCACAATTCTCGACAATCCGTCGGACGAAGATCACCGGGCGATACTCAATCCGTTGCTTGCGTTCAACGACGCCCAAACCGGCGATGACGGATATGAGCAGATCGCAATTATGCTTAAAAACGAAGCAGGCAACGCCGTGGGTGGCTTATGGGCTAAACTCTACTACGACTGGCTTTTCGTGGAGTTGCTTTTTGTTCCCGAAAACCTCCGTGGTGAAGATTTCGGAACGAGGCTTCTCACGCAGGCAGAACAGATCGCGCGACAGAAGACTTGCATCGGCATCTGGCTGGACACGTTCAGCTTCCAAGCTCCGGGCTTTTACGAAAAGAACGGTTATGAGCGCTTTGGGGCTTTGAAAGACTATCCGAAAGGGCGGGAGCGCATCTTTTTTCGTAAGGTGTTCTGAACTGGTGAACCGGGGCAGACGGCCGCGATGTGCGGGCCACTGGCCAACGGAGCCTATGAATCGTCTTGCTCATCATTGGCGTCGACGGGCCCAACGCCGTCGCGATAATCCACCTGCACAAAATAAAGCCCATCCGGCGGTGCGACCGGGCCGCACGCCTTGCGGTCCTTTGCATCCAAAGCGGCACGAACGTCATCCGGGGTCCACTTGCCTTCACCTGCGAGTTTGAGCGTTCCGGCAAAGGAACGGATTTGGTTGTGCAGGAAGCTTTGCGCGGTGGCGCGGATTTCGATCAGTTCGCCGTTGCGGGTTACGTCGAGCCGATCCAACGTCCTGACCGGACTGTTCGCCTGGCAATGGGCCGAGCGAAACGTGGTGAAATCATGCCGGCCGACCAGCGTCTGCGCCGCCGCGTGCATGCCCTCGTGGTCCATATCCTTCGGCACCCACCAGGCACGCCCGGCCTCCAACGCCAGCGGCGCGCGGCGGGCAATGATCCGGTAGAGATAATGCCGGCGGATCGCCGAGAAACGGGCGTCGAAGCTCGCATCGACCTGCGCGACATCAAGAATGGCGACACGCTCGCCGGCCAGCCTCAGATGGGCATTCAGCGCATTGCGCAGCGTGTGCAGCTTCCATTCCTTGGAAAGATCGGCATGTGCAACCTGGCCCATCGCATGCACGCCGGAATCGGTACGTCCCGCGCCGCGAATAGAGACCTTCTCGCCTGTCAGGGACAGGATGGCGCCTTCTATTGCGCTCTGTACAGAGGGACCGTTGTCCTGACGCTGCCAGCCGACATAGGGGATGCCGTCATATTCGACGGTCATGCGGTAACGCGGCATCAGGCTGGCCCCGCCGCCAACATCGTACCCGGCGCAATCGGTGTGCCGCGCAGGAAATCGGCCGCAGCCAACGGCTTGCCGCCGGCTTTCTGCAATTTCGTCAGCCGGACCGCGCCGGAGCCGCCGGCAATGACCAGATCATCGGTCAGCACTTCGCCGGCTGCGCCCTCGCCATTGGCAAGTTCGGAGCCAAGGACTTTGATACGCTCCGGTCGCCCGGCGATTTCCATTTCGAACCAAGCTCCGGGAAAAGGCGAGAGACCGCGAATATGGTTGTGAACATCGAACGCCGGCTTGCTGAAATCGATGCGGGTCTCGCCCTTGTCGATCTTGGCGGCGTAGACGACACCTTCGGCAGGCTGTTCGGTCAGCGGCAGTTCATCATGCTCCAGCTTGTTCATAGCCTCCGCCATCGCCTTGGCGCCGGCTAGCATCAGCTTGTCATGCAGCTCGCCCGCCGTCATGGTGCCGCCGATCTCGACTTCCCGCGTCAGGGCGACCGGGCCTGTATCGAGACCCTTATCCATCTTCATCACCATCATGCCGGTCTTCTTATCGCCGGCCATGATTGCCCGCTGGATGGGCGCTGCACCCCGCCAGCGCGGCAGCAGCGAGGCATGGCCGTTATAGCAGCCGAGCCGGGTGCCCGTGAGGATTGCCTCTGGCAGCAGCAGGCCATAGGCGACGACCACGGCGACATCGGCATCAAGCTCACGGAAACGCTGGCGCTCCTCCGTATCCTTGAAATTGATGGGCGTGAACACCGGCAGGCCGAGCAGCTCCGCCGCCTGGTGCACCGGTGATTTCTGCAGGTCCAGCCCACGTCGACCGCCTGGACGCGGCGGCTGCGTATAAACGGCGCGAATCCTATGTCCGGCATCGACCAACGACCGCAAAGTCGGCACGGAAAATTCGGGCGTTCCCATAAAAATGATGCTGAGCGACATGCGATCCGTCCGGCTAAATGATATCTAGTTTGGCATGATCTTGTCCAAAAACCGCTTCGCACTTTTTGGGATTATGCATCGGCCGCCTTCAAACGGGTTTACGAGCTTCAGATCAAGCCCCCCGAAATCTTTTGTGTTCCGCGTCGCCAACGTCGCGCCATTAGCAACGCAGATGGCAGCGATCATGGCGCCCTTGGTTTCCATGCGTCGCCCGATCTTGTGACGTTGGGCGGAAATCGTTCTGTAGCGATGAGCGGCGTTGGGCGAAAAAACAACAATACGCCCGATAAATTCAGTCTCGATCGCCTCCAACTCTGAAATCAACGCAGCTTTGCGCTTGCCTTTAGGCCCCCTCAGAGCGCCTTCGACTTCGCCGCCTTGGTGAACTTCTTGATCACCATCTCGCGTTTCAGGCGCGAGATATAGTCGATGAACAGCACGCCGTTCAGGTGGTCGATCTCGTGTTGCAGGCAAGTCGCAAGCAAGCCGTCGGCTTCGACGATCTGTTCTTTGCCATTGCGGTCGAGATGCTTAACGGTGACACGGGCCGGACGCTCGACTTCGGCATAGTAATCCGGAATGGAGAGGCAACCCTCTTCATAAACCGAACGCTCGTCCGACGAGGTGATGATTTCGGGATTGATGAAGACCAGCGGCTGCTTGTCTTCGCCTTCGCGCGACACGTCGATCACCAGCATGCGGCGGGGAACGCCGATCTGGATGGCCGCGAGGCCGATACCAGGCGCATCATACATGGTTGCCAGCATATCGTCGGCAAGGCGTTGAACTTCGGTATCGACGCGCTCTATAGGTGCAGAGGCCTGGCGGAGCAGCGGATCGGGCAAAATGATGAGTGGCTTGATCGTCATGAAGTTTCCCATAACGCATCTTGTTGTGCGATGGAATTATTTAGATGGCGGCTGAAGCGTGTTTTTTCAACGCTTGGGACTTCAGGTCGAAGCTAGCCTCGTGAAATTTTGTTCACGTTTTGATCTGGATATTCTCTGCGTTTTTGTTATGGTGCCGGCACGAGTTTCACGAGTATCCAATATCATGTCCTTTATTCTCTTCGGCCAAGAGATTCCCGTCGTCCCGGTTCTGGCCGGCCTTGTCATCCTGCTTCTGATTGCCGTCATCGTCCTTGTCATCAACAACAGAGGGCGGCGGTGGGAGGAGGATATGCTGCGGGCCGAGGATGCCGAACATAACATGGCGGCACTCCTCCGTGCACAAGCGGAGATGCAGGGCCGGCTTGCCACCATGGCCGAGGTGTTCGGCTCGCGGCAGGCGGAGCTCAACCATGCCATCAACCAGCGGCTCGACGGCATGTCGCAACGGGTAACAGCGACGATCGGCGAGCAGACGCGCTCGACGCATGAGAACCTGCGCCGCCTACAGGAGCGGCTTGCCGTCATCGACGCCGCGCAGACCAATATTCAGTCGCTGGCAAAGGACGTCGTCGGCCTGCAGGCGATCCTCTCCAACAAGCAGACGCGCGGTGCCTTCGGCCAGGCCCGCATGGAGACGATCATCGCCGACGGATTGCCGATGGGCGCCTATGCCTTCCAGCCGACGCTGTCCAACGGGTCGCGGCCGGATTGCACGGTGCGTATGCCGAACGGCTCGCCGCCCTTGGTCATCGACGCTAAATTTCCGCTGGAAGCCTGGAACGCTATCCGCAACGCTGCAGCAGCAAACCCGGAGCAGGGCAAGATCGCCGCACAGCAATTCCGCCGGGATCTCGAGGTGCATATCCGCGACATCGCCGAGAAATATCTCATTCAGGGGGAGACGCAGGACACAGCCTTCCTCTTCGTTCCGTCCGAATCGATCTTTGCGGAAATCCACGAGAATTTCGAAGCGATCGTGCAGAAGGCGCAGCGTTCACGTATTGTCATCGTCTCGCCGTCGCTGCTGATGCTGTCGATTCAAGTTATCCAGGCGGTGTTGAAGGACCAGCGCATGCGTGAGCAGGCGCATGTGATCCAGGGCGAAGTGGCGCATCTGATGGACGATCTCTCCCGCCTCGACGAGCGGGTGCGCAAGCTGCAGGGGCATTTCGCCATGGCGCAGAAGGATGTCGACATGATCGTCACCTCCGCGGACAAGCTGGCACGCCGCGGCGAGAGGATAGAAGCGCTGGAATTCGAGGCGGCCGGCGAGCCCGTCAAGCCTACCGTCGAGGACCGGCCGAAGCCCATCGACAACCGCACCGGCCAACTCAAGCTCAGGGTGGTTGACGAGGACTGATCGCTTCGGGCAGTGTCGCGCCAAATCAATGCATGATCCCCAAACGAAAAAAAGCGGTTCTGAATGGGATCAGGCGACATCAACAAGCAGGGCGGGATATCTCATGATCACCATTTTCGGCTCCATCAACATGGACCTCATCGCCACCACCGACCGTCTGCCGAAGCCGGGCGAGACGGTGGCAGGCAACGGTTTTTCCACAGCCGCGGGCGGCAAGGGCGCGAACCAGGCGTTGGCAGCGCGGCGCGCCGGCTCGACTGTGCGTTTGACCGGCGCCGTCGGCAATGATGGTTTCGCGGAGCCTGCGCTCGCCCTGCTCGATGCCGCCGGCACCGATCTCTCCACCGTGAACCACGTTTCCGAGCCGACCGGCACGGCGCTGATCCTTGTCGGCGGCGACGGCGAGAACATGATCGCCGTCGTGCCCGGCGCCAACGGCACAATGACGCCCGAGGACGCGACAGCCGCCGTCAATGCGCTGAGCCCCAACGATACGCTCATGCTGCAATTCGAAATTCCGGTTGCGGCCGTAGAAACGGCGCTTGCGGCGGCAAAGACCAAAGGTGTTCGCACGATCCTCAATCTCGCCCCGCTCATTCCCGATGCAGCACGGCTCGGCCTCCTTGCCGATATCGTCATCGCCAACGAGACGGAATTCGAAAGGCTGGCAGGCCAGGACAATATGTCGGCCAGTGATCGCGAGGCAGCCCTCGCGCGCCTGCATGCCGAAACGGGGCAGACGCTTATCGTCACGCTCGGCGGCGACGGCGTCATCGCCATCCGTAACGGCGAATTGTCGCGCGCCAAGGGCCTCGTCATCGAACCGGTCGATACTGTCGGCGCCGGCGACACCTTCTGCGGTTATCTGGCAGCCAGCCTCGACCAGGGTCTCGATTTCCACGCAGCCCTCCGCCGCGCCGCCGTCGCCGGTTCGCTTGCCTGCCTCAAGCCAGGCGCGCAGCCATCGATCCCGGTTGCAAGCGAGGTCGCGGCGCGTCTTTGAGACCCGCCATTCCTGGCCGCTCAAATTAATTAAATTTTTGCGCTTCGCGATCATTCTCCTCTTGCTTGCCGCGCGTCTCTCACTCGCGGCGGCAGGCGCTCTCCCGGCGGCCCCATGACAGGGCCATCCTGTGCCGACCTTGCATCCGGATAATGTGCATCCGACGCATCGTTCTCTCGAGGAAATGATGTCCACCTTTCGTATGAAGTCGCTTGCGGCCAAGCTCATCCTGGTCACCGGGCTGGCGATCGCGCTCGTCCTGTTCGTCTCCAACTTCCTGCTGATTTCCCAGACCCGCGATCGCGTGCAGACGCTGACAATGGATCAGGCCAATAGCGAGGCCAAATCCATCTCGAACGAAATCGCCGCCAATATCGGCGAGCTCGCCAGCGCCGCCCGTTCCATGGCTGCCATCATCGGCCGCGGCCACGAGGGCCACACCTTCGATCGCAAGGGCATCATCAATATCCTCAAGGCCAATGTCGAGCAGAACGCCTTCGCCTTTGGCAGCTGGTTCTGCGAACAACTCGGCACATTCGACGGCAAGACAACCGAGCTTGCCAACAACAAGGACGAAGGCGTCAACGACAAGGGCGCATTCACGCCTTATTGGTCAAAGACCAAGGATGGCGGCATCCAGTTCTCCACCTTCGACAACGACTACACCGCCGCATGGTGGAAACTTGCTGCCGACAGCGGCAAGGGTTCGATCACTCCGCCCTACATGGCCGAAGGCACCGACGTTCCGACGACCATGAGCTCGATTACCTATCCGGTCATGTCCGGCGGCAAGCTGATCGGTGTCTCCGGCGTCGACATCTCCCTAGCCTCCCTTTCCACCAAATTGCAGAATTTGCATCCCTTCGATTCCGGCCGTGTTCTGCTGCTTTCCCAGGACAACAAGTGGCTGGTTGCACCGAACAAAGATCTGTTGATGAAGAATTATGACGGCGCCGGTGGCGACGTCATCAAGGCTGCGCTGACCTCGTCGACAGCCGGCCTTATCAAGAACCTCACTTACGGCAACGCCGAGGAATTCGACCGCGTGGTCTATCCCTTCACCGTGCCGGGCCTCAACGCCACCTGGGTCGTCCTCGTCGATGTGCCGCACAGCGCGATTGCCGCGCCGGTGCGCGATCAGACCCTTATGATGATCATCGGCGGCGTCCTCGTGCTTGCGGCCGTCATGCTGGCGCTGTACGCCGCCGTACGCACCTTCGTGCAGAAGCCGCTCGGCGGATTGGTTGCCAGCGTCAACGGCCTCAGCGCCGGCAACTATGCCGAGCCCGTGGCAGGTCAGGCGCGCGCCGACGAAATCGGCTCGGTCGCAAAGGCGCTCGAAGGCTTCCGCTTCGCCCTTGCCGACACCAAGCGACTGGAAGCCGAAGCCAACGACCAGCGCCGCGCCGCCGAAGGCGAACGTTACCGCTCGGAAGCGGAGCGCGGCGAAACCGTGGCGCTGCAACGGCGCATCGTCACCATTCTCGGCCAGAGCCTTGCCGAGCTTTCCAAGGGTAATCTCGGCCACCGTATCGCGGAGGAATTCCCCGGCGAATACGCGCAGTTGAAGCAGGACTTCAATGCCGCACTCGTAAGCCTCGAAGAGACGGTGCACACGATGAACCTGAGCGTCGGCAATATCGGCAGCGGCACCGGCGAGATCAGCAACAGTGCTTCCGACCTTGCCCGCCGCACCGAGCAGCAGGCGGCAAGCCTGGAGGAAACCGCGGCGGCACTCAACCAACTGACGGCTCAGGTCAACTCGAGCGCCGAAAATGCCCGCACGGCTGCCAGCAGCGTCAACGCAGCATCCGAGGATGCCGGACGCTCCGGCGAGATCGTGCAGAAGGCGATTGCCTCCATGCATGGCATCGAGCAGTCCTCGCAGGAGGTCTCGCGCATCATCGGCGTCATCGACGAGATCGCCTTCCAGACCAATCTTCTCGCCCTGAACGCCGGCGTCGAAGCCGCCCGCGCAGGCGAAGCCGGCAAGGGCTTTGCCGTCGTGGCGCAGGAAGTGCGTGAGCTGGCGCAGCGTTCGGCCAATGCCGCCAAGGAGATCAAGACCCTGATCAACACCTCGGCAGGCCAGGTCAAGGAAGGCGTCGATCTCGTCGGTCGCACCGGCAATGCGCTGCACAAGATCGCCGAGCAGGTGATGGAGATCAACGGCCTTATCCGCCAGATCTCGGCCTCTGCCAGCGAACAAGCGATCGGGCTGAAGGAAATCAACTCGGCAATGAACCAGATGGACCAGGTGACGCAGCAAAACGCCGCGATGGTGGAAGAAACCACCGCCGCCAGCGTGACGCTGAACGACGAGGCCCAGACGCTGAAGGCGCTTGTCGCTCGCTTCCGTACATCGCATGGCAGCCAGGACAATGCCTCGGCACTGCGCGCCACCGCCCAGCAGATGCGCACGCCGGCGCCCGTCCGCCGTGCCGCGCCTGCTGCGACACCAGCTCGCAAAGCGCGGCCGCAGACCCAGGGCGCGAATGCGCTGGCGCAGGATGAGTGGGAAGAATTCTGAGCGGTCGAATTACGAATACAAAAGGCCGCCGGAGCAATCCGGCGGCCTTTTCATTTTCACACTACAGCGCGATGTCAGATACGTGCAAAACGCTCCGTCAGCAGCGCGAAGAAGCCGTCGGCATCAACAGAGCGTATGACCTTGGCGTTGTGCTTGCGGTCCGTGACATGCCACCAGTCGACGACAGTCATGCCAACAGTCAGTTCCGACGTGACCTCGATCTCGACATTGCAATCGCGGCCCTTGAACAGTTCCGGCTTCAACAGATAGGCAATGACGCTCGGATCATGCAGCGGACCGCCATCGGAGCCGTATTTTTCGATATCGAAGCGCTCGAAGAACTCCAGCATCTCGACCATGGCCTTGGCCGGGGCGGAGCCGATGGCGGCGATACGCGCCACGCGATCCTTGCGGGTCAAAAGCTGATGGGTCACGTCGAGCGGCATCATAACGACGGGCACGCCGGAGCGGAAGACGACATCGGCTGCCTCGGGGTCGACATAGATGTTGAATTCAGCGGCCGGTGTGATGTTGCCGCCCTCGAAAAAGCCGCCGCCCATCATCACCAGCTCGCGGATGCGAGCAACGATGTCGGGCGCCTTCTGGAAGGCGAGCGCGATATTGGTGAGCGGGCCGAGCGTACAGAGTGTGACCGCACCCATCGGCTCGTTACGCAGGGTCTCAATGATGAAATCGACGGCATGGCCGGGCTGAAGGTCCATGGTCGGTTCCGGCAGGTCAGGGCCGTCGAGGCCGGTCTTGCCGTGAACGTGTTCGGCCGTCACCAGTTTGCGCTTGATTGGCGCATCGGCGCCGGCGAAGACTTTCACATCACGGCGATTGCAGAGTTCGCAGACGATGCGGGCATTGCGGCTCGTCAACCGTAGGGGCACATTGCCCGCGACAGTGGTAATGCCGAGCACGTCGATCTCCTCGCGGCTCCCGAAGGCGAGCAAGATCGCGGCGGCGTCGTCCTGGCCGGGATCGGTGTCAATGATAATCTTTCTGGGCTCGGTCATATCTGTGGCTTTCCTCCGGTGCAGATCGGCAAGTCTTGATGCGAGCCCGGTTGAGCTTTGTCAAGCGCCACACGCTGGCGCCACAATTGACGATCCCGCACCAATTCAATCTCGCAATTGCGAAGACCACGCCTCCTTGCACTCCCCTGCCCATGCTCCCATATTAATAACACCCGGGTGCTGAAAGATCAGGTCCGGAAAGGTCGCTTGACACCAAGGACTTGAGACGATGAGCCGGACGACTCCCTTTGCCAGCCCGCTGCTTCTGGGCTTCGACACCATGGAAAAGACGCTGGAGCGGATTTCCAAGGCCAGTGACGGTTATCCCCCTTACAATATCGAACGTATGCGCGCCGACCGGCTGTCGGGCGAGCCTGAGCGCCTACGCATTACACTTGCGGTTGCCGGCTTTTCGGAAGACGAACTCGATATCACCACCGAAGAAAATCAGCTTTTGATCCGCGGCCGACAGGTGGAGCATGAGGAACGCGACTATCTTTATCGTGGCATTGCAGCCCGCCAGTTTCAGCGCGTCTTCGTTTTGGCCGAGGGCATGCAGGTGCTTGGCGCCGTCTTGAAGAACGGCCTGCTTTCTGTCGATCTCATTCGGCCGGAACCGGACCGCATGGTAAAGAAAATTAACATTTCGGTCTCACAGTAAGACAACGGCTGATTGCCGTTGGTCCCTCATACTGGAGGTACGAATATGCTTTTGAGAGAAGCCACTGCCCGCCTGACCCAATCCGAGCTCGCCAATATCGGCGCCGGCGAAGTTGCCTATGTCAGAAAGATCCATTCGGACGAAGTTTCCCGTTGCTTCCCCGAAGCCCCGGACATCGACCCGAGCGTCGACCTCTGGGCGCTTTTCGGCGCCGACGGCACCCCGATCCTTCTGACCGATAACCGGTCCAGCACGTTTTACAAAGCGGCCGAGGACGAGCTGAAGACCGTCAGCTTGCATTGAGACTCTGTGCCAGGAAACTGAACGAGGTTCTATGGCTGTGACCTCGATTGCGTCGGAGCATTTCTATTCAGACGCACCGGCCCACCCCTGCGGTGCGATGCCCCACCTGCGCCGACGCGCGTCGTTCTCTCCGCCGTTGAGAAGGTTTAACTCCACCTCCACACTGGCTGATACGCAATTGGCGGTAGCTCCTCCGTCCGCGCGGGAGAAGGTGGACTTGAGCGATTTCGTGCCGTGAAAATGTGAAAGGCCGGATGAGGAGCTGCCGCTCAAATCCTCTTGAACGTCAGATAAGCCGAAGACCGCCCTTCACGCCGGGCTTTCGCCTCATAGCGCGTGCTCGGCCAGCCCTCGTAGGGCGTCAGCCAGTCGGCCGCGTTTTCCGCCATCCATTCGAAGCCGCCATGCGCGTGACAGTGCTGCAGCGTCCAGTTGACATAGGTATCGATGTCGGAGGCGAAGCAGAAAAGGGCGCCGGGTTTCAGGACGCGGTGGAAGCGGTCGAGATTCACCTGCGAGACAAAGCGGCGCTTCCAGTGCTTTTTCTTCGGCCAGGGATCAGGATAGAGCAAATCGATCTGGTCGAGGCAGGCGTCCGGCAGCCAGTCCAGCAGTTGCGTGGCATCGTCATTATAGACACGGATGTTGCGCGCGCCGGTCTCGTCGACGCGGGCAAGCAGTTTCTGCATGGAATTGACGAAGGGCTCGACGCCGATGAAACCCGTCGCCTGGCATTCCAACGCCCGATGGATCAGATGCTCGCCGCCACCGAAACCGATTTCCAGGCGCAGACGTTCGGTCGGCACCGGAAACAATTCATTCGGCGGCTGCGGAGCCGGTGCGGAGAGGTCGACGAGATATTGCGGCAGCAGCGCTTCCAGCCTTTCGGCCTGTTGGCCGCGCAAGGCCTTTCCCTTGCGCCGGCCGAAGAATGCTTCCGTCGCCCGCGACCGGCGCTCCGTGTCGATCATGCAGCTTCCCGGGTCTTCACGGCTTCCTTCAGCGCCTTGACGAGGTCCGTGCGCTCCCAGGAGAACGAGCCGTCGCGGCCCGCCTTGCGGCCGAAATGGCCGTAAGCCGAGGTCTTCGCGTAGATCGGCTTGTTGAGGTCGAGATGGCGGCGGATGCCGGTCGGCGACAAGTCCATGTTCTTGCGGATCGCCGCTTCGATCTGGTCTTCGCTGACGCCCTTACCGGTGCCATGCAGGTCGACATAGATCGACAGCGGCTGAGCAACGCCGATGGCATAGGAGAGCTGGATCGTGCAACGGTCGGCAAGAGCGGCGGCAACGACGTTCTTCGCGAGGTAGCGCGCAGCATAGGCGGCGGAACGGTCAACCTTGGTCGTATCCTTGCCAGAGAAGGCGCCGCCACCGTGCGGAGCAGCACCGCCGTAGGTGTCGACGATGATCTTGCGGCCGGTGAGACCCGCATCGCCATCCGGGCCACCAATGACGAACTTGCCGGTCGGGTTGATATACCAGTTGCAGTCGGCCGCGATCTTCAGCTCGCCGAGCGCTTCGCGGATATAGGGTTCGACAACGGCGCGAACCTTCTTCGAATCCCAGCTGTCATCGAGATGCTGAGTGGAAAGCACGATCGAGGTCACTTCGGCAGGCTTGCCGTCGACATAGCGAACGGTCACCTGGCTCTTGGCATCCGGGCCAAGCTTGGCAACTTCGCCGTCACCCTTCTTGCGGGCGGTTGCGAGCAACTGCAGGATCTTGTGCGAGTAGTAGATCGGCGCCGGCATGAGGTCCGGCGTTTCACGGCAGGCGTAGCCGAACATGATGCCCTGGTCGCCGGCTCCCTCGTCACCCTGCTGGTCGGCGGCGTTGTCAACGCCCTGGGCGATGTCGGCGGACTGCGAATGCAGGAGAACGTCGATGCGCGCCTTCTTCCAGTGGAAACCGTCCTGCTCGTAGCCGATATCCTTGATGGCGCGGCGGGCGGCGGCCTTGAACTTCGAGGGATTGATGACGTCCTTGCCGTCCTTGTCTTTCTTCATCAGGCTCGGCGGCAGACGAACTTCACCGGCGATGACGACGCGGTTGGTCGTGGCAAGGGTCTCGCAGGCAATGCGCACGCCCCAGGGGTTGACGCCGGTCTTTGCCGCCTCGCGGTAGACCAGATCGACGATTTCGTCGGAGATGCGGTCACAGACTTTATCCGGGTGACCTTCGGCAACTGACTCACTGGTGAACAGATAATTCGCGCGCATGTGGGATTCCCCTCAAAGAACAAATCTCCGCATTTGATATTCGTGTCGAGCTCGAAAAACAAGTCGCAGAAGGACATAAATATATCTTTATGTCTCATCAAAAGTGATAAAATTTTGCCATAAACGTGAAAAAGGCGGCCAAAATGACCGCCTTTCAACTTTTCCGCTGTGGCGGTGCTTCGAACTGCTTATTCGGCGTCGGCTTCGGCTGCGAGAGCCTTGACGAGCTCCACCACCTTGCGGCGGACCTTGCCGTCGGAAATCTTCACGAACGCGCGGTTGAGCTGCAAGCCTTCGGAGGAAGAGAGGAAGTCGACCACATAATTGGAGCTGGAGGCCTCGGCCATGCCGCCGGCGGTGGTCGCATGTTCACCCGGAGCATCCTCGAAGAAGAAGGAAACCGGAACGTTAAGAATGCTTGAAATATTTTGAAGACGGCTGGCGCCAACGCGGTTGGTGCCCTTCTCATACTTCTGAATTTGCTGGAAAGTGATTCCGAGACTCTCACCGAGCTTCTCCTGGCTCATGCCAAGCATAGTGCGGCGGAGGCGGATGCGGCTACCGACATGGATGTCGATCGGGTTCGGCTTTTTTTTGTTCTCAATCATCATATTGCCCTAACATAGGTTGAATTCAGGTCCTGCCACCCGGTGCCCTTAACCACCCCTATAACGCCACGTTGCAGCCGACGCCCACCCGGCTTCTAGCTTACGTTCAAAAGGCGGACGGCAACCACTATGCAATTTTAGGGTTTTTGGGTCAATTCGCCCTTGAAATAAAACCCATGCGTGAAATCACAGCGATTATACCGACTACCCCGATGATCAACCAGAAGTATGCTTTTCGTACGCTATCGTCGATACGCGATACGGTTGCGCTACTCAAAGTGGCGTCAACAAATCCTTGCTGATTAAAGTCGATTCCGGAAATCAAACGTCCGTGAGCGTCGACATAGGCCGAAACGCCTGTATTCGCGCTGCGAATCAGTGGCAACCCTTGTTCCACAGCCCTTACCCGCGCCTGCAGGAAATGCTGATAGGGACCCGGCGTATCGCCGAACCAAGCGTCGTTCGTAACGTTCAAAATGGCGTTGGCCTGCCGGATTTCCGGTGTCATTTCGTTCGGAAAAATGATCTCGTAGCAGATCAGAGGGTAGAGTTTGATACCGCTCGGGAGCGTCAGCAACTGCCGGCTGGCGGCCGCTGAAAAGCCGCCCGGCAGCTCGATGACATTCTGAATTCCGAGATAGCCGAGGATATTCTCGAAAGGCACGTACTCGCCGAAAGGCACGAGATGGGTCTTGTCGGAGGCACCGATAATTTGGCCTCGACCGTCGATGACATAGATCGAGTTGTAGTAACGCGGCTCCAGACCGGGACCCATGTCCTCGACGCGAACGGCGCCGGTGATCAGGATCTGGTCGTCGTCGAGCTGGTCGGCAATGCGGGTCAGAGCGTCCTGATTATCCGTCAAAATAAAGGGGATAGCGGTTTCCGGCCAGACGATGATGTCGGGTCGTTTACCGCCATTTGCCGGCGGCTGGACCGAGAGCGAGAGATGCTTGTCGAAGATGGCGGTGCGATCGGCATCCGTGTCCATCTTGGCTTCCTGATCGATCGCCGGCTGAACGATGCGCACAACGGGAGCCGTCTTGCCGCCGGCTGGTGGCTCCGGCAGGTTGAGCGCATAATAGCCATAGCCAAAATGCGCGGCGACGATGAGCACGGCAAGCCCGATCCCGGGTATCCGACCTTGACGCGTTCCGAGCAACGCCGGAGCGGCAAAGACAAAAACGGCAAGTATGGTGACGCCGAGCACGCCGATCACATGAGCGGATTGCATCATCAGCGGTATGGGCATGGCGCCGTAGCCGATGGCATTCCAGGGAAAGCCGGTAAAGAGGAAGCTGCGTAGCCATTCCAGAAGCCCGAAGGCGAAGGCGAGTGCGGCGATACGCCCCATGCCATCGGACCAGAGCAGGCGGGCTAGCGCCGTCGCCACACCGTAAAAGATCGCAAGAAAGGCCGGCAGGCCGAGGATCGCCAGCGGCAACGCCCACGCAAATTCGTCGGCATCGATCAGAAGCGCATGACCGAGCCACCACAGACCGGCAACGAAATAACCGAAACCGAACAGCCAGCCGATGGCGAAAGCCGGCCAGAGGCGGCCGAGGAAACTGCTGTCGGGACCAGCTGCAGCGCCATCCAGCAGCCAGACGAGCAGCGTGAAAGAAATGAACATCGCCGCGAAGAAGCCGAAGGGCGGCAAGGCGAGGACACCGACGGCTCCGGCAAGGATGGCAAGAAGTGCGCGTTTGAAACCCCAGACGAGGATTACCCTGCCCGAAAGCCGTTCCATGCGTGCGCTCCGTCAAAACTGCGAATCAATTGGCCGCAGTCTTTCAAAAAAGCAGCGACTTGTCCTGCTGAAGCGCCATTTATTGGCTGGCAGTGTTCTGTTCGGGCGAGGATTCGTCCGGCAGCGTATCCGGTGAAGGCAGGTCGCGCTCGATCAGGCCACCCTCGCCTTCCGCCTTGGCCGGGCGGCGGCGCAAGGCATGGCGCTTGCGGGTGATGCGCACCCGTTTGATGCGGCGCGGATCGGCATCGAGAATATGGAATTCGAAGCCCGGCAGCGCCTGGACCAGTTCGCCCCGCACCGGGATACGGCCGAGCGCGGAGAAGATCAGGCCGCCGAGCGTATCCACTTCGTCCACCTGCTCGCTGATGTCGAAATCGGGGCCGATGGCGGCCGCAATCTCTTCCAGCTCCACGCGGGCATCGGCAACGAAGACGTCTTCGGAAACGCGCTTGAACATGACTTCCTCGTCATCATGTTCGTCGTCGATGTCGCCGACGACCATTTCGACGATGTCCTCATGCGACGCGAGGCCGTCGGTGCCGCCATATTCGTCGATGACGAGCGCCATCTGCGTACGGTTGACCTGCATGCGGCGGAGAAGATCGGACGCCAGCATGGAGGGCGGAACGAACAGGATCTTTCGGATGATGCCGGCTTCGGCCAGCGTCTTCTGCAGATCGACGCGCGAAAGATCGAAATTCGACTTGACCGAGCGTGGCGGCTTCTCAGCCGGGCTCGCAGCCGACGCTGATGCCGCGGCGGCTGCCACCGTCTTGCCGTTGCTGCCGCGGCGCTTGTTGCGCGCCTGCTTGGCGATATAGGACAGGAGATCGCGGATATGCACCATGCCGCGCGGATCATCGAGCGTTTCGGCGTAGACCGGCATGCGCGAGCGGCCGCTCTCCTCGAACAGGATCATCAGCTCGCCGATGGTGATGTTCTGATCGACCGCCTCGATATCGGCGCGCGGCACCATGACGTCTTCGACACGCACCTCGCGAAAACGGAGGATATTGTGCAGCATCGCCCGCTCATCCGGCGAGAAGGCATCATCATCGGTGGCGTTGGTCATCAACGCGTCGGCGAGATCCTCGCGCAGGCGTGCCGATCCCTGAGCTGGGCGCAGAATGCGCGCAGCGCGGGCCCAGAACGAAGAGTGTGATCGTTTGCCGCTACTACTGCCTGCCTCATCGGAGGAGGCGGTTTCGGCTCCGTCTTTGGCCTCGGGGGCCGGTCTTGTCGTAAAGTCGCTCATTGTTCCTGATCAGACAGGGTTCAAGTCAAATGGGGTCCTGCCCCGCATAGGGATCAGATAGGCCAAGCCCCGCCAAAATGCGAGTCTCCAGCCCCTCCATTCTTTCGGCTTCCCTATTATTCATATGGTCGTAACCGAAGAGATGCAAGAAACCATGCACAATCAAATGGGTCAGATGGTCATCAAAACTCTTTTCCAGCTCGACCGCTTCACGCTCCACCGTCTCTTTGGCGATAATAATGTCGCCCAGCATCGGGCCGGGCTTGCCGCCCGGCACTAGCGGAAAAGCGGGGAAAGACAGGACGTTGGTCGCCTTGTCCTGCTCGCGCCATTCTGCATTGATCTCTCGGATCGAAGCATCATCGGTAAAGACCAGCGACAATTCCGACGCCATTTTCGGAAAAGGCTGCTTCTCGTGTTTCTCGAGATAGGCCGCAGCCGCGCCCAACACGCGCTCGGCCAGAGCCTGCAACTCGTCTTCGGAGGGCCAGCCGCCCTCCTCGACACTGATCTGAATATCGAGATCGGCCATCAGATCTGCGGATCGGCCTCACTGCCCTCAACGGGCGTGGCGTAATTCGAGTCGTAAGCCCTGACGATGCGCGCCACCAGCGGATGGCGGACGACGTCAGTGTCCTTAAAGCGGACGATGGTGATCCCCTCGACTCCGTTGAGGAGTTGCAGAGCTTCCACTAGTCCGGATTTGACGCCGCGCGGCAGATCGATCTGACTCGGATCGCCGGTGATGATCATGCGCGAATTCTCGCCGAGACGCGTCAGGAACATCTTCATCTGCATCGAGGTGGTGTTCTGCGCCTCATCGAGGATGACGGCAGCGTTGCCAAGCGTACGGCCGCGCATGAAGGCAAGCGGGGCGATTTCGATGACGCCGGCAGTGATGGCACGTTCGACCTTGTCGCCGGGCATCATATCGTAGAGCGCGTCATAAAGCGGCCGGAGATAGGGGTCGACCTTCTCCTTCATATCGCCAGGCAAGAAGCCGAGACGCTCGCCGGCTTCGACGGCCGGGCGCGACAGAATGATCTTCTCGACAGCGCCGCGTTCCAGAAGCTGGGCGGCATGGGCGACGGCAAGATAGGTCTTACCGGTACCAGCCGGGCCGACACCGAAAACCATTTCGGAACGCTCGAGCGCCCGGATATAGGCATCCTGCGTCGGCGTGCGGGCAATGATCGTCTTCTTGCGCGTCGAAATCTGCGCCATCGTCAACTTGGCTTTTTTCTCCATGGTCGGCAGAGTCAGTTGGTCATCGGCGGCAACCGCCATGCGAATTGCCCCTTCCACGTCGGAGCGCTCCACATTCCCACCTTTCTGCAGCTTGTCATAGAGATAATCGAGGGTATGACGCGCTTGGTTTGTGGCCAGCACATCGCCGGTGATGATAACGGAATTGCCGCGAGCGCGGGCGTCGATACCAAGCCGCTCCTCGAGCAGCTTCAAATTCTGATCGAACTGTCCGAAAAGTTCGCTGGCGAACCGATTGTTCTCGAACGTCAGGATGAAGTGATTGGCGTCGCTCGCGGTGCGTGGCTGGCGCGATGAAGAAGAAACCAATTCCTGTCCGTTCAAGCGGTCCGGCTCCTTTGCCTTGTCCGGAACCTAGAGCAACTCAGCAAAAAGGCTGTTCGTGCTGGTTCCGATGATTCGTACGTTGATAATGTCACCGATTTGCGATGCTTTTGCATCAACATTCACAGATTGCAGCCAAGGGGACCGGCCGATCAACTGACCCGGCATGCGGCCTGGCTTTTCCAGCAGTACATCGACTACCTTGCCGACGCAGGCATCGGCAAACAAATGCTGCTGCTTCAAAAGCAGCGCCTGCAACCGTTCCAGCCGTTCCGCCTTGATCTCTTCTGGCACTTGGCCCTTCAATTCCGCACCGGGCGTTCCCGGACGCGTCGAATATTTGAACGAGAAGGCTTGCGCATAGTTCACCTCCTCCACAAGACGAAGTGTATCCGCAAAATCCTGCTCTGTCTCCCCCGGGAAACCGACAATGAAATCACCCGAAAGGGCGATATCCGGCCGCGCCGTGCGGATTTTTTCGATCAAAGCGAGATATTCGGCGGCCGTATGTCGCCGATTCATCGCCTTGAGGATGCGGTCGGAGCCGGACTGAACCGGCAGATGCAGATAGGGCATCAGCGTGCGCAGGTCACGATGGGCCGATATCAGCCGGTCGTCCATGTCGCGTGGGTGGCTGGTGGTATAGCGCAGCCGGGCAAGGCCAGGAATTTCTGCCAGCCGGTACAGCAAGTCGCCAAGGCTCCAGGCTTCGCCCGTCGGTCCGGTTCCGTGCCAGGCGTTGACGTTCTGGCCGAGAAGCGTGATTTCGCGCACGCCGCCATCCACAAGTTTCTCGGCCTCTTCGACGATCTGGGAGACCGGACGCGAGACTTCGGAACCGCGCGTATAAGGCACGACGCAGAAAGTGCAGAACTTGTCGCAGCCTTCCTGCACCGTCAGGAAGGCCGTGACGCCACGGGCGCGGATCTTCGACTTCTCGGCGATCGGCAGATGTTCGAACTTATCCTCGATCGCATATTCCGTATCGACGACCCGCTGGCCTTCCTTGGCCCGACGCAATGCGTCCGGCAGGCGGTGATAGGTCTGCGGCCCAATGACGACGTCGACGGCGGGCGCGCGGCGGAGAATCTCCTCGCCCTCGGCCTGGGCGACGCAGCCGGTGACACCAATCATCATGTCGCGGCCGTCGGCAGCCTTGCGTTTCTTCATCTCGCGCAGGCGCCCGAGCGCGGAATAGACCTTTTCGGCGGCCTTCTCGCGGATGTGGCAGGTGTTCAACAGGACGAGATCGGCTTCTTCCATGTCCTCGGTCGGCTCATAGCCATCGCGGGCGAGCGCATCGCTCATCCGCGTCGAGTCGTAGACATTCATCTGGCAGCCATAGGTCTTGATGAAAACCTTGCGGCTGTTGGAGCCATCGCGGAGGCCAATCTTTAAAGCACTTGGCTCCGGGGCATCGAGAGTTAAGCTGTCCTTGGTCATGGCCGCTATGTAGTGGCTTTTGCTTCTGGAGAAAATCGAAAAGTTAAAATCAACCGGATCTCAAGCGATCTCGCGGCCAAGCAACCGGCTCGCCAACATGGTGCGGATGCGTTGCGCGATGGTGGCGCTGACTTCCTTGCGGTTGGTGTCGGCGCGATAATCCACCGCCTCGCCGAAGCAGACGTCGACATCGATGGCCCCACAAGCGAAGATACCTTTGAGATGCGGCAGCAGCTCTATATCGCCTGGCCAAGCCGCCAGCGGACGATAGTAGCGGCCCATGGCGATGCCGTGGACACGAGTATAGGCCACCGCAACCGGCTGGACATGAACGACGGCATCCGGTGCTTTCGGCAGGGCAGCCGCCGCCGCGCCGAACAAGGAGGATTTGACTTCCAGCAGTCGGTTGCCATCCGATGTCGTACCCTCTGGAAAGAGGACCATGATCTCGCCGTCCGCCATGCGCTCCGCGATCTCGTTCACCTGATCGCCGGTCTTGCGCTTCTGTTCGCGCACGACGAATACGCTCTTTTGCCACTGAGCAAGATGGCCGAAGACCGGCCAATCGCGCACTTCCGCCTTGGCGATGAAAGCAACGTCGGCAATGGACGAGAGCACGAGAATATCAAGCCAGGAGGCATGGTTTACGGCCAGCATCAGTGGCCGGCGCTGCTCGGCCTTTCCGATGACATTGATACGGATGCCGAGCCAATAGCAGACGATGCGATGCCAGTAGCGCGGCAGATAGCGCCTGAGTTTCCAGTCGAAGCGCAGGCAAAGAATCTGCAGCGGCAGCAAGACAAGGCTGACAACGCAGATGGCGATGACGGCACAGCCGACGCGCAGCCAGGTCACCAAATCATTCGCTCCCGCACGACCGCGACCACCTCAGCGCTCGTCCTTCTTCAGCGGCTCATCCTTCTTCAGCGGGATGCCGTAAAGCTCCAGTCGATGGTCGACGAGCTTGAAACCGTGTTCGCGGGCAATACGCTCCTGCAGCGCCTCGATCTCCGGCGAGTGGAATTCGATCACTTCGCCGCTCTTCAGATCGATCAGGTGATCATGATGCTCTTCCGACACAGTCTCGTAACGCGAACGCCCGTCGCGGAAGTCATGGCGGGCGATGATGCCGGCATCCTCGAAAAGCTTTACCGTGCGGTAGACCGTCGAAATCGAGATCTTTGCATCCACCTTGACGGAGCGCCGGTGCAGTTCCTCAACATCGGGATGATCCTCGGAACTCTCGATGATGCGCGCAATGACCCTCCGCTGCTCCGTCATGCGCATGCCGCGCTCGGCGCAAAGCTCCTCAAGGGATTTTACGGGATCGTTCATTGAAATACGGTCTTCGGTCTATTCGTCTATGACAACGGACTAGCGAAGAACACGGCGCATGACAAGCGCCGTCGATTTCGCGCCGCTTTCATCGACATAGTAGGCCTTGCGCTCGCCGACCGTCTCAAAACCAAGCTTGCGGTAGAGACCGAGGGCCGGCTGATTGGCGCCGTCGACCTCCAAGAACATGGTTTCGCCGCCGCGGTTACGCGCCTCGCGCAACGCCGCCTGCATCAGCCGCCAGCCGAGGCCGGTGCGGCCAAGCTTGGCGCTAACGGCAACCGTCAGGATTTCCGCCTCGCCCGCGACATGCCGTGCCAGCACAAACCCCGGAAGCGGCTTTTTCAGGATCGCGTTGGTCTGGCGGGCGACGAAGCCGAAGGTCGTATCCTGCGACAGGAGATTTTGAAACTCGGTCTCGTCCCAAACCCGGGAAAACCGTTCGCCATGCAGAGCCGCCACTTCGGCGCAGTCCTGCAGCTGCATCGGAACGATCTCGTATTCGGCTTTCAGGGTGAGATAGGATTCCAGCATGGTTATACCCTGGCGACTGCGTACCCGGCCTGCGGTCTGGCGTCGGGTCCGCGAAGATAAAGCGGCTTCGGCTTTTCGCTGACAGGTTTGACAGCGCCGAGCCGGGCGACGGTGGCAATCGGAAAGGCATCAGGCCGAACCGCCGGCGGCGCGTCTCTGAGCCTGGCGACAGCCGAGCCGGTGACGACGCCGTCGAAAGCATCGGAGATCACACGCGCTTCATCGATCGTCACAGCGCGCGCCTCATCCAACGGCTGGCCATCGACATCGAAGGACTGGAGATAAATCTCCTCGCGCTTGGCGTCGATCGCAGCCAGAACCGATTTACCCGGATTCATTTCCCGCGCGGCGGCAGCCATAACCTCAAGGGTCGTGACGCCGATAGCGGGAATGTTTAGGGAAAGCGCGAAACCGCGGGCAGCGGCAACGCCGATGCGGATGCCAGTGAAGGAGCCCGGACCGACGGTCACGACCACACGTTCCACCGAAGCGAGCGCTATATCGGCTTCAGCCAGCGCCCGGTCGACAACATCCATCAAATGCTCAGCATGTCCTCGCCCGATCGTTTCCGTGACCTCCCCAATCACAGAATCACTACCGCTATCATACACAGCGGCAGCGCAATCCACACCTGCCGTGTCGAGCGCCAGTACGATCATCACAATTTATCCGAAAAGGCCATATTTGGAGCGCGGTAACTTATCTTTGAACCGTCACTGCACCCCAATAACTGCTTTTGCAAGATCTTATCCAAAAACCGCTGTGCACTTTTTGGTATCATGCCTAGACGGCTTCGACTTCCTGCACTTCCGGGACGAAATGGCGCAGCAGGTTCTGGATGCCATGCTTCAATGTCGCCGTCGACGACGGGCAACCGGAGCAGGATCCCTTCATATTGAGGTAGACCTTGCCGTCACGAAAGCCGCGGAAAGTGATGTCGCCGCCATCCTGGGCGACGGCCGGCCGAACGCGAGTCTCAAGCAATTCCTTGATGGTCAGTACGATCGATTCGTCGCCTTCATCGAAGAACTCTCCGCCGGCATCCTGCGCTTCGGAGAGAACCGAGCTTTCGCCCATGACCGGCTTGCCGGACATGAAATGCTCCATGATCGAACCGAGGATGGCGGGCTTCAGATGCTGCCATTCCTGGTCTTCCTTGGAGACGGAGATGAAGTCGTAGCCGAAATAGACGCCGCTGACGCCGGGGACATCGAAGATGCGCGCAGCGAGCGGCGAGACTTCCGCTTCATCGGCGCTGCGGAATTCGGCGGTGCCATTTTCCATGACCACCTTACCCGGCAGAAACTTCAGGGTGGCGGGATTCGGCGTCGCTTCGGTCTGAATGAACATCTTGATCTCCATACGGCGGGCCGAAGCCCTCTTCCGACTTTAGAATACTTCAAAAGAAAATAGGCTTTTTGCCCGTGCTATTCAAGAGAGCAATCCTCAAGAAATAGCCTGAAACAGATCAACTGAGGGCGTCGATTTCCTCGTTCGTCAGCGTATCCGGGAGCACCGTAACGGGGATCGGAAAGGCTGCGGCACGTCCCGCGATCGACGACACCAACGGTCCCGGCCCTTCCTTGGCCGAACCGGCGGCAAGGACGAGGAGCGCGATATCCCGGTCTTCCTCGATCACCGCATTGATCTGTTCGGCGGCCGACCCTTCACGAATGACGATCTCCGGATCGATGCCAACATTCTCGCGCACGATCTGCGCCGCCTTCGCGGTTGCTGCCTCGGCCTCCTCGCGCGCTTCGGCCCGCATGATCTCCTCGACACCCAGCCATTGCTGGAAATCGCCTTCCGGGATCACATAGAGGAGCACAAGGCCGCCATTGGAATTTTTCGCGCGCCGACCGGCGTAGTGGACGGCACGCTGGCATTCGGGGGTGCCGTCGATGACCGCCATGAACTTGCGGCGATGACCTTCGAGCCGTGAGAGACGTTTTGATACCATAGGCCAAGTCTGACATCGAAATCCGTGCCATGGCAAGCCCCGTTTTGAACCCGGTGGCGATCGTCGCCCGCCGACTTACAGGTCCATAAGCCTTGCCTCGCCTGACACTCGGACGGAGCTTCCGGCTGCGGCCGGAATATCGGCATGCAGACGTGAACGCATTCCCATATCCTCGCCCTGGATGATGTCGATGGCCCCGCCATGCGGCCAGGCAATATCGCGCAGATATCCGGCGAAGGCTGCGGTTGACGCGCCGGTCGCGGGGTCTTCATAAATCCCGCCCGATGCGAAGGCATTGCGGGTATGGAACAGTTGCGGCGTTTCGGCGTAGGCGAGCAGGATCGTGATCCAACCTTCGCGGATCATCAAAGAACGCCCCGCATCGAGATCGTAGGTCATGGCGGCAAGCGCCTGGCGGGATTTGAGAGCCAGCACGAAGTGGTCGGCACCGCCGTTAATAAGCGCGGATGGTATGGCCGGGTTCAGGTCGCCAGTCGAATAACCGAACAATGCCAGCACCTCGGATAACAATTCAGGCGCCGGCGCCTTGCTGCTCGTGGGCGGCGACTGCAAGGCGGCCGTGAGGACATCGCCATTCCGGTGCCCCTCGACAGTGATATTGGCCTGATTGAGCGCGAGCGCAAAAATCCCGTCGCCCTCTTGCAACGCAAGAGCCGCCCCAAGGGCGATCGTCGCATGACCGCAAAAGGGAACTTCCGATTCAGGAGAGAAATAACGCACCCTCCAGCCCTGCCCTTCCGGGGAGGCAAAAGCGGTCTCGGAGAAACCGACGTCGGCTGCAATGCGTTGCATTTCGGAGGCATCAGGCAGGACATCGGCAATCAAGACGCCGGCGGGATTGCCGCCGGCTCCGTTTTCCGAAAAGGAAGCAATCCGCAAGATATTCAAGATCGGGCCATCCGTTCGTTGGTCTTGGCGCGCCGCACTGGCAGCGCGCCAACCAATAAGAAATCAAAAGCCTCAGTAAATAAAGCCGATGATGTCGCGGACCTGCTTCATCGTCACTTCGGCACGGGCACGGGCACGAGCACTGCCATCGCGCAGAACGGTATCGATATGGCCGGGATCGGCCATCAGGCGGCGCATCTCGCCAGTGATCGGCGAGAGGACATGCACGGCGAGATCGACCAGCGCCGGCTTGAAGACCGAGAATTGCTGGCCGCCGAATGCCGAAAGAACGTCAGCCTTCGACTTGTCGGCAAGGGCGGCATAGATGCCGACGAGGTTATCGGCTTCCGGGCGGCCAGCGAGGCCGGCAATCTCGCTCGGCAAACCGTCCGGATCGGTCTTGGCCTTGCGGATCTTCTTCGAGATGTTCTCTTCATCGTCGAGCAGATTGATACGCGACAGGTCAGAGGCATCCGACTTCGACATCTTCTTGGTGCCGTCGCGAAGCGACATGACGCGTGGGGCCGGACCATCGATCAGCGGCTCGACCATCGGAAAATAGGCGTGCACCGGCTCATCGCCCACGGTGATGTCGATGCCGTAGCCCGAGCGGCGGATGTGCTCCATGTAGTCCAGATTGAACTTCATGGCGATGTCGCGGGTGAGTTCCAGATGCTGCTTCTGGTCGTCGCCGACAGGCACGTGCGTGGCACGGTAGACGAGAATGTCTGCAGCCATCAGGCTCGGATAGGCGTAGAGGCCGAGGGAGGCCTGCTCGCGGTCCTTGCCGGCCTTGTCCTTGAACTGCGTCATGCGGTTCATCCAGCCGATGCGGGCGACGCAGTTGAAGATCCAGGCGAGTTCGGCATGCTGCGGGACGGCAGACTGGTTGAAGACGATATGCTTTTCCGGATCGATGCCGGCGGCGAGGAAGGCAGCGGTGATCGAACGGATCTGGCCCGGCATGTCCTCATGCACGAGCTGGGCCGTCAGTGCATGCATGTCGACGACGCAATAGATGCAGTCATTGTTCGCCTGCAGCGCCACGAACTTCCGGATCGCGCCGAGATAATTGCCGAGATGGAGATTGCCGGTCGGCTGGACGCCGGAGAATACGAGCGGCTTGAATTCAGTCATGTCGTCCTCAAAAGGCTTGTGGAGGGCCCGGGCGAGCTCGCGCTCGACCCCTGGTGTTCGGCCGGGCTTATGCACGGCGGACAAGCAGGGATCAAGAGGATATCTACCAGATTCGATTTGGCATGATCTTATTCGAAAACCGCTACACACTTTTCGCTGACGCGGTCCTTCGGTTCGAGATCATGCCTCAGGAAGAATGCTGGATGAGGTCCCAGGTGTTGCCATAGGGATCGGCAAAGACCGCTACGGTGCCGTAAACCTCATAGCGTGGCTGCTCCAGAAACCGCACGCCTTTTGCAATCATCGCCGCGTAGTCGCGGGCGAAATCGTCGGTCTTGAGGAAGAAGCCGACACGACCGCCGGTCTGATTGCCGATTGCAGCACGCTGTTCGTCGTTGGCGGCCTGGGCCAGAAGCAGCGCCGCTCCATCCATGCCCTCCGGCCGCACCACGATCCAACGCTTGCCTTCCGGCTGAACATCATCCTGCAGACAGTCGAAGCCAAGGCAATCACAGTAGAATGCCTTGGCGCGGTCATAGTCATCGACGACGAGAGCAACGAGGAAGAGGGATTGGGACATCGGAACTCCACATCTAACAAAATCGTCCCCTCGCCCGTCTGCGGGAAGGGGTCGGGGTAAAGGAGTTTGATTACTCCCCGTTCACGACCTCCGCGTCCGAAACGGGCTCCGCCGGCTTGCGCTTCAAGTTGCGGCGCACCATGCCCAAATCCACGCCGCCGATCAGGAAGGCGACAACGAAATACACCACCATCGCAATCAATATGAGCAAGCCCAGGACGCCGGTCTTGGCGAGCAGCGTCGAGCTGGACCCCAGAAGCGGCTCCCAGCGATGAGACAAATATACGATGACGCCGCCCATGACGGCGGAGGAGACGAGCAGCATGACGGTGCGGCGCGCCAGCGACCATTCCCAGACGAGATGTCCGCGGCGATAGAGCGTGACGAAGAGCTGCATAGCGTTCAGCCATCCGGCAACCGCCTCGGCGAGCGCAATGCCGCGTTCGGCCAGCACCGGGAAAAGCAGGATGGACAGAGCCGAATTGACGAAGACGGCGACCGCCGTGTAGCGCATCGGCGATTTCGTATCTTCGCGGGCATAAAAGCCGGGCTGCAGCGCCTTGATCAGCACGAAAGCCGGCAGACCCAGGCCGAAGATGGCGAGGATGGAGCCGACCAGCGTTGTATTGCTCGGGTTAAAGGCGCCGCGCTCGTAAAGCACGCGGATGATATCGTCGGAGAGAAGCCAGAGGGCGACAGCGGCCGGCAGGGTCAGGAACAGCACGAATTCGATCGAGCGGTTCTGGATATTGGCGGCTTCCTTGACATGGCCTGACTTCAGCGAACGGGCCAGTTCCGGCAGAAGCACGATTCCGACCGCGACGCCGACGACGCCGAGCGGCAGCTGGTAGATGCGGTCTGCATATTGCAGGGCGGCGATCGCGCCTTCCTTGCCCGAGGCGATCGCCTGGCCGATCACCAGATTGATCTGGGTGACGCCGCCGGTGATGGCCGCCGGGATGGCAAGAAGCAGGAGCCGCTTGACATTGGGCGTGAAGCGCGGAAAGCGCAGGCCGATATTGATGCCGGCATGGCGCACGCCGATATAGACGACGGCCAGCTGCAGCACGCCTGCCACCAGCACCGACCAGGACAGGTACCAGGCGGTGGTCAGCGGATCGGCGCCGTAATAGATCGCGTAGAACAGCGCGCTGATCATCACCAGGTTGAGGAAGATCGGAGCCACGGCGGCGGCGAAGAAACGATGCAGCGAATTCAGCATGCCGCTCATCATCGCCGTCAGCGACATCGACATGAGATAGGGGAACATCACGGCGGCCAACCGGACCGTCAGGTCGAATTTCTCGGCATCGTCCGCGAAACCAGGCGCGATGACCCAACGCACCAGGAGCGGCATGGTCAGTTCCATGACGATGGTGATCAGCAGCAGGACCGAGAAGAGAACGCCAAAGACCTCTTCCGAAAAGCGCTTGGCGCCGTCGATCCCGTGCGCTTCGATCTCCTTGGCGAAGAGCGGCACGAAGGCGGCGTTGAAGGCGCCTTCGGCAAACAGGCGGCGGAAGAGGTTCGGGAAGCGGAATGCCGCATAGAAGACGTCGGCCATCGGCCCCGTGCCGAGGGCGGCGGCCATCAGCGTTTCGCGGGCGAACCCGAAGATGCGGCTGCCAAGCGTCGCGCCGCCGACGGTGATGAATTTCTTGACGAGACTCATGCGGCTGAATCGGCTTTCTTTTCAGTATCGAGCTTTTCAACGGCGAGCGACCGTGTGGAGGCGGGCGCGATGATGCCGGACGGCATACGCTCGCGCACCTCATCCTCTTCGCCGGCCATCACCGCCTTCAGACGCGCGGTGATATTGGCTCGCTTGTTTTCGTTGGAGATTTTCTGCCCGACGAGATCGGTCACATAGAAGCTATCGATGACCTTTTCGCCGAAGGTGGTGATGCGCGCCGACTGGATGTCGAGCGACAGATCGGAAAGAACCGCGGTGATTTCCGACAGAAGCCCGGTGCGGTCGAGGCATTCGACCTCGATGACGGTGAACTTGTTCGACAGACTGTTGGAGATCGTCACCGAGGGCGGGACGACGAAGGCCTTGTTCTTGCGGCGGTTCTTGGTGCGGGTGGCGATGACCTCCGGCAGGCGCTTGCGGCCGGCAAGCACATCCTCGATCATCTTGCCGATGGTGCCGGCGCGCCGCAGCTCGTCCGCATCGTCGGCGAATTCACGGCTGACATGGATGGTGTCGAGCGCACGACCGTCTGACGTGGTGAAAATCTGCGCATCGGCGATATTGGCGCCCGCGGCAGCGCAAGCACCGGCGATGACGGTCAAAAGGCGCGGATGGTCTGGTGAGAGCACGGTGATTTCCGTGATGGCGTGGAAACTGTCGGTGCGCACCATGGTCGCCAGGACCTGGCCCGATTTATCGGTCTGGCGAATGAATTGCGTATGGCGAATCTGATCTTCCAGCGGGACGGACAAAAGATAGGGCTGGTAATGCAGCTTGACGTAGGCCTTGCGGTCCTTCTGGCTCCAGTCCCCCAGGGCCTTTTCGAGCGCTTTGGCTGCGGCTTCCGCCCGTTCTTTGCGCGACACCTCGGAAAAACCGCCGGCAAGCAGCAGTTCGGTCTCGTAATAGAGAGTGCGCAGTAGCTGACCCTTCCAGCCGTTCCACACCCCGGGACCGACGGCGCGGATGTCGCACACGGTCAGGATCAGCAGCATCTTCAATCGGTCGAGCGACTGTACCCGGTCGGCAAAATCGATGATGGTCTTGCGGTCGGTGAGGTCGCGGGTCTGAGCGACCATCGACATAGTCAAATGTTCCTCGATCAGCCAGACGACCAGCTCGGTCTGCTTCGGCGACAGGCCGAAACGGGGGCCAAGCTTGCGCGCTACCTTGGCGCCAGCTTCCGAGTGATCCTCTTCCCGGCCCTTGGCAATGTCATGCAGCAGCACTGCGACATAGAGTGCATCACGGTCTTCGATGCCGGGCATCAGCTTGTTGACCAAGGGATGGACATCCTCGGCCCTACCCTTGTCGATCTCCGAGAGCACGTCGACAGTGCGGATCAGATGCTCATCAACCGTATAGTGATGATACATATTGAACTGCATCATCGAGACAATCTTGCCGAATTCCGGGATGAAGCGGCCGAGCACGCCAGCCTCGTTCATGCGGCGCAAGATCAGCGCCGGATCGCGCTTCGAGGTGAGGATCGCCAGGAACAGGCGGTTCGCCTCTTCGTTTTCGCGCAGGTCGTTGTCGATCAGGCCCAGCGAACGGGTGACGCGCTTCAGGGCGTCAGGATGGAATTCCAGCCCGTTGATGTCGGCGACGAAGAACAGCCTGATCAGGCTCACCGGATCGCGTTTGAAAACATCGGGATTGGCGAGCGCGATACGGCCGCGATCCTCGACGAACTCGATGGTGCCGGGGATCTTGCGCGAGCGATGAGCGAAACGGCTGATGACGCCTGATAGGCCCGGCGTCGCCTTGGCCTGCTGGTCCTCAAGTGCCGCGCAGAGGATGCGGGTGAGATCGCCGACATCCTTGGCGACAAGGAAATAGTGCTTCATGAAGCGTTCGACGGCGGAAAGGCCGGGGCGGGCATGATAGCCGAGCGCCTCGGCAATCTCGCGCTGGATATCGAAGGAAAGCCGCTCCTCCGCCTTGCCGGTCAGGAAGTGCATATGGCAACGCACGGCCCAGAGGAAATCCTCGGCCTTCTGGAAGAGGCGATACTCTTGTTTCGAGAGCACTCCGAGCTTCACCAGTTCGGCCGGATCACGGACGTGGTAATAATATTTCGAGATCCAGAACAGCGTATGCAGGTCTCGCAGACCGCCCTTGCCTTCCTTCACGTTCGGCTCGACCAGGTAGCGGGTGTCACCGGCCTTGCGGTGACGCTCGTCGCGCTCGGCGAGCTTGGCGGCAATGAATTCCGGGCCGGTGTTGGTGACGATTTCCTTGTCGAAACGCGTTTCCAGCTCGCGCGCCAGGGGTTCGTTGCCGCAGATATAGCGCGTTTCCAAAATGGCCGTGCGCACCGTCATGTCGGACTTTGCCTGGCGCATGCATTCTTCGACGGTGCGCGTGGCGTGGCCGACCTTGAAGCCCATGTCCCAGAGCATATAGAGAATGAACTCCACCGCCTTGTGCGTCTCTTCCTCGGGCTTCGGCTTGAACAGGAAGAGGAGGTCGATATCCGAGCCCGGTGCGAGCGTATCGCGGCCATAACCGCCGACGGCGGTGATCGCGAAGCTGCCCTTCTGCTTCGGATGGACGTGGCGGACGGTGAAGTCGTAGAGAACTGTGATGATCTGATCCTGCAGCCAGGAAATGCGATGCGCGCAATCGAGCCCGCTGCCCTCTTCGGAGAGCAGGCGGCGCGCCTTTTCGCGGCCTTCCTGGCTCGCCTTCTTCAACAAGGCAAGAAGGGCGGAGCGCTCGTCCTTCTTGTCCTCATGGAGCTTAACGAGGGTCTCGCATTCCGCCCTCAGCGCGGAGACGTCGAGAATGGCGGAAAAATCGATGTCATGCGTCACCATGCTCGGCCGACCGGGATCCTGTTCATTGACCGCGGCCCATTGCCGGCGCGCCTGTCTTTTCGTCTGCATGCGCTATAGCCTCTTTGCCCGGCGATTGACACAGGCATTCTACGCCCGAATCCTCATAATTTAGCCTGAGCCAAATTTCCCGAATCAGCGGCTTCGGGAGTTCTATCGGGTCAAAGTTGACGAAGAATAACGGCTGTTGATGCAGAAATCGGCAGTTTTAGGGCTGCGGCACCTCAAGCGACCGTCTGAGTTCGTTTATGCTATATAATATGTTTCGCGATTGGGCGCCGATCTGCATCAACATTTCGCGTTCACATTCCCAATACCCGGCCTTGGCGATGTTTGAACTGATGTCGGAAATCCGGCTGCAGGACAGGGCGATGTTGAGGAGCCCGCGATCGGATTCGCAATCCGGCGCATCGCCCTCGCCGCAGATCTTGCCACGGGCGGCGATCGGAGAAAAACGCTCGGCAAGAATGCGGACCTCGGCGAGAAGATGTTCGATATGCATCGGATTATCCTTGGAAATCGCCTGTTGTCAGCCGGCCTTGTTGAGGGTCTTCTTCAGTTCGTAAAGTGCGTCGAGGGCTGCGCGCGGCGTCAGATCGTCAAGATCGAGCGCCTTTAGGACCTCCTCGACCTTGGACGGCCCACGCCGGCCTGCTGCTTCCTCTCGGCGGACCGCGACCTGGAAGAGTGGCAGGTCGTCGATCAATTGGCTCGCGGGATTTTTGCGATCGGCATCTTCCAGACGCGTCAGAACGTCGCGGGCGCGCGCTACCACCGAAGCCGGCAGTCCGGCGAGCCGCGCCACTTGGATGCCATAGGAACGGTCGGCCGCACCCGGTCCGACCTCGTGCAGGAAGATCACGTCGCCGTCCCACTCCTTGACGCGCATCGTGGCGTTCGAAAGGCGGCCGAGCTTTTCCGACAGCACAGTCAACTCGTGAAAATGGGTAGCGAAGAGACCGCGGCATCTATTGGCCTCGTGCAAATGCTCGACGGCCGCCCAGGCGATGGAGAGACCATCGAAAGTCGCAGTACCGCGGCCGATTTCATCGAGAATGACCAGCGATCGCTCGGTCGCCTGATTGAGGATCGCCGCCGTCTCGACCATCTCGACCATGAAGGTGGAGCGACCACGTGCCAGATCGTCCGAAGCACCGACGCGGGAGAATAACCGATCGACAATGCCGATGTAAGCGGAGGTAGCCGGCACGAAGGAACCCATTTGGGCGAGGATGGCGATCAGGGCGTTCTGGCGCAGGAAGGTCGATTTACCGCCCATGTTCGGGCCGGTCAGCAGCCAGATCGCGCCATCCTTGCCACCCGCCGTCGGCGACAAGTCGCAATTATTGGCGACGAAGGGGCCGCCCGCCTGCCGGCGCAATGCCTGCTCGACCACAGGATGGCGGCCACCACCGATCGCAAACATCCGGCTATCGTCGATCACCGGCCGGCAATAGCCCTGTTCCTCGGCAAGCAATGCCAGCCCGGCCGCGACATCGATCACCGATAGCGCGCGGGCACCGGCCTTGATCGCTTCGGCCTCGGCGACAACGGCTGCGACCATGCGGTCGAAGGCTTCCAGCTCGATCGCGAGCGCCTTATCCGCGGCGTTGGCGATGCGGCTTTCGAGATCGGCAAGCTCGGTCGTGGTAAAGCGCATGGCGTTTGCCATGGTCTGGCGGTGGATAAAGCGCGCCTTGGCTTCGGCAGTATCCGTCATCGGACCGGCATTGCCGGCCGTGACCTCGATGAAATAGCCGAGCACATTGTTGTGCTTGATCTTCAGCGATTTGATGCCGGTTTCCTCGGCATATTGCAGTTGCAATCCGGCAATGACCCGACGCGACTGGTCGCGCAGCGCACGGACCTCGTCCAGCTCGGCATTCGCCCCTTGCCGCAGGAACCCGCCATCGCGTTTTAACAGCGGCAATTCATCGGAGAGCATACCGGCAAGCAGCGCTTCGAGACCGGCGGGCAAGGCGCGGAGCCCGGCAAGTGCGGCACCTAATTCCTCGGGCAGCAATGCGCCGCCGAGCAGATCGGCAACGCCGGCGGCCGCCCCGAGTCCCTGGCGGATCGCCCAGAGATCGCGCGGGCCACCGCGGTCGAGCGCCAGGCGCGACAGCGCACGCGGCATATCCGGCACATGTTTCAGCGCCGTCCGCAGATCGTTGCAGAGCGAAGGCTCGTCGGCGAGGAAGCCGATCGAATCCAGCCGCTCGTTGATGCGCGCCGGATCGGTGAGCGGCGACATCAGGCGCTCTGCAAGCAAACGCGCACCGCCTCCCGTCACAGTGCGGTCGATCGCCTTCAAGAGCGAACCGTTGCGGTCGCCGGAAAGCGTACGTACCAGTTCGAGGTTACCGCGGGTGGCGGGATCGATAAACAGTGTCGATGCGCTGCTTTCGCGCTCCGGCAGCCCGAGCGGCGGCCGCTCGGAGATCTGGGTCTTCTCGACATAGGCGACGGCAGCCGCCGCAGCGGCAAGTTCGGCGCGGGTGAAAGAGCCGAAACCGTCCAGCGTCGAGACGCCGAAATATCTGGTGATGCGGCCCTCGGCACTGGCGCTGTCGAACAGGACGGCCGGCTGCGGCACCGCGGTGCGACCGAGTACGTCGAAAACCGGCTTCAGCTCCTGATCGTGGAACATCGTATCCGGCAGGATCAGCTCACGCGGATCGATGCGCAGGATATCGGCGAGCAGCCGCGAGGCTTCCGTCTCCGCCAATCGGAAAACGCCGGTCGAAATATCGATCCAGGCGAGCGCCAGTTGCGGCTCGGTGCCGCCGCGAATGCGGGCGAGCGCCATCAGATAGTTGGATTCCGAGGGCGACAGCAGCTTTTCCTCGGTGATCGTGCCCGGCGTCACCAGGCGCACGACGTCGCGCCGGACCACCGACTTGCCGCCGCGCTTCTTCGCCTCCGCCGGGTCCTCCACCTGTTCGCAGACAGCAACACGAAAACCCAGCGAAATCAGCTTCTGCAGATAGTCGTCGGCGGCGTGCACCGGCACGCCGCACATCGGAATATCCTGGCCCATGTGCTGGCCGCGCTTGGTGAGCGTGATGCCGAGCGCGCGTGACGCGTCGACGGCATCCTCGAAGAACAGCTCGTAGAAATCGCCCATGCGATAGAACAGCAGCGAACCGGGATTGTTCGCCTTGATCTCGATATACTGCTCCATCATCGGCGTGGCCGAAGCGCGGCTTTCCTCCGAGGCAAGCTCGGCGGCCGAGAAAGCATCGATGCTGGCAATTATTCGTTCGTTCACGGAGGTGCAGTTTTTCCCAAAAAATGAGGTGCCACCCTATCCGTGCGCCGCTATAGAAGACAACAGCAATCGGGCAAGAGGGACCGGTCGCCCACAGGAGGTTTGGAGGACATATGCCTGACACCAACAGCACGTCGCGTCCGGGAACGGGGATCACCGATCAGGAAGCGCTCGACTTCCACAAGCAGGGCCGCCCCGGCAAGCTCGAAATCAATCCGACCAAACCGATGGCGACGCAGCGCGATCTTTCGCTTGCCTATTCGCCCGGCGTCGCCGTTCCCGTAAAGGCGATCGCCGCCGATCCGGCGACGGCCTATGATTATACCTCCCGCGGCAACATGGTGGCGGTCATCTCCAACGGCACGGCCATTCTCGGCCTCGGCAATCTGGGTGCACTGGCCTCCAAGCCGGTCATGGAAGGTAAGGCCGTTCTCTTCAAGCGCTTTGCCGACGTCGATTCGATCGATCTCGAGATCGACACCGAAAACGTCGACGAGTTCATCAACTGCGTCCGCTATCTCGGCCCTTCTTTCGGCGGTATCAATCTCGAGGACATCAAGGCGCCCGACTGTTTCATTATCGAGCAGCGCCTGCGCGAGCTGATGGATATCCCCGTCTTCCACGACGACCAGCACGGCACCGCGATCATCGCCGCCGCCGGCCTGATCAACGCACTGGAATTGACCGGCCGTGACCTCAAGACAACGAAGCTTGTCTGCAACGGCGCAGGTGCTGCGGCAATCGCCTGCGTCGAACTGATCAAGGCGATGGGTTTCAACCCTGACAACATCGTGCTCTGCGACACCAAGGGCGTGATCTACCAGGGCCGCAGCGAAGGCATGAACCAGTGGAAATCGGCGCATGCGGTGAAAACCGACAGCCGTACGCTGGAAGATGCGATGAAGGGCGCCGACGTGGTTTTCGGCCTGTCGCAGAAGGATGCCTTTTCCGCCGAGATGATCCGCTCCATGGCCGACAAGCCGATCATCTTCGCCATGGCCAATCCCGATCCGGAAATCACGCCGGAGGAAGTCGCCCGCATCCGCGACGACGCCATCATGGCGACAGGGCGTTCCGACTATCCGAACCAGGTCAACAACGTCCTCGGCTTCCCCTATATCTTCCGGGGCGCGCTGGATGTGCGCGCTTCGACGATCAACGATGAAATGAAGATCGCTGCCGTCAAGGCCTTGGCGAGCCTGGCGCGCGAAGACGTGCCGGACGATGTGGTTGCCGCCTATCAGGGCGCGAGGCCGCGTTTCGGGGCGCAATACATCATCCCCGTGCCCTTCGATCCGCGCCTGATTTCGGCGATCCCGGTTGCCGTTGCGCAAGCGGCGATCGAAAGCGGCGTTGCTCGCCGCGCGATGCCCGACATGGCTGCCTATGCCCGCGAACTCTCTGCCCGGCGTGACCCGATCGCCTCGACACTGGCACAGCTTTACGAACGCGTGCGCCGGCATCCAAAGCGCATCGTCTTCGCCGAGGCCGAGGAAGAGCAGGTCATGCGCGCCGCTTTGTCCTATGCCAACCAGGGGCTCGGCACCGCCGTCCTGCTCGGCCGCGAGGACCTGATCCACGCCACCGCCGAGCGCGCCGGGATCGACCTCAACCGGCAGGGCCTCGAGATCGTCAATGCCCGCATTTCCAGGCGGGTGGACGCTTATATCGATTATCTCTATGCCCGGCTGCAGCGCAAAGGCTACCTGCACCGCGACGTGACACGGCTGATCCACAACGACCGCAACCACTTCGCCGCCTGCATGGTGGCGCTTGGCGATGCCGACGGCATGGTGACGGGAGTGACGCGCAACTATTCGACCGCGCTCGACGACGTGCGCCGCTGCATCGACGCCAAGCCGGGGCACCGCGTCATCGGCGTGTCGCTGGTGCTTGCCCGCGGCCGCACCGTCTTTGTCGCCGACACTGCCGTCCATGACATGCCGACGGCGCAGGAACTCGCCGATATCGCCGAGGAGGCCGCCGGCTTCGCACGGCGCATGGGTTACGAGCCACGCGTCGCCATGCTCGCCTATTCCACCTTCGGCCACCCCTCAGGCGAACGCTCCGAACGGGTACGCGAGGCGGTGAACATCCTCGATAAGCGCTATGTCGATTTCGAATTCGACGGCGAAATGGCCGCCGATGTGGCGCTGAACCGCAAGATCATCGAGAGCCAATATCCGTTCTCCCGCCTCTCCGGTCCTGCCAACGTGCTGGTGATGCCGGCCTTCCATTCGGCCTCGATCTCCACAAAGATGCTGCAAGAACTCGGCGGCTCCACCGTCATCGGCCCACTTCTCGTCGGCCTCGACAAGCCGGTGCAGATCACCTCGATGGGGGCAAAAGATTCCGACATCGTCAATATGGCGGCAATTGCCGCCTATGGAGCCGGATAGCAACCGATAACCTGCATAGTTGGGCCGGCGGCCGGAGAAAGGCGATGGCTGCCGGGCCAATTCCGTGTAAAATGCACAGATGAGTGAAGCTCAATCCCTATTCGGAGTGCTGCGCCATTCAGTGCGGCCAGATATTGTCGACGCCATTGAGCGGCTCGTTCTTGAGGCACCCGACCGCAAGCTCAACCGCGTGAATGCGCTTGCCTTCGCAACCGACCACGGCTTCGATGAAGAGCAGGCTATCAACGCGTTCCTGCATGCATCTCGCCTCGGCCTCTTCGACATATCTTGGAACGTTCTTTGCCCCGGTTGCGGTGGGGTGCTAGACGCCAATACCTCACTGAAGACCGTTCAGGGCGACAGTTACAGTTGCGCGCTTTGCGCTGCCGGCTACGAGCCGACCCTCGACGAGATGGTCGAGGTCACATTCACCGTCAGCCCGCGCATACGCCACATCGAGGCTCACAATCCCCACGAATTGCCACCCCTCGAATACTTTCGTCAGATCTATTGGGGCTCGGGCGTCGATCTTCCCAATGAGGGTTACGAGGCGACGGTCGACCAATTCATTCTGGAGGCGCTGGAATTGCCTGCCGGAGAAAAAGCTGTCGTCTCGCTTCAGTTGCCGGCTGAATACGTCATCATCTTCGAACCAGTGACGCACGCGGCGCAATTCCTGGACGTAAAAGGCGAACCGTCCAAGGAACGGCAGACCATCTCGCTGGTGTTCGATCGCATGCAGCGGCATCGGGACCCCATCACCTTGCGACCCGGCCCCCTGCGCATTCTGATGGAAAATCACGCAGAGATCCGCACACTGCCATCAATCTGTTTGGCCAACGACGTACTTCATGACCTGCTGGGCCAACGACGTCCATTCCTGACCGCCAAGCGACTGCTTTCGAATCAAACCTTCCGCGACATCCACCGCACGGACACAATCGACGTGGACCAACGGCTGAAGATCACGAGCCTCACCTTTCTGTTCACCGATTTGCGCGGTTCGACGGCGTTGTATGAAAGGGTCGGGGACCTTGCCGCTTTCGATCTGGTCAAAACCCATTTCAGCATCCTGCAGGAGATCGTCGGTGGGGAGGCAGGTGCTGTCGTGAAAACCATCGGCGATGCAGTCATGGCCACGTTTCCAACCCCGGACCGGGCATTGGTCGCGGCAATGCGGATGCGCGAAGCAATGCTCAGCTTCAACAAGGAGCGCGGCAACGACGATCTTCTTCTAAAGATCGGCATCCACGAGGGACCGTGCATTGCGGTCAGTCTGAACGAGCGGCAGGACTACTTTGGTCAGACGGTGAACATCGCTTCTCGCGTGCAACATCTCGCCAACTCACGCGAGATATTCGCCACCGGCTCCGTGCTCGACAATCCTCGCGCCACCGAATTGCTGACGACACATGGTTTGAAGCCGATGTCCCATCACGTCTCGCTTCGCGGCATTACGGATGAGATCGATATTTTTGCGATTCCCTGAGGATGGCAGCTGCCAAACCAGACCGGCTTGAGTCAGTCAGCTCGCGAACCGACCAGCATCCGCGCCGTAGTAATTCACGTAGCGGTCCGAAATGCTGGCGATCGGCAGGACGATCAAGACGTCCGTCGTGTTGAAGGCATGATCGACGACCGCGGTGGAGCCGACCATGGCGCCGAGGCGCAGATAACCCTTGATCAGCGGCGGCAGCGCCATCAGCGCCTTCTTGGAATTGACCGCTTCGACCGGCATCAGGTCCATGGTGCGGGCGAGCGACGGCAGCGCGCTGACGGCCCATTCGTCCTTGGCAATGACGTTGTGGTAGAGGAAGGACAAAGCCAGTGCGTGCTGCTCCGGACGGATGCCGGGGAAGGAGGCGCAACCGAACATGGCGTTCATGCCGTGCTTTAGCGAATAGGCCCAATTGCCCTGCCACAGCAGTTCGACCGTACGTTTGTTGCGGTATTCCGGCAGCACGCAGGAGCGGCCGAGTTCCATGAAGCGCTTGTCAGGGTGACGGACGAGTAGAGCGTCGATGTCGAATTCCGAAGAAGAGTAGAAACCGCCATTCGCCATCGCCACATCCTGACGCAGCAAGCGATAGGTGCCGACGATCTGATCTTCCGAATCACCTTCCAACGAGCGATCGAGCACCAGCAGATGATCGCAAATCGAATCCCAGCTATCGATATCGCGCTGGCGGCGCATTGCGTCGGCCGGTAGTTGGGCGTTCATCTCCTCGACAAAAACGCGGTAGCGGACGGCCTGAGCCGCATCGATCTCCCGCGCCGTGCGAGCGAGGCGCGTTTCTAGATTTCCGATGCGTCCGAGCACATCGCTGGCAACCGGCGCAACCGTTGCCTTTGAAGACTGAACCATTTCGCCCTGAGCTTCGCGATTCAAAATTTCGATGGACATGGCGATTCTCCCCCCGACGGGTTGATATAGCGCCATAAAGCAAATTCGTGCGACAGGAAAGTGACATGGTGCGTTGCGAAAAGCAAGAACCGTGCCTGTTTCAAGCTTCAATTCAGGACGAAGTCCTTGAGTTCCAGGGGGTACTCTTAGAAGGTACAGATCGGCTTTCAGACATGACCGCCATCGGGCGAATAAAAGGCGAGAGGCGGTGATTCGAAGGGCCGATTATTCGCCCTAGGCACGTTCGAGAGCCTGCCGCGACAGGCCTTGTACCTCGGCAATCAGGCGGTCGGGGTCGACCGGCTTGACGATGACCGCATCGGCTCCCGCCAGCAGGGCCTGACGGCGGATGGCGTCGCGGCTGTCGGCGGTCAACACGATCACAGGCAGGGGCGAAAGGCCGTACCGGCGCTCCAGCGCCCTCAGTTGTGCGAGCATCGCAGCGCCGTCACCGCCTGGCATGGTGAGATCGGTGACGACGACGTCCGGGCGGTTCTCGCTATTTTCGGCGCGGGCGAGCAGGCCGCCGAAATCCTCGACGAGCCGAACCCTGTGGCCGGCTTTGGCGAGCATGGCGCGCACCAGCATAGCGTTGACCGGATCATCTTCGCCGAGCAGGACGTTGAGAGCGATATCCGTCGCTTCCGTTGTCATAAGACCGAACCCATGTGGGCTGTCGCTCAGCACATCGCGCTTCTCCATGCCCTGCATCCGGCCGCTCATCACATCGATCAGCGATTGTTCGCGCAGCGGGCGGATCAGCCAGGCATCGAAAAGATCGAGCGGATGCGTGTTGCGCTCCTCCGGATTGACCAGAAAGATCTTGCGCAGGCCGGGAGCGGCAAGTTCGCTCCCTTCCCGGAAATACCACGGCGCCATGCGATGATCGACGATGAGATCCGTCAGCGGCCCATCCTTGCCATGGGGCGCGGCGTGTACCAGGTTTTCCACGTCGTCGGGACCGATCAAGCGGCATTGACCGCCAAGCGTGCGGATGGTCTCGGCAATTGCGGTGCTTGCCGCCCCCTCTGGTGCCAGCAGCAGGACGCGGGAACCTTTGAGCAGGTCACTGCGCCTGCCATGTTCGTTTTCTCGGGCGACGACGGAAACCGGAAAGCGGATGGTGAATTCGCTGCCGTTGCCCCACTCGCTGGCGACGCTCAATGCGCCGCCAAACTCCCGCAGGATGCGAGCGGAGATTGCCAGCCCCAGGCCCGTGCCGGCGCTTCTGTCGAGCATGTTGCCGGCCTGTTCGAACTCGCCGAAGATCCGCGCCTGCTCCTCCTCGGTCATTCCCGGGCCGCTATCCCGGACCGAAATCACCAGATCATCGCCATCAAGGCCGCCGCGGATCAGGACACCGCCGGTCTGTGTAAACTTCACGGCATTGCCGATGACGTTGAACAATACCTGGCGCAACCGGGCGGGATCGAATTCCATTGTCTCGGGAACGTCGGCCGCGACAGTCGCGGCGATCTCGATGCCTTTTTCATGGGCGCGATGGGCAAGCATCTCGACAACGCCTTCCAGCAACGGCCGCAGATGTTCGGTGCGCGGGCGAAGCTGGAAGCGCCCGACTTCGATCGTCGAGAAATCCAACAAATCTTCGACCAACTGAACGAGCGCATTGCCGGACTGGCGAATGCCGGTCAGGTAGTTGGCTTGCTCCAGCGTCAGCGGCGTCTGGGCAAGCAGATGGTTCATGCCGAGAATTCCCGACAGCGGCGTGCGGATCTCATGGCTGACGGTGGCGAGCAGCCGCGATTTGGCGGCGCTGTTATATTCTGCCTTCAGCCGCGCCTCTTCGCGAAGGCGCGCGGCCTGCCGCTCCTCGGTCACGTCGCGGGCGACGCTCTGGATCATCAGTTGTCCGGTGACAGGATCGCGGAACATGACATCGTGCCAGGCGAAGATACGCGGGCCTTCCGGCGCGGAAATCTCGGCATCCTGACGCTGAGGGGCTGTCGCCGTGCGGAAGACAAGACCTGCCTCCTCCAGCGTCAGACCTTCCGGGTTCGACTTTCCGGTCAGTTTGCGGAAAGTGGCATTGGCATGGATGATGCGGCGTTCGATGTCGCGCGTTACGGTGATATCGCCAAGCGCATCATGGATGGTGGCAAGCAGGCTGGTGCTTTCGTTGCTCTCCCATAGACGATCATGCTCGTGTTCGCTGAGGCTCAGTGCATCCGCCAAAATCTTGCGGGCAGCATTCCGCCTGCGGAAGACACCGGCGACGACGATCGTCAGCGCTATCAGGCCCAGCAGCGCAGCAAGCGCCAGCGGGCCACCCGCATAGCCGACCGACATGAGCGCTACGCCGGCGATCAAGCCGCCGCCATTCAGCCAATGGCGTTGCAGCCATTGAGGAAGCGCGGATTGCGACGTATCCCTTATATTAGCCGGCGAAATCTCGATGGGATTAGTGGTTATGGGGCGCGCGTCGTTGACCGGCCGTTCGCGTGGCTCGGTGTAGTCGTCGGCAATGGCGGCGACAAGCTTTTCCTGCAGATTTGCCAGAGTGCTCATGTAGTCTTGCTAACATGCGCACTCTTCCCGATGCCTTCAGGGATTCGTTAGAATTTTACGATTTCGCCTTTTTTGGCAGAAGCAGCTCGTCCAGAATGACGCAACCCGCTCCGACAGTGATGAAACTGTCGGCGAGATTGAAGACGGCGAACGACCAGGTCTCGGTATGGAAGAGGATGTAGTCGATCACATGACCATAGAGGAACCGGTCGATCAGGTTGCCTAGCGCACCGGCGATGATCAACGCAAAGCCCAGATGGGCAAGCCAGCGGTGATTGGGCGTCCTCCGCCAGAGCCAGAGCACGAAGACGACGATGACGAGCCGCATGCCGACAATGAACCAGCCGTCCATGCCCGACAGCATCGAGAAGGCGACGCCAAGATTATAGGTCCGGTAGAGCGCCAGCATCGGAATGACCGGCACCATCTCCTGCAAAGGCAGCCAGTTGTCGACCATGACCTTGACGGCCTGGTCGAGAACGACGGCGACCACAATGAAAATCAGGATCGGCAAGGGCCGGGAAAACAGAGCGGGTTTTGCGGGCGCCTGTTCGTTCATCTCGCTGTCGGTCATCGCGTCTCGCTGAGGGTCAAAAGATGGCGGCGGGCTTCGAACAGCATCACCGCCGTTGCCACCGCCAGATTGAGGCTGTCGGCGCGGCCGGCCTGCGGGATGCGGGCAAGCGCATCGGCCTCCTTCGCCAGGGCATCCGGCAAGCCGGACTGTTCATTGCCCATCAGTAGCACGACGGGCTTCTTCTTGTAATCGATCGTCCGGTAATCAACGGCGCCTGCCAGGTGGGTGGCGACAACCGATACGCCCGCCGTCCTCTTCCACGCCAGGAACTCCTCTGGCGTCGCCTTGACGACGGGGACGGCGAAGACCGAGCCCATGGTTGCCCGGACGGTTTCCAGCGAGAACGGGTCTGTCGTCTCGCCAACCAGGATGACACCCGAGGCACCGGCTGCATCGGAGGTCCGGATGATGGTGCCAAGATTGCCGGGGTCACGCACGCGATCGAGCGCCACCCAGGTCTCGCCGGACTTCGGCTTGACGTCCCGGAGTTGCCTCCAGCGCTGGTCAAAAATGCCGACCACCATCTGCGGATTGTCGCGGCGGGTGATCGAGGCGATGACCTTTTCGCTGACTTCGAGCACCAGCCCACCGGCTGCAACGGTCTTGGCGGCCACCTGCTCGACCAGCGGCTTGCCCTTGGCGGCCTTGGCGTAGACCAGCGTGCGGATGATCCAGCCGAGCTCCAAGGCGTCGATAACCAGTTTCAAGCCTTCGGCCAGAAAAGCACCGCTCTCCTCGCGCGACTTCTTATTGGTCAGCGCCTTGATGTCCTTGATGATCGGATTGGCAAGCGAGGTGACCTCCTTGACATGTCCGACCTTGCGGGGGCCGTCATTACGGAAATCCTGGTTCATTTCGGCACCCATCGGCTGAACAGGGATGTGGAGAGCGCCCGGCCCGGCGTTTTGCCGTCAAGGCCCGCCTCGCGGATGACCAGCTCGCCGGATTCGACGACACCACCGGCACCGCACATGGTTTCGCGCATCAGCTCATGGATCGAATAGAAGCTGGCGCGGATGGAATAGGCTGTTAGCACCAGACCAAGCGCCTTGGGGGACAGGATCTCGCGGCAGATGTCGAGCATCGACGGCAGATGTTCGAAGAGATGCCAGACCTCGCCATTCGGGCCGCGGCCGAATTTCGGCGGATCAGTCAAGATGATGTCGTATTTGCTGCCGCGCCGTTCCTCACGCAGGATGAATTTCATCGCGTCTTCGCAGATCCAGCGGATCGGCAGTTTTTCCATGCGGCCAAGCGCCTGGTTCTCCCGCGCCCAGCCGATCGCCTTCTTCGAGGCGTCGACATGGGTGACTTCCGCGCCGGCGGCTGCGGCGACCAGCGACGCGACACCGGTATAGCCGAAGAGGTTCAGCACCTTCATCGGCCGGTTCGCGGCTTCGACCTGCTCTTTCATCCAGGCCCAGTGGACAATCTGCTCCGGGAATACGCCGACATGGCGAAAGGCGGTAAAGCGGCCGAGAAAATCGACGCCGAGCAATTGCAGCGGCCAGGTCTCGCCAAGCGCTTCGCGCGGAAACCGCCAGCGCCCCATGCCGTCCTCATCGGTATCGCCGGTGAAGATCGCATCGGCATTGTCCCAGACATGGGTGGCGAGCGAGGGCTGCCACAGCGCCTGAGCCTCCGGCCGGACGATGCGATAGGAGCCGTATTGCTCGAGCTTCAACCCGTTACCGCTGTCGATCAGGTGAAAATCCCCGGCGCCCAGCGATTCGAGGATGACGGGCACCCGCTCCACCGGGCGCTCGCCGCTTCGCACGATCAGCGGGCGTTCGGGCGCTACAGAAACAGATGCCGCAGCCCGCGGCTCCGCCGTCCGCTCGCCGCGATCACGCACAGCCGATGCAGACCTCACGCCGGCATCACGTGCGGGCTTTGCCGATGGCTTGCCGGTCTTGATAGGCGCGTCACGCCGGGCATCCCTTTGGGGCTTTGTGCCGGGGCTGCCTGCGGCTTTCTGGCCGGGCCGGCGTTCCTTCTGTTTCACCATGCTTGTCTCAAAATTGATATGTGCGTGCAAATAGCATCTGGCCGCCACTTGGCAAAGCGCTTTCCGATCTGCGATTATCCCCGGACAAAAGCCAGATCGGGAGGATTGCGCATGGACATGACCGGCGAAGAACGAATTGCCGCGCCGAGGGATGTAGTGTGGGCCGCGCTGAACGACCCTGATATTCTCAAGCAGTGCATTCCCGGCTGTCAGAGCCTGGAAAAGATTTCGCCGACCGAACTGACTGCAACTGTGAAATTGAAGATCGGCCCGGTCTCCGCCTCGTTCAACGGCGAAGTGACGCTCTCCAACATCAATGCGCCCGAGAGCTATACGATCTCCGGTGAAGGAAAGGGCGGCATTGCCGGCTTTGCCAAGGGCGGGGCCGATGTCACCCTGAAAGAGGAAGGCGGCGAAACGATCCTGCATTACGAGGCCAAGGCCCAGGTCGGCGGCAAGATCGCCCAACTCGGCTCGCGGTTGGTCGATTCCAGCGCCAAGAAACTGGCGCAGCAGTTCTTTGCCGATTTCACCGCGGCCATCAATGGCCAAGCCACCGCTTGATTGCGATCGTCACCCGACGCCCCAAAGACCGCTCATGACGTCAAAATCAGATCTTTGGACCATCCGGCCGGCATGCGAGCGGGATATGGAAATACTTGCTGAGATCTATCTCTGCGTGCGCCGTATGACGTTTCTCTGGGTCGATCCCGGCAAATTCCATATCGAGGATTTCGTCGGTCACACACAGGGCGAGCGCATCTTCGTCTGCGAGGGCGAGCGCGGGACAATCGCCGGGTTCATGGCGCTGTGGGAGCCGGATGATTTCATCCATATGCTCTATATCCTACCTGAATTTCAGGGCCGCGGCGCCGGCAAGGCGCTGCTCGCCGCGCTGCCGGAGTGGCCCAAGCGGCGCTACCGCCTGAAGTGCCTGGTGAAGAACACGCGCGCCATGGCTTTTTACCACGCCCTCGGTTTCGAGATTTTTGGTGACGGTTCATCGCCGGAGGGCGATTACAAGGACATGCGGCTCAGCGGCGACTAGAGCATCCCGCTTTCAGGTTACCGGAAAGCGGATAAGATGCTCTAGATTCAAAAAGCTAGAGCGACCTTTGTGCGTTCAAATGAACGCACGGCGCTCTAGTCACTTTGACGGAAGCTGGCCGGCAATCTGCTCGGCGCGGCTACGATGCTTGTCGGCTTCCGTCTGCCAGCGCACAGCTTCACGTGACTGGCTGCGGGCGCGCTTGCGGTGTTTACCCTGGTTGAACCATGTGACTGCCGCGCCGACCACCATGCCGACGATCAGTGCGACAAACAGAAGGACGAAAAGCGGCGCGTTCAGCGACAGCACCTGATCCTCGGGCCGGAACGGATTGAGCGCAAGCGTGACCGACTGCCGGTTGGCGACGCAAAAGATGATTAGGATAACGCCGAGCGGCAGCAATATCAGCAGGTTGATGATCTTCTTGGCCATTGCCCACGCTCCTCTGTCTCGGCATATCAGTGCGATGCGCCGATATCGCCTCTAGAGCGGTCCAGCTTTTCAGGGGTCGCAGAACCGCTCCATCTTTTCATTTTTTCGCAATTCCGGACGGAAAACCGCTTCGCACCTTCCTGGGATTGCTCTAACCGCAGAATAAGAAAGACAGGGCGAAGTTCAAGTACCGCCATGCCGCGGCGCAACGATGTCCGCCAGCTATTTCCACGAAGGATAGCGGTAAAAACGGTTATTAATTGTCGTCCTCTTCGTCGCCTGCGCCCGGATTGAGGCGCTCGCGCAGCTCCTTGCCCGTCTTGAAGAAGGGAACCCATTTTTCTTCGACGAACACCGTATCGCCCGTGCGTGGGTTGCGACCAGAGCGCGAGGGCCTGTTTTTGACGGAAAAAGCGCCGAAACCGCGTAGTTCCACCCGATTTCCGGCGGCAAGCGCATCGGTGATCTCGTCGAGGACAGCGTTGACGATATTTTCGACGTCCCGGTGATAGAGATGCGGGTTACGTGCCGCAACAATCTGCACCAATTCCGACTTAATCACGGTTGCCCCCTTAAATCATTGATTTATCAATTGGCTGCACCCTGCCAAACAGAAAGCAGGCCGTCAAGAAACAACTTCTCGGTCATAATTTTCTGGAGATCCTCTCCCTTCATAAAATCATCATAACCGAAGAGATTTAGCAACCAGGAAGCGGCGACTGGCCAAAAGAAGGATGAGGTTTTGTCCTGTGCCTTCCAATCGACGATCGGCAAGTCTTTTTTGACCTTGCGCGTGTCGAGATAGGCGCGGATTTCGTCCTCGCCGCCGAGCGTGTCGATCAGCTTGTTCTGCAACGCCTGTCGGCCGGTAAAGATGCTGCCGTCTGCGAGCTTCAGCACGTCCTCGCGCGGCAATTTGCGGCGGTCGGCGACGAGATCGACGAACCAGCCGTAGCTGTCCATGACCATGTTGCGGATCATATTCTTGGCGTCTTCGCTCGCCGGATGGAAAGGCGACGGCTCGGCCTTCAGCGGTGACGACTTGATGTCTTCCAACGAGACGCCGAGCTTGTCGAGCAGGTCTTTTGCCTGCGGATACTGAAAGATGACGCCGATCGAGCCGGTGATCGAAGTGTCGCCGGCAACAATATCGTCAGCTGCCGTCGCGATCATATACCCTGCCGACGCCGCCACGGTGCGAATATCGGAGACGACAGGCTTCTTCGCAGCAACGGCGCGAATGGCCTTGAAGATGCGTTCGCCGCCATAGGTGGTGCCGCCGGTCGATGAAATCGATACGATCAGTGCCTTGACCTGGCCGTTGTCCTGGATCTTCTTCAGCCGCTCCAAAAGCTCGCTGTCGTCCTGGATAAGCCCGGAAATCGTGACGCGGGCGATCTGCGGTCCACGAATGGCAGGCAGATCACCGGCGATGAAACGGTAAAGCGCAAAGCCAAGCGCCACCAAGAGGAGAACGGCGATAACGCGCCAGAAGCCAAGCTTGCGACGCAATTGCCGCCGGTCTGCGATTGCAGAACTGTCCATGACGCCTTATCTCTCCCCTTGTCATAAATTGGATACACGAAGAACCGGATATACAACACCTTGAAACGGGCATAATCCTTCGCGAAAATCCACTTCAATTTTTCGGGATTATGCTCGAGGCCTTCCGTCCGGCGCTTCGTCAAATAGGGCGATACCCGATCGGACGAAACGGTCACGCATTATATTTTTCTGCTAAAATTGCTTGTTGCAGAAAAAAATCCATATTGGCAAGCCAATGCAATAATGCGAAACGATCTGGCAGGCTTGTTGGCACAGTCTGTGCATGACTCGAACGTGTTTTTCCGGATCAGAGAAGACGGACCTGTTGCATGCTCAATACTATCGAGACTTCCGGCCAGGTGATCGGCTCCGAGCTAGAAAGAAATGCGTATAAAGACGCGATCTTTCATTCTGCGCGCGTGAGAAAACTGAAGGTCTTGCTTCCGGTAGCCGCGTTGATCGTCTCGCTGATCTTCATCGCGGTATCGGTCGCGCGGGCATATCTGCCGGAAAACATTCAGATCGAGGGCGCGAAGATCGAGGACGGCAAGGTCGTGATGGAACGTCCGGCCATCGCGGGCCGCAACAAGGACGGCATCAATTATTCCATGCTCGCCGAAAAGGCGCTGCAGGATATCAAGAATCCCAATATGATCACGCTCAAGACCATCAAGGCGTCCATGCCGGTCAACAACCAGGTGATCGCGCATGTCACGGCCCAGAGCGCGGATTTCGACCGCCAGGCCGACACGCTGAAGCTCACAGCACCCTTTACCATCCTGATGGACAACGGTTTACGTGCCGAATTCAAGACAGCGTTCCTCGATGTGAAGAAGGGTGACCTCTCCAGCCAGGAACAGGTTGCAATATACCGAGGGGGCATGTCGGTTGTTGCACAGTCGCTCAAGATGACGGATAAGGGGAGCGTAATCGAATTCGACGGGCAGGTTCAGATGCATATCGATCCCGCCGCACTCCATAATTCAGCTAGCGAACAACAGCCGGGCGGTTCATGACAAACGATTGGCGACATTCTCTTTTCAACTCTGGCCTGCGCAAGGCGGGCCTTTTCTGCGCCTTTGGCGCGCTTGCATTTTTTGCGGCGGCTGAAGCCGGCGCCCAGACGACCACAAGTAATATGCCCGGCCTGACCCTTTCCAAGGATCAGCCGATCCAGATCGAAAGCGACAAGCTGGAGATCCACGACCAGGAAAGCCAAGCGGTGTTCACAGGCAACGTCAAAGTCGTCCAGGGCACCACGACGATGCAAGCCGGCAAGATGACGGTCTTCTACAAGAAGAAGCAGCCTGCCGACGCCAATGCCAAACCGACAACCGACAATCCGGTGGCAAATGCTGCCAAGCAGCAGAACCAGTCGCTGGTCTCCGGCGATGCCGACATCGACCACATTCTGGTCACCGACAAAGTCTACCTGGTTTCGGGCACGCAGACGGCGACGGCGGATGACGGTTCGTTCGACATGGCCAATCAGCTTGCCATTCTCAAGGGCCAGAAGGTCGTATTGACCGACGGGCCTAACGTTTTCACGGGTTGCCAACTCACAGTGCATATGGCCACGGGCGAAGCGCAACTGGATGCCTGCGGGGGCCGCGTCCAGATACAGCTCGATCCGAAGTCGCAGCAAGTGCAGCAGCAGCAACAGCAAAAAAAGAACTGATCCCGGTCTCCTCGTGACGATATCGACCACACCCATCTTGCCCGGCACGTCCGGATCGACTGCGACATCCGGCACGCCGACCGCAGACAAAGCCCGTTATCAGGGCACCCTGATTGCGCGCGGCCTCACAAAGACCTACCGCACACGGCGCGTCGTCAACGGCGTCTCGCTGGTCGTGCGGCGTGGCGAGGCCGTCGGCCTGCTTGGGCCGAACGGCGCCGGCAAGACGACCTGCTTCTACATGATCACCGGGCTGGTGCCGGTCGATGAAGGCACGATCGAGATCGATGGCAACAATGTCACGTCGATGCCGATGTACCGCCGCGCTCGCCTTGGTGTCGGTTATCTGCCGCAGGAAGCCTCCATTTTCCGTGGCCTTACGGTGGAGGAGAACATCCGCGCCGTGCTCGAAGTCCATGAAAAGGACAAGAAGAAGCGAGAGCGGAAGATCGACGAGTTGTTGGAGGAATTCCACATTCGCAATCTGCGCACGGTGCCGGCGATCGCTCTCTCGGGCGGCGAGCGGCGGCGTCTGGAAATCGCCCGCGCACTTGCCACCGATCCGACCTTCATGCTGCTCGATGAACCCTTTGCCGGCGTCGACCCGATCTCGGTCGCCGATATCCAGAACCTCGTGCATCACCTGACGGCGCGCGGCATCGGCGTGCTGATCACCGACCATAACGTACGTGAGACGCTCGGTCTGATCGACCGCGCCTACATTATTCACGCTGGCGAAGTGCTGACCCATGGCAGGGCCAACGACATCGTCAGCAATCCGGAAGTGCGTAAACTCTATCTTGGCGACAATTTCAGCCTTTGATGAGCTTAGGTTGAACCGGGACGTTTTCGTGCCTTACTAGAAGGCGCGGCGTTCCGGAAATTCATCCTCCCGTCACAGTTCCGCTTGACCAAACCCAATAAAAAAGCAATTTTTGGGCCAGTTGGAATTCTGTGGATTTTTCTCAAAAGAAAACGCGGATTCCCGAAGAGATCAAGGGGAGTCTCGCGTCCGCCATGGCATTATCGGCCAATCTTTTCCTGCGCCAAAGCCAAAGCCTGGTGATGACACCGCAACTGATGCAATCCATCCAGTTGCTGCAGATGACGCATTTTGAACTCACCCAATTCATTGCCCAGGAAGTCGAAAAAAATCCGCTGCTCGAATTTACGTCAAATGACGAGGATATAGGCAGCAGTGGCGACCGCGAGGCGAAGGATGAAAGATTCGATACTTCTGAGGAGAGCCATGGCGACGATGATTTCGATCGCAACAGCGGCGACCTCACAAGCGATTGGTATGAGAGCGAGAATACCGGCCATGCCGACCGGCTGAACGACGAGCTCGATACCAACTTCAGCAATGTCTTTCCCGACGACAGCGGCCCGCAACGCGCGGATGCGCCCGAACTGCTAAGCCAGTGGAAATCCATGCCCGGCGGTGAAGCCGGTGAAAGCTACGATCTCGATGACTTCGTCGCCGGCCAGGTTTCTCTACGCGATCACTTGAACGAGCAGATCCCCTTTTCCCTGCCTAACATGACCGACCGGCTGATCGCTCAGCATCTCGTCGACCAGCTCGACGATGCCGGCTATCTGCAGGCCGATTTGAGCGAAACCGCCGAACGCCTCGGCGCCAGCCCTGCGGATGTCGAGCGCGTCCTCGGCACGTTGCAGTTGCTTGACCCTCCAGGCGTCTTTGCCCGTTCTCTCAGCGATTGCCTGGCGATTCAGCTTCGACAGAAAGACCGCTTCGATCCGGCCATGGAACGGCTGATCCAGAATCTCGAGCTTCTCGCCCGGCGCGATTTCGCGACGCTGAAACGGCTCTGCGGTGTCGACGAGGAAGATCTCCTCGATATGCTGGCGGAGATCCGCCAGTTGAACCCTAAGCCGGGCAGCGGCTTCGAGACCGGCATATCCGAGGCGATCATGCCCGACATCGTGGTACGCCCATCCTCCGACGGAAGCTGGCTGGTGGAGCTCAATCCCGATACGCTGCCGCGCGTCCTGGTAAGCCAGTCCTATTTCACCTCCGTGTCCAAGACGAGCCAGGATCACGCCTTTCTGTCAGAATGCCTGCAGAACGCCAATTGGCTGACGCGCAGTCTCGATCAGCGCGCCAAGACGATCATGAAGGTGGCCAGCGAGATCGTCCGGCAGCAGGATGCCTTCCTGATTCACGGCGTCGATCATCTGCGCCCACTCAATCTGAAGACCGTGGCGGACGCCATCAAGATGCATGAGTCGACCGTCAGCCGCGTGACCTCGAACAAATACATGTTAACGCCGCGTGGCCTGTTCGAGCTCAAATATTTCTTCACTGTCTCGATCAGTGCCGTCGAGGGTGGCGACAGCCATTCAGCCGAAGCCGTGCGTCATAAGATCCGCCTGCTGATCTCGCACGAAAGCCCTGACGCAGTGCTCTCCGACGACGACATCGTCGATACGCTAAAGAAGGGCGGCATCGAGCTGGCTCGCCGGACGGTTGCAAAATACCGCGAGGCGATGAACATCCCTTCCTCCGTGCAACGACGCCGGGAGAAACGCGCATTGGCAAAAGTCGCCAGCTTTTAGCAATTGCTCAGCCTCAACCCCAGCCTGCAAATCCTCTAACAGATCGTTAAGATATGGTTGACTTTCTGGTGTGGTGGGGCTAGAAGCCCGCCGCAATCAGTGCAGGACATCACTGCCATGAACTTATCCCCATCATCCCCAGGGCGCCAGATAAACGCAATTTGTCTTTGACCGCCTGAAGTGCTTGGATGAGCTTGAGGCTTGGCGTAAACTGGTACGCGCAATAATCACGACAAGAAGGGAAACTCCATGAGTGTGCGTGTCTCCGGTAAACATATGGAAATTGGTGACTCCTTCCGCCAACGTATTGAAGACCAGATCGGTATGGCCGTGACGAAATACTTCGACGGGGGGTATTCGGGCCAGGTGACGGTGCAGAAATCCAGCTCCCGCTTCGCAGCCGATTGCAAAGTTCATCTCGATAGCGGCGTCGTCCTGCATGCCGCCGGGGAGGCGATGGATCCGCAGTTGGCTTTCGATGCGGCATCCGAGCGTATCGAAAAGCGGCTGCGCCGCTATAAACGCAAACTGAAGGATCACCAGGCCGGCAACCACACAAACGGCCTCGCCGAAGTCGCATATACCGTCATGGACGGCGTACCGGACGACGACGACGAAGTCCCTGCCGATTTCGCGCCGGCGATCGTCGCTGAGAGCACGAAACAGCTAAAGACCATGTCGGTCGCTACCGCGGTGATGGCGCTCGACATGACCGATGAGCCGCTGCTGCTTTTCCGCAGCCCCGGCAAAGAACATTTGAACATCGTTTACCGTCGTCAGGACGGCAACATTGGCTGGATCGACGCAGCCAATATCAAAAGCTGAGAAAAGAAGATGAGCGGCGGCCCTATACAATCAGCTGGCCGCCGCTCCTCCGTCATCGGATCTCGGCGACACGAAGGATAAAGAGAATGGCATTGGCAGATTTGCTGCACCAAGATGCGATCATCCCCGCCTTGAGGGCAAATTCCAAAAAACAACTGCTTCAGGAGCTGGCAGCCAAGGCCTCCAAATTGACCGGACTGCCCGAGCGCGAGGTTTTCGACGTCGTGCTGCAGCGCGAACGCCTGGGCTCCACCGGCGTCGGCAACGGCATCGCCATTCCGCACGGTAAGCTCACCAGCATCAAATCCATCATCGGTATTTTTGCGCGCCTGGAAGTGCCCGTTGATTTTGAGGCGCTGGACGACCAGCCCGTCGACCTCGTCTTCCTGCTGCTTGCCCCCGAGGGCGCTGGCGCAGACCATCTGAAGGCGCTGTCGCGGATTGCCCGCGTGCTACGCGACCAGGATCTCGTCGCCAAGCTGCGCGCCACGGAATCCGCCTCCGCGATCTATGCTTTCCTCAATGAAGAGCAGGCGTCCAACGCTGCCTGAGGGATCGACCCGGACTTAAACGCTGATAAAACAAGAGCCGAATGACGAAGGGTCATCCGGCTCTTGTTTTTATGCACGACTTGAGGTTCAGGCGTCTTTTTCGTCGAATGGGCTATTGGCGCCCGGTTCGGAAATCTCGGCAACCTTGGGGCCGCCCTTGGCTACGCCGACCATGGCCGGGCGCAGAACGCGCTCGCCGATGACGAAGCCGGCCTGCACCACCTGCACGACCGTATTGTTCGGCACTTCGGTATTCGGCACCTCGAACATCGCCTGGTGGAAATTGGGATCGAACTTCTGGCCGATAGGCTCGATCTGACGGACACCATGGCGCTCCAGTGCCGACAGCATGGAACGCTCTGTCATCTCCACGCCTTCGATCAGCGTCTTCAGGCCAGCATCGGCCTCCGCGCGGGCTTCGGCCGGAATGGCCTCCAGCGTGCGGCGCAGATTGTCCGACACGGCGAGCATGTCGCGGGCGAAGCTGGCGACGGAATAGGACTTGGCATCCTTGACGTCCCGCTCGGTGCGGCGGCGCAAATTATCCATCTCGGCGGCAAGGCGCAGATAGCGGTCGCGCAGATCGCTATTTTCGGCCTTAAGCAGCTCGACCGGATCCGGCTGAGAGGGCTGGGCAGTATCCACGGTTTCAGCATCCTCTTGCGCAAAGCCCGCGGGATTGTCAGTCGCCGTGGCGTCAGGTCCGGTTTTCGTTGTTTCGTCGGTCATGACGGTCTCCGAATTGCTTTGTCTTTTTGAATGTGCCCGATATCGAGGTTTGGCCGGAAAAAATCAAGGCTTTCTCGCGAAGAACAGGCAATTCCCGGCAATCCGGTCGCATTTGCACGAATACCAATCGGGTGAGAGCGCCTCCCCCGTTGGGGCTTCTACTATCCAAAAGCCTTTCCCGGTATAGTCGACGCCGTTTCAACATCCGTGAGGTATGATCCATGTCCAGCAACGAGTCCCATTCGGGCAAATGTTTCTGTGGCGCGGTGGAGATCGCGGTCAGTGGCGAACCGGCGGCGATGGGTTACTGCCATTGCGACTCCTGTCGGGAATGGTCGGCGGGGCCGGTCAACGCCTTCTCGCTCTGGCCGCCGGAAGCCGTCCGTGTCACCAAAGGCGCCGATCACATCCGCAGCTATCAGAGAAGCGAAACGAGCGTGCGCAAATGGTGCGAGATTTGCGGCGGCCATCTGTTGACCGAGCATCCCTTATGGGGCGTGACCGACGTTTACGCCGCCATTATTCCCACCCTCGACTTTCGGCCGATGCTTCATGTCAACTACGAGAACACCGTGCTGCACATGACGGACGGCCTGCCAAAACAAAAAGACATGCCGGCGGAGATGGGTGGATCGGGTATCCTGCTTCCAGACTAGGGCAATCTTCATGCGTTTAAACGGACGCACGGCGCTCCGGCCGCTTTTCGTCAAATCCCCGTCCGCGACAATCTGGAAATGAGTTGGGCGGTATAGTCCACCATTGGCACGATACGGGCGTAATTCAGCCGCGTCGGGCCAATGACACCGACGGCGCCGATGATACGGTCATCGTCATCACGATAGGGCGCAACGATCAGCGAGGAGCCGGAGAGGGAAAAGAGCTTGTTCTCCGAGCCAATGAAGATACGTACGCCCGGCCCGCTTTCGGCCAGGTTCAGGATCTCGATCAGGCTGTCCTTCTTTTCCAGATCGTCGAACAACAGGCGTAGCCGGTCCAGATCCTCAGCACCGCCCACTTCTGCCAGCAGATTGGCGCGGCCGCGCACGATGAGTTGCGTCGGCTTGCTGTCATCGCCATCGCCCGACCAGACAGCGATCCCGCGTTCGACGAGCTCGCGTGACAGCGTATCGAGTTCCTGGCGCACACTCTCCTTCAACGTCTGCAACTGACGACGCAGCTCCGGCAGGGTCTGGCCGGTCATGTGAGCGTTGAGGAAATTCGCCGCTTCCGTGAGCTGCGAGGACGTAACGCCGGCCGGCAATTCGATGATGCGGTTTTCCACCTGGTCGTGGTCGCCGACAAGCACGGCGAGCGCCTTGGTCGGCTCCAGGCGGATGAATTCGACGTGCTTCAATACCGGATCGCTCTTGGAGGTGATCACCAGTCCGGCACCGCGCGAAATACCCGAAAGCATCCTGCTCGCCTCGGTCATGACCGATTCCATCGGCTGATCGCGATTGCTGCCGCGCACCTGACGGTCGATGGTGGCGCGGTCTTCCGCCGAAAGATCGCCGACCTGCATGAAGGCATCGACGAAGAAACGCAGACCGACCTGCGTCGGCAAACGGCCAGCGCTGATATGCGGCGAATAGATCAGGCCGAGCTCTTCCAGGTCGCTCATGACGTTGCGCACGGAGGCAGGCGACAAGGACATCGGCAACAAGCGCGAGAGGTTGCGCGAGCCGAGCGGTTCGCCATTCTCAAGATAACCTTCGACGATACGGCGGAAGATTTCCTTCGAGCGTTCGTCCAACGCGGCAATGGCATCCGAAACCGACGATGTCGTGAACCCCATTTCGCTGTCAAACCCGTTCTGTTGAGCCTTAGTCAAAATATAATCATTCAGTTAGCAATGGCAAAAGGGAAAAATGCCAAGGCTGCCACAACGAAGCCCTCCATCCTGCTTTTCCTTTGCAAAAGCCGCTGGTGGATCGTAGAAGCGGTCGATAACCGTTCAGGAGAGTAGAATGCGGCCTTCAGGCAGAAAAACCGACCAGATGCGCAAGGTGTCGTTCGAGCGCAATTTTTCCAAGCATGCGGAAGGCTCGTGCCTGGTCAAATTCGGCGACACACATGTGCTCTGTACGGCAAGCCTGGAAGAAAAGACGCCGCCATGGCTGCGCAATAGCGGCAAGGGCTGGGTCACGGCCGAATACGGAATGCTGCCGCGCGCCACCGGCGAACGTATGAAGCGCGAAGCCGCCGCCGGCAAGCAGGGCGGTCGCACGCAGGAGATCCAACGCCTCATCGGCCGGTCGCTGCGTGCAGTCGTCGACCTGCAGGCGCTCGGCGAACGTCAGATTACCCTCGACTGCGACGTCATCCAGGCCGACGGCGGCACACGCACGGCCTCGATCACCGGCGGCTGGATCGCGCTTTACGACTGCCTGAAGTGGATGGAAAGCCGCAACATGATCAAGACGGACCGTGTCCTGAAGGATCATATCGCCGCCATTTCCTGCGGCATCTTCGCCGGCCAGCCGGTGATCGACCTCGACTACCTCGAGGACTCGTCCGCCGAGACAGACGCCAACTTCGTCATGACCGGTACCGGCGGCATCGTCGAAATTCAAGGCACGGCGGAAGGCACACCCTTCAGCGAAGAAGAATTCACCACACTGATGCACCTCGCCAAGAACGGCATTGCCGAGCTGGTGGAACTGCAGAAGCAAGCGATTGCCTGACCGGAGAGGCGGTCAACCGATGAATCCGTTGCTGGAAGGCATTCTGGAAACTGCGCTTTATGCCGATGACCTCGATGCGGCCGAAGCCTTCTATGGCGGCATTCTCGGACTGCAGAAGATCACGCGGGCCGGTAACCGCCATGTCTTCTATCGCTGCGGGCCGGGCGTACTGTTGATCTTCAACAGCCATGAGACTTTGAAGCCGCCGGAATCGAGTTCCTTGCCGGTGCCGCCTCATGGCACGAAAGGCAACGGGCACGTATGCTTTCGGGTCAGCGGCAACGATATCGAAGCGATGGCGGAAAAGCTGAGAGCTGCCGAGGTCGCCATCGAGGCCGATTTTCAATGGCCGAACGGCGGCCGCTCGATCTATTTCCGCGATCCGGCCGGCAACAGCCTGGAATGCGCCGAACCCCGGATCTGGGGCATCTGACAGGACAGGATATGCGCAAGCTCGATACCAAGACTATCGTCGTCGCCAGCCATAATGCCGGCAAGATCCGTGAAATCCAGGACCTGATCGGGCCGTTCGGCTTTACCGCCAAGTCTGCCGCCGATCTCAATTTCATCGAGCCGGATGAGACCGGTACGACGTTCGAGGAAAACGCGACGATCAAGGCGTTGGCCTCGGCCCATGCCTCCGGCCTGCCGGCATTGTCCGATGACTCCGGTCTGGTGGTCGATGCCCTTGGCGGCGATCCCGGCGTCTATACCGCCAACTGGGCGGAAAGACCGGATGGCACCCGCGATTTCGCCATGGCGATGCAAAAGGTCGAGACCGCGCTGGAAACCGCAGGCGCCACGTCGCCGGAGAGCCGCACGGCTCGCTTCATCAGTGTGCTTTGCCTCGCCTGGCCGGACGGGCACACCGAGCTTTTCCGCGGCGAAGTCGAGGGCACTGTCGTCTGGCCGCCGCGCGGCACGCAGGGCTTCGGCTACGATCCGGTGTTTCAGCCAAAGGGTTACGACGTGACCTTTGGCGAGATGAGCGCCGCGCAGAAGCATGGTTGGAAGCCTGGCGAACCGCAGGCACTGTCGCACCGGGCCCGTGCCTTCAAGATCTTTGTCGAAACCTGCCTGGAGGCGTAGGCTCAAACCCGTGGACATCATGGATTCGCAAGAGATGACGCGTGAGGCGCAATTGCTGCCCGATACCGGTGAGCCTGGTTTCGGCGTCTATGTGCATTGGCCCTTCTGCGCGGCCAAATGTCCCTATTGCGATTTCAACAGCCATGTCCGCCACCAGCCGGTCGACCAGGAGCGTTTTGTCGCTGCCTTCCTCAAGGAAATGGCATCGATGCGGGCGATCAGCGGTCCGAAGACGGTGACCAGCATCTTCCTCGGCGGCGGCACGCCTTCGCTGATGAAGCCGGAGACGGTCGGCGCGGTTCTCGACGGCATTTCCAGGTATTGGCATGTGCCTGGCGGAATCGAGATTACCATGGAGGCCAACCCTTCCAGCGTCGAAGCCGAGCGTTTCCGCGGCTATCGCGCCGCCGGCGTCAACCGTGTGTCGATGGGCGTCCAGGCGCTGAATGACCGCGATCTCAAATTCCTGGGTCGTCTGCATGATGTCGCCGATGCGTTGAAGGCGATCAAGCTGGCGCGCGAGATCTTTCCGCGCATGTCCTTCGACTTGATCTATGCCCGCCCGAACCAGACCGTCGAGGAATGGGAGCGAGAGCTGAAGGAGGCGATCTCCTATGCCGTCGACCATTTGTCGCTCTATCAGCTCACCATCGAGGAAGGCACGCCCTTTTTCGGCCTGCACAAGGCGGGCAAGCTGATCGTACCGGACGGCGACCAGTCCGCGCTGCTCTATGAGGCCACACAGGAGATCACCGAACGCGAGGGCATGCCGGCCTACGAGGTCTCCAATCATGCCCGCCCGGGCGCGGAGAGCCGTCACAATCTCACCTATTGGCGCTATGGCGACTATGCCGGCATCGGCCCGGGCGCCCACGGCCGGCTGACGCACGGACCCAAGAAATTGGCGACGTCCACCGAGCGGAAGCCGGAAAGCTGGCTGGAGCTGGTCGAGCGCGACGGCCACGGTATGATCGAACAGGAGATGCTCGGCTTCGACGAGCAGGCTGACGAGTTGCTGCTAATGGGCCTGCGCCTGAAAGAGGGTATCGATCTCGTGCGCTGGCAACAGCTCTCCGGCAGGGAGCCCGATCCGAAGCGCGAGCAACTCCTGTTGGAGCATGGCTTCATCGAGCGCCTCGGCAATTCCCGCTTGCGCTGCACGCCGGCGGGCATGCTGATCCTCGATTCCGTGGTTGCGGATCTGGCGTGCTGAGAAGGCAACCGTCTATCCTACTCCGCCGCCACACTTCTCTTCCTGAAGGCGAATAGCCGTCCATCGATCGCCGCAAGGCCAACGGCGATCATCGCCATGCCGATGAAATGCTTCAGCTGCAATTGTTCGCCGAGGATCAGCGCGCCAAGCAGGATGGCGCTGACGGGGATGAGGAAGGTCACAAGCATCAGGTTGGTGGCGCCCGCCGTTGCCAGGATACGGAAGAACAGGACATAGGCGATCGCTGTCGAGAGGACCGCCAGGCCGGCCAGTGCCGTCCAGGTCTCGGTCGAAGGCATGCTGAGCGTCCATGGGTGGTCGACAAAAAGGGCAACCGGCAGCAGCAGGACGGTCGAGGCAGTCACTTGCCCCGCCGCGGGAATGATGGGGGCAAGACCCATGCGGCGGAAGCGGCGGCCGAAGATGCCGGCGAGCGAGTAGGAGAAGGCGGCGCCCAGCACGGCAAGCTGAGCCAGCACGTTCGAGCCGAGGCTGCTCAGCACCGACGGGCCTATCATCAGCGCAACGCCGGCAAAGCCGACGATAACGCCGATCAGGCGATTGCCGGTCATTTTCTCGTCTGTCGTCAGGAAATGCGCCGCCACGACGGCGAAAAGCGGTGTCGTCGCGTTCAGAATGGAGGCCAGGCCGCTGGCGATATGCGTCTGGCCCCAGACGATCAGCAGGAATGGGATGACGTTGTTGAGGAAACCCATGCCGAAGAAGGCGGCCCAGGCCTGACGATCACGCGGCATCGCTTGCCCGGTCACCCGCACGATGACATGCAGCGCTACCGCCGCCAATGCAACACGCGCGGTGACGATGGTGAAGAGCGGCAGTTCGTGCACCAAGATGCCGTTGAACAAAAACGAGCCGCCCCAGAGGACCGACAACCCCAGCAGCATGCTCCATTCCGCCGCACCCATCGATTTCTGCGCCATGGTGATATCCTCCTGCCTTCCAGATTATTGAGTTGTGCTCGATGGTGGTAAAAATGCACTTTCTTGCCAACAGTCGAGATTGATGGAATAATCTCGCGATTACGGGGCTCATGCAAACGAGTCTTTTTCGTTCAATTGTTTAGTTTAACTCAATCATCATGGATCAATTGCCTTCACTTTCGGCGCTGCGCGCTTTCGAGGCTTCGGCGCGACATCTGAGCATGACGCTCGCCGCGAGGGAGTTGCATGTGACCCCTGGCGCCGTCAGCCTGCAGGTGCGCGACCTCGAAACCGCACTCGGTGTCCGGCTTTTCGAACGTCGTGCACGCGGCCTGGCATTGACTACTGACGGTGCGGATTATTTCGCGACGCTGCGCACTGCCTTCCGCCTGGTACGAGAGGCGACGGCCGCGCTGACGATGCGGACGCGCGATACGGTGTTGACCGTCACCTGCACAGCCGGCTTCGCCACGCACTGGCTGGTGCCGCGGCTGAGGCATTTCGAACAGGCGCATCCCGAGATCGATCTTCGGATCAGCGCCTCGCACCGGATGATGGATTTCCACCGCGATGGCATCGACATCGCCATCCGCCATGGCCTCGGCGGCTATGAAGGGCTGGCGAGCGAGCGGCTGCTCGACGACGAATATGTGCCGGTCTGCACGCCTGAGGTCGCAGCCACCCTTGGCCTGTCACCCGCAGCCGACGCGCTGGCCGGCCTGATCCTGATCCATGATGTGTATCGTCGCGACTGGCAGCTCTGGCTGGAGGCGGCGGGCGCAACCGAGGTCGACGCCACGCGCGGACCGATCTTCACCGACGGCACCGGTGCCTATCATGCCATGAAGGCAGGACTCGGCATCGCACTGATGCGCCGCTCTTTCATGGAAAAGGAATTGGCTGACGGCACGATTGTCGCGCCCTTCCCGATGGGGCTGGCCAGCGCACTGGCCTACCATCTGGTCTATCCCCCGGCAGCGCTGGAACGGCCTGCCATCGCTGCCTTCCGCGCCTGGCTGTTTTCCGAAGTCTCGCATGGGACGCCGCCGGCATAGTGGCGCACGTCAACCGTGATGCGTGATGCCGCCTTTGAACAGGCTGCCGGTCCGCGTCTCGAGGAATGTGTCGAGTGGAATATGCTCCTGATGCAGGAAGCCGGTCGAAGGCAGCCGGCCGGCGCGCACTAGCTCGATAACGGCAACGACGGAAGCCGAGGTGGTCCAGGAAATGGCGGTACGGCTCTCTCCGGCGATCTCGATCGGATAATAGGCCCGCACGAACTCCCGCCGGCGCAGATTACCGTTGATCGTACCTTCGGCCGAGACATGAACATAGACGACATCGTCATCGACCGGCGGCTTCGCCTCGGTCAGGATTTCCCCGGCAAGCTGGCGGCGGTCGCGCATCAGCAACTCATGGAAGAAGAAATTCATCAACTCCATGTGGCCGGGATACCGCATGGTCTTGTAATCAAGGTTTTCCACCCGGCCGAGCATGGTGGTGCACATGGTTCCGAGGCCGCCCGAGGTGGTGAAGGCTTCGAGCTTGACGCCATTCACATAAAGCGTCTCGTGCCATTCCATCGGCGAGACCAGCTTGCGCACCCCGCCCTCGATGACTTCGCAGTCGTTCAGATATTCGTTGACGACGCCCTCCGGCGACCAATTGAAGGCATAACCCAACAGTCCGGTCGGATTCTGCGGCAAAGCACCCACGCGCATGCGGATCGAGCGGCAGCGATCGAAGACGTCGGCGAGACTTGCGCCGACAATACCGACGAAACCGGGCGCCAGGCCGCATTGCGGCGCCATCAGAGCGCCGGCACTCTTTGCAAGTTCGATGATGCCGTTGGTGGTCGGTACATCCTCGGTCAGGTCGAAGTAATGAATGCCGGCGCCATGGGCTAAGCGCACCAGTTCGGCGTTCAGATGAAACGGCAGACAGGAGAGCACGGCGTCGACGCGGGAAAAGAGATTGCCGATCAACACCGGATCGGAGACATCGCCCGTTTCGCAGGCGAAAGGCATGGCCTCCGCAGGCAAACGCGCATCGACGCCGGTGACGACAAAACCGCTTTCATGCAGCAATGTGGCAGCGAGCCGCCCGACCTTGCCGAGGCCGAGAACGGCAATTCTGTCAAAACCCATAGGCATCCTCCCCCGTCGGCGTCCCCGGCCTCCTCCGGCCGGGCATCCGATTCAGCATTTCAGACATCTATAGAATAAAAGCCGCATAAATGAAAACGGCCGGCGATGAAGCCGGCCGTGGACAAAATGCAGTTAGCGTCGCGGATTATTCGTTGATCAGACGCTTCAACAGCTCGATTTCATGCGACAGCTTGCTGTCACCGGAAATCAGCTCCTCGATCTTGCGCACCGCATGCAATACCGTCGTATGATCGCGACCACCGAAGCGGCGACCGATCTCCGGGAAGGAGCGCGGCGTCAGCGTCTTCGACAGATACATGGCGATCTGGCGCGGCTTGACGATGACGCGTGTGCGACGGTTGGAGACCAGCTCCTGGCGCGAGACATTGTAATGGCGTGCCACGATACGCTGGATATCCTCGATACGGACGCGACGCGGTTCGCCTGAGCCGACCAGATGGGCAAGCAACTCGTCCACGCGCTCGACCGTCAGGTTCGGCTCGAAAGAGCGGCGGAAGATCAACTGGTTGAAAGCACCTTCCAGCTCGCGGCCGCTCGCCGTCACATTGCGGGCAACATGCGAGAGAAGTTCGGCCGGAATTTCCAGCGATGGATCATCCAGGCGGGCGGAATCCAGCCGGCGCTTGAGGATTTCAAGACGCATCTCGTAGTCCGGCGCCTCGACCTCGATGGCAACGCCGCCCTGAAGACGGGAGCGCACGCGCGGATCGAGCGATTCCAGCTCCCAGGGCGCGCGGTCAGCCGCAACGACGACCTGCTTGGCGCTGTCGAGCAGCATATTGAGCAGGTGGCAGAACTCGTGCTGGATCATCTTGCCCTGCAGGAACTGCATGTCGTCGATGATCAGAAGATCGATATTGCGCAGCGAGTCCTTCAGAGTCAGCGCATCATTGTCGCGAATGGCAGTGGCGAAGCGCCACATGAAATATTCCGCCGTCAGATAGACGACACGCAAGGCGCGCGGGTTCTGCACGGCGGCATTGGCGATCGCCTGCAAGAGATGCGTCTTGCCGAGCCCGACCGTGGCGTGGACGAAGAGCGGATTGAACCGCACGGCGCCGGAGCCGGCTTCGGCAATCGTCTTGGCGGCGGCGAGGCCGACGCGGTTCGAGCTGCCTTCGACAAATGTATCGAAGGTGAAGCGGGAATCGAGCGGCGAGCCGAACAGCGGCGTGCCCACCGTCGCCGGTCGGGCGGCAGCAGCCGCGCTGACCGCCTGGGCAACGACCTGACCGGCAGGCTGAGCCGCAGGGCGGCGGATCGGCGCCACCGAAGCTGCGTCGGGAACAGCCGCCTGTTCATCAGCGCAGGGCTTCGCACCGTGGCGAGTCGCCGTGCGCACCAGAATTTCAACCTTCAGGATTTCAGCATCTTCTGCCCGGAATAGGCTGGTGATCAGATCGAGATAACGGTTGTTGATCCAGGATTTCAGGAAGGTCGTCGGAACAGTTAGCCGGACGACGCTTTTCGATACCGAGTGCAGCTTAAGCCGTGCAAACCAGCTGGCATAAACATCCGGACCGACCTGAGCCTTCAAGCGTGCACTGACACGCTCGAACAACACGTTATGCTTCATGTCTCCCTTTTCCCCCGCCGCTTCAAGGCAAACCGTACTGAACGCCTGCTGTGCATTGTCCCCATTATCCAATGCACCCGTCGTTCTCGTAATCATCTGCATAATGCCGCCTTCCACAGTCTCTTTTTATAGGGCGGAAATTGGATTACCGCCGCCCTTAGGTCTACGCCATGGCATGACGGTCGCGCTCGTTGTTCTGAGCTTCGCCGCATACCGGTTCATCAGCCGGGTCCAGCCAAACGGACCTTACGCAAAACACCCTGGCGAAAACTGCTCCTCGAGCGGCCTTCGTCTTGGTGTCTGCATCTGGCGCAGTCACTCGGTCCTCGTATTCCGACCGGCTGCGCCAAACGGCTGTTAATTTTTCTCCCCTCCCCGCAGCCACGCTTGGGACTTAAGGCTGCAAAGAGCAGACAAGTTTCCTCGTTCCGCAGGCGTTACCGCTTACGGCCTTAACTCGTCAACTGTTTGAAAAAACGGAACCGAACCGCTCCGTCACAAGGAACAAAAAACCACCACCGCTGCCTTTAGTGGCAGTGTTCGCCGAAGCCGTTTCAGATGATGTCCGCGCCCCTTGTTGAAAGCCATTTAGGCAGGATCGAATGCAGAGATCAACGATGAATTTTACACAAAATTAAGAGGCGGTCCTTGACTCTGGAAGTCGTTTTTGACTGTCACAACCCCGTCAAAAAAGAATCGCTTTTGAATCAAGGAGATTCACGTTGAGCGCGATTCACACAGGTTTGAAAACAAAAAAAATAAAAAATCCCTTGACTCACTTGCGAGCCTGCAGCCCGTCACGCAGATCATGCAACATTAAGACATCCTGCCATAAATATTTGTTTTTAAACAAATTTTTCTGTCACCTCAGTGACATGATCAGCCGGCTACATTTTAACGATACGGGTCGATTCCGGTTGAATCCAAAAAGCCCGGCGCAAGGGCCGGGCTCAAGTCTAACGATTAAATCGTTAAGGAAAGATTTACGCGGTCGGAGCCGAAAGCGCCTTAACACGCTTGGCAAGACGCGAGACCTTACGGGAAGCAGTGTTGGCATGCATGACACCCTTGGTGGCAGCGCGAGCCAGTTCCGGCTGCGCAACCAGGAAGGCTTCCTTCGCACGATCCGCATCACCCGATGCGATGGCTTCTTCAACCTGGCGGACGAAGGTGCGAACGCGCGAGCGACGAGCCTTGTTGACTTCGGTGCGGCGGGCGATCTTGCGGGTCGCTTTTTTCGCCGAGCTGGTATTGGCCATGTATGCCTCTCTTAGAATTCGAACATAACTCCGTCAATGCAGTGCGGGCCTTGCGGCCTCTTCATCCAGCAATGCGGGAGCAATTGCGGAAAACCAGATCGGCTTTCCAAACTGTGGCGGGCATATAACCGGAATGAGCGACGGCGTCAACGCGGATTCTCACGGAACCCGCGCAATTCCGGAATCTCGCGTCACCTGTTCTTGAAGTCGGGTTTGCGCTTCTCGATGAAAGCCGCCATGCCTTCCTTCTGATCTTCGGTGGCGAACAGGCTATGGAAAAGCCGGCGCTCGAAGCGCAAGCCCTCTTCCAACGTCGTTTCCAGCGCCCGGTTGACCGCCTCCTTGGCCATCAACACCGAGGGGCGCGACAGCGAGGCGATCTTGGCGGCGGCGGCCAGCGCCTCTTCGATCAGCTTGTCGGCCGGCACGATGCGCGACACCAGGCCGGAACGCTCCGCTTCGGCGGCATCCATCATCCGGCCCGTCAAGACCATGTCCATCGCCTTTGCCTTGCCGACTGCGCGCATCAGGCGTTGCGAGCCGCCCATGCCGGGGATGATGCCGAGCGTGATCTCCGGCTGGCCGAACTTTGCGGTATCCGCAGCGATGATGAAATCGCACATCATGGCGAGCTCGCAGCCACCGCCGAGCGCAAAGCCGCTGACGGCGGCAATGACGGGCTTGCGCGCCTTGGCGATCTCGTCCCAGCCGCTGATGAAATCGCCTTTATAGACATCGGCAAAATCGAGCGGCTGCATCTCCTTGATATCGGCGCCGGCTGCAAAAGCCTTTTCCGAGCCAGTCAAGACGATCGCGCCGATCGCCTCATCGGCATGAAAGGCGGCGTAAGCCTCCTTCAACTCAGCAAGTACGGTCGAATTCAACGCATTCAACGCCTGCGGCCGGTTGAGCCTGACGAGGCCGACAGCCCCGTGCGTTTCGACGATTAGGGTTTCGTAGGCCATGACTCTCTCCCTTCACATTAGCTCTGGCAGGAGGCGCAATAAAAAGAAGAGCGCCCCGCCTGGACGATGCGGGCGACCGTACCGCCGCAGCCGGGCGTGCCGCAAGGCTTAGCCTCACGGTCGTAGACGGAAAAGGAATGCTGGAAATAGCCCAGCGAACCATCCGTCTGGATATGGTCGCGCAAGGACGAACCACCGGCGGCGATCGCATCGGCGATGACCTCGCGGATCGCGCCGACCAGCCGAAACAATTCCTCTTTCGGCCCGCCGGCTTCGGTCACCAGCGTCCCGGCGGCGCGCAGCGGCGACAGATGCGAACGCCATAGCGCCTCGCACACATATATGTTGCCGAGGCCGGCGATATTCTTCTGGTCGAGCAGCGCGCTCTTCAGCGGTTGCGCCCTGCCCGAGAAGCGTTCGGCCAGATAGTCGGCGCTCAATTCATTGCCTGTCGGCTCAGGGCCGAGATCGCGGAAGGACGGATGACTGGCGAGATCTGCGCGCCGGGCGATGTCCATGAAGCCGAAGCGGCGGGGATCATTGTAAATGACGCGCGCATCGCCGTTGACACCCTTCAAATGGAAGACGACGTGATCATGCTTCTCGTCTTTGGAGCGCGGGTGATGGAACTCACCTGGCATATCGGCAATCGTCCCATTCTCGATGCGGAACGAGCCGGACATGCCGAGATGCGATATGATCGTCATGCCGTCATCGAGATCTATCAGAAGATATTTCGCACGTCGTGACAGCGACGTGATGCCGCGGCCGGAAACAAGGCGCGAAAACTCGAGCGGAAAGGGAAAGCGCAGGTCGTTGCGGCGCAGCTCCAGTTCGGCAAGCAGCGCGCCTTCCATGGAGGGCGCAAGCCCACGCCTGACGGTTTCGACCTCTGGTAATTCCGGCATCGCTATCCATCTTTATGTTTCAACCGCTTATGATCTGAGCTATAGCCCAAAGGCGTTGCGGTTGGTGACCTGGCTCATGAGATAGCGTGGCAAACGCGATTTCGCTATGGTCCGTCGCAGATTTGTGTAACGGAGTTGAGCTGATGGCAGAAAGCCGCACCTCCGCCGATGGCGGTATGGAGACATCCTATGGCTTCCGCGAAGTGGCCGATGGCGAGAAGCAAGGCCTCGTCAACGAGGTGTTCCACAAGGTCGCCAAGCGCTACGACATCATGAACGACGTCATGTCCATGGGCCTGCACCGGGCCTGGAAGGATGCGATGATATCGGCGCTCAACCCGCGCAAGGACGCGGCCTATAAGGTCCTCGACGTCGCCGGTGGCACGGGCGACATTGCCTTCCGCATCGTCGAAGCCTCGAACCGGCTGGCGCATGCGACCGTGCTCGACATCAACGGCTCGATGCTCGGCGTCGGCGCCGAGCGCGCGGAGAAGAAGAAACTTGCCGGCAATCTCACCTTCGTCGAAGCCAATGCCGAAGAGCTGCCCTTCGAGCCGAACTCCTTCGACGCCTATACGATCGCTTTCGGCATCCGCAACGTGCCGCATATCGATGTGGCGCTGAAGGAGGCCTATCGCGTGCTAAAGCGCGGCGGCAGGCTGTTGGTGCTGGAATTTTCCGAAGTCGACCTACCGCTGCTCGACCGCGTCTACGACGCCTGGTCCTTCAATGCCATTCCGCAATTCGGCAAGGCGATCACCGGCGATGCCGAGCCCTATCAGTATTTGGTGGAATCGATCCGCAAATTCCCGAACCAGCAGGATTTTGCGACGATGATCCGCGAGGCCGGCTTTTCGCGCGTGAGCTTTACCAACTATACCGGCGGCATCGCCGCCCTGCACTCCGGCTGGAAGCTCTGACGCATGACACCGAAAAGTTTGAAGCGGTTTTCGGCTGGCATCAAGCGAGACCTTGAGACCCGATGAGTGCTTTCAACGTATATTTCGGCCTCCTCAGGGTCGGCTGGGTGCTGGTGCGCGAAGGCGTGGTCATTGCGCTTCCGTCGGAAGGATTGCCGCCCTCCGTCAGCCTGGCCAAATCCTTTGTCAGCATCTTTGCCCGCAAGCGCGCCAAGACCCAGGCGCGCAGCGACCGCCTGGCCAAGGCCGTCGAGCGGCTCGGGCCTTCCTACGTGAAGATCGGCCAGTTCCTGGCGACGCGACCCGATGTCGTCGGCGTCGACATGGCCAACGACCTGTCGCAACTGCAGGACCGCATGGCTTTCTTCCCGCATGCGGCGGCAAAGGCTGCGATCGAGGGTTCGCTTGGCCGCCCCATCGACGACCTTTATGTAAGCTTTGACGAACCGATTGCCGCAGCTTCGATTGCGCAGGTGCATCCGGCGGAAGTGCAGACACCGCAGGGCCGCAAACGCGTTGCCGTCAAGGTGGTCCGCCCGGGTGTGCGACAGCGTTTCGGCAACGATATCAAAGCGATGTATCTTGTCGCCCATCTGCAGGAACGCTTCATGCCGTCGAGTCGCCGCCTAAGGCCCGTCGAAGTGACGCGGACATTGGAGCAGACGACCAAGGTCGAGATGGATCTGCGCCTGGAGGCGGCAGCGCTCTCCGAAATAGCGGAAAACACCGAGAAGGATCCCGGCTTCCGGGTCCCCAAAGTCGATTGGGAGCGCACCGGCCGCGACGTCATCACCATGGAGTGGATCGACGGCGTCAAGATGTCCGATGTCGAGGGGCTGAAGGCAGCCGGCCATGACCTCAATGTGCTCGCCGACACGCTGATCCAGTCCTTCCTGCGGCATACGCTGCGCGACGGCTTTTTCCATGCTGATATGCATCCCGGCAATCTTTTCGTCGATGCCGAAGGGGAGATCGTCGCGGTCGACATGGGCATCGTCGGGCGGCTCGGCAAAAAGGAACGCCGCTTCCTTGCCGAAATTCTCTACGGCTTCATCACCCGCGACTATATCCGCGTCGCCGAGGTGCATTTCGAGGCCGGCTACGTGCCTGCGCATCACAATACCGAAAGCTTCGCGCAGGCGATCCGGGCCATCGGTGAGCCGATCCACGGCCAGCCGGCGGAAACGATCTCCATGGGCAAGCTACTGACGCTGCTCTTCGAAGTGACCGAACTTTTCGATATGGAGACGCGGCCGGAGCTGGTCATGCTGCAAAAGACCATGGTCGTGGTCGAGGGCGTGTCGCGCATGCTCAATCCGCGCTTCAATATGTGGAAGGCTTCGGAACCCGTCGTCGGCGACTGGATCCGTACCAATCTCGGTCCCAAGCGTATCGTAACCGACCTGCGAGACGGTTTTAAAGCGGCCGTGAAGCTGGCGGAGGCCGCCCCTGAAATCGCCGCGAAAACCGAGAAATTCCATCACGAACTTCTCGCCATGAGCGAAAACGGCCTGCGCTTCGACCCGCAGACGGCGGAAGCAATCGGCAAGGCGGAAGCGAAGCACGGCCGTTCGGGACGCCTGGCGCTCTGGATCATCGCGCTCGCGCTGCTTTATATTGCATGGCATTTAAGCTGACCTATTTCTACGGCTATGCCGTTTAATGGAAATGCATACCTCCCCCTTTCGGTTGTAGTGCGTCATTGAAGGCGCTGAGCGGGTTTTGCGCGTGCTTTTGCATACGCGGCACAACAGGTGTTCGCCATTTGGGATATCCCATTGTCAATGATGCTCGCATAGCCTTGCAGGAAAGGAGAATAGCAACATGGAGCGTCAGAAAGCCGGCATCGAACTCACCGGACAGCCCTTGGGGTTCAGCGATCTGGTGCGGATCGGCGCTGGGGTCGTGATGCCTACGGCATCGGAAAGCGGCCTGGCTCGCGTGCGTGCGGCGCGCGAGGTTCTCGAAAGCACGATCCAGTCCGGAATGCCCGTCTACGGCTCGACCACCGGCGTCGGGGCGATGAAGGATGTGGAGTGGTCGCCCGAAGACCTCGACACCTTCAATCTCGGCCTCGTGCGCGCCCATCATTTCGGTACCGGCGCGCCTTTTTCCATGTCCGTCGTGCGCAATGCCATGGCGATTCGCATCAATACGGCGCTGACCGGCCAGGTCGGCTGCTCCTCGGAGCTGATCGACGCCTATCTCCAGCTCCTGCATTCGGATGTCATTCCCGTCGTCCGCCGCACCGGTTCGATCGGCTGCGCCGATATCGGCCTGATGGGCCAGATCGGCGCAGTGCTGACCGGGGTCGGCGAGGCCGTCTATCACGGCCGGCGCATGCAGGCAGCCGATGCGTTCGCAGCGGCCGGCATCAAGCCTGTGAGGATGCTGCCGCGCGACAGCCTGGCCTCGCTCAGTGTCAACGCCGTGAGCTTCGCGGCTGCGGCCGAGACGACCCGCAATGCTGCTTCTTCCATCCGGGTGCTGCTCGCGACCGGCATGATGGCGGCCGGTGCCCTCGGTTCCTCGCGTGATCCCTGGTACGCAGTGCGCCACGTTGGCACGGCGCGCGAGGCCCTGATCGGCTCCTGGCTCTGCAATGCCTCCGAAGAATGGCCTTGGCCCGTGGCGACGCATATACAGGACCCGTTGAGCCTGCGCATGATCGGCCAGGTCTTCGGTGCGGTGATCGAGAATCTCCTGACCGCCGGCCACAAGATCCTGGCGGCGACCGGTCGCTCGGACGACAATCCCGTCATCGTCGACGGTCGGGTCATGACGTCAGGTGGCTCCTTGCCGCTCGATGTGACGATCCTGCTCGAGGCTGCGGTCATCTGCATGGCGCATGCGGCGCGCAATGCCTTCAATCGCTGCGTCCTGCTCGGCAACGGTCAACGGCGCGGCCTGCCTGTCAACCTCGTGCCGGAGGGCAAAATCGCTACCGGCTTCGGCCCAATCATCAAGCTTGCCGGCGAGATCTTCTCGCGGGTGCTGTCCATGTCCAATCCGGTATCGGCGCAGTCGCTGGTCGTGGCCGCCGGCATGGAGGATGAAGCCGCTTTCCTGCCGCTGGTCATCGAACGTTTCGAGCGGCAGATGCGTGCACTGAAACGCCTTGCGGCGCTGGAAGCCCTGCTCTCGGCGCAGGCGATAGACATTCTCGGCGACAAGCCGGAAGGCGTGGCCCGCATGCTTTACGACGTCGTGCGCAAACATGCCGACTTCTATGTCGTCGACCGGCCACTTTCGGCTGAAGTCGAAGCGATCGAAGAGGAACTGGCCTCCGAGGCCTTCGTATCCGAGATGATCGCCCATGCGCCGATCCTCGCCTATGATGACTTCTTCGCCCTCGGCTCGCTCGAGCGGGTCGAAGAACGGCTTTATCGCGAAGCCGTCGCGATCTGAACAAACCGGTGAACGGAGAGACTGGATATGGCTGACTTCGATCTCGTTTTGCAGGGCACGGTGGTTCTGCCCGAGCGTATCGTGGAAGGGGGCTATGTCGCCGTGCGAGACGGCAAGGTCGTCCAAATCGGCATCGGCACCCCGCCCGGAGGGCGCGAACGGCATTTGCTCGGAAAAGCACTGATCTTGCCCGGCGCGATCGACGCCCAAGTGCATTCGCTCTCGCAAAAGAACCAGGAAGACTTCATCTGGTCGACCCGCTCGGCAGCGGCGGGCGGCGTCACCACCATCGTCGACATGCCCTATGACGAAGGCAATCTCGTCTGTTCGGCGGCAGCCGTGAAGAAGAAGATCGATCACGCCTCGCCACAAGCCCGCGTCGACTTCGCGCTTTACGGCACGGTCGACCCGGAAGAAGGCGTGGCGCGCATAGCCGAAATGGTCGAGGCCGGCGTCGCTGCCTTCAAATTCTCGACCTTCGGCACGGACCCGAAGCGCTTCCCGCGCATCCCCCCTGCCCTGCTCGACGCCTGCTTTGCGGCGATCGCACCGACCGGGCTGACGGCCGGCGTGCACAATGAGGACGATGAAGCGGTTCGGACCTACATGGAACAGGTGAAGGCCAGCGGCATCACAGATTACCGCGCACACGGCCTGTCCCGGCCGCCAATCACCGAACTGCTTGCCATGCACACGATCTTCGAAACGGGCGCGAATACCGGCTGCCCGGCGCATGTGGTGCATTGTTCGCTCGGCCGCGGCTACGATATCGCCCGCGCCTACCGCCGCGACGGTTTCGAGGCGACGGTGGAGTGCTGCATCCACTATCTGACGCTGGACGAGGAAAACGACGTGAAGCGCCTCGGCGGCAAGGCAAAGATCAATCCGCCGATCCGCCCGCGCGCCGAAGTGGAGACATTGTGGCGCAAGGTGGCGGAAGGCAATGTCTGGTTGGTATCAACCGACCACGTCAGTTGGTCGGAGAACCGCAAGACCAACCCGGATATGCTGGCGAATGCATCGGGCGTGCCGGGCCTGGAAGTCATGGTGCCGCTCTTCGTCAAAGGCGCGTTGGAACGCGGTGTGCCGCTCACCTGGGCGGCGAAGCTCATGGCGGAGAACCCCGCCAAACATTTTCGCCTCGACCATATCAAGGGCGCGCTGACGCCGGGCAAGGATGCCGACATCGTTGTGTTGGAACCGCGCGAAACCGTCTATGACGCCGCTTCGAGCGGCAACAATGTCGTCGGCTGGAGTCCCTATAACGGTATCCGCCTGCCTTGGTCGGTATCCGCCACCTATCTCAGAGGCAAGCGGATTACCGACGAAAACACAGTGCTGGCCGAGCCGGGCAGCGGCAGATTTGTCCGCCCGCTTCCTCGCCAGATTATCGCCGGAGAGACCGCCTGATGAACCAATCGAAACGCCACAATCTGCCCGTCAACGCCGATCGCATCGCCGAAGATATCGAAGCGCTGGCAGGGATCACCGAACCCGATCACCCCTGGACACGACGCGCTTTCTCGCCGCTGTTTCTGGAAGGCCGTGCTTACATCGAGGCGCGCATGAAAGCGGCGGGGCTGGAAACCCGCATCGATGCCAGCGGCAATCTGATCGGCCGCCGCGCCGGCGCAAAACCCGGCCTCGGCACGATCATGGTCGGCTCGCATTCCGACACCGTGCCCGATGGCGGCCGCTTCGACGGCATTGCCGGCACGATCTCGGCGCTGGAAGTTGCGCGCGCCTTGAAAGATCAGGGCATTCAACTGGACCATGATCTGGAGATCGTTGATTTCCTCGCCGAGGAAGTCAGCATCTTCGGAGTCTCCTGCATCGGCAGCCGTGGGATGACCGGGCAAATTCCCGAGGCATGGCTCAGCCGCACCAGCGGCGACCGCACGCTTTCCCAAGGCATTGCTGAGGTCGGCGGCGACCCTTCGGTGCTCCTCGCCCAGAAGCGCCCGGATCTCGCAGGCTTCCTGGAGCTGCATATCGAGCAGGGACCGGTGCTGGAAGCGGAGAACAAGGATATCGGCATCGTCACCGCGATCGCCGGCATCACCCGCATCGAAATCACCGTCGAAGGTCGTGCCGATCATGCAGGCACCACGCCGATGGACCGGCGCGCGGACGCGCTGGTGGCAGCCTCGCAGCTGGTACTCGACATCAGGCAGCGGGCGGCGGAGCAGGCGCAGACGCCGGGCCATTTCGCCGCCACCGTGGGCGAATTCCGCATCGAGCCAAATGCCGCTAACGTGGTGCCGTCCAAAGTCGTGCTGCTGATCGACGGTCGCGCCGAGATCCGCGAGGACATGGAACTCTTCTTAACCTGGATCGATGGTGCTGTGCAAAAGATAGCTACGGCTTACGGAGTGACCATCAAGCCGCCCGTCCGCGTCTCAGACAATTTTCCGACGCCGGGCGATGCCGGCCTGCTCGAAACGCTGGAGCGAGCATGCGAAACGGTTGGGGCGAAGCATCGGCGCATGGCGTCCGGCGCCGGCCACGATACGGCCTGGATCGCCAAGGTGGCGCCGGCAGCGATGATCTTCGTGCCCTGCAAGGATGGCCGCAGTCACTCAGCAGACGAATGGGCCGAGAATGACGACATCGCCATGGGCGCCGCCGTGCTGTTTGAAGCGGTGCGCGACATGGACAAAACCTTGAAGAAAACCGGCTGAGATCAGGAGTAGCCAAATGGGACGCATACTCGTTGCGAAGGATGTCGAGGCGGCTGTCAAAGGCGGCTCCGTTTATGCGGCCGGTGGTGGCGGCTGGGCCGATCACGGCCGCATGCTCGGTTATGCGGCCGTCAATGTCGGCAAGCCGGAGCTGGTGTCGATCGAAGAGCTCGACGACAACGACTGGATCGCGACGGCGGCTGCCATCGGCGCGCCGGCGTCCACCACGCCCTGGGAGATGCAGGGCATCGACTATGTGAAGGCCGTCCAGCTCCTGCAGGACGAACTCGGCGAGAAGCTTTCCGGCCTGATCATCGGCCAGAACGGCCGGTCGTCGACGCTGAACGGCTGGCTACCCTCGGCTATTCTCGGCACCAAGGTCGTGGACGCCGTCGGCGACATCCGCGCGCATCCGACCGGCGATATGGGCTCGATCGGCATGGCCGGTTCGCCCGAGCAGATGATCCAGACCGCCGTCGGCGGCAACCGCGCCGAAAACCGCTATATCGAATTGGTGGTGAAAGGTGCGACTGCGAAGATTTCGCCGATTCTGCGCGCCGCCTCCGACCAGTCCGGCGGCTTCATCGCCTCCTGCCGCAATCCGCTGCGCGCCTCCTATGTGCGCACCCACGCGGCCCTCGGCGGCATCTCCATGGCGCTGTCGCTCGGCGAAGCGATCATCGAGGCGGAGAAAAAGGGGGGCAGCGCCGTCATCGACGCGATCTGCAAGACGACCGGCGGTCATATCCTCGCCGAAGGCACGATCGGCAAAAAGGACGTTGTCTATACCAAGGAAGCCTTCGACATCGGCACCATCACGGTCGGTGCCGGCGAGAAGGCCGTCACCATGCATGTGATGAACGAATACATGGCGGTCGAAGATGCCAATGGTAAGCGCCTGGCGACATTCCCCTCGGTCATCACCACGCTGTCTCCAGAGGGCGAGCCCTTGAGCGTCGGCCAGTTGCATGAGGGCATGCACGTCTTCATCCTGCATGTGCCGATGGACATCATCCCGCTCTCGGCGAGCGTGCTGGATCCGACCGTCTATCCGTCTGTCGAAAAGGCGATGGGCATCGAGATCGCCAAATACGCCCTCGCCGGCAAGAGAGGCTGACAACACGGGGAGAAGGCAATGGCCCGCGACGCAGGTCTTGAGGAATTGCTGAGAGAGGAACTCGGGCAACGGCCGGGGCTCAGCGAAAAAGCGATGTTCGGCGGCCGGGCCTTTCTTCTCAACGGCCATCTCCTCTGCGGCGCGCGCGAGGATGGGATGCTGGTGCGCCTCGGCAAGGGCAACGACGCCTGGGCGCTAGCGCTGCCCGACATCAAGCGGATGCTGTCCGGCGCGCGTGAGATGCAGGGCTGGGTGCGCGCTGGCCCTGGGGCCTATGGCAACGACATGCTGCGCAAGCGGCTGCTGATTGCGGCACTGGATTTCGCCGAAGCCTTGCCTCCGAAATAAAAAGCTTCCGAAATAACGATCAATCAGGGAAGGGAATTCCATGCCGAAAGCCAATCCACGTCATCCGAAATTCCCTATCCCGGGCGGTCCTGAGCTGCGCGCCAAGGGCTGGCGGCAGGAGGCATTACTGCGACTGCTCGAAAACGTACTCTCGGTCGGCGAAGATCCGGACAATCTCGTGGTCTATGCTGCGCTCGGCAAGGCAGCACGCAATTGGGCTGCGCACAAGGGCATCGTCAAGGCCCTGACCGAGATGGATGAGGACCAGACGCTGCTGATCCAATCCGGCAAGCCGATCGGGCTGGTGCGCACGCATGCGAAAGCACCGCTGGTGATCATGGCGAATTGCAACATCGTTGGACAATGGGCGAAGGCCGAAGTCTTCTATGAGCTACAGCGCAAGGGTCTGATCTGCTGGGGCGGGCTCACAGCTGGCGCCTGGCAATATATCGGCAGCCAGGGCGTCATCCAGGGCACCTATGAAATCTTCATGCGCATTGCTGAGCGGCGCTTCGGCGGCGATCTCTTCGGCCGTTTCGTGCTGACTGCCGGCCTCGGTGGCATGGGCGGTGCGCAGCCGCTTGCCGGCCGTATGGCAGGCGCTGCCATCCTTTGTGTCGATATCGACGCTGAGCGCGCCAGGAAGCGCCAGCAGATCGGCTATCTTCAGGAGATCGCGCCGGACCTCGATTCGGCCCTTGCGATGATCGACGCGGCGGTGAAGGAAAAGCGGGCACTTTCCGTGGGCCTCGTCGGCAATGCGGCGGAGATCTATCCCGAGATCGCGCGGCGCGGGATCGTGCCTGATATTGTCACCGACCAGACATCGGCGCATGACCTTGTCTACGGCTACGTGCCGAAGGGCATGAGCCTGCAACAGGTCAAGGACCTGCGCGACGACGGCCAGGGCCAGCTTATGGCCGCCAGCCGCGCATCCATCGTCGAGCATGTCAAAGCCATGCTCAACTTCCAGAAGAAGGGCTCGGAAGTTTTCGACAACGGCAATCTGATCCGCACCCAAGCGAAGGAAGGCGGCGTCGCCAACGCCTTCGATATCCCGATTTTCACCGAAGCCTATCTGAGGCCGCTGTTTGCCCGTGCCATCGGTCCCTTCCGCTGGATGGCGCTATCAGGCGAGGAAAGCGACATCGCCCGCATAGACGATCTGCTGCTGGAGATGTTCCCCGACAACAAGATCATCACCAACTGGATCCGTCTTGCCCGGGAGCATGTGCCCTTCGAAGGCCTGCCGGCGCGTATTGCCTGGCTTGGGCATGGCGAGCGCACCGCCCTTGCACGCCGGGTCAATGAGCTGGTCGCGAGTGGCGAGCTCAAGGGACCGGTCGCCTTCTCGCGGGACCATCTCGATGCCGGTGCCATGGCGCATCCGAACATCATGACAGAGCGGATGAAGGACGGCTCCGACGCGATTGCAGACTGGCCGCTGATCGATGCGATGATGCTCTGCTCATCGATGGCGGATCTCGTTGTCGTCCATTCCGGCGGCGGCGGCTATGCGGGCTACATGACGAGCTGCGGCGTCACCGTCGTTGCCGATGGCACCCCAGACGCTGACGAACGGCTCGATCACGCCTTGACCAACGACACGGCGCTCGGCGTCATGCGTTATGCCGATGCCGGGTATGAAGAGGCGCTGGACGAAGTGGCGAAGAAGGATGTGCCCTACATCCGTCTCGGGTAAGGGCCGCTGTCTTTCCGCATTCCGACAGTTTATGGTCGCGGGCAAATCCTCCCTCTTATGAGAGTTGCCCGTGATCCCCTGGACCCTGTTAGACACCGCGAAAATTCCGAATGGCGGCGGTGAGTTGCGCCTGAAGCAGCGCGGCCAGGAATTTTCGATCATGCTCGGCACCAACGAGTTGATGAACAGCCGCCTCAGCGGCTCGGAGCGGGCGCTGGCGACGCTCTCTTGCGAAAAAATCCGAGGCCAAGCTGCACCGCACATCCTGATCGGCGGGCTCGGCATGGGCTTTACGCTGCGGGCTGCCCTCGGCGAATTGGGCGATGACGCCAGGGTTACGGTTGCGGAGCTGGTTCCCGCGGTCATTGCCTGGGCGCGCGGACCGATGGCTACCGTCTTCGACAATTGCCTCGACGACCCGCGTGTCGCCATCCACGAAGGCGATGTTCGCCCGCTTATCCGCACCAGCAAGGCGGCTTATGACGCCATTCTGCTTGACGTCGACAACGGCCCCGACGGCATCACGCACGAGGCCAATGACGGCCTCTACGACTATCAGGGGCTAAAGGCGGCCCATGGTGCGCTGCGGCCGGGAGGCGTCCTCGCTGTCTGGTCTTCGGGGCCTGACGAGCGCTTTACAAGACGTCTACGCGACAGCGGTTTTGCTGCCGAGGTGGTCAATACGCGCGCCAATGGCAAGAGCGGCGCGCGTCACGTCATCTGGCTGGGCATCAAGGGCTAAGCCCCGCGCTCTAAAGATAGCGCGTCTCCTCCGGCGCCCGATCGAAGCGGTCGTCGCGGCCATCGAAATAGCCGATCGGAAGCGAGGCGATCTCCTCGTCGGTGGCATCGTCCAGGCAGCTGATGCTGATCGCATAGAATTTGCCGCCGAGTGCCGGATTTTCACCCCAGTTAAAGGAACTGATACCGCAATTCTTGCAGAAGAGGTGATGCAAGATGCGCGGGCCAAACTGATATTCGCCGATGTTGTCTTCGCCAGAGGTTAGGCGGAAATCGGCCGGTGTGGCGACTGCCAGCCAGTTGCGTTTCTTCTTGCAGATCGAGCAGTTGCATTTGAAGGTGCCGCCTTGCAGATCGAGATCGGCTTCGTAGTGGACGGCACCGCAATGGCAGCTACCGTGATAGGTCCTCTTCATTACCTTTCCCCTTTCTTGGCGGTCTCTTCGGCATAGGCGGCATATTTGTCGAGCGCTTGCTGCCAGCCTCCGGTCTGCAGTTGCAACTCGCGATCGTCAGGCAGTTCGGCCTTGCGGAAGACAAGGCGCGTGCCCTCCCCTTTTTCCTGCAGCTCGACCGTCACTTGCATCTGGTGTCCCGGACCGGGACCATGACCTTCCCAGGCAAAGGTGAAGACGAGACGCTCAGGCGGGACGATCTCCAGATAACGGCCGTGACTCCAGTATTCCTTCCCATCGGGACCGAGGATGCAGTGCCGCCAAGCGCCGCCCTCCCGCAGATCTACAGAAACCGATGGCGCGGTCATGTTGTGCGGTCCCCACCATTGCATCAGGTGCTCCGGCTCGGTCCAAAGGCGAAAAAGCAGATCGCGAGGCGCCGCAATCTCCCTTATGAGAACAATTTCGCGAAGCCCGCTCAGCTTCTCGGCTCTATTCACTGCTGCCATCGTCTTTTCTCCCTGCTCTCAACGTTGCGGCATAAGCTTCCAACCGATCGAGACGTTCGCTCCAGAATCGCCGGTAGGTTTCCAGCCAATCGTCCACCCGGCGAAGCGGCTCGGCTTCCAGGCGGCAGGGACGCCATTGCGCCTCCCTCCCCTTCGAAATCAGCCCTGCCTTTTCCAGTACCTTCAGATGTTTGGAAACGGCGACAAGCGACATGTCGAAAGGCTCCGCCAGCTCCGAGACGGAGGCTTCGCCGGTCGACAGCCGCGCCAATATTGCGCGACGAGTCGGATCGGCGAGGGCTGACAGGGTTGCGCTCAAAGGGTCCATGTTGGCTTCTAAACCTACTTGTTAATTAACTTGTTGGTTTAATAATGCTGATGGCGCGTGATGTCAAGCATGGCTGTGCCGTTGGTCGAAACAGCGTCGATGACGGAGATGAATAGGGAACGAGATCGGGCTTAGCGCTGATCGCCCGGCGCGAGGTAGTTGGAAACCTCTATCAGGTTGCCGTCGAGATCACGAAAATAGATCGACAGGATCGGACCGGTAGCACCGGTGCGGCGGATCGGGCCTTGTTCGATCACGACGCCCATCGTCGTCAGATGGGCGAGGACATCATCCAGAGGTGTCGCGCTGATGAAGCAGAGATCGGCAGAGCCCGGCGTCGGGCACTGGGCCTTCGGCTCGAATTCGTGTCCGGCTTGGTGCAGGTTGATTTTCTGATTGCCAAAGGTCAGCGCCTTGCGGCCTTCGCCAAAGGTCTCCACGCCCATGCCGAGGACGCGGTAGTAGAATGCGCAGCTCTCCTCGATACTGGCGACCGTCAGCACCAGATGATCGAGATGATCGATACGGATCATCGCAAACCTCCAATTCTATTGCTCAGCGGCGAGCGAGCCTGGCCACGCCAAGCGCTGCCACAAGACACGCTGCCAGCATGGCGAGGATAAAGGCAACCACAGCAGACCAGCCGTCGGCAAGCCAGAAATAACCACCGACGGAGCCGGCAATGCTGGAGCCGAGATAGTAGGCGAGCAGATAGAGCGAGGAGGCATGGCCCTTGGCTCCCCGGGCGAGGCGACCGACCAAGGCGCTGGCGACCGAATGGGTGACGAAGAAGCCGATGGTCACCAAGACGATGCCGAGGATGACCAACGGCAGCGGCGTAGCGAGCGTGATCGCCGCACCGAGGGCGGCAACTACCACGCCGGCAGGCAGCACGACGAAATGACCGATACGGTCGCCTAGCAGGCCGGCAAGCCACGAGGCAACGATGCCGAAGAGATAGGCGGTGAAGATCAGTCCGAGTTCGGTCTGACTGAGATCATAGGGATCAGCGACCAGACGGAAGCCGGCATAGTTATAGACCGTAACGAACGAGCCCATGACCAGGAAGCCGATGGCGACGAGCAGCGGCAGCGCTGGATTACGGAAGTGACCGGCCCAGGCCCTGAGATGGAAAGCGGCATCGAACCCCTTGCGCGGCGTGAAATTGCGCGACGGCGGCAACAGGAACAAGAATCCAGTGGCGGCAATCAGTCCAAGCACCCCGATGGCTGCAAGCGCAGGACGCCAGGTAAAGAATTCGGCGATCGTGCCGGTCACGACACGGCCCGCCATGCCACCGAAGGCGTTGCCGGCGATATAAAGGCCCATGGCGCCGCCCAGACCACGCGGATCGATCTCTTCCGCCAGATAGGTCATGGCAACCGCCGGCACGCCGCCAAGCAGGAAACCCTCCAGCGCACGGAAGATCAGCAGCATCTGCCAACTCGGCGCAACGGCGCAGGCGAGCGTGCAGAGGGCAGCGCCCAGCAGCGAAAAAAACATGAGACTACGGCGGCCGAGACTTTCCGAGACGGCCGCGGCACAGAAGATCGCAAAGGCAAGGAAGCCGGTCGAAAGGGACAGAGACAACGAGCTTGCAGCCGGTGTCACCCCGAAATCATCAGAAAAGATAGGCATCAGCGGCTGCACGCAATAGAGCAGAGAGAATGTCGCGAAGCCGGAGAGGAACAGCGCAATGGTGGCGCGCTTGTAGGCGGGTGTGCCACGCGTCAGGAATTGACGAACCTCAAGCTTCGGCTCCGTTTCGACAAGCTTCAAATCGGGGCGCGAGGGGGCTTCTGAGACGGTGAGTTCTTGCTTTTGCACGGCGCGGAACATGGGCACACAACCTTTCTTGCCCTCAAATCTAGTCAGGTCGGCGCCATTAGTCCAATATATGGAACAGACGATCTCAATAGGTTTTGGAGATAGCGATGGAGCTGCGTCATATCCGCTATTTTCTGGCGCTGGCAGAGGAAGGAAACTTCACGCGTGCCGCCGCCAAGCTAGGCATCGGCCAGCCGCCGCTCAGCCAGCAGATCCGCGATCTCGAAAACGAAGTGGGTGCGGCGCTGTTTCACCGTGTTCCGCATGGGGCGGAGCTGACGGCCGCAGGTGAGGCGTTTCTTGCCGAGGCCAAGACCGCCGTGGATGCGGCTGAAAAAGCCAAGCTTGCCGCGCAGCGTGCCAATCGCGGCGAGATCGGCCGGCTGGCGCTCGGTTTCACCGCATCGTCGGCCTTCAATACGATCGTCAGCGCCACCATTCGCGAATTCCGCAATCGCTGGCCGGAGGTGCGCCTGTCGCTGACCGAGATGAACACCAATGCGCTGATGGAACGGCTCATGCGCGGCGAGATTGACGCGGCCTTCATTCGCCCTGGCCTGGAAGACCCGCGCGACGTCCGCCTCAAACGCTTTGCCGACGAGCCGATGCTGATCGCGCTACCCGCCAATCATCCGCTTGCAAAGATGGACCACGTGCCGGTCGCCGCACTGGCGAACGAGCCCTTCATCCTCTTCCCGCGCATGGTGGGTTTAAGTCTCTATGACGATATCGTCACCGCCTGCCGCGATGCCGGTTTTGAACTGGTGGTGACGCAGGAAGCGCCGCAGATCCCCTCCGTCGTCAATCTCGTCGCCGCCAATCTCGGGGTCTCGATCGTTCCCGCCTCCATCGCCCAGATCAAGCTTGACGGCGTCGCCTATCGCCCGATCGACGGGGCGCCACTGGTGGCACGGCTCGGGCTTGCCATCCTCAAGGCACAGCGCTCGCCGGTCGCGGCCAATTTGATGAGTCTGATCGCCTGACTAACCAACGGGATCCCAGTAGGGCGGGTCGCCGAATGTCTTCTTCAGATGATCGGCGATGGCGCGCAGCTTTGCCGAGGGGTTGCGCCCCTCCGGATGCGCCATGAAGATGAATTCGGCTTCCGGTCTGGAGCCGACATCGATCTCGACCAGATGGCCACTATTGACAGCCGGACCGGCGACAAAGGCCGGCAGCAACGCGATGCCCAGCCCCGCAATCGCCGCATCGCGGCACACATCGCCATTGTTGATGCCGAGCGCCAGTTTTCCCCTGATAACGACGGCGCCGTCCTGCCCCTGGAAACGCCAATCGGCAACGCCGCGGTTGGTGTAGAATATGCCTCGGTGATCGCCGAGGTCCGCCAGCGAGGCCGGCGTGCCGTTGCGTGTGAGATAGTCCGGCGATGCGACGAGAAGCCGACGGCTGGGAGCGAGTTTCCAGGCAACCAGTCGCGAATCGGCAATCAGCCCATGGCGGACGATAGCGTCATAGCCGTCCGAGGAGGCGTCGACACGACGGTCGTCGAGATCGAGCGTCAGTTCAATATCGGGGTGATCGGCCAGAAAAGGATAAAGCGCCGGGCCGAGATGCATGCGGCCGAAGGTGACAGGGGCGGCGATGCGCAACGGGCCTGCCAGCGTGCCTCGTCGCTTCGCCAGATCGGCCGCCGCCTCCCGTACCTCATGCACGATCCGCGACGCACGCTCCAGGAAAGCGACACCGTCTTCCGTCAGCGTTAGTTTACGTGTCGTGCGATGCAGCAATGTAGCGCCGAGCGTTTTCTCCATCTCCGCCAACCGCTCGCTGACGACGGATTTCGACAGACGCAGCCGGCGCGCGGCTTCGCTGATCGATCCCGCTTCGGCAACGGCCACAAAAGCAGCGATTCCTTCAATCCTAAGCATCGTTCGGCAATCCCGAATTCGAATTCCATGATTTGAAGACTAATCCGAACGATCGAAAAATACCATTCTCTGCACATCGGACGGAAACAACAGACACGTCCTGACACAGGAGATGGAACAATGAACCGCTTAAATGGAAAAGTCGCAATCGTCACCGGCGCCAGCTCCGGCATCGGCCGCGCCACCGCAAAGCTCTTCGCTGCCGAAGGTGCCAAGGTTATCGTCGGCGCCCGCCGGGGTGCGGAATTGGAAAACCTTGCCGCAGAAATCAAGGCCGCAGGCGGCGAAGCCGCGGCGCTTGCCGGCGACGTGCGTTCGGAAGACTATCACAAAGCGTTGGTCGCCCTTGCCGTCGAGCGCTACGGCAAACTTGACATCGCCTTCAACAATGCCGGCACGCTCGGCGAAGCCGGCCCGAGCACTCAGGTTTCGGAGGCAGGTTTTGCCGAAACGCTGGCAATCAACTTGACCGCTTCATTCCTCGCCGCAAAACACCAGATCGCCGAAATGGTCAAGTACGGCGGCGGCTCGGTGATCTTCACGTCGACTTTTGTGGGCTACAGCTTTGCCTTCCCCGGAGTTGCCGCCTATGCCGCCAGCAAGTCCGGCCTGATCGGCTTGACGCAGGCGCTCGCAGCCGAATTCGGCCCGCAGAATGTGCGCGTCAACGCCGTGCTGCCGGGCGCTGTCGATACCGACATGTATCGCGAGATGAATGACACTCCCGACAAGCAGAGCTTTATCACCAATCTGCATGCGCTGAAGCGTGTCGCTGGTCCCGATGAGCTGGCCCGCTCGGTCCTCTATCTCGCCTCCGATGATGCGAGCTTCGTTACCGGCACTGCATCGCTGGTCGATGGCGGCGCCTCGATCACTCGCACCTGACCATACGTACGGCGCGATTATCCGCCCTCACTTGATGATCCTTCCTCAAGTGAAAGGATTATCGCGCCGCCCTTTCCGCTGCATTCTCAAGCCATCGAACAGCTACGGCCAACCCGCCGGATTTAGAGGAACTTCATCATGTCACGCTTGCAAAACAAGACGGCTCTCATTACCGGCGGCACCAGTGGTATCGGCCTGGAAACTGCCCGCCAGTTCATCGCCGAAGGCGCACGCATCGCCGTCACCGGCAGCAGTGCAGCCGGAATCGAGGCGGCGCGCGCCGAACTTGGAGACAGGGCGCTGGTCATCCAGGCCGACGCCGGGAATGTCGACGGCCAGAAGGTGGTCGCGGATGCCGTAAAGAATGCGTTCGGCCATCTCGACATTCTCTTCATCAATGCCGGCGTTGCCGAATTCGGCCCGCTCGAGCAATGGAGCGAAGCCGCTTTCGACAAGTCGGTCGCAGTCAACGTCAAGGGTCCGTTCTTCCTGATCCAGGCGTTGCTACCAATTCTCTCAAAACCGGCTTCGATCGTGTTGAACACGTCCATCAATGCCCATATCGGCATGCCGAACTCGAGCGTCTATGCGCTCACCAAAGGTGCGCTGCTGACGCTTGCCAAGACATTGTCCGGTGAACTCATCGGCCGCGGTATCCGCGTCAATGCCGTCAGCCCCGGCCCGATCGCAACGCCGCTCTACGGCAAGCTCGGTGGTTCTGAAGCCGACTCGAAAGCGATGGCCGCCGCCATCCAGGCGCAGATCCCCGTCGGGCGTTTCGGCGATTCGAGCGAAGTCGCCAAGACGATCGTCTTCCTCGCTTCCGATGAAGCTGCCTATATCGTCGGCAGCGAACTCGTCATCGACGGCGGCATGAGCAATCTCTGAGGTCCAAACCCGGAGTGACTGAAGAAAGGCCGCGGAGCACTCTCCCTCCGCGGCCTTTCCGCATTCGAAAGACTTTGACTAGAATGTGCTGCCACCCCATGATTGCTGACGGAAAATCAAGGATGGCATAATGTTCGACGGACGATTGCTGAACGGCGTCAGCGTGCTGACGGCCGTGGTGGAGGGCGGCAGCTTCGTACGGGCTGCGGAAGCGCTCGGTCTCACGCCGTCTGGAGTGAGCCGGGCGGTCTCGCGGCTGGAGGCGCGCATCGGTGTCCGCCTGCTCGACCGTACGACGCGGGCACTGCGGCTGACCGACGACGGCGCGCGTTTCTACGAACAAGTGGTGCCGCTGCTGGGCGGCATCGAGGAAGCCGCGACGACGGTTGCCGGCGTCACCCAATCCGTGCGCGGCCGCCTACGCATCAATGTCGACCCCTATTTCTCCCGCCTGGTATTGGCGCCGCGGCTCGGCGCTTTCCTCGACCTCTATCCCGACCTGCAGATTGAGATTCTCACGCGCAACGAGATCGGCGATCTCGTAGCCGACGGCATGGATGTCGCCTTGCGCTTCGGCGAGCCTCCACAGACATCCTTGATCGCCCGGCTGCTTCTCGAAACGCGCGTGGTCACCGTCGCGGCGCCTGCCTATATCGAACGCCATGGCCGGCCGAAAACGCCGGCCGATGTCGCGAACCATCTCTGCATCCATTATCAGGACCCTCGTACCGGGCGCGCGTTCGAGTGGGAATTCCGGCGTGGGCGCAAGGTCATCCCAGTCGAAACGCGCGGTCGCATCCTGGTCAACGATGCCGGGACGACATTGGGAACCTGCCTTGCCGGCCTCGGTATCGCTCAGGTCTTCACGCTTGGCATTACGGATTTTCTCGATCGCGGAGAGCTTGTCGATCTTTTTCCCGACTGGAAGGACGAACTCTACCCGCTCTACGCGTTTTACCCCTCCAGGCATCATGTGCCGGCAAAGGTGCGTGCCTTCATCGACTTCTGCGTCGACATTCTCGGCTGACCGCCACTGCCGATTGCCTATTGTGTGCCAAAGGCTTAGGTTCATGACCATAAAACAGGCGACGGGTTCGGGCCATGGTTCTCGCGGGAAAACGCATCCTTCTCATCATTTCCGGTGGCATCGCGGCCTATAAGAGCCTCGACCTCATCCGGCGGTTGCGCGAACGCGGCGCCACCGTCCGCCCGATCATGACGTCGGGAGCACAGCAATTCATCACCCCGCTTGCCGTCGGCGCACTGGCCGCAGACCATGTCTTCACCGATCTGTTTTCCCGGCAGGACGAGCAGGATGTAGGCCATATCAGGCTGGCGCGTGACTGTGACTTGGTGCTGATTGCACCGGCGACCGCCGATCTCTTGGCCAAGATGGCGAACGGCCTAGCGGACGACCTCGCATCGACCGTGCTGCTTGCGACCGACCGGCCCGTACTCGCAGCGCCTGCCATGAATCCCAAGATGTGGGCGCATCCGGCGACAAGGCGCAACATCGAGACACTGAGGGGCGACGGCATCCGCTTTGTCGGCCCCATGGCGGGCGAAATGGCCGAGAGCAAGGAGGCCGGCACCGGCCGCATGGCCGAGCCGCTGGAGATCGTCGCCGCCGTCGAAATGCGGCTGGATGACGGAGCAAGGCCGCTCGCCGGCAGGAAAGCTGTCGTCACTTCGGGTCCGACGCACGAGCCGATCGACCCGGTTCGCTATATCGCCAATCGTTCCTCCGGCAGGCAAGGCCATGCCATCGCCTCGGCGCTCGCCGCCCTCGGCGCCGACGTTACCCTCGTCTCCGGGCCCGTCTCCATCCCCGATCCGATGGGCATGCACGTCGTTCACGTCGAGCGGGCGGAAGAGATGCGGGATGCCGTGCTTTCCGCCCTTCCTGCCGATATTGCTGTGATGGTCGCGGCCGTCGCCGACTGGCGCGTCGCCTCCGCCGCCGATCAGAAAATCAAGAAACACCCGGGCGAATCCATCCCGACGCTGGCGCTTACCGAAAATCCCGACATCCTGAAAACCGTCGGCCATCACACCCAGCGGCCGAAGCTCGTCATCGGCTTTGCCGCCGAAACGCAGGATGTGGAGGTGAATGCCAGGGCGAAACTGGAGCGCAAGGGCGCAGACATGATCGTCGCCAACGATGTCTCGCCGGCAACCGGCATCATGGGCGGCACGCGCAACAGCGTGAAACTTATTCGCCATAACAGCGTGGAACAATGGCCCGATCTTGAGAAGGATGAAGTGGCGGCGCGTCTGGCGGCTTTGATCGCCGAACAATTCAAGCAGGGATAGGGGCGGCCGCATTCGGTTCGGCGGATGCGCGCTTTTCCGGCTGGAAGGGCGTGATGTGGACGCCCATATCGTCGATCAATACGGCACTGCCATCCGGAATTTCCGTCCAAGCATCGACGTCGTCGTTCAGCGGCTCCGACACGAGGCAATAGCCGATGCCGACAGGCGAGGCATAAAGCGTCGGCGCCTTACGGTCGGTAGCGTAGCGCACTGCATGCAGCGACTTTCCATCGGAAAAAGCGGCCGTGAAGCGCACCAGCGCCGAACCGGTCAGATGGACGGATAGGCCTTCGACAAAACTGATCGTTTCCGAAATCGCGGCAACCGGATTGGTCGCAAGACCGAACTGCAGTGCGAGCAGGAACAGTAGCTCGGAATCCGTCGTGCCGCTGCGGGCCTGAAACAACTGATCATCGAGCATGGCTTCCATCGGCCGGCGCAAGCGATCGAAATTGGAGATCTGTCCGTTGTGCTGGAAGGACCAGTTCTCATGCACGAAGGGATGGCAATTGTCGCGACGCGTGCCGCCGCCGGTCGCAGCGCGGACATGGGCGAGGAACAGCGGCGAACGGATCTGCCGCGCCAGACTCTTCAGATTGCAATCGGACCAGGCCGGAAGGATATCGCGATAACGGCCGGGCTCCGGCCGGTCGCCATACCAGGCGATGCCGAATCCGTCGCCATTGGTTGCTGTCTTGGCGCGCGTTGCGCAATGGGATTGTTCGATCAGGGAGTGGGCAGGCGAGGACACCAGCTCCTCCAGATAGAGGGGGTCTCCACGATAGGCTGCCCAGCGACACATGCGTCTTTCGCTCCAATTCCCGCTTGCTTCCTGTCTTGCGGGAGAATGTCAAAATCAAGGACGATTGTTCGTGCGGAATAGGTAATAAACTCTTAATTTACCAAAGGATTGATGGGCAAGATGACAGATATTTGACGGTTCGTCCGATCACATTTTTGCGTCGCAGCATTTTTCTTTTGTGAACATACCTCTTTAAGGCGGCATGCCCTACTTTCGTGCAGATATCATGTACAAGTTGCACGAACCTGCGTTTCCAAGCGACACGAAGAGTGAAGCACCTCACCTTTATGCACTCTTGAATTCGGTGAAATTTGAGTTACGTTAGGCATATTATCAACGTAACGAAAGGAAGGTGATCCAATGTCTAGTGAGATTTCGGTCCGCGTAGCAGGCATGGAAATGGGTGTGAGCGTTGCGAGGCAGCCCTCGCTCTGATCAAAGCCTTCCGGAAGCGTTTGGCGCTTCAGGCCAGTTACGGGCCAAAACTCATGGAAGGGTCGCTTCGCGCGGCCCTTTTTTGCATCTATCGGTTGCTGGTATTGCGACGCTTCGGGTTATCGTTCCCGGAATAAACATCTGTTGCGGTCGTTTTTCTCTTGCCGAACGACAAGCGCGCCATAGCTAACTCTCCATGACTTACAAGGAACAGCCCGAACAGGGTGAAGCCGAACCGACGCCGCCGAATGAGCCGGCGCTCGCAGCACTCTCATTGTATCCGCAAGAATGGGCGCTGTTCCTCGATATCGATGGAACGCTGCTCGATCTCGCCGAGACGCCGGACTCAATTGCCGTTCCTCCGTCCCTACCCTTTGCCCTTCATGCGCTCTCCCGCCAGCTTGGCGGCGCGCTGGCACTGATAACCGGGCGCGCGGTTTCCTTTGTTGATCCTCTGTTTGCTCCGTTCCGCTTCCCGGTCGCCGGCCTGCACGGCGCCGAACGGCGGGATGCGGCAGGGCGATTGCGGCGCGCGCTGGTTCCGCATGCCTTCCAGGAGATGAAACGGCTAATCGCGCAGGAGGCCGAGGCCTGGCCCGGCGTTCTCGTGGAAGATAAGGGTGCGGCGGTCGCAGTTCACTACCGGCTGGCACCGGAGCGCGAAGCCGACATTGCCGAAGCGATGCAGCGCTATCTGCAAGAAGCCGGCCCGGACTGGGTCCTGCAGCACGGCAAGCTTGTGGTTGAGATCTGTCCGGCGCACGCCAGCAAGGGACATGCCATCGAAGCCTTTCTCAACGAGACGCCCTTCAACGGCCGGCGGCCACTCACGATCGGTGACGACGTCACCGACGAAACCATGTTTGCCGTCGCGAACCGCCTCGGTGGCCAGTCCGTGCGCATCGGCCCGCCAAACGGCAAAACGCTGGCCCGTGCATCCATTCCTTCGCCTGCGCGTTTAAGAGAGATACTCGCGTCCCTTGCGACGTAGGCATTCTCGGCGCCCCGCCGTGCCGCATTTGAAAGGACCATCTCGTGAGTCGTCTCATCGTTATTTCCAACCGTGTCTCCGTTCCGGACAAAAAAGGCACCGCCGCCGGCGGTCTTGCCGTGGCCCTGCGGGCTGCGCTCGAAGAGCACGGCGGGGTCTGGATGGGCTGGTCCGGCAATTCCAGCGGCGACAAGGAGCCGGAGCCGCTGTCTTTGGCGGACCACGGCAACATCACCTATGCCCTGACCGATCTCACCCAGACCGACGTTGAGGAATATTACCATGGCTTCGCCAACCGCGTGCTCTGGCCGATCTGTCACTACCGGCTGGATCTCGCCGAATATGGTCGCAAGGAGATGGACGGCTATTTCCGCGTCAACCGCTTCTTTGCCCATCGCCTCGCACCGATGATCAAGCCGGACGACGTCATCTGGGTGCATGACTATCATCTCATTCCGCTGGCAGCCGAGCTTAGGCAGATGGGCCTGAAGAACCGCATCGGCTTCTTCCTGCACATTCCCTGGCCGCCAGCCGATGTGCTCTCCATCATGCCGGTGCATCAAGAGATCATGCGTAGTCTCTCCGCCTACGATCTTCTCGGCTTTCAGACGGATCATGATCTCGAAAACTTCGCCAGTTGCCTCAAGCGCGAGGAGATTGGCGATGAGATTGGTCCCGGCCTCTTCAGCGCCCATGGACGGACATTCCGCGGAGGAGCCTATTCGATTGGCATCGAGACCGCCGCTTTTGCCGAATTCGCCCGCAAGGCTGCGAGCAACAACATGGTGCGCAAGGCGCGGCAGAGCGTCGAGGGCCGCGACCTGATCATCGGTGTCGACCGGCTCGATTACTCTAAGGGGATTACCCAGCGCATCGAGGCTTTCGAGCGTTTCCTCAGCGACAATCCGGCCTATCAGCGCCGCGTCACCTACCTGCAGGTCACGCCGAAATCGCGCTCCGAGGTGCCGGAATACGAGGCGATGCAGAATGCCGTCGCCGAGCAGGCCGGTCGGGTCAACGGCGCGATCGGCACGGTCGACTGGGTGCCGATCCGCTACATCAATCGCTCGATCAGCCGCCCGGTGCTCGCCGGCCTCTACCGGCTGGGCAGGATCGGCCTGGTGACGCCGTTGCGCGACGGCATGAACCTCGTCGCCAAGGAATATGTGGCCGCCCAGGACCCGGACGATCCCGGCGTGCTGGTGCTCTCGCGTTTCGCTGGTGCTGCGCGTGAGCTGAAAGGCGCACTGCTCGTCAATCCCTATGACATCGAGGCAACCGCCAATGCTATGGCGCGGGGGCTCACCATGCCACTGGAAGAGCGGCAGCGACGCTGGCGGGGGATGATGGATCACCTGCTCGAATACGATGTCGTGCGCTGGTGTGAGGATTTTCTGAAAGACCTGACAGAAGAGCCGGCACCACCGGTCAACCAGGTGACATTGCGGCTGCTTCCCTGACCAGCCATTCCGTCAGCCGCTCGGCATGCACGCTCTGCAACTTCGGCGGCAGAAGCCAGTAACCGCGGTTCGGCGCGTCCAGCACCGGACCGGCGGTCACCAGCATGCGCCCGGCCAACAGCGAATCCACCAGCCCCATCCAGCCGAGCGCCAGCCCCTGCTCGCCGATCGCCGCCTGAACGACCAGTGAATAGGTGTTGAACCGCAGATCACCATGACCGGCATAGGCGTCTCGGCTGATGCCAAGTTCGGCGAAGTAGCTCTTCCAATCGAACCAGGGTGATGGCGTTTCCGTGTCCAGATGCACGAGCGTCGCCCGCGCCAGGCTGCTTGGATCGCCGAAAGGACCATATTTATCGACGAAACCTTGCGCACAGATCGGCGCTACTTTCTCAGGCAACAACAATGCTGCTTCCGGCCCAAACTCGTCCCGTGCGCCGAAGACGACGGCGACATCGCCGCTATCCGAATGGCCGCGCTCCTGTCGCTGCGTGGCGACGATCTGGATATCGAGCTCCGGATGAAGCAAGCGAAAGCGATGCATGCGCGGAATCAGCCAGAGCGCCGAAAAGGCATAGTCGGTCCGCAGCCGCACCGCCGGACGCTCCGCCTCGGCACGGAAGCTGCGCACCAGGGAATCGACGCCACCAACCGCCTTCTCCACGATCTCGAACAGACGACGGCCTTCCGAGGAGAGCTCGACACCGCGATGCTGACGGTGAAAGAGGGCGACACCCATCTGCTCCTCGATCCGGCGGATCTGGTAGCTGACCGCCGGCTGGGTCAACCCTAGGCTTGCCGCCGCGGACGACAGGCTGCCCGAGCGCCCCACCTCGACAAAAATTCGCAGCCATCCGAGGTCCACCGACCGTTCAGCCATAGAATTTCCTTATGTCATCCATTGAAAAAAGCCTGCTTCACAGGCCGAATGCTACTGATGTTCAATAAAATGAGCAAATATTAAGAGGGAACTTTCGTCATGCGAATTTCTGCCATGGGCCGGCTTGCCGCCGGGGTGCTCTTTTCCGCATTGTCCTTCGCCGGCGGTGCCAAAGCGGATGGCGATTCCTGCCGTACCATCCATCTGTCCGACCCGGGCTGGACCGACATCACCTCGACAAACGGCGTCACGGGTGTGCTGCTCAGCGCGCTCGGCTACGAGCCTGATATCACGACGCTCTCCGTGCCGATCGGCTATCAATCGATGAAAACGGGCGAAATCGACGTCTTCCTCGGCAACTGGATGCCGGCGCAGAAAGCCTTTGTAGACGACCTCAACAAGGCGAAAGCCATCGAGGTGCTGAACCGCAACCTTCAGGGCGCGAAATTCACCCTCGCCGTGCCGACCTATATCGCCGACAATGGCATCAAGGATTTCGCCGACCTGCAGAAACATGCCGACGACTTCGATCATAAGATCTACGGAATCGAGCCCGGCGCGCCGGCAAATGCCAACATCCAGAAGATGATCGACGCCAACGATTTCGGCCTGAAGGGTTGGGAGTTGGTGGAATCGAGCGAGCAGGCGATGCTGTCGCAGGTCGAGCGTGCCGGCAAGGACAAGCAGGCGATCGTCTTCCTCGCCTGGGCGCCGCATCCGATGAACGAGCGCTTCCAGATTGCCTATCTCGCGGGCGGTGACGCCTACTTCGGCCCGGACTACGGCGGCGCGGAAGTCTACACGCTGGCGCGCACCGGCTGGTCGGCCGCCTGCCCGAACGCCGCGAAACTGTTCCACAACCTGACCTTCGACATCGGCATGGAGAATTCGCTGATGGGCTCGATCCTCGGCGGCGAGGATGCGAAGACGGCGGCGACGGCTTGGCTGAAGGCGCATCCGGAAGCCTTGACGCCTTGGCTCGCCGGCGTGACGACCATCGACGGCAAGCCGGGCGTCGATGCCGTCAAAGCTTCACTTGGCCTTTGATCCTGTCGAGGAAATCCAACATGACGCGTCCGAATATCCTTATCCTCATGGTCGATCAGTTGAACGGGACACTATTCCCCGACGGTCCGGCCGATTTTCTCCACGCACCCGTGCTGAAGGCACTAGCGCAACGCTCCGTGCGCTTCGCCAACGGCTATACGGCAAGCCCGCTCTGCGCGCCGGCGCGGGCCTCCTTCATGTCCGGGCAACTGCCGAGCCGCACCCGCGTCTATGACAATGCCGCCGAATTCGCCTCCGACATCCCGACCTTCGCCCATCACCTCAGGGCAGCGGGCTACCAAACGGCGCTTTCCGGCAAGATGCATTTCGTCGGGCCGGACCAGATGCACGGCTTCGAGGAGCGGCTGACCACCGATATCTATCCTGCCGATTTCGGCTGGACGCCGGACTATACGAAGCCGGGCCAGCGCATCGACTGGTGGTACCATAATCTCGGCTCGGTGACCGGCGCCGGTGTCGCCGAGATCACCAACCAGATGGAATATGACGACGAGGTCGCCTATCACGCGACCCGCAAACTGCTCGACCTGTCGCGCGGCCATGATGAGCGGCCGTGGTGTCTGACCGTCAGCTTCACCCACCCGCACGATCCCTATGTCGCCCGCCGCCGCTTCTGGGATCTCTATGAAGGCTGCCCGGCGCTCGACCCCGAAGTGGCGGAAATCCCCTTCGACAAGCAAGACCGGCATTCGCAGCGACTGATGAAGGCGAGCGATCAAACGGCCTTCGACATCACGCCCGAACAGGTGCGCCGGGCGCGGCGCGGCTATTTCGCCAATATTTCCTATGTCGATGAAAAGATCGGCGAAATCCTCGACGCGCTCGAGCGCGGCCGCATGGCCGACAACACCATCGTGCTCTTCGTCTCCGACCATGGCGATATGCTCGGCGAACGCGGGCTGTGGTTCAAGATGAATTTCTTGGAGGGCTCGGCCCGCGTGCCGCTGATGATCGCCGCTCCCGGCTGGAAGGCAGGGCGCGTCGATCAGCCGGTATCGACGCTGGACGTAACGCCGACGCTCGCCGGCCTTGCGGGGCTGGACATTGGATCGCTGCGGCAATGGACCGACGGCGAGGACTTGGCACCCCTGGCCCATGGCACGGGAAGCCGTGGGCCGGTACCGATGGAATATGCAGCAGAAGGGTCGGAAGCGCCGCTCGTCGGCTTGCGCGACGGCCGCTACAAGCTGACGCTCTGCGACAAGGACCCGCCCCTGCTTTTCGATCTCGACGCCGATCCCAAAGAGTTGACCAATCTTGCCGACGATCCCGCACACGCCGAAATCCTGACACGGCTGACCGCGCAGGCAAGGCAGCGTTGGAATCTCGCCGCCTTCGACGCCGCCGTGCGCGAAAGCCAGGCGCGGCGATGGGTGGTCTATGCGGCACTGCGCAACGGCGCCTATTATCCCTGGGATTACCAGCCGCTGCAGAAGGCGTCCGAGCGCTATATGCGTAATCACATGGACCTGAACGTGCTGGAAGAGAACCAACGTTTTCCGCGCGGAGAATAAGGTTCTTGTGGCGAGATTTTCCGACCGCGATATAGTCGCTCCGATATATCGGAGGAACGTTCATGAAAATCAGCGCACGCAACCGTCTCAAGGGCAAGGTCGTCGAGATCACCAAGGGTGCCACGATGGCCCATGTCCGCATCGATATCGGCAATGGCTCGATCGTCACATCGTCGATCACCAACGAGGCGGTCGATGAGCTGGGTTTGACGGTCGGCGCTGATGCCTATGCCGTCATCAAGGCGTCCGATGTCATGGTTGCTGTCGACTGAGTTTCACGCTTTTTGGCAGTAATGCGCCGTTCCCTCGTCGCCGGTTTGGAAATCGCCGGGCTGTGGCGGCGCGATCGGTTTGAACAGGCTCCGATCCGGCTTGAGGTCGAGAAGCGGCGTGCCATCGAGGCAATCGAGACCCCGCACGAGCAAGACAGCACCTTCGACCGCCTCCAGTTTGACGATAGACGTGCCGATCGGATTTGGCCGCACCGGCGAGCGCAGCGAAAATGTGCCGTGCACCTTGCCATTGCTGGCTGGGCTTTGCAAAACGAGATCCCGGCGGGAACGGTCCAACCAATAGAGAATTTCCAGCCGCTCGAAGGCCTCCACGCCCTTGAGCGCCGGCACCCATGGCTCGAAAATCTCGATTCGGCAAAGCGGTCCATCATGCCGGCCCTGGCGCGGTGTCTCGATCCGTGAGGTCCATGGCGTCGAGATGCGGCCGATGAAGACAAGACCGGCATCGGCTGGCGCCGGCGGTTCGATCGCCACTTCGTTTTCACGAATTTCATTCTCGCGGACCATTATTTTTTCCTTCCGAAGCAAATGCGCGGCGGTATCATTCAGCCCTTTTCAGAAGCGCCGTCACCTGATCATCCGTCAAATCCACCTGATAGAACAGCTTATAAAACCCTCGGACATCGGCGGAGAGATCACTCTTGAAAAGCTGCGGATAGAGCAGCATCTCCAGCCAACGCAGGCCGATCAACCTGTTAACGCCAGGCGGTGAATCGAACCAACCGAAAGGCAATGACGGCTGCACAAACACCCTGCCGTCCTTAACCGCCTTGATGCCGGCCCATTGCGGATCGCTTTCGATGGCGGCTGCGAATTTGCCGTCCTCGGCGAAGATCACATCTGGATTCCACGCGACGATCTGCTGTGGCGTTACTTGCGTCAGTCCGCCCTTGCCGGCGGCGGCCGCGACATTGACGGCACTGGCCGTGTCGAGGATTTCAAGATTGATCGAACCAGCCGACCCTGTCTCTAAACCATCTGCACCGCGGCCATAATAGACCCGCGGCCGTTGAGCGTCGGGCAGCGTCGCCAGTTTGTCGTTGAAGTCCTTGATGGTGGCGTCGGCATAGTCGGCCAGTGTCTTGGCCCGACCCTCTACGCCGAGGATATCGCCGACTTCGCGCAGCGTCTCGCCGGTGCGTGCAAAACTACCATTTATCAGCACGTAGGGTATGTGGGTCTCGTCCTGCACCTTGTCGGCTAGCGCGCTATAGGTGGCATCGACCGTGCCGACATCGAGAATAATGTCTGGTTTGGCGGCTGCCACGGCCTGTGTGCTGATGGTCCCACCCTTGCCAGTCAGGCGACCGATGGTCGGCAAATTGCGGACCGAGGGAGAGAGATAGGCTTTTGCCGCATCGCTGGGCGTGCTTACCCAGCCGGCAAGCTTATCCGGCGCCAGTACATAAACGAGAGCAGAGGCGGGTGGACCGGCGACCAAAACGCGGTCGATCCTGTCGGGGATTTCGACCTTGCGCCCGGCGGCGTCGGTGATGAGCCGCGCTTCCACGGTAGCCGGCAGAATGCCGATAAAAATGAACGCTAAGGCCGCGAAAAATTTTGCCATGACGAACCGCCAGCCGTGATGAAGGGAACCGGATGGTGGCACTATGGCATAGCGCTATATTCGATGGAATATCGCGGATGCGCGATTTCCGGCTTGGGAATGCCGGAAATCACTGGGAACGAGCCGAACTGGCCGTCAGCCAGCCAACAACGTGGAGGCGCCGGCTCCGTCGTCGCTCCGAATTCCCTGGAACGACTCGCCACTGCGGCCATGAAACATCGACACCGTGTTCCGACCGTTCCGCTTCGCGTCATAGAGTGCCGCATCCGCACCTTTAAGCAGATCGTCAAGCGACCATTCCGACGGTTTGCCATGAGCCACGCCGAGGCTAGCTGTGACAACATGTCCGTCGCCGAGCCCGCGGTGTTGAATACCGAGGGATTCTATCGCCGCCCTCGTCCGCTCCGCTATCGCCTGTGCCTCGTCGCGGCCGGCATTGATCATCAATACGAGGATTTCCTCGCCACCAAAGCGGAACGTTTCGCCCGCACTGGCCACCTCGCGCAAAATGCACTGGCAGACGGCGCGGATACAGTCGTCGCCTTCGATATGGCCATGAACATCGTTGAAGAGCTTGAACCTGTCGATATCAAGCATGATTACTGCGACCGAACCAGTGGCCCTTTCCTCGCGCCAGATGGAATCGCGAATCCGGGCCAGCGAATGGCGATTGAGAAGACCGGTGAGCTCATCACGTTCCGATTTGCGTTCTAGCTGCGCATGCAGCAGTCCGCCGCGCAGTTGATGCAGGAAATTCAGGCGGTCCGTGCGCTCCATGAAATAGGCGCTCATCGCCAGAAAAATAGCGAGGGTGATGTAGAAGGTGACAATCCCCGTGTAGGTAACGTCATCAAACGACCCGTTCAACTTCGTCGTTGTGAATTGCACGGTGCACATCAGCACAAGGCCGATCACGATGGTCGGAAAGCGCGGCCGCAACGCAATGACGAAGAACAAGAACGCGGCTACGTTGCCGTTCTGATAGACGAACAGGTACTGGCTATGACTGTAGACAGCAACGGACATTGGCAAGAGAACCCCGAGCAATGCAACAGCAATAGCCAGCAGGTCGTAATTCCCTGCGGTCGGCCAGCGCCTCAAGGCCAGTACGCTGAACAGGGCAAATGGCGTGAAGATTCCAAACCGCACGACAACGAGTTCGGAGAACACGTCGGCCATCATCGTGGCGTCGCCGAAAAATACCATATCGTAGATCAGTGTGCCGATCACAGCCCAAATGGCTGCGAGCTTGACCCGGTTTGCCGCGTAGTCGCGAAGGAAGGCCGCCTCTATGGCCGGCGCAAAGCGTAGTAGCCGAAATCCGTTGCCGATTTGACGATCAACGTCCTCCAGCGTCACGACGCCCATCATCGACTCTCCGGTTTATGGAACAGACTTACGTTACCTAACAACAAAGTCTGAATACGCCCCTAAAGATTGATGGTGTATGCGCTTTGTCTCTGCGGTCGGGTTCGGGAACGCCAGACGCGCGAGAGAAAGTACGTTGAGATAAGACCGATGCGCAGGCTGCCTCGGATACGAGGCTGACGCTGGTTATCCTTACAACAAGCCCCCGAAATCACGCCGCCTTGACGGCGTGATACTCCTTGATAGCGACCATTTTGATAGCCGGGTAACGTTCTGCCTCGTAGCGCAGCGAAAAACCGTCCTGGGCAAGGAAGACCGGGTCGCCATCGAGATCGCGGGCGATGTCGCCGCGGCGGGCGGTAACGAACTTGTCGAGGTCGGCGGTTTGGTCGGCGGAAATCCAACGGCAGACGGAGAAGCGCGACATTTCGAAGGAGACCGGCAGGCCATATTCGGCCATCAGCCGCTCTTTCAGCACATCAAGCTGCAGCGCGCCAACGACGCCGACGATGGCCGGCGAGCCGTCTTCCGGCGAGAAGAGCTGCACGACGCCCTCTTCCGCCATCTGTTGCAGCGCTTCCTTCAGCTTCTTGGCCTTCATCGCGTCTTCAAGGCGGACGCGGCGCAGGATTTCCGGCGAGAAATTCGGCACACCCTGGAAGACGAGCGACTCGCCCTCCGTCAGCGTATCGCCGATCCTGAGCGTGCCGTGATTGGGAATGCCGACGACATCGCCGGCATAGGCCGTGTCGGCAAGCTGGCGCTGCGAGGCGAAGAAGAACTGCGGCGCGGTCAAGCCAAGTTGCTTGCCGGTGCGCGACAGTCGTGCCTTCATGCCGCGTTCCAGCTTGCCGGAGCAGATGCGCGCGAAGGCGATGCGGTCGCGATGGTTCGGGTCCATGTTGGCCTGGATCTTGAAGACGAAGGCCGTCATCTTGTCGTCGGTTGCCTGCACCGTCCTTATATCGGCGACCTGGTCGCGCGGCGGCGGCGCAAAGTCGCCGAGCGCGTTGATGAGATCGCGGACGCCGTAATTGCGAAGGGCCGAGCCGAAGAAGACCGGCGTCATATGGCCTTCCAGGAATGATTCCCGGTCGAAGGGACGGCAGGCTTCGATCGCCAGTTCCGTTTCCTCGATAAAGGCTTGCCGCTCGTTTTCCGGCAGCCGATCGGCGACGGCCTGCGGGCCATTGACCCGGGACGCCTCCACCTCTTTATCGGAGCCGCGAACGGTATTGTCGGCCAGATGATAGGAGCCGCAGAAGCTCTTCGCCCGGCCGATCGGCCAGGTGACCGGCGCGGTGTCCAGCGCCAGCTTCTCTTCCACTTCATCGAGAATTTCGAAAGGATCGCGGCTTTCGCGATCCATTTTGTTGATGAAGGTGATGATCGGAATGTCGCGCATGCGGCAGACTTCGAACAGCTTCAGCGTCCGCGGCTCGATGCCCTTGGCGGCGTCGATGACCATGACGGCAGCATCGACGGCGGTCAGCGTGCGATAGGTGTCGTCGGCGAAGTCTTCGTGACCGGGCGTATCGAGAATGTTGAAGACATTGCCGTCATATTCGAAGGTCATGACCGAGGTGACGACCGAGATGCCGCGCTCGCGCTCGATCTTCATCCAGTCGGACCGCGTCTGCATGCGATCCTTCTTCGCCTTGACCTCGCCGGCAAGCTGAATGGCGCCGCCGAACAGCAGCAGCTTTTCGGTGAGCGTCGTCTTGCCCGCGTCCGGGTGGGCGATAATAGCGAATGTGCGGCGGCGGGAGACCGCCTCGGCGAGACTTTCGGCCATGCTTGTGAATCCTGTGAATTGCGGCCGTATCTAGCGATTCAAAGCCCGGATTGCAATTGACCTTGGCGGTTCCAGCACAAACTAATGCAGCATGACCATTCACACCGATACACGTCCGACGCTGAACCTCATCCGCCTGGCCCACGGCCAGGGCCTCGACCTGCCCGCCTATGAGACCAAGGGCGCGGCCGGTATGGACTTGCGTGCAGCGGTTGGGGAGGCTGCGACCCTGACCATCGCGCCCGGCAAACGGGCGCTGGTGCCGACCGGCTTCATATTCGAAATCCCCGAGGGTTTCGAAGCCCAGATCCGCCCGCGCTCCGGCCTCGCCTTCAAGCACGGCATAACCTGCCTCAACACGCCCGGCACGGTCGACAGCGATTATCGCGGCGAAGTGAAGGTGCTGCTGATCAATCTCGGCGACGAGCCCTTCGACATCACGCGCGGCATGCGCATCGCTCAGATGGTGATCGCCCCGGTAACGCAAGCGCGCGTTGCGGAAATCGCCGAAGTCAGCGAAACAGCGCGCGGAGCCGGCGGTTTCGGATCAACGGGCGTGTAATGGCGAGCACGCCGAACAGCGAACGCCTGATCTTGCGCCAGGACTATTTTAGCGATCCCGCGGCCTGGTCAGCTCTTGTGGACCTGCTTCAGGATACCTTTTCCATCGACATCGGCCTTCAGGATCAATTCGGTGGCCCCGACCCGACCAGCATGCCTTTCGGCTATTTCGATGAAACAGGCCGGTGCGTCGCAAATTTCAGCGCCTTTTCCATGCCGCTGGTCATCAACGGCCGACTGGTCAGGGCGGCGGGCTATCAGTCGGGTGCCGTGCGGCCTGAATGGCGTGGGCAAGGGCTTTATCGCGACCTCATGCAGCGCGCCTTCGCAAGAACCAAGGCCGAGGGTTTCGAGCTCGACATCCTGCTGACGGACAAGCCCGTTCTTTACGAGCGCTATGGCTTCCGGACCTTCCCGCAACACGTTTTCGTTGGGGCGCCGCCGGAAACGGCTGGATCATGTCCGGGCGCAAGGCACCTATCCTTGCAGGATCCAGGCGATCTCCGCCTTATGAAGACGCTGCTGCAAAATCGTACTCCCGTTTCCCGGCGCTTCGCCGTTGTCGGGCAAATGGAGATGTTTCACCTGAACGCTTGCTTCGATCCCGATATCCGCCTGACTTTGGTTGCAGATACGGCTGTTGTCGCCTGGAAGTTCGATGGTGGTATTCTTCGGCTTCTCGATGCGGCCGGTGCGACCATTCCGCCTCTAGCTGCGATCTCATCTGCACTCGATCTCCCCGCCGAACGGATCGAGGTTTGCTTCTCGCCGGATCGACTGGATTGGGACGGCACGCCCGAGCCTTATGGAGGCTACACTTCGCTGATGATACGCGGCCAAGCTGCCAACAACATCGACGGACCGATCATGTTGTCGCCGATGGCGGAATTTTAACGGGAAAGAGGCGGCAGTCTCCGTTTGACCGGGGTCGCCTTGACCATCGACGTATTCGTTTCGGCACGCTCGGCGATCTTGTCCAGGATGCCGTCCAGTTCGCCCATCGAGCGCACCACCAGGCGGCCGATGAAACAATCGTCTCCGGTGACCTTATCGCATTCGATGAATTCAGGTGTCTCCTGGATGATGCGCTCGACCACATGCAATTGACCGGGTAGCGGCCGGACGCGGACGATCGCCTGCAGCGAATAACCGAGCGCTTCTGGCGCGATATCGACGGTGAACGCCGCTATGACGCCGCGCTCCTCCAGCCGGCGCAGCCGCTCGGCAGCGCTCGGCGAGGACAGGCCAGCCACTTCGGCCAGTTCCTTCAGCGAAATCCGCGCATTGCGCGCCAAGGCCTCCAGCATGCGCTGGTCGATTATGTCGATCTCCGCGGCCGCGTTAGGTACACTCACATTCATGCCTCATATAATTAGGCTATGTAACCATAATTCCTTATCCAGATTATATCATCTGTACGCTCACAGCAATATTATCAGGTTCTATAAACCGGGGTAGGGATAATGAACGAGATAAGACGCGGTACAGCGGAAATGACGGCGGCGATGCTGATTTCGGGAACGATCGGCTGGTTCGTACTGACGTCGGGACAGCCTGTCACCGGCGTTGTCTTCTGGCGTTGCCTGTTTGGTGCGCTCACGCTTCTTGTCGTCTGCGGGGCCATGGGCCTGTTGCGCCCCGGCATTCTCAGCCCGCGGACCTTTGCGATCGCTGTCGCTGGCGGCGTCGCCATCGTCCTCAACTGGCTGCTGCTTTTCGCTGCCTATTCGCATGCCTCCATTTCGATCGCGACGACGGTCTACAATACGCAGCCCTTCATGCTGCTCGGTCTCGGCGCGCTGTTTCTCGGTGAAAAGGTCACGCTCACCAAGCTTTTCTGGCTGGGCATCGCCTTTGCCGGCATGGCTGTTATCGTCGAGGGGAAGCCGGCGGAAGCAACGGGCGCCGGCAGCTACGCCATCGGCATCCTGCTCTCGCTCGGCGCCGCCTTCTTCTATGCGCTTGCCGCTTTGGCCGCCAAATGGCTGAAGGGAACGCCGCCGCATTTGATCGCACTGATCCAGGTCTCGACCGGCATTCTGATGCTCGCGCCCTTCGCCGATCTTTCCGCTCTGCCGCGGGACACGGGAGGATGGTCCATCCTGGCGACGATGGGCATCGTCCATACCGGCTTGATGTATGTGCTGCTCTATGGCGCGATCCAGAAACTGCCAACGCATCTGACCGGGGCGCTGTCCTTCATCTATCCGATCGCCGCCATCGTCGTCGACCGCTTCGCCTTCGGCCATGTGCTCGGGATTATGCAAATCGGCGGTGCTGCGATCATCCTGATTGCCGCAGCCGGCATGAACCTCGGCTGGACCATCGCATTGCCGCGTCCTAAAAGCGATCGTCTTTCAGAGGAAGCCGCCGAATGATCAGCTGCCAGTGTTCTGATCTAGCGTTGCGCCTCGAAGGCCATGCGCATGGCGAGCCCGGCCAGCACCGTGCCCATCAGCCAGCGCTGTACCAGCATGAAGGACGGGCGGCTTGAGAAGAACAGTGCGACGGAGCCGGCCGTCAACGCAAAGATGGCGTTAAAGGTCAAGCTGACGGCGATGTGGGTAAAGCCGAAGATGATGGATTGGCTGAAGACACTGCCCGCAGCAGGATCGATGAACTGCGGCAGCAGCGAGAGATAGAGGATCGCGACCTTCGGATTCAGCAGGCTGGTAACCAGGCCCATGACGAAGAGTTTGCGCGGCCCATCCTTCGGGAGATCGCGGACCTGGAAAGCCGAACGGCCACCCGGCCTCAGCGCATTCCAGGCAAGCCAGGCGAGATAGGCGGCACCTGCAAGACGCAGCGCGTCATAGGCAAAGGGCACGGCGAACAGAAACGCAGTGATGCCGAGGGCCGCCGAAAGCATGTAGAAGACGAAGCCGAGTGCCACGCCGCCAAGCGAGATCAGCCCGGCCGCCGGCCCCTGAGAGATCGATCTCGACACCAGATAAATCATATTCGGCCCGGGCGTCAGCACCATGCCGAGAGCGATCAGGGCAAAGGCGATCATACTGGCAAGATGCGGCATTGAGGTCTCCGGCGGGGGATGAATTCAGAAGGCGATTTGGACTGTCGGGACAAGCTTGATCTCATGCGGGCCGGCATCGAAGCCGTCGAGCAGCATATTGTGATGAGCGATGATCGCCTCGAATGTCAGCTTGCCCATATCGGCGGTGGTGTGACCATCCGAGAGCAATGTCACATCGAAGCCGAGCGAGACGGCGCGGCGCGCGGTGGTATCGACGCAGAATTGCGTCATGCAGCCGCCGATGACGAGATGGGTGATCCCCTTTGCGCGAAGACGCGCCTCGAGATCCGTCTCGAAAAAGGAATCGCAACTCGTCTTGTGCACCACGACATCGCCGGCCTCCGGCGCGATTTCGCGGCGCAACTGCCAGCCTTCGCCGCGCTTCGCCAGGCGATGCGTCCCTTGGCCGTCATGCTGCACGATGAAGGAAGGAATTCCGGCGGCGCGGGCTTTGCGTTTCAATGCAGCAAGCCTGGCCACGACCGCCTCGAGGGCGGCGTCGATCGCCGGCTGGCGCTCCGGCGTGCCGAGGCCGGTCAAAATGGCATTCTGGAGGTCGATCAGGAGCAATGCGGACGACATGGGAGCCTTATGCAACACAGTTTCGACGGGCCTTAACCCTTTGGTAGTATGTTCGCGTCGTTTGCGCAATCGCTTGAAAACGCTAGGGTGGTGCGATAGAGCAATCGTCTATTCCTGGAGGAAGGCACCATGACGCTTGCAGCCCTGCTCACCTATAGCGGCGCGCTTTTCATCGCCGCCGCGATTCCCGGTCCGGGCATTACCGCTATCGTTGCCCGCGCGCTCGGTTCCGGCTTTCGCGAGACATTCTTCATGGGGCTCGGTCTGGTGCTCGGCGACATGATCTACCTGACCGCCGTCATTCTCGGCCTCGCCTTCGTGGCGCAGACCTTCACCGAGATCTTCATCGTCATCAAGATCGCCGGTGCGCTCTATCTTGCTTACATCGCCTGGAAGCTCTGGACCGCCGGGTTGCTCTCTACCGATGTTACGGCGAAAAAATCGACCAGCGCTGGCATGTCCTTCCTCTCCGGCCTGCTGGTAACGCTCGGCAACCCGAAGACCATGCTGTTCTACGTGGCCCTTGTGCCGACGCTAATCGATATCAACAGCATCGGCCTTCGCGAATATGCGATGCTGCTCGCGGCGAATTTCGTCGTGCTTCTGGTGGTGCTGATCCCCTATATGCTGCTCGCTTCCCGCGCCCGCACCTTCCTTAAGAGGCCGAAAGCGCTGCAGATTTTGAACCGGGTCGCCGCCAGCATTCTCGCCGGCACGGCCGCCTTCATCGCCACCCGCGCGGCCTGAAAAAACCTTTCCGGATGAAGCCCTGCGTGAGATTCTTTTCCCGCTGTACAAGATCGGCAGAGTGATCCCATTCTGGTTTCCGTTCGCGTTTGACCTTATTGTGCCTCTACAATTCCAATAAAGGGAGAGCTACCCATGTCCGACACCCGCAAACCAGGCCGCGGCCGCGTCTATGCCTCGATCACCGACACCATCGGTGATACGCCGATCGTGCGTCTCGACAAGCTGGCCAAGGAGAAGGGCGTCAAGGCCAACCTCTTGGCGAAACTCGAGTTCTTCAACCCGATCGCCTCCGTCAAGGACCGTATCGGCGTCGCCATGATCGAAAGCCTGGAAGCTCAGGGCAAAATCACTCCTGGCAAGAGCGTGCTGGTCGAGCCGACGTCCGGCAATACCGGCATCGCACTCGCCTTCGCCGCCGCCGCCAAGGGTTACAGGCTGATCCTTACCATGCCGGAGACCATGTCGATCGAGCGCCGCAAGATGCTGCTGCTGCTCGGCGCCGAACTGGTGCTGACCGAAGGCCCGAAAGGCATGAAGGGCGCAATCGCCAAGGCCGAGGAACTGGCCTCGACGCTGCCCGACGCCATCATCCCGCAGCAGTTCGAAAACCCGGCCAACCCGGAAATCCATCGCAAGACGACGGCCGAGGAAATCTGGAACGACACGGACGGCAAGGTGGATATCTTCGTATCCGGCATCGGCACCGGCGGCACGATCACCGGTGTTGGCCAGGTGCTGAAGGCCCGCAATTCGGATATCAAGGTTATCGCTGTCGAGCCGGCCGACTCGCCCATTCTCTCCGGCGGCAATCCCGGCCCGCACAAGATCCAGGGCATCGGCGCCGGCTTCGCTCCGAAAATTCTCGACACGCATATCTATGACGAAGTCGTCACCGTCACCAATGACGAGGCCTTCCAGCAGGCGCGCCTCGTCGCCAAGCTCGAAGGCGTGCCGGTCGGCATCTCCTCCGGCGCAGCCCTGACGGCTGCGATCAAGATCGGCCAGCGGCCGGAGAATGAAGGCAAGAACATCGTCATCATCATCCCGTCCTTCGCCGAGCGTTATCTGTCGACAGCACTGTTCGAGGGACTTGGCGGCTAATCAGCCCGCTTCGATTGTCAGAACTTGAGAAGGGCGCAACCGCGCCCTTTGTTTTTTCAGTCGTCGACACTCACGCCGGCGCCGTAAGCCTCTCGCCGGCGATGCGGTAGGAAATGGCTTCCGCGAGATGGATGCGTCCAACCGTCTGCTTGTCGTCGAGATCGGCGTGCGTGCGGGCCACTTTCAGGACGCGATGATAGCCTCGGGCGGAAAACTTCATCTTTTCCGCGGCATCGCGCAACAATTGCAGGCCGGCGGCGTCCGGCTCGGCGATGGTCTCGATCATCGATGTCGAACAGCGGGCGTTGGTGGAAGTCCCCTTCATGCCTGCAGCTTCGAAGCGTTCGCGCTGTCGCTCGCGGGCGCGGGCGACTCGAAGGGCGACATCGGCGCTCTTTTCGGCGGTCGTCGGCCGGATGAGGTCGGCGGCGGAGACCGCGGGCACGTCGAGGCGGATATCGATACGGTCCAGCAACGGTCCGGATATGCGGCCCTGATAATCCGCGACGCAACGCGGACCGCGGGCGCAGGTGTGACCCGGCTCGCCTGCCATGCCGCAACGGCAGGGATTCATCGCCGCGACCAACTGGATGCTGGCGGGATAGGAAACGCGATGATTGGCCCTGGCGATGACGCATTCGCCCGACTCCAGCGGCTGGCGCAGCGCGTCCAGCGCCTGCGGCGAAAACTCAGGAAGCTCGTCGAGAAACAACACGCCATGATGGGCAAGCGATGCCTCACCGGGTCTGGCGCGCAAGCCGCCGCCGACCAGCGCCGCCATGGTGGCGGAATGATGCGGCGTGCGGTAGGGCCGGCGGTCGGAGAGCTTTCCGCCCGAGAGCTGGCCTGCAACAGAATGGATCATCGACACTTCCAGCAGCTCCGTCGTCGACAATGGCGGCAGAATGGACGGCAGGCGCGACGCCAGCATCGACTTGCCGGAACCTGGAGGGCCGACGAAAAGCAGATTATGCCCGCCAGCCGCCGCCACTTCCAGCGCCCGTTTGGCGCTCTCCTGCCCCTTGATATCGGCGAGATCGGGGAAGTTGGCGGCACTGGCACGGATCGATGGTTCAGGGCGCGACAGGACCTGGGCGCCGCGGAAGTGATTGGCGAGAGCGATCAGGCTACGAGGGGCAAGGATATCGATCTCGGCACCGGCCCAGGCGGCCTCAGGGCCACTTTCGGCCGGGCATATCAGGCCCTTGCCGATTGCGTTGGCGGCAATCGCGGCCGGCAGCGCACCGGCGACGGGTGCGATCGTGCCATCGAGATTGAGCTCGCCGATGACGGTATAAGCCGAGAGCGCATCTGCCGGAATGGCGCCCAGCGCCGCCATCAGCCCGAGCGCGATTGGAAGATCGAAATGGCTGCCCTCCTTGGGTAAATCGGCCGGCGCGAGATTAACCGTGACCTTCTTCGGCGGCAGTGACAGGCCGGAGGCGTGAAGAGCTGCCTGCACCCGTTCGCGGCTTTCGGCCACGGCCTTATCCGGCAGGCCGACGATATGCATCAGCACCTTGCCGGGCGAGATCATCACCTGCACCTCGACGGGAACGCCCTCAATACCCTGAAACGCCACCGTGCTGACGCGCGCTACCATACCCGCCCTCTTTTAACTCGTTTAACGCTATCAATTCTTCATAACAGACTATGGGTTGCAATGTGGCAGAAAATATGGAATGAAACAAGAACAATAAAAGAACGAAGGGACGATTTCCGCAATCGGAGGCAAATATGAGACTTGTGGTATCGCTATCCCTTCTGCTTGGCGCTGTTCTGGTCGGCTGCCAGTCCATCGACGGCGGGGACAATCTGGAAAAAGGCGTGCCTTATCAGCTGAGCGCCAAGGAAACCGCCGCAGTGGAAAAGGGTTTGCGCCAACAGCTTCCCTATGAGGGCGTGCTGATCTTTGGACCGATGCTGGCGTCCAAGAATAGCAAGGGCAACGTCAGCGTCTGCGGCACCATCAGTTCCCTCGGCGGGCTCAGCGGCGTCATGGACAAGCGGCCTTACGTCGGGATGATGGTCAATGTGCCGCCGCTTTTCGGTTTTGTACCCATCGTCATCGCGAACGAAAGCTCTAGCAGCCAGTCAGCCGTGTTCCTCACCTGCCACAGGGAGGGCATTCCGATATAATTTCGCGCCTAAGGCGAGAGGACGGGTGGCAATGGCGCGTCCTCTCTAACGGCCGCTTCAGGCACGCTTGGATTCGATCGCATCCCACAGCAGGCTGGCGATATCGGCGCCGCCGAAGCGCTTGACCTCCCGCAGGCCGGTCGGTGACGTGACATTGATCTCGGTCATATAGTCGCCGATGACGTCAATACCGACGAGCAGGAAGCCGCGGGCCTTCAATGCCGGGCCGATGCGCGCGCAGATTTCCTTTTCGCGCGGCGTCAGTTCGGTCGCCTCGGCGCGGCCGCCGACATGCATGTTGGAGCGGCTATCATGCTCGGCCGGTACACGGTTGATGGCACCAACAGCCTCGCCGTCGACGAGGATGATGCGCTTGTCGCCCTTGCGCACGTCTGGCAGGTATTGCTGAGCGATGAAGGGCTCGCGGAAGAGCTGGCCGAACATTTCGAGCAAGGAAGAGAGATTGCGGTCGTCCCGGGTCGAATGGAACACGCCGGCGCCGCCATTGCCGTAAAGCGGCTTCAGGATGATGTCGCCCATCTCCTCGCGGAAACGACGGATTTCGCCGGCATCGCGCGTGATCAGCGTCTTCGGCATCAGGTCGGCGAATTCGGTGACGAAGATCTTTTCCGGCGAATTGCGCACCCAGGCCGGGTCGTTGACGACCAGCGTCTTCGGATGAATGCGCTCGAGCAGGTGCGTCGAGGTGATGTAGGCCATGTCGAAGGGCGGGTCCTGGCGCAGCAGCACCACGTCCATGGTCGAGAGATCGACGCGTTCGGGTTCGCCGAGTTCGAAGTGATCGCCCTTGACGTCGCGCAGGATCATCGGCTCGACCGAAGCGTAGATCTTGCCGTCGCGCATGCTCAGACGCTCGGGTGTGTAGTGAAAGAGCTTATAGCCACGGTTCTGGGCTTCGAGGCTCATTGCGAAGGTCGAGTCGCCCCCGATGTTGATGCTCTTCACATGGTCCATCTGGACCGCAACATTCTTGATACCAGCCATAGTTTGCCCTCGCTCGAATTCGCGGACAGATTTAGGTCGCCCGGCTTTCAAACGCAACGGCTATTCAAGCGCTTCACGAAGGCGTCAGTCTGCGCGGTCAGGCAGCAATGCCCTGTGCACCGCCCTGTCTTACGAAGTCACGCAGGCGATAGACCATGGTCAAGGGCTTCGGGAACGGCTTGCGGCAGAAGGCAACCTTCCTCACATAGCGATCGATGCGCCATGTGGCCCATGTGCCGCCGGCAAAATAGGCGACGTCGCCGGCGCCGAGCACACGTTCGACGCCGTCCTCCGTGGTGATATGCACCTCGCCTTCGAGGATCATCACGGTTTCATCCCAGCCGAAATGCCAACGGAACTCACCCGCCGTGCAATCCCACACCGCCGTCAGCGCAGCATCGTCCTGCCCGCGCGAATGCTCGGCCAAGCGGGCGATGGGCGCGCCGGCAATGATCCAGGTGGGCTCGATCGGCGACGGCTTCAATTCCATATCGCCGGCAGCACCCGCCACGAAATTCTTTGCCGGCGACGACGCCACCGCAACCGGCACGGCACGCGCGGCAAAGGCTGTCACGCTTGCAAACATCAACTTCCAGACCATAGCAATCCCCCGATGCCATCTATGCTGGCACATTGATGACACGAAAGGGGTAACGGCAAGGTTCAGGAAAAACCGCGCATTTTAATGATTGCAAGACTCAGGGCGCAAAACCCTCGATGGTGCAGACGACCATGTCATGATCGGAGAGCGGCTTGCCTTCATCGTTGAGCGAGGAGATCAGACGGCTTTCGCCGATCTTCAGGCCACGGCTCAAGAACCAGTCGAGCTTCATGGCGCGCTCCGGAAAGCGGGTAATAAGGCTGGGGCGCGTGCTCATCTGATCGAGCGGACCGCCATGGCGCTCGAAGCCGCGGGCCGCTGCCATGGCAAAAAGCGTATCCGTCTCAAAATCGCCGCCGCTGTGATTGCCGGTGTTGAGATCGCCGCCGATCAGGATCGGCAGGCCGGGCGCAAAAGCCTCGACAGCGTCGATCAACGCCGCCGTCTGGCGTTCGCGGTAAATACCGTTGGCGGCACTTTCGAGATGCACGGAAACGGCGACGAAAGGACCGGCTTCGGTCTCGACGATCGCGCCGATCGCGCAGCGCTCGCCGACGCGCGGCTGCTCATTACTGTCCTTGAACCAGACGGCCTCGCCCGGCAGGCGGAACAGGAAGACATTCTTCAGAGAGGTCGAGGCCATCAGTGCATTGCCGTGAAAGCCTTTCTCGTTGAAATCTTGCTTGCAGAAGGAATGTTCGATCTGTGAACCGAGGCTGAGTTCGACGAATTCGACGCCATAAGCGTAGGCCATGCCAAGCTCGCCCGCGACGATGGCGGTTGGGTCCTGTTGCTGCGTGCGCGCCATGCCTTCGTCCATCTCCGAAAGCAGCACCAGCGGTGCGTGAGTCGCCTTCAGCTTGGCGGCGGATTCGATGGGGAAAAGGCAGCGCTCCAAGTTCCATGCAGCCACGGTGAAGGGAAAAGCAAGCGGCGCCGACTCGACCGTCACGCCGCCGAGACGCACCGTATTCATGCAGGTGAGCGAAGCCAGTGTCGCGGCATGAATGTCGGGGTTCTTTTCCAACGAAATGAAGCTTTTGCGTTCCTCGTGCGAAGGAACGGCGAAGGCGGAAACAGTGCTGCGGATCATTATGAGGCCTGTCGAGGTGGGGGATAAAGCGCGACGTCTGAAAGCGGCGTAAGCGCGGTCGTCCGGCAATAGGCGCGTTTTATGACGCCTCCATGAAATGAACCTCAAAAAGCATCCGGAAAATGCCGAGGCCAGCGGCCGGGCAGGATGGCGATGATATCGTAGCGCTGCGATAAGCGCCCATAGTCTGGCTGGCCGGCAAGCCAGAGGTCGCTGGCAGCACGAATGCGTTTTTGCGCAGAAAAGGAGATGGCATCGATCGCCTCCGGCTCGCCGCGCCTGGCTTTGACCTCCACGAAGACCGCGAGATCGCCTTTGCGGGCGATGATGTCGATTTCGCCGAGCTTGGTGCGGTGACGGATGGCGAGAATGCGATAGCCCTTGAAGAACAGGAAAAGCGCTGCGGCATATTCCGAGACATGACCGCGCCGCCAGGCTTTCCGCCGCTTCAGCTTCTCGCCGATCTCAGTCATGCCGCTCTTTCATATCGAGTAAACGTTGGTAAAGGTCCTTGCGCGGCAGGCCGGTCAAGCGCGCTGCCTCCGCCGCGGCCTTGGCGGTCGGCATGGTCCCCGCGAGATCGCTAAGAATGGCCTCGACATCCGCCTCCGCCGCTACATTTTCCGGCGGCGGACCGACGAGCAGCACGATCTCGCCTTTCACATGTTCGACGGCCTCATAGAACACTGCGAGCTCGGTGAGCGAGCCGCGACGGAATTCCTCGAAGGTCTTGGTGAGTTCGCGGCAGACAGCCGCCTTGCGCTTGCCGCCAAGTACATCGGCGGCCGCGGCGAGCGTCGCGGCGATGCGATGGGGTGATTCAAAGAAAATCAAGGTCGCGGGAATGGCGGCAAGCTCGGCGAGCCGGTCACGTTTGCCCTTGTCCTTGGCGGGAAGGAAACCGGCGAAGAAAAAGGCGTCATTGGGCAGGCCGGAGCCGACCAGCGCGGCGAGCGGGGCCGAGGCGCCGGGGATCGGCACGACACGATAACCCGCCTCAATCGCCTGCTGCGCCAGCCGGTAACCGGGATCGGAGACCAGCGGCGTGCCGGCATCGGATACCAGCGCTACCGAGCGGCCAGCTTCCAGCGCCTGCAGCAGCCGCGGCCCGGCCTCGTCGGCATTGTGCTCATGATAGGCGAAGGGCCTGTTCTGGATGCCGTAACGGTCAAGCAGCACGCGGGTGACACGCGTATCCTCGCAGGCGAGGACGTCGGCGCCGGCCAGCGTCTCCAGTGCCCGCAGCGTGATATCACCAAGATTGCCAATCGGCGTGGCGACGAGATAAAGCGCCGACTCCAGCGGCCGGGCGGGAACTGTGGTATTATGCAGGCGGAAGCTGCGCGCTCCGCTGCTTGTATGTTCGTCGCTCATACCGACCCTGAATTCGCCTGGGAATCATCATCTTTATGGGCGAGGTATGGCCCGACGGCAAGAGCGATGCAAATCCTGTGAGCATTGTCGGCCAAATATCGAAATGACGAGCAGCAGATCCCGATGCCTCTTGCATTCGCATGCTGAGTTCTGTCATTTTGCCCGTCCAATCTCGGGCCTTGTCCGAAAAAGCATCCTTCGGGCGCCTGTGGCCGCCCGGGCAGTAACGGTCGAAAGCGGTAGCATCATGCGTATTACAATTGAGCGGTCGAACCTCCTGAAATCGCTGAACCACGTGCATCGCGTGGTCGAGCGTCGCAACACGATCCCGATCCTGTCCAACGTATTGCTCAAGGCCGAGGGCGCGAACCTCGACATGAAGGCGACCGACCTCGATCTTGAAATCACCGAAGCGACGCCCGCCAATGTCGAGAAGGCCGGCGCCACCACCGTGCCGGCACATCTGCTCTACGACATCGTGCGTAAGCTGCCGGACGGTTCGGAAGTGCTTCTCGCCACCAACCCCGACGGCAGTTCGATGACGGTTGCCTCCGGCCGCTCGAAATTCTCCCTTCAATGCCTGCCGGAATCCGATTTCCCGGACCTGACCGCCGGCAGCTTCAGCCATTCCTTCAAACTGAAGGCGTCGGACCTGAAGATGCTGATCGACCGAACGCAGTTTGCGATCTCCACCGAAGAGACGCGTTATTATCTGAACGGCATCTTCTTCCACACGATCGAAAGCAAGGGTGATCTGAAGCTGAGGGCCGTGGCCACCGATGGTCACCGTCTCGCCCGCGCCGATGTCGACGCCCCTTCGGGCTCGGAAGGCATGCCGGGCATCATCATTCCGCGCAAAACGGTCGGCGAGCTGCAGAAGCTGGTCGACAGCCCCGATGTCATAGTCACGGTCGAAGTGTCTGATGCGAAGATCCGCCTGACGATCGGTTCGATCGTCATGACCTCGAAGCTGATCGACGGCACCTTCCCTGACTATCAGCGCGTCATCCCGACCAGCAATGACAAGGAAATGCGGGTCGATTGCGAGACGTTCGCCCAGGCCGTCGACCGTGTCTCGACCATTTCGTCTGAACGGGGCCGTGCCGTGAAGCTGGCGCTATCGGACGGCCAGCTACTGCTGACGGTCAATAATCCGGACTCCGGAAGTGCTACGGAAGAGGTTGCCGTCGGCTACGACATGGAGGCGATGGAAATCGGGTTCAACGCCAAATATCTGCTCGACATCACGGCGCAGTTGTCCGGCGATGCGGCGATTTTCCTGCTCGCCGATGCCGGCTCGCCGACACTGATCCGCGACACGGCCGGCGACGACGCTCTCTACGTCCTGATGCCGATGCGCGTCTAGCGAAACCGAAGCGCCCTTTCATGCGTTCTTATGAACGAAGGGCGCTTTTATTTTAGCCTGTATAGATTGCGACATTTTCTCTTGTTATTGCGTCACGGCATTGCAAGATAAGACATAAGCGATATGTAAGTCGCAACTGTAAAGATCTGGTGGGGGAGAGCATGGCGCTGCGTCTCAAGGAACGGCTGGGCAAGAAGTTCGATGAAGAAATCCGTTTCTTCAAAGGCATGATGCAAGGCCCGAAAACGGTCGGTTCGATCGTTCCGACATCCTCGATCACCGCTCGCAAGATGGCGAGCGTCGTCAATATCCATTCCGGCCTGCCGGTGCTGGAGCTCGGTCCTGGAACAGGCGCGATCACCAAGGCGATCCTGGCGCGCGGTGTTGAACCGGAAAATCTCGTCGCCGTCGAATATTCCACCGACTTCTACAATCATCTCGTTCGCCTCTATCCGGGCGTCCATTTCATCAATGGTGATGCGTTCGATCTCGACAAGACGCTTGGGGTATTGCGCGGCCAGACATTCGATTCCGTCGTCTCCGGCATCCCGCTGCTGAATTTCCCAATGAAGGCGCGCGTCGCTCTGCTTGAAAGCCTGCTGGACCGTATGCCGCCCGGCCGCCCTGTGGTGCAGATTTCCTATGGCCCGGTCTCACCAATCATCGCCCGGCCGGATCGCTACCATATCCAGCATTTCGACTTCATTGTCCGCAACATTCCGCCAGCGCAGCTCTGGGTCTATCGTCGCGGTTGAGCTGGATCATGTTCGCACTCTATATCACCCACCCGCAGGTGCGCATCGATCCCTCTGTCCCGGTTCCGGAATGGGGTCTGTCCAACATCGGTGCGGCGCGGGCGCGAATAGCGGCAACCCGCCCGTGGGCGGGCGACCTTGGCTTGATCGTCTCCAGCGGCGAACGTAAGGCGATCGAGACCGCCGAGATCCTGGCGACGGCGAGCGGCGCGACGGTCGAGATCATCGAAGCCATGCATGAGAACGACCGGAGCGCTACCGGCTTCCTGGCGCCACCGGAATTCGAGAAGGCGGCGGACTGGTTCTTTGCCCACCCGCACGAGAGCTTCAAAGGCTGGGAGCGCGCTATCGACGCGCAGGCGCGAATCGTCTCCCACGTCGAGGCGGTCCTTTCACGCCATAAACCGCAAGTGCCAGTTGCCTTTGTCGGCCATGGCGGTGTTGGGACACTGCTGAAATGCCATCTCGAGGGAAAGCCGATCGCGCGGCAGGGCGATCAACCACCGGGTGGCGGCAATCTTTTCTGTTTTGATCTTGCGAAGCGCGCCCTCTCATGCGACTGGACGCCTATGGAAGATTGGCAGGGATGGACTTGAGATGACCGCACGCGACCGCTTGATCGTTGGACTGGATGTTCCAAACCTTCAGGAGGCCGAAAAGGTGATCGCGGCGCTCGGCGACGATATTCTCTACTACAAGATCGGCTATCAACTGGTTTTTGCCGGGGGGCTTGAACTGGCCCGCGATCTCGCCGCCGACGGCAAGAAGATATTCCTCGACATGAAGCTGCTCGATATCGACAACACGGTCGCTTCCGGCGTCGAGAACATCGTCAAGATGGGGATGTCGATGCTGACGCTGCACGCCTATCCGAAGGCGATGCAGGCGGCCGTTGCCGCGGCCAAAGGTTCCGATCTTTGCCTGCTCGGCGTCACCGTGCTGACCTCGATGGACGAACAGGACCTGATCGCCGCCGGATACGAATACGACCCGCATACGCTGGTGTTGCGCCGCGCTGAACAGGCGCTTCTTGCCGGCATGGGCGGCATCGTATGCTCGGCCGAAGAATCCGCGGCCGTGCGCAAGATCATTGGCCCTGACATGGCGCTGGTGACGCCCGGCATTCGCCCGGCCGGCAGCGACAAGGGCGACCAGAAGCGCGTGATGACCCCGGCTGAAGCCATCAAAGCCGGATCAAGCCATCTCGTCGTCGCCCGGCCCATCGTCAAAGCAGCCGATCCGAAGGAAGCCGCCCGTGCTATCCTGGCGGAGATGGACGCCGCGCTCTAAATTGCAAGAAACAGGGAGACCGGACATGGCAAAGGGATACTGGATCGCACGCGTGGATGTTCGCGATCCCGAACGCTACAAGGACTATGTTGCTGCCGCCAAGCCGGCTTTCGAGAAGTACGGCGCGAATTTCCTTGCCCGCGGCGGTGCTTTTACGCCGCTGGAAGGTCAGGCCCGCGGCCGCAACGTCGTGATTGAATTCCCGTCGCTGCAGCATGCCGTCGATTGCTACAACTCGCCAGATTACCAGATTGCTGCTAAAATCCGTCACGAAGTGGCTGATGCCGAAATGGTGGTCGTCGAAGGCATCTAAAGCTTTTAAAAAGCAGCCAGAACATGCGGCGCGATGGCACTTCACCTCGGCCCACGGATCGGTTAAGACGAAACCAGATCAGCCCTATCTAAGCCTTTCGAGGAGCCTGCCATGACCCTGTCCAACCTTCCGCCGCTCGTCACCGTGTTCGGAGGATCGGGCTTCATTGGGCGGCATGTCGTCCGCGCACTAGCCAAGCGCGGCTACCGCATCCGCGTCGCCGTGCGCCGCCCCGATCTTGCCGGCTATCTGCAGCCGCAGGGCAATCTCGGCCAAATTTCGATCGTCCAGGCGAACCTGCGCTACCGCAACTCCATCGACCGCGCCGTCGAAGGCGCGCAGCACGTGGTCAATTGCGTCGGCATTCTGGCCGAAAGCGGCCGCAACACATTCGATGCCGTGCAGGAATTTGGCGCCAAAGCCGTGGCCGAAGCCGCACGCGGCGTCGGCGCTTCGCTGACCCACATTTCCGCCATCGGCGCCAACGCCCATTCTCCTTCGGCCTATGCCCGCACCAAGGCCCGCGCCGAAGCCGCAATTCTGTCGATCAAACCGGATGCGGTGATCCTGCGCCCTTCGATCGTTTTCGGCCCGGAAGACGGCTTCTTCAACAAATTCGCCGATATGTCACGCAGCGCACCCTTCCTGCCGCTGATCGGCGGCGGCAAGACGAAGTTCCAGCCGGTTTATGTCGAGGATGTCGCCGAAGCAGTCGCCCGCGGCGTCGATGGCAAGCTGAAAGCCGGCACGATCTATGAGCTCGGCGGTCCGGAAGTGCTTTCTTTCCGCGAATGTCTCGAGACGACGCTCACCGTTATCAACCGGAAGAAGTCGCTGGTTTCGCTGCCGTTCGGCCTTGCTTCCTTCATCGGCGGCGTCGCTTCGGCTTTGCCGCTCATCACTCCGCCGATCACGCCCGACCAGGTTCGCCTGCTGAAGAGTGATAACGTCGTCTCCAAGGAAGCTGAGGCGGAAGGCCGGACGCTGAAGGGCATCGGCCTGCTGCCGACCCTGCTCATCTCCGTGCTGCCGTCCTATTTGGTACGCTATCGCCCGCAGGGCCAGTTTACTGGCTCCGGCAAGGCCGCCTGACCCTTCTCCGATTCGGAAAATTAAAGCGCCGCCTGGTTCCGCCCAGGCGGCGCTTTTGTGTTTCGGGCCATGCTTCCGACCCTCAAGGAGGTGCCTTCACCATCCCGGTGCACAGCTTAGCGTTGCCGAAAAGACGCACTCTGAAAATACTAGCATTAACGTCAAATTTAACATGAACATTTATTGCTATTAGTCACTTCACTGACTAACACAACCGCGCGTCGCCGGGTCCGGCAAAAGATCAATTTGCGACGCGCTTCACTTCTGCGGAAAGGCATTTTTCGATGGGCAAGTCTATCGCGCTTTTGTTTGCGTGCGCGGCACTGGTGATTCTCGCTGGCTCTTTCGTGGCCCGCGGCAGCATCGCCTCGGTCAAGGGCGAATGCACGCCGACCTATGGCGTCGACCCCTGCACGACAGGTTCCATCGATCCTTCGTCCTCGAATTGATCGAGCATGAAAAAGGCCGGTTTTCACCGGCCTTCCTTTTTCCCAAAATTGCGATGCTAGAGCGGTTCAGCGTTTCACGGAATCGCTTTCCCGCTCTATCCTTCGCTTTGCGCATTCCGGACGGAAAACCGCTTCGCACTTTTCCTGGAATTGCTCAGGAGCATCCGCCTCAGCCGATCGTGTAAAGCCCGATCAGGCCGAGAATGCCGATGATGATGCGCCACCAAGCGAAGGGGGCGTAGCCACGGCGCGAGACGAAGTCGAGCAACGCGCGGACCACGAACAGCGCCGATATGAAAGCGGTGATGAAGCCGATGACAATCAGCAGGCCCTGGTCCATGCTGAGATCGTGACGGTTTTTCCACAAATCCAGCGCGAAGGCGCCGGCCATGGTCGGCATGGCGAGGAAGAAGGAAAATTCGGCTGCCGAACGCTTGTCGGCGCCGAGCAACAAGGCACCGACGATGGTCGAGCCGGAACGGGAAGTGCCGGGGATCATTGCCAAACACTGGAAGAAGCCGATCTTGATCGCCATCGGCCAGGAAAATTCGTAGGCACTGGTATATTTGGGCTTGAACTCGATCTTGTCGATGACGAGCAGGACGATACCGCCGAGGATCAGCGAGACGCAGATGACGATCGGCGAATTGAACAGCACACGCGTGATGAAATCATGTGCGATCGCACCGATAACCGCAGCTGGCAGAAAACCGAAGAGAACGGCGAGCACGAAATGCCGTGCCTTGACGCTGACCGGCAGCGCTTTGGCGATTTGAACGAGACGATTGAAATAGACGAGTAAGATGGCGAGGATCGCACCGAGCTGGATCAAAACGTCGAAAGTAGCAGCGGATTGGAAGCCGAGGAAATGTCCGATTAATATCAAATGACCCGTGGAAGACACGGGAATGAACTCCGTCAGGCCTTCCACAAGGCCTAAAACGAGAGCGATAATAATTTGTTCAGCCATATTGTGTCCTTTGTCAGACGGCGGGGCGGCCCGATTCGCTTGTATTAGCTAGGCCAAACTCCTATAGCTTCAACCGATGACGTATGACTAGGGCCGCAAAAAGGTGGACCCGAGACTTCTATAAGCATCAATCGCAAAAGCCTGAGTATCAATGCCGACGCTGTATCATCACTCCATGTCATCTCCGTCACGGTTCGTCCGTCTGATCCTGACCGAATACGGCTATCAGACGGAGCTGATCGAGGAACAGACATGGGAAAAGCGACGCGACTTTCTGGCGCTCAACCCCGCCGGCACCCTGCCCGTCTATGTCGATGACAGCATGCGGGCGCTCTGCGGCGCCACCGTCATTTCCGAATATCTCGACGAGACCCATGGCGTTCTGAAGCGAGACCGCCGGCTTCTGGCCGAAGACCCGTTCCAGCGCGCCGAGATCCGCCGTCTGACGGAATGGTTCATGCAGAAGATGGAACAGGACGTGACGCGGCCTTTGGTGCGCGAACGGGTATATAAGCTGCAGATGACCGCCGACCAGGGTGGCGGCGCTCCCGATTCCAAGCTGATGCGCATGGCGCGCGGCAATATCCGCCAGCACATGAAATATCTCTCCTGGCTTGCGGGTTCCCGCCAATGGCTCGCCGGCGACCGGCTGAGCTACGCGGATCTCGCGGCGGCCGCCTCCATTTCCGTTCTCGACTATCTCGGCGAGATCGACTGGATGGAATCGCCCGTTGTCAAAGAATGGTATCAGCGGATGAAATCGCGCCCATCCTTCCGCCCGATCCTGGCGGAGCGCGTGCGTGCTGTCACGCCGGTATCCCACTACGCCGATCTGGACTTCTGACGAGGGCTGGATATGCCCGAAGACCGTGCAGCAGAAAAAGAAAGCAAGCGACGGCATACACTGACCGCTTTTCTTCGCGACGAAGCGCGGGCGCAAGGGTTCGATCTCTGCCGCATCACCCTGCCGGATGCGATTCCCGAGGCCGGTGTCAGGCTCGACCAGTTCCTAGAGCAAGGCTATCACGGCACCATGGCGTGGATGGAGGAGACCCGCGAACGCCGCGGTAACCCACACATGCTCTGGGGCGATGTCCGTTCCATCGCTGTCTTCGGTCTGAATTACGGCCCCGAGCAAGACCCGCGAGGCATTCTGGAAATGCCCGACAAAGCGGCCATCTCCGTCTATGCCCGCAATCGCGACTATCATGACGTCATCAAGGGCCGGCTGAAAGAGATCGCCACCCGCTTTGCGGCGCGCTCGCAAGAAGACGTCAAGGTCTTCGTTGACACCGCGCCGGTCATGGAAAAGCCGCTGGCGGCCGCGGCAGGGCTCGGCTGGCAGGGCAAGCACACCAATCTCGTCAGCCGCACACACGGCTCATGGCTGTTTCTCGGCTCGATGTTCACGACAGCCGATCTCGAGCCGGATCAGGCGGAGATCGATCACTGTGGGTCCTGCCGCGCCTGTCTCGACGTCTGCCCGACGGCAGCTTTCCCGGCGCCCTATCAGCTCGATGCGCGCCGCTGCATCTCCTATCTCACCATAGAGCACAAGGGAGCGATCGACCCGGCGCTCAGGCCGCTGATCGGCAATCGCATCTATGGCTGCGACGACTGTCTCGCCGTCTGTCCCTGGAACAAATTCGCCAGCACCGCGTCCGAGATGAAGTTGGTTGCCCGCAACGACCTGAAGGAGCCGTCGATCGCTTTTCTGCTTGGTCTCGACGATACCGCCTTTCGCAGCTTCTTCAGCGGCTCGCCGGTGAAGCGCATCGGCCGCGATCGCTTCATTCGCAATGTGCTGATCGCTGCCGGCAATTCCGGAGAACGTGCGTTGATCGCGACCTGCCGCGTTCTGGCGGCCGATCCCTCGCCTGTGGTGCGCGGCATGGCCGTCTGGGCACTGTCGCGGTTGATGACGGCTGGCGAGTTCCGCACTTTTGCGGCAGAAAGAGGTGACGAGCCGGACGCGGATGTCCGCGCGGAATGGACAATGGCGGGAGTTGCATGATGCATGTGATGATTTTCGGCTGCGGCTATTCGGGAACGGCCATCGCCAAGGCGTTCGCCGGGCCTGGCATTCGGATCACCGGCACGACCCGTTCGGCCGACAAGACCGACCTCCTCGCCAAGGAGGGCATCGAAGCTTTCGTTTTCGACGGCGAGACGCTCGATCCTGCACTGAGCGAGGCGATGAAATCCGCTACCCATCTCATCCAATCGATCGCGCCCGGCAAATCGGGTGATCCGCTGCTGCGGCTGGCACATCTAAATATCCGCGCGCTTATGCCGAAGCTCGAGTGGGTTTGCTACCTTTCTACCGTCGGTGTCTACGGTGACCAGAAAGGCGCATGGGTCAGCGAGGAAACACCGCTGCACCCGGTTTCCGACCGCTCGGTCGAACGGGTCGAAGCGGAGGACGGCTGGCATCGCGTCGGTATCAGGCTCGGCATTCCGGTTGCCGTGCTCAGACTTGCCGGCATCTACGGTCCCGGCCGCAACGCCTTCTGCAATTTGGAAAAAGGCACGGCGCGGCGGCTGATCAAGCCGAACCAGGTGTTCAACCGCATCCGCGTCGAGGATATCGGCGCCTGTGCCAAGTTCCTCTCCGATCGTAAACTGGGCGGCATGTATAATGTCACCGATAACGAACCCGGTCCGCCGCAGGATGTCATCGTCGAAGCTGCCCGTCTGATGGGCATCGAGCCGCCGCCGGAACAACCTTTCGAAACAGCCGAACTGACGCCGATGGCGCGTTCGTTCTATGGTGAGAACAAGCGTGTTTCGAACGCAAAACTGCGCGCCCTCGGCTTCCCATTCCGCTATCCGGACTACCGCATGTCTCTCGCCGAGCTCTGGTCTTCGGGGCGCTGGCGCGGCTAAGCGATCGCGGGATCAACCCACGGAATCGCACGAAAATTCCTACTAATCCATATTGACTAGTTCAATTTGCTCCACATTTATGGTTAATGGTCTCTGAAATTGCACAAATGCGGCAGCAAATAAGGCGAACTCGGAAAATTATTTTTTCAAAATTCGTGATCTTTTGCATTGCAGTAGGAAGTTGGGAAAATTCGTTCAGTTTTTAACTGATTTCATTAGGTTTTTTCCATTTTTCCTTAATTTTGGCTATTGGTAATATTAATCGTCATAAATCACATATGTTACAGGCTGTAACATTCCGTGATATTAGAAGGCACTTTTTTGCCATTTTTCGCCCGATTTAAGCCCTCGCCGCTCACCAGGCGCAAGTTCAATTGCTTGAGGGAAAATCGGTTTGAAGAAAATCAATCGTTCTATTGCGATCATCGCAACTATATCCGCCTCTTTTGCTATCCTTTCCACGGATGCATTTGCAGCAAGGGGATGCGGGGGCGCATCATGGTACGGGGGAAGCTCCAAGACTGCTTCCGGGGAACGTATGAGTTCCGCCAATTTTACTGCCGCCCACCGCTCACTTGCTTTCGGCACGCGCCTGAAGGTGACCAACAGTCACAACGGTCGCAGCGTCGTCGTTCGTATCAACGATCGAGGACCTTTCATTCGAGGGCGCGTACTGGATCTCTCCCGTGCTGCAGCGCAGGATATCGGTATGGTTTCGTCCGGCACGGCGAAGGTTTGTTACGATATCGTCGCCTCGAAGTGACCGGCGGATTCGTCGGGAACGATCCCGGCGTTTGGGCGTGACGCTTGCTCTCTCCGTCAATCGCGGCTACCACGCGGTTGAGACGTCTCAATAATCTGCCGCCACGTGCTTATTTCGTGCGGATTGATGAGGTGTCAGTGACACTTTGGTGGGCGCATGAGCCTTTCTGAAAATCCACGGTGATTTCGGGGTCATGCGCAAGCAGGAGAATAGTGAATGCGTTTGGGCGGCCGGCTGCAGGGGGCCATCGAAGTTCTTGCCGATATCGAAACGCGCAAGCGACCGGTGGCCGACGCCCTAAAGGATTGGGGACTGGCCCATCGCTTCGCCGGCTCCGGCGACCGCGCCGCAATCGGCAATATCGTCTACGATGCCCTGCGCATGCGGCTATCGCACGCCTGGTTGATGGATGACGACAGTCCCTCCGCCCTCGCCCATGCCGTACTCTTTCGCCAATGGAGCCTGACGCCGGAGGCACTGGCCGCCGAACTTGACGGCGATAAATTCGCGCCCGAGCCGCCAAGCACCGACGTGCTGGCCGCTTTTGCCGCCCGCAAGATCGAGGATGCGCCCCGCCATGTTCAGGGCGATATTCCGGAATGGGTCGAGCATTCCTTTCAGCAGGCATTCGGTGACGGTTGGCTTGCTGAGGCGCAGGCATTGGCCGAACGGCCGACGCTCGATCTGCGCGCCAATGCGCTAAAGGCCAGCCGCGACAAGGCGGTGAAGGCTCTGGAACGTGCCGGAGCGCATGTCTCGAAAATCGCCCGCTACGGCATCCGCATTCCTGCCGGCGAAGGTGCATCGCGCCTGCCAAATGTCACCGCCGAACTCTCCTTCCAAAAAGGCTGGTTCGAGGTGCAGGACGAGGGGTCTCAGATCGTTGCCGATCTCGTTCTGCCCGAAGAAGGCGACCAAGTGCTCGATTATTGCGCCGGCGGCGGCGGCAAGACACTCGCCATGTCGGCGGCAATGCACAATAAGGGCCAGGTCCACGCCTATGATTCCGATCGCCGGCGGCTGGCACCGATCATCGAGCGACTGAAGCGCGCCGGTACGCGCAACGTCCAGGTTCATGACGAAAGAAACGGCCTGCTCCCGCTGCGGGGCAAATTCGACAAGGTGCTGGTGGACGCCCCCTGCACCGGCACCGGCACCTGGCGCCGCCGTCCCGATACAAAATGGCGACTGACGCAGAAGAACCTCGACGAGCGCACCAGCCAGCAGCAGGAAGCGCTGGCCCAGGCCGGCGAATTCGTGCGCCCAGGCGGCATGCTGCTCTATGTCACCTGCTCGGTTTTGCCGGAAGAGAATGAAACGCAGGTCAGCCGCTTCGCGGCCAACAATCCGGACTTCGAAGTGGTCGAGGCGCTGAGCTCCTGGGAGAAGTTGTTCGGCAGCGATGCGCCGAAGCCGCGCTCATCCGACGGCAAGACCATCACGCTGACGCCGGCCTCGACCGATACCGACGGATTCTTCTTCTGTCGGCTGCAGCGGAAGCGGTAAGAAAGGTTCACTCCGCCCGCAGCGGGTATTGCTGCTTCGGCGGAATGAGATGATGCAGCACGGCGATGGCGATCAGCAGCAGGCCGCCGAGACCGACCACGGTAAACAGTGTCAAAGCCCATAGATGCGAGCCGAGGGCCACCAACGGCACGGCGCCGGCCGGCGGATGCGTCACCCTCAGCATCAACATGCCGGCGATGGCGAGGCCAACGGCAATGGCCGCCGCCCACCAGAGGCCTGGAAACAGCGCCATGGCGAGGCTGCCGACCAGCGCTGCCAGCAGATACCCGCCGAGCACGTTGGCCGGCTGCGCCAGAGGACTTTTGGGCTGGCCGAAAATCAGCACAGCCGTCGCGCCGAAGGGTGCGATCAGCAGCGGAAATCCGGTTACGATCGTCAAAGCGCCGACAGCAACCATACCAGTGACGGCGCCGGCGCCGGACTTCAGATGTCCGTGCCAATGGCCTTTCGGTTCATGGCGATGAATGAAGTGCTTGAAATGGCGATGCATGGAAGATCTTGGCAACTCAACTGAAATCAATCTGCCTGTTTTCTGACCTGCATCTGCCGCTTTTTCAAGCAAATCCATTCCATCGCCGATGCCGGAGCAGATAATTTCCTCCCTTAAAATCATTCCAAACTAGAGTGTTTGACACCAGTTTGTTTTTATTACATGACACAAATTGCCAAGTTTCTGACGGCGCCCCCGCTGTCACAGGAGAGGATCATGAAACTGAAAGTCAATTTTGGCGCCGCCCTGGCGCTGGCCGTCGCTTCGACCGCCATGTCCAGCCTTCCGGCGCTTGCGGCCGCTCCCGAGCCGGCCGCCATCATCAAGCATTATGCAGAGGTGGCTCATGCCAAGTACCAGGATTCACTGACTACGGCGCAAACCCTGGACAAGGCGATCGACGCGCTGCTTGCCAATCCCAGCGACAAGACGCTGAAGGCCGCCCAGGCCGCCTGGATCAAGGCGCGCGTTCCCTACGAGCAGACGGAAGTCTACCGCTTCGGCAATCCGATCGTTGATGATTGGGAAGGCAAGGTGAATTCCTGGCCGCTGGATGAAGGCCTCATCGATTATGTCGACGCCTCCTATGGCACCGAGAGCGATGAGAATTCACTTTATGTCGCCAACGTCATTGCCAACAAGACAATCAAGATCAACGGCAAGGATGTCGACGCTTCGCATCTGACGCCGGAATTCCTCTCCGGCACGCTGCAGCAGGCCGGTGGTGTCGAAGCCAATGTCGCGACCGGCTACCACGCCATCGAATTTCTGCTTTGGGGCCAGGATCTGCATGGCACCGGTCCGGGCGCCGGCGAGCGTCCTGCCACCGACTACGACCTGAAGAACTGCACGCACGGCAATTGCGATCGTCGCGCCGAATATCTGAAATCGGCCTCGACACTGCTCGTCTCCGACCTGCAGGAAATGACCAATGACTGGGCGCCGCACGGCGAAGCCACCAAGCATGTCGAAGCCGATCCGAAGGCTGGACTTGCCGCCATCCTGACGGGCATGGGCTCGCTCTCCTATGGCGAACTCGCCGGCGAGCGCATGAAGCTCGGCCTGCTGCTGCACGATCCCGAGCAGGAGCACGATTGCTTCTCAGACAACACCTACAACTCCCACAACAATGCCGCCATCGGCATCGCTGCGGCCTACAACGGCAACTATACGCGCGTCGACGGCACCAGGATGAAGGGTCCGTCGCTGCACCAGCTAGTCGCCGCCAAAGACAAGGCGCTGGACAAGGAGATGGAAGGCAAGCTGAACGCTACGCTCGCTGCCATGAAGGCCATGGTTCATCGTGGCGAGACGGTCGAGAAGTACGACCAGATGATTGCCGAAGGCAACACGGTCGGCAACGCCACCGTTCAGAAGGCAATCGACGGCCTGCTCGACCAGACGAAGAGCATCCAGCGCGTCGTCGCCGACCTCGATCTGGGCACGATCAAGCTTGAAGGCTCGGACAGCCTGGATAATCCTAACGCCGTCTTCAAGAAGTAATAAAGGAGGGCGGCGGCATCCGACGATGCTGCCGCCCTGATCCAGATGATCCGCATTCCGGTTAGCAGCGCATTCCTGCCCGCCCTCGCAGCGGGCTTTGTGGTTTTTGCCGTAACGCTGGCGGCAGCCGATGTGCTGAATTTCCCGACCGTCCGCACCGATCTCTCTGCCGATACCCTGAAGAGGGTCCAGGACGTCACCCGTCCGACTGCGGATTTTTCCAAGGCCGAGCCCTATGAGGCGATGGAGAGTGGCGCAACAACGTCGATCGCCCCTGTAAGCCGCAATATTTTTTCCCAGCCTTCCGCCAATCTGGGCCTGGAGCGCGAAGAGAATTTCCATCTCGGCAACGCGCTGTTTCGCCAGCTCTGGGTCTCCTCGCCCTCCTCCACGCAGGCAACCGACGGGCTGGGGCCGTTGTTCAACGCGCGTTCCTGCCAGAGCTGTCATATCAGGGACGGCCGAGGCCATCCGCCTGAGACGGCGGGAGCCCCTGCCACGTCGATGGTGCTGCGACTGGCGCGGCCGGCGATCACGCCGGAAGAGGAACAGGCCGTCAAGGATTTCAAGACGATCAATTTACCGGATCCGACCTATGGCGTGCAGTTGCAGGATCTCGCCGTGCCTGGCCTTGCTGCAGAGGGCAAGGTAGCCGTTGCCTACACCGAGGAAACAGTGACGCTGGCGGGCGGCGAAACCGTTTCGCTGCGCAAACCGCACTATGCGGTGACCGACCTCGCCTACGGTCCGCTCGGGCAGGCAACGACGGTCTCGCCGCGCGTCGCACCGCCGATGATCGGCCTCGGCCTGATCGAGGCCATTCCCGATGCCGATATCCTCGCTCACGCCGATCCCGACGACAAGAACGGCGACGGCATTCGCGGCCGCGCCGCCATCGTCCGCGATCATCGCAGCGGCCAGCTCGCGATCGGCCGTTTCGGCTGGAAAGCACAGAACGCCACCGTGCGCGACCAGGTAGCAGACGCCTTCGTCAACGATATCGGCATTTCCACGCCCGATCAGCCGAACGCGTATGGCGACTGCACCGCTAAAGAACCGCATTGTCTCGCCATGCCGACCGGCGTGCAGAAGCGTCTTGGCGATACGGAAGCACCAGGCCCGATCCTCGATCTCGTCACTTTCTATTCCGAAAACCTCGCAGTACCCGCGCGCCGCAAGGCGAGCTTTCCCGATGTGCTGCACGGCAAGGAAATGTTCTATCAATCCGGCTGCGCTGCCTGTCACACGCCGAAATTCGTCACCCGCGACGATCTCAAGGGTAGTGACGGCAAGGCCACGGCGCAGGCCTTTCAGCTCATCTGGCCCTATTCAGACTTCCTGCTGCACGACATGGGCGACGGACTCTCGGACGGCCAGCAGGTCGGCGTGGCATCCGGACGCGATTGGCGCACGCCGCCGCTCTGGGGTATAGGCCTGACGCAAACGGTCAGCGGCCAGCAAGCCTATCTGCATGACGGCCGCGCCCGCACACTCACCGAAGCCATCCTCTGGCATGGAGGAGAGGCGGAAAAGGCCCGCAATAACTTCGCAAACCTGCCGCAGGGCGACAGGCAAGCCCTCATCAATTTTCTGGAGTCCCTCTGATGCGCCACTGGAAACCTCTCGCGGCAAGCCTTCTTTTCAGCCTCGCAGTGCTGCCCGCCGCCGCCCAGGAAGCGACAACCAACGGCGCCGGTCTGAATGAAGCGGCGGTGCCGGCGGTGTTGCAGAAGGCGGTCGACGACGTCATCCGCCCCGGATATCGGGCCATGCATGACAGCGCCTCGAAGCTGACCACGGCGATGAAGGCACTCTGCGCCGATCCCTCTGCCGCGAACCTCGCCAATGCCCAGTCCGCCTTCGGCGATACGGTCAAAAGCTGGTCGCGTATCGAGATCGTGCAGACCGGGCCGATCATCGAGAAGAACCGCTTCGAACACATCCTCTTCTATCCCGACCGCAAGGGCGTCGGCTTGAGACAAGTGCAGGCGCTGATCACCAAGTCCGACGAGCACGACACCACGGTCGAGGCGGTCGCCGGCAAGAGCGTGGCGCTGATGAGCCTGACGGCGCTGGAATATGTGCTCTATGGCAACGGCTCCAGCGTTCTCAGCACCGAAAAAGAGGGATTCCGCTGCCGCTATGGTGCGGCCGTCGCCGGCAATATCGAAAACACCACCAAGGACATCGCCGACGAGTGGGACGATCCGAACGGCGTACAGAAGTCCTGGAAGAACCCCGGCAAGACGAGCGACGATTTCATGGACAACAAGGAAGCCGTGACGGCGCTGCTCGGCATCCTCGTGCACGGTGCGGAGAACGTCCGGGATCAGCGGCTCGAAACTTTCTACAAGGGCGACCCCGCGGCGGCACGGCCGAAAATGGCAATCTACTGGCGCTCCGGCAACACCTGGACATCGCTGTCAGGCAATCTCGAAGGGCTGAAGACGCTCTGGGAAAGGGCCGACATGGCCACCCTCCTGCCCGCCGACAAGCGCAACATCGCTGACAAGATCGACACTCTGCTGAAGGAGCTGACCCTGACCGCACCTACGGTCAATCCCGATATCGAAGCGGCGATCGGCAATGATGCCGAGCGCGCCAAAATCGACAAGCTCCTCAATGTCAGCCGCGACCTCACCACCGGCTTCAGTGACGACTACGGGGGCGCGATCGGCCTTTCGGCCGGCTTCTCCTTTGCCGACGGGGATTGATGGCAATGCGAAGCGCGCTGATCGATCGCAGAGCCTTCGTGAAGGCGGCGGGGCTGACGTTCCTGGCGGCCTTGAAGCCCGGTATGCTGATGGCGCTGGAGCGGGCCGATGCGGTCTTTGCCTCCGGCATCCGCGCGTCAGACGGTTCCTTCGCCGTGGCGACGGTCACCGAGCGCGGCCAGATCATCGATCAGGTGGCTTTGCCGGCGCGCGCCCATGGCATGGCCTTTTCAAAGGTGACCGGCAAAACCGTCGCCTTCGCCCGCCGGCCCGGCACCTATGCTATGATCTTCGACCCATGGAACAAGGGTGAGCCCATCGTCATCGCCTCGCGCGAAGGCCGGCATTTCTACGGCCATGGCACGTTTTCCCCCGACGGAAAGCTGCTTTATGCCAGCGAGAACGACTTCGACGACAACAGGGGCATGATCGGTATCTACGACGCCCGCAATCGCTTTACGCGCATCGGCGAATACGAAACCTATGGCACCGGCCCGCATGACATGACGGTTTCCGACGACGGGAAGTTGTTGATCGTCGCCAATGGCGGCATCGAGACCCATCCGGATTTCGGCCGCACCAAGCTCAACCTCGACCATATGGAGCCGTCGCTGACGCTGATCGACGCGGCAACCGGCCGACTGATCGAGAAGCACGCCTTGCCGCCGCAATATGCCCAGGTGTCTACCCGGCATGTCGACATCGACGCCCAAGGCCGCATCTGGTTCGCCTGCCAATATGAGGGCCATCGCAACGACCTGCCGCCGCTCATCGGCCATTTCTCCAAGGGAGAGGACCTGACCTTCGTCCCCCTGCCCGACGACACCACTCGTGCCCTCGGAAACTATATCGGCGCCATCGCCGTCAACCGTGCCGACAACCTTGTCGGCGTCACATCACCGGTCGAAGGCACGTCGGTGACGCTCGATGCGAAGACCGGGGCGGTGCTGAAAGTGGAAAGCATCGCCGATGCAGCGGGCATCGCGCCGGCCGAGCATGGGTTTGCGGTATCGTCCTATGACGGCGATTTCCTGGGCGAGCACAGCGACGTCGCCTGGGACCAGCACATCGTGCGTATCGCCCGCGGCTGATCCGGACGCTGCTTAGAGCGATTCAGCTCTTCATTGAATCTCCGAACCGCTCTCTTTGTTTTCACGCAATTCCGGACGGAAAACCGCTTCGCACTTCTCCTGGAACTGCTTAAGCGAGCTTGTTGGCTTCAATGAAGCGCCGCAACGCCGTCGCTGCATTCAGCATATGCGCCCGCATGCGCCGCGACGCCATTTCCCCGTCACCTTCTGCGATTGCCTGCATGATGGCTTCATGCTCCGCCCAGGATCGATCGAGGCGCTGTTCCTGCTGCAATTGAGCGCGGCGGAAGGCCATCAGACGATTGCGTATCGCGATCGCCTGTTCAGCGAGGAAGCTGTTGTGGGTCGCGTGATAGATCGCCTCGTGGAATGCGCGATTGAAATTGTCATAGGCATCGAAATCGCCATTTTTCACGATAGCTTCGGATGCATCGTGCAGTTCGATCAGGTGGCTACGCTCCAGAGGCGTGATGCGATAGGTGGCGAGCCTTACGCACATAGCCTCGATTTCGGCTACCGTCTCGAACATGTCCATGATGCGCTCGGGGGTCATACGGGAGACGACGACCCCGCGCCGCGCCCGCACTTCGACTAGACCATTCGCCGCAAGTTGCCTTAATGCCTCGCGAACGGGGGTGCGCGAGGCGCCGAAGCGATCGGCAAGGTGCTGCTCGTCCAGTGCAGCACCCGCTTTCAGCTTACCCGTCGCGATCTCATCCGCCAGCGCGTTGCGGATACGATCGGACAACAACTCGCGATCCTCAGTCGTGTCATCTGATCCATCCGTCATTCCTGCTTCTCCGATGTCCATTGTCGCTTGTATGCAAAAACATTCGCATGCCTCATCTTTGCATGCAAATAACTCATCACGCAACGGTTACGCATCCAATTGTTGACAGATATCGTTTTTAAGAATACAAAAGCACTCAACGGGGATGCTTTTGCATACACAAAAGCAGCCTCGATACTCAGCCGGAATGCAAGACGGGGCGCATTTGATCCGTGTATAAGGGCAGAATGCCGCTCGCAGAAATACAAAACCCTCCAGAAGCTCACCGCTCCGACATCCGGCGCGGACGGCTTTCTGTCGCCCATTTGTCCTCGACGCCATAAGGATCACGATGATGATGATGACCAGACGGAATTTCTCGACCGCGCTCGTTGCCGGCGCCGCCGCCTCCCTAATTTCCACGCGCGGCATGGCCGCCAGCAAACCGGCCTCGGGCGCGGCGATCCCGGCACCACCGAAGGCTCGCAACGTCGTCTTTGTACATGGGCTCTTCGCAGACGGCTCCTGCTGGACGGAAGTCATCGCGCGGCTGCAGGCCAAGGGGCTGAACTGCACGGCGGTGCAGAATCCGTTGACGACGCTTCCCGAAGCGGTGGCATCGGCACAGCGCGTTCTCGATCGCCAGGACGGCCCGACTGTCTTTGTCGGCCATTCCTTCTCCGGCATGATCGTGACGGAAGCCGGTGTGCATCCGAAGGTCTCTTCTCTGGTCTATGTCGCAGCCCGCGCACCGGATGCAGGCGAAGATTATACGGCGCTCGCCAAGACATATCCGACGCCTCCGGCATCGGCAGGCATTGTCTTCGATGGCGACGAAGGACGACTGACTGAGGAAGCCTTCCTGCGCGACTTCGCCGGCGACCTGCCCAAGGCCAAGGCAGAGGTGCTTTATGCCGTGCAGCAGCCGTTCCAAAAGGCTTTGCTGACCGGGAAGACGACTCAAGCCGCCTGGCACACCAAGCCCAGCTGGTATGCGGTCTCCACCGAAGACAGGACGATCAATCCGGATCTGGAACGCTTCATGGCCAAGCGCATGGGCGCCAAGACCATCGAGGTGAAGGCAAGCCATCTCTCGCTGATCTCGCATCCCGATACGATCGCCCATCTGATCCTGGAAGCCGCCGGGTATTGACCGATTTTTTGCCGGACTAGAGCAATTCCAGGAACAGTGCGAAGCGGTTTTCCGTCCGGCATTGCGAAAAAACAAAAAGATAGAGCGGTTCTGCGTTTCCGTGAAAAGCTGAACCGCTCTAGCCCTTCATCGCGAACTCCGCCTGCTCCATACTGATCGCAGCCGCAGCCGCCCTGGCGGAGTTCCTCAGCCAGTCCACCTCCCGCTTATCGAGATCCGCCAGAATCCCAGGAACGCACGACGCGTCGTCGGAATGGCAATTGGCGATCTCGAGGCCCATCAAGTCGAGCATAGCCGGCGACAGCAGAATCTGCGCATCGCCTTCAACTTCGATCTTGCGGCTATTCGGCGACAGGCGGCGGACCAGCAGGTTGTCGGTCACCTGGTAACGCGGATCGGGAGAGCGGGCACGGCCTGAGGCGATGACGGCCGTGCGGATCATCGTATCCGACGGATTGTGCCGGAGTGACCATGCGGACTGGGCGAGCGCTTTGACCTCGCGGATGACCGGCCCGCCGCGCCACTCGACGTCGGCAATGAAGCGTGGGCGGCCGAGGCTGCCGGTGCCGGCCGTGCGCGGCTTGGCGACGAAAGGGAGCTCCTCATCCGGCAGCGACCGCCGCAGCGCTTCAACATAAGGCGTAGGCACCGGTTTGGCCGGGGGCGGCAGATCACGGTATTTGTCCCAGAATGCCTTGCGCTCGGCATCGGAGAGGATCACGGCGTTGCGCAGCCATTTGTAATCACGTTCAAGAATGACCGGCGACGGCGCTTTCAGCCCGCGGCGATAGCCGCCGAGGATCGCTTCGGCGATGGCGCGCGGCGGCAAGTCGGCGTCGTTCCGCGCCAGGATCGCGCTCGCAGTCAGGCGCACGAGATCGAGCGCATAGGGCATGACGGCGGCATCGTCGAAATCGTTGGCGCCCCAGACCAGCCGCCCCTCATCGTCGCGCCATGTGCCGAAATTCTCCAGATGTGTATCGCCAATGGCCAGCACTTGCGGAGCGCTCGCAAGATCAGGGCAAATGTCGAAGATCGTCTCGGCCCAGCGCCAATAGGTGGCCCGGAGGAAGACGAAACCGCCGCTCTTCATCTTTTTGTATTTCTTGTCGAGATCGGATTCGTCGAGATCAGCGCCAAGCTGCGTCCGCATCCAGGTTTCGTAGGCTTTCGCCGATTGCAGGATCGTCGTCATCTCGGTTCCATCTCCAATTTCTTGATGAACATACTGAAAACCGATCATCGTGGGAAAACAATGTCGATGGCCCATCATTCCTAAGGTCGAATTCCACCGCATAACCCTTGTCCAAATTACCCTGCCATGCCAATTTCGCACCCGCGAAAGGGAACAGGATGACCGGGGAAAACAGCGGCGACTTTCGGGCGCGCATTCGGACAAGTTTCGAGCGGCAGGCGGCGATGGCAACGATCGGCGCGGAGCTCACGCGCGTCGAGCATGGCATGGTCGAGATCGAACTGCCGTTCGACGTGAAGCTGACGCAGCAGCATGGCATCCTGCATGCCGGCATCGTTGCGGCCGCGCTGGATTCGGCCTGTGGTTTCGCTGCCTACAGCGTCATCGATCCTTCGGCTTCGATCCTTACCATCGAGTTCAAGGTCAATCTGATGTCGCCGGGGCGCGGCGAGCGTTTTCTCTTTCGCGGCGAAATCACCAAGCCCGGCACCACCATCATCGTTGCCGACGGAAGGGCCTATGCCATCGGCGACGGGCCTGCCAAGCTGATTGCCTCCATGACCGGGACAATGATGGTCATCAGAGGCCGAGAGGGAATTACCGGATGAAATTCGAACTGAAACGCGTATCGGGAAAATCGATCCTGTTCGTCATGGCCGCGGAGGCGGAATACGGGCCCTTCCTGCGCTCCCGCATCGATCCGCTGATGACCGGCGTCGGCCCGGTCGAAGCGGCCATCGCCATGACGCGGGCGCTGGTTCAGCTCGAAGCGCACGACGACCTGCCCGATATGGTGGTTTCGCTGGGGTCGGCCGGATCCTCCAAGCTGGAACAGACGGAAGTCTATCAGGTCACATCGGTATCCTATCGCGACATGGACGCCTCGCCGCTCGGCTTCGAGAAGGGCCGCACACCCTTCCTCGACCTGCCCGCCACGATCGAGCTGCCGCTGCGCATTCCAGGTATCCCGGAAGCTAGCCTCTCGACGGGCGGCAATGTCATCTCAGGCGCGGACGCCTATGGCCAGATCGCGGCCGATATGGTGGATATGGAAACCTTCTCCGTGCTGCGCGTCTGCCAGATCTTCGACCGGCCGCTGATCGGGCTGCGCGGCATTTCCGATGGCCTGGTCGAGCTGCAGCACATTTCCGGCTGGACGGAATATCTGCATGTCATCGACCGCAAACTTTCCTATGCCGTCGACGGGCTGTTTACGGCGCTGGAAGACGGAGTTTTCTGGTTCTGAACAGCGTGCCGGCTGATACAATCGGGACAATAAAATCGGCTTTACCGCGATTTGCCCGATTGCCAGGGAAAGCGCTTTTCATTAAAGGCTCGCCATGACCCAGACAGCACATCCAGATACCGTTCTCATCGTCGATTTTGGCAGCCAGGTGACGCAGCTCATCGCACGGCGCGTGCGCGAAGCGGGCGTCTATTGCGAGATCGTCCCCTTCCAATCCGCCGAAGCCGGCTTCAAACGGCTGCAGCCGAAAGCCGTGATCCTGTCCGGCAGCCCCGCCTCGACCGTGGACGAAGGCTCGCCCAGAGCGCCGCAGATCATTTTCGACAGCGGCCTGCCGGTGTTCGGCATCTGCTATGGCCAGCAGACCATGTGCATGCAGCTCGGTGGCAAGGTGGAAAGCGGCCATCACCGCGAATTCGGTCGCGCCTTCCTCGACGTCAACACCGATTGTGCACTGTTCGAAGGCCTCTGGTCCTCCGGCTCGCGTCATCAGGTCTGGATGAGCCACGGCGATCGCGTGACCGCGCTGCCGGAAGGCTTTGAGGTCGTCGCCACCTCTTCGAACGCGCCTTACGCTTTCATCGCCGACGAGAAGCGCAGATATTACGGCGTTCAGTTCCATCCGGAAGTGGTGCACACACCGGACGGCGCCAAGCTGATCGGTAACTTCATCCACAATATCGCAGGGATCAAGGGTGACTGGTCGATGTCGGCCTATCGCGCCAAGGCCGTTCAGGCGATCCGCGACCAGGTCGGCGAAAAACGCGTCATCTGTGCGCTGTCGGGCGGCGTCGATTCCTCTGTCGCAGCGCTGCTGATCCATGAAGCGGTCGGCGACCAGCTGACCTGCATCCTCGTCGACCATGGCCTGATGCGCAAGGACGAGGCGGCTGGTGTCGTCGCCATGTTCCGCGAGCACTACAATCTGCATCTGCTCCACGTCGACGCCTCCGACCGCTTCATCGGCGAGCTGGAGGGCGTTTCCGACCCCGAAACCAAGCGCAAGATCATCGGCCGGCTCTTCATCGAGACTTTCGAAGAGGAAGCGAAGAAGCTCGGCGGCGCCGATTTCCTCGGCCAGGGCACGCTTTATCCCGATGTCATCGAAAGCGTTTCCTTCACCGGCGGTCCCTCGGTCACCATCAAGTCGCACCATAATGTCGGCGGCCTGCCGGAGCGCATGAAGATGCAGCTCGTCGAGCCGCTGCGCGAGCTCTTCAAAGATGAAGTGCGTGCGCTCGGCAAGGAGCTCGGCCTTCCCGACAGCTTCATCGGCCGCCATCCCTTCCCCGGCCCCGGCCTCGCCATCCGTTGCCCCGGCGGCATCACCCGCGAGAAGCTGGAAATCCTGCGCGAAGCCGACGCCATCTATCTCGACGAAATCCGCAAGGCTGGCCTCTACGACGCCATTTGGCAGGCCTTCGCCGTCCTTCTGCCGGTCCAGACCGTCGGGGTCATGGGTGACGGGCGTACCTACGAGTTCGTCTGCGCACTGCGCGCCGTCACGTCGGTCGACGGCATGACCGCGGATTTCTACCACTACGACATGGAATTCCTCGGCCGCGCCGCGACCCGCATCATCAACGAAGTCCGCGGCATCAACCGGGTGGTCTACGACGTCACGTCGAAGCCGCCGGGAACGATCGAGTGGGAATAGAGGGCGAACGGCACTCCCTTGGTTATTTTCCTGGAAGTGCCCGATCGCTAAATTTAGCAAATCGGGCCTATCCAAGGAATGACGAATGGAGTGGCGCCCTTACTTCACCGTGATGCTCATACCGCTGATATCGGCGTTGATTTGCAGGCCTACCTGCTTGCCTGTAAGTTCGAGTTGGGCGCCCTTGTCATTGGTCATGACGATCATCTGAGCCCCTTTGCCGACCGCGCCGCCACCGCCCGCTGCAGCGTACACGCCAGTCACATCTTGGGCGCGGCGAATGTGGCGCACGGTACCACTGAAATAGGTCTTAGAGGCACCGAAGGCGAGGCCGCCCGAGATGCCGCCGATCGAGATCGGATATCGGCGACCATGGAAGGTCAGCGTGCCCTCGCCTCCGGAGCCACCGACGAAGAAGGCCGCCTTGTAGACGGCGAAGCGGATCGTACCGCTGTCGGCATGCGCGGCGCTGGCAAAACTAATTCCCGCGGCGGCGATGACGGCAACCGCGGTTGAACGAAATATGGACGAAATCTTCATAGTGAGAGCTCCTAAAGATCGCCGCTTACCCAGACCGCCGGGCACGTCAGCGTCGTATTAAAGTTATAGCTGAACAGTTTCGCCTGTCATTAGTTCCAAGACACTCCTCGGCCACGCCGCGACCCGTGTGATCAATGAAGTCCGCGGCATCAACCGGGTGGTCTATGACGTCACGTCGAAACCGCCAGGAACGATCGCGTGGGAGTAACGGGGAGTAGAATGGCAAAAATAGAATGGGAAATGCGATATCGCCTAAGCGATAGCAGTCGATAGTTCACGCGCCCCTCGAACCAAACCGTCTATGACAACTCTTATTTTGGCCGGCAGCGCCTTTGTACGCGGCCAAAGGATGTTGACCGGCACCTCGCCGCCGGACATCCCATCCAGGACGGTCAGCAGCTTTCCATCCCGAATGTCATCTTGAACCATCCATAATGGAAGCTGCGCAAGGCCGTGTCCCGCTCTCACTGCCCTCTGCACCGTCTCGAAATCCTGAATTTCATGTTTGACGGAAACAGCATGCCGTGCGATCGAGCCATCGGGTTGTTTCAGCAACCAAGCAATGCGATTTCCCTGCCGTCGCCCCACGATGCAATCGTGAGCTTCAAGGTCCGTCAGGGACCGAGGAAGGCCTCGCTTCACGATATAGCTGACCGCTCCAACGATCACCATGTGCTGGACTCCAATCAGACGGGCGAGCAGGTCAGTCGAGTCGTCAAGATTGCCAATTCGCACCGCGAGGTCGATGTTTTCGCTAAGAAGGTCGACCCGTCGGTCTGTGAAACTCACGTTGAGACGTAGTGCTGGGTAGCGTTCAGCCACTTCGAGCAGCACTGGCATCACATGCAGCCGGCCGAATGCTGTCGGCAGATCGATCCGCACTTCGCCGCATGGCGTATCGCGAGCGAGTATGAGTGCGCTCTCGCCGCGATCGAGTTCGGCCAGTGCTGCGACGCAATGCTCAAGCCAAGCCTCTCCAGCAGGCGTCAAAATCAGACGACGCGTCGTTCGGTGCAGCAACTTCGATCCTAATCGAGCCTCAAGCCGCGACACCGCCCGTCCGACCGCGGACTTGGTCATGCCAAGCTCTGCAGCCACCGCGGTGAAACTACCCAACCGCGTCACCGCGACGAATTCCGCGATACCGTCAAAACGCGTGTCCATCTGCTCTTTGTAGCTCCAGGCGCAACAGTGAGTCGATCCGAGGTCATCTAATAAGCGATCATAATCGGGATTAAATCCATTGGCACATCAAATCTCGTCCCGACTAATGGAGCTTTCTCTATGCCCTCGCTATTCGACCCGTATGATCTGGGCCCTATCCACCTCAAGAACCGCATTGTCATGGCACCGATGGAGAGATCGCGTGCGAGAAACCGCGACTGGGCACCGGAGGCCGACACTGCGCGCTATTTCTCGCAGCGCGCGGGCGCCGGGCTGATTGTTACAGGCAGCATCGCCATAAGCGAGTGGGCGCGCACCTGGGCGTTCGAGCCTGGCCTCTACACGCCGACCCAAATCGAAGCGTGGCGTTATGTGGCCAACGAGGTTCACGACCATGGCGGCTTGATCTTCGGCCAACTCCGGCATGGCGGTCGCGCAAGCCATTTTTCACATCAACCGAACGGTCAGGCGACCGTCAGTTCCACCGACACGGGAGCGACGAAAGCAATCGCCATGGCCTTCGATGAGGACGGACTGCCGGCCTTCCTTGTGCAGAGCAGGCCACGCGCTTTGCGGACTGAGGAAGTGCCGCAAATCGTTGGCGAGTTCGCTCAGGCTGCGGGCAATGCTCGTGAGGCTGGACTGGACGGCGTCGAGATCCACGCTGCCAACGGTTATCTTCATGATCAGTTTATCAACGGGGCGCTCAACACACGCGACGACCGCTACGGTGGCTCGATTGAAAATCGTATTCGCTTCACGCTGGAGACGGTCGACGCGGTGATAAGCGCAATTGGCGGCGAACGCACAGGTATCCGACTTTCACCCTTCGGCCGATACAATGAGATGCCGGCGTTTGAAGACGAGGCCGAAACGTATCTGACGCTCGCGGCCGAGCTTTCCAAGCGTAACATCGCCTATGCGCACTTCAGCGACCAAACCCGATGGGCTGACGACGTCTCCATTCCCGAGAATTTTCTCCGGGCGTTTCGTAGCGCCTTTCGGGGACCTGTGATCCTCGCTGGCGGCTACCTCAAGGAAAATGGGCAGACTGCAATTGATGCGGGCGAGGCAGATCTTATTGGGATCGGGAAACCCTTTCTGGCAAACCCCGACTTGGTCGAGCGGCTACGCAACGACTGGCCCCTCAACGTATGGGATTCCGATACCTTTTATAGTGAGGGTCCCGCCGGCTACACCGACTATCCCTTATATGTCGATGAATCTGCTCGGCGATACCGATAGATTCTGCAACCGAGCAAATTCCGATTCAGCGAATTTTCTCTTTGAATTCAAGACCGAAGATTTTTGGCAGACTGGGCGCTCGGAGTGTACCCTTCACGCCGCTCGTCCGCGCGGCTCTTCACGTGATCGATGAAGGCACGCAGCTTCGGCATCACTTGATGGCGGCTGGGATAGTAGAGAAACACACCCGGCGCCATCGGCGCGAACTGCTCCAGGACGTGTACGAGTTTTCCCGCTTTAACTGGTCCAGCGGCGATTGGCTCAGGCACTTGCGCAAGCCCCATACCTTCCACGGCCGCGCCAAGCATGGTGGGAAAGTCGTGGGCGATTAGCGGCCCCGAGACAATGGCCTCGATCGGCTTGTTGCCGTTGACAAACGACCATGGCGCGATGGACCCATTCGAGCGGCGAATGCGTATGCAAGCATGTTGACGCAGATCGTCGATACGCTCGGGCCGTCCCATCCGGCTTAGATACTCGGGGCTGCCAACGACGACGAACGGGAAAGGCGGCGTCAGCCGGACCGCGACCATGTCCGCTGCGATGAACTGGCCAAGCCGGATGCCGGCGTCAAATCCCTCGGCCGCGATATCAACCAATTCTGCATTTGCGGCGATCTCCACCTCGACCTCGGGGAAGGCTTGGCAGAAGGATGCGATCAGCGGCTCCAGCAGGATCGGCACCACCGCCCGCGGCACCGTAAGGCGCAGCAGCCCGGCCGGTCGCTGCCCAAGGTCACGCGCAACCTCGCCTGCGGCGACCAGCTCCTCGAAGGCGGGCCTTGCACGCGAAAGGAATCGCTCGCCGGCTTCGGTCAGGCCGACGCTGCGCGTCGTGCGTATGAAGAGTGCTGCCCCGACACGCGCCTCGAGAGTGCGTACCGCCTGGCTGATCGCCGATGGGGTCACCCCGAGCTCCGCAGCTGCTCTGCGAAAACTGCGGTGCTGAGCAACGCTCAAGAACGCCTCTACGCCGTCGAGCGCACCTTGTCTGACTGTGAAGTTCTGCTTCATACCACGTCGATATTATCGCGAATAGTCGCTCGCGGGAAGCGGTAGTAGATCTGGCTTGCAAATCAGACGTCAGGCCGATGTTGGGGCCCAATCTCCACGGCACTGCCTGAAGGCTAGGAGGAGAACCTTGCAATGAACGATGTTCTTGTTGGCGTGCGCGATCACTATCGCGCGACCGGTCTAACCGAGAGGCTAAGGGCGGCGCTCGCTGCCCTCGGTCCGGAGGATCAGCGGCTCACGCCCCAGCAGCTCGCTGCCCTCGACCAGTTTCACACGCGTGGCCTCGCAGCGACCGCAGAGCTTGCCAGGTTGGCTGGGATCACGGCCGACATGTCGGTCCTGGATGTCGGCTCGGGCGTGGGCGGGCCGGCGCGCTTTCTGGCTTCGGCCTTTGGCTGCCAGGTTACGGGTATCGACCTCAGCGAGCTGTTCGTCGATGCTGCGCGCTATCTGACCGAGCGGACGGGACAGAGCGCGCAGGTGTCGTTCCAGACCGGCAGCGCATTGGAGCTTCCATTTGACGACGGTTGTTTCGACGTCGTGTTGCTGCAGCATGTGGCGATGAACATCTCCGACCGGACGCGGCTCTACCGAGAGATCCGGCGCGTGCTGAAGTCAGGTGGCAGGTTTGCGACCTTCGACGTCGTGTTGAACGGCGGTGAGCCGCACTATCCCGTCCCTTGGGCGCGAACGCTGGCAACGAGCTTTCTCTTAACCGCTGCCGCGACGCGCGAAGCGATTGAACCGGCCGGTTTCGGCGTGCTTGCCTGGCAAGACGACACCGAGGCCGCCAAGGCCTGGATCGCCCAACTGCGCGCGTCAGGGCCGCCGCCCTCGCCAAATCTCGGCGTGGTGATGGGACCGGACTTCGCGCAGCTTGCCGCCAACTTGGGACGAAATCTCATGGAGGGTCGGCTCGGCATCCTGACCGCGGTGTTCGAGGCCACCTGAACCAAACTTGACAGGAGATCAAATGTCCCCAGCAATCGTATTCCAGATCCATCTCGTTCTCGGTTACATCCCGTGGCTGCTTTGCTTCGGCGCATATGTCTGGCCGAGGCTTAAATCAATGGACGGGGTCGAAGCGCAACGCGCCATCGCCACGTTGCACAGTTTTCGCTTCTTCGGTCTCGTCTTCATTGTCCCTGGCGTTGTCGGCCCCAATCTGCCCGCCGGCTTCAGCACGTTCGCCGCCTATGGCGATTTCGCAGTTGGGCTGCTGGCCATGCTCGCGCTTCTCACAGTGAGAAGGCGCCCGCTCTTTTGGTCGTTTGTTGTTGCCTTCAATCTCCTGGGGACAGTTGACATCCTCGTCAACTATTACCACGGCGCCCAGCTCGGCCTTCCTGCACTCGCGGGGCAGTTGGGCGCCACATACTGGATCCCGATCATCTATGTGCCCTTGCTGATGGTCACGCACTTTGCCGCCTTTTATCTGCTGGTGCGTTCTCAGCCCAAGGCAGCGCGTTTCCTCACCGGTGATGCGGCCGCGTCATAGATCGGATTGAGCCGGACTGCATGGATTTTCGGTGTGCCACTGCATTCGTTAGAAACCCAGAGTTTGCTGGACAGGCTTTGGCGGTGCGACCTGGGCGCCTTCCAGTTCCAGCATGCGGGCCTTGGCGGCTGAACCACCGGGCGCGGAAAAGCCGCCGATCTTGCCGCCTGCGGCCAAGACGCGGTGGCAGGGGATGATCAGCGCCACGGGGTTCTTGGCCATGGCCTGGCCGACGTCGCGGGCGGCTTCCGGGCCTGCACCGAGCTGCTTCGCCAGTGCGCCATAGGTCGTGGTGTGGCCCCATCCAACTTGGCGTGCGGCAGCATAGATCTGCTTGAAGAAGGCATCCTGCTCGCTGAGATCCAGCTTGACGCCGGAAAAGTCGATCTCTTCACCCGCGAAATAGCGCTTCACAGCGGCGACCGCTTCCAACACCTCCGGCGTCGGCGCGCCGGGTCGTGCACTCGGCAAACGGCGCAGCAGAAGGCGCTCGGTCGCATCAGCGCTTTTCGTCGGCAATTGGAAGCGTGTGACACCGATATCGTTCCACGCAATTCCGCAGAAACCACCCGCGGTTTCGAAGATCAGATAGTGTTGCGTTGTCTCGCTCATGGCAGCGTCTCCGTGTTTCCACTTGCCATGAAAATCGTGCGTCAGGCGATCGAATTCAACCCGATTCTTGCGCAGGACGATCGTTGCCAACATTTGCCGGTTGAAGGAAGCGGCGCCGATGCTGCCAGGGCAACCTTCGCCGCACCGCTTCCCACGCAGCATCGGGCCGTATTAATATCCGCCGCCGGCCGGAGCAGAATTCTGCGTCATACCGCCGCCGCCGGAATTGCCCTGACCCGTGGTCGAGCAGGCGGAAACGCTGAGGCCAATGAGGGCGAAAAACACGGCGGAGTAGATGGTTTTTATCAACATGTGAGGTCATTCCCTTGTTGAGAGCGGGCGTAAAATGCCCCTGACCTGCGGTGAACAACCGAAGGGGCGGTTTTATTCGGTGCCGTTTTTTAATTGGGGATGCGAGGAACTGCCCTCGATCACCCAGCCCATTGTCCTGGCTCAATTTTGTTCTCTATTTGTTCTTGATTTTGCGACTATACACCGTTAGGATATCCACGATCGACAAGAACAGGACGAGGCAAAGCCATTTGGCTTTGAAGCGATCTCATGAAGAACAACGGGCAGCTTTCGCTCAATCTTGGCGAAGGATCACAGAAATCGGCGGCCGATCCAGCCTATGAGGATGCTCTGTATTTTGCCGTTCTGCCTGACCCGGAGATCGCCTCGCTAGGTCTGGAACTCGCTAGCGATCTGCGCCGGCAATACGGCTTTTCGACGAAGCCGCGACAATCGGATTTGTCTCATGTCACGCTTTATACAATCCGCTCCTTTCGTGGTCAGCCGGAGGAGGCAGCGTTCGCCGCGATGCAAGCAGCATCGACCGTCCGCAAGCCATCATTTCAAGTGGTCTTCGATCGAGCCGTCAGCTTCGGTAATGGCGACAATCGCCCTCTTGTTCTGTGGTGCAGAGAGGGAAATACAGAGCTGAGGGCGCTGCATCGGGAGCTGGATGACGCAATGCGGCTCACCGGATTTGCAAACGACGACGGAAAGAAATTTGAGCCGCACATGACCTTGCTATATCGGGGCCACTTCATTCCGGAAGTGATGCTCGACAAACCCGTGACGTGGACTGTCCGAGATTTTGTGCTGATACATAGCTTGCAGGGGGAAGGTGAGCATAAGCATCTTTGCTACTGGCTGCTGAACTAGACCGATTGTTCACTCATTCAGCGGGCGCCGGCCATTTCCCGCCGCCGGCCCAACCACCGCAATCGCGTCGTCAACGCTGAAGCTGCAGCGACTTTCAAGGTCTTTGACCCCGGCTATGGCCATGGCGTCACGAACGCGGTCATGGACGCGGGCGAATTGCAGGCGGATGCCGGCTATATGCATGGCACCATCGAATTCCGTCAGCGCGTCCAGAGCGGTGCTATCGAGGTCGAAGCTTTCTTCAAGGCTGAGGACGACCGCCCGTAGCCCCGCTTCCCCGCGGCTGCGCGACAGGATTTCACCGAAAATCGTATCGGCATTGCCGAAAAATAACGGCTCGCCAGGGCGCCAGATGGTAATGCCGGGAGTTTCTATCGCCTCCGCGTGGCGGCTTACGTCGACAAAATTATGGCTGCTCCCCAGCCGTCCGAGACGAGCGACATAGGGAGAAGCCAATCGATGCATCATCGCTGCGAGCGAGAGCCCGATCGCCAGCAACATGCCGTTGAGAACGCCGAAGAGCAGCACGCCGGCCGCGGCACCGAGCGCGACATAGAAGTCGCGATGGAGCTGCCGCAAGCGAAGGATCGGGCCGGGGTCGAGTGCATGCGTAAGGGCCGCAATCACCACAGCGGCAAGCACCGGCTCCGGCAGCCGCGCGACCAGCGGCCCGGCGCAGGCGATCAGGATGGCAAGGCCGATTGCGGCAAAGACAGCGGTGGCGCGCGTCTTCGCCCCCGCGGCTTCACTGGCGAAACCCGCGGAAAAGCCGGCGCCGACGGGCATGCCCTGGACGATGGCGCTAGCAATATTGGCAAAACCCAGGGCACCAAGTTCGCGATTGACCTCCAGAGGATCACCATAGCGCAGCGCCAATGCCCGCATCGTACCCCAGGATTCGGCGAAGAGAATGAGCACGAGGGGCACGGTGAACTGCACCAGCCGCGAATAAGCAGTCCAGCCGGCATTGGGCAGAGACGGCCATTGCGGCAGAACCTCGATCGTCCCGACCAGTTCGACACCATGGCCGCCGAGGCCAAAAAGGGAAGACGCAAGAATGCCGGCGGCGAGCACGAGGAAGGCGCCGGGGACGCCCGGCAGTCGCTTGAGCAGCAGCAGTGCGGCCAGAGCCACGAGGCCGACAGCGACGCTTGCAAGGTTCCATTGCGGCATCGCCGCGAACAATGCGCCGGCATATCTGAAGATATTGGAGCCCTGCACGGAGACGCCGACGAGAATCGGTAGCTGATGCAGGATGATGGTGATCGCCAGACCCAGTGCGAAGCCGCGCAACACCGGGCGCGAGATGAAGCCAGTGATGCCGCCGAGGCGTAGAGCAGCGGCGGCGACGAAGAGGAGGCCGGCCAACGCGACGGCGATCGTCGCGAGGCCAGCCTTGACGGTGGCATCTCCCGGAACAACCGCCAGCGTCGCGGCAAGAATGGCCGCGGATGAGGAGGTCGGCGAGACGATGGCGAAACGACTGCGTCCGAAAATCGCGTAGATGAGACAGCCGGCGATGCCGGCGAGAATGGCTCGGTGCGGCGGCAGACCGGCGATGCCGGCATAGGCGACCGCTTCCGGCAGCATCAGGCCGGCAACCGATATGCCCGCGATCACATCGCCTTTGTCTACCACTGGCCAGCCACTCAGCTTCGTCATCGATCACCGACCATAGGAATCGTCAATCTGTCTAGGTCTAGAGATTCGCTAATTAGCTGCAACAGGAAAGTAAGGGGCGCGAGCTGCTGCCCTACACAACCCCGTCCGCGTCTCGAAGCGGGCAACTTCTGCCGATCGTTTCAGTGACAAAATCCATCACCGCCCGGATGGCTGGGGAGCGGCGAAGATCGGGATAGGTAACGAGCCAGAGGTCGCGTGTGGGTGACGGGATCTCCGTCGGCAGCCGCGTGAGGGCGGCTTCGCCGTCGCCGAGGAAAGCGGGGAGCGCGACGACGCCGAGGCCGGCGCGCGCCGCTTGCAGTTGGCCGAAGACGTCACCGGCCCGAAAGACGATGGGGCGGCCGGCCAGCAGGCTGCGCAGCCAGGTCTGCTGCGTCAGATGGTCGAGTGCCGCATCATAGCCGATAAAGACCCAGCTATCTTCCGGCGTCGCTGCAATTTCGGGGATGGCATAGAGCCCGAAACGCATGAGGCCGATGCGCCGCACCAGGAGATCGCTCTCCTCGGGGCGCGACATGCGCACGGCGATATCGGCTTCGCCATGGTCGAGGGCGGCCCGGCGGGTGACACCGGCGATGGTCAGCGTGATATCGGGATGTTCCGCGCGAAAATCGACCGCTTTCGGGGCAATGAGGTGGGCAGCTATGGATGGTGGCGCACTGATCTTGACGGCGGCGGAAAGTCCGGCAACGGCATTTTTCGAATAACGTCTGATCGCCTCGACATTGTCCTCCATGCCCGCCACCAGCTCGGCAATCGCCCGACCGTCAGCCGTCAGCGGCGAGGTACGCGGCCTGCGGTCGATCAGGCGCAGATCAAGCGCGCGTTCCAGTGCGGCGATTCGCCGGCCGACAGTAGCGTGATCGACGCCAAGCTCGCGCGCAGCGGCCGAGAGCGAGCCGGTGCGCACGAGAGACGCGAAGTGAAGAAGGTCCTGCCAATCGATCATCTGTGCATTATTGCACAGACGTCGTGAGTTCATACCGAATTTATTCAGACGCACCTTTGTGCTCAAAGGTGCGTCTGAAAGGAGACTACTCAATGCCCCTAGCCATCGCCATAACCGGTCCCGGCAGCCCTGAGACAATGACGCTCGTTGATCTCCCCATCACCGAGCCGGGACCAGGACAGGCCCGCATCCGCCAAAGCATTTCCGGCGTCAATTTCGTTGATATCTATGTTCGCACCGGGCTTTATCCCCTGCCGCCCGGCCAAACCGTCCTCGGCTTCGAGGGCGCAGGCGTCGTGGAAGCGATCGGCTCCGGCGTCGAGGGCCTCAAGGTCGGCGATCGCGTCGCCTATGTCGGTCATCCCCTCGGAAGTTATGCCGAAGGGCGCACACTGCCTGCCTCTCGGCTGGTGCGGCTGCCCGACGATGTCAGCGAGCGGCTTGCCGGCAGTACCATGTTGCGCGGTCTCACCGCCCATATGCTGCTCCACAAGGTTCATCCACTGCAACCGGGCGAATGGGTTCTGGTACACGCGGCAGCGGGAGGTGTCGGGCAGATCGTGACGCGCTGGGCCAAGCGTCTCGGCGCCAACGTCATCGCCACAGTCGGCTCGGGAGCCAAGGCGGAATATGCCTATGAAGCCGGCGCCGATGCCGTTCTCCTTCATAATTCCGAGGATTGGGTGGAGGAGACACGCCGCATCGCCGACGGCCGGGGCGTACATCTCGCCATCGACGGCATCGGCGGCGCGATGCTATCGCAGACGCTCGCAACCGTCCGTCCTTTTGGCATAGTAGCCAGCCTCGGCCAGGCCGCGGGCCCCATTCCCCCGATCCAGATCGAGGAGCTGTCCGCACCCCGTGCGATCGGTCTCGCCCGCCCGAGCGTGCTGACCTACGCCAACGATCCCGATCTTTACCGGCAGGGCGCCAAGGCCCTGATGGCGGAATTGCAGGCCGGGCTGATCAATCCGATCAGCGCGGAATACGCGCTGAAAGACGCCGCCAGAGCGCATTCCGATTTGGAGGCAGGACGAACAACGGCAAGCGTGGTGTTGACGATGTGAACCAAGGACAAGGTGGCGCGATCGTCACCTTGTATCCCCTCCCGCGGGCAAATGCGTCCGGCAGCTTGGCTTGCTAGCGAGAGCGCCAAACACAATCGCTTGAACGCGTCACGAATTTTTGCTGCAAAGCAGCAATTTCATTGACCCGGCCTCTCCTCGCCTGATACCAATTTGAGCGTGATGTTGCACGGTCGTTCGGCCGTTGCCGTCGCACCTATCCGGTACCAACCCCGATCCGTCATGGCAAACAGCATGGACACCGCGCGCCGGTGCCCGCAGGCGATATCTCGTGAACACTGCCTCCCAAACTATCCAGTCCACCTCGACACTATCTCTTCTTTCCATCGTTGCGCTGACCTTCTTCGGCTATATCGCCATCGGGCTGCCGCTCGCCGTGCTGCCGACCTACGTCGATAGCGGTCTCGGCTTCGGCGTCGTCTGGGCCGGCATCACCATCAGCGCGCAATATGTGGCAACCATCATCACTCGCGCGCAGGTCGGCCGCCTGTGCGACCAATACGGGCCGCGCCGTTCGGTTTTCCTCGGCTTTCTCGCTTACGGATTTTCCGGTGCACTGACGCTGGCGTCAGCCTTGGTGACCGATATTCCGACACTCAGCCTGGCGCTGCTGCTTGTCGGCCGGTTGGCGCTTGGTGTCGGTGAAAGCTTGGTCAGCACGGCGGCGATCACTTGGGCAATCGGGCTGATGGGATCGCGCGAAACCGTGCGCATCATCTCCTGGAACGGCATCGCCACCTATGGCGGCATCGCGCTTGCCGCCCCCCTCGGCGCCTGGCTGGAGGGACAATATGGTTTCCTCGCCACAGGCGCCGTAACGATCGGCCTGGCAATTGCCGGCCTGATGCTGGCGCAGACGCGGCCGGCTGTGCCCGGCGTCAAGGAAAAGGGCATCGGCACCGGCCAGGTCCTCAGCCGCATCGCGCCTTTCGGCGTGGCGCTGGCGCTTGCCTCCAGCGGCTTCGGCGTCGTCATGGCCTTCGTCGCCTTGTTTTTCCATAACCGCGATTGGGATGGGGCTTCGTTCGCGCTGAGCGCTTTTGGCCTCGCCTTCATGGGCGTTCGCCTGGGATTGGCGCAAGCCGTTGCCCGCTTCGGCGGATTGCCGCTGGCACGAGTCTCGCTGGTGTTGGAGACCATAGGTCTCATGGCGCTTGCCTTTGCTCCCTCGCCAACCGTTGCGATCATCGGCGCTGCGCTCGCCGGGGCTGGCTTTGCCCCGATCTTTCCGGCGCTCGGCAACGAGGCGATGGCGCGCATTCCGTCGCAGAACCGTGGCGTAGCGCTTGGCCTCTACTCGGTTTTCCTGGATGTGTCGCTCGGAAGCACCGGCCCGATCGCCGGCCTGCTTGCCGATCACTTCGGCTACACCGCGCCCTTCCTCCTCGGTGTCGGCTGCGTTCTGCTCAGCCTTGCCATGATCATGAGCCTGCGCAAGAGCGGCAACTTGTAGAATGGGCGCAACGACAAAGGCTCCAAGACCGGAACCTTTGTCGTTGCGAAGACGCAATTTCAGACCCTGCGGCCGGGACCGGCCAATCGTGTGGCCAGCGCGAGGGCGACTGAAATCGCTCCGGCGCCGAAGGCTGCCGGATAACCGAAATGCCCGGCAATGGTGCCCGTGACCGGCCCGGCGGTGGCAAGGCCGATATCGAAGAACATCACGTAAGCGCCGAGCGCCGCGCCACGATTGGCGGCCGGCACCCGCTTGACCGCCTCGATGCCGAAAGACGGGAATACGAGCGAATATCCGGCGCCGGTCAGGAACGCACCCGCCTGTGCGACGGTCGGCCCCGGTGCCAACCAAAGAGCCGCAAGGCCCAGAAGCTCGACCAGCAGCGACCAGACGACGACATTCGCGCTGCCGAACTTATCGGGAAAATGACCGCAGAACAGACGCGTGATGATGTAACCGATACCGAATGCGGCAAGACCCAGGCCCGTACCGCTCCAACCCTGCGCCTGAAAATCAAGTGCTATGAAAGCGGAAATGGCACCGAAACCGATCGAGGCGAGCGCCAGGCCCGTACCCTGACGCCAAATCAGCCCGACAACGCGATAAAATGGCAGGCGGGCGCCGGCCACACCCCGCGCCGCGGGTAAGGCGACCGTCACCAGAATGGCGACGAGCGGCGCGACGATAACCGCAAGCGAAACAGCGGCAAGACCACCGGCATTGTAGAGAGCGAGACCGGCGGCACCGCCGGCGGCGATAGCGCCATACATGCCGATGCCCGTCCAGACCATGGCTTTGCCGGTATTGGAGGCTCCGACCCTGGCGATGCTCCACGCAAGGATGCCGGTGATGACCAAGCTCTCCCCGAGCCCGGCGACAAGGCGGCCGACAAGGATAAACGCCAGGCTTCCAGCGGCCCATCCGATCCAGAGGCCGGCCAGATAGAACAACCCGGACGCTGCGCAGCAGAGCGCGCCCAACAGAACCGAGGTTCTGCCACCGCGACTATCGCAGAGATGGCCTGCGAAGGCGCGGGTAAGAAGCGTCGCCACGGACTGCAGAGCGACGACAAGGCCGACCACGATCGTGCCGTAGCCGAGATGTTCATGCACATAGATCGGCAGGGCCGCAAGCGGCAGTCCGATTGCGGCGTAACCGAGAAAGATGATGAGGACAAAGGGCGAAAGATGAAGAAGCGCGCGACTGGGGGGACTGTCGGCCTGGATTGCTTCCTGAGCAGTAGACGACATGGGAATCTCCTTTTCTGATGGCGCGGATAATCCCCACAAACATCCATGCTTTCCAGTGCAATGATTGGAATGTATAAGTGTGTTTCATGCAATCCATGGATCTCAATCTTCTGATCGCCCTCGACGCTCTCCTGCAGGAGGGCAGTGTAGTCGCGGCTGCGCGGCGGATGAATCTTAGCGCCCCTGCGATGAGCCGTACGCTATCGCGCATCCGGCAATCGCTCGGCGATCCCGTCCTGGTGCGGGCCGGGCGCAATCTCGTGCCGACGCCGCGGGCGCTGGAACTTCAGGGCCGCGTGCGCTCCCTCCTCGAAGATGCGCAATCGCTGATGCGGCCGGAAGCTTCCGCCGACATTTCCACGCTCGACCGCAGCTTCACCCTGCGCGCGAGCGACTACGTCGCCGGTATTTTCGGCGCGCGGCTGATTGCCCTGATGGCAAAGACTGCGCCGAACATCACCCTGCGCTTCGCCCTTGAAGGCAAGGAGGACGTGAACGCGCTCCGCGAAGGCCATATCGATCTCGATATCGGTGTCGTGCGCGAGAGCGGCCCGGAGATCCGTGTCCAGTCGGTATTGCGCGACAGTTTTGTGGGGGTCGTTCGCAAAGGCCATCCGTTGCTGGAAGGCGAGATGAGCCCGGAGCGGTTCGCCGCCGAGCGCCATGTCAGCGCCTCGCGCCGCGGCCGCACGCGTGGGCCGATCGACGATGCGCTGGAGCAACTCGGGCTTAGCCGCAGCGTCAATTTCGTCGTGCCCGGCTTCTATGCCGCCCTCTTCACCGCTGCCTCATCCGATATCGTCGCGACGATGCCCTGCGGCGTGGCGATCGGCGCAGAAATGCTTGGCATGCGTGTGCAGCATTTCGCCTTGCCGCTGATACTGCCGACCTGCGATGTCATGCAGGCCTGGCATCCGCGCTTCGATAATGATGCCGGCCACCGCTTTCTGCGGCAGGCGGTGAAACAAGTCCTGATCCATCCGCGCGCCGCCGTCCGATAATCATTGCGTAAGGCGACCACGGCTTGGTATCGGACCATCACAAGCAGGAGACAAGCGCATGGACATCACAGAGATCGTTATCGACGGCGATACGCCGGGGATCGCATGGCGGCTGCCAGTGTTGCATTTTGCAGGCAGCAAGCCGGATGCTCCGAAGGTCTACATCCAGGCGGCGCTGCATGCCGGCGAGCTGCCGGGCACGGCGCTTGCCCATTTCCTTTGCGAGAGGCTGCGACAGGCGGAAACCGAAGGCGCGGTTCTGAGCGATATCATTGTCGTGCCGCATGCCAATCCGATCGGCGCGGCGCAATCGCATTTCGGCGAGATGCAGGGCCGCTTCGACTTAGGCACGCGCACCAATTTCAACCGCGACTTTCCCCTGATCTCGGCGCGCGACCGCCTCCTGCTGGTCGAAAACCTGGAGCGCTACTCTGCCGCGGACCGGCTGAAGCGGCAGTTGATTCACATGGCGCTTGGAGCCGATCTGGTGATCGACCTGCATTGCGATGACGAATCTTTGCAATATGCCTATATCGACGATGCCTTCTGGCCCGAGGCCGCCGACCTGGCGGCAGCGTTGGACATGGACGCCGTGCTGTTGTCGGACGGCGAAAGCTCGGCCTTCGAGGAAGCCGTCAGCTTTGCCTGGAAATACGAGGTGCCCGGCGAGAAGAAGGCGCGGCTGCCGGGAAAACTATCTGTTACCGTCGAACTGCGCGGCACGCGTGACGTCTATCCGGAGATGGCAAAAAGGGATGCTGAAGGGCTCTGGCGCTTCCTCGCTGCCCGCGGCGCAGTGCGCGACGACAGCGTGACTTTGCCTGCCTTTGCCGGGCCCGCGGTGCCGCTGGACAATGTCGAGATGATCCGCGCGCCGCAGGCTGGCACCGTGCTCTTCCATCGCAATATCGGTGAGCGCGTCGATGAGGGTGATCTGCTGGCGACGATCATTACCGCACCTGGCATGCCAAATGGAACGATCGATGTCCGCGCCCCGCAAACCGGCCTTATCGTCACCCGCGTTTCCGACCGTCTCGTGCGGCGCCGCGGCGACTTGATGAAAATCGGCTGCGACGAACCGAGCGCAGCTGCCCGCAAGCCGGGAACGCTGGAGGACTGAGGCACCTCAGCGGCCATCAATGACCTTGCAGCGCATCGCAAAGGCGATCACGGTCGCCTTACGGAGGAGCTCGCCAAAGCAGCGGATCGCGTTGAGCGCTGCGGCGAGATGTTGCTGGCCAATCGATTTCTCTTTTGCGGTGAACGCGCTGTTTCTTGCCATGGTCATGCCTCCGATCTGGATGATGCAGGCAATGTTTCCCGAGTATCCATTGCACGATGGACACCAGTATTCGTCGGACACTCGATATATGTATGTAGAGTGCATATAAATGAAGCGCTTGTCAAGCCAGATGAGTCTTGAACCTTACGTCATGAACGTGATCGGGCAACGTTCCTGATCGCAGACCCCTTGGTCGCAGACGCGGCAGACCACATCCTGGTCTGCTCCGAGATCGACCAACGTCGGCAGCAGTTTTTCCGCCAGCCGGCCAAGCTGCTGCGTTTCCTCCGCATCCAGCGTTGCGAAAGCGCGATGGATAACGGCGCGACGGACAGCGAGGCTCTTATGGAAAAGCGTGCGGCCGGTATCGGTCAATTGCAGCGACTTGGCGCGTTTGTCACCCTCGACGCCACCGGCACGCAACACAAGGTTTTCCGTGACAAGCTGGTCGACCAGGCGGACCGTGGCGGAATGGGACAGTGCGATCAGCTTGCGCAACGTCTCGATGGTCAATCCCGGCTCGGTGCCGATCTGAATGATGGCTGCAATCGCACTGGGGCCAAAGCCGGTTTCATCGGCAAAGGCCCTTTCCATCTTGTCGACCAGAGCGAGGCTCAAGGCGCCGAAAATATTCTCCAGCCGCAATTTCTCTCTATCGACGGTCATGCCGCGACTCCCAATTTATAAATATGCATTATGCATATTTATAGGAATTTCGGCTGAGACCGCAATGGAACGCCGAGCCATCGAGCCGTCCTCAGACTTTCGCTCATCTCCGCCCGCGTGCTATGCGATAGCTCGCAGCAAAAGACGGATTCGGCATGACGATCACCATTTACGGCATCAAGAATTGCGACACTATGAAGAAGGCACGTACCTGGCTGGAGAGCCACGGGATCGCCTATGATTTCCATGATTACAAGGCTGTCGGTATCGACCGGGACCATCTGGAGCGCTGGACAGCGCAGGCCGGTTGGGAAATCGTCATCAACCGCGCCGGCACGACCTTCAAGGCGCTCCCCGAAGAAGAGCGCGCCGACCTCACCAAAGACAAGGCCATCACCTTGATGCTGGCCCAACCTTCGATGATCAAGCGTCCGGTGCTGGAAGCGGATGGCAAATTGCTGATCGGCTTCAAGCCAGAGATCTATGCGGGTGCGTTCAAGGTCGATGCATAGGGGCTGAACCATGTCCAAAACCACCCGCGCCACGCAAGTACTGACCCAGGCAAAGGTTGCCTTCACCGTTCATACCTATGACTACGATCCGACTGCCGAGCGCGTCGGCATGCAGGCGGCGGAAGCGCTGGGCGAGGAGCCGCACCGGGTGTTGAAAACGCTGATGGCGGAGGTGGACGGCAAGCCGGTCTGTGTGGTCGTGCCCTCCGATCATGAAGTCAGCATGAAAAAGCTTGCCGGCGCTTTCGGCGGCAAATCGGCGAATATGATGAAGCCTGCCGATGCCGAGCGGCTGACGGGTTACCATGTCGGCGGCATCAGCCCTTTCGGTCAGAAGAAGACGGTGCCGACAGCGATCGAGGCACAAGCGATGACGGAGACCCATGTCTACATCAACGGCGGCCAGCGCGGCCTGCAGGTGCGCCTCAACCCACAGGATGCGCTGAAGGTTTTGAAAGCCAAAGCTGCGCCGCTGATTGCTTGATCACGCCTGAAAAACAAAACTGCCTTCATTTTCGCCGCAAACCGGTCTAAGTCTGGGGACCGTTCTTCCGATCCTCAGCATGCAGGTCCTGCCATGACGTTCTCCTCCCCCAACCACCATCCTGTCGATCCCGCCAAGCTGGAAAAGCTGGCCGAAGTGGCCGTGAAGGTCGGGCTGCAACTGCAGAAGGGCCAGGATCTGGTCATCACCGCGCCGGTCGTGGCAATGCCGCTGGTGCGGCTGATCACCCGCGAGGCCTATAAGACCGGCGCCGGTCTCGTCACTGCTTTCTATTCCGACGAACAAACCACTCTTGCCCGTTACGAATACGGCCATGACGAAAGCTTCGATCGCGCTTCGAGCTGGCTCTATGAAGGCATGGCCAAGGCGTATGCCAACAATGCGGCGCGGCTCGCCGTCTCCGGCGACAATCCGATGCTGCTCTCCGGCCAGAACCCGGCCAAGGTCGCACGCGCCAACCGCGCCAACTCAGCCGCCTACAAGCCTGCGCTGGAAAAGATCTCCAATTTCGACATCAACTGGAACATCGTCTCCTATCCGAACCCTTCCTGGGCGAAGCAGGTCTTCCCGGACGATCCGGAAGCGATCGCCGTCGCCAAGCTCGCCAAGGCGATCTTCGCCGCCTCGCGCGTCGACGTACCGGACCCGATCGGCGCCTGGGCCGAGCACAATGCCAACCTGCACAAGCGATCTGCCTGGATGAACGGCCAGCGGTTCGCGACCCTGCATTTCCAAGGTCCGGGCACCGACGTGAAGATCGGCCTTGCCGACGGCCATGAGTGGCATGGCGGAGCCTCGGTCGCCAAGAACGGCATCACCTGCAATCCGAACATTCCGACCGAAGAGGTGTTTACCACGCCGCATGCGCTGCGTGTCGAAGGCCATGTCTCCTCGACCAAGCCGCTATCGCATCAGGGCACCCTGATCGACAATATCCAGGTTCGCTTCGAAGGCGGCCGCATCGTCGAGGCCAAGGCGTCGCGCGGCGAAGAAGTGTTGAATAAGGTGCTGGATACCGACGAGGGCGCCCGCCGTCTCGGCGAAGTGGCATTGGTGCCGCATTCCTCGCCGATCTCGGCCAGCGGCATCCTGTTCTACAACACCCTGTTCGACGAAAATGCCTCCTGCCACATCGCGCTCGGCCAATGCTACTCCAAATGCTTCATCGACGGCGCGACGTTGAGCCAGGATCAGATCAAGGCCCAGGGCGGCAATTCCAGCCTGATTCACATCGATTGGATGATCGGCTCCGACAAGGTCGACATCGACGGCATCAAGCCCGACGGCTCGCGGGTTCCGGTGATGCGCAAGGGCGAGTGGGCGTAAGCTCAATAGATATCTTCGTTCGTTAGAGCGAAGGTATTTATCAAATATCCAAATCCACCCACACGGCGGCGTGGTCCGATGCGCCCTGTCTCTCCGCGGTCAGCTCCGGATAGACATCCCAGCGTTTTGGCCGCGATCCCGGCCACAGGCCTCTGCGGAAGACACCGCCGCGCTGAACCTTTCCGAAGAGCGCCGGCGACAGGAAGAGGTAGTCGATCTTGTTGGTGGTGTTGCAGAGGCCATAAGTGCCGGGATAGCCCCCGTCGTCGAAATCGGGATGGGTAAAGGCGTCCTTGATGGTGCTGGTGGTCAGCGGCTTCAGCGGCTGGCTGTCGGGAAAGTCGTTGAGGTCGCCGATCAAGGCGACGTAATCGATACCTTCGGCCAGCAGGGCTTCGTAGATTTCCCGTGCCCGCTTCGCTTGAGCCCTGCGGCGGGCATCGGAGGCTTGCACGCCGCCATAGCCTTTGCTTTTGAAATGATTGACCAATACGACGAGCGTCGTACCGGCGGGCGTCCTTATGCGATATTCGGCGCAATCCCGTGAGAAGACCAGCGAACCGTCGGGCATACGGTCATCGACATGGCTGCGCATGAAACCGATCGGGAAATCCTTCCGCGTCATCAGACCGACATCGATGCCGCGCTCGTCATTGCCGTCGATCACCATGACATGCGTGAAAGGATGGCCGCCGACCGCCGGCATGATCAATGAATTGAAGGAGGACAATACCGGGCGGCTTTCGACTTCGACAATGCCCAACACGTCGGCGGTGATATCGTTCATGACGCGGGCAGTGTTGCGCATCGCCTCTTCGTCCACCGGCTCTTCGCGCAACTCCAGCGAGCCAACCCAGTCGGCGCGGCCATTGGCGACAATGACGACACCGCCGGTCTTCGGCCGGGTCAACAGCGCGCCACGATTTCGCCGAAGCAGGACGAAAGGACCGGTGTCGCTTTTCTCCAAGCCAAGCGCGATGATGAGTTCCGTGATCTTTCGTTTATCGGCGTCGCTATAGGTCACCTGGCCGAGTAGGCTTTCAAGCGCCGCGAATTTCTCCAGGATTGGGCGTCCTTCCTCCCAGGTATCGAGGTTCATTGCCTTGGCGCGATCGAATAGGTTTTCAACATTATAAGAGGCCAATCTCATCGTATGGTCCTCCTAAAAAACATGGCGTTAGAATAACATACCGTCGCCAAAACCGCATATCAGCCGAATTGATTGCAGATTAGGTACTGGGGATTAGTTAGGTCAAAGCGAAAGGACGGCCAGGGCATTCCTGACGCGAGCGAGATGGGCGAGACGCCCGGCTTCGCTGATCCGATCCATGTTGTACAGGGTCAACATGCGAAAATCGAGCCGCTTGGAGCAGAAGGCAGCAATGCCGCGTTTCAAGAGGCGGCGCACCGGATTGCCCATATAGAGATGCACGACCCACCAGGGCGAACCAGTCGTCGTCAGCGCCCAGAACAGGCGGATATTGCTCAACTGCGGCACGATGCGGCCGCCGGCGGGATCGTGGACAAAGGCTATGCCAGGAGCAAGGACGCGATCGAAGAAGCCTTTGAGAATAGCGGGGAAATTGAACCACCATTGTGGAAAGACCAGCATCAGCCCGTCAGCTGCTTGCAGCCGGGCGACGATATTTTCGACGGCGGAGATATCATAAGGCTGGTCGAAATAACCGCGCCGCTCGGCCTCGGACAGGCGTGGGTCGAAATCCTCGCGATAGAGATCGAGCAGATCCACCTGATGCCCGCCCGCGACAAGCGTCTCCGCAGCCGTTTTCGCCACCGCTGCAGCAAAGCTATCCTCCAGCGGGTGGGCGAGCACCAGTAGGATGCGCATCAGAACAGGCTTCCCTGCTTCGGCGGATCGGCGGCATCAGCCGGTTTCGCGGTGCGCTTCTTCTGTGGCGGCGCATCTGCCGGCGGCGGCGCGGGCGATGGAGTGACAGGGTTGTCTCCGGTGACGGCACCGATGCGGCCATCGGCGAATTCGATTGAAATCGCGACACCAGTGGCAAGGGCCGCGGCCAATGAAACCGGCCGGTCGGCCTCGTCACGCACGACGGCATAACCGCGCTTCAACACGTTCTTGTAGGACAGAGACTGCAGGATCCGTTCCTGGGCCACCAAATCACCACGCGCTCGGGCGAGCTGATGGCGTATCGCCGTATCGGCATGGCGGGAAAGATTGCCGAGATGATCGCGGGCGCGACCGGTCTGCGCCGCCAGCCGCGACGGCAGCGTGGCGAAAACGGCGTCGGCGCGGCCGATGCGGCCACGGGCGCGATCGATCATTCGCTCGACCGTGCGTTCGGCGCGGCTCATCCGCTCGCCCAGCATCTGCCGCCGCTCGACAATACGGTTCGAGAGCACGTCGGGCCGCAGATGCGAGGCAGTGCGCTCGAAGGCACGGCGCTTGTTCAGCGTGTTCAGTTCCAGCCCACGGCCCAGGCCGGCGGCGACCTCGTCGAAGCGGCGGCGCGGCAAGGCCAGAAGCTGATCTAGCGAGGGCAGCGCCCGAAGCAGCGCACGCACCGCCTGCCGGCGCTGATCCATTTGCCGGCCGACGCCGCCCCGCAGGCGAGCGGCAAGGCTTGCGAGCTGGGCCTCGAGTTCGGCCTTGACCGGTACGGCCATTTCCGCGGCTCCGGTCGGCGTAGGGGCCCGGACATCGGCGGCATAGTCGATCAGCGTCCAGTCGGTCTCGTGGCCGACGGCGGCGATCAAAGGGATCTCGCTCGCCGCGGCGGCGCGGACAACCACCTCGTCGTTGAAGCTCCAGAGGTCCTCCAAGCTACCGCCTCCGCGGGCGACGATCAGCACGTCGGGACGGGGAACGGGGCCTCCGGGCACAAATTCGTTGAAGCCGCGGATGGCGTTCGCCACCTCGTCGCCCGAGCCTTCCCCCTGCACCTTCACCGGCCAGACCAGGACATGAACGGGAAAACGATCCGAGATGCGGTGCAGGATATCGCGGATGACCGCGCCGGTCGGCGAGGTAACGACACCGATCACCTTCGGCATGAAAGGAAGCCGACGTTTGCGGTCGGCATCGAACAGGCCTTCGGCGCCGAGCTTGCGCTTGCGCTCCTCCAACAGAGCCATCAGTGCACCGGCGCCGGCCGGCTCCAGCGTCTCGATGACGATCTGATATTTCGAGGAGCCCGGGAAGGTTGTCACCTTGCCGGTGGCGATCACTTCCATTCCCTCTTCGGGGCGGAATTTCAGTTTGGAGAATGTGCCTTTCCAGATCACCGCGTCGATGCGGGCCCGGTCGTCCTTCAGCGAAAAATAGGCGTGACCGGACGAGTGCGGCCCACGATAGCCCGAAATTTCGCCGCGCACACGCACCTGATCGAAGGCGCTCTCGACGGTGCGCTTGATCGATCCGGACAATTCCGAGACAGAATATTCCGCGAGATTCGTCGGCGAATCATTCTCAAAGAAGCTGCTCATAGGTCTTTTTATCCGAAGTCGCCGCAAATGCGGAGCCTAGCGCATAACCCCTTAAATCGGATTCGATTTAAGGAAAGGATTGTGCGCAGATTTAAAGTGCTACTGCGTCCTTTGCGCGTCCAATAGGACGCGCGGCGCAGTAGTGCTTCATCGCGCGTTAACCCTATCAACAAAGCCTTTCTTAGCCATCCCCATGCAATTCTGTGCAAACTTGTTTTTGGTAAAGAGGAGGTGGAGCGATGATATTCGTAACCGCCATGATCATCGGTATTGCGGCCGGCCTGCAGCGTTCGACCATCGGCTCGATCCTGGGCGTAGCCTTGGTGAGCATCGCCTTCATGGCGGCCGTTGCCGCCTCCGCGGTTCCGCCGCCGCTGACAACATTGTTCATTGCGCTCGGTGGCTACAATCTCGGCTTCATCGGCTATCTCGTCACGCTCGACGTGCTGGAGCATCGCCGGGCTTGATCCTCCGCCTTCAATCCAGTGGCTTGAACCGGAAAAACTGCACGTCCGACTTCGCCGCCACGGGAATCGGTTCGAGATAGGCAGGTACATGCCCCTCGCCGAGTTGAGCATAGAGGCCCTCCGGCTTCAGTTTCGAAACTTCCTTTACCTGCGGATCGCTTGAGCAAAAAGCCAGCAGCGTCACATGGGCGCCGCGCAGGAAGGCCTCCGCCTCCTTTGGCTCGGCGAGGCCGATATGCAGTTCGGTCAGCATGCCGCCCTGGTCGCGATGATACGGACCGGACAACGCTCGATGCGGCGTGAAGCGCAGAATATGCGCGCCCATATTGGACGGCGCAGAGACGACGCCGGGATCGAGGCTGGCTATCGGCGTGAACGCTTCTTTCGAGGCGCAATTCCCCGTATCGTCCGCATTGGCCACCGGGGCCGCGGTGAAACTATTCGCGATGCCATTGTTGGCGAGCGCGCCGCCGACTGCCCAGACGGCGGGCGCAGAGAGCAGCGTTGCAGCGACATAGAAGAACGCCGCGCCCATATCCTCGGTATCCGCCGCCGAGATGCGCCGAAGCTCCGCAAGCAACAGCGCCAGCGGCGGAATGGCAAGCAGATTGGAAAACTCGGCCCCGCGCACCTGCACCAGCGCAATAACCCAATTGACGGCCACCAGGGCCAATAGAACGGCATGCAACCGGACACGCTCGCCGCGTAACATGCGGAAGATGCAGACGACGATCGCCAGAAAGCCCGTGGCGTAGAAGGCGCCAAGCGTTTCCGGCTGATGGCGCGACAAGGCGAAGATCGACTGCGCCTCGGTGACGCTGTTCAGCCACAGTTGCACCAGCATTGGGTCGAGATCAGCCAACGGATTGCGCAGGCATTGCGGCGCGATCGCCAGCGTCGTCGCGAAGACGGCGATGCCATTGGCGGCCAGCACCCCCAGGCGCCACGGGCGCGACAGACGGCTGGCAAACAGCGCTGATAACAGCAGGCCGGCGCCCCCGACACTGGTGATGCTGTAGAAGCCCAGCGAGAGATTGTCGCAAGTAACGGTAGAATAAAGATGCGGCGGCACCAGTGCAAGGAACGCGGCGCTGACGGCGATCGTCAGCGTCAAGGCGAAGGCCCGGGCGGCGGGTGCGAAAATCTCGCCGTCCCAGGCCCAGAGGCCCGCGACCGCCATGCAGGCGACGGCGACGAACGGCGTCGTCTCCGCGCCGATGCCGAGGGCGATGGCAAGGGCGATGGCTGCGATGGCGAAGTGACGGGGCCTGTAGGTCTCATCGGCCAGCATGGCAACGGTGAGCGCGACGAGGCAGAGCTGCACATTGTCATGATCGATCGAGCCGGGCATGAAACGACGCGTCGTCAGAACGAACAGCGACGTCAGGCCAAGCGAGAAATGCATGCCTTCGGTACCGGCAATTCGGCGTCCGGCAACGCCCATGAAGAACATCAGCGGCAGCACGAGCATGAGCGGCCAAACTGTAAGCGCTGCAGCTTCCGCGCTTTCCGGCGCAAGAAACAGACGGAAGAAGGCAATCAGGCCAGCGATCGGCAGGTCGATGAAGCGTGACCAATGCATCAGCGTGCCGCCATCGAGGCCGAGGCGGTATTGCATCATGTCAAACCAGCCCTGACCGCCAAGAAAATCGCGCACTTCGACCAGGCGCATGACGTCGTCATTGTCGGCACCGACATAGTCCGTGGCGTGACGATGGAAGATCAACAGGGCGACGATGACAACGACGCCGTAGATCAGCGAGACGAGCCCCGGCTGCGACCAACGCGAAGGCGCCCTCTTCGTCACCGTTAACGTCGATCCACGCGATATTTCCACCGCCTGCGCCATCTCGATGAAACCCCGTGTTTGAAGGACATACAGGGGCGCCACGCTAACGGCTGTCGATCAAGAAAGGGTAAAGCGAGACTATGCCGCAGCCGATATCACGATAATGTTCCCGTGGAGATCACAACCGGCCATTTTTCGTCCGCAGCCATAGCGTCTTATTAACGCGCCACAGGATAAGTTCTCCTCCGGATTGTCCATTGGGCCCTAGTGAAAGTCATGCGTAAGAATTGGCCAGAGATCATGTGGAGTGAGAGCCTGAATATCGCCGTTCTCCTGCCCTGCTATAACGAGGCCGCAACGATCGGCGACGTCGTCCGCGGTTTTCGCAAGGCATTACCGCAGGCTGATATCTACGTTTACGACAATAATTCCACCGACGGCACGGCACTGCACGCCATGCTCGCGGGTGCGACCGTCGTGCGCGAGCGTCGACAGGGCAAGGGGCATGTGGTGCGCCGCATGTTTGCCGATATCGACGCGGACATCTATGTCATGGCCGATGGCGACGGCACCTATGCTCCGGAGGATGCGGAGGAATTGATCCGTACGCTTTTGACCGAAGGTTCCGACATGGTGGTGGGCACACGCCGCGGCGTGCATGACGATGCCGGCAGGCAGGGACACGCCTTCGGCAACCGGATCTTCAACTGGCTTTACCGAACGATCTTCGGCACCGACTTTTCCGACATCTTCTCCGGCTACCGCGCCTTCTCCCGCCGCTTCGTCAAGAGCTTCCCGGCCGTCTCAGGCGGTTTCGAGATCGAGACGGAAATGTCGGTGCATGCCTCGCGGCTGAAGCTGCCCGTCAGCGAACTGGAACTCGACTACGGACGCAGGCCCGAGGGGTCGCATTCCAAGCTTTCGACCTTCCGCGACGGCTGGAAAATCCTCTGGATGTTCGCGATGCTGATGAAGGAAACGCGGCCCTTCGCCTTTTTCGGCATCTTGGGCGCCATCTCCATGGAAGCGAGCATCGGCTTCATGATCCCGGTCTTCGTCGAATATTTCGAAACCGGCTTCGTCACCCGCATGCCGACCTGGGTGCTATCCATGGCGCTGATGATGATTTCCTTCATGCTATTCACGGCCGGCCTGATCCTCGATTCCGTCGCACGCGCCCGCGCCGAACAGCTTCGAATTCATTATATGAGTTTGGCAAAGCCTATATCCCGTCAGCAACGGACCAACCAGACGGTATCGATAGGAGCGCTTGAAAAGCCGGTCGGTCGGAAGAAGAAAGCCAAAGCAGCATGAAAAAGCTCTTCCGCTTCTTGATCGCCGGCGGTATCGGCTTTGTCGTCGACGCTGGCATTCTGCTGCTTCTGCTTCGCTTTACACCGATCGGCCCTTTTGGTGCCCGTGCAATTGCCATACCGAGTGCTCTGCTCGCCACCTGGTTCCTCAACCGCAATTTCACCTTCGGCCATTCCGAGCGATCGCTGGCGGTCGAGGGCTTTCGCTATGGCTCGGTCGGCATCACTTCAGCGCTGCTGAACTACGCGCTTTATAGCTCTCTGCTCGTCTCCGAGCCGACGCTTCGGCCGATCATCGCACTGATCCTGGCATCGGCGGCGGCGACGGCGTTCAGCTTTTTCGGCTATTCACGCTTCGTCTTCCGCCGCCGGGAAAACCCCTAAGACACCGGTTCAGACTGGTTCCCAGCCGTCTTTTTCGCTGGCGCGATAAATGGCGTCGATGACCTTCTGGTTGAGCTTCGAGCTTTCGAGCGTCACGACTTCAGTACCCTTGCCCAATGCCGCCGAGGCAAAAGCTTCCGCCTCGCGCTTGTACTGACGGCTGTCGGGGAAACGGAATATCTGCGATTCCGAGTGGGCCCGATTGGTCAGCTCCAGCTCTTCGGCGCCATAGCGATCGGCATTGAAGGGAGACTTCACCTCGATGAAACCGTCCGTGCCGTGGAAGACCATGACCTGGCGGTTGGCCATCTGAGTCGAGATATAGAAGGTCATTTCGAAATCGCCGAAATCGGCTTTCACGCTGGAGTAGATATCCGTGCCGAATTCCGGATCGCGTTCTGTGACGGCCTGGATGCGCAGGGGTTCGCGACCGGTGACGAAGCGGGTGCTGATCGTCGGATAGACGCCGATGTCGGGCAGGCCGCCACCGCCGAGTTCCGGGATATTGCGCATATTGCCGGCATCGCGGTTGAAATATGTGAAGGCGCCCTGGATATGGCGGAGTCGGCCGATGGCGCCCGCTGCCAGTAGCGACCGGACTTTCTGCCAGACCGGCGCATAGGTGACCATATAGGCTTCCGTCACCAGCACCTTGCTACGGTCGCGGGCAGCAATCAGGCTGTCGATCTCGTCCGCCTTCAGCGCAATCGGCTTTTCGCAGAGCACATGCTTGCCAGCATCGGCCGCCTTGATCGTCCATTCGACATGTTGCGAGGTCGGCAGCGGAATATAAACGGCATCGATGGTGTCGGAGGCCAGCATTTCCTCATAGGAGCCGAAGGCATGCGGAACGGAGAAACGATCCGCCATTTCGCGAGCACGCGCTAGGTCGCGGCTGGCGACCGCTGTCACCACACAATTTTCCGCATCCTGAATAGCCGGCACGACCAGTTCGCGGCCGATCTTCGCCGTCGATAAAATTCCGAAACGCAGCATGACTTTTCCTCCTGGAGCAGGATCCCGAAACAAACGACCGCAGGGCGGCAAGCGCGAAGCGGCTTTCGGATGGGTCCTTATGAAATTGATGGGCAGAGCAAAACGATAGGTCATCTTGCCCGCGATGAAACCGGAGCCAACTTTATTCGGCCCTTACCCGAGGCGCAATGGCATGGAGCGGCGCCAAGTCAAAAACTCGTTGCGATGCCGGAAGCTACATTGGCCGGATCTGTCCCTATTTTGTCCAGCATGTGGCTTTTGGGTCTATCCGTTGGGATCTAGCTTCGGTTATCCTTCAAACATAGGAGATACAAAAATGTCCCATGCCGATATCGCTTTGCTGGTCATCGATGTTCAAGAGTCCTTTCGTCAGCGCCCTTACTGGCGAACCGACGACCTGCCCGATTTCGTCGACCGGCTGCAGGTGCTGATCGACGGCGCCAAGGCCCGAGGCATTCCGGTGGTCCAGATTTTCCATGTCGATGGCGACGAGCATTTCAGCCTGTCGAGCGGGTATGTTCGCAAGCTCGAGGAGATTGCGCTCGAGGCAGACGCCGTATTCCATAAGTCCCGCCATTCCGCTTTGGTGGGTTCCGGCCTCGACGTCTGGCTGGTGGAAAACGGCATCCGCAAACTGATTGTTTCCGGCATCCGCACCGAGCAATGCTGCGAGACGACGACGCGCCATGCTTCGGATCTTGGCTATGAAGTCGACTACGTCACCGAAGCGACGTTGACTTTCCCGATGACGCATGCGTCCGGTACGGTTTTCAGTGCCGACGACATCAAGAAGCGTACCGAGCTGGTGCTATCAGGCCGTTTCGCCCGCATCGCCACTGTGGAAGATGCGCTTGCCGCCGCGACCACCAGGAGCGCCGCATGAATCAAACGGACAGGCACCTTCGGGCCATTCCCGTCTATGTCCTCCTGCCGCCCTATACGCTGCTAATGGATGTCGCCGGACCGGTGGAGGTTCTGCGCCGCGCCAATATCGAACAGGAGGATATTCTGTTCGATTATCGTTTCATTGCCGCCCGGCCGACGCAGACCACTTCGATCGGCCTGACGCTTTCCGACCTCCTGCCGTTGCCCAATCGCATTCCAGAGGGTGCCTTGGTCGTCGTCTCCGGCAGCGTCACGCCGCCGCCCGATGCCGACGACATCGAGGAGGAGAATGGGCTCATCGCCACTTGGCTAAAAACGGCGATTCGCCCGGGCGTCACGCTCGTCACCATCTGCTCAGGGGCTGTGCTTGCCGCCCGCGCCGGCCTGCTCGAAGGCTATGCCTGCACGACGCACGCGGCCTGCATCGAGGAGGTCCAGCAGTATGCTCCGACTGCGCGCGTTCTCGACAACCGGCTCTACGTCGAGGACCGCGAGCGCTATTCCAGTGCCGGCATCTCCACCGGTACGGACCTGATGCTGCACATCGTCTCCAAGCTCACCTCGCCGATGACGGCGCTGACGATCGCCCGCCACATGGTCGTCTACATGCGCCGCACCGGCGCCGATCCGCAGCTTTCGCCGTGGCTGAGCGGCCGCAACCATGTGCATCCCGCCATTCATCGCGTTCAGGATGCGATCATGGCCGATCCCGCCCATGGCTGGTCGCTCTCGGAGCTGGCTGGAATCGGCGCGATGAGCGCGCGGCATATTTCGCGGCTGTTTCAGGAGCATGCCGGCCTGTCGGTAACCGCTTATGTCAATCTGATGCGCGTGACGCTCGCCCGCGATGTCCTGACCAATTCGCGGCTGGATATGGAGCGCGTGGCGGAAAAATCCGGTTTCGCCTCACCGCGGCATATGCGGCGCGTCTGGTCGAAATATAACGAACTGCCGCCCAGTCACTACCGGCGATCAGCGACCGAATAAAATAATCGTTAGTGGCATTTCCTGTGACGGGACGATAACTTGCCCCGATGTTCCCGCCCCTTCCGGTCCTTTTCCGCGCCGGTTTTTTGCTCAAGTGATTTGGAGAGTCATTATGGAAATGCGTAAGCTTGGACGAACTGACCTATTCACCGCACCGATCGTCTTCGGCGGCAATGTCTTCGGCTGGACGGCCGATGAGAAGACCTCCTACGCGTTGCTCGACGCCTTTTTCGACGCCGGCTTCAACACGATCGACACCGCCGACGTCTATTCCCGCTGGGTTCCCGGCAACAAGGGCGGCGATTCCGAAGAGATCATCGGCAAGTGGTTGAAGCAGAGCCGCGTTGCCCGCGACAAGGCGATCGTCATCACCAAGGTCGGCTCGGAAATGGGGCCTGGCAAGAAGGGCCTGAAGGCGGACTACATCCTCCAGGCAGTCGAGGATTCGCTGAAGCGGCTGCAGACCGACTACATCGATCTCTATCTTTCGCACTGGCCGGACCCGGAAACGCCGCATGAAGAATCGCTTGGCGCCTATGCCAAGCTGAAGGAGCAGGGCAAGATCCGCCATGTCGGTTGCTCCAATCTCAATGCCGAGCAGTTGCAGGCCTCCTTCGATGCCGCCGCGAAAGCGGGTCTGCCGCGTTACGACGTGCTGCAGCCGGAATACAATCTCTACGAACGTGCAAGCTTCGAAGGCCCGCTCGCGGACCTCTGCGTCAAGGAAGACATCGGCGTCATCACCTATTTCAGCCTTGCGGCCGGCTTCCTCACCGGCAAATACCGCAACAAGGCCGATACCGAAGGCCGGGCGCGTGAAAACCGCGTCGCGGCTTACCTCAACGACAAGGGTTTCCGCATTCTTGCCGCGCTCGATACCATTGCCGCAGAGACCAAGTCGACACCGGCCGATGTCGCTCTCGCCTGGCTGCTGCGCAAAAGGGGCGTCACCGCGCCGATCGCCAGCGCCACCAGCCTCAGCCAACTCGACGCTCTGATCAATTCGGCGAAGCTTTCGCTTTCCGACGAAGCCATGGGCCTGCTAGATAAGGCCGGCGAATAACGTAGGCAGGAATGAACCTATGACCGTGGTGATCCGCGATGCCAGGCCCGAAGACGAAACCCGCTGGCGCAAGCTCTGGGCCGACTATCTCGCTTTCTATGGCGTCGGAATCGCACCCGATATCACCGACAAGACATGGCGCCGGGTCTTCGATCCGGCGTCCGCCATCTTCATGCGCGTCGCTGAAGTCGATGGCGAGGTCAAGGGTTTCACGCTCTGCCTGACGCATGAAGGGACTTGGGTCCGCGCACCGGATTGTTATCTGGAAGACCTGTTCGTCGACGAAAGCACGCGCGGTCAGGGCGTCGGCCGGGCGCTGCTCGACGATCTCGTCGCCCTCTGCAAGAAGAATGGCTGGGCGCGGCTCTATTGGCATATGGAAGAGAGCAACGCCACCGCCCGCAAGCTCTACGACAGCTATGTCGAGAGCGACGGACACATTCGTTACCGCATCAACTTTTGAGGCATGACCACAAAAAGCGCGAAGCGGTTTTTGGATAGGATCATGTCCAGTCAAATAATCGGTTTCGGAAGTCCTGCGTAGAGGGCGGAATGATCGCCTTCCCAATTTGCCATGCCGCGCTTGGTCAGCATGCCGCGGGGCCGCGCATAGCTCTGGATCGTCCGTTGCGGCCGCTCGTGCCATTGGATGTTGAGGGCCCATAATTTCGGGAAGAAGCAGAGCGAGGCATAGGGCAGATGATCGTGGATCCACCACGCAAGCTTCTGCCAATCGCCCTCCTCGCGGCTATTGTCGATCAACCATGGCACGACGATACAGACCGCTGCGCCCATGCAGCCATCGAGATCGCGCATATCCCAAATGTGGTGCGCGGCGGTATGGGCGTTGGTCGAGCAATTGAAGCCGTTCCTGTTGCCGAAGGCGTTGACATCAGGCGCTCGATAGCCAGAGCGGATATGCAGTCGGCCGAAGGTCGCCTCCAGCGGTTCCAGCAGTTCCTCGCAAAGCCGGCTGCCGGACTCGATTGCCAGATCGGGGTCGTCGGGGATATTCGGAATGCGATGGAAATCGGCGATCTCCGAATGTAGGAAATCGCGGAAGAAAAAATTCTTCGACAGCCTGACGCGGCCGAGCTCCTCCAGGCCCTTCATCGATCCCGGCTTTTTCATCAGTAGCGTCCCCGATTCCTTTGATCGGCTCAGCATTCCGTCTTTTTCAAAACTTCGCTACCCGCTTTCTGGGGAACAATTGAGCAGCCATACCCTTGTAAGAGGGTCACCACGAGTGACGGCCCCAAAACAAGGATGGAAACCATGGCCAAGGACAAAACGTTGGAAGACCTTTTCTATGACACGCTGCAGGATATCTACTTCGCCGAAAGGCAGATCTTGAAGGCACTTCCGAAGATGGCACGTGCCGCACAATCCTCCGAATTGAAAGCAGGGTTTGAAAAACACCGGGAGGAAACCGAGGGGCAGGTCGAACGCCTGCAGCAGATTTTTGAGCTGATGGGCAAACGCGCCAAGGGCAAGACCTGCGAAGCAATCCAGGGAATCATCGCCGAGGGCGAAGAAATTATCGAGGAATTCAAGGGCACACCCGCGCTCGACGCCGGCCTCATCTCCTCGGCGCAAGCGGTGGAGCATTATGAAATGGCTCGCTACGGTACGCTGAAGACCTGGGCCCAGACGCTTGGCCTCAAGGATGCCGTCAGCCTGCTCGACCAGACGCTGCAGCAGGAAACCAATACCGACAAGACCTTGACGAAGCTGGCGATGACCGCCGCCAATCAGAAGGCTGCGGCCTGAATTGTAATACCCGAAAGGCGGCCGGACCATCCGGCCGCTTCCTTCGGCCTCATCCAGTGTATTTGAAGAAATCAATGAACGCCCTGAGTGCCGGGCGCATCTGGCGACGGCTCGGATAGTAGATGTAGGGGCCGGAATAGGGCGGACACCAGTCCTCGAGCACACGGATCAGCCGGCCTTCGGCCAGTTCCTGATGCACGCGCATGTCAAAGAGATAAGCGAGCCCAGCCCCGTTCAACGCTGCCAGCACCCCCAATCGGTCCTCCGTTACAATCAGCGGCCCGTCAACGGCGACAATCAGCTCGCGGCCGTCCTTCTCGAATTCCCAGCGATAAATCGCGCCGTTGGTGAAACGCCGCTTGATGCAGCGGTGGTGGACGAGATCGCGCGGATGCAGAGGCTTCGGGTTCTTCTCGAAGTAGGCCGGAGACCCGGCAATGACCGTGCGGATGTCGGGCGATATCTTCACCGCGATCATATCCGCCTCCAGGCTCTCTTCCAGCCGGATACCGGCATCGAAGCCCTCCCTGACGATATCGGTGAAGCCGTCTTCATTGGCGATCTCCAGGGTAATATCGGGATAGGTATTCAGGAAATCGCCAAGCCGCGGGGCAAGCAGCAGGTCGGAGGCGAAACGCGGCGCGGTGATGCGGAGGTTGCCGGCCGGACGCCCGCGGGCGGCGAGCGTATCCTCCAATGCAATATCGATCTCTTCCAGTGCGGGCGCCAAACGTTCCAGCAGCACCTTGCCCTCCTCCGTCGGCGAGACGCTGCGGGTGGTGCGGGCAAGCAGCCGCACGCCCAGGCTTTCCTCCAGGCTGGAGACTGCATGGCTGACGGCGGAAGGCGCGATCGACAATTCCTTGCCGGCGGCACGGAAGCTGCGATGGGCGGCAACGGCGGCGAGGACCGCCAATTGGGAGAGCTGAGTTCTGTTCATTGATCTAAATAATAGAACAGCCCATTTGGATTTGCATGCATTTTCATTCGTTATCGGCAGGCATAATTTCTCCCTTGTCACGCGGCCGGCAAGAATGGTCGTCGCGGACCAGAATTTAGCTCAAGAGGACACGACTATGAAAACCCGCAAACTCGGCAAGGAACTTACTGTTTCCGCCGTCGGCCTCGGCTGCATGGGCATGAGCTTCGCCTACGGCGCGACTGACGATAACGAGTCCGTCAAAACGCTGCATCGCGCCGTCGACCTAGGCGTAACCTTTTTCGATACTGCCGAAACCTACGGCCCCTTCACCAATGAGCAGCTGGTCGGCCGGGCGCTGAAGCCCGTCCGAGATCGCGTCGTCATCGCGACCAAGTTCGGCTTCAAGCTCGATCTGGCAAAGTCCGGTCTGGCGTCGATGGTCGGCGTTGACAGCCGACCGGAGCATGTGAAAGAGGTGGCTGAAGCCTCGCTGAAACGCCTCGACACCGATGTTATCGACCTCTTCTACCAGCATCGCGTCGATCCGAATGTTCCGATCGAAGATACCGTCGGCGCCATGGCGGAGCTGGTGAAGGCGGGCAAAGTCCGTGCGCTCGGGCTTTCCGAAGCAAGTGCCACCACCATCCGCCGCGCCCATGCCGTGCATCCGATTGCCGCCGTCCAGAGCGAATATTCGCTCTGGAGCCGCGACCCGGAGGAAGAGGTCCTCGCGGCCTGCCGTGAACTCGGCATCGGCTTCGTGCCGTACAGCCCGCTCGGCCGCGGCTTCCTGACCGGTGCGATCCGCACCGCGGACGATCTGGCGACCGATGACTTCCGTCGCAACCTGCCGCGTTTCCAAGGCGAGAACTTCGACGCCAACGTCGTGCTCGTCGCCAAGCTCGAAGCGCTGGCCAAGGACAAAGGCGTCACGGCGGCGCAACTCGCACTCGCCTGGGTGCTGCACCAGGGCGACGACATCGTACCGATCCCCGGCGCCCGCAAGCTGCACCATCTGGAGCAGAATGCGGCCGCCGCCGACATCACGCTCTCGGCCAAAGAAGCTCAGGAATTGAGCGATATCATCCCGCTGGAGCTGGTGGCCGGCAAGCGCTACACCGACGCGTCGCTGGCTATGACGAACCGGTAGGATTGTCGTCAGCGATTTCTCGCGCAACATCGGCATCGGCATCTTCGCCGGTGCCGATATTTTTCGTTCCGCAATCGCGCGGATCGAGACTGAAAGCGGGATGCACTTATTCGATGACGAGCTGGACGCGATCGCCGGAGAAGCAGGAGATGCCGAAGGAAATTGGACGTCCCTCTGTGTCGATATCGACCTTGTGGATCTCGATCACCGGCCTCGTCTTCGGCAATTTCAGCGTCTTGGCTTCACGCACACTCGGCAGACGGGCAATGATGCGGGTGCTCTTGCGCTTATAGTCGATGATTCCGAAGGAGCGGTAGGCGACGGTGCGCGACGGATTCAGCCGCAGTAATTCGTCGATGCCACGGAAGCGTTCAGCGGGAAAATAGCTGCGCGCCATGCTGAGCGGCCGGCCGCTGACCTCACCCATGGAATCGATCGCGACCACCTCGGCTCCGCGCGGCAATTCGAGATTGCGCAGTGTGGCGGCATCGGCCTCTTCGATCGTGCTCGCCAGGATGCGGCGCTGGCTCTCGAGGCTGGCGCGGCTCATATTTTCGGTCCAGCGCGTGCGCTCGCCGAGCGCATAGGGAATGGCGTCTTCGGCGACGAAGAGACCACGACCATGTTCGATGCGAATCAGGCCTTCCTTTTCCAGCTCGGCCAGCGCACGGCGGACGGTGAAGCGGCTGACGTCGAAATGGCTGGCCATATCGAGCTCGGTCATCAGCTGCATGCCGGCGATGAGCTTGCCGCTGCGGATATCTTCCCTCAGCGACGACGCGACACTACGCCACAGCCGGCCACGCTCCTGGCTCTCGCCGCCATTGATGTCACCGGTTTCTGCCATTGAAGCCATGTTTCCGATCCTTTGCGCATGGCCGCCAGGCCAGGTTCATCAGGAGACCTTCGCCTCACCGAAATCATCTTAGCCATCGTCATAAGGGTGAAACAGACGATCTGTAAAGGTCCGTACTGCGAAATTAAGGTACGGACCTTTGTTATATTAGGTTTGCGGTTTTGCCTGATGTCGCTGCCACCGAAAAACGGTCGCGGTGGACGCATGGTCACGACCGTAAACGGCTTTGCTCAGGGGTGAGATGGTGCAAGACGAGAGACAGGAAAGAGCGGCCGGTGACAATGCCGACCGGAGGCGCTGGATGGGCATCCTCGCCCGCGCGGGCCGTGGTGAACTGGAAGAAGCCTGGGGCACGCTGCACGAGCAGCCCACCTACGAATGGCTGCGTCAGCCGGAGGTTGGCCTCGTGATGGTCCAGGCGCGGGCCGGCGGCACGGGCGACGCTTTCAACATGACCGAGATGAGCATGACGCGGTGTGCCCTGCGGCTTGCCGACGGCACGACCGGCTATGCCTACGTCCAAGGCCGCGACACCAGGCAGGCGGAGCTTGCGGCCGTTTTTGACGCGCTGATGCAGAAGCCGGAGCATCGCTTCGCTATCGCCAGCAAAGTCATCGAACGCCTGGAGAGCAATCAGGCCGAACGGCGGCAGCAGAAGAGCCTGAAGGCTGCCTCCACCAAAGTCGAATTTTTCACCATGGTGCGCGCGGAGACGAAGAAATGAGCGTCGCTATTGATACAAGAAATCTGAAACCGGGCTTTGCCGAGCCGATCTTCGACGCCCAGGCGACTTTCCGCGGAATTCTTGATGCAACAGCCTATCCCGGCCGTGTCCAGACGCTGGATCGGCTTGCCGATGTGCCCGACCTCCTGATGCCGGCAACGGCGGCGATCGTGCTGACGCTTCTCGATTTCGAGACGCCGGTCTGGCTCGACCTCGCCCATGCCTCGGCGGCCACAAATTATATCCGCTTCCATGCCGGTTCGCCGCTAGTCTCCGATACCGCCAACGGCCGTTTCGCCATCGTAACGACGCCGGGCGAGATGCCGCCGTTGTCGGCTTTTTCCTTCGGCGACGACAAATATCCCGACACATCGTGCACGCTCATCCTGCAGGTGCCGTCGCTGACGTCGGGAAAGCCGATGCGTTGGACCGGGCCGGGCATCCAGCATGCCGCAACCCGCGGCATCGATGGGCTTCCGGAGCATTTCTGGCAGGACTGGGACGACAATCACGGGCTCTATCCGATGGGTGTCGATGTGATTTTCGTGAGCGGCAGCGACATCATCGGCCTGCCGCGCGGCATCAGAGTGGAGGCATAGTCCCATGTACGTTGCAGTCAAAGGCGGCGAACGCGCCATTTTGAATTCCCACAAGCTGATCGCCGAAGAACGGCGTGGCGATACGTCCGAGCCGGAGCTTTCAGTCGGTCAGATCGAAAGCCAACTTGGCCTCGCTGTCGATCGCGTCATGACCGAGGGCTCGCTCTACGATCGCGAACTGGCGGCACTCGCGCTGAAGCAGGCGCAGGGTGATGTCGTCGAAGCTGTGTTTCTGCTCCGCGCCTTCCGAACGACCTTGCCGCGCATCGGCATCACTGAGCCGATCGATACGGCAGCCATGGATATCCAGCGCCGCGTCTCGGCCGCCTTCAAGGATCTGCCGGGCGGCCAGGTGCTCGGTCCGACCTATGACTATACGCACCGCCTGCTCGATTTCGATCTGATGGAAACGGACGACACAGCGCCCCAGGCCGAAATCGCCAATCAGCCGCTGGATGCCTTGATGCCGCGCGTGACCGATATCGTCGCACAGGAGGATTTCATGGAGCACGAAATTCCCGTACGCGAAGGCGAGCCGGTTTACGACCTGACCCGCCAGCCCATGGCCTTTCCGGCAAATCGCGACCAGCGGCTGCAGAACCTCGCCCGCGGAGACGAAGGTTTTCTCACCTCCCTCGCCTATTCGACCATGCGCGGCTATGGCGGCAGCCACCCCTATGTCGGCGAAATCCGCATGGGCGAAGTGCCGGTCGAATTCGTGCCCGAAGAGTTGGGTTTCGCCATCGAGATCGGCGATATCGTCGTCACCGAATGCCAGATGATCAATCAATTCGGCGGCTCCAAGACGGAAGCCGCCCGCTTCACCCGCGGCTACGGCCTGGCGCTCGGCAAGAGCGAACGCAAGGCCATGGCGATGTCGCTAGTCGACCGGGCGCTGCGCTGCCGCGAGCTCGGCGAGATGGCGCGTTTTCCGGCGCAGGACGAGGAATTTGTCCTCTACCACACCGACAATGTCGAGGCGGCCGGCTTCGTCTCGCATCTGAAGCTTCCCCACTATGTCGATTTCCAGGGCGACCTCCAGCTGCTGCGCGGACTGCGCGCGGAATTCGAGGCACGCCAAACCAAGGAGGCAGCCGAATGAGCGCGGCCCAAAAAGACACAAGCCAAGAAAAAACCAAAGGCGGCGACGCCTATAACTTCGCCTATCTCGACGAGCAGACGAAGCGGATGATCCGACGTGCCATCCTGAAGGCGGTTGCCGTGCCCGGCTATCAAGTGCCGTTCGGTGGCCGCGAAATGCCGCTCGCCTATGGTTGGGGCACTGGCGGCATCCAGGTGACTGCAAGCGTCATCGGCCCGAAGGATGTGCTCAAGGTCATCGACCAGGGTGCCGACGATACGACCAATGCCGTCTCCATCCGCCGCTTCTTTACCCGCGTCGCCGGCGTCGAAACGACCGAGGCAACCTCGGATGCCACGGTCATCCAGACCCGCCATCGCGTTCCGGAAACGCCGCTCGCCGAAGGTCAGATCCTCGTCTACCAGGTGCCGCAGCCGGAACCCCTGCGCGGCCTCGAACCGCGCGAGATGGAAACGCGCAAGATGCATGCCTATGCCGAATACGGGCTGATGCAGGTCAGGCTCTATGAGGACATCGCCCGCTTCGGCCAGATCGTCACCGCGCATAGTTATCCGGTCATGGTCAACGGCCGGCATCTGATGTCGCCGACGCCGATTCCGAAATTCGACAATCCGAAGATGACACACAATCCGGCCATCCAGCTTTTCGGGGCCGGCCGCGAAAAGCGCATCTATGCCGTGCCGCCCTATACGACGGTGCGCAGCCTCGATTTCGACGATCATCCCTTCAAGGTGCAGAGCTGGAAAAGCTGCTGCGCGCTCTGCGGCGCGACCGACAGCTATCTCGACGAAGTCGTCACCGACGACAAAGGCGGCCGCATGTTCGTCTGCTCCGATACCGACCATTGCGCCACGCGCCGCGCAGCCGGCCATGTCGGCCCGGAAGGCGGCAATCCGACGGCATTGGCGCTCACCTCGCTCAACGAAACCGAGAAGGAGCCGTCGTGATGGCTGCTGTTTCAACACCGCGCCGTACGCCGCTGATGCGCGTCACCGGCGTTTCCAAGACATTCGGCGACGTCGCCGCCTGCAAAGACATTTCCTTCACGCTCTATCCCGGCGAAGTCATCGGCATCGTCGGCGAGTCCGGCTCCGGCAAGTCGACACTGCTCAACTGCCTTTCGGCTCGCTTGAAGCCCGATGCCGGCAGCATCGAATACGATACACGCCGGCACGGCCTCATCGACATTCTCTCGCTTTCCGAACCGGAGCGGCGGATGCTGATGCGCACGGACTGGGGCATTGTTCATCAGAATCCGCGCGACGGTCTGCGTATGAATGTCAGCGCCGGCGGAAACGTCGGCGAGCGGCCGATGGCGGTCGGCGAGCGGCACTACGGCGAGATCCGCGCCAATGCCGAGGACTGGCTCTCCAAGGTCGAGCTCGATATTGCCCGCACCGATCATAAGCCGACTACCTTTTCCGGAGGTATGCAGCAGCGCCTGCAGATCGCCCGCAACCTCGTGACCAAGCCACGCCTCGTCTTCATGGACGAACCGACCGGCGGTCTCGACGTTTCGGTGCAGGCGCGCCTGCTCGACCTGCTGCGCGGGCTGGTGCGTGAACTCGGCATAGCCGCGATCGTCGTCACCCACGATCTCGCTGTCGTCAGACTGCTCGCCGACCGGCTGATGGTGATGTGGCGCGGTGATGTCGTGGAACAGGGTCTCACCGACCAAGTATTGGACGACCCGCACCATCCCTACACCCAGCTTCTGGTTTCCTCGGTATTGCAGGTCTGAGCGATGAACAACGACAAGAATTCCGCAAACACTCCGATCAGCGTCCGCTCGCTGTCAAAGACATTCACGCTTCACACCCAAGGCGGCACGCGCATCCCGGTCTTCGCCGACCTCGACCTCGATGTCCGGCGTGGCGAATGCGTTTGCCTACACGGGCCTTCCGGCGCCGGCAAATCGACACTGCTGCGTTCGCTCTATGCCAACTACAAGCCGCACAAGGGTTCGATCCTGGTCGAGCATGACGACGCCGTGGTCGATCTCGCCACGGCAGAGCCCTGGGAGGTGGTGGAAGTTCGCCGCCGCACCATCGGCTATGTCAGCCAGTTCCTGCGCGTCATTCCGCGCGTGCCGACGCTGGACATCGTGGCCGAACCGGGCCTGATGCGTGGCGCCGCCCGCGAAGAAGCCGAGGCCAAGGCACGAACTTTGCTGACACGGCTCCGGATCCCCGAACGGCTATGGAGCCTTGCACCGGCGACTTTCTCCGGCGGCGAGCAGCAGCGCGTCAACATCGCCCGCGGCTTTGCGGTCGACTACCCGATCCTGCTGCTCGACGAGCCGACGGCCTCGCTGGACGCAGAAAACCGCCGCACCGTCATCGACATCATTCTCGAAGCGAAAGCGCGCGGCACGGCAATCGTCGGCATCTTCCACGATCAGGAAGTGCGCGACGCCGTCTCCGACCGCCTCTTCGAAGTTCTGGCCTATCAAGGGAGCGCAGCGTGAGCGATTCACTCGTCCTGACCAATGCCAGGATCATCCTTCCCGAAGAGATGGTCGAGGGCACCGTCCATATCGCCCATGGCCGTATCGACGATATCGCCGAGGGTGCGAGCTCGGCCGCCGTCGCGATCGACTTCAATGGCGACTATCTGATGCCCGGTATTGTCGACCTACATACCGACAGCCTGGAGAAGCATGTCATGCCGCGCCCGGGCGTGCATTTCAACACCGTGCTGGCGGCGATGGCACATGACGCGCAGATCATTTCGTCCGGCATCACCACCGTGCTCGACGCCATCTGCATCGGCTCCAGCCTGCGCAATCCCGAGCGCAACGAAATCCTGATGCCGATGGTCGAGGGTATTCGCACCGCCCGCGCCCGCGGTCTGCTGCGCGCAGATCATCTGTTGCACATGCGCTGCGAGATCACCGATGGTCGCGTGGTCGAGATGTTCGAGCCCTTCGCCACCGACCCACTGACGCGGATGATGTCGGTCATGGATCATTCGCCCGGTCAACGCCAGTCGCCGGATCTGGAAAAATACAAGAAGAAGCAGCTCTCCTATCGCGCTTTCGAGCCGGAAGAACTCGACCGTGCCATCGAAGAGCTGATAGAAGCCTCGCGCACGCTCGGCCCTGTCAATCGCGCTGCGCTGATCGAGATCGGCCGCGCCAACGGCATCCCGCTCGCCAGCCACGACGACGAAACTACCGATCACATTACCCAGGCTTCCGGCGAAGGTGTGGTGATCTGCGAATTCCCGACGACCTTCGAAGCGGCGGAATCCGCTCGCGCCCATGGTCTGGCGATTCTGATGGGCTCGCCCAACATCATTCGCGGCGGTTCGCATACCGGCAATGTCGGGGCCGCTGCCCTTGCCCGGCGTGGTTTGCTCGACATCGTTTCCTCGGACTATGTGCCGATCAGCCTGCTGCAAAGCGCCTTCGCACTGACCGCGGAGGATATCGGCTACGACCTGACGCATGCGATCCGCACGGTTACCCTCAACCCGGCAACCGCCGTCGGTCTCACCGACCGCGGCAGCATCGCATCAGGCAAACGCGCGGATCTCGTGCGTGTCAGCATGGTCGAAGGCCTGCCGGTCGTGCGCTCGGTATGGACGGAGGGGCGGCAGACTTACTAATGGAACTCGAAAGGATGGTAGACAGGCCGGCGTCGAAAATGCCGGCTTTTATTTGCCGCCGATGATCTTCAACCGAATCCGGCGCGAGATGAAGTCGATGATGGCGACGGCGACCAGCATCATGATGATGATGAACAGGGCCTGATCCCAATTGTTGACCAGGATCTGTTGCGACAGTTGTAGGCCAATGCCGCCGGCACCGACAATGCCGAGGATGGTGGCGGCGCGGACGTTGGATTCGAAGAAGTAGAGCGCGCTGGAAAGGATGACGGGCAGCACCTGCGGCACGACGGCCAGGCGGATCGCCTGGAGCCGGTTGGCGCCGGCGGCCTGCGTGCCCTCTATCGGCTTGCGGTCGACATTCTCGATCGCCTCGGCATAGATCTTGGTGAGGAACGCCACGTCGGAAAAGGCGATGGCGAGTACGCCGGCGAAGGGACCCATGCCGACGGCGCTGACGAAGATCAGCGCCCAGATCAGGATATCGATGCCGCGCAGTATGTCGAGCACGCGGCGAAAGCCGAAATGCAGAAAGATGTTCGGCACGATGTTGCGCGCGCCGAGGAAGCCGAGCGGAAAAGCGACGATGGTCGACAGAAATGTGCCGAAGAAGGCCATGGCCAGCGTTTCGCCCAGTGCCTGCAGATAGGTGCCGAACACGCCGCCGCTCGAGGGCGGCAGCATCAGCCTGATGAGAAAGCCCAACCTTCCGGCACCGTTCCAGAAGCGCAGCGGTGTAGCATCGATCCACCAGAGGCCGAAGATGAAGACGGCGGCGAGCAGCAGTACGATGCCACGGGTGCGCCAGCGCTCAGCGAAGGATTTGGCGAAAAGCTCCGGATGGGCATAGCGCCAAGCCGCGATTTCACCGGTTTCGGGAATGAGGGTCGAGCTGGTCATGGCGTGTACCGCAGGGATTCGCTGCTGATCATGCGATGGCGGATGGCTTCGCAGCTCAGGTCTGCGGCCATGACGACGATAATGATCAGGAGGACGATGGCGCTGATATCGGGATAGTCGAACTGGCGGATGGAAAGATAAAGCTCCTCGCCGATGCCGCCCGCACCGACAATGCCGAGCACGGAGGCACTGCGGATATTATATTCGAAGCGCAGCAACGCATAACTCATGAAATTCGGCAGGACCTGCGGCAGCACCGCAAGTCGCATGATGACCGGCCAGTTGCCGCCCGACGCCATAACGCCTTCGATCGGCTTGGTATCGACGCTTTCGTTGACTTCGGAAAACAGCTTGCCGAGCGAACCGGTCGTATGCACCGCGAGCGCCAGCACGCCGGCCAAGGGCCCGATGCCGAAGGCGAAGACGAAGATCATCGCATAGACCGTGTCCGGCACGGTACGGGCGAGTTCAAGGAAACGGCGCGACAGGAAATAGAGCGTATTGTTGCGCATGAGATTGCGCGAGGCGGAAAAGCAGAGAAGCAGCGCCGCAATGCCGCCGGCCATGGTGCCGACGAAGCTCATCAGAGCCGTTTCGGCAAGCAGTTCCAGCCAGCGCGGCAGATTCCAGTACCATTCGCCGAGGTCATGGCCGAGCGTGGCGTAGTGCAGCTCGGGGAAAGTGGACGATATATAGCGCCAAGCATCCGGCAGGCCGCTCATGAGCTCGCCGAAACTGAACCCGCTGAAAATAGCTGAGAAGACCACCGCCGCGACGAGCAACGCGCCATAGATCACGGTCTGAAACCACAGCTTGCGCCGTTCGATAGCAAAGGAGCGGTGGAAAGCTTCGATCCTAGCGGCGTGGCCGGCGTCGATCTCAAACGTCATGGATTTTGCTCACGCAGACAAAAAACTGGGCGCAGGCCGGAAGGCCTGCGCCCGAATGGGGCCGTCAGTGCTTGCGGCGGTCGGCATCGTTCGCCTGGGTGATGGCGATGATGTCGTCGTAGTCAGAGTCCTTGACCGGCACGAGGTCCTTCTCGGTGCCGTCGGTCTGAGCCTTGAAATCCTCTGGATCTTCCTTCGGGAAGGCGAGGACGGCGGCGCGGTAGGCGTCCTGCAGGTCCTGCGGCAGGTCGGTGCGCATGACGTAGGGGCCGTTCGGGATCAGATTCGAGGTCCAGATGACGCGGGTAGACCCCTTCGGCACCATGCCCTTCGATTCCATGCGCAGCGCATTGCTCTTCTGCGGATTGGTCCAGTCGTCGGCGGCCGCATCGAAGGTGCCGTTGACGACGCCGACGACGCCCAGTTCGTGGCTGCCGGAGAAGGGCGTCTTGGAGAAGAAGCTCGAAGGATCGATGCCGTCCTTCTTCATGAAATAGAGGGGCACGGCATAGCCGGAGGTCGAGTTCGGATCGGCCCAGGCCAGAACCTTGCCCTTGAGATCATCGATCTTCTGGTACGGGCTGTCGGTCTTGACGACGATGACCGAGTGATAGCCCGTCGAACCGAAATTATCTTCGCTGGTGGCGACTGCCGTGATCTTGTCGCCCATGACCTTGCGGCCGAGTGCATAGTTGGCAGCGCCGATGGTGGCGAACTGGATCTTGCTGGAGTGCAAAGCCTCGATAACGGCAGCGTAGTCCGTGCCCCAAAGGATATGGACGGGAACGCCGAACTTCTTGGTCATGTAGGCGGCGAACTTATCGTAGCGGGCGACGGCGTCGCGCTCGTTTTCCGAGCTGGAAATGCCGAAATTCAGCTCCTTGTACTGGTCGTGCCAATCGGCCCTTGCAGGCACGGCGGCGACAAGAAGGGCGCCGGCGATAAAACTCGCAATAGTGACGCGGCGGGCAAAGTAATGGGTCATATGACAACAAACTCCGTGGAATGGACCGGAAAATATGACGGGCAGGCGCCCGTCAAACGGTGGGGAGCGGCTCGGCCCAGACCGGATTGGTTTCCGGGATGATCTGGGGGCGCCCGAACTGGCCGGCGGTGAGGCTTTCGTCGATGGGCGCAGCGCCATCCCCACCATAGATCCGTTGCAGGACGTCGCTGGTCAGGCCCTCCGGACCGCCATCGAAGACGATGCCGCCCTTGGCGAGACCGATGATGCGATCGCAGTAGCTGCGCGCCGCATCGAGCGTGTGCAGATTGCAGATGACGGTGATGCCGTCTTCTCGATTGATCGTCTTCAGAGCTTCCATGACCAGGCGGGCATTGTGCGGATCGAGCGAGGCGATCGGCTCATCTGCAAGTACGATGTCCGGCATCTGCACCAGAGCGCGGGCGATCGCCACGCGCTGCTGCTGGCCGCCGGAAAGGGTGTCGGCGCGCTGCATCGCCTGCGGCAACAGATTGAGGCGATCAAGCGCCTTTGCCGCCATCGTCCGCTCTGCTGCGGAGAACTGCTTGAAGAGGATCGGCAGCGTGCCGTTGGTGGCGACGCGGCCGACGAGAACGTTGGTCAAGACGTCGAGCCGGTTCACCAGATTGAACTGCTGGAAGATCATCGCACAACGGGCCCGCCACAGGCGCAACTCGCGTCCCTTGAGATCGCTGACGACTCTGCCGTCGAACTCGATCGCGCCTTTGCTTGGATCGATCAGGCGATTGATGATCCTGAGCAAGGTCGACTTGCCCGCTCCGGATCGGCCAATAACGCCGACGATTTGTCCTTTGCCGATTTCAAGATCAATAGAATTGACGGCAGTCGACGAGCCAAACGTCTTTGTTACAGCGCTGAGTTTCAGCATGCTGTCTCCAATTTTCCCGCACCAATCATCAAGGAGGTATGCTTTGAAGCGAACCTATTTTCTTGATGGTATGGTTATATATTTGTATTATTCTACCAATAGCGGCGCTATAATTTACTGAGCGATCAAATTATATGTCGCTCTCTCCAATTATACTTTTCAACGTGACATTTGTATTACGAATCCCACCTCGGGTGCGATATAATGGTGCGGACCTCTGAACGTGTCGGTTTCATGTCGGCATGATGAACGCGAAGCCTTGGTCGTAATCTGCTAAAATGCGTTGGAAACCACGCGATAGCATCGAGCCGTCGCTGGCTGCAAAGAAACAACGGCAGGGTTTGGAGCGGTCAAACGCATGCGACCAGATAACGCAGCCGGGATGCTTTCAAGAGCGCCGCCAGGCGCGCCTCCGAAAGCTGCGAAAGTGTGGCCTAAAATAGCGACTTCTTGTCGGAAGGATTGCGCCGGATCGATCGGCATAGTCGCAAACGCTGCGTTTACATCTCGACGCTCGGTTGACAAATTAGCCCGAAGTTTGAAGAGTGCGGCCAATCGAAACGGCAGCGTTGGGGGGACTTATGTCTAAGCGCGCGTTCATCGGACTTTCCGCTTTTTTTCTCGCCACTTTCGCCGCTTTGATGCCGGCGAGCGCCGCCGATGCCAAGCGGCAGGTGGTCACCACGCAGGATGGCGATTACTTCGGCTTCGACCTGCGCACCGAGCAAAACGTAACGCTGGATCAATGCTCGACGTCCTGTATCGGCGATAAATCCTGCAAAGCCTTCACCTATAATCCCAAGGTGAAATGGTGCTTCCTGAAGTCCGATTTCAACCAGCTCAACAGCTTCCCCGGCGCGGTCGCCGGCAAAATCGTCGAAACTGCTGCCGCCAACGAGCCGGATATCGGCGCTGCCCCCGCCCTCCCCTTCCTCTCCGACAATTTTGTGCAAAGCGCACGCGATGCGAAAAGCAGGCTGACGCTCGCCAACGAGCTGAAGGGACAGGGTGTCGAAAGCCTGACAGCACTCGGCCGCATCGAGCTGACCTCCGGCAACGTCAACAACGCATTGAACGCCTTCCAAGGCGCGCTGTCGCTGGCGCCTGATAACGGCGATCTCTGGGTCGAGATGGCGCGGGCCGCCAACACGATAACAAACGACACCACCGTCGCCACCCAGGCGGCCTACGCTGCGCTCAACGGCTATCAGCTTTCCCGCACGACGCGGAGCCGCGCCGATGCGCTCGCCGTGCTCGCCACCTCGCTGCAGAACGCGCAGAATTATCGCCAGGCGCTCAGCGCCTATAAGGCGAGCCTTGCTCTGGTCAGCTCTCCGACGATACAGGCCGCCTATGACGATCTGAGAGCCCGCCAGGGCTTCCGTGTCACCGGCAACACGCTGGATAACGACAACGCCTCGCCACGCGCCTGCCTGCAATTCTCCGAAAAGCTGGTGAAGAGCGGCGTCGACTACACGCCCTTCGTCACCGTCAACGGCGGCGCCCCCAAGGGCGTGGATGCCAAGGACAACCAGATCTGCGTCGAAGGCCTCGACTTCGGCCAGCACTACAAGATTTCGCTGCGCCGCGGCCTGCCCTCCTCCGTCGATGAGGACCTTGCCGCCCAGGTGGACATCGACGTCTACGTCAAGGACCGTACCGCCTCGATCCGCTTCACCGGCGATAATTTCGTGCTGCCGTCGACGGCGCGGCGCGGCATTCCTTTGGTTTCGGTCAACACCACCACCGCCAACCTGAAGCTCTACCGCATCGGCGACCGCAACATCGCCCAGTTGCTCAGCAATTCGCAATTCCTGACGCAGATGGACAGCTATAGCGCCCAGACCATTCAGGACAGCAGCGGCGAACTGGTCTGGCAGGGCTCGATCGATATCCAGCAGGACTTGAACAAGGATGTCGTCACCAGCTTCCCGGTCGACGAGGCGCTGCCGCAGCGCAAGCCCGGTGTCTACGTCCTGACCGCGGTTGCACCGAACGGCGGCGGCCAGGAATGGGATCCGCAGGCGACGCAATGGTTCGTCGTCTCCGATATCGGCGTCACCACCTATGCCGGCACCGACGGCCTGAACGTCTTCACCCGCTCGCTCGGCAGCGCCAAGCCGATCGCCGGCGTCGAACTGCAACTGCTCGCCAAGAACAATGAAATCCTCGGCACTGCGAAGACCGACGCGAATGGCCGCGCCACCTTCAGCGCCGGCCTGATGCGCGGCACGGCTGGCATGACGCCGGCGGTCATCACGGCGCAGAACGGTAATCAGGACTACGTCTTCCTCGATATGACCCGCGCTGGTTTCGATCTCTCCGACCGCGGCGTCACTGGCCGTACGGCGCCAGGCGCCATCGATCTGCTTACCTGGACCGAACGCGGCATCTACCGCGCCGGCGAAACCGTGCATGCCTCGGCTCTTGCCCGCGACGTCAGCTCAATGGCGGTCGAGAACCTGCCGCTCACCTTCGTCTTCCTGCGCCCCGACGGCGTCGAGGACCGCCGCATCGTTACCGACGGTGGCAAGCTCGGCGGCTACAATGTCGACCTGCCGCTGCAGCAGACGGCGATGCGCGGCACCTGGACGATGAACATCTATACCGACCCGAAGGGCGCCTCCATCGGCTCGCAGACCTTCCTCGTCGACGATTTCGTGCCGGATCGCATTGAATTCGACATGACGAGCGACGCCAAGGCGATCGAAGTCGGCCAGCCGACACCGGTCAATGTCGTCGGACGCTATCTCTATGGCGCGCCGGCCGCCGGTCTCAGCCTCGAAGGCGAAGTGACGCTAAAGCCGACGCGTGAAAGCGCCGATTACAAGGGTTACGAATTCGGCCTCGCCGACGAGGGCGCCGGGCAGGACAACAGCGATAGCGACAGCAGCAGCGACAACAAGGCCGAGAGCTCACAAGTGCCGCTCGAAGACCTGCAGGCGCTGGACGAGGACGGCAAGACGACCTTCGACGTCACCATCAACGATACGCCATCGACGACGCAGTTGCTCAACGCCAACGTCACCGTGCGCATGCAGGAGGCCGGCGGCCGCGCCGTCGAGCGCTCGCTGACGCTGCCGGTCAAAGCGGATGGGCCGCGGATCGGCATCAAGCCGGAATTCGACGGCAATCTTGGCGAAAATTCGATCGGCAATTTCCACGTCATCGCGGTCGACCAGAACGGTCAGAAGCAGGCCATGCAGGGCCTGACCTGGAAACTGCTCGGTGTCGAGCGCGATTACCAATGGTATCGCGACGGCAATAGCTGGAAATACGAGCCGGTCACCTCGACCAAGCAGGTTGCTACCGGTACGGTCAACGCCACCACGGACGGAGCGGAAATCTCGGTGCCGGTCACCTGGGGTCGTTACCGGCTGGAGGTGGAGACGGCCGATGCGAACGGCCCGGAATCCAGCGTCGAATTCGACGCCGGCTGGTATGTCGCCTCGACCTCGACCGAAACTCCCGATGCGCTGGAAATTGCGCTCGACAAGGACAGCTACCATATCGGCGACACGGCCAAGCTGAAAGTGACGTCGCGTTATGCCGGCCAGTTGATGGTAACGGCCGGCTCCGAAACCCTAATCTCGGTGACCGACGCCGACATCGGCGCCACCGGCGGCGAAGTCGATATCCCGGTCACAGCCGATTGGGGCGCCGGCACCTATGTGACCGCCACCCTCTTCCGCCCCGGCGACGCGCAGGAAAGCCGCATGCCGATGCGCGCAATCGGCATCAAATGGGCGACCGTCGATCCCGGCGAACGCAAGCTGCAGGTCAAGCTCGATGCGCCGCAAAAGACCCTGCCGCGCCAACCGCTGAACATCGGCGTGCAGGTGGCGGGCGCAGGCGCCAACGAGAACGCCTACGTAACGGTCGCAGCGGTCGATGTCGGCATTCTCAACCTGACGCGCTACCAGCCGCCGGCGCCGGACGACTGGTATTATGGCCAGCGGCAACTCGGCATTGAAATCCGAGACCTCTACGGTCGGCTGATCGACGGCTCGCTCGGCGCGACCGGGCGGTTGCGCACCGGCGGCGACGGCGGACAGGCGGCCTTGCAGGCGAGCCCGCCGACGGAAAAGCTGATCGCCTTCTTCTCCGGCCCGATCAAGCTAGACGCCAATGGCAAGGCCAATGTCAGCTTCGACATTCCGCAGTTCAACGGCACGGCGCGCCTGATGGCGGTCGCCTGGTCGAAGGCCGGGATCGGCCATGCCACGCAGGATGTCGTGATCCGCGACCCGGTCGTCGTCACCGCCAGCCTGCCGAAATTCCTCGCTCCGGGGGACAAGGCCAATCTCCGGCTGGATATCGCCAACACCGATGCGCCTGCCGGCGACTACAAGCTGGCAGTCACAGGCAATTCGGCCGTGACTGTCGATGCCAGCGCCGCGCAGCAGACGGTCAACCTGCAACAGGGCGGCAAATACAATATCACCCTGCCGCTGACCGGTGGACAGCCGGGCGCCGGCACGGTCTCGATCAAGCTGTCGGACGCGTCGGGAATGTCGCTCGACCAATCGGTCGATATCCCGGTCCGGCCGGCGCAATTGCCGGTGACCGAACGGCGGCTGATTACGCTCGCACCCGGCAAGAGCCTGACGGTTAATGCCGACTTGCTCGCGGACAGCGTGCTGCCCGGCGCCTCCGTTAGCGTCAATGTCAGCCGTTCCAGCGCCTTCGACGTGCCCGCTCTTCTGATGAGCCTCAGCCGCTATCCCTATGGCTGCGCCGAGCAGACGGCGAGCAGCGCGCTGCCGCTGCTCTATTTCAGCGAGATGGCAATCAAGAACGGCCTGGCCGACGACACTGAAATCCACAAGCGCGTTCAGGACGCGATCTATCGCGAAATGTCCTACCAGTCCTCGACCGGCAGCTTCGGCCTCTGGGGTCCGGGCTCCGGCGATCTCTGGCTCGACGCTTATGTCACCGATTTCCTGACACGTGCCCGCGAGCAGAAATATATCGTGCCGGATCAGGCCATGGTGCAAGCGCTGGAAAACCTGCAGAATTCGTTGAGCATCAACACCAACGTCAAGGACCAGGGCAACGAGATCGCCTATGCGCTCTATGTGCTCGCCCGCAACAAGAAGGCTTCGATCAGCGATCTGCGCTACTACGCCGACACCATGCTGAACGACTTCCCGACGCCGCTCTCCAAGGCGCATCTGGCGGCGGCCCTAGCGCTTTATGGCGATGCGCAGCGCTCGCGTAACATCTTCGTCGATGCGCTGCAGATGTCGCAACAGGCAGCGGTGACGAAGGTCAGCTTTGTCCGTTCCGACTACGGTTCGTCGTTGCGCGATGGCGCGGCGGTGCTGGCGCTTGCCGCCGAAAGCCGCCCCGTGCCGCCGATCATTCCGGAACTGGCTGGTGTCGTCGCCAAGGAATGGCAGAACAAGACCTACACCAGTACGCAGGAACAGACCTGGATGCTGCTTGCCGCCCGCGCCCTGCAGAACGGCGATGACGGCCTGACGCTCGATGTCAACGGAGCTACCCACACCGGCGCCTACATGGCTCAGATGACCGGCGACGCCCTTATCGGCCATCCGCTGACCGTCACCAACACCACCCGTCAGCCGCTATCGGCTGCCGTGACCACGGTCGCAGCCCCTGTGACACCGCTGCCGGCCGGCGGTGACGGCTTCACCATCGAGCGCAAATATTACACGCTCGACGGCGAAGAGGCGAACATCACTCAGGCGCAGCAGAACGAACGCTACGTGGTCGTGCTGCACGTCACGGAGACCAACGACTGGCCGTCGCGCATTCTCGTCACCGACCTCTTGCCGGCCGGCTTCGAGATCGACAATCCGAGCATCGTCAACAGCGCGCAGTTGTCGAACTTCGACTGGCTGAGCGATGTGCAGCCGGCCCATGTCGAATTCCGCAACGACCGCTTCGTCGCCGCCTTCGATCAGTCGTCGGGCAGCGACCGCGATCTCAGCTTCGCCTATGTCGTGCGCGCGGTTACTCCCGGAACCTACGATCATCCGGCAGCGAGCGTCGAGGACATGTACCGTCCGCAATTCTCGGCCCGCACGGCGATGGGCCGTATGGAGGTGCTGGCAGCGCAGCAGTAAGAACAGGACATGAAGACGCGGTGGAAAATTGCTGTTGGTGTCGGGGTGAGCGCCCTCTCGGTGGTGGCGCTGGCCTTCGGCCTCGACGCCGCCGACCATACCTTTCCGCCGCCGCTGGACAAGGCCGGTATCGTTTCGGCCGAAGTGCTCGATGCCAATGGCGAGCTGCTCCGCGCCTTCGCCACGCCGGAGGGACGCTGGCGGCTGAAGACCGATGTCGCCGATGTCGATCCGCAGTTCCTGCGCATGCTGGTTGCCTATGAGGACCGGCGCTTCTTCGATCATCACGGCGTCGACCCGATGGCGCTCGGCCGTGCTTTTCTGCAGCTCGTCAGCCATGGCCGCATCGTCTCCGGCGGCTCGACACTGTCGATGCAAGTGGCGCGCCTGATCGAGCCGCGCAACGAACGGTCGGTGATGGCCAAGCTGCTGCAGATCGCCCGTGCCATCCAGATCGAGCGGCGACTCAGCAAGGAACAGATCCTCGACCTCTACCTGACGCATGCACCCTATGGCGGCAATCTAGAGGGCGTTCGCGCTGCGAGCCTCGCCTATTTCGGCAAGGAGCCGCGGCATCTGACGGTCGCGCAGGCGGCCCTGCTCGTCGCCCTGCCGCAACTGCCGGAGAAGCGCCGCCCCGACCGCAATCTCGCGAGCGCCGAAGCAGCCCGCCGTCGCGTGCTCGACCGCGCCGCCGTTGCGGCTGCCGTCGGCGATGGCGAGGCAGAGCGGGCAGCACTCGTCCCCGTCCCGGCCAAACGGCGGCAATTGCCGGCCTATGCTGCGCATCTCGCAGAAGCCGCGCTGCGCAAGGAACCCGGCGTGATCCAGCATCATACGACGCTGCGCCGGGACATCCAGCAGGGCCTGGAAGCCGTGGCAGACGAGGCATCGAAGCGGCTGGGGCCGAAGGTCTCGGTCGCCATGGTGATGGCGGATGCGCATACCGGCGACATCGTCGGCGAAGTCGGCTCGGCCAACTATTTCGATTCCAGCCGCTCCGGCTGGATCGACATGACCCGCGTCCTGCGATCGCCCGGCTCGACCCTGAAGCCTTTCATCTACGGCCTTGCCTTCGAAGAGGGATACGTTGCCCAGGAAACCATCATCGAGGACCGCCCCGCCGATTTCTACGGCTATCGCCCGCGCAACTTCGACATGACCTACCAGGGCGATGTCAGCGTGCGCGAAGCGTTGCAATTGTCGCTCAATGTGCCGGCCGTGCGCCTGCTCGACGCCGTCGGGCCGACGCGGCTACTGGTGCGCTTCCGCCGCGCCGAGGTGAAGCCGGTATTGCCGCCCAACGAAGCGCCGGGCCTCGCCATCGGCCTCGGCGGCGTCGGCATCACGCTCAAGGATCTGGTGCAGCTCTATGCGGGCCTTGCCAATCGCGGCAAGCCTATGCGGATCGGCGACGGCATTCAGGATCAGCCGGGACCGATCGAAGGCGAGCCGCTGATGGAGCCCGTGGCGGCCTGGAACATCACCGACATTCTCTCCGACATCATTGCGCCGGCCGGCAGCAAGCAGCTCGGCATCGCCTACAAGACGGGCACCAGCTACGGCAACCGCGACGCCTGGTCCGTCGGCTACGACGGCGCGCATGTGCTCGGCGTCTGGGTCGGCCGGCCGGACAATGGCGCAGTGCCGGGACTGGCGGGCTATGTCTCAGCCGCACCCATTCTGTTCGAAGGTTTCGCCAAGTCGGGCGTCGCCATCTCGCCGTTCCCGCCTGCCCCCATGGGTGCGGTGCGCATTTCCGCCACCGAACTGCCAATCAGCCAGCGGCGTTTTTCGGTCACCGCCGCCGGCCTGCTGTCGGCCTCGACCCGCGAGCCGGCGCCGCAGATCGTCTATCCGCCGGAAGGCGCGCGCGTCGACCTTGGCGCGCGCGGTGGCGCCAGCCCGCTGATGCCGCTGGCACTGAAGCTACAGGGTGGCCGCGCACCGTTCCGCTGGCTTGCCAACGGCAAGCCGCTGCCCGACCTCTCCCGCCGCCGGACCAATCAGTGGGTTCCGGATGGTGCCGGCTATTCGACGCTGACCGTCATCGACGCCGCCGGCCGCGCCGCCAGCGTGCGGGTTTTCGTAGAATAAAACCCGTCAAATCATCGCGATCACGTCGTCGATCTTTTGCCAGTTATAGGCGCCTGTGCTAATTTACCGAGTACTCAAACGAGGAATAGCGAGATGTCAGAAGAGCAAGCAATCCGCGCGGTTGTTCACCTCTATGTCGATGGCATGGCATTCGCGAACGAGCCGGCGCTGCGCAAGGCTCTACACCCACGGGTGGCGATCATAGGCAATTATCAAGGTGCAGTGGAGTGGATGACGCGCGACGAATTCATCGCTGCGATCGTCGAGGAAGGCAGCGCACCGCCCGGTACGGTGCCACTGATGGAGATCGAGCTGATCGATATCGAGGGCGATGCCGCGAGCGTCAAAGTCGTCGACGAATTCGCGGGCATGCGCTTTTCGGATTATCTGTCATTGCTGAAGATCGACGGACGGTGGACCATCGTCAATAAGGTCTATCATTTGCATCGGTGAATTCCACCTCCGCCCCAACGGGGAGAAGGTGAACCTCGTCAGCCCCGCAGTACGCCACCCGTCGTTTTCGTTACGTTGGCGACGATCTTCTGCGTCAGCGTCTCGAAATCCTCGTCGGTCAGCGTGCGCTCGGCCGGCTGGATCTGTACCTCTATGGCGATCGACTTCTTGCCGTCGCCGAGCGATGCACCCTCGAAAATATCGAAGACATTGACGCCGGTAATCAGCTTGCGGTCGGCGCCGGCGGCGGCGCGGGTGATGGCGCCAGCTTCCACCGTCTTGTCGACCACGAAGGCAAAATCGCGCTTGACCGCCTGGAACGGCGAAAGCTCCAGCGCCGGCTTGGTGCGCGTCGCCTTCTTCTTCGGCTCCGGCATAGCATCGACATAGACTTCGAAGCCGGCAAGCGCACCGGTCACGTCGAGCGCTTCCAGCGTCTTCGGATGGAATTCGCCGAAATAGCCAAGCACGACTTTCGGACCCATCTTGATCGTTCCGGAGCGGCCCGGATGGTACCAGGCGGGACCACCCTGCTCGATCTGGATATTGCCCATCGGCAGGCCGCAGGCCTCGATCACCGCCAACGCATCGGCCTTAGCGTCGAAGACATCGACGGGCTTGCCGGCGCCGGTTGCTGCATTCGACCACATGCGGCCGGCGCCCACGAGCGTCGCCGTGCCGCGGCGGATACCGCCGGCGACGCGGCGCTGGCCTTCCGGCCTGTCGTTTTCATAGGTACCGGAGACTTCAAAGATCGCGACGTCGCCGTAACCCTTGTCGGCATTGCGCTGCGTGGCCGACAGCAGGCCTGGCAACAGCGAGGGGCGCATGTCGGACATATCGGCGGCGATCGGGTTCGCGAGCTTCAGCGCATCGGAACCACCGCCGAAGAGCTTGGCCTGATCTTCGGAGATGAACGACCAGGTGACGGCTTCCAGCATGCCGCGGGCGGCGAGCGCGCGCTTGGCGGTGCGGGTGCGGATCTGCAGCGTCGTCAGAATCTTGCCGTTGACGGCATTGTGGCTTGCGAGCGGCGCCGGCTTGATATTGTCGACGCCGTGGATGCGCATGATCTCTTCGACGAGATCCGCCTTGCCGTCGACATCCGGGCGCCAGGACGGAACGGCGACCGAAACGCGCTCGCCGGAGCCGGAGACCGAGAAGCCGAGCTTCGTCAGGATCGACCTGCCCTCTTCCACGGAGACATCAAGGCCGGTCAGACGCTTGACCTCGGAGAACGGGAAATCGACGATCTTGGCGTCATAGCCCTTATAACCCTCGACCTTGGCCTTGGCGGCGATGCCGCCGCAGCAGGCAAGCACCAGTTCGGTCGTGCGCTCGAGGCCGGGAACCATATATTCCGGATCGACGCCACGCTCGAAACGGTAACGAGCATCGGTGATGATACCGAGACTGCGGCCGGTCTTGGCGATGTTCATCGGATCCCAAAGCGCCGATTCGATCAGCACGTCGACGGTGTTCTCATCGCAGCCTGAATGCTCGCCGCCCATGACGCCGCCGATCGACTCGATGCCGTTGTCATCGGCGATGACGACGTTGTTCGGGCCGAGCTTGTACTCACGCTCGTCAAGCGCCAACACCGTCTCGCCATCCCTGGCACGACGAACGACGAGGTTGCCCTTGACCTTGGCGGCGTCGAAGACGTGCATCGGCCGACCCTGATCGAAGGTCATATAGTTGGTGATGTCGACCAATGCGCTGATCGGACGAAGGCCGATCGCTAGCAGCCGCTGCTGCATCCATTTGGGGCTCGGGCCGTTCTTGACGCCGCGCACGAGGCGCAGGGCGAAGCCGGGGCAGAGGCTGATATCGTCGAGGTCGATTTTCAGATCCACCGGCGTTTCACCATCAACGGCGAAGGTCGGTGTCAGACGCGGCTTCAGAGTGCCGAGGCCGGAAGCGGCGAGATCGCGCGCGATGCCATAGACACCGGTGCAATCCGGACGGTTGGGCGTCAGGTTGATCTCGATCATCGGATCGTCCAGCCCCGCATAGGCTGCAAATCCGGTGCCGACGGGCGCGTCTTCCGGCAGATCGATGATGCCGTCATGACTGTCGGAGATTTGCAGCTCCTTTTCCGAGCACATCATGCCGTGGCTTTCGACGCCACGGATATTGCCGACCGTGAGCGTCACGTCGATACCGGGAACATAGGTGCCGGGAGCGGCAAACGCGCCGACGAGACCGGCGCGGGCATTCGGCGCGCCGCAGACCACCTGGACCGGCTTGCCGGAGCCGGTATCGACCATCAGCACCTTCAAGCGGTCTGCCTGCGGGTGTTTTTCGGCTGATAGCACCTTGGCGATGACGAAAGGTTTGAACATCGCCTTGTCATCGACATCTTCGACCTCCAGCCCGATCATCGTCAGGCGGGCGCAGATCTCATCGAGCGTGGCGTCCGTTTCCAGGTGCTCTTTCAGCCAGGAGAGTGTGAATTTCATCTAATCGATCCCTTGCTTACGCGCTCAAACCGCCGAACAGCGTCGGCATGTCGAGCGGGCGGAAGCCATAGTGGTTCATCCAGCGGACATCGGCGTTGAAGAAGTCGCGCAGATCCGGCATGCCGTACTTCAACATGGCGATGCGGTCGAGACCCATGCCCCAGGCAAAGCCCTGATATTCGTCCGGATCGAGACCGCCATAGCGCAGCACGTTCGGATGCACCATGCCGCAGCCGAGGATCTCCATCCAGTCGGTGCCTTCGCCGAACTTGACGATCGGACCCGAGCGATCGCACTGGATATCGACCTCGAACGACGGTTCGGTGAAGGGGAAGAACGACGGGCGGAAACGCATCGTCACATTGTCCACCTCGAAGAAGGTCTTGCAGAACTCTTCGAGCACCCAACGGATATTGGCGACATTCGCCGTCTTGTCGACCACCAGGCCTTCCACCTGATGGAACATCGGCGAGTGCGTTGCGTCACTGTCCTGGCGATAGGTCTTGCCGGGAATAATGATGCGGATCGGCGGCTTCTGCGCTTCCATGGTACGGATCTGCACAGGAGAGGTATGCGTGCGCAGCACCTTGCGCTCACCCTTTTCGTCCGGCTGGAAGAAGAAGGTGTCGTGCATCTCGCGGGCCGGATGCCCTTCGGGGAAGTTCAGCGCCGTGAAATTATAATAGTCGGTCTCGACATCGGGGCCTTCGGCGATCGAGAAACCCATATCGCCGAAGATCGCGGTGATCTCGTCGACGATCTGGCTGATCGGATGGATGCGGCCGCGTTCTGCCGGAGAAGAGCGCACCGGCAGGCTGACGTCCACCGTCTCGGCCTTCAGCTTTGCGTCGATGGCAGCATCCTTCAACGCACCCTTGCGGGCGTTGATGGCGTCGGTGACGGAGTTCTTCAGCGCGTTGATCGCCGCCCCCCGTGTCTGCCGCTCTTCCGGCGACATCGAGCCCAGCGTCTTCAGCAGTTCCGAAACCGAGCCCTTCTTGCCGAGCGCGGCGACCCTCACGGCTTCGATCGACTGCTCGTCGGTCGCCGCGGCCACCTCGGCCATGAGTTGGGTTTCAAGTGTTACGAGTTCCGTCATCTGGTCCTGCCTTGCGGGCGGCGGGCTTGGAACGCCGCTCAGTCCGCGGAATAATGGATGAACGCATGCATCATAAAGCTTGCGGCAACGATGAAGCGTTGCAGATCACTACCCATGTGCAGGCGGCCAATCAACCGGGCAAATGACAAAAAGCCGCGGAGAATGCGGACCTTGGCACTTGCCGCCCGATGCGCGATCCGTTTTCCGGGGTTCCGCCCGACAGGACCGCCTGACACGATGGAAAGCATATGCTGCAAAACACAAAACCCGCGCCGGTTTCGCCAGCGCGGGTTTCATAATGAATTTACGAAAGACGTGCGAAGCGGCGTTAGTTAACGGCTGCTTCGAACTCGTTCTTCGTACCGGCGTCCTTGAGATATTCCAGAGCCTTCTTCGAGGCGGCGACGAGCGCGCCGAAAGCTTCCGTCTCATGGATAGCCATGTCGGACAGAACCTTGCGGTCGACTTCGATGCCAGCCTTGGTCAGGCCGTCGATGAAGCGGCCGTAGGTCAGGCCGTGTTCGCGGACGGCAGCGTTGATGCGCTGGATCCAGAGGGCGCGGAAATTGCGCTTGTTGACCTTGCGGTCGCGGTAAGCGTACTGCTTGGAACGGTCGACGGCGGCCTTGGCAGTACGGATGGTGTTCTTGCGGCGGCCGTAGAAGCCCTTGGCTGCCTTCAGAACCTTCTTGTGCTTGGCGTGCGAGGTTACGCCTCTTTTTACGCGTGCCATTTCATGATCTCCTTGTCTATAGCGTTACGAATAGTCTTAGAGACCGTTCGGCAAGTAGTTCTTGATAACCTTACGGCCATCCGGTTCTGCGAGAACCATGGTGCCGCGGGCGTCGCGAATGAACTTGTTGGTACGCTTGATCATGCCGTGGCGCTTGCCAGCAGCGGCTGCCTTGACCTTGCCGGACGCGGTGATCTTGAACCGCTTCTTGGCAGAGGACTTCGTCTTCATCTTGGGCATTTTGCTACTCCTTCGATGCTTCCTGGCGCGCTTTGTTAAAAAGCCCTTCTCACAGATCCGGCTAAGCCGGGCTGCAACAAGGTGCCGGAGCGTTTGTTGTTGAACGGCGGATACGGTGACGAACCGCCCCGCCAGCATTCTGAACTGCCACGGCATGCCCTGCCGGTCAGTTCGGACGCGCGCTTATAACCGCAGTTGCCGATAAGCGCAACGGGCACAACGCGGGATTCTTTGCAGATCGATGACAGGCATCAACCCGGCGATACAAAAGGAAAAAGCCGCCCAATGGGACGGCTCCGGCCTCTTACTTCAACTTGCGCCTCACTTCGGCGCAAGCACCATCATCATCTGGCGGCCTTCGAGCTTGGGCTCGGCTTCCACCTTGGCAATTTCAAGCGTATCTTCCTTGACCTGCTGGAGAAGCTTCATGCCGAGTTCCTGGTGGGCCATTTCGCGGCCACGGAACTTCAGGGTCACCTTCACCTTGTCGCCTTCTTCGAAGAAGCGTTCGATCGCCTTCATCTTCACGTCGTAATCATGCGTGTCGATGTTCGGGCGCATCTTGATTTCTTTGACTTCAACGACCTTCTGCTTCTTGCGCGCCTCGGCGGCCTTCTTCTGGTTCGCGTATTTCAGCTTGCCCAGATCGAGGATCTTGCACACAGGCGGTTCAGCATTGGGGGAAATCTCTACCAGGTCGAGACCGGCCTCCTCTGCCATTCTCAATGCCTGGTCGGTCGGGACGATGCCCATATTCTGGCCGTCAGCCGCGATGAGCTGAACTTTGGGAATGCGAATTTCCCTGTTGGAACGTGGCCCATCCTTCACGGGCGCATCAGTTTTAAAGGGTCTGCGAATGGTCGTACTCTCCACGAATTGTTTCGGATAGCTGCAGCCTCTCGCTCCCGTCAGCGCAACTGACGGAAATGTCGTAAAAGCTGTGGTGAAGTCAATAGCATGATGCCAGGAAAAAATCACCTCCCGTGTACCATTACTGTGCCGCGCAGCCGTAAGATGCGCAAAGGACACAGTAACATCCCAAAATAGCGCGTGAACCTTTCCCAAAAATCGAGAGGATTTTTGGGGTAACGCGCCTGCGAATCTGCTTTATAGGGCGGAAGAATTCAGGAGTTTCTTCATGTCCGAAGCGGCTGACAGCCTTGAACCTATCTTCCTTTCCGTTGGCAGCGGTGACGATCAACGGCAGATTGCTATGCAGTTGCGCGCAGCCAGGAAGGGAGCAAAAGGTGCGACCTTCGTCTGGCTTTCCGGCTATCGTTCCGACATGAGCGGCACCAAGGCGCTGGAGCTCGACGCCCTGGCCGAACGCCTGGGCCTTGGCTGCATCCGCTTCGACTATTCGGGCCATGGCCAATCCGGCGGCACGTTCACCGACGGCACGATATCGCGCTGGCTGGAGGAAGCGTTCGCGGTCATCGACCATGCCAAGCCGAAGCGCATCGTCCTCGTCGGCTCGTCCATGGGCGGCTGGATCGCGCTCAGGCTCATCCAGGAGCTGCGCAAAAGCAAGAAGACAACGGTCATCCAAGGCCTGGTGCTGATTGCTCCCGCCCCGGACTTCACCATCGACCTCATCGAGCCGAACCTTTCCGACGTCGAACGGAGATCGCTTGCCGAACGCGGTTATTTCGAGGAGCCCTCCGACTATAGCCCCGAACCGAATATCTTCACCCGCGCACTTATCGAGGACGGTCGCGCCAACCGCGTTTTGACCGGCATCATCGAGACCGGCTGCCCGGTTCATATTCTGCAGGGTATGCAGGACCAGGATGTGCCCTTTGCGCATTCGTTAAAATTAGTCGAACATTTGCCGGCCGATGATGTCGTGTTAACACTTGTGCGTGATGGCGACCACCGGCTGTCGCGACCGCAGGATATCGAGCGCATGTTGAGCGCGGCAGAGACGCTGGCCCTGCATAATCATCCGTAAAAACAGATAGATAGCTTATAGTGAAACCTGCGGATTGCCCCGCCGCCGGGTAGAATTTGCGCGCGCCTCCATAATCATAAGAGGCAAGCAATTGTGGCAACTATCTCTTTGATTGCGCTGAAATTAACCATAAAGGCTGGTTCCGCTGTTAACACTTAAGTAACGATTGACTTCGCGCACCCCCTTACATTAACAATTTGTTAACAAATGCAAGGACGATACAAGGAAGAGTGGGCGTGCGTATTAAGGGCGTATTCGTTGCCTTCGCAGCTATAGTTGCGATGTCGTCGTCGGCAATGCCGGCCCCCCAGAACACCGCTTCGATGACCATCGGCGGCGTCACGTCGCAGCCCATCGGGCATTATGAATTTTGCGAGCGTCATACTGACGAATGCGGCCCGACGCGCAATGCCGGTCCGCTCGATATGAACGCCACCACCTGGGCGTTGGTCAATCAAATCAACCTGCGCGTCAACAAGACCATCACGCCTGCCACCGACGAAGAAGTCTATGGCCAGGAAGAATATTGGGAATATCCGAAGACGGCCGGCGATTGCGAGGATTTCGCGCTTCTGAAGCGCAGACTTCTGATGCAGAAGGGCATTTCTGCCGCCAACCTGCTGATGACCGTCGTACGCAAGCCCGATGGCGAAGGCCACGCCGTACTGACGCTGCGCACCAAGCAAGGCGACTTTATTCTCGACAATCTCGAGGACGAGGTGAAGGTCTGGTACAAGACCCCCTATTCCTACCTGAAGCGTCAGGCGAGCTACAATGCCGGCCGCTGGGTCACCATCGAAAACGGCAACGACATCCTGGTCGGCGCGGTCAAGTAAGCGCTACAACCACCGAATCCAAGCAAAAGGCCGGCAATTTTGCCGGCCTTTTGCTTTTCGGAAAATGATTAAAGCCGTTCCGGCTTAACCGTTCCCGATCAATATGCCCGCTGCAAGTACCAGGGAACCGCCGACGACGACCTGGAAGGCGGCGCGGAGAAATGGCGTCTCCATATATTTGTTCTGGATGAAGGCGATCGCCCAGAGCTCGAAGAAGACGACGACGGCGGCGGTGATGGTGGCGGTCCAGAAATCAGGAATGAGATAGGGAAGCGCATGGCCTAAACCGCCGAGTGCCGTCATGATGCCGCAGGCAAGGCCGCGCTTGATCGGCGAACCGCGGCCGGAAATCTTGCCATCGTCATGGGCTGCTTCCGTGAAGCCCATGGAAATGCCGGCGCCGACAGACGCCGATAGACCCACGAGGAAGGTCTGCCACGTCTGTTGCGTCGCGAAGGCGGCCGCAAAGATCGGCGCCAGCGTCGAGACGGAGCCATCCATCAGACCGGCAAGGCCTGGCTGCACATAGGTCAGCACGAATTTACGGCGGGCACTCGCGTCTTCTTCTTCCTTGACCGATTGCGGCGTGTGCTTGTCGCCCAGCATGCGGGCGATGTCTTCATGCCCCTGCTCGGCCAGCGCCAGATCGCCGAGAAGCTGACGCGTCGACGCGTCGGAGACCTGTTTGGCCGCCTCGACATAGAAATTATAAGCCTGCTGCTCCATGCCCTCGGCCTCATCGCGGATGGCTTCAAGCGACAGGTTCTTACGCAGCCAATCCGGCTTGCGCTCATAGAAGCCGCTGACATGCTCGCGCCGGATCAGCGGAATGCGCTCACCGAAACGCTCGCGGTGCATGTCGATCAGCGTTTTGCGATGCGTATCTTCGACTTCGGCCATATCCTCGAACACCTTGGCGGAGTCGGGATAATTAGCCCTTAGAATATCGGCATAGGCGAGATAGATGCGCGCGTCGTCCTCTTCCGAGGCAATGGCAACGGCGAGAATTTCCTGTTCGGACAAAGAAGTAAAGGAACGTTTCGGCGAGCGGAAAAATCGGAGCAGCATTAAGAATCTCCATCTTTAGAATTATTCTAAATCTAAAGTGGACGATCACGCGGGTCAAGGGCTAAGGCGTGATCCCGAACCGAAGGATCGCGAAGCGAAACGGCTGAAGCGATGTGACTTTGACAGATTGCCGCAACGGCGGCATGACACCTTGGTTGCGTCGCAAAAAGGCATACATAGGGGCCGACAATGGCCCGTTCGCGTACAAAAGTACTGCGCATGGCGGCAGGAGCATGACATGAACACTGACATACAGGGCCGCGCTGCCCATCTGGCCGGTATTCGCGAGAAGGCCGAGGCCGAGATGAGGCGCATCGGCATCGATGTCGCCTTCATCGATCGGCTTGTCGATACTTTCTACGGCCGCATTCAGACACATCCCCGACTCGGCCCGGTTTTTGACGGACGTCTTGCCGGCCGCTGGCCGGATCATATGGAGAAGATGAAACGCTTCTGGTCATCGGTCGCTTTCAAGAACGGTGCCTATGGCGGCAAGCCGGTGCAGGCTCATCTCGGCGTCGAAGGCATTGCGCCCGATCTCTTTCCGGAATGGCTGGCGCTGTTTTCCGAAACACTTGCCGACATAACGCCCTCAGACGAAGCCAAGGCCTGGTTCATGGCGACGGCCGAGCGCATCGCCAAGAGCTTGACGCTGTCGCTGTTCTATAATCCGGCGGTGGATGATCCCGCGAGGAAGGCGATCTAACCTTTCGCGGCAAAAACGGTCGCGCCGATACTGGCCGTCACGACCAGCGCCGTGCCGAACATCTGCGACGGGGTCATCGGTTGCGACAGGATGACGAAGCCCGCAAATGCACCGATCGCCGGCTCCAGGCTCATCAGGATGCCGAAGGACGATGTCGGCATGCGCCGAAGCGCCACCATTTCCAGAGCATAGGGCAATAGCGGCACCAGCAGCGCAAGGCCCGCCATTTCGACCAGGCCGAAGCCCGTCAAATGCGGAACGGCCGAGGCAAAGCCGAAGGGTGTGGCGACAATAGCGGCGACGATGAGCGACATCGCGAGACCCTCAAACCCCTTGAAAGAATTGCCGACCTTCTTCGTCAGCAGGATATAGCACGCCCAGCCCGCACCGGCGCCGCAGGCAAACAGGACGCCGGGCAGATTGCCGACCCACTCTTCACCGTCATAGGCGAGGAGAAGCACGCCGATACCGGCGACCAACGGCCATAGGAGCTGCCTACCCATTCCGAAGCCCAGTGTCGCGACCGACAGGGGACCCAGAAAATCGATGGCGACGGCAAGGCCAAGCGGGATACGCTCGATCGCCGAAAAGAAGGAGAGCGTCATCATCGCCGTCATCGCGCCCAGCACGAGCGCGCCGATCCATTGCTCACGGCTGTAGCGAGTCACCTTCGGCCGGACGATGACCGCCAGAATAATGGCGGCAAATGCGAGCCGGAGCCATGTCGCGCCGGCCGGCCCGTAGGTGGCGATGGCTGAAGACGACAGGGCCGCGCCGAATTGCACGGAGGACATCGACAGGAGGCACATGACGACGCCCGCGACAATGCCGCCGGAAGACGCTGGCACATCCGGATGCGGCATCAACGCCGCGCCGCCATCGGTGCCGCTTTCGATAATCTTCTGATCCATGGTCGCTCCCGTCCCCCAGCGGCTTTTAGGCGGCGGATGGCAGAGACACAAATTCAAACTTTTCATGCTGGGTTCAGGCAAGTTGATGCACCGGCACCCCCTCGCCACAGCTTTCGAGGAACTCAGGCTTCCAGGCCCTTCAGCACGTTGGTAACGTTCAAGCCGATCTCCGGCACGCCATAACCGCCCTCCATGCAGGTCAAGACCGGCAGTCCGGCGCCAGCGACAAGCGTGCCCATGCGGATGAAATCCTCCGAGGTCAGCTTGAAGAAGGAGATCGGATCACGCTCGAACGTGTCGACGCCGAGCGAGAGGACGATCGCCTCAGCACCGAAGCTTCTAATGCGGGCGAGAGCGTCGGCAAGAGCTGCCGACCATTGTTCCCAGGGAGTGCCGCGCGGCATCGGATAATTGCGGTTCGCCCCAAGCCCCTCGCCTTCTCCCTCCTCGTCGGCATGACCGAGGAAATAGGGGAAAGCATGGATGGGATCACCATGCAGCGAAGCGGTAAAGACATCGCCGCGCTGATAGAAGATGTCCTGCGTGCCGTTGCCATGATGGAAATCGACGTCGAGCACCGCTACTTTCTTCGCACCGTGGTCGCGCAGCCGCTGCGCCGCGACGGCGGCATTGTTGATGAAGCAATAGCCGCCGAAGAGATCGAACCCGGCATGATGACCGGGCGGGCGGCAGAGCGCGAAGGCATAGCGATTGCCGGCATGGAGCCAATCAGCCCCCGTCAGCGCACAGCGCATCGACGCGAGCGCCGCTTCGTAGGAGCCCTTGGTGATCGAGGTATCGGCGGCGTTGGCATAATGGCCGATCATGCCGACGATGTTTTCCGGCACGCGCTGGCTGGTGCGCCGCACCGGAAAGGAATTGGCAATCGCCTCCCCCTTATAGCCGGCCGCAACCCAGCGCTCCCATACTGTTGCCAGGAAATCGAGATAGGCCGGATCATGCACCTTGCGTGCCGTTTCCAGTCCATGCGCCTCCGGCGACACGACATCGGCAAAACCTGCTTCCTTCACCGCCGCCAGAATCCATTCCGCACGGAACGGCGCTTCGAAAGGCGTCACAAGCTGACCGTCGTGCAACTCGGTCTTGGCATCCCTGAGCTTGTGGTCTTCCGAATAAATGACGCGCATATGGCTGCTCCCCGAATGATTTCTTCATTGCATTTCAACGATGGCCGAGATTTGCACGGAACTGTCACATGCGAAAGCGGGAGAGCCGTTTAGAAGCTCTTGAACGCGGGGCGCATCTTCATGATTCTCGCTAAAATTTTAGACAGCGGAGCGGTTGAGTCATGAAAGTTCTGATGGTGGATGTCGATGGCGTGCTCGTTCACGGACGCCCGCAGGATGGCCTGCCGCTATTCACTTTCCTTGAGCGTGATCTCGGCCTGTCGCCGGAACGTCTTCAGCAGGAATTCTTTAAACCATACTGGAGCGAGATCATCGTCGGGCGCGAGCCTCTGATGCCGCGACTGGAATCGGTCCTGTCCAAAATTGCACCGCATCTCAGCGCCGAAGCGCTTGCTGCCTATTGGTTCGAAAACGATTCCCGTCTCGACCATGCCTTTCTTGACGCCCTGGCGCATTATCGCGCCGCTGGCATCCGTATCTTCCTGGCGACGAACCAGGAGCATATGCGGGCAACATATCTGATGAAGGAGCTTGGTCTGGCGGCGCATGTCGACGGAATTTTCTATTCCGCCGCACTCGGCCACCGCAAACCCTCCGAGGCGTTTTACGCGCTCGCCAGCGAAAGGGCGGAAGCGTCCCCAAGCGATATCGTCTTCATCGACGACGTGCAGGAGAACATCGAGAGCGCGCGGCGCTTTGGCTGGCAAGCGATCCATTGGACTGGCGAGATTGCGCTCGACGCCGCGCTCGCTCCGTTCGCAGCGCGCAAATAGCGCGCCATTTCGTTAGTCGGCTACTGTCCGCTTATAGAACAACGTCGTATCGCAAAGGCCGCCCTCCGGCCACATGGCATAATCAGGAATGACGCCGACGCGCTGCCAGCCGAGCCGGGGATAGATGGCTTCAGCTTCGCTACCGGTTGCCGTGTCGAGCACCAGCAGGGTCTTGCCGCGCCTGGACGCTTCGCGCTCGGCGGCCGTCATCAACAGCCGCGCAAGCCCCTTGCCGCGGGCAGAGCGCTGTACCAGTAATTTCTTCAGATCGCCGCGATGCGGCTGGTTCGGCATCTGCGCTGCACCGATCTGCACGGTGCCGACCACTTTGCCTTCTATCTCGGCGACAACAAGCAATGTCGCCCCGGTCTCCACGCTGTCGGCAACACTCTGCCAATAAAGCTCTGCATCGGCTGGCCCATAGGGCTGCATGAAGCCGACGGAAGCGCCGCCGTTGACGCAATCGGCAAGCACATCGCAGAGATCCGCAATGGCGGCGCGAGCTTCAGGAGCAGAGAGAAGGCGGATAGTCGACATGATGGTCCTCTAGATTGTTCAACGGCCGCCACGATCCAGCACGACGCAATAGCGTGCCGGCGCGAGGCCCGGATTGTGAAAGACATGGCCGTCACCAACAGGCATGAAGAGACAGTCACCGGGCTTCAGGCGGTGTAAGGTTTCGCCGACAGTCATTTCCAACTCGCCATCGAAGAGCCAGACGTGCTGAGTCATGCCGCGGCTCGCCGCATGAGGCGCAAAGCTGACCCGCGCGCCGGCAGGAAACTCGACGTCGACGATATCGACATCCGAGGCCGTAGCCGGTGGAGAGACGGCGCGGCGCATATAGCCGGTTTCGGGATCGCGCCAGACCTGCTGCTCGTGCCGGCGCGAAAGCGGTGAAGCCTCCTGCCCTTCCTCGGCGAAGAATTCCGACAGCGACAGGCCGAGCGATGCGCAGACCCGCGCCAAAAGCGAAGCTGTCGGGCTCGCTTCGGCGCGTTCGATGCGGGAGATCATGGCGCGGCTCACACCGGAGGCTGTGGCGAGATCATCCAGCGTGAGGCCCTTTTCCAGCCGCAGCGTGCGGATGCGGATGCCGATCGCCTGTTCGAGTTCCATCTTTCGATCCATAATTCTACTATAAGAGAAATACAGGATCTAATGATGGAATCAAGCCCTCGCGAGCAGCCTTGCTTTCACCATAACGCCGTCGATATATGGCGGTGCATTCAAGAGCGGAGAGCAGCATGGACGGCATCACGGAGGGCGCTGAGACGACGGAAAGCTTCACGGCCGCCGCCTGGGGCCAGATCAAACCAATTATGGTCGAGATCGAGCGATTGCCGCTACTGGAACAGCTTTCGGACGGCACGCTGCCGCCAGAGATTTTCCGCCACTATATCCTGCAGGATGCGATCTATCTGAAGCACTATGCCCGCTGCCTCGCCATCGTCGCCGCCAAGGCCCCCGACAATGCGCAGGTGCTGCGTTTCCTCGGGTCGGCGCAGAAGGCGATCACCGTCGAGCAGGGCCTGCATGCCGGCTTCCTGACGCAGTTCGGCATTTTGAGCGCGGATGTGACGGCTGCGGAGCCTTCGCCGGCCTGCTTCGCCTATACAAATTTCCTTTTGGCGACCGCCTATCACAGCTCCTACGCCATTGCGCTTTCGGCGATCCTGCCGTGCTTCTGGATCTACTGGCATGTCGGCGAAGGCATCAAAAGCAAGCCGGCGATCGAGGGCAACGTGTTCCAGGCCTGGATCAATACCTATGGGGATCCGCAATTCGCAGCCGGCGCCCGGGAAGTCATTGCTTTGACTGACATCGCAGCCCGTGCAGCTTCGGCGGCAGAGCGCCAGCAGATGAGCAACGCCTTCGTGCGTGCCTCCCAATATGAATGGATGTTCTGGGATTCAGCCTGGCGGCTGGAGAAGTGGCCGGTCTAACGCACGCTCCCGGACTGCAAAATAGCGTAAACGGCGGGATAATTACCGCTTTGCGGCGCGGGGCGGCGCTGCTATATGGCGCGCATGAGCACCAATTCCACCACTCCGCTTTCGCATATCCGCAATTTCTCGATCGTGGCCCATATCGACCACGGCAAATCGACACTGGCCGATCGTCTGATCCAGACGACGGGCGGCCTTGCCGAGCGCGAGATGTCCGAGCAGGTGCTGGACAATATGGAGATCGAGCGCGAGCGCGGCATCACCATCAAGGCCCAGACCGTGCGTCTGCACTACAAGGCGAACAACGGCGAGACCTATATCCTCAACCTGATCGACACGCCCGGCCACGTCGACTTCGCCTATGAAGTCTCGCGGTCGCTGTCGGCCTGCGAAGGCTCGCTGCTGGTGGTCGACGCCTCGCAGGGCGTCGAAGCTCAGACGCTCGCCAACGTCTATCAGGCGATCGACAACAACCACGAGATCGTCACCGTCCTCAACAAGATCGACCTGCCGGCGGCCGAACCCGACCGCATCAAGGAACAGATCGAGGAAGTCATCGGCATCGATGCCTCCGACGCCGTGCTGATCTCGGCCAAGACCGGCCTTGGCATCCCCGACGTGCTGGAAGCGATCGTCCACAAGCTGCCGGCGCCGAAGAGCCCCGGCGGCGAAAAGGCGCCGCTGAAGGCGCTGCTGGTCGACAGCTGGTACGACACCTACCTCGGCGTCATGGTTCTCGTGCGCATCATCGACGGCGTCATGACCAAGGGCCAGACCATCCGCATGATGGGCACGGACGTGAAATATCAGGTCGAGCGCGTCGGCGTGCTCACGCCGAAGATGCTGACCGTCGAAAGCCTTGGCCCCGGCGAGATCGGCTTCATCACGGCTTCGATCAAGGAAGTGGCTGACACCCGCGTCGGCGACACGATTACCGAAGACAAGCGCCCGACCGCCGCAGCCCTTCCCGGCTTCAAGCCGGCCCAACCTGTGGTGTTCTGCGGCCTCTTCCCGGTCGATGCCGCGGAATTCGAGGATCTGCGCTCGGCCATGGGCAAGCTGCGCCTCAACGACGCCAGCTTCTCCTTCGAGATGGAATCGTCAGCCGCACTCGGCTTTGGTTTCCGCTGCGGCTTCCTCGGCCTGTTGCATCTGGAAATCATCCAGGAGCGCCTGGAACGCGAATTCAATCTCGACCTGATCGCGACGGCTCCCTCCGTCGTCTATCAGCTCACCATGACCGACGGCACCGAGATCGAGCTGCACAATCCGGCCGACATGCCCGATGTGGTCAAGATTTCCGAATTCCGCGAACCATGGATCAAGGCGACGATCCTGACGCCGGACGACTATCTCGGCTCGATCCTGAAGCTCTGCCAGGACCGTCGCGGCGTCCAGACCGAGCTGACCTATGTCGGCAACCGCGCCATGATCACCTACGATCTGCCGCTCAACGAAGTCGTCTTCGATTTCTACGACCGCCTGAAGTCGATCTCCAAGGGCTATGCCTCGTTCGACTACAGCCTGACAGATTATCGCGAGAGCGATCTCGTCAAGATGTCGATCCTCGTCAATGCCGAGCCGGTCGACGCGCTGTCCATGCTGGTGCACCGCTCGGCCGCCGAAAAGCGCGGCCGCGTGATGTGCGAAAAGCTGAAGGACCTGATCCCGCAGCATATGTTCCAGATCCCGATCCAGGCTGCCATCGGCGGCCGCATCATCGCCCGCGAGACGGTGAAGGCGCTGCGCAAGGACGTGACCGCCAAGTGCTACGGCGGCGACGCCACCCGCAAACGCAAGCTGCTGGACAAGCAGAAGGAAGGCAAGAAGCGGATGCGGCAGTTCGGCAAGGTCGAAATCCCGCAGGAAGCGTTTATCGCGGCGCTGAAGATGGGCGATGAGTGAGGTCGGTTTTCGGACCGATCGCTATAGTTACGATGCCCGCGCCATATACTCCTTGATCAGCCCCTCATATTCATCCATCGCCGGCAGCGCTGCATAGCTGTGAACGGCTGGCGTCGTCACCCAGGGCAATTTCTCGTTTGTCCAGGTCTCGACGAAAGGCGTGAACCAGCGGGGATCATCGAGCATTGTTGGCCGCAGGTTCACGAACCAGTCGAACCCCTCCAGGCGCGTGAACATCCAGGTCATGCAGTATGGACAGAAATAGTGCTTCAGGTTTTCGTCGTGCATCCCGCCGATGACTGGTTCGCCCTCGGTGACTTCGAAACCTTCACTCGGAATGGCGACGCTCAACGAATAGGCGCTGGATGACATGTGCTGGCAGCCGGTGCAGTGGCAGGCCATGGTCAACAGCGGCTTGGCGCTGACCTTCAATCGCACCTGCCGGCAACGGCATCCGCCTTCCCAGGGTAAGTCTGGCTGGGTCATGATCTCGTCTCCTCCGATTCTGATCGTCGTTTGGCGAAGATTTAGCGCCGGGTCGCTTAACGTCGAGCCATCGCGCATACATCAGCTCACGCAGACGCGTAGGTCCTCGGCGTTGGACGGCTTTCGGTCATCAGAGCATGGCCTCCTCGTGTCGCTCCACCGCCGCACCAATCGTCCTCACCCAGGCCCGCGCGATCGCCAGCCCAGCGATCTCAGCCGCAGACGCATGCTGCGCGGCGATCTCGGGATAGCGCTCCAGCCAGCCGGGTTCGTTACGTTCGATCGTCGCCTTGAACTCTGTCCGCCAGCCTTCGACTACGGCGGCATTGGCCTCGAAATGGAACTGCGTGCCGTAGGCGGCGCGGCCGATGCGGAAGGCCTGGTTTTTGGTCACCGTGTTGGTGGCGAGGCGCACGGCACCTGTGGGCAGCGAAAACGTGTCGGAGTGCCATTCGAAGATGGTGAAATCGTCGGCGAGATCAGACAGCAGCGGATCGGCCTTGCCGTCGTCTGTGATGCCGACCGTTTTCCACCCGAATTCATGCGCTGTGCCGATAAGGTTGTCGGCCTCATAGGCGCGCGCCAGAATCTGACTGCCGAGACAGATGCCGAGCACGGCCTTGTCGGCCTCTTCGAACCGACGCATCAGTTGCGCCAGCTCCGGCAGATAGGGGTGGGTTTCGTCGTCGCGGGCATTCTGCTCGCCGCCGAGCACGACTAGCGCATCATGCGCCGTTACATCCTTCGGAAGCCTCTCGCCGTCCCACGCCCGGAACCATTCGATCTCCGCTCCCGCTTCTTCCAGCGCGATACCAAGGGCGCCGAGCGGCGTATTTTTCATGTTTTCGATGACTGCGACCCGCATTCTCATGATTCCCGAAAAAATTATCCGGGCAAAGATGAGCATGAGCCGATCGACGGTGCAAGAGCCCGGCTTGCGGCCGATTAAAGTTGAGCCTAAATGTCAGCAAACAACAAGGAACCCGACGATGACCGATAAGCCGCGGATCACCATTCTCTATTGCACGCAATGCAACTGGCTGCTGCGCGCCGGCTGGATGGCGCAGGAGTTGCTGCAAACCTTTAGCGACAGCCTGGGCGAAGTGGCACTGATCCCCGGCACCGGCGGCATCTTCGAAATCCGCATCGACGGCGAGCTGCTGTGGGAGCGCAAGCGCGACGGGGGCTTTCCCGGCCCGAAGGAACTGAAGCAGCGGGTGCGCGACGTCATCGATCCGGACCGCGATCTCGGCCATACGGACCGCGGAGCGCTGGAAAGCTGACCGCACCGCTCGGCGGCGAAACCTCCCGTTGCGCCGCTGACACTATACAGGAGGCGCAGCCTGCCTGGCGCGCCTCCACCGTGTCACTTGTCTTTCTTGCCGAGGCTCACCGTGCTGCCTGCCTGCTTGACTGCAAAACCCGGCTGTGGCTTTGGAGCGGCAGCGGCTTTATCCTTCTTCGGTTTTCGCACCTCACGATTACTTCTAACCTGACCCTTTGCCATTTTGGGCTCCTTGTTTCGCTCGCAACCACATGGAAGCGATGACACTTTACGGATTGCCCAAGTCGCGCGAAATGCAAGCAATTTATTTTCGCGACAGCCTCTGGACATGACACATGGATGTGCTCCGCGCTGAAGCCGGCCGCAGATGCCTCCTGCTCAATAGTAGGGTGAGCGGCACGCCTGGAACCCATGATGAAGAGTGGTGTAGAGATTGGTGCCGGGATTGTAGGTCCGATAGCGTTCGGAGCACCATATCTGATGGCGGGTGCGATTGTTGACCGGCGCGGGATAGTTGGTTTTCGGCGGGACATAGTTGTTGCGCGGCGGGATATAGACTCGGGGACGCTCGAAGCGGTTCCTGTTATTGAGCTGCGGCGGCGGATTCGGAATGGCATAGCCGGGCGGCCGATACCATTGCTGCGGTCCAAAGCCGAAACAGCCGCGAGCGTCGCAAACCGTAGGCCCACTATTGCGCTGAGGAATGACGATTGTCGGGCTGTTCGAGGCTGCATTGGCGAGATCCGGCGACGCCAGCAAAGCCAGGCACAAGGCCCAACCAAGCGCGATTTTGCCGAAAACACTCATGACGGACTCCTATTGTTGGTCCAAACGCCCCAACACCGCTCCGACGGCTCATCGACATATTTGGGGTCTGCCTCGAGGCAAAACCAGTGCGGGCAAGGCTGCTATCGATTAGTTGATCCTTTTCTCCGCTTGTTCCATAAGGAGCATAACATGTCCGAGGAGATTGCGTGTGAGCAGCTTGAAATTTGGAACCAGCGGCCTTCGTGGCCTGTCCGCCGACCTCACGGGACGGGCGTCTGCCCTCTATGCCACCGCCTTTGCCCGCCACCTGTTGAAAAGCGGCTATGCACAGCCCGGCGATCTCATCCTGCTCGGCCGCGATTTTCGTGATTCCAGCCCGTCGATCTCGGCCACCTGTATCGGCGCGCTGAAACGCGCCGGCCTCACGCCGGTCGACTGCGGCACGGTACCGACTCCGGCGCTGGCGCTTTACGGACTTGAGCTCAAGGCCGCGTCGCTGATGATCACCGGCTCGCATATCCCAGCCGACCGCAACGGCATCAAATTCTACCGGCCCGACGGCGAAATCGACAAGCAGGACGAATTGGCGATCAGCGCCGAAGCCGTAGCAATCGACGAAGCCAGCGTGGATGGGGCACCCGGCATCGGCGAAGACCGGACGGCGGAAACCGAGGCCCTGTTCTTCGAGCGCAATATAGCCCTGCTGCCCGCCGACAGCCTCACCGGCCTCACTGTTGGCGTTTATCAGCACAGCACGGTAGCGCGCGATCTGCTCGGCCTGGTGCTGGCGCATTACGGCGCGCGCGTCATGCCGCTCGGCCGCTCCGAAAGCTTCATACCCGTGGATACCGAAGCGGTCTCTGCGGAAACCATCCTCCTGCTGAAGAGCTGGGCACCGGAACACGGGCTGGATGCGATCGTCTCCGCCGACGGCGATGGCGACAGGCCACTTGTGTCCGATGAAACCGGCGAGCCGCTGCGCGGCGATCTGCTCGGCCTTATCGCCGCGAATTTCCTCGGAGCGGAGGTGGTGGTGACGCCGGTCACCTCCAATTCCGGCATCGAGGCCGCCGGTTCCTACTCCGTCACCCGCACCCGCGTCGGCTCGCCCTATGTCATCGCAGGCATGGATGAGGCGCTGGCGGCCGGCAAGGCCAATGTCATGGGATTCGAGGCCAATGGCGGCACGCTGACGGCGAGCCGCTTCATCGTCGAAGGCGAGCCGGTGCGCGCCCTGCCGACGCGCGACAGCTTCCTTCCCATCCTGGCGACGCTTTACGCCGCCGCGCGCGCGAAACAATCGCTCTCGGAAGTCGCCGCCAACTACCGCCTGCCCTTTGCCGCCGCCGACCGGCTGGAGAATTTTCCGGTCGAAACCAGCGCGGCGCTGATGGCCTATCTGCGCGCCTCCGACGCCAACCTCGCCACCTTCCTGGCACCGGTCGCGGGTGTGGCATCAAAGAGCGATATCGACGGGCTGCGGGTGACGCTGAACGATGGCCGCATCATCCATTTCCGCCCCTCCGGCAACGCGCCGGAGATGCGCTGCTATGTCGAAGCGGCAGATGAAAACAAAGCAAAGGCCTTGCTGGAACAGGGACTTGGCCTCATCCGCACCTGGGCGGCAGCCCGGGGCTAACCCGGGCTTCAACCGCTTTTTTTGAGATTGCCATGAAAACTTCAAAAACCCTGTTGACACCGGAGAGCCACCCCCTTACATGCGTGTCCGTCGCCCAGATGGCGGAATTGGTAGACGCGCCAGCTTCAGGTGCTGGTACCCGAAAGGGTGTGGAGGTTCGAGTCCTCTTCTGGGCACCATTCCCAAGTTCACCGACGTTTGCTAACGTCCCTGAATGACTTGAAGAGCCCCGGATTTCCGGGGTTTTTTCGTTTTCAGCGTCCGTCGCTGTCCTTGACCGTTTGCTGACATCCTGATTTTTTGTTGGTACATTTGATGGGATTTTCCCAGATGCCAACTCCGCACCGCAACCCGGTGGCCCCGGCCAAAGGTAAAACATCGCTCTGTCGCTCATAGGTCGCTCGCTGAAAAAAGCATGCTCGCTGGGCGGTCAGCTTCGCCTCCACCGACAGCGCAGTTCTGTGTCAAAGACACCTCATCATAATAGCCATGCTGGCTGTGGTTGCCTTTGGCGGCCTGAGGGGCGGTAAGGCCGGATGGTGGCCCCTGCTCTTTGTAGCCCTTTTTGTCGGCATCGGTATCAAGATCATGATCTGATCAGGGTGTGACCCTGGTGGCTCAGGTGCACCAGAGTTCACCGTGGTTGTAAATATCTGACGTACGTGTCAAGGTAGTTATCCCCTCGGCTCTAGGCATGTGACCCTTGGGGCGCATTGGTCGACTATTGGTGGGGGCGTTGGTCGGCCAATGTGTGGCCCGATGGCTACGCATCCGAAGACCCCATGCCTGTAGTGTGGGTCTTCCATGATGATCAGAAGGAGCGAAGGCAGAGCCCGGTCCACCAGCACCACTCCAGCTCCGCAAGAGGAACTCAGCCCGCCACCGTCACTCCGGTCCACCAGTGTCACAAGAGCGCCACATCAGCCGCTCCTATGCATCGAGGGTGGCACGGGGGGGTTCTCCGCGCGATCCACTTCTATGATCCCACCTGAGATTTCTGACCCCGCGCAATCACTGTGCTCGCAAGGAACGGCTATAGAACCGGACTCAACCGCACGATCGCGGCGAACCGATCCCAGTTCTTGCCGGCCTTGGGTGTCCAGGCAGCCTCGGCGATAGCCGGCAGCCGGGGAAAGACGAGGCGATTGAAATAGGCGCGGGAGAGGAAATTCTCGAGCCAGATGCAGGCCTGTACGCCCTTCATCCGATCCTTCAGCTCCTCGGGGAACTCGCCCTCTGCCTCATAGGCATAGGTGTGCGCCGGAGGCACGGTGCCGGCCCAGCTCGCGCCCGGCTCCTGCCAGGCTTCCGCCTGCACCATGTCGAGATAGTAGGCCTGACCCGGCGTCATCACCACATCGTAGCCCTCGCGCGCCAGCTCGATGCCGACCTCGGGTTTTTCCCAGGCCATCAGCAGCGTGCCTTCCGTGGCAACGCCGCCGCCATGGGCGACTTCGTTCCAACCGGCGAGCCTGCGGCCGCGCGCCGTCAGCATCGCCTTCACCCGCTTCAGGAAATAGGACTGCAGCGCGAAAGTGCCCGATATGCCTTCCCGCTCCATCAGCTTGCGCGCAAGAGGCGAAGCAAGCCAGGAACCGTTTGCCACCTCGTCGCCGCCGACATGGATATAATCGGAGGGGAACAGCTCGACCATTTCGTCGAACACTCTCCCAAGGAATTCATAGGTCGGCTCCACGGCCGGGTTGAGGGCATTGTTGGGATAGCCCTGGACTGAATGATAGCTCTCCGGCGCCTCTTGGCCGTCGGCCAGATCCGGCAGGGCGACGAGGGCGGCGGTGCTGTGGCCGGGGATATCGATTTCCGGCACAACCTCAACGCCGAGCGTCTGCGCGTGTGCGACGATTTCCCTGACATCGTCCTGCGAATAGAAGCCGTCGACCGGTTCGGCACCATTGCCGAGCTGCGGCAGCAAGGGTTCGTCCGGGCCGCGCAGCACGCCGGTCGAGGTTAGCTGCGGATAGGCCTTGATCTCCAGCCGCCAAGCCTCGTCGTCGGTTAGATGCCAATGGAAGATGTTGAGCTTCAGCCAGGCGAGGATATCGATCAGTCGTTTCACATTCTCCTTGGGGTGAAATTGCCGGGAGACGTCGAGATGGCAACCGCGCCAGCCATAACGCGGCTGGTCGGAAATCGTGCCGGCGATCGGGAAACGGAATTTGCCGGGTTCGCGCCGCGCGCCGTCCAGAAGCTGCACCAGCGTCGTCAAACCATAAAGACGGCCGGCGTCTGCGGAATAGGCAAGCACGATCTCGTCTGCTGAGAAGGCAAGCTCGTAGGCTTCCTTGGCGAGATCCGACCGCTCGACGAAGCGAAGAGCCTTGCCCTGTGGCGCGGCGATGAGGCTGAACGGTGCGTGATTGGCCGGGAACAGGCGATGGAAGAGCGCCTGCGCTGTCGCAACGGCCTTCAGGCTGGCGCCATCAGTTCCCTTGGCGGGATAAAGCACGACCGGAAAGCCTTCTCCTGGCCAGGCATCGATCGCCGCTGGCCAGGGTTGAATGGCGAAGGGGAGATCGAGTTTACCTTCCGGTAACAATACCGGCGGCGGCTCGCTGACACGGCCCTCGAGTAGGAGATCGGAAACCGACACTGTGACGTGGCTGCCGTCTGACAGTGTCAGATAGGCGGATTTTGCACCATCGGTGCAATGCTTCGCCGTCCGGTTCAGGCCGCTGACGCTGAAGGTCCAGCTTTCGCCCGGCGCGAGGGAGAGGCCGGCAGGCGGGGCGAATTCGTGGAAATTGGCGTTGCGGCGAAGGAAAACAGCATTGTCGCAGGCCTTGGGATCGATGACGCGTGTCAACGAGGTATAGACGAGGCGGAAACCCGTGAGCGGCGCATCCGACAGATTGACCAGCGTAAAGGTCAGACGGCCATTCGGTCCGCCATCGGGAGACCAGGTGTTTTCGAGATGATAGGAAGCCGGCTGCATATCTATTCCCCCTTAACAACAAGCGTTCAATAATGGTCGGACTGCGAAAATGTGTGAGCGAGCTCGGCCTGTCCCGCCGTCAGGCCGCAATCGACCGGCAGGCAGACGCCGGTGATGGCAGCGGCAAGCGGGCCGGCGAGAAAGGCGACGGCATTGGCGACGTCGGCGGGATCGACGACCCGCTGCAGTGGATACCAGCGGCGAGCCTCTTCGAAGACATTGGGATTGGCCTTCGCGCGGGCCTCCCAGGCCTGCGTTCGCACCGTGCCCGGCGCGACCGCATTGGCGCGAATGCCGAACTTTCCGTATTCGACCGCGACCAACCGCGTAAAATGCAGCAGCCCGGCTTTGGCGGCGCTATAGGCCGGATGGCCGAAGACAGCCATGCCGTTGACTGAGGCAATGTTGATCAGCGATCCCTTCGATGCCTTCAGCATGTCCTCGACGGCGCGAAAGCAGAGGAAGGCGGCTTCTAGATTGAGGGCATTGTCGGCGCGCCAGATATCCGGCGTGGTGTCGTGCAGGCTGACCGCGCGGGCCGCGCCCGCATTGTTGACCAGGGTCTTGATCACGCCCAGCCCCGCCGCGGCCTTCGCCATCTCGGCGGTGTCGGTTTCGCGGGTGACATCCGTTTTCAGGGCAACGAAGCGCTCCGCTGGCCCCAGTTCTTCCGCTACTTTTTGAACGGCGGACGGATCGATATCGACCAGCAGGACGACATCGTGATCATCCGCCAGGCGCCGGGCAATGGCGCGGCCGATATCGCCGGCAGCTCCGGTGACGATGGCGACGGATCGAGTCATGCTTCTGCCCCCTGATGCGTTTCTGTTCTTTCGCAATTCCGGACGGAAAACCGCTGCGCACTTTTCCTGGAATTGCTTTAGTCCCCGAGAAGCTGGCGGTCGTCGCCGTCACGATGGGTAACGAGCTGCTGCTTGATGCGACGCAGCGTCACCGTCGCTTGCGGCTGGATGCGGTAGGCGACAAGGCTTGCAAGGATATCCACGACCGCGAGATAGGCGATGCGCGTCGATGTCGGACGATAGATATTGTTGCCTTCCGGCAAATCGATCGGCACGGTGATGTCGGCGGCGAGCGCCACCGGACTGTGGCTCTGCGTCAGCGCAATTGTAGGCACCTTGGTCTCACGGGCGAGCATGAAGGCCCGCACCAGCTCGGCATTGCGTCCCGACAGCGACGAACCGATCAGCAAATCCGTCGGTCTGGCGGCGGCCGCCATCATCAACTGCATGCTGTGATCGGAACTGGCGGTGACGCGCAGGCCGAGGCGGAAAAGCCGGTTCTGCAGCTCGCTGGCGATCATCGAAGAATTGCCGCCGGAGCCGAAGGCGTAGATCATCTCGGCGCCGGCAAGCCGGTTCGACGCCTGCTCGATAGCGGGGATGTCCAGCCCACGGTGCAACAAGAACAGGGCATTCTGCGCCTTGGTGATGATGTCCTGCGCGACGTCCGCCGGCTCGATGCTCTTCGGCTCCGGCTTGATATAGCGCATGCCGACATAGGCGGTGCGAGCGAGCTGCACCTTGAAGTCGGAAAAGCTCTCGCAGCCGAGGCGGCGGCAGAAGCGGGTCACGGTCGGCGGCGAAACATCCGCCTTGCCGGCGAGCTCGATGATGGAGGCGTTGACCGCGAATTCGAAGTCGTTGAGGACGATGTCGGCGATGCGGTTCTCCGACTGCGACAACCGCCCCTTTTCCTCCTGCATGGTCGTGAAAATATCCACGGACTTCTCCTCTCAACGCATGATCTTGCCCAAAAACAGCTTCGCATTTTTTGGGATCATGCTGCCTCCCCCAAAGGTCTTGCCGTCCTACGCTTCCGGCGTCTTATACGCGACGCAATCAATCTCCACCTTGCAATCCACCATCATCGACGACTCCACGCAGGCACGCGCCGGCGGATGCGCGCCGAAGTAGTCCTGATAGATCTTGTTGAAGCTCCAGAAATCGCGGGGATCGTCGAGCCAGACGCCGACACGGACAACGTGCTCGACGTCGTAGCCGGCCTCATGGAGAATTGCGATGAGATTGCCTATCGCCTTGTGGGTCTGGGCGACGATGCCGCCGTCGATGATCTCGCCATCTTCCATGGCGACTTGACCGGAAACATGGAGCCAGCCATTGGCTTCGACGGCGCGTGCAAAGGGCAGCGGCTTGCCACCCGCACCCGTCTGGCCAGTGCCATAACGCTTGATGGACATTTTTGAATCCTGCAAAATATTTTCTTGATACGTTGACAAATGACCATAGAAAGCAGAATTTGGCCAGTGAAAATCGTAGTTTATGAAAAGAATTTCAATACTGGCTGGTACAATGCGTGATCCCTTTAAAAATCCCTTCCCTGCCGACGATGCTGCCCGGCACGCGATCTGGGAGATGCTTGTGCCGCGCGACATCGACGCCTTCCTCGCCGCCGACTGGTCGCTGGTATCGGGCGATTTCGTGGAAGACGGCTTTATCGGCATCGATGGCCGCCGCGAAGTCAGCCCCGACAAATGGCGCCTCGCCTTCCCGACGCTTGCGGCCTACCGCGACGAATGGTTGCGGCAAGCGCGCGACTTTGCCGGCCAATCTTTTGCAGAAGACCCGCGCACCGCCATCTTCACCACGACGACGCTGGAAGACATCGAGATCGAAGGCGAAATGGCGCTGGTGCGCAAGAAATTCGACGGCAGCCTGAAGAAGGCCGACGGTGGCGTCGATGTGCTGAAATGGCAGACGCTTTATTATTGCCGCCTGCACGAAAGCCGCTGGAAGATTTCCGGCTTTACCGGTTACCTGCCGAACCCAATGGAATAGAGGCGACGGCGTTGCGCATTTTCACCGCGGTGCTCGCGACCGAGACGAACACGTTTTCTCCGATCTGCGTCGATCGGCGCGCCTTCGAGGCTTCTCTTTATGCGCCGCCTGGCACGCATCCGGAGACGCCGACACTCTGTTCCGCGCCGATTACCGTCGGTCGGCGGGTGACGGCGGAAAAAGGTTGGGAGCTGATCGAAGGCACCGCTGCCTGGGCCGACCCGGCAGGCCTGGTGAACCGCAGGACCTATGAGGATCTGCGCGACGAAATCCTCGACCAGCTTCGCGCCGCCATGCCGGTCGACGCCGTCGTGCTCGGCTTGCATGGCGCGATGGTTGCCGACGGCTATGAGGACACCGAGGGTGACTTCCTTTCGCGGGTCCGCCAGATCGTCGGACCGGATGTCCTTGTCTGCGCCGAACTCGATCCCCACAGCCATCTGACGAAAAAGCGCCTCTCGGCGGCGAATTTCTTCGTCTACTTCAAAGAGTTCCCGCATACGGACTTCGTCGATCGCGCCGAAGACCTCTGGCGCATTGCCGTCGATACGCTCGAGGGACGCGCAAAACCTGCCATGTCCGTCTTCGATTGCCGGATGATCGACGTCTTCCCGACCTCACGCGAGCCGATGCGCTCCTTCGTCGACAAGATCATGACGATCGAGAAAAGTGACGCGGATATCCTGTCCATCTCCGTCGTCCATGGTTTCATGGCGGGCGACGTGCCGGAGATGGGCACGAAACTGCTGGTCGTCAGCGATAATAAGCCGGATAAGGGTTCTACCCTCGCCCGAGACCTTGGCCTGGAGCTCTTTTCCAAGCGCGGCACCTTCATCATGCCGCAGATCGACGAAAAGCAGGCAGTAGCCGAGGCCATGGCCGCCCATTTGGGTCCGGTCGTCATCGCCGATATCTGGGACAATCCCGGCGGAGGCACGGCGGGCGACGCGACCGTCATCCTCGAAGAGCTGCTGGCTCAAGGCGCGCGCGACACGGCGATCGGCACGATCTGGGACCCGATGGCGGTGCAAATCTGCATGGCCGCCGGCGAAGGCGCGGAAATTCCGCTTCGGTTCGGAGCAAAATCGGCGCCGGGTACCGGCAATCCGGTCGACGGGATCGTCAAGGTTGTGCACCTCGTCGCGAATGCCGAAATGCGCTTCGGCGAAAGCTTCGCCCCCTTCGGCGATGCCGCGCATATCGAACTCGACGGCATCGACATCATCCTCAATTCGACGCGCGCCCAAAGCTTCGATCCGAGCCTTTTTTCGGTGATGGGCATCGACCCCACGCGCAAGAAGATCCTAGTGATCAAGTCGACCAATCACTTCTACGCCTCCTTCTCCAAAATCGCGTCGGAAATCCTTTACTGTTCGGCGGGAACGCCCTATCCGAACAATCCGGCGCGCACGCCCTATCGCCGCGCGCCGAAGGACATCTGGCCGATGGTTGCCGACCCGCACGCGGCATAAGAGGGAGCTGCCTGATATGGCACATGATATCGTCTCGGACATCAGCCCCAAGCCGGGCGACCGCATTGACGATCTCTCGACGCCGCGCCCGATCATCGACGAAGGCCGCATGGCAGCGAATATCGCCCGCGTGCAATCCTATATGGACGCGCATGGGCTGAACTTCCGGCCGCATATCAAGACCCACAAGATCCCGGCGCTTGCGAGAGCGCAGGTGGCAGCAGGCGCCAAAGGGATCAACTGCCAGAAGATCACCGAGGCCGAAGTGTTCGCCGATGCGGGCTTCGAGGATATCCTCATCACCTTCAACATCATCGGCCCCGAAAAGCTTACCCGCCTCTCCGCCCTCAATGATCGCATCGCCGGACTGAAAGTCGTTGCCGACAGCGCGATTACGGTCGATGGCCTGTCAGCCCATTTCGCGACGCGCAAGCCGCTTACCGTGCTGGTGGAATGCGATACCGGCGGCGGACGCTGTGGCGTGCAGTCGCCGGGAGAAGCCGCGACGCTGGCCAGACATATCGCCGGCAAGCCCCGCCTGACCTTTGGCGGCCTGATGACCTATCCAAAGCCGAACGGCGCTGCCGCCATACAGGCTCTCCTGGCCGAGACGATCACGCTTTTGAAGCGTGACGGCATCGAATGTCCTATCGTCAGCAGCGGCGGTACGCCGAGCCTCTACGAGGCGCATCTCGTGACGGCGGCCACGGAGCATCGGGCCGGCACCTATATATACAACGACCGCTCGATGGTGCGTGCAGGCCATTGCGGCGAGGACGACTGCGCCATGCATATCCTCGCGACCGTCGTCTCGCGCCCCACGCCGGACCGCGCCGTCATCGACGCCGGCTCCAAGGCGCTGACCTCCGATCTCCTCGGCTTTTCGGACTACGGCGCCGCGGTCGACTATCCCGAAGCGGTCATTACAAACCTCTCGGAAGAGCATGGGGTGATCGACCTTTCGAAATGCACCGGGCCTCGCCCGGGGATCGGCGACAAGATCCGCATCATCCCCAACCACACCTGCGTCGTTTCCAACCTATTCGACCGCATGGTGTTTCACCGCGATGGCATCGTGACCCGCGTCGAGGATGTCGCAGCACGTGGGCTGGTCTGGTAGGCGGACTAGGCAGGCGCAGTCGGATTCAACAGCTCCATATCGATATCCGTCAACTCCACCCTGCGCTCGAAAGCCAGGCCTTCCTCATCGAAAAGATGGCAATCGGCGATGCGAATGCCGGTGACCAGCGGCATCTCCGTGCGGATGGCGACACTCCCCGGCAGCGTCGCGCAAAAATTCTCGCCGGCGTTACTCTCCAGCGCCGCATAAGCGACCGTCTGCGCGCCCAGGCGCTCGATCACGCTCGGCACGATCGTCAGGGATATATCGCCGCCGCCGAGCTGCACATGTTCCGGCCGGATGCCAAGCGTCAGCTCTCTGCCGACGACGCCGTCTCGCGGTGTCACCGGCAGCAGCGCCGTCTGGCCCTTGTAATCCACCTCAACACCTGCCTCGGTGACGCTCTTGCAGGTCACCGGCAGGAAATTCATCTTGGGATTGCCGATGAAGCCAGCGACGAATTTATTTGCCGGCTTATGATAAAGCTCCAGCGGCTCGCCAATCTGGGCGATCTCACCGGCGTTGAGGACAACGATCCGGTCGGCCATGGTCATAGCCTCGATCTGATCGTGGGTCACATAGATCATCGTCGCCTGCAATTGATGGTGCAGCTTGGCAAGCTCGATGCGCATGTCGGCGCGCAGGGCCGCGTCGAGGTTCGACAGCGGCTCGTCGAACAGGAAGATCTTCGGCTCGCGGACGATCGCCCGACCGATGGCGACGCGCTGACGCTGGCCGCCCGACAGCATGCCGGGCTTCTGCTGCAGGCGTTGGTCGAGATGCAATATGCGGGCGGCGTGCTCCACCCTGGCCTTGAGTTTGTCTTCCGCCATCTTCTCGACGCGCAGGGGAAAGGCGATATTCTCGAACACCGTCATATGCGGATAAAGGGCATAGGACTGGAACACCATGGCGATGCCGCGCTTGACAGGCGGCAGGTCATTGACGCGCGCGCCGTCGATGATGATGTCGCCGCTGGTGACGTCGTCGAGGCCGGCGATCATCCGCAGCAGGGTCGACTTGCCACAACCGGAGGGACCGACGAAAACGACGAACTCGCCATCCGTCACGTCAAGCTCGACGCCTTTGATGACTTCGAAGTGGCCGTAGAATTTCTTGACCTGGTTGAGGTGAAGCTGTCCCAAAAGTCTGTCTCCGCGCGGCGCAGTTATAGGGAGGCATGGCTCTCAAAAAAAGTGGCCGCGCGTGAAGTGCGCGCGGCCCAGTTACTGCGAGCTTATTTATACTGGGCGAGATCGCCGGCGGCCTTCTTCAGCGCGGCGGCCGGTTCTGCCTGACCCGTCACCACGGATTGCACCATGGCGATCATGGCGTTCTGGAATCCCTTGTAATCGGTGAAGAGCGGTTCCGGACCACCGTAGGAGATGCCATCGATGAAGGGCTTCCAATACGGTTTATCCGCCACCAGCTTGTCGACCTCCGGGCTCGGACGCAGCGGGGTCAGGCCCTCCGAGAGTTCGTATTCGAACTGCGGTTTCGCTGCGGTCAGGAACTTGGCAAAGTCGATCGCCTTGTCCTCGACGCCGGTGCCGCTGAAGACAGCGAGGCTGTCGGTGATCAGCAGCGTGCCGGGACCCTTGGCGTCCGGACCGAGCGGCAGGTTGGTGACGCCCCAGTTGACCTTGGTATCACCGAGGCGAACGACAGCACCAACGGAGGCTTGGATCATGCCCAGCTTGCCGTCGAGGAAGATGGCGCGCACTTCGTTCTGCTCATAGGCGGTCGGACCTTCCTCGGCATAGGGAACCATGCCCTTGAGGGCGGTCAGCGCCGCCAGATTCTGCGGGCTGTCGAGCGTGATGTTGCCGTCCTTGTCAATGACGGAGCCGTTGTTGGTGTAAACCCAATGCAGGAATTGATGCATGGTGTTGTCGAAGGTTTTGGCGACGACTCCGAAGCCGGCAATGCCGGTCTTTTCCTTGATCTGCTTGGCGTCGGCCAATTCCTCGGCCCAGGTTGTCGGCGGCTTTTCCGGATCGAGGCCCGCCTGCTTGAAGAGATCCTTGTTCCAGTAAAGCGCCTTGGTCGAGAAGGCGACCGGTACGCCCCATTGCTTGTCCTGGAAAGTCACGGTGTCGACGACGTTCGGATAATAAGCCTTCTTCTCCTCGTCCGTCATCGGAATCGGCACGATCAGATCGTTGCTGGCGAATTCCTTGAGCGTGCGCGAGCCGACATAGGCCAGGCCCACCGGCGTGCCGGCGGCGGCAAGCGTCGTCGCCTTGTCCTGGCACTGATCCCAGCCCACCACTTCCGGCGCAATCTTGTAGCCGGGATTGGCGGCTTCCCATTCATGCATGGTCCGCTCCTGGACCTTGTTCATGGTATCGCCGCAGACGATCCAGCTAATCTCCTTGTCAGCGGCCAGCGCCGGCAGCGACGTACTCGCGAGGAGCACCACGCTCCCGGCGATCAATGAAGCGAATTTCGTCATGTTCAGTCCCCCTTGTTTTGAAGCGCATTGTTATAGTCACTGTTTCACGGCGCCGGCGGTGAGGCCCGCGACGAGATAGCGTTGCATCAGGAAGATGAGGATCATGGCCGGCGCGATGCCGACGAAACTTGCCGCCATCAGCTCATTCCAGACCACCTCCTGCCGGCCGAAATAGGCAAACAGCCCGACCGGCAGCGGCATGTATTCGGTCTTGGAATTGAAGGTCAGGGCGAAGATGAATTGCTGGGCGTAGGAGCCGATGAAAGTGGTGATGGCGACGACAGTGATGCCCGGCATGGCGATGGGCAGGATGACGCGGCGCAGGGTGTAGAAATGGCTGGCGCCATCGACGAAAGCGGCCTCGTCCAGCTCCTTCGGAATCCGCATCATATAGGTGCGCAGCAACCAGATGGCGGAGGGAATAAGGAAGGCGACGCCCGGCACGATCATCGCAAAATAGGTGTTGAGCACGCCCATACTGCGCATCAGCCGGAAGAGCGGGATCAGCAGCACGGCACCGGAAAACATGTTGACCGCCAGAAAGGCGCCGAGCAGCACGCCGCTACCTCTGAATTCGAAGCGGGCGAAGGCATAGGCGGCCGGCACGACAAGCACCAGCACGACGGCGGTGACGATGACGGAGATGAAAAAGGAATTGAAGATATAGCGCCCGAAGCCCGGTACGCTGATCCACATTGTGCGGTAGGCCTCGAAGGAGCCGTTTTCCGGCCAGAAGCGATAGGGCGACGAGAAAAGCAGCCCGAGCGGCTTCAGCGACACCAGGAAGCCCTCGACGAAGGGCGCCAACACGAAGGACAGGAACACCAGGATGCCAGCATAGATGCCGATCAGCTCATACCATCTGTAGCGGTTGATCATTGCCGGATGGCTCATCGCTTGTCCCCCGTGGCAAAACGGCTGGTGGTGCGGAAATAGGCGAGGCAGAACAGCGAGAGGAAGATGCAGATCAGCACGGCGCGCGCTGCCCCCTCGCCGTATTTCTTCGAGCCTATGGCGGTGTTGTAGGTATCGATGATCATCGTCGTCGTATCGCCGCTTGGGCCGCCGCGAGTCAGGATCCAGATGATGTCGAAGGAATTGAAGGTGGCAATCAGCGACAGCATCGACATGGTGATCAACGACGGCACCAGGAGCGGCAACGTGATGCGACGGAAACGGTAGGCCCGCCCTGCGCCGTCGGTCCATGCGGCTTCATAGAGATCCTGTGGGATCGCCTGCATGGCGGCCAGCATATAGAGCGTCACCAGCGGCACGCCGATCCAGACGTCGGTGATGATCGTCGCCCAGAAGGCGGTGTCGCCATGGGCGAGGAAGGCGACGGGACCACTGACGAGGCCGAGATTCTGCAGGACACCGGAAATCATGCCGAATTGGCCGTTATACATCCAGCCCCACATGAAGATGCCGATCGCCATGGGCACGATCCAGGGCGGCATGGTCAGCACGCGGAACAGCGAGCGACCGGGAACCGCCGAATTCAGCATCGTCGCGCCGAAGGTGCCGATGATCATCTTGATCGACACAGAAAAGAACGTCCAGATGAAGGTACGGACGATCACCGAGGCGAAGGTGGCGTTGAAAATCTTCTCATAGTTGTCGAAGCCGACCCAGTTCGTCAGCTTCTTCAGCGAGGCGTCGGTGAAGGACAGGATGACGGTGTCGACCAGCGGATAGGCGACAATGACGACGACGTAGAGAACGGCCGGAAGAAGCAGGATCCAGGCGAAGATGACTGTGCTGCGTTGAACACCCATCTTGCGCCTCCCTCTATGCGGCTCGCGAATGCAGCGCTTCGTCGAACCTGTCCCAGACCGGGCGCAGGTCCACGACCGCCCTCTTCATTCGTGCCTCGTCCAAGGAAAGCGCCAAAATGCCGGCTTCCAGCGCGTTCAAGGTTGAGACCGGCAAATCCTGACCTGACCTGACGTGCGCTATGACGTCGGCAGCCATCTGTTCGTCGGCGCCGTAGTGCTGGGAAAGCACCGTTCGCGTCGCGTATTTCTTCTCGATCACCTTGGCGCCTGTGAGCATTTCATGAACATTGAGGTAACCGCGAATAAAATCGCCCTCGGCCATGCCTCGCGAACCCATGATGGCGAAACGACGGAACTGGTCCGGCACGTTGAGATTGGTGTGAAAATTCATACCGACGCCGTTGGCGTATTCGATAATCGCGACCTGATAGTCGATGATGTCGCCATCGCTGTCGAAGACCTTGTCCGAACCCATCCAGCCGCTGGGCTTGCGATGGAACAGTTCAAGGTCGTTGATCCCTTCCCTTGCAGGATCGTTTGCCGGGATGAAACTTTTTCGTCCGCCGAAACTGGCGACCCGCTCCGGACGCGCCCCGACGATGCCATTGTAGAGATCGAGGTCATGGCAACATTTCTCCAGCATGAAACTGCCGGAATAATGCTCGTAGCGGCGCCAATCGCGCATGAAGAAAGCACCGTGGTAGGGCTCGATGTGCTCGGCGGCTTCGATCGAAACGATATGACCCAGCTTTCCCGCGGCCTGGGCGGCCACAAGGTCCCGGTACATCGGCGAATAGCGCAGCACGAGGCCGACCATCAGCCGCTCGTGACCATATTTCGCCATCAGATGCGCCAGTTCAATGCTTTGCTCGATAGTGGAGACGATCGGCTTTTCGCAGAAGATCTTCAGACCGGCCTCAAGCCCAAGACGAATATGGTCGAGATGCATGTGATTCGGCGAGCCGATCATCAGCAGGTCGAGCTTTTCGCTGGCGATCAGGTCTTGGGGGGAGGCATAGGCCTTGCCGGCCGTAATGCCCTTTTCGTTCAAGCTGGGCAGGCCCGCCGGCTCGGGATCGACATAGCCCGCGATCTCGAAGCTGTCATCAATCGCTTTGAAAACATAACCCAGATATCCCAGACGGAATCCGAGTCCAATGATCCCCACTCGCATACTGGTATCGTTCCCACGACGTAATTTATTTTCGTCAGCTTGAGACAAATTTTCGCATTCGTCAACGAGGTTCGGGAAAATACTCCAAAGTATGAAATTTATTTTCAGACTGGCCCGCAGAAATGCATGGTCGCTTCCGAGCGGGCTGCATCGGATCTCGCCTCTTTACCGATTATTTCCTCTGGCTTGCCGAGCCTATCTGTCTCGGCCGTTATATAGCCAATACTGATAGTTTGGCTTGCTGGTGCCTTCGGAGATGACGCCGTTTTGTTCGCAGATGTAGCCGAGGCGCGGAAAGTTGCGGTAGAAGATGCCCTCGTGGAAACCGCGTATACGCACGGTGGTCGTGCGGCACTGAAATTTTTCGTCGGCCGCCATCTTCGGCTCGATCACCCCGGGAAGGTCCTTATAGGGGTAGACCGGACGGACATAAGGCTTGGGAAGCAGCGGATTGCCTGCGAAACTCGGTGCGGGCAAAACGCTTGCGAGAAGCAGAGCAGCAATGACGATTTTCGGTCTCGTCCACATGGATTGCTAGGATCCTTCCAGTACGCGGCGCAATGACGGTGCGTCGCATGTTCCAGATATAATGACGCTGGTGCGGCGCGCCAACAGACTGCGTCGGAAAATCGAGCGCGGAAAAGGGGCTGGTCCCCACCGCATCTGTTCACAGCAAATTACGCTCGTGAAAACGCTTTTACTTGAGCATACACTACAAGCGTGCAATCTGAGTTTGCGAATAATGAGGAGCTTGTTATATAGTGGAACTACTGTCGCTTTAGTTTATAGTCGTCGGGATTTCTATTTGTGGGAGTAAATGTGATTCTCGAGCGGGCCAACCGGATCATTCAATGTGCGGAGATACCCAGCGTCGACAGTCTGGCATCACAAGTCCGCATCTACGTCATCAATCTCGACCGTTCGCCCGAACGATGGGAAAGATTGCGTGAGCAGGCTACTTTATATGGGCTGAGCGTCACCCGAATTCCCGCCATCGACGGCAGCACGATTCCGGAAGGCGACCGCGTCGATTTCCAGCCGCGGCAATTTGTCTATCATAACGGGCGCAAATTGCTGGCCGGCGAATATGGTTGCTATCGCAGCCATCTGCTTGCCCTGCAGCAATTCGTTACCAGCGGCGACAAGATGGCCATCATCATGGAGGATGATGTCGAACTCAACCAGCGGCTGATCCCGCGTGCGCTCGCCGCCATGGACAGCGTTTGCGGCGCGCGATTGGTGAAGCTGGTCAACCATCGTCTTGTCGGCTTCAGACCCATATCCGAAACCGCCGAAAACGACATTGTCGGCCGCTGCATGCATGGCCCGCAGGGATCGGCCGCCTGCTACATCGTCAACCGGAAAGCTGCGAAAAAGCTGCTGGTCACGCTGAAACCGATGCTTCTCCCATACGATGTCGCGCTCGAGCGTGGCTGGTCAACAGGGGTCGAAACCTTCTCCACTCTTGAAAACCTGGCGGATTTCAGTCCATTCCGTTCCGATACGACGATCGGCAAGCGCGCGCACTACCGCGCGGTCAAGCGGCATTTTCTGCTGCGGGCCACGGCGCACTGGTTCCGTGCCTGCGACCAGCTCCGTCGCTGGGTCTATACTGTCAGGGCCAAGCCCCAGTCGGTTGTGGAAAGCGCCGAACGCTGAGGCAGGGGTGGCTCAGCTTTCAAGGAATCGCAGAATTCCGGATGGAAACCGATTCACATTTTTCCTGATATTGCTCTAAAGCCCCGCGACGCTGCCGAAATCCGGCTCATCGACTGTCAAATCCACCTCACGCTCACGAAAAACCAGGTCCACCACCTCACCACTGGGCGCGTAGCCGGACACAAGCTTTTGCAACAAGGTTCTTGCCAGAGGTATGTCGTTTTCATCAAGCGCAGCCTCCAGGGCCGCGAGCCTTTTTGAGAGCTCCGCCCAAGGCAAAAAATCCTCCTTGGCGCGCATGATACGCGGATGGGTCGTCGCCTGCGGATTGTCGCCGATCAGCAGCTCTTCATAGAGTTTTTCGCCCGGCCTCAGGCCGGTGATTTCGAGCTCGATGTCTCCCTCCGGCTCGTCCTCGTCTCTGACGATCAGGCCGGACAATTCCACCATGCGACGGGCGAGGTCGGCGATACGCACCGGTTCACCCATATCGAGCAGGAAGACGTCGCCGCCGCCGGACATGGCGCCGGCCTGGATGACGAGTTGCGACGCCTCCGGGATCGTCATGAAATAGCGGGTGATATCTGGATGCGTCAGTGTAATCGGGCCGCCGTCGCGGATCTGCTGCCGGAAGAGCGGCACGACGGAGCCGGAGGAGCCGAGCACGTTGCCGAAGCGAACCATGGCGAAATTCGTGCCGCCGGCACCGGGCTTGCGGTCCGCGTCCATGGCCTGCAGCACCATCTCCGCCAGTCGCTTGCTGGCACCCATGATATTGGTGGGACGCACGGCCTTGTCCGTGCTGATCAGTACGAAATCCTCGACGCCGCAGTCGCGTGCCACCTCAGCGGTCGTCCGCGTTCCCAGCACATTGTTGCGAATGCCTTCGACCGGATTGTATTCGACGAGCGGCACATGCTTGTAGGCGGCCGCATGATAGACCGTCTTCGGTCGCCATGCCTCCATGATCTGCCTGAGCCGCTGTCCATCACGGATGGACGCCAGGAATGGAATGATGCGGATATCGCTGTCTCCAGCCGTTGCCGCCGATTTTTCCAGCTCGCCATGAATGGCGTATAGCCCGAATTCATTCTGATCCACCAGCAGTAGGCAGGACGGGCCGTTCTTCAGGATCTGGCGGCAGAGTTCGCTGCCAATCGAACCACCCGCACCGGTCACCATCACGACCTTGCCGCGAATATTTTTGTCGATCAGCGCGCGATCCGGCGCAATCACATTGCGACCGAGCAGGTCTTCGATATCGAGTTCGCGGAGATCGGAGACAGCGACACGCCCTTGAGCGAGCGCCGTCAGGTCCGGCATGGTGCGCACAGTGACGCGGGCCTTGCGCATGTTTTCCAGGATCTCGTTGCGGCGCTGCCGCGTCGCGTTCGGCAGGGCAAGCAGCACGCCCTTGATGTCGCCCGAGACCGCCAGCGCCGCCAGATCGGTGGGATCGTAGATCGGCAGGCCGCCCATGATGCTGCCATGCAGATGCTTGTCGTCATCGAGATAGCCGACGACATTGAGTTCGGCGCTGTTGGCAAGCGCGCCGGCGAGCTGTCGACCCGAGGCGCCGGCACCATAGATCAGCACCTTGGCAAGCTGGTTGCGATTCAACAGCCGCTGATAGGCATTACCAAGCCAATAGCGCGTCCACATGCGCGACAGGCCAATGGCGATCAGCAGCAGCAGCGGCTGCAGGATGCCGACGGTACGCGGGACGCCGGGCACGCTGATCGCGGTAAAAATGGTCATGAAGGCAAGGGCATAGATCGCCACCGCCTTCACGACGGTCATGAAGGCCGACATGCCGGCGTAACGGAAAATAGCGCGATAAAGGCCGAGGACGATGAAAATCGGGATGGCGACGAGGAGCGAAACGATCGCCGGCAGCCACTCCACACCCTCCAGAATCACCCAGTCATCCAAGCGGAGACAATAGGCAAACCAGACGGTCAGTACGCACAGGCTGGAATCGACAATCAGCGCCAGCGCGCGTTTGGTCGAACGCGGCAGCGCCAGGAACGGCAGGACGAGCTTATCCGCGGGTACCATGGGTCAGTTTCCCCCGGTGCCAGTCAACGGAACGGCATACCGCTTCTCTCGCATAAATTGTCCCACCATGCATTGCACGACACAGAATGATTGTCTTTATGCTTTCATTAGCAAAATGCAATCATTCTCTGCATCCACTCACTTTTAGAACAGCCGGCGCGCAATTGCATCCCTGATCTTGAAAGAGCCACCTGCCGCAAAAATGGCGACGCAGATCACTTTCCGAGATAGCCGCGGATCACGGGGTGCCGAAACAGGCCGGCGAGGATGGCAAAGACTGCACCGAGGCCCATACCGAACAAGGCGCCGGCGATCAATCCGGCCACCATCATCACCTTCCGGCTCGGTCCATCCGCCGTCAGCGGCGGCTCGGCCTCGGAGATGACACGAATATTGCTCTGCGACAAATCCTGTGCGTCGCTCGTCTGGCCGGAACGCTTCAAGAGCGCCTCGTAAACCTCTCGCGCAGCGGCTGCCTTGCGCTCCAGTTCGTTGAGCCCGACCAGCTTGCCCGATGTATTGACCTGCGATGCCTTCTGCACCGCCAGTTCCTTGGCGATATCCTGCTCGGCCTTCTGCGCCTGCTCGTAATCGGCCCGGGCCGAGGTCGTCTGTCGCTGCAGCTCGCTGCGAATTTCGGCGGCGAGGCTTTCGAGCGAGGATTTGGCGGCAAGCAGGCGCGGATGGCGGGCGCCGAGCTGGCTTTGCAAGCTGCCGACGCTAGCGGCGAGCGTTGCATATTGCTGGCGCAGGCTGCTGAGTGATGTGGACGTGGATGTCGCGCTGGCGGAGGGACCATTCGAAACGATGTCCTCGAAGCTCAGCTTGTCCGCCGCATCGGCTCGCGCTTTCGCCTCGATGGTCTTTTGCTGAGCGGTCACTAGCATATCGTTGAGCGCAGTCAGACGCTTGTCGGAAATCAGATTGCCTTCGACGGCCACCATGTCGTTGTCGGCGCGGTAAGCCTCGACCGCCTTTTCGGCGGTAAGCACCTGTTGACGGAGATCATCGAGCCTGCCGTCCAGCGCGGTGTTGCTGGTCTGATAGCTGTTTGCCGCCGCCTTGTTTTCTTCTTCCATGAAGGAGGCGACGAGTTGGTTGGCGATCTTGGCAGACTTTTGTGGATCGCGCGTCGTCACCTTCAGCGACACGATATAGGTGCTGGCCTCGCGGGCGATCTGCACAGCTTTCGCCAATACGACCGTCGCCACATATTTCGCAGCATCGCCGGAGGCTCCGCCATTGAATTGCGGATCCTGATCAAGCTTCAGCGCATCGACGACCCGGCCGAGCACCTTGCCGGAGGAGAGGATCTGCGTCTGACTGTCGATCATCGTCAGGATCAGTTCCGGCGCCGTGGTGGCGGACTGGGAGGAATCGGAGCCTCCCATCTGGCGAGGATCGAAATAGAGGCTGGTTTCGGCGGTGAATTTCTGCGGCAGCAGCGGGATGACGCCGGCGCCGAGCACTGCCCCGACCGCGGCGAGCGCAAGAACCAGCAACTTCTTCGCCCAGATCGATCGGACGGCGGAGCGCAAGTCAAGAAGCGGCGTGTCGGCCGCAGGCATCGGCGCAGGCGAAACCACTTGCGGCGCGACAACAACGGCCGGCTCGATGACCGGGGGTGCCGCGATAGCGACGGGCTCGACGATCGGCTGTGGCGCGACGTCCGATCTGGGGGCGATCTCGCGATATACTTCGTCGCGGGCGTGGATTAACTGCTCTACGGAAGTGGCCGGTTTCTTGGTCGCAAGTGGCTTAACTTCATGGACAAAGTCCCGCGGGCGCACCACTGGGCTGCGCAGGCGCAAGCCCTCACGCTGTCCTTCGGACGGCTCGGTGCTGTGCCAACCCGGAAGTTGGCTCGATCGCTTGCTTCGTTCCAATGAGCTCATGTCAGACTTTCACAGGTCCGCGCGCAGATCCTGCGCAGCGGATGTCCAGAGTTTAGAAATGTTTGGCTAACGGAACATTAAGGACGTTCCCAGGAAGTCCCATGGCAAACGTCGGCGAGAGCCGGCCAAGCCCCTCTCTTCATCAATATTCAACGGGGAAGTTCCTATGAAGCGGGCTCACTGGCGGTGAGGAAGAACAGGAGCTTGCAATGACCGGACTCGTGACGAGACTGCTGCGCCGATCGCTCGCCGCAACGGTTCTGCTCGCCTTCACCACACAGGCCGATGCCAGCTTTGCCGCATCCCAGCTCTGCTATCGCGGCATCAATCTTTCCGGCGCCGAATATGGCGACCGCACCGGCGTACTCGGCACCAACTACACCTACCCGTCGCAAGACACGGTGCGATATTTCGCCGGCAAGGGCATGAACGTCGTCCGCCTGCCCTTCCGCTGGGAGCGGCTGCAGCCGGTGCTGGGTCAATCCCTCGACGACGGGGAGCTGCAGCGGCTCAAGGATGCCGTCGGCCTCATTCAGAAGCACGGCATGGCCGTCGTCCTCGATCCGCATAATTTCGGCTATTACGACAAGGACCAGCTCACGCAGGCGCCTGCAACCGATCTCGCCTTCGGTGACTTCTGGGCGCGCCTCGCGGTCGAATTTGCCAATCAAAAGGGCGTGATCTTCGGCCTGATGAACGAGCCGCACGATATCAAGGCGCCCGACTGGCTGGAAGCCGCCAATACCGCCATCCGCAGCATTCGCACGGTCGGCGCCCGTAACCTCATTCTCGTGCCCGGCACGAATTGGACCGGCGCCTCGAGCTGGGCTGCCGACAAACTCGGCGGCGGCGCGAACGATACCGTCATGCTCGGCGTCAAGGACCCTCTCGATTTCTATGCATTCGAATTTCACCAATATCTCGATGCCGACAGTTCCGGTACGCATCCCGTCTGTGACGGCAGCGACCAGGCTAAACAAGGACTGACCGACGTCACCGCCTGGCTGCGCAAGAACGGTAAGCGTGGTTTTCTCGGCGAATTCGGCGTTCCGGGAACCGAGCCATGCCTCGATGGGCTGAAGCAGGTCTTCGATGTCATGGCTGGCAATAGCGACGTCTGGCTCGGCTGGACCTATTGGGCCGCCGGCGACTGGTGGCCACCACAGGAGCCGTTGAACGTGCAGCCGCATGGCGGCAAGGACCGGCCGCAGATGACGGTGGTCACCGCCGCCGTCGGCAAGAAGGCGCCACTTGCGCCGGCCTGCGCCAGCGTCAAGCCAGCAGGCTGATAGGCCGAAACGAACGGGCGGATAGCGCTTTGTCGCGAATCACGGCGCTGCTATGGTTGCGCCGGCCGATGGATGCGGCAGCCCTGGACATTTCATGAAAAGCCTCACGGACAAACAGCGCATCGATTACCCGATCCTGGCGATCACGCTGTTTTCAGTGCTCTACAACTGCATCCTTGCCTATATCAATCACAACATCACGCCGCTTTCCGTCTCGCATGTCGTGCTCTGCGAAGGCCTGATGATGCTTTCCAGCGTCGCCTATCTGTTGAAACGAGGCATCTACGAGGAGGATCTGCCGATCTTCCTTTATCTGATCTTCACGTTGATCATCACGATCTACATCACTGTGTTGAACCATGTGCCCTTCATCGACCAGTTCCGCAACGTGCTGATCATCGTCTGTTTTGCCGGCATCGGGAGTTGGGCGAGCGAGCGGACGGTGAGGCTCGCCTTCCGCATCGGTTGCTTTTTCGTGCTGCTATTCCTGATATGCGAGATCGTCAGCACGCCCTTTTATGTCAGCCTCTTTCACCCCGGCGAATATTTCGAGAATACCCGCGGCATCAAGCAGGCGAGCTTCAACAATACCGGTCTGTTCGCCAATGCGCTTGGCTTCGAAGGCCGTTTCTCCTTTGGCCTTATCGATCACCGCTCCTCGTCGCTCTTCCTGGAGCAGGTATCGCTTGCCAATTTCTGCGGCGTCGTCGTCATCTATCTCATGTCCCTCTGGACGAAGCTGGGAATCGTCGAGAAAACTTTGTGCATTTCGACTGTGCTGCTGATCCTGCTCACCAACGACACGCGCACGATGTTGATCTTCTCCTGCACCTGCGTGGTCGGCTATTTCGTCTTCCCGAAAATCCCGAAAGCCTTCGACCTCATCCTGATGCCATTGATCATTCTCATCGGCTTCTTCGTGCATTTCATGAAGCCGGAGGAAGTGGGTGACAATTTCACTGGCCGTGTCGGCGTTACGATCAAGAAGATGTTGGATCTGGATTTTCAGGCGATCATTGGCCTTGATATCACACGCATCGGCGAATTTGCCGACAGCGGTTATGTCTACCTGATCTATGGCTCGACGATTTTGGGCCTGATCGTGTTCTGGCTGTTCATCTGTCTCTACCCTGCAGGCAATACCGCGGCGCAAAGACGTTGCGCGCATTCACTCTCTCTTTTCATTTTCCTGAATATGATGATCGGCGGCACGGCGATCTTTTCCATCAAGATTGCCGGGCTGCTTTGGCTGCTGATCGGTTACATGCGCGTTTCTGAAAAGCCGCGCACTGCCCGGACACAGCCGGCAAATGTCGATGGCAGCAGAGTGCCGGGCTGACCTTGCATTGTGTCGGCCAAGGCCGCATGAGGATCGAGATGCTTGTTCAATTGCAGTATCTGCGCGCCATCGCTGCGCTGATGGTCGTCTATTTCCATTCGGTGCTGCAGGTGCCGAAGGTCAATTCCGGCTTCGACTGGCAATTCCATCTCTTCGGCGAGACCGGTGTCGATATCTTCTTCGTGCTCAGCGGCTTCGTCATGTGGCTGACCACGACCGGACGCCAAATGCGCCCGCTCGATTTCTATCGCCGCCGCATCCAGCGCATCGTGCCGCTTTATTGGCTGGCGACATTGTTTTCCGCCGCCGTCGCTCTCGTTGCGCCATCGATCCTGAAATCGACGGTGTTCGACATTCCGCACCTTGCGGCTTCCCTTCTGTTCCTGCCCTGGCGCAATCCCGCCGATCCCGCCCTCATCGCTCCCGTCGTCGTGCCCGGCTGGACGCTGAACTACGAGATGTTCTTCTATTTCGTTTTCGGCCTGTTGCTGGTCGTGCGCGAAAAATGGCGTCTCTATGCCCTCTTCGGCACGATGACGGCGATCATCCTCGCCTGCCGGCTGTTTCCGGTGGCGACGACGGCCACCACGGTTTATGGCGACCCGATCATCTATGAATTCCTTGCGGGCGTCGTTCTCGCCAAGCTTTATCTCGAAAAACTGCTGCTGCCGCAGGCGGTGGCCTGGCCTGCCTTGGTGGTCGGCTTCGCCTTCCTGCTGATCAACGAGACGCTTTGCGATGCCAGCATGCGCTCCTATATGTGGGGCATTCCGGCCGTCGTCATTCTCTACTCGGCGGTCTCGATCAATTTCTCCAAGCTGCCCATCATCGGCTGGCTGAGCTATCTCGGCGATGCCTCCTACAGCATCTACATCACCCATGCCTTCACGCTGGCGTTTCTGCGCGTCGTCTGCGGCGTGCTGAAGATCGATATCATGGCGCATGGCCCTGTCTTCGTTAGTTGCTGCATCGTCGGCTCGGCGATCGGCGGCGCGATCGTCCATGAGCTGACGACGCCGAGCCGCTGGGGAAAATGGAAAAAGAAGCAGGCGGCCATCGCCTGAGCCGTTGCCCATCGATTTGCTGCGGCTTTCCTTTCGAACGACGGGGATACGCGGCTGAAAGGCGCAATGGGAACGGAGTTTTCCTCCACCTATCTTAAGCTCTGTCGCGAGGAATGGGCGGGGAGCTTTCCCGTGCCTTTCGATTGCTATAAGCGAGCGGCGAGACGACGAGCCGCGTTACGAGGGAAGAGACATGAAGAGCTATGTTCTACGGGTATCGTGCAAATCGACGCGTGGGATCGTTGCGGCGATAGCGAACTATCTGGCCGATCAGGGCTGCAACATCGTCGACTCCAGCCAGTTCGACGATCTCGATACCGGCAAGTTCTTCATGCGCGTCTCCTTCATCTCCGAGGAAGGGGTGGGCCAGGAGACGCTGGTCGACGGCTTCAAGCCGGTCGCCAAGAAATTCGAGATGGAGGCCGAGATCTACGATGCCCACACGCGCATGAAGGTGCTGCTGATGGTGTCGCGCTTCGGCCATTGCCTCAACGACCTGCTGTACCGCTGGAAGATCGGCGCGCTGCCGATCGACATCGTCGGCGTCGTCTCCAACCATTTCGATTACCAGAAGGTGGTCGTCAACCACGACATCCCCTTCCACCACATCAAGGTGACGAAGGACAACAAGCCGCAGGCCGAAGCCCAATTGCTGGAGCTTGTCGAGCAGACCGGCACCGAACTGATCGTGCTCGCCCGCTACATGCAGGTGTTGTCGGATGCGCTGTGCAAGAAGATGTCGGGCCGGATCATCAACATCCACCATTCCTTCCTGCCGAGCTTCAAGGGTGCCAACCCCTACAAGCAGGCCTATGAGCGCGGCGTCAAGCTGATCGGGGCGACGGCGCATTACGTCACCGGCGATCTCGACGAGGGTCCGATCATCGAGCAGGACACGGCGCGCATCACGCATGCGCAGTCGGCCGACGATTATGTGTCGATCGGCCGCGATGTCGAAAGCCAGGTGCTGGCCCGGGCCATCCATGCCCATATCCACTACCGCACCTTCCTCAATGGCAACCGCACCATCGTCTTCCCGGCAAGCCCGGGCTCCTATGCCTCAGAACGCATGGGGTAAGACGCGCGCGGCGCATCCGGCGACACGGCCTAGGACATATCCTGAAAGCGAGATGCTCTAGCGGACCGTTTCGAGTCGCCAGATGACGCCGCGTCGCAAACGCGCGATTTGGTCTGGAGGACCACTATTTCCTTTTCCCGCCGAATTGCGATTTAATGCGGCCGATATCGAATCGCTTGAAGGTTGTGGAGGAGGAAAATGCGATCATATCTGAATAGAGTCCTGCCGCTCTCAGCCCTTGCTATCTTTGTAAGCACTCAGGTCTCGATTGCCGCGATGACATCGGAGGAAGACCCTTCAAAGATCGATCTCGCCAAGCTGATCGAATGCACGACGTATGACGTGCCCAGCTTTAACGGCTTTGCCATGTGGCTGACGGGACCGGAAAGCACCGAGGCGATGAGGCAGTTCGGCATTACCGAACAGCCGTCGAACAGTCTTCTGCTGCGAGAATTCAAGCTGGCAAAGCCGATCACCGTTTTCGGGCGACAGACCGACAGGATCGCCTTCGCTTCCTCCGGTCCACTTGCCCTGCTCAACGAGGCCGACCCGCATCCGCTTGCCAAGGAGCTGGATGTCACCGCCGCGGTCGACAGGTTCGACAAATTCCTTGCCGAAAAGGAGATATTCTCCAACAAGGAGCAATTGGAGAATTCCGACACGGTGCTGCATACGCGCATTGCCCTCGACGTCTCGACCGATATCTACCATCCCGGTAAAACGTTGGCCGGCTGCAGCTATTCAATCGAGGTGGAGTAAAGTCCGCTCAAGATCAAAAGCTGGAGCGACCTTGGTGTTCTCAAATGAACGCACAGCGCACTTGAGCATCCGCTTGCAGGTGGAATCACCTGCAAACGGATAAGATGCTCAAGATTCAAAAAAGCTAGAGCGACCTTTGTGCGTTCTGAACGCACGGCGCTCTAGGCACCTGCAATCGGGGGCCTATCTTTCGTCTTATCGTTCGATCACCCAATTTATTTTCGGTGATTTTCTTTTGGACGGAATGGTTTAGTGTCGACGCAGATGAACCATTCGGGGGTGCCATGACCGACGCCGCGCTCGTCAATCGCATGCAACTGTCAAGGCCGGATACCACGCCGGAAGCGGCGGCGGAGATCTTGCAGACGCATTACGGTCTGGCCGGAACGCTCACCGAACTCGGCAGCCAGCAGGACCGCAACTACCGCATCGACGCCGGCGACAACAGCTACGTTCTGAAGATCTGCCGGACGGAATACGACACCGTCGAACTGGAGGCGCAGAACGCCGCCATCCGCCATCTGCATACCAAACCGGATGCGCCGCGCGTTCCCAATATCGTGCCCTCGCTGAACGGCCGGGACATCCTCGCCGTTACCATTCGCGAACAGGATTATCTCGTCCGGCTCCTTAGCTATCTCCCCGGTCGATCCCTGACGCGGCGCAAGCATCTGCCCATCGCCTCGGTCTCGGCGCTCGGCGCCCTCTCAGCCCGGCTCGCCCGCGATCTCGCGGATTTCGACCATCCCGGCCTTCACCGCAGCCTGCAATGGGACCTGCGCCGCGCGGGGCCGGTCGCCGTGCAGCTCCTGTCGGCGATCACCGATCACGAGGCGCGCGACCGCATCGCCAAGGCAATGGTTGCGGCCGTCAAGCGCATCCAGCCGCTTGCGAGCGGGCTTCGCGTGCAGCCTGTCCATCACGACGTCACCGACGACAATGTCGTCAGTCACCCAGATGCGCATGGGCAACCGATTCCGGATGGGGTGATCGATTTCGGCGACATCATCCAGGGCTGGCTGGTGGGCGACCTCGCCGTCACCTGCGCCTCGCTGCTCCACCACGCCGAAGGCGATCCCTTCTACATCATCCCAGCCATCAAGGCCTATCATGCGGTCTACCCGCTTGAGGAAGCCGAGTTGAAGGCGCTCTGGCCACTGATCGTCGCTCGTGCGGTGATTCTCGCCGCCAGCGGCGAACAGCAGCTGGCCATCGACCCCGACAACGACTATGTGCGCGGCAATCTCAAACTCGAGCGTGAGATTTTCGACGTCGCCACCGGCGCGCAGCCGGAAGTGATGGAAGCGGCGATCCTCCGGGCCGCCGGCATCGACATTGCCCCAATCGCTACCGATCACTGGTCCGCATTGCTGCCGGACATTGCGCCGGACCATATTGCCGCTGTCGATCTTTCCGCAACCAGCCCGCATTTTTTCGACGGCAATTGGCAGAAGCCGGACATGGACTGGCGGCTGCTCGCCAAGGCGGCCATAGCTTCCGGCACGGCTGCGACTCGGTATGGCGAATTCCGCCTGTCGCATGCCGATCTCCTAAGCGTGACGCCGCCGCAGAATTTCGCGCTGCATAGCGATGTCTGCCTGCCGGCCGGCACGACGGTCACTGCCCCATTTGCCGGGCGTATCCAATGGCACGGCCAGCATCTCGTGCTGATGGGCGAAGCGCTCAGCCTGCATCTCGACGGCGTCGAGTGCGCGCTGGAAGAGGGTACAGGAATCGAGCAAGGCGCGATCATCGGCACGATCGGCAGCGAGGGCTCCGCCATCGGCGGGCTGCGTGTGCAGCTCTGCCGCGTCCTGGGGCTGGTGCCGCCGCTCTTTGCCACGGCCCATCAGGCCGATGGCTGGTCGGCCATATGCCCCTCGCCGGCGATCCTGCTGAGCGAAGCCTGCGAAGCGCCGCGCCTGGACAGTGCCGCACTTCTGGCGCGGCGCGAAGCGCATTTCGCCAAGCCGCAAAAGCATTATTACGACGCCCCGCCGCAGATCGAGCGCGGCTGGCATGAGTTCGTGTTCGACACGGAAGGCCGCGCTTATCTCGACATGGTCAACAACGTGACCATGCTCGGCCATGCGCATCCGCGGCTGACGGCCGCCATCGAACGGCAATGGTCGCGGCTTAACACCAATTCCCGCTTCCATTATGCCGCCGTCGCCGAATTTTCCGAACGGCTGGCGGCGCTGGCGCCAGACGGCCTCGACAGCGTCTTCCTTGTCAACAGCGGTTCGGAAGCCAATGATCTCGCCATCCGGCTTGCCTGGGCGCATACCGGCAGGAAAAATATGCTTTGCCTGCTGGAGGCCTATCATGGCTGGACGCTGGCGAGCGACGCCGTCTCCACCTCCATCGCCGACAATCCGCAGGCGTTGACGACGCGGCCGGACTGGGTGCATCCGCTCGTTTCGCCCAACACCTATCGTGGCCCATTCCGCGGCCCGGATTCAGCGGTAGACTACCTGGCCGGCGTTACGACCCTGCTGGAGACCATCGACGAGAAGGCCGAGGGTCTCGCCGGCTTCATTGCCGAATCTGTCTACGGCAATGCCGGCGGCATCGCCCTGCCGCGCGGCTATCTCGCCGATGTCTACGCTGCCGTCCGGAAACGCGGCGGCGTCTGCATCGCCGACGAGGTGCAGGTGGGTTACGGCCGGCTCGGCCACCACTTCTGGGGTTTCGAGCAACAGGACGTCGTGCCGGATGTCATCACCATTGCCAAAGGCATGGGCAATGGCCATCCGCTCGGCGCTGTCATTACCAGGCGGGAGATCGCCGAATCACTGGAGAAAGAGGGCTATTTCTTCTCGTCGGCCGGTGGCAGTCCGGTGAGCTCGGTCGTCGGTCTTACCGTGCTCGACATCATGAGCGACGAGGGCCTGCAGGAGAATGCCCGCATCATCGGCGATCATTTGAAGGCAGGATTGATCGCGCTGATGGAGCATTTCCCGCTGATCGGTGCGGTGCATGGCATGGGCCTCTATCTCGGCGTCGAATTCGTCCGCGACCACGAGACGCTGACGCCAGCCACGGAAGAGACGGCCGCCATCTGCGAACGGCTGCTAGAACTCGGCGTCGTCATGCAGCCGACCGGCGATCACCTTAATGTGTTGAAGATAAAACCGCCGCTTTGTCTTTCGGCTGATAGCGCGGATTTCTTCGTCAAAGCCCTGGAAAAGGCGCTGGAGGATGGCTTCTAGGCCCATCATCTCCAGCGTTAACCTTTGAGAAGATTTGGTGACGAACCGATTTTAATCCTCTCGGGGCATTGTCGAATCTCATGGCTATTCCTATCTGTTTGTCGGTGATCGGCGATGCCGTTCCGGTACGGGCGGTTGCGTGGAAGTTGATACAGCCTTTCTCGCAACTTGTTGGATACGGAATTTTATTTTCTCGATCGTCGATATTTTGACATCTTTCGGAATATGTTTCTGAGGATGGAATTGCTATTCTCTAGCAAGATTATAGACAATAGCACACCGGATCGCGGGCTCCATAATTGGAGCCCACACAAGTACAACGCCAACTAAGGAAAGTGACATGCTGAATTTTAAAGTCATCGCTTCGATCCTTGGGCGGTCCGTGCTTGGCCATGACCGCTCGGGCGCGCTCTCCCGCCCGCGCTGTCGAATGTGACGTTCGTCCCCTTATCGGATTCAAACAGTCAATTCGCCATGTCTGCGCCGCTAGGGCGCGGAGGGAGTATTTTTTATGAAGAAGCAAGTCATCGAATATGCTGGCGTTCCCGTCGGCATCGTCGTTCCGGATGAAGACCGGCTGAAGTTCATCGCTGTGAAGTACCACGTCCACGATCTGGACGAACAGCGTTTCAGAAGCACGGACGAGGTCAAACTCGCCATCCGCGATCTCCTCATCCGCCAGCAGGCCAAGCCGATCCACGTTTGATGGATCGGCTTAGCCGTTTCCCTTACATGACCACATCACCAGCCCTCGTCGTTCGAGGGCGCTACGCGCCACCTCGCCATGAGGGCTGATCCCGTCGCTCAGGCCGCAGATCAATTTAGCGTTCCTTAAAGCTCGTGCACGCTCCGTCCTTCATGATTAGGTGCACGGCCGACATAGTGACAGCGCAGACGGCTGGTGCCCGAATCAGAAGGGTCGGCCCCGGCAACATCAATCGCCGCAAACCCATCTTGTCTTTTCCCCCTCTTTGCGATCCTATCGGCATGACGACCTCGCGCTTCGAAGGCGAAGGATTTTTCATTGGCTGATCTCCTCAATCTCCTGACCGATATCGAAGGCGTCGCCGTCGGTCATTGCACCGATCTTGCGCTAGGCTCCGGCGTCACTGCCATCATCTTCGATGAGCCGGCAGTCGCTTCCTGCTCCGTGCTCGGCGGTGCGCCGGGGGGACGGGACACGGCATTGCTCGATCCGGCGATGACGGTCGGCGTGGTCGACGGCCTGGTGCTGTCGGGCGGCTCGGCCTTCGGGCTCGATGCGGCTGGTGGCGTGCAGGCGGGCTTGCGCGACATCGGCCGCGGCCTGCAGGTCGGCACCGCGCGGGTGCCGCTGGTGCCGCAGGCGATCCTCTTCGATCTCATCAATGGCGGCAACAAGGACTGGGGCCTGCATTCGCCCTATCGCGATATGGGTTATGCCGCCTTCAAGGCAGCGGGCAAGGGGGCCTTCCCGCTCGGCACGGCCGGCGCTGGCGCGGGTGCGACGACAGCAACGGTCAAGGGCGGACTCGGCTCGGCCAGCGCCGTCAGCAGCCGAGGACATAGGATCGCGGCCATCGTTGCCGTCAACGCGCTGGGTTCGGCGACCATCGGCGAGGGACCGCATTTCTGGGCCGCACCCTTCGAGGTCGGCAGCGAATTCGGCGGCCTTGGCATGCCCAAAACCATCGACACGCGCCTCAGGCTGAAGGGCACGAATGTAACAGCAACAACGATCGGCGCCATCGTCACCGATGCGGCGTTGACCAAGGCGGAAGCGCATCGACTGTCGATCTGCGGCCATGACGGCCTTGCCCGCGCGCTTTTGCCCGCGCATCTGCCGCTCGACGGCGACACGGTTTTTGCTGCCTCCACCGGCAAACACGAAAGAGACGACCTGCAAAGCTTTATGGAACTCTGCCATCTCGCCACCATCGTCATGGCGCGCGCGATTGCGCGCGGCGTCTACGAGGCGACGGCGCTGCCCGTCGACGGCGCGCTGCCGGCCTGGCGGGACCGCTTTCCGGACCGGATGATCTAGCTGGGGATTTATCCATGCAGATCCGGGCGCTGATCTATTTCGACGAGCTGGTGCGCACCAACTCCATGCGCCAGGCGGCGGAAAATCTGAACGTCGCGCCGACGGCGATCAGCCGGCAGATCGAAAATCTCGAATATCACTTCGGCACGCCCCTGGTCGAACGCAGCGCCCGTGGCGTCAAGCTGACCGCGGCCGGCGAGCTGTTGGCGGTTCGCGCCGGACGCACGCTGCGCGAGCTCGACCATGTGCACCAGCTCATCGAAGACCTGAAAGGCCTGCAGCGTGGCCGCGTCAGCGTCTATGCCAATGGCGCCACCGTCGCCAATCTGCTGGCGCCGGCGCTTGCCGAGTTCAGCCTGCGCTATCCGAAGCTGCGTTTCGAGGTGACCATCACAAGCGCCCGCAACGCCATCGAAGCGGTCAACAGCGCCGAAGCCGATATCGCCGTTACGTTGTTTGCCCCGCCGCTTTCGGGCACCAAGGTCCGGCTGCGCTCTGAAATCGTCTATGACGTGATCGCCGCAACAAGCCATCCGCTGGCGACGCACAAGGACGTTTCCCTGGCCGAACTCGCGACACATTCGCTCGCCGTACCCGACCACTCCTTCGGCGCGCGCCAGGCCTTCGATGCGTTGTTCGAGCGTGAGGGACTGGTGCTCGATCCGGTGTTCGAGACCAGTTCGCTGGAGATGCAGAAAGAGTTGGTGTTGCGCGGCGCGGCAATCACCATGCTGCCGGCGCTGACCGTGCAGCGGGAAATCCAGGCCGGCCAGCTCGTCGCCCTGCCGGTTGCCGACGGGAAAGGGGTCAGGACGCCGATCGATCTCTGCGTCGCGCCGGACCGCCAGCTTTCCTTCGCCGCCGGCAAGCTTCTCGATTTCATCGAGCGCTTCATGCGCGACCAGGTCGCCGGCAAGCGAAGACGCGATTGACCGGAGATGAAGGATTTCAACGGAGCAAATTCAGTGTAGCCATATCAGCTACACGGGGCACACATTTTCGGAATTGTGTGTGCGCCTGCGAGATGACACTATTTTGAAAAATTGGCCGTATGCCGGAGGGAAAACCGGCACCGCGAGCCGGAGCAAGGGAACTGAGATGACCAAGTTTTTACGTCCAGGCCTGGGCGATTTTGCTCGCCGTCTTGCCTATGGGGCTGCGATCTCGGCCGGGCTGCTGATGCTGGGCCTGACGCCCGCTGAAGCCGCCAAGACGACGCTGAACATCGGCATGAGCGTCGAGCCGACCGGCCTCGACCCGACGATCGCCGCTCCCGTCGCCATCGGCCAGGTGACTTGGCAGAACATCTTCGAAGGGCTGGTCGCCATCGACGAGAGCGGCAAGATCGTGCCGCAGCTCGCGAAAAGCTGGAATATTTCTTCCGACGGCCTCACCTATACATTCAAGCTGCAGACCGGCGTCAAATTCCACGACGGCGAGGCGTTCGATTCGACGGCGGCGAAGTTTGCTCTCGACCGCGCCCGTGACGCCAAGTCCGTCAATCCGCAGAAGCGGTTCTTCGCGACCATCGCCTCGATCGACACGCCGGATCCCGAAACGCTGGTGCTGCATCTCTCTTCACCAACCGGCAGTCTGCTCTATTGGCTCGGCTGGCCCTCTTCCGTGATGGTCGGTCCGAATTCTGCCGCCAACGACAAGACGACGCCTGTCGGCACCGGCCCGTTCAAATTCTCGGCCTGGGCCAAGGGCGACCATGTGGAGCTCGTAAAGAACCCGGATTACTGGAACAAATCCGTCGACGTGAAGCTCGATAAAGTGACCTTCCGCTTCATCTCCGATCCGCAGGCGGAAGCGGCCGCCCTGAAGGCCGGCGACCTCGACGCATTTCCCGAATTCGCAGCACCCGAGCTGATGAGCTCTTTCGACGGCGATGCGCGGCTGATGACCAAGATCGGCAATACCGAGCTCAAGGTCGTTGCCGGCATGAACAATACGCGCAAGCCCTTCGACGACAAGCGGGTGCGCCAGGCCCTGATGATGGCGCTCGACCGCAAGACGATCATCGAGGGCGCTTGGTCCGGTTTCGGCACGGCGATCGGCAGCCACTTCACACCGAACGACCCTGGATATCAGGACCTGACGGGCACGCTGCCTTTTGACCCCACCAAGGCGAAGGCGCTGCTTGCCGAGGCCGGCTATCCCAACGGCTTCACCTTCACCATCAAGACGCCGCAGATGGCCTATGCGCCGCGCAGCGCCCAGGTGATGCAGGCGATGTTCGCCGATATCGGCGTCACCATGAACATCGAGCTGACAGAATTCCCGGCAAAATGGGTGCAGGATGTCTTCACCGGCCGCGACTACGACATGACCATCGTCGCCCATGCCGAGCCACTGGACATCGACATCTATTCGCGCGACCCCTACTATTTCAACTATAAGAACCCGGCCTTCAACGAGCTGATGAAGAAGATCCAGCTGACCGCCGATCCGGCCGCGCAGAACAAGCTCTATGGCGAGGCGCAGACGATCCTGGCCGAGGACGTGCCCTCGCTCTTCCTTTTCGTCATGCCGAAACTCGGGGTCTGGGACAAGAAGCTGAAAGGGCTCTGGGAGAACGAGCCGATCCCCTCGAATGTATTGACCAACGTTTCTTGGGAAGACTGATCGCGCTAATTATTCGATTGGGCATGATCCTATCCGAAAACCGCGACGCACTTTTCGGGATCATGCACCAGTTCCACGCACACAGCCGGGCGGATCGTCTCGCCCGCTGCAAAATGCTTCGATGCCGGACATGATCCGGCCATGGACATGCGATGATCGTACTCCTTACCCGTCGGATCATGGGTCTCATCCTGACCCTGATCGCCGTTTCGTTGCTGGTCTTTGCGGTGATGGCCCTGCTGCCGGGCGATCCCGCCGCCATTACACTCGGCACGTCAGCGACGCCGGAGACTTTGGCGGCGCTGCGCCACGACATGGGCCTGGACCAATCATTGATCGTTCGCTACGGCCAATGGCTCGGCGGCGCGCTGACCGGCGATCTCGGCAAATCCTATACCTATGGCGTGCCGGTTGCCGGCCTCATCATCGAGCGGCTGGCCGTAACATTGCCACTTGCCATCCTCGCCATCGTTCTCTCTGTGCTCATTGCCGTGCCGCTGGGTGTTGCAGCCGCCGCCCGGCGCGGGGGCTTTTTCGACATTGTTGCCACGCTGTTTTCCCAGATGGGCATTGCGGTGCCCGGCTTCTGGGTCGGGTTGCTCCTCATTCTCCTGTTCGCCACTTCGCTTGGCTGGATGCCCGCCGGTGGCTTTCCCGGCTGGAGCAACGGCGTATGGCCGGCGCTGAAGGCGCTCGCCCTGCCGGCGATAGCATTGGCTCTGCCACAGGCCGGCGTTTTGACGCGGGTCACCCGTTCGGCCGTGCTCGATATTCTGCATGAGGATTTCGCCCGCACCGCCGTTGCCAAAGGCTTGTCTGACCGCGCAGTGCTCTGGGGTCATGTCGTGCCGAATGCGCTGGTGCCGGTGATGACCATCCTCGGGCTGCAATTTACCTTCTTGGTCGCCGGTGCGGTTCTGATCGAAAACGTCTTCACCCTGCCCGGCCTCGGTCGGCTCGCTTATCAAGCATTGAGCCAGCGCGACATCATCGTCCTTCAGGACGTAGTGCTGTTCTTCGCCGGCCTCGTCATCGTCGTGAACTTCCTGGTCGACCTTTCCTACATGGTCATCGACCCCAGGCTTCGCGGGAGCACCCGATGACCATGATCGAGACAGCCGCCCCCTCCCCGACCCGCCGCTTCCGCTACCGCGCATTCCGCCGCGCCAACCTGATCATCGGCGCCGTCATCATCCTCGCCCTCGTCGGCGTCGCGGTTCTGTCGCTCTTCTGGACGCCGGTGCCGCCGGCGAAGATGCAGATCATCCACAAGCTGCAGCCGCCCTTCGGCTTCGGCCTTCTCGGCACCGACCAGCTCGGCCATGACGTATTGTCGATGCTGATGGCCGGCTGCTGGAATTCGCTATCGATCTCGCTTTCGTCAGTGGCGATCGGCGGCACCATCGGCACAATAATCGGCGTTGCCACTGCGGCCCGACGCGGCCTGTTCGAATCACTGGTGATGCGCGCTTGCGACGTTATCTTCGCTCTGCCGCCAATCCTTTCGGCCATGATCCTCGGGGCATTTCTAGGCACCGGCCGCCTGACAGCCATCGTCGCTATCGCGGTCTTCATGGTGCCCGTCTTTGCCCGCGTGGCGCTTGGCTCGGCGTTGCAAGCCTGGAGTCGCGACTATGTGTTGGCGGCACGCGCCATCGGCAACACGCATCTGTCGATCACCCGGCGGCATGTCCTGCCGAACATCATGAGCGTGATCATCGTGCAGGCGACGATCCAGCTTGGCCTTGCGATCCTGACGGAGGCCGGTCTTGCCTTCCTTGGCCTGAGCGTGCCCCCGCCTGCTCCCACCTGGGGGCGGATGCTGGCGGATGCGCAGACCTATTTCCAGATCGCCCCTTGGCTCGCCATCCTGCCGGGGTTGGCCATCGCGCTCTCCGTCCTCGGCTTCAACATGCTTGGCGACGGCCTGCGCGATCTGCTCGACCCGCGCGAGGCAAGCCGCTGAATTTTCAAAGCTGAATCAATGTGAGAATTGACCATGACTTTAGAGACCGATCTTTCCATCCGCCAGTTGATCCAGAAATTTTCCGAGAAGAGCCTCTCGCCGAGCGAATATTGGCTGGCGCTCGAGACAATTATCGAGGCTTGGGAGCCAACGATCGCTGCCCTCTACGCTTATGATGCGGAAGAGGCGCGCAAGCAGGCCGCCGCTTCCACTGAGCGCTGGACCAAGGGCACGCCGCTCGGCGCACTGGATGGCATTCCCGTGACGCTCAAGGAACTGATCGCTACCAAGGGCCAACCGGTGCCGCTTGGCACGGCCGCGGTAGAACTCGTTCCCGCCGCCGAGGATGCGCCGATTGCTGCCCGGCTGCGCGAGGATGGCGCGGTGATCTTCGCCAAGACCACCTGCCCCGACTACGGCATGCTGTCCTCCGGCCTTTCCAGCTTCCACAAACTTAGCCGCAATCCCTGGGACCCGACGCAGAACCCCGGCGGCTCCAGCGCCGGCGCGTCCGCGGCGGCGGCGGCCGGCTACGGGCCGCTGCACATCGGCACGGATATTGGCGGTTCGGTACGCCTGCCCGCCGGCTGGACCGGCATTTTCGGCTTCAAGCCGAGCCACGGTCGCATCCCCGTCGACCCCTATTATGTGGGGCGCTGCGCCGGACCCATGACCCGCACCGTCGAAGACGCCGCCTTTTCCATGGCCACGCTTTCGCGGCCCGACTGGCGCGATGGCACGAGCCTGCCGCCGAACCAGATCGACTGGATGGATTTCGACATCGACTTGCGCGGGCTGAAGATCGGCCTGATGCTCGACGCCGGCTGCGGCCTACCCGTCGATGCCGAGGTGCGCGATGCGGTGATATCAGCCGCCAAGCGCTTCGAAGAAGCCGGCGCCATCGTCATCGACGTCGCGCCGGTGCTGACACGGCAGATGCTGGAAGGGTTGGATGTGTTCTGGCGGGCGCGTTTCTGGGGCGACATCATGGGCCTCAGCGAGGAGCGCCGCGAAATGATCCTGCCCTATATCTACACATGGGCGAAAGGCGGCGCCGATATCAGCGGCGTCGACGCGGTGCGCGGCTTCAACCAGACCATCGAGATGCGCAAGAGCTGCGGCAAGCTGTTTACCGAAGTCGACGCGGTGATATCGCCGACCAACCCGATCGTCTCGTATCCGGCGGAATGGGCCTCACCGACCAACGACCCGGCCCTGCCTTTCGAGCATATCGGCTTCACCGTTCCCTGGAACATGTCGGAACAGCCAGCCTCGTCGATCAATTGCGGCTTCTCCCGCTCCGGCATGCCGATCGGTCTGCAAATCGTCGGCCCGCGTTTTGACGACATGCTCGTCCTTCGGCTCTCCAAAGCCTTCGAGACCTGGACCGGCGGAGTGACGAACTGGCCGAAGCGACCTGCTTGAATCGACTTAAAGGGTCGCCGCACCCTTTTCCTCGACATCGGCGCCAAGCTGCCGCAGCGCCTTTTCGATAACGCGCAGGTCATCCTGCAGTCCGTCGTCGGCGCTCATCATGCTTTCGCTGCCTGCCCGCTGGATGCCGCGGGCTTCGCTCTGGAGTTCACGCAGCCGGTCGATCTTGCGGCTGCGCCTGAGATGGGCGTCACCCAGGATATCCCTGATCACCTGTTCCATCGCCGTAATCGGCATGATGTTTCTCCTCTCGAACAAGACGATGTTCAATCGAGGAATAACGGCCTAAATCCATCCCGGTTCCGGCCAGGTCTCAATCACGCAGGCGGCGATAGCCTGTCGGCTGCTCGTAGAGCCAGCCGATGCGTTCCACGGCGGCGGCGAAATTTTCGCGTGCCGTGGTCATGGTATGGCCGTTGGCATGAACGATGGTTTTCTCATCTTCCATGATGGCCACGTGGCCCTTCCAGAAGACGAAATCGCCACGCTTCAGCTCTTCACGCGCGATCGGTTCGCCGAGGCCGGCAGCCTGCATGTCCGTATCGCGGGGCGCGGTGCGACCCGTCATCAACAATGCGAGCTGCACGAGGCCGGAGCAATCAATGCCGAGGCCGGAACGACCGCCCCAGAGATAGGGTGTTTCCAGGAACCGCAAGGCGACATCGACATAGTCGCCGCCGTCATTGTAACCGATCGGCTGTACGTGCTTGGCAAAGATGGCCGCGCCGTTTTCCAGGACGACATAATGGTTTCCTCTCACCTCGGCAGTACCCGTGACGCGCACGCGGCTACCCATCGAGAGCACATCGGCATGGGGCTTGCGGAGCTCCGGCTCGGGATAGAGAAAAGTCCGCTGCGTCACGACAATATGGGTCGGTGCTGCCTGTTCTCTCAGGATCGCTTTTTCGGGAAGATAGCCGACATAACCGTCTGAAACCGCTTTCACCCAGCACCAACCATCCCTGTACTCGAAGACATCGACGTCTTCACCAAACAACAGCTCGGTATCGATGCCGCGGGCCAGATCCGCCTGCGGGCGAAGAGCGACGACGGGAGCGATAACCTGCGCCCTGGTGCCTTCGACAAAACGGTCGGCCTCGACCTTGCCCCGGAGGGAGGCTTCGGCGAGATCGGGCCGAAAGGCATTGAGGCGGCGGTCGAGCTTCATGAATATGGTCCTTAGACTGGTAGTTTGCGGCCTTGCTCGATGACGAGATCACCGAGCTTTTCCAGATAGAGCGCGCCGGTGACGGTGCGCTTGATGATGACATTGCGACGATCGCGTTCATCGCGCATGCGATCGACTAGCCCCATCTCGCCCATCGTATCAAGGGCACGCGTGATGACCGGCTTGGTGACGCGAAGCGTTGCGGCGAGCCCGCGCACCGTATGCGGCGGCGGCACGAGATAGATTTGCAGGAGGATCGCCATCTGCCGAAGCGTCAGATCATGATCCTCGCGGCGCACCTGCTCGAGCGCCACGCCATGCCAGAGGCCTAGAGCCTGCGAGGCAGAGAGTTCAAGCGGCAAAGGCAACCCCGGAGATCGTTACGCTACCGTTTCAGTCTCGGCCAAGATCATGGCGGATTCAAGGGGATTACCTTCTCCCCGGCGGGGAGAAGGTCGAGCGAAGTTCGGGTTGAGGGAGCGTTATCTGGACGTACAAGAGATGGAGAACAACAATTAAAAACAATAATATACGGTACGATGCCGCTCACCCGACGCTATGGCGCCGCCCTCTCCCCAGTGGGGCGAGGGCAAAAATTTACCGCACGCTCTGCCGGATGTGGTGATACAGCGCCCGGATTGCCTGTGCCTCGCCACCGCCCGGCGAGTGCGGGCGTTCGTTCTGCGCCCAGCCGTAAATGTCGAAATGCACCCAGCTTGGCGTCTTTGTCACGAAGCGCTTGAGGAACAGAGCGGCGGTGATCGAGCCGGCCATGCCGCCGGACGGCGCGTTGGTGATATCGGCGAATTTTGCGCGGATATCCTTGTCGTAGCCCATGTAGAGCGGCATGCGCCACAGCGGGTCATCCGTCTCCAGGCTGGCCTCGGTGAGATCGCGGGCAAGATCGTTATCGTCGGTGAAGAACGGCGGCAGGTCCGGGCCGAGTGCGACGCGGGCAGCGCCCGTCAGCGTCGCCATGTCGATCATCAGATCGGGCGCTTCTTCATCAGCATAGGAAAGTGCATCGGCGAGAATCAGCCGGCCTTCGGCATCGGTATTGTCGATCTGCACCGTCAGGCCCTTGCGGCTCTTGTAGATGTCGCCGGGGCGGAAAGCATTGGACGAAATCGAGTTTTCGACGACGGGAATGATGACGCGCAGGTCGACCTTGAGCTTGGCGTCCATGATCATCAGCGCCAGGCCCATGACATTGGCGGCACCACCCATATCCTTCTTCATCAACAGCATCGAGGATGCCGGCTTGATGTCGAGGCCGCCGGTGTCGAAGCATACGCCCTTGCCGACCAGCGTGACGCGGCGGTGACCCTTCTTGCCCCAGCGCAGTTCCAGCAGGCGTGGCGCATCGGCGCTCGCGCGACCGACCGTATGCACCAATGGGAAATTCTCCTTCAGGAGCTCGTCGCCGATGATGACGGACATTTCTGCCTTGTAGTGCAGGGCGAGCGCCCGGAAGGCGGCTTCGAGCTGTTCCGGTCCCATGTCGTTGGTCGGCGTGTTGATGAGGTCACGCGCGAGGAAGACGCCGGCAAGCTGCCGCTTGATGTCGGCGGCGTCGGCATCGCGCGGGATCATCAGCGTCGGCGGCGTTGCCTTTTCCGATTTGTAGCGCTCGAACCGATAGCTGCCGAGGCCGAAACCGAGCGAAAGCCGGTTTGCCGTCAGCGGCGCGGTCTCGACATGCCAATCGCCTGCCGGCAGGTTGCGCGCCAGCTTGCCGGTCAGAAAAGGCTGTTCGGAAGGGTTGGAGCCAAGGCCGAACAAAGCGCCGCCGAGATGGCCTCCTTCGGTCGGAATCAATAGCAGCGAGCCGCTTTCGGCCTTGTAGCCGGCCTTGCGCGCCCAATCGAGCGCGATGGGATCGATGGTGCCGGTCTCGATATGCGCCGGGGTAACTGCAAAGATCGGCAGCGTCGCGCCACCCTTCGAATTGAATGGGCTCGCGCGCTCGATGAATTGATAGGGGGCCATAACTATCCTTTGGCAATGATTTCAGGGAATCGCAGGTTAACTCTCTGTTAGGGTTAACAGATTATTGCTGGAGCGAACATTGCGTCAAACCTTTCCCTGTTCCGATTTGAGGCCAGGCGCAGGACTCAGGCATTCCGGGATAGGCGCTATGGCCACTTCGTCAACTACGTCTGCATTCAAGACCTTCCTGCTCCACGGCGCTTCAGCGGCACTCGTGGCGCTTGCACTCGCTGGCTGCTCGACGACCGGAAAAGACAAGATGACGACCGGCTCGATCCCGACGGTGTCGAAGCCCGTCGATGAAATGAATAGCTCGGATCTCGCGCAGGCGGCCCTTACTCTCGGCAAAGCCTACGACGCCAATCCAAGGGACCGCGATACCGGCGTCAATTACGCCAATGTACTGCGCATGAGCGGCCGCAACGATCAGGCGCTCGCCGTCATGCAGCAGGTGGCGATCGCCCATCCCAACGATCGTGGCGTGCTGGCTGCCTATGGCAAGGCCCAGGCGGCTGCCGGACAGCTTGAGGAAGCGCTCGCCACCATCGACCGTGCACAGACGCCGGACCGTCCGGACTGGCGGCTGGTTTCGGCCGAAGGCGCGATCCTCGATCAGCTCGGCCGTTCGACCGAGGCGCGCGGCAAATATCGCGATGCTCTCGTGCTGCAGCCGAACGAGCCGTCGATCCTTTCCAATCTCGGCATGTCCTATGTACTGACGGGCGATCTCAAGACCGCCGAAACCTATCTTCGCTCCGCCGTCAGCCAGCCGACAGCCGACAGCCGTGTGCGCCAGAACCTGGCTCTCGTGGTCGGGCTGCAGGGCCGTTTCGCCGAGGCCGAGCAAATCGCCCGCCAAGAACTGACACCGCAGCAGGCGAACGCCAATGTCGCCTATCTGCGCTCTATGCTGGCACAACAGAATTCCTGGCAGAAACTCGCCGCCGGTGACGACGTCAAAAAAGCAGCGAACTGAGTTTTCAGCCCCTTAGCGCCAAATATGCCGTGGCAGGCCTTCAGTCACAAGCCGGGCGCCGAGAGCGCCCATGACGGCGCCCGCCACCCTGTCGATCCAGAGCTTTGATCCGAGATAAAGCGCGCGCGGCCGGTTCGACGAGAAGGCGACCGTCACCACCGTATACCAGCCCACCTCGATCGCGAAGACCGCTGGCGGCAGCGCAATCAGCAGCCAGAGAGCGGGCTGCGCCGGGAGAAGTGCCGCAAAGATACTGCCATAGAAAATGGCAGTCTTCGGATTGCTGAGCTGCGTGCCGAGCGCGAACCAGTAATTGCGCGCGACACTCGCACCGGCCGGCGAAGCGGGCGCATCGAGAGCGAGATCATGCGCAGCGCTGCGCCAAATGCGGATGCCGATATAGATCAGATACAGGCCGCCGGCGATCTTCAGGGCGAGATAGAGCCATTCGACCTGCATCAGCAGCGCGCTCAAGCCGAACAGGGCCAAGGTCGCGAAGATGACACTGCCGGTTCCCATGCCGAAGGCAGCGGCCAGTCCTGCCTGACGCGAACGGGAAACGGCAATGCGGGAGACAAGGACGAAACTCGGCCCGGGGCTGGCCGCGCCGATGAAAACGGCGGCGATGACGGTGAAAAAAATCGCTATGGATGACATGCAGCATCTCCCGATATGGCTGAAAATCTGCCCGGGCGGCTGGCGCGGATCGTCCCGCGCCTTCTCGATGACTATCCATCCCGCGCCGCCAGCGACGCCGATCGGAGAGTAGCCACCTTCCAAGTCGGCGGCAAGTTTCACACGTCAGAATTTATCCATCACCTGGATAGCCGCCGGGCCAAGGATAACCGCCATGAGAACGGGCAGGAAGAAGACGATCATCGGTACGGTCAATTTCGGCGGAAGGGCAGCAGCCTTCTTTTCAGCCTCGTTCATGCGTTCATCGCGGCCCTCCTGCGCCAGCACGCGCAGCGCCTGCGAGACCGGCGTGCCATAGCGCTCCGCCTGGATCAGGGCCTGCGTCACCGACTTGACGATTTCGATTTGGGTGCGGCTGGCGAGATTGTCAAAGGCGGTGCGGCGATCCTGCAGGAAGGAGAGCTCCGCCGTCGTCAACACCATTTCCTCGGCGAGCGCCGGCGATTGTTCTGCCATTTCCTCTGAGACGCGGCGCATGCCGGCCTCGATCGAAATGCCCGATTCCACGCAGATCAGCATCAAATCGAGCGCATCCGGCCATGCGCGCTTGATGGATTTCTGCCGTTTGGTCACGCGATTGGAAATATAGATGTTCGGCGCGTAGAAACCGAGATAGGCGGTGCCGATGACGCCGAGAAGGCGGATCGCAAACGGCTTGGCTGCAAAGTAGCCAAAGACGAAAACGAGAATGGCGGCGACGGTCAGAAACAGGAACGGCAGCAGAAAACGCGCCACCAGAAACATGTTCAGCGCGTTTTCCGACCGCAGGCCGGCGGCCCGCAGCCGATTGACCGTATTTGTGTCGACGAGAGCATTGCGGAGATTGAAGCGTTCGACGATCTGGCGGACATTTCGGTTGTTCTGGTTGCGCAATGACGCCTTGCTGCCGTCGGTGCTCAGCCGGGCGCGTTCTCGGGCACGGATCTGTTCGCGCTCGGTGGAAACCGCCTTCATTCGTTTGTTGAGATCGCCGCGCTCCAGGAAGGGCACGGCGATCGTGTAGAAGGTGGCGAAGACGGCGATCGCCACGAAAACGGCGAGAATCATGCCGGGGTCGGTCAATTTACTGGCGAAATCGGAGGACATGGCTCGGCGTCTCCTTCCGGTCAAATCTCGAAATTGACCATGTTGCGCATGATGTAGATGCCGAATGACATCCAGATGCCGGCGGCACCCAGGATCAAATGGCCGCGCGGATCGGTGAACAGGATTATCATGTATTGCGGGGAGGTCAGGTAGACGAGCGTGGCGACGATGAAGGGCAGCGCGCCGATGATGACGGCCGAGGCTTTTGCTTCCATCGACAGCGCGGTCACCTTCGCTTTCATCTTTTTACGCTCTCGCAATACGCGTGCAAGGTTGCCCAGCGCTTCGGACAGGTTGCCACCCGCCTGCGCCTGGATAGCGATGACGATCGAGAAAAAATTCACCTCTTGCAGAGGCATATGATTGTTCATGCGCGCGCAGGCGTCGGTCATGCTGAGGCCGACCTGTTGCGCTTCGACGACGCGGCGGAATTCCGATTTAACGGGTTCGCGCGCCTCGCCTGCCACGAGACGCACGGCATCATTGAGCGGCAGGCCCGAACGGATCGAGCGGGTGATGAGGTCGAGCGCGTTGGGGAACTCGTCCAGGAACTTGTTCTGCCGACGCTTGATGAGGAAGCCGACGATCCAGCGCGGCAAGCCGAAGGCTGCAGCAAAGGGCAGACCGACCACGACGGCGAGCGGCGCACCGAGCAGGAAGAGAACAAGCGTGACGAAAAGACCGAACAGCACGCCGAAGAGATAGAAACGTGCGGGCGTCAGCGGCAGGCCGGCCTGTCCGAGCCGTACCTTCAGCGATTGCTTTTTCTTGGTATTCTCCAACTGGCGCTTTTCCAGATCCTTCAGTGAATCCTGCACCGACTTGCGCCGTTTCGACATTTCCTGCACGCGGTCACGCGCCGCCTTGACCTTCATGCGGTCGGTCTCGGCAGATTTGATCCGGTTGACGCGGCTGTCGGCCTTTTTCTGCGTCTCGATCCGGGAATAGAGGATGCCATAACAGACCGCTGCCGCGGAAACGGCTGCGAGCACCACAATCAGAAGCACCACCGGATCGACACCGAACATCGGGAAAGTCCTATTTCGACTTGTTTTCCATTTCGTCGAGGGCAGCGGCCAAACGCTTTTCCTCGTTGTAATAGCGGGCGCGGTCCCAGAAATTCGGCTTGCCGATGCCAGTCGATACATGCCGGCCAATGATGCGGCCGTTCGCGTCTTCGCCTTCCATCTCGTAGCGCATCAAGTCCTGGGTGATGATCACGTCGCCTTCCATGCCGATCACCTCGGTGATCTGGGTGATGCGGCGGGAACCGTCACGTAGACGGGCGGCCTGGATCACCACGTCGACGGACGTGGAAATAATCTCACGCACCGTCTTCGCCGGCAGGGTGAAGCCGCCCATGGCGATCATCGATTCCATACGGCTCAGGCACTCGCGCGGCGTGTTGGCGTGGATCGTGCCCATGGAGCCATCATGACCGGTGTTCATCGCCTGCAGCAGGTCGAAGACTTCCGGTCCGCGCACTTCGCCGACGATGATGCGTTCCGGGCGCATACGCAGGCAGTTCTTGACGAGGTCGCGCATGGTGATTTCGCCCTCGCCTTCGATATTTGGCGGGCGGGTTTCGAGGCGGACGACGTGCGGCTGCTGGAGCTGCAGTTCCGCCGTGTCTTCGCAGGTGATAACGCGCTCGTCGCGATCGATGTAGTTGGTCAGGCAGTTCAAGAGCGTCGTCTTGCCCGAGCCGGTACCGCCCGAAATGACGACATTGCAACGAACGCGGCCGATGATCTGCAGCAGCGTGGCGCCCTCCGGCGTGATGGCGCCAAAGCGGACGAGCTGGTCGAGCGTCAGCTTGTCCTTCTTGAATTTGCGGATGGTCAGCGCCGGGCCGTCGATCGACAGCGGCGGCGCAATGACGTTGACGCGCGATCCGTCCGGGAGGCGGGCGTCGCAGATCGGGCTGGATTCATCGACACGACGGCCAACCTGGCTGACGATGCGCTGGCAGATGGAAAGTAGCTGGGCATTGTCGCGGAAGCGGATTTCCGATTCGACCGTCTTGCCGCCGACTTCGATGAAGGTCTGACCGGCGCCATTGACCATGATGTCGGCGATATCGTCGCGGGCGAGCAGCGGCTCCAGCGGGCCGTAACCGAGTACGTCGTTGCAGATGTCCTCGAGCAACTCCTCCTGCTCGGAGATCGACATCGCAAAATTCTTGATGGTGATGATGTCGTTGACGATGTCGCGGATTTCCTCGCGCGCCGCTTCGGCATCGAGCTTGGAGAGCTGCGACAGATCGATCGTGTCGATCAGCGCGGAAAAGACCTGCGACTTGGTATCGTAATATTCCTCGGTGCGCGCCGGCCGGCGGCGTGTCGGCGTCTGCATCGGCGGAGGCGCCACTTGCTGGCGTTGTTGCGACGCCTCGCGCGCCGGCTCGACCAGCACGGTCGATGCCGCCGGCGCCGCAGCAGCGGAGGGCGCGCGCGGCGGCGACGGCGGAGGCGCTATGCCGCCGCTTTTTGCAGGACCATCATTTCCGCGTCTGCCAAACATGCCGTCGATCCAATTCTACGCTGGAGCATGATCTCAAAAGCACGAACTGGCTTTCGAACACGATCATGCGAAATCAAACATTTACTTTCGTTTCAGGAGACCAAGCAGGCCACCCTTCTTCACCTTCCTCAGCGCAACGCGCCCGGTGACGATGTGCGATATCTGCGAGAAAGTCTCGGCGACTGGCGATTTCGGATCCGTCTCCGAGATCATGCGGCCGCTGTTGGCGGCATTGCCGAATAAGCTGATATCGAAAGGAATGATGGCGATCGGGTCGATCTCCAGCGGCTCACAGAACTCCGAGGGGCCGATTTCCGGGCGCTTCGGCATGCCGACCTGATTGAGGATGAGATGCGGCGCCTTGTCGTTGGGCCGCAATTTCCGCAGTGCATCCAGCATGTTCTTGGCGTTGCGCAAATTGGCGAGATCGGGTGCCGCGCAAATCACGACTTCATCGACGGCCGAGAGCACGGAGCGTGTCCACTCCGTCCAGAGATGCGGAACGTCGAGCACACTTACCGGCGCGCTGCGTTGCAGGACATCCAGTACCGGCTGAAACGCCTGGCCGTCGAAATCATAGGCGCGATCGAGCATGGAGGGAGCGGCGAGCAGCGACAGGTGCTGCGAACATTTGGTCAAAAGGCGGTCGAGGAAAACCTCATCAAGACGCTCCGGCGCATAGACGGCCTCGGCGATGCCCTGGGCCGGGTCCTGGTCGAAATCAATGTTGGCGGTGCCGTAAGGCAGGTCGAGATCGGCGAGAATGGTCTCGGTCGAGAACAGGTTGGAGATGCCGAAAGCGCAATTATGCGCAATAGTGGACGCCCCTACCCCACCCTTGGCGCCAATGAAGGCGACGCTACGGCCCAGCGGTTCTGCATCGGGATCGACGAAGATAGCCGCCATCGCCGCCATCACGTCGGTCATGGCAACCGGTTGGACCATATATTCGGATATGCCGTTGCGGATGAGTTCGCGATAGAGGCCGATGTCATTGTGATAGCCGACGATCACCACCTTGGTGCTGGGATCGCAGACCGCAGCGAGCGGCGCAAGCTCCGCCAGTAGATTGTGCGCATTGGCACGGATTTCCAGGATGATCAGATTGGGCGTCGGCGTCGAGGCGAACATGTTTGCCGCCGCCGCCGTGCTGCCGCTGGTAATCCTGAGGCTGACCTTGGACATGCGCCGATCGTTGGCGCATCTGTCCATGACCTGCTGCAAATGCTCGCTTTCGCAGAAGGCATGCACGGAGATGCGCGGCAGCGGCCGCATGTTTTCGAGATCGGCCGCGCGGGGTGTATCCTCGGCTTCCGCTGCTGTCTGTCTGATCTCGTAATCGAGGGCGCTCATGATTTTGTCCTGTTCCGACGACGGTAAGCTCTCATGATCAGGAACCGCCATTGCCGAAGCCGCTGATCGTGGCCGTGCTGGTCGGGGCAGTGCCGTTGCGGTAGTTGTCGATCACCTTGCTGCGCTGGTCAGTGTCGATCGGCGACATGGCACGCGGTGCGATGAGGTCGGTCGGATTGGCCACTTGCGCTGCGAGGTTGTTCTGTGTGGCGCAACCGAAATTGTAGTAGTTCTGATTGTCGAAAGCATTGTCGGCCAGATCGTCCGGCCACTGGCCGCAAGCATTGGTGACTGCCGTGGTCGCCGCGAAGCGGAGACGAATGGGCGCGGCATCGCCGAGGCCACCAGCCGGATAATAATTATCGACAATGCGCGCCGACGGAATGCCGCTCGCCACCAACTCCTGACGGATCTGCCGGCGGAGCGCCGATACGGCGGGCGAATTGGCGCCGCCGCCAGGCGCCAGAATTTCCACCGTACCGGAGGCGTGTGCCCTGTAATCCTGCACGAAACCGCGAACCGTATCGCGGACGCCCGTCGTTAAGCGGCGATCTCCCGTCGCAACGGGGATGTCAACGTGATGCTCCTTCTCGGTCAGCACGATCGGATGGCGCTGACGATAGTCGTCAGAAATGGCGCTGGTGGTCATGCCATCCTGGGAGCCTGCACAACCGACGACGGCTGCAGCCATCATGATCAGGGCCAGGGCCGTGAACCGCAGCCTGGTGATGCGGGGCGCATTGCGATCGAGGCTGGCCATTTTTTGGTCTCTCGTTGTTCCGGTTGAAAAGGGGCGCGTCATGATCCATTTCCCCTCACTTGTAGATAAAGCCGACCGTGCCGTGGAAATCGGCATCCGCAACCGGCGGCCCATCCTTGTGCCCGTAGATCTTGTTGACTCGGTTCATGAAGAAGGCGGCAACATCGTTGCTCGGCGAGAAATTGTCGTCAGGACGAGCGAGCTGAGCGCGCGCCACCGGTCGCACCAGGTAGGGCGTCGCGATAATCACGAGTTCGCTTTCATCGCGTTCAAAACTCTTTTGGCGGAATAATGCGCCGAGGATCGGGATCTTCGAAGCGCCGGGCGTACCGTTCGTGGTTTGCTGGACGCTATCACTAAGCAGGCCCGCTAGCGCGATGGAGCCGCCGGAGGGTAACTCGACCGAGGTGTCGGCCGCGCGTTGGTTGTACGTTGCCGTTCCTGCCGTACCGACCGGGTTGGATACCTGGGTCTGGATATGGAGACTGATACGCCCTGCCGAAAGAACAACAGGCGTGAAGGCGAGACTGACGCCGTAAGTAAATGGTGTGATTGTTACGTTGCCGTCTTTGTCAGTCGTGGAATAGAGCGTCTGACCGCCAGAATTGAAGGTTGCAGCTTGGCCCGAAATCGCCGTGAGCGTCGGTTCAGCCAGTGTCCGGACGGCACCTGCCTGTTCCATCGCGTTCAGGTAGGTGCTGATGTTGTACCGGCCAAGAGCCGTCTTAAACAGTGCGCTTATGCCACCACCGCCTGCGGCGGCTGTGGAATCGCCGCTGATGTTGCCGAGCTGCGCCACGGTGAGGCCGGAGGAATTGCTGACGAGATTGTCGAAACCGATCTGTTTCAACACGCTGCGCTTGATCTCGGCGACAGTGACCTTCAGCGTCACCTGATCTTCGCCCTCGATCTGCAACATGTTGACGATCTGCGAGGTCTGGCGCGATTCGGCAAAGAGGGCGACAGAATTGTCGCCACCGCTGCCGCTTGCCGTTTCGGTGCGGGTCGTCGCTTCACCGCCCTTGAGGAATGCCTCGGCAAGCTGTTCGGCGCGAGACGAATCCTGCGGTGTGCGAACTGTGCCGGTCATGACGATGTTGTCGGAAACGATCTCGACATCGATGTCGGAGTCCGGGATGAAGCGCTTGATATTGGCCTGCAGACTGGAAATGTCGCGTTCGATCTGGAGGTCGAGGCTCACGATCTCCTTCCCATCGGCACCGAAGACGAAGATATTGGTCTGGCCGACCGTCTTGCCGAAGAGATAGATGCGGCGCGAGGTGCGCGTCACGGCATCGGCCATCTTCGGATCGGAAACGAGAATATCATGCGCATCCGCCGGCAGGTCGACCACCAGCGCCTTGTTGAGCCCAAGTTTCAGCGTGCGCTTGGTGCCTAGACCGGCAATGGTCACGATACTGTCGGCACCGTCGGCCCTAGCCGTCGCCATACGCAGGAAGGCCGGCGCTTCGGCAAAAGGCAGGCCGGCAAAAGCGACCGAGAAGGAGAGCGCGGTAAGCGAGAGGAGGCCAATCGGTTTGCTGGTCTTGAACATGATCCCGGCCCTTCTCATTGCGTCTTGGCTGCGGCTGTGCCGTTGGCAACAATCGCACCGGATTTGATGACCTGGACGACGGCGCCGCCGTTGTCGCCCGTCAGTAGATAGTCGGCGGCGGTCGTATCCGGTTGCGCTGCATCGGCGACGGAGCGCAGCGCCAGCGTCAATCGGTCGGCCATCTGTTGGGCAACCGCCAGAACCTTGGTCTGGTCCGGCGTCAGCTCCAATGTCGCAGTCGTGCCGACCACTGCCTTGCTTCCATCCTGCTTTTCCTCAATCTGTTGATCGACGGCGAGCACACGGACGTTGCTGAGCACCGTCTCGGTCACGAATTTCTGGGTATCGCCCTTACGCACCATGATCACGTCGACACGATCATTGGGGAGGATGAAGCCGCCGGCACCGGTCGCGACGGAAATTTCGGTGGCGACCGCACGTTTGCCCGAGGGCAGCAGCGAAGAGAGAATGTGGCTATTGGAATCGGCGACTTTCTCTTCGCGAATCGGTTCGCCTTCAAAGATCGGCAGGCGGACGACGGCACCGTTCAGGTCCTTCAGCGCATCGGGGCGATCGGCTTCGGTGATGAAACCCTTGACGATGCCGCTTTGCGGCCAGGCCATCCAGTGGATCGACTTTTCGTTCAGACGCGAGCCGACCGGAAGATTGGCGTCGGCGACGAGCACATTGACTGTCGCCTCCTTTTCCACCACCGCTGCGACCTGCGGCACGACATTGTGCGAGGCGGCCAGACGCATCGCCAGCAGTCCGGCAAGCCCTGCCGCGACAACTGCCACCGCGAGTATCATTATGCGAGCGGGTTTCATGATCATTCCTTGGGGAATACGACTCTTCGCCCCGCAGAATGCTCAGTAATTGGTGTAATTATGGTTAATGGTATATTATATTTACAGTCATTTAAGAGTTGCTATCAAAGTGATGTAAGATTTAAAATTAGCAATACACCGTTAATACTTAGAAATATCTAATTTAGATAACGTGCGATGCCGCCACCGCGACCATTGGCGACGAGGGAAAAGCCAGGAAGCCGCCAATGGCAATGGCAATGCCATAAGGGATCTTTTTAGCAATCAGCAGCGAGTTCGGCAGCGGCAGGCCCATGGCCAGAATGACATTCGATTGCGAACGTATCATAAGAATGGCTATCGTCACCACGCCGCCGAGGAATGCGACATAGACAAGGAAGGAGAGAAGCGACGGATCGAAACCGAACCAGAGCGCCGATGCCGCCAGCAGCTTGGCATCGCCACCGCCCATGACGTTCAATGCAAAAAGTGCAAAGCAGACACAGAAAACAATGGCCGCGCCGGCAAAGTGCATGCCGATCTCCGGTAGCGTCAGGCCGACGAGCGGCGCAAGCACAATGAAAGCACCAACCAGGATGAGCGACACCCGGTTCGGGATTGTCATGGTCAAAAGATCGGAGACAGCCGCGACCGACAAGCAGAGGGGGAAGATCAGCAATGTTGCGGCTTCAAGCATTTGATATCCCCAGCTCGAACTATAAAGGTCAAAAACCGCTCATAGTACTGAGCGGTTTCCGAACATTTTACACCATTATACTTCCGCAACAATTAATGCGCTGTGGAAGCGTTGGTCATATCGGTCGAAATACCATTGAAAACGGTGCTGAGCGTGTTGCCCAGGGTCGTTGCGCCGGCAATGATGGCTACGGAGATCAGCGCGGCAATCAGACCGTATTCGATTGCGGTCGCACCGGATTCGTCTTTCAGGAAACGCGAAAAAAGCTTAGTCATAAGGTAACTCCGCTCATTTTGTTAACAGCACGTCCGTCAACAGTGCCGCTTTCAATCCAAACATGCCGCTGAGGCACCGCAACGATTAGTGTGCGGTAGAAGCGGTGTTCATCTTGGTTGAAATGCTATTGAACGTGGTGCTGAGCGTGTTGCCCAGAGTCGTTGCGCCAGCAATGATGGCTACGGAGATCAGCGCGGCGATCAGGCCGTATTCGATTGCAGTCGCACCGGATTCGTCTTTCAGGAAACGCGAAAAAAGCTTGGTCATAAGTTAACTCCACTCACTTTGTTGACAGCACGTCCGCCAACTGTTTGCCGTTGATCGGATGAGTTGCACGGTAGCGGCTGGCCGTTTCCATCGCTTTAAGGAAGTGGGTTAACAGATAGGAAATTCTAAAACGCAAATAGACTAGTTAACGTCAATTCATGTCTTTCCGAGCATTTTTAAAGAAAATCTTCAATTTTTAAGCGATGATTAGAAGTCAATATATTAGTTCGGCATATGGAATGTCTCGGAATATTGCACACCTCGAATGGAAATCCCAAAATGGAAGCCAAAGGGGACGAACTTGCGTCGGAATTGTACGAGTAGCCTTATCTTAATTGTTCGTTCACCATTCTTTCTCATTCTATTTGGCAACCGTTTCCGCCACCAGCTTCACGAGGCCTGACCATGCCAACCCGCGGCAGAACCGCATTCTTTGCCTGCGCCGCCGCAATAGTAGGCCTGATGCCGCAGTTTTCCCACGCGGCGGATGACGGCATGCTGCGCGTCTATATGGACCACGCGCGCGTGCTGAAGCTCGATCGTCCCGTGAGCAAGGTCATCGTCGGCAATTCACAGGTTGCCGACGCGACCGTCGCCGATCCGAAGACCATCGTGCTTACCGGCCGCAGCTTCGGCACGACAAACATCGTCCTGCTCGATTCGGACGGCAACGCAATCGTCGACGAACGTATCCTCGTATCGATCGACGAGGGCAACACCGTACGCGTCTACCGTCAGACCAACCGCTCGGTGCTGTCCTGCACGCCCAATTGCGAGCAGCATGCCCAACAGAACAATGCCACCCCCGCTGCATCCGCCAGCCCGTAAAGGGGAGGTTTTCGTTCCCTCCTTATATTCAATTATACTATATAAGATTCTTCTTTCTTAAATAAATCCAAGCTTCCTCTCAATATGAAGAGAGAAGAGAAACGGATTATCAACAAAGCGGTTCTAGTCTCGTCCTATGTAAATCGCCGCGGATCCCGGTATGACGCCACACGACGATCTTCTTGAGGGCAAGACCTTTGCACGGCGACGTGCGGGGGGAGGCCTACGCGAATTCGTGCGCTCTCGCGACGGCACAGCGGCTATCGAATTCGCCCTTTTGGCGATTCCCTATTTCCTGATCATCTTCGCGATCCTGGAAACATTCGTCGCCTTCGTCGCCGAACAGGTCGTTTCCAATGCCGTCGATACAGTAGCGCGCGAGATCCGAACCGGGCAGATTACTTACAATCACAATACGACGACTGACCTAACACAGGATAAGTTCCGTCAGGCCTTCTGCAACGAAATCTCGGTGATCATAGCCTGTTCGACAACCGAACTTGCCACGGCGACGGCTACCAATCTCTATCTCGACGTCGAAACCTACCAGAGCTTTGCCGATATGCCGACGACCATCCCACGCGTGTCGTCCGATCCTTATTCCGATCTCAACACAACGGGCTTCAATTTCGCACCTGGCGGCGCCCAGACGAGGAATATGGTGCGTGCCTACTATCGCTGGCACATAATAACCGATCTGCTGCGGCCTTATCTCACCAATATCCGCCCTACTGATGGCTCAATGCCGACGACCTATCTCATCGTCGCGACGGCCGCTTTCCTGAACGAGAATTACCCTTGAGACGGCGGCTGGAGATGTATGGGAAAGCGCTGATGGTAACGCTTTGTGCTCCTTTGCGGCGCTTTGCCCGCGACGAGCGGGGCATCGGCGCGATCGAATTCGCCATTCTCTTCCCCGTGCTGCTGATGCTTTATCTCGGCGCCTTCGAACTCACCATCGCCCTCAGCGTCGAAAAGCGCGCGAGCCGGTCGGCCGGCTCCATCGCCGACATCCTCACCCAGCAATCGAGCGTCACGAAATCGTCGCTCGCCGAGATGCCTTCCGTCGCCGGCGCCATTTTTGCACCCTATGCGACAACCGGCCTGACGCTGAAGATCACCGGCGTCGCCATCGACTCCGGTAGCAACGCCACTGTCGCGTGGTCCTGGGCGCAGGACGGCAGCAAGCCCTATTCGACCGGCAGTGCCGTCACAGTGCCCAGCAACATCGGTCAGGCAGGCTCGTTTCTGGTGCGCACCGAGCTCGCCATTCCGTATCAGCTCATCAGTTTCGGCTCAGATTTCCTGCCCGCCGGTAGCAGCCAGATCACCATCAGCCGCCAGTATTTTTATCGTCCGCGCACCGGCAGTTCGGTCGCCTGTACCGACTGTTGAGCCGAACTACTGTAAATCCGTGCGATATTCCCCATTTAACAGGAAAATTGCCAAGTCGACGCCTCCGTTATATGGGTGACGTCCAATGCGCCTGACATTAGATGTCGCGCACTGAGCAATCTTATCGGGTGATCCATGGCGCGCGCCTTTCTCTTCGTTCTTGATTCCTTCGGTGTCGGCGGCGGTCCGGATGCGGCGACCTACGGCGACGAGGGCGCAGATACGCTTGGCCATATCGCCGAGTTCTGCGCGGCGGGTGCTGCCGATCGCGAAGGCCTGCGTTCCGGTCCTTTGGCGCTGCCGAACATGTCGGGTCTCGGATTGTTGGAAATTGCCAAGGCGGCGACTGGCCGCTATCCGGCTGGTATGCCGAAGCCGGAAAAGCTCTATGGTCTCTATGGCTGCGCCAATGAAGTCTCACACGGCAAGGACACGCCGTCGGGCCACTGGGAAATCGCCGGCACGCCCGTGATGTTCGACTGGGGTTATTTTTCCGCTGAGGGCGACGCCTTTCCGCCGGAGCTGGTGGAGGCCATTTGCAAAGCGGCCGATCTCCCCGGCATTCTCGGCAACTGCCACGCATCCGGCACAGAGATCATCGCCAAATATGGCGAGGAACATATCCGTAGCGGCAAACCGATCTGCTACACCTCGTCCGATTCCGTCTTCCAGATTGCAGCGCATGAGCGCCATTTTGGCCTCGAACGGCTGATCGCTCTCTGCCAGATCGTCCGCACCCTGCTCGATCCTTATAATATCGGCCGCGTCATCGCCCGGCCCTTCATCGGGGAGACGCAGACCACGTTCGAGCGTACCGGCAACCGCCGGGACTTCTCCGTGCTGCCGCCCGAGCCGACCCTGCTCGACCGCCTGGTCAAGGCCGAACGCACCGTGCATGCGGTTGGCAAGATCGGCGATATTTTCGCGCATCAGGGTATCTCCAAAGTCATCAAAGCCAACGGCAACATGAAGCTGATGGATGCAACGCTGAAGACTATGGACGAAACAGCCGATGGCGATCTCGTTTTCACGAATTTCGTCGATTTCGACATGGTCTATGGTCATCGCCGTGATGTGGCCGGCTATGCGGCCGCGCTTGAAGCCTTTGACGCGCGACTGCCGGATGTGCATGAGAAACTGAAGCCCGGCGATCTCGTCATCCTGACCGCCGATCACGGCTGCGACCCGACCTGGCGCGGTACCGACCACACGCGCGAGCGCGTGCCTGTGATCGCCTATGGACCCGGCATCCGCTCGCGTCCGATCGGTATCCGACAGACCTATGCCGATATCGGCGAAACCGTCGCGCGCCATTTGGGAATTGCGGCGGGGCCGCATGGAAGGAGTTTTCTGTGACATCGCATTTGAAGAAGGTGGAGCTGCATTGTCATCTCGAGGGCGCGGCTCCTCCGGCGCTGACGCTCGCGCAGGCACGGAAATACAACGTCGATACCAGCGCCTTCATGCGTGACGGCATCTATCTCTGGAAGGATTTTACCGAATTCCTCGTCTGCTACGACAAGGTCTCCGAGGTCTATCGCACGGAGGAAGACTACGCGTTGCTGACCGAAACTTATCTCGAGGAGCTTGCGGGCATCGGCACGATCTATAGTGAGCTGATCGTCTCGCCCGACCATGGCGACCGCATCGGCCTCGGCGCCGACGCCTATATGGCGGGCGTCTCGGCCGGCATTCGCGCGGCACAGGAAAAAAGTGGCATCGTCGCCAGGCTGCTTGTCACCGGCGAACGTCATTTTGGGCCGGATCGCGTCATCAAGGCTGCCGAATATGCCGCCAAAAGCGATAATCCGCTGATCACGGGTTTCAATATGGCGGGCGAAGAGCGCATGGGCCGTGTCGCAGATTATGCACGTGCTTTCGACATTGCCCGCGAAGCCGGCCTCGGCCTCACCATCCATGCCGGCGAAGTCTGCGGCGCGTTCAGCGTTGCCGATGCCGTCACGCTGGTGCGCCCGGCGCGCATCGGCCATGGCGTGCGCGCCATCGAGGACGCCGACCTTGTCAAGCGCCTTGCGGATCTCGGCACGGTGCTGGAAGTCTGCCCCGGGTCGAATGTCGCACTGAATGTCTTCCCAGATTTCGCCGCGCATCCGCTGCGCCAGCTTCGCGACGCCGGCGTCCGCGTCACCATCAATTCCGACGATCCGCCCTTCTTCCACACCTCTCTGAAGCGCGAATACGATCTTGCCTCCACCGCCTTCGGCTTCAGCGACGACGAGATCGACGCTATGACCCGCACGGCTATCGAGGCGGCCTTCGTGGACGAGGCAACGCGGGCGGCGCTATTGGCAAGACTGTAACAGCATCGTTTAGGCCGCAGACTGGGGATGAAATCTCTGCGTGAGGCCTATTTTCTTGCACCGAGGGCGATTTCCGTGAAAGAAACATCTCATATCGCGGAATTACTGGAAGGCTGAAACCATGGACGGCGTCACTGTCATCGATCACCCGCTCGTGCAGCATAAATTGACCATCATGCGCAAGAAGGACACGTCGACGGGCAGCTTCCGCCGGCTGTTGCGCGAGATCTCGACGCTGCTCTGCTACGAAGTCACCCGCGACCTCGAATTGACGATCGAGACTATCGAGACGCCGCTTCAGACCATGGACGCGCCGATCCTTGAGGGCAAAAAGCTGGTCTTCGCCTCGATCCTGCGCGCCGGTAACGGTCTGCTGGAAGGCATGCTCGACCTCGTACCCTCGGCCCGCGTTTCGCATATCGGCGTCTATCGCGATCACGAGACGCTGCAGCCGGTGGAATACTACTTCAAGGCGCCGGAGGATATTTCCGAGCGCCTGATCATCGTCGTCGATCCGATGCTGGCAACCGGCAACTCTTCTATCGCGGCCATCGACAAGCTGAAGGAGCGCGGCGCCCACAATATCCGCTTCCTCTGCCTGCTCGCCGCACCGGAAGGCCTCGCCAATTTCTGCAAGGCGCATCCGGACGTGCCGGTCTTCACAGCAGCGATCGACAGCCATTTGAATGAAAAAGGCTATATCGTTCCCGGCCTCGGCGATGCCGGCGACCGCATGTACGGCACGAAGTAAATCCTGTCGCTATATTTGTTTTTTGCCTGGCAGCCCCCAACTGCCGGGCTTTTTATTGATCTGTTTAGCGACCTGTCAGCGAAGATGCTTTAAACGTCGGGGATCAAATGGGCTCGAGATAACCAAGCCCATAGGAAGGATCTCGCCGATGCTCGTTCGCGTTCTTGTCTTTGCCGGCCTCATCGCCGCAGCTGCCACGCAGGTTCCCGCGTTGCTCAGTAAGCAAGCGGCAACCAGCGAAAGCTCGACGGCCGTCGGCGAAGTTGCGTTGGCGCAGCAGCCCATTGCGGCGCCGGCTGCATATGGAAGCGTGATGTTGCCAGCCGGCGCGGGCGGTCACTATGAGGGTGATTTCAAGATCAACGGCCGGTCGGTGCATGGTCTGATCGATACGGGCGCAACCTATGTGGCAATCAACGAGAGCACAGCACGCCGCCTCGGCATCAGCGGCAACGATCTCGATTATCGCTACACCATCCAGACAGCCAATGGCGCGTCCAAGGTGGCGCTCGCCAAACTCGACCGTCTCGAGATCGGCACGATCAAGGTCCGCGATGTCGACGCCGTGGTTGCCAAGGACGACGCGTTGAGCACGACGTTGATCGGCATGAGTTTCCTGAAAAAGCTCAATTCCTATGGCGCCGAGAACGGCTCATTGCGTCTGACTCAATAGTTGCCTCTCAGATCCGCGTAACGATCACCGGCGGCAGAACGGGTGCGGCATCACCAATCCGGTAGTTCGCGGCCAAATCTGCTGCGGCCCTTTCGGCGCTCGCCTCGTCGGCGGCATGGACAGTTGCGATGCGGTCGCCTTTGGCGACCCTCGTTTCGAGCGGCAGGATATCGCTGAAGCCAACGCGATGATCGATCTTATCCTGCGGATGACGGCGACCGCCCCCCAGATCGATCACGCTCATGCCGATGGCGCGAGCATCGCAGGCCGTCAACCAGCCATCCGACGACGCAAGAACCGGCTTCTGCACCGGCGCGGCAATCAGATATCTGTCCGGGCGATCCAGCAGATCGGCAGGGCCGCCAAGGGCGCGAACCATGCGGCCGAACCGCTCGGCTGCCTTGCCGGAGGAAAGGGCTTCGCGCGCTTTTGCGTCAGCCTCGGCCAATGACTTAACGACCCCCGCCTGCGTCAACATCTCTGCGGCGAACGCCAACACGACCGTTTCGAGCCGCGTGCCGGTTTTGCCGCCCTTCAGAAAATCCAGGCAATTGCGGAGTTCGACGACATTACCGGCCGCGTCGGCCAGCGGCTGGTTCATATCCGTGATCAGAGCCGAGGTCCTGACGCCCGCGCCGTTCGCCACCTCAACCAGCGACCGAGCCAACGTCTCGGCCTCTTCCAGCGAGGTCATGAAGGCGCCATTGCCAATCTTGACGTCGAGGACCAGCGTTTCGAGGCCCGCGGCCAGCTTCTTCGATAGGATCGAAGCTGTAATCAACGGCACGGAATCGACCGTCGAAGTGACATCGCGCACGGCATAGAGTTTGCCGTCAGCAGGCGCCAACGTCCCAGTCTGGCCGATGATGGCACAGCCCACCTCATCCACCACCTTGCGGAAGTGTGCCGCATCCGGGGTGATGCCGTAGCCGGGGATCGATTCTAGCTTATCCAGCGTGCCGCCGGTATGGCCGAGGCCACGGCCGGAGATCATCGGCACGGCAAGGCCGCAGGCAGCTGCAATCGGGGCCAGCATCAGCGAAACGTTGTCGCCGATACCGCCGGTCGAGTGTTTGTCGGCGATCGGTCTGTCGATACCGGGCCAGGAAATCCTGTCGCCGGAGCGGGCCATGGCCAGCGTCAGCGCCACGGTCTCCTCACGCGTCATGCCATGAAACCAGACGGCCATGGCGAAGGCGCCGATTTGACTTTCGGCCAGGTCACCCCGCGCAAGGGCCGCGATGAAGGCGTCAATATCGGCGGCGGGTAGCGTGCCGCCATCCCGCTTCCGCCGGATGATCTCCTGCGGGATCATCGCTCAGTATCCGGAAGCCGCCGCGGTGGACTGCCCGCCGCCGAGCACGTTCAAGATATCGTCGAGAAGACTCGACGCGCCGAAGCGGAAGGTCGAGGGCATGGCCCAATCCGGCGCCATGATGGTTTCGGCGAGGCTGAGATAGAGGGCCGCATCACCAACGGAGCCGATGCCGCCCGCCGGCTTGAAGCCCACCTTGCGGCCACTCTGGCGGATCGCCCGCAGCATGATATCGGCGGCTTCCAGGGTCGCGTTGACGGCGACCTTGCCGGTAGACGTCTTGATGAAATCGGAGCCTGCCTCGATTGCCAGTTCTGAGGCGCGCTGGATGAGCGCCACGTCCTTGAGTTCACCGGTTTCGAGGATAGTCTTCAGCAGCACCGGTCCCGTGCATTCGGCCTTGACGGCGGCAACCATGTCGGTGACGGCCTGCTCGTTGCCGGCCAGCAGCGCACGATAGGGAATGACGAGATCGATTTCGTCCGCACCATCGGCGATCGCCTCACGCGCCTCGGCGGCGACGTCGGCCACTTCCATATCGCCGGCCGGGAAATTCACCACGGTCGCGATCCTCACGGCATGGTCGGTTCCGAGAATACCGCGCGCCTGAGCAACGAACCGCGGCCAGATGCAGATAGCGGCGGTGTTGCCATAGGGCGACTGGGCCCGGGCGCAGAGCGTCTCGATCTGGGCCGGCGTGCAATCGTCCTTGAGATTGGTGAGATCGAGAAGGGAAAGCGCAACGGCCGCCGTTTCTCTAAGGGAATGGCTCGTCATTGTTCGTTTCCTCCGTCCGCAATCATTTCTTTCAAGATGGCAGCAAGGCGAGCGCCGCCAACCGGGGCCATGTCCTTCGTCTCTTCATGCGTGAGCTCGGCGCCGGTCATGCCAGCCCCATAGTTAGTGATGACGGAGGCGGCTGCAACCCTCAGGCCGAAAAGACGCGCAAGAATAACTTCCGGCACCGTCGACATGCCGACCGCATCGGCGCCCATGATGCGCGCCATGCGGATTTCCGCCGGAGTTTCGAAGCTCGGGCCGGAGAACCACATGTAGACGCCGTGCGACAGCTTGATCTCGGCCTTTTCCGCTGCCTTGCGCATTCGCATGATCAGGTCGGTATCATAGGCATTGGTCATGCCGACGAAACGCTTGTCGCTTTCCTCGCCGATCAACGGGTTCATCCCCGAATAATTGATGTGATCCGTGATCTGCATCACCGATCCCGGCGACATTTCCTCGCGCAGCGATCCGGCGGAATTGGTGAGGATCAGCGTCTCGATGCCGAGACCCTTCAGGGTTTCGATCGGCACGCGCATGGCATTGGCGTCACCCTTCTCGTAATAGTGCACGCGGCCGGACAGCATGATGACCGGCACGTTACCGAGATAGCCGACAACCAGTGTTCCGGCATGGCCGGAAACGGCGCTGACGGGGAAATCTGGAAGGTCGGCGTACGGAATGCGTACCGCATCCCGCACCTCGTCGACCAGGGAACCAAGGCCGGAGCCCAGGACTATGCCGTAGCGCGGCTGGAGATCACCGAGCTTTGCGGCCAGGATTTCGACGGCGGCGCTCATCCCAGTATCTCGGTTTCGAAGCTGAAGGGCAGCATCTCGTCCATGGTCATGGTCTTCTTCACGCCGGTTTCGTCGCAAAGATAGATGCGCGTTTCCTTGCTGGCGAACTCGGCGATCTTCTGCCGGCAGCCGCCGCAGGGCGGGCAGAGCGGCAGTTTTTCGGCAATGACGGCCATTTCGACGATCTTCTTGGCGCCGGCCATGATCATGTGGCTGATCGCAGTCGGCTCGGCGCACCAGCCCTGCGGGAAGGACAGGTTTTCGATGTTGGCGCCGGTATAGACTTTGCCATCCTCCGCGCGGATCGCCGCGCCGACAGGAAATTTCGAATAGGGTGCATGGGCAAAGGCCATCGCTCCGCGGGCGGCCTCGAACAGATCATGCGACATGGATCAGCGCTCCTTGGTATAGGGCACGCCGCCCGCCTTTGGCGGTTTGGCGACGCCGATGAAGCCTGCAAGCAGGATGCAGGTCAGAATATAGGGCAGCGCCTGGAAAATCTGTACCGGCACTTCGCCGATGCCAGGCACCGCCTTGCCCTGCATGAAATTGGCGAAAGCATCGAGGAAGCCGAAGAGCAGGCAGGTGAACATGACCGGCACCGGTTTCCACTTTGCAAAGATCAGCGCCGCCAGCGCGATATAGCCCTTGCCCGCCGACATGTTGTTGATGAAGGCCGCCGACTGGGCGATGGCAAGATAGGTGCCGGAGAAGCCGCAGAGAATGCCGGCGACGATCAGCGACCGATACCGGAGCCACTCGACGGAGATGCCTGCCGTATCGACGGCGCCCGGATTTTCGCCGACAGCGCGCAGGCGCAGGCCGAAACGGGTGCGATAGAGGATCCACCAGGAAATCGGCACGGCGAGAAAGGCGAGATAGGTGAGGATATTGTTGCCGGAGATGACGTTGGCATAGAACGGCCCGATGAAGGGCACGTCACGGATGGCGTCGGCGCCCGGCAATGTGATCGAAGCGAAACGCGCGTCGGCCGGCAGCGTCGGCGTGCGCCCGCCCTGACCGAACCAGGCCTGGCCGAGCACAATGGTCAAACCCGCGGTCAGGAAGTTGATCGCAACGCCGGAGACGATCTGGTTGCCGCGATTGGTGATCGAGGCGAAGCCATGAAGCAGGCCAAACGCCACCGATGCGATGATACCGGCGCCGAGGCCGGCCCAGGCCGAGCCGGTGACGGACGCGACGCAGGCAGCGGCAAAGGCGGATGCCAGCATCTTGCCTTCGAGACCGATATCGAAAATGCCGGCGCGCTCGGAAAAGAGCCCGGCGAGTGCGGTGAAGATCAGCGGAATCGACAGGCGGACGGTCGAGCCAAGTATGCTGATGAGAAGATCATAATATTCCATCGTCCGATCCTCACGTCCTGGCGAATTTTTGATAGACGCGCACCAGCGCGGGACGGAACATATATTCGAGGGCACCGGCGAACAGGATGACCAGTCCCTGGATCACTACGATCATGTCACGCGTGATGTTGGGCATGTCGAAAGAAAGCGCATCGCCGCCCTGATAGAGAATGCCGAACAGGATTGCCGCCAGGATGATGCCGAAGGGATGGTTACGACCCATCAGCGACACGGCGATGCCGACGAAACCGGCGCCGAGCACGAATTCGACCTGCAGGCGGGCCGATGAACCCATGACCGGATTGAGCGCCATCATGCCGGCGAGACCGCCGGAGATCAGCATGGCGATGATGACCGTGCGGGCATAAGGAATGCCGGCATAGACGGCGGCCGTCGGGCTGAGGCCGAGCGTTCGCATTTCGTAGCCGAGCTTGGTGCGCCAGACGAGCACCCAGACGAGGAAACACATGACCAGCGCGATCAGGAAGGAAACATTGAGCGGTGCCGCGCCGATGGTCGAACCGAAGATGCCCATCAGCCAATCGAGCTTCGGCAACTGGCCGCCCTCAAGGAAGGTGCGGGTTTCCGGCGCCATCTTGCCCGGCACGATCAGCACATGCACCAAGATGAAGTTCATCATCGCAGAGGCGATGAAATTGAACATGATGGTGGTGATGACGACGTGGCTGCCGCGCTTGGCCTGCAGCCAGGCGGGAATGAGAGCCCAGAGCGCGCCGAATACAGCCGCACCAATGACCGCGAAGGGCATCGTGACATACCAGGGCACGTATCTGTCGAGCGTCAGTGCCACGAGGGCGCAGCCGAGGCCGCCGACATAGGCTTGGCCTTCGGAGCCGATGTTGAACAGGCCGGCATGAATGGCGACGGCGACCGACAGGCCGGTGAAAATGAAGCTTGTGGCATAGTACAGCGTAAAGCCAATGCCTTCACCGCTGCCGAGTGCGCCCTGCAGGAGCAGGTTCAACGCATCCAACGGACTCTCGCCGATAAACCAAACGACGAGGCCAGAGATCAGGAAGGCGATGACGAGATTCAGAATGGGAATCAGACCATAGGTGATCCAATTGGGGAGCGGAACGGAAGCAGTGCTCATCAAGGCCTCATGCGGCAATGCCGGCCATCATCAGGCCGAGTGTCTGTTCACCGGCGTCAGCCGTTTTCTCGCCGACGACGTGGCCGGCGAACATGACGAGGATGCGGTCCGAAAGCGCGCGGATTTCATCCAGCTCCACCGACACCAGAAGGATTGCCTTGCCAGCATCCCGCATCTCGATAATGCGGCGATGGATGAATTCGATGGCGCCGATGTCGACGCCCCGCGTCGGCTGGCCAATCAGCAAGGCTTTCGGATCGCGCTCGATTTCGCGGGCGACGACGATCTTCTGCTGGTTGCCGCCGGAGAAATTGGCAGTCTTCAGCCGGGCGTTCGGCGGGCGGATGTCGTATTTCTCGATCTTCTCCATCGCATCCTTGCGCATGGCGTCGAGATCGAGCATTCCACCACGGCCATATTTGGTGTCGCGGTGATAGCCGAGCATCGAGTTTTCGTATTCCTCAAACTTGAGGACGAGGCCCATGTGATGGCGATCCTCGGGAATGTGTGCAAGGCCAAGGTCACGCAGCGCCGCGGGATCGGCCGTGCCGATTGGCTTGCCGTGCAGGTGGATCTCGCCCGACGCGGGCTTGCGGATGCCGGCGATCGCCTCCAGCAGCTCCGACTGGCCGTTGCCCGCCACACCCGCGATACCAACGATCTCGCCGGCGCGGACATCGAAAGAGACATTGTCGACCATGGTGACGCCACGGCCGTCCTTGACGGTCAGATTGCGCACGGAGAGCACGACCTCGCCCGGATGGGCAGAGCCTTTTTCGACCCGCAGCAGCACGCGGCGGCCGACCATCAGCTCGGCAAGCTCTTCGACGGTGGTTTCCTCCGTCTTGCGGGTGGCGACCATTTCGCCGCGGCGCATGACAGACACCGTATCGGTGATCGCCATGATTTCGCGCAGCTTATGGGTAATCAGGATGATCGTCTTGCCCTGGTCGCGCAGCACGCGGAGAATGCGGAACAGATTGTCCGCTTCTGCGGGCGTCAGAACACCGGTCGGTTCGTCGAGAATAAGGATTTCGGCGCCGCGAAACATAGCCTTCAGGATCTCGACACGCTGCTGCTGACCGACCGGAAGCTCCTCGATCAATGCGTCCGGATCGACTTCCAGGCCGTAATCCGTCTCTAGCCGCCTGAGTTCTGCGCGGGCGGCGGCGACGCCCTTGGCCAGCAATGCGCCGCCTTCGGCGCCCAGCATGACGTTTTCCAACACGGAGAAATTGTCGACCAGCATGAAATGCTGGTGCACCATGCCGATGCCGGCGGCGATGGCCGCCTGGCTGTCCCGGATGGCGATAGGATTGCCGTTGATGCGGATCTCGCCGCTGTCGGCATGATAGAAGCCATAGATTACCGACATCAGAGTCGATTTCCCGGCACCATTCTCACCGATGATTCCGTGGATCGAGCCCTTGGCAACGGTCAGATTGATGTCTTTATTGGCGTGGACGGCACCGAACTTCTTGTCGATGCCCACGAGTTCGATGGCAGGCGTTTGGCTCACTACGCAGCTCCAGAAACCAGACTTCCGGATAAGAAAAGGGCGTATGACGTTTTGAATGCGTCATACGCCCTTATTTCATATCAGCTCTTCGGGCAGGCGTTGTCGGTCGTGTAGTCGTGCACCTTGATCGTGCCGGCAATAATGTCGGCGGTCGCCTTGTCGACGGCGGCCTTCATTTCCGGCGTGACGAGCGGCTTGTTGTTGTCGTCCATGGCCGCGCCGACGCCCTCTTCCTTGAGGCCGAGTTCCTGCGTGCCAGGTGTGAACTTGCCGTTCTTGGCATCGGTGAAGGCGTTGTAGACGGCGAGATCGACGCGCTTGACGACGGAGGTCAGAACCGAACCCGGATGCAGGTAGTTCTGGTTGGAGTCAACGCCGACGGAAAGCTTCTTGTTGTCGGCAGCCGTCTGCAGCACGCCGAGGCCGGTGGCGCCCGCCGCCGCATAGACGACATCAGCGCCCTGGTCGATCTGGTTCTTGGTAAGCTCGCCGCCGCGAACCGGGTCGTTCCATGCAGCACCGGTCGTGCCGGTCATGTTCTGGAAGACTTCGATCTTCGGGTTGGTGGCGCGGGCGCCCTGCTCATAGCCACATTCGAACTTGCGGATCAGCGGAATGTCCATGCCGCCGACGAAGCCGATCTTGCCGGACTTCGAAGCCATGGCCGCCATGACGCCGGCAAGGTAGGAACCTTCATTTTCCTTGAACTTGACGGAGCGAACGTTCGGCAGATCGAGGCTGTCGTCGATCAGAACGAATTGGGTCTTCGGATATTCGGCGGCAACCTTCTGGAGAGCGGACGTCCAGGCGAAGGACACGGCGATGACCGGATTGAAGCCCTTGCTGGCGAAGTTGCGCAGTGCCTGTTCGCCCTGGGTGTCGCCCGTCGGCTCGAAGTCGCGGTAGGCGACGCCGGTTTCCTTCTTGAACCTTTCGGCGCCATTATAGGCCGCTTCGTTGAAGGACTTGTCGAACTTGCCGCCGGTGCCATAAACGATCGCCGGCTTGATGTCGGCCGCAAGCGCGGTTGCCGACATGGCAGCCAAGGCGAAAAGGGTCAAAAGGGATTTTTTCATGAGTTGCAGCCCTGTTGTTGCTATCTTGTTGGGTCCTCCCGCAAGCCCGTTGACCGGACATGTCTGCGGAACCGCCGACCTCCCCCGAGGCCAAGCTGGCGCGCATCCTTGCATGGCTGCACGAAAAATTCACGAGAAATTTTTCAGTTGGTAAAGATTTGTGGGAATTGCCAAAAACCCGCCCAAAGGAGCTGATTTTTGGACATTTTCGCCCTCAAACTGCGATTTTATTAGCCAACCAAGGGTCCGATGCAGGTATCGCGGCGACAAACCCGAGCCATCGCCGTACTGGCGGCGGGTTGCCTTGATACGCTCGCGATCTACATAAGCAAGGCTGTCCAAAACACACCGGATCGCCTGATTTCAGACCGGAAGAAGGCGATCCCGTCTGCATCGATGATCACGCGGGGCGATCAAAAATCGGCCAACTCGTCCGAAAACTTTCGCGCGAGCGGGCGCCGCCGCGTCGAGACCCCTTCCCTCACAAGAAACCTTTCATCATCGAAGCCAGAACCTTCCGCAGATCGGTTCGACCTTGTCTTACGTCTCCACCTGGCTCAACGTCGATCCGCCCGGCATTGTGGGCGTCATACATCGCGGCAACCAGTTCGGCATAGCTTGCGCCAAGCCCTCCTCGAGCGAGCGCCGGAATCCAGTCTGGGCGAGGCATCTCCCGGGCGGCAATTTTCCGGCCGACGAGCTCTCCAACCGTCCACGCGACGTCTTCGACGCTATAGCGATCCGGCCCCTCCGCGTGGACGATGTTGAGCGGAGCATGAACACCGGATAGCAGCAATTCACCCGCAATGACGCCGACATCGGAAGCCGACACGGTGGGAAATAGTTTGGTTGCCGGATGATGCAGGCTTGGCAGCACGCCGGTCTCGACCGCATGTCCGACCACGCGGCTCCAATTCTCCATGTGCTCGGCGGAGCGCAGAATGGTCAGAGCGGCGGGGAGCTTCTTCAGTTCTGACTCCAGGTGATGGAAAGTCAACGTAATGCCGGTGTCAGACGCGAGATGCGCGCCATAGTCGGAAATTGCCAGAACTGAGCTCGGCCGGTTCCGGTCGAGCGCATGGACGATCGTTCTGATGCTGTTTTTCATCTCCGCGGCTGCGTCGTCTGCCCGAACACCCGTGGGGCAGATGATCTGCACGGCTGTCGCGCCTCTCATGCTTTCACTGAGAGCCTCACTGTCCTGAATGTCCGCAACGGCGATATCGCAACCCATGGCGCGCAGGTCATCGGCGCTATTTTGACGTCGAACGACGGCTCTTACCGGTGCACCATGGCGGCGGAGCTCGCCAATCGTCGCCCGTCCAATCTTTCCGGTCGCCCCTAAAACTACGAACATCTCTCACATCCTCAAACGTTTCATCGCGGATGGAGAGCATGCTGTTTTTATAGGTCCTGTCGCACAGGATCGGACGATGAAGAGCAAAAACGGGCAGTATATTTTCGCGTCGGCGCCTCACAACAATGGCCGCTTGACGTTCTCCAGATTATTGCCTCATCCGGGCGATGTTGGCCGGCGTCACACCAAGAACACGCTTCATCGCCTGTGCCATATGGCTCTGATGGGCGAAACCGGTGGCCAGAGCAATCTGGCTGATCGGCAGTTCCCCCGCTACAAGCAAGCTTCTAGCGCGCTCCACTCTGCAGCGGATCACATATTGATGAACCGGCATACCGTATGTACGGCGAAACAGCACCTTTAGATGCGATACGCTGATTGCCGCCACGTCTGCCAATTGTGCCAGCGATAAATCCTGATCGAGATGGGATTCGATGAACTCGACCAGCCTGCGCTTCTGGCTTGATGAAAGCTTTTGCCTGGCGGCGGTGGTCGTCAGGTTGAAGGGCCCGCTGATGAGCCGCACCGCCAGCGCCTTTCCAAGGCTTTCGACGAACAGGCGATCGGAGGGTTCATCCATCCTCATTTGCGTCTCCAGCGCCAAGGCGATGTGCTCGATACCTGGATCGCGATGCTGGAACTTAGGAATGACGGCAACGCTGTCGGGATCGATCTCCAGATCCTCCGCCGCACTGCGCACGATCGCAGGGTTTATCCAGAGCCGCAGAATCGAGCAATCGGCATCGTCCTCCCACTCGCCATCCAATCCCGCCGGAACGATATCGATATCGCCATGCGACTGGACGCGACGGTGCTGCCTGCCATCGCACCGGCATGACGCATTGACGGGCGCTCCGATATGAATTCCAAGACGGTGAAATGGTGACGCGGGGATGCGCGTAAGGCCCGCCGCGATATTCCGGCGCTCCGCTTTTATGCCAAAGGTGCCAACGCCATCGTCAAGCAAGTTCCCTCTCCCGTCTCCATCGCCCGGTTGACTGAATTCTTATAGCGTCCAGGCGGTCTCAAACGCTGAAGCGGCCCGCAACAGGCGGCTTCTTGTAGGCAATCATCCAGAGAAGCAGCGAGATCACCAGGAACACCGCGAAGGCCGGCTGGAACAGCAGCCACTGGACTGCCAGATTGTAAAGGCGCGGATGGATATAGTAGGAAATCAGAGACTGGACGGTCGTAAGCGATGACGGGCTGACATCCTTCCAGGCGTCTCCCATCGGGGTCAGCACGACTGCGGAGGCTGCGACCGATTGGATGGAATCGATGGTCCCGGCGATCACCGCAACAACCAGCGCAACAAGGCTGGCAAAACGCAACAAGAAACGCATCGACCCCTCCGAATACTCATTACCCATCGGCCATACACGACTGGCCAATCGCACTCTGCCCCATCCATCTCCTTAGATAAGTTGAGAGCCAGATAAGCGCAATGGAGGAGAGGCCCGGAGTTTTCTGTCCGCAAGTCAAAAATCTGTCAGATTCAGGTTGATCCTGAGAAATTCATCGGTATATATCGCGGCCGTTCCGACGATTTGCCTCCTGACCGGTTGCGAAACGCCAAAGGACAGGTGGCCGAGTGGTTTAAGGCGCACGCCTGGAACGCGTGTGTACGTGAAAGCGTACCGAGGGTTCGAATCCCTCCCTGTCCGCCATGAACTTCTCGTAAGTGATTGAAAAATCGTAAATTTTTAGAAATCTTTGACCTGTACTTGCACCATTGCTTGCACCATTGTCGCCTTATTGTTCAGCGCCGTGTCAGACATATGGGCAATTGCCGCATGCGGACGGTGGAAAACGGGGGAGGTTAAGCGTGGATGGACAATCAAACCTTATCGGCGCCCCGTCTGAGCGTTCAAGCCAGCCGCTACGCTCTTTCCCGAAACACACAGACGTCCGGTTTCCTGGACGTGCCTGCAAAGCCGTGCTGATAGCTTAGAGCCAGATGATATGTTTTACTTAGTGTCTCGGCCAAACCGTATCCATGGCAGCAACGGATGATAGGTTTCGATGCCCCAGAGGAAGAAGCGGCGGAAGACACCTGATGACGAATACACATTTCTCGCCATCCGCGTTGAAGGTTACGAGGCGAATGTTGAAGCCGCCATCAATCATGATGTTTTCGCTCCCCAATTCGCATGGAACGCAGATGACGACCACCCGCTGTTGGTGTTCAGAACGCAGTTGGTGATCGTCGGAGTCGCCACCTATCCCGAAAAAAGAGGAGGCGACACTTATGAGCTCACGTTCTATGCCAACAATATGAGCTCAGATGATATTCATGCGACGCTCAAAGATGTGCAAGCGCGCGATGAGCATGGCTCGCCCAAGTATCGTTCCTATCGTGGTCGACAGATCCCGATTTACAATGCACCGAAGGGAATGGGGCTTATCGATAAGGTGCGTGGCGAGCCCCGTTGGTCTGCTTGGCTGCGCGTTTCGCCGTGCTTTGTCAGCGACGCGCTCACGCTATTAGGCAACGGACGGCGCCTATTTCTGGCCATGCACGAGCGCAAGAGCGATCGAACCCGCTGGATTCAAAGCGTTAGTCTCCAGACGACCGACCCAGCTGCAGAATAGAAGACGCTGAAAAGCGCGCACATTGGCGCCCGGCGACTAACGTGGGGCCATTCAAGATTCAAGATTATCTTCGTCTGCGTTCTATAAGGTTCGCGGAGCATTTGCATCTTTGATTGCACCTTTGTTGACTGGAGCTTGTGATGGGCGCTTGCATGAACCGGGAGGAGGGTGACGGTCTCACCGAGAATTCGGTCTTGGCTGGGAGGCTTGAGCGCTGCTGAATCACGCGTCACAGCCTTGCCAAGTTCGGGCCACGGAGCCTCAAACCCAACAAAAGGCATGGTTATGCCGAATGCATTTACTATTTTGGAAAGCCCAATCTATCCCCCGTTGAGGCTTTGCGCGCTCCACCTCCATTACAATCTCCAGTAAATTCAATGTGCGGTAGTAAAAAAATCAGGATTTTTTAGATTGCCGATGCTACTGTTAATGGTGGTGGAAATCATAGGAGGATAGGCGTGTTCGGTGTGCAGCAACATTTGCCGATTTTTGACGTCGAGCTCGACCGCAACAATCCGCGTATCCGTCGATTTGTCGAAGGGTTCGAAGGTGAGCTAACCGACGACAATATCCAGCTCGCCCTCGATATCGGTGGTGACGATGGCGACACCAGCAAGGGTGTATCGGGCGCGGACAAGCTGCGGAATTCGATTTTGGCAAATCGCGGGATCATGCAGCCGATTATCGTCTGTCGGAACGAAGCTGGACGATATCTGTGTATCGAAGGAAATACCCGCCTCTTTATATATCGCCAGTTTCACGAAAACGGAGTTGCGGGCGATTGGTCGACTATACCCGCTATCGTCCACGAGACACTGGTCGGCGACGGCGTTGATGCCATCAGACTTCAGGCACATCTGGTCGGGCCGCGCGCCTGGGACGCATATTCGAAAGCCAAATATCAGTGGGAGCTTCAAATCAAGCACCTGATGCCCCTGGATCGATTAGTCGAGTTGTGCGGCGGGGACCGCCGGGACGTTCAGAAATCGATTAACGCATACGCGGACATGGAAACTCACTTTCGAAAGCTTCATCAACCGGGCGAATTCTATAACACGCAGCGGTACTCGGGCTTTGTTGAACTTCAGAACACGAAGGTGAAGACGGCTATTTTTCGAGCGGGCTTCTCGCTTGATGACTTCGCCGTCTGGCTGAAGGAGAAGAAGATCGATGGTCTCATCGCCATTCGCCAGCTTCCGCTTGTCCTCGGGGATAAGAATGCAAGGGCGATATTCCTCAAGAAGGATATCAAGGCGGCGCTTGATGCTATAGAGCGGCCCGACATCGGCGCGGACTTGCGCGCGGCCAGCCTTAGCCAGTTGGCGAGGGCAATAACCGAGAAGGCGGAAAAGATCCCGTTCATTGAGATCCAGCGGCTTCGCCAGAACCCGGATGACGATGTAGCGCGTTATGTGCTCGATGCCCTGGACGCGTTGCAGAATTTAGCTGGAGAGTTCCAGCAGCGGAGAGATGATGTCGGGTGAGACGAGGGCGCATACGCTTCTCGTCGAGCGGCTTATATCTCACGTCCGCGCGAGGCATCGCCCGCCCAGCGGGCTCCTGGTACTCGCCGATCATCACACCTTCGGGCACAATCGTCCTCCGCAGATAGCGGGATACACGCCTGATCTTTTCGCCAGTGACTTGCCAGCGACGTTCGAAGTCATTGGTGAAGCGAAAACTATGGCCGACCTCGAGACCAGCCGCTCCCAACGTCAGATATTGGCATTCCTCGACTATTTGTCAGTTCGCCAAGGCTCCAGCTTTTATCTCACTGTGCCTCCGTTTCAGAGACGCCGTTCAGCTGCCATCGTCGATGCACTGCGCACGGCCGCTCACGGCAACATTTCCATTGAGGTCATCGATGGCCTCTGAAACCTCAACACGGCTGAAACGTAACCCATCGCTCAACCTTGGTCTGCGCCATTCAGGCTTCCTTTACCAGCTTGAGGCGGTCGAAGCTGTGAAGGATTTACCCTATGCCGCTCTTTTCCACGAGCAGGGTCTTGGCAAGACAAAGATTGCCATCGACCTTGCGCTCGAGTGGCTGAGAACCGATGCGGTCGATACGGTCGTGTTCGTTACCAAACGCGGCCTTGTTCAGAACTGGCAGGACGAAATCAAGGCTCATTCATATCTCCATCCAACGATCCTGGACCAAAACCATGCCGGAAATTTCTTCGCCCTGAACTCTCCGAGCCCTGTGTTCCTCGTCCATTACGAGGTATTTCGCACCGAACAACGCCGTTTGCGGCTTTTTGCGAAGACTCGGCGCATCGGCGTTATTCTCGACGAAGCACAAAAAATCAAAAACCCGGAATCCGACCTCGCCCGGGCCTTTCATGACATTGCTCCAGTCATGGAGCGCCGCATCATCATGACAGGTACGCCGGTTGCGAACAGGCCCTATGACATCTGGTCACTCATCTACTTTCTTGATCAGGGTGAGTCTCTCGGCCCCGATTTCGAAGTTTTCAAGAACGGCCTCGATCTCAGCAACGACCTTTGGTTGAACGAGAGGCGGCGAGATGCCTTTGAGGACGAACTAGGGGACCTTTTTGATCGGATCCGCGCATTTACCGTCCGGGAGACAAAATTGACGGCCGGGATCCAACTCCCGGAAAAGCGGATTCAAAATATCGCGGTCCAAATGAGTTCACGCCAAAAAGCGCTCTACGACGAGTACCGAACGGATCTTGGCGCATCCATTGTCGTTGATGAGCGGCAGACACTCGACGATGCTGAAGAAAGTCTCAAGCGGCTGCTGCGGTTAGTCCAAGTTGCATCTAATCCGAAACTCGTCGACGATTCTTACACCGAAACCCCGGGAAAATACGCCAAGCTGCATGAGCTTGTGACGCAGGCCATCGGTTCAGGGTCGAAAATCATCGTCTGGACGAGTTTTGTTAAGAACGCCGACTGGCTCCAAATGCGCCTCGCAGAATTCGGAGCCGTGAAAGTGCACGGGGGCGTGGACGTCACAGATCGCAATGACGCAATTGCCAGGTTCAAAGCTGACCCATCGGTGAAAGTTCTCGTTGCGACTCCTGGTGCGGCAAAGGAGGGTCTTACGCTGACGATTGCCAACCATGCGATCTTCTATGATCGGTCCTTCAGCCTCGACGACTACCTTCAAGCACAAGACCGGATCCACAGGATTTCGCAGACCGACACATGTTTCATTTGGAACCTGATTGCGTCGGAATCGATCGATGAATGGGTCGATTCGCTTCTTGCTGCGAAAAGGCTGTCAGCCCAGCTTGGACAGGCCGACATCACTAAAGAGGAATATCGCCGCCTCGCAAATTACGATTTCGGCAAAATGATAAAGGAAATCCTGGGTCTGGAGGCCTAATTGAGGAGGACGAACGAAAAACCTATGTTGAACAAGGTCAGCGAACAAGGCTCGGTCATTTTACGCGGCGCCGAGATTGCCACACGCACCCTCGACGTTGATGTTAGGACCTTGAAATTCTACGTCGATAATCCCCGAATTTACTCGTTTATGCGTGCGGACGGCGTGCAGCCGACACAGACCGATATTCTGGCAAAGCTTCAGACCCTTGAGCACGTCAGGGAGCTCGTACAGGATATCCGTGCCAACGGCGGTCTGATCGACCCGCTGATCGTTCGAGATGGTGATTTCGTCGTTCTGGAGGGCAATAGTCGGCTTGCGGCCTATCATCATCTGATCGGCGAAAACCCTATTTTGTGGGGCAAGGTAAGATGCACTTTTCTACCGGCAGACATCGACGAAAAATCGGTATTCGCTCTGCTCGCGCAGTACCATGTCAAGGGAAAGAAGGACTGGGCGCCCTACGAGAAGGCCGGCTTCGTTTACCGGCGGTTCAAAAATCAGATGGTTGACATCCCGGCCATTGCGAAAGAAATCGGGCTCACCAAAGACGAAGCAAAGCACCTCGTCGCTGTCTATGAGTTCATGATCGAGCACGGCGACGGCGACCGCGAACGGTGGAGTTACTATGACGAGTTTTTGAAGTCACGGAAGATTAGGAAGATCCGTGAAGAGGTGGCGGGGTTCGATGACTTCATTGTTGGCGAAATCCAAGCCGGTCATTTTGGCAAGGCAATGGAGTTACGCGACAAACTTCCCGTTATCTGTACGGCGAGCAGTAAAATCGTCCGGCGCTACGTGGATGGTACCTACGACTTCGCTGAAGCGCATGAGGCCGCCGTCACGGCAGGGGGCGAAAGCCACGTCCTCAACAAATTGATCCGCTTCAAAAAATGGCTAGTCGAAGCGTCAACTGAGGACGACATCCTCGATGCGCCAAAACAGGTCCGGGACCGCATCCAATATGAGTTGAAGGAAATTGAGAAAAAGTCTCGCAAATACAAAGACCTAGTAGAAGCCAAGAAAAACGAAATCGATGCCCAGTGACCCTGGAAAACGTCTCGGTCACAGCTGAGAGCAGCGCGACTGCCACGCACGTAGAGCGCCCTGCGCGGGTCCATATACGTTAACGTTCGCATTCCGAGCAGGACACCATAAAGCTCCAAAACCTGTCGGAAAACACAACGGCGGCGCTTGACTTGCACGCTCAAAACGACGAAATTGCACCCAGGGAATGCAATACTGCGTTGCGGATAATGCTATGTCGGAAGCCTTTTCAATTTTTTGCTCGATCGGCAGCTCTGCCAGTAGGATGGTTCTTCTCGGCTTTGCACCCGCCAAGGTGTTGCACGATCTGAGTTTTCCCGACGTCTTGAATGAGGATACCGGTGCTGGCTATCAGAGGCGCTTTAACTCGCAGCATAGCCAGGATTTTCGGCGCTACATCCGGCAGCCTGGCGCTTCAACTATTCCTTTGACCCTCAATCTCAGACCATCCGCAGGTGCGTGGTCAGTGTGTGAGAAGGGCAATGGACAAGCCGAACTCAAGATCAGTGCCAATGCTGGAAAAATCATGGCGCAGGTTGACTGTCAGCACCGGCTAGGCTTTCTGGGAGAGGTGGATCTGTCCCTTCCGTTCATGTGCTATATCGGCCTCAGCGTTGAAGAGGAGATGGAGGTATTCCGCACGATCAACAGCAAGGCGAAGGGTCTCAGCACCAGTCTGCTCGATTTTCACGATGCGCACCTGGCGGGCGACCTTGCCAACGACCGACCCGAATTGTTCATTGCCCTGCATCTTAACAATGACCCGGAATCACCGTGGCATCGACAGCTTGACCTCGGTGGGACCAGCACGTCCGGCATGACGCGACGGGCATCACTTAGGACGATGCAAAAGGCAATCAAACGCTTCCTGACTGCTACACGAATTCTAAAAACGAAGTCGACCGAGCGAGCCGCCCAAATCGTTCTTGCCTTCTGGAAAGCTGTCTCCGAAGTGCTTCCCGAAGAATGGTCGAACACCCGCAAGCACATCTTGAACAAGGGATTGGGCGTCTACGCTTTGATGGATATTGCCGCGGACCTTTACCGAGAAGCAGCCGATGATAGCCGCCTAGATCGAATTTCGTTCGTGAACGCGCTCACGGACTTCGCTCACCAAGTCGATTGGACGACCAAGGGAAAATTGTATGGATTAGGCGGCGAAGGCGGCGTTCGCCCTGCTGTGGATTACATTCGCGATGTTCGCAAGCGCGCGCATTTGAAAGTCGTCAGCAATGGCTAACAAGAATATCCTGCTCATCGAGCCAGGCTACAAAAACAAGTATCCGCCATTGGGCCTGATGAAGATTGCCCAGTATCATGGCCCCCGTGGCAAGCGTGACCGCGTCCGTTTCATCAAGGGGGAGGACCGCTCGGTTATGAACCAAGCGTGGGACCGGATTTATGTAACGACGCTCTTTTCCTTCGAATATCCGAAGATTTCTCAGTCGGTCGATTTTGCACTCGAAGTGGCTAACGGCCAGGCAGACAAGGTCTTCGTCGGGGGGATTGCTGCATCTCTTATGCACGAGCGCTTTCTCGATGAACGTCGCTGGCATGGCATCCGGTTCATTAAAGGCCTTCTGTCCGATTCCCCTGCGGTATCCCTGCAACTTGATGAGTTCGCCGAGGAACTCTATTCCAGCGACACGAAAGGGCGGCCGATTGAGGATCTCGTCCCGGATTATGATATCCTATCGCAGATCGATTACCGCTACCCCGTGCGAGACGCCTATTTTGCTTACACATCGCGCGGTTGCATTCGAAAATGCCATTTTTGCGGTGTGCCGAAACTCGAAGGAATGCAGCGCGATACCGAGTCGTTGACGGATCTCGTGCGCGCCATCGATGAGCATTACGGTCCGAAGAAGGACCTTATCCTGATGGACAACAATGTTGTCGCCTCAGCCAGGTTCAAGGAAATCATTGCAGAAATCCGCGATCTTGGGTTCGTGCCTGGGGCAAAGCTCATGAGGCCTGGCGCGAAGGTCGCCGTTCAGCGACGTGTCGACTTCAACCAAGGCGTTGACGCCCGGATCCTGTGTAAGGATCCGATGTATCTGCGCGAACTGGCAACGATCTGCTTAAAACCACTCCGGATCGCTTTCGACCATCTCGGCGTCAAGAAACCGTATGAACAGGCAGTGAGATACGCAGCGGAATATGGGCTGACCGAGTTGTCCAACTATATGCTCTATAACTTTCATGATGGACCTGAAGACTTGTTCGAACGTATGCGCTTGAACGTGACCCTCAACGAGGAACTTGGCATCCGAATCTGGTCGTTCCCGATGCGCTATCAACCGACGAACCGCCCCAACCGCGGGCATATCGGCGAGAAGTGGACCCGTTACCAACTCCGCTCGATGCAGATCGTGTTGCAGGCAACTCATGGCATCGTGAGCGGCGCGCCCGACTTCTTCAAGCATGCTTTTGGAGACACATTCGAGGATTATTCCCGTATTCTGATGATGCCGCACGATTTCATATTCAATCGGACTTGGTACGAGCGATACGACCAAGATCAGAAGCTTTACGAATTTCAGGTGGAATTCGCTTCGCTGGATAATTACGAGCGTGCAGAGCTGATGGAACTGCTGTCGTCCCGCGATCCCCGGGAGTTCGTGATGCTCAGCGACTTTGCGGCCAACGATAAGGTTCGCCGCATCCTCCGCTTTTATATTCCGGCGTCCAAGGATGAACTGACCACGATCTGGGCAACGCAAAAAGAACTGATCCGTCTGGAATCGATGTCTGATCTCGGGCTGGCAGAAGACGAGCGCGTTGAAGACGCTGGTTTGGACTATGACGAGGAGAGCATCGCCATTGCTGCAGAGCTCGCACCAACGCAAAGGGCTATGGCATGACAACGGAGGGCACTACACGGATGAGCCGGGCGGCGTTTCTTGCCGCGAAAGCGGAAGGCCAGAGCGAGCCTCTCGAAGAGGTTACGATTGGTCGGGATGTCTTGGAACTGGTTTCCAGTGCGATGTACATCGATCCGATGACTATCTACCGCGAGTATGTGCAAAATTCTGCTGATGCCATCGACGACGCGCGCAGCAACGGCCTGCTTTCTGTCGAAGAAGATGGGAAGGTTTTGATCACGATTGATCCCGCAACGAGAAGCATACGGATTCGCGACAATGGAGCCGGCCTGACGAATGCTGAATTCTCCCGTAAGATGGCGGCACTCGGCGCGAGCGGCAAACGTGGGACAAATGCGCGAGGATTTAGGGGTGTCGGCCGTCTCGCAGGACTGGGCTATGCGCAAGAATTGATCTTCCGCTCCAGGACAGCGTCAGATGCGACCGTGGCTGAATTGACGTGGGATTGCCGGCGGCTGAAGTCGGCCTTGCGTGAAGGCGACGGCGACATACAGAGTCTGATACGTTCTGTTGCGACCTTGAGAAAGAAGACGACCGACGACTATCCAGACCGATTTTTCGAAGTCGAATTGCGCGGAGTTGTTCGTCTGCGCAGCGACAAGTTGATGAGTCCAGCCGCCGTGGACGAATATCTTGGTCAAGTCGCGCCCGTTCCATTCGCGCCGGAATTCAGTTTTGCAGCCAAGATCCGTGAAGCGCTTGCTCCGGTCGTTGCGCTCGGAGAGCTAGATATTCGGATTGAGGGGAACGACCGGCCTGTCTTTCGGCCGCACCGCGACGTCCTTGCGCCGAACGGCCATCCTTCAATTCGATTCAATCGGCTTTCGGTCAGCGAAATCTCAGCGATCGACGGCGATCTTGCAGCGATTGTCTGGGTTCTTCATCATGACTATGAGGGCGCGCTGCCGAATGCTGCTGGCGTGAAAGGGCTGAGGCTTCGCGCTGGAAATGTTCAGATTGGCGAGCATAACCTTCTTGAGGAGTTGTTCCCCGAGATACGGTTTAATGCGTGGGCCGTTGGTGAAATCCACGTTGTCGATCGAAAAATCGTTCCAAATGGCCGTCGGGATCACTTCGAGCAGAATGCCCATTATCACAATCTGACCAATCAGCTGTCACCGGTTGCCAGGGAAATCGCAAATCTTTGCCGCACAAGTTCCATCAAAAGAAATTGGCTTCGAGAGATCGAGCTGCAGAAACATGCTGTGAGAGAAGTTGTGGATGTCTTGTCGCAGGGTGCTGTCGGCGAAACAGAGCGCGCAAAACAGACAGCGCGGGCTGAAGAGAGCTTCTCGCGAATCCAAAGGGCCCTACAACAAAGGGTGTTTATACCCGAAGACATTGCCATTCAATCAGCCGATATAAATACTCTTAGGGCAGAGTTGGAAGCATTAAGTGATGTGGTTCCTGCTACGGGAAATGCCCTTGCTTCTCTCGAGCTCGGTGAACGAAAGTCTTTTGAGCGTTTTTGCGATCTGGTTTACCAATGCTCCCCCTCAACGGCTGCAGCAAAGGCGCTCGTTGACAAAATCCTCGCTAAGCTTTCGTAAACGACCGGGCGTCACAGTTGTTTGCTGTCTGTCGGACCTGAGCCACTGCGTCGCGTGTTAATGTGCCGACCCGGCCCGGTGATCAAAACCGGGTCGGGTGCGATGCGGCTTGATCCATTTGTTCGCTACTAGCGGAGCGGCCGACGTCGTCGTCGATTTGTCAACGATCATATTCTGGACACTGCGTTCTATCGGTGGGGCGCTTCAGCGGCTAACCGAGGCTTTTCATTTGGTGTCTCCTTGCGGGATGTCATCCTTCAAGACGACGCCATCCTTGACGATCTGGCGATAGCCGCCCTTCATCTGGTGCAGCGCGTGATGGACAAAGCCATTGAGCGAGATATGCGGGCGACGATCCTTGAGGATGCGCTCTATCTCTACGCTACCGAAGCGCATCACTCCATAGAAATCGAGGTTTTGGCCAGAGGTGTCCGCCCGTGCTTTGTTGTGCTGCACGTGATCGGCATAGCCGCAGTGGCCCTCGCGCCAGTCGGTCTTGTAGACCAGATCGACGTCACCGATGTCGGCGGCGTCCGTTATAAGGCTACCATACAGCCACACGTCTGTGACGACATAGACATATTCGCCAACATTGATAGCCTCGACCGGGTCGAGGAACGCCTGCAGCTGCTCTATGGCCTTGGCACGGCTCATGCGCTTGACGAATTTAACGCGCGACAGGTCGAGGCCTTTGTCGGTGGGACGGTAACTCTGGCGCTTTCCGTATTCCTCGTGGGTGTCGGTCTCGCCCTTCTCGACATAACCCTCCTCCATCATCTTGGCGAGGAGCGCCGGCGCGCGTTCCGCGGCGGCTTCATAGTCGATGTACTTGTAGCCCCGCTTTTTCTCAAAGCAGACTTCCGCCTGTAGCGCGTACTCGACAGCCTTGAGATAGAACCAGTCGCCCCCGCTGAGGTGTTTGGCGACGATGTCGCGAGCGGTGACGGCAGGCAGACCGATGATGGTCTCGCTCTTCGATAGTTTCATCCCCATGATCTGTAATGTTCCTTTCTTACGATGCGGAGAAGCGGAGCGGCGCAGGTGCCGGCGCTGAGACCGTGACCGCTCCCCGCGACGGTGAACGACCCTTTGCCGCACCATGTGGCCGCGACGCCGAGGTATGGCTGGAGCCCCTACTCCTGCAAGAGCCGCGGGTTGGGTTGGCACCCAAAAGCAAACTATTGGCGGCAATGCGCAAGAGTTTGGTGAAATCGGCAGACACGCCAGATCTAGGTTCTGGTGTGCAGAATGCGTGCCGTTCGGCTGCCAGCGCGGCGGAGCTATCGTTGTTCTCACGCCGCGTCGTTGCGGAAGCCTTGGCTTAGCTCCCAGGCTCGAACGCCGCCCGGGCAAGCGCGACCGCCTTGTCGAGCTTCTCGCCCGTCAGGCTGGCCCACTCCTTGCCGAGGCCTCGTGTCGCTCCGCGCCGGCGGGCGACCGTCAGGGCGAGCCGGTTCTGCATCGCTGCGTCGAAGAGCTGCGCCGCTCAGGCGCAGCTGCGCCCGGAGCCCCTTAAGTGTGCGTCGCACGATCTGATTGCGACCGATCGCACTTGATCCGCCGCCCGGATGCGTGGCATTCTCGGGATGCGAGAGCATCTCGAGCTGCAGTGCTTCGATCTGGTCGAGCGTGAGAACCGTCAGATCTTGCTCCTTGCCGCCTGGGAGCCACTTGCCATAGTCGAGCGAGGTGGAGTAGCCCCAGCCCCGCTGGCCCGTGGTGCCTTCACACTGGGTGATGTAGTCGCGCAAAGCCGTTTCACTCTCGCTGTCCACCTCGACCGCCTTTGCGGGCAAATGCGCCGGAGGAGCGGGAGGGTTTTTCCTTCAGCCAACTCATGAAGGATGAATTTTTCTCCTTTGTATATACGCGCTGCCCGCCCTGCTGGCGTTTCTCTGCTCCCTGGGCGTCGGTAGCCCTCACCCTAAAAACATGCCGCACATCCTCAGCGATTATATTCGGGCACGTCCGGTGATGATGCATCTCAACCGATTGGCAACTTCCAACTGATATCCAGTCCAGACTTGAATAGGATTTTTCTTCATGTCTGATAATAACTTCCCCATTTTCACCGCTATATGCTCAGTCGTATCAGCCGTCGTCGGAGCTGCGGGTGGCGCAGCGTCCGGTGTCGGGCCAGACATTTTCAAGTGGTATGTCGGTGAAACGGTTCCGAGGGCTGACATCACCAAGGAGAAGGACCGTGCCGACGGTCTTCAAAAGACGCTCGATGCCGCGAAGGTCTCTAGCGACAATCAATCGGCGACCATTGGGAGCCTCAACAATAAGATTGCGGGCCTAAATCAAGCCGATCAGAAAATGCAGTCGATTATTGATACGTACCACCGCGAGGCCGCCCGGAAGTGGTTCGTCTATGGCGATGGCTATGTTTTCCCCGGCACGGGCTTAGGCGTCTACCTTGATCATGAGCCAGTGGGTAAAGGTCGATTCTTGATAAAGCTGGGCGGGCAGCCGCGCATAATTACGGTGGGAGAACCTGCGTCTCAACCTATCCCCACCGGGGAGAATTGCACCGTGGTCGCAAGTGAACCAAACCTTGATGGCGTCTACATTACTGCCGACTGTAAGTCAGCATGGTAAGCGACAATGAAGGTTGTCGGGCCGGAGACTTACAAGATTGTCGAAGCCAAAACCGGCTTCAAGGTGGCCAACCTCGATGGGACCGAGCGGCTGGGTAAGCTCGCCACGTCTACGATGCCAAAGGTGTATGTCGTGAGCTTGGGCGGTTGGCCGGTTTACGTGGGCGCGACCAAACAGCGACTTCGCACCCGGATAGGAATGAAGCCGCTCGAAGGAAGCGGATACTACGGCTACCAGTTCAAAGATGATGGGCGTGGCCTTACGCTTTGTGTCTGGGCTCATGCAGACGCTGAGAACCGGAACCATCTAGACATGGAAACCGTCGAGGCGGAGCTTGTGTTCCTCATTCGCCGAGCGGGCCAATGGCCACTCTTCCAAACCGAAATCCACTTTCACCCTTCGCACGAGTACCACCGAGAGGTAGCCAAGCAGATGTTCGACTCATACTCGCGGCGATCACTGTAGCTCGTTTGAACCGTTGGACGCACCAGCGTACAGGTCAGCAAGCCAGGTCACAGCCGCAAGGATGGTTTGGCCAGACTGAATGCCGTCTTTTTCCGGAAGCTCCCGAAGATCGGTCAGGATGCCTTTCATATGTCCCTTGTCGTCGCGAAGGAATATTGGCGCCGCCTGCCTCCGTATCGCTGCAACAAGGCTTTCCACGTCCTGCATTGGTGCCTGATCAAACCATTGCCTAATCTTTTCCTTGTAAGTTTACGGATCAGCTTGGTGGCAGCTCGGGATTGGCCCCAGCGCTGGCCGATGGACTCAATTACGTCCGGAGCGCGAGTCTTCCAAATGGACCGTAGCTATACCCCTTTTGAATAGCTTTACAACTTAGGCGATTCGGCGCAGTCTCCTCCCTTGGTTGTGAATCCGCGAGTGCGCCTCTACCATGAGTCGGAACCTATAATGCCGAACTCAATGATATAAGTAATCTGAGGACATTGCAGCGACGAAATCGAAGAAAAGGAAAGGGAGTCTCCGATGGCCGACATAAACGCAGCCTTAGACAAACTGATGGCCGATGCAATCTTTCAAGCCCAAGGGATGGTGCGGCTAATGACCCTGAGTTGCCCAGGCGGGGAACACGGCTTGAACCCGTCCGGCTACGAAGGGTTTGTCAACTCCAGTAACGAGGTTGGGAGGATTCTCGTTGACTTAAGATTGCAGTTGGCAAGAGGCGAGGTAAGCAATGCGGCTCCACAGATCGACGCCGTTGAAAATACTTTGGAACAAATGATCGGAATGGTACACAACGGTTGTTCTGGGGGGCCCAGCGGGAGGGATCCGTTCCACTATGGCGATGTAATCAATATCAAGCAAAGGGTGCTGGGAAGCCTGGACGCGGTGAAGGCGATCTTGGGAGCCTAGGGACTGTAGACATTCATCGCAGCGCAAGGAAGGCTGCGACGAGGTGGAGGGCCGCCGCGAAACTGTCCGTCTTGTCATAGCGGGTCGTTACGCGGTGGCGCGCTCCGACCAAGTCGCTGACGCGCCTGTTCGTGGGCTTCCACACTGCTGTCGCCGCAGCAGGCGCTCCAACTCAGCAGAGCTCATTGGCAGATCGCGAACGGCCTGCACTTGCTGGTCGGTCTCCGAGGTTGTGCCGCAATAGATACAGCGATCGGCAGCGCCATAGCGCCTTGTGATGCGTTCGCTGTTTTCCTTGGGGGGAAAACCTCGCAGCCGCTCCCACGTGATCACCTCTGAGATGTGTGACCCCAATTTGTATTGTATGCAAAGCTGTAGGTAGCGAGACGGCCGGCAAGCCGTTCCGTGAGTAACTCCAATTCGCTACCGCTAGACTGGTTCTTGCATAGGCTCTATCTCGGCCGCCATAAAATAGAGAAGTGGCTTTGCACGGCGGGCTCTGGTTTATACTGCCGCACACCTTCCCGTTGGTTCAGGCAAGCCAAATATAAAATGTGCCTTTTCGGTTGAATTCCGTGAACATCTATTCGTCGATAATATACAAAGATACAACCTGAATACGTCTTAATGTTTATTGATTACATGCAATCGATAGATTTAAGATTGCTCCTTGAGCAAGGAGGGCTCCTCAATGAAAACATATTTGGCTATGCTTTTCATGCTGTTTTTCTCAGATATTGTCTACGCCCAACAAATAGATTGCTCACTATTATTAAAACCAAATAATGTATCTTTTCAATCAAGCGAGAGCCTAAAATTATCATACCTCCAATTAATAACTAAAGATAACTTCGCCGAATCAAAACAAGCCTTTGACTCAGGTGGAAGCATTATCGTCGACGGCCTTCCAATGAGCGGCTATGCCAACTATTCCGACTTCTCTCAACACCGCCAGCACGAGTTTGAGAAATATTCTTTCAATTATTCGCGGGATAATTCTGAGAAATACGTAGCTTCTACGGTCGATGACAATGCAAGAGCGGCCTACATTAAGTGCCAAAAGATCGCACAGCAAGGAAGTATTGGACTAAGAGCATACGTTGAGCGTGTCACGGATACACATGTTTCGATCAGCCTTCATTGGTCTCCCCCTCCTAACGGGGCAGGGACTCGGCTGACGTTTGTTCCCGTTTCCGGAGTCATTGCTGCTTCAGCTCATTTTCCAACGCACATAGCAGCAAATGCAACGCTTCCCGTCGAAGTCGACAGAACCGCAGGGAAAGCATTTTCGCTAACAGTGGCAGCCAAGGATTATCAACCGGTTTATATCGACGTACCCCTCCCTCCTGTGGTCATCGATGCGCCCGCTTGGAGTCACTCGGGCTTCAAGCCAAGATTTACCGTCCTTGTACATGCGCAAAATATAGGGGATATGACTGGAACAGAGGGGAGTTGGGTCGGAACCAAAGGGCGTGGCCTTCGCCTAGAGGGAATACAGATAACCGGTCTGACCGATGTTCCAAACCTCTCGCTGCAGTACATGTGCCACCTGCAGAACATAGGGGACACACCATGGTATTCTGAGGGGCAATTCTGTGGAACGCGCGGGCAGTCTAGACGAATGGAAGGATTTGCCATCAGACTGACGGGCGCTCCGGCTGACGAATTCGATGTAAGCTATCAGTGTCATATCGCAAAACAAGGGGACTCTCAGACGTTTTACAATGGACAGTTTTGCGGCACTCGTGGCCTAGGGCGTTCAGTTGAGAGCGTAGATATTGTGGTTACTCACAAATAGGAAGGATCGATACGGCAACACATAGACCCTCCGTTAGCCTGCGCCAGCGCCGCCCGCTGAGTATCGTTCAACCGTGACTTGGGCCCAGGAGCCTTGCCGTTGATCAGCCCGTCAGGGCCATGCGCTTTGAATCGCATGACCCAGTCCCGCACGATTTGAAGCGTGACATTGCCCAACCGCGCCGCATCCGAGCGCGAGCCTCGGTCATAGATCGAGGCAAGCGCCAGGAGACAGCGTGCCTGCGCGGCATCCCTGGTCTGGCGTGCCAGACGCCGCGAAAGCTCTGCGCGTCGAAATCCTCTCGCAACGAAATTGCCCATTGCAAATCTCCGCTTTGCACCAGAGATTCAGATTCATCGCGTTTTGGGAAGCCCGTGAGTCGAATTCAGCAAGACGCCGTATAAACCCTCAATCCGTACCCACAACCCTACCCTCGGCCGTATCTACTGCCGGCGCGCGCTTCAAGGCGTTCTGGACCGTTGCCACGCTGAAAGCCACACTCTTCGCGATCGAGCGGAAGCTTTCGCCCGCCGCCCGCCGCGCCCGTATGTCAACGGCGATTTCATCCGTCACCAGTTTCGGTCGCCCGCCCGTCCGGCCTTCGGCCTTCGCCCGCACGATCCCTTCCATTTGGCGTTCTCGCCGGATCGCCGTTTCGAACTCGGCAATGAGAGCGAGAATACCCATCACCAGCTTTCCGGTCCGGCTCGTCGTATCGACGGCCGCATCATCCAGCACCTTGAACGCCACGCCCTTATTCTCAAGCATGGTCACGATGGCGTAGAGGTCTGCGGTAGAGCGTGCCAGGCGGTCCAGTTTCGTCACCAGCAGCGTGTCGCCCTCGCGTGCATAATCCAGGCAGCTTTTCAGCTCTTCGCGCTCACGGTCCACGCCAGAGCGCTTTTCCTGAAAGATTTTCATCGCACCCGCCGTCTTCAGTCGATCCAACGGCCTTCGATGAACAGAATTCGCGCTGGTGTGGATTAGTCAGCGCAGCCCGTGTTCCTTATGGGACGGTCCGCTTTCGAGTGCCGAGGATCGAATAGCAGCCGTTGAAGAAGGATTGATCTCAACGATGAATTCCGACCCCGCGGTCGACATTCAGTGGCTTCACCGAGTCAGCGCGCAGGGACTGCCTGCCTCCTGACATAGCCTAGCGTCTCCCAATGTCACGCTAGGAGCCGCCGTCTTTTGTGGTATACGCCTCGAGGCGATCCATTACGTACTGGCTTCCCCGCTCCACCATAGCTAGATCGAATGAAGCCAGCCCCAGCGGTACGGGATTGCCGTTTGACGATCCCAGCGGCGCATGAACCACCGCCGCCAACATCACTCCCGGTACCAGTAGAATTTCTAGGGCCTTGGGGAAATGCTCGACATGGCTGGACAGAACCTCGTCGAATGCCTTCTGCGTGTAGGCGGGTGGCTTACCGGCGTAAAGGCAGGTCGCCTTCATCTCCGCACGATCGGCGCTGGGGAATGTCAGGCCAACCTTTTCCTGTATCAATGTCAGCAGGTCGCGTTGCTGCGTGGTCGCACCCCATCGCCGCGTTTGCGGCGCGACGGCAAATATATTCACCGGCGCTTCGGATGCCGCGCGCAGTCCGTAGTCGAGTACGGACTGGAGCCGTTCAATATTCTCGGGCAATAGTAGAGAGCCGACGATCGGGATGGTCTTGCGATCGCTCCGCGGCTCACCTGCGCGGCTAACGGATTCTCGCCAATACCGCCCCTCGGAAAGGCCGCTGCGCGTTGTGAAGTCCTTTAGGAATTCGGGCGCCAGATCAATGAGAGCCTGGTATGCGGACGCGGCATCCAACTGGTTTACCGAAGTCTGCATGTCTTTCACAAAAAGGGCGACGGCGCGCTCGATCTCCGGCCGATCGGCGATTTCATGATCCGGCCGCCAGATCGAGAGATCGATTTCCGCCGCGCTGGGATTCGATGCCTGCGCATAGGTCAGAACGCGTACGGGAATCTGGTAGCGTTCACCCGGTACGACAATAGGGTCGATCGAATAAATGTCACGTCTTTCGAGCTTTCCCCGGTCCGCTTGATCCGCGAGCTCGCGGAAAAACTGCCTGAACCTACTCGGCAGTCGCTCGGCGACCCGACCAGTTCTCGCCGGATCTTCTGACACCAGTTCCGGCAAAAATCTCTCCAGGGGCTCCAGCCAGCGCCGAGCCTGGGGCGCAATAGCCATCAAATCAAAACCAAAAGAGCGCCGCCGCGATTCCACCGTGTAAATCGTTGGCTCTTTTTCGCCTTCACGGAACAGACTGTCTCCGGATGTCGTTAGCCAGAGCTGACCGCCTTTTCGCTCCAGATAGCCAGGCCCGCATGCCTCTTCCAGCACGTAGGTCATTTCGGACGGGCTATAGCCGAAAAAGGAGGCTGCGTCGGCATCGCTGATTCCCGGTGTCGATTTGACCAGTCGCAATAAGAATTCAAGCGTCGGACTGACCTGCCCCAGAGAAGCAACCTTGTATTTCACTTCATAGCTGCGGCATGGCAGCAGCACGTCGAACACTTCAAGCCCGACGCGGCGGTCCTCTTCGGGCGGGACGAGCTCGTGTCCTTTCAATCGGTGCAGTGGACGGCTAAGCGTTCCCAAGTGCGCCTCCCTTTTTTGTGGCTGCCGGAGCGTGAGTACGGCGTTCCTGGTTATTTGCCGAAGCGTCGGCCACTTCCTCGATGGGGATAGCCAGCGCCGAGCCCTCTTCCATCCGGCGCGTAAAGCCGGACGAAAGGCGTCCCATCGGATTGGCGCTTAGCCAGCGATGGCGCGCACCGACAATCACGAGGCGATCCATCGCGCGGCTGGCGGCGACGTTGATCCGATTGGGGGTAGTGAGGAAGCCTTCTTTGATCATTTTGACCCCGGCTTCCGTCGGGCCCAGAGCGTTGTTGCGCACTAGAGAAAGTATGACGATGGGATTTTCCTTGCCTTGATAGCTGTCGACCGTCCCAATCTTCACATGCCGCTCCAGCAGCGAAGCGAGGGAGGACTGGCGCAGTTTACGCTCGATTAGATTACGCTGCGCCGCATACATGCAGATGACGCCGATGCCCACCGGGTGTTTTTGCTGGGTGAGGAGCCACTCCCGGAAGCTATCTTCAGAATGCCAACGTTCCAGCAGACGGATGATCGCTTCGGCTTCTGTGGGGTTTATCAGGCTACTCGCCTCCTTGCGTTCATACGCCGCGGAACCCAGGTTGTCCGTCTCGATCCAGGCCAGCGGCTGGCGCAGCTCCTGCGGCAAGCTATCGGGATCGATTTCGGGCTGGGAGCGGCCGGCGAGCAGGCTCAGATCGGGATAGAAAACTTCTGAAACGAGTTGCCCGATCGGGGGCAGCATGCGGTACTGGGTCTTGAGCCTCGCGCCTGCGGTGCGGCCATAGCCCGTCGAGAACACGCGTTCGAAATCACTGCGCTTTATCTCCTTCTTTGAGATGGCGGTGCGTTCGGATACCAGATTGACGACCTCCGGCTCATGGTGTGGCTGGAGCTGCGCCTGGTCGCCGACGAGTACGGCCCAGCGCGCAGCCTGCAACGGCACCAACAGCTCTCCCGATGTGCAGCGGGCGGCTTCGTCGATGATCACGAGGTCAAAAGCGGTCGCCGTGAGGCCGAGTGAGGATCTTCCGAGCCCGACGCATGTGCCCACAACGATCTGCCGTGTTCCTGCAAGAAACGTGTCGAAGCTGCGCTCTGCGCGAGAGACACTGCCCACAAAATCCCGCCCCAGTCCGGCGATCGACCTCAGGCGGTCGATCTTGTCTGCGCCGACCGCGTTTTGCCGGGCCGCGCGGCGGGAGATCGCGCCTGCCAAGTCGTCCAGGAAACCCATCCAGTCTTCCTCGAAGGCGCTGTCGGGCAACTGAGCCTCGATATCGAGCGATGACAGATGCTGCCGGACGGTTTCCGCCAAACCGTTGAGCCGCTGCGCTTGCGGCTCTGGCGCGTGGCAGACTTCGGCGATCCTCTCTATGACGGGTCGTATGGTTGTTTCTAACATGACCACGGACGAGATGACCTCGGGCGGAATCCCCAGGGTCTTACCGGCAATGGCCATCCGCTCGCCGAAGGTGGCGTTGAAGCGATCCTTGTACGACTGCTCCACCCGCGAGGTATGATAGGGGCGCAGCGGGGCGGAAACCTGCCCGTCATCCATGCCCACGCGCAGCAAGCTGGGCAGTTCTCCGGTCTTGCGGAAGAGGGCGAGCACGGCTTCTGCCGCTGTGTTGACTGCCTCGTGCGACTGGCTGGCCAGAAGTACGTTGCGGACGAGCCCGGTCGTAATCGCAAAATGAGCCAGGGCAGCGATAAACTTGGTTTTTCCGGTGCCGGGAGGGCCTTGCAGGAGCCCGACCGGGCGGGCACATATGATCTGGCGAAACGCAGTCTTCTGATCCTCGTTCAAGCCATACAGTGCCAGCATCTCGTCAGTCGCCCGCTGGCTGCTGACTTCTGGAACGGAGTTCGAGCGCGGGTCGAATACGGACAACAAACCGGCGGCTCGGCCGTTCCCGAGCAGGATGCGATCCACGGCGTCGGTACGGCGCTTGAGGCTGGTTCCCTCGAAGTGACTGAGGAACCGCAGGCGCTGGCCGGCTTCGACTAGACACGATCCGAAGGCGCTTCCGCCCTGGGCATCGATCACCGCCAGATCAGGGCGAGACCTGTTCAGATCGAGATCGCCGATCCGCCGCCAGTTTCCCCGCTTGTCCTGCTTTTGCACGCCAACGGTATCGTTTCGCGAAAATCCAAAATCACCGCTTTCGAGTTCCAGTACGACTTTGTGACGCCCGATGCTGCGATCGTAGACGCTGTCGAGCTGCGCGACGCCGTCGGTCGTGAGTTCATTCTCCACATCGATGAGGGCGCGCCACAGGGCCGGAACGTCGACGTCAGATGATGCGGGTATGGTGGCGGCTGCGATTTCTTCCGCGAGCGCATCTTCAGCCTCGTCCTCTTGTGGAATCAAGTCCTCGCTTTCCTGCGCCTCGGAAATCGCTGGTGAAACAGGGCCAGAAAGGTCCTGTTCGATACGCGCCTTTATGACGGGGTCGGCGAGCAGCGGGACAAGAGCCGAAAGATCCGTGACGTCTGATCGCGCCACGGTCAGCGCCGCGCTTATTTTGTGAAATTCTTGCTTCGCTACGCGCGATAGCAGCCATTGCTCCAGCTTTCGCCGCCGGGCCGCGGTTGCCTGCCCTTGGTTGTCGAGACGTATTTCAATTTCTTCAAAAGCGCCGCGAACGACAAGGCAAAGATAACCGTAATGCGGATGATGACGCATTCGCAGGAATAGATAGCCCTCATCCGGATCGATCGGCCCGGTCTGTTGGTTTGCAAGGGAGATCGAAATTAGTTGATCTCCTTGGGTCGCCTCCGGTTCATTTGCGGCGGCAAGACGCTGCACAGTTCGTGACAGGGCCTCCTGCAACGGAAGAAGCGTGGCCAGCACCGGCGGTTTTTCCCGGCAGTCGCGAATGGCCGATGCGATATCCGCGGCGACGGCGGGTTCGAGGTCCACGATTGTAAATATTTCCTCGACGATCTTGGTGAGGGCGAACCGGTCGCGTTCCAGGCGGGTTCCGGCTTCCGGAGCATATTCTGAGGTGGTCAGCTCGCCATCGATACGAGGAGAGAAGTCGAGTGCATCGATCAAGACCGGCTCACCGTCTGGCTTGATGATTATATTGGACGGCTTGAGATCCCCGTGGCCGAAACCATGATCGTGAAGGATTTCGACCACCGACAGCAGGCGATTGGAAATCGTCAACGCACTGTCGGCGTCGCTGATCACATCGGTAGGATGCCGTAACAACTCATCGAGGGACGTGCCTTCAACCCAGTCCTGAACGATGACCAGACTGTCTCCCAGCCAGTATACCTCTCGCACATACGCTATGCCGGGGAGCCGATCGGCCTTTAAATCCGCGGCCTTCCGCAGGAAGGTCAGGACTGTGCCGCCTTCTTTTTGAAGGTCGCCCCACGACGCCTGTTTCCACTGCTTCACCACGACGGGCTGGTCATTATCGCGGCTGCGCCACGCATCGAGACGATCGCTTTCAATGATCAGATCGCCTTCAGCGGGGAACGCGACGAACAACTGACGTTGAGAGCGGATTGACGTCCGAAACGAGTCGAGACCGGCTATCACCTCGCCGGGCGTCGGGCGCGACGCGGTGGCTTTGTTGAAAGCTTCGAGGGCGATCGCCGCGTCGGCAAAGCGCTGCTCTGGGCTGACTTCCAGGGCTTCCGAGAACCAGTCGTGCAGCAGCGTGTATTCGCTATTCTGGTCGACGGCGGGCTTCCATTCGGCCGGTTCCCCTGCAGGAAGCTCGCCGAACAGGAGCTTGTGAAGGGCAACGCCCAGCAAAAAGACGTCACGTCTTTTCGGCCCCATATCGACGCCGAGGACATCTTCAGGAACGGTCACGCTTGAGAGGAACTGGTACCGCGAGCGCCCCAGCGATTTTCCTTCAGGGAATCGCGCCGCCAGCAGATGGGACAGTCTCACCGATGTTGGCAATTCAAGCCAGATGCTGTGACCGCCCAGATCCAGATGCGAAGCGTTCTGCCGGTGCATGGCGGCGACGGCTGATACGACCTGGCGCGCCAACTCGATTTTCTCGCCTGGCAGCAGCGTCGTAGCGTCACTGATCGAAAACTCGTTAAGGCGCCGCATGCGGCGGCGGCGGTCATAAATTTCCCAGTAACTGACGCCGCGCTCCGGATCGTCGAGCCGCGGTGTCAGCAAAGTCCTCTCAAGATCCTGGTCGCGATCCCGCAGCCAATGATAGACCTGCTGTTCTCGGCCCGCTATCTCTAGCCGGCCTTCTTCCGTCTGGAAACGGCCGTCGCTGCATTTGGTGAAATCCCACAGCCGCAGAATTCCCTGATTGTTTTTGTTTCCTTCCTCGGCCGCTTCATATTCACGGTAAACATCGCTTGGATGGGTATAGCTGGCACTGTCTTCAGCAAGGTAACGCTGAAAACGGCGGCGGCCCGGCTTGAATGGCGAGTTGGGCCCGACATTGAAGAAGCGGCTGAGTTTGTCCTTCCAAAAACTGTCCGTGAGGGGTCTGCGTATGAAGGTGGTGAATGGCTCTCCGAAAGCTTCGTCCTGCTTTCGCGCGCTCGCCGCCAGCTTTATGAACTCGTCGACCGACAGAACTTTTGCCTTTTCAAGCCCGTCGAGATGAGCGTTCGTGGCTGATCCTGTGAGCAACACAAGACCGACGATCTGGGGAGTCGGCTCTCTTTTGGTTTCCGGCCGACTTTTAAGCAGGGTGCCGAGGGGATTCAAGACTTCGCGTGAGATGTCGCCGATCTTCTGGACAGGAGATGCCCCGTTGTCCTTTCCGTTCTGATACCAGCGCCCGTCTTTGTTCTCGATCCGGCCGTCCCAATCTTTGATGTCTATGAAAAAGATCCGGTGATCGGCTACAATGATGACGTCGATTTCGCGGGATTTTCCGAGCCCGAGTGTCAGGTCGAGATTTGTAAAAGCATACCAGTTCGGCGGAAGGGCTTTCTTGAGCCTCTCTAGACCTTTCACTTCTCTTGCATGTACGCCCCGGCCGCAGTTCGTGATCTGCATAAAGTATAGCCCCCCAAGAATCAGGGCAGTATAGACAGGCGCACCCTAGGATTGAAACAAATTTCGATCCGCATGGGGTGCACTGCGTCAGCACTTGCGCCATGACAACTCGGCATCGGAAAGTGGAATGCGCCTTCGTTGAGCCAGATCAGCAACTTGGGGGGCGAAAACATACAACCTAGTCGATCGACCGTGATGTCTGCTCTTGGAAGCAGGTTAGGGCGCAAGCTATGAGCGAAAGGGGGGCGCATAGCCGCTCGATAACAATCTTTGGAATTAAGATTAACATTGATGTGCCACCCACTGTGGAGGGGCTGCATACGCTCAGATCTCATTGTGTTCCGCTAATTTCAGTGCACAAAGTCGGCGCTTCTATTCACTCATCTTACGACGCTTGTTTTGACCAACAGAGATCCGGTAAGCGTGATAGCACGAACCAAGGCCTAATACCGGGGCAGAACCGGCAGGGGAAAATATGCCGCTTTTTACGACAACCAACTTTCCGATCAACGCGCTGATCGAGGATATCGACCTAGGCAAGATCGGGCTTCCGGAGCTGCAACGGCCATTCGTCTGGCCGAACGTCAACGTCCGCAACCTGTTCGATTCGCTCTATCGAGGTTATCCGGCCGGTTTCCTCCTGTTTTGGAAGACCGGCGCCGAGGGCGCTACATTGAGGGGGATCGGAGCCGGCTATGAGAAGGCCGTACCGGAAACGGCCATCGTTGATGGGCAACAGCGGCTGACCTCGCTTTATGCCGTCGTTAAGGGCACGGAGGTGCTGCGTGCCAACTTCAATAAGGAGCGTATCCGCATCGCCTTCAGCCCGCTCTCTGAAAAATTTGAGGTGACCGACGCGGCCATCGTCAAGGACAAGAGCTTCATCCCGGACATCTCGGAACTGTGGAAGTCCGAGACTGATTTGTTCAGCATCGCCAACGAGTATGTCGAGCAACTATCCACCGTCCGGGACCTGACGCTCGAACAAATCAGGCATGCTCAATCAGCAATCAGTAAGTTGCACAACCTGCTCAGCTATCAGTTCGTCGCCCTCACGCTGGCGTCCAGCGTCGATGCCGAAACGATCGCCGAGGTGTTCGTGCGCATCAATGGTGAAGGTAAGAAGCTGAACCAGGCCGATTTCATCATGACGCTGATGTCTGTGTTCTGGGACAAAGGAAGGACGGAGCTGGAGAAGTTCGCATGGGCAGCCACGCGGCCGTCCGATGGTCAGGCTTCATCCTACAACCACTTTATCAAGCCGGCCCCCGATCAGATGCTTCGGGCGACCATCGGACTAGGTCTTAAGCGTGCTCGGCTGGAAAATGTATACGCCGTCCTGCGCGGCCGCGATGCTGTGAGCGGAAAGGACGATCCGTCGAAGCGCGATGAGCAGTTCGCTCTCCTAGCAAAGGCGCAGGATCAGGCGCTCAACCTCGCCAACTGGCATCATTTCCTCAGTGGTCTCAAGCTCGCGGGCTATCGCAGCGAGAAGATGATCAGCTCACAGACCGCGATCATTTATAGTTATGTGCTTTATCTCATTGGCATCTGCGATTTCGCCATCGACAAGAGTGCCATGCGCCAGGCGGTGGCGGAGTTCTTCTTTATGGCGGCGCTGACCGGCCGCTATACTACATCTCCGGAGACGCGGTTTGAGTCCGACCTAGCGCAGATCCGCGGCATTAAGGCCGGCGAGGACTATCTCGGCCGGCTCCGCGAAATGGCGGGCACCGTGCTAACCAAAGACTATTGGGAAATCTCCCTGCCGAACGCACTTGCGACATCAGCAGCGCGAAGCCCGTCCCTGTTTGCATATCAGGCGGCCTTGATCAAGCTGGATGCGCTCGCGCTATATAGTCCCATCAAGATTGCCAGCCTCGTAGATCCAGCGGTAAGCGGTACGAAGTCGGCGCTGGAACAACATCACCTCTTCCCGCGCGGTTATCTTAAGACCCTCGACATGACCGAAACGGCACAGGTCAATCAGATCGCCAACTTTGCCCCAGTGGAATGGCCGGAGAATATAAAGATCGCGGCTAAGTCCCCCGCCGAGTATGTACCCCCGCTTGATGCCCAACTAGGCGGCAAGGAGCGCGAGATTATGTATTTCTGGCATGCGCTGCCGCATCTCTGGTGGGACCTCGACTACGAAACCTTCCTCAGGGAACGCCGCGTCAGAATGGCACGTGTCGTCCAGAGAGCGTGGGAAGAATTGACTTCTGGCGCCAAGAGTAAAGCGGCGCCACTAGCCCCAACGGTAGAGCAAATCATTCTCGGCCGGGAAACCGAGTCGGTCGAGTTCAAATCGACGCTACGTACGAATCTTCACACCGGACAAGTCGACGACAAGATGCAGCTATCGGTGCTGAAGACCATCGCGGGCTTCCTAAACAACAATGGTGGCACCTTGTTGATTGGTGTTGCCGATGATGGGGAAGTGCTCGGGTTAGATGCAGACAATTTTCCGAATGAAGACAAATACGGTCTGCATCTGGTGAACCTGATCGCCGATCGTATTGGGCAGATATTCCTTCCCTACGTGCACGCCCATTTCAAAGATCAGGATGATAAACGGGTTCTGGTAGTTCGCTGCGAACGAGGACCGAAGGCAGCGTTTGTCAAGGACGGTGCTCTCCAGCGCTTCTATGTTAGGGGCGGCAACGCCACCGCAGAACTCCAAGGGATCGCCATCACCGATTACGTCATGAAACGCTTCGATTAGCACGGCAAAAACGCACTCGGAAGCGGATGTGCGTGTAGCCTAGTACTCGAATGAAATGTCTGCTTACGCGAAGGCGCGGGATCCTTGATAGTGACGGGAATGGGGGCCCAAAGCCGCCTTCAGATATCGCTTACGCTATATCCGGTTAGGGCCCGACGGGCGACCCAAGACGATCCGACCACACACGACATCTCTCACAAACTCAGACTTAATCGCGCAGTTCGTGCAGGCGAAATGCGTTCGCTACGAGCCAAGGATTTTTCGCATTGGCATCAGGCGCTACTCTTGCAAGGAAAGGCCTGCTCATCGCCGCGTATCGAGCGGAGTCTGCGGCATGATCGTCGCCATCGGTGTCGACGTCCTCGATATTGTTCGGATCATGCCGCAGCATCGGTAGAGTGCGGATAATGGCGCGGCAGTTGATGCGAGTTCGCCCTGCACATTGCCGATGGTTTTCGTTTGCGTGATGTTGCCCGATCCGGAAGCCAAATCAAGTCCTCGACCTGGAATTCCGACGAACCGTTTGTGGTGGTTGTCCCATCGTCCGCAGAAAAGCACGACGCATACGCTCCCGATCGGCAAAGCCTGTTTCATTGGCGACTTCGTCCATTGAATGCCGACCCTGCTCCATCATCAATCGAGCGGATTCGACGCGGAGGTGCTCAACGGCTTTAGCGGGCGATTGTCTTGTCTCCGCGCGGAATGCCCTCGTGAATTGCCTTGGGCTGAGATGAGCTACATCAGCCAATTCTTCCACCGATAAAGTGCGCCTGAGGTTCTTTTTCGCATAGTCCAGTGCCTTCTGAATGCGGTCGGATTTCGGTTCCAGTTCCAGCAGGACTGAAAACTGCGACTGACCGCCTGCTCGCCGATGATAGACCACAAGATTCCTCGCTACCGAACGGGCAACGTCGATGCCGTGATCCTCTTCCACCATGGCGAGTGCCATGTCGATGCCAGCCGTCATGCCCGCCGACGTCCAGACGGTTCCGTCGACGATATAGATACTGTCCTCCTCCACCTTCAGGCGTCGATACTGGTCCTGAAGTTCGTGCGCAAAAGCCCAGTGTGTTGTCGCTCGGCATCCATCGAGCACTCCTGCCTGCGCCAGAACGAAGGTTCCAACACAGGTGGTTGCCAATCGCCGTGATGTCCGGGCCGCCCGTCGCGCGAAGTCAAGCAGCCCAGCCGATGCGGGCTCCGGCTGCATGCCTGCTCCGAAAATGACCGTGTCAAACGTCGCATCGCCGAAAGGTTCAGTTTCGACGCAAAAAACCGACGACGACGGTACTTTACCGCCGTGCTCCGACACTAGCCGAACATGATAGGCATCTTCCCCGAGAATCAGATTGGCGACTTCAAAGACGGTGATGGCCGTCGCGCCCATTAGCTGGAAACCAGGAAAGACAACAAATTCGATATGACGCAAGGTGGTCTCCATTTGAAGTCCTTGGAACGTTACAAATGACGCAAGAACATAATGCCGGCTTATAGATGGAGGACGGTTCGTTTCGGGCCGCCCGCTCTGCCGACATACCAGCGAACTCGCCACCCTCCCCCAGGGCCTGTCAGATCGTGAGCACCCGCTGTCGGCCTTCAACGAGGTAGCGCGGAGCTTCCGCCGCTTCCGCCAGCGGGTTGACACCTTTCTTGCACTCAGAAGGAATGCAATTCGTCGCCGGGTGGCCCAACGTCCGCCGCTCCGTTTGGAAGTTGCGCCTGCGCCATAGTCAGCGGATTGAAGGTCTCACGCAGTAATTTAATTTCCCCAGCCTCTGCCACCAGGTAGCCGGTGAACAGATGGTGCGCCGTCCGGCCCGTCGCAGCGGCGCGTCCGTGCGCGACGTACTCGGCGAAAGTCTTTTCCGGGGTCTCGATCAAGATGCGGGTATCCTCGGTGGCGAATGCGAAGTCCGGGTAGAGTTCAAGTAATTTATGCACGAGGGCGGCGATCTCGCGCCGACCATTGTAACGGGGTTCGACGCCGAGAGAACGCAAGAACGGCAGTTCGAATGTCCCGTCCTCAGCGAAAAGCGATGCAGCGCGTTCAGGATCCCGCACCGATGCGAGGTAGTCCAACAGCAAGGTTTTCGAGTTCTTCATTTTCAACTCCTTCAGATGGAATGGGCTCACCGGACGGTCCCGCGAGATGTGGTGTTGGTCGCGAGCAGAAGGGCATTCCGTGACCTGGTCTGCAGAATATGCCTCTTGCAGGAAGACCCAAAGGTCGTAAAAGCCACGATTCGCGACATGGGGTGGCTAACTTCATATGCGTTTGCGCAGTCGTGACCGCTGCAATGTGCTCCCCACAGAAGTCTTCCTTCTGGCGGCGACTGGCGGGCGGTCGGGCTAGTTCCTGATGCGCCCGTTCTCGAACGCAAGTTTAAAGCTGAACTCCGGCCCTCGGCGGTTGCCTCACCTTGAGGAAATATTCACCGCCGGCGCTACACAGGTCGACTTCTGCCGCACTGGATGCATCCGCGTGGAGGCTGGTCTTCATTCTGGCGGCAGCAACCCCCATTGCACCCATGAAACAGGCCGACCAGCCAGCGGCAAACATCTGCTCCGGGTTGGTGCCATTGCCGGGCGCGCCGGGGGACGAAGGCTTGATGTCCAAGCGGCCGTCGGAGCTGCGGGATGCGCCGTCACGGCCACCGGTAGTATGGGTCTTGCCGGTATAAAGCACCTTCTCGAGGTCGTGGTCATGGTTTCCTCCTGGTGAGCGACTATACGTCGCGCGATCGCTCGCTTCCGGCTTGGGTGGTTTTGCCGGAGCAGGGGACTTAGGGCCTTTGAAAGAGCGCGGCAGGAGCCCCTTCCGCGCCGTGGCTGGTCACAACGCACTTGTGCGAGCGGTCTTCAAGGCTGCGGTCCACCACAGCAGATCGTCGATCATCGGCCCGGCAGCGGGTACGTCCAGCTCCGCCAATCCAGCGTCGACGTCACCGCCCGTGTAGTGAGCCATCAGGGTGGTTACGGGAATGTGGACCGACGAGCGGATGGGGGTGAGTTGGAGCTCAACGATGTTTTCGCGGAGCTGCTGAACGGCGCGCGCGCCACCTGCGTTCCCCCAGCTCACAAAGCAAGCCGCTTTGCGATGCCACTCGGGATAAACCCAGTCGAGGGCGTTCTTGAGCACTGCAGGGGGGCCATAATTGTATTCGGGGGTGACGAAGACGAAACCGTCGGACTGCGCGATCGCCGCGGTCCATTTCTGAACGATCGGATGCGCGAAAGCCGGGCGGCCCGGCATGGCGGGCGTCAGCGGCTGATCAAAGAATGGCATTGGAAAGTCGCGCAGATCGAGAAGCCGTGCTTCGACGCCTTGGCGCTTCTTCAGGTGCTGGAAAATCCAGTTCGCCGGCTTTTCCGAAAATCGCCCTTCACGAGTGCTCCCAATGATAACCGAAATGACTGTCATGTTTCTATTCCTTTGCATCCTCAGAGAAAATCGCTCGAATGACCCAACCTCACCGAAGCATTCCTTCCGCTGCGGGGTCGGTCGCTTGATGCCCACCTAGGTATCAAACTGTCACCTGGACTAAATAGGATACCGTTGTTATGGTGCGCAAGAACGCACAGATCTGTTACCAGGGCACACCGAAATGACTGTTCAAATCCCCGATCACGCTTCCGAGGACTGCCGCACGCTTAGCTCCATATTGGCGATTGTCGGAGACAAATGGACCGTGCTGATCGTTGTCCTGCTCGGCGATGGACCGAAGCGCTTCAACGAGATCAAGCGTATGGTCGGAGGTATTTCACAGAGGATGCTGACCTTCACGCTGCGGGGACTAGAGCGAGACGGGCTCGTGACCCGAACGGTCTATCCGACGACGCCGCCGCGGGTGGAGTACGAGTTGACGGAACTCGGCGGCACTTTGTGGAAGGCCGTAGAACCGCTCAGCTCGTGGGCGCGCAATCATCTGGACGAGATCGTCGCGTCCCGCGATACGTTCGACGAGAAGTCCGACCTCTGACGAGGAATCGTCGAGCCATTCTCCACGGGCGAGATTTATAACTTCAGCCAGAGGGCAATGGCGCAATTGGCCGCGCTTTCCGGAGGGCTCAAGCACAAGGCTGCAAGCGGGGTCAACGTCTCGAGGCATTTGCTGGTAATCCCGGAACTTTCAAATTTTGCCCGGAATTGCTCTTTTATTTCAGCTGCGTAAGCCGCTTTTGGGTCTTTGCTATCTATGCCGGACAAGTGCATTGCGCGTGGGCCCCTGTTTTGGGGGTAGGGGTGGCCGTCCGGTGAAGCCGGGATGGGCGGCTACCCTCCCCTAGCCTTCCTTTGCGGTCGTCTAGGCGTCCTGCTTCCTGCTGAGCATGCGAGAAAGAGCAGTTCCACTCCGTGAAGCGCGTTCCCACGCTAGATGGATCGGCCGTCCACCCTTTCCCAAGGCGTGGGCGATCTGACCGGCGTTCTCGGCGGAGCGTGGGGAAGCTCTACCAAGTTTACACAACGCCAGGCGCATCCAATTGCACGCCATCCAGCGCTGCGGTGAACCGCCGGGCGAGTTGGATGGTAAGGGCAATATCCGCATACCGAGGGTGCCCACGGTAAGCTCAGCCAGCGCCAAGCCGCCGAAGAGGCCGGGCTATCAGAGCATCAACAATTGCAGGCGGTGCGCGTCGCCAAAGTGCCGCATGACCAGTTCAATGACCTGGTCCACGGCGACCAGCCGCCGACCGCATCGCCAACATCCCAAAGCGGTTGCGCGACGAACTGATCGACAGCGATGATCCGCCGACGCTCGGGCGACTGGCGGAGCTGGCTTGCTGCGACGTCAACTTGTTTCAAAATGCCCCGTACGTGGATTGCCGGGGACGCTTTTGCGACTACATACCCGCCCGCCGACGTAACGGGAGTGGGAGATGCCCTGTCCACGTCCATCTAGCGTTCACCGACTACTGCGCAGCCTCTGCTTTCAAGCCTTCCTTCAACCGTCTTGCCAGCTTCGCCAACGTTGCCCGCGAACATCCTGTTGCCTTGACGATCATGTTCCAGCTCTGGCCCTTGGCAAGCATCTGCATGATCGCGGTGTTGCGCTCCAGGTCTTCAGGGCGCCCCTTGTACAGCCCTTGGCCCCTGGCTTTTTCGATCCCCTGACGCTGCCGGCGACGGCGGTCCTCGTAATCCTTGCGAGCCAGTGCCGCCAGCATGTCGAGCATCATGGCGTTCACCGCATCCAGCATGCGCCGCTGGATGTCGTCGCCTTCCGAAATCGTCACCTGGTTCCAACTCGTCGGCAGATCCAGTGCCACGACCCTCACGCCGATCCGCTGAATTTCCGACTTCAGCCGCTCCCAATCGGCCGTGTTCAGGCGGCTCAAGCGGTCCACCTGTTCCACCAACAGCACATCGCCAGGATGGCAGTCGGAAAGCAGACGGAACAACTCAGGCCGCGCCAGGGATGCGCCGCTTTCGTTCTCGACATAGGTTGCCGCGATCTTCAGGCCGCGCTCATTTGCGAAGCGCACCAGGTCAGCCTTCGCACGGCTGGCGTCCTGTTCCCTCGTCGAGGCTCTCAGGTAGGCGCGAACAAGCATAAAACTCTCCAGCGGTTCACTTAACATAGTTCACATACTGTCAGTTCATTTTAAGTTGTCAACGACCATTAATGAACTAGACGGGAACCGCGCTACAACTGGTTCACTCCAGGCACACCCAAACTGAACTTAGGAAAATGCGGAGCGCCATTGGCGCAGAGAAGTGCGCACATTCCCGAGCATCTGGTGGATGCCAAAGAAAGGTGGACGACTGTCAGCGTAGGGTGCGTTTTCCCGCATTGATTAATTCCGTGCGGAATAGCGCAGGCCGGCAATCGTCTGCGCTATTCCGCAAGCGTGCCCGGTGCGACGCGGCGTATCATCGGGGCAATCGTCTCAACAAGCGCGATGGCGCGGTCGATGGAGAGTGGCACGGGCTTAATGGGGCAGACATGCTCGATGCGCCACGCGAGCTTTAGCGCCCGGACAGCGGAAACCCTGTCGCCACCTGTTTCCGCCAGCTCGGCCAGCATCCTGAGATCGGCAATAAGGCCATCGCGATTGGTTGCAGGGGTAGCGCTCTTATGGCGCGTCATTTCCAAGGCCTCCATGCGGCTATTAGCAAGCGCGTTGCGTCTCCGGCCCCGAAAATATCGGTGCAGGTGACCTTATCGGCATCGGCATCGAGCATGACGACATGCGCAGCAGTTGCGACGGTATCAATCAAGATCGATCACTCCCGTGGTTGGTATCGCTGTCGCTTCGTCGTCATCCGGCTCGAATGCGACGGTTGGCTTTGGCCGCGCGCAACCATTCAGCCGCTTCTCGGCGGTCCTCCGCTTGCCCGCTTCGGTCAAGGCGGGCCTCGGTCCCGGCCCGGCGCCGAACTGCGCCACCCACTCCTGCTCGGTCAGCTCAAGGACTTTGGTGGGCAGCAGCGCGGGCCTATGCAGGATCTCCAACTGCTTCGGAGCCTCGAGGCCGAGGAGTTTCGCCTGCTGCGCAATGGCGCTGACCATGGCGCCCGGTTGTTTGCATTGCCGTGCAAAAACAATGACGGCATCGAGGTCTTCGACCAGACTCTCGACTGTTTTTACTGTCCGTCTTGCCGCTTGCCCCTTCAGTTCACTCACCCGGGCAATCACCTTAGTGTTCCTTAGCAGCTTGCAGCCGTTGACCTCCGCGCCCGCTCCGGTGACGTGATAAACGCTGCCATACGCCGTCGAGGCCGGTTGTCCTCGACTGATGAGGCGTGCGAAAGCTTCGTGACGTTGGTTCGACAGCGGTGGCATGAGGCAAGGATACGCTATCGAAGCGAGCCCGCCAAATGGTGGATGTGTTGGCGACTTCACCTGACTGGCCGGTTGCTATTGGTCTCAAAGCTTTCAAGCTCTCTTGCATGTTCCTTTGCCCGTCTACCCGCCTCCCGAAGCGCTTCCGAGAACTGCGGGGCGCTTAGGCCGGGAAAAAGCTTTCGGGCCGCGTACAGCCATTCCCATGCGTTGCCATATTTGCCATAGGTCTCGATGATGTAGCTGATCAGACGTTCCTGCATGCTCTTTCCTCCTGCCGGATCATCGGCCCCGGCGTTGCCGATTTTGTAACTGCAACCTAAGAATGCCGTAGGGTGACGGATGGTGACGGGTTTTCTAACTATCGGCTCATGACGCGCGTGCGCGTACGTGAGGCATATGCGGAAAACCCGTCACACCCGTCACCAATCCATTACTCGTCACCATACCGTTCGCCTTCCAGAGCCTTCAGCCGAATGCCTATGCGGCGCCGTTCACTGTTCTTGCGAACCAGCGGAAAACCTTTCCTTTCAAGTTCTTCAGAGAACGATTTGAGTGAACCGGAACCTAACCCGTTGCGCTTCATGAACGCTTGCCACGATCCAAAAAGCCGAGTTGCCGTGTCGTAGAGATAGAGGTTGTTGGGCTGGACGTCGCAGCGCTCCTCCGCCCACACGTTAAACGTATCCTGTTCTGCAAAATAGTCTCTCGTCGCGGCGTTGACATCGTCGGGAATAACGAGTCCGTTTCGTTGCCAGTCGAGGCATCCGTCAAGCATCCAGCGCAGGATGCCGGGCCACTCCGCCACCAGGTTATCAGCAAGAGAAAGGTTCGCCCTGGCCGGCTTGTGCAGCATTGGAACGAGGATCAAGCGGCGGCACATCGCATCGCCCACCGCCTTCAGTTCCGGCATGTGGTTGCCCTGGAAGGTTAGACTGAATTGTGGCTTAAAGCTGAAAAAATCGCCGCGCATGAAGCGGGCGCTAATAGTGTCGCCGCCAGTCAGTGCCTTCAGCCGCTGCTCGTTCCATGTCCGGCCTTGGTCGGTTTCCGTGGCACTGACGAGCCGCGCTCCTTCTAGCATGGCAAGCTCGGTGGGGTGACGGTCGTGTGCCGAGGCAAGGAAGGTTTCAATCGGCGCTTCCGTGAAATAGTCCGACGCGATCGCCGAGATGGTACCAAGCAAGGTGCCCTTGCCGTTGCCACCGGGGCCGTAGAGGAAGGCAAACTTTTGCTCGCGCGTCGATCCCGTGAGCGAGTAGCCGCACCACTGCTGAACGAACCGGATCATGGCGGGGTTGCCGTCGAACGCTTCTGACAGGAAGGCCAGCCATCTCGGGCAATCCGACACCTCGGCAGGCACTACAGCCACAGCTCTAGCGATAAAATCGCTCGGCGATGGCGGCATTATGGTGCCAGTTCTGAGGTCGACCGTGCCGTCGGGTGTGCCCAAGAGGAAAGGATTGGGGTTCCATCGGCTTGCGGTGACAGCAAGCTCTGGATGCGCGGCGGCGATAGCCAGGACCCCATGAGCAAAAGCCGATTTGCGGCAATCGCGCCTTTGCGATCCGGTGAGGTTGGCGGAATAATGCCGCGATAGACCCACAGCCCGGTGTAATGCAAGCTTGGTGTCGTCGAGCTCCCAGAGCTTACCCGTCCAGCGATACCATTTGCCTCGCGTGTGATCGAAGGCGAACGCTCCGAAATAGAGGTCGACGAACGTTTGCGCGACATCGCTCTGGCTCACGGTGTCTATATCTTCAAAGGTCGCGGCAGCGTTCGAGCGCTTTGAATTCGCGTCCATCACCTTCTACTCCCCTTTTCGCCCGGATAACCAACCTGCCGGCGGTACCTTCTGTAATCGGCATAAAGCCGCTGCCAGCTTTCATTCTCCGGTTCCGGCGGCGGCGGTGGATTGCGAAGATCGTGGATGGTACGGGTAAGCCTGCCGATCTCGGTGTTGAGATCTGCAATCTCGTCTGTCAACGAGCAGATGGTGGCGATGAGTTGCTCGTTGTGGAACTTCAGGGCGGCGATCTCGTAGGCCTTGGCGATAAGCACGTCGGCGACAGTCTTCCGTGGGGCAGCGTTGTCGACGATCACGTTCGCGCCGCACTGATCTGGCAGGTCTTCGGGAGTGCGAGGGTCGACCACAACCGTCATCTCACCGATCCCAGGCACGTATGCGAGCAGCCGGTTGGCTTCTCAAGGTTCGTTTCTGAGCACGATTTGAAACCGGCGCCGGCCCCATGCCAGATGGCCCCACCGGCTCGAAAGCGGGATGAGGATCCGTTTGTTTAGAAAGCCGTGGAACCGGCGGCTCCAGGCCGATCGGCTCGGATTGGGGGTTAACATCCGGCCTTTTTAGAACCGGCGGCCCCAGGCCGCTTGGCAGCGCGGCCAGCCATTCCTCCGCGTCGGCCACGAATATCAGCGTTTTCCGCCCAAGCTTGTGCGCCGGCAGCCGCCCGGCACCGATCTCTTCATAGACCTTGGACAGTCCGACGCCCGACCAGGCGCGGAATCCTTTGATTGTCATTGCGCCGCGCTTATTCGGCCGCTGCGGCTGAGCCACTTCCTGCTCGTCGTTGTTCATAGCGCATCCTCCTAAAGGCCTGAGGAGGCTGGCAGAGGAGGCTGGAAATGTCGAAGCAAGACAAGGTCCGTCTGCTCCGGGGCATACGGACCAAATTCAGTGTTGGTCTTCAAGAAATTCTGCAAGAAGCGCTGCATCATCGCGGATTTTCTTGCGATGCTTCAGCCATAGATCCTTTACTGTTTTGTCTTTCAGGCCGTATTCATCCGCCGCAATGCCGACAGCTTGCTGCTTTGTTTTGCCTCTGGTGACGTGCCACTCGACGAGCCCCGCGATCTCGAGATCTCGAGCAGGGTTTGCGTGATCCGACCAACCCAGCGTGACCGTGACGCTAATGTCCGTGGCCGTGTTCGGGTCCATCAAATCGGCGAGCGCCTGATCCATTCCGTCATCGGAAATGCGAAGCCACTTTACCAAAAAATCCAAAACACCTTCGGGGCCCAAAACCCTCGCTATGGCCCGAAGGGAGGCGTGAGCGAATGCCTTGTCGTGGAATTTAGCAGGCGGCTGGTTTTCGGGGGTGTCGTCGGTCATCGCGCTGGACCTCGCATCGCACCATGGAGGCGCAGGGAAGCCGGCGGTGCAGTGCCAGCTTGTCGGATGCCTCCTATCCCTGCGCGCAAAACCCTCTCATGTTGGACCCCTGGCGTCCATTGCGCCGCCCTAGGCCACAGCCAGACTAACCACCTTGGAAGCGTCGCCACCAAGAAAATCCGTCCACGCCCTCATCAGTTTGCGACGCTTCTCGAGGGCTGAGCCGCGCCGATAGGCCGCCTCGACGCCCTGCAGCGTGTGGGCAAGCGCCGCCTCGGCGATCTCACGCGGAAAGGACGTCCGATCGCCGGCCCAGTCGCGGAACGATGATCTGAAACCATGGGGTGTCACCGGCTTAGCCTTCAGGCGACGCAGCAGCATTTCCATCGATGAGGCCGATAGCGGGCGATCCTTGCGCTCACCCGGAAACACGAAATCGTTGCGGCGTGTCTCAGCCAATCCCTTGAGAATGGCAATGGCACGCGGGGACAGTGGCACCTGATGAACCCGGGCCGCCTTCATGCGGACGGCAGGAACGGTCCAGATAGCGCGCTCGAGGTCGATCTCGTCCCATGTGGCGCCCAAAACCTCACCAGACCGGCCTGCAGTCAGGATCAGGAACTCAAGCGCTCGCGCCGCCATGGCGTCGGCAGAGCGCAGCCGAGCGACGAGGGCAGGCACGTCGGCAAAGGGCGTCGCCGCGTGATGACCACGCGTCAGCTTCCTGCGCGCGGGAAGGATGGCGTCGAGGTGGCCACGCCACTGCGCCGAGTTCTCGCCTGAACGCCAGCCTTTCGCTTTGGAGAACGCAAGTATCCGCTCAATGCGGCCACGCAGGCGGGAAGCGGTTTCGGGCTTCGTCTGCCAAACTGGTTTGAGCACCCGCAAGACGTCCTCGGTGGAGATGGCCGAAACCAATAGCGGGCGAAGGTGCCGGCAGTAGGCATCACCCAGTGTCATCGACCACTGCGCGCGATGCTTCGCGTTCCGCCAGGCTGGCTCGTTGTCGACAATGAACAGATCGACGGCCTCGGCGAAGGTGGGCTCGGCTGCCTTGCGACTTTCGGCAAGCGGATTTCCGCCCCGCTCCAAAACGCTGCGTTTCTCAGTGGCGAGCTCCCTCGCGCGCTTCAGTGATACTCCCGGGTAACCCCCAAGGCCCATCGCGCTGCGCCGTCCTCCGACTTTCCACATGTACAGCCATGCCCGTGAGCCGGACGACGCGACTTCGAGCCATAGACCGCCGCCGTCACCGTGCCGGGCCCGCCCCTGCAGCCTTGACCGCGACATCCGTCAGCTTGTGAAGTTCTCTCGCCATTTCCCTGCACCTTTTCCTGCACCTTTATTGCCGGTTAATAGCACATGTAGGCGCAAGCTAGAAGATGATGAAAGGCAAGAAAAGCAAGGAAATCAAAGGTTCTTTCGCATGCTGACGGAAGTTAACGAAGGCTGAAAGATGATGGGTACGGCGTCCTCCCTGTCCGCCATGAACTCTTTTGTCCGTCCCGAAGACATAGTTACAGTTTGTCCCTGGGACGTAGGCCCTCAGCGCGACGTTGGCGGCTTGCGCGTTGCAGCGGCAGCCGAGTAGCCTTGTGATTTCAGCGACGAGCCCGGACTGCCTTTCGTCCCAGCGCTCAAATGCTCGACCAAATCACGCGCGAATGGAGACAGTTCTTCGATCGCACGCATGCAGAGCGAGAGATGGCGTGTCGCCCAGTCATCGACCAGCGGGATCGGCCGGATGGCCATCGACCGGCGGCATCTTTTCGCGGCGGTTTCCGGGACGATCCCGATTCCAACGCCCTGGGCCACCATTCGACAGATGCCCTCGAATGTTCGCATCCGCACCCGAAATTTCAGAGGATGGCCCGCGCGGGCCGCATGCTCGTCGATATGCTCCTGTAAGGGGCTCCCGATCGTCAATCCAACGAACTCCTGTCGAACGATCTCTGCAAAGGCGAGCGCCTTGGCCGCTGCCAGGGGATGATCGGGAGGCATCACCACGACGAGGCGGTCGACAGCGAAGGGCAGAAGCTGCAAATTGCCCGCATCGACGGCATCAGAGATAATCCCGATCTCCGCCAGACCGCCCGCCACCGCCTTCACGATCTCGGTGCTCAGACGTTCAGTCAGATCGATGTCGATGTGGGGACGGCTGGCGAGATAGAGCGCAAGCGCCTCTGGAAGAAACTCGGTGATGGCGGCCGTGTTCGCCAGCAGCCGGATATTGCCTTTCAGTCCCTTGGCATAGCCGCCCAACTCGCCCTGCATATGGTCGATTTGTCGAAGAATGATGCGCGCGTGGTGCGCAAGAGCATCGCCGGCTGCCGTCGGCGCGATCCCTCTGCGGCGTCGTTCGAGCAGCCGCACGCCACTCACCTCTTCCATTCCGCGCAGCCGTTCGCTGGCCGAAGGAAGCGCAAGATTTGCCCGCATTGCTCCATGGGTGATGCTGCCCGCCTCGACCACGAGCAGGAACAGGCGGAGGTCTGTGAGATCGAAGCGCATGGGCGGGAAGGCTACCACGTGCTCAGCCTTCGGACCAGCCTAAGGCTGGATTAGGATCATCCGCATTGCGAGGCACCGGCAGAATTGCCACAAATAACGGCATGTTCGATCCTTCTCCATGGCCGATCGTCGCCACCGCCTTGACGTTCCTCCTCGCCGGCATCGTCAAGGGTGTAACCGGCATGGGCTTGCCGACGGTCGCCATGGGGCTGTTGGGCGCCATCATGCCTCCGGTCGCAGCGGCGGCATTGCTGATCGTGCCATCCTTCGTCTCCAACGTCTGGCAGTTATCGGCCGGACCAAATTTCGTCGCGCTTGCGAAAAGATTGTGGCCTATGCTGCTCGGCATCCTGGTCAGCACCGTCGCTACCTCCTCCATTCTGGCGAGCGACAATACTCGCTGGACCACGTTGGCGCTCGGTACGGCCCTGGTGATCTATGCCGGCTACACCCTGTTTGCCCGTCAATTGTTCGTGCCAAAGCGTGCGGAGCCCTGGCTGTCGGCCCTGATCGGCCTGATGACCGGCGCCGTCACGGGGGGCACCGGTGTTCTCGTCATTCCTGCCGTTCCCTATCTTCAGGCGCTTGGATTGGGCAAAGACGATCTGATCCAGGCTCTCGGGCTTTCCTTCACGGTTTCGACCGTCGCTCTTGCGATCGGATTGGCGTCGCGCGGCGCTTTCCAACTCGACAATCTGGCGATGTCCTCTCTCGCCATGGTGCCGGCGCTGCTCGGCATGTGGTTGGGACAAGCGATCCGGCGAAAGGTCAGTCCCGCAACATTTCGCCGATGGTTCCTGATATCTCTCATCGTACTCGGTGGCGAGCTTGCCCTGCGTTCATTCTTCTAGCGCGGCATGGCCAATGATGCCCTCATCCGGCCTTCGTGTCCGGGGCACGATGCGCTATAAGGGCGATATTTGGCGGGGGATCAGCATGGAATTCCAAGACGACAATCTCGAAAAGTTTGCGGCAGATGGCGCGGCACCACTGCCGGCCTCGGATATCCAGGGTCATGTCGAACACGACGGCGCCCGCATCTGCTATGCGGCCTACGGGTCCGGCATGCCGGTCATCCTGCTGCATGGCGGTCTCGGGAACAGCGGCAACTGGGGGTATCAGGTGCCCGCCTTGATCGGTGCCGGCTACCAGGCTGTTGTCATCGACAGCCGTGGCCACGGGCGCAGCACGCGCGATTCGCGGCCTTACAAATATGAGCTGATGGCATCAGACGTGTTGGCCGTGATGGACAGGCTACGTATCGAAAAAGCTGCCGTCGTGGGATGGAGCGACGGCGCGTGCACGGCATTGATCCTCGCCAGGACCAATCCGGCGCGCATTCCAGGTGTTTTCTATTTCGCCTGCAACATGGACCCCAGCGGCACGAAAGAATTCGTGCCCACGCCGATCATCGACCGCTGTTTTTCCCGGCACGTGAAGGATTACGCCGCCCTGTCGGCGACGCCCGATCAGTTCGATGCCTTCGTTCAGGCGGTCGGCCTGATGCAGCGGACGGAGCCGAACTATTCCGCCTCCGATCTCGCTGAGATCGACGTACCGGTCGCGATCGTGCACAGCGAGCATGACGAGTTCATCAAGCGCGACCATGCCGACCACCTTGCCCGCAGCATCCCCGGCGCAGAGCTTGTCCTGCTTTCCGGCGTCAGCCATTTCGCACCGCTACAGCGGCCGGCGCAATTCAACGACGCGATGCTGGCTTTCCTTCGCAAGATTGCGCCGTAGCAGCCGAGGAGCGGCGGCATGCCCGATCTGCATTACGAAAATCCCGAGCTTTCGGCGCTCTACGAGCTCGACAACGGATGGTCGGCCGACTCGGATTTTTACCTGGCGCTGGCCGGCGGGCCTAGTACAGCCGCGCCGAAGCGTATCCTCGACCTCGGTTGCGGCACCGGCCTGCTCGCCGATGCCTATGCAGCTTTGGGCCATGCCGTTACCGCGGTCGATCCGGCTCAAGCCATGCTGGATGTTGCGCGCCGCAAACCCAATGGCGAAAAGGTCGAATGGGTCCAATCCTCCGCGCAAGCCTTTCGCTCGGATCAGCGCTTCGATCTCATCGTCATGACTGGCCACGCCTTTCAGGTCCTGCTCGAAGACGACGACATCCTCGCCACCTTCGCGACCATGCGAAAACATCTAGCTCCAGGCGGCAGGATAGTTTTCGAAACCCGCAATCCGACAATCGACTGGCGGAATTGGTGGGTCGACGACATCGATCTTCCCTTGGACGGGATGATCGTCCGCGAGTCCCGGCGGTTTCTCTCCATGGAGAATAATCGCATGTCGTTTGAGCTCCACTATAGCTTTCCCGACAAGGTTCTGGTGTCCGCAAGCGAGCTGCTGTTCCTGCCGCGGACTGCCATCGAAGAGCGCCTTACCGCTTCCGGCCTGCAGGTCGAGAATGTGCTTGGAGACTGGGACGGGCGGCCGTTCGACGCGGCAGTGTCGCATGAAATGATCTTTACCGTGCCCGGTGATTGATTGCGCCAAGAATTCAAGGCCTCACCTTCGGCGCGTGCTCCCGGCAAGGGCAGCGCGAAAATCCTCACTATACAAATCTCGCTTGTGCGGGATTTGGTTGCGCACGTCCGATTGTTGGAATACATGATGAACATCATATTTCAACACTCCCGAGACCGAACCGCCGGTGACCGGCCCTTCCGCCCCGGGGAGCAAAATCCGCTCCAGGCAGGAGATTTTATGACAGCTACTTTATTTTCGCCGCTAGCCCTTGGTCCTTACGAACTGGCGCATCGCGTCATCATGGCGCCGTTGACGCGCATGCGGGCAAGCCAGCCGGGCAATATACCGTCCGCAATGAATGTCGATTATTATGCCCAACGCGCGTCACTAGGCGGGTTGATCATTTCCGAAGGCTCGCAGATTTCGCCGAGCGGACAGGGCATGCCGGCAACGCCGGGCATCCACACGCCGGAACAGATCGCCGGCTGGAAGGCGGTCACCGAAGCGGTTCACGCCAAGCGCGGCCGGATTTTTCTGCAGCTCTGGCATGTCGGCCGCATCTCCCATTCATCGCATCAGCCCGGTGGCGCCCCGCCGATCGCGCCCTCGGCGATCGCCGCTTCGGGGAATGCTTTCACGGCGTCGTTCGAGCGCGCGCCCTTCGAAACGCCGCAAGCAATTGATACCGATCTGATGCCCCTGCTGATCGAAGTCTACGGCCAGGCTGCGGCCAACGCGAAGGAGGCCGGTTTCGACGGCGTCGAAATCCACGCCGCCAACGGCTATCTGATCGAACAATTCCTGCAGGCCCGGTCGAACCGGCGTACCGACCAATATGGCGGCTCGATCGAGAACCGGACACGCCTGCTGCTCGAGGTGGTCGAGGCGGTGTCCGCGGTCTGGGGTTCGGACCGCGTCGGCGTCCGCCTCTCTCCCTTCGGCATTGCCAACGACAGCGGCGAGGACGATCCGCTGCGCCTCTACGGCCATGTCATTCGCGAGCTCGACCGACTGCATCTTGCCTATCTGCACCTGATTGAGCCGCGCGCCAGCGGCGCAGGCCAAGCCGAAGTCGACCACAAGAACGTGCCATCGGCAGCCGAGCTCTTTCGCCCCGCCTGGTCCGGAACCTTGATCGCCGCCGGCAATTTCAAGCCCGAAACTGCCGAGGCGGCCCTTGCCGCTGGCCATGCCGACGCCATCGCCTTCGGACGCCTGTTCATCGCCAATCCCGATCTGCCGGAACGCATTCGCCGTGGCGCGAGGCTCAACCCCTACAATCGCCCGACATTTTACGGCGGTGGCACGGAGGGTTATACAGATTACCCGACACTGGATGCCAGGGAGGCTGCAGAATGAGCACGCCAAGCGCCATCATCGTTGGAGTGGGAGCGGAACAGGGTCTCGGCGCAGCCCTCTGCCGGCTGCTGGCCGACAAGGGCTATCACGTCATCATCGCCGGCCGGACATTGGAGAAGATAGCCAAGGTCGCCGGCACCATCACCGCCTCCGCCGGCAGTGCGGAAGCGATAGAAACCGATGCGACGGACGAGGCCGCGGTGAAGCAGCTTTTCGATCACGCCTTTGCGCCGCAGGATGAGATCGACCCGCCCGATTTCATCGTCTTCAATGCCGGCATCAACCGTCACATCGGCTTTCGAGATGTCACCGCTGCCGAGTTCGAGGAATTCTGGCGCGTCGGCTGTTTCGGCGGCTTCCTCGTCGGGCGGGAGGCGGCCCGGCATCTCGTACCCCTCGGGCGCGGCACGGTAATCTTTACCGGCGCCTCGGCGAGCCTGCGCGGCAAGGCCGGATTTGCGCAGTTCGCCGCCGCCAAGGCGGGCTTAAGAATGATCAGTCAGAGCATGGCGCGGGAATTTGGGCCGCTCGGCCTGCATGTCGCACACACTATCATCGATGGCGGCATCGACGGCGAAAGGTTGCGGTCGAGGCGGCCGGACCTGGAGGCCGACGCGCTGCTCAACATCGACGCGATCGCCGAGACCTACTGGCATATCCACCGCCAGCATCCCTCCGCCTGGACGCAGGAGATCGACCTGCGCCCCTACAAGGAAACCTTCTGAGCCGGCGCCTTTTTGGGGCGCCGGCCCATGAAAAGAGAATTCCCTTAGCCGGCTGGAAAGGGATTGCGTTCATCGAAGCCGCGCTGATGCCAATAGGGATAGGCGGGGGTCTGGGCGCTGGCGGCGTCGAGGCGGGCGACCTGTTCCGCTGTCAGGTTCCAGCCGATGGCCCCGAGATTGTCGCGCAACTGGCCTTCGTCGCGAGCGCCGATGATGATGCTCGACACCGTCGGCCGCTGCAGCAGCCAGTTCAGAGCCACCTGCGGAATGGTCTTGCCGGTTTCCTTGGCGACGTCGTCGAGCGCATCGACGACGTTGTAGAGATATTCGTCGTCCACCTGCGGACCGCGATCCGCCGTCTTGTGCAGGCGGCTGACCTCCGGCAAAGGCTGGCCGCGGCGGATCTTGCCGGTCAGACGGCCCCAGCCGAGCGGGCTCCAGACGACGGTGCCGACCTTCTGATCGACGGCAAGCGGCATCAACTCCCATTCGTAGTCGCGGCCGACAAGCGAATAATAGGCCTGGTGCGCCACGTAACGCGGCAGATTGTGGCGATCGGCCGCCGCCAGCGACTTCATCAGATGCCATCCGGAGAAATTCGAGCAGCCGACATAACGGATCTTGCCGGCACGCACGAGATCGTCGAGCGCCGACAGCGTTTCCTCCACAGGCGTCATGGCATCGAAGCCGTGCAATTGGAAGAGATCGATATGGTCGGTCTGCAGGCGCTGCAGTGAGGCTTCCACGGTCTTGATCAGATGGAAGCGCGAGGAACCGACATCATTCGGCCCATCGCCGGAACGGAAGGTCGCCTTGGTGGAGATCAGCACCTTGTCGCGGCGGCCCTTGAGCGCCTCGCCCAGTACCTGCTCCGCAACGCCGCCGGAATAAACATCGGCGCTGTCGAAGAAATTGAGACCGGCATCGAGGCATATATCGATCAGGCGGCTTGCCTCACTGACGTCGGTTGCGCCCCAGGCGCCGAAAAACTCGCCTTTGCCGCCAAAGGTGCCAGTGCCGAAGCTGAGAACGGGCACGCGAAAACCCGATCCGCCGAGATAGCGATAGTCCATAACATAACCTCCAAATGGATTGATGAATCAAATATGCCACAGGAGCGAACCTGTACCTAGGTCAGGCTGCGTTCACACCTGGGTGATGTGTGTCTCTACCCAGTTTGTTCAACACCTTCGACGCTCGCGGCCCGCATCTCGATCACCTGACGGGCGGCAGCGGCGGCAGCATCCTTGTCGCTGGCGACCTGCACCGTCGGGAACGCAAAACGAATGCCGTTTTCATCGAAAGCCTGCTTGATCATCGCCAAGGCGTTGCGCCGGATGACGGAGAGTTCGCCGGGCTTGGTGGTGATCGCCAGTCTGATTTCGATCGCGAAATCGCCGAACTGCTCGACACCCTTCATCTTCAGCGTCTGGATGATGTTGGGCGCCAATTCCGGATTGTCGAGCAGCTGCTGGCCGATGTCCTTGATGATCCGCTTAGTCTTCACCAGGTCGGTGTCGTAGGTGACCTTCAGGATGATCTTGTCGATCGCCCAATCGCGGTTCATGTTGTTGACCGCGCCGAGCGAGCCGAAAGGCACGGTCGCGAGCGGACCGCGCTGATGGCGCAGCTTCACCGAGCGCAGACTGAAGGATTCGACAACACCCTTGTGGTTGCCGCTTTCGATATATTCGCCGATGCGGAAAGCATCGTCCCAGAGATAGAAGATGCCGCTGATGACGTCTTTGACGATGGTCTGCGCGCCGAAACCGACGGCGACGCCGACCACGCCGGCGCCGGCGATCAATGGCCCTATCTCGATGCCGAGACCCGACAACACCATCATGATGGCGATAATGCCGATAATCACGGCAAGGATATTGCGGAAGATCGGCAGCAGCGTGTGCAGCCGGGCGCGCCGGGCCTTTATCTCCTCGCTATCGCTGTCAAGCGGCACAGACGCCAAGAGCTTGGCGTTGATGTAGGTCTTCGAAAGATGCCAGAGCAGATCGGCGGCCAATAGAATGACGACACCGCCGAGAATGCCGCGGACCACGCGGTCAATCATGGATTCAGGCGGCCTCATCATCATTTCCGCCTCGACGCCGAGCATCCGGCCGAGCCAGAGGGCGGCAAGCGCGATGATGATCGCGCGTACGCCGCGGTCCAGCAGCACCGTCGCGAGCTTGCCGGCACCGAGAACACCGCCGGCGGCATCATGCAGCGCCTCCACCGCCCGCGACGAGACCGAGAGTGCGCGCGGCAGCAGAATAACATAGATACCCAGCCACAACAGGCCCTCTAAGCCGGTCACCCACAGAGCCCAAAGCGCGGCGAAATAAATCGTCAACAGCCACGAGACAACCTTTCTACCATGCGCTCCGGGATGGCCGGGGCGTGCCCAGACCGCCTCCACGGCGATCAGGAACAGGCCGATGCCGAGCGTATAGCCGACAAGATCGCGGGCGCCGCTGGAAAAGCCGAGCGGTTCCATGGCCTGGATCACCGCCCAAGCGCAAGCGAAGTAGATGACGAACAGGGCGCCGCGCCGATACCAGTATTTCGCCACCTGCCGCCGCTCGGCGATGCGCGCAGCGCCACCGTCCTCATCGAGAATGTCGCTCGCCCGGCGCATCGCGATCAGCTCCATCAGCAGTTTGCCTAGAGAGATCGCCAGCCTTATGGAGACGAGCGCTATGACGCAGGCGATCGCAAAACTTTCGATGATCGGCGGCCAGTCGAAGACAAGAAGCGGAACCAGCGTTGCCGCGCCGTGAACGATGGCGGGCACGACGCCGCCCATGAACTGGAACCGCGCGGCCTGAAGTTCGGTCTCGACGCCATCCGCCCTCTCGGTATGCTGCATATGTTTGATATTGATCAGGCGTGCAACCACCAGTTCAGCCACGAGACCAAAGAAAAACAGCACCAGCGCCTGGATACCGATGCGCAGCCGGCCTGCTGCTTCCCCCTCGTTTTCAAGTCTCCTGGAGGCTGTCATCACCTCGGAGGGCAATGTCATCGCTGCCCCTGATACTATCTCCAAGTGCCGTCTGGTGTGGCCGAGGGTATCAGACAATTCCGACATCTGGCCGCCGCTACCCGTGCTGGGACTGCCGGCGGAAGCGGGCGTGGAATTGACCTGCGACGCAAGCCATTGCTTGACATCAGGCTCGCTCATCAACTGAATGAGTTCTCGGACCTTCTCCGGCGGCGGCGCGACGGTGGCCGCTGACGGCGCCGCACTTTGCGCGAGAGCCGCAGCCGGTGTTGCGAACGCAAAAAGACACAGAAGCAGCGCCCCGATCGCCTGCCTGCCACCCCCAACTATACTCATATGCAATGCCCTTCTTGCAATCGGCCTGATCAGTCCGTTTTTTTGCAGACTATACGCCTTTTTAGCGCGAACAAGCAGGCACTTACGCAAGTGGCTCAATCAGTTGGCGTCAGCATTGCGCGAGAGCCGGTGGCACGTTAGGCTTCGTAGAAACCGTTTGGTGCTTGGGGACGTACGCGTGTTCAATTTCCTGAAACAGCTCTTCGGCGGAGCCAAACGGCCGAATACCCAGATTGAGCAATCAGCCCCTCCCGCGCCAACGCCCGCCGAGACGCCGGCGATCAAGAGCCTCGATCTCAACATCCCCGATGAAGCGCTGCAAGACGAGGCACGCTTTGCAAGCTACCTGCAAGAGCGCCTGCCCTTTTTCGGCGACGTGATCAAAGTCGACTATGATCCGGGAGCCGGCAGCCTGACGCTGCATAGCCGCAATGGCGACAAGATGACGAAATTTCTGAGCAATGCGCTGTTGGCGTTGAGGGAGAAGCAGGGACCGGCGCGTGCTCAGGCTCTGCTCAACTATCTCAATATGACCGAAGCCATGGAAGGCGACGACGAGCTCGGCAAGGTTCTGCCAGTGCTGAAGTCGCGCAACTTCGTCGACGTGGCGCGGCAGCAGATGATGCAGGCGGTCAAGGACGAACCAGACCCGCCGCAATTCGTCTATCTCGACGAAGCCGAAGATCTGGTCAGGCTTTTTGTGGTCAATGGCGACACCGCCGTCAGCTATGTGATGACCACGGCGTTGGACGGCTGGGGTATCGACATCGGCGAACTGGCTGAGACGGCACAGGCCAATCTCTACAAGTTCCTCTCCAAAACCGGGGTCCAGATCGCCAAACGCAGTCAGTTCCAATATGTCGAGATCGACGGCCAGTTCGAATCGAGTGTCGCCTTCCTGCCGAAATTCTGGGCCCAGGTGCAGGATCAGTCCGGCGGCGCCGCGCCGATTGCGGCCTTTCTGTCACGCGACAAGGTATTCTTCACCCATGAAAACGACGCCCAGGGACTGCAGCTCCTCGAACTGATCAGCGCCGATCTCAGCGACGTGCCCTATGTGATCTCACCGGATCAGTATCGCTGGGAGAACGGCAAGTGGTCCCTGTTCAAGCGGGTGACGCGGAGTGTGCAGTAGCGTGCGACCTTGCCTTTCCCTGGCACATTAACACGAACTCGTGCAAACGCCGGTTTGTGCGAATGCCTTCTCACTAATTCATTTTTTGGAAGAAGATGGGATGATCGTTGGCTTGTCCGTTTCGGAAGAGCTGTCTGTAACTACAGATGAAGCTTGTGTATCAGCCGCCCTGCGATACCAGTAAGCCGACGCCGACGCATCGGTGGGATGTGCACGCTCCGCGTAAGCAGCACTAAGACGCTTTTGCGCCCATGGGTCACCTTGCTCCGCAGCCTTCGTAAGCCACTTAATCGCCAATTCGCTATCCCTATGATTGTATTGCGCATAAGTGTAGATTTCGCCAAGGCCGCGTTGGGCGTCCAGATCGCTTTGCTCCGCAGCCTTCGAGAGCCAGATGATCGCCTGATCCACATCTCGGCTCACGCCTTGGCCGCCTAGATACATCTCGCCGAGCCAGTATTGGGCTGAGCCTGTTCCCTGCGCTGCCGACTCGCGAAAACCATCTATCGCTTTCTGAAACCAGAAGTTCGCCTTCACGACATCTGGCTCCGTGCCCTCGCCTTGAGAATACATACCTCCAAGCAAGTATTGAGCCATGACATCGCCGTCCTCAGCCGCCTTGCTCAAGCCAGCTATTGCCTTCTGAAACCAGATATTCGCCTGTTCGGGGTCTGGAGCAGCATCGTCATCACCAAGTGAATAAGCGAGAGCCAGGCGACGTTCAGCGTAGGGGTTATTTTGATCGGCCGCCTTGCGAAACCAGAAAACGGCTTGCTTAAAGTCTGGCTGTACACCTAATCCAAAGAAATATAGGCGCCCCAGGCCGTACTGAGCAGTTGCGTCGCCCTGCTCCGCCCGTGGCTGCCAATTCAGCAGTGCTGCTTTATAGTCGCGCTTTGCGAATGCGGCTTTCCCGTCATCCGTTTGCGCGTAAGCGGGTAGCGAGAGGACAAGGCACAACAGTAACCCGTAGCCACAATGATTCAGTACCACGGCTGATCCTTCAATTGAAACGGCAGCATCCCATCTTTGCAACAATCGGCAAAGTTGTCACGTGCCTCGTTCCAAAAAAGATAGATTACACCAGCACCTCTTGATCGACGCGATCCTCGGCTCCGAAGAATTTCAGATAGCGCTCGACTTCGGCGGCCTCGCCCGTTGCCTTCTGCGGATTGTCCGAGAGTTTGACGGCCGGGCGGCCGTTGGCTTCGATCACCTTGCAGACGATCGAGATAGGGTTGAGGCCGTGGATTTCGGTGGGCGCACAGCCGGCGAAATCGTTGGTGAGGTTGGTGCCCCAGCCGAAGCCCATGCGCACCCGGCCCTCGAAGTGCTTGTACGTGGCGATGATCGCGTCGACATCCAGGCCGTCGGAGAAGATCAAAAGCTTCTGGCGCGGGTCGCGGCCCATCTTCTTCCACCAGTCGATGATCTTTTCGCCGCCTTCTATGGGAGGTGCGCTATCCGGACGAAAACCAGTCCAGTCGGCCACCCATTCCGGTGCGTCGCGCAGGAAAGAGGCCGTGCCGAAGGCATCGGGCAGAACCACCAGCAAGTTGCCGCCGTAAAGGCGGTTCCAGTCACGCAACACCTTGTAGGGCGCCTTGCCAAGTTCATCATCGGTCTCAGCCAGTGCCGCCGCTACCATCGGCAGCTCGTGCGCGTTGGTGCCGACCGCTTCGAGATCGGAATCCATGGCAAGCAGCACGTTACTGGTGCCGGTGAAGGCATGGCTGACGCCTTCCTTCAGCGCTTCCACGCACCAACGCTGCCAGAGGAAACTGTGGCGGCGGCGGGTGCCGAAATCGGAAATGCGCAGGCCAGGCAGTTCCCGCAGCCTCTCGACTTTTTCCCACATCTTCGCCTTGGCGCGCGCATAAAGGACATCGAGCGTGAAGGGGCCGAGCGCCTTCAGCGCCGCGCGCGAGCGGAGCTCGTTGATGATGGCAAGCGCCGGAATTTCCCACATGGTCGTTTCCTTCCACGACCCGTGGAAGTCGAGAATATACTGCCCGTCGCGCTTCGAGAGTTCATATTCCGGAAGCTGGAAATTCGACAGCCAGGCCAGGAATTCCGGCTCGAAGATCTGGGCGCGACCGTAGAAACTGTTACCCGCCAGCCAGATCATCTCCTTCTTGGCAAGCCTGATCGTGCGGGCATGATCGAGCTGCTCGCGCAATTCCTTCTCGTCGATCACTTCGGCGAGCCGCACGCTCTTCGTGCGGTTAATCAGAGAGAAGGTGGCGTTGACGTCCGGATAAAGCTTCCAGATCATCTGCAGCATCAGGAGCTTATAGAAATCCGTATCGATCAGGCTGCGGATGATCGGATCGAGCTTCCAAGTATGGTTATAGACACGGGTGGCGATATCCGTTTTCGTCATGTCTTCCTGCCCCGTCTCCCTGCGCCCCGGAGGTCATGCTCCACACCTCCAGCTTGTTGGCGGCGGGTATAATGCTCTTCTTATCAAAAAATGTTGAGCGAAAGTCCAGTCACTGAAAGGAAATTGATACTAAATTGAACGTGCTGCCGCGGACAGCGGCAATGCGTGCCTAAGTTTTGACTGATGGCCGAATTCATTGCGGCTGGGAATTGCCTTGAACCGGTGGTTTCGGCGGCGCGGTTTGATCTTGAGTCGCCGTCACGGGCGCTGTCTGCGTGGTTTGGCCGCCCCATATTTCCGCCAGCGCCCAGACGATCGCTGTCAGGGCAAGCGCGACAATGAGCATCGCCAATACCCGGCGCCCCATGCGCCCTTGCTTGGCTTCGGTCGCCGGCAGTTCCTTTTCCTCATGCAGACGGTGATCAGAATCCTCCCAATGCGTATGGGTTTCCAGCTTCCGTGGCATGATTGCCTCCTTCCAGCTTCGCTTTGCGGCGGCGCTCATTGGAAAACGGAAGCAGCTCTGGAAGGTTCCGAGGATGCTCAATAGCCCCGGCTGCGATCCACCAGATATTGCAGCGGCTCGCCCCGTTCGAAGCGGGCAATCTGTTCTTCAACATGGCGCATCAGCGAATATTCCTCCGAAACCGCTGCATCATGCGGGGTGATGACGACATTCTCCAGGCCCCAGAGCGGGTCATTCGCCGGCAGCGGTTCGACGTCGAAGACATCCAGCGACGCACCGCCAAGCATACCGGATTCGATCGCCGAGACGATATCGGCTTGAGCCTGGCTCTTGCCGCGCCCGGCATTGATGAACACCGGCCTGCCCAAGGCGCCGCCACGACGAAGCCTGGAAAAGAGCGAGCTGTTGTAGAGCCCCGTGGTCTCCGGCGTCAGCGGCAGCAGGCCGACGAGAATATCGGTCCGCGCGAGAAAGGCATCGAGCTCACCGGCGTCGAACGTCTCCATGCCGTCGATCTGCCTCTTCTGCCGCGACCAGCCGATGACATTGAAGCCCATGAACTTGAGCTTGGTGGCGGCATCGAGGCCGAGGACGCCGAGGCCCATGACGCCGACCGTGACATCGCGTGCCTCCGGTGCCACCAGATGGCCCCAGACGCGCTTGCGCTGGTGCCTGAAGTGACCGAAGACGTCGCGCAGATGCATGAGGCATTGCAGCACGACCCATTCCGTCATGCGCACCGTCAAACTGCGGTCGACGAAGCGAACGATGGGAATGTCGGGCAGACCGGCGATATTCAACATGGAATCGACACCGGCGCCGCCGGAAAAGATCACTTTGAGGTTGGGCGCGCGCTGAAAGAGATCGGCATCCGGCTTCCACAGAAGGGCATAGTCAACGTGGCTCAGATCCGCGCTTTTGTTGGCGGGATCGGCGAGATTGATGCTGCCTCGATCGACGAAAGCGGTTTTAAGGACTTTGGCGATGGTCTCAGGCGTGAACTTGAGATCGACGAGAACGGGGCTTTTGGCCGGCATGGCGATTATCTTTATTGCTGGACGGCGGCAGTGGGCACCGCCTCGATGTTGAAGGCGGCGGCGAGAAGCGCCTTAGTGTAGTCCTCTTTCGGCGCACGGAAAATCTCTGCTGACGCACCCTGCTCCACGACCTTGCCGAAGCGCATGACGATCAGATCGTTGGCAAGCGCCTTCACCACTTTCAGGTCATGGCTAATGAAGAGGTAGGCAAGGTCATGGCGCCGCTGCAGGTCGCGCAGCAGGTCGACCACTTGGGCCTGAACGCTCATGTCGAGCGCCGAGGTCGGCTCGTCCAGCATGACGAAGCGCGGCTTCAGCACCATGGCGCGGGCAATGGCGATGCGCTGACGCTGCCCGCCGGAGAATTCATGCGGGAAGCGCCAGCGGGTCAATGGATCGAGGCCGACTTCCTCCAGCGCCCAGCAGACGCGCCGATCGCGTTCTTCCGCCGACAGAGATTGCTCATGCACCTTCAATCCCTCGGCGATGATCTCGCCGACCGACATTCGCGGGCTCAGCGATCCATAAGGGTCCTGGAAGACGACCTGAAGCTGGTTGCGCAGCGGCCGCATCTCCTTGAAGGAGTAGTCGGCAATATCCTTGCCGACAAAGCTGATGCGGCCTTTGGAGGAAATCAGCCGGGCAAGCGCCAGGCCGAGCGTCGTCTTGCCGGAGCCGGATTCACCGACGACACCGAGCGTCTGGCCGGCCCTCAGCCTTAGATCGATGCCGTCGACCGCCTTCACATGGTCTACCACCTTGCGCATCAGCCCGGCCTTGATCGGGAACCAGACCTTGATGTCTGAGCCTTCCATGACCACCGGCTTGCTGATGTCGCCCACCGGTGGCTCGCCGCGGGGCTCGGCGGCGAGCAGATGGCGGGTATAGTCATGCTGCGGATTGATGAAAACCTCTTCGACCGTGCCGGTCTCGACGATGTGCCCCTTGGTCATGACGCAGACCCGATCGGCGAATTTACGGACGATGCCGAGATCATGGGTGATGAACAGCATCGACATGCCGTGCACACCCTTGAGATCACGCAGCAGCTCGAGAATCTGCGCCTGCACCGTCACATCGAGCGCCGTTGTCGGCTCGTCGGCGATCAGAAGCTCCGGCCGGTTGGCGAGCGCCATGGCGATCATCACGCGCTGGCGCTGGCCGCCGGACAGCTCATGCGGATAGGCCTTGAGGCGCTTTTCCGGCTCGCGGATGCCAACCTGGTTCAGGAGCTCCAGTGTACGGCGACGGGCTGGCTGGCCGACCACGCCCTGGTGCAGCGCCAGGATTTCGCCGATCTGCTTTTCGATCGTATGGAGCGGATTGAGCGAGGTCATCGGCTCCTGGAAGATCATGGTAATGTCGTTGCCGCGGACGGCACGCAGCTCATTGTCAGACGCCTTCAGCAGGTCCTTGCCCTTGAACAGGATTTCGCCCGAGGGATGGCTGGCGGACGGATAGGGCAGCAGCTTCAGGATCGAATTGGCCGACACCGATTTGCCCGACCCGGATTCGCCGACCAATGCAAGCACCTCGCCCTTGGCGATATCGAAGGAGATGCCATCGACGGCTGTCGAGGTCCGTCCGCCCTGGTGAAAGGCGACGGAGAGGTTGCGGACGGACAACAAGGGATTTTCGCTCATCGGAACGTCTTCCTCGGATCGAAGGCGTCGCGCACGGCCTCGCCAATGAAGATCAAAAGTGACAGCATGATCGACATGGTGAAGAAGGCGGAAAGGCCGAGCCAGGGGGCCTGCAAGTTGGATTTGCCCTGGGCGATCATTTCGCCGAGCGAGGGCGAGCCGGGAGGCATGCCGAAGCCTAGGAAATCCAGTGAGGTCAGCGTCGTGATCGAGCCGGAGAGGATGAAGGGCACGAAGGTGAGGGTCGCGACCATGGCATTCGGCAGCAGGTGGCGATACATGATCGTGAGGTTGTTGACGCCGAGCGCGCGGGCGGCGCGCACATATTCGAAATTGCGCGCTCGCAGGAATTCGGCGCGCACGACACCCACCAGACCCACCCAGGAAAACAGCAGCAGGATGCCGAGGAGGATGAAGAAGCCGGGCGGCAGGACCGAGGCGATGATCAGCAGGATGTAAAGCACCGGCATCGAGGACCATATCTCGATGAATCGCTGCAAAAGAAGATCCGTCCAGCCGCCGAAATAGCCCTGGATGGCGCCAGCCGCAACGCCGACGATCGCCGAGCAGATGGTCAGCGCCAGGCCGAACAGCACGGAGATGCGGAAGCCGTAGATCATGCGCGAAAGCACGTCGCGCGCCTGGTCGTCCGTGCCGAGCCAGTTGAGATTGCTCAAGGTGCAATTCGGGTCGGCAACGCCCTTTTCATAGCCCGAGCAGCGCTGTTCCTTGCTCATCAGCCAGAAGGGCGCGGTCGGAGCGGATGTTCCCTTTGGAAGGTTCGAATTGGCGGTCTGGTAGGAGTAGTGGATCGGCGGCCAGATCATCCAGCCATTGGCGTTGATCTCGTCCTTGATATCCTCTGCGCGATAATCCGTCTGCGCAAGGAAGCCGCCGAACTTGTCTTCGGGATAATCGACGAAGACCGGCAACAGGATCTCGCCCTTGTAGGAAACGAGGATCGGCCGGTCGTTGGCGATGAATTCCGCCCCTAGACTGAGAACGAACAGGATCAGAAACAGCCAGAGGGACCAATAACCACGCCCGTTTGCCTTGAAATTCTGCCAGCGGCGAACGTTGGTCGGGGAGAAGAGACCTCTGCGCGGCGGTTTTACCGCGGCCGGGGATGCGGATTTGGTCGCTGCGTCCATCAGACGTCCCTCCGCTCGAAATCGATGCGCGGGTCGATCCAGGTATAGATCAGGTCCGAGATCAGGCCGACGAACAAGCCGAGCAGCGAGAAGATATAGAGCGTCGCGAAAACGATCGGATAGTCGCGCTGGACGACGGAGAGGTAACTGAGCCGGCCGAGGCCGTCGAGCGAGAAGATGTTCTCGATCAGCAGCGAACCGGTGAAGAAAGCGGATATGAAGGCGCCGGGAAAACCGGCGATGACGATGAGCATGGCATTGCGGAATACATGGCCGTAGAGCACCCGCCGCTCGCTCAGGCCCTTGGCGCGAGCCGTGATGACATATTGCTTCTTGATCTCCTCGATGAAAGAATTCTTAGTGAGAAGCGTCGTCGTGGCGAAGGCGGCGAGCGACAGCGAGATCAGCGGCAGGACGAGATGCCACAGATAGTCGATGATCTTTTGCCACCAATTGAGATCGGCAAAATTGTCGGAGACCAGGCCGCGCAGCGGAAACCAATCGAAGAAGGAGCCGCCGGCGAAAAGCACGATCAGCATGATGCCGAAGAGAAAACTCGGAACGGCGTAGCCGATGATGATGACGCCTGATGTCCAGACATCGAAGGTCGATCCGTCCTGTATCGCCTTGCGAATGCCGAGCGGGATGGAGATGGCGTAAGAGAAGATCAGAATCCAGATGCCGAGCGAGATCGACACTGGCAGCTTCTGCGCGATGAGATCGATCACCGTCGTATTGCGGAAAAAGCTTTCGCCGAAATCGAAGCGAATATAGTTCCACATCATCTGCCCGAAGCGCGTGAGCGGCGGCTTGTCGAAGCCGAACTGCTTGTCGAGCTTGGCGATCAGCTCCGGATCGAGCCCCTGGGCGCCGCGATATTTGGAACTGCTGTCATCGACAGCCTGTTGGGCGAGACCATCGGTGCCGCCGGACAGGCGGCCTGCGGCATTGTCGGCCTGCCCGGTGAGCTGTGCGATAACCTGTTCGACCGGGCCGCCCGGCGCGAACTGGATGATGGTGAAGGAAATCGCCATGATGCCGACGATGGTCGGGATCATCAGCAGCAGACGTCTGAGGATATAGGCGCCCATCAGCCCTGTTCTCTTTCAAAAGAGCCTATGCCGTGCCTGGCTTTTCTGGCCTGGGAAAACCCGCCATACGACCACCGCATCCGTCCGTCGTTCAAACCGCTAATCCCTTTCCGCCGAATCGGCATGGGCCATTTGGAGCCAGCATGACCGTCATTGCAAGTACCGCTCACTTGCCGGCATCTTTCGACCACCAGAGATCGGGGAAGCCGATGGAGTAATAGGGCAGCTCCGGCAGATGCGCCATCTTATCCCAATAGGCGATCTTGGTCGTGGCGCCGTAAAACAGCGGCACGACATAGTGATGGGCGAGCAGCACGCGGTCGAGCGCCTTGGCGGCAGCGGTCTTTTCCTCCAGCGTCGCGGCGGAAACCACCTTGGCGATCAGCGCGTCGACGCCGGGATCGGTTATGCCGGCATAGTTGCGCGAGCCCTGGCGATTGGCCGAAGCAGAGCCCCAATAGTCGATCTGTTCGCTGCCGGGCGGCAGCGCCGTGCCCCAGACGTTCCAAGTCGCGTCATAGTCGAAACTGCGAATGCGGTTGATGTATTGCGATGAATCGACCGTCCTGAGGGTCGCATCGATGCCGATGCGGCGCAGGTTCTGGACGTAAGGCAGGTTTGATCTTTCCAGCGACGGACTGCCGAGCAGGATTTCCATCGTGAAGGGCTGGCCGGTCTTTTCGTTGATCATGCGATTGCCCTTCAACACATAACCGGCTTCCTTGAAAAGCTCGATCGCCTTGCGCAGATTGTCCCGGGCCTTTTGTGGGTCGCCGCCGACCGGATTGGTATAGGGCGTGGTGAAGACCTCAGGCGGCACCTTGTCCTTGACGCTGTTCAGGATATTCAATTCCTCGCCCGTGGGCAGCCCCGAAGAGGCAAGCTCGGTACCGAAAAAGAAGGTGTTGACGCGGGTCAGCTGGCCGAAGGCAAGCGCCCGGTTCGTCTCCTCGAAATCATAGGCGTAGTTCAGCGCCTCGCGCACGCGTTGGTCCTTGAACTGATCGCGCCGGAGATTGAGCACCATCGCCTGCATGATGCCGACCGAGCGCAGCGAGTTGGGCAGTTCCTCGCGCTTGATGCGGCCGTCCTTGGCGGCGGGAAAGTCATATGCGGTCACCCAATGGCTTGCCGACTGGTCCTGCCAGAAATCCGTGTTCCCGCCGCGAAAGGCTTCGAATTCCACATCCTTGTCGGCGTAGTAGGTGTAGGAAATCACCCCGAAATTGTTCTCGCCGACATTCACCGGCAAATTCTTGCCCCAATAGTCGTCGCGCAGTTCGTAGCGGATCGACGAGCCCGGTTGCACGGCGGCGATTTTGTATGGCCCGGACCCCATGACCGGCTCGAGCGTCGTGCGGGTGATGTCGCGCGGCTTGCCGTCGGGACCAACACTCTCCCACCAATGTTTCGGCACGATCTGAAGCTGGCCGGCGATATAAGGAAGCTCGCGATTGTTCTTTTCGTCGAAATAGAAGGTGACGTCCCTGTCGCCGGTCTTTTCGGCCCGCGTCACGTGGGAATAGACACTCGTCGCGAAAGGATTGAGCTCCTTGGTGCGATCGAAGCTGAAAACGACGTCGTCGGGGGTGACCGGCGTGCCGTCGGCCCATTTCGCCTCGGCGCGCAAGCGGAAAGTCGCGCTCGATATGTCGTCGGGATAGGCGACGCCCTCGGCGAGCAAGCCGTAGGAGGTGGCAATCTCGTCATTGGACGATTTCATCAGCGTGTCGAAAACCATCGGCAATCCGGTGGCGGGGTTGCCCTTGAGCAGTACCGGATTAAGCGTATCGAACGTGCCTTCGTCCGAAAGCTTCAATTGGCCGCCCTTCGGCGCGTCCGGATTGACATAGTCGAAATGTTTGAAACCGGGCTGGTATTTGAGATCGCCGAGAATGGCCGTGCCGATGCGGAATTGTGGCTCGTCGGCGTGGGAGAGAGCCGGCAGGGCCAGCAGGCAGAAAAGAGAAAGAGCCAAGCCTGCCGTCGCGCGCGTCAATACCATTCACGATCCCCTGTTTTTCTGATGGGAATCAAGCATAAGGCAAATGAGGGCAAAAAACAGGACGGAATTGCTCATCTCTTCGCAAACCGGCCGATGCCGCCCATGAATCAGGCTTTTGCCGTGGCTTCTTCAAGGCGCTTGCGCAGCATCAGGCGCAATTCGCGGACAAGGCGCCGGTCTCCGGCCGCTTCCGGCTCGTTGGCCGCAACGACGGCGATGCGCAGCAGCTCCAGAACAATCGCCGACATCAAGGCGACGTCGTCCGTGACCGGCGGCTTGGCTCGCCGCAGGATGGCCGAAATCAGCTCCTTGAGCTCCGCCCGCGAACGCATCTTGCGGTCCTTCGGCACATCGCGGCGCGCGGCGAGCACCGGAAATTCCGGAAACTCCTCGATGAAAGCGCCGAGCCTGTCGAAGATTGCCTCACCGCTGTCGGCAGCCGAAAGGCCGCCGCTCTTTTCCGCGATGTCCTGAAGCACCGCTTTCAGCCGCTCCAGCCGTTCGATATGCAGTGCTTCGGCGAGCAGCGGCTTGGTCGGAAAGAATTGATAGAGCGAACCGATCGACGAACGCGCTTCGGCGGCGATTTCCGTCATCGTCGCAGCGTCATAGCCCTTTTGAACGAAGATTTTTGCGGCCGCTTCCAAAAGAACGGCAACACGATCATGGCCGCGACGGCGCTTCGGAATGCGCGTTTGCGGTTCCTCGCTTGATTTTTGCGAGGATTCACTCATATTTGTCATTGTGAGGATACCCTCATATTTTCCCCCGGAGCCCCTTTAATGCCTCTTTACGATCCCCAAACCACCGCACTCGTCTCAATCGATCTGCAGGGCCTAGTTCTCAGCCGACCGCTCGCTCCCCATTCTGCGCAGCAGATCGTCGAGAATACGGCCGCCATCGCCAGGAAACTGAAAGCCGACGGCGGAACCACAATCTTTGTGACGGTTGGATTTTCCGCAGACTATGCCGACGCTGTCAACCAGCCAATCGACGAAACCTTCAGCTTTCCAGAGGGAGGTTTGCCGCCGGCAGCTCTCGCGGCACCCGCCGAAATTGCGGCGCTGACGCCTGATGTCGCCATCGTCAAGCGCCAATGGAGCGCCTTTTACGGCACCGAACTCGACCTGCAACTGCGCCGCCGCGGCATCAAAACGTTGATCCTCACCGGTGTCGCCACCAATTTCGGCGTCGAATCGACTGTTCGCGACGCCTACGCCGCCAACTATGCCGTCATCGTCGCCGAGGATGCGGTGACGACCTTTTCGAAGGAGATGCAGGATTTTGCCTGTACAAAGGTGTTGCCGCGGCTGTCGCGCATCCGCAAGACGGCGGAAATTCTGGCTGGCTGATCACGCACTTAGCGGTCCGGACGGGCAATATGCGGCGGTTCGTTAGCCTCAAGCGATAAAACACGGATTCACCAAAATCGCTTTTCAAGGTAGATTCGTTAGCAAATCACTTCGGCCAACGCCGGCAGCCTTCAAGGAACCGCATGATTCCTCTCCGGGTTCGGACCCTCAACACCGTCAGCAAATTTACCTTCGCCGCCACGATCGGCGCAACTGTCATCACCGGCGACGCAATGGCACAGCAAGCAGCCCCGACGCCCGGCAGCGCCAAAGCAATTTTCGGGGCTGCGACGCTGCCGACCCAGGGACCACCGCAATCCATCGGCTTTTATGCCAAGGGTTGCCTTTCCGGCGCCGTGGCGCTGCCGGCCGATGGGCCGACCTGGCAGGCCATGCGCCTGTCGCGCAACCGTCGCTGGGGCCGGCCGGAGATGATCGCGCTCCTCGAACGTCTGTCGCGCGACGCTGCCAAATATGATGGCTGGCCGGGCATCCTGGTAGGCGACATCTCACAGCCGCGCGGCGGACCGATGTTCAACGGCCATGCCTCGCATCAGATCGGCCTTGACGCCGATGTCTGGCTGACGCCGATGCCAGCGCGGCCGCTGTCAACGGCCGAACGTGAAAGCCTGCCCTTCACCAGCATGCTTGAAAAGAACAAGTTCCTCACGGTCGACGACAAGGTGTGGACGGAGTCGCGCGCCCGCCTTCTGATGCGCGCCGCCAGCTATCCCGAAGTCGAACGCATCTTCGTCAATCCGGCGATCAAGAAGAAGATGTGCGAGACCTGGACCGGCGACCGCACCAATCTCGGCAAGCTGCGCCCGGAATACGGCCATGACTCGCATTTTCATATCCGTATCAAATGCCCGGCCGGTTCCGCCAACTGTAAGCCGCAGCCTCCGGTTGCCGCCGGCGACGGTTGCGGCAAGACACTTGCCTGGTGGTTTACACCCGAACCATGGGCCAAGCCGAAGCCTAGCGAGAAGCCGCCGGTAAAGCCCCGCGAAGTCATGGTTTCCGATCTGCCGAAGGCCTGCCAGGCAGTACTGAATGCACCTTCAGTCGCCTCGGCCGGGGTGGCAACCTTCGGCGCCAAGGCTGCTGCAGCGACGCCCGCGACTAGCACGCTGCCAGTTTCCAGTACCGGCGCGGGCAACACGCCGCCCGGCAGCATCCCGCAACAGTGACAGCGGCCAAGGCCGGTTGCGACCGGCTCGACCCGTCTTTCAAAGGGGTGACTCTTGGTATAGAAGGCGGATAAATCGATTAAAAGTCTGGGCGGAGTGGGAGTTTCATGGCCGGGGGCAAATGCATCGCGCTGATTGCACATGATCAGAAAAAAGATGCGATGGCTGAATTTGCGCATCGTAACCAGGATGTGCTTTCCGGGTACCGTATTGTTGCGACCGGTACGACCGGAGGCCGTGTGCTCGACGCCTGCCCGACCCTCAACGTCACTCGTTTGAAAAGCGGCCCGCTCGGCGGCGATCAACAAATCGGCGCCTTGATTGCAACCGGTGAGATCGACCTGTTGATCTTTTTTATCGATCCACTCACGCCCGTGCCGCACGATGTCGACGTCAAGGCATTGACGCGGCTCGCCGTTCTCTACGACATTCCAATGGCTCTGAACGAAGCCACCGCCGAACGACTGATCAAAACACTGAACCATTAATCCGCCGTACCGGCGGCTGACCACGGACCTGGCCATGCCCAAGCTCAATCACAGCGAAGCCCCTTTGCCCTTTCCTATCCTGATCGGCGATATCGGAGGAACCAATGCGCGCTTTTCCATCCTCGTCGATGTCTATGCCGAGCCGAAGCATTTCCCGAATGTGCATACCGCCGATTTCGAGACGATCGACGAGGCGATCCAGCAGGGTGTCCTCGACAAGACGGCGGTAAGGCCGCGTTCGGCGATTCTCGCCATTGCCGGGCCGGTTCGGGGCGATGAAATTCCGCTGACCAATTGCGACTGGGTGATCCGCCCGAAGACGATGATCACCAATCTCGGCCTCGAGGATGTGCTGGTCATCAATGATTTCGAAGCTCAGGCGCTGGCGATCGCCGGTGTGTCCGAGGAGCATCGCGAGACCATCGGCGAAACGTCTGAAGGCATGATCGCTTCGCGCGCCGTGCTCGGACCGGGCACCGGCCTCGGCGTCGCCGGTCTCATCCATGCCCAGCACGCCTGGATCCCCGTGCCGGGCGAAGGAGGACATATCGATCTCGGGCCGCGCAGCGCGCGCGATTTTCAGATCTGGCCGCACCTGGAGACCATCGAGGGCCGTATCTCCGCTGAGCAGATCCTCTGCGGCCGCGGCCTGCAGAACCTCTATCACGCCATCTGCAAGGCTGACGGCATCGAACCTGTGCTGGCGCAACCGGCTGATATCACGACCCATGCGCTCGCCGGCACCAACGTTCAGGCTGAAGAGACCGTGACGCTGTTCGTCACCTATCTCGGTCGCGTCGCGGGCGATATAGCCTTGATCTTCATGGCGCGCGGCGGCGTCTATCTTTCCGGCGGTATTTCGCAAAAGATCCTGCCGGCGCTGCAGAAGCCGGAATTCCGCGCCGCCTTTGAAGACAAGGCGCCGCATACCGCGCTACTGAAATCGATCCCGACGCACGTCGTGACCCATCCGCTTGCAGCACTCGCCGGCCTCTCGGCCTATGCCCGCATGCCTTCCAATTTTGGCCTGGCGACGGACGGCCGCCGCTGGCGGCGTTGACCAAGTATACTGCAGCAGGTGTTCAGGCGCGGTCGTCGGCAGGTTCGGATGAATTGTCGCTTCGTCTCGCCTGCACTGCTGCGACCGCGCTTTCAGCCTTTGCCGCCGATACCAGGATCATCTGCACGGCAGCAGCGGTGAACGCGGCAGACGGCAAGATTTTGTTGCAGCAGGGCAATTGCGAACTCGCGTCGTGCGACGCCTTTTTGAAGGAGCTGCCTTCCCTTATAATGGAGTTGGCTCCGTGACCTGCCTCTTAACTAGCGCGGCAAGCCATATCTAGCCAAAGCCGTCCTAACTCTTTATAGACCCGCGGAAGCACGTGCCATATGCGGCTCGCTTGGTTTGAGACAGGAAGCCGATATTTGAAGTCGCCCGACACCAAAAACAACAGCGTCGATAGTGAGACCGTCACCGGTGTCTTGAAACGCATCATTGCCGAAAACGGCCGTGACCATGTCTGGGGCTATTCCATCGCCATCGCCTGCCTGATCATGGTGGCGTTGTCGACGGCCTTTATCGCCTACATCATGAAGACGATCATCAATCAGGCGTTCGTCGAGCGCCGGGCCGATGTCGTGTGGATCATTTGTTCGGCGATCTTCGCCGCGTTTGTGGTGCGTGGTTTCGCCGGCTACTTCCAGTCGGTCATCCTCAACAAGATCGGCAACAACATCATCGCGCGGTACCAGCGCCGGCTTTACGGGCATCTGATGACCCTGTCGGTCGGCTTCTTCAACGAGGCGCGGTCGGCGCAGATCGCCGCGCGGGTCAGCCAGAACGTCTCCGGCATCCGCGACGTCATGAACCTGACGATCACCTCGACAGCGCGAGACCTTCTGACCTTTGTCGCTCTTCTCGGCGTCATGGTGATTCAAGACCCGCTGCTCAGCCTTGCCGTCTTTGTCGCAGCCCCGCCGCTGCTCTATGCGCTGCGCTACGTCTCCAAGCGCCTGCGCTCAGCGACGCGCGAAGCTGTCAATCTGAACAGCCACGTCCTGGGCGCGATGCAGGAGACGATCCAGGGCATCTCCATCGTCAAAGCCTTCACGATGGAAGAGCAGTTGGATCGGAAAATCAACAAGCTCATCACGGCGGCAGAGCACCGGCAGAACCGCATCGCCCGCCTGTCGGAGCGCAACGGACCGCTGACCGAAAGTTTCGCCGGCTTCGCCGTCGCCAGTGTCCTTGCCTATGCCGCCTATCGTTCGATCTATCACGACGTTCCGCCTGGCGCATTCTTCTCTTTCGTCACCTCGCTGCTCTTGGCCTATGATCCGGCCCGCCGCCTTGCCAAGCTGCAGGTGCAGATGGAGCGTGCCGTCGTCAATGCGCGCATGATCTACGAACTGCTCGATATGGAGCCGCGTCAGCGTGACCTGCCGGACGCCAAACCGCTCGCCGTCACCGAGGCCCGCATCGAGTTTCGCGATGTTCACTTCGCCTATGGCGACGAGGCAGTCCTGGGTGGCGTGAGTTTCGTTGCCGAGGGCGGCGAGACCACGGCTTTGGTTGGTCCTTCCGGGGCCGGCAAGTCCACCGTCATCAATCTCATTCCGCGCTTTTACGATCCCAAGGCCGGAAGCATCTTCATCGACGGGCAGGACATAGCGCATGTCACCAAGCAGTCGCTGCGCGAGCAGCTCGCCTATGTCTCGCAACAGCCCTACCTCTTCGAAGGCACGATCGGCGACAACATCCGTTACGGCCGTCCGGAGGCGACGAACGCTGAAGTCGAGGAGGCAGCCAGGCTCGCCTATGCGCACGATTTCATCGTGGCGCAGCCGCTTGGCTACGACACGCCGGTCGGCGAAAACGGCGTGACGCTTTCCGGCGGCCAGCGCCAGCGGCTGTCGATCGCTCGTGCCTTGGTGCGCAACGCGCCGATCCTGCTGCTGGACGAAGCGACCTCGGCGCTCGATACCGAGTCGGAGGCAGCCGTGCAGAAGGCGCTGGACGAAGCGATGAGCGGCCGCACCGTCGTCGTCATCGCCCACCGCCTGTCGACGGTAGTGCGGGCGGAGAAGATCATTGTCATGCAGAACGGGCGCGTTGTCGAAGAGGGCAACCATGAGACGCTTGCGACAGCCGACAATGGCCTCTACGCTCGTCTCAACAACCTCCAGCGGCCGGCCGTTTCCAGCACTTCCCGCAAATAAGACGATAGAGAAGACATGAGCGACGATGCGATGAAGCTGGTGGTGGTTGGCGCAGCGGGCCGCATGGGCCAGGCCCTGATCCGCCTCATTCACACCACCGAGGGCCTGACCCTGCATGCCGCTGTCGCGCGTCCCGGCTCCGCCTTCATCGGCAAGGATGCCGGCGAGATTGCCGGGCTGGGACCGATCGGCGTTCCAGTGACCGACGATCCGCTTTCCGCCTTCCTGCATGCCGAAGGCGTGATCGACTTTACCATGCCGGCAACCAGCGTCACCTTCGCAGGCCTCGCCGCCCAGGCCCGCATCGTCCATATCATTGGTACGACCGGCTGCTCCGCAGAAGACGAAGCCAAGTTCAAGGCGGCCTCGCGCCACGCTCGTATCGTCAAGTCAGGCAATATGGGCCTCGGCATCAACCTGCTGAGCGTCCTTGTCGAGCAGGCGGCGCGCGCACTTCCGTCGGCCGATTGGGACATTGAAGTCCTGGAGATGCATCACAAGCACAAGGTCGACGCCCCTTCGGGCACCGCGTTCCTGCTCGGCCAGGCGGCGGCAAAGGGACGCGGCATCGATCTCGGCGAAAATTCCGTGCGTGTCCGCGACGGCCATACCGGTCCGCGGCCGGCCGGCACGATCGGTTTTGCAACGCTGCGCGGCGGCGCCGTCATCGGCGACCACTCGGTCATCTTTGCGGGCGAGGGCGAGCGTCTGACACTCTCTCACAGCGCCGGCGATCGTTCGCTGTTTGCCCGCGGCGCGCTTCAGGCCGCCCTCTGGGCGCGCGACAAGAAACCCGGCTTTTATTCCATGCTCGACGTTCTCGGGCTTTCCACACGTTGATCCCATCCTATCAAGGAGGAATATTTCATGAGCGGTACTCTCGTCCTCGTTCGCCACGGGCAGAGCGACTGGAATTTGAAGAATCTATTTACCGGCTGGAAGGACCCCGACCTGACCGAACTCGGCATCGAGGAGGCCAGGACCGGTGGCAAGGCGCTTGCCGAATACGGCATCAAGTTCGATATCGCCTTCACCTCGGTGCTGCAGCGCGCCCAGCACACGCTTGACATCATCCTTGACAGCGTCGGCCAGACCGGCCTGCAGACCATCAAGGATCAGGCGCTGAACGAGCGCGACTACGGCGATCTTTCGGGCCTGAACAAGGACGACGCCCGCGCCAAGTGGGGCGAAGAACAGGTGCATATCTGGCGCCGCTCGTACGACGTGCCGCCGCCCGGCGGCGAAAGCCTGCGTGATACCGGCGCCCGCGTCTGGCCCTACTACCTGACCGAAATCCTGCCGCGCGTGCTCGCTGGCCAAAAGGTGCTGGTCGCCGCCCACGGCAACTCGCTCCGTTCGCTAGTCATGGTCCTCGACCGGCTGACCAAGGAACAGATCCTGGCGCTGAACCTCGCGACCGGCGTGCCAATGGTCTACAAGCTCAAAGCAGATTCCACGGTCGCTTCCAAGGAAGTGCTCGGCGATATGTCGAACGCGCACTGAACGACTTTTGAGTTTTTACCGATGTGCCGGGGAGATTTGTTCTCCCCGGCATCTTTATGATCAATTCTCGATCGTGAATTGCACCCTGTCGGCGGCAAAGCGTGTGATCGAATATTGCACCGGAATGCCGGCGAGATCGGTATTCAGCGCCCGGGTGGTCATGATAATGGCGCCGGGTGAGAGTTCGAGGTCGGCGAGATCGCCCTCATCGGCATGGGCGGCGGTGATTTCCGTCGTCATTCGCACGTAATCCGGCACGCCGAGCTCGCGAAAAGCCTTGGTGATCGATCCGGTATCACGATAAACCTCGGCGATATCGGCAAAACGATCGGCAGGAAACCAGTTGGTGGCGCGCGATACCGGGCGGTTGTCGGCCTTTCCGATCGTCTCCAGCCGGACGACGCGCGCGCCGGACTTGAGCTGCAGCCAGCGAGCCACCTCCGCATCGGCCGCTTCATCGATGACAGAGAGCAAAATGCCCCGCGCCTCGCGCGCCTGATCGCCGATCCCCTGTGAAAAGCGTGTCCGCCGTGAAATCGGAAAATTCAGCCGCTCCTTGCGCTCTATCAGCGTGCCGCGGCCCTGCACGGCGCGGACGATGCCCTCCTGCGCCAGCGCGGCAAGTGCGCTTCGGACCGTATGCCGGTTAACCCCGAACTGCAGCGCCAGCACCGTTTCCGGCGGCACCATGCCCGTGTCGTCGAAATCGCCGTGATTGATCGATGTGCGAATCCGGTCGGCGATCTGTCGCCAGAGCGCCACGCCCGTTTGTCTTTGTACTTTCTGCCCCGCCATATTGCCCGCTTGTTATGTCACACGCTTGTCACGTGCCGCCAATAAATATAAAACTACCTTGTATGGTTGTCTATATCAATAGACATTTTGGGGATGACGCGATGAATTCAGCACAGAGGCAAGAGGCGGCTGCGCAGGAGCGCCGGGAACGCAAGCGCGCTGCCGATCTTTTGGCGCGGGCCGAACGCGACGAGCTCGACTCGGCCTGGGAAGCACTGTCCGACAAGCCGGTGGTCCAGCCCGTACGGGGGCCGGAAACCGGCCTCGTCATGGTGCGCGGGCGCATCGGCGGCGGCGGCTCGCCCTTCAATCTCGGCGAGGTCACGGTGACACGCGCGACCGTCAAGCTTGCCTCCGGTGCGGTTGGCCATGCGCATGCGCTCGGCACCGATCGCGAGAAGGTGCGGCTGGCGGCGATCTTCGATGCGCTCTGGCACCAGCCGGCCACCAAGGATTTCGTCGAGAAAGCGATCCTGCTGCCGGTCACCGATCGGATTGCCGAATATGACCGCAAACGCGCCGAGGAAACGGCGGCCACCCGCGTCGATTTCTTCACCATGGTCCGCGGAGAAGACAAATGAGCCTTTCCATCACGCCCACGACACCCGGCAACGATGCGCTGACCGGCGGCTTCGCCGACCCGGTGTTCGACGCACAGAGCGTCTTCAAGATGATGATGGACGCGATGGCGCGGCCTGGCACCGTCCAGACGGTCGTCTCCGATATCACCCCGCCTGCCCCACTCGGCATCGCCGCCGGCGCGATCGGCCTCACTCTTTGCGATCACGATACGCCGGTCTGGCTGTCGACCGGTCTCACCAAGTCGACCATGCCGGAATGGCTGAGCTTTCACACCGGTACAGCAGTGACACCGGAAAGGATCGAGGCGCGCTTTGCCTTCCTCGAAGCCGGCATGACGCTCTCTTCGCTCAACCAGTTCGCCGTCGGCACCCAGGAATATCCCGACCGCTCGACGACGCTGGTATTGGAAATCGCAGCCCTCGAGGGCGGCAAGGAATTGGCGCTCTCCGGCCCCGGCATTGCCGGTATCCGCATGATCGCTCCGATCGGCCTGCCGGATACTTTCTTGCGCATCTGGAACGACAACCGCGCACTTTTCCCGCGCGGCGTCGATCTCGTTCTGACGGCGGGACGGCAATTCCTTTGCCTGCCGCGCACCACCAAGATCATCGCGACGGAGATGTGACGCATGTATGTTGCCGTTAAAGGTGGCGAAGCCGCCATCGCCAATGCTCACCGGCTGCTCGCCGATCGCCGTCGCGGCGACCGTTCGCTGCCGGCGATCGGCATCGACCAGATCGTCGCGCAACTGGCGCTCGCCGTCGACCGCGTCATGGCCGAAGCCTCGCTTTACGACCGCACGCTAGCAGCACTTGCCGTTCGCCAGGCGCGGGGCGACATGATCGAAGCGATCTTCCTGCTGCGCGCCTATCGCACGACGCTGCCGCGCTTCGGCTATTCCCAGCCGCTGGATACGTCGGCGATGAAGATCGAACGCCGCATCTCCGCCACCTACAAGGACCTGCCGGGTGGCCAGCTTCTCGGCCCCACTTTCGATTATACCCACCGCCTGCTCGACCCAAGCTTGCTTACCGATACGCCGGTAGATGAGCCGATGCAGCGGCCGGCGGAAGAAGGCCGTGTGATGCGCGTTTCCGAAATTCTGAGCCAGGAAGGGCTGATCGAAGGTGACGGCGAGATGCCGATCGACCACGAGACCGGCGACCTGACGCGCGAGCCGATGGAATTCCCGATGACGCGCGATCTGCGCCTACAGGCGCTGGCTCGCGGCGACGAAGGTTTCCTGCTGGCGCTCGGCTATTCGACCCAGCGCGGCTATGGCCGCACGCATCCGTTCACCGGCGAAATCCGCATCGGCGAAGTGGAAGTCGAACTCGAAGTGCCGGAACTCGGTTTCGCCGTCTCGCTCGGTTCCATCCAGGTGACCGAATGCCAAATGGTCAACCAGTTCAAGGGTTCGGCCAAGGCGCCGCCGCAGTTTACCCGCGGCTACGGCCTGGTTTTTGGCCAGAGTGAACGCAAGGCCATGGCGATGTCGCTGGTCGACCGGGCGCTCCGCGCTGAGGAACTCGGCGAGGATATTGTCGCACCCGCCCAGGACGAGGAATTCGTCATCTCCCATTCCGACAATGTGCAGGCGACTGGCTTCGTCGAACATCTGAAGCTGCCGCACTATGTCGATTTCCAGGCCGAGCTCGACCTGGTTCGCCGCATGCGCCGCGACTTTGAAGACGCCCGCAACGGCGGCAAGGATCCCATGACGGAGGCAGCCGAGTGACCGATCTAGCCACGTACAATTTCGCCTATCTCGACGAACAGACCAAGCGGATGATCCGACGCGCCATCCTGAAGGCGATCGCCATTCCCGGCTATCAGGTGCCCTTCGCGTCACGCGAAATGCCGATGCCCTATGGCTGGGGCACCGGCGGCGTGCAATTGACGGCCGCGATCATCGGGCCGGACGATGTCCTGAAGGTCATCGACCAGGGCGCTGACGACACCACCAACGCCGTCTCGATCCGCGCCTTCTTCCAGAAAGTGGCCAATGTCGCGGTCACCACCCGAACCGACGAAGCGACCATCATCCAGACGCGCCACCGCATCCCAGAAGGCAAGCTCGGCCCTAACCAGGTGCTGGTCTACCAGGTGCCGATCCCGGAACCGTTGCGCTTCCTGGAACCACGCGAGACCGAGACCCGCAAGATGCATGCGCTCGAGGAATACGGTCTCATGCATGTGAAGCTCTACGAGGATATCGCCCGCAACGGCCGCATCGCCACCACCTACGCCTATCCGGTCAAGGTCTCCGGGCGCTACGTGATGGACCCATCGCCGACGCCGAAATTCGACAATCCGAAAATGCATATGTCGGACGCGCTGCAGCTCTTCGGCGCCGGCCGCGAGAAGCGCATCTATGCCGTGCCGCCGCATACGGAAGTGGTCAGCCTCGATTTCGAGGATCATCCCTTCGAAGTGCGGCGCTTCGACAAGCCCTGCGCGCTTTGCGGCGCCGAGCAGGTCTATCTGGACGAAGTGATCCTGGACGACAAGGGCGGACGGATGTTCGTCTGCTCCGACACCGATTTCTGCGAAGACCGCCGCGCCCATGGCCATGTCGGCACGATGTTGGCACCCAATCAGGAGGCCGCCGAATGAGCGACACGCCACTCCTCAAGGTCAAGGACATCTCGAAATTCTATGGCAGCCGCATCGGATGCCGCAACGTGTCCTTCGACCTCTGGCCCGGCGAAGTGCTGGCGATCGTCGGCGAATCCGGTTCCGGTAAGACGACACTGCTCAACTGCATCTCGACGCGGTTGCTGCCGACCACCGGCAGCGTCGAATACCATATGCGCGACGAGACCTATCGCGAGCTCTTTCGCATGAATGAGGCCGAGCGCCGCTTCCTGATGCGCACCGACTGGGGCTTCGTCCATCAGAACCCGGCCGACGGGTTGCGAATGACGGTCTCGGCCGGCGCCAATGTCGGCGAGCGGCTGATGGCGATCGGCAACCGGCATTACGGCAATATCCGCGCCACGGCGGTCGACTGGCTGGAACGTGTCGAAATCGACGCCGACCGCATCGACGATCAGCCTCGCGCCTTCTCCGGCGGCATGCGCCAGCGCCTGCAGATCGCCCGCAACCTGGTGACCGGTCCGCGCCTGGTGTTCATGGACGAACCGACCGGCGGCCTTGACGTGTCGGTGCAGGCCCGCTTGCTCGATCTCGTGCGCGGTCTCGTCAACGATCTCGGCCTGTCGGCGATCATCGTTACGCACGACCTCGCCGTCGCTCGCCTGCTGTCGCACCGCATGATGGTGATGAAGGATGGGGTGGTGATCGAGCACGGTCTCACCGATCGCGTGCTGGACGATCCGCGCGAGCCCTATACGCAACTGCTCGTCTCTTCGATCCTGCAAGTTTAAGGGTTTAATTGCGCGTGATCTCATCCGAAAACCGCTCCACATTTTTCGGGATCATGCGCTGACAAGGAAAAGAATATGGCAACGCCCCTCGTCGTTTCCGAAGTCTTCAAGAGCTTCACCATGCACCTGCGCGACGGCATCCGCCTGCCCGTCGTCGCCGATGTCTCCTTCTCGGTCGCGGCCGGCGAATGCGTCGTACTCGGCGGCCCCTCAGGTATCGGCAAGAGTTCGCTCTTGAAGATGATCTACGGCAACTATGCCGTCGACAGCGGTCAGATCCTGGTGACGCACAAGGAAAGGATCGTCGATCTCGCCACCGCCGATCCGCGCACAGTGCTGGAAGTTCGCCGCCATACCATGGGCTATGTCAGCCAGTTCCTGCGCACCGTGCCGCGTGTTGCGGCCATCGACGTCGTTGCAGAGCCGCTGTTGGCGCGTGGCGAAAGTGCCGACAACGCTCGCCAAAGGGCGGCCGGCTTGCTGACGCAACTCAACCTGCCGGAAGAGCTCTGGCAATTGCCGCCTGCCACCTTCTCCGGCGGCGAGCAGCAGCGCGTCAATATCGCCCGCGGCTTCATCACCGATCATGCCATTCTGCTGCTCGACGAGCCGACCGCCTCACTCGACGCCAAGAACCGCGCCGTCGTGGTCGACATGATCGAACAGAAGAAGAAAGCCGGTGTCGCCTTGCTCGGCATCTTCCACGACGAGGAAGTCCGCGAGGCCGTTGGCAGCCGCATTCTCGATGTCTCGCAATTCTCACCCAGAAAGTCCGCCGCATGAGCCGTCAATTGGGCGAAACGCCCTTCATCAGCCCGACCGCGACCGTCAAGAACTCGACGCTCGGCCGCTATACCGAAGTCTCCGACCGCTGCCGTATCGATGAAACCGAGATCGGCGACTATTCCTACATCATGCAGGACGGCGCTGTCTGGTGCACGACGATCGGCAAGTTCGTCAATATTGCCGCGGCCGTGCGCATCAACGCCACCAACCATCCGACCTGGCGCGCGACGCTGCACCACTTCACCTATCGCGCCGCCGACTATTGGCCGGATGCCGATATGGAGACGGATTTCTTCACCTGGCGGCGCGACCACCGCGTGACCATCGGCAACGACGTCTGGATCGGCCACGGCGCCACCATCCTGCCGGGCGTCACCGTCGGCAATGGGGCCGTCATCGGCGCCGGCGCAGTCGTCTCCAAGGACGTCGCTCCCTATACGATCGTCGGCGGCGTGCCGGCCAAGCTCATCCGTCAGCGCTTCACCGAAGCTGTCGGCGAGCGTATGGACAAGCTTGCCTGGTGGGATTGGGATCACGCCACCTTGCGTACCGCGCTTGCCGACTTCCGTGCCCTTTCCGCCGAGGATTTTCTGGTCCGTTACGGCGCATGACGCTTCTGCGCAACAAGCGCAATCATCGTTCAAATCTACTTCAAAGCCCGAAAATCCCCTGCGATTTTCGGGCTTTTGCGTTGCCGTAACGGCAGGCCACAAACGGCGGTGGATTGTAACAGCAGTTACACAAATCTGACATCGGAGCTTCATGAACCAGGGCTAATGCGTTGCCTATGCTCAGCGCATGACCGCCTCGAAGGTCTCTTCGAAGCGAAGGATCATGCGCCCGTCCAACAGGTTCCGCAGCGCCGACTGTCAAAGTTTGCTGCGGAGCCAGGCAGCCATGAAAGGGAAGGCCTCATGTTCGAGCTGAAGAATGTCTCGCGCCGGTTCGGAAACAAGCTCGCTGTCGATTCCGTGACGTTGGACATTCCGCAAGGACAGATGGTCGGCATCATCGGCCGCTCGGGCGCGGGCAAGTCCACGCTGCTGCGTATGATCAACCGTCTCGCTGATCCGAGCTCCGGCTCGATCCATTTCGCCGGCACCGAAGTATCCGCCCTGCGTGGCCGGGCGCTGCGCAACTGGCAACGCGATTGCGCCATGATCTTTCAGCAGTTCAATCTGGTTCCGCGCCTCGACGTGCTCACCAACGTCATGCTCGGCCGCTTGAACCAGCGCTCGACGACGCTTAGCCTGCTTTCCATCTTCAGCCGCGAAGAGCGCATCGAAGCCATCGCCGCACTCGAACGCCTCGGCATCGAGCAGACCGCATTGCAGATGGCAGGCACGTTGTCGGGCGGCCAGCAGCAGCGTGTCGCCATCGCCCGCGCCCTGATGCAGCAGCCGAAGATGATGCTGGCCGACGAGCCGATCGCCTCGCTCGATCCGCTGAACGCCAAGATCGTCATGGATGCGCTGCGCGACATCAACGAGCGCGAGGGCATCACCGTCATCACCAACCTGCACACGCTGGATACGGCACGCAATTATTGCGAACGCATCGTCGGCATGGCGGCCGGCCGCGTCGTCTTCGACGGCAAGCCGGCGGAGTTGACCGCCGAGGCCGTCAAGGAAATCTACGGCACCGACAAGGACGGTGCCGGCGTCGACGAGACGATGACGTCGACCGCCATCAATCTTTCCGATTCGCCCGCGCAAGCCGCGGCAATTGCATCTGCCGGCCCGCAACCGCTGGCACTGGCCGGTCTCTGAGGGAGACGGCCTCGATCGAAGGCCCGCGTCAAGGGCGCATTTCTTCTAGACCGAAGACATCCGGGGACACACCGGTTAATCAGGAGACGAACCCATGTTGAAGAAGACCCTTCTCGCAGCCACGGCGCTTCTCGCGCTCGCTGGCGGCGCTGCCGCTCAGGACATCAAGGAATTCCGCGTTGGTATTCTCGGTGGCGAAAACGAAGCTGACCGCCTGCGCAACTACGCTTGCCTCGCCGACCACCTGAAGGAAACCTTCGGTTTCGAAAAGGTATCGCTGTTCCCGGCCGCCGACTATGACGGCGTTATCCAGGGCCTGCTCGGCGGCACGCTCGACTTCGCCGAACTCGGCGCTTCCGGCTATGCAGCCGTCGCCATCAAGGATCCGAAGGCCGTTACCCCGATCCTGACCACGCAGCAGACCGACGGCTCGACCGGCTACTACTCGATCGGTCTCGCTCTGAAGTCCTCCGGCATCAAGAACATCAAGGACGCCAAGGGCAAGAAGCTCGGCTACGCCGATCCGGACTCCACCTCGGGTTACCTCGTTCCGCTGACGCAGATCCCGAAGGACACTGGCGCTCCGAACGACAAGTTCTTCGCTTCGACCCAGTTCAACGGCGGTCACGAGAACAACCTGCTCGCCGCTTATGACGGCAAGGTCGACGTAGCAGTTGACGACTCTTCGGGCCTCGGCGATTTCAAGGATGGCTACACCTCCGGTACCTTCCGCAAGGAAGTCGACAAGGGCGCTGTTGATCCGAACAAGCTCGTCGAAGTTTGGCGTTCGCCGCTGATCCCGAACGGCCCGCTCGTCGTTCGCAACGCTCTCGGCACCGAATGGCAGGCCAAGCTGACCGACTTCTTCATGAAGCTCCCGACCACCGACGCTAAGTGCTTCTCGGCTATCGAAGGCGGCGACTTCAAGGGCTACTCGAAGGTCACCCCGGACTTCTACAACGCCGTTATCGACGTTCGTAAGGCTGCCATCGGCGGCTAATCCCTATCCAGACTGCGGGGCGGCCGGCGACGGCCGCCCTTTTCCTATCACAAGGGCCGGACATTCATGACGATTGCCGATACTCAGCCACAGGTGCAAAGCGCCCCCCAGAGCGCCAAGGACATCGGCGACGCCTGGAGCAGGATGGTGGCACGCCGCCGCCTTTATACCGGCATCGGCCTGCTGATACTGATCATCGCCTTCGTCAGCTCCGTCCGCTTTGCCGACGAGAGCAATGCCGGCCATTTCTTCGACCGCCTGCCGCATCTTTTCGATTTCCTGAGCTGGCTCATCCCCAAGGATTGGGCCGACGTCTATCGTGCGCTTTTCGACCTGCCGAGCCCCAACGGCGCAAACGGTGTCGGCGGCGAGGAATTCAATTTCCCGAACGGCCGCGTCTATGTCTGGGGCGATTTCTACATCCCCGAATATTTCGAGTTGATGATCATCACGATCAACGTGGCGCTGGTCTCCACCATCGTCGGCTTCGTCGTCGCTCTGCCGCTCAGCTTCTTTGCCGCGCGCAACATGTCGCCGTCGCATCCGCTGCGTCTGGTGACGAAACGCTTCATGGAACTGCTGCGCGCCTTCCCCGAGATCGTCATCGCCGGCCTGTTTTCGGCGATCCTGTCGATCGGCCCGATCGCCGCGGTCATCGCCGTCGGCCTGCATACGATAGGAGCGCTCGGCAAGCTCTTCTACGAAGTGATCGAGAATATCGACATGAAGCCCGACGAAGGCATGAAGGCAGTCGGTGCAAGCTGGACGGAGCGCGTCCGCTTCGCCGCCCTGCCGCAAGTACTGCCCAACTTCATGTCCTATGCGCTGCTGCGCCTGGAAATCAACGTCCGCGCCTCGACCATCATCGGCGCCGTCGGCGGCGGCGGCATCGGCGAGGAGCTGAAACTTTCGATCTCGCGCGGCTTCGGCGCCAAGACGGTGGCCCTTGTGCTGTTGCTCTTCGTGACGATCATTGCCGTCGACCAATTTTCCGCATGGCTCCGTCGCCGTCTCGTCGGCGAACATGCCTTCCTTCTGCAACATTGAGGTAGGCCATGTCCGTCATCGACGTCAGCCGCATGCAGGATATCGAAGCCCGTTACCCGGAAATCCTGCACCGATCGATCCGCCAGCGCTTCGGCGCGCTGATGATCTTCATCGGCGTGATCCTTTACAGCATCTACGCCGTCTGGTTCTTCGACCTGCCGAAGATCATCGCGGAAGCCCATTGGGAGCGCGTGGGCATCTATTTGAGCGAATGGGTCAGCTACGACGTACAGCCGGAATTCCGCGTTTCCGGCGACAAGATCAGCGTCAAATATCCGCGCTTTTCGCCGCTCGGCGACGATCCGCATCCGGAGTGGGTGACGAGCAATCCCGACGGCAGCCTGACCATATCGGTCAGCGGCACCAGCCGCACCGTCACCGTTAACAAGACGGAGGCCATCCTCACGGCGCATGGCGTCACCATCCCGATTGACATCACCGGCGACTCGCCGAAGCTCGTCGGTTCGGAGCCGGTTCCCGCCTGGATCACGGTCTATGACGACAATATTCTCGCCAATATGGGCTTTGCCGGCGACGTCAGCATCTCCACCGACCGCGTGAAGATCCGCAAGCGCTTCCTCGGCTGGGCCAATTTCATCTTCGACACGCAATCGCCCTTCTTCGACAAGCCGGCGAGTGAGGTCGTCAGCCTGATCGTCTCCGGTCCGCGGTTGAAGCCGGATGAATCCAATCTGTCGCTCGCCTTCGACAACTTCTGGAACAATTCCGCCTGGCAGCATGGCGACGTGCTGACCAAGCTGTTCCAGACCATCGTCATGGCCTTTCTCGGCACGTTGCTCGGTTCGGTCGTCGGCTTCCCGCTGGCATTTCTCGCGGCGCGCAACATCACGCCGAACCGCTTGCTCAATCAGGTGCTGAAGCGCTTCTTCGACTTCCTGCGCTCGGTCGACATGCTGATCTGGGCGCTGTTCCTGACCCGCGCCTTCGGCCCCGGCCCGCTCGCCGGCAGCGGCGCGATCTTCCTCACCGAGACCGGCACGCTCGGCAAGCTCTATTCCGAGGGCCTGGAAAACATCGACAACAAGCCGCGCGAAGGCGTCAAATCCACCGGCTCGTCGACGGTCCTCGTCCATCGCTACGGCATCATGCCGCAGATCGTTCCTGTTATCGTCAGCCAGACGCTCTATCAGTGGGAATCGAATGTGCGCGGCGCCACCATCATCGGCGCCGTCGGCGCCGGCGGTATCGGCCTGAAACTTTGGGAGGCCATGCGCACCAACGCCAATTGGGAAAACGTCGCCTATATGGTGCTGCTGATCCTGATCGTCGTCTTCCTTTTCGACGCCGCATCCAACGCGCTGCGCTCCCGCCTGATGGGTACGCAGAACAGATGAAAAAAGGCGGCTAATCGCCGCCTCCTATCATCATTTTGTCACGGGAATCCGTTAGCGCAGGCCCGGGCATGATAGGATCGGTCGCGCCGGACTTAGCCGGATTCGATTCGATCCTGTCTCGCTTCACTTGCGGTTTGCCGCCAAATCACCGAACAATGTTTCGCGCAGCCGATTTTTCCAAGGAATATAGCCTTGCGCTACGCTCTCTATTTTACACCGCCGAAAGCCGATCCCTTGACGGCGCTTGCCGCCCGCTGGCTGGGTCGCGATGCTTTTTCAGGCGAGATTTTTTCCGACAAGGCCATCGGCGCTGTGCCGGAGGACCATGCCGAGATCATTGCCGAGCCAAGCCGTTACGGGTTTCACGCCACGCTGAAGGCACCCTTCGAGCTCGCAACCTCGGTCACCGAGCGCGACCTTCTGGAGGTGGCAGCCGATTTTGCCTCGCGCACGCCGGCCTTTGCCATTCCTGAGCTCGTGCTCGGCCAGCTCGGGCATTTCTTCGCGCTCGTTCCGGGAGCCGTCTATCCGACACTACAGGATTTCGCCGCCCGCGTGGTCAAGACCTTCGAACCATTTCGCGCCGCCCTCTCGGATGGTGATATTGCACGGCGGAAGCCGGAAGGATTGACCGAACCGCAACGCGCAAACCTGCTGCGCTGGGGCTATCCTTATGTCTTTGACGAGTTCCGCTTCCATATGACATTGACAGGCAGGGTCACGACAGAGCGACAAGCCGGCATCCATGACCTGCTGCGCGACCGCTTCTCTGCGCATATCGGCAAGCCGCTCGCCATTTCCGGCCTTGCGGTTTTCGTCGAAGAAGAGCGTGGTGCGCCTTTTACCGTCCGTTCCTGGCTGCCGCTTGCCGGCGCCCAAAGCTGAAAGACCTGACATGACCAAAGAAACCGTCCTCTCCAACGCCCGCATCGTTCTCGAAGACAAGGTTCTTCAGGGTTCGGTACTGATCCGCGACGGACGGATTGCCGAAATTTCCGAAGGCAATTCCGATATCGGCGAAGATTTCGAGGGCGACTATCTGATCCCCGGCCTGGTCGAGCTGCATACGGATCATCTGGAAGCACACTATTCGCCGCGCCCGGGCGTACGCTGGAACAAGACGGCTGCCATTCAGGCGCATGACGCCCAGATCGTCACGTCGGGCATCACCACGGTATTCGACTGCCTGCGCATGGGCTCGGATGAAGACGGCGGCTTCGAGCGCGGCGAAATGCGTGACATGGCCGATGCCATCCAGGCAGCACAGCGCGAGGACCGGCTGCGCGCCGAGCACCTGATCCACCTGCGTTGCGAAGTCTCTTCCGACAATGTTCTCGATCATTTCGAGGACTTCAGAAAGGACGCCTACGTTCGTCTGGTTTCGCTGATGGACCATGCCCCTGGCCAGCGCCAGTTCCAGACCATGGATCAGTATATCTTCTACTATCAGAAGAAGCGCGGCTTGAGCGACGAGGCCTTCGCCCGCTTCGTCGCCAAGCGCCAGGAAGAATCGGCCAAATACGCGACGCCGCATCGCGACGCCATCTCGAAGGTCTGCGCCGAACGAGGCATCACCATTGCCAGCCACGACGACGCCACGCTCGCCCATGTTGACGAGGCTGTTGCCTATGGCGTTCGGCTGGCGGAATTCCCGACCAGCATCGACGCCGCCAAGGCTTCGCACGGCGCGGGCATGAGCGTGCTGATGGGCGCGCCGAACATCGTGCGCGGCAAGTCGCATTCCGGCAATATCGCTGCCCGCGATCTCGCCGAACTCGGCGTGCTTGACGTGTTGTCTTCGGACTACGTGCCGCTCAGCCTGCTGCACGCCCCCTTCATCCTTGCCGACGAGGTCGAGGGCATTTCGTTGCCGCAGGCAATCGCCATGGTGACCGCGACCCCGGCGAAGACCGTCAGCCTGGACGACCGTGGCCGCATCGCCGAAGGTCTGCGCGCCGATCTCGTGCGCGTCCGTCGCGATCATGGCGTACCGGTGACGCGTTCGGTCTGGCGGGAAGGACGGCGTGTCGCATGACGCTCGAAGCCAACATCGAGCCGGCTAAGAACCTGGCGGCCAAGACGGCCGGCATTATGGCCGTTGTGGTCGGCCCCAGCGGTGCCGGCAAAGATACGCTGATGAATCTCGCGGCCCGGCATTTTGCCGGCCGATCGGATATCCATTTCGTCCGCCGCGTCATCACGCGAGAGGGCGATGCCGGTAACGAGGATCACAAAAGCGTCTCGGACGCCGATTTCGACGCTATGGAACACGCCGGCGCCTTTGCCGTCTCCTGGGAAGCACACGGCCTGAAATATGGCATCCCGGCAACCGTCAGCGACGAGCTCGCACGCGGCCATCTTGTTGTCGCAAATGGCTCACGCTCAGTGCTCGACCGTTTTCAAGCTGTCTTTCCGCGGTTGAAGATCATCAACGTCACGGCGCAGCGTGAAGTATTGGCCGAGCGGCTGATGGCGCGCGGCCGCGAGAGTCGCGAGGATGTGCTGAAGCGGCTGGAACGTAGCTCACTCACCGTCAAGGGCGGCTACGACGTCGCCAATATCGACAATAGCGGCACGCTCGACGAGGCCGGCCGCTCGATCGTCGCCGAGCTGGAAGCGCTCATAAAGCGGTAGGGATCGCGTCGACCCACTTCTCAGTGCGCCTCGTCCCAATTGTTGGCGGCGCGGGCGTCCACCTTCAGCGGCACGGACATATCGACCGCCGGCATGGCGGCATTTTCCATCACCGAGACGATGATCGGCGTAGAGCGTTCGACATCGGCGTCTTCGACTTCGAAGATCAGTTCGTCGTGTACTTGCAATAGCATGCGCACGCGATCGGCAAGGCCGGCTGCAGCAAGCGCCGGCTCCATCTTGATCATGGCGCGGCGGATGACGTCGGCGGCCGAACCCTGGATCGGTGCGTTGATCGAGGCGCGTTCGTTGAAGGCACGCACCGACGGATTGGAGGAGCGGATTTCCGGAAAGTGCACGCGGCGGCCGAAGATGGTCTCGACATAGCCCTTGTCGCGTGCAGCCGCCTTGGTGCTTTCCATGTAGTCGCGGATGCCGGGGAAACGCTCGAAGTACCGCTTGATATAGTCGCCCGCCTCCGAGCGCTCGATCGATAGCTGATTGGCGAGGCCAAAGGCGGAAATGCCGTAGATGATGCCGAAATTGATCGCCTTGGCGCGGCGGCGCACTTCGCTCGGCATGCCCTCGATGGGCACGCTGAACATTTCCGAGGCCGTCATGGCGTGAATATCGACGCCGTCGGCGAAAGCCTGCTCGAGCTGCGGAATATTGGCGACATGCGCCAGCACACGCAGTTCGATCTGGCTGTAGTCCGCAGAGATCAGCTTATGGCCCGGCGTCGAGATGAAAGCCGTGCGGATCTTGCGGCCTTCGGCGGTGCGCACCGGAATGTTCTGCAGGTTCGGCTCGGAGGAGGACAGGCGCCCGGTCGTGGTCGAAGCCAGCGAATAGGAAGTGTGGACGCGCTTGGTCTCGGGGTGGACGTAGCCCGGCAACGCATCGGTATAGGTAGATTTCAGCTTGGTGAGCTGGCGCCAGTCGACGATTTTTCGCGGCAGCTCGAAGCCGGCAGCCGCCAGGTCTTCCAGCACTTGCGCCGAGGTCGACCATTGCCCGGTCTTGGTTTTGTTGCCGCCAGCAAGGCCCATCTTGCCAAAGAGAATATCGCCGAGCTGCTTCGGCGAGCCGATGTTGAAGCGCTCGCCGGCTAGGGTGTAAATCTCGTCCTCCAGGGCGGCAGCACCTTGCGCCAGCTCGCCGGAGAGCCGCGACAGGATCTGCCGGTCGATGGTGATGCCGCGCTCTTCCATGTGAGCGAGAACCGGCACCAGCGGGCGTTCCAGGCGCTCATAGACACTGGTAAGCTTTTCCGCCGCCAGCCGCGGCTTCAGTACCAGCCAGAGCCGCAGCGTCACATCCGCATCTTCGGCGGCGTAGGTGGTGGCGCGGTCGATATCGACGAGATCGAAGGTGAGGTTGGATTTGCCGCTGCCGGCGACATCCTTGTAGGCGATCGGCGTGTGCCCGAGCCAGCGCTCCGACAGGCTGTCCATGCCGTGCGTAGCGTTGGCGCCGCCATCGAGCACGTAGGAAAGCAGCATCGTGTCATCGAAGGCCTTGAGCTCGATGCCATAGCGCTTCATCAGCAGATAGTCGTATTTCAGGTTCTGCGCGATCTTCAGTATAGAGACGTCTTCGAGCAGGTCCTTCAGTCTCGGCAGGGCATCGCGCAGCGGGATCTGATTGTCCGCCAGGCCGCCGCCGAGCAGATCGCCGACGCCGTTCTTGTGGCCGATCGGGACGTACGCAGCGCGAATGGAGGTACCCGAAGGATCGTTTCGGTTATCGGCGATCGCGAGCGAAAAGCCGGCGATTTCGGCTTGCATGGCATCGAGCGAGGTCGTCTCAGTGTCGAAGGCGACGATCCCGGTTTCACGCGCGTCCGCAATCCATTGGTCCAGAACGGCCACATCACGGATGGTGACATACTTAGAGTGATCGATTGGCGCGGTGGCAAAACTTGCTGCCCGCGCCTTGGCGAGTTCGGCGGGCTCGGCAGCGCTTTCCGATGCCATACGAGACTTGACCACGGGCGCAGGAACGGAAGCGCCCTCGGCTGCGACCACACTGCCGGCAACGAGGTCGACATTTTCACCGACATCGAGGTCGGGACCATGGGCGGTATCGCCCCACTCGACCTTGACGTTTGATGCTTCGATCGCCGCGGCATCGCAATCGCAGGCATCGGCGACACGGCGCGTCAGCGAAGTGAATTCCATCGCCTTCAGGAAGCCGATCAGTTTCGGCCCGTTCTGCGGTTCGAGTACCAACGAGTCCAGCGGCAGTTCGAGCGGCACATCGGTCCTGAGCGTCACCAACTGCCGAGAAATCCGGGCGAGATCGGCATTGGCGACGATGTTTTCGCGGCGCTTCTGTTGCTTGATCTCGCTGGCACGGGCAAGCAGCGTATCGAGATCGCCGAACTCTTCCAGCAACTGTGCCGCCGTCTTCGGGCCGATGCCGGGAATGCCTGGCACGTTGTCGACCGAATCTCCGGTCAAGGCCTGCAGATCGATCATCTTTTCCGGCGGTACGCCCCATTTCTCGATGACATCGGGGATACCGATCTGCTTGTCCTTCATGCTGTCGTACATGTGGACCATGGGGGTGACGAGCTGCATCAGGTCCTTGTCCGAGGAGATGATGGTGACGTCGGCGCCGTTCGCCTCGGCCTGACGCGCATAGGTGGCAATGATGTCGTCGGCCTCGAAGCCGTCGGTCTCGATGCAAGGCAGATTGAAGGCGCGCGTCGCCTCACGGATGAGCCCGAATTGCGGGATCAGCTCTTCCGGCGGTGCGGCTCGGTTCGCCTTATAGGCATCGTAGATCTCCTTGCGGAATGTCTTCGAGGAGTAGTCGAAAATGACCGCAAAATGTGTCGGTGTGACCCCAACCGAAGTATCGCGCGCCGAGGTCATCAGCTTCCACAGCATGTTGCAAAAACCGGAGACAGCGCCGACCGGCAATCCATCGGATTTGCGCGTCAGCGGCGGTAGAGCATGGAAGGCCCGGAAAATGAACCCGGAGCCGTCGACGAGGAAGAGATGATCACCTTTTTTCATGAAAGCATGGATAGCGTGGCGCATCTCCAACGTCCATATAAAGTTCCATCAGGCGATGTGCGGAAGGGCGAAATCTCTCACTGAAACGTTACCAATTTTTAATCAATCTAATCTGCGGATTCCCTTGAAAAACCATATTTGGAGCCACATTTCATACTCACCGGCGATTGATTACGCCGAGGGTCTGACAACCGGCCTGTCCCCCGCCATGTCAGACTTGGACAAAGGCCTATCCCCCTCTCCGGGCCTTTGTCCCCCTTTTAGAGCCGCCATGGTCCCCCCTCCAGGCCATGGCGGCTTTTCTATTAGAATTCATTCACATAGCCAGCAAATCAAAACGTAAAATACCACCAGAATTTGGCCCGTCTCAGACGCCCCCACCCAAGATTTGCTGATTGTCTTGCTCCAAAATACGGGCATACTTACAATCATGGGATTTAACCGGATGGACTCTGCGGCCTACCTTGCCAATCAAATGGCGAAGGGATTTGCCCGCTCGTTGCAACAACGGGCGGCAGGGCTCGGTTTTTCACCTGGTCAGTTCCCGATACTGCTCGAACTATGGTCCGAAGACGGGCTGACGCAGAAACAATTGCTGGAGCGCGTCGACATCGAGCAGGCGACAATGGCCAATACGTTGTCGCGCATGGAGCGAGATGGGCTGGTGGAACGCCGACCGCATCCAGCGGATAAACGCGCGCAACTGGTTTTCCTGACCGGCAAGGCCACCGCCATGCAGACGGAAGCCGTGGAAGCAGCGATGGCGGCGGACAAGGAGTTGTTCAGAGGTTTTCGCACCTTCGAGCGCGAGCTGCTGCTCGAATATGTCCGGCGCATCCTGGAAAACGCCAAGCATCTCTAGTGCGCCGTGCGTTGATCTGAACGCACAAAGGTCGATCCAGTCTTTTCAATCCAGAGCATCTTATCCGCCATCCGGCGATTCCACCTAAAATCGTGATGCTCTAGCGCCGCGTGTCCTATCCGATTGACAGGGCATTTGGAAATTTTCGATTTTCCTGCCTCGAAACCGGATCGGCTTTGGTCTATCGTCCGGCCAATTTCCATGTAAGGAGTCGGATATGACTGATGTATCGCCCATTCTCGACCGTGCTGATCAGAACCTTCCGTCCAGCCTCGATAATCTCTTCGAACTGCTGCGCATCAAATCCATCTCGACCGATCCGGCCTTCAAGGCGGAGTGCCGTAAGGCAGCGGAATGGCTGGTTGCCTATCTGAACTCGCTCGGCTTCACTGCCTCCGTGCGGGATACGTCGGGCCACCCGATGGTTGTCGCCCATCACGACGCGGCGAGCGCCGATGCGCCGCATGTTCTTTTCTACGGCCACTATGACGTGCAGCCGGTCGATCCGATCGAGCTTTGGGAGAGCGATCCTTTCGCGCCTGCCATCAAGGACATGGGGACTGGCCGCAAGATCCTGACCGGCCGCGGCACTTCCGATGACAAAGGCCAGTTGATGACGTTTGTCGAAGCCGTTCGCGCCTATAAGGAAATCAAGGGTGCGCTTCCGGTCAGGATCACCATCCTGTTCGAAGGCGAAGAGGAATCCGGCTCACCGTCGCTGAAGCCTTTCCTCGAAGCCAATGCCGCCGAGCTGAAGGCGGACTATGCGCTGGTCTGCGACACCGGCATGTGGGACGGCGATACACCTGCGATCTCGGCCGGCTTGCGCGGCCTCGTCGGTGAAGAAGTCACCATCAATGCTGCCGACCGAGACCTGCATTCCGGCATGTTCGGCGGCGCTGCCGCCAATCCCATCCATATCCTCGCCAACATTCTAGCCGGCCTGCACGACGAAACCGGCCGCATCACGCTCGACGGCTTTTATGACGGCGTCGAAGAGACGCCGAGCAATATCAAGGCCTCGTGGGAAACGCTCGGCATGACGACGGAGAAATTCCTCGGTGAAGTGGGCCTATCCATTCCTTCGGGTGAAAAGGGCCGTTCGGTAATGGAACTGACCTGGGCACGGCCGACCGCTGAGGTGAATGGCATCTCGGGCGGCTATACCGGCGCGGGCTTCAAGACCGTGATCGCCGCCAAGGCATCGGCGAAGGTATCGTTCCGTCTCGTGGGGCAGCAGAACCCGGCTGCAATCCGCGAGAGCTTCCGCGCTTATGTCCGTTCGCAGGTTCCGGCCGACTGCTCGGTGGAATTCCATGCGCACGGCGCCTCGCCGGCAATCCAGTTGTCCTACGATTCGCCGGTGCTGACCAAGGCAAAGAACGCCCTTTCCAACGAGTGGCCAAAGCCGGCTATCGTTATCGGCATGGGCGGATCGATCCCGATCGTCGGCGATTTCCAGAAGATGCTTGGCATGGAATCCCTGCTTGTCGGTTTCGGCCTCGCCGACGACCGTATCCATTCGCCAAATGAGAAATACGAGCTGAAGTCCTATCACAAGGGCATCCGCTCTTGGATCCGCATCCTCGACGCGCTCGCGGCTTAAGTTTGTCAAATGAGGACGCGTGATCGAGATCGCGCGTCCTCCCATTGTTTTTGTCTTCAGCCGCCTCGTGCTACCATGGTGGTCGGCAACAAGATTGCACCCACATCAATTTGGATTCGACAAAAGCAGGCAATTACTATAGGCGTTGATTAAACGATTAATCATCTTGTTTATCAATGGTGCAACGATCAAATGGTATCCACGCGAACCGGGCCCAATCTCAGCAGGATCGCCGCCTCGCTCGGCGTCTCCGTCGCCACGGTGTCCAATGCCCTTTCCGGCAAGGGGCGCGTTTCGGTGGAGCTGGTGGAGCGCATCCGCGCCACCGCAGCCGCCCTCGGCTATGTGCCGAGCCAGGCAGGCCGCGCGCTGAGGACAGGGCGTAGCGGCGTTCTCGGCCTGGTCCTACCCGACATTTCCAATCCGCTCTTTCCGCAGATCGCCCAGGCGATCGAATATTCGGCCTCCGTGGCCGGTTACGGCGTGCTGATCGCCGATTCCCGCGGTGACGTCGGCATGCAGACAGAAGCGATCAACCGGCTGGTGGAGCGCGGTGTCGACGGCATGGTGATCGTGCCGCGGCGCGGCACGCGTATCGCCGATGCCGGCTGCCCCGTGGCTGTCATCGATACGCCGTCGACGCCGGGCAACACGGTCTCTGCCGACCACTGGCAGGGCGGCCGCGAGATCGCCAAGCATCTCCGCGATCTCGGACACCGCAAGATCCTGCTGATCGGCGCCAGCAGCACCTCCAACGTGCAGAACGACCGCATCGGCGGCTTTAAATCCGCCCTCGACGCCACCATAAAGACTGAAGTTCTCTGGATCGAAAATCTGGAGGAGCGGAATGGTCCCGGCTGTCTGCTAGGATTGGTGGATAAGGTGCAGCAGGGCTTTACCGCCTTCGCCGCCGTCTCCGACCTGCATGCGTTGCGTGCGCTCACCGAATTGCAGCGGGCCGGTATCGCCGTGCCGGACAGTGCCACCGTCACCGGTTTCGACGATCTCATCTGGTCGACGGTCGTCACTCCCGCGCTCACCACAATGCGCATGGATATGGCGACGATTGCCGACATCGCCGTCGCGGCGCTGGTCGATGCCATTGAAAATGGCGGGCCGATCGAAAAAGGGGGGCCGGGCGAAGCGTCTGCGGACGAGTCGCTGCCCGATAGCCGGCTCGTCACCGCGGAGAAATCCCGCGTGCCGATGCAGCTTGTCGTCCGTCAATCCTCCGGCCCGCCCTGGGTCGGCAAGAACGAACCCCTCAGCGGAGAACTCCTGACATGAAACGACTGCTTCTGGCTTCGGCCACCTTGCTTGCGCTCTCGACGCTCGGTGCACAGGCGCAGGAACGAACGCTCACTATTTCCGTCTACGCCTTCGCCCAGGACGACTACAAGAAGCTCGTCTACGATCCTTTCGAAGCCAAATGCGGTTGCAAGCTGGTGGTCGAAACCGGCAACAGCGTCGAGCGTCTGGCGAAGATGCAGGAAAACAAGGCCAATCCGGTCGTCGATATGGCCGTTATCTCCATGGCGGATGCGCTGCAGGCCTCCCGTGCCGGCCTGATCGACAAGATCGACACCTCGAAACTCAGCAACTTCAACAAGCTTTACGACGTCGCCAAAGATCCGAACGGCGACGGCATGAGCGTCGGCTATACGTTCTACGCCACCTCGATCGCCTATCGTCCGGACAAGATGAAGATCGATTCCTGGACCGATCTCCTGAAGCCGGAATATGTCGGCCATGTCGCATGGCCGAACGTCACCACCAACCAAGGCCCGCCGGCGCTCTATATGCTGGGTCTTGCGCTCGGCAAGAACACGCCTGACCTCGCTGCCCCGATCGCCACCATCGGCGAACACAAGAGCGATATCGTCACTTTCTACGAAAAATCCTCGCAGCTCGTGCAATTGATGCAGCAGGAGGAAATCTGGGCCGCCCCGATCGGCCGCTTCTCCTGGGCTGGCTTCACCAAGCTCGATGTGCCCGTCGCCTGGGCGACGCCGAAGGAAGGCCAGACCGGCGGCATGAACGTCATGGTCATGACCAAGGGTTCGAAGAACCAGGATCTCGCCATGCAGTTCATGGATTTCTGGCTCTCGACCGAGGTCCAGACGGCGCTTGCCATGAAGCTGGTCGACAGTCCGGCGAACAAGGACGTGAAGCTGCCTGACGACGTCGCCAACAACCTGACCTATGGCGAAGACACGGCCAAGAGCCTGAAGCTGATCCCGTCCGCCGTCGCCCTCGACGAGCGCGATGGCTGGGTCAAGGAATGGAATGACAAGGTCGGCCAGTAAGGCCGCATCGAAACGATATCCCGACAATGGGATCGGGATATCGCCCCGCCGTTTTTTTTATCCTTTTCATGAAGGTTAGCCTCGATGTTCCAGAATAGGGCCGAAGCTCTGGCGCTTGCCCTGCCCGCGGCGGTCTTCGTCGCGGTGGTCTTTCTTGCGCCGGTGCTGATCCTATTGTCGGAGGGCTTTCACATCCCCTCCAGCGGCTGGACGCTCTCGGCCTATACCGACTTCTTTTCGGAGGCGCTGAACCAGACCGTCTTCCTGCGTACGCTCAGGCTCGGCGTCGAAGTCACCGCCGTTTCCGCCGTCATCGGCTATGCGGCCGCCTTTGCCATCGTCAACCTGCCGCCGAAAGGTAAAGGCCGCATGGTTGGTCTGGTAGTGCTGCCGCTGATGATCTCGCCGGTGGCGCGCACCTATGCCTGGATCGTCATCCTTGGCCGAACCGGCATCGTCAACCAAGCCATTCAAGGCCTTGGCCTGAGCGGCGAGCCGCTGCGCTTGTTGTTCAGCGAGACAGCCGTGTTCATCGGCCTCCTACAGCTCTTCCTGCCGTTGATGATCCTGTCGCTGATCAGCGCGCTCGAGAATATGCCGAAGGATGCCATTCCTGCCGCGCGGGTCCTTGGCGCCAACTGGTTCCAGGTGTTCTGGAAAGTGGTGCTGCCGCTGACGCGCGAGGGACTCGTGGTCGGCGGCACGCTGGTCTTCACCGGCTCCCTGACGGCCTATATCACGCCGGCCATTCTCGGCGGCTCCAAGGTGCTGATGCTGGAAACGCTGCTCTATCAGCGCATCTCTGTCTCCAACGACTATGTTTCCGCCAGCGTCATCGCCTTCATCCTCATCGTCATGAGTTTCGGCGCCAATCTGGTGCTGAAGCGACTCGCCACCGCGAGGAACCGGACATGATGCGCCGCCTGTTCTCTCCGCTCGTCCTTTTCCTGCTGCTGGTCTTCCTGATCGGCCCCTTCATCATCATCGTCGCAGCCTCTCTGTCGGGCGGTGAGACGCTTGCCTTTCCGCCGCAGGGCTTGTCGCTGCGCTGGGTGGCGAAGGTTTTCACCGTCGACAGCTTCCGCGCTAGCTTCGGCATGTCGATGTTCCTGGCGATCGGCGGCACGTTGTTTGCGCTGATCCTCGGCATTCCCGCGGCTTATGCGCTGTCGCGCTACAAACTGCCCGGCGGGGAGACGATCCGCACCATGGTCTCCGTACCGATCATTGTGCCGGGAATTATCGTCGGCCTGGCGATCCTGCGCTATCTCGTCGTGCCTTTTTCGTTCGACATCACGCTGGCGCTGTTCTTTGCGCATACGGCGCTGGTGTTGCCCTATGCCGTCCGCGTGGTCTCGGCTAGCCTCAACAACCTGCGTTCCGACATGGAAGAGGCGGCAGTGCTTCTCGGTTCGTCGCGGCTCGGCGCCTTTTTCCGCGTCGTGCTGCCGAATATTCGCAGCGGCGTGCTCGCCGCCTTCATCCTTGGCTTCGTCACCAGTTTCAATCAGGTGCCGGTGTCGCTGTTTCTCGCCAAGCCCGGCGTGCAGACGCTGCCGATCGACATGCTCGGCTATATGGAAACGACCTACGACCCCTCCGTCGCCGCCCTATCGGCGCTGCTTGCTTTCCTCTCCATCGGTATCGTCTTCCTTGCCGAACGCTTCCTAGGATTTTCCCGCTATGTCTGATCCCTCCTACCTCACGCTGGACAGGCTGACGCTCGCCTATGGCGACACGGTCGCGGTCAGGGACCTCAACCTGTCGATCGGCAAAGGCGAACTTGTGGCTCTGCTCGGTCCTTCCGGCTGCGGCAAGACGACCACAATGCGGGCGATCGCCGGGCTGCTTGCGCCGGCCTCCGGCAAGATCAGCCTCGACGGCGCCGACATCACCCGCGTCTCCGCCAACAAGCGCGCCGTTGGCTTGGTCTTCCAATCCTATGCTTTGTTTCCGCATCTGACCGCCTACGAAAACGTCGCCTTCGGGCTGCGTCTCAAGGGCATGCGCGGCAACGATCTCGATGTGCGTGTCAGCGCCGGCCTGAAATCCGTAGGGCTGACCAACTTCGCCGGCCGCAAGCCCGGCGAATTGTCCGGCGGCCAGCAGCAACGCGTGGCGCTGGCACGATCGATGGTGATGGAGCCGAAGGTGTTGCTGCTCGACGAGCCGCTATCCAACCTGGACGCCCGCCTGCGCCTGGAGATGCGTACCGAGTTGCAGCGGGTGCAGAAGGAAACCGGCGTGACGATGATCTTCGTCACCCATGATCAGGTGGAGGCGCTGGCGCTCGCCGACCGCATCATCGTCATGCTCAACGGCGGCATCGAGCAGATTGGCACGCCGGAGGATATCTACAACCGACCGATTTCAGCCTTCGTCGCCGATTTCGTCGGCTTCGAGAATGTCTTTGCGCTGGAGAACGGCAGGCTGAAGACGGCAAACGGCGCCGTCACGCTTTCTTCTCCCGCGCCTACGTCTGTGGCGGGCCTGGCCTGGCGGCCGCGCACGGTGACCCTGGGCTCAGGTCCTTTCCAGGGCACCGTGCGCGGCACGTCTTTCGCCGGCAACAGCCGCGAATATCTGCTCGACACGCCGCTCGGGCCAATCAAAGCCGAAGTGGACGCGGCTGCGGCCGTTCACGCCATAGGCAGCGAGCTCGCCTTCGACCTGCCGGTCGCAGCCGCAGCATCGCTTGCAAAATACGGGTAAGGCTATGGGAATCTGGATCGATACCGATATGGGGTTCGACGATATCGCCGCTATTCTCGTGGTGACGCATTCGGGCCTCGCGATCGATGGCGTTTCGCTGGTGAGCGGCAATGCGCCGCTTGCGCAGGTGCGCGCCAATGCGGCCAGTGCCGCCGCCGCCTTCGACTGGGAATTTCCCATCCATACCGGCCGCGAATTGCCGGTGCTTTGCAAACTGGAAACGGCGCAGCGCATTCTCGGGCATAGCGGCATACCGACCGTCGGCAAGAGCCTGCCGACGGCGGACGAATTACCGGCAAGCGACGCCTTCACTGCCCTCTGCAATTGGCTGGAGAGCGGCACGGAGCCCAAGCGCATCCTCGCGCTCGGGCCGCTCACCAATATCGCCGCGCTGGCGCTAGCCCGGCCCGATCTTGCCGCGCGCGTCGACGAGCTCACCTGGATGGGTGGCGGCGTAACATCAGGCAATCACACGGCTTCCGCCGAATTCAATGCCTATGCCGATCCGGAAGCGCTTGCGATCGTGCTCGCCCACGGCCTGCCACTGCGGATGGTCGATCTCGACATCTGCCGAAAGGTGCTGGCGCGGCCTGACGATGTCGACCGCGTGCGCCAAGCTGCCGGCAAAAACGCCGGACTGCTCGGCGATCTCCTGGCCGGCTATGTCAATATCGCCATCAGCCGCGGCCGTCCTGCCATGGCGATCTACGATCCGACCGCCGCCGCCATCTTCATTGCCCCGGAAATCGCGAGAGTCCAGCACGCTCGGATCGATGTCGAGCTGCAGGGGCAGCACACCCGCGGGCGTACCGTCGTCGAGACGCGCGCCTCGCATGCGGAATTCAACGCCCACTTTGCCGCCGAGATCGACGCCGACATGGCGCGCGTCATCATCTTCGGCGCTATGATCAACGAGGCACGCCGATGATCCAACATTCCAAGGGCGAGCCCGCCGATCTCAATTTGCCCGAGTTGCGCACTCGCGCTGTCGCTGCTGCCCGCGGTGATGCGCCTTTCGACCTGCTGATTGTGGGTGGCGGCCTGGTCGACATGGTAACCGGCCAGATTCGCGCCGCGGATATCGGCATCGTCGGCGGGCTGATCGCGAGCGTGCATGCGCCAGGCAGCCGCACGGATGCGAGTGAGACGATCGATGCCGGAGGCGCCTTTCTCTCCCCTGGCTTGATCGATACGCACATGCACATCGAAAGCTCGATGGTGACGCCGGCCGCTTATACCGAAGCCGTGTTGCCGCACGGGGTCACGACCGTCGTCTGGGATCCGCACGAGTTCGGCAACGTGCATGGCCTCGACGGCGTGCGCTGGGCGATCGAAGCAACACGCCCGCTGCCGCTCCGTGTGATCCCGCTTGCGCCTTCCTGCGTGCCCTCCGCCCCCGGCCTGGAGCTGGCGGGCGCCGATTTCGATGCTTCCGCGATGGCCGACATGCTGGCTTGGCCCGAGATCGGCGGCGTCGCGGAGGTCATGACTATGCGCGGCGTCATCGACGGCGATCCGCGGACGAGCGCGATCGTGAATGCCGGACTGCAATCAGGCAAGACCGTCTGCGGCCATGCCCGTGGGCTGGAAGGCGCCGATCTCAACGCTTTCATGGCGGCAGGTGTCTCCTCCGACCATGAGCTTACGTCCGGCGCCGATCTCCTTTCCAAGCTCTCTGCCGGAATGATGATCGAGTTGCGCGGCTCGCACGACCATCTGCTCAAGCAATTCGTCGAGGTGATCAACGATCTCGGCTTCATGCCGCAGACAGTAACGCTCTGCACCGACGACGTCTTTCCCGACGAATTGTATTTCGACGGCGGCCTGGACGACGTTGTCCGCCGCCTGGTGCGCGACGGACTGAAGCCCGAATGGGCATTGAGAGCTGCGACGTTGAACGCGGCTATGCGGCTCGGCCGCAACGATCTCGGCTTGATCGCCGCCGGTCGCCGCGCCGACATCGTGCTTTTCGAAGACCTCCAGGCTTTCAAGGCGAAGCAGGTGATCGCCAGCGGCAAGATCGTTGCCGAGGCCGGCAAGATCACCGGCACAGTCACTTATCTCGACACCGCGCCGCTGCAGAACTCGGTCAAACTTGCGCCTCTCAGCGAAGACGATTTCCGTGTGCCGGCCGTCGGCAATCGCGTGCGCGTCGCAACGATCGACCAGCCGCGCTTCACGAAGTGGGGCGAGGCGGAGGCCGATGTAATGGACGGATTTGTCGTCCCGCCGGCCGGGACCATCATGATCGCCGTCGCCCATCGCCATGGTAAGGCGGATGGACGCCCGCGCGTCGGTTTTCTCACCGGTTGGGGCGAATGGCGCGGCGCCTTCTGCACTACCGTCTCGCACGACAGCCACAATCTGACGGTCTTCGGCGGCAATATCAGGGATATGACGATAGCAGCCAACGCCGTCATCGCTGCCGGTGGCGGCATGGCCGTTGCCTCCAACGGTCAAGTCGACATGCTGCTGCCCCTGCCCATCTCCGGCCTGGTAGCGACGGCACTTCTCGAAGAAACCGCTCTCGCTTTCCGCGCCATCCGCAAGGCGATGGAAAAAATCGCCGACTGGCGACCGCCTTACCTCGTCTTCAAAGCCTGCTTCGGCGCGACGCTGGCGTGCAACATCGGGCCGCATCAGACGGATCGCGGCATTGCCGATGTGGTAACGGGGCGGGTGTTGGAGACACCTGTGCTCAGGGAGGTCTAGTCCCCCTTCAACTCCTGCTCCACCAGCGTCGTCCAGAATGCAACGCCTGAGGCGATGGCATCATCGTTAAAATCATAAGCCGTATTGTGATGCAGAGCGCCGTCGACGGCGGGGCCGTTGCCGAGCCAGACGTAGCAGCCCGGGGCGTTCTGACCGAAGAAGGCAAAATCGTCGCCGGCAGTGGAGGGCGGAAAGCGGGTGAAGACTTTTTCGCCAAAAACGCTCGCCGCAGCCTTCAGCGCCCGCGCGGTTGCGTCTGCGTCGTTGACGACAGGCGGGATGCGGCGTTCGAACTGGTAATCGGCCGCAATGCCGTACATAGCCGCCGTGCCGTGCGCCAAGCGGCCGATCTCCTGTTCGAGCTGATCGCGGACCTCGGGCGTATAGGCGCGCGCCGTACCGCCGATATCGACCGTGTCGGGAATGACGTTCAGGGCCTTGGGGTCGCCGGCTTGCAGCGAACACGCGCTGACGACCGCCGGCTGCAGCGGATCGACGACGCGGCCAACGATGGTCTGCAGCGAGGAGAGGAATGTCGCCGCCGCGGTGATCGGATCCTTGCCGAGATGCGGCTTGGCACCATGCGTGCCGGTGCCGCGGAAGGTGATGCGCCAACTATCCGAGGAAGCAAGCTGCGGCCCCTCGACCACTGCCATCTCATCGACGGCAAGACCTGGCATATTATGCAGGCCGTAAACGGCATCGCAGGGGAAGAGATTAAAGAGACCCTCCTCCATCATGCGCCTTGCGCCGCCGCGGCCTTCCTCGGCCGGCTGGAAGATGAAATGCACCGTTCCTGAAAAGCCGCGCATCGCCGCCAGATGCCGGGCGGCACCCAAGAGCATCGTCGTGTGGCCATCATGACCGCAGGCATGCATCTTGCCGGGAATAGTGGATTTGTAAGGTCTGTTGCCCTTCTCCGGCATGGCGAGCGCGTCCATGTCGGCGCGAAGGCCGATACGCCGAGTGCCGTTGCCAACCTGAAGCGTGCCGACGACGCCGGTCTTGCCGAGACCGCGATGCACCGTGATGCCTGCCTCCTCGAGCAATGTCGCGACGATGCCGCTGGTGCGCTCCTCCTCGAACCCAAGCTCGGGATGAGCGTGCAGGTTATGACGGAGAGACGTCAGAAAGGGGAGATCCTGGGCAATCTGCTCGGGTAGAGACATGGGCATTCCTTCGGCATCGGACACGATCGCAGGGCGGCGATCATTCCCTTCTTCCCCAAAGGACCAACGGTTTCAACAGGAAAGAGGCTATTTGCCCACCGCATCGAATACGTGTGCCTTGCCAAGCACACTGACGTGCACGGTGCTGCCGATTTCCGGAAGGCCGACGCTGGAGCTTTTGATGGTGAGCGGTGCGGCACCTGCGGCATTGGCAAGGGCAAGCGTCACCGTGCAGACCGCGCCACCGAACTCGACGTCGATGACATCGCCCGCGCATATGACATCGGAAGCGACGGCGTCGATCATGTTGAATCGCAATTGCTCGGGCCGCAGCATGATTTCCGCCCGCCCCCGGCGGCCGTTTGCGTCTGTCTGGATACGGCCAAGCGCACAATCAGCGAAACCATCGCCCAGCTCGGCCGGCAGCAGGATGGCATCACCTAGGAAGGTGGCCGTCTCGCGATCGCAGGGATTGAGATAGAGCGTTTGCGGCGTTCCAGCCTGCACTAATTTGCCATCACGCAGAACCGCCACCTGATCGGCGAAGGACAACGCCTCGGCCTGATCGTGGGTTACCAGGATCGTGGTGATGCCCGCGTTCTGCAGCACGCGGGCGACGGCTTTGCGCATATTTTCGCGCAGACCCGTGTCGAGCGCGGAAAATGGCTCGTCGAGCAGCATCAGCCTGGGTTTGCGTCCGAGCGCACGGGCAAGCGCCACACGCTGCTGCTGGCCGCCGGAGAGCTGGTGCGGGCGGCGATCGAGCATGCCGCGGTCGAGCTCCACCATGTCGATCAGCGCGTTGATCTGCTCTGCGCGGTCCACTTGCCCGCGCTCCATGCCGAAACCGATATTATCAGCCACGCTCAAATGCGGAAACAGTGCGCCGTCCTGCGAAACGATGCCTATGCCCCGGCGGTGGGCGGGCACGATGGCCGGCCCGTCCGCCAGCGTCTCGCCTTCCAGCATCACCTGGCCTGCATCCGGGATCTCGAAGCCGGCGATGATGCGCAGCAACGTCGTCTTGCCGGAACCGGACGGGCCGACGACGGCCGTGCGGCTGCCGGCGGCGACCGTGAGATCGATATTGTCGAGCGCGTGCACCGGGCCATAGTGCTTGCTGATGTTCTTGATCGCCAGAAAGGTCATTGTCCGGCCGTCCGCTTGGATTGCACGTAGAGGAGAAGGGTGAGCGGCAGCGACAGCACCACCATCATGAAGGCGTAGGGTGCGGCGGAGACATAGTCGATCTCGCTGGTCAGCGACCAGAATTTCGTTGCCAGCGTCACCGTACCGTTCGGCGACAACATCAGCGTTGCCGTCAATTCATTGGTGATGCCGAGAGCGGCAAGTGCGACGCTGGCCGCAAAGCCGGGTGCGGCAAGGCGCATGGTGATCTGCCGCACAGCTTGGCCGGGCGTACGGCCGAGCGCCATGGCGGCGCGTTCGAGCTCGACCGGGGCCTGGGCGATGCTGGCGCGCAAGCCTACCATGGCGCGCGGCAGGAACAGCAGGACATAGGCGAGCAATAGTGTCGCAAAGGTCTGATAGAGCGGCAGGATCAGCCGCACGGTGATCGACACCAGCGCCAAGGCGACCACGACACCCGGCAGCGAGCCGACATAATAATGGCAGGCTTCGAGGATGCGCTGCAGCCGGCCAGGCGCGCGCACCGAGAGCCAGGCCATGGGGGCGGCGGCGATGGTGGTCAACAGGCCGCCAGCAACTGCGAGACCGATGGTCTGCAGCAAAGCGGAGCCGACCGTATCCACCCGCCAGATGCCAATGCCGCCGAGATAGAGCCAGCGCGCCAGGGTCACGAACGGCACGCCGAGCGTGAGCACAGCCGTTGCCAGCGGAAGCGTAATGGCCGGGATGACGAACCAGCCGAGACGCCGCCGGTCCGCCGGGCGGGCCGCACCGGAGCCGACACGGGCATAACGCTCGTTGCCGCGCACCAGCACCTCAATGCCTAGCAACAGCAGGCAGCAGAAAACGAGAACCCCGCCGAGCATGTTCGCGGCCGGGCTATTATAAGCGGATTGGAACTGATCGACGATCGCGGTCGAAAACGTGTCGAAGCGGATCATCACGTAGAGACCGTATTCCGCCAGCAGATGCAGACCGATCAGCAGCGAGCCACCGCAGATGGCGAGGCGAAGTTGCGGCAGAATCGCCCGGAAGAAGACACGCCAGGGACCGAGGCCCAGCGAGGCGGCAGCATCCTCGATCGCCGGATCGAGACGGCGCAGCGCTGCAGCGACCGGCAGGTAGAGAAAGGGATAGTAGGCAAGAACCGAAACGAGTACGCCGCTCCAGAGCCCGCGCATTCCAGGCACCAGGCTGACCCAGGCATAGCTGTGCACGAAAGCCGGCACGGCAAGCGGTGCGACTGCCAGCCAGGACCACAGGCGGGCGCCAGGGATATTCGTGCGCTCGGTCAGCCAGGCGAGCGTGACGGCAAGCAGGATGCAAAGCGGGATGGTCCAGACTTCGAGCAGGACTGTATTGGTCAGCAATTCACCGACGCGGTTGCGGAAGATGAGCGCGATGACGTCGCGCCAGCCGGTCTCGACGGTGATCCAAATGATGAAACCGAGCGGCACTAGGCTCAGAAGCGCGACGACAGATGCGAGGGCGACGACGGAAGCGTGCGGAACGCGGCCGCGAGGCGCAGCCGTCAACGGGGGCAATCGCATGGCAGCGGCCTGGCCGGCCGGCGCGGCATATGTGTTCTTCTGCAGCAAATCTTAGCTGCCTTTCACGCCCTGAAATAGGAAGGCAATCGCCGCTGGAGGCGATTGCCGGGATCGAATTGGCCGAATGGCCATCCGCAAGCCCCTAGCAGGGCATGCGGACCGGATGCAAGAGGTTAGATCAACCCGGCTTCCGTCATCAGATCGGTCACCTTCTTGCTGTTCAGCTTGGAAGGCTCAACCTTCGGCGCCTGCAGGTCGGCGAGCGGCACAAGCTTCGGGTTCGATTGAGCGCCATTGCCGACAGCATATTCATAGGAATCGCCGTCGCGAAGAACGGCCTGGCCACCCTTGCCGGTGATCCATTTCAGGAAAGCCTGAGCTTCCTTCTTGTGCTGGCTGGAGGCGAGAACACCGCCGCCGGAGATGCTGACGAAAGCGCCCGGATCCTGGTTCTTGAAGTAATGCAGAGCGACGTTCTTGCTGTTTTCAGCCGTCTTCGCCTGATCGCCGAACCAGTAATAGTGATAGATGACCGCGCCCTCGATCTCGCCGGCATTGACAGCCTTCATGGCGACGCTGTTGCCCTTGTAAGGCGTAGCGTTTTCCTTCAGCGCCTTCAGCCAGGACTTCGTGACGTCCTCGCCCTTCAGTTCAAGAAGTGCGCTGACGATCGCCTGGAAGTCGGCGCCTGCCGGCGCAGCACCCCAGCGGCCCTTCCATGAGGGATCGGCGAGGTCGAGCAGCGACTTCGGCAGGTCGCTCTCTTTCAGCTTGGTCTTGTCATAGGCGAAAACCGTGGAGCGGGCGGCAACGCCGACCCAATCGCCATCGGCCGCCCTGAAGGTTTCCGGCACCTGCGCCAGCGTATCGGCGTCGACGGGGGCGAAGAGCTTGCTGGCATCGACAAGCGTCATGCCCGGAGAATTTTCCGTCAGGAACACATCGGCGGGAGATGCGGCCCCTTCTTCGATGATCTGATTGGCGAACTGCATGTCGCTGCCGTTGCGGATCGTTACCTTAATGCCGGTTTCCTTGGTAAAACCATCCGCCCAGGCCTGCGTCAGGGTCTCGTGCTGCGCATTGTAGACGACGATGCCTTCGGAATCGGCGGCATTGGCCATCAGCGGAGCAACCGCGAGGCCAGCGGCAAGCGCCAGGGCGCTGGTGAGATGGGTAAAGGAAAAAGTCATAGGCGTCCTCTCGCTTGAAAACCCCGTCTTTGACGGTGGTGCGATAGCCTATATTTTTCTTGACTGCCGTTTTCAAGTTTCAGCATGCCTCTTTTTATCACAAAAGTTTGAAAAGAGAGTCAAGATTTAGGTGATTGCTTACCAGCGAGGTCCAGCCAAGCGCGGACGGCGTGGGTGAGATAGCCGCCGCGCCGCCAGATCCAGGCCATGTGCCATTCCATCGAGGGCTCGGCGACCAGGGCATGGCTGACACCGGCGCGGTCGCGCTGCTCTGCGATCATTCGGGGCAGGAAGCCCACGCCGAGGCCGGCGGCAACCAGTTCGATGATGAAATTGATCTGACTAGAGCGCGCAACGATATCGGGCTCGAAACCGGCCGTGCGGCAGGCATCGAGGATGATGCCGTTGAGCGCAAAGCCGCTCTCGAACAATATGAAGGGATTGTCCTTGAGCCCGGCGAGCCGCACTGTCTTCTGACCTTCGAGCGTGTGCCCTGCGGGCAGGAGCACATGCATCGGCTCCCGGCGTACGCTCTGCCATTCGAAGACCTCCGGCGCCGGCAGCAGCGAGGCTCCAAGATCGACCTCTCCAGACAGCACCATCTCCTCCAGCCGCTTGGCCCCCTGCTCCACCAGCTTGATCTCGATGCCAGGATAGCGGCTGCGGAAGACGGCGAAGAGCGGCGCAAACAGCGCATCATTGCCGATCGGCGGCAGGCCGAGCCTGAGCATGCCGCGCGACAGCCCTCTCAGCTCGGCAAGTTCGGCGATCAGATCATCGCGACCGGCCAGAATCGTGAGAGCACGGCGATAGACCACTTCGCCGGCATCGGTCAGTGTCGTGCGATGGCCGATACGGTTGAGCAGGGGCAGGCCAAGCTCGTCCTCCAATTGGCGGACGGCCTTGCTGACGGCGGATTGGGTCGTGAAGACCACCTTGGCCGCTTCCGAAAAGCCGCCCTGGCGCACGACCTCGACAAAGGCGCGCAATGTCCGAAGTTCCATGTCTATTCCATATCAGACTAGATTTCATGAATTCAATTCATTTTGTTCATAGGTGCCGAGAACCTATGTTTGCATCATTAGTCTTTCCGAGAGTCCGCCCATGCGCATCGACCTGCAAAACCGCCCCAGACTGAGCCGCCTGGCTCAGATCATCCTGCTGCTCGCCTTCTGGCAGGCCGGTGAGGGGATCGTGCGCGTCACTCACCTGCCTGTTCCAGGTCCGATCGTCGGCATGCTGCTGGTGTTGGCCCTGTTTGCCAGCGGCAAGGTCGGCATCGGTAGCATGCGGCGCGGTGCGGAATGGTTTCTCGCCGAAATGCTGCTGTTTTTCGTTCCGGCAGTTCTTGCCGTACTCGATCATCGCGAGTTCATCGGCCTTGTCGGACTAAAGATCATGGCGGTCATCCTGTTCGGTACGATCATCGTCATGAGCGTCACGGCGCTGGCAATCGATGTCGGGTACCGGTTGATGATGCGCCGGGAGGGATCTCGCCATGCCCACCGCTGAAGCCATTGCGCTGACCCTTTTTTGGCCGGTCGCGACGATCGCGCTCTATTACTTCTCGAAAGCGCTGTATCGCCGATGGCCGGTGGTTTGGCTGTCGCCGCTGTTTGCCGCACCAGCCGTCCTGATCGCGATCGCCGTCATCCTGCACGCGAGCTATCAGGACTACATGCGCGACACACATTGGCTGCTGGCGTTGCTCGGCCCGGCAACCGTTGCTTTCGCCGTGCCTATCTACGAGCAGCGCGCGCTTATCAAGCGCTACTGGCCGATCCTCCTTGCCGGCGTCTCCGTCGGCAGTACCACGGCGATGGTATCGGCCTGGGGGCTCGCCAGCCTCTTCGGCCTGGACGAAAGCCTGCGCCTCAGCCTGATGCCGCGTTCGATCAGCACGCCTTTCGCCATGGTCGTCTCCGGCGATATCGGCGGCGTGCCCAATCTGACCGCAGTGTTCGTGGTCATCACCGGTCTTTTCGGCGCGGCCGCCGGGCAGACCTTGTTGCGTCTCCTGCCGCTGCGTTCCGGCCTGGCGCGCGGTGCGCTGTTCGGTATGGGCGCCCACGGCGTCGGCGTCGCCAAGGCGCACGAGATCGGCCGCGAAGAGGGGTCGATTGCCGGGCTGGTCATGGTGTTGGTCGGCCTGACCAACGTGCTTGCTGCGCCTCTGATCGCCTGGGCGATGCACGCTGCCTGACCTAAAGCGCATCGCGATCTCTGGGATTCGCTCCTTGCACTTTAGGTTTTTGATTTTGCGCAGATCGTTATCGCAAAACCGCTGCGCACTTTTGCGCGACATGCTTTAAAGAAAAAGCCGCGACGCTCTCGCGCCGCGGCTTTTTCGTGCTTCAAAGGTTCGATCAGTTGTCGCGCGTCTCCAGCGTCTTGCTGAAGAAGATCGCAACGAGCGTGCAGACCACGCCGGACAGCAGATAGAGACTGGTATAGACTAGGCCGAACTGGCTGGAGAGTGCCAGCGCGACGAAGGGCGCAAAGCCAGCGCCGATCAGCCAGGAGAGGTCCGAGGTCAATGCCGAGCCGCTGTAGCGATAGTTCCGGCTGAAGCGCGAGGCGCTGGCGCCGGCTGCCTGACCGAAGGAGAGACCGAGCAGCGTGAAGCCGAGAACCACGTAGATGTGGCGGCCGGTGACGCCGCCATCGAGCAGCCAAGGCGCGACAAAAGCGAAGATCGCGATCAGCACGGCACCGACGGCAAGCTGGTTGCGGCGGCCGATACGGTCAGCGATCAGGCCGGAACAGATGATCGCAACGATACCGCAGATCGCGCCGAGGAACTCGACCATCAGGAACGAACCGGGGGTTTGCGCGCTATAAAGCGTTACCCAACCAAGCGGGAAGACCGTGACCAGATGGAACGTCGCGAAGCTTGCCAGGGGCACGAAAGCGCCAATCAGCACATCGCGGCCATGCACATGCAGCAGCTCGGACATCCTGACCGGCTCCAGCTCATGGCGCTCCAGCAGCGCGCCGAATTCCGGCGTGGCGACCAGGCGAAGCCGGGCGAAGAGGGCCACGACATTGACCATGAAGGCGCAGAAGAACGGATAGCGCCAGCCGTACTCCAGGAAATCGACCGTGGAGAGGTTTGCCACGAAATATGCGAACAGAGCGCTCGCCAGCATGAAGCCGATCGGCGCGCCGAGCTGCGGGATCATCGCGTACCAGCCACGACGGTTGGTCGGCGCGTTGAGCGCCAACAGCGAGGCAAGACCGTCCCAGGCGCCGCCGAGCGCAAGGCCCTGAGCGATGCGCAAAATGGCAAGCAGGATGATCGCATAGACGCCGACTTCGCTGTAGCCGGGCAGGAAGCTCATCGACGCCGTGGACCCGCCGAGCAGAATCATCGCGATCGTCAGCTTGACACCGCGGCCATAGTTGCGATCGATCGCCATGAAGATGAACGAGCCGATGGGTCGGGCGATAAAGGCAAACGAAAAAACCAGGAAAGAAAGCAGCGTGCCGGGCAGCGGATCGACGAAGGGGAAGATCAGCTTGGGGAAAACCAGGACCGATGCGATAGCGTAGACGAAGAAATCGAAAAACTCGGACGTGCGACCGATGATCACGCCGATAGCAATACTACCTGGGTCGACGGTACCGCCAGCATGCATGTCGCGGGCATCGCGTTCTAAACCTGCAGATGTTGGATTTAATGATTCATGTGTGGCGCTGACCATATGGGGAGCCTCCCTCTCCGGACGCGAACTCCTCCACGAATTCGCGTACAAACAAGATGTTTATCAAACTTCCGAACTTATCAAGTGTCGCGCATGGATTAATTCGCAAATTGGCGGTCGGCACGGGTCAAATTCGGCCCTTGCGGCCACAATGCCGGGTTGACGTGCCGCCGGCGGTAGCCATATCCACTGATCTCGCTATATTAGCTACGCCAAAAGCAACTGGCCGTTGGAAAACCTTCTGGATTTCTCAAGATTTTCCCGATAGGTGAAGTTGCGCTCGATACTGCATTGCACCCAAGCTTGCTGCGGTGCGACGAAACACCTCATATCGTTCATGACCGCCGTCCTTTAGTCGCGGTACGGTCAATAACAAAAAGAGCTTTGAGACGTGCCAAGACTATCGAAGATTTTCAGCCGCTTATCTGTCCTCCCGCTCATCTTGCTGCTCTCGGGCTGCAACATGGTGGTGATGGCTCCCTCCGGCGATATCGCCGTGCAGCAACGCGACCTTATCGTCGTCTCGACCGTCCTGATGCTAATCATCATCATACCGGTGATCTTCCTCACACTGTTCTTCGCCTGGAGATATCGCCAGTCGAACAGCGCGGCGGCAGCGGTCTATGATCCCGAGTGGCATCATTCCACCCGCCTCGAGCTGGTGATCTGGTCTGCGCCTCTGGCAATTATCATCGCGCTGGGCGCGGTGACCTGGATCAGCACCCACCAGCTCGACCCCTATCGGCCGCTCGATCGCGTCGCCGAAGGCAAGCCCGTGACCACGACCACAAGGGCGGTCAATGTCGAGGTCGTCGCACTCGACTGGAAATGGCTGTTCTTCTACCCCGATCTCGGCATCGCCACGGTCAACGAACTTGCCGCTCCCGTGGACGCGCCCATCAACTTCAAGATCACCGCCTCCTCGGTGATGAACTCCTTCTTCGTTCCGGCGCTTGCGGGCCAGATCTACGCCATGCCGGGCATGGAGACGAAGCTGCACGCCGTCATCAACAAGCCGGGCGAATATCAGGGCCTGTCCGCCAACTATAGCGGCGCCGGCTTCTCGCATATGCGCTTCAAGTTTCATGGCTTGAGCCAGGCCGATTATGACCAATGGGTGCAAAAGGTGAAGTCGACCGGCACCGCACTCGGCCGTACGGAATATCTGGCGCTTGCCAAACCGAGCGAACAGGAGCCGGTGCGTTACTTCAACGCGGTCGACAGCGGCCTTTATGAGGCAATCCTCAACATGTGCGCCGATCCGAGCAAGATGTGCATGAGCGAAATGATGCATATCGACGCCAACGGCGGCGCAGGCAAAGATAGCCAGGAAAATCGTGAGCGTCTGATTTATGACAACCGCGGCGGCGATGCAGGCGATGTCACGCCGGTGAACGCTACCGAGCCCGCAGCCCATGACATGCACTCCATGCCAGGCATGGACATGGGCAACGGCACATCCAGCGGTTCATCCGCTCCGGCTTCCCAGCCGAGCAAGTGAACTCAGGCGCCGTGCTGCAGCGGGCCTTCCACGGGACGCATGGCGCAGCAAGATTTGAAGTGGCGCGAGACCTCTTGAACGTTTCCCGTTCAAGAGGTCGGGCGCGGTAACAAGACATTTATAAGGACAGAGGCAATCCATGTTTTCCAACCCGGACCTCTATAAATTCATCTTCGGTCGGCTGACGCTCGACGCTATCCCCTATCACGAACCGATCCTCGTCGTGACTTTCATCGGCGTGGCGATCGGCGGTATCGCCGTACTCGGCCTGCTGACCTATTTCCGCCTCTGGGGCTTTCTCTGGAAGGAATGGTTCACCAGCATCGATCACAAGAAGATCGGCGTGATGTATATCGTGCTGGCCGTGATCATGCTGCTGCGCGGCTTTTCCGACGCGCTGCTCATGCGTGGCCAGCAGGCGATCGCCTTTAACGGCTCCGACGGCTACCTGCCGCCGCATCACTACGATCAGATCTTCACCGCCCACGGCGTCATCATGATCTTCTTCGTGGCGATGCCCTTCGTCACGGGTCTGATGAACCTCGTCGTGCCGTTGCAGATCGGCGCTCGCGACGTTTCCTTCCCATTCCTGAACAACTTCTCGTTCTGGATGACGACGGCCGGCGCGATCGTCATCATGATCTCGCTCTTCGTCGGCGAATTCGCCAAGACCGGCTGGCTTGCCTATCCGCCGCTCTCCGGCATCGCCTACAGTCCAGACGTCGGCGTCGATTACTACATCTGGGGCCTGCAGGTCGCGGGTATCGGAACGACTCTCTCGGGCATCAACCTGATCGCCACTATCGTCAAGATGCGCGCCCCGGGCATGACCTTCATGAAAATGCCGGTCTTCACCTGGACGTCGCTCTGCACCAACATCCTGATCGTCGCGAGCTTCCCGATCCTGACCGCCACGCTCGCGCTGCTGACCCTCGATCGCTACACCGGCACGAACTTCTTCACGAACGACCTCGGCGGCAATCCGATGATGTATGTCAACCTCATCTGGATCTGGGGTCACCCGGAAGTCTACATCCTGGTCCTGCCGGCCTTCGGCGTGTTCTCGGAAGTCGTCGCCACCTTCAGCGGCAAGCGCCTGTTCGGCTACGCCTCGATGGTCTACGCCACCTGCGTGATCATGATCCTCTCCTACCTCGTCTGGCTGCACCACTTCTTCACCATGGGCTCGGGCGCCAGCGTCAATTCCTTCTTCGGCATCACGACGATGATCATCTCGATTCCGACGGGTGCGAAGCTGTTCAATTGGCTGTTCACGATGTACCACGGACGCATCCGCTACGAGGTGCCGATGCTGTGGACCGTCGGCTTCATGGTGACCTTCACCATCGGCGGCATGACCGGCGTCATGCTCGCGGTTCCGCCTGCCGATTTCGTCCTGCACAACTCGCTGTTCCTGATCGCCCATTTCCATAACGTGATCATCGGCGGCGTGCTCTTCGGCATGTTTGCAGGCGTCAACTACTGGTTCCCGAAAGCCTTCGGCTTCAAGCTCGATCCGTTCTGGGGCAAGATGAGCTTCTGGTTCTGGCAGATCGGTTTCTGGTTCGCCTTCATGCCGCTCTACATCCTCGGCTTGATGGGCGTTACCCGCCGCATGAGCCAGTTTGACGATCCATCGCTGCAGATCTGGTTCATCATCGCAGCTTTCGGCGCAGTGCTGATCGCCATTGGCATCGCGAGCTTCCTGATCCAGCTCGTCGTCAGCTTCAGAAAGCGCGAAGAGCTTCGTGACCACACCGGCGACCCGTGGAACGGCCGTACGCTGGAATGGTCGACCTCGTCGCCGCCGCCGGCCTACAACTTCGCCTTCACGCCGATCGTCTACGATCACGACGCATGGTGGGACATGAAGAACCGTGGCTACGTCAGGCCGACCGAAGGCTTCATCCCGATCCACATGCCGAAGAACACGGCCACGGGCATCATCCTCGGCGTTATCTCGATCGCCTTCGCATTCGGCATGATCTGGTACATCTGGTGGCTCGCCGCCATCACCTTCGTCGCAATGATCGCCATTACGATCGGGCATACCTTCAACTATAAGCGCGACTTCTACATTCCCGCCGAAGAGGTCGTGGAGACCGAGAACGAGCGCACGAAGCAGCTGGCAGGACAGGTATAAGACCCATGACGACCCAAATCGCACACGCTCCCAAGGACAGCGAAGCTCCCGCCTTCTACGTGACGGAGGAGCATCATCCCGAAGGCAGCACGATGCTCGGCTTCTGGATCTACATCATGAGCGACTGCCTGATCTTCGCAGTCCTCTTTGCAACCTACGCCGTACTCAGCCATAACTATGCGGCCGGTCCGTCGCCGGCCGACCTGTTCGAGTTGCCGATCGTCGCTCTCAACACGACGATGCTGCTGCTCTCCTCCATCACCTATGGCTTCGCCATGTTGATGATGGAGAAGGACAACAAGTCGGGGACGCTATTGTGGCTGGCAATCACCGGCCTGTTCGGCGCCGCCTTCCTCTATTTCGAACTCAACGAATTCTACCACCTGATCATGGAAGGCGCCGGCCCGCAGCGCAGCGCCTTCCTGTCGGCCTTCTTCACGCTGGTCGGCACGCACGGCCTGCACGTCACCGCCGGTATCGTCTGGATGATCACGCTGATGGTGCAGACCAGCCAGCGCGGGCTCATCCCCGAAAACAAGCGCCGTCTGATGTGCCTTTCGATGTTCTGGCACTTCCTCGACGTCGTCTGGATCGGCGTGTTTTCCTTCGTCTACCTCATGGGAGTTCTCGGATGAGCTCGAACGCAAACCATTCGCATCATTCCGCCGACGCCCACGGCCATGACCACCATGGCGGCCACGAGGCTGCACACGGTACCTTCAAGAGCTACATGACGGGATTCATCCTCTCCGTCATCCTGACCGCCATCCCCTTCTGGCTGGTCATGGGCAAGGTCTTCTCCGATCCGAGCGTCACCGCGGCATTGATCATGATCCTCGGCGCCATCCAGATCATCGTGCACATGATCTACTTCCTGCACATGAACACCCGCTCGGAAGGCGGCTGGAATATGATGGCGCTGATCTTCACCATCATCCTGGTGATCATCGCGCTCTCCGGTTCGCTCTGGGTCATGCACCACCTGAATGCCAACATGATGGTCATGTCGCCCGACATGATGCGCAACATGCCGTAACGATCGAACGGCGGGCGTTTTTCCGGACGCCCGCCGCTCTCCCGGCCTAATGACTCGCCGGGATCGCGCCTCCGATGGAGTTCTGCGCCTTGACTGACACCTCCTCCGACCTTTCCTCAGAAAAACCTCGCTCAACACTCGCACTTGCCATCTGGGTGATCCTGCTTCTGCTTTTGACCGCAGCGCTCATTGCGCTCGGCACCTGGCAAGTAAGGCGCCTGTCCTGGAAGCTGGACCTGATCGCCCGCGTCGATGCGCGCGTGCATGCGGCACCCGTGCCCGCCCCCGGTCCGGCGGAATGGCCTGCGGTCGACGCTGCCGGATATGAATACAAGCATGTGCAGGCGACCGGCACGTTCCTCAACGACAAGGAAGCGCAGGTTTATGCGTCGACCGCGCTCGGCCCCGGTTATTGGGTGTTGACGCCGATGAGAGAAGGTGACGGTGCGATTGTCATCGTCAACCGCGGTTTCGTGCCGACCGATAAGCGCAATCCGAACACGCGCCCTGCCGGTGAATTGACCACCGAAACGACCGTCACCGGCCTGCTCCGGATCAACGAACCGAAGGGCACGCTGCTGCGCTCCAACGTGCCGGCGGAGGAGCGTTGGTATTCCCGCGATGTTACGGCGATCGCCGAAGCTCGCAGCCTCCAAAACGTCGCGCCCTATTTCATCGACGCGGACGACACGAAAAATCCGGGCGATCTGCCGGTCGGCGGCCTGACGCAGATTGTCTTTCCGAACAATCATCTCGTCTACGCTATTACCTGGTACGGGCTTGCCGTGATGACGTTCGGCCTTGCCGCCTATCTAGTCTATTTTGACCGGCAGCGCGCGAAGGCGAGTCGCTGATCGCTATCTCGCGGCATTCGGAAAACGAAGCTGCCAGCGACGGCCATCGGTGGTCATCTCCACGATGCTGAGCGGCTCGATGTCGATCGTCCAGAAAGCCGAAGGCGGTGCTTGCAGCACATGGAGAACGGCGGCGCGAATGACGGTGGCATGTGTCACGATGACGGCGTGGCCGCCATCGCCGATGTGGCTCTTCATCCAATCGCCGACGCGCGCAAAAACAGCGGACAAAGGTTCGCCACCATGCGGCGCCGTGTCCAAGTCCATCATCCAGAGCGACAGCGCTTCCGGATCGGTCTCATGGAGCTCCGTGATCGACCTGCCTTGCCAGCGCCCATAGTCGCATTCCCGGAACGACGGCTGCGTCGTGGCGTCAAGTCCCATAGCAGCAGCGGTCTGGCGGGCCCGCAGGGCCGGGCTCGCCCACGCCCGGTCGACCGTTCCGAGCTGCGTGGCAATTGCGCCGGCCTGTTGAACACCTTTTGCCTCCAGCGGCTCATCGGCCGGAAAGCGGCTATTCCGGTTGGCCTCGGTCGGCCCGTGGCAAACCCAGCTCAGATGCGCTCTCATGATATTCGATATCCTCGGGCGGGCTGTCTCGTTACCACCTTCAATAGCGGCAGCGTGTTGATTGACAATCGTCTTTGCCGCCAGATATAAGCTTAGTCTTACGGGTGTGGAAGCCGGTGAAATCCCGGCGCGGTCGCGCCACTGTAATCGACGGGCGGATACCGCCCCCAGAGAGCCAGACCCTTCCCGTAAAAAACCCCTTCCGTAAATGGAACGCGCTATTCTTAGAGGGAATAAAATGTCTGATACCACATTCGCACCGACCGCCATCCCGACGCCGATCCCGCTCGGCCAGATCCTGCCCTGGGCGATCTTCGCCGGCCTTCTGCTCATGCTGGCGATCTATTTCGTCGGCGCCGAGGAAGGCGCGACGTCGCTGATCTCCGGCATTTATGTGCACGAGTTCGTGCATGACGGCCGCCATCTGCTCGGCTTCCCCTGCCACTAAGGGGTAAAGGACATGGTTGGACGTCTTTTGCTCCGCGGCATGCTGGTCGGAGCCCTCGCTGGTATTCTCATTTTTGCCTTCGCCCATACGTTCGGCGAGCCGCTCGTCGATCGGGCGATTGCGTTTGAAGAGCAGGCCGCCCAAGCGGCAGGCGAAACGCCGGAACCGGAAATCGTCAGCCGCGCTACCCAGGCGGGCCTCGGTCTCTTCACCGGCATCATGGTCTATGCAACGGCGGTCGGTGGGCTTTTCGCTCTGGTCTTCGCCTTTGTCTACGGCCGAGTCAGCCCGTTCGGCGCACGCGGCACTGCCGCACTGCTGGCGATCGCCGCCTTCATCGCCATCTCGCTGGTTCCCGACATCAAATATCCGGCCAATCCGCCGGCAGTCGGCAATCCGGACACGATCGGCGCCAGGACCGAACTGTTTTTCGTGATGATTGTGGCCTCCGTCGCCGCCATGGTTGCCGCAGTATCCCTCGCCCGCCGGCTGGCCATGCGTTACGGATCATGGAACGGCGTGATCTTCGCCGGCATCGCCTACATCGTGTTCATCGGCCTGGTTCAATATCTGCTGCCGGCGATCAACGAGGTGCCGGAGCAGTTCTCCGCCATTGTGCTCTGGCGATTCCGGATCACCTCGCTCGGCATGCACGCGATTTTGTGGACGACGCTCGGCCTCGCCTTCGGCGCATGGGCCGAACGCGACCTTCCGCAGGTTCGCTACGGTCGCACAGCCATGCGCCGGGCCTGAAATGGCAGGCCTAACACGTCCCGCGCATGTCTTCATGCGGGGGACGCATTTGCTGAGCCCAACTGCTCTACTTTCGTTCATTTGTCTGATCTGCACACTGGGCTGGTCGATAGAGGCGAATGCGCATACAAGCGGTTCATCCGGAAGTCATGCGGGCATTTCCATCCCAAGCTTGACCCATGGTGAAATGGCTGTGATCGCTCCCTATTACGGGCGTATCGTCGCGCTTGCCTCATCGGCGTCTGATACCGACGAGTCCTTTCGTCGCGTGCTGAACTTCGCCCAGATTCAACGCACCTATTGCCTTTGGGGGGTAATGCCGGGAAGCGTCAGCGACGAGGACAGTCCTTTCAACGAATGCTCGCATGCCTATCTCGCCGCTGCCAAGATGACGCTGGTGCAGATGCGCACGATGAAGGACGAGCGGGCGCCCGCCGGCGATCTCATCTCCGAGATCGACGCGGCGTTGGTGCGCAACAACCTGTCTTTTATTCTCTGCCGATTCAGCGGCGAGAGCTTCAACACGGCCGACCTTATCCGGCCACAGCTCGCCGGCATCGTTCTGCACGCCAAAAGCCTCGCCGCGACGATGCTGACACTGCTAACAGCCGTAGTCGGCCTGTGGTGGACCGCACGGCTCCTGCGTACGAGGCCCGGCTGGTAGTTAATAGACGACACCCGCCGTCACCGGACGGCGGTGTGTCTCGTTTCACCAATCTCGCGGCCGACCGCGCCAGCCGCCGTCCCATTCGCCACGATAGGGTCGATGGCCATACCAGCCCCAGCGTGGCGGTGGTGGTCTGTAATATCCCCAGCCATAGCCGCGCGGCGGTCCCCAGCGGTTCGGCCGGCATACGCCTCGGGGCGTCAAATGCCAGCCACGGCCGCAGGCATAATCGACATTGACGACCGGCGCTTTGGCCACGGTCCCAACAGTGGCGATAGGCATTGCTTCTGCCGAAGATACGACCAGGCTGCCGAGCACGGCAGCGATGGCAATCACGGACAATCTCATTGTGATGGTCCTCTTTCCAAGTCCCTACGAGCGGATTTAAACCCTTGCCGGCTGAACGCCGCCTGAACCGAAAAAGGCGATTTCGCGGCGAAATCAAGATGTTGAACGTCAGGTTGCGATGACCGTTTCGTGTGTTTCCGTCAAACGCGAAACTTCTATGTTGGCGAGTTGAACATCTGTGCAACCAGTGACCGCATAAGTGTCTCTTTATGCGTCATGAGAGCTTCATCAACCGCGCTTAAATCAGGAATATCATTTGCCATAAAGGAGTTTGGGATGGTCGACCTCGTTTCAAACAGTGCTGAGGGTGGCAACACCAATCACCCAATTCACGGCGCAAGCAGTTCGGCGAAATGGTTTCTCCCGCTCTTCGGCGTCGTCGTGTTCGGTGGCCTTGCCTATGTCGGCTATGCTCTCGGCAGCGATCTTGCCGAGGCCGCAGCGGTTCCGTGGATCCTCCTCGGTCTGGCCCTGCTGATCGCGCTGGGTTTTGAATTCGTCAACGGCTTCCACGATACGGCCAATGCGGTCGCTACCGTCATTTACACCCGCTCGCTGCCCGCAGAATTCGCGGTCATTTGGTCCGGCTTCTTCAATTTTCTCGGCGTGCTAACGTCTTCCGGCGCCGTTGCTTTCGGCATCCTGGCGCTATTGCCGGTCGAGCTGATCCTGCAGGTCGGGTCCGGTTCCGGCCTTGCTATGGTGTTCGCGCTGTTGATCGCGGCCATCGTCTGGAACCTCGGCACCTGGTATCTTGGCCTGCCGGCATCGAGCTCGCATACGCTCGTCGGCTCCATCATCGGCGTCGGCCTCGCCAATCAGTTCCTGGCGCCCGCCGGTTCGGCCACAAGTGGTGTCGACTGGTCGCAGGCAAGCAGCGTTGGCATGTCGCTGCTGCTGTCGCCGATCATCGGTTTCGGCTTGGCCGCAGTGTTGCTGCTGGTCGCAAAAGTTCTGATCCGCAACAAGGAGCTTTACGAGGCGCCGAAGGGCGATGGCCCACCGCCGCTGTGGATCCGCGTTCTGCTGATCTTCACCTGCACCGGCGTCAGCTTCGCCCACGGTTCGAATGACGGCCAGAAGGGCATGGGTCTGATCATGCTCATTCTCATCGGTCTCGTGCCGACCGCCTTCGCCCTGAACCGCACGCCCGACGTCAACTATCTCGACGCCTACAAAGCCGCCTCTGCGCAGGTCGAGACCGTCCTCGGCAAATATGTGAAGCCCGGCGTCGCCGCACCTGCGGATCCGAAGGCTGCAGTCAGCGATGCCGTGAAGAGCAAGACCTGGACGGACGCAACGACACCGGCATTGCAGGCCTATATCCACGCCACCAGCGCCGAGATCGCCGCCTATCCGAGCGTCGAAAAGCTGCCGAACGGGCTCGTCGGCAACGTCCGCAATGACATCTACCTGATCGGTGAATCGCTGAAGCTAATCGACAAGCAGAAGCTCCTGCCGATGAGCGCCGACGATCTGAAGGCCGTAACCAACTATCATGCGGCCGTGGACCATGCGACGAAGTTCATCCCACTCTGGGTGAAGGTTGCCGTCGCGCTGGCACTTGGGCTCGGCACCATGGTCGGCTGGAAGCGCATCGTCGTCACCGTCGGCGAAAAGATCGGCAAGACACACCTGACCTACGGCCAGGGCGCCGCCGCCGAAGTCGTCGCCATGCTGACGATCGGTGCGGCCGACCATCTCGGCTTGCCGGTTTCGACAACGCACGTCCTGTCCTCTGGCGTCGCCGGCACCATGGCCGCCAACGGCTCCGGTCTGCAATGGTCGACCGTCCGCAATATGCTGATGGCGTGGGTCCTGACTCTGCCCGCCTCGATCGCGCTTGCCTTTGTACTCTTCATCGTGCTCCGCCAGGTCTTCTGATCGGTGCCGCGCGTCGTGACGGCGCGCAACAAACTAGATAGTGGCACCCCGTACGGCGCCACTATCATTGCCAGCTCCAATTCATTTGAACGCACAAAGATCGCGCTAGCTTTTTGAAGCTAGAGCATCTTGTCCGCCTGCAGGTGATGCCGCCTGAGAGCCGGAGGCTCTAGCGGACGATTTCCTTCCTATTGCCGTTGGCGCCGAGGCCAGAGAGCTTGGCGAGTTCCGAACGGCGGTTCGCGTAATTCTGCGCGACCATCGGATAATTGGGAGCAAGGCCCCATTTCTGGCGATATTCCTCGGGCGTCATGCCGTAGTGGACGCGCAGGTGACGCTTGAGCGTCTTGAAGCGTTTGCCGTCCTCGAGACAAATGATGTACTCACTCGTCACCGACTTTTTTTGATCGACGGCCGGAATCGGCTTTGTCCGCTCCACCGAAGGCGGCAAGCCATCCAAAGCCTGCAACGCCTCGTGCACATCCGTGATCAGCTTCGGAAGGCTACCGATAAGAATGGGGTTGTGGCTGACATAGGCCGAAACAATCTTCACACAGCCATCGAACAGATTATGCGCTTGAGGCTCAGATTGGTCTCTTCTCTTACTGAAAGCGTCCATGATCGTTTCCCGAATTTCATTTGGGTCGGCGCTTGCCGCCTCGCGTGATTGCGGCATGTGCAAACCCATTCGTGAATCTTGCATTGGTTCAAACTCCACAGGTTTTGGTTGCGGCATCATTGACGTCGTTTGATGAGGACGCCTGCTCATTGTCGGTCTTCCTTGAGAGGCTCGGCGCGGTCAGTCGCATCCGCAAAGTCTTTTGCAGAATCTGCAAAATAGGTGGCCAGCTTGGTGCATAGGGTGATCAGAGGAATGCCGAGCATGAAGGCGGCATAGGTTGGATTGCCGCCGCAGTGACGGAGGGTCTGAAGGATGAGCTTGCGTTCGACATCCTCCACGGTCTGGCCGACGAGAATGCCGACGGCTGCGTCCACCGTGTGTGGCGCGGGGTTGTCGTCGCTGACAGAGAGGTGCGCGACGATCTCATCGATCAGCCGTTCTTCGCTCGCGGTCGCCAGCACGATGCCGGCAGCACGGTCGAGTTCACAAAAGACATAGAGGCCGTTTTCAGGATCGATCGTCACCCGCGCGGAGATTTCTCCCGACATGTTGTAAATGACGACATGCGGCTCGCTTCCACCCACGAAAGCGACCGGCAATCGATTGTTGAAGCTCGAGGCGCCACCGAACAGGCCCTGCAGCTCCTCGAACAGCATGGCGAGCCGCGCTCGCGCCTGTAGATCGTGTGTGGTCGAGACGGCGGAGAAATCATAGTCCCGAGCGAACGAGGGGTGTTTGATCATATCGCCACCTCCATGATCGGGATGGAAGCAAGAACAAGCGAGTCGCACGCCACGCCGAGGCATTTCGAGTTGTGAGTTCGTTTTATCGGGCAGCTTCGCGGGACAAAAAGTGGAGTATTCATCCAACCTCCCGCAGGCCGAATTTGCCCTTTTTCTGTGGAAACTGCGGAAGTACAACCGGCTTGGACAGCAGGAAACCCTGCACATGCGTCGCGCCGGTCGAGCGTGCTGCCTCCAATTGCTGCTCGGTCTCGATTCCTTCGACGACGATCTGGGGTGCAATGCAGGATGCAAAACCGACCATATGATACAGGCTGTCGTGGCCATCGCGGCCCGGCCTGATATCGCGGACAAAAGATGCATCGATCTTGACGATATCGGCAGAGACCTGCAGCAGATGCGAAGGCGTTGCAAAGCCGGTGCCGAAATCATCGATCGCTATGCGGCACCCAAGGGCACGAATCATCTTCAACCGCTCGATGGCGGAGCCGATGAGCGGATAGGTCTCGGTAATTTCCACGATAAGCCGCGAAGCAAGCTCGGGCTGGCGGGTGAGTCGGCCAAAAATATCGGCGAATCGATCCGGCGCAGATAAATTGGCTACGGAGAGATTGCAGCCGAGATTAAGTGTCGAATCGGCCGTCAAAGCAGACAGAACCAAGTCCAAGATACGAAAATCGAGGTCGAATCGGCCGTCCAGCCGCCCCAACTGCGGCACGAAAGCACCCGCGGTGTGAACGACACCTTCGGCGTCCGTCAGACGCGCCAGGCTCTCGGCATAGAGAACCTCTTTGGTGTTTTCGATGTTATGGATCCGTTGTGCGACAAAGCTCAGGCCGCCTTTGGAGATTGCCTTTAAAATCAGAGCGTTACGCCCTTTTCCAGTTCGATTTCCTCTACCGGTCATCAAGCCTCCAACGGCCGCAAGATCGGCAACGAACAGAAAATCCGAAGGAAAGGCCAATATCTGAAAAGGACGCACGCAGGCTGAGAGCATGGGATTTCTGGTGCCCAAAACCCGCCTTTTCCATCTCCCAGACACCCTCTAACTCTAGGTAACTAGAGTTTCCCTTCGCCAAGCAGAACGTGTCGCGTTAAAGCGACAAATCACCCAGAATCAATATATTCCTAATATGTAAACTAGTATTCCCTAACATTCAATTGACGCGCGTTTTTCTAGTTACTAATTCAATTGGCGTGGAAGCGAGCCGCTATAATTTTCCGCCGCTAACCGCTGGCGGTTATATTGAGGGGTGAGTTAGACGCGCGGTCTTCCTGCGCCGGTTGTAGCAAAATTCTGACCAACCTTACTGTTCAGGGTCGCCTTCCCCAACGGATAGCGGCCACCAGCCCGTCTGCCTTGCCGCCTGCAGCGCGAGATCAAGCGGCGGGAGCTCTGCATGCCACAGTCGCTCCCATTCGAGGCTCATGACGCCGGCATATTTATCAGCAGCCAGTGCCGCGAGCAGCGCCGGCATCGGAAACTCGCCAGCGGCGGGGAGTGTGTATGTGTATGGCAGCTTTCCGCTTGGCTTTAAGACGCTGTCCTTCACATGAAGGTGCCGAGCGTTGCGACGTATTTGTTTCCAGGTCTCCGCGGGATCTTGCCCACCTTTGCGCCATGTATGATGGGTGTCCCAGAGCAGTGCGCAGTCCGGCGCCGCTTCCAGAAAACGACCGAGCGCGTCCGGATGCACCAGAAAGTCGTGCGTCTCCACCATGATATCTGACGCAAAACCCTCTCGGCGAGCCGTTTCGCGCCACCATTCCAGCGTCGACAGCGCCTCGGAAAGTTCGCCGGCATCACCGGTGCTGCCACCGTCGAAGATGCGTAGCGATTTTATCGCTGCCGCCTCCGCCCAGGGGAGATAGCGCAGGAACTCTTCTTTCGATTGCGACGTGGCGCCGACGAGGCGCATCGACGTATTGAGCGCGCAAACCGACACAGGAGAATGCTTGAGGGCACGGACAAGACCTGCCGGGGTGCCAAACCGTTCGGTGAAATAGGCCGGCAGATCGATCATGCCGCCGAGCGCGCGAATTTCGATCGCGTCGAGGCCGTGGCGCGCTGCCAGAGCCAGGGCCTCGTCCAATTCCAGCTCCGCACATCCCAATGTCGAAAATGCCAGCGTCATTCGTTGGGTTTTGAGACCAACGGCAGTCACCATCGTCGCCTCCTCCGTTTGGTTCCTGGATGCAAATAAATGTGGCGTTCACCAACGCGATGTCTCTCGAGGGGAGAACCAGGCGCACGTTAGTAACTAAATAGATAATTACGAAGCACCGATTGGGCGTCAAGAGCTTGGCGGCAACGCCGGCTGTCTGCGCTTGTTCCGAAAGCACGTCGAAAGGCGCCGATCATGGCCTCCATCACGGGTGTCATGTTTCCCGCAAGGGAGATCTATCACCCTTTCAGGTGCGCTGATCGGCAGCGCCCGTGATTCTTATCAGGGGCTGGGAACATTCCCTGCAAATGATGGTTTTCAGTCGGTGATCGAGGGCGCGAGAATTCCCACGAAAGCGCCGGCGTTCACCTCCAGCATAACATTCATCGAGACAAAGATTTCCGAAAAGACATCCATTGATGAGAAGGAGACGATAATGCCGACTGAGCAAGGATATGAGTGGATTAAAAGACGTGCATATTCTCTGTGGGAAGAAGCAGGCCGCCCCCACGGCCGCGATCAGGACCATTGGAACCAGGCTGCTGCCGAACGCGAAGATCTCGAGCGAACACAGGCGTCTGTCGACGGCAAGGAAATCCTGGTCAAATACAAGCGAAAGCCTGGCCTCGGCAAAAAAGCCGAAGCTCAGTCACTCTCCAAATCCAACGGCACGACATAAAGTTCGGCATCTCCGATACGACAGCTAGGGCGGTTCAGCTTTTCACGGAATCGCAGAACCGTCCGATCTTTTGTTTTTCGCATTCCGGACGCAAACCGCTTCGCAATTTTCCTCGAATGGCTTTGGCGTGGCGATCGTCGATCACCAGACGATCGGATGGGTCTCTCCGGTTGCGACGTTGACGAAACCTTCCGGCGCCCTTTCCGACGGCGCGACCAGAACCCAACGCCAGGGCGCACAGGTGAGCGTCGCGAAAGAAAGGCGCTCCGGAAAACCCGGCCACCAGCGCGGCGAGAAGGTCGGCTCGTACATCCAGTCGATCTCGGCGCCAGCCGCATAAAGCGCCTGCATTTCCGCATCGAGCGTTTCTGCGGAGCGCGCCGTCATCAGGCCGCCGACTTCGTAGTGAACGCGCGCAATGACCTTGCCGCCGGAGACGAGCACCCAGCCGCCTTGCTGTTCGTTCAGCGCATTGGCGACCATCGCCATCGCCTCGTCGGAAGAGCCGGCAACCCAGATATTATGCTTGTCGTGCCCGAGCGTGGCGCCAAGCGCGGTATCGGCCGTTCGCGGCCCGGTGCCCAGCCAGAACATCCGCGCGATCTTGGCCTCGCCGGAAAACCGGTCGACAATCGCAAATTTCGTGACGTTGCGGTCGGGGTCGCGCTGCACGGCGCCGTCCCTGACCGGCAGGTCCATGGTGATGAAATCGTCAGCCCAGTGAAAGGGGCGCAGAAGAGCGGCTTTCGCTGTCGGCGCATCCGACGGCGCTGCGATCCGGAAATCCTCAGGGGTGACCACCCTATCGATCTTCACGGTCTTCGTCGCCCAATCCGGCCAATCGATCTCGGGACGGATGCCGACGAAACTCTTGCCTTCGGAAGCCGGCCTTCCATCAGCCCAGACCTTGGCGATCGAGAGTTTCTCGACATCGTCCAGAAGCACGATATCGGCAAAACGACCGGGGGCGATCGAGCCGACCCAGGGCGTCAGCCGCATGTGCCGAGCCGGATTGATCGTCACGCATTGAATGGCGATTTCCGCCGCCAGCCCGTTTTCGATGGCAAGACGGACATTGTGATCCGTTGCTCCGATCTTCAGCGTATCCGAGGCGCTGCGGTCATCCGTTACGAAGGCAATCTGCGACCAGTCGGAGAGCCCCTTTTCGATCAGCCCCCTGATCACCTCCGGCAACGAATGCGGCCGAAGCTCGATGAAAAGGCCATGCGTCAGCTTCTCCCAGATCTCGTCCAGGAACCAGCCTTCGTGATCCGAGGCAAGACCGGCACCGGCAAAGGCATTGATCGAGGCGAGGTCGCGCAACCCGGCGCCATGGCCTTCGACGACGCCACGCTGTTCGAATGTGGCGCGGATCATGCCCCAAAGACGATCATAGGCGGGATTTTCCGGATTGCTGACGGATGGCCAGTCCATTACCTCGTCGAGGCCCGCCACCATCAGGCTCTCCGCAAGAAAAGCTTTCTGCTCGTCGTAGCCGAAATGGCCGCCACCCCATTCGTAGGCGGTCGGCGGCACTGCGGAACCGGGCAAGGGGAAGATCTTCATCGGCGAGCCGCGCCGACGCGCCTCCAGCCAGAATTCCAGATTGCGCGGACCGTTCACATTGGAAAATTCGTGGCTTGCCTCGCAGGTCCAGGTGACGCCGTGCGGCATGACAAGTGCTGCTTCCCATTCCGGCGTCAAATGCGAGCTCTCTATATGCTTGTGCGCTTCGCCGAATCCGGGAACGGCGGCAAATCGCGGTTCGGACACGCGCTCGGCGACCTCCCCCTTGTAGCTACCGGCCGGGCCGACATAGGCGATGCGCCGTCCCTTGATTACGATCTCCTGGTCCTCGAGCCAGCTACGGCTATGGACATCGAGCAGCCGACCTACCCTCAGCAGCCGGTCGGCAGGCCGCCGACCAAGCGCAGTGAGCGTCAGATCCTGGCGGATGAGAACCTCGTCGGCCGCGTTGACGAGCAGGTCGTTCGGAAGAATTGTGGGCAGAGACGCCATCGGAAGGATGCCTGCAAGAAATTCGATGGGGCGAGCGTAGAGACGGCGGCCTGACGTGTAAAGCTGTCCGATCCAGCTCAAAAAAATTCGAACTATCTCAGCAGCTTGCGATCAGTCGCGATCGCCCTCCAGCGCTGGCTTCGCCCGCCGTTGAGATCTGTCAAAAGCTGCGTTTTGCTCAATTGTTAGGCTTGTAAACCCTATGCTCGAAAAATAGTATTCCGCTAGCCAGACGCTCAGCCACGATCTCACGCCCGAAAGGATCTCGATAATGAAAGGCCTCACCCTGTCCCGCGTTGCGGGTCTTGCGATTCTCGCAGCAGCAGTTGCTCTGCCGGCCTACGCTCAGGCGAAGACGCTGACCATCTCCTGGTGGGGCTATAATGGCGAGAAGATGAGCGCCAACATCATCGAGCCGTTCAAGAAAATCTGCGGCTGCGACGTCGCCTTCGAAACCGGCAACAACGCCGACCGCCTCAACAAGCTGAAACTTCGCGGCGGCAAGGGCGTCGACGTCATCTATCTGACCGACAGCTATTCGCAGATCGGCATCCAGCAGGGACTCTTTCAGGAGGTCGACCGGACCAAGATCCCGAATATCGCCGATCTCTACGATCTGGCCAAGGCGCCGCAGGGCAATTACGGCCCCGCCTACACGATCGGCCGTGTCGGCATCGTCTACGACAAGGCGAAGGTCAATCCGCCGGTCACATCCTGGAACGATCTCTGGCGTGACGATCTGAAAGCCGCCGTGACGCTCCCTGGCATCACCACCACCGCCGGTCCGCTTATGGTTCTGGAGGCGGGCAAGCATGCGGGCGCCGATGCCTATGAGGATACCGACAAGGCTTTCGAAGCGATCGATGCGCTGAAGCCGAACGTCGTCAAGAACTACAATACCGGCTCCGAACTGGTGAACCTGATTTCCACCGGCGAAGCCAAGGTTGCTCTCGCGCAGGACTTCACACTGGCATCGATGCAGGCCGCCGTTCCGACCATGACCTGGGCCAGCCTCAAGGACGGCGATATCGCCACGCTCAACACCGTCAATATTCCTAAGGGCTCCGAGAATGTCGAGCTGGCCCATCAGTTTATCAATTTCATCCTGTCCAAGGACGTTCAGCAGGCCGAGGCCGAACAAGGTGTCGATGCGCCGGTCTCGACAAAGGTCGTACTCACGCCGGAACAGGCGAAAGTCTGGACCTACGGCGCGGATATGATCGCCAAGCTCAGCCGGATCGACTACGCCAAGATGAATGCCGTCCAATCGGACTGGATCGATCGCTGGAATGAGATCTTCGGCATGTAACGGCATGCCGCGCGGAATTCGATCGATGAAGCATCTCGCGAAATGGGGTTTGACGGCGCCGGCGATCATCGCCGTCGTGCTGTTTCTGCTCATTCCCGTGGCCATCACGATTGCCGCGACCTTTGCCGAGCCGAAGGGGTTGTTCTCGCCCTATGTCACCTTCTTCTCCAGCGGTTTTCGCCGCACCGTCCTTTACCGGACGATCGAAATCGCCCTCACAACGACGGTGATTTCGCTGTTCGTCGGTTTCATAGCCGCCTATGTGATCGCGCAGATGCCGGGCCGGGCGAAGAGCCTGATGATCATCGCTGCCGTGTTTCCACTGCTCACCGGCGTCGTCGTTCGCTCCTTCGCGTGGCTGATCATTCTCGGCAAGAACGGCATCATCAACGACATTTTGCTCTCGATCGGCGCGATCAGCGAGCCGCTTTCGATGCTCTATAGCGAGGGCTCCGTCATCGTCGCCATGGTCTATCTCTTCGTGCCGCTGATGATATTGACCCTCGTCGGCGTTCTCGAAGGCATACCGCAGGACCTGATCCAGGCGGCAACCTCGCTTGGGGCGACGCCGGCCGCGACTTTCCGTCAGGTCGTCCTGCCGCTCGCAACCCCCGGCCTCATTGTCGGCGCGGTGCTGGTCTTCACCGGCAGCTTCACCTCCTACGCCACCCCACAGCTTCTCGGCGGCGAAAAGCAGATGATGATGGGTACCTTCCTCTATCAGCGCGCCATGGTGACCTTCGACTGGGTCGGCGCCTCGACGATCGCTGCCATCATGGTCGTCGTGACGATCGGAATCGTGCTGATCATGAGCCGCATCGCCCGGCGCCTGAATCCGATGGCGGTGTGACCATGACGGCGAACCGCATCCATCCTCTCCTGATTGCTTTTACCGTCTGTGTCTTCTTCTTCCTGCTGACACCGCTCGTGATCATCATCGGCGCGGCCTTCAGCGATACCAGCTTTCTGACCTTTCCACCGCAGGGACTGACGCTGCACTGGTTCTGGAATATCTTCCAGATCGAGGCGTTCCGCACGACGGCGATTACCAGCTTCGAGCTTGCCTTTCTGGGTACGGCCCTCTCGCTGTTGATCGGCATCCCCGCGGCTTACGCCATCACCCGCTACAGGCTCGAGCTGCCGAGCTGGCTCTCGACGCTCTTCGTTCTGCCGATCCTCGTCCCCGAGATCGTTTTCGGCTTCTCGCTGATGAAATCGATCACCATCGGCCTCGACCTTCCGATCTTCGCGAGCCTGCTCATCGGCCACGCCCTGCTCGTCCTGCCGTATTCCGTGCGGGTGGTGAGCGCCAGTCTGGCAAGCTTCGATTTTTCGATCGAGGAAGCGGCGATCAGCCTAGGCTGCCCGCCGGTGAAGACTTTTCTCACGGTCGTCCTACCGAATATCCGCGCCGGCGTCATTGCCGCCTTCATCCTGGCCTTCATCACCTCCATCAACGATGTCTCCGTCTCGGTCTTCCTGACCGGGCCGGGCATATCCACGCTTCCGATCCAGATCCTTGCCCATATGGAACAGTTCTTCGATCCGACGATCGCCTCGGTGTCCGTGCTTTTGATGCTCGTCACCGTTGGCGTCATGGCGATCGTCGAAGCGACGTTGGGCCTCACCTTCCTGACCAAGTAGCCGCCCGTGACCGTATCGCTTTCCATCGACTCCATTACCGCCCATTACGGCAACACCCCGGTGCTGCAGGATCTGTCGCTTTCGATCGCCGCCGGCGAACTCGTTTCCCTGCTCGGCTCCAGCGGCTGTGGCAAGACCACCACGTTACGCCTCGTCGCCGGCTTCCTGCAGCCCACGAGCGGCACCGTCCGTCTCGGCGACCGGGATCTGACGAAGCTCCCGGCGCATGCCCGCAATATCGGTCTGGTCTTCCAGAACTACGCATTGTTTCCACATCTCACTGTCCTCGAAAACGTCGCCTTCGGCCTGAAGCAGCGGGGTATGGCCATGCCAGAGCGTTCGAAGAAGGCGGCAGCCATGCTGGAGCGCGTCGGGCTGTCCGGCCTTATGGACCGGCTTCCCTCGGCACTCTCCGGCGGCCAGAAACAGCGCGTAGCGCTTGCCCGCGCCCTCGTCATTGAGCCGCCGCTTTTGATGTTCGACGAACCGCTCTCCAACCTCGACGCCAAGCTCAGGATCGACATGCGCGTCGAGATTCGCCAATTGCAGCGCGCCAACGGCACGACGTCGCTCTACGTGACCCACGACCAGGAAGAGGCCTTCTCGATCTCGGATCGTGTCGCCATCATGAATGCCGGCCGCATTATGCAGCTCGACAGGCCCGAAGTGCTCTATCAGAAGCCGGCCAATGCCTTTGTCGCGCGCTTCGTCGGCTTCGAAAATCTCTTGTCCATGCGGGTCGTCGCCCGCAACGGCGCATCGGTCGCCACCGAAACCGCTGGCGGCGCCAGGATCATTCTTTCGCAGGATGATTTGGGGCCGATCCCCGACGAATTCGTTCTTGCCTGCCGCGCCGAAGGCCTGGCTGTTCGCCGCGAAGGTGCGGGTTTGCCGGCTGTTCTCGGAACAAGAACCTATCTCGGCCGCGCCTATCAATATCAATGCGCGACACCAGCGGGCGATATCGTCGCCAACGGAGCCTTGTCGGACCCTATGGCGGCGGGAAGTGAGGCCGTGCTCGTGCACTTGCCGGAACAGTGCTGCGTGCTTGCATCGGAGCGGTAAATAGAAGCCGGGCGTTCAAATGCCTTGCCTTAGAATGCAGGACGCCCGCTGGTATTGACCAAGCGGGCTTCTGAAGCCGCCGAGCTGTGCGGCGTAATTTCCGTCCTTGCGCAGAGCGGTCGAGGACCGCTCAAACCCAACCAGATCGGCTGAAGCATATCAACTTCAGGTTCAGGCAAGCCCGTTTGCGTACTCAGCGTCTACGACAAGGTGGGCTTGAATGGCCAATGCTCCTTCAGAGCTTGGACAGGCAAGCCATCTGCTGGCTGTTGGGACGTTGGACTTAACGTTTAGGATTTGCGGACATGACTTCGATCGTTTCTTCCCTGAATGTCAATCAGATCAGATATCTTTCGACAGCGGCAGTCGCAGCCTGGTCAACCGACGATGTGGCGTCGCTTTCCACAGCTCAGATCAAAGCGCTTTCTTCGGCTCAGATCGCAGCCTTGGATACAGAGGATGTCAAAGTCCTCGACACTCAACAGCTAAGCGCCATTTCACAAGGCGCCATAATTGGTTTGACGCTGGACCAGTTGAGCATTCTCGATAAGTACGCCATCGAAGGTCTAAGCTCGAGCCAGGTTTCCGCACTCACCACCACACAGCTTCATGCTCTAACGACAGATCAGGCGGAAGCTCTGACCTCATCTCAGGTCAGCGCCCTCAGAGTGACGCAACTCCAGGCCTTGACTGCGGAGGACATAGCGACATTCTCGACTGCCGATATCGCGGCGATCGCGAACGGAGCCTTGCCGGGCTTGAGCACGGACGCAATCGCGGCACTTTCCACCGATCAGATCGCCGCATTGACGACTGCCCAGGTTAATGCCCTCAAGGCAGGGCAACTCCAGGCCTTGAGCACCGATCAAATCGAGGCCCTGTCGCCCACTCAGATTACTGCCTTGAGCACCGGCGCGATTGCAGGCCTGACGACCGATCAGATCGCCGCCTTGAGCACCGACCAGGTCAGGGCCCTGTCACCGGCACAGGTGAAGTCGCTGAGTTCGACGCAACTTGCGGCCCTGAGCGCAGAGGATATAGCGACCTTCTCGACTACCGATATCGCAGCTATCACCAGCAAAGCCATGCCGGGCTTGAGCGCGGACATTGTCGCAGCCCTCACGACAGATCAGATCGCCGCCCTGAGCACGAGCGCGGTTGCAGGCCTGACGACCGATCAGATCGAGGCCTTGAGCCCTGATCAGGTTGAAGCCTTGTCTCCGACACAGGTGAAGTCGCTGAGTTCAACCCAACTTGCTGCTCTGAGTGCGGATGATCTAGCGACCTTCTCGACTGCCGATATTGCGGCGATCACGAACAAAGCCACGCCGGGCTTGAGCGCGAATACTATCGCTGCGCTTTCCACAGATCAGATCGCCGCCTTGAGCACGAGCGCGGTTGCAAGCCTGACGACCGATCAGATCGCGGCCTTGAGCCCAGATCAGATCGGGGCCCTGTCGCCGACTCAGGTGAAGTCGCTGAGTTCAACGCAACTATCTGCTCTGAGCGCGGAGGACAGTGCGGCCTTCTCGACTGCCGATATTGCGGCGATCACAAACAGGGCCATCCCAGGCTTGAGCACCGACATTATCGCCGGGCTCTCCACCGATCAGATCGCCGCATTGACGACTGCCCAGATCGCCGCTCTCAAGACGACGCAAATCGCGGCCTTGAGTGCGGACCAGGTCGAGGCCCTGTCGCCGACACAGGTGGCGTCGCTAAGTTCGACGCAACTTGCGGCCCTGAGCGCGGAGGATATAGCAACCTTCTCCGGCGCCGACATCGCCGCGATCACGGGCAAAGCCATGCCGGGCTTGAGCACGGACATTATCGCCGGGCTCTCCACCGATCAGATCGCCGCACTGACGACCGCCCAGATCGTCGCTCTCAAGACGACACAAATCGCGGCCTTGACCACCGATCAGGTCGAGGCCCTGTCGCCGACGCAGGTGATGTCACTGAGCTCCGCACAACTTGCTGCTCTGAGCGCCGAGGACATAACAACCTTCTCTGCCGCCGATATGGCAGCGATCACAGGCAAAGCCATGCCTGGCTTAAGCACGGAGGTTATCGCGGGGCTCTCCACCGAGCAAATCGCCGCGTTGACAACGGCCCAGCTTGGCGCCCTCAAGGCAACGCAAGTCCAGACCTTGAGCACCGATCAGATCGAGGCCCTGTCGCCCGCTCAGATTACTGCCTTGAGCACCGGCGCGATTGCAGGCCTGACGACCGATCAGATCGCCGCATTGAGCACCGATCAGGTCGAGGCCCTGTCGCCAACACAGGTGAAGTCGCTGAATTCGACGCAAGTTGGGGCCTTGAGCGCCGAGGATATAGCGACGTTCTCGACCGCGGATATCGCGGCAATCACCACCAGAGCCATGCCGGGCCTGAGCACGGACACGATCGCGGCGCTTTCCACAAATCAGATCGCCGCATTGTCGACGGTCCAGATCCCTAGCCTCAACGCAACGCAACTCCAGGCCCTGAGCACCGATCAGGTCGAGGCTCTGTCGTCGACGCAGGTGAAGTCATTGAGTTCGACGCAACTCGCTGCTCTGAGCGCGGAGGACATAGCGACCTTCTCCGCCGCCGATATCGCGGCGATCACCAGCAAAGCCATGCCGGGGTTGAGCACGGAGGCGATCTCAGCGCTTTCCACCAACGAGATTGCCACCCTGAGCACCAGCGTGATTGCGAGCCTGACGACCGATCAGATTGCGGCCTTGAGCACCGATCAGGTCGAAGCCCTCACATCGACACAGGTGAAGTCACTGAGTTCGACGCAACTTGCTGCTCTGAGTGCCGAGGACATAGCGACCTTCTCCACTGCCGATGTCGCGGCTATCACGGGCAAAGCCATGCCGGGCTTGAGCACGGATATTATCGCAGGGCTCTCCGCCGATCAGATTGCCGCACTGACGACGGCCCAGATCGCCGGCCTCAAAACGACACAAATCGCCGCCTTGAGCGCGGACCAGGTCGGGGCCTTGTCGCCGGTACAGGTGATGTCGCTGAGCTCCGCACAACTTGCGGCCCTGAGCGCCGAGGACATAGCGACCTTCTCGACCGCGGATATCGCGGCAATCACCAGCAAAGCCGCACCGGGCCTGAGCACGGACGCGATGGCGGCGCTTTCCGCCGATCAGATCGCAGCATTGACGACCGCCCAGATCGCCACCCTCAAAACGACACAACTCGCGGCCTTGAGCGCGGACCAGATCGGGGCGCTGTCGTCGGTACAGGTGAGGTCGCTGAGTTCGACGCAACTCGCAGCCTTGAGTGCGGAGGACATAGCGACTCTCTCGACTGCCGATATCGCAGCGATCACCAGCAAGGCCACGCCGGGCCTGAGCACGGACTCAATCGCCGCCCTTTCCACCGATCAGATCGCCGCATTGACGACGGCCCAACTCAACGCCCTCAAGGCAGCACAACTCCAGTCCTTGAATGCCGATCAGATCGCGGCTCTGTCGACCGCTCAGATTGCTGCCCTGAGCACCAGCGCGATTGCAGGCCTGACGGCCGACCAGATCGACGCTTTGAGCACCAATCAGGTCCAGGCCCTCTCGTCGACGCAGGTGAAGTCGCTGAGCTCGGCACAACTTGCGGCCCTGAGCGCCGAGGACATAGCGACCTTTTCGACCGCCGATATCGCGGCGATCAGCAGCAAAGCGATGCCTGGCTTGAGCGCGGAGGCGATCGCGGCGCTTTCCACAAATCAGATCGCCGCCCTGAGTGCCGCCGTCGTTGCAAGCTTGACGACCGATCAGATTGAAGCCTTGAGCACCGATCAGGTCCAAGCCCTCTCGTCGACGCAGGTGAAGTCGCTGAGCTCGGCGCAACTTTCGGCTCTGAGCGCCGAGGATATAGCGACCTTCTCGACGGCCGATATCGCGGCGATCACGAACAGAGCCATGCCGGGCTTGGATACGGACATTATCGCGGCCCTCACCAAAGATCAGATCGCCGCCCTCAGCACGAGTGCTGTTGCAAGCCTGACGACCGATCAGGTGGAAGCCTTGAACAGCAATCAGGTCAGCCTTCTATCCACCGCGCAGGTCAAGGCGTTGAGTTCGGCACAAGTCGCCGCCTTGGGCGACGATGTTGCAGTCCTGTCCACCGATCAAATTGCCATGTTGAGCACATCGGGCGTTGCGGGCCTGACCGCCGATCAGATTGGCGCCCTGACCGCCGATCAGGTCGACGCCTTCACCAGTGCCCAAATCGGTGCGCTCGGCTCGAGACAGATTGCGGCACTGAGCACGGATGACATAGAATCGCTTTCCGCGGCCCAGATCGCGGCACTGAGCGCTTCCGGTGTTGCGGGACTTTCGACCAGCCAGATCGCCGCTCTGAGCACCGGCCAGATTTCGATTTTATCGAGCAAGCAGATGGCAGCGCTGAGCTCGGCGCAAGTTGCTGCCCTGAGCACAAACGACATAGCGGCTCTTTCAACGAGCCAAATCGCCTCTCTGAGCACCGCTGGCATTGCGGGATTAAGCTCCCAGCAGCTGGCCACCCTCAGCACCAGTCAGGCTGAAGCCCTGACCAGTGCGCAGGTCGGCGATCTCCATTCCACACAGATTACGGTGCTCGGGCCGGACGACATAGCGACGTTTACGACCAAGGATATTGCCGCGATTAGTTCGAGTGCTATCCCGGGATTGTCGACAGAGACCATAGCCTCCCTGACGACAGCCCAGATCGCAGCCCTGAGCACGCAGAGCATCAGTGCGCTGAGCACCGCGCAGATCGCCGCCTTGAGCACAGCACAGGTCGAGGCCCTAACCAATGCCCAGGTCGGCGCGCTCGGCTCAAAACAGATTGCGGCCCTGAGCACCGACGACATAGCAACGTTCTCGACCAAGGACATCGCGGCGATCAGCTCGAATGCCATCTCCGGGTTGTCGACAGACACGATCGCCTCGCTGTCGACCGCTCAGATCGCAGCCCTGAGCACGGCAGACATCAACGCACTGAGCACCAAGCAGATTGCAGCCTTGAGCGCCGCTCAGGTGGAGGCCCTGACCAGTGCGCAGGTTGGCACTCTCAGTTCCACACAGCTTGCAGTGCTTGGGCCGGACGACATAGCAACCTTCACGACCAAGGACATTGCCGCGATCAGTTCCGGTGCGATCACGGGATTGTCGACAGAGACCATAGCCTCCCTGACGACCGCTCAGATCGCAGCCTTGAGCACGGTAGGCATTGCTGGGCTGAGCACCAAGCAAATCGCGGCCCTCAGCACAGATCAGGTGGACGCCCTGACCAAAGCCCAGGTCGGCGCCCTCACCTCGAAACAGATCGCAGCCCTGAGCACCGCCGAGATCGCCTCGCTTTCGGCAGACCAGATAGCCGCTCTCGGCACGGCCGGCATAGCGGGCCTTAGCAGCGATCAAATCGCGGCCCTCAGTATCGATCAGGTCGAGGCCTTGACCAGCGCCCAGGTCGGCGCCCTCAGCTCGAAACAGATTGCGGCGCTGAGTGCGGACGATCTGGATACGTTTACCCCCGCCGAAATCGCCGCAATCAGCTCGAGTGCGATCGCGGGCCTGTCGACGGCGACGATCGGCTCGCTTTCAGCGACCCAGATCGCAGCCCTGGGCACAGCAGCCATATCGGGCTTAACCACCGACCAGATCGCCGCCCTCAGCACCGATCAGGTGGATGCCCTGACCAATGCCCAGGTCGGCGCCCTCACCTCGAAACAGATCGCCGCCATGAGCGCGGGCGACATCGCTTCGCTTTCGCCAGACCAGATAACTTCTTTGGGTACGGCGAGCATATCGGGCCTGAACACCGATCAGATCGCGGCCCTCAGCATCGATCAGGTCGAAGCCTTGACCAGCGCCCAGGTCGGCATGCTGAGCTCGAAACAGATTGCAGTTCTCAGTGTCGACGATCTGAATACCTTCACCCCCGCCGAAATGGCCGCGATCAGTATGAACGCGGTCTCGGGCCTGTCGACGGCGACGGTCCGCTCGCTGACGGCGACCCAGATCGCGGCCCTCGACACGGCGACTATATCGGGCCTGACGACCGACCAGATCGCAGCCTTGAGCGCCGATCAGGTCGAGGCCCTGACCGACGCCCAGGCCGCCGCCCTCACATCGAAGCAGATTCCCGCCCTGAGCACGGAGAACATCGCCTCGTTTTCGCCAGACCAGATTGCCTCTCTCGACACGGCAGCCATATCGACCCTGACCACTGATCAGATCGCAGCCTTGAGCGCCGATCAAGTCGAGGCTCTGACCAGCGCCCAGGTCGGTGCGCTCAGCTCGAAACAGATTGCGGCTCTCGGCACGAACGATCTGGATACCTTCACCCCTGCCGAAATGGCTGCAATCAGCTCGAATGCGATCTCGGGTTTGTCGACGGCAACGATCGCTTCGCTGACGGCGGCCCAGATCGCAGCTCTGGGCACTGCAGGCATATCGGGTCTGACCACCGATCAGATCGCCGCACTCAGCACCGACCAAGTGGACGCCCTGACCAATGCGCAGATCGGTGCTCTCACCTCAAAACAGATCGCCGCTCTCAGCACCAATGAGATCGCTTCGCTTTCGCCGGAGCAGGTGGCAGCACTCGGCACGGCAGGCATAGCGGGCCTGACCACCGATCAGATCGCGGCGCTTAACATCGATCAGGTCGAAGCCCTGACCAGTGCGCAGGTCGGCGCGCTCAGCTCGAAACAGATTGCGGTTCTGGGAACGGACGATCTGGACACCTTCACTCCCAGCGAGATAGCTGCAATCAGCTCGAATGCGATCTCCGGCTTGTCGACGGCGACGATCGCTTCGCTTTCGCCGGAGCAGGTGGCAGCACTTGGTACGGCAGGCATATCGGGCCTGACCACTGACCAGATCGCGGCCCTCAGCACGGACCAAGTGGACGCCCTGACCAATGCTCAGGTCGGCGCCCTCACCTCGAAACAGATTGCCGCGCTGAGCACGGCCGATATCGCCTCGCTTTCGGCAGATCAGATAGCCTCTCTCGGCACGGCCGGCATAGCAGGCCTCAGCAGTGCCCAAACCGGCGCCTTGAGCCTTGAGCAGGTCGAAGCACTCTCCACCAGTCAGATCGCCGCATTGAGTTCGTCCGGCCTTGCAGGGTTGACCTCTGAGGATCTGGAAACGTTCTCGCTGGACAAACTCGCCGCGATTGGCTCGAGCGCGATAAAGGGACTGTCCACGGACTTCATCGCGGCGCTTTCGCCTGATGAGATTGCAGCCTTGAGTACGGCCGGCGTCGCCGGATTGAGCAGCGATCAGGTCAGAGCTCTCAGCGAGGATCAGATCGAAGCACTCTCAACCAGTCAGATAGCAGCATTGAGTTCGGCTGGGCTTGCGGGGTTGACCTCCGAGGATTTGGAAACGCTCCCGACCGAGGAACTCGCTGCGCTTAGCCCGACGGCGATAAGGGGACTATCCACGACTGTTGTCGCGTCCCTATCCCCTGACGAGATCGCCGCTTTGACGACAAGCCAAGTGGCTTCGCTGAGCTACGGCCAGGTGGCGGCAATGAGTTCAGCACAAATCGGAGCGCTGTCGACGTCGCAGGTCAGCGCCTTCAGCGCAATGCAGGCAGCCGCGCTGAGCCCTGACGACCTCGGTGCGTTTTCCGCCGAGCAGATCATCAGCCTGAATTCGAGTGCGATCTCGGGATTGAGCACCAGCGCGCTCGCTGCCCTGACGCCATCCCAGGCTGAGGCCTTTACCCCGGGTCAGATCGCCGCCATGACTTCGGCGCAGGTTGATGCGTTGACGAGTAACGGACTGGCGAGCGGCTCCACCGGAAATGATGTCGCCGCAGACATTTTGTCTTACCTTGCGGTCTGACCTTCAGCGCGGACGAACCCATATCTCCGCAGTCCTGCGCCGCCGGCTTTTCTCCGGCGGCGTTAGTTTTGATCACACCTTCAACGCCCTTTCCAGACCGGCTTGCGCTTCTCGCGGGGGCCTCTGATCACACGGAGACTTGTGAATTCTTCGGTCATCTTCGTAGCCTTACTGACCTCCACATTAGCCGACACTTCCTGGGCATGTGACGTGCCGCAATCCGTCCTCATCGCTTAGGAAGGCTACCGAAAGCGACGGCCGTACGGCTTAAGAGTCTTCATTCTTCCTCAGACTAAGGTCCAGTTCATGACAGGACCTATGTCCGAAGACGAAAGTCTTTGGTCCTAATACCATAGAATTACACCTTCCGCTGCGCCAGTTGTCTCCCGGGATGGAAGCGGCGAGATATCGGGCCGCTTCTTGTAGAGCATGCGGAGAAGGTCGATGAACATGAACGGCGTCCTCAAAAACGGCATCCTCGCCCCCGCGCTTGCCGCGGCCTCCGACGGCAACGGCGTCACCCTTTTGGCTGAGAGATAAGCGGCGATGCAGCAAGCAAAGCGAATTCTGATTACCGGCGGCGCAGGCTTCCTCGGATCATTCCTGTGCGAACGACTTTTGCAGGAAAAACATGAGGTTATCTGCGTGGATAATTTTTTTACGGGACGCAAGAGCAACGTCTCGCACCTGCTTGACAACAGGTCGTTCGAAATCGTCCGCCACGACATCACCTTCCCCCTCTACGTAGAGGTCGATGAGATCTACAATCTCGCTTGTCCCGCAAGTCCGGTTCACTACCAGTACGATCCGGTGCAGACCACCAAGACCAGCGTCCACGGTGCGATCAACATGCTGGGCCTCGCCAAGCGGGTCGGCGCAAAGATCCTCCAGGCCTCCACGTCCGAAGTCTATGGCGATCCCGAGATCCATCCCCAACAGGAGGATTATTGGGGCAGAGTGAACCCGATAGGACCGCGCTCCTGCTACGACGAAGGCAAGCGCTGCGCCGAGACGCTGTTCTTCGATTACTGGCGCCAGCACCGGCTCCGGATCAAAGTGGCGCGCATCTTCAACACCTATGGTCCAAGAATGCGCCCCGATGACGGTCGCGTCATTTCCAACTTCATTGTGCAGGCACTGCAGAACGAGCCGATAACGGTTTATGGCAACGGCCAGCAGACACGCTCATTCTGCTATGTCGACGACCTCATTGACGGCCTGGTTCGCTTGATGGGGACAAAGGAAGAGGTTACCGGCCCGATCAACCTTGGCAACCCGGCGGAGTTTACAATGCTGGAGCTTGCCGAACTCGTCATAGAACTGACCGGTAGCCGATCGAAGATAATATACCTGCCCTTGCCTGCCGACGATCCCCGGCAACGACAGCCTGACATCGGGCTCGCCATGCGCGACCTCGGTTGGAAGCCCAAGGTCCAATTGCGGGATGGGCTTGCCAGAACGATCGCCTATTTCGAAGACCTGCTTTCGTTGGACGGTTCGCAGGCGGTCGCTGCAGAATGACGACCGTTCTTGTCACAGGCGGAGCCGGTTATATCGGATCGCATTGCTGCAAGGCTTTCGCCGAGGCCGGCTGGTCGGTCGTCACCTATGACAATCTCTCCCGCGGCTGGCGCGACGCAGTCAAATGGGGCCCGCTCGTCGTGGGCGACATCGCAGACGCTGAGACAATGGCTGCGGCCCTTCGCCAGTACCGACCGGATGTGGTGGCCCATTTCGCTGCCTACGCCTATGTCGGCGAATCCGTCTGGTATCCTGAACTCTACTATCGGAACAACAGTTTCGGGACACTGGTCCTTATTGAGGAAATGCTCAAGGCCGGGGTAAACAGGCTGATCTTTTCGAGTACGTGCGCTTCCTACGGCATTCCGGTACGCACCCCGATCGACGAGAACCATCCGCAATGGCCGATCAATCCCTATGGATGGTCGAAATTCATGATCGAACGGATGGTGGAGGATTTCTCGCGTGCTCGGGGCCTCAATGCGGTGATGCTGCGATATTTCAATGCCGCAGGCTGCGACCCTGATGGCGAGACCGGCGAACGGCACGAACCCGAGACGCATGTCGTTCCGCTCGTCATAGAGGCGGCGATCAAACCGGGCCGGGTCTTTACCGTCAACGGCACCGATTTCGACACACGGGACGGCACTGCCGTCCGCGATTACATCCACGTCACCGATCTGGCGCACGCCCATGTCCGTGGAGGCGAAAAGCTATTGCGGGACCAGGGAGTGCATGTCTACAACCTCGGCACGGGCAACGGAACGACGGTGAAGGAACTGGTCGACGCAGTCGGCCGCGTTTCCGGACAGAGAGTTCCCGTTGCCTATGGCCCCCGCAGAGCCGGCGATCCACCGGCTCTGGTAGCCTCGGCCGACAAGGCCAAGTTGGAGCTAGGATGGGTGCCAAGGCAATCCGGCATCGACAGGATCATAGAGACGGCGCTCGCCTGGTATCGCAACCGAATTTGATCCTTACTTGCGGGCCGTTGTCAGAAAATTATCGAGAGAGGCGCCGACCGCTTCGATCGAGAATTTTTCGGTCACCCGGTTTCTGCCGGCCGCGCCGAGCCGGGCTCGAAGCGCGCTGTCGTCTTTCAATCTCGCCAAGGCCTGTGCAATTTCCTCCGGCCGCTCCTGCCCCACCATCAGGCCGCCCGAGGCCTCTCCATCGGCCATAATGTCCGGCAAACCCTGCGCGTCCGTGGCGATGACGGGAAGGCCGCAGGCCATCGCCTCCAATGGCGCGACCGGCATGCCTTCGATGCGGGAGGCCGTGACATAGGCATCGGCGGCCGAAAGCCAGCGCCGGATTAGAGGCCGGTCCGTCGTGTAGCTGGAAAGCCATTGCACATTCGACAGGCCGCTTTCGCGAAGGAGCTTTGCGAAGGCCTCGCTATCCTGCCCTGAGCCGATAATCACCAACTGGCTAGATGAATCGTCGGCAAAGTGTGCCCAAGCCTTTAAGAGAACATCGAGCCCCTTGCGGCGGATGTCGATGCGTCCGTGATTGAGGACAATGAAGCAATCCCGCGGCAGGCCGAGGCTTGTTCGCGCCTCCAAGCGGTCCATCGCCTGCCATTCCCCGGTATCGAGCGGGTTCGGGATATTCGCGATGTCGAGCGCAATGCGCGGATAAGCCTTGGAGAGACGGTCGCGTTCCGCGGAGGAAGCGACGATGAGGCCGCGGCAGGCGCGCAGCGAGAGCTGTCTCGCAACCGCCTCGATCCAGGAAAGCGTGCGATCTCCGCCCTGGAAGGTGGCATAAAGGGGCACGTCTAGTCTGCGCGCCAGCCATGCAAGCGCATCGAAGCGAATATACTCATACTCCTGGGCAAGCAGCACGTCGCATCGGGAGCGGGTGAGGATCTCGCGGAAGGCGGCAAGTGGCGTCGCGACCCCGCGCCGCAGGCTGTAGGCGGTAGGAGAATGGCCTTGCCGGGGCCGCTTTCCCGGTGCGACCCAGATTGGCGTGCCCGTGCCCGAATGCTCGTAGCGCTCTATTCTGGTCACCCGTTCAGACGCGCAGACGATGATCGGCTTGTGGCCTGCCGAGCTCAGCGCCGCGGCATAGCCGAACAGCCAACCTCCGGTCATCCGCTCGACGAAATCCTCGAGTTCAAGCCCAATCGGGTCGAGAAATTCCTCGATCACATCGCCCCATGGGAAGAGGGCTATCAACTGCGGCGTCCGGTGGCCGGTCATTTGCGCCAAGCAAAAGCCGTCTCGGTGCCGCGCGTGGAAGGTCGGTGCATCAGATAACCGATGACCGTCGCGGGCGCCGCCAGCGCATAGAGTATCTTGCGACGGCGACGACCGAGGCGGGAGAACGAGACGTCATGGAAGAAAGCCGTGGCGGGGTTGATGAATGTGGCACGCCTTTCCGGCCGCCTGTCGAAAAGGGCTGCGAGTTCCGGGTCGCGGTATCCCCGCCTGACGTGCCCCCATTCACGCATCAACTCGCTCTCATGCGGACAATAGCGTTTCATCACGCTGAAATAGGGATAGTGCCAATTGACCTCAGGGGTGGAGATGAGGACATGTCCGCCCGGCCGCACCACCCGCAACGCCTCCTGCGCGGCGCGGCGATCGTCCTCGATATGCTCCAGCACATCGAACAGGGTGACGATGTCAAAACTGTCGTCGGCGAAAGGCAGCGAACAGGCATTGCCGCAAATGAAGGTCGATCTCGCCCACGGCGGCTGATGGTCGCCCAGTTCCGGGTCGATGTCGAGCGTGACGATCTCCGCATCCGGATAGAGGATGCTGGCAAGGCCGCTGCGACCACCGCCGATTTCCAGCACGCGTCCCAAGCCGCCGGTCTCGGTCGGGGCAACGCGGTGGATGGCACGCATCTTCTCACGATAGAACAGGCCATCGGTCAGGCCATTCGGATAAGGATTCCTGGACAGAAACCGACCGAGCGGTGCCTTCTTGATCATTTCGCTGTTCCCTTAGCATCCGTGGCGGCTGCGTGCATGGCTATCCGCCGCTTTCTCCAGCCGAAGCGCAGGAGAAACTGCAGCCCGGCCAGCCATCCCTGCATTTCGGAGGCCAAAATTCCGAGCCTGCCCGGCGGCCCCTCGAAAAGCGACTTGACGAAAGTCTTCACGAAATACACCGGCAGTTGCTTGCAGATACGCACGATGTTTCCGCGATCGCCGAAATTGTCGTACTGCGCCACAAGCGCCGCTACATGGCCCTTCATGTAGGCTCTTACCTGCCGCTTAAGCCCGGGCCAGTCGCTGCGATGGTGGTGGAAAACGACGGCCCGGGGTTCGTAGAGGCACGCTCCGCCGGTTGCCAGCAGCCGGTACCAAAGTTCCGAGTCTTCGGAGCATCCTGCAGCCCCCGCGCCGAGGCGCTCGTCGAACATGCCGACCCGCTCGAATACAGATCGCTGAAAGGCCATGTTGGCTCCGGCGCCGATCTTCCAGACATGCGCCCCGCTCGGCTGCGTCTCTTCAAAGAAGCGCCTGTCAAAGGTGAGCGGCACAAAAGTGGTCCCGAAGCCGCCCATGGTGAACTGAAAAGAGCGTTGCGCTGCCGTGTCGAGGCGCGCCGGCAGCACAAGGCCGGTGAACGCCTCGATATTCCGATCCGCAAAGGCACGCGCGATTTCCGCGGTCCAGCCGGGATGGGCTTCGACGTCATCGTCGGTGAAGGCAATGATATGCAGCCGGCTTGCACGAATTCCGGCGTTTCTCGCACGGCTCAAGCCAGCGCGCGGCTCATGGACATAGAGGATGCCAGGAAACTGCCCGCACACGCCCTTGGCATTCCCATCGCGAGAATTGTCGACGACGATGACTTCCCCCGGAGTGCTGCGCTGTGCCGCCACGCTGCGAAGGCAGTCGGCCAGCGCCGGCCCCCGATCGCGGGTGCAGATCACCACAGAGATGTCACGCGCAGAAGCGCAAGACTTGACTGCGAACTCTTCGAGGCTTTCGACCAGATTTTCCGCTTTAAGCGCGGCCTCGAGCGAGAGCACCGGCTTCGGCCATCCTTCATACGTGGCTCGCAACGGCGCACCTAGCCCGGTGCTGCGTGCTTCCAATTGCGCGGCAGCATATTCGGCGGCAAGCTGGCGCAACTGAGAGATCCCGAAAGGTAACTCATCCTGCAAGGATGCACGCATCCCAAGCGGCAGGTCTCTCCACCAGAAGATCGACAATGCAGGCTCGCCCAGGGTGCCGGTATCGGCGGTGGCGAGATCGATATGCCGCACGTCAAAGCGCTCTGCGGTCATGGGTTGCGCTCCCGGATCGCCTGGATGCGGGCACACGAGCGATCATATTCGCCAGCAAGGCCGTAGATTCCGCCCCACAGCTCCGCCATGCCGAAACGCAGGTCGTGGCCGCGAAACCGGCTTGCGGCGCGTGCAAGCGCCTTTAGCTGGTCGAAGAACCACCACCGGACCATGGCGCGATGCCGCGCCCGCATTTCATCGTCGGTGCGATAGCTTTTGACAAGAAAGGCCATCATGCCGAGACCCCACGTCCAGTATTGCCGCCTGAGCTGCGGAATGGTTTCGCGATGCTCGTGATAGACTGCGTACTCCGGCTCATAGATCATGGAGCGGCCTGACCGCAGCACACGGTAAAAAATATCGAGATCGCCGCCTCCGGGCAGCGGCGCTCCCGTATCGAGCGCTTCATCGAAGCCACCAAGCTCCATGAGCAATGCGCGGTCGAAGGCCATGTTGCAGCCGGCACCGAGAACGCCGGAACCCACGGGATGGAGCGGATTGTCAAAGCGAGCTTTGTGGAACTCCCTTCGAGCAAAGCCTCGCCCAAACCCTCCTCGTCGCTCGAAAAAGATCTGCGCCTCGGTGTCGAGGCGAAACGGCAACACGAGGCCCGTGAAACCGCCGACGCCGGGATTGTCCCGGCACGCCTTGGCAAGGCCCGCAAGCCAATTGCGATCCACCACCACGTCGTCGTCCAGATAGGCGATGAAATCGCCCCTGGCCGCATGAAGAGCCGCGTTGCGGGCAAAATCGAGCCCCGCCCTCGGTTCGAAAACATAATGGACGTCCCTGAAACCCGCGACGGCCTCGCGCGTGGCGGCATCCACCGATGCATTGTCGACCACGAGGATTTCGACGAACTGGAAGGCGGATTCGGCCCGAACCCGATCGAGCGAGCCTAGCAGTCGGGAAAGACGCTGCGCGCGATCCTTGGTGCAGATTGCAATGCTTAGGCTCGGCAGCGCCGCCCCCTCCATCGGCTGCCGTTTTCTTAGCTCTTCTTCCAGCTTAGCAACGAGGATGCGCCCTGCAAAGCGCTCGCCGGCAAGGGTTTTCAGCCTTTCGACCGTCATCATCGATCCGGCTGATAGCTCGACCATTTCGAATGCGATCAGTCGGCCCTTCCATCGGGCGATGAGGCCGACTCCCTTCTGCCCGGCTGAGAGTTCGATCGGCGCCAAGGGCTCCGATAGCTCGATGTCAGCAAGTTTGTAGCTCATCCACTAATTTCCAACCTGGTGCCGCGACTATTCTGAAACTCGTTGAGCCTGGAAAAGTGACCCTGCCGTTTGAGGAGTTCGTCCGGCGAGCCGGCCTCGATTACGCGCCCCTTCGCCATCACGATAATCTGGTCGGCAGCCTGAATGGTCGAAAGCCGGTGAGCGATCACGACAACAGTGCGGTTATGCGAGTACTCATCGAGTGCGAGCTGAAACGCCTGTTCGGTTTCGGCGTCGAGCGCGTTCGTGGCCTCGTCCAGGAGCAGAATATCGGGATTTCGAAGTATTGTTCGGGATAGCGCTACGCGCTGCCTTTGCCCGCCCGACAGACGCATCCCCTGGTCGCCTATCTGCGTCCCGTAGCGATGCGGAAGCAGTCGGATGAAATCGTCCGCCTTGGCGATTTCGGCGGCTTTGCGTATCTCTGCCTCGCCAGCATCCAGGTCGCCATAGGCGATGTTGGCTGAAATCGTGTCGTTGAAGAGATGGACCTCCTGCGACATCAACGACAGGCGCTTGCGCCAACTGCGAAGATCGAATTCGGGAAGGGGTATACCGTCTGCGAGGATCGCACCGGAAGTGGGATCCATAAAACGGAAAAGCAGCGCCATCACCGTTGATTTACCTGCCCCCGACTCCCCCACGATCGCTGTGGTCTTGCCTGCGGGAATACTGAAGGAGACGTCCTGCAGGGCCAGCGGCTGGCCAGGTGCATAGCGGAACGAGACATTTCGGAATTCAACGGCCTTGCTGAACGCGGGTGCCGGCACATGACCCTGGGAGAGAAACGGCCTCTCGGTCGTCCGCAGAAAATCATCGACGTCGTCGATACTGCCGGCGAGCCCGTCCAGTGCGATCTTCGACTGCAGCAGCTCCCGGGTCGGACCTTGAAGACGGTATAGCAACGATAGAAAAGCAGCCAGCGCTGCAATGCCTAAACCTACCGTCTGAGCTGCGAGAACGAGCGCACCGATCAGGATTGTGATCGAGATTTCCGAGACAGGCCCGGGTGTCGCCCATAACATATCGAGCTTCAGGAGGCGGCGTCGCACATTGTCCGAACTTTTCAGGAAGCGATTGCGTTCATAGTCTTCCTGGGCAAATGCCCGGATCAATTGCAGCGCGTTGATGCTCTCCCACATCCTGAGGCCGAACTGCTTATTTTCTTCGACAACGGCCTTGCCGGTCTCGTCTGCGCGGCGCGTCGCCAGGCGAATGGCGATGGCCCCAAGGAGCAGGAACATCATCGAAAAGAAAGTCAGCCGAATGGAAATCAGGAGCATGAGAAGGATGAAGACGACGAACGTGCTGAAGCAGATCATCAAACGGTAGGCGAGGCTCAGTGCCTGACTGACCTTCCATGTATTGTTGGCAATTGTCGTGATGATGTCCGAGCGCTTGTTTTCGACCCTGTAGTCGATGCAGGAGCTTATTGTCTGGTCGAAGACCCTCGCTCTCAGCCGATGCGCAACAAGCCCATCGACATAACGGGTCACCCAGGTATTGATGAGATGGACCGCATTCTTCAAGAGAATGCTGACGCACAACACTCCGACCAGGAATGCAGTCAAATGTTGCTGAGGAACAGGCGATAGAAGTTGGTCGAAAATACGCTGCCATTCCCCCTGCTGCGCCGTCGCAGCACCTAGGCTCTGAATGAGGGGAATGAAGAGAAAGAGGCCGGCACCCTCGAGGACCGCCGCAGCCAGCCCGAGCCCGACGATGGTCGGTCCCGCCCAAGCAGGCGCCCCTGCCAAGGAGAAAAGCCGGCGCAATCGCTTAAAGAGGGAACCGCCCGCCGTCACTGGATCGTCTCCGTATAGAGAGGTCGGAAATCGGCGTTCTTGCTTCGCAATCCCCTCAAGCGCGCCTTGACCCAATTGGGTACCAGTCTGGCTCGGCAATATACGTCCAGCATGCTCGGCAAGCTCGAAATCGCCAGACGCGGCTCCAAGGCCAGGAATCGCCTCAACAGATCACAGCCATCGAAAAATCGTCCGCTGACAAAAGCTCGGATGACGAGCCAATGAATCATGTCGACCAAATGCGCATCGAGGTCTGTGCCGTACTGAGGATATTTTTTGCGATACTCGGCAAGGACGATTTCACACGAACGAAGCATCTGCTTGACGTCACTCGACATGTTCGTGTTCGTCATGCGGTAGCCGATAAGGTGTTGCTGTACGACGCGAAATTCGTAGCTCTCCGCAATTCTGAGACAAATCAGAAGATCCTCGCAGCCCTGGGCTTTTCGCGCCCTTAGCGAGGAGTCGAATTTCCCGGCTTTTTCGAAGGCGGAACGGCGCATGAGCATCGAGCTGCCATTGCCGACGAAATTGTTTCTGCACATGCTCTGAAGAACGCGCCCTTCGGCGCTCGGCCGGTTATGGAGCGAAAACACACGGCTATCCTCGTCGATAAGGGCATACCAGCAATAGGCCAATCCTGCCGACGGCCCGCCCTTTTCAAGAGCTTGCCATTGAAGAGCGACCTTTGAGGGAGCCCATAAATCGTCAGCATCGACAAACGCCAGAAACTCAGCATCGGTCGCAGCCGCACCGTTGTTGCGTGCTGCGGCGACGCCGCTGTTGGACTGCTGAAGGATCCGAATCCGTCGATCCTGCTTTGCATAAGCGGCCACGATTGATGCAGAATTATCTGACGAACCGTCATCGACTACGATGATGTCCAGCGCCTGATGGGTCTGCTGGCAGATACTGGCCAATGTAGCACCGATCGTTCGTTCGGCATTGAACATCGGCACGACGACCGCAACTGTGGCACTTTGCTCACGTTCCACAGTCATTGCCACCCTTGGCGATGAGGTCGACACCAGACGACGCCGTCGTCGGCGGAAGAAGCGGCAAATGCCAAGGCAAGGATGCCGCTTTTGAGGACGCCGTTCATGTTCATCGACCTTCTGCGCATGCTCTACAAAAAGCGGTCCGGTATCTCGCCGCTTCCATCCCGGGAAACAACTGGCGCAGCGGAAGGTGTAATTCTATGGCATTAGGACCAAAGACTTTCGTCTTCGGACATTGGTCCTGTCATGAACTGGACCTTAGTCTGAGGAAGAATGAAGATTCTTAAACCGCGGTCGGCAATGTCGGATCGCCGCTTTACCCCCCGAGTTCAGCTGGACTTTTCGCGAAGCGAGCTTCTGGAAGTCTGTGTATCCTGCATCCTGAGCGGAGGAAAACAGTTCACCGGACTGTATTATCGCAAAGCGAGCGCCCTTCAGCCTTGAGGTTGTGGTGCGAGGACGAGGATACCATCGCGAGGGAAAGCGA
>NZ_JACHZQ010000002.1:677826-897227 GCF_014193655.1 Rhizobium sp. BK313 | reverse complement strand
AGCTCTATACCACTGGGCTTGCCGGCGACGACCGGACCTTGACCGGTGTTACGATGATCGACGATATCAAGGCAGCAATCGACCGCAGCATCGCAACATCCGGCGATCCCACCGTCGCCATCATTCCGGAGGGACCCTATGTCGTTCCCCGTTATGCCGCCTGAGCGATCACCTGTGCAGGTTTGCGTCGCGGAGCTCTTCGAAGCGCGCCGTGCTCTTGGACAGATGATTGCGCAGCGCTTTGCGGGCCGCCGCTTCGTTACCGTCACGGATGGCGGAAAAGATCGCGTGATGTTCCTTGCGCATGCGCACCGTATGCCGCTCGCGCTCGGCCGCGGTCATCTTGTCGAGGCGTGCCCACTGGCGCGGCACCATTGCATTGCCGAAGGTATCGAACAGCCGCCCATAGTAGGAGTTCTGGGTCGCGACCAGAATGGACCGGTGGAAGGCGAAATCCTCTTCCGCGCCGTAGCCACCCTCCTCAATCGCGCGATCCAGCGCGTCGAGGCGGTCTTGTATACGCTCAATGTCCTCCGGCGTGCGCCGCAACGCCGCAAGGCCGGCTGCCTCACATTCGATGCCGATGCGCAGCTCCAGGACACGCAACACCTCGTCGATGGACTCAAGATCATTCGGAATGATGGAAAAGGAGCGCGGTGTCGGATCGTTCGAGACGAAGGCACCCAAGCCTTGCCGGGTGGTGATAAGGCCTTTGGCGCGAAGCGTGGCGAGCGCCTCACGAACGATAGTCCGGCTGACCCCGGTCGCTTCCATGATCGCTTGTTCCGTGGGAAGCCGCTGGCCGGGCTTGAGGTCACCGGCCTCGATCTGGGCAATCAGATTATCGGCAAGCCCGGCCCGCAGATTAGGGGTCTGCGGGATCGTGTTGAAAACGGCGTTGTCCCTGTCCTTCATGCTGCCTCGAAGTTTATTTTCGCTGGCTGCCAGCCAACGACTGACTTTGTTGCTACCCCATAGCACGGGAAAAAGCAAAATCCCGCATGCCGGGATATCCGTAACGAACCGGGAGGAAAGAATGAAAGAGAAAATCGGGTTTATCGGTCTCGGCGCGATGGGGTCGGGCATGGCGGCCAATCTGCTCGCCAAGGGATGGCCGCTGGCCGTCGTCGCACATAAGAAGAGAGAGGCGGTCGAGCGCCTGAGGGCACTTGGCGCCACTGAAGTCACCACGCCAAAGGAACTGGCGCTCGCGTCCGACGTCATTCTGCTCTGCGTCACCGGATCAGAACAGGTCCAGCAGCTCCTCACAGGCCCGACAGGTATCCTCGCGGCGGGAAAGCCGCTTCTCCTCATCGACTGTTCGACCTCAAATCCCGCCATCACCATCAAGCTCGCAGAGGAGCTTTCCCAGACCGGAATCATGCTGGTTGACGCACCACTCGCGCGCACGCCGAAGGAGGCAGCCGAGGGCAAACTGGACGTCATGGCCGGCGGTACTCCTGAGGCAATAGCACGGGCGCGGCCTATATTGGAGGCTTTCGCGGCACGTATCGTCGAAACCGGCGCGGCTGGAACCGGGCACACGATGAAACTCCTCAACAATTTCGTCTCGATGGGGTATTCGGCAATCTATTCCGAGGCGCTGATGATTGCCGCAAAGGCGAACCTTACGCCGCAAGTCTTCGACAGCGTGCTGCGCGGCAGCCGCATGGATTGCGGCTTCTATCAGGCCTTCTTCGATTTCGTTTTGAACCGGAACGAGAACGCCCAGCGTTTCGCCATGGCAAACGCCTTGAAGGATATGTCCTACCTCGCCTCGCTTGCGCAGGCCCTTCAGGCTGCAAATCCAATCGGCGCGGCGGTGCGCAACAGCTTCGCATCGGCGGTGGCATCTGGCCGTGGCCAATCCTTCGTGCCTGCCCTTTCAGACGTGATTGCGGATTTGAACGGCGTTTCGCTGACGGGCGCGCGCGACACCGCAGGATGAGGTGGAACACAGGGCCGGAACTGCGCCATGAAGCCTGGATGGCGTGGCAGGCCACATGCTCCCGTCTCTCTTGAGTGGGTGCTTGAGCTTAAACCGGCCCAGGCCCCAATCCGTGCAGGCCACCCAGCAGCCAAACCAGCACAAGTATCGCGATGATCAGACCTAGCACTCCGCCAAGGCCTCGTCCGCCATATGAGCGATGGGCATAGTAGCCACCGCCACCGCCAAACAAAATGACCAGGACTACAATCAAGAGTATCAAACCCATGCGCTTGCTCCTTCGTTAGAAAGCTAGGGTTGAAACGTCAGAAGCCTTCAAAAGTTCCTATCCCAGACTTCTTGGGCGGGCTTCATATCGCCTGTGTGAGACGGAACTTACCGGTCATCGGCGATCCGCGGCCGGAGAATGTCAGAGACCACAGATTTTATTGCCTGTTTAGTGCGATCGCTGGGTTGAAACGAATGGCTAGGGTAGCGACCCGCCATCGCACACACCAAGAAGCGATGCCCCAGTCCGTCGCTTCCGTTCCCAACCGTAGCAGCGGGTTTTGTTGGCGACTGTCTAGCTGCCGCGAAAGCCGTGTCAGTTGCTTGTGAGCTGTGCACTGGGTCTGCACGTCTGCAAGTTCGACAGTGACTGCGTAGCCGGCTGAGGCGCGTTTCGCATACTGGAGGCCTGGCATATGCTGAAGAGAGGAGGCGCACGATAGCGCCTCCTGCGAAACATTCAGGTCGCGTCTACCGTCAACTGCGTCTGCTCACCAAGGCCTTCGATGCCAAGCCTGATGGTCTGGCCTGCTTTCAGGAAAACAGGAGGCTTCATGCCGAGACCCACACCCGGCGGTGTGCCGGTGGAAATGATGTCGCCGGGCTGCAGGCTCATGAACTGCGATATATAGTGGACAAGGAAGGCGACACCGAAGATCATCGTCTTCGTAGAACCGTTCTGGCGCATTGTGCCATCGACCGACAGCCACATCTTCAGGTTCTGGGGGTCGGCGATCTCGTCGCGCGTCACCACCCACGGACCGATCGGGCCGAAGCTGTCGGCTGACTTGCCTTTAGTCCATTGGCCGCCGCGTTCAGCTTGGAATTCACGCTCGGAGACATCGTTGATCAGGCAATAGCCGGCAACATGTTTCATCGCGTCGGCTTCGGAGACGTAACGGGCCTCGTCCCCGATGACGACGCCGAGCTCGACTTCCCAGTCGGTTTTCCTCGATTTGCGCGGGATGATGACATTATCGTTCGGGCCGGTGATGGCGCTGGTCGCCTTCATGAAGAGAATCGGCTCTTCGGGAATTGCGGCACCTGTCTCGGCAGCATGGTCGGCATAGTTCAGGCCAACGCAGATGAACTTGCCGCTGCCCGCGACACATGGCCCCAAGCGGCCCGGCTCGGCAACCAGCGGCAGGCTCTCGACATCAATCGCTGCGATCTTTGCAAGTCCGGCGGCGGTGAGGCTTTTCCCCGCCACATCGTCGATCTCGCTGCTCAGATCTCTGATTTTGCCATTCCTGTCGAGAATGCCGGGCTTTTCGGAGCCGCGCTGACCGTATCTCAGAAGCTTCATATCAATTGTCCGTTGTCTTTGCGTTTGTCTTCAGGCGTTCGCCCAACCGCCATCGATGACGATCGCGTTGCCGGTCATGAAAGCAGATTCATTGCTCGCGAGGTAAACGACGAGTTCGGCGACTTCCTCCGCCGTTCCAAGCCGCCCCATTGGCTGGCGGGCGATGAAGCTCGCACGGGCTTGGTCGTAATCGCCGAGCGCGCGCATCCGGTCCTGCAGCGAGGGGCTCTCAACCGTTCCGGGGCAGATCGCGTTGGCGCGGATACCCTGGCCGACATAGTCCAGCGCGACCGATTTTGTAAGGCCGATAACGGCGGCCTTCGTCGTGCCGTAGATGAAGCGGTTCGGCGCGGCGATGACGGTGGAAGCAACAGACGCCATGTTGACGATCGACCCGCCGCCGCGGGCGACCATGCCCGGTAGGAAGGCGCGGATCATCCGGTACATGGCGCGAAGGTTCAGATTGACGGAAAAGTCGAAGGCATCCTCGTCGCAGTCGAGGATCGAGCCGTGATGAACGAAACCGGCGCAGTTGAAGAGGATGTCGGGCGCCTCGATGTCCTCCGCGAAGGCACGAATTTCGGCCGGGTTCAGCACATCCAGCTTGCGCGCCGTGACACCGGCGTGATCGCGCAGCGTATCCAGCTTACCGGCGTCGATATCGGTCGCGCAGACGCGCGCGCCTTCGCGCAGGAAGGCGAGCACCGTGGCGCGTCCCATCCCCTGCCCGGCCGCCGTTACGACAGCCGTCTTTCCCTCAAGCCTTCCAGTCATGTCAAAACCTCAAAAGATTATTCGGATTGCTCTGCGCCAAGACCCACACGGCTTGCGGCGCCATGGAGATGATCACGCATGGCCTCCCGAGCCTCGGCACCGTCTCCAGCTTCGATGGCATCGAGAATGCGCTGATGCTCACCGAGCGTTACGACGGCGAGATCCTCCGAACGCTGTTGATTGCCGGAAGCAAGGATGCTTTCGCGCACCCTTTCGGAGACGAACATCAGAAACTGGACCATGTAGGCATTGCCGGTTGCGGCAGCGACGGTCTTGTGGAATTCGAGATCGGTCTTCAGCCACATCACGCTGCCGTATGGGGCGGCATGCATGGTCGCGAGCACGTCCTTCATGGCCAGCAGATCGTCGCGGGTCCGGCGTTTGGCTGCGAGCGCGGCTGCTTCAACTTCGAGAATGCCGCGCAATTCAAAAAGCGACTGGAAGGCATTGGCCTGCTGCAGCGCCTCGAAATCGATGGTCAGCACCGTGGCGTTGGGCTGATCCGCAACGAAGGCGCCACGCCCCTGTTGCGACCAGATACGGCCTTCGGAGCGCAGCCGGGCAATCGCCTCGCGAACGACGTTGCGGCTGACACCGAATGTCTGTGCCAGTTGCTGTTCAGTCGGCAGTTGATCGCCCGGTTTCAGCCGGCCTTGCACGATCTCCCGCGAAATCGAACTCGCGACCAATGTCGACAGATGTGGCCCCCGGTTGACCTTGTCCAGTTTCAGCGTCATTCGCTACCCTTTGCCTCGCCTTCAACGCTTGCCAATATCCGACCCTCGCTCAGTAAATGCTTCGGGTCGAATGCGTCCTTGATCCGGCGGGAGAGCTCGAGCGTCAAGGGGTCGGCCCGCTTGAGAAACGCAGCCTGTTTGACGCGTCCGATGCCGTGCTCAGCACTGATCGAGCCGCCATGCTTGTCGATCACGTCGAAGATCACCTCTTCCGTCGCATGGAAAAGCTCATCGAACCGGTTGGCCGGCATGTCCACCGGAGGAACGATGTTCAGGTGAATGTTGCCGTCGCCGACATGGCCGTAGGTCACGGCAATCGCATCGGGGTGCATCTTGGCGAGAGCATCAAGGGCGTCGGAAACGAAGGCCGCCAGGCTGGATATGGAAACCGAGACATCTGTCCTAAGATAACGCCCGCCCCGGCCTTGCGCCTCGACCATCATCTCCCGCAACAGCCAGAGCCGGTCGGCCTGTGCCTTGCTGCCGGCAATGACGCCATCAAGAACAAGATCCGATGCGTCGGCGAGAAAGCCTTCGAGCAGCGCCCGCAGATCGACCCGGCCGGCTGCCGAGGCTTCGATGAGAACATAAACGGGATAGGGACTGCCCAGCGGATCGTGTAGATCCTTTCTGGCATTGATGGCGATCTCGATGCCGCCGCGCAGGATGAGCTCGAAGGCGGTCAGCAGATCGCTGCACTGGCGCCGCGCCCGAGCATAAAGCTGCATGGCGGCCTCGACGGATTGAAGACCAACCAGCGCCGTCTCTACCTGCTCGGGCTTCGGAAAGATCTTGAGCGCCACGGCGGTGACGATGCCGAGGGTGCCTTCGCTGCCGATAAAAAGCTGTTTCAGGTCATAGCCGCGATTATCTTTCCTCAGCGTGCGCAAGCCATTCCAGATACGGCCGTCTGCAAGCACGACCTCCAGACCAAGCACGAGCTCGCGCGTCATGCCGTATCGCAAGACGTTGAAGCCGCCGGCGTTGGTCGCGACGTTTCCGCCGATGCGGCAGGTGCCCTGTGCGCCGAAGGTGATCGGCAAGATGCAGTCAGCCGCTTCGGCATGGCGCTTGGCATCTTCCAGAATACAGCCCGCTTCCACGACCATTGCGAAATCGATGGGGTTGACCGAGCGCACCTTGTTCATCCGCTCCAAGGAAACGACGACCTCACCGCCCGGATAGGTCGGCACAGCCGCCCCGACGAGCCCCGTCAGTCCGCCCTGCGGCACCACATGAATCTGCTGGTCATGACAGCATTTCATCAAGCGGCTCAACTCCTCCGTCGATCGCGGCCGCGCCACCGCAAGTGGACGCCCGTAATGATCGCCGGACCAGTCGCGACTATAGCGGTCCATGGCTTCGTCGTCCGTCAGGAACATGTCCGCCGGCATTGCGGCGGAAAGGGCTGCAAGCGCTCTTTCCTGAAGGGGCGGGACGGCATTCATGCGGTTGCTCCGATCAAACGGGAAAATACTGGACAATTGGGTTACTTACATGGTTATCATACAACACTGGTTTCGAACATCAAGTGCAGGGACCTTTTCCGCTGCCTCTCTTTCGCTAAAAACCAGTTTGAAAACGATAACTTGCAGGAGGATCCACACTATGACCGCGGCGTCCGGCCAATTTCGAATGATGCACACGATGATCCGTGTTCTCGACCTCGACAGATCGATCAAATTCTACACCGAGCTGCTCGGCATGAAGCTCTTGCGCAGGGATGATTATCCAGGCGGCAAGTTCACCAATGCCTTCGTCGGCTATGGCCCGGAAGAGACCGACACGGTCGTCGAGCTGACCTACAATTGGGGCCGTGAGGAAGCTTACGACCTGGGCTCCGGCTTCGGCCATCTGGCGCTTGGCGTGAACGATATCTATGCCGTTTGTGCCGCACTCGAAAAGCAGGGAGCCAAGATCCCGCGTCCGCCGGGTCCAATGATGCATGGCACGACGCATATTGCCTTTATCGAAGACCCGGATGGATACAAGATCGAGCTGATCGGTCTCGACACGATGTAACGATCGCTTCGCCCTTCGAAGGCCGCGCCGGTTGGCGCGGCCTTTTTCATTTTCGGGTGCCTGCCTACACCACCCGGTCATTTGATGATCGCAATCTTGCTGCGGTCGATGGTGATGGCGACGGCGAGAATGAGAACCGCCCCGAACACGACATTTTCCGCGAAAATATTGATCCCGACGAATGTCATGCCTATGCGAACGATCGAGATGATCAGCGCGCCGACAGCCGTTCGCGCCACGCCGCCAAGGCCACCAGTGATCGCCGTGCCGCCAACGATAACCGCCGCGATGGCTGGCAGCAGCAACTGATTGGCGAGATTGGGAGAGCCGCTCGAAAGACGTGCTGCAAGTATTGTCCCCGCGATCGCCGCAAGCATTCCAGAGATCGCAAAGGCTAGGATCTTTGTCCGTTCGACGTTGATGCCGGCAGCAATTGCCGCAGGTTCGCCGGCGCCGACAGCCAAACTGTGACGGCCAAAACGTGTATATCGGAGGCCGACAAATGCCAGGATGCCAATGGCAACGGCAATCCAGATTACCGTCGGCAGTCCGGCAAACGTTCCATTGATCCACGCCGTATTTTCGCGGCCGCCTTCCTCAATGGTAATGGCCCGACCGGCGGCTGCCCAAAGCGCGATGCCGGCCACGACACCGCCGGTCGCGAGCGTCGCCACGAACGACGGCACTTTCAGACGCACATGGACGTAGCCGCTCAAGATGCCGAAGGCGAGACCGGAAAGAATGGCAACCGGAAAGGCCAGCATACCGATCTGCGGCAGCAGTTGAGCGAGAATGACGCTTGCAAGCGAAGCAACCGATTGGATCGAGAGATCGATGCCGCCGATAAGAATGACAAAGGTGACGCCCGCAGCAAGAATGAAAAGCACGGCCGTATTGGACAGGAGCAGAATGAGCGTGTCACTGGTCAGGAAGCCGGGTGCAGCGACTTCGATGATCAAGACCAGAACCACCAGCAACGCGGGCGATATTGCGCCCTGCACCCAGCCCGCAGCAAGCAGAGATTTAATGTCGTTGAAGCGTTCCATGACGGTCTCCTCAAACCATTGCCCGGACCAGATCGACCTGGTCCGGCTTGCTGCCTGGAGCCGCATCGAAATGTGCGGTCACGGCGCCGTCGCGCATCACCAGGACGCGATGCGAAAGGCCGATGGTCTCCTCGAGCGTGTCGGAAATCAGCAGGATTGCGACGCCTTGTGACGACAATTCGCGCACCAGTTCGTAGACCTCTTCCTTCGCGCCGACATCGAGCCCTCGCGTCGGGTGATCAAGGATCAAGATGCGCGACCCTGCCGTCATCCATCGCGCCAGCACCACTTTCTGCTGGTTACCGCCGGAGAGTTTTCGACAGGCGATATCCGGACCCGGTGCCTTGATGCGCAGGCGACGGATCCAATCGCTTGCGAGCTTGCGCTCGCGGCCGTAATCGATCGCGCCGTTGCGCATGACGGAAGACAAGTCCGCAAGCGTGATGTTCTCGGCAATGGAGAGAAACATCACCAGGCCCTCGACGCGTCTTTCGCGCGGAATGTAGCCGATGCTCTTGCGCACCGCCTGCTGCGGCCTGCGAAAATGTACCGCTTCGCCATTGATCTTCAACGTTCCGCCCGTATGCGTAAGAAAGCCGCCGATTGCCCGGGTCACCTCTTCGCGGCCCGATCCGACGACTCCTGCTATGCCTACGATCTCGCCGGCGCGAATTTGCAGATCGACATCATGAAATGCACCGTTTATGCACAGCCGACTGGCATCAACAACGATCTCGCTTCGCGGCGGAAGCTGCTTGTTCTCCTTATAGTAACTGGCCTGCAAGCCGCGTCCGACCATGATCTCGTGCAGTTCCGGTCCGGTGATATCTGACGCCCTGTGCTCGGCCACGACCTGCCCGTCCTTCATCGTATAGACGCGGTCGGAGATGCGCAGCACTTCGTCCAATCGATGCGAGACGAAGACGAAGCTCGCCCGGGATTTCAGCGACCGCACACGCTTGAAAAGCACGTCGATATCGCTGCCACTCAGTACCGAGGTCGGCTCGTCGAGCAGAATGACGAGCGGCCGCGACACCGTTTCCTCGAGCGTCAGCGCCTTTGCCAATTCCACCATTTGGCGAGCCGCGAACGTCAGCTCCGAGGTGCGCGCGGTGACATCGATGTCGACGCCGATCTTTGCGAGCTGGCGCTTCGCTGCCGCGCGCATGCGCGTCCAGTTCATGACGCCGAAGCGGACGAACTGGTCTTCCTGACCCAGATAGATGTTTTCGGCCACGGAGAGGTTCAGCAGCAGCGACTGTTCCTGAAAGACCATGCCGATGCCGTGCGCCGCGCCATCGCGCGCATTGCGCAATTTGAGCGGCTGGCCGTCGAGCATGAGCGTTCCGCCGTCCGGCTGATGCGTTCCGGCAAGAATGCGCATCAATGTCGACTTGCCGGCGCCGTTCTCGCCGATCAGTCCGACGACCTCGTTTGGCCTGATGTCGAGCGAGACGTTCTTCAATGCGTGAACGCCGGCAAATGACTTACTGATTTCGTTGGCTGTTAACATGGCGGTCACTTCACGATCTTGAGACGCAGACGGTCGAGCGAAAGGGCGACTGCGGCAATGATCATCAGTCCCTGCACGGTCTGCTGAACATAGGGAGAGATGCCCAGCAGGATCATGCCGTTGCTGAGAACGGTGACGATCAGCACACCGATGAGCGTATTGACGACACCGCCCTCGCCACCGGTGAGGGCAGTCCCGCCGACAACGACGGCGGTGACGGCGGCAAAAAGCCGGCCGTCGGCAATGACCGCATCCGACCGTCCGAGCTGGGCCGCGGCAAGCACGCCTGCAATGCCGAAGAAGAAACCGGCGAGACTGAAGGCCATGATGCGCACCCGGCGCAAATTGATGCCCGAGAGCTCTGCCACGTCCTCACCGCCACCAATCGCCATGATGTGGCGGCCGAGACGCGTATAATATTGAACCCCGCAGGCAAGCAGGAAGGCCACCAAGGCCACCCAAACGGCGACCGGCAGACCAAGGACGCGCATGAGCGCGAGATCGCGGATGGACGGGTCCATCAGGCGTACGGCCGAACCTCCGAGCATATAGACCGAAATACCGAGCCCGATGAACCAGACACCGAGCGTCGCCATGAAGGATGGAATTCTGAGGAAAGTCTGGATGACGCCGGTCACGAAACCCATTGCCGTGCTGGCTGCAATCGCCGCAATGACGGCGAGCCAACCAAAAGAATTGGCATTCGCGTCATTGGTCGCCAGGAGTACCGTCACCATGGCAGCGACCGAAAGCGAACCTTCCACCGAGAGATCGATACTCCCGAGCAGAATGATGAAGGTCAGGCCCATTGCCAGCGTCAGTGGCACCGCAGCGGAGTTTGCGACGCGGACGAGATTGCGCAGCTCGATAAAATTCGGATTGGCGATCGTGATCAGGACGCAGAGCGCGATCAAAACGAGAAGTGGCGCATAGGCGCGCAGTTGCTTGAGATTTGGCCTGCCGAAGAGGCGGCCTCCAACGGTCGGCATGGCACCTGCCTGTTTGCTTTTCGTTATACTCTTGATGTTTTGGGCATTGATGGTCAACAGACGGCACCTCGCTACGTCATCCGAGGGGCTGGCGAGCGTCGTAACACGCCCGCCAGCAGGAGACAGCCGGGCGGGGGGCCACGGACTGCCGGGAGAAATGATACCGTTTTAAGCGCGAATAGGACCCGTGACGCGGCCCCAGAGGTCGCTCCAGTCGAGCTGCGGATGAGAGTCGATATTGGTCTTGTAGTAGTCCTCGACATTGTCCTTGGCGATCAGCACCGCCTTGCCGTAGAACTCGCGATGCTCGGGCGGCTCCTTGGCCGGATCGAACTTCTTCTGCAAGGCCGCAAGACCGATCGCGAGCCCCATGCCGCCCTGCCAGAACGGATCGGAAGTAACGGTGCAGGCGAATTCACCCTTGCGGACGGCATCCACCGCAGCCTTGATGCCGTCGACGCCGACGACTGGGACCTGACCAGCAAGGCTCTCCGCACGCAAGGCCTCGAGAGCGCCGGTCCCCATGTCGTCGTTGGCGGCCCAGATGCCTTTTACGTCGTCGCCGAAGCGCGTCAAAAGGTTGCTTGTCAGGTCGTAGGCTTCAGACGATTTCCAGTTCGCAACCTGGAAGTCCAGGAGCTTGATATCGGGATTGGCGGCCAGTGCCTGTTCCAGCCCCTTCTTGCGCTCGATCGCCGCCGTATTTGAAATTTGTCCGCCGAGTGCGATGATGCCGCCCTTGCCGCCCATCGTCTTGAAGAGAATTTCGGCGATCTGCTTGCCGCTGGAAACGCCGTCAAATTCGATATGCGATACGTAGTAGGGATTGAAGTCCTTGGGATGAAGATCGTCCGGCTTGTTCCATTGAGTGACGACATAAGCGCCTGCTTTGGCGCAGGCCTCTACGATCGGACGCGCGTCCGGCGTGTCGTTCGGATCGGAGTTCAGCACCATGTTGCCGCCGGTTTTGGCGAGCATGGCTTTGATATCGGCGATGCCCTTTTCGCTGTTGCCTTCCGAAACCAGCGTCACATGATCGAGTCCGATCGACTGCGCAAAGGCCTCCGCACCGGTCTTCCAAACGGCGTGATAAGGATTGGACAGGGACCGGATGGATGTGACGAGTGTCGGCTTGTCGGCTGCAAGGAGCTGCTTGGGTAGTGCGGCCACTGTGGCGCCTGTGGCTACCGTGGCGAGAAACGACCGCCGGTTCATGATGGCGAAACGCGAATTTGTCCTGTCAGTCATTCGAAAACCTCCCGTTGAATGACGAAGATTGAGATGCCGTCCTTCTCCCGCGGCATCCAAATCAGAAGCGGTTCGTCATAGCATTTGTACGACAACCCTTCAAGACGGCAACCGTACCCCTTCTCTTGACGAGGAGCAAGAGTCTTGAGATTGTGATGGCGATTTGACGTCGGGACAATGAGGAAATCCGACGTTTGCATAAATCTGTCGGAGGAGAGAATGCCCGATTACATCATCGTCGGGGGCGGCTCGGCGGGATGCGTCCTTGCCGCGCGCCTGAGCGAGGATCCGGATATTTCCGTTACTTTGCTGGAGGCTGGTCCACGGGATAGCAACATGTATATCCACCTCCCGGTGGGTTTCTTCAAAATGACCACAGGTCCGCTGATCTGGGGTTATGAAACAGAGGCCGGACGCGAGATAGCGGGCCGGACAATGGTTTATCCCCAGGCTCGCGTGCTCGGCGGCGGCAGCTCGATCAACGCCCAGGTTTTCACCCGCGGATGCCCGCAGGATTATGATGGGTGGCGCGATTTCGAAGGCTGCCATGGCTGGGGCTATGAGGATGTGCGGCCCTACTTCCGGAAATCGGAAGGCAACGACACGTTTGGTGGCTCGCATCACGGAACGGACGGCCCCTTGGGCGTCAGTTCGCAGACGCCTCACCCGCTCACACGCGTCTTCGTACGTGCGGCGCAGGAGGCAGGCCTTCCCTTCAATCCGGATTTCAATGCCGGCTCCCAGGCAGGTGCCGGCTTCTATCAGACAACAACGCGTAACGGCCGGCGAAGCAGCACGGCCGTTGGCTATTTGAAGCCCGCCGCCATACGGAAAAATCTTACCGTGCGCACCGATACGGCCGTCAATCGCATCGTTATCGAGAATGGATGCGCAGTCGGGATTGAGATTGTCGAGAATGGGCGCTCGGTTCTCCTTAGAGCGGAGCGAGAGGTAATCCTGACCGCTGGCGCTATCGGTTCGCCGAAGATGCTGATGCTGTCCGGCCTCGGACCCGCCGATGAGCTGCGAGCTCTCGATATCGACGTCATTCGCGACCTGCCGCAAGTCGGGAAGAACCTGCAGGACCACATGGATGTCGACGTGCTTGCCGAACTCAGCGGCTCCCATGGCATCGACCGCTACAAGAAGCGTCACTGGCAGATTGCTGCGGGCGTCGAGTATGCCCTATTTGGCAAGGGGCCGATCGCGTCAAATATCGTCGAAGCCGGTGGCTTCTGGTGGGGCGACCGCGGCGAGAAGACGCCGGATATCCAATTCCATTTCCTCCCCGGTGCAGGTGTCGAAGAAGGCATTGGCACCGTCCCTGGCGGCAATGGCTGCACGCTGAATTCCTACCATGTGCGTCCGCGATCGCGCGGGCAGGTCACCCTTCGCTCCAAGGACCCAAGCGTAGCCCCGGCAATCGATCCCAACGCCTTTGCCGAGCCTTATGATCTCGAGCGCGCCGTTGATGGCATCAAGATCAGCCAGGACATCCTGTCGCAGCCTGCGTTCCGGCCTTTCGTGAAACGGCTCTATCTTCCAAACGGACAGGTCAGGAGCCCGACCGAATACCGGGAGTTTGCGCGACAATATGCCCGCTCCGCCTATCACCCTGTCGGCACCTGCCGCATGGGCGGCGGCGAGTCCGTTGTTGACCCTGAACTTAGGGTGCGCGGCATCGACCGGTTGCGCGTCTGTGACAGTTCAGTGATGCCGCGTCTGATCTCCTCGAACACCAATGCTGCAACCGTAATGATTGCCGAGAAGGCCGCAGATATATTGAAAGGCGTTCATGAGGCTCGGAAGGAATCTCTCCTGAGGGAAGCGCCGCAGAGGCATTGATGCGCCAATGTCACATTGTCTGTGGCTGAGAGGTCAGGTGCCCGTGCACCTTCGTCGAAACCATCCAACGGGTCGACACGTGATCACCTCAAAACTTGTTGCCAATGTCCGGTGCTCGTGTTGCCGCCGTTGCCGGACTTGGGCTGATAAGAATTGCAGCGGGTGACTTTGTCTGGACAATTGAAGTGACCGGTATTGGTTCCGGTGCCGGTTTGGTATCGGGGTGAACGGAAGGTTGCGCTGCGACGACCCGGTTTGCGCTTGCGGGGCACATCGCCTGGTATTGCCGAAAATAGACGTCGTGGCCGCTGGCTAAATCATTACCGAGAATTTCGCTCGTTTTGAAATCCCTGATCGTTGGATGTCCACTTTCGGTACTTTGATCCGTCGTATCCAGCAGGAGAACAGAGCCGTCAGCCGCTGTGAACAAACCAGTTTTGCAGTTCGCTGTCATGATACGTTTAAGTGGAACTGCAAGTTCTTCCTTTATGCATTGAGGCGATGGGTCCTTCGCATAGCCCGTGCAGAAGTCCACTGCGTCCTGATGGGTATGGCGGATAAACAAAACGGCGCGTTCCGAGCCAATCCCCCATCGGTCGACAATTTGCACCGTCATGCCAGGGCGAGAGCCATACGGCACGAAGGCCACGCCCTGCTCCGGTTGCGGTGCGGTCGGTTCAGCTATCACCGGATTCGGGTCACGCGCCGTTGTCACAGCATTCAGTGCGCCGATTGTCTGAATTTGTATTGCTCCGATGCATTGTGGATCGGTGCCGCATTGACGCAGTCTTGCGATCAATGGCCGAGAAATCATTCGAGCTTGCTCTTTTCCAATGGCTGCAGACGCCTTGATGAATGCGGCAGCTAACTGTTCATCTCTTTGAGAGAGCAAGGCATCAGCGCAGATTGCCTTCTTGTCCGGTCTAACCGCATTCACACAGGAAAAGCTGGCAGAGAAGGAGGAAACCGCAAATATCAGGACGAAGGCAACGGTTTCGCCGGACAACCTTAAGAAACATGTCATGTGCTCAATCCTTATTCGTAAGCAGGAAAGCACGTTAAAATTGCATTAGCAAGAGTACAAAGTAGTATGTCAGTTAGTTCGTCCGGTCATCTGCCATTAATACTTGCGCTCCATTGCGCCGCTCTTCTGCTGCGCAAAATTTGACCGGTAAAAATATAAAGATCATTCGGTCAGGTGTTTTGGCTCTCGGCCCATCGCTAATGGAGCGTGACTGGAATTTGTCAGACATGCAGCGTCTCGCCCGCGACAAACTCCTTGGAGCGGCGACCTGTCCGTGGACGCAGGCTGCACGCTCCATGATCATCCTGGATCTTGGGAAATCCCAGCCTCAAAGTGCCGATTCACGCCATGAAAAATGTGGCGTCGGCTGCTATATTCAAAACTGGCATCTTCTGCTGGGAGGCAGCCATGTCCGGGAGAAAAGAGCAAGGCCACTCCAATACCGTCCCTGCCCGAGGGTATCGCCTTCGGGCGAAACGGGGACGGCAGTCTCGCGTCCTTCAACGAGCCAATCGCCAGGTCACCCTTATGGCGGCGGCCGTTATCATCGCGTTCTTCTTGGCTGTCGCATTGCAAGCATTGCTGACATAGCTCAGGTCGTTTACCCAACCACCAAGTTCTCCTGATCACGTCGCTTCGATGATCGTAGGGCAAAGACCGTTTGCACCGGCTGCATATATTACGGCGGGCCAGTATAGGGTGGCCTCGAATGACCCTTCCAAAACGCCTGTCTCCTCACCGTTCACCAGGCCACATTTGCAAATTGACGATGGGAAGCTTGCGGTCTATCGCAGCAATCTGTCCCGCTACCAATTGCCGGGGTCTGCAGTATGATCGACGCTGGCAAATTCATCTGCCTTCGCCCGATCCAGCTTTATGCTGGTAGTGGACTTGGACTCATCCGTTACGGAAAAGCGAAGAGGCGGCGGTCCTTTCGTTAGCTCCTGGTACATGAGCAGGGCGGCCTCTTCGGCAGTGTCAGCTTCGATTTCGTTTGTGACGATAACGTTGAACTTGCGCATCTCAGTTCCCTTGTCTGTGCTGTCCTGATCTTAGCATCACCTCGCTGGAAGATCGCGCGCCGCAGAAGCGACAGACTGGCGGCTCGACATCCAATTCCATTCCCGCCCCCATCGAAATTGCGTGTGCTACTGCAGCGTATGCTTCTGCGCCAAATCCTGAGCCAAGGCATCCATCGGTGCCAGGAGCGCGCTACCATCCAATCCGGTCGCCACAACAGAGAGACGGAACCTGCCGTCAAGATTGCGGTCGAAGATCGCCCCGATGACGATTTCCGCGTCGCCTTGCACTTCGTCGCGAATGCGGCTCGCTGCCTCGTCCACCTCGAAGAGTGTCATATCCGAACCGCCGGAGATCGAGACCAAAACACCCCTGGCACCCCTCATTGAAACGTCATTTAGCAATGGGTTCGCGATTGCCGCCTCGGCCGCTCTCATCGCCCGGTTTTCCCCAGTGGCTTCGCCCGTGCCCATCATGGCTCGGCCCATACCACGCATGACCGATTTCACGTCAGCAAAATCAAGGTTGATCAGACCTTCCTTGACGATGAGATCGGTGATGCATCCGACGCCAGAATAAAGCACACGATCAGCAGTCATGAAGGCATCCGCGAAAGTGGTCTTTGCATCGGCAATCCGAAACAAATTCTGATTGGGAATGACGATAACCGTATCGGCTGCCTGCTGCAGCGCCTCGATGCCGATATCGGCTGTCTTCATGCGGCGATTGCCCTCGAAGGAAAATGGCTTTGTGACGACGCCGACGGTTAGGATGCCAGCCGAACGGGCAGCGTGCGCGATCACGGGTGCAGCGCCCGTCCCTGTTCCGCCGCCCATTCCGGCGGTGACGAAGCACATGTGCGAACCGCTCAGATGATCCATGATCTCATCGATCGATTCCTCGGCAGCCGCGCGGCCAACTTCCGGCAGCGAACCTGCACCGAGACCTTCTGTTACATTTGCTCCGAGTTGGATGCGGCGTGATGCCTTTGAGGTCGCGAGGACCTGAGCGTCCGTATTTGCTGCGATGAAGTCCACACCCGCCAAATTTTCAGCAATCATGTTGTTGATCGCATTTCCGCCGCCACCGCCTACACCAATCACAGTAATGTGTGGCCTTAGGCCTGCGATGCCGCTCTTGGCGTCCGTCATGTTTAGCTTCCCTCATTCATCTTGGCCGACGTCTATCGCTGCGAACAGCGATTCGCGCTTCATCATACAAGCGCAACAAGGCGTTGACAGGGCAAAGGAGTTTGCGTGGACGAAAGAGTCGACCTGGTCCTGATGACAAAAATCGGTCCGATGGCGTCGTTTGGATTTGGCCCGGCTTTCCGCCGGATGCAATATAGCGCGTCTGCTGGGCGACCACAGGATAAGGCGTACTTTGGGGCGATATCGCTGACCAGTCGGTGTAATCACGACTGCCATAGGCATCAATTGAACGGCGTTGTCCTAATGCTGAAGTATTCAGCACCCAATTTTTATTCCTCTTCGCCCATGTCGCTGTCACCACCTTTGCCACCACTGGTGGTGACCGGCGATCATCCGCGTGCCACAATGCCGACCAGCCTCATTTTGGGCGTGAAACAGCGGCTGCGTTGCGTCAGAAGTGGTCATCCGGCGATGGTCTGACGACCTGGCGCTTGCTATGTTGAGGCATGATTGCTCGTGAGCCTACCCAACAAGATGCAGATTGGATTGTGAAACTCCTCGTAGAAAGATGGGGTGGCACAGCCGTCGTCGCTCATGGGGAGGTTTTTGACCTGCTGAAGCTTCCAGCACTTGTGGCTGACTCCGATCAGGGGCTGGCTACTTACCGGGTTTGGGGCGACGACGCAGAACTTATGTCGCTCGACGCAGTCTGTCCCGGCCAAGGCGTGGGAACTCTATTGGTAGAAGCTCTAGCCGATAAGTTGCGGGGCCAAGGAATTTCTTCGCTTTGGGTCATGACGACGAACGACAATCTCACTGCATTGCGGTTCTACCAACGTCGAGGCTTCGAGCTGCGGCGGCTTCGACCTGGAGCAGTGGATGAGGCAAGATTACTGAAGCCCACTATTCCCGCGATCGGTGACGATGGAATACCAATCAGGGACGAAATTGATTTGTGCCGTCGGCTGCTTTGAGCCTCTCACCAAGGCAACGCCGGAACGACTGATCTGGACCGATCGCGGAAGGTCGCCACGGTCGCATCGCGCCATAACCGGACGTGGCGAAATGTTTCCGTGGTTCCCTACCGGGGCACGGGCAAATCCCAAACTCGGTAGAGATTATTGAGTGCATCCGCTGTGTGGCATTCGATGGTTGGCAAGCCGGATTCCTGAAGAATCTTCGCATATTTGACGCCACTGTTGCGGGTCTTCACAAGAATCCAGTGAACCATCTCCCATTTTATGCTGTCTTTGGCACCTTCGAGATGTCCTGCGCGATCCGGACGGTTGACAACAGTGCGCTTGAGATAGCGCGAAAAGCGTAGCCAGTGATTTGACGTGATGAGAATAGCGCCAGTAGCACGGGTTAGACGCTGCGGCATCAGCCGTGAATAGTTGCCTTCCATAACCCATCGCTCTCCAAGAATCGCCGCATCATGGAGTTTGGCGAACTCTTCTTCCGGACGTGGCTGCCAATCCGTGTGGGGCAGATGATGAAGCTGGTCGAGATGCACAGTCGGAAAACCGAGCTTCCTGGAGAGGGCGACCGCCAACGTTGACTTGCCCGCGTTAGAAGGGCCGAGGACGACGATGCGCTCGCCAAGGGAGTGCAAAGGCAGCATAAGGACACCGGTCGGGAAATTAGGATAGCTTCCATTGGCCGGAGTCAACGGAGTTGTCAACGATCAATGGTGGGCGGCCGGTCGAAGTTCCTCGTCAGAATTGCGCTACCAGCGGACTTCCTTTGGTCAACTCATGCAATACACTGGGGGTGGCAACGCGCGAAAGAAAGCTGATGATTCGCATCGCTCACATGGATGACGCAGAGCAGGCGGTTCAGGTCATTCGCAAGTCAATCGCGGAGCTATGTGTTTCCGATCACCACAATGACGATGAGATCGTGCAGATGTGGTTGGGAAACAAAACGCCTGAACACTTTCGCTCATGGCTCGGCTTACCCAATCAACGCCTTCTGGTCGCAGAGCAAGATGGGAACATTTGCGCTGTCGGTGGTGCGGCGCGAAGCGGAGAAATCACGCTAAACTACGTTGCACCCGATGCTCGCTTCCAAGGCATAAGCAAAATGATGCTGATCGCCCTTGAACAACATCTGCGAGACGATGGCCATGAGCGGGCTATTCTCACCAGCACCGAGACAGCACATCGCTTCTATCGGTCAGTCGGTTATGTCGATGCGGGAAGGCCTGTCCCGTGGGGCAAATTGCCGGGCTATCCCATGGTCAAGATTTTGGTGGGAGCTAACTTTTGAGCTTATCGTGTCAGTCCACGATGATTGGGCCGACAGCCGCCGTTAGCCGACATTTCCCTCGCGCCATATCCGGACCTCTGTTCTGCTGCTACGAACTCTCCTCTCGACCACAGCAGACTCAAAGCTGCGCACGGCGACAGCGCCGAGTGATGCCATTGCCGTCACTTTCTTGACAAGCCCGCAACCGGCGCATCGATCAAACGAAACAATTCCGCCTGCGGCGCACCCTCCGGCCAACTGGGGTATCGCTCATCAATTGTCAGCCACGGTTGTTTTCGTTTTGTCCAGATGTGGGCAACAACGGTGAGCTGATGACTATCATCAAATGTTCCGGCTCTGATGGCAACAAGGCCCGGCCGTGAGGTATTGGTGTTATAGAGCCGCGTAAAGCATGCCGGACAAGCGAACTGGTTGGATATTCTGTTGCCGTCAGAACTCGGTAAATCGAACTGTCCAACTTTTCCAATACATTCGAAACGCTCTCGCGCCACAATCGCCTGCTGGCTGAACGCGCTGCCGCTCCAGGTTTGACAATCCAAGCAGTGACACGCGTAGGTCCGAGGAATCCGCTCGCCCTCAATGCGCCACCGAACGGAACCGCAACGGCACCCTCCTTCCATCTTAGCCACGCCGCACTCCCATAATATTGTGATCCCTGCAACCGGCTCGTGGCTGTATCAAGAAAGGTCGCATCACTCAACGCGGCACGGCGATAGATGATAGTAGGACCAGCTCAATAACGGCCTGGCACACTGACATGTGAGGTCCGCTTCGGCTCGCAGTCGTGAGCTGGTGTCTCACGCCACTTCCGGACCCTTGCCCACAATGCCGCCAAGTCACGTCTGGACCCTCAGCAAACCCCTTAAGTATGAAAAGGAAGCAGTTTGGCCTGCAACCAAAGAAACAGCGGAAGTCCGCTCCAACGGCTCATATGGTCCCGTCCTTCCCTCAAGTCCGCAGCCGGTTCGCGCAGCGACGTGATTGCAAAGCCTGCCGATTCCAAAGCGCTCATATAAGCTTCAAGCGGCTGCGCCCAGCCGGCGAAATGCATTGTCAGGCCCCTGCTCTCGACCTTTGTCTCGAAACGGCGTCGCTCAAAGTACCTCGCATGAGTGTCTGAGGGTGCGTTGGGCCCGGTTTCAGCGAGAAGCTCTAAATCCGCCAGCGGGTGAACGATCGAAATGAAGAGCGTCCCATCTCTGCGCAACACGCGCTTGATTTCCCTGAGCGCCTCCGGAACATCAACAACATCCATCAGCACGTTGTAGGCCATGACCAAATCGAAACTCTCGTTCTCGAATGGCAGCTCGCGGGCTGGCGCGATGGCGTAGTCATGAGCGGATTGGGCTTGCTCTGCTGCCCTTACAAGCTCAGCGACGGGATCGACTGCGGTCACCGTGTAACCACACGCCTTCAACAGGCGAGAGACTCGTCCCTCCCCGCATCCGACATCAAGCGCTCGACCTGTCGCCGTGCCGAGGTAGTCGGCTAATGCGTCCCGATAAGCCCAAAAGGCATCGTGGTTTGGCGCACGCGCCCAAGCTATCCATTGCGCCGCCGCTCCCGCCCAATGTTCGCTATCACTCGCTACATCTTTCAAAGGAACCTCCACCACAAGAGCCACCTTACATTTATCAGCTCCGCGTCATCTTATCCGCGCTATTGATGGTATTCCGCTGTGCGAACCGGATAAGCCTTCTTGAGTTTCGGATGAGGCCAAGTTCGCCTAGGATGTCCACGACAGTTGCAGCGACGTTTGCATGTTTTCGAATTCGCCGGAGCATAGCTTGGCTCGGCAAGCGAGGGGCACATGCCTGGCACATTTGCCATAAGACACGCAAACCGATCCGACGCTGAAGCCCTATCGTTTTTTGCAGCCGAACAATTTCGCGCCACCTATCAGGATGACACACCTGCTTCCGATATGGAATCCCATATCCAGAAGACCTCGGCACTGAATGCCAGCAAGCGGAAATAGACGATCCCTCGGCAGCGCTCTTTCTCGCGACCGCCAACGATCAAATCATCGGGTATGCCCATGTCCTCGTCGGCATGGTCGATGCTCATACCGCCTTTCTCAACCGCATCTACGTTCATGCCGACTGGAAGGGCTGTGGGGTCGCTAAGAACCTGCTCGAAAATGTGGTGCGAGAATAGCGTCAGCGTGGCGCTGCACGTTTGGAACTCACAGTGTTCGAGCGAAATGCGCGAGCCATTGCCTTCTATATGAAGTCGGGATTTGCGGCAGCCGGAAGCACGACGTTCCCGGTCGGCGAAGACTTGCAGACCGATATCGTTATGGAGATCGCTCTAGCGGAGACGATTGAGGAGGAAAGAACAAGGTAATTGAGACCGACAAGCACGACACACTCGGCCGCGATTGCCAGCCGGTCAGTCAAACGCCAGAAGCTTCACTTGGTGGCTCCGTGAGCCGGACCTTCTTCCTTAACATCACGCGGCGTCGGCGTAGGAATGGCACCGTGGTCCGGATCCCTTACATCCTGCCCCTTGGAGCCGTCTGCACCTGTTCGAAGCTCACGATCACGGCTCTCCCGCCTTGTGTCTCGCAAGGTCGTTGCCTCTTCGATGAAGGAGGCCAGTTCCTCATCGGAAAAGTTTGATAGATCAAAGGTCCTGCTCATAACAATCTCCTAGTCTGGTTTCTATGCTAGACGCGCAACGTGATAGAACGACACAGCTGCGGGCGAAAATTCCTTCCACCCCCATGCTCAACCACCGGCTCCCCGCTTGGTTCCCGACAGGAACAAAATTAGCGAGGACCAAACGAAAACGACGACGTCCACGCGAAGAAGCGAAGCGCTTGCTCCACGCCTGTTTCCTGAACGATTCAGGACTCTTTTTCGGGCGATCAGCTTGTCGCACAGCGTTCGGTCCACCCCCGAACTCGCCGATGCGTCGTTCAGGGAATAAGCTGGTATTTGCCTCGGCGCACCCCCATCTGTGTCCCATGGATTAAGAAGGAGCGCCTGATGGAAGTCCGGAAGGAGTGGACAGACGACAACGGCAAAGTTGAGATTCTTCCGCCGCCGCCGAAATGCCGTGCTCGAACGCCTTTTGCCGTGACCTGTCTCTGCTGCCGAAAGCCAGTGGAGCCATCCGAACACGAGACAATGGAATACGGCATCTGCGAGGAATGCATCGGCCACGCTTGAATGAAGGGGCTCATGGGGCAATTCCAGATGGTGATGGAAAACAAGTGTTGGTATCCAGGGACTTGGCTCGATCCGCTATCTGGCCTCCGCGTCAGGCAAGGCGGAATTTGGCGGGCTCTCGGTGTCTGATGCGTTGGCCACTTGCGACGGGGACGCATAAATTCGAGATGTGGCGTCGCTTCCGTTCACGTCGCGACGCCCAGGTGAACCATTGCCTTTGCCGCTCGCCAAGTCATTCGGTGAGGATCGGTATTGTTTGAATGGAAGATTGAATGGTTCTGTCTCTCCGAGGCGTCAGCAAGCATTACGATACGGCGGAGGGCCCTCTGGCCGTCCTCAGTGACATCGATCTCGACCTTGCTGCGGGGAGCAGCCTTGCGCTGACAGGCGAATCCGGCAGCGGCAAGAGCACGCTTCTCCACCTTGCGGGCGGGCTCGACAAGCCGGATCATGGGCAAATCGTGGTTGCCGGGCAAGCCGTTTCTGAGATGGACGACCGGGGGCGCGCGGCTGTGCGACGCGGTGTCGTTGGGTTGGTCTTCCAGCAGTTCAATTTGATTCCGTCTCTCGATGTGGCGGCTAACCTCTCTTTTCACGCGCGTCTCGCCGAGCGCTCGGATCCGGCCTGGGAGGCGGAGCTGGCCGACCGACTGGGTCTTCTTCCTCTTATGCGCCGGTACCCCGAGCAACTGTCGGGTGGCCAGCAGCAGCGCGTCGCGATCGGGCGAACCTTGGCAACTAGGCCGGCGCTCATCTTGGCGGACGAGCCGACCGGCAATCTCGACGAGGCCAACGGCGATACCGTCATGACACTCATGTTGGAGTTGATCGCCGAAACCGACTCCGCGCTGCTGATGGTGACCCACTCCACGCGCTTGGCGGGTCGCCTCGACCGACAGGTCAAGCTCACGCAGGGGCGGATCGTCCTATGATCTCGTCCGGCCTTGGTGCTTTGCTTTCGCACTGGCGACGACACCCGTTGCAGCTGGCGATGCTCTTGTTGGGTCTGTCTTTGGCAACTGCCCTCTGGTCGGGCGTCCAGGCGATTAACGCCGAGGCGCGCGCGAGCTACGACAGGGCGGCTGCCATGCTGGGGCAGGACAGGTTCGACCAGCTCGTTCCCACGAGCGGTGAGGAGGTAAGCCAGGAAACGTTTGCCCGCTTGAGCCGCGCTGGCTGGAAGGTCTCTCCCATTGTCGAGGGCGAGTGGCGGGTTGGCACCAGCCGCATCCATCTTATCGGGGTCGACCCTGTGACCCTGCCAAGCGGAGCATCAGCCGCGGCTCTGAGTGTCACATCCGATCTCCTGGCCTTCATCACACCTCCGGGCCTTCTGTACGTTTCCTCCGAAACTGCTGAGCGACTCAAGGGCAATTCCACGCCGCCTCTCAAGGTAAGTCCAGGGATGCTTCCGAGCACTGCGATCGCCGACATCGGCATTGCCCAGGGGCTACTGGACAAGCCCATGCTGGTTTCCCGATTTGTCGTCTCGCCGGACCAGCCGATGGGGAGGCCGGAGCTTTCAGTGGTCGCGCCCGAATTGTCGCTCAAGAAGCCCGACGTGCAGGGCGACCTCAGCCGGCTGACGGACAGCTTCCACTTGAACCTGACGGCCTTCGGTTTTCTCGCTTTCGCGGTCGGCCTGTTCATTGTCTACTCGACGATCGGGCTGGCGTTCGAGCAGCGTCGCCCGACGTTCCGGACATTGAGGTCCCTTGGGATCCCCGCGACGACGCTTATGGGCTTGTTGCTTATCGAGCTTCTGGTCTTCGCGGTGTTCTCCGGCCTGGTGGGCGTCGCGCTTGGATATATCCTCGCGTCATTCCTTCTGCCCGGCGTCGCAGCGACACTCCGTAGCCTTTATGGCGCAAGCGTCGATGGAGCATTGACGTTCCGAAGCGGTTGGGTCTTGAGCGGATTGGCGATCGCAGTCGCTGGTACGCTCCTCTCTGCGGCGCAAAGTCTCTTGCAGATATCGCGTATGCCGCTTCTCGCGCCAGCTCAACCCAGAGCCTGGGCAAGGGCGTCCGAACGATTGATTTTGGTGCAGTCGGCGGCGGCCCTCGTTCTGTTCGTCGTCGCCGCTGCTCTTTCGGAGTGGGGTTCCGGCCTTGTCATGGGCTTTGCGGTTCTCACATGCTTGCTGCTTGGCGCGGCCCTGCTGCTGCCTGGCGTGCTCTCAGGCTTCCTCGCTTTGATGTCACACACGTCGGCACGACCCGTAGCCCTCTGGTTTTGGGCCGACACCCGGCAACAGATACCCGGCCTGGCGCTGGCACTGATGGCGTTGCTCATCGCCTTGTCGGCCAACGTCGGGGTAGGCACGATGGTCTCCAGTTTCAGGTCGACCTTCACCGGTTGGCTTGACCAGCGGCTAGCCTCCGAACTCTATCTCACGGCGAGAACGGACGAGGAAGGAGACAGGCTGGCTCGCTGGCTCCGGCCCAGGGTCGAAGCGGTCCTTCCGGTTTGGAACGCCGAAGGGGATATCGACGGTCAGCCCGGCCAGGTCTTCGGTGTTGTCGACAATCGGACCTACCGCGATAAATGGCCGCTCCTTGAAGCCGTGCCGAATGCCTGGGACAGGATCGTCCGCGGCGACGCTGCGCTGGTCAACGAGCAACTCTTTAGGCGAGGCCACCATAGTCTCGGCGATATGATTACGCTGCCGCGCGGCTGGAAAGTGCCCATCGTCGGCGTCTATTCGGACTACGGAAACCCCACCGGTCAGGCCATCGTCGCTATCGATGCCCTGACCCACCACTATCCCAACGTCTCGCGTCTGAGGTTTGGCGTGCGCGTTGACCCCCAAAAGGTTTCCGGACTGAGGCGGGAGGTCGTGGACGCATTCGGACTACCCCCACAGAACGTCGTCGATCAGGCAAGCCTCAAGCGGCGTTCGCTGGAAGTATTCGAACAGACGTTCTCGGTGACCGCCGCCTTGAACGTCTTGACCCTCGGCGTCGCGGGTGTGGCGCTCTTTGCGAGCATGACCACGCTTTCGGGGATGAGGCTCCCGCAACTGGCTCCAGTCTGGGCAATGGGTTTGACCCGACGGCGGCTGGTTGAGCTGGAGCTTTGGCGAACAATGCTGCTTGTCCTCGTAACCCTTGTCCTGGCTATTCCTGTCGGTATTGCGCTCGCCTGGGTGCTTCTCGCCGTCGTGAACGTCGAAGCATTCGGATGGCGGCTGCCTCTCCGGCTTTTTCCGGCAGACTGGCTTAAACTTGGTGGGCTCGCAATTTTGGCGGCACTTGTTTCCGTCGTCGTTCCATTACGGCGGCTTTCGAAGGTCACGCCCGCCACGCTTTTAAAGGTGTTTGCGGATGAACGCTAAGTTATATTTCTTCGCTGTCCTGACGCTTTGCCTGGGGGAGCTTGGCGTTGCCCAGGCCCAAGGCTTCGCCGGACTTGGCACAAAAGCCGAGGGCTTCGCGCTTCCGACAACTGGCCGCCAGTTCGAATTCCCCAGGGACCATGGCTCACACCCGGATTTCCGCATCGAGTGGTGGTATGTGACGGCAAACCTAAAGGGGGCGGACGGCATTGACTACGGCGCGCAATGGACACTTTTCCGATCGGCTGCCGCGCCTGGCGATAAGTCGGGATGGTCTAGTCCCCAGGTCTGGATGGGCAACGCCGCCGTGACGACGCCCGACAGGCAGTTCTCGGCGGAGCGGCTGGCGCGTGGCGGCGTCGGTCAGGCCGGGGTGAACACGTCTCCCTTTTCCGCGTGGATTGATGAATGGAACCTGGCCGAGCGGGAGCCGACCGGCGGAGGAGACGAGCTTTCGCATTTGAGGATGACAGCGACGGGTGCCGATTTCGGGTACCGTTTTGATCTCGATGCGAGCGGGCCGATCGTGCCACAGGGAGACAACGGATTTTCGGTCAAATCAGCAGAGGGGCAAGCGAGCTACTATTACTCGCAACCGTTCTACACAGTCACCGGTGTGCTGCGCTTGCCGGGCAAGGAGGTTGCAGTGACCGGGAAGGCATGGCTGGATCGGGAATGGTCGAGCCAGCCGCTCGCGGCGAACCAGACAGGCTGGGACTGGTTCTCGCTCCATTTTGACAGCGGCGAAAAGTTGATGGGGTTCCGCCTGCGCGATAGTGCTGGCGGAGGCTTTACCTCGGGTACCTGGATATCGGCGGAGGGTAAGCCAACGACGATCCCGTCCAACCAGCTCAAGGTAACGCCCGGGGCTACCGCGTCAGTCGCTGGCCGCAACGTTCCTGTGAAGTGGCGCCTCGAACTGCCGGAAAGGGGTCTTGATGTGAGTGTGTCAGCCATCAACGACCACGCGTGGGTCGCAAGCCAGTTTCCTTATTGGGAGGGGCCTGTGCGGACCACCGGATCATTCAACGGGCTGGGCTACTTAGAGATGACGGGCTACCGGTAGCGAACCACTCGGGAAGGATCAGGTGGAAAGACCTGGGGTCAACGCGATGACCAAGGTGAGTTCGCTCAGCCGGCGGGACCGGGCGCTGGCAACAACTCTGTAGTCTGACCCACGTCTAGCCGGCGTGATTTTCGATCTCTCACGCCGGAACGATCTGCCAGAGCAGCTCATTCTGGGAAGCGACGCCATAGCGCGGATTGCCTAGAACGACACGTTCGAGCCGCAGCGGCCGGTCGACGGACTTCATGTGACATCGTTGGGCTCAACCGTTCGAATGGACATAAATTGGCGATGCCCAGCCACACACTCGCACCGTCTTGGCCGGGGTGCGGATGCCGCATATTGGCGGTTCGGCATCTGTTTTCTGGCTGTCTGCAGCCCGATACATGGATTTCCATAAGTTGCCGCTGTGCGGCGGCGAGACTACGGTGCAACATCAGATCGCCAGCGCCGAAGCCGAGCCCTAAGCTGTTCGAAACGCTGGCGATCCCGCGCTTTCTTTATCCTGCAGGAGCAGCCGATGACGCTTGTCTGGTCGTACCGCCCCCAACTCCTGCATCTGGGCCTCTTTTTTGTGGCTTATGTCCTGGGTTGCGGCTTTGCGCAGGCGCTCGCAATTGTACCTGGAACAGGTATTTCCATCTGGCCACCGAGCGGGCTGTTCATCGCCACCCTCATCCTCGCTCCCATGCGGAGTTGGCCTTGGTGGGTGCTGGCGGGCTGCCTGGCCGAGCTGGTCGGCAATGTCCTCTGGTTCCATAGTCCGCTGCCTGCGGCGGTCCTCATTTATGCCGGTAACGCGCTCGAAGCGACGATCGGCGCATGGTTGGTGAACCGAACCTTCAAGCGGCCGGTTCGACTGGAAACCTTGCAGGAAGTTGTCGCATTCGTTGTAGTTGGCGCAGGAATTGCGCCCATCATCAGCGCGACCGTGGGCAGTGCGACACTCGCCTGGTTTGGCATATTTTCGCAAACCTTCTTAGGGGCCTGGCCTCTCTGGTGGATTGGGGATGCCACCGGGACCCTGATCGTGGCGCCGCTCGCGCTGGTCGTGTTCCAGAACTGGCACGGCAAGGCCGAATTCTCGGCGTCGCGATGGTTGGAAGCTGGTGTCCTGGGACTGATCTTGCTCGGCGTCGCCGCCCTTTCGCTCAGCGGCTACCTGCCTTTCGCCTACATCATCATGCCGCCCCTTCTTTGGGCTGCGGTGCGCTTCGAGTTCAAGGGGGCTGCCGTTACCCTCGCCCTCCTCGCGCTGATCACGGCGCTATTCACGATCTCCGGTACCAGCCAGTTTGCCGGCGATCCAGAGACCCAGCGGCACAGGCAGATCATGTTGCAGCTCTTCCTGGTGATCTCGGCGTTTTCGGCGCTGATCGTCGCCGCCATATCACGGCAGCACCAGCTGGCGTTGCTAACATTGCGCCAAAGCGTGGAGGCCTTGCGCGATCGGGAGCGGGAGCTCGAGCAAATCGTAAACATGGTCCCGGTCCAGATTAGGCGTCTGACGCCGGCAGGCGAGCCAACTTTCTTCAATAAACGGCTGCTCGACTTTTTCGGTCTGGACGACGTCGCGCAGTTGGACAATCGGGATAGCAGTCGTTTGGTGACCGCCATGCGGACTTTTGTTCACTCCGACGATTCCGACCGGCTCTTGAATGCAATCCGACACTCGCTTGCGACCGGTGAGCCCTACGCAATGAAATATCGCATGCGTCGCGCAGATGGCGTCTATCGCTGGTTCGACGGTCGATGGGAGCCATTGTGCGATGACGACGGCAAAATAGTCGAATGGTTTGCAATCTCCATCGACATCGATGATGAGGTGCGCGCGCAGGAGGCTTTGCGCGAACGGGAGCGGGAGCTCTCGCAGCTTGTGGACGCCTTGCCAGTCCACATCTGGAGCTGGACGCCTGCCGGCAAGCTGGCCTACGTCAACAAGCGATCTTTGGAGGATCTCGGCCTCTCCGGGGCGAATTTCGAAGATAGCACCCGCGTGGCGCAAGAACTGGTTCATCCCGAAGATGCTGCCGAGGTGCTGCGTGCGTCAGCCAGCTCCCTCAGATCCGGCGACGCCTTCATGATGCGGTATCGCCGGCGTTGGAAAGATGGCAATTATCGCTGGATAGAGGCGCGCGCGCAGCCTCTGCGTGATCGAGATGGAGCGATCGTTCAGTGGTACCAGGTGTCCATCGATATCGACGATCAGGTGCAGGCCGAAGAAGCCCTGCGGAGCAGCAAGCGGCAACTGGAGCAAATGATCGACGCCGTGCCCTTCAATATCCTGAGCTTCGATCCTTCGGGCAAGTTTACCTACGCCAGCAAAAGATATCAGGACCAAGTTGGTGTGCCGGCCACGCAGATCGAAGATTTTGATGCGTTGGCCCGAGACGTGGCTCATCCTGACGACTTTCCGACGATGTTTCGTAGAGCTAAAGACGGCTTCGCGACCGGCCAGCCTTTCGTAAACCGGTTTCGGCGGCGCACCAAGGATGGCACCTACCGATGGATAGAAGCACGCGCGCAGCCTCTGCTCGATCCTAATGGCGCGATCGTGCAATGGTACATTGCCTCAATCGACATCGAAGACGAGATGCACGCGCAGGAGGCCTTGCGTGAGCGAGAACGGTTTCTCTGGCAATTGGTGGAAACACTGCCGGCACTCATCGATTGCGCAGCGCCGAACGGCGAGCCGGTTTATCGCAGCCAGCAACTCCGCGAATTCCTCGGCTACGAGCTTGAAGAATTGGACGGCGCGGGAAAATCGCGGCTGAACGGCACGCTCGACGCCGGCGTCCATCCCGATGACGTTGCTGGGGTCAAGCAACAATATGCCCACTGCTTGTCGACCGGCGAGCCCTATGCACGCAGGCACCGCCTGCGACGCTTCGACGGCGAATATCGCTGGGTCGAGACGCGCGCCGCGCCGATGCGCAATGGCGAAGGCGCCATCGTGCAATGGAACGTCATCTGCCTGGATATCGATGGCGAGGTTCGCGCGCAGGAAGAGCTCCGCCTGGCGCAGGAGAGGCTCGCGCGTGCGAGCCAGGCGGCGAGCCTCGCCGAGCTCTCGGCTTCCATCGCGCATGAGGTGAACCAGCCTCTGGCGGCGATCGTCGCCAATTCGCATGCCTGCTACCGCTGGCTTTCGGCCGAACCCGTCAATGTCGCACGCGCCAAGATTACGACCGAGCGCGTCATCCGCGACGCCAATTCGGCGGCCGAAGTCGTCAGCCGCATTCGGGCTCTCTTCAGGCAGTCGGTGGAGAACAGAGCCAACCTGTCCGTCTCGGACGCCATCGCGGAAGCATCCAACCTTATGGCTGGCGAGGCGATCCGTCGCCGCACTCGGATTGACATCGACGTGGAAAGCAGGCTTCCGCCGGTCACGGTCGACCGCATCCAGATCCAGCAGGTTCTGATCAATCTCATCCGCAACAGCATGGACGCAATGGATTCTGTCGCCGGGGAAAAGGCTCTGGAGGTGCGCGCGCATCGCGTCGGCAACGAGGTGCAAACCGAAATAAGCGATTTTGGAGATGGCATCGAGCTTCCGGACCGGGTCTTCGAGCCGTTCTTCACGACGAAGGAAACCGGTATGGGCATGGGTCTCGCCATTTGCCGATCGATCGTCGAGGCACATGGCGGGCGTTTATGGGCCGAGAAGAATGAACCGCACGGCGCGCGATTCATTTTCACCTTACCGATTGCAACGAAAGCGGCGCCATGACGACGGAGGATCATGTTGTATTCATCGTAGACGATGACGGACGCATCCGGGAGGCGCTCGGCGAACTCCTGGAGGCCCACGGCATGCGCGCCATCGCCTTCGGATCGGCGGGCGAATATGTGAACTCCGAGAAGCCGGATGTTCCCGCCTGCCTGATCCTCGACGTCGAATTGCCCGATATCAACGGCCTCGAATTGCAGCGGCAGATCGCCGAGGGCGATCACCCGCCGATCGTTTTCATCACCGGGCACGGCGATATTCCGTCCTCGGTACGGGCGATCAAGCATGGCGCGGTGGATTTCCTCACCAAGCCGTTCAGCGATGCAGACCTCATGGCCGCGGTCCACACGGCGATTTCCGAGGATCGGAAGACACGATCGGAACGCGCTGAACTCAGACAGCTGAGACAGCGATATCTGGAGCTTACGCCACGGGAACGTGAGGTGTTGCCGCTCGTGGTCAGTGGGCTCCTTAACAAGCAGGCGGCGTCCGAACTGGGGATCAGCGAAGTCACCCTGCAAATTCATCGAAGGAATGTGATGCAGAAAATGGGAGCAGCGTCGCTCGCCGATCTCGTGCGTGTCGCAGAGAAACTGGAAATACCGATTACCCACTCGCGTCGAGCGGGAGGAAATTAAGCATGGAGAAAACAAAACCGATCATCGCGGTTGTCGATGATGATCCAAGGCTGCTCGAGTCGCTGGAAGAGTTGCTGGAATCCGCCGGCTATGCGGCTTGCTGCTTCCAGTCGGCCGGGCATTTGCTTGTCCGCGGACTGGCGGACCTGGATTTGCTGATAACGGACATCGGCATGCCCGGCACGGACGGCTTCGAACTTCGTGACATTGTGAAGAAGGCGCGTCCGGAACTGCCGGTTTTCCTGATTACCGGCCGCCACGAAATTGCGGACCAGGGTCGCGCCCAGGGCATCAGCGGTTTTTTCCGCAAGCCTTTCGATGCGCCTGCCCTGCTCGCAGCCATCACAGAGGCCATGCAAAAACCGAGAAATGGAGGGTGACATGAGAGTGGAGCAACCGATCCGGAAATTGGTGCCGCCGGTACCGCAACGCAGGAACGATGTAGAGGAGCCGACGGTCATCATTGTCGATGACGATGCAGCCGTTCGAGAGGCTTTGTCGGAGCTGACTCTTTCGGCGGGCTTCCAGCCGGTCAGTTTCGCCTCGACCCAGGAAGTCCTCGACTCCGACATTTTGGACCGCCCAGGCTGCCTGATCCTCGACGTGCGCATGCCGGGGGCAAGCGGGCTTCATCTGCAGCACCATCTGGCACGAAGCGGCAATCTGAAGCCGATCATCTTCCTGACCGGACATGGCGACATCCCGATGACGGTTCAGGCCATGAAAGCCGGCGCGGTTGATTTCCTCACCAAGCCGGTGCGGGACCAGACGTTGCTCGATGCAGTGATTGCCGGTATTGAGCTGGATGCGGCGCGGCGGGCGGAGGCGATAGTCGTCAAGCGCAATCTCGAGCGCCTCGAGACGCTGACGCATCGCGAGCGCGAGATCCTGCGCGAAGTCGCGCGCGGGCGCCTCAATAAGCAGATCGCCTTCGACCTCGGCATCAGCGAAGTCACGGTCAAGCTGCATCGCGCCAACGTCATGCGCAAGATGGAGGCCGGCTCCATCGGAGAGCTGATCAGGGCATGGGAAACCCTGCCCCTCGCGATGCGCGAGGCCAGCCCACCCGGATTTTGACCAGACCGATCCCACGCACCTGAAATAGGCTAGTCGCAGGCACCCCCCGATGCCGGCGGAGCCAATCTGTGACGAACTCTGCCCGCCTTTTCGGGAAGCAAATGCTTACATTTCGGCAACACGTCCCTGAACAGGGCGACCTTGTTCAATGCTACGGATTTGCGTCGAGCCGGGCGGTGATCAGCGCAACCGCCACACTGGCGATCCTTCCCAAGGGTAGTCTTTTTGACAGCCGAACGCAGATAAAGGTCCCTGCCATTGCACCCGCAAGTTTTGCCCATGGATAGCGGCCGAGCTGAGCGTGCGCGCTCGCATCTGCCCAGTCCAGGTGAGATCTGACAACGGTTCTCGCCTGCCCCCCAATGACAGCCAGGCGCGCACGTAGATTTTCGATCTCGTCTCTGAGGTGGTCGATCTCACTCTTTAGATCGTCAAGGCGCCGTTCGACGGAAATGTCGTCGATTGGGCCTTGAAGTCCCTCCTCCGCCGGGGCATCAGCTTCGAGCTCGGCGAAATGAGCCCGCAACTCGGCGTTCGTATCAAAGCCCTCCGGCTTAGAAGCGTTCATCGCAGCCTCCTTTGTGTGGAGGCACAATAACGGCTGCCACAATCGCCCCTACCCCGCTTTGCCTTCGTTTTCGTGTTCCGGCACAGTCTGCAGATAGCGACCATTCGAAGACGACAGGCTCTCTGACACGGCCTCTGTCGTGGCGAAACACGTAGCGTTTGTCGTTTCTTGGGGCGATGTGTTCGCGTGTAAACATCGTGTCTCTCCTATGACAGTGGCGTCACAGGAGAACGTACGACGCATCAATTGGATGCATACAAAGCTTTGGGCATCACAATACCTTCCTTCTTCTTCGTCATTGGCAACAGACGGCGGCGACAAGCTATGGCGGGCTGGGTCGGAACGACGCCAGCCGCGTTCATCCTCTCATCGCCTCGGCGTTAGACAGCGCTTGTTGGGAATTCAATCTGAAACACGAGGCGCATTGTGGCGACTGTGTCTCGCCGCACGTTTTCGATCGAGACCGACAAGACATCACCAGCTTGCAACGGTATGTTGTCTGACGCCATCTCGGCCAACGTCGCCTTCGCCTGCGCGATGGCGGCGATGAGATCCGGATAGTCATAGCCGGTATCGCCAACGATGACTCCATCCTTATCGGTCGTTGTGAAGAAAACCTTTGTCATCGTCATCCTCGCTGATACATCGAAACACTCAACAGGGATGAAAGTTCATTGGCTACCCTCAACTTTGCGCTGAACCCAAGGTTTTCGATGAATTTCGCTATCCCTACCGTAACTGTGAACATTGTCTCACAGTAGGCGTCACGCCTTGCACCTTGGACATGCTCCGAGCCTCATCGTGATCTCTCCGGCTTTGTCTCGAGCGCTTCAGTCAGGTTCCGTTCGCGCCGACAGAAGCAGCGGTTAACAAATTATACAGCACGGAATCGCCGAATTCATGCGTGCGGTAGCGGGACGCGGTGAGCGCTGCGGAGACCTTAGCGAGCAGCGCATCGTCTGCGAAGGCGCGCAGGAGCTCGAAATGACTTTCGCCAGGCTGGTGGACACCCGTGAGAACCGCATCGACCACGCGAAGCGGCGTGTCGTGCGCTATCCGTCCTGTCGCAGTGCCGTTTCCAATGCGCACGCTGCCATCGGGATTGGCGGCTGCCTCGAGCGCGCGCACGACGCTCGTGCCGATCGCGATGATACGGCTTCCACGGAGCTTCGCCCGCGCGACTTCCTCCGCAGTGCGTTCAGGAATGCGGTACGGCTCATCGAAGGGAAGGCGCGAGTCGAGCACGGGATCGCCGGTGGATGAGATACCGGCGGCATGCGTGATTGCTGCGAATCCGACACCGCGCTGGCGCCAGGCTTGAAGCGTACGCCAGTCGAGCGCGAAGCCTGCCGACGGCGCCTCGAACGCGAACGGCCGGGCCGCGATCTTCGTCCAGACATCCCATAGCGCCAACGGCTCGGGAACATGCGCGTATTGGATCGGCCGCCCGTGCTGCGCTAGTCCTGCAAGCATCGCTGTGCGGTTACCTGGGAAGCGTAGCTCGAGAAGTCGGGGATGGTCGAGCAGGCGCTCGACGACGGCTTCAAGCGGGCCGAGCCGCAGGCGGTCGCCTGTTGACAGCGCAGGCGGTGGCTGCCGGTCCTCCGTGCGCGTGCGGTGGTCGCCCAAGCCAAAGGCAATCGCCACGAAGCGTGTGGGATCGGAAAGTGATAGCCAGCCGGCCAGACGGATCTCGATCGCCTTTCCGCTGGGGACATGCGTGCCATGCAAGCTGGCAGGCAAGGTCGCAGCATCATTGGCGACAACCAGATCGCCGGGATTGAACAGCGTTACGAGCCTGGTACGCGGCAGGTCGCACATCGTGCCCTCCGTCTCGACGACAAACAGCCTGGCAAAGCGCCGATCGGAACCGTCCTCGTTAATCATGCTAGTCCTCCGGCGGGAAGCGCAGTGCGGACTGGCAACGCGTTCAGTATCTTCTTGATGATCTCGGCAGCAGCTAACTCGGGGGCCTTCAAGCTCGACCGATCGGCGTCCGGAAGCGCCAGCGCGTGAAGCGGGGTGTCCATATCGCCAGGGTCGAGCGCCAGCAGCCTTATGCCGTCGGGTTTCGCCTCTTCGTCCCAAATCGCCGTCAGATGGGAAAGAGCGGCCTTGCTCGCGCCATATGCGCCCCAGTCGGGATAAGCATTGACCGCCGCGTCGCTGGAGATGTTGATCACCAGCGCGCCGCGGCCTTCGCGTGCGGATGCGGCAAGCGCACCGAACAAGGCTTTCGTCAGCCGGAATGCGCCGAGCAGATTGACCGCTAGTGCCGCTTCCAGCTCCTCGCACTCGGTATCGGCAAGAAGCGCCAAAGGGACGGGACCGAGGCTCGACGCGTTGTTGATGAGGACATCGACCCCTTCGAGGTTCGCCGTGACCTGCATCGCGATCGGGTAGATATCGTCCTTCTTGCCGATGTCGGCGACAATGCCGTGCGCACCCGTCTCGGCTGCGACGCGTTCGACGTTCGCGGCGGTGCGAGCGACGAAGGCAACGCGTGCACCCTTCCCGGTAAGCTGCCGCACCAGTGCCAGTCCGAGGCCTGAGGTGCCGCCCGTAACCGCCACGCGAAGTCCCTGAAAATCGATATTCGTCTGCATTGCTGGTACTCCTTCAATCAATACGAACACTTGCTACAAGTTCAAGTTAACTTGAAGTCAAGTGGGAATCGTGCTCTTGTTTGTGCATGGATTCGATGCTGACCATCACCGACGTATCGCGGCGCAGCGGCGTTGCCTCATCGGCCCTGCGTTTCTATGAGGAGCGCGGGCTGATCGTATCCGAGCGCGCCGGTTCGGGGCATAGGCGCTATCACCGGTCTGCATTGCGCCGGATCGCTTTTATCGTCTTTGCTCAGCGCATCGGGCTGACACTTGAGGAGATCGGCGCCGAGCTCGCCAAGTTGCCTGCCGATCACGTACCGTCGCGTTGGGATTGGTCACGACTGTCAGGCCAGTGGGCAAAGCGCATCGACCAGCGCATAGCCGAGTTGCAGCGCCTGAGGTCCGGCCTTACCGAGTGCATCGGTTGCGGGTGCCTGTCGATCGACCGGTGTAGCCTTGCGAACCCTGCTGATGTCGCAGGACGCAAAGGGCCGGGGCCGAGATATTGGCTGGGGTGACTCGGCACCCAGCGGTGGGGCTATCTGTTGGCATCGGCGGCCGGCGAGCACCAGCAACACCATCCCGGCCGGCATCTCTCGTGCCAATTTGCGTAGCGCTCTGCTTTCTTAGACCTTGTCCGTGCACGAAAACGTGTTCTAGCGTCGGTTTCTTGCACTGGATCGCGATGTTAGATTTCTCTCCAGCATCTTTTATCTGCGACCAAATATCATGTCCGTCATTCTAATCGACCACGCATCCAAGCGCGGAAGGAGACGACCATGCCGGGTGTACCCAGACATCGCGAATTGAGAGGTTTTTCATGGAATTCTGCGGGGTGCCTGATTGCAGCGCTCGCGTTTCCAGCAGGCGACGCACTTGCCATCAATCGATACAACTCTGCTTCAATGACATGCTCGGCGATCCACAATACCCTCGATAGGGAGCGAGCGATCATCCTTCGCTACTCCAACTCGTCTGGAGGACCACCTCTCTACGATCGATACGTCAGTGACAGCGCACAATGCAGCAATGGCACGGAAGCCAGGCGTTCCTTGATACCAGCCCGTGATGGCGGTTGCTCTGTCCTTTACTGCCAACAGTCCTGGGGCGGCAGCAATCGCTAAGTTCCGTTCCACACAACGGGAAATTAGCCGGTCGTCAGTTGTTTCGACTATCAAAGGATTGTTCGGCTAACTTCGCTGTTCTTGCCGTAGCGGCCGGCTGGAACGAGCGGGAAGCAGCGGCAGCACTTGTCGACCTAGCCGACAATGACATGCTCGGGCTGATCGCGATAGGCGAAGAGAGCGCCCAACCGCGTCTGTCCTTCGGCGTGGTGGATCGAAGTGCCCGAGAGGCAGCCTGCCGTATCGAAAAATGTTATGAAGCCATCATGCAGCTGAATGGGAAGAGAGCAGCATAGCAATGTGTGGACGCGTTTATATAAGATCATCGTTACGGGAATTGCTCGCCAATTTTGCATTTGCGGCGCCAGGTGATGCCGAGGGGCTGGCAAATAGCTTCCCGCGCTACAACGGGGCACCGCAGCAGGATTATCCGATTATCGTCAGGGAGATTGTGCGAGAGCCGGACGTTATGGGTCCGGTGTTCGCGACGGCGCGCTGGGGCTTCATTCCAGCTTGGGCAAAGGATGCCGGCCGGCCGATGATCAACGCCAGATCGGAAGGCATTTCGACCAACGGCATGTTTAAAGCGGCATACAAATCCAAGCGCTGCCTGGTGCCGATCAACGGCTTCTTTGAATGGAAGGACATTTACAGCACGGGTAAGAACAAGCAGCCCTACGCCATCGCCATGAAGTCAGGGGAACCGTTCGCTCTCGCCGGCGTTTGGTCCGGTCGCCGCAATCTGGATACCGGTCTCGAAGAGAAGATGTTTGCAGTCATCACCTGTGCGCCCAATGAAATGATGGCGCAGATCCATGACCGAATGCCAGTCATCCTCCACCCGGAAGATTATGAGCGCTGGCTGTCACCCGAGCCTGATCCTTATGATTTGATGCGGCCGTTCCCGAGCGAGCTGATGACCATGTGGCCAATCGGCAAGAACGTCGGATCGCCGAAGAACAACACGCCCGATATCCTCGATCCCATCGATCAAGATCAAGATCCAGATCCTGAACCGACATTGCTATGAGCGAGGATCTGCAGACCAATACCAGGCCGGCCGCGCCGGTGCATTTCGAACACTGGTGCGAGGATAACCGACATCGCGTCGGTGAGATCGAGCCCCCAGCCGATGATCAGCCGGACACCGGTGTCCCTGGCCGCCTGATGGGCACGCTCGATGCCTTCGAGGCTGTTGCGGTCGACGATCGGTAAGGCCTGGTTTGGCTGACAATCCATGCACCAACACCATCACGAGGAAGACCTATCAATCCGGACCGAATATGCAATTGATTGGGCAACGGCTTACACCCCGAGATGCATGCCACTGTCAATCACGAGGCACTGCCCGGTCACCTTTGTCGCGTGGTCAGTCAACCAAAGAATGGCGTCGGCGATATCGGTCGCACCGGGGATGCTCTTGAGTGGCGCTGCGCTGATCAGGTTCTCCTTGAAAGCCTTGTAGGAATTTTCATCGTGCCAGGAGAGCGCCCAAGTCGTGTCGACGAAGCCGGGGCACACTGCATTTACGCGGATTGCCGGTGCGAGGGACCGGGCCAGTCCCAACGTCATTGTGTTGATCGCACCTTTCGAGGCGGCATAGGCAAGAGATGAGCCGGAGCCGGAGAAGGCGGAGTCGGAGGAGACGTTGACGATCGACCCCAGATCGCTCTTCTTGAGATGAGGTGTGGCGGCGCGGATCATCTGATAGGTGCCGGTGACATTGACGCTGAAAATATGCTCGAAATCCGCGGCGTTCGAAGCATCGAGGTCGGAAGCCGCGGCATAACGCGTGACTCCGGCATTGTTGACGAGAGCGTCGATGCGACCAAAGCGTTGAACGGCCGTATCTGCGATCAACAGACAGGCCTCATCGCTCGCGATATCTCCGAGGGCAGTGATCGCTTCCACGCCTTGGTCTCTGCACCGATCCGCGATGGCCTCGGCGCCGTCGCGGTTGCGGTTGTAGTTGATGACGACATCATAGCCGGCCCCAGCGAAGGCGAACGCTGTCGCAGCACCGATCCCTGAACCACCGCCTGTGACGATGACGCATTTCCTGCCTGTTCCCACCATGCCCAACCCTCCTCAGCCGCGGAGACGCCGGCCATCGGCGTCGAATAGACATACCTTGGCCGTATCGATCGCCAGACGGACCTGCTGTCCCGGTCTTGAGACAAGGCGTTCGTGCGCCGTAAGGGCGATCTGTTGAGCACCTGCCTGGACAATCACTTCGGTTGAAGCACCAGTCGGCTCGACGACGTGGATGGTGCCAGGCACGCCTTGATCGGACAGACGGATATGTTCGGGGCGGATGCCATAAGAAATCTTTTGGCCATCCACTGCATTCGAGGCAGGCATTGCCAGCCTTATGCCATCGCTTGTCTCAAAAGCGCCATCCTTGATTTCCCCTTCGAGAACATTCATGGCCGGTGAGCCGATGAACTGTGCAACAAAGATATTGACGGGATCGTCATAGAGCTCAAGGGGCGTGCCAGTTTGCTCGACGACACCCGAGCGCATGACCACGATGCGGTCCGCCATTGTCATCGCCTCGACCTGGTCATGCGTGACATAGACGGTCGTGGTCTTCAGCCGCTGGTGCAAAGCCTTGATCTCGGCACGCATTTGGACGCGCAATTTCGCATCGAGATTCGAAAGCGGCTCGTCGAACAGAAAGACCTTCGGGTCACGGACGATCGCGCGGCCCATGGCGACGCGCTGGCGCTGACCGCCGGACAGCTGGCGGGGATAGCGCTTCAGCAAATCCTTCAAACCCAGAATTTCGGCCGCCCGCATGACCTTCGCATCGATCTCCGATTTCGGGATCTTCTTTAGGGATAGGGCGAATTCCATGTTTTCGCGAATTGTCATATGTGGATAGAGCGCATAGTTCTGGAAGACCATGGCGATATCGCGCGCCTTTGGCGCGACATCATTGATTACGTTGCTACCGATCTCGATTTCGCCTTCGGTGATGTCTTCAAGACCGGCGATCATCCGCAATAGTGTCGATTTTCCGCAGCCGGATGGGCCGACGAGAATGACAAACTCGCCATCGGGAATATCGACCGAAATGTCCTTGATGATGCTGGTCTGTGCATAGCTCTTACTGACATTACGAATTTGGACAGAACTCATGTTCGTTTCCCTTATTGGGCGGCCTATTTCACAGCGCCTTGGGTGATGCCAGCGATGAACTGCTTGGAAAGGACGATATACAGAAGCGTGATCGGCAACGCCGCCAGCGTCAGGCCGGTGAACATCACGCCCCAATCAGTGGTGAACTCACCAATGAACACGGTGAGCCCCTGCGGCAGCGTCTTCAGATCGTCGGAGGTGATCAGGATCAGTGGGAAGAAGAAATCGTTCCAGATCGGAACGGCATTCTGGATTGCCACGATCACCATGGCGGGCCTTGCAAGCGGCAGCATGATGCGAAGCATGATGAGCAATTCGCTCGCCCCATCGATGCGGGCAGATTCTTCGAGTTCGCGTGGCAGCGTCCGCAGAAAGCCAGTCAAGATAAAAACGGCCGATGGCAAGCCCATCGCCACATAGACGAGGATTAGGCCGGCATAGGTGTCGACGAGATGCAGGGCGTCAAGCTGGATGAAGAGCGGGATTATCGCAAGCTTCAAAGGCACCGTCATGCCGCTGATGAAGAACATCAGGACCGCACCGCCAAGCTTGAACTCATACCGCGCAATCGCGTAAGCCGCCATGGTGCCAAAAACCAGGATCAAGGCGATCGAGGCTAGTGTGACGCCGAAGGAATTCAGCATATAGCGGATGAAGTTCGTCTGATCCCAGACCTTCTGAAGATTTGCCGTAGAAAAGGAATGCGGCAAAGCAAAAGGTGAACTGAAAATCTCCGCATTCGTCTTGAACGCCGAAAGTACCATGACGAGGAGTGGATAAAGCATGAGCAGTGCGTTCAGCACGAGAAGCGCCTGAATGGAGCCATTCTTGATCCACTCGTTGGAAGTCTTCATGTCTTGTCTCGCAGGGTTGAGAGGGGCGACGGCAAGGCGCGATCTCTAGAGCTGAATTTCGCGGCGGCGAAGGAACCGCAGAGCAACGAATGAGAAGCCGGCCACGAAGATGAACATCAGCACGGCAAGCGCGCTGCCCTGGCCGAAATCCTGGATGCCGTTGGTGACGCTGCCAAAGGCGGTACGATAGAAGTAGAGGCCGAGCACGTCGGTCGAGCCTCCCGGCGAACCGGTCAAGCCGGCCATGACATAGGGGATCTCGAACCAGTTGAAACTGCCGATGAAAGTCAGGATACAAACGATCGTCACGCTCGGCGCGATCAGCGGCCAGATGATGCGGCGAAGCAGAACGTAATCGCCGGCACCATCAAGGCGCGCTGCCTCGATGACTTCAGCCGAAATGCGTTGCATGCCGGCGAGAAGCACGAGCGTCGGAAAGCCGAGCCAGTGCCAGATATTAGCGAAGATGATGCTGCCGAGTGCGGTATTCTCGTTACCGAGCCAGGCGGGGCCGTGGATATGAACAAGCGCCAATGCGCCGTTCACGAGGCCAAAGAGCGGGTGCAGGAAAAGCTTCCAGAGAAACCCGACAATGACAGAGGACAAAACGACCGGGAGAAAAACGATGACCTGATGAATTCGGTGTCCGGGCAGGCCCTTCAGAAGGGCAAAGGCGACAAGAAAGGCGGTCCCGTTTTCGAAGATCATCAGTGATAGGAAAACGATCACATTGTGCCAGAAGGCGTTGTAGGTCCAATCGCTGTAGGGCTGCTCGAAAAGCACCTTGCGGAAGTTTTCAAGTCCGATGAATTGCGACGGCCGCAGGCCATTGAAGTCGTAGAAGGCATAACGCAAAGCCGAAATCAGCGGCCAGACAACGAAGAGCGTCATCACGGCCAAGGCCGGCAGCAGCAGAAAGAGGATCCACAACGACCGGCGCCGCGGCCAAAGAGTCGTCGAGCGGCGCCGATTGTTGGTCATTTTATTTCCCCTGGAAAGGCTTGTACCACTTGGCAAGGCCATTCGTGAGGTCGGCGCCAAGCTGCTCAGGCGTGATGGATCCAGACATCATCTTCGTAATATCGGTTTGCAGCAACTCGGACCCGGTCGGCTTCTCGAAGCGGAAGTAAACCACATTGATGTGCGGCATGGCCGTCTCGTTGAGCTTGGCGACCTCGGCAAGCAGCGGGTCCTTCACCTCAACGCCCTTGATCGGCGAAATATTGCCGAGAAGCGCCGTGAACTTGTCGCCGAATTCCTTAGTGCCCATCCAGGCAACCAGCTTCAGGGCCGCTTCCTTGTTTGGCGACGCGGCATTGACCGCATAGCCGCCGTCAAAGAATTTGGTTGCCTGCGGGATATCGCCGGACTTGGCTGCCGGCGGCGCGATGAAGTCCATTTTAAGCTGCGGGTTCTGGCTCTTATAGGTCGCGATATCGAAGCTGCCGCCGGCAAGCATGGCGGCGCGTCCACTCACAAAAAGCTGACCCGCCGTATCGTAGTCGATGCCTTCGAAGCCGGGCGACATATAATCGCGAAGTTCTAGCAGCTTGTTGAGAGCTGCGATGTAACGCGGATCCTTGAAGGTCGCCTTGCCGGTTTTCAGATCCGAGACGAAATCCTGACCCAGGAACGGGCCGGTGAAGGCCGCAACGAACATCTCGTTGAACCAGCTGGTGCCGAGACCGTTTGCAAGCGGGACGATGCCCTTTTCTTTCAACGCCTTGGACACAGTGATGAACTCATCCCAGGTCTTTGGCGGCGTCAGGCCGGCTTGTTCGAAGACATCTTTGTTGATGAAGAGACCAAGGGTCTGCGACGCAAAAGGCAATGAGTAGACTTGGCCGTCGCCGCGATAGGTGCCCGCGAGCAACGCGTCGGCCGACATATTGGCAAGGGAGGGCATGTTCGAACTGTCCTGCTTCACGAAGTAGCCGGACTTCACGAACTGCTCAAGCCAGCCATAGGCGTGCGTGTGAATGACATCCCCACCCTTGCCGCCTGCCAGCGCGGTCGAGACGATCGTCGGGTAGTTCTCATCCGGGAAGGATTCGAACTTCACATGAATGTCGGGATTTTCTTTTGTGAAGTCGGCAAACAGTTCGTTGTAAGCTGCCTTATCTTCCTGGCGCCAGGTCCAGAAGGATATGTCAGTCGCGAATGTGGCGGGCGCAGAAAGGCCCCAGGCGATTGTCGCTGCAGCCAGCAGCCCTGCGATCGATGTCACTCTCATTGCGCTCCCCTTTTTGGTTTTAGAGCATGTTCACGATCACTAGAAAATCATAGTTCTTGCGTTCTGGCTAGATAGTTTGTAAATTTGCCGAACTATATTTTCATTAGGGCGCCAAATCATATGAAGCAAGCTGACCTCGTTGCAGGGATCGACATCGGCGGGACAAAGACGCACATTCTGATCAAAGACGCCGATCGCGTAGTCGCGGATCGAGTCGTCGCCTCCTCCGACTGGCGCACCTGGGTTCGCGAACGAGACGCCGTCGCGCTCGCCACGCTCATAAAAGACATCGCCGGCGGCAAGCTTTGCGCAACCGCAATCGGCGCCCATGGCTGCGATACCGATCAGCATTGCAAGCAGCTTGAGGCCGACCTCAGCGTGAGACTCGAGGGCAAGATAAAGGTCGTCAACGATTCTGAGCTGCTCGTGCCGGCGGCAGGCTTCGTAACCGGAATCGGCGTCGTTTCGGGAACGGGTTCGATCGCTGTCGCCCGCACCGCGGACGACGAAATGCTGGTCGCGGGCGGATGGGGCTGGATTCTCGGAGACGAGGGCAGCGCCGCGGCCCTCGTCAGGGAAGCCGCACGCGCCATACGCGGCTCGATCGACCTCGGCCAGACCGGCGACCCGCTCGTCGCGGAATTGATGACGACGCTGCAAACGAACGATCCGACCAAGATCGGCCGCCTTTTGAACGAAACCCGAAGTGCTGCGATCTGGGGCAGTTATGCGAATGTGGTGTTCGACGCCGCAAGACGAGGTTCACCCCTTGCGACACGCGTGATCAATGAAGGTGCCGCATCGCTTGCGGACCTGGTTCAAATATTGATAGGCCGCGGCGCCGATGCCCGCCATGTTGTCATCGGCGGCGGCGTTGTCGTCCAACAGCCCCAGCTTTTCGAGGCATTCGTCGACGCGATGCGCAAGGTCGCACCGTCCAGCGAGGTGACGCTGTTGCGCGCTGCTCCTGTCACCGGCGCCGTGGCGATCGCGCAACGTCTTTGTAACGACACCCTTTGAAATGGAGAGAACCAATGGCGAATGAACGTATCGGCTATCGTGGCGCGGTCGCGCGACAGCCTGAGAGCCTGGCGCACGGTCTGGAGACCGTTGCGGCAGCGCTGGAGACGATCGATCTCCATCCCTTCCATGGTAAGTCGGTGGGGTTTGCCGGTATCGGCGCCAGCTACCAGGCCGGCATGGTTGGGGCTTGTTATCTGCGGCTTCTTGGCATTCCATCTTTCGCCTATTGCCCGACAGACCTCTACCAAGCCGTGGACAGTGCCGCAGAAGCCTTCGTGGCATTGTCTGCCTCAGGCCAAAGCCGGGAAATATCGGATGTCATGGCTTTGCGCGCGCATATGCCCCGCATTGCAATTTGCCGAAGCGGCGGCAACCCATTGGCAGAATTGGTCGGCGCCGTCATTCCGAGCGGATCCGGGTCGGATAATGGTGCGAGCTCGACGGGCTATAGCGGTATGCTGTTGGCTATCGGGCTTCTTTGCGACAAGCTCGCCATGGCCTCTTTTGGCAGATGGGACGAGATTCCGGCAGCCATTCGCGAGACGTTACGTTCGGCGCTTGGTGGCGCCCAGGCCGCCGCAGCCAGCCTCCAGGCCTGCCATTCCATCGATCTCGTGGGCGCCGGTGCCGGCTTTGCCACCGCCGGCGAAGGCGCAATGCTCATTCGGGAAGCAGTACGTATTCCCGCGGCCGGTTGGGATACGTTGAACTATCTTCATGGGCCGATGGAATCCCAGGATGCCCGCACCGGCGTCATCGCTTTCGGGCATGGCCGCGAGATGAAGATCGCGGAAGATATGGCGGGGTTCGGCTGCCCCTCCGTTTTGATCACGAATCGCGACGACGTCTCCGAGCGTCAGGGCCTTACGGTCATAACCGTGCCAGGGTTCGACAATCCCGTCGCCGACGCAATCGTGCAGATTGTGGCGTTGCAAATGATCGTCGGCGATATGCAGGATGCGGCCGGACTGACTGACATCACCTTCCGCTATCGGCAGACCGATACGAAACTGAAACCATGGTCGCCGACGGAAGTCTGACGTTTAGCCAAATGAAGGCTGCGGCTCGTCGGTCGCAGTCTCCTGCCAAGGAAGAACGACGGTCGCATCCGGCGTTTCTCCGAGAATCTTCGCCAATGCGTAATCGGCGGCCAGCCGCGTTGCGCCGAGAACCGTGCCGTTTGCACCGAGAGTACTGTTTGCAATTTCCGTTGCCCAACTCAAATCGCGCGACACATGTCGAACCTCCTCCAAAATCAATGGATTCTGTCCAACCCCGCCGCCGAGCACAACGAGACCCGGATCAAAGAAACCGATGCAGCCAGCAACCATTCGTCCAATATCGGCGGCGTGCCGGTTGACCCAGAGCAAAGCCTCTTTTTCGCCTTGCTGCGCGCGATCGAACAGCTCCCTCGCGGTTGCGGGTGCCTCGCTCGTCGACCAGCCGGCGATACAGCGCTCGATCAGCGCATCGGAGCCGAGATAATGCTCGAGGCCTTCACGTTCCGGAACGGTGTCCAACGACCAGGGAAAAGGGATACGGCCAGCTTCGCCGGCGGCGCCGTTGAAGCCGCGAAACAATTTACCACCGATGACGATGCCAAGACCGACTCGCACGCCGACCTGCAGAAACACGAAGATCTCGCGACCTTTCGCTACGCCGGTGTGCAGCTCACCGAAGGCTGCGCAATTGACATTATTTTCCAGGAGGATCGGCGCATCGACCGACTGACGCAACCGTTGCAGAACTGCCTCGGGCGCTCGACGTCTGTTCTGACCCAGACGATTTCTCGAGACGATGCGCGGAACGGCAACCGCGATGCTGCGAAGAACCTTGCCACGACTGCCAACGGCCAGGCTCGCGGCCTTTGCGGCGTCATCGACCACCGACGCAACTTCCTCGATCGTCGCGCGACTTTGCTTGGCGATTTTGAGCTCGACGGTTGCAAGCGGACTGCCATCGAGGCCCTGCGCGACGGCACGCACTTGCGCCGCGCCGACGTCGATACCAATAACGTAGCCGGCGGCGGGCCCAAGCGCATAGACAGTCGCGGAGCGACCCATGGCGCCCTGCTGCGAGCCGATCGCCGCGACCAGACCGAGCGCACCCAGCTCATTCATAACCGCAGTCATCGTCGGCTTCGACAAATCGAGAATCGCTCCAAGCCGCGGACGGGTAATCGGTCCGGACGATGCCACCACCCGCAAGACCAGGCGCGAACTTTCCGTGAGAGAGGGAATTGGGCTGGATGGCATCTTGGCTCTTTTCGATGGGGGCCGGCGGTTTTAGCAACGCAAAATGCAAATCGCACTTGCCAGTTTCAATCATCCTCCATAGCCCAGTGTCAATAAAGGCGTGATCCTATGTCCTCGACATCAGAGCCAATCCAGCAAAACCAGAACGCGCTCAACGTCGAGGTTGGAAAAACCTCGCACGCGACGGTGGAGGCGATCGCATTCGACCATTTCGGTATCACCGGAAGAGCCGTGACGCTGTCGAGCGAGCGGGACGAGACCTTTCTGATTCAGACGGACACCGGTAGCGACTACGTTCTCAAGATCGCCAATCCGGCGGAGCGTACCGACATCCTCGAATTTCAAACGCAAGCGCTGATCCACCTCGCAGCTAAGGCACTGCCCTTGCCGCTGCCGCGCGCCGTCCCTACGAAAAATGGAGAGATGCTGCTCGCCCTGCCTCTTGCTGACAAACGGCGGACTGCGCGGCTACTAACGTTTCTTGACGGTCAGCAACTTTACAAGGCACGGCGTTCCTTCGAGCAGATGGATGCGCTGGGCAAGATGCTTGCGCTTCTCGGCAAGGGTCTTGCGGATTTCCGGCCACAAGTACCGCAGCAGACCCTACTTTGGGACATCTGCAATGCCGCGGCGCTGATCGCCTTCGTCCCTCACGTCGAGCCTTTGCGGCAAACGATGGTCAGTCATGCCCTCGAAAGCTTCGACAAGCTTGCCAACGGGGCGATGCGGACATTGCGGCGGCAGGTTATCCACAACGACTTCAATCCGCACAATATTCTTGTTTCGGAGACCGATCCCGCCATGGTGACCGGCGTCATTGATTTCGGGGATATGGTCGAAGCGCCGCTGATCAACGATCTTGCCGTCGCGCTCTCATATCAGATCGGCGCCGAAAACAGTCTCGATGACGCCGTTGCCATGCTTCAAGCCTATCACCGCGTCAGGCCGCTCGATCCCTTGGAAATCACCTGCCTTCCGACCTTATTGCGTACACGGCTTGCGATGACCGTCATCATTACCGAGTGGCGCGCCGCCCTTTACCCGGACAATCGGGACTATATTCTTCGCAATCACCCAATCGCACTCGCCGGCCTCACACGCCTTGTCGATCACACCGACGCGGATCTTGGCGCTTTCTTCCGGCAGAAAATCGGAGACCTCTCATGACGATGGCAAATGCATTTGGCTCTGACGATTTCAACCGCTTGAGCGAAGCGGAGCAGGCGATGATCGCGCGGCGCGAACGCGTGCTCGGGCCGGCCTATCGCCTCTTTTACGAGCGCCCGGTCCATTTCGTGCGCGGCGAAGGCGTTTGGCTCTATGACGCCGGCGGTCAAGCCTACCTCGACGCCTATAACAACGTGGCTTCGGTCGGCCATGGCAATCCAACGGTTCTCGAGGCTATCAGCCGACAGGCCGCAACGCTCAATACACACACACGCTATCTTCACGAGAACATCCTGACCTATGCGGAATCGCTGACGGCGACCTGTCCACCCGAACTCAGCCAGGTCATGTTCACCTGCACGGGAAGCGAGGCGAACGATCTCGCGGTTCGAATTGCAAGAACCTATACCGGCGGGACCGGCATCATCGTCACATCGCATGCCTATCACGGCGTCACCAGCACGGTCGCTGAGTTTTCTCCCTCGCTGGGTCCAAACGTCAATCTTGGTATCCACGTCAGGACGATCTCACCGCCAAATCCGCATTTGCCTGCGCCTGAAATCGAAGCGGCCTTTGCCCGCGAAGTCGAGGCCGCGATTGACGACCTCAAACGACACGGGATTAAACCTGCCATGCTGATCGTCGATACGATCTTCTCCAGTGACGGCGTCATCGCCGATCCGCCCGGCTTCCTGAAGTCAGCCGTCGCGGCAATCCGCCAGGCCGGCGGCATCTTCGTTGCCGACGAAGTCCAGCCCGGTTTCGGGCGCACAGGCGATGCCCTATGGGGTTTTCTGCGCCACGGTGTCGTTCCGGACTTGGTGACGATCGGTAAACCGATGGGCAATGGTTATCCGATGGCAGGGCTGATTGCACGGCCTGAGATCATCGCCGATTTCGGCCGCAATGCCCGTTACTTCAACACGTTTGGCGGCAATCCGGTCGCAGCGGCTGCAGGTCAGGCCGTCCTCAACGTTATTCAGCAAGAGGAGCTGGTCGCAAACGCCCGGGCCGTCGGCGCCTATCTTAGAACCGAGCTCGCAGAATATATCAATCGCTCGCCACTAATTGGGTCCGTACGCGGCGCCGGTCTCTTCATCGGCGTCGATGTCATCGACGGCGGAAAGCCATCATCTGCCGCCGCGGCACGAATCGTCAACGGACTTCGCGACCGACACGTTCTTATCAGCGCAAGCGGACCGCACGCCAATGTCCTGAAAATCCGACCGCCATTGGTGTTTTCCCGTGCAGATGCCTGCTGCTTTCTAGAGGCTTTCGATGCGACGTTGAAAGATGTCGTCTGAAGAACTAAGCAGCACCAATGTCTTCGACCAGCCGACTATCCTGCACGGCCTGTTCAGCCATGAAGGTCGATGGGCATGTCACCCCAATATTCCGAACCAGAGCCGCCTGAACCTTCCCGATTGATCGCATTGACAGGATTCGAAGCGGTTGTTTTCTGAAGAAAAGATTTGCGTAATTCCGCGTCGGGATTGAACTGCCGAAATCAATCTTTGGCCGCCAGGATATCTCGCGTTACACAAAAAAATGAATGGTATGGAATTCCAATTCCTGGACATTAGGCGGCACCGTGGCTTATGTCCCGGCGATCATTTTCCATGTCTCCAAATTTTCCAGTAGTCGTATTGCAAATGACCGAGAGTTATTCACGCGTCTCCAGCGATTTGGCGACCTCGCCTCCGCTGGAGCTCGGGCCGAAAGCCACATCTAAAAAAGCGATCTACTCCACTTACCTGCCAGCGTTTATTCTGGCGCTCGGTACCGGGATCGCTGTTCCGGCCGTCCCGACTCTGGCGAAATCATTCGGCGTAGAATTCAGCGCCGCAAGTGGCATCGTAACCTCATTCCTCCTCGGCAATCTCGTCGGAACCCTTCCTTGCGGCTGGCTCATCGACCGCTTTGGGCGGCGGCCGATTATGATCGCCGGCCCTTTGCTAACAGCGCTTATGGCCTTTCTTTGTGCCTTTGCATTCTCATTTCAGGAGCTTTTGCTTCTGCGCTTTCTGGACGGCTTTGCAGCACAAATGTGGCTGATGGGCCGCCTGGCCGCGATCTCACAAGCTTCCGCTCCCCGTGAACGCGGCAAGCACGTCAGTTGGATGTTCGGCATGAACAATACAGGCGCTCTTGCCGGTCCCATCATGGGGGGAATGATAACGAGTCTTTGGGGGGCTCGGTCACCTTTCATCGTTTTCGGCGCCCTTGCGCTTGTCGCACTCCTTCCTGCCCTATGGTTCGCCGATTCCGAGGGACGCCAAAGCATTTCAAAGGCTTCCGAGAGCACCACGACGACCAGCGTTTCGTGGAAGCAGATTATTCTTCCTCGCCTGCCCTATTTTGGTGTCGCTTTGTTTGCCGGGCTCACCAGGGGACCTATTTTTGCTGATCTCCTGCATCTTTATGCTGCCTTCGCCTACCATCTGGGTCCACAGCAGATCGGGTATTTGGCGACTGGAGCGGCCCTGCTTGCATGGCCGATCGGCTTTATCGCCGGGTGGATGATGGATCGTTACGGCAGACTGCGCACAATGGTTCCTGGTTTCGGGGGAGTTGCGCTCTCGATGGCAGCACTGGGCTTATCCACCTGGCTGCGGCTGGGGCTAGATTGGTATATCGTTCTGTTTTTTATCGCTGTTATATTGCAAGCGCTAACGGGAGGCTCCATTCAGACCGTCGGCGCGGATGTTGCGCCCCCGGAGGCAAGGGGAAGATTTCTTGGGATATGGCGCTTTGTCGGCCAAAGTGGAACGACACTAAGCCCTATCCTTTTCGTAGCGTTGGCACAGTTGGACTACGCGGCGTCTTTCCTATTCATATCGATATGTGCAGTGGCTGTGGTTGGCCTCCTGGCAAAATACGTTCCCGAGACACGTGAATAGAGGCGCATTGCGAGCTCCCTCGTCGCATGCCATGCTACAAAGTCTCCACCCCAGCTTTTTCAAACTAGCTTGAGCCCATGTTGCGCAAAAGTGAGATCGGACACAATCTGCTGGGCGCCTTGCCGCTTTCCACCGTGGTTGTGTAAGGCGTCGACCTCCGCCATGAGCCCGCAACGCTACTGATGGCCCATGTATTTCGGTAATTCCCTGGCCAATGCATCGATTGCGATCCGCACTTTTGGCAACGGAGCAGATGTCGACAGCCACAGTGCAGACACGTCATACGGAAATCCCGACAGGTCGGGCAACAACTCGATGAGGGAGCCGGCAACAAGTCGGTCGCGAACAAGCCACGAAGGAAGCCACGCGAGGCCCGCACCACATGTCACCGCGTCGGCGATCGCAGCAAGATCGTCCATACGCGCGCTAATGGAAGGTAGCACTTCGAGGGGGGTGTCTCCGTCCCGCGGAAACATCCATGGCGGAACGATGCCCGAGCGGAGATAGACGATGCCCTTCAATTGCTGCAAATCGCTGATGCTGGTGGGGCGCCTCGCGGTCTCAAGATATCGTGGCGATCCGCACACGATCATTCGCTGGCGAGCAACACGGCGTCCTGAGATCCCCGCCTGGTTTCCAGGATCACCTGTCCGCACTGCAAGATCGTAGCCGTCCTCGGCCAAATCGACGAAGCGATCGCTTAGCGAGAGATCGAGTTGAAGCTCGGGAAACTCGTCGACCAACGCCATCAGGATCGGCATCACGCAATGACGGCCGAAATGCACAGGGGCCGTCACGCGGAGCAAGCCTCGAGGTTCGGAAAGCTGGTTGGCCGCGAGCACATCGGCGGCCTCCACCTCGGCGAGGATGAGCCGGCAACGTTCGTAATAGCTGCGCCCGAAGTCCGTCAGGCTTTGTCGGCGCGTCGTCCGATTAATCAAATGCACGCCCAGGCGTTCCTCGAGGAAGCGGACATGTTTGCCAACCATTGGGGCAGACAGACCAAGAGCCTCGGCAGCCTTGGCGAATGATCCAAGATCAACCGCCCTAATGAAAACCGCCATGCTCGTCAGTCGATCCATATTCGAAACCATTGGTTATTTCTGAAAAGCCGATCTCCACATTTATCCGGTTGTCGGCGCTCGCTAAAGACCATTAGAGCATGATGGTTAGGAGTGAGCGAATGCGCAGAGTCTGCTTTAATCGGCATGGGGCCCCAGACGTCCTCGCCTTCGAAACAGTCGAAGCGCCACAGCCCGGCGTGGGTGAAATTCAAATCCAGGTCCGGGCGCTGGGCCTCAATCGTGCTGAAGCACTGATGCGCGCTGGGACCTACATCGAGAGACCGGCGCCGCCATCGGGACTCGGCCTAGAGGCCGCCGGTGTCGTAACGAAGCTTGGTGACGGGGTTGAAGGCTTCATGCCCGGTGAGGCGGTAAGCGTCATTCCACCAATTTCCATGGTTCAATGGCCAACCCATGCTGAGTATATCTGCGTGCCGATTGATCGTGTGGTCAAGCATCCGGCAAACCTCGGCTGGGAAGAAGCAGCCGCCGCATGGATGCAGTATTTGACGGCGTTTGGCGCCCTCGTTGAGGTGGCCAAACTCCGCCGCGGCGACACTTTGGTAATCACCGCAGCCTCAAGCAGCGTTGGATTGGCCGCGATCCAAATTGCCAACGTGATTGGAGCGATCCCGATCGCATGCACGCGCAACAGCGGAAAACGGCAAGCTTTGGTCGACGCGGGCGCCGCGCATGTCATCGTCACGGATGAAGAGGATCTTGCACTGCGCCTGGATGAGATTGCCGGGAGCGCGGGCGTTCAAGTCGTGCTCGATGCCGTCGGTGGGCCGATCTTTGAACCACTCACGAATGCCATGGCACGCGGCGGTATCCTCATCGAGTATGGCGGATTGAGCGAGAAGCCCACGCCTTTCCCACTTCCTGCTGTGCTGAGCAAGAGTCTGACGCTGCGAGGCTACCTCGTTCATGAAATTACCGGAGATCCCGAACGCTTATCGAGAGCCAAGCGATGGATTCTGGACGGACTCGAAGCCGGAACGCTTCGGCCGATCATCGCAAAGACCTTTACCTTTGAACAGATCGTTGACGCACATCGATACTTGGAATCAAACGAGCAGTTCGGGAAAATCGTCGTGACACTGTAGACGCCTCTCCGTGAAGATCGACCGGAACGGATTTGGTCGCGTCTGACGGTTGCGAAACAAGCTTGGACGTCCGCGCCGAAAGGAATTTATGGACAAAGATAGCCTTACAGACCTTCAGGCCGTTGCTCAGTCTATTCGTATAATCTCTACTCCGTCGCAAGTTTGGACCGCTCTCTTAGCTTCTTGGGCGGGGGAGAAATGGCGCAATGCGCACTTTGAGACCGACTGGCAGGTCGGCAGTCCCATTAAGATCTCGACGATGATCGGAGACGAACGCTACGACGACGTCGGTCACGTCTTGCGCATGGAGCCCTGCGAGCTACTGCAATATGCCCATTGGTCGCGTGTCTCCGGTCTTCCCGACACTCCGACATCCTACGCCATCATCACGTTTCGCCTGTCGTCCGACGGAGGCCAAGTTCTGCTGAAGGTCGAGCACCAGGTGCCGTCCTCTCCGATCCGGCAGGGGGATGGGTGGATAATTGGTCCAGAATCAGGGCTGAAGCATGCCGAGTTCTATTGGCGGTCAACCCTCCCCATCTTGAAGCGTGTCGTCGAGGAACGCGTTGCGCGAACTGAAATATGATGGGCCGTGCGAGCTTTGAGCGGTGATGTTCGACCGCCCAGCCGTGGCTATCGACGGCCCTCACGGTCCCGTCGCCCTTCCTCGACGAGCCAATCTCGCACCCGCCGCGCTTGAGCGTTGAGCTCACGCGACCGTGGCCAAACGACATAAAATGCCAGGTTGGTGTCTAGAACATGTCCGCCCACAGGCACCAGCGCGCCCGACTTAAGCTGCTCGCCGACAAGATGTTGCCATCCCAGTGCCACCCCTTCCCCACCGAGTACGGCTTGAATGACGAGGACATAATCGTTGATCGCAAGCCGCCTAGGCTGCGCAGTATAACGAACACCTGTGCTTGCGAACCATTCGGACCAATCGCAAGCCGCTCGGACAGGCTCCTCAAGATGGATCAGCGGTAGTCTCAGAAGGTCCTCCGGCCGCTCTGGCCGTCCACGCTTTTCAACGAAGCCGGGGCTGGCAACCGGAAAAACCACCTCAGGCGCGAGCATGGCAGAATGATAGCGCGGCCAGCTTGCAGGATCGCCACCGCGAACGCCGAGCGGGATCGGCTCCTCGTCCAGATCGAGGTCCCGGACACTGGTCTGGATGCGCAGATCGATCTCGGGAAGGTCGGCCCGAAAACGCGCCAGTCGCGGCAGCATCCACATCGACCCAAAGGCCGTTGACGCTGCGAGCGTAACATTGGATTCACGGCCTTTCGTCCGGATGTCTTCGGCCGATCTCTGGATACGCGACAAACCCATGGTAACGTCGGCAAGAAAGCGCTCCCCGACGTCGGTCAGTTCGACACTGCGGTGCTCGCGATGAAAAAGAGGCACGCCAAGCTGGTCCTCAAGCTTCCTGACTGCATAGGAGACGGCGGCCTGCGTCATGCCGAGTTCCTCGGCAGCCCGGCTAAAATTCTGGTGTCGTCCCGCAGCTTCGAAAATGATCAGTGTCGATGCCGTCGGCAAAAGTCGTCGCAGTGTTTCCATAAGGTGAACTTATACAAAGACCAAGTTTTTTCCAGCGTTACAAGATCCAGGTGTCGGCCTAGCCTTTGTCTGGATTATGGAGGCGGACATGACTGAGATGCCTATCGAGGAAAAGGTTGGTAGACGTGGGCGAAGCAACCGATCCGCCCGGCGTGACGGGACCGCGAAGCCTTGCGGGGTGCCCTATATCGTTCGCAATATTCCGCCTTATGACATACTGTCAGAGGAAAACCTCCAGAAGATCGAGCGGACGGCCGACCGCATTCTCGCGGAGATCGGCATAGAATTTCGCGACGACCCGGTATCGGTGGATCACTGGAAGCGTGCCGGAGCCGACGTCCAGGGCGTGCGTGTCAGATTTGAGCCGGGCATGCTTCGTGACATCGTCTCCTCGGCGCCCAGCAGTTTTACCCAGCATGCCCGCAACCCCGCAAACAGCGTCGAGATCGGCGGCGATCGGGTCGTCTTCTCTCCTGCCTACGGTTCGCCCTTCGTGATGGACCTCGACCGCGGCCGTCGCTACGGAACGATCGAGGATTTCCGCAACTTCATCAAACTCGCCCAAGCAAGCCCGTGGCTTCACCATTCAGGCGGTACGATTTGCGAGCCGGTCGACGTGCCTGTCAACAAACGCCATCTGGACATGGTCTACAGTCACATCAAGTACTCCGACCGAGCGTTCATGGGATCCGTCACGGCGGAAGATCGTGCCGAGGATTCGATCGAGATGACGCGCATTCTCTTCGGTAGAGATTTTGTCGACCGGAACTGCGTCATCCTGGGCAACGTCAATGTGAACTCGCCACTCGTCTGGGACGGGACCATGACGAAGGCGCTGCGGGCCTACGCCCGCGCCAATCAGGCTGCTGTCATCGTTCCCTTCATCCTCGGCGGGGCGATGGGACCGGTGACCAATGCGGGAGCCATCGCTCAATCCTATGCGGAAACGCTCGCCGGCTGCGCGCTCACACAACTGGAACGCAAGGGCGCGCCCGTTATCTTCGGGAATTTTCTCTCATCCATGTCCCTGCGGTCGGGGTCGCCCACTTTCGGAACGCCGGAGCCGGCCATCGGCTCCATGGTCATCGGCCAGCTTGCACGGCGGCTGAGACTGCCTCTCCGGTGCGCCGGCAACTTCTCCAATTCGAAATTACCTGACGGCCAGGCCATGCAGGAGGGTCTGATGTCAATGCTGTCGGCCATTCATTGCGGAGCAAATTTCATTCTGCACTCGGCGGGATTTCTGGATGGCCTGCTGGCAATGTCCTACGAAAAGTTCGTGATGGACACGGACCTATGCGGCGCACTTCATTCCTACCTCGCCGGGGTCACGGTGGATGACAACACGCTGGCTTTCGACGCCTTCGAGGAAGTCGGACCTGGCAGCCATTTCCTTGGGTCAGCGCACACGATGCGGAACTACCAAACGGCCTTCTGGGATTCGACACTTTCGGATAACGAACCCTTCGAGAAATGGAGCGAGGAAGGCGGATCAACCGATATTGCGACACGCGCCAATCGGCAATGGAAAAGGACCCTGGAACGATATGAAGCGCCGCCGCTCGACGCCGCTGTCGACGAAGCACTCTGCGATTTCGTCGCCCAACGCAAGGCTTCGATGGCCGATGGATGGTACTAAATAGGAAGACGGCGCTCGAGCAAGGAGGCGGCCACAGCTCTTCGGCGGGCACGCGAAATTCTAGAGCAGCGCCACAAAGATCCGACCTCGGTCCAAAATCACCGGGCTGCAGATGTTCACGGGTGATGCCAAGTTTAATCTGGCCGGCGCATTTTTTGATAGATTTGCATGGATCGCCACTCTTGCAAGGGCTCTCCAATGAGCGATCACGCCACGCTGCGGAGCCAGTCGGCGAAAAGCATGATCAAGTGCTTGCGGGGATGCTCGGGCAGACGGAGCAGGTAAAACCCCAGTCCGGGCAGTGAAAGCATGTGCGCCTTCACCAGTTCGCCCCGCTCGAGTTCCGGCGCCAGAATGATGTCGCTGCAAATCGCCACCCCTTGGCCGGCCAGCACAGCGGCAATCGCGTGCGCCTCCTCGCGGAAGCTGAGCTGGCAGGCGTCGGCGTCGCGCGGCAGTCCGGGCTCGATCTCGCGCGCCTTCATCCACCAGCGCCGCCAGGTCGGCGTCTCGGCATCATTCTTCATCCAGTCGTAGTGGATGCGCGGTAGCCGGCACATGTCGGCCAGCTGGTTAAGAGGTTTACCCTGAGGAAGCAGTTCAGCGCGGCAGATCGCAAAATAGCTATCGCGAAACAGCTCCTGCGCAACATGCTCGGTGGGCATTCGACGCGCATATCGGATCGCCACGTCGGCCTCTTCGCTCGCTAGGTTCAAGGGGCGATCGGTACCGATCACCTCAAGTGCGATCCGAGGCTGGACTTCGCGCCATCTCGGCAATCGCGGCACGAGCCACCGGCTGGCGAAAGCATTGGGCGTGGTGACCCGCAAGGTCTCGCCTCCCGCTGCGCCGGGAAGCGCTGCGAGCGCCGCGGAGAAGGAGTCAAATCCGTTGCGCAGGACGGGAAAGAGCAATTCGCCGGCTTTGGTCAAGCGCAGGGGGCGCGGCCGCCGATGAAAGAGAGATTGGCCGCAAATCTCCTCAAGAAGATGGATTTGATGGCTGATTGCGGTAGGCGTGACACCGAGCTCCGCCGCCGCGAGCCGAAAGCTCAGGTGCCTGGCGGCGCTCTCAAAGGCTCGCAACGCATTGAGCGGCGGCAGCTTCCTCATCGTTTTAACGTAGATGAATTGAGCTCATCCGTCACCTGATTTCTTCGATTTTGCCAAATGCGCTACCCTCGTGAGAGGCTGTCTGCGGATCGTTCGGGGGGGAGAGAAAATGCAGTCCCATGTCGGAACGCACACCGCAGGTGCGGGCAGCAGCTTGCGAGATGCAGCCCGGCTCGGCCGCGCCCTTCGCGGAGACCTGGTATTGCCAACCGATGCCGGCTTCGAGCAGGCACGGCGCGTTTGGAACGGTTTCGTCGACAAACGGCCAGCCGCGATCACTTATTGTGCAGACACTGACGACGTGGTCGCGGCACTCTCCTTCGCGCGAGAAAGCAATGTGCCGCTGTCGGTGCGCAGCGGCGGGCACAACGTGGCGGGGAACTGCGTATGCGAAGGCGGACTTGTCATCGACCTGTCCCGCATGAAGAAGAGGTCGGTGGACGGCAAGCGGCACATAGCCTGGGCTGACGCCGGCCTGACGCTCGCCGAATTCGACAGTGCCACGCAAGCCTTCGGCTTGGCAACGACCATGGGTGTCAACGGCGACACAGGCATTGCCGGTCTCACGCTGGGCGGCGGCTTCGGCAAGCTCGGGCGCCGCTACGGGCTGGCCTGCGACAATCTTTTGTCTGCGGAGATCGTCACCGCTGACGGCAGGGTTTTGCGGGCGAGTGCAGACGAGAATCCGGATCTTTTCTGGGGGTTGCGCGGCGGCGGTGGAAACTTCGGTATCGTCACCCGCTTCGAATACCAGCTCTACGAGATCGGGACAGAGGTTCTTGCCGGTTCCGTCACTTTTCCGGAAGCGCAGGCGCGCGATGCGCTGAGGTTCTATAACGAGTTCGCGAGGGCGGCGCCGGAGGAACTCAGCCTTGACGCTGCTCTGGTCACATCCGCGGGCGAACGGATGTTCAGCGTTTCCATTTTCTATTCCGGCGTACCCAGAGAGGCTGAAAAGGTCATCGCTCCTCTGCTTGGATATGCCAAAGGCAGGGCGGTGAGCGAGCAGCTCATGCGCAAGCCCTACCTGCAAGTGCAATCCGCTGCTGACGCCTTGTTCCCACGCGGACGCCGTTACTCTTGGAAGGCACAGTTCATGCACGAACTGACCGACGATGCAATCGACGCTTTGCTGGATATTTATCGGAAAGCTCCGAACGAGAACGCGCTGCTCGTCCTCCAGCAAGTCGGCGGGGCGATCAGGCGCGTCCCGGTTTCAGAAACCGCCTATGCGTGCCGGGACGCCGAATTCGACTGCTTTCCGATCGGCATGTGGGATGATCCAGACCGGGACGAGGAGAACATGGGCTGGATCCGCGAGGCATGGGCGGCAATACGGCCCTATTCGACCGGCGCCGTCTACGTGAACAATCTCGGCGACGAAGGTCAAGACCGAGTGAAGGCAGCCTACGGGCCGAACTATCAGCGGCTTTTGGAGCTGAAGAACAAGTACGACCCGACCAATGTGTTTTTCCTGAATCAGAACATCAGACCGACAGTAGTCTTGCCAAAGCGCTGACCGAGCCGGACCAGGAACCCATGAAGGCCGTTCGGCGATGTTGTCCTTTTAAGAACTTTGTCGGCCGCAACGTGATCGACTGGCTGACCAGGAAATCCCGGAGATTGAAGACCGGCCCATATTCGTGCGACGCAAAGCGGCCGCGCAATACGCATCGAGGGGCCCGACGATGTCGCGGTCGCCGCAATCATGGGGAAGCTTGGTCCGACCGACGGGAGCTTCTATGCCCATTGCTCGACGCTATCGGCTAGCCGCTTCGAGCTACCGGGTCAGCGTGACGTGGATATTCTTCAATTCGGAATATTCGTCAAAGCCGTGGCGACCGAGTTCGCGGCCGATACCGCTCTGCTTGTAGCCGCCGATCGGCATTTGCGGCGTGCCGTCCCCCATGCCATTGATCCACGTGCGGCCGGCCTTGATCCGGCGGATTGCCTGAAGTCCGGTCGATAAGTTGTTTGTCCAAACACAGGCAGAGAGACCGAACGGCGTGTCGTTGGCGAGTGCGATTGCCTCTTCCGGATCGCTGAAACGGAAGGTGCTGAGCACAGGGCCGAAGATTTCATCGCGAGCTATGGACATCTCGGGCTTGACGCCGGTGAAGATTGTCGGGGCAAAGAAGGCGCCGGCTTCGCCAAGCCTGGTGCCGCCGCTATAAATGGTGGCGCCGTCGGCTTTGCCTTCTTCCACATAGCCCGCGACCTTTTCGAAATGGGCATGGTGGATCAGTGCGCCGACATTGCTGGCGTCGTTGAGCGGGTCGCCGGTAACGATCTTTGCCGCCAATGCCTCGACCTTTTCCAGGAGTTTGTCGGCGATGGAGTCGGCGACGATCAGACGGCTGCCGGCGATGCAAGCCTGGCCGGAGCAATGGAAGGCTCCGCCTGAGATCTTGGCGGCGGCGGCGTCCAGATCGGCGTCAGAGAAAACCACCTGCGGCCCTTTGCCGCCAAGTTCCAGACCGACGCGCTTGATGTTCTGGCCTGCCAAGCTACCGATGACGCGGCCGACACGCTGCGAGCCAGTGAAATTGACGGCATCGACATCGGGGTGTTCCGCAAAGACCTGACCGACATCCGCGCCATAACCGGTGACGACATTGAGCACGCCATCCGGCAGGCCGGCCTCGCGCGCCAGTTCCGCCATGCGGATTGTCGAGCCGGAGGTGAATTCGCTCGGCTTGATGACGACCGTGCAGCCTGCACCGATCGCCCAGGGGATGCGTTCGGAGCCGATCAGCAGCGGGAAATTCCAGGGCGTGATGATACCGACGACGCCGGCAGGTTCGCGAAGCACAAGGCCAAGCGTATTTGTGCCGAGGTCGTTATAGGTCTCCCCTTCGAGGCCACGCGCCTGACCGGCAGCATAGCGCCAGAGTTCGGCGGAATAACCCATTTCGCCGCGCGCCTGGCTAATCGCCTTGCCGACCTCCAGCGCTTCAATGGTAGCGAGTTCCTCGATATTCGCTTCGATCGACTCGCCGATGCGGTACATGATCCGTGAACGCTCGGCGCCGGTCATGCGTGGCCACGGACCACTATCGAAGGCGGCGCGGGCGGCGGCGATGGCGCGCTCGGCGTCGGCGCGCGATCCCTTCGGGATCGTGCTGACGATGTGACCGGGATGGGCGGGACTTTCGCGGGTGATCGTCTCGCCGGAAAGGGCAGGAACGCTAGCGCCGCCGATCAGCATGGAATAGCGGCGATCCCCAAGCAGGCGGGGATCATCGAGGCGGGGGGCAATGAAGCGGTAGTGAGCGGTCATCTTGAAAAGCCCTTTTCGCCACCTCTATGGACGGCCAAGACGGATATGCCCGACGATGATCAGCAAGCGACAATGATACGATCACGGCCAGACGCCTGCATTTGGATCGCACACAGACGCAAGTTACGCAAGCAATTTACGCATGTTTCGAAAAATCACGCAATTTGCGTAACGGTTTCGCCGGGCTGCAACCGAACACCGCATTCGATCTGCAGAGGCGTCGCTTCGACATAGGCCAGGCGGCGCTGGACCAGTGCAATGGCCTGGCGCGCCATCTCGGCACAATCAACCCGCATCGTTGTCAACCGTGGATGCATCAGCGCGGCATAAGGCAGATCGTCGAAGCCGATGACGGAGATCTGGTCGGGAACGCTAAGCCCCGCGGCCTCCAACGCACTCATCAGCCGGAAGGCGCCCATATCGTTGGCGCAGAAGACGCTGGTCCATTGGGATTGCCCCCGCACGCGCCGCTCGACTTCGAGCAGGAGTTCGGTATCGACGCCACCCGCAACCGTTACGGCGGCACAGGTGGTGCCCGCATAAGCCTCCACGGCGGAATAGAAGCCGCGCCGGCGCTGCGTTGTTGTCCAGCGCGTATGATCATGAACATAAAGGAGATTTCGGTGTCCAGCCCGAAGCAGCGTATGGCCTGCAAGTTCGGCGCCGAAGAAATTGTTAGGCGCGACGCAATCAAAACGCATCGCGGGGTCGTAGCCATTGACGAGGATCACCTTGTCGACGCCGTTCAGGAAATGTGCGGCGAGCGCGTCGGTCAGGTCAATGCCGACAAAGATCGTCATTGCGGCGGTTTCCAGTTCCTGGTCGCGGATCATCCGTTCCGGGCCAAGGCTTGCCTCATCGACCATTCGGATCGAGAGCGTAAAGCCTGCGTCGCGTGCTGACGAACGCAGACCAGCAATGACGGCCTCGTAGAAAGGGGCAAGGCCACCGGTTGCAAGGCTGCCGGTGACATAGGCGCGCAAATGGCGCGTCTCGACCGGCTGCTGCTTGCCGCGGCCGAGGTAGCCTGCATCTTCTGCGAGTTTGCGGATCTGCATGCGCCGTTCGTCACTTATGCCGCGCGCATCCGACAGAGCGCGGGAAACGGTGCTGACCGAGACGCCCGCCGCCTTGGCGATGGCGATCTGGTTTGCGTCGGATTTACGTGAACGAACCAAGCTGAGCCCCCTTATTTGTCCTCATAATCGGTGATTCCCACTGTAAATCCATCCCAGTGCCTCGATATCGACGGCCAGGTGGTCAATGCGATCCATCTCCGTAACGAAAACGTGCAGGACAAATTTGCATAAAACGAGAATTTGCGCAATTGACAATGCAAATTGCGTATGCTGGATTATTGCGACTGCGAATGAGGCGGGGTTCGCGATTGTCATTTCTGTTTTGAGTGTCCGGCCTGTGCGGTGCACGGCCGATCGGGAGGAGAAAAATCCATGACGAATGAGAGCAGGGACGATTTCTTGCAGGCTTTGATGCTTGGTCGCCGCCAATTCCTGCAGGCAGCCGGTGCCGGCGCCGCCGGCCTTGCGCTGTCGGGCGTTGCAACGCCAGCCGGGGCACAGGAGAAGGTCGAATTGACCATGTGGGCCTGGACGCCGAACACCCAGGCAGAGCTTGATCTCTTCGCCAAGGCCTTCCCGAACATCAGCGTCAAGCTGGAAAATGCCGGTCAAGGCCCCGACGAATATGCCAAGGTGCGCAACGCAATCCGCGCCGGCACGGGCCTGCCAGATGTCTGCCAGATCGAGTTCACCAACATTCCGGGCTTTGCCCAGCTCAATTCACTCCTCGATCTCACCAAATACGGCGCCAACGACGTCAAGGACAAGTTCATCGACTGGACGTGGTCTTCCGCCTCGATCGGCGACGCCGTCTACGGCATTCCGTGGGACAGCGGCCCGATGGGCATCCTCTATCGCGCCGACGTGCTCGACAATCACAAGATCGAAGTGCCGAAGACCTGGGCGGATTTCTCCGCGCAGTCGAAGGCTCTTTCAAAAGCCTCCCCAGGCACCTTCCTCACCAATTTCGGCGGAACGGCCGATGGCGGATGGGTGATTGCGCTGCTGGCGCAAGCCGGCTGGAAACCGTTCGAGCTCGACGGGACCAACCTCAAGCTCAATCTCAATGACGCGGTCGCCAAGAAATGGGCTGCCTTCTGGCAGGACCTGATCGACGCCAATGCCGTCGGCGTCAAGACACCGGTGTGGACGACCGATTGGTTCACCGGTCTCGATGAAGGCGTCTACGCTTCTTGGATCACGGGTGCATGGGGCGCCGTCTTCATTCCGCAATTTGCCAAGAAAAGCTTCGGACACTGGCGCGCCGCGCCCATGCCGCAGTGGGACGCCAGCCAATATGTGTCGGCCAATCTCGGCGGTTCGACGATTGCCGTCTTCAATACGACGAAACATCCGAAGGAAGCCGCTCAGCTCGCCATGTTCCTTGGTGGCGATCCGGAAACGACCAAGCTCTGGACGACCAAGCAATTCCTGTTCCCGGTCACCAAGGCGTTGGTCGCCGACCCGGAGATCATGAGCCACAAATACGATCTCTATGGCGGCCAGGCAGTCAACGAAGTCTTCGCCGAAAGCGCCAAGCACGTCGACGTATCCTTCAAATATGCGCCGTTCCAGGACTATCTCGCCGGCCAGGTGCAGCAGGAACTTTCGGCTTCCATCGGCGGCAAGGGCTCGCTCGGCGACGCCTTCGACCGTCTGCAGGATACCGTGACCGCCTACGCCAACGACCAGGGCTATACCGTCTCCAACTAGTGCGGTTCCATCGAACCGCTCTGGTTTTGTCTTTCGCAATTCAAAACGGAAAATTGCAGCGCATTTTTCCGGAATTGCTTTGGCAGCCCCCTGGGATGCCGATCTTGTGTCGGCATCCCCTTTTTTTATCCAGTGACATTCCGGAGGCTGATGCATGGCCGGTCCGAGACCGAAGAAGCGGCGACACCTTATCAGCAAGCGCGTCGCACCCTATCTTTTCCTTGCTCCCTTCACCCTGCTGTTTCTTGCCTTCCTCATCGCCCCGATGGTCTATGCCTTCAATTTGGCGATCTACCGGACGACCGTCGTCGCCGGCACGAAATTCGTCGGAGCCGACAATTTCATCCGTGCGCTCGGCGACCCGAAGTTTTGGCAGGGGGTCATCGTTCTCCTGAAATTCGCCATCATCCAGATCCCCGGCATGGTGGCGGTCGCACTGTTGATTGCGCTGATCCTCGATAGCGGCACCGTGTATCTGAAGAGCTTCTTCCGCGTCAGCCTGTTCCTGCCCTATGCCGTGCCGGCGGTGATCGCGACGCTGATCTGGGGCTATCTCTATGGTCCGGCCTTCGGCCCCTTCACCCAGCTCGCTAACGCGCTGCATCTGCCGGCGCCGGATTTCCTGGCGGCCAGCACAGTGCTGCCGTCAATCGCCAATATCGCCAACTGGGAATATACCGGTTACCAGATGATCATCTATTACGCCGCGCTTCAGGCAATTCCAGCCGATCTCGAGGAGGCGGCCGCGATGGATGGCGCGAACGGTTTCATCTATGCGCTGAAGGTCAAACTGCCGCTCATCGCGCCGATGGTGGTGGTGACCATCATCTTCTCAATCATCGGCTCGTTGCAGCTCTTCTCCGAACCCTATCTGCTCCACAACATTGCGCCGGCGCAGATCAGCAATTCCTACACGCCGAACTACTACGCCTATTCGCTCGCCTTCTCCAACCAGCAATATAATTATTCGGCTGCCGTCTCCTTCGTCCTCGGGGCGGTAACGGCCGTCATCTCCTACGTCTTCATGCTGATCGTGAACCGGGGGAGCCGCGCATGACGATCGTCGGCAAGTCCAAACGTTCCCCGAGCTTCCGGCGCAATCGCTGGATGCTGAGCGCCATTCTTTTCGTGATCTGGCTCTATACGATCTTGCCGCTGTTCTATGTGGTGGTCTCGGCCTCCAAGTCGAACAACGATCTCTTCACGACTTTCGGGCTCTGGTTCTCGAGCGATTTCCACCTGCTCCAGAACATTCACGACGTCTTTTCCTATCAGGACGGCATTTTTAGTCGCTGGCTGCTGAATACGATCGGTTACGCGACGGCCGCCGGCGTCGGAGCGGCGCTATTTTCCACGATGGCGGGCTATGCTTTGGCGAAATATCAGTTCTTCGGCAAGCGGCTGGTTTTCGCCATCATTCTCGGTGCGGTCATGATCCCGCAGACGGCGCTGGTTGTGCCGCTTTTCCTGCTGATGTCGAAGGTCGGCATGGTCAATACGCCCTGGGCGGTCATCCTGCCGTCGCTGGTCTTCCCGCCGGGCGTCTTCCTGATGCGGGTCTATGCCGACGATGCCATTCCGAACGAATTGATCGATGCCGGCCGTGTCGACGGCGCCGGCGAATTCCATATCTTCACGGCCTTAACGCTCCGGCTGCTGATGCCCGGCTTCGCGACGGTCTTGATCCTCGCCTTCGTGGCCACCTGGAACAATTACTTCCTGCCGCTCGTGGTGCTGAGTTCGGCCGAATACTTCCCGGTCACGGTCGGATTGGCGCAATGGTATGCGACCGCAACCGTCGGTAGCGGCGGCGGCGCGGCATTGTTCACGCTGGTTCTTGCCGGCGCGCTTCTCAGCATCGTTCCCGTCATCATCGCTTTCATCGTCATGCAGCGCTTCTGGCAAGGCGGCCTCGGGGCCGGCGGCGTCAAGGCTTGATGCGGGCGCAAAGGAGACAAAAGTGGCTGTCATAGAACTTAGCAACATCCGTAAATCCTTCGGTTCGCTGAACATCATCGGCGGCGTCGACCTGCGCATCGAGGACGGAGAATTCGTGATCTTCGTCGGCCCGTCGGGCAGCGGCAAGTCGACGTTGCTGCGCCTGGTCGCCGGGCTTGAAGAGGTGACGTCGGGCAACATCCTGATCGACGGCGAGGATGTGACGGACCTCGGGCCGGCCGATCGCAGCCTTTCCATGGTCTTCCAATCCTATGCGCTTTATCCGCACAAGACGGTGCGCGGCAACATGGCTTTCGGGCTGGAAGTCGCGAGGACGCCGAAAGCGGAGATCGAGCGGCGCGTACAGGCCGCCGCCGCCTCGCTTCGGCTTGAGACCTATCTCGACCGCAAGCCGAAGGAACTCTCCGGCGGCCAGCGCCAGCGTGTCGCAATCGGCCGCGCCATCGTGCGCGATCCCGTCGCGTTTCTGTTTGACGAGCCGCTGTCGAACCTCGACGCCGCGCTCCGGGCCGAGATGCGCATCGAAATCGCCAAGCTGCATCAGCGGCTGGGCGCGACGATGATCTATGTCACCCACGATCAGGTGGAGGCGATGACGCTCGCCGACAAGATCGTCGTGCTGAAGGACGGTGCGATCCAGCAGGTCGGTTCACCGATCGATCTCTATGAAAGGCCGGCTAATCTTTTTGTCGCCCAGTTCCTGGGATCGCCTAAGATGAACGTCTTCGATGCCGCGCATGTCAACGGCGGACTTCGCATCGCAGGCACAGGGCACCTCGGTCTTCCTTCCGCACAGGCCGACATTGCGAAAGTCGGCGCGCGGCCGGAAAATATCACGGTCGCTGCCGCCGGCCAGGGCAATATCGACGGCAAAGTCGATGTGGTCGAGCGGCTGGGATCGGACACCTATGCCTATATCGCACTTGGCGAGGGCGAGCTGGTTACCGTGCGCCTGCCCGGCAATGCGCGACTTTCGGTCGGCGAAACGGTGGGGCTGGTACTGGACATGGCCGAGCTCCATCTTTTCGATGCGGAAGGCAAGGCCTGGCGAAGATTTAGTCGCGATCTCGCCTAGTCAGACACAAAAGCACTCGGGTGGAGACCACGCGTCGGCAAACTCAACCCGACGAGCTTCTCATCTTAATGCTCGGTGTTCAAAGTCCGTGTATCCAGCGCAGTATCAGCATAAAGCCCCGCTCCATGAGCTGCCCGGTCCAGCTCCTCGCGAAAATCGGGGTGGGCCAATGCGATCAGCGCCCTTGCCCGCTCAGCCACGGACTTTCCCTTGAGGTTCGTCCATCCATATTCCGTGACGACGATATGCGTGTCGTTGCGTGATGTCGTCACCGGCCCTGTCAAAGCCGGAACGATGCGCGAGAGCGTGCCCTTCGCCGCCGTGGCGTGACAGGCGATGATCGACCGCCCTCCACGCGAAGCATAGGCGCCGCGCACGAAATCGACCTGGCCTCCGGATGCACTGAACTGCCTGCCATTCATGAATTCCGAATTGCACGCGCCGTTCAGATCGATCTGCAGCGTCGCGTTGACCGACACCGCCCGGTCGTTCCGCGAAATGACGAAAGGGTTGTTCACATAGTCGACCGGATGGGCTTCGACATCCGGATTGTTGTTCAGGAAGTCGTAAAGCGATTGATCCCCCAGTGCAAAGGTGAAGATTGACCGCCCGACATGCGTCTGCTTGCGGCTGTTGTCGACCACGCCCGCCTTGACCAGATTGGCGAGACCCACCGTCATCATTTCCGTATGGATGCCAAGGTGGCGATGATGCGAAAGCCGCGAGCACACCGCATCCGGCAGCGCGCCGATACCCATTTGCAGGCAATCACCATCTTCCACGAGCCCCGCGACGATCGCACCGATGGCATCGTCGACTTCGTTGCGTGGCGCAGGCGGCAGGATCGGCAGGCTGACATCGTTTTCGACCAGCGCCGTTACGCTCGATACGGGGATCATGCAATCGCCCCGCACATAGGGCATCTTGGCATTGACTTCGAGGATCAGCCGAATTCCTGGCTTCCGCGATACTGTGAGCGCATAGTCGGTGCTGGCGCCGAGGCTGAAATTGCCGTCCGCATCCATCGGCGCAACCGTTGCAATCAGCGTATCTACCCCGACGTGCTCGACCAACGAGCGCGGCACCTGACTGAAATGGCAGGGCACCAGGTCGACAGCGGGCAATGCCTCCGCCGATCGCCTCTGGTCGAGCGCTCTCTCCACGCCTCCGTGAAAATAGCTTATGGGGATGATCCGGTGGCGCAGGTCGAAATCGAAGACGCTGGTGCCCGCCACACCGGTACAAAGGAGATAATGGAGCCGTACATTGTCGACGGCTCCGGCCCGGGCCTGCTCGGCAAGTGCCGCAAGAATGGCGGGTGGCTGACCCGCGGCTATCGGCATCGCGACCTTCGCGCCCGAGGGGATCATAGTGACCGCCCTCTTTGCGGATGTCAGCCGTTCGCGATACAGCGTCTGATAGATCGTGGTCATTGGGCCCTCCTCCCAGTGCACTTTTCAGTACAAATCAGCATCCATATCCATGATCACATCCTCACCGGCATTTGCGACCGTTGCGGGCGCTTACGTCTGCCGCAGAACACGCTCTATAAAAAGCGCGCAACACTCCCATTTTGCAAGACTGGACGCGCATTGACGTGGCCTTCGAGTGAGATCTCGTAAGGCAATGCGTTGTACGCAGGTTTAGGATCAGGCCTGCCAAGAGCTAGTTGAGCTGGGCAGTGGGTCATGCTGCGTGGCGCGAACGACCCGTCGCTGGAATCGACGGACGCTGAAGGTTCTTGCGGTTCATTGGGATACGATCCAGTCACGGACCCCTTCTATGGAATGGAAAGCCTCGGCGGCGTAGCTTCGGACATCGGGAAGTGCGGCGTGCGCCATCTCGGCGAGTGCATGGCCAGGTCCGAGATCGAGGGCGTGCGTCACGCCGAATTCGGAAAGAACCTCAAGCGTCGTGGCCCAATCGATTGGAGACGCGACCTGCGCAGCAAGCTTCGCTGTTGCGGTTGTCGCGGCGACGACACGTTCGCCGTCACCTCCGGCCAGCAGCAGGCGACCGGCGGTCGGTCCACCGGATGTTGCTGCGGCGAACGCTTGCCGTAGCGGAGCGACCGCCGCTGCGAGAAGCGGGGTGTGGGAGGCGATTTTTACGGCGAGAAGATCGGCGCGCATCGCGCCAGCCGACAATGCCTCTGCGCAGAACGCGACGACATCGGTTTCAAGGCCGCCTATCACGAAGAGATCGCCTGGATTGATGATGGCGATAGAGCAATGATGCTGTTCAGCCAGACGCTGCACCACTGGCCGGCGCAGTCCGCGGACATAGCCCAGCCGGCCGCCGAACCCGCCGGCGGCGTTCATGGCGCGGGCGCGCTCATCCGTAAGTCTCAGCGCGGTCTCGGTGGTCCAAACTCCCGCGATACTCCAGGCGGCCATTTCGCCAACGCTATAGCCGGCGACAGCGAATTGGCTGGGCAGGATATCCCGAATGCAGGCGTAGATCGTCAGCGTCGAGGTTACGGTGAGTATCTGGCTCATGTGGTTGTCCGCGAGCCGATCATCCGAATTGCCGTGGACGAGTTCGCGCGGATCGCCTCCGAGGAGTTGGGTTGCCTCCTCGAATATCGCCGCCGCCTCCGGCCGGTCGCCGACAAGATCGAACATATTCGCGGACAGCAATCCCTGCCCGCCACAAAGCAGAGCTAGCATGATGTCTCCCACCGATCGACGAACAGCGCCATGGCCAGCAGGTCGGCGCAACCGCCAGGGCTGAGATTGCGGGCCGTGAAGGCCTGGTGGATCGAGGCCGCCCGAACCTGCCAGTCCGTGTGGGCAACGCCGCCTTCCCGGAGGAAAGTCGCGGCTTGTGCCTGTGCGAAGGTCAACCCCTCCACGCCACCCCGATGCAGGAGATTGGTATCTTCGACGGAAGCGATCAGGGCCATGCAGGCATGGACGCGTGCGGCCTCCTCGCCGCAAGCGGCGGCCCGGCCGGTTCGCAGCGCCGGCAGGGCGATCTCGTAGACCGATGGCAGGCCCTGAGCCGCTTCGGCGCGAGCGCCGCCGGCACCATAACGCCGAGCCGCATTGGCGCCGTGGCTATGAAGCGAGGCGGGGCCAGACAGGATTGCAGGTCCCCATCGCTCGGCGATGATAGCACCGAGAGCGCGGCGGATGCCGTAGGCCTGCCGAAAACCGGCTGCGGCGGCAAGAAGACCGAGGCCGAAAATTGCGCCGCGATGCGTGTTCACCCCGCCGGTCGCAGTCAGCATGGCCTGTTCGGCGGCAATGCCGATCGCGCGCAGTCGATCCATGCCCGCGCCCGCGGCACCCGCCGCGGCAAGATCGGTGAAAAAGGGCGCAAGCGTTTCCGCGCTGCGGATCAACAATGCAGCGTTCATGTCGCGATGCGCGCCGTTGTCGATGTGGCTGACAAGGCCGGGTTTGGGGTAGGTTTCGACTTCCAGTCGGAGGCAGCGTGCGGCAAGGCTGCCGATCTCCTCGCTGCCCAAATTCGGCAAGGGCGCGGAGTGATGAAGGGTCGCGGCGATCATTGCATGCTCCCCACGAAAAGATCCACGCGGGGAACGGCTATTACACCATGCAGCGTCTTGACGAGAACGCCATCCGCGCCGGTATTTCGCAGTTCCCGCCACTGTACGGCGCCCACGGCGCTATCGATCTCGCCGTCGATGCGCATGGGCGATATCCGCTCTATGGCCGAAATGCCCTCAAGCAGTGAGTCGATATCGCCGTTGGTCGGCAACCGCCAGAGCAGGTCGAGGTCCGAGCCAGCGGAAAGGTAAGGCAATCCCGTCAGATATTGCCAAGCCAGGCTGCCGAAAGTCCTTACGTTCGGATCAAGGCGGATCAATCGATCGATGCTTGCGTGCCAGGAAACGGGCGCGGATACCACGGCGTCCGACAGCAATGGCGGTGGCTCGGCGGCCAGGATATCATTCCGATCGAGCGTTAGCGCAATGCGGCGCTTGCCCTGTGCCGGCGGCAAGGGAAGGCCGAGAGAGATAGTCTGTGGCGTCTCATCACAGAGAGCTCGCCGGACGACAAGCGGAAAGCCGGCGTCGGCCCATCCCGCGACGAGAGGTTCATTCGCCAGATCAGGACGCTGCATCATCAATGCGGCCCATGCGCGAGACGAGGGTTTTACCATGGTGTGCCGCCGGAAGATCTCAGGCATGGGAAGATTCCTTTTCGACGCGCTCAGCAATAGATGCCGCCTTTGGGCGCCCGCCCCGGTCTTGTCCCAGACGATCGCGTGCGTCGTTGCTGGCCGACTCCGCCAGAAGTGCGAGAAACTGCTGGGCGAGAGACTGGTCGGGATTCCATACGGCGTGAATGGCTCCGGTCTGAGCCAGATTTTCCAGTCCGGGCGCGAAAACCGGCGTCGTTGCGGCCTTTGCCTTCAGCACCTCGATCGGGAGCTTGGTGACACGCGCCATCGAAGGGAGATCCATCACCGCCGGGTGTGCACCAGGAAGTGCTACGAGTGTGCCGGTCGCAAGAGCGGTAGCGATGAAGGCTCCGGCGGCGCTGCCACCATATAGCAGGCCTATGGTACGATGGCCCCGTGCTTGCGCCAACAGCAGCGTCTTTGCCAAATGGGCCAGATATTCGCTGAGGCCGAGCAATTCGTCGCGCCGGCTCATTCGCTGGCTGGAGGAATCGATCAGCACAAGAATGGGTGCCGTGTCGTCCTGTCTGATGATATCCAGAACCCGGCCCGCGAGGATGAGCGCCCCGTCACAGCCGAGCGGGCTTTCGTCGGCGATACCGATGACATGAACCGGGGTGGTGTCGATGGTTCCACGGCCGGCAATCAGATTGTCCGCGATAGCAACTTCATGACCGGCGGGGAATAATGAGGCAAGGATATCAGCGAGCGTCATTGGCCGTCTCCCTCTTGTCTGTGCTGCGGCTCAGAAAATCGTTGGTTGCAAGGCTGGGAATTTCGGCCGGTTTGCTGACGCCAAGCGCTGTCCAGATATCGACGGCGTCATGCGCCTTGTCGAAACGATGAAGGCGACGTTCGAGACGCTGCTGCTCGGCCTCCAATACATCGATATCGAGCCGGCCTTTGCCAGCAAGCGCCAAGAAGGCTGCGTCTCGAAACGCCGGAACGTCGTCATCGACGAAGGCATCGGCGCCGCCGATCAGATAGCGGTGCTTGCCGCCCATCGTGCGCCAGACAAGGGCGCGGTCGCGTGAGTCAAACTCCTCGACGCCCTTGTTCGTCTCAATCACTTCGGGACCGCTGACGCTGATGCGTCCCTGTTCCGAAACGATCAGCGCGGTACAGCATCCGGCGATCAAACCGCCGCCGCCATAACATCCAGCGCGGCCGCCGATCAGGCCGATGACTTTCACGCCAGCCATCCGCGCCTCAACGAGTGCGCGCATGATTTCGGCTATGGCGAGTTCACCTGCATTGGCCTCCTGCAGCCTGACGCCGCCGGTATCGAACAGGATCAGCACGTCTTGGCCAAGCGCCCGCGCCGCGCGGAGAAGGCCGGTGAGCTTGGCGCCATGCACCTCGCCGAAGGCGCCCCCCATGAAGCGCCCCTCCTGGGCTGCTATCAATAGGGGCCGCGCTTTGATAGTGCCGCGACCGACGATCATGCCGTCGTCGAATTGTTCCGGGAGATCGAAGATTGCCAGATGCGGACTGATTTCGCGCTGTTCGGGGCCAATGAATTCGACGAAGCTGCAGGGGTCGAGAAGCGCAGCGACGCGCTGACGAGCGCCTGCCTCGTACCAACTATTTGCGGATGTCATGATTCACGCTCCTCGAGCAGACGAACGCCTTGAGCGAGGCGGAGGGAGACCATGTCGGGGCGTGCTCCGCCGTCGTTGATGGAGATGTGCAGGCCGCCGGCGGGCCGTTGCGTCACGAAATCGTCGATCACCGCTTCCCAGACCGCCGCAAAGCCGTGCGCCGCCGTGGCGACATCGATTTTGCAGATATCCGCCGGCAGACGCCGCTCGATAAGGACTTCCAGATTGCCGGAGCCGACGACTCCGACGATGGCGCGGTCACGCGTTCCGGCTGCGGCGCTTGTCGCTTTCATTGTGAAACTGAGCTTTTCCATAGGCTGATCTTCCTCATCACCAATTTCGGAACCGGCTCGGAGGCTGGTAAAGGCCGCCCGAGGCGAGCATGAGATCCTTGATCGAACGCGCAGCCAGCATGCGGCGGTCGGCTTCGAGCGGATCGATGCCGAGATCCTCCGGGCGGCGGATGACGCCGCGCTCACGCAGTCGTTCGACCATCTTGCGGTCGCGTGCCCGGCCGACATCCGTATATCCCGCGACACCACGGATCGCCTGTTCGCGCTCGTCCTTGTCGCGGCAGAGCAGGAGATTGGCGATGCCTTCCTCGGTGATAATATGTGTGACATCGTCGCCGTAGATCATGACAGGAGCCAGATCGAGATCGAGCTTGTCGGCGAGCTCCAGCGCGTCGAGCTGTTCAACGAACAGCGGCACGTTCTTTTCGCCAAAGGTCTCGCCGATCTGCACCACGAGCTTGCGTCCACGGCGCAGGCTGGGCAATGCGTCAGGATCCGCATCGGCGCCCGCCTTCAGCCAGGGTTCGCTCGGATGACGGCGTCCTCGCGGATCGGACCCCATGTTTGGCGCACCGCCGAAGCCGGCGATGCGGTTGGCCGTGACCGTCGAGCTATGGCCCTGAAGGTCGATTTGTAGCGTCGAGCCGATAAACATGTCGCAGGCATAGAGTCCTGCGACCTGGCTATAGGCACGATTGGAGCGAAGCGATCCATCCGGACCGGTAAAGAAGATGTCCGAGCGTGCTGAGAGATAGTCTTCCATGCCGACCTCGGAGCCGAAGCTGTGGATCTGCTCGACCCACCCCGCTTCGATCGCCGGGATGAGACTGGGATGCGGATTGAGCGCAAAATGCGTACAGATCTTGCCCTTCAGGCCGAGTTTTTCGCCGTAGGTTGGGAGCAGCAGCTCGATCGCGGCGGTGTTGAAGCCGATGCCGTGGTTGAGGCGCCGAACACCGTAAGGCGCGTAAAGTCCCTTGATGGCGAGCATCGCCGTCAGAATTTGTGTCTCGGTGATCGCGGCCGGATCACGCGTGAACAGGGGTTCGACATAGAACGGCTTCTCCGCTTCGACTACGAAGTGGACGAGGTCTCCAGGGATATCGACACGCGGCACCTTGTCTACGATTTCGGCTACCTGCGCCACGACCAACCCGCTTTTGAAACTGGTGGCCTCCACCACGGTCGGCGTATCTTCGGTGTTCGGGCCGGTATAGAGATTGCCGTCGCGGTCTGCACTGACGGCGGCGATCAGCGCGACTTGCGGCGTCAGATCGATGAAATAACGGGCGAAGAGTTCGAGATAAGTATGAACGGCGCCGAGCTCGATCTTGCCGCCAAACAGCATTCGCGCGATGCGCGCCGATTGCGGCCCCGAATAGGAGAAATCCAGCCGCTTAGCGATGCCTTTCTCGAACACGTCGAGATGCTCCGGAAGCACGACGCCCGACTGTACCATGTGAAGATCATGGATTTTGCCGGGATCGAGATCGGCAAGCGCCTTGGCGAGAACATCGGCCTGCTTCTGGTTGTCGCCTTCCAGGCAAACGCGATCGCCGGGCCGGAGGACGGCTTCAAGAAATCGCGGAAGGTCGCCCATGGCCACCTTTTTGCCGGAGGCATATCGCTGGCCGGCATCGCGTCGAAGCGCGAGTGCCTCCTTTTGTGTATTCCAGTTTGGCATTTCCGGTGCTCCATGTATGCAAAATCTGGCGTTCTTCATTTCTATGTATACTTAAACGCAGTGGCTGTCAACAATTGCATGCCCATTGGGTTTATGTTAGCTGAATATGCATGCGATATGGGCGCTTTTGCAGGTGTTTGCATACAGCCGCTGCGCGGCCGCTCCATAATGCGACCGCATGGAAGACCGGGAGATTGCGAAATGATGAGTGGATTTGAGGGCGAGGACGATGCTGATGATCGGGGCCTGCTGTCCGACCGTATTCGCAATGCCCTGACGGACGAGATCACGTCGGGCGTGCTGGAGGCGGGTGCGGCGCTGGATGAGCAGCAATTGGCCGATCGTTTCGGCGCCTCGCGGACTCCCGTTCGGGAGGCGCTACGTCAACTGGCGGTCAGCGGTCTCGTCGAGATGCGTGCGCGGCGCGGAGTTATCGTCGCGCGCATGACGCCCGAGCGCATCATGGACATGTTCGAAACATCGGCCGAAATCGAGGCGATGTGCGTAAGGCTGGCGACTTATCGTATGACGCCGCTTGAGCGAAGCCATCTGATCGAATTGCACGATCTCTCGTTGCCGATGGTCGAGGAAGGTGATTTCGACGCCTATGATGCGTTCAATCGCGAGTTCCACGAAGCTATCTATCGCGCCACGCATAACACATTCCTCGCCGAACATGCGATAGCGGTGCGCACCAGGCTCATTGCCTTCCGGCGCACGCAGCTTCGACAGGGTGAACGTCTCCGCCGGTCGAGGGACGAGCACGATGCGATCATGCAAGCGATAGCGGAAGGCGATGGGGAGGCGGCATCCCGGCGCATGAGAGCACATATGCTCAATGCCGCGACTGCGCTTCGCCGCTATATAGAGGCTCACTAGTCTACGTCAGTATAGCGGAGGGGCGCAAAAACCCGTTCAGCGCGCCGGTTTCCGCGTTGCGAACCGCCTCGCCAACACCGGTTACGGTCGGCTGTGGCAAAATGACCGAGCTTTGCTGGTCCAAAATCGGGGCAAGGTCTCGTACCGTCGCGATCAAAGCGAATGGGACGATCGCATGAAGCTCACCAAAATTGAAAACCTTGAAGCGCACGGATCATTTTGACGGTCCAGAATGTCAGCTTGAAAATCTATTTTGCGACATTCAGATAAAAGCCGTCGACGCCGAGAAGGTCTGTCGCAACTTTGCTGAGGTGGTCGCGCATTGCCACTTCGGCTGCAGCTGGCTGACGTTCGACGATGGAATCGATAACGGCTCGATGCTCGACGTAGGATCGCTCTGCTCCGTCATGCTCGAAATAATATTCGCGCACATGCTTCCAGTCCGCCTTCTGCCTGACGCTGATGATCATTTCGAACATCGACAGGAAAAGCGCATTACCGGCGCAATTGACGATCTTGCGATGAAAAGCGATGTCAAAGGTCTCGTAGGTGCGTGCATCCTTGGCAGTTCGTGCGGAATCGGCAAGTCTTGTGATCGCTTCAATATCGGCCTGCGATGCGCGCAAAGCGGCGCGGCGCGCGAGCAACGGTTCAATCGCCAGCCGCGCTTCGATCGCTTCAAGTGGATTCACGCGATGTGCAAGCCGGGCAATCTCCTGTTCACCCAGCAATGTGTGCGATCCGGCGGCGAATGTGCCCTGCCCTTGACGCCTCCAGACCGACCCCTCTTTCTCCAAGGCGTCGAGCGCCTCGCGAACTGCCCGCCGCCCGACACCCAGCATGGCTGCGAGTTCTCGCTCCGGAGGTAACCTCAGATTGTCGTAATCGCCTGCTTCAAGACGCCGCCGCAATTCAGCCAGCGCAATATCCTTGGGTGCTTCTTTCTGCATTATCTCCTCGCTATGGCCGATACCTTTTGGAACCATATTCAAATATTGGTTCCAAATCTACGATGAACTTGGGTACTTCCAGCCCTATTTTCTTAAGTGCGGACTTACCTGGCTTCTTTTTCCGAAAATATTTTGCCGCACCTTTCATCAATGTTGAGCGCCTTTTCGGCCCAATTATGCATTTTCTCCACGATTCATGATGGAATTAAATCGATTCGAGAAGATCTGGTGCCGATTATTTGGGCGGATCGCCCACAAATTGGCATTGAACCATGTCTGATACCAATTCACAAATGGTTTGCAATTCTTGAAACCCACTGCTAGCTTTCTGCGCATAGGATCGGCGTGACCAAAAACTGGGCAACCTGATTGGTGAGCCGCGCCGAGCGTACGGTACAGCAATACATGGGAGTGAGTTTATGGCGGGCAGCAGCACGGCAGGACAGGTGCGCGATCTCGGATCATCGCGCGACTATTACGGGTACGGTCCCAATCCGCCACACCCACATTGGCCCGGAGAGGCCCGCATCGCCATCAATTTCAACCTGAATTTCGAGGCTGGCGGCGAACGGTCGTTGCTCGAAGGTGACAACCAGTCCGAGGATATGCTTACCGACATCGGCTTTCCTGCCTATTACGGCGTGCGCAGCCCGATCGTCGAAACCGTGTTCGAATATGGTCCACGCGTCGGCGTCTGGCGTTTACTTCGAATTTTCAAACAGTTCGATATCCGCATCAGCATTCTCGGCGTCGTACGCGCGCTTGAGAAATGCCCCGAGGCTGTTCAAGCATTTCTCGCGGATGGGCATGAGATCGTTAGCCACGGCTATCGCTGGATCGATTATCACAATATGAGCGAATACGAAGAGCGCGAGCATGTGCGCCTCGCCATCGAGGGTATCAAAAAGATCACCGGCAGCGCACCCGCCGGCTGGTTCAACGGCAGACCGAGCGCCAATACACGCAAGCTGCTCGTGGAAGCCGGCACCTTTCTCTACGATCGTGACGCCCTCAACGATGAACTGCCCTATTGGGTGGAGGTTGACGGCAAGCAGCACTTGATTGTGCCCTATTCGCTGGAAACCAACGACAACCGTTTTGACCGCAACACTGGCTTTGGCAGCGCCGACGATTTCGCGCGATACATGATCGATACGTTCGATCTGATGTACGCCGAGGGCGCAGACAATCCAAAGCTGATGAGCATAGGCATACACGACCGGCTATTGGGTCGCCCAGGAAAGGCGGTCGGTCTGATCAAGTTCCTCGAGCATGTGAAGAAACACGACCGCGTCTGGTTCTGCACCGGGCGCGATGTCGCCGAACATTGGCATCGGCATCATAAGCCCTGAGACCTCAATGCCAAATGCCTGACGTGAAGTGCATTCCCATCGAAACCCGCAACCAGGATGTCGAATGATGAGAGTCTTCCAAGGTTTGAAGCGAATTATCTACATATGTACGCTGACGCTTACCGTCGCTTTCGGCACGCATGCGGCGATGGCTCAAGAGGCAAAATGTCATCCCGAACAGCTCGCGACGAAATATCCGAGCCTCGTCGGCAAAACGATCAAGATCGCGACCGACGGTGCGACGCCGCCTTATAGCATGCGCGATCCGAACGATTTCAACAAATTGATCGGGCTCGACAACGATATGGCTCACGCGGCCTTTGATTGCATTGGCGTGCCGGTCGATTTCATGATTGGCGCCTGGTCCGGCCTGCTGCCGGCCGTCATTGCCGGTCAGGCCGATGTTATGTGGGATACGCTTTATTATACGCCCGAGCGCGCGAAGGAGGCGGATTTCGTTATCTATCTCCGGGCGGCCACCGGTGGGCTCGTCCAGAAAAACAACCCGAAAAAGATCAAGTCGCTCGACGATGTCTGCGGGATTCGTGCGACCGCGGGCCTTGGCAGCACCGAAGAGGCCGTCTTCCGCGATCTCTCGGCAAAATGTGTCGCGGCCGGCAAGGCGGCGATCGAAATCGTCACCTTCCCGGATATCCCTGCCGGTTCGCGCCTCGTCAAGAATGATCGCGCCGATCTTCTGATGATCGACCTCGGTCTCGTCAACAGCTTCATCGCCGCGGACCCCGATTCCTTCGATTTGGCTTTCTCGATCCTCACCGACTACAAGGTCGGCGTTGGTGTCGCCAAGAATAACAAGGAACTCAGCCAGGCCATATTCGATGCCTTGAAGATCCTTCAGGCCAACGGCACCGAAGAAGCGATCTACAAGAAATACAATTTCGATCACAAGCAGGCACTGCCGACCGAGATCCTGACGCAATAGGCGCCGGGGAGGATTTCGGCTGTAGCGTCCGCAAGGCGGGGCCGCCCCCTCCCGCCTTGCGGATTTCCACGGAGAGGAAGAGCCAGATGCCTAGTGTTTTGAAAGAGCTTGCCGGCTATGTGGTCGAGCCGTTCCTGCTGCAGGGCGCGGTCACCGCCATCGAGATCGCCGCGGTTGCCATGGTCGGCGGCATCATCCTCGGCCTCGGACTGGCATTGATGCGGCTGTCGCGCGTCGCTCCGGTGCGATGGATCGCCTGGTTCTATATCTGGTTCGTCCGTGGCACGCCCCAGCTCTTGCAGCTGGTCTTCCTCTATGATGCCCTGCCAATCATCGGAATCAAACTCGATACTTTTACGACCGCCGTCGTCGGCTTTGCGCTTAACGAGGCTGCTTTCAGCGCCGAAATCATCCGCGGGGGCATTCTTTCGGTCAATCGCAACCAGTCCATCGCCGCATCCGCCTTCGGCATGCCACCGCTCCTGACGTTGCGTCGCATCATCCTGCCGCAGGCCATGCGCGCTATCCTGCCTGGAATGGCGAACGATACGATTTCGATGATCAAGGGCACCTCGATCGCCTCTGTGATCTTCGTCAACGAATTGACGTTCCGCTCGCAACAGATCGTCGGCCAGAACTTCAAGTTCTTCACCGTCTTTGCCGCGGCCGGTATTATCTACCTGGTGATGACCAGCGCGATTGCGGGCATACAGATCCTGCTGGAACGCCGCTTCAATTTCGAGCTGGAGCGCAAGCCGGCCGACGGCAACAGGCTGTTCGGTTTCAATTTCGGTCGCGCGGCTACACCGCCCCCGGCTGCCGCGATCGGCAAACCGGTGAAATCCGGTGCCGTCGTGCTCGATCGCGAATGGCTGCAGAGCCTTACGAGTGGCGCCGGCAATGGCGACACGGACAGCGGTCCCTTTGTGATCGGTCGCAATCTCTGGAAATCCTATGGCGACCGTGAGGTTCTGAAGGGCGTCGATTTCACCGTCAATCGCGGCGAAGTCGTCGTCATCATGGGACCCAGCGGCTCCGGTAAAAGCACGTTGTTGCGCATGGTCAATCACCTGGAATCGATCGACCAGGGAGAAATCCTCGTCGGCGGCAAACATATCGGCTACGAGCGCGTGAACGGCGCCTTTCGGCCGACGGGCGATCTTGCTTCCGCCCGCGCCAAAGCCCGCATCGGCATGGTGTTCCAGCATTTCAATTTATTCGATCACCTCACGGCTCTGGAAAATGTGATAGAGGCGCCGACCCGTGTTCATCGCGAGGACGCAGCGAAGGCGCGCGAAACAGCGATGCGGCTGCTGACGATGGTCGGCCTCAGCAACCACACCGACCACCTGCCCCATCGCCTTTCGGGCGGCCAGCAACAACGCGTCGGCATTGCGAGGGCGCTTGCCATATCGCCACGGCTGATGTTGTTCGATGAGCCGACTTCAGCGCTCGATCCCGAACTCGTCGGCGAGGTGCTCGCCGTGCTTCGTCAACTCGCCGACCTCGGCATGACGATGATCGTCGTCACCCATGAGATCGGTTTTGCCCGCGACGTCGCCGATCGCGTCATCTTCATGGACGAGGGCGGCATCGTCGAACAAGGCAAGCCCTCTGAGGTGATCGGCAATCCAAGGCACGAACGCACGCGTCGTTTCCTTCGCCTTGTCGAGGAAAAGACCGAGGAAGCAGAAGTCGTATCGGCCTAACGGACAAGACAGGGAAGAATGCATGTGTATGGATCACGACAGCAACCCAAACCTGATATGTGAAGCCGTTTCCGGAGATGGTGCGACGGTCAAAGGCCGGCATGCGTTTCTGCCGGCAAACGCCGATACCGTGCACTGGGGTTACTTCAGCAAGAATATTGTCCCGAAGATCGAAATCGACTCGGGCGATTATGCGACGATTGAAGTCCTGACGCATCATGCCAATGACGACGCCGAACGGATGATCGAGGGCGATCCCGGAGCGGAAAGCGTCTTCCATTGGACCAGGGAGGGAAAAGCCGTCATCCGACGCGGCGCGGGCGATGGCGAGGATGGCGAGGGGCTTGGCGTGCACATATGCACGGGCCCGGTGTTCATTCGCGACGCTGAGCCTGGAGATGTTCTCGAAGTCCGCATCCTTGATGTCCGTCCGCGTCCGGCCGGTCTGCCGAAATATACCGGCAAGACTTTCGGCAGCAACGCTGCAGCCAACTGGGGTTATCACTACAACGATCTCTTGACCGAGCCAAAGCCACGCGAGGTGATTACTATCTACGAAGTGGATTCGACCGGCGCGCGCAATTGGGCCGAGGCGGTCTATAATTACCGCTGGGTGCCGCAAACCGATCCCTTCGGCAAATCTCATCCCACCATCGACTATCCCGGTGTACCAGTCGATCATTCGACAATCGAAAAGAACTTCGAGATCTTAAAGGGTGTGCGAGTGCCGATCCGCCCGCATTTCGGTGTGATTGCCGTCGCCCCGAAAGAAGCTGATATGGTGAACTCGATTCCGCCCGGCTATTTCGGCGGCAATATTGACAATTGGCGCATCGGCAAGGGCGGTACCGTCTACCTTCCCGTCTCGGTCGAGGGTGCGCTTTTTTCTGTCGGCGACTCGCACGCATCCCAAGGCGACGCCGAACTCTGCGGTACGGCGATCGAATGCTCGTTAACCGGCACCTTCCAGTTCATCCTGCACAAGCGCGACCGGCTGGCAGGCACGCCGCTTGAAGGCCTCGACTATCCGTTGCTCGAAACGGCGAACGAATGGGTCGTGCACGGCTTCAGCTATCCCAATTATCTCGCGGAGCTTGATGTCGAAAAAAGAGGCCAGGTCTTCACGCAGTCCACGCTCGACAGCGCCATGCGCGACGCGTTCCACAAGATGCGGCGCTTCCTGATGGTGACGAAGAACCTGAGCGAGGATGAAGCAATTTCTCTGATGTCCGTCGGTGTCGACTTCGGAGTCAGCCAGGTGGTCGACGGAAATGTCGGTGTCCATGCCATACTTCGCAAGGATATGTTCCTCGCATAGAGCTTCCCTTTTGAAGCCATTGCCGGGTACCCGGCGCAGGAACGCGAGTGGATGATCGCGCAATGTCAATCCCGTAGTCCTCGACGTAAGTGGGGCAGATTTGGTGGCAGCGAATGGCAAGATTTGCGGACAAACCTGTGGAACCGCCAAACGTCGGCTTGTAGGCAGGTGTTTTCAGTTTGTTTTCTGATCTTCAAAACTACGGGGTCAGGACAGCTTTAGCCGCAAGTTCGAGCTGAGTGTCGATGCCACTCCTCAATTCCTCCCGCGAAATAGGGATAGACTTGTCGGGCTGTATACCGACTCCTTCGAATTGACCCCCATCGGGAAAATACTCGCGCTTTGTCGACACTCTGAACGACATTCCGAATTCGGGGAATTGCACAAAGTATGGCTGCCCGGTCGATCCAAACGTAGGCTCGCCGAGCACGAGGCCCCGGTTGCCGTCCTTGAAGCGCAAAACGAAGTCCTCGCATGCCGAAGCGCAGCCCCCATCAACGAGCAGCGCTATCTTTCCCTTCCAGGCGTCTGGCAACTGGTCTGCTCTATCCGGACCGTAGCGCATCATCGTGGTTGGCAGAGCCGAAATGCCGCCGTTGAAGGAGTTGGAAGCATCGTTCATCGCGATTGTCATAGGAGTGGCGACCAACGTGCCCTGATAGGGTGTCGTCATAATAGCGGAAAGTAGCTTGCCCGGCGAGCTGCCTCCGGTGTTGTCGCGCAGATCGAGAAGGATGGCACGCGCGTCTCCCGCAGCTTGAATGGCCGCGATCGCAGCTTGCTCATATTTCGGATCTGCAAAGCTTGGGATGCGGATCACGACCAATCCATCTGGACGCCGGACGGTTTCGACCTCCTTTGCAAGCGTGAAACCTCGTTCCGGCCCGCTATATGACGCGTTCAAATCGACTGGCACTTGCCGGCCGTCATCCGTACCAATCGTGAAGTGCCTTGGAAACAGAAAGGGACGAAGCCAGGTTGCCCGATCGAGCGCCGTTTGGCTGGATGGACCGATATGTTCGCGGATGGGCTCAAGCCAATCATCGGCGGGTTTGTCGTCAATCATGGTCACCACGTCGCTGGGATGCAACTCAGGCATTCTCGACCGCACGACGGTCCAGCGACCATCGATCCGCATTATCGTGAACGGAATTGTTCCTGCCTGTTGCCGCAATTCTTCGTCATTGAAGGACGTATGGCCATTCCGCAGGCTTGCGAACAATCGCATTGTTGCCAGGGAAAAATCCTTCCGGTCGGGGGCTGCTATAGCCTCGGCGAGATAGGCACGGTAACGGGCCTCGAAATCATAACCGGCGGGCAGGGCTTCCGCATGGGCAAAGTAGCGCTTGACCACGTGGTAGACCATCGCAGCGATATAGGCACGATCTGCGACATCCGGATCACGAAACTGGGCCGCATGGGTGGCCTCAACGCCTCCTATGGCCGTTGGTGCTAAGGGTGACAAGGTCGAGCGTCCACCGCATTGAAAGGTGACAAAAGTGATCGGAGCTTCATTATGCCCTCTGATTGCATGGTCCAGATTAGTCGTATGTCACCTGTTGTCGGGGCATAAAACAACAGGTTCACGGAGGTTTGACCAAGAGCGTACTTCGAACTGCGCTGGCCGAAATAAACCGGCAGATCAGAGAATGGCGCAAAGAGCATTATTGAGCGAGACATGGTGGCAACAGGCGATAACCATCCCGGATGATGAAAGGGCGATTGCCAAGCACTACACGCTGGACCGCCGGGGCACGGTTGTGACTACATCCGAAAAACGACCGCCCCGCCCGTCAGGCCAGCCCCGGCTGCCGTCAACAGCAGCGTCTCGCCCTTAGCGAAACGCTTGGCGCCATTCGCAACCGAGAGCGACAGCGGGATGGTGGCAGCGGAGGAATTCCCGAAGGTTTCGATTGTGCGGACGACCCTCGCCGGATCGATATCGAGATTGCCGGATACCGCATCGAACATGCGCGCATTGGCCTGATGGGGAATAAAGCGGTCGATGTCCGCCGAGGCGATCCCCGCCTGATCAAGCGCCCGCGCAGAGGCTCCGGTCATCAAAGCGACAGCGCGGGAGAAGACTTCGCGGCCGTCCCGCATGGTCATCAGAAACTCCTCCGCTCCAATTCCCGTGGAAAAGGGCCGGTTGCTACCGCCAGCCGGTATGTGGATCAGATCATAGCCACCTCCATCCGAAGTGAGATCGGCGGAGAGAAGACCGCGCTGGCGATCCCGATCCGGCACGAGCACGACGGCGCCCGCCGCATCGGCGAAGAGCACCGCACTCGCCCGTTCGGCGAGATTGATGCGGCGGCTGAGGATATTGGCGGCCACCACCAGGACGGCGCGGCCATGGGTGCGAACGAAGCCATCGGCGAGGGTGAGTGCGTAGAGAAAGCCCGAGCAGGCGCCGGCGAGATCGATCGCACCGGATTTTTCGAGGCCCAGCCGATGAGCGACGAGCGGCGCCGAGGGCGGCAGGAGATGATCCGGTGTCGAGGTCGCAAGCAACGTCAGGGCAATCTCGTCGCGGGCAATCTCAGCATCTTCGAGGGCCATTTTCCCGGCCGCGGCGGCAAGGCCGCTCAGCGTCTCGCCATCTTCGGCCCAATGGCGCGACCGGATGCCGGTCCGGCGTTCGATCCAGCCTGTTTCGAGACCGAGGCGCGCCTCGATCTCCGCATTGTCGATACGTCGCGCCGGAACAGCATGCCCGAAACCGGCTATGCGGGAGGAGCCGCCTAACATCAGCGCGCACTCCCCAGAACGATCGAGGCTACCTCGTCGATCGCATCATAGGCGTGGCCAAGCTCATCCGCATTCACGCAATAGGGTGGCATCAGATAGACAACGTTGCCGAGCGGACGAATGAGCAACCCGCGTTCGCGAAACAGTTTTCGCATGCGGGGACCGGCCTCGGCGAGATAGCCGCCAGATGGCACGATCAGATCGAGTGCCGCGATCGTCCCGGTCTGACGTATGTTGGAAAACCGTTCGTCGCCCTGAAACCGTTCGAGATTCTGCCGGTGCAGCGTTTCAAGATTTCCGATCCGCTCAAGGACCGGCTCGCTACGCCAGATTTTAAGATTGGCAACGGCGGCAGCGCACGCAATAGGATTGGCGGTGTATGAACTCGAATGGAAGAAGGTCTTGCGCCGATCTGTCGAGAGGTGTGCGTCGAAGATGTCGCTGGTGCAGAGGGTTGCCGCGAGTGGTAGGGCACCGCCGGTCAGGCCCTTGGACGTACAAAGAATATCTGGCGTGACATTGGCCTGCTCACAGGCAAACATCGTCCCCGTCCGACCCCAGCCGGTCATCACTTCATCGGCGATGAACAGGCAGCCATGGCGTTGGGCGATCTCTTTCAGCCGGGCAAGCACGCCGGCATCGTAGATCTTCATGCCGCCGGCGCCGAGAACCAGCGGCTCGATCACCAGTGCAGCTACGCGGCCCGAACGGCAGAAGGATTCGAACATGTCGAGCGTCCGCTGCTCGTCGCCTGCTCCCGGGAACGGAAGCCGGTCGACGCCGAACAGCAGCGGCTCATAGGCGGCATTAAACACACCCCGTTCCCCGGTCGACATGGTGCCGATCGTGTCGCCATGATAGCCATGCTCCATCACGACGACGCGGTCGCGCGGTTCTCCCCTGTTGTGGAAATAGCCGAGCGCCATCTTGAGCGCCACCTCGACAGAAGTTGAACCGCTGTCGGAATAGAAGACGTGCTTCAATCCAGCCGGCGCGATCTCGACCAACCCCTCAGCCAGCCTTTCGGCCGGTTCATGCGAGAATTCGGCAAAGATGATCTGGTCATAGGCCTCTGTCGCAGCACGGATCGCCTCCATGATCGCGGGATGCCGGTGGCCATGGGTGATCACCCACCAGGACGAGATCGCATCGAGAATGCGATAACCGTCCTCATCGATCAGATAGGCGCCGTCCGTCGAGACGATGCGTTTCATCGGCGATTCCAGCGCGTGCTGGGTGAAAGGATGCCAGATGGCCGAGCGGTTCATGCGGACATCTCCGCGAAGGAAGCGAGATCGAAATGGTCCCGGAATGCCTGACAAAGCGTGACGGCGTCGATGACTGGAAGTCGCGGCAGCCGGCCAAGTGAACGGACACCGCTCATGTCCACGATGATGCGTTGCGTCTCGTGGTTTTCGTCACCGATGAATGCAATGCCTGATATCGGGATGCCGCGGTGCTTCAACGCTTCTAGCGAGAGCAGCGTGTGATTGATCGTGCCGAGCGAGGTCCTGGCGCAAAGGACGACCGGAATTCGCCAGCGGGCAAAAATGTCTGCAAACAGGAGTTCTTCAGTCAACGGGACCAGAAGCCCTCCTGCCCCTTCGATCACCAGCGGACCGTCGATGTCTGGCAGGACAAGCCGGCCTGGGTCGATCGCGACACTGTCGAGACGGGCCGAAAGATGCGGCGAGGCGGGTGTCGAAAGGCGATAGGCCTCCGGTACTATGCGCTCCGGCAACACGCCCCCGAGCCGCGCCACAGCCTCGCTGTCGGTCTCGTCATCCAGGCCGGACTGCACGGGTTTCCAGTAATAGGCGTTCAAAGCGCCGGCAAGTGCAGCGGAAAACACCGTCTTGCCGATACCGGTATCGGTCCCGGAGACGACGAAGCGGGGGATCATGGCCTATCCTTCTCGATTGCGACTGCCAGCCGCTGGATCATGTCCGCGATCTGGTCTTCGTCGACATTCAACGTGATGGAAATCCTCAGGCGCGCCGTACCTTCCGGCACGGTTGGCGGCCGAATTGCCCGCACGTCGAAACCTTCGGCATGCATCCGGTCTGCGATGCGGAGCGAGCGAGCATTGTCGCCGATCATCACCGGCAGGATCTGCGAACCGCTGGGCCTGACACCCAAAAGGGAATGCAGGCGTTCACTCGCAAAATTCTTCAGTTTCTCCAGCTCGGTTCGCCGCTCGGGCGCGTCGACGATCATGCGCAATGCCTCCCGCACGCCAGCCGCCATTAGCGGAGACGGCGCAGTCGAATAGATGAAATTGCGCGCGCGATTGACCAGATAGTCGGCGAGAACCGTCGGCAGGCCGAGAAGCGCGCCGGACACCCCAAGCGCCTTGCCGCAGGTATGCAGCATCAGAACATTGCCACGATTTTCCAATCCAAAGGCGATGCCACGGCCGCCGGGGCCGAGCACGCCGGAGGCATGGGCTTCGTCGACGACGAGAAAACCGTCATGTCGGTCGGCGAGGTCTGCAAGCTCGAAAACCGGCGCCTTGTCTCCATCCATAGAGTAGAGGCTCTCCACCGCAATCCACGGGTGACCCTTGCCACCATTCCGTCGCCACTCGCGGATCGCGCGATCAAAGGATTCGACGTGGTTATGGGATACGGAGACCGATTGCGCCTTGCTGGCGGATATGCCGTCATGGGCACTCGCGTGGATCAACGCATCGTGGACGATCAGGTCGCCGCGCTGCGGCAGGGATGAGAAGAGCGCTACATTGGCTGAAAACCCGCTACCGAAATAGAGAGCTTTCTCGCTTCCGAAAAAGGCCGCCGCTTCCGTTTCCAGAGCCTCATGTTCGGCATGGTTGCCGCGCAGCAGCCGCGAACCACCCGCGCCGGCCGGCACGCCGCTTTCGATCGCTGCGGCAATGGCCGCTTTCAGGCGGGGTGCATTGGCGAGCCCCAGATAGTCATTGGAGGTGAAGTCTACCCCTTGCTGCGGAGAGAGTGCGCGGAGCCGCGATTTGCGCGCAAGGCCGGCAAGCGTGGCCTCATAGCGGGCGAGTGCCGGCGAATTCACCGCGACGACTCCAGTTCCATCGGCTTCAAACCGAGCCTGCGGAAAAGAGCGGTGTCATGATCCTCGCCGGGATTGTCGGCGGTCAGCAGCGTGTCGCCGACGAAGATGGAATTCGCCCCAGCGAAGAAACAGAGGGCCTGCATTTCATCGCTCATTCCCGTGCGGCCGGCGGACAAGCGCACATGCGTAAGCGGCATCAGGATACGTGCAAGCGCGATGGTCCGCACGAAATCGATCGGGTCGACCGGCGCGGCGTCCGCGAGTTTGGAACCGGGAATCGGCATCAGCATGTTGATCGGCACGCTTTCTGGCGGCGCCGGCAGATTGGCGAGCGTCACCAGCATCGAAATACGATCCTCGGCAGTCTCGCCCATGCCGAGAATGCCGCCAGCGCAGACCTTGATGCCGGCATCGCGGACATTGGCAAGCGTCTCCAGCCGATCCTCGAAAGTGCGGGTGGTGATGATCTCCGAATAATAGCGCTCGGAGGTATCGACATTGTGGTTGTAGTAGTCGAGGCCGGCATCTGCGAACTGCGCCGATTGTTCCGGCGTCAGCATGCCGAGCGTCATGCAGGTCTCCATTCCGAGCGCCTTCACGCCTTCGACCATAGCGACCAACGCATTCATGTCGCGATCCTTGGGATTGCGCCAGGCAGCCCCCATGCAATAGCGGGTCGCACCGCCTTCCTTCGCCTTCCTCGCTTCCGCCAAGACACGCCCGACCTCCATGAGCTTCGATGCCTTGAGACCGGTCCGGTAGTGGGCGGATTGGCTGCAATAGCCGCAATCCTCTGCGCAGCCGCCGGTCTTAATCGAGAGAAGCCGGCTCATCTGGATGGCGTTTGGGTCGAAATTCGCGCGGTGAACCTGCTGAGCACGGAACAGGAGATCGTTGAACGGCAAATTATAGATAATTTTTGCTTCATTAAATCGCTGGGATGCTACCGTTGCGCGCTCATCGTGAGGCGGGCGGTCCACCGGTGTCATTTCGAAAGTCAATTGCGCCTCCATTCATCATACAAATAGATAGAATCGTATTTTTATCTATACTTTTAGAAAACGTTCGCACTTGCAACAACCTTATTCTCGAAAAGCTTGCTGCGGCGCAACTAAGGGAGGATATGAGCTGCAAGCCGCTGCCGGTGTATCGGATCCGGCATGCCCAACGAAGTCCAACACAAAGTTGCTAGGCGCCCTGTGTTTCGAACTCGTCTCTGTCTCGGAAGAGAAGAAGACTATCGGCGCCTTGCGCTCGGCCCTCTATGGCGAATGCTTCGCCTGCTGCGCGCGATACAAACTGGATGGGCTTTAGGACGATCCTCTGTGCCGCTCCAGCACGACGACGACCTGGCCGACCTCGCGCTTTCGCAGATGATCAAGAATGGCATGATGATCGGCATCGACGCGCGGCACCCAACTGGCGCACCCGCTCGGGAACGATACGGCGGTTAATTTACGGAATCGGGGGCGGCATCATTTCGGAATGCCGTAGCGAATTACCTCGGAATCCGCGCATATATTCGCTTACCCTAATATTAAGATGAGTTTAGTATTGGTCGTTCAGGCGGCTCGCCCAAAGCCCGCCGCGAAAAGTCTATGGGAGGAAACTATGATGTGGGTCGATCACAACATATCGCGTACTTGGGACAGGTCAGTGCTCGGCGCGGCCTTGTTTGGCATGGGCGTGCTCCTGACGGGAACGAACGCCGGAGCTGGCTCTGTGGACAAGACCCCATTCGGAAACACGCAGGACGGCAAAGCCGTCGATCTCTACACGCTGACCAACGACAGAGGCGCGTCCGTCAAGTTCATTGCTTATGGCGGTATCATCACGGCGATCAACGTGCCCGACCGCTGGGGCAAGCTCGGTAACATCGTGCTCGGCTTCAAGGAACTCGCCGATTACGAATCCAAGAATCCCTATTTCGGCGCCCTGATCGGGCGCTACGGCAATCGTATCGGCGGCGCGAAGTTCTCCCTTGACGGCACGCAGTACCAGCTCGCCGCCAATAACGGGCCGAACAGCCTGCATGGTGGCAAGAAAGGCTTCGACAAGGTCGTCTGGGCAGTCGAGCCACTGACCAGCGAGAGCGGCGCGGCGGCGCGACTCAGCTATACGAGCAAGGATGGCGAGGAAGGCTATCCCGGCACGCTTACGGTCGGGGTCGTCTATACTTTCACCAACGACAACGAGCTGCGCATCGATTACGAGGCGACAACGGACAAACCAACCGTGGTCAATCTCACGAGTCACTCCTACTTCAATCTCGCCGGCGACGGTGTGGGCGGGATCGGCGATCACATCCTCACGATCAACGCTGATCGCTACACGCCGGTCGACGCGACCTTAATCCCAACCGGGCAGCTCGCCTCCGTGGCCGGCACGCCGTTCGACTTCCGCCAAGGGATGCCGATCGGCGCACGCATCCGCGCGAGCGACCCACAGATGGTTTTTGGCCGCGGATACGATCACAACTTCGTGCTGAACCGGTCGGGAAGTGGGCTTTCGCTCGCCGCGCGAGTCTACGAGCCGCGCTCGGGTCGGATCATGGAGATATCGACCACCGAGCCCGGTATCCAGTTCTATAGCGGCAACTTCCTCGATTCGACGCTCGTCGGCGCGGCCGGTCAGCAATACCGCCAGACAGACGGCTTCTGCCTCGAGACGCAGCACTTCCCGGATTCGCCGAACCAGCCGTCCTTTCCGACAACGGTGTTGAAACCGGGCGAAACGCTGAAGTCGACTACGGTACACAAATTATCCACCGATGCGTCCTAGAGCTACAGGTGCGTGCATTCCGGGTTGCTGAGTCCGAAATGGGTCGAGCCGCGATCTTCGCGGCATCAATATCCAGGATCCGGAAGTGACCGCGAAGTCACTAGTGAGGGTCATCGGCGCCGAAGGCTGACCCCTTATGACAAGAGCGTAAGGCTTTGATCTAAAGCCGGAAAATGGAAATTGGGTGGGGTCAAGAACGGCGCCGATGATGACCCCACCCAGGATGCTGTTTCACACGGGACACGCCAGCCCGCACGCTCTCAATTTGGCGGCGTACAGCCACGAAATCCTCGCGCCCGCGCGGCAGGATCTGGCGGCATGACATCGGAGCGTCCGCACAATGGTCTTGGAGCGCTTCAAGGCTCGACCATCAGGATGACCACTATGTGCACGGAAGGCGGCGGCACCAGCTTCATGATCTTTTCCCGTCGCCGGATCGGCTGACGACAATTCTCCGCCCGATTGTTGAGGTCCTATGCGAACAATGCTCGACGCTGGGCACGATCTCCCGCCTCGCTGCGCCATCGGATCGATTCCGCCTATTTGTTTTGCTCGGCGATCTCGTGATCTGAATGGGAGCGGCGAATGCTACGAACAATCATCCAAACGCCAGCAACGGCTAGCGGCACTGCAAATGCCGTCATCGTTTCCGCTTCGATGTGGAAGAGCCCGTGTGTTGCCTTCGCGACGTAACCGAACAGGCCGACGATGTAATAGGAAATCGCCGCCACTGAGAGACCTTCCACTGTTTGTTGCAAGCGAAGTTGCAACCGAGCTCGCCGATCCATCGAATTGAGGAGGGTCGTGTTCAGTCGCTCGAGTTCGACATCGATCCAGCTGCGAAGAAGTCCGGTGGCACGTGCGAGCTTTCGCGACAGCTCCGCTTGTCGCGTCTCCACGGATCTGCACGTCCTCATGGCTGGCGCGAGCCGGCGCTCCAAAAACGAGCCGAATGTTTCGTATCCTGAGATAGGCGTTTCGCCCAACATCTTAATCCGTTCCTGGACAATGTCGTAGTAGGCGCGGCTTGCCCCAAAGCGATAGAGGCAAGACGCGGCGCTCGCTTCCAACTCTGCGGCAAGGTGAGTCATCTCCACAAGGAGCTCATCAGCCTCTTCCCTCGCATGGTCGTTCATGCGTTGCGTGATTGCTGTGAAACGGTCCTCGATTTTCGCAATCCCCGGGGAAGCCGAAAGGGCGACGCGCAAACCAAGCATGGCGAACGTGCGATAGGTCTCGATGTCGAGCAGGCGCTGAACCAGAGCTCCACGCCCCGCGCTCGTGAGACTGTGGTCAATCACGAGAATCCGGGTGAGCCCGTCTTCATCTTGACGAAAATCAGTCAAGATCGTCGCCTGGTTCGTCTTGACTTGACTGTAGCACAAACTCTGAGGATCGAAGTAGCGAAGCGCCTCTTCGGTGGGCAGATCCCCAGACCGTAGTTCAAGCCGAATTCCGGAAATGAAGTCTCCGGGCATGGACGTCTCGTCAAATGGCAGACACGAGATATCGCCTCCGAAGATTTCCGTCGTCAGCGTATCCCAGAAGTAAGTGGAGAATTCGGTGTGCCTCTCCCACTGCAAGGAGCCATTATCGTTGGTAGCGACATAGTGGTTTGCATCGGATCCAGGTGCGGCTTCCCCGAACGATTGGCTGAGGGAGGCAATCGCGGCGCGATCCGCAGCGTCACCCTTGTTTCTCTGGAAAGCGACCTGAATGATGACGCGCGGGGTTTCAACCAGCATATAAGGCCGAGCGTGGATCTCGTTGAGCGCCCGATCGCGTTCAGGCGAACTGGGCAATCGGAATCTGCTGCCGTCCATTTTCCCCCCCACCACAGGTTTCGAACGGCATAGCAACTTTCATGCTGACACGAAAGCCGATGGTCGCCGGCGGGGACGCGGCCGCGACGTCATCGATCTGTCCAGCCGGCGCGAGATCCGGTTCGATCAGGTCGAGTTCATTCCGCTCCTCCGCTTGTCATCAAACGGCGACCGGCTGTGGCGATTGAACGTCGCACACATTCCATGGCGCGTGGCGACGCCTTGGAAGATCCGTAAGGAACATCAATTTCATTTGAGCAATGGCTAGCGCAACTATACGGCCCCCCGTATAGTTTCCTGATGGCAATGGAGGTTGCTTGAGGAGGAATTTATGAGCGAAAGAGCTTTTGGATTCTTGTTGGCCGCTGAAATGTCCGCCCTTTTCTGGGCTGCGTTATTCATGGTGGCATTCTCGACCTCTTAGTTGAAGGGAAAAAAGATCAAGGCAGCAATGCCGCATCACTGGCCACACTTTTCATTCAACTCGCGTGTTTCACTGTGACCACACCCCGCGATGCGACAACTTGGTCGCGGCCGTTTTGTTTTGCGGAATAGAGAGCCGACAAAAAACTCGCGCTTTTCACCGCGATCCTAGCGGACGGCATCAATCTCGGCCTCGCCAGAATGGCGTATGTTTCCCCCGGGATCACTATGCGTCAGCGCGCCTGGCCGCATGACTGCACATCCGGGGGAAGGCTACACCGGCACACACGCCAATCTTGTCGACGCCCAGAGGCAATTGCCACCCGCGAGCCTAGGCATGCCGAGGCAACCTGCGACCTCAACGCCCGCTATGGTCCCAATCCCAGCGCCAAATTCTATCGGTCTACCTCTCACCAGTACGGCGCTTGTCATGGTGTGCGCTCGATGGTGAAACGAGGTGTATCCGGGAAAGATCAAGGACATTCTCAAATTAGAGCTTTCCAGCCCGCGATGGCGGCGAGCACCTTCTCGATGCGCAGAGGGATATTGCAACTAATGGTTGCGCGCATCTCATTGCAACTATCCGCCGTTAAGCCGAGGACAATGTGACAACGTCATGACTCTGCCGGTTAACAACGCCATACCGCTCATCCCGCACTGTGGTGAATATACAACATTCGATTGAATAATTTCCTCAAAAACTCAATCCATAGCAATTGCAAGATTAGCAAATTGCCACGCAAGCACTTCCGATAGTAGTGAAATCAAGTCGAGGGCGTAAGCCGAAGTGCGGGCAGGCAATTATGCGAGCAACTCCTGCTGGTCGGGTGTGCGCTCGATCTTTGGGTTGGGCAAATGAAAATCGATGAATGGCTGGGTACCGGACTTGCAAGATGCGGGCACTGTCCTGGGACGGAAACTTGCACATCGCAACTCGATCTTGTCAAACGCTGGATGTGCTGCACGGGGCGGCGTGTAAATCATGCGATAGAAGCAGCTCTAGGATTAAACCCTGCTGGTGCGCATGCTTATACGTCACTTTTTAAGATAGCGCTGATTGTTATTCTGTTCTCTACTGGTCTGACGTTCGCGGCCCCAGGCATCGCCTATGCCGCTTGCTCAACCTTCAATGTGCCCGATGCGAACACGACGCCGTCGACGAACCCGATGGCTTCCGGCGGGTCGATTAGTATCAACATCGGTATTCAGTGTGATCCGTTTGGCCTCAACCCATATCCTGGACCAAACACGACCTCTCCCCAGCATGGTTCGGTAAGCGTCGATTCCGTTGCTGGGGTAGTGACATATACAAATAATGGGGATGGAGCCACCAGCGATAGCTTCGTCGTGGCAGATGCGAGTGCAAACCCTTTCACAATAAATGTGGCAATTGCGGGAGCCACAAGCCCCATCACCGTTTCCCCGGCATCGCTAACCAGCCCGCAAGTCGGCACAAGCTACAGCCAAACGCTAGGCGCAAGCGGCGGCACGGCACCCTATACCTTCGCCCTCACCAGCGGCTCACTGCCGCCGGGCCTATCCTTCAGCGGATCAACTATCAGCGGCACTCCCACGCAGGCGGGTAATAATACAGCGACATTTTCCGTCACGGACAATGGTGGGACAACAACCACCAAGTCCTATGCAATCTCAGTCCCGAACCCATCCAACAATATTGCAGTTGCCGGGCCGCCAGCCGCCGGTGTGAATGTTGCTTACAGTGCAACGCTTTCCGCGTCAGGCGCTTTGGCCCCATATAGTTTTGCGCTCAATACCGGCTCAAGCCTTCCTCCGGGACTTTCATTGGCCAGCAATGGTACGATCAGCGGAACGCCAACGTCTCAGGGAAACTTCAGTTTTCAGGTTGCTGTAACTGATAGCAGTCCGAATCTGCACGGCATATCGCCAGGACCTTATTTCAATGTTGTTACGCTTAATCTGAGTGTTCAAAACGTAGCTCCGCCTGTTGCTGGTCCGGTCAGCGCAACAGTGAACCATGGAAGCAGCTCAAATGCGATTACACTGAACCTGTCGGGGGGAACGGCTTCATCGGTGGCCGTTGCGACGCAAGCCTCTCATGGAACCGCTTCGGCCAGTGGTACTTCAATCACCTATACTCCGACAGCAAGCTACGCCGGTCCGGATAGTTTCACCTATACCGCGACCAATGGCGGCGGCACTTCCACGCCGGCAACGGTCACAATAACCGTCAGCCCAGCCACAATCTCGCTCGGCCCTTCGACACTGTCATCTGGCGCTATCGGGACGGCCTATAGCCAGACCATCACGGCCTCGGGCGGCACCGCCCCCTACACCTATACCATCACCGCCGGCTCTCTCCCGACCGGTTTGAGCCTGTCGCCCACGACCGGTGCGCTTTCCGGCACGCCGACGGCGGCTGGCCCGTTCAACTTTACCATCACCGCGACCGACAGCTCGACCGGGACCGGACCGTTCACCGGTTCGAGGGCTTACAGTTTGACCGTTGCCGCGCCGACAATCGTGGTCAGCCCTACCTCTTTGCCATCCGCAACGGCAGGGACGGCCTTTAGCCAGCCTCTTACGGCCTCGGGCGGTACCGGCGGCTATACTTATTCACTGACGGCTGGCGCTCTTCCGGCTGGCGTAATCCTTTCCTCGGCCGGCGTGCTTTCCGGGACGCCAACGGTAGCAGGTCCGTTCAACTTTACCGTCACCGCGACCGACAGCTCCACGGGTACAGGGCCCTTTACCGGCTCGCAGGCTTACACACTTACCATTGCTGCCCCGACGATCACCATCGCACCGGGAACCCTGCCGGCCGGCACGGCCGGAACCGCCTATAGCCAAACTCTCACGGCTTCGGGCGGCACCGGCTCGTACACATATAGCCTGTTGACCGGCAGCCTTCCGTTGGGTGTGGCCCTTTCCCCGGGCGGCGTACTTTCCGGGATACCGACGATGGGCGGGACCTTCAACTTCACCGTCAAGGCAGCCGACGGCCTCACATTTACCGGCTCACAGGCCTATAGCATCAGCATCGGCGCACCGACGATCACCATCACACCGGCAACCCTGCCGGCCGGCGCGGCCGGAACCGCCTACAGCCAGCCCCTTACGGCCTCGGGCGGTACCGGCGGCTATACTTATTCACTGACGGCTGGCGCCCTTCCGGCTGGCGTAACCCTTTCCTCGGCCGGCGTGCTTTCCGGGACGCCGACTGCCGGCGGGACCTTCAACTTCACCATCACTGCGACAGACAGCTCCACGGGTACAGGGCCCTTTACGGGCTCGCAGGCTTACACACTTACCATTGCTGCCCCGACGATCACGATCACACCGGGAACCCTGCCGGCCGGCGCGGCCGGAACCGCCTACAGCCAGCCCCTTACGGCCTCGGGCGGTACCGGCGGCTATACTTATTCACTGACGGCTGGCGCCCTTCCGGCTGGCGTAACCCTTTCCTCGGCCGGCGTGCTTGCCGGGACGCCAACGGTAGCAGGTCCGTTCCACTTTACCGTCACCGCGACCGACAGCTCCACGGGTACAGGGCCCTTTACGGGCTCGCAGGCTTACACACTTACCATTGCTGCCCCGACGATCACCATCGCACCGGGAACCCTGCCGGCCGGCACGGCCGGAACCGCCTATAGCCAGACCCTCACGGCTTCGGGCGGCACCGGCTCCTATACCTATAGCCTGTTGACCGGCAGCCTTCCGTTGGGTGTGGCCCTTTCCCCGGGCGGCGTACTTTCCGGGATACCGACGATGGGCGGGACCTTCAACTTCACCGTCAAGGCAGCCGACGGCCTCACATTTACCGGCTCACAGGCCTATAGCATCAGCATCGGCGCACCGACGATCACCATCACACCGGCAACCCTGCCGGCCGGCGCGGCCGGAACCGCCTACAGCCAGCCCCTTACGGCCTCGGGCGGTACCGGCGGCTATACTTATTCACTGACGGCTGGCGCTCTTCCGGCTGGCGTAACCCTTTCCTCGGCCGGCGTGCTTGCCGGGACGCCAACGGTAGCAGGTCCGTTCCACTTTACCGTCACCGCGACCGACAGCTCCACGGGTACAGGGCCCTTTACGGGCTCGCAGGCTTACACACTTACCATTGCTGCCCCGACGATCACCATCGCACCGGGAACCCTGCCGGCCGGCACGGCCGGAACCGCCTATAGCCAGACCCTCACGGCTTCGGGCGGCACCGGCTCCTATACCTATAGCCTGTTGACCGGCAGCCTTCCGTTGGGTGTGGCCCTTTCCCCGGGCGGCGTACTTTCCGGGATACCGACGACGGGCGGGACCTTCAACTTCACCGTCAAGGCAGCCGACGGCCTCACATTTACCGGCTCACAGGCCTATAGCATCAGCATCGGCGCACCGACGATCACCATCACACCGGCAACCCTGCCGGCCGGCGCGGCCGGAACCGCCTACAGCCAGCCCCTTACGGCCTCGGGCGGTACCGGCGGCTATACTTATTCACTGACGGCTGGCGCTCTGCCGGCTGGCGTGGCACTTTCCTCGGCCGGCGTGCTCTCCGGGACACCGACTGCCGGCGGGACCTTCAACTTCACCATCACTGCGACAGACAGTCTCTCATTTACCGGTTCAAAGGCCTATAGCCTGGTCATCGGCTCGCCCTCGATCACGATCGCACCGGCCACACTTCCGGCCGCAACCGTTGCCGCTGCCTACAGTCAGACCATCACGTCATCGGGCGGCACCAGCCCTTACAGCTACGCGGTCACGGCGGGTGCTCTGCCGAACGGGCTTACGCTGTCGGCGGGCGGCGTCCTCTCCGGCACCCCGACGGTGTCGGGCACTTTCAACGTCACAATCACCGCGACGGATAGTTCGGGCGGTTCGGGACCGTTCACTGGTTCACGTGCCTACAGCCTGGCGGTCGGCGTCCAGCCTCCGGTCGCGGGCAGCGTTGCAGCAACCGTTACCGCCAACTCGTCGAACAATGCGATCACGCTCAACATCACGGGCGGAGCGCCGACCTCGGTTGCGATCGCAAGCGGAGCTGGCCACGGAACGGCGACCGCATCCGGAACGTCTATCACCTATACGCCGACCGCAGGCTATAGCGGTTCTGACAGCTTCACCTATACCGCAACGAATGGCTCCGGCACCTCTGCGCCCGCAATGGTGACCATGACGATCACTCCGCCGACGCTTTTATTCTCGCCGCCAAGCGGCGCCCTGCCCGCTGGCACGGTCAGCACCGCCTACAGCCAGACAGTCACCGCCTCAGGCGGAACCAGCCCCTATAGCTATAGCGTCACCGGTACGCCGCCGCCCGGGCTGACGCTCAACCACTCGACGGGTGCGATCACCGGCACGCCGACGGCGTCAGGCAACTATAGCTTCTCCATTACGGTCACCGACGCCAACAGCGCCACGACGTCGGCCGCCTATACGATCGCAATTGCACCACCGCTGACAACCTTCGTCTTCTCGCCGGCCGGCGGTGCGCTGACCGAAGCCATGGCGGGCGAGGCCTACAGTCAGCAGATCTCGGCAACCGGCGGCACCGGCACGAAGATCTATAGCCTCGCCTCCGGTAGCCTGCCGAACGGCATGGTGCTCAATATCTCGACCGGCCAGCTGACCGGCCCGCTGGCAACCGGTACGGAAGGGGACTACAGCTTTGCGATTGAGGTCCGCGACAGCAACGGCGCAACTGGAAGAGCCTCCTATACGCTGAAGGTCAAGACTCGATCCGTCGGTGTCGTGGACATGGTTGTCAACGTGCCGGCCGGATCGACGCCTCCCGACGTCTACCTCAATCGCGGTGCGACCGGTGGTCCGTTCACCTCCGCGGTCCTCGCATTTGTGGAGCCCGCCAATGCCGGCACCGCGACCATCATCCAGGGTCAGCTGGCGCAGGCAGGCCCGGTCACTGCCCCGGTCGGCTGGTATCTGCACTATACGCCGAACCCGGCCTATTCCGGCCAGGTCCGCGTCGGCTACGAGCTCGTCAGCGCACTCGGAGCCTCCAACACAGGCACGGTCACCTATAATGTCAGCTATGACGCCGGCAAGGTTGCCGAGGATATCGATAATCTCGTCCATGACTTCGTGCGTTCCAGGCAGAACATGATCGCCAATACGATCGAGGTGCCGGGGCTCCTGCAGCGTCGGCAGATGCAGAAGGCGACCGATCCGATCACCGCGCGCATGATGCCGTCCGAGGAGGGCATGACGCTCGGCTTCTCCACGAGCCTGTCGCAGATGCGGGCGGCCAGCGGTGAGGCGGATGCAGCTTCGGCGCCCTTCAACGTCTGGATCGGGGGCGCCTTCCTCGCCCATGACGACAAGAATAAGACCGACAACACCAGCAAATGGGGCAGCTTTGCGATGGTCAACATGGGAGCAGACTATCTGATCTCCGACAAGGCGTTGCTCGGCCTGTCCTTCCACTTTGACCGCATGACAGATCCGACCGATGAGGATGCTGAGCTGACGGGCAATGGCTGGCTTGCTGGACCCTATGCCTCACTGGAACTCGGCAAGGGCGTGTTCTGGAACAGCAGCCTGCGCTATGGCGGTTCCAGCAACACTATCGACACTCAGTTCTGGGACGGCAATTTCAACACGACGCGGTGGATGGGCGATACTTCCATTGAAGGACAGTGGAACTTGGACGAAGAAACCACGATCTCGCCAAAACTGCGGGCGATCTACTTCTCGGAAAAGGTCGATAACTACACCGTCAAGAACGGTGCCGGCGATGCCATCACTATCGACGGCTTCAACGAGGACCAGTTCCGTGTCAGCCTGGGTGCCGAAATCGCCCGGTCCTTCGTGCTCGAGAGCGGCACGAAGCTGACACCTAAACTCGGCCTCACCGGCGGCTTCTCCGGGCTTGACGGATCGGGTGCCTTTGGTACCGTTACCGCCGGGCTGGCAATGCAGACCATGGACTTCTGGATGCTCGACACGAGCCTGCTCTTCAACATCGAGGGCGACGGCCAGAAATCCGTCGGCGCCAAGGTCTCGGCAGCTAAGAAATTTTAGAATATGCCTCTTAATTCCGCCAATCGATCAATCCTGACGGGAGCCGGTTGGGGGAATTCACGCAATCTATGGCTTCAAGCCGCCCGATCAAGGTTGGTCACATTCTTCTGAGCATTATCCCAATGCAAGCGAAAGCCTTACGCATGCGCAGACCGTGAGGGCAACTCTTCATTTCATTTAAAAAATGTAAGAGACAGCTCTTAAATTTTAAACTCAAAGTCGTCCCAATTTGTTCTTGCATCTAGCGCACTGATTGACGAATGATGGCGGCAAATAGAAACATTCGGGGTATGGTATGTCAGAAGTTTTTCTCGGTCAGATTATGCTTGCGGGGTTTCAATTTGCGCCTAAGGGCTTCGCCCTGTGCAGCGGCCAACTCCTTAGCATTAGCCAGAACCAGGCATTGTTTTCATTATTAGGCACTTATTACGGCGGCGATGGAAGAACGACGTTCGCCCTGCCTAATATGCAGAGCCGCACCGCCGTCGGTTTTGGACCATCTGTCGATCCCAGTTGGCAGCCATCACCTTACCAGATTGGTGAAACGGGCGGCGCCGAAAATGTAACTTTGGTTGGGCAGCAATTGCCTCAGCACACCCACGTAGCGACCGGTACGACAAGCAACGGTACCCTGCGCAATCCTAGCAATGCGCTCTATGGCTCCAACACGGCCAATATCTACGGCCCTTCTTCCGGTCCTCAGGTTACGTTGTCGAACCAGACTGTAACGCCAGCCGGCAATGGCCAGCCCCATGACAATATGCAGCCTTACGATGTGATAAATTATTGCATCGCGCTGTCGGGAGTTTTTCCGTCCCGCAACTGACCATCTCCTATCAACCCATTGGCTCGGAGGATCAACAATGAGCACTCCCTATGTCGGAGAAATCCGGCTTTTTGGCTTTTCCCGAGTGCCAAACGGGTGGCTGCCCTGCGACAATTCTCTGCTGCCCATTTCCGAATATCAAGCATTGTACACGCTGATCGGGACGACGTATGGCGGCGATGGACAGACAACGTTTGCGACGCCCAATCTTTCCGGGCGCGTACCAATACACCAGGGTAGCGGCCTGGGCCTGTCGACATATGTCATTGGTCAGGCCGCAGGCAGCGAGAATGTCACGCTTCTGCCCACGCAAATGCCGCCACATTCGCATCCGTATCTTGCCACCAATGGTTTGGCGAATACCAAGTCGGTCGGATCGTCGGTCGAGCTCGGAGCAATCGCTGGCGACACGATGTATGCCACCGATGTAAGCGGGGCGACCGCGATCAAAACATCGCAAGCGTCCACCCAAATAAGCGGATCGACTGTTATGCATGACAATACGATGCCGACACTGACGGTGCAGTATTGCATCGCATGGGCCGGCATCTTTCCCACGCAGAGCTGAACCGCGGATCATCCAACAAGGACATTGCTATGACACAACCTTTTCTCGGCGAGATCCAACTGTTCGGTTTCAACTTTCCTCCCTATCAATGGGCATTCTGCAACGGTGCAACGCTTCCGATCCAACAGAACGCGGCACTTTTTTCCCTGCTTGGCACCCAGTATGGCGGTAACGGCACCAGCACATTCCAACTCCCAAACTTTACCAACCGTGCGGGCTGCAACCAAGGTCAGGGGGTAGGCTTGACGGCACATTCCATCGGGGAGCCTTTTGGCAACAACAGCATAACGCTGACCCAGGCGGAAATGCCGGCACACACGCATTCTTTGACCATCTATAGTCAAAGCGACACCTCCAAGCGCGCCGCTTCGCCAAGCGAAGGCAACGCCCTGAGCGTGCCGAGTTCGAGCAGTCCGTTTCTCCCCAGTGCCCAACCGAACACGCAGTTTGCACAGAACGTCATCGGCATTGCAGGCAGCGGCCAACCGCATGAAAACCGCCAGCCCTATCTGGCGGTCAACTTCAGTATTTCGCTGGCCGGCGTCTTTCCAGCCTTCGGTTGACGGTCATGACACAGACGGGCCAGTTGCCAAAGTTCCCTGCGCGAACGGTTGGCAACAGGCTGTTCGTCACAACATGTACCCTCCGGCCGGCGGGGCTGGATGACTTGACGTTTTTACGCCAGCTTTATCATTCGTTTCGCGCCGATGAACTGGCGCGGGTGCCGTGGCCGCCGCAAGACAAGCAGGCCTTTTTGAACCAGCAGTTTAATCTCCAGCATCGCTATTACATCGCCGCGTTCCCGCAAACGGACTTTCTGATCATTGAAAGGGAAGGCGTCCGCATCGGCCGCCTTTACATCGATCTTAGTGCGGATATCTGGCACATTATCGATATCGGTCTGCTGCCCGAATGGCGCAATCGGGGAATAGGACTGGCACTTTTGAATGATATAAAGGCGGCGGCAATGGCTGGGCAAAATCCAGGCATCATACTGCATGTCGATAAAGCCAATGGACGTGCGCGGAAGCTCTATCAGGCGTCGGGATTTGAGGTCGCCGGAGCTACCGAAACTCACATACGCATGCAATGGTTATCATACGAGGCCATGCCGAAACCCGCCGACGGGCGCTCAGGCGTCAATTGAAGATAGCCTGATAGATGATGCCGTGCTGATCCCTGGCGACTGGCACTAGGAAGATATCGAGGATCCCCAGTGTAGCGTTGTTCAATTTGTAAATCTGTTGTGGCAGTAAAACCTTTGATCCGCTGCGGAACAGCAGCGAAAACGGCGCTCTCGTCATTCCTGGGAAGCCCCGTTCGGGCAAGGGCCGCGCCTCGGTCAGGGTAAAAACAAGCGACCCTGTCCCCATATCGATTTCGAACCCTTCCCCGACACAGCGGGTGAAATGATCCAGCGTTGCAATCCCCATCCCGCCCCCAATGTTGTTCGCGCCGTAATTGCAGAGGCTATTTCTCTACGCCTTTAATTGAAGTTTATCAAGAGATTAGAGGGAAGCAAGCAGTTCCTGCCCAAGACTTGTTTTTCATGAGGATGCGTTCAAAACTTCTTGCGTTTCGCTAAAGATAAATTCGCCCGCGCGACAGAAGACTGGCCCCCGACTATAGGAGCCCGCGGAGGCATTTCCCCAAAGATATCGGCAACTCTCGGAAGACGCTCCCAGTCGTTCACGTGCTTGCTTACACATCCGCCGTCCCTCTCACGCTCAACCCTGAAAGAGAATGGTTAGGACTTCGTCATCAATGCGGCGCGTCAACTGCGAATGATTGCACCGTTGCTAAAGCCAGAGGAGGCCATTTTCCCCGGATGCCCTTGCCTCGATCTCACGCTTCCATCGTCAACCTGACCAAATATCCACTCAAAATGATCGCCTTGAAAGGGTTCGAACCCTAAGCCGGTCATTTAGCCTTCTTCGCCGACCGCCCAGGACAGCATCTGTTCGAACAGCGCCTTGTAGCCGTTCCAGGCGATGAACTCGGGCGGCAGCCAATGCGGACCGACATCCGATGTCCAGGCGACGGTGCGACCCGCTCCGTAGGTGCCTGTCACCAGCAGGGGCAAGGAGCCGTAGTCGGATGAGACGGTCGCCAGCACCGTTGCATCCGGCTTCGCCGTCACCTCGTTAAAGCCGAGCAGCACGGGCCACGCTGTTCCAAGACCACGCAAGATGGGATGTGTGCTTTCGCCGCTGACGACAGGGGCAAAGCCTTCCGGCACCTCGACGCGATCGTCGATGGAGAGACACGTCACCGGCAGGACATCTTCGACAGGCGTCTTTCGATAACGTGCGCCGCCATTGATGCCCTGAAAACTGTAATAGCCGCCGAACATCAGAAGACCGCCGCCATTGCCGACATAGTCGCGCAACAGGCGCAGCCGGTTCGGCGTCGTCTTCGAGTGGATCCAGGTATCGGGATGCAGAAGCAGCGTATTGGCGCCGATATCCGACAGCACCACGGCATCAAAGATCGACAAGGCCTCGATCGTTTGCGGGAAATCTCGCTGCGCTTCGTGCGACGGCATGAAGGTGACGTCGAAGGCGCTTTCCTTTAACGCCGACAGCAGCTCGTCTGCACCGGTATGGTAGGTGACGGTCGGAAACTGATCGAAGCCCTTGATGTGCGTGGCGGTCGAAACCCAGGATTCCCCTGCAAGAAGAACTTTTTTCTTCGTCATAGTCATTCCTTCAAAAATCAGTCGCGTGGATCCAGACGATCCCGCAGGCCATCACCGAAGAGGTTGAAACCGAGAACGGTCAAGAAGATCGCGGCTCCTGGAAACCAGGCAAGCCATGTTGCCTGGTCGATGAAGCTGATTGCATCCTTGAGCATGTTGCCCCATGTCGGCGTCGGCGGCTGAACCCCCAAGCCGAGGAACGAAAGATAGGACTCCGTGATGATCGAGGAGGCTAGCATCAGGGAGGCCTGCACCAGCACAGGCGACAGCGTGTTCGGAAGTACGCAACGCAGCATGATAGTCATGTCGCCGAAACCGAGCGCCCGGTTTGCCTTCACGTAGTCCAGACGGCTGACGAGCATCGCTTGCGCCCGCGCCACCCGTGCGATAGTCGGCGTATTGATGACGGCGATCGCGATAATGGTATTGACCAAAGAGGCGCCGAGGGCCGCCGCAATCCCCAATGCCAGAAGAATGCCGGGAAAGGCCAGCAGGACGTCCATGCAGCGCATCAGCACCGCATCCGTTCTTTTGCCTCGATAGCCGGCGACAAGACCGATCGGCACACCCACGACAAGCGCGCAACCGACACTCGCCACGGCCACGAGCAGCGACACGCGGGCACCTGCGAGGATGCGGGACAGCACGTCCCGCCCGAGATCGTCGGTACCGAGAAGATGTGCGGATGACGGCGGCGCGAGCGTGGCCAGGAAGTCCGCCGTGTCAGGACCATAAGGAGACAGCATGGGGCCGAAGATGGCAGCGGCCACCAGAATGGCGACCAGGGCCATGCCCATGGCGCTGCGGCTGTCCTCGATCAGGCGACGCAGGAGGGAGGGCGAAGCGGCGGCGGAGCTCATAGGCGCCTCCTCAATCGCGGATCAAGCGTCGCATAGAGCAGATCCGTTATCAGGTTGATGACCACGAACAGGACAGCGGATGCAAGGATCGCGCCTTGGACAACCGGGAAATCCCGGGCGAAAATGGCGTCGACCGTCAGCTTGCCAATGCCCGGCCAGGCAAAGACCGTTTCGGTGACGACGACACCACCCATCAGTTGGCCGAGCTGCAAGCCGACAAGCGTGGTCACGGGAATGAGCGCATTGCGCAGAGCATGGCGCCAGATAACGCCGCGCCGGGGCAGACCCTTGGCGCGGGCAGTGCGGATATAGTCCGCATTCAAGACATCGAGCATCGCCGCACGGGTCATTCGCATCGTGGCGGCTGCCATGGCGACGCCGAGCGTGATCCCCGGCAGGGCGATATGTTGGATTGCTGCGACTGGGTCCTCAAGAAAGGGGACGTAGCCCGAGGATGGAAATATCTGCAGCCGGATCGACAGGAACAGTATGAGCAGGATGGCAAGCCAGAAGCTCGGCAGAGACAGGCCAGCCAAGGAAATCAGCGAAACGCTGTAGTCGGCAATGCTGTTGCGCTTTGATGCCGAGATGACGCCGGCGGGAATGGCAATGAGCAACGACACGATCAATGCCACAAGACCAAGCTCCATCGTCGGTATCAGCGCGGTCATCACCATGTTCAGCACCGGCCGTCCGGTCTGGATCGAACGCCCGAGATCGCCGGTCAGCAGATGGCCGAACCAGGAGATGAAGCGGATCGGCAAAGGCTGGTCGAGGGCGAACTTCGTCCTTAGTGCTGCTGCGGCCTGCGGATCGGCGTCCAGCCCGAGCATAGCGGTCACGGGATCGCCGGGGATCATGGCAAGCAGTGTAAAGGAAAGAACGCAGAGGCCGAACAGCACGGGAATGATGGACAGGATGCGAGACAGAAGCATTTTCATGTTCGCAGCCCCTCTGCATCACCGCTCCGTGCCTCGCGGTCGCGCGCCCGGCGGTAGGCCGCGACTCTAAGCGCCGCCGGCGTGTGCGCAGCGTTCGATTGCGCTTCGGCAAAAGGCGGAAGATCTCTGGCAAAGAGGCAGGCGGAGAGATGCCCCGGCACAACCGCGCTCAATGGCGGCTGGTCGCCCGCCGTGCACGAGGGCTGGGCATGCGGGCAGCGGCCGGCGAAGCGGCAACCCGGAGCGGGATTTGCCGGATCCGGCGGCTCGCCGGCGAGAAGCGCGTGCCCCTTGGCACCTACATCGATCCGTGGCGCTGCCGCAAGCAGAGCGCGCGTATACGGATGGTATGGATTGCCGAACAGCTCCGTTGTTACGGCCCGCTCGACCACCCTGCCCGCATACATGACCGCCACGTCATGGGCGAGATGCCGCACGACGGCCAGATCATGAGAAATGAAGATGAAGGCGACACCGGTATCGCGCTGCAGATCCTGCAGCAGATTGACGACTTGCGCCTGAACCGAAACGTCGAGTGCCGACACCGGCTCGTCGCAGATAATCAGATCCGGTTGCACTGAAAGTGCCCGCGCGATTGCAATGCGCTGCCGCTGGCCACCGCTGAACTGATGCGGAAAGCGCTCGAGCTGGGTTGCCGACAGACCGACCGCGTCCATCAGCTCCGCCGCACGCTTCAAGGCAGTCGCCCGGTCACAGAGCCCATGCAGCAGCATCGGCCGGACCAGCACATCGCGGATGCGCTCGCGCGGATCGAGCGACGCAAAAGGGTCCTGAAACACCACCTGCACGCGACGGCGAAAGCGACGAAGACCGGCGCGGTCGAGCGCCAATGCATCCTCCCCGTCCAGCAGGATATGGCCTGAATCGGCATCCTGAAGACGAAGAAGCAGGCTGCCGACAGTGCTTTTGCCGCAGCCGGATTCGCCCACGACCGCGAGCGTCTTGCCGCGGTCGACGCTGAGGCTGACACCATCGACTGCGCGAAAACGTGCCTGGTTTCCGCCACCCGAAACGGGAAAGGATTTGACGAGATCGTTTGCAATGAGAAGCGGCTTACTCATGCAAGGCCCTCCACCGGCGCGCGCCAGCAGGCGACATCATGGCGATCACCGACGGCGCGTAAGGGCGGCTGCTCTGAGCAGACCGCGTCGGCGAAGGGACAGCGCGGCGCGAAACGACAGCCCGCCGTTGCCTCCCAGGGCGGGGGCATACGCCCCGGAATTGGCTCCAGCCGTTCGGCATGTCCGTCGAGATGCGGCATCGCTGCGAGAAGAGCCAGCGTGTAGGGATGCTGGGCATCGGCAAAAAGCGTGGCGGCCGGCGCCCGCTCGACGATCCGGCCGGCATACATGACCGCGACGTCATCGGCGATTTCGGCGACGACACCGAGATTGTGGGTGATGAACAGGATGCCCATACCGGTACGGTCGCGCAGCTCTGCCAGCAAAGCGAGGATCTGCGCTTGAATGGTCACGTCCAACGCCGTCGTCGGCTCGTCGGCAATCAGCAGTGATGGCTCGCAGGCAAGCGCCATGGCGATCATCACGCGCTGGCGCATTCCGCCGGACAGTTCGTGCGGATAGGTATCGAGCCGCCGTTCTGCCGCGGGAATGTGAACCTGTTTAAGTGCCGCCAGCGCCTTTTGTCGCCCCGCCTGAGACGAGAGGCCTTGATGAAGCCTGACGGCTTCGGCGATCTGGTCGCCGATCGTGAAGACCGGATTGAGGCTTGTCATCGGCTCTTGAAAGATCATGGCCATCTTGCCGCCGCGCAGGCGCAGCATGTCGCGCTCACTGAGATCCGTCAGCTCTTCCCCTTCCAATCTGGCGTGATCCGCGGAGATCACGCAGATATCTTCGGAGATGAGCCGCATCAGCGACATGGCAAAAACGCTCTTGCCCGAGCCCGATTCACCGACGACACAAAGGATTCGACCGCGGTCGATCGTAACCGACAGCCTGTCGACGACGGTCACGCGGCGCCCGGCCGGCCCGAGGGCCACCGACATGGCCCCGATATCGAGAAGCGGGTTGGCGACATCAATCGTCATCTCAATGCCTTTCATTTCCCGAGAAAATGGCCGCGAGTTCCTGCCTGCTCGGCAAGGCGGCGTAGGCGCCCGCCCGTGTTGCCGTGATCGCCGCCGCCCGTTGGGCCAGATCGATCGCATTGTCGATCGTGCGACCGATCGTCAATGCTGCGGCGAGAACGCCGCAGAATGTATCGCCGCAGCCGGTGGTGTCCTTCACATCGACCGGCATCGCCCGGTAGTGCGCAATCGTCGTGCCCTGCCGCACCAGGCAGCCCTCCGCTCCGAGGGTAATGATAGCGATCGACACGCCTTGTTGCCGAAGCGCGGCAGCCGCGTTCGCGGGATCGGCCACACCTGTAATCGCCTCGGCCTCGCCCCTGTTCGCGACGACAATCGTCGAGAAGGGCAGAAGCGGTCCTACCTCCCACCATAGCGGCGCCGGATTGAGCAGCGTCGTGACGCCGCGATCCGAAGCAGCCTTGAGGGCTGCAAGCGTTGCTTCCTGTGTAAGGTTTCCTTGAAGGACGATAACATCGCCGGCTTCCGCAGTGACGGCGAAGTCTGTCGCTGCGGAAGCAGAAAACGACGTCGCACAGGGACCGCCGCTGACAATGCTGTTTTCGCCATCCGGCATCACCATCAGCAGGGAGAAATCGCTGGGGTGATCCAGGGGAGCTGGATCGAACTCAAGCGACGCCTCGACCGAAAGCGCCGACCGGATTTCTTCTGCCTGCGCATCCCGCCCAACCGGAGCATGGAATCGCGTCAGGATACCCGTTCTAGCGGCGGTCACGGCTTGATTGAGTCCCTTGCCGCCCGGCGCTTGACTGACACCGTCGCCAAGCAGGGTCTCGCCGCGCTCGGGCAAGCGCGGGACGGCGAGGCTGATATCAAGGCCGGCATTGCCGAGAACGAGGACGCGAGCCATGACGCTATCAGCTCCTGGCTTTGTTCACGGCCTGCATGAAGATGTTCATGCGCTCGGGATCAACCGGATTCCACCACACGCCGTCACGCTTCAGATAGCTTGCGACGATCACGGCATCGGCAACCGTGAAGATATCGCCGATATTGTCCGGGGTAACGCCGGAGCCGACGATGACGGGAAGCGCAGTGCCTGCAGCGATCGTCTGCAGTTCTTCCATCGTGGCGGAGTCACCCGTGCGCTGACCGGTCGCAATCGCCGCATCGGCATCGAAGAACTCGTTGTCGCGCGCCAGCTCCTGAATGGTGCGGTCGCCTGTTATGGCGTGGGCGCCGTGCTTCACATGGACGTCGGCAAAAACGCGCACCGATTTGGCGCGCAGCCAGGCGCGATACCGCATAGCCTCGCCTGCCGGACCGTCCATCAGGCCTTCATTGGCGACATAGGCATTGGACCACTGGTTGACACGCACGAAGGCGGCACCAGCCGCCTTGGCGACGGCGAGCGCCTGAACGGCACCATTGGCGAGAACGTTGACGCCAACGGGCAGACCGCTCTGGCGACGTACGGCATCGGTCATGACCGCCATGCAGGCCGCGGTCTCCGGGCCGAGACGATCTGGCTTGGCAAAGGGGATATCGCCGTGGTTTTCGACGATCAAGCCGTCGGCGCCGCCGTCTCGGTAACGTCCGGCTTCGGCGATGGCGAAATCAACGATCTCGTCCATTGGCTGCCCGTCATAGTCCGGCGAGCCAGGAAGCGGAAGAGAGTGGATGACGGCGATGATCGCCTTGCGCCGGCCGAAAATCTGTTCGATCGCATTCGGCTTCTGACGGAATACGGCCTTTGCCCGTGGTGTTTCGCTCATGATGTCTGCCCTTTTGAAAGCTTATCTGTTCTTCTTGTGCCGTCGCGACGCGATGAAGCGCGACGCGGCGACGGTTCTTGATGTGCGGTCTTGCCCCACCCTTGAAATCAATGCTCCAGCCAGGCGTCGCCGAGGCGGAATGCATTGTCCGGATAGGGTGTCCAATGAAGTTTCTTCGATGCGCCTTGCAGCGTCGAGTCAAAGTGCAGGAACAGCATCGGCGCATCATCGGAAATCATCTGCTGTGCCTGCCGGTACATTTTTGCACGATCGTTCTGACTGGAACTGGCTCGTGCCTTGCGCAACAGGTCATCGACCTCACCACTGTCGTAGCCGGCAAAATTGTTCTGCCCGGTCTTGGTGAAGTAATTGAACATGTTGCCGTCCGGATCCGGCCTGCCGCTCCAGGGGGAGTAACAGATATCGAAGTCACGCTTCTGCAACACGGTGATCAGGCTGGTGGCATCGACCTGTTTGACCGAGACCTTGAAGCCGGCTTCCTGAGCCTGAGCCTGGATGATCTGGGCGATGCGAAGCTGCAGCGGCGAGGCCACGACCGTGATTGAGAAAGCCACGCCATCGGCATGACCGGCCTCGGCGAGCAGCTGCTTGGCCTTGGCAATATCGCGCTTGTAAGGCTTGAAACTTGGATCGAAGGCCCAGCTCACCGGTGGCGGGATCGGTCCATAGGAAGGAGCCCCGGTATTGAAGAAGGCGACCTTGTTCACGACATCCCTGTCGACGGAATACATCAGCGCCTGGCGAACTTTCTTGTCATTGAATGGCGCGCGGGTGGTGTTGAGCGAGAAGGCATTGAATCCGAGACCGGCGAGATCGGCAACATCGACGCCGCCGCCGGCCTTGGCCGATGCGATGCTCTGTGGCGGAACGGTATCGGTCAGTTGCACATCGCCGCTCTTCAGACTTGCCGTGCGTAGCGTCTCGTCCGGCAGCGGCCTGATGACGATCTTGTCGAGCGGCGGCTTGCCCTTGAAGTAGCCGTCGAAGGCCGAAAGCACGAGCTGGCCGTTCTTGGTCCAGCTATCAACCTTGAACGGCCCCGCTCCGACACCCTTGGCGGCGAAATCAGCCCCAAGCTTCTGCAATGCCGTCGGCGAGGCGAACAGACCGGCGCGATTGGTCATGACCAGCGGAAACTGCGCGTAGGGCTGGGTGAATTTGACGGTGAAGCTCAACGGTCCCGTGACATCGACCGAGGATACCGGGCCGAGATCGCCTCGGCGCGGCGAACCGACCTTCGGGTCAAGCATGCGGTCGAGATTGAATTTCGCCGCCGCTGCGTCGTAGGGTGTCCCGTCCTGGAAGGTGACGCCTGGCTTTATGTCGAAACTGTAGGTGAGGTCATCCACCTGCCTGTAGCTCGCGATACCGGGAACGACCTTCAAATCGGGCGTCATCGTCAGCAGCGGCTCATAGACGAGGTACTGAGCATAAAGCTCGAAATAGGAGGCGAAGAATGCGGGGTCGAGCGTGACCGGATCCGAGACGACACCAATATTCAGCGTCCCACCCTTTTGCGGCGCAGTCTCGGCGGACGCAGCAAGCGGCAGAAGCGGAAGGCATAATGCGGTTAAGGCAAAGAGCGAAGCTCTGAACTTTTTCAATTGCTTGTTCCTTCTCTGGTTGTTTTTTGCTTTATTCTTATTGACAAATTTTCGGCACAACGCTCCCTCGGCAGGATTGCTCCCACCGCGACAGGACGTATTCACACTGGTCGGATCCGTCAGGTGCGGCTTACAGTCGAAAGCCACCTGCCGGCTTAACTCACGACAATCCGCCGTGAGGCATTATCTGGTCGAACGGCGGAACGCCGTCATTGCTGCGCCAGCTTCACATGGAAGCTATAGCGATCGGCAAGGTAGTGCAGGACAACATGCTCGACGGGCTGCTTGCCGGCCGCCCAGGATGTCCTGTGACAGACAAGCACGGCAGCCGGCTGCCTGACGCCGAGGTCGCGCGCGGTCTGCGCATCGGCAAGCGCGCCTTCGATACGCTCGTCGCCCCCCGCAAAGAAAACGCCGGCGTTGCGAAGCCACGTGTAGAGCGAGCCGCGATCCAGCTCATCAATGCTCGGCATGCCCGACGCATCGAAGAGCGACGGCAGAAGATAAGTCATCGAGGTCGCCATCGGCGTGCCGTCCGCCAGGAGAACGCGGTCGATTTCAACCACATTGGCATTAGATTCGATCTTCAGTTCCGTCGCCACTGTCGGACCGGCCGGGGCCAGCCTGATCGACTTTGTCCGGTACGTCGGCTTCAATCCGCGTAATCGCATGTCTTCCGAGAACGACGACAATCTGTTCAAGGAGCGCTCCACGCGCGGCTCGATCACGATTGAGCCAAGGCCGGAACGGCGCTTGATCAGGCCCTCGGTCTCGAGATGATCGAGGGCAGCGCGCGAAGTGCTGCGGCTGACGCCGAAGCGCTTGTTGATCTCGGCTTCGCCGGGCAGCGCGTCGCCCGGCTTGAAGGTGCCATCCTCAATTGCCCTGCGCAGGCGGTCCGCGATCTGCGACCACATCGGCAACGGGCCTTCATCCAAATTCACGTCATCCCATCTCATGAGAAAAGAGTATAACGTCATGACATTTAAATCAAGCTATTTTCTGGGCATAAATTTCGTTGCCTGAAAATTAATCCTCATCGAGCCAGGGCTGATTTCCAAACGCATGTGGCCGCTCCGATATCGGAACGGCCACCTCAAATCGAAGCCTTAGGGCGATCGATCCTACATGCAGTCGGCCTTGTATTCATACTTCTCGGCCGTTGCCGTATCGCCAGCCTTGATGCTGACGATGTCGGTCATCGTCGTCTTCGGCAGGGTTTCACCCTTGATCAGCTTGGCTGCCACTTCCATGGCGACCTCGCCTTCCTGCTTCGGATCCTGGGCAATCAACGCATGGATCTGGCCGTTCTTGAACGCGTTGACCTCGGCCGTTGCGGCATCATAGGCGATGACCTTGATCTTGCCGGCCACACCCGCCTGCTTGAGGCCGGTAATGGCGCCGATGGCACCTTGATCGTTGGTGGAGAAGATGCCGGCAAGATCTGGATGCGCCGACAGCGCCGAGGTGACGATTTCCGCAGCCTTCTGCGGGTCATCGCTCTGATACTGCGGCCCAAGATATTCGATGCCGGCATAGCTCTTGATCTGCTCTTCGAAGCCGGTGACGCGGGCATCCTGTGCTGCAGAACCCGGCGGCTGGGTGATGACGAGAACCTTGCCCTTGCCGCCGAGCAGGTCGTTCATGTCCGTCGCGGCCATTTTGCCGCCGGCCTCGTTGTCCGTCAGGATCTGTGTTTGGACAAAGGATGTATCGTTGATCGTCTGATCGACGGTGACGACCTTTGTGCCCATGTCGGAGAGCTGCTTCATCGGCGCGACCAGCGCCTGCGTGTCGGTCGGCACGATGGCGGCAACGGCAGGCTTGGTGGCGGTCACGGCATTGACGACCGGGATCTGGCTGTCGGCAGCAAACTGATCCGGAGCGGACACCGTCAGGGTAAGGCCGAGTTCCTTGGCCTTTGCCTGCGCGCCGCATTGCAGTGCCTGATAGAAGGGGCTGCCCTTCACACCGAGCACCAGCGCGACGTTGCCGCCGGACTGAGCATGGGCCTCCGCGGCGACTAGGAGCGGCAGAATGGAAATGGCGGAAAGAAGCGTTCTCGTTTTCATTGTCTGTTCCTCTGGTTGGTTTTTCTCTGGTATTTTCTCAGCCGCGTTCTTGTGCGCGGCGTTTGAGCTGGTCGACCCATACGGCGAAGATCAGGACAGCGCCCATGGCAACTGTCTGCCAAAAGGGTGGGATGCCGAGGATAACGAAGCCGTTGAGTAGGATGATCGGAATGAAGACGCCGATGACCGTGCCGGCGATACTGCCAAGACCGCCGAAGAGGCTGGTGCCGCCAAGGACGACGGCGGAGATGGTCGTCAGGTTGTCCATGGCATGCCCGCCGATGGTCGTCGTCGAGAAGCGGGCATTCGACATCACCGCCGCAAGGCCAGCCAGCATGCCCGAGATCATGTAGATCCGGATAAGCTGCGCCTTGATATTGATCCCCGATCGGCGCGCAGCCTCGGCATTCGAGCCGATCGCGAAGATGCGCAGGCCGAAGCGCGTCAAATGTAGCACGATGGCGGCGATCACGGTCGCGACGATGGCAATAAACACGAGGCTGGGGATGCCGAGGATGGAACCGCCGCCGATTTCGGAAACCAGCAGCTCCGGCATGGCGCGGACATCGATGCCGCCGGTAATGATCTGCGCGAAGCCGAGCGACATGCCGAGCGTTCCAAGCGTGACGATCAGCGCAGGAATCCGCGCGAAAGAGACAAGCCAGCCGTTGATGGCACCCCAAATCCCGCCGGCGGCCAGCGAAACCAAGGTTCCGATCGCGATGATCCCCCAGCCCGCATCCGTTGTGCCAAAGGTGCTGCCGGGATCGCCCGATAACCACAGCATCGCTTTTGCCGAAACAACCGAGCAGAAGACCAGCACGGCGCCGATCGACAGGTCGATGCCGGCGGCAATAATGACGTAGGTCTGGCCAATCGACAGGACCAGCAAAATGGCCGCGTTGATCGCGAGCTGGGAGAGATTGTAGGAAGAGCTGAACTGTGCTGGACGCAGCACCGAGAAGATGACGACCAGCGCGATAAGCAACAGGAATATCCATCCGCCGCCAAGGATCCGTGCTACACGCTCCCGCGCCGTTTCCATCTCAGCCTCGGGGAGACCGTCCTTTTCCGCTGCAACGCTCATTGGGCGTCCTTCCCTGACTTTGCTACGCCGCTGGTCATGGCGGCGACAAGGCTTTCGACACTTGCCTCTCCGGCCTTGAATTCCGCCACGTTCTGCCCGAGGCGCAGCACGACGATGCGGTCGGCGATCTCAAGCACCTGCGGCATATTGTGACTGATCAACACCACGGAAATTCCAGCATTCTTGACCTGCCGGATGAGTTCCAGCACACGCTCCGTCTGGACAACGCCGAGCGCCGCCGTCGGCTCGTCCATGAAGATCACCTTGTCGGCCCACATCGCCGCACGCGCTATGGCAACCGACTGCCTCTGACCGCCCGACAGCGATGAAACCGGGACTTTGGCGGAGCGCAGCTTCACGCCGAGCCGGGCGAATTGCTCGGCCGCACGGCGGCGCATTTCCGCGCGATCCAGAATGCCAAACCGTCCGAGCAGGCCGGGCCGGAGCATTTCGCTACCGAGAAACAGGTTATCGGAAGGTGTCAGTTCGGGCGCCAGCGCCAAGTCCTGGTAGACGGTGGCGATACCGTGCTGCTGAGCCTGCCCCGGAGAGGAGAAAGAGACGCGCTTGCCAGCAATGCTGAGCTCTCCCTTGGTCGGCTTTTCCGCTCCCGACAATATCTTCACCAGCGTCGACTTGCCGGCGCCGTTGTCGCCGATCAGGGCACAGATTTCCGCTGGATAAACGGCGAAATCGATGCCTTTCAGCACATGAGCATGGCCGAAGCGCTTGTGAATATCCGATGCTGCCAGAAGCGGTACCGTCATGAGTGGCCTTCCTCCAGGGCGATGCCGACATTGTTGGAGAAGGCGAAGAGCTCGTTGTAGCCCGCCGACGTCAGCCGCGCCCAGTGATCGAAGGCGGCCTCGGGGCTTGCAAATTGCCAGATGTCGACGGTCTGGAAATCGTGCTGGCCGCGAACGTGGTAGCTGCCGACGCGGGTGGCGCCGGCGTCGATCGATGCCTTTTCGACCAACGCCCAGCCTGCCTTCTTTTCAGCCTGCTGCTCGGCGGTCAACCTGTACCAATGGGGCCGCGGGCGCGAATAGTGAATCCAGATGCTTTCGGACATGGCGAAACCTTATGCTGCAATGAGCTCGTGAAGCGGACGGACGCGACCCATGAAGTGGCGCGAGGTGGTGAAGATGAAATCGGCAACATCTTCGTGGCCGGTGATGGCTTGATCGATCGCCTCTGGCGAGACCGCCTCCCAGGCGCCGAGATGATGCCAGCCATGTGCCCAGTCCAGGCGGTGACGGCCGGCGATATTGATGTCGAGCGCCAGGTCGCCCTTGAAGGCGATATCGCATTCCAGGTCATATTCAGCACGCTGCTCTGGGGTGGCGGCCGACCAGGCATCGTTCCATTCCCAGAGTGCCAGGAAGCCCCACGGACGCTCGATCTCGCCGCCGGTGCCTTTGACGGGCGCGAACTCACGCGGCCCGATCAGCCATTCGGTCGCAAACAGCCGCGCCCATCCGGCCCTCTCCAGCCGCACCGTTCCTTCAATAGCCGCGGAAATCGTCGGCGCCTCGAAGACACCGGCAACATCGACAGAGTGGGTGAAGCCGGTATCGAGCGCTGCCGCCTGGTTGTTTGCCGCCGGATCGAACATCGAACGGATGGACAGCAGCCAGCCCTCTTTCTTGAGTTCGTCGAGCACGGCGGCGATCGCAGCCTGTTCCTTCGCGCCGAAAATATCCGACACGCCGCCCTCGCGTTTTGCCAGGAACATCACGACGCAACGCTCGGATGTTCCCGCAGACGAAAAGACATCGGTTTCACCTGTCAGAAGGGTCATTTGGTCCTCATTTTTGAAACGGCATTCATCAGCGTTTCGACGCGATGCGGATCGACCGGGTTCCACCAGCGGCCGTCTTTTTTCAGCCACTGGCCGACGATGGCGCCGTCAGCGACCTTGAAGAGGTCAGGCACCTGCTCCGGCGCGAGGCCCGAACCGACGACGATCGGCAGGTTGGTGCCGGCGCGAACCTCTTCGACTTCGCGGGGTTCGGTCGGCGAGCCGGTGCGTGTGCCGGTCGCAATGAGCACATCGGCATCGAACCATTCCGCATCGGTCGCCTGTTCGGCGATGCTCCGGTCGGCCGTGATGGCATGCGCGCCAAACTTTACGTGAACGTCGGCAAAGATCGCCACATCGCGCGCGCCTATCATAGAGCGGTAGCGCATGGCTGCCGGCGCCGGGCCGTTCAGGAAACCTTCATTGGCAACATAGGCATTGACCCACTGATTGACGCGCACCCAGCGCGCGCCTACGGCTTTGGCAATGGCGAGGGCCGGGATCGCGCCGTTGGCAACACAGGTGATGCCGATCGGCACGTCAACTGCGGAGCGGACCTCGAGGCAGGCCGCCGTCAGCGCCGCAACCGTTTCTGGGCCGATATCGTCCGGCCGTGCAAAGGGCAGATCGCTGGCATTCTCGACAATTATACCGTCAATGCCGCCGCTTGCCAGCGTGCGGGCATCCTCGACTGCGGCAGCATAGATTTCCCGCACATCCTGGCCGTCATAGCGAGGGGCGCCGGGAAGCGGTTTCAGGTGGATGACGCCAATCACCGGCTTTTTCACCGGGAAAAGTTTTTCGAGCGTGTTTCCCTTGTCGGGCAATACCTTGGGGGCGGTCATGCTTCCTCATTTTTGGTTTTGGGCACCGGTAATCCTTGGTTTAGGACGGCTGCCACTTCAGTTTGGTTTGGGTAGGAATCCTGTGCGCCAAGTGCCTGGCAGCTGAGCGTCGCAGCAACCACGGCCGCCTTCAGAGCAGCTTCCGCCGTCAGGCCGGCGATGGTTTCGCCGATGAACCAGCCCGCCAGGCAATCACCGGCGCCTGTGGTATCGATGACACTCGCAAGCTTTGGGGCGGAAACGTCGAATATCTGGTCGGCGGCGTTGAATTGTGCGCCGATTGGCCCCAAGGTCCGAATGACGGCCTTTGCACCGAGAGCGAGCAGCATGGCGACGGGATCGCCCCCAATTGCCGCTGCTGCCCGGTCATTGCAGAAAATGACGGAAGCGCCGTCGATCATCTCCACCAGCGTCTGAATGCCGGAGGGGAACGATGCCGGTTCCAGATCCAGCGACCATGAAACACCGGCATGGCGGCATTTTTCCACAAGCAGCCGGGCGGCATCACCATAGACTGCCGTGTGAACCCAGCCGATGTCGGCAAGATCCACGCGCTCTATCGCAGCATGCCCAGGATACATCGAGACGCCTGGATCGAGCAGCAGCCGCTTCTCGCCGTGCGGCTCGATGATAACCACAACACGGCAGGTTCGCCCAGGCACGGTGTCGAACTCCACATCGACACCTCGTTCTCGCAATCCGGTTGCGGCGACATCGGCGGCCGCGTCGTCCCCCATCTGCAACAAGGCCTTGACGGAAGCGCCTGTACGCGCGCAAGCCACAGCGGCGTTTGCGACAACGCCTCCCGGCGCCTCGGACGCGTGATCGACGTGAACCTTTTCATCGGGTGCGGGCAGGTGATCCGCAACCATCGTCAGGTCCAGGCTCACATCCCCTACAAACAGCGCGATCTTACTCATTCGCGCACCAAATCGATGGTAAAGCGATAACGATCAGCGCGGTAGTAGACGACGGCATATTCGATCGGGCGCTGGTCCTGTCCATGCGAGCGCCGGCGTGCGACGAGCACCGCCGAACCGAGAGGCACATCGAGCTGCTGCGAAAGGCGCGGATCGGTGACGGCAGCCTCGATCATCTCAGTTCCGGCGACGATGCGCGCGGCGAGATTTGTTTCGAGCCAGTCGTAAAGCGATCGGTTATCAAGGTCCGTGGCATTGGGAACTGCGGCACTACCGAGAATGTCCGGATTGATCCACGAATGAGACATGCCCATCGGGAGACCGTCCGCCTTCAACAATCGCGTAATATGGACGGCCTTGCGGCCCTCTTCGATGTTTAATGCTGAGGCGACCTCGGAAGGTGCGGCATCCATCGCGACACGATAAGTCGCATAGCTGGCACTCAAGCCACGCTGTCGCATGTCCTCCGCAAAGCTCGAAAGACGGCTCAGCGGCTGTTCGACTTTCGGATCGAGAACGACGGACCCTTTTCCAGCCCGACGCAGGATCAGACCCTCCTGCTCCAGCCGGTCCAGAGCCGCTCGTGCCGTTGTCCGGCTGACGCCGAACGCCTCGTTCAACTGGGCCTCCGACGGCAGGACATCTCCTGCCTTGAACTCGCCATGCTCGATAGCGCGCCGAAGGCGATCTGAGATTTGCCACCAGAGGGGTAGCGGCCCGGGAGAAAGTTCGTTGTCGTTCCACATATTGTCATGACAATCAAATGTCATGACAGGTGTCAAGTGTATTTTCTCGATCGGTGTCGCTTGGCAGCCAATCGTGAGGACCTAATTGCACTCGATATCGGGCTGACCCGCCGTAAGCTGAGCGCCCAACAGGCTTATTGCTGGGCATCGCCAGCGCCGTAGTGCCGCCGCATCATCCCGGGGCCTTCATTGCGCTTTCCGAGCAGATTGTCACCGGCGTACCCGCCTGAGCAACCATGGCGCGAAATCCGCCATGCATGCAATGAAGGCACCCTCCATCGCGGAGCTCGCCCCACCCGAATGGCAGGAGAGGAACTTCCTCAAGCGGGCCGGTGATTGACCCTATCTCTGCCCATGCAATTTGTGATCGTAAAAAAGCAGGACGCTGCTGACGGTGGCGGCAAAAACAACCAGGATAAGCGTGATCGCCATGATCAGATCGATATTGTGTAAGCCGATTGCATTCATCAAAAGGAAACCGAGTCCGCTCTGGGACGCGAACATTTCACCAAGCAGTGTACCGATGAGTGTCAGCGAAAAGCCCACACGAAGGCCGGTGAATATTTCCGGCAGGGCAGCGGGAAACAGGATCGTGCGCACCATGTCGGCCTGGCTGAGCTGCATTACCTTGCCCGTCTTGATCAGCACCGGACGAACATTGCGAACGGCGTTCATGGTGAAAAGCGCGATCGGGATAATGCCGTGGATCGTGCCGAACGCCACCTTCGCCGATATTCCAAGCCCGAAAATCAGAAGCAGTATCGGATAAAGCGTGATCTTGGGGATCGAATAGAATGCAACGAGGATGGGTTCGAAGGTCTGTGCGGCCGAACGGCTGTAGCCCAGGGTAAACCCGATCGTCAGGCCCGAGACGATTGCCAGGATCAAGGCCATCACGAAGGCGCGCATGGTTTCCCACAGATGCGGCCAGATCATGTCGCCGACGAGCAGCGTGCCGACATAGCTCAGCGTTTGTGCCGGCGAGCGCAGCGCAATATCACCGACATCCCAGTAAAGCAGCTGCCAGCAGATGAGGACGAGCAGAATGAGGATTGCGGCATTTCGGAGTGCCGTTTGCGAACCAGACATTATCCCTGTCCTCTCCGCCGCATGAGCCGTTTCTCCCAATAGGCAAGGATGGTGTTCACGCTGATCGAAACGAACAGGATCAGGATGATCAACGGGTACATGGTGGCGTTATCGAAATTGTTGTAGGCAAAGCTGATTTCATATCCCATGCCGCCGCGCGACATGATGAACTCGGCACCGATGATGCCAATCAGCGAATAGGCGACCGCGAGTTTGGCGCCGGTCAGAACATAGGGTGCCGCGGACGGCAGCATGATTTTTGCCGCGGTCTCGACCGGTCCCATGTGATTGACCCTCGCCGTCTTGAGAAGGACGCGGGGTACACGATCCAGGCCATTCAATGTGTTCACGATGACCGCCACCACCGCCAGCATGAAGCCCAGCAATATCTGCGGTGCATCTCCGAGGCCCAGAACGATGATGAGCAATGGATAGAAGGCAAAAACGGGAATGGCATAATAGGTCGCGAACAGGGGATCGAGCACATCGCGCGCCAAGCGGAACCGGTAGAGAACGACCGCGGTCATGACGCCGACAACGAGCGCCAGCACAAAGGCAATTGCAGCGTTGGACAGCGTTTTCGCGATCGCCGCGTTGAGACTGCCAGATGACAGCATGGCGAATAGATCCATGATCATGCGATGCGGCGCCTGCATCGTTATGACGTCGATCGTCCCCGTCAGGCACAGGACTTCGAGCAGGGCAACGAAACCGAGGATGATCACCAGACGATAGATCGCGGGGCGGCTCATCATGCAGCTCCCGCCTTCCCCATGGACTTCATCGACTCTGTTCGCAGCGACCGCCAAAGCCGCGCCGTGATCTCGCCGAAGCGGTTGTCCTCGACGATGCGACTGTCGCGATCCTTGGGCCAACCGGTTTCCACGATATCGAGCAGCCTACCCGGCCGTGCCGACATCACACCGATACGGTCGGCAAGCATCGCCGCCTCGTCCAAGGCATGGGTGATGAGAAAGACGGTGGCGCCGGTGTGCCGCCAAAGACGCAGGAGCTCGTCGCCCATCAGCAAGCGGGTCTGCTGATCGAGCGCTCCGAAGGGTTCGTCGAGGAGGATTAGACGCGGTTGGGTAACCAGCGTGCGCGCTATGCAGACGCGCTGACGCATGCCGCCGGAGAGCTGCGCGGGGTAGCTCTCGGCAAAAGCGGACAGGCCCATCATGTTAAGGGCGCGCGAAACGCGCCCTTCCCTTTCTTCCCGGCTGAGCTTCGTTCGACGCAATCCGAATTCGATATTGTTCCGCACGGTCATCCAGGGGAAGGATGCATCCTCCTGGAAGACCACGCCGACGCCATCGGGGATGCGATTGCCGATGGCATTGCCTTCGAATTCGACGCTGCCCTTGCTTGCCGTCGTCAATCCGGCGATCAGTTCGAGCATGGTCGACTTGCCGCATCCGGAGGGTCCTACGACCGCAAAGAATTCACCTTTGCGCAAATCGAGGTCGATCGGCCCCATTGCATGCACGATTTCCTTGCTGCCCGGGCGTTGGAATGATTTCTCCGCCGCCCGAAGCGTGACATGTGCTGCTGATGTCATTGGATGCCCTTGATATCGTCCGGCAGGAAGCTGGTATCGATCATTTTCGCCACGTCGGCATCGCCCGAGATCGCCCCTACCGACTTTTGCAGTTCGATCATGCGCTGCAGACCTGCCATGTGCACGGTACCCGGTCCCCAATAGGGCATGCCCTGGGTTCTGCTGGTCGTCAGGTTGGTAACGGCGGCACGACCGACTGCAGGATCGAGATTATAGGCCTTGGCGACGATATCGCCTGCCTCGTCCGGATGCTGGATCATGAAGTCCACTGCCTTGCGGCGTGCACGAATGACGGCGCGAATGAAATCGCCCTTTGCCTTGGCCTGGGATTGCGAGACGACGCCGACAACGTTTTCAAGTGGCGGCAGGATATCGGTCGCTTTGGCGATAGGCCGATACTTATCCTTGAATTTCGACCAAAGCGGTTCCGGAATGGGCGCGATGTCGACGAGGTCGGTGTCAAGGGCGGCAACGCCTTCACCAAACCCACCGGTCTTCACGAGTTCCGCATCTTCGGTCTTGAGGCCACCGGACTGCAGCAGAAGCGTCGCAAGCGCCTGGCTGGTCGAACGCGGGTTGGTATAGGCGATCTTCTTGCCCTTCAGATCCTTGACGGTCTTGATCGGCGAGTCCGGCTTTACCGCCCAGACGAATTCGGCAACCGTGCTGACATTGTCGCTGACGATCTTGATGTCGGCGCCCTTCTGGATCGCAGCCACAACGACGCTGGGATTGACTTCGCCGTAGGGCACGTCGCCGGCCAGCATGTTGCGAAGTGTGGTACCACCGCCGTCGGATGTTACGATACCGGTGACGTTCGCGCCTTCATCCTTGAAATAACCTTTGGCCATGGCGACTGCGAACGGCATGCCGTTGGCGGAAACGCCGTAATTGCTGACGACCAGCTGCTCAGCGCCTGCAGGTGCGGCGAGCATCAGGCCGGCGACCACAGCGATCGCCGAGCGCGACAGACATTGAAAATTCAAACTTGGCATGCACTTTCCTCCCATTGTATTCGATTGAGCACGATCTTTCCTGTGCGCTGAATGAAACTCTCCTCCTTCAATCACAGGCATTGCTTTCCGAAACAGCCGGCCTTCAGCCGCCCTGTCCGAATTCTGTTTCGATGCTCCGCCATTTCGTCAAGTTGACGGCTGCATCCAAAATCTCGCGCGCTTGTCCGATGCCTTCGAACGGCTGCAAGCGTGTCTCGCCACGCCCATGCTTGCGCAGATCCTCAAGGCCAGCACGCATCGCGGCGACGGAACGAAGAAGAAGGCTGACAGGGAAAGAAACCTGACTGAAGCCCATCTCGCCGAGCACAGAGGGCGCAAGCCACGGTGTATTGCCGCCTTCAAACATTGCCGCCGACATGAAGGAGCCTTTGAACGTCTTGCCGACACGCTCGTAATCGGCCTCCGTCCGCAAGCCGGCAATAAAAATGCCGTCTACGCCGAGCGATAAAAAACGCTCAGCCCGGCGCATCGCCGCGTCGAGCCCATAGACGCCATAGGCATCTGTACGTCCGATGATGAAGGTCTCCGGATTGTTGCGCGTGGCGAGTGCTGCGCGAAGCTTCGCCTCGATGACGGCTTCATCCGCTACGGCAGCGGCCTTGTCCGCCCGTTGCTGCTTCCGGTCGCGTTCCTGATCTTCGATGAGCATGCAGCCCACACCGATCGCTTCGTAGGCCAGTACCGTCCGGACGGTACTCTTGACGTCTCCATAGCCATCATCGGCATCCGTCAGGAATGGCAAGGTGGAGGCATCGGCTATGTCCTTAATGCCCTGCGCCATATCGGTGAGACCGATCAGGCCGATATCCGGATATGCATGACGCGCGGCCAGCAAGGCCGAGCCGCCGATGGTGAAGGCCTTGAAGCCAGCCTCTTCGATCAGGCGCGCGGAAAGGGCATCGTGAGCAAGAGGGGTGATGAGTGGCCGCTCGGAAGCAAGCGCCTGTCGGAAGGATTGTCTAGTCACGTTGATACCTTGGATGTGAGCGGAGCATGAAGCCAGGGATAGTTGGCAAGCCCCTCGGCATGAAATGCAGCGATGTCGTCTGCATAGCGAAGAGTGAGACCGATCTCGTCATCGCCGCGTATGAGCGCGTCACGACGGGAGGCGGCTATGCGAAAGCGCGTCTGGCAGCCTTTCGCGTGGGTCAGTGTGCCGTTCAGAAGATCGACTGCGAAAACCGGATCGCCGCCCTCTTCGCCGGAAAGGGCAATACAGGCTTCCAGGTCGGATTTGTCGATGATGCCGGCGACTAGGCCATTGCGGAAGGCATTCTCGTAAAAGATATCGGCAAAGCTCGGCGCAAAGACGCATTTGATGCCGAACTGTACCAACGCCCAGACCGCAGCCTCTCGCGAACTGCCGCAGCCGAAATTCTCGCCGCCGAGCAAGATCGATGCGGAGCGGAACGGCTGCTGGTTCAGGATGAATTCCGGACGCTCTTTACCGACATCATCATATCGCTGCACGGCAAACAGACCTTTTCCGAGATCGGCATGAGCGGTGCGCATCCAGGGTATCGGAATGATGGCATCCGTGTTGATATTGGCTGCCGGCATAGCCGCCGCTATGCCTGAGAAATTGACGAAACCCTGACTCATGACGCCATCACCTTACGCACATCCGAAATTTTGCCGGTAATGGCCGCCGCGGCCACCATTGCGGGGCTGGCGAGATGTGTCCGGCTGCGTGGTCCCTGCCTGTTTTCGAAATTGCGATTTGAGGTCGCAATACAGCGGCTTCCCGGCGGAACGACGTCCTCGTTCATGCTCACGCACATCGAGCAGCCGGCATCCCGCCACTCGAAACCGGCTTCCTGAAATATGGTGTGGAGACCCTTGGCTTCGGCCGCGCGCTTGACGCTCATCGAGCCGGGAACGACCATGGCGCGAACGCCTTCGGCAACCTTGCGGCCTCGCGCCACCGCCGCAGCATCCTCGAGATCCGAGAGGCGGGCGTTCGTGCACGATCCGATGAAGGCGATATTGATCGGCAATCCTTCGAGCGGCATGCCAGGAGAAAGGTCCATGTACCGCATGGCGTCACTCGCCAATTCGCGCCGCGTCGCCTCATTGAAGCTGGCGGGATCGGGAACGCGCTCGCCAATGCCGACAACGTCCTGCTGCGTCGTTCCCCAGGTCACCTGCGGTGCAATCCTGGTGGAATCGATGGCAAGATCCTTGTCGAAATTCGTCCCGGCATCGGTGACCAAGCCACGCCAATGCGCGATTGCTCTCTCAAGCATATCGCCCCGGGGCGCGTATTCACGGCCAGTGACATAGGCGATCGTCGCCTCGTCCGGAGCGATCAGACCGAGGCGCGCGCCGATCTCGATCGACATGTTGCAGATCGTCAGCCGCGCCTCGATCGGCAACGCTTCGATTGTGTCGCCAGCGTATTCGACGGCGTGTCCCTGCCCCGCCGCAATGCCGAACTTACCGATCGCGTGCAGGATCATGTCTTTCGCAGTCACGCCGGCAGGCAACCGGCCGGAAAAGACGATCCGCATGGTTCGCGGCTTGACGAGGGCCAGCGTCTGCGTCGCAAGGACATGTTCGACCTCGCTCGTGCCGATACCGATGCCGAGCGCACCCAATCCGCCGGCCGTCGACGTGTGGCTGTCGCCGCAAACCAGGATCGCGCCGGGCAAAGCCAAGCCGAGTTCGGGACCGATGACATGGACGATGCCCTGGCGTGGATCTTCGACGCCGAAATGCCGAATCCGGTTTGCGAAGGCGTTTGCCCGCATCAGGGTCAGCAGCTCGCGACCCTGCGGGTTCGTCGTTTCGGTGCGTCCCGGCTCCGTCGAGATGATATGGTCCTGGGTGGCAACGCTGAGTTCGGGATGCAGGACCGGACGCATCTTACGCACTAGCCCCTCGAAGGCACGGGCGCTGGTCGTTTCCTGCAGGACATGGCGGTCGACAAAAAGCAGGTCGCGTCCGTCGTCAAAATGCCGAATGAGATGGGACTGCCAGATTTTTTCAAAAAGACTTTGAGCGGGCTTATTCATTTATATGCCAGGGGGACAGCCGCATTGCCGCGCCTTGCGCCGACATGCGATTTGCTTCGCTCTCCCCGCCTCCTCCCAAGGTTCGGATTAATATTCCGGCATTCCACCGGCTTGGCATATCCTGATTTTCTTGCATATGAGGATCGCTGTCAGTTACATAAACATGAGAAATCTCGGCTCGATAGCCAGAATTTAATCATAGTGACCCTAGAAAAAGTCATGGCACAATGACCTTACGCCTTCCGCCTCTGAACGCTTTGCGCGCATTCGAAGCCGCGGCCCGCAACGGCAGTCTCACGCAAGCCGCGCGGGAACTATCGGTAACGCAGGGAGCCGTGAGCCGGCATGTTTCCCAGCTCGAACAATGGCTGGGCGTGCCGCTCTTCGTCAGAACCCGACGCGGGAGCGAACTGACGCCGGAGGGCGACAGCTATTACCGTGGTATCAGCCCGGTCTTTAAAGAGATCGACCTCCAGACCAAACAGCTGACCAAGAAGCCCGACGCCAACATGCTCAAGCTGAAGCTTCCGCCGACCTTCGCCATTCGCTGGCTCGTGCCGCGGCTTGCCCGCTTTCATGCCCTCAACAGACATATCGATGTGCAGATTACGACATCACATCAGCCGGCTGATTTCGCTATCGAGGATATCGATGTCGCGATCCAATCGGGCTACGTCCCAAGCCCGAATGTCAAGCACCACCGGCTGTTTGGCGAGGTATTGCTGCCGGTTTGCAGTCCGGGATTGTTCAAGATGTTCCCTAGGCCGCAGCAGCCTTCTGACCTTGCGCATCATGTGCTTCTTTGCTCGATGCACCGGCCGAATGACTGGCCGGACTGGCTGAGCGCAGCGAACCTGCCGCATATCGATGGAAACAGCGGCCTGAAATTTGAAAACAGCGCCTTGGCATACCAGGCTGCCACCGATGAGCTCGGTATCGTCATGGCGCAATATGCTTTTGTGAAAGACGACCTGCGAACAGGGCGGCTGATAGAGCCTTTCCAACTTAGAGTGCCAACTGGCCAAGCATACTACATCACCTACACCAACCCACGACCGCCGCCGAAAATCACCACTTTCGAGAGCTGGATCACCGCCTTGGCACGGGAAGAGGAAGGGGACACGGCCTGAGTGGATTTGAACAAGCTCGAACACTCGCCCCAAAAACGGGTAACGCGGCAATCAGCCGAGCAATTGATCGCGGATCGCGACAGCGATCGGCTTCTGGCAGTGCCTTGATCGAATCACCGCGACGCGCCTCTATTCCGTCAGCGCCTCAAGCCTTGCCTTGAACTTAGCTGCCGAATAGCAGGACGTTCCAAGTCGTCCGCCCCGACACGCAGAGGCGATCCCTTTGGACGCTCGAAGCGGCTGCTCGTCGACAAACCCGCCGTGCTTTGACGGCGGACCTCAGTGACGAGATGTTCGGCGAGTCTGATGGCAAAGGCGACGGCAGGAAGCGTGGGGTTAGCTTGTCCGGACGTCGCGAAAACGGAGCTTCCGGCGAGATAGAGGTTAGCGATGTCGAAGACGCGACAGTTGTCGTTGACGATGGCATGGTTGCGGTCGACGCCCATCCTGGTCAACCCGATCTGATGGTAGCCATCTTTGGCTTGCGCGGCGATATGCTCTTCAAGATCTTCGGGGGCTGCGTCGAATATCAGCTTGCCCATCTTGCGCTCCTTGAGCCAGCGATCAAGGGCGAGATGTGCTTGGAGCGTCCCGCTAAAATCCTGAGGCAAATACCGGAATGAGACCTCGAGCTTGAACTGGCCGTCCGCATCTTGCTCGGGCTTGAGGAAGGCACGGTTTGAACTGCTTGGAATTTGCTCCCCATGATAGCGAAGGCCGTATCTCATGTCTGGCCTCCGCAGCAGAACATATGGTTCGGCCAAGCCATATTTTTGGCGAACCAGCGCCAGCGCGGAATAGGCCGCGCCAAAGGGATTGCGTAGTACACTATGCAGCAAATTATAGTAACGGGATCGGTCGGCTTCGCCCCATGTCGCCTTGTGCACGACGGTCTTCCGACTGTTCCAGAGATATAGTAGCGAGAGCGCCGCGTCGGCCTCACCGAAAGCGGCCCTCCGGTTCGTCGGCCAAAAGGCGATATTCGGCAGTTCGAGTGCCCGTTGCAGCTTGGGGGAGGGTTGAAACCGATTGCACACGAAGGTTCCGGTGGACGTGCGCTTAAAAAGATACCGGTCGGCATGCTCCTTGCTGGCGAATTCGATCTGCGCGATCTGTCCCGCCAGGTGTCCCATGTAGAAGCGCCCGAGCGGCCCATCGCTTCCGCCGAACAATTGCGGAAACGCGAGCTGAAGGTTCAGCAGCAGCCGGGTATTGCCTCTGCCGCCACAGGCTAGCACATAGTGATCGGCGCACACGTTGTAAGAACCGCCGCGGCAGGCAATCGAAATGGAATGTACCCGCCCTTCCACGGGGTCGAACGCCAAAGCCTTGACCCTCGCGTCCAGGGCAACAAAGAGGTTCTGCGAAGAAGCAAGCTCAGCCCTATTGGCTCTGGCTGTGTTGCGTATTCGCGTCCAGCTTTCCCGGGATATTGGAAAATCGGTCTCCGGTTCCGGCTCTGATCGCTCACCGCTGACATTGCTGCTCAAAAGAGCCCGCGCCCGCTGATAGAAAGGCGAAATCTTTTCGTGGGCAATCGGCCAACCCGAGTGTGCGACATAATCTCTTGCTTCGAAGTCTATATCGTCCAGCTCAACGCATTGCCCACCCCATCGTTCGGACGTGCCGCCGAGTCCGGTGGCCGAAGTAACTCGGTCCGCGGCGTGATGGATATCGTCTCCTATGTCGAAGCCTGTTTCGTTTCGTTGCGGTCGTTTCGATTGTTTCGGTCCGGCCTCGATAAGCACCGCTCGCATGCCGCGCCTGCTCAATTCCAGCGCAACGGCAATGCCGACCGGGCCTGCGCCCACGACGCACACGTCGAACCCCTGTTGAAACACCTCTGGACCCACAAACATCCTCACCCCCCACTTTTGAGCTAACGTCCTTATGGCAGTAGCCGCAATCACCCATCCCCTTGGCACTACGGATTGGTCTTGGCGCGATCGTCAGCGAATTGAGTGGAGGCGCAGACCTAGTGAGCACGCTAATGCTTCACTATTCACAGAACAATTTCGCATAAAGTAGAATGAAAATTGCTCGTCACTCGAGCAAAAGGATTAGTGACAGCCTTGCACGCTCTACAATCCCGTTCATCTTCCAGCCGAACAATAGGGATCCGCGATGCCAGCCGAAGAGGGACGTTGCCAGAAACAAAGCATCCTGTTCAATTTGATCCTCCCAACATCGCGGTCACGGTATTGGTTCCGTTTTCGCGAAAGGTGCGAGACAATGTCAGAGATCTGAACGTGAAATAGGATATGCACGCAATGCCGATACGGCTCCCAAGCCTTTAGCGTTTGCACGGCAATTTTGCGGGAAGAAGATATCACCCGTGGCGTAGTCGATCATACGATGATCACTATTTTTCTAGGAGATAAGGTTTGCGCAAAGCACGGTTTAGGTCGAGCGACGGATTGGCGCTGCGCCCGATCGACCGGCATCGCAAGGCCGCCCGAGTTTCACTAGGTCTCAGACCCAGACACCATCACACCCATCAAGGCGCGGCAACAGCCGGGCGGTTACCGCGATCCGGAGGTGGGTCAAAACCGCTTACGCCGAAACCGCCGCATTCTCACGTTTAACCACCAAGCGACAGGGCCTCAATTGCGTCGACCCGCTCTCCACAGGCGATGGGACGAATTTTCTTCATAGCCGAGCTTGTCGAAACTTGCGATTTCAAGAATTAGCCCCCACGGTGCCCGAAAGTAGATCCAGTTGAAGCCCGCCAAAGGGCCTGTTTCCACCAGGTTGGGGCCGTCGAGCATCTCGATACCTTGCGCACGCAGTCGCTCCGCCGAGGCATGTACATCTTCGACCTCAAAGCACAGGTGCATCCCGCCGACTTCCGACGACCGCCTGGGTCGTGAGGCTTCCTCACCGCGATATTCGAAAAGCTCGACACTCGTTCCCTCGCCACATCGGAGAAAAACCAGGTCGCGAATGGTTGATTGCGCCGATGCGCCAAGCTTGTTCTTCATGAAATCCTGATCGACATCGAACGGCCCGGTGCGAAAGACCTCGATGGCACCGAAGACAGCTTGGAAGAACGCAATACCCTCTTCGATGTCTGGTACCGTGATGCCAATATGATGCATGCCGTAGATCTTGTTCGCCATGTTGCAGTCCTCATCACAATGCGGTTAAATGATTGAAACTTTGATGTTTGTGGCGAAATTCAACCAGAATGATTTCTTCAGCGCCTGGAAGAAAAGAGATCGGGTCGAGGATATGCCACGAACATCTGATCTATCGGGAGGCCTCTCGTCTGCGCACCGCGGAATAGATGAGCGCGGCGACGACAATCAGGACGCCCTGGAAGAGATACTGGTAAGTCTGTGTAAGACCCAGGAAGGTCACCGCGTTCAGAACCTCGGTGAGCAGGACGGCGCCAAGTATCGTTCCGATGAAGGTCCCGCGCCCACCCGTTAGGCTAGTTCCGCCAAGAACCACAGCCGTGATGCTCGAAAGCGTGTAGTTGATGCCCTGACGAGGGTCGCCGACACCAATCTGAGTCATCAGCATTATCGCGCCGAGGCTCGTCAGCAACGAGCAGGCAATGTACCCCGTGATGAACGTCAGATCGACTCGAATGCCCGTTCTGCGGGAGGAGTGCTCGTCCGAGCCGATTGCCCTCAAGCGCCAGCCGGCCTTCGTTCGGCGCAATACATATTCCCCAACCACGGCGACAGCCACAAGCGCGAGGAAAGCGACAGGGAACGGACCCCATTGCCAGTTGACCCAATCCGTGACGGCAGAGCTTATGTAGCCATCCGGGTTGTCGCGTAGAAGAAAGCTGAAGCCTTGTATAGCGATGTACATGGCGAGGGTCGCTGCGATGGGCGTAAAGTTCGCGAAACGTATCAGGAACCCGTTAATTGTCCCGGTGATGAATGCGCCCGCGAACATCAGCAGGAATCCTGCCAGCATCATCACCGCAGACTTGTCGTCATTGATGAAGAAGGACGCGACGACGACGAGGAAGCCGGCAAGCGGGCCGACAGAGAGATCGATGCCGCCCATTAGCAATGCTACCGTCTGCCCCATCGCGATGAAGCCCAGTGCTGTTGCGAGGAGGAAAATGTTGTAGATATTGTAGACCGAAAGGAAGTTTTCGTTCTGGCCGTACACATAGAGCCCGAGAAGGACTGTGACGAGAGCCAAGGGAACGGCCGGCGCATTGTCGGACTGCAGGAAATGCGCGATCCAACTTGTTTTCGCCGCCTTGACCCTCGAAGCGCTTCCGCCGCCGTGCGTTTCTGCCTTGACGGCTGCCGCTACTATGCGCCCTTCCGTGACTTCGTGACCGACTAAAGTCTCGACGAGATGTCCTCTCGACATCACGACCACCTTGTCGCAGAGCCCCTCGAGTTCGACCGCATCGGAGGAATTCACTATAACGGGTGTCCCCGAAGCCGACACTTCCCGGAGAATGCGGTAGATTTCAAAGCGCGCGCCAACATCCACGCCCTGCGTTGGTTCATCGGCAATGATGAGGCCCGGCTCCGACAAAAGCGCTCGGGACATGACTACTTTCTGTTGGTTTCCGCCGGATAGCGACAGAATTGGCGCTTCCATGCCCGGAGTTTTTACCGCCAGTTCACCGAAGATGGACTCGACCTGAGCGAGTTCCTTTTTTCGGCTAATGATTCCCCCGACCGCAAACTTCTCAAGCGCCGAAAACGTCGCGTTTTCGCGAACAGTCAGGCCGCTTGCGACGCCTTCAATGTGGCGGTCGGAAGGCATGAAGGCGGCTTCGCGCAGCAATTCGTGCTGATTGAGCACGCGGCCGCGCAGAGAAATCGTACCCTCCGTCGGCTGTAACCCGGCGAGCACGCGCATAAGCTCCGGCTGCCCGTTACCCGCCACGCCGGCAACGCCGACGATCTGACCGCGGGGCACATCAAAGCTCACATCCGTTAGATCCTTTGAGTTCGCTCCAGCGATGGAAAAGCCTATCTCTTCGGAAGCCCGCTGTGACTTCGGCGGAAAAGCCGCCTTGAGCGTGCGCCCGACGATGAGGTTCACGAGATCTGTATCGCTGATGTTCCGTACCAGCTCTGCGCCGCGGACGCGTCCATCGCGCAACACCGTGACGCGGTGGGCGATCTGTCGAAGCTCAGCAAGACGATGTGTAATGTAGATGACGGATGTCCCGGCCCCGACAATCTCACGGATTCGACCAAACAACATGTCTGTCGATTCCTGATCGAGAGAGGCGGTTGGCTCGTCAAGAATGAGAACCTTCGGTTTGAGCGCGAGCGCTTTTGCGATTTCGAGCAAATGCTTCTGCGCCACCGTCAGGCTATCGGCGCGCATGCGCAGCGGCACTCGCAGCCCAACCGTATCCAGGACCTGCTGCACGACCTCTTGCGGCGGCTGGCCCGAAAAAACGGATGCGGGCAAGGCCACGCGTAGATTTTCAAGGATCGAGAGGTCTTCGAGAATGGCAGGATGCTGGAAGCAGATGCCGATGCCGTGAGACTTCGCCACCTCAGGAGTCATTTGATGGACTGGCCGCCCTTCGAAACTGATCTCTCCTTGCGTCGGCTGAAGTGTGCCCGAGATAATATTCATCAGCGTCGACTTGCCGGCGCCGTTCTCGCCGAGAATCGCGTGCACCTCGCCGGGGTAGAACTCGACGCTCACATCGCTGAGTGCCGGGACGACCGAGAAATACTTGTAGATGCCAGCTAGACGGATGATCACGTCTCCCGTTCCCGCCTCGATCTCTTTAACCCCTAATTCCGCCATATCCTGTCATCCGTCTTGGGAAGCCTACCCGGAGGGGTTTCCCTCCGGGGAATTTCATGCGTGTCTTTCGATCACTGACCGACGGCCTTGGCCTGATCCTCGGCCGGGAGTTCAGAGGACATGTAGATCGCGCCGGGCAAATCCTTGCGGCACAGAACCGCATTCGGCTTGCCCGATACCGAGTCCTCAAAAGCCGGTGCCTTGAAGATCGCGTCCTTCGGTTTTTCGCCGCCCGTTGCAAGTGCGACGGCCCATTGTACAGCGAGCCTCACATTGTCATTGCCAGTCGCGACCGTGAACAGCTTGAAATCCGGATTGCTTGCCTGGTTGTCATGCCAGAAGCAGCCTAGCGAATTGCCGTCGGAGGTCGCGAGCGCGGGGATCGACTTGCCCTGCTTGGTAAATGTGGGCAACGCGCCAACCAATGACGGGCCGAAGTCGGAGACGATGACGTCGATCTTGGCATTCTTGGCAATTTCCGCCGTCAGGACCTTCTGGGTCAGCGCCGGATCCCAGTTGGTGACATCGAAAGGTTGCGCATTGACGAAAACATATTCGGGACCCAAGACGCTCTTCAAACCCTTGAGTTCATCCAATCCCTGGCTGTTACCTGCCGGTCCGCTGAGGAACAGCACGTTTCCACCCTTCGGAAGGACGCTCTTGATCCATTTGCCCCAGGTCGCCCCGTCGTTTTCGAAGGACGAGCCAATGAACTTGGAGTAGTTCACGCCCTCCTTGCCGCCGACTGCCACACGATAGGGCACGATGATCTTGCCCGACTTAAAGACACTGGTTATCGCCGGAAGCACCGCGGGGCCGGCATCACCGAACACCACGAGCGCATCGACGCCCTTCGCCGCCATGCTCTTGATGTCCGAGATGGACTTCTGTGTGTCGCCCTGACCGTCCGCATATTCGTACTTGGTGATGCTGGGGCAGAGCTCTACCGTCTGTTTACCAGAGGCCGTCGTCACCTGCCGCCAGCTGTTACCGCCATAACCGTCGAGCAGCGCCAGCGTTGCTTTCTTTGGTCCGCACCAGGAAGGCACCTCGGCTTTGGCAAGGTTGGCGCTGCCGAGTGCCATAACCGTCGCCCCAAGGGAGATGGCTAAGCCCTTTGCAAAATTAGAATATTTCATTTCTTCTCCTCCACATTTTTTGTTCCAGCCGTTTGTCTTAAGTTTACGCTCCAACGGAGTGAGTAAACACCGATGCCAAAACCCAGAGCCAAGGCCTGAATGATGGTTTGAGCCGAAAACGGAACCCCGACTGAGAGTGCGAATTGGCTCAATTGGTTAAGGAAGAACGCCGCGATCACCGTCGAGATCGGATAGCCTCGCCCACCGAGGAGCGAGGTCCCGCCAAGAACCACGACCGCAACGGATGGCAGCAGTAGGCTGTCACCCTGAAAGGCAGTCGGTTCGCGAGTGATGCCAGCGATCAGAATGCCGGCCAGGCAGTAAAGAAGCTGCGCGTAGACATAAGCCATCATCTGATGGAGACGCACACGAAGCCCGGCGGCGCGCCCTGCTAATGGATTGGCGCCAATCGCCTCGAACCTCCGCCCGACCACTGTCTTCTTGAGCACAAACGAGACGATGGCAGTGGCACCAAGCACGAAGTAGACTGAGTTCGGAAGCCCCAATGTCTCGCCGCCTGCAATCTCGGCGAGAAGGTTCGTGGTGATCGAGGGAACACCACCGGATGTCGCGAACACTGCTCCATAAAGTAGGGCATTGGTACCGATCGTTGCGATAATAGCGTTCAGCCGAAAGAAACTCACGAGGATGCCGTTCAGGAAGCCCGCGACGAGGGCGAAAGCGATCGCGAGCAGCACGGCTTGATAGAGCAGCCCATCATCCTGATGCGGATGATGGGTCGAAACAACCACAGCGAGCGAAACAGCTCCCGGTAGCGAGAGATCGAAACCACCCTGTTGCACAACCAGCAGCTGCCCCAAGCCAACGATGGCAATGGTCGCCGCAAAAGGCAGACTTCCCGATAGCGCGCCCCAGGAAACGCTCGAAGGCGCGAAGAGCAGGCACACGACGAGAAGAACGAGTGTCGAGAAAACGACTGTCACAAAGCTTCGAGCCAACGGCGTTGACAATATTGTCTCCCTGGGAAGTCCATTTGAAGCAATGGGGGTAGCGTTCGTCATCCAAGCCCGCCTTTCACACTGATGTTCACGGCAACACCTTCGAGCCCTCGACGCAAAGGCCGCGCAGCACGTTCGGTAAACGCCAAAAGAGATCCCAGACCGGTGTCAGAGTTTGCGGTTGCTAGCTGGCCAATCTGCAGTCGATTCGGCACTTTCTGACCGATCACACCGTCGACGAGGCAACAGTTTTACGCGAGCCTTTGGCGCTTCCGCGTGGTCAAAATAGTATCCGCTACAGGCGCTTCCTGCTTCTGCCAGCCAATTGCGAATACTGTCCCAGTTGAGTGTGCCTACCGCTTTCATGTTCCCTCCTCCTCAGGAAATCAGCTGCTGCAGAGATGCAGACCGTCCGATCGCCGTCGCTCTATCCGCGACCGCCGATCGTTGGTCGCCATTCGTAGATGCTGATGCTCGAATAGACCTCGTGGAGGACAAAAGGATCCTCCGCACTGAACCGACGCATCTCTTCGAGCGAGACGACATCCGCTACGACAACTCCCCCGCTGCCTTCGCCGGCTTCGTCGAGGATCGGTCCGGATTGGACGATGCAGAGCCGGCCCGACCGCAGATGGCGCTTGTGATCCTCCAGATAGGTCGCGCGTGCCGCCGCCTTTTCGGGATTGGAAATAGCGACGCGAACTGCAAGCATGACTTCTAGCTCCTCACCAGCCAAATCGTCCTTCCGTCTCCCCTCCGACATGCGGATATTCCGGATATCGCAAAAGTAATGGTAGACGGAGTAAAGCTAAAGAAAACAACGGAATTATCCATTTTGGACTTCTGGATAACTGCACGGTTTCCCACCGAAATTCGCCAGGGCGCCGCCGATCGACAGCGCCCCGCCATAGCTCATGCGGCCCTTGGCGCGTCTCCACGGAATGCGCGTTCGAGCAAGTCGGTCAACGCGCGCTTTTCCAATGCGCGGGGGTTCCAATAGGCGTTCGACATCGCCTGATCGACCGCGGCCGCGACACTGTCATCGGGCATTCCAAGATCCTTCAACGACATCGTCGCGCCAAGCCCTCTGGCAAGGTCGAAAAGCCCGGCGGCCGGATCGGCAATGCCGAGAGCCCGGCCCAGCCGGGCCATGGCCGCCGGCGTCGCGTCGGCGTTGTAGGCCACCGCATGCGGCAGGACCGCCGTGTGCATCTGCGCATGCGGCAGATTGAACATGCCCCCGAGCGTATGACAAAGCTTGTGGTGCAATGCCATGCCGACGGAGCCAAGGCAGACGCCGCAAAGCCAGGCGCCGTAAAGCGCATCCGCGCGGGCGTCCCCATCTCTCGGGCTCAAATGGATACGCGGCAAGGCGCGGGCGATTGCCCCGATCCCCTCTTCCGCCATGAGCGAGATGATCGGATTGGCCTCCCTCGCATAAAGCGCCTCGACGGCGTGGGCGATCGCATTGATGCCGCTGGTCACGGAAAGAGAAACGGGCAACGTCAGCGTCAGATCGACGTCGTAGACGATGACTTCCGGAAGAATACGCGGATCCGACTTGGTGACCTTGCGGTCGCCCTCGGTCTCGCCGAGGATCGGCGTGGCTTCCGAGCCCGCATAGGTGGTAGGCACGACGATCTGCGGCAGATCGGTGCGAAAGGCGATGGCCTTGCCGAGACCGGTCGTCGACCCGCCTCCAATGGACAGCAGCGCATCGACGGCATGTTGGTCCACAAATCGCATGGCATCGGCCGTCACCTCGACGGGAGTATGCATCTGCGCCTTGGAATAGGTCGCGACGACGCTGGATCCCATATGCCGCGCGATATCGGCGGCCTGCTCGGCTTGCTCAGGCGTGGAGAGCACAATGATGCGCCGCGCCTTCAGCCGTTCGGCCTCTTCGGGAAGGCGGGCCACCGTGCCGCGCCCGAAGATGACCCGGCCGGGATTTCCGTTGTAGACGAAGTTTTCCAATCCCCCGCTCCTACCGTGTCTGACCGGGCCGTGCGAGCACGAAGTCATAGTCCGAGCGCCAGAGCGTGTTGCCGCTCTCGACACGCGTGAACGGCGCAACAAGCGTCTTCTTGACCCCGAACACCGTATCGGAATTCAGATAGGGATCGCCGCCGACGAAGGTGTGCGTCACCAGCTTCTGGAACCCTTCCGCGCGAACCATGTAGTGCATGTGGGCCGGCCGATACGGGTGGCGGCCGAGGCTGTTCAGCATCTTGCCAACCGGCCCGTCATCGGGAATTGGATAGGAGACGGGCTTGATGCCGACGAAGCTGTAGCGTCCATCCGCGCCTGTCACGAAGACGCCCCTGTTGTTCCACTTCGGCTGGATATCGGGCTGCTGGACGTCGTAGTAGCCTTCCGCGTTGTCGGACCAGACGTCGATCTTGGCTCCTGCGACCGCATTGCCATCGAGATCGAGCACACGTCCGATGAAGAGACAGCTTTCCCCCTTGCCGTCCAGACAGATCTCATCGCCCATCTGGCGAACCGGGCAGCCCTCGACATGGAAGGGGCCGAAGACCGTGTTCTCGGTGGCGCTGGACGGACGCCGGTTATTGATCGCATCAACCAGCATTGACAGGCCGAGCGTATCGGACAGAAGGATGAACTCCTGCCGCTCCTGCGTGCAGATCTGCCCGGTCCGCGTCAGAAAATCGATGCCGAAGTCCCATTCATCCTGGGTCAAGTTGATTTCGCGCGCGAAGTTGTGGAGATGCTTGACGAGGCAAGCCATCACCTCTGTGAGGCGCGGATCCACATCCTTGCCCATTCGGGCGTTGACGGTCGCAACCGAGTTCTCCTCGGTGAAAAAGCCGGATGGCGACGTGCTCGCGCTCGCTTGCTCGGACATATGCTGCACTCCTGACATCCTAAGGTATGATCCGATCTGCTCGCAGCCGATCGAACGCGTCTGTGAACGAGCTTGTCGTATCCTGATAGTCGAGAAAGCCGAGCTTGCGGCTGCGGCCCATGTCGTTGAACGTCTCGATCTGGCGACCGAGATCTGCATCCGAATGCCAGAATGAGGCCACGCGGGAGAGCGCGTTCGGCTGGAGATTGAACTTCTTGACCATCTCGTCCCAGATCGGCTCCGCGCCGGCCATCTGCTCTTCCAGCGGCGTGGGTACTCCCGAGTAAGGCGCAGCTTCGAGACCGAAGTAGTTCGCAAGGCGCGGCCAAAGCCATTTCCAACGAAACACTTCGCCGTTGACGACATTGAACGCGAGGTTGGCGGCTGGCTTCGTCGTCGCCGCCCATTTGAGATGTTTCGCTAGCAACCTGGCATCGGTAACGTCCGTTGCCGCCTGCCATTGCTCGGGCGAACCGGGGAAGACGAAAGACCGGCCGGTTTCCCGGCAGATGGAGGCGTAGACCGCAAGTGTGGCAGCCATGTTCATCGCGTTTCCGACCGCATAACCGATCAGCGTATGCGGGCGATGAATGGACCAGGTAAAGCCGTCCCTCGCAGCGGCCGCAAAGATCTCGTCTTCCTGCACATAGTAGAAGTTCTCTCCCGGCAGGCGTTCCTGCTCCTCGCGGAACGGCGTCTCGGGCTGCGTCTTGGCGTAGGATTCAAAGGGGCCGAGGTAGTGTTTCGTGCCCGTCGTCAGGGCAACGTGCTCGACACCTCGCCCTTGCAAGGCGTCCAGCACGTTGCGGACGATTGCGCCGTTGACCTCGCAATTCTTCGCCTCGGTTTCCTGACGCGACCAGGCCGTGACGAACACATGGCTCGGTCTGGCTTCCGTCAGTGCCGCGCGAACGGAATTGGCGTCGACGAGATCGCAGCTCAATGTCTTGACGCCGGCGATCGGGCTTTGCGATCGGGACAGGCCCGACACCGTCCAGCCGCCTTCAGCCAGGAGATTTTCGGCGAGATTGCTTCCGGTGATCCCAGTCGCGCCAACTATGAGTGCGTGTTTGTTCATTGCTCAACCATTCAGCAGTGTGATTTTGATGCTCTTCGTCGGATCCTGACCAAACGAGAAGGCGTTGACGGCATCGGTCAGCGCGAAATCATGGGTCTGGATCGGCGACAGATCGATGCCCGTCCGTTCCAGGAAGCGAATGGCGGCTGGCCAAACGCCAGGAGACCCGATGCAGCCGCGCACGGTCAGGTTCTTCATCTGTATCTGGCCGATCACGACAGGCACTTTGCGTCCGATGTTGATACCGACCATCGACATCCGGCCCTCTTCACGGGCATAGTCGAATGCGGCCGCGAGCGATGCGTCATGGCCGGATGCCTCGATTACCAGATCGGCACCATGTCCTCCGGTCAGTTCACGAATTTTCTCGGCGGCACCTCCGTCCGAGGGGTCAATGGCGTCATCCGCTCCGAGACGCTTTGCCACCTCGCGGCGCGATGCGAGCGGATCGACGACGATGACGCGAGCGCCCATGCCGATCGCTGCTGCAGCCGATACCAGGCCGATGGTGCCCCCGCCGGAGACGACGACGGTTTCGCTGGCATTCGTGCCGCCTGAGCGCAGCACGGCGTAGAAGCCGCAGGTAAAGGGCTCGATCAGCGCAGCCTTCTTGTCATCGACAGCATCGGGCAGCTTGTGCAGCCATTCCGGATTGACGGCGAAGAATTCGCGATCCGCGCCGCTCATGGAAAAGCCGAAATGATGCAGCCGCTCCGGCGTGCGCACCACACATTCCCCGACCACGCGGTCGCCCTTCTTGAAGCCGGTCACATTGCGGCCAACCTCGACGATTTCACCGCTCCATTCGTGGCCGGGCGTCACCGGATAGGAGATCGGGATAATGTAGCGCCCGGCCAGCAACTCGTAATCGGAGTGGCAGATGCCGACTGCCTTTGTGTGAACCAGGACCTCGTTGGGCGACAGGTCAGGCACGCCCATGTCGGCGATTACGGGCTTTTCCGGGGCTTCGAAAACCAGAGCTTTCACGTCTTCCTCCTCAGACCTCTACCAGCGCGCCGCTCTGCGCAGAGCGCACGATGGCTTCCAGCAATGCAATGTTGTTGATCATATCCTCGCCAGTGATCGGATAGTCGGCCTCGCCGCGAACAGCGCGGGCAAAGGCTCTCAGGTTGTCGCGAACCGGTTCGGCGGGTGACACCTCGCGGACCGTGATCGGCTGGTTCTTCCAGCCTTCGGTCACGACCCAGCCGTCGGGCGCTTCGACATGTGCCTTGTCGCGCACTTCGATCCATCCATCCGTGCCGAAGACGGCGAAACGCGAGACGAAGGGCGTGGCGAGTGTCGCCGAGACGTAGGCCGTCCCTCCGCCGGCAAAGCGGATATGCGCGCTCATCGTGTCGCCCTGCGGAATGCTCGAAGCAAGGTTCTCGCAAACGACGCGGACATCGGTGGCGCGGCCCATCAGCTTCACGGCAAGGTCCGTCAGATGAATCCCGGTCGCCGTCATGCCGCCGGCCGGTGCCTGTTCGGCCTTCAGCCGCCAGTTCGACGGGTCGAGGCCGAGAAACTTGTCGTGGCTGAAATTCGCTTCGATCTGCAGCAGCCGACCCAGTTTTCCGAGCTTGGCCGCCTCCAGAATTTCGGCGATCGGAGGCTCGAAACGACGCTCATGGCCCATGCCAAGCACAAGACCAGCCTTTCGGCACAAAGCGACGGACGCTTCCGCTCCGGCTCTGCTGAGGTCGAGCGGCTTCTCGCAGAAAACGTGTTTCCCGGCCGCGACCACTCGGGCGATCTGCTCCCGGTGCAGCGAATGCGGCGTGGCAAGCACGACCGCCTCGATCGTCGGATCGTTCAACGCTTCAGCCATATCCGGCGAATATTGCAGACCCATCTGGCCGGCAAACGCGGCCGCATCAGGGCTCGGATCGACACCGCGTACGAAATGCATCCGCGCGCCGCCGGCATTGACGAGGCTCGCCATCTTGCGGCCCCACCAGCCGAGACCGACCAGGGCGGCGGTGACCGGGTTTTCCTCGATCATGGTCATCGATTGTCCACCCGCTTGTTGAAGGGATGGATGTTGACGGCCTTCCACACACCGGCTTTGGTGAAAGGATCCGCCTTGTTGAATGCGACGATCTCTTCCTTGGTGTCGGCCTCGAAGACGAAGAGAGAGCCGATCATGGTTTCGTTGTCGTCCGCCAGAAGCGGACCGGAGATCACCGTCTTGGTCTTGCCGGTGGAGAGATAGGCCTTGTGGGCATCGTAGTTGGCGAGCCGCTTCTCGACGGCGCCCTCGTGGTCGAGGCAATGAACAGCGTAATACATGTAAAATTCCTTTCGAATTCAAGCGATGGAATAGCCACCGTCGACCATCAGCAATTGGCCGGTGATGCCGCTCGCCGCATCGGAGAGCAGGAAGGCGACGGTGGAAGCAATTTCCTCGGGTTTGATCAGGCGATTGATCGGCGTGTCGTCCAACCATCTCTGCATGACGGCGGGTTGGGCGCGGCCGACTTCCGCCAGCATGACGGTATCGGTGTAGCCGGGGCCGACGGCGTTGACGCGTACACCCGACCTTGCCCATTCGGCCGCCAGAACCCGGCACATATGAGCGACGCCCGCCTTCGAGACGTCGTAGCCGACATGGAGTTCCGGCCGAACGGCTTTGACGCCAGCGATCGACGCCGTCATCACGATGGCCCCTCGCCCCGCCTCGATCATGGATCTTCCGAACGCCTGCACAGTCCAAAAGACGCCGTCGAGATTGACCGACATGACGGTGCGCCAGTCGGCCTCGCTGTGGTCCAGCGCCGTGCGCTCATAGGACATGCCGGCATTGGCGAAGATGCCGTCTAGAGGACCGAAGCGCTCGGCAACCTTTGCTGCCGCGGCCTCGACCGATGCCTTGTCAGTGACGTTGAAGATGACGGCTTCCGCCGTTCCTCCCGCCGCACGAATGTCGTCGCGGGTCTTCTCGACCGAGGCATCACGATCGGCGGCAACGATCGTCGCTCCGAGCGAGGCCAGATACCGGCAGGTGGTGCTCCCGATACCACCGGCCGCGCCGGTTATCAGCAATTTCCGCCCGCTGAGATCCATCGGATTCGTCATGATCAGGCCTTCATATCGACGAGAATCTTCATGTGGGTGGCCTTGGGATCGAGCAGCGCTTCGAAGCCTTTTTCGACCACGTCTTCGGGCGCGATTTGCGCCGTGACCACTTTTTCGACCGGGAAGATGCCGGCACCGATCATCGAAGCAATACGGGGCCATATCTGCACGGGGTAGCACCACGTTGCCTCGACAGTGATATCCTTCAGTGCCCAGAGCATCGCATCGACCGAGGCCGGCCGCACATGCAGGCCGACCTGCACGACGGTGCCGCGGCGGCGCACGGCCTTGGCGCAAAGATTGAGCGACGCCTCGGCGCCGACGCATTCGAGCGCGACGTCGACGCCCACACCCTCTTCCGTCTGCTCCCGGAACAACTTGTCCGTATCCGTTTCGCGCGGATCGAAGACGACCGCCTCCGGAACAAGCTGTTGCGCCAGAGCGCGACGGTTCGGATTGAGCTCGGACACGAAGATCTTCGTCGCGCCGGCCGCCTTGGCCGCCAGCAGGACAAGCGCGCCGATCGGGCCGACGCCAGAAACGAGGACGCTGCTGCCGCTGGTCACCCCGCCGCGATCAACGCCGTATAGCGCGACGGCGGCCGGCTCGATCATGGCTGCCTGAACGTCCGAGACGGTGTCCGGCACGGGAATGGCGTTGTAGCCATTGATGACGGCGCGTTCACCCATGCCGCCCCAATCCCAGGACAACCCGACGACCGCCATGTTTTCGCTGAGATGGAAGAGGCCGCGGCGGCCGTAGTAATCGTCGCGCGGCGAGATAAGCGGCTGGATGGAAACGCGCGAGCCAGGGGAGACGTGCGTGACTTTCTTGCCCACGTCCAAGACCCTGGCGGAAAATTCATGGCCGAGGATCTGCGGCAAAGTTGCGCCGGAATAGACGTTCGGGGTGGCGGGCGTCACGATCGGTCCCGCGATGTATTCGTGCAAGTCAGTTCCGCAAATGCCGCAGACCAATGGCTCGATCAGCACCATGTCGTCGCCCAGCGGACCGCTTGGTGCGGGTACGTCTTCGACGCGGATGTCTTTCTTGGAATAATATCGTACAGCTTTCATTGTCATGCCTTTCATGATTACTGTGCTGTGTAGCCACCGTCGCAGACCATGCTGCTGCGCGTCCCTAAACGGGTCTCGCCGGAAGCACGGATAAGGACGAGATGATGATCCCGGCCCATATGCGGAGCGGCGTCTTCCTCGCCGATGCCGGCGTTGATTGGGACCCTGTTGCTCAGCGGCCTCATGGCGTCCTCCTCAGATCAGCACCATGCCGCCATCGACCATGACGGTCTGGCCTGTGACATAGTCCGACGCATCGGATGCCAGGAACGTGGTGACGCCCGCAATGTCCTTCGGTAACGAGACACGGCCGAGCAGGATTGATTGCGAGAACTCGTTGATCGCCTGTTCCGGCTTTTCCGTCAGCCCTCGTTCCATGAATTCGCGGTCAAGTTGCTCCCAAAGCTCCGTCTTCACGACGCCTGGCCCGAAGCAGTTGACGGTGATCTTGTGCTCGGCGAGTGCACGGGCTGCTGCCTGGGTGATCGCAACGACAGCGAACTTGGAGGCACAATAATGCGCAAACAGCGGATAACCCTGTTTGCCCGCCACCGAGGCGGTATTGATGATCTTGCCGCCATGGCCCTGCGCGATCATTTGCTTTGCAGCCTCCTGGGTTCCGATCAGAACGCCAAGGCCGTTGATCTTCATAATCCGGTCGAAGTCCTCTTCCGTGACCTCGAGAAATGGGCAGGTCTGGCTGATGCCGGCATTGTTGAACATGACGTCCAGCCGGCCGAAGCGGGATACTGTCTCGTCGATCAGGGCCTTGACGCTCGCACGGCTGGAAACGTCTACGGTAACCGCGATCGCGTTGTTGCCGCCCGAGGAAATTTTCGACGCCGTCTGCCGCGCGGCGTCGGCATTCAGGTCGGCGATGACGACATGTGCGCCTTTTTCGGCAAGGTCCGCGGCAATGCCGGCGCCGATGCCGCGCGCTGCTCCGGTAACAATGACAACCTTGTTGTTGACCAACCCACTCATGGCATTTTCTCTTATTGAACGAGCGTTGCGCGGGCATGCAGGCCCAAGCCCACGCCCCGTGACGCAGGAAGATCGAGCCCAGCGACGCGGCACGAGCGGCGCAATTCATTCGGTAGATGACGAGGAGTTGCGGGCGTCACCAGCGCTGCGGACGCAGCGGTCGAATGCTGTCCGAGCGATAACTGCGCCAAGGGTTTGCTGCCGCCGATCGCCTTACATCTCATTTCAATTCCTCCTCCGATGAAATGATTAAATCGCTGGCAACAAAGTATCGCTTGCGGAGACACTTCGCATCCGCAGCATTTATATTTTGTTGACGGCTTTTATTCCTCCCACAGGAACCGCCGTGCGATCCGAAAACAAAGCTAGAGGATGAACATGTGCTTCGACAAACCTTTAATTATCCGAAATGGATATTTTCGGTGAAGCAATCGATCTGATTCAGACGCTAAGATTTCTACTGGGAGGAAGCGGCACTTGCGCCGAACGTGGAACTTATTTCAGTTCATGCGCTCCTCCGTGAAAAAGCGGCATTGAATATTTCTGGCCAGCGATCGCCGCCAGGGAAGGAAGGTTGTGCATGACTGAGACGTTGAGAGTGGGCTGGGCCGGGATCGGAAAGATGGGCGCCCCGATGAGCAGGCGCGTCCTTGAAAACGGATATCCTCTGTCCGTCTACGAGCCTCTTCCCGAAAACCGTGCTTCCGTCGTCGCCCAGGGCGCGAATGTGGCGCACGCGCTTGAAGATCTCGTCGAGGCGTCGGACGTGGTGATGCTCACCATCCCGAACGATGCCGTTCTGCGCCAGCTGACATTGGCGCCATCCGCCCTCGTCGATCTTTTGAAACCCGGCCAAATTCTGGTCGAGATGAGCACCGTTTCCCCGGAAATCTCCGCTGAAATCGCCGAGGCTCTGGGGCGCAAGGGCGTGGCCTATTTGCGCGCACCCGTATCAGGAAGCACCATCACCGCATCATCCGGCATGCTTTCCGTCATGGTCTCCGGGCCGGAGGCGGCCTATCGCAAGATCGAGCCCATCCTCGCGAGTTTCTCGTCCAAGCGATTCTATCTCGGCGATGGCGAGGAAGCGCGCTATCTTAAGCTGGTGCTGAATGCGCTGGTGGGGGCGACGGCTGCCCTGCTCGGAGAAGCGCTGACGCTCGGACTGAAGGGAAACCTCTCGGTCGAGACCATGCTCAACGTCATCTGCGAAAGCGCGGTCGCCTCACCGCTGATTGCTTACAAGCGCGATCTCCTGGTCAGCCGCAATTTCGATCCGGCGTTCTCCGTGTCGCAGATGATGAAGGATTTCGATCTTATCCTGGGCGCGGCGAAATCCGATCACGTGCCGATGTATCTCGCTTCCATGATCCGGCAGCAATACGAAGCAGCATTCGCCGACGGGCTTGCCGAGAAGGACTTCTTCGTTCTTTTCGAACAGTACGAGCGGCTGGCGGGGATGACCCGAGACAAGACCGCCGCACCAGAGACGCTAAAAGCCATCTGAGCGGGCTGGCGAAAGGAAAATTTGCCAGCTAGTCTGATCGTCCACAGCGCGACGGTTGGGAGGCCGACGTGAACGAATATGAAATGCTGCGCGTCATCGATTTCATCGAGAAAACGCGCCGCCCATTCAGGGAGGTGGTCGCAGCCGCCGATGACGATGCGATTTGGCTGATCGTCACCTTCTTGATCAAATCGCATATACTAAGCCAGACTGTCTCGATCTCGACGCTCGGACAGGAATCCGGTCTCCCTTATGCGACCTCGATGAGACTGATCAACCGTCTCATCGATAGCGGCTATATTCTCAAGGTCGCCAAGGGTTCGACTGGCAAGAGCTTCGCGCTGCAGCCGAGCGAGCAGTTGCTTCGTTCGTTCGAAACCTATGCCCGCAAGACGAAATCGCTCCTCGCGCAGACCTTGGGGCTGCGTGCCGGCGAGGAGGAAGACGAGTATTATTTCGGCGGTACGCCTCTCGGTTCGCAGATCATTCCGCCGATGAGGCTTGTCCAGAAGCGTGCCGAATCGCAGATCGAGCTTCGCTTCCTCTTGAACGACGATAACTACTTCTCCGCAATGCGGAACATGTGGGCCGACTTCCGCAACAACCTCGCGTCGCGTAAGAACTTCGACCTTTTGCCGCTTCCCGATCTCTATCGGCGCGCGCGCGAAAACGGCGCAAAACCACTGTCCGACTATGACGTCATCGCCATCAACATGCCATGGCTCGGGGAATTCGCGGAGAGCGGCGTAATTCGGCCGATCGATCAGTATATTCAGAAGACCGGCATCAATCCGCTCGATTTCCACCCATCCATCTGGTCATCGGCAACCTGGGAAGGAAGGGACTACGGCGTTCCGGGCTACTGTACCGTCGAACTTCTGGCGGCGCGGAGGGATCTTTTTTCCGATGCGGGCCTCTCCTTTCCCAAGACTTTCGATGATGTCATCAGCGCCGGTCGCAAGTTTCATGCTCCGGACGAAGGCATGTTCGGAGCCGTCTGGGATGGCGCGCGGGGCATGCCGATCGCGTCGAGCTTTCTATTCTTCATGGGCGCCTGCGGGCAGCCGGCGATCTCCCTGCGCAAGACGCGTTCCGGCTTCACGCTCGAAGGCGCAAACCTGGAAGAATTGAGTTGCACTATCTTGTCGGATGCCGGTTTCGGCGCCCTCGAGTACATGCGCAGGCTGATGGAAATTTCGCCGCCAAGGATTCTGGAGATGGCCTGGGATCAAACCCTGGAAGTCTTCCTGAAGGGAAAAGCGAGCTTGGGCTATTTCTGGACGATGCGCGCGGCCCGCTTCGAATATGACGTCCAGTCGGTCGTGAAGCGGCGAGTCGAATATCTGCCGCAGCCATACGGCCCCGGCGGCACCCGCGCCTCTCCGATCGGCGGCTTTCTTTTCTGTATTCCGACCAATCTGCCAGAGGAAAGAGTAGAGCTGGCGGCGGACGCGATCGCATGGATGGCTTCCAGGGAAGCAATGAAGGCGCATGTGAAGAACGGATTTCCGGTCGCTCCGCGCTTTTCGGTCAGCGCCGATCCGGAAGCTGCCGCAAGCTCCCCGATCGTCCGCTTCGTGGACCAGCTGGCGAAGAAGAACCTGCTGCACACCTGGCAGCGCCCTAAGATCCCGCAATATACGACGATCGAGAAGGTTCTTGGCGAGGACATCCATGACGCGCTGCTTGGTAATAAATCGCCGAGGCTAGCCCTGGAGCACGCAGCCGCACAGATCGAGGCCAGCCTGAAATCCGCTCATAAGACGTGGGCGAGGCAGAGCGTGGTTTAGCGGAGATGGATTGAGCGCTTCCGGACGCAAAACCGCGTTACACTTTTGCTGGAACTGTTCCGAAGCGGCAGTTCAGTCGAACCGCCGCTCTCTCGCATTCGGCCCCGGCTACGCCGATCGGTCGGCGTAGCCGGGGGAACTCACTTGATGATACCGAGCTTGCTTCGGTCCGTGGTCAGAGCGACCGCTACCAATGCCGTCAAGCCGAAGACGATATTCTGGGCCGTCGGCTGGACGCCGATGATAACCGTCACAATGCGCAGCCATGACGTGATCAGGCCGCCCACGACCGCGGGAAACAGTCCGCCGACACCGCCCGAAATCGCCGTGCCGCCTAAGACCACGCCCACGATGGAGAGCAGCAGCAAATTGCCGGCAAGCGTCGGCGAGCTGAACGTCGTTATCGAGATCAGGAAGAGGCCTGCGATCGCGGCACAGCCGGCCGAAATCGCAAAAATGATCGTCCGCACGGCGACGACGTTCACGGCAGACATGATCGCGGCCCGCTCGCCGGTGCCGAGCGCATAGATATCTCGCCCGAGACGAAGATAGCGAAGCAATAGTCCCAGCACCGCGATGATGACGATAAGTGCTATGACCGTATTTGGGATATCGCCGGTGCTGTCGGAGAGATAGGTCACGAAGAGATCATTGTCCGGAATGGGTTCCGCAGTCGCATTCGACAGCAACAGAGCGAGACCCGAAAGCATGCTCAGCGTGCCGAGCGTGACGATGAAGGACGGCAGTTGCAGCCATGAGTGCAGCAGACCCTGCGTCGCGCCGAACGCCATCGCGATGAGGATGACGACGATGGACGTCCACGGGCCGAAAATCGGATTGAGGGCGACGACGAGCACCCCGGTCAGCGACGCCACGCCGGCGACCGACAGATCGATGCTGCCTGCCAGAATGGGGAGCGTACCGCCGATGACCAGCGCGATGATCGGCGCGGCATCAGACAAGAAGCTGACGAGGGAGTCCACCTCCACTACGCCCGGCGCGATGATGGCGCTGATCGCCACGAGCGCGATCAGAACCGCCAAGGGGCCAAGCCCTCGCAACAGGGTCGATCGGCGTCCCCGAAGAGCGGCGATCAATGTGCTGTCCAGTGCATTACCCATGGTCGTTCTTCCCTTATTCCAAATTCAGCTTCGAAGCGAAGCCTGGCCAAACCACGTCAGACCATGGCCGCAACGACTTCCTCTTCCTTCGGCATTGCTCCAACCGTCAGGTCGAAACGGGCGGTAATCTCGCCGTCCCGCATCACGACGATCCGGTCGGAAAGCTCCAACAACTCGGAGATCGTGTCGCCAACGAAGACGATCGACAGGCCTTTGTCGGCCTGTTCCCGGATGACGGTGAAGAGATCATCCCGCGCGCCGGGATCCAGCCCGCGGCTGGGATGGTCGAGCAGGAGGACCTTGAGTTTCCTGGCCATCAGCCATTTCGCAAGTACAGTCTTCTGCTGGTTGCCGCCGCTGAGGCTGGAGATGGGCGCATAGGGCGTGTGCATCTTCACCTTTAGACGCTTCATCCATTCGAGTGCAACCGGCCGTTCCTTGCCGCGCCGCAAAACGAGGGAGCGCCAGCCGTAGTCCAGCCCGAATGTGAGAACGGCATTCTCGAACAGCGATCGGCTCGGAAGCATCCCCTCCGCGCGGCGGTCGGCCGGAAGATATCCGATACCCTGCCGAACCGCTATTCGCGGGCTGGCCGGATTTGCCGCCCTGCCCTCGATCGCGATCTTTCCCGCATCGACGCGTTCGGCGCCAAAGACTGCCCGGCAAACTTCCTCGGCCCCGGAGCCGAGCACGCCGGCGATGCCGAGGATTTCGCCGCGCCGAAGTTCGAAGTTGACGTTGCGAAAATGCTGGCCGCTGCTCAGCCGCTCGATCTTGAGAACCGGCGTCGAGGCCTGCCCTGCGGGCTTCCGATCCGATCTGGCATCGGTAACCCGCTGCCGACCGACCATCAGTTCATAGAGTTCATTGCGGTCAACCGAACCGCTGTCTCTCTCGGCCACCTTGCGGCCGTCGGTCATGACGACGATGCGGTCGCTGATTTCCAAGACCTCTTCCAGACGGTGCGACACGAAGACGATCGTCGCGTTGCCGCGCAATCTGTTGATCTGCTTGAAGAGAAGCTTGATCTCATCCGGCGTCAAAACCGAGGTCGGCTCGTCGAACAGGATGATCGGCGGTCTGTCGACGAGTTCCTCGATCGCCAGAACCTTGGCAAGTTCGACCTGCTGGCGCTCGGCAAACCGCAAATCCTCGACAAGCGCGCGGGTCGGCAACTCGACCGAGATCTTATGCAGCTGCGCCTGTGCGGCCCTGTTCAGAGCGCCCCATCGGTAGAGGCCGTTTCTCTTGGCAGGGTGCGGCTTATCCAGGAAGATATTTTCCGCAACGGTCAGGTTGGGGATCAGGGACTGCTCCTGATGCACCATGCCGATGCCGTAGCGACTAGCTGTCGCGGCCGAATCCAGGACGATCGGCTGCCCGTCGAGAATGATCTCACCTTGATCCGGCGCCGCCAGCCCCGCCAATATCTTCAGCAGTGTGGACTTGCCTGAGCCGTTTTGGCCGATCAGCCCGAGCACCTGGCCCGCGGGAATTTCCAAATCGATGCCTTCGAGTGCGACGACGCTGCCGTAGGTCTTGCGGACACCTTTGAGAACGAGCGAGCCTGTCATTTTACGACCCTCAGTTTGCGGCGGCGATGCCAGCCGCCTGCGGCGACGGCGATCACGATGACCGCGCCGCTGATGATGTGGCGGGTGTAGGGACCGGCGCCGATCTGGATGAGGCCATTGTTCAGCACCTCCAGGATCAACGCACCGAGCGCGGATTGAACCGCGCCGCCGCGCCCGCCCGTCAGCACAGTGCCGCCAAGAACGGCCGCGCTGATGGCCGGAAACAGAAGTCCACTGCCGATATTCGCATTTCCGGTGCTGAGCTGTGCGGACAGCAGCACGCCGCACATGCCGGCCAGCAAACCGCAAATCGAGAAAGCGGCGATCTTGACCCATCGAATACGCAGGCCGGAAGCCACGAGCAGGCCTTCGTCGCCGCCGATCGCGTAGATCATGCGCCCGAGCCTCGTGAAGTTCAGGACCAATTGGCTGACGACGATGACGGCGAGCGCGATGTAGACGACCAGGCTCAAATCGAAGAGCCGGAGGCGGGCAAGGTTGAGAATGAGCGGATCGTTGATCTGCGGGACACGGGCAGGAAACAGGACTGCCGCGATGCCCAGCCCGACGAACCAGGTTCCGAGCGTCACGATCAGCGACGGCATCTGCAGCACCGCATTGAGGACGGCGTTGAAGAGGCCGAAGGCGAGGCCGACGGCCAGCGCCGCCAGCAATCCGACCATGCCGTAATCGTTGCCGTTGACCCCGTTTGCGACGAGAAGGGCAACGATCATGCTCGTCGTCGCCATGGTGCCTTCCAGCGATAGATCGATGGATCCCATGATGACGACGAAGCTGATGGCAGCGGCGAGAATTGCGGGAACCGCCGCTGCCTCTATCACGGATTTGAGGTTGTCGATCGTAAAGAAGCTACCGCTGACCAGCTGGAAGCCCACGGACAGCACGATGAGCGCCACAACGGGGCCCGCAAACTGGGTCCATGACGATTTGCTTCTGATCTCGCCAAAAAGCGTCAGCGAGCGAGCGACCGTTTTGGAGTTCATACTGGTAGCGGCCTCCATCGACCCCTCCTTCCGATTACTTGTTCTCGTTTGCGCCTTCCGGAATCTGACCTGCCGAGTCCTTCCAGAAGTCCTTCTTGATTTCGTCGTAGGTGTATTTCGGCGCGTTCTTCTTCAGGTCGAGATACTTGTCGACATTGTCCTTGGTCACGACATCCTGCTTGATGTAGAAGTCGCGCTGCGCATGGGTGAGCTTCTCGGCATCGATGTCGCCGACGGCGGCCGCATAGGCAAGCGACATGGAAACTGCGCCCTGCAGGACGGGATCGTTCCAGACGGTCGCCAGCATGTCGCCGTTCTTGACCATTTCCAGCCCGATATTCGAACCGTCGGAACCGGTGACCAGAACCTTGCCGTTCAGTCCCTTTTCCTTCAGCGCGGCGACAGCGCCGCGGCCCATGGCATCGTTGGATGCGAAGATGCCCTGCAGCTGATCTCCATAGCGCGCAAGCCAGGTGCGGGTGATATTCTGCGCCTTGGTTTCCTGCCAGTCGCCGACCTGCGTGTCGACGAGCTCAAGGCCGGGGCATTCCTTTAGGCCCTTTTTCAGGCCGGCGATGCGCTGATAGGCCGGTGGGGTGGACGGCACGCCTTCGATCGCGGCGATCTTGCCCTTGCCGTTCAGCGCCTTGCAAAGCGCCATGACCTGATAATAGCCCGACATCACACCATCGAAGGAGGTGTGGGCGACCCAATATTTGGATTCCGTATCCCAGGGATGGATGTCCTCGGGCCGATTCCAGATCGTGACGACATGGACCTTCGCCTTGGCCGACCGGTTGACCACAGCCTTGACGAACGCATTCGACGACGGATCGGTGGCAAGAGCGCACTGATTGCAGCCAGCGGAATAGGTGGCCCCGAGCTGCGCGAGCAGCTGATCGCCCTGATAGTTGCTGGTGAGCACGGTCGGATCCTTGCCGAGCGACTCGCCAATGTCCTTCACGCCCTGCAGATATTCCGACCAATATTCGGAAGCCGTCTCGTCGATGCCGACGATTAGCTTGCCACCCTTCGCCTCGCCGGCGTTCGCATGCGCGGCCGGTAATGCGATGCTCGCGCAGACCGCTGCGGACGTCAGAAGCCATCGCGCGATGGCGCCGAATTTCAGATGTGATTTCATGCCATTCTCCTCCTCAGGTTAAAAGTTGATGCTTCGCCTGCCGCCCGACCGCCGCGACTTATCGACGGTCGGCCACGGCCCGGTATGTTTCGATCATTAGGGCCGCATTCTCTGGTCGCGCTTCGATCCGGCCGGCCTCGATATCGTAGGCGACCTCCATAACGCGCTGATTTACCGGCGCTTTCTGCCCATGGGCACGAAGGATATCGACGACCCATCCGTTGACCTCCTGCACCTCAGCGCGGCGCCCCTTGCGCCAGTCCTGAAGCGACGTCGTCAGCGTGTCGGCCTGCGAGAAGGTCTTCAGCACTTCCTCGAAGATCTGATCGACGTAGCGCTCCGGATGGTTCGTCGTGACCGGCGGCATGCCGATGATCGGGACGATCTTGGCGCCGTCCGCCAATGCTGCCTGCATTGCCTCGTATCCCGCCGCCCGCATGACCTCGAGCATGCCGGGTGCGCGTGCAGCATCCGCCAGCGGCAGGTTGATGATCGCCGATGGGATGAGCTCGGCGGCATTGACGACGAGCTTCATCCACTTTGCGGAACGAATGTCTTCCATCACTTCGACCGTGCCGGAATTGCGCAGCAGATCGGCAACGTCTTCCACCCGCTCCTGCGTCTTGGGGTCGAGCGCGCCGAGTGCGAACCACGACGTGTCATGATCGTTCTGCCGGTTCGTGACGCCGGGAACGAACATGTTGGAAGCGATCTCGATCACAGCACCGATCGTGCGCTCGCGACCAACCACGGCGGCGATGTCCTCATGCGTCATGCCATTCTGAAGCCCGACGATCACTCCGTCCGGAGCAAGGCAGGGTTCGATGAGCTGGCATGCCCACTTGGTGTCGTAGGCCTTGACCACGAGAAAAACGACGTCGAAAGGCTCCTTGATTTCCGCCACCTGGCAGAGATGCAGCGCCGGGACCTTCGCATTGATGGTGCGGCTCGGCAGATTCACGGTGATCCCGTGCTCGCGGATGGCCATGACATGGTCCGGCCACTGCTCGATGAAGGTGACGTCGAGCCCGGCCAATACGAAGTCGGCCCCGATGGACGCGCCTTGTGCCCCTGTTCCCAGAAATGCGATCCGCGGGCCGCGCGCCTTATCCCAACCCATATGACTCTCCTTCTCCGATGGCGTGCGGCTCGTGCACGCATTGTTTCAGTCAATCCTGTCCGGTCTGCCGGACCTTTGAACCTCAGGTCGCAAGCGCCTTGTCACGCCGCAAAGAGGGAACTGTTCGTCACTTGCGCCGTCAGACTTCCTTGCTCGATCGAGCGGGCGATCTCGACGATCCGGCGGTTGACCGGAGCGCCTTGCCCCGCTCTTTCCAGCGTCTCCACGACATGTCCGTTGATATCCAGGACCTCTCCGCGCCGACCCTTGCGCCAGTCCTGAAGGACGGTCGTCAGCGTATCCGGCATCATGAAGGTCTTGAGCACTTCGTCGAAGATCTCGTCGACATAGCGCTCGGGATCATTCGTCGTCGTCGGAGGCATACCAAGGATCGGAACAATGCTTGCACCGTCAGCCTGAGCCGCGCGCATCGCCTCGTAACCGGCTGCTCGCATCACCTTTGCCATCCCGGGCACCCTGACCGCCTCTGCAAACGGCAGATTGAGGATCGCGGACGGAACCAACTGCGCTGCATTAACGATCAGCTTCATCCACTTGGCCGAGGCGATATCGTCCGTTACCTCGACGCGACCGCTCAGCCGCAGCAATTCAGCAACTCTTTCCACACGCTCACGATTCGCCGGATCGAGCGCGCCGAGCGCAAACCAGGACGTATCGTGATCGTTCTGCCGGTTTGTCACGCCGGGCGTGAACATGTTGGAGGCCATGTCGAATACGGCCCCGACCGTTCGCTCAGCGCCGACGACGGACGCGATCGCATGCTGCGTCATTCCGTTCTGGACACCTACGACAAGTCCCTCAGACGCAAGAACCGGCTCAACCAGCTGACATGTCCAGCGGGTGTCATAAGCCTTGACCACGAGGAATATGACGTCGAACCGCTGCCGTAATTCGGCCACCTGGCAAAGATGTTTTGCGCGAACGTTTGCATAAATGGACCGCATAGGCATGTTGACGGTGATGCCGTGCTTGTTCATTGCGTCGACATGCTCCGGCCATTGTTCGATGAACGTCACGTCGAGGCCGGCAAGCGCAAAGTCGGCGCCGATCGACGCGCCCTGCGCGCCGGTGCCGACGAATGCAATCTTCAAATTGCGCTCAGATTCCCAGGACATCGTGCGTTCTCTCCATTTCCGGCACCGCACTGTGCCGTTCCATCCGCAGGCATGGTTAGAGAGCATCGCCAATCGAGTCAAGTGCAAACGTTTGCTCAAATTTTTGCAACTGCTCGTCCAAAAACCCGGCCTTTTGTCGATTTTTATAAATTATCCAACCGCTTATAAAAATTTGAAGTAAGAGCAACCGTTTGTCTAAATCTAAAAAAACTTTTTCAACAGTGTCACGCTTTCGAAAAAGCAGGCCGGCAAAAGGACGCGCTCAGGGCTTGCCGACTGCGCCGTCGCTTACCAAAAGGGGAATTCCGAACAGCACTCAACATCAAAGATTGCATAGATGGAAATAGCTCGTTCGCCTGGGGTGACTGTAAGTCGGCCGCCGTCACTCTATTACCCACCTTGTGTGCAAAGGTTTGATCGCTTATTTTCCCAGTTAATCGAATCCGAACGTTGAAGTAACCCGGCACCGAATGAGCGATACCCCGCAGCGTCACCAAAGCAAGCGCCCGCGCGTCACCATCGTCGACGTCGCCAACGGCGCCGGCGTGCACGTCTCGACCGCGTCGCGTGCGCTGAATCCAGGGACGAGCCATCGGATATCGAGCAAGGTCGTCCGCAAGATCGAAAAGGTTGCCGAGCAGCTCGGCTACAAGCGCAACAGTCTCGCCTCCAGCCTTCGGACGCAGAAGACGGGAACGATCGGCCTCATCGTCCCCAATCTCAGCGATCCCCTGTTTTCTCCCATCATCGCTTCGGTAGAAGAACGCGTCGCGGAAGATGGCTATGTCACGTTCGTTGCGAACTCGGACTACAGTCCCATCAAACTCCGATCAATCGTCGAGCGCATGAGCAGCCAGTTCGTCGCTGGGCTCGTCGTCGCAAGCTTCGAGTTGAACGACCCGTCAGTCGAGCTTTGCCTGGAACTGGGCATACCGACCGTCGCCGTTCTTCGGGATCCTCGGCACGCCCGGATGTCTTCGGTCGCGATGGACGATGCGGCAGGCGTTCAGGCGATCGTCGAGCACGTTCTTGAACTGGGTCATAAGGACATCACCTATGTAACGCCGCCGCTCGCGGCCTCTACCGCTCAAAACAGGCTGGCGGGGTTCAATGCGGCGACCCGCCTTGCGAAGGCGGCCGGTTGTCGTTTCGATGTCGTTGAGGCGCGAGCCTATGATGTCGCGGAAGGTGAGCGGATCATGGGACATATGCTTGCATCCGGACTGACCAGCACCGCCGTCCTCGCCTTCAACGACCTGCTCGCCGTCGGCTGCCTCGTCGCCCTGAAGTCGGCTGGCGTCGCTTGTCCCGAACAGATTTCACTTGCCGGCGTCAACGATCTACCGTTCATGAACCTGTTGTCGCCGCCATTGACCACTTTGCACACCGCCGGCCGCGACCTCGGATTCGAGAGCGCCGACCTGCTGATGAGCCTGATCAAAAATCACTCGCAACCGGTAAAACGCATACTCCTCACCCCTCATCTGGTGCTAAGAGGCAGTACCGGACCGGCACGCAAGCCTGGATCGAGTTCCGATCCTTCGCCGATTGTTACCCAATCGGAGCCGATAAGCGTTTGAACCAGACGGATGTCATCGCGGCGAAATCATCGTCAACATGCGGATGTCCGGGTCTACTTTGAAAAACTCGTTCTTTCGTGCAATCAGTTCCTTGAGATACGGCGTTTCCATATGCTCATCCAGCGCTGCGCGATTGGTCCAATTTTCATAGAACGCAAAGTTCGCAGGGTCTTCCTGGCTCTGATGCAAATGATAATCGACGCAGCCCGCTTCCGAGCGCGTGCGCTCGATCAGCGACATCAGAAATTCCTTGGTGTCCTGGATCTTATCCGGGCGCGCCACCAGATGCGCGATGACCGTTAGCTGGTCCGACATTCGTTCTTCTCCCCTGAACTTCCAATTCGCGTCTCGATTGCCGCCTAGTTAGGTGAATCGGCAGCCGCCGTTGACGTCCAGCGTCGCGCCTATGAAATAGCTGGCGTCGTCGGTAGACAGAAAATGAATTGCAGATGCTATCTCCGCCGTTTCCGCAGGACGACCCATGGGGATCTTGCCCCATTCGATCTCACGCATTTCATCCGCGGAAATTCCGCGTTTTTCGGCCTCAACCGCAAGCGCGTTGAAATGCATCGGCGTGTTGATATTGCCCGGAGCAACGCAGTTTACCCTGATATCCGGCGCAAGTTCCGCGGCGACACTCTGCGTCAGCGAAATCAGTGCGGCTTTCGATGCGCAATAGGGGCTGAAATAGGCATGGCCTTCACGGCCCCAGAAACTGGCAACAGTCACGATGGAAGCCTTACCCGCCTTGCGCAGCAGCGGCACACACGCGCTGATGAACTTGACGTTCGCGCGCAGATTTACGTTGTGCACCCGGTCCCATATGGCCATATCCATGTTCTCGATGCTGACAGCCGGATGGTTGATCGCGGCCACGAGGCCTAGAAAGCGCAGTGGAATGCCGGTGTCAGAAGCCGTCTTTGCAACCTGGTCGACTTCCTGATCGTTCGCCAGATCCATCTGAATGCCCAGACAGGTGCGGCCGAACTCGGCCGAAAGTTCCTTCGCAAGAATTGCGACCTCGGTAGTGCGATCGCACAGGATCATCGACCAGCCGCTTTCCGCGAAGCGTCTGGCTGTTGCCCGACCAACTTCACCGGCAGCACCCGTCAGAATGCAAAGCTTCGTATCCGCCATTATTTCGTCGCTCCTCCCAAGCTCTTCGGGAAAGACTACGAATAATTTTCGGGATGAGAACCGTACAATTATCCATTTTGGATTTCATCCGTTCACCTCTAGCGGAGTGCGTCGATCCAGAAACGGAAAACTCAGCGACGCGCTGCCCTTACAGCAGTGCATGATCCCACTGGGTGGGGACGACATCTACTGTCGTCTCCACCCAAGAAGGATCGCCATCGCTCTGCCGCGTCGGCGACAATGGCATCAATGGTATTTTGATCTGTTCCCGAAAGCGTCGGCGGGGAGTAGGACCGTCGACCAGCAGTGGAAATCATGCCCATCCATGGCTCATGGACCACATACTCATGGCACTTTCGATGCCGGCGGGAGGCGTGCAACCAACCCATCTGCCAAGCGGCATTGGAAAGGCATATTCAATGCCAGTATTCCTAAACAGGCTGTTCCAGAGCAGGCTCGATCAGTGCCACAGTGAGCATGATTTGGCGTTCGATGGCGACGGGCTCCTGCGTTTCGGTTAGACGCCAATAACTCCATGTTGCATTTACCAGCGTATAAATGCTGATTCCAAGATCGAAGAGCTGATCTTCGGTCCACCTCGAGCCTAGCCGGGTTAAAAGCTCCACGTAATTCGAGGCAAACAAATGTGAGTGAGCACGGGCGATACGCAGCAGATCTTCGTAGTAGTAGGACGCGTCGACTATTGTACGATCTAGCCCAATATCCAGCTGATAAGTCCAGGTTTCCCGCAGAAGACCGGCAAGCTGTGTGCGCCAGTCCTTCTTTTCGATCTTCTTCGTGCCTTTCTCTAGGAAATTGCGGACCTGAGCGAGCTTCTCCTCGTAGATCTCGGCGATGATTGCTTCTTTGTTCGGAAAATAGTCGTAGATCGAAGCGACTTTGATATCGGCGCGCTCGGCGATCGAATTCGTCGTGATGGCCCGGATTCCCCGCTCCCTCATGACGTTGTGGGCAGCCTCCATGATCGTCGCCTTGATTTTACGCGAGCGGGCCTGAACCGGTGTTCGCTTGGCCGCCGCGCTCGATTTCCCCGGCATTTGATTCTCCCTTTTCCGGCACGATTCCATTCTGGCAAGAAAATTGCACCTGCACAAATATCTGCCCTTGCGTCAAACGCAAATCCGAGTAAATATTCGGATTAGAGGGCGTGACGCCCCTTTGCACCAATGGGTGTCACGGAATCATTCCCTCAATAATAAAAAGGGGAATTTCCATGCTTAACCGACGTCAATTTACGCTTTTATCCGCTGTATCTGCCGGCACTCTGGCGCTTGGCCTTCCGCTTCCGTCTCGCGCCCAATCGCCGTCAGTGGCGCGTTTTCGCCTACAAATTGATCCTGAAGGCCTTTATAATGTGCAGAGCATATCGCTTGCCGTCAGCAGCGTATTGGGCAACTACATTCTCGAAAGCCTGATCTACCTCGACGACAAGGGTCAGGCTCAGCCGTGGCTCGCCGAATCCTGGCAGGCAAGCGCGGACGGCACGGCCATCACCTTCAAGCTGAAGAGCGGCAAAACCTTCCACGACGGCACGCCGTTCAACGCCGATGCCGTTAAATTCCTGTTCGATACGATCCTGGATCCGAATAGCGCTTCGCCTTCCAAGGGCATTATCGGTCCGCTGCAGAAGGTCGACGCACCTGACGACACCACCGTCGTCTTCCATTTCTCGAAGCCCTTCGCGCCGTTCATCAATCTCCTCGGGCAGTCCTATTTCGGATTCAATTCGCCGACAGCCGTCAAAGCCGCCGGTTCCGCCTATGCACGCCACCCCGTCGGCACCGGACCGTTCATGTTCGACAGCTGGACGCCCGGCACGAAGATCGAACTCGTCCGCAATCCGAATTTCAAACAGTTCCGTCCGGACGCCGCCAATCAAGGTCTGCCCTATCTCGATGGCATCACGCTCAATGTCATGACCGAGGAAGGCGTCGTCACCTCGGCGCTGCAGACGCAGGAACTTGATGCGGCTCAGTTGACGGCCGACGCGGTGAAGCCACTGACCGATGACCCGCAATACGCGATCATCAACGATCAGCATGCCAAGAACCTGATGTTCATGGAGTTCGACTACAAGAAGGCACCTTTCGACGACAAGGCGTTCCGCGAGGCGATCAGCTATGCCATCGACCGCGATTCCGTGCTGGCGGCGGCATTCGGCGGCAACGGCACGATTGCGCTCGGCCCGCTGTCTCGCGGCATTCCCGGCTACGACGACGCCGTAGCCCAGAAATACGGCACGCCCTTCAATGCGACAAAGGCCATGGAGCTTCTCGACGCAGCCGGCTGGAAAGACAACGGCGGCGTCCGCGCCAAGAATGGTGTCGCCGCCCACTTCACCGTTCGTAGCTATGCCGACAGCACAACGGAACGAGCCCTAGCCGTCATTCAGGCCAATCTGGCCGCAGTCGGCATTCAGGTCGATGTTAGCACAGCCGACTGGGGCACTTTCTACCCCGGCCTATTGAAGCCCGATTGGGACATGGATCTCAATCGCTGGACCTGGTCCGATCCGAGCGTCATGTCGCAACTCTTCCGCTCTCCAGGCCACCGGCAGCTCCTGCCTGTCAATTCTGCAATCGACAACGCCCTGGACGGCGCGGACACGGCACTCGATCCGGCTAAGCGCATGCAATTCGTCAGCGATGCGCAACAGGCAATACTGGAAGACCGGCTGATCCTGCCGCTACTGACTGACTGGCCGATTACCGTCACCCAAAAGACGCTCGAGGGGTATCGCCTCGACTATCTTGGCTATCTCTACGCTGGCGATCTCAAGATTACGGCATAACCGGCCATGGCTCAGTACGTTGTCAGGCGTCTACTCCTCCTCATCCCGGTGGTGATCGGCATTTTGCTGATCACCTTCCTGATGAAGGCCCTGATCCCGACCGACGCTGTCACTGCCATGTACCAGGGACAGCTGTCGGAAAAGGATGCCGCGCAGGCGATCGCCACGCTTCGCGCCAAATACCATCTGGATCTGCCATGGTATCAGCAGTTCTATTTCTATGTGGCCGATCTGCTGCACGGCAATCTCGGCGAGTCCATACGCTTGCGTAAGCCCGTCATCGACGAAATCGGCTACCGCTACGTCAATACGATCCTTTTGACCGGCGCATCGCTCGTCATTGCGCTGGTGATCGGACTTGTCACCGGCATTCTCGCCGCGGCCAAGCGCAACACCTGGCTTGACGTCACGGCCACCACCATCGGCTTGTTCGGCATCTCAATGCCGGCATTCTTTTTCGGACTGCTGCTGATCCTGGTCGTGTCGGTATGGTTGCGACTGCTGCCCGTCGTCCCGCACGGTCCGATGGCCATTCTTCTGCCTGCGTTGTCGCTAGGCCTGATTGAAGCGGCACCGCTATCGCGTGTCGCACGCGCCAGCATGATCGATGTCCTGCGCCGGGACTACATCCAGGCGGCGCGCGCAAGGGGTGCCAGTGAAACCGCGCTCCTCCTGCGGCACGCGCTTCCCAATGCCCTGATCGTCGTCTTAACGGTGGTCGGGTTGCAGATCGGCAATCTGCTCGGCGGCGCCTTCATCGTCGAAACCATCTTCAGCTGGCATGGCATCGGTGAACTGGCGGTCAACGCGATCCAATGGCGAGACTTTGCCCTGACGCAGGCGATCATCCTGGTAAGCGCGGTGACCTACCTCGTCATCAATCTCGTTGCTGACGTTTTATATGCCTGGCTCGATCCACGCGTGGAGTTGGTGTCATGAGCGATATCCTCATCGAAGAACCGATCTTTCATATGCCATCACGCGGGCGACAGCTCTTTCGCCGCCTGCTCCGAAATCCGTCTGCCGCGCTCGGCGGCAGTGTGCTCGCCGTACTTATCCTTCTCGCGGCCTTCGCGCCTCTGATCACGCCCTACGATCCCTTTGCTATCAATCCGATGGGCCGGCTGAAGCCACCGACCTGGCAGCATTGGTTCGGTACCGACGAAGTCGGCCGGGACCTGTTCAGCCGCATCATGTACGGCACGCGCTACTTCCTGCTCATCTGCGCGGTCACCGCTTCAATTTCAGCGACGATCGGCACGACGCTCGGGCTGATCGCCGGCGCGGGTTCGGCGCTTGCCGATGGGATCATCATGCGCATGATCGACATCCTGCTGGCTTTTCCCTACATCCTCATGGTGCTGGTCGTTGTCGCAATCCTGGGTCCGAGCCTGTGGACAGGCATGGCCGCGGTCGGAATTGCCGGCATACCAGGGTATGCGCGACTGGTGCGCAGCACCGTCCTGACGGTCAAGCGTGAAGACTATGTTGTCAGCGCTCGAGCACTTGGAGCGAGCGAGACCGAAATCCTCTTCTTCACGGTCTTGCCCAACGTGCTCTCACCGCTGATCGTCTATCTCTCCTTCGCAACGCCGCTCGCCGCACTTCTCGCGTCGGCGCTGTCCTTCGCAGGACTCGGAACCCAGCCGCCTGCACCCGAATGGGGTGTCATGCTCGTCAATTCGCGCACCTATCTTTTCTCGGCCTGGTGGGCCGTCGCGGCGCCGGGCATGGCTCTCTTCATTTCGATTTTTGGCTTGAACATCCTCGGCAACGGGCTGCGGGACGTCCTGGACCCGCAGAGTTGAGATATGCTGATGACCTCCCCTCCCTCACACGCCAAACCGCTTCTCGATATCCGCGCCCTCCAGACGCAATTCAAATCGGAGCGCGGTACCGTCAACGCTGTCCAAGGCGTCGATCTGACGATCGCGCCCGGTGAGATCCTGGGACTGGTCGGGGAATCCGGTTCCGGCAAGTCGGTGTTGGCGCTCTCGATCCTCCGGCTGATTCAGTCGCCTGGAACGATTGCCGGCGGCGAGATCCTGTTTGACGGCCGCGATGTACTCGGCATGTCAAAGAAGGAGCTCACGCAACTGCGCGGCCGCGACATCGGGATCATCTTCCAGCAGCCGCATGGCTGTCTCAATCCGGTGCGCCGGATTGGCTGGCAGGTCGCGGAGCCGCTGCGTCATCAAGGCGGCCTCGATCGCCGTGCGGCATGGGACGGTGCGATTGCGCTGTTGCGCTCGGTCGGCATCCCCGCGCCCGAGGAAAAAGCGCTTGCCTATCCGCATCAACTTTCCGGCGGCCAGGCACAACGCGTGATGATCGCCATCGCGCTGGCGCTGAAACCACGGCTGCTGATCGCAGATGAGCCGACAACCGCGCTCGATGTCACCATTCAGGCGCAGATTCTTGAGCTTCTGCGCGAAAGCTGTCGCAATTTCGGAACGTCTCTGCTTCTGGTCACCCATGATCTTGGCGTGGTTGCCAAACTCGCGGATCGCGTCGCCGTCATGTATGCGGGGCGAATTGTCGAAGACGGCCCTGTGGCTGAGATGTTGGTAGAGCCACAGCACCCTTATGCCCGCGGTCTGCTGCGCGCCGCCCCACGGCTCGGCAATGCCGGCGCGGGCCGCCTGCAGGATATTCCGGGCGGCATTCCCGATCTCAGCCGTCCATCGCCAGGATGCGCCTTTGCGCCGCGATGCGAGGTTCGCCGTTCGCTGCAGCTCGACCGTTGCCTCACGGAGCAGCCGCCGTTTCAGACGTCGCATGAGGGGCACCGGACACGCTGCTGGGCAAGCGACAGATCGATCAACCTGCCGCAGAGCGTCGCGGAGATGTCTCTTCCGCTGGAGGGCAGACCATGAAATTGCCGCCGCTTTTACAGGTCGATTCGCTGCACGTTCGATACCCCGTGCGCAAGGGACTGTTCGGCGCCACCTCGGGCTACGTTAATGCGGTCGACGGCGTCAGTCTCACGCTCGAGCGCGGCGAGACCCTGGGCCTTGTCGGTGAATCCGGTTGCGGCAAAAGCACGCTCGGACGGACCGTTCTCGCTTTGCAACGCCCGAGTTCGGGCCAAGTCTTCTTCCGTAACCAGGATCTGTTTTCCCTGCCGCCGGAAAAACTCAAGCAGCAGCGCCGGTTTGCGCAGCTTGTATTCCAGAATCCCAAGGCCTGTTTCGATCCGCGACGAACAGTCGGCTCCTCCGTGCGCATGGCGCTCGACATTCAGGAGATGCTGGAGCCGTCCGAGCGGGATGACGCCGTGGCGGCGATTTTTGCCAAGGTCGGTCTCAGGCCGGAGCATCGCTTCCGTTATCCGCACGAACTCTCCGGCGGACAGCTGCAACGCATCGGCATTGCGCGTGCCCTCGTGCTGCAGCCAAGTTTGATCGTCTGCGACGAGCCAGTGTCGGCGCTCGATGTTTCCGTGCAGGCACAGATCCTGAATCTGCTCAGGGATCTGCGCGAGGAATTCGAACTCGCCTTGCTGTTCGTATCCCACAATCTCGCGGTCGTCGAATATATCGCCGATCGGGTTGCCGTGATGTATTACGGACGCATCGTCGAAATAGCTCCCCGGCAGCGCCTGTTTGAAAATCCACAACATCCCTATACGCAGGCCTTGCTCGCGGCCGTCCCATCCATGGATATTGCCCGACGTGACGAGCCCGTACCGCGCCTCGGCGACCCGCCCGATCCCGTTCATCTGCCGACCGGCTGCCGCTTTCGAAACCGTTGCCCTCTCGCCTTCGAACGCTGTGCCGTCAGCCAACCCGAGGCAGTCGAGGTTGCCCCGGGCCATTCGGTTGCCTGCTGGGCGGCAATGCCGGCTGAACCGGCTCCATCTCTTGCAAGTGCTTCCACAAATTAAATCAAGCTTTCCATAATTTTAGGGAGACCACCTATGACTGAATGGCTCAAAGATGCTCTCGGCTATGCCGGGCAATGGCTTGAATACCAGATGAAGGTAGCCGAACTTCCGGGCTGCGTACTGGCGGTCGCAAAGGACGGCGAACTCGTCCTCGAGCGCGCTTACGGCGTCGCCGACCTCAAGACCGAGGCCCCCCTTGCCCCCGAGCACCGTTTTCGCGTCGCCTCGCATTCGAAGACTTTCACGGCGGTCGGGATCATGAAGTTGCACGAGGCAGGGCGCCTGCATCTCGACGACAAGATCGGTCAATATGTCAAAGGCCTCGACGCCGCCGTCGCGACCGTCACGATTGCCCAATTGCTTTCGCATGGCGCCGGTATCTTGCGGGATGGCACATCCGCGCCACATTGGCAGCTTCGCAACCCCTTCTTCGACGAAGCTCAGCTTCGCGCTCAGCTCGCCGAACCGCTCGCGATCGACGCCAATACCCGCTTCAAATATTCCAACCTCGGCTTCGGCCTGCTTGGCTTGGCAATCGAGGCCATTACCGGCGAAACCTATAATGATTGGATCAGCCGCGAAGTGGTCGAGCCGAGCGGGCTTCGGCACACATTGCCCGATACGCCTTTGCCAGAGGGCACGCCGGTTGCCGCCGGCCATAGCGGCCGCATGCCGTTTGGACGCGGTGCTGTTGCCGGTGACGGAGCAACCTACGCACTTGCGGCGGCAACGGGCTTCGTCAGCACCGCCGGCGATCTCGCGCGCTTTTTTGCAAGTCTCGATCCTGCGGCCTCGACGAGCATATTGTCGGTTGCCAGCCGCCGCGAGATGACGCGCCGCCATTGGCAAGTGCCGCATCAGAAGGAAGTGCGCTACTATGGTCTTGGTACCATGGCGGGGTCGATCGACGGCCATGCCATGTTCGGCCATGGCGGCGCGTTTCCGGGCTTCATCAGCCGGACGGTCACCGTGCCGGAATGGGGGGTCACCGTTTCGATCGTCACCAATGCCATCGATGGCCCTGCCAATCCTTGGGTCGAAGGTATTGTTGCCATCATGCACCAATTCAGCCTGCGCGGCGCGCCCACCTCCAAAATTGCCGCGTGGTCGGGGCGCTGGTGGACCATCTGGGGTGCCGTCGACCTTGTGCCGATGGGCGAAAAAGTTCTTCTCGCCGATCCTTCAGCCGCCAAGCCATTCGTTGACGCGACCGAGCTTGAAATATCGAGCCCGACCGAGGGCCACATCGCCCTCGCAAACGGCTTTGGCAGCCATGGTGAACGGGCCGCCCTGCGCCTCGGCGCCGATGGAAAGGCGGAACGACTCTTCCTCGGCGGAACCGAATTGGTGCCGGATGCGAAAGACCGGACCATCTCTTTTGAATAACGAAATTCTTTGTACAAGGGGCGGATTGTAGTCCTCATTTGATATTGCCGGCGTGTTTCCCAGGCACGCCTTCCGCCCCTCGCTTTCTCCCTTCATTTTCCAGGCGATTTTTAGAGGTTAGACCCATGCCCGTCATTGACCGTATTGACAGCTACAAAGACGAATTGACCGCCATTCGCCGCGATATCCACGAATATCCGGAAATTGGCTTCGAGGAGGTGAGAACCTCCGGCATCGTCGCCGAGAAGCTGGCGGAATGGGGTATCGAAGTGCATCGCGGCATCGGCAAGACTGGCGTCGTCGGCGTATTGAGAGGCAATAAGGGGGCGGGGCGCACGATCGGCCTTCGGGCTGACATGGATGCGCTGCCGATGGAAGAGCGCACTAATCTTGGCTACGCCTCCAAGATTCCCGGCCGTTTCCATGGCTGCGGCCATGACGGTCATACGACCATGCTTCTAGGCGCCGCGCGCTATCTCGCTGAGACGCGAGATTTCACCGGCACTGCCGTGTTCATTTTCCAGCCAGGCGAGGAAGGCTGCGGTGGTGCGCGCGCCATGCTCGCGGACGGGCTTTTCGATCGCTTTCCGTGCGACGAAATCTACGGACTGCACAATGCGCCCCATGACGCACCTTACCGCATCGGCATCAAGCCCGGTGCGGCCATGGCCGGCGCCGATTTCTTCGATTTCCACATCCATGGCCGCGGCAGCCACGGGGCGATGCCCGAGGTTTCGCGCGATCCGATCATCGTCGCAACGGCGCTTGTGCAGGCGCTGCAATCGATCGTCAGCCGCAATGTCAGCCCGCTGAAACAAGCCGTTGTGTCGGTAACGCAAATCCATTCGGGCAGCGCCTACAATGTCGTGCCGGAGGATGCGACCGTCTCCGGCACGGTCCGTTTCCTGGACCGCGAGGTGAACGAACTCGTGCGCAAGCGGATGCGCGAGATTGCCGCCGGCCTGGCCGCCTCTTTCGAGGTGGAAATCGACGTCGATATCCGCAATGTCTTCGATGTTTTGATGAACACCGACGAACTGGTGGAGTTCTACGCCGATGCCGCGCGTGACATCGTTGGAAACGACAATGTCTACCTCAAGACGCAGCCGGTCATGGGAAGCGAGGATTTTGCCGACATGTTGCAGGCGACGCCGGGCGTCTACTGCACCGTCGGCCACGGCGGCTCGGTTCCGGTTCACAATTCCGGCTTCGTACTGGATGACGGCATTCTGCCCGTCGGCGCGAGCCTGCTTGCCCGGATCGTCGAAAAGCGTCTCGCTGTCTAGTCGTTCAGACTTGGAGAACACGATGAGATCCGCGATGCCGAGCGCAGCGCGAAGCCCACCGAATCGACCCGTGTACGTCTGGTCTCCCTGCCGCCATCTTTGCCAACAATGCGTGCCAGGGTGATCTATCCGGCGACGATATCTTCCAGGGCCATTGCCACGGCCAATAGCGACTCGTCCCGCCCCTGCGGGGCGGACAACAGCAATCCCGCCGGCATGCCGGCCTCTCCAGTGCCGCAAGGCATGGACACGCCGCACCAATCGAGAAAGTTGCCGATCAAGGTATTGCGAAGCGTCTTGAAGTTGACCTTGACGAACAGCTCGTCATCCGCTTCCAGTGGCGCAAGGGCGGGTGCTACATGGGCGACGGTCGGATAGGCGATGAGCTCATTGGGTCCGAGCATACCCGCCGCGTCCTTGATCAGTCGTTCGCGCGCCCCGAGTATTGCGAGATAGTCGACCAGCGTGATCTTTTCGCCGAGGCGCGTGCGAGCAACGACACGCCGATCCATACGTTGCGCCTCAGGCCCTGCCAGCCGCCGATGGTGAAGGACGAAGGCCTCGGCGGTCGCCAGCGGCCCATGATCCGCCATCACCTGGAAGAGCCCGTCGAAAGCCGGGAAAGCGGCGTGTCGCACCTTGACGCCGGCAGCGCTCAGCCGGGCAAGCGCTGCCTCGAAAGCTTGCGCCACACCGTGCTCGACATCGTCCATCACGATATTGGTCGGCACAACGATCGAGAGCCCGGCAGGGTCCACACGAATGACGTCCGGTGCCGCACGGCCACGCATCGCCGCATCGACCCAGACGGCGTCCTGAACGCTTCGGCAGAGCGGGCCAAGCGAATCGAGACTGGTTGCCAGCGGAAAGACCCCGGCCATGCTGTAGCGGCCGCGACTTGCCTTGTAGCCGACAAGCCCATTGAAGGCCGAGGGAATGCGCACCGAGCCGCCTGTGTCCGTGCCGATCGATACCGGCACCAATCCGGAAGCGACAGCGACGGCGGAGCCGGAAGATGAGCCGCCCGGTATCCGGGCCATATCCGAGGCCAGCGGATTGAGCGGCGTGCCGTAATGCGGATTGAGGCCGAGGCCGGAAAAGGCAAACTCGCTCATATTGACCCGGCCGACGGCGATCATACCCGCCGCTTTCAGCGCCTTGACGACATCCGCATCCTCTTGTGCGGCTGCAGCATTCGCGAGAACGATCGATCCGGCAGTCGTCGGCAGGCCGGCGATAGCAAACAGATCCTTCCAGGCGACCGGAATACCATCCAACAGCCCGCGCGAACGCCCCTCCCGCAGCCGTCTCGACGAGGCAATCGCCTCTTCTTTCGCCCGCGTCTCCAGCAGCCGCGTGAAGATCGCCTGATCCTTATGGGTGCGGATCGCATCCAGGCTCTCCTCGACCAGCGCGACCGGGTCGAGGCTGCCGGATTGGATCAAGACCGACAATTGCGCAATCGACTTGCCGAGATGGGCTTGTGTCATTGTCCCTACTCTCCCTTGCCGCCGACAAGCTGCATCCAGCGACGCACGAGATAATTGTGCTCATCCATTGTCGTGTTCCAAACCGCAATGCAATTGGCGCGCTGCCAATAAGAACCGCCGCTGCGCACCGAACCCTTTCCTATCCGCGTCAACCCATCCGGGCCGGGGAGGTCTTCGGTCGCGGCGGCACCCTCGTACCAGTAATCCCATTCCGCCGATGTCATGAACTGGCGGGAGCGTTGCGGCGTCGAAATGTAATAGCCCTGCCGCGCGACGACGGCACCGGGCCAGCCCGATATCCACCAGTTCAGATAGTCGTAGGCGACATCGAGCAGGCGGCCGCTAAGATGTTTCGAAAGGCACAAGCCTCCGTGCCAGGCACGATAGCCTTCCGCCGGCACGGCCTGCTCGACCGGAACGCCCCTGGAATTCAGGATGCCGATGCCGGGTGACCACATGCTTTGCACGCTGGTCTCGCCGGCGATCATCAGCCGCGCGGCGTCTTCGGCGGTTTTCCAGAAGCCACGGAAGAAGCCAGCCTTCTTGCGCTCCTCCAAGAGCTCGATCAACTGGTCGATCTCTTGAATGGACATGTTCCCGATATTGTCGAAAGACATGAGACCGGCGGCCTGTGCCGCCAGCGCCGCATCGAAAACACCGATGGCGGGCTCGTCCACCAGAGCGACCCGACCGGCCCAACGTTCGTCGAACAACGCACTCCAGGAATGCATGCCGACGTCATTCTTCACCAGATCGGTCCGGTAGGCGAAACTGTCGAAATTGTGGGTGGTCGGCAGCATCGAGATGAAGCGCGACGGCGTATCGCCCAAAGCGAGGTTCGGCTGAACGAACAGTTTGCGTGCGGGTACGTCGCCAAGACCCAGTCTTGGATTGGGCCCTATATGGCCGGTCTTGGTCAGATCGTTGACCTCATCCCACAACACGATGCGTTGGGTGTCGATCGGCTGGATCGCGCGCCAATGCCAGACGATATCGAGATTGTGGAAGCATTGATCGTAAATGTCGTAGGTTTCCGGTTGGCGCGCCGCTTTGTACTGTGTCGTCAGGAAATCATTGTTGTCGAACGTCACATCGATGCCGAGATCAGCCTGCGCACGAAGCCGCAATTCCTCCAGTAGCGAGATCGCCGTGCCGAGGATGCGCAGACGTGGCCGGCCGGCCAAGTGCAGGGCGGGAGCCGATACGGTTTTTGCGACGGGCTGATGCTTGTTCATGGAGGATCCGGTTGTCCTATTGCGCCGCGATCAAAGATGGTGCGGCAGACGATCTCTGCGGTACCGGTGCCAGTGTGAAGGCTTCGAAAGACCGTTTCAATACGGCACCGTCCAATCCATCCAGGATAAAGACCAGGCGCGACGCACGATCGTCGGAGGGCCATTCCTCCATATGCACGGGGATATGCACCAGATGTTGGACGCCATGAACCGCGACCGGACGTTCTTCGCCGCTGAGATTGAGAATGCCCTTCACACGCAGGACGCGCTCCCCGTGGCGATTGAGCAGCATGGTCAGCCAGAGGCCGAAAGCCGTCCAGTCGACGGGCCGGTCTATCCTGAGAGCGATTGAGGAAATCGCGGCCTGATGAGGCATGCCATCTGCTGAGATGAGCTGCGTCGGCTCCTCGCAGTAAAAACCGCTCCGCGACAGGCTGCTGCTCGGCGAGACGTCGGTTTGGACAGCGATAAGCGAGGAGAGGTCGAGATCGGGATCGGCCGCCTTCAGGATCGGGGCATCGGGGTTCAGCACCCGAAGACGCTCCCGAAGAGCCTGCCCTTCTCCGTCCATCACGAGATCCGTCTTGGTCACGACTAGCCGGTCCGCGATCGCCGCCTGCCGGTTGGATTCGATATAGGTGTCGAGCTGGCGCAACCCGTTCACCGCATCGACCGTCGTAATTACGCTGCCTGCGCAGAAGTGATGCCTGAGGACAGGATCAGCCTTGATGGTCGACAGCACCGGGAAGGGATCGGCAAGACCGGTGCTTTCGATGATGACGCGCCGGAACGGCGGCAACAGCCCGCGCTCGCGTCGGGAGTAGAGGTCCTTGAGCGTGGCGGCAAGCTCCCCACGAACCGTGCAGCAGACGCATCCGGAGCGCAGCAGGACCATCTCGCCGTCGACGCGCTCAACAAGATCGTGATCCAGCCCGATTTCGCCGAATTCATTGATCAGAACGGCCGTATCGGCAAAGGCCGGGTCCGCCAGAATGCGCTTGAGCAGCGTCGTCTTGCCGGAGCCGAGAAAGCCCGTCAGAAGATAGACCGGTAGGAAGCCGTCGGTCTCAATCCACACGCCGCGCCTCCATCCTTGCGATGAACGCGGCGTCGAGCGGATCACACGCCCGGCCGACGAGCCTTTCGGCCGCCGGCCAGAGATGTCCGAGATCCTCCACAATCTCGGTCCTGCCCGTCTTCGTGGACAAGACGAAGGAGGCACCCTGCCAATCGGACAGGACAAGGCCGAAACCTGCAAGCATCTCATTGGCCGCCCGCACGCGCTCTACGCGTTCGCGCCGCCGGTCGGGGCTTGCGCGACCGCGCGTGAAGACGCCCGGACGGGCGGCCGCGTCGGTCCAGTGCTCGTTGCTGCCGAGCACACCGCACAGTGAACACATGACGACCACCTCCTTCGGATAAAACCGCCGGCTGAAAGCCCAAAGGCCTATTTGCCGCGCGGGAAACGGGCCGCGAAATCGTCGGCGATCTCGTTCATCGTGACGAACTTCACGCCGGGATGTTTGATCATATGCGCATAGAGCCGCTCCAGCATCATCAGTACCTGTGGCCTGCCGGCGACATCCGGATGGATGGTGATCGGGAAAACGGCATAGTCCATCTCGCGATAGACCCAGTCGAACTGATCGCGCCACATCTGCTCGATATGGTGCGGATTGACGAAGCCATGGCTGTTGGGGGACTTCTTGATGAACATCATCGGCGGCAGGTCGTCGAGATACCAGGATGCCGGGATTTCGATCAGATCGGTTTCCTTGCCGCGCTTCAGCGGCACCATCCATTCCGATGGTTTGCGGGAATAGTCGATCTTCGTCCAGCTGTCGCCGACGCGCACATAATAGGGCGTGAAGTCATTGTGCATCAGCGAGTGATCGTACTTGATGCCACGTTCCAGCAGCAGTTCGTTCGTCACATTCGAGAACTCCCACCAGGGTGCGACGTAGCCCGTCGGGCGCTTGCCCGAGAGCTTGGTCACCAGCTCGATGCATTTGTCGAGGATCTCGGTCTCCTGCTCGCGCGTCATGGCGATCGGGTTCTCGTGGCTATAGCCGTGAATGCCGATTTCATGACCGGCATCGGCGACAGCCTGCATCTGCTCGGGAAAAGTCTCGATAGAATGGCCAGGAATGAACCACGTCGTCTTGATGCCGAAGCGCTCGAACAACTTCACCAGCCGCATGCTGCCGACTTCGCCGGCAAAAAGGCCGCGCGAAATATCATCGGGCGAATCCTCGCCGCCATAGGAGCCGAGCCATCCGGCCACGGCATCGACGTCGATGCCAAAACTGCACAAGATTTCCTTTGTCATGGGATTACCTCCTTCGGTCTGGTTTTCGATTATCAGTGAGCTGGAATGACGGTCGCGTCTGCCGGATTCCAGGCGAGCATCACCTCGGCGCCCACCGGGAAGGCACCGGGCCGGTATTTGTCGATATGCGCCTCCAATGCCAGCCCGCGACCATCCGGTAGGCTGACGCCGATCTGCGAGATATGGCCGACGACATCGAAGCGATCGACGCGCGCCCCGACGACATTGCCGCCGAAAGTGCCGGCGAGGCTTTCTCGCGCCGAAGCGTCGGCCGCGTGAATTTCGATCGCTTCCGAAGGAATGACGATATTGACCTTGCTGGAAGGACCGCCGTTTGCGCAGCCCGACAGCATGCCAAACGACGTCGAGACGAGCGTGTTGTCGGCCTGGGTGCCAGCCACTTCGCCTTCGAAGATTGTATTGCGGCCGATGAACTGCGCAACGAAAGGCGTGTCTGGGCGCGTGTAGAGCTGATACGGCGGGCTGATCTGCTCAACCCTGCCCTGGTTCATTACGACGATTCGATCGGACAGCGCCAAGGCCTCCGATTGGGCATGCGTGACGAACACGAAGGTCACGCCAAGCCTCTTTTGCAACAACTTGAGCTCGTTCTGGATCGCCTTGCGCAGATTGGCGTCGAGGGCGCCAAGCGGTTCGTCGAGGAGCAGCACATCCGGCTCGACCACCAGCCCGCGCGCAAGCGCGATGCGCTGACGCTGGCCGCCGGAAAGCTTGTCCGGCTTGCGCTCGGCAATGTCCTCCAGTCCGAGGGTGGCGAGGATGCGGTCGACCCGCGCGTTTCGCTCATCCTGCGCCACGCCTTTGACCTCAAGACCGTATCCGACATTGCGCCGGACCGTCATATGCGGGAACAACGCATAGTTCTGGAAGATCATCGATGTCGGCCGCTTCTGCGGCTGCACATCGTTTATGCGCTCGCCCTTGATCATCATGTCGCCGGAAGAAATGCTCTCGAAGCCGGCGATCATACGAAGCGTCGTGGTCTTGCCGCAGCCAGACGGTCCCAGAAAGGCGATGAACTCCCCCTTCTTGATCGCGAGATTGAAGTCGATGACGGCGGGGGTGCCATTGTCATAGACCTTGCCGACATTGATAAGTTCCAGGTCATACATCATGAGGGATCTCCAGGCGTGAGCAGAGAGGCTGGATTGGCCTCCCCGCTGGGCATGTGACGGACGGCTAAAGCCTGTACCGCCCGATCAGGCATTGAGGAATTCATCCCACTTCTGGACGAGATGGTCGTATTCATCCGGCCACTGGTGCCAGTAGGCGACGTTCTTTGCACGCTCCGCCAGCGAGCCGCCGTCGCGTAGGTCGCCTTCCTTGATGCCACGCTCGGGAGCGCCCACCCATGGCTTGCCCTCGTACCAGAAAGCGTATTTTTCCGGTGCCATGACCTTCTGAATATTGGTCGACGGCGAGTAGTACCCCTGCTCCGACACGGTGATGCCGGGCTCGCCCGACAGCCAGTAGTCGGCATAGGCGATCACCGCCTCCTTGTTGGGCGTACCGACAATCATCGACGGACCGATCGCCCAGCCGCGATACCCTTCCTTCGGCACAGCATATTTGCATGCCTTGCCTTGAGCCTTCACGGCCATGACAGCCGGCTGCCAAGCGTCGCAGACGACCATTTCGCCCGATGCCATCAGGTTGACCAGCTCGCCGAAATCGCCCCACAGCGCGCGGAACTGACCGTCCTTCTTCTTGGAAACCAGAAATTTCGCCGCCTCATCGATTTCGGCCGCACTTGGATTGCCGGGATTCTTGACGCTCGAAAGCCCGAGCGTGTTCATCGCCATGATAGCCTGACCGAAAGCGATGAGCGGATCGGTGTTGAGACCCGACTTGCCCTTCCACTTCGGATCAAAGATTGCAGCCCAGCTGTTGGCCTCCTCGGCCGACAGCACGTCCGGATTATAACCGATGGAATCGTAGTTATAGACTGCGGGAACCATGTTCAGCACGGTTTTGGCATCGTCTGCCCAGATTTGCCCGACGATCTGCTGCTTCGGCTCCCACTTGTCGGACGGCGTCGTGAAGGTGTCGCGGATGTTGGCCCAGTTCTTCAAGGAGGCGGCCGGAATTGGCTCGACATTGTTGGTCATGACGATCGACGGCAGGCGCTCGCCGATGATCTCCCAGCAATCATAGTCCTTGGAGCCGGAGAGGATCTTGGTCTGCGCGTCCGGGAAAGTCGCCGCAGTGCCGGACGTCTGTCCGACGCCGCTTTCCTTGCGGAAATCGTCAAGGATTCGCTCCTGGACGGTGACCGAAAGACCGATGGTGCGCAACTGCTCCTTGGCGAGATCGGAGGCCTGCGCATAAGCTGCCCGCGACGACAGGAATGGCGTGCCGCCACCGATCGCGAGCGCCATGACGCCTGCGGAATGTTTCAATAGAGAGCGTCTGTTCATTTCCATTTTGGACATTGTGTTCTCCAGTGCTGATTGCTGTTCCCTGAGCCCTTTGCGGGCATGCTTCATTGCCCTGTCGCACGAAGCCCGGCCTTTGCCGGGCGCCGGCGATCAGTACCGCCCCACGAGGAGGCCGCCATCCACGACCAGAACCTGGCCGGTCATGTATCTCGCGCCCTTCGATGCGAGGAATGCGATCACGTCGGCGATATCCTCCGGCTCGCCGAGCCGCCCCATCGGAATAAATTCGGCTGCCTTTTCAGCACCCGCAGGGCCAAGCGAATTCTCTTCCGAAAGAAGCTGCGCCGTGCGGATGTAGCCGGGAGCAATGCCATTGACCCTGATGCCGTCCTTCGCCAGTTCGACGGCCAGTCCCCGCACCAGCCCGACAACACCGGACTTTGCCGCCGAATAATGGACATGCTCGTCCCATCCGTAGGCGACGCCCATGATCGAGGATAGAGCGATGATGCTTCCCGATTTGCGAGCGCGCATACCGGGTGCGGCGGCGCGCACCAGCTTGAAGATGCCCTTGAGGTCGACATCCATGGTCAGGTCCCACTTGTCGTCGCTGAGCTTGTCCAGCGGCGTTCGATGGGCGATCCCCGCATTGGCTACGATGACGTCGATCTTGCCGAAGCGCGTCTCCACATCTGCGACCAGACGGTTGGCGGCGTCCGTGGAGCGCACGTCGTAGAGACGGAATTCGGCCGAACCGCCGGCAACGAGAATGTCGCGCACGACCCCCTCGCCTTCCGTGTCAAGAATGTCGGTGACGACGACATGATCGCCGAGCGCGGCAAATGCCTTCGCGGTCGCTTGCCCGATACCGATGCCCGCGCCCGTGACGATGACAACGCGCTTTCCTAGACTGTCCATCTGCATCTCCCCTTCAGAGCATCACGTCGCCGGAATTGGGTCCGAGCGTTTGGCCAACAAACAGGCTCGCTGCGGGCGACGCCAGAAACGCCACGGTCGCGGCCACTTCCTCAGGCTCGCCGAAACGGCCGAGCGGCAATTCGCGTCTCTTGCGTTCTCGCCACTCCTCGGAAAGCCCTTGGACAAGCGGCGTATTGATCGGTCCCGGCGCCACGGCATTGACACGCACGCCACGGCTCGAGACCTCGCGGGCAAGCGACTTCGTCATACCGATGATCGCGGCCTTGGCGCCGGCATAGTGGACGAGTTCGACGCCGCCGATCTGTCCAAGCTGAGAGGCGATGTTGACAATGACGCCGTCGCCCCGCGCCAGCATCGACGGCAGGACCGCCTTGGTCATCAGAAAGTTTCCCCGCACATGCACGGCGAACATCCTGTCGAAATCCTCAACTTCGAGGTTCTCGAATGCCGCCTGATGCACAATGCCGGCATTGTTGACGAGAAGCGCGACGTCGCCGTGCGAGGCCCTGGCGGCAGCATGGACCGCCGCTACATCCTCGGGCCGGGCGACGTCGCCGGCGATCGCTGTCGCCGCTCCGCCCACCTTGATGATCTCCGATGCCACGGATTGGGCCCGGTCCTCGGAAAGATCGTTGACCAGGACTGCGTAGCCATCGGCCGCGAGGCGAAAGGCGATGGCGCGGCCGATACCCGAGCCGGCACCGGTGACGATTGCTGAGGGTGTCTGCGCCATCATGCGTCCTCCTGGATGCGGATGCGCTTGGCACGGCGCACCGACATCCCCATGAGGATCGCGTAGGTGCCGAGAAGCGCGAAGGAAAACAGCGTCGTCAGGACACCGAAGGCAAATACGTTCGGATGGACCTCGACGGAGAAGGTGCCATAGATCGCCAAGGGCAGCGTCAACTCGCGACCGGAAGCAAACAGAGTGCGTGAGAATTCATCGTAGGACAGCGTGAAGGCGAAGAGCATCGCCGAGAGCACGCCGGGGAAGATCAGCGGAAACGTGACCTTGCGGAAGGTGCGGACAGGCGTAACACCCAGCGACCACGACGCCTCCTCCATGCTCGGATCGAACCGGTTGAAGATCGCAAGCATGACCAGGAAGGCAAAGGGAAAGGTATAGACGACATGCAGGACGAAGGCGGTGCTCCACCAGTGGCGGTCTATCCCGAAGGCATTGGCGACAAGTGCCGTGCCAAGACCGACCAGCACTCCCGGCACCATCATGCCCAGAACGATCAGGTAGAAGACGACGCCCGAGCCGCGGAATTTGCGGCGGAAGGCCTGGGCGGACATCACGCCGAGCACGGTGGAGACGATCATGGTCATCAGCGCCAGCGATAACGAACGGATCAGCGCCTGATCGATCGGCAGGGGTGCGATGCGCGAGGGCGGCGTCAACCCGAAGAGATGGCGATACCAATAGGTGGACCATTCGATGATTGGGAATTGCGGACCGCCCTCCGGGCCGGTCTGGAATGACAGGATCGCCAGAACCACAAGCGGTCCGTAAAGGAAGACGAGAAAGAGGGCCGTGTAAACTCCCAGGCCGAGCTTGATGCCGCCGGTATTCATGCTCAAAGCTCCTTCCTGAGGTCGACGACCTTGAGCAGTGCGGCAACGACCGCTCCCATGATGATCGTGAGCACAACGCCGGCGACCGCGGCAAAAGCCCATTTCAGCGACCCAACCTGGGTGACGATGATGTTGCCGAGCAGATTGACCTTGCGTCCTGACAGAGCAGCTGACGTGGCGAATTCGCCGAGAACCATGACGGAGACGAAGATCGCGCCGACCACCACGCCCGGCATGGAAAGCGGCAGGATGATGGTGCGGAAGATGCGCCAGAAGCCCGCACCGAGATCCTGTGCGGCCTCGATGACCGAGGCATCGATGCGACCCATCATGAAGGCGATCGGTCCGACCATGAAGACGCAATAGATCTGCGTCATGCCGATGATCACCGACAGCTCCGAAAACAAGAGCACCTCTATCGGCTGCTTCACGATACCGAGATTCATCAGGATCATGTTGATCGCGCCTTCGGTGCCGAGCATCGGCCGCCATGCGAGCACGCGGATCAGGAAAGACGTCCAGAACGGAATAACGCAGAGGACGAGAAGCACGGTCTGGAGCGTCTTGTTCTTGATGAGAAGGCCTACGAAGAGCCCCGCCGGATAGCCGACGACGAGCGTCGATATCAGCACCAGCAGCCAGATGCGGATCGTCGTCCAAAGGGCACCGAGATAGGTGGGGCTGGTCAGAAAGGTGACCCAGCTCTGCAGCGTCAACGTTGGCTCGATCTTGAAGGTCGTCTGCGTCCAGAAGGAAACATAGACCATCATGAGGATCGGGAGGACGAGAAAGGCGACCATCCAGATGATGCCCGGCACCAGCAACCAGACTGTGTTGTTGGATGTCCGGCGCCCTGTGGCGCTTTCCTGCGCAGCTTCTTCGCTTGTCGCAACCATGGTCATCTCTCGCTCTCCTTGGCGGATCCGTGGAAAGGTTTCAGGACGTTCGCATCAGCCGAAGACAAGGGCATCCTCCTTCTTCCAGACGAGCGCATAGCGGTCCTTCTCGACGAATGTCGGTGGACGCGCGTGGCTAAGGTGGGACTCGACCTCGAAGACATGACCGCCATCGAGGGCGAAGAAGGAGTTGACCGTCGCGCCTGAATATTCGCTGGCGATGAAGTCCCCTTCGATGCGGACCTCGTCCGCGGACAACTCGGCCTCGCGATTGCGGATGGAAACCCGGTCGTAGCGGATGGCATAGGCCGGCTGCGGCGCCTTCCGGTGCGACGCATTCAAGGGAAAGCGGCCTGCAGGACCGACGAAGGCATCCTCAGCGACAGTACCGGCAAACAGATTGTAGCAATTGAGAAAGCGGGCGACTGCGGCCGTAGCCGGGCTGTTGTAGACGACATCGGAGGCAGCGGCTTGCGCGATGCGGCCGCTGTCGAGAACGAGAACGAGATCCCCCATCGCCAAGGCCTCGGATTCGCTGCCCGTCACATGCAGGAAGGGTACGCCGCAGCGCTCGCGGATCGCCTTGAGTTCGCTGCGCATGCGGCTGCGCAAATTGGCGTCGAGCGCTCCGAGCGGCTCGTCGAGCAGCACCATCTTCGGCTCGGTCACCAGCGTGCGCGCCAAGGCGACGCGCTGACGCTGGCCGCCCGAAATCTGGGTGACGGCGCGATCCTCAAAACCCTTGAGGCCGACCAGCGCCAGCATGTCCTGAACCCGTGTCGCCAACACGCGTGCATCGGTCACGGGATCGACCTTGCGATTACGCAAACCGAAGGCGACGTTTTCGGCGACGGACAGATGCGGAAATAACGCAAAGTTCTGAAAGACGAAGCCGATGCCGCGGTCGTGCGGCTCGACACCATCAAGGCGCTTGCCATGAAAGAGGATCGAACCGGAGTCCGGCTCCTCGAAGCCCGCTATCACGCGCAGCAGCGTCGTCTTACCCGAACCACTTGGCCCGAGCAGCGCGATATAGGCGTTGGCGGGCAGAGAAAAATCCACCGCGTCCAACGCGGGCGCTCCACCATACGACTTGGTGACTTTCTTGAGCTGAAGAACGGTCGACACCGAATTCCCACCAGTTTCAAGGCAAGGACCATCCTTCTGGCAAAGCGCCGCCATGCCGCAATCAAATCGATCCGGTCACCAGACGTCGGTCTGCCTTCGCGCACGATCTTATGCGCGTCAAAGCGATGTTCCTTGGCGTTTCAATGAGTTCCACCTGTGACGCTTCTGACGAGCGCCTTGATGACCGAAGCATTGCATAAATGATTTTTGTATTCAATAAGCTTTTTCAGAAAAGTCGTCCGGCCAAGCGATAATTATCGAGAGACGAACGACAGGATGCGCCGGAGCCGACACCACCGTGACGCATAGCGGCTAGGAAACCCGCAGGCGAAGGCCATCCAAGGTCATTCGCCAGACAGGACTGTCCGATCTAAGCATACCAGCGGCTACAACGGCCAGGATCCGTCACGGCAACGCTCACCATCACAACCACATTCAAAAACATACTTTGTATTCAATAGTCATTTATCTTTGCAGTATGTTGGTGCTATAAAAAGCGTAAGACTGGGACATCGGAACGACGTGAGTCCATTGCATCAGATGAACGAAAACCATGCGCGCCCCAATGCGCAGAAGCGCTATGAGATCGCGGAGGATGTCCTGCGCAGCAATATAGGAGACAACACGCTGCCGCCTGGCGTGGTGTTGCTCGAGGGTCCGATCGCGGAAATCCTGCAGATTTCGCGCGTGCCCGTGCAACGAGCACTCCAGACGCTGGAGAGCGAGGGACTGGTGCATCGTTTCAACGGGCGCGGCTACCTCGTCGGTCCCGCGGGCCAGGGTATCGAGCCGAACCGCACGGACATCAAGACGCTCGGCCTCACCATTCCCCGCCATGCCGACGAAGCACTTCAAAGCCGCGCGTCCTGGGAACGGATCTACAACACTGTAGAGGCGGATGTCGCCGGCTGCGTCGTCTTCGGTCAATATCGCATTATCGAGATCGAGCTTGCCGACCATTTCAACGTCAGCCGCACCGTCGTGCGCGATGTGCTTGCCCGCCTGCGCGAGCGTGGCCTCGTGCGCAAGAACCAGTCGTCCCACTGGATTGCCGGTCCCCTGACCGCGCAAATGATCAAGGATCATTACGGCTTGCGCGGGATGCTTGAGCCGCAGGCGCTGGTCGCCGGAGCCAATCGGGTCGACCGGGGACAATTGAACGACCTGTTTTTGCGCCTCTCCGATCTGGAGCGGCTGGAGCCTGCCGATCACCTCTCGGCTCTCGAAGGCGTGTACGCAGATTTCATCGATATCTGCATCCTCGCAACACCGAATGACCGGCTGAAGGAATCGATCCGCAACAATCTGCTGCCGGTGACGGCGACGGAGCGACTGCTGCGACAACTCGGCCTGCCTGGCGACCCGGCGATCATCACGGAACTGCGCCTGATAACGGAACTCCTGTTGCGGGGCGCCGTCACGGCAGCGGCCGCGATGATGGAGAGCCATCTGGAGGCGTCCGTCGACCGCACCATCGCGCAGATGAAGATTGTCGCGATCATTCCCGGCCCAAGCGCAACTGCCGCCTATCTCACGCGCGTTCTTGAGTGAAAGGCCGGCAGTCCGCGCAACTGCCCGTCGCCGTGTGAAGATGGGAACGGCCGCCATTTGCATATCCCTTCATAATAAAGAGGCGCGCAAGCGCCCGACGAGCGCTTGGCGATCGGCACGCGCCGCAAGCGCCTGATCCATCGTCACCTCTAAGAACTGTGTCTGTGTGTGCGGCTGTAATTGCGCGATCAGGTCCATGTCAGCGGAAATCACCGTTCCGAGCATGAAATAGCCGCCGCCGGAGACCGCGTCTCGATGCAGGATGATCGGCTCCGTTCCGCCCGGCACCTGGATCGAACCATACGGATAGCAGCTGTCGACGATATTCGATGGATCCGAGCCGGCACCAAAAGGCTGCTTGCGTTCGACAAATTCAAGCTTGCGGCCGCCACGGAAGCGATAGCCCATACGGTCGGCTTCGGGCGCCACCTTCCACTGGTCGGCAAAGAAGTTGCTCTTGGCCGCCTCGGTCAGCCGATCCCAATAGAGCCCCGGCAGCACCCGCAGTTCGGCCGGCATGCCGGGCCTGCGCCGCAGTTCTTCCGCGACCGATCTTCCGTCGCTCGCCAGCGAGCCAGGACCAACGGGAAGCTCATCTCCGACAGCAATTGCTCTGCCCTTGTAGCCGCCAAGCGCGCCAATCACATAGGTCGATCTACTGCCAAGCGCCTCCGGCACGTCGATGCCGCCCGACACAGCGATGCAGATGCGCGCGCCGGACTTCAGAAAGTCGAAACTGACAGTCTGACCCGCTCTGACTTTCAGCGCCGTCCATCCCGGCTGGAGCTCACCGTCAATCCTGACGGGCATCTCGGCGCCGGTCACGGCGATCAGCGCATCGTCGAGAAATTCGAGCTTGGGGCCCATGAAGACGGCCTCAAGCCCGGCAGCGCCTTCATCATTGCCGACCAGAAGATTAGCCGCCCGCATGGCATAGCGGTCCATGGCGCCGCCGACCGGGATTCCAAGATGGAAGTAGCCGGGACGTCCGAGATCCTGAACCGTGGTCGAAAGGCCGTGATGAAGAACCTTAATGGCCATGCAGCGCGCCCTCCAGCTTGGCGTTATAGCCGTCGATATCGGCTTGATATTGCCGCAGATCAAACCTGACCTCGCGGATCGGCGGAGCGAAGCGACCCCGATCGACATCCTCGACCGCCTGATCGTAGTGATCGCGATCGATCGGCCGGAATTTCACGATGTCTCCCGGCCGGAAGAACACCATGAAGTCACGCAGATAGCTCGTCGATTGCGTAGGATCGAAGATCGGCATCGGCGTGATGCCGAACATCTGATAGCCGCCTGCCCCACGCACCGAATAGATGCAGCCGAAGCAGCCACCGTGGCCGACCGTTAGCCGCGGCGTGTCGGTACGCGGGCGCAGATATTTCGGCACTTCGATCTGTCGCTGTCGCTCCACCATCTGGTACATGAACGGCAGGCCCGCAACGAAGCCGACCATCGAGACGAACCATGGCGAGCCAGCATGAGCGGCGACAAAGTCCTCGACCGCGTCATAGCCGTTGATCCTGGCGGCATAATCGAGATCGGTGCCCGACGGTTCCTGATGGCGCTCGCGAAAACGCATCAGGGTCTCATGCGTCCACGGATCGTTGTAGAAGACGGGAATTTCGACAATGCGGGTCGTGATAACGGGATCCGACTTTTCAGCCGCCCCTTCGATTGCCTTGACCTCGCGCAGAAGATCGTCCGGCTTGATCAGATCCGGATCGAACTTGATCTGGAAGGAGGCGTTGGCGGGGCAGATTTCAGTAACGCCCTTGATGCCGCTCTCGCGCACGCCCTTGGCCATCGACAGGCTTTTGAAGAAGGCTTCGAGAGACATCTCATCGCTGCATTCGACGAAAAGATGCTCGTCACCCCCGAATGTATAGCGTGCAGGCATCAGGCAACCTCCGCGGCTATGCCGTCAACCGCGATAAAATCGGTCTCCAGCCAGGATTCGAGAAAACGGGTGTGAAATGCTCCCTTGCGCACCGAAGGGTCCCGGGCCAAGGCAAGATGCAGTGGAATCGTCGTCGGTAAGCCCTCGATCTTCAAATCCGAAAGCGCGGTGGCGAGCCTGTCCAGGCAGGCGTCGCGATCCTCGGCCCAGACGATCAGCTTGCCGAGGAGCGAATCGTAGAAGGGCGGAACGGTGTAGCCGGTATAAAGCATCGTATCGAAGCGGATGCCCTCGCCCTCCGGGATCGACAGCCGCGTGACCGTACCCGGCGCCGGTAGAAAACCCCTGGCCGGATCCTCGGCGTTGATCCGGCATTCGATGGCATGACCACGAGCCCGAATATTAGACTGCGACAGCGAGAGGGGAGCGCCTCCTGCCACCTTGAACATCTCCTGCACCAGATCGACGCCGGTGATCATTTCAGTGACCGGATGTTCGACTTGAATACGTGTATTCACCTCGATGAAATAGAACTCGCGGCTGTCTTCGTCGTAAAGATATTCGACCGTGCCGGCACCGCGGTACCCAACTTCGGCCACAAGTGCGACCGCGCTGGCGCATAAGCGTTCTCGCACCTCATCCGGGAGCAGGAAGGCCTGCGCTTCTTCCCAAACCTTCTGGCGGCGACGCTGTAGCGAGCATTCGCGCTCGAAGCAGTGAACGAAATTCTGGCCGTCACCAAAAATCTGCACCTCGATATGTCGGGCGCGGGTGATGACCTTCTCCATGTAAAGGCCGCCATCGCCGAAGGCAGCAGCCGCCTCCGCCGAAGCGAGCGGAAACTGCTCCTGGAGTTCGGCCTGTGACTGGACGATACGAATGCCTCGCCCGCCGCCACCGGCTGCGGCCTTGATCATGACAGGAAAGCCGATGCGCGCGGCAACCGACGCGGCTGCATCGATATCGAGGACGCGGCCGTCGCTTCCTGGCACCGTCGGGACGCCGGCACGTGCGGCGACTTCACGAGCGGCGACTTTGTCGCCAAGCAATCGGATCGCCTTGCCGCTTGGTCCGATGAAGATCATGCCGGCTGTCTCAACGGCATCGGCGAAATCTCCGTTCTCAGATAGAAACCCATAGCCGGGATGAACGGCATCGACACCAGCCGAAAGAGCTGCGGCGACGATCGCATCGATGTTCAGATAGGACTTCTTCGGTGCCGGCGAACCGATGTTGATCGCCTCGTCAGCCAGCTTGACCGCGAGCATCTCGGCGTCTGCTGCGCTATGGACCTGCACGGTGCGAATTCCGAGCGCCTTTGCCGCCATTATGATCCTCACGGCGATTTCGCCGCGGTTGGCAACCAGAACCGACCGAATGGTCATGGGTCCACCTCCGCGATGATCTGCCCGGCCATCACCGGTTCCTCGTTCTCGACGAGGAAGGTAATGTTCCTGCCGTCCAGCCCGGCAGCGATCTGCTGGAAGGTCTTCATGACCTCGATGAGCCCGATCGTGTCGCTTGCCGCGACGGTGTCACCTTCGGCTTTAAACGGCGGAACGTCCGGAGACGAAGCCCTGTAGAAGGTTCCCGGAAGGGGTGATCTGATCTCAAGCTTGCTCATGGGACCTCCGCGCGGCGTCGTTGTTCAATATCTGCGAAACGGGTGCAATCCGGATGCCCTCGGCGACAAGGGCCTCACGTATATGACGTACGATCTCGAGCGCACCCAATGTGTCGGAATGAAAACAGATGGAATCGAAGGCAATCGGGATATCCGCGCCGCTGACGGTGCGAACCACCCCCTCGGTACAGGCCCTGACTACCTTCCGCGCAATTGCTTTCGGATCCGGACGACCGGCATCCCGGGTAAAGACGATCCAACCCGTATCGCCGTAGTCACGGTCGGCATAGAACTCGCGAACGATCGGCTGGCCCGCCTCCTGAGCGGCAAGGCAGGTCGCCGAACGGTCCATACAGAAGACGAACATGTTGGGCGCGGCCGTGCGCATATACTGTATGAACAGCTGCGAAAGGTCCGCATTAGCAGCGAGCTCCATATACAGCGCGCCGTGCGGCTTTACATGCTGCACCGGGACATCGTGACGTCTGGCAAACTCACGCAGAGCTCCCACCTGGTAGATCAGATCGTTGACGATCTCGCGGCTGGTGCCATTGATTTTACGGCGCCCGAAACCTTGCAAGTCGCGGTAACCGGGATGAGCCCCAACACCGACGCCATGGGCCGCTGCCATTCGCACAGTTTCGTCCATCAGATTGGGATCGCCGGCATGAAAGCCGGTCGCAATATTGGCGGAGCTGATCAGTGGAATGAGTTCTTCGTCAACTGCATCGCCGATCCGCCAGCGCCCGAAGGCCTCTCCCATGTCGCAATTGATATCGACCGCTTCCTTCAATTCATGACCTCGCACCCGCGTCCCGATCGGGACCATCATGGACCAAGACGTTAGAGTGAAAGCGTCATTCTTAAAAATACAATTTTCAAAGCATCAATATCTGATAAATTGATACCAGTGCACAATTGCGCATCGAAATATGTATAACCATATCAACAAGTTATTGCTGGTGCACATAAAGGGATCGAAAACTAGCTCGCTTTTGGATCTTCGAATCTCATTTGTTGATTCGATTCTCGGAAAAACTGATCGGAGGGATTTCATGAGCCTCAGCCTGCGGCAGCTTCGCTATTTCGTCGCAACAGCCGAGTATGGACAGATCTCGCATGCGGCCATCAACCTGTCGATATCACAGTCGGCCGTCACAGCGGCAATCAAGGATCTCGAACTGACAGTCGGCGTGTCACTGTTCGACCGCACACCGCAGGGCATGGAAATGACGACGGCCGGGCGTCAATTTCTGTCCCATGCCTATGAGATCCTGGCAAAGGTCGATGAGGCGACGCATCTCAATCTGGTCAGCAGCGACATCGAGGGAGAGCTTATCGTTGCCGCCACCTACACGGTGATCGGTTATTTCCTGCCCATGCACATCGAGCGCATGCGTCGCCTCTATCCCAAGCTGAGGATCCAGCTCTACGAAGTCAATCGAGAGTCGATCGAGGAGGGTTTGCTGACCAACCGCTATGACATTTCGGTGTTGCTGACCTCGAATATCCTCAATCCGATGCTCACGACCGAGACACTTCTGAGCTCTGTGAGGCGGCTCTGGGTTCCGGCAGGTCACAGCCTGTTGCGTCGCGACGGCATCGGCCTGCGCGATATCGCGGAAGAGCCGTACATCATGCTGACCGTGGATGAAGCGGCCCACTCCTCACTCAAATATTGGAGCAAAACGCCGTATCAACCAAAGGTGCTGTTGAGGACAAGCTCGATCGAGGCAGTCAGGTCGATGGTAGCAAATAGCCTTGGTGTCGCTATCCTCTCGGATATGGTGCACCGCCCATGGTCGCTCGAAGGACGGCGCATTGATACTGTGAACATCCAGGACCCTGTCCCACCGATGGATGTCGGCCTGGCTTGGCGCGCCAATATCGAGTTCACTCAGCCCATGCTGGCATTCAGGCGCTATTTCCAGCAAGCTTTCGGCCTGCCGGGCACGAACGCCTGATCAGCTGCTAGGGAGTTGAAGCGATTGCAGTTAAATTGAGAATCCCGTTACTTAGATTCTCAAACTATCTGCCAAGCGACATTGGACCGCGTATTTTTGCCCCGGGTTGAAGCGCTAGCAGCAAAAACGGATCTTCGTTGTCGGCGCTTGCATGCTTGCAACCGCGCGGACCCAATTCTATTCTACGGCCGGGACCGACGAAAAATTTTAACGCCATTCCCCAAGAACGCCTCAAAGGCGCGGGACCGGCCAAACGCCTTTGGCGCCTGGTCAGCCGCAATCACATCTGCATCGACTGAAATCCAGCAATGACCTGATCCGGGCCGATATGGAGATCAAGATGACGGACCACCGCGAAATCGATGCTATTCGAGCCCTGTTGAGCTCCAAACCCCGCCCTGTCGGATGGACCGAACGGCGGAACAGAATCGAGGAAGTCGGTGCCGCCTGGCCGATTGCTGACGATATCAAGCTGGAAGGGGTCGTATTGAACGGCTTTTCCGCCGAATGGTCATTGGCCCCGCACAGCGATGCCTCGCGCGTTCTCCTGTTCTTTCACGGGGGTGGCTATTGCTCGGGCTCGATCGTCAGCCATCGCCGTCTGGCGACCGAGGCCGGACGGGCGGCGGGCGCGCGGACGCTCGCTGTCGGCTATCACCTCGCGCCGGAAAATCCGTTTCCGGCAGCCCTTAACGATGCAATCGCGGCCTGGCGTTTTTTGCGCGCGCAGGGCATCGACGCCGAACACATTGCCGTTGGCGGCGACAGCGCCGGCGCGGGCCTGACCGTCGCGCTGATCAACGCGCTGCTCGCCGGCGGCGAAGCCTTGCCGGCGTGTGGCTGGCTGATTTCACCTTGGACTGATCTGACCATGTCCGGTACGACGCTTGTCACGAAGGATGCGATCGATCCACTCATTCACAAAGGCTATTTGCTTGAGCTCGCCGAGGCATACGTGCCCCCGCAGGTGGATCGCAAGGATCCTCGCGTTTCCCCGCTCTATGCTGATCTGAAGGGAATGCCGCCACTCCTCATCCAGGTCGGATCGGATGAAAGCCTGCTTGCCGATGCCACAAGATTTGCAGCGGCTGCGGGCGAAGCCGACGTCGAGGTGACACTCGAGATCTGGCCGCGCATGATCCACGCATGGCCGCTATGGAACGCAAAGCTCGAAGCAGGACGGCAGGCAATAGGGCATGCGGGAGATTTTATTCAGCGATGCATGAATAGAGCGCCGAGATAGCAGGCCGCGGATGCTGCTAGTGAGGACATGGGTCCTGGTCCGCTTGCGTCGCCACAATTCCACATTTCCCGGTCGACGCTATCAATCCCTACCCGGCGCCGTAAAATTAATGGGGCATCCACGAAAATATGAGAGCTGGCGCCGTGGGCTGCCCCATGTGCGCGGGCGCAACAATCCGACGGACTCTAGATTACCTTTCTGACCAGGTCGCGAATGCCATTTTTCCTTGAACGAAATTCGTGCGGTTGGTGTTTTTTGAGAACCTAAAAGCAAGCAACCTGTGTCGCGCGGAGACATTTTGGAAATCTTTCTAGGCGGGCGCGTCCGTTTAGTTGCCTAAAAACCATAATTGCTCCACGAACATCACACATTAAAGACTCATCGTTGAGAATTGGATCAAAGCTTAATGCGTATACAACACAGCCTTCTCGGCATATTCTTGGCACTTGCACCGTCGGCATACGCCTTGGAAGCCGGTTCACCGCCAATCTTGGCGCCGCTGCAGCAGCAGGAGCAAGCGGCCCATTTGAGCGCGCAATTTCTCACGCGTTTCCACTATAGGCCCATTCCACTCGATGATGCCTTGTCGGCCAGGGTCATGAACCAGTTTATCAAGTCGCTGGATCCGGACCGTGTCCTCTTCCTGCAGACGGACATCGACAAGTTCATGGCTGACAGCGCCAAGATTGACGATGCCATCAACCGGGAAGACCTGAAGATCCCCTTTTCCATTTTCAACGTGTATGTGCAGCGCGTTGTCGACCGCATGAATTACGCGCGCGGCTTGCTCAAGCAGAACTTCGATTTCAGTGTGCAGGAAGACTATCCGCTCGTCCGCGACAAGGAGCCCTGGCCGCAATCCGAAGCGGAAAGCAATGACCTGTGGCGCAAGCGCGTCAAGAGCGACTGGCTGCGTTTGAAGCTGGCTGGCAAAGATGATGCTGGCATTCGCGATACGCTCGACAAACGCTACGAAAACTCTCTCGAGCGCGCCTACAAGTACAAGAGCGACGACGTCTTCCAGACATTCATGGATGCCTATACAACATCGATCGATCCGCATACCGACTATTTCGGTGCAGCCGCTGCGGCCGAATTTGATATTTCAATGAAGCTCTCGCTCGTTGGTATCGGCGCTGTGCTGCAGGAAAGAGATGACTACACGACGATCCGCGAGCTCGTGGCCGGCGGCCCGGCGCAATTGTCCGGCAAGCTCGCGGTTGGTGACCGCATTGTCGGTGTTGGTCAAGGCCAGAACGGCCCGATAAAGGAAGTGGTCGGTACACGCCTCGATGAAATCGTGCAGATGATACGTGGCGCAAAGGGTTCTGTCGTGCGCCTGGACATTTTGCCGGCGGATGCCGGACCGGATGGCAAGCATCACGTCATCAGCCTGGTGCGCGATAAAATCAGCCTCGACAAACAGGCTGCCAAGAAGACGATCCTGTCAGTAAAGGATGGCGACGCCACTCGCAGGATCGGGGTGATTACGCTGCCCGCCTTCTACGAAGACTTTGAAGCGCGTCGAAAAGGCGACAAGGATTATCGCAGCGCTAGCCGCGATGTCGCCAAGCTTCTCGCTGAACTGAAGCAGGACAATGTCGACAGCGTTCTGATCGACTTGCGCAACAACGGCGGCGGTTCGTTGGCCGAGGCGATTGATTTGACAGGTTTGTTTGTCGGCAAAGGCCCGGTGGTTCAGGAACGGGATGCCGATGGCAAGGTGGACGTTGAAAGCGATGATCTCCCCGCGCCTGCCTGGACAGGTCCGGTTGGTGTATTGATCAATCGCGGCTCGGCATCGGCTTCCGAGATTTTTGCCGCAGCGATACAAGACTATGGTCGAGGTGTGATCGTCGGCGAACCCAGTTTTGGTAAAGGGACCGTGCAAACTGTGGTCAATCTTGACCAGGTGGCCCACAGCAGCAAGCCGAAGTTCGGCGAGCTGAAATTAACGGTTGCTCAGTTTTTCCGTGTCAATGGCGGTACGACACAGCTGCGCGGCGTGACGCCCGACATCAGCTTGCCGGGCCTTTCGGACCCTAAGAGCTTTGGTGAGTCGAGTTATGACAACGCTTTGCCGTGGACGCAGGTCAAGCCAGCGAACTATACGGCTGCCGGTAATATAAAGGCATTGCTGCCGCAACTGCAGAGCAGCCACGATGCTCGGGTGCAGAACGATCGGGATTTCCAACGCTTCGTCGAAGACATTGCCGAACTGAAGGCGCAGCGCGAGAAAGGGGTTGTCTCCCTCAATGAAAGCGAACGTCGCAATGAAATGACTGCTCAGGCAAGTCGTCTCAAGTCGCGCGAGCAGATAAACGATGGGGTGGACACTGGTGAAGACGACGGCCTGCAGGCAAACGAGCGTAGCCTGAGTGCTGATATTGCCATTGAAAATGCCCGCAAGAACGCGAAAGACGTGGTGCTGAACGAGGCCGCCTCCATTGTTGCCGATGAGGCGGATCTGCAGGCGGGCGTGCTCAAGGCTGCGACCCAACGATCGGGAAACACTGACGGAAAGTAGCATTTCTCGACGGGCACGATCCTAGAGGCTGCAGAAGCTATTCCGGCTTATAAGTTACTTGGCCAGAAGCACGATTGTCGCGCATCGGTGATGCGCGTGCTTGCTCCATGGTCAACTTTCTCGCGCCTGAAAAGAACGAAAGGTTCTGTTTGCGGAGCAAAGTTCTGCACGTCAATCGCAAAAAGCGGCGCGCTTTTGCCAAGGAATTCGAGATTGCGAGCCTTTGCGTCGTGAACGCCGTCTGCCCTTGGAGGAGCTTCGGGCTCCGTGCCATGGCCTCGATCGTCAGTGCGGCGCGAAGCTCTTCTCTGTCAAGATCGATATAGCTGTGACTTCTCGTCCGCAGGACGCCAAAATTATGATGCACCCGATGACACGTCTTGCAGCGCTCCGTATGTTCTACCAATCGGCGAATTTTGTTCGTTGAAGCAGATATATCAAGCCACGATGGTAGAACGTGATTTCCGTTTTTTGTGTGCTGCGATCCGGCGGCGAATACAGGGCCGACCATGTCTTGCGCTTGCACAAGCAGGTGATGAATCATCTTCCCAATGCTGACTTTCGGTGTCTTTCCGATATTGAAGTGGAGGGCGTCCGGACCCTTCCGCTGACGGCTGATTGGCCGGGCTGGTGGTCCAAGATGGAGCTTTTCCGGCCGGGGATGACCGGTGACATCCTCTTCATGGATCTGGACACCTCAATTGTCGGAAACCTCGCCGATATCGTATCCGTCAACCAGCTCGCTCTGATGCGCGATATCTATCGTCCTGAGGGCTTGCAATCATCGATCATGTTTCTGCCGGAAGCGGCTCGTGATTGGATCTGGGGCGAATGGATCGATAAGCCACAGCATTGGATGGATATCTATCATAAGGGCGGCGACCAGGCGTTTCTGGAGCTATTCTGGCTCGAGCGCGCCAGCCGCTGGCAGGATTTACTACCTGGCCAAATTGTCTCTTGGAAGTCGCATGTGCGACAGGCGCTTTATGATGATGAAAGCGGAAACGGCTCGATCCCGGCAGACGCTCGCGTCGTGATTTTTCATGGCAAGCCGCGCCCTTGGGATATTGGCTGGTAGTCGTCATTCGCGCAAGAAGGCGAAGCAAAGGGATGCTGTTCCTGACAGCAGGAAGAGCGAAGAGGCGGCGCCTCAGCTTGAGATGGGAAATCGCATTGTCGGCCATGCATCGCAGCTCCGCCGCGATCGCGGCATTTGCCGGTTCTTTCTCACCAACGAAGCCAACGCGAACCGGATACATAGCCGGCGGCGGTGGTAAAAGCGAAGGTGAGAGGATACCAGAGCGCGAGAAAGAAAGGGCTGTCATTGTCGCAGTGGATGGCAAAGAGCACCGACCCGACGCCTGCCGCCGTCAATCCCGCGACCGCTCCGGCCATACCCGCGTTCTCCGGCGCTCCTTGCCGGAGAACGAGCAAAAACAGCCCAAGGGGAGCGATCGCCAGAAGAGGGATATAGATGATGCATGGCAGCGCGTCGTGCCCGATCATCCGGCCATACCAAGTCGGCATCGGCATCACAACCATTTCCAGCGCGACGGCCAGTACCAATAGCGCGGGCGGTATCAACATTAAGAGATAGCGCCGCGTCAAATGGGATCCCGGACGGCCGATCCAAGAAAGCACGGCTCCCGCTGCCACTGTCACGGCGACTGTAAAGGCGAGCTTGAACAGAAATCGTGCCGTCTCGATCGCTGTCATGAAATCGAGGCGAACACCCATCAGCGAAAAGAACAGGATTGTAGAGATGGCGACGGAAACCACGCTTGCTGCGGCCATCACAATCCCGTAGCGAGCTTTCAGACGGGCGTCATTTGAAAGAAGCACGATGAGGTCGTCGGTTTTCATGGCGGTGGTCGGTCCTCGTAGGGGGTCAAGCCTGCCGGCTTTCCGGCGCAACAGAGGCCGCCGCCTGAAAGCCGACAAAACCCATTACGTTGCCGCACACCAGATTGTTACGGCCACGTGATCTTTTCGGCGACAAGGGGCAGCTCAATTGCGTTTTGAATCGGCCGTTATAGTCTTGGCGCCCAGGCCGGCGATGTCTGTCGCAACTACGCGGCGGCAAGCGTCACGCGGTTCCGTCCAAGCTCCTTTGAGCGATAGAGGGCGGCATCGACGTGACGAAAGACTTCTGCCGCCGATTGCGGACCATCGAAGACGGCCAGTCCCATTGAAACGGTGACGATGCCGAAAGGGTCGTTGCCACGGTGTTCGATAGCCAGATTGCCGACACGGTCGCGCAGGGCCTCGAAAAAGGTATGGGCATCCAATGCAGCGCGTGCCCGGCTTGCCATCAGAAACTCTTCCCCGCCGATCCTGAAAAACAGATCGTCGGCATTGGTGAAATGGCTGCGGATGACTGCGCCGATTTGATGCAGAACACTGTCGCCGGCCGCATGTCCGTAGTGGTCGTTATATCGCTTGAAATTATCGACATCGAGAATTGCCACTGAGCTCAACAGCCCTTCTTCCGGCGCTTTCAGATAACGGGGGAACTGCCTTGAATAGGCGTGGCGATTGGGAATGCCGGTCAGCGCATCGATACTGGCGCTTCGCGCTTCGGTGATGTCGGTAAAAATCCAGATTCTCGCCACCAGCGCTCCATCTTCGCTGAAGGGAACACTGCGCCGGGAAAAAATGCGTCCATCTTTCAAAAGGACCTCATCCTCGGAACTCTGATGCGTCAGTTGCAGCCGCTCGACCTCGCGCAAAAAGCAGACAGGATCAAGAAGCTGATCGAGGACAAAAGAGAGCAGGCGCAGGTCGTCGCGAGTGGCGAGGATTTGGGCGGGGATGTGCCAGAGGTCCGAGAAAGCCCGATTTGCATAAACGACCTTTCGATCCGAGTCCGTCAGCAACACGCCATCTGGCAGCGCATCAAGCGTGCGTTCAAACAGAGAGCGGACTTCCGTTCCCTCAAAAGTCATCTTGTCTCAAGCCTCCCCAGGGCCTTCACTATGGGATGATTGTCATACAAAGTCGTTTCAATTTCGTCACTGCTCTTTTCGGCCGGTATTGCCTCAGTCATTTCCCGAGCGTCTGAGCCACGTTGCCCGGTTAGGAAATCTTGCGGAGCAACTCCCCCAACATGGCGCGTTCGGCCGGTGACAGCGCCGCCAGCGTTTCCTCAGAGATGTCGTGGGCGACAGACAGATTGCGGTCGACCGCAGCTTCCCCCTCGTCGGTCAGCGTCAGGACAAGACGCCTGGCGTCGGCCGGGTCCGGCGCGGTGCGAACCAGGTTCCGTTTGGCCAAACGATCGACGACGCCTTTTATTGTTGCAACATCCATTGCGGTTTCCCGGCCGAGATTGACCTGGGAACAGGGCTGAAGATCACGCAATTTGACGAGGGCCGCCCACTGTGTCGTGGTCAGCTTCTCGTTCATCCGGCTTGTGAATATTGCCACGTGCCGCTGGTTTGCCTGTCTGAGAAGAAACCCGATCTGGTCAGCAAGCGCATACGCGTTGGCTGTCCGGCCCCCGTGGCCCTCCGATCGATTGAGCGGCTTGCGATGCTGGTTCTCCATGTGCGTATCCGTCAATGAACGGGACCGCGGGAGGCGGTCCTGTCCGTAGCGCTCAAAATCGTCGCGGTTGGAAAGAGCAAAATTTGTTCGGGCAGGCGCGGTGCGAGACAGTCAAGAATGGCGCGGTGGGCCGCACCCTCGGTGCTTGCAACCGCATCGGTTGCGATCACCACCCGGTAGCCGAGATCGACGGCCTGAAGGACACTGGAGTAGACGCAGACATCGGTCTCCACACCCGAGAAGATCAGGTTTCTGACGCCTTTCTGGCGCAGCCGGCCATGCAGATCCTTGTTCGAGAAGATCGAATATCCTGGCTTGTCGAAAATCTGCTCCGGCCGCGCGATCGCCTTTAGGGGCTGTACCAGATCGTGCAGCGTTGGATCGTGCTGCTCGCCCGTAAGCATCGACCAGCGTTCATAATAGGGCCTCCAGCATCCATGGGCCTCCTCTAGAGAGGCCGGAACCACGAACCTTGCAAAGAGCGTGTTGGACGACATCTGGCGACTTAGCGCAACGACATTTTCCAGAATGCCCGCCAGCGCCGGCGCATGCCATGCGGTCTCTTCTGCAAAAAGCCGCTGCATGTCGATTACGACATGGCAGCAATCGTCAAAGACGGATTCAATTTTCATGACCTATTCAACCAGCGCGACTGTGTGTTCGGGCATCCACGAGAGCGTCACGTTTTCACCCTCGCGCATGAGGTTGCCGTCGCGATTCTGCGAGAACAATTTCAGTTCCCTGCCCTGACTGGTTTCGAGGTGGTAGGACAAAACCGGGCCTGCATAAATGACCGTCTTGATTTGGGCAGAGATGCGGTTCTTGCCCTCACCGGCCGGCGACATTTTCTCCGGTCTGACGGCAAGCGTCACTTTCGTTCCCGCCGAAGGTAGCGATCCCGCCACTTCGATTATACCGCCGTCCTCCAGCCGCACGCCCCCGGCCTCGACAACACCAGGAAGGAAATTTGAATCGCCAAGGAACTCCGCCGCAAATCGTGTGCGCGGCCGCTCGTAGACGGTGGCAGGATCGCCGATCTGAACGATCTTGCCCTTGTCGAGAATTGCGACCTTGTCAGACAAGGTCAGCGCTTCCTCCTGGTCATGGGTCACGAAGATCGTCGTCAATCCGCTTTGCCGCTGGATGCGCAGCAGCTCGACCTGCATCTCCTGGCGCAGCCTGCGATCAAGGGCCGACAGCGGCTCATCAAGCAGCAACACGTTCGGTTTGATGACGATGGCGCGGGCAAGCGCGACGCGCTGTTGCTGCCCGCCGGAGAGCTGTTTTGGAAAGCGTTCGGCAAAGCCCGGCAGCCGCACCATCTCCAATGCCCGCTCAACCTCCTTGCGCGCCGCCTCGCCCCGGATACCCCTGCGCTCGAGACCGAAGGCAACATTCTGCGCAATGGTCATGTGCGGAAACAGCGCATAGGACTGAAACATCATGCCGATGTTGCGTCCCCAGACCGGGACATGCGTTACATCCTGGTCTCCGATCATCACAACACCCTGGTCTGGCCGAATGAAACCGGCAATGATGCGCAGCAGGGTTGTCTTTCCCGATCCGGATGGACCGAGCAGGCTGGTAAAGGAGCCCTCGCCGAACTCCGTCGAAATGTCGGACAGGACCGGCGTTGAGCCGTAGCTCTTGGCAACCGACTTTACGTTAACGTGGGTCACGATTTTCTCCGGGTTTTGCAAAACGGGCAAAGATGAGAATTGCGGCCATGGAGCCGAGCAACAAAATGGTGGAGATGGCGTTGATCTCCGGGGTGAACCCCTTGCGGATCGCCGAATAGATCTGCACCGGCAACGTCGTGTAGCCGGGCGTCGCAAGGAAGTAAGAGATCACGAACTGATCGAGAGAGACGGCGAACGCAAAAAGTGCAGCGCCAAGGATACTTGGAAAGAGCAGCGGCAAGGTCACGGAGTAGAAGGCGTGGACCGGCGTTGATCCGAGACTCATCGCCGCCTCTTCGAGATCGGCGCGGATCGTCTTGAACCCGGTACCCACGACGATGACCACATAGGGAATGGCAAGTGCCACATGCCCGATGATCAGCGCATGCATTCCCCGACCGATGCCGCTCCAATAAAAGAAGATCAGCATCGCCGTGCCGGTGATGAGCCATGGGATGGCGATCGGCGGAAGCAGCAGCAACTGCAGGAGGCTGCGTCCACGGAATGTGTGGCGGGAAAGCGCCACCGAGGCGACCGTTCCGAGAGAGGTGGCAACGACTGCGGTGATGACGGCGATGATGATGCTGTTCAGTCCAGCCGTCAGCAAGCCGGTATTGCCCATCAGAGCGACGTACCATCTGGTCGAGAAGCTGAACGGCAGCTGGTAGAGCGGGGATTCATTGAACCCCATGGCCATCATGACGATGATTGGCGTGTAGAGAAACGCGAGGATCGCGAAAAGATAGAAACGTCCTAAAGTTTTCATTTGAGCACCTACGCGACGGATCCGCGCTTCAGAACGCCGGAAAATGTGGCGAAGATCGCCAGAACCACCGCCAGCAGCGTGAAGGAGAGTGAGGCCCCGAGCGGCCAGTTGAAGGCCTGTGTGAACTGATCCTCGATGACCGTTCCCATGGTCACCCCGACGCGGCCGCCGAGAATTCTGGGCTCCATGAACGAGCCGATCACGGGGACGAAGGTCAGGACGGCACCGGAAATCAGCCCAGGCGCAGCCATGGGAATGAGGATCTTGTAAAGGACCACCCACCATCGGGCGCCAAGGCTGACGGCAGCTTCGATGATCGCATCGTCGATCGTGGACAATGCGATGTAGCAGGTCAGGATCATATAGGGCAGATAGCCGTGCACCAGACCGACCACGATCGCCGGCCGCGTATAGAGGAAGCCGATCGATCCGGCCTGCGGGGCTACGAGATGCAAGATATAGTCGAGAAATCCGCCTTCTCTCAGAACCATGGTCCAGGAAAAGATGCGCACCAGCCCGTTGGTCCAGAAGGGTAGAAGGATGAGCACAAGCAGGGTCTCTTTCGTCTTGCCGATCGTGGCGCGCGCCAGCGCAAGAGCGGCAAAGAAGCCGAGCACGGCACAGAAGAACGTTGTCCAGAAACCGATCAGAAGCGAGCTCAGCCCGACGCCGACGAGATAGGGCTGGTCAATGAAGGCGCGGTACTGCTTCAGTGTAAAGACAATCGGCTTGTTCCCGAGCGGCGTCGCAGTCAGGAAAGAAAAGGCAAACATCGCAAGCAAAGGTATGAAGACCGCAATCGTCAGCCAGCCATAGGTTGGCAGGAGAAGCGCCCCGGTGGTAACCCACGGCGGAAGCCGCCGTGATTGCGATGACCTCACGGCAGCCGCAAGCGGGGGTTCTTGAGCGGTAAGTTTGGCCATTCAGCCCTCCTCCACGACCACAGGACAGACGAACTGCCGTCGTCACTGCGGCGATCATTCCGGTGTTTTGATATTCGATTGCCGCCTTTTCAGGCTGAGTTGCAGATCCCGTTCAGCCGATAGGCCGAAATCGGCTCCCGCTAAGCGACTGCGCGCTTGATCGTCCTCAACAGTCCCATTTGCTCACCCTCGAAATCTTGTTTCTTTATTTGTATACAAATGATTTCAGTAGTGCAGCCACTTGTCAAGCCGGCTTTTTCCAAAGGGCGCTTAGATACTGTTTTCCTTAGGCAATAGTCGGAGGAACTAGGAAGATCGCCTCGAGGAGCCATTACAGTCCAATAAGCGATGAGGGCCGAGATTTTCAGACTGCTTTGGGCCTGGCCGTATCTATTGCAATTGTGCCACTTGACAAGAATTCCGTCTGGAGACACTTTATTTGTACACGAATGGTTTTCCGCAATCAGCCATCGGCCCATCATCGCGGCCGACAGCTCGTGAACACCTTCGTTGCGGACGCTCAGAGGATGCGGGGAGGCATCAACGCAATCGCCTGTCAGCCGCAGACAAAAATCCAAAAAAGTATCGATCAAGGGGTAACAGACATGAACCATCTCACCCGTAGGCAAGCCCTAGGCCTCTTTGGCACCGCCGCCGCAGTTGCGACAACCGGCCTGTCAATCTCAACGCGCCCCGCTCGCGCCGCCGGCAAGATCACTGTCCTCAATTGGCAGGGCTATGGGACTGACGAAACCTGGGCGTTGAAAGCATTCAAGGACCAAACCGGCATTGAGGTCGTCCATGACTATTTCAGCTCTGAACCGGAGATGCTGACCAAACTTCGCACGAATCCCGGCGCGTACGACGTGGTCCTCGTTAATAGCGCCCGCTCGCAGCAGGCTGCCGCAGACGGATTGCTGACACCGATCGACTTCTCGAAAATCCCGAACGCATCCGGGCTGTCTCCGGAATTGAAGAACCATGCCAATCTCCAGCTCGATGGCAAGACCAACGGTGTCGCATGGGTCTGGGGCATAACCGCGCTTGCGGTTGCAGAAGGTGCAACCAAGCCGGATAGTTATGCCGCCCTCGGCGCACCCGAGCATAAAGGCAAAGTCGCCCTGTTCGACGACGCCGTCACGGCGATCGCCATCGGTGCTCTTCTCTCCGGCCAGGACATCAACAACCCGGCGGATCTCAAGGCTGTCGGAGAAAAGCTCAAGGCCTTCAAGGAGAACGTCAAGCTCCTTTGGTCGAGCGAAGACCAGTGGAACAAGTCTTTTGCCGCGAAGGAATTCGATCTTTCGGTCTACTGGTCGGGTGCGGCGGTTCGCTCGAAGCGCAACAGCCACCTGCCGGTCGAATTCGTGGTTCCGAAGGAAGGCGGCATCGGCTGGCTCGACAGTCTGTCCATTCCGGCATCTGCGCCGGATCCGGAGGCGGCAGCAACCTTCATCAATTACATGATCGATCCGACCTTCTATGTGGAATGGGCGACCAAGATCGGTGCTCCGGCGTCGGCCAATGCGGCCGCCATGGAGAAACTGCCTGCAGACGATCTGAACCGGCAGATTCACAAGCCCGAATATCTGAAGTCCATGGCGATCCAGTCCGCATTGCCGGACGACCGCCGGGAGAACTTCAACAATCTGTGGCAGGAAGTGAAGGCATTCTACGCAGCCTGATCGCAAGAGCTGTCCGGTGCCCCCAGGCATCGGACAGCTCGCTCTGCGCAGCCGACGCCGCCTTACAGGATTAAACGCTTCGCTTTCTGCGAGCAGGCAAACGCGGCTATTGCGTGATCCAAACGGGGGAAAGCCGTTTCTACGGATGTTTCCTGCTGGACAAGGGCGTGATCGCGCCTGCAAGCGCGTGAGGGACAGGCAACCCGAAGAACGTCAGCCTGCTTCCGCCAGACCATTGGGATCCGTATCGACATCGGCGATCTTGCGCAGCAGATAAAGCAATGCGACCTGCTCGGCCGGATTGAGCGGCCCCATGGTCTTTTCCGAAATCGAATAGGCACGTGGATACATCTGTTCGAGGATCGCCTCCCCGGCGGGTATCAGCGAGACGATTACTTTTCGTCCGTCATGGGCGTCACGCGAGATTTCGATCAGGTTCTTGGATTTCAGACGGTCGATGATGCCGCGGATCGTCGCCTGGTCGACGGCTGTCGCCTTTACGAGCTCACCTTGAGAAATCGGGCCGTTATCACGCAGCGCGCATAGGGTGACGAATTGAACCGATGTCAGGGAAGGATCGACAGCATTTTCCTGAAAAATCGCCAGGTGGCGCTGATAGGCTTTACGCAGCAGATGTCCCACCTGGTCGGTGACGCGGTACGGTTCTACCGAAGGGTTGTCTTCCACGCCGCTCATTCTGATCAAAAAACCTCCCGCGCCACTCGTTTCATCCCATTTTTTTGCAAGCGGCTGCACCATGACGATGATGCAGCCGCTCAAGCGTGTGGTGGCCGGCGCCGATGTCACGCAAACTTATGCTGCATTTCCTTCACCGCGATCTCGCCGTCCAGGACGATCGGTTCATCGTCCAGGAACAGGCTGCAATTACGCATCGGAATATCGAGATGGCAAGCGGTATCGTTCGGTCCGCCCAGCTCGTTGTTTGGTCCGGTCGAGAACATCACGTTGCCGTAGAACGACCTCAGCTCCATACCCATGCCGCCACCGAAATCGCACAGTCCATGCCAGTTGGCGCGGTGGTCGAGACCCCATCCGACATGGCTCATACCCATGCCGCGCGGATCGTTGAAGGTCTTCATGTAAGACTTGATCAGGTCGGCCTCGAGCCCGCCGCGGATGTCCTGGATGAAGCCTTTTTCGATGGTGTAGGTCACAGGCTCGCGGACATAGATGTTGAGGGGCAGAAGCACGTCACCCGGCGAAAGGACGATCTGGCCGTCGACCCCGTCGTCAGACGCTCCGGAGAACACGAATGCCGCCGGCCAATGGTCCCATCGACCCGCCTCATCGGTGCAACCGTATTCGCCGACGGTCGGATAGACACCCATCTTGTAGAGCACGTCCGTTCCAGCCTTGTTGGTGATGCGCAGCGTCTTCGCCCGTTTCATATAGTCGACGCCGATCTCGACGCGCTCGCGCAACTGCTTGGTCGGCATCAGCCGGCCGAGAAGAGGCGCCGGTTCGACGGCGGTCAAAACACGGGCGCCGGCGGCCTGGATGGCCATCTGCTCCGGGCTGAACAGCAGGAAAATAAGATCGACGACCATGTCAGCCTTTTTCAAGGCTTCCACCGCCTCCGGATTACCGGCAAGACCGGTCTGGCCAACCGCCCAGCTGCCGGTCCCCGGCAAAGGTGCCGGCAACCTTAAATGATACATCCGGGCGCCGAGCCGCTGGCCGGCGGCCAGAAAAGCATCGGCATAGTCGAGGCGATCGTCGCCTTGCGACAGGACGACGACCTTTTCACCTTCATGAACGCCACTCATTTTCAACTGCTCGAGGCAAAGTTCGGTAAAGACGCTTCTATCCATTGTTCTATCCTCTGGTTGCTTGGCTTTGATCTTCAGTCGGCGCCGGGGGCGGAACTCGAACCGCGCCTCGAAAGGGCGGCAATTGCCTCTTCGAGCGACACGACGTCGCCGTATTTGCTATCGATGTCGAAGAGATTGGCCTCATGCGGATCGGGATGGCGATCGCCAACGCAATCGCGCACAACGATCGTTCGAAAGCCGTGCTGAACTGCATCTACCGCACTTGCCCGGATGCAGCCGCTGGTCGAGCAACCCGAAAGCACGACGGTGTCGATGCCGCGCGCATGGAGATAGGATGCCAGGCTCGTTCCGAAGAAGGCGCTGGCATATTGCTTGACGACAACCAGCTCTCCGTCTTTCGGCTCGACACCGTCGCAGAATTCCGCAAGCACGTTGCCCTCGACCATCGCCTTCATGACCGGAGCCTTCTTGACCCAGACCCCGCCGTCGGCGCAGTCCTTCGCGAGATAGAGGATGCGCGTATGGATGACCGGGATCCCCTTCGCGCGGGCTTCCTGCAGCAAGCGCGGGGTTCTTGCCACTGCATCGACGACACCAGGCGCATAGAGGGGGGCGCCCTCAATCGTATAGGCCTTCAGGAAGTCGATGACGAGCAACGCGGGAGATTGGCCGAAGCCGATCCTGTTTCCCCATACACCCTGGTAGTTGGCTTCGGCTGTCTCCATCTCGAAGGCTCCTTAATATGCGCCCGACAGAAGCGCGCCCGCCCCGGGGACCACCGTCTCCAGCCCCAGCGACTTCAACATGCAGTAGGTGGTGGCAACGGCGGCGGTCACCACGGGCTTGCCCGTCATTGCTTCCACCTTCGCAATGGCAGGCAGCGACGGCATCTGCACACAGGCCGAGAGCACGATCACATCGACCCCGCTCAAATCGAGACCTGCGACGATGGCAGGAAGGTTTTGAGGATCGTGGCGGCCGACGGCGAGGTTGTCCGGGATCTCCAGAGCACGCCAGTCAGCGACCTCGAAGCCTTCCTGCCGAATGTAGTCGACCACAAGTTCGGTCAGAGGCTTCATGTAGGGGGCGACGACTGCGATGCGCTTCGCCTTCATCATCTTGAGCGCTTCGATGAGCGCTCCTGCACTTGTCACGACCGGGGTATTTGTCCCGTTTTCGACAGTTCGACCCCTGAGGCGCGTTTCCGATTCCCGGTGATAGCCGGGACCCATCGCCATGATCGCCACTAGGCAAGCATAACCAAGCACATCGACTTGGGCGTCGGAGAGTTCGACAGCGCAACGATCGGATTCCGCATCCATCGCCGCGAGCTCCTCCTTCTTGACCGTCTTCATACGCATGCGGCTCGAGTGAAAGGTGAAGCGCTCCGGCCGTATGGACTGCCTTGCGAGCAGCATTGCGGGAATTTCGGTCTCCATCGTCGTGTTGGAGCTCGGTACAATCTGACCAATGCGATAGACGTTTTGCACGGCTTGTCCTTTTGCAATGCGTTCGAAGGGACGTGGGGCGATCGCACCACGCGATGTTAGGGCAGCAGAAAGTCGCCGAGCGCTTCGAAAAAGCCATCGAAATGATCCCAGGGGATCATATGGCCGGCCTCAGCAACACGGCTGATCTGGATCGATGGATTGAGCTCTCTGATCTCCTCTTCGTCGGCGGCCTGAATGACCCCGCCTCGTCCCGCGACCATCAACATGGCGGGGACCCTCAATCGGGCAAAATCGGGCAGGATGTCGATGTCGTGGAAATCGTTGAATGCCTTGACGATCGCGGGCTCGTAGCAGGTGTGGAGCCACTCGGCGCGCAGTTGCAACTGTTCATCGGTCCAGCTCGGACAAAAGGCCTTCATCGCTTCTGCATCCATGCCCTTTTCGGCGAGCCGGATCGAGTCGACGTACCAGGGCAATTGGCTGGGATAGGGACGCCGTCCCGGACCAGAAACCGGCGGATCGATGAGTGCCAAGCGACCAAACACCCCTTCCGAACGGATTGCAGCCCGCATTGCAATGCGCGCGCCCATAGAATGGCCGAGAATAGCGGGATTCTTTAATTGAAGGCTCTGGGCAAAGGCGATCGCATCATCCGCCATCGCATCGAGACCATAGTCGAGACCGGGGCCGGTGGACGAGAGACCACGACCGCGAACGTCCACAATGTAGACATCATGGTGCAGCGACAGCCTTTCGGCGACGAACCCCCAAGTAATCGCCGGAGACGTTATTCCAGGAATGAGGATAACCGCCCGTCCCTTGCCGCCGTAGCGCAAATAGTGCTGGCGAATACCATTGGCAAGAATATTGCCACCATAGAGAAATTGGTTGCTCATGCGGCGCTCTCCGAGCGGAGTGGTTCGGCATAGACGTCGTAACCGTAGACCCATGAGGGATCTTCCTGATGAAGCAGGAAGGTGTTGGCGTTGGATACGTTCTGGACGCGCGTTGCCCGGTCGCGCCGGTTGACTTCGTAGAGCCTGAAGGCCGTTTCGTAGTCGGAGATTCCCGTTTCCAGAAGGCAGCGCGTCAGCATGGCGGCATCTTCGATCGCCATTGCAGCGCCTTGCGCCATATGGGGCTTCATCGGATGGCAGGCGTCGCCAAGCATCACCAGCCTGCCGCGACTCCAGATAGGCAGCGGGTTCCGATTAAACAGCGGCCACTTGGTGACCGTCTCTGTGCTGTCGATCAGCGCCTCGATCACCGGATGATAACCCGGGAACGCTGCATGCATTTCCTCCCGGCTGCTGTCCACGAACGCCGTCTCGAATTCCCATGCAGCATGCGGAACGCCCGTGACGTAGTAATATTCGTCCTTCCGGCCCGTGGTGAAGTAGACCATCATGTGGCGGTCCGGCCCCCACCATTTGACACAGTCCTCGAATTCGAGATCGTACTTTTTCAGCCGCTCCGCATTGATGAGCGCGCGATGGCCGACCCAGCCGCTGTAGTTCGGCTTCTCGAAGCCGAGAAGCGTTTCACGGACCTTCGAATTGATGCCGTCGGCGCCGATCACGATGTCGGCGCGCGCCGAGGTGCCATCTTCAAAGGTCATGTGGACATCGCTGCCGGTGTCCTCGATCGTCGCGAGCTTCTTGCCGAAATGAAGCGTCCCGTCCGTCAGGGTCTCGCATTGAAGCGCCTGAAGGTCGCCCCGGTGCACGGTGCAGTAGGTCGCCCCGTAGCCTTCCAGCGGGATGCGCGAGAGATATTCGCCGGTGATGCCATCCCTGCTCAGCCAGAACTTCGGCGTACTGCTGATCGAAACGACTTTTTCGGCAACACCGATGCGCTCGAAGATTTTCAGCACGTTCGGCCCCATGTGGATCCCCGCCCCGAGCCGGGAGAAGGTCGGCGCCTGCTCATAGACGTCGACGTCGAATCCGGAATGCTGCAGCAACGAGCCTGCGACCGCGCCGCCAAGACCGGCGCCGATAATGGCAATCTTCTGTTTTCCCATGAGCAGCAATCCCCTTTTTGTGGCCGATATCGCATCGCCATCAGCTTCAGGTAAATTAAGCGTATACACTATTTTTTGCAAGCACGATTTAGGCCAATCCTCTCCGCATACTCCAAAATATCCGATTCTAACCCTCTTAAAATACAGCCAAAAAGAGACGGATTGACTTGAGCGCACTCTTAAACCAGTGTATGCACTATTAAATAAAAAAGGGAACGCGCTCCATAGGAACACGGTTGATCCGGTGGGCTGAGAGTTGCGAACATCATGCGGGCAAGGCTCGCTTTGGAGACTGGGATGCTGGATTTGGCGAGGCGATTTGCCATATTTGCCCTCCGCTATCGGTGCGCTGAACAGCAGGCGGCGGGAGCACTTGGCACTTGAGCGCATCTCCCATATCAATCCGCGTAAACGATGCGCAGCATACGATCTCATGTGATCCGAAAACGCCGCTGCTTTACATTCTGCGCAACGACCTGGCTCTCAATGGTCCGAAATTCGGCTGCGGGCTTGGGGAGTGCGGCGCCTGCGCTGTACTGATCGACGGACGCGCGGTCCGCTCCTGCGTCGTTCCGGTCACGGCGGTCAAAAACCGGAGCGTGACGACGCTGGAGGGATTGGGCAACAGTACCTCGCCGCATCCGGTGCAACAGGCCTTTATCGACGAGAATGCGGCTCAATGTGGTTATTGCTTGAACGGCATGATCATGACGGTCGTCTCTCTCGCTCTGCATCAGCCCGATGCCGGTGAAGCTGAGATCAAAAACGCTCTCGCACATAATCTTTGCCGCTGCGGCACCCACAAGGAGATCCTTGCAGCTGCCAAAAGGGCGCTTTTTCTGACGAATAGCGCGGCTCTGCCTGGGTCACTGGATAGCGCAAGGGAAAGCGGCTTCGAGCCGTCAAATGTCAAAACAGACCGGGGAGAGCGGAATGCTTAGCGTTCACTCCAAGGCGCAGAACGGCCCTTTGTTCCTGGTCATCCATGACGATGGCCACGTCGTCGCCTACAACGGTCACGTCGATCTCGGAACCGGAATACGCACCTCGCTTGCCCAGATCGTTGCCGAAGAGCTGGACGTCGCATTTGACAGCGTCGAGATGGTGCTCGGCAATACGGTCAGCGGACTGGATCAGGGCGCCACGATTGCCAGCGAAACCATACAGGTCACGGCAATCCCCTTGAGGCAGGCAGCCGCGACCGCCAGACAGTTCCTGGCGAACCGCGCTCGAACGGTCCTCGGGATCGAAGGCGAAGAGCTGAAAATAGAAGACGGCGTCATATCCTGCGCGAATGAAAGGAACGTTGCGATCAGCTACGGCGAGCTCGTCGGCGGCCTTGACGAGCATCTGGAGTACGATCCCAATGTCTCCCTGAAGAGGGTCGAGGATTACAGCCTTGTCGGAAAATCGAAACCGCGAGTCGATATCCCGCTCAAGGCTGTTGGCGCCTGGACCTTCGTTCATGACGTCCGCATTCCGGGGATGCTGCACGGTCGCGTCATACGGCCGCCTTATGGAGGCTTTGACCACGGAGACAATGTCGGTGCGAGCTTCGTTTCCATCGACGAGACTTCGGTATCTCACATCGAAGGTCTGGTAGCCGTTGTCGTCCTTGGCGATTTTGTCGGCGTGGTTGCGACACGCGAGGAAAACGCCATCGCCGCCATGGATGCCCTGAAGGTCGAATGGCTTGCACCCACTCGACGCCCGGACTTAAACAGGCCGGAGATGGCGCTTCGCGCGAACCCGGCGACAGCGCGACAATTGATCGACCGCGGAAATGTCGATCTTGCGCTTCAAGGCACGCCGGCTGCGATGAACCGCACCTATGTGTGGCCCTATCAGATGCATGGTTCGATCGGCCCTTCCTGCGCGGTCGCGCATTTTAGCGGCGACAGCCTCACGGTATGGTCAGGAACGCAGAACCCCTATCCGATGCGGCGCGACCTTGCCCTGCTGATGGACGTGGCCGAAGAGCAGATCGTCGTCGAACGCTTTGAGGCGGCGGGATGCTACGGACGAAATTGCGCCGATGATGTGACCGCCGACGCCGCCCTGCTTTCGAGGGCTGTTGGCGCCCCCGTCCGTGTTCAGCTGACCCGCGACCAGGAACATGCCTGGGAGCCCAAGGGAGCCGCTCAGATCATGGATGTGCGCGGCGGCCTCGACACAGACGGCGGTCCGGCAGCCTATGATTTCGAAACCCGCTACCCCTCCAACCTTGCCCCAACGCTCGCCTTGATCCTGACGGGCAAGATCGCTCCCGTGCCTGACGTGGCGCAGATGGGAGACCGGACGGCTATTCCCCCCTACGCCTACGGAAATCTGCGGGTCACGGTCTACGACATGCCGCCGATTGCCCGTGCCTCGTGGTTGCGCGGCGTCTCGGCGATGCCGAATACCTTCGCTCACGAATGCTACATCGACGAGCTGGCGGCCGCCGCTCAGGTCGACCCGATCGAGTACCGGCTGCGTTACCTGCCGGACGAACGGGCAAGCGAGCTTGTCCGGGCGGTCGCCGAAAGGGCGAAATGGCAGCCGCACACCTCCTGGGGCAGTCTGGGCGGGGAAGGTGATCTTCTATACGGGCGCGGCTTTGCCTATGCGGTCTATGTGCACGGAAAATTCCCGGGAACCGCTGCCGCCTGGGCCGCTTGGGTTGCCGACGTCGCCGTCAATAAAAAGACCGGCGAAATAGCGATCACCAAGGTCACCTGCGGGCAGGACGCGGGTCTGATGATCAACCCGGACGGCGTCCGCCACCAGATCCATGGCAATGTCATCCAATCGGCGAGCCGCGTCCTGAAGGAGAAGGTCGAATTCTCCGACACATCGGTGCTCTCGAAAGAGTGGGGCGGCTATCCGATCATCACATTCCCGGAAGTGCCCGAGATCGACGTGCTGATGCTGGACCGGCCGAACGATCCCCCGCTTGGCGTCGGAGAATCCGCGTCCGTCCCAAGTGCCGCGGCAATCGCCAACGCGGTCTATGATGCGACGGGCGTGCGGTTTCGCGAGCTGCCCCTGACACCGGAAGCCGTCCTTGCCGGATTGGGTAACCTAGGCCCCAAGCAACCGGAAGGCCCGCCGCGCAGCCGGAAATGGCGGCGCTTTTCTCTGGGAACAGCAGGGGCTGCTGCCTTGTTCGGCGGGCTTCTTCAGCTTGCCTCGCCCTGGCAGCAGAACATAGCAACGATCAGCCGTCCGGAACCCGGGGTCTTCTCCGCCTCGACAATCGAGCGGGGCAGGCTCGCTGCAGCTGCCGGCGCCTGCAATGTCTGTCACGTTTCGGGCGATGGACAGGCTTTCGGCGGCGGTCGCCGCCTCGAGACGCCGTTCGGCGATATCTACGCCAGCAATATCAGCCCGGACGTCGCGACGGGGATCGGGGGATGGTCCTATCCGGCCTTCGAGCGGGCCATGCGCAGGGGGGTGAGCCGCGACGGTCATCATCTCTATCCCGCCCACCCCTACACGTCTTTCGCCGGCGCTGAAGACGCGGACCTCCAGGCTCTCTACGCCTATCTGATGAGCCAGCCGCCGATCGAGGCAAAGATCTCCGAGACCAAACTGGCCTTCCCCTACAATATCCGTCCCTTGATGGCGGGCTGGAATGCGCTCTTCCATCGCGGTCGCGAAATGCAATATACACCGGAAAGGGACGCGGTCTGGAATAGAGGAGCCTACCTCGTCGAAACTCTGGGACATTGTTCTGCCTGTCATTCTCCAAGAAACACCTTCGGCGCGGAAATGTCGGGCAAGGCCCACCTTGCCGGCGGCTTTGCGGACGGCTGGCACGCGCCGGCGCTGAACGGTTCGGGAAATACACCGGTGCAATGGACGGAGGCGGCCCTTTACGACTATCTGCGCAAAGGCAGCTCGGCTCACCATGGCAGCGCTTTGGGGCCGATGGGCGATGTGGTCAGGGCGTTGGAGCCGCTGCACGATCAAGATATCAAGGCGATGGCGGCGTATCTGGCAAGTCTCAGTGCGGAAACCGTGGCAACCACTCCTGACAAACAGGCCGATGAGGCAATCGCCAAGGCGGAGACCTCAAAGCAAGCGGCACTTGCCGTCGCGCCGCGGGGCCAGAGGATCTTTGAGGGGGCATGCGCCACGTGCCACAGCGACAACCGCGCACTCTCCTCGCTTGCCCTGAACACAAACCTGCACGCGCCGACGCCCGACAATGTCATTCAGACCATTTTGGGCGGGGCCGAGGCACCCTCGGAGATGAAGATGCGAAATTCGCCCGAGACGATGTCGATGCCGGCCTTCGGACCGACATTAAGCGATAGCGCGATCGAGGATCTCGTTGCCTATCTGCGAGCACGTTTTGCACCGGACGAACCTGCGTGGTCCGACGTCGCTGGCTCGCTCGCAAGAGCGCGCTCCTCGAACCACTAAAGGTCTGATCGATGCCATCCCGCCAGGACGCCTTCATCGAACGAATTTTCCAGTCTCCCGGCTGTGAATTCAAGCCTGCCGCTTACTGGTTTTGGCATTCGATCCCCTCCCGGGATTTGACAGGCCGGCAACTTGAGGACTTCCGCGACAAGGGTTTTGGCAGGATCTATATTCAGGCCAGGCTGGCCATGCCGCTCGACGATTACCTGTCTGAAACGTTCGTCGCCGCTTACAAGGATGCAGTTGAAGCTGCCAAGACGCTCGGCCTGCGGGTCGGAATCTATGACGACTATAATTGGATCAGCGGACAGGCTGCTGGACGCACGGTTAGGGGTCGCGACGAACTTCGCGAGCGCCATCTGTTCTGGAGCGAAACCTCTGAACGAACGGGGCGCGTCAGCGGGATCGTCACGTCCTGGACATCGGGGATGGGAAAGGACATCCTCGATTGGCAGTATGACGAGGGATATCCTGCCTGGTGCGATTGGAAAGTCGAGGCGGCAGTCCTGCATCCGGCAGAAGACATTTCATCGCTAGACCGAATCCTGCCCTTCCCCGGCGCCGTCACGATTGCCGGCAGCAGCGACCAGCATTGCGAGTTTCGGCTCTCTGGCGACATTCCTGCCGGAATGAAGGCGACCGTTTTTCTGAGCGCGCGAAGCCGGACCTCCCGCATCATCAATTATCTGCTCCCGGAGGCGGCCCAGGCTTTTATCACGCAGGGGCTTGAGCCTTTGGTCTCGGTGCTCGGGGGATTGATACCGGATCCGATCGACCAGATTTTCTACGATCAGCCGGCACCCGGCTTTTATCATTGGGACCAAAAGACGGGAAATCTCGAGAACAGCTTGCCGTTTTCAGCTGGTCTCGCGAGGTCGATGGTCGCGCAAACGGGCCGGCCGCTCGAAACCACGCTCCTTTCCCTAGTCCGTGACATCGGTCCTTCGACAGCGGCAATCCGGGCGAACGCCTATGGCGCTCTCTCCCGGCAGATGAATGAAGCGTTCTTTGGCACGCTGCGGGCCTGGGCGGAGGACAAAGGGCTATCGTTGAGCGGCCATGAAATCCTGCCTCATGTCGGAAGCTTCAGCCTCAATGGCACCTTCAAGGGTATAGATCCGCGCATTGCGCCCGCTGTCGACTTTTTCGGGATCGATGCTTACCGCCATCTGACGGCAGCCGATGCCAACAACTTTATTGCCCAACTGTCCCCAAAACTTGCGGATTCGGTCGCGCGCGCCAATGGCCGGAGCCGCTGCATGCTCGAGACCTATGCGACCGCGGAACGGACGTTGGTGAGAGCCGCAGGACAATGGGAACTCACCCTCGAGACATTGAGGAACCATCTGATCAGGATGCATTTTCTCGGCATGCGGCAGTCCATCTGGCATGGGCTCTATCTGTCCGACGGCAATGCGGATCCGAGGCCCTTCGTCAATCCGCGCTTCGACTTTGCACCCGGGATCAACTTCGAACCCTGGTGGCCGTTCCACGATTTACTCGCCGAGGAGACCGCACGGTTATCGGCATTCCTGGAGCCTGCGCACCCCTTGACGCGTGTCGCCATCTTCTATCCCCTCCAGACGGCATGGGCAGAGGGCCCAACACACGCACACGCAGATCACACCGGAGCCTGGTGCAGCGCGCTCTTAGAAAAGCGTATCGATTTCCTATTCGTTTCCGAAGATGCTGTGGCCAATGCCGCGGTTAACGGGTCACTGATCGAAATCAGCGGCCAGACTTTCGATGCGGTGGTGCTGCCTGCCGTCACCGCTGTCAAAGACAGCAAGGCCATTCGCTCACTTGAGCGTTATAAAAAGGCCGGGGGCCAAGTCTGGTCATCGGGTTGCGGGCAGCAGTTTTTGACGATCGACGACGGAGCCCAGATTTCCGATCCTTCGACTGTCAAACTCGACGTGCCGCCGGCCGACGCTGATATCGCTCTCCTGCAATCTGGATTTGGACAACGTGGCCCCATCCTCCAGACCGGCGCTGAGGCCAAGTTTTGGCGGTGGCTGGGGGAGGATGCCTCCGGCTGGCGGCTCGCTCTCTTTAACGACAGTCGGGAACCTCTTACGGAAATTTTCGCGCTTTGCTCGGGCTTCGATGTCGAAATCTGGTCGTGCGCGACCGGTGCGGTCGAGCGGCATGGATCCTCATCGCAGGTTTCGGTAAGCCTCGAACCTTATGAATTGATTTGCCTGCGGCTCGCGCCCAGTTCGACAAAAAGCAGTGAGCTCGCGCTGACGTCAACCCTCGCCATCCCCACTCTCCCAGAAGACCACGAAATCGTTCTGGACGACGGCTGGACGCTTCGTTTCGAGGAAGAGCGTGAGGCCGTGGCCATTCGGGTCGACCGCGGCTGGGACGGCCAAGGATTCGAGGCCCGCTCCGGTACGGCAATCTATTCTCGGACGATCATCACGCAAAGGCCCGGCAGATGGTTGCTGGAACTACCGGCAGTACACACGGCCGCGAGCGTTACCGTGGACGCCCGCTCGTCGGGCAGGCGCGGCTGGGGCCCCTATCGCTTCAACCTTGGCAGGCTCGAGCCAGGGGCTCATGTCATCGAAGTCGCCGTCTCCTCCACGGCGGCAAACAAATATTATGCCGGCACCCCATTCAAGGGCGATGCCGATGATCCCGCAGGGCTTTCCAAGCCACCCATCCTCTTCTTCTTGGGACACTGAGACATGCCGCAGCATACAACCATTCCCCTTCAGCGCGCCTGGAATACATGGGCCGATCGGCCGGCCGAGATGGTGTTTCTTCCGCTGGGGGTTCGCCTGACACCCATTTTGTATTCGACCCGCACCCGAAAGACCTCAGCTATCGAACCGCGGCACGACAAGGTCCGTCTGGGCCGGCACGAGCTCGACGGTTCCGAGGTATCGCTGCAGACAGAGCACGCCGGCACCGCTCTTTCCCTTTTTTGGAAGAAGCCTGACCCCTTCGTCATTCACGGCGGTTGGAAAACGCTATCGACCGGAGAATGGGGTCTGCGTTTCTGGGTGACCCTGGCGATTTCCGCAGACGGCGCGGATGTCATTTACGACGAGGCTGCCGGTGCGACCCTCGTCAAGGTGGGGCAAAGGTTTGTTGCGATCGTCAGCAACGAAAAGCCCGTTCAAGTCACGGGGCACAACAGCATCGAAGATCTGCGCCGGGATTTTGAGGAGAACGGCTACTTTTACCTCGATAGCCGGAGCAGCGCATCCCCCGTCATCGGACTACGCTTCAATCTGGAAATGATGCGCGATGGCCGATACGCCGCCGCCGTGGCCGATCGCGCGGATCTGGCGATCGAAAAGGCACGGGCAGCCCTCAAAGAGGCTGACAGCCTTGAGCCGGACCAGACCAACGAATTGCTGGCAGCAGTTCGCGATATCGTTGGCTGGAACACCATCTGGGACGAGACCAACAACAGGCCTTACACGGCGGTCACCCGAATCTGGAATCTCGGAAAATTCGCCGTCTGGTACAACGACCAGACCTACGCCGCGCTGCTTTCGGGGCTGTTTGACATGGATGTCGCCCGCGAGAACCTAGCTGCGGCGTTTGCGGGATCAACGCCGCAAGGCAATGTCGCCTGCATCGTCACGTCAAACGATGCATGGGTCGACCGGACCCAACCGCCACTCGGATCATTCGTCGTCTGGAACCTTTACCAGCGAAGCGGCGAACGTTCGATTGTCGAAGCAAACTATGGCGTTCTTGTCCGCGCTCATCGATGGTGGTGGGCAAACCGCGATCCGGAGGGGCGCGGAATGGTTTCCTGCGGCACCTCGGATGTAGGAGAAGCCCTCTACAAGGGAACTTTCTTTGGCGCGCGCAATGAGACCGGCATGGATAATTCCGCAACGCATGACGAGGCGGTCTACGATCCGGCAACGCGGACGCTCTCAACCTTCGATCTTGGCCTGAACTGCGCCGTGGCGCTCGACGCTGAAATGCTTGCAAAATTGGCGACGGTTCTTGGCAAACGGCAGGACGCAGCTCAATTTGAAGCGATTGCAATGAAATTGCGCGAACGCATTCGCGAGGAACTCTGGGACGATCAAGGGAAAATTTTCGCCAACCGCCAGCGTTCCGGAGCTTTCGTAAAGTCCTTGTCGCCGACGAGCTTCTATCCTCTTTTGTGCGGTGCCGCGAGTGACGAGCAAGCGCGCTACTTGATCGGCCACCTGAAGGACGAGAGCCTATTTGCCGGCGAATTCGGCCTTCCGAATGCGACGAGAAACGATCCGGCTTTTGCCGAAAACGTCTATTGGCGCGGCCGGATCTGGCCAAACGTCAACTATCTCGTCTGGCTCGGCCTGAAGAGATACGACCTTGACGAAGAAGCACGCACCCTGATGGAGCAATCAAGGCGGCTCTTCCTCAAATCCTGGCGAGGATCGCGGATAGCGGCAGAAAACTACAATTCGCAAACGGGCGAAGCTATGGACCAGGGAGATACCGATCCCTTCTATATCTGGGCCGGTCTGTTGCCGCTCATGGCCATGGCCGACGTTCTCGATGTAGATCCATGGCGCGGTTGGACGATCAGCAATGAACAGCAGGATACAACGCTTGGGCCCGTGGTCTCTCCACACGGGCCGATCACCGTCGCCATATCGAATGGGCGGCTATCGCTCTCGATCAATGGCGAACCTTCGCTGGAGACTGAGCTCAAGCTTCGAATTTCCAGACTGTCGATCAGCGCCGGGTGCTTGCGTATGTCGATTGATTCCGTCGAGAGCGACGGCGAAATTTTCTTGCCATCGATAGCGGCGGGCGAAGCGATCGGCATCTATCTCGATGGCCTTGTGGCGACCTTCCGGGAACACAAAGGCGGTGTAGCAGTCGGCATACCTGCCTCCCCGGAACCGCGAATGCTTGAGATCTTCTTGAGGCGAGCTTAAAAAACGCCGGGATGAAGCCGGAAATAGAGCCAAACGGCGTGGGCAATCACATCAGCCGGAAACCTGTTGCGGCGCTAGACGGGATCTCATGCAAATCTGGAATCGAACCGGCGCCCTCTGATCGGGTCAAAGCTGAAAGACAAGATATCGGCGAGGAACGGCAAGTTCGCTTCCGGTCTATCGTCTTCCCTGCCGCAGCGGGCAGCTAAGACCGCACCCGCCGATATCCGCCAGACAGTAGCGCAAACAACAAACCTTGCGACGTTTGAATTGAAGGCCGCTCCCATCCTGCATGTTGCGAAGGGTACCACACAAGGGGTTCCTCTCGCCGTCGGGAAACGTAGCATCGGAAAACAGCGGCGCGCCTTCCTCGGCCAATGCCGGAGCGCTTTGACGGCCCGCTTCATCGATGATCCAATCGAGATAACCAGCCGCGTTTCCCCAAAGCAGCTTGGTGCTCAGATTTGCATGGTCGGAAATCGCACAGGTCAAGGGTTCTATGTGCTGCCGCAGGAGAGGCTTCATCGCCGTGTGGATATCGAATTCCCGCACCTCTCCGAGATTAGGCAGAAGAAACGAGACCGGCGTTGCCGTTTCCCGGTCGAGACATACCGAGACCTCGTCGAGCGAGACCGGTAGATAGCGTCGCAGCTCGAGCCATGCGAGCGCGGTGTTGATGGTCAAGATACTGAAGTAGTAAAGGGTCCAGAGGGATACGATGGCGCGCCGATCGGCCGGCAAAAACGCGGCCGCGTATCGATCGATGATGCTATTGAAGCAATCTGCGTCGCTAAGCGCGGAGCATGCGATGACATCGCAGCCTGCCGGTGCGTCCAGCAAAAATTTCCCGCGGTAGAAGCCATACTTCTCTCCGCCACGGCGAACCAATAGCGCTCCGAGATCGCGGTCGCCGTCCGCATCTTCTGGTGCGGACGGCATCGGTTGCTTTGGCAAGGTTTGGGTCGGAACCAATTGCTTGCTCACTATCTCACCAGGTATACTTCAGCGTTCCAACGACCTTGCGTCGATCGCCATAATATTCGGTCCCGTAGTAGCTGCTTGCGACATACTTGCGGTCGAAGAGATTGGTTGCGTTGACCGCAAGCTTGACATTCTTGGTCACGTTGTAGCTGACCGCCGCATCGAACACGGTATATCCTCCGACGGATACGGTGTTGGCATCGTCGCCATAGGTCTGCCCGATATAGCGCACCCCACCACCGAGGGTCAGATCGCCACGCTGCCCTTCCCCGGGGATCGTGTAGTCGAGCCACGCCGAAGCAAGATGTCTCGGGACGCGCTGCGGCCTGTTGCCGACATTTCCACCCGTTCCGTCTTCGCGGATCTCAGCGTCCCAATAGGAATAGGCCAGCGTCAGGTTGACACGATCGTTCAGTGCCGCCTTACCCTCCAGCTCGACACCGCGCACGCCGACTTTGCCGATCTGCTGCTGAATGTGTGGCGTCAGGTAGGTCGGCACATTTGTCTGCGTCAGATCGAACAAGGCCGCGGTAAACAGTCCATCGAAGTTGTCAGGCTGATATTTCAGGCCAACTTCATACTGCTCGCCCCTCTGGGGCTTCAGGGAGCCGCTCAATGCATAGCCATTGGCGCTCGGCGTCACGAGAGGCTGGAAGCTTTCCGAATAATTTACATAGGCGGCAAGATTGGAATTGATCTTATAGGTAAGTCCGGCGCGCTTGCTGAACGCGGATTCGGTATTGTCATCCCTGGTGCCCAGGTCGACATAATCGGCGGTCGTGTGGACGTGGTCCCAACGGCCGCCAAGCGTAGCGATCCAACGATCGTCGAAGGTCAACTGCTCCTGAGCATAGAGCCCGACGGCCTGCTGCTTGACGCGCCAGTTTACGTATGGGTCGAGATTGATGCAGGACAGGCCGCAGAAGACAGGGTCGTAGATGTCGATCGGACCGGCCGTGCCGTAAAGGATGTTTTCGCGGGTGTTGTCGTTGGCATAGTCGACGCCGACAAGCGTCTTGCTGTCAAAGGCTTTCCAGCCCGTATCGTATTGAAGCTGGTTGTCGATCACATAGCGGTTCGACATGCCATCCACCGAGAAGGCTTGGCGGTCGGCGGTCGGATCGAGCGAGGCGCCGTAGACCTCGGCATAATCCAGGCTGAGATGCGTATATCGAGCATTGGAGCGGAAGGTCAGGCCGTCATTGATTTCATGTTCGAACTGATAGCCGATATCGCTTTCACGGGTGTTGAAGCGATTGAAATCCGGTTCTCCCAGGAAGGTATTGATGTCCAGGTTGGCACCGATCGGAAAACCGCGCGCCCCCGTGCCATTCCGTTTGTAGTAGTCGGTAAGAATGGTGAGTGATGTTCCTTCGTCGGGCTTGATGGTCAGAGCCGGCGCGACATAGAGACGATCGTCGTTAGAATAGTCCCAGCCAAGGTCTCCGTCCTTGGCGAGCGCCGTCAGCCGATAGCTCCAGACGCCGTCGACATCGAGCGGCCCGCCGAAGTCGGCACCGACCTCCTTGGTCCCATCGCCAAAGGATGTGTAGACCTCGCCCTGCTTTTCCTCGGGCGGCCGCTTCGTGATCGCATTGATAAGACCCCCTGGAGCGTTAAGACCAAAAAGCGTCGACGTCGATCCCTTCAGTACTTCCACGCGCTGCAGGCCGTAGGGCTCAAGGCGACTTGCCGTATACCAAGCAGGAATGCGTGCCGCGAGCCCGTCCCGGTAGGTGCCTAGCGCCGTCTGGTCGAAACCGCGAATACGGAAATAATCATAACGGTCGTCATTGCCGAATTCGTCGGTGAAGACCCCCGCGGTGTAGGCCACGGCCTGCTGCAGATTGTCGACATGACGCTCTTCGAGTTCCTTTTCGGTCACGACCGAAACAGCTGCCGGAATATCGATGATTGGGGTGTCCGTCTTGGTACCGGTCATTGTCTCCTTGGCGACAATGGTGGCATCGGGACCGATTGCCCGGTCGGACTTGCCAACCACGACAATCTTCGGAAGCTCGGTCGCGGAATCCTGTGCCCAAGCCGTAGGCGCCAAAGGCAGGGAAACAGCCATCAAAGCACTGCTGGCTATCAGATGCCTCGTCGCACGATGCCGATCCGCGCAGTTTAAGGACGCGCGAAGTCCTGCCTGCCGGACGATCCCCATGCAAAGCCACTCCTGTCTATCATTTTCTGGTCACGCAGCGGAGCAGCGGTCCCCGGCGATCCGCCTGCGTCGCGGGCAAAATATAAACATAACCAAAAGAGTCAACTTAAAAAATCCAACGTCCCACACTCTGCCGAAAGAGCCGGCGCGACGGGCTTAAGCCGATGACTAATATGAATTTTCGAGCTCGCAATGTGTAGGGCGGCAAAGCCGTCGCTGACGGCCCTCTCGATTCCACCGAGACACAGATGGCGATCTGAGCGAGCACCTCAGAGGCAGAAAATAATACTTGATTACTTAAGTCATCTTTAGTACCGACAAGCACCTTACCGCGAGGGACGACACGTGGAAAATCGCATAGACACCGCTGGCGCAACTGCCTCGACCGAGGCGTTCGCGACGCATCACATTCGGCTTTCGATCGACGGAAACGACATCCTTAGCGATGTCAATCTTTCGTTTCCAAAAGGCGAGTTCGTCGCACTGGTTGGGCATAACGGTTCGGGAAAATCCAGCCTGCTGAAAATCCTGGGCCGGCAGATCCTGCCGACAGCGGGTTTGGCCTTCTATGCCGGTCAGGATATCCGCTCATTTGCGGAACGCGCCTTCGCGCGCTCGGTCGCCTATCTCCCGCAGGATGTGAATGCCAGCACCGACATGACGGTTCGGGAGCTGGTACGCTGCGGGCGCTATCCTTGGCATGGCCCCCTCGGGCGCTTTTCCAGGACAGATGGAGAAAAGGTGGAGCAAGCGCTTGCCTTGACGCATCTGGAACCTCTGGCCGGCCGCATCGTGGCGACGCTTTCCGGCGGCGAGCGGCAGCGCGCGTGGCTCGCCATGCTGGTCGCGCAGGATACCGAATGCCTGTTGCTGGATGAGCCGACCGCCGCTCTCGACATTGCGCATCAGATCGAGGTCCTGTCTCTGGTGCGCAGGCTCTCCCATGAAAAAGGCTTGAGCGTGGTCATCGTCCTTCACGACATCAACATGGCTGCGCGCTTCTGTGATCGCATCTGCGCGCTAAAAGGTGGTCGTGTCGTCGTCAGTGGAAGACCGGACGAGATTCTGATGCGTGAGCGTCTGCAGGAGATCTACGGCATCGACATGGATGTCATCGCCGCCCCGAAGACCGGCTTTCCGCTTGCCTATGCCTGCTAATCCGGTTTCTTTTTCCGCGCTATCACGCCGGGCCCTTTTGCGAACAATGGCTGCCGCGACGGTAGCGGCCAATGCCCCGGCTTTTGCGCAATCCGCACCTCGGATCGTCAGCCTCGACTATGGTCTTGCATCGACGCTTCTATCGCTTGGCATCGTCCCCTTGGCAGTGTCCGATCTGGCCGATTGGGATAAATGGGTGGTCGAGCCGGCAATGCCCCAATCCGTCGCCAACCTCGGCAGCTCGTGGGAGGTCAATTTCGAACTCCTTGTTGCCCTCAAGCCGGATATCATTCTGACCACACCCTATCTCGATGAGCTCCTACCGAAGCTAAAGCAGGTCTCGAAGGTCGTCCGTCTGGAGATTTATGCACCCGGTATCGGGCCGATATTGCCTGCGGCCATCGCGGCCACACGAAAACTCGCGGCGGCGGTCGACCGGGAGGTGGAGGCGGAAGGTTTTCTCCAACGCGCCGATGCTTTCTTCGCTGAATGCCGCGCTCGTCTTGCCGCAAAATCCCCTCCTGCCGTAGCGCTGGTTAATTTCATGGACGCGCGCCACGCCAGAATCTATGCGAGCCCGGGCCTCTATCATAACGTTCTGGAGCGCATCGGCGTACGAAACGCCTGGACCGAGGAATCGAACTACTGGGGTTTCCAGACGATCGCCATCGAGGACCTTTCCCGCATCGCCGATCCTGATGCACGTCTGGTCGCCTTCGAGCCGGTACCCGCGGACGTCCTGCCCAAAATTACGCAAAGCCCCCTGTGGCAAAGCCTCCCGTTCGCCAGGCCGGGACATCTTTCAATCCTTCCCCCTGCTTTGATGTTCGGCATGGTCAACGAAGCGGTGCGGTTCGGCCGCCTTTTGACCGACCTTTTGGATCCCAAGACATGAACAGGATTTTTGGAAGGTTCGCCCTCGGACCGGCAATCGTCGCGCTGGTGCTCTTCGGCGCCGGCAGCCTCCTGTCATGGTTGCTCATCGCCCACACGCTCGAGGCCAAAAGCCAGGCGGGCTATGACGTGCCGAGGATGGTTCTTTTCTATTCGACGCTCCCTCGCCTTGCGACGGCGCTCCTTGCAGGGGCGGCGCTTTCGCTGGCCGGTGCGCTCCTTCAGCAGGTTCTGCGCAATCCGCTTGCCGATCCGACGACGCTTGGGATTTCCGCTGGCGCCAATCTCGCATTGGTCGTCGCGACCCTGTTCTTCCCGGGCTTGCTGGGACTGGGCCGGGATCTGGTAGCGCTCGCGGGAAGCGCAGTCGTCGCCTGCCTTGTCATGGGCCTCGGGGCGCGGCGCGGCTTTTCGCCCTTTTCGCTAGTGTTGTCTGGCCTTGTCATCAGCCTGTGGTGCGGCGCCCTGTCGGCGATCCTTACTCTTCTGAACGAACGCTATCTCGTCAGCCTCTTCATCTGGGGCGCCGGATCGCTTGCGCAGCAGAGCTGGGTCATTCCGCTGTCGCTCCTCTGGAAGACGGCGGTCATTGCAATCATCTGCGCGCTCGTCATGCGTCCGCTCTCTCTTCTCGATCTCGGTGAAGGCACAGCATCGGCGCTCGGGGTCCGCCTTGTCCGGCTGCGCTTCATGGTCGTTGGTGGTGCGGTAGCGCTTGCTGCGCTTGTGACGAGCGCAGTCGGGGTCATCAGCTTCATCGGCCTGGTCGCGCCGACAATTGCTCGGCTTTCCGGGGCACGGCGACCGCAGCAATTGATGTTCTGGTCGCCGTTGATCGGCGCGGGACTGTTGCTGTTTGCTGACGCCGCCATTCAGCTGGTTGCTGGCCAACTGGGAGAATTCTTGCCCACGGGTGCGGTGACGGCGATCTTCGGCTCGCCCTTGCTTCTGCTGCTGCTTCCCAGGCTAAAAGTCCGACACCGGGTGTTGGAGTTGAAAGAGAGATCGCGCTCATGGGCGCCGGCCGGAATGAGCGTGCTTGCCGTCGCGCTCGTCGTCTTGCTGGTGGCGGTCGTCGTCGGTGTGTTCGTCGGACGCGGTATCGATGGAACCTGGAGCTTGCCTGACGCAGCGCTCTTCGACAAGATTGTTCCGATGCGGCTGCCCAAGGTTTTTGCCGCTTTGTCCTCGGGCGCAATGCTGGCCGTTGCAGGCGTCATACTGCAAAGGACCACCGGCAATGAAATGGCGAGCCCAGAACTACTGGGGATCAGCGCGGGTGCGACCTTTGGAGTAGCGGTCGCTGTCTTTGTCGTCGTTCCCGGGTTTACCGGGCAGGTAACGTTCGCCGCGATAGGCGCACTTCTTGTGCTCGCCTTGATTTTCCTCAGTTCCTTGCGCACGGGGTTGGCGCCAGAGCGTGTCTTGCTCGCCGGCATCTCGTTGAGCGCCATGGTCGATGCCATTGTCGGCGTCCTGAGTTCCACTGGCGATCCGCGCGCTGTCCTCCTGATGCGCTGGATGAGCGGTTCGACCTACAGTGTCGACGCCCGTTCCGCGGCAACCGTTACCGTTGCGGCCGTAATTTTAACCGCCGCTGCTTTCCTTGCCCGGCGCTCGCTGGACATCTTGCCGCTCGGTCCATCGCAGGCGGCAGCTGTCGGCATTCCGGTACGCAAGGCCCGTTTCGCGCTCTTCGGCCTTGCTGGCCTGATGAGCGCAGCGGCAACATTGAGCGTCGGCCCGCTGACATTCATCGGCCTGATGGGGCCTCATCTGGCAAGGGAAGCGGGGCTCGTCCGCGCGCTGCCGCAAATGGCGGGAGCAGCCGCCATCGGCGGGGCACTGATGGTCCTTGCAGACTTCATCGGCCGCACCATCGCGTGGCCATACCAGATACCCGCCGGCCTCGTCTCGGCCATCGTCGGCGCGCCTTTCCTGATGATGATGCTGCGACGAAAGGGCTGACCAACCAATCAACCGCCGGTCTTGAAGGGATCTTACCCTGCGGCCATTTCGAGTAGACCGCAAAAATTCCGCAATCACAGACGTCATATTCAGCTATAGGCAGCATAGGCCGCAATAATCGCCTCGACTTGTCCCAAATCCAGTGCTTGCGCCTGGGTTGTCGTGATAGCGTACAGTTGGGCGCTGGACAGCACAGAAATATCATAGGTTGACAGCCCCGGCAGGCCGTGGATGCCAATCGCTTCGATCTGGTCGGTCGAGAACGCCGCGATATCCTGCGACGACAGGGCGCCGATCTCTGTGGCGGTCAGAGCGGCGACCTGCGCGGTCGACAATGCACCGATCTGCGCCGACGACAGCGCCGTGACCTGACTGCTGGTCAGCGCCGCGATCGAGGCAGGCTGCATCGCGGCGATTTGCGCGGTGGAAAGTGCGGCCACAGCGACGGTGCTCAGAGCCGCAACCTGCTTCAGGCTCAAAGCGCCAATCTGCGCGGAACTCAAAACCTGGATGTGACCGGTCGTGAGCGCACCGATCTGGCTGGACGTCAACGCCGCGATCTGCATCGTCTTCAAAGCAGCGATTTTATCGGTGGAGAGCGATGCAACATCATCGGTGGAAAGCTTCGACAGGGCGAGCGCGCTGATGGCACCGATCTGGTCGGTCGAGAACGTCGCGATATCCTGCGACGACATGGCGCCGATCTCTGTGGCGGTCAGCGCGGCGACCTGCGCGGTCGACAATGCGCCGATCTGCGCCGACGACAATGCCGCGACCTGACCGCTGGTCAGCGCCGCGATCGAGGCAGACTTCATCGCGGCGATTTGTTCGGTCGAGAGTGCGGCCACGGCGACGGTGCTCAGAGCCGCAACCTGCTTCAGGCTCAAAGCGCCAATCTGTGCGGAACTCAAAACATGGATCTGACCAGTCGTGAGCGCACCGATCTGACTGGATGTCAGCGCCGCAATCTGCGCCGTCTTCAAAGCAGCGATTTTATCGGTGGAGAGCGATGCAACATCATCGGTGGAAAGCTTCGACAGGGCAAGCGCGCTGATCGCTTCGATCTGGTCGGTCGAGAACGCCGCGATATCCTGCGACGACATGGCGCCGATCTCTGTGGCGGTCAGCGCGGCGACCTGCGCGGTCGACAATGCGCCGATCTGCGCCGTCGATAGGGCCGCGACCTGACTGCTGGTCAGCGCCGCGATCGAGGCAGGCTTCATCGCGGCGATTTGTTCGGTCGAGAGTGCGGCCACAGCGACGGTGCTCAGAGCAGCAACCTGCTTCAGGCTCAAAGCGCCCATCTGCGCCGAACTCAAAACCTGGATCTGACCGGTCGTGAGCGCGCCGATCTGACTGGATGTCAGCGCCGCGATCTGCGCCGTCTTCAAGGCGGCGACCGTGGCAGTGGAGAGCAACGCAACATTGGCCGTGGAAAGCTTCGATAGAGCGAGCGCGCTGATGGCACCGATCTGGTCGGTCGAGAACGCCGCGATATCCTGCGACGACAGCGCACCAACCTCTGCGGCAGAGAGAGCGGCGATCTGCGTCGTCGTCAATGAACCGATCTGCGCCGTCGACAATGCCGCGATCTCACCGGTGGTCAGCCCCGCGATCGAGGAAGACTTCATCGCGGCGATTTGTTCGGTCAAGAGTGCGGCCACCGCGACGGTGCTTAGAGCCGCAACCTGCTTCAGGCTCAAAGCGCCAATCTGCGCGGAACTCAAAACCTGGATCTGACCGGTCGTGAGCGCGCCGATCTGACTGGATGTCAGCGCCGCGATCTGCGCCGTCTTCAAGGCGGCGACCGTGGCAGTGGAGAGCAAC
>NZ_JACHZQ010000002.1:0-677728 GCF_014193655.1 Rhizobium sp. BK313 | reverse complement strand
AACCTGCATTGCGCTCAGAACGCTCATCTGCGCCGAACTCAAAACATGGATCTGACCGGTCGTGAGCGCACCGATCTGACTGGATGTCAGCGCCGCAATCTGCGCCGTCTTCAACGCGGCGACCGTGGCAGTGGAGAGTAACGCAACATTGGCCGTGGAAAGCTTCGACAGGGCCAGCGCGCTGATGGCACCGATCTGGTCGCTCGACAACGTCGCGATATCCTGCGACGACAGCGCACCAACCTCTGCGGCAGAGAAAGCGGCGATCTGCGTCGTCGTCAATGAACCAATCTGCGTCGTCGACAATGCCGCGATCTGACTGGACGTCAGCGCTTTCACTTCGGTCGTGGAAAGCCCCCCAATCTGGACCGACGATAGAACGGCCAGTTGGTCTAGCCCCAAGCCCACTATGGCGCTTGCCGATATGGCGTTCATTTGCTTCGAGGTAAGAACAGCAACATCTTGCGTATCCAACGCGGCGATCTGGGCTGAGGTAAGCGCGTTGATTTGGTTAGTGCCCAGTGCTGCAACCTCGTCCGTGCTCAGAGAAGCGATCGTGGCAGTGGGGAGAGACCGGATCAGATTGACGGGCAGAGAAGAAATAATTGAAGTCATAGACGAGCGTTCCACAAATGTTAGCGTGATTTCGCCTTGTTCGCGCTGCCGGATTAGGCAGCTGCAGTGGCTTTCGGATAGCCGGCTGGCGATGGTTACAGAGATGCAGGAATAAACGCAGTTTCGAACTAACTAATTGCTTTTGTTTAAATATTTCCCGCGCTTATCGCCAGGATGTCTTCTTGTTAACATCTATAACAGGGACAGCTGATCCGAGGCTTGCGCGAGTAGGTCGCAAGCAGTGTCCCCAAGCCACCTGGGCCGATCGCGATCGTACCCTTCCTGTGATAGAGACCATAGCGCTTGGCGTGATTGGTGGAGGTCAATGCGACGAAGCGAAAACGATTCGGCACCAATGGCCGCCGTTGTTGAGCCGTGTCTTCGCCGCATTCACAATTGCCGTTGATCCGAGCACATAAACAAGCAAAGAGACAGCCAAAAGTTGATGGCTGCCGCGCATATGCCGTCCGATCGTTGTGTATTACCAACGTATGCGTTCATGCATCGCCAGACAACTACTATCGATATGCAAATTTATCGGAAATACAATTTCCAAGAGGTACTGTAATTGCCTGCAAGCATCGGAGATTATATGATTAATTTTGTGTAATATTTGTAATTACCAATTGTCTTTATCCGATACATCTGGCCTCTTTGATACTGCAGCGCCAAAAGCGGTGAGCAGGAAGCTCGTTGTCTGCAATTCCCGAGTTCCAGAGCAGGCAGTAACCAACGTGCATCGATCTTCGTTGCGCTGGCAGACGCCGGCTTACCAATGAGTTCTGATTTCGCAGCCGACGTGCATGTGTTGAACGATCGTCGGGCTTGAATATCGAAGACCGCAACCAAGCCAGTCATGCCGAGTTCATTTTGGAAATGCCCTCGCTTTCCTTTACTGAAAGTTGACGCATATGAATTTGTCGCCAGACGTCGCCTCGCCCTCACCGGCAGCACTCGTCGGAATTCTAAAGCAGGTTTCCGACCTGATGGCATCGGGGAACAGCCACGAAGCTATCAATAGCCTGCTGTCTGTGCAGGACCTTATCCGATCGCAGCCGTTGGCCTGCAACACGCTCGCCTATCTATTGCTGCATAGCGATAAACCGCAGGAAGCCATTCCCTGGTTCGAAGCAGTTCTTGCCGTCAATCCCGGTGACGCCCAGGGGATCTCGGGCCTCGGCCTGTCTTGCCAGGCTACAGGCGATCTTGTCCGGGCCCTGCAGTGCTACGAGGCGGCCCTGGTATTCCGTTGGAACCATGCGACTGCCTGGTATCATCATGGCGCCTTGCTAGCGCAGCTTGGACGTTTGCGCGAGGCACTTCCGAGCCTCGACAAGGCGATCGAACTCCAGGACGACTATGTCCTGGCGTTCACCAAACGCTGCCAGGTTCTGTCGGGGCTTGGCGACGTTTCGGGGGCGGCCTTGTCTGCCATGCGTTGTTGTCAGTTAGCGCCGAACGATGTGTCGTCCTGGCTGCTTTTCGGCGATCTTTGCATGAAGCACGACGACCTCGGGCACGCGATATCAGCCTACGACAGAGGGCTGGAAGTCTCGCCCACCAACTTTCAATGTCTCTACAACAAGGGATATGCTCTTAAGCAGACAGGGCAGAAGGAGGTTGCCCTGGCGCATGTGCGTGCCGCATTGCGTGTTGAGCCAGACAATAATGATGCACTGCTGTTCTGTGCCGGCATCGAACAGGAGCTCGGCAACACCGAGGAAGCATATGACTGCTTTCGCCGCGTCGCGGCCAAGGGCGTGGCTCGCAGTTACCGAGCACGACACCAGCCCGCGCGTTTTCAGGCGCTGCTGCTCTTTTCGCCGCTTTCCGGCAACACACCCTATGAAGATCTCATCAGTGACAGCTGCTATGACGCCGATGTCGTCCTCATCCTGCCAGGCCATCGTTGCGATCCGCAACTCGTCAATGCAGACGTGATCGTCAATCTGGTTTCAGAGGCCGATCTCAGACGAGATATTGTTGAACAGGTGGCGAATTTCGTCGATTCCCTTGAAAAGCCGGTGATCAATCATCCGCAATTGATCCTCGGCACTGATCGCGAGAGCATCGCGCAGCGGCTCGCAGGAATCGCCGGAACGGTCGTGCCGGCCACCATCCGCTTGGACGCGGCCGCATTGCACCAGTTCCTCTCCAGCAATAGTCTCCCGAGTTTCAATCTCATCGCCCGCCACGCAGGCACGCATGGGGGTGATAAGATGGAGTTGATCTCCACGCTCCAGGAGTTGCGGGCATTTGCCAAGGAGGCGGGCGATCGACCGCTCTATCTCACCGACTTCTTCGATTATAGGTCAGCCGACGGCTTTTACCGCAAGTATCGCTTCATCTTCGTCGGCGACGAAATCCTCCCTTATCATCTGGCAATCGGAGATGTTTGGAAAGTCCATCACGTGTCAACTCGTATGGCTGATCTCGAGTGGACGCGCAGAGAGGAGCAGGCGTTCCTCGAACGGCCCCATGAAGTCTTCGGGACGAAGGCCATGGCAGCGCTAGATGCGATCCGGCGAGAGGTTGGGCTCGATTACTTCGGCATCGATTGCTCCCTGGATTCTGAGGGCCGGGTTGTCGTGTTCGAGGTCAACGCTTCTATGTTGATACACCTTCACAACACGGGTTTCGAATATAAGACGCCGCATGTGATGAGGATCAAGCATGCATTCGAACGGCTGTTGGAGCAGCGAGCGAAGAACACTCAACGATCCGTGGAGTGCTCACCATCACAGTGGTCGAATGCCAGCGAAGTTGGATCTCAAAGGCGATTGGTCCGATAAGATGAGGCCGAGACGCGCCGCGCCGGAGTTCTGCGAACGAGAACGAAATACCGTGGCGCTGGTTTCAGTGCGATACCAATTCCTTCTTGACATCTCCCGGTACCCTACAATCTTCGCCTGAGGCAAAACGGAGGAGAGCGGATGTCAGGGACATGGTATATCGAGAGCTACGCGGAAGACGGGCTTTCCGCAGAAGGCTCTGAAGAGCATCAAACCTACGAGGCGGCGTTGAACGCCGTCAAGGCTATTTGCGAAGCAGGGAAAACGGCGCGCTTCATGGCGCCCGTAGGCGCAACTCGCGATCAAATCGATTCATTCACAATGCTCGGACTGGTACATAGGATTTAGCTGTAGTCGCTTTCATATGCGCCATGACAGTGCCCGATTCGATGCCGAGGAACGCTCGCTCTCGCTCGATCGTCAGGCAATCGACATCCACGCTGGCAAGGCCTGCGTGTCGAACTCGCTTTCGTCGACGAGGCGAGCGCGGACGAAGACCGGTCCGCTCTCATCCAACAGGACGGCGAAATAGTGGCCGGAGGCGTCGTGGATGCCGAGCAACGTCAGCAAGTCTTCGGTCGTGTACTTGGCGTCGCTAACGATTTTAGGGAAGGAGTGCCGGCGCTCCCGCGATACGCCAAGCGCGTCGAGATTGGCCTCGCGCAGCAACTGCAGACGAACGTAAATAGCGCGATCGCCGCTCATGTAATAGGCAGAGGGATAGGGCGGGTAGGTGCGGGCACGCAAGATGTTGATCAGGTCGCCGGCGCGATTGCGGCGGCCGAGATCGATGCGGCTGAGCGCGGCGAGTTCGGCCTTCTTATGGATGGTCGCATTCCGATGGTCCTGTGGCAGGCACGTGTTCGTGCCCCGCCTTATGTCCGGCCAAGTCTGCTTGAACAGGTCAACGAGGCCGCGCGTAATCTTCTCATGCAGGAGACCGCCCGTATCGGTTGCCTCAACCGCGACATGACGCTGGGCAATGACATCGCCGGTATCGATGCCGGAATCGATATAGTGGATGGTCGCGCCGGCCGGCGTGCGGTCTATGATTGGCCAGACATTGGTATGCCAGCCACGATTATAGGGCAGCATCGCCGAATGCAGGTTGATGCACCTCTTCGGAAAGATCTCCAGCAGGGACGGCTTGAGGATGGCGCCGAAGAACGCGGAAATGCCAATGTCGGGATCGAGCGCCTTGAGCTGCATCAGGGTCTCTTGGTCGCGCAGCTGGGTGGAGAGCCAGATCCTGTCGGCAGGCATTTGCAGCGCGCCGAGAATCTCCTCGCCAAAGCGCCGCTCCTCGGCGGGCTGGAGCACGAGGCCGACGATGGTCTCGCCACGCTGCCGAAGCCAGCGCGCGACTTCAAAGCCGCCCCAGTTATTGAGAAAAAGAACAACCCGTACCGCCACGTCAGGCACTGGCCGCCGCCCCCTGATCGGCGACAGCCCGCGTCGCGACGACAGACAGCTCGACACCGGGCAGCCGCTCAAGGTTTCGGACAACGCGGAAATACCGCTCCTGGAGGGATTTGAGGATCGGCGACTTCGGATCGAGCGGCAAACCGTCGATTGACTTCACGGGCACCAGTTCCGCCAACGTACCGCAAAGGGCGATCTCGTCGGCAATCAGCAACTCGGTCCGGTCGATCGGCCGGCGCTCGAACGGGATATCGGCGGAACGCGCCAACATCTCGACTATGTCAAGCGTGATACTCTCGAGCGCTCCCTCCGTGGCGGGGGTCGTAACGATCGTCCCATTGCGGACCATGACAAGGCACGAGCCCGTCGCCTCGGCGACGCGGCCGAAATGGTTCAATAGCACCATGTCTTGGCAGCCGCGGGCCTGGCCCTCAATGCGCGCCACGCGCGCGACCTGGTAATTGCTGCCAGCCTTGATGCGAGCCGGCAGCGAATCGTCCGGACTGCGACGCCAGGTGCTGACGCCTAGGTCGATCGGTTCCGGGGCCTTTTGCTCCTGATGGTAGGCGGTAACGACAAGATCCGCCACCGTACCCTCGCCCCAATGGCCCTCCACGGCAAAGAGCGTCGTGCGGAACCACATGTCGCGGTCCGGTTCAATCAGTGCCTCACTGAGCTCGGCAAGGGCATCGCGGTACGCGTCAAGCGACGTTTCGAAGGGAATGTGCAGCAGGCGCGCGGAGCGGTGCAAGCGTTCATAATGCTTCCGAAGCTGGACGATCCCGAAGTTGCCGCTCGGCTGCCAGTAGCCCTTGAGACCCTCGAAAACGTTGACGTTGCGGGTCACGGCTTCGCAGCCGACATGCAGCGTGGCGTCGGCCCAAGGCCTCAACCCACCCCTCATGAACACGAACTTCGGCTGCTGCAGCTTCGCCATGTGACGCTTGCCCCAACTTTATATGGTCCGGCGGCTAGACCTACCTTGGGTCGCCGAGGCATGAATGCTGACAGCGTGACATCAGCCGCCGCCGGTACATGAGAATAGTCTCTAATGCAGCCACGGAGCAATAAGGCATAAGGAGGATTGCACTAAGCAATTCGACTACGCAGAGTTGCCAAGGATAGAACCCGATCAGGGCGTTTCAACCGTTCGCAATGGCAATTTGAAGCATTGGCAACGTGCCTTGGCACAGAAACCGCCACAGGTATCGTCCGAGGCCGCGCGATTCGCCGGTGATCTAGCCGCGTCAAAGCCTGTCCGGCGCGCCGGCTACCCAACCAATCCATCGGGCTTTGTTATATTGGGTGTACTTCATTTTCCCATTGTTAATATCTTGGATGTCATAAATTCATCATCAATCTGTCATGACGACGCCCATCGACATGTTGCTGTCGAGTTGATTGGAAAACGGGCAATGAGGAAAGACCGTTGGCGGTAATCTGCTTTGCGGACGGCGGCGTGGGTCGCGTCGGCCGTATCGCCGCCAACCTGGTGGCGACACAATTGATATCGAAGGGCGAGAGCACTGCTCTTTATGACTGTTGGGGACAAGGCCACCCCGGCGAAGCGAATGCCGTATTCAAAGAGCCAATGGGAAGTGCCTCGCAACGTCAGCTTTCGAGCCGGCAATTTATCGATGATCTGCGCCGCTTGAGAGCATTGCATCACCATCTTGTTGTCGATGTGTCGGACGCTACGGATCAAACAACGGCCTTAGCTTTCAGCTTCGCGGACCTGACGCTAATCCCCCTTCGTCCGAGCAGCGTCGACATTTCACTCGTGACCAAAACCATTGAGCTGCTGGAAATTCTCTCGAACCACCGCCGCCGTTCGTTGCATCGTGCGGTCTTCCTGGTCGACGACCCGGCAACACTCGGTCCCAGCACCCATTTGCAGATATCTGGCCTTCTCATACGCAGAGGGCTGAAGACGCTGCCTGTGTGCTTGAACGACCAAAGTGCCGCTGACCATCTGGCGTCGCGACACAGAGACCGTGCCTTGATGGACATCGCAGATCCGGAGTCCACCGTAACCGCCCAGCCCGATATCAACGCATTCGTCGACTGTGTGCTTGAGTGTCTTTTTGAGAATAACGCAGGCGCGAAACGGAACGAAATGATCGTCAGCGGTGACTACAACTCTGTATCTTAACGGCAAGCGATAAAGGGATTGACCGTGCAGGCCAGGTTTCTGGCGCGGCCGCGGGACAAATTGTCGTATCCTGCCATGGCAGCCAGTGCTGTTTGGCTTGAATGGCCTAACAAAAATGGCGCCTCATTCTCTCACTTCAGTGGTTCTTGGTTGATCCTTTGCCTGTGGTGAAGTTGCAAGTCTTCATCTTGCAGCTCGGATTGTCGCTGGTCGGGACGCTGACGCTGCCCATTACACCTTGTCCTAGACATGACTTCGAATTCGAGACGTATCGGTTGTACATCATGAGACCTGGGCGACGTGAGGGATATCTCAGCACCACCGAGCCCTCCCGGGCGATCTTTTCGTGTATGGCCGAACAGGTCAACGATTTGGAATCGTACGTGGACATGGCCATCGCGTTCGTAGAAAACATCCCAATTGTCGCGAGTACAATGATCTTCTTCATAGGGTTTCCTTTCGTAGGCTGCGAGCCGCTGCCGGTAGAAATCCCATAGTCCTTCTTTCACATCGCGTTCATGACAGAATGCTAACTCACCGGCGCTCCGCGCTGAAATGACCGTTCGTGGTCTGCGAACAGGCTCATTTGCCGAGCAGGACTGAGCCTCAGTTCGTTTCGCCGTTGCTTCCGCACTGCTCTTGCTGGTGGGTGCGGGTAACTGAGCAAAGTCTTGAATCGATCCCGAACAGACAAAAAGCCCGGCGGAAATACCAGGCCCTCGTTCTTTGATCGGAGGTTAAGCCAAATCAAATCAGGTTAGAACGTGCGCTCAAAGCGGAGAATGCCCGAGAAGGTGTCATCGCCCGGTAGGTCGTAATGAACGTAGGTGACTTCCGGCTCTATGAGCAGGTTCTTGACCGGGTTGAACTTTACGTTCGTCGTTGCTTCGAACATCTTGGAATCCGTGTAGGCGAGCTGCAGGTTCCACTTCAGCTTGTCATTGAGCGGTACGCCAACGCCACCCCAAACCGCCCAGTCACCCCAGCCGCAATCCGCGCCGTGAACAATGCCATCAGAGGTGGTGCAAGCAGAGACGTTCTGGTTCGAACCGGCATACTGGTTGAGCTTGCTGCCGTCCGTGTTCCAGCCGCCCATCAGGAAGGCCGACAATATGCCGAAATCGGCGTCGATACGAGCCTTGATGGCGCCTTCTTCGACGATTGAGTCATATCCGCCGACAACCCTGAAGGACCATGCGTCGGCCTTATAGCCAGCACCTGCAACAACGTTCGGAAGATAGTGGTCGGCCTCGGACAATTGCCAAGCACCGCCATAAGCGGTGCTATCGGAGCTGGAGTTGGTGTCTTCGAGCGAAATTACAGCCGTGAAGCCGTTGCCGGCATCGTAGTTGTAGGTCATTTGGTTGAGTTCGTACGGGCCGTCATAGATTACGTCGTCCTGGATGACGTCGCCGGCGTAACCAACGAACTGGTTGTACTGTGAATCCGTCTTACCAACAGTAAAGCCGCCAAGATTGATATAGGCCCATAGCAGGGTTGTGCTGGTGCTGCCGCCGTCATTCCAATCCCAACGAACGATGGTGTCGGTCTTCAGCGGGCCGTATTCGGTATCGGTTGCCGTGTTGACGTTCAATTCTGCACGGGTATGCCACTTTGTACCGAAATCGCTATCGCGATTGTAAGGGTCCTTCCACTGACCTTCGGTACGCACCTTGCCGCCGATCCGAAGGCAGGTCTCAGTACCCGGGATGAAGAAATAACCGGCGCCGAATGCATCACAAATGCGAACATATTCGAGCGGCTCCGGCTCGGCAGCAACAACGGCATCGGCCGCACGAGCACCGGATGCGGCTGCAAGCGCGGCAATGGAGCCGAGGAGCAGGCTCTTGATGTTCATTGTAACTCCGTTCTTGATTTGAACTTGTGCGATTATCAAGCAGAAAAAGCTCGTCCGACACCAAGTTTCAGTCCTCAATCCGAAGCGCCAAGCTTCTGCCAGGCAGGATGTAGTTGCGACCTTTCGTTTGCAAGAACGTGACAATATGTGACAACACGCACATTAGCCTGTGTTGCTGAAGCATCGCAACTTCGAGGTCGATTCACGTTGGATCAGGCCAGATGGATTATATTAGTCTTTTCGATCAAAACCAATCAGCGATTTCTAATGCGTGGTTTGCCGGGGGTCGTGGCGTGGCTGGATTTGGCGGGCACCACAACATTCCACGTATTTTTTGCCCGAACCGCAAAGACATGGATCTTTGCTTCTGCGTTGCAACCGGCCGATGAGGGGCAGCAGAACTGCGGAAGGCAAGAACGCGATCACAAGAGCTGCCAGCTTGGCCGAAATGCCCGGCACGACGAGGCGACGACCGGATCTGAACCCGCGCCACGCGCGTTTGGCTACATACTCCGCGTCCAGCTTGGGCAAAATCTTGAATAGCGCCGCCCGATCGGCGCCGGATCTTTCGAGGAATTCTGTCGACACCGGTCCCGGAGCCACACATGTGACAATCACGCCGGTGCGACGCAATTCGTGATGGAGCGCTTCCGAAAACGAGCGAACGAAATTTTTGCTGGCATAGTATAAAGCCATGTTTGGCCCGGAAGTGAACCCGGCTATGGAACCAAGATTGAGCACGCCGCCACGCCCCCGCCTCACCATTCCCGGCAGGAAACGAAGGGTCAGGTCGCTGAGGGCGCGTATGTTGACATCAATGATTCCAAGTTGATCATCGATGGGGAGTGCCGTTGCCGGGCCACGCAAACCATAACCGGCACTGTTGACCAGGACATCGCAAATCAGACCGTTTGTGTATAGGAAATTCTCCAGACGCTCCGACGCGTCGCCGGCAAAGAGATCCAACTCAAGCGTAAACGCCTCGCCGCCAGCCTCCCGCACGTCGGTCGCGGCAGCGGCCAGGCCCTCCGGCGAACGCGCAACTAATACGACTGCAGAACGCTCGCCAGCCGCGACTTTGGCGATTGCCCTACCAATACCACGGGACGCACCGACGACAACGACAGCCGGCCGGAACTTATCTTGCAGGATCATATTGCCGTCCCTGAAGCTGCGGGGCTGGGAACCGCTCCGCTTTGAGCAAGGCTTTTCACTTCACCAGCCACGTCGCCGTTCAAGATCCTTTCGAATCGCTCCAGTGCTCGCGCAACATTGGCTCCATCCATGACCCTGTGGTCATAGTGGATACGAACAGTGACCAATCCATCCTCGTTGATCGGCCCGTAGTTGAGAAGCGTAGTCAAGGGCGTCAGGGGGTTGAGGGATTCTGCCCCGAGGCCGGAATAGACCGAAAGCTGGAAAGTGCCGAAAAAGCGGCCCCGCTTCCGCCCGATATTCAGCCCAAGCCACATCAATAGCCATCTGACCGGCGCTGGAGCGCGGGCAATCTTCAAGGCTCGCCGGAACTCCTTGATCTCCAGGACTGGACGCGATCGCGCCGCCTGGATCGATGCCTCCAGTTCGGCAATGGAGCAGGTCTCCGGCGACTTGATGGAGCTCAGCAGCACGACCCGCTCACCCTCGTACTCGCGCTCGTGCGCAATGGAAGCAACACTTACTGGGTACTCATACAGGTGTGGCCTCGGAAACTTGACGTAAGCGCGCCGTAGTTCCGGTATCTCCGCGGCGAGAAGCGCGTATCCCTTCAAGAAAAGTACGGTCCAGGAAGACCTGCTTTGCTGCGCCATTCTGGCCTTTTGGAGCGGGCCGAGGTTCATCTGCCGCTGCACCGTGACCCGTGGCACTCCGATCGAGAACCTCATAAGGTCCCCGACAAGGCGTCGTGGCGCCGAAAGCTTGATGGCTCGGCCTTGCATCAATGCACCTCTAGTAGAGATAAGGGATAATTCGCTTGGTCTTCTCCATATAGGCGCGATAGCGCTGGCCGAAGACGTCCAACATCATACGCTCTTCCTTGTCCACCCGTAGGAAAAAAAGGATTGCGAAACCGACCAAGCCTGCTAGCCCCATCACCCAGTTCGACAGCAGAAAGGCCTGACCCAGGCCCATAAGCAGGAAAGAGGTGTACATCGGGTGGCGGACGAGAGCGTATGGCCCGCCGCAGACCAGTTCGTGCTGGTCGCGAATCTCCAGCGTAATAGACCAGTTCCGACCCAATTCCTTGTGGGTTCTGCGAAAGACCCACATTGCGGCGATGAAGAATATCGCTCCGACGACGACGGCCCACGGGCGCGTCGGATAATCGGCCGCAGCCGGGATGCCGGTGGCAACGTAGAAGCCGGGCAAGATCGCGAGGCCGAGGAGAGCAGATGCAAGCCCCACCGCCTCAGAAAGCGAGCGGCGGTTGCTGACAACTCGCACGCGCTTGGCGCGGCGCTCGAAAGGATACCGAATAACATACCAGGTGACGACGCCGAGCACCCACACGATCTCGCCAACAGCAGCTACCGATATGCTCAAATCAAGTCACCGAAGCCTTTCTGCGATATGCGATCGATTTTGGTTGCCCGATCGCGTTTAACTGTTCATCTCTCTCAGATCTGTAATGAATTGTTGCGGCCTGAGCCAGATGCCGGGGGTCTTATACCCCATGTGTCGCGCGATGTCCCCAACAAAGGCGTTGCAATTGTAGACCGACGCCTCCCACAGTTTGCTTCTCGCCTGAAGTTTGCGGATATACGCTACCGCATCCTCGTATTTGGCGTCCGTGAGCATAACCCGCCAGCTTGCCGACCTATACTGCTCTTCCAGGTCACCGTCGGTTTCCCCGGTCGTAGCCGGCACCGGCACGAAATGGCCAATGACGTAGGGCGCGGCATCAGGCGAGGCCGGCGCAAGGCCTGCAACCTCCCTTTCGATCATATTTCCATTCGCGTCCGCGCGCCCGAATATAACATAGGTGTGCCCATAGGTGAGCGCGTAGCGCGAGCGAAACTCGATAAAGCGCCCGCTGGACTTGTTATTGGTCGTCGCGACCTTTGACTGGCCACGAGCGTCCGACATGTAATGTGGTTGGGGACTTTTGTCTTCCGTCTGGCATGATGAAACTACAAACGCCAGCATTATTACAAGCGATAGACCGCCTCTTCCAAGCGTCATCACCCATGCTCCATCTTTCAAGCCCTGATGAGCGCAAACCTGGAAAGCAACCTACCAACCACTCTTGGTCGTGCAGTGAGCCGCTATACCAGTCCCGCCGGATACCATGTCGGGCGCAATGAGCCTTTGCCCTTTACGCCCGACAAAGGTCAGTTGTTACTTATATACAGGCGCCGCTGTTTCAGCGGGTGGCGGAGCCTTCCCCTTGCCTTTACCAATCGACCCACAGGCGTTCAGGCTGGCAACCGAAAACAAGGCAACTAGTGCCATAATTAGAATCCTGCTCATCAAGTAGTCCTCTCTTCACAACAAAGGGGTTGTCGAAAACAAGTCTCCACTTATCAAGCATCCACTAATAGTAGAAAACAACACCGATGCCTAGTGCAGAAAGGACACAGTCAGCATTCGGTTTGCAGTTGCCAAGCTATTCCACAGTGGCCCGGACATAGGTGGCGCAACCGCCGGTATCGAGCGCAAGCCCATCAGATAAGTCATTCCATCGTTGCCAAAGGGCCGCGGCTATAGACGTCAACGATGTCCTTGTTTGTCAAATGGATGCATCCATTTGAGTAAGTTTGGCCGATCACCCCTGGCTCATCGTGTCCTGCTCGTCGCCGTTCTCTACGACTGATGAAACGTCTTGCATGAAACCTCCGCCCATGCTCGAATAGGTTGCGTTAGGTAACGGGATGGATAAGATGAAGCTCGGTTTCGAAGGAAAAATCGCGGTTGTAACCGGTGCCGGCTCCGGAATAGGCGCCGCTGTTTCACGGCAACTCGGTGAGGAAGGGGCTGAGGTCGTTGTTGCCGATCTAGACCTCGATGCTGCGCATCGCATCGCCACGGAGATCCGTTCGCATGGAGGCAAAGCCCATGAATTTGCGATCGATGTCGCCGACCCCGAAGCTGTCGAAAAGTTGGTCAAGTTCACCATCCAGACATGCGATGGCCTGCACCTGGCGGTTAACAATGCGGGAATCGACGGCGCCCGAAAAGCGACGGCAGACTACCCTCTCGACAGCTGGCTCAAGTTGATAAACGTCAATTTAAATGGCGTTTTCTACTGCATGAAATATGAGATCGCCGCTATGCTCGAACGTGGCGGAGGCGCCATCGTCAACATCTCTTCCGTTCTCGGTTCTGTCGGATTGCCGACCACACCGGCATATACAGCGGCCAAACATGGGGTTGTTGGACTGACCAAGGTTGCCGCGATGGAGTATGCGAGAATGGGGATCCGCATCAATGCCGTGGGGCCAGGCTGGATAGAAACGCCACTCCTATCGGAGCACCTGGAGCTAGCCAGCACCCGGCGCATGGCGGCGCTTCAACCGATGGGCCGGCGCGGGAAGCCGGAAGAAGTGGCGGCTCTCGTGTGCTTCCTCTTGTCCGAACAGGCCAGCTTCATCACCGGAAGCCACCATCTGGTCGACGGAGCTTACACCGCCCACTAGTTATTTGATCCCGCCATTTGATGGTGCATCATTCGCATTGGAGCGGGGAATGCGCACTGGGTCAGTGTCCGACATCAGCGCTCTTTAGACTGAGTAAGAAGAAGGGAATTCTGGAGCGTCGCAGCTTCGTTGAAGGAGCGAAGAAGGGACAGGAAAACCGGGCCTGGCAACTCGCGAGAATCTATTCGTTTCCTGAGGAGATTTCGAATGCATTCCGGAGCTTGAACGCCGGACCGCCTTATTATGCCAAGGCGGCCTGGATCCTTCAGACTCCCGCTAGGATAGTTCTATTTTGGTTCCGCAACCGTTCCGCATATATTAGGAACTGGAAAATCTAACGACAACAGATCATAGGGCCGGAAAGGCGAAAAGTTCGTGCAAGGTTGCCAGCATCGCCAAAACCGCCGCACTTTCGCATCTGTAATAGATCGATTGCGCATCTCGGCGGGTTTGGACAAGGTTCCTCGATCGTAGTTTGCTAAGATGTTGCGACAACGCTGATTGCGTCATGCCAATAGCTTCATTCAATTCGCCCACGCGGACTTCGCCTTGGCTCAAAAGCCTCAAGATTGTCAGGCGCGTAGGATTGGACATCGCATCGAGCAGCGCAGCGGAATCGGCTATATTAAACATGCAAGATGCCCTTAGACTTATGGATCTGGACATCTAATACAGCTATGCCGGGAAAATTTCCAGCCCTCCATTTTGGCATTCGTGAGCACGCGAGCACAAGACTGTCGAACGTTAGGCAGCACTTGCGTTGATTATTGCCGGCTTCAAAGGCTCCGGCCGTCCAAACAGATAACCCTGAAATGCGGTGGCCCCGGCAAGACGCGCCAGTTGGTGATGCTCTGTGGTCTCGATACCTTCGGCTATGACCCTGAAGCCGAGTGTTTCGCCAAGCTTTCCCACCCCCGAAACGAACACTTGCGCAATCGGATCGTCGGCGAGCTTCTGCACGTAGCTCTTGTCAATCTTGATGGTATCGAACGGCATGTCGCGTAAGAAAGCAAAGCCGCTATTGCCAGTACCGAAGTCATCGAGCGACAAACGGAAGCCCATGCGTTTCAGTTCGCTTACGGTAGCGACAACGGCAGGCGTCGCGTTGAGGCCAACTGTTTCGGTCACCTCCAGCACGAACATTTCGGCACGACATCCGGTTTCGCGCAGCACGTCGCGCAGCATCGGCACAAGACGATCATGCAGGAATTGCGCGCCGGAAACGTTGATCGAGATCACCTTGAACCCGCTTCGCTCATAGTCGCGGCAAACTTGACGAAATACCCACTCCCCAAGATGGTCGATCAATGCGGACTGCTCTGCGATCGGGATGAATTCATCGGGTGGTATGATAGCGCCTCGGATGGGATCACGCCAACGCACAAGCGCTTCGGCACCTATGACCTCACCGTCGCTGCCGATCACAGGCTGGTAATAGACGGCGAGATGGTTGAGAAGAATGGCAGACCGAAGATTCCGGGTGATCTGACGCTCACGCATTTGGCTGTGTTGCATGTCCGCATCAAAGAAAACGAACTGATTGCGGCCATTGCGTTTGGCTTCGTAAAGGGCAACGTCGGCGCGCGTTAGCAGAGCGTCAGCGAAGCCGGCATGGAGTGGTGCTTGGGCGATACCGATCGATATGCCGTCATAGCTACGACTATCGTCGCGTCTCAGCAGCTCCCGCAGCTTATCCATGAAGCTGGCGATCTCGGCGCTCAACAAGTGATAGTCGGTGTCGTCTGCGACCACCGCAAATTCATCGCCGCCAATTCTGCCGACGATCCAGTTCGATCGCGCCGACGCCACCTCAACCAGGGTTTTGAGAACGCGGTCACCGACCGTGTGCCCGAACGTGTCGTTAATCCGCTTGAAGTAGTCGACATCGATCAGCATCAAGGTGAAATCGGGTGTCGGCTTCCTGGCGATCTGCCTTGTGCGGATTGCACTCAATCGGTCTTCGAGAAGCTCCATGAAACGACTGCGCGAAAACGCATGGGTGAGACTATCGCGTTCAACGACCGACTCCCTCTCCTGATCATGCTCCTCGATTTGTTGCCGCGCCCTTCTTAGGCGAAATACGCCCGCAACTGTCGCAACGAACGCAATGACGAGTGTCTCGATATCGAACCCATGATTGATGATGATGCGGCTGAAGCTGAGATGCGGATTAAAATGGATGAGGAATCTCAGGCCAAGTGCCATTGCCAGAGCTGAGATAGCGATCACTTGGAGCAGCCGGATCAGGCCGATGTGGCTGCGAAATTGGGGCTTGGCTTTCACCGCGGGGCACTCAAAAACTTTGCGTTATTCCGTCAGATACCTTCATTTGCTTACCGGCCGATGAATCCGAACGGCAGTAATGTATCAATCGGAAATACACAATCATTCGCAGACCGGGGTTGGCTTGCGGCCTCGCAGTGGCTGGGGATTGAAAGTTATTGCAAGTTTGGCCTCTTGGCCAAGGCATGGGGTGCGCGAACAACCTAGTCGCGACGTTCGGCACGCGTCAGCGCTCCGGCACGTCTTCTCCGCAAGCCTGCTACCGTCGGTCATGCCTGTCCGGTTGACGCGGTAAGGCTGCCATACGCATCACCACAGAAGTATAACCGCTCTCGCTCACGGCGGGTAGCGACAGGCGATTCAAAGCACAACTTTAGCGAATATTTATGATGGTGAAGACAAACGACCCGGCGGCGACGCATACCGCAACAGTTGCATAGTAATCCATGTTCAATCCCTCCTCACAGCCGCATATAAACACGCTAAGGAGCCATATGTTCACTTGTGCGATACGACAATGATTTCATCGCGCACTTTTTTTGTCCCAGGGATTCGCGCCGTTACTACTCGATGGTCATTTCACTGAATGGAAATCGGCGTAAAATATAGTTCAAAGGCCAGCTTAGCTCTCCAGAGCTCCGGTTTTCATGCGTGCCCGAACCCGATGGCGCAGATAACAAAAACCCAGCGCCCCTCACACGCAGGCTTTTCGTTCCACCGCGACACCCTCACCTCTTGGAACGAGATAGGAGCAGACAAGGGCAAGCATCATGGCCGGCAACACCCGGTCGCATGGGTCGCTGCCTCTGGCCAGTCGCGCCAAGGTGATCTCCGGGGGTCTTGTGACTAATTGGTCATGGCTTGTGGTCCACAATCACCAGAACAAGCCACAGCAGCTTGCACGCGATATGCAATGCCTGGTCTTGAGCGAATGTCGTCTTACCGCGAATCTTTGCCTCATCGATGATGGTATGGAGCACCCACTCCGCAAGCCCGAGCCAAACATTCCCCGTCACTAGTGCGACGCCCGCACCGTGAATGCCAGCATGGGCAATGAGATGATAGACCCGCAGCGGGCCCTTGGCTTTCGCGTCGGAGAGGAATTGGCCCTGCAGCGGGTAATCGCAGATCCAATGCGTACCGAGCAGCATTAGGAAGAGTGTAAGCCATGCTTCCATCAGACACCTGTTTTCTGGGGCCGCCCCAAAGAGCTTAAATTGGCTTTCGCCTATGGATCTTTCGGGGTCATGGCCTGCTGCTGGTTTTTCGGATACGGGGTTAAGCTAACCCACCTTGGTTTCAAAATTGTTGGAACTGACATAGCCCTGCATGGGAGTAACGACGCTTCGCATTGTAGAAGCATTCGATCTAATCGAACACATCCGTCTCGTCCCAGAGGTTGCTGGATCGGCCCGTCGAACAGATCATGCCCCGGTCGGGCATCAGTCCTCTGCTCCTGAGGGGATATCCTCTTCGGCGACAAGCCCTTCTCGTAGTCCGATTTTGATATGAAGCTTAGATGAACACTACCGTCACGCTTGGTTCATTTGCTCAGGATTACCTTTGAATCAACGTCCTAAGCGACGTTGTAGGACAGCAAATGTCAATCGGAGAAAACCCGTGAACAAGTTCCTCATCGCTTCTGCAATCGCCCTCGCTTCGCTTGCAGCCACAAGTCTTCCATCCCAAGCTGCTTCGGTAGAAGTTATCACCGGCGGCGGCCCTTATTATCATCGCCATCACTACCAGGAGCGCGCCGACTGGGACTATCGCCATCACCATCGTGACTGTTTTACAAAGGTCGTAAAGGAATGGCACCACGGCCACAGGGTGGTCACAGAACAGCGAATTTGCCGTTAGTTCTTTGCTATATCGGCCCGGCCCTTGCGCCGGGCCTTTTCACATGGTGCCCGAATTTACGCCGCCCGCGCGGACATAAGGGCGGCACGCCGTTCAACGTCGTCGTTTATTCCTTCTGCCGTTTCGCGCCCACCATTGCAGCGACGTGCGAATTCAAAATACCAGCCGACCGGCACTAATTCTGCCAGAGACGTTAAGGTGCGACCCGTTCGTCGCGCTCACCTTCGATTTCCGTCAAAAGCCATCGACGGAAAGCCTTCATGGATGCCGTTTCCGCACGTGATTTCAATCGCGTCAGCCAATAACTCCCGGTCTGGGCCGTAATCTCAAAAGGCTGAATGATCCGCCCTGCTTCAATCTCCTGAAGGAACATGGCGACCGGGACGAGCGCAACGCCCACACCTCGCGCCGCAGCCTCCACAAGCGTCAGCGACGAATCGAACATCCAGCCGCGAAGACTGGGCGCATCGATCCCAGCAGCCCTGAACCAGAGGGGCCACTCGTCAATCCGGTACGAGCGCAGCAGTTCCACACTTGCCAAGTCTGCCGGAGTGCGAAGACGTTCGCGCAACATCGGCGCGCACACGGGCGAAAGCGGCGCATCCATCAGATGTATTGCCTCCATTCCGTGCCACGCGCCGTCACCGAACCGGATGAAGAAGTCCAGGCCGTCAATCAGCACGTCGGATCGATTGTTGTTCGTCTTGAGACGTAGATCAACATGAGGATGCTGTTGCTTGAATACGCTTAGTCGCGGCAGCAACCAACCAATCGCAAAGGTACCGACCACGCCCACGGTGAGGATCTCGTGGAAGTTCCCCTCCTCGAACTGGCTCAAAGTAGCGCTCATCCGGCGAAAGGCATCCGTAAGCACTGGGAGCAATGCGTGCCCTTCATCCGTCAGGGCAAGACCCCGGGGAAGGCGCTTGAACAAGGTGACACGCAAGGCCTCTTCAAGCGCCTTTACCTGATGGCTGATGGCGGTCTGCGTGACCCGGAGTTCCAATCCCGCTCGTGTGAAGCTGCAATGTCGCGCTGAAGCTTCGAAGGCGCGCAGGGCGTTAAGCGGCAGCTGTGGAATTTCCATCGTCATTCATGCCCAAGTTTTTCTCATGTCTAAGCGCAGAATTGATCGTTTGTCTAGGACCAGCCTCCCCTTCATAGTTCCTGTCGAGAGGTGCAGACGGACCCTGCGACGTCTGCCGGTCCATGACACCGGCCTCTCTTTGAAACCAACCTGATAAGGAAGACAGGAATGACAATGTTATTGTCACGTCGGCAGACGCTTGCCGGCAGTTTTGCTCTTGCCGCACTCAGTACGGAAGGGCTGGCCCAAAACATGCAAGCTGCGGACGCCAAGCTTGCCGAGCTGGAGCGCAAGCATCCCGGCCGCATTTGCGTGAGTATTCTCGATCTGGCGAGCGGCAAACGTATCGAGCACCGTGCGAACGAACGCATTCTCATGTGCAGCACTTTCAAGGCTTTGGCGGCGGCTCTTGTCCTGGTTCGCGTCGACAAAGGGGAAGAGAAGCTGGATCGACGCATCAAATTCTCAAAGAAGGATCTGGTGTCCGGATCACCCGTAACGCAGGCGCGCGTCGGTGAGCCTGGTATGACAGTGGCCGAACTCTGCGATGCGGCTGTGACCCGCAGCGACAATACCGCCGGAAATGTGCTGCTTGCCAGTTTCGGGGGACCAGCGGCGCTGACGGCCTTCTGCCGCACGCTTGGCGATGACGTTTCGCGTCTCGATCGCATCGAAACCGAGCTCAACTATCACGACGGGCCCGACGACATCCGCGACACCACAACGGCTGCAGCGATGCTGGAGAATCTGCGAAAGCTTCTTTTTACGGACATCCTGTCCGGTGCCTCGCGCTCTCAATTGGCGGCGTGGCTGATCACCACCAAAACGGGCGACGCTCGGCTGCGCGCCGGCCTTCCGAAGAACTGGCTTGTTGGTGACAAAACCGGGACCAATGGAGACAAGTACGGAAACGCCAACGACATCGCCGTCATATGGCCACCGGATCGGGCTCCGATCATCGTCACGGCCTATTGCGAGATTCCGTCGATACCGGCCGCCGCACGCGACGCAGTCATTGCCGATATCGGCCGGATCGCCTCTGAGATCTGATGGCGCCGTCGGACTGTCGGCACGCACAAAACCCAATCCAATCAAATCCCCATGGAGCTGCCGGCCGCAAATTGCTGAATGCGCGGCCGATCACACGAACACGAGGACTTTCTATGAAAGCTATTTGCCTTCCAAAGCTCGGACTGATCGTCGGTGCTTCTATTTTCTCTGCCGCCAATACTTATGCCGCCGAGAGCGGTGGCCAAAACCGGCTCGAGCAGGCCGTGAACGACGCGATCCGGCCCACGATGCAGGAAAACAACGTTCCGGGACTGGCGGTGGCGGTCACGGTTGAGGGCAAGCGCTATTTCTTCAACTATGGCGTCGCATCCAAAGAAAGCGGGCAAAAAGTTACCGAGGATACGATTCTCGAGATCGGCTCGATCAGCAAGACCTTTACCGCCACCCTTGCCTCCTACGCTCAGCTGCGCGGAACCCTGTCCCTCTCAGACAACGCGAGCAAGCATCTGCCGGCGCTCGCGGGCAGCAGCTTCGACAAGATCAGCCTCCTTGATCTCGCCACCTATACGGCGGGCGGTCTGCCCTTGCAGTTCCCGGATGATGTCACCGATCAAAAAACGACGATCGGCTACTACAGAGACTGGCGCCCGATCTATCCGGCCGGGACGCATCGGCTTTATTCGAACCCGAGCATCGGCCTGTTTGGCTATCTCGCCGCCAGAAGCATGGGCAAGCCTTTCGACGATCTGATGGAGCAGACGCTCTTCCCGGCGCTCCGCTTAGCCCATACCTACATCAAGGTTCCACAGGATCAGATGGGCGATTACGCTTACGGCTATTCGAAGAACGGCAAGCCCGTTCGGGTCACGCCAGGCGCTCTCGACTCGGAGGCCTATGGCGTGAAGACGACCGCGGCGGACATGATCCAGTTCGTCGAGGCAAATATCGACGGCTCGAAGCTCGACAAAACGCTCCGACGCGCAATCACCGCTACGCACACCGGGTATTACAAAGTCGGTGACATGACGCAGGGTCTCGGATGGGAGATGTATGCCTATCCGACTGATCTCGACCGGCTGCTTGCAGGAAATTCCCCCGAGATGGCCCTTAAGCCGAATAAAGCGACCAAGCTTGTTCCGCCTGTAGAGCCGCAGGATGATGTGCTGATCAACAAAACCGGCTCCACGAATGGTTTCGGCGCTTATGTCGCCTTTGTTCCCGCTAAGCGCATCGGCATCGTGATATTGGCAAACAGAAACTATCCGATCTCGGCACGGGTGAAGGCCGGATATCAGATATTGATGGCGCTGGACGGCCAGTCTGGCTCGTCGACCGCTCGCTGAGAGGCACTATGCACTGATCTTCAATAACTCTGCACTCACCGGTCTGCCCAGATGAAACCCTTGAACTCGGTCAATGCTGAGATTCTGGAGAACAGACATCTGAGCCTCGGTCTCCACGCCTTCCACCAGGATGGTGTTTCCCCGATTGCGGATGAGAGCGACCATGTCTTGCAACATGGTCAGCCCACGCTCGTCGGCACAATCATGCAGGAAGGTTCGGTCAACCTTGACGGTGTCGAACTCGATCGCCCGGAGCCAGGATAATCCGGCATAACCAGAGCCGAAATCATCCAACCAAATCTCGACGCCGAGTGCCTGGAGATCGGCGACACACTGCAGAACCGCGGGTTGCATCTCCATATCCAAGCCCTCAGTGACTTCCAGTGCGAGCCGAGACCCAGACACGCGAGTCTCTTCCAGGATAGCTGCAACGCTCATGGCGAAACCCGGAGATCTGAGCTGTACCGGAGAGACATTCACGCTCACCGTGGACATGCGGTCGGACGCCAGGATGTCCTGACATGCCGTTTTGATCGCCCATCGACCCAATTCGATAATCGAGCCAGTCCGCTCGGCGATGGGAATAAAGATATCCGGGGGCACGGAGGTTCCATCGGGCAAACGAAGCCGCATCAAAGCCTCGGCAGCTTTTATCTGGCCGTTCCTGAGATCGAATATCGGTTGATAGACCAGTGATACTAAACTCCGATCAATGGCTGTCGCGAGCAGCGGCACCAATTTTCCGGCGTCCTCGTTCGGACGCCGCAACGTCGGGTCAAATGTTCGAACGCAGTTGCGGCCAGAGGCCTTTGCGCTATAGAGCGCAAGGTCGGCCTCACGCACGAGCCATTCCACCTTTGCCCCTGCCCGTTCGCTGATAAAGGCAACCCCGACACTCACCGTTACGATCTGCGCGTCGTCAGGCCGCTCTTCGTGCCGGATTGCAAGCGCCTCAACTTGGTGTCGAATTTTTCCTGCTATATAGGTTGCCTCATCCTGCGCTTGTAAAGGCATGACAACGATGAACTCCTCGCCGCCATAACGACCAATGATGCCCCCGTAGCGCTCAACCAATTTCTGAAGCGTCGCGGCAATAACAGTGAGACATCGGTCACCTTCCTGATGACCGTAGCGATCGTTGAAGCGCTTGAAGAAGTCGACGTCGATCAGGATGACCGAAAATTCGCGGCCTTCGTTTTTCCAAGCGCTCCAGCACTCGTCCAGTCTGCGATCGATTGCGCGTCTATTTTCGATGCCTGTGAGGTAATCAGTGTGTGAAAGACGCAGCAATGCCTTTCCGCGCTCTGTTGCCTCCAAATGCTGGTGGCGAGCCTCCACCGCATTGAGGAACACGTTGTAGCGCTCGACATTCAAACGCCAGTTCACGAATGACGTGAATATGAAACATGAAACGTAAAACAGTCCAAAGGCGAGTTGGTAGGCCGGCGTCGATGGAAAGAAACCATACAGCGCCACAAAAAAAGCAGCCAATACCGTGCCGGACGTAAGGACAGACAGGCGAAACGAGAAGCTGAAGAACAGGTTTGCGCCCATCATGAAAATCGCGCCGAAGATCATGTAGTAGGACATGCTCATCGCATATTTTGTGGTAATAGCCGGACAAAGCCAGCCGATATAACCCAAGACTAGCGCCAGAGCGCAAGTGCTGTCCAGCCAAACGGTCTTCGCCTTCGCCAACCTCAAAATCTCAAAGGCCATCAGCGCAACAGCCGCAACGACAAACCGCAAGGCGATCGTTAGCGGCGCGACGTCCGGAATGAGCCAGCTGTCAGGAGCGGCAAAGGCAACATAGACGGCGACAGCCATCCACAAGCCTTTGCGTGTGCATTGTCGCTGGGCGGCATCATTCTCCGATGCATACGCAGCCCTCATCTCCAAGGGGGAGCCACGGAGCTTCTCTATCGGCACAACGCAGTCTGCATCCAGAAAAGTGGCCTTTGCGGGAACTCCAGATGCGATCTGCTCCGAAAATAATCGTTCATAGAACATGCGGCGACGCCCTCCGAGCATTGCTGCCGATAAACCTGAGTTCACCGCTTCCAAAGTTCCGTTCGTTTTGGCCACGAAATTTAGCTCGTGCTGCTAGAAATACCCTCTTGACGAGCAGAATCCAATCGCGTTCTGTCATCCACATATTTATGCTTAACATTGCGTCAACGGAGTTCATAATGGCACAAGGATTTAAGTTCGACGGCGAGAGTCTTATTGCACCTGGTCAAATCCTTCGCCCGACTGAGCCAAACGACCTTCCCCCCTCGGATCAGATGATAACAGCCAAGGCGGAGCTTGCTCTGACGCTGGATTTATCGCTTCAACAGTTCCGATCCACAGTGGATCCGCACGCGGTTGTGAGCCGACTATCGCATGCGCTGCATCAAATACGCCGTCGCTTTCATGCCAGCATATGGAGTGAAATCGTCTTCCTTGCCCAAAATCATCCCGTGACTCATTTCCTGTTTCAGGATCCTTTTACGCGGTGGTCGTTCGATAAGCCGCGCGGCTATTCGGGTGACGCACATCTGCTCGACTTCATCTACGGTCATTCCAAAGTGGAGACAGAAATCGCGGCATCCACCGACCTGGGCAGAACGATATACGAATACACCAAAAACGCTTCCTCATCCGTCGCCGTGAGAGAGCGCCGAGATCTGCTTGCACGAAGAGTGGATGACTTCGCCAAGGACCGCCCCGGGTCGGCGGAAGTCCTTGCGGTGGCATCGGGCCATCTTCGCGAGGCGGCGTTGTCGACTGCGCTCAGGGAAAGAAAAATCAGACGCTGGATTGCGCTCGATCAGGACCCGCTCAGTGTGGGCACGGTTGCGCGCGATTTTGCCGGAACATGCGTGGAAGCCGTAGACGGTACCGTCAAAAGCCTGTTTTCCGGCAAACACGCTCTCGGGCACTTCGATTACATCTACGCTGCAGGCCTGTACGACTATCTGACGTTTCCGGTTGCCGCCAGACTGACGCGCAAATGCATTGAAATGCTGAAGCCCGGCGGTTCCTTCTTGTTTGCGAACTTCTCGCAGGAAATCGAAGTAGACGGCTACATGGAAGCGTTCATGAATTGGCCTCTCCTTCTGCGTTCGGAGAGCGATATGCGCATGATTGCCAACGCAAGCGCCGGCAGCGCAGAGACAAAAGTATCCGTCTGGTTCGGGGATAACCGCAACATCATTTATTGCGAAATTGAAAAGGCGGCGTAACGCGGCAGGCATTCATCGCTCTTGCCGCTTTACGTGCGGGGCTCGCCGCCGCGACATCGAAACGTCGCGGTAGGTCAAGCAGCCTTGAGTGTTATACGCAATATCATCCAAAAAAATCCCTCCGCCGGAACCGGCGGAGGGAAGTTGGGTCATAGTGCTCATCCGGCATTACCCGACATTGGAATTTACGATGACGTCGCCCTGACCGTCATTTAACTATTTTATAGCGCCATCATCGCACAAAATGACAATCCATACCTGCGGATCGCCCGGTTTCGCTTTATCTCCACACGATTTTCCATTGGTCATTTCCTCACCCGTTCCGCGTCGGAAAGCGTCCATGTCTTGTCGAAGAGCGCCTTTGTTGGCGCATAAAGACGGAACATCAGTTCGAAGTCGCGCTTCGGATCGGTCGGTATCCAGTTCGTGTCCCTGTCCTTGGGTGCCTTCGGCGCAAGGAAGATGTCGACCGAGCCGTCTGCATTTTTCTGCAGATCAGCGATTTGTGACGAGCAGCTTGCGCGCGGCATGTTGCGGATCAGCGCATGTGTTTCGCGATCATAGGCGGTCAGCGACCAATATTGCTCCACCGGGACGTTGGCTGGCACGTTCAGGCGGTAGGTCTTCGAACCGTCAAAGGGATGCCCGTCTTTGTCCTTGATTGCGATCAGATAGAACTGGCCGGCGCCGAGGCGCTTAATGCCGACATAGGCATAGCTGTAGGTAAGACCGCGAATGTCGACCGGATAGGCATCCGGCTCATTAAACGACGCTTGCGCTGCCTTCACGAGTTCGGGGTCGGCGGGGAAATTCCAGCGTCCCTTCTCATAAAAGGGCTTCAAGCTGGTATCGTATTTTGCCTCCAGCCATTCCCGCGCCTCATGGATTCCGGTTTCAAGCTGCTTGCTTGTCGCTGCGTCCGGCTTGAACGGCTTGCCCTTCTCGATGCCTAACGACTTGAGCTGGTCGATCATGACCCGATCGCGCGGCAGCCAGGGTTCGGTCTGGACGATCCGGTCCAGAGATTTGAAGAAGCTTGTGTCGTACCTTATCGTCGAGTCGAACAGGACATCTTTGGCGTCGGTGAAGACGGTCTCCGGCGGCGAGGCTGCCTGTGACAGCGGATAAACCTTCAATCGCTTGCCATAGGCGACCGACTTTTCGATATCGGCGTCGCTGTGACTAGCAAGATTGGAGCGTAGAAGCGCGTATCCGCCGTAGGTGTCCGAAGTGAGCGGGATGTAGCCGTCGGGAACCTTGTCCTTGTAGCCGGGCGGCAGGATAAGATACTTTCCGCCCTTGCCCTTGTCGGCACCAGATGGTCCGGCGTCCTCAAGCGGCATCTGCCACACGTCGACGATATTGCCGTTGATCGAGCCGCCCTCTGCTGGCGGCACTTCAATCACGACCGGTCCGACGTCCTTTGTGTCTGTGAAGGCCATCAGATATATGGCGTCCGGATTGGGCGTCAGGGTCTGATTGTGCCAATCGAGGGGGCGCGACCAATAGACGATCTGGTTCACCTTGCCGCTTGTCTTGGCGAGCATCTCCTGGAGCATCAGGTCGTAGTTGACTGCCGGAATACCCCAGATGACCGCCTCCACCGCACGGCGCTCGATTGTGCGCTTCGCGAGCTCGTCGGGCGACAAGGCGGCGGCAGCCGATGCTATCGCCATTATTGCCATTGTCGCGAAAAGCACTCTTCTCACGCTGATCTCCCGCCGAACCGATGTGAACCGACAGGATCTCCCACCCCGGAAGGAAGCATAAGTACGTTACTGTAAATACCGGCGTAAACGGCTTGCCTTGTGACGTGCCTCACGGGCGTGCCTCACTGGCGTGCAGAGAGATCATGTCGAGGCAACGCCGACCGCTTCGCCGACGTAATTTACCGTAACGTACTTAACCGCGCGCCGATGCCGCCTATGGTGAATTTGAACGATCGACGGAGTGCCGATGCAGAAGAAACCGGTCCTCGCAATCCTGCTGACGCTATCCGGCTGCGGCCACCCAAGTGGTGTGATGACGCCCGTGACGCTGACGGCGGCGACGCCCAAAACCGCACAGGTCGACATTCTTGTGGCGACGACCCGCCAGCCCTCCGGCAATCCGGCCACCCTGTTCAACGGTGAGCGCAGTCCCAAGCCCTTTCTAACCGATATCGCGGTCTCCATTCCGCCAAAGCGTCAACCCGGAACGGTACAGTGGCCCAAAAGGCTGCCCCCCAATCCCGCTACCGACTTCGCCGTCACCCGCGTCAAACAGCTCTACACCGTTCCTGAGGGCCGCGCGTGGTTCCACCAGCATATCGAAGGCGGTCATGCGCTCGTCTTCATCCATGGTTTCAACAACACCTACGAGGATTCGGTCTTCCGCTTCGCGCAGATCGTCCACGACAGCGGCATGCAGGCGACGCCGATCCTCTTCACCTGGCCGTCGCGCGCGCGGCTCGCCGCCTACGCATATGATAGAGAGAGTACGAATTACTCCCGTACGGCTCTCGAACAGACGCTGCGTGTCTTGGCGCAAGATCCCGACGTCAAGGACATCACCATCCTTGCGCATTCGATGGGCACCTGGCTCGCCATGGAATCCCTCAGGCAAATGGGCATTCGCGATGGGCACGTAAATCCGAAGATTCACAATGTCATCCTCGCTTCGCCCGACATCGACATCGAAGTCTTCGCCAAGCAATTCGTGGAGATGGGCACGCCGAGGCCGAAGTTCACGATCTTCGTTTCGCAGGACGACCGCGCGCTTGCGGCGTCCAGCTTCATCACGGGCGGCGGGCGCCTGGGTGGGATCAATCCGGCCGAGGAGCCCTACCGCTCCCGTTTGGAGAGGGCGGGCATCACCGCCATCGATCTCACCAAGGTCAAGAGCGGCGACAGCATGAACCACGGCAAGTTCGCCGAAAGCCCGCAGATCGTCCAGCTCATCGGCCAGCGGATTATAACCGGGCAGACGCTGACTGATTCCAACATCTCGCTTGGAGAAGGTGTTGCCGCCGTCGTCGGCGGCACCGCCCGGACCGTTGGTACGGTGGCTGGAGCGGCCGTTGCCGCGCCTCTGACGATCGTAGAACAACCGCTACGTCCGAAAAAGGCTGCAGATGTGGATGCGACGCTGCGCGTAGATCCTGAGTCGAAGCCGCTGACCCCGTGACCGCGGATTTACGCCCCTGTTACACCTTACAACCCCGCTGTTTACAGTAACGTACTTCCGCGCAGACGCCAAAAATAGAAGTCTCTCCCCGTCGAATAACAACGATCCGCTGCGGCGGCTGCGAAGCCCCACCCGATCACAAGGAGTGCGAAATGTTGAACGACCAAACTAGGGAGAGCAGATGATGGACACGAAACTCTCCCGTGGATTTCTTTGGGTAACGACCGTCGCGGCCATGACGCTGATTTCGGCGCCGTTCATGTCGAGCGCATCCGCCCAGGGCACGGCCCCGGCATCTTCAGCCACGAGCTCCCCGGCGCCTAGTCCGGACAGCGCAAGACCAAACATCCTGGTGATCTTCGGCGACGATATCGGCCAGAGCAATATCAGCGCCTATTCGACTGGCCTGATGGGTTACAAGACGCCCAACATCGACCGCATTGCCCATGAGGGCATGATCTTTACCGACTACTATGCCGAAAATAGTTGCACGGCGGGTCGCTCCACCTTCATCACCGGTCAGGTCTGCCTGCGCACCGGGCTCTGCAAGGTCGGCATTCCCGGCGCGACCGTCGGTCTGCAGCCGCGCGACATCACCATTGCCCAGGCGCTGAAGCCGCTCGGCTACGCGACCGGCCAGTTCGGCAAAAATCACTTGGGCGACCGGGACGAATTCCTGCCGACCAAACATGGCTTCGATGAGTTTTTCGGCAATCTCTATCACCTGAATGCCGAAGAAGAGCCGGAGCGACCCTATTATCCGAAGGACGACCAGGAGTTCGTCAGAACGAATTCGCCGCGCGGCGTCATCCACTCCTATGCCGACGGTAGGATAGAAGACACCGGAGCCCTGAACACAAAGCGAATGGAGACGATCGATGACGAGACGACTGCGGCGGCGATCGATTTCATGGACAGGCAGGTAAAGCAGGGCAAGCCGTTCTTCACCTGGATGAACACAACCCGCATGCACGCCTTCACGCATGTGCGCGAATCCATGAAGGGGCAGAGCGGGATGCCAGGCAACGACTATGCCGACGGCATGATCGAGCATGATGGCGATGTCGGAAAGCTTCTGAAGGCTATCGACGATCTGAACGTCGCCGACAATACCATCGTGGTCTACACGACGGACAACGGTCCGAACCAATGGTCCTGGCCGGATGCTGCGACGACGCCCTTCCGCAGCGAGAAGGACACGAACTGGGAAGGTGCATTCCGCGTACCGGCGATGATCCGCTGGCCAGGCCACATCAAGGCTGGAGAAGTATCAAACGAGATGATGTCGGGTCTGGATTGGTTTCCCACGCTGCTTGCCGCCGCCGGCGATTCGGACGTCAAGGACCGCCTGCTGAAAGGAACAGCGATCGGAGGCAACCAGTTCAAGGTCCATCTCGATGGCTACAACCAGCTTGGCTATCTGACCGGGCAGGAGCCAAAGTCCGCACGACACGATTTCTTCTACTTCAACGACGACGGCAACCTCGTCGCCTACCGATACGACAACTGGAAAATCGTGTTCTGCGAACAGCGCAAGCCCGGTGGCTTCGAAGTTTGGTCGAATCCCTTCACGTGCCTGCGCGCCCCGAAGGTCTTCAACCTGAGGATGGATCCGTTCGAACGGGCCGATGTTGTTTCCGATCAGTATTATGACTGGCTGGCCAAGAATGCCTATCTCATCCAATACGGCGTGTGGCGCGTCGCCCCCTTCCTCCAGACGTTCCGGGATTACCCACCGAGCCAGCGTCCGGCGAGCTTCAGCGTCGACCAGATGATCGATTCATTGATGCGGTCGCTTGAGCAAAGCCCGGCTGGCAGCGGTCAGTAGCGACACCATTAGGCAAAGGCAGACGCGGCCGAAAGCGCCGCGCCTGCCCTTCACCTCACTTGGGAAGCAAATATGGCCGCCCGTGACGACATCCTCCAGCTCGGCAAACGCATCGGCCAGTCGATCATCGGCCAGGAGGCGATGGTGGAGCGGCTTCTGCTTGGGCTTCTTGCAAATGGTCACCTGCTCGTGGAAGGCCTGCCCGGCCTCGCAAAGACGCGGGCAATCAAGAGCCTGGCGAAAAACCTCGATTCCGAGCTTTCGCGTGTCCAGTTCACGCCCGACCTGCTTCCTGCCGACATCACCGGGTCGGAGATTTATTTCAGCGAAGGTGGCAAGGGAGAGTTCAAGTTCCAGCAGGGACCGATCTTCGCCAACCTCATTCTCGCCGACGAGATCAACCGCGCCCCCGCTAAGGTGCAATCGGCCCTGCTGGAAGCGATGGAGGAGCGGCAGGTCACGGTCGGCGGCAAAAGCTATCCGCTTCCGGCCCTCTTCATGGTCATGGCGACACAGAACCCGATCGAGCAGGAAGGCACCTATCCGCTGCCCGAAGCTCAGCTCGACCGGTTTTTAATGCACGTGCAGGTCGGTTATCCCGACGAGACGTCGGAAGCGGCGATCATGCGGCTGAACCGCGACGAGGAGAACGAGGCGCACGGCGACAGCAAACCCGCTGCCCCACAGAAGCTTAATCCGCAGGCCGTCTTCGACGCCCGCAAGGAGATCGGAGCAGTCACCGTTTCGGATCCTGTCGAGAAATACATGGTCGCCCTGGTCTTCGCCACCCGCTATCCGGACCGCTACGACAAGGCGCTGGCGAAGCTGCTGCAGGTCGGCGTCAGCCCGCGCGGCGTCATCGGTCTCGACAAGGTATCGCGCGCCTATGCCTGGCTGAAGGGACGCGACTACGTGACACCAGACGACGTCAAGGCGATCGTCAATGACGTCTTCCGCCATCGCCTGATCCTTTCCTACGAGGCGCATGCCTCGAACACCTCGTCCGACCATGTCGTCGACCGGATCGCCGAGCTGGTGGCCGTCTCATGAAGACGCCGGCCGACATGGGTGGCATCTACGTGACTACCAAAGGTCTGGTGGCGCTCGAAGGCCGCGCGCGAGACCTGGCATTCGTCCAGAAGGCGCGCAGCCACCAGCAGCTTGCCGGGCGCATGCAGTCGGCGATGCGCGGCCGCGGCCTGATCTTCGAGGAGCTTCGCGACTATCTGCCGGGTGACGACATCCGCTCCATCGACTGGCGCGTGACAGCCCGCACGAGCAGGCCGGTGGTGCGCGTCTACGGCGAGGAAAAGGAGCGGCCGGCAATCCTTGTCGTCGATCAGCGCATCAACATGTTCTTCGGCAGCAGGCGAGCGATGAAATCAGTGACCGCCGCAGAGGCCGCGATACTCTGCGCATGGCGCATTCTCGGCTCCGGTGACCGTATCGGCGGCTTCGTCTTCAACGACACCGAGATCGACGAGGTGAAGCCGCATCGCAGCCGCAACGCCGTCATCGCCTTCGCCGAGAGGTTGGCGAAGCAGAACCAGGCGTTGAACGTAGCCTCAGCCGCCGCGCCCGCGCCCGGCCAGTTCGATATGGTTCTGGAAACCGTGGCGAACATTGCCCATCACGACCATCTGGTCGTCGTCATTTCCGACTTCGACGGCCACACGGCGCTGACACGCGACCTGCTGCTGAGGCTTTCCGGCCGCAACGACATGATCTGCCTGCTCGTCTACGATCCTTTCCTACTGGAATTGCCGAAGTCCGGCGATATCGTTGTCAGCGGTGGCGGTCTTCAGGCGGAGCTTGCCTTCCGGAAATCCGACGTCCGCAGCGCCATCGACAGGTTCGCTCGCAACCGTGGACGCGAGCTTCGGGCATGGCAGCGCGAACTCGGCCTCCCCATGCTTCCGGTATCGGCAGCGGAGGAGACCGCTCCGCAGTTGCGACGTCTGCTTGAACAATCCGCATGGCGACAGCGGAGGCGCTAATGGAGCCGCAGGCATCGCATTTGGACCCGATAACCGAGGCAGCACTGCGCTCGCTGCATGACATCGCCATACCAACGCCGGTCTCGTGGATGCCCCAGACCTGGGGATGGATTGTCGTTGGACTGGTCCTTCTCGTGGGGCTGATGTTTGCGTTTCTGCTTTGGCTTAGGCGTTACCGCGCCAATGCCTACCGAAGGGAGGCGCGGCGTATCCTCGACGAAATCGAAATCAGGATCCGCAACCCCGAAACTCGGCAGGACGCAATCCACGAACTTGCATGCCTTCTGAAGAGGACGGCGCTGGCGGCATGGCCTCGCGACCAGGTCGCCTGTCTCTCCGGGGCGGCATGGGTGCATTTCCTCGACGGCCACGCCGAGGGTGGGGCAGGAAATGCGCTCGCACGGCTGCTCGACGATGCCGAATACCGCGACAGTTCGAGCATCGGCGGACTGCCGCAGAATGACGGCGACGACATTGCCGCGGCCGTTCGCGGATGGATCGAGCGTCATCATGTATCAGCTTGACCTCCCGCTGCTGCTGCTCCTGCTTCCAGTACCACTGCTTGTCCGGTGGCTGTTGCCCGCGCATCGCGAGACGTCGGCATCCGTGCGCCTGCCCTTCTTCGAGCAGGTTGCCGAAGCAGCCGGCGTGCGTCCGACGGAAGGATCGGTCGTCGTCCGGCGGACGTGGCCGCAGTTCATCTGTGAGAGCATAGCCTGGTGTCTGATCGTTCTCGCACTGGCCCGCCCCCAGTTCGTGGAACCGCCGATCGAGAAGGTCGAACCTCAGCGCGACATATTGCTTGCACTCGATCTGTCGCAGTCGATGGACACCAAGGATTTTCACGCGCCAGACGGAACGATCGAGGCGCGCGTCGGGGCGGTACGCAAGGTTGTCGCGGACTTCGTCGGTAGACGCTCGGGAGACCGCATCGGACTGATCGCCTTCGGCGACGCGCCCTACCCCCTCGCGCCGTTCACTATGGACCACGAGCTCGTCCAGACAATGATTGCCGATACTCTGCCGGGTATCGCCGGGCCGCGGACGTCGTTGGGCGACGCGATCGGGCTTGCGATCAGGATGTTCGAGAAGACGACGGTTCCGGAAAAGGTGCTGGTCGTGCTTTCCGACGGCAACGATACCGCAAGCAAAATGCCACCGGCCAAGGCAGCGGACATTGCAAAGTCGAAAGGCATCGTGATCCATGCCGTCGGCATCGGCGATCCCAAGGCGACCGGAGAGGATAAGCTCGATACGACGACGCTTCGGAAGATCGCACAAGCCACGGGCGGCCGCTACTTCTTCGGCTCCGATCAGTCACAACTCGCGGCAATCTACAACGTCCTCGATCGGATCACACCCGAGAACCAGAAGACCCTCTCATGGCGGCCGCGTATCGAACTGTTTCAATGGCCGCTGACTGCCGGCATTGGACTGCTCTGCGTCTACTACATCGTATCCGGTTTCGCCGGGGCGGTCCGCAGGAGGGCTGCAGCATGATCGCGGACTTCCATTTCCTAAGGCCTTGGCTGCTGCTTGGCCTTTTCTTTCCGATCGCGGTGCTGTGGTTGTCATCCCGGTCCGGCGACGTCCGAAATCAGTGGAAGGCGATGATTGCCCCGCACCTGCTCGACCGGCTGGTCGTTGACGCCACCGGAGGATCGACTATCCGACCGTCATGGATACTGACCGGCATATTAACTGTCGGCATATTGGCGGCGGCGGGGCCAACCTGGGAGCGGGAGCAACCTCCGTTCGTCGAAGACACAGCTCCCCTGATCATCGCTGTGGACCTTTCCCCCACGATGGATGCCATCGACGTCACGCCCTCACGGCTGGAACGGGCCAAGCTGAAGATCCACGATATCATCGCCTCCAGAAACGGTGCGCGCACAGGAGTGATCGCCTATGCCGGATCGGCCCATCTCGTTCTGCCGCTCACCGAGGATGCGTCCCTCATCGAAAGCTACACTGACGCGCTCGCGACCCGGATCATGCCGGTCTTAGGGAAGGATACGGCAAAGGCCCTGAAGCTTGCCGAGGACACGCTCGCACAGGAGCGCGCAACGGGAACTATCCTCTTCATCACCGACGGCGTCGAACAGACTGCATTCGAAGCCTTCAAGCAGAACACCCAAAGCGGCATCGTCGTGCTCGGCGTCGGCACGGCCGAGGGCGGACCGGTGAAAACGCCGGAGAAGGGGTTCCTCACCGAGGGCGGAAACAGGGTCCTGGCAAAACTCGATATCGAGGGCCTGCAGAACCTGCATAGGCTGACCGGGGCCGATGTGGCGACGGCGACGGCTGACGATACCGACGTCCGCTGGGTGTCACAGCGGATCCGATCGAACTTCGCCCAGAAGAAGGCGACCGAGGGCGACCGGTGGCGCGACATGGGCTGGTGGCTCGTCGTGCCGGTGATGGTCGCCCTTGCGCTGAATTTCAGGAGGGGCTGGGTCGTGCGTATGGGAGCCTTCCTTCTGGCGCTGCGGCTGCTTTCTCCCAGCGACGCAGGGGCGGCCGAATTCATGGATATGTGGCTGACGCCGGACCAGCAGGGTCGTCTGGCGTTCGAACATGGCGACTTCGAGGGTGCGGCAGCGCATTTCTCCGATCCGATGTGGAGGGGGGTCTCATTCTACCAGGCGGGAAAATTTACCGAGGCGGTCGACGCCTTCGCGTCCGTCGACACGGCCGAAAGCTGGTACGATCAAGGCAACGCCTTTCTCCATCTGTTGAGGTTCGAGGAGGCCGTCGCCGCATTCAAGAAGGCACTCGAGAGACGGAAGGACTGGCCCGACGCACAGGCAAACCTGGTGATCGCCGAACGGCTTCTGAAAGCGAAGAAGGACGAGGAGCAGGAGCAGCCACAGGAGCCGAACGAGAAGCCGGACAGCGTGCAGTTCGATGACAAGGGCAAGCAAGGAAAGGAAGGACAAATCAGCATCGCAGAGCAGACATCGGAGATGTGGATGAAGAACCTGCAGGTGAGCCCGGCCGATCTTATGGCGCGAAAGTTCTCGCTCGAAACGCAGAAGAGGAATCCATGAGATTGCTGGCGGTCCTTTTCTGGCTGGCCACATCCGGCATCGCTATTGCAGCCGAGCCGTTCGCGCATGTCGCGATCGAGGATGAAGGACAGATTGTCCCCGGCCAGCAGGTGCATATCGCGGTCGATGTCTTCGTGCCTGACTTCTTCACGTCGCCGCCGCAGTTCCCGCTCTTCGATCTCCCGAATGCGATCGTGACGCTTCCGGAGGAACGCGCACAGAACCTCGTCCAGACGGTGGACGGCGTCCAGTATTCCGTGATCCGCCGACACTATGCCGTCGTGTCGGAGACAGCCGGGACCTTCACCCTTCCGGAGATCGATATTGAACTCGGCTACTCGCAGGATGGAAAGCCGGTGAAGGCAACGGCTCGTGCGCCCTCCACGAGCTTTAGGGTCGTGGCAACGGCGAACGGCGCGCCTAAGGCGCCGGTCTTTGCCGCGCGTGCACTGACACTGACGCAGTCCTTCGACAAAGACCCGTCGACGCTGAAGGCAGGCGATGCGCTGGTCCGAACCATCACCATCTTTGCCGAGGACACGCAGGCGATGATGATCCCGCCCGTCAACGTCGGAACGGCGCCCGGCCTACGACAGTACGAGAAGCCGCCACAGGTCGAAGACGGCGCTAAAGTCGACCGGGAGACCGGCAGCCGGCGCGTCGAGATAGTGGTCTATACCGCGGAGACCACGGGTACTTTCGATATCCCCTCCCTTTCCTATCCCTGGTTCGATGCCGGCGATCACGCCTGGCGGTCGGCTACGCTGCCGGCGGTGAAGGTCACCGTCGCTACGGCAGCCGCGACGCATGAGGCAATCACACCCGAGCTTCAGGATGAGCAGTCCAGGCCGCTGCCGGGAACTTCAGCCTGGCTCTTCATCGCATGTGCTGTCCTCATCGTGCTGCTCGGCATCTTCTTCCGGCCTGTTCATCGAATGGCCCGGAAAGTGGCGGACCGGGTTGCCGATATCAGTGCGAGACGCCGCCGCGCCGATCGTTACCAGCTCGGGCAGTTGCGCAGGACGATCCGGACAGGCAATCCCATAGCGATCTATGCCGGACTGCAGGCATGGTCCAAAACGCTCGGGCACCGGACGCTGGCGGATTGGCTTTCGTCGGAGAACTCACCCGAACTCTCCCGCCAGGTCTCTATCCTCGAGGAAGGGCTGTTTCGGGGAAAGACGGCGGTCGATATCGACAGAAAATGGCTTGCCAGCCTTGTCGGAACACCCGGTTTGCCCAGCACGTCCCGGACGGCGCCTGTCCTGCCGGACCTCAATCCCGTTTGATCCGAACGGCTAGAGTACAAAGGCCCGTGCGAGCGGCGTCCATTGCTCCCTTCGCTATGTTGCTAACGCCGGTATTTACAGTAACGTACTTCCCCTTCCAGCCGACAGGCGCGAAGCTGCACCCTTCGATATTCGGAGGCTATGATGGCATTGGCATTCGACACCAAAAGCGGACCTGCCAAGGCACCCGAAGGCATGGTCTGGATTCCTGGCCGCACCTTCACCATGGGCTCGAACGACCACTATCCGGAAGAAGCTCCCGCCCATCCCGTGAACATCGACGGCTTCTGGATCGAGGAGACGCCCGTCACCAACCGCAAGTTCATGGAATTCGTGAAGGCGACCGGCTACGTCACCTTTGCCGAGAAAGCGCCCGACCCAAAGGACTATCCGGGCGCATTGCCGGAGATGTTGAAGGCCGGATCCCTCGTCTTCACTAAGCCGAAGACCGTCAGTGGCTCCGATATCACACAATGGTGGACGTTCAAGTTCGGGGCAAACTGGCGGCGTCCGCTTGGAGGGTTGAGCGATCTTCGTGGCAAGCTTGAGCACCCCGTGGTCCATATCGCCTATGTCGATGCGAAAGCCTATGCGGATTGGGCCGGGCTTGACCTACCCACGGAGGCCGAATGGGAACTGGCCGCCCGGGGTGGATTGGATGATGCCGAATATGCGTGGGGCGACGAGCTGATGCCTGGTGGCGTTGCCATGGCCAATACCTGGCAGGGCACCTTCCCGACCCACAGCACAAAGCCCGCCGGCAAGGAACGCACGTCGCCTGTACGCTCGTTCCCGCCGAACGGCTACGGCCTCTACGACATGATCGGCAATGTCTGGGAATGGACGTCCGACTACTGGTCGACGCGCCATCCAGAACCCGCCGCTAAGTCCTGCTGCATCCCGCAGAACCCACGGGGCGGTGGTATTGAGGCGAGCTATGATCCACGGCAGCCGCAAATACGGATACCGCGCCGCGTGCTGAAGGGTGGGTCGCACCTCTGCGCCCCCAACTACTGCCGCCGCTACCGACCTGCCGCCCGGCATGCCGAGCCTGAGGATACCTCGACGACCCATGTCGGCTTCCGGTGCGTGAAAAGAGTTTCCGCTTAGTAGGAGAGCTCCGATGACAAACCGCTCAGAGGCGTCCGACGCGATCTTTGCCTCGCTGCTCGTCGCGCTGGTCATGCTGATCATAGGCGCGGTATCTCCCGCATGGGCGCAGGAACCACTACCGTCGTGGAACGATACGGCGGCGAAGACCCGGATCATCGACTTCGTCAAGGCAACGACCGCTAAGGGCGGCGAAGGCTATGTCGCGCCCGAGGATCGCATCGCCGTCTTCGACAACGACGGCACGCTGTGGGTAGAACAGCCGTTCTATATCCAGCTCGGCTTTGTGTTGGACCGGGTCAAGACATTGGCTCCGCAGCACCCGGAGTGGAAGGAGAAGGCGCCATTCAAATCCGTCCTTGCCGGAGACCTGAAGGGTGTCGCCAGGAGCGGCGAGAAAGGCATGGTCGAGTTGGGCATGGCAACGCATGCCGGCATGACGACCGACCAATTTTCCAAGATCGTCACCGATTGGTTTGCGACAGCGAAGCATCCGAAGACCGGGAAGCTCTACACGGAGATGACGTACGCGCCGATGCGAGAGCTTCTCGACTACCTGCGTGCCAATGGCTTCAAGACCTACATCGTCTCCGGCGGCGGCGTCGAGTTCATGCGTCCGATAACGGAAAAGATCTATGGCATTCCACCGGAACAGGTCGTGGGCAGTACGATCATCACGGAATACGCTCTCGTTGGCGACGTTCCGGTTCTCAGGCGGCTGCCGAAGATAGACTTCGTGAACGATGGCCCGGGCAAACCAGTCGGCATCAATCAATTTATTGGCAGAAAGCCGATTTTTGTCGCCGGGAATTCGGACGGCGACTACGAAATGTTGCGTTGGGTGACGGCGGCCAAAGGTCCGGGGTTCGCGATGATTATCCATCACACCGATGCCGAGCGCGAATACGCCTACGACCGGCAGTCGACATTCGGGAAGCTGGATAAGGCATTGAACGAGGCCGAACGGCGGAACTGGCTGGTCGTTGACATGAAGGCCGACTGGAAGAAGATCTTCGGGTGGGAATGACCTGGCCAATGGCCAAGCCCTGGCCAACACCGACCTCGATCGACAGCTCAGGCAGCGCGGCATTTCACCGCTCATCGTGACCCGGCTTCTGGCCAATACCTGCGTCGAGCCCACAGCGCGCCACGGAATGGCGCTCCGGGCTGCTGTGTCGCGCTGGTGCGCAACACGACTGCGGCCTTTACGCACGAGATGATGCACCCATGAACTGAACGCCCGGCCTACGCATACGCGATCCTGACAACAACCCTGCTCGCGGCCCTGCCAAAGGCATTCGGTTCAGAGGAGACAAAGCTATGACCACATCCTTCAAAGGGCTCGCTTCGAAAAAACGGCATGAGGTCATCGATCAAGGCAGGCGAAAGCTGATCGCCTCTGCTGCGATCGGTCTGGTCGTCGCAGCAGAGGCGATCAGTGTTTTGCGCCCCAATATCGTGTCGGCTGCAACGGCAGACACGATCCGGCCGTTTCGCGCCAACGCTTCGGACGAAGACCTCAGCGACCTTCGCCGCCGCATTCGGATGACGCGTTGGCCGGATCAGGAAACGGTCGCCGATCAGTCGCAAGGAATTCAGCTTTCAAACCTCAGGCCACTCGTTGAGTATTGGGGCACCGACTATGACTGGAGGAAGGCCGAGGAGAAGCTAAACATCTTCCCCCAATATGTGACCGAAATAGAAGGTCTCGACATTCACTTCCTTCACGTTCGCTCGAAGCACCCAAACGCGTTGCCTGTCATCATCACGCATGGTTGGCCAGGCTCGGTGTTCGAGATCCTGAAAGCCATTGGCCCGCTCACCGATCCGACCACGCATGGCGCAAGTGCTGAGGACGCCTTCGATGTCGTTGTCCCATCGATGCCCGGCTATGGCTTTTCCGGCAAACCCACGACCACCGGATGGGGCCCCGATCACACGGCACGCATCTGGGTGGAGTTGATGAAGCGCCTCGGCTACCAGCGTTATGTCGCCCAGGGTGGGGACTGGGGTTCTCCTGTCTCAAGCGCGATGGCGCGACTGGCACCCAAAGGCTTACTCGGCATCCACATCAATCTGCCTGCTGTCGTCCCGCCTGAGATTGCTGCTGTTCTCGCGGTGGGCGGCCCAGCACCCGATGGCCTCACCGACAAGGAGCGCGCGACCTTCGAGGCGCTCAGCACGGCCGCAAAGATGGGCAACAGGTCCTATGCCACGATGATGGGCACCCGGCCGCAAACCGTCGGATATGGCCTGACGGATTCACCCGCAGGCCTTGCGGCGTGGATGCTCGGGCATCCAGGTTTTTCTCGCTGGACTTATAAGGCCAGTGATCCGGAAAAGTCGCCGGACGAGGTGCTCGACGATATCACGCTCTATTGGTTGACGAACAGCGCCGTGTCATCGGCGCGGCTCTACTGGGAATATGGCGGTGGCCGCAGTCCTGCGTTGGCGGCCGGAGAGAAAACCAGTGAAATCACATTGCCGGTGGCGATCACAGTGTTCCCAGGCGAGAGCTACCGGGCCCCCGAAACGTGGGCACGGCGGGCATATTCGAACCTGAGCTACTTCCACGAAGTCGACAAGGGTGGCCATTTCGCCGCATGGGAGGAGCCTGAACTCTTCTCTGCCGAGCTGCGGGCCGCGTTCCGACCGCTCCGGTAGCCGGACAAATTGGTGTCCGTTTACGCTTCAGAACGCGCTTGCCAGGCCTTCCGAGCTCAAGTGGGCGCCTGCCTTGCGCAGCCCCTCCTCCATGGAGGCGACCAACGCCGGCTGGTAGCGCCTGCCTGCGATTAGTCTCTGGAAGTTGGATTCAAAATCGGGGTTCTGGCTGCGGAGTTGCGACAACCGTTGTGCCGCCGCATCCGATCCCAGCTGGCCGAGCGAAGCGGCTCGGAGCGCCCTGACGACGAAGTCGCTGCAGTTCACCTGCTCCGCCAGGAGGGAGGCGTCCGACCAGTCGCCCCTTCGATAAGCGTCCAGTGCAAGCACAAGCTGGGCATCGTGCGGAACGACATCCATCGATTTTGCAGACCCTTCCGCCATTGCCGCAGCCGCCTGCCAATAGCCGGCTGCGAACAGGATCATCCCGAGCTTGGCGGCGGCGTCGGGATTGTTTGGATTGAGAGCAAGTGCGCGGTTTCCGGCGCTTATCGCAGTCGGGATGCGTCCCGCCTGAAACTGCGCCATCATGAGGGCGATCTGCGCGCGGTCCGACAGCGGTGCAAGCGACACGGCTCGGTTGGCGAGTGTCAGCGGACGGGCGACAATCTCTGGCGGGACCAAGCCATCCTCCTTGGCGATGAGCACGCGCGACAGCGTCGCGGCCGCATCGGCATTGGATGGCTCAGCCGCCACCGTCCGTTCGAGGCAGTCGGCTGTTCCGGCGACGTCGGCGGGGCTGCCATCGTCGAGTTCGTATTCCGCTCTCAAAATACAGGCGTTTCCAAGCGCTCCGATTGCGTTCTGGTGGATCTCGATGCTGTTGATCACGCCGCGGCTCGTGGCGAACCGCCGCGACAATGCGGCGACCAGCTCGTCGCTTACCGCCTGCACGCTCTTGCCATCACCTTCGACCCTATCAAGCCCTGCCTTCAGGAGGTCGCCGGATCCGGAGTCGACGATCTGCCACCATACACTTCGGTCGTCATGGTCGCCGTAGTACTTCATATCTATGCGGTACGACCGCCCCGACTGGACACGCGATGTGGGTGATACCGATCCGGTAACATCGTCCGTCGATGTCACCGTGAGAGTCTGGAACTGGGTCAGCGCCGTGATCAGTATGTCCCGCGTCAGGGTCGCCTCGCCCTCCAACCGCTCGTCAGCCGCCGAGATGATGACCGAGACCACCGGCCTCGTGGTGAACACTGGGCGGGTGTAGAGCCATGCAGCGGTCGCCGCCGACAAGGCCACGCAAAGCACCGCAGCGGATGACACCGGGATGATCCATTTTTTGGGTCGCGTAACGGACGCCGCTGCCGGCATTGCCGTTTCCGTCGGCGTTGCAGAATATGCTCGCTCCGCTTCCTGCCCGCGGGTTCCCTCAACCTCCCCACTCTCCGCGGGTTCACCGGTCGCCGCCTTCGAGAACACGACGACGTACTTTCCCTTCGGCAGATCGATTGAAACCCAGCCCACCTGTTGGAAGGCTTCGTAGTAATTCGCGACCGCGGACCGCAGGCGGCTGACTTCGATCCGCACGATGGGGTCGAGGGAAGGCTCGAAGCTGCTTGATCTGCCAAGCACGTCTATCGCTATCGAGTAGGCCTTGACGCCATCGTCATGTCCGCAGAAATGCCGTTCGGCGAGATAGCGCAGTATGGCGCGCTGGCGCTCCGTTGCATGGAATCTGGTATCGGAAAGAAGCCGCTCGACTTCAGCGCGCGCCTCGGTTTCCGTGACTTCGCAGTCCGTTGCGCCATGTTCCTCAGCGTGCATCACGGCCCCCCGCTACGCTTGGTCCAAGTCCATCAGAACAGACGAATATATCGCTCAGATGACGAGCGGTTGCAAGACAAGACGCTAACAAAACCGAAACGTGATCTTTTTCAGGCGTTTCTCCGCGCTATTTCGGCACGTCCGGGCTATGTCCGAGACAATATTCGATGACGTCGTTTTCGACCTCGCTGCAGATCGTCTCATATTCGCGGATCATCAAACGGGCGTCGCTGTCGGGCTCCTTGAGCAGGCGCTCGAGTGTCACGCTTGCGTCCTCGTAGGCTTCGAACAGGTCCTGGAGTGCGGCAGACTTTGCGCCAAGAATCTGAAGGCGCCCACGCATCGCCGGCAGTTTTAGCATGAGCCTCCAAAGTCCCCGCCGGACGGCCCCCTCCTGTGGGTTCGTGCTGCCCGTGCCCATAGATCGTTCAGCCCTCCATTCAAGTTGAAGGAAGACATCCTATGCAGTCTCGCGATTTCCGTAAGTACGTTACTGTAAACGCCTGCCGTTCTGCTGGATCGGCCGAATGTTACGCCGGCATTTACCGTTGCGTACTCGTATCACGAAAGAATTTGTGATCTCCTTTCCGTTAGAAGCAGCGAAGAAAGCGACAGAACATGCGACGGGTGGCAGCGGTCCTTTTCGTTCTTCTTTTCTCGATAACGGCGCATGCTCAGACGCCGCCCTCCGCCCAACCGAAGATCGATGATCTGGTGCGCCTTCTGCAGGACCCGGATGTGAGGGCGTGGTTGGAGAGCCAAAAGCCAAAGAGCGAAACGACGCACCCATCCGCATCGCCCAACTCGGATCTGGAAGACTGGGACAACCAGACGCGCAACCGCATTCACAGTGTGGTATCCGCACTTCCGCGCATACCGTCCGAGATTGCAGCCGCGTCCGCCCGAACGCGGTCGGATGCCATCTCCCACGGTTACGCGCCGGTCATGGTTATTTTCGCGGCTCTGGTCGCCATCGGTGCTGCGGCGGAGCAGCTATTCCTGCGCATTCGTGCGGTTCGGTTCGTCAAGGCGCAAGGCGCCATCGCCGCGGCCGGCGCCAGGCTCCTTCCGGTGGTTGTCTTTGCTTTTGTCATCGGGGTGATCTTCTTTGCCTTTGATTGGCCCCCGTTGGCGCGCATCGCGTTGCTCACGTTCCTGATCGCCTTCGTGGCCTATCGCTTTTTATCCGTACTTGCAGTGTTCAGTGTCGAGAGTGACCGACTGCTCCGACGCGTGCGTCTCTTCATCGGCATTTTCGTGTGCGCTCTGGCCTTCAGAACCCTTGGCGCGCCGCTTGGTATCGATCCCGCCGTCACCACGGCGATCTCCTACTGCTTTTCCATCGTGCTGCTGCTGATCGGAGTGGAAGCCATTTGGCGGACATCCACGAAATCCCGTGCCATCAAAGGCACTCTCAGTCTCTTTCTCTTTGCCATCTGGGTGCTGTGGTGTCTTGATCTCAAGGGCCTGGCTTGGATTGGAATCTATGCGCTCACCTTGCCAGGTATCTTGAAAGCCGTTGGGCGGTCGATCGAAGGGGCGATTTCCGCCCAGGACGGCTCCCGCCAGAACCGTGTCCGGAACATTTTCCTGGTCCGCGGCAGCCGTGCGGTCGTCATCGCGCTGGCGGTGGCGTGGCTGGCGATCGTCTGGCAGTTCAACCCCAACTCGCTTGCGCATCAGGACCCGACATTGACGGCCATCCTCTACGGCCTTCTGAAGAGTGTCGTCGTTCTCCTGGTCGCCGATCTCATTTGGCACATCACCAAGGCCTTCATAGACGAGAAGCTCCAGTCATTTTCCGCTGATCCTTCGGCTCATGGCGGCGAGGCTGCGAGCCAGCATCGCATCGCCACGCTCCTGCCGATCTTCAAAAATGCGCTTGCGGTTTTCGTGCTGGCGGCAACCGCACTCACGGTGCTCGCCGAATTGGGGGTTCAGATCGCTCCCTTGATCGCCGGAGCCGGCATATTCGGCGTCGCCCTGGGTTTTGGATCACAGACCCTCGTCAAGGACGTCATAAGCGGCATCTTCTACATGCTGGACGATGCCTTCCGGGTCGGCGAATACATTCAGAGCGGCAGTTATAAGGGCACTGTCGAATCCTTCAGCCTGCGTTCGGTCAGATTGCGCCACCACCGCGGTCCGATCTTCACGGTCCCCTTTGGCTCTCTCGGCGCGGTCCAGAACATGAGCAGAGACTGGGTCATCGACAAGTTCATGCTCCGAGTCCCGTTCAACACGGATGTCGCCAAGGTGAAGAAACTGGTGAAAGGTGTCGGCGCCGAAATGCTGACCGATGAGGAACTCGCACCCTTCATCATTGAGACGGTGAAGATGAAGGGTGTTGAACAGATCGGCGATTTCGGGATCGAGCTCAGCTTCGCATTCACCACTGCTCCTGGACATCAGTCCGCAATCCGCCGCCGCGCCTATACGATGATCCGCGACATCTTCATGGCAAACGGGATCGAATTCGCACAGCCGACAGTTCAGGTCGGCGGCGAGGAGAAGGCCGCCGCCGCTGCTGCGGCCTCAGCCACCGTCACGGCGGCCAAGGCGGAGCAGGCGAAGATCGCCGCACCGGAGGGCTGACATTGGCTGCGGGCGACACCGACCAGGACACACGCATAAGGATCATGCACGGCGGCCCGTTCTACAATATCGTGTCAATGCTCGGCCTACGTAAGCCGGGCTGGCGTGCCTTCGTCTTCGGATCATTCTGCTGGACGATGCCCGTCCTTCTATTGCTGGCGACCCAAGGCAGGTACGGAGCGCGCCTCTTCCTTTACGACTGGGGTGCATGGGCCAAGTTCCTGATCGCGCCAATCCTTCTCACGCTGACGGAGAAGCCGATAAGCTTCGCCCTCGACGAATGCGCAGCGATCCTTTTCCGGACCCCCTTGGTCGCTTCACAGTCGATGTCCGACGCCCGCCAGGCACTTTCGAATGCCAGGGACCGTACAGCGGCGTGGGGAGCAGAAGCCGGCTGCCTGCTGCTGGCCGCCGCGGCGTCGATATTGAACGCGAACAACTTTCTGAGTGGATCGGCACCCGGCTGGGCAGCCTCTGAAGGACGTCTTTCGCTGGCAGGTCTCTGGTGCCTCGTCGTAAGCAATACGCTCTACTGGTTCCTCCTCGCCCGGATGGTCTGGAAGCATGTCGTTTGGGCGGGATTCCTGTCGGACATTCGTCGGTGTCATCTCAGGCTGGCCGTAACCCACCCTGACGGACACGGCGGCCTCGGCTTCATGGGCCTGTATCCGGCCGGGTACACGCTGTTTACGCTGGCGGTCAGCTCTGTCACGGCTGCGGGTATCGGACACGTGATGCAGAACGACGCCGTGACGCCGACGCTGTTCACAATCGTCGGCGCCGGATGGCTCGTGATCGTGCTCTTATATTATGCGATGCCTCTGGCCGGATTGGCGGCTGACATCAGCCGGCTGAAGCGGAAGGCGGTCATGCTCTCTATGGCGAAAGCCACGGACTTTGAACGAAAGCAGGAGCGCACGCTCCTGGGCGAGAACATCTTTGCGGACGAGGTCGAGCCGGAGACTGAAGAATTCCGCGACGTAAAACCTCTCTACAAGGCCTCCCTGAAGACGTCAGCGCTCCTCATAAACAAGGGCAACGTCCTGCCGGTGCTTGTTCCCGCGCTCCTGCCGCTGCTGGTAGTCGGCGCGTCCTATCTGTCGTACTCTCAACTTGGGCCGATCGTGAAGCGGTTATTGCTTCTCTAGTCGATGGAGGTCGCCATGTGGTTTCCCATTCTCGCCCGCCTGCCGTTCGCAATAGCAGGCATCATTGCGGGCTGGTTCGTTGCTGAAGGTACGTTGCGCTATAACGTCGTTCAGCTCGGCATCGCGCTGGTGATGCTGGCGAGCTTCATCGCTGCGGTGATCTACGCACCGGCCGTGTGGCGATGGTTCGGGATCCGGCGCGGACCGAACCGCCATCCGTAGGTCTGGATAGGAATCGACACCGGGTAAACGGCAATTGAGGTGATCGGGGTCATTAGATCCATGCGTCACATCGACCGGATCACTCCAGTGGGACAGGCCGGAAGCCTCTCTCCTCTCACCACGCTCACGACGTCAAACTAGATCGGCGTTGGGTGAACCTTTGACAGTCCCCTGCTGTAAACGGAGCCCAGCGGTTAATCCCTTAGAACCGATCAGGCAATTTGACTTGTAGACGTATCCTTGGAGGGGCCTCGAACGTCATGCGAAAAGAGAACCGCTTGGGCGCAGTTCAAGACACAGGTGAAGCATGGCCGAGGACATTTTTCTGACAGGCAAGTTCGATGGGCGCTATTCCGCCTTCATCGAGACGGTTGCCGGACACCGCGCGAAGCTGCATCGTTATTGCAGCCGCATGACGGGATCGGTGCTCGACGGCGAGGACGTCATGCAGGACGTGCTGTTCGAGGCTTATCGAAAGCTGGATCAACTACAGGATAACGAGAGTTTAGGGCCGTGGCTCTTCCGGATCGCTCACAACCGCTGCATCGATTTCATACGCAAGCGGACCGTTCGTAAAGTCAAAGAGGCTGCTGCGGCCGAACCTGACGTCCTGCCTCAGGCGGAACTATACGGTCCCGGCATAAGCCGGGCTCTCGAGCGTTTGGTCATCAGTCTGCCGCCGAAGGAGCGCGCTTGCGTTCTTCTCAAGGATGTCTTCGATTATAGCCTCGAGGAAATTGCGGCGCTCGTCGCCAGTAGTGTCGGCGGCGTCAAAGCTGCTTTGCACCGCGGGCGGGCGAAGCTTGCAGCGCTTCCAAACGGCCCCGCAGGTATGAGTGCTGCAAACAACGCGATGCTCGAACTGCATGCCCTTTATGTCGACCGTTTCAACCGTCAGGATTGGGACGGTATACGTCAACTGATAAGCGATGACGCGCGGCTCATGATTACCAACCTTTATGCAGGCCCCGCGGTCATGAACTACTTCACACGGTTCGAGTTGATGTCATATCCGCGCAAGCTCATCACAGCGCGCCTGGATGGCGAAAGCATATTGGTTTTGCTGGGCGGCTTGGCGCCGGAAATGGTGCCAACGGTAATCGTGCGTTTGGAATCGAATGGGAACAGTATTCACATGATCCGCCATTACACCGGCTGTCCTTGGATATTTGCAGCCACAGAGGCCTTGGATCCGGAATTCGCCGGTTTGACCGCAGTGCATTAGCGGACGTGATTGGCACCGGCGGCCGGGTCCGATTCTCTGGGCTATATAGTCATAGACAAAGGGCAGAGCAGCTCCCCGATTTCTAGTAATCTCCTCCACACCGAAGGAATTAATCAAGCTTAAGCAAATATTTCTCTATGTGAATATTTGCTTAAACGGTAATATAGCCGTGCGTTAAGGTGCCCCCCTAGCCCAAATGACGCAAAATGGAGTTGATGCTCCGTGCCCTCCGTCTCATCCAGACGGAGGGTAACTTTGTGAAGGCTGAAGATCGCCGATGCTGTCGATCAGCACGCGAAATCTGCCGGTTGTCTTCCTAGTTGGTCATGACATTGCCATTCGGTTCAGTCGGTTTGCCTCGATGACCGACGCCATAAGATCGCACTCCATTGAGGCGATCAGGAGTGACAATTTCTGGTATTGGGAGCTTCTGAACTTTGCTCCGCGATTGCCCCTGACTGAAGACGACGAACGGGCCTGTTAGCTTCGACGTGGTTCCCTGGGGGGTGGATAGGCGATCGCTCTGATTCCACATCAATTCCTTTCTGCTTCTAAATCTGAACAGCCCGACGCAGCGGCTCGCGAGCAGCTTGCTTCAGTCGGTCCGACCGCCGGTTCAGCGGTTGGACTGAAACGCATCCGGTGTTTCCAACAGCATTGGCCGGGACAACGATCGCTATCTTTTTGACGACCGGACGTACCCTGATGGTGGTCAGCCACGTCTTAGGCTCGGAACGTTGAACGGGCCACTCAAGACAGCGGCTTATGGCCGCGACACCAGTCAAACGCAAACTATGAGGAATCCAGATGGCAAGTCCGCAAATCCAAAGCGTAAAGCAATATTGGGATAGCATGGCGAAGGTCAAAGAGCCGCCGACAATCGAGACAATGCGTCTTAACGATCACTACTGGGCGGGCCTGACAAGCGAACCGGGCGACGTCGATTATATCGAGGCCTCTGTTGACGGTATTCCGGCGCTTTGGGCCGTGCCCAAAGGTGCGGTATGGGACCGGGTCATCATTTGCCTCCACGGCGGTGGCTATATAGTGGGTTCGCGCTATTCGCACAGAAAGATCTTCGCGCATATCGCCAAGGCAATTGGCTGCAGGGCCTTGATCATCGATTATAGATTAACGCCCGAGCATCCCCATCCGGCACAGTCGGACGATGCCATCGGCGCTTATCGATCGGTACTCGAGGCGGGCGTGAAGCCCGCCCATATCATTCTGGCCGGCGATTCGGCGGGAGGCGGATTGGCGCTTGCAACCCTCCTGCGTGCTCGCGACATTGGGCTCCCTCTGCCTGCCGGCGCAGTGACGATGTCGGCCTGGACAGACCTGGCTTTGAGTGGCGTCTCCTATGACAGTAACGCTGAGAAGGATCTTGTCTTTCACCGCGAAATGGTCAGTGGGCTCGTTCAAATGCTGCTTGGCCCTGATGGAAATCGCGCGGATCCCCATATCAGCCCGCTGGCTGGCGATCTCAGCGGTCTTCCGCCGGTCTATCTCCAGGTCGGAGGCGATGAATGCCTTCTTGACGATAGCATCGCCTTCGCCGACCGAGCAAAGAGCGCCGGAGTGGATGCGAAGCTCGACGTCTTCCCCGAGATGCTGCACTCCTTTCAGATGGCAGCAGGGCGCGCACCGGAGGCCGATACAGCTGTCGCACGGATCGCCGAATGGGCATGTCCGCTGCTGGGACTTCCAGCAAAATAAATGGGCTGGCGACCGAGACTCCCTTGAGGGCCACGGTCGCCTTAACTTCAGGCAGCGGGGTAAGAGCTATCGAGACCTTATTTCGGAAAGAGGAAGGTCATCGCCAACCGGAAGCCCCATCCCTCCGGGCCGTTCTCGGGGGCCGCGGCCCAGTAGCGCGCGCCTGCCGTGAAGCTGACAGGCTGCTTGCCGAACCTGACGAGCTTCGACACCTGGAGGTTGATAGGGACAGACCATTGCTCACCTTTCCAGTCGTAGGTGCTCTCGGTGTTGACGGTAAAGGTCCAGGCATCGGATGTCGTGTAGGAGACGAAAGGCTGCAAGAAGGTCGAACTAACGTCGGGCCGATCTCCCTCACCCGCGACCGACCAGATGTGATTGCCGAGTGCCCCAACGGTCCAAGGGCCTTCCTGCTTGAGGACCACGGCGGTCGGACCGATGCCGAACTTGCCGCTGCCGAGGAGATCATCGGTTGCCGTCGGCAGTAGGAACGCGGGTCCGGCGCCCCAGATGATCCCGCCCGCTGTCGGCTCCTTGGGGGAGAAGAAGAAGCTCTGCGTAGTGTCGCCGATTCCAAATTGGCTGCCGGAGGGACCCGCAATGTCGTCCTGCCAGATCACGGGCACGATTGTGCGAGAGATCACATTCCAGTTCTCGTTTATCGAGAACGGGATGACGGGTTGGATATTGAGGGTTTCGCGATTGCCGTTGTTGGGACCGAAGCCGTGATCATAATTGAACTGGAACGGCACACTGATCAGCGACGCCACAGGATTGTTCAGCTTCTTTGCAAGATCGCTATTCGCCTCCTGCGCCTGCGCGATGCCAGCGGTGGCAATCGTCGCGCACGGTATTAGCGTCATGACCAAAATGAGCTTCATTGCGTCCTCCAACTTCAATGACGGGTCGTAGAATCCGCCTGGAACCGCACCACGACGAAAACATCGCCGAACTTCTTCGAGTCCGTCATTTGGCGCCTGTCGCCGCACGGAGTTGCGCAATCAAATCCGCAATCCTTGGGTTGTCCGGCTGTTGGCGGCCCAGTATCTCAGCATATTTTAGCGATTCGGGATATAGCCCAAGCTTCAGACCGTAGTTGATGGCGGTACCAATCAGGTTGGCGTCCTGCTCTCCCGCGTCGATCGCACTCGCGAGGAGTTTGAAAGCGTCTTCCGTCCGCCCGATGGAATCCAGGGCGATGGAAAGGGTGGTCTTGTAGCGGGCATTGCCTGGGTCAAGCCGTGTGGCTTCTTCGAATTCCCGGATCGCTGCTGGCATTGCTTTCGCCCGAACGAGCGACAGAGCGTGACCGTACCGTAGATCGGCCTGATCCGGCGAAGCCGCAACGGCTTCAGCGTAGGTGCGTTCGGACTTGTCGTCCTGTCCTGTCGCGCGGAAGAGTTCGGCGAGATTGATGCGAGGACCCGAGAGAGAGGGGTCGAGCACGATTGCCTGTCGGAATGCCTTCTCCGCATCCTGCGCACGTCGCTGCCCCATCAGGAACATGCCGTAATTATTATTGGCCTCCGCAAAATCGGCATTGGCTTCGATGTAAGCGCGCAAATCCGCCACGGCGGCTTCGAAGCTGCCTCGCTGATCGCCCAGGAATTCCGGCGTCGGCGCACCGCCAAGCGCTGTCGCAGCAGCCACGCGCACGGCCCGCGTCTCATCGCCAAACAGCTCGCCCAGAATGTCTAACCTTGCCGCAGGCGGCAGAGCGCCCGCCGCTTCCGCTGCCCCCAGCCTGAGTAGAGGATCCGGATCGCCGGCGGCCGCCTTCACATCGGCAACGACGTCTGCTCCGCCGATCCTGCCCAATTGAGCGATGGCGCTGCCTCTGACGATGCCGGCCTGATCTCGGTCTTCGACGAGGTTCCTGAGCGCATCGACCGCCGCGGGGCCGCCTTTGGCTGTTCCGGCGAACGCGTGTACGATCGTCTTTCGTTGCCGCCACGCCGTGCCGTACCACTTGTCCATCTCCTCCGCTGCCCAGGCATCGGTCTTTCCTTCATGGCACGTCGTGCAGGCGTTCGGTGTTCCATAGGATGCCGACAGGTCCGGGCGGGGGATCACGAAGGAATGGTCCCGCCGGGGATCAACCTTCATGTATGTGCGCTGCGGCATGTGGCAATTCACGCACTGGGATCCGGTGGAACCGACTGGATGGTGCGTATGGGCGGGCGCGTCGAAGAGACCGTTGGGATGCTGTTTGGCGAATCTCTCGGAAGCGGTTTCCGAGTGGCATTGCAAGCACAACGCGTTGCCTTCCGCCTTCAGCACTCCCTCGTGTGGCTTATGGCAATCGAGGCAGGTGACGCCCGCCCTTGCCATCTTGCTCTGCTGAAACGAACCGTATTCGAACACTTCGTCGCGTATCTGGCCGTCGGGAAAATAGAGGTCCGGGCGAAGCAGTGCGGGCGAAAAGGACTCCAGAAACGGTTTTCCCGCTCCTTGGCCCTGCCCAAGCCGGATGCGTCTCGAGTGACAGCCAAAACAGGCGTTCTCGTCGACTTTCGAAAGACCTGGGTCGGATCCGATGGAAGGGACGCCTTCCGACTTCTTTTGCGCCCACTCGACGTGTTTTGCGCCTGGGCCGTGACAGGTTTGGCAGCCGATGCTTGTTGCCACATACGTCGATTGGTATGAGTTCGTCTCCGGCTGGAAGTGTGCCTGGGGATCCGTCGAATGACAGTCGATGCAGGTGCGGTTCCAGCGGTAGAACGGACCCGTCCAGTGATATGTCGAACCTGGCTTTGCTGGCGTGCCGACGCCGAGCCAGAACCATTCCTGCTTGACCGTGTCCCAGGCAATGTCGAGAGCCTGCCGCCGCCGAGATCGACCAGATATTGCTGCAGCGGCTCATAGGCGAACGTGTATTTGACCTCGAAGTCTGCCTCCTTGCCGTCCGGTCCTTCGGTCCGGACGAAGAAGCCGCCGTCGTGGCGGAAAAAACGCGTAACGATTCCGTCGTGATCGAATTGGACATCGTTGAAATTGCCTCGCACCGTCCGCTCATTGGCGAGTGCCATCGCTTTTGCGTGATGAGACTTTGCAAAAGCGGCCGCCTGATCGTCATGGCAGGATGCGCAGGTCTTCTCGTCCGCAAATCCGTCATGGATCGTGATCCGTGGATCGACAGCGGATTGCGGAACCGGCTCCTCAGCGAAGGCCCATCCAGCAAACACAAGTAGCAAACACAGCGAAAAAACTGCACGAAGAATTGCCAGTGAATGGGCGAGCGCCGTCAAACGAATGCTCCATATCGTAGCGGAACAAGGGCCGACGCCTGCGGCGCGACCAAAGCATGGGGCAGGAACCAAAAGAGAGAAGCCGGGTCAGGCGAGCTTCCCATTTCTGTTGCGGCGGGTCGCGTCCCACCCGCCTGGAACAAACCGCTGATCAGTAGCAAGGCGGATAAGGATAGTAGCCGCATCGCGGATATGGATCGTCGTACCGATAGGCTGCTGCCGCGCCAACGGCTGCACCGGCCGCTACGCCCGCGGCAACCGGAGCGCCGCGATACCAGGCCCCGTGATAGACCGGGGCATGCCAGTAGTTGTCGCCATGCCATGCATATGTGTTGCCGGTCCGGTCGCTGTGATACACGCCAGTGTCCCCGACGCGCGCATAGCTCCCGCCGAAGTCTCCACGGTTAAAATCGCGACCACCAAAGTCTCCACCGCCGAAATCACGGCCGCCACCCCCGAAGCCGCCACCCCCGAAGCCGCCCCCTCCGAACCCGCCGCCGCGGTCGATGAAGAGTGCCGCAGGTCCACTCGATCCACTGAGAGTCCCCTCCAGAACCGAAACCTCGAAGGTTAGATTACCCCCATTCAGCCTCGGCGCTCGCAGCGTCACCACCGCGTCCTCCACCTTCGACCCATCGCCGCCGAGCACGGATATGGTCGCATTGGGCGGATCGTTGATGAAATTGTCCTTGTCTTTGTCCCACTGCATGATGAATTGTTCAGTCGTTACATGACCCGCTGCCCGCACGGGGCGGTCGGCGAAGACGATCGAATTCGCTGAGACGCCGGTCATCGTTAATTTGTCATTCTGCAGTGTCGCGCCCGCCGAGTTGACGACGAAGAGCGATGGCACCGGCCCGGTCGGCGTGACAGCGCCGATCGTTTTCTGCAGCGGAACATGCGGCGGTACGCCCGCATCCTGTGCCAACGTGACACCCGCCGTGCAACAGAAGCTGCCGACCAACAGGGCGGCGCGGGCTAAATTTCGAGTAAGCATCGCTAGTCCCCCTTTTTCATTCGGTTTGCCTTGCCGGTGGCGCGAAACCCCGAAGCTCGCGCAGCCGGCCCTTTCATTTCGAAGGAAAGATCTGCTTCCAGTCGGCCTTCATGTCGACGACGACCCAACCTGCGTTGCTTGCCGCGTCGAGCGCCTTGTCTAGCCGACCGAATGACGTGTTGCGGTCGTATGCGTATTCGCGCTCAGCATCCGTGTGGTGGATGAGCATTCCGAAACGCGCGGTTGGCCCGGCCATCGTCGTCCATTGCAGCATTTCAAAATCGCCGTCGGAATTTCCGAAGGCTGCGATTGGGCGAAGACCGATCTGTTCGTTGATACCGACTGGCTTGCCTGCCTTGTCGTCTATGAAGTTGACCTGCGGCAGCCTATAAAGGGTCGGCGTGTCGTCGCGCATCCTGAACTCTGTCTTGATCGATGAGCCGACAACCTGTTCTGGAGGGACGCCGTAGACTTGGTCCACCCACGGCCGCATGAACTCGACGCCACCGCCTGAAACGATGAACGTCTTGAAGCCGTTGGCGCGCAGATAGGCGAGCAGTTCGAGCATCGGCTGATAGACGAGCTCGGTGTAGGGTCGCTTGAACCTCGGGTCGCGCGCTGTGGTGATCCAGTCGGTAACGACCTTCTTGAAATCCTCGGTGGTCATTCCGGCGTGGGTGGTCATGATGAGTTCCACGAGGCCTTTCTCACCGGAGGCGGCAAGCGTCTCCATGTCGCCTTCCAGCACGGCCTTGTAGGGCTGCGTGTCCTTCCACTCGGGATGGTCCGGAGCAAGCGCCTTGACACGATCGAGCGCGAAGGCGAGCTGGGTGTACATCGGGTGTTCGACCCACAACGTGCCGTCGTTGTCGAACACGGCGATGCGCTCCGGTTCCGGGACGAAATCGGGCGATCCCTGCTTGGTCACCTTCTCGACAAAGGCGACGATGGCCGCTTTCGGCGCGGTGTCGTTCCATGATGGCAGGGGATCGGTCTGGGCTTGTGCTGAAGCCGCAACGATCAACGAGCTGGCTATGCCGAGCGCAGCGCTGCGGACCAGGTTTAAGATGTTGATAGATTCGAACATTGTAGTGCCCTCGATTGGTAATGTGCGGGCATTGTTGCGCTACCCCAGGGCAAGCGACCCTTGCTGGGGGCCGCCTGCCCTGACAGGATCAGTTGCCGGTCGGCATCGAGACACTGACGCCTTCCTTCGCAAGCTGCTCACGTACCCACTGGAACCGCTCATAGTTGGTTAGGGTAATGGGGCCACTGTAGGATTCGCTCTGCAGCTTCCGCGGAGGATATTCCACGTAGGTCTTCATGAGCTTCTTGATGGCTTCGGAAATGGTAACCATCGTCCAGGTGCGTTCGGTATAATTGTTCATGAAGATGTCGTAGCGTTCCTGCGGGTCCTGCCAGAGATCGAAGACCTGCGGGACTGTCGCCACATAGCTCTCCGCACCCTTCCAGCCGAGATTGGAATCAACGGCCAGACCGCCAGTTTCCTGACCATCGCTGCCGCGGAGGTTGAACACAGCCTTGTAGTTGCCGACGCGCGCGGCACCCGGCGACAGTTCGTTTTCGGTGAAATAAAACCACTCTTTGCGTTCCGACTTGCCGGTGCCGAGCAGGATCGGCGACATGTCGTAGCTGTCGAAGATGATCGGCTTGTCTTCGCGGTCCTTGTCGGGCAGCGGCACCCCGCCGACTGAGGCGAATGTCGCCATCAGATCGAGACCGCCGACGATGTCGTGGTTTTTGCTATTGGGTTTGATCTTGCCGGGCCACACGGCGATTGCGGGAACGCGGTTGCCGCCCTCGCGAACGGTGCCCTTGGTGCCGCGGAACGGTGTGTATCCGGCGTCCGGATAGACGTCCTGCCAAGCGCCATTGTCCGTCGTGTAGAAGACGAGCGTATTCCTGTCCATGCCGGTTTCACGCAGCTTGTCCATAATCCGGCCGATACGCGTGTCGAGCTCGACGATCGAGTCGGCATACTTCGACTTCGACAGCGACTTGTGCTCGAACTCCGGGGCCGGCATGTTCGGCTGGTGCACCTTCATGAAGTTGACATTGATGAAAAACGGTTCGTCCGGCTTCTTGGCGGCCTCATCGAGGAACTCCTCTGCCGCCTTCTCGACATAGCCGTCGAAGAAGGGGATTCCGACTACACCTTCTTTGCCGTCGATCACCGGTGTGTCGACGTACTGACCGTTGATCTTGAAATCCTCTCTTACCGGCCCGCCGGCGTTGCCGGACAGCGCCCCCTTTGTCACCTTCTGAAACATTTCCCTAAGCTTGGGATCCATGTCCGGGAACCAGGTCGGGTCGGCATAGGTGTAGGCATTGAGGTGATAGAGCCCGGCATACTTCATTTCATCATAGCCCTGCGCATTCGGCAGCGCATAGTCCGCCTCGCCAAGGTGCCACTTGCCGGTGAAGTAGGTGTGATAGCCGCCACGCTTCAGCACCGACGCCAGCGTCCATTCGGCTGCCGGCAGGCCGCCTCCTTGCCCTTGAAAGGCAACCGTCGTCATGCCGCTACGGTTCGGGATGCGCCCGGTCTGCATGGCCGCGCGCCCGGGCGTGCAGCTCGGCTGGGCGTAGAAGGAGAAGAACGTCATGCCATCTTCGGCGAGCTTGTCGATATTGGGCGTCGGCATGCCCCGCCCCTCGCCCCCGCCGTAAGGACCTAAATCACCATAGCCGGTGTCGTCGGACACAATAAAAAGAATGTTGGGCTTCTTCTGCGCCTCCTGGGCTTGGAGCGGAGATGCCGTACACCAAAGAACGGCCGAAGCGGCCAACGCTCCCATGCCATGGATGATCTTGCGATTCATCTCGACTTCCTCCGGTTGCTATTTCCGGCCGGACGACCATTCATCCTGGCGCGGCGGCAAAATTCCTCGAGTGCCGCATGTCGCGCGTTCACTCTGAATGCAATCGAAACATCTGAAGCGATTTCAAACTGCGCCTTCGTTGAGAACGGCCTTCAACCTGAGAAGCCATTACTCGTTGCAAGCGACATTCATGCTGAAAGAACTTAGCGAAGGGCGGCGTTGAGCGATATTGTACCTTCGGGCAACTGTGATCCTTGCCGATTTTTCTCGATTATATTTGGAAGGTTGCAAGGATGACGAAACTTCGCGCAAGTGGTATTGTCGAGCAGTTTCTCGGGGGGAAGGGCTATGGGCTTTCACAACGGGAAAGTTCGATCGCGCCAGGTCCGGTGGTGCGCGGCCATCTGTTGGTTTTTTATCGCAATATTCGGCACAGCCGCTTCTTCGTCGATGGAGATTGTCGGTCGTGTTCCGCGCGTCCTCATTCTCTATCCATACGATGAACGCATAGCTGCGACGACCGAGGCCGGAGAAGCGGTGCGGACGCGACTGCTCGACGTGACCGGAGGGAAGATCGACCTCTTCTCCGAGTTTCTCGACCTCTCGAGATTTCCTGAACGCGAGCACCTTCAGCGTATGGCTCGATATCTTTCGGCGAAGTATGCCGATCGCCAGCCGGACGTGGTGATCGCACTCGGCGAGGAATCGGCAAGGTTCATCGTTCGCAATCGCGGCGGCCTTGCGGACCATGCGAGGATCATCTTCGGCGGCTTCAGCCGCGCGACCGCCAACGACCTGAAACTACCAAGCGACGTGATCGGCGCCGTCAGCGAGTTCGACATTCTCAAGACGGCGGAGTTGGCGCGCCGGCTGCAGCCAGAGGCTCGCCATCTCTACATCATCGGAGGTTCGGCGGATTTCGACCGCGCGTGGCTTGCGACCGCGCGAACCGACCTCGCGGCTTTCTCGAAAGACTATGAGACTACCTATCTGGAAGACCTGACGATCGACGAGTTCACCAGGCGGGCCGCCGAACTGCCCCGGGACAGCATCGTTCTCGCCCTAACCATCTTCAAGGACAGCTCTGGCCGCAACTTCATTCCGCGCGAAGCAATCAGACAGATCGCACAGACGGCCGGCGCGCCCATCTATGGCCCCTACCCCACATATATCAACTATGGCGTTGTCGGCGGGAATGTCGTCACATTCAGTTCGCTCGGAACGACCATCGCCGATCTTGTGCTTGATGTGATCGCCGGCAAAGAGGTCTCCAGTGTTGATTCTCCTCAGACATATGTCGTAGACGCAAGACAACTGCGGCGCTGGGGCCTGTCTGCGGCGGACCTCCCTCCGGGCACCGTCCAGATGTTCAAGGAAAAGACCTTCTGGGAGCAGTACCGCTATGTGATCGTCGCGGCACTTGCCGTGATAACAGCGCAAGGCGTCGTCATCGCCGGATTGCTTGTCGAGCGGCGCCGCCGCCGCAAGGCGCAGGTTGAATCGCATCATCGTCTGCTGGAAGTGGTGCATCTCAATCAGTCCGCGACCGCGGGCGCCTTATCCGCGTCGATCGCCCACGAACTCAACCAGCCCCTTGGAGCCATCCGCAGCAATGCCGAGGCGGCGGCAGTCATCCTTCGGTCGAAGACACCCGATCTGAAGTTGATCGAGCAGATCCTTGTAGACATCCAGGACGACGATCAGCGCGCCCATGACGTCATATCGCAAATGAGGAGCCTGCTGAAGAAACGGGGCGACATCGATTGCCAGACATTCGACCTCAACGATGTTGCTGCCAATGCAATCAAGATACTCCACGGCGAGGCCCTGCGGCGGGGCGTCGCGGTCCGAGCCAACCCTCTTCCGCGGAAACTGCCGGTCCGAGCGGACAAAGTTCACGTCCAGCAGGTCATTCTCAACCTGGCGACGAATGCCATGGACGCGATGCTGGACGTGGCGGCTTGCGACCGGCGCCTCATTGTCGAGACGGCCCTGGCACGCGGATCGAAGGTCGAGCTGTCGATTTCCGACACGGGCCGGGGAATCCCGGATAGCCAACTCACGAGCGTGTTCGAGCCGTTCTTCACGACGAAGCCGACAGGGACCGGTCTCGGACTTTCCATCGCGCGCGCGATTGTCGAGACCTATGGCGGCAAGATCTGGGCCGGCAACCGCCCCGAAGGCGGTGCCGTCTTTCGAGTTGTGCTTCCCCTTGCGCGCGGTGGATGAACCAAATGGAACCCACTGTTTACATCATCGATGACGATCAATCCTTTCGCACCGCGATCGGACGCCTGCTGTCGGCATCCGGCTACCGCGTCGCGCTCTATGAATCAGGCAACCAATTTCTGGAGCAACTATCTGGCAGCGAGGCCGGCTGCATTCTCCTCGACCTGGATCTGCCGGGCTTGAGCGGGCTCGAGCTGCAGAACAGACTGCTGGATAAAGCGCCCCTCCTGCCGATCGTATACCTCTCGGGCCGTGGAAATATCAGAGCCTCCGTGCTGGCGATGAAGGCGGGCGCGGAAGACTTTTTGGAGAAGCCCGCGTCCGCTTCTGTGCTCTTGGAGGCGATCGATCGTGCCTTGGCTCAGTACGAGAGACGACGACTGGAACACGAACGCGTCGATACGCTTAACGCCCTGATCGCGGCTCTGACGCCACGCGAGGCCGAGGTGTTTGCTCTCGTCGTACGAGGTCATCTCAACAAGCAAATCGCCTATACGCTCGGGACCTCTGAAAGAACGGTGAAGGCCCACCGGCACCGCGTGATGGAAAAGCTTGGAGCAAGGTCGCTTGCTGAGGTGGTGTCGATCGCCGAGAGAACCGGCATACTTGATCACCAGGCGTAATCACCGAGAGCTGGTCGGTGCCGCTTCCCTTTAGGACAATATCGGACATGTCGTCGCAGGCATAAGCTCATGTGGAAGAGCCGAATATCCTCCCACACGAGTAGAAGAGAGGCACACATTGGCAAGCCTGCCCCGTACGATCGCTATCGTGGAGGACGATGCAAGCATGAGAAGGAGCGTCAGGCGACTTTTGAATGCCCATGGCTTTGCCACCGAAGAGTATCCGTCTGCCGAGTCCTTTCTCCAACGCACCGTCGACGGCGAAGTGGAATGCCTCGTGTTGGACGTGGATCTTGGAGGCATGTCCGGGATCGAACTGCAACGGCGGTTGAGGGACGATGGTTCCTGCCCCCCTGTCATCTTCATCACCGCCCTCGAAGACGAGGCACTGCAAGCAGACGCGGAAAAAGCGGGTTGCTTCGCCTATCTGCGCAAACCGTTTCCGGGGAGCGCGTTGATCGAGTCCATCAACGAAGCGTTAGGATCGTGAACCCCCCAGAGGCTCTGGTCTGAAGAAGCCGTTGCAAGAGCCAAGGCCGACGGGAGGGCAGGTGCCTGTATTTCATCCGCCCGTTGCCCGTGCCCGCCGGTCTCGGTCAGCGCCTGCTCGCCACCATCCCAAAGGTGGACTGGGCTGCGTCAAAAAATTAGAATAATCTTATATAAAAGCAGAGGTTTCCCGGCAGGAGCAAACAATGGCTATCTTCATGGACCGGCATGATCTTGCAGGAACCACGGCAGCCGACGTTGCGGAAGCGCATCGCAAGGACCTCGACATTCAAGATCAGTACGGGGTCAAGTTCCTCACATACTGGTTCGATCAGCGGCGCGGAACTGCGTTTTGTCTGATGGAAGCGCCCGATATGGAAACGGCCCAATGCGTGCACCGCGAGGCGCACGGCTTGGTCGCCGGCGAAGTTGTCGAGGTTTCGTTGTCAGCAGTCGAGGCATTTCTCGGCCGAATTCATGACCCTGAGGCGGTGCCTGGACAATCCTCAGCCGAAATCGATTCCGGCCACAGGGCGATCCTGTTCACCGACATCGTCGGCTCGACCGAAATGACGTCGCGCCTCGGCGACCGCATGGCGATCGAGCTGGTCAGAGCCCACGACGCCGTTGTGCGCAGATGCCTCGGCCAATCCGCAGGTCGCGAGGTGAAGCACACCGGCGACGGCATAATGGCGGCGTTTGCCTCGATCACCGCTGCCGTCGATTGCGCCATAGCGATCCAGCAAGGATTTGAGCGTTACAACGGCGGCAATCCGGAGCCTATTCATGTGCGCATCGGATTGGACTGTGGCGAGCCCGTCGAGGACAGCAACGACCTGTTCGGCTCAACCGTTCAACTTGCAGCACGATTGTGCGCCGCGGCTTCTGCCGACCAGGTCCTTGTGTCGGAAAGCATTTTTCGAGAATACGGTGCCGCCGATCTCTTCACACACGCGACCCGCCGACGCCTGAAGGGTTTTTCGAAGCCCGTCCTGGTCTTCCAATGTGACTGGACCAAAGCCGGCGTACAATGATCGAGTTCGCGTGCCGCATAGCCATCTGCCTATGCGCGCGAGGATATATTCTCTGGATCGGTTTGTGGCTTCCCTGTGCGTGTCCCTCAGCTCGTCGATCGAGATGCCCTTGAACTGATGGTCGTCCTTGCGGACGATACGGTTTCCACAGGATGGGACTTCCAATAATCGTTTGGACGGCTTGAGAAAGGAACCCGTGCAACAGACCATCGAGGCTACTCGATGCCGCATGGAAGCTGCCGTCGAGGCCAAACGGGCGTCGGCGTGCGAGGAGAAGAACAATGGACGACCTGTTTCCCGCGACATCGATGCCCGACCGGGACTGGTGGGCGGCGCTTTGGCCGCGACCGACTGATGTCCTGGAGCGGCTCGGCATCCGGCCTGGCATGACCGTGCTCGATCTGTGCTGTGGTGATGGCTATTTCACAGCGCCGCTTGCGAAGCTCGTCGATGGTCGTGTCTATGCCCTCGATCTAGATCCCGGGATGATCGAACAGGCGAAGGTCGAGGTCGAGCGCCTCGGCGGGACTGTCCGTCAATGGATCAACGCAGATGCGCGCGAGATCGCATCGCTGCTCACTCAACCGGTTGACTACGTGCTGATGGCCAACACGTTTCATGGAGTGCCTGACCAGCCAGGCCTCGCACGGGCGGTTTGGCATGTTCTACGACCCGGAGGCATGTTTGCGATCGTCAACTGGCATCGGCTCCCCAGGGAACGGACTGTTGTGCTCGATCAGCCACGCGGGCCGAAGCCGGATATGCGCATGTCGCCCGACGCAGTGCGTAAGGCCGTCGAACCTGCAGGGTTTCGGACTGCTCGCGTTGAGGAACTGCCGCCCTATCATTACGCCATTATACTGGAGCGCGCGGCATGATCCATGCAGGCCTCACTTGGGATCGTGCGGCCTCCCGCGGGCCGTAGTTTCAGCCGCTCAGTCGCAGCGACGAAGGTAAGAGATCGTGCTGCTCGCGCATTGCAACGGCTGACTGACGAACGACTTCGGAAATCTCAAGGAGCTGTTTGGTCAAGGGGCTTGTCTTGCGCCAGATCATGCCAATCGTTCGCGAGGGTTGAAGGTGCGGAAAGCGCGCGACCGATACGGACGCCGAGCGCGTCTCCACGGCTACCGCCATCTCCGGGATCAAGGTGATACCAATGCCGGCGCTGACCATCTGGACCAGCGTGGATAGAGAACTGCCATCCATCAATTCCCGCGGTAGCGCCGAAGGCAGATTGCAGAACGACAAGGCCTGATCGCGAAAACAGTGCCCCTCTTCCAGCAGGAGCAGCTTCATCTCACGGAGCGCTTCGCGATTGGGCACTGGCTTGCCCTCATCCTCGCTGGGCCGGACCAGCACGAAATTCTCCGAAAACAGCGTAACCTCGGTCAACGAGGGTTCGGATACCGGTAACGCAACAATTGCCGCGTCAAGCCGGCCCTCCGCCAGCTCGTGGACCAGCTTCGAGGTCAGTGTCTCGCGTACATGAATGTCGAGCCCGTCATGCATGCGCGTGAGATTGCCGATGATCGCCGGCAGCAGATAGGGGGCGATCGTCGGGATCACACCCATTCTCAGCCGTCCCACCAGCCGGTTCTGCGAGGCGCGTGCCATATCTGCAAGCTCGTCGACCGAGCGAAGGATATCGCGGACGCGCACTGCAAACGCTTCTCCGAAACTGGTCAGCCGGATCTGGCGAGCGCCCCTTTCGAAAAGCTCCGTGCCCAGCGATTCTTCCAGTTCCTTGATCTGCATCGACAAGGCAGGCTGAGAGATTGCACAGACATCCGCCGCACGTCCGAAGTGACCTTGTCGTGCCAATGCCTCAAAATAGCGCAGCTGCTTGAGTGTCAAATTCGTCATAACCTTACCTTATCGTCGCAATCAGTAAATCCAACTTAAATTAATGAAGCAGCTTGGGTATAGTCCTTGAAGCGCAGATGAGGTGCAGCCACCGTTACGCTTGGCCCATAAAAAGGCCACCGACGATATGCAGTTCATTGGCGTGCAGACCCTCCAGAACGCTGATGCTCCCCAAGCTCTTTGTTCAGGACGGTTTGCTTCGAGGAAAGCCCGAAACAAGGACATTTCGTGTGTCTGGTACTTCGTCATCGCGCTGACCGTGAAACCGAGCCGCTTTTCAGAGGATTCACGATGATCTTCCTCTGGAAGGCTCAATTCAAGTAATCACGAGGGAGAGAAATATGGATACGAAAGCGGATACCGCAGGCAAGTGTCCGGTGGTGCACACACACACCGCCCATGGCGGCAGGTCGAACCGGGACTGGTGGCCGAACCAGTTGAACCTCAGGATTCTCCATCAGAGCTCCTCCCTGTCCAATCCGATGGACAAGGCGTTCAACTATGCCGAGGAGTTCAAGAAGCTCGATCTCAATGCCGTCAAGCAGGATCTCTTTGCATTGATGACGGATTCGCAGGATTGGTGGCCGGCCGACTTCGGCCATTACGGTCCGCTTTTCATCCGCATGGCCTGGCACAGCGCGGGCACTTACCGCACCGGCGACGGCCGCGGTGGCGCAGGCGCCGGTCAGCAGCGTTTCGCGCCGCTCAACAGTTGGCCTGATAACGTCAATCTCGACAAGGCGCGCCGGCTGCTCTGGCCGATCAAGCAGAAATACGGCAACCAGATCTCCTGGGCCGACCTGCTGATCCTGACCGGCAACGTCGCTCTGGAATCCATGGGCTTCAAAACGTTCGGCTTCGCCGGCGGCCGCGCCGATGTCTGGGAACCCGAGGAAGACGTCTATTGGGGCGCCGAGGACACCTGGCTTGCTGACAAGCGTTACTCCGGTGAACGGGACCTCGAAAATCCGCTCGCCGCTGTGCAGATGGGTCTGATCTATGTGAATCCGGAAGGGCCGAACGGCAATCCCGATCCACTTGCTGCTGCCAAGGACATCCGCGAGACCTTCGCGCGCATGGCTATGAACGACGAGGAGACCGTCGCTCTCATCGCCGGTGGACATACGTTCGGCAAGACCCACGGCGCAGGCGACGCCGCACATGTCGGTGTCGAGCCCGAGGGCGCCGGCATCGAGGAGCAGGGCCTCGGCTGGAAAAACAGCTTTGGTACGGGTAAAGGCGGCGACACGATTGGCAGCGGCCTGGAAGTTACCTGGACTACGACGCCAACGAAGTGGAGCAACAATTTCTTCTGGAACCTGTTCGGCTACGAATGGGAACTGACGAAGAGCCCGGCCGGTGCCCATCAGTGGACGCCCAAACATGGCGCCGGCGCCGGTACCGTGCCGGATGCCCACGACAAGTCAAAGCGTCATGCGCCGTCGATGCTGACCACGGACCTCGCCTTGCGCTTCGATCCTGCCTACGAAAAGATCGCCCGGCGCTTCTTCGAAAATCCGGATCAATTTGCGGATGCCTTTGCCCGAGCCTGGTTCAAGCTGACCCACCGCGACATGGGCCCGCGCGTGCGCTATCTCGGCCCGGAGGTTCCGGCGGAGGAACTGATCTGGCAGGATCCCCTCCCCGCGCTTGACCACCCCCTGATCGACGCGCAGGACATTGCCGATCTCAAGGGCAAGATCCTGGCATCGGGACTGTCCGTTCCCCATCTGGTTTCGACCGCCTGGGCCTCGGCGGCAACCTTCCGCGGCTCCGACAAGCGCGGTGGAGCAAACGGCGCACGCATTCGTCTTGCGCCGCAGAAGGATTGGGAAGTTAACCAGCCAGCTCAGCTCGCAGCCGTGCTTGAGACACTGGAAGGTATCCAGAAGGCGTTCAATGACGCCCAGTCTGGTGGCAAAAAGGTGTCGCTCGCAGACCTGATCGTCCTCGCTGGCTCGGCGGCTGTCGAAAAGGCGGCGAAGAACGCCGGCCACGACATCGAGGTTCCGTTCACGCCGGGCCGCACCGACGCGACGCAGGAACAGACTGATGTCGAGTCCTTTGCCGTTCTGGAGCCGATTGCCGACGGGTTCCGCAACTATCAGAAGGGCGAGTATTCCATTTCGCCCGAGGAGTTGCTGATCGACAAGGCGCAGCTTCTGACACTGACGGCACCGGAAATGTCGGTTCTGGTCGGAGGCCTGCGTGTGTTAAACGCGAATGCTGGACAATCCCAGCACGGCGTTTTCACCACGCGCCCTGAAACGCTCACCAATGACTTCTTCGTCAACCTGCTCGATATGGGCACGGTGTGGAAGGCTTCCCCGGACTCGAAGTATGTCTTCGAGGGACGCGAACGCGGTACGGATGACATAAAGTGGACCGGCACCCGCGTTGATCTCGTCTTCGGTTCGAACTCCCAGCTTCGGGCACTTGCCGAGGTCTATGGCCAAGGTGATGCGCAAGAGAAGTTCGTGCGCGACTTCGCGGCAGCCTGGACGAAGGTAATGAATGCGGATCGTTTCGATCTCGTGTGATCCGCACAGAAAGATGCTCGGGCACGGCTGAGTTTCAGCCGTGCCCGAGGTGTTATATCAGGCAAAGATTGCCTGTCCGGCTAGGCGGCCGGCGTCGCCGGGGCCGTGCTGGCTGACAGCGCATCCTGGAGCCGTCGCTCTTGTTCAGGCGAGAGCGACGAACGCAGAATGCGTGCGTGTTCGCCCTTAAAATCCTCGAGCACCTTTTCCGGCTGGACCTTCCGTACAAGCAGGAACAGCGCAGAGCTGTTGACCGGAATGGTTTCAGCCAGCCGCTTGATGAGATTGTCATCGATGCCGTAGTCGGTCATCGACCCAGCGAGCGCTCCAGACCCCGCCCCGAACGCGCCGCCGAGCACCATCCCGGCCAGCGGGTTGAGAAACAGGAGGCCCACGAGCGATCCCCACAACGCGCCGGAAAGACCACCGCTCGCCGCACCTGCTGCCGTCAGGTTCATGCTCTGCTTGAGGCGCACCTTGCCGTCACTGTCGCGCACGGCGACCACGGCGTCCTCGAGATCGATCAGATATTCCTTCTCGAGCTGCAACAGTCGATTGAGGATCGCATCCGCCTTGTTGGCGTCATCGAAGCCGAGCACTACAAGTTCTGACATGGAAATCCCTCCGTGTTGACATCGCGATCTGAAACTAGAGCTGCAACCCGGTTCGTCCATGGAGCGAACTGCAGCTATAGCCTGTTTCCTGCCGTTACCACACCCGTATAAGAGGCCGATGAAAGAGCTCCGTGAATCCATCCTCAACGAAGTGATGCCTCCGAATGCTTCTTCACCACCTTGTTGAGTTGCTTGGCGGTGACACCAGCGCTATTCTCCCGCCAAGCAGAACTGCGGCAACCTCGAGACGCGCGCTCCAATGCCGCGAGTGCCAAGAAATCGCGGCGCCGCCGTCCTTTCGCTTCAATAGCGAAGTCGCTTGCACGGCCCGTGGTCGACGAGAAAATTCGATATGAACGGTCTACCCGAGTTGCCCCGTCAGCCTGGCTGCCGGGACGACCCGCCGTTCCGTACCGCAGACGGAACTCTGCCGGTTTTCCCGGTTCAACGGCCGGCGAACAATGCCGCCCACAAAGGCCTTGCTCGGCAGGTGCGAGCATGGATGATGACTGACAAACCATTCGGAGATCGGCATGCCAAAAGGATCAGAACTTCTTGTCGCCGCATTGGAGAATGAAGGCGTCGAACGCATATTCGGTATTCCCGGAGAAGAAAACCTCGACGTCGTGGAGGCGATCCGGACGTCCTCGATCGAGCTTGTGCTGACCAGGCACGAGCAGGCTGCAGCTTTCATGGCTGCGACGTACGGCCGACTGACTGGGAAGCCCGGTGTGTGCATTTCCACACTCGGCCCCGGCGCGCTAAATCTCTCGACGGGCGCCGCCTACGCTCTCTTGGGAGCAATGCCGATGATCATGATCACCGGGCAAAAGGGCGTTCTGTCTTCACGCCAGGCGCGGTTCCAGGTCGTCGACGTCGTGGCCAGCATGAAGCCGCTCACCAAGCTTTCCCGCCAGATCGTCTCGCCGTCGATCATACCGACGCTGGTGCGCGAGGCGTTCAGGATTGCACAGGAGGAACGGCCGGGTCCCGTCCATTTGGAACTGCCGGAGGATATTGCCGCCGAGGAAAGCTTGCCGGTTTCGATGGTGCCGCCGCATCCGGCCGAGCTGCCCGTCGCGAACGCGGAAGCGCTGGACAGGGCGGCCGAATTGATCCGGCATGCGAAGCGGCCGCTCATCATGCTCGGTGCTGCTGCCTCGAGGCCGCGTTCGACATCCGATTTGGCTAATTTCGTCATCAGGACCGGGATTCCCTATTTCACGACCCAAATGGGCAAGGGCACCGTACCAGGTGGCACCGAACTCTATATCGGCACTGCAGCGCTCTCCGAACGCGACTACGTCCATGAAGCGATCGAGCGGGCGGACCTCATTGTGACGATCGGCCACGACACCATCGAGAAGCCGCCGTTCATCATGGGGAAAACCGGCCCTCAGGTGGTCCACGTCGGATATCAGCCGGCGACGGTGGAGCAGGTCTATTTCCCGCAGGCAGAGGTCATCGGCGATATCGGTCCCTCCCTCAAGCTTCTCGCCGACAGGCTCGAGGGACAGCTCCCCGACGCGAAAGCCCTTCTGCCGCTGCGCTCGGGAATCCTGGAAAGGGTTGCCGCGCGTGCGCAGGAAGATCGTTTCACGCCGCAGCGGATCGTCCATGATGTCCGCGCGGTCATGCCGCCCGATGGCATCGTGGCTCTCGACAACGGCATGTACAAAATCTGGTTCGCTCGCAACTACAGGACTCAGGTTGCGAATACGCTGCTGTTGGACAATGCGCTTGCCACCATGGGTGCCGGCCTTCCATCCGCAATGACGGCTTCTCTGCTCTATCCTCATCGCCGGGTGATGGCGGTCTGCGGGGATGGAGGCTTCATGATGAACAGCCAGGAACTCGAGACAGCGGTTCGTCTCAAGCTCAACCTTGTCATTCTGGTGCTGGAAGACGGAGCATACGGGATGATCCGCTGGAAGCAGGCGGTCGACGCGTTCCCGGATTACGGCATGACTTTCGCAAACCCCGACTTCGTGACCTATGCCGAAGCTTATGGGGCCAAGGGCCACCGCGTGGAACGCATCGATAACTTCGCTCCGACACTGGAGCAGGCGTTCTCCGAGGGCGGGATCCATCTTGTCCTGATACCCGTCGACTATTCCGAGAACAAACGCGTCCTCGTTGATGAGCTTAGCAAGAGACTTCCCGTTTTGCCGGAGCAGACAGCATGAGCACCTTGACTGTATTCCAAGCCTTCGACCGTGCGCCCGTGCGCGAAGTACCGATGGACGATGCACAGGCACTAGAGACCAAGATTGCCGCGGCCGCCGCGGCATCCAAGAACCGGGACGGTTGGCTCAAGACACATCAGCGTGTCGCCATCCTCCGCAAGGTTGCTGGCCTTCTCGACGCGCGGGCGGAAACGTTCGCTAGGCAGATCGCACTGGAAGGTGGCAAGCCCTATCCGGATGCGGCAGTCGAGGTCGCCAGAGCTGCCGATGGCCTCCGCAACGCCGCGGACGAGCTCAGAAACTTCGCCGGCAAAGAGATCCCGATGGGGCTGACGCCGGCAAGCGAAGGCAGGTGGGCGTTCACGACGAAAGAGCCCATCGGTGTGGTAGCCGCGATTTCCGCATTCAACCATCCCCTGAACCTGATTGTCCACCAAATCGCTCCTGCCATAGCAGTCGGATGCCCCGTCATCATAAAACCAGCAGCCGCGACGCCCTTGAGCTGCCTCGATCTCGTAGCGCTATTCGGCGAGGCTGGACTGGAAGAAAAGTGGTGTCAGACACTGATTACAGACGACAACCTTTTGGCGGAGAAACTCGCGACCGATCCGCGCGTGAGATTCCTCAGCTTTATCGGATCGGCGAAAGTCGGTTGGTATCTCAGGAGCAAACTTCCCCCCGGCACGCGATGTGCACTTGAGCACGGAGGGGCGGCTCCGGTTTTGATCCATAATAGCGCGGATATCGAGACGATCATCGAACCGATCACGAAGGGTGCGTATTATCACGCAGGCCAGGTGTGCGTTTCCACCCAACGCATTTTTGTAGACCGCGCGCGTTTCGATGACTTTGTCGACCTCCTCTCGGCGCGTGTAGCCGTACTTCGGGTTGGCGATCCGCTGCTTCCCCATACCGAAGTCGGACCGCTCATTCATCCGCGTGAAGCCACAAGGGTCACCGAATGGATCGACGAAGCGGTTGCTGCCGGCGCAGGCAGGATCGGTGGCGGACATCTTTCGGAAACGACGCTGAAGCCCTCTATCCTGCTGAACCCGCCGCCCGAGGCGAAGGTCTCGCAGCTCGAGGTGTTCGGGCCTGTGGTCTGTGTTTATGCCTATGATGACTTCAGTTCTGCCATCGAAGCAGCAAACAGCGTCAGATGGTCTTTCCAGGCAAGCGTCTTTGCGCAGGATATCGGCCCCGCCCTGACGGCGGCGCAAAGATTGGAAGCCTCCGCCGTCATGATCAACGACCACACCGCGTTCAGGACAGACTGGATGCCATTCGCCGGCCGGAAGGAGTCGGGCTACGGCGTCGGAGGCATTCCCTGGACCATGAAGGAGATGGCCGAGGAAAAGATGATCGTCCTGCGGCGCTAAGAGTGGCTTGGCACGAGGTAGCGATCGGGCGCGCGTCCGACGGCATGCCTCAATACATCGACGGCCTGCTTCTTGGCTTCACCAATGTTGCAGGCTGGCCCGTCGCACAATCGCTCGCCAAACGGCTCTGGGACATCTGCATTCCGGCGAATAGTGACGGATGAGATTAATCTTGGCCTAGACGAATTCCGATTTCTTGCATCTATTTTCCGAGCCAATGGCATGGGAAATAGATCTCAGCCAATTGCTACGCAGACTTTCGAGGCATTCCAATGGGTGAGACCATTTTTCTAGCCGGCGCTACCGGCGCGATCGGGACCAGGCTTGTTCCCATGCTGGTCGAAGCCGGCTTTACGGTCTATGGCACAACGCGCAAGCCGGAACGCGAGAATAGCCTGCGCCAAGCCGGCGCAACGCCTGTCATCGTCGATGTCTTCAATAGCCAAGCCTTGGCGGAAACATTGCGGCAAACAAGGCCTCGCATCGTCATCCATCAGTTGACTGATCTGCCCTTCGGGCTGGACCCGGCGCAAATGGAAGCGGGTCGGATCCGCAATGCCCATCTTCGTGAAGTGGGAACGAAAAACTTAGTCGATGCTGCGGTCGCGGCCGGCGCGGAACGGATGATTTCGCAGAGCATCGCCTGGGCTTATCAGCCTGGCGCTACTCCGATCTCGGAAGAGACACCGCTTCAGGACAGTGCGACCGCGATACGAACGCTTGAAGCGTTGACACTCCAAACGCCAAAGATTGCCGGAACCGTGCTGCGATATGGCCTGCTATATGGACCTGGGACCGGCTTGGATGCCCCGACCGGACCGATAACCCTGCATGTGGACGAAGCTGCGCGCGCCACCCTGCTGGCGGCGGAGACGGCAGCGGCCGGCATCTTCAACATCGTTGACGACGGAGGGCCAATTTCGAATGCGAAAGCGAAGTCGGTGCTGGCGTAGCGTCCGAGCAAGGGCAATGGTCAATAAGCGAGCCCGATCACGGACCTAGGCAAGCCTACAGGATCACTTCGGCGCAAATCGCCTCGCCAAAGAACACAGCAAAGCCAATTTCCGCTTTGGGGCCACGCGACTTCGATGCCGGTTTCAAACACTCCACTTGCCGACCTTTGCCCGCCTGGCGATGCCGGGAGCGAATTTTGCACGTCCTCCGTTCGCCGTTATTGACGCCTGCCCTCACGCCACTCGGCGGGAGACATGCCCGCAACCCTCTTAAAGCTCCGGCTGAAGGCTGCCTCGGACTTGTAGCCGACATCACGTCCGACCACCGAGACTTTAGCCCGTCCATCGGTGAGCAGTCGCGCGGCCAGTTGCACGCGCCATCGCATGAGATATTGCATCGGGGGGCAGCCGACGAGGCGCATGAAGCGCGCCGCAAGCACGGACCGTGAGACACCGGTTTCACGCGCGAGCTCTTCAATTGTCCAGCCACGGGCCGGATCGTCGTGGACGAGCGCAACAGCCCGGCCGACCGCGGGGTCTCGCAAGCCGGCCAGCCAACCTGTCTGCTCCTGCGGCAGCATCTCGAGATAACGGCGCAAGACCTCAACGAACATCAGCTCGCTGAGGCGCAAGCGAATGCATTCCGCACCGGGGCGTTGAGCGGGTATCTCTGCCAGAGTTAGCTCGATCAGCCTGTCGAGCAAATCGATCGGTGTGCCGGCGGCGCGCCGGATGCGCATTAGCGGCGGCAACGCCCCGAGCAGGGGATTGAACGGCCGAGCCTCGCAACCGAGAAAACCGCAGACATATCTGGTCAGGAGCGGCCCATCGCCACCTTCGGTGACCACGAAGGGCAATTGTCCGGCTGCCATGGCGCGAAAGAAGTCGAGTGAATCTTTCTCACTCAACCCTGATCGCAATCCGGGCGCGCTGCGCATCGCGTACGGATCCTCGTGCGGTATCACCAGTATATCGCCTTCGGAAAATTCTATTGGCGGGCTGTGGCCGACGCTGACCCAGCCCGATCCCTGGATGATGATGTGGTAGGAAATGACGTGCTGGGCACGTGGCAGGATGAAATCGACAAATGAACCCGCCTGCGGCACCTCCACACTCCAGGGCGAATGGGCATCGACCCAGAAGAAAAGCGCACCGGTGAGCTTTATGGCGCGCAGCACATCCGAAAGCACGTCCTTACCCGGTAGGGCGGAAGGTGGTGCGCCGGGCACCACGTCTCCCGGCCGCCGAGCAGAACCTTGCGGCAGGACGGACGCTGCAGCAAACGATTGAGACGTCGGGTCATGGAGCGTGCCCATGGCCAAGTCTACTATCAACTGAACAGCATATCCACTGCGCATCCCGCGGCGTCCAGGCGACAAAGGGAGGACGGCCATGTCTGCTTACTGCTTCTTTGACCTGCGTGAAATCAACGACCAAGCCAAGGTCGAGCAATACCTGGCAGGGGTCGCCGCAACGGTTGCCCAATATGGAGGGCGTTGTCTGGTGCTCGGCGGAGAATCCCACCTTGTCGAAGGAGATTGGCAGCCGGTCTATCCTGTCATCATCGAATTCGGCGACAGCGCACAGGCGCAGCATTGGTATGCATCGCCCGAATACGAGCCGCTGAAGGCGCTTCGCCTCGCAGGAACCAGATCCAATGCAGTGCTTCTTGAAGGTGTAAACCCGGCATCGGTGGAAGCGACAGCCCAAACCGTCAGGAAGAGGACAGCGAGATCCCCGGCCGAGATCTATGACGCGCTCTTCGTTCCGGCGCTGTTCCAACAATGGGGGCCCGTCGTCGCCGGCGAGGCAAGGATAGGCCGAGGCGACCGGGTGATCGACGTCGCCTGCGGAACGGGTGTGCTGGCGCTTGCCGCACTTGATCGCGTCGGGGCGGAGGGCACGGTGGTCGGTCTCGACCCCAATGCCGACATGCTTGGCGTAGCCGGCCGCAAAAGCCAGCGCGTCGACTGGCGTGAGGCGCGCGCTGAAGAGATTCCATTCCCGGATGGAAGCTTTGATGCGGCGGTCAGCCAGTTCGGCCTGATGTTCTTTGAGGACCGCGCCGCCGGTCTGCAAGAAATGATGCGTGTGGTGAAGCCGAGCGGCAGACTGGCCGTCGCCGTTTGCGACTCGCTCGACCATTCTCCGGGCTACGCTGCGGTTGCGGATATGCTGGAACGGCTTTTCGGAAATGTGGTGGCGAATGCGTTCCGCGCGCCCTTCGTGCTCGGCGATGCGAAACTGCTGCGCTCGCTCTGCGCGAAGGCGGGCGTGGAGCATGCAGACGTGAAACGGCATTACGGGACGGTCCGTTTTGCCTCGATCGAGTCGTTGATATCGACCGAAAGAGCCTGCATCTGGACACTTGGCGGATTGCTCAACGAGGATCAATTCGGGCGACTTCTCAAGGAAGCTCCCCGGGCGCTGGAGGCTTTCGTGACCGCGAGTGGTGAGGTCTCTTTCGACATGCCGGCGCTAATCATCACAGCGTCCAAGCAATAATGGCACAGCAGCCTCGGGCTTTCTCCGAACATTTCGTTGCAAATCGCCCCCGAGCCGACACTTTTTGGCGAACACTCTGCCGTATTTGCAGCGCCTCATTGCCGTCCGTGAGATATAACGCCCCTAGGAGCGCGCGATGGAGACGAAGCGGATTGACTGGAGAAATTCTCGAAGCGGTTCACCGCTGCGTATGGGGGTAGCGCTGTGTATCGGCAGCACCATCGTCGGGCTGTTTTACGCGGCGACCCTAATCGAGAGTGTCGGCCCGGTTGCTATCGCTGATGACAAACTCGACAGGCCACCAACTATCAACAGCTTGCAGGCAGCGATCGACGCAAGTCCGGCCGCACCCTTACCGGCGATCGCGGCGGTCCCCACTCCGGCCCCAAGATCGGTTAATTTGGCAAAGCTGGTCATACCTCGGGTCCACGCGCAGAAGGCAAAAGCGCCGCTTCCCGCGTCCTCAGACGTGATGCGGTTCGACCAGTGCCTGCCGCAATGCGAGACCAGAGATCCCATGATCGCAGGGTATCCCGTCGAGAGCGACCATGGGCCCTTGCAATTGCAAGAGAGCGACGATCAAGCGGCCAATCCAGGCTTCTCGCCATTGAAAGATGCAACATACGTCGTGAGCCGGGTGGCGGACGCTTCCGGGGCGGCCCTCAAGGGCGGACGCAAGATGCTGGATCACGTCATTCCCGCGGATTGGTGAGATGCGGAACATTTTCAGCGCGAACTCAGATCACTGGATTGCAATCGGAGCCGCGCGATCGGCGGCTCGATAATCGGTTAATCCGTCTGCCGACAGCAAAGCTACCCGCACTTGCTTGCAACAAAATCGAACAAAACCGAACAAACAGCGAAATAAGCAAGCGCTATTCTCTTTCTGCACATAGGAGAATTGCCATGGTCCCGGACTTAACGAAGAGCGCCCAAACGCCCATTTTGATATTTCTGCCGAAGGGCGCCGCCGATGCCATCGCGACGAAGTTGGCGGAGCACGGGTACGAGTCAACAGTTGCATCTTCGATACCGGAGGTATTCGACGCCCTCCGTTCGGACCGATACGTTCTCGCCGTAACCACACGGCCCGACATTGATATCGTCCGCAATATTCGGTCCATACCCGTGGTGAATCTTGAGGTCTTTTTTCACGCTGTCCTCTCCAGCGGCGGCCTGGTTACCTCATCAAAGCAATTTGACGACACCGGGTTTCTCCAACGGATCAAGGCGCTCACCGAACCAAGGACCAGTAGGACCGAAGTCAGTCAGACCGAATTAACGTCGAATGGGACGGCAGGTGCAGACGCCAGATGGGCCTCTCGATGGCTGGCCTCCGCAAGATCTCTGCTCGGAACCTACTTCGCGGCAAGCGCAAAGAGCTGAGACATGGTCTCTCACAGTTCCGTTCGAGGCGAATTTGGCTCGATGCGCGATCGGAACGCGCGTTCCTTTGGATTTTCTGTCCAACATCTGCAAGTCGCAGCACCGAGAAAGGAGCTGCTATTTTACGGTGGAAGCATGGCGATGGTCTGGATAGTGGGTGCGGCGTCGTTGAGCGGCTATATCTTGACAGCGCTGTTTGCGATCGTGGCAGTTTGGCGGCTCTTCAGAAGCGCTGCCAGCAACTTCATAGCGGAGATGCCAAAGCGCTCTGCGCTCAAGCACTACACGATTGCCATCGTCTCGCTGGTCTTGTTTTTGCTGCTGGCCGCTCGTGCTTGCTACATCGCCACGATTATCGTCGATACGGTGCTTCGCAACGATCTGTTCGAAAAAGTCGCGGTCAAAAACCCAATTTGATATTGCCCCCAAGAGAAGCCGGTCGCGGCGCCTTTTCTATCCACCAAACGAAGGACACCAGCGGAGCACCTTAGTCGACCTCTCCGCATCTCGATAGAATATCGTCGACAACGGAGGCGAGCGGCGCAGTGGCGTCGATCGTTGTCGCGTTTTTGGGAATGTCTTCTTTCGTTGCATGCAGTCCCACAACCACGTCTCGTTCGGCCGGTTTTCCACCAAACTCGTCTTCAGGTCTGCTCGCCAGCCGCCTCTTCAACGTGTCCAAATCGACGTCAAGAACGAAAACACCGTCAAACAGTTCAATGAAGTGGTGGAAATTCCTTGAGCCGCCGCAGAAGAAGGAGATCGGGCGGCTTCGATCGGCCACCAGGGATTTGACTTTGCCGACATCCCAAAGGTGGTGCTTGTGCCCAAAGGCCACATCCAAACTGCTCTGCTTATGCGCAGAGCCATCCAGCGGTTCACCCGTCTGAGGATCGCCTTTATATGCCAGCTCACGGTCACCGTGAATGACGTGATAACCGCGCTGTTGCAGTTCGGTGGCGACTGAGGTCTTGCCAGTCCCGGAAAGACCTTCGATCAAATAGTTCCTGACGCCCATTTCGTTCTCGTTCGATGAATCGCACGCTCTTTGGCAACGGCCAAGCACCCCTGCCGCCTTGTGGCGCAGACCGGATACGGTATACAAACCAACAATTACAAACAGATCTCCGCGCTTCAATTCCAGCGGCTTTTACGGCGCAGAAGCCTGAGCGGGCCCACCCACGGAGGCATTCCAAAAAAAAATTGGTTCGAACAACAAAAATGGCAGAAATCAGCGTTAAGTGTATAGGTCCCGGACGCAAGGAGCGTTTCGGAGGACATCAAAAGAGGACATCATGAAAAAGCTGCTTATTATAGCCCTTACTTCCGTAGCGGCGTTAGCCGCAGTCAATTCTACAGCTGACGCGGCTCAAGGATGCGGCGCCGGATTTCACCGCGGTCCCTATGGCCACTGCCGTCCGAACGTCGCCCCCGGCACTGTTGTTGTCGTGCCTGGAGGTCCCAGGGTCGGTGTTTATTATCATGGACGAGGCTACTGGGACGGCCACCGTTATTGGGTGAACCGTGAGCGGTGGCACGGTGGTTGGCGCTACTACTGAGCGCAGCTTGGTTGGGTCGGTTGATCGACCGGCCCAGCCGCTAAAAGCCTGTGGCATTAGCTGGATCGCGCCGGAAGCGGGCGATCGTATGCCTTAGCAAGACGCCAAATTACCAGTATTTGATTAGTAGCGAGCCGGCTGACAATCCCGAGCCCACAACTTGGAAGCGTGCCCCGGGCTTGATCAACTAAGCTCTCTTCACCGAGCTGGCCCTCTGCCGGTTACTGAGACCGGTGCCGTCTTCGGCAACACCGGTCTCATGGCATTGAATTGGCGCGAACGCCAAAGTCTTGGCGAATGCGGGTCTAGATGAGCTTTTCCAGTGTGATGGGCAGATCGCGGACGCGTTTTCCCGTCGCGTGAAAGACGGCGTTGGCTATGGCCGGAGCAACGCCGACAATACCAACCTCACCCACACCCTTGCCACCCAACACAGAGGCATGCGGATCGGCAACACCGACCGAGATCACCTGGATGTCAGGAATGTCCGAATTGGTCGGCACAAGGTAATCGCCCATATTGTTGTTGATGGTCCGGCCGTTACGACCGTCGACGAGGCCCTCTTCCAACAACGCCTGACCGATGCCCATGATGATCCCGCCGCGCCACTGGCTTTCGACCAGTTTCGGATTGTAGAGCCGGCCGCAGTCGAACGCCGAGACCATGCGAGAGACCCGCACGGTTCCGAAATCCTCGTCGACCCGGACCTCGGCAAAGTGGGCACACCAGCTGTGCATGGAATAGTCGCCCGAAGTCGCCCCTTGCACGCTCGCCAAAGTCGTCCACGCCTTCTTGTGGTCCTCGGGACTTTGGCTTCCTTCAGCCAGCGTGTTGCGTCGGACCTCGATATGATCCCGATTGAGCGTCGCCATCAACTCGCGAAGCGTCATCGAAAGCCCTCCACTCCGCGGCACGGCAATCCGTCCCTCGCTCAAGGTCAGCGTGTTCGCACCAGTCTCGCGGAAGGGTGAGTTGGCATCGCTAAGCGCAAGCCCAATCAGCTCGTCGCGGGCAGCCATTGCTGTCTTGTGAACAGCACCGGTGATCGATCCCGCTAGCATCGAGCCGCCGGCGATCGCCGAGCCTGGCAATCTGGAATCGCCGAGATGAACCTCGATCTGCTCGACGGGAACGCCGAGCACTTCAGATACCGTCTGCGCCAGGATCGTATAAGTGCCCTGCCCCATGTCGATGGCGCCACTGACCACTTCGACGTGCCCGTTTGCGAGAATGCGGATAAGCGCTTCGCTTGGAGCCCGGATCACCGGGAAGGTACCACAACCGATGCCCCAGCCAATGAGCTGCCGGCCGTCACGCATCGACCGCGGCGCGTGGCTGCGCCGCGACCAACCAAAAGCCTCGGCGCCTTCGGTCAGGGCTTCACGCAACCGGCGTGTCGACCACGGCTTGCCGGACTGGTAATCGTGATCCGCATAGTTCTTCAGACGGATTTCGAGCGGGTCCATGCCGATCTTGTAAGCGAGTTCCTCGATGGCGCATTCGATGCCGTAGGCGCTGGGGTTTTTACCCGGCCCGCGTAAGGCGCCCGGAGTGACAGTGTTGACCGGGACGACCCGATGCTGCGACGAGAAATTCTCGACTTTGTAGAGGATCGGCGTCGCAGCGCCCGTCTGCTCCGGATAGTCAACATAGGTGGACGTTTCGCTGATCCCACGATGTATGATCGCCTGCAGCACACCGTCCTGCGTGGCACCAAGGGCGATCTTCTGACGGGTCGCGGCGCGACCGCCATAGCCTGTAAAATTCTGGGGGCGGGTGAGTGCGAGTTTCACGGGCCGTCCCAGTTTTTTCGCCGCCGCTGCAGCGACCGCACTATGGGCGAGCGCAGCACCTTTGGAACCGAACCCCCCGCCTATGAAGGGCGAGATCAACTGGACATTCTCAGCGGGAATGCCGAACCATTCTGAATAGGTGCGCGCCATGCCATGCGACCATTGGCTTGGCTCCCATACCGTCAATTGCTCGCCGTCCCATTTCACCGTCAGCCCGTGCGGCTCCATGGCGACGTGGTATTCGCGCGGCGTGCGATATTCGGCCTCGACCTGCACTGGCGCAGCCGCAAACGCGGATTCGGCATCCCCCCAGGCGGAGCTGAGATTTTCCATCAACTTGCCTTCGCCGGCATTTGGATCGTCAAGGCTTGCGACCGATGGCGTCTCCTCGTAGGCAACGTCGATCAGTTTGGCCGCCTCGGATGCCTGTTCGCGGCTTTCGGCGACCACGGCGACAATCGTCTGGCCGTTGAAGCGAACTTCGCGCGGCAACGGATGATAGGGCTGGTTTTCCGGGCGATTGCCGTACCAGTCGGACGCCGCCACGAGGCCGAGATCGTCTTCCGGCGTCAGGACCAAAAGGACGCCGGGCGCTGCCAGCGCCCGGGACGTATCGACCGCGACGACGCGGCCGGCCGGGATCGTGCTCTGCACTAGAACGGCATGCGCGAGCCCTTTGACGGGATATTCCAGCGCATAGGTCGCAGCGCCGGTGACCTTCATGCTGCCTTCGAAGCGGGATTGGCGGCCGCCGATCATACCGTCCGAGGCATCGCCGTGTTTGCGAGGTTCCATAATGGTCATTCAAGACCTCCAACTTTTAAGATGGCACGCGCGGTGCGAGTTCGGTTTGTAGTGATTGCCGCCGTGCAGGGAACAAGTTTGGGAGAGGTGACTTATGTTGCGAGCTGACATACGCCCCGACTAGCGGTACAAATTGTGGAGCGCCGAATAAATGGAGGCGCCTCCGTTTAGATTAGGGACTTGTGCGTCGACGTCAAGCCCTACCGCGCTTCGGGGATCGACAGAACCGGCAGACCGGCAAAAACGGCAGCCTGATCCGTATCCGCTCTTCGATGCAACGTCCATGTGCGTGGCTAATGTTGCGTATTGATTGATATTCGCACCGGTCATTTCCGCATAAGCCACAGCCCGCACGAATAAATAAAAAAATTTTGTAATAAATTCTTGCCGAACGGTTCACAGCAAACTTCGTTCGCAACAATCCTCCCCAACGAAACACTCGGAAATATAAGGACGCATCCCGTTTATATGCTGCAATTAGCCTCGCCGCAGTGAATTGAAGTAGATTCAGAGGCACTGATCATGAGACATTTGCGGATTGTCGCAATTTTGTTGTTAACGGCCATTGGTGGAATGAATGTCCCGGCTCTTGCTGAAGAGCCTTCAACCCCGCCCATCGAGCAGAGACCTGCCGGTGCTGAGAGGATGGAATCTCCGCCGGAATGGATGGGGCCGGAAAGAGGGCCATGCCCCGGTATTTTCCGCGGCCCTCGATTCGACGGCCATATGATGGCATTTGCAAACGGCATGCCCTTCCCACCGCCGCGCGAGCTGCCTGCCGATTTCCCTCGTGAGCCCGATCGCGCATTGGAGCTCGCAAGCAGACTATCGGCGATGGAGACGCTGATCGGCATCCATGTCGCCCAGCTCGATGCCTGGAGGGACTACACCGCGGCACTAACAGACTTTCTCGATTTTCCGAACCATGTGCCGTCAGGGCCCCTTTCAGAGACCGAAACGAAACCATCAGGTCTGGGTATCGACGCGAAGAAACCGCCCGAACTATTCGGCGACGAGATCGCCGATCGCATGCTGGACCGTGCAGTCAAGGCTCGTGTGCTGATAGATAAAGCGGCTGCACTTCGCACTGTTCTGACCGCTGATCAGCTCGAAAAGCTTGGAGACGCCGAACGATCGTTCGATCCAGGTCCTCGCAGGTTCCGTTAGAAGCCAAGGGGCTGCGCCCTCATGGGTAATCCATTCTACCTCCTTTCCATCCGACAGGGATCGCCCCCCGGACGCAGTTTGTCCGATCGTAGCCGGTTGGACGGAGCGGCCCGTGAAAGGGCTGCAAGGTCCGGGGCGCCACGCCCGGCATCCCCGGACCAATCCCTTCGAGGGTAGCTTCGACCTTCTCGGAGAAATCAGCTACGTTCTGCCCACCAACTCAGTGCTGCCGCAAATTGACTAGACCGTAGACCCATAAACCGGGTTTGTAAGCGGGAAGATGATGATTCAATGTGGCCCGATTTGGAAGCTTTGCCTGCCCCCCATCGCTTCGACCTGACTGATCTCGTGTGGGCGACTATTCAGGCCATAAAAGAGTGCGGACGCCGCCGGCTTTTGCAAGACTCGAGCAAAACGCCCGCCTCTGCGCTAGCACGTAGTCTCACAAGGCGGACTGACAGGACACAACCCATCGAGCAGACCGGCGCAGGCATCCACCAAGTCGCCGAAATGATGCAGCAGGATGTCGGGCGCGAGTTCAGCGGCCGGGATTTCGGTGTAGCCGAAGTCGACCAGGATCAGCGGCGTCCCGGCGGCCCGCGCGGCGCCAGCGTCGGTGGCAGCGTCCCCGACCATGACGGTGCGCGCCAGATTGCCCCCCACGGCCGCCACGGCCTCGATCAGGTGGGCGGGGTCGGGCTTGATCGCTGAGACGGCGTCAACGCCCACCACGCCGTCGAACAGTCCGGCCATGTCGAGCTTGGTCAATAAGTCACGCGACAGGTCGGTGGGCTTGTTGGTGCAAACGACCAGCTTGGCGCCGGCCGCCTTTAGGAGTTTCAGGGCATCGATCACGCCCGGAAACGGCCGGCTCTCATCTGCGATATGGGCGCTATAGTGGCTGATGAAGCGGCCGAAGAGGGCGGCGGCGCGGGCGGCCGGGTCTTGCGCGCCGGCGGCGGCAAGGCCCCACTGTAGCAGCCAGCGCGCGCCGCGGCTGATGAAGGGCCTACCCCGGTCGTAGGCCAGGGGCTCGAAGCCTTCCGCGATCAGGATTGCGTTCACGGCTCCGATCAGGTCGGGGGCCGATTCGACGAGGGTTCCGTCGAGGTCGAAAGCGATGGTCGCCCCGTCAAGGGCGGCAAGGTCGGTCACAGCGCAGGCTCCTCTCTAGGCCAAGGAATTCAGACAAACCAAATTGGCCTATAGGGCTATACACTTAGTCGAGCAATTCCCGTTCAAGATTCCTGGGCGTCGAAAAACGAAAAGCAACTGCCGCTGGAAGGCCTGCTTCAGCAACCGCCACTGCCGTGAACGCAACCTGATCGAACGGTTCTTCTCCCAGCTGAAGTATTCCTGCTTGTCGCCACCCGCTACGATGAGCTTGGCGTCATAGGACCGACCATCTGTTTCATAGGGGAAGCAGATCCGGCTTCGCCATTCATGTTGGGGGCGTCTGGCGAAGCCGGCATGCGGGTGACCAAAGCAGAAAGCTCAGGACCAGCAAAATCTACAGCAAGCATCCTCAGGAATATTTCCGAATGTTGCCAAAAGAGGGCATTTCGAGGAAATTTCTTGTCCAGACATTTCCAATAGAGCCAGCCTTGCTCAGATTTATCTAGCAAATCTTGCGATGCATTTATATATCGCACGGAGTTGATTGGGTTTTTGGAATTTCTGGCGACAGACATCACATGTACTTGGTGGAATTACAGTCGACATCGGTTTTTTGACTATTTACTCTCAGTTAATACACTACGCACCATGGTCGGTCTTCCGAAGAACGAAGCAACGATCAGGGCGTAAAAATGGTCAGCGCAATCTCTCAATCCGCAACAGGATCCCTGTTCAGTTCCGCATCCACAACCTCGTCGTCATCAGACGATGCCGCAAAGATACAGGCACAGATCGCAGCAAAGAAAGCAGAGCTTGCCGATACCAAAGATCCTGACGAGGCTGAGACGCTCCAAAAGGACCTCGCCGCGTTGGAGACAAAACTGACCAAGTTGGAAAAGTCCGCCAACGGTCAATCCAGTGCAGCCGGTCAATCTGCCAAGTCTGGCACTGCTTCGAACTTCAGCTCCGAATCCGGCTCCTCGAAGAGCAAGCCGCAATCATCGCTTTCGGGCGAAAGTGATCGCATTGGCGCCACGAATTTCGACGGGGATACCGCGTTCGGAGACCGGACGGCCTACGTTTGACAATCGGCGCCAGGCTGAAACAGGCGCCCGGTGTTGGATAGGGACGGTTCTTCAACCAGCGGCAATTTTGTCGACTTGGCTATTGAATGAGACCACCTGCTCCAGACCCTTCGGCTGCCGATTGCGCACGATGATCTCCCCTTCGAACCTGGAAACGATCTCCTTGGCAATGGCCATTCCAAGGCCTGCCCCCGGGAAAGACCGCTGTCGTGCGATATCAATCCGAAAAAAGGGTTCGAACACTTGGCTCAGGCGCTCTTCGGGAATGCCAGGCCCCGTGTCGACAATTCTGACCACCGCCTTGTCGCCGCGGCGAGTGATGGTAACGATTGCCGATTCCCCATGCGTTGCAGCGTTGATCAAAAGGTTGCGCAGAGCGCGCGTGACCGCCAGGGGACCTGCAGAAATTGTCACGGGCTGCAACTCGCCGGTTCCGATATCCATGCCCATCGTCGTCAGCTCCGCCACGATGTTTGCAACGATCGTATCCAGCTTTACGCATTGCAGGCCGTCCGTGGAAATTTCCTCACGCACCAATCCGATGGCGCTATCGGCGATCGTGTCGAGTTCTTCAAGGTCGGCGAGCCATTTCAGCCGATCTTCTTCATCCTTGATGAATTCAGCCCGCAATCGCATGCGCGTCATGGGCGTTCTAAGATCATGTCCGGCGGCTGCGACCAGCCGCATCCGGCTTTCCGTCGCAGCCTTCACTCTCGCCGATAGTTTGTTGAGAGCCCGTGCGGTGACGCGAATTTCACCCGGCCCGGTTTCCGGAACGTGCGGGAGCGTCCCATCCGGGCCGATCTCGGCCGACGCCCGCTCAAGCAGGCGAAGCGGCTTCATGATCTTCGATGCGGCGAATATGGAAATCAACACACTTCCCGTAATGATGAGGCCGAGCCATCCCGCCAGAACCTTCCATCCTCCGGGTGGCGGGCCGAGTTCCGGCATCGGCATCACCATCCAATTGCCGTCGGGAAGCCTGAGAGAGGCCGTTGTGACACCGGTCGATTGGCGCGATACCGTCGCTTCCCGAGGGTCGCCGGTTCGGCGAAGGCTTTCCATCAGAAATCCGGAGAGTCGTTCATCGCTGGGCCCGTCCGCCGGAACGGCAGCAATGTCCACGCCAGCAGAGATCGCCGCAGCCTTGTCGTCCCCGGCAAGTTTCGCGAGTATGGATAGCTGGCGCGCCAACGGCTCCATGGTTGTTTCCGGCCGGGGGCCTCGCATCACCAGACTTGCCGCAAAAGACGACGTGATAACCACCAGAACAATGGCCGTGAGCAAGAGCAGCGCCAGGCGCGCGCCTAGGGACTTCATGGATCGCCCTTAACAGCCGTCACCGGAACAACGAGCTGATATCCGCTGTTCCGGATCGTTCTGAATACTGGATCGTCGACCGTCTCCCCCAGCTTGCGGCGTAATCGGCTCATCAGCACGTCGATCGAACGATCGGCCGGATCGCGATCACGCCCCTGCGTCAAGTCGAGCAATTGATCTCGGGACAATAGCCGACCGGCCCGTTCGAGAAAGGCCTTGAGCAGATCAAATTCGGCACCGGTCAATGAAATAACCTCGCCGCTGTCCCTGGTGACGCGGCGAAGCTGCGGATCGAGCGTCATCTCGGCAAAATGAAAGCGGCGCTGCTCCGGCTCTGGAGACGAATCCTCATTTATTCGGCGCAGGACCGCCCGAATACGCGCCGCCAGCTCTCGCGGATTGAACGGCTTGCCGAGATAGTCGTCAGCGCCGATCTCAAGCCCCAGGATCCGATCGATATCTTCCTTCAGAGCGGTCAGCAGAATGACCGGGATGCGAGGACGACGGTTTCGCAGATCGCGGCAAAGATCAAGGCCAGATCCATCGGGCAGCATCACATCCAAAACGAGGAGATCCGGGGTGCGCCGATTGAGGGCTTCATTGCAGCCGCGAAGGTTGCTTGCCGTCGAGACGCGAAAGCCCTGCTCCTCGAGATATCGGCTCAGAAGCGCGCGAATTTCATGGTCGTCATCGACAATCAAGACGTCAGACGCAGCGGTCACAGTCATAAGCATCATTCCATTTCTGCAGACTTTTATACAAACGCCTCTCCAAAAGAAGGTTTTTCGCAGGCGAAACCAGCAAAAACGCGCCTCGGAAACATTGGTTTACAAAAATCCTTGCCGTGGAAACGTCGAGCAAAAAACTGGGCCGCTTGAACGCGCCAGGCAGGTCTCGTCGGCGGCGATGATCCCGGTCGAGCGAAGGCCTGACCGGCAACTGCATCAAGCGCGATTCCAACCGTTTGACAAAGGACAACTGTTGCCGGATCGTGAATGCGAGACGTCTGAAATAACAGACGTCGCGTGAGCCAGCCACAGCAACACGGCCCGGGAGTTCGAAGCCAAACATAGTCTGCACGAATCTGGGAGGAAAACGTGAACGATCATGTCTATAAGAAAGTGGAACTTATCGGCAGTTCCAAGACCTCGGTGACCGACGCGATCGAAAAGGCGCTTTCGCGCGCCTCGAAGACCATGAGGAACCTCGAATGGTTCGAGGTGGATCAAATCAGGGGGCACATCAAGGATGGCGCGGTCGCGCATTATCAGGTGGTGATGAAGGTTGGATTTCGGATCGACGATTGATCCTTGAGCGGTTCGTTCTTCCTGCGCACGAACTAGTCCGGGGGCGAGCGCTCGCGCCCCGACGCATGCGCGTTTGTGAGCTTCTAACACCGTGATTATCACAGCAAACGACTGATATAGGCGCCAAGGCTAGGGCATATTCTCGCCTTCGCTCACAGACAGATGTTGTCGACCACCATCGACAAGCAAGATAGAAGAGGTCTGAACGGCAACAAGGTATGTGGAAATGTCCTCACCCCGATCAGTTTATCATTTCAACTCCGCCATCGTTCGCGAGCCATCGCACTCGGTCGTCGACGGCCTGCGTGTCGGGGAGCACGCCAGCCCGACCTATGAGGGCGTGAAGCTGGAACATGATGCCTACATCGCCGCAATGCGCCAAGCTGGCGTCCAGGTGACCATCCTGCCGGCACTTGAGGCCTTCCCGGACTCCGTCTTCGTCGAGGATCCCGCCCTCGTATTCACCGAAGGTGCGATCTTGCTTCGTCCTGGTGCGGCAAGCCGCGCTGGCGAGGCAGCGGCAATCGTGCCTGCCTTGCGCGACACGTTCGAGACCGTCCTCGATCTCCCTGGTCATGGATACGTGGACGGCGGCGATGTCCTGACGACGCCGAATAGCGTTATGATTGGCCTTTCAGCACGAACCGACAAGGCGGGCGCCGAGGCTCTCGCTGTCTGTATCGACAAGCTCGGCCGCAAAGCCAGGCTGGTTGCCACGCCGGAAGGCGTGCTTCATTTCAAGACCGACTGCTCGCTGCTGGACGACGAAACCGTACTCTCGACCGCCCGCCTCGCACGCTCCGGCGTCTTCAAGGATTTCAGACACATCATCATTCCGGACGGCGAAGAGCAGGCTGCGAATGCACTGCGCGTCAATGACGTCCTCATGGTCCCTTCCGATTATCCGCGTACGATCGAGATGCTCGATAAACTCGACTACAGGATCGTGCCGATGAAGACCGCGGAAATCGGCCGGATCGATGCAGGTCTCTCCTGCTTGTCGCTACGCTGGTACCGCGATGGCGAATAGCCTCGATCGGAATTCGAGCGGCCCTGACGCGGCAATCGGATCCTAGGGCACCAGCACGATCTTTCCGCTGACGGTACGATCTTCGAACGCCTCATGCACACGCCAAGCCTCGTGAAGCGGAAATTGTCCGCCTTTCAGGACGCTGATTTGACCGTTGGCAGCAAGCTCATAGAGTTTTGTAAGGTCGGTCCTGATGTTTTCCGGAGAAAGCAGGGGCAGTAGGGCAAACCCTGTTAGCGATTGGTTCTTTAGAACCAATTGATCTAAGTCGATCTTGTCGAGATCGAAACGCCCGAGTGCGGCAAAGACCAATTCGCCGCCCGGCGCGAGCGCTCCCAACGCCGCCTTCGTCATCGCGCCGCCGACGGTGTCGTAAAGGAGATCGACGCCGAGGCCATCGGTCTGCGCCCTGACGGCATCGGGCCAGTCACTTCCGCTGTAGTCGATCGCCAGATCGGCGCCCAGCGAAAGGGCGAATTCACGTTTCCCCTTGGTGCTCGCTGCGGCGATCACCAGCCCAGCGCCTTCGCGCTTCGCCAACTGCACGAGCAACGAACCGACGCCCCCCGCGGCTGCGGTGATGAGAACCCTCTTGTCTTTCACACCACTGCGCCGCGTCATGTGCAGGGCCGTCAGGCCCTGGACCATCAATGCAACGGCATCGTCAAAGCCGATTTGATCCGGCAGGCAGATTAACGAAGCGGCGTCGACCGCGACGAACTCCGCATAGCCTCCGGCGCGTCCAAGAACAAATAGCGGAACACCGACGCGAGCGCCGACCAAGGCCGGATCGGCCCCGGCCCCGATCCGCTCGACGATGCCGGCTACTTCGACACCTGGGGCCATCGGCAGCTCCGGCTTGACGGCGTAGCGGTCGGCCCGCATCAGCACTTCGAAATAGTTGATGCCGGCGGCGTGTACCCGCACCAGCGCCTCGCCCGGCGCCAACTCCGGAACGGGTATCTCGACGACTTGCAGGACATCCGGCGAACCAAAGCAGCTGAATTGAACGGCTTTCATGGCAGACCTCACGTTGAAATACGGTGAGGCACGGTCTAGCTGTAGACTCCACGCCAAAATACACACTCTTTCGTTCCATACCCACCAGGAGGTGACCATGGCGGATCCGACGAAAAGACTGCCGAAACTGCCGGTCGAACGTGCGCTGAAAGTCATCGCTGGCCGCTGGAAACCGGTCATTCTCTACTATGTGTTCGACGGACCGAAACGCCTTTCGGAGCTGAAGCGCATGATGCCCGACATCACGCAGAAGGTTCTGATCCAGCAGTTGCGAGAGATGGAAGAACATGGGCTCGTCCGGCGACAGGTCTTCGCCGAGGTCCCCGCCCGCGTGGAATACACGGCAACGGACCTCGGGCTGGGTCTGGAGCCGGTGCTCCTGGCGCTCTGCCAATGGGGTCAGCGCCATGCGGAAGAACAGAACGAGCTCGACGAGTTGGCCGATTGCATTGTCCATCCACGGTCGAACAGGGCCCGCACAATGACCGCAGCCTGACTGCGATATAAGTCGCTATCGCCCGTTCACTGGCAATCGACTTCAACGGGTAACGCCCGCCAAGTCTCAGGCGATCCGCAGAAGTTCAGATCGCGCGATGCGCCAGCTTGATCAGTCCATATCCGGCTCCAGAGCCAGGACCCTATACACCAAACGAGGTAGTATCACGCCAGCTATTTTCAATTGACAGAATTGGTAACAGGAGCAGGCTGGATCAGTAACTAGCAGAAGGAAGAGGCTGAGTGGGTCTATTATCCCGGATATGGCTACCAGTGGGTCGATCCGCAGATACAGGCCTACCGCAACTATCAGCAGCAGGTTTACATTCAGCAGCAGATCTATCAGCAGCCGCTTTCAGCGCGCCGAAGCTACAACAATCCGAATTGCGGTGGAGATTTGTATTGTGGCACGGGATCGGCCGTCGGGACCGGTGGATATAGCGGGTACGCTGGGTACAGCGGTGGCCACGCGAACGGCAACAGTCGGAGGAGGTGGATATTCCGGCGGGTCGTCGTCGGACTGCGATTGGAGTTTGGGAGCTTGCTCCACCAAATAAGTGAAACGTTCAAGGTTGTGGGCGTGAGAGTGCATCATTGGCATCGGCCTGGAAGTGGTCATGCGACCCGTCGCCACTGCAATGGCGGGGCGAAGGCCGATCGGTCCAGGTGAACCGACGGGAGTGAACAGTTGAGCCCGCTTTTGAAAGAGATACGCGACAGCCCTATGCTATGGTTGCTGGTGGCTGTGCCGGTGGTGTTCGTTACTGCGGCATTGGCCCCCGAAGCGCACACGGCGCTCTTTATCCTGTCAGTGCTTGCCATTGTGCCGTTGGCGGGGTTGTTAAGTCACGCCACCGAATCCGTTGCCGCCAAAACAGGTGACGCCGCCGGTGGGCTGCTCAATGCAACCCTTGGAAATCTCACCGAGCTGGTCATCGCCCTGGCTGCCCTGCGCGCTGGGCAATATACGTTGGTGAAGGCATCCATCGCCGGCGCGATCGTCACCAACACGCTGTTCATGCTGGGGGCCTCGTTTCTGCTTGGCGGGCTCAAATACCACCTGCAGGAGTTCAACCGAGCCAGCGCACGTCTTCAATCGGGCCTGCTTTTTCTGGCCACAGTCGCCCTGCTGATGCCTTCGGCGGTTGCCGAAATCGACTCGACATCGGCTGCGGCAGTCACCCAAACACTCAGCCTTGGCCTGGCCGTTCTGCTCATCGTCGGATACGGACTAGGGCTGTTGTTCACTCTCAGGACCCACCGCGAAGTTTTCTCCGGAGCGGAGCACGCCCAAGCGGACGAAGCACCGTGGCCGATCGGCCTGGCCCTGGCCACGCTTGCCGGTGTGACCATACTGGTGGCCCTGGTGAGCGAGATCTTTGTCGAGTCCGTGCAACAGGCGGCCGAAGCTTTCGGAATGACCCCTGCCTTTGTCGGTTTCATCGTCGTCGCCCTGGTTGGCGGCGCCGCCGAAATGGCCTCTGCGTTTTCCGGCGCACGCAAGAACAGGCTCGACCTGAGCGTGGGTATTGCGCTGGGGAGCGCTTCCCAGATCGCGTTGTTCGTTGCACCCGTCCTGGTCTTGCTGAGCTATCTGATCGGCCCGTCGCCGATGGATCTGCAGTTCTGGCCTGGCGCCGTGGTGATGGTGCTGCTTGCGACCGTTACCGCAATGTTCGTCACCAACAGCGGTCGATCGGCATGGTTCGTCGGCGTGTTGGCGTTGATGGTTTATACGATCTTCGCCATGACGCTTTATATCTTGCCCCCGACAGTGCGGTGAAGTCGACCGGCGATAGCCTCTGCCTGGGGCAAGGCCATCACCTGCAGCAAATAGAGGACGGTAGGGATGCACTACCGCCTGTTGACGGCCGGATAAGGACCCCCGAAATGTTGCTGGTCTAACCCTCCACGGCTTTGCCGACACTGACCCGCAGAAAGGTTGAAAGTCGTGCCAGGAAAAACAGGCAACAAGCGGCGCTCGAGGCAAATGAGGCGCCTGTTCTTCATCGCGCTCGTCCAGCAGGTCCGCGTGGTCTGGCCAATCCTATCCGGGATCGTCTCGGTCATGGTCGTATCCGGGCTTGCAATTTGGCGCATAGAGAACTGGCGGATCGACGAAGCCCTCTATTTCACCTTCGTGACAGGACTTACCATCGGCTATGGCGACCTTACGCCCAAACATGTCGCGGCGCGGGTGCTGGCATTGGTGATCGGTTTTGCGGGCATTGTGCTGACTGGCCTCGTTGCAGCCGTCGCCGTGAAGGCCCTGAGCGCGTCCGACCGGGACAACACGGAATAACAAATCCCAAGGAAAAGTTTGGAGCACCAAGGGGACAATCCCTTAGTGAACAGTAGCCTTCCGCTTGCGGCGCAACTGGCACGTTCCGAGGTCCAGGCGCCTCGTCCGTCTGTTTCTGGAATCAACTATCGAGAATCAGTTCCGCGCTTTCCGTGACATAGGGGACATAACGATAGTCGCGGATCGACGTGATCTGCCCATCCCGCCATTCTATCCGCATGAAGTGGTTCGGCTTCGGCGCTGGACCATTTTCGAACACGGCGATCACCTCCTGACCTTCGAGCCATGCGGCGGCGAGGTGAATTGCTGTGTTGCGGCCGTAGATGGTGAAGAACATGCCGACGTCGGCGCCTGATCGGACCGCATGGGTGGCCTGATACAGTTTGACGTCGCTGGCAAGGAGTGCCCGAAGGCTCTCCCAGTCACGCCGATTGAAAAGCTCGACATAGCGCAGGTTTGCCGCCGAGTGCGCCCGGTTGGCGGAAAATTTCGGCGCCCGGGCGTTGATCTCCTTTAGTCGCGTTCGTCCTCGAGCGAGATGCCCCTTCACCGCGTCAACACTAATTTCGAGAAGACTTGCAATGTCGTCGAGCGGTTGGTCGAGTACGTCCTTCAGGATGACGACGCTCCGCTGAACCGTCGGAAGTTCGACAAACCGCGATACGGCCGTTGTGACCGCTTCCTGACGCATCAGTCTCTCCAAGGGATCTGGAGTATCGCTGTCGGGCATCTCCGATGCCGCCTCCAACGGTTCGGCTGCCCTTAAAGCGCGACTGCGCAGAAGATCGAGCGCGCGGTTATGGGCGATACGAAACAACCAGGCGCGCAAAGCTGCCTTTGCTTTCAAGGTTTCAAGGGTCTGATAGGCTTTTACCATTGCCTCCTGCACCACGTCCTCGCCATCGATGACCGAACCGGTCAGGCGCGCGCAATAGCGATGAAGCTCAGGCCGGATCTCGCTGGCCATGGCAAGAAAGCTTTCCTGGTCGACGCTTTCGGTTCGCTTCTGGTTCATGCCGCCTCTTCTTCCAAAACGGTAACGCCCGTATCACCTCTAATCCCAATTGCGAGCGCTGAATCATATGTCGCGTCGGTGAGAACTTGAACGACGTGATTGCCGAAGTGGCGCGGCGGCATAGCGGGGTAGCGAGCGAGAAAGGCGTCCTGCTCTATTCCCATAGCTTGGGCGTAGGCGCTGGAACCAGCCCCACCGACACCCGTTCCCCCGACCATCTGCTTGGGCACGATCGCCTGGAAGCGAATGCCAAGGCCTTTCTGTTCGGATAGGCCATTGGCGTATTTGGCCATCAGCCACAGCATCCGTTTGGCACCCCCGTAGCCACCGGACATGGGCGACCCCTGTTGCGCCGCGCCGCTCGAGCTCACCAGTACCCGGCTGCCGGGAGCAAGCGGAAGGTTCAACGCAGCCTGCATCCAGTAAAGGCCACCCTTGACGTCCGTGTCCCAGGTCGCCGTGAACTCTTCCCAGCTGGTACGATCGAACCGCGCCATACGCGGCACCGCCCCGGCATTGAGAACCAGCACCTCCGGGCGCACATCCGAGAGGAGGCGGTTTGCGGCTGACGCGTCGGTGATGTCGGCCGAGGCCGTCTCCACCCCCAATCGTGCCCGCAGCTTTTCGAGATCGGCGGCGTCACGCGCCACCACCCAGACTTTGGCCCCCTCATCGACGAGAGCTTCCACCAGTCCCAATCCGAGGCCACGGGTTCCGCCAGTGACCACTACGCGCTTGTTCTTCATGCTCATCACGTTCTCCTTCCCGATCCTAAAGCTAGGACGGATGAGACCTGGCAAAAGAGTCAGACAAAATATGCCTCAGCGAACGAAAGTGGACACGGCGGTATCGGCCAGCCAATGCAGCCCGCCGCTGTCGCACGGATGTCTGCTTTCCACCTGTCGACGCCGATTGCTCATTCTGCCCGAAATAGCTTGAAGTCGGTAAAGAGGTGATCGGAAGCCTTCCCGACCTGCGGCCTTCCATACCGCGACGGGCGCTGCCGGCTACTGCGACGACACTCTGACGGCAGCCATCTGGCAAGGCGAACCTGCACGTCAACACAATCAAATTTGGAATAATATTCCACTCTCGTTATGAGTGGCTAGCATATTGCAATTTCCCTGCGACCAAAAGTAGCCTTATAATCCACTATATTAGTCGATTACGCTCGAGCCTATACAACGGGAATATGAGTGTCTGTTCGCTACGCACCGGCAAATATGACAAGCTCTCGCCCCAGTCGGAACGGCCGTAAGAATGCCGACCATCGATTTATAGCCGCTAATCATAGCAAACAATCTTCGGTTGGTGACAGCCAACTTTATTCAACCATGATACCTTCCCACCGATTTCGTTAAATCCCAGCCATAAAGATCTGCAGGCCCCTCGCATGAGCAGCAATTCCGAATTTCTTTGGTACATCCCTAACGACGTCAAAGCCGGCCACCGCGGTGATTCCGCCGTCGAAAACCACAACAGCCTGGAGACGCTGACCGACCACGCGAAAGCATTGGAGGAGCACGGCTGGAAAGGCGCGCTCATCGGCACCGGCTGGGGCCGACCGGACACCTTCACCGTCGCGGCCGCGCTCGCTGCACGAACCACCACCTTCGAGCCGCTCATCGCGATCCGCCCGGGCTATTGGCGGCCGGCGAATTTCGCTTCCGCTGCGGCCACGCTGGACCACCTGAGCGGCGGTCGCGTACGAGTGAACATCGTATCGGGCCAGGACAACCTTGCTGCATACGGCGACAGCGAGGGCGATCAGGCGCATCGCTATGCCCGAACCAAGGAGTTCATGCGGCTGGTTCGCAGACTGTGGACCGAAGAGAACGTCACTTACGCCGGCGAGCACTTTCGCGTCACCGAATCTACCATAGAGCCGCGCATCCCCGTCCGCGGCGACCGTCGGCACCCCAAGCTCTATTTCGGCGGGGCCTCCGAGGCGGCCGAACGGGTGTCTGCCGCCGAGGCCGATGTCCAGCTCTTCTGGGGTGAACCTCTCGACGGCGTCCGTGAGCGTATCGAACGCCTCAAGGCGTTAAGCAGGGAATTGGACCGCAACCTCCCCCCGCTGGAATTCGGATTGAGGATCACCACGCTGGTCCGCGACACCACAGAGCAGGCCTGGGCCGACGCGGAGGCGAAGGTCGCCGAGATGGCCAAGGGCAAGGGCGCCGGCTGGAACGACCACCGGCGGGCAGTGGCGGTGGGGCAGCAGCGGCTTCTCGATTTGCACAGTCGCGGGGAGGTCCTTGACGACAACCTCTATACTGCACCGGGCAAGTTCGGCGGCGGCGGCGCGGGCACGACCTGGCTCGTTGGTTCCGCGGCAGACGTCGCCCGTTCGCTGCGCAAGTACCAGGATCTGGGCATCACGCACTTTGTGCTCTCCGATACGCCGTACCTCACCGAGATCAAGCGACAGGGCAATCAACTGCTTCCGCTGCTACGCAACTGAGGCCGGAGCCGTGCTTCGGCCAGTGCGGGGACAATCGGCAGGCCTTGAACCGTAGCCTTCCAATTTCCGGTCGATGCGCGGAGCGTCACTGGATCGGTGAAGACCCGTGCGACGGTTTTCCACAGCACGCATGTCCCGAAGCGGAACACGTGACGTAAGGGCATCAACCGGTTGCCGAATTTTGGCAGGATGCGGTTTATCAACTGGCAACCATCCATGTCGGTGTGAAACTGCCATGCGAGAGAATCATGTACCCTTCACTGGCTTCAATGAATGAAGAGGAATGAAACATGTTTCGGCAGATCGCACGTCTCGTGGATTCGATCGTAGAAAATCCGGCTATCGGTGACGATGAGCTGATCATCGCGATTGATCACCTCAACAAGACGCTTAAGGCAGCGGCAACGAGTGCGATCAACAGGCCACCTACAGATGCACTCCACGTCAAGCAGGTCCTTGAGCACGTCGCCCTACAGCGTGGGCTTCCCCTAAGCTGACGTCGGCGTCGCCCGGGCAAACACGATGTTATCGATAGGAATTGCCGCACTATCACAGAGAATGCGATAGCCCGAAAGATATTCGCATGGGCTATTAACTTTCTGTTTGGCGACTCTAGCTACGGGGTGCCCTGGGCGCTTTGCGGCGGACCGAGCAATGGCGGGCGTGTGATAGATTTCCGCGCTCGTCATTTCTGCGCGATCCACTGCCGCTTTATGGACCGCCAACAGCATCGACATCGTGTTCCCTAAGGCCGGAACTTAATCCTGCTTCCGATCATCTGTTGCGCAAGGAATATCGCTAAGGCGCGCCCTGCGAAACGGTCGTGAGCGTCTTGCCGACTATGTTTCAGTGCTCGACGCGTTGTGTCTCGTGCGCCCTCACGATGGCATCTGCTTCCTTGCCATACAACTCCTCGAAATGATCGAAGGCCTTGGAAAAATAACCAATGCCCTGCGTCGCCGAGCGCAGCGCCCGCGCCAGATCGTCGAGTGCGCTGCCCGGAACGAGCGCCCGGAAGATGTCCCATCCCTTAGCGGCTTCATCCCGGTCGAAGCCGAGAACCTGGCCCTTGAGGGCGGAGACGATCTGAACGAGGCTGCCGGAATGAACCGACGGAATGTGAATTTCGCTGCGAAAGATCGGCTGCATCAAGACGGCCGATCCTTCGGAAAGCGCCTGTCGCACTCCCATTTTCGATGCAGTCCGGAAGGCATGTTCCGAACTGTCGACGGTATGGTGCTGACCATCGAAAAGCGTGACGCCGACATCGATGACCTGGAAGCCGAGCGGCCCTTTCTCCATCGCTTCGCGCGCGCCCGCTTCGACGGCAGGGATGTAGTTGCGCGGAACGACGCCGCCCTTGACGGTTTCGCTGAAGGTGAAGCCCCGGCCGCGCTCGTTGGGACGAATGCTGAGCTTCACATCCGCAAACTGCCCGGCACCCCCGGTCTGTTTGCGGTGGCGGTAATGAACTTCAGATGGCTTCGCGATCGTCTCTCGGTAGATTGGGCTGGGCGTTCGATCGGTGACTTCGATGTGAAAGACATCGGACAGGGTTCTGCAAAGATCGCGCAGATGCACCGGCCCCTGGGCGCAGACGAGTTGGGCTCCGGTGCTTTCCTCCTGCAAGACCGTTAGGCCGCGATCCGTCTCGGAAAGTTTTGCCAGCGTTTCAGAAAGCTTGTTTTCATCGCGCTCGCTGCCCGGGACTAGGATCCTTTCAAGCATCGGCGTGGGTGGCTCCGTCCACTGAGGCGGGGCGACCACCGCGTCTGATGTCAACAGCGAAGGGACAGGCAGGTGGTCGGACTTGACCGTCGCAAACACATCCCCGGGCGCAGGCACAACCGCCGAATTGGACCGCCCGTTTGCGAGATTCTGTACGGCGCCGAGGCCGGAGCCGCCCAATGATCCGCCTTGCCGCAATCCGTCGCCAAGTGCGCGCACGAGCACCGTCTTGCCGACGTTCTGGCGATGGTAGGCATGGAAGCTCACCGCCGCCAGCTTGCTTTCATCGACAGTGCCCGCATGAGCAAGACGCTGCCGAAGAACCCCTACCGGCGGCGCCTCGTGGCGCAGCGCCTTCATCAGCCTCATCATGCCGTTGCCGTGACTTGCGGCACCGATCATGACCGGAATAATCCTGTTTTCCCTGAGGACCCGCGATGAAATGGCATAGAGCGCGTCGCTGGGCGGCTCGCGGTCCTCGATCAGTTCCTCGAGAAGCCAATCATCGAATTCGGACAGGTGCTCCAGGAGTTCGGTGCGCGCTTCGTGCTCGCGTTCGGCGGCGCTTTCGGGGATCGCGATCAGCGCCGAAGTCTGCCCCTCCCGGTAGCGCCACGCCCGTTCCGAAATCAGATCGCAACTGCCGACGATCCTATCCCCCTCGCGGATCGGGATCTGGCGAAGCAGAAGGGTGTGGTTGGCGTAGTCTTGAAGCGCTGCGATCACATCCCGTAGCCGCCCTCTCGGTTCGTCCATCCGGTTGACGAAGAGGATGCATGGCGTCTCCGAGGCCTCGATTACGCGCAAATAGGGCGCGGCGAGCACAGCCTCCTCAGGAGCCGGAGAAACACACAGGATGCAGGCGTCGCTGGCAAGAAGCGCGTGCTGTACATGCGCCAACGCTTCGTTGGGTCCTGGCGCATCCAGCGCACACCACGCTTCGTCTGCGAAGGTGAATTCTGTCAAGTTCAGTCCATAGGGGGAGCTGGATTTTCTCGGCGTCCCCTCCAAGGAGCCGAGCTTTTCAACGACCGTCGATTTTCCGGTCTGCGAAGGTCCAAGTACAGTAAAGCAACGCATCGGCATTCCTCCAACTGCCATAAGCACAATTTTCGGCCATCACAGGATGCCCTGAACCGCAGCAAGGCGCCAGAGGCACAATTTTCTTATTGATCAAAGGTTCCGCCCTTGGTCTCCGCTATTGTGGCTAAAAACCGCCTGAGCGGTTTCGAACCGCACGCTGAACATGCCCTCAGCAGGTCAGGCACGACCATCTTCGCTGTGGCAGAGTGACCGGCCAAATCTGGAAACTGATTGACGACTTGATCGCACAACGCGGCAACATGCTGCCCAAGTATCACTGAGACCAGGTCCAGCCACCAATCCCCTTGGGAGCTGCGGCAGGCTGCCGCTTGCCGTCGGTGAGCGCGTCATTCCCTTTCGGGAGCACGCGCAGTTCGCTTTCGATCGGTCACGAAGCAATTAGATCAAAAAGCGTCATATTGGTGATTGACATTGATCTGATCGGGTGAAAATCTGATTGAATTGAGCGCGACGGAAGCAGGGAGATCATTCGGTGAGCCAGGCCGGAGGGATAAAGGTCGATCGCCTCGACGCCATTCGCAGCCACCTCTATGCGAATGGATTTTCAACGATTCAGACCCTTGCCGACGCCATCGGCGCGTCGCTCGCAACGGTACGGCGGGACTTGCAGATTCTGGAGCGAGAAGGTGCGATCGACCGAGTCCATGGCGGCGCGCGCATTGCCGAGGGCTCTTCCGTAGAACTTGCGTTTCAGGAGCGGGCCAAGCGGCATCTGTCGGCCAAACGCGCAATAGCGACGGCCGCCTATGATCTGCTTGCGCCGCACACAGCGATTTTTCTCGACGCAGGCACAACCGTCCTCCAGCTTGCCCGCCTCATTCGTATCAACCCGATGCCACTTCGAATCTTCACCAACGGCCTGACGGTTGCGCAGGAATTCCTCAACATTCCGAACCTCGACGTCGTACTGCTGGGCGGACAGTTGCGTAGCGAAAATGCCTCGCTTGTAGGTCCGCAGGCCGAGGCGATGTTGGAAACAATCTGGTTCGACCAGCTCTTTCTCGGCGCCAGCGCAATCAGCCCCGATGGGGCGATCTACAGTGTGGACAGCGCAGAAGCGAGCCTGAACAAACGGATGCTCACCCGTTCGGCCCATCGGTTCGTCCTGACCGATTCCTCGAAATTCGGAACCACAGCGACCTACAAGGTCGCGCCATTGAATACCGCGAAGGTGATCACCGATGCGGGGCTGTCGCAGCGTTGGCGCGGCGAGCTCGAGAATCTCGGTGTCGAAGCGACCATCGCGGACTTGGGAGCAAGAGAATGACCGACGACCTGATCCTCGGCATCGATGGCGGCGGCAGCAAAGTGCTCGTTGCGCTTGCGGACCGGACTGGCCGAATTCTGCGGAGCTCGCGCGGCGGCGGCGTCAATCCGATGGACAATCCGAACTGGCGCCAGGAGCTGGATAAACATCTCCACCCGTTTCTGAAGGAGCGACAATTGGCGGCGGTCGCCGCCGCCCTGCCGGCTTATGGCGAAGTGGCCCGCCTTTCCGAGCTACAGCGCGAAGCGGTCACGCAGGCCTTTCCGACTGTGCGCCAAGAGGTGCTCAATGACGTCGATGCGGCCCATCTCGGCGCTTTTGCCGGCGAGCCGGGTATTTTGCTCCTTTCCGGCACGGGCTCGATGGCCTGGGCTCGCAATAAGGCCGGCGCATCCTCACGTGTCGGTGGATGGGGCGATGTGATCGGAGACGAGGGTAGCAGCCATTGGATCGGCCGAGCAGCCCTGCGGCTTATCAGCCAAAGTCTCGATGGGCGCGCTCCACCCACGGCGCTGGCGAAAGAGATATTTGACTACCTTGATATTGATAGCTCCGATCCCGTCAACGGGCTGGCGGGCTGGGTCAGCGAGCTTACCAATCGGCGCGCCGACATCGCGGCGCTTTCCATTCTCGTCGACCGCGTGGCGCGGGGCGGCGACGAAGGCGCCACCCGGCTGATTGAACAGGCAGCCGATGAACTCGCAAAACATCACCAAGCTATTGCCGGACATTGTGATCCGGGGACCGATTGGACCTATGCCGGCGGTACCTTTTCCAGCCGCCTGCTGCTTGCGGCGCTCGAACAGCGCATCGGTCGGCCGGCGATTGCACCAAGACTTCCTCCCATTGGCGGCGCCTTGCTGGCTGCGGCCCAACTTCTCGACTGGCCGATAGATGAAGGCTGGATCGGGCAAATCGCCGCCACGGCGAAAGCTGCGGCGGCATATTCAGGCGATGCAGACCTCAATAACAAGGAAAGATGGGAACATGCGTAAACTCATTTTGCCGCTGACAGTAGCCGCAGCCCTGATAGCCGCCGTTCCGGCAGCCGGCCAGGATGCAAAGCCGCTTGCCGGCCAATCGATCACAGTACTGATGCCCTCGCCGCAGGGACCGAATATCCCGGCTGACTTCGAGGCCCAAACCGGCATCCACGTCGACCTGCAGACATTATCCTGGGACGACATTCGCCCGAAGTTGGTCACCGCGTTGATCGCCGGCACAGCGCCCGCGGACGTCACGGAGTTCGACTGGTCATGGACGGGCCAGTTCAGCGCCGCCGGCTGGTATATGCCGCTCAACGACGTGATCGATGCCGACACCGTCAAGGATATCGGCGTGTCCTCGATCTTCACGGTCGACGGCAAATTACTCGGCGTTCCCTATACCAACGACTTCCGCGTCATGCTCATCAACAAAAAACATTTTGCTGATGCGGGTATCACGCAAATGCCGAAGACGCTGGACGAACTGGTGGCCGCAGCAAAGCAGATCAAGTCGAAGGGCATCTCCAACTACCCCATCGGTCTGCCGCTTTCGCCGACCGAGGGCGCCTCGACCAGCTGGTATCTGCTGACCAAGGCTTTCGGCGGTGAGCTGTTCGACAAGGATTTCAATCCGCTGTTCACCACGCCGGATTCGGCTGGCTATAAAGCCTTGGCATTCGAGCTTATGCTGCTGAAGGATGGGCTCGTCGACCCCGCTTCGACTGGCCTTAAGGATACCCAGATCAACGAGGGCATGTTCTCGCAGGGCATTACCAGCATCATGATCTCGGGGGAGCCGGGCCGGTTGGGGACGATGAACGACCCGAAGCAATCGAAGATCGCCGGTCAGGCGGGGGCGATCCTCGTGCCGACTGCAAGCGGCGAAACACGCACCTTCGGCCTGCCGGAGGCGCTTGCCATTCCCAACACCTCGCAGCACAAGGAGGCGGCGATCGCCTTCATCAAGTGGTTCACCAGCAAGGATTTCCAGAAGAAGAACTTCGTCAATGGCTTCCTGCCGACCCGCACATCGGCTCTGTCCGAGCTCAACGCGTCCGGTGACCTGCACAGCGGCGATACGCTGGTGGCGCAATCGAAGACCGTCGAGGCGCTGTTTCCGCAGGGTACGCCACCTTGGTATCCGCAATTCTCGAGCGCTGTGAACACCGCCATCAATAGTGCCGCCAAAGGCCAGATGACGGTTGACCAGGCCATGCAAAGCATCGCCGACGCGGCAAAGCAGGCGATGGCGCAATGACGGTCGTCGCCTCCGTGGGCGTCAGAAGCAGGCGTGGGGTCGGCGTCAACGCCGACACCATGCTCGGCCTGCTGCTCGTCTCCCCAATCCTCATTTGCATGGCGGCGCTCGTCTTCTACCCTGTTGCAAGAACCTTTTGGGACAGCCTGCACCGGGTCAATCCGATGCAGGCGGGCACCCCTTTCGTCGGCCTGGAAAACTACACCCGCATGTTGTCCGATGGCCAACTGGCGACGACCTGGATCAATACACTTCTCTATGTCGTCCTTGCAGTTACTGCCGAGACCGTTTTCGGGGTGCTTGCCGCTGCCCTTATCAATCAGGTCAAGGTCGGGCGGCAATGGCTGCTCGCCGCCGTCGTTTTGCCCTGGGCCCTGCCGGGCGTCGTCAATTCGGTGATCTGGCTTTGGATCTATCAACCGGGGGCCGGCCTTCTGAACGGCATCCTTTCGGCAATGGGGCTGCCGTTCGAAAACCATGTCTGGTTCAACGACCGCACCAGCGCGATCATCGCCGTCACCGTAGTACATGTCTGGCGCATGATGCCGCTCACCGTCGTCATCGTCCTTGCCGCGATGCAGAGCATTCCGACGCACCTTTACGAAGCCGCCCGCATCGATGGCGCCACACGCTTTCAGATGTTCACCTTGGTCACGCTGCCGCTGGTGCGCAGCGCCATTGCCGTTGCCATGACCAACGCGACCGTCAACGCCTTCAATCTATTTGATGAAGCCTGGGTGCTTGCCGGCACCAGTCTTGAGACGCGGCCCGTCCTCGTCCAAATCTACCTTGAGACGTTCCAAAATCTCCGCTTCTCCTACGGGATGGCGCTTTCGGTCGTGATCACGCTCGTGTCGCTGCTTGTTTCCCTCGTCTACGTCCTTCGTGTCTACCGCAACACGAGGTTCGAGTGATGAAACAAAGCCTCGGATATCATTTGTTGATCTGGACCGGCGTTGCGCTCCTATTGATCTGGTCGTTGGGCCCGATCTACTGGACGATCGCAAGCTCCGTCACGCCCACCGAGGATTTCTCGGCGCGTCCGATTAATTTCTTCCCGCAACACTTCACGCTTGATCAATTCTCCCGGCTCCTCGGCATCAATATTGCGCGCATTGGCGGCGTCGAGGTGTGGGCGCAGTTTCGCGCGGCGCTGGTCAACAGCATCGTAACGTCGACCGCTGCCACGATCCTTTGTGTCGCAATCTCCGCTCTGGGCGCCTACGCTTTCACGCGCCTGCAGTTTCCCGGTCGGCAGTTCCTCTTTGCCGCAGTAGTGGCAACGCTGGCAATTCCGGCATATGCCGTCTTGATCCCGCTTTACCGGATCATGATCAGCCTCCAGCTTGTCGATACCTATGTGGGCGTCGCGCTGATCTATGTATCAGCCTATCTGCCCCTCTCCCTCTGGCTGTTGCGGAGCGTTTTTGAGGCCTTGCCGATCTCACTGGAGGAGGCCGCCCAGCTCGACGGAGCCGGTCGCCTCTACATCTTCTTCAAAATCGTGCTGCCACTGGCGGGGCCTGGCCTGACCGCAGCGGCGATCCTGACATTTCTCGGTGCCTGGGGTCAGTATCTCGTCCCGCTCATCTTCTCGCCGCAGGCGACGAAGCCGTTGACGGTGCTGATCCCCGAATTCGTCACCAAGAACTTCATCGACTATGGGCTGATCACGGCAAGCGGAGCGATTGCCATCGTCATCCCTGCCCTGGTCGTCATTTTCCTCAACCGATACCTCGTCAGCGGACTGCTGGCAGGTTCGGTCAAATGAATCGGAGACAGTATGAATACGACGGAAAAGGTGATCTTTGAGCAATTTCCCTATTGGGAAAAAGCAATCGGTTCAACATCCGCCCCACACGACGCCGAACTGACGGTCTTCGTCGGTTGCGGAACATCCTACAATCTTGCTCTGTCACTTGCGGCATATTCCAATATGGCCGGCCGCCCGGCGATTGCGGCGCCGGGCGCCGAGTGGCTGAACCGTCCAGGCGCCTTCTGGCCGCGCTGGCGGGAGACGCATGTGGTGGCCCTCTCGCGCAGCGGCGAAACGACCGAGACAGTCGCAGCCGCCAAGGCCAGTCGCGCAGCCGGCGCCTCCGTAACCGCCGTGACGGTGGAGCCTGAGAGTTCCCTGGCGAAGAATTGCGATTTCTTGATCAAGGCTGAGACCCATCCGGACGAGGGAATCGTCATGACGGTTTCCGCGAGCCTCATGCTGCTGCTCGGCATGCAGATGATCGGACAGGAAATTCCGCACTCGATCGTCAAGTCGGCACACCGCCTCGCTGATGATCTTGATGCCGCCTTGCCCGGCGTCATCGCCAACCGGTCTCACTTCGTCTTTCTCGGCAGCGGTCCTCTCTATGGAGTGGCGCTCGAAGGCGCGCTCAAGCTCATGGAGATGAGCCAGGTCATGACGCAGGCCTTCCATCCCCTCGAATATCGCCACGGGCCAATTAGCCTCGTCGATGAAAAGACGGCCGTCGTCATGCTGTACAGCGCCGATCAAAAGGCCGCGGAAACGAAGCTGGTCGAGGAATTGAGGGAAAAGGGCGCAGTCGTCATCGGCTTCGGCGGACCGGCCGACCTTGAACTGACCGTCGACTGTGATCCCGCGCTTGTCGGTCTTTGCGTGCTACCTGGCCTGCAAATCCTTGGGGAACGTTCCGCGCAATCCAGAAAAATTGATACTGTCTCGCCCCGTCACCTAACGAAGGTTGTGAAGCTGGCATGAGCGTCTCCATCGAATGCAATCGAGACCTCTATGGAACGGGTGATCAGCATCGTGCAGCACGGTGTCGAATTATGGCAATGACAATGCGGCCATCTTTCCCGTTCGGGGCACACTAAGTCATATGCAGGGCTGCGAAACGCATTGGATGGATTATCAGCCGACAAAGGCGCTTGCAGCCCTCGTCTCGAAAGGCTTTGCCATCCTCAAGCTCAGGCCTCGGCCTGAGCTTTGCATTGCGTGAGGCGCTCTAAGGTCTCGACGCAATTACCGGCATCCTCCTTCGGTTGAGCCAGATATTCGACTGGCTACTCGTAAAGCAACAGGCACTTTTAGTCAGTCGAGCGAGACGTCGACCTGTCATTACCGAAGGACGAGCCACCATGTCCGCCGGAGCTTTTTCAATAACGATGACGGCACGTGAGCAATATCGCGTTCGCGTCTTTCGCGCCTGACGCGGGCGGGCGCAAACCCGTGCCCAATCGGCCCTTCGATCCGCCCCGTGGCAGCGTTAATTCCCGTTCCGCTCTGACCATGACAACAGACAAGCCAAGCAGATCGCGGACGAAGAGGTTATGGCAGCCCGGCCTCTCAGGCCTTTCGAAGGCGCCGCACAAAATTCAGTCAATCGATTGACTTATTTCTAAACCAGCGTAATATGGCAGCATGAGTGAGAGAAACGACACAAAATCCGAGGTCGCGCGCAGCGACATAACGCGTGAGAAACTGCTCGAAAACGCTCTCGACGTCTTTGGTCGATACGGCTTCGACGGTGCTTCGACGCGTAAAATTACAAACGCGGCCGGCGTGAACCTTCAGGCGATTCCCTATTATTTCGGCAGCAAGGAAGGGCTTTACATCGCCACGGCGGATTATCTCGCCAACATCATCGGTCAGTATATCGGCGGCATGCGGCAACGGATGGCGGAGCAAATCGCAGCGCTCGACGCAACGGGTATGCCACTCGGCGAAGCGCAGGCAAGGCTCTTCCTGAACGAGATCGTCGAGACCATGGTCGTTCTTTTCGTCAGCAAGAAATCCGAAGCCTGGGCGCGTTTCATCATTCGCGAACAGATGGAGCCCACAGCGGCCTTCGAGCGGGTCTATTCCGGTGTCATGGGGCCGATGATTGGCCTCGGGCGCCGTCTTATCGGGGCGATCATCGCCGATGATCCCGCATCGGAAAATGTGCGCCTTCGCTGCCTGTCTTTCGTTGGCAGTCTCATGGTTTTCAGAATGGCAAATGCGGCCGTGCTCGCTCAGATGGAATGGGATGCGATTGGCGAGAAGGAAATCGCCAGATTGCAGCAGCATGCGCGCAGGCTTGTCGCCGCCCTCGGGCCGGCGAAAGGAGAACTGTCGTGAATAGGATCATTCCGATTGCCGCCGTTGTCGTCATTGCCGCGGGCGCAGCCGCCTGGTGGTCTGACGCGCCGGCGAAACTCGGCTGGAAATGGCAGGAGCAAAAGGAGTTCGTGCTCTACGGCAATGTCGACATCCGCCAGGTCTCGCTTGCATTTCGCGTCAACGGCAAGCTCAGTGAGGCTCTTGTCGACGAGGGTGACGTCGTAAAACGCGGCGCGGTGCTCGCCCGCCTTGACGCGGAGCCCTATGACTATGCCGTCCGCTCGGCCGAGGCCAATGCCGCAGCATTGCGTGCCACGCTCGACAAGCTCAAGGCCGGGGCACGCCCGACGGAAATCGCACAGGCGCGCGCCTCTTATGAAGAGCAGCTTGCCGATCTGCAAAACGCCAATCTGGCTTATGACCGCGCCAAGCAGTTGCGGCCGCAGGGGAACATATCCGAAGCCAACCTGGACCAGGCGACGGCAGCGCGGGCCATGGCGGCGGCACGCGCGGATTCGGCCAATCAGGCACTGAAGTTGCTGGAAGAAGGCAGCCGCGCCGAAGATATCGCTGCGGCGGAAGCGCAGCTCAAGGCTGCCGAGGCTACGCTCGCGACCGCACGCACCTCGCTCGGCGATACGGAGCTGCGCGCCCCGAATGACGGCGTGATCCTCTCACGCGTGCACGAGCCGGGGTCGATCGTGGCCCCGACCGACCCGGTCTTCGTGCTATCGCTGACCGAGCCGGTCTGGGTGCGTGGCTATGTCGCCGAGCCGGATCTCGGCCGGATCCACCCCGGCATGAAGATCAAGGTCACGTCGGACACCAAGCCGGACGAAGCCTATGACGGCACGATCGGCTTCATCTCGCCTGTTGCCGAATTCACGCCGAAAGCCGTGGAGACGCCCGAATTGCGGACGGATCTCGTCTATCGGCTGCGTGTCACCATCGACAAGCCTGGACCTGATCTGCGCCAGGGCATGCCGGTCACACTTCACTTCCCGACGTCGCAGGTGGCAGAAAAATGAGCGGCGTGGTCGACAGAGGCGGCAGCGACGACCTTGTCCGGCTTCAAGGGGTCACGAAACAGTTTGACGCCGCAAAGCCGGCGCTTGACGCCATCACCGGTGCGGTTCACGGCGGCGAGATAACCGGCCTCGTCGGCCCGGATGGCGCGGGCAAGACGACGCTCATCCGCTTGATGACGGGGCTCATGCTGCCGGAAAGCGGAACCGTGCGGGTTCTCGGCTTCGACACGCGCAATGATGCCGCGGCGATTCAAGCGGGGATCGGCTATATGCCACAGCGCTTCGGCCTCTACGAAGATCTGTCGGTTCAGGAAAATCTTAATCTCTATGCCGACCTGCGCGGGCTGCCCAGGCATGAAAGGGCCGCGACTTTCGACGAGTTGCTTACCTTTACCGATCTCAAGCGTTTCACCGGCCGCCTCGCCGGCAAGCTTTCCGGCGGCATGAAGCAGAAGCTCGGCCTTGCCTGCGCACTTCTTAAGAAACCGAAGCTGCTACTGCTTGACGAGCCCGGTGTCGGCGTCGATCCCATTTCGCGGCGCGATCTCTGGAAGATGGTGGAAAACCTGACGGAGGAAGGCATCGGCGTGGTGTGGTCGACCGCCTATCTTGACGAAGCCGAGGCCTGCGACCGTGTGTTTCTGCTTAGCGAAGGCAAGCTGCTTTTTGCCGGCGAGCCGAAGGATCTGACCGAACGCGTCGCCGGCCGCGTCTTTCGGATCAGCGGGATTGCGGGCAGGCGCCGCCAGATGCTGACGAAACTTCTCGATGAAGACGGCGTGGTCGACGGCGTCATTCAGGGAGAGGCGATCAGGCTTGTTACGGTCAAAGACAGGGAAAGCCGGTTTTCGGCGGCAGGTGATGCCGAAGTCACGGCTGCAGAGCCTCGTTTCGAGGACGCGTTCATCGACATGCTGGGCGGCGGACCGGGCGGACGCTCGCAACTGGCCGAGACGCAGCGGAGCTTTACCGTCGAAGGCGAGAAACCGGTGATCGAGGCGCGCGCCCTGACTAAGCGCTTCGGCGATTTCACCGCGGCCGACAACATCACCTTCGACATCCCGCGCGGACAGATCTTCGGACTGCTTGGCCCGAATGGCGCCGGCAAATCCACGACGTTCAAGATGCTCTGCGGCCTGTTGAAGCCGACAAACGGCGAAGGCCGGATTGCGGGTTTCGACCTGCGTCGCGACACCGCCGAGGCACGCAATCGTCTCGGCTACATGGCGCAGAAATTCTCGCTCTACGGCGACCTCAGCGTTTCCCAGAACCTGCAATTCTTCGCCGGCGTCTACGGTCTGCGCGGCGCGCACAAGCGTGAGCGTGTCGACCTGATGACATCGATCTTCGATTTTCGTTCCCGGCTGTCCATGTCGGCGAAGGACCTGCCGCTCGGCCTGAAACAGAGGCTCGCGCTTGCCTGCGCGGTGATGCACGAGCCGGAGGTGCTTTTCCTCGACGAGCCGACGTCCGGCGTGGACCCGATTACACGCCGCGAATTCTGGACCCATATCAATGCGCTCGTCGAAAAGGGCGTCACAGTCCTCGTCACTACGCATTTTATGGACGAGGCCGAATATTGCGATCGCATTTCGTTGATCTACCGCGGACGCTCGATCGCGCTGGGTTCGCCTGACGAATTGAAGGCCGGGGTTGCCAATGCGGAAAACCCCGATCCGACCATGGAAGATGCCTTCATCGCCCTCGTCCAGGCGTCGGAAGAGAGGATGGCGGCATGATGTCCCCTTCCCCGGCTGCAACCGCTTCGTCGCGGCGCGAGCGCGTCCGCCGCTTCACCGCGTTGGTGCGCAAGGAGAGCTTCCAGGTCATGCGTGATCCGAGCAGCATCCTCATCGCCTTCGTGCTTCCGATCATCCTGCTCTTCCTGTTCGGCTATGGCGTTTCGCTCGATACCAAATTGACGCGTGTCGGCCTGGTCATGGAGGAGACGACGCCGCTTACCGGCGATCTCGCAGCCAGCTTCAGGGCATCCCGCTATTTTTCGGTCGTCAGCGGTCGCGACCGCCGGCAGTTCGAGGAGGAGCTGGTCCTGTCGCGTATCCGCGGCATCATCGTCATACCGGCGGACTTCACGACGAACTATATGGCGGGCAATCGCCCGCAGCTTCAGGTCATCGTCGACGGCTCGGATCCCAACACCGCCAACTTCGTGCAGAACTATGCCCAGGGCGCGGTCACCAACTGGCAGCTACAGCGGCAGGCGGAAATGATGGGAGGCGGCCCGGCTATCACCGTCGAACAACGCTTCTGGTTCAACCCGGAGCTTACCAGCCGTTCCTTCCTCGTGCCCGGTTCCATTGCGATCGTCATGACGCTGGTGGGGACATTGCTGACATCGCTGGTGGTCGCGCGCGAATGGGAACGCGGCACCATGGAGGCGATGATGGCAACGCCGGTCACGGCGGCCGAGCTGCTTGCCGGCAAGCTGTTGCCCTATTTCCTGCTTGGCTTGACCTCGATGACACTCTGCGTCCTGCTCGCCGTCTTCCTCTTCGGCGTACCGTTCCGGGGCTCTGTCTTGGCGCTCTACGCCCTGTCGGCGGTTTTCCTGATGCCGGCTCTTGGCCAGGGCCTGTTGATCTCGGCCGTGACCAAGAACCAGTTTCTCGCCTCGCAGCTTGCATTGATTTCAGCGTTCCTGCCGGCCTTCCTGCTGTCGGGTTTTCTCTTCGAGATCAACTCGATGCCGACGGTCATCCAGTGGATCACCTTCATCGTACCGGCCCGGTATCTTATTCCGAGCCTGCAGACGGTCTTTCTTGCCGGTGATATCTGGCCGATGTTCCTGCAAGCGATCGCCATCATGTTTGCCATCGGCTGCATCTTCTTCCTGCTCGCCGCGCGCAGCACAAAAAAAAGGATCGCCTAAGATGTGGTGGTCGAGGCTGAAGGCGCTCATCATCAAGGAACTGCTGGCGGTACTGCGCGATCCGAAGAGCCGCTTGATTTTGATCGGCCCGCCGATCGTGCAGCTTCTGGTCTTTTCCTATGCGGCGACCCTGGAGGTGCGCAACGTCGATATTGCGTTGCTGAACCGCGACAGCGGCCACTGGGGACAGGAACTCGTCCAGCGCATCGAAGGCTCCCCGACTTTCCGCAGCATCTCGTCGGTACAAAATCTCGCCGAAATGCGCGAAGCGGTCGACCGGCAGCGCGTCACCGCCGCTCTCGTCGTCGGCCCGGATTTCTCGCGTGATATCGAGGCGGGCAGGCCCGCCGACCTGCAGATCATTCTCGACGGCCGACGTTCGAACGCCTCTCAGATCGTCGCCGGCTATCTGAACCAGATCGTGGCGACCCTTGCTGCCGAAACGCCCGCAGGGACACGCGCGGCTGCACGATCCGTCGTCGTCGTGCCGCGCAACTGGTTCAATCCCAACCTGATCTTTCAATGGTTCATGGTACCGAACCTGATTGCCAGCATCGCGCTGCTCATCGGCCTCATCGTCACCGCGCTTTCCATTGCGCGCGAGCGGGAACTCGGCACGTTCGACCAGCTCATGGTGTCGCCCTTGAGCACCCACGAAATCCTGATCGGCAAGTTCATTCCGCCGATGATGATCGGCCTCTTTCACATGACGATCTATATCCTTGCGGCGATCTTCATCTTCGGCGTGCCATTACGAGGTTCGCTGCTCCTGCTCTACGGCAGTTCGCTCTTCTATCTCGCCTCCGTTGCCGGTCTTGGCCTCTTCATTTCGGCGCTTTCGACGACGCAGCAGCAGGCAATCCTGGGCGCCTTCCTTTTTCTGGTCCCCGCCATGCTGCTTTCAGGCTTCGCCACGCCGATCGAGAATATGCCCAACTGGCTGCAGCCGCTGACCGTCATCAATCCGCTGCGCTATTTCCTGGTGATCGTCAAAGGCGTCTTTCTCAAGGATATTCCGTCCGCCGAGGTGCTCAACCAGACATGGCCGCTCCTAGTGATAGCGGCGGTAACCCTTAGCGCCGCGTCGTGGCTGTTCCGTCGTAGGCTTGAGTAGCCCGGGACGATATCTCCAGTCGTCGCGCAGCCGGGGTTGTCATCGGTGCGGACTGCGACGCGCTGATCGTCGGGAACCTTGCCTCTGCCAGAGGCTTCCAGCGCAATGGATCGGGATTTCGCGCCAATACGAGTCTGTGTCGCTTGCGCAGCATACCAGGATTAACGCATGATGCGTGACCACATCGAGTCCTAGTTTCGGCAATGAATTCAGAACCAGACATCGCAATCATTGGCGCCGGGGCAGCCGGCATCGGCGCCGCGCGGCGCCTCGCCGGAACCGGTCTTTCCGTATCGATCTTCGATTCCCTTCCGCGCCTTGGAGGCCGCGCCTGGACATACGAGACATCGGCAGGGCCTGTCGATCTTGGCTGTGGCTGGCTTCATTCCGCCGATCGCAATCCGTGGACACGTATCGCCGAAGAATCGGGCTTCAAGGTCGATCGTGGCCTAACTGCCTGGGGCGAGCAATTTCGCGACCTCGGGTTTTCAAAAGCCGAACGAGAGGACGCACGACGCGCCTTCGCGCTGTGGAGCAGCCGAGTTGCGACGGCAGCGCCGGCCAGTGACAAAGCGGCGGACGCGCTGGAACCTGACGGATCGTGGACAGCCTATCTGCAAGCCTTGAGCGGGTATATCAGCGGCGATGAGCTTGAGCGTATCTCAGCGAAGGATTATGCGGCGTATGACGAAGCGTCCACCAATTGCAACTGGCGCGTACCGGCTGGCTACGGCGCCCTGATTTCGGCGAGCCTGCCGGCCGGCGTCGAGCTTCATCTCGCCACCTCTGTAGACGCTCTGACACTCGATGAGCGCCGCATCGTGCTCCGGACGGCGGGTGCTACCGTGCGAACCCGCGCAGTCATTCTTACTGTGTCGACAAACGTTCTTGCGGGCGGCGCAATTTCCTTGCCCTCGGCGCTCGACCCATGGCGCGACGCCGCAGCCTGCTTGCCGCTTGGCAATAACGAAAAGCTGTTCCTGGAGATTGTCGGCGACGGCCCCTTCGCCCCCGAGAGTCACGTCCTCGGTGACCCTCATGATCCGGCCACCGGCACCTACTATATTCGCCCGTTAGGGTCACCTGTGATCGAATGCTTTCTCGGAGGGGCCGGTGCACGGGTCGCAGCCGCGGAAGGGCACAGTGCGGCATTCGAGCGGGCGATAGGTCAACTGGTCTCGCTCTTCGGCTCTTCAGCGCGCCGTTGCCTTCAGCCACTCGTCGCTTCCGACTGGGCTCATACGCCATCGATCGGCGGCGGCTACAGCCACGCGCTGCCAGGCCAGGCGGACGCTCGAGTTGCACTGGCTCGGCCATTCGACGACCGCCTGTTCTTTGCAGGTGAAGCAACGCACACAAGCGACTTTTCGACGGCGCACGGTGGCTATGAGAGCGGTGTCCGCGCTGCTGAGGAAGCGATCAATGCACTCGTCCCGCGCTTGCGACAGAAGGACTGATGGCGTCGCGCCGATTCTTCGTTATGGCGCATCCAGACGGGGCAACCCGGCTCACGTCTGTCTTCGTGCCGAAGAGACCACCCCCGCACAGAGAAAGCTGCCGACCCCAGCAATGCCGATAACCCACCCCATCGGCCAGGGCGTGCCGTTAGCGAAGGTGCCAATAAGTGCCGAACCGAAGATGCCACTGCCATAATGGATCGCGCCGACCAGCGCGGAAACCGAGCCAGCACGTTCCGGAAAATCGGCAAGGGGTCCCGCAATGGAATTGGCGATGATGAGCCCGCTCGCCGAGACGAACAGGAAGAGCGGCACAGCCAGACCCCAGAGCCCGCCCCAGCCGGTCCAAGCCGCCGCGCCAAGGAGGATGCCTGCAAATGCAGCGGCACCCGTACCATAGACCAGCAGCCGCTCGCTTCCGGCACGCATCACCAATCGTGAATTTACAAGGTTCATCATCATGATGCCAACGATCCCGACGGCAAACAGTAGTCCGTAGAGCTGTGGCGGCACGTGGTGATAGGTGATGTAAGCAAACGGAGTGCCGGCGATATAGGCATAGATGCCAGCGTAAAAGAAACCGCCCGCGCCCGCATAGCCGAGCAGGCGGCGATCACGGAGCAGCGTGCCGTAGCTGACGATCGCGCGCGCCAACGATTGCTGATTGCGGCGCTCGGTTGGAAGCGTCTCGGGTAGTGTGAAGAGTGCCGCAAGGGTCAGCAGTCCGACACCGACCAAGGTCCAGAAGATGGCCCGCCAGCCCGCGATTGCAAGTATTTGAGCGCCAACAATAGGTCCGAGCAGCGGTGCGATCGCCATCACGGTAATCAATGTGGAAAGCATCTGTGCCGCGCGATTGCCCGCATATAGGTCGCGCACCATGGCGCGCGAAAGAACGACACCGGCGCAGGCGCCAACGGCCTGGACCATCCGCCAGCCGATCATCGACGAGGCGCTGCCCGACATGGCGCAGCCTGCGGAGCCCAATATAAAGAGCATGAGCCCGATCGAAACCGGAAGGCGTCGCCCGTAGCGATCGCCGATCGGTCCCCAGAGGAGCTGTCCTACGCTGAAGCCGATGAGGAACCCTGAGACCGTCAGCTGCATCACGCCCGCGTCGACACCGAGATCTCTGCCCATCGCCGGCATCGCGGGAAGATAAAGATCGGTTGAGATGGAGGCGAAGCCCATCAATGCGCTAAGTACCGCAAGCACACGCCAGCCATGCGAGGCCGCGTCGTTTTGCGTCGATCTTTCCGCCGCCATCATCGGCGTGGATTCCCTCGCATCGCCCGAAAGGACGTCGGCCATCAAGGACGTCGCTTCGGTTTCGGGCGATGCCTGTTGTTCTTCGGCCGTTACATGGTCGAGCATCGCTCTCACAGCTCCTGAGCAGTCGGACGGAAGAGGATTTCGTTCGCATCCACGTCCTCAGGCTGGCTGATGGCGAAGGCAACGACGCGTGCGAGGCTCTCGGCCGGGATCGCATAGGATTCGTAGAAGTCCTGGATGCCTTTGGCGACGTCCGCTTCGGTTACGCTCTGCGGCAGTTCGGACTCGACGGCGCCGGGCGCGATGGTCGTGGTGCGGAGATTGTAAGGCTTGACCTCCTGGCGCAGCCCCTCAGACAACATCCGGACCGCAGCCTTTGTGGCAGCGTAGACGGCGCTGCCCGGCCGCACTTGGCCGGCGACAGACGAGACGTTGATGATGTGTCCGCTCTTTTGTTCCTTCATACGCGGCAAAGCGGCCGCAATCCGTAGAGGACACCTTTAAGATTGACGTCGATCATGCGATCCCAGTCTTCGACCTTGCCGCGTTCGAGCGGTGAATGCGGCATCACGCCGGCATTATTGATGATCACGTCAATTCGGCCATGTGCGACAACAGCCTCATCCACGAGGCGCTTGACCTGTTCGCAGTCAGTAACATCCGTCAGGACAACTGCATTGTCTGGAAGATTTAGCTCTTTCGCCAGCGCCCGGAGCCTGTCGATCCGTCGGGCACCATGTGCGCGTTTCTTCATAGTATTCCTCCTGCTCGCATTTCGAGCGCTCAGGCTTTGGGATGTGTGGAAGATACGCTGGTACATCCATGTCGATTAGACCGCACAACCCGCATGAAGTTATGAATTCAATTCATGTATTCCGGCCGCCCACTCGGAGGAAGTGTCGCAGGCGCGCAACACCTGCATCAATCGACGCGGGCCTGCAACTGCGGCGTACGTCCTTGCCCGATATTGCATTCAGCAAATTCCCGAACTTTCTTCCGCGGCTTTTGCTTTGTGCCGCTCTCGTCTTGCCCGCAGGATGCGCTGATCCCGTGGCGGAAACCTCGCCCAAGGCCATGGGCGCGGCTGCAAAATGGCGCTCATCAGATCAATCGATTGTTTGATCGCTATGAATTCAATCCAACCGCAGGAGCCTATCCCTGCGCGCTGTCCTTATCTCACGCCCACACACGCCACGGACTGTAAGTACGCTACAGTAATATACTGCTCAGAAGAGCCCTCGTGGAGTTAAAGTGCTCGGCAGGCGCGTGCTTTGACAGGCTTGGACTGGTGCCCAATCTTCGCATCGACGCAAAGAGGACACGGAACGTGAGTGGCGAGACCGGAACCGAAATGGACGTCAATGCTGCGATATCCAGCATTGAGAAGGCTGCGGGGAGCTTTGTAACTGGTCTGCATTCGCGGCTTTCCGCGCTGTCGGACATGCCTGCCGAGTTTGAACGCCTGCGGACTTCATTGACGGGCGCGTCTACGACACCGTTGCTTCTTCTTTTCGAAGCCATTGTGGTAGCAACTCTGACAGCCGGTACATGCCTTTTGCTCACTCATCAGGCAAGGAGAGGGAAGGCCGCGCGTCGTGCGTGGCAAAGAATTTTTTTCAATGTAGCAGCCGCGCTCGCGGCCCTTGTGGTCGGTCTCACTGCCGCATGGCTTCTTGCGCCTTCGGGCTTGGTCTTGCGGACCCTCCGACTCTGGGCAGTTGTGACCGTTGTTGGCTGTATCGTGTTATTCCTGGTGCGAGCCCTACTGATGGCATCGCGGCCTCCGCAGTTTCATGAGCGCTCGCACCATACTTTGGCCTTTACGCGTGACCTGTCGATCGCGATCGGCTGGGCTCTGGTCAGCGTTGCGGTCGGTGCGACATTGCAGCTTTGGGGTGGCGGGCCTGGACTCCAGGACCTGGTCCGCACAGGTCTGGGAATTCCCGTCTACCTTCTGTTTGCAGGAGCCATGTGGCGACACAGGCGGACGCTGGCGGCGGCTGTCGCTGGTCCGCGCCCGCGAGCCCGCTTGCGCAACCGACTTGCCAGGTTGTGGCCGGCAATCGTTATCGCGTTCATCGTCGTCACGTTTCTCAGCATCCAGACAGCCCTCACAATAGGTCAGGCGCTTCCGGCTTCGGCTGTTCTATTGACGGCGCTGATCTTCCTTGCAACCCCGCATCTGGATGCGATCATCGGGAACTGGGCGCAGCGGGGATTGGAATCGTCCCAAATCTCGATACCAGTGGCCGCTGGTCGGCAGACAGCACGCTTCACTCTGTCGATCGTTACAATCGCCCTGTTGGGAGCAATGTGGGCGGCGCCGCTCGTACTCGCACTAGGCTTCGAATGGCGCAGCGTTGCACGCGGAACGTTCGGAATGGTGCTGATTGCCCTTGTTGCGGCGTTTTTATGGAATGTGGTTGGCACGATGACGGGCCGAGCTTTGCAAATTAAGCGTGCCAACCTCAGTAGCGACCATGATGAACCGAGTGCGCCGCGCTCAAGGCTGGGCACACTTGTGCCGCTACTGAGCGCGGTGGGAAAATCAAGCATTCTGGCGCTGGCCCTGCTGTCGATCCTGGTGTCGGTCGGCGTCAATGTCTGGCCGCTGATCACAGGCCTAAGCGTCTTTGGGCTGGCTATCGGCTTCGGTTCGCAGACGCTCGTGAAAGACGTCGTGTCTGGCCTTTTCTTCCTGATCGACGATGCTTTCCGATTTGGCGAGTATATCGAAACGTCCGGTGCCAAGGGCACCGTCGAGAAGATTTCGATACGGTCTGTTTCCCTGCGCAGTTCGCGCGGCTCAATCGCAACAGTGCCCTATGGACAGATCGGCAAGATCCAGAATTTCAGTCGCGATTGGGTCATCGAAAAGCTGACATTCCGTGTTGCCTTCGACACCGACGTCGAACTGGTTCGCAGGCTCTTCAAGAAGATCGGGCAGGACATTGCCGCTAACCCGGAGCTTGCCCCTGACCTTATTGAGCCGTTCAAGAGCCAGGGGATCGGCGAGGTCGAGGACGGGACCTTGATTATCAAGGCCAAATTCACGGCAAAGCCTGGCAAGCAGTCCATGATCCGGAGAGCAGCGTTGATGGCAGTGCAAAATGCATTTCGCGACAATGGCATTCATGCCGTACCAAAGCCGCTCACCGCCAACGCCGAACCGACGGAAGCTGGATAGTCGGCTAGCGCACGGTAAAGCATGGGCTGTCAGGTTACACCACCAGCAATACCCCGGTGATGATCAGGGTGAGGGTTGGCTTATGCGCTATCAGAAATGAGCACCACCGTTTTCCACCCATCAGCACATTTCGTCCCGTCGGGAACAGAACCCCGCCCGATGTGGTAACGCGACTAGCCGCCAATCATCAGCTTGACGACTTCCTCGTGGGTGGTTTCGCTGATCTTACGCTCCCCCGCAACGATGCCACGGCGAAGGACGACGATCCGATCGGACACCGAGAAAATGTCCTGAAGATTGTGGGAAATGAAGATTACGCCACGACCTTGTGCCTTCAGCGACTTGATCAATGCCACCACCTTGCGCTGTTCCGGCACGCCGAGAGCTGCAGTCGGCTCGTCCATGATCAGAATCCTGGCGTTCCAATAGACCGCGCGGCCGATTGCGACCGCCTGGCGTTGGCCGCCGGAAAAGTTGCTGACCGGCGCATCGAGCCTTTTCACATGGAAGTCAAGCTTCGCCATCGTTTCGCGGGCCGCCTCCGCCATCGCCTTCCGGTCGAGGACGGGGAGAAAGCCGAAAAGCTTCTTCATCGGTTCGCGGCCAAGGAAGATATTGGCGCCGATCGTCAGATTGTCGGCAAGCGCCAGATCCTGGTAGATCGTCTCTATTCCCTTTTCTCGCGCATCCTGTGGCGAGGAGAAGGTGACAGGCTTTCCTTCAATGAGGATTTCACCGGCCGTTGGCGGATAGACGCCGGAGATCGCCTTGATCATCGTCGTCTTGCCCGCACCATTGTCTCCCGCCAACGCGACGACCTCGCCGGGGTGGACGATCATGGAGCAATTGTCGAGCGCGCGGACAGCTCCGAAATACCGCGACAGATTCCGGACTTCGAGAAGAGGTGTTTCGCTATTCATCCTGCTTTGCTCCGCTGAACCGGCGCTGTGCCTGATCGATGAGCACCGAAATGATGATGACGATACCGACGGCGATGAACTGCCAGAACGGCTCGACATTCATGAAAACCAGACCGTACTGAATGACGGCGATGACCAGCGCGCCGGCGATGGTGCCGACGATCGTGCCTGAACCACCGAACAGGCTGGCACCGCCGATGACGACCGCGGCGACACTATCGAGCAGCAGCGGTTCGCCGGCCTGGGCAGCGCCGGCGGTGAAACGAGCGGCATAGAGCGCACCACCAAGGCCCGCGCAAACTGCCGAAAGTATGTAGAGCCGCAGGAGGTGGGTTCTTATATCGATGCCGGCCCGCCGCGCGGCCTGTGCGTTCGCGCCGATCGCATAATTGTGCTGGCCAAAGCGTGTTTGGCTGAGCAGGTAATGCATGATGACAACAAAGACGATGGTGACAATGACAAGATAAGGTACGCCGTAAAAGCGGCCGTTACCAAGCTCGGCAAAATAGGAATTCTTGACTGGCACGGTCGTGCCGCCGGCGAGAAGAAATGCAGTACCGCGGGCGACGCCGAACATGCCGAGCGTGCCGATGAAGGGCGGGACCTTGAGGCGGGAAATCAGCAGGCCGTTGATGAGACCGGGTATGGCGGCGGCCAGCATTGCCACGAGAATTCCGAGAACCATCGCCACCGGCAGCGGCATATAGAGACCGGCGATATTGGTGACATGCGCGGCAATGACCGCCGCGAAACCCATGATGAAGCCAGTCGAAAGGTCGATGCCGCCGGATATGATGACGAAAGTCTGGCCGATGGCAAGCAGGAGGGGCGCCACGGCAAAAACCGCAACCGACTGCCAGTTGAAGGCTGAGCCGACGAAAGTGCCGCCGAAATCGATGCGCGCCCAGATCTCGAAAATCACGATCAGCGCGGCAAGGAAGAGCCATGCACGCAATTGTGCGATGCGGTTGACGATGGTTTTTGCCTGATCGCCGTGGTCTGCCTGCGGCGCCACATGCGGGTCCGCTTTGCGGGCCTCGATATTGTCGATTGTCATGGATCAACCCGAACCCGAGCGAGGACGCACACAAATCGCCACGCTCATTTTCTCTACCGTGGTCAAAGATGCGCCTCGCCCATCGAGCGGGGCGCCAGACTCCATCCGATCAATCGGAGTAGATGAATCTCGCGACGTTCTTGTCGGCGACATTCGATTTGTCGATGACTGTGAAGCCGGTTCCGATGGCAGTCGGAATAGAATTGCCGGTCAGATGGGCATAGGCTGCCATCACGCCGAAGTAACCGATTTCGGCCGGATGCTGGGCAATCGCAAGATCGACAAGACCGGAATTGATGTTGTCGACGATCGTCGTCGGCGCATCGAAGGCGACGACGCGGATCTTGCCCGTCTGGCCTGCCTGCTGAACGCCGTTCGCAGCACCGAGAGCGGAGAACAGATTGGCACCAAAAACGCCGTCGAGATCGGAATTGCGGGCATAGACTGCCTGCAGCTGGGACGCCGCCTTGTTTGCATCATCGTCGTTGTACTGCGTTTCCAGGACGGTGATGTTCGGATATTTCTTCATCTCGTCCTTGAAACCCTGCTCACGCTGGTCGGTCGTCGAGATGCCGGGCTTCACGTTTGAAACGTAGACTTTGCCTTTTTCGCCGACGGCCTTTGCAAGCGCGCGTGCAGCGATTGCGCCTCCCAGCAGGTTGTCCGAGGCGATATAGGAAAGCGGGAAATCGGCATCGCCGCTGCCCGTCTGGTAGACACCGCTGCCGATGAACGTATCGACGGTAATGACCGGAATGCCCGCATCCGCAGCCTTCTTCAACGGCTGGATAAGCTGATCCTTGTCGGTCGGCGCAATCAGGATCGCATCGGGCTTTTTCGCGATGATAGCGTCGAGAACCGGAACCTGCGTGACCGGATTGAAGTCGGGCGCGCCCTGGAACACTAGCTCCGCACCCACCGCCTTGGCAGCCGCTTCGGCACCCTTGCGCATGGTGATGTAGAAGGCGTCCGTAGTCAGGCCTGGAATCAAGGCAATGGTGAATTTCTTGTCTTGTGCCTTGGCGCTTCCGGCAACAGCCGACACCCCAGTGGCAAGCGTTGCCACAGCGGTGGCTTTTAGAAATGAACGACGCTCCATAATTTCCTCCTCTTGAAACCGAACCTCCCCTGTCCGGCAGAACGGATAATCAGCGGCTTATAGCGGGCCGTCAAGTAATTTTTTTCTGTAACGAATTTCTAATATCTATTTGAAATAACTCGACAATCGGCGGGATCGACGACGCTCCGCACCATGCCGCCAACAGAGTGCTGGGCGGCGGTTTGAAGTCAGGTCGAGCTTTCTCGGTCGCCTGGAAGGCGGCCGCTTTCATGCCTGGCTAAATACCTTAGAAACCCAGGCCGTTATGTTGTCCATATCCGGCTCCTTTGTTTGATCGATTGCCATCACCGGACCACACGTCATGGGTTCTGCGCGATCGGCGAGCGCCACCAGTTCCGAGACGTATTCGGCCCCCGGATGGCCCGGCAGCCTGTTCTTCAAACGACCGGCATACCGCTCGCCGGCTATCGCGCCGGGGACCTTGCACCAAAGCTCTGCGACGCGATCGACGCCAGCGTCCTGGATATAGGCTTCGAGCACGGCTTTTGGCTGAAATCCAAACCAGGCGTCGATGATAAATGTAGATCCGGCCGGCGCCTCACGAATAAACATCCAAATCGCTTGGTAGCTTGCTTTTCCCAATGTCCGATTGAAGTCCCGGTCCACACCGCCGATGTGCTCCAGAAAGGGATTTTTGATGCCATCGAGAGAAAGGACCGGCCATCCGGTCCTTTGCGATAACAATTTTGCCAGGTGACTTTTTCCGGATGCCGGCACACCGTTGACGAGCACAACGCGCTTTTCGACGGAGCGGTCGGCATCCGCAAACGTCGATAGGCCCGCCCCGATCACCCCGGCGTCGTCTCCGAGTTTCGCTGGCACAATCGTTGGCCGAAACCATGGTGCCATTGCCGGAAGATCGGCGAGGGCTCGCGCCGCGTCGGAGCCGAGGCCGCCGCCCAATACAATGATTTCCGGATCCATCGTTGCTGCGATGTTGTCGAGCGCTATGCGCAGAGGGGACGCCCAAGCGTGTAGCACCGCCCTCGCGGCCGCATCTCCTCTGGAGGCCATTTCAAAAACGTCGCTAACGGATGAGGCCGGAAGCCCTGCCGCTTTCATGTGCCGGCGCAGCGCCGTTCCCGAGCTGAAGGTTTCCACACAGCCGCGTCTTCCACACGCGCACAGCGGGCCATCCTGCAGGATGGAGATATGACCCAACTGCCCGGCGGTCCTATGGCCATGATAAATCCTGCCGTTGTTGGCAACCGCGCCGCCAATGCCGGTTCCTATGGTCAGCATCGCGACGTTTTGGAAACCCCTGGCGGCACCAATGCTCATTTCAGCTATGAGCGCCATGCTGCAATCGTTTTCGAGAACAATCCTCTTGCCGAGACCTGCCTCCAGCCGATCGGCGAAGTCGATGCCGGCCAAGTTCAGAATGCCGCCGGATAGAACCGTACGATTTGCGATGTCCACACGGCCAGGGATGCCAATTCCAATCCCAGCAATTCCGGCCACGTCGAGTTGTGTCACCATTGCCTTGACTTGCTCGACGACCTGCAACGGATCGGTCGGAGTTTGCTCCGATAGCTTTTTGAGAATCTCGCCTCCACTGGAGACGAGCGCAGCACGGATGTTCGTACCGCCAATATCCACGCCGATGGCTATTTCAGGCATCTGCTTTCTGTCCTTGGTCGACACCTTCAGACTTAACGCCTTTGAAATGGGCAGATATCACAGCTTGAATTTCGCGAAGCCGCGGAACCGCTACCGACTGCAATCGGTCCTTCGTGACGGAACGATCGAGCGAAATGCAGTCTTTCCATAATGTCCGGCCTGCGATGACGCCGGAAGCCCCATTGCGCATGGCATCTTCAACTTGCTTCAGGAACGTGGAGTGGTCGACGCCAGCGGACAAAACGGCCCACGGCACGTCCCCTGAAAGCCTCGTGACTTCCGCGCAGGCTTCAGCGCTTCCTGGATAGGGAATCTTCAGCACCTTCGCTCCGCAATCCAGGCAAATCTTACTTCCCCCGATGACCAGCGACGGCAGCTTCGCCTTATACTCGGCTTCGTCTTCACCATCAAACCTGTAGGTCAGGAATTCTACAACGAGCAGCAGGTCCTCTCGCGCGAAATCGTCGATGCATTGGCGCAGGATTTTAATGTTGTGAATGTTGGCTTCTTCCCGGTCCGAGCGGAGATAGACCATGATCTTGCCGCCGGTAGCGCCGAGTTGGCGGACGCTACGGGCCGAAATGCCCGGAACCAGCTTGGAGAGGCGATATCCGTCCGGCGACGTGTCCCAGCCTGACGCATCCAGGCCGATCAGAAGTGCTGTATCGCGTTGAATGATGCGGTCGTCGACCAAAGCCGGAACAGCACAGATCGGATCGACCAGCACACAGGATGCCTTGCTTGCCAGAAATCTGGCGATGTCGGCCTTCGTGTCGCCGAGAGTCTTGTCGGAGATGGCTGCTTGTGCCTCCGGATCCTTTGCAAGCAAACTACGCATACCACCGCGTTGATCGCAGGCGATAACCATCATGGCTCCGTCACTACCGCAAATCTGCTGGTAACCTCGCATTTCGGCTGTCGTCAATCTGGACATCTAATCCTCCGTTTAGCGCGCTCGAAACAAGATGCTGAAAGCCCATCCCACTCCAGGGTTCGCAAGGGATGGCCAGTGAACATTGAGATCCCTCATGCGCCGCATAATCGTTGCGAAATCGGCTGTTTTGAGCGATAACTCCTTCATGTGCCGTATCTGTAACACATTGCAGAAAGGAATTTCAACCTGAATTCGTCTCAGTCTCAAGAGGCTGCAACAAACCGTGCCTTGCTGCATATGGTTGCAAAGCTGCATTACCAATCCGACATGTCGCAAGTCGACATTGCTAAAAAGCTAGGATTATCAACGGCTACGGTTTCACGATTGCTCCAAAAAGCCCGCTCGGCCGGGATCGTTCGGATTGAGGTGATTGATCTCTCCCCGTCGGAGGATTTGAGTGCGGCGCTGGTTGACGGCTTGAAATTGCGTACGGCTGCCGTGATAGACACCCCTTCATCCAATGTCCTCAGCGCGCTTGCTCCGCCGGTCGGGTCAATGCTGCAACAAGCAGGCCTGCGATCGGGTTCGACGCTTGGCATCGGTTGGGGGCGCGCTGTTCGGGAAGTTACACTTGCGGGCTTGCCGCGGTTGCCCGGCATCGTGACCACTGCCCTTAACGGCGGGATGCAGCAGGCAGCGCCACATTTCCAAATCAACGAATTTGTGCGGCTGGCAGCAGAACAGATGGGCGGAATACCGCATTTCTTGCACGCCCCTTACATTTCATCTTCGGAGCTACGCGACGCTTTTCTCGCCGATCCCACGGTGCAGCAGGTGACGTCGCTTTGGAACAAGCTGGATGCCGCGATCGTCGGCGTAGGTCTGAGGCACGCGGCAAATCCGTCCGAAGCGACGGCAGCTCTTCCAGGAGAGAAAGCCCTGAGCCAGGCCGCGGGCGATGTTCTGCGCCACTACGTGACTGAAGCTGGCGAAATCCTTCATTGGGACGGTGAGGAGCGCATGATTGCCGCCTCTCCGCAGCAATTGCGGCAGGTTCCTTTGTGTATTGCGGTTGCCGCAACGCCTGCCAAGGCCGCCGGCATCATTGGCGCAGCGCGATCAGGCATGATCAATGCCCTCGTGACCGACGCTAACACGGCGCAGGCCATTCTTGATCGTCTATCCGCCTCCCAGAAGAGCGAGGAAACATCTTGAAAACCTCTCCGTCAGGGGGTTTCGATCGGTCACGCATTGATTTCTACCCCGACCGATCCTTCAGCGCCTTCCTGTTCGATATGGACGGAACTGTCCTGAATTCGATCGCAGTCGCGGAGCGGGTTTGGACGGCATGGGCCTTGCGGCACAACGTCGATGTCGAGAGTTTGTTGTCGACGGTTCATGGAAGAAAAGCGGTCGAAACAATCACGCGGCTTGGCTTGCCTGGGATTGATCCGGCCGAAGAAATGAGGCTTCTCACATTGGCCGAAATCGCCGACGTGGCAGGTATCGAGCCGATAGCAGGAGCGGGCCGCTTCCTTGAGGCCTTGCCCAGCGATCGCTGGGCGATCGTAACATCGGCGCCGCGAGACTTGGCGGTTGTCCGGCTGAAAGCCGCGGGCCTTCCATGGCCGCCACTCTTGATCGCCGGCGAGGATGTAAAGAACGGGAAGCCGGCGCCGGATTGCTTTTTATTGGCCGCAGAGACATTGGCTCAACCCATAGAAGACTGCCTTATCTTCGAGGATGCGCCGGCAGGAATCGAGGCCGCCGAAACGGCCGGCGCTGCCGTAATGGTGATCACCGCGACCCATCGTACATTGTTGCAGACACGGCATCCGAGCGTTGCGAGCTACGATGACCTGATCGCAGATATCGCGCACGACGGATCACTTCAGATCTCGCAAACGCGCCGCTAGATTGGCCCGCGTCGAAACGAAGGTTTTCCGACGCTCATTTGCGTTGAGCTACCTTTGCGGAGCGGAATTGATAGCGTCCGCGTAGATATCGAGCACGCGAGTGACACTGCCGAGGACAATTGCATCCGCCTGTGGCGCCAGAGATCCAGATGCGACCATCGGCTCCAGATGGCCGAGATGTTGACTCATCAGCGGGCGCGGAATTGTCAGTCCCTGAAGAGCTGACATAAGTTCGTTCACTGCATTTTGCGCTGCAGGTGCTGTCCAATAATAGCGGATGCGGTCGCTGAACGAATAATGCCGCTGGACATGTTGTTGACGCGCATCTCCGGGATAATATTTCTGCCAATGATCCGGTGATGACAGCATGATGCGCTCCATCGCGGTGGGTAGGGGTTCGTGGATCGCGTTCGGCACCAGGATCCCGGCAATGGCGCTTAGTCCATAAAGTGCCTCGCGCAGAGCAAACGTCAACCAAGGACCGACCTTCAAGATCGCAAAGCCGTCACCGACAAGGTCGCAGAGCGCCCGCTGGCTCTGGTAGTCCGTCGAATGGGCCTCGAAAACAAACTGGGGGATGTCGCCCAAAGTGGCCACGAGTTCCGCCGCCGCTTCGCGCTCATAGCCAATAACCTCGGCATTCCCGAACTCCACGCCCGGTTGGACAACAATGCCGATCGCGCGTGCGAAAGCCTCGTCCAGCCCGAGCCGGGAGAATGCAGCGCGATGAAGTTCCACGGTTTCGCGCGCGTCCGCAGGGGTGGTAATATGCAAATGGTCGAGTGCTTCGACTGCGCCGCCCGGAACAGGAACCTCAGTGCCAATGACGTAGCTCGGCGCTTGCATGCCGGATTGGCGCACCCTTGCTTCCGACACCGCAGCCAATTCGGCTGCCCGGGATGCAATCGTCTCATTGGGGACGGCCTGAGGATCGCCCGCGCAGGCCATGCTTGTGTCAAGATGGAGTTTGGTGAAGCCTGCGGATGCGTAGGCATCAATCATTTCGCTGGCTTTGCGCATCGCCTCGCCGGCGGCCAGATGCTTCCAGGGATTTGGCCCAAGATGATCCCCGCCAAGAACGAGTTGATCCAGGGGAAAGGCGACCTTTACCGCGATCTTTTCGACGAACGCGCGAAAAGCAGCGGGGTTCATGCCGGTATAGCCACCCTCCTGATTGACCTGATTGCATGTCGCTTCGATCAGCACATCGGCATTTCGGTTTTTCCCGTGCATCAGCGCTGCCTCGATCACCACCGGATGGGCAGAGCAGACCGAGGTAATGCCGGACGGCAGACCGGCGCCACGGTTATGCGGCATGCTTGCCAGTCGTTTTGTCGCCGCGCTCATGACGATGAACCTTCTGTCGAATTGGAAATAAAGGCCTGTACGTCGCCAAAGGTGGCGATGCCCTCCATTGGTCCCTTACGCGTCACCGCCAGGGCCCCGCAGGCGCAGGCGAACCTCAATGCTTCCTCGGGCTTGGCACCCCGAAGCCAATGAGTAACGAAGCCTGCGCCAAAACAATCACCTGCGCCCGTCGGATCAACCTCCTGGACGGAGAATCCGATCGCGGGGACCCGACGGTGCCGATCGTAGTAAACGGCGCCCTCCGATCCCTTTTTTACAATGACTGCCGATATGCCTTGCCCTAGCATCTCGGCGACTGCGGATGCCTCGTCTGCGGCCTTGGTGAAGATGAAAAGCTCTTCACCGCTCGGCAGGAAGAGGTCGGTTCGTGCCAGAACCTGATTCAGCGCCTCACGCATACCAGGCAATTCGATCATCTCTTTTCGGATATTCGGGTCGAAGGAAACGGTGCCGCCTTGGCGCTTGATCGTCTCGATGCCCGCAAGAATGACGGCGATCGCCCTTTCGGAAAACAGGGAAGAGCCCATGACGTGAAAGTGATCGGCGCCGGCCAGCAAGGCTTGCGCAGCGTGGCCGATCTCCATCAATCCAGCCGCGCTATTTTTGATATTGAAGACGAAATGGCGAGAGCCATCTGCCCGGTAGGCCACAAAGGCCGTGCCGGTCGCTTGCCCCTTGTGAACGGTGACCGCGGAGACGTCGGCGCCCCAATTCCGCAACCGGTCGATGTTCATCTGACCGAAATCGTCTTCACCAACGGCGCTGATCAAGCCCGCCGGCTGGCCCAGTCGCGCAGCTTGGCCAATAAAGATCGCCGGCGCTCCGGATGGAAATGGCCCGTGAAGCAGCCCAGGCTCGGCTAAGCTCTGATCGAGCCGATCTGCCATGATTTCGACAACGATCTCCCCGGCGCTGACGATCTTCTTCATGAGGGATTGAACTCGCTTCCAGAGGAATCTCTTTTGATGGTTGACGGGCCGGTCAACCAAGCACCTTTTCTATGGCTTGTATTTTTATGCGTCAATTAATAAATTTGCGCACGTAATGTTTTCGGGTGACGTAAGGCCCGAAAGAACTTGCATAAAACTTACGTCGCCAGTTGCGCCTCTTTCCACGCAGACGCATAACGATCACTGGCAGCAAGAGTGGTTTGAAAAATGGTCGACCTCCGATGGAAAAATTGACGCATAGGACAATGGAAGATTTCGCGAAGTCCTGCGGCGTCTCGCGCCCGACCCTTTCCAAATATTTCGATGATCCGACGAGCGTGAAGCCCGCAACACGCGCGCTGATCGAGGCCGCACTCCGCTCGTCTGACTATCAGCCTAATCTTTACGCGCGAAACCTCAATCGGAAAAGAACGCGCAACGTCGGTATTCTGGTTCCGGCTCTCACCGACCCATTTTATGCCGAAATGGTCAATCGCCTCGAATTGCGGCTGCGCAACGAGGGATACTGGCCAATCGTGTTTTCATCGCACGGGCTGCCGCAACTGGAAGCCGAGGCCGTCAGTACGATGCTGTCGTTGAAGGTGGCAGGTGCACTCGCCGCACCGCTCGGGCAAAAATCCGATCCGCGCGCATTCGAAAAACTCGCGCAGAATCTGCCCATCGTCTATTTCGACACCTACATCGAGGGCAGCACTCCATTCATCGGCAACAACAATTACCAAAGCGTCGCGACAATTGTAGAGTATCTCTGCAGGTCCGGAGAGCCGCCCGCCTATCTCGACATTCCGCACGTCAATCACAACTCGCCGGAGAGACTGGCAAGCTACGTCGCGACGATGGAGGCCTCGGGCTACGAGCCCGTGGTGATCAAGACCAATGCCGCCTACACGTGGGATTTCGAGCGCATCGGATACGAGCAGATGGACGCCATCCTCGACGCGAAAAAGCTTCCCAGCAAAACCATCCTTTGTGCCAACGATCGTCTCGCCTTCGGCGTGATGGCAGCGGCGTTCGCGCACCGGCTGAAGGTCGGGCGCAAGAAGGGCGACGACCTCCGCATTGCGGCCCATGACGATCACCCCTTGAGCCGCTACACCTGCCCGCCGCTGACGACGATGGCGCAGGATTTTGCATCCATGACGGCGAACAGTGTCGATACGCTACTGGCGCTCCTCGGAGATACAGAGGCGCCGGTTCCAACAATCGCACTCAAGATCAGTTTGGATGGGACGCTGGTCATGCGGCAATCGGCATGAAGTGGAGCCTCCGTTTAATCCATGGCTTCAAAGCTACGCCAGGCCGCCACCGCTTCCTCTATCACTTGCCGTGCCTCGGGCATGTATTTCCCCATCGAAACAAAGCCATGAATCTGGCCCGGCCAATGGCGCGGGACGACGCGAACCCCATCTTCCCGCAGCCGCGTGGCATAGGCCAGGCCTTCGTCAACGAGAATGTCGTATCCGGCGGTGGCGATGAACGCTGGCGCCGCCCCTACAAGAGTTTCAGCCAGCAAGGGTGACACCTTCCAATCGACGATATCGGCTGCGGCGCGAACATAGTGATCACGAAACCATTTCATCGCCGCCGCGGTCAAACCGAAGCCAGCGGCGTAACGGCGGTAACTGTCGGCGGTCTGCGTGGCGTCCGTATTGGGATAGATGAGCAGTTGAGCCGCAAGCCGCGGGGCGTCGCCTGAACGCGACATTAGCGCGAGCACAGCCGCAAGATTGCCGCCTGCACTATCACCAGCCACGGCGATCCGTTTGGGATCGACGCCGAGATCCGTGGCGGACTTCGCCACGAATGCCAGCGCCGCAGCGCAATCCATCAGCCCGGCGGGAAACTTGTGCTCCGGTGCCAAGCGATAATCGGGGCAGATCACGGTACATCCCGCAAGATTGGCGAACCATCGGCAAATCTCGTCGTGAGAGTCCAGATTGCCGATCACCCAGCCGCCGCCATGAAGATAGAGAAGACCCGGACTATCCTTGGAAGGCGCGCCGATGCCTCGATAGATGCGCACAGTGATCGAACCGTTGAGGCCGCTGATCTGGCGATCTTCGACCGAAGCGACCGCCTCTCGAGCACCCTGAATGACAGGAAAGCCCGCATTGTAGTTGCTGCGAGCTTCCAGAGGCGTGCCGGCTTCAATCGGTCGAGCGTTCGACCGATTGCTTACATCGAGAAGGAGTTGAGCGCTCTCATCGAGCTGGTCTGTCATGTCGGCTTCCTCCTTCAGCGATCAGGCCAAAAAACTGCGCGCTTCGTCTTCGCCGAGAAGCGGCGGCCGCGTCACACTCTCACGAACGCTGACCGATTGCCCGCTTTCACCAGATGCGAGAATGGCCTCCATGATCTCGAGGACATGAAGGGCGAGGTCGCCGGATGCGCGTGGCGGCCTGTTCTCCTCAAGCGACCGCGCGAGGTCGGCGACGCCGAGCATACGGTAATTCGCGCGATCGGGCGCCGCAAACGGCCAATTTCTTTTGCCATAAAGCTCGTCCTCACTTTCGAAATTGCGCCACTCTGCGCCCCGTTCGGACAAAGAGACCGTTCCACCGAATGTATCGGGGTCCGGCAGACGCAGAGAGCCTTCAGTGCCGTGCAGCTCAATCGGATGGTTGGAATGGCGGAAGACATCCCAGGACGCGCCGAAGTTGACAGTCGCGCGGGACTGAAATTCCAGCAACGACAGAACGTTGGTCGGCGTGCCAACCTTGAACGTCGTATTCTTGAACGGGCCGTCGGCGGTGACGAGGCGTTCATCCTGGCCTTTCGTCGCCATCGCCATGACGCGCACCACCGGACCTAGCAGATTGACCAACATCGTCAGGTAGTAGGGCCCCATATCGAAAATCGGACCGCCGCCTGGCTGATAGTAGAATTGCGGATTGGGATGCCAGTGCTCCATGCCGCGCCCCATCATGAAGGCCGTCCCGCTCACCGGGCGGCCTATTGCGCCTTCCTCCATCAGACGGCGAGCGCGCCGGCCGGCGGCGCCAAGGAAGGTGTCGGGCGCCGAGCCCAATAGCAAACCGCGGCCCTTCGCCTCCGCCACCAACGTCCGACCCTCTGCAGCCGACGTTGCGAGTGGCTTTTCCGTGAAGACGTGCTTGCCCGCGGACAGAGCGGACATGGTAACGTCGAAGTGCACGGCGGGAACGGTCAAATTGAGAACGAGGTCGACCTCGGGATCGGCAAGGAGCTGGTCGACACTCTCAGCGCGAATGCCATATTCCTGGGCGCGAAGGGCTGCGATGTCAGCAGAAATATCGGCGCAGGCGCGCAATTCGATACCGGTAAACAGTGCGGCGTTGCGCAGGTAAGTCATCGATATATTGCCGCAGCCGATGATACCGATACCAAGCTTTCCTTTTGTTTTCTCTACCATATTTCCTAATCCTCCCTAAATCCGATGACTGCTGCGTGCTCGACGGGCCAACCTGCCCGATCTGCCTCGACCTGAGTTAAAGCATCTTATTTCTTGACGCGCGACAACTTTTTATGAAACATATGACAATACTGGCACGGAGATTATGGAGGTCGCCAGTCTTTCCTGGGAGGGAAACCATCCCTGATTTCAAAAAAGCGTCATCCGGTTCAAGCACGACCGGATTTTCCACAATGCTCGACCGTCGCCAATTGCTGCTTGGCGCCGCAAGCGCCGCGGTCGGTGCGGCAACCCTCGGTGTCACGTCGGGACTTGGAATGCGCACTGCACGCGCTGCAGATCGCACAGAGATCAGCTTTGCCAGCGCAAGTTTCTTCGGCAAGGAGGGTCTTGGTGATCTCGTCAAGGCCTATAATGAGTCGCAAGACCGCATCATGGTCAAATTCATCGAGCTTCCGCCGCCGAGTTCGTCGACTGAGGTCTATCAGGGCCTGATTCAACAACTGGCCCGCCGCAACGGAACCCCCGACGTCTTCAGCCAGGACGTGATCTGGATCGCCGGATTTGCGGCGGCAGGTTGGGCGCTGCCGCTCGATGAGTATTTCCCGAAGGAAAAACGCGGCGACTATTTTCCCGGAACGGTCGCTGCCTGCACCTACAACGAGAAGCTGACTGCGCTTCCGTGGTTCGTCGATTCCGGCATGTTCTATTACCGCAAGGATCTTGTGGACAAGCATGGCGGCAAGGTTCCCGAAACCTGGGAAGATATGGCGACCATCGCTGCTGCGGCCCAGAAGGCCGGCGATGCCAAGTTCGGCTATCTCTGGCAAGGCAAGCAGGCCGAGGTTCTGATCTGCGATGCGGTGGAAGTCATCACATCGAACGGCGGCTCCATTCTGGCGCCCGACGGCAAATCCTCGATCCTCGGCGAGAAGGCCGCGGTCGAGGCGATCCAATTCCTGTACGACACGATCAACAAGACGAAGATCAGCCCGCAGAACGTCCTCTCGTGGGATGAGGAGCCTTCGCGTCAGCCCTTTACCTCTGGCGAAGCCATGTTCATGCGCAACTGGTCTTATGTCTATCCGATCGCGCAGGACCCGAAAGCCTCGCACGTCGTGGACAAGGTCGCCGTTGCGCCGCTGCCGCATTTTGCCGGTGGGAAAAGTGCCGCATGCCTCGGCGGCTATCAGCTTGGCGTCAATGCCAATTCCAAGAAGCGGGAAGCAGCGATCGAGTTCCTGACATGGATGTCTTCTCCGGAAACGCAAACCCGTCTTGCCCTGAATTTCGGCCTTGCGCCCTCGAGACCCGCGATCTTCCAGGATGCGAAACTGAAGGCCGAACAGCCGTTCATGGCAAGTCTTCAAAATGTCTTTACGGGCGCCACACCCCGGCCGATCACACCGCAATACGCCAAGGTGACGCTGGCTCTGCAGTCCGGTATTTCCAAAGCACTGGTCAGCGGCAAAGTCGAGGCTGAACTGAAGTCTGCTGCCGAACAGATCAACAAGATCGTTGCCTGACATGGCTACCGCAGTGACGGCCCCCGCCGACGGCCGAACGCAAAAATCAACGAGGGCGCTTCCGAGCGCCCTCTGGCCCTGGCTCTTGCTGCTGCCGGCCTTCATATCGCTAGGATCGGTTTCCTTCTATCCGATCGTCAATGGCATCTACCTGTCCTTTACCAACCGTTCCCTGATCACACAGGACAATGATTTCGTCGGCATTGCCAACTACGCGCAACTGCTGGCCGATCCGCCGTTCTGGAATGCGTGGTGGCATACAATCTGGTTCACGATAGCCTCAACCGGACTTGAAACCTTGATCGGTCTGGCCATGGCGCTGATCCTTTGCGAAAGCTTCAGCGGTCGCGGTGTGATCCGCGCGGCAATGCTCGTTCCCTGGGCGATGCCAACCGTGGTCACCTCGAAAATGTTCGGATGGCTGTTCGACGGACAGCATGGCATCATCAACTTCATCCTGCTCCACGCCGGATTGATCGATCAAAATGTCAACTGGTACGGTTCGCCCGATACTGCGCTGACGACGATCATCCTCGCCGATGTCTGGAAGACGACGCCGTTTATGGCGTTGCTGTTGCTGACTGGTCTTCAGACCGTTCCGAAATCATTGATCGAGGCCGCGCGCATGGACGGCGCCAAGGCGTGGACGATCTTCTGGAACATTCGGTTGCCCCTGTTGCTTCCAACCTTGCTGATCGCCGGTCTTTTCCGGGCATTGGACGCGTTTCGCGTCTTCGATCTGGTCTATGTGCTGACCGGCGGCGGTCCGGCCGATTCCACGGAAACCCTCTCGACGCTGTCCTATAAGATTCTCTTTTCGACGTTGCAGTTCGGTTACGGCTCGGCGGTTTCCACCGCAATGTTCATCACCGAAGGGATGATCGCCGTGGTGTTCTGCCTCTTCCTCGTCAGGCAGATAAGGAAGACGACATGAACGACACCCGCACCGTCTTTCAAAGCATCATGATCTATGTCGGCGCGTTCCTCATTCTCATTTGGTCCGCCGGCCCGTTCCTGTGGCAGTTCTCAACCTCGTCCAGCTCGACAAAGCGCTGACGGAAGGAACACCTTCGCTCATCCCGGACCCGTTCACGCTGGAGCACTATTACAATGCCTTCGTGGAAAAGGGCCTGCACCACTATGTGCTGAATTCGCTTGTCGTATCGCTCGCCACCACCGCCCTTTGCCTGATCGTCGGTTCGCTTGCCGCCTTTGCGCTTTCGCGTCTCGAGGTGAAGGGACGATTTGGGATCCTCATGGTGATCCTTTCGGTCTCGATGTTCCCGCAGATCGCGCTCGTCGGGCCGCTTTATCTGATCGCCTCCGACCTTGGGCTTCTGGATACCTACAGAGCCCTGATCATTACCTATCTGGCGCTTGGACTGCCGCTCGTCACGTGGGTTCTGTTCGGTTATTTCGAAACGCTCCCGCGCGAAATCGATGAAGCCGCGCGCATGGATGGCGTGGGCGTCGTCGGCCTGCTGTGGCATATCATCCTGCCGATGTCGCTTCCGAGCCTGGTCACCACAGGCTTGCTTGCCTTCATTACCGCCTGGAACGAATTTCTTTTCGCGCTCGCATTCACGTCGGACAGCGATAGCCAGACGATTCCTGTGGGCATCGCCAATTTCACCAACCAATATTACGTGCCCTGGGGAGACATCGCCGCAGCCTCGGCGGTCGTCACCGTGCCGCTGATTGTATTGGTCCTGTTTTTCCAACGACACATTATCGAAGGCCTGACACAGGGCGGAATCAAGGAATAACGACATGACGAAGGATTTGAAGGTCGCCTGCCAGACGTTTACATGGGAAATGCTTGGCGAAGTCTGGACCGGAACGCCCGACGATTTGCTCGCAGCGATTTCCGCCGGTGGTTATTCGGGCATCGAAATCACAGACACGATGATCGGTCACTACGCCACAAAGCCTGGCGAATTCGCCGGGGCCCTGAGCGACAAGGGGTTGCAGCTCGTATCCTTCGCTTTTGGTTCCAAAAGCGGTTTTACGGTTGCCGACGCGATGGAAAAGGATCTGGCCACGGCGCAACGCTGGATCGACTACGCCGCACAGTTTCCGGGCGCGCTTGTATCGATCGGCTCGGCAACTGTCGTGTCGGAAGGATCGCGCGACGACAAGTTTGCCATCGCGGCCGAGTTCTACAATCGCTCCGGCGCGCTCGGCAAGGCATCCGGCGTCGATGTTGCCGTCCATCCGAGTTCGCATCACAACACCCTGCTCTTCAATCGCGCCGACTACGATCGGATCTTCGCTCTGCTCGATCCCCTGCTGGTCGGCTGGGTTCCCGACACCGGTCACATCCTGCGTGGCCACGCCGATATCCTCGACACGATGCGAACCTACCAGGATCGCATTCGCTATCTGCACCTCAAGGACGTCGATGCGAACGACCGCTGGGCGATGCTCGGCAAAGGCGTTCTCGATGCGCCAGCGGTGATCGATCTCGTCGCGGGGGCACCACGCTTCAACGGATGGCTGGTGTTGGAAGAAGAATCCGAGACAGCCGCAGGTGATCCCGCCGCAGCCATAAAGACCAACCGTGACACGATGCGCACCTACGGCGCGTAAGGAAAAGGACCATGATCGAGAAGGAAAATCGTCGTCTTCGCGTTGGTGTACTGGGCTGCGGACCGATTGCCCAGTTTGCGCATCTGGAATCCTGCGTGAAGGCTGGGAATGCCGATCTCTATGCAATCTGTGACGCAGCACCCGATCTGCTCGCGCGCATGGGTGCAACCTATCAGCCGCAGAAGATGTTCAGCGACTATGACGCCATGCTGGCCGACCCCGAGCTGGAAGCGGTCATTGTTGCAACGTCCGATGCCTATCATGTGCCGATGTCGATCAAGGCGCTCGAAGCCGGCAAACACGTGCTCTGCGAAAAGCCCATCGGCGTTTCGGTCGAGGAAGGCAAGGAGCTTGCCGACGCCGTCAAACGCTCCGGCAAGATTTTGCAGGTCGGGCACATGAAGCGTTTTGATCCGGCACTTGAGGCCGCGCGCGACTTCGTCCGCGACGATATCGGTCAGATCCTCGCGCTGAAGGCATGGTATTGCGATTCCACCCACCGTTACACCAACACCGATGCGGTACAGCCGCTTCCCGTCACCAGCAAGCTTGCGCGCAAGCCGGCTGGCAATCCGAAAGCCGATCTCAGGCAATATTTCATGCTGGCGCATGGCTCACATCTGGTCGACACCGCCCGCTTCTTCTGCGGCGATATCATCGCCGTGCGCGCCCGTCTGCTGCAGCGCGCCGGCGCCTATTGCTGGTTCGTGGAAACCGAATTCGCCAATGGTGCCCTCGGCCATCTCGACCTGACGGTTGCCGTCCGCATGGATTGGCACGAAGGTTTCCAGCTCTACGGCGAAAACGGCTCCGTGCTCGCGAAGACCTTCAATCCCTGGTACTTCCGCTCCAGCGAGGTTGAAATCTTCCATGAGAAGGATGCAACGAGTAGAAAGCCGCTCGGTGCGGACGGGCATTTTTTCCGCCGGCAACTCGAAGGCCTCGCCGATACGGCACTGAACGGCGCTCCGATGCGTGGCGCCAATGTCGACGACGGTATCGCCTCCATCCGGGCGATGGTGGCGATCGCGCGGTCGGTGGAGACCGGCGAGCGCGTCGAACTCGCAGCCGTGACGGGAGCCGTCTGATGCAGGTCGGGATCTTCGCCAAGACCTTTCCCGGAGCCGACCCCTTGAGCGTGCTATCTGCGGTGCGCGACAGCGGCTATGCCGGCACGCAGTTCAACCTCGCCTGCTGCGGACTGCCCTCGATGCCGGACGCCGTGCCGGAGCCTTTGGTAACCGCAACCCGATCGGCGGCGCAATCAACGGGTGTTGTGCTTGCCGCCTTGTCCGGCACCTACAACATGGCCCATCCCGACCCGTCGGTCCGTCAGAAAGGCCTGCGCCAACTCGCCGTCGTCATCGAGACGGCGGCAGCACTTTCCATACCGCTCGTCACGCTCTGCACCGGCACGCGCCATCCCAGCGATCAGTGGGCGCATCACCCTGAAAACACCGATCCCACGGCCTGGGCCGATATGGCGACGGAGATGTCGAAAGCGCTGGCGCTAGCGGAAGAGCATGGCGTCGATCTCGGCATCGAGCCGGAGCAGGCGAATATCGTGAGATCGGCTGCGGACGCCAGGCGGCTGATTTCCGAGATGAAATCGAAAAGGCTGCGCATCGTCCTCGACCCGGCCAATCTCTTCGAAAGCGCCGCGCCACCACAAGCGCGCGCCATCGTCGAGCGCGCGGTTGAAACCGCGGCCGGGCATATCGTCATGGCCCATGCCAAAGATCGCCATGCCGACGGGCGCTTTGCAACCGCCGGGACGGGCGTTGTGGATTTCCCCGATTTTATCGCACGGCTGCGCTCGGTAGGTTTCGACGGTCCGCTCGTCACCCACGGCCTTTCGGCCACAGAGGCGCCGCACGTCGCGGCCTTTCTCAAGGAATTGGTCTGATGGCTGCCGCAACAGGTTTCATGCGCGGCGATGCCCGCCTTGCCGTTTTCGACAGCGGCCAAGGGCTGCCGGTCCTCTTTCAGCATGGCTTGGGCGGCGATGAAGCGCAGGTTGCGCAGACCTTTCCAACGCTTGGAGCGGCGCGGCGCATCACGGTCGAGTGCCGCGGACATGGCGCGTCGTCGCTTGGCGACGCACGGCCCTTTTCACTTGGGATGTTTGCCGAGGATGCTCTGGCCGTGGCGACAGATCGTGGATTTGATCGCTTTGTCGCCGGCGGTATTTCCATGGGGGCGGCCCTTGCCCTGCATCTCGCCCAGCGCCACCCGGATCGCGTCGCAGCCCTCGTTCTTGTCCGCCCCGCCTGGACCTTTACCGCCGCGCCGGACAATCTGGAGCCGATCCGCACTGTCGCGGCCTTGCTCCGCTCGCATTCGATCGGAGAAGCCAGGGAGCGCTTCGCCGGTTCGGAGATCGGCATGCGGATATGCGCGAACGCGCCCGATAACTTTGCCTCCCTGCTCGGCTATTTCGACCGGCCGAATGCGGTCGCTTTCGCATCCGTGCTGGCCGATATTGCGGCTGACGGCCCGGGTGTGACGCAAGCAGCCGCCGCCGCTCTCACCGTCCCTACCCTCGTCATCGGTAACGAAAAGGACGCGATCCACCCGCTCGCCTGTGCACGTACTTTCGCCGATACCATTGCCAATGCAAGTTTTGTCGAAGTCACCCCCAAGGCATCCGACAAGGAACGCCATTTCGCCGAAGTCCAAGACGCGATCGCCACCTTCCTCGCAACCAAGACCATCCGGAGCCTCTTTTCATCATGACACTCAAGACTCTTTCAGGCCCGGCGGCCATTGCAGCACTTCCCCGCGACCGACTGCTCGGCGAATTCTCGCTGTGGTCGGCCGATCTTGCCAACATGGAGGCCGATCTCAGGCGCATCGAGCCCTATGCCGACCTGCATCATATCGATGTCGCCGATGCACGCTTTACCCCGGGCTTCCTGTTCTTTCCGGATTTCGTCGCGCGCATCGCGAAAGCAACTGCCAGGCCGATCCACGTTCATCTGATGGTCGAGGCCGAAATCGTCGAGGAACAGACGCGCCAGTTCATCGAGGCGGGTGCCGATCTGATCAGCGTTCATGCCGAGAATAATGAAGCAGGTTTGCGCGCGATCGCGCTTGCCAAGAAACTCGGTGCGGAGGCCGGCGTCGTGCTGCGCCTCGAAACGCCGGTCTCGGCGGTCAGGCCGTTCATCGACCATGTCGCCTTCGTGACCCTGCTTGGCACCTCGATTGGCGTCAAAGGGCAAAGCCTTTCCGAAAAGGCATGCGACCGCTTGATCGAGGCGCGCTCCCTGCTGAAGCAGTCCGGCCGGGAAGATCAAGTCATCTTGGCGGCTGATGGCGGTATTCGCGAACAGACCGTGCCGCTTCTGCGGCAAGCCGGAGCACAAACGGTTGTTCTTGGATCGCTGGCGTTCGGCGACAAGAACCTGGGTGACCGGATGACTTGGCTACATCGACTGGAGAGCCGCGTTTCGTGAAAAAGGTTGCCCTTGCATTTGATCTCGGTGGAACGGAGCTTCGCGCCGCACTGGTGAGCGACGAGGGAAGCCTTCTATCGTTCTCGGTTGTTCCGACGCATGCAGCCGAAGGGCCGGCCGCAGTGATCCAGCAGATCGAATTGCTGGCGGCTGCGGTGCTGGCGCAAACGCCCGATCTTTTTCCTGTCGGTATAGGGGTCGGCGCGCCCGGCCCCCTCGATCCCGAAGCCGGCATCGTTATTGCGCCGCCGACCTTGGCCGGATGGTACGAGGTTCCGCTGGCTGACATCCTCTCCAACCGTTTCCAACTGCCGGTGCGGCTTGAAAACGATGCAAATGCGGCCGCACTTGGCGAATGGCGATACGGTGCCGGGCGCGGCGCAAGGTCGATGGTGTTCGTCACCGTATCGACAGGGATCGGCGGTGGCGTGATTGCCGATGGGCGGATCTTGCATGGCAGACGTGGTCTGGCCGCGGAAATCGGCCACATGACGATTACCAACGAGGGAGAACGGTGTTTTTGGGGTGCGATCGGTTGTTTCGAAGCGGTCGCCTCAGGCACGGCGCTTGGCAGGCGGGCAACGGCACGCACCCGACAGTCTGACGGATCGACGCTGCGTGAACTGTCCGCGGACGCGGATGTGACTGGACGGCACGTTGTCGAAGCCGCGCGAAAGGGCGATGCCCAGGCCCTGGAACTCCTCAATGCCGAGGCGCGTTGGCTGGGGATCGGCTTTACCAATCTGCTTCACCTCTATTCCCCGGACATCCTGGTGATGGGTGGCGGCATATCACATGGCTTCGACCTCCTGCGGGATGCCATGACGGCGACCGTTCACGATCGCGCCATGCCGGCCTATCGCGACGTGCCGATCGTTCCCGCGCAACTCGGACGTCACGCTGGTCTGATCGGCGCAGCCAGTCTCATTCTGAGGAGTGAAGACAAAATCGGCCTTGGGTCATTGAGTCCTGAAGATTCCGACAGTCGTGGCGCGGCGATATCCGCCGGCAAAAAGGAGACCAGCGATGGCTAATCTCAAACTCCGCGATGCGCGTAAGTCCTACGGCGCCCTCGAGGTAATCAAGGGCATCAACCTGGATGTGGACGATCGTGAATTCGTCGTCTTCGTCGGCCCTTCCGGCTGCGGCAAATCCACGCTTCTGCGCATGATCGCGGGCCTGGAGAAAATCACCGATGGCGACCTTATGATCGACGGCACCCGTGCCAACGATATCGATCCATCGCAACGCGGCCTGGCAATGGTGTTTCAATCCTATGCGCTCTACCCTCACATGACGGTGGCGGAAAACATGGGTTTCGCGCTCAGAATTGCCGGCGTTTCATTAAGCGAGCGCGACCACAAGGTCAAAGAAGCCGCCCAGGTTCTGGAGTTGTCGCATTTGCTCGACCGTCGGCCGAAGGATCTGTCGGGCGGCCAACGCCAGCGCGTGGCCATCGGCCGGGCGATAGTGCGAAATCCGAAAATCTTTCTGTTTGATGAGCCGCTCTCCAATCTCGATGCGGCGCTGCGCGTCAACATGCGGCTGGAACTCATGCGCCTGCACGAAAGATTGGCTGCGACGATGATCTACGTCACCCATGATCAGATCGAGGCGATGACGATGGCCGACAAGATCGTCGTTCTGAACAACGGCCGTATCGAGCAGGTCGGTTCGCCGCTCGAGCTTTATAATCGCCCCGCAAATATCTTCGTGGCCGGCTTCCTCGGCTCGCCAAAGATGAATTTTCTGCCCGCGACCGTCAAAAAAACCAGCTCCGACGGCGTATCCGTCGCGCTGGCGAGTGGAAACACGATCACCGTTCCGGTTTCTGCCGGAACGGCGAAAGTCGGCTCGAAACTGACGCTCGGTATCCGCCCCGAGCATATCCGCATTGGCCAAGATGGTCAGTTTGCGGGGCAGGCAATTCTTGCCGAGCGGCTCGGTGGCCTGACGATTTTTCACGTCGACATCGCATCCGATCAGTCTCTCGTCATCCAGACGGAAGGTACCGATGCGACCCCGCTGCATACGCCGCTTTCTCTTCAGATCGACCCGACCATCTGCCATCTCTTCGATGTGGACGGCAAATCGCTCGCTGGATTGAACTAGGCATCGCGATAAGAGATGGCAGAAGATCGCAGATCTCCAAACTGCTTGATGACAACGGTCGGACTGCTGGCGTGACTTCGGGATCAGAACCTCGGCGCCGGCCTGCCGGCGGCACGATGTGCGGCGATTGTTTTTATTGCGCCGCCTCGCTCGATATCCAGAAACTGCTTTGCGACAACGCCGTCCCGGTCGTAGCGCATGTTGGACTGATCCCATCCCAGTGCACCTGGACAGGCGGCTTCAAGGTCGTCGGAAAGACTGCCAAAAGTGCCAAGGCAGTGTGGGATCATGTGAAACGGCTTGAAACCATCGGCTGCTTCGGCGCCGAGCTCGAGGTGGTTCCGGACCGTGTCGCGGAGGCGATTTCCAAGAGCACCCCCATGATCATGCTTGGCATGGGTGCAGGAGCCGGAGCGGATGCTCAATATCTTTTTGCCGAAGACATACTCGGCTACACGACAGGCCATAAGCCGAGACATGCAAAGACCTATCGCAACTTTGCAGCCGAATACGAACGACTGCAGCAGGAAAGGGTGGCTGCCTTCAAGGAGTTTATCTCGGACGTGGAGACGGGCGCCTACCCGGCTCCAGCATGTCGTGCCCATAACAGACACCGAATTCGCACGCTTCGAAGCGAGCATCAAGGCGTAAAGGCACCAACATTTGGCCAAGTCCGGTCAAGGCGTCAGTCTGTCAGGCATCGAGGCTCTTCGGCGCCGGCGGCTATTTAGCCATGTGTTGCCATAGGGAGAGCAATCCTGGCCTGCCAAAGCCATCTCCATGCGCGCCTCTGCCAGACTGCAGCGGCGTATTTTACGGTAGCTTACACATTGCCTTCTCGTCCTGAGGTAAGCGCTTGGGCTAAACTTGCAATTTGGCAAGCGGAACGCTTTCAAAGAGCCTGGCGTGCAATCCGTGTCGGCGCGCAATGCAGGCGTGTCCACAGCGACGTTACCGTAACATACTTCCTCGTGCTTCAGGTTTCGGGCAGGTTTCACCGGGACGCCGATTCCGGCGTACCAAATCTCTATGGGGGCAGGGATGTCGAGGAGAAGCAACCTTTTCGCCGCTGTTACGCTCGCCTGCATTGCTCACGCCGGGCTCGTGCAGGCCGAGACCATGAGCTATGCGGATGCGATCACAAAACTTGCGGACGATTGCGGAGGTGATATTCGCAAATTTTGCAAAGGCTTGAATCTTGGTGGTGGCCGCATCGCCGATTGCCTCGAGCAGAATGCGGCAAAGGTGTCGCCGACCTGCAAGGCCTCGGTCGCCAGCGTCGTGCAGTCGATCAGCCTGCGCGAGCAGGCGCAGGCGGCCTATAGCGACGTCTGCAAGGGCGACATCGCCCAGCGCTGCAGAGGCATCAAGGGCGACGGCAATATTCTCGCCTGCCTCGTCAAGAACAAACTGGTCAGCGGCAAGTGCAGCCAGGCGATCACCGATGCAGGCTGGAGGTAAGACTATGTTAGCGCGTTCCTTCAAGACACTCGCAGTTCTCCTTGCCGTCGGCGTCCTGCCGGCAGATCTCGCCTTCGCCCAGCAAGTGTCCCAACAACGGATCATTTCGGGTCTCGGCAAACTCAAGGCAAACGCCCCGGCCATCGATGTCGAACTGTTGCGCCAGGAGGCGATCACCGGGGCGGGCAAGCAGATGTCGGCGCTGCCTAATTGGAGCAAGATTGCCAAGCTTCCGCAAATGGTCGTCGAGATCAATTTCGAAAATGACTCGGTCGCCATCCAGCCGGTATCCTATCGAACCCTCGGGATGATTGCGGACGCGCTGCACCATCCCAACCTTTGGGCCTACAAGTTTCTGGTGATCGGTCATGCGAGCTCGACCGGGGACGCGAAGCACAATCTCGACCTCAGCGAGCAGCGCGCCGTAGCGATCAAGGAAGTCCTGGCAACCACCTTCGCCGTCGACCCACAGCGACTATACGCCGTTGGCGTTGGCGAGGCTTTCCCCATCGAGGGCACCAAGACCGACGCCGCCAACAACAGGCGCGTGCAGCTCGTCAATCTCGGCGTGTTCACTCGGAAGCAGTGAAATCCGAAAGGCCCGCATGCCGTGAACGCTTGCATCGCGCGATTTGCGGTATGTGGTCGGCACCCAAAGTATCATACCGTATTCTACCGCTTCGGACGCGTATCTTACTAGTTTGGGCAGGCCAACCGACTTATTGTCCGCGAGTACGTGGAGGACGGCAATGACTGCAACCGCGACGGGCATCCTTCCAGTAACAACGACCAGTGCTGAAGAGCTTCGCAGACGTGAACTCGAATTCCATATTGTTGAACTGGAGTGGGAAGAGCGAACCAAGGCGCGCGAAGCCGAGAAGCACGCGGCGTTTGTGGACGACCTGTTTCGCGGGCAAATCGGCGAAGCGGAACGCACGACGATCAAGCTGCTGATAACCAAGGCTGCGGCGAACGGGCAATGCGAAGCCATGGTGTACAGCTTTCCCGCCGGCAGCTGCACTGACAATGGGCGAGCCATCGAGAACAATCTCCCTCACTGGCGCAAAACGCTCCAAGGCAATGCCAAGCAGTTCGGCGATCTCTTTACAGCAGCCGCCAAACCCGACGGCTACGGGCTCAAGGCTGCGATCATCAACTTTGCGGGGGGTTGTCCAGCCGATGTCGGCTTCTTTTTCACGTGGGAGCCTTCTTCCCTGTAACGCGATGCCGATGCGCGGCATCCGTTCCGGCATAACGGCGGTCGAGGCCACGAAGGGGGCCGGACAGGCAATCCATGGCATCGAAGATCGTTCATCGCATCACCGATGTGATCGATCCGGAGGACGCGCTCGGCGAAGTGCTCTTCGGACTGATCATGGCGCTGACCTTTACGATCGGCTCGCGGCTCATCTTCACCAAAGAAGGGCTGGACGTGCACGAGCTGGTCGTGGCGACGATCGGATGCAATGTCGCCTGGGGCATCATCGATGCCGTATTGTTCGTCTTGGGTACCGTCTTTTATAAAAGCCGGCGCCAGCGGCTGTTTCGACAGATCAAGGCGGCCAAAAGCGAACCCGAAACGCTTGCCGCACTGATGAGAGAGTTCCCAATCGGTGAGGCGCCGCTTTCTCCCAAGGCTGCCGACACAGATGCGCTCTATAAGGCCCTGCTTGCCCTCGCCAAGCGGGCGGATCCGGTGAATGTCGCTCTCTCCAAGAGTGACCTCCTTGCCGCGGCGGCGGTTTTCCTTTTGGTGTCGACGACGTCCCTTCCGGCGGTCGTCCCCTTCTTGCTCATCGACAATGCCGACCTCGCCTTGCGAGCCAGCAACCTGTTGCTGATCGCATTGCTGTTCCTGACGGGCTGTGCATGGGCGAGCTTTTCCGATGCCCGGCCACTTTATGCAGGCGTTACGATGACATGCCTCGGATTGATCCTGGTGGGCATAGCAGTCGCTCTCGGCGGCTGAGATTGGCGTCAGATCTCTCGCACGAAATGGTGCCCTGCCGTTCCCGGCTTGCCCGGCCAATTCGGCATGTCAGATTGATCCTTCAGCTCAATCGGCGTCGGTGGCAAGCGCGGTCCGGTCAGACCATGTGCGCCAATGGGTCGGATGCACATCCAGGATTTCTCCGGTTCTCGCATCAATCCAACCCACGGGTATACGTTGGCAGGGGAAGACCAACGCATGCACGCCTTCGTCGTCGATCACGGCGAGTTCGATATCCTCTGCAAACGGGGCTTCGATGATAACCTGCCACATCCACTGACACCTCACGGTAAAAGCCACTCGTGCGTTCATGCTGCGGCGGCTCGGCCGGACGGCAGGCGCGGGCCGGCCGGATTGCAAAGGATAGCCTATGAGAAAGCAGAGTTCCTTGATGCGGATCACTGCGCCGCCGTCTTTTTTTTGCAGTAGAAAGCGCTTATATTATCCTGAGTTGAGGGGAGCGCCTTCGATGCGCGTGGGGACAGAAGTAATTTCTCTGAGTGTTCTGCGCGCGGTTTTATCAAAAACCGGTTGGCATCAGCTGTGGCGCGCAAAGAAAACCGAGCCGTTTCGCATCCCCGCCAAGCATCCAACCAGCCCGCCCGCGGCGCTGCCCGTAGATGCCCTTCGCGCCCGAAGAGACCGGCATATCAGCCAAATTTTCGACGTCATGCCAGAAGCCGCCTTCCTTCTGGATGAGAACCGGAAGGTTACAGCGTGCAACAAGACCGCCTTATCCATGTTCGGATACGAGGAACAGGAGATCATCGGTAACGATATCGGCCTCCTGTGGGGACCGAGGCCGAGCGAATTCCGGTCGAATGGCCGATGGGCAACGCGCGGCTGGTCGCGCAGAGGCACTGCGATCAGAAAAGACGGTACCTCGTTTCCGGCTGCCTTGACCATGGTGACCGACAGAACCGCAACCGACGCCTTCACGACAGCGGTCCTACAGGACCTCGGCGCTGGCGACGATGCCGAGCGGCAGGTACAAGAGCTTCAAAGCGAGCTTGCGCGTCTGGCAAGGTTGAACGAGCTGGGAGAAATGGCGTCGACATTGGCGCACGAGCTTACACAACCGCTCGCGGCGATCGCGAACTATTCGCAGGGGTGCTCCCGCCTGATGGCGAGCGAACATACGCAGACCGGCGAACAGCTGCAGAACGTGCTCCAGGAGATCACGCAGCACGCTTTGCGGGCGGGCGACATCATAAGACATTTGCGCGAGTTCATCACCCGAGGCGGTGGCGAGAAGAGGCTCGAACACATCCAGCAACTCACCGAAGAGGCAATGAAGCTTGCCCTCATGGGCTCGCGTCTGGCCGGCATCGAGACTGAATTGTGTTTCGAGGCGAAGCGCGATCTCGCGCTGGTCGATCGGATCCAGATCGAGCAGGTGCTGATGAACCTTATTCGGAATGCAATCGAAGCCATGGATTCGATCGAAGATCCCAAGCTTACGATCACGACACGAAACGAGAGCGACAATACCATCGTCGTGGAGGTGTCCGACACCGGTTCCGGCATCTCGGCCGAAGTCGAAGGCGTGTTGTTTCGTCCGTTTGTCAGCAGCAAACCCCGCGGTCTTGGGATAGGTCTCGCGATGTCAAAGCGGATTATCGAGGCGCACGGTGGTCGCATAAATGGCCGGCGCAGGGCTTGCGGAGGCTCGACCTTCACATTCTCCTTGCCCTTGAAAGAGGGACCGCCCCATGTCCAGTGACCTGACCGTCCATATCGTCGACGACGAGGAGCCATTTAGAAAATCGCTGACGTTTCTATTGGCATCCGCAGGTTTCGCAGTCAGCGCGCACGAGTCGGCCGCTGCGTTTCTGGCCCTGCTGCCGCTGCCTAGGAAAGCCTGCCTCGTCACCGATCTTCGAATGCCGCATATGGATGGGGTCGAGCTGTTGAAGCGATTGCGCAGCATGAATATCGATATCCCGACCATCGTCATTACCGGCCTCGGCGACGTAGCAATGGCTGTTCAAGCCATGAAGGCGGGGGCTGTCGACTTCATCGAAAAGCCCTTCAAGGACAAGGTGCTGATCGCGGCCATAAATGAAGCCGCTGGTCGAAAAGAGAGAGCGGTAGCCGACGCAAATATTGAGGCGATCGCGTCGCGCCTAGGTCTGTTGACGGAACGCGAACATCAGGTTCTCGACGGGATTGTCAACGGGCTTCAGAACAAGGTGATCGCCTTCAATTTGGGTATCAGCTCCAGGACCGTCGAAGTCCATCGTGCGAACGTCATGGACAAGATGGGCGCGCGCAATCTGGCCGAGCTTGTCCGAATGGCCATCGCCTGTGATGCGATGCCAAGGCACCGTATAAGTACTTAGTGGTTGTTCCGAATTTTTTCGTCGCTCCCAATTTCGTATTGGTATGGGAGTACGCGGAGGAGATTTGGATGACGACCATGAGCCAAGCCGTCGATCACCGTCTACTTGCACCGAGGGGCATGGATGTCATAGGGGAGCGAAAGCTGCCGCCAAGCACCAGTCTGAGAGTGAGTGCCGGCCAGGGTATCTATCGCGAGGGCCAGCGTGCCGCCTCGATCTATCAGGTGCAGTCTGGTGCCGTGCGCGTCTATCGGCTTATGCAAAACGGTCACCGGCATATCCTGTCGTTTTATGGACCGGGTGAATGGTTCGGTCTGCAGGATGGCCATTTCCACGACGACTTCGCGGAAGCGATCTGTGAGAGCCATGTGCGGTCATTTTCCGTGGCCGGCTCGCAAATGTTGCCGGTCAGCCTGCTTGGCATCGCACTGAGCAGCCTTGCTTGCGCGAACTCCCGCCAGCTCATGATTGTCCGCCAGAGCGCGCTCGAACGTGTCGCCGTCTTCATTCAGGAGATGGCGAGCCGCCATTTCGGCGCGAGTGAATTTGAGCTCATGATGTCGCGCGCCGATATTGCCGACTATCTCGGGCTGACAGTCGAGTCCGTCGCTCGCGCATTCACCAAGCTGCGGACAAACGGCATCCTTCGCCTGCAGGGACGAGGCCAACGTTATGTTCGTATCGTCAATTCCGACGGCCTTGCCGCGCTCTGTAGGTGAAATTCCGTGCCGATCGTGGTATTGAACATCGGCTCCTGTCATGACGTCACGTCCTGCGCCGAAATTCCCTTTCGCAACCCTCGGCAGGAAGGAAGCAGGCCACGCTCTGTCGGGAGGGCTTGGATGGCACCGCAAGACGATGATAGCCCAAGGACGCCGCCCGATGCCCGACATATTTATGGGGAACTCGACCGCATTTTCGACAGCGCTGAATTTCAGGCGTTCGATCGCGGACGGCGCTTTCTAAAGTATGTGGTTGGAGAAGTGCTCGCCGGGCGACAAGAACATCTGGACGTCCGTACCATCGCGCAATTCGTATTCGACAGAGATTCGTCTTACGACGCGGAAAACGACCCCGTTGTCCGTATCGAAGCCGGCCGCACACGCCGCGCCCTTGTGCGCTACTATCTTACGGCCGGCAAAGACAATCCCATCCGAATTGTTATTGCCAAGACGGGATGTATTCCGAGCTTCCACCAAGGCAATGCGGCTTTTGCCCGGGGAGAAGCGCATTCAGGCGAAGACGACCTGCCAAGTGCGACAGCGTCCAAGAGTCCGCCCTCCCCTTCGGAAGAGTCACTTAACTATCGCGACATGCTGTTGTCGATCGGTGTGCCCTTGGGTTTGGTGGCGATCATCATCCTCGCGCTGGTGAAGCCATTGCGGTCATTCTTCTTTCATTTGATCGTCTGAGGTGCGGGGGTCCACCCCCGGCGACGAACGGCCGAAAATCATCGCGGAACCGACGTGCTGGCCGAAAACGGGAAGATCGGCGCCATCCGAAGTTGGCCCGCGATATTTGCGCGATAACGGCGCATCCTCCCTACGTGGAATTGCGTAGTGATTCATCACAATTTGCAGCCACCGGAAAGCGCTATATCACTCTATTCAGGCGAGGCCGCTTCGTTCTCGCTCAAATCGTCCGGCACGTCCCCGCAAGTGCGTTGCCCGGTTGCTCGCAGCCTGTTTCTGCGGCAATGCGCATGCGATCTTGCGCCCGCGCTCCGGCATCCTTTTCTGGAGGTGATTTCGCATGGCTCGTCCGTCTATGATCACAGCGTCCAAATCGGTGGCCACAATCATGGCCGCGACCTGCCTGTCACTCAGCCTGTCGGCGCCAAGAGCCTACGCCCAACATGACATCTTTGACGACTTCCCGTTTGTCATCAGCTGTGAAAACAAGGGCACGCATCACGCCTACTACCTCTCCAGGGTCACGAAGGACGGCACGGCGACCTACGTCGCCTCGGACAAGATCGCGGGGACTATTTCGCTCGACGGCCATGCAAAGGCGGTTGGGGGGCCAGGGGGAGGTAGCTGTGCTGGCAAGACCCTTGAGCAACTGCGTGCCGCCGGTCAGGCCCATAGTCTAAAGCCCTAACCCGCCGCTTCAACAGGTCCCAGTAAACCGGAGCAGTTGTTGGCCCTAGCCACGCCTCCAGCTTAGAATTTGCGTTCGAAGCGCATGATGCCGGCCACCTGATCCGTATTGGCCGCATCCCAGTTCGTGTACGAGATTTCGGGCTGAACGAGCAGATGCTCTACCGGGCGCCACTGCACGTTTGCCGTTCCCGCGAAGATCTTGGAATCCGTGTAGGCAATTTGAACGTTGGCCGAAAGCTTGTCAGAAATCGGTTCGGTAAAGCCGGTCCACAGTGCCCAGTCACCCCAGCCGCAGTCTGCGCGATCAACCGGACAGGCGCCGCTGGCGAGATTGGTGCCGGCATAGTTGTTGAGCTTGTCGCCGTCGGTGTTCCAGCCGCCCATCAGGAAGACCTTGAAATCGCCAAAGGCGACATCGATGCGTGCCTTGATCGCACCTTCCTCGACAATGGAATCATAACCGCCGACGAACTTCAGCTCCCAGACATCGGCCTTGTAACCGGCGCCTGCAACGACATCGGGCATATAGTGATCGGCCTTCGAGGTCACCCAGTCATGCGTTGCGGCCGGATCGGGATCACCGAAATATGTGGCATTGTCCGAAGAGTTGGAATCTTCGAGCGAAACCACCGCGGTGAAACCGTTGCCGGCGTCATACATATAGGTGAGTTGGTTGAGCTCGTATGGGCCGTCGTAGATGACGTCGTCGTTGGCGACGTTGCCGGCATAGTCGGTATAGGAAATAAACTGCGAGTCGAGCTTGCCGACGGTGATGCCGGCCAGACTGATGTTGGCAAACAGCAGCTTCTCCTGCAACGTGGTGTCCTTGGTTTGCCAACGCAGGACCGTGTTGGTCTTCAACGGGCCGTATTCCGTGTCCGTTGCGGTATCGATGCCCAACTCGGCACGATTGCGCCAAAGCGTTCCGAAATCGGAATCAGGATTGTAGGCGTCGTACCATTCGCCCTGCGTCCTCACCCTACCGCTCAATTTTAGACAGGTATCGGTCCCCGGTATATAGAAATACTGAAGCCCGAATGCGTCGCAAATCCGGACATATTCAAGCGGTTCCGGCTCGGCGGCGACGATCGCATCGGCCGCGTACAACCCAGGCGCGGCAACAAGGGACACAGAGGCGCAGAGAAAAATGCGACTGATCTTCATTGTAGGTTCCCCATGCCAAATGGCACACCTAGAGCGAAAAAGAGTATCGAACCACAACCCCACATAAGCTTGCCTCATCGGCACTATGTCGACAACTGTCCAGGCGAGCAAATTGCAGCCTGGTGCACAATTAAATTCACGTGTTGCTTTAGTATCGCTTATGGCAAGTGCATCTTAGCGGCCCGAGTTGTGCGTAACATGCTGTCGCGGCTGGAAAATCATCACTCAATGAGCGATCTGATCCTGTCGAGATCCGCCTGCGTAACCGGATTGTAGACCACCATGCTGAGATCGGGACGGCCATCAACGGCAAACGCTGAATATTCGAACCCGATCGGGCCGAGAACCGGGTGCTTTATGTGCTTGACGGCCTCGCCATGGCTGCGAAGGTCGTTGTCGCCCCACATCACTTTGAACTCGGGGCTTAGCCGGCAGAGTTCGTCGACGAGGGGTTCCACATCCGCCGCCGCCCCTGCTCGTGCCGCGTCTATCTTGAACGCGCCCACGACGAAGCGCGCGACGCTTTCCCAATCATACTGCACAGCCCGGGCGCTCGGGTCGAGGAAGACGAAGCGCAGGATGTTGCGCTGCTCCGGCGGCAGCGATCCGTAATCGATCAGCATGACGGTCGCAGCGCGATTCCAGGCGACAACGTCCCATATGGCCGTCCTGATGAGGGCGGGGCTCGGTTCCAAGGCATCCAGCACGCGCTGCAGCCGCGGCGTGACACCTTCATCTTTCCTGTAGCGCACCTCTGGTGGATGACCGAGCCCGAGCAGGAAGAGATGCTCGCGCTCGAGGTCCGTCAGCATAAGGGCGCGGGCGATCCGGTCGAGCACATCAGCCGAAGGCGCCCCGCCTCGCCCCTGTTCAAGCCATGTGTACCAGGTTGGGCTGATATTGGCGCGTTGCGCCACCTCCTCGCGACGCAGGCCAGCCGTGCGGCGGCGCGCTGGAGAAAAACCGAAGGCAGCCGGATCGAGCTTCGCGCGCCGTTCCTTCAGATAAATCCCAAGCGGATTCTCGCTCGTGACGTGCTCACCCATCTTGTTAGCCATTATACCACGATAATCTCACTACTTTACCAGGATAATCTATAAGTACACATCTGTCTCCAACGAAACCATGGAGACTGTACTGATGCGTGTATTTGTCACCGGCGCGACCGGTTTCATCGGCTCGGCCGTTGTAAAGGACCTGATTACGGCTGGCCATCAAGTGATCGGCCTTGCTCGTTCGGAAGAGAAAGCCGCAGCTCTGGCTGCCGCCGGTGCCGAGGTTCTGCGCGGATCGCTTGAGGACTTGGACAGCCTCAGGGAGGGCGCCGAGCGGTCGGATGGCGTCATCCACCTGGCCTTCAACCATGACTTCTCGAAATTCGTGACGAACTGTCAGGACGATCGCCGTGTGATCAGGGCGCTCGGCTCCGCGCTCGCCGGCTCCAACCGCCCCTTGATCGTGACCTCTGGGACGCCAATAGCCAACACCGTGCCCGGTCAGCCGGCCGAGGAAGGCAATGCGACCTTCGGTTCGGACGTGCATCCTCGGGCAGCCTCGGAGGAGGAGGCCGCTTCTGTCGCCGCCGACGGGGTCAATGTCTCGGTGGTGCGACTTCCGCAGGTTCACGACACCGTCAAGCAGGGTCTCATTACCCCTGTGATCGAGATGTATCGCGAGAAGGGCGTGTGCGCCTATGTCGGAGACGGACGAAATCGCTGGCCGGCGGCGTACATTCTCGATGTAGCCCGCCTCTACAGGCTGGCGATCGAAAAGGCTGAGCCGAACGCAAAGTATCACGCGGTCGCGGAAGACGGTGTGCCGATGCGCGATATTGCGGAAGCTATTGGTCGACGCCTGAAGCTGCCGGTCAAATCCATCGCCCCGGAAGAGGCCCAAGCCTATTTCGGCTGGCTCGCAATGTTTGCTGGGCACGACATGCCTGCCTCCAGCGCGCAAACGCGGAGGAAGCTTAAGTGGGAGCCGATTGGGCCCGGGTTGATCGCCGATCTCGAACTGTTGCGCAGCGCCGACACCTGAGCTTGCGGGAGTTTCCACAGAAACAAGCGAGGGTGCGATATATCTGCGCCAACGCCGGTGAAAGCGAACTGGCAAGTTCTGCAAGCACTTGGCCTGTCCTGCCTACGCTCGTCCTCGACTATCGCGGACGAGCTTAAGAAGCGCCACATTTCCTTCCTGGTTCTTCGAATTCGTTGTGTATCGGCTGCTTGGAGGCATTAGTCGCAATTCGCGACCTGAGACATTGCTTGGGCACGGCTGCATGTGCCGCCTGCGCTACCAATCCGCGCCAATATCGACTATACTTTCGCCCCTGAATAGTCTGGCTTGTTCGTCGGTCGCTTCGCTTCGAAGCGACCCTTCTCGAAGGAGCTCCCGGTGGTTCGTTGAGGACGCAGCCGACCTCAGAAGGGGGATTTGCCATGAAAATTGCGCAGACATTGTTGATTGGGACTGCTGTGCTGGGGGTCAGCCTGTTCATGGCTCCAGCCCAAGCGGCGGAGGACCATGTCCTTGTTTTGCCTGACAAGGTCCAATGGGGGCCTGCTCCCCCGGTGCTTCCAGCCGGAGCTAAAGCGGCGGTACTCTATGGCGATCCGGCCAAGGAGGGTCAATTCGCGCTTCGGCTCAAATTGCCACGTGGATATCACGTTCCTCCCCATACGCACCCAGTGGACGAGAACGTGACCGTTATCTCTGGGAGGTTCCAACTCGGCATGGGAGAGGCTGCCGACAAGAGCAAGGCTAAGGCGCTACCCGCCGGCAGCTTCTTTTCATTACCGCCCGGTATGGTCCACTATGTCTACACAGACGAAGAGACGGTGATTCAGATCAATACCGTGGGTCCATGGGGCCTTAAATACGTCAACCCGAAGGACGATCCTCGCAAAAAAATGTGATGGGCTTTGCCTTCTCCTGAGTTGGAGGGGCGGCCGAGCCGCCCTTCTGACGATCGTAGTGCGCCCCCAGCGTCGAGTGCCGGCGTTGCGCGGATGAACACATCCGCCGTCAGCTAGAAGAACCCACCAGCGACTTAACCAGACTTATGATTCTAAGCCGCGTCCGTGCGTCTTTGATCTTGGCGAACGCGCGGTTTAGTTCGATGCCCTCCCCTGAGGCGAGGAAGCCAGCTAGGCCATTCCCAGCAGCAATAATTTCTTCCCCAATAGTCTCTGGCGGCACAGAGGCGTCCTCGAAGAAATATGAAACCGGCACATCAAGGCAGTTTGCAACGCTTTGCAACCGGCTGGCGCCGACCCGGTTTGCGCCTTTTTCATATTTCTGCACTTGCTGAAACGTCACATTCAGCCCTTCTGCGAGCCTCGTTTGACTCATGCCCAATATGCGACGCCGCATTCGAATACGTCTCCCGACTTCGACATCAATCGGGCTCGGATCCTTCTTAATTGGACCCTTATGCACGATTCTCTCTTTCTGGCAGACGGTGCCTCGACGCTTACAGACACAGCAAACTTGATAGGAAAGCGATAGGTCGATACGCGTCGACCTCCTGTGTTTCCGCTCTCTGCCCGCAACGTCGAAAGTGTTGACACCATCTCGACGAAGGCTTGCTGAATCGACAGTCTGAATGGGCAGCAAGACCGCCCATCGAGCTTGGGGAATCGATGGGCGGGGGGCTGCTTCGGGATCCCGAGGACATCATAACCACAGGACCCACTGTCCATGACTGCCGTCCCGCATGTCAAACTTCAACAGGGATTGCTCCATGCCGTAACCTTGCGTTTCGCTTTCCTGCGCATTCAGGATAATATTTGCGTTATGCGAACATATCTCGTCGGCAACGGTGGATGCCTTGCCGTGTCCTTAGGCTTTGCCGATCGATGATCGCTGAATAACCGCCACGCCTTCGACCGCTTGTTCAAGCCGCACCTTTAGCAATGCTGCTGACGGTGTTTTACTTGCTCCCACTCCGACGCAGTTTCGCCGCATCGGATGGCATTTCACCGAAGGATTGGTGATAGAGCGCTGCGAAACGTCCCATATGGGAGAACCCCCAGCTCCGCGCGACTTCGGCAACCGACATAGAAATGGCCGGATCGGCAAGCGCTTTGCGAGCGCCTTCCAGGCGGATGGTCCGCAGATAATTTAGAGGCGTGGTGTCCTTGAACTGCTGAAAGGCCGCCTGCAATGCCCGCACGCTGGTGCCAGCCGCCTCAGCGACATCGGTGATACCTATCGGAGACGAAATATTGGCGTGCATATATTCGATTGCTCTCTTCAGGCGCTTTGGTATCGCTGGAGACATTGGTTTTGCCAGCCGCACGGAATAGTTATTTGGCACGGTTTCCAGCAGCATGGTCATCATCGCCTGCAACAGGCGTTCGATGAACGTCGACGAGGGCTGATGCTCGTGGTCAATGTCCAGGCAACTCCAGACAAGATTTCCGAGTGCCGCTATCCGCGAACCTTTTACAGTTGTCAGGTTCACCACGTCGGCAAAATCGATGCTGCTGGCGACCGGCGCATCCAGCAGTTCACTCAACTGCCGGATCATCGCGGACTTTTCGAACGCCATGCCGATGTGGCTGCGACCCTCATGAAGGACCAGCTTATCGAAGCACGACATGTCACCCAAGAGGCCCGTCGCCGGTTCCGACACGAGCTGTTTTCGGCCCGTGTCGATTGCCATCACGCTTGAGGACGGAAGGTAAAGAGCGTAGGCGTCTGGCCCGCCTGAGAGCGTGACCTTCATTCCGGAATGGCATCTTCCGTTCCAGACGCTACAGCGTCCAACGGCGTAATGCTGGTCTTCTACCGAGATCAATGCGCCGCGCTGGAGGGGCTCCACCTTCGCGGGCGACAAGGTTCTTGCATAGTGCTCCGTCATTTCGTCGGCATCGGCATTCACGATTCTGAATACGGAATGAGTGACGTACCTCATTATTTTCCCCAAACCAGCGATCCTTAAGGACGCTCTCAGGGTTACCCCAAACCACATGAGAGCAGACCGCAGATCCCACTATCCCTATCCGTAATCCTAGACGAACGGCGGCGTGAATGCATCATCGGCCGAAACACTGCCCAAAACGCAATAGGAAGATGGACAGATGCTTCCTGATGTTTGTCAAACACAAGGCGTGGAAGTAGCGCCAAACGCTCTCCCCGAAGTCCATTTTTATCCACTTAGCGTATTCCATATCCTTTTTACGAATATAAATTCGCAAATCCGGATCATCGAATTGCATGTTAAGTAATTATTATCGGCGAGCACCGACATCAAAGTAGTTCTAGAAGGCAAAACCTCGGAGATCGACCTTTGTTGAACAAGTCGGCATAGATCGCAATAAACTCCACTCCCATCAATTTTTTTGACGTTCTATCCGCGATTTTTATTGCGAAAAACTTCGCAGATCCAGAACCCGTGCTCCAAATGAAGCACGGCGTTGCAATCTTATACGGTTAAGGCGCCGCATGACGAAAAAAATCCGCAGACAGCCGTTCGGCAAATTATACGAGCTTTCGAAGCGGCTGATCGTCGATAGATCGGGAAATTTTGGCGGGATAACGGTCTTGCTCGCCGTTCCTCTCGTGGCAACGGCCGGCTTGGCACTGGACGTTACAAATGCGCTGTTGGTCAGAACGGAGCTTTACAACGCAGCCGATGCCGCAGCGATCGGCGCAGTTGCGGATTCCTCCCCCGCAGTGGCCGCGGCAATGGCCATGTCCGGTGACGGCACTGTTACGGTTGGCCAGGATGACGCGCGAAAGCTTTTCTTCGGCCAGGCATCCGCGGACCTTCGAAACATACCCGTCAACATCGATATTGCCGTGACGAAAGCTGCGAACATGGTTACGTCCACGGTGACCTTCAACGCCACGGTACCAACCACGCTTCTGCAGATTTTGGGGAAGACCTCTATACCGATAGGCGGATACGCTACCGCTCAGTACCAGACTGCAAATTTCATCGATTTCTACATGCTTCTCGACAATTCGCCTTCAATGGGCGTCGGAGCGACGTCGACCGACATAACGACCATGCAAAACAATACGAGCGATAGCTGTGCGTTTGCATGTCACAACCTGGATACGACAAACAACTATTACAATTTGGCGAAGAAACTCGGCGTCAGCATGCGCATCGACGTCGTGCGTCAGGCCACCCAGAAGCTAACGGAGACAGCCACCGCCAACCGTTCGAGCCCTAACCAATATCGCATGGCCGTTTACACCTTCGGAAGCCAGGCCGAAAAGGCAGGGCTAACAACCGTATCCGACCTATCGGCCGACATGACGCAAGTGAAAAATTCCACCGATGCAGTGGATCTGATGACCACTCCCTATCAAAACTACTTCAGCGACCAGCTGACCAGCTTCGACACGATGCTGTCGCAACTGAAGACGGTGATGGGCACCGGCGGCAGCGGCACGACCAATACCGATCGCTCAAAAGTGCTTTTCTTCGTGACCGATGGGGTTGGCGACAGCCATAAGCCAAGCACATGCACGAAGACGTTGACGAGCGGCGGCCGATGCCAGGAACCGATCGACACGTCTTTCTGCCAACCCCTGAAGAACCAGAACATCAAGATCGCCATACTCTACACGACCTATCTGCCACTGCCGAAAAACGGCTGGTACAATACCTGGATAGCACCATTTCAGTCGCAGATTTCCACGCGCCTCCAAAGCTGCGCCTCGCCCGGCTTATATTTTGAAGTCAGTCCGACACAGGGCATTGTCGATGCGATGAATGCACTGTTTCTCAAGGTCATTCGCTCGCCGCGGCTCACGGGATAATCGTCGTAAGGGGTGCGGGCGCAGAGCCTCTTGACGGAATGTTATCGATAACATAGCCTCTCTTCACCGGCCGCGCTTTTGCGTTCAACCAATGAGCAAGGCTTGTCGGCTACTGTCGCGCACGATCAGTTCAGGCGAAATCCTCACATCGTCCACGCTCTGCCCACCATCAAGGATATCGAGGATCAATCGGGCGGTCTTTTCGCCGATTTCACGCGCGAAGGCGTTGATCGTGGTCAGCGTCGGTACGCAAACCTCGCCGATTTCATAGTTGCCGAATCCACCGATCGCGAAACGCTCCGGGACGGGAACGCCCAATCGGCGGCATTCCGTCAGCGCGCCATAGGCCGCAAGGTCGGACACGCAGATAACTGCCTCGGTGTCCGGATAGGTTTCGATCAACTTCGCCATTGCATTGGCACCCTCGCGCATCGAAATCGGCGGCAGCCCGGCGGCAATCAGGCGTGACGCATCGAACCCGTGCGCTTGCATTGCAGCAACAAAGCCGGTCCGCCGCTCGCTACCGCGGGTATCGCGTCCGACATCACCGCCGATGAAAGCGATGCGGCGGTACCCTGAGCGGACGAAATGATCGACCATATCGCGAACGGCGCCGGCGTTGGAGAATCCCACGTAGTGACCGATTGGCTCGGCGGGAATATCCCACGTCTCTATCACCGGGATATTGACCGTCTCCAACAGACGCCGGGCGCGTGGTGTATGCTTGCCGCCGGTCACGACAATCGCCTGCGGCTTGCGACGCAGAAGCTGCTCTATGAGCCGCTCCTCCTCCTGCATGTTGTAGTTGGTATATCCCAACAGGATCTGCATGCTGCGCGAGGCCAGGGTATCTGAGAGCCCGCCAACGGTATCCGCAAAATTGGCGTTGTTGATGGAAGGAATGGTGACGGCGACGAAATCGGACTTCTGTGAGCGCAGGTTGGATGCGGTGCTGTCGAAGACATAACCCAGATCCTCGGCCGCGCTGAGGATCGCCTCCCTGGTCTCCTTGCTGACCAGACTGTCCGCCTTGAATGCGCGAGACACCGTCATGGGAGAAACCCCCATGACGCGGGCTATGTCAGCCATGGTTGGCGGCTTGCGATTATTGCTCATCAACGGTCCATGTTATCGATACCACAAGAGTAATATGCATTTCCCGCCGATGGCAAGAGCACCTTCTTCTTATGCCGAAACGAAAACGCGGAACCTTTCGGCCCCGCGTCGAACATCGTGTTGGACAGCGAATTCATAACGCAAATTCATGGGCCACTGTAACGTGGTGATGAATGATGACGAACCGTCGCGGCAGCATCGCTTTAGAGTGACGCTGTGATGCCGCCATCGACATAGAGCACATGCCCGTTGACAAAAGAGGATGCGTCGGAGGCCAGAAAGACGCAGGCGCCGACCAATTCCTCGACGCGTCCCCAGCGCCCGGCCGGCGTGCGCTTCTCCAGCCATGCCGAAAAATCGGCATCGGCGACCAGTGCGGCATTCAACGGCGTGTCGAAATAGCCCGGCGCGATGGCATTGCATTGCAACCCGTATTTCGCCCAGTCCGTTGCCATGCCCTTGGTGAGATTGCCGACGGCGCCCTTCGTTGCCGTGTAGGGCGCGATCGACGGGCGCGCCAGTGCGGTCTGGACGCTGGCAATATTGATGATCTTGCCGGCGCCGCGTTTGATCATGTGGCGCGCAACGGCTTGGCCGACGTTGAAAACGCTCGATATATTGGTTCGAAGAAGACGTTCGAATGCATCGGCTGGGAAATCTTCCAACGGCGTGCGGAACTGCATGCCGGCGTTGTTGACCAATATGTCGATGGCTCCGGTCTCGGCTTCGAATTTGTCTATGGCGTCATGAGAAGCTTGATGATCCGTCACGTCGAAGGGCAGAACGTGAACCGTGCCGTCGAACTGAGCTGCGGCGTTGCCGAGCTTTTCCGCGTCGCGGCCGTTGAGCACCAGCTCGGCGCCCGCGCCCGCCAGACCCTGCGCAAGGGCCAAGCCAATGCCTTGCGACGAACCAGTCACAAGCGCGCGCCGCCCTTTGAGATCGAAGAGGCCAAGAGACACCGTTTACTCCATTTTTTCATCTCGACAAATGTCGTTGTCCCTGTTTATGTTATCGATAACATTCGATGTCAAGGGAGGAATCGAAAAGATGGAAAAGCCGGTTATCCTTCAGGTAGGACCCTATCCGCAATGGGATCAGGAACCCCTGGATGCGGCGTTTCGCGTCTACCGCTATTTCGAGTCCGCGGACAAGGCCGCCCTTTTGGCGGAGGTCGGTCTGACCATAAAAGCGATTGCCACGCGCGGCGAACTCGGCGCCAACAGGGCCATGATCGAAGCCTGCCCCAATCTGGAATTGATTTCGGTCTATGGTGTCGCTTCGACGCGGCGCTTTCTGGCGCTGGACAATGTTCTTTTGCAGCCCCACCACGCCTCGGGCACCGTCGAGATGCGTAAGGCCATGGGCCAGCTTGTCCGCGACAATCTCGCCGACCATTTTGCCGGCCAGCCGCTGCCCACACCCGTTCTTTGAGGAGAAAGACATGAAGGCCATCGTCGCTCACGCCGCCAAAGATATACGCATTGAGGAACATCCCGAACAGGAACCGGGTGCGGGGGAAGTCAAGCTCAGACTCGCCACCGGCGGAATCTGCGGCAGCGATCTACATTACTACAACCACGGCGGTTTCGGCACGGTTCGATTGAGGCAGCCGATGATCCTGGGCCACGAAGTCAGCGCGACAGTTGCGGCACTCGGCCCTGGCGTCCAAGGACTTGAGGTCGGCCAGCTCGTGGCCGTTTCACCGTCGCGCCCCTGCCGGACCTGCCGCTATTGTCAGCAAGGCCTGCACAATCAGTGCCTGAACATGCGCTTCTACGGCAGCGCAATGCCTTTCCCGCATATTCAGGGTGCATTCCGCGAAACACTTGTCGCCGATGCCATTCAATGCGTCCCAGCTGACGGCCTGACGGCCGGCGAAGCGGCGATGGCCGAACCGCTGGCCGTCACCCTGCATGCGACGAAGCGCGCTGGCGAGATGCTGGGCAAGCGGGTTCTCGTCACCGGCTGCGGACCGATCGGTGTCTTGTCCATCCTGGCCGCCCGACGCGCCGGAGCGGCGGAAATCGTGGCGACCGATCTCTCGGACTTCACCCTTTCACTGGCCAAGCAATGCGGCGCAGACCGGGTCATCAACTCAAAGCAGGAACCCGATGCGCTCACCGCCTATTCGGCAGACAAGGGAACCTTCGACATCCTCTATGAATGCTCGGGGGCTGCCGCCGCTCTCGTTAGCGGGATCGCAGCACTCAGGCCGCGCGGGATCATCGTCCAATTGGGCATCGGGGGCGACATGGCGCTGCCAATGCTGACCATCACCGCGAAAGAGCTGGACCTGCGCGGCTCATTCCGCTTCCACGAAGAATTTGCCGTGGGCGTCGACCTGATGCGCAAGCGTCTGATCGATGTCAGGCCGCTGATCACCCATTCCGTGCCGCTCGCCGACGCGATCGGCGCTTTCGACATCGCATCCGACCGCAGCAGGGCCATGAAGGCACAGATCGTCTTCTCCTGAAGCGCGGCTCAGGGAGCGATAAGCCATGCAGCATGATGAGAGATAAGCAAAATGTTCGAAATTGTAGATCCGGCTTTCTAGGTTCGTCCTCGCAATGCTCCCGTCAAATCGATCGCTAACGGCTTCGATTGGATTGAGGGCCCCGTCTGGTTCGGCGACCTGAATTGCCTTCTCTTTTCCGACATCCCCAACAATCGCATCATGCGCTGGATACCGGGTGTCGGCACCAGCGTCTTTCGTGAACCATCCAACTTTGCGAATGGCCATACGCGCGACCGACGGGGCCGCCTCGTAAGCTGCGAACACGGCAGCCGGAGCGTGACGCGAACGGAATTTGATGGTTCGATTTCGGTGATTGCCGACGGCTACCAGGGCAAACGGCTGAATTCGCCCAACGATGTCATCGTGGCGTCCGATGGCGCCATCTGGTTCACGGACCCGCATTACGGTATCGCCACGGATTACGAAGGGTACAAAAGCGAGCAGGAACTGCCCTGCAACGTCTACCGCGTCGATCCATCGGGTTCGATCGTAGCCGTGCTCACCGATTTCAATTGCCCGAACGGGCTGGCGTTCAGCCCGAATGAAAAGAAACTGTATGTCGCCGACACCGGCCGGATGCACACCGACGATCCACGCCACATCCGCGTCTTTGGCGTCGGAGCAGACTGGCGTCTAGCCGGTGGTGACGTCTTTCATGAAATCTCGCCGGGCTGTGCCGACGGAATACGGATGGACAGCGACGGCAATCTCTGGTCCTCGGCCGGGGATGGCGTCCATTGCATTTCGCCGGACGGACATCTCATGGGTAAAATACGGGTGCCGGAGACCATCCAATCTTTGCTTCGGCGGACGCGGCAAACATAAGCTGTTCATTACGGCAACCACCAGCGTTTATGCGATTTCGCTCAACAGGCACGGGGCGCTTTGAGCCTGTGCCCGGCCACCGGGGAAAGAAGCCGACGGTGGTGCCTACGGTAGTCGTGCGGGAACTCGCCGGTTTCATCTGGGCAGTTGCAAGGGAGACGGTAGCCATCTCATAATAGTTGCGTCCCTGGGGGGCTCACTCACGCTTGCCGGAAAGGGCCGTTACCTTGACGTCGCAGGCCGTCGACGGATCAATCGAATGAGGTTTCAAGACTAATGATTTCGTCCCGCGCCCAAGCCTCGGCCAAGCCCATCAACTGGCTCATCTCCTTTTTAAGGGCGACGGTCCGGCTGATATTATCCGCATGCTCGCTATCCCGGCGAATGTAGTAGAACTCGCCAACGGCTATCCCCGCCGCCTTCCGCCTCTCCTCAAGCGACGACTTCAAATCCGTCAGCTCCGTCTTGATTGCGAGATAGCGCCGCATGACGGCGATCAAGCGCAGGTCGTTGTCTGTACCATCCATATTAGCATTTTCCAAAACTCACCGGTCCCGGAAGAAACAGATTCGCGCTTTCCTGTCACGCAACCTGCGCGATGCACGACTGACGTCGCCTTCGCTCTGAAGAGAAAAAGCCCGGCGCGGCAGGAGGTAAGCGGGTCCGAAAATCGATGTGCAATGTTGCACTGCAGCCATTTTACGGCAGAACCCTACCATCTCGGTTCTGCGGCAGCTTTCGATCTCAAGGATGCCTTCCGGGATCAAGTCTTTTCGACGGCGGTTCAGAAACATCAACGATGCGCAACCACCTGGCAGCCAAAGTCGAAGCCGCACGCACCGTCGGGCTCCAGTTTGCTTGCTGGGCGGGTGGCGGGAGCTGCTGGAGCCGTCATCGACCTGTCGACACTCGCGGCTGATACCCGTAAAGTCAGGTTTTCTTAGCGCGATTGGCGGCAAGCGCGGCGCTTAATGTCAAGCGATCCTGCAATTCCTTTGCCTGGCGCGCTTCACGAAGCCGAAGAGTTTTTTCATTGCGGGAGCGCACGAGAGGGTCGGGTTCTTCGACAGCGCTGGTGCGCGCGAAGAATTGCGATTGAGCATTGCTGAAGGCAATCTCCGCCTTTTGGCGGGATTTGCTGTATGTCTGTGTCATGGTGTTTCCTGAACTCATAGCCGCTCCGTGTCTTGCGGCAATAAAAAAGGCCAGGCTAGCTGCCTGACCCTGATTGGCGTCATGCTCTCACAGTGCCAGTACATCCGTGGTCAACGGAAAGCAGATGCCGAGTGAGTTAGGCAGCCTGAAGGTTGCAAGCTGACATTTTGCCCGACTTGTTGTCGCGCTCAAGGTCGTAGCCGATCTTCTGGCCCTCGACGATTTCGCGCATACCAGCGCGCTCGACGGCAGAGATATGGACGAATGCGTCAGTGCCGCCATTGTCAGGCTGGATAAAGCCGAAGCCTTTGGCGGAATTAAACCATTTAACTGTGCCAGTGGTCATGATGAACCCTTTCATAGCAATAGAGGGACCACAACGCCCAAACGGCGCTGCAGATGATGATAGCGATTTTTGAAAGGAAGGTTCGTTCAGGGCGCGGTGCCAAACACGCGGTAACCAAAGCTCAGCAAGCAAATATCGACAACCGGTATATAGGGTTCCTGCATCATCTTGTCAACTTTTAGTTTTCCATAACAGGCATTCTCGGCATATGGTTGTATCCACGACGTCTTCCCTCCATCGCCGTTGCGGCGATACGAGACAGCGCATGACCAACATCAGTTGACATAAAGAGGATCTCAGTTTCCCGAAACGAGCCTGAGCCCGACAACGCCTGCCAAAATGAGAACGATGCAACCCACCCTCGTCGGTTCGACGGAGTCGCCCAGCACCGCCATTCCGAGGACCGCGGTACCTGCCGCGCCGATACCGGTCCAGACCGCATAGCCTGTCCCCACCGGCAACGTACGGAGCGAGAGCGAAAGAAGAAAAACACTCGACAGGCCGGTGGCGACCGTCAAGAACCCGGGTATCAATCGCGTGAAACCGTCCGACGCCTTCATGCTGAAGGCAAAGGCGATTTCGAGAATACCGGCGATGCTGAGAAGTGCCCAAGCCATGAGAAACTGATCCATTCATTGACCGGCCAGGCCTACTGGCCGGACGAGCTTTGGTGAGAGCCATTGTCAGACAGGAAACCGCATCCGGTTCGATCGGGTAACGCAAAGACGGACCGGAGAGGCTTTAAAAACCGGATGCTTCCTGGAGCAGCGGGCGCTCGCGAATAGACACTGCCAAGCCGCGAGCCCCGGCGTCAGAGGCGCTTCAGGCCTTGGCGACCGCAGCGGGGGTCGAGCGGAAACTGATCCCGAACCGATTGAAGGCATTCATCAAGCCAATCGCATATGTGAGATCAGCAAGTTCCTTGTCGTCGAACTCGGCGGCAGCAGCTGTATAGTCGGCATCGGGAACGCCAGTCTCTGCGACGCGCGTTACGGTCTCCGCCCAAGCAAGCGCCGCGCGTTCGCGGGCGCTGAACACAGGCACCAGCACGAGCTTGTCCACCGTCAGGCCGGACTTGAGCAGATCGCGGGAATGCATATCGATGCAGAATGCACAGCCATTGATCTGCGACACCCTGAGATACACCAGATCGACCAGTTCTTTCGGCAGGCCGCTTTTCTGAACAGTGACGTACACGCCCCCGAAAGCCCTATAACCTTCAGGCGAGGCATTTGCGTAGTCGATACGATTGGTCATGACGCTTCCTTTCTCATTGAAGGAGCCCAGCATGGCGCATCTTGGCCTATGTCAGAAGATCCAAGAACCGCATTCTGTACTAGGCCATGACGCGAGGTCATATCAGCCTTGAAATACGCGTTGCGAGATTTTCGGCGGTGCTCTCAGAGTTGATGTTGGTGAAATTGAGAAGCAGGGCCGAGGCCCCCTCGCCCTCCAGCATCCAGTCCGTTAATGCTTCCGCATAGAGGCCTTCCTTTCGCATACGCGCGGAAAGCTCGCGATCCGACTGCTTGCCCTGCAGCCGCAGGATCAGATGCATTCCGCCGGGCTGTGAATCAACTCGCATATGTTTGGCGAGCACGTTTTCCAAGCCGGCTGCCGCTAGGTCCCGACGCTCGGAATAGAGCCTGCGCATGCGCTGGATATGCCGCGCGAAATGCCCTTCCGTGATAAAGGCGGTGACGAGAGCTTGTGTAAGCTCGGGACTGCCGCCCACAAAGACGTCGGCAATCTCTTCAAATCGCTCAATCTGCGCTTCCGGCACAACGAGATAGGCAAGCCGGATGCTCGGAAAAAGCAACTTGCTGAAGGTGCCGGCATAGAGCACTCGCCCATCCCGATCCAGGCTCTTCAGCGCAGGCAGAGGGCGGCTGACATATCGGTATTCGCCATCGTAATCGTCCTCGATGATCCAGGCGTTGTTTCGGCCAGCCCAGTCCAGCAGCGCCAGGCGCCGGGGCAAGGATAGCGACACGCACAGCGGACTCTGATGCGCCGGCGTCACCACCGCCGCACGCGCCCGGGGCGCCAGCTTGATCCCATCGGAAATCACCATGCCATCCCGATCGACCGGCACTGCGACACTCGCAATATGCATATGTCCGAATAGGTCACGCGTCGGCGGATATCCGGGGTTTTCGAGCCAGACGCGATCGCCCGCCTTCAACAATGCATGAGCGATCAACGCGATGGAGTGGCGATATCCCGACGTCACGAACACCTGAGATGGCGAGCAATTGATCCCGCGCGAGACCTGCAGGTAGGCCGCGATCTGGGCGCGCAGGGCCGGCAAGCCGTAGACGGAGGGGTGAACCATGTCGGATGGTTGCATGGCGCGCACGCATCGTGCCCCCAACCGCGCCCAGATCTTACGGGGAAACGCATCGAGCGCCGGCAAACCCATCTGGAAGGGCAAAATCGAGTTGGGACGAAAACTCGTTGATGCCATGCCGCCATCCGACGGAGGGATCGGGCTTAAAACAGGCGTTCGTGCTTTGAGGTCCGGCGTGACAATTGTTCCTGCCTGGCCGCGGGCCTGAATGTAGCCCTCGGCAGCCAACAGGGAATAAGCCGCCTCGATGGTGCCTCTTGCCAGGCCTAGCTCCTTTGTCAGCGCTCTTGCCGAGGGGATTCGGTCTCCCGGCTTCAACACGCCGCTGGCAATGGCGCCGCGGAACCGATCGTAGATCTGCCGGTAAAAGGGGGTGGCGGCGGCTGGATCTAAAGGCAGGAGCGTGTCAGGCTTCGCACCGGTCATGGACTAGTCAACCTTTCAAGCGGATATACGGAGCATTATGCCATAATGCTCCTGGGTAACGCCTCCTTCAAGTCGATGCCATCGCTGTTCCAGCGTTGCTTTCAACACGCTTCGCGCGCGCCGACAACCGTGTCTCAGCATGTCCAGCGCCATCATGGCTCAGCTGCAAGTTCCATTCATGGACCTTGGAGATGGGCCATCGGATGTGTAGAACGACTGCCACTTCCACGCTTCAAATCAGCATCGCGCTCAGTGCCGCTGACATCATGGCCCGGGCGCGGGCAACAGTAATTGGACAGAATCTGGAAAAGGTAGATGAAGAAAATCCTGCATGTGAGCTGCAGCCCTCGCGGGCAAGCGGCCGAGAGCTACAGGCTCTCCCAGACTATCATCAGCTTTCTGCTAAAGAAGGAGCCGGAGGCGATCGTGATTAATCGGGTGATCGGCAACGGCGCGATAGCGCATGTCGATGAGGCCTACGCGATTTCCCAAGCCTCGTCCGCAGACGTATCCCGGGACGGCTCCATGGCCCAGTCGGAAGAGCTCATACGGGAACTGGAGGCTGCAGCCTTTGTGGTCATCGGGACGCCGATGCATAACCTCACGGTCCCCTCCGCGCTGAAGGCCTGGATCGATCATGTCGTCCGCGCTCGCCGGACCTTCATGATCACCCCGGCGGGAAAAATCGGAACGCTCCGTGACCGTCCAGTCTTTGTCGCCATATCCTCAGGCGGACGATTTTCCGGGGAGCGCGCGCGCCAGCCGGATTTTCTGACCCCTTACCTGAAAGCCATCCTAGCCACCATTGGACTGCGTGATCTGACCTTCTTCTCCGTTCAGGGAACAGGTGCCGGTCCGGATGCGGTGGCGGAAAACAGGATCAGGACAGATCAAGCACTGGAAGAGCATTTTTCTTCGCGTTACGTTCAACCATAACCGGTGTTTTGCATCGTTTTCGGCGGTCTCGCGGACATGCCAACCAACGGGCGCTGCGCGTCAGGAATTCGAATAGCTGTCATGGATAGAAGGTTTCAATGACGACACGTTCAATCAAATCAGTTGCCGTCTTCTGCGGATCCAATTTCGGTGCATCGGAGGTGTTTGCTGATGGAGCGCGCGTGCTCGGCCGTGCATTGGGAGAAGCCGGAATAACGATCGTATATGGCGGAACGACAAAGGGTCTGATGGGCGTTGTCGCAAATGCCGCCCTGGAGGCTGGCGGCAGCGTCCATGGCGTGATTACCGAAAGTCTGCATCAGCGCGGGCAATCGCATTCCGGTCTGACGAAACACGAAATCGTGCTGACGCTGCGCAGCCGCAAGGAACGCATGGTCGAGCTTTCCGATGCGTTCATCGCACTGCCGGGAGGCATCGGGACGATCGAAGAGTTGATGGAGGTCTGGACCATGAACCAGCTGTCCGAGATCGACAAACCCGTTGGCCTTCTGAACTCCGCCGGCTTCTTCGACGCCTTCCTTGGCTTTATCGACCATATGGTCGACACGCAATTTCTACCAGCAGAGCATCGGCAGTCGATATGCGTTGATATCGACCCGAGTGCCTTAATCCAGAAACTTCGGACCTACGCACGTGTCGATGTGCCAAAGTGGCTATAGTCTGTTCTCGGCTGCCGGTTCTGACATATCGGTGCTTTCATTGCGATCAGACGACATCTGTGCCACGTTTGATAAACGCGCGGACCGTCGTCGCTTTATGATCGCGGCCGCGCGTCTTTGAGCAGGCGCGCCATGGCGAGACGACCGGATATGCGCAACGACTTCGCGTCGCACCCCTCAAGCGCGAGGCGAAAGCGCGTCAACGAGATGGTTGGTGCCGATCCCATCGCTGCCGCAGCTGTTCCTGTCGTCGGCATCGGAGCCTCAGCTGGCGGCATTGAGGCCTTGGGCAGCTTCTTCGATGCCATGCCGGCCAACAGCGGCTGCGCCTTCGTCGTGGTGCTGCATCTCGATCCGAAACGCGAAAGCGAAATGGCTCGCATACTAAGCAGCCATACCAAGATGCCTGTGACGCAGGTCAAGGACGGAATGGCGCTCGCACCCGACTACGTCTATGTCATCGCTCCCGACACCGACCTCAAGTTCACGGAGGGCGGCTTGAAAGTATCGAGACCTTCAGCCCCTCGTGGTCAGCGGCATCCGATCGATGTCTTGTTTGCTTCGATCGCGACGGAGTAGCGCGAACGTTCGGTCGCGATCGTGCTTTCCGGGACAGGAAGCAACGGCACGGAAGGATTAAAGGAGATACGGGCTGAGGGTGGCATGACCCTGGTGCAGGCTCCGGAGACGGCCAAGTTCGACGGCATGCCAAGGAGCGCAATTGCCGCCGGTCTTGCAGATCACGTGCTTGCTCCGGACAAGATGCCCGAGACCCTGATCGCTTATATCCATCACGGCTACGTCTCTGCCGCCACCGACGGCGAGCCCGCCGCCCCGATGGGTGAGGCGACGATAGAACAGGTTCTGGAGGTCGTGCGCGCCCGCGACGGGCACGATTTCGGCAGTTACAAGCGCAACACGCTCAGGCGGCGCATCCATCGTCGCATGGGGCTCAGGAATATTGGGACGATTGCCGACTACCTCGACTACTTGAGGACCAATTCGGAAGAGCTCGCGGCTGTGGTCGGCGATTTAATGATCAGCGTTAGCGGGTTCTTTCGCGACCCCGAGGCATGGAAGGCGCTTGCGGAACTGGTAATCGCGCCTCTCGTTGCTGAGCGCGAGAGCGGCGCACCGGTTCGGGTCTGGGTTCCCGCGTGCGCCACGGGAGAGGAAGCATATTCCATCGCCATGCTGATAACCGAGTACGCGCAAGCCGCCGGTAAGCGCTTCGACCTCAAGGTGTTCGCCACGGACGCGCAGGAGGTCAATCTGCGCAGGGCACGCGACGGCATCTATCCGGCGGCTGCGCTGGCTGGTTTTCCGCCCGAACGGGTGCAACGCTTCTTCGAAAAACTTGACGGTTCGTTTCAGGTCAGCAAGGAGTTGCGCGACACCGTGGTGTTCGCGGCGCAGAATCTGCTCTGCGATCCGCCCTTTTCGCGGCTCGACATTATTTCATGCCGCAATTTCCTGATTTATCTGGAGCCGGAGGCTGAGCAGCGCATCATTGCTCAATGCCACCTCGCCCTTCAGCCGGATGGACATCTGTTTCTTGGCAATGCGGAGACGATCGGTCGGCATGACGATCTCTTTGAAACCGTTTCTAAAAAATGGCGGATATATCGCCGGATTGGACCGACCCGGCACGACCTTATCGACTATCGTCCGATCAGCGGATCGGTCGGGACGGGGGCAGCGGGCGAGCCGCCGCCTGTACCTTCGGAAGCTGCATCCGTGACTGCTGCCGACATCGCTCGACGGGCATTGCTGGAACACTACGCCCCTGCCTCGGTGCTGATAACCGCCAACAAGGAGTTGAAGGCGTCGAGCGAGGAAGCGGCCTCGATGAACCAGGAACTTCAGTCCACCAACGAGGAACTAGAGACCTCCAAGGAGGAGTTGCAGTCCTTTAACGAGGAGCTGAACACTGTCAACGGCCAGCTTCAACACAAGATCGTGGAGCTGGAACGGATCACCAATGACTTGAACAATCTGCTGGCGGGGTCGGAGACGGCAACGCTGTTCCTGGACAACAAGTTGGCAATCGCGTGGTTCGCGCCGGCGACGAAGCAGCTTTTCGATCTCGTAACGTCGGATATCGGTCGACCGATCGCCCATTTCGCGCGGAAATTCTCAGATGAGAACTTGCTGTCTGACGCCGAGACGGTGCTGCGGAAACTTACCACCATCGAGGCCGAGGTGAAGAACGATGCGGGACGCTGGTACCTTCGACGCATGCTTCCCTACCGAACGCGCGACAACCGCATAGCGGGCGTCGTTATCACCTTCAGCGACATCACCGATCGAAGGAGCGCCGCCAAGGCGATCGATGACGCGAGGATCTATGCTGAGGCTATCGTCGGAACGGTGCGACAGCCCTTGCTTGTCCTCGATTCCGAACTCCGCGTCCAGTCGGCCAACCAGGCCTTCTATGACCTATTCAGGGTTACGGCGAAGGAAACCGAGGGGCAACCGTTGTATGGCCTTGGCAGCGGACAATGGGATATTCCCGCCCTCCGAACGCTTCTGGACGATGTGCTGTCGAAGAGCCAGGAAGTCGCCGACTATGAAGTCGAGCACGAATTTCGCGGCATCGGACTGCGCCGCATGCTGCTCAACGCACGCAGGCTCTCTCAGGGAGGCGGTCGGGACGAGTTGATCCTACTGGCCATTGAGGACATAACCGCACGCAGGCAGGGAGAGAATGCCGGCCGGGAGAGCGAGCAGCGCCTGAAGGATCTTATCGCGGCGTTGCCGGGCGCGGTCTATACGACGGATGCGGAAGGCCGGATCACCTACTACAACCCGGCGGCCGCCGAGTTGTGGGGCCACAATCCGGAATTGGGTACGGATGAGTGGTGTGGCTCATGGCGCATGTATCGTGTGGACGGTACACCATTGCCGCATGACGAATGCCCGATGGCGGTCGCCTTGAAGGAGAACAGACAGATACAGGGTGCGGAAGCCATTGCCGAGCGGCCTGACGGCGTCCGGGTGCCGTTTCTTGCCTATCCAACCCCGCTGCGCGATGCCTCGGGCAAGGTCACGGGTGCAGTCAACATGCTGGTGGACATCACCGAGCGAAAGCAGGCCGAAGCGCTTGCGGAACGGCTCGCCGCGATTGTCGAATCCTCCGACGACGCGATCATTAGCAAGACCCTCGACGGCACCATAGTCAGTTGGAACGAGGGAGCAAAGCGGCTGTTCGGCTATGAGCCGGACGAGATAATCGGCAAATCCATCCTGACCTTGGTGCCTCCGGCTCGCCGCGAAGAGGAGATGGACATCCTCGACCGGATTCGGCGAGGCGAGCACCTCCAGCACTACGAAACGCTCCGCCAACGCAAGGACGGAAGCCTGGTCTGGGTTTCGTTGACTATATCCCCGTTGAAGGATGCCGCAGGCAATGTCGTTGGTGCCTCCAAGATAGCACGCGATATGACCGAGCGCCGCCGTGCAGACGAGCACCGGAAAACGCTCATGGACGAACTCAATCACCGCGTCAAAAATACGATGGCCGTCATCCAGTCCATCGCGTCCCAGACGCTCGGGCACGCATCGACGCTGGACGAGGCGCGAGAGGCATTTGGCTCGCGGCTGATCAACCTGGCGACGGCACATGATGTGCTGACACGCGAAAGCTGGCAGAGCGCGAATCTGGCCGAAATCATCTGGGATACCGTCAAGCCGCATGGAGGCGGAGAAAACCGCTTCAGGATCGAGGGGCCTGATCTTCGGCTTTCTCCGAGCGCGGCGCTGGCGATCGCCATGGCCTTACACGAACTCAGCACGAATGCCGCGAAATATGGCGCTCTCTCTAAGGAGACCGGCCAGGTTGCGGTCGTGTGGCAGATCGAAGGCAGAGGTGCGGACCGCCGTCTGGTCCTCCATTGGCAAGAGAGCGGCGGACCGCCGGTGGCCACACCGAAGCGCAAAGGCTTCGGTTCGCGGCTGATCGAGCGTGCGCTGGCGGCGGAACTCAGCGGCGAAGTGCGCGTTGAATACCAGTCCTCCGGCCTTGAGTGCACGATCATCGCGCCTCTGCCCGCTGGCCAAGAGTTACTAGGAGGACCAAGTGGCCACACGGGAGGCGAGGCAGATTCTGATCGTCGAGGATGAATTCCTCGTTGCGATGCTTCTTGAGGACCTTCTATCGGAAATGGGACATCGCGTGGTGACATGCATCGCCCGGGTCGACAAGGCGATGCAGTTCGCCGATGACGGGGATATCGATTTCGCAATTCTCGACGTCAACCTCGGCGGCGAACAGTCGTTTCCCGTGGCCGAAATTCTACGTCGACGCGGTATACCATTTGTGTTTGCCACCGGGTACGGCGCCGACGGCGTTTCTGGCGAGTTTCGCAACGAACTCACTTTGCAAAAGCCATACGAACCCCGGGAATTGGAGCGGGCGATTAAGAAGGCATGCGCACGGCTTACCGACTGACCTGTTGATGATCGTCGGCCGCCCTTGCTTCCCTCCTGACATCGGACGCAAGACAAAATCCGGTTCTTTGAAAAACTGAAGGCTTGGTGTCTGCGTCACGAGTCTGAAAATCCAAACGGCGCCTCGGTGCGGCGATAATCGTCCGGCAGGATCTGACGACCGATGGGTGGCTCGGAGCGTGACGTGCACGTCGGCCGGTGGCAGAGCCGGCATGCGATTCCGATTGGCGTAGGAGGAGCAGCCTGAGGAGGGTGACGGCTGTAAATCAAGCGCTCCGCATGATGCGCTTCGCAAACGAGGGCAATGGCACGCTCGACGCGCGGCGCCCCGAAGGCGCCTCCGCCCGAACTGACGGTGCGTGCAATCGAGAAGAAGCGCTGGCCATCCGGCAATTCCAGCCACTGGGTTGCGACCTTGCGAGGTGTTGTGAAAACCTGATGGACACTCCAGAGAGGGCAACCACCTCCATGGCGGGCAAACGGGAAGTTACCGCTGTTAAGCCTCTTGGAAACATTGCCGGCGACATCCACGCGAATGAAAAAGAACGGAATTCGCTCATGTCCCGGCTTCTGAAGCGTCGTCAGCCTATGGGCAGTCTGCTCGAAGCTCGTGCCAAACTGGCGTGACAGTGCCTCGATATCGTAGTGACGCGTCTCGACCGCTTTCGCAAAAACCGCATAAGGCATGATAATCGCGGCGGCACAGTAGGCCGCAAGTGCCCGATGTGCGAGCCTGCGGGCGCTCTCGGTTTCGAAATTCCCCTCTTGCGTGACATTTCGAATCTCCTGATCGAATTCGAGATAGGCGAGCTGTTGAGCCAGCTGAAAATTCTGGCTTGCGGCATCCAGAGTGTCATCGAGCAAAAGGTCCTTTCGATGCCAATCCAACCGCCTGAGAGAGCCCGCCATCACCTCTGACGGCAACCGTCTCACTCGAAGCTGATGGCGCTGCTTAAAATAATCCGGCAGCCCTCCAGCTTCCGCGACCTTCGTCGACAGCTTTTCCGCGGCGGCATCCAAAACAGGAAAACAGTTGCGCCGCGCCGACAGAAAGCTGCGCACGGCCGCGACCGGGTCTCCCGAAGCCCCGACACCTTCCTGTCTTTGGTCGGCAAGAGCGAACTGCTCTTCCTTGTAAGCCGTGTAAAGGCGAAGCATGGCTTCGGCAACGCCGGGAAAGCTGTGCACGACATCGCCTATTTCCAGGGGCACGAGGTCAATATCCGCAAAGATCGGGTCCCGCATGACTGTCTGAAGCCGCGCGATCTGGTCGGGGCCTGTCTGTTCGCCAAAATCGGAGAAATCGACTTTGTAGGCTTTTGCCAAGCGCAAGAGCGTTTCTGCTGTAACCGGCCGTTGATTGCGCTCCATGAGGGCGATGTAGGAGGGGGAAATCTCGAGGTCCGCCGCCATGTCAGCCTGCGTGAGCCCGAGATCGCGACGTAGCCGCCGCAGACGTGGTCCGAGGTAAACGCCGTGCTTGTCCATGCCGATATTACAACATTACAGCGTAGCTTTGTAAAGTTTGACAACATGACATCGCGATGCCTTCCCAGACCGACGGGATGGCTTAAGCTCTCTTCGCAGTCGCAGCATAGTGACCTGTGGAGGAACGATGTCGTATCAGACCTTTGTTGAGGACGCCTTCAAGCTTATTCAAGCAAATGAAATGTGGACGGGTATTACACCCGAGGCCGTCGCCCGCATGCGCCTGCAGAACCGCTTCCGCACGGGCTTGGATATTGCCCGGTATACTGCAGCGATCATGCGAAGGGACATGGCCGCTTATGATCTAGATCCCAGCAAATACACGCAGTCGCTCGGTTGCTGGCATGGCTTTATCGGGCAGCAGAAGGTTATTTCGCTGAAGAAGCACTTCGGTTCCACCGAGCGGCGCTATATTTACCTCTCGGGCTGGATGATTGCAGCCCTTCGCTCGGAATTCGGGCCGCTTCCGGATCAGTCGATGCACGAGAAAACCAGCGTTCCGGCTCTGATCGAAGAACTTTACACCTTCCTTCGTCAGGCTGACGCACGAGAACTCGGCATGATGTTCCGGGATATCGACCGGGCGCGTGAAGCGGGCGACAGCGTTCGTGATCGTCAGCTGCTACAGGCGGTCGACAACTATCAGACGCATATCATTCCGATCATAGCCGATATCGACGCCGGCTTTGGCAACGCGGAAGCGACCTATCTGCTGGCGAAGAAAATGATCGAGGCAGGAGCGTGCGCTCTTCAGATCGAAAACCAGGTCTCCGATGAAAAGCAGTGCGGCCATCAGGACGGTAAGGTCACGGTTCCGCATGAAGACTTCGTCGCCAAGATCCGCGCTTGCCGCTATGCATTTCTCGAACTCGGCATTGACGACGGCATTATCGTTGCACGCACAGACTCCCTTGGCGCCGGTTTGACAAAACAGATCGCTTTCAGCGCTAGGGAAGGCGATATCGGCGATCAGTACAATTCCTTCCTGGACTGTGAGGAAGTTGCCGATAGTCAGCACCAAAACGGCGAGGTTCTGATCACGAGAGGCTCGAAGGTCCTTCGACCGAAGCGGCTGCGTTCGAACCTCTACCAGTTCCGCGAAGGCACGGGTACCGACCGCTGCGTTCTGGATTGTATCACGGCCCTCCAGAACGGCGCCGACCTTCTGTGGATCGAAACGGAAAAGCCCCATATCGAGCAGATTGCCGGCATGGTCGACCGCGTTCGCCAGGTTATTCCGAGCGCCAAGCTCGTTTACAACAACTCTCCCTCTTTCAATTGGACACTGAACTTCCGCCAACAGGTGTTTGATGCCTGGAAGAAGGATGGCAAGGACGTTTCCGGCTATGATCGGTCGAAGCTCATGAGCGAGGAATATGATGGCACGCCACTGGCGACGGAGGCGGATGAGAACATCCGGACATTCCAACGCGATGCCTCATTGCGCGCCGGCATCTTCCACCATCTCATCACCTTGCCGACCTATCACACCGCGGCTCTTTCGACCGACAGTCTTGCTAAGGACTATTTTGGCGACCAAGGCATGCTCGGTTACGTCGCAAACGTCCAGCGCAAGGAAATCCGCCAGGGGATCGCGTGTGTGAAGCACCAGAACATGGCGGGCTCCGATATCGGAGATGACCACAAGGGGTATTTCTCCGGCGAGGCCGCACTGAAGGCGGGCGGCGAACACAATACGATGAATCAATTCGCTGCATAAGAAACGGCCGAACATAGCAAATAACTTGGTGGGCGATGGCGTGCCCACTCGTTTCAAAACGGGAGAAGAAAATGTCCGAGCATCATGAGGCAACAAAGCCGAACCAGCCGCAGCGATCGCGTGCCGTTTTTTCGCAGGAAGATTTTGAGCTCCTGCGGGTGGCGATCGCACACTACCTGCAAGAGGTCGAAGGCCAGCGTGAAGCAATCAAATATTCGAACCTCTATCACCGCCTTGGTCGTATAGGCTAAGCAAACGGTTGACGCGCCAATAAACAGGAATACGAGCGTGCGATAGCTAGCGCAGCGTCACCAACAGATGTTCGGCGACCTTCACATCGGCTGTATCCAGACCCTCCACGAAGTGTTCGAACACCGGTTGCAAAAGCTCCCGAGCGCTGTCAATTTCGCCTCGACTGCCCATTAGAGTCGCCACATCGATTGCGGTGCGCAACTCCCAAGCCCGCGCTTCCTGATGATGGCTCAACTCGAGCGCCTGCAGGAGGCATGCCTCGGCTTCGTCGCGATGGAATTCCGACTGCAGAAGAAGAATGGTTCCCTTCATTCGCAGCAACTCCGGAACGTACAAAAGGTCACCATTTGCTTCGACGCGACCAAGTGACTCGTCGAGTAGCGCAACTGCTTCATCGACCTGACCGATCGCAGACAAGCCGCTCGCGAGTGAGAGGTTAAGTTCGGTCGTGAGTAGTTCGTATGGCGCTGCGTGAAGCTTTTGGAGAGAACTCCGCAGGCTCTCGACCCCACCTTCGGCGTCGCCGCGGCGGATCGCGACTTCGCCCTTGAAGCCCCGGCCGACCAGTAGATAAGGGGCCATGGAATGGGATTCGGCACGGGAAATGAGCATATCTATGTATGCCTCGGCGTGCTCCAGTTCTCCTGTCCACAGGAATACCGATATCGCCCAGATCAACGCGATTGCCAGCGTCAATGAATGATCCATGGCCGCAGCCTCTTCGACGGCCTGGCGCGCACATTCCATGGCTCGATCCGGGTGGCCTTGTAGCCACAAATTCCTTGCCAAGATGGCCTTGGCAAGAATTTTTCCTTCGAAACCAAGATAGATCGTTGTGGTTCGCTGAGCGCGGGGTCCACGATCCAGCGCTGCCTCGAGCTCGGCGCGAGCGTCTGCTAGGTCGCCACGGAGGTGAAGCGAGATTCCCAAAATGGAGTGCGCCAGCGCAATCGCGACCGAATCCTCGGTGGTCGTCGCCGTGGCAGAACAGCGTTTTGCGCATTGGAGGGCGGTAGTGAAATTACCGGTTCGCAAGTGGAACATATTGAGCGGACCCAGGAGTCGCACTTGATCGAGCGCATCGCCGCGTTCTTCAGCAATCGCAAAGCTTCTCTCCAAGGCTACGCGCGCAGCATCGCGTCCTCCCCGCATGAACATCAGCGACACGCCGAGGGCTGCTTGAAGATGCATCTCGTCCAGTCCGCCAAGCTCGGCCACGTCGAGGGCGAAAATCGCACGCTCGGACCAACGATGACATTCCGGCAGCAGAGACATTGCCAGGAAGACCGGCGCCGCGGCGACCGCAAGTCCGATGCCGATGACCGCATTTCCGTTGTCGCCAAAGCACCATTCCAAAGCGGCCCGAACATTGTTGATGGCTGCAAAGTGAGGAGTCCGCTGCTCGCCGGTCGCCAAATTTGGCCATTCGAGCCCGGTCTGCTCCAGCCATCGTCGATAATAGGCAGCATGGCGTACGGCCAAATCGGCGGACTCGGCATCGTCGATTTTAATTTCGAGGACATAGGCGCGCGTGGTGTCGAGAAGCCGGTAGCGCATCATTGCCCCGATAGGACGCGTTGCCACGATCGACTTGGCGACGAGACTATCCACGGCGCTAAAAACGGTTGACCTATCGAGCGCTGCGTTTGTAACAACTTCCAATGCTGCATCGAGTGTAAAATGACCAACGAATATAGCGAGCCTGCGAAGCACCGCGCGCTCCAGTTCGGTAAGAAGCCCAAAACTCCAATCCAGCATGGCTTGCAGGGTCTGTTGACGCGGTGGCGCGGTTCGCGACCCTAGCCACAGCAGTGTCAGACGTTGATCGAGAAGTGCAGCGGTTTGTTGCAGTCCATAGGATTCGACGCGTCTGGCAGCCAGTTCGATCGCAAGCGCCACTCCGTCAAGCTTTCGGCAGATGCTCGCAACGAGCAAGGCTTCAGCATCGCTGACATCCAAACGCGCACCACTTGCCACAGCGCGCTCCACAAACAACTGCGTGGCAGGAAATGTCTGGACAACCGCGGCCGTAAGGCCCGGATCGTCCGGCGGACAGGCAAGCGCATCCAATCGGTAGATATGTTCGCTCTCAACTCGAAGCGCTTCGCGGCTGGTTGCGAGAATGTGGACCTGTGATGATGCATCGATGATGCTTGCAGCCAGGGTTGCCACCGCGTCGACGAGATGCTCGCAAGTATCGAGGATCAGGAGAATTCGCCTGTTGCGCAGGTAGGCGATCAGATTGGGCGTTGCATCATTCGATTGGACCGATAGCCCAAGCATAGAAGCCACGGCTGTCGTCACAAGGTCGGGATCGCCGAGCATTCCCAGATCGACGAACAGCACAGCGCCCGAGAACGCTTCGATCAGGTGATGCCCAACCGCTATCGCGACGGTGGTTTTGCCGACGCCGCCGGCACCGACGATGGTGACAAAGCGTGAAGCGTTCAGTTGAGCCGATAGCTTGAGAACGTCATCATCCCGGCCGACCATTCGGCTCAGGCGGCTTGGAAGGTTCGCGTGCGAAAAATTGGCGGTAACGACAAGCGAACCATCGCGCGGACTGCTCAGCTGCGAGACGGGCGCAACAAAGCAATAGCCCCGCCCGGGAAGAGTCGTGATGTATCGCGCGCCATCCTGTCCATCGCCTAGCGCCTTGCGGAGTCTGGCTACGTGAAACCGCAAACTACCTTCCTCAACGATGACATCGGGCCAAACCCGCGACATCAGATCCTTCTTGCTGACGATTTCATTTGGTGTGGAAATCAGGACGACCAGAATCTCGAGAGCGCGCGCGCCCAACTCTATGGGGACGCCCTCTCTTGTCAGGAGCCTTTCGCTCGCAATCAGATGAAAAGGACCAAACGACAATCCGTCTTTGATCTGACCTGTTTCCGTTGTCATGGCGTCTTCTTTCAAGGCCGCCTGTTCCCTGGTCGCAGTTTAGGCGAAGCGGTGTCGCCGCACCATAGGGACGCTGTGGTCGAGCGATCTGCTGCCCGATGCATCTGAATTTGTTCAGAAAAACGATAGCGCTAGCAGTGGCCAACAGGAACTCACAACGAATAACGGGCGATTGTGCCTTCCGGAGCGTAGATGTCGGACCACGTGAAAGAGCACCAAATCAGCGACCCAAGGAGAGTCGACTAGAGCATCCCGCGTTCAGGTGGGATCATCTGCAAGCGGACAAGGTGCCCTAGATTCATAAATTAGAGCGACCTTGGTCTGTTCAGATGAACGCACAGCGCTCTAGGGCGGCTTGCCGCCTCGTTCTCCCCTAGGCGGAGACCCGGATATTCGAGCCGTGTCCCCGCACATGAACTCACACAGGACATCCAAATCTGAGGAGCTAAAAATGAGCAATACTCAAGTAAGCAGCGGAGCTGCAATCGAAACCCCAAGAGTGCGGACGGCCGACATGAAGTTCGAGATCGTCGTGATCCCCGTTTCGGACGTAGATCGCGCCAAGCGCTTTTACGACGGCCTGGGTTGGAGGCTCGACGCGGACTTCGCCGAGGGTGACGATTTCCGCGTGATCCAGTTCACGCCGCCGGGTTCCGGATGCTCGGTCATCTTCGGCAAGAACGTCACCGCGGCTGCCCCCGGCTCCGCCCAGGGATTGTACCTTATCGTCTCGGACATCAAGGCCGCCCGCGAAGAGCTGCTTGGTCGCGGCGTCGCGGTCAGCGAGGTGTTCCATCCCGCCGATGGCAAGTACGCGGGCGCGGACGAACCCTACCTGTTTGGACGGCTCCGGGTCGGCGGTCCGGATTCCGAGCAGCGCAGCTATCGCTCGTTCGCCTCGTTCAGCGATCCGGACGGCAATGGCTGGCTGTTCCAGGAGATCACATCACGATTGCCCGGACGCGTGGATGCCGACACGACATTCACCTCGGCGACCGAACTCGCGAGCGCGCTCCGCCGTGCGGCGGCCGCACATGGTGAGCATGAGAAGCGGAACGGCGGTCAGCACGATGCGAACTGGCCGGACTGGTACGCCGAGTACATGGTCCGGGAGCAGGCCGGCGAAGAGTTGCCTTTGTAAGCAGTGAATACGACGTCACATTGAGCCTCATCTGATCAAGGCCGAGACCAAATGATATCGGCGTCGCATCGCGCGACGCCGATCACCAAAGCTTCGCTCCCTCCCACAGACAGACCCACTCTTAGAAGAATACGCCATGAGCCAGATTGCAAAGGTTGTGTATACGGCCAAGACCAACACGCGCGGCGGTCGCGAAAACGGTGCTTCACGCAGCTCCGACGGTCTTCTGGACATCATACTTTCGACGCCCGGGTCGGCGCGTATCGGTACCAATCCAGAGCAATTGTTCGCTGCCGGCTGGTCAGCCTGCTTCGAAAGCGCGATCATGCGTGTGGCTCGCGAGAGAAACATCGCGCTGCCGGGCGACATAAGCATCCATGCCGAAGTGGATCTGAACCTCGGGGTCGACGGCTACTTTCTCAGCACTCGGCTCGACATCACACTACCAGGTGTGGAACGCGACACCGCAAGAGCTCTCATCGACGAAGCACACAATATCTGTCCATATTCAAGAGCAACACGCGACAACATAGACGTCACGATCAGGCTGGTCTGAACCCGCGAGGACAGTTCTGACCGCATACCAAAAACTCTGTCATCGATTTGACGGCAATCCTCAAAGGTCGTTGTCTAATCCGTGTGATACACAAGGTCGGGCAGAACGATCCATTCACCGGCCCGAAGCGATTCTACGTCAAGGCGCCCGTTACGGTCTCGGCGAGCTAGTCCAGCAAATCGATATCTATGGCCGGAGGCATCGATCACGGCATCGCGTATCGGTGCGCCTGCAAGATAGCCGACAATCGCGCCGTCAAACCGCGGATTGCGCAGGACAAAATATTCAAACGGCAGATTTCGGCTCACCATGGGATACGGCTTCCCATTTTGGCAAGATAGCCGGCGTCTGACGGTGCTACCGTATCTTCGCTTAGGCAAGGACTAGAACAGTCTATCATCGCTTTGTTTGAGTTTTTGACCAACATCGTGGGAATCGTTCTTGGATTGTTTCTCGGCCAAGTCAGCCCGTTTGATCTCGGGCCAATTTGGCTTCGCGTGGGTTCTTTTGGCGCGCCGAGACGATTTGATCTCTACCAGGAAGGGCTTTGACTGGGGTTTCATGAAAATCCTCTAAAGCAGCGCATGCGGCCAAATGATGGTGGAGACAAAAGTTTCGCGGGCGCCGGTCCGCATCGTTGGCATGCGTGGCGCGGCCTTCGCATCGGACATGAGGTATACCTGAGCAAATAGGATTTCCATTATGGAAGCCTGGAAATTGCATAGGAATTTCATAGGAATTACGGCGGTTCTCATGCAGGCAAAGCCGAGGGATGAGATCGCTAAGGGGCCGCCGGTGCATTGAGTTTGATCGATTGTCGGCACCGGCGAAGCAGATGGACGATCATTTCCGCCTATTCTGCTTCGGTCGTGAAAGCGCGCATATTGAGCGGGTCGTCTCAAAGGATGACGCAAACATGGGGATGACAGCCAACACCGCTGGATAGCCCTTAGATGGTTTTGGCTCGGGCATCTCTTCGAAGACTCTGGATTGCGCAAGCAACTGTTTCGGCGTTTTCGCCTATGAGATTTTGATGGCCCACCTTCCATAGTCGAATGGAACGCTTATCCGCACATCCCCAAATACCTTCCCTGAATACCGGCAAGAGCAGCGAACGTGGTTTTCCTTCGCCTGCCAACGGCGCCGGCTCAGGAGGTAAAGATGTATTTCGAACTGATCGATTCCACCGCAGAGCTCCTGGCAAAGAGCCGCCGGCAGGAAACCTGCTGCGACCTTCCGCTGGACATGATCTCGTCGAAGGCCGAGGCTCTTGAGATACAGACCGCTGCCCTCGAAGTGCTCGGCTTTAGCCGTAGCGGTTACTCCATCGTCGGCACAAGCGAAGCCAGCAGAAAGTTTCTCGGGATCGGGAAGCCGATCTATTCGGCCATTCCCGCAAATGCTTTTTACGCCAGCGGATCCGTTCTTCGGCTGCCGCCCGGCATGATCGGTGCGCAATGCGAGCTTGCATTCACCATGCTTCGGCAGTTTCCCGATGCGGATGAAGAGATCAACATCGAGAACGCGGCTCTGGCGGTGCTGGGCTGCCAACCCGCTATCGGCTTGCTTGGCCGCCGAACGAACTTTCCTCACATGGGCGACATCGCCGCAACCGCCGACTTTGGCCTGCATGTCGCAACGATATGCGGACCCTTTTCCGACACAAAGGATTTGCTGAACCTCAATGCGGTCGATGTGAATGCATTCTTGTTCAAGCGCACTGCCGTCAGCGGTTCGGCAAGCTGCATCTTCGGGCATCCTCTTGAAGCGATTGTCTGGCTGGCCAAGCAACTCTCGGAAAATAGACGCACGCTTCTGGCCGGTGATGTCATCACAACCGGTTCCTGCACGACAATCCTTGAGGTCAAGCCCGGCCAGCATCTGGCCGCCGAATTCGGCGCCATCGGCCAGATCGAATGTTTCTTCGAGTGATCCGTCTTCCACCGCCGATGGCTGCGCTGTAATTGCCAGCCGGCCACGCGGAGCGCCTCATGCTTATTCTAGCCCTTCGATCGGGCTCTGACCGGCAAAAGCTCGATAGCCCTCAGACCCGGCCGCTCACGCCACCTGATCCGGGAAGAGTCTATCGCCAGCTCCAGCTCCGGCCAACGTTGAAATAGCGCTTTCAAGGCGCATGTTGCTTCGACCCGCGCCAGTTGATGACCAAGACAGAAGTGAATACCGGTGCCGAAGGCGACGTGGCGATTTGGTTTCCTCGAAAGATTGAGTTTCTCCGGACACTCGTTCGCCGCAGGATCGAGATTGGCCGCGGCTAGCATAGGCATAATCCTCTCGCCCTTCTTGATCTCGACTTCACCAAGTCTGACGTCCTTGCTCACGAAACGCGGCTTGGTGAACTGCACGGGCGCAACAAACCGCAGGAATTCCTCGACAGCCATGTTGGTTCGGTCCCAATCCTCCTTTAGCCAATCGCGCAGATCCGGATTTTTCAGCAGCTCGAAGACCGAGCCGCTGATCAGATGGGTGGTGGTTTCGTGTCCCGCAAACAAAAGCAGGAAGATCATCGCCACCATTTCATCGCGACTGATCTTGCCGCCGTCCCTTTCGACTTGCACGAGCCCAGCGATAAGCCCGTGGCCGCCTTTCGCACGCACCATATCCACATGGCCTTCTATGTAGCGCCTCATCGCCAGGATATTGGGAATCATAGTCAGAAAACCGAAGGCACTCTTGAAGCGGGTGAAGCCGAGAGCCCAGGACGTGAATTTGGCTCGGTCGGCAAGCGGCAAACCGAGGAGTTCGCAAATCACCGAAAGCGGCAATTTTCTTGCATAACGATCGATCAAATCGGCTGGCATCCCGGTCGCGAACAGGTCGTCGGCCAGCTCTTCCGCCATCGCGGAGATGCGCGATTCCATGTCGAGGACGGCACGGCGGCGAAAAGCTTCGTCCACAATGTCACGCAATCTTTTGTGGTCTGGCTCATCCTGCGACAGCATGTTGTTGGCGAGCGTCTGCACGATGCGCGGCATCCACCATCGGAGGCCGACGACGCGGCCGTCTTCGCGACGCAATCTAAAAGTCTCGCTGTCTTTCAGGACCCGATCGGCGAGCTCCTGCGTCGTCGTTGTCCAAACCTTGCCCACGATCGGGAAATGGACTTGAACCACGGGACCTGCCGCTCGCAGCTTCGCAATTTCGGCGGCGGGATTGCGGAGATAGTCTTGGCTGGAAAAATCTACGCGCATTGATGGCTCCAATATTTCGGCCTTCGTCTTCCGAAAGTCACTTCATGCTGGAATGGGGCGCATTGGACCGCGCTTTTCCAGGGCGATCACCATCGCGCATGATAAAAGGAGGGAGATAGTTTTTCGATTAGAGGAATCGCGACAAAGTATTAAAATCTGTCTGCGGATCGATCTTCTGGATGGGGGACATCGGGGCGATCGGCTTTCGCCTGGGCGCAGGGCTAGAACATTCGCTGTAATGGTGTCAGCCATGGGGCTGCTGTAAGATATCGATGGGGTAGTTCTCTCCAAGAAAGAGCGTGCATGGAACGCCGTCTTGCAGCCGTCCTGATTGCCGATGTCGTCGCCTATGGTCGCTTGAGCCAGATCGACGAAGAGGGCACGCGCATGCGTTTCCAAGCCGATCTGAAGGATGTGTTCGAGCCGACGATCGCGCAACATCACGGACGGCTGGTCAAGACCATGGGCGACGGCCTGCTGGTCGAATTCCAAAGCGTGGTCGATGCCTTGCGTTGCGCGGTGGACGTGCAGCAGCAGAAGGCAAAGCGGAACGCCGATGTACCGACCGACCAGCGCCTGGATTTTCGCATCGGCATCAATCTCGGCGACATCATCGTCGAGGGCGAGGACATCCACGGCGATGGTGTCAACATAGCGGATCGGATGCAGTCGCTCGCCGAATCCGGTGGAATTGCCATTTCCGGGATGGCCTATGATCAGGTGAAATCGAAGCTTCCGGTTGGTTTCGTTTCCCTCGGTGAACAGAAGGTCAAAAGCATCGCAGAGCCCGTCCGGGTCTATCGTGTCGTTCTCGATCCGGCGGCGGCGGTGGGCAAGACGGGTCGCGCTCGAAGAAACCTTGGCCGCCGGCGCATTGCAATCGCAGCGACGGCAGTGATTGTCCTTCTGTTGGCAGGGGCGACTGCCTGGTGGCAACCATGGACGTTCCTTCGTGGCCCGACGAGCGTCGAGCGCTTCGCCTATCCCCTGCCCGACAAGCCATCGGTTGCCGTTTTGCCCTTCATCAATGTCAGCGGCGATGCAGAACACGATCACCTTGCCGAGGGTTTGACAGATGACCTCATCACCGAATTGTCGAAGGTCTCAGGCCTTTTCGTGATTGCACGCCATTCCGTTTTCGCAGTCCAGAACACCGGCGGCAAGATACAGGACGTGGCCGCCGAACTTGGTGTCCACTATGTGCTGGAAGGGACGCTGCAGCGGGCAGGATCGCGATTGCGCATCAACGTCAAGCTGATCGACGCGCTCACCGGGCTTTCCCTCTGGGCCGAGCGTTATGATCGGCAATATACCGACCTCTTCGCCGTTCAGGACGATGTCATCGGCAAGATCATTGCGGCTCTTGCCGTCAAGCTGAGCGAGGGGGAACGAAACCAGCTGGCGCGAATCCCCACAGAGAATCTCGAAGCCTACGATTACTACATGAGGGCCGAGCAAGCGGGTCTCACCTTCAGCGACGTCGAGACCTATCGCGAGGCCCTATCCTACTATCAAAAAGCCATCGACCTCGATCCGGACTTTGCCGATGCGCATGCGGGAATCGCGCGCATCGCTGTCGACGTCTGGCGCAACGACTACAATATCCTCTGGTCGGCCGCGGTGGCACGAAAAATAGCCTATGACGCAGCCGGACAGGCGTTGAAGCTCGATCCGAACAATGCGCGGGCACATACAGTGCTTGCGCTCTTGCAACTGGTCGACGGCCGCGAGACGGAAGCAAGGGTTTCCGCAAACCGGGCCGTGCAGGCCCAGCCAAGCGATGCGGAAGCCTATGGCAACCTGGCCCTTATCCTCGCCCACTCCGGCAGCCATCAACAGGCGATGACCGAAATGGAGAAAGCATTGCGGCTCGATCCCTCGCCATCGCCAAGCTTTCAATTGCTTGCCGGAATCGTTTTCTACATCGCAGATGATAACGACCGAGCGATTTCCCTGATGGAAGCCGCGCGCGACGCCTTGCCCAGTGCAGAAGCGGCGCGCGAATTTCTGGCTGCGGCCTACATCGATCAAGACGAGCAGGCGCGCAGCCTGCAGGAAAAGACAAAACTGCTGGAGCTATTCCCGGAAAGCAATCTTACCTACTACAGCTATCTCTATGACTATTGGCGTGAGGATGACCTCCACCGCCATCTGGCCAGCCTGCGAAAAGCAGGAATCCCCGAGTGGCCCTTCGGATTTGAAGGCGCTGAAGCCGATCAAATTGCCGGCGAAGAGCTGAACAATCTAGTCAGCGACAAGACATGGACCGGCAAACACCGGAATGGCACGCAGTTCATCCAGTTTTTCGACAAAGCCGGCAATACCGCCTATCGCAGCGCCAATACGAATATCACTGGCACGGTCGAGATACAGGGGAACCGGCTGTGCGAGAAATTCCCGGGCTATTTCCTGGATCGCATGGTGTGCGGATATGTGTATCGCAATAAAACTCAAGAAGAGCCGGGCATGGCATACGTGCATGTCACGCCGCAGGCGCTGAAGTTCTTTTCGATTGGCCCCTGACTAAAACGCCGCGCCTTCGGATAGGAATGACAAAAGAAACCAGCCACTTAATTTGCGGGAGTGTGCTGCCAATCCTTGTGCATTTTCTCCGATATGAGGGTTTGCTGGACTTCGGACCAATGCTTTTGCGATTCGACGACCTTGGTCGGGTTCTTCTCTAAACCTTCAGCAGCGCCCGGATCGTAGCTTATATAGAGCTTGCCTTCGATGATCCGCCAGGCTTTCGGATCGACATTGGTGGTCACCGTCCCGAAGGAAACGCCGTCGGCGCAGTAGCCGCCATATTGCGGAGCATATTTGGCCGGATCACGCATGAACATGTCGCGATGCTCGGCGCTCGCGAAATACCAGGTGGCCCCAAGCCAATGGTGGGAATATTGCGGAGATCCCTCCACCGCCTGGTTTTGCGTGAAATAGGCGACGGGGTCATAACCCTTGATCGCAACATCGCCAAAATAGCCCATGTTGACGACGTCCTCAGCCGGAACGGGCTGAGCGAAGAGTAGCATCGCAACGGCGCCGATGGCCGCGATACTCCGGAATCCTTTGTTCCGATGATGATCAGACATGACAATCCTCCGATTTCGGGAAGCGGCATTCGCTGCATGAAGTCTCATTTTCGCTTCGTGCATTCGTCATAGAGCCACTGACCGACGAGATCGGCTCCCTGACAGGCGGCGCCCGCTTTCAATAACAGGTTCACCGCATCCCAATGGGAGCGCCATCCAGCCTGGGTCACCGGCGTGTAGCCGTTCCTTTCCTTTGCTTCGACGTCCGCCTTTTTTGTCAGCAGAAAGGCGATCACGTCCGCATGGCCTTCTTCCGCCGCCGCATGCAGCGCCGACATTCTGTAGAAGTTCTTTTCGTCGTTGACATCAGCGCCCTTGGCGACAAGCAGCTCCACGACCTCTAGATGTCCGCCATAGGCTGCCGCATGCAGCGCCGTCAGCCCCCCCTTGTTGCGAATCTCGATGTCGGATCCACGATCCAACAGGAGAACGACGACATCAGCATGTCCGGCAAGCGACGCAATCAGCAGGGGTGGCTCGCCCGCATTGTCCGGTTCCGATATGTCAGCTCCCTGGTTGAGAAGCTGTTTCACGCGCTCGACGTTCCCGTCTCTGGCAGCATCATGTAAAGGGCCGGCCGACGCGACGGAAAACCCGAACACGATACCGACAACGGAAGCCCAGAGAACATTCATCGCGCACCCCTCACCCCACCATTCCTGGTTCGCAAGCGCGAAACTGTATTTAAGCTATCACACATATAAATTGCGAACAAGAATTGCCCAGGCGCAGAGGCCGCATGTCTGAATGCAAAATTTCGGCTTAGCGCCCGCTGTGTCGCGGCGTCGCCGGCAAAAGAAAACCGGGTTTATCGAATCCGATGAAACGGATGCGACGAGCTCCCCGTCGCACCCGCTTCATGCCCCCCCTTGAACGAAGCTTTCGGCCTTTGACCACGATAGCGGCGCTGCGATCCAGACAGCTTCTATCTTCGGACCGGGCCTTGTCACAGCACCGATATTATACTTGCGAAGAGGCTAATTGCGGTATCCGGTTTAGTTTGTCGCCTCCCTGACAACCCGCCAGTTCGGCAGCCCATAGGGCTTCGGCCAAGGATAGAGCTCCTTGTCGTTGAAGTAGACCACGGCCGTCAGATTCGGAAATTCGGGATATCGCTTGGCAGCATTTTCAGCCCAGTTGCCAACGTATGTGGAGTCTCCTTCATAACCAAGTTCAGCCACAACGACGGGTTTAGCGAAACCCTGGACCAGCCGATATTTGGGCGCGAGCAATTGGGCAAACGTCCGGTCCGCGCCAAAATGATCCTTGTCGAACTTTTGCAGGCCGAACACCGAAAGGCCAATGACATCGACGACATCATTGCCGGGATAGAATGCGGCAAGACCGGGCTCGCCCTTGGGCGACCACATGTATTTCGCCGACTTATTATGTTCGCGGCACACGTCCACCATTCGCCGATAGGCAGCGACGTAGCTGCTGGGTTGCCAGTGCGCCCAGATGAACTGATTGTCGGTTTCGTCCATCTCTTGCGCCCAGCGGATGGTCACATCACTCTTCAGTGTGGCTGCCGTGGCGCAGACCGCAGCCATGTTGCTATCGTATCTGCCAGCCAGAATGCCTTCGAGCAGCTTCTCGGGAGACAATCGCCAGTCTGTCGACCAGGACCACGGTTCTATCGTAATCAGAAGCTTCCGCCCCCGTTTCTGGGCGTACTCGTCGGCGAGGGATAGCGTTGACAGATCGACATCTTCCCAGGGAAGGAAAAGATGCTCGATCTTTGAGTTCGGGTCGTCGCTGAAATCACCGTGAGGATCATAGGCGCCAAAGGTGAGTGAATCCGGACCGATCTTCGGCCGTTTGTCGGTAATCTGGCCGGCATGAACCGCCTCGCCGACCGGGATTCCGCGCGGTATGCTCGCCGCCAAAATTGTTCCCGTCGTCGCTAAAGTTGCAAATAGGGCGACCATTGCTGCCTTGGTTTTCTTGTTGTTCATTGGGTTTTCCTCCTGTCAACAACACATTGGCACCAGATGCCTGCTAGTCGTTTCCGATCCTCAAGATCGGATCTGATGGTTCTTCTTGTGCAAGGTTGATATTCGACGCGGCGGGCAACCAATGTGGCTTGAACGTCAGCCGTTGGAGGTCTTGCCTTCCAAGACCAGCCCCGGCCACCGCGTACCTCGTTTCATAAAGTCTCAATCGTCCAGTACCCCACGCCAGAGACGCCAATCCTTCCGGTCCGCGTTCAACGGTGGCAAAACCTGGAGCAGCGACGAGGCAGAGGAGGCTCGCGGCCATGACCGGCCGATACATCCGTGCTCGAATCCTGACGACATTTTCCCGAGCGTGCTGGATGACGATGATCAGCAACAGAAGGGTGTAGAGCACGGAATTGATAATTCCGAAGATATAGAAACCCCGCGTTTCAACAGCGTTGTCGACAAATAAAACCGGCAATACGGAAGCCAATGACAATAGACCGTAGGGCATCAAGACTCGCCAAGGCAGCGGATCCACTTCAGACGCACCTTTGGGTGTGATGCGAAAGTCGACATAGGAGTCCGTCATCCAGTCCCGGACGGCAGCGACTGTCCCAGCCAATGCCCAGGGCCAACGTGCGAAGAGGAAAAATATTGCCTCCCAGCTCAAGATCTTGGCATCGAACGGCCGGAACGAACCGGTGGCTCGCCAGCGATAGGCCAGCAGTGTCAAGGTGAAGGAAAGCGGCGCGAAATGGGCAACAAATTCGGGATAGGTCACCGCCGCAAAGTTCTGATGGCCGACAAGCGCCAGAATTGGCATGACGAACATCAAGGCCATGAACAATGCAAAAAGCGGATACCACAGCTGAGCGAACACAAATTGACACTTCAATTTCAGGGGCAGGCGCTGAATGTAAATCGGCGAGTATCGCAGGAGCAGCATGACAAGGCTGCGCGACCACTGAAACTCCTGGGTGATGAGATCCGTGAATGTGCGAGGGCCGTCACCATGCGCGATAGCATCAAGCGCATGCACACCACGCCAACCATGCGCATTCATCATCAATGTCGTCGAATGGTCCTCCGCAAGTTCCGGTCCCAGTCCCCCTATTTCCTTGAGGGCGATGGTGCGCACGGCATAGTGCGATCCGATGCAAAGAGGAGCGAGCCCGTAATTATAGCCGGCCTGGAGGGAACCATGCATGCTCGCCTCGGCGTAAAGCCGCCCGCGCGCAGCCCAGCTTTCCGACGCGTTGCGATCGCAGACGCTTGGTGCTGAGACGTAACCGACACGGGAATCGCCAAACGGGCGCAGCATTTCGCTGAGATAACCAGGTTCCGGGACGTGATCGGCGTCGAGCTGCACGACGAAATCGTAGCGGTCATAGCCATAATGATCGTAGAAAAAGGCGAGATTGCCCTCCTTGCATCGCGTGCGGCGCGGCCAAGTCGTCCGGTGATAATCCGGCCTGTTCTTTCGTGTTGAAACGAGGACGCCACGCTGTTGGCACCAGTTCAACGTCTCTGGGCTCGGATCTTCGTCGGCAAGCCATGTATCGTGCGGAAACGCTTGTTTCAGCATGGCTTCCAAGGTCATTGCCACGACAGAAAAAGGTTCGGACGGGGCTTTGGTCACGACCATGGCGACGCGGCTGCCTGCGGGCAGCCGCAGTGGTCCGGCGGGTTTCTGAGCGCGATAGAATATCGCAATGAAATAGGCCGGTAGAAGGGTCACCCAAGCTAGTATGGCGGTAACCAGAGTGAAGCGCCAAAACCCGATATAGTGCTCTGGCTTCAGCCACCAGGCCCAGAAATAGACGAGCATTGCCAGCCAGATCGCAGCACCGACAAGATATTCCTTTCGGTGGCGACCTTCGAGAACCGGGACCTGTGCCGGCTCAGTGGTATCCGGTGCGATTTTGTCTGCCACATCCGTCATGCCCGTGACTCCAGGCCAAAAAAGGGAGCCGCAGTCCGGATGATGGTGTCGATGTCGGAATATTCGGGCGAGAAGCCAAGCACCTCGCGCGCGAAGGCCGGATCAGCATAGAGAGCCGGCGGGTCGCCGGCTCGTCTTGGACGCATTTCAACCGGTACTTCGCGTCTGGTGACACGACCGATGGCCTTCAGGATTTCGCCTATCGACAAGCCATATCCGGTTCCGAGATTGACTGCGAGGTTCCGGCCACCGTTGATGAGGTGTTGAAGTGCCAGAACATGGGCGCGCGCCAGATCCGTCACGTGGATATAGTCGCGAACGCAGGTTCCATCTTCGGTGTCGTAGTCGTCGCCGAAGACAGAAAGGTGCGAGATTGCACCGCCGGCAGCGAGCAATGCTCTCGGAATGAGATGCGTCTCCGGCTCATGCCATTCGCCAAGTTCGCCGTCCGGATCCGCACCGCACGCGTTAAAGTACCGCAGCGCAACATATTTCAGGTCATAGGCAGTCGCATAATCCTGCAGCATCTGCTCGGCGATGAGCTTCGTTCTGCCGTATGGATTGATCGGTTGCTGCGAGGTCGTTTCAGTAATGGGCAGAGACTGCGGCGTCCCGTAGGTCGCGCAACTTGACGAGAAAATGATTTTGTCGATTTCGGCATGACGGCAGGCGTCCAAAAGGGATAGCGTGCCGCTGACGTTGTTCCTGTAATATTTCGCGGGGTCTTCGACGGACTCTCCGACATAGGCGGATGCGGCAAAATGCACGACCGCATCCGGCTTGTATTGGATGAGGGTCCGCGTCAAGCTGCTGGTGTCGAGGATGTCGCCGTACACGAATGGTCCCCAACGCACAGAAGAGCGATGTCCGGTGACCAGATTGTCAAAGACAACAGGCTCAACACCGTTTGAATGAAGGAGCTTGGCCGTGTGGCTGCCGATATATCCGGCGCCACCCGCTACCAGAACTTTTCGCTGTGGCATCACGCGGTCCCCACCCATTCATGTGCTTCCAGGGTCAGGAGGCGATCGAAATAGCAGATCGTCCTTTCCAGGCCGGTGGATAGAGGCACCAAGGGCTGCCAGCCCAGTTTGTGCTGTGCAAGCGATATATCGGGGCGGCGCTGCTGCGGATCATCTGTCGGCAGCGGCTTACGTATGGTCTTCGAGCTCGAGCCGGTCAGTTTGATCACCTGCTCGGCGAGTTCGAGAATGGTGAACTCGCCCGGATTCCCAAGGTTGACGGGCCCGGTGAATGACGGCTCGGTCGCCATCAACTGCTGAAAACCTTCGATGAGATCATCGACAAAGCAGAACGAGCGTGTCTGCGAGCCATCGCCGTAGATCGTTATGTCCTGACCCTTCAGCGCTTGCACGATGAAGTTGGATACGACACGGCCATCGTCGGGACGCATATTGGGGCCGTAAGTATTGAAGATTCGAGCGACCTTGATCTCGACGTCGTACCTTTGATGAAAATCAAAGAACAATGTTTCGGCGCTGCGCTTGCCCTCGTCGTAACAGGATCGCGGGCCAAACGGGTTCACATTCCCCCAATAACCTTCAACCTGGGGATGCACAAGAGGGTCGCCGTATACTTCCGACGTCGAAGCCTGGAAGATGCGGGCACCGGTGCATGCAGCCAGTTCCAGCAAATTGAGTGCACCGAAGACAGAGGTCTTCATCGTATGCACGGGATCGGCCTGGTAGTGAGGCGGCGATGCCGGGCAAGCGAGATTGTAGATCTCATCGACCTCGATATCGATTGGATCAACGACGTCGTGCCTTATGACGCTGAAGCGCTGGTAGTCCCGCAGATGGCTGATATTGCGTTCCAGTCCCGTTGAAAAATTGTCAACGCAGATGACCGTGTGCCCCAATTTGAGGAGGCGTTCGCAAAGATGCGACCCAAGAAAACCAGCGCCGCCGGCGACTAGAATGTGCCGAGCCTGTTGTTTTGAGCGGATGACACCTATCTCGCTAATGAGCGTATCAGTACTAATGCGGTTGTTTATCGGACGCATGACTTTCATCGATCTAACCCCAAAGTCTGCCTGTTCTTTGCCGGTTGAAAGCACACTTGTGGTGTGCCAAACCGGGCCAAAGCGTTGTATTCGGCGTTGTTATTATTGTTTTTTTATACTTGCCTAATTTCTAACTGTCGTTAGACGCGAATCCTGAAACTTGCCGTAGCGTCCATATTTGCGACAGCATGTCTTGCCGATCGCGATTTTCGGGATCGGCATGTGGTCACGGTCCTATTCGGGGAAAGTCTGGTTATCTCGCTTCGATGATCGACGCGGTCAGCTAACGGTCGCAGCCGCTTTCGCGGCTACGCGTGCCAAGTCTTGACTGCAGATGCTCTGCATCAATGTCCGAGGGAATTAAGCCAGTTGCCAAATGGATTTGAGCTATCTTTCATGTGCACGGGTGAAACTGCCCGTGCGAGAAAGGGCGGAGCTGCAATATTTCGAGCTTCGCGAGGCGTATAACCAAATTCCTTGCTGAACGCTCGGCTGAAGTGAGCCGCGGAGGTAAACCCGACAGCGGTGGCGATCTCCAAAATTTGCTGCCGGTTAACGCTGTCGCTTAGCGCAACATGTGCTGAAAAAAGGCGGCGCTTTTGTATATAATGCAGGACGCCACCGCTCGACTCGAACAATTGGTAAAGTCGAGTGCGCGAAATCCCGAGTTCGCGGCATATTGTATCCGGCGTGAGATTTTGTGAGCTCAAATTGCGCTGGACGAAGCGGCGTACACGCTCCATCAGGGCTAAGTTACTTTGTGGTTTTTCAGGATCAGTGTTTCCCGTCGGTGACGAAAGACATGTCACCAGCATATCGCGCGTTGTTTGGACGACACGGGGCAGATCCGGCGCAGTCATGCTGGTCAGCTTCGTCTCGATGCTACCTAGGTAGTCGATCAAGAGGTTAATGTAGGTATCGGAAAATACCATATTATTCTTGATGTCGTTGACCACAGCCGTGTCCAAAAACAATTCCCGCGGCATGTAAAAGGAAAGACTTTGTGTGTCAGTGGCTCTTCCTCTAAACGGATGGCCGAGCGACCTTAGCTCCACCTTTCCGGGCCCACCCTCCGATACCTTACCATCGAACTCTGTCCAGCTTCGGCCGGTGCGCAGCAACACGATATGCCAATGATCGATTGAATTTGACCGCAGCTTGGCCGCCGAACGCGCGTAAGAATGTGCGGGTACCGATTGCTGGACGACGAGCATGCTGCCAAGATTCCAGGCCGTATGATCGGCGGGGAAGCCGGCTTCCGCCGATACGCCGTCCGGCAATCTGACATCGATGAGAGGCGCCAAATACGCTTGCCAGGCCGCGAACTGATCGCTCAATGCCAAATCGCGCGTCGAAAACCGGAGAGGTTCCAAGGCCGGCGGCAAAGGTGGATTTGCGTCAAGACCAGTGTCCGATGACCGCGGCCAACGTCGGCGTTCGACCTGCGAAATCGGGTGCGCATTTAGCTGCCCGTCATTTTGTCTTTCGACGGGAACTGGTGGGGAATGCCCATTCTGTGGTGAGTCCGGCAATATTTCCTCGCAGCACTCGGAAAGCCATTTGTACCACTCAAGGTGTTTTTCAGCAAACGATTTAAAACCAGATCGTTTATGATGGATAAGGCATGGATCTGTTCAATCTGGCGGCGAATTACAACGCCGTCCCCGGCGTCAGTGACGTTTCGCAACTGAGCCGTTTTCGTTCGATTGACGCCCGCAATCCCACTGCTGGGAAAAGGAACCGGACATGGTCGCAAAAATCGGGCGCTTGCAAGATCAACCACAAGCTGCTCAAATCGGCAAACAGACGGCTCAGAAACGACAATTCTTCCAGGGCTAATCACTCGCAAATCATTTGCCGACGGACATCCAGCAGACAGGAGGAAACCAATGACTGTATTCCGAACGCTGTTACTATCGTGCATCCTTGGTGCGATCAGCACATCTGCTTTTGCCGCCAGCGCTCCACAAAATAAGATGACAAAGCCCCCAGCTATGTCAGTACCACTGACCACTGAGCGCGTGTTTCAGCTCTATTATAATCGTACCTGGATCTGGAAGGACGGCGCCGGCTATTTTGCAGCGAAACAACGCGATTTTAGGGCGTGGTCTGGCGAAGGAACGGGTTCATACGGCGTTGGCCATTGGTTTGTAACGGACCCCGGTAGGCTCTGTTTCCGGGCCACATGGTACGCGAAGACAGGAAAAGCGTTAGCATTGACGTGTTTCAGCCATCGAAAGAAAGGCAACGTCATATTCCAGAAGCGCGATCCGAACGGAGATTGGTATCCATTCAAAACAACGCCGGCCAACGTCGATGATGAATACCGAAAGTTGCGCCCTGGGGACTACGCCACCGCCGGATACAATCGCATGCGGGCAAAACTGAAGCGAGAAAAGTAGATCGGCTATTCCTGCAAAGGCATTTCCTGGTTGACGAGGCCAACTGCGTATGTGCCCACTTAAGCGGCTGATAATACGGGTTCGTATGTCTGTACTTGTCTCGAATCCAACCCAGCGCTGATGACGTTGAGATGAGGGAAGCCCCTCATCTTAAAAAGCATCTTGATGTGTGCCCAAATCCGCTCGGTGTGCAAATATATGGCGCCGCACCGAGATAGATTGGCTTTACAAATTTTGCAGGTGTCGTGTTTTTGCTCTTAACTATTTTCTTTTTTATATCAGCGGGCTTCATAGCAGTTTGATATCCCCGCTCTGCCGAGATCGATTGCGCGGCTGCCATTTCTATTGGCACGGCTGCGCAAACGACGACGATCAAAGCGGCCTTCATTATCTCCCACATCCCAGACGACTCCCAGAATTCGACAGGTGAGTGTTCTAGTACAAGATGTCTTTCAGGGCGTTTAACGAATAGACGCAATTCTAAGATTCGGTTCCGAAGGCTCGAGACGCAACAACGCTATGATGTGATTGTGAAATTTAAAAACTTGAAATGACGTGATGGACCAGGGCCACATCAATGCCGTTACGGCAATTCAAGTTGCGCTGGCTATTCCCAAAAAAGCGACCTTAGGCTGTGACTCACACTCTATCACGGGAAAATTCGACATCGCATTAGCGCGGGCCAGCCGGCACTATTGGGAAGTATTGTTCCAGTATCGACAATACGCCACGCAAGCGCCTCGGCTGTGGAACATCCGCGGAAGTCTTTCTCCATAAATTCTCGCACAAATGCAGCCTTAGGGATAGCCTCTGAACGATCTGCAGGCTGCTCCTCGCCATGGACTCACAGGCATGGGCGGTGTTTGCCCGAAGTTGGCTATCCCACAAGACGGGCTACAACTGTCCATCGGAAGAAGGATAAACGCGCTCAATGGATGAGATTCTACGTTTCATCAAGCACAACAACATGCCGATTTAGAAAATTTCTTGCGTGCTCAGCGTTACGGTGTAAAATATTAGAAGCGCCTAAAAAAATACCGGGCAAGGCGGCAAATACTACATTCACATTACATTCTTGCTTCAGATCTTGAAGAGGATGTTCTTTGCGCGCATCGAACTATAATGGTTCGAGCTTTGCGCCGTGGCGATGTATGTCTAGCCTAGTTCTTGGATGCATCTGAAAGATTTGACGTTGGAGGGGACGCCATGAAAGCGCGATCGAAGACAGAGAACTATGAATTGAGAGCCGCCAAGGGTGCAAACGAGTCATTCTTGTCGACCATCTATACCGGACCAGAGGATACATTTGCGTCGCTGGCGGACAGGACGGGCACGTCGCGGGAATTTTTGACCGGCCTTAATCCTCATATCAAATCTTTGGAGGAGCTTGAACCGGGCATTCCGTTGGATGTTCCGCTCCCCACACGCCATGGTTTAATCCGGAGTACCGGATCGAGCGCATATGATATCGCCAAGCGAGAGAAGGCGCTTGGCGTCAGTGAGATTTCCACCCCGGGTGTCGATAACCCACGCATCAGGCTCTACCATTCCACAACGCACGGCGGAGCGATGCCGGATGAGGTGTCCTGGTGCTCATCTTTCGTCAACTATTGCGTCGAACAAGCCGGCGGAGCGGGGACTGACAGCAAGGCGGCTCGTTCTTGGCTTGATTGGGGACGCAGCGTGAGCCGCGGCGATTGGCGGGAAGGGGATATCGTTGTGTTTTGGCGAGAAGCGCCAAACTCCTGGAAAGGCCATGTGGCGTTTCTGGTAACGTGGGATGGCGAAAGACCATTTGTACTCGGGGGCAATCAGGGCAACAAGATCTGTGTCGACGACCCATATCCGTTCAGCCAGATCCTTTCCGTCCGACGAGCGCATTAACCAACAGACTTTAAACGCCGGCCGCTCAACGGCGTGCCGCGAGGCGCGCGAAATGGCGCCCATGCGCGTTTCTTTCGAACGCTTGCGACGCGGACGCGGTAATGCGCGTGGATTCCGGATGGCGAACGAGCTCCGTCCGACTGGGATCGGGAAGCTCGCGCAATTCTCGCAGATTCCAACCGCAACATCCTGATTTTTATCAATAGCTGGCGCAGGGAATCAAAGTTGTCTTTTTGAAGAGGGGGCGAAAATGGCGAGGCGAGCAGTAAAGGCCGTGACACGAAAACTGGACGCGCTGCCGGATACCGTGGATTTTAGAGATGTAATCTTTGTTCCAACTCTCATTCGCGTTCTGCCCGAGACCGATCTGAAGGGCTACCGAGCCCTGAAAATTCCGGTTCTCGATCAAGGTACAGAAGGTGCCTGCACGGGCTTCGGCTTGGCGACCGTTGCAAATTACCTTCTTCGGGCTCGGGGAAAATGCCCCGACGCCGACGAGGTCAGCGCCTGGATGCTGTACACAATGGCGAAGCGTTACGACGAATGGCCGGGCGAAAACTATGACGGCTCAAGCGCGCGAGGGGCCATGAAAGGCTGGTTCAAACATGGACTGTGCGCCTACTCATTGTGGAACGAACGTGCGCCCGACCTGACACTTGAGGATAAACGTTCTGCCGACGCGCTGGCACGGCCCCTGGGAGCCTATTTCCGAGTCAATCACAAAGACCTGGTCTCCATGCACGCTGCCATTAGCGAGACAGGAATCCTTTACGCGACAGCGAACGTTCACGAAGGGTGGCAGCAGGTCAAAAAAGGCACAAAATTCATCGAATACCGCGACGGCTCGATCGGAGGGCACGCGTTCGCGATTGTCGGCTACGATCGCCGAGGGTTCTGGATTCAGAACAGCTGGGGTGAGACCTGGGGCGAGGGTGGACTTGCAAATCTTTCATACTCGGATTGGTTGGCGAACGGCACGGATGTTTGGGTGGCCTCGCTGGGCGCGCCAGTGGACCTCGCGTCACCGAATGCAACGGCGAACATGCGGTCGGATGCTCCGCGCAGTTATGAGAGTCAGATCTATGCCGACCTCCGCCCCTATGTCGTGACCTCCAAGAACAATGGCATTCTCGATGACAAGGGTACCTATGGGCTGACGCCGGCGGCACTCGAATCTCTCGTCAAACAGCGAATGCTGAAAACGATGGCTAGCTGGAAAAAGAAGCGCGTCTTGCTGTATGCCCACGGAGGGCTTGTCGGACAAGATGCAGCAATCCAGACGGTCTCCAGCAATCTGGCACCCCTCCTTAGCTCCGAAGTCTACCCCCTTTCCTTCATCTGGCGTTCGGATGCATGGAACACGATCGAAGACATTCTTGGTGATGCCATCGGAAGCCGGCGCGACGAGGCCTTCCTGGATGATGCGAAGGATTTCATGCTGGACCGCCTCGACGATACCCTTGAGGTCGTCGCGCGAAATCTCGGAGGAAAAGACCTCTGGGACGAGATGAAGGAAAACGCACTCGCCGCCTCGTCCAATAGCGAAGGCTCTGCCAAACTCGTGAGCGATCATCTGATCGATCTCGCCAAACAAAAGGCCATTGACGAGATTCACATGGTCGGGCACAGCGCGGGTTCGATATTCCTGGCCCCCATCGTAGAAAAACTCGCCGCCAACAAGGTGCGGATCGATAGCGTCAGCCTATGGGCGCCCGCTTGTACCATGGAGCTCTTCGAGACCATCTATAGACCGGCGATCAACGCGAAAGCCATTCAGAGTTTCGACCTGTACACGATGGATGACGCCACGGAGCAGGACGACGACTGTGCCCGCATCTACCACAAGTCTCTCCTTTACCTCGTCAGCAATGCATTTGAGCAATACCCACGCATTCCCACCATCCCGGAGCGAGGTGGTGTGCCCCTACTCGGCTTGGCTCGGGACGTCGTCCGGTCTCCCTTGAGCCAGCTCTTCAATAAGAAGAACCTTCGGTGGCTTATCGCACCTGGCCCCGCGACGAATGCAAGACATCATGGAGACTTCGATAATGACAAGACAACATTGCTTTCCACTCTCGAGCGAATAATTGGAAGCAGCGTGTCGGACGCCACGGCTGTTCTCGCGAGCCGCAAGCCGCTCAAATCAAACACTGAAAAAAGAAGCTTCCGAAGACGCCTCGATCGAACACTTTTGGCGAGCCAGGGGCTCAACAGATAGTGAGACCGGGGTTTCCCGGAGCTATGGCCAGATACCGGAGCATGCAAAAATGGCATGCTCCGGTTGCTGCTTTTACTTCTGAATGCAGGTATCGACGGTATCCTTCGTGCATTCGTCGAGCCCGGTGAAGACCGGATCTTCGACCGGCTTTCCGGCGATCAGATCCATCATAACGGTCGGCGCCTTGTAGCCCATCTCGAACGGCCTCTGGCCGACGAGTGCCGTCACCAGGCCTTCCCTGGCAATCGCGACCTCGTCGCCGATCGTGTCAGCGGCGCCAATCACGAACTCGTTCTTGCCGATTTTGTCGGCCATTGGCTTGAACAGGTCACGATAGGGCTGCGGCGCGCCGAACAGCGGCCAGCCACCCATGATGCCGAAGGCGTCGAGGCTGGGATTTGCAGCCAGGATATCGGTCATCGCCTGGACCCCCTTGGCGCCGTCATCATTGGTGAAGACCGGGCAACCTGCGACTTCCGTCCAGCCGCCCTCGCCCTTCAGCGCGGTTAGGCCTTTCTGGCCGGTGAGCGTATCACGCATACCCTGTGCACGACGCAGGATGTTGTCGGCGCCCGGATTGCCTTCGATCGTGCAAATCTTGCCGCCGTTCGGCTTGGCCTTCTTGATGTACTCACCGATGCGCGCACCCATCAGGTAGTTGTCGGTTCCAAGGTAGGTCTTGCGCAGCGCTGCGTCCTCTGCAGCCAGGTCTGCATCAAGGGTCATGACCGGGACCTTCGGATTGGCCGTCTTCAGCGTCTGGGCGATGAGCTTGGCATTCGACGGCGATATGGCTATGGCTGCCGTTTCGGCCTTGCCCAACATGTCCTGAACGATCTGCGCCTCGCCGGCCTCATCGGAGGTCGAGGCGGGACCAGTGTAGAAGCACTCGTATTCGGAATTCGGGTTTTCCTTGTTCCACTTCTGGCAACCCTGATTGATTGCCTCGAAGAACGGATTGTCCAGGCCCTTCACGACAATGACAAGCTGTTTCTTGGCCGCCAAGGCTTGTCCGGCCGTGAGCGCGAGTACCGCGACTGTAAGCAATAATGCCTTCCTCATAGCTTCCTCCCTTTGAAAGGACGGGCCCCACTGCCCGCCACATGATCAACCCGGATACCAGACGATGCGCGGATCCTCCTCCGAACGCTCGTATCCCCAGGCCGAGTCGATAAGCATTTTCAGATCGTAGACGGGGCTCCAGTTAAGCAGGTACTTGGCCTTGCTATTGTCCATCCAATTCGAATGGAACTGGCTCGCGATATCGATGGAACGCAGACCACGCGTGCGGGCGAGATAGGCTGCCACTTCGCCGTAGTCGACCGGACGATCCATGCAGATGTTGAAAAGCTGACCCTTCGCGCGTCGATTGTCGATGGCCGAAAGGATCGCCGAGACAAGGTCTTCGACGTGAACGAAATTGCGCTTCAACGGCCGCCCGTCCGCGTCGCGTAGCAACGGAACCGTGCCGTCGTTGGCATAGCGCTCCGCATCGGCCTGGGGGACAAGCGTTTTCCAGTCAGGCCCGCCGAAGACGTCGTTGCCGAATGAAAGTGTGAATCGGAAGTCATCCTTTTCCATGATCCAGGGTGCGCGCAGGCAGCAGCCGTTGAGGCCGTACTGCATACCGAATTGCTCAAGCATCACCTCCTCCAGCACTTTCGAAAGCGCGTAGCATCCGGGATAGGCCCGGTGCGGCGTGGCTTCTGTCATGGGCGCCTCGTGGCGGTAGTAGAAATGGCCGATAGCGGCGTCGCCGCCGATGAGGATGAACTGCCGCGCAGTGGGGCTCGTCCTGAAATCCTCCAGCAGCCAGAAGAGTCCCTTGACCGTGACGTCCATGACGTCGGCAGGCGTTTCCTTGCATGTGGCGAGATGCACGACGTGAGTGACACCGGCAAGCGCCTTGGCAACCGTTTCCCGATCGGCGATCGAGCCTCGTATGACCTCGATCCGGTCCGTTTCACGACACACGCGATTATGGCAAAGCGCGCGTATGCGCGCCTTTGAAAATCTCGGATCGTCGAGCAGCCCAGCGATGAAGCACTGCCCGACCTTGCCCGTTGCCCCAGTGACAAGGATCAGCATGCCTTCCTCCACCAATAGCTAATATACAGACACCTGCACGCGTCAATGGAATTGTACTACAAAACGAATAATTGTATCGGCGACACTAAATTAGCGACAATTGATTGACGGTTTCCCGCAGTTCTGGGTAAATATCGTTGATGCTCGCGGAGGAGGAAACCGGCGAGCGAAATCGCAGCTCAGATCGAAACGAATACGTTCGGAAGGGGCGAGCCTGCGGCTTTGGGAGGCTAGAAGGCCGGTGGCAGTTCTCGAACTCGCCAATATTTCAAAGCATTTTGGCGCCATCCAGGCGGTCAACGACGTTTCGTTTTCGTTGGAAGCGGGAGAGGTCGTCGGGCTGATGGGCGATAACGGCGCCGGCAAATCCACGCTGGTCAAGATGATCGCCGGCAATTTTCGACCGAGCCACGGCACCATGCGCCTGGATGGTCAAGATCTCATTCTGCACCGCCCGATTGAGGCGCGACAGCGCGGCATCGAAATCGTCTACCAGGAACTGGCTCTCTGCAACAATCTGACGGCTGCAGCAAACGTCTTTCTCGGACGCGAACTCCGCCGCGGCATCGGCCCCTTGCGGATTCTCGACTACAAGTCGATGTACAAGCGCGCCGGTCAGATCTTCAAGGAGCTGAAATCCGAGACGCGCCCGCGTGACTTGGTCAAGCAGATGTCGGGCGGCCAGCGGCAGGCCGTGGCGATCGCTCGCACCATGCTGGCGGAAGCAAAGCTCGTCCTCATGGATGAGCCAACCGCCGCCATTTCTGTTCGTCAGGTGGCGGAGGTGCTGGCCCTGATCCGTCAACTGCGTGATCGCGGTATCGCCGTCATTTTGATCAGCCACCGCATGCCCGATGTCTTTTCCGTCGCTGATCGGGTGGTTGTGATGCGACGCGGCAGGAAAGTTGCCGACAAGCAGATCGCGGCGAGTTCGCCCGAGGAAGTCACGGGACTCATCACCGGCGCGATCGAACAGGTATGATCTGCAAGCTGCGCGCTATCGAAAGCAGGAAGGTCGACAATGGCAATCACCCTAGACCAGACGATCGCACAGAAGCAGCGGAGTTGGCTGACGGCGCTTTTCGGCAGCCAGACCTTCTGGGTGCTGATCGCGGTCATCCTCGCCGGTATTTTCCTGTCCTTCGCCACCAGTTCCTTCGCGACGCCGACCAACCTCTATAATATCACCCGCAACGTCACCTTCGTCGCGATCATCGCGCTCGGCATGACACTGGTCATCATCACCGGAGGCATCGATCTTTCGGTGGGCTCAGTGCTTTGCCTTTGCAGCATGATACTGGCTGTCGTCATGCATGCGGGCTACGGCATCGGGACAGGCATCGTCGCCTCGATTGGCACGGCGCTCGTCATCGGCGCCTTTAATGGCATCCTGATTGCCTATCTCGGCTTTCCGCCATTCGTCGTCACGCTGGGAATGCTGTCCATCGCCCGCAGCTTGGCGATGGTGGCCTCCAATAACACTGTCGTCTTTCAATTCGGACCGGATCACGACAAGCTTCTGGCGCTCGGCGGCGGCGCATGGCTCTTCGGCATTGCGAACCCCGTGCTCTACATGATCGCGCTGGCGCTCCTGACCGGCTTCGTGCTGCGCTGGACCAGATTCGGCCGTTACGTCTTCGCTATCGGTGGCAATGAATATGCCGCGAGGCTGACCGGCGTTCCCGTGCGAACAATCAAGGTCGCGGTCTATATGCTCTCGGCTTTGTCGGCCGGCGTCGCCGGCATCGTTCAAACCGGTTGGCTCGGCGCCGTCACCACGAATATCGGCGCGGGGATGGAACTGCAGGTGATTGCCGCAGCCGTTATCGGCGGCGCCAATCTTGCCGGTGGCGTCGGCACCGCATTCGGCGCGCTGGTCGGCGCCGCGCTGATCGAAGTGATCCGCAACAGTCTCGGCCTGCTTGGCATCAACGCCTTCTGGCAGGGCACCTTCATCGGCGGTGCGATCGTGCTTGCAGTCCTGTTCGACCGAATCCGCAACTTCCGGCAGAGCGAATAGAAAAGCGCTCGACAAAACCTTCAACCTCGAAGGGGCACGAGCCGACGTTGGATTTTTAAGCCGCTCACTGGCGTTTGATCCGCCGACCGACACGCCGTCAATTCCCGCTGCTATCAGACGCAGGTGATTGCGTCGCTGCTCGCTTCGATGAGCCTTGGTCAGTTTCCCAACCGCGCAGGGACACCGCCCTCCATGCGTTCAATGCGGAGTTTCTCGGATTAGCAATTGCAGAAATGGACGCTGCGGCAATTTTCGGGATGCGTGGCTAACGACACGTCACGCGTAACCTTTTAGAAAAGAAGCATAAAGCAGTGCAGAACAAACAGACAATGACACAACCTTCAGGGGACGTATCAATGCAATCTACCCGTCCGTTAATACAAATCAGCGCCCCTCAACATGCTGCGAATGACCCACATCGAGTTATCGAGCGCGAGGAGGTGCTTGAAGAGGCATTTCGAGAATTCGTGCAAAGGGCTGTTGCTGCAGGTTGGAAGGAATCGGAGGTCGCTTTGACTTTGGCCGACATCGCCGATGACTATGTGATGGCTCTCGCTCGAAGAGTAGCGGCAAATTAGTATTGAGTTCCATCCGCGTTCGGTGGGGGCGAGCGCGAAATGGCTGCCAACAACTCTTCAGCCCGCCCGCCGGTGAGCCGCTTGCCAACCAAGCATGGCTCGCCGGCGGTACGCTTTGCCCATCAGAACCGCTGCGGAGCAGCCGGCTTGTTACCAACGATGGCATCAATACGAGCCAATACCTCAGGGGTCAGCTTGTCTTTGTGTGCCAGCGCCGCCAGATTGTCCTCAAGTTGGCTCATGCGCGACGCGCCGAGGATTACCGTCGACACATTGCGGTTGGAAAGGCACCAGAGCAGGGCGAGATGGGTGATCGAAATGCCGATCTCTTCTGCGAGATCAGCCAGTTCCGCCACCTTGGCAAGCTGAGCACGGCCGCCTTCGCTCGCCCATTTTTCCTTTAGCCATTCATAACCGGGCAAGTTCATGCGGCTGTCGTTGGGCACTCCCTTGTTGTACTTGCCGGTCAGAACGCCCGATGCAAGCGGTGACCAGATCGTGGTGCCCAAGCCCATCAGGTCGTAAAGCGGCAGGTAATCGCCTTCGACCTTCTGGCGTTCGAAAAGGTTGTATTGCGGCTGCTCCATCGTCGGAGGCGTGATGCGCAGATCACGGGCCACTGCATAGGCTTCCGTCAATTGCTGAGCCGACCATTCCGACGTACCCCAGTAGAGGATCTTGCCTTGGCTGACGAGGTCGTGCATGGCACGAACCGTTTCTTCGATCGGCGTATCGATGTCAGGCCGGTGGCAAAAATAAAGATCGAGATAGTCTACCTGCAGGCGCTTGAGGGCAGCATGAGCGGCGTCGGTAACATGCTTGCGCGACAGGCCTCTTTGTGTTGGTTTCTGGCCACCCCAAAACACCTTGCTGGAAACGATGAAGCTGTCGCGGCTCCAGCCGAGGGTTTTCAGAGCTTCGCCCATAACGATTTCGGACTTTCCGCTCTCGTAGCCCTCGGCATTGTCAAAGAAATTGATGCCATTGTCATAGGCACGCGCCATTAGACTTACCGCATCATTGCCTTCGACCTGTCTGCCGAACGTAACCCACGATCCGAACGAGAACTCGCTGACCTTCAGGCCTGATTTTCCGAGACGACGATATTCCATGGCACAATTCCTAGAGACAACAGATGAGGCAACATAGGCTTATAGCCGCTGCAAAGACAACCACCTTCCTGCCGGACTTCATCGAGCACTACGGCGGCAAATTTGCGCACCGCCCTGCCCGTTCGTTGGTATGCACCAACCGCTCAACATTGCTCCGGTTGCAATTGCCAAATCTCCGTCGAGTTCTTTAAGAAAAAACAACTTTTCCGGCAGACGACTCGAGATCCCGGCGAACCAGATGCTCAGGCCATTGCGTTGTCCGGCGATGAGCTATTGTTGTCGATTTCCAGATAGCGCATTTTCTTCAGCACGCGGCTCGTCGTCCGTTCGACCGCTATGATCTTCTGGTCGGCAACGCCGGCGCGCGAGCCGAGGAACAGACGGCCGTTTTCGATTTTCGGGCTGGAAGGCAGCATTTGGATCGTGCCTTCGGCGACATAACGAAGAGCCATCGGGGTCGGCAGGATTCCCGCCCCCAAGCCCGCCGCCACAAGCTCCGGGATGACCGCCACACTCGTGCAGATACTGATCTTCTGCGGCTGGATGCCGGCAAGCGCAAACCAGTGGGTGACCTGCCGGTACATGGCCGACGGCGGCGGATTCGAAATGATGGGCTTGTCCCAGAGATCCTTGGGTTCGACAGCACTTCCCATCTCCCAGGAAGCCGGCGCCACCCAATGTGTCGGCTGGGGGCCAAGCGGCTTGAGCGTCAGCTTCTCATGACCGAGCGGATTGAGCAGAACGGCAACGTCGATCTTATCGTCCAGAAGCGAGGCTTCCAGCGTCGTGCTCGTGGCAACGACCCACTCGGGCTCCAGGGACGGATGATCCTCCAACAGGCCCGCCAGCAAGGGCGCCAGGCAATTGACGGCAAAACCCTCTGCGAGGCCGACACGGATTGCGCCGACAACGGCAAGGGCGGAATCCCGCTGCTGGATGCTCTGTATCTCCGCCATTATTGATTTGACGCGGGGCAGCAGCATGCGCCCCTCAGCCGTCATCACCAGGCCGCGACTTGACCGCTCCAGCAATTCGACACCCAAGGCCTCGCCGAGATCCTTCAAACGCAGGGAAATGCTTGGCTGAGCGAGATTGAGATGATGCGCAGCTTTCTGTGCCGAACCGAGCTGAACCGTCCAGTAGAAAGCTTCGACCTGAGCTAGCGTGATCCGCACATTTAAATTTCCTATATTACTATCTTAAAAAAACTCATTTGATTGAAAATGTCAATGTTGGTTAAAGAAACGGCAGGGAGACAGGCCATCATGGACCTGTGGGAGGAACAAGTATGACGGATAGATCAGATATCATCAGCAAGGCAGCAAGGCGGATCCTGCCGATCCTTATGCTTTGCTATTTGGCCGCCTTTCTGGACCGCGTGAACATCGGCTTTGCCGCTTTGACGATGAATGGCGACCTCGGCTTTTCAGCCTCCGCCTTCGGTTTCGGAGCCGGCATCTTCTTTCTGGGCTACGTTTTGTGCGAGCTGCCGAGCAACCTGATGTTGGCCCGTGTCGGTGCGCGCCTCTGGATCGCCCGCATCCTCATTACCTGGGGCATTCTCTCCGCCTTGACTGCCTTCGTCTGGAATCCCGCCAGCTTCTATGTCGTGCGCATATTGTTGGGCGCTGCCGAAGCCGGCTTTTTCCCAGGCATGATCTTCTACATGACCTTGTGGTTTCCGCGTGCCTATCGTGGTTCGATGTTCTCGTCGTTCAATGTCGCCGTGCCACTGGCCTCGGTCCTTGGAGCTCCCCTATCCGGCCTCATTCTGGAAAACCTGAACGGAGTGGCGGGCCTTCACGGCTGGCAATGGATGTTCCTGATCGAAGGTCTGCCCGCATTCATTATGGGACTCGTCGTCTTCTTTGCTCTCCCCGACAGACCCGCATCAGCATCCTTTCTCAACGAAGAGGAGCGCAGCTGGCTGACAAAACGCCTGGACAGCGAGCGTGACGCCCAGGAGAAGGTTGAGCATTTCTCTGTCGGCCGCGCTCTGGTCGATCCACGGGTTTTGCTGATGTGCTTGATCGCCGTCGGGTTGGTCATCGGTACCACGGGTATCGCCATCTGGATGCCGCAGTTCATCAAGCAATTCGGCCTTTCCACCATTCAGACCAGCCTTGTGGCGGCGATTCCGTTCGTCTTCATGGCCATCGCGATGATCGCGGTTGGCCGCCATTCGGATAAGACAGGCGAACGCGTCTGGCACACTGCCGGACCATTTATCGCCAGCGCGGTCGGCTTTGTGATCGCCGCCTTCGCCGGCAACCCGTTCGTGGGTGTCATTGGTTTGACGATCGGAGCGGCGGGTATCGGCGGCGCGTCGCCGACGATCTGGATTTTCCCCTCGACGCTTCTGACCGGCACCGCCGCTGCAGCCGGCATCGCGCTGATCAATTCGGTCGGCAGCACGGGCGGCTTCTTTGGCCCGACGATTATCGGATGGGTCCGCGACGCGACCGGCGGCTTCCAGGGTGCACTGCTTTTTCTGGCGGCGGCCATGGCCGTCACGGCGGCTGCGATCTTTATTCTTGGCTACAGCATGAGGGACCTGATGCGCGCGAAGGCTTCAGCCGCCCTCTCCGCAAGGACGCAATCATGAAAATATCGGAAATCCGCCTCTACCATCTCTCGGCTGCCTTGGAGGAGCCGATCGGAAATGCACTCATTTTCTTCCCCAATCGGCAAACGCTTCTGGTGGAGATCGTCGCTGGCGGGCTTTCCGGATGGGGCGAGGCGTGGGTTGTTCCCGCGACTGCCGCAGCCATGATCGAAGGGCAGCTCGCTCGCCATTTGATCGGGCGGGACCCGAGGCATATTCGAGCGCTGTGGCAGGCGATGCGCGAGGCCAATGAAGGCGACGGCATCATGACCGCTGTTTCCGCGGTCGACATGGCCCTGCACGATCTGACGGCACGCGCCTATGAGATACCGTTGTCCAGTCTTCTCGGCGGTGCCCGTCGCGACAAGATTCTCGCCTATGCCAGCGGTCCGTTCTTCAAGCCGGGCGGCCACCCATACCGGGATTTCGAACGGGAGATCGACGGTTATCTCAGCGAGGGTTTTCGCGCATTGAAGCTGCGAAGCGGCTTCAATCCAGCGGACGATGTGGCTGCAGCATTTGCCGCCCGTCGGCAGATCGGCAAAGAGGCAGATCTGATGATCGACTTCAATCAGTCATGCACGCCGCGACGTTCGATCACCACAGCCTCCCTGATGGAAGAGGCCCGCCTTCTCTGGATCGAGGAACCGGTGACCCCGACCGACTTGCCGGGCTACCGGTTGGCAGCACGCCAGATCAAGGCAGCCATTGCCGGAGGCGAAGCGATCATGAACCCTGCGGGTTTCCTGCCGTTTTTGGCGGATGGCTGCATGGACATTCTTCAACCGGATATCGCCATTTGCGGCGGCCTTACGGGTGTCGGCCAGGTCGTCGCTTTGGCCCAGATGTTTAATCGGCCTGTGATACCGCACGTCTGGGGAAGCACCGTCAATTTCCATGCGGCGCTCCATCTGCTCTCGACTTTGCCAAACCATAGGGCCGGCGGACAACAGCCGTTTCCCTACCTGGAATACGATGTCGGGCCGAACCCGCTGTTGGAACTGGCCGGCAGGCCTAGGGTCAATGCCGACGGTACGGTTTCGGTTCCCGAAGGGCCAGGGCTTGGAATAGAGCTCAATGCCGCAATGCTCGAGCCATATATCGTTGCCCGCAAGACCATTGCGGTGTGAGCCCGGGATCTATGTCTGCGAACCCGCGCTTCAGACGTAGAACAGTTGAACGAACGGCCAATCAACGTTTGATTCGGGAAACGGCGAGGTCTTGAATCTCATTTCAGTTCAATGGTTTGATGGGCATCGCCGCAAACGAGCCGATACCTTCAGCCTCCACCGTCAGGAGGAATTGTTCAAATGCCTCTCTGTCGGTGTCGAACACATCGATCCACACCGTAACATCGAGTCCCTCGTCGACCACCTGAAGATTCCATCCGTGCTCCTGGCCAAACGGCCGGAAAATTTCGACGATCACGCTTGTCCCGTTGGCAATAAACGGCCGAGACAGGGGAGAATACTCAAAACGTGGATTGCGACTATCATACATGTCGGCCAAGATATCCGTCATACGTCCTTTCCCGACTAGCTCCACGCGCGCGAGTGCAGCAACTCTCGCAACTGGCTTTGCTTTGTCACCCCAATCTGAAACCAATGGACAAGTTCTCTGGCCGCCTCCTCCGCTTCCGTGCTTGTGTTCTCACAACCCCGATCCTTGCAATAATCTTTCAGCAGCGTTTGCATCATCGCAACGTCTTCCGGATAGAGCGGCGGACTCGCACCGCGAAATGCCTGAAACATCCCGTCCTCCTGTGACACGAATTCCCTTTTTGAGGACCCTAGCCAAAAAATCCGGCTCGCCAATTAACTTTGACATAGCGGATCGTCGCCGTTCGCCAAAAACGCTCACGTAAGCAGGACCCTGCAGCATCACCCATACCGGGACGCTGGCACGGAGCACGGCGGCATGAGCAACTATTCCAATAGGTAGGTCGTGCATTTGCCGATGCCGCGAATATCCATGATTTCCCGGTGGGCGATCATACGGCCGTCGCCAAGTGCATCGAACGTCGATTGCGATATCTGAATTCGTCCCGGTACGCCGCAAGACTCCATACGACTGGCGAGGTTTACCGTATGTCCCCAGATATCATAGACAAAGCGTTTCCGACCGATTAGGCCGGCGATGACCGGCCCGCTATGAATGCCGATCCGCAAGGTGAGCGCCGATCCATAATCGGCGCCTCCAGACATTTCGGCCAGCAATGCCCTAGCGAACGCAACGCCCGCAACTGCGTGATCCGGGCGCGAGTCCGGCAGTCCAGCCGCCGCCATATAGGCATCGCCGATCGTCTTGATCTTTTCGATGCCATATTGATCAGCAAGTTCGTCGAAACGGGTAAACAGATTTCCCAGTCTCCGGACGAGCGCCGCAGCCGGCGTTCGTGCTGCAAATTCCGTGAAGTTGACGATATCGGCGAAAATGATGGTCACCATATCGATACGATCGGCGATGACTTCCTCTCCATCTGCAAGCCGCTTTATCACTTGCTTCGGAAGAACGGCATGGAGTAGCGCGTTTGCCCGCTCCTTCTCGAATTCTATCTGCGCCAGATATTGTTTTTCGCGCGCTCGCCAGCGACGACGCTCGAGGCACGCGGCAATGCGCGCTTTAAGCAGAACGGGATTGATCGGCTTACGCAGGTAGTCCTCGGCCCCCGCCTCGATACAGCGGGCGACGGCATCGTCATCCTTCAGCCCGGAAATCATCACGACTGGGATCTCGCGAAAGCGTCGATCCGATTTAAGCTGGCCGAGAAGCTCTATGCCGTTCATGTCCGGCATCAGGACATCGGCCAATACGAGGTCGAATTCCTGCCGGTCGAAGATACGAAGCGCCTCCTCGCCGGAGCTTGCCGCAACGACGGTGTGTCCGTCACGGCGCAGGCGCCTGGACAGGAGCTCGCGATTTGAGGCCGTGTCGTCAACAATAAGGATACGTCCAGCACGTTCGGTGACGGCCGAAGAACGGGTCGCCATTGTCCTGGCAAGATCCGCGGCGATCGTGTTGTCGAATTTGGGCTGAAAGTCCTGATCCGCATCGGCGGCCGATCGATCAAGTGTTTCGTCAATCTGCGCAAGCAGATTGCGGCTTTCACGAATGACCTTCGAGACATCCTCCAGCAGACGCGCCGGCAAGGTATCGGCGAAGTCCTCGATCAGCATCTCGGAATAGCCGAGTATGGCATTCATGGGCGTTCTGAGATCGTGTCGCAAAAGCCTATCGAGCGAGGGAGTACTCCCGCTTTCCGGCGTCTCGACGTCGAGAAGCCGCTTGATCATTGCATTCAGCTCCCGCGCGGCGCTCAATATTTTTTCAAGGTCCGGCAAAGCATCGCTGGGTCCTGCTTCACGCACCTCTTCCGTGATCAGTTCCTGATAGCCCAGAATGGCCTGGGCCGGATCGACGATATTTTGGGCGATTCTGGCGATATACATGCGATGCCCGATATCCCGAGACTGAGCCACGATCGTTACCCTCCCGTCAAACGGGCGATCTTGTCGAGCAGACCCGGCAGTTCAATCGGTTTGGTGTCGTAGTCGTCGCAACCGGCCTCGATTGCCTTTTCCCGATCGCCGGCCATGGCATGGGCGGTAAGTGCGATCACCGGTATGCCAGCAGTGATGGGATTTCCTTTGATTCGCTTCGTTGCTTCCCAGCCGTCGATGACGGGCAGGCTCATATCCATCAGAACCAAATCCGGCTTTGCTGTCACGGCCGCCTCGACCCCGGCAAGCCCGTCCGTGGCGCTGACAACTTCGTAACCCCGTTTCTCCAAGCGGCGGGAGAGCATATCGCGGTTCATCTCATTGTCCTCGACGAGCAGAATCTTGACCATCCGAAGCCCTCTCCTCACGCCTCTTCCTTGAGCGGAAGATGCCGCTTTAAAGCCGCGATCAGATCGGCACGACCCTTGGTTCCTTTTCTGATCACCTCATTTGCGCGAACGCCCAGCCAATCCAGCTCCTCGCGCGTCAAATCTTTCGACGTGACGATAACGACGGGGATATCTGCCAAGTCCTGCCTGTCCTTGATCGCCTGAAGCAGCGTGAAACCGTCCATATTCGGCATCATCAGGTCGAGAACCATAATCGTTGGCCGTCCGGCCTCGAGCTGGTCAAGACCATGGCGACCGTCGGCCGCCTCCCGGACCCGCCAACCCTCGCGGACGAGCACCCTGCGGAAAAGATCGCGGGTTGCGGGATCATCGTCGACGACCAGCACATCATGGCGCGCTTCGCCAGCGACTGCATTCAGGGTATCGATGAGTTGCTGGGGGTCGATCGGCTTGATCAGATGGTCGACGGCACCGAAGGCCAGGCCCATCTCGCGATCCGCAACCACCGTGGCCAGGATGACGGGAATATCGCAGATCGCCTTGTCCGACTTGATTTCACGCAGGACGGACCAACCGTCTTGCCCTGGCATGATCACGTCAAGGACGATTGCGTCCGGATGCAATTTACGGATTTTTGCCAAGCCCTCCTCTCCACCCGCCGCCTCGATCACGGTAAAGCCTGCTCCACGAACGGCGTCGGAGACGAATTTGCGAGCCCTCGCCTCATCATCGATGATGAGAACTGTCGGATGCGCGTCCGCGCCTTCGACCATATCGCTTTGCGGCGCATTTTCCTGGACGGTATCCGTTCTGGTGATCGCAGGGATGGTGAAACGGAAGGTCGAGCCCTTGCCGAATTCGCTCTCGACGGTAATGGCGCCACCCATCATCTTGACGAAATGTTGCGTGATCGTCAGGCCGAGGCCGGTCCCGCCATAATTCCTCGTCGTCGACGAATCCACCTGTACGAATGCTTGGAACAGCTTTTGCTGCTGCTCTTTCGTCATGCCGATGCCACTGTCACTGACGGCAAATTCGAGCCATTCGCCAGCTCCATCCGCGTAACGCCGCACCGAAAGCTTGATCTTGCCGTTCTCGGTAAATTTCGCAGCGTTCGAGAGAAGATTGAACAGATTCTGCCGCAACTTTGTCTTGTCGGTCTCGATCTCGTCCTTTTCGACAGAGGCACTCACCATCAGACGGTTGCCTTTCTTGGCGATCAGCGGCGCTACGGTATTTTGAACGTCGGCAAGAAGCTGCTTCAGACTAAGGCGCTCGACGTAAAGCTCCATCTTGCCCGCCTCGATCTTGGAGAGATCGAGAACGTCGTTGATGAGCGCCAGGAGATGGCGTCCCGAGCCCATTATCTTATTGAGGTCCGCAATGAATCCAGCCTGCCCAAGATCGCTCGCATCCTCGATGAGCATTTCGCTATAACCGATGATCGCATTCAAAGGCGTGCGCAGCTCGTGGCTCATGGAGGCGAGGAAACGGCTCTTTTCTTCGCTGGCGACCTCAGCGCCACGCCTTGCCTCCTCCAGTTCCTCCTGCCGGTTCTTCAAATCCGATATGTCGGTATAGACCGCGACGGTGCCGCCCTCCGGCGTCTTTCGCTTGGCGATGCGCAGCCATGTTCCATTGGCGAATTGCCGCTCGATCATGCCCTGCGGCTCGCGGTGACGCCGCATGGCCTCAGCGACCCAACTCTCTATGCCGCCGCTTCCGGTATCGGTCGTGCCGCGTTCTGCCTGCGCACGAATGATGTCTTCGAAGGCTCTTCCCGGCGTCATGAGATCTGCAGTCTCCGGAAACAGTTGAAGATAGCGTTGGTTGACCAAAACCAGCCGGTCGTCGGCGTCGAAGAACGCGAAGCCGTCGGGAATGGTCTCGATCGCCGTCATCACCGTATTGCGCTGGCGCTCGGCAACCGCTTCAAGCTCGCGACGCTCCGCCTGGCTGTCACGCAGCAATCGCAACGTCTTTGAAAGTTTTCCGAATTCATCGCTGCCTTCCGGCGGCAGTTCGACATCCTCCTGCCCCCTCGTCAACTGCGTCATCGCCCTGTCGATCCGGCCGAGCGGCACCAGGATGGAGCGCAACACCAGCCAGGTCATCAGAATACAGGCCAATGTCGTCACGCCGGCTGCGATCAGTGCGCGCAGATAGGTGTTGCGCGCCGTCGCATCGGCAGCGTCGCGCGCCAGATCGGCTTCGTTCTCGAGACGCTGTTCGAGCGACATGAGCACGGAATCGATTTGGTCGCTGTAGCTTCTGGCAGCCGCCAGCCGGGTGTTGCCTATGACCCTGTTGTCATTGGTATAGGCATCAACGGCCTCCATTGCCTTTTCATAGTAGGCGTTCGAACCCTGTAGGATCGTGTTCGCTTCATCGGGGGCGAACACCTTGATGCGGGCCAGATCTTGCTCCAGCGCTTTGCGGGCTTCTTGCGCGCGCCGTTCCGAGAGGGTCAGCAGGCTGACCGATAGATCCGTCAGCCAATAGCGGACCTCGCCAAAATGGCGATGCGCCTTGGCGGCATCGTCGAACATATGAAAGCGCGCATTCGCCTCCTCCACACGCCGCTGATTTTCACGCAGATCATGCGCCATGAAGGCGACGCTGAGCAGCAGCGCGCCCAAAAGCGCGGCCGAAAGACAGATAAGGCGAAGCGGTATCTTTCGATCCGTCAAACGGCCAATCCGCATCGGAATGGTGGCAAAGGCACTCATTTGAACAGCGTAATGCTGATCGCACCGGCCAAATCGCCTTCAGCTTTACCCTCCTTCGGGTAGCCCGTTACATCGACCTCGCCTTTGGGTCCACCGTGACACGTCAGGCAGGATGCCGAGTAATATTCGGGGATCAGCATGCGAAAAGACGGGCGACCGCTCACCTCCACCTCCTCGGTAAAGGATTTGCCTTTCGGCCAATCGGGAGACAGAAAATCGCTCTCTATGACGTGCTGCTCCCAGTCGTCCGGACGCGCTTTGCGATTGCGGATCAGCTCCTCAGGCGCCGTCACCTTCATCTTTGCCTTATCGCCGACCTTTTCCTCAAAACGTTCATTGACCAACCGGGCGAAGGTCGAGGGAATGAAGCCCTTGAAACCCACACCTTTCATATCGATCATGCTTTGATGTTCGTCGACAACTTCCTTTATCGCGGCGACCTGCGCATCGAACAATTGTTTGTCGAAGGGGCTGAAATTTTGATCCGATACGGAATCGCCCTTGCGCTGCGCAAAGATCTGCAGCGCTTCGTTGACGACACGTTGACCGGTGAGATCCTTTTTCCCGAGGGATTCATCGTTGATCAGTTTCTGATGACTTGAGATGACGGTCCGGCTGGCGCGCAACAATGCAGCGAGCCGTTCACCTGTGAGCATGTCATCTTCGTCAGCAACAACAAAGCCCGCCAGAACACAAAACGCGGTCCATGCCAAACAGACACCAGATATCAGGCCGCGCCGCATGTTGAGCCTCGTCGTATAGTACCCGCAGCGCGATAGTATCAGCTTGTGCTAAAATTCAAAAGTCATTAGTCATGGTCAGTGACGCCTAGCGCCTCCGTCGCGCCCCGACGACGGAGCATATTGCGCCAAATCGTCAGCCTGCCTTCCACCGAGAAGCAACCTCATATAGGCCACCGCGGTCTCAGACTGTCACAACTTCCGAAAGACCAGCACGCCGCAGGCAGGGAGAACCACATTGAGCGCACCTCCTACGGCTTCCATCCTGTTGCCGCCATTCCCGATGTTCCAGCCGCCATATTCGGCAGCGTCGGTATTGAAAATCTCCTGCCAATGAAAGTCACCCAACCGATCGCTGTGCAACCAATAGCCGTGGTTGAATGGAGCGTCATTGAGCGAGCCGACGATAAGGAATTCTTCCATGCCATTCCAACGGTGAAACGCAATGACGCGATTGGCATTGTGGACGGTGGAAACTGCGATGTTGTGCGAGCGGACGGCATCCTCGTTGATACTTAGGGATATCAGGTCACGATAACAGGCCATCAATCTCGCGCCGCTGCCAGCCGCCTCTCCGAGAATATCCTCCCGGTTATCGAGAAAATCATTGTAGCGGTATGGCTGCTGGGCGCCGACCTCCTCGCCCATGAAGAACATGGGCGTGCCCGCCGACAGCAAGGTCATCGCGGCGGCAAAGCGGCTCCTAGCCTCAGCCCATACCCGCGTTTCACCAACCAACGGCGCGAAGTTGACCGCCACGACTACCGTCCGGGCTGAACCCTCCCGGTTGCCACAATCATCATGCGATTGATTGTAGACCACTTTCGAATGGGCACTCGCATCGAAAGCTCCGGCAAACGATGACAGGGCAAGTTCCCGACGATCGCCGTAGCCGGCAAATTTGACGAGCTGTGCCTGGGATCCGCCATGGTACTCGATGAGATTGTGGTGGAAATCCCCATACCATGTCGCATCGAACCCGAGACCATCCCCGTTTAGGCTCGGCTCCGTCATAGCGGGCCAGTCGGAATAGTCTTCGGCGGTGAGAAACAGGCCCGGCTTGATGAGCCGCATCGTGCGGGTCCATTGTTTCAGGAATTTCACGCCAAACGCCGCAGCCCTGCCGGCCGGGTGTCCGTTGGCATGCAGGACGGGATATTGATGGATGGAACTCGTCTGATCGAGCCGAAAGCCATCTATATGGCAAATGGAGACAAAGAACGCAGCGCTTGAAACGAACAGCTGGCGCACCGCCTCTTCGTGGAAACGTGGCGCCCAACCCGTGGAAATATTGTCGATATAGCCGCCGGTCGGCTCAGGGTAGTCGCTGGGCTTCCCCTCGTACCAATAATAGATATTGCGGGTGTGATCATTTGAATCGTAAGCCCATTCGGCCCGCTCGCCGTCCGGGTCGAAGTGGTTGTAGCAGACGTCCAGAATGACAACGATACCCTGCTGGTGACAGGCCTTGACGAACATCTTGAGCCGGTCGGTGCCGCCAGCGCCCTGGTCGGTGGCAAAGAAATGCGAGGTACCGTACCCCCAGTTCGCCCGCGTCTCGAACTCAGCGATCGGCAGCAATTCCACAGCGTTGATGCCCAATGCCACAAGATGCGCGATGAAGGCGATGGCATCGTCCAGCGTGCCTGGAGCGTCCTTTCCGAAACCCAGCGCACCGACATGGAGCTCGTAAATTACCAGATCCTCGATCCGTTTCGGCAACGGCCGGTTGGCGACAAACTCATCGGCCCAGAAATCGTCCGCAGTGACTTCTTCTCCAGATGCAAGCAAGACCAGTCTCGGATCGCAGACGACCGAGCAACTCTGTGGTCCGTCGAGCGCTTCGGGTTTTCCATGATAGGGCGCGCCGTCCGGGTCCAGATCGCCTGCCCCGATTTGCATCAGCGACCAGATGTCGGTCCGGTATGCCAGAGAGCCGTCGTCTTTCGTGACATGATACATATAGGCTGTGCCGACCATGCTCTCGAAATCGGTGAGGCACGCGTCGTCTCCCGTCTGGACGACCCAAATTCCATCACCGGTTTTGCGCATTTCGACGGACTTGATCGCCCCGGTTCCATCATCGGCGACATATCCGATTGTTGGATCGGCCAGAACAAGCGAAACCGCTTCGGCGTTCGGTGCCCAAACCGAAAAGCGAATGCCGGCGGACGCGTCTCCCCTGCGGATACGGTTTGCGCCAAGCAGACCCTGCCAGGTTAAATGATAGGTCTGCGTTGATGTATCCGGCTGGAGCATGAAGAAGCGCTCGCGACGCTGTGAGGCCTCGTCATCGAGTTCGGCCGCAATCGCCCACATCCCGGGAGAGCCCGGTCGATCCACTTCAATTCCCCACCGGAACATCGTGCCGACCTCGGTGTCCGGAAATTCGATCTGCGTGCGAAAGACTTCATATCCGTTCGCATCGATGCCAGCTTGCATATTGGCGGACGTCCATTCCTCGGCGCTGCGCCCCTCCCCGTCCCAGCTACCCCACAAGCGAAAATTGTCGAAGTCGAGGGACGAAAAACCACTGCGAAACTGGAATTGAACGCTGATCGTCATCGGTCGCTCCACAATTAGCTGGGCTGCAAACTGGCCCATACGACTTCGAAGCTAAATCATGACGTCATTTATATCGCTGTTCCGCCGGGTTTGCCGGGTTGATTGAAGTCACCTTGCGCATCCAAGGGCTTTGACGACGCGTTTAAGCCCCTGATCGCAGCGCGCTTGCGGAAGAGATCAGGACCAAATCGCGCTTCGCGATCAATGAGGTCCTGGCGAAGGAGGCTCCGGGCATCGTGTGGCCGCGCAAAGAATTCACAGTTCGACATAGTCCATTTTTCCGTAAAAGAGTGGCACACAATACCTTTTGACGTAGCTATAAGAGGGGTTTGCAATTTTATCGTGCATATCGGATCATGGTTGTGGCGAAGGAGTGGGACACTCCTTGTATGTCACGGAGGGGAACATGGCTTCCAACTGTGTTATCGATATCTCCCATCACAACGGCAATCGGCTACGCTTCGACAAGGCGAAGCAGGCTGGCGTTCTCGGCGTTATTCACAAGGCTACGCAGGGTGAAGCATATGTCGATCCGATGTTTAGGCGAAATCGCGACGCTATCAAAAGGGCAGGGCTGCTTTTTGGGGCATACCATTTTGGGACCGGATCGAACGGGATTTCACAGGCCCAACACTTCCTCGATATCGTGCAGCCGGATGAAAACACAATCCTGGTTCTGGATTTTGAGGACAATCCGACCGGCCCGTCTATGACGTTGGAAGAAGCGCGAGCCTTCGTAACGCATGTCAAAACGAAGACTGGCCGCCATCCAGGCTTTTACAGTGGGCACACGATCAAAAGGGCCCTCGGCACAACAACCGATCCTGTTCTTGGAGCCTGCTGGTTTTGGCTTGCGCAATATGCATCCACGGCGGTGGTCCCTCCGAACTGGAGCGAGTGGACGCTATGGCAATACACCGATGGGGGGAGCGGACCAGATCCTCATTCCGTCGATGGCATAGGCTTATGCGACCGAAATCAATTCAAAGGCACCCCGGCTGACATGCGGGCGTGGTGGGGACATTAGCCAGCTCGAAGGCAGCCCGACCGATCCACCTTGGACGAGGGCTGCATTGACGGTAGAGCGGATAGCCCTGCCTTGATCAAGCTGACGATCAATTTCAATCGACTCTTTGCAATTAAAGAGTAGCATATCTTCATAGATCAATGTCGGCGGCTGACCACGGATGTACTGGCAGCTGTCGATGTTGAGCGAAGAAGGTCGGGACTTCCCGGCCTTTTTCATGACTGGCATTGCGACTTCTGCATGTCCGCCCCTCAGGCGACAGCCGGGACCGCGACGCGATCGGTCAGCAGCAGCCTTGCCACTGCGCTCAAGAGATCTGTCTGCGATATCAGACCAAGGATCCGGCTATCGGCATCGACAACGATAACCGCATGCGTGCGCCCATCCGTCAGAACGGATAGCAGTGATAGAGCTGAGTCCGAAATGGCAGCGACTGCGGGTTTCGATATGGCGCGCGCGATCGTGCTGGTACTCTCCGACAATTCCCGCAGGCCGACTGTGCCGATTAGCCGGCCTTCGCGGTCTTTCACCGGCAAAGTGCGGATATTGTGCTTCAGCAGCAAGTGCCTTGCGTGATCCGGTTCGACGTCGTCGCCGACCGCGATCACGTCACGCGACATGATGTCGGCGCAGCTTATGGTTCCGTGCGACCGCAACGTCGCCTGCAGTTCGACCTGCTGCAGCAGGCGGCTGAGGTCTGCCCTGTCGATGTCAAAGGTCTCGTCAAGCGCTTCGAGAGCCGCATCGACGTCTTCCTCTCGAAAGCCGACCCGTTCAGATGAAGGTAAGTCGATTGTCTGATGAGTATTCTCCGCAGGTCTAGGGGCGACATGCGGATAGTTGCGCCTGGAAAGCTTGTGGAAGAGCAAGCCCAGCCCGACAAGAATGCAGGAGTTCAATGCCACGGGGACAAAAGGAAAAAGAAAACCCCAGCCGGCAACGACCGGGCCGCCGAGAACGGCGGTCAAGGCAGCAGCACCTCCAGGCGGGTGGAGGCATCTGGTGAAAGACATCGCGCCGATGGCAAGCGAAACGCCGACACCGATTGCGATGATCGGATCATGAATGAGATAGGCGGCGACAATGCCCATCAGTGCGGAGATCGTGTTGCCACCGATGATCGACCACGGCTGCGCAAGCGGACTCGAAGGCACTGCGAAAAGCAGCACCGCCGATGCCCCCATTGGCGCGACGATGAGCGGAAGATGCGGCCCCTGCCCGAACAGATAGCCGCTGATAACCCCCGTGAGACCAATGCCAAGCAAGGCGCCAAGGCATGCGATCAATCGTTCGCGCAAGGTTGCGCCAGCCAGGATCGGAGAAAACAACCGCAAGCGGCGCGAATGGCTCGGTTCCATGTTCCGGGAATAGGGATTATGCATGATAAGACCGGTTATGAGAGGGTATTATTGCGAACGGACGGAAAGGACGCCGGCTAGTTTGTGACGAGCCGAGGATCTCTGCCCTTTGTCGCGTTGAGGACTTCGTGGAATGCATTGAAAGCGCTTGGGCAATCGTTCTTGCGGTAGACAAGGAGCGTATCGACGGGTCCGAGTTGATGGGTCTGGATGCTCGTCGGCCAATGCATAAGATCAAGGACCGATTTCGGCATCACTCCAGCCGCGTTTCCGGTCGCAACGCTCGCCAGGATCGCGTGGTAGGAGCCAAGTTCGGTCGTTTGCAGGGCGCTTGATTTTCGCGCCCAGTTTTCGGCAATCCTGCGATAGGTGCAGCCGGGCTCCAACGCGGCAAGCGAACCAACACGGAGGTCGGCAGCGGATTTGATCGATGGATGGCCGGACGGCAGCACAATCAACAGGTCCTCGACAAAGACGGGCTCTATCTCGAGCCTCTTGAGTTCGGCGTCAAAATCCGGTTCCTCGTCCAGCATCGCCTTGGGTGGGCGGGCGATCAACGCGCAATCCAGAGTGCCGGCCAGAACGTCCCGACCGAGATCGCGGGACGCCCCCAACGTCAGACGCAGAGAAACATCCGGCCACATTTGGTTGAACTGCGACAGCGCCGCCGGCAGCCGGCTCGCCGCCGTACTTTCCATCGCGCCCACACGCAATGTCCCCGATGGCGCAACGGGTCGGACTGCTTGTCGCGCTTCGAGCGCAAGCGCCGTCAGCCGGTTGGCGTAGGCGAGAAACGTTTCGCCTTCCCGCGTCAACGTCATCTTCTTGCCGTCGCGGCTAAAAAGGGGAACACCAAGGTCTTCCTCAAGCTGTTGGATTCGGGTTGTCACATTCGACGGCACGCGCCCGACCGCCTTGGCGGCCTTTGTAACGCTACGGTCGCTGGCAACCGCGAGGAATATCTCGATCGACGAAAGGTCCAACGGAAAGATCTCGATTCCAGAATGAAGTTCACATATAGTTCTCTATACAAAAATCATTGTCTGAGCTCAAGCAGGTTTCGATAGCGGACCGCACACGCGATTTGAGGAATGCAGATGACCATATCGGATCAGCACGATGCGGACGCTAGGCCTTCTGAATTCGCATCGCCGACCGGCCTGATGCATGAAGCCGATCCAGCCTGCGACGGCTCTAAGGCCAGCGAGGCTGCCCCCTCAAACATTCCGGCATGGCGGCAGACAGAGCGTCAAAGATTGATCGATGAGCGGAAATCCTTGCTGTCGGCACAGCGTGAGGAATTTACCCGCTTGATTGCGACCTACCTTGATCACGTGATTGCCGATGTGGCCGGCCAACATGTCAGCATGTTCTGGCCGTTTCTGGGAGAGCCCGATCTTCGTGGATGGATGGCCACCGCGACCGCCCGTGGCGCTACGTGTCTATTGCCTGTGGTCATCGCCAAAAACACGCCCCTGATCTTCCGATCGTGGAAAATAGGAGAGCGGCTGGAACGTGGCATCTGGAATATCCCGGTGCCGGCAGAGGGCAGGCAGGCTATCCCCGATGTCGTTATAGCGCCGCTCGTTGGCTTCGATAACAATTGCTTCCGGCTTGGCTACGGCGGTGGCTATTTCGACAGGACTCTCGCTTATCTCGCCCGCAAGCCGCTTATTATCGGCGTTGGCTTCGAATCGCAGAAGATCAACACCATCCACCCCCTCGCGCACGACATTCCGATGGATGTGATCGTGACAGACACTGGGGTACGATACCGATGAATTCCTGCGTCGGCTCGAACCGATGTGGCGCCGGAGGACTGTGAAAGGTCTGCCAACCTCGGAATCTTGAGAACCTCGGGAACATTTGCCAAGGCCGGACATCCAATCCACGATTGGAGATGAAAAATGAAAGCAGTAACTCTTTTGGCAGTGGCCGGGCGGCCCCTTTTGGACGATCGCGCGAGTGAGGCCATGCTGATCAAGCGCGCCACCGACAGAGATCCTGGGGCGTTTCGAACCATCATGCGCCGCTATAATCAGCGTCTTTTTCGCATTGCGCGCGGCATAGTGCGCGACGACGGTATCGCCGAGGACGTTGTTCAAGAAGCCTACGTCCGTGCCTTTGAGCATATTGGCAGTTTTCGGGCGGAATCATCACTATCCACTTGGCTGTACCGGATCGTCATGAACGAGGCGCTCGGCCGACTTCGTCGGTCTTCGCGCAGTCTGGAGATCGCCTTGCCAACCCATGCGGCAAGCGCTGACGTCGTCCCATTTCCAAACGGTGTAGCAACAGACGATCCGGAAAAGACGATGGCACAAAGGCAGATATTGCAGCTCGTAGAAGAGGCGACCGATGAGTTGCCGGATAATTTTCGCCTCGTTTTCATTGCCAGGGTAATCGAAGGCATGAGCGTCGAAGAAACGGCAGAACTCTTAGGCATCAAGCCCGCGACGGTGCGATCCAGACTTCACCGGGCTAGGGACCTGCTGCGAAAGCACATCGACGACCGAATTGGTCCGGTACTCCTCAACGCCTTTCCCTTTGCCGGATGGCGCTGCGAGCGGCTGACGACAAAGGTGATGAAACGACTTGGCATCGAAGAATAGCTTTTCCGGAACGTTTGGCGTTGGGCGGCATCAAAAGAGCGTCACCAACACACACCCGGCGCATATTTCGTCGTCGGAAAGAGGAGTTCTGAAATGTTCGTTCGATTGAGCGCGGCCGTTGCCGCAATCTGCCTTCTCAGCCCCACCGCTTACGCGGCAGGCGCGGCCCCGACCGATCCGCAGATCGCCCATATCGCCTATACGGCCGGTGTGATCGATATCGAGGCCGCCAAGCAGGCCGTCAAAATCTCGAAGAATAAGGAGGTCGTCGACTTCGCAAAGGACATGCTGCGTGATCATGAAGCCGTCAATCAGCAGGCGCTCGCTCTCGTGAAGAAGCTAAAGGTCACGCCTGAAGACAACAACACAAGTCGCGAGCTCACGAAGGCTGCGGCTGCTGAGCGCGATAAGCTGGCAAAACTGAAAGGGGCTAAATTCGACAAGGCCTATATCGAAAATGAGGTCGCCTATCACAAGCAGGTCAATGGCGCACTTGAGACCGTGTTGATCCCGTCGGCTCAGAATGCCGAACTCAAGGATCTCTTGGAGACCGGCCTGAAGGTTTTCCAAGGCCATGAACAACATGCCGAGCATGTCGCGGCGATGCTGAAATAGGGAAGCCAAACTATGCGAATTGCATGTGGCGGCCGGCTGGGAGTGGCCGGCCTGGGGCTGTTGCTATCTGTCCTTCCCGCCGAGGCCGCGACGATTGAGGTCACGATTGAAAAGCTCGTATTCAAGCCGGCGGCGGTCAACGCGAGGGTCGGCGACACGATCAAATGGGTCAACAAGGACGTCATGGCGCATACGGCTACTGCCGACGGGAAATTCGATGTCGTCATTCCCCCGCATCAGTCGGCCTCGACCGTGGTAACCAAGGCGGGTGCGATCGAGTATTACTGCCGCTTCCATCCAAATATGCGCGGGCGGTTGGAGGTGGCCGAGTAGCCGTCTCCAAATACTCTCCCGGCGGACCACCGCGATCCGCCGGCCAGCAAAGATCCAAGGTGGCCCAGCCTTTCCTGGTATCGGGCCTGGTATCGGGCGATCTGCTTGAGATCATTGATCGCAACGCTGTCCCCCACTTCTATCCTCTGCATCTGCAAGGCTGCATTCGCGTTCGAGATCATCGAGCGAATTGCCGAACAAAACAGCAATCCGCCCGTCAAACCGGCATTGTTTAATTCCTTCACGTCGGCTTGCCCTCACACATTGCCGCTTCCGATGTTGGCATATGGATTGCGTCTGTCATCCCGGATGCCTGAAGAGATGATAGTCGATGTTGTATGTTCTCCCCTCTTTGCTTTTGAGCTTTTCCCTTGGACTGAGCTGGAACAGGTTTCTGCTGACGTTCACAAACCGGGCCGAGCTGCTTCAAAAGCAGATGCCAGTAACAATGGTCGCCGCCACCGTCAGCCTTTCCGCTTTCGCGCTGTCGGTCGGCGACAAGGGGCCCTGGCTGGGCGGAACGATCGTCCTGCTTGGACTGGCGCTCGCAGCGGTAATCAGGGGCGTTTTCCATCCCATTGCTGTTGTGGCGCTTTCCGTAGCCAGCCTCGCGGCCTACCTGTATTTCAGGGTACCGGCCCTTTAGTATTTTCCTAGAGCGCTTTTTAAGACCGCGTTCATCGGATATCTCGCCTCAAGACGAGCGCATATGCAAAGATTTAGCGGATCGTGCCAAAGCCGGTGCTCTTCAATATATCCTGACCCCTATCCGACACCAGGAAATCCCCTAACCGCCAGGCGTCGCTTGAAGCACCCTTGCGCAGCCCGAAGCCATATTCGACCTTCGGCGAAAATTCCGGGGGGATCTCGACGACGCTGAAAGCCGGATCGGCCTGCAGGAGGCGGGCGTTCGAATAGTAGCTCATCATCAGATCGGCCTCGCCATCGGTGATCAGATAGCCGCCGCCTTTGCCCGGCGGTGTCGGCGGCGAGTCGCGGCCACCAACCAGTTGGCGTGCTCGGGATTTCATCGCCTCGCCACTGCCCGGATGTCTTGTCTCGATGCGTTCAAACACCTCGAAGGCATAGTCACCGGAAGGATCGTCTCCGGGCGTCGATGTGCCGATCTTCACAGACGCATCGGACAGAACAGCGAGAAAGTTCTCTCTCGTCAGGCCGAGATCGGCACGGGCGAGGACGCAGAGCCGGTTGCGGGCAAAACAAACAGCCTCTTCCGTGATACCCAAGGAGGCGAGACGCTGTGGATGCGTCATGTTGGCCGAAGCAAAGAGATCGAATGTCTCGCCCGCTTCGATCCGCTCGCGCAGAAGACCGGCAGGGCCAAGCGACAGCGAAACCACAATGCCGGTCGCTTGTCCAAAAGCCGCGATGATCGCCGGAAAGGCATGCCGCATGCTGCCCGCAGACAGGATTTTGACGGGTTCGGTCATGGTCGATTTCCTTTTCGATCCCTTTGCCGGAAAAGCGGCACGAAGGCCGCCTCCTCGCGCGCGCTGCCGCCAAGCCGGGCAGCACGCACGGGAATGCCGTAAAGCGCTTCGAGATTGGCTTCGGTCATCACGGCATCGTTCGTACCGAAGGCAGTTTTTGCATGGTCAAGCATCAGCAGCACCTTGTCCGCCACTGCCATCGCATGGTTCGGCTGGTGGGTCGTGAAGGCGATCGCAAGCTTCTCGCGATCGGCCAGTTCGCTGAGCAGGGAGAGCACCACGTCCTGGTTTCTAAGGTCCAGCGCCGAGGCGGGCTCGTCGAGCAGCAGGACCGCGTTCTCGCCAGCCAGCGCCCGGGCAATCAGCACGAGCTGGCGTTCGCCGCCGGAAAGAGCGTTGATGTTGCGCGTTGCGTATTCGGCCATACCGGTGGCCTCGAGCGCCGCCATCGCCTTTTCGATATCGCTCTTTCGGGGTGTGCGGAAGAGCGCGATATGCCGGGCGCGGCCCATCAGGACTACGTCCAGCACCGAATAGGGAAAGGAGCCGGAAAATTCCTGCGGCACGAAGCCGGTGCGTGGGTTCAGGTCCAGAGTGCCTGATGTCGGCTTTAACAAGCCTGCCAGCACGTGCAGCAAGGTGGACTTGCCACGGCCGTTCGGACCGAGGATGGCAGTGATCTCCCCTGCCCTCAGGTCGAAGTCGAGATCGCGAAACTGAAAGCGCTCGCCGTCATAGGACTGACTGGCGGCCGTAATGCGCAGCATAACCGGATCACAATCCACGCACGCCTCCCTGGGTTTGTTTCAGCACCATCGCGAAGACCGGCGTGCCGATCAGTGCGGTGAGGATCCCGAGCGGAATTTCAGTGCTGGTGGCAGTGCGGGCGACGGTATCGATAATCAGCAGATAAAGCGCACCGATGATCAGCGAGGCCGGCATCATCAATCGGTGATCAGGTCCGACCATCATGCGAGCCGTATGCGGCACGACGAGGCCGACCCAACCGATGATCCCGCTGACAGCCACCTGCGCTGCGACGATGCAGGAGACAAGCACGAGGATCAGCCAGCGCAGCGGCTCGACATTGACGCCAAGTGCGCGGGCATCCTGGTCGCCGATCGACAGAAGATTGATGCGCCATCGTAGCCCCAGCAGCAGAATGCTGCCGATCAGCACCGGCCCGGCGATCAGAAACAACTTTTCCCAGTTAGCGGTGGCAAAACTGCCGAGCAGCCAGAAGACCATGGCCGGCAGCTTGTCTTCGGTGTCGGCAAGATATTGCGCAAGGCTGACGAGCGCGCTGAAGAAACCGGTGACGACCACGCCGGCCAGCACCAGCGCCAAGATGTTGCGCCGGGCAACGATGCCGTTCAGCGCATAGACGAGAATGAGTGCGGAAAGGCCAAAGACAAAGGCGGAAGCCAGCAGGCCGTAGCGCGAAAAACTCAGGAGAATCGCGAGTGTGCCGCCGAAGGCCGCTCCGGATGAAACGCCCATCACCTGCGGCCCGACCAGCGGATTGCGGAACACGCCCTGCAACGTCGCGCCGGAGAGCGCGAGGCCTGCGCCGGAGAGCAGTGCGAGCAGGATGCGCGGCATGCGCACCGTGAAGACGACATTCGCCTCCGTCGGCGTTACCGGCACGTGGGGCGGAGAGATCGGGCTCCAGAGAATCTGCACCACCCGCGCGAACGCAATGTCGTAGCGGCCGATTCCGAAGGAGCTGATCGTGACGAGAACGAGAACGATCGCCAGGATGACGATGATCATCTGAGGCGAACGTCGCGGGGAAGGGTCATTCCTCATTGCGCGGCGCGGTAGTCGGTATGATAAAATTCTTTGTAATAGGCGTCCGCTTCCTTCTGCATGTCGATGTCCTGGAACCGCTCGGGATAGAGCTGTTTTGCCATCCACAGTTCACCGAGCGCCATGGCTTCCGGCATCGGATAGCCCCAGGCCTTGGCATATTCCGGCATCAGATAGACCCTGTTGTTCTTGACGGCATCTATGGTCTGCCAAGCCGCAGTCTTCTTGATTTCGTCGACGACGGCCGGATAACGTTCCTGCACGAAGATCACGGCCGGGTTCCAATTCAGCACGTCTTCCATGGTCACCTGCTTAAAGCCGACAATTGAGCTCGCGACATTGCGGGCGCCGGCGCGCTCCATCATCAGGCCGGTATATTTGCCGCGGCCGTAGGTGGTGAGGTCGGGATTGGCCATGTAAACCGGCACCCTCTTGTCCTTAGGGATATCCGCAAGGCGGTCGGCGACAAGCTTGCGGGTCTTCTTCGTCACCGCGATCATCTCCTCGCCCTTGTCCTTGTTGCCGAGGACGTCGGCGATCAGTCGCACGCCGGTTGCAAAACCGGCGTCGATCGCCGCCGGCTCGTCCTTGACCGAGGGATTGAGTTTCGCTGCCTCGTCCGGCGGCACATCGAGAAGCGATATGGCGACGACGGCAAGACCGCCATCCTCGATCTGCTTGATCATGTCGGCGGGCGCATAATTGGTGACGAAGACCACATCCGGCTTTAGCTTCAAAAGCTCCTCGATGTTCACCTTGGTCAGACCGCCCGGCATTGGCAGGTTCGCAAGCTGCGGCGCCAGACGCACATAGTTGGCGCCGAGCTGCTGCTTCCACTCGTCGAGAACGCCGACGACCTTATTCATCGCATCGAGCTGGACCGCGATGTTGAGCGTCTGGTGCTGCAGGATGACAACGCGGTTGACGGCATCCGGGATATGCACCTGGCGACCGATCTGGTCGGTCACGACATGGTCGGCAAAAACAGGTGTGGAGAGCAATAAACTACTGATTGTAATAGTGATTTTCGCAACGGAAGCGAGACGTTTGATCATGGGCATGCGTCCTCCTGGAAGAGGCCGAGCGCTAGCATGATATTCAGCCGTATACAACGGCGTTATATTTTAATGAATATTTCGATACGCCCATGAGGCTAAAAAGCCAGGACGAGTTACCCAACCCACGGGCTGACGGCGACTGATACGCCGCTCCACACACGATGGAATCGAACTTCAATCCGGCAATCGCAAGGGCGGCATCACCAGAAGAAAATACCTATTGCATTATGGTCATAATTTTATATTATGATCGTAATTTAAAGATCGGAGCATTCGGTCCGCGCTTTGATCGATTTCAAGCAGAAGCAGGTCTAACGAGGAAGCACATGAACCAGGAACCAGGATTGAGGACGACGGAGAAGTCGGAAAAGTTGACTGCCCTCAGTGTCGTCGAGGCCGCACGCGCCATACAGGGCGGAAGTCTTTCTGCCGAGATTTACGCGGAAGCGCTTCTGGCGCGAGCACGCGAGCAGTCGGATATTAGGTCTTTCATAACGATCGATGAACAGGCTGTTCTTGCGGCGGCACGAGAAGCTGACAAAGCGCGCAGCGCTGGCGCATCCGGCTCTCTCCTTGGAGTGCCGCTCGGCGTAAAGGACAGCTACTTGACAAGTGGGCTACGGACGACGCTCGGCGTCAGCAATCTGAAAGATTTTGTTCCCGAACATGACGCGGGGGTGGTCAGTGCTGTCAAGGAGGCCGGCGCGCTCGTGTTCGGCAAGAATAACCTCGTTGAAATGTCCTACGGCTTGACGGGGAACAATGGTCCCTATGGCCAGGTGAAAAATCCCCGCGCCCTTGAGCGGGTCAGCGGTGGATCGTCAAGCGGCTCTGCCGCGGCTGTAGCCGCTGGAATCGTGCCCGCGGCTTTCGGAGGAGACACTATCGGTTCGATCCGGGTACCGGCGTCACTCTGTGGAGTGGTGGGGTTCAAGCCAACGACCGGGCGTTGGCCGCGGAACGGCGTTGCGCCAATTTCCCATGTTCTTGACACGACAGGCGTCTTCGCCCGCACAGTCGAAGATTGCGAGTTGATTGATCAGGTCGTAACCAAAGCTCCCGCATCGACAGCATCCGAGAAAGGCAATCTCAAGGGCGTGAGATTCGCATATGCTCCGAAGCAGTATCTTGACCTTGTTGAGACCGATGTAGAAGCCCGTTTCTACGAAGTTATCCGTAGACTGCGCGATGGCGGAGCCGAAGTTTTTGAAATCGATTTTGGCGATGAGTTTTCGGCGCTCGCCAATATGACGACCTGGAATCTTTTCTTCCGTGAAACCATGGAAGCAATCGCCGGCTTTCTTCAGGATAACAGTATTCCAACCTCGTTTGACGAAATCTACAGAGACTTGAAGCCGGGCTTGAGAGAAGTTTGGCAACAACTCGTGCTGCCGACCGGATCCAAATGGTTGACCCCGGGCGCATATCACGCAGCGTTGACGATTGACCGGCCCCAAATCCAGCGACTGTTCACTGAGGCTTTTGCAACAAGCGGCGCTGAGGCGCTCCTTCTACCAACAACCCCCTGCACGGCGCCGGAGATTGGCAAAGAAAATGAGTTCTTGATTGCGGGGAAGGAAGTGACATTCGCAGCCCTGGCGAAAAACACCATTCCGGCCAGCGCAGCGGGCCTTCCTGGCATCAGTCTTCCCATGGGCAAAGCGAGCAACAATCTTCCGATCGGCCTTGAGATCGATGCCCCCACTGGTAGCGATCGTCGCCTCCTGACACTGGCACGTCGGGTGGAAGCGCTCGGTATCTCGTCTCTTTGAAACGCATCCTCGGTTGCGGCGACTCGTCTCCACCGATCACGAGAAAGGGTATGAAGAATGACGACTACGGTAGACATCGAAAAGATCAACGTCGAACATGTTACGATCCGCTCCAGCAAAGATTTCAATGCCGTCAGGTCAAAGCTGGAAGCCACTATCCCCAGGATAGATGACGGTATTTTCGCCCTCCTGCGTTACCGAGAATCGGCTCGCGCGCTTCAAGAATTGGAGGCTCTACCTGCACTCTCCATTTTCGGATTCAGGGATCATGGAGCGCTCCTTCAGGTCGCTGGCCTTCAGCGTCAGTCGATCCAGTACGACATTGGTAATCCGCTGACCGCATCGAAGATGACCCGGCATCGCATCTCGGCCGGCCTTTACGCACCGGTTCGGGTTCTCCTGCGCGAAGACACTAACGGTGTCGCATTTGAATATGATCGGCCACTCTCCACCTTTAGCCAGTTCGCTGATCCGCGCGTCGACGAAGTTTCGCAAAAGCTCGATCAGAACTTGCTAGCTGCTCTTGAAACAGCAGCGTCCTAAAGTATGAGGACAGTATGCTGATTGACGTAAATCGCATGAGACAGGCACTTCGGGAAGAAACAGATGCGATTTGAAAAAGGTCATAAGGAAAACACACGGCGTCGGATCATCGACGTCGCTTCCAAGCGTTTTCGCGACGATGGCGCGGCCGCGTCGGGGCTCGCGGGGATCATGACAGACGCCGGGCTGACAAACGGCGCGTTCTATGCTCACTTCGATTCAAAAGAAGCACTCGTAAAAGAGGCCATGGTGAGCGCGCTGACGCATCAGCGGGAAAATCTAGAGCAGGCTCGGAACGACCAGCTGAGTTTTGAGAGCATCATCCGCAACTATCTCAACGTTGACCATATGCTCGGACGCGAAAACGGCTGCCCATCAGCTGCGCTGTTGCCCGAAATCGGAAGACAGCCAGAGACGACCCGCGAGGCTTATGAAGTTGAGTTAGGCAAGTTTACGGATGTTCTGGCATCGAAACTTCCAGCTTCGCGTTTATCCTCACCCCGGGAGAGAGCGACAGCGATCTTCGGACTGATGGTGGGCACCCTCCAGATTGCCCGAGCTATCACCGACTCATCGAAGGCGTCAGCCATATTGGAAGGTGGCGTCCAAGCAGCGCTCATTCTGGCAAGGTCGTAAACGAGCCTGACGCCAGCAAGGTCCTAACTTGTCTCGCTTGCGCTTTTTGGGACTGCAAAAAGGCATGAAAACGCGTCACGTGACGCGCAAAAGCGAACTGCGGAAATGTTTGCGACAGACGCGAAAAAAGGCCCGGAGGGAAACCGGGCCTTCTCCCTTTTCTGATCGGAGGTCGAATTCAGATCAGATTAGAAAGTACGCTCGAAGCGGAGGATACCAGCCCACTGATCTTCGTTGATCGAATCCCAGTTGGTGTAGGAGATTTCCGGCTCGACCAGGAGGTGCTTAACCGGGTTCCACTTGATGTTCGTCGTAGCGGCGAAGATCTTGGAGTCGGTGTAAGCGAGCTGCAGGTTCCACTTCAGCTTGTCGTTGAACGGTACGCCGACGCCACCCCAAACTGCCCAGTCGCCCCAGCCGATACCGGAAGCGTCGCCGCCACCGTTCGCGCCCGCGTACTTGTTCAGCTTGTCGCCGTCCGTGTTCCAACCACCCATCAAGAAGGCCGAGAAGGCGCCGAAGTCAGCGTCGACACGAGCCTTGATGGCGCCTTCTTCGACGATGGAGTCATAACCACCAACGACCTTGAAGGACCATGCGCCGGCCTTGTAGCCAGCACCGGCAACAACGTCCGGAGCGTAGTGATCCGAGCTGTCTTCGCCGTTAGCGCCGGTTGCACCAACGCCGGAGTTGGTGTCTTCCACCGAGATCACAGCCGTGAAGCCGTTGCCGGCATCGTAGTTGTAGGTGATCTGGTTGAGTTCGTACGGACCGTCATAGACCACGTCGTCGTTGATGACGTCGCCGGCATAGCCGGTGAAGACGTTGAACTGCGAATCTTCCTTACCGATGATGAAGCCGCCGAGGCTGATGCTGCCATGGAGGAAGTTCGTGCTCGTGGAGCCGCCTTCCTGCCAATCCCAACGCAGTTCCGTATTGGTCTTCAGAGGACCATATTCGGTGTCGGTGGCCGTCTGCAGCTGCAGTTCAGCGCGGGTGTGCCACAGCGTGCCACGAACGTTGTTCGGGTTGTAGGCATCATACCATTCACCTTCCGTACGAACCTTGCCGCCGATCTTGAGGCAGGTCTCAGTACCCGGGATGAAGAAGTAGCCTGCACCGTATGCGTCGCAGATGCGAACGTATTCGAGCGGCTCCGGTTCAGCGGCAACAACAGCGTCAGCCGCATGAGCACCGGAAACTACTGCAAGGGCAGCAGCGGAGCCGAGAAGAAGGCTCTTGATATTCATTTTTTCTCCAATCGATGTGCCTGATCAGAAGAAGGCTGCGTAACCCCGCGGCGTTCATCTATCTGGCTGTTCCCTTTTGTTGGAAGCCATTGGACCCCCGAGCGCACGATAGCGAGAGAATTACTGTAGCCAACCCAATATCTAAGTGCATCCATGAAAATACCTGACATAAAGTCGTCATAGATGCAGAAATACATCAGTAAATTAAGAAGAATTGAATATATATGCCTAGTTAAGACTTCAGAAATATTCAGAAACACGCGAATTATACATGTAATACTGATCACTAGCGCCCACATGGTAAGCAACTATTATCATTTTTCACCGAGTTGCTGCAGCGACTCATCTTCTCCACACGTTTGGAAAGCCGCGTAGCAGCGACCTTCGCAGAGCCGTCCGCGTCGTACTTCGATGTCTTTTTTGGTGCCGAGCGAATGACGCGAAAACGCGTTGGGAAGGGAGAAACGGTGCGCATCGCAAGGCGTCAACGCCCAGAAGCCGTTGACAGGCCGTGTTGCGCGCCTGTGGGAAAGGTGACGGTGTCGTTGTTGGCGCTGTCGGCGGCGCGCGTCCCTGGCCAGGTGCCGAAAGAGATACTTCGTCTCGGTTGACACATTCACGTGACGACACCTCGTCGATGTTTACCGAGGAAAAATGCCGGCGTATCATATGATGATTGGTTTTGTTGGTGCGTCGATTTCACTGTCAGGCAGGGATGGACACATGCTTACTCTTAATATCAATGGACAACCGCAAGAGGTCGACGTGCCGGAGGACATGCCGCTTCTGTGGGTGCTGCGTGATCATCTTAATCTGGTCGGCACCAAATACGGCTGTGGCATAGCCCAATGCGGTGTCTGCACTGTGCATGTAGCTGGCAAGCCAGTGCGTTCCTGCCAACTGGCCGTTGGCGATGTCGGCACCCGCGCCGTCGTCACCATTGAAGGAATTGGCAACACGCCCAACGGCGCCAAGGTCCAGCAGGCCTGGATGGAAGCTGCGGTGCCACAATGTGGCTATTGCCAAGCCGGCCAGATCATGTCGGCTACCGCGCTGCTGGACAGCAACCCCCAACCCGATGATTCTGATATCGACGCAGCCATGGCGGGCAATCTCTGTCGCTGCGGAACCTATATTCGCATTCGCCGGGCAATCAAGAACGCTGCGACCAAGCCGGCCTGACCATGACAAAAATCATCGGTATTGTCGTCGCGATCCTTGTTGTTGTCGCGCTCGGTTTCGCGGGCTGGCTGTTTCTTGGCCGTGATCCGACCTCCTTTGCCGGCGGCTCGACCGTGGCACTGGAAGATTATCAGGGCGCCAATGTTACCGGCGTACCGGCGGAGCTCGCCAATGCGGATGTGGTGAAGCGTGGCGAATATCTCATTCATGCTGCAGACTGCGAGGCCTGCCACACTGCCCCTGGCGGCGCACCCTTCGCGGGTGGCTTTGCTTTCAACATGCCGTTCGGCACCATCTATTCGACCAACATCACGCCGGACAAGGAAACAGGCATCGGCAATTACACCGACGCCCAGTTCCTGGCGGCTGTGCACAAGGGCATTCGTGCCGACGGCGAGAAACTCTATCCCGCCATGCCGTACACCTCCTACACCTACATGACGGATGCCGACGCGCTGGCCATCAAGGCCTATCTCTTCACGCTTAAGCCCGTGCATGCCCCCGCCAAGCAGAACCAGCTTTCCTGGCCTTTCAACCAGCGCGGCCTCGTGGGGCTCTGGGACGTGGCCTTCAATACCGACGAGCGCTTCCGTCCCAACACCAGCCAGAGCCCACAATGGAACAGAGGCGCTTATCTTGCCGAGGCCTTGGGCCATTGCGGCGAGTGCCACACACCGCGAAACGTCGCCTATGCCGTCGACAACCACCAGAAATTTGCCGGCGCCATCACCGCCGGTTGGCACGCCTACAACATTACCGGCGACAAGGATTCCGGCATCGGCGACTGGAGCGATGATGATGTCTACCGTTACCTCTCAACCGGACATGCCGATGGGCATGGCGGCGCGGCGGGCCCGATGGGCGAAGCCACTGACGACAGCCTCAGCTATTTGGTGCCGGACGACGCGCATGCTCTGGTGACCTATCTGCGCAGCATACCTGCCCATGCAAGCGACCTGCCGCGCACCGTCACCACGGCTGCGTCGGCGTCGTACAAGGAGGGTGCGGTGGCGGACGCCGATTCGCGCGGCGAAAAGATCTTCGCCGGCGCCTGCGCCAGCTGTCATGACTGGACCGGCGTGAGCCCGGTCACCGGCTATGCCACCCTCACCGGCGTGCGCGCGGTGAACGATCCCAGCGCCACCAACGTGGCGCAGACGGTCATCAATGGCGTCAACCGCACGACCGCCGACGGCAGGATCTTCATGCCAGCCTTCGGTGAGGGCTATTCCGACGACGACATAGCGGCCGTCGCCAACTATGTCACCGCCCGTTTTGGCGCCAAAGGCGCGCATTTGACAGGCAAGGATGTGGCCGATTTGCGCAAGCAGGCGACCCAGAAACCTAGTTCTCCGGAGGCACCCAATGGCTGACACGACGTCAAACTTTGCGCAGTCCGATGCTTATCTCTCAGCGCTGATCCACGAGGTCCGTTCCACCCCCACGGCCAATGCATCGCTGGCCATAGGGCGACGCGGCTTCTTCAAGCTCGCCGGCGCGGGCGCTGCGGGGCTGGTGCTGGGGTTCTACCTCGGAGATCCAGCGTTCGCCGCCGAGACAGCGGACAGCAAAGAGCAAGTGATGAACGCGTTCATCCGCATCGCTTCGGACAACACGATCACCATCTACTCCAAATGTCCGGAGATCGGCCAGGGCATCAAGACCTCCTTCGGCGTGATCATAGCCGACGAACTCGACGCCGACTGGAACCATGTCGTGATGGAGCAGGCCGACATCAATCCCAAGGTCTATGGCAGTCAGGGCGCGGGAGGCTCGACCTCCATCCCCCGCGCCTGGGATCAGCTGCGTCAGGCCGGCGCCGGCGCCAAGGCGATGCTGATCGCCGCCGCGGCCCAGCAGTGGGCGGTCGACCCGTCGCAGATTACCGCTCAGGATTCGGTCTTGACTCATGCCGCCAGCGGCAGGTCGGCAACCTATGGATCGCTTGCCGCCGCCGCGGCAAAAATGCCTGTGCCCGATCCCAAGAGCCTGAAACTGAAGACCCGCGCCGAATATCGCCTGATAGGGAAAGCCTATCGCGGCGTCGACGATCCGAAGGTCGTCACCGGGCAACCGCTGTTCGGCATCGATGTCCAGCGTCCCGGCATGGTCTATGCCAACTTCACCAAATGTCCGGCAGCGGGTGGTAAAGTCAGGTCCTTCAATGTGGACGAGATCAAGGCCCAACGCGGCGTGCTCGACGCCTTCGCCGTGGACGGCACCGGCATGGCGGTCGAAGTGATGCCGGGCGTCGCCGTCATCGCCAAGGACACCTGGAGCGCCTTCCAGGCGAAGGACAAGCTTAAGGTCGATTGGGATCTGAGCGAGGCGTCGACAGATTCCACATCGCAATTCTCGGCCCAGGCCAAGAAGCTGGCGAACAGTTTCCCGGAAAAGCCCGACGACAATGTCGGCGACGTGGACAAATCCTTCGCCAATGCCAACAAGACCGTGGAGGCCTATTACGAATATCCTTTCGCCGCGCATGTGCCGCTGGAGCCGATGAACACCACGGCACACTGGCATGACGGGGTGATGGAACTATGGGTGCCTACCCAGCAGCCTGATCGCGGCTTGCCGTTGATCGCGAAGGTGGCGGGCATACCGCAGGAAAAAGTCGTGATGCACCAGACCCGCGTCGGCGGCGGTTTCGGACGGCGGCTGGTCAACGACTATGCCTGTGAGGCTGCAGCCATCGCGCTGAAGGTCAACGCCCCGGTCAAGCTGCAATGGACCCGTGAAGACGATTTCGGCCATGATTTTTATCGTCCCGCCGGCTATCATCAGTTCAAGGGCGCGATTGCCAAGGACGGCAGTCTCGACGCCTGGCAGGAACATTTCATCACCTTCACCGCCGACGGCAAAAAAGAAGCCTCGGGTGCCAACCTCACCGACAATCTGAGATATTCCATCAAGGCGCCCAATCTGCGCCGCGGCAAGACCATGTTCCCGCTGAAGATTCCGACCGGCGCCTGGCGCGCGCCCGGCGACAATGCCCAGGTCTTCGCCGCGCAAAGCTTCATGCATGAGCTGTCGCTTGCTTCCGGTCGCGACCATGTCCAGTTCCTTCTCGATGCAGTGAACCGCGATGTGCCTGAGCTGGCTCCCAAGGACCAGAGCGTCAACTTCAGCCCCAAGCGGGCCAGCGACGTGATCAGGATGTGCGCTGAGAAGGCAGGCTGGGGCAAGACGCTGCCGAAGGGCAGCGGTCTGGGACTGGCCTGGTGCTATTCCCACGCCGGCCATGTCGCCCAGGCCGTTGAGCTTAGCGTCGATGCCAACAAGCAGATCAAGATCGATCGCATCCTCGTGGTGCTTGACGTCGGACCTATCATTGACATGGCCGGCTCCGAAGCCCAGGCGCAGGGCGCGTCCACCGACGCTCTCTCCACGGCCATGGGCCTCAAAATCAATATCGAAAACGGCCGGATCCAGGAGCAGAATTACAATGCCTATCCAATTCTGCGCCTGCCCTTCGCACCGATGACGATTGATGCCTATTTCATCCAGTCGGACAATCCGCCGACCGGCATGGGTGAACCCGCCTTCCCAGCGCTGGCCCCCGCGCTTGGCAACGCCATATTTGCCGCAACGGGCGAGCGGGTGCGCCGCCTGCCCTTGCGCGATCTGGGCTACTCACTGGCAATCTGACAGGTCGCCTTATGGTCAAACCGCATGGGCCTCGATTAAGCCCATGCGGTTCTTGTTTTCCTGGCGCTGCCATTAACGACAGTTTGCGGGCGTCCGCTGTCTTCGACTGCGAGCCAACGCCTGAGGGGTTGAGCGCGCGGCCCTTGCCGTGGGCCTAGACAAAGCGAGATTGCAAAACGAAAAACATTTCATAATGGAGTATATCTATAGAAATTAAGCTCTTATTTTCCGCCGCAACATCCTTCACCCATGAGGCGCTGGATTTAGGAGAGCGCGGATGGAACTGGCCCTGCAACAGACCGATCGAATTCGCCCGGTGGCGGCTCGCTTAACAAACGAGGAAGAGGCGATCGCGACGGCGCGAACGCTGGCGAAGCAATTTGCGGAATCGGCTTCCGATCGCGACATCGATCGACTGCTGCCGCATCATGAGCTTGACGCGCTGTCGCAATCGGGTCTGCTTTCGATCACCGTTCCCTCCGAATACGGCGGGCTCGATGTCTCCAATACGATCCTGGCCGAGGTTACCGCCATTCTCGCCGAAGCCGATGGCTCGATCGGGCAGATACCGCAAAACCATTTCTACATTCTCGAAGCCTTGCGGACCGACGGGAGCGAAGAACAGAAGAAATTCTTCTTCGGCCGGGCGCTGGCCGGCGATCGGTTCGGCAACGCATTGTCCGAACGTGGCACCAAGACCGTCGGCCACTACAATACTCGCATCACCCGCGACGGGCTCGGCTACAGGATCAATGGCAGCAAATATTATTCGACCGGCGTCATTTTCGCCGACTGGATCACAGTCTTCGCGCTGGACGAGGACGACCGGCTGACCATGTCTTTCGTGCCGCGTGGTACCGAGGGCATCGAGATCGTCGACGATTGGGACGGGTTCGGCCAGCGGACGACCGGCAGCGGCACCACGATCCTCAGCAATGTCCATGTGCGTGCGGACGCTGTCGTCTTTCATCACAAGGGTTTCGAGCGGCCGACAACCATCGGTTCCGTCGGGCAGATCATCCATGCCGGCGTCGATCTCGGTATCGCCCGCGCGGCTTTCGCCGAGACCGTCGATTTCGTCAAAACCACGTCGCGTCCCTGGATGGACAGCGGTGTCGACCGGGCATCCGACGATCCCTTGACCATCGCCAAAGTCGGACAGATCGCCATCCGTCTCGAGGCGGCGACGGCTGTCATCGAACGCGCCGGCCAGAAGGTCGACATCGCCCAGATCGACCCGAGCGAAACAAATGTGGTGGCGGCTACGCTTGCCGTCGCAGCCGCCAAGGTGCTGACGACGGAAATCGCACTGGAGGCATCGAACACCCTGTTCGAACTGGCCGGCACGTCGTCCGTCCGCGTCGGTCTCAATCTCGATCGTCATTGGCGCAACGCGCGTACCCACACGCTGCACGATCCCGTGCGCTGGAAATATCATGTGGTTGGCAATTACCATCTGAACGGCGTGACGCCGCCGAAAAACGGCGCGCTGTGAACCCTCAAGCAAGAAGGCCCATTCCGATACCGGAACGGGCCCTCCTCATGCATCTTGGGAGGATGCTGATCAGCTATAGAGACTGACGGCCGGAATCTTGCCGTTCAACACGAACTCACCGACTTCCTTTGCCTTGTAGAACACCGGATCGTGCAGCGTGTGGGTGCGGACATTGCGCCAGAAGCGGTCGAACCGATAGTGCGACGCGGTGGAACGGGCGCCGGTCAATTCGAAGACGCGCGAGGTGACGTCGAGCGAAACATTGGTGGCGTGCACCTTCGCCGCATAGGCTTCCGCCGCCGCTTCGCCCCGCTCGCGGGCCGTAACTTCCCTGCCGCGCGACAGCGCCGCCTCAACGGCTTCCGCGGCACTGTCGGCGAGTGCAGCCGAGGCTTTCAGCGCGGCGGTAAACTCCCCGACCCGCTCAAGGATATAGGGATCATCGGCAGCCTTCTCGACGCCGGATGTGATCCACGGCCGGGTTGTCGAACGAACATAGTCGAGCGCCGCCTCAAACGCACCTTCGGCGGTGCCGAGGTAGAAATTGACGAAGACGAGCTGGATCAGCGGCGTATTGAAGGTCGAAAGCACCGGCGGCGGTGCATCCGGTTCGGAGGGCGGCGCAATGAAATCCTCCTCATAGACCGGAAAGTCGCGGAACTCGACGCTACCGCTATCGGAGAGCCGCTGGCCGATATTGTCCCAATCGTCGTTGGTGACATAGCCCGGCCGATTGGTCGGCACGGCGAAGCTGGCGATCTTGCCGTCGAGCGTGGCGTTGGCATTGATATAGTCGGAGATATGGGCCGCGGTCGAAAAGGATTTGCGGCCATTGAGCACGTAGGTGTTGCCGCGCCGGGTGAGCTCCAGACCCGGATCACGCGGATTGACGGCAGCGCCCCAATAATAGTTCTTCGCCACCGTCTCGACGCCGAGCGCATGGGCGCGGGCGGCATCCTCGATCGCCCAATAGATATATTGGCTGTTGACGAAGTGATAGCCGAGAAGCTGGCCGAGCGAGCTCTCACCGCGCGCGATGATGCGTACCAGCTTCAGTGCATCGACCCAATTCAGTCCGCCGCCGCCGATCTGCGAGCCATGCAGCGCGTTCAGCAGACCGGAATTCTTAAGCCGGATGATTTCCTTCAGCGGCGGCAGCCCTTCGCGGTCGAGCTCGGCCGCATGCCTCGCGAAATCGGCGGAAATTTCCGCCGCGGTGGACAACAATGCTTCCCGTCCAGTGCTATGGGTGGTGGCGAAGACGACATTGGATTGGCTCATAATGAACTCCTGATCCCTAGAGCGGTTCAGCGTTTCACGGAATCGCTTTCCCGCTCTATCCCTTTGTTTCACGCAATTCCGGACGGAAAACCGCTTCGCACTTTTCCTGGAATTGCTCTAGAAATGATGATGCAGCGGCGCCGAAAAATGCGCCGCCGCACGCGTCCTGTTGCAGACCTCAGAACAGCTTGTCCGGAATCCAGCTTGCCGTTGCCGCATCGCTGGTGCTGAAGGCCGGAATCTTGGCGGCCAGATCCTCGATGGTCTTGACGCCGGCAGCCCGCAGGCTGTCCTGGGTCAGAAGCGTCGGTTTGATGGTGATCTGGTGCGGAATCTCCTGGCCGGCGATCTGCAGAGCGGCCGCACGCACGGAGACGGCACCAACCACGGCAGGATTGGTGGCGACGGTCGCAACCCAGGGGCTTCCCGGCTCGGTGATCTCCTGGATATCGGCGGTCGAGACATCTGCGGAATAAATCTTGATTTTGTCGGCTATGCCAAGGTCGCCGGCTGCGAGCTTCACGCCGCGGGCGAACTCGTCATAGGGCGCAAAGACCACCTTGATATCCGGATTGGCGGTCAACGCCGCTTTCGCCTGATCGGCGGTGCTGGTTGCGGTCGTGTCGCTGACATTGCCGAAACGCGCCTTTTCGACGACGCCGGGATTGGCGGCCTTGAACTTGTCCCAGACCTCATTGCGACGATCGAGCGGCGCGAAACCGGCGACATAGACATAGCCGGCGGCAAAGCTCTTCCCGTTGTCCTTCACCACCTGGTCGAGCGCCTGCTCAGCCAGTTCATGATCGCTCTGCTCGACCTGCGGAATCTTCGGATTGTTGAGATTGACGTCAAAGGCGACGACCTTGACGCCTTTATCGAGTGCCTGCTGCACGACGTCGCCGAGCGATTCCGGCAGGCCGTGGTCGATGACGATACCGCTCACCCCAAGATTGACGGCCTGGAGAATCTGCTCGCGCTGCTCGGCGGCATCCTGGCGGCCGGGGAAGACGCGGAGATCGATGCCGAGCGCCTTGGCCTGCGCTTCCGCACCCGCCTGATAGGCCTGGAAGAAATCGCCGGCGGAGATGTAGCTGATCAGCGCCAGCTTGACGCCGCCCTTGTCAAATGGCGCCGGCGCACCGGCGATGCCGTCGGCATGGGCCGATTGCAAGAAGACGAATGGAATGACGGCGGCAGACAGAGCGAGCCGTGCGAGAGATTTCATCGTCGTGTTCCTTATGATCGATCTGGAGCGTCGTCTGACAGGCAACGGGTTCCCGGCGACGCGTCAATCTATTAGAAATAATCTCTATATTTTTAGTAGACTAAATGATCTGATTTTTGCCGCTTCCGGAGATTCTTTGTTCCACCTGCAGCTTTGTCCCGGAAATGACGTGCCTGGAAGTTCAATCGCAGCCCGGGGCATTATCGGGCGAAACCGGAAAACGCTGTATGCCCCTGCTCCAAGTCGAAAATCTCACGCGCAGCTTTGGCTCGACGCGCGCGCTTGCCGACGCAACGCTCTCCATCGAGCGCGGCGAGATCGTTGCCCTCATGGGTGCGAACGGCGCCGGGAAGTCGACGCTGGTGAAAATATTATCCGGCTCACTTCCCGCCGATGGCGGCAGGATCAGCTTCAAGGGACAGAGCTTTGCCCCGGCAAACCCGGCTGAGGCGACAAAAGCAGGGATCGTCACTGTCCATCAGTCGACCGATCTCGTCGGGCCTCCCGGCCTGACCGTCGCGGACGCGCTGCTACTCCATCGTTTCGCGGATCGCCGGGTGCCGTTTTTCGTCTCGCGCGCCGGCATCCGCGCCCGGGCACAAGCTGTACTGGATATCGCCGGCTTCTCTCTGCCTCTCGATCGGGATTTCGGCGATCTGCCGGCGGCGGACCGGCAATTGGTGGCGGTGGCGCGCGCATTGGCGGATCAGGCCGACCTGCTGATCCTCGACGAACCAACGGCAAGCCTCTCCGGGCAGGAAAGCCACCGCCTGTTCGATATTCTCCTGCGACTGAAGAGCCAGGGATTGGCGATCCTCTATATCTCCCATCGCACAGCGGATCTGGACGCTATCGCAGATCGCGCGCTCGTCATGCGCGGCGGACAGGTCGTGGGCTCGTTTGTCCGCCCGATCGACTTTCCGGCCGCCATCGAAACCATGATCGGCCGCAAGCTGCAATCGGCGCGGCCGGGTACGCGCAGTGTCGGCGGCAAGCCGGTCTTCGAAATGCGCCATACGCGCCTGCTGCCGAATGCCATCCCATTCGATCTTTCGCTGCACGAGGGCGAAGTCGTCGCCATTACCGGCGTGCTCGGTGCCGGAAAAAGCCGGCTCCTTTCGGCGATCTTCGGCGTTACCCAACTCATCGAGGGTGAAATGCGCCTCGATGGCAAACCCTATCGGCCGCAAAATCCAGCGCAGGCAATCGCCGCCGGCGTCGCCATGGCCGCGGAGGATCGACACCGGTCCTCGCTAATGCCTGCCGCCTGGCCCGGCAATTCGGTCGCCGGCACGATCAGTCTGCCCCATCTCGGCCGCTGGTATCCGAGCGGTCTCCTGTTCGGCAGCCGTGAGCGCCAGGAAGCGGAGAAGGCGATCGAGCGGCTACGGATCAAAGCCTCAGGGCCTCTTGCCTCCGTCTGGACGCTCTCGGGCGGCAACCAGCAGAAAGTGGTACTGGCCCGTTGGGAAGCAGAGCAAAGCCGGCTTCTGCTGCTCGACGAACCTTTCCAGGGCGTCGATGTCGGCGCCCGGCATGACATCATCCAGGCGATAGGCCGCCGCAGCGATCGCGCCACGCTGATTGCCACCTCCGACCCGGAGGAGGCCTACGAGGTGGCCGACCGCATTCTCATAATCGACCGGCACAGCCTGAACCCCATTGCCGATGCGGCAAACCCACACGCTATCGAGGACATTCCGGCATGACATCCGTGGACAATGACAGCTTCCCGCAGCCGGCGGAACGGACCGAGCCGGTGTCCGCTGGTCCGGCAATCGGCTGGTTCGCCGGCGTCAGCGCCATCCTGCGCTCCGGCGCGGTTTTCATCCTGCTCGCTCTCCTCATCATCGGCTTCACGGCGGCGCAGCCCGCCTTCATCAACATCAACAATCTCATGAGCATCCTGCAGGCGGTCTCCGTCGTTGCCATCCTCGGCGCCGGCGTCACGGTGACACTTGCCGTCGGCGGGTTCGACCTCTCGATCGGCGCAGTCGCCGCATCGAGCGTCATGGCCGCAAGCTACGCGATGATCGTTTGGCAGCTTGACGCCTATGCCACTGTGCCATTGGTGCTCGCCTTTGGCGCTGCGATCGGCCTGATCAACGCCTTCATCATCGTCCGGCTGAAGGTGCCCGATCTCCTGGCAACGCTATCGATGATGTTCCTGCTTTCCGGCCTGCAGCTCATCCCGACCGCCGGACGCTCGATCTCCGCCGGACTGATTCTGCCCGACGGCTCCAAGGCTGCCGGCAGCTACGATCCGCACTTCCTGCTGATCGGCCGCTACAGCCTGTTTGGCGTCGTTCCGGTCTCCGTCGTCTTGATGATCCTTGTCGCCCTGGTGCTGTTCGTACTGACCGAGCGGACCCGCATCGGCCGCCTGCTGTTTGCCACCGGCGGCAACGAGGTGGCAACGCGGCTCGCTGGAGCATCGACGACAAGGCTGAAAACGCTGGCCTATGTCATATCCGGCACACTTGCCTCGCTCGGCGGCATCGTCATCGCCGCCCGCGTCGGTCGCGGCGACGTCTCATCCGGCGGTTCGCTGCTGATGGATGCGGTCGCTGCCTCGCTGATCGGCTTCGCTGTATTGGGTCTGCGCCGCCCGAACGTGCTTGGCACCATTGCCGGGGCTGTCTTCGTCGGCGTGCTGCTCAACGGGCTGACGATGCTGAACGCCCCTTATTACACCCAGGATTTCGTCAAGGGCGCCGTGCTCGTCGGCGCGCTGGCCCTGACCTATGGCCTCGGGCGAAACGGCGAGCGCTAAGCACGAGGCGTCCTCCGAAGAACTTTTCTCTCAGACCGTGCCTTTTGGAATAGCGTTCCTCTTTATTTCACTAAATATATCTAATTTGTAGATTATAACGGAGAGGCATTCCATGAACCACGACCAGAAATCCGGCTTTGGACGCCGGGAGATCCTGAAACTCGCAGCCGTCGCCAGCGCAACGTTTGCAGGCGCCGGCCTTTTTGCCGGGCAGTCGGCTGCAGCCGGCGATGACGGCTTGTCGCTGAAGGGAAAGCGCATCGCCATCAGCGCCACGGGCACCGATCATTATTTCGATCTGCAAGCCTATAATGCTCAGATCGCAGAGGTGAAAAAGCTTGGCGGTGAACCGATCGCAGTCGATGCGGGCCGCAATGACGGCAAGCTCGTCGCGCAACTTCAGACGCTGATTGCGCAGAAGCCGGATGCCATCGTCCAGATTCTCGGTACCCTCAGCGTCATCGACCCCTGGCTGAAAAAGGCCCGCGACGCTGGCATCCCGGTGCTGACCGTCGATGTCGGTTCCACGAATTCGATCAACAACACGACCTCGGACAACTGGGGCATCGGCAAGGATCTTGCCTTGCAGCTCGTTTCCGACATCGGCGGCGAAGGCAATATCGTCGTCTTCAACGGCTTCTACGGGGTTACGCCCTGCGCGATCCGCTACGACCAGCTCGTCAACGTCGTCAAGTATTTCCCCAAGGTGAAAATCATCCAGCCGGAGCTGCGGGACGTTATCCCGAACACGGTCCAGGATGCTTTCACCCAGATCACCGCGATCCTCAACAAATATCCCGAGAAGGGGTCTATCAAGGCGATATGGTCCGCCTGGGATATTCCGCAGCTTGGCGCGACCCAGGCTCTCGCGGCCGCCGGGCGTACGGAAATCAAAACCTATGGCGTCGACGGAAGCCCGGAAGTTCTGCAGCTCATCGCCGATCCGAATTCTCCCGCGGGCGCCGATGCAGCCCAGCAGCCAGCCGAGATCGGTCGCACGGCGATCCGGAACGTCGCCAAGCTGCTGGCCGGCCAGACCTTGCCACGCGAAACCTATGTGCCCGCGCTGCTGGCCAACAAGACCAATGTCGCCGAGGTCACCAAGAAGCTCGGTATCGGCTGAACATTTGGCCGGTGATGCGGCTGCGGCCGCATCACCGCATCCCATTGGATCGATGAAATGACCGTAGCCCTACCTCCGCAATCCACAAACTCCAATGACCACGTCATTCACTTTGATCGTATCGTGAAGCGCTTCGGCGGGGCGCAGGCGCTTGCCGGAGCCTCCCTCACCATACGTCGTGGCACGGTTCATGGCCTCGTTGGCCAGAACGGCGCCGGCAAATCGACGCTGATCAAGCTTCTGGCGGGATTGCACAGGCCGGATGAAGGGCGGATCGAGATCGAAGGCACAGCCTTCGATCATCTGACGCCACATCTTGCCGAGTCTCTCGGAATCCATTTCATCCATCAGGACCGGCTGCTGGTGCCGACCTTTACGGTCGGTGAGGCACTGTTTCTCGGTCGCGAACCTCGAATTGCCGGCACGCCGTTTCTGGACCGCCGGCGCATGCGGCGCCACGCGCGCGAAATTCTGGCCAACTATTTCGGGGTGGATCTGCCCAGCAACGTCTTGATCGGGGAACTTTCGACAGCGGAACGGCAGATCGTGCAGATCACCCGCGCGCTTCTGAACCAGCCAAAGGTGCTCGTCTTCGATGAGCCGACCGCGGCGTTGATCCGGCGAGAGGCCGACATTCTCTTCCGTTTGATCCGGCGACTACGCGACGAAGGCGTGACGATCATCTACATCTCCCACTATCTCGGCGAGATCGAGGAGTTGTGCGATCATGTAACAGTGCTGCGCAACGGCCTCGACGTCGCCTCGGTGCCGATCGCAGAGACGTCGGCAGCCGCCATCGCGCGTTTGATGGTCGAGCGCGACATCACCGAAATGTTCCCGAAACAGCTTATCGAACTCGGCGAAGAGATCCTTAAGGTCGAGCGCCTGACTACGCCGAACCGCTTTGCCGACATCAGCTTCACGCTTCGCCGCGGGGAGATACTCGGCATCACCGGCCTTTTGGGCTCCGGCGCAAAGGATCTGGTGCGCACCTTGTTCGGGCTGGAGAAATCCGCTTCCGGTCGCATCGAAGTTGCGGGCAAGCCGGCACGACCGCTTGGTCCCGCGCAGGCGGTCGGCCAGCAGATCGCCTTGGTGCCCGAAGACCGTCGCGGCCACGGCGTCGCACTCGACCTGAGCCTCGCGGAAAACATTACGCTGTCGAGCCTTTCCCGCTACACGCGCTTCGGCTTTCTGGACCGGAAGCGCGAGCGCCGTGACACCGACGACCTCATCAAGAGGCTCCAGATCAAGGCTGAAGGACGCGACACGCTGGTGCGCACTCTCTCGGGCGGCAATCAGCAGAAGGTGGCGATCGCCAAATGGCTGAGCCACCATTCGGAAATCTATCTCCTCGATGAGCCGACTGTCGGCGTCGATATCGGTTCGAAGGTGGAAATCTACACCTTGATTGGTGAACTTGCGGCTCGTGGGGCGGGTATCATCGTCCTCTCGTCGGATCTGCCGGAGCTGATCAGCATAACCGACCGTATTCTGGTGCTCTTCCGTGGCCGGGTGACCCGCGAATTCATCTCATCGGAAACCACAACGGATGAGGTGCTGGCGGAATCGACCGGCGCGTCGGAAGGGTTGCGCCATGTCGGTTGACATTCAGTTCGCTCCCGCCGCTAACCTGGCCACAAAGGAAACTCCGAACCGCTCGGCCGGCAATGTCGCCGCCGCTGCCCTACGCTTCGGCTCGCTTATTGCCTTTGCCGTCATCCTTGCCGTCTTCTCGTTGACGGCCCCTTATTTCCTCAGCATCGGCAATATCGGAAATGTGCTCGGCCAGTCGGCCATCTCGGGCGTGCTCGCCATTGGATTGACCGTCGTTCTGATCGCCGGTGGCGCCAATGTGGTCACCGGCGGCATCGATCTGTCGCTCGCCGCCAACATGGGCCTCAGTGCAGCCGTCTATGCCAGCCTCCTGCAGCTTGGCTACGGCGATCCCGTGGCGATCCTCGCAACGCTGCTGGTCGGACTGGCGATCGGCGCGGTCAACGCCGCCGCCGTCGTGCTGGCCGGCATCGTACCCCTGCTCGCCACGCTTGCCGTCATGAACATCGTTGCCGGTCTGGAACTCGTGCTGACGCAAAATACGGTCCTGCCGGCTTCGAGCGATTTTCTGACGGCGCTGTCCGCCTCCGACGGCTTCGGTATTCCGGTGCTTGCCTATGTGCTCCTCGGCTTTGCCGTGATTGCGGCGGTCATCGTGCAGAATACGCCACTTGGCCTGAGGCTTTATGCCGTGGGCGAGTTTCCGGATGCGGCACGTGCAGCCGGGTTGCCGCTCAAGCGCTTGCTTGCCGGCGCTTTCGTTGCGAGCGGATTGTGCGGCGGCATTGCCGGCATTCTTTCTGTCTCATATCTGAGCGGCAGCACCACCGGCTCCGGCGAAATGCTGCTGCCGGTCGTTATCACCGCTCTTCTCGGTTCGGTCTTCTCCCGTCGGCTCGTGCCGACGATTACCGGAACGCTGCTGTCGGCCTTGCTGGTCGGATTCCTCGTCAATGGCTTCCAGCTCCTCAATCTACCGAGCACGCTGGTCAGCGGCATTCAGGGCCTCCTCATCCTCATCGTCGTTTCGGCGACGACATTGCTGCGCAAGCGGGAGATCTGAAGGTGTCGCTTTCGAATTCAACCCTTCCGTCGCAGGCCCGTTCGCATCGTCCTCTCGCCATTCTGGCGCGCTATGGCTTGATCCTGGCGCTTGTCGCGGTCTTTGCGATTTTCTCCGCGACGACACCCACCTTTCTGACCCCGGCCAACCTCCAGAGCATTCTGGTCAACAATTTCACGTTGCTGGCCATCATTTCCATCGCCATGACCTTCGCGGTGTCTGCCGGCGGGATCGACCTGTCGGTCGGAACGGCGGTGGATTTTGCGAGTTTCGCTTTCGTGTCTCTCGTACTTTCCGGGCAACCGGTGGCGTTCGGCCTGCTGGCCGGTCTGGTGGCGGGAGCCGCGGTCGGTGCATTCAATGCACTCCTGATTTCATGGATCGGGGTCTCGCCATTCCTTGCAACGCTCGGCACATTGTTCATCGGCCGCAGTGTGCAGCAATTGCTGACGAATGGCGGGAACCCGGTCTATCTGCCGCCCTCCGGGGTGCCAGAGGCATTTCGCTTTCTCGGCCATGGCAGCATCGCCGGCTTTCCGGTTCCGCTCGCAATCGCCGTCCTCATCATCGTCGCCGCCATCGTGCTCTTCACGCGCATGCGCTTCGGCCGCGTGGTTCTTTCGATCGGCATCCAGCCGAGCGTCGTGCGTTATTCCGGCATCGGCCTTGGCGGCCACGTTGCCGTGACCTTCATTCTTGCCGGGCTGATCGCGGCCGTCGCAGGTCTCATTCTGACCGCGACCGTCACGGTCTACATTCCCTCCTCCGGCAATGCCTTTCTCCTCAACGCTATCGGAGCCACCTTCATCGGAACGACGCTCTCGCCGCTTGGCCGTCCGAATGTCGCAGGAACCGTTCTTGGCGTTCTGCTTCTCAGCATCGTTGCCAACGGCCTCTTGCTGACCGGCCTGAACTTCTACTGGCAACAGGTCGGCACGGGCACTCTCATCTTTGCCGTCCTCGCCTTCAGCTTCATCAACAGAAAAACCGTCGGCGCCTGAAACGGTGCTCGTCCAATATGCAGGAATAACGATATGAGCCGCGAAATCAGGCTGAACGCCTTCGACATGAACTGCGTGGGCCACCAGTCCCCCGGCCTCTGGCGGCATCCGCGCGATCAGTCGTGGAAGTACAAGGATCTCGACTATTGGGTCCATCTCGCCAAGACCCTGGAGCGCGGCAAGTTCGATGGGCTCTTCATCGCCGATGTGCTCGGAGTTTATGATGTGCTGAACGGCAATGTCGACGCCGCTCTGCGCCATTCGGCACAGGTGCCCGTCAACGATCCCCTGCAGCTCATTCCGACCATGGCCCATGTGACCGAACATCTCGGCTTCGGGCTGACGGCATCGCTCTCCTTCGAACATCCCTACACCTTCGCGCGCCGCATCTCGACGCTTGACCATCTCACCAAGGGCCGGGTCGGGTGGAACATCGTCACCTCCTATCTGAACAGCGGCGCACTCAATATCGGCCAGGCGGCACAGACCAAGCATGACGACCGCTACGACCTCGCCGAGGAATATCTTGAGGTTTGCTACAAGCTCTGGGAAGGAAGCTGGGAAGATGGCGCTGTGGTGCGTGACCGCGAGACCGGCATCTTCACGCATCCGGAGAAAGTCCATCCGATCCATCATTCCGGCAAGCAATTCACCGTACCGGGCATTCACTTGAGCGAGCCGTCGCCGCAGCGAACACCAGTGCTCTACCAGGCCGGCGCCTCCAGCCGTGGCAAGGATTTTGCCGGAGCCCATGCCGAGTGCATCTTTGTCGCCGCGCCGTCGAAGACGGTGCTGAAGCGTTACGTTGCCAACGTCCGCGAGGCAGCCGCGCGGGCCGGACGCAATCCGCGCGAGATCCTCGCCTTCAACCTGCAGACCGTGATTCTCGGCGAGACGGACGCGGAGGCAAAACGTAAGTTCGACGAATATCGCAAATACGTCTCCTATGAAGGCGCGCTGACACTGATTTCCGGCTGGACGGGTATCGACTTCGGCCAGTTCGCGCCCGATGAACCGCTTAGGCACCGCTATACCAACGCCGTGCAATCGGCTGTCGAGACCTTCACCACTATTGATCCGGACAAGGTCTGGACGGTGCGCGAGATGGCGGACTGGGTCGGCATCGGCGGTTTCGGCCCGGTCTTCGTCGGCTCGCCACAAACCGTCGCCGACCTCCTGCAGGAATGGGTCGAGGATACGGATGTCGACGGCTTCAACCTTGCCTATGCGGTGACACCGGAAAGCTTCGAGGATGCCGTTGATCTTCTTGTCCCGGAACTGCAGAAGCGCGGCGTCTACAAGACCGACTATCGCCAGGGAACATTGAGAGAAAAACTCGGTGGCGCGGGCCCCCGGCTGCAAGCACCTCATCCCGGCGCCGCCTACCGCAATCTGCAGGAGGGGCAGATCATGAGAGCCAAGGCCGGCTGAGGCTCCATCCATCACCTATTATGGTTGGACACGGCGACGATATAACAGCGATGACATTCTGCATGGTGCGTCGCGGCTATAGCGTGTAAAATGACAAATGCGTAAGCGCTTAGTGTATAGCCGAAGCCAAAGTCCGAGTCGCGCGTTTCAACCCGTTGAATAAGTAGCCGCGGATCATGGAACTTATCGTCGCCCTTGGCCTGATCGTCTTTAAGGTCGCGTTTCTGATTGCGGCCCTCCTGCTGCTGCCCTTGCCGCTAACCTGGCTGGAACGCAAAATCGCCGGACATATGCAGCAGCGGATGGGGCCGATGCGTGTGGGGTGGCACGGACTACTGCAGCCGATGGCCGATGGGATCAAGCTCTTAACCAAAGAGGATCACATTCCGGCCGAGGCCGACCGCTTCCTGTTCAAATTGGCCCCCATCCTCGCGCTTGTCCCACCCTTTGTGGTGTTCGTCGCGATCCCCTTCGGCGAAACCGTCTCGGTCCTCGGCGCCAAAATCACGCTCTACGCCTCCAATATGAACGTGGCAATCCTTTTCGTTTTCGCGGTGATCGGGATCGAGGTGTATGGCGTCATCTTCGGCGGCTGGGCCGCTAACAGCAAATATGCTGTCCTGGGCAGCCTCAGGACCTGCGCACAGATGATCAGCTATGAGATCCCGATGGGGTTCTCGGTCATTGGCGTGGTGATGCTCGCGCAATCCATGAGCCTGCTCGAGATCGTGCGAGCGCAAGCCGATGTCTGGAACATCGTCTATCAACCGATTGGCTTCTTCGTGTTCTTCGTCGCCGGACTGGCCGAAGCGCAACGCATTCCTTTCGATCTGGCGGAAGCGGAAGGCGATCTGGGGGCCGGGTTCCATACCGAATATAGCGGGATCCGCTTTGCGTTCTTCATGATCAGCGAATATGCCATCATGTTGCTGGTGTCGGTACTGGTGGTGATCCTATTCTTCGGCGGCTGGAACGGCATACTGATCCCCCTGCCACCGCTCCTCTGGTTTCTGCTCAAGGTGGCGTTCTTCGTCTATCTGTTTATATGGCTCCGCTTCACTTTCCCCCGCTACCGCTACGACCAACTGATGGCGATCGGATGGAAAGTCTTGCTTCCTCTGTCGATCGCGAACATAATTATAACAGGGATGGCTTTCTTTTAGGGGCCAAAGCGGCTCCGCAGCGGGGCGGCAATGTCGCGCGCACAAAACACACTCGGAACATGGATCGGCTGGGCATTCTTCGCCGACCTGGCGAGAGCCTTGGCTTTGACTTTCGGCTACATGTTCTCCAGATCCGTGACCATGCAATATCCCGACAAGGAAAAATGGTTGCCCTACTCGCGCTACCGCGGGCATCACTTCCTGACGCGCGACGACAAGGGCGAGATCAAATGTGTGGCCTGCGAGCTCTGCGCACGGATTTGTCCCTGCGACTGCATCGAAGTCGTCCCCTATGAGGATGAGAGGGGCAATCGTCACCCGGCGAAATTCGAGATTGACACGGCCCGGTGTCTGTTCTGCGGGCTGTGCGAGGACGCCTGCCCCGCGGACGCCATCGCGCTTGGCCAGCAGTACGAATTCTCGAGCTTTTCCTCCCGTGACCTAGTGATCGGGCGCGACGATCTGCTCGGCAAGCCGGGCAAGGCGGCAACCGGCGGCGGCGTCGTCACGGCGCGGCTGAACACCCAGCAGGGCGTTCTGGTCGAGACGAGCGAGCCGCAGGGTTATAACTGGTGGCGGAATATCCGGCGAACGTGAACGCCTGCGTCAAGCCGGAGCGTGCAGACAGGAGGCTCAGATGCATGTTTGCCAAATCTTGAAGAACAAATCTCTCGAACTCATCTCGATCAGGCCGGATCGGCCGATGGTGGAAGCCCTACGGTTGTTTCGGGACAACAACATCGGCTTCGTGGTCGTCGGCCGTAAGCCTGGGGAATGTCTGGGCACGCTGTCGGAGCGGGACTGCTGCAATGCAGTGGCTGAATACGGAACCGAGGCGCCCATGATGCGGGTCGCTGACATCATGAACCGCAAAGTGGCGACCTGTTCGACAGAGGATTTGCTGCCCTATGTGATGGCGGTCATGACCAAACGACGTACGCGCCATGTGTTGGTCATGGAAGGCAGCACCCCTATCGGCGTTGTCAGCATCGGCGACGTGGTTAAGCACCGGCTCGACGAATCGCTGCACAACGAGCAGGCGCTGCACGAATACATTGCCGGGGTCGGTTATCATTGATGTTGCAGGCCCTAGGTGCTGACGCGGCGCCTAGGGCAAGCCGTCGATGGGGCTCATCATGCCTCGCTCAGACGTCAGGTCTCGCCTCGACGACGACGACGGTTGGAATCTGAAAGCCCGCGTGCGCCTTTTGAACGTCCACCGGACAAGGGTATTCGCCCCGTCGCATTAGCCTGTTGAGACGTAGCGCTCGGTAGTTTTCGGGAACGAACACGAGGCCCGTGGGGAAACGTCTGTTGACTTTGAGCTTCGCCGTCAATTCGCCTTGAGCGGATCGCACGACCACCTGATCGCGATCCGAAAGGCCAAGTTGAGTGGCATCCTGTACACTCATCTCGACATAGGGATCGTCTGCGACTGTATTCAGGATCTCCGAGCGTTCGGAAAGATATCCATTGTGGAACAGGCAGTCGCCGGTGACCAGCATGAGTCGGTCGGCTGCTTTCGGGGCAGGCGGCGGCGCGAAGAACTCGTTAGCCGGCTCAGGCGGCGGCGCCGCTTTGGTGAATGCGCCGTCGGCGCCAAGCCCGTCCTGCGTCAATCCCTGGTAGGCGGGAACCAGGTGAGCGATCTCGGCAAAAATTTCGCCTTGCGTCGATGGCTGCAGCGTTCGGTTACGCAGCGCCGCGACGAAGTCGAAGATCGCCAGATTGCCGCGTGCCTCGAAGGCCGGCTCGCGGAATTTGCGAACCTTTTGCATCCGGCCTTCGTTGTTGGTGAAGGTGCCGGTTTCCTCGCCGTAACCTGCCGCCGGCAGGACGACTTCCGCCAAACCCGCCGTATCCGTGAGGAAGGTATCCTGCACAATCAGAAGATCGGTGGCGCCAAGCGCCCGCGTCACGAACTCCCTGTCGGGATAGGCGATCAGGGGGTCGCTTCCGGCGATGTAAAGCGCACCCATTCCCCCACCAACGCAGAGCTCCATTATGGCGTCGAGACCCGCACCGGGTTCGGATGGGATTTCGGTACCCCAGTTCCGCGCAAGAGTTGCGCGCGCCGCATCATCGTCGAGCGCCCGCAACCCCGGTAGAGCCGCCGGCAGAACCCCCATATCCCAGGCGCCCATCTGATTGGCACGGTCGAAGAGGAACTGCATGGCAGGACCCTTGCCGAGCAGGTGGAGAACCACAAGCAGGTTGTTGAGCTGCTGCAGAGTCGCACGCGCCTCGGGTGATCTTAGGAGATCGACGCTGACAAGCACGGTGACGCTCTTGCCTTCCTTGAGCGCGTTGGCCAGACGATCCGGCCCGTCACCGGCGGTGCTCGCCGCCGGCCTGCCGATTGTTACGCTGACGCCGGCCAAAGCATCGCCCGGCAAGGTCTGATCAGCGGCCGCCACGAGTTCGGCTACCACTGCCGCCAGGCTCGCCGCTTCTCCGCCCGGCGGTACGCGAACGACCACCCTGGCATCGGCGTCCAGACGGGATGGCCGCGCCGAAAGCATGAGCAATCCGGTATGCTGCCGCCGCGCGCCGTCCCGCAGCAGGTATTCGGTAACCGGGTTCTCTTCGGTGACGTTGCCGCCAACGATGAGCACGCAGTCGTTGCCGATCACGTCGTCGAGCGGTGCGCGGCTGTAGAAGCTTGCCGACAATGGTCCCAGTATATCGAAGGGCGTGGACCAGCGGCTCGAGCAATCAATGTTATTGGTGCGGAACACGGTCCGCATCAGCTTCTGGAACTGATAAAGCACCTCATTCGGCAAGCGCGGCGAGGCGAGCCCCGCGGCAGCCTTGCTCTCGACGGCCGACAGCCGAAGGCGCAGATAGTCCCCCGCTTCGTCCCACGAAACCGGCACCAGGGCGCCATCGCGACGGATCATCGGTCGCTTGACCCGGTCCTGGCTTACGACGAAATCGAGGCCGAAGCGTCCCCGCACGCAGAGCGTTTCGCGGTTGAGCCCCTCGTCCCATTTCGAGCGCACCCGCATGAACTCGCCCTTGCGCGTGCCTACCGTTAGCTGGCAACCGGTGCCACAATGCGGGCAGACCGTGTCGGTCTCGACAAGGTCCCAGGGCCGCGCCTTGTAGCGGTAGGGGAAGCTCATCAGCGCGCCGACCGGGCAGACCTCGACGCAATTGCCGCATTGATCGCAACTCGCGAGACTCCCTTCGAAGCCGGTGACGGCGGTATCCATGCCTTTTTCGACAGTGCCCAAGGCGACTGCGCCGACAACCTCCTCACACATCCGGACGCAACGCTGGCACTGGATGCAGCGGTTGACGTTCATGATGATGACCGGGCTCAAGCGGATGTCCTTGGAGTGGAATACACGTTTGTCATCGCGAAACTGACTTTCGCGGGGGCCATAGGCCATCACCATGTTCTGAAGCTCGCATTCACCGCCTTTATCGCAGATCGGGCAATCGAGGGGGTGGTTGGCGAGCAGCATATCGAGCATGGAAGAGCGCGTTTCCTCGATGAGCGGCGTGTTCGTCCGCACCACCATGCCATCGGTGACTGCGGTGGCGCAGGACGGCTGCAGCCGCCGCAATCCCTCGATCTCCACCAGACACATGCGGCAGGATGCCAGCGCCGGCAGGCGCTTCAGATAGCAGAAGGTCGGGATGTCTATGCCCAGACGCTGGGCGGCCTGCAGCACTGTCGAGCCGGCCTCGACTTCCAGCGTTTGTTCATTGATGGTAATGCTAACCATACTTCCTCGCAGCGCTATCCCAGCGCACTCCTTCAGTGAAGGGGCACCTTTGCTCCTCGATATGGGCAATGAACTCATCGCGGAAATGCGTGAGCGCTGCCCGCAATCCCATCGCGGCGCCATCACCCAGGGCACAGAACGTGTTCCCGAAAATGCCTTTGCAGAGCATGTCCAGCTGCTGGAGATCGCCGGGAGCGCCCTCGCCTGCCTCGATCCGGCGCATGACCTTCACCGCCCAGTTCAACCCTTCCCGGCAAGGCGTGCACTTGCCGCAGGACTCATGGTGGAAGAACTCGACGATCCGGGTGGCGACCTTGACCATGCAGGTCGAGTCGTCGATCACGATAACGCCGGCCGAACCGAGCATCGAGCCGACGGCGGCCAGCGAGTCGAAATCCATCGCGACGTCCAGCCCGCTCTCGGGGATCACCGGCGCCGAGACACCACCGGGGATCACCGCCTTGATCCTGTGTCCCGGCAGCGGGCCACCGGCGTGGTCCTCGACCAGCTCGCGCAGTGGTATGCCCATCGGTAATTCGTAGAGCCCGGGTTTGCGTACCTGCCCGCTGAGGCAGTAGAGTTTCGGACCGGGGCTCTTGTCCGGGCCGATGCCCCGGAACCAGTCCGGCCCCCGCATGACGATGTGCGGCACGCAAGCGAGCGTCTCGACATTGTTGATCACCGTCGGGCTGGCGTAGAGCCCGGCCACGGCCGGAAATGGCGGTTTCAATCGCGGCTGCGCCCGCTTGCCCTCGAGCGACTCGAGCATCGCGGTCTCCTCGCCGCAGATATAGGCGCCGGCGCCACAGTGAATGTGTATCGCGAAATTGAAATCCGACCCCAGAATGCCCTTTCCGAGATACCCCTTTTCGCGAGCCTCGACGATCGCCCGCTCCAGGTGACGGATCGCCGTCACATATTCTCCGCGGATGTAGACATAGGCGATCTCGGCCCCGATCGCGTAGGCGCTCACCGCCAGCCCCTCGATGAGCTGATGCGGGTCGCGCTCCATGATGATCCGGTCCTTGAAGGTGCCCGGCTCGCCCTCGTCCGCATTGCAGCACAGATATTTCGGCTTGTCGCCCCGCTTCGGCACGAAGCTCCATTTCATGCCCGCAGGAAATCCGGCACCGCCGCGACCGCGCAGGTTGGATTGTTTGACGAGGTCGATAACCGCGTCAGGCGTGTGTTCGCGCAGCACCTTGGCCAGCGCCTGATAGCCGCCGCCGATCTCATAGGTCGACAGCAAATGGCTGTCCGGTACGTCGATATTTTTGAGAAGAACCGGCTCGAACATGGCGCTACTCTCCCGGCGGCCGCGTGGAGGCGTTCTCGACGCTCACTGCCCGCCCCACTGTCGCCCGGAGGCTCTCCAGGAGCGCATCTATCCGTGCGACATCGAGGTCGCCGTGGTAATTGTCGCCGACCTGCATCACCGGAGCCATCTCGCAGGCACCGAGGCACTCGACCGTCGAAAGCGTGAACAGCCCGTCCGGGGTGGTCTCGCCCTTCTTGATCCCCAGCACCGTTTCCAGATGCTTCAGCAGGTCTTCGGATCGGCGCAGCATGCAGGAGACGTTGTCGCAGAGCTGGAGGTGGAACATCCCAATCGGTTCTGTATGGAAGAGCGTGTAGAAGGTCGCAAGCTCGTAGACCCAGATCCGCTCGACACCAAGAATGTCGGCGATCTCCTCCAGCACCGGGCCGGGCAGATGACCATGCTCTTGCTGCGCGATCAGCAGCGCGGGCATGATCGCCGAGCGCTGGTCGGGATAGCGCGTGGCTGCCTCTTCGATCTTTTCGCGCATGGTCATCGCGTCTAAATCCTTACTACTTGTCCACCTCCGCCATCACGGGGTCGAGGCTGCCGAGCACGGCGATCATGTCCGCCAGGTAGCGGGCGTTGGTAACCCCGAAGAGCGCCTGAAGGTTGACGAACGAGGGGGCCCGCACCTTCATGCGGAACGGCTTTGGCGACCCGTCGCTGATGATGTAGAAGCCGAGCTCACCCTTTGGCGCTTCGATCGCCGAATAGACCTCGCCCTTCGGCACCTTGAAGCCGTAGGCCGACAGATCGAAATGCTGGATGAGCGCCTCCATCGAGCAGTGCACCCGATCCTTGCCCAGCGGGAAGGCGATCGTCGGCATATCGACCTGGAACGGCCCCTCGGGCATCTGCTCGATGCATTGTTCGATAATCCGGATGCTTTCGCGCATCTCGTCGACCCGGCACCGCCAGCGTGCGTAGCAATCGCCCTCTTTGCGGGTAATGACGTTGAAATCGAGCCGATCGTAAATTTCGTAGGATTCGTCGCGCCGGATGTCCCAGTCGACCCCCGAGGCGCGCAGGTTCGGGCCACTCACGCCGAGATCGATGGCGTCTTCGGCGGAGAGCACGCCGACCCCTTTCGTGCGCTTGAGGAACACCCGGTTATCTTCGAGCAATCGCTCATAGTCGCGAATCCGGTTCGGGAAGATGTCGCAGAACTCCCTGATCTTGGGAAGGAAACCGTCAGGCAGGTCCTCGCGCACCCCGCCAACCCTGCAGAAGGAAGTGTGCATGCGCGCACCGCTAATCATTTCCAACAGATCCATAATCATTTCGCGCTCGCGCATGACGTAAAGCAACGCGGTCATGGCACCGAGGTCCATCGGCAACGCGCCGGTGATCAGGAGATGGCCGGAGATCCGCGCCAGCTCGGCCATCATCACGCGGATATACTGCGCCCGCAGCGGTGCTTCTATGCCGAGGAGTTTCTCCACCGCCAGCGCAAAGGCCAGGTTGTTCGAAGGCGGGCAGAGATAGTCGAGCCGGTCCGTCAGCGGGAAAATCTGCGTATAGGTGAAGCTCTCCGCCAGTTTTTCGGTGCCGCGGTGGAGGTAGCCGATATGCGGGTCCACGCGTTGAACGTACTCGCCGTCCAGTTCGAGGACGAGCCGAAGCACCCCATGAGTGCTGGGGTGCTGCGGGCCGAGGTTGAGAAGCACTTCCCTGGTATTGAGCGCTTCGCCTTCTGGCCTGCTGAGCTCGGTGACTTCGGTCATCTCAACTTTCCGGCGTCAAACGGCCTCCCTTACGGAATGTCTCTGGTGGCGAGGTCGGGCTGTGTTGGCGGCGGACCTTCGGCACCGAATGGATTCAACTGATCCTTGTAGCCGCGCAGGGGAAAATCCTTGCGCTGGGGGAAGCCCTCAAAGCCCTCCCACATATAGATCCGGCGCAGATCAGGATGCCCCTCGAACCTGATGCCGTACATGTCCCAGGCCTCGCGCTCATGCCAGTTGGCCGTGCGCCATACGCCCGTGACCGAGGGGACCTGTGGGGGATCGCCGAGCCGGCACTTGATGCGAACCCGCCACCTGTTGGGCAGCGAATAGAGGTGATAAACCGCCTCGAACCGAGGCGTTTCGGGATAGTGATCAACCCCGCAGATGTCCGAAAGGAAATTGAACTGCAGCGCCGGATGCTCTTTCAGAAAACGGCAGAACCCGACGATCTCCGCAGGCGGAACAGCGAAGGCATCAATGCCGTGCACGGCGCCGAGATCCTCGATTGCTCCCCCGAAACGCTCCATGATCAGAGCGCGATTGAGGGGCGGCTCCACGCTCATGACGTTGCAACCCGATCGAGAGGCGTCCCGGCCAGCGCGCGGGACCTCTTGATCTTCTCTTGAAGCAGTAGGAAGCCATGCATCAGCGCCTCGGGCCGGGGCGGACAGCCCGGCACATGCACGTCGACGGGCACGAAGGTTTCCGACCCCTGCACCACGGCGTAGGTGTTGTAGACCCCGCCCGAAATAGCGCAGGTGCCCATTGCGATCACCCAGCGCGGTTCCGGCATCTGGTCATAAAGCCGCCGCACGACCGGCGCGAATTTCCGGGTCACGGTGCCAGCGATGATCATCACATCGGACTGGCGGGGCGACGGCCGAAAGACCACGCCGAACCTGTCGAGATCATAGCGCGCGCACCCCGCCGAGATCATCTCAATGGCGCAGCAGGCAATTCCGAAGGTCTCGGGCCACAGCGCCGATCTCCGGCTCCAGCCGATAATGCTGTCGGCCGTGGTGAACAGGACGCTGTCGCGGATCGCGTTGTTTACGCCTCCCATTCCAGCGCTCCCTTCAGCCAAGCGTAGGCGAAGCCCACGAGAAGCAGCAACATAAAGACGAACATCTCGACATAACCGACCAGCCCGATCTCTTTCAGGACGACGGCCCAGGGAAAGAGAAACATCGCCTCGACATCGAACACGACCAGCAGGATCGCAAGGATAAAAAACTGCACCCTCAAGCGGCCCCCGGCGGCCTCGCCAGCCGCGTCCATGCCGCATTCATAGGGCATGTTCTTCGCCGGATAAGGATTGGACGGGCGCAGTAGCGAGGAGACGAACAACGTCCCCCCGGCCACCAGAACAACTCCAGCGACCATGAAAAGTACCGGCAAGAATTCCATTGCAGTCATATCGCACTGCACCGGTCACCCAACTGGGGCTTTCCTCGGGCGGAAATCGGCCTCGTTTGAGACCCGTCGTGCGGTCGCCTGGGAAGTGGCTTGGGCAATCCTTTCCTGAAGTGCCAGTTTATTCCGTCGGGCGAACCAATGCAAATCCAATCGATCAGCCGCCGAATACCGAATGTTGGGCAAGTCTCAGAAACCACGACGGAAATAGGCCGATACCGATGGTGCCGGCGGCAGTGAAGGCCAGCGTGGCGCGCACCAGGGGCGTCAGCGCCGGGGTGAAGGCCCTCTCTGGCTCGCGCATGTAGATCACCATGACGATGCGGATGTAAAAATAGGCGGCAACGGCGCTCAGCAGCACTGCGACCACCGCCAGCACGACGAAACCTCGATCGACGAGCGCGACCAGCACGTAGAACTTGGCGAAGAACCCGGCCGTCGGCGGAATGCCGGCGAGCGAGAAGAGATAGAGCAGCATTAGAAGCGCAAGCCCGGGATGCGACTTGGCCAAACCCGCATAATCTTCGATGACCTCGCCCGAAAAATCGCCATTCCGCATCATGATGACGGTAGCGAAAATTCCGAGATTCATGAACGAGTAGATCAGCAGGTAAAGCATCACGCTGGCGATGCCGTCCGGACCACCGGCCACGACGCCGAAAATGGCGAACCCGGCATGGGCGATGCTGGAATAAGCGAGGAGGCGTTTGAAGTTATCCTGCACCAGCGCCACGAAACTGCCGAGTGCCATCGTCGCCACCGCAATGACTGCAACGATGATCCAAACGTCTGAGGCTGCGACAAGAGGGTTGAGGAACACCCGCAGGATCACCGCGAATCCCGCCGCCTTCGGGCCGACCGACATGAAAGCGGTGATCGTCGTCGGCGCGCCTTCATAGACGTCCGGCAACCACATGTGGAACGGAACCGCGCCGACTTTGAAGACCAGCCCCGCGACGATGAAAACCACCGCGAGCAGCAATCCGGGATCGAGTGGATTACCGGTCACCGCCGCAGCCATCCCGTCCAGCTGCGTCGTACCGGTGAGCCCATAAACCAGCGAAACGCCGTAAAGGAAAATCCCGGTCGAGACCGAGCCGAGGATCACGTATTTCAGCGCCGCTTCGTTCGACCGGCGCTGCTGCCGCAGAAAGCCGGTCAGCACATAGGTGCAAAGCACCATCAGTTCGAGGCCCACATAGATCGACAGAAGATCGGTCGCCGAGGCCAGGATCATCATTCCCGAAAGCGTAAAGAGCAACAGGACATAGTATTCGCTGCTCCCGATCCCTTCGATATCGGCATATTTTCGTGAAAGGAGGAATGTCAGAACGGTGACTAGGTAAAACACGAGCTTGAAGAAGACTGCGAAGCGGTCGGCGATGAACATACCAGCGTAGGCGGGCCGGACCTCGTTTGCCAGCAGAAGCGTAACCAAAGCAGCGATTGCCACGACCGCAACGGAAGCCCAGACAAGGAAATATTCCTGTTCCTTCCTCACAAGCTGCCCCAGGATCAGCAGGATGCAGGCCCCAGTGACGACCACGATCTCGGGCATGCTCGCTAGGATCGACTGGAGAAGCGCGGCGTCAGTCATTGGCCGCCCCCTTTACCGTGCACCTGCGCCAGCAGATGCTGCACCGAGACATCGATGATATTGAGAAAGGGTTTCGGATAGAGCCCGACCCAAAGCACGAAGACGGCCAGCGGCAAGATCGCAACCATCTCGCGGGCATTCACGTCGCGTACCTTGAACCGGACGCCGGCGCTGGGCGGACCCAGTGCGACTTTCCCATACATGCCGAGCAGATAGGCGGCACCCAACAATGCACCCAAAACGGCAGCCGCGCCGGCGGCCAGGTTGGCCGCAAACCCGCCTGACAGCACCAGCAACTCGCCCACGAATGAATTCGTTCCCGGCAGCGCCATCGACGACAGGGTGAACAGCGCAAGAAACGCGGTATAGACCGGCGCCACCTTCATCAACCCACCATAATCCGCAATGCTGCGAGTGTGGGTCCGCTCGTAGATCAGGCCGACGAAAAGAAACAACGCGCCCGTCGTCATGCCATGATTGAACATTTGCAGGATGCCGCCCTCGAGCCCGCGGAGGTTCAGCGCAAAAATTCCCAATGTCACGAAGCCCATGTGGCTGATGCTGGAATAAGCCACCAGCTTCTTCAGGTCGTCCTGCGCCAGCGCAAGCAACCCGCCATAGACGATCGCAAGCGCCGAAAGCGCCAGCATCAACGGCGAATAGTATACCGACGCCTCCGGCAGCATCGGCAGGGAAAACCGCAGGAATCCGTAGGCACCCATCTTCAGGAGCACACCGGCTAAGATAATGCTGCCCGCCGTCGGCGCCTGCACATGGGCGTCCGGCAGCCACGTGTGGACGGGGACCATCGGCACCTTGACCGCGAAGGCGATCAGGAAGGCGAAGAACAGCCAGGACTGGACCCGGAACGGCAAATCCTGTGCGGTAAGCGCGAGGATGTCGAAGGTCTTGCCGCCGTGGAAATAGAGCACGATGACACCGATCAGAAACAGCAGGCTGCCCGCAAGTGTGTAGAGGAAGAATTTGAATGCTGCATAGACCCGGCCGTCGCCGCCCCAGACGCCTATGATCAGGTACATCGGGATCAGCATCGCCTCCCAGAAGACGTAGAACAGGAACAGGTCGAGCGCGCAGAACACCCCCAACATCAGCGTCTGCATAACCAGCAGACTGACCATGAACTCCTTTACCTTGCGGTCGATCGCGACCCACGAGGCGAGCACGCAGATCCAGCCCAACAGAGCGGTCAGAAACACGAAGAGCACGCTGATCCCGTCGACGCCAAGCGCATAGGTGATTCCGAGTGCGGGCACCCACGGGCGCGTCTCGGCGAACTGCATCGCGTGGCTGGTGGTATCAAAGCCGGCCAGCATGGCGATGCAGAAAGCGAGGTCGAGGACGGTGACGCAGAGCGCCGTCCACCGCACCGCATCGTCGCCACGCAGAAACATCAGAACCGCTGCCCCCGCGGCAGGCGTGAATACGATGAAGCTGAGGAGCGGGAACCCCATGCCACCCCCCTACCGCCAGGCCACGGCGAAGACGACGATGGCTGCGGCCACACCGACGATCATCGCCAGTGCGTAATGGGTGACGACGCCGGTCTGCAGCTGTCGCAGTCGCCCGCCGCCACGCAGGATCGTGCGGGCAACGCCGTTCACGACTGCGTCCACGCCGGCGAGATCGATCCGCAGTCCCGCTCGCGCCGCGCCATGCAGGAAGGGCAGCGCCACGGTCTCGGATAGGTCGCTCACCGCCTTTTCGTAGCGCGCCAATGGTTTTTCGGCGAGCCATAGGAAAAGCCGCGCGCCTTTGCGATAGAACCAGTCGGTGTCGATGCTGATCGTGTTCTCGGGGTCGAGCGCCTTGAGGAACAGTACGAATCCCAGCGCGGTGAACATCAGCAGGCCGAGACTCTCCGTGACATGCAGGCCCGTGTAGGGTTCGAAGTCGACCGGATAGGGCAGAAGCGCATAAAGCGGCTGGGGGAACACGCCGATCGCAATGCAGAGCACCGCCGCCATGGCCATCGCAACCAGCATGTTGCGCGGCGGCTCGCGCGCCTCAAGTTTCCGATCCGTGCCGAAAAACATGTAGTACGGGAGCTTCAACCCGGTGTGCAGGAACGTCCCCGACGAGGCCATCGTCAGCGCCAGCACCACCAGCGCCCGATGATCCTCTCCAGCGGCTGATATCACCATCGATTTGGTGACAAAGCCCGAGAAGAACGGAAATGCCGAGATCGCGAATGCGCCGACCATGTAGAGTGCCACCGTCACCGGCATGGTCTTGTAGAGCCCGCCGAGCTCGGTGAGCTTGCGCCGCCCGGTGACGTAGATCACCGCCCCGGCCCCCATGAACAGCAGCGCCTTGTAGAGGATATGCGCGAAGGCATGGCTGGCGGCTCCGTTCACCGCCATCTCGGTCCCGATGCCGATCCCCGCCACCATGTAGCCCACCTGGCTGACAATGTGATAGGCCAGGAGCCGCCGGCAGTCGTTCTCCAGCACAGCGTAAACCACACCATAAAGCGCCATCACCGTGCCGAGCCAAACCAGAAGCTCGGTGCCCGGAAACGCCCGCGCCAGGACGTAGACGGCGGTCTTGGTGGTAAAAGCACTCAGAAACACCGCCCCGGTGACGGTCGCCTCCGGATAGGCATCGGTGAGCCAGGCGTTGAGCGGCGGCACCGCCGCATTAAGGATGAATCCGGCGAGGATCAGATAGGCGCCGACGCCCATCCCGCCGTCGATCGGCCCCCGCTCCATCGGACCAAAAAGCAGCGAGCCGGTCGCAAGCCCGTTTAGAATGATGCCGCCGAGCAGAACGACGCCGCCGGTGACATGGACCATGAGATACCGGAACCCTGCTCGGATCGCGGGTCCGCCGCGCTGCGCGAAAACCAGGTAGGCAGAAGCGAATGCCATGGCTTCCCAGAACATGTAGAGGGTCAGGTAATCACCGGCGAATACCACGCCAAGTGCGCCGCCGACGTAGACGAAGGCCGCCACGTGCTGGCCTGCGTCCGTCAGATGCAGCGCATAAACCATGCCGATCAGCGCCATGATGGTGAAAACGGTAGCGAAGACGATGCTCAGCTTGTCGACTTTCGCGATCAGGATTTCCTGGCCGATGAACCGCGCCTCGCCATAGCTGCCCGGCTGGATCGTGAGTACGACAAGGATCGCCAGCGCCGGGATCAGCAGCAGATAGGCCTTGCGGATAGACCCGCTGAGGAACGGGATCGGCACAGCGCCGATAATGAAGAGCAGGGCCGGATGGATGAAGTCAGTCATAATAATCCTCGCGCCGCATCAGCCCGACCCGATGACCGAGGAATTTGGAAACGAAGATGAGCAATATGCACGAGGCGAAGCCATAGACGGCGGACCAGCCAGGCAGGCGATCCCACAGGTATTCGGCGTGTTCGCGCGGGACCAGAAAGTCAGCCGCGACGATGAGAATGAGCACCAGATAGAACAGTTGGCGCCGCCGCCTCGCATAGCCTTCGTCACCAAAGAAATCGATGAGACGCTTGATCATCTGACCACTCCATCCGCCAGGGTGAGGAAATAGCCGGGAAAGATGCCCATCAGCACCGACAGGATCGCGGTCGCAACGAGCGGGATGGTGACCATCGGAATTTCACGAACCGTCGTCGGGCTTTCCTGCGCCTCCGTCCCGAAAAAGGCGGCATAGCTGACCGGCAGGAAGTAGGCCGCGTTCAGGATCGAGCTCACCAAGAGCACGACAAGGAACGCGATCTGCCCCGCCTCGACGGCGCCCAACGTCAGATACCATTTGCTGATGAAGCCCGCGGTCGGCGGCACGCCGATCATGCTCAGCGAAGCGATGAAAAATGCGCCCATCGTCCAGGGCAGCCTGCGGCCGATGCCGGCCATGTCGCTGATGTTTCGCTTGCCAGACGCGCAATAAATCGACCCGGCACAAAAAAAGAGTGTGATCTTGGAGAATGCGTGGGCAGCGATGTGGATAATGCCACCGACCATCGCGACTGGCGACAGCAGAACCGCGCCCAGCACGATGTAGGAGAGCTGGCTGACCGTCGAATAGGCGAGCCTCGCCTTCAGGTCGTCCCGCGTCAGGGCATAGACCGATGCCATCAGGATCGTGAAGGAAAGCAGATAGGCCGTGGCGATGCCGAGGCCCAGCTCCCCGACCAACTTGACGCCGAAGACATGGAACACCACCCGCAGCAAGCAAAACACGCCCATCTTGACGACGGCCACTGCATGCAAGAGCGCGCTGACCGGCGTCGGCGCCACCATCGCGGCAGGCAGCCAGGCGTGCATCGGCATTACCGCCGCCTTGGCGAAGCCGAAGAGGTAGCAGAAATAGACGACCGTCAGCAGCGCCGCTGAGGCATTGGCGCCCGCCAAAAGCCCCCCCTCCCTAAAATCGAGCGATCCCGCAATGGTGTAGGTCAGCGCCAGCGCGGCAAGCAGCAGGCTTTTCGAGGCTCCCATCAAATAGACAAGGTACTTGTGGGCGCCCCTCCACCCTTCTTCGTCCTCGTGGTGGTAGACGAGTGGATAGGTAACGAGGCTGAGCACCTCATAGAATATCACCAACGTGAACAGATTGGCGGCGAAGGCGCCTCCGACGGCTGCCGCAAGGCTGGTGGCGAAGCAGGCAAAGAACCGGGTCTGCGCATGCTCGTTCAGGTGCCGCATGTAACCGATGGAATAGATCGCAGCCACGATCCACAGAAGCGACGAGACAGTGGCGAATACCATGCCGAGCGCATCGGCCCGGAAAGCGAAGTCAACCCCCGGCAGGATCTCGAACAGGCGCAAATCGACGGTCCCGCCCGAAAGCACCGTGGGCGCCATCGAGGCGACAATCGCAAACAGGGCGATTGCGGCCAATGGCGAGACTAAATCGCGGAGTTTTTCACGCTTGTTCAGAAGCAGAATTGCTAGGGCCGCCAGGCCCGGGACGGCGACGGCAAGCAGTGGCCGGATCGATATCACCGGGTCCAAGCCGCTATCCTTTCATCATGGTCACGTCGTCGACCTTGAGGGTTGATTTGTTCCTCACAAGGGCAACCAAGATGCCGAGGGCGACGGCAACCTCCGCCGCGGTGATTGCGATGACGAAGATCGCAAAGATCTGCCCGCGGAAATTGTTGTAGTAATGCCCGAAAGCTATGAAGTTGATGTTGACCGAGTTGAGCAGCAGCTCCAGCGACATCAGCACGACCAGAATGTTGCGCCTGAGCAGCACGCCCGCCGCTCCGATCACGAACAGGACTACTCCAAGCATAATAGACCACCAGAGCGGAACCATCACTCCGACTCCTTTCGAGCCAGAACAATGGCGCCGATCAGGGCCGCCAGCAGGATCACGGAGGCGGTTTCGAACGGCAGGAGATAGTCGGCGAAAAATGTCGTGCTGAGTTGCCTGATCTCATCGCCGCCAGGCGTAGCGACGGTCCCCGTGACCGAAAAGCGGCCGCTTCGGAGCACCAGCACAAGCATCTCCACCCCAAGCAGGACGAGCAGCGCCAGAGCTGGCAGATTGCCGCCCGGCAAGAACCGCTGCAACACCGCTTCGCGCACATCGATCATCATGATCACGAATAGGAACAGGACCATGATCGCGCCGACATAGACGAAGATCTGGATGACCGCGAGCAACGGCGCTCCAAGCAAGACGAAGATTGCTGAAATCTGCAGGAAACAAGCCATCAGCGCCAATGCGCTGTGAACCGGATTCCGCGCCAAGACCACCATCAGGGCCGCGATCACGGACACCGTAGCGAACAGAAGAAAGAACCCCTGATCCATCGACGCGACCCTCCCACGCGAGCTGTCACTCGGCGCGAGAGGCCGGATTTGAGATAGCTCCGCACTTCAGGTGCATTCAGAGATTGTGCCCTAGTATTGGATTTTTCACAAGATTATTGTCATTGACAGCGCAAAACTGGGTCGGCCCGGATGCGGCGAAAGCCTCTCGGGAAGCGCGTTACTTCGATAGTGCTCAAGAATTGTCATGCTGACGCACATGGAGGCGGATCTCCCACGACGCGTGACATCCATCGTGGCGGAGATCCAGTTCGCACCGGCAACGCCCTCCGTGCGCCTGGCCAGATCATTGCCCAGACTGGTGCCGAGGCGGTCATCCCCGGCAATCATTCGCGTTGGATCCCCATCCCCCGCGGTCCGATCATCAAATAGATGCGCAACCGCAGAGGATAAATTAAGCGACGGGAAATATCGCTTTTGTCTCCGCCTTGCCTACGCCGGCAATTGGAAGATCCAATTGGCGATCAACACGATGGCGAGGCCGCCGGCAAGCGCCAGATATGGCAGAATACCCGCCTTCTTCACACCCAAATCCTGTCCGACCAGGCCGAGATCGTCCATCGCACCGGCGGGGAACTTGCCGCCATCGCGCACATAGTGCCGATAGGCGAAGACCGGCAGGATCAGCGCGGCGAAGGCAAAGCCGATCCAGAGCGCATTCGCGTAGCCCCAGACCTTGGCGCCTGCGCCAAGGAACAGCGCGTTGACGAAGGCGAGGACGGTGTTGAGACCGATCAGCCAGGTGGGCGCCTTCCAAGGCCGCTCGATATGACCGGAATCCATGCGATGGATCCAGCCCGAGTTGAGATTGAGGAAGTTGAAGATGATGTATCCGACGTTGGAAACGGCGAGCACGAAGAAATAGCCGCTGGTGTCAGACGCAATCGCCAGAAGCGAAAGGTTGAAGGCGAAGTCTGTCCACATCGCCCTGGTCGGCGCACCGTTCTCGTTCACATGATCGAGATATTTCGGCAGCCAGCCGTCCTTTGAGCCCTGGTAGAGCGTGCGCGAGGAACCGGCCATTGCGGTCATGATGGCGAGGAACAGTGCCAGGATCATCAGGACAACGAGCAGCTGCGTGACGATCCGACCGGCGCCGATCAGGCCGCCGAGCGCCTCGGCGACGCCGGTGCCGTCGACGATGCCTGGCGCCAGCATGCCGGCATGACCAAGAACGCCCTGAAAAGCGAAGGGCACGAGGAAGAAGAAGATGCAGCAGGCCAGTCCCGAATAGAATATCGCCTTGAAGGTATCCGTCTTTGGATTCTTTAGTTCCCGCGTATAGCAGACTGCGGTCTCAAAACCGTAGGTCGACCAGGCGGCAATATAGAGGCCGCCGAGGAAGAGCGTCCAGCCGCCGTTGCTCCAGGTTCCATCGGTGGCGGCGTAAGCCGCTGTCGGCGGCAGCAGACCGGTGACGTTGCTGGAGACGATTTGGCCGCTGACGATCGGATAGACGCCAATAATCAGCAGCGGCACGAGCACGATGATGGCGAGCCACTTCTGCACGCTTGCCGTCTCGGAAATGCCGCGATGCTGAATCGCGAAGATGATCAGCATCAGGATGCCACCGATGAAGAAGGTGGCGTTGATGTTGGCTGTGGCGAGAAAGGGAATATTGAAGCTGAAAAGGGACCAATTGCGAATGGCGGGCGTCAAGGCGGCAACGCCATCGGCGCTCAGCAGCGCTTTCACGGCATCATCGGGCAACGTCCCGGCATGGGCGGCAATATATTCGGCGACACGCGGGCTATCGGCGGCAATAGACGTGGCGTGCGCGCTAATCCAGCTCAAGACGGCCTGCGAATCCGCCGCCGGAATCGGGAAAAAGGCATTGAGAATATAGCCGGCTGCAATGGCGCAACCGAGCGAAAGCACCGGCGACCAGGCGAACCAATTGCACCAGACGGAGAGCGGCGCAATGAACTTCGAATAGCGCAGCCATGCCGTCGCGCCATAGACCGAGGCACCGCCGGACTTGTTGCCGAACATGCCGGCAATTTCCGCATAGGTGAAGGATTGCAGAAATCCCATGATCATCGAGATGATCCAGACGACGAAGGCAAGCTTGCCCGTCGTACCGGCGATGCCGCCGATGGAAAAGAGAACGAGCGGTGGCACGCCCGCAGCAACCCAGAATGCGCCCTTCCAATCGAGCGCGCGTATAAGCTTACCTTCGGTGCCGGCTGCAACGCCGGCGTCGACTAAATCCGTCATCGATGAAGTTCCCCATTCTGTTGTTCCGGACGTATCTCTCGTACGTCTCCCTGAACGTGCCTCCCATGGCATCGCAGGCCTGCCGGTGGTTTTAACATCCGTATTCCCACACGGATATTTCCGAGTCTCGACCCTTTATACATAGTGAAGATATTTTCTTTTTAGTCAATATCCCTTTACTTTCGAACGGCATTTTGTCAGCATGATTTGGGTGCCACGATGCACATCATTCCCCGAGAGGGTCACATGCGAAATCTCCATCCGACGATGGCCGGGGTACGGCCCGTTTCGGCAAGCATCGTCCGCTATCCCGGCATTCCGACGCTGTCGCGCGATACCGAACGCTACCGCTGCAAGGGCGGTGGATCGCTCGTCGTGCGCGTCGAGCCGGGCGACCATGTCACGGTGACCGACAGCGAGGGCGGTCAGGCCTGTGAGCTTTCTTTTCTCGATAGGAACGGGCATTTCCAGTCAGAGGGCCTCGGCACCACCTTTACGAATGCCGCCGAAGGGCTGAAGGGCGTCTTGTCCTCGAACGCGGAAAGTGCGATCCGCACCCGTACCGCCCTTGAGCGTCGTGGCGCCGATCTCGCTTCGGCTGGTGCCGTTCGAATCTTCGGACAGGCCTCGTTACCTGGCAGCAAGGCTGAATTTACCATCGCCCTGGAAGGCCTGCTGATCGTCGCAGCGCCGGGTGAAGCCATGTCACCGGAGGCACAGGATACGGCAACGCCCATCGAGATCAGGATCCGGCGCAGCCGGCTTACTCGCGATTATCTCTCCGCCCTGCCAGAGCCGATAGCCGATCCGATCGAAGATATCCGCATCAGGGCCGCCACCGCGTCCGCCTATTTCGTCCGGGCGGGAGAGTTCATCCAGATCATCGACGTCTATGGCCGCCAATGCACCGATTTCCAGGCCTTTGCCGCACGCAAGGTGGATAAGGGACTGGATCTGGCGCTCGATTCCACCGTCACGCGCACCTTGCTTGGCCGTAGTTATCCGGCGCCGGGCCTGCCGTCCAAAGCTTTCGACCGCGATTTCGAACCGCTGGTAGAGATCGTCCAGGACACGGTCGGCCGCCACGACGCCTTCGCGACCGCGTGCAACTCCCGTTATTATGACGATATGGGCTATCCGGGGCATGCAAACTGCACCGACAACTTCAATGCAGCGCTGGCACCTTATGGCATCGCCGGTCGCAAGGGCTGGGAAGCACTCAACTATTTCTACAACACCAATATCGATCACAACAATCAGCTCTATCTCGACGAGCCCTGGTCGCGACCGGGCGATTATGTGCTGATGCGGGCGCTGACGGATCTTGTCTGCGTCTCCTCCTCCTGCCCTGACGATATCGATGCGGCAAACGGCTGGGATCCGACGGATATCCATGTCCGTACATTTTCCGGAAAAGAGAAATTCTCACGAGCGGTAGCTTATCGCATGACCCCTGATGCAGACGCCGAACTGACGCGGGAAACCGCCTTCCACCCCCGCCTCTCCGCCCTGACGCGGGATTACACCGAATATCGCGGCTACTGGTTGCCGAACCGGTTTGCCGCCGAAGGCCCAGTCGAGGAATATTGGGCCTGCCGGGAGCGAGCGGCGGTTATCGATCTCTCGCCGCTTCGCAAGTTCGAGGTCACGGGACCGGATGCCGAAGAGCTGCTGCAATATTGCCTGACGCGCGATGTCCGCAAGCTTTCGACCGGCCAGGTCGTCTACTCCGCCATGTGCTATGAAAACGGCGGCATGATCGACGACGGCACGCTCTTCCGGCTCGGCGACAAGAATTTCCGCTGGATTGGCGGCGACGACTATAGCGGCATCTGGCTGCGCGAGCAGGCCGAGAAGAAAGGCTTCAAGGCCTGGGTGCGCTCCTCGACCGACCAGATGCACAATATCGCCCTGCAGGGACCGAAGAGCCGCGACATTTTGAAGGAAATCATCTGGACGGCGCCGCGCCAGCCGACGATCGGCGAACTCGAATGGTTCCGCTTCACCGTCGGGCGCATCGGCGGCTTCGAGGGCGCTCCCGTCGTCGTCTCGCGTACCGGCTATACCGGCGAACTCGGTTACGAAATCTTCTGCCACCCCAAGGATGCTTTGACCGTCTTCGACGCCGTCTGGGAAGCAGGCCAACCACACGGTCTGAAGCCCATGGGTCTCGAAGCCCTCGACATGGTGCGCATCGAGGCCGGACTGATCTTCGCCCATCATGAATTTACCGATCAGACCGACCCCTTCGAGGCCGGCATCGGTTTCACGGTGCCCCTGAAATCCAAGGCTGACGATTTCATCGGCCGCGAGGCGCTGATCCGCCGCAAGGAGAACCCGCGCCACCTGCTGGTCGGGCTGGATGTTCAGGCCAATGAGGCGGTTGGTCATGGCGATTGCGTTCATATCGGCCGAGCGCAGGTCGGCGTCGTCACCAGCGCCACACGCTCGCCGATCCTCGGCAAGACGATCGCGCTTGCCCGTATCGACGTGGCGCATGCGGGCGTCGGCACCGCGGTTGAGATTGGCAAACTCGACGGCCACCAGAAGCGCTTGCCGGCGGTCATCGTGCCGCTCTCACACTACGACCCGCAGAAGACGCGGCCGCGATCCTGATCGCCTACTCCGTTTTCCGCTGCGCATTCGAGATCGCCCTTGCGGCCTCCTCCGAAGAGTTGGCGAGAGAGCGCATCTCCGCCGCCAGCACGGCAAAGCCGGACCCGGCCGTTCCGGCTCTTGCGGCCTCTATGCCGGCATTGACCGCAAGCAGCTTCAGGTAGCGCAGCGACTGCAGGATCTCGTTGGTCTTGGACGCCGTCACCCGCATGCCGGAGGTCTGTTCGTCGATGCGTTGATAGAGCGACTCGATATTAATGATGCTGCCTTCGAGATAGAGCAGTTTCCCGGTTTCGTCCCATACGCCACCGCCGGTCTCCGTCACCCAGATCAAGTGGCCGTCGAGATGGCGTATCCGGTACTCCATCGTCCAGTCGGCGCGGCTTTCCAGCGCCTTGCCGACAACTTCGTCCATGAGCGGAATATCCTCCTCGTACATGATGGAGGTGAAAGTCCGCGCCCGGTTGCCGATGATCTCATCGGCCGGATAGCCGAAGATGCGTTCGATGCCGTCGGTCATCTCCAGCATCGTATAGTTCTCGTCGGCGCGGCAGCGATAAAGGAAGCCGCTCATGCGGCCGAGAACGCTAGTTTGGAAATCCATGAAGACCATGCCCGAAGAAAAAGAGTGCAGATCAAGGTGCTTCGTCTTGTTTCAAACACACCGGAAAGGGCCGCGACGAACGGCCCTCCCCGGTTACGCGGTCTTACGAAATCCTCAGTTGCGGAGATATTCCTCCATCGAGTCGTCTAGCGCCTCGACCCAGGGCGTATGATGCTTCGGCGACATGGTGCCGGTCATCAGCGAGCGATAGGCATGGTCGCGGAAACCCATGATGTTTTCCGCCTTGTGGTGCTCCCACTCCATGAAGGTCTTGTTCGTGCCTTCGATGTCGAAGCTCGGATAGTCGGTTTCGGCGAGCAGCTCCTTCACATAGTCGCCCTGATACCAGATCATTTGCTCGGCATCTTCCAGCGTTTCCTCGCGGGCGCGCCACATATCGAAATTCGCCTTCAACTCCTCTTCCGATGGCAGCTTGATGCGGCCCATCATGACGTCGCGCGCCCACCAGGCCTGCACGTCGAACATGTTGAAGGTGTAAAACTGGTCCTGCATGCCGATGTAGAAGAGCTGCGGATTCTTGTCGTAGATCACGCCCTTGTAGAGGCCGTCGGCCCATAACCGGTTGGCGGTCTTCAGGCGCAGCTCGTCCGGCAGGAAGGGGAAATGGTGCTGGTATCCGGTGCACAGGATCAGCGCATCGACCTGCTTGCTCGAACCATCGAGGAAATAGGCGGTCTTGTTTTCGAGCCGGGTCAGTAGCGGCCGTTCCTCGAAATTCTCGGGCCATTTGAAGCCCATCGGTTTCGAGCGGTAGCTCGTTGTCACCGATTTGGCGCCGTATTTCCAGCATTGCGAGCCGATGTCTTCGGCCGAATAGCTGCGGCCGACGATGAGGATGTCCTTGCCCTTGAACTCCAGCGCATCGCGGAAGTCATGGGCATGCAGCACGCGGCCGTTGAAGGCCTTCACACCCTCGAAATAGGGAACATTCGGCGTCGAGAAGTGCCCGGTGGCGACGACGACAAAGTCGAATTCCTCGTCATACATGCGGTCTTCGACGCGGTCGTGCGCTGTTACCGTGAATTTCTTCGTCTCCTCGTCAAAGCGCACCATGCGCACCGGCGTGCTGAAGCGAACCCATTTGCGCACATCCGCCTTCTCGACGCGGCCCTTGATATAGTCCCACAGCACGGCGCGCGGCGGATAGGAGGCGATCGGCTTGCCGAAATGCTCCTCGAAGGAATAATCGGCGAATTCCAGGCATTCCTTCGGGCCGTTCGACCAGAGGTAACGATACATGCTGCCGTGAACCGGCTCGCCATATTCGTCGAGGCCGGTCCGCCAGGTATAATTCCAAAGCCCTCCCCAGTCCGACTGCTTTTCAAAGCAGACGACTTCCGGAATGTCTGCACCCTTCTTGGCAGCCGATTGGAAGGCCCGCAATTGAGCAAGCCCCGAAGGTCCGGCACCGATAACGGCAACTCTTGTCATGAAGCATTCCCCTTCTCGATTCTATCGAAGTTCTTATCGCATGCAGTCATTTGGCGCGGCGGCCGGGATCAATCCGGGAAGATGCCGGGGCTTGTTGCGGCCCCGTCGTCATATGTCGAAAGCCAGTCGATCGTCGTCTCACGGAAGCGTGTCAGCCCCTTGTAGTCGATGAGTTCCGGCGGCAGCGTGCGCAACACCCGCGGAAACCGTCGCGCCCATTTCGGTACGGTCACGAGCTCGTTCATGTTCATCAGATAGCAGCGGATGACGAACAGGATTGCGTTTGAACGCGGCAGGCGCCAGAGGCTCTGCAACTCCACGCGCAGATGTACCTTCTCGCCGACATTCGCTGGCGTCACGGTCGTGCGGTCAGGGCCCCATTTGGGATAGTTCTCAGGACTGGTATCGAGGCGAGGATTGATGGTCATCGTCCAGTTGAAGCGTCGGGTCGGCTTGCCCTGCTGTAGGTTCAGGAGGAACTTCAGCGCGCGGTCGAAGACACCGATCTGATGGGCGAGTGGCACAGGCCCGTGCCATTCCATAAAATTCATGCCGATGTCGAAATCGAGCGACCAGTCGGCCTGGGTCGTGACCATGCCGGCATCCATCCAGAGGTTGCCGTCGCGCTGGTCGACGATGCAGAAATCGCCCTGGGCCTGACGGGTGATGTATTCGAAGGGCTCATAGGGCAGTGTCGAGCGGTCGCCGAAGGTGAAGCTGTCGTCGATGCCGAGCGGCCGGTTGATCCAGCGCCATTGATCGCCGTTGCGGATCAAGGTGAAATGCTCGGGGTAACCCGCCGCCTGCTCTTCCATCAGAAGCTCGAGCGTATCCCATTGCGCCGTCATCATGTGCGGCAGCGCCTGGTAGCGCAACGGATCCTCCTTCAGCACCAGCTCACGGTCGCGCATCTCGGCGACGTAATGTTCGTCGACGTCGATCAGGCTTTCATAGACCGTGCCCGCCTGTCCCTTCACATGGGGCTCCATATTGACGGAATACATGTACTCGTCGCGATCGAAAGGGAACGGGAAGCGCCGGATGTTCTCCGGACTGTTGCGATAGCTGAAATCGTCCCGGAAGGTTTCCTGTTTGAAGGCGATTGCCATGTCCGTTCTCCTGGGTATCGGCCCGATGCCTAGAGGTCGAGATGCAACGCGTTTCCCTCGAAGCGGGAGACGCAGATCATCACCTTGCGGCCGGACGCCTTTTCTTCGTCGGTCAGATAGACGTCTTGATGCAGAAGCTTGCCCTCGCAGACGGCAACGGCGGTCTCGCACTGTCCGCAGGCACCGCCGCGACAGAGGAAAGGTGCGTCGACACCTGCCGTCTCAATCGCCTCCAGCATGCTCTCGTGATGGCCGACATGAACCGTCTTGCCGGAGCGCGTCAGCTCGATCGAGAACGGCTTGCCGGGTTGTGAGGACAGGAAGCGCTCGGAATGCAGGTTCTGTTCCGGCCAGCCGGCCTCCAGCCCCGCCTTTAGCACCCCGTCGATCATGCCGGAGGGGCCACAGACATAGAGATGCGTGCCGAGCGGCTGGCCGTCGAGCAGGCGGGCGACCGGAATGAAATTCTTGTCGGCGTCGCAATAGATCTTCACCCGATGCGGGCCATAGCGCGCGACAAGTTCCTCGCAATAGGCGCCGCGGTCGTGCGAGCGCACCGCGTAGTGCAGCTCGAAATGGGCGCCCTCGCGGGAAAACTGTTCCATCATGGCGATGAAGGGTGTGATACCGATGCCGCCTGCGATCAGCAGATGCTTGCGGCCGCGCCAATCCGGCTGGAAGAGGTTGACCGGGTAGCTGACCTTCAGCTCGTCGCCTTCGCGCACCTTCTCATGCATGAAAGTGGAGCCGCCGCGTGAATCCTCGACATGCAGCACGCTGATCTCATAGGCCGCGCAATCATGCGGCGGCGACATCAACGAATAGGCATTGCGCCTGATATGGCCGCCATCGTTCATCGAGACGATGACATGGGCGCCGCCGGAGAAATAGGGCATCGGCATGCCGTCCAGGCGCTCGAAGCGGAAGCGCTTGATGCGATGGGCGACCGGCGTCACCTTCGTTACCCGAACGGGAATTTCAGTACCGCCGCTCACAGGAACAACTCCTCAGGATCGGGTGCGCTTCCGGGCTCTTCCGCATCGATATTGACGCCCTGGAAGGCACCGAGGCGACGCGAATAGTGATCGCGCACGAGCAGCGGAAGGCGGCAATGACTGCAGGCGAAGGGGCTATGGGTGACATCCTCGGTGATACCTTTGCAGTGGACGCACTGCACGCGACGCGCCAGCGAGCCACGATGCTCCGTCATGATCGAGGCATGGTCCATGCCGTAATCGAGCGCCACTATCATCGCCTGGCCGATAAAGCCTTCGGTGCCGGCAATATAAAGCCGCGTGCCCATATGGGCGGTGGCGAGCGAACCTTTAAGGCGGAAGAGCAGCGTCGCGATCGTCGGCGCTGCGAAGAACATATCGGCGCCGAGCCGGCGCAGCATGTCATCATGGCCCTTGCCCTGCGAGCCGCGCGCGACATAGAGGACTTCGCTGCGAGCAAGTCCCGTTTCGTCAAGCGCAGCCTGCTGTTCGATAAGAGCCAGTGCGCCCTCGCCTTCCAGAGCGAAAATATGCTTGCGTGCCTTCGGCTGGATGATCAGGCCTTTGTAGACGGGTCGGCTCTTGATGCCTTCAACAAGCATGGCGCGCTCCCTAACCGATGGCGGTCCGCTTCTTTTTCTCCGGATCGTCGAATGGCAGCGTGTGCGCGATAGCACCGGCTTTGAGGTTCTTGCCACGAACCTCGAGTTTTGTGCCCTGCACGGCCTTATCGACGTCGAGACGGGCGATCGCCATGGATTTTCTGGTCAGCGTGGAATAGCTCGGGCAGGTGATGACACCAACCTTCTTTCCGTCGGCAAAAACCTCGTCGCCGAGATCGGCCGGGGCGTCGGCATCGATCAGCATGCCGAAGATCTTGAAGCGTTCCTTCCCCTTCAGCCGCGCATGTTCCTCAGCACCGCGGAAGCCGGTCTTGCCGGGGCTGACGGTAAAGTCGAGGCCGAGTTCCCAAAGACTGTCGCCGGGCGGCTGGTCGACAAAGGGATACATTTGCGAATTGTCGTAGGGATAGAAGAGCAGATAACTTTCGACGCGCAACATGTCGAGGACGCTGAAGCAGCAGGGAATGATTCCCATATCTTCGCCTTCGGCGACGATCCGGTCCCAGACCATGACGGCATCCTGGCCACGAACGAAGATTTCATAACCGCGCTCGCCGGTGTAACCGGTGCGCGAGATCATTACCGGCGCGCCAAAAAGCGTGGTCTGCATATGGTGGAAATATTTGAGATCGCGGATGCCAGGCACATATTTGGCGAGATAATCGACCGCGATCGGCCCCTGCAGCGAGAGATCGTGCAGGTCGTCGTCAAAAAGCACGGCGCAATTGCGACCCGCCGCCTGCTTGACGATCTCCTCGTGGCCGGAGCCAGAGCCATGCACCAGCATCCAGGAATTTGGGCCGGTGCGATAGACGATGCAATCCTCGGTGAAATGGCCGCGGTCGTTCAGCATTGCGGCATAAACCGAGCGGCCGGGATAGATCTTCGCCATGTCACGGGTGGTGATGTAGTCGAGGACGGCGATGGCATGCGGGCCGACAAGATGAACCTTTTTCAGGCCCGAGACGTCCATGATGCCGGCTTTGGTCCGGATCGCAACATGCTCTTCCGACATATCCTTGTCGTAGGTCCAGGCGGTGCCCATTCCGCTCCAGTCCTCAAGCTTCGAACCCAGAGCGCGATGCCGATCCGCCAAGGCGGAGAAACGCCAAGATAACGTCATTTCGTTCCCTCTTTTTCCTGTACGGAATAATTATTTCTTGACTATAATCGTCTTTTGCGCCGTGGCAAGCCGATCGCAACGATTTTATCGGCTCCGCCCCAACGGTATTCTCTCAGAACCTCGGCGCCGGCCTGCCGGCGGCACGATGTGCGGCGATGGCTGTATTGGCCATCAGCATGGCGATGGTCATCGGCCCGACACCGCCGGGCACCGGCGTGATGACGGCAGCAACTTCCGCGGCCTCGGCAAAGGCGACATCGCCGACAAGGCGTGTCTTGCCTTCACCCTTGTCCGGTGCGGCAATGCGGTTGATGCCGACATCGATGACGGTGGCACCGGGCTTGACCCAATCGGCTTTGACCATTTCCGGCCGGCCGACCGCCGCCACCAGGATATCGGCATTGCGGGCAACCGCCGGCAGGTCCTTGGTCTTCGAATGCGCCGTCGTCACCGTCGCATTGGCATGCAGCAGCAGTTGCGCCATCGGCTTGCCGAACAGGTTCGAGCGGCCGATGACGACGGCAGTAAGACCCGACAAGTCCTCGCCATGCACACGGCGCACCAACAACATGGCGCCGGCCGGCGTGCAGGAGATCAGCCCGGTGGCGAGATCGCCGGTCGCCAGCTTGCCGGCATTGACGACATGAAGGCCGTCGACATCCTTGTCCGGCCGGATCGACTGGATGATCGCCTCTGAGTTCAAATGTTTCGGCAGCGGCAGCTGCACCAGGATGCCGTGGATGGACGCATCCTCGTTCAGCGAGGCCACCAGCCTTGCCAGCTCGTCCTGCGTCGTCTCGGCCGGCAGCGTGTGCTGGATGGAGGTGAAGCCGCATTCCTTGGCCATGCGGCCCTTGGCCCCGACATAGGTGTGGCTGGCCGGATCGTCGCCGACGATGACGACGGCAAGGCCGGTCTTCACACCCGTATCCTTCTCCAGTGCTGCGGTCGCCGTCTTCACCGCATCAATTACCGAAGCAGCCACCTGCTTGCCATCGATGATGTCAGCCATCGCTATCCCATCCTCTCCGAAGCATAGCTTCCGGGGCTTGCCGGGAAGACGATGGTGCGGTTGCCGTTGAGGAAGGTGCGGTAGTGGATATGGGCATGGATGGCCCGGGCCAGCACCTGGCTTTCGACATCGCGGCCGATCGACACATAATCGTCGGCCGACTGCGCATGCGTGATGCGCGCCGTGTCCTGCTCGATGATCGGACCCTCGTCGAGATCGCCGGTGACGTAGTGTGCCGTCGCCCCGATCAGCTTGACGCCGCGCTCATAGGCCTGCTTGTAGGGGTTCGCCCCTTTGAAGCTCGGCAGGAAGGAATGGTGGATGTTGATGATCCGGCCCGACATCTTCTTGCACAGCGCATCCGACAACACCTGCATGTAGCGGGCGAGCACGATCAGTTCGGTGCCGGTCTGCTCGACAAGCTCCAGCAGCTGCGCTTCGGCCTGCGGCTTGTTGTCCTTCGTCACCTTGATGTGGTGGAAGGGGATGTCGTGGTTGACGACCACCTTCTGGTAATCGAAATGGTTGGAGACGACGCCGACGATGTCGATCGGCAGCGCGCCGATCTTCCAGCGGTACAGCAGGTCGTTGAGGCAGTGGCCGAAGCGCGACACCATCAGCAGCACCTTCATGCGCGTGTGGGCATCGTAGATCTCGGCCTCCATCTCGAATTTCTTGGCGACCGGCTTGAAGCCGTCGACCAGCGTCTCCTGGCCCACCCCTTCCTCGGAGATGAAGGAGACGCGCATGAAGAACTTGCCGGTATCGAGATCGTCGAACTGGCTGGAGTCGACGATGTTGCAGCCCTGATCGGCCAGATAATTCGCTATCGCCGCAACAATCCCGCGCGTCGATTTGCACGATACCCGTAGAACATAGCTCTTCATGTCTCTTCCCTTGTCATTCGAAGCGCGCAGACTGTCATTGGCCGGGTTCCCGGCTCCGGCGTTTTGCGTCACGATTTTTAAACGTCGGGCCACTGGCTCAGACGTCAAGCGTAGTCTCGCGTTCCCACTGCGTGAAATGCGAGCAGTAGGAATTCCATTCCTGCTGCTTGAGCTTGAGGTAGGCGGCGGAGAATTCGGCCCCGATCGCTTCCTTCAGGCCCTCATCGGCATCGTAGGCGCGCAATGCATCGAGCAGATTGAGCGGCAGGCGCGGCGCGTCCTTCACAAGATGGCCTTCCGCATACATGTCGATGTCGTGATGCGGGCCGGGATCCGCCTTGTTGCGGATGCCGTCGAGGCCGGCGGCGATAATGATGGCTTGCAGGAGATAGGGATTGACCGCGCCGTCGGGCAGACGCAGCTCGAAACGGCCGGGCCCCGGCACGCGCACCATGTGGGTGCGGTTGTTGCCGGTCCAGGTCACGGTGTTGGGCGACCAGGTAGCGCCCGACGTCGTGCGCGGCGCGTTGATGCGCTTGTAGGAGTTGACCGTCGGATTGGTGATCGCGGCAAGCGACGAGGCATGTTTCATGATGCCGCCAAGGAAATGCCTGCCTTCCGCCGAGAGGCCGAATTCCGCTTGCCTGTCGGCAAAGACGTTGGTCTTGCCGTCATTGTCCCACACCGAGACATGGCAATGGCAGCCATTGCCCGTCAGCCCTTTGAAAGGCTTCGGCATGAAGGTGGCGCGAAGCCCGTGCTTTTCGGCGATAGACTTCACCATGAACTTGAAGAAGGAATGTTTGTCTGCCGTCTTCAACGCATCGTCGAATTCCCAGTTCATCTCGAACTGGCCGTTGGCATCCTCGTGATCGTTCTGATAGGCGCCCCAGCCGAGTTCCAGCATGTAGTCGCAGATTTCGGCGATCACATCATAACGGCGCATGACCGCCTGCTGGTCGTAACACGGCTTTTCGGCGGTATCGTATTCGTCCGATATTTTCGAGCCGTCAGCGGTGATCAGGAAGAATTCGGCCTCGACGCCGGTCTTGACCCGCATGCCTTCGACTTCGGCTCTTCTGACGAGCTTTTTCAAAACGTTGCGCGGCGCCTGGGCGACAAGTTCGCCTTCCATCATGCAGTCCGCAGCAACCCAGGCCACTTCCTTCTTCCATGGGAGCTGGATGACGGAAGAAGGATCCGGAACGGCGAAAAGATCAGGGTGAGCGGGCGTCATATCGAGCCAGGTGGCAAAACCTGCAAAACCCGCGCCCTCTTCCTGCATGCCGGCGATCGCCTGCGCCGGCACCAGCTTGGCGCGCTGGCCCGCGAAGAGATCGGTATAGCTGATCATGAAATATTTGATGCCTTTGTCTTTCGCAAAAGCAGCAAGATCCAGTGTCATTCTCGTTCCCCTTTGGATTTCTTAGAGACACTTTGGTTATGGATGCGAGACGGCCGGGACGTTTGCCCGGCCGGTAGAAATCAGTAGCCTCCCTTTCCGGGGATCCAGTTCGTGCCGGCGAGCGGCACCTGCGCCATGGCGGATGCCTCGATCGTCAAAGCGCAGAGATCCTCGGGTTCGAGGTTGTGGACGTGGTTCTTGCCGCAGGCGCGGGCGATGGTCTGCGTCTCGAGCGCCATGACCTTCAGATAGTTGGCCAGGCGGCGGCCGGCGGCAACCGGATCGACACGCTTCATCAGTTCGGGATCCTGCGTGGTGATGCCGGCCGGATCCTTGCCCTCGTGCCAGTCGTCATAGGCGGCAGCCGTCGTCCCGAGCGCTTCATAATCGGCCGTCCAGCGCGGATCGTTCTCGCCGATGGCGATAAGCGCCGCCGTACCGATGGAGACCGCGTCGGCGCCGAGCGCAAGCGCCTTTGCCACGTCAGCGCCATTGCGGATGCCGCCGGAGACGATGAGCTGCACCTTGCGGTGCATGCCGAGATCCTGCAGCGCCTGGACGGCGGGTCGGATGCAGGCAAGCGTCGGCATGCCGACATGCTCGATGAAGACCTCCTGCGTCGCGGCAGTGCCACCCTGCATGCCGTCGAGCACGACGACGTCGGCGCCGGACTTCACCGCAAGTGCGGTGTCGTAATAGGGTCGCGCGCCGCCGACCTTCACGTAGATCGGTTTCTCCCAGCTGGTGATTTCGCGCAGTTCGAGGATCTTGATCTCAAGATCGTCCGGACCGGTCCAATCGGGGTGACGGCTAGCCGAGCGCTGATCGATGCCCTTCGGCAGCGTGCGCATATCGGCAACACGATCGGAAATCTTCTGGCCGAGCAGCATGCCGCCGCCGCCGGGCTTGGCGCCTTGGCCGACAACGATTTCGATCGCGTCGGCACGCCGCAGATCCTTCGGGTTCATGCCGTAACGCGAAGGAAGATATTGATAGACGAGGAGCTGCGAATGGCCGCGTTCCTCCTCCGTCATGCCGCCGTCGCCGGTGGTGGTCGACGTGCCGGCGATTGTCGCCCCGCGGCCGAGCGCCTCCTTGGCGGGGCCAGAGAGCGAGCCGAAGCTCATGCCGGCAATGGTGATCGGAATCTTCAATTCGATCGGCTTCTTGGCGAACCGCGAGCCGAGCACGACATTGGTGCCGCATTTTTCGCGATAGCCCTCCAGCGGATAGCGGGAGATCGAGGCGCCAAGGAAGAGAAGGTCGTCAAAATGCGGCAGCTTGCGCTTGGCACCGCCGCCGCGGATATCATAGATGCCGGTCGCCGCCGCGCGACGGATTTCCGACATCGTATATTCGTCGAAGGTTGCCGAAAGGCGAGGCTTTGTGGGCGGATTGTGATAGCTCATGAAAAACCTCTATAGGATCTAATAGGCGTCGGCGTTGTCGACGTGGAAGCTGTAGAGCTTGCGGGCGGAGCCGTAGCGGCTGAATTCCTCGGGCCTTGCATCGGTGATGCCCGCCTTGTCGAGGAGGCGGCCGAGCAATTCGATGTGCTCGGGGCGCATCTCCTTCTCGATACAGTCGGCGCCGAGACTCTGGACCTTGCCGCGCACGAAGATGCGCGCCTCGTAGAGGGAGTCGCCCAGCGCCTCGCCGGCATCGCCGAGAACGACGAGGTTGCCGGCCTGCGCCATGAAAGCGGACATATGGCCGATATTGCCACGCACGACGATGTCAATGCCTTTCATCGAGATGCCGCAGCGCGAGGAGGCATTGCCTTCGATCACCAAAAGGCCACCGCAACCGGTCGCACCCGCATACTGGCTGGCATCGCCTTTGACGGTGATGCGGCCCGACATCATGTTCTCGCCGACGCCGGGGCCAGCCGAGCCGTGCACGGTGATATCAGCCTCTTCGTTCATACCACCGCAGTAGTAACCGACGCTGCCGCGGATATCGATGCTGACGGGCGCGTGGACGCCAGCGGCGACGGCATGATGGCCACGCGGATTGACGACTTCGAACCGAAGGTCGTTATCGCCCTGCGCGATGTCGTGCAGGGTCTGATTGAGATCACGAAGCGGGGTCACCGCAAGATCGAATGTGGGCATATCATCGTCCTGAACTGAATACGAACCGAAAGATTGAAGCCGCCGTGCCGGCTTTCAGCGTTCCCAGAAATAAACGGTCGCCGGCTCAGGCTCCCAGACGCGGGCCGCTTCGATGCCGGGCAGGCTGACAAGCGCACGATATTCCGAACCGAAAGCGACATAGCGATCCGTTTCAGCCATGACGGCGGGCTTGCAGGCGATCGCGTCGCGCACGACGCCGAAGCCCGACTTGGTGCCGACGACGAAGGTGAAAAAACCATCGAGGTCGTCGACCGCGCTCTCCAGCGCTTCGCCCAGGTTCTTGCCCTTGGCCATTTCGGCCGTCAGATAGGCGGCTGCAACCTCGGAGTCGTTTTCCGTCTCGAAGGTCATGCCCTGATGCTTGAGCTCACGGCGCAGGTTGTTGTGGTTCGACAGCGAACCGTTGTGCACAAGGCACTGGTCGGAGCCGGTCGAGAAAGGATGGGCGCCAAGCGTCGTGACGGCGGACTCCGTTGCCATGCGCGTGTGGCCGATACCATGCGTGCCCGCCATCGAAGTGACCGAAAAGCGGGAGACGACATCCTTCGGCAGGCCGGTTTCCTTATAGATCTCGATCGCATCGCCGCTGCTCATGATGCGCACATCGGGGCGAAGTTCGGCTATCGCCGCGCGACCTTCGTCGAGCCGGTCCTTCGGCAGCATAATGACCGCATGCGTACTTTTGACCTCGATCGAAAGATAGCTGTCGAGCGCCCTCATCAGCGCCGCTTCGAGATCGGCGAAATCCTTCTTCGGGTTGGCGGACTGAATGGTGATCTTCGCCTTGTCGCCATTGCCGTCACCATAGATGGCAATGCCGGCACTGTCCGGCCCGCGATCGGTCATCGTCACCAGCATGGACGACAGGAGCGCGCCAAGCTGAGGCTCCAGGCTTTTATCCTTCAGGAAGAGACCCACAATTCCGCACATGACCAGACCCTCCGTTCGCATCTGCAAAATGAGTAACAGGTCTTTTTTTGAACTACAACTAGGAAGAATAAATTTTTCTTTTAAGGCAAGTCAGCCATTCTTGCCCACTTGCGGATAGCTGATGATCGACAAGTAGCGGGCCGGCAGCTTGACGAGCACCTCGGGACCGTGCGGCGCATCGGCATCAAAGAACAGGCTGTCGCCCGGCTGCATGGGGAAACGCTGGTCGCCATGACGATAAACGACCTCGCCTTCGAGCATGTAGAGAAACTCCATGCCTTCGTGCTGGAACGTCGGAAAGACGTCGGAATCAGCCGTCAGGGTTATGAGGTAGGGTTCAACGATGACGCCGCTTGTGTTGTTGTCGATGTGCCCGAGCAGATTATACTGATGGCCGGCGCGCGTGCCGCGGCGTTCAAGTTCGATGCCCTGTCCCGCCTTGACGAAGACAGCGTTGCGCGGCTCCTCGTAGCGGCGAAAAAAGGCGGTGAGCGGCATGCCGAGGGCGCGTGACAGCGATTGCAGCGTCGTCAGAGACGGCGAAATATTGCCATTCTCGATCTTCGACAACATGCCGAGCGATATGCCGGTCGCAGCCGCCAGATCCGTCACCGTGATACCGAGTTTCTTGCGGAAGGCGCGCACCTCATGGCCGATCGCCATTTCGAGGTTGTTTTCCTTCGGCTCGCGAACGGCATGTGGATCCTGTGTGAAGGCGGCCCGGCCGCCAGGCGTGTGATCCTTCTGCTCCGTCGCTCCGCGCTTGGTTTTCATTCAATTTTCCTTCGTCGCCAGATGATTTTTCTGAAAATCACCCTATCGCCGCAGTGAAAATTTCTCAACCGTGAAGAAAGTCTAATCCCGCCGCATATCGCGCGGCGCACGTCCAAAAGCCTCGCGAAACAGTCGCGAGAAATGCCCAGCACTGGAAAAGCCGGTCGCAACCGCGATTTCCGAGATCGACAGCGGGCTTTGGCGCAAAAGGCGTAACGCATGCTGTAGCCGGATGCGGCGATATTGCTCGAGAAAGGTCGTCTGCAGATGGGCCGCGAAGAGCCTGTCGAGATGGCGGGCGGTAACGCCGGCGATCCGCGCCATCGTCGTCCGATCGAGCGGCATCTCAATGGTCTCCTCCATCTTGGCAAGGACGCTGAGCAGCCCCGGATGGTGCACGCCGTAGCGCTCTGCAAGCGAGGCTCGCTGCGGGGCGGTCGGTTCGCCGATCTGCGTATGCAAGTACCAGTCGCTGACGCGGCGAGCAAAATCCGCGCCCATGCGCTCGGCGATCAGCGCATGCATCATGTCCAGCGGCGCGATGCCGCCACCGCAGGTGATGCGATTGCCGTCTATGACGAAGCGGGCCTGACGCGGCGCAAGATCGGGAAAGGCTTCGAGCAACGCCGGCGCATGTTCCCAATGAATGGTGAAATCACGCCCGGCAAGCAGCCCTGCGGCGGCAAGCAGATAGGGGCCTCCCGAAATGCCGCCGATCCGCACGCCTTCGCGCGCCAATTGCCGAAGGCACGCATGCACGGCCGGATGATGCCAGTCGCGCGGCGAACCGCCGGCGCAAACGAAGACCATATCGAGGCCAGTGCCACGAGATGGCAGAGGTACTGCGGGAACCACGGCGCCCGACGAGGACGGCGCCGACCCGCCATCCGGAGAAAATATGGAGAGACGGTATAGCTCGCGTCCGGCGATAAGGTTTGCCGCACGAAGCGGCTCGGTCGCGGACGCATAGGACATCAGCGCAAACTCCGGCAGGAGGAGGAAACCGATTTTCTGGGCGCTTTTGGTATCGGCTGGGCTCATGTCTCTTTTTTAGCGAATAATGTCCTGCACGTGCAAGTCAGCGTACGTCAATCTGTCATCATGGGACATCTCTTTCGGATACCACCATGCGCTATTCCGCACTTTCGATCTTTCTGAACGGTCTTCGCGGCAACAAGGACTGGGCCTCCGCCTGGCGCAGTCCCGCGCCGAAGCCGCACTATGACGTCGTCATCGTCGGTGGTGGCGGCCATGGACTTGCAACGGCCTATTACCTTGCCAAGACCTTCGGCATCACCAATGTCGCGGTATTGGAGAAGGGCTATCTCGGCTCGGGCAATATCGGCCGCAACACAACGATCATCCGTTCGAACTACCTGTTGCCCGGCAACAACCCTTTCTACGAGCTGTCGATGAAGCTCTGGGAGGGACTGGAGCAGGATTTCAACTTCAACGCCATGGTCTCGCAGCGCGGTGTGCTCAATCTTTTCCATTCCGATGCACAACGTGACGCCTATACCCGTCGCGGCAACGCCATGCGGCTGCACGGCGTCGACGCTGAATTCCTCGATCGAACGGCCGTGCGCAAGATGCTGCCCTTCCTCGATTTCGATAATGCCCGCTTTCCCATCATGGGCGGCCTGTTCCAGCCGCGCGGCGGCACGGTTCGCCACGACGCGGTCGCCTGGGGCTATGCCCGCGGCGCCGACAGCCGCGGCGTCGACATTATTACCGGCTGCGAGGTGACCGGCATCCGCACCGAGAACGGCAGCGTAACCGGTGTCGAGACCTCAAAGGGCTTCATCGGCTGCGGCAAGCTGGCGCTCGCGGCTGCCGGCAACTCCACTGTCGTCGCCGACATGGCCGGCCTGCGCCTGCCGATCGAAAGCCATGTGCTGCAGGCCTTCGTTTCCGAAGGGCTGAAGCCTTTCATCGACACAGTCGTCACCTTCGGTGCCGGCCATTTCTACGTCTCCCAATCGGACAAGGGCGGCCTTGTCTTCGGCGGCGACATCGATGGCTACAATTCCTATGCCCAGCGCGGCAATCTCGCGACCGTCGAACACGTCGCTGAGGCCGGCGTCGCGATGATCCCGTCGCTGACCCGCGTGCGCACCCTGCGCACTTGGGGCGGCATCATGGATATGAGTATGGACGGATCGCCGATCATCGATCGCACCCATATCGACAATCTCTATCTGAATGCCGGCTGGTGTTATGGCGGCTTCAAGGCGACGCCGGCCTCCGGCTACTGCTACGCCCATCTGATCGCCCGCAACGAGCCGCATGAAACCGCCCGGCAACTGCGACTGGACCGCTTTCGGCGCGGCTATCAGATCGACGAAAAGGGCGTCGGCGCCCAGCCCAACCTGCATTGAGGACATGACGAGATGGCAAGCCTGATTTCCTGCCCTCACTGCGGCCTCCGTCCCAAGGAGGAGTTTTCCATCAAGGGTGATGCGAGCCTGACACGCCCCACCCCCGATGCCGGCCCTGAGGCGTGGTATGACTATGTCTACCTCCGCGACAATCCGAAGGGGCGCCACAAGGAATATTGGCACCACTCCTCCGGCTGCCGCCGTTGGCTGGTCGTCGAGCGCGATACCGTCACCCATGCCGTTTATGAGGTGAACGACGCCGCGCTCGCCAAGCTCGGAGGCCGGGCATGACGAGCTACCGCCTCTCCGCCGGCGGTCGGATCGACCGCTCGAAAACCGTCAACTTTACCTTTGACGGCCGGGAGCTGTCAGGCCATCCCGGTGACACACTCGCCTCCGCCCTGCTTGCCAACGGCATTCAACTCGTCGGCCGCAGTTTCAAGTATCATCGGCCCCGCGGTATCCTGACGGCCGGCGCCGCCGAACCTAATGCGCTGGTGACGACAGGGACCGGCGGCCGGACCGAAGCCAATAGCCGCGCCACGATGATCGAACTCCATGAGGGGCTGATCGCGCGCAGCCAGAACCGCTGGCCTTCACTCGGCTTCGATATCGGCGCCGTCAACGGCCTGTTCTCGCCCTTCCTCAGCGCCGGCTTCTACTACAAGACCTTCATGTGGCCGGCAGCCCTTTGGGAAAAACTCTACGAACCGCTGATCCGCAAGGCCGCCGGCCTCGGCAAGGCATCCTACGAGGTCGATCCCGATTCCTATGAGAAACGCTGGGGTCATTGCGACCTGCTGGTGATCGGCGCGGGACCGACGGGTCTTGCCGCGGCCCTGACGGCGGGACGCGCCGGCGCCCGCGTCATCCTCGCCGACGAGGGTTTTGCGCTCGGCGGCAACCTTCTCCTCGAGGCCGGCACGGCCCTCAAGGATATTCTCGAGGAACTCGAAAGCCTTCCGAATATGCGCCTCCTGCCGCGCACCACGGTCATCGGCTGGTACGACGACAATGTCTTTGGTGCCGTCGAGCGCGTGCAGAAACATCTGGCAACACCCGATCCGCATCGTCCGGTCGAGCGTCTCTGGCGCATCATCGCCAGGCAGGCGGTGCTTGCGACCGGCGCGGAGGAACGTCCTCTTGTCTTCGGCGGCAACGACATTCCCGGCGTCATGATGGCGGGCGCCATGCGCAGCTACCTCAATCGCCAGGCGGTTGCCCCCGGCGCCCGCACCGTCGTCTTCACGACGAACCAGTCCGGTTACCGCACCGCTGCCGACCTTGAAGCCGCCGGGCTCGAGGTCGCCGCCATCGTCGACAGCCGCACCAATACCCGCGACGGCTGGTCGGGCCGCGCGCCGGTACTCACCAATGCCCGTGTCGCCGACGCGCATGGCGGCAAGCGCCTGCATCGTTTGAGCGTCACGACGGCCTCGGGCACGCAACGCATCGATGCTGATGCTCTGGCTGTGTCCGGTGGCTGGAGCCCGATCATCCACCTTGCCTGTCAGCGCGGCGCAAGGCCGATCTGGTCCGCGGAGAAAGCCGCCTTCCTGGCGCCAGAAAGGCAGGAGGGCCTGCTGATTGCCGGGTCGGCTGCCGGTCTTGCCGCCACGGATGCCTGCCTAGGCGATGGCGCCCGCAAAGCGGTCGAGGCACTGAAAACGATCGGCTTCGGCAACGTCATGCCAGCGTTTGCTACAGTGGAGGAGATCTCTCCGGCCGCCGCGTCGCTCTTTCATGTCAAAGGCAGCAAGGGCAAGGCTTTCGTCGATTATCAGAACGACGTCCATCTGAAGGACCTCGGCCTTGCCGTGCGCGAAGGCTACGGCCATGTCGAGCTCGCCAAGCGTTATACCACCAACGGCATGGCGACCGATCAGGGTAAGCTGTCCAATATGAACGCCATCGGCATCCTTGCCGAAGCGCGCAGCGTCTCGCCGGCCGAGGTCGGCACTACGACGTTCCGCCCGTTTTATACGCCGGTCTCCTTCGGCGCGCTGACCGGCACTGCGCGCGGCAAACACTTCCAGCCAGCCCGCAAGTCGCCGCTGCACAACTGGGCCAAGAAGAACGGCGCCACCTTTGTCGAGACGGGACTTTGGTATCGCTCGTCCTGGTTCCCACGCCAAGGCGAGGTCACCTGGCGTGAAAGCGTCGACCGCGAAGTGCTGAACATCCGTAAGAATGCCGGCATCTGTGATGTGTCGACACTCGGCAAGATCGAGATCTTCGGCAAGGATGCGGCGACCTTCCTCGACCGCGTCTATTGCAACGGCTTTGCCAAGTTGTCCGTCGGCAAGGCACGTTATGGAGTGATGCTGCGCGAAGACGGCATGGTCTACGACGACGGCACGACCAGCCGCTTCAGCGAGGATCACTTCTTCATGACCACGACGACGGCGCTCGCCGCCGGTGTGCTCACCCATCTCGAATTCTGCGCCCAGACGCTCTGGCCCGAACTCGATGTCCACTTCGCCTCCTCGACCGATCAATGGGCGCAAATGGCGATTGCCGGCCCAAAATCGCGGGCAATCCTCTCCGACATCGTCGATGAGGATTTGTCCGACGTTGCCTTCCCCTTCATGAGCGCTCGCGTCGTCTCGCTTTTTGGCGGGACGCTTGAAGGCCGCCTCTTCCGAATCTCCTTTTCCGGCGAACTTGCCTATGAGCTCGCCGTGCCCGCCGGCTATGGCGAATGGGTGGCGGATGCCATCATGGAGATTGGCAATAAACACGGCATTTGCCCTTATGGCGCCGAAGCCCTCGGTGTCATGCGCATCGAAAAAGGCCATGTCACCCATGCCGAGATCAATGGCACGGTGACGCCAGGAGATCTTGGCCTCGGCCGGATGATCTCAGCGACCAAGTCGGATTTCATCGGCAAGGCCATGCTCATCCGCGAAGGCCTGCAGTCGCTCGACCGCCCTCGCCTTGTCGGCGTCAAGCCAATCAATCCGGCCACGAGCTTCCGCACCGGTGCCCATATCCTGGCGGACGGGGCCGCCGCCACGCTCGAGAACGACCAGGGCTATGTCACCTCCAGCGCCTTTTCGCCAAGCCTCGGCCACACGATCGGCCTCGCACTGGTGAAGCGTGGGCCAGAACGTATCGGTGAAAAGGTCACGGTCTGGAACGGCCTCAGAAATGAATTCACCGAAGCGCTGCTCTGCAGCCCGATCTTCATCGATCCTGAGAACGAGAAACTCCATGCCTGATCGTCCCGAACACAGGCCGGCACTTGCCGGCAAGGCCGTATTCGAAGGGCCTGGCATCCGGTTGGAAACCTTGCCGGAAGGCCATCTGCTGCATGTGATGGGGCCGATCGATACCGAAAGCCTAGCCGGCTATCTTTCAGCAGCCAAGCTTACTGGCAGCAGCCTCCGCTCGGCCGGCTACCGGCAATGGTTCGTCGTCGGCGACGATAAGCTTTTGCCTGCGCGCATTGCCGCTCTCTCCTCAGTCCTGCAAGGAAATGCCTTCGTTTCCGACCAGAGCCATGGGCGCATTCGTATCGGCCTTTCCGGCGCCCATGCGATCGAAATCCTTGCGAAGGGCACCGCCGTCGATCTCGATCCTTCGGTTTTTCCCGAAGGCCGTTCGGTGGTCACGCTTTACGGCCATGTATCGCTGCACCTGACGCGCACCGCACCGCACCGGTTCGAGCTGATCGTGTTGCGCAGCTATGCCGAACATCTCCATGAGGAACTGGAGCACCTGGCTGCCGCCATCTGACGCGAGAATCTGAGCCTTGCCGGCGTGCTCGTTTACGCGGCGCTGCAAGTGACGTAGCGCTTGATGCGCCAGCCAGAGATTGAATTGCTGGACGCCCAAATAGCTGCCGCAAAAGGACTAAAATAACCGCCCACGTCGAGTTAGCGAATGGCGGTGCTGCAAGGGTATTCGGGGTGAAGCAGGACGTCGCTGCCGAGAAGACTATGGTCGAGCAGTTGCGTCTCAATCGACAAATAATCGTTCCTGCCGCCCTCCTATACCACCATCTTCCATTGGTTAATGATATGGCTTTGCGCTGGTGGATTGGAGGAAATGTGCTACGCTTTTGACAAAGAGAACGCAGCAGAAAATGTAATCATGATCTGGGAGGATTCATGGTCGAGATATTTTCTAAGCGGGATGGCCCTCGTCGCGAGGACGCCCAGATCAAGCGCCTCATCGAGCAGAACCGCGGTTTGATCACCAAGCTTGCCGACCAATTGAGCAATGGACGGTATTCCCAGTCCCAAAAGCCGCGCGAGCTCCCGCAGGCGGAAGGCCTGATCATCCACATCGGCGGCCAGCCCGCAGCCCCGGCGGCGGCGCAGCCGCGGGTCAGGGTGACGCCCAACGGCCGGGTAATTGCCGTGGATGAATCCTCGGGTCGGCAGCTTCAGCATTTCGGCGATATTCGCAAAACCTCTGCCGGCAAGACCTTCGCTCTCGCCATTGCACGCAATCGCTATATAGCGCCGCTCGACGAGGCGACCGCCGAGGCGCTTGCGGACATGGATGGCGTGACCATCGGGATCTCCTATGGTTCAGACGAGCTTGCGACCGATATCGGCCGTCGTCTCGACATGGACTCGGAAAGCTGACCACGCAGTCTCCGACAGGAGGGCAACGGTCATTTACAAGCGCCGATTTTTCTCAAGTCACGAAATGTGAGTGCCCATGAAGCGGAATCCACATGGCATGAATGAACTTCCCCTCGGACGGTCACCGCAGATGGCAGCCCTCATGCCGGGCGGCGCACTGGTACGGGCCGATTACGACGAGGTCGGTGTCACCAAAGCCTGGGAAAGGCTCCTGGAGGGCAAACACGAGACCAAGCGGCAGACGCTGCCGGTGCGCTCCACGATTCACGATTCCTGGCACCGCTGCGCCGAAGGGGGCATAGACGCGCAGCGCAACGAGGCACCGATCGAGACGGATCGGGATGCCGTCGAAGCGCTGACGCGCGGCAGCTCGGAATTGCTGGAGGCGGCGACGCGTCCGTTTTCGATGATCGGTCGAATGCTGGATGGTACCGGGGCCATGCTCGCCCTTGCCGACAGCGACGGCGTCCTGATCAATGTGATGGGTGACAAGAGGACCGTATTCGACGGCATGGACATCCACCTCGGCATCGGAGGGAAGTGGACCGAAGATGTTGTCGGCACCAATGGCATCGGCACCGCCCTTTGGACAGGGGAGCCGGTCTTCGTTCACGCCGCCGAGCATTTCTGCGCCGGCATCAAGAGCTGGACCTGTGCCGGTGCGCCGATCCGGGATCCCTTTGACGGTAAGGTCATTGGCGTCGTCGATCTTTCCGGACATCCCGATATTTTTCGGCCACACAATATCGCGTTGGTTGCTGCGGCGGCACGTGAAATAGAAAGAGCACTCGCCGATTCGCAGACCGCAGAACGGTTACGGCTCCTGGAAGCCTTTATCGCTTCCGCCAACAACTATCATGCCAGCGACGGCCTTCTGATTATCGATCGCCAAGGCCGGGCCATCTATCACAACAACGTGCCGCTGCCGGAAGGGCGACGGCTGGGAGAGACCGTTCGCCAAGGGGGAGTGAACTGTTGGTCGCCGGAACTCACGGGTTCCGGCTTCCTGGACAGCGTCGCCACCAGCCTTCCCGAGACGATGCGCAATTGCGATGTCTGTCCGCTCGAACTGGATGGCGATATTCGCGGCGCCGCGCTGGTCTTCCCGAAGAGCGTCAGCGGCCGACTGGTGTCGATCGGTAATCGCGCGTCGGACCGGCTGAAGGAAGCATGCGCTCAGATCATCGGCGAAAGCGGCGCCCTCGGCGCGGCGGTCGAAATAGCCTGCCGCGCGGCGGATACGGAGGACGTGACCTCACTGCTGATCGAAGGGGAGACCGGCGTCGGCAAGGAACTCTTCGCACGTCTCATCCATGCGGGTAGCCGAAAATCCGCCGGCAGTCCCTTCATCGCACTCAATTGCGGCGCCGTGACAAAGGAGCTGTTCGGCAGCGAATTGTTCGGCCACGTGCCCGGCGCTTTCACCGGGGCCTCCCGCGACGGCAAAGCCGGTGTCTTCGAACTCGCTAGCGGCGGTGTCCTGAGCCTCGACGAAATCGGCGAAATGCCGCTGGATATCCAACCCTTCCTGCTGCGCGTCCTCGAGGAGCGCGTCATTCATCGCCTTGGCGACAGCCGCGCGCGATCTGTGGACGTCAGGCTCGTCGCCTCGACCAACCGCGATCTCAAGCAGGAGGTCGCCGCCGGGCGATTTCGACGCGACCTGTTCTATCGTATCAGTGCGGTCACGATTGAGGTGCCTCCGCTCCGGGACCGCGGCGATGACTGTTTGCTGCTGCTCGATCACTTCAATCGCAACATGGCGGATCGGAGAGGCGTCTCCCCGCTTCGTTTCACCAACGAGTCGCTCGATGCGATGCTGGCCTATCAATGGCCCGGCAATGTCAGGGAGTTGCGAAATCTCGTTGAGCGCTTGCATCTCTTGGCGCGCAACCCCTTGGTTGCCGTCGAAGATCTGCCCGCCGAGATCGCCGATCGTCAGCCGATTGATGGCGCCCTTTCCATCGAGGCAGACACTCATGTTCTCAGTTTTGCCGAGGCCGAACGGCAGGCGATCATCACGGCGTTATCCGCCGAGCACGGCAATCTCAGCAAGGTGGCACAACGGCTCGGAATATCGCGGCCGACGCTTTATCGGAAGATGGATCAGTTCGGAATCAAACGCAGCTATGCCTGAAGACGGCGCCGTGGCGTCACCGAGGAATGCTGGTGTCTGGGATGGATCGGCAGACAGGGTGCCCAATTCTCAAACGCTGCCTGGACGTGGCCTAGCTAACCACGTCCAGGGACCCAATTGTTGGGTCGGCCGCCGCTGGCGGTCACTCTCACTCAGAGGCGCCCAAGTTTCTCTGCGCCCCCGCCAAGCGCGGGGCCGGCCGTCGGGTCGACTTCGTCTTCATGCAGGTCGCCAATCAGCGTTTCCGTCGTCAGAATGAGCTTTGCGACGGATGCCGCGTTGCGCAGGGCCGTATAGGTGACGCGCACCGGATCGATGATACCAGCCTCGATCATGTTCTGATACTTGCCGGTCGAGGCATTGTAGCCGTAGCCGCCGTTGACGCGAGTGACCTCGCCCACGACCGCTGCCGGATCCGCGCCGGCATTTATGGCAATGCGCGACAGCGGTCGCGTCAGCACGGATTTGACGAGACGCACGCCCTCGGCCACGTCGCCGCTTGTCGACCGCAGCACTTCGTCGAGAACGGGAGCGATCTGGGCGAGTGCTGAGCCGCCGCCGGCAACGACCCCCTCCTCCACTGCCGCGCGCACGGCATGCAGCGAATCCTCAATAAGCTGGATCGTGCGCTTCTGCTCCACGGGCGTCACACCGCCGGCATAGATGACCGCCGTGCCGCCGGACAGCTTGGCAAGCCGATCGCGCAGCTTGTCCTGTTCGACATTGGGCGGAGCAATCTCATACTGGCGCTGGACCTGCGCCCGGCGTGCCGCGATCACTTCCAGAACGCCGCCACCGCGTACGATCGTGGTGTGGCTCGCACTTGTTCTCACCCGTTCGGCGGAGCCGAGATCTTCCGGGGTGACGTCCTCCAGCCGGCCGCCGAGATCGCGGGCGATGACCCGGCCGCCGGTCAGGATCGCCAGGTCCTCCATCAGCGCCTTGCGCCAATGACCGTATTCCGGCGGATGGATGACGAGGTATTTTCCAGCGCCCTCCTTGCCGAGCAACATGACGACGGCTTCCGGCGACATTTCTTCGGCGAGGATCATCAACGGCCGGTGCGCCGCATCGGCAATGCGGCGCACCGCGTCCAGGGAGGAGGGATCCTTGATCTTGAGATCGGTCATGAGGATGAAGGGGTGTTCTAGAACGACCTCCATCTTCTCCTGATCCGTCACCATATGGTGCGAGAGATAGCCGCGGTCGAACGACATTCCTTCGACGACATCGAGCGTCGTCTCCGTCGTGACGCTGAAATCGGTGGTGATGACGCCCTCCGTTCCGACACGCTCATAGGCTTCGGTCACAAGCGCGCCGAGCTTCGTGTCGGTGGCGGCGATATTAGCGACGGCGGCCAACACGCCATTGCCCTTGGCGGGTTTCGCGTTGCTCTTCAGCGCCTCCACGATCTTGTCCACGGCGAGATCGATGCCTTTGCATAGATCGACCGATTTCGCGCCTCGCTCGTTAGCCGCGATGCCTTCCTGCACCAGCGCATTCGCCAGGACGATTGCAGTCGTCGTGCCGTCGCCGGCGATCTCGTTGGTCTGCATCGAAACCTCGCGGACCACCTGCGCGCCCATATTTTCGAAGCGATCCGAAAGCTCAATCTCCGACGCGATGCTGACGCCGTCACGCGTCACCAGCGGTGTGCCGATCGGACGGTCGATCATGGCATTCATGCCTCGAGGGCCGAGAGTGGGTTCGACCGCCGCAGCGAGCCGTCCGACGCCACGGGCGAGCGCGCGCCGAGCTTCGGAATTGTGCAGCATCAATTTTGGCATGGTTCCTCCTCCTTCCGCCTTACGGCGGTGCCTGGCCTGCGCTTTCCGTGCAGGCGTGGTTTCAGTGATCGGTGGTGTGCGACGGCGCGGCGGGAGGGGGAACGCGGCCGATGATGAAATCGACCAAGGTCGGCTCGCCATCGATCACTTCCATCTCTTTGTATCGCGTCTGCTTCAGCCCACGACAGAGCGCGCCGTTGAACTCCATATTGATGCGCACACTGCGAAGCTCGCCGAGATAGGCGGTCAGCCGGCCCGGATCGACCGGCATACCATCCCAATCAACGATCACCCTGTCGTCGGGACGCAAGCCCGACCGGCGAGCAAGCAGAGCTTCGCGATAGCGAAGCCGGTGTTTGACAGCATCGGCCTCTCCTCCCCGCAGAGCATCGAAATCCGCTAGCGTCATTGTGGATATCGCGACGTCGGACAATCCGATTGCTCGGAGCCCGAGGATGACTGCCTCCTGCCGGCGCTTGAAAGCCTTCAGCCGAAACTTCGTGCGCAAGGCTTCCAGATCGACCTCGCCCTCGCCCACCAAAGTGTCGAAGATTTCTGAGAAGCTCTTCGCCGCCGCGATCCCCTGGTTCACCTCCGCGGCAAACATGTGGTCATGCAACGCGATGTGGAAAGGTGGCGCCCAGGAAAGGGCATCGAGTGCCGCCCTGATGTCCTCCAGCATCAGGAAGGCAAAATTCGGTGAGCACCAATAGGTCGGCAGGCGAAAGTCGACTTCGACATGGCCATCCTGCGCGATCTCGGCCCGCTCGACGAAGCCCATCTCGGTGACGGGTTCATCCAGTTCGGGGTCGTTCACGCCTTCCAGCCGCCGCCAGAGCTCCCTCTCGCGGCTTTGAGACAGATCGGTCACGCTCATCGGCTCACTCCGCGGCAATGCTGAACGGCGATCCGGCGAGAGCCTTCTTCTTGGCGGCGATGTCGATGCCGTAGAGACGCGCCGCATTGAGGCCGAGGATCTTCTCCTTGATCTCCGGTGTCAGTTGTACGCCACGCTCTTTGGCGATGTCCTCCGGCAGTTCGAAGGCCCAGAGCTTTTCGACGAGCCAGCGCGGCGTCCAGATCGCATAGTCCGAGCCGAACAGGATCTTCTCCGGGCCAACCCAGAACAGCAGCTCTGCAATCACCTCGGCGAAGTAGCGCGGCCGCGAATGGATGAACGGCAGCGCAACGGCAAGCCCGCCGTAGACATTCGTTTCCTGGACGCCGATCCAACAGAAATCATCAAGGCGCGGCAGGCCGCAATGCTCGACGATCCAGTTGAGATTCTGGAAGTCGGTGGCGGCATAATCGACATCATGAACGTCGAAGGCATCCTTGTTGAGCGGGATGATGGTTGGGCCCTTGTGAACGTGGATGTTCTTGATCCCCAGCTTCTCGCAGAGCTCGAAGCAGCGATAGGCATCGGGATCGTTGAGCTTCCATCCCTTGGAGGCGCCGTTCCATTCGGCCGTGTACATTTTCACGCCTTTGATGTCGTAGGTCTCCTTCATGTAGTGGATGTATTCGAGAGCCTTTTCGCCATCGCGAGGATCGAAGGAGCCGTTGACGATGAAGCGTTCCGGATAGCGCTTGGCGACCTCGGCGTTGCGCTCGATCGTGTTGAAACCGTTTTTGTAGAAATCCTTCAGATAGGTCGACTGAACGATCGCCACGTCGTCCGGGCCGTTGATGAACAGGTCCCGGTAGAGATCGTCGGCGCTGTATTTTTCGAACTTGCTCTTCTCCCAGAGCTGCTCCTTGGGGCTGAGCGCGGTGTGGTAGGCATAGAAGCATTCGACGAACTGCTTGCCGTGAATGTTGCGCTGGTTCTCAGGGCTGCCGTCCCAGAAATGCGTATGACCGTCGACGATGAAAATCTCTTTGCCTTCAGGTGTGACGTACATGGTTTTCTCCTCCAAACATGCCTCGTTTCGAAGGGCGCACCGCAAAGGACGCGCCCCTCAATCGCCCTTGCCAGGCGTCAGATGTAGTCGAACACCTCGTCCATATCGCCAAAGAGGATGACCGTGTTGTCGTCAACGCGGACCATGCGGCCGTAATGCGTGGACGTATTGACCTCGAAGATCTCAGCGGTCATCTCGCGTCCGAGATATTCGCTGATCTCGTCCATCTTGAAGACCAGCTTGCCGACACCGTCGATACGGATCAGTGCGGGCTGATAGGTGACGATCACACCGGGCTTCAGGCCCATGAATTCGGCGATGGCGCGAGCCTCGACCGAGTCGTTCATGGTGACGCCGCATTGGTGGGAAATCGTCTGCTCGAAGGTGATATCCTTCATCGATTTGAAGATGTTGTCGTGCGACGTATCGCGTGCAACCAGTGACATGGGAAAAGCTCCTTCGATTAGCGCTTGAGATCGAGTTCACCGAGAATCTTGCCGAGACGCTCCTGCGACTGGGCCTGGACATCGGCAAACGAAACGGGCTTGGAATGCGGCATCGACCAGATCGGCTGCAGGCCCTTGGCGGCCTTGTCGGCAAGCGCCCCGTGCTTGGCGAGCCAGCCCTGGAAGATCTTCCTGTTATAGTCGCCGTGGGAATTGTCGTTGGCGAGCAGGTACATCAGGTCAATCGTATTGGCGAGATTGCGCTCGTAGTCGGCCTCGGCCGCGGAGATGACCGGCGGCGTGACGAAGTCGTGGTTGGCGGCCGCCACCTGCATCAGGAAGCCCGAGCGGAACAATTCCCCGACCAGCGGCTCGAATACGAGGTTGATCGCGAAATACTGTTCGAGATAGTCGGTCGTGCCCATGATGGTTTCGACCGCCTCGCGCGTGCCCTGCCAGACACCGTCCTCCAGCCAGGTCTTCTTGCCGAGTTCGTCATCCCAGCCCGGAATATCCATGCCGATCTCGGCCAGATAAAGGGTGATGTCCTGGGCGAGCCGGAGCTTGTAGGACGAGTTCGTCAGCGTGGCGTTGTTGATCATCTGGGTATAGCCGTAGCGCTGCGCCTGCATCAGCGACGTGCCGAGGCCGAACTCCACATGCTTCCAGGCACCCAGATGCGTCTGAAGGATCTTGAGCCATACCTTGTCGAAGGTCTTTGGCGCCCCGGCACGCCGCGCATTGGCGACGACGCTCTGCACCATGGTCTCGATCTTCGACTGGCGCTGATAGTGGGTGCGCTCCCACTCCTGGTCCGGTGCGCGGAAACTATGCCAGTTGGAGCTTCTGGCGGCGGTATTGTCCTTTACATATGCGCCCTTGCCGTTGGCAAAGGAGATAATCCAGTTCTGGATCAGATAGCGTTCGGGATCCGGCTGGACGTCGACCGTTACGTCCTCGTAATGGGTCGCGCGCTGGCCCTTGGGCTCGAAATAGCGATATCTGCGGCTGTCGGAATCGGCGAAGATTGCCGCTCCGGCCGCGCCTGATCCGACGGAACTCGATAATGCTGGCATGGTTCTCACTCCCGTGTTGCAAAAGATGGATCGTGTCTGTTCCCCACCCGGGCCCTAGTGGCCCGGAAGTGCCGCGGACGACGTCGTGAAGCGATCGAAGAAGATGCGCTCGGTTTCGAAGCCGTTCATGAAGAGGACCGGCTGCAGCGCGTCGATCATCGGCGGCGGACCGCAGGCATAGACGTCGCCGTTGCCGTCGACATCGAGGTCCTTGAGCCAGGCATCAACCCGCTCGTGAACGAAGCCGCGCTCGCCCGCCCAGCCGCTGTTATCGGCGGCGTGCGACAGGACCGGAATGAAGGTCACTTGCGGATGGCGCGTAACCAGTTCCTCGATACGCTCGAGATGAAAGAGGTCGTCCGGCGTGCGGGCGCCGTAAAAGAAATAGACCGGGCGGGACTCGCCGCTCAGCAGGTGATCGTTGAGGATCGACCAGACCGGCGACATGCCTGATCCGGCGCCGACAAGGATCAGGGGTCCTTCGCGTCCTTCCCTTCGGAAACAGGTCCCGTAGGGTCCGACGACGGTGACGTCGGCTCCGATGCGGATGCCTCCGGAATCAAGCTCTCCGGAGAATTTGCCGGCCGGGTATTTCTTGATGATGAAGGAGAGTTTCTGGGTTTCGCGCGGCGTATTTGCCATGGAGAACGAGCGTGTAATCGTCTCCCCTTTTTCCGTGGTGACCGTGATGTCGACATATTGCCCCGCCCAGAACTTCATCGGGGAACCAAGCTCGATCTCGATGCCTCTGATATCGTGGGTCAGCGCTTCGATGTGGGAAATCCGTCCCCTGAACGTTTTCACCGCGATCGCTTTCGACAGCACCTCCTCGTCGTAATTGAGAAGCTCGACCTCCATGTCGGAAAATGCGAGCGACCGGCATAACAGGATATGGCCGGCATCCTTCTCCATGTCGTTCAGCGCGAAGGTCGAATATTTGAGCATGTCGACTTCGCCGTCGAGAAGCACGCATTTGCAGGCGGAACATTGCCCTTCCTTGCAGCCATGCGGCAGCGTGATGCCCTGGCGGAAAGCGGCGTTCAGGACCGTCTCGCCGTTCTCGACCTCGAACTCGACTCCAACCGGCTCAAGGCGGACCTTGTGTGCCGCCACATGCACTTTCTGAGCATCAGCCATCTGGAAATTCTCCCAATTCCCCGCCCCCGATTGAAGAGCGGCCTCGTCCCGGAATACGGAGGCCGGATGCCCGGCCTCCGCCTGGTCTTGCGTTCAATTGCAGGGATTGATGGTGAAGCCCGCGCGATACTCCGCGAGGTGCGTCTCCCGATCGGCCGGCGACATTTCGCGCAGTAACGTCAGCGGCGACTGCAGCGTGTGACCACGGACATGATCGAGCGTCCACATGTCCTTGGGGTCGAAACGCAGGTGCGGCTGCGGCACCAGCGTCTTGCCGTCGGACCGGACGAAGTTCAGGTCCTTGATCGCGTCGGCAAGATCCCAGCCGTGATAGAGCGTCTCCCACTCGCGCTTGCCGCTGAAGCGGCCCATCGCGGGTGTCGGCCGGCCCTGATATTCGTCGGCGAAGGCCTCCACGGCGGTCCAGCGGTCGAGCTCGTGAGCGAAGGTGTGGATCTGACCGTCGATTTCATCGACGACGATATCCTCGCGGATGAGGCAGGGAACGAGGCAACTCCAGCAGCGATGCGGATACACATAGCCGGTTTCCGTCGAGAAGGTGATCGGCGTCTCGCCCGGGCGGCTCAGCTTGTCGTACCATTTCCAGAACTCGCCGAACTCGGAATACCAGCCCGGATACTTGCTTTCGAACCATTCGAAGTCGGCTTCACGCTGGGCCTCGATGCGCCAGAAATTGACCGGCCAGCCCACCGCGAAGAACTGCGCGACCTTGTGGACGTAGTGTTTCTTGGTGATGCGGTTCCAGGCTTCCTGGACATCGTCGTGGTGGATCTTGATGCCGTATTTTTCGAGCGGCAGCATGTAGGTGCGATAGTAGTCCTCGAAGATCCAGCGATGCCACATCTCCGCATAGGACTCCTTGTTCTTGTCGCGGTTCGTAGTGCCATATTCGATGAAGGTGCCAATGGCGGCATCGACGATCGCGTGGTTCTGCCAGAAGGCGTAGCGCAGGTCGCGCTCCAGAAGCAGATGGTTTTCCGGCTCCTTCAGGGCAGCCATCAGCAGCGAGTGGCCGTTGCCGATATGCCGGCTCTCGTCCGACTGAACCGACAGGAAGACGGTCGGTAGCGCATAGTCGCCATTGCGGGCGGCCTCCGACGGCATCGCGACGAAGAGCGTGTTGGTGAACGCGGTCTCGGCGACGACGGTCAGATACAGGCAGGCCGAGGTCATCACGTCACCGGTAATGAAGCCCTCGCCGAACTGGCGGCCGATCGTCGTGGCATAGCACTTGCCGAAGGCCTCCTCGGTGATATCGAAGCCCGCCGGATCGATATAGTTCTCCATGTACCATTTCTTCAGATTCATCTGGATGGTCGAATGACGGAACTCGTCGACCATCTGCATGGTGAAGCCGGTGCGGAGGTCTTCACCCGGCGCGATGCGGGCGACCATGGCCATGGAGCGAGCGGCGGAAATCTCCGGGAACGGAATGATCGCTAGGAACAGCTTCATCCATTCCACCCAGCGCGGTTCGACATTGCGGAACATGTCGCCACGCAACGCCGCATCGAGTGCGCCGTAAACACGATTGTCCTTTTCCTCCTGCATGGGAAAATAGGAGCGCAGCACCTGCTTCATCGGATCGCGCGGCGCCTTGGTGATCTTGTAGTCCGTCGGAAACGTCATCGCTTCCTGCACATAGCTTGGATTCCAACCAAGATCGGAAATCCGCTTGGTCGCCTCGCCGACGGAAATGCCTCGTTGCGAGGTTATCTTATTGAGTGTCAAAGACGACATCGTCCTCAGCCTCCACTGTGTTGCGCCGCAGACCTCAGGCCTCGGCTGGAACGGCGCCAGAAACGCCGCGAGCGAAAGTTGGAACGGCGAGGCAGCGGGACGCGCATCGGCGCTTCCCGGCGGGCCGGCCATTCAGGTCGATCGAGGCAAAGGTCTTCGGGGAGGTTCCGGACTCCTCGGCCGGACACGCCAAACCGCTTCCCCAACTCCTTCGTTCTTCTGTCGTCGCTGTCAGCGCGATAGTTTTATGAGAAGAGACAGTGCAAAGGGCGTGCCAAGTCAGTTTTGCCGTGATTTCGGGACCTGGCGAAGCGCAATATTGAAATGGTGTAAAGTTATTTTACAGTCGTAATTTACAAGTGTAATTTTATTTATATTTATAAGCAGCGCCTATAAGCTTTTGCAATTGCGAAATAAACAAAGATCGACATCCGAAATTCTATGACATATATTTCGGAGTGAAGAGTATTATTTCACACTCGGAAGCAACGATGCCGGACAGGGATGAACACAGGATGCCGCTCGGGGCGATCGAAGGCGACATCACCACCGAACTTGCCGGGCTGATGCAGCGAGATCTCGTCTTCGTGGCGCGCTTCCTGGGAGAGAGCCAACACCTGATGCAAAGCCATTTCCAGCAGTTCATCCTGCGCGAACTCGCCGCTGCGGGCTTCACCGATGAGACCCATCCGATGATCCAAGCCTTCGCGGATCGGCACGCGATCCTGCTGCGCGACTTCGTGTTCGCCGGCGTGTCCTTGTCGCGGCAACTCCGTATCGAGGAGCTTGAGTGGCTGACGGGAGACACGATGATCCGCGTCGACATTTGGGATCAGCTTGGCAGCCATATCGATACGGCAAAGCGGCAGTTCCGAACTCAGCTGCCGGGCCTTCCCGCCATGCTCGAGGCCTGGAAGGCACCGTCGGGAGACAATCAGTGAGCGCGACAGCCTCAGTGTTTATGACCCGCACCGGCTGGATTCCAGCCCTGAGGACGTTGGCCGGGATCCTCGCGCCGCAACTTATGGGTATCAGGATATCGGCATGAGCGCTCAAGACCAGCCAATCCAGGATCTATTGCAGCGGCGCCTCGCGCTCGTCGGGACCATCTCGGCGCTCACCGCGAGAACGCACAAGCTGATCCAGGAAAATTCCGGCGCCGAGATGGAAATCCTTCGCCTGAAACTGGCCTTGGGTCGCAGCCCCGCCGACCGCGAACTCCTCAGAGCCTTGGAAGAGGCTGAAGACCAGGCCGAGACAATCCGTTCAAACCAGGACGACTGCATTGCGGAGATCGAGGCGGCGGAAACGGCGCTCATGGAAATCGATCGTCTGATCGAGGGAGCAAAGGGAGAACAGTCATGAACCAGCAGCCTGTACCGAACGTCACCCTGTTCGACCTTCTCGCCCGCAACTGGCATCGGCCTGCCCCGATCCGCCAAATCTGCTTCAACGACGATGAGACACTGCTTGCCGTCGTGTGCGCGGACGGCTCGGTTGCAATCGCGAGAATGGCGGACAACGAGCCGCCGGAAGCGCGCATCGCGATCGACAGGGGCCAGGCGACGATCAGGCCGCGGCAGGGCAAGGCCGCGCCGCTGATCATGACACGCGTAAAGGGCGCGGGTTCCGTCAGCGCGCACTGTGACGGCGGCTTTCTCTCGGCGGGAGCGAGCGGCGGCCTGCTGCGTCTCAGCCGCGCCGGCGAGATCGCGGAAACGGTCTTTCCCACCGGTCAGCCGGTTCAGGCTTTCGACCACTGCCTGACGACAGGCTCGACAGCGATCGCCGCCGGCGACCGGCTTCATGTTCATACCGCCTCTAACGCATCCAGCGCTGAAGCGGATCTCGGCGGCAAGGCTCCGGAACATATCGCGTTTGCCGCCGACGGAACCAATGTGGCGGTCGCCGCCTCGGAAAGTCTCACCCTTTTTCGCATTGACGATGATCTGAAACCATTTCTGGAAATTCCGCTGCCCGCTCCTCCACTTTTGTTGAGATGGAGCCATGACGGGCGTTGGCTGGCCATAGGTCTCGATGGCGCTGGCTTGTGCTTGGTCGACGTCAATGCCGGCCGCCATGTCGTGCTCGGCGATTTCCCGGCACCGGTTCGCGCCGTGGCCTGGAGCGCGCGGGAAAGGACACTTGTCGCCGCCGGCGCCTACCGCATTGCCGGCTGGTCGATGGAAACACCGCCGTTTGATGACAGCGCCGCAGGCGCCTTGGAGACCGGGCGTGTCGGCCTGGTGCTTGTCGAGGCGGTTGCGGCCCAGCCAAACGGCCGCCTCGTCGCCGCCGGCTATGCCAGCGGGCAGGTGGTGGTTGCGCCGGTCGGAGAGCGCGAAGAACTGGTCGTACGCTCCAGCGGCGGGCCTGTCACGGCACTTCAATGGACGGGCGACGGCCGGCATCTTGCCATGGGCGATGCGCTCGGCAATGTCGCCATCGCCACCTTCCCCGCACAGCTTTTCAAATGATCCACGCATCAATGGAGGACATCATGCAGATCGAACTTTCCGAGGAGGAAAAGAGCAAGGACGCCTTTTTCGAAAGGATCGCCAGACTGTCTCAGGAAATGGTCGCGGCCCACGGCAGGGAGTTCAGCATGGGCGCGCTGGTGCTCGGCGCCCGCTGGATCGCCGAAGGCAAGGCCGATTCCGGCGGCAAGGCGGCTCCTCAAAGGATGTGACTGCCGGGTCGCAGACCAATCCAGCGTCACGGTTTTTTGGCGATCAGGCCCTTTGCCGGGATGCCTCGGTGTGTTCTCGGCATTCCTGCTGATAAAGCAGGCAGACAGTCCGCAGCATCGAGGCGAGATTGGACATGTCGCCATGCTGCTCCAGCGCCTCGCGGTACAGTTCCGCTATCAGCTTCGATGTCGACAAGCCCTCCACGGCCGCCATGTCTTCCAATGTATTCCAGAAGGCCGATTCCAGTCTGACACTCGTCGAATGACCGCCGATCCGGACCGAACGGCTGACCTTCATAAACCGTTCCTGGCCCTGGTGGGTCAAAACCCTACACATCATATCTTCCTCCCTCGCGCTGAGCTTGGCGCATGACAAAGCTCTCCGCCCAGAAACCGGGCGAAGAGCGCCTGTTTTGATGTCGAAGCCGATGTCTTCAAGGGATCAGCACGGCACGTCCGTGAATCCGGCCGTTGTGCAGATCCTTGAGCGCCTTGTTGGCGTCGGCGAGCCTGTATTCGACGGTTGCCAGGTTCACCAGGCCGCGATCGGCGAGCGCCATCAGTTCCACGAGTTCGGCCCAGGTTCCGACGAGATTGCCGATGATGTTCTTTTCGGTGATCACCATGTCCACCGTCGGCACGCGGATATCCTCGCCGTAGCCGACGACATAGTAGCTGCCCATCGGGCGGGTCATTGCCAACCCCCTGGTGGTCGTGCCCTTCTCTCCGACGAAGTCGATGACGGCTTCGGCGCCCTGCCCATCCGTCAGTTGCAGAACGGCCTCGACCTCGTTGCCGTCGGCCTTGACCAGCTTGTCGGCGCCGATCTTGCGTGCGAGCGCGAGGGAGTCTTCGGATGTATCGACAACGATGACGTCGGCGGCGCACATCGCCTTGAGGCATTGGATCGCGATATGGCCAAGGCCGCCTGCCCCGATGACGACGCAGCTCTCGCCGGGCAGCAGATGCCGCGTCGCTTTCTTGACGGCTCTATAGGCAGTCAGACCAGCATCGGCATAGGGGGCGACGTCCTTCGGCGCCAATGTCTTCGGCAAGGCGACGATGTTGCGCTCCGAGGTGCAGAGATATTCCGAGTAACCGCCATTGCTGTCGAGTCCCGGAAACTTGCCGGGGCCGTGCATGTCGAAGCCACGCCGGCAGGCAAGGCAGGTGCCGCCGGAAATCTTCGGATGGACGATGACGGGATCGCCGACCTTGATGCCCTCGACCTCCTTGCCGATGGCTTCAACCCAGCCGGCATTTTCATGCCCCATGATCAGGGGAAGAAGATCGTGGCCGTTCGGATCCATATGCGGCCGCCAGACGCCTTCGATGATGTGAAGATCGGTGCGGCAGACCCCTGCACCGCCGATGCGGACGATGACGTCAGTGGATTTCCTGATCTGCGGATCGGGAACGTCCTGCAGCGAGACCCATTGATCCGCCTTCAGATGGTCGTCATATGTGTTCAGAACCTGCGCCTTCATGCTGATGTCTCCTTCATCGCACAGATGGATGCGTGTTGCGCAGAACAACGAGGCAACTGCCGTTCCAGATAGAATTCTCTTTTGTTAACAGATGCATCGACTGAGGTAGTCGGCGCCTGGCTGTTCATCTGCTGAACGGCGCTGCGAACGAAACTGTCCAGTTTCTGTCTATTGCCATCGCGACGACGGCTGTTATCCTCCTGTTATGATGCATGAGGAGGAGCCATGCAGCGCCTTTCAGGAATCGACCGGGCCCGCAACGCGTTGGAGAAGGGCGAGCGCTTGCCGATCGGCGCGCTTCAGCCTGTTGTTGCCGACAGCTGGCAGCGGTGCCGCGATGGCGGTCTCGATCCAAGCGCCGCGCCGCGACAGAGCGTCGTGGCCTTTTCCGATGTCCGACAGCGGCGCGAGACTGCCGCGTCCATGCGTCGTCTGGCGCTTGCGGAAATGCAGCTTCTGCATTCGCAGATCGCCGGATCGAATTTCATGATCGCGCTCGGCGATGCCGACGGCATCGTTCTCGATACGATCAGCGATCAGGAATTCGCCGGCAGCGCTGCCGGCCGCTCGATCATTCCCGGCAGCATGTGGAACGAGAGCGAGCGCGGCACCAATGCGCTTGGCCTTGCCGCCATGACCGGAAAGCCGGTCGCGATCTATGGCCGGGAACATTATTTCGCCTGTCATGGCCATCTGAGCTGCATGGCGGCGCCGATCTTCAATTCGCAAGGCGATCTTCTCGGCCTGCTCGACGCATCCTGCGCCCATGAGGCGCGACAGGAGCATACGCATGCGCTCGTGCGCATGGCGGCTGCCCAGATCGAGAACGGCCTCGTCTTCCAGGAGTTTTCCGGCAACTTCGTTTTCGCCTTCCATCCGCGCGTGGAATATCTGGATACGCTGTCAGCGGGTCTGATTTCGGTATCGCCGGCCGGCGACATTACCTCGATCAACCGCTCCGGCCGGGCGCTGCTCGCCGGCCTTCCGGCAACCCTCGGCAGCCATTTTGACGCGCTCTTCGAATCCGGCTTCGGCTCGGCGATGGATGGGCTGCTCAGCGGCGGCGTCATCCGCATCCGCGACCGGGCCGGCAGCAGCGTCTTCATGGCCTGCCGCCAGATCGCCCAAGGTCGAGGCTCGCCGCCACGCCAAGCCGTGTCACCCCTCCCGGCCCTATTGCCCCGGCAAGGCTTGCCGGACTTCGTCTGCGATGACAGCGCGCTCCGGCGAGGACTCGCCAGTCTTCCTGATGCCGTCGGGTTCGGTATGCCCGTTCTCATCACCGGAGAGACCGGGACCGGCAAGGATCTGATGGCTCGTCATGTCCATAGCCTTAGCCGGCGAAAGGGCGAGTTCGTCGCCGTCAATTGCGGCGCCGTGCCTGAGGAGCTCTTTATCTCAGAAATATTCGGTCACGAGGCCGGCGCCTTCACCAATGCGCGCGCCAAAGGCGCGCTGGGGCTTGCGCGCGCTGCGGATCGCGGAACGCTGTTTCTCGACGAAGTGGCCGACATACCGCTTACAGCGCAGACCTCACTCCTCCGCTTTCTCGACAATATGGAAGTTCGAGCGGTAGGCGCGCATAAGGCCGAAAAGGTCGATGTGCAGATCGTCTCGGCCACCAACCGCGATATGGAGGAGATGGTGGCGCAGCGGCTGTTTCGCGCCGATCTCTACTATCGGCTCAACGCGTTTGCAGTCCATCTGCCGGCACTGAGGGCGCGGACCGATTTCGCTGCGATCGTCCGGCAGCTGATGGAGGAGATGGCGCCCGGAACGCCCATCACGGATGCGGCTGTCGCCACCCTCTCCGGCAGAAAGTGGCAGGGCAACATTCGTGAACTGAAGACTGTACTGCAACGGGCATTGGTTCGCCGTCATGCCGATTACCTCGACGAGGATTGTTTCGACCAGGGCAGCCTTGGGCGCGAAAGCTTGCAGGATTGCTGCGAAGGATGCAGGGGGCGCCCGCTCAGCCGCGCGAAATGCCAGGAAATCCGCGCCGTCCATCGCCAGACAGGTGGCAATATTTCGCACACGGCCCGCAAGCTGAACCTCTCCCGCACGACGGTTTATAAGCACGTCCAATGACGGGTCGAGCGAGCCGGCTAGAGATAGCGACCGCTACGCTGCAAGACCTCGATCTTGTAGCCGTCGGGGTCGCTAACGAGAAAGAAGCGCGAGTTTCGCGCCACTATGGTTGAAATCCACGATCTTTGTCGTCTCGAGACCGACCGCGAGGAAACGCTGATGTTCAGCCTCGAGGTCATTGACCGAGACTGCCAGATGGCCGTAACCGTCACCGATTGAATAAGGTGCGCTGCGTCCCCTATTGACCGTTAGTTCGAGCTCGAAACCCGTGTCAGAATTGCTCATATAAATCAGGGTGAATGTATCGAAGTCCAAGCGCTCCGCGACGGTCAGTCCGAAAGCCAGCCGATAGAACGCGACGGAACGGTGTACATCCAACACCCGGATCATGGAGTGGATCATCTTGGCCATGTGGGAACCTCCTGGCTCATAGGAATAGGACGATGCAGGACATCCTGCCCATGCCGGTGGTATGTGAGAGCGACATGCTGGAATTCTGCCCTCAATGGTGATCGTCCATTCCACCGCCACCGCTTTGTCTCCAACAAGACGATGCTGATGGGCTGACAAGCCGCATTCGACCCCAGACAAGTTGCCGGTGTCCAAGCGACACCCCTTAGCGGCGCAGGATCGCGGCTCCGATCAGAATGACAAGGAATGGCAGTGGCAGTAGGACGACAGGCAGGAGCCAGACGCCGAAGAGCGAATCCGCCTGCGCTTGGTCAGGATGAGCGGGGTAGTAGAGGACCGCGACCCTGGAACCGGGCGGATATTCCTGAGAGCTTGAACCGACGCTGGACGTGTACGGCACCTCCTGGCCATCTGGCGTGCGAAAGGTGAACGTCGGATAGTCCATGACCCCGTAGCTTGTGTTGCGCTTAATGGCGCCCTCGAAGATGGCTTCGGTCCGCTGCGCCCGCATGGCGAAGCTTAAGCTGTGGGCGAAGGCGATGATACCAGGCACGAGCAGGAGTAGGCCGACCACGAGCACGATGCGGCCGGCCCGCTGGACACGCACACGATGCTGATCGCCGACGAGCCTCAGTGTACACTCCCTGACGAAATCCTGCTGCCGGGCGGATGATCGACGGGCATAAGCTCCGATCGGCGAAGCCATCCCTTCATGGTCCTTTCCCCGGCCAAATAACCGACTTTCACCCACTCCATCTGTCTTTCCAGGATGACCACCGGATCGAACCGGATGAGGTAGCGGCCCTGCCGCGTAGAATTGGTCGGAATCGGCCGGAGGATGGCGCGGTCCGCAGCCACCATATCGACGCCGATCCACGAGGGATTGGTCGTTACGAACGAGCCGGTCCAGGGGGCCGACACCATGTCGTCGCCCGCCATTTCGCATCCGGCCTGGTTGTCGCGCAGGGTGATCGACACCTCACCGTTGCCGAGGACAAGTTCTCCCGGGATCAACGCCTTGTCACCAGGAGTCCATGTCACGATCTGGGCGCTCGACCCCTCAATCCGTCCGGAGAGCATGAAAATGCATGTAAATGGCGGAACGCCGGATACGCCCGGCTCGCCGCGTCCATCAAAGAAGGTGCCGACGACTGTCTTGCTGGTTACGGTCAGGAGCAATGGCCCATAACTGCTCGTCATCGGTGCTGAGTCTGAGGGATAGACCGACACATGCGGAAAGATAAAGCCGAATAAGGCCAGCAGCGCGGTGTAGGGACGCAAGTGTGGCATCAGATCGCGTGTGTGTATGTTGGCCGTCGGCCCAACCCATGCATTTCAAATAGCACAGCAGCGGTAGCGCATCTAGCAGAACCGAAAACACGTGTGGGCTTACGTCTGCGGCATAATCACCGTAAGCGCTCTATGGCTCGCCTATGCCATAACGTCTGCTAGTATGGAAGAGTAAACGCTCGCAACGGCGGCCAGCCAAAGCGATGAACCGGAAGGCTTAAACAGCGGGGTTCTCTTCAGCCCGGGAAGTTCGTTCCAGCTCATTTGCAGCGGATCGAAGTACCACCGCTTCCGGCGCGGCGCATTCTTGACGAAAGGTAAGTTGGATGGCGAAATGGGAAGCTAGAGATTTCGGCCCCGAGAGCGTTGTCCTTGACGCCGACAGGCTGTCGCGACCGGTCACCGCTGAAGAGCTGGGAAATCAGATAATTCGTATCAATCGGCTATGCACAATTCTGTCACGCGTTCTCTCAGCGGCGGAAATAGCCGTGACCGATCGCGAGCGCATCTGGTCGGATATCGAAGAGTTTCAGGATCAGAACTTTGAAGCGTACAAATGCTTGCTTGGGAGCGCCCACAAATGATCTTTAGGCAGCCTATCTGCAGAAATTGCTTCGAAGGTTGATACAACTTGTCATTTTGCTTCCCGATAGCTCTTGCAGTAATTTCAAATGGTTAGGCGCGCGCATCTTTTAAGGCTTGCCAAGTGCGGGCGCAACGATCCGCCGGATTCCAGATTGCGTTTTCAGACCAGGTTGAGAATGCCATTTTTGATTGAACGAAATTCGTGCCGTCCGTATTTTTGGAAACCCGAAAGCAAGCAATTTATGCAATTCGGAGCATCTTGATGAAGCCGGCAACCAATTTCATTCAGCTGGCGGGGGCGTCTCATGCCTTGCAATGTAAATGACATACCGCAGCCGCACGCCATAGGCTCCCAGGAATTCATGCATTTGCGGGAGCTGTTTGATCGCTCGTTCAAGGCTGCTCGGATAGGTGTATGGGAGTGCAGCCTGCCGGATCAGACACTCAGTTGGACGGATACGGTCTATGAATTCTTCGATCTTGTTCCGCAGACGCCATTGGCACGGGACGAAATCGTCAAACTCTATACGCCAGAAACCCGTAAACTTCTGAACGAGGTCCGGGAAAAGGCAATACGTACAGGTGAAGGCTTCACCCTGGACGCTCAAATAATTACCGCAAAAGGCAACTGCCGTTGGATTAAAATAACCGCCTGCGTAGAGTTTGCGAATGGCACGGCCGCCAGGATATTCGGGGTGAAACAGGATGTCACTGCCGAGAAGACAATGGTCGAGCAGCTGCGTCGCCTGGCGGAGCGCGATACCTTGACCGAGCTGACTTCTCGCACAAGGTTTGAAACTTTCTTCAGCGAGATATGTGGGGCCGACAGCCAAAGGACGAGGGCGCTACTCTTGGCGGATCTCGATGGCTTTAAGTCTGTAAATGATGCCCTGGGACATCAGGCCGGGGACGACTGTCTCAAAGTTGCTGGTCGCAAACTCTCGCAGGCCGTACCTGACGCCGACATGATCGCTCGCATCGGCGGGGATGAATTTGCCATCATCCATCCATGTTCATCGGCTGAAGATCTCGCAAAGATCGCCACGCGTGTCGTAAATGGCATGAATTGGATGATCTCTACGCCAACGAAAAACATTCAGATTGCAACCTCCGTTGGCGCTGCCATAATCGTACCCGGCCAATCGCCCAAGGATATATTTGCGAAGGCGGACCATGTCTTGTACGAGGTGAAATCGGCGGGCAGGAACGGTTTCCGGATCGCGTCACTTTCGCGATCTTCGCTGGAAACCGCTCAAGCGGCCGCACAATGAGGGAAATAGCCTCTCATCAGGGAGACTCTAACGCCCCCTCAGATTTATTGCTCGATGACTACATATCGCTGCGCGCGACCTAAGCCGGAAGTGCTCGTCCAGCCCCGTCGCATGAGGGCCATCATGACTACGAGGACTGCCCTGCGCTTGGTCTTCTGCTTGAACATCTGCGCGCGAAGGGACGCTCAGATTTGACCTTGCGGGATCTCAAAAGCGAAAGCGTGTTGAATTGGGATGGCGTTGCTGAATGGCTCGACCGCGTCACACCGGCGCACAATCGCGCTATCAATGCGATTTGCGCGGTATGTGACCCGGCCTTGATCATCCTTGGTGGTGAAATGCCGCATTCACTGGCAAGAATGCTTATCGAGCGGACTGAAATTAACAACCTGCCTCGGCATGGCGCCTTGCGCGACGTTCCCAGGCTCGATGTGGCGGAGATAATTGACGCCCCTGGCGCAATCGGGGCGGCATTGATCCCTCTATTCGAAACCGTTTTGTGACTGGCTTCACACTCAAGGAAATTGAGCGAAGTTTACAGTCACTCGGCTTTGGCCATCGATCGATACAATGAAATCTGGCGGTTAAAGCGCTTGGAACTTATGTCTCGGCGACTACAAGCGTCTTTCTCCACGCTTTCAAACAGCCGAAATCCTTGTTGCCTAGCTTTCGTGATGCAAGCAATACGTTGATAGGCGCCTATAGGTTAGGCTATTACCTGTTTGTAACCTAAGCGCAGGCTGGGGTGACGTCATGTCGACAGCGATTGCCGTTCTTGGTGGGGTTGGGTTGTTCCTTCTCGGTATGACCGTCATGACTGACGGCCTGAAGGCGATGGCCGGTTCCGCCCTCCGAATCGTCCTTGGTAAAGCGGCGGCTACACCGCTCTCCGGCGCCTTCTGGGGCGCGCTCGTCACGCTCCTCGTTCAGTCCTCAAGCGCCGTCACGATGACGACAATCGGCCTCGTCAGCGCTGGTCTTCTGACATTTCCGCAGGGACTGGGCCTTGTGTTCGGCGCCAATGTCGGCACGACGGGAACGGGTTGGCTGGTGGCATTGATTGGCGTGCGGATCTCACTATCGAACTACGCGCTGCCGTTGATATTCATCGGAGCATTGGCCAAGCTACTCGGGAGCGGCCGGATCGCGGCAGCGGGCGGCGCGCTCGCAGGCTTCTCGCTCGTACTCTACGGTCTGACGACCCTTCAACAGGGTATGGGTGATCTTGCCGCGACACTGCATCCGTCTGACCTCCCCGCGGTGCTTGGCACGGCGGGAGTGGGTTGGACAGAAGGATCGATTGGGCTCGTGATCCTGATAATCGTCGGCCTTGCGATGACCGCGGTTATGCAATCCTCGACGGCTTCCATTGCAGTGACGATTTCAGCTTTCTTCGCGGGAGCAATAAACCTGGAACAGGGTGCGGCACTGATCATCGGCCAGAATATCGGGACGGCGACCAGTTCCGCATTGGCTGCAATTGGTGCCAGCACGACGGCCAAACGCCTCGCGCTTGCCTATGTACTCTTCAAACTGATCGCAGCGCTTATCGCGATCGCCGCCTTTCCGTTCACAGCAGCACTGATGAAATCACTTTCTTCGTCGATTGACGGGATGACGCTCCTTGCCGCCTACCACACGGCCTATAACGTTGTGGGCGTTGCGGTGCTGCTTCCCGCAACGCAATGGTTCACTCGTATTGTGGAGCGCCTTCTACCCTCAAGGCAAACAGCGCTTCAACGTGCGCTCGATGCGAGCGCACTCGCCAGTCCGGTGATCGCCATTGAGACCGCCCGTCGTGTCGTCGCGACTGTCCTCGAAACAACCTCCGCCTCGGTTTCAGCCGCACTTTCGGATGGCGCCAGCCGCTCGGCACAGGGCGCGGAAACGGCCGCCACACTTGAAGAGGTGCGAGACTTCCTGTCGGAATTGAAACAGCCCCCGGAAACGGAGGGTGAGCGGCTGCACCTGACGAGCATATTACACGCGCTCGATCACGCCTCACGCCTGGCCGAGGTCGTGGCAGATGGGGTTCTCCCAGGATCTCCAGCGGGTGCCGGTGATGACCTTCGTCTCACCGAACTGTGCAGGAAGGCCATGCGAGCGGCACAGGAAATTAGCGGCTCAATCACCTCGGAAACTGCCCTTAGCGCGAAAGCATCCCCTATCGGCTGGAACGTCTCAGCGGAGACCGCCAGGGCTCTGAGGGAAATGGAAGGCGCGGCATGGGAACTCGACGACCTGCAGCGCGACTATCGCGCCGCGACACTTGCGTCCGTTGCAGCGGGCGAGTTGACTGCAGCAGATGCCTTAACGCGGATCGAGACTGCTCGGCGGTTCGACCGGATTGTCCATCACGCCTGGCGATCCTCGGCGCATCTTCTTGGCCACGGCGAGGTCCCCAATCAGGAAGCGTAGCAACGCTGGTCAAACGCCACCTCCGACGCCGGCGAGGTAATTCGCCACAGTATTTTGAGCGAAAGCTGCAAACTGTAAGAGAAGCCTAACCGCCGTCTAACCATGTGTTCGTGGATAGGGATTACTCTGTGGCGGCGTCCAGTTCGCAAGCGTCGCAGGATCCGCCTTCCATACTTCGACCTTCAGCGGATAGCAGGCGGCGGTGTCGCTGGAGTGGGTCATGCCACAATCTCCTCCAGGGCAGGCCGACAGCGCGCCTAGCAGGTCGATCTCGGCGAAGAACTCGATGAAATCCCCTGGCCGCACGGGGCTGGCCTTCATGAAATACTGATGTGTGTCCTTGGTGAAGCCGGTGCACATGAAGACGTTCAGCACGTCATGCACATGCATCTCGGCATCCTGGAGTGGAATGTTCCTCTCGGCAGCCAGGGCCCGCGTCAGGTTCGAATGGCAGCAGTGATGATAGTTGCCGCCCTTCAGCAGACGGTTGGTATAGGGATCGCAGCGCGTGCCGATGACATCGTGGACGCCGGCACCGTCCTCGTCCCAACCGTACCAGCCGAGCGTGTCGTGCGTAATCGTCGCCATGGGCTTTAGATGCGGCAAGGTGCTCCACAGCCGGTCGCCGATCCCGACATGGGTGGCGTGCAAGGCGCGCGTCTTGCCGCTGAAGAAACGTTCGGAGAGATCGCCGGCGCTCCAGAGGTTGAGATCGCCGACCTGTGGGCCGTCCACACTGACGATGCGGAAGAAATGTCCCTGAGGAACATGGAAGGTGCGCGCCTCGCGCGGCGGCACGAAGACCTCGCTGACCTTCGTCAGCGTCTGTCGTGCAGCGTCCAGAAAGCCGAGGTCGGCAGCAGGCAGCGTTTCGACCGGATAGACCACCACCGGCGGCTTGGCCCGCCGTTCGGCAGCATCGGCTGGAGCTGACACTATGGATGGTTTCTGCATTCTGGTCTTCCCGCTTTGCTGGCAGAGGCCGGGCTTTCGCCGCTTGGCCTCAACAATCACTGCCGAAGACTTTTAGCGGGGCGGCGGCGGCAGACAAGCGTGAACCTTCTTGCCCTATGACTAAGTATCGCTTAGTCATCCTTTATGAGCAATCTTCCTCTCGCCTCGCTGCGCGCCTTCGAGGCGGCTGCGCGCCACGGAAGCTTTGTCAGGGCAGCCACGGAACTGACCCTGACACCAGCCGGCGTCAGCCAGCACGTCCGGACGCTGGAGACTTGGCTTAATGTGCGATTGTTTGTCCGGCACCCGCGCGGCGTGACGCTGACCGCCGCCGGCCGGGAATTCGGCGCGGCCGTCACGCACGGCCTGACGCATATCGAGGCTGTCGCAGGACAGTTGAAGCTTGCGGTGCAGCGTCGGCCCGTGAGCGTCGCCTGCATCCCCTCAGTGGCCACTCGATGGCTCATCCCGCAACTGCCGAGATTCAGAACAGCTTTTCCGAACGTTCGGATCAACATTCTTTATGCGCTCGAGGCGAGGACGCCGGAAGCTGCAAACGCCGATCTCCTGATCTGCCACGGCGTGCGGCCGAACACCGGCGCGGTTGAACTGCTGAATGCCGAAACGAGGCCGACATGCTCGGCGGAGTTCCTTGCCGGCCACGGTCCGTTCAAAACGCCAGGCGATCTACTCGCTTCCGAACTCCTGCACGACGAGACGACCGAGGCGTGGGCACGCTGGTTTTCCGCCGTCGGCATCATCACCGCGCCCAAGGCCGGCCCGATCTTTGCCGATTTCAACCTGATGATCGGCTCGGTGATCGGCGGTCAGGGCATCGGCCTTTGCCCAACGGCGCTGATAGCGACCGAGATCGCGCGAGGCTCGCTGATAACGCTCTTCGATACGCCCTCGGATACGGACAAGGCTTACTGGCTGATCCAGGCGAAGAGCCTTTCCCCCGAGGCCGAGATGCTTCGGGACTGGCTGCTTGCGGCCGGACACGAATGGGAATGACGTTCTCGTGTGGTTCCGTCAGGCCTTCCATACCGCGGCGCTCGTCCGCCAAGCGTTGGAGACGCTTATTCGTGTGGAGTCCGGAAAACGCCTGATTGCGCTCGGAAGAACCATGCCCGATCTGAGATTCTCGTCCCTAAATGTCAAACCTGGCTGGAACAGCCGCATTCTCACAGTTTGCTGTCAAGCGACAACCAAAAGCGAACTTTACGGACCAGCTTGTGGGTGGCAGAGTGAACTGGGGGCACTATGTCCCTGGTCCCACTGACTGAGAACACCAATTTGGTGTCAATTAGTTCGCATGCGTCCAACGCGGTCATAGAAACGGTGAAGCGTCACCAATGGTTAAGCGATGGCCAAGCGTGCGTAAAGGAAGCACTTGCCCCTAGAGAAACAGCGCGCGGGTGTCGCGGGCTCGGCGCCCCGCGACTTACAGGGCCGAGAACAAGACATTGCCCTGATCGATCATCTGATCGAGCGGATCGATCAAGGCGGATCGGCCGTCGTAATCAGCGGCGAACCTGGGATTGGGAAATCTGCGCTCCTTGAAGCCGCCAAGCGCCGAGGCAGCGTACGCGGCATGTCGGTTTTGAGTATGACCGGCGTCCCGGCCGAAGTTCATTTGCCGTTCGCAGCACTTGAGCAGGCATTACGCCCGATGATGAAGCTGACCAAAGGCTTGGTCCCGCGGCAGCGATCTGCCTTACTGGCAGCTTTCGGCATGGACGATGAGATGGGCGCGCCCGATCTCTTTCTGGTGGCACTCGCGACCTTGTCTCTTCTCACTGAAAGCGCGACACGCAAACCTATCTTACTTATAGCCGACGATGCCCAGTGGCTGGACGAGGCAACCTATGACGTTCTGGCCTTTGTCTCGCGCAGATTGAGTTCGGATCCCGTCGTTCTGTTGGTGGCGATGCGCGACGGCTTCGACCGTTCGTTCGGGGATGCCTCCACCCTGCGGCTCCGGCTATCGGGACTTGCCGATGCCGATGCCGAGCGCCTGCTGGACGCCCATGCGCCAGGCCTTTCTGCCGACCTGCGCAGCCGATTCCTCAAAGAGGCTTCCGGCAACCCCCTGGCGCTTTTGGAGCTGCCTCGCGACAAGCGGGCACAGGACGCTCGAGATACAAGGTGGCTTCCACTGACCGAGCGCTTGGAGCGTGCCTTCTCAGACCGTCTGGCCGATCTTCCGGCTACGACCCGAACGCTGCTGTTCGTGGCGGCAGAAAGCGACGGGACATCGCTCCATGAAATCCTGTCCGCCGGCGAAACCGTGTTGGGCGAGCGGGTGGGGGTCGATGCCTTGGCGCCGGCGATCGCCGTCAAGCTGATCGAGATTGACGAAACGGAGCTGCGGTTTCGACACCCGCTTGTGCGTTCGGCGATGCACCAGGCGGCCGATCTGGCAACGCGACAAAGGATCCATGCTGCGCTGGCGGCAACTGTTCATGATCAACTGGATCGCCATCTATGGCATCGAGCGGCGGCGACCATTGGACCAGACGACGAACTGGCGGGCGAATACGATCGAATGGCGGCCCGGGCACTGCGGAAAGGTGCGGTGGCCATGGCGATTGAGGTTCTCGAGAAAGCAGCACAACTGAGCAGCACGGCAAGGGCCAGAAGCGACCGGCTTTTGCGCGCCGCCGAACTCGCCGCTGACCTCGGACAGCCGGAACTTCTGGAGCGTCTGCTGCGTCAGGCCGATATAGACGAGTCCGACAAGATTGCGCCCGTGCGGATTGGCTGGTGCCGCGAGATCAGCCAGCCCCCTGCTGTAGGGGATCCGGCGAAAGTTTCCGCTTTGATAGGCTTTGCCGATCAGGCCCGCTCTGCCGACGCCAAGGATTTGGCAATCAATCTCCTTTGGCGCGCCGCGCAACGCTGTTGGTGGAGCAACGCAAGCGACGAAATCCGGAAAAAGGTTCTCGTTGCGGCAAATCGGCTGGGATTGCCAGAGACCGACCCTCGCTTGATTGCAATATCGGCCTATGTCGAACCGCTTCGGTGCGGATACGACGTGAGCACCAAGCTCCAGGGGCTTTCTGAAATAGCCAGGAGCGATCCTGCGACCGCCCGCATCCTCGGAACCATCCCCAATGTCATTGGGGCTTTCGATCTTGGCGCAAGCCTTCTTACCCAGTTCAGCGCAACGCTACGCGCGCAGGGGCGGCTCGGCGAACTCGCGCGCGTACTTCTTGCCCAGGGATGGGCCGAGATGGAATCCGGCAACTGGACGGGCGCGATGAGGGAAGCCGAAGAATCGGGGCAACTCGCCGAAGAGACCGGTGGGATTTTGTGGATCGCCGGGGCGGCAATTCTGAAAGCCAAGCTTGCGGGAATGCAAGGCAATCTCGATCAGTCGGAAGCGTATGCCGCGCAAGCGGACCGACTCCTTCTGTCTATCGGCGCCAACTACATGCGGGTGTTGCTGCAGATCGCACGAGGCGTTTCCGCCATCGGAGCAGGCCAGCATTGGCAAGCCTACGAGCAGCTGAAAGGTGTTTTCGCGCCGGCCGATCCAGCGTTTAACACCGGCATCGAGTTCCTTGGTCTCGCCGATTTCGTGGAAGCCGCGGTTTTTTCTGGCAATGCCGAGGCCGCCTATAGTGTCGTCGACGAGGTCGAGCGCATCTCGGCTCCAAGGCCGGTGCCGTGGGTCGAGACGATGCTGCATTATTGCAGGGCGCTCCTTGCTGCTCCTGCGGATGCCGAGCAATTCTTTTTACAGGGCCTTGGGCCGACCGCGAAGAAATGGCCGTTCTTGCACGGGCGTCTTCTCCTCGCCTACGGCGGGTGGTTGCGCCGCCAGCGCAGGTCCGCCGATGCGAGGGCCCCGCTGCGAGAGGCCCGCGATATCTTCGATGCGCTCGACGCTTCGCCATGGAGCGACCGCGCGAGAGAGGAGCTGCGCGCTTCAGGCGAATCCAGTCGGCGACGAAAGGAGTACATGTGGGAAAAGCTGACCCCGCAGGAGCTTCACATCGCGCAGCTCGCGGCCGACGGTCTTTCTAACAAGGAGATCGGCGCGAGACTTTATATCTCTCACCGGACTGTCGGCTACCACCTGCACCGGATCTTCTCGAAAACCGGCGTCACATCGCGGTCTCGACTCCGTTCCATTCTTGCCGGTGCGGACCATCCAGCGAACTAATCGCCGATCTGTCATCGGACTGGTCATTTGACAGAAGCGGCAGTCCCAGCCTGCGGACTATCAGTGCGGTTGCGTGCAACCTTCTCGGAGAGAATGACCGTGAAACTCTTGTCCTCACTCGCAACCCTCAGCCTCGGAGTAAGCCTTATGATTCAACCCGTTCATGCGGCTCCGGCCGCCGCCACCGACCCTCGGATCGACCCTCAGGTCCGCTCGTTCCTTGGCGAGATAAACAAGGATCCGAGCCCCTTCTGGGAACTGCCGCAGCCAAAACCCCAGGAGATCCTGACCGGCCTTCAGAACATGACCCCCGTTGACATGTCGGGGGTGAACACGACCGAGCAGACCATCACCCAGGATGGTCAGACGGTGAAGATCTACATTATGAAGCCTGAGCACGTCAGCGCCAAACCCGGCGTGCTGCTGTTCATTCATGGCGGCGTCTGGATCGTAGGCAACTTCCAAAACCACCAGCGCCTTCTGCGGGACCTGGTGGTCGGCTCCGGCCAGGTCGGCGTGTTCGTCGAATATACTTCCTTGCCCGAAGCGCGTTTTCCCACGCAGCTGGATCAGTCCTATGCCGTACTGAAATGGGTCGCGGCACACGCTGACGAACTCGGCGCGGACGGCAACCGGATCGCCGTGGCGGGCAATTCGGTAGGCGGCAACATGGCGGCAGCCCTCGCCCTTATGGCCAAGGATCGCGGAGGCCCGAAGATCAGCTTCCAGGCGCTTCTCATACCGGCGACCGATGCAAGCGTCGATACCGGTTCCTACCGCGAGTATGGACACGACCGCTTCCTGGCACGGGCATTCATGAAATATGGTTGGGATCTCTATGCCCCCGACGCCAAAACCCGCGACAACCCCTATGTCTCGCCGCTGCGCGCCAGTCTTGACCAACTCAAAGGCCTGCCGCCGGCGCTCGTCATCACCGCCGAGAACGATCCGCTGCGCGACGAGGGCGAGGCTTACGCAAGGAAACTGAAGGAAGCCGGCGTGACCGTCGCCGCGATTCGATATAACGGCACGATTCATGACTTCGTGCTATTGAACGCGATCCGCAATGTGCCTTCCACCGAGGCTGCTATCGACCAGATAAATACCAGTCTGCGCCAGTACCTCGAGCCAGCCACGCACTAGCTGATATAGTGACGCGGCGGTGGTCATGCCGTCGCGTCACCCCACGTCCGTTGATGATCTCGAAGCTCAGGCCTCAGCATCCGGCCATTTGGGCAACGATCCAGTTAGCGGCACACTTAAGACGCCTATGGGCGCTCCAGCCGTTGGTGGGTTCCTTGATCTCTTCGAGCTCGTTCTCAGCTATTCGCCTCCACCATCCGGTGACGTCTTTCTGCTGGGTCGCGATCCAGGTTGGCAATCATCCGATCGTAACCGTTCTGGATCAGAGCTCTGTTGATGCTTTGCAGAACCTGCGGAATGATCTGGGATACACCGTAATAGAGTGATCCCGGCAGGATGATCATGATGGTGTTGGATTTGCCGACCCTCAGGCCGCGGGCCATGGCATTCGGCGTATAGGCCAGTTGTTTGGCAGCGGCATCGATGTTGACGCGTGTCTTCTCGTTCACGCGTCCGGGATTGGCAAGCGCGCGGCTGACCGGGATTAATGGCGTTGTCCGAAGCTAGGGCTGGACGATAACCTTAATCTCGCCGGACAATGGCGCACTGCCCACCACGTCGGCGATCTGCTCGAGACCTATGGTTTTGGTTACCAATGCGTCCAATTCCAACGTCTTGCTCGCGACCATTGCCGCTGCGCGCGAATGGGTAAATGGGTTGAGATAGGCGGGCCTTATATCGACTTCGTTTACGAGGAGGTCGAAAGGCAGAACAGGCACCTCGACACCCGCTGGCGTTACCCCAAAAAGCACGAAGGTGCCGCCGCGCCGCGCCATCCTCAGGCCGCTTTGAAGCGTTTCGGCGACACCGGCGCACTCGATGACGACGTCTGCGCCGCCCTTGGTGACCTCTCGAACAGAAGCGACTGGGTCTGAAGAGCTCGGGTCGAAGGCGTGCGTGGCCCCCAGGCGCAATGCGACCTGACGTCTCGATTGCTGCCGAGTAATCAAAATCACCCGACTTGCGCCAGCCAGGCGGGCTAGTTGCACCATGAGCAGGCCGATCACTCCCCCTCCCAGGATAGCGACGCCGTCGCCCGGACGGATCTGTGCCTTATCGATGGCGTGAATGCAGCAAGCAAGCGGTTCACAGAAGGCGCCATGAACGGGATCGAGGTCGGCGGGAAGGATGAATGCTTGCTGGTGCGGCACCGCTGCATATTCCGCAAAGCCGCCGTCTCGCGTCACCCCGATGGCGGTCAGGCTCTCGCACAAGTTCGGTCGTCCCTGCGCGCAACCCGGACAGATGCCGCAGGAAATATTCGGATCCACAGTCACAAGTTCCCCGCCGGTAAACCGTGTAACGTTCTCGCCGACCTCTTCCACTATGCCGCAGAATTCGTGGCCCATCGTTACCGGAATAGCTGTCGGATATTCGCCTTTGAACATGTGGCGATCGGAGCCGCAGATGCCGGCTGCCGCGACCCGAACAAGCAGTTCACCCGATCGAGCAACCGGTTTCTCAATGCTGCGCATGACCAAAGACCCGATCGACTCCAAGCGTACAGCCTTCATTCCACTCCTCCAGACCTCACGGTTGATTGCCTATTGATGAAACCGCATTGCCGGATGATATGCCTGCGTGTGGCATTGGGCCATCACAGAACACGGCTCAGCGTTCAACTCATGACATTGCCGCCGCCATCGGCAATGTAGCATTGCGTCATGATGTAAGCTGCATGCGTCTGGCCAGGAAGTCGCCTATGGCAGTTTGTTCCTGGCCGGTGCCAAAATCGTCGGGCGGCGACGGCAACCGCCATGCCACGCTTCACTCGCCGGGTTTTAAGCCTTCCCGACGACCAAATCTTGCATCGACCACCCCGCAAAAAACGATCATCGGGTGTTTCCACGGCGAACAAATTCGCCAATACGATGAGTTCGCCGTTTACTTGTATTAGAATTGCGTAGAATATCAGCAAAAGGGAGGAAGCCCTTCGGCCCCACTCTCAGTAATTGCGCTCGAACGGCTTTTCTCCCTTACTTCAAGGGAGGACCTAACATGAGGCGAATTTTGCTGTACGCGGCATCGACCGCGGTACTATCGCTCGGCGTCTCGCATGCATTTGCGCAGTCGGGCAGTGTGGAAAAGGCGGTTGGTGGCTACAATTTCACTGAAGCCGCCAAGGAAGCCCCCGGCACGAAAGACTTCCATTCGGCTGATGGTCATTTGACCTTCGCAATCGTTACGCACACGGCGGGCAATGGCTTTTTTGACCCTGTCTATGTCGGCGCAACCGTCGCAGGCAACATGATCGGTGCCAAGATATTGTTGCTCGGTTCGGAATCGCCTGTGGACGATCCAGCTCGCGAGATCGAGATCCTGAACCAGATCGTTCAAGACCCAACAATCGACGGGATTATCATGACGACGCCGCAGGTCGGCGCCTACAATGATATCGTCAAGGCCGCAGAGGCGGCTGGCATCCCGGTCGCCACGACCAACTCGTTCGATGCGAACATTCTGCACCGGAATGGCATAAGCCATACAGGACAGGATGCATCGGCCGCGGCAATCGGCGGTGAGGCGCTCGCAAATTGCGTGCTTGCGAGCGGCAAGCCCAGCGGCACGATTGTCCTGCCATCCTCGACTGCCATGGGCAACATTGAGGTGAATAACCGCGTGACTGCTGCTTTCAACGCAATCGTCAAGACGCTGAAGGACGCCGGCAAACTCGACGCTTTCAAAGTTGATGCCGGTCCGGAGAACGTCGGCATCGACACGAACCCGAACGACCCGGTCAATGCACTCGTTTCGCTCTTCGAGTCCCGTGGCGACGTGGTCGGAGCCTTCACAGCCAACAACGTCTTTACACCTCCGCTCGTCAAGGCGGTGGCACAGATGGGTTGGACCGGCAAGTTCTGCGCTTATGGCTTCGATCTCGGCCCGGCACAGCAGGAAGGTATTGCCGCTGGAAATCTGACCGGCTCGCTGGGACAGCAACCGTTCCTGCAGGGCTTTTGGCCTGTCATGCAGCTGTATCTGCAAATCGATCGCGGCATTGCAGCTGCCAATCTCGACACACGCGCCCAGCTCGTGACGAAGGATACGGTGTCAAAGGTTGGCAAGCGCTTCGAAAACTAAGCGCTCGGACCATCTGGAATGAATGCGGGAGGGCGCGAGCCCTCCTGCCTCGCGGCGGCAAGGATTGACCGGTAGACACCATGGGGCTTACCACCACGACATCGCTAGGCCGTGCGCCACCTCAGCTCGCCGGCGGCTGGGAGGTCGGGCTCCTGATTTTCCTTGCGTTGCTCTACCTTGGCGGGGCTCTCGTCAATCCGGCCTTTTTCGGATCCACGGAGGCTCTCCATGCGCTTCTGCGCGATACATCCCGTGTGGGGATCATCGCAGTAGGAATGACGTTTGTTATCGCCAACAAGGATCTCGATCTTTCAGTTGGTTCAACTTACGGCCTGGTCGCTGTGGTCTTTGCCAGGCTTTTTGCCCCGAGCTTTCTGGACTTCGATGTCGTCACGTCCGTGATCCTCTGTATCCTTTTAGGCACGATGATTGGCCTGCTCAACGGCGTGCTCGTTACGATCCTGAGGGTGCCTGCGTTCATAGCGACGCTGACGATGCTTTTCATCGGTCGGGGCTTCGTGCTCGCGTTCACGCACGGGCAGGCAATCTACTATTCCGACAAGGCCAAAGACCATCCGCTGTTCTTTCACCTCGGCGAAACGAATGCCCTCGGCTTCAACAACCAGATTGCGATCTTCTTCCTCATTGCCGTGGTCGGGGCCTATGTGCTTGCCAAGACCCGCTGGGGTTACGAAACCTTCGCCACCGGGGGAAATGAGCAGGCGGCGGCCTATGCCGGCATTCGCACGCGCTGGGTGCGCATTCGTGCATATCTGCTCTCATCGCTCTGCGCGACCGTTGCGGCTCTGCTGTCGGCCGCGCAGGACAAGGGCGTAACCCCACTCTATGGGGTCAGCTGGGAACTCACCGTTATTGCATCCGTCATCATTGGTGGCGCGTCGATCCTTGGCGGGCGCGGGCGTGTGATCGGATCGTGCCTCGGCACTGCGGTCGTCGTCCTGATCGACAAAGTGTTGCGCGAAGGTTGGCCGATCACGCGCACTGTCGTTATCGACGGTGAAAGCATTGCGGTGGGCGCCAAGTTCACACTGCCCGCGGGCGCTGTGCTGGTTTTCCTTGGCCTCCTTCTCGTCATCGCGGTGCTTATCGAACCTTTCCTCATTCGGCGCCAAGCGGCCGCCCGATTTTGGGCGTGGCTCCGCCGCCGGCCACCGCCGCAGGCCCATGAGACGGGCGGCGTAGCACTGGAGGGCGTCCAGACCAAGGGGGCCATGCAGACCGACACAGCGCTGTCGGCCACAGGATTCGGCAAGTTTCTTGCCCGGCGCGATGCTCTCGCCATTATCCTGACTATCGTGCTGTGGCTGACGGGCTTTGCACTAAGGCCGGACTACTGGTGGAACCTGTCCAATACCTTCGCTATCCTGCTCAACTATACGGAACTGGCCATCATTGCAGTCGGGCTCACCTATGTCATCGCAGCCGGCGACATCGATCTCTCCGTAGGCGCGGTGCTTGCGCTTGCAGGCAGTACCGCGGCCTATTTCCTGAAGGTGGTGGGCGCCGATCCGCTTACCGCTATCGCGATGGGCCTGCTTGCCGGGTCGGTCGCCGGGCTCGTCAACGCCGTCGTCACAGTCGGCTTCAAACTGCCTGCCTTCATCGCCACGCTGGGGATGTTCTACATCGCGCGAGGACTGGCTGCCTGGTTCGTCGCAGGACAACAACTGACAGGCTGGCCCGAGGGTTACAATCTTCTCGGTCGCAAGATGAATGACATTCTCCTTCATTTCGGCGTGGCGTTGCCGCCGGGGATCATTCGCACGGTGGCCGAGGTCGTCAGCGTGCAGACGATGTGGATGTTTTTCGTGGCCCTCATCGCCGGCATCGTACTTGCCTATACGCCATTCGGGCTGAAGGTCTTCGCCGCTGGTGGTAACGTCCGCGCCGCCGCTTACGCCGGCATCAACACGAACCGTGTGCGCTTCCTCTCGCTCATGCTGGCGGCGCTCTGCGCAACCATGGCCGGGATCATCAACGTCGCGTACTTTCGCAGCTTCAACCCGGTCGCCGGTCAGTTCCGCGAGCTTGACGCCATAGCCTCGGTGATCATCGGCGGCGGATCGATCTTTGGTGGTTATGGCACGATGATCGGCTCGCTTGCGGGCGCGGCCGTCATCACGCTCGTCCGGGCGCTCCTACAACTTAATGTTCAGGGGTTCAGCATGCCGCAGCACTGGATCAATGTCTTCATCGGCGTCATCCTCATTGTCGCGGTACTGATCGATATATGGGTGCGCCAGGCCAATCTTTTCGGACGCCTGCGAGCGCTCCTCTCAAAAGGCGCGCGAACAGGGGAAAGCATCCATGGCTGACGCGACACCACTACAGCCGATTGTGGAAATGCGGGGCATTGAAAAAGCCTTCGGCGCTGTACAGGCGCTCCGCAAAGTCGACCTCGTGCTCTATCCCGGGGAAATTCTTGGCCTGGTCGGCGACAATTCGGCCGGCAAGTCGACGCTGATGAAGATCCTGACCGGCGCCTATCAGCGGGACGCCGGCGAAATCCTTGTTGCCGGGCAATCGGTACACTTCAAAAGCCCGCACGAGAGCCGCGATGTCGGCATCGAAATGATCTACCAGGATTTTGCGCTTTGCGGGAACATGGACGTCGGCCAGAACATATTTCTTGGCCGCTGGCCGCTCAAAGGCCTCTTCGTCAATCGCAGGAAGATGTATGCGGAAGCCGACAGCGTGCTAAAGCGGCTCAAAGTCGACGTGAACTCCGTCTATCAAAAGGTTGAGAGCCTGTCGGGTGGGCGACAGCAATCCGTGGCGATTGCCCGGGCGATCTCGTTCGACCCGCGCGTGGTGATACTCGATGAGCCGACCGCCAACCTTTCCGTGATGGCGACGGAACGGCTGCTTGAAACCATGCTGGAGTTGAAGAAACAAGGCGTTGCCCAGATCATCATCTCGCACCGCTTGGTCGATATTTTTGCTGTGGGTGATCGCGTTATGGTCCTCAAGCGCGGTGAATATGTCGGCGACCGCTACGTCAAGAACACGGATGAGCACGAGGTCTTGGAGATCATCGTTTCCGGTACGCCGGAGAACGCGTTGACAGCCGATGCAGCAAGAAACATTTGATCGGCGTGATCGCCGCCTGCCGATGTTGCCGTCCGCGATGGATTGGCGATAACATCGAGGTTGCCGTATCGACGGCAGCATCAGCGACACTCAACATGGGCAAGGCAACGACATGGCTGACCGGTTAAAGAGCAAGATCGCAATCATCTCCGGCGGAGCGACCGGGATGGGAGGAGCATCCTCTCGGCTCTTTGCCGCCGAAGGCGCACAAGTTGCGATCATCGACCGAAACGGCGACGCGGCCGCTGAGACCACAAAAGTCATTCGCGACGCCGGTGGCATTGCCGATTATTGGGTAGCGGATGTTTCCGACGAAACAGCGGTGACGGCCGCGGTGAAGGGGGTCGAGGATAAGTTCGGGCCAGTCACGGTGCTCTTCAACCATGCTGGAACGATCGTCATCAAACCGTTCCTGGAGACGACGCTTGAGGAATGGGACTGGCTACACGCCGTCAATGTCCGCTCGATGTTCCTCATGACCCGCGCAGTACTTCCGGGGATGATTGCAGCGGGCGGCGGCTCCATCGTATGCACGTCATCGATTTCAGCCGTGGCGGCGACGCCGATGGAGGTGCTTTATGACACCACGAAGGGCGCAGTTCATATGTTTGCGCGCGCTATCGGTGTCGAATTTCGAGACCGCAACATCCGTTGCAACGCCGTCTGCCCTGGTTTCATTCGCACACCGCATGGCTTGCGCGAGGTGAAAGAGCTTCAGGCGCTGGGCGTTGATGTGTCGGACGCAGCCATTGCCGCCCAACAGGGCCGCATCGGCGAACCTGAAGACGTGGCGCGGGCAGCACTTTACCTTGCAAGCGATGAATCCCGTTTCGTCAATGGCGCGCACCTGTTCGTGGATAACGGCTTTACAGCCATCTGAAAAAAGGAGCTGCTTTGTCGGGCATCACGGCTGGCCGTCCTGCCTCACCGTGGAACGGACCTCGCGGTGGGCTGCCCGATGACCTGCGCCGAAAGCTGCGCCACCGCGTACGACATTGAGAAATTCCAGGATAGGGGCGATGAACGGCCCCTTGCGCCAATACCGCGGGACGCTCCATGGTTGGTCCCGTGTGTTGTCGCCGGACGCCCAAATTAAGACAGCACTCGAGTGAAGGCGCGAGCATCACGGCCGAGAAAATCTAGATGAACAGTTGCAAACTGCCTGGCAAGTGAGGTCAGCACTCCAGAGATAGCAGCTCAGTTCTTGTGTTCCGGCATTGCCGAAGAGTGATGCGACGCAATCAGCCACTTTCCGTTTTCGACTTCGTAGGTGAAGGTGTAGCGGGCCGGCACTTTCGTTCCATCGGCCATCGTAAACGTATAGAGACCAGTGTCGGTCACCTTATTGCAACCGATCTTGATGGTCCGGCTGTCAATTTTACCTTGCGGCTTCTTCTTCAGGAATTCCTTGAAGTAGGCCTTGCGTTCTTCCTGCGTCAGGCGCGGTTTGTTCGACACCGTCGGAAGGAGAACCGCGTCCGGAGCGTAGTTCTCGACAACTTTCTCGGGATCGAGCGTTGCCAACGAGGAATTCCAGCGGTCGAAGAGTCCTTCGACCTGCTTTTTTGTGATCGGCGTGCATTCGACGGCCCATGCAGGACCCGTGATGAAAGACGCGACAACGGCTACCAGAACAAGCTTTTGCATAGGTGGTCTCCCAATCCCGACTTTTGCTGTTTTCTCCCGTCAATCACAGAATACCGCGTTCAGGCCGAACTGGCGAGGGAGACGCCCTGAGCGGTGAACCACGGCGGCCCCGGATTTCCTTAGGGTTCGCGTCTTCCGTTACGGTCTGACGCGGTCCGGATGCGCGGTCTGGAACGCCGGTAATTTGGCACATTTGGCATCAATATCGACGATGCGCTGGAAATCGGCCATGTCCACGCCCCAGCGGCGAGCGTTATAGACTTGCGGAACAAGACAAAGGTCCGCCATCGTCGGCTGATCTCCAAAGCTGAATTCTCCATCGAATTCGCCCAGCATTGATTCCAGTTTGCGAAGTCCATCCGCGATGAAGTGCTTCATCCATTCTTCGCGGGCGTCGGCTTTACCCGCTATGGTCATGACATAGGCTGCGACATGCATGTTGCATATAGGATGGATATCCATAGCGATCGCGTAAGCGAGTGCCCGCACGTGCTGCCGGTCTGCGATATCCGTCGGCATCAGCCCACACTCCGGCCGAAGCTCCGCCAGATATTCGATGATTGCGAGCGACTGCGTCAGCGTCTTTCCATCGATCACCAGCGTAGGTACGAAGCCCTGCGGGTTGAGCGCCAGATAGTCAGGGCTCCTCTGCTCGCCTTCCAACAAGTTGATCGACACAGTTTTATAGCCAATCTCAAGCACGTTGAGCGCGATGCGGACACGGTAGCTTGCCGATGATCTCCAGTAATCGTAGAGAACGACCTCATTCATTGCGGCTTCAGTTCTCCATATCTTTTGACCGTCTGTTCGATCGCCCCGAAGATCGAATGCCCGGCGCGATCCTTCATCTCGATGCGGACCTGATCTCCGAACCGCAGGAATGGAGTTTTCGGCGAGCCGGTTTCAATGGTCTCGATCATCCGTATCTCGGCGATGCAAGAATAGCCGTCTCCTCCGTCTTCGACCGGCTTGCCCGGCCCGCCGTCCAGCTTGTTGGAAACCGTTCCCGAGCCGATGATCGTTCCGGCCACAAGATTGCGGGTTTTGGCTGCGTGGGCGATCAACTGGCCAAAATCAAATGTCATGTCGATGCCGGCGTTGGCTTTGCCGAATGCCTTGCCGTTCAAGGTCACGAGCAGGGGAAGATGCACCTTGCCGCCGTCCCACGCCTCTCCGAGTTCGTCCGGCGTGACCGCGACCGGAGAAAATGCCGATGCGGGCTTGGACTGGAAGAAGCCGAACCCCTTTGCCAGCTCTTGCGGGATGAGACCGCGCAGCGACACATCGTTGACGAGCATCACCAGACGGATGGCGCTCCGGGCAACCTCCGGACTTGAACCCATGGCAACGTCGCCGACAACAACGGCGACCTCGCCCTCCATGTCGATCCCATAGGCCTCGTCAGCCATGGCGATCGGATCGCGCGGCGCAAGGAAGCTGTCCGAGCCGCCTTGATACATCAGCGGATCGACCCAGAAGCTCTCCGGCATCTCGGCACCCCGCGCCTTGCGTACCAGTTCAACATGATTGACATAGGCCGAGCCGTCGGCCCACTGATAGGCTCGCGGCAAAGGCGACGCGGCGTCATGTTCGTGGAACCTGATCGTCGGCTGGGCTCCTGTCTCGATACCCTCGGCAATCTGCTGAAGTCTCGGAGCCACATGCTCCCAGTCGTCGAGAGCTGCCTGCAACGTGCGGACAATGTGACCGACTTCGGTACAGCGAGTAAGGTCGCGGGAGACGACGACGAGCCGACCGTCCCTTGTAGAGTCTTTCAACGTCGCAAGCTTCATAGCCCAATTCCAGTGTCGGAGGATGCGTGGCCGGTCTTCACTTGATGCCCGGCGTTCCGTCGAACTTGCGTTCCAGACCGTCCCAGCACTCCAGATAATTGTCCTGCAGCGTTTCAAGCTCCGCCGCGTATTTGGTCAGTTGCTGCGGGTACCTGGTCTCGAACATGAAGGCCATGGTGTGATCCAGTTTCACGGGTTTAAGTTCGGAATTGGATGCCTTTTCGAAGCCTTGCGCATCCGGTCCGTGCGGAAGCATCATGTTGTGCAGGCTCATGCCGCCCGGCACGAAGCCTTCTGCCTTTGCATCATATTGACCGTGGATCAAGCCCATGAATTCGCTCATGATATTGCGGTGGTACCAAGGCGGACGGAAGGTGTGCTCGGCGACCAGCCAGCGCGGCGGAAAGATCACGAAGTCGACATTCGCTGTACCCGCACTTTCTGTCGGCGCCGTCAGCACCGTGAAGATCGACGGATCGGGATGATCGAAGAGGATCGCACCCACCGGAGCAAATGTCCGCAGGTCATATTTGTAAGGGATGTAGTTGCCATGCCAAGCGACCACGTCGAGGGGCGAGTGGTCGATTTCCGTGACATAAAACTTTCCGCACCATTTGACATGCACGCGGCAAGGCATTTCCTTGTCCTCGAAGGCAGCAACGGGCGTCTTGAAATCGCGCGGATTAGCCAAGCAGTTTGCGCCGATCGGCCCGCGATCCGGCAGCGTGAATTTGGCGCCATAATTCTCGCAAATATATCCACGCCAGACTTTCTCGTCGCCTTTGCGCATCACCTTGAACATCATGCCGCGGGGAATGACGCATATTTCCAAGGGCTCGAGGTCCATGACGCCCATTTCGGTGAATACGCTGATCGCGCCGACCTGGGGAACGACGAGCAATTCGCCATCGGCATTGAAGAAATAATCGTCGATCATGTCCTCGTTGAAGACATAGGCATGTGAGGCCATCCCCGTCTGGGTCATCACATCGCCTGCGGCCGTGATCGTTCGCATTCCCTCGAGAAACGTCAGCCTCTCGTTTGGCACCGGCACGGGATCCCAGCGAAGCTGGCCCAGAGGAAGCGAATGGTCGTCCACGCAGGGCGCGGATTTCCAGAGCGCATAGGAAGCGTTCGAAAAGCGGCGGGTGTGGCGCACGCTTGGGCGAATGCGATAGAGCCATGACCTTTCGTTCGTCCCTCGAGGGGCGGTAAAAGGTGAGCCGGAAAGCTGCTCCGCGTAAAGACCATAGTTGCATTTCTGCGGGCTGTTCTGGCCTTGCGGCAAAGCACCGGGAAGCGACTCGCTCTCGAAGTCGTTGCCGAACCCCGGCATGTATTGCAGCTGCTCCGCCGCCGAGTTCTGACGCTCGGACCCCTGCGTTACCGTTTGTTCCATTACTCAATTCCTCCCGGAAAACTGAGGGCGACCCCGCCCATGCAAAGGGGTCGCCGAAAGATCACTCCGCCGCAGTACCGATCACGCCGCGCTTGATCTGATCGGCCTCGATCGACTCGAAAAGGGCACGGAAGTTGCCCTCACCAAAGCCTTCGTCGCCCTTGCGCTGGATGAATTCGAAGAAGATTGGGCCAATGACGGTTTTGGAGAAAATCTGAAGCAGGATCTTCGTCATGCCGCCATTCACCACACCTTCGCCGTCGATGAGGATACCATGTTTTTTCATACGTTCGATGGGTTCGTCATGGCCGTTCACGCGTTCATAGGACATGTCGTAATAAGTCTCCGGGGGACCCGGCATGAAGCGGAGGTCGCTGTCGGCAAGCCTGTCGGTACCCTCGTAGATATCCTCCGTTCCAACGGCGATGTGCTGGATGCCCTCGCCCTTGTATTTCTTCAGAAACTCCTCGATCTGGCTCGTCTCATCCTTCGATTCATTGAGCGGAATGCGGATTTTGCCACAGGGCGACGTGATGGCGCGGCTCACCAGGCCGGTGATGCGCCCATCAATATCGAAGAAGTGGATCTGCTTGAAATTGAACAGCTCGCGATAGAAATCCCACCACTTGTCCATGTTGCCGCGGAAGACGTTGTGCGTCAGATGGTCGAGATAATAGAAGCCGACCCCTTGGGGACGCGGGTCACGCTCGCCGAGCCATTCGAACTCGGCGTCGTAAGCCGATCCCTTCTCGCCATACGTCTCGATGAAATAGAGCAGTGAGCCGCCAATGCCGACAATTGCCGGGACGTCGAGCGCCTTGTCATCCCCTTCGTAGGGAACGGCTCCTTTTGAAACTGCGTGATCGAAGGCGTGCCTGGCGTCAACGACGCGCCAGGCCATCGACGGGGCGCAGGGACCATGATCTGCAACGAAACGAGCGGCATGACTGCCCGGTTCGGCATTCAGGACATAGTTGATGTCGCCTTGCCGCCAGACGGTGATGTCTTTCGTCTTGTGCTTGGCGACGGCGATGTAACCCATGCGTGTGAAGAGCTCGCGCAGCTTTTCGGGCTCGGGGTGAGCGAATTCAACAAATTCGAAGCCATCGGTGCCGGCCGGATTGTCCGCGCTGATTTCCGGCGGCGGCGCATCATGCGGAAAAGGACCCATTTTCTCCTCCAGAGAAATTTGCATTTCGACTATGCAAAGTGTGATCCAAAACGCATGCAGTGTGCTTGCATTCTTGATGGTTAAGGATGAAATTATGCACGATTCGTGAGGATTACAGGGATTTCGTGCAATGGATGAACAGCTCGATAAGTTCGATTTGCGTCTGCTCCAGGAGCTCCAAAAAGACGGCAGGTTGACGAACAACGAGTTGGGCGAACGGATCGCGCTTTCGCCCTCGCAGTGCTCGCGCCGGCGGACGAGGCTGGAGTCTGAAGGATATATCCGGGGTTACCAGGCCAACTTGGACAGGCAAAAGTTGGGTTTGGAAATGCTGGTGGTCATTTCCGTAACGCTCGCCACCCACAACAGGGACAATGCCCAACGATTTTCCCAACTGATCAGCGGGCTACCGGAAGTTCTTGAAGCCTACGCGCTGACCGGTGAAATGGACTATCACTTGAAGGTAGCAACCCGCGGGCTCAACGATCTTTCGAGATTCGTCAACGACGTTTTGTTGCCCCACGAGTCGGTGCAGCACGTGAAGACTTCGATTGTCCTCGATACGCTCAAGACATTTGAAGGCCTTCCGGTGCTCATACCGAGTAGCTGGCATGGCGATGGTGCGCGCTGAGTTGGCGACGCGCGAACGGTTCGACGCGCGGGCGGTTCCAGCCCTTTCACGGAAACGCAGAACCGCTCTATCCTCTTGTCTTCTTGCGATCCCGGACGGAAAACCGCTTCGCACTTTTTCTGGAATTGCTCTAGATCGGCAGTTCCGTCGAGAACTTCAGCTCGCGCAGGACGAAGCTCGACACGACCGTGCGCACATGCGGGTTGCGCATGAGGTAGCGGGTCATGAAGGCCTCGTAGCTTTCCACGTCCCGCGCCCGGATCTTCAGCATATAATCGAAGGCGCCTGATAACGCGTAGCACTCCATGATTTCCGGCCGCTCCAGCACGACCGAGGCGAAAGATGCTACCGCCTCTTCGTGGTGATCCTCCAGCGTGACATGCGCGATCACGCAGAGCTTGAGATCGAGTTTTCCGGGGTCGAGCAATGTCACACGCTTACGGATGACGCCGGCCGATTCCAGCTCCTGGATCTTCCGCCAGGCCGAACTCTGCGACATACCGACCCGTTCCGCCAGGTCTGCCAGCGAAAGGCTGCCATCGGCCTGGACGAGCTGCAGAAGCTTGCGTTGAAAATTCCCAGGTTCTTTCATTTTCAGCGCCATATTGGAGAATATTTGCCAATACCATGGCGATATCCAGCACGAAAGAAAAGAAAATCCTCCATGGCCGGAGCATAATTGCAGCATACCGGAGTGCCTGGGAGGATCAACATATGACCAAGGAAAGCAGCTACACCGCCAAACTGCCCGGCCCGGACGGCCTCTATGCCTACACCGCCGAAGAAGATGCGATATGGGGCGAACTTTACGAACGTCAGATGAGGCTGCTGGCCAACTTGGCCTGCAACGAATATCTGGACGGCGTCAAAACCCTGGGGCTCAAGCCGGACAAGGTACCTCAACTTCTCGATGTCAACCGGCGCCTGAACGAAACCACCGGTTTCGGCGTTGAAGGCGTGCCAGCGCTTATCCCGCCCTCGCGCTTCTACGAGCTTCTGTCGCAAGGCAAGTTTCCGCTCGCAACCTTCCTGCGCCGTCGCGAGCATATCGACTATATCGAGGAACCGGACCTGTTCCACGAGGTTTTTGGCCATTGCCCGTTGCTGACCAACCAGAGCTACGCCAATTTCGTGCGGCGCTTTGGCGAGGCCGCCGTTCGCCTCGGCAAGGGCTATTCCTGGCATTTGTTCCGCATCTTCTGGTTCACCGTTGAATTCGGCCTGATCAATACACCACAAGGCCGACGCTGCTTTGGCGCGGGCATCGTGTCATCGCCGAGCGAAACGAAGGCGGCAATGGAGGGCAAGGCGTGCGAATTCCGGCCGTTCGACCTGCTGAGCGTCCTCAGAACGCCCTACCGGATCGATATCGTCCAGCCGATATACTATGTCATCGACAGCTTCGCCGACCTTGAAGCGATCGTCGAGCAGGATATCGGGGGCCTGATCCTCAGCGCCAAGTCACTGGGTGATTTCGCGCCCGCTTTCGAAGCCAAGGCCTCATGAACGGCTGATCGTCGGGCAGCGACAAGAATCGAGTTCTTGCCTTCCATGTGACGACCGCCCAAACTTGGGCCGATGGTTGTCGAAGGTTCTGACAGTCTTGCTGATTTAAGAAATCAGCCTTGCATTTGACCGTGCACGACCCGATAGCAACTCTATGCATCGCAACACTTGTCCAGCCTCAATCGGGTATGCTCCATGAATGAAGAAGATTTCATCGCTCTTTGCAAGAATGGGAAATTTAAGGAAGCGCTTGCGCTTGCTTTGCAGGGGCGTGAGAAAGCGAAATATTCACCCAGCCGGTTTTCCATGGACAAGAACACAGGAAAACCGATCTTTTACCGCGGCAACAAACGCGTCGAAATGGATGCCGATGGGGAATGGCAGCTGGCAAAGAATACCAGGTGAGCGATTGCCCCGACTGCTGGTGGTGAATTCCTTACAAACCGCCATCAATATTTTGATGGGACATAGAGTTCCGGCGGCAGGACCTTGCGCTCGTAGTCGGGATTGAACACCCGCTGCGGCAACGTGATGTCCTCGTGCGGCACATCTTCGTAGGGGATCTGGTTCAGCAGATGGTCAATACAATTGAGGCGGGCGCGCTTCTTGTCGTTACCCTCGACAATGTACCACGGCGCCTCGGCAATGTTGGTGCGGGCGAAGGTCTCTTCCTTGGCCTTGGTATAAGCCTCCCAGCGGACGCGCGATTGCAGGTCCATCGGTGACAGCTTCCACTGCTTCAAAGGGTCGTGGATGCGTATCAGGAAGCGCATCTGCTGCTCCTCATCCGTGATCGAGAACCAGTATTTGACCAAGCGGATTCCGGAGCGCACCAACATGCGCTCGAACTCGGGTACGTCGTTGAAAAATTGTTCGACCTGGTCTTCGCTCGCAAAACCCATAACCCGCTCGACACCAGATCGATTATACCAGGACCGATCGAAGAGGACGATCTCGCCGCCGGCTGGAAGATGCGGCACGTACCGCTGAAAGTACCATTGTGTCTTTTCGCGATCGGAAGGAGCCGGCAGCGCCACCACCCGCGCGACGCGCGGATTGAGCCGCTGGGTGATGCGTTTGATCACGCCGCCCTTGCCGGCTGAATCGCGGCCTTCGAAGATCACCACAATCTTTTCTTTGTGGTAGACGGCCCAGTCCTGCAACTTGATCAGTTCGGCTTGAAGTGTAAGCAGTGCCCGAAAATAGTCGATGCGCGGCATCGAAGGCGGGTGTGCCTTTCGATAGATCTTGCGAATTTCCTCGGAAAGCGCCGGCTCGGAAAGCTCGAGCTCATAGTCCTCATCTATGGTGTCGGCCAGTTCCGCCTCAAGCCAGTCCGGCTGCTCGGCCTTATCCTTCGACGTCGTCATGCGCTCCTCCGACCGTTGCATCCGCTGTGCCTCAGCCCGCCATTATCGGGCTGGCATATTTTCACTTATTCCATAACCGCATGAAATTAATTTGAAACAATGTCCCACCACCCTTAGTCCGCGACTGCGATCTTGCCAGCGGCCCCATCACAGCTCTCGAAAACTCCAGTCTAAGAGCGTTGCCGAACGGACGGGCATCGCCTGTTTCGGGCAGCTCTACTGATTGCGCCATTCAATACAGCATTTGAGTTTTTCGTCACGTCTGTGCCCCAAAGGACAATAGGCAAGGGTCGAATTTTGGCTCACAAACCATCGACGGAGGGTGATAACCCAAGCCCCGTGCCTGATTGGCCATCGGCCGCCAACTATCGCTGACAGCGTCGCGGTTGGGGTCACGCCTCTTTCTCCGCCGAAGAAGAAAATCGGTTTGGCGGAGATGCTCCACGAGAAATGGCTGAGCGCCATCTTGGCACGCGGCACCTGGCAATTTGAAAAATGAACCGGATAAAGAGGGACATCTACCATGTTCACTAGAAATCTAGCCTATGTTGCCTTGGTTGCCGGCGGTTTCTGCTACGCAGCCGGTGCAACGCTTGCTCAGGATGCGAACGTCAAGCCACATTTCCCGCTGGAGAAAACGATCGGAAAGGTGACGCCGACAGGACCTGTGCCATCGCTGGCTGTCATCAATTCCGCAGGCGCAACGTTGGAAAACAACAAGCTGACGTTGACCGGCGTTTCGGCGAACTCGATCCTGTTTGCTGACCGCCCGGTACGGGCTGCAGGTCACGTCGCCACCCAGCAGTTCATCATGCAATGGGACGAGGGAAAGAACAATTTCGCGAAAGATCCCCCGAACGCCACGGTATCGGTGCTCGGCGGGGATGGCTCTAAAGTCAGTGACGCCGTGGTAACCCTGAAATCGCCCAGGCTCGATGGCAACAATCTGACATTCGAGGTTTCAATCCTCGAAGGCAGCCTCAACGGAGCAAGCGGCCCGGCCGCGGTCTTTATCGATGATTTCAACAGCGGAGATATCGACGCCCACGAAATGCGTAGCGATGAAGGCGGGGACGATCGCGCGGGATACGACCGGACGAGAAATGTCTATGAAGGCCACGGTGCGACCTACTGGCATGCCCCGACCTATCATGGCGCCTGGTACGCCAGCGCCTTGCCTAGTATCGCCTCGGAAGCCGCGATAGGAGGCGCGGCCGTGCGGCCGCTGTATTACCAAAATCCGTGCGTCGACTCCCCTTACCAGGTCTGTTACTGAGATTTACCAGTTGCCGTTTTTGCTGGTACGACTGACCTCGATATCGACTCACCCTCCCGATACTGGTGGAGAGGCTCAGAGCTTCGAGCCGCCGTCGGCCCGCACGGTGTCGCCGCTGATCCAGCGCGCGTCGTCGACCTTGGTAGGGTCAATCGTGATTTTTGAGAAACACGTAGTCGGCCGAGTAGGGCACGCTCAAGAGCGCCCCGTTCCACGCACAGGGCCCTTCGGCGGCGCCGCCTTTCGAATTGATTCTTTGGATGACCGTCGTACCGGCAAGACGGCCAGTCTCTGGTTGCGACGTCGCCTCGAGCTTGAGCCATGGAATGTCCCCGGATGTCGTGCCCGGCGCACTTGCGGCCAACCTGCCGACAATCCTGCTGCCGTCATCCAATTCCCAACTGGGGCCGGCATAGTGCCGACCGACCGTCTTGCCGTTCATAAGCAATGTCGCAATGGGTTCGCGGAATTGCCACGCGAGCTTTCCGTCCGGGTCAGCCTTGCAGTCGTAGATCTGAGCGCCCACGGCATGGAGCGTCACGACAAGCGTGTCGCCTGTGACCGCAATCGCATCGGGCAGTCGGGCGCCCGCCAACGACGGCGCTGGCAGAGGTAACAGGACTAAAGCCACGAGGGCCGCGAATTTTGGCAGAGTCAAGGTGGCAGCTCCCTTCACCGAAATAAGACCATTCCGTTATGGAGGCGCCACGTTGCGCATCGATTACGGACCTGGAGAATTTCGAATGCAATTGAAACACGACGGCCGCCGCCATGAGCTGTAGGTCGAAAATGCAATTCTTGCTTGCCAGGGCGGCCGCGCCCGTCAAGTCAACTGTTACGACTGCAACATACCCATCAGCCTCTGACATCAACAGGAAACACCTGCCCATCAAGCAAGTCGTTCCCGAGTCATCTAGATGCAGGACACATATGGCGAGCATTTCCGACTACCTCAACATCGCCGATGCCGTTTACAGCCGCGACGTCGCAACATGGAGCACCGCGAGGTGGAAAATTCAGAAATGGGAAACCGCGACTTGGTATGGAAACGGATTCCAGGGGGGTATTTTCGAGGACAATAAAGAAGTCATCGTCGCCTTTTCGGGGACGATGGGCGGACCGCTCACTGCGCCGATATCGCAGAACACCGCCAATGCCAGAATTGGCATTTATGTCATTCCCAACATGGCAGGCTCAGGGCAGGCCTTGGTACGCTGGGCCGAACGGCTCAACAAGCCGATCTCGATTGTCGGCCATTCGCTTGGGGGCGGATTAGCACAGGTGATCGGTGCCTGGTCAAACCACCCGTTCATCTCCTTCAATGGCCCAGGTATGGCAAGGCACCTGAGAGCTTCGACATACAACTTTCTCAAGCCTCGCCAGATGGCGCGTTCCCGCCACGCAGTGAAAGCTGATGATGCCGTCGGGCTCTGCTTCAATATCAGGGGCGACTTTGTGGCGGAGTGGGGAAAGACCCATGTCGGGAGGGTGGTGGCCCTGGAACGCATCCAAGGAAATCAAAATCATGATTTGGATGCTATAAGGCTCGCCTTGGCGGACGAAGTGACACGCGGACCGTGGACTTGGCATGAGCTTTGGCCGGCCCCACATACTAATAGCGCTCCACCTCAGTTGGCTCCACTCAACTTGGGCGCCCCTTTTCGACCTTGGTGAAGTCTGCGGGGGCAGATTTTCCTAAACAACCGCAAACCTGCTGCCCGTCCCGCACACGACCAAGTGCCTCGCAGGCTCGATCGCTTCACCCAATCGAGCTTGCCAGATATCCGTTTCTCGTCGACACGTCACAGTGAACCGCGCTACTCGCGAATTGGGGTTGCCGGAGGGCGACCCCTAAAGACGAGACCGGTGCGGCAAGTTCACGTCAAGCAACTGGTGGAATGGGCGGTAGCGCAAAAAACGTCGGGGTCAGGAGTGTGACGTTTGCTGTCGCCTCAACCACGAATGCCGCACCGACCGTGAAATTCACGGCCGCACCGGCAGCAAATTCCATGGCCGCCTCGCTGGTGAACGTCAACGCCGGAGCAGTGATGGCGATCGAAGCCGGCGTCAACTTGATCATGCTCGCACCGACCCGAAGCGTAATCGACGTAGCTGCGGTGATTGTGATCTCGCCCGTCTCGCTCTCCAGACTATCGTTGCGATGGGTGACCACCTTGCGGTCGTTCCCAATCGTCGCATCCTGATCGTGTTCGACCTCGATCTTGTGGTCCTTCTGGGCGTGGAGCAGCACAAGTTCCTGCCCTTTCTTGTCGTCAATCGAGAATTCGGAATAGTCCTGCGTGCCGCCACGCAGGGTCGAACGGCTGCGAATGCCGCTTTTGGTCTGTTCGGAGGGAACCGGGAATACCGGCTGCATGACCTCGTTGTAGACCCCGCCGACCACGACCGGATTGTCAGGATCGCCGCTCATGAAAGCAACCGCGACCTCGGTACCGACGCGGGGCAGGTGCTGCCAGCCCCAACTGTTGCCTGCCCAGGGCTGGATCACCCTCACCCAGATCGCCATACCAGCCACCGTCTCCTTACGGTGGTCGAACATCAGGCGGACCTTGATTCGCCCGAGCGCGTCGGCATGGATCTCTTCGCCACCGTCGCCCAGGACGATCGCTGGGAAGATGCCGGCCATGACCGGGCGGGTGTTGCGGGCGTCGTCGCGCCACGGAGTCTTCTGCAGGAAGCAGCTGAAACTGTTTTCGTAGTGCCCCTTGCTGGCGCCAGCGATCCAGGTGTCGTCAGCGGCGTCGTGACTGACCGATCGCACGGCATATTCAATTCCTTCCGCGCCGGTGAAAGGATTCCGCGCCAGGGTGAAACGGCGCCCCGGCGCGAATTCATGGTCATAGCCATGGCCCTGACACAGCGCCGAGACCACCTCGGCATGCTGAATGCGAAACTTTGCCCGGTCGGCCGCAATCTGTTTGTCCATCGTGAGCGCCGGCCAATTGTAGACGTCCCGCTGAGAAGCGCCGGCGGTCGTCAAGGTCGTGTCCTCCTTGCCCTCCACGGGTGTGGTCGGTTTGGTTGGATCGTAGTCCTGCAACCAGACCTCGCCATGGGCTGTCGCGTGGCTCTCGTCCCACTGGTCGAACACGTCGACATTATTGCCTTCGTGGATCACCCAATGAGGCGGTGCCGAAACGGGTTTGAACGCCTCATTACCGTCGGTGACGACAAGCGTGTGCGCCGTCTTGGTGTGCTCGAAGAAGTAGAACCAGCCACTCTCCTGCATCAGCCGCTGGACAAAGGCCAAATCGGTCTCGTTGTACTGTGTCGTGTATTCGCGGACAGGGCTGTTGCGGTAGATCCGGAAATCGACGGGCCGGACGCCATGTTCATTGAAGATCTTCTGGAGGATTTCCTGCGCATTCATGTTTTGGAAGATGCGGCCGTCTTCTGCCTGGCCGAGGAACCAGAGCCGGGGAACGACCTGGAGCCGATACATCCATCGATCCCGCCGCGCCTGCCCAATGGCTTCCATCCTCCGGACCACGCCGTTGATATACCGATCCTCGCGGGGGGGCCTGCGGATTGTCAGCCCAACCGATTGATAGAGCAACTCCTGCGGATCGATGCTGCGCTCGCTGGAGACGACCGTCAGCGTCGCTTCGAAGGGGCTGCTGACCTCCTCGACCGCATGGAGCTCGACAGCGTGCAACGTCCCGACCTGGACCGGCAATGTATCGTCGCCGAGCGGCGACGTCAGCAGTAGCATCGGTTCATTCTGCGCACCAGATGACATTGGATGGTCCTCGCAATTCCATACAGGCGGAAAGCTGGCCGGCCGTGCCATAAGGCCCGCTTCCGTCTCTCATGCCCAGCAAATAACGGCCGCCCCGCTACGAGCAGATTTCAAGCGGCTGGAGAAATGTTACAGAAGCAACAGAGGCGTCAAAATCCCGGTCTGTCCGGTTGAGCGAGGAACTTCCGAATGAAGCCCGCAACTTTGGCCTCCGCCGTAAAGGCTCACATCTGGTCACCGGACAGATCTCGGACCGACACCGGCAGCGACCCGGGATAACCTCGATCCGCAAGCAGGTTTTGAAACCGTCGGCGTTCATCGACGTTGTCGATCACCTCCAAACAAAGCGCTTGCAGTTCATCCAGCGTTGTAGAGCGCTCCAACGCGCGCCTCACCAGATGGCGCGCCATAGGACCCATCGTATGCGTCAGGGCGCGCGTAATGCTTTCGATCGCCTCCGCCGCGGGGCGCGGCTGACCCGGAATCGGCCGCGAGATCGAAGCACCTGATCCTTGCTCCGCCGCCTTTGCGGCGCCTATGCTTTGATCCTGGCGTGCGGTGATGATCTTGATCGCGTCATCGACAAACTGGTCCCGCAGATCCTCCTGCGGAACCAACTGGCCCAGGAGCCGGCAGAGCTCATCGGGAGAATGGGCATCCAGCATGGCGCGGCGCAGATGGAACCGCGCCATTGGACCGATGTGGCGAGCAAGGCTCCGCTCGATCGTGGCAACAGAGGATTCGTCGAGGCCCTCGAAATCACCGAGCGACCGCAGCGAAGTGTCGGGAGGGGGCGATATTTGCCCCCTGGAGGACGACACGACGATCGTCTCGTGTTCTTCCGCCTCTCTCGTCAGGCGGTTGACCGGATCGGTCTCGGTCTTGGTCTCGGACAGGCCCCGAAACGCGGTGGCCATGTCTTCGGCGCTGGCAAAGCGGTCATCGGCTCGCTTCGCCAGCGCCCGGTCCACAATACCAGCGATTTCTCGCGGCACGTCCGGCCGCTTATCCCGCAACGACGGATGTGGGAGGTTGACGAGCTTGTAGATTACGTCCGCATGGTTGAGGCTGCTGAACGCGCGCTCGCCAGCCAATAGCTCGTAGATGACGCACCCCAGCGAAAAGAGGTCGCAGCGCTGATCGACAGGCCCGCCGAAACATTGTTCGGGCGACATATAGCTTGGCGTCCCAACCATCATCGCGCCCTGAGTAAACCCAGTGCTTGTGAGCCGCGAAATGCCGAAATCGGTGACTTTCAGCCGGCCGTTGGCCGTCAGCAGGATATTCGCGGGCTTGATGTCTCGATGGATGATGCCGAAGGCGTGCGCGTAGCTGAGGGCATCAAGCACCTGCAAGGCAATATGAGTTACCTCCGAAACGCTCGCCTGCGTGCCGCGCTTGAACGCCTGGCTGAGACTGACCCCTTCGACATACTCAAGGACGAGGAACGGATTGCCTTCGTGCAAGGCGAAATCATAAATTGCGACGATGTTTGCATGCAGGCAGCGGCCGGCGATCCTGGCTTCGTTGTTGAAGCGCCGCAGATATTCATCCCGATCCTCGCTTTCGAGAAGATCGGCCCGCACCAGCTTGATCGCAACCGGCCGCTCGATCTGCGGATCGTAGGCCTTGTAGACAACACCCATCGCCCCGCGGCCGAGCACGGCGTCAATGCGGAATCGTCCGACGAAGGCAGGCAGGGATTGAGAGACGGGCTCATCGCTCATTCAGCATCCCCATCGCTGCGACCAGGCTGCGGCGCATGCGGTTGAAGGACACCGCCAGCGACCCGATCTCGTCCCGGGACGAAAGCTGAAATTCGGGAACCTCCATATTGCCCAGGCTGACCTCATCCGCCAGCTTGGAGATCCGGCGCACCGGCACGACGATGAAAAAGTGCAATAACAGGTTGAGCAGGAAAAGCATCAAGACGAAAATGATCGTCAGCCCACCCATGAGGAGATAGAGGTTCGACCGTGCACTCGCCAAGGGAACGCGTTCGGGAATCGAGACAATCTGTGCCCCGACGGTGTCGCCCACCTTCCAGCCGAATCCGTTTTCCCGGCCGTAGATATCGACCATGGAGGCAGGCGCGGCTTCGGGGGTCGAGTGACAGGCGAGGCAGGTGTCGCTATTGACCCGAACCGGGCGCGCATAGGACAGGACCTTGCCGGTGCTCGTCGTTCGTTCCACCACCAGCTGGTCCAAGTTTGGCTGCTCGACCAGCTTCTTGATGATATCGGCCTCCCACGGCACGGGCCGGTCGGCCGGGTTGGTGGGATTGGTCGTTGGCTGGCGAAAGGCATAGTCCGGGAAGGCGCTTGCCATGAGCTGGAAGGTCTGCTGCGCGGCGTAGAACGGAATGCTCTGCGGCAGGAACTGAGCCTTCATCTGCCTGTTCAGCAATGGCGATACCTGCTGGTCGGTATAATGGATGGTGGCGTCTGCCGCACCCATGACCGCAGCGGCCTCCGCCAATACCGCCCGCTTTGCCCCACGCTCGCTGACGGTGTTGAGGAATACTCCGGCCAGGCCCAATCCCACGAGGAAGGCTACCAGCATCACGAGATTGAATTTTGCCCGAAAAGTCATCTGCTTATCGCCTGATGTTCAGCAGTTTTGCGATTTGGATCTGTGTCAGCACGCCACTTGGCGCATCGCCGATCCTTCTTTGAAAAAGGCGAATGGCGTGCTTTGTTCGCGCGTCGAGGCGCCCGTTGATGGGTCCTTTGTAAAAGCCAGCGTCAGCCAGGGCGGTCTGGATACGGCTAGCCTTCCGATCCGGCCGGGTTGCGCGTTGAGTGGTCGTGACGCGAGGCGCCGCTGCCTCCGGGGTGGAAACCGCATCCTTGGTCGTGCCGTCTTTGGTCGCGATCGCGAGCCGGTCTGGCCCGCTCTTCGCAGGATCGGAGATCTTAGGCGACGCATCGAGCGGAACGACCTGGCCGGCGGTCGTCGGCGCGGACTTCTCCTCCCCGGTGGACGGGGCCACGGACGCCGATCCGTCGCTCGCATAGAGCGTCGGCGGTATCGGCCCGGAAAGCGGCGCGAAGACGGCCAGCCCGTTCCCTCGTACGAAGCCATACTGCGCCTGAAATGCCGCTGACAATCTGGCCCAGTCCTGCCCCGAACCGGACAGCAGGTCGGGAAGGTTGTGGCCCAGCGCCCCGACGCTATCGTCGTTACCAGCAACGACTGCAAGATGCACGCCCGCGGGTAACCCCGTTTGGATGAGATTGATTGCGTCGGCGGCGTTCTTGTCTGGCTGTAGGCCAAGGTCGGCGAAGAGCACGCCGTTGCTGCCGGCAAGGGTGTTCAACAAGGCCTTGAGGATGACGCCTTGCGTCTCGAGGCGCGTAGGCTGGCCGGGATCCGAATCCACCGGCAGCATGAACAAGCGCTGGTTTGCGACGGCGGCATAGCTACAGACATAGATGATCGTCGCTCTCTGTGGCGTACCCGACACCTGTGCCACGAAATCACCGATCGCTTTTCGCATGTCCACAGACGAGGCATCGAGCACCTGCACCACCTCGAACCCTTGGCGTTGCAGCCATCCACCGACGTCACGGGCCGATTGGTCGCAGGCGGCGAGCGGGTGTCCGCCGGCATAGGTGCCGTTGCCGATCACCAGCGCCGCTTTGTCGGCATCCGCCGAAGCGGGCTGCGGGGTCAGGGATAGGGCCAGGGCGCATACCGCCGCGGCCAGGAAACCAGGGAATGACAAATTCTGCATAGTCACGTTCTCCGTTTCGCCCGCATCTCAGATGATTCCTGCATGCTTCCACACGCGCAGCTGCCGAAGGCGTGTCTCCTCCGCCGCCTTCAGGAACTTTTCACGCCCCGCACCCTCGGCCTTCAGTCCGATCGTGTCGGCCCAACGATCCACCGACGAATCAGCGCCGAGCCTGTGCATCATCGAAGCCGTGACGTAGTGATCGCCGCTGCAACGCAGGCCGCTGCCGAGCCGCAAGCTCGCCAAGGCGCCATGTGAAGGATCTCCGCGCAGCACTCGCATTGCGATGTGATTGTTGAGGCGCGTTGCCGCCTCGCCGGTGTCGGCGTCCCGACGCGCCATAACGATGGCTTGCGAGGTGCCGACCAGCATGCCGGCAAGCTCGGCCGGGTTGTCACGCCGTCCGCCGCGACCGGCGAGCGACATCAGATCACCGATCCGCTGCGGCCCCTGCCCCAACGCGGCCACCACCGGCTCGTAGAAGCTCCGCTCAAGGGCGCCGTGTCCGGCCGGGAGATTGAGTTCGTAGATGAAATCCTCGGGCCGTCGCGTCAAAGTCAGATACAGATCGGCGAGCGCAGCGTCCCGGGCAGCATCGCTGATGCGCCGCGGTCCCCGCACATAGATGTCGTGGCGCAGGCCGCGGGGCAGGCAGAAATCCTTCGCCAACTCGCGCAGAGCGGGATCGTCGATCCGGTCCCAGACGGCGCGCTGTTCGTCGGTCAGCATCAGCTGCGGAAAATTCTCGAGAATCTCCCCCGACGCCACGTATTCGAGCTTGGCGTCCGCAAGCGCCGCAGCGACATCAGCCTGGAAGCAAGGCCGCCAGTCATCGTTCATGTATTCGTGCGCCACATACTCCCGTGGCATGCTCGATAAATCCTTCCTCAACATCTGAACCAGATCGCTCTGACCAAGATGGAAAGCATCTGCCGCACCGAGCGCCTGCACCAGCTCCAGGGCTGCCTCCGCCTTGCGATCACTACGACCGCTAATGCGCCGTCCCGCCGTGTGGATCAGGCGCTGGAGCCCGATGGCTCCCTGCCATCCCGGCAATGAGTTGTAGCTCAGATGGAAAGCGCCGCCCGGACGCAGACGGCTACCGAGGATGCGCACGATGCCGGCGCGGACATCGTCAGACACCCAGCTCCACACCCCATGAGCGCTGGCGACATCGACCTCTGGCAGCTCGCGCGGGTCGAGAGTGGCGAAATCGGCTTCGATGAATTCGATATTGTCGATCCCAGCCTCGGCCGCCAATTCACGCGCCTCCTCGATATGCGCGGGCATGAAGTCGATGGCGACGACCCGCCATTCCGGATTGCTGGCGGCCAGGCACAACGCCCCACGTCCACGGCCGCAGCCGAGTTCCAGGTAGGTCAGTTGCTCCGACCGGCGGGCAAAGCTGGGGGCCACGTTTCCGAGCAGGCATGACAGAGCAATCTGGGAGGGTGCCTGCTGGTCGTAATACCCTGTGGTGTAGATGATGTCGGTGACATAGCCGCTATTCCAAGTCATGATCTTTCTCCCAAGTGTTCTATCAGGCCTGCCTCGAACAGCGCCTCTGGTGCGTCATGCTGACGGAGCCCGGTTGTCGGCAGCCAGCTGTTCCAACCGAGCCGCGGTGGTGTTGCCGTCTTGATTTCGAGGGCGGGGACCGAGGCGGCCGCCAAAATTGGATTGACAGCGAAATCGGTTTCAAACCCCAAATAGGCCCGGACCAGCGACGTGACGCGACGCAGAAGGTCGCGGTCCGGCAGCATCGCCTCGAATCCGGGCAGATCCAGCGGGCCAATGTGCAGGATAATCCGGGCCTGGACGTCCCAAGCACGGCTGCCGATCGCGGCGTCGACCCCGAGGCGGCAGAATTGGCCTGGGCTATTCCCGGACGGGAGGACCGAGACCTCGTCCCGGCCGAGGGGAAGCCAAGCACCCGCGAATTGTTCGACCTCCACGGTCCGCCCGAGCCAGTCGGAAACAATCGCCGCGAGAGAGTCCGCCGATCGCGGCCATGCCGAAAACAGGCCGGCATAAAACATCAGCGGTTCCGAGCCGACTGCCAGCCGGGATGCCAGATGCGGCGTTCCGTAGCCGGTGAGCGCAAGCTGGATGTCGCGCAACCCGTCTGCGGGCGTGGCAGCTGACGACCGGTCCGCTAAAGAGGCGGCGGTTGCTACCCGATGCGGCTGATATTTGATGCCGGCCTGTGCAAATTGCGCGATGGGCCGCTGGGCGAGGACATCGAGGAATTCAGCCAGGGCGGGGGTGCGTTGCCTCTGCTGGCTATTGACCGTGTCAGTATAGGGGCGCGGCAGAACGCCGGACGGCCCGGTCAGACCGATCAGGCCCGTCGTTGCCCTGAAGCGGCTCTCCACTTGCTCGACCGCCATCATGTCGGAGGCGACGAAGCCGAGGCCGGCGGCCGCATGGAAGCGTACTGCCTCGCCGGGGTCGGCCTGGCCTGTGGCCCGCATGAGGATCGCAACGGCGGCATCGAAATTGAACCGGGCCGGGTCTTCGACCAGGGTCTGCAACAGGGACCGACTGCGCGGCCGCGCGCGCGCATCGGCTCTGTCCTGCTCTGCGATTTCCACAGTCGCCTCAACTGAGGAATGGGATAGATCCAGATCGCTTGTCTGGCCTGGTATGGCGGATGCGGTCATCATGCCAACACACGGGCCCCAGCCCGGGGTGGGAATTTTGCGACTGAACCCGCTCGGCCCTGCAACACCGCGGACGTACGCACGAAGGAATTGACCGTTGCATGGAGAGCCAGGAACCGCTCCAGGACGGTCGCCAGGAGAAACAAGCCGGAGGTTTCCCAGATCCGGGCGTCGAATTCGAGCGTGACGTCGATGCCTCGGCAGAACCCGCCGGGTCGCGAGCCCGGTACGCGCGCGGTTCCGGGCGTCGAACGCACGCCGGTCAGGCCAGTGATGAGGGTGCGGGTCTCGGCCGTATCGCGCAAGTCGTAAAGCTTCAGCACCTCGCGCAGACTGTCGGCTGCGGCCGGACCGCCGACGATCGAAAGATGGCCGAGCGACAGATGCGAAATCAGTCGCCAGTTTCGGTGTTCACGCAACGGCGCCCGCAGCGAAGGAGTCGGCGCCGTCAAGCAAGTCACGCTTCGCACAGCGCTTACTCCTTCCGTCAGATGCAGCCGCGGCTGTCCACCGCCGAAAGGCAGTTCGCCGGGAAGATCCCGGTTCGTGCACAACGCATCGACTGACAACACCGTGTCGGCGGGCTGATCGATCGAGAGGCCCGGGTCGAACGGCGCAAGGAAAACATCGGTGCCAGTCATTGCCCCGGAGCTCGGGCGCCGGATGACGTTGAAGAAGCCGTTCGGTTCCTGCTCCGCGGGCACCTCGGCCGGATGTCGGTAGAACGGGTGCCACGGACGCGATGTACCGTCGCCACGCAGTTCGCGCACGCGCTCGATGCTCCAGATTTCGAGGGCTCTGGGACGACGGTTGTCCGGCGCAACATGGTATTCGGTCTCGCGGTAGGTCAGCAGTATCGGCTCGCATTGCTGTGCAAACAGATTGACCATGGGAGTACAGCCGAGGGCCAGGCAGTCCGACTGTAGCCTGCGTTCGAGATGAGGCACGGACTGATCGAAATATACGAAGATCTCGAGCCGGTTCTGTTCATGGATCAGGGTCCGCGCGTCGAGGCCGCAGAGGTCGACGAAGAGGAATTTCTCTGGCAGGGCAAAATATTCGGTCAACAGGCGGAAGCCCGAAAAGGACCGTGCCGACCAGGGGTACAGAGCTTCTTCCGGCGCGAAACCGACGGGTCGGATGGCGCTGGCGGGCAGCATGGTTGGGCTGGGATCGTTGGGGTTCTCTGCCAGGGCGATGCCGACGACATGACCGCCCAGCAGCTCGTAAAGAGGCATGCTCTGCTCGAACGCGCCGCGCAGGAAGCAGCGGAGCTGGTCCAGCCCCAGCTCGGCAAATGTCGCTTCGGGATCGCTGGTCCGCAGCACGATGCGCAGGCTGCTTCGCGCCTTCTGCACGTCAGGATGCGCTGGCGCTGTCAGCGGCAAACCCGTCAGCCTCACGCTTTCGATCTCCACCGGCCACAACGTCGTGTCGTAGGTGGTCCGAAAGCGGCAGGGCATGCCCTGGATGGCATCCGTGTTCAACGTCGTCCCTGCGGGCACGACCGCAGGCACGCGCAGGTCCGGCTGGCAGCCGAACTGGACAATGGCGGCGGATGGAACGGGTGCGAGATAATGCGGAAACAATGTTCCCAGTAGCGCGTCGGTGATCTCGGGGAATTCGTCGTCAAGTCGCTGCTGCGCCCGAGCCGCGAGGAATGCCACGCCTTCGAGCAGCCGCTCGACGTGTGGGTCGTCGACGGCGTCCGGGGTCAGCCGCAAACGTCCCGCGACCTTCTGATGCGTTTCGGCAAAATCCCCAGCCAGCTTGCGCAGTGCAGCGAGCTCGCGGTTGTAATATGGGAGAAAGGTATCCGACATCGGCTAAGCCTCGTTCAGCGGGCGCAAGGTCACGTCCGCGGTCGTCGCATCGACTATCGTATCGAAGATGATTGGCTCCGGCGCAGGATCGACGCGCAGGAGCGCGTCGATCCGAAGGCGCAGCGTTGTGCGCAGCAGATCGCCATCGTCAATCAGCTGCACCTGGATCTGGCTGAGCCGCGGTTCGAAGTGCAGGATGGCCTCCTCGATTTCGCTGCGGAGTGCTTCGCGCTGACGGCGGTCGTTGAACGCGCCGGCGGTGAAATCCGGGATGCCATAGCCGAGCGGCGACAGACGAAGCTCTGGGAGGCCATCGGGCACGGACCGCCACGGCCGGCGGGCGTTGAGCAAGCCTTCGAGGTCGCGGTGAACCGACCGCCGCAGCCGCTCCAGCGTTTCGGTCGCAGACACCGGCTGGTCTCCACCCCGCGCAGGCTCCTCATCGATCAGGCGGTCCAGAAGCGGCGCCTGCGCAGGGCGCCTGACCTTTTGGCGCGACGTGACGGGCGTCTGGCTCATGCGAACTCCAGCGAGGTCAGTCCCTGCATCGGCAACCCCTCGTCCCCGGCCAAGTATATGCGTTGACCTATGCCGCAGACCGGCTCGGTCTCGGTCCATTCGGTCTCGCGCCCGAGGCGCAGGGCGTCATTGGGAGCGGCTGCGCCATGAAGGCGCGCCTGATAGAGCGCAGGCAGATAGACATCCCCGTCCGGCCCATCGCGGACCACCATGGTGCAGCGACGCCAGAACAGGTCCCGCGGCCGCTTCGGCGGGTGGAACTCGATGCTCTCCACACGTTCGGTCGGGATCCAGAAATACTTGCCGGTGGCACTCAGGACTTCGAAATTCCCGGTCGACAGATCGTCGGCATCGCGGAAGTCGGCGAAATCGATCCCGTCCCTGCGGCCAGCAACAACCGGCCGCGCCTCTTCGGCGGCCCGCACTGCTTCGGCGGCACCAGCGGCGTCTCCAGCGCGCAGCATCAGCACCGCCTTCAGCAGATGCGTCTGGGTCGCGGTCGGCTGTCCCAGGAACTCCGGCATGCGGCCTTCGCTCATGACCTGGCGGCGGGCCATCTCCCCGCGCAGCAGCTGGCGGAACTCGCTGATCACCAACGCTGCCGACGGATCGATCGTCGCCCCCGCGTCCAGCACGGAGTCCGCACGCTCATAGTTTCCAGCAAATAGCAACAGCTCGGCCAGCAGCACACGCCCCCCGCTGTCCGCCGGGGTGCCCCGGACGGCGGCATTGGCGGCTTCAATGGCCCCGGCGAGATCGCCCTGGCGAAACAAGTCTCCGGCTTTGGTCAGCATCGAATTCTCCTGGAACGGGTAGGGTTTTGCCTGTGGTGCAACTGACGCTCATCGCGTCAGCGGATTGCCTTTTCGAAAGAGAGGCCCGTGACCAGTCGGAAGATCATCGAAACGTCGTCGAGCTGGTGATAGGGCTGCAGGTGGACAATGCAGCCAAAGGAACCCGGCCGGCCATCGAGCTCGTGCACCCTGATCTGGCTCGATATCAAAGGATGCTGCGCCCGACTGTCGGGTCCGGCATTAGGGCTGGCATTGGTGTAGCCCGAGAGCCAGATCTGCAGGCGGCGCTCGATCTCAGCCGCGGTCAGGGAGGAGCCCGTCATCTCGCGCCCCATGATCTTGATGTAGTGGGCGAAGCGCGAGACGCAGAGCATCGCGTTGATCTGCGCCGACAACCCCCTGTTGGCAATCGCCGGCGTCGGGTCCCTCCCGGGCGGGTTTGTCGGCCTGGTCTGCAGGCTGTGCACGGCCGCAAATGCCGCATCGCCATAGGGTAGCGTGTTGAGTGGCATCATGCCGACTCCCACCAAGTCCCGTTCCTGCCGGTCGGTCAGTGCAAGGTCAAGCGAAGGACGGTTCCACACCGTCTCCGGCCCAAGCACGAAGGCTTCGGCAGGCAGGTCCAGCACCAGCCCGCCGCCGATGCGGTCGGCGCTGACACCGCGGATATCGGCTGGCCAGTTATGCAGTGATTGCGCGCGACCGACCGCCGCGGCAAAGGCATAGCAGGCGACCGACCAGGTGCGATGGCAGCTTTGGGGTGCATATTCCTCATAGCGGAACCCGTCCGCGCGCGCCGGCTCCGACCGCCAGCGGGGCCGCGCCAGCGCGCGGGGCAGAGTGACGCAGACAAACCGCGTATCCTCCCGCGTTGCCAGCTGACGCCAGCGCAGGTGATCATCGTCCCGGAATGAAGCTGCCACATCACTGGACAATGCGAGATCTTCGAACTGATCGACACCGAGCAAGGCCGGTGACGCCGCCAGCACGATGGGCACGAAGGCCGCAGCCCCGACCGAGGCCAGGGCCGACAGCACCGATATGTCGTCCACCGGTGCGGCTGCGCCTGGCCGCGATCGCTCCGGCACATGCCGGAGCTCGTGATCAACGACCAGCAGTCCTAACGGCTCGCCGCCGGCCATGCCGAACTCATTCTCATAGATCAAACGAAACAAAGCGGACTGATCGAATTCGCTCATTCTGGCGAAGTCGCGGTCGAGGTCCTGCCATGACGCCGGCAGAAGCTTGGTCTTGAGGCGCGCTCCAGGATCGAATCCGTCGATCATCCAGGCCAGCCCCCGCCAAGATCCCTCCAGGCGTTGAAACCGCGGATGGTGCAGGATCTCATCGAGCTGCGCCGAGAGCAGCTCATCGATCGCCGCAATATCCTGATCCAGCAAGCCACGCAGACGATCCGGATTGCGCTGCAGTTCTCTGGCGAGCGGGAGGCCGAACCATCCCGCAAGCGCGCCACTCTCCTGGCGCAGGAAGTGCGTGAGCCGGTCGGCAATCGCCTCACTCCCCCTGTCGCCTTTCCGACCGGCGAGGACATGTAGCCGCAAGGGGGGCGCATCCCGCCCCACTTCCTCAAGTTGCAGCGCCGCCGTCATATTAGACCCGCTCGGGAATACGAGCCACCATGCGCATGCTGGCCGTCAGTTCTTCCATTTGCAGCCAGGGACGCATATAGGCGATCGCGTTGTAGGCACCCGGCCGGCCAGGGATTTCCTTCACCTCGACACGCGCTTCCCGAAGCGGATAACGGGCCTTGCTGTCGGCGCCTGCATTTTCGTTGGTGTTGACGTAGTTTGTGATCCAGCGATTCAGCCAAGCCTCGCAGTCTTCAGCTTCCATGAAGCTGCCGATCTTGTCGCGCGCCATGATCTTCAAGTAATGCGCAAAGCGTCCGGTGGCCATGATGTAGGGCAGGCGTGTCGAGATCCGGGCGTTTGCCGTCGCGTCGGGCCTGTCGTATTCCTTCGCCTTCTGTATCGTCTGGGCTCCGAAGAACACGGCATAGTCGTGGTTCTTGTAGTGGCAGAGCGGCAGGAAGCCGAGATTGGACAATTCGTATTCCCGCCGATCGGTGATGCCGATCTCGGTAGGGCACTTCGCGTCCATGTCGCCGTCATCGGACATGAAAATGTGTTGCGGCAGGTTGTCTACCTTCCCTCCATTTTCGGCGCCGCGGATCGCGGTGCAAAAGCCGTAGCGCGCGAAGGCCTCCGTCAGCCGCGTGCCCATGACAAAGGCTGCATTCATCCAGCAATACTGTTCATGACCCATCGGCAGGGGAGCGCCGGCGGCATCGACGGGGGCTTCCTCATACGAAAACTCGTCGATCGGCTTGGTGCGGGCGCCATAAGGGAGCCGCGCCACGACGCGGGGCATCACCAGCGAGACGAACCGGCTGTCCTCGCTGTCGCGGAAGCCGCGCCATTTCAGATATTCGGCCGTATCGAAGATCTTGGCCAAATCGCGCGGCCGCGACAGCTCGGTCCACTGCTCGAAACCCATCATCCCTGCGCCGGCGGCCGAGATGAACGGTGCGAACGCCGCGGCGCTGACGTTGGAAATGAGCCGCAGCGTCTCGATGTCGTCAGGATGGTTTGTCCACTCGTAGTCACCGATCAGGGCGCCGTAGGGCTCCCCGCCTGGCGTGCCAAATTCGTTTTCGTAGATTTTTCGGAATAGCTGGCTTTGATCGAATTCGACGGCCCGCGTCAGGTCGCGGTGCAGCTCGCGCTTGGAGATGTTCATCAGCCTGATCTTCAGCATCGCGCTGGTTTCGCTGTTCATGATCAGATAGTGGAGGCCGCGCCAGCTACCTTCCAGCTTCAGGAACTTCGGATCATGGATGACGGCGTTCAGCTGGTCCGATAGTTTCTGGTCGATGATGGTGATCGCCCTTTCAATCGTCCGCGTCAGGTTGCGATCGAACATGACCGTGCCCGTGCGGGCCTGCTCGACGAGGGTGCGGACAAGATCCTGGGCACGATCGGGCTCGGTCTGCTTGGTGGCGGACACGACCTGATCGAGCAGGCCAAGCGTCTCGGTGCGGGTTGACGCCGGCGCTGAAGCGTCTGTGGGGAGAGCCTTGTCGTTCATGGTTCAGCCTTCCTTCTTGATGCCGAGCTGACCCGAGATCTCCTCGAGGTCATCTTTGTTTTTCAGGACCTGCTCCAGCAGCATTTCCAACTCCTCGGAGCGGTCCGCCTTGCTCATCAGGTCACGCAGCCTGTTGCGCGTCTCAAGCAGCGACTTCAGCGCGGGGATCTGATCCAGCACCCGGCCCGGCTCGAAATCCTCTATGCCGTTAAAGCGGAGATCCACCGCCATGAAGCCGCCGTCCTCGCTGAGCTTGTTGTCGACCTTGAGATGCAGTCCCGGCGTTAGCCGCTGCATCACCTCGTCGAAATTGTCTCGGTCGATCTGGATGAACTTGCGTTCCGCAAGGGGCCGCAAGGGTTGAGCCGGATCGCCGGAGAAATCACCGACGACCCCGACGACGAAGGGCAGCTCACGGACGATCTGCGCTCCCTCTGTCTCGACTTCATAGGTGATGTGGACTCGCGGCCGACGCACGCGGCTAAGCTTTTCATGGATGCTGGCGTTCATTGGGGACCTCTCCTGGGACAAGGGGGCGCCGGACGACGGCGCAGATTGCAACTGTGCAGACGGCCGAGACCGGCCGAAGCGTGATCATGGGTTCGGCAAAGGGCGCTACTGCGCGCCTCAGTCCGACGGTGGCTTGATGCCGAGACCCGAAAGGATCGCGGACCTCGCCTGTAGGTCCGGCATCATTTCCTTGAGCAATTCCGGCAATCCGAGGCGCGCCCTGCGAACGGCATCGTCTAATGTGTAGCTGAGGGGAGAGTGCGGCTCGGCGATCCTGAATTGCGCTGCGAGCCGGGAGATCTCCTGCAGCATGTCTTCGCGGGTCGGACTGTGGTTCGCAACCACGGGAGTTGACACCGGCGCATGCCCGATAGCGGCTTGCGTAGGCACCGGTTCCGGCTGATGCGGTGCCTCGGCAGGCATAGGTGCATAGCGTTCGAGGGTGCGCCGAAGCTTCTCCAGAAACTCATGGACGCGCCTGGTGGGAGGGGCCGCCTCTTGAGCGGCTGCGACCAGCACCTCGTCCAGGCTACGCCAGGCATTGCTCACCGCAATGACACTGCGAAGTATCTCCGTGAGACGGGTGCGACCGATCGTCTGCGCCTCGGCTTCCAGGTCGGGCAAGGCCAGCGTCCCGGACGCGATCCGTTGGGCCTTGCGCGCCGCATCCAGCGTCTCTGCCTCCTCCGCCTGCTCGAACTGCCAGTAGGTCACCGGCGTGCCGTCGGCTCGTTCGTATAGAACCAACTTGCGCAGCGGCTGCAGCAGGGTCCCTTCTCCGCCCTGCCCATTCAGTCCGGCAATCGGCGCGACCCGCCCCTCGATACCGTCTTCGTCCGGCAGTGGAAAAAGTCCGTCTTCCCAGTAGCGGGACACCAATCCGCTCAACACCTGCGACCCGGCCTGGAGGCCGGCGAGCCCGTCGCTGCGCACAAGACTTTCGGTCAGCCACGCCGCGATTTCGATATCCTTCGCCGTCGTGACAAGCGCCTCGACGGCAAGATCACGGACCGTGATCCAATGGCGCGACGCGCCCACCTCGGCGCCGGGATCATTGTCGATGATGCGCTCTGCGGCGCGCGCCTCAGAACGCGCATCGCGCAAGCGAAAATAAAGCGACTGCGGTGTCACATCCAGTCTCGGATTGTTTCCCACAGTAGAACTATCTGAAATAGGCCGCAAAATCTCCTCGAAATCAAGTAAATTCGGCCGATTTGTCGCCAACGTTTCCATCGTTTACCTATTTCGAAAGCTGCATTGAAAGTATTGCATCACTTTTCTATCAATGATGTTACGCAATAATTTCAAAACTACTCGAACACGTTACACTCGTAACCAAACTAAACTGGACAAAAGGATTGGCGAACCATAAGTGTTCATAGGTGAAGGCGGCCAACTCAGAGGATCCATGATGCCAACCATCGACTTGAAGCTGCTGGTCAATCGATTGAACGAAACCAGCCGCCGAGCGCTGGAGGCGGCGGCCGGAACGACGTTGTCCCGCACTCACTACAATGTCGAAATCGAGCACTGGCTGCTTCAGCTGCTCGAGCATCCGCGATCGGATGCCGAGCTCATTGCACGCCATTTCGAGATTCCGGTGGACCGCCTCTCGACCGAACTGACCGCGGCGCTGGACCGGATGACAACGGGGAACGGTCGAGCCCCGAGCCTTTCCCCGGACCTAGTCGGCCTGGTCAAGGACGCTTGGTTGCTTGCGTCCATCGAGGATAGCGTCCGCCTCATCCGATCCGGCCATCTGATCACCGCGGCGCTCGCCGACAGCGCGATCAGTGCACGCCTGCATGAGGCGGCACCTCATTTGCGGCGGATCGTCCCGGATATCCTCCGTCGGGACCTCGCCAAGATCGTCGCTGGCGGCGCAGAGGCTCCCGCCGAAAGTGAGGGAGGCGTGAGCACAAGTTCCGATCGGCCGCCGACGTCTGCGGGCGGCGGTACGGCGCTTGATCGCTACACCACCGATCTTACCGCTCAGGCGCGCGCCGGCCGCATCGACCCGATCCTGGGTCGAGACAGCGAGATCCGCCAGATCATCGACATCCTGACGCGGCGCCGTCAGAACAACCCAATCCTGACTGGCGAGGCGGGTGTCGGCAAGACCGCGGTGGTCGAAGGCCTTGCGCTGCGCATTGCCGCCGGCGATGTGCCGCAGGCAATCGCCAATGTCGCCATTCGCACCCTTGATCTCGGCCTTCTTCAGGCAGGAGCGGGGATTAAGGGCGAGTTCGAGAACCGGCTGCGCTCGGTGATCGAGGAATGCCAGGCCAGCCCCACCCCCGTCATCCTCTTCGTCGACGAGGCCCACAACCTGATCGGCGCCGGCAACGGTGCCGGCCAGGGGGATGCGGCCAATCTTCTAAAACCGCCGCTGGCGCGCGGCGAACTCCGCATGATCGCGGCGACGACTTGGGCCGAATACAAAAAGTTCTTCGAAAAAGATGCGGCGCTGACCCGGCGGTTCCAGACGGTGAAGGTAGAGGAGCCGTCCGAAGACATGGCCATAGCCATGGTGCGCGGCCTGCTCTCCACCCTCGAGGAGCATCACGGCATCCATATACTCGACGAGGCGGTTGAGGCTGCAGTCAAGCTGTCGGCCCGGTTCATCCCGAGCCGACAGCTTCCGGACAAGGCCGTTAGCCTGATCGATACCGCCTGTGCCCGCGTGGCGATGAGCCAAGCCTCGCCGTCTCCCGCCGTCGAGGATGTGCGGCGCCGGATCAATCTGATCGCGACTGAGCTGCGCGTATTGCGCAGGGAGCTGCTGTCCGGGGCCGATCACCAGGCGCGGATTGCAGCACTGGAAGTCGAATCCGCACAGTTGGAGGAGAGACTGCAGGAGTTGCAGGGGCGTTGGAACGAAGAGCGCCGCCTTGCCCAAGCGATCGGGGAAACGCGGGCGCGCCTTGAGATGTCGCCGGAACCGGCGGCATTGCAGCGGGACCTGGCCGCGCTGACCGCCGAACTCAACACCCTGCAGAGCGAGCAGCCGCTGGTGTTCCCCGTGGTGGATGCCCAGGCGGTGGCGGAAATCGTCGAAAGCTGGACCGGAATTCCGGCCGGCCGGATGCGGAGCGACGAGATCCGTACCGTTCTCGACCTGCGCCGGGCCATGGAGCGGCGGATCATCGGTCAACCCCATGCCCTCGAGGCGATCGCGCAGTCGGTTCGCACCTCCCGGGCCGGCCTGACCGATCCGCGCAAGCCGATCGGTGTCTTCCTGATGGTCGGAACCTCTGGAGTCGGCAAGACCGAGACGGCCCTCACCCTTTCCGAACTCCTCTATGGCGGGGAGCAGAACCTCACCGTCATCAATATGAGCGAGTTCAAGGAGGAACACAAAGTCAGCCTGCTGATGGGCAGTCCTCCCGGCTATGTCGGATACGGAGAAGGCGGAATCCTCACGGAGGCAGTCCGTCGCCGTCCCTATTCCGTCGTCCTGCTGGACGAGATGGAAAAGGCGCATCCAAGCGTCCACGACATCTTCTTCCAGGCTTTCGACAAGGGCACGATGAAGGACAGCGAAGGCCGCGACATCGACTTCAAGAATACGATCATCATCATGACGTCGAATGCAGGAACCGACTTGATCTCCCGGCTATTCGCGGATCCCGAGACGGCTCCGGACGCCGAGGGCCTGGCGGTGGCCCTGCGGGAGGAATTGGCCAAGACGTTCAAACCCGCCTTCCTCGGACGAGTGACGGTCGTGCCCTATTTGCCGCTCAGCCAGGATACCCTGCGCCAGGTTGCGACACTGCAACTCGATCGGATCGCAACTCGCGTCGAACGGAAATTCGGCACGAGCCTGCGTTACAGCCCGGAGCTGATCAATTCGATCGTTACCCGCTGCACCGATGCCAGCGCCGGCGCCCGAGGCATCGAAAGTCTGCTGACGAAAACCCTGCTGCCGGACCTGTCGGCCCAATTCCTCGCGCGTATGGCGGAAGGAAAGCCGGCGGAGCAGGCCACCGTCGAGATCGACGATACCGGCTCCTTCCTATCCCACCTGCAATAGAACGAAAGGTTAGCGTGTTCCATGGCTATTTATATGAAGTATGACGGCATTGACGGGGACGTCACCGAGACCGGCCACACCAAGTGGATCGAACTGAACTCGTTTCAATGGGGCGTCGGACGCGGAATTCACACCGCGGTCGGTTCTGCGGCGGAGCGCGAATCGACGGCCCCTTCGATCAGCGAGGTGGTGGTCACCAAAGAGAACGACATTTCCACGGGCAAACTGATGCAGGAGGCACTTGGCGGTCACGGCAAGACGGTGAAGGTCGAGTTCACGCGCACCGACAAGAGCAAGCAGGACGTCTTTCTGTCACTGGAACTGACCAACGCCATGATCAGCGGCTATTCTCATGCGAGCGGCGCGGACCGCCCGATCGAGACGATTTCCCTGAACTTTACCAAGGTGCTGTTCAAGACCAAGCAGATGAAGGATGACGCCACCGAGGGCCAGCCCTTCAACGTCACCTATGATCTGGAGACGGCACAACTTAGCTGACCATAGTGGCGCTATTTCCCCTGCGGCTGTCGGTGCGGTGCCATCGATGGCCGTTCGGCTGCGGGGTTGACGTTATCGCTGCAGATATAGAGATGAGCAAACGTCGAGTGGCGATCTAATGCCAAAAATAACTAACTTCGCCACGGCAGCAGATAATTTCGTTAACAGATCGGATTTTCCGAATAGCTTTGAGGGCTTTTATCCGCTCGGCTTCAAAAGTGATCTAGCGTTTCAGGAATTCGTCATCGACCTGTACATGAACCTGCCAAGCCAACGATATTAAGAATGGGCACAACGATGCAGATGTATAACTATATGCTGGGCCATATTAAGTTTAAGAGATAACGATCCCCTCGATCAGCGCAGATCACCACCGCTGGTCATCGTGGCCGGTACCTAAGGCCCCTTGTCGGCACAATTTTCCACCAGACCCCGACAGAGCAGCTGGTTCTCAAGCTGCTCGGCGCGAGATTCTGAGCGCCGAAGAGCCCCCAATCCGACGAGCTGCTGGATTTCTCAACCTCGGAACGCCGTCACAACGGCGGTGATATTGTCCCGCGCATGGCGGGCCAGCGCCGCCGCGACGAGCATTTCAGCGACATCGCCGTCCTGAGCCATAATCTCGACCATCTCGTCTGAACTCAGGGCCTTGTACAAGCCGTCGCTGCACAGCAGAAGCCGGTCTCCCGGCTGTGCGATACCGCGAACCTTGTCGATCAAGAGTTCGGCTCCGCCGGCGCCGACGGCTCTGGTGATCACGTTGCTATGGGGATGGGTCTCGGCCTCGGCTGTCGTGATCGTCCCCGAATCCACCAATTCCTGGACGAGGCTGTGATCGGAGGTCAGGCGATGCAGCATCCCGTCGCGCAGCAGATAGCCGCGCGAGTCACCCGCCCACAGGAAAGCGAAATGGTCCCCATGCACCATCAGCACGATAACCGTGGTCGCCAGCGTCACCTGCGGGATCCGGGCCCGCCCCTTTTCAAGGAGCAAATTGTGCGCGGCGTGCAAGCGGACACGAACCTCCGCCAACCGCTCGGACGGCGGGATCGTCTCCGACATTTCCTCCAGTAGTTTCACCACTTGGGCGGAGGCGACCTCACCGTCACTGTGACCGCCTGCGCCGTCGGCGACCGAGAACAGGCCGAGGTTCGGGCGGCAAATGTAGGAATCCTGATTCTGCATCCGGACAGCGCCGGGATGTGACGCAGCCCAATGGCGAAGCCCCTCGCTCACCGCCCCAGCATCCGGTTAAATCCAACGCTGTCCGGCAGGCCATCCAGCAGCAATTCTGTGGACGCGACGAACGGGCCTCCTGCGCTCCACCAGCGCGCCTGCCCGGCGGCGGTGCCCAGCATCGGTTCCGGTGGCGAAGCATCGCGTAGTCGCGACATCATCGCCTCAGGCGCCAGATCAGAGGCAATCGCATTCCGACCGATCTGCTCGGCCGCCTCGAGGAAGGCATCGCCGTGATCCGCACCTTCTGCGGCGAATGTCAGGGGAAAGGGCCGCCCGACACGGTCGACGCTTGGCATCCACAGCCCCAACACGGGCTGCCGGCCGCACTGCCCGCCCGGCAAGGCGAAACGCCAGACGGGCGCCACCCGCCACACTTCGGGCCAGGTCTCGCCGAGCATCCGCGGACCATCGGTCAGAACGCGTTGCAGCCATCGGTCCCAGGCCTGAATAAAGTCCGACGACAAACCCGCATGGAGGAAGTCGCCCCGGGACGGGAGTTTGCCGAAGAAGCCTATCGAGGGGCCTGAGGCCTGCCGTGCATTCATTGCAGCACCGGGCATCGAAAATCCTTCAGAAGGTTACGGCCGAACGGATTGCGGGACGATCCGGCGCGCAAGGTGAACCTCGCTTCGTGAATGCCGGACCGAAAGGTAACGGAGAATTCCTGAGGCCGACCGGACGGCGATATCCGCGCCTGCTGCAGCAGCCGAAACAGCGCCCAGGGACCGCTGGCGCCGATGGATCCACTGGCGTCCGCGGCTACGACGTCGCCGGCTTGCCCGAACGTCACGCGCGCCGGGTTAAGTCCATCCGCGCCCGGCCAGGTCAAGGATGCCTGGCCGCTAGCACCATCCGCAGTGCTGATTGTCCTGCCGCCCAGAGTAAGCGTCGCCGGTTCCTCGCCATCGCGCGGAGGCTGCGGCGTGATGTCGAAACGGATCTGCGCCGCCCCGCCGGCCGGGAAGAATGCGTCCCGGATGGCGGCGGCGCGTTGGAACAGGGCCAAGGTGGCTTGGCTCACGGGAGGGGCCACACCGCCAAGTGGCTGTAGCTGCCAGACGGCGGCGTTCATGTTCGCGAAGGGTTTGATCTGGCTTTGGAAATAAGTGTCGAGCACGCCGCCTGGCCCGAACAACCGGGCGAAGTCGTCCAACGGCGCATCCTCGTTGGAAAAGGAGAACGGGAAATGGTGGGGCACCACGGCTTCGCACAGCTTTTTGGGGCCGTCAGTACCGGAAAACGCCGCAGCAGCTGCATGCTGGACGCTGCCTGTGATCATGCTCCGGCCGGAGGCCGCAATCTGCTGCAACCAGCGCGCCAGCGGCGGGGGCTGGCGCTCCGACTCCGCTAGCAGAAGCTGCACTGGATCGCCGCTACCCTGCAGCGTAGCCGGCACATTCGATGCATCGGGGCCGAGTTGGGCAAGTTCCTGCTGCAGCGTGTTGATCAGCCGGAACACGCCGGTGATCGGCTCTGCCTGGCCATCGCCCACAAAGTCTCGAAGCGGCCGAAAGTGCTGATCCAGATCAACAATCGCCGGCATCGAGGAGGCATCGGGTGCGACGGCGCTGCCGATCGCGGCGGCGAGGGATTTCTGTTGTGCCGTCGCGGCGGCGGCTGCACCGCTGTCTCCTGCAGGCGTCGCGGGAGTGCCATCCCCGGTCGGCTTTGCAGTCGGCATGAAGGTCAGTTCCGATGCGATCGATTTTAGCAGGTCGCGCATTGGCGATTGCGGCGCCGACAGCACATAGAGACCCTGGATCGCCGCCGGACGGTCCTCGAACGGCGCCAGTGCGAGATCATTGAGCATGTCGTCCCACTGCTTCTGGAAATCGGCGGCATAGAGTGCGACGACCTCGCGCTCAAGCGTCTGGCTATCCGCTCCAACCGACGGTGTCTCCGGCGTCTGCCCGAAAATCCAGCTTTCGCTGGCCGCAGCCTGCGTCGCCCCAACCAGGTTGGGCAGCAGCACTTTCTGGAAACCCGCGACAGTAAAAAACCCCGGTATTCCCTCGGAAAGCGACTTGCCGGAGACGCGGGTAAAAAGCGAAGAGCCGGCGGAACCGAGCTCGGCGGCTGGTATCCAGTCTGGGACGGACTTCGCCGAGGCGGCGGGGCGAATTCGGCCGTACACCCGGGCAGCGAGCGATACGCGGCTGAAGGACGCGCGCGCGGTCTGCACCAGCGTCCCATCCAAGGTCACCGGCGGCAGCGGGTCCGAAAGCAGCGCGTTCAGGTGCGCGAGCAAATGCTCCCGCAGCTGAGCGTTCAGGACGCCGGGGAATCGAGCCTGCCAGTCGAGCACCATCCAGTCGCGCACCAGGGCGGGATCCAGTGGCCCCGCGCCGCCGAGCATGAGATAGGTCCGCGTTGCTTCAAAGAGAAAATCAGGGTTGTCGAGCTGGCTGCGCATCTGCTGCTCGACCCGCCAGATCAGACGCGGCAGCAGGATCCGCTCCAACGCGTTGTGATAGATTGACCGTTCAACGGCCTCCAGCTTCTCGGACTGCGATAAGCCAAAGACGCCGGCAAGCCAGTTCTCCGGTTCACGCGGCAGCGCCTGCGCGGCATCGAGCAGCGGCACGATGTGGGGCAAGTCGTCATCCGATACGGGATCGAGATTCGCCCCGGCCAGCTGCTGGCGATAACCGGCGATCGCTTCGTCGGCCCGCTCGACGGCCAGGCGGTTGCTTGCCTCCGCACGCCAGAGCCCGAGCGATATCGCAAGCGTCACGGCCGCGATTGCACTGAAGCTCGCGATACGTAGCAAGCGCCACCGCCGCATCCGCTTGGAATTCGCGGAGACGAGCAGCGATTCACCGAGGATGACCTCGCCCAGCATACGCTTCAGGAAATAGCTTCGCCCTGCCACCGGCCGCAGGCTGGGAGCGCGCTTCTGATCGATTCCGAAGGACCGTGACAACATGCCGGTCAGCCGATCGATTGGGGTTCCCTCCTGCGTCGCGGAGGTGATGTAGACGCCACGCAGGAATGGAGCCGGATCAAGGCGGGTACCACCAAAGGCCTGTCCCAGGAAGTCGGCCAGAGGCTCCTGGAGACTGGCGAGTTGCAGCGGGAAGCCGCCAAGCAGTGCGCGCCGATCGGGCGCGCGTTCGGCCTGCAGTCGCTCGAACATCCGTTCGTCCAGGCGGTCCAGCAACAGGCGGAATTCGTCGGTGAAGGTCTCTGCTCCCTTCGCCAGCGGAAAGGTCATGCCCCAAACCTGACCACGGCCCTCCGCATCAAGGTCGTCGAAATATTCATTGAAGCCGACCAACTGGTCCGCCTTGCTGAAAACCATATAGACCGGTACGCGCAGGCGGAGCCGGTCGGAAAGCTCGGTGACGCGCCGGCGCACTGTGCGGGCATGGGCGGCCCGCGTCGCCGGATCGGCGGCCGCAATGTCGGTAAGCGAGACGACGACGATGGCGCCGTTGAGCGGCTGGCGTTTGCGCGTGCGCCGCAATAGATCAAGAAAGCCTTCCCACCCGGCGCGGTCGACGAGGGTATCGGAGTCCTGTGTCGTGTAACGCCCGGCCGTGTCAATCAACACTGCCTCGTCGGCGAACCACCAATCGCACAGTCGGGTGCCGCCGACCCCGCCCACCGCCGTCTCCTCTCCATCCAGTTGACCCATCGGGAAATTCAGCCCGGCATTCAGAAGTGCGGTCGTCTTGCCCGAGCCAGGTGGTCCGATCAGCACGTACCAGGGCTGCTCGTAGAGATAGCCTCGCCGGCCGCCCTTCCGCAGACGGCGAAGGGCGGTGCGCACCCGCTCACGCAGACGTGCGACCTCCTCGGCCGTTGCCGCCCGCACGTCCCGCTCATCCAAGGTCGATTCTTCGGTCAGGCCGGCTGCTAGCGTGTTTTCGCGGCGGCGGCGGACCCAACTGATCGAGCCATTCACACCGGCCCAGATCACGACCATGGCCAGGACCAGCAAGGTGCGGGCGAGATAGCTGTCGAAGCCCGGGATCAGCGGCGCCAAATACCAGACCAACATGCTGGCCATACCGACGCCGGCGAAACTGTACGTCCAGCGATTGACGAAGTAGGCGGCAAGGTATTGGAGGTTTTCCATCAGTCGGTACTTTTCCTATGCAGGACAACTTCAATGCGCCGGTTCTGCTGGCGCCCGTCCGGCGTGTCGTTGGAGGCGATGGGGTCTTCATCGGCCCGCCCCTGCGTCGACAGCCTGGCCGGCTCGTCGATCGCATTCGCGATCACCGCCGCGGCTGCCTGGGCGCGAGCCTTTGACAGCTGGAAGTTCGACGGGAACTTCACCGTGTGGATCGGCTGGTTGTCGGTATAGCCGACAACGTCCACCTGGCCGGGTTCCGTGCGCAATGCCGCACCAATCCGTGCCAGGACGGGCAAGAATCTTGGTTCGACGACAGCGCTGCCCGAACGGAACATGCCGAGGTTGAGGATTCGCACGATCGGCACCGCATCCGTACCGGCTATGGTCACGAGGCCCTGCTTCACTTCGGGATCAAGGAAGCCCGCCAGCTTGTCGAGTTCTCCCGGCACGCGCGGAGCGGGCGGCACGGGCTTGGGCGGGGTAGTGCGGACAATAGTCGGCATCTGTGTCGGGGGAAGCGAACGGGCCGCATCGAATAGCCGGTCCGACGCCCTGTTGATACTGTAGGCGAGCAGTGCGTAGATCAGCACCAGCAAGCCGATTGCAAGCAACGCCGCGAGCCAAACCGGGAAACTCCGCATCTGGCGGTAAGGCGCCGTGATGCCCCTCCAGTGGATCGACAAGCCACGTTCGACCGGCCGTCTCTGCCGCATGATCGCGACATAGGTTTCCTCCCGAACCCGGTCGAGTTCAGCGGGGCCGCGCGCCGACAGCCGGTAGCGGCCTTGCATCCCGAGCGACATGCAAAGATACATGAGCTCAACCACGGGCAGGAAGGTCCCGAGATTCTGGCGCAGTTGCTCCAGCAGATCGAAGAAGCGTTCGCCACTACGCACTTCCTGATGGAAGGTCGAGACCAGCGACGCGTCCGCCCACGGGCCGCGGCTTCCCCAGGGGGTGTTTTGCACCACGTCGTCCAGGCTGGCACAGAGCGCATAGTGCGACAGGCGAATCTGCTCCATGGGCAGGCTCTGGTCGCGCAAGGCCTTCTCGAAACGGCGCATCTCCTCGATCGCGCTCTCCCGCAGGCTGGCTGGGTCCGGAACCGAAAAGGCGTTGCGCAGCCGTGCCACCAGCGACAACAGCGGCGCCGCGGCCGCCACGATCGGCGATGCCCCGATGGACGGCAGTTCGGCGAATTCGATCCGGGTCTCGGGCCCCACGGGCACACCGGCGTCGGCCTCGGCTGGGGCAGGCGGAGGCGCGGTAGTGGGCGGGCCGGCGGCACGCCCCCCGGGGATCGGGCGGATGATCGTGCTTTCGTCGTCTCCCGGTTCGGCAAATGGATTGTCGCTCATTCAGGACTCTCTCAGCTGCGGATGGACCAAAGATCCAGCGCCAAGTTGGGGAAATCTCCCGACACATGGATGGCGAAGCCGCCGGACGACTGCATCTGCTGCCAATGCGGGCTGTTGCGATCCAGCTCGAAATACTGCGCGCCAGCGATGAACGGCATCTGCCGCGGGGCCACCGGCAGTGGCTGCAGGTCGATACCGGGCAGCGCTACGTTGACGAGCTCGCGGATATGCTCGACCGCTCCGACCTTCGCCTTGCCCGGGAAGGTGCGCCGCAGCGCCTCCGCCGCCATATCGGCCTGCACCACGAGCACGAAGCTGGTTCCGTTAAGAAGCGTCCGGTCTACGATCGGGCCGACGCGCACGCCGTGCTGGCGCTCCTGCAGCGGAATGCGGATGGCCGTCTGTTCGAGGACGGCCGACAGCGAACGGCGGACATCGGCCACAACCGGCGTGAAGCTGCGCTGCAGATCCTCATGCCGATAGGCCGGATAGCTGTTGGGGCGGCGCCGCGCATCGGTGAAGGTAGCAAACTCACCGGCCATCTGAATCAGCGTGCGATAGAGGGTTTCGGGATGAATGTTCCCGGAATCCGCCAGGTGACTGACCAGGGCTTGCCAGCGATTGACCGATTGCAGCAGCAGGAAGTCGGCGACCTCGGTATTGCTCTTGGTCCCGACTGCGGTCACTCGCGCCGCGATTGCCTCGCCGCGCTGGTTCAACATGCCGGCGAGCTCCACCAGCAGCGCGGCCAGCGGTGCCACCGCCGAGCAGGTCAGGGCTGGCGCAATCCAGCGCTCGTCAAGCACGACGCGCCGGTCCGGCGTGACCTCGGTGATGCGCGCCAGCGGCAGGCAGATATACCCGTCACGATCGTCGGTCTCGAGCACGTAGCGCAGCCTCAGCTGCCCGATCTGCAATTCCGCGGGCTGCGGCGTGCCCGAGTGAGTGTCGTACGCTTCGAACGGATGCAAGCGATAGCGGCCCTCCTCATTCATGGATCCGATCTCGAGCGAACCCTTTTGGCGGACCTGGACCGCGAGGTAGACAAGCACATTCCTCGCCGTATCGGCCACCACCAGCGGAGGTGGAAGATCTGCGTCGCCGGGAATGGCGAATGGTGTGCCGTCTTCGAAGACGCCGGCCGCAGAAGCAACCGCGAACCGCCCGGTCGCCAGGAGGTCGCGCGAGATGGTCATGTCTGTCAGGCCCCAGGGATGGGGCCGCAACGCGCCGACACTGCCCCGGATTTGGCCCTCGACCCAGCGGTCCTGCTGCTGGAAATGCTGGGCACGAAGGAACATCCCTTCCTGCCATGCGATCCGACTGCTCCACGTCACGTCGTTCTCCTCAAAAACCTATCCTGCGCCGCCCGCTGCGCCTGTGGCATGCGGATATCCATCGCCGCCTGTCTCATCACTGGGAAATTGCATTCAGTCGGCCACGGTGCAGCGCTATTCATCAAGCTGGTCCGCAATCTCGGTCATCGCCTGCTCATAGGCCCGGGCGAAGGACTTGCCGAACGCGCTGTCAAAGTCGTCGGCAAGCGCCTGCAGGATGCTGCCATGCAGGGCTTCATAGGCATCCCAGCTGCGTGCCTTGTACCGTCCCGGCATAATGTCCAACGTTTCGTGTTCGATCCCCCGCTTCACACGCGCCGGATCAAGTTCGGCGATCAGATGCTGCACCGCTTGCTGCATTGCCGATGACATCGCCAGCTCATGCAGGCGCATGTCCCGCAATGCATCGGCTATTGCATCCTTCGCAGTCATGTCGCGGCGGCCACCGACTGCGAGCAGCGCCGCCAATGCATCCTCGTCGCTCGCGGAGAATTTCAGCGGGTTGTTGCCGACGGGGCGGATGACAGTCTGTTCAATGCGGAATTCGCCCTTGATCGCTGCCCGGGCGATCATCATACGGCGAAGGCCGGTCACCATTGCGCGGAATGCCTCGCCCATTCCGCGCAGCAATTCCATAGGCTCGCCCTGCATTGTGCCCTGCAGCCCCGCCCCTGCGATGAAGGCAGCCAGCGCATCCATCGAGGCTCCATTCTGAGCCGCGAAGCCGGCCGCTTGCGGTGCTAGGTCCGAGACAACAGACGGTACGGATACCTGTGGAAATGCGGCGGGTTCCGCGGCCACCGGCAGCGCTGATTCGGCTGATTCCGGCACGGCGTCGTTCGGTCCCGGTGAGTCCCAATCCTCCGGCAGCAGTTCGAAGGAGGTGCGAGGGGCGCGGAAATTCTCTTGGATTACCGGCACGTTATCGGAAATCGCCTGAGGCGAGCCGATAAACTTGTCAACCGACCAGCCGTCTGGCCCGGCATTCAGCGACAGGTCATCGGATTTGAGGGCGACGGCCATCGGATCTGTCCCCATCGCGGGGAAAGGGTCTCGCGTCAGCCGGTCGCTGGCGAGATAGCCGGGGTTGCCGTCCTGGATCGGGCTTTCGAGGCTCGCTTCCGATGGCTGACGATCGAAAACCGCTTCGATCTCATACGCGCCGAACACAAGCCGGTCGCCGTCCCTGAGCACCCGCGGCGTATCGACGTTGAGCCGGTCAGTCTCTTGATTGAGAAAAGTGCCATTGGTGCTGGTGTCCGTCACCCACCAGACCTTGCCATCGAAGGCCACGGCGCAATGCCGCTTGGACAGCACGCGCTGCGGATCTGGCAGGACCCAGTTGCATTCGGTCCCTCGGCCGATGGTAAATTCGCCACCGCTCACGTGCCGCGTTTCCGGCGGAACTCCATCGGGACAGCGCAGGATACTTAATGTCAGAGCCATGGCACTGCCCCCAGTTTCGGCCACGCCGCCACGCCCCGTTCAGCCGCGGCGCGAGTGCAGCGATAGACCTGAACCTCCGCAATGTCCGTGAGAAGGTTCGCATGTCCGTTGTTTTGCCACGCGTATTTCGAGTTTGCGTAGAGGCGGTCCTTCACGCCCGGCACCAGATTGAGTGTGTTGGTTTCACCGCCCGCGATCCTGAGCAGGGCGTGCTGGCCGAGCGCATCGTAATTGACCGTCAGCAGGCGGGCCTGATGGCCGCTGCTCGACGCGCCGCCCTGAAAGCCAGAGGCCACATCGGACGGTACACATCGGTAGCTTGCCACGGTGCGCGCTCCAGAACTCGAATCGAGCTGAACGCAGCCTGCAAGTGCGGCGACACATATGATGGCGAACCCGAACCTGATCATTTGAATCCTGTAATCCAACCTGCCGACGCCGTGTGTTGTGGCAAATAGCCCCGTTCACCAGGGCCAAATTCACTACAGCAATGAGCACGGACTATCGGAAGCCAAGGCTACGGCTTTGTTTCAGGGCGACGCGAAATTGCTACAATTGCAACGCTTGCGGCCTACGCATCATGACGCGCCAATCCGTCTGTTACGCGCGTAACGTCTTTTGGGAACGATGAAATAAACCGGTAGCGCACCGTCACCAATTTGCTCGCCTGAAAGGGAGATTGGGGATGGACCTACAATTCGGCGAGCATGCAAGGCAGACAGATTTTTCAGGCCAGGCAGCGGACATCGGATTATTCCGCACAGCGCGGTCGACGACACGCAGGATCACTACGACACACGCTTCAGCCCTGGTCGCTGATGGTCACATAGGTCGGGGGATTCTTTCCTATACCGTCAGGGGTGCCATCGCGTTAGGCCTTGGTGCACTCGTCTCAGCTGTTACGCCGGACGTCTGTCTTGCAGCGCCTCCCGTGACAAAGGAAGCGCCGGACACGCCAAGTCTCATCGCTTCCGCAGAACCCTACAGCCCAACTATCGATCCAGAGATTTCCTTGCGTCCCATGCCAATTTCGCCAATTCAAGGCAGATGGAGAGCCGCCATTCCTAATGGCGAACTTGAGGACCAGGTCATTCGTGGAGCTCAACGACATGGCCTCAAACCGATATTCCGTACCGCTAAATTGACTGCCGTTTACGATATTGCCGCCCATATCGTCTACATGCCAAATGGCGAGCGATTGGAAGCCCATTCGGGGCTCGGCGATATGTTGGACGATCCCGATAAGGTGCACGAAAAAAATCGCGGGCCCACACCACCAAATGTCTATGATCTCGTGTTGCGCGACCAACTTTTTCACGGCGTGCAAGCGCTGCGCCTGATCCCGGCAGGCAGCGGCGACGTCTATGGCCGCGACGGTTTCCTTGCGCACAGTTACATGCTCGGCCCGCAGGGCTTTTCAAATGGATGCGTCGTCTTCAAAAATTACGACAAATTTCTGAGAGGGTACGTTAGGGGCGAAGTCAAACGCTTGGTCGTCGTCGCCCATGTGAATTCGATAGATCGCGATGGCAATTCTGAGCGAGATGGAAGACCGCAGGTCAAAGTTTGCGCTGCTAACGTCCGCCATGTCGATCGTCATGGCCCCGGCCAGGGGCACGCATTGCCCGCCGGTTGCGGGGCGATATATGGAGGCGCGCATCGCGAAGTCCTCCGATCCACTCAGCGCAGCAAGGGGATGGGCATGATCGATGCCCGCATCAATCAACCACTACGCCGACCAGCCAGGCCAGCCGTGAAGGACTCGTGACATCACGGCGGCGGCTTTGGGAAAGGCGGCGGCATTTCATGTGAGGCTAGTCACATCGGTTTCTGCGCACCACGGCGATCTCGCCATGGTGCGTCGCGTCGCCCGTGATCCGGATCCGAATGCTATTTCGAATTCAACACAAGAACATTGTGCACGTCATCGAGCAGATGCGCGATTGGCGCCCGACTGGCATGATTGATATGCAATATCCCGTCCATTGTGATTGCAGACAGCGTCTGCGTGTCTGGTCGACTGCCGCTAATATGCGCGGGATAGAGCGAGGTCAGTCGCAGCCGGCCGTACTGTGTCCTGAGCGCGCCATCCCCGTAATTGCTAACCATGATGTCGTGATCGAAAAAGCCGCCGGGATCGACTGTTGTGGGATCGTAGGGGTCCGCCTCGGCCGAAACCACCTGTTTTATTGCAAGCGCCCCCCGCCGTGCGGCCTCGAGCGTATACGAAGTCTGCATCGAGCGTTTGAGATTGCGAGCAAAGTCCCAGAAAGCAATCGGGTTGCTCGGGCCCAGAATGGTGGGGTGGATCGTCGTTAGGACTCCAGCAACGTCTGATAAGCCAAGCAGCGGGCGAAGATCCATCGGTGACAGGCAAATCACTGTTCGCTCGCGCCAATTTATCGCATTGCGACGGCCGACAATGAGAGCTGCCGTTACCAAAGCGGCATGAACTGTTGTGCCCTCCAATCGCGCCCGCTCCCGGATCACATCGAGTTCTTCTTTTGGCACACGACGGTTGGTCACGCGGGCGGGAGGCAAAGACGAAGGTGGAGACGATCGTGTCCATGCATCAATCAGAGGCTTGTGATAGCCCGGGTCCGGTGCAGGAAGACCGAGAAGTTCATTTTTGGACGTCAAAAGGGGATGCGGCCCGGCTAGTGCTTCACCGGAAGCGGCGGCAACGAGGTCCCGAAGGATTCCAACGTTCGTGCGACCGTCAAACGCTGCATGATGTCCTACAAAGGCCACTGTGCAGCGTTCCCGTTGGTAGGCTAGGACCACGCGACCAAGCGGTCCGCCCCCCAAACCGAAGGATTGGTCGAGCTCCTGTGAGATCATCTCTTCCGGTGACATCTCCGCCTTTACCTGCAGGAGGCGCAAAGGAGGTGATTCATCGTTCATCCAGCGAAAATAAGGCCGTCTTCCAGGGCTCTTCGTTATGGAGGCCGAAAGAAGCGGATACCGGGCTCGAACCGCTTTCAATGCGTTCTCCCAATCCGAGACCTGCGACGGTCCTTCGATTTCTGCAAGAACCAGTGCGAGGCGGCTGTTTGTCGGCTCGGTCGTCCAGAAGAATTCCGAAAGCGCGTCGAGGGTCCCGAGATTTTCGGAGTTGGAAGCCTCTTGGCGCGCAATATCTGTGTTGGCCATGTGTTTTCCTATTGCGAATACCGAGTAGAGTTGGAGCGAGCCAGAACTTGCTCGCCGGCAGAGAAATTATGGCTCCAGGCCGGGTTCGCTTCGCCCCCAGCTAGATGCAATGCCAGCAGGGACCACCCGCTGCTCACGGCTAGTGTGCGATCGGAGGCCAACGAGGAGGCCAATGAGGATAAGACGCGTTTTACCCAGCCTAGACATCGCGTGTTCTTGTCCCAACCCGCACTGCCGCGTTCGAATGATCTTCACTGGCAAGTCTGACCCGCGCGCTGGCGAGACGGCTCATGACTGTTCCGATCGGGATAGCAAGCAGATCCGCAACCTCACGATAGGAGAGCCCTTCCACATAGGTCAGGAACACGACCGTGCGCTGCGCCTCAGGCAGGGCATCGACCCGGCGCAAGATCTGATTAGCCAATGTGCGGGTCTCGATGTCACGTGCCCCATCTAGCACGAGCGAGGAACTCGCCTCGACGAAGCCTTGACCCATCCGAATCCGGCGGGACCGAACCTCATTGATCCAGATTGAATGCAGGATGGACAGGAGCCATCGATCGAGCCTTGTTCCTGGCTGATATTGTTTGGTGTGTTCAAGTGCCCGAAGGCATGTCGCCTGGACAAGATCCTCGGCCACATCCCGTCGTCGCGAGAGCACGAGGCCGTATCGCCACAACCGCCCCAGATGGGCGACCAGCTCATGTCTGATGTCGTGCTCATTCGTCGTGATGCTTTGCGTCTTCATCCAGCATGGCCATTGTTGTCCACGCGCCTATTGGGGGCCATGGAGCCACCAAACGCGCGACCGTTGATCGTTGTGAAGGTTTGCCCATGTCAGGCAGACCGCCGTCACGGAGTTCTGATCGAGCCGAAGGCCGGCAATTTCGCTCAGATTGCCAACGTTCCATGCTTGGCGGCGGCATAGCGTTCGGCGATCTTTTGCCAGTTTACGAGGTTCCACCATGCCTTCAGATAGTCGGGGCGGCGGTTCTGGTATCGAAGATAATAGGAATGCTCCCACACATCGTTGCCGAACAGCACGCGCTTGCCATCCATCAGCGGCGTGTCCTGGTTGGAGCGCGCTTCGATCGCCAACGTGCCTTTGGCGCTGACCGTTACGAAAACCCAGCCCGATCCAAAGACACCGCCGCCAGCGGCGTTGAAATCGGTCTGGAACTTCTCCAACCCGCCCAAATCGCGGTTGATGGCCTGCAATACCTCGCCGTCGGGCTTGCCTCCGTTGCCGCTCATGACGAGCCAATACATCGAATGGTTGACGTGGCCGCCCAGATTGTTGCGGACCGTGGTGCGCACGTGCTCCGGCACATGGTTGAGATGGGCAAGCACGTACTCCATCGGTTGCTCGGCTATCTGCGGCGTCATCTTCGCGATCTCGTTCAGATTGTTGACATAGGAAGCGTGGTGCTTGTCATGGTGGAGCTCCATGGTCTGCGCGTCGATATGTGGCTCGAGCGCGTTGACCGCGTAGGGGAGTGGCGGCAGCACGAAGGGGGCGCCAGCACCAGCGGCGTTCGCATTGTTGTAGGACTGCTGCGCAATCGCCGCACGCGAAGCCGCAAAGGCGGTTGCACCGGCAGCGGCGACCAAGAGACTGCGGCGGGAAATTGTGGTCATGTCATGCTCCGTTTTCTTGAGGAACCCTAAGTCCGCAGGGCCGGCGTTGGTGGCGTCATGATAAGTTCCTGCCAAGTGCCGGTTAGGGGTCGGAGATCGAGCAGCCAGTGCGGACAACCGACGGGAGACTCAAAACCCGTGAGCGCCACGCCAGATCCTCATCGAACTCAGAAACCGCGACGTTGTTTGCGGCCCCTATTTACTGGGCACGGGCGATTTCATGCCCATGTCAGAGTGGCGTGACATGGTTTCAGATGTAATCCGCAGCTTCGCGGGAATTTGAACACAAATGACATGAACGTCTGCAGTCGGAACTTAGCCAGCGAAGTTCCTCGCGAACCGAACGGTTAATCCCTTTTCGGCACGCAGGTTCCGGACAAAACAAGCAGATGCTTGTTTGCCGACCTTCCGATGAACCGACGAAGCGTGCTTCTCAAAGCGTCGCCTGCGATTTTGATTGTGAGGCGCTGTCTGTTACATTTGTAACCATCGCCTCGTTTTTCGAAACAAGTCTGAAATTGGACGCCAGTAGGCGACGGAATTCAATCGACGTTATGCGCGATCTCGCGCTTATGACTTACGAAGGTGGACGCTTGAAACATGTCCTGGTGATTGACGATGACAGCACCATTCGTCAGCTCTTAATCGATTATCTCTCGCAACATGCGCTTAAAGTCAGTGCCGTCAGCGACAGCCATCAGATGACGCGCGTCCTTTCAACCGAGATCATTGATCTGGTCATTGTCGACCTGAATCTGGGCCATGAAGACGGGCTGGAAATCGTTCGCAATCTCGCGACCAAGTCCGATGCGCCGATCATCATCATCAGCGGCGATCGGCTGGAGGAGGCAGACAAGGTCGTCGGCTTGGAACTTGGGGCGACGGACTACATCGTCAAACCGTTCGGTATGCGCGAATTATTGGCTCGCGTGCGAGCGGCGTTGCGGGAAAGGCCTGTCAAGCCGATTGCGCAAGACCGAAAGTCCTATTTGTTCAATGGCTGGCGCCTCAATCTGAAACTGCGCAGGCTGATTTCAGAGACAAAGGAAGAAATCAAACTGACGGCGGGTGAATTCAATCTTCTGGTGGCTTTCCTTAATGCTCCCCGACAGATCCTGTCACGCGAACAACTCATCGCCACCAGCCGAGTGCACGAGGAGGAAGTGTTTGATCGCAGCATCGACGTTCTGATTCTCCGGCTTCGGCGCAAACTCGAACGCGATGCGTCCAATCCTACCCTCATCAAAACAGAGCGTGGCGTTGGCTATTTCTTCGATGCTGAGGTGGACGTTGAACACAGCAGAAGAAATGCCTCCTAATGACGGTGGTCCGATCGAGCTTCATGGTTGCCAAAGCTGCCGCGAAGCGCCTGTCGGCTTTTTCAGCGGTATGGTTGCTCATAGTGCTGAGCGTAGCCGCAGCTACGACCATGGCGTTGGCAAGCGGTCGCAGTCAGCGGGAGCCGATCACGCCCCTTGAGGCTGTGCCAGATCTTGATCCAGCGAAGGTCGCACTGGGCAAGCAACTATTCAATGATCCGATCCTTTCGGGAAAGGGAAAATTGGCATGTTCATCCTGCCATGATCTTAACGCCGGCGGCACTGTCAATCTGAAACGCACTGTTGGGTACGATGGCAAGATGCATCGGTTCAACGCACCCTCCATTTTCAATGTCGCAAACAATTATCGTCTCGGCTGGCGAGGTAACTTCACATCGCTTGCAGCACAGAACGACGCAGTGCTTCTCGATCCGAACCTAATGGCAAGTCAGTGGGGACCATTGGTTGCCAAATTGCAGGCGTCCAACGTCTATGGCGCGGAATTCCAACAGATCTATAATCGCGATGTTGAAAGAAACGACGTGCTCGACGCCCTTGTGACGTTCGAACGCTCGCTTACGACACCCAATTCGCGATTTGATCAATATCTGCGCGGCGAAAGTGACGTGATATCCTCGCAAGAGAAAAAGGGTTACGAGCTTTTTAAGAGCTACGGATGCGTGTCATGTCACCAAGGTTCTAATGTTGGTGGGAATCTGTTCGAGAAATTTGGGATTTTTGGCGACTTCGGGCCCAACCCGTCCTCTGATAATGACGGCGATCTCGGCCGATGGACCATAACGCACGACGACAAAGACAAGGGCGTCTTCCGGGTTCCAAGTCTGAGGAATGTCGAAATGACATCTCCCTATTTCCACGACGGACGTGTTGCGTCCTTGCCGGAAGCTGTGGCGATTATGTCTCGCACGCAACTTGGTCAGGTCCTGTCGCAGGATGACGTCGACGCGATCGTCGCATTTTTGAAAACTCTGACAGGCGAATACAACGGTCGCTTGCTTGATGCCCCTTCACCATCTGGCCCACAATGAGCGCGAACGCGATGTTGGAACCAGTTTGTGCCGGCATTCGGTGAGCCATGTGTATTCTGGTCCTGTTTTATCTCGGTAACTCTATGAACAGCCCAATAAGCTCTAGCCCCTACGGTCCCGCTCTCCCAGCCACTATATAGACGGATCTCGCAGGCTTACTGGCAATGGTCGCCAATCCCATTGCGAAGCGTAGACATAAGGCACGTATGGATGGTCGCAGTCGCAAAGCATCACCTCCAAAGGATCGCTGGGAAGCCTTGGGCCACCGTCGTTGCGATACTCTGTGCAATCCTATTTGCAATTTTGGCAGCCGGTCGTGGTCCCGACAAAGAAACGCACGAAGCCGTACTTGCCGCCTTTCGTCTGATCGACTTGAACAATTCGGCGCTTCAACGGGACGTCTTGCAGACACGGGCCGGGTTGCTCAACAACTATGATCCGCTCGACGCCTCTATGGGCGGTCTCCACGATATGCTTGGGCAATTGAAATCGCTTTTTAGGAAAACAAACCTTAACGACAACGAGAAGCTGGCTGCACTTCTTGAGCAACTGTCCGCATCGATCGACAGAAACGAGACACTCGTCGAGCAATTTAAGACGAAGAACGCACTTCTGCATAACTCTCTCAGCATCTTCAGTAAAATTCTCACCGACCTAAATGAGCGCCCTTCGTCCGACTTGCAGGGATTGCCTGCGAATTTCGATGAATTGGGTAATTTGATGTTGCGTTTTTCCGGCTATCCTGACGCGGATCTTGCGCGACGCATCAACATCCTGCTCCATTCGACATCGTGGGCAAATTCGACCGATAACGTCCTCGTCTCGCAACTGGCGACATTGGCAGTGCATGGCCACATGATTCTGATGACCTTGCCGTCGGTGAATAACATCGTTGCCGATATTCAAACATCGGACGCTCCCCAGCGCGCTCAAGATCTGCAAATGGAGTATCTAGGGGCTTATAGCGCGCTCAATCTGCGCGCCATGTGGAGCAGAATTTTCCTCGGAACAATTTCGATCATCCTCTGCATTTACATTCTGTTTCTTGTGTATCGTCTTCGTCTGCAAACCGACCGTTTGACACGCCGGCTCAATTTCGAGGATGTCATGAGCCAGATAAAAAAGAGGTTCGACAATGAATCCTCGCCCGATTGCGTAGCGGCTATCCACGACACGCTGAACCTTCTCGCAGTTTTTTTCGACGCCACGCACCATGAACTGATCATCTCCAATGTCGAAACGGGCCTGGTACAGGAAGTCTATGAGAATCACAGTAGCGGAACTGCCCTTTCGAAGACGCTCATGTCGGACTTCCTGGACGATCTGCGACGCAATGCTGCTGCGCAACAGACACCTCGACAACGCTTTTTCTATCAGAACTTGCAAAGCCACAACGAGCTTGCGTTTACGCGAAACGCCCTGAGCGCGGGGGTTGCGGTCGGCATGCAGATTTCTGCACGTTATGCCGCGATGATTATCTTCGAATATAAGGAGTCTCGGCCGAAAGCGGGCAGTGATGAGGTGGAATTGTTGCAGCACGCCATCGATCTCGTCATTCAGTGTGTCGACCGAGTTCGCAAACGACACGAAAGAGACATCCTCGAGCATCGCCTGGAGCATGCGGAGAGGCTCCAGGCCGTTGGGACCTTAGCCGGTGGAATCGCCCACGAATTCAATAACATACTTAGCTCTATGCTTGGGTATGGCGAGATGGCATTGCAGATCCTGCGACGGCCTTCCCCGACGAGGCACTACGTTAACGAGATCGTCTCGGCCGGTGAGCGGGCGAGGCTGATCATCGACCAGATACTGACATTGAGCCGCAAGCGTGAACGCAGCAGCAGGCCTTTTGATATGGTTGAAGCCGTATCGGACATTCTACACCTTTTGAAAGTATCCCTTCCGGAATCGCTCGAACTATCGCCCCGCTTCGCTGACCGGCCGGCCGTTGTCCTCGGCAATCCGATAGAGATCCAGCAGATCCTTATGAACCTCTGCAAAAATGCCTCGGAGGCGTCGCCCGATGGTGGAAAAATCGACATCGAGGTGTCGCCTGTCGTAACCCGATCCACCCGACCACTTTCACACGGTGTATTACCATCCGGCAGCTATATTCGCCTCAGCGTCACGGACCAAGGCGAAGGCATACCGGATTCCATTTTGCCTCATATCTTTGAACCGTTCTTTTCGACGAAATCCCATGCCGGCGGAACCGGCCTCGGCCTTGCGGCCGTCCACGGAAACGTGGCGGCGCTTGCGGGGCATATCAACGTCGACAGTGCAGTTGGGCGAGGAACGCGCTTCGATCTGTTCTTTCCGGTATGCCACCAAGCTCCCGTACCCTTGCGACAATTCTTTCACGAAGAAAAGGTGCCCTATGGCAACGGTCAGACCGTCGTCATTCTCGAGAAGGAGCAGAAACTCCTGATGATGCACGAGGAGAAACTCGCTGCTCTCGGGTACGAGCCCGTGGGGTTTGTTGAGCTAAGCGGGATCTTGAATTGGCTGCAATCGAATGAACGACGGCCCGACCTGGTTGTTCTCGACGTTGCCTCGCTTAAGGATACGGTGACTCTGTCACAACTGGACGAGGATTTGAGCGACATTCCCTATCTCCTCATCAGCGATCAGTATCGGACCGGGCCGTTGAGCGAGCAAAACCTCAAACGATTGGGGGCTCTGAAAAAGCCGCTCAACTCCAAGAGTCTCGCGGACGCCATTCGCAGAAAAATCGATACCGGTGCCGACGCACAACGAGGCCGGGTCGGAAGCAAGGCTGTTGGAGGCTGACGCGATATCGCGGCCTCTCAGCTACGAGCCTCCAAAATGTCCCCGCCATTTCATTTGTAACGGAATTCTGCTCGTTTGAAGCGAGGGAGTAGCTTTCGCACGATACCTGCCGATTGTAGCGTCATGAGAAGACGACAACCGGCGAAATGTCCAGGATTTCAGGGGATTGGTTTGTGCGTGTGTTAAAGGGAAGAAGCAATTCTGCGGGCGTCTCGGTGAAGCCTCGGCCCTTGAGCCCGCAGGATTATCGGCTCCTAGGACTAGCGGCTCTGGGCGGCGCGCTGGAGTTTTACGATTTCATTATTTTTGTCTTCTTCGCCGTCGTGATCGGCAAGCTCTTTTTTCCGCCTGGAATGCCCGAGTGGCTGTTGACGATTCAGGTCTTTGGGATCTTCGGTACGGGGTATCTCGTGCGGCCGCTCGGTGGGATCGTGCTCGCCCATTTCGGTGATCTCTTCGGACGCAAGCGCATCTTCGCATTTTCAATATTGCTGATGGCGCTCGCGACGCTCGGAATGGCGTCTCTGCCGGTATACGCATCGATCGGAGTGGCTGCGCCAGTGCTGCTTGTGATCACGCGTATTCTGCAGGGAGCGGCCATCGGGGGGGAAGTTCCGGGCGCGTGGACTTTCGTCGCGGAACACGTTCCCTCTCGCCAGGTCGGCTTTGGCTGCGGCGTTCTCTGTGCCGGCCTTACTTTGGGAATTCTGCTTGGAGTCTTAGTTGCCGCCCTAATCAATGAGGTCTTCACGCCGGCCGATGTTGCCGCCTTCGCGTGGCGCATTCCCTTCTTTATCGGTGGCATTTTTGGGCTGATTGCGGTGTATCTGCGTCGCTGGCTGCGGGAAACGCCGGTGTTCACCGAAATGGAGAGGCGTCATCGTCTTGTTCCGGAGCTTCCGCTCAAGGTTGTTTTGCGTGACTACCCGCACAGCGTTGTCATCTCTATGTTGTTGACATGGTTCCTTTCTGCCGGTGTTGTCGTCACAACGTTGATGACCGCGACCTTCCTGCAGCAGCTCTACGGATACACAGCACAACAATCTCTTCTCGCGACCGGTTTCGGCACGCTGTTTCTTATCTTCGGCTCTGCTGCTGCGGGTGCGATTGTGGACAGGATAGGCTCAAGAGGATTTTTTGTGGCGGGAAGCATATTCTTTGGCGCCGCTACATTCACCTTCTATAGTTTCGCAGCCGCATCACTGCCGATTGCTCTTGCTCTCTACGCATTTATGGGACTTTCCGTTGGTGTCGCAGGAGCCGTCCCCTACGCAATGGTGCGGGCCTTTCCCGCGTGTGTGCGTTTCACGGGTGTTTCTTTTTCCTATAATTTATCCTACGCGGTCTTCGGCGGTCTGACGCCCGTCACTGTGGCCTTGCTGCTGCCGCTCAATCCGATGGCACCTGCATATTATCTCCTGTTCATCGCCGCCCTGGCGCTCGGGATTGGACTCTATCTTTACAAGAACGGTGACAGGCTGGAGTTCCCTGCGGGTATTGAAGAACGCTCGGTCGTTCCGTCTCAGCAATAGGCTTGCAACGATGGTGTGCTGCCTATGCCATCTGGATTTTTTACCGTTTTGATGAAATCTACGACGCGTCCTGAGCTCTGTCGACACGGCATGGGAGCCGCTTATTTCCAAATCGAGCCGCCCCCAGCCATGATCCGGCGAGGGATTTGGAATCCTGGTTACGCCTTGATTGCGATGGGCGGGGAAATGCGGCGTTTGCGGCTTGCACCCGACTATCGGTAATCGGGGGAGTAATCCTCGCCTGCGCGCGACGACGCTCCGCCTTTTACATTATAAAAGTCCCTGAGGCCTATGTCGTACTGAAGGTGTGGCGTTAGTTCATCAATTCGCGCCGGTTGAGAGCGGAAGAAATATTCCACAATTCGACGAAGGGTCGTCGGGGAGACCTGGCTGCGCGACTTCAATGATCTGTTTTTGGCAACTGCAATTGGTAAAGCGTTGAACGGCCGAGTGGCGTTGACAGAATTCTCCATGAGTACCTCCTTTAAAGGCTACCCAAGTATTGTCGCTGGATGTTCTAATGCTGTTTCAAAAGCCGCCTGTCCGGTTACGCTTGTAGCGCCAATATCTCTATATTGCGTCGAAAATATTGGGGCACTTCTTTCGTTTCATCTAAAATATAATGTCTGTTTATTGTGATGATTGCGTAATTTTCGAAGGTAATTCTCCGGTTTGTTAAATCGGAGGTCCGGAATGTCCAGTGAAAATGTGAGCACTGATCGTGATGACGTAAAGCGAATGCTTTACCCACGCCTCGTGGCCGTCAATGGTTCTTTGTTGTTGCCTCTGAATCCAGTGGATTCGCCAGCCGCAACTCGGCCAGTTGACCTTGCGCAACCACAAGATAGAGCGACATCATTGATATTGCGCATCATTTTCGATGGGCTGGCTCTGGCTGGGACGTCAATGTATCCAGAGCTGTCGGCGCTATATGCCGACGACGCGGAGCAGCAAACAGTTGGTGCCGAGCAAGCAGATCTCGCCCGACCTTGCTGGCTGAAACGTATATGGTCTGCCCTCTAATGGCGTTTCGAGCCGCAGAATCCCATCGACAATGGCAGGCATCGCACAGGGCTTGCGCCGATCGAGGCCAACCAAACCCTGTGCGTGCTTCCAGGAGCAGAAGGTGGCTCGCAACTGCGCTCTATTCGACAATTGCAAAACCTGTTTGACGGGACGAATCCCGGCAACCAAAACCTATGGAAAGATGCCACCCGCGACCGCAGTCGTCGGTTCGGGTCAATTCGCGACGGCTTCGACCGGGTTAGCCGGATGTCGCAAGCACCCGCGTCTATTCCGGCTTCTGCCCGCCGTCGAGTGATATCAATATGCGTGTCTGAAGCGTGACTATGCCGCGTTGGTCCTGTCCAATTCGACGTAAGGAGCCCTTTGGCGCATGTTGCTTTTGAACTGCGAGAGGATTGTTATCGTTCGCGTAAAAGGCATTGAAATGCCTTCAAGCTCACCCAACTCCATAACGGCTTCGCAAATTGCCGCCAATTCAAGTGGCAGGCCCTTTTCGTAGTCCTGAAGCATCGACGTCTTAAAATCGCCCATGCTGGCGCCCATCGCGAGAAGCGAGCTGGGATCGAGCTCCAATCGCGCGCCAAACGAAGCCGCGACCAACAAGCCTTCATCGACCAGCTGTCGGCTTACGATGGACAAAGACGGATCACCGCAAACGTCTCGTAAAGTGGCGCCGGTGACAACCGAAAGCGGATTGCTGCACAAGTTGGCAATAACCTTCGTCCATAGCGCGTCACGTATTCTCTCGGCGACGCGCGTAGCGATGCCGCTGTCAGCCAACAAAGCCGCAAGCCAGTCCGTTCTATCGCTGCGACGATGATCTATCTCTCCGATGACGCAACGGAGAGGGTTTCTGGTACGGGCAACACCGGGCGCAAGTCTTTCCGCGGTGATTGTCGTAACGGCGCCAATCACACGCTGACCCGGAAGCAATCGCTTGAGGCGCTGACGAGGGTCGACAGCCAGAACTGTGCGGCCGGCGTGACGCCCTTCCATCCCTTGGAAATACCACCAAGGAATGCCGTTCACGAACGGAACGATGAGTGTCTCGGAATGAATGAGGGGCTGTACGGCTTCGGCCATTGATTCAAGGTCTTGCGCCTTGGCGCAAAGAAAAAGCACATCGGCGTTCGGAAGCTCGTCGGCGGTGCCTACCGTGACTTGAGCCCGATGTTCTCCTTCGGCATCCGTAAGAGACAGGCCATTTTTCTTGATAACGGCAAGGCTTTCGCCTCGAGCAAGAACACTGACATGATGCCCGCTCATTGACATCCGTGTCGCGAGTGTGATGCCGATTGCGCCGGCGCCGGCAACACAGATGCGAAGCCCTTTCCCTGCGTCATGAATCAATGATTCAGGTACGATCTGATGCATTCTAGTCTCCATCTGCGATTCAAAGCAGAACTGTTGTTCTGTGTGGCGCCGGTTTGATTTTTCTGTTCGGGAATGGTGAAATTGGAGGTGCTCATCAGGCAACGAGCCAGAATTCGTTCAGCCCTATCGCCACTACGACGTGGGGCAGGATAGTGTTGTCGCTATGGCTAAGCCGATCACGTTACAGGCAAGTTGCGATCACACATTGGAGAGTTACAGCTGTAACATTGGCTGGGAATATGGAGCGGCTGAAGAACACGCATAACACCAAAGTCAGACGCAACAGATGACGAAAGTCGTGCGTTGGTCTCGACCTTGCTGGGTTCTTCATGCGCACGCTTGATCAATGTCGGCCGCCGAAGATCGTCCGTATCGCCTTCAGGAAAGCGATTTGACCCCGCGCCTGCGCTGTTATCGGAAGGGATAGATTTCGGATGTACTCGGCCCGGGCGGAGAGTCTCGCGGCTATCTCCTCTGCGATGGCCGGGCGTGCCTCGAGCAGCGGCGCGAAGCTCTGCTGATCGATCTCGTAGACGGTCACACGGGTGAGAGCCTGCAGTGTGCAAACTTCACCCATCCCGGCAAGCAAGCCGGTTTCGCCGAAGAAGTCCCCCGGCGAAAGCCGTCGCCGCTCCACCTCGCCATACCGCATTGCGACAATGCCCGCGCGAATAATCATCATCGAGGGAAGCATTTGCCCCTCAAGCACAATGATATCGTTCTTCTGAAATTCGCGGACCGCACTCGATTGCGCCAGGCGTTCCTTTTCGGACCTCGTCAGACCGGAGAAAATCGGAATCGCTTCAATGAGGCCAAGCGGTGTTATTTCAGGCGGCTTGGCGTCCTCCTCCGTCGGAAGTCCGTTCACAAGTGCGATCGCCGACGGCGGCGCCGCCAGCAGCAATCCTGCGGATTTGCAATGGCGATAAAACAGATCGATCACCTCGTTTCGGGCTATCGTCCGCAGCGATGGGTTCGTTACCTGGAACTGCAGTTCGATTTCGAGGGCAGCGGCGTCCAAGCTCTTCAATGCCACCTGTGGAGGAGGCTCCCTGACGATCGAATTACAGCCCGCCAAAACCGCCTGCATAACGTCCTCGATGATCGAAGGCATGCGCGTGGGTGCGACGCGCACCGTCATTTTGAGGAGGTGCGTTTCATTGGGCTGGCTGACGTTCGTCAGGCCGACTTTGGCGAGGGCGCTATTGGGCAGAACGACGACGTTGTTCGCTCCAGTAAGAACCTGTGTTGAGCGCCAGTTGCTGGCGATAACGCGTCCCTCCGTTCCATCAGCAAGAAGAATCCAATCACCCAGGGAGTAGCTGCGCCCGAGAGTAAGAGCGATGCCCGAGAAGACGTCACCGAGCGTGTTTTGCAGCGCCAAACCGAGGACGATTGCGATAACGCCTGACGTGGCGACCAGCGTTCCGATCGGAACGCCAAACACGAAGGCCAGAGCCGAAAGGGTAACGCAAAGATATACGAGCCCGACGACGATGTCCTGCAGAAGGCGGGCCTCGTTCGGCTTCCCTTCCAGAACCAGGTAGATGCGCACGAAGCCAATGATGGCCCATGCGAGATGAAGCCACCACAGCAATTTCGCCATGATGACGATAAAGGCGCGGACGTCTTCAAGTCCGTAGCCTTGAAAGCGGATGGGCGAGATGTCGCTGTTGATGAGAACGGCGGTCATCGCAGCAAAGAACGCAATCTCGACGACAAGCCGGAGGTTCACGCGCCAGCGCGGGATCAAATGCCATACGACTATTCCAGCCAGCTCGAGGACGATCAGCCAGGCAAGAGGAGCGTTCGCGAGTCCTTCAAGATTTGTCTGCAGCATGATGATCATCTCGTGGCGCACATGACAGGCCGATTTTGACCCGACATTTGGAACAGTTTCAGTATTTGCGAGCCGGGCGGCTTGGTGGGATGCGCGCAGCCCGAGCTAGTCTTCGCCCGAGATCTCTGTTTCAGTGCGCAGCTCAACTCAGGGCTCGGCTATCTGTAGCCAACTCCCGCTACGTAGTCCGCGAGCATGTGCTCCTGGAGTTGTTCCTGTTCAAAGAGCACCTTCATCGCGTCGCGGATATCAAGAACGCCAAGAGGCTTTGAATCAGGGCCAAGCACCGGCATGTTTTTGAGCCGCTGCGCCACCATGACCCGCCAGACGGCACAGAGGTCGTCGCTGGGATCGCAGGAGATGATATTCCGACTCATGAGCGTTACGACCGAGGCCTCTGCCGGTTCCCGATACGTAAGGTGGCGGATGAGGTCGGATTTACTGAGTACGCCTGTCGCCTTCCCATTCTCGGTGCTCACCACGGCCAAGCCTATTCCAGGGTTGGAAAGCGAGACGGCCGCAGCTTGCAGCGTGGCGTTGACATCGATCACCATCAGGCGAGCCGATGTCATTGAGTCTAGTTGTCCGATGCGCATAGCGCCCTCCAGAGCAGCGGCAATCAACGTTTCATTCGAGGCTTCGACGGGGAATTCGGTGCCCAGGCCAGTCGTGACAAGCAGCCGGTTCAAACGCTCGCCAAATGTGGAAAGCGTCCGGAACCGCACGGCCTGGATCGGTGCTGTAAAAAGAAACATTCGCAACTTCGATGTAGCTCTCGGCGACAGAAGAACTCGATCGAAGTGGCGCCGCAGTCGGGCGCCACGTCGATCTGGCCAGCAAGTGTCAGCTGAGCGCTGCCTTCTCCATGCCCAACTTGGCATTGGCAGCGCCCGAAACAGTGTTGAAACCGAATAACCACATGAACATTCAGGCAAAGTCACCCGCACATGCCCGAAAAGAAAGGCCGCCGCGCAGCGGCTGAACTATGCGGAGCAATCGCCTCCTTGCGCTGAACTCATTTCTCGTAGGTCGTCAGGTTGGTCTCATTCGTGTCGACAACGAACACGGCAAGCAGGCGAGCACGCTTCGTCTTGCTGGCATTTTCACTGACGCCGTGATGATCGCCCGGAAACTCCGAAAAGCTTTCGCCGGCACGATAGGTTTTTACCGGCCCGTCATTGACCTTGCTTCGAACCGCTCCCTCAAGAACCGTGGCGTAGATGAAGGCGGAGTTCGGATGAGTATGAGCAGGCGAAGAACCACCCGGCTCATATTCGACGAGCACGACTTTCATGCTCTTGCCGGGCACGTTCGGCAGCGCCTGATCGTAGACGAGTTTGACGGAGTCGTCGTGGGCCGCTACCCCCGTGACGGAAGCGGCGACCAGTGCCATCGCAGCGAGGAATGTCCTAATCATGTGAAATCTCCAATGTGAGAACGGATGAGAAGGCCCAGCCTGGTGGCGAACCAGGCCTCGGCGCTCCTCGTTGTCAGTTCTTGCGAGCAGATCGGCTGAACCAATCGTCGAAGCCGATGGCGCCTATGCGCGGGTTGTCCCCTTCACCTGGGACGAGCGAGCCGTCGTCCAACTCCGTGCCAAAATAGAGGGCGTGAGGATCGGCAACGACCTTACGCGGATCGTTGCTCGCTTTCAGGAACCGCGCGACCATGTCAGTGAAGCGCGCCCGTTCAGGCCCGGCGATATAGATGATACCGTTCGCCGGCGGAGCCAGCGCCACGTCGGCCATGACATCGGCGACGTCGTCCGAGGCGATGGGCTGAAAATTGACGGCTGGCAGGTGCACGGTGTCACCAACCGTTGCCGACTGAGCGATGCCACTCAAGAACTCGAAGAACTGCGTAGAGTGAACGATGGTGTAGGGGATTGCGGACTTCCTGATCAGATTCTCCTGGGCCATCTTGGCGCGCAGATAGCCGCTGCGCGGTAGACGTTCGGTCCCCACGACCGAGAGCGCGATGTGGTGCTTCACGCCGGCGGCCGCTTCCGCAGCGAGCAGATTTCGGCCGGAAGTTTCGAAAAACTCCAGAACGGCCTTGTCCTCGAAAGATGGCGAATTCGCCAGATCAAGCACGACCTGCGCTCCGGCAAGGGCCTGGGCCAGCCCTTCGCCGGTGATGGTGTTAACCCCCGTATTCGGGGAGGCCGCGATCACTTCGTGACCCTTCTTGCGCAGCCTCTCCGCCGTCTTTGATCCGATAAGGCCTGTCCCGCCAATAATAACGATTTTCATGTTCAATCTCCCGATTTGCGGTCTTACGTTTTAAATTGCGTTGCTCTTGCGGTGGTCATGACCAATGCCGCAGAGAATGCGCCAGCCCGGCGCGCGAGCCTATCGAACGGAAGCATTGGCCACATCATGCCAAAGTGTAGGCCGCCTACATCAGTCGATTGGCAATCCTGGTCAAAACGAGCCCGGGTTCGCGACTACCAGCATGGGCTGGGCTCGTCGTGCGTGCAGATAGCCAACGAGTGCCAAGTGTGGGCACATGGCGGCCCGGAGCGACTGCGCAAGTCGGGACGCTCTCAACCAATGGCGATCTATCCAAAGGAAAACGCTATGTCCTCTGACCCCAAGATTCTCGAACCTGCGACCCAGGGATTTGTCGATAGCCTCGTGGGCGCGCAGCCGCTCCACACGCTTACCCCCGACGCTGCGCGTGCTGTTCTCTCTGACGTGCAGAAATCGGTGAAAGTTCCCTTGCTCGACGTCGCCAGCCAGGATCGCGTCCTGAATGTCGGGCCCGACGGGCGTACGAAGATCCGTGTGGTGCGGCCTGCCGTGGCCGAGGGCATATTGCCGGTCGTGGTCTATGTCCATGGCGGCGGCTGGGTGATCGGAGACAAAGAGACACATGACCGGCTGATCCGCGAGCTGGCGGTCGGCGCCAATGCCGTCATCGTTTTCGTCGATTACGAGCGCTCTCCTGAAAGCCGCTATCCGACGGCAATCGAGCAGAGCTATGCCGTCGCAAAATATGTTGCCGAACACCCGGCCGAATTTGGCGCCGACCCCAACCGGCTGGTGATTGCCGGAGACAGCGTCGGCGGCAACATGGCCGCCGTTGTTGCACTCATGGCGAAAGAGCGCAGCGGACCTAAGATCGTCGCCCAGTTGCTCTTCTATCCCGTTACCGACGCGTCGATGTCGACCGGTTCCTACACAGAGTTTGCCGATGGCCCGTGGCTTACGAAGAAGGCGATGTCCTGGTTCTGGGACCAGTATCTGCCGGATGTCTCGAAGCGCGGCGATATCCATGCCTCACCGCTGAATGCCTCTCTCGAACAATTGAGCGGCCTTCCGCAAACGCTTCTGCTCGTCGATGAGAACGACGTTCTGCGCGATGAAGGCGAAGCCTACGGGCGCAAGTTGGCACAGGCCGGTATCCGCGTCACTTCGCTCCGGTACAACGGCACGATCCACGACTTCATGATGTTGAATCCGATCGCGCAAACTCCGGCCGTGCGTGCGGCAGTCGGCCAGGCAATTGGCTATCTGCGCAACGTGTTTGCCGCCCGCTGACCGGCATCGAATGGCGCTGGCGGCCAGCCGACCACCCGCCCTTTGCTGGTCGGGCATCTTTCGTGGAACGGGGTCGGCGTCTTCGGACAATCAGGCGGGAGGCAGTCCAGCCCGCATCTCATCGGACTGCCTCCCGCCGGCCTCACATATTTGGCTTGTGGCGCCGCGATCTTGGAACAAGCGATCAGCGCGAACGGTTTCAAAGTCAATGGCAGCTGCCGACGCTCGCATTTGAGGCGTATATTCCGCCGGGTCGTTGGCGAGCTCAGGCAAAGACTGCCGGGCAGACTGCGTCGGCAGCGAGAACCGGAACTGCGCGCCGCCATTCGGATGATTCGACACCCGGATGCTCCCGCCATGCGCCAAGGCGATCGACTGGCATACGGCCAGTCCGATGCCGACGCCTCCATCCTTCGTCGTAAAGAAGTAATCGAAGATGCGATCAAGGTCGCCAGCAGCGATCCCACAGCCGCTGTCGTGAATGGAGAATACGACCGTATCGCCATCCTCGCTGCTGGTGCTAAGATCGATCCGCCGCAACGAACCGTCTCCCTGCGCAATGGCCTGGATGCCGTTGACGAGGAGATTGACGATTACCTGCTGCAGCTGGATCCGATCTCCCAAGACTTTGGGAAGGTCAGCGGCAAGCCTCGCCGACAGATAGATCGATCTGGCCTCGATGTCGTGGCGGACGAACAATAGCGCCTCGTCGACCACCTCGTTCAGGTCGAGCGGAGCCCACACCGGTTCTTGCTTCGCCGCCATCCCCCGAATGCGCTTGACGATATCGCTCGCGCGACGCGCGCTCGACACTATCCGCGTCGTGAGCTGGCAGACCTTTACTATGTTCGGATCGTTGCGTGACAACCATCGGAGGCTGGTCTCGCCATTGGTCACGATCGCAGACAGAGGCTGGTTGACCTCATGCGCGATGGACGTTGCGAGCTCGCCGAGGATGGATATTCGCGCGGCATGTGTGAAGTCGGTCTCGAGCTGGCGAAGCCGTCGCTCCGTTCGAAGCCGTTCGGTGATATCTTCCAGGCCGATGAGTGTAACATCAAGCCCTTCCGGCGATGCCGGATAGGTCACCGACAGCTGCACGTCTACGGCCTGGCCGTCGAAGGTTCGAACCTTCATGACTTCTGAGTAACTACGTCTTCCTTCGAAGCGCGCGACCATGACCCTTCGGGCCGTTTCGGGAGATGCCGCGAACAGGAAGCCGACAGGCCTGACGAAGTCGGCGGGCGTCGTTCCGTTGAAGAGTGCCACCGCTTTCTGGTTGGCGTCGGTCACGCGAACGGCGCCATTGGCAAAGTCGATCAGTTCCGGGTGATCGTCCAGATAGACGTCCAGATCGTTGACGCCGCCGGCTTTCAGTTCTCCAAACACCTGTCCCATGCGACTGGCATCGACCTGCAGCAAGGCGGTCGGCAAGTGGTGGATCAATTTGCGATAGCGCTCCTCGCTGGCGCGCAGATACCAGAAGGAGCGGTCGTCGTCAGCCGCACCATTGACGGCCACGAACACCGTATCTCGGCACCTCTGCGCCTCGGATCGCCAAGCGGTTACGACGGGATCGCGCAGTATTCCATCGGAGGCAAGTTTGCGCATGCAGGTGGCGCCGCATGAGCGGCCCGTTGCCACGACCGCGATAAGTTCGGCAAGCACGCCACGGCCGACGCGTGGCCAGAAGGCGCCGACGGACTGGCCGATCATCCCGGCGCGGCCGGCATAGGCGCCCACAAGATGCGCGGCCCGTTCATTGACATTGACGATGCGCGTGCCTTCCAAAAGTTCATCGGTCCAATCCGGTCGCTGCGCCAGATCGGCGACCAAGCCCCGGCTGATCAGGTCCCCGATCGTCTCGAGAAGCGGGCGGACGCGTGAGGTGTTAAGTTCCCAGCTAGCGGCGAGGCGGTGCAGGCCGACATCGGCCACGGAAGACTGATCCGGCTCTTTGTTGGCATTTCGCCCGTACTCGACTATGTCGCAGGGCCGGCCTTCGGCGTTACACCTCACGGTCTGCCTCACGGCCGCAATGACGTGGCCTCCCCACGACGTGCGCCGTTCGACCTGGCCCGCCCAGGTGCCTTCCTGCAAAAGCGTGCGCCACTGCCCGACGTGCAACTCTGCGTTAGAAGACATGTCTGTAATGCTGCGTCCGATCGAACCGATGGCTGGCCAGCCGTAAAGCCTTTCGGACGCCGGATTCCAGTATCGAATGGTACCGACGAGGTCGAAGACCACCACGCTTTCCGACGCAAGATCGGCCAGTTCCATGCTTGGTTCCATGTTCGAAGCAGCATCGCTCTCGTAAACCGGAACCCGTCTTGCCGCCATTTCAGCCATCGGGCGCATCCTCCTGTCTGTTCACCTCGCCAGGCGGAATTTTCGAGCGCAGCGCCGAGTTCAGATGCTTTAGAAGGACTTCGTCGGCAAATGGCTTGGTCAAATAGACATATGCACCGCCTTCCAAGGCGCGGGATCGAATGCTTGTATCCGTATAAGACGTGGTGATGATCACGGGCATGGTCGAGCCCATCTCTTTGAGGCGCTGCAGCAGATCCAGCCCGCTGATACCGGGTAGCCGGACATCGCTGATAAGGCAGCCGAAGGCCAATTTTTCATGGGCCGCCAGGAAGGATTCAGCACGATCGAAGGTACAGCACGGCAGGCCGAGAACCTGAAGGAGATCGGAGAGGGCTTCTCGCATGGCGTCGTCGTCTTCAACGACTGCAATGACAGGCGCACCGAACAAATAAATAGCCTTTGTTGCTGCCGCGGCTTCCTAGGCCGCCATCTTAAGGTTTCGCTGAATCCGCTCCACATTGTAACCATACCAAGGTTTAGGGTTGATACTTCTCGCGAAGATCGACAGGCAGGGTGTCCCAGGCGCGGATAAGCTCGCCGACGGAAATTGTCTGCATCTTGCGCATCACATTGCTGCGGTGAAGCTTGACGGTGATCTCGCTGATGCCGAGTTCGAAGGCGATCTGCTTGTTGAGGCGGCCGTGCGCAACTTCGCGCAGGACCTGCCGTTCGCGTGGCGTCAGCGACGTGAACCGCCCGACATGCTGCATGATCGTCTCGGCTTGTGCCCGCTGCGCGACATCGCGCTCGATACCAGCTATCACCGCATCAAGCAGGGTCTGGTCTCGAAACGGTTTTGTGAGGAAATCAATAGCTCCAGCTTTCATCGCCTGGACCGTCATGGGAATATCTCCATGGCCGGTGAGGAAGATTATGGGCTTTGGGTTGCCCCTTGAAGCGAGTTGATGCTGGAGGTCGAGGCCGCTTGATCCGGGCATGCGGACGTCAAGCACCAGGCAGCCGGGTCGCTCGGGAAGCTCCGATTCCAGCAGTTCGCGCGGCGAGGCGAAACAGCAGACGTCGAGACCCACGGACAACATGAGCTCCTGAAGCGAATCCCGCACATCGTCGTCGTCATCGACGATGAGAACGAGTGGGCGATCTGTGTCGGAGGTGAGCGCGGTCATGAGCTTGCCTCCGCAGTCGGCAAGCCAGGAACCATCAAAAGCCTTGCTGCGACTCTACCATTATTCCTGCTGCCAATAGCCCTTATCCCGGCCGGCAAATCAGAAAATCCCGCACCGGCGATGATGATTTCTCGTTTCATTGCCATCCCCCCTTTTTCCCGCCGGACGTGACACGTTTCAGCCGTCCGGCTGAGGCTGGAAAAGATTGGTCTTCTGAGGTTTGTCTGTCTTCGGCTGTCTTCAAGACGACAGTTCGCGCCTTGACGGCTTGCGGGCACGAGACTTGATCCGGTCGCCAAGCCAATCGCGAACGTCGTTCGAAAAATCAGGTGGCGCCTTTCGGTCGAGGATGTGCGCCACATCTCCCAGCGTCTGGCTGGCCAACGAGTCACGCATAGCCTTCTCGGCACGCAGCATCACCGCATGGATCGCGCACGCGCCTGCCGTCGCCCAACCGGGCGGCCGGTCACCGAATACGGCGCAACGACCACGAATGTCCTGGCAATCGAATAGCGGCTTCTTACCCTCGATCGCATCGACGACTTCCAGAATGCTGATATCCTCGGGCATTCTGGCGAGCAGATATCCGCCGCGCACCCCTTCCGACGCCCGTACGATCCCGGCCTTCTCGAGCTTCGGGAAGATCTTTGCTACGAAGCTCGGCGAGATGCCCTGGAATTCAGCCAGGTCGCGACTGCTCAACGGCGCGGTCGAACCGGCCAACCAGAGCAAACAATGCAATCCATATTCCACGCTTGCGGTCAAATGCGCCATAACACGGACTGTATCAGTCCGTGTTATGGCCTGCAAGCCAAAACTCAGATAAACTTCATCCGTGTTTTTTTCAAATCATCGTCCGATGAAGAGCTCGCTCCATTTCAGAGCAACGTCATTCCATCGTCCACCCGTCGGGTTTACACTCGTTCAGAAGCCTAGGAGGAGAGTGCGGTTGCAATCGATTGGTTCAAGGATGAGGGCGGGCACTACCGAAGGATAGTTCCTTGTATCGCGATCGCATTGAACTGTTCGGCGAGACTTTGGTCTGCTCGCGGATATCCAACCGATTTTATGAGCGAAGTTCAGATCTCAGCGCCTGCTGGACTGCTGGCCGAAGCTCCGTGTTGCCAATATGGCTACGCTCGCGTCTATGCGTTGAAAAAAGGCAACAACGCCCGGCATAAGCCTGCCGGGCGTTTCCTTGCATGTCCGCCAGCAGCACATCGGCTGCTCAGCAGTCTTCTAACGGCGACAGTCAGGATGATGGTCAGCGCAACATGATCAGTGCGATGGACACGAATAACGATGGCAGCATCAGCGAGCAGGAATTCATCGCCGCTAGGCCATCCGATGTGAGCGAAGATCAGGCTGCTACGCTGTTTGAAAGCTTTGACACCAGCAATAGCGGATCGCTGACGGAAGATCAGTTGGCAAGCGCCATGCAGTCGGGTGGACAGCCGCCGGCGCCGCCTTCTGGAGAGCCGCCGAACGACGACCAGATCTCCAGCATGTTCTCCGCGATGGATACGGATGGCGACGGCAACGTCAGCCAAGCGGAATTTGTCGCCGCGCGTCCGTCCGACGTGAGCGAGGAGCGAGCCACAAATCTGTTCGATAGTCTGGATACGACAGGTTCGGGGTCGCTGACGGAGAGCCAGTTTGAGACAACGATGAAGGCACAGCCACCACAGCTTCCGGACTTCGGTTCCCTGTTCGCCTCGACCTACCAGGATGACACGACGAACGAACTGCTTCTCATTTGATTGAGATGACGGTGGCCGCTTACATTCAGTAGTTTCTGTCGGTTGGCAACTTGAGCATGAGACGTTGAAACCCTCACGCTCAAGTTTGCCGAACGTGCTTCAGTGAACACTGTTCATGATTGCCGGCAAGTTGATGCGCATGGGTAGGCAAGGGCGCAATCCGCATCTGATGGCCCCGGCGCTGACGCCGGGACCCACCATCGAGGGTATCCTACTGTAACTTACCAGCCATCTACCGTATTTTACTACGATGTTCAGTTTGCCTGTTCTATTATCCTCTAAACAAGTGGAGGGTAACATCATGGCCGGAGAGGACAAATCCGATCCTCGTCCTTCGATGATCAGCGCGGAAGAATTGCGCAAGCGAGCGCTTGAGTTGCAGCTCGTAGAGATGCAACGTGACGAGAAGATCAGATCACGTGAAGCCGAAAAACATGCGGAGTTTATCGAAGACTTCTTTCGAAAACACATTAGCGACAAAGAGCGGGAGATCATTCGCCGGGTGGTCATGAAGGCTGTGGCCGATGGAAAGGTCGAAGCCCTGATCTACAGCTTTCCATCCGACTTTTGCACCGATAGCGGCCGCGCCATCAACAGCCACAACCCCGACTGGCCGTCGACCCTCCAAGGCAAAGCAAAAGATTTGTACGATCTTTTCAATGAGGTGGCCCGTCCGCAGGGTTACGGCCTGACCGCGGCGGTCATCAATTTCCCAAATGGAGTGCCGGGCGATATTGGCTTCTTCCTGAATTGGGAGGCGCCCGTCGTCTGATATCTGCCTAAGTCTCAACGCCTACGCAAAGCGGGCGCCTGATGCTCAGCTTTCTCGGTTGGTTTGAAATAGCGGGATTCGCGTAAGTGTTGCCGCTCTGAAAACCGATAGTATGAGAGATTGGGACAACTCATGAGGACAAGAGAGATCGAGCGGAAATTTCTTGTCCGAAACGACAAGTGGCGCGGCAAAGCGCTTGGGCCCAGTGAATTGCGGCAGGGATATCTCCTATCCGACGCCGACAAATCGGTTCGCATCCGCGTGGTCGACGGGCGCTCCGCTTTCCTGACAGTCAAGTTCGGGCGACAAGGGATGGTTCGCGACGAATTCGAATACCGCATTCCGCGTCGCGAGGCGGAGGAACTGCTTGAACGCGTCGTCGGAACGGTCATCGAGAAGTCCCGCTATAAGGTGCCCATAGGCGGATTCGTCTGGGAAATCGACGTCTTCCACGGTGCGCATGCCGGGTTGACAATCGCCGAAATCGAAATGTTGAGCGAGACGGATAGGCCAGTGTTGCCACGTTGGCTGGGACGGGAAGTCACCGGAGATCCACGATATTCGAACCGGGCTCTTGCGACAACGACAGACAATCTGTTGATTCAGTCCCGCCTGCCCAAGGTCGACGATGTCTTGGCTCTTGAGGATGTGACAGACCTCACTCGGCAACAACAGACCAGTTGTGGTCTGGATTAAATTCCTTGATGGATTCGGCGAGCGCAGGCGTATTCTCTCCCAGGTCGCGTTCGTAGATCACGCTCTGGTCGCTGATGATGAAGGTCTGTACGCCTGTTTCACGATATTTGACCGGCCAGGCAATAAGCGCAAAGCCATCGGTCATGTGGCCGTTGACCACATAGCTGTGCCGACCTCCGAAAACATTGGGGCCCTGGCCGGTGAGGATGCGGTACCGGTAGCCGAAGTAACCTTCGCCCTTGAGGGCCTTTCCGAACGCCGCATTTTCGATCAAGCTGCTGGCGGGACTTTCGTCCTCTTCGGTCTCGGCTGGCCAATAGAGCCCGTTTTTTTTGCCTTTGCCGCTTATCAACACCTGGGCATACTCATGTATGCCGTCGCCATTTCTGTCTTCGCTTGCGTAAACGTGCTGGGCTTGGACGTAGTCGTGCATCGTCTGAATGGTTTGCAGCTCGTTTTCACCGATGCGCCGATTGAGAATCTCTTCGAGACCGGCTCGCGTATCGAAAGCCCATTTCCCGTCTTCCCGTTTGACCAGGGGAAACGGCAGCGGCCATAGCTTGTCTCCGACAAGAATGATCCTGCGATCCCAGATATCTTGCAGGGCAATCTGCCTCGCCGCACCCTCCTTGATAAGACCAAACGCGGTCATGGCTTCGTTACTCGCCCTCAATTTCGCCGCGCTGAGTCCCAGCAATTGCGCCAGACCATCGACATCACCGGAAGCCAAGATCGCCTTGAAGCGATCGACGGCCTGCGCCGGCTGGTCGAACTCTGGCGGCTTGCTGTCTGACGCGAAGCTCGCGAGTCTTTGCCGGTTCTGTGCCTCGCCGACCTGCCAGCTCGAGAGGGCGAAGACTGAAGCCCCGATGATCAATGCGGCTAGCTGCATTCCGCGCGTGGTTCTCATCGCATGCCTCCTCCAAAAAACATCCCTCTACCTGCGGCCACCACCTCTGCCGCCGCCGCCGCCTCTGCCGCCGCCCCTGCCTCCGCTCGGCATCGGACGATGTCCGCCGCCGCGATGCGCCGATGGTCTAGGGCCGCCGCCACCGCGGTTCATTGATCTCGGGGCCGAGCGATTGGCGGCCCCCATGCTCTGACGGCCGCGCTGGGACGCTATCTGCTCCCGGCGGCCCGGTGAGACATTGCCAAGCGCCGAAGGCTGCCGACCTCTGGCATCAGGTCTGGAGGCCAGCTTCTGCTTGTTCGGACGAGCGGCTGCCGCTTGTTTAACGCGGTTGGCGCCTTGTGCCTGCTGCGGCCGGTTCTGCGCTCGATCGGCAATGGCCTGTCGGTTGGCGCCCTCTGCGGGTCGTGCCGCCGGCCGCTGCTTCAGACCTTGCATTGTATCCCTACGCACGTCCGCTGCGCGGTTGACGCGATCAGCTGCGGGACCAGCGCGTTCTCGATTGAGATTCTGTGCCCGATTGCGCAAGTCGTTGCGGCCTTCGGACTGGAGATTATTTCTGATCGTCGACCTGTCTATTTTTGCAAGTTGATCCCGGTCAATGTTCAGTTTGCTGCGATCCACATTCTTCCAGTCGATGTCGTTCCATTTGACCTTGCCGTTGAAATTCCTGTTGTTGAAGCAATTGTTGCAGTCGACATCGACGTCCCCGCGCCAGTTGCCGCCCCATACTCCCCAGTTATCCCAGTTGACGGCTGCAGCCCACGCAACGCCGGTCAACGCCGCTGCGAAGAACGTCGCACCCGGATAATAATAGTTCGGGTAAGGATCCGGATAATAGGAAATGGGCTGCGCCGCATAGCCGGGCTCATAAAGCATTTCCGGCGGATACTGGGGAACGTAGATCTTTTCAGGATTGGTCGGCTGAATGATGACGTTGTCGTTTTCCGTGACAACAGTGATCTTTTCATCGCTCTTGATGACGCCTTTGGCAACGGCCTCGTCGCGCAACTGCTGGATAGCGATCAGCACATCCTTCTGCTGGTTCGTCAGGGCATCGCCAAACGCCTGCGTCCATTCCAGGTCTTCACTCATCATCTTGACGATGTCGGGATAGTTCAGCAGCGAGATAACGCTGCCGTCCCAATCACTTTTCGGTTTGAGATCCGCGTTTTTTTTCCTTGCTTCCAGGAAGCGGCCAGCCTCGACTATTTGAAGCGGGAAAAGCGACGCTGCGGAGATCGCCGCTACGAGTTCGTCCGGATAGAGTGCGATACGTGCGACGAGGACTTCCAGTTCGTCGTCAGAAAGTTGCGCAGGCGCTTCTTCATCCGCTTGCGCCGCCGGCGGGTTGGGCGGGTTGTTTGCGGATGTTTGCGAATAGGCTGGAAGGTGATCCTGCATCACAAGGAATGACATGGCCGACAGGCCGACGATAAACTCTCGCAATTTCATCCCCATAGTGATGCCTCCCCATAGCGACTGATCCCAAATCGCCGATTGCGCCCGCAGCAAAGCGGCTTGATGGAGTTCCTTTTGGATCCTGCATCGCTTTCAGATTTGCATCGGCTGTGTGTGGAGAAACAGGCTCCAAACCGCGACAAAAGCCACTTGCCATATCCGACTGGCTTGCAGGCGACCGCATCGCAGTTCCCGCCAAATACATCGGCTCGAACTGCCGATCGCGATCATCATATTACATGTGGTTGTATTTTGAATGTATCATACACGAAGTTACGGCGGTGCGGTGCGGCGGGCGAGTCCGCGGGCCTGGAAGCGTCTCTTTTCGCGAAGGTGACGCCGCTGACGAAGGTGTTCTGCGGCCGAACCGATGCTGTCGCCTTAGTGAAGCAAGAAGAGCAACGTGCCGGTCCGCAGAGCGGACTTTAGGACCGTTATCGCAACGGCCAGTCACCGCCTAGACCTGCCCGTCCCGTCAGAAGAGCCGCTTGTCTGTGGCAAGGATCGGCGACGGGTGGCCATCCCTTTGCATGTCGCGCGCTTCCATGCTGCCTATTGTCGGTAAAGGCTTACCTTCCCGCATGCCTTGGCCAAGGCATACGTTTTTCCTTGCGGACGGACTTTCTCGCCACGCGGTCGTCCTCATCGGTTCGGTCATCATGCCCCAACAAGATCAATGGTGATCACCACGCCGCTGTGATCCCATTCCGAGTGGAACAAGGATGACCTTCGGTGATCCAAAGGCTGCAAGCGTACACCACCGGCTAAAACAGCTCCGGCCAGCATCTGGGTCGGCTTGCCAGCAAGCGGCACCCGGTCGCCAGATGGCGGCACGGGGGATGTTACGCGATGCTACGCACGCTGCGTCGGCCATCGCATTAAGATCGTAGCCACCGACCACGACGAGGATGAGCAGTTGGATGAACTACGTGTTCCTCGAACCTTCCAGAGGCTGATCGCTGCTATGGCGGCGGAGCCGGCCGTTTTGACCAATCCCCCTCGCGAAAGGGGGCTCTAGATGGCGGTCAGTTTTCGTGTGCCCCTATTGCGAGGCCTGCAAGGGTTTCGCTTCGAATGGCTGCGCAGCGATATCTCTGCCGGACTGTCGATCGCGGCGGTCGGACTGCCCAGTGCCATAGCCTATCCCGCTATCGCAGGGCTCCCACCGGAAACGGGGATCTACGCAAGCATAGTCGGTCCCATTGCCTATGCTCTTTTCGGTCCCTCGCGGCTATTGGTCGTCGGACCGGATGCTGCAACAATGACCGTGCTTGCCGCCGCGATGAGCGCGGTGGTCGCGACTTTGCCAGCCGGCGCCCCGGTTGATCGAGTGGCAATCGCTGCCGCTCTTGCGCTGGGCGTTGGATGTTTCTGCTTTGCCGCTCGGCTCCTGCGCCTCGGCGTTTTGGCGAATTTTCTCTCCCGACCAATTCTGGTCGGCTTCTTCGCCGGCGTATCGCTTTCGATCCTTGTGGGCCAGATCAGCCGCTTCACAGGCGTGCGCATCGAATCGGACGGGCTGCTGGCACCGGCTCTCGAGATACTTCGTAAGAGCGCATTGATCCACTGGCCATCGTTGCTATTCGGTCTTGCGATGTTCTGCCTGCTCTGGGTCGCAAAGATCATGCATTTTCGGATACCAGGGCCCGTGCTCGTGGTTGTCGTATCCTGTCTGCTTTCTGCCCTCTTTGATTTTCAGGGGCGAGGGATTGCCGTGATCGGCGATATTCCGCGCGGGCTTCCATCGCTTTCCTTGCCTGCGATCTCGCAGATGCCGCTCGATAAGATCGCGCTGGGATCGGCCGCAGTCTTCCTCGTCAGTTTTGGTGCGGGTATCGTCACTGCTCGCAGCTTTGGAACGCGTACCGGCGAGGAAGTTGACGCCAACCAGGAGCTGATCGGCTTGGGCGCCGCCAACATTGCTCCGGGCCTCTTCGGGGCTTTTCCGATCAGCATGTCGGATTCGAGAACAGCCATCAATTTATCGATCGGCGGCCGCTCGCAGGTAGCCGGTTTGGTCTCCGCGGCAACGCTGATTGCGGCACTGGTCTTCCTGCATAGCGCCTTGCGCATCCTGCCCATTCCCGCTCTTGCCGCTATATTGGCGACCGCTGCGATCGGCCTGATCGATGTTCGCGAACTCCGAAAGATTTGGCAAATTAGCCGAATGGAGTTCGTCTTCGCGTTGATCTCCATGTGGGGCGCTATCAGCTTCGGAGTCTTGAATGGCGTGGTCGTCGCCATAGTCGCGACATTGATCTATCTCCTGCGCAAGACGATGTATCCCCGCGATGCGCTCGTCGGGCGCATTCCTGGCCGTGATGGCTTTTACGATATGCGGCGGTTTCCGGATGCTGCTGGGATCGAAGGCGTAGCAATATGCCTCATCCAGGGGAGTGTCCTGTTCTACAACGCCGATTATGTGCGGACGCGGCTACGCGACATTGCACAGAACCTCCCCGCGAACACTCGCTGCCTTGTTCTCGATGGCAGCGCGATCGTGCATCTCGACAGCACAGGGGCATTGGCACTTGATGCCGTGCACTCGGCCTTGCGGGAGCGGGGCATCGTCTTTGGAGTGGCGGAGCTGAACGCTGAGGCCAAAGCGCTGCTTGAGCGCGCGGGCGTTGCCGAGAACATCGGAGCGGAAAATTTCTTTGACGACAAGGAGTACGCAATCCGGACCTTCCGTCTTCAGAAGGAGCGCGACGAGATGCCTGCTCGTGACGGAGAGGAAGGACTGACGTTGTCACCCAAGGAGGGAAGTCATGAACAAGGCGCATGATGCAGATCACGCAGAAGAAGCAGACAGCCGCGAAAGCAAGAAGAAGAAGACCAAAAAATATGAAAAGGAGATCGGCAAGTTACAGGTCGAACTCGCCCACCTGCAAGCGTGGGTCAAAAGCTCCGGCGCCCGCATCGTCATCATATTCGAAGGCCGCGACGCCGCCGGCAAGGGTGGCATGATCAAGCGCATCACGGAACGCGTCAGTCCGCGGGTGTTTCGAGTGGTCGCGCTACCTGCGCCTAACGATCGGGAAAAGTCGCAGATCTACATGCAACGCTATATCGCCCATCTTCCAGCAGCGGGAGAGGTCGTTATCTTCGACCGCAGTTGGTACAACCGCCCGGGTGTCGATCGCGTCATGGGCTTCTGTCCGGAAAAGAAGGCCCGTCGCTTCCTCGAACTCGCTCCCCGTTTCGAGGCCGCCATCGTCGAAAGCGGCATCGTTCTGCTTAAGTATTTTCTCACCGTCAGCGAAGAGGAACAGGAACGCCGTTTCCGCAGAAGAATCGACGACCCGGTGCGGCAATGGAAACTCAGTCCGATGGACCTGGAGTCCTACCGCCGTTGGTGGGATTACACACGCGCCTACGACGAGATGATCCGAATGACCGACACCGAGCATGCTCCATGGTGGATCGTCCCATCGGACGACAAAATGCGGGCGCGTATCAATTGCATCTCGCATTTTCTCAAGTCGATCCCCTACGAGCGGATCAAATTCGACAAGCCGGATTTGGGCAAGCGGCAGAAGCGACCATCGGACTATATCGAGGACGAGAGCCTTCGCCATGTCGTGCCCGATCTAGCCTGGTAAACCGTGCGAACTTTCAAGGCGAACGTCAAAGTCCCCGCACACGCAATCGGTTTCAGCGGCGTCTCAAGGGGAAAGTAGCGGGATGGGGCCAATGCATGACGATGGCTACAAAGACAAGGCCGCCGACGGACACCCGGCTAGCCACGCCTCGACTGACGCACGTATAAGCGATTTCATCCGATTTGGCGTCATTGGCCTCTTCGCTTATTGGTCCTTCACCGTCGTTGCGCCCTTCATCTCTATCATCGCTTGGGCCGCGATACTGGCGGTCGCTCTTTTCCCGGTTTTTGAACTGCTCAGGAAGCTGGTGGGCGGCCGCGGCATAGTTGCTGCGACTTTGATTGTGGTCGCGTGTCTGGTTGTAATCATAGCGCCGCTGGCGGCCATAGTGTTCAGCTTTGCCGATGCTACCCAGGCGTTCTTAACGGGCTTGAAAGAGGGAACGATCGCGGTGCCGGCGGCTCCTCAACGCATAAAAGAATGGGCTCCCTTCGGCGAGCGGATTTACGAAGCGTGGAACTACGCGGCAACCAATTTCGCAGCGATGCTGAAGCAATTCCAGGAGCCGATACGGGACATGGCCGGTGTCATCCTCGAGAAAACGGCTGCCTTCGGATCAAGCGTCCTCAGCTTCATCGCGTCAGTGTTGCTGTGCGGCTTCTTCCTCGTCGCAAAGCGCCGACTCACGAAGGCAGTCAACGTTGTCGCAATGCGGGTTGGGGGGAAAAGAGGTGCCGACTTTGTCGATCTTGCAGGCATGACGGTCCGCAATGTTTCCCGCGGCGTCATTGGCATAGCATTGTTGCAGACGCTGCTCTGCGGGCTGGAATTTGTACTGTTCGACGTCCCTGCACGCGGAGCGCTGACCTTCATTGTCTTTATCTTGTGTATCATACAAATCGGGCCGGGCCTCGTGTTGCTGCCCTTGGTCGTTTGGGCTTGGTTCACATGGTCCTTCTCGGATGCGTTGTTGTTCACGCTCCTTTCGGTGCCGATCGCCGTTCTTGATAATTTCCTAAAGCCAATCTTGATCTCGCGCGGCCTGTCCACCCCCATGCCAGTAATCCTCCTGGGCGTTATCGGAGGAGCTTTCGCGCATGGCCTGGTTGGCTTGTTTCTCGGACCGGTCGTTCTCGGCGTGTTCTATGACCTGCTCGCGGCGTGGGCGAACCCGGCTCCACCTTCCGACGATAGGCCCGCTGCAGTCTCCGCTTGAGACCTACTGCGATCAGGCGCTCTTGATCATCCCGCTTTTGAGTTCTTTCCGGATGTGGTCATCCCTGACACGATCAATGCGGCTGCAGCCTTATGACTTCGGCTGGTTGACCGGCCGTCTTAAGACCACGACGTTCGAGCGACGGATCGCATCACGTATTTCGCTGACAAGCGCCTCGACGAGATCGGCGTATTCCTGTCGCCGTGCCTCCCGCACGCTATCCGGCAATCGGTCGACATGAGCGAGCGTCTCGACGGCTGCGGCCAGATCCTCGCACATGCTGCGAAAGGTTTCGTCAATATTGAAAAGATGTTGTACCCGCGTGACCTCATCGGGGAAGCGTTCCTCCACAATTTCGAGGGCGGACACATGCGCTGAATTATCCTCTCTCGACATCATCCCCGCCTCGCTCTTCGTGCGCGCGTTAATCAGATTGAGACATTATATTGGCACGACTTAAATTAGAGGCGTAAGATACACGAACATACGAGGGGATAAGACGGCTGGCATGGCCGCGGGGGGACACAATGCAAAGTGCGCGGGCAAGCGGCGGAGACAGCGCGTCCCCACCCGATATCCTGGAAATCAGAGGGCAGCTGGAGCGGATTCTTGCAAGTGACGAATTTCTTGCACCTGAGCGGGGTCGCAGATTCCTGCAATATGTTGTTGAAGAGACGCTCGCGGGACGTGCAGACTACCTCAAAGCCTACACGATTGCACAGGAGGTCTTCGCGCGGGATTCGTCCTTCGACGCACAGAACGACCCGGTCGTCAGAATAGAGGCAGGCCGCATACGCCGTGGGCTCGAACGTTACTATCTGGTCGCCGGACAAGCGGATCATATCGTCATTACGATTCCGAAAGGTGCCTATGTACCCTGTTTTCGCTACGCCAGCGCTGAAAGGTCTCTCGATCCACCAGCCGCCAAGGACGCCGTTGAGAGCGCATCCGAACCACCGGAGCCCATGCAGGCCCCGGAACATCAAGATGGTTCATCGCGCCTCTCATGGACGTGGTATGCGCTCCCGGCTGCTATCGCCCTTGCAGTGATTGCAGTCACCGCCTTCCTCTCCCCGTTGCTGTTGGCTCCGAAGTTCGTCCCCCCTTTTGATGGTTTGGCCACCCCCAAGGTTCTCGTCGAACCGTTCGAAGAAATTTCCAAGGACGGAGGGTCTTCGGGCATCGCTCGCGGACTGACCGACGAGGTCATTGGCGAACTGGCGAAATTCAAGGAAATCGCCGTCGTTATGAAAGGGCCGTCTTCCGGACTGGACAAGCAAGAGGAACCACGCTTCGCATTGCAGGGGGGCGTGCGCATCGGCGGAGACAAACTTCGGCTCACCACCAGACTGGTCCATCGTGCCGATGGATCGGTGATTTGGGCGAACAACTACGACCGGGACCTTCGAGTTCAGGATGTTTTGGAGGTCGAAGCCGATATCGCTCAGCGTGTTGCGACAGCCCTTGCTCAACCCTATGGCATCATCTTCCAGGCCGACGCTGGACGCGCGGCCCAGTCTCCACCCGACGATTGGGATGCCTACGCCTGCACTCTGTCCTATTACAGCTACCGGGTTGATCTCAATCCGCAAAACCATGCTGCGGTCCAAGACTGTCTCAAACGCACGACCGAGCGTCTGCCAACCTATTCGACCCCATGGGCGTTGCTTTCCCTTACCTATCTGGACGAGGTCAGGTTCCAATACCGGTCGGATATGCCACAATCGGCCAGACCGTTGATGCTTGCCGTCGAAACCGCCGAGCGCGCCGTGGATCTGGACCCTCAGAATGCGCGGGCCCTGCAGGCGCTCATGCTTGCGAGTTTTTTCAAAGGCGATGTCGATGTGGCCTTGAAGGCGGGGGCAGCTGCTTACGCCGTCAATCCCAACGACACCGAGGTCTCCGGTGAATACGGGTTTCGGCTTGCCCTCTCCGGGAAGTGGGAAACGGGTTGTGAACTGATGTCGAGCGCAATCAACAGAAACCCAGGCCCGGTAGGATATTACGAGGTGGGCATGGCACTGTGTGCCTATATGCGGGGCGACTACCAGGCTGCCGAGCTATGGGCTCGCATGGCGGATCTCAAATACAACCCCATGCACCATCTCGTCCTGCTCGCAGTATTCGGGGCTCAGGGCAAGCTCGATGATGCCCACAAGGAAGAGACCTGGCTTAAGGCAAACGCACCGGCTTTGTTGACCAATATTCGCAAGGAAGTCGCGCTCCGCCTGCAGCGCCCATCAGACCAGGATCACTTTCTTGCAGGACTAAGATCGGCCGGGATTGCGATCCCGCTCTGAAAGCGCGAATTTTGCCGCGACATCCGTGTCTTGTCTGATAGACGATACGTGATGTTACAGGCATTTGGGACGTCGCAGCGCCAGTATTTCCGCCTTCCGGATGGCTTGGCGCTTATCCGTTGGATTTAGTCGGGCACGAAGCTGCGTAGCGCGAAATAGCCGACGGCCCCCATCGCGATAGCAACGCCCGACGCCAGCGCCAAGGCCTGGCCGTAGTCCCGCCTGCCGGCGGTAAAGGCGAGAACCACCTTCGTTACCACATTGACGATAACCGCAATGAGGATGACGCCGGCTGCGGTCTTTGCGTCGATTGCGGTGTCTGTCAGTCGCGCGGTCGAAAGCGTGATGGCGTCCACATCGACAAGTCCGGAGACTGCCGCAACGACGAAAAGCGCCGACGCACCGATATAGTCGATGACCATCTTTGACATCAGACTGATCAACCCGAGTAGCGCGGCGAAGGAAAGCGCCATGCGCAATTCGAACGGATTCTTCAGCTTAATTTCCGGCACATTCGTCGCTCCACCGCCGCGCCATACGCAGAAGAAGCTGGCAGCCAGAAAGCCGACGATTGCCGGGATCAGGCAGAACGCGAGCGGCACGAGCAAGTCGAGCGACGAGACGCCGCCGATAACGAAGACGCGAGCGCAGGACAAGGCGCCGGCAACCGCCGCCCCGGCGGCCAGATAGGTCGAGCCCTCAGACGTCTGCTTGGAATAACGGGCGAAGGAGAGTGTCAGCGCGGTCGAGGATACCAGTCCTCCCGCCGCGCCAGCCAGTAGAATACCGCGGCCTGTGCCGGCCACCTTGATGGCAACATAACCGGCAAAAGAAAAAGCGGCGATGGTGATGGTGAGCAACCACAAAGAGAAAGGATTGAGCGCTCCCCAAGGGTCCAGCGCTTTGTCGGGCAAAAGCGGCAGCGCAACGGCGGTCATTGCAAGCAATATCAAGGAAGAACGTAGTTCCGGCCATGTCAACGCTCTAAGAAAGCCATGAAGGCTATGGCGGGCCGCAAGAATTGCGGTCGTTACGACGCCACCGGCTGCTGCAGTGATAATGTCACCAAGGGCAGCCAGAACGCCGAGTCCAAAAACGACGAGAGCGGCGACAACCGAGGTGATGCTGTAATCTTCGTCTTCCGTCGTCTGTTGCCACTTGCCGGCAATATAGATGAGACCGAGCACCGCCGCGATCGTCGCCGGCAGCAAGGGACCGACCATGGATTGAAGGATCCCGGCGATTCCGCCGAGAAAGCCGGTGAGGCCAAAAGTGCGGATTCCAGCAGTCCTTCCACCAGCCCGAGTGTCGCGCTCCCGCCAGCCTCGCTCTACGCCGACGAGAAGGCCGATCGCAAGCGCCACCCCGAGGCGCTGAAATATTTCGATATGCTCCATCGCATAACGATATGCCAGTTGCGCAAACGTACAATCCAAAAAGCTTGAACTCGCCAGAGGCGCGCGACGTTCGGTGGGTACAAACTTGCTCCGGCCACTTTCAGACAGGCGGCTTGCCGCCGACTTACAATCGTAAAATGGGGTCCCTATATATCCTGCAGATTATCTTTCTGCCCAAGGACAGGAGATCCAATGTTCCGTGCAGTTCCGCGTTTCGCTCAGATTGCAGCCATCGTCCTCCTCGCCGCCGTCTCGTGCCTTGCGAGCTTTGACGATGCCGACGCACGTCGCGCCGGCGGTTTCGGTGGATTCGGCAGCCGCGGAACGCGTACCTTCGACACTCCTGCCATAACGCGGACGGCTCCGACGCAGGCCGCGCCGATTGAACGGACGATGACGCCGCGGCCGCAGGTTGCGACACAGCCGCCGATCAATGCGCAGCCGCGTCCCGGCTTGCTGGGTGGTTTCGGCGGATCGATGATCGGCGGATTGATCGCCGGTGGCCTCCTGGGCATGCTGATCGGTCACGGTTTCGGCGGCGGGTTCGGTTTCCTTGGCCTGCTGCTGCAGGTCGTTCTGATCTTCTTGGCGATCCGCTTCGCCATGCGATTTTTCACAAGCCGCCAACAAACCAACTACGCAGCGTCAGGACCGGATGCGTCGCACAATATGAACGCGTCGCAGCGTCCCTCCTTTTCCATCCCGGCAATCGGCGGCGGAACGGCAGCCGCCGCACAGAAAAAGCGCCAGGCCAACGACGAGATTGGGCTATCGCAAGCCGATCTCGACCGTTTCGAGCACCTTCTGACGGAAATCCAGTCGGCTTACGGTTCCGAGGATTATGGCACCCTGCGCCAGCTGACCACGCCGGAGGCGATGTCCTATCTGGCCGAGGAGCTTGGCGAGAACGCGACCAAAGGTGTTCGCAACAGCGTCACCAATGTTCGCCTGCTGCAGGGCGACATCGCCGAAGCCTGGCGCGAGGACAATGCCGAATATGCTACCCTGGCGATGCGCTATTCGAGCGTCGACGCGCTTGTCGATCGCACGACGGGCCGGCTGGTCGAGGGTGACGATCGCAATGCCTCGGAAACCACCGAGATTTGGACCTTCGTGCGCAAACCAGGCTCGGACTGGAAGCTTTCCGCCATCCAGGGAACCGAGCTTCACCACGCTTGAGCCTGCCTTCGTGCGCGGTGTCCGGCTAGCCTACCCAGCTCATGGAAAGCGGAAACCTTTGTCCACGTCTTCGGTGCCGACACGTATCCGCTTTGTCCACGTGGCTAGAGCGCCATGTACCCGCCGATCCAAAGCCAGAAGCCTGCGACGAGCATGGAGAGGATCGTGATCGGCACCCCGGCCTTGGCATGATCGCGAAACGTCAGACGCACGCCCTGGATTGCTGCCCGTTCGGCAACGATCAGGTTGGCGAGGCTTCCGACGAGGAGCAGGTTGCCGGCGAGCGTGGAAAGGACGGCAAGACCCACCAGGATCCCTTCCGGAATTCCGTGCCAGACCTTGAGGATCATCACGACGGCGGGAACATTGCCAATCGTATTGCTGAGGAGCAGCGAAATCGGCACCAGTGAAGAGACACGATCGGGCAGCAAATTGTAGGTCGCCAATGTACGCACGGCCTCCTCCGGAACTCCGGTTCGGGCAAATGCGTCGTTGATAACGAACAGCGCCGCAAACAGGATGAGCAAAGGCACGTCGATTTCATCGAGGAGCTGCCTGCTCGGGAGCGTGCGGCTGATAATCAGGGAAGCGGCGACCAGAAGGGCGGAAATCTCCCGTGGCAGAGGGGAGGCAAACAGGATGAGCAACAAGACCAATGCCGCAGCGCATATGCCCACCTGAAAACGGTCGAAGGTGATTGCCTCGGACGGAGCGTCTTTGGATGGTGTTTTGAGGCTCGCCCGCCAAACGTAGGCCACGCATCCATAGCTGATGACGAGTGCGGCAAGCGACGGTATAGCCGCATCGGCGAAGTAACCCCAGAAACTCAGCGCACCTGCCTGCCCGATGAGAATATTTTGGGGATTGCCGATCAAGGTGGCTGCCGAGCCGGCATTGCTCGCTGCGGCTAGACCAAGCAGGTAGGGGCGAGGATCGAGATTGCGGGCAGCGAGGCCGGCGCAAAGCGGCGGTGTCATTGCGAAGACGACGATGTCATTGACGAGAAAGGCGGAGAGGATGCCGCCGATCGCAATCGTCGAGGCGAGGAGGAGGCGCGGCCGTCCGGCCTGGCGCGCAATCCACGTCGCGACCTCGCCGTAAAAGCCGCTGGCGCCAACTCTTGCCGATAGGATCATAAGCCCGCCGAGCAGCAGCAGTGTCGGGAAGTGAATGGCCTCGTCCATTGCGTCGCGCGGAACCGCGCCGGCTGCTACCAGTACGACGGCGACGATCAGCGCGATACCGGCTCGGTCGATACGCAGTCCGGGGACCCGCCCCAGCGCCATCCCGAGATAGGTAAGTCCAAAAAGAACAAGAACGACATAGGTCATTAAAAAAGCGGCTCCGAGGAACAAGGCAGACAGTCGTTTGCGTTACGATGCTACCATCCGCTTGTCACCAGGAACAATTCCTGTTCCTGCCCATCCTCGAACGATTTCAATGAATTCCACGCACAGTTATCGGTTAACTTCGCCTTCACGTGCGATGCTGCACGACGGCCGACCCTTGTGCGGTCTTCACAACGGTTCATTTGAAAAGCTCTTCCGCACTATCAGCAGACATGTCACGATCGATTTCCAAGACGAATTTCTCCGGGCGCTTGCCTTCTTTTCGCAAGAGGATGACGACGGTGCACTTTTCCTCGCCTGGACGAAAGGACAATAGCCGGCCCCTTGTCTTCGCCAGGACTTTCTCCACGACCTCAGTGCAATCGACTGCACGATCTGTCACTGGAGTTGCCCGCGGCGTTTGGGCGTATGCTGAAACTGCCATGACAGGAAACATCAGAAATGCATTTCTGAATGCATTCACGCAATCGCGAGACTTCAGTATTTGAGAGCTGAGCGGCCCAAGAAAATCGGCAGCATGTATCCCATACAATCGACGCACCAGGGTTATTGTTCCCGATCGCCAATCGATCGGAGGTGGATTGTTGCCGGCATTACCGATGTTCTTCCACATCCTCAGCAAACTCTACCGGTTATGATCAATAAACGGGGTGTATCTCAAGATGCTGGCAAGACCTTAAGTCCGGTACGAGTTAGCGTCACCGTCCATTGGTCAGGACCATCTTCGTCGTAAACGTAGATGGAGCGCCCATCTCTTTCAGCAATTTTGAGCAGCATGACCACCCAATCTGCAGGTGCCTCGCCCGGCGAGGCGGCGACCAGCGGGAACGGTCAACGCGCCGGCGATCGATCCAAAGAAACGCATGTCGCGATCCAAGACGATTAATCCGTCGATATTGACATTGAGATCGTCCAAGTGCTGACCCTTTCAGCCGCCAGGATTTAGGATATGCTTCACGACTGCGGCGATTGGCGGTATCCGGGCGTCCCAGACCGCCAACCTTCCCTAGTGTCGAATGCCGCAAAATATATCATGCCGTGATATAAATAAAGGAAATTTTGGAATGTCCTCTGGAAAGCGGCTAAAGCGCGCGGACAAATCTGAACCGTCGACCGACGAGGCGCTCGATCCTGGCGTTTACGAAGGTCTTGCGGGCGTGCGCCTCGCCATGCGGCGGTTTCTCTCGTTCAGCGAGGCCGCGGTTTCTGAAGCCGGCGTGACGTCCCAGCAATACCAGGCACTGTTGGTCATCAAGGTCGCGCCAGAGGGCCGGATTATGGTGCGCGAGCTCGCCGATCAAATGCTTGTTCAGCATCATGGCGCGGTTCAACTCGTGGACCGGCTTACGACGGCGGGGCTTGCATTACGCATTCCATCATCCGAGGACAAGCGAAGCGTGCTCGTTGGTCTCACGCCTGAAGGGGAAGCATTGCTCGAACGTTTGGCAAAAACGCATTTGCGAGGGATTCTGGCAAACGAGCGACTACTCATTGAATCTCTTACAAGCGTCCGTCGTCTGGCAAAGCTGGGCTGACACAAGTTTGACCGCGGCTCCGCCCATTAGCAGCACTTCTTTTGCCGCAGCGCCGGGCGCATCAAATGAAGAGGTCCTGCTTGAGCTTTTGATTAAGCTCGACAAGCCTAGGGAAATGCGAAACCGGAAGGGACCTGCATTCATCACGCTCCGCCCACCTGTCGTGCACCGCCCCGCAGTCTGGGGAACAGTTCAGCTTTTCCGCAGTTACCCCTTCTGCAAAAGGAGAGCACGATGGCAAACGAACTGAATGCCGGTTTTACCGGGACGCCGGCCGAGCAGCCCGAAGGGGTCAGGAAAGCAGTGAAGTCGGCAACGTCGGTCGCAAAGCGTGAGGCACAAGCCGTGGCAACAGGCGCCAAAGACCACCCTCAAACAACCTCCGCATTGGTCTTGGGACTAGGCGCGATCATCTTCGGGCTCGGCTACCTGATAGGCCGAGCCTCCGCTGAAAACGACCGTTCGCGTCACTGGTGGTAAGAGCCTCCAAAGCCGCCGGCATCGTGGCGGCGGTTCGACCCAATGGCAATCCACGATGAGACCGAGCTTCTATGGTGGCGATTGAACTTACCGGGATGTCGGGGACGATAGCTTCCGGCCATCGCCACCTTTTCGTGGGTATTGCTGAGGTCCCTGAGGGACGTCATGACCGCCGTGAAGCCAAGGCCGGTGGAAGCATCAGCCCCTTCTGCGAGCAGCTCACGGTGATGTCGACATTCCCCTTTTCAACCTCGGCGACACGGCTGGTCGCACCCGTCGACGTCTCGTTATGAACGACGATGACAGCCTGGATTGCATGAGCACGATCCTCGACCAGCCTCGCTTCGAGGGCCGCGGGGACCACACCGCGGCGCCAGTCGCCGTCGACGAAATCCACCTCAGGGGCCCAACCGGGTCGCCATCTGCCGCCACTGCCTTGCCTGCGAAGGTGTCAGAGTTTGCGATCCTGCTTTGCCGGAAGGATCGCCCCGGAAAGCTGCGCATAGATACGTGCGACAGAGGCGTCATCATCCCGCCCCATGCCGGCGCCGGCGGCCGCCAGATACATTTGCAGCGCCGCCGCCGCAATCGGAGCCGGATATCGTTCCGCTCGCGCCATATCCTGGACGATCCCCAGATCCTTGACGAAGATCTCGATGGCGCTGAGCGGGCTGTAATCGCCTGACAATACATGTGGAATGCGGTTTTCGAACATCCAGGAATTGCCTGCGGATGCCGTGATGACCTCATAGACCATGTTCAGATCGAGGCCTTGCTTGGCGGCAAGGCTGATCGCCTCGCAAGCGGCAGCGATGTGGACGCCGGCCAAAAGCTGGTTGATCATCTTGAACGCGGCCCCCGTGCCGGCGGCCGATCCGAGTTCGTAGACTTTCGACGCCATGGCATCGAGAGCGGGCCGCGCCTTTTCGAAAGCCATGCTTGAACCCGAGGCCATGACTGTCAATTCGCCGCTCCCGGCCCTTGCAGCGCCCCCCGAGATCGGCGCGTCAAGATAGTGCCGACCGGACTTTTCCAGCCGTTCAGCCAGTGTCCGGGCGATGGCCGGATCCATGGTCGCAGAGGAGATGAACACGCCGCCCGGAGACATCGCTGCCGCGACGCCGTCCTCACCGAAAAGCACCGCCTCGGTTTGCGCAGCATTGACGACCACGGAAACGACAATGTCTGCCCCCTCGGCGGCCTCGGCCGGGGTTGAGCCGCATCTGCCGCCCTCCCGCAGAAATCGATCCATCGATGCCGCAGAGACATCAAAACCGGTCACCTCCAGCCCGGCCCGTCGCAGCGATAGCGCCATGCCCATGCCCATGGAGCCGAGGCCGATCACGGCTATTTTGGGCTGGCTGTCTGTATTATTTGCGTAGGCTGCCATCGATCATTCTCCTTGCTGGCGACACTCCAGAACCTGCACTGAAACGGCGGCTCAGTCTCTCGACGTTACCGATCTGCCTTGAACGAGGCGAGGGTAATATTGTCGCGCGAGGGAGTATCGTCTCCATTAACCCGGACGTCCGCGACACGCGGCGTATCGTCGGCGACTATACGCTGACGGACGAAGATGCGCTTCAGGGAAGAACCTTCGAAGATGGTATCGGGCGCTACGGCAATTGGTAACCGACCAGGCGGTCGGCACGGCGGGGGCTCTGTCGGTCAAACCCAACGGCACACCGCATAGACTGGCTGACTGCTTTGCCGGATTTGCCGCCTCCGCCACGGTTCTTCGATGTTTGGAGCCGCAGCAACGACAGTCCTCTTTTTGTGGCAGTCTGATATATTCAGCGACGACTGCGGCCGTATAGTCGTGGCTTACATGGTCGACAGACATGTTCTGAGACAGTAAGGGCTTTTCGATGGCTCCTCCGCTCTTGAAGCTGAAACGGGTATATGACGAACCTGCAATCGAGGACGGCAAAAGGGTGCTCGTCGATCGGCTATGGCCACGCGGTCTAGCCAAAAAAGACGCGAAGCTAACCGACTGGATCAAGGATGTGGCTCCGTCGCCGGAGCTACGGAAGTGGTTTGACCATAGGCCGGAACGGTTCGCGGACTTTCGGGAAAGTTACCGGCAAGAACTGGTGTCGAATCCGGCTGTGCAGACGCTCCTCCATTTTGACGACGGGCCTGTAACACTGGTTTACGGCGCAAAGGATCCGGTCCACAACCACGCAGTCGTACTTTTGGAATTTCTGAACGCGTTGAAGGCTCGCAGATCATAGCTCCTGGCGATTTCTCGAACTGGAAATGCAGCACGACACAGGTCGTGAGACACACGGTCACCAGGAAATTGGCGCGGCTGTCGACAGGGGAAGCGAGTCGCGACTCATGGCACAATTGAAGTGCTCGAAGGATAATTTGGCCGCCCGAATATAACCGCTTCTATCTACACTGAAGCTCTAATGCTGACTGGAGTTTCAAGCAGTAGCATGGCTAACTCTCGGGAAACATGGAGGAATTTGCCGTTCATTTTTTTGTCGAGAGATGGCGTTAAGATGGCACTAACCTTATTTTGCTGGACGTAAACACAGAATCATGTCCTTTGTTAGCGGGCGGTGGTCGATAGAACGAGTGTAGACCGCCAAGAGGGACAGATGGCGCTAACAGAACAAACCGAGCAGGAAAATAGTTTTTCCGAGGATGCTGCGACCAAGATCGTCCGGCACGCCGGTATGCTTTCGAACCAGCTCCAGGCGTTGCGGACACGTATGTATCCGCCGAAGGCAAAAAAGAGCCTGCGTCACTTTATGACGAATGAGGTCTCCAAATTGACCTCCATTCCCGATTCGACGCTAAAGCTATTGTCTAATGAAGGCCGTGGACCGGTCCCAAGCCGGCTTGAAAACAATCATCGCGCCTATACGCTGCAGCAGATCAATGAACTACGGGCTATGTTCGCAGAGCAGAAGCCCTCGGACGCGTTGCGATTTCTCCCCTATCGGCAAGACAGGGAGCATCTTCAGGTGCTCGCGGTTGCGAACTTCAAGGGTGGCAGCGCCAAGACCACAACCAGCGTCCACCTTGCACAATATCTCGCACTGCATGGCTATCGTGTTCTTGCGATCGATCTCGATCCGCAGGCCTCGCTCTCGGCGATGTTCGGTTTCCAGCCTGAGATCGATGTGCAAGCGAACGAAACCATCTATGCCGCTTTGCGATATGACGACGAACGTCGGCCGATGAAGGAGATCATCCATCAAACCTATTTCGATGGCATTGATCTCATTCCGGGCAACCTCGAGGTAATGGAATACGAGCACGAGACACCTCGCATTCTCGCCCAACGATTGGGTAGCCGCGAAGGGATGTTCTTCGAGCGCCTGAAGCTCGCATTGGACGAGGTCAGGGATCGTTACGACATAGTGATTCTGGACACTCCCCCTTCCCTCGGCTTTCTCACGCTTGGCGCCATTCATGCCTCAACAGGGATGATCGTAACAGTGCACCCGGCGATGCTGGATGTGTCCTCGATGAGCCAGTTCCTTCTGATGATGGGAGACCTCATTCAGGTACTGAGTGAGAGCGGTGCCGTGCTGAAGCACGATTTTTTCCGATATCTCATCACCCGTCATGATCCGAACGACCAGCCGCAGTCTCAGGTCGTAGCCATGCTTCGCCATCTTTTCGGGGATGACGTTATATTGCCGACGGCGATCGAAAGTACTGCAATCGAGGCCGCGGGGCTTGCCAAGCGCAGCCTATACGAACTGGAAATGGGCCAAGTCGGCCGTGATACGCATCGCCGTGCGCGCGATGCCATGGATGCCGTAAACGACGCAATTGTGGACTTAATCAAAAGCAGTTGGGGGCGTCGATGACGAAGCCCCCGAAAAGATCATCGCTCGCTGCAAGCTTCGGACTGCTTGCAGCCGATATCAACGCTGATGCGAAGAAGAACACCGAGCAACAGGCGCCCCCCTCGGGGCCTGCACGCGTGGGCGCCGGCGTCATTGGTGCCACCCATAAGGCCATCAGTGACCTTAGGGGCGAGCGCGATCGCCTTCTTGCCATGCTGGAAGCAGGATCAGGTGGCTCGACGGAGATCGACGCCAGTTTGATCGACCCATCCCCTTTTCCCGACCGGCTCCCTGATGACAACGACGCGTCCTTTGCGGAATTCAAGAAAAGCATCGAAGAAGAGGGGCAAAAGATCCCAATACAGGTTCGCGTTCATCCGACGTTGACGGGTCGATATCAGGTGATTTACGGGCATCGCCGTTTGCGTGCCGCACGTGAGCTTCAGCGCCCCATCAAGGCGTTAATTTTGGAGATGTCAGATCGAGACCTTGTTGTTGTCCAGGGTATCGAGAACGCTGCCCGTCAGGATTTGAGCTGGATCGAACGAGCGCTTTTTGCATGGCGCATGGACGAAGCCGGCATTCGGCCAAGAGACATTTATGCGGCGCTCGGGATCGACGACGCAGAGCTTGCGCGTATGCGCTCGGTTTATCGTGTTGTCCCCATCGACGTCATTCAGGCGATTGGTCGGGCCCCGAAAATCGGGCGACCGCGATGGGTTGAATTCGGCGGATCGTTAAAAGCGAAACCCGATGCACTGGCCGCCATCAGAGAAACCCTGTCAGCTGACAGGGTTTTGCAATTGATGTCCAATGAGCGATTCAGCCAGGCCATGGGGGTGCTAAAGACCCCTGCGGCGGCGCGACTACCCGGTCGTGATATTCGCGATCGGCGCGGCGAACCCCTGGCAAGGCTTCAGATTTCGAAGAAAGAGCTGCGGCTCGTGCCAGAGTCTGAACGAGGTGCGCGCTTTGCAGCCTTCATCGAGGGCGAGCTACCGACGCTGATCGCGAAGTTTGACGCAACCGACGGACAGGATGATTTATAAACCCTGTCAGCTGACAGGGTTTTATCGCCGCGCTAAGCGCGGATTTTGGGAATAGACGCATCAACGGAAGAAGCCCTCACGGCGAACCATTCGAGAGCCTTTGTATTCTTGTAGCGAAGATATCATTGCTCTTTTTGCCGCGACCTTCGATCTGTTTGGTATCCGCTGATCAGCGGAATAACTCGGTTTGAACGCCGAGAAGCCATGGTGAAACGAAGAGAGAAAGGTTAGCGACGGCAAAAAGAAAAGGCCCCCCAACGGCGAACCATTCGAGAGCCTTTGTATTCTTGTAGCGAAGATATCAATAGCTCCCCCCGAATCAGTTGTCAATGCATCGAATGTCGTTTCGGTGGCCGTATTCGCTTTGCCCGAGATCAGAGGCGAAGATATGGACAACACGAATTTCGTAACGACGCCTTTTGGGCGGCGGGCGATGACGCTTGGCATGTTGGTAAACCAATACGACGCCAGGGATATCGAGCCCGGAAAATCCATCGATAAATGGAAACTGTTTCGCGCCCTTTGCGAAGCCAGAACCGTGTTTGGAATTTCCGACCGTGCCCTTGCGGTGTTGAACGCACTGCTGAGCTTCTACCCGGAGAATGCCTTGTCGCAGGAAAACGGCCTGGTGGTCTTTCCGTCCAATGCACAATTGTCACTGCGAGCGCATGGAATTGCTCCCGCGACATTGAGACGCCATCTCGCCGCCTTGGTGAGCGCAGGACTGTTGATCCGAAAAGACAGCCCAAACGGCAAACGATATGCCCGGCGGGATCGGAAAGGGGGGATCGATGAGGCCTTCGGTTTCAGCGTGGCGGCTCTTATCGCACGTGCAGATGAAATCTTCGCTCAGGCGGCCCGGATTGCGGCCGAACGCGAACGTATGCGTATCACGAAAGAACGCCTGTCAATTTGCCGCCGTGACATTGCAAAGCTGCTCGATATCGCCCTTGAGGAACATGCGACCGGCGATTGGCTGATGATTCAATCAACTTTCCAGTCGATCGCGGGAACCATACCGCGCGCACCGCATATTGGCGATCTGAACGCAGTTCTCGAGGAACTGGAAATGTTGCGCGGCGAAGTGCTTATCCGGTTGGAAAGACAACTAGAAACACAAAAACAAAGCGCCAAAGAATCCCAAACTGAGCGCCATATACAGAATACAGATCTTAAAAACATTTTTGAATCTGAACCAAGCACCGTCACGAATCCGCGTCGGGATTTGATGCCAGATCCAACCAGCAGCGAATGCCGTCGTGAGGAAGAGGTATCGCCCGTTACCGCCTGCACAAACGACAGACCTCGATTGGCAATCTCTGAACGAATGGCAAATTCGTCTGTTCAAGCGTCAACACCGACGCCGCTGAAGTCGTTCCCGCTCGGTCTCGTCGTCCAAGCCTGCCCGGATGTCGTGTCCTACGGTTCAGGTGGGAAAGTTGAGAACTGGCGTGACCTCATGACGGCAGCAATCGTCATCCGGTCCATGCTCGGCATCAGTCCATCCGCCTACCAGGAGGCATGCCAGGTTATGGGACACGAAAATGCAGCAACCGTCATCGCCTGCATGCTGCAGAGAGCAGAGCATATCAGCTCCGCCGGAGGTTATCTGCGCGATCTGACACGAAGAGCGCATCGCGGTGAGTTCGCTATTGGCCCAATGTTGATGGCTTTGGCGCGGTCACGCGGACTGCCGGCGCGACATGCGGGATAAAGACATACGGGTCCAGGAGGGACTGTGGGTGAACGCCGGCCCATCGTGCGTGGAGATGTTGGAGACCGAGATCCCGCTCGTCGGCACGAGCCAGACGAAGACACCGTGTCTTTTGTTTCAAGAGGCGAGCCGAAGCTTGGATGTGGGAGGGGATAGCTACGTGAACGACCGCGCGGCTTCTGAGACGATAGCGCATCTTCAGCTTCTGCCGACTGGCGGTTAGGTCGACATTGTGCGCGACACGGACGCCAAAAGATCAATCATGTCACCTATTTCATTTTGCGTTCGGGCATTAGTGTAGTAGTCTCACTCTCGTCAAATCGATCTCAATTCCGCGCTTTGCGCGCTGCAGATTGCCTCCGTCAGTAGACACTCCATCGATCGAAAATGGATCGCCTAGCGGGAATAAGGGGTGACGGAAATAAAAGCTCAATTTGCTTCCGTTTGACAGCTTAGCTTAGATTTAACAGCCGTTTAGCCTCGACGGATAATTTGTATCCGCGCTGGGAAAACTGGGTCTCTGGAGCAAAGGCGGTGGTTCCTCCTAAGCTCGTCGATTTCACATCAAGCTCCCCTGGATATTCGGTTTCTCGGCGCCTCTCCGGTTTCGACCGTTGGAAGCAACTGGCGAAACAGTCCCGAAATGGGGTCACGAAAAACCTGCCCAATTAAGCCGGCTTCGCCCCTTTCGTCGCTAATTTGGCCTCACCCCCGGGGAAGCGCGCGAGCGGTCGCTTGGGACCTCCAACGCACCTCCGGACGATCGCCCGGCAGAGCCGCGTCCCGACGCCGAAGCGGCACGCTGGGTGGCCCAGCTCACCGGCGCCATACCGCAACTCTCCGCGCTTCGCGTCGAACGCAGGCCATAGTCGTTCGCGAGGAGAAATGAGACGACGCGCAAAACGCGCTGCGACGTGAGGCAAGGCTACTGTTCTCATCTTGTGCTAATGTCTGCGCTTTCCGACGCAACTTTCCGACGCAAGGAGATAGACGTGAGTAGGATCGGTATGGCGGTGTTTGGAGTGCCGGGCGCAGTGCTTTTGGCGGGCCTGGCCCCTGCTTTCGCGCAGGACCACGCGGGAGTGATCTATCGCTGCGACGACGGCACGACTTTAACCGCAAGCTTCGTGAAATCACCGAACGAGGTTTTGATTACGACAGGTGGGCGCAGCTTCCGCTTGCCGCAGGGGCTCTCCGGTTCTGGCGCGCGCTACACTGATGGCAGTGTGGTGTTCTGGATCAAGGGTGACAACGCGCAGCTGGAAGCGCCCGGCAGATCGACCAGCTGCCACGTGCGATAACTAGGAGCTTGAACTCAATAAAGAAGGAGCTTTCCGGGGGAGCGCGGTCAGTTGGCGACAGCCATGCCGGCCTGCACCTCGACGATCGCCTGGTTGACCAGGCCGATCGCGTTGACGCGGTGGCCTCCCTTGTTCGTCGCTCCTTTCTGCAGCGATAATTTCGCCGCCCGAAGGCTGGAGACAGGCGCATCCGCCCAAAGAAGACCGAATTCAACGGCTGTTACCCGACCTCTACCGACCTGCCGGTCTCATGCGAGAGCCGAATCGCAAACTGGCTTAACCGCAAGATCGACGTCCGCTGGTACAACGCAAAGACATCGGGGTCTTCGTCCTTTCGCTGCATTTCAATTGACGAAATTCTGTGTTTAAACCTTCTTCCAAGGTGCAATGCGTGCGTGTGGGGGACGAAGATGCGGCGTTTGACGCCTGTTGCTATGTTTCTTTCGATTTTTGTTGCAGTCACATCCAGCGCGTCGGCGGCCGAGCTTCTCTACGACGATTTCAGCTCGCCGGTGCTCGATCAGAATCAATGGTGTTCCTGTCAGATCGACAACAAAAATACGCCGGTGACATTTTCTGCCAATCCAGCCGACAAGAAGGATCATATTGCTGGAATTACCGTCAACGAATCCTCGCTCGGCGGCAAGAGGTGCGAACCCGCCTGCAGAGCGCCGAAGGAGATGCTGAGCGCGCAACACAACTTGGTGACCGACTTCAGCAGGCCGGAATTTCTCGGAACGAATTTCTTCGCGAAAGCGAAGCCGATATGGGCGCCGACGGCGGGCCAGCCAGATCCATATTGCAGCGAAGCTGCCTGGGACCGGGTCAAGGCAGCTCACCAGGAGAATGAATGCATTCAGCGTGAAGAGCTTCGCCTGCAAAAGCCGCTCTTTCGAAGGTCCGACGTGCCGCTCGTCTATTCCTTCCGGTTTCGCATGCCCAAAGAGGTTCTGAACGATAGGGATTCCATTCGCTGGATAACAGCGCAATGGAAACAGGAGCCGATCAACAGTCGGTATGAGCAGGAGTTCGAGGGCTGGTCGCCAAGCCCGTTTCTTGCCCAGCGCTATGACGACGGCATCCTGCATGTCACGGTTCAGGATGATATGTGCCGGTGCTTGATCGCGTCAGCGCCCGCGAAAGGAAGCAATCTCGTCTGGAAAAATGGCACGCCGCACTATTGCCAGTCCATCCGGCCGGAGGATAGCGGCGGCAAGGCTTGCGCGCCTGATTTGAAGGTGCAGTACGGGCGCAATCCCGTCCTGTCGACGCCGGCGGGGGAATGGGTCGAGATGCGCTATCGTGTGCAGGCCGGTCGTGACGGCAACGCATTCATCGAGATTCATCAGGACGGCAGGTTCATCGCCAGGATAACGGGCAAGATTGGCTACGATCCTGACCCACTATCTCCGCCGATGACCAAGTTTAAGATCGGCCAGTATCGCGACTATATTCCATCCTCGGACACGTTGGAGCTGGACTGGATCAAGATCGAGACCGCCCGGAAATAGGGCGCTGACTTTCCAGGCGTCGATCTGCTGTGGCCGAATGCTACCGCTCTCCGCGTTCAGCTACGACAGTTGTTGCGCAACCAGGGCGGCCCAATAATCGATGCCGTAGGCGATCGCACTATCATTGAAATCGTATGCCGGATTGTGGAGATCGGCGCTGTCGCCATTGCCGAGCCAGATAATCGCGCCAGGCCGCTTTTCGAGCATGTAGGAAAAATCCTCCGAGCCCATCGTCATCGGCCAGTTGCCATCGACGCGCTCCGCGCCGACGATGCTCTCGGCGGCGGCGATCGCGACCGAGGTCTTCTCGGCATTGTTGACGGTCACCGGATACCCAGGGCGCCAATCGATTTCGGCCTGCGCGTCGTAGAGCTTCGCCGTCCCCACGACCACGTCGCGAAACCGTTGCTCGACGGCCCGGCGTGTCGCCGGCAGCATCGTCCGGATCGTGCCGCCGATTTCAACCGCGGGAGGGATGACATTCAGCGCTTTCCGATCACCGCCGCTGATGAAGGTGACGGAGACGACGACCGGATCGAACGGATCGGTAAAGCGCGATGTGATCGACTGGAGCGCGACGATGACATGCGAAGCGACAAGCACCGGGTCGCGGGCAAGATGTGGCGAAGCCGCGTGACCGCCCCGCCCGTTGATGGTGATGACGAAGCGATCGCCTGCTGCCATCATCGGGCCACTGCGGATAGCGAACGAACCGACGGCAAGCCCCGGCTGATTGTGCATGCCATAGACTTCATCGATGCCAAAGCGATCGAGCAGTCCTTCTTCCAGCATCACGCGCCCGCCGCCGCCGCCCTCCTCCGCCGGTTGGAAGATCAGAACGATCTTGCCGGCGAAATTGCGATCGGCGGTAAAGCGCTTGGCGGCCCCAAGGAGAATGGCGGTATGGCCGTCATGTCCGCAAGCATGCATCATGTTCGGCACTTTCGATGCATGGGGCAGGTTCGTCTGTTCCGACATCGGCAGTGCATCCATGTCGCAGCGAAGCGCAATCGTCTTGCCGTCGCCCCGGTTGCCCGCAATCACCGCCACGACGCCTGATTTGGCGATCCCGGTCACCACCTCGTCGCAGCCGAAGGCCTTCAACTTCTCCGCCACCATTGCCGACGTGCGCGGCAGGTCAAACAGCAGTTCCGGATATTGGTGAATCTCGCGGCGCCATTTTTTGGCCTCGTTTGCGATGATCCGCGATGTTTCGGACGGGTTCATGAATCGCCTCCTTGGGATGCTCTATTGCTTGCGTTCGGATCGCCGCCGCCGAAACGGAGAACGGCCCGGATCTACCTTCGACATAGCCCTGAGCAGCATGCCGGTATAGTCACATTTACGGTCAGTCGAACATATGCGCGCCCTTCTTCGCGAAAAGACGATAGATCCAGCAAAGGTGCAGACGCAATTTGACTTTCGAACAGCAAGCCGCTGATCTAGGTCCGTCGGATAAATTCCGTGATGAGAGCCGCGATCGCTTCCGGCGAATCCTCCAGGCAATAGTGACCGACGCCCGCCAGGCGATGGACCGGAGCGGCCGGGAAAAGCTCGGCAAACAGCGGCAGGAAATGCTCCGCGTGGAGCGTGCGGTCCGCCTCACCCCAAATGGCAAGAGCGGGCCTGGCACGGATCGCGCGGTCGGCGGCCGCGTCAGGTATCTCAAATCTATGCGCGTTCGTAGCAAAGCCCTTGGCCCAGCCAATCGCACCGAGACAATCCGCCGGGCGTGCGAAGGGCGCGGCATAAGCAGCGAGCCATGTATCGGTGATGAGCGTGTTGTTCTCAAAACCATTGAGCTTAAGTGTGCTCAGCATGTTGAAGTTGAGTTGACCGAGCACTGCTTCAAGGCTGCCGTCCGCTTCCGATTTCACGATCCATTGGAACCAGGGCGAGACGGCGGCATTCGCCATCGCCCGTTCGATAAGATCGGCTTGGCCGAACGGCGTTGGTCCGTTGGTGGCAATCACGCGACGAATGCGATGGGGATGGCGGGCGGCAAGCCCCATGCCCATCGGACCGCCGAAGTCATGCATGACGAGGGTGATGTCGTTGAGATCGAGCGAAAGGACAAAGCGCTCCAGATTGTCGATGTGATCCTGCAGCCAATAGCTGCGGTCCTGCGGCGTCTCGCTCTTGCCGAAACCCATATGGTCGGGAACGACCACTCGATAAGTGCTGCGCAGCGCCGAGGTCAGATGCCGGAAGAGGTATCCCCAAGTGGGCTCGCCGTGAAGGCATAACACGACCTCGGCCTCACGCGGCCCCTCATCGACGTAGTGCATCCGGAAACCGGGAGCGCCGGTGAAATGTGGTGAAAACGGGAAGGTGCCGCCGAAGGTCGCGTCTGATTGAACCATGGATATCTCCTCTTTTCGCGTATGGTTCGCGTATGGTTTCAAATTAAAACCACTTACTTCATATCGATTGAAGTTTCAAATTGCAACCACTATGGTGGAGATGAAATGATCCCGGCCGGTTTCGGCGGGCGACGTGGGTGACATGCAGCAAAGGAGTGAGGTCGCGATGGTCAAAAGAATAAGCCACAAGAATTCGAGTTGTGGCGTTGCCAGACCGTTGGATGCGATCGGTGACGGGTGGACGTTATTGATCGTCCGCGATGCCTTCGACGGCCTGCGGCGGTTCGGAGAATTCCAGAAGAGCCTGGGGCTCGCGAAGAATATCCTTGCGGCCCGCCTGCGCAACCTCATCGCTCATGGCATCATGGACGCTGTCCCAGCGTCAGACGGCAGTCCCTATCAGGAATACGTGCTGACAAAAAAGGGGCGCGGTCTCTTTCCATTGCTGGTCGCCATTAGGCAGTGGGGCGAGGACTTTTTCTTCGAGCCCGACGAAGCTCACGTTCTTCTGGTCGACAGGATGCGGGGCCTTCCCGTACAAAAACTGGAGCTTCGCTCCCAGGATGGGCGCGTGCTGGGACCAGAGGATACCGTTGTGCATCCCGTTCGGGAGCCGACAGCCAGCGAGGAAAAATAAAGCCTCAGTAGAGGCGAGCAACCATATATCGTTTCGTTCCGCCGAGAGACCAGCGGTTCGCCAAAAGGCAGGCGGTGAAAATCGAACCAGGCCAATTCAGAGCCGAGCCGAGCGCAGGGCGCCGCGGCATCCTAACTGCTGACTGTCTTCACTAGAATTAAAGAAACGGAAATTAGAGAATAAAGCTAAACGCACTTTTGCGTCTTGAAAGCTATTAGACGATGATGACCGTATTGGGCTGTATAGTCGGCAAACATAATATCTGGCTGGTGCTCGTAGCAGCAGTTGTATGCATCGCGGGCTCCTGGGTCATCATCCGCTTGTTCGACCGGGCGGCCAGCACGACAGGTGCACAGCGGATCGGATGGCATCTTCTGACGACGGTCGCGGCTGGCTCCGCGATCTGGTGCACGCACTTCATAGCGATGCTGGCCTATTATCCGGATGTGCCTGTAAGCTTCGATCCGGTCATGACCATTGTGTCGCTATTGATCGCCATGGTCGGTGTTCAACTGGGCCTTATCGTGGCGGCAAGCGGTCTCACGCGGCTGGCACCGGCCGTAGGAGGCGGTATCGTCGGACTTGCGATTGTCGCGATGCACTATACCGGCATGATGGCCTACCGCGTGCAAGGTATCGTCTCGTGGGACAGGCCCTACCTTGTAGCGTCGATCTTCCTCTCTGTCGTGTTTTCTGGCTTGGCCCTGCATTTCGCGATGCGCCGTGTCTCTCGGATCGATAAATATACTGCGACGGGCGTTCTCGTTCTGGCGATCGTCAGCCTGCATTTCACTGGAATGACGGCGTTCCGCGTTTCGCCAATGCTGATCGACGGTTCGTTTTCGGATCCAGCCGCTCTGCAGGCGCTCGCACTGGCCGTCGCCGGGGTTGCGTTGATCATCGTCGGTGCAGGGCTTGCCAGCTATCTCATCGATAACAGCATGCGCGCGGAATCGTATGAACGACTTCGGCACATGGCCATGAATGATAACTTGACCAGCCTCCCGAACAGGGCGAGCTTCAACGATTATCTCGATCATGAACTTCGTATTGCCGAAGAAACGGGAGACAAGGTTGCTCTGATTGGCATTGATCTCGACCGCTTCAAAGAGATCAACGATCTTCGCGGCCATGCCGCCGGCGACGAGGTGCTGAAGATCCTCGCGCGGCGCATGAGCAATCTTCTCAGTGATGGCGAGTTCGCCGCCCGGCTCGGCGGTGATGAATTTGCTGCCGTTTACCGCATGCAGCACCAGGCGGGCCTTGCCGATTTTCTGGCGCGTCTCGAAGCGGCTCTCTTCAAGCCCATTCGCATCGATGATTATGAGGTTGTCCCGGGAGCCAGCCTTGGCGTTGCCCTCTACCCCGATAATGCCGACAGCAAAGAGGCGTTGATCAACAACGCAGATCTCGCCATGTACCGCGCCAAGACGGACATCATGCGAGCGGTTTGCTTCTACGAGCAATCAATGGATGAAACCGTCAGAGCTCGCAGGACGCTGGCAAGCGAGCTTCGGCAAGCAATCGAAAACAACCAGTTGGATATTCACTACCAGGTGCAGACGTCCATCTCGACCGGCGAAGTCTGCGGATATGAGGCCCTGCTTCGCTGGGAGCATGCGCAACATGGATTCATTCCACCTGCCGAGTTCATCCCACTGGCGGAGGAAAATGGCCTGATCCAGCAAATGGGGGAATGGGTGCTGCGAACCGCCTGCGCCAGGGCCGCGTCATGGGAACCTCCCTATAAGGTTGCCGTCAATCTTTCTCCGGTTCAATTCGCGCACACCGATCTGCCGAAGCTCGTCCTCGAAATCCTGATTGAAACAGGACTGCCAGCAGATCGACTGGAACTGGAACTGACGGAATCGACCATCTTCGCCGATCGGGAGCGCTCGCTGCATATGTTGCGCCGGATCAAGGCGCTCGGCGTCAGCATTGCTCTTGACGATTTCGGTACAGGGTATTCCTCGCTCGACACGCTGCGATCCTTCCCCTTCGACAAGATCAAGCTCGATCGCTCCTTCATGAGCGAAATCGAATCCAGTCCGCAGGCCAAGGCGATCATTCGCGCTGTGCTGGCTCTCGGCAAGAGCCTGGATATTCCAGTACTGGCCGAAGGCATCGAGACGCAGGGCCAACTTACGCTTTTGAGCACGGAAGGCTGTGATGAAGCACAGGGTTATTTGCTGGGCCGCCCAGTACCTCTGGACCAGATCGTCACTAGCGGCCAGATCAGGCTGACGGGCTCGGAGCTTTTGGGAAGGACAGCCACGACAATGCATCCGGAGGAACCGGCGGTTCATTCTGCCGCCCGTTCGGGCTGACCTGCTCCTTGCCTCGGAGAGAAAGACAAAGGCTCTCTGAAAAATCCGTTATCTCTCTCGTTGCGGGAGAGTCTGAGGCCGCGCGGCCTAAATTGCGAAAAGCGGCCACATAGGTCGACCACCTCACTCTTAACAAAGGCAAAGGTCGATCCTATCTGCCTTTGAACGCGCGGAGCGAAGGGCACATAGCTTCGCGCGCCGGTTTACAAAATCGGTCGTCGAGGCCGATTGTCGTTCCAGAGAAACGACAATCGGCGTATATTTACGCTTCGGCGCGGACCATCGCGCGTCAAAAAGATTAAGTATTCGTGGGGTATGGGCAATGCAATTTTCACCGGAGGCGACGGCCGGCTCGCATGGCGAAAGCGACGGGATATGGCCGACAAAACGGAGCAAGATCCTCGATTGGCTGGTGCATGACACCCGCAACGAACGCTTCATTGACAATATTCTCGTGGACTTGTGCGTGAGATTGCGAGCAGCCGGTGTGCCCGTTGCAAGGGCGACGTTGCATTTCAGAACGCTTCATCCGCAGTGGCTTGGCGCACGCATCCTCTGGCGCGTCGGCCTTGAGGAGGCCAATATCAGCACCTTCAGCTATGGCGTCGAGACGACGCCGCAGTTTCTGGCAAGCCCGATCAACGAGATCTTCAATGGTGCCGACGAGGTCCGCCAGAACCTTGAAGATCTGAATGCCGCCGATCGGCCGGCCTACCCGCTCTATGAGGATATGCATGCCGAAGGATTGACCGACTATATCGCATGGCCGATCTACCACACGCTCGGCAAGCGCCACATCGTCACCTTTGCCGCCGACGCGCCGGGCGGTTTCACCGAAGAGCATGTCATCTTCCTGAAGGATCTCCTGCCAGCGCTGACGCTGGTGAGCGAGATCAGACTGAAGAACGTCCTGGCGCGGACGCTTCTGCGCACCTATGTGGGACCGCATGCCAGCGAGCAGATCCTTGCCGGTGCAACCACCCGCGGCAGCGGCACCACCGTCGGCGCAGCGATCCTCATCTGCGATCTGCGCGACTTCACGACGATTTCGGATATGTGGCCGCGCGACGACGTTATCGAGCTTCTAAACGGCTATTTCGACGCGATGTCGGAGCCGATCGAGAAACATGGCGGCGAGATCCTCAAATTCATGGGTGACGGACTGCTGGCGATTTTTCCGCTGAGCAACCCCATGGCTTGCGCCAATCTTCTGCAAGCGATCAGCGAAGCGGAGGCCGCGGTCAGCGTGCTGAACGAAGAGAACAGCCGCAATGGCCACGAGGTGCTGCGCTACGGCGTCGGCGTGCATGTCGGTGACGTGATGTATGGCAATATCGGATCGCGAACCCGCCTCGACTTCACGGTCATCGGGCCGGCCGTCAATGTCGCGTCGCGCCTGGAGACGCTGACCAAGGAGGTTAAGCGGCCGGTGTTGTTGTCCAAGGCCTTCGTTGAAATGGCAGGCTGTGAAATCGAGATGGAAAGCTTGGGCGCCTTCCCTCTCAAGGGCCTCGGCGAACCCGTCGACGTCTTCGCCTTCGCAACCAATGGCAAAGGCATGGCGCATCACAAAGCCCGATCCTGATACCCGCGGCCGGGGTTCACGCTCGATCGGATGTCGGACGTTGGGGTGTAATGAAGCTGATCGAAAAAGTGAAGCATTGACGGGCTGTTGTCTCCTGCGAGAGAGCTTATATTAGTCGGGATAGCGATGATAGCCGCCTCAATTCTGTGGGATCGTTCTGCGATGACAGACGTTAGTGAGAGCCGACTTTAATGGCTTGAAGAGTGGGTGCCCTACACCCCGACACTCTGACAAGGAGAGAAAAGATGAAAAAATTACTCACCACGGCATTTTCAGCGGCGTCATTGCTCGTCACCGGCGCGGCGGTGGCGCGCGCGGCCGATTTGCAGCCAGCCTACGTTGAACCGGACCAGCGCAACGGCGTGAAAATCGGCTATCTTATTTGCGACGTCGGTGGCGGTGTCGGCTATCTGCTCGGATCGGCCAAGGAAGTCGATTGTGTGTTCCGCTCGAGCGTCGGAAAGGAGCGCATAGACCATTATAGCGGTGCGATCAGAAAATTGGGCGTCGATCTGGGCTTTACGACCCGCAGCCGGCTTGTCTGGCTCGTCTTTGCTCCGACAGCCGGCTATCATCATGGAGCGTTGAGTGGCCTTTATACGGGCGTTACCGCCGAGGCGACCCTTGGTGCGGGCGTTGGTGCCAACATTCTTCTCGGGGGTAGCTCCGGCTCCGTCCATCTCCAGTTGGTCAGCGTGACGGGCCAGCTCGGGCTCAATGTCGCCGCTACCGGCACGTCGGTGACGCTGACCACGATAGACTGAGCATATCTCCATTGCCATTTCCGCCATGGGCGCGCATTGCTCCAAAAGAGGGCACGCCCATGGGGGTTGGCGGATGTAGCTAGGCCGCGGACGTTTCGAAAAGCGCCCCCAGTCCGTGCTCCCCCACTTGTTTAGGGACGATCAATAAACCTCAAGCACCTGGCTTTTGCGTTTTCGATCCCTGGATACGATGGAGGGTTTTCGCCGCCTTCATTTCCCAAGCATGTGCTTCCTGTCGGCGGGCGAATTCAATGGCTTTGGACAAACAGCTCTCCGCCTCGTCCTGCGCTGAATTTGCGCGTGATAACGCTTCGCCTTTCAAGCGCAACAGCTCGGCTGTGAAATAGTTCTCGCCGGTATTGGCGACCAGTTCCAGGGCTTGGTTTAGGGTCGCGAAGCAGGCATCAAGATCCCCCGATTGCAGATAGCAATCGGCAAGCAAGCCGAGATAGCAGGACTTGTCGGTCTGCTGCTCTCCGAGGTTATCGCACGTATGTCGCATCTTTGCGAGGCCGGACAGGTTGTTGTCCAGTCGCACCATTAGCCATCCCTGGAAAAAGGAAGCCATGTTCTGCCACATGCGAAAGCCGTTCTCTTCGGCGAGAACGGCTAGCTCTTCGACCATGCGGCGCAGCGGATTAATGTCTTCCCGAAATGCATGCAGAATACAGCCGTTGCCAAGATAGGCCGCAAGCCTATAGGCGGAATGCCGCCGCGCATCGGCTTCGGCGTCGCGATATAATTCGATGGCTGCCTGATCCAGGCCGATCAGTTGCAAAGTCCATGCAAGATAGGACATCGCCATGCTTGGGAAATCGCTGCCGATCTCATCGGCATGTTCGACGTGGAGAAGTGCTGCCTCGAGGTATTCGCGGGCCTGGGTGAACTGGCCCTGTGCAAAGAGGCTCATACCCTTGAATTGCATTCCGAGAACCGCTGCCTTCAGGCTGTCCCGGTTTCTGCCGATATCGATAAGCTGGTCGCTTGCCCAGAGTGCATCTGCAAAGCGGGCGGAGTTGAAGGCCGTTCCGAAGATGCCGTCGAGCGCGCGTATCGGCGCTTGGGTATCCCCCAGTTTTTCGCTGAGCCGCAGGACATTGCGGTAGGCTGCGCCACCTCCGGCGGTCACATAACCGAACGTGGCGTAAAGCACGTCGCCGCGCTCCAGTTCGAGACGAAGCTCTTTGCGATCGCGCTCGGCCGAAGGCGGCAGTTTGGCTAGGCACTCGAGGCCGTTCGCCAACATGTTCGCAGCCTCCACCTTGGCCCATGTCTTGCCGACATTAAGCCCTGCGGCCAGCCAGCAATCGGCGGCTCGCTCGAACAACCCCGCTTCAGCAAAATGCTGCGCCAGGACTTCGGGATGTTCTGCCGCAAGCTTCGGATGGACCAGCTCGATTGCCTCTGCGACTTGACCATGAAGCTCGCGGCATCGTTCGCGCAACAAGGTGTCGCGCGCAGATTCCTGCAAAAGTGAGTGCGCAAATGCGTAGTTCTGGCCGCCCGCTGCTGGCTGTCGGATAACTATATCCGATTCGACGAGCCTCCGAAGTGTTGGATCGAGGGCGAGTGGCGTGACACCGCAAAGGTGAGCGACGAGTTTTGCGTCAAATTCACGTCCCACCACGGCCGCAATCTGGGCGACTGCCTTCGCCGGGCCGATCTTGTCGAGGCGCGAAAGCAGTGACGATTGAAGGGAGCTAGGCACCGCGAGTGTCGATGTCCGCGGATCCGGCAGTTCGCTGTCGGCGGAGGGGTCCATCGCCAGCACCGCACGGGTAAGTTCCTCGACAAAAAGTGGAACGCCTTCCGCCTTGGCCAAAAGCGACAGGCTCGTCTCGTTGGACAGGTTTTTGTCCTGGTCAATATAGCGAACGAGCATTTCGGCTTCATCGCGATTGAGCCTCTCCAAGCCTATCTTGGACAAAGTCTCTGGTTCCGTGCCGTTGCTGAGCGATCTCTCGCGTGAGGTGATCAGGATCAGCATCGGAAACGAGACGGCCTCTCCAATGAGCATTCCGACAACTTCGCGCGACGAAGGGTCGATCCAATGCTCGTCTTCGATCAACAGCAGAACCGGGCTGATCCGAGAAACATGATGAAGCCAGTCGGTCAGGAACTTGTGCGATATGTCGCGCTGGCGCACTGCAGTCAAATCGGTAGCCGGATAACGTGTCTGGTCCATGGATAGCAGATCGGCGAAAATAGGCAGAGATTGGGAAATCGGAACCTCGCTGAGAGCGAGCACGGCCTCGAGTTTATCCAAGGATACGTCCGGCGAATCGTCGGCATTAATACCGGCGTAACGCTTGAGCAGGCTAAGGAATGGGAAGAGCGCGCTGTTTGAATAGGCGCTGGAACACTGAATCGTCAGCACCGTGCATTGCGGGATCTGTCGCTGAACCTCGAAAACCAGCCGCGATTTGCCAATTCCGGGTTCACCCGTGATCAAGAGCGCTTGGCCGCGATTCTCGGAAATCACCTCGCGCCACAGCCTGAGGACGCGCCTCATTTCCTCCTGGCGATCAACAAGCTCCGTCAACCGTGTTCTCTTTGCAAAACGATTTTCCAGGTTTTTGGCCTTCTCGGCGCGCCAGATATGCAGCGGCGAGAAAAAGCCCTTGAGAGTTTGCAGCCCAAGATCCGCAAACTCGAATGCGCCTGCCGCACTCTCATAGGTCTTTAGATCGGTCAGTATCGTCTGCGGTTCAGCCAGCGTTTGCAGCCTCTGGGCCAGATTCGGGATCGAACCGAGGGCGACGGTCGAGACGCCCGCGGGCGCTCCCACGAAATCTCCGACCACCACCAATCCGCTCGCTATGCCGATCCGGACCCGCAAGGGCGGCCCACGCGGCACTTCGATCTGCGGGACGATCCGCAAAATATCGAAGGCAAGCCGTAGCGCTCGTTCGCCGTCGTCTTCTTCGGCGATCGGATATCCGAACAGGGCCTGGAACGCGTCGCCGATATAGTTTGCAGTGATGCCGTTATGACTTTTCACAGCCCGCGTGCAGGCCGCCAGATAGGTTTGGGTGAGCTTCGTGAAATCCTCCGGATCGAGCTGGTTTGCGTATTCGGTCGACCCGACGAGATCGCAGAACAATATCGTCAACTGCCGGCGTTCGATGGTCTGCGACGACAGCGCGTGACCATGTTCACTGTTCAGCAGTTTGATACCAGCCAGGATCTTTCGGCGTGGGCCGAGAGGAATCTGCATCTCTTGCAGGTCCTCTTCGGAAAGGAGACGGAGGCTCTCGAAATCTATCTGGTTCTTGGCGAATATACTGGCGAGATGATCGAGCCTCAGTTCGCTCAGCCATTTCCTTACATCGTCCATGCGCCCCCCACCGAAACGGTGCATGTCTTTACCACTTTGCCTTTGCGTATCCCCATACAGAGCTTAGCATTTTTAATCATAGGTTCATAAGGTATTTAGAATATAAAAACGTCACGGCTGGTCACACCGAATATCGGCATAAAGCAGATAGCTCTCGTCCGCATATTTGATGTCGCTTTGATCGAAACAGAACCGTTTTGGCAGGATGCGTGCAAGATAGCGTCTGTTGCACATGGCCGGCAGGTCTGCCCTGAATTCACGCGGGGTCGCGGCAGGCGTCGGGTCGGTAAATTGCTTGTGGCCAAAGTAGGACATGTTGCCAACGAACATCGCTGCTCCGGAGGTACCAACGGAGCCGACGACGGGATCGAACTTATCGTCTCTGGCTTCCATTGCTGTCGGATAGTCGCTTGCCAAGGGAGCTTTCCCCGACGGCGGGATAGGGGTTGATTTAATCGCGATGTTGAACCGAACGTCATCCCGCTGCGGGACGCGGCCGTAATCGTTGAGGTAGCGCCAATTCAGACGAAGGACACGATCTGCGCCGGCTTCCTGCGCGGGCATCGGCAGCACCTCGGACGAGATGTCAGTGGGTTGAGAACCGTCTCCGCCTGATTGTCTGCCAGGGGCAGGGCAGGCCGTGAAGAGTGGACGATAGCCACACTCTCCTCCTCCTGCCTCCCAAATGCAGTTGCTCAATTGCCGCCAATCGTCTTCGCCGATCTCCCCCCCTGGTGCAGCAATGTTGCCGCCATCGCGAGGTACCATCCACGGATGGATCTTGCCTGGCCCCGACCGGCGAGCCCACTCCGTCCGGTGCGCATTGATTTCGCTAAGTTTTTGCCGCTCGGCCCGAACGCCAACGACCTGTGCCCAGCTCGGGTTCGTGACCACTGGATCTCGGCCTGCGGCATCTGCCGCAAGGCGTTGCCCGGTAACCTGCGTCGTCAGCGTATGACATTCCGTGCAGTTCCCTGAGGGATCCAGGACCGTTTTCGCGCGGGCGAGATCAGCGGCATAGGTTGCGGTATACGCCGAACCGATGACACGAAATGGCAATCGTTCGTCGTGCGTCGTCTTCGGGATATAGTCACCGAGGCTGAAGGCAGCGGCCCTTTCGCCCTTTGCTCCGCCATGATATCCGATCCTTGCCTGGCCGATATGGGGGTCGATGACATAGGGGCTCTTGTTGTCGTGGCATGCGGAACACTGGATTTGGAATGTCGGGTCGTAAAGCCTGGCGGCTGCCGCGCGGCCATTGACGTCGGCATAGGAACGGCCACCTGGAGGCGTGAATGTCTGCGTCCAGTTGAAGTCGTGCCGATCCTTGCCTCCGTCAAAGAAGACGATTTCTCCACTCTGCCGATTAAAGCCGATGATCCCGAGCCGAGCGAATGTCGGATTTTCCTTCTGCCAGTAAGGTTCCGGATCGATTTCAAGATGCGGGCTGGATTTCCGGCAGAGTGAGACCCATTCCACGCTTCCTGTCGCCTTACGGCTTACGCGTGAATTCATGCCGCAATAGGTAACGTTTCCAGCGAGCGAAGGCTTGTCGCAGCTGGCGATCTCGGTGCTCCACCTGACGACATTGCCGGCGGTGTCCCGATGTTCGAATTGCAGAGGACTTCCGACGATACTCGGGTTTGGTTTCAGGTCGACGATATCTCCGTCGATTTCCAAGGGTATAACCTTTGCTTCACCCTCGCTGCAATCGATATCCGGGATGGGGCCCAAAACGGATCGTGCCTCGTCGCCGAATCTGGTGATGGTGTCGGTGCTCGCAGAGGCCGGCTCCCAGAGAAAGTCGCCGTTCCATCGGTTGGCGATCTCCGCGAAGGACATCGCCTCGGCCGCCGGTGCGGTGACGCTCACGACCTTGATCTCGGTCTGGTCGATGTTCACCCGGAGCTGGGCCAGATGCCGGCAGCGTTGGAAGGCCTTCAGATCGTCGACATAACGGCGATGTGCTGCATCGTCAGGAAGCGCTTCTGCGAGTGGTCCCGGCGGACGAACAGGCGCGACGCAGCCCGTCAGCCTGTCGCAACGATCATTGTCCATGCATTCAGATGTATCGGCAACGACGGTGCGGAGGCGACGGACTTGGCCCGCATCGACGACGACCCACGCAGACAAGGCGGCGCCGGATAGCAGTAGGGTTACGACAAGCAAAACGAGCGATGCAGAAGCAACAGACCGCATCAGTTACTCCGAGCTTCCCGGGCCGCGGACCGTAATCACTTTCAACGGGCCCTCAGAGCGATCTTTGGTCCATCCGGGATCAACACGATCATCGCGAATTTCCAAAGGCCGGCATCTCTCTTGAACATGGTTACGAGCGTCGCGGTATAGTCGAGCACGGGTGTCTCGATCCCGGTGAATTGTATGGTTACCGCAATAGTCGACTTGCCCTCGACCGTGTCGTTATCCACCAGGTGGAGAAGGGTGTTGCTTTCGATATGTCGTCTCCGACTGGTCTCTCCCATCAGAGAGTTTATCTGCCTGAGATGTTCGATCAGCTGTGCCTTGCCGGTGGTCTTTTCTAGTTGGACGCGCCCCGCGTCGCACAACTCATAAGACACGCTGTCAAGCAGCATGGCGTCCACGCCTTGATCGCTCGCGTCGTCCAGCGCCCAATTGTAGCGATGTAAGAGATCCATGATCTCTTGCCGATCGGTTGGTGGAGGATTTACCACAGCGCGAAGATAGTCCGGTCTAAGCAGGAAGTTGCACTGTGGGGTTTGTGCTTCTGCTGTGCCCATCAATGCAAGCCCGGCACCTATGCCGAGCGCCAATCCTGCCAGTTGCGAACGCGCTGAGTATTTTTTGCTCACGGATGCCATGCTTTACCCCCACCAGTGAAGAAACATATGCGTCAGGCGAAGAAGCAATTTATGCTTGTATCAAAGCCGTGGTCGAAGCCGTTCCTTAGACAATCGCAGGCGGCGGAAGAATCTTCCGGCGGACGAATACGTTTTGGAAGACTTGTTGGACAGCCGGACCGCGGCCGGGACCGGGACCGAGGCTTGCCGTCACCATAGCTCCAGCGATGCTTGCATAGAAACCAGGCACAAGGGGCGCTTGCCCTAAAGCTTCGACCAGAATGTCTCGCATATCACAGCTGACCTGCTGCAAATCCTGAGGTGTAGGCGGATTGTTGCCTGTCTTGAGTGCAAGCATACCGGCGAGCACCTCGAAGAAAGCGCCGGTGAACACCCTGGAAAAGGAGTGCGGATTGGCCGCGACCGTGCCAGGCGGGCCTGCAGCGGTCAGCCCGGCAGGGTTGCTATAGGGATGGTCATTCCACGCATTGCGCAGGCAATCGGCATCGGCCAGATTCGGGTTCTCCATGCGCAGGGCGGCACCGAACTGCGGGGCTATTCGCGACAGGCTCGAGCTACTCCAGAAGTTCTGGCCGGTTTCTCCGATAACAGCAGAGCAAAACGTGGGGATCTGCAATGCGCAGAGTATGGCGCTCATGTCCCCGAAGGATTCATGGAAGGCGTCAGTCTCCAAAAGACCTCTGTTGAACAAATCAGGACGGATGGCATCCAGAACGGCGTGACCGAGTTCGTGACAAAGCAGATCAGGACTTGCGCCGGAATAGACGACGACGGCCAGGTTTCCGTTAGGCGAGCCGTGATAGAAATTCAACGCCTGCCCGTCATATTTGGATTGCAGAGCCACCCCTCGATCGAGGTAGACGTCGAGTATCGCACTGCCATTCCACTCGACCGGCGGCTGCATGCTCGCAGCCCAGAAGTCCGCAGCTCTCCTTAAAGTTGCCGCAGCATTCCAGTAACGGAATTCCGCGGTTGCCGGGTTGCTGCTATAAGGAGGGGCGGCAGGGAAATTAAAAGCCAACGGCAGTTTACCGACGTCAGGTATCGGGGCGGTCGTGAGCCCGCCCACGGCAGGATCTTTTTCCCAGACGGTGATTGAGCCAGGCATAAGTCCCTCCCTCTCGGACCGCCCCCAAAAGGCAGCGATCTTCGTCTCAGAGTTCACCTAGTTACGCACGTCAAGAATGCGGAAAACTCTGCTCGGGTGCTTGGAACGTAAGAATTCGCCGTTCCGACTTCAGTAGCCCGTAGATCGCGTAGCGTTACACTCCTCCCGCTGCGACTTGACCGCGGCCCGGCGGCATCGGATTCAGCATCCCTTAATTGTCATTAAGCTTAGTGCCAGCGCAGGTTATCTCAATCGGCCAAATGGAGTAATTGTTCTACCCATTTTGGTGGAGCCGACCGGATTGCCGCACCGACAAAACGCCTCGGCAAACCGAAAATGCATTCACGATCACACCGGCGAGGGCTATAGCTGAGTTATCGCTGATAGGCATATATTGGACCCCACGCTCATGACCGATACTGTTACCGATCGCTTCCTTCGCTATGTCGTTATCGACACCCAATCGGATCCCAAATCATCGACACAGCCCTCAACGGAAAAGCAAAAGAATCTCGGCCGTATTCTGGTCGAAGAATTGCTGGCGATCGGCCTTTCCGATGTGCATCTCGATGACTACGGCTACGTCTACGCAACCATTCCTTCCAATGTGGACAGGCCGGTCCCAGTCATCTGCTTCTGTTCGCACATGGATACCGCGCCCGATTTCACCGGAACCAACGTCAAGCCGCAAATCGTGCGAAACTACAGTGGTGGCGACATTCAGCTTCCAGGCGATCAACAGCAGATCATTCGCGTCAGCGATAATCCGGTGCTGCGCGACCAGATCGGCAACGACATCATCACCTCCGACGGCACGACGTTGCTCGGCGCCGACGACAAGGCCGGCCTTGCCGAGATCGTGACGGCAGCGCAATTCCTCGTCGACAATCCAGAGATCAAACACGGGACAGTCAAACTCCTGTTCACGACCGATGAGGAAATCGGGCGTGGCGTCGACAAGGTCGATCTGACGAAGCTCGGCGCAGAGTTCGCCTACACCGTCGACGGCGAAACGGCCGGCCATATCGAGGATGAGACCTTCTCCGCCGACGGCGTCGAGATCACCATTCAAGGCGTCGCCATCCACCCCGGTTTTGCCAAAGGGAAAATGGAAAACGCCATCAAGATCGCCGGCGCGATCATCAGCCGCCTGCCAAAGGATGTGGCGCCCGAGACGACGGACGGCAGGGAGGGTTTCGTTCACCCGACGGGCGTGACCGGATCGATGGAAAAGGCAGCCCTCAGCTTTATCGTGCGCGACTTCAACGACGATGGTCTCGCCACCAAGGAGGCCATGCTCGAGGCGATCGTTAGGGACGTGATGGCGGGATATCCCGGCTCCTCTTACACCTTCAAGGTCAAGCAGCAGTATCGCAACATGAAGGCCATCCTCGACCGCCATCCGGAGATCGCCGACAACGCCATCGAGGCTGTCCGACGCGCTGGCATGGCGCCGGTGCGCGGCAGTATCCGCGGCGGCACCGATGGTTCGCGGCTGTCGTTCATGGGCCTGCCCTGCGCCAACATCTTCGCCGGCGGCCACGCTTTCCACTCGCCGCTCGAATGGGTCAGCCGGCAGGACATGGAGAAAGGCGTCAAGACACTCGTCGAACTCGCTAAAATCTGGGCGGAGCGCGCTTAGGCGCCTAGCGGATGCGATGATAGCGCCGTCTGAAATAGACGAGCGCCTCATCGTCTTCCTGTCCGTGGGCGATATCGATGACCCGGCAGAAAAGCACACGGTGCGTGCCGCTTTCGACCGAACTTTCGACGTCGCAATCGAAGGAGACGATCGCATCCGTAAGACGCGGCGCTCCGGTTTTGCCGGGTAGCCATTCGCCGGCGGCGAAACGCTCTTGTTGTGGTGTCGAGCCGCCGAACAGCCGTGACAGCGCCTCTCGGCCGGAGGCGAGCGTGTTGACGCAAAGCGAGCGGTTGCGATCGAATATGGCCGCAACCGAGCTCGACCGGTTCAGGCAGACGATCAGCGTTGGCGGCGTGTCAGTGACACTACAGACGGCGGACGCGGTGAAACCCGCAAGCCCGCCCGGTCCGTTCGTCGTGACAATGCTGACGGCGGCGGCAAGCTTTGCCATCCCTTCCCGAAAAGCCAGACGGACCGTCTCCAGGTCGTCGTGCGGCATCCTATCCATGCTGCACCCTTTCATTCGACGCGAAGCCCTGCCTTTTTCAGAAGCGGGATGACCCGATCGCAGAAATAGGGCAGTTCTTGTGTGTAGTTGACGAAGGATAGGGCGATGCCGGCATAGCCTTGATCCGATATGGCGAGCATGTCTTCGACGATTTTTTCCGGCGTACCGATCAGCGGATAGCTGCCGGCGCCGCCGGCGAAGCGCTGGCGGTAGCGGTCATAGGCGTCGCGATCATGCGACTGCGAGAATTCCTTCTTGCCGGCCATATGCTGGTCGACGGCGGCGTGGTCGGCCATTGTGACAGCGTAGCGGGTATAATAATCCTCCGCCTCCTGCTGCGTCTCACGGCAAACGACATGGCAGACGGTGTAGACACCGACATCCCGGCCCTTCTTCTCCGCCCGCTCGCGGATGTCGGCGACATGCTTTCCAGCGCCGGCGATCTCGGTAAAGGTGGTGAAGAGATAGTCGCAGCTCGCCGCCGCAAAATCCCGGCCTGGACCGCCGAACGCGGCGTTCATCGTCACCGGCCTCGGGATCTGCAGGCTCGCCGGACGGCTGACAGCCTCCGTCAGCGTATAGTAGGTGCCGATATAGTCGACGGGTTCGTCGGAGGCGTAGACCTTTTCAACGATCTCCAGCCATTCGGCCGCTTGGTCATAACCTTTTTCGACCAAGGGAACGCCGAACATGCCGAATTCCTTCGGGTTCCAGCCGCAGACAATGTTGAGGCCCGCCCTCCCCTGGCTGATGTGATCGACGGTCGCCAACGACTTGGCGGCATAAAGCGGATGCACCAACGGCACGTGCACCGTCATGAACAGACCGATCTTCTCGGTCGCTGCCGCCAGCGCCGCCGCCCAGGTGAAGGTCTCGAACGACCATTCGCGCACCCGGTTCTTGCCACCAAAGCCACGCCAGCGCGCAATCGGCAGAAAGAATTCCAGCCCGGCGCGGTCGGCGATCTGCGCGGCAGTCACATTGTCCTGCCAGCCGGCAGCCCAGCGTTCCGGCACATCGGTGATCGCCAGCCCGCCATCGGCATTGGCGGAAAATACGCCGAGCTTCAGCCGGTTCGGGCCTTTCAGCGGATGCGTCTTGATCATGTTTCCCTCTTCATTTTCGTCTTCTGCGGATGGGGTGGATGGCCTCCGCCTCTTCCAATTGGCGCCGGCGCACGGAGAGATAGGCCTCCTCCGCGGCAAACATAAAAAGCGTCATGCGGTCATGAACGGCGAGCGGATCGTGAGCCAGAAAGGCCCTGTGAATGGCCGAAAGCCCGTCGATATAACGGGATGCGACGGCGGGATCCGCAAATGTCCCGAGCCGGACGGACTGAAAATAATCCATGAATCGCGAGATGGTCACGGCCATATGCGGGTTCGTCACAGCCCTCAGCCACGTATTGCGAAAATCGACGTTGGCGGCTAGCAGCCCCGGAATGTTGCCATCACTCAGCGTCTGTTCGATCCTGCTGATCGCATCTGTCAGCGCCGCCTCGACATCGGGCGTCATGTCGCGTGCAGCACTCGCCGCCGCCCTCGGTTCGAGCTGGCGGCGCACTTCGAACAGGCCGGAAATGTCCGCAAGCGAGAGTTCCCGCACGGCAAATCCACGCGTCGTGCCGATGAGATAACCTTCAGACACCAGCCGCAACAATGCTTCGCGTGCCGGCATGCGCGATATGCCGTAGGAATCTGCGATCTCCGTATCCACCAGACGATCCGATGGCGACACCTCGCTCCGCTGTAGCCTGAGCCGCAGATCGGAATAAATCGTTTCCACCAGATTTTGGCTAGGTTTGTCCATTCCATACCTCTAGAGAAAACGTATTCAGTTTTTTGCCGTTTTCAACGGGAAAATCGAGATAATGAACGAAAATGGTAATAAATCGCGAGAATCAGTATACGGATTTGTGCCATATTATTGATGTCGACCTTGCAGATGCGGCGCAACTAGGCTTGCGGCCAATTTAATTTTAAGCATAAACTTTATGCTTGCCGCACCACGAAATCCGGCGGCGTTAAGGAGAGGACATGAAGGCGATCCAGTACAGCGAGCATGGTCCGGCCGACGTCATGCAATATCTCGACCTTCCTGATCCAGCTGCTGGACCTGGCCAGATCCTGGTAAAGCTTGCGGCGGCGAGCGTCGCCCCTTTCGACTGGAAACTTCGAGCCGGCCATCTCAAGAACCATTTTACGCTGCCCATGCCGAGCATTCCCGGCCGCGATGGCGCCGGCAAAGTCATCGCAGTCGGCGACGATGTAACCGAATTCTCGATTGGCGACCGAGTGAGCGTTGTGGCTGGGGTTTTCTCCCAGGGCTGCTATGCTGAGAAAATAGCCTCCGATGCGAAGAATGCCGTGCGCATCCCGGGCAATCTCGATTTCCCGGAAGCGGTGGCATTTTCGAATCCTGGCCGCAGTGCCTGGATTTGCGTGCGGACCGCCGAGGTCAAGTCCGGCGACAAAGTTTTGGTTCATGCCGGCGCCGGAGCAGTGGGCGGATTGCTGGTGCAACTCTGCCACCACATCGGAGCTGAGGTCACCGCCACCTGCCGTGCCGCGAACCGCGAATATGTGCTCGGTCTCGGTGCCAACCGTGTCGTCGCCTACGACCAGGAGGATTTCTCTTTTCTGCGCGATCAGGATGTCGTTTTCGATCTGATGGGCGGCGACGTCCATGAAAGGTCCTACAAAGTCCTGAAGCCCGGCGGGCATCTGGTGTGGCTGGTGGCAGATCCCATCACCGATCGCAGCGCCGAATTCGGTGTGACGGTGACACGCGCTTTGATCAGCGATGACAAAGAGGTGTTGCAGACGATGATGGATCTTGCCGAAGCAGGCATGCTCAAGCCGCAGGTCGCCCGAACCATGCCGTTGCAAGATGCAGCCGAAGCGCACCGGCTGATGGAGGCCGGAGCCATCTCACGGGGGCGTCTCGTGCTAACGATGGGATGAGGTCGGCGCAGTCAATCGAGGCCGAAGCGAAGCTGGAGTATCCACGTTATTTTGATACCCAAATGGCGCTTTAGGAGGCTCTATCGGGGGTTGTCATCACGCCTGGATTAGACGGCAGCGTGTTCATTCGCGATTTTCGTTTTTAGCGAATAGAACTCGAATCTATTTTATGAAATCAAAACATAATACCATTCCCCTTTAATCTGACATCATTGACTTCAGTCAATGCGCAGTTTCGGCCAATCGCCTATTTTTCCAACCGAAAATATCTTTCGGTGGTGGAGGAATTTATGCGACGAAATGTCGAGCGACCGAAGCATAAGGCCAGCCGGATTGACCAATTCTTTGCAGGACCGAATGCTCGGGCCGATCGATGGCGCGACCTCGCCGATGCCGCCGATGCATGGCTTGCAGGTTCGCTCGATCGTGCCGAATTCGAGAAAGTCGTCGCGGACCTGACAATTACAGAAGCCTATTTTGCCTTTCCAGGTTTGCAACTGCTGGCCGCGCTGCGGGAGCGCGCGGCTGCGGACGATGCGCATGCCACAGTGCATCTTGTAGACCGCATCGTACGCGCCATGATGACGCGGTCGTTCCGGCACGATGCAAGCGACTGGGACGCCGGCGAGGATATTCGCGACAGCGTTTCGGAAATCGTGCCATCGACGCTGAGTGGGCGGGAGCATCGCCGACCCTATTTCGAGACGTTGATTGTCACGGGCGCACCCGCGTCGAGCTGGCCGGCGCTTTGCGCCGAATGGCGCAAGCTTCGGCGCCCACTCGATACGTTCATTTACGAGCCCGTTTTCGTCGGCAGCCTTGAGGATGCATTCTGTGCGACGATTCTCAACGCCAACATAGCAGCCGTCGTCATCAACGAGGGATTTGCCCTGCGCTCGCGCCACGATGCGCCGGTGCTGCGGTCCCAGTTAGCGTCTCTCGACGCCAAGGAAGCGAACACCGCGTCGGCCCTCGGCTTGGCCAAGATCCTCAAGCGGGTGCGTCCGGAGCTCGATCTCTACCTGGTTATGAATCGCCGGGTCGAGGAAATGGCTGGCCAGGCCGATGCAGGTGTCGCCAGGCGAATCTTCTATTCCGTCGAGGAACTGCTCGAACTTCATCTGGCGATCCTTGAAGGCGTGCAAGGGCGGTACGAGACGCCGTTCTTCGACAATCTGAAGAAATATGCACAGCGGCCCGTCGGCACATTTCATGCCCTGCCGATTGCTAGAGGCAAGTCGATTTTCAAGTCCGACTGGATTCGCGATATGGGCGAGTTCTACGGTCCGACGCTGTTTCTGGCCGAGAGTAGTGCGACCACCGGGGGCCTCGATAGCCTGTTGGAGCCGACGGGCAACATCAAGGCGGCACAGGAGCTCGCTGCTCGGGCGTTCGGCGCCGACCACGTCTTCTTCGTGACCAACGGAACGTCGACATCAAACAAGATGGCGGTTCAGGCGCTGCTGGCGCCGGGCGATATCGCGATCGTCGATCGCAACTGCCACAAGTCCCACCACTATGGAATGGTGCTGGCGGGCGCGCAGCCGCTTTATGTCGAGGCGTTCCCGATGACGGAATACTCGATGTACGGAGCGGTACCGCTTCGCAGCATCAAAGAGGCGCTGTTGAACCTGAAAGCGGATGGCAGACTGCATCGCGCCAAAATGATTGATCTGACCAACTGTACCTTCGACGGCCATATCTACAATACGCGGCGCGTGATGGAGGAGTGCCTGGCGATCAAGCCGGATCTGATTTTCCTGTGGGATGAAGCGTGGTTCGGATTTGCACGTTTCTCCCCATTCTTGCGCCCGCGCACGGCGATGGGTGCCGCCAACGATATCGAGGCCTGGCTCCGCGATCCCCAATCGGTTGCCGACTATGAGAAACAACAGGCAGAGCTCGGTACGACTCCGTCGGACGACATGTTGCTGAAGACGCGTTTGATCCCCGACCCGCGCAAGGTCAAGCTGCGCGTCTATCAGACGAATTCCACTCATAAGTCGATGTCTGCCCTGCGCCAAGGCTCGATGCTGCTGGTAAAGGATGTCGAGTTCCGTAGCGTGGAAGCGCAATTCCACGAGGCGGTGTTTACCCACGCCTCGACCAGCCCGAACCAGCAATTGATTGCCAGTCTGGACGTGGCGCGCCGGCAGATGGAGCTGGAAGGCTATGGCCTTGTGCACAATGCGATCGAGATCGCCTTGGCAATCCGCCAAGCCGTCAGCCGGCATCCGCTGATCTCCAAGTATTTCCACGTTCTCGGTGCCGACAAGATGGTGCCGGCGTCTTACCGCGAGAGTGGATTTACCGACTACCTCGACCCAAAATCAAACTGGGCTGCCGCGCGGCGCAGCTTGCAGGAAGATGAATTCTGCCTTGACCCGACGCGCATGACGCTTGTTTGCGGCACAGCGGGATTTGACGGCACGCAATTCAAGAAACTCCTCGCTGACCGCTACAACATCCAACTCAACAAAACGTCCCGCAATTCCGTCCTGCTGCAATCGAACATCAACAATACGCGCAGCGACGTCGCTCATTTGATCCGCGTCCTGGTCGAAATCAGTGCCGAAATCGATGGGCGCCTGGCCAAGAGCGGTCCCAACGTCCGAAAGGAATTCGAGGAGCGCGTGAAGAGCCTGATGACGGACGTGCCGGACCTGCCGAACTTTTCGCATTTCCACGATGCTTTCCGCAGGGATGCCGGCCAGCGGACGAATGAAGGCGATATTCGCGGCGGTTTCTACTCCGCCTACAGTGCCGACGGATGCGAGTATATCCGGCTTGCCGATGCGGAGATCGACCGGCGGCTGAAGGAAGGCCCTGATCTCGTCTCCGCAAATTTCGTCATTCCTTACCCTCCAGGTTTCCCGATCATGGTGCCAGGCCAGGTGATCACTCGGGAGACGATCGACTTCATGCGCAAGCTCGATGTGAAGGAAATCCATGGGTACGATGCCGCCGAAGGCCTGAAGCTGGTACGTGCCGAAGCACTCGCAAAACGCACCGGCAAGCCGGCGCAGCGCGCCGCGTGAGCTATACGCCATAGCGTAGAGCCGGATGGTCTCAGGTCGGATCGACCTGAAATCCCTCTCTACACCAAAAAGTAGAGCGTGATGTCGTCCGAAAACCGCTTACAGTTTTCGGCATCATCTCTATCACACGAACGGGTGACATCATGTTCGATTGGTTTGTCCATACGCTTCAGAGCTATCCGGAAATCGCCATTTTCCTGTCGCTGGCGCTCGGATACTACTTCGGCTCGTTTACCTACAAGGGCCTCGGCCTTGGCGCGGTGACCGCGACGCTCATTGCCGCCGTCATTATCGGACAGCTCGGCATCACGATTTCGGGGCCGCTCAAGCCGACCTTTTTCCTGATGTTCCTGTTCGCCATAGGCTACGGCGTTGGGCCGCAATTCGTGCGCGGCATCTCGCAGGACGGAATTCCACAGGCACTCTTCGCCGTCGTGGTCTGCTTGTTCTGTCTGGGTGCTGCCTATATCGGCGCCAGGTTGGCCGGTTACAGCGTAGGCTCCGCAGCCGGGCTCTACGCCGGCTCGACAACGATCTCGGCATCGATGGGGCTCGCGACCGATGCGATTAACCGCCTCAATCTGCCTGCCGAGGACACCAAGGCGCTTCTGAACGCGATGCCGGTTGCCTATGCCGTGACCTACATCTTCGGCACGATGGGATCCGCGATCATTCTTTCCATGGTCGGGCCAGCGCTCCTCGGTATCGATCTGAAGGCCGCGTGCAAGCGCTACGAGGAAAAGCACGGGGGCAAGAAGGAATTGGGTGGTCCCGGGACGGCTTGGCACCGGTTTGAGATGCGGGCATTCCGGATTCGGGAAGGGGCGCCAGCCATAGGCAAGACGGCACAGGAAGCCGAGGCGCTGCTTCCGGATCAGCGCGTGTTCGTCCAGGGTGTTCGACGTGGTAAACAGATCATCGATGCAACGGCCGATACGGTCATCCAGACGGGCGACGTTGTGGCGGTGGCCGGCCGCCGCGAGGTGCTGGTCAATCTGATCGGCGCGGCGGCGGATGAAGTCGACGATCGCGAGCTGCTGGCGGTGCCGATAGAAGGCGTCGATGTCTATATCACCAGCAAGGAAGTTGACGGAATGACACTGGCCGAGCTGGCCAAATCCGAGGGCGCGCGCGGCGTGTTCCTGCGAAAGATCACGCGAGGCGCGACCGCGACGGATATTCCGATTTTCCCAGACACTAAGTTGCAACGGGGCGATATCGTCAATCTCGTCGGACGCACCCAGGACATAGCCGCCGCGACCAAGAAGTTGGGTCGTCCGGACCGGGCCACCGATGTGGCGGATGTGGCTTTTATCGGCGCGGCGATAGCGCTCGGCGCCCTTCTCGGCGCAGTGGTTTACAGAGTTGGGAGCGTGCCTCTCACGCTGTCTACGTCCGGCGGTTCATTGGCTGCCGGCCTCTTCTTCGGTTGGCTCCGCTCGGTACACCCTACCTTCGGGCGGATTCCGTCATCGACCGTGTGGTTCATGAATTCCGTCGGCCTCAACGTGTTCATCGCCGTGGTAGGCATCTCGTCGGGGCCGGGCTTTGTCGCGGGCCTGCGCGAGCTTGGATTCAGCCTGTTTCTCTGGGGTGTCTTTGTAACGACGTTGCCGCTGATACTGGCGATGTATGTCGGGAAATACCTGTTTCGCTTCGATGAAGCGCTTCTGCTGGGATGCTGCGCCGGCGCACGCACCACCACCGCCGCACTTGGCATGATCAACGACCGCGCCATGAGCCAAATTCCCGGGCTCGGCTACACCGTTACCTACGCCGTCGGAAACATATTGCTGACGACCTGGGGCATGGTCCTCGTGATGTTGATGACGTAACCGCGAAAGGTTGGCCTTTCACGCAATTCTTGCAACAGGAGCAGATCATGGCTGATGCCCTTACATTGCGCAAATTCGAGGCTCTTAGCCCTTTCGAGATCAAGGATGAGTTGATCCAACTGGCGAAGAAGACCTCGAGGACGACGCAATCAGCGTTCCTGAATGCCGGTCGCGGCAATCCCAATTGGGTAGCCACCACACCGCGCGAGGGCTTTTTTCTGCTTGGGCAGTTCGCCGTCACCGAGTGCAAACGGGTGAGGGAGCATCCGGCCGGACTGGCAGGAATGCCGCAGGCAACAGGTATTGCGGCGCGACTAGAGGGGTGGCTGGCAAAGCATGCCGACATGCCAGGTGCCGGCTTCCTGTCCTCGATGTTGCAGTTTGCAACCAAGACATTTGGGTTTGACCCCGATGCATTCGTCCATGAACTCGTCGATTCCATTATCGGCGACAACTATCCGGTGCCCGACAGAATGCTGGTCCACAATGAGCGGATTGTGCACGAGTATCTATTATGGGCGATGTGCGGCAAGCCGCGGCCGGCCGGCAAGTTCGATCTCTACGCGGTCGAGGGCGGCACCGCCGCGATGTGCTACATCTTCAAATCCCTGAAGGCCAATCGCCTGCTGCATCCTGGCGACACCATCGCACTCGGAACGCCCATCTTCACGCCTTATCTCGAAATGACGCATCTGGAGGACTATGACCTCAAGGTCGTTCATATCAAAGCGCCGCAAGAAAACCGGTTCCAGTTCACCGACGACGAGATCAAGAAACTGGAAGATCCGAAGATCAAGGCATTCTTCGTCGTCAATCCCGGCAATCCCACCGGCATGGCACTGAGCGCGGAGACCATCGGCAAACTGACGAGCTTGGTGAAGAACAAGCGTCCGGATCTGATGCTGCTGACGGACGACGTGTATGGCACATTCGTCGATGATTTCCGCTCCTTGCTTGGTGAACTCCCTCAGAACACGATCGGCGTTTACTCCTATTCGAAATACTTCGGCGCTACCGGATGGCGCCTCGGTGTCATCGCCATCCACGAGGAAAACATCTTCGACACGATGATCGCCAAGCTGACCGGCGCCGATCTGAAAGCGCTGGACAAGCGTTACGGCGCGCTCACTCTCGAGCCGCGCAAACTGAAATTCATCGATCGTATCGTCGCGGACAGTCGCGACGTCGCGCTCAACCATACGGCGGGACTATCGCTCCCACAGCAGGTGATGATGAGTCTCTTTTCCCTCTGCGAGATGATGGATGAGGAAAAGCGTTATCAGGCTGCCTGCAAGGAGATCGTCAATCGGCGCGTCCTGACCTTGATAGACGGCATGGGTCTTAAGCTCGACCCGAACGCCAACTTCGATGCCTATTACGGGCTGATCGATTTTGAGTTCTGGGCTCGCAAAAATATCGGCGACGAGGCGGTTGAATATCTGAAGAAGAATATCCACCCGCTGGATCTCGCTTTCCGGCTGGCCGAGGCTCACGGCATCGTGCTCTTGAACGGCGGCGGCTTCGAAGCGCCTAACTGGTCGTTGCGTGTGTCCCTGGCGAACCTGCCCGACGAAGCCTACGAGGACATCGGGCGCGGTGTGCGGACGATTGCACGCGGCTACAGGGATGCATTCGAAGCGTCGAAAAGCGCGCCCAAGAAGTGAAAGACTTTAGCGCAACGGCCAGCGTACCCGCAGAGGAGGTTGCGGTTCGGATTGTCGAAGTCGAGGTTGCGCGGCCTCTGTGTCGTCGTGGTCCTCATGGTCGGGGCCCCACGCGTCGGGCAATGAAGTTATGGGCAGTTTGAGCTGCGCGGTCGACCATCTCAAGCCCAGCCTGCGCTCCATCGTCGACCTCGTATGCCGCGAAGCGGATGCATCACGTCGTAAGTTTTGGTCTCAAAAGAAAGGAGACTTCGATGGCCCAAGATATACATTCTGCCGCTGTCGACCACCTGCCAGTCTTCATCGTCGCGCCGGGCCACACCGACTACCTTTCCATTGGCGTGGTCATTTTTCTGATCGCCATGATTCTCGCCGTCGGCAATCTCTACTTTCAGCTTCATGCCTTTCCGGAACGCATGGCGCATCGCGCCAGCAAGGTGCAGATGGAAATCGTGGCCGTGCTGGCGCTGATCTCGCTGTTCACCCACAACCATCTCTTCTGGATCGCGGCCCTGCTGCTCGCCTTCGTCCATATTCCCGACTTTTCGACGCCGCTCTATTCGATCGCGCAATCGCTGGGCAAGCTTGCCGGCCGCGATCCTGAAACGAGTGGCGATCCGGCGTTGATGGCCGACGCCGCCCCAAAGCCCATCGAAGGGAACTCGAAGAGCGACACTCATCGTGAAGGAGCCTGACCATGCTCGAGTTGATGCTTTGCTCGCTCCTCACCATCTTTCCAGACTATCTTTACCGACGTTATGTGCAGGGAAAGCGGATCGGTCACGAAATCGACCTTTACACCGTGTGGTATGAACTGCGCTGGGGGATCTCGGCCTGTCTGATCCTCACCGTTTCGCTGATCACGATGATCTTCTATTTCCATCCCTCGACGAAGAGTGTGACGGCAGTGTTCCGCACGGTGACGATCCTGCCGGAAACAATCGGACGGGTCGACGAGGTCTATGTCGGGGTCAATGAGAAGGTCGCGGCCGGCGCACCGCTTTTCCGGCTGGATGACTCGCAGCAAAAAGCAGCCCTGGAGACGGCACGTCGGCAGATTGCTGAGCTCGAAGCCCAGACCAGGGTGGCCCAGACCGAATTGGCATCAGCAGACGGTCAAATCCAGCAGGCCCAGGGTGCCCTTCAAGTGGCAATCGACGAATACGAGATGAAGTCAGAGCTCCTGAAAAACGATGCCGTTGCCCGCCGCGAAGTCCAGCGTCTGGCGAATACCATCGATAGCCGCAAGGGTTCTGTGAATGCCGCACTCGCTCAGAAGCAGACGCTTGAAGCCAAGATCAATGACCTGTTGCCGGCGCAAACAGCAAGCGCAGAAGCCGCGCTGGCACAGGCGCAGGTAGAATTGAACAAGACAATCGTTCGCGCCGGCGTCGCCGGTACGGTCCAGCAGTTTACGCTGCGTCCGGGCGATGTCGTGAATACGATGATTCGTCCCGCAGGGATTCTCGTGCCCACGGGGGCAGGCAAGGGCACTCTGATTGCGGGATTCGGGCAAATCGAAGCGCAGGTTATGAAACGGGGAATGATTGCCGAAGCGACGTGCGTCGGAAAACCGTTCACAATCATTCCACTGGTCGTAACCGAGGTTCAGGATGTGATCGCTGCCGGACAGCTAAGACCGACCGATCAGCTTGTCGATGTACAGCAGATGGCGCAGCCGGGAACGCTGACGGTCTTCCTGCAGCCGCTGTTCGAGGGAGAACTCGACGACATCCCGCCTGGTAGCAGTTGCATCGCCAATGCCTACACAAACAATCACGATGCGCTGGCCGATAAGAATATTGGGATGATGCGATGGCTATTCTTGCATGTGGTGGACACTGTCGCCCTCGTACATGCCATGATTCTGCGCATACAAGCGCTGCTGCTTCCAGTGCAGACCCTGGTGTTTGCGGGCCACTGATCTGAGGTGGCTCGCCGACATTACCCGTCGGCGGCCACCGAAATCGTTGTTTGCAGATTGCACCACTTTGCACTGCGGAGGTGATGGTCCAAGGCACCCCGAGACGCGTTCGCTAGTGAGCGGTGTAGGCTCCGTCTACCGCATGGCAGCTTCCGGTGATGAAGCTTGCCTGTTCGGACAAGAGAAAGCATACGAGCGCGGCCACTTCTTCCGGCTTTCCACGCCTGCCCATTGGCTGGAGTGCTTGCATGCGCCGACTGCTCGTTGCCTCCAGATGTTCCGACAGAAGCGGTGTTTCGATCCAGCCCGGGCCGACGGCGTTGATACGGATACCGAATTTCGCGTACTCGATCGCGGTGACCTTCGTCAGTCCGATGACGCCGTGCTTGGCTGCCGCATAGGCAGACGTAAAGGGCAATCCGACGCAACCGAGAACGGAAGACATGTTGACGATGGCGCCGCCGCCCTGTGGCAACATGGCTGCGATCTCGTATTTCATGCAGTAGAAGGCGCCGTCGAGATTGACGCTCATCAGTTTGCGCCACTCGTCGAGCGGATAATCCGCCGTCGCCTTCCGCACGCCGTCGAGCCCCGCATTGTTGACCGCCAGATTCAGGCCGCCACACTCCCGGACAGCGAAGTTGACCAGTTGCTCGACGGCTTCCGCACAACTGACATCGACGGCAAAACCACGGGCTTTGCCCCCCTGCGAACGGATATCGGCAGCAACGCTGTGCGCAGAATCGGCATCGAGATCGGCGACGACGACACATGCTCCCTCTTGGGCAAGCTGCCGGCAGACAGCTGCGCCTATCCCTGAACCACCACCCGTCACGATTGCGACTTTTCCGTTGAAGCCAAGCTCCATTTTTGTCCCCCCTATATTTCATATATTTCTAATCGAGCAGAGCGGGACGGTCGATGCAAGAGGTTTCGTCATAGGCAAAACCCTCACCTCACAGACTTCTGCAGCTGCCAGCCCACAATGCAAAGCGTTGCTCATCGGTTACTACAACGAGAGGATCAGCGCGCGTGTTCCCGGCATTTTGGGGGTTATATCAGATACGGCGAATGTGAGCCTTGGCTAGAATACTCGGCGATGTTAAAGACGAAACTAGGGCTAATCCATTGCTTGGCAGGTGGAAATGAATAAATACCGCATTACACGACGGGGATTCGTGCTGGGTGGTCTGGGGCTGGTGGCATCGGGGTGTACGACAAACTCGGATGGGCCGCCGGTGGGGTGGTACACGTTCGGGTCGGATCCGGACGTCAATCCGCGGTACAAGCGTCAGGAGGTGGCCTATGACGGAGGTGAGCCACCCGGAACCATTGTTGTCGACACAGGGCAACGCTACCTCTACTACGTCGAGGGCGACGGCCGGGCGACACGCTACGGCGTGGCCGTCGGGGAGGAAGGCTTGAGCTTCAAGGGCGAGGCCACCATCGGCCACAAGGCGGAGTGGCCATCGTGGAAGCCCACCGAAGACATGATGATGCGCAAACCCCGGCTGATGCAGTATGCCGACGGCGTTCCGGGCGGGCCGCTCAATCCCCTTGGGGCGGCCGCGCTCTACCTTTACCAGGACGGGCGCGACACCATGTTCCGGGTGCATGGCACGAATGCGCCGTGGTCGATTGGCCATGCGGTCTCGAACGGCTGCATCCGTCTGACGAATACGAATATCATGGATCTTTATAGCCGCGCGCCCGTAGGAACGAGGGTATTGGTCATTTGATCTCGTTTTTTTGGGGAAAAGTGAGGCGTCTACAATCCGTTCGATCTGTGTTCTTTCTGCACTAGTCTATTATATAAGTCGCCGCTACTATCTGATTCGCCTACTATAAAGTGTGCCAGTCTAAGGAGAGAGGACTTCTTAATGACCAGAATTCTAGTCGTGATCGTTGCAATGGTTGCCGTTGCCAATCTGAGCGCTTGCGGGTCGATCGGCAAAGGTAAGGGTAAGGCCCCGCCTCCGGCTGCAGCCGTCTACAAATAGACACTGGCCTACAAATTGGGGAAGAGCCAGATTGGCTCTTCCCCACCATAACCTCGCCAAGCTTCTCCCGTTTTTAACTCGCGGCGCAAGAGTGGCATATCATCATATTTCTGTCCCGTATTCGTCGGGCTCGCAAACGGAGCGCAGTGATGACGCTTGGAAGAGGCGGTCTGTCGCTTATTATTCTCTTGGTATTTGCGTTATCCTCGTGCCAGACGGAAGATAAAAGTCCCCAGCCGCGTTTCACTTCCAATAGTCGTGGCTTGGCAACTACCCCCGTTCAAAACACGTCCAACCAGCACTTCATCGAATTCCGCTCGCGCTATGCGCTCACCTACGGCCATACCTATGTGGTATTCGGAACCGAGGACAAGGACGGAAGGATGATCAACCCCGAAGTCGCGGGTCTCGCTCCGGCCTCACCTGATGCGGCGCCCTATGTGATCGGCCATTTCGTGCCGGTGCCGGCCACGACCGGACCGACCGACGGCGACCTGGAAGAACAGTACAGGTCGGCCAGCTGGCGCGTGCTGTTGACGGACGTCGAATATGACAACGTCGTCGCCTTCATCCGTAAGCAGCAAGCGACTTCCCATCTCTGGGATGCATCGCTCTACAATTGCAATGCCTTTGTGGGCGACATCGCCCGCCACATGGGCTACAAAACACCCGCCATCTGGCTGAGGCCGCAGCAGTTCATCACGCAACTTCGAGAGATGAATACCGAGTCGAACGGGCTGCCGCAGGACGTTGGTGCGTCGAGCATTGCACACGCCAGCCCTCGGGCATGACATCGTGGTGGTCCACGAGATGCCGGGTGGCGACAGCACCATGAGATCCAGTCAAACGTCGCTCGGAAACAGCGGCGCCTGCCTACCTTTGGCTACGAAGTTGCGGAAATCCTCAACTGCTTGAGGCGTGGCGAGCGAGCAGAATGGTCCGCGGCTCACTTCGATGCCATCGATATTATGCAGGCGCACGTCCATTTCAGCGCTTTTTAGGGTGACCGCCGCGGTGTTGATCACCGGCGCGTGCAGCACCTTGAAGCCATATTCTCCGCCGACCAGCAGGCCGGGCAGGATGCCGGCTGGCACCACGATATCAGCGCCATCCCGAACCAGGGGTTCGGCGCAGGCGCTGAAGGCCGCGAGCATACGCCGCCGCGCCTCGTCATCGCCGTCGAAAGCCGCACTGAAATCGGCCGGCGTGCAATTCATTCCGACCACATGCCTCACACGGCTGCCAAGTCCATAAAGGTCTGCCTGTTCGTAGTGCCAGACCAGGAAAACATCGTCGAGCGTGACGAGTGCAATCCGCCGGCCGAGCCGTGCGGCATAGTGCATGGAGACCTCGCCCGCGCCGATCACCGGAATGGTGAGCGCTGATTTGAGCTCGTAAAGTCCCGGGTCTTGAAAATGGCCGACAACGACAGCGTCATAGCCCCGGCTTGCCGCCTCCAGCCCGTTGTCTATCGCGATTGCCGCGCAGCGGAATTCCGCCAATCGCCCGAAGTGCCGGTCCGGCGGGCTGATGCCGAAAACGTCGACCGTCGTGCCGGGTTCTGCGATCCCGTTCAGATAGTCCGAAAGCTGCTTCATATAGGCGGCGCTGGCCGTGGCATCGATAAAGCTTTGCCAGAATATACGCATTGTTCCCTCGTTATGTTCGTTGTCATGCGTCGTTTTGCTCTCGTCAAAACGAGAATTTAAGGCTTTAATCGTAGCCATATCCAATCTGGGGAGCCAAATGAATTCGCCTGCAGCACTCGAAAATCCACTCGGAGAGACGACGACAGAGATGTCGGAAGCCGCGCTGACGGAATTCGAGTGGTCGCTGTGGCGGATTTCAGCCGCCTTCGTGCGCTGGCAGTCCGAATGTAGCAGCGAATTGGCCGGATCGAGCCTCAGTGGCCTTGATACGGCTGTCCTTCATACGATCCGCTACCGCAACAAGCCGAAGGGCCTTGCTGAAATTTCCCGTCTGCTCGGCCGTGACGACACTGCCAATATCCAATACGCGATCAAGAAACTGCAGGCCTTGCAGTTGATCGAGCGCGTCAAGGGCCGGTCGCGCAAGGATACGCTGTATGTACCGACGCGCAAAGGCAACAAGCTGACCCAGGACTACCGCGCGCTGCGACGGCATTTGCTGATTTCCCTGATCCAGAAGATGGATCATGCGGAAAAAGGGCTCGGCGACGCCACGGAAATGCTGGAGCTTTTGACGAGTTTTTACGACACCGCGGCCCGGCGCGTGGCGATCGGCCCTCATCCAGTCGAGCGTCCCTGAACCAGTGCCAGCACGCGCAAAGGACTGCCCGATCCGCCGATAAGGCATTCTACGCCAGCACTCATGGACGAGCCTTGCGTTCGACCGCCTTCGGAACGCCGAGAAGCCGCTCATCCACCGAGAGCAAATTGATCCAGGCCGGAGCGCCCTTTGACGCACGCCCGCGCATTGCAGGTCCGAAGGACTGCGCAAAGTCCATCAACGCTTTGACTGTGAGATCCTTCACCTCATGCGTCGTGTCGCCAGCGGCCGCATCGAACAGTTGCTTAAGCTGGGCGTGATCGGCGGAATTGATGAGTATATCGATCTTGGCGCCGAGATCAGCCGCCAATTCCCTCAGCGATCCCTCGCCGGCAGGATCGAAATCAACAATCTGGACGCCGTCGATCGCTTCAAACTGCTGCTGCTCGTCGAAGGGCTTCCGGTCGTCCGCGACGCCGATATGTATCGTCGATACCCCCGCTTTTCTCAGCGCTACGGCCAATTCCAGAGCCACCGGATTGCGACCATCGGTGATCAGCACACGCCGATGCTTGGGGTGGGCGACGATTTCACGCCACTGACGATCGTCTTCCATAGGCGGCATCGCGGAAGTAGGTCCGGCGAAAAAAACGGCTTGGCCGCTTTTGTCAAGCTGTAGCGACAGGCGTACTTGGCTGCCGGCGCCGGCACAATCACCATGCAGGTGGGTCACGACGCTGGGTCCGCAATCGAGCTGCACCAGTCCGACGCGCCAAGGCATATGCTCGCGATAATAGGGATCGCTCGTGACCCGGATACAGGTCTGCGAGAGCAACAGGCCGCCGGTCGGCGCATCGATAAAGGGCAGATCGGCAGACAGGCAGTGCGGGCAGGCATCGCGCGGCGGGTAGGCATATCGCCCACATTGGGCGCAGCACTGCAGGGCAAAGCGACCGATGGCCGCGGCGAGCGTCAGCCCCTGCGCCTTGCGGCTGCGTATGGATGGCGGCGACAATGGCCCGATCATGTCGATTGCCTCGCCAGGATCGTCGCCGCTGACGCCAGGCCGCGGTCGTAGTTGATCATGCCGAAACCGGAAACCAGGCCGATCTTCGCATCGGCAACCTGTGTGCCGCCGGCCAGGCCCAGAAGCTGGCGCATGGCCTCGACGATGCCGAGGTGCCCACCGGCGGCTCCCGCCTGTCCGACTGACAATTGCCCCCCCGATGTATTGTGCGGAAAGGAGCCATCGATCGTGAAGGTGTGCTGGCGTACGAAATCCGGCCCCTCTCCCTTTTGGCAGAAGCCGAGATCCTCAAACTGCATCATGGAGATAACGGGATAGTCGTCATAGGTTTGCATGAAATCAATATGGTCGGGTGCAATACCGGCCATGTCATAGAGCTCGCCGCGATCCATCGCCCAGCCGCCGCGGGACTGCACCGCGTCTTCCGGGAAAGCATTGTGCCGTTCAATCGCAGACAGGACGCGCACGAAAGGCAGGCCGAGCGATGATGCCGTTTCCTCGCGCATGACGAGGAAGGCCTCCGCACCGGCGCAGGGCATAACACAGTCGAAGAGGTGGAAGGGTTCGGCGATCGGTCGCGCCGACAGATATTGATCCAGTGTCAGCGGCTTCTTCATCAGCGCGTGCGGATAGTTGAGGGCATTCTCGCGTTGCGCGACGCAGAGCTTGCCGAAATCCTCGCGCTTGGCGCCAAAACGATCCATGTAGGCCCGAGCGATCAGCGCGAAACTGGCATTGGGACCGCCGGCACCGTAAGGATATGAGGCATCCTGGGCGAAGCGGGAGAAATTGGCGAGCGTCTTTCGGAAAGTATCGACTTGATTGGTATCGGCCGCAACACAGGCGACGATGTCGGCATCGCCCGCCTGCACCGCCCGCGCCGCGCGCCGGATCGAGACGATGCCGGCGGCACCCCCCATCGGCACGTGATCGAGCCAGCGCGGCGTCAGGCCGAAATGCTGTGTCAGCGCGATCGCCGTATCCGGCCCCATGGTGAAGCTTGCGACAGCGAAGCCGTCGAACTCGCGATGGCTGATGCCCGCGCCTTCGGCCAGCGCCCTGAGTGCCCGACCCAGCCACCAATGCGCGCTCTCGATCGAATAACGTTCATAGGGTACCGTCACCGGCACCGCCAGAACCACGCCGTCATAGGATTTGCGGGCGCGTGACGCCGTCATCCGGCCACCGTCAGGATCACGTCGACATTGCCGCGCGTGGCATTGGAATAGGGACAACGCTCATGCGCGCCGGCAACGATTTCCTCCGCCACGGCCTTGTCGATGCCAGGCAGGGAAGCCGTCAGCTCGACCGCAAGCGCGTAGCCCACCGGGACCGGGCCGATGCCGACCTTGGCGGTAACGGACACATCGTCCGGAAGCGCGATTTTCCGGGTGCGCGCAACGAGTTTGACTGCGCCCAGGAAACAGGCGGCATATCCGGCCGCGAACAGTTGCTCTGGGTTGGTGCCCTCCCCGCCTGGCCCGCCAAGTCCTTTCGGCACGGAAAGATTGACGGCAAAACTGCCGTCTGCGCTCTGCGCCTTGCCGTCCCGGCCGCCAAAAGCGGTGACCGCGGTTTCATAGAGGATCTTCTCCGGGGTCATATGAAACTCCTAATAAGGATTTTAGTCTTGAATTATAGTATAGCAGAAATGCCTCGGCTCGAAAGGCTTGCTTCAGCCGCCCTTGCGGATGGCGGCCTTCAGCTTGCGCAGGTCGATTGCCGAACCCTCTTCGACCGCCTTTGCCGCCATGGTCTTTATTTGGCCGCGCTGAAGTTTCTGCGTGGAACTGACGGGCAGCTTGTCGACGAAGACGACGTAGCCGGGCAGCTTGTGGTAGGCGATATAGTCACCGCAGCTCCCGATGAGGCTTGAGGCTCGTTGCATCGGATCGCCAGCGGCCGCGGTATCACCCTCGACGATGAAGGCAAAAACCTCCTCGCCGCGCAGATCGTCAGGCACCGGCGTCACAGCCGATGCCTTGACGGCGGGAAGTTTGGCGAGCGCCGCCTCAACTTCCAGCACCGCAATATTCTCGCCGCTGCGACGCACGATGCTCTTCTTGCGATCGAAGAAGTAGAGAAGGCCATTGTCATCGGCATAGACGACATCGCCGGTGTGGAACCAGCCGCCTTCCCAGGCCGCCTCCGTCGCCTTTTCGTCCTTCAGATAACCGCTGAAGAAGCCGTCGCGCGGATCGTCACCCTCAGCCCGCACCAGAAGTTCGCCGGGCGTGCCCGTTTCGACCGTACCACCGGCATCATCGACGATCCTGTAATCCATGCCGGCGCGGGGCCGGCCGATACAGCGCAGTCCCGGCGTGTAGTCGTCGGCCGCCGTGGTGGTCACGGCGCGGCCACCCGTCTCGGTCATGGCCCAGGCCTCGACGATCGGAATGCCATAGCGCTCCTCGAACTCGATCTTGTGCCGGGCATCGACACCCGGCCCGAGCGCAAACTTCACCCTATGGGCACGTTCCGCCGCAACAGCCGGCATCTGCAAAAGGATGGCCGGAATAACGCCCAGACAATGGATGATGGTCGCGCCGGAATCGGCAATCGACGCCCACCAGCTCTTGGAATGGAAGCGGTCGAGCGGCACGATCGCACCGCCTTTCATGATCATGCCGACCGCCGTGCAGCCAAGCGCGTTCATATGAAACATCGGCAAGGGGGTCAGTGCGATCTCGCTCCCATCTTCCATTCTCGCGACGCCGCCCTGGGTGGTGTACCACTCGGCAAGCCGGATGAAATAGATGTTGGAGAGGATGCAGGCCTTCGGCTTGCCCGTGCTGCCGGAGGTGAAAAGCAGAGCGCATTCGGCATCCGGCCCGCCAGTCTGAGCCTTAAAGGCAAAGGGCGACGGCGGGATTTCTTCATCGACGCCGACAACCGTTACCTTGCCGGGATTGACGTCGCGAAGCTCCGTCAGCCGCTCGGAAATTGCGATCAGGATCGGCGCCTCGGCCATATCGAGCTGAAAGAGAAGTTCGTCACGCCGCAGATCCGGATTGATCGGTACGATCGACACGCCGATGGCATTCAATGCCAGCCAGAAAGTGAAAAATTCCGGCCGGTTTTCCAGAAGCAGGGCGACGCGTGACCCGAGACCATAGCCGGCGGAGGCGAAGCGTTTGCTGAGGGTGGCGACGTCCGCGAACACGTCGCCATAGCTGTAACGGAACCCCTGCGGCGCATAGGTGAGCCCGGCGCTGGCCGGCGCAATCAAGAGGGGCGCATCGGGCATTGCCCGCGCCCTGTCTTCAAACAGCAGATAGGGGGAATGGGTCATTTTATCCTTCAATCGCGCTCGAGAAGACCTTTTATCAGGAACATCTCCGCCTCATGGATCGTGCCGAATTGGATCCATTCTGCGTCTGTCTGCGTTTGCAAGCGCCAGGTCAGCAGCGTGACGACGCATGTGTCGGCTCCCATCCTCAGCAGTTCGCCAGGAATGACCCGCGACATGTTGCGGAACTGCATGGTTTCTTTCGAGCCGCCGACATCATAGTCCACCTGGAAGCGCGCCCGGTCGACATTGAGGCGGACATAGGTCTGCTTGCCCGAGAAAATGGACGTGCCGCAAAACAATCCCGGCTCGATCTCGGTCCGGTTAAGGCTGCCCCATGCCCAGCGCCCCTGCTGCAGCCCGTCCGACATCAATTCGAATGCGACGGCTGCGGGACGCTCCACCATGATGCTGCTGGAATGGCAATGCGGGTCTAGCATCAACGTCCCCTCTCCGAGTTCTCCTCGTCCGATACGATCATTTCGCTCAAACAGCATTTTAAGCATAAAATAATTGGAAAGAGCGTCAACGATTTTTTCAATCCGGCCGGCATCGAGCCGCAAATGTCCGGCAAGGGCGAGCTATGTCCGGCCCGAGCAATCGGTTGAAACGCCGATTTTCTGGGGATTTCCCTCAGTTGGGCCTTCGATCGATCAAAATCATACGATCCAGAAATTTTAGGCTTGAAGTAGTTTTTAGCACGTTCTACGATCCCGCTAATTGCTAAGGGGAAGCCCGCGAAAAAGAGGCTACAAAAGCAAAACAATAAAAGCCCTCGGCAAGATTGCAGGCTTGCGTTCAACAACCGCCGCAGGTTCATCGGTCTCACGCCGATGTGCAAACCAGAGGGATCGTAATGACTTTTGAAATAGACCGCAGAAATCTCCTGCAGATGCTCGGCCTTGCTGCAGTCAGCGGCACAGTGCTGTCGCGGGCAACCTTCGCCTATGCCGCGGATACCGACAGCGTTTCGATCGGATGGCCGAGCGACGTGCCGTCCTGGGACCCAAACCAGCGCTTTGTTCCCGATGCGCAGCCGATCTATAAGCTGGTATTCGATCAGCCGCTCGATCAGGCACCTGATCTGAAGCTGATACCCAATCTCATCACAAAATGGGAACTTGCAGCAGACGGTCTTTCAATGCCGTTCGAAATCCGCAACGACGTCAAGTTCCACAACGGCGACCCGATGACGTTGGAGGATTTCAGCTACACCTTCATCGATCGCGTCAAATCCGGTCTGAAACTCGATATTGCCAATTCCTGGCGCAACCTCACGGCAATCGAGGTCACCTCCCCCACCAGCGGCGTGATGAAATTCAAGGCCCCGACCCCAACTGCGCCGCAGTGGCTGGCATTCCTCGGCAGCTTCCTCGTTCCGAAGAAATACATGGAATCCGTCGGCCAGGATGCGTTCCTGAAGAAGCCTGTCGGCACCGGCCCCTACAAGCTTGTCGACTACCAGATGAACTCCCGCATCGTGCTGGAGCGCAACGACAATTATTTCGGGCAGAAACCGAAGATCAAGAACGTCACGATCGAAATCATCAAGGATCCGTCGGCACGCACTGCCGCCATCCAATCCGGTCAGATCGATCTCACCGTCAACATTCCCGTCCGGGAAGCTGAACGCCTCGGCAAGGTGGATGGTTTGACAGCCGAGATCAATCCGTTCACCCGCATCATCCTGCTGCAGATGCGCAACGACATGGGCTTTGCCGATGAGAATGTCCGGCTCGCTGCCCATCATGCGATCGACAAGGCGGCGCTGTCCAAGGCGTTCTACGCCGGCGCTGCCGTGCCGCTTTCGGTTCCCGCAACGCCCGGGACGCCTGGTTTCGTCGACGGCTACAGCTTCAAATACGATCCGGCACTTTCCAAGGAGCTGCTCGCCAAATCCGGTTTCAGCACCGACAAGCCGGCAACCATTACACTTGCCGCCACCAACGGCCAGTTCCCAAGCGATTATGATATCGCGCGCGCTCTGGTACAGATGTGGGGCAAGGTCGGCATTAAGTGTGAAATCCAGCAGATCGAGTATTCGAAATATTTCGAACTCAATCGTGGTGGCAAGCTGCCGGAAGCGACCCTCTACAGCTTCGACAATGCCACCGGCGATCCCGAGATCTTCTCCGGCTATCTGCTCAACCCGAAAATGCCTTTTGGCGCCTGGAAGGGTATGGAAATCGGCGAGAAGGTTCTCGCCCTCTTCGCCGAGCCGGTCTATGAAAAACGTGTCGCCGGCTACAGGGATCTCGCCAAGGAAGCCGTCGAAACCGGCGCCACCATCCCGCTTCTGCAGAGCGTTCAGACGCTGGTGCGCAAGAAGAACCTCACCTACGTCAAATATGGCAATGCCTGGGTCCTGGGCGATACCATGTCGTGGTCGTAAGTTTGCGCAGCATAGCTTGAGAGACATGGGGTCAGGACCCGTATTCCGGACCCCTTCCTGGCTTCGTAAGACAAGGCATGCGCATGTTTGTGACTATCGCCAAACTGCTGGTAAAGCGCGCCCTCACTGCAATACCAATCCTGCTGATCGTTTCCGCGCTTCTCTTCTGTATCCTGCGTGTTCTGCCCGTCGATCCGGCGGCGATGTCCATGCCGCCCAATGCCACGGTCGACGAGGTCGAGGCAATGCGCAAGGAGATGGGGCTTAATCGACCGCTTCTCGAGCAATATGGCATCTGGCTCGGAAAACTGCTGCATGGCGATATCGGACGCTCGATCCACTTCCGCCAGGATGTGACGTCGCTGATTGGTTCGACGCTGCCCGCCACCATCGAGCTGGCGGTTCTCGCCATGATCGTCGCCACCGTCTTCGGCATTGCCGGTGGGCTCTTCCTTTTCTACGTGCGTGGAACACGCGCGGAGGCGGTGACGGATTTTCTGTCCATCCTGCTTCTGTCGCTGCCGGAATTCCTCTGGAGCCTGTTCCTGCTGCTGATCTTCGGCGTCTTCTTCAATCTTCTGCCCTTCACCGGACGGCTCAGCCCTGGATTCGAGCGCCCGATGGTGACGGGTTTTCTTCTGCTCGATAGTATCATCACCGGCAATCCTGCAGTTTTCTGGGACGCCATCAAGCATATGATCCTGCCGAGCCTTGCGCTCGGTATCGCGCTGTCGCCATCGCTGATGCGCGTGCTGCGATCAAGCCTGCTCGACGCCTATCAGGACGACTACATCCAGCAGGCGCGGCTGCGCGGCCTGTCCGAGAAACGCATCCTCGTCCGTCATGCCCTCAAGAACGCCATCCTGCCGACACTTAGCCTGATGGGCGTGCAATTCGGCTTTCTGTTCGGCGGCACGCTGCTGGTGGAAGTCATCTATTCCTATCCGGGCATGGGCAATTTGATGGTCGATGCGATCCGCAACGCGGATCTGCCGATCATTCAAGGCGCGGGGCTCACCTATTGCGTCGCTGTCCTCGTCATCAATACCGCGGTCGACAGCCTTTATCTCATCCTCAACCCAAAACTGACGGCGCGCTGACCATGAGACATCTTCCCCTCTGGTTGAGATCCGGCCGCGTTCAGATCGGCCTTGTCATCATCGCCATCCTGGCGATCTGCGCCATCTTCGCGCCCTGGATCGCGCCCAACGACCCGAACGAGCAGAACCTGTTGTCGATCCTGACGCCACCGGCCTGGACGGACGGCGGCGATGCAATGTTCCCGCTCGGCACCGACAGCCTTGGCCGCTGCATCCTCTCGCGCCTGATCTTCGGCACGCGCGTTGCGCTCACCGTCGCCTTCACCGCCTCGATCGGCGCAATGATCATCGGCGCGATCCTCGCCCATATCGCCGGCTACTTCGGCGGGTGGGTCGATTGGCTGATCGGGCGCATCGTCGAAATCTGGCTGTCCTTTCCGCCGGTCATCCTGTCGCTGATCCTCATGGTTGGTCTCGGCACGGGTATCCGCAACGTGGTCCTTGCCATCGTGCTCGTCGATTGGACGCGCTTCTGTCGGGTGTTGCGAAGCGAGGTGCTGGTGCTGCGGCGGCGGGATTATGTCGCTGCTGCCCAGCTCGTCGGTTTTTCCCATTGGCGCACGATCACCCGCGAAATCCTGCCCGGCACGCTGCCGCTGCTGATCACGCTGATGAGTCTCGAAATGGGCGTGGCCGTCATCGTCGAAGCCATCCTGTCCTTCGTCGGCATGAGCGTCGGCTCGGATACGCCTGCCTGGGGCCAGATGATCGCCGACGCCCGGCAGAACATCTACGAGGCGCCGCTCAATCTCCTCTGCCCGGTCTTCGCAATCTTCTTCGCAGTCTTCGGCTTCAACATTCTCGGCGACGGCCTTCGCCGCTCCCTCGACACGCGCCTGACGCAGACGGAGAGGACCTGACGTGACTATATTAGCCGCACAGAACCTGAGCGTTGAATCCCTCGGTGGCCCGGAATCTTTCCCCGTCCTGACCGATCTGAATTTCACCCTGGAACCGGGCAAGATCCTCGGGCTGGTCGGTGAGTCCGGTGCCGGCAAGTCGATGATCGGCCGCACCATCTCGCAATTCCTGCCGAGCGGCTTTGCTGTCACCAGGGGCACGCTCAAATTCGATGGAGACGACCTTGTGGCGATGGCGCCGGAGCGCCGCCGCAACCTGCTCGGCCGCGATATCGCCTTCATTCCGCAAGAACCGCTGTCCGGTCTCAATCCGGTGCTGACCGTCGGCCAGCAGATGAAGGAGCATCTGCGCCGCATCGGCCTCGCTCCCGGTGAAGGCTGGCGCCAGCGGGCGCTTGCCGAATTCGAGGCTGTGCATCTGCCACATGGTGCGGCGCTGCTCGAAAAATACCCGCACCAGCTTTCCGGCGGCATGTGCCAGCGCATTCTGATCGCCATGGCTTTTGCCAGCCGGCCGCGCCTGCTGATCGCGGACGAGCCGACCACGGCGCTCGACGTCACCATCCAGGCCCGCATCGTCAAGCTGATCGCCGAGATGCAGAAACGCGACGGCACGGCGGTCATCTTCATCACCCATGATCTGCGCCTGGCTTCGCAGATCAGCGACGAGATCATGGTGCTCTATGCCGGGCGTCCGGCCGAGCGCGGCCCCGCCAAGCAACTCTTCTCGGCGCCGGCGCACCCCTATACGCGCTGCCTGCAGCTTGCCAATCCGACGATCAGCGGTCCGCGCCGCGGGCTTTTCATCCTGCCCGAACGTATGCCTGGCCTGCGCGTGCTTAAGGATATCACCGGCTGCCGTTTCGCCTCCCGCTGTCCCAACGCGATTGCGGCCTGCTCTAAGGCCGAGCCGCCGCTTGCCGAAATAGCGCCCGGCCACATCGCCGCCTGCATCCGCACCGAGAAGACGCCTGAGATCGTTCCGCCGCCGCTGGCGCCGAGTCGCGACGTCGCTACAGCCAAGAGCTACCTCGAGGGCGAGAAACTGACCAAGGCCTATACAGTGTCCTGGAGCCCGTTCAGCAAGCATCCCAAGTTCAAGGCGGTCAACGGCGTCGATTTCACGCTTGGCGAAGGCGAGTTTGTCGGTATCGTCGGGGAAAGCGGCAGCGGCAAGAGTTCTCTGGCGCGCCTGGTCGTCGGGCTGGACACGCCGACCGAAGGCCGCCTCACGCTGGCGGGTCGGGACATCACCGCCAACGGAGCATCGGAAAAGGCCTATCGACGCGACCATATCCAGATGGTGTTCCAGGATCCGCAATCGGCGCTCAATCCGCGCCGCCGGGTTGGCAGCATTGTCACCCAGGCGACCGAGGCAAGTGGCCTCTACGCCGGAAAGCGCGAACGCATGGATCGTGCGGCCGAATTGCTCGCCGAGATCGGCCTGCCGCCGGATGCCGCGATGCGTTTTCCTTCGCAGCTTTCCGGAGGACAGAAGCAGCGCGTCAACATCGCGCGCGCTCTTTGCACGGTGCCGCGAATTCTGGTCGCCGACGAGATCGTTTCCGGCCTCGATGTCTCGGTTCAGGCGCAGCTCCTGGATCTGTTGCTGAAGCTGCGCAACGAACATGGTTTCTCGATGATGTTCATCTCGCACGATCTTTCCGTCGTGCGTTATCTCTGCGACCGCGTGCTGGTTATGTATCGCGGCGAAGTGGTGGAGAGCGGAGCTACGGAAACAGTGTTTGCCAACCCCCAGCACCCCTATACGCGAAGCCTGCTCGCCTCCGTGCCGCCGGACGACGTCCAGGCAGAATGGTCGCCTGTTCTGGCCGAGACAGGCTACCAAGTCGAATAGGTGCGGAATTGTGGCAATAACGGCACGCAGATATTACAGGGGCACCAATGTCGGCCGCGCCGTGACGATCGCGGATCTGCGTGCCATGGCGACGAGGCGGCTGCCCGCCTTCGTGCTGGAATACCTCGAAGGCGGCGCCGAGGACGAATGGACGCTTCGTCGAAACCGTGAGGTCTTCTCGACCATCGAATTCAGCCCAGCGACACTCACCGGTGTGGGCTCGCCCGATCTTTCGACAATGCTTTTCGGCGTCCGGATGCGTCTTCCCTTTCTCATCGCGCCGACGGGATTCAATGCGCTTTATGTTCGCGAAGGTGACAGGCTGCTGGCGCAGGCCGCGGCAAAGGCCGGTGTCCCCTTCACCCAGAGCACCGTTTCCAACATGCGGGTCGAGGAAATCGCCGACGTGGAAGGACTGCATCACTGGATGCAGCTTTACGTCTTCCGCGACCAGGTGTTTGTGGATGAACTGGTGGAACGCGCCAAAAAAGCCGGATGCCAGGCGCTGCTCGTGACTGTGGACGCCGCCACGTTCGGCAATCGCGAATGGGACCGTCGCAATTACCGCCAAGGTATGGAACCGACTCTGCGCAACAAGCTCGATATTCTTGCGCATCCACGATGGGCGCTGTCGGTCATGGCGCATGGAATTCCGCCCTTTGGCAATCTGCTCGATTTTCTGCCGGCCGATCAGCAGAGCTTTGCGCGCACGGCGACGTGGTCGCGTGAGCAGATCGAGCCTCGCCTTCATTGGGATCACATCCGTCACCTGAGAAAGATCTGGCCGCGGACGCTGATCATCAAGGGTGTGGCGACGCTTCAGGACGCGGAACTGGCTGCGGAGGCGGGCGTCGACGGCATTGTGCTCAGCAATCATGGCGGACGGCAGCTCGATGGCGTGCCCTCGCCCGTGTCGGTCCTGCCGGAGATCGCCGGCCGGCTGAAAGGCCGGCTAACGATTCTTGTCGACAGTGGTTTTCGCCGCGGAACCGATATCGTCAAGGCCTTGGCGCTGGGTGCCGATGGCGTCATGATCGGCCGTGCGACGCTTTACGGCCTTGCTGCCGGCGGCGAGGCAGGTGCTGCCCGTGCCATCGCCATTCTCGAAGAGGAAATTCGTCGTAGCCTGGCGCTTCTTGGCTGTGGCTCGATCGCCGAACTCGACCGCCGTTACATCAGGCCCTAGAGCATCCCGATTTCAGGTGGAACCACCCGCAAGCGGATAAGATCCTCTAAATTCAAAAAGCTAGAGCGCTTGCGGGACGATGATCCGCGTCGCCATCGGATAGTGTGAGTTGCCGCCTTCAAAAGGCGGGAAGGTCTTGAAATCTTCCCGCATGGCGATGCGCGCGGGCGATTGCAATGCGACCTGCAGCGCGGCCGGGCTATCAAACATGACCCGATTGCGCTGCATGTGATTGACGCGCTCCCAAGGTAGAAAACCATGCCAATCCACTCGGGACAGAACCTCGATCTGGCGGATTTCCGGGAAAGTCCGCATGAGCTGCGGATGATTGCTGACATAGTGATGCAGCCAGATGTTCAGGTCCTCCGCCGGACCGGTGTAGTGGACCACGTAGCTGCACGGCAACGCGCTCTCCGAGGTGCGCAGCCTGCTGTCGTCGACCGGAAATGGCCGCACATACATGGCCTGTTGGGTCGCTTTTGCGCCTTTGATACTGGTCAGAACGTCCGGCGCTGCAAGCTGCTGCAGATGGCCCGCCCGGCCGACGGCATTTTCAAGGTCTGTCAGTTCATCGAAATAGAGTTGCATGCCAAAGACGGGCGATTGCTCCGTCTTGTTGTACATGTCGTTGGTTGTTTCGGGCGTGTAGATATTGGCGGAGCTGAGGCCCGGCGTTGCCTTGATGATCGCCGCAACGGCTGCGAGGTCCGTTTCGGTGATTGCGAGATCGCCCTCCTCGGTGCTTTCGAAAAAGGCAAGATAAGCAAAAGCCATGTCGAATTCTCCGTGGTCGCGACGAAACGGTGGCGGACTGATTCGGCCCTCCGAGCCCGCCCTGAGAGCTTCAGTATCGGGCGGCACAACTGAAAAAACAAGTTTAAACCTAAACTATTTCGCAAGATGTGATGTCATCTCAAGGTGAACGGCGAATGCCAAGCCGACCGGGTCTCTTGCCCTGCAAGATGGCGCCCTGACAGCGCCCCATCATTTCCACCATTCCTCGCGCCTTCGCCAACTCAAATCGCTTTTTCGACTTTTCCCCGCCGCTTTCCTGTCTCCCTTGAGGTGATCCATGTAACCTCCGAGGATGCTGTTGATGAAAACGTGGGACTTCGTGCGATTTGAACCCAGACGCTTAAAAACTGCCTCGTCGTCCTGTTCCATCTGCTGGGCGATCTTCCAAAAGACAAAGCTGTCGTGGCTTTCTTTCAGCGTCAGAAAATAGCCGGACGTGTAGGTGCATTCGAAACGCTCGACGAAGGTCAATATTTCCTGATGGCGGAGGTTGTAACCCACCCATCCGCATTCCGGATATATTCTTCGGTTCAAGTAGGAGGCTAGCTGGTTTCCCCGAGGCGCAATTTTGTCAACCAGGCCTCGCGGAATGTCCCTATGAGTGACCGTATCGGCGTCAAGCCATATCAGTTGATCAGCCAGCGTCCGGTATCGCCGGATCGCATCGGCAACGGCAAAGACCTTGTTGGAAAAACGAATGGCATCCCACCGGAAATCACGTTCGAAGGAATTTCCAAGCGGACGTAATCCGTTGGCCGGCGGATTCTGCGCAAATTTTTTGCGAAATTTGAGCAAACGCGGGAGGGTTTCATTGTGATCGAAGATTTGAAGGCGACGATCTTTCTCCTCGACATGCACATCCTCTGCGTAGACCAAAAGCGAGATGTCCTTGGGCCAATATTTGAGAAATGTCTCAATGCATTTTTTCCCATAGTCACGATAACCCTTTTCATGAAAGGTCGTCACAACGACGTGTCTTAGCTGTTCTTGTCGCCACAAATTCGGGAAAAGCATCGACGATCAGGCTCCGCAGCAAACGTCATATCGATCGGTATCGGCCATGGGTGATCTCACCCGCGCCGGCTCTGAATGGGATCCCGATATCTAGTGGATTGCCTGCCGCTGACGGTGTCTGAATGTTTCTCGACTATGAATTTTGTGGGAAATCTTGTTGCAAGATGTGACGAGACGGCCGCGACAACGGCCGCATCTGCCAGACTTTTTTGAGGCGTGACCTAGTGGATAAAATCTGAGGCTTGAGTCCGTTTGGGGATTCCGGTGCGGGGCGTGGCATGCGGGTCTGACGCATGCGAACAGGGGTTTCCATCGACATATCCGCATCCGATTGGCTCCGGTTGGAGGCCGTGGTGAGGGACAGCAACGCGGCGCAAAAGCACGTCTGGCGCGCGGCGATCGTGCTGCTGAGCGGCGATCGTCAGCGGACTGTGTCGGTTTCTGGCAAGTCCGGTCGTCTTCTTGATGAGAGGCAGACGCTCGCGGTCCGAGTGCAGCCTGGCGAAATGGAAAAAGGAGACCTTGTCATGAGCGTGCACGAGCAGATCGACAGATACATCGGCAATCAGTCTCCGGCGAAGAGCGAGGAGTTGAGGGATCTGCATCGGCGCATCTTGGAGATTTCGCCCGACGCCAAGCTATGGTTCCTGGATGGCAGGAACGACGACGGCAAGGTCGTTTCAAATCCGAATATTGGCTATGGGTCGGAAACGCTCAGCTATGCCACCGGGGATACGAGAGCGTTCTACAAGATCGGCCTCAGCGCCAATACGTCCGGAATATCGGTCTACGTCATGGGTCTCAAGGACAAGCACTACCTGTCCGAGACCTATGGATCGCGGCTCGGGAAGGCGAAGATCACCGGATATTGCATCAGGTTCAAATCCGTGAAGGATATTGATCTCGGCGTGCTCGAGGAGGTCGTCGCGGACGCCATGGGCCCCGGGTCAGCGGGCGCATCGTCCTAACGTGCCCGGTGGCACAAATTGTTCGTTCACGGCCGACCTGTCCTAACATCGCGGTCACTCAAAAGCCGAGCTTCGCTTTGCCCAGTGTCACCGAGGCGCGCCCGGGCGTGTCTCTCCTATCGTCTGGCGCCCGCTCAAGTCTGCGGCAGGCTCGCCACCCGGGCTTCCAGCGTCAGGCGCGGGCACCAAGTGTTAGATTCCATCCACTAGGCTGGCGAATACCGGCTGCGACGTAGGCGCCGACCGGTCTGCTCTTCCAGGGCTTTTTCCAGAATATTGAGGCGGCGCTCGGTGATCTCGGCAATGGGTGCGGGATCGCCGGCTTCGATGGTCCGCATCATCGTCTCGACAAGTTCCAGCGACAGCACGAGATCCGCGCGGCTCTGCAGGGTCTTGTGGCGCATTGGTTCCACCCATTGTAACAGAAGCTCCATGAGATGCATGGCAAGGCTGTTTCGCGTCGCCTGGGCCAGAGCCAGATCGAACCGCATCGTGGCGATGATGATCGAGCTGATCGCCTCGGGGCTGCTTTTCGCGGCCTCTGGCATCGGCAGCGATTGTCGCCCGAACTCGATCGCGTCTCGCATCCGATCGAAATCAGCATCCTCGGCATATTGTGATGCGATCTGTGCGACCCATGGCAGGATCAGCCGGCGCATTTCGAGCGCTTCGCCCATGTCACCTGGCCTCAGATCCGGCGCCGTCACGATGACATCCAGGGGCACGATTTCGCTCGTAACGAATGCGCCGCCGCCGGAACCGGGCTTCACTGTCAGAATATTGGCCTCGACAAGCAGCTTAACCGCCTCCCGCACGGTCGGGCGGCTGACTTGCATCTGCTCGGCAATACTGCGCTCGGAAGGAAGCTTCGAGCCGAAACGAAAATAGCCCGCCCTGATCGCATCGGAAAGCTGCCGCGCAACCTCCTCGCTGGGGAGCAGCACCCGCACTGGCTTGAAATGCCTGTTCGCCGGCATGTTCTGACGCACGGAGATTGCCCGGCTCAAATCGACAGCACTTTCCCGGTATTGAGGATGTTGTTCGGATCAATGGCGCGTTTGATGCGTTCCATCAGCGCCAGTTCTTCCGGCGTCCGGGATAGCGTGAGATAGGGTTTCTTTTGCAGGCCGATCCCGTGTTCGGCAGAGATTGTGCCGCCCGCCTGCCCGATTGCGCCGAAAACGAGCTCGGTGATCTCCTTATGCGGCTGCGTCTTGCCGGCCGAAGGAATGTTGCAGACGAGATGCAGGTTGCTGTCACCGATATGGCCATAACTGAGCGCGATCGCGTCCAGCCAACGGCTCTTCATGGCCTCTTCGATCTCGCTCACCACCTGGCCTGCGGCGCTGGTGGGCAGTCCGACATCGAAGGCCGTCAGCGGCCCCATCAGCCGTCCGTATTCCGAAACACTTTCGCGGACTGCCCAGAGGTCGCGCGTCTCGCGCTCGGAGGACGGCAGGACAGCGTCAGATACCCAGCCTTCTTCGAGCGCGTCGGACAGGATCTGCTCGAGCATTGCCCGGTTTTCGTCGGCATCGCGACCGCCCGCTTCGATCAGCACGTAGATGCCATGCGGCTCGGAAAAGGCACGGCGCAGATCCGGCAGATTGCCCGTCATGAAATCGTAGAAGCTCGGCCACATGACCTCGAAGGAGATCAGCGCCGATCCCATGCCTAGTCGCGCGCTTTTGAGCAGTTCCAGCATGGATGGGAAATCGGGACATCCACAAAAGGCGCTTGCGAGCGCAGCGGGTTTTGCCTGCAGGCGCAGAACGGCGCGGGTAATAACGCCGAGTGTCCCCTCGGAGCCGATGAAAAGCTGCTTCAGGTCATAACCGGCATTGTTCTTCAGCATCTTGTTAAGCGATCGTACGATCGTGCCGTCGGGTAAAACCACCTCGAGGCCGAGCACATGCTCGCGCGCCATGCCGAAGCGAATGACGCGATTGCCGCCCGCATTGGTGGAGAGATTACCGCCGATGACACAGGAATCGCGGGCGCCGAGGTCAAGCCCGAAGAAAAGCCCTGCTTCCTCTGCAGCCGCCTGGATGACGCTGAGCGGCGTTCCGGCCTGCACGGTCATCGTCGCCATGACGGGGTCGATCTCATCGATACCATTCATGCGGTCGAGCGACAGTGCGACACCGTTTTCGATCGGTCGGGCGCCGCCTGCCAGTCCCGTCAACCCGCCTTGCGGCACGACCGGTACCCGGAAGCGATCACAAAGCCGGAGCGTTGCCGAGACCTGCTCGGTCGTGCGTGGGCGTACCAAGGCGAGCGGCACGACAGGCTCAAGCCCGGCCCAGTCATTGTGGAAACGTGTCGGGATATCGGCACCGAAAAATACGTCGCCGCCGAGTTCGTCCTTGAGCGATTGAACGAAGTCTTCTCTCATCAAATCATGGCCTCGATTTGCCCGAAAAATAATGGTCAATTCTGATACCAGATTTGGTAAGGAGTAAATACCATAAGGCGGCGCGGCGTCGGAAAATGACTGAACGCAAGCGGCAAAAAGCCCGGCGGAATGGTCGCGCCGGGCTTTTCATGCGTTGCTATTTGATGGCGTTGAGGTCGACGCCCTTGGTGTCGCGGATAAAGATAAGGCCGATGACCAGGCTCATTGCCGCAACCGCGATCGGATACCAAAGGCCGTAATAAATATCGCCCTTGGCGGCACTCATCGCAAAGACCGTTGCCGGAAGCAGACCGCCGAACCAGCCGTTGCCGATATGGTAGGGCAAGGACATGCCGGTGTAGCGGATGCGGGTTGGGAACATCTCGACCAATATCGCTGCAATCGGACCATAGACCATGGTCACATAGATGACGAGAATGGTGAGAATGGCGATGGTGAGCGGCCAGTTTACCGCATTCGGATCGGCGACCATTTTGAACGCACCGCCGTTCGGTATCGTATAAACGGGCATTTCCGTTGCCCCGGCGGCTTGTTCCGCAGTGAGCAGCTTCGCCTTGATGAGATCGGCAACCGGAGTGACCGTTTTTTCGCCGGCGCGGATTGCCGCCGCGTCCAGGCCGAGTTCAGGGTTTGCGGCGATGAAGCCATCCAGCTTGACATCCGGAACTTTGGCCGGATCACGTACGAGCGGGAAACCGGCCTTCTGCAGAGCGAGGTTCAGGTCATGCGTGAAGGCCGCGTTCTTTGCCGCAGCGTCCGCGCCCGCGGTGACGGCATTGAATGAAGTGACGGTCGTATCGCCAACCTTGACCGTCGCCGGCTGTCCGGCAGGACCATCGACGACCACATAGGGGACGGAGCTTTTCGACAGGAACGAGGTCGCAATGTCGCAGGAGTTGTTGAATTTCGCCGTGCCGACCGGATTGAACTGGAACGTGCAATCGCCGGGTGCTGCGCTGACGGTGGCGCGGATCGTTTGTTCTGCCTGGGCGAGAGCCGGGTTTGCTGCGCGGGTCAAGGCGTTGAACAGCGGGAAATAGGTCAGGATCGCCAAGGCAAGGCCGGCCATGATGATCGGCTTGCGGCCGATCTTGTCGGACAGCCATCCGAACACCACAAAGAAGCCGCTGCCGATCAGGAGCGCGATGGCGATCATGATATTGACCGATTGGCCATCGACCTTCAGCACGTTCTGCAGGAAAAACAGCGAATAGAACTGGCCGGCATACCAGACGACCGCTTGACCGGCCGTAAGGCCGAGAAGCGCTAGCAGAGCGATTTTGGCATTCTTCCACTGCCCGAAGGCTTCCGACAGCGGCGCCTTGGAGCCCTTGCCCTCTTCCTTCATCTTTCGGAACGCCGGCGATTCACTGAGCGACAGCCGAATCCAGACAGAAATACCAAGAAGGACGAAGGACAGGATGAAGGGGATACGCCAGCCCCAGGCAGCAAAGGCGTCCTTGCCAAGCCAATTCTGCACCACCAGGATGACGATGAGCGACAGGAAAAGTCCGAGGGTCGCCGTCGTCTGTATCCAGGATGTGTAATAGCCGCGCCGGTTGTTGGGCGCATGTTCTGCGACGTAGGTCGCCGCGCCACCATATTCGCCGCCGAGCGCAAGACCCTGCAGCAGGCGCAATGCGATCAGGATCACCGGGGCAACGATGCCCCAACTGGCCGAGCCGGGCAGGATACCGACCAGGAAGGTCGACAGGCCCATGATGGTGATCGTGACCAGGAACGTATATTTGCGGCCGACGAGATCGCCGATCCGTCCGAACACCAGCGCACCGAAGGGCCGGACGAGAAAGCCGGCCGCAAAGGCGAGCAGCGCGAAAATATTGCGGGTTGCCTCCGGATAGTCGCTGAAAAAGGCCGCACCGATGAACACGGCCAAGGAACCGTAAAGATAAAAATCATACCATTCGAAAACAGTTCCGAGCGAAGATGCAAAGATCACCTTCCTCTCTTCCCTGGTCATCCCCCGACCAGAAGTCTCACCCACAGACGTGGTTACCATTTTTATTCCTCCCAATTGCACCAAGGGCATGGCCGGCCAGACCCGTGCCATGTCCTCCCATGTTGACACCGCGCGCAGGCTCCCCAGCCGGTTTGGCGCGGTAAACCTCGCGCCGGTGAATGCTCCCCGGATTTCCTCCCCCCGGGGTCACGCACCTGATGCACAAGAGAAGTGTTGACCAAAAATTGAAAAATGCAATGCCCGCAACTTACGTCCACCGTCTAAAATTGTGTGTAAGGCGATGAAAGGGGAAAGCCAGGTCTGATACGTCGCTGATCCTCGCGACCATGGCTGAAAGATAGCAGGCCCGGTTTCGACCATATCCACGTGAGAGGGCTCCCGAGGAGCCATCGCCTCGTGGCCAGGGGATTGGCTGCAAATCTATCTTTCCGCGTCGCTGAACCCGGATTGGACGGGCTGAAATCCGGATTGGACGAGACATCCTTTCCAGCAGACGCTAGGACCTGACATTTGGTGATCGGCTCTACGCGGGGCCCTCCTTCATGTCTATGGGGCCGTCACCATTCCGATCACCGGCGTCGACGCTTCCAACTCGGTCTATGCCGGTTGAAGCCTGACGCGCTGCAATGGTGGAAAGGCAAGCGCAATGGCGACTGCACCGAGCCCGACCATGGACGATCCGATGAAGAGCCAGGAATAGTTCCCGAACGTATCGAAGATCCAGCCGCCGGCCAGCGGACCGAACGCCATTCCAATGCTCGACAACATCGTTGCCGCGCCGAAAACGGTGCCGATGACGCGCGGTCCGAAATACTCGCGCGCAAGCACCGCATAGAGAGGCATGACCCCGCCATAGGCGCTGCCGAAAATGACGGCGAGCGCATAGAATTCACTGAGCTGGCTGACAAAGAGATAGGTCGCGAGCGCGAGCGCCTGCACGAACAGGCCTGCGACCAGGACCGGCTTAACGCCGAGCCTGTCTGCGAGTGTGCCATATAAAAGCCGGCCGCCAAGCCCCGCCAGCCCCTCAACGCTATAGATGCTGACAGCCGCCATCGGTGCCACGCCACAGATCGTCGCATAACTTACCATGTGGAAGATTGGTCCTGAATGCGCCGCACAGCAGGCAAAGAAGGTCCCCCCGAGAACGAGGAATTGCGGCGATCGGAATATCTGTCCAAGTGGCACGTTAGGGCCTTCCGCCGCAGTATCAGCAGCTGGACCGGATGCAGCCGCGGGCGGGCGTCGCACAAACAGTGCCGCCGGCACCAGCAATATCCAGGCCATAATACCGATGAGCATCATGGCTGTCTGCCAGTCATAGGCCGAAATGAGCCACCGGGCGAACGGCGAAATCGTCATCGGCGCAACGCCCATGCCGGCAGAGACCAGCGAAACGGCCAAACTGCGGTTTTCCTCGAACCATGCGGTGGTGGCCGCGATCATCGGCGCGAAGAATGCGCTGGCGGCAAGGCCGACGAGAATGCCGTAGGTCAGTTGAAATTGGAGGAGTGATCCCGCTCGGCTCGCCAGGACAAGCGCAAGTCCCAATAATACCGCTCCCGTCAATACGACGATGCGAGGACCGAAACGGTCGCTTGCCGCGCCCCATAGGAAACCACCGAGACCCATCACCAGGAAATTAAGCGTCATCGCGCTCGCGATGCCGGCATGCGACCAATTGGTGGCGGTGGCGATCGGTACCTGAAAAATAGCCAGTGAAAACATCGCGCCAAGTGCAACACAGGTCATCAGTGCGCCGGCGGCCACGATGACCCAACGATAGGAAACGTTCATATCCGCTAAACCCCATATTGTGCGATCGATCTTAAATACGGAATGGACGGTCCTGTTTCGCTGTGCCATCCATCACCTAAAGACGCTCGGGCCGGCGTAATTTCGACATGCTCCCTTCATTTTATTCGCCCGGCGCTCCACGAAGGTTGCCCGGCGGATCAGTTCATATAAGCGCTTCGCCAATCGCTGCTTGCTCCAACGACCCATCCACTTTCATCAAAAAGGTGAACGAACGGCTCGCGGATGGCGACGGGGATGACATCGCCGGCTTTTGCGCGGCTGATGCCGCGCTGGGCGATCGTGAAGGGATAACCAGTGCCCATCTCGGCATGGATGATTGTCTCAGCGCCGAGGATCTCGGTGCCGTTGACGCCCACCTTGAAGGCACTTTCACCGATTTCGGCGTGTTCGGGCCGGATACCCAGCGTAATCGGCGCTCCGTCCGAAAGGTCGATCATCCGATCACGCAAGGGGACGGGTGTGCCATCGTCCAGCATGATGGTGATCTGATTGCCGCTGCGCACAACCTTGCCCTTGAGCAGGTTCATCGGCGGTGCGCCCAGAAAGCGGGCGACGAACAGATTGGCTGGCTGTGCGTAAAGCTCGATGGGAGAGCCTACCTGTTCGATGCGCCCTTCGTTCAGCACCACGATCTGGTCCGCCATGGTCATGGCCTCGACCTGGTCGTGGGTGACATAGACCATGGTCGATCCCAGACGCTTGTGCAGGCTGATGAGTTCGCCGCGCATCTTGATGCGCAATTCAGCGTCGAGATTGCTGAGGGGCTCATCGAAGAGGAAGGCCTTCGGCTCCTTGACGATGGCACGGCCGATCGCGACACGCTGGCTCTGGCCGCCCGAAAGCTGGCTGGGACGTCGCGCCAACAGATGCTCGATCTGCAGGATTGAGGCCGCCTTCGCGACGCGTGCGGCGACCTCCTGCTTGGGCAGCTTTTGATTTTCCAGGCCGAATTTCAAATTCTGTTCGACGCTCATATGCGGATAGAGAGCATAGGATTGGAAAACCATGGCCATGCCGCGTGCCGAAGGCAGGAGATGGTCGCAGCGCGCGCCATCGATGCGGATTTCGCCCGACGTCACCTCCTCAAGGCCGGCCATCATGCGCAGAAGCGTCGATTTTCCACATCCCGAAGGCCCGACGAAGACGGTGAATGAGCCATCGACGATACTGAGATCGATGCCATGGATGACCTCAAAACTTTGAAAAGCCTTGCGGACCGATTTGAGTTCAATCTCCGCCATTACGCCAGCGCTCCGATTTCGATCGACATACCTGCTTCGATCGACTGGCGTTCCGTAAACCGGATGATCCGATCGTCGACGGCAATTTCGGCGACCTCCAGGCTGCCGCCAAGGACGGTAAGATTGATCTTGGCACCCCTTCGCGTCAACGTACCGAAACCCTTTCCGGCCGACCAGAAGAGGCGATAGTCGCCATCGCTTTTCGGAGCGAAAGTAAGCTTGCAGGCGACGAAATCAGCTTGCAGTCCTGAAAAGGCGTTGACGAGCTGCCAGGCCGACATGGAGCGGGCGTAGTAGGAGCCGCATTCGATATCATTCCATGGATTGCGCCGCCGACCGTCATGGCGATTGCGGGCGCCGCGGACAATGTCCATTCCCTCCTCGATCAGGCCATGCATGATGAGATGCGAGGCCGACATATATTCGATGCCGGTCCAGACTTCCTCGGCATAGGGTGCCGCTACCATCGGTTGGCGAATGCCTTCCGGATAGGTGGCGATCAGCAACCCGGCTTCGTCCTCATAGGCGTAGTTGCGGCAGGGATTGAAATGGTTCTCCAGTGTCGGGCGGAAATTGTTCGCATGCACCGATTTCAGTGCCGTCTTTACCTTCTGCGCATCGAGAAACCCGCCAATCCCGGCAACTTCGGCATGCCACTGGCCGAGGATCTGGTCGGAAATGCAGCCCTCGCCCATCTGGTATTTCAGTTCGGAAAACTCATCCGACCAATAGGTTTCCATGAAACCGTCGGCGAGCACGCCGGCCGCACGACCGACGTCGAAGGGGATCAGCACACCCTTGTCGGAAAGATCGATCTTCTGGATGAACCAGCGTCCGTTGAAAAGCGCGCTGTCGATATAGGCAGCCCCCGCCTTGCCCATTCGCGTCGTCTTTTCAGCGAGTGCAGCCTCGCCAAGTACTGCGGCCATCTCGGCAACGCCGAGGAGAGCGGCCACATACATCGTGCCCAGCCAGGAATTCGGTCCGAACAGCTCCATGTCGAGCGTCTGATGCTGACGGCCCGACAATATCCCGGTCTCGTCCGGATCCCAGCGGTCGGGATTTTCCGGCGACCAGGCATATTCGATGGCGCGTTTGACGTTCGGCCAGTAGCGGCGAAGCCAGTCGGTATCACCCGATAGCTTCCAGTCGCGATAGGTCTTGATGATCGCGCCGAAATGCCCGTCCGCGCAGGGGCCGATCACGTCGAAACCGGAGCCGAGCGGCAGCTTCTGACGGAAGGTCAGCCCGCCCGACGGCAACTGATTGTAAGTGAATTCGGTTTCCCGCAATGTTCGCTCGATCGCCGGAAAGAGATGCGATAGCGCCTGTTGGTAGTTCCAGACGTGAGTACAGGACCCTTCGCAGGAGCCGTCATTGGTGTGCTGCCCTTCCCAGGCCCAGAGCTCGCCATTCTCCAATCGAATGCAGGTCGCGGTGCGCAACAGCGCCAGGGTCGAACTTGCTGCATCCTTCACTTCGCCTGGCAGCGTCGTATCGAACAGGCCGTCACGGAAGGCGATCGTTGCCCTCGTAAGGTCGTCCCAGCGTCGCAGTGCTTCTGTGGCGCTTGCCGTCGAATCCGCCCATTGCGTTGCGTAGTAATTCTTCCAGCTCGGCGTCGGACGGTCCGGGATGACGCCATCGGGCTTGTTGCGATAGGCCCAATAGATATCGCCATCGGTGAAATTCCAGGAGATGACGAAACGCACGCTCTTGCGGCCACCAGCCGGCACGGTCACGCGCGCGCCGAGCGTGCCATGCTCTGGCTGCAGGCTCATGTGTCTCGATGTGCGCGGCTGGTCGTAATGCCGCTTCGGCAGGCGGCCGGGGCGCGCGAATTCCTTCCAGTAGACCGCAAGATCGTCGAACCACTGGCCGCGATAGTGATGATCGGTGTGATCGACATCGCCGGCATCCGTGGCGATGGTGAGATCGCCACGCTGGGTTGGCGGCAGATCCTTATCCGAAGAGGTCAGGTGCAGGCTGCTCATGCCGTTTTGCTGGCGGAAGGTGTGCGTGCCGCTGTTCGATCCGTAGTTTCCGAGCGTGCCGGCAAGCGTATAGGTCAGCTCGTCCGCCGTATCGTTGACGATCTCGAATTCGAACATGGCCACCGGCATCGAAGAGTCTCGGTCATTGTGCGGAATGAACGGGCTCATCGCCGTCATCCGCACCCCGCCGGGGAAGCGCTCGTCTTTGAAGACGAGATCGGCAGTCGGGAAGCGGCCATAGAAAGCGACCTCGCGGAAATGCGGCACGCCGACCAGCGTTTGCCGGTTCGCACCATGGCCGAAGCCGTCAAACATCTTGCGAAGGCCGGGTGCGCCGGAGGGATTGAGGTCGTAGGGTCCGTTAAGCACACGGGCGTCGAGCAGCTCACTCCCCTTTTCAGCCTTGATCGCGAAATGCGAATAGCCGTTATAGCCCTGAAGCGCCGGCCGGTTTCGGATCGACCAGTCGATCAGCCGCCCGCTGCCGGAGATGGAAAATCCGCCGGAGCCGATGCCGCCGAGCGGAAAGGCGATATAGCGGGTGCGCTCGCCCTTATAGGCAAAACGCGGTTCGATGGAGGCAAGGTCATCCCACATATCGGTACAAGGTCCCCAATGGTTAGTTTTTGATGCCGCTCATCGTGATGCCTTCGATCACGAACTTCTGAGCGATGAGAAAGAGGAGCACGACGGGCAGGATCGACATGCTCATGGCCGCCATGACGACGGAAAGATTGCCCGAGGCCAGGTAGCCGCGCAGCATGTCCATGGCGACCGGCAAGGTCAGCGACCGGTCGCTGCTCAGAAGCACTTTCGCCTGAAAATAATAGTTCCACGTCTGCGTGAAGGTGATGATGCCAAGCGCCGAAAGGGCCGGCCGCAACTGCGGCAGCGATATCCGCCAGAAGATCTTGAAATAGCCTGCGCCATCCATCAGCGCGGCCTCTTCGAGCGCCTTGGGCTGGCTCAGCATGAATTGCCGCACGAGAAATATGCCGAAGCTCGAGGTCAGATACATCAGCGCCAGCCCGATCGGCTGATCGAGCAGGCCGAGCCGGGCGTAGCCCAGATAGATCGGCAGGATGGTGACCTGCGCCGGGAACATCAGCCCGATCAGCAGGATGAAGAACAGCACATCACGGCCATGAAACCGCAGCCGCGCGAAGGCAAAGGCGGCAAGCGTGCAGGTGATCATCTGGCCGACGGTCACGATCACAGCGATCATCACCGAATTGAAATAGATATGCAGGAAGGGGACGCGCGATTTCAGCACTTCGCGATAGTTGCTGAAATCCAGATTGGGCGGCAGAAAACTCGGCGGCAGCTTGTAGGCGTCACTCACCGGCCGGAACGACATCGAAAACAGCCACATAAACGGTAGCAACATGCCAAGCGCGAGCGCTGCCATCGTGGCGATGATTGCCCAATCGATCCAGCGTTTGGCGGCGCGTGTCTGCATCGCATTGTTCATTGCTGCACCCATCGACGCGAGAGGAATTGCTGGATCGCCGTGATGATGAGAATGATGATCGTCATGACCACCGAAATCGAGGCGGCATAGCCGATCTGGAAACTGCCGAAGCCCTCCTCGACAATGAGGATTGAAAGCGATCGTGTGGAATCTCCCGGGCCGCCCTGGGTCAGGATGACGATCGATTCGAACACTTGCAGCGCCCCGATCGAGGCGTAGACGATGCAGAAGAACACGACCGGCGAGATGTAGGGCAGCGTGATGCGAAAGAACTGCCGCCAGGCGGACGTTCCATCCATGACCGCCGCCTCGATGATATTCTTCGGCACGCCCTGGAGTGCGGCAATGAAGACGATCATGAAGAAGCCGGTATTTTTCCAGACGTCCATGATGATGATCGAGGTCATCGCCTGATTGGCGTCGGTCAGCCACCGCACGCCCGGCAGGCCAAGCAGGCGGATGTAGTAGTTGATGACGCCCAGATCGTCGCCGTAGAAATAGCCCCAGACGATCGAGACGAAGGCGGCGGCGATGATGACCGGAAGAAAGAAGGCAAGCCGGAAGAGATAGAGCAACCAGCTCGGCATCACCCGGTTGAGCGCCAAGGCCAGGATCAGCCCAATGGAGACGTTGAAGGTCACGGCGAACAGGGCAAAGCGCAGCGTGTTCCAGAGGATCTGCAGCGACCGGCGGTCGGTGAAAAACTGCACGAAATTGTCGAAGCCGACCCATTGCGAACCCAGCATCGGATCATAATAGGCAAAGGCGAGTATGCTCGTGACGACTACCGGCGCGATGACGAAGGTCATGTAGAGCACGGTTGCCGGCATCACGAAAAGATAACCGGTGCGAGCCTGCGCGCGGCTGAGCTCCGACGGGCGGCGTTTTTCGGCGATGGTGTTCATCGTGGAAGGCTCGACGGGTAAGGAGTGAAGAAATATTCGCTACCGCCGCGCCTGGGACGAGGCGTGCCCTGCGGCACGAGCCATCCCAGGCGGACGATAGGCGCTCGATCGGCAGCCCCCCAGCCGATCAGCCGCCCATCCGCTTCTTCAGCCGGTCGAATGAGGCCTTGAGCTCGGCGTCAGCTTGCTTCACACCGTCCGCAATCGACACTTCGCCGGCCATCATCGCCGTGTAGTAACGGATGAAGATCTTCTCGACCTCTTGGAAGTTCGCGGGCGACGGCACCGCCTTGGTGTTGGGCAGCGTCTGGTAATAGAGCGCCGCGCTCGGCGGAAAACTGAGGAACCCGGGCGTCTGCGCTGCCGCCTTGCGGCCGGGAACGCCGCCACCCTTCTCGCCCTCCTCCTTCTGCGTCTCCTCGCTTGTCAGTTCGAGGACCAGTGCCTTGGCGAGGTCGGGCTGCTTGCTCGTCTTGGCAATCGCATAGCCTCCGAAGCCGATGACCGTCGTGTCGCTGACTTTGCTCGGCGGGATGGCGACATCCATGTTGAGCTTGTTGCTCTTGGCGCTCTGGACGATCCAGTGGCCGCGGCTGATCATCGCCACCTGCCCCGCCATGAACTGGTTGTCCATCATGTCCTTGCCGGGAATGGGTGAGACACCGTCGACATGGATGAGATCGTAGAGGAACTGCAGGCTTTCGGAAACCTTCGGATCCAGCATGTTGGACGCGGTCCAGTCGTCGTTGAGCGCGCTGGTGCCGTTGGAGAAGAACCAGGGCTGGACGAAGAAGTTCTGGTTCGGGACTTCATAGCCGAACTGGGTGACATTGCCCGAGGCGTCCTTGACGGTCAGCTTCTTGGCGACCTCACGGAATTCGTCCCACGTCCATTTGCCGTCCTTCGGATAGGCGACGCCGGCCTTGTCGAACAGATCACGATTGTAGTTGATCATGATGTTGTTCCAGCCGATCGGGATGTAGTTGATGTCGCCCTTGTAGCTCGACTGCTTGAAGAGGCTCGGGGCGAAATCCGAAAAGCCGGGATTGGCCGCAACGAAATCGTTGAGCGGCAGGAACAGGCCGCGGGACGAGAAGCTCTGGAACGTCTCGATCGCCGTGCCATAGACATCGGCCTGCTGGCCGGAATTAAACTGGCTGAAGACCTTGGTGACATAGTCGCCCCAGCCGGTCGAAATCGGGTCGACGGACAGTTCGACCATGACGTTTGGATATTTCTTGTTGAAGCGCGCGATGGCATTCGTCATAGCCGACAATTCGGCTTCGCCGCCGAAACCTTGCATCTTGAGGGTCGCCTGTACGTCCGATTGCGCCAAGGCGCGACCAAAGCTTGCGCCCACGACTACGGCCGCAGACGAAACCAACAGCGAACGCCGTGTAAGAGTATGCATGCCATCCTCCCTATGCGCTTCCCGAGCGCTTTTACCTCGTCAAACTCCCAATCGAAACGTTTCGTGTCCCAAAACCGAATTCGTCCCGGATCAGTCCTCCACCGAAACCGTGACATCAAGATTTGCCTGGTCGAAACGTTTCGTATAACAGCATCTCAGGGCCGCGTTGGCAAGAGGCCCTAAGAAAAGCGAAGAACAGAAAAAACTGGAAGAAGAGCAAAGCCGGAGGAAGCATGGCCACCATCAAGGACGTGGCGCAAATGGCAGGCGTTGCGATCTCGACGGCGTCAGCCGCCCTCAACCGCTCGGCACCTGTCAGCGATGAGGTGATCGCGAAGGTCGAGGCGGCGGTGCGTGAGATCGGTTATGTGCCGCATGGTGGTGCCCGCAGCCTGCGCATGGGACGATCGCGGCTAATTGGGCTCATTCTGCCCGATATCACCAATCCGCACTTCGCCAAGGTCGCCAAGGTGGTCGAATCCGCCTGCCTTAGCGCCGGCTACATGGTGGCGGTCTATTCGACCAGCGAGGATCACGATCGCGAGCGGCAAATCCTGACGATGATGCGCATGCAGCGGGTCGAGGGGTTGATCATCATTCCGACGCGCTCGGATGCCGAGCATGGCGCGCGGGTAATCGATCAGATCCATGTCCCGACGATCCTGCTCGACAGCTTCATCGAAGGATTGCCCTATGACGTGATCAAACTCGACAATATCGCCGCCGGACGCATCGCCACCGAACATCTTATCGGCCTTGGTCATACCCGCATCGCCGTCACCGTCGGCCGCGACAATATCGTCACCGGCGAGCACCGCTTGCAAGGATATCGGCAGGCCTTGGCGGCGCATGGGCTGTCGGTCGAGCAAGACCTGCTATTGGACGGGCGCTTCGATCAGACGCTCGCCCATGACAGTACTATGGCGCGCATGCAGCAGCCCCATCCACCGACGGCGATCTTCGCCCTTTCCAACATGATGACGCTCGGGGTCCTCAACGCCCTGCACGAATTGGGCCTTGCGGTGCCGCGCGATGTCTCCGTCATCGGTATCGACGACTTCGATTTCGCCAATATCATGAACCCGCCGCCGACCGTTGTCGCAGCTCCGGTCCTGGAGATGGCGCAAACCGCGATTTCCGCCTTGCTGACTGAGATCGCTCACAAGCAGCCGCCCACAGGCGCGCAAACTGTCTTTTCGCCGCACCTGATCATCCGCAAATCCTGCGCGGCCCGGACTTTGGAAGCCGGTTGATGAAATTCAGGCCTATCGATCGAGGCGCCGACGTTATGGCACAATGAACCTGGCAACCAAGTAGCCATTGCTGTGCAGGTAGTCGAGCAGCTCCGAAAGTGGGATGAGCGCAACCAAAAGCAAAGCGTCCCGAAAGGTACTGGCGAGCGTGTAGGTCGATATGATCACCTCAGGATCATTCTTCATCCGAGAGAACTTGGGCCAAAACAACGGTGTGTTTCTGGCGTAGTTGTCATATTCGGCGCCGAAGATATGCTGAAGATAGCTCGCCTCTCGTTTTGCCGTGTAAATGAACAGGCAGAACATAATGACTGCAAACAGCAGCATGATGAAGACCGACCCGAACAACATGCACACGCCTGCTATCGACAGCATCGATGAAAAATAAAGCGGGTTCCTGGTCATTGAGTAGGGGCCGGTCGTCACCAATTGCTTGTTCTTGCGACCGCCAACGTAAAGTATGCTCCACAACCGTCCGAAAATGCCCGCCAGGATCAAAAGCAGGCCAAGCTGCTCAAGAACGACATTAGCGAAACTCGTTTCCGGTAGCTGAGGTCGCGAAAAAATGGTGAGCAAGACGAAAGCAATTGCCCCCGTCCAAAGTACGATCAGGCGGTTCTTTTGAAAGAACGGTCGCGGCGATGAATGCATGAGATGACCACCATTTGAAACGGGAGCAATTGCCTAACTGACGTTGGCCAAGGATTTTTCACGGCTCAGATCATTGGCGCGCTACCCTTCAAGTCAATCCTCGCCTGCCACTCTCTCGGGCAACTTGAGCTGCAAGAGCAAAAATCGAAAACGGAAAATGTCCGGGCGCAATTGGGACATCTCCCTATAGGTTGAGTACTTACGCCCAGTTAAGAATATGTCGAGTTAATATTCGTTGTTCTTAATATTTGGATAAAATATGACGGAAGGTTCTGGTCGCTCGGGCAACTGGAGCGGTTCAGCGCTTTATGGAAGCCCAGAACCGCTCTAACTTTTTGTTGTTACGCAAACGCGATCGTAAAACCGCTTCGCACTTTTCTTGGAATTGCTCTGAAGCGAAATACGAGCATCGACCAATGCGACTGGCCACAAATCTCACGGCCGACCGGTATCAGCGACCGTCGTGATGAGAAGATCGGACGGCCTTGCTTACGCGCGGGTCGTGCCACCACCCAGCTCGAACAGGTCCTTGAACTGACGCGGCTGGCTGCGGAGATATTGATTGGGCGCGCGCACCTGGGCTCCCAATTCTGCAGCCGCATGCCATGGCCAGCGGGGATCGTAGAGGATGGCGCGCGCCAGGGCGATCATGTCGGCGTCGCCGGTCGAGACAATCGCTTCGGCCTGCGTCGGCTCCGTAATCAGCCCGACGGCAACGACCGGCATGCGAACGGCGGCTTTGACGGCGCGCGCAAGTGGCACCTGATAGCTCGGTCCTATCGGAATCTGCTGCGCCGGGTGAAGGCCGCCGCTGGAGACATGGATCGCATCGCAGCCGCGGGCGTCGAGTAACTTGGCAAAGGTAACGATCTCGTCAACGGTCAGACCGCCCTCGACCCAATCCGTTGCCGATACCCGCATGGTGACCGCTTTATCGGCCGGGAACGCGGCGCGCACCGCATCGAACACCTCTAGCGGAAACCGCATCCGGTTCTCAAGCGAGCCGCCATATTCGTCCTCACGTCGGTTCGAGAGCGGCGAAAGGAACTGGTGCAGGAGATAGCCGTGGGCTCCGTGAAGCTGGACGAAGTCGAGTCCAAGTCGACCGGCGCGGACGGCTGACGCCGCAAAGGCATCGCGAACCCGCCATAACCCGTCGCGGTCCAAAGCGGTTGGCGCAACCCGGCCCTCGGCAAACGGCACCGCAGAGGGCGCCTCAGTTTGCCAGCCATGCGGTTTGCCTGGAGCGATCTGCGCTCCTCCAAGCCACGGTACTTCGGTCGACGCCTTGCGGCCGGCATGGTTCAACTGAATGCCAATCGGCATGTCCGACCAGCGCCGGATGCCCTGCAATGTCCGGCGCATGGCCGCTTCGGTTTCATCGCTCCATAGGCCGACATCCGCCCAACTGATGCGGCCTTCCGGGAGAACCGCTGTTGCTTCGATGGTCAGCAAGGCTGCTCCCGAAAGGGCAAGCTGGCCAAGATGGATCAAATGCCAGTCGTTCATGCATCCGTCTTCGGCCGAATACTGGCACATGGGAGCGATCACGATCCGGTTGGCCAGGTCGAGGTTGCGGACACGAAATGGGGTAAAAAGGGCGGGTTGGGCCATAGGGATATCCTTTGCGTATTGCGGTATATGTTTGTCGTTGCCGGGCATGATCGGCTCTTCTTAACATCATCAGTCGACGCTAGCGAAATCGCGGAATGACGTCCAATGCAAGCTCCTGCATGACTTCCTCTGCCGGCCGTTCGTCGCCGGTCAGGTTGAACATGATGTGTTGGGCGCCCATTTCGCGCAATGCCAGAAGCTCCTCGATTAGGCCGTTTCGGCCGGTCCGCAGACCGAGGTCGAGTTGTTGGGTTGGCGCATGGGCATTGTCTTCGAGCTGTAAACGGAGGGATGATGCGAAGGCCGGCGATTTCGCTGGGTCGGCCTTCTCTACGGCCGCTCGCCAGATCGCATAGCGGTCGCGCTGCCTTGCAAGAGGTCTGTAATAGGTCGCCCAGGCGCAGGCGTTGCGGGCAATCCAGCCGATCGTCTGTCCGGCGGACCCGACTGCCAGCATCGGGATGCTCCCGTGCAAGAGTCTGGGACGAATCTGCGCATTTGCATCGGCCGTCGCACCTGAAGGGTCGAGACGACCGTCATTGTCCAGGAGTTTGGAGATCCGCTGCCAATTCTCCCGGAACTGCTCGGCGGCACCCGATAGCTCCTGCCCGAACGACCGAAATTCTCCCGGCCGATCTCCCGAGCCCAGCCCAAGCAGAAAGCGACCTCTCGAGATGTGATCGACAGACGCCGCTCCCTTTGCCGTGTGGATGAAATGCCGCAATGGCGAGACGATGGCGCCCGTAATCAGGGTGATCCTTTCAGTGGCGACCGCGACGGCACCGAGATGAACCCAGGGATCCAGATGCTCGACCGGGTCAGGATAGTCCGGGCTGTTCAAAGGCACATCCCGGACCCATAGCGCAGTGAATCCCAGCCGGTCGGCCAGCCGTGCAAAATCGAGCTGCGCGAGTGGGTCCGGCCTGGTCTGGCCGGCGCACGTCAGGGGAAGCACAAAACCGAAGGAAAGGTTACCCGGCTTGAAGACTACTTCAAATGCCGGATGCTGCCTTGGGTTCTCCATACATACGCTCCTTCGTCGGGCATCCTAGGACCGGGCAACCGGCAGCAATGTCCGTTTCTCGATTCGACCGGTAACCGAGAAGACGAGGAGATCCGTGTTTTGACCGATCCTGTCGCCGCTCATCAATTTTACGATGTCATCGACCCCGCCGACCGGGGTACCGTCGATCACCAGAATATAGTCGCCGTCCCGTAGACCTGCGCGTTCGGCCGGGCCGCCGGGTTCCACCCGCCTGATGCGCACCGAGGTTGTTTGGCCGGTGCCAGCTTCAAGGGCGATCCTTCGCGGCAGCTCGATCGTATCGCCGGCGATCCCGATGAAGGCACGCCTGACCTGGCCGTAGCGGAGTATTTCCGAAACCACGAAGTTCGCCGTGTTGGACGCGACTGCAAATGCGATGCTCTGCGCACCCTGGATGACCGCCGTGTTGACACCGATGACCTCGCCACGCGAAGACACCAGCGGCCCTCCGGAATTGCCGGGATTGAGCGCGGCGTCGGTCTGAATGACGTCGTCCATCAGGCGGCCGCTCGCAGATCGCATCGAGCGACCAAGTGCCGATACGATACCGGCAGTCACCGTCCACTCGAAGCCAAGCGGATTTCCGATGGCGATCGCGATATGGCCCCTGCGCAGACGCTTGGAGTCCCCGAGCCGAGCCCAGGCTCCGACGCCCGAATTCGCTCGGATGAGAGCGATGTCGGTGTCGACGTCGCGCCCAAGGACGCGTCCCTCGGTAACCGAACCATCCGGCGTGGTGATGCGGACGACCTTGGCGTCGTCGACAACGTGATTGTTGGTGACAATCAGCCCGTCGGGCGAGATGGCAAAGCCGGAACCATGCCCGCCCCTGCCGCCAACCCGCTCGATCCGGCTGACCGCCGGTCCGACCGTGTCCACCGCACTCGCTATGGATTGAGAATACGCATCTATCAGTGCCCCGTCATCCGCAGGCACTATGTCCTTATCAATGAAACCCATCGTTTGATCCTCAAACAGCGGCGCCTATCGTCGCTGCCCGCCAGCGGACCGATCACGGGGATGCCTGGTTCGCCATGGCGCTGTCGTTAGGAATTAAATGGATGGGCGTCGGCCTGCGTTCAAGTCGGGATGCAAGGCGTCTATCACAGCGTCCGTTGCGGGCTATATAAATTATTATCATAATCATTGGGAAAACAGTTGTTTCAGCCGGCTCGGGCGCTTAGCCCTGTGATAATAATTCGCATCATAATTATTTTTAGCCGCTCCTGGAGATCGCGATGGCCAAGAAAACCTCTCCCCGCACGGAGGCCGCGAAACTGGCGGACTTCATGTGTTTCTCGATCTATTCGGCCAACCTTGCCTATTCGCGGGTCTATAAACCAGTCCTGGAGGCGCTTGGGCTGACCTATCCGCAATACATCACGATCATTTCGCTGTGGGAAGAGGATCGACAGACAGTCAAAGGGCTGAGCGAGACGCTGTTTCTTGAGCCGAGTACCATGACGCCGATGCTGAAGCGGCTGGAGGCCATGGGCTATCTCACACGGACACGGGACGCGGATGACGAACGCAACGTTCGGATCTCGCTGACCGATGCAGGCCGCCGCCTTCGAGAGAAGGGCTTCGGTTTCGGCGAGGTTACGATGGAGGCTTCGGGCCTGACGGCGGAGGAATTCCTGACCCTGCAGAAGGCCGTCGCCGGGCTTCGCGATAATCTTATGACAGCCAGCAAGGGAAAGCTTTGATCTCCGTCATGGCTTGTTCGATCGCACGCCGGTCGTTGTTGTGCCGGCGTGCGGTGGTAATCCTGCTGACGGGTATCGGTGCTGCGATTGGAAGGCAGATCAGGTCAAACCACGTTGATCACAACATCGATGTTGCCGCGAGTAGCCTTGGAATAAGGGCAGGTCTGGTGCGCAGCGTCAACGAGCGCTTGGGCGACATCGCGCTCCAAGCCCGGCAGGCTGACGTTGAGACGAGCCTGCAGGAAATAGGCGCCGTCGACCAGGCATAGGTCCACTTCGGCGTCGATGGCCGCGTCAGCCGGAACGGAGACCTTCATCTTGCGGGCGGCAAGGCCAATCGCACCTTCAAAGCAGGCGGACCAGCCGGCAGCGAAGAGCTGCTCCGGATTGGTACCATCGCCGGAGGTCCCAGGGGAGGAGAGCTTTACGTCCAGGCGGCCATCGGAGCTGCGCGACGCGCCGTCGCGACCGCCGGTGGTATGGGTCCTGCCGGTATAGAGTACTTTATCGGTCTGGGTCATGATATCGGTTCCTTCGAAGCGGTTGCTGGCGCCCTCATGGGACGCAATGACTGCGGACCAGCCAATGGCTGCATAAAGCGGCAGCGACGTATCCGGCATGTGTCCCGATTGAGCAGAAGTGTAACGGAGTGTGGGAGGGTGGCCGCTCTGTACATTGCCGTACAAAGCGGGGCAGCAGGCATCAGCGGTACGACATCGGGGCCTGCACTTCGCGCGGGAAGGCACCCCTGGAAATGAAAGCGAAAAACTCCTCGGGCTTGGCGCCGGAGGAGTTTTGTTTCGGCAGAGAGCTGTCGCAAGCTTTGTGATGGCCTTGTAAGGCAAAGCGAACGCTTCGTCGCCTCCGTCAGCCTTGGTTGTCTGAAACCAGAACCGGTTTCTCCCGATAGAATTGGGGGAAGAGGTTCTTCAGCTTGTCGACTTTCGGCTGCTCGTTGATCACGATATAAAGTTGGCTCGGATTGTTGGCCATATAGTCCTGATGATAGGCCTCGGCCTTGTAGAAGGGTTTGCCCGGCTCGATGGCCGTTGCGATCTTCGCCGTGAAGATGTGGGCTGCCTCAAGCTGGACGATATAATCCGAGGCGACTTTCCCCTGTTCTGCGTCGACCGGAAAGATCGCGGAGCGATACTGCGTGCCGCTGTCCGGCCCTTGCCGATCGACCTGAGTAGGATCGTGGGCGACCGAGAAGTAGATCTGCAGCAGCTTGCCGTAGCTGATCTTCTTTGGATCGAAGACGATTTCGACGGCTTCGGCGTGGCCCGTGGTTCCGGATTCCGTCAGCTCGTAGTTTGCCGTTTCCGCGCTGCCGCCGGCATAACCTGATGTCGCGCTGACGACGCCCGCGACATGCTGGAACACGCCCTGCATACCCCAGAAGCATCCGCCGGCGAACACGGCGGTTTGCGGGCCGCCTGTGTCCGCCACGTCATGCATCGCAGGCGGTACCAGCCGCGGTTCTTCGGCGGCCGACAAATTACCGAGAAGCGCCGCGCCGAGAAAACCGAGCAAACCTCCGGTCATCAGGAAGGGACGTAGGATGCCGAAACGGGTGATGAATTTGGAATAGATTGTCGTCTGCATCATTCTGGTCCTCATCCAAAGGTGAACACGTAGGCTTCGACACCGGGATCGAGGAAGCGAACGTTGAAGGTCCGTTCCTCGACGTCGCCTGCCTGGCGCACGAGTTGATAAAGGCGTGTTTCGGTGACTGCACCATTGCCGTCGGCGTCGGTATCGGCGCCGTGGCTTGCGCCGGGCGCTTTACCATCGACCGTCACTTGAAACCGCACCGGCTTGCCGTTGGTGCTGGGGCCGAGAACGAGGTGCAGGTCACGGGCGCTGAATCTGTACGTGACACCGCCGCCGGCCTTGTTGAGCGTCGCCTGCTCGGGACCGATCGTCCAATTGCCGGAAAGGCCCCATTCGTTGAGACCGGGTTCGCCGGTCGTGTAGTCCTGGGCGGTATCCCCCTTCAGACCTTCCGGAGACACGAAGTTCGAGGCCTCCTTGTAGCCGATATAGGTCTCGCCGGATCTGATCTTGCCGAGATCGGGTGCTGCTTCAGCGCCGGGCGCATTCGGCCTGACCAAGGCATTTTCGGGCATCTGGCTGCCGGCGTCGGCCAGCAGCTCCTGAATGACCTTTTCGGAGGTGTCGTATTCTCCCTCCCCGAAGACATGGTGCCTGATCTGCCCCTTGGCATCGACGAAGTAGAGTGCCGGCCAGTAGCTGTTCTGGAAGGCCTGCCAGATCCTGTAGTTATTGTCGATGGCGACGGGATAGCCGATTTCGAAGTCCTTAATGGCTCCCTTGACGTTGTCGACATTCTTCTCGAAGGCAAATTCCGGCGCATGCACGCCGATGACGACCAACCCCTGATCCCGGTATTTTTCCGCCCAGGCTTTGATGTAAGGGATGGTGCGGATGCAGTTGATGCAGGAATAGGTCCAGAAATCCACCAGCACGACCTTGCCGCGCAGTTGCTCGGCACTAAGGGGCGGCGAGTTCAGCCACGCGACGGCGCCATCCAGCGAAGGAAGCCGGCCTTCGACGGGAAGCCGGCTTTTGAAGCGAGGCTTTTCCTTCTCGGCAGCCATCATCGGTGTGTTGCTGGCGACCATCGTCGCTGCCGGGTCGGGAAGATCGGCGTTGAAATTGTCGAGAACGGCCTGCTCGAAAGTCGAGGTGCTGGCATAGGACAGGCGCGCCAGAAATCCCGTGTCGAAGCCAAGCGCAATTGCCGCAACCCCCGCAAGGACCGCCGCGCCGAGTGCCTGACGAAGTCTTTCGCCAGAGCCGAGCGAGCTCTTCATCACAGCGAAAACCCGACCGCCGATCAGAAGAGCAGCGGCGAGCGATGTTGCGGCACCCGCCGCATAGGCGAGAAGCAGCACTGTCGTGTGAGCATTCGCGCCCTGAAGAGCAGCACCCGTCAGGATCAGGCCAAGGATAGGCCCCGCACAGGGCGCCCACAGCAGCCCGGTTGCGACGCCGAGAACAAGGGAGCTTCCAACTGTGGATCGGGCGCGCAGGCCGCCGGACGAGTTCATCAGCCTGTTTCCCAAGGCGACGATCGGCCGGGTCACGACGCTGGCTGTTTGCGGCGAGACAAGAGCCACGCCGAAGATGCCAAGCAATGCAATGGCGGCGTATCTGGCATATTCGTTGGCATGGACGGCCCAGCCGCCGCCGACGGCCGCAAGTGTCGCAACCGCGGCAAAGGTCATCGTCATGCCGGTGAGCATAGGCAAACCGCTTTTGACGAAAGGCTGTCCGGTACGGGCAAACACGAAGGGAAGAATGGGAAGAATGCACGGACTGAGGATTGTCAGCACACCTCCGAGATAGGCAATGACAAGAAGTGTCATCATCGTGTCCTTTGAGGGATTGATCGGGCGCCAAGGCGCAATGGCCGACGAGCAGCCATTGACCGCATAAGAGGGAGCGGACGTATCCCGCATGTGTCCCGATCGGGCGAAAGTGTAACGAAGTGTTCGACGAGGGTGGGCCGCTACGTTCCGATACAAACGGATCGCGGTTTCATGCCTGTCAGCGGATGGAGATTTCCGCCGATAACCCACCGCCTGCGCGGTTGCGCAATGCGAGCGAGCCGCCAATCGCAAGGGCAAGCTGACCGGCAATCGCCAATCCCAATCCGGTTCCCCCGGTTCCCCGGCTTCGGGATTGTTCCAGCCGGAAGAAAGGCTGCATCACGGCGTCGAGCTGATCCTCCGGAATGCCGGGACCGCGGTCGAGCACCTTTATGAGGACTGCTCCTGTACTGTCCTTCTGCACGGATATCTCCGCAGTGCCTGCGAATTTGAGGGCGTTGTCGATGAGATTTGTCAGGATCCGCCTGAGAGCATGAGGCCGGGTGACAATGGCGCCGTCGATCTTGTCGGCGATCATCACCGCTTTACCTGTGTCCTGGTAGTCATAGGCGAGGCTCTCGATGAAGGAACCGATGTCTATGCGGGACGATTTCTCGGTGTTTCCGTGGGCGCTACGGGCATAGGCCACCCCTTCATGGACGAGACGCTCGATCTCGGCCAGGTCCTGGACCAGTTTTTCCTTTTCCGGGGAATCTTCCGCGATCTCGGCGCGCAGCTTCATGCGCGTGATCGGCGTTTGAAGATCATGCGAGATCGCCGCGAGTATCTGCACCCTCTCCTCGAGATAATGGGCGATCCGATCGCGCATCGCATTGAAGGCGCGGGCGGCATGGGCGACTTCGCTCGGCCCCGCTTCAGCCAAGCGTGGCGTCTTTTTGTTCGGGTCAAGCGCGTCCGCGGCATTGGCGAGGTCCACGAGCGGCCGGATCGCCTGCCGGACGACAAGCCACGTGCAGAGAATGAGGAGACCGAGTTGCAGGAGAAGAACAAAGGGCAGCCATTTGGCCATCGGCATGATAGGCGCAGGATTGACGTCGATCGTCAGCGGATTGCCGTCGCTCAAGGTCAGGTGGGCTTGCAGGCGCTTGCCATCACCCGGTATGGATTCGAAACTGATCGGAAAACGCTTGCCGACGGCGTCCTGTATTTTTCCGGCGATCTGCCTGCCCTGATTGCTCATGTCAGGCACGCCGGGAAGGCCGGGACTAAGCACAAACCGATAGGTTCCACGGTCGAGACGGTCCAGCCAATCGGCGCGCTCGGCTGCCGGCAACCGGTCGAGAACGGCGATCGACGTGGCCACATCGCTTTCCAGCGTGTTGAGCATCACAGTCTTGGCCGTCATATAGCGTTCCAGGAACTGGACGCTGAAGGTAAGCCCTTGCGCAAGCATCAAGCCGGCGAGAAGGATCAGAAACAGCCTCGATCCCAAGGTGCGAGGCCAAGGTCGCAGCCCCCGAAACCCTGCGACGGCGCTCATCGGCGCAGCTCGGATATTTCGACCGGCATCGCAAAAACATAGCCCTCGCTGCGGACGGTCTTGATATAGGCAGGCTCGCGCGCATCGTCGCCGAGGCGCTGGCGAAGCCGGCTAACTAATAGGTCGATGGACCGGTCGAACAACTCGGCATCACGCCCTTGCGTGAGGTTCAAGAGCTGATCCCGATTGAGGACGCGTTGCGGATGGTCGATGAACACTCGCAGCAAACGATATTCGGCACCGCTGAGGGCGATGGCCGTTCCTTGGCGATCGAGCAGGTGCCGGGCAGTCGTGTCGAGCTGCCAATCGCCAAAAGACAAGAGCTGACCGACCTCCGTCACCTGAAGATTCGGCGGAAGCATGCGGGTGCGGCGCAGGATTGCCTTGATGCGGGCCAGAAGCTCGCGTGCGGCAAAGGGTTTTACCAGATAGTCATCCGCTCCCATCTCCAGGCCGATGATACGGTCCGTCTCGTCATCGCGCGCCGTCAGCATCAGGATCGGCGTCGACTTGTGTTTGCCGGCGCGCAGCTCTCGGCAAAGAACCAGACCGTCGTCACCCGGCATCATCACGTCGAGGACGATGAGATCGACCGCGTTCGATTCCAGGAAGGCCCGCATGTGCCGGCCGTCGGCAGCCACGGTGGCGCGCAGCCCGTTCTTTTTGAGATAGCTCGAAACCAGCTCGCGGATCTCACGATCGTCATCGACGATCAGGATATGGTCGATGTGATCCATCGTCGGGGTGCCCTTTTTTCCAGGATGACGCTTTAGTTCCTCAACGGCCGCCGCGGTCCGTTTCCAGGACTTATAAACCGTTTGATTGGAATCTAGTCAAATGCCACGGCTGATTGAATTGTTGCGCCGGCAAGCCCTGTGGTTTGCCAGGGATATGCATCGGATGAGCAAGGCTGCTCTTAAGTCGCCGGACGCGCATTCTATGCTATCGCCCGGCGGGCCTGCTGGGGAGATTAGAAACTGTCGACGTCGATGATCGCCTGCGCGAATGCCTGCGGCGCCTCCTGCGGCAGATTGTGGCCAATGCCCCCCTCGATGGTCCGGTGCGCATATGGGCCCGAGAATTTGCCGCGATAGACTGCAGGATCGAGATGCGGAGCCCCGTTGGCGTCGCCTTCCAGGGTAATCGTCGGTACGGTGATCACCGGAGCCTTCGCCAGCCGGGTTTCCAGGTCGTCATATTGCGGCTCGCCCTCCCCCAGACCCAGTCGCCAGCGATAATTGTGGATGACGATGCTGACATGATCCGGATTGTCGAAGGATGCCGCGCTGCGTTCGAACGTCGGCTCGTCGAAGTTCCACTTCGGCGATGCGATCTGCCAGATGAGCTTAGCGAAATCGTGCCTGTATTTATCGTAGCCTGCCTGGCCGCGTTCCGTGGCGAAATAATATTGATACCACCACTGCAGTTCAGCTTTTGGCGGCAACGGCGTCTTATTGGCGTCCTGGCTGCCGATCAAATAACCGCTGACGGAAACCATGGCCTTGCAGCGCTCCGGCCAAAGTGCTGCGAGAATATTGACCGTACGTGCACCCCAATCAAAGCCGCCGAGAATCGCCGTTTCGATTTTCAGCGCGTCCATCAAGTCGATGATGTCGACGGCGACGACCGACTGCTGGCCGTTGCGAATCGTATCATCGGAAAGAAAGCGGGTCGTGCCATAACCGCGCAGATAGGGAACGATCACGCGGTAGCCCTGTGCTGCCAGCAACGGAGCGACGTCGACGAAACTGTAGATATCGTAGGGCCAGCCGTGCAGAAGAATGACCGGTGGACCATCGGCAGGCCCGGCCTCGGCGTATCCGATATTCAGCACGCCGGCCTCGATCTGCTTGAGGGGACCAAACGATGTATTGGTGCCTGGCTTGACCGCAGGTAGGGCTGTCGGCTTCGTTTTGGCCGATTGTGCTTCTGCAGCCCCGAACACGCCGAGCTGCGTGAGGGCGATGGTTGCGGCCGCGGTGCCAAAAAACCGGCGGCGATGATGGTTGATTTCTTCCGACATTTATTTCTCTCCAATAGAACCCGGCGTCGCCATGAAGAAACCGCTTCCATGTATCCGTGATGTGTCGCGATCCGATCGGCTTTGAATGCCGATGTAGCTTTGAGGCGTCCGGATACAATTGATTACAAACGGCAGCGTCATTGTGGTCAGCCTTTGCACCTGCCTGACTGAACCTGCGACAGCCATCTTTACGCTGCCGGAGCTGCAAGCGGAAGCGATCTTCCCAATCAGAATTCAGAGAGCCGGGAGGCAGTCCCGTGCGGCTCGCAGCAGAGATATCCAGCGAGCGGTGCGCCGGAAATCGCGTCGACAGGTACATCTGGAATCACGCTGCTTGAATTGAGGCTGCGTTTCCAGGTGGTTGTCAGAGATTGCGGCATTCCGGAAAAGTTCGGAAATCTTCTCCCGTGCATGGGGTGCCGCGCTCCCTTGTTGCGGCCCGATGTTCCCCGCGGGGAACTCCACTTATTTCGTGCCCGACCAAAAGTTCCCCGCGGGGAACACCGCCGAACGGCAGTTGCCAGCGACAATAGAATCGCGCTACCTCTTTATCTACGCCAAATATCGGTAATTTCGGCATTCTGCGTAACTACGCGGCCCTTCATGAAACGGTAACCATCGAGGCGCTTAGTCTTAGTACTCCTGGCCAAAACGGAGAGAGCCGTGACACGACATTTAAGCAGCCTCGCCTTCATGCAGACATTTTCCGCGAAGCTGGACGTCGCGTTGGGCAATCTCAATCTCGCCCAATATCCCCCGGATGCGCGCCGCACTATGCGCAAGTTCACCTCCTCCGAAGTTGCCGCACTCCTCAACGTCACCGAGGCCTATATCCGGCAGATTTCGCTGAAAGATCAGGGCCCGTCTCCCGAAATCGCAAATGGCCGGCGTTTCTACTCGATGGAGCAGATCCTCGAACTCAGGATGCATCTCGCGCAAAATGGCCGCAAGAAGCGGATGAATCCACGGCGGGTGGAAGGCGAACAATGCCAGATTCTGGCCATAACAAATTTTAAGGGCGGTTCCAGCAAGACGTCCACCACGATCCATCTCGGCCATTATCTCGCGCTGAAAGGATATCGCGTGCTTGCGGTAGATCTCGATCCCCAGGCATCATTGACCACTCTTCATGGAAGTCTGCCCGATTTCGATTATCGCGACGGCGACACGCTCTATTCAGCCATTCGTTTCGAAGATCCTGTTCCAGCCGAACAGGTCATCCATCAGACCCACATCGCGGGGTTCGACGTTATCTGCGCGGGTCTTGAACTGACGGAATTCGAGACCGCAGTTGCCTTGGAAATGCGCAAATCCGGCGGCACGAGCTTCCTGCTGCGCGTGTCGCAAGCACTGGAGCAGGTCACGGATCGCTATGACATCATTTTGATGGATTCGGCGCCGTCGCTGAACTTTCTCACTCTGTCGTCTCTCACGGCGGCGACGGGTGTTTTGATACCCGTTCCCGCCCATATGCTCGATGTCGACTCGACGGCAAAGTTTCTGGAGCTTGCCGGATCCTACATGCAGATCCTCGAGCAGGTCGGAACCACGGCGCAATGGGACTTTGCCAAGTTTCTGATCACCAAATTCGAACCGAACGATCATCCGCAAGCGAATATGACGGCGCTGATGCGGCAGGTCTTTGGCGAAGATCTTCTTTTGAATTCTGTAATCAAGTCGACTGCTGTTGCAGATGCCCTGACCTGGAAACAAAGCCTTTACGAGGTGCAGCGGGCGAGATTCTCCGCGCCGAAGACCTATGACCGGGCAATCGAATCGATCAATGCCGCGAATGCCGAAATTGAAGAGCTTTTTTGGAAAGCATGGGGGCGCGAATGAGCAGAAAAGATTCCAAAGGCATGTTCGCAAACGTCCTGGTCGGGCTCGGCCAGGAGGCAGCGTCTGCTGCGCCGCTCGCGACATCGGCGTCTCCACATCTCCTCAAGGTCGCGGCCGGCGTTCGGCAACTCCAAGAGCGCGGCGAACTTGCCGACAAGCTGCTCCAAGGTGCCGATCATATCATCGAACTTGATGTGGATGCGGTTTTGCCGTCGCACATACGCGATCGGTTCGACGGCGCCTACGATGCCGACAGGCTCCAGGATCTCCTACAGTCCATGCGTGAGCACGGACAGACCACACCCGGCATGGTTCGGCCGTTCGGCGGGGAGGGGGGCAAGTTTCAGATCGTCTTCGGTCGACGCCGTCTTGCTGCCGCAAAGCTTCTCGGCGTCAAGTTCAGAGCAATCGTGCGTGATCTGTCGGACGAACAGGCGATCGTCATCCAGGGCGAAGAGAATGCCAATCGCGATGACCTTTCCTTCATTGAAAAATGCGTTTTCGCTTTTGGTCAGGAAGAAGCAGGGTTTAAACGCGAAGTGATCTGTGCGTCGCTGGCGACCGGAAAGTCGCACATCTCCGAGATGCTTCAGATCGCAAAGACGTTTCCGCAGACCGTTCTGGCGGTCATTGGCTTTGCACCGCAGACCGGCAGGCGGCGCTGGGCGCAACTGGCTGAGCGTTGGGGCGCAAATCCTGATGCCGCAAAGGTCGCGGAACGCGTTTTGGCGGAACCGGCTGTTCAGTCGCTTTCCAGCGACGACAGATTTGCTGCCGTGCTGAGTGCGGTTTCGATGGCCAAGGTGCCGTCCGTAGCCTCTCCGGACCGCGTTCAAGAAGTCGTTTCCAAGGGAATGACCCTTGCCGTGGTAAATTACGCCAAGACGGGAACCAAGCTTACATTCACGAAAGCCGTCCCCGACGATTTCGTAAACTATCTGCTGCGCCGAATCGAGGGATTGCACGAGGACTATCTTGGCGAATCCCAAAAGGCGAGGCGGAACCAGACCAAATAGGAAAAAGCCCCGGTAGCGGAAAGGTCACATTCCTTGCTGAGCGTAAGTGGATCTGGACATAAGGCAGAGAGAGTGCTTGGCCGACGACCATATTTCGACGACCTGGTCGTCATTTGACAGGATCAGGAAACGACATGGCGCCGGAAACGGACGATGAGGAAAAAATTGATGCGACCTTTCGCAACGGTTCGTTGACCGCCGTTGGGATCATTACCGGTTTCTCGCTAAGCTTCATCAATAGCTGGGTTTCCAATCCGAACGACTGGGGTCGCATCGATATTCTGCCGATGACGTTCATGGTTGTTGGCATAGCCCTGCAGGTGAAAGTCTTCGCCGATCTGCTCGCGAGGGATTCGCTGCGGGCGGTCAAATACGACCGCGCGCGCCGTCTTTTTCTGATTGGAGTGCTCATCGTGGCGGCAGGGATCGCAATCGCTCTCGCAAACGACATCCTTGGCATCAGCAGTCAGAAAATGCTTGGCTAGACTGCTTCTCGATGGCTGGAAAGACGTCTCTTCAGGCCTGATTGGTCAGCCGTGCTATAGGCGACGAAGAGCGATATCGCTTGTTATCACCGATTTTCCAGTTGTTGGATCGCGGTCGATCGTTCGCAGATTGAGGCTGTTGCCGCCAAGTTTTTGTATCGCCATGTCCGCCGTCCGGTCGCCGTTGACGTCTTTTGACCAATGAACGGCAAGATCGATGGTATTGCCCTGGCGCCTTCCGGACAGTCCGGAGCGCCCACCGGAAGGGCCGACATACACGCCGCTATAGCGCGCCCCACTCACCTTAAGATCCGCGGAGATCGCACGGCTCATCACGAGCAAGCCCCGACAATTGCCGCGCATGGAGAGCGAAGATGTGGTCGCCATTGATGCGAACGTACAGGTGACGTTGATCGGCGACATTCCGATCCGCCTGATGACGGTTCCCGTGCCAGTCCAATTTCCCTGCAGAGATTGCAGGAAACCGCTCTCGTCGGCCGCGGACAAGCTGGGTAAAAGGCCAATGGATAAGGTGAGGAAGGCTCGCGCGAAGAAAGACATGGGAAAACACCTCGATGTCGAACTAGCCTCAACGCCTACCTTGCTTGCAAGTTCCAGGAAGTTTCGTGTGGAGTTCACGGATTCTGCCGTTAGACTATATTTTCTTGTTGGAGATCGACAAGCCGCCGCCTTTGTTAGCTCTTCAAAATTTAATTTTGGGCTCATCTACGGCTGTTAATACTGCATCCGGCGGTGCCGCGAGATATAGTTCCCATTCCGTTTGGGGTAGCGCAGCCAAGCACCAAGCCCAGACGAAATATAGCCTTAGCAGAATGCCGAACTAGGTCTTCCAAGTCATGGAGCGGTTAATCAATGGCTCATATCATCATCATCAATCCGCGTTTCGAAATCTCCTATTGGGGCATGGAACACGCGCTTCCGTTGTTTGACGTAAAAGCGAACCTGCCGGTCGCCTGCCTTCCTCTGCTGGCGGCGCTAACGCCTGCCGAACATACCGTTACGCTCGTGGATGAGAATGTCGAGCCGATCGACTACGATCTGTGCGCGCAAGCGGATATCGTCGCGCTCACGGGCATGATCGTCCAACGGTTCCGGATGAAGGAGATTTTAACGAAGCTAAAGCGGTGCAATTGTTTCACCGTCGTCGGAGGACCGTGGGTCACCGTCAAGGAAGACTATTTCGACGGGCTTGTCGATGTCACATTCATCGGCGAGGCCGAAGAGACCTGGCCGCAATTCCTGCTCGAATGGTCGGAAGGCCGTCATGTCAGGCGCTACGAACAAGCCGACAAGACGGATATGAGCAAGGTGCCGATCCCGCGTTTCGATCTGTTGAAAATGGATGAATACGCGCTTGGCAGTCTCCAGTTCTCGCGAGGCTGCCCGTTCACCTGCGAGTTCTGCGACATCATTGTCGTGTTCGGGCGAAAGCCGCGGATCAAGTCCAGCGCACAGATCATCGCCGAGATGGAGGCATTACTGTCCGCCGGAATCGACACGGCGTTTATCGTCGATGACAATCTCATCGGCAACAAGAAGGCGATCAAGGAGGTCCTGCGCGACGTCGTGGCCTGGCAGGAACGCAACCACTATCCAATGACATTCCTTACCGAAGCCTCGATCGATCTTGCCGACGATGACGAGCTGATGCAGCTCATGGTCGATGCCAATATCCGTATTGTCTTTATCGGCGTCGAGACGCCGAACGAAGCAGCGCTGCGCGAAACCAAGAAGCTCCAGAATCTCAGAAAAGGCGGGACGATGCTGGAGAAGATCCACACCATCCAGCAGACCGGCATGGAGGTTTGGTGCGGCATGATCTTGGGTTTCGATAGCGACGACACGACGATCTTCGAAGCCCAACGTGTCTTCATCAAGGACGCACGGATCGTCAGCGCCATGATCGGCATGCTGGCTGCCATTCCCAAGACGCCGCTTTATACTCGTCTCGAGAAGGAGGGGCGGCTTGATCACGACGACCCCCCAGCTTTCGGGACCAACGTCATTCCTCTCAATCTCAGCCGGGAAACCCTGCGCGACGGCTATCTTGCCGTGTTGAGCGACCTTCACCAACCTGCGGCCTATTTCGACAGGCTGGACGCGCTCTATCTCGATGCCCGTATCCAGCCTGAGCGGTCGCGCCTGCGCCATCTGCGCCGCCATCCCATCCGCTTGATTACCTTAAATCTAAAGTGGGCTTTGGAAGCCGCGGGCATTTTGGTAAGATTGATGCGCCTGGTACAGGAATCGGACCTGCGCAATATCTATCGCCAACGCCTCTGGAAACTCCTGTTGCGTCGCCGCTCTCCGGTGATTGTGCAAACCTATGCCATCAAATGCGCCATGCATTATCACGCGCACAAGATGGTCCAGCAAATGCAATCCGGCGGCAACATCGTCAATTCGTTCTAGCCGAAAAATCTTAGGGTTAGCGCAAAGGACTCCGATTCGATCGCTGTCGACCCCTTAAGAGCCGGTCAAGCGGTTGCGCGGGTCCGATAAGCCGTGAAAGCCTCCATCACATTTGCTTCGAAGGCCCCGGGCGAGGAACCGGCGTTATCGAGCTCCGCATGGTCCCAGCTTCTGACAATACGGCCTTCGGCCAGGAACAGTGCCCGGTTGCAAAGGCCGGGCACAGCTTCGACGATGTGAGTTGAAAGAATGATGGCATGACGGCCAGTGGCCGCGAGATCACGGATCATCTGTTTGCATTCCCAGGCCGAAACCGGATCAAGCCCGTTCAGGGACTCATCGAAAATCAGAAGTGGTGGAGCGCCCAGGAGCGCCGCAAGAATGGAAAGCTTGGCGCGCGTTCCAAGCGAATAGTCCGCGATGGAACTATGCAGCCAAGGTCTAAGCCCCAGTCCATCAAGTGGTTCAGCGACGGGAAACGCCGTTGAAGAGCAACCTCGTATGGACGCCACCAATTCGAGATATTGTTGGCCCGAAAGTGCCGACGGCAAATCCGCGGCATCGATTGCCAAGCCGAACTGTGACTTCGCCCGCACCGGTTCGGCGGCTAGATCGACGCCGTTGATTGTCACCGTGCCACCGAGAAGCCTTATCTGTCCGGTGACCGCCTTAAGGAGCGTGGATTTACCAGCCCCATTGGCGCCAAGAAGGCCGAGCACATCACCCAGGCGCATCCGCAGGTTGATGTCGGTGACTATTGGTCTGCCGCCATAGCCGGCACTGAGATTGCGTACACCCAGAATGCTGTTCGACGGATTATCCACGGTAATACCTCTGCCGGGCTCTATGCCAAAGCCAGAATGTAAGTGCGGCGAAACCCAAGAGGACGGAACGGCCGAATTCGGACGTTTCGTAACTGGCATAGGCTATTGCGGCGAGGAAGCTCAGCGCCGCGGCAAGCGGTGACGTCACGAAATAGGCCGCGAAGGCGGCATAGGAAGCGTTTAGCAGCAAAAGCCAGCAGCCGCTTGAGCTGGCCGTGATCCAGGACGAAGGTTCGGCTGCCAGGGCCGCGCCCGCCGGCAAGGCAAAGAATAGCGCCGACAGTAGCGACGGCAACCGCAATAGCCTCAGCCAGACACGGGTGTAGCCGGCCGGCTGCGTTCTGAGTACCGGGGAGGCGAGCGGATGGCAGCGCAGGCTAAGCATAAAGACCAGAAGACCGCCGAGCATGGCAGCAACGGCGGCGGGCCCCTCCTGATGCCTGGAAAAGCTCGCGCCTATCGAAAGGATCGTGGCCGAACAAAGCACAATGGCCACCACGGCAGTGCGTACGCTCAATCTTATGCGGCCTGTCTGTAGACCCAATGCCCAGCTGCCCAGCCATCTTGGCCTCGAGCTGTCGAGATGTCGCACTAAAGGCGGACGAAGTCGTTCGACATCGGTCCGCCCTTTCGAAAACGCCTCATCGGCAAAAAACTGCCTGGCAGACCATTGTTGGCACAACAGGCCGAGGCAAAAGCCGACCGCGAATAGGAGGCTGGTTGTTGTGCCAATACCGATCGCATTTTGGATGCCAATCAAGAGGCAGGATGCGGCGACTGCTCCTCCGACGATCATAGCAACTGGGGTGCCGATGATCAGTGCCGCCACACTGGCCATACGGCGGCGCGACCCTGACGAAAGCGGCAAGGCACTCAGGAACGGTGAAATGGCGCGTGACCAGGTCATCGTGCAGATTGCAAAACCCGCTCCGATCCCCAGAGCAGCCGCGGCAATCGGAATGCCGATGCCGAAGACCTGTTGCTCCCGGCGCAGCAGCTCCGCCCATTTGCGCAGAGCGACGACAACATCGATGATGCCATAGGCGATGAGCCCACCGCCGCCCAGAAATATCCAACAGAGATCACGGACCCGCAGAGACAGGAGACTGTTTCGCACTTCATGCCAAAGCAGGATCAGGACGAGCCGGTCATGCCTCATTCTCTAAGCCTCCGCAGTTCTGCGCGATTTATGGGGCGCCACCTTGCCGCAAGTGGGGCAAAGACGCCTGATTTGTGATGACAGTTGCGCATGACCATAACGGCGCAATTTGAGGCTCTCAACCACCCGCAGCAGCAGGGGTGCACCGTTTGCAAGTGTTTCGTCAATGAGCTGCAACGATTTATGGCCGTGCCAGGTCGCCAAACGTTTCATCCGTTATGCGGCCACGAAAAGCGGAAGCTCGACGGTGATGCGGGCTCCGCCCTTCGGTGCATCGCCGATGGTTACCGTGCCTTCATGCGCCTCGATGAGATTGCGGACAATCGCAAGGCCGAGCCCGGCGCCACCTGTATTCCGGCTGCGGGAGGTTTCGATGCGCACGAATGGCTCCAGAAGGACGTCCCGAAGCTCCGGGGGAATGCCGGCCCCCTCGTCATCCACCGTCAGGACCAGTTTCTCCTGTTTGGCGCGCAAGCTTAAATGGGCGCTCCCACCGTATTTCAAGGCGTTGTCCGCAAGGTTGGAGACCACGCGACGCAGGGCGAGGCGGTCGCCAAGTACAGTCGCGGCGACGGCATTTTCGTCGATATGGACATCTATCATCGCTCCTGCGGCACGGCGGTCCTCAACTTCGGCGCGGACGAGTTCATCGAATTCCAGAAGTTCTTCCGCAAGCTCGCCGGCACCGGCGCGACTGGCGAGAAGCGCATCGTCCAGCAGCCGGATCATGTCGGAGATATCACTGATGGCCCGATCCCGTTCCGCACCTTCCGGGATGAGATCGACGCGCAGGCGCAGACGCGTGGCGAAGGTGCGGACATCATGGGAAATCCCGCCGAGCATGGCCATGCGGGACCGCAATAGCTGCGACAGGCGGGTCTGCAGGCGATCGAAGGCCGCAATCAACGCGTGGATTTCCCCCGCGCCGGAGCGCACGCGGGGCAAGCTGATCGGCACTCCGGCAAGATCGATGCGGTCAACGGCGCGCGCGAGCTGGGTCAACGGCCGCGTTTCGCGATACATGGTGATAAGCGCAACAAGAGCAACCAGTGTCCCGAATATGCCGGCACCAAGCCCGACCGGCAGCCCAAGCGGCGAGATGGCCACGGGACTCTTATTGTCGACGATGAGGGTGCCGCCGGTTTTCAAGGCGATGCGAAATTCGAGGAAGGTTCGCACTCTGGCCGAAAGAAGGGCAATTCGCGGCCTGTTGCCCGGGATCGGCACGGACGCGACCGTGAAGGCACGGCCATCCAGGTCGGGCGCGTAAGACCTCATAAGCCTTTCATCGATCTCGGCCGGTTCGCCGGTACTATAGGTGCGGTCCGCGTCATTTTCCAATCTGACATCGAGAATGTTCGATCGGAGAGCGTCGACGACGAGAAGCCGCCGTTCATCCGGCGTCTGCTCGATGAGCTCGGCAATCGCAGCGATCTGCCGTGGCGCCGGACGAACATTTTGACCCTCCAGATTGTGCGAGCGATAGTAGTTGGCGATCGCGAACAACCAGACAGCCACGAGAGCGATAACGATGATCATCGTAATGCGGCCGGCGACGCTGAGATGGCGCATCACGACACCGTTTTGACGACTGCGGTGAAAAGATAGCCGCCGTTGCGGACTGTGCTGATCAGCTTCGAATCCGGGCTCGCGGCGTCAAGCTTCTTGCGGACGCGCGAGACCAGCATGTCGATGGTGCGGTCAAAGGGATCGGCCGCACGTCCGCGCGTCCAGTCCAGGATCTGGTCGCGTGTCAGAACACGACGCGGTCTCTGCACGAAGCATGCCAGCAAATCGAATTCGGCGCTGGTGAGCGTCAATCCGACGCCGGTGGTGTCCGTCAGCTGCCGGGCATCAAGATCGACGATGAAGCGGTCGAAGGCCAGGCGACGCGATGGCAGCGCAGGCGCCTTGGCATTCGCTCGCCGGAGCAAGGCCCGGACACGGGCGAGCAGTTCCCGCGGGCCGAACGGTTTCACCAGATAATCATCGGCACCCATTTCCAGCCCGACGACGCGATCGATTTCATCACCCTTTGCGGTGAGCATCAGGATCGGCAAAATGTCCGCTGTCCGCAGGCGGCGACAGATCGATAGCCCGTCTTCTCCCGGCAGCATCAGGTCGAGGACAATGAGATCGGGTCTCGTCCGCGAAAGGACTTCATCCATCGCGACGGCATTTTCGGCCTCTTCGATGTTAAAACCCTCAGCACCAAGTAAAGCCCCGACCAGCCGGCGAATGTCCGGATCGTCTTCGACAATAAGAATGGTGGCTATATTTGTCTCCATGGCCGATTTGTCAGCGATTGAGGCAAAAGAAGCAAGGCTTTCGGCCATATTTTACAAACTGTTACAAGCCGCTGACGAAATGCATAAAAACAGTACATTGGAAACAAACGTCGCTTACGTGGAGCGCGCATTCTGCTTGGCATCGGTCCTGCCATTCGGCGGTGATCTCAGTTCGACCAAGTGGTCGGAACGGGTCCGAGCACGCGGTCGCGACCCCTATGTATCCAAGGAGGATAACGCGATGAAGAAGTTTCTCACCCTGACTGCCGTCGCAGCCCTTTTCTCGGTGGGCGTTGCTGCTGATGCCAATGCCTGGACGCGTGATGGCTGGGCTTACGGCTGGCGCGGAGTGTCGCACTTTCATGCGACGGGCAGCTGTGCCAACGGAACATGCTCGCGTCAGGCCACAGCGACCGGACCTTATGGGCGAACTGTCAGCCGCCAGGGTTCTGTTTCGTGTGCGGGCGGCGTTTGCACGGGCAGCCGTACGACCACGGGGCCTCGGGGCGGCACGGTTACTCGCCAAGCGACCGTATCGCGCTGAGGCAGAGGCACCGGGCGATTGGCCCCCAATAAGCTTCGCTCGGTGCCTTCCCCTATTCTCGTGATCTTGAGGCCTGCCATGTTGTCTCATTTTAATAGCCTCGCCCATCCGACCCTGCTTGACGGTTTGACTCATCCGACCCTTCGATTGACGATTTTGGCGGTCGCTATCGCCTTCATGGTGCTGGAATATCTACTCAGCCGGCTCATTCACCATGATGACGAAACCCACGACCTTTCCGAAAGCGCGACCTCGCTGGTGATCGCGATCGGCCACAATATCCTGCGGCCGTTCGAAGCGCTGCTGGTCGCATTGCCCTTCGCTCTCGCCTATGAACATCGGCTATTCGACTTCAGTGCGGCATCCCCGCTCTCGATCGCGGCGCTCTTTGTGGCTGCCGAGTTCGTCTACTACTGGCACCACCGGGCATCGCATCGCATTCGCTGGATGTGGGCGACGCATTCCGTTCATCATTCGCCAACCAGGCTGAATTTCACGGCCGCCGTCCGGCTCGGCTGGACTGGCAATATCTCCGGAAATTTCCTGTTTTTCGTGCCGCTGGCATGGATCGGGTTCCATCCCTTCGCGATCGTCGCAATGCTTGGCATCAACCTGCTCTATCAGTTCTTCATTCACACGGAGCTCTCGCCGCGGTTGGGTCCGCTCGAATGGGTGCTGAACACACCGACGCACCACCGGGTTCATCATGCGTCCAACGCTAGCTGCCTCGACAAGAATTATGGTGGCGTCCTGATTGTCTTCGACCGGTTGTTCGGCACCTTCGCCGAGGCGCCGGGCGACGAGAAGCTGCGCTATGGCCTGGTCGGCGTTATGCGGTCCTACAATCCCCTGCGCGTCGCGTTTGGCGAATGGGCGGCGATCGCGCGCGACCTCAAAGCAAGTACGTCGCTGACCGAAAAACTTCGCGTCCTGTTTGCGCCACCTGGTTCGGTGAAACGCCGGCGTTCCCCGGAGAACGATAATGCTCAAACCGCCATCGCTCCCGGCGAGTGAGCCAAGAAGCGTGATCACCGGCAGAACTTTCGCCTGGATCTATCCATCACGAGGAAAGACAATGACTCTGAAACAATTGAGAATGGCCTTGCCGCTTGTGCTGACGACGCTGGTGGCGTCCTTTTTGGCCCTGATGCCGGTTATGGCAGAGGCAGCGACACCGGCCGTCGTCGTCACCACGGTCAATCTGCGGGCCGGCCCCAGCACTGGTTATCCCATCGTCACGGCGCTGCCGACGCGGGCTGCGATCACCGTCCATGGCTGCACGGCCAATTCGGCCTGGTGTGACATCAGTTGGGGCAGGGAACGCGGCTGGATCGCAGCCAATTATGTCCAGATCATCTATCACGGCGCGCCTGTCGTCGTCACACCTGCCATCGCTCCGGTTGTCGGTATCGGTGTCGTAACCTTCAACCAGGCTTATTGGCATAGCTATTTTGTTGGGCGCCCCTGGTACGGCCAGTGGAACACCTATTATCGTGCCGGTCCATATTTCGCTCCTGCCGGCCGTGCGGTCGTCGGTGGCTGCGGTCCCAATTTCTGCTCCGGAACGGTTGTGACGCGCGGACCTTACGGCGGCATCTACGTCCGTCACGGCGCGATCAGCCGGTACTGATCTGGCAGACCGCCGCTTTCAATCTCTCTACTCCTTATGGAAAAGGGTCGTCCCATGCAGAAATATCTTCCGCTCCTCCTTGCTCTTGTTGCCACCAGCGTATCGGCACAGGAGCTTTCTCTTTCCCAGAAACTTCAGCTCCGTGCGGATTGCAAAGCCGATATCAGTCGCTTGTGCCCAGGTATCGCTCCGGGCGGCGGCCGGCTTATCCAATGCATCAAGACTCAGAAGGATCAGCTTTCCACGCCCTGCGCAACAACGATCGCAAAGCTCGTGGCAAGTCGGAAGCAATAGCGGCGCTGGCTCAACCAGGTGGCCGTCGATGATGCCAATTCTTCAAGTCCGTACTCTACCCAGATCGGCGGCTTCCGGCCGAGCAAAGCCTTCGGCCTCGATTTCGGCGATGAACTCTGCAACCGTTTCGCCGATGATTTCCGGATGGTCTTCCTGGAGATAATGAAGTCCTGATCCGAGTTTCACCAGCCTGCAATTGTGAAGCCGAAGTGCAAATTCCTCGGCCACGGCAGGGGACACAAGAGCGCCTGGTTCGGCGGCAAACAGAAGTTTCGGATATAGGGACGCCGATAACGCCTCATGCGCGCGTTCCAGAGTAGCATAGACATCGGCCGGTTCGCCGGCGATCGGCAGTTCATTCGGAAAACGCCATGTCGGCCGCCGCGATTGCGGCGTCATGAACGGCGCGCGATAGACAGCCATTTCCTCTTCGCTAAATTTGCGAACCGTTGCGCCCGGAAGCACGCCTTCGATGAAGGCGTTATCCTCGAGAATCAGTTTCTCACCCTCTCCCGGAGTCCGAAACCTGCGAAAGATCTCGCGCTCGGCTTTATCTCGCAAAAATTCCTCCCAAGTTGGAACCGGTCGGGTGAATTCCATAAATGCCAGACCCCGCACGAAGTCGGGGCGACGCGCGGCAAGATGGAACGCCAGTGCTGTTCCCCAATCCTGTGCGACGAGGTAGGCGGAGCCTATCGCCATTTCCGAAATGAAGGCGTCGAGGTAACGCACGTGATCCTCGAAACGATACGCAATGTCCGGTTTGCCTGATTGTCCAAAACCGATCAGGTCAGGCGCGATGCAATGTGCGACGTCCGCGACCAACGGAATGATGTTGCGCCAGATATAAGAGGAGGTGGGATTGCCATGTAGGAAGAGAGCCACGGGAGCATCCGTTCTACCGGCTTCTCGATAGGCCATTTCGGAATCCAGGACGGGACGAAGCGGCAAGCTGACATCAGGTCTCATAGCGACTGGTCCTTCAATACAGTGGCCAAAACGATCATTTTGAAACGCTCGAGCGGCTGGGCGTTACGCGAGACCTTCATACGAAGGATCGCACCCTCCCATGCCGAGAGGAGAAATTCGGCCAAGTCGATAGGGGAAAACGTGTCCGCAATTTCTCCCGATGCCTGACCCTCTTCAATGCATACAGCGAAAGCTGCTGACCATTCTGAGAAAATCTCCATCAGTCGCGTGCGAAGCATCTCGCTTTGCGGGGCGGCTTCAAGGCTGAGATCGCCGATCAAGCACCCTCGGCGGAAGCCGTCGTCAGCCAATCGGCCGGTGATAAGTTCCAAATACCGCTCAATCCGTCGCCGAGGTGGTAGATCCTTGCGCCCAAGCGTTTCCTCCACCGCGCGTTGGAGGTCGCTGAAGTACCTGTCCAGCACCTCCCTCACGAATTCCTCCTTGGAGCGAAAATGATTCGTGAAGGATCCTTGGGGGACCGACGCCTCCGCAACGATATCGCGGACGCCGGCGCCTATGTAGCCCTTGCGAAACATGACCTTGCGGCCAGCCTCAAGAATTGACTCGCGGTGAGAATGTTTAGCCATGACTATCTAATACGTACGACCGTATTTTTTGTCAACGGTCTCGTTGATGGGGATCGAATTTGTGATGAATCGCGTCGGCAAAGCGAGCCGCTGGGAGCAGATATCGGGATCGGCTCTGGCATATGGCCTTGCTTTGGCCCAATCCGGCGCCAAAGTTGTGAAAACACTGGATGCGCCGATGAAACGCTGTCTGCTTGCCTTTATCGCCCTGTCGGCCGTGTCTTTGGCCGTCCTTTCGCCCGAAGCTCACGCAGAAGGGTTCGTTCATGCCGATCGCCAGCGGATCGTCGACGGTAACGGCAAGCCGCTGATCTTGCGCGGCATGGGGCTGGGCGGATGGATGGTCCAGGAAGGCTATATGCTGGGACTACCTAATCTGGGCGCCGAGCACGTCATCCGCAGCCGCATTTCCAAGATCGTCGGTGCGCGGAGGGCCGAGCAGTTCTATCAGTCGTGGCGCGACAATGCCGTTACGAAAGCCGATATCGACGCGATGGCAGGTTGGGGCTTCAACAGCGTGCGCCTGCCGATGCATTGGAATCTGTTCATCAAAGACATGCCACGCAAGAGTGGCCCCAGCAAAATCGTCTGGAACGAAGAGGGATTTCGGCGCGTCGACGCCCTGATCGCCTGGCTGAAGGCCAATCACATGCTCCTGATCCTCGATCTGCATGCCGCGCCCGGCGGTCAGGGCAATGACCCGGCGATTTCCGATCGCAATCCCCAAAAGCCATCCCTGTGGGGGAGTGGTGACAATCAAGCAAAGATGATCGCGCTGTGGACCGAAATCGCCCGGCGCTACAAGGACGAGCCGACGATTGCCGGTTACGATCTGCTCAATGAACCGAATTGGGGTTTTCAGGATAAAACCGATACTCACGGCTGCCGCGAAACCGGCAATAAGCCGCTGCGGGACCTTTATGAGCGCACCATCCGTGCGATACGTGCCGTCGATACCAACCATATGCTGATCATCGAAGGCAATTGCTGGGGTAACAACTATGCCGGTCTGCTACCCATTGACGACCGCAACACGGCGCTAAGCTTCCACAAATACTGGACCGCCACGACGCAGGAGACGATCGAGCCCTTTCTCAAGCTGCGTGCGCAATACGACATGCCGCTGTGGAACGGCGAGACAGGCGAGAACTCCAATGATTGGTATGCCCGCGCTATCGAACTGGCAGAGAAGAACGATATCGGCTGGGCTATGTGGCCGCTGAAGAAGATCGGTATCAACAATCCGCTCGAAATTCCTGCCAATAGCAATTACCGCAGTCTCGCCAGCTATTTGCGCGGTGAAGGCAAGAAGCCCAAGGCTGACGCGGCCTTCGCCGGGTTGATGCGGCTGGCGGCCGACAGCCGGTTTGATAAGAACGTCCAGCACCCGGACGTAATTGATGCCCTATTCCGGGCCTCGCATAGCGACCGGCCGGCTCCGTTCAGGAGCCATAAGATCACCCGGGAGGGAGGGACGATCGAAGCGGTTGATTACGACATGGGCAGGAACGGCGTCGCTTACCATGACATCGCGCCCGGCGGTTCTCGCCGAAAAGCAAAAAAAGGCGCGGCCTACCGCAATGATAGCGTCGATATCGCCCTATCGATCGACGGCTATTCGGTTAGCCGTATGCAGCCGGGCGAATGGCTGAGCTACACCTTCGATTCCGACGGTGCCTATACCCTGCATCTTGTGATCCGCGCCAGAGGGTCTGGCACGCTGAGCCTGTCGCTCAATGATGGCCCGAAAAAGACCGTTTCGGTCAATGCCCGCGGATGGTCCCACATGGCGGCCACTGTCCAGCAGGTCCGTAAGGGCCGTAATGTCCTGATCGTCAAATCGACCGCCGGTGCCCCCGATTTTTCCGGCCTGACGTTCGGTGAATAAAATAGGAAGCGCGGGTCCCCAACGGTCATGCCGTGCCGCACACATGCTGCACCCGATCTGCAAGCCTCAATCATCCCTCAGAATCACATTGCCAAACGGGCGCCATAGAGAGGTGACTGAGCCTATCGACACCCAAACAATGTTACGTGAAGCGGCGTTCATAGCGCTGACAAAACGTCGCCGCCTCTGCTAGGTGCATAGCAGAACATCGAAGCGACATCGATTGTACGTCCCTTGTCAAATAGCAGGAGTTTGAGCATGACCGGTTCTTCCGACTATACGCCGCCGAAAATCTGGACTTGGAACAAGGCGAGTGGAGGCCAGTTCGCGAATATCAACCGCCCGATCGCAGGACCGACCCATGACAAGGATCTGCCGGTCGGCCGCCATCCCCTCCAACTTTATTCGCTTGCAACGCCGAATGGCGTGAAAGTCACGATCATGCTCGAAGAGCTGCTGGCCCTCGGCCATAGCGGCGCGGAATATGACGCGTGGCTGATCAAGATCGGCGAAGGTGAGCAGTTCGGAAGCGGCTTCGTCGAGGTCAATCCAAACTCTAAAATACCGGCTCTCATGGACCGTAGCGGCCCGACGCCGATCCGGGTCTTCGAGTCCGGTTCGATCCTGACCTATCTCGCCGAAAAGTTCGGCGCCTTCCTGCCGACCGACGCCGCCGCGCGTGCCGAATGCTTTTCTTGGCTGTTCTGGCAGATGGGAAGCGCGCCTTATCTCGGCGGCGGGTTCGGTCATTTCTACGCTTACGCGCCGACGAAGATCGAATATGCGATCGACCGCTTTGCCATGGAGGTCAAGCGCCAGCTCGACGTGCTCGATCGCCGCCTTGCCGAGAGCGAATATCTGGCCGGTGAGGACTACACGATCGCCGATATCGCCGTTTGGCCCTGGTACGGCGGTCTGGTCAAGGGCTGGCAATATGGTGCGGCCGAGTTCCTTCAGGTGCAGGATTACAAGAACGTCCAGCGCTGGGCGGATGCGATTTTCGAGCGCCCGGCGGTGAAACGCGGACGGATGGTCAACCGGATGTCCGGCGAGCCGTCCAGCCAGTTGCATGAGCGCCATGACGCCAGCGATTTCGAAACCAAGACGCAGGACAAGCTCGCGGCTGCGAGCTGAACAATCTTCTCGTTCGAGCCAAAGCTGGGCGTTGTTACGCCCAGCTTGTGAGCACGCAACGAGGTATGGCCGGTCGATTGACTTCCGCATGCAATCTCTATGAAACGGCCGCTAAGGTCTCGATTTGCCGTCGACAAGGCATTTTGGTGCCGTCTCGACAAGAGATGTTCCAATGTTAAAAGGCATCGGTGATATCATGTGCCGAAGTGTGGCAGAGAAGAGAGTTCATGCGGCATCCCCGGTCAGATGTGCGAGGGCGCGCGCGCGTCGATCTTGGCGTGACGGCGTCGAAAAAAGTCGGTCTTCGATCGACCGAGATCGCCGACCGGAATTTCCGTGTCATCCTTGAAGCCATTCGTCGCTACGGTCCATTGACGAGGCTCGAACTGGGACAGCGGACCGGTCTCAGCGGACCGGGCATCACCAACATATTGCGGCGGCTGAGCGAAGATGGGCTCGTGACCTCCCGACGACGCAGGGATGCGGCCAAGGGTGCTTCGTCCACCGAATTTGCGCTCAATCCGGATGGTGCCTTTTCCATCGGCGTCCGGTTGGGCGGGGCTCGCCCGGAAGCTGTGCTGGTCGATCTCAGCGGGCAGATTCGAGAGCGGGTAAAGCTTGACCTGACGAACGATCTGCCCGTCGGCCTTGAAAAGGCGGCGCGCGATCTTCTGGCCGGCGATACGGCGGCGCATCGTCTGCTTGGCATCGGGATTGCCACCGGCTCAGCGGATGAAATCAACATTGGACAAATAGCACTTGATTCCCGGCCGCTCCGTGTCCTTGCCGAACGCGATTGCGTGGCGGCGGTGCTTGCCGAACGTACCATCGGCGCACCGATGCCAGAAGGCGGCCTCGTGATGATCATCATCGACGACACCGTGGAGGCGGCGCTTCTCGTGCGCGGCGTGCCTTTTGCCGGCATGCATGGCCGGGCAGGCAGCATCGGCGCCATGCGGACGGGTCCCGACCATGTTCGGCTCGACAGCATCGTCGGTTTACGAGCGCTGCAGACCTGCCTGTCGGCAGAGGAGTTCGCCACGCTTCTGGCGGGAGAGGAATTGCCGATGTCGGCGGCGGTTTCGGATTGGGTGAAAAACGCCGCCGGCCATCTGCTCGACGCCATTGTCGCGACAGCAGGGTTCCTCGCTCCGGGGGCTATTCTCATCGGCGGTGATCTGCCGCGCGGCATGATCGAGGCGCTCATCCATCAAATGTCGATCGAGCGCCGCAATACAACTATTCGTCCGTTCATCACCCCGTGGATATCGCCCATCAGGCCGGCGAGCTTCGACGGTGGCGGAATTGCGATCGGGGCCGCATTGCTGCCGTTCTTCGACGCGCTGTTGCCATCGCCATCGGCGGGATGAGCGATGTGCCCGGCCTATTTCGACCGGGCACATTGCTGAGCTACGCGACCTCTTCGTCCCTGTGGCTGAGATCGGAGGCGAGCGCTTTGTCGAGCACCTTCTGGATATTGGCGGCGCGGCGGAAGGACGGTTCCTGGGTCTTGCCGGCCCTGACGGCTTGGACGAAGCGCTGGTAGTTGGTTTCGACCGGGTCGAACGGAATATCGCGCCATGTGGCGGTATGGACATCGTCGCCGAGGCAGGCGCGCAGGGTCGATTTGCCGGTGTCGTAGATCATTTCGATCGAACCGGTCTCGCCATAGACGCGCAGCCGCAGCTGGTCGAGCTGGCCGGCCGCCGTACGGGTCGCTTGGATCGTCCCGATCGCGCCAGTGGTGAAATCGACATTCATCGTGAAGCTGTCATTGGCATCGAGATCATATTCGTCGATCTTATCGCCAGGCGCCTTGGCGAAGGTTTTCAGCCGGCCGAAAACGTGGGCCACGTCGAGCCCCGAGCCATAGGACGTGAAATCGACGATGTGGATGCCGATATCGCCCAGCGCGCCGTTGGAGCCGTGTTTCTTGCTCAGGCGCCATAGCCACTTGCTTTCGGTCTTCCAGTCGCCCCAGGCGTTGCCGACCAGCCAGCTTTGCAGGTGCGACGCCTCGACATGGCGGACGGCGCCGATCTCGCCGGCGAGCACCATCTGCCGGCCCTTCTGCAGTGCAGGGGAGTTGCGATAGGTGAAATTCACCATGCCGACTTTGCCGGATTTCTCCATCGCTTCCGTCATTTCCATCGCCTTGACGGCATCGGTCGCAAGCGGCTTTTCGCAGAAGACATGCTTGCCGGCCGCGATCGCCTGCATAGTAGTCGGGTGGTGGACGCGGTCCGGCGTCACATTGGCGACCGCATCGAACTCTCCCCAAGCAAGCGCTTCTTCGAGAGAGCTGAATTGATTGGGTATGCCATGGAGGCTGCAGAAGGCCGCCAGCCGCTCGGGAACGATGTCGACGCCGCCGACAACGCTCACACCTTCGATCGCCTTGAAACTTGATGCGTGCTTGTCGGCCATTCCGCCGGTGCCGAGAATAAGTAAGCGCATGATATCCTCCCATAGGATCGTCGTTCCGCGGCCGAGCACTCAAGCTCGAACACACGATAGCCGCAGCAAAAAGCAGTTCCGCTTTGCCGTTCAAAAGTTGATTGACGTGACCTTTCAGCTATGTCGCCGGGCGCTATGTCTTCGCAAAAATCGCCATTTTCCGCTCCTCCCAGGTTCCGGCTTGACATCAAAACAAAGTAACTTAATCTAATCAATGCAGCACGGAAATGAGGATAGGTCAACAGATCAAACCTGCTGTATTCGCCAAAATGGGGGAGGAGACCCATCATGATGAAGTCTATTGTCAGCGCCTTGGCGCTGAGCACGATGCTATTTGCAGTGCAGTCCGGCTATGCCCAGGAGTTGGCGACAAAAGACAGAATAGGGTTGGAGAAGGCTCCGAAGTCTTTGGTCGTCCGCCTGACGAATGACAGTCCGAACAATGCCGATCCGGCCATTGCCGATGGCTATCAGAAGTTGTTTGTGGAATTCATCAAGAAATATCCGGACTGGAAGCTGCAAATGCAGTTCATGTCCGCCGACATCGGCACCGAACAGGCGAAAATGCTCGAACAAGCCAAAGCCGGCAATGCGCCGGATTGTGCGGCGGTCGACTCCTTCGTGCTATCGCAATTCATGATCAATCATGTGCTTGCCGACTTCTCGCCCTATTTCAGCAAGGACGAAGTCGCCGATCTCTTTCCCTTTATCCGCAATGGCATCACCGACAAGGATGGAACCATCCGCGCCTGGTGGTGGGATACCGACCTGCGTGTCCTCTATCGCAACAAATCGATCGTTCCGGACGCGCCGCAGACCTGGGACGACCTGAAGAAAGCTGCCCTTGCCTCCAAGGACCAGGGCATGGAAGGCGTCATCTTCAATGCCGGCCGCTATGAAGGTTCCACCTTCGACTGGCTGGCGAACTACTGGGCGCTCGGCGGCAAACTGGTGGACGACAGCGGCAAGCCGGTTTTTGGCGAGGGCGACAACAAGGAAAAGTTCCTGAAAGCCCTGAACTACTACAAGGATCTCGTTAATACTGGCGCCGCGCCGAAGCGCGTCACGACAATCGGCAATTATGACGACCTGAATGCTGCCGCTGCCGCCGGCACGACCGCGCTATTCATCGGCGGCAACTGGCAATATGCCCAGTTGAAGGCGACGCTCGACGAAGATGAGTTCAACAAATGGACCTTCTCGCCGATCCCGGGTCCGACTGCGGACAAGCGCTCGACCGGTACCGGCGGTTGGACCATCGCCTCCTTCAGCAAGGACAAGGAAAAGGTCGAGATGTGCGCCAATCTGGCTCGCGAGGTCTATATGGGGCCGGCCAACGCCCTGCAGCAGCAACTGCCGACGCGCAAATCGCTGTTCGACAAATATCCGGTCTTTGCAACCGATGCGAACAAGACGTTCGCGGCTGCGCTGGCCAACGGCCAGGCTCGCCCGGGCGCGCCGATCTATCCTGAGATCTCCAACCAGATTCAGATCATGATGGGCGACGTCCTTTCCGGCACCAAGTCGCCCGAGGAGGCCTTGAACGCGGCGTTCAATGCGACGATGGAGGCCTACAAGCGCCTCTAAAGCGCCGCGCGTTCAACTGAACGCGCAAAGGTCGTCCTACTCTTTTGATTCTGGAGCATCTCGTCAGCTTGCTGGTGAAACCACCTCTAAGCCGCACGCTCCAGCCGAAAGATGATCGGCGGCGGCGCTCCGACATCGGCGGCGCCGCCACCGTCCATTCGAAACATTCGGATAGAGAGAGCAGATGAGCCCAATTGCAATGGAGGCCCCGACGGGCCGAAGACGCGGGTTCCTTCCGCGCGATTTTGCCGGCGCACCGCTTCCGTGGATCATGCCGGTCATCCTGGTCATCGGCGTATTCTACCTTTACCCCGTGCTCGACGTCTTCCGGCTGTCACTGACCAACGCGACGTTGATCGGCGACAATCCCAGCTACACCCTGGATTCGATCAGGAACGTGGTCAACTCGCCGCAACTGCCCGACATCCTATGGGCGACGCTGATCTTCGTCGGCGGCAGCGTGGTCGGCCAGCAGATTCTCGGTCTGGCAGTCGCGGTCGTCGTCGTTCGCGGCGAAAAGCGCGGACTGTTCGGCACGACCATCCTGCGCACGACAGCGCTTGTCGCCTGGGTCGTGCCCGGCATTGCCGGCGGCATCATCTGGCAAATGCTGTTCAGCGAGGCGCCCTACGGCGCCCTCAACAGCATCCTGCGCATGATGCACATTCCGCCGGTTGCCTGGCTCTCCGATCCGGCAATCGCGCCCTGGTCGGCGCTGCTATCCAATATCTGGCGCGGCACGGCCTTCTCGATGGTCGTGATGTATGCGGCGCTGAAGGCGGTCGATCCGTCGCTTTACGAGGCGGCCGAAGTGGATGGCGCATCCTCGACGCAGCAACTGGTTTTCATAACCCTGCCGCAACTGCGTGCCGCAATCCTCGTCAACATGATCCTGATCACCATCATGACGCTCAATACCTTCGACGCCATCATCACGTTGACGGGGGGCGGGCCGGGCCGGGCGACCGAGGTCATATCGCTCTATGTCTTCAACATCGTCTTCCGCAATTACGACCTTTCGGGCGGCAGTGTGCTCTCGGTGCTGATGCTGTTCATCAGCCTCGGCCTTGCCTTCGTTTACGCCTCGTTCCTGCCGAAGGAGGAAGAAACATGAGTGTGAGAACAGGCAGCCGCTGGGGCGATGCCGTCAGCTATATCTTCATGCTTGTCATGTTCGTGTTTTTTGCCGGGCCGTTGTCTTATCTGCTGTCCCTTGCCTTGCGCGACCGGCGGGAAATCTATCTCGGCGTTGCCCGCTACATCCCGAAGAACCCGACTGTCGACAACTTCGTTTCGGTGCTCAGCAACAGCTATTTCCCGCTCTATCTCTGGAACGGCCTGAAGCTCGCGTCGCTGAGCGGGCTTGGCGTCCTGATCGTCGCGTTGCCGGCGGCCTACGCCTTTTCCCGCTTTCATTTCCGCGGCAAGGGCCTCTCGATGATGGGGCTTTTATTGTTCCAGATGATTTCGCCGCTGGTGATCATGGTGCCGCTCTACCGCTACATGAACAGGCTCGGGCTGCTCGATACCCATTTCGCCGTGGTCATGGTCTATATCGCCCTCGGCGTGCCGCTGGCGACATGGCTGCTGAAGAGCGCTGTGGACGGCATTCCGAGGAGCCTCGATGAGGCCGCGATGATCGACGGCTGCAACCGCTTCTCGGTTTTCTGGCGCATCATTCTGCCGCTTTCGGCACCCGGCATCGCCTCTGTGTTCATCATCACCGTGATTGCTGGCTGGTCGCAATTCCTGGTGCCGTTCCTGCTGCTGACCCAGAACAACCTGATGCCGATCGGCGTGGGCATCTTCAACTTCAAAGGCATGCAGACGGACTCCTCCGTGCAGTTGCTGGCGGCGGCCTGCCTGATCTCGGTGGTTCCCGCCATCGTCGCCTTTCTGTCCCTGCAGCGGCTGATCCTCGGCGCGATGACCAGCGGAGCCGTGAAAGGATGATGTTACCGTCAAAGAGAATTGCGTGTACGAGGCGGACGAGAGATACCGCGAGGCTGCCTTGACGATGCGACAATTCGACGATGCCCATAATTTCTTCGACCTGACCGGCGCCAATGTCGAGGATGCCGGCGAGCACAACCGTGCTGTCATCCTGCGCTGCATTCATCGCCATGCGCCGATCTCTCGAGCTGAGATCGCGCGGCAAACCGGGTTTACGAAGCCAGCGATCGCGCGCATCGTCGACCGGCTGCTTGACGAAGGACTTGTGATGGAGGCGCGCCGGCGTCATGGGTTGCGCGGGCAACCGGCGATCGAGCTGGAGATCAATCCGGACGCCTGTTTCTCGATCGGCGTGAATATCGACCGCGATCATCTGACCATCCTGGCAGTCGATGCGGTCGGAAACGTCCGCGGACGCGTGCACCACGAGAAACGCTTCATTCTTCCGGACGAGTTCGTCGAGTTGACGGCCGACGCTATCTCGCATTTCCAACGCAGCAAGCTCGTCGACGACGCCCGCATCGCCGGCATCGGCCTTGCTGTCCCCGATTGGCTCGGCGAAATTCCGGTGCTTGGACGGCCGGATGAGTATGCACAATGGACCACTTTCGATGTCCGCAAGGCGATCGAGGCCATCACGGATCATCCGATCTTCATTGATAACGAAGCCAACGCCGCGGCAATGGCCGAGCTGGACTATGGGCTCGGCGCCGAAAGCCGTAGTTTTTTCTATATCGCCATCAACGCTTGCCCCGGCGGCGGGCTGGTGCTTGACGGGGTCGGCCATCGCGGCGCGATGGGACTGAGCGGCGAAATCGGCTGGCTGCCGATCGCCGATCCGAATGACCCGAAGGGTGCGAAGGTGCAGCCTCTCGGCGAGATCTTCTCGCTGTTCTTCCTCTATGACCACCTTGCCAAGCACGGTATTGAGGTGAGCAAGCCGCAGGATTTGTTGGCGCTCGATGGACGTGGACGCAAGCTGGTTTCGTCCTGGCTGAAGCAAATGAGCGTGCATCTTGCCGAAGCGGTCATCCACATCGGCCTGATCGTCGATCCCGACGCGGTGATCGTCGGCGGGCGCTTGCCGGTGCGCATGACCGACGAGCTCCTGCGCTATGTGAACGAACATCTGCAGACCTCGGACCCCAACCTGCCGTCCATTCATCGCGCCTCGCTGTCGGAGGACGCGGCCGCCCTTGGCGGCGCAGCGATGCCGACAGCCGCAGCTCTGATGCTCGGGTCGGCCGATCCACAACAGCGCATCCGCTCGCCACTGCAGATCATGGATCGCCTACACGCCATATGACGAGATCCTAGAACCCGTCATTCGATTTGAATAAGGAGGAATTCAATGAAGATCGGCTTTTATACATCGACTTTCAACGACAGACCTTTTGAGGAGGTTGCGGATTTCGCCAGGGAAGCAGGTTTCGATGCGATCGAGATCGACGTTGGCGGCCATATCAAGACTCCCGATCGCGTCGCCAGCGCCGTGACCGTTGCCCGGGATCGCGGTCTGTTCGTCGCCTCGATCACCTTCTTCGGCAATCAGCTTGACGCTGACGTGGGCCGCCGGACCGAATTACGCAGCCAAACCCTGGAGTTCGCGCATGCGATCGGCGAGGCGAAGGTTCCGATTTTCGTCATTTTTCCCGGCCGGAACGACGATGCCAGCGAGGAGGAAAATTACGACAGCTTCGCAGACCATGCCAACGCGCTGATCGAGGCAACTGAGGCGAGTGGCCTCACATTTGCGATCGAGAATTGGCCCGGCCCGAAGGACAATTTCGTGGGCACGACGCCCTACGGATGGCAACAACTCTTCGCCCGGATCAAGAGCCCCCGCTTCGGCCTGGAATTCGATCCGTCGCACCTGCTGCGCATCGGTGTCGATCCGTTCGCAGCGCTTGCCGACGTCAGGGATCGCATCGCCATCCTGCACGCGAAGGATACCGCCATCGATGCCGAGCAGCTGCAGGCCGTGGGCTATCATGGCAAAGGCTGGTGGCAATACAAGCTGCCCGGCAAGGGCATGCTCGATTGGGACAAGTTCCTCCGCCAGGCAAAATCCTATGGTTTCGACGGCACGCTCTCGATCGAGCATGAGGACGCCGCTTACGGTTGGCCCCGCAAGGATCTTTCCGCACGCAAGGAAGGCGAACGTCTTGGATTGAGCTTCCTGCGCAATACGTTGAAATCGATCTGACGGTCGCGTCCAGAGGAAAGGGAGGAACCAATGGCGAATGTATCCGTCAACAATGCGCGCAAGGATTACGGCGCCTTCAAAGCCATCAAAGGCGTGTCGATGGAGATCGAGAACGGCGAATTCGTCGTTCTGGTCGGCCCGTCCGGTTGCGGCAAGTCCACGCTGCTTCGAATGATCGCCGGCCTGGAAGGCATCACCTCGGGAGCCATCCAGATCGGGACGCATGTCGTCAACGATCTGCCGCCGAAGGATCGCGACATCGCGATGGTCTTCCAGAATTACGCGCTCTATCCGCACATGACGGTAGAGCAGAACATGGGCTTTTCCCTGCGGCTGAAGCGCATGCCGAGGTCGGACATCAAGGCCAGGGTCGATCGGGCAGCGCGCATCCTTGGCCTGGAGAGCCTGCTGGAACGCTATCCGAAACAGCTCTCCGGCGGCCAGCGTCAACGCGTCGCCATGGGCCGCGCCATCGTGCGCGATCCGGCAGTGTTCCTGTTCGACGAGCCGCTGTCGAACCTCGATGCGAAGCTGCGCGTGCAGATGCGTTCGGAAATCAAGGAGCTGCACCAGCGCCTCAAGACGACGACGATCTACGTGACGCATGACCAGATCGAGGCAATGACCATGGCCGACAAGATCGTCGTCATGCGCGACGGCAAAATCGAGCAGATGGGTTCGCCGCTCGATCTCTACGATCGGCCGAACAACATCTTCGTCGCCGGCTTCATCGGCTCTCCGGCTATGAACTTCATCAAGGGCACGATGACGCCGGATGGCTTTCGGACAGTCGAGGGCGTCATACTTCCGACGCTCGACAAGCCCGGCAATGCTTCCACCTATGGCATACGCCCGGAAAACATCCATCTCGATCCCAATGGCATCGAGATCAGCATCGTCGTGCTGGAGCCGACCGGATCGGAAACACTGATCATCGCCAGGCTGGGCGAACAGACCATCACCTGCGTTTTCCGCGAACGCATTCGCGCCAACCCGGGGGAGATATTGCGGGTTTCCCCTGACATGTCGGCAATCCATCTCTTCGATGATGCCGGCGTGAGCATAGGTTACAATCGCGCCTGGTGACCGGCATCGCGCCCACGCTGGACCGATGTTTGGCGCGGCGCAATATTATCTGCGCGAAAGGCTGCGCCCACAGGGCTGGTGTCCAAAGCGCCGCCGGTTTCACCGACGTACAGCGCCGACTTTTGCAAGCACCTCGTTGGGGATGGCGTAGCGTTGAATGACGTCGCGACCGTTTCGAAGGCCGCAGATTTCACGCTGGATGAAGAAGGCCCAGACGGCGTCGGATGCCCTGTCCACAAGGTTTTCTCGGTCCACGTCGCTGTGGCGGGCTGCATCCCATGCCCGTAGCTCCGCAAGCGCAGACTCGACCTTCAGGCCGTGGCGTCCAAGGGAGTTTGCGCGCTCGGACATGAGTTCGTATTCGAGAACATTGAACCCACTGTCAATCGAATGAAACTGCCTCAGGGATTGCGGCGGACGAACGCTCATGGATGGAAACCCTCTTATTCCGCGATGATGTTACCCGATCATGTCCGGCAGATCGATAGGCTAAGGCCATGCTCCGATACAGTTTGCGTCAGCTTCGACACGGCGTTGCCCATGGTGTTTGTCATCGGGGCGAAGGTACACCGGACGTCCAACAATGCCTCGCAGCAGATATGCACATACAGCATATGGATTGTCTCGCTCATCAAGAGCGGTCGATAAAACTATGCTGTCGAAGTTCCAGATCGCCTCGCATTCTACAAATTCCCTGCCGATTCTCGACCAGTTGGTCGCCAGACAGCCGGCAATAATCGTTACAACCCTCAGCGCTATCGTCTAAAAAATGTGCGATTGACAATTAGTTATGCATTTATTGCGGTGGTGCGTTGACGGATCGGCGCTGTTAACCGGGAAGGCCAGGCCTTATATTCCAACCATCGAAAGCACGGCGGCGCCTGGATGGCGGCCGCTCTTCCAAGCCCGCAGAAAGGGGATGAACATGAACGTAGCGCATTCCTTCAACAACTGGCGCAAGTATCGTCGGACCGTATCGGAACTCGGTCGCATGTCAAACCGCAAGCTGAACGACCTCGGTATCGAGCGCTCGGATATCCAGCGTATCGCTCGCGAAGCAGTCGCACGGTAATATTGAATTCTCTCGCGCCTTGATGGTGCGATGTTTGGACGCCCGCTCTCATACAGCGGGCGTTTTGTTTTACCAGATGGTCGCACTTCACTGCACAGGCGAACCAAAGATCTGAAAATATCCCCAGGCGGCGGCGAAAACCGCGATCACGACGATGACGACAAGCAACTTACGCAAACCAGGACGCGGTGTCCTGGGTGGCTTCGGCCTTCGAAATTTGATGACGTTGTCGTTCATTTGACCTCAGCTATCGGGCACTATCCGGGTTTCTATTTCGCTCCGAATCCATGAGAGGATAAATAGAACTGTCCGGCACCCGAGAGCAAGATATTGCGAGCTGGCCGGTGCCATTGGCGGTCCAAAATCTGACGCACCTGTTCGCGGCGCAGGCCCCGGTAACCACGAGCGGCAAAGCGGCCGTTTCAGGTAAGGATACGATGGCGCAGCTTTTCAATCTCGGCGTCCGACAGGCCGATCCGCACGGCGTAGGCAGGTATGCTACCATAGATCCGGGCCATATGTTGGAGCATGAAGCGCATGGTCTGCGGTTCGCTGGCGAGAAAGAGCTCGATAAGTGCCGGGTCGACGCCGCCCCGCAATGACTTCTCCCGCAGGCGTTCGATCAACCGGCCGGCGATCGTGCCGGTGAGGGCGTAGTCCTCGATGATGGTATTGTCATCGACACCTGCGATTGCCAAAAGGATGGCAGCGATAATGCCGGTGCGATCCTTGCCGGCGCTGCAATGAAAAAGAACAATCCCTTCCGGCGCCATTGCAATCGCGCGCAGCACGTCGGCAATGGCTGGCTGGCAGTTTTCAATGGCGTCACGATAGCGCGCCGCCATGTCGAAGGAAATCGCACCGGCTTTCGCGGCTGCTGCGATCGGTGCAAGTGCGGAAAAAAGCGGTAGATTGTGATATTGCACGCGGCCGTCCGCACCGAACGGATTGATTTCCAGCGCGGTTTCTTCCACGCCGCGCAAGTCGATCACGGTGGAAAGGCCCTCTTTTAGAAGGCTGTCGATATCGGCAGCGCTGAGCAGATGCAGGCCATCACTTCTCAGAAGCGAGCGCCAACGCGTCCTGGTGCCGGCCGTCGTCGGATAACCGCCGAGATCTCGGACATTGTGTGCACCCTCCAGCACGAGAAGACGCTCATAGGTCTTTGACATCAGCGGATTCCCGACTTCATGAAGGATTCGATTACCTGCCTTTGCAGGACGAGATAGATGAGGAGGATCGGTAGGCTGGCGAGGGTTGCGGCTGCCATCAGCGGCCCCCAGAGATTGCCCTCCTGCGTCATGAACATTTGCAGGCCGATCTGCACCACCGAGTTTTCGATCTTGCGCGACAGTAGCAGCGGCCAGAAATATTCGTTCCAGGCGGAGATGAAGGCGAGGATTGCGAGCGAGGCGATCGGCGCTCGCATGTTGGGCGCAACGATCTCCCACAGGATGCGCCAGTGCCTCGCACCGTCCATGCGCGCCGCCTCCAGCACCTCGGTCGGAAACGATCGCATGGAATGATAGAGTAGAAGAACGGCGAAGGCGGCAACCGCATTTGGAATGATCAGCCCGCCGAGGCTGTCGAGCAGACCGAGCCTGGAGGCGAAAACATAGTTCGGGATCATCGTGACCTGAAACGGCACCAGCCACGAAAGCGCGATCAGCCCGTTGACGAGGCCTGCAAGGCGCATGCGCCAGCGGACCAGCGCATAGGCTGCGAAAAGGCCGGTGAGAACCTGCAAGGCAGCCGTCGTTGCCGAGACGATGGCAGTGTTGGCGATGATGCGCAGGATCGGCATCTTTGTGAACACATAGGCATAATTCGCAAGCGACGGATTTGCCGGCCAGAGGGCAGTGGAGAAGATGTCATTTTCCGCTTTCAGCGAACTGACGACCATCCAGTAGATCGGAAAAACCGCGACGAAAGACAGCAGGATCATCAGCGCATGGGTGCATATGCTTCTGAACGTGAGGTGAGGGCGGCCGACCGTCTGATTTTGCGATACAAGGTCAATTGTCATAGACGGCATACCTCTTCATGAGCCGCAAGCAGAAGAAGGCGATGATCGCAAAGCTGGCAAAGGTGATCATGCCCGCGGCCGCGCTCCAGCCGGCAGAAAGCGTTTCGAAGCCGTATTCCCAAAGCACGTAGAAGATGTTCGTCGTCGATTTGAGCGGGCCGCCATTGGTCAGCACGCTGATATAGGCAAAGCTCCACTGCGCGCCGAACAGGATCGTCATCATCGACAGAAGCATGACCGTGGGCGATAGCAGCGGCAGGCGGATATCGCGGACGATCTGCCAGCGGCTGGCGCCATCGATACGCGCGGCCTCGATATAGGACCGATCGATGCCGGCATTGGCGGAAGAAAAGAGCAGCGTCGAAAAGCCAATGAGTTTCCAGCCCGTGATCCAGGTGAGGGTCGCCAGGGCGTAATGCGGGTCGGTCAGGAAGCCCACGGTCCCGAAACCCGCGAGCGCGAGCAGATTGTTGACGAGCCCATGATCGTCGCTCAAAAGCCAGCGCCACAGGATCGCCGCGACGACCGGGGGCACGATCATCGGCACGAAAATCAGAGTGCGGTAGAGCGTGCGCAGGCGGCCCTGCAGATCCTGCGTCAGGATGGCGGCGAAAAGCGGGATGATCACTGACATCGGAAAGAGCCCGATGATGTAGAGAAGCGTGTTCCAAAGCGCGATGCGCATCTCGGACAGTGCGAAGATCCGGCGGTAATTGTCTAGGCCAACAAAACGCTGCGGCGCAGTCGGCAACATGTTCCACTGGTAGAAGGAGAGCTTGAAGGCCTCTATCAGAGGAACATAGGTCCACATGAAGAGCAGGATCAGCGCCGGTGCAAGATAGAGCCATGGCGTTATCCCGGCACCGCGCTGTCGGTTGAGTGCCGGGCGGGTCGTGATCCTGCTCATGGGTTGCGAAAGGTCGGCCTGGATATCGGTCATGAAAAATCGTCCCGAAACAAAACCGGCCGAAACCTCGGGCTTCGGCCGGTGCGGTCCTCCTTAAGGCATGAGGTCCTGCGCAGCCTGCTCCGCCGTCTTGAGCGTTGCGATCGGATCGCCGCTACCGAAGACGGCTTGGCGCACCGCATCCATCATCATGTTTTCCACCTGCCGATAGTTGGGTCCAGGGAAGGCGACGTTGGGCGTGAGGCGGTTTAACTGTTCAAGATTAGGCCGGATCATCGGATTCTGCTTGACCCATTCGCCGAGATATTTCGGATCATCGACGATATCGAGACGCAGCGGCAGATAGCCGATCTTGCTCGTGATGATCGTATAGGCTTCCCTGCTGGTCAGGAATTTGAGGAGCTCATAGGAAGCGCGCTGCTTGACCGGATCCTTGCTGAGAACGAAGAGGGCGCTGCCCGAGTTCGTCGGTGCCGTTGGCTTGTCGCCGAAGGAGGGCATGGCGGCGACGCGTAGATCGAACTTGCCGGCGGCCGATTTCTTCAGGCTGGCGTACAAGGCGCTGGTATAGAGAAACATGCCGAGATTGCCGCTTGCCATCGTATCGGCGGGGCTCGCGACATCGATGCGCGCATGCGCGCCACTATCGACCATGTCGCGCAACATCTTGACGGCATCGGCGGCGTCGCCGTCGGCAAAGGTCAGTGTGTTGCCCTGGCGCACCTTGCCACCGTTCGACATCACGATCGCCTGATAAACGAAGGTGCCGTCGGCGGGACCATAGGCGCCGGGGAAGAAGCCGTTCTTGCCCGTCTTTTGTTTGATCGCTTCGCCGGCCTTCTTGACGTCGGCCCAGGTCTTCGGCGGGGCGTCGGGATCAAGGCCGGCCTGCCGGAAGAGATCGGCGTTGTAGTAAAGGATCGGCGTCGAGAAAGTATAGGCGAGTCCATAGGTCTTGCCGTCGACCCTGCCGAGTTCGAGGCCCTGCGGGATCATGCCGGAGAGGTGGTCCTTCAGCTCCTGCGGGCTCACCATGTCCTCAAGAGCGTTGGCGCCGAGATCGTTGGCGATATAGATCAGGTCACGAAAGACGAGCTGCGCGACATCGGGCTGTTGGCCGGCGACGATATCGGCCTGCACCCGGCTCATGATCTCGTTCGAGGGTACGGCGATCGTCTCCACCGTGATGTTGGGAAATTTCTGCTTGAAGGCGGCAAGCAGTTCCTTGGTCGCATCGGCCCCGGCGCTCGCCGAGGCGAGATTGTAGTTGTAGAAGCTGATCGTCACCGGCCCGTCGACGGTTGCCGGCATGTCCGCGAAGGCGGCGGAAAAGGGCACCAGAGCGGCGACGGCAAGCGTCGACATCAGCTTCAGATAGGTTCTGCGCAGCATTTCAATTCTCTCCGGTCGGATTATTCGGCGGCGACGGGTACGGCCCGTTCCAGCAGCCTTTTCAAGGGATAGATGTTGAGCTCGGCGCGATCGGAGGGCAGCGGCACAAAGGCCATCGTCAGGCCGGAGGGGCGGATCGTTCCGATGCCGAAAGAAGCGCCACGAACCATGCGCAGCACGTCTGTGCGCAGAATATCGGTCGCTGCATGGTGGCCCATGCCGACGACGACGGGGATGCCGTGCCAGACGGACACGCGGTCATGATGGATATGGCCGCTCAGAATGCCGATGATATTGCGGCCCTTCAGAATCTCGGCAAGACGTTGCGATTGCGGGAAGTGGATCGTCCGCCAATGGGTGACATCGGGCTCTTCGCCCAGGGCGGGCGGGTGATGCACGACGATGAGCTTCGGCAGATCCGGATGGGTGTCGAGCGTGCGCTCCAGCCATTCAAATTGGGCAGGATCGATCGTTCCGCCGATCAGGCCCGGTGTGCTGGAATCGATGGTGACGATATGGATGCCGCCGGCCACGCGATCATGATCATAGGGTGCATCGGGACTTTCGGTTGCGATTTCCATTCCTTCATAGAAGCCGGCGCGGGTGTCGTGATTGCCGAGGGCGTAGATCACCGGAACGTCGATATCGGCCATGATATCCCGCAGCTTGCGAAAGCTTTCGGCGTCGCCGCGATTGGTGAGGTCGCCGCTTGCGACAACGAATTCCGGCTTCGGCGTCACTGTCGCAACAAGCGCCAATATCTGGCGCAGCGTTTCCGTCGTGTCGCTGTAGAGATGATCGTCATCAGGCGTGCCGATGTGGAGGTCGGTCAGATGGATAAATGTCGTTTCGCGTGACACTGCGGATCTCCAATCAAAAGACGGTTCGGGGGCTGAGGTGGCAGGCAGCGGAACGGCCGATATTTTCGGCGCACGGAAGGGATCAGGATTGTTCAGACACCCTTGCGGCCAACGCTCCGTCACTGTTGTTCAGCCTATGAACATGACCGATAGAGGAGCTTGTTATCGTTGACGTGACGAATTTCGAACGCTGTTCGAGAACGGCCCAGCGCCAGAGCGCGCTAGTTCTGGCGGCGGAACATCGGCGCGATGACCTCGACCATGCGGGCGATCACGATATCGGCATTGTCGAGGTCGATGGCGTGATTGGTCAGGATTTCGGTGCGGGAACGGCTGCGGGTGACCTGCGAGCGGATTCCCAGCGCACAATTCAGCCGCCAGCCGATATCGACGTCGTCGAGCCAGGGAGCGATGCGCTTCAGCGGTGGGATGAACGCCCTGTGGTGTTCGACATTATCGATGATCCGGCGATAGTGTTCGACGTCGCGATGGCGCTGGGCAAGCGACGTGACATGCGAAAGCACCGGGTAGCTGGATGTCGGGTCGAGACTCCAGCGGATGGAGGGACCGACATGAGCGGCAATGACCTCATCAAGATCGGGAGCATTGGGCGCTTTGCGCGCGACTGCCTTATGCAGAAGGCTCAGACGCTCGGCATTCAGGCGCCGGTATACCCGCTCGGCGACGGCAATGATCAATGCTTCCTGCGAGCCGAAATGATAGCTTATCGCCGACGGTGTGGCATGCGCAGCGATAGCGATACGCCGCGCCGTCAATTCCTCAAGCGTTGCCACATCGCAAAGAAGATGTTCGCAGGCATCCATCAGCCTGAACGCGGTGGGGTTTGTCCGGCCATGCATCACTAATACCAACTTTCGTCAGCCCGGCTTTGGTTAGCATGGATTGGATGTCGTAGCGATGACGGCCCCGGTTGAAAGCCGGGAGGGGCGTTTGTCGTCGCCCCACAGCCGCAAAGATAACTTTGGGCGGGTGTCCCCGCGCAAACCTCACGCACGGCGTGTATGCATGTTTTGCAACTTATTTCCCCACTTTGCCATGCGAACAGAAAGTCATTTCTTATAATCCATTTAGTCTACGTATTTTATAGACTATAGGAACGAAGCCGCAGTCCGGCACGATAATCGGATGATCCTATATGTCCTATCTTTTGAGCCTTCTCGACAAAAGCCCCATCGAAGCCGGTAGAAATGCGACGGATGCGCTGCGGGCGACCGCCAGGCTGGCGGTTCGAGCCGAGGAGCTTGGCTATCACCGTTTCTGGGTGGCCGAGCACCACAATATGGCGAACCTAGCGAGTTCCGCACCTGAAGCGCTGATCGGCTATCTGCTCGCCAAGACATCGAAGATCCGCATCGGCTCCGGCGGGGTGATGCTGCAGCACTATAGCGCCTACAAGGTGGCTGAGACCTTCAATCTGCTCTCGTCGCTGGCACCCGGCCGCATCGATCTCGGCGTTGGCAAGGCGCCGGGCGGCTTTCCGCTGTCGACACGGGCGCTGCAGGCAGCGGTCGATCCAGAGCGCAAGCCGAGCTTCGCCGACCAGCTCGCCGACATCAACATCTATCTTTCAACCGAATCCACTGCTGATGCCGCCGTCGCAACGCCGGTTCCTTCGATCGCGCCGGAGCGTTTCCTGCTCGGCGCTTCCGTCGAGAGTGCCGAATTGGCGGCGGAGAAGGGCTGGGAGCTGGTTTTCGCCGGCCATCTGAATGGCGATCCCGAAAATCTCCGCAAGACCTTCGAAGCCTATGAGGCGGCAAGCGGCGGCAAGAGCCCGATCCTGGCGCTGGCGGCCTTTGCCGCGGAGAGCGAGGAGCAGGCGCGCGCGCGTGTCGGCGATCTCCGTATCGTCAAGATTTTCCTTCCCAACGGGCAGACGGTCAATGTCGGCAGCGAGGAGCAGGCAGCCGAATTCGCCCGCCAGGCCGGCGTCAGCGACTACCGGACTGAAGAAAAGGTGCCGAGTGTGCTGCACGGCACGGCGGCGCAGATCCGAAAAGAGCTGGATGAATTGCATCGCCGCTACGGCGTCAAGGAATTCATTCTCGACACGCCGGCGCTGACGGCCGCCGAGCGCTTCGCCTCCATCGAGCTGCTCGCCAAGGAGCGGCTCTCCCTCGTCGCTTGATTTTGAACTGAAGAGGATTGTTCCATGGCTCAGAAACACATCACGTTCGGCATTATGCTGCAGGGTCCGGGCGGCCACATGAACGCCTGGAAACATCCGAGCGGCCCGGCCGATGCCAGCGTCAATTTCGATTTCTTCGTCAAGACGGCGCGCAAGGCGGAAGAGGCCGGCATCGCTTTCGCCTTCGTTGCCGATGGTCTCTATATCAACGAGCAGTCGATCCCGCATTTCCTCAACCGCTTCGAGCCGATCTCGATCTTGTCGGCGCTTGCCGCCTCGACCTCGAAGATCGGCCTCGTCGGCACGGTCTCGACCTCGTACAGCGATCCTTTCACCGTCGCGCGGCAATTCGGCTCGATCGATCTGATCAGCGGCGGTCGGGCAGGGTGGAATGCGGTGACTTCGCCGCTCGAGGGTTCGGGCCGCAACTACAGTCGCGAACATCCCGAACACGAGCTGCGTTACGAGATCGCCGACGAATATCTCGACGTCATCAAAGGCCTGTGGGATTCCTGGGATGACGACGCCTTCATCCGCAATCGTGAGACCGGCGTCTTCGTCGACAAGACCAAGTTGCGGCGGCTGAACCACAAGGGCCGCTTCTTCCGTGTCGAAGGGCCGCTGAATATCGGCCGTTCCAAGCAGGGACAGCCGGTCGTCTTTCAGGCGGGCGCTTCGGACTCGGGCATCCGGCTTGCCGGCAAACATGCCGACGCCGTGTTCACCAATGGCGGGCCGATAGAGGAGGCGCAGGCCTTCTATCGGCAGCTCAAGGACAGCGTGATCGCGCATGGGCGGTCGGCTGCGGAAGTCGGCATCTATCCGGGCATTGGCCCGATCGTGGGAGCGACAAACGAAGAGGCGGAAGCGAAGTATCAGGCGATCCGCAATCTCGTCACCATCGAAGAGGCGCTGCTCTATCTCGGCCGTTTCTTCGATCACCATGATTTCAGTGTCTATCCCCTGGACGAGCCCTTCCCCGAGCTCGGCGATATCGGTCGCAACAATTTTCGTGCCACCACGGATCGCATCAAGAGGACCGCGCGCGAGAAGGGGCTGACGCTGCGCGAGATCGCGCTCGATTCCGCGACGCCTCGTACCGCCTTCATCGGCACGGCGGAGCATATCGCCGACGAGATTATCCGGTGGGTGGATCAAGGTGCTGCCGATGGCTTCATTCTCGGCTTCCCGGTGATCGCCGAAGGCTTCGACGATTTCGCCAGATACGTCCTGCCGAGGCTCACCGAGCGCGGCTATTTCGACCCTGTGCTGAAGGGTTCGACGCTGCGTGATCATCTCGGGCTGCCCTATCGCGAGAGTCGCTATGCGCAGGCCAAGGACGAAGCCGAACGAGGAAGGGCGATCCGTGCCTGAGGCACGATCGGCGGGGCCATGAACGTCATTACCCAGCACCATCGACCGGCTGATAACATCGAAACGGGGATAGCCTCCTTTCTCGACGAGATCATTGCTCTCCGTCACGATCTGCATCGTTATCCGGAGCTTGCTTTCCAGGAGCGGCGGACCAGCAAGATCGTCGCCTCGTTGCTTTCCTCCTGGGGCTATGAGGTGACGACCGGTGTTGGGGGCACCGGCGTCGTCGCTTCCCTTCGGGGCGGCGACGGCGACAGCCGTATCGGGATCCGGGCTGATATGGATGCCCTGCCGATCGAGGAGGCGACGGATCTTCCCTATGCCAGCGACAATCCTGGCGTCATGCACGCCTGCGGCCATGACGGGCACACATCGATCCTGCTGGCTGCGGCGCGCTACCTTGCTGAAACCAAACGTTTTTCCGGTGTGCTGACGCTGATCTTCCAGCCAGCCGAAGAGATCGGCGCTGGCGCCCGCAAGATGATCTCGGATGGGCTTTTCGAACGGTTTCCGGTCGACGCTGTCTTTGGCCTGCACAATTGGCCGGGTGTCCCGCTCGGTCAGTTCGGTTTCGTCGCCGATGCAGCCATGGCTTCGGTCGATCAGGCCGTGATCCGCATGGTCGGCAAGGGTGGCCATGGAGCTGAGCCTCATAAGGCGGTCGATCCGGTATTGGCGTCCGCCGCCTTCATCACCGCGCTTCAGAGCGTCGTGTCGCGCAATGTCGATCCCCAGGACATGGCGGTCGTGACCGTCGGATCGATCCATGGCGGCTCGGCCTCGAACGTGATCCCGGAAAGCGTGGAGCTGAAGCTGACCATGCGCGCCTTCAGCGAGACGGTCCGCCAGCAACTGCAGGAGCGTATTCCCACACTTGCCCGCGCCCAGGCCGAAAGTTTCGGTGCGCAGGCGGATGTGAACTACCGCCTCGGTTTTCCGGCGCTGATCAACCATCGCGAAGAGACCGCTTTTGCCCGCAAGGTCGCTCTGGACGCGTTCGGCGAAGGAAGGATTGAGCGGAATTTTCGGCCACGCACGGCGAGCGAGGATTTCGCCTTCATGCTGCAGGCGCAGAAGGGCAGCTACCTCTTCGTTGGCAATGGCGACAGCGCCCCCCTGCACAGCGCTCATTACGATTTCGACGATGCGATCATCGCGCCTGCCGCCTGCTACTGGGTGCGGCTGGTCGAGACCTTCCTTTCATAGTGACGACAACAGGACGGCTGATGAGATGAGTGACAGCTTTCTCTACACGACCCCTCTCGACCCCCGCGCCAAACCGCTGATCGATGAGCTGATCCATGAATATGACAGCCGCTACGGCACTTATTTCAACGCCGAGGGCGCGGCCGCTGAACTCAACCGCTATCCGCCGGAGGCTTTTGCGCCGCCAAATGGTAATTTCGTGCTTTTGATCCGCGATGGCGAAACCATCGGCGGCGGCGCCTTCAAGCGTTATGACGAACGCACGGCCGAATTCAAGCGCATCTGGACCCGCCATGATCTGCGCCGGCAGGGGCTGGCGCGCAAGGTTCTGGTCGAGCTGGAATCGCGGGCGGCCCGCCAGGGCTATTCCCGCATCTATCTCACCACCGGCTTTCGCCAGCCGGAGGCGGTCGGTCTCTATCTCAACTACGGCTACACCGCCCTGTTTGATCAGACTGTCGATCCGGAGATCCATCGGACGCTGCCCTTCGAGAAGGACGTCAGCCATCTGGCCGAACCGGAGCTGCGTGTGCTGGCGGCAACAGGTGAAAACGGCAAAGACCGAGAATTCATAAAAGGGAAACATCATGGCACTGACGACAGATTTCGCGGGGATCGAGCCCGGCAGCAGGACCGTTGATCAAAAGCAGGATTATTCCCGCTATCGCATCGTACCGGCACGCCATCCCGGTCGGTTGGCAGGCACCATTTTTGCCGCCCTTGTCATCGCTGCTGTGCTCTATTCCACCTTCACCAATCCGCGCTGGGGTTGGGGTGTTTTCGCCGAATGGTTCTTCGCCGAGCCTGTTCTCGTCGGCCTCGGCAGGACCCTGCTTCTGACGGTGCTCGCCGCCATTTCCGGCTCTATCCTTGGTACGGCATTGGCGCTTGCCCGCGTTTCCAAGTCGCCGCTGCTCTCCGGCCTATCCTGGGGCTATATCTGGCTGCTGCGCTCGATCCCGATGATCGTACTGCTGTTGGTGCTGAACAATCTCGGCTATCTTTACGAGACGATCAAGATCGGCATTCCCTTCACCGATACGGTCTTCATCGACTATCCGACGGTGCAACTATTGACGCCCTTTGCCGCCGCCTTCCTCGGTCTGACGCTCAATCAATCGGCCTTTTTCGCGGAGATCGTGCGCGGGGGCATCCTCTCCGTTGACCAGGGACAGTTGGAGGCGGCATCCGCCCTCGGCCTGCCACGCCGCCGCCAAGCCTTTCGCATCGTCTTGCCACAGGCCATGCGCTCCATCCTGCCGACCGGCTTCAACGAAATCATCGGATTGGCGAAAAGCACTTCCATGGTCTATGTGCTCGCCCTGCCGGAACTCTTCTATACGGTCCAGGTCATCTATCGCCGCAATCTCGAAGTCATTCCGCTGCTAATGGTCGCAACTGTCTGGTATCTGGTCATCATGACCGTGCTGTCGATCGCTCAGCACTATATCGAGCGCTATTTCTCCAAGGGCGCGCTGCGCAACCCGACGCCGCTTCCCTTCCAGGCCTTCTTCGAACGGTTCCGCCGCCCGCTACCCGTCTTTGACATCTCGACAGATGCCGCGTTCAGATCTGGTTTCAGCGACGTAGCAAGCTTCAGGGCAGCCGGCGGGGCCGTGCGCATTCACGGAATTTCGAAGAGCTTCGGTGCGCTGAAGGTGCTCGACAATATCGAGCTCACCCTTCCCCCCGGCAGCGTGACCGCCATTCTCGGCCCGTCCGGCTCCGGCAAGTCGACGCTCCTGCGCGCCATCAACCACCTGGAGCGTGTCGATAGCGGCTTCATCTCCATCGATGGTGATCTGATCGGCTATAGCCAGAAGGGCGACACGCTCTACGAGCTCAAGGAGAAGGATATTCTCAGGAGCCGCGCCGATATCGGCATGGTCTTTCAGAGCTTCAATCTCTTTCCGCATCTGACCGTGCTCGAAAATCTCATCGAGGCGCCGATCCAGGTGCGCGGCCTCAGCCGCGAGGAAGCCGTGCAATTGGCGCAGGAACTGCTCGCCCGCGTCGGCCTCAGCGACAAGATCAACGCATACCCCCGCCAGCTTTCCGGCGGCCAGCAGCAGCGCGTCGCGATCGCCCGCGCACTGGCGCTCCGCCCCAAGGTGCTGCTCTTCGACGAGCCGACCTCGGCGCTCGACCCGGAACTGGTGGGCGAGGTTCTCGACGTCATCAAGGAACTTGCGCGCACCGGCACGACACTCGTCATCGTCACCCATGAGATCGGCTTTGCCCGCGAAGTAGCTGATACGGTGGTCTTCATGGAAGCCGGCCACATTCTCGAGGCTGGCCCGCCGGCCCGCATCTTCAACGAAGCGGAACATCCGCGCACCCGCGAGTTCCTGGCAAAAGTTCTCTAGCGAAAACCCGGCCCCCTTCGCGAGAGGAAGAAAGTAAACGCAACTACAACCCTAGAGTGAATAAGAGGTAAGTTACATGACTGTCTTCAGGAAAACGAAATTTCTGGTGGCCGGCATTATCGCCGTGACCGTCATTGGCCTCGGCTCTGCGCACGCGGCGGAAAAGTTTAACCTTAGCCCGGATACGTCGAACCGCGTCCGCGCGGAAAAGGACGACGCGGCAATCAAGGCGATTGCGTCCAGCTTCAAATTCGTCAATCCCGGCAAGTTCACCGTGGCGATCAATCCTTGGGATCCGCCGGTCGCGACCTATGCCACCGACGCCAAGACGGTGGTCGGCACCGATCCGGAAATCGCGCAGTTGCTCGCGGATTCGCTCGGCCTCGAGCTCGACCTGGTACCGGTTGCCTGGGAGGACTGGCCGCTCGGCGTCTCCTCCGGCAAATATGATGCCGTCATCAGCAATGTGACGGTCACCGAGGAGCGCAAGGAGAAATTCGATTTCTCCACCTACCGCAGGGATGTTCTCGGCTTCTACGTCAAGTCCGACAGCAAGATCACCGCGATCAAGGAGCCGAAGGATGTTGCTGGCCTCAAGGTCATCACTGGCGCCGGCACGAACCAGGAGAAGATCATCCTGGAGTGGGATCGGGAGAACGTCGCCGCCGGGCTGAAGCCGATCGAGGTACAATATTACGACGACCGCGCCGCCGCCGATCTGGCGATCCAGTCCGGCCGCGCCGACATCGAGTTCAACCCGAACGCCACGCTGGCATACAGCGCATCCATCAAGGGCACGACCAAACTGGTCGGCACCGTCAGCGGTGGCTGGCCGGTATCGGCCGAGATTGCAGTGACGACACGCAAGGGCGCCGGTCTCGCCGATGCGGTCACCATCGCGCTCAACGACCTGATCAAGGACGGCAAATACGGCGAAGTGCTGAAACGCTGGAGCCTTAGCTCCGAGGCGATCGACAAGTCGCAGACCAACCCGCCCGGCCTGCCGAAGAGCGGCTCGTAATCGGCCTAACGCGATTGACGGCCGGCTCGCACCTGCGCGGAGCCGGCTATTCATGAAGACAGGATATGGAGAAGACACCCATGACAGGCATACCGGCCATCCGGGCATGTTCATTCGCTTTGATGATGACGGCGCTGTCGTCCTTCAGCGAGGTCCGCGCCGATGATCTAACCTTCGATTTGAGCCCCGAGCAGCCGGGCCGCATTCATGTTGTCCGGGACGAGACGGCGGTTGCCGCCATTCCCAAGAATTTCAAGTTCGTGACGCCGGGGACGTTCACGGTTGCCGTCTCACCCGGTGGACCACCGCTCGCCACCTATGCGACGGATGCCAAGACCGTGGTCGGCGCCGATCCGGATATCGCCTATGCTATCGCCGATAGTCTTGGGCTGAAGCTGGAACTTGTGCCGGTCGCTTGGATCGATTGGCCGCTGGGTCTCACTTCGGGCAAATACGATGCCGTCATCTCCAATGTCGGTGTCACCGAGCAGCGCAAGGAGAAGTTCGATTTCTCCACCTATCGCCAGGGCCTGCACGGCATTTACGTTAAGCTGGACAGCAAGATCAGCTCGATCAAGGAGCCCAAGGATGCGGCCGGCCTCAGGTTCATCGTCGGTGCCGGCACCAACCAGGAGCGCATCCTGCTCGAATGGAGCAAGGAGAATGTCGCCGCCGGGCTGAAGCCGCTGGAGCTGCAATATTACGACGACGATGCCGCAAGCCTGCTGGCCTTAGCGTCGGGCCGTGCCGACGTCATCGTGCAGCCGCATGCGCAGCTCATCTACATCGCTGCCCGTGACAAGAACATCAAGAGCGTCGGCACGCTGAGCGCCGGCTGGCCGGATCGGTCCGACGTAGCGGTCACCACGCGCAAGGGAAGCGGCTTGGCCAATGTATTGACCGTCGCCACCAATGACCTGATCGCCAGTGGCACCTACGGGAAGATTCTCAATCACTGGCATCTCGCGGAGGAAGCGCTACCGAAGTCGGAAACCAATCCACCCGGCCTGCCGAAATATTGATCGCCTGATGGCGTTGAGAGGAGTGATGACATGAGCGGCCGCAAGATATCGATCAGCCGTATCGGTTTCCTGACTCCCGGCAACTATCCGGACGAAGATCCGCTGTCGGGGTTGGAGCAGACGCTTCAGCAACTGCGATATGGGGAAGAGCTGGGCTTCGACAGCGCCTGGGTCCGCCAGCGGCATCTGGAGCCCGGCATTTCGTCGGGCAGTGCCTTTCTGGCGGCGGCAACCCAGCGCACCAGCCGGATTCAATTGGGAACGGCGGTCATTCCGATCGGCTATGAAAGTCCTTACCGGTTGGCGGAGGATCTTGCGACCGTCGACGTTCTGTCGCGCGGGCGGCTGAATATCGGCGTCAGCGCCGGACGTCCACTGCATGCCGATCTGATCGCGCCGCTGGTTTTCGACGGTGACTGGACGAGCAATGATTTTTCCCATGATCGCGTCCTTCGCTTTGCCGACAATCTGCGCGGCACCCATCTCGGCGATGAGCAGACCTTCATCAAGACGCCCTTCGGTCCCATCCGGCCGCGCCTGCAGCCCTATGCCAAGGGGCTGATCGACCGGATCTGGTATGGCGGCGGATCGCTGCGCTCGGCCGAATGGGCCGGTCGCAACGGCTTCAACCTGCTGACCGGCAATGTGATTACGGGCGAGGGCACCGACGATTTCTTTGTAGCGCAATCGCGGTTGGTCGAAACCTATCGTGCCGCCGCCGGGCCTCGGCGCCGTGTTGCGCTTGGGCGCGTTATCGTGCCTTTCGACAGCGCCGATGCTGCTACCCGTCGCCGCTATCAGGACTACGCTGCCGGGCGCCATGAACGAACGTTGTCGCCACAGGGCGAGCGGCGTACCCTGTTTGCGCGCGATATCGTCGGCACCTCAGACGAGATATTGGAGCGGCTCTTCGCCGACCCGCTGCTGCCTGAGGTCAGCGAATTGCGGCTCGAGTTGCCTTACGAATTCGAGCACGAGCAGTACCGCCAGATCCTCCACGATTTCGTCACTCGGATCGCGCCGGAGCTTGGCTGGTCAAGCGCTGGCTCGACTGCGCCAGACGACGAAAGACGTTACGCCTGAGTTGCCGGCACCCATCCGTTAGGAGCTCGTCGCGCTCAGCTCACCCAACCGAGTGGAACTTGAACCCCACACCAAGGCAGACCCATGGCAGACAATGAGGACACTCCGACCGCTCTCGGTCCTAACACGCAGCTTATTCGTGCCGGATACAATCCGTTCGACTTTCACGGTTTCATCAATCCGCCGGCAGTTCACGCCTCGACGGTTCTTTTCCCGGATGCTGAGACGATGGAAAAGCATGGGCAGAAGTACACCTACGCGACGCGGGGGACGCCAACGACCGATGCTCTTTGCAATGCGATCAACGAACTCGAAGGCGCTGCCGGAACCATTCTTGTGCCCTCCGGCCTTGCCGCCGTCACCCTCGCATTCCTGGCCTATCTTTCGCCCGGCGACCATGCGCTGATTGTCGATTCCGTCTACGGCAACGTTCGCCATTTCGGCGATACGATGCTGACCCGCTTCGGCGTCGAGGTCGAATATTACGATCCGTCGATCGGCGCGGCGATCGAAGGGCTTTTCAGGCCGAATACGAAACTTGTGCACCTCGAAGCGCCCGGTTCGAACACGTTCGAGATGCAGGATATTCCAGCGATCGTTGCCGTCGCCCATCGGCATGAGGCTGTCGTGACCATGGACAATACCTGGGCAACGCCTCTGTATTTCCGACCGCTGGATTTCGGCGTGGATGTATCCATCCAGGGCTCAACCAAATACCCAGCCGGCCATGCCGACATTCTCATGGGCACCATCTCGGCTAACGCAAAATATTGGAAACGTCTCAAGCATGCCAATGGCGCACTCGGCATATGCGGTACGGCTGACGATGCCTATCAGGTTCTTCGCGGGCTGCGTACCATGGGTGTGCGGCTCGAACGTCATCAAGCAAATGCCCTTGCGATCGCCGAATGGCTGGAAACACGTCATGACGTTGCGCGTGTTCTCCATCCGGCTTTGCCGAGTTTTCCAGGTCACGACATCTGGAAGCGAGACTTCAAAGGCGCAAGCGGCGTCTTTTCCTTCGTTCTCTCCGTCGAACGACGCGAAGACTTCAAAGTCAAAGCGCAAGCCTTCCTCAATGGCCTTTCGCTGTTCGGGCTGGGCTATTCCTGGGGCGGTTTTCCCAGCCTCGCGCTTCAGGTCGATCTGGATGACCGTCGCATCCTGAAAGCACCGGAGGAGGGGCCGGTGCTGCGCCTTCAGATCGGTCTTGAGGATGTCGCCGATCTGAAGGCAGATCTCGAGAGGGGATTGGCGGCGGCGAGAGCTGCTTGAGCTCCGCGGCTCCTTTAGCGTCACGGCGGCATCCCAGTCACAGGCGCGCAATGCTTTCAGGGACAAAAATCGCCATCAATCCGGAACTGGCAATGCACGCTGGTTGTAGAGGATTTTTCGGATACGCTGCTGTTCTTCCGGGGAGAGCTTGCTTGCGTCGGTGCTGAGGTCCGCACCGACGGCAAGGCCGCGCTGTACAGCCGGCCGAGCGCCGATTTCCTCGAACCAGCGCTTGAAATGCTTGAACTCGTTGATGTCCTGGCCCTGCGCCTCCCAGTGGACCGTCCAAGGATAGCTGACGATGTCGGCGATGGTGAAATCGTCGCCGGCGAGATAGCGCCGGTCACGAAGGCGCATATTGAGGACGCCATAGAGGCGGTTGGCCTCGTCTGTGAAGCGCCGCACGGCGTAGGATTGATCGCCTTCGCGGTCGCCGAGACGGCGGAAATGTCCGGCCTCGCCAAGTTTCGGACCCTGGTTCGCCATCTGCCAGATCACCCATTGGGTGACTTCGTATTTCGTGCGTAGGTCCTGCGGCCAGAGCTTGCCGGTCTTATCCGCCAGATAAAAAAGGATGGCGCCGGATTCGAAGACGCTCAGCGGGGCACCGCCATCGCTCGGCTCATGATCAACGATCGCCGGCATGCGATGATTGGGGTTGAGCTTCAAATATTCCGGTTTGAACTGATCGCCGCGCCCGATATTGATGGGCACCAGCTTGTAGGACGTTCCGGTTTCTTCCAGGAAAATCGCGACCTTTTTGCCATTGGGAGTCGGCCAGTAGTAGAGATCGATCATGTGCGTTCCCTTCATTGGAATGGAGATGGGACGGATAATGCCAAGGGCGGCGGTATCTTAGCCTCCCGGGAAGAGAAGGCCGAATGCATTTGTTCCAAAATCGGTCGCAGAATTAGCAATCATATCCGCATGGCGCGGGTGACGGACCACGTATTTGTAGCGCGGACATATCTTGGCGAAGGTGCAAACCAACCCCTTTATTTTTATGGGCTCGCTTGTTAAAGCAAACTCATCATACATGTTTGCAATTTTCGTTTACAAGTTCATCGAGTGGCATGTATTGACATCAACTTGACATACGACTTCGCGCAGTGCTTTTCTCACAGCCCAAGCCCATCAAGAGAGGTACCGACGTGGCCGTTCAGCCAAAGTCGCAGACTGAAGCAAGGTCGCAGACGCTGGTTGCGCGTCTCAGCAATACGCTGCGTCGGGCCATTGCGAGCGGACAGTTTCCACCGGGAAGCAAGCTGCCGAGCGAATCGCAACTCACGGAGGCCCATGGTGTCAGCCGCACGGTCGTGCGCGAGGCGATCGCGGCGCTCAGAGCCGACCGTTTGGTCGAGGCTCAGCAGGGTGCTGGAGTCTTCGTGCTGGAGCAGCCGGCATCGCCGGTCCTCTCCTTCGGAAATCTCGACCAAGCCCGCGTTTCCTCGGTGATCGAGCTTTTGGAGCTCAGAACTGCCGTGGAGGTCGAGGCTGCCGGGCTAGCCGCGTTGCGCCGGTCGCCGGCGCAGGAAGAGACGATCTTCGAACGGCATCATGCCCTGCGCGAGTGTCTCAATGCAGGTGCGCCAACAAGCGAAGCCGATTTCGCCCTCCATCTCGCTATCGCCGAGGCAACAAACAATTCCCGTTTCCGGGAGTTCCTTTCGATGATCGGGCCGCGGATCATTCCGCGCGCGGCCATGCGCGAGGGGGAACTCGAGGCCGATCAGGATGCCTACATCCTGTTGATTGACGAGGAGCATCATCAGATCGTCGTCGCGATTTCGAATGGCGATGAGGAAGGCGCCCGTGAGGCGATGCGCAGGCATCTGCGGGGCAGCCAGGAGCGCTATCGCGCACTTCTGCGCGAACAGCGCAAACCTGTATGATGAGTTGTTGACAGGAAAACGTCATACATATATGACAACTCCTGCCTGAGGAGGCAGAAGAGGAATTCCTGATGACGCCGCAAGAAATCAAGGCTGCGCTGGGCGCAGGCCTGTTGTCCTTTCCTGTTACGCATTTCGATGCGGATGAGAAATTCAGGTCTGACAGCTATCAGCGTCATATCGAGTGGCTCTCCGGTTATGATGCGCCGGTGCTCTTTGCTGCAGGGGGCACGGGCGAGTTTTTCTCGCTGTCGCCGAATGAGATCCCCAGCATCGTCAGGGCAGCCAAGGAGGCGGCCGGCAAGACGGCGATCGTTTCCGGCTGCGGCTTCGGCGCGCATGTCGGTGTCGAGCTGGCGCAGGCGGTCGAGAAGGCCGGTGCCGACGGCATCCTGCTTTTGCCGCACTATCTGATCGATGCGCCGCAGGAAGGGCTCTACACCCACGTCAAACGCATATGCCAGTCGGTCGATATCGGCGTCATGGTCTATAACCGCGACAATTCGGTGCTTTCGGTCGATACATTGAAACGCCTTTGCGACGAATGCCCGAACCTGGTGGGTTTCAAGGACGGCACGGGCGAGATCGGCGTGGTACGCCAGATCACCGCCACTCTTGGCGACCGACTGACCTATCTCGGCGGCATGCCGACGGCCGAACTCTTTGCCGAAGCCTATCTCGGGGCTGGCTTCACCACCTACTCCTCGGCCGTCTTCAATTTCGTGCCGGCGCTTGCCGTCGAGTTCTACAAGGCGCTTCGCGCCGGTGAACGTGGACGCTGCGAGACGATCCTGAAGGATTTCTTCTACCCCTTCATGGCCATCCGCAACCGCCGCAAGGGCTATGCGGTTTCCGCCATCAAGGCTGGCGTCAGGCTTCAGGGCTTCGAAGCTGGCAAGGTGCGACCACCTCTGGACGATTTGACTGCCGAGGAAGAGGCCATGCTCGACAAGCTCATTTCGCCGTGGAAGCGGTGAGACAATGACGACCGCCGCCCGTCCATATCGCCTCGAATATCGGTCGCCTCTGCACTTCGGCCGTTGCTCCTCTGTGTCAGCAGAGATCGTCTGCGATGGGCCGCCGGTTGAATTTCGTACGGAGGACAAGTGACATGCTGGTGCGCACGCTATCAGGCACTCCACCTCGCAGCGTCCTTCCCAAAGGAACGGTGGACACGCAGATGCACATGTATCTGCCCGGTTTTCCGGCACAGCCCGGTGGCCCCGATCTGCCAGCCGGCAGTCTGCCGACACCAGACCAATATCGCCAGGTGATGGGCTGGCTCGGCATCGACCGTGTGGTCATCACGCAGGGCAATGCCCACCAGCGCGACAACGGCAATCTTTTTGCCTGCCTTGCAGAGATGGGCGATATCGCCCGCGGCGTCGCCGTCATCGACGCGGAGACGCCGGAGGCCGAGCTTGATAGGCTCGCGAACGCCGGCGTCGTCGGCGCGCGCATCATGGACCTGCCGGGCGGCGCCGTCGGTCTCGGCACGCTCGAAGCTGTCGATGCCAGGGCGGGTGCGCGTGGCTGGATGCTGGCCGTGCAGTTCGACGGCAGCCACATTCTCGAGCACGAGTCTCGGCTGGCGCGGCTGAAATCTCGCTGGGTGCTCGATCATCACGGCAAGTTCTTTTCCGGGGTGATACCTGAGAGCCCGCAGGTTGCGGCCGTGAAGCGGCTGATCGACAAGGGCAATTGCTGGTTCAAGTTCGCAGGCTGTTACGAATCCTCAAAAAGCGGTGGTCCCTCCTATGAGGATATCGCTGCCGTCGCCCGCGACGTCGTTGCTCATGCGCCGGAGCGGATCGTCTGGGGCACGAACTGGCCACACAATCTGGCGAGACAAAACGCTGACTATCCTGACGACGCAGCACTGACGGACACGGTGCTCGGTTGGCTGCCGGACGCGGGCGCCCGAAAGCTTGCCCTCGTCGACAATCCCGAGGCGCTGTTCGGTTTCGCGCCATTCAGGGGCGGAGTGTAATGAGATTTCGGCCGGAGCGAGGAGGTTCCGGCTTTCTTTGAGGAGGGGAGATAATGAAGATTATTGCCGGCATCTTGGATGCCCAAAGCGGCTGCGCCGTTGTTGCGCCGCCGTCCGGACCGATCTTGACACAGACCGAAACGGTCACGCAGCAGTTGCCATTCCAAAAATAACCACCGTTTTCAGCCCCGAGCCGTGACCTGGGATCTCCAGGCACGGAAGTGGGCGGCCATTTTTGTTTTGTGATTAGAAAAGAGGGAAACAATGAAGCGCAGCACCAGAATCATTACGACCGCATTCGCAGGCCTTCTTGCGCTCGGCACGTTCACGACGGGCCAGGCCCGTCAGTTTCGTTCGGCCGATGTCCAGCCGCCGGATTACCCGACCGTCAAAGCCGTGCAGTACATGAGCGACGAGCTCAGCAAGGCGACCGATGGCAAATATACGATCAAGGTTTTTCCGAATTCGCAGCTCGGCAGCGAAAAGGACACCATCGAGCAGGTCAAGCTTGGGGCTCTCGACTTCATCCGCGTCAACTCCGGAACGCTGAACACCATCTGCCCGGCGATGATGGTGCCGGTCCTGCCGTTCCTCTTCCATGACAAGGCGCAGATGCGCACGGTTCTCGACGGACCGATCGGCGATCAGATCCTGGCGGATTGCGACGCCCATGGTCTCGTCGGCCTTGCCTTCTACGATTCGGGCTCGCGATCCTTCTATACGACCAAGCCGGTGCGGAAGATGGAGGACCTCAAGGGTCTGAAAATCCGCGTACAACAGTCCGACATCTGGGTGGCGATGATGAAGGCGCTAGGCGCCAACGCCACGCCGATGCCGACGGGCGAGGTTTTCACCGGGCTGAAGACGGGGCTGATCGATGGTGCGGAGAACAATTGGCCGAGCTACTATAATTTCCATCACTATGAGCTCGCCAAGTACTATTCGCTGAGCGAACACTCGATGGCTCCCGATGTCCTGCTGATGTCGAAGCGCGTCTATGACAACTTCACCCCGGAAGAGCAGGTGCTGGTGCGCAAGCTCGCCAAACAGTCCGTCGTCTATATGCGTCAGCTCTGGGACGCGATGGAAACGACGTCGGAGGAGAAGGTAAAGCAGGCCGGCGTCGAGGTCATCCCGCTGGACAAGGCCCCGTTCGAAGCCGCCATGCAGCCGATCTATGACCAGTTCGTCACCGATCCGGCGCTCAAGGACATGATCACCCGTATCAAGGCAACGAAGTAACGAATTCTGCCGGGGGCGTTTGATGCGCCCCCGCATTGCCTGCGATCGCCCTGGTCCGACGCCGATGGGACGCCGAAACAATGGCGATCGATACATCAGCATCAAATGATCAACCCGAGGAGACAAGCAATGGCCGCGCATTTGCATGCACTGCCGGCAGATCCCGCCGCGCGTTCGCAAGCGGTCCGTACCACCGCCAACACCACGGGCATGCTCGGCGCCTATTTTGCCTTCCACGCGTGGCTCTCGCGCATCTGCCTCATGATTGCGGTCGTCGGGACAATTCTGATCGTTGCGGCCGTCCTCTATCAGATTTTCGGGCGCTACGTGCTCAACGACTCCCCGGCCTGGACCGAGATATTCGCGCTTGTAGTCATTCTTTATGTCACCTGTCTGGCGGCCGCGGTCGGTGTTCGCGACGGGCGCCACATCGGCATGGACTCGCTCTTGAACTTCGCGCCCGAAGGGTTTCGTCTGGCGGCCGAGATCATCGTTTATCTCGGCATGATCGTCTTCGGCGTGTCGATGGCCTGGAGCGGCGCAGAACTCAGCATCGAGATGGCACCTTACATCAACCCCGGCCTGCCGATTTCGCAGGCCTGGAGCTATGTGCCGCTGGCAGCCGGCGGCGTGCTCATCGCCCTGTTCGCCGTCGAGCGGATCGTCGCAGCCGTTCTGAAAATCAAGGTTATCCCCTCATGGCATTGATCATTCTCTGCGCAACCTTCGTGGGCGGACTGGTGCTCGGCATGCCGGTCATCTTCGCCATTGGCCTTTCGTCGATCGCTACGGTGCTCTACGAAGGGCTGCCGCTGGCCGTCGTCTTTCAGCGCATGGCGTCGGGCATGGGCACCTTCTCCTTCCTCACCATTCCGTTTTTCATCTTCACCGGCGAGTTGATGATGTATGGCGGCATCGCCGACCGGATCATCCGCAGCTCCAAGGCAATGGTCGGCCATGTACGCGGCGGCCTCGGCATGACCAACGTCGTCGCCTGCACGATGTTCGGTGGCGTTTCCGGTTCGCCGGTCGCAGACGTTTCTGCGATGGGCTCGGCATTGATCCCCCTGATGAAAAGGGAAGGGATCGATGCGGACTATGCGGTCAACGTCACCACCTATTCCTCGCTCGTCGGCGCGCTGATGCCGACCAGCCACAATATGATCATCTATTCGCTTGCCGCCGGCGGCCTCGTGTCGATGAATGCCTTGATCATGGCAGGCGCCATCCCGGCGCTGATCCTGACGGTTGCCAATGTGCTCACCGCCTATTTCGTCGCGCGGTCGCGCGGCTACAGCCGTGGCGAGTTTCCTGGTTGGACCGAAGTCTGGCGCAGCCTCGCGGCGGCAGTTCCCGGCCTTTTCATCATCGTCATCATCGTCGGCGGTATTTTGTCCGGCGTCTTCACCGCGGCAGAAGCTGGCGCCGTTGCCGTCCTCTACGCGTTACTGCTGACGATTTTCGTCTATCGCAGCCTATCCTTCGAAAACTTTCTGAAGGCGGTGGCAAAGGCGACCAAGACCACGGGCGTGGTGCTGCTGTTGATCGGCATTTCGACGATGTTCGGTTATCTCATGAGCATTTATGGGGTCGCCGACATGGTCGGCGAGGCGCTCAGCCATGTCAGCACGCAACCATGGGTGATCTTCATCCTGGTCAACATAGCGCTGTTCATCTTCGGCATATTTCTCGACATGGCCGCACATATCCTGGTGTGCACGCCGATCTTCCTGCCTATCGTCACGCATTACGGCATGGATCCGGTCCAGTTCGGCATCATCGTGCTTTTGAATTCGACCATCGGCCTTAACACCCCACCGGTCGGTGCCGCGTTCTATCTCGGCTGCGCTATCGGCGAGGTGCCTGTCAGCAAGGTGATCCGGTCCATTTGGCCGTTCATGGTTGCTCTTTGGACCACGCTCATGATCGTCACTCTCATCCCGGAAACCTCCATGTTCGTCCAGGATCTGTTCCGATAGAACAAGTCCAGGAAAAGTGCGAAGCGGCTTTCCGTCGGAATTACGAAAAAACAAAGAGATAGAGCGGTTCTGCGACTCCTGAAAAGCTGAACCGCTCGCGACCAGAATCGCGAGTATTTAGCCAGCCCAGCGGTTTGACAATGCCGTCAAGCTCGTATTCGCCGCGGGAATGCTGGCTGAGGATTTGGCGAGGACTTCGAGCAACAAGCTTTGCGAACCATTATGGCGTCGAACATCCTCTGTTAAAGGCGCATGACGCGCTCAATACTGCGTTTGTATCCCTTGATCTAGACGAAACCTTCAGAAGCTCTATCTCAGGTTGGGTCTAACGTGGAGGAGATCATGTCTGAACTCATTGTGCTCGGTTTCGATGAAACTGATAAAGCTGATTCCATCCTCAACCGATTGTCGACGCTTGAGAAAGAGTATCTCATAGACCTGGAGGATGCAGTCGTTGCTATTCGCGACAGTACAGGAAAGGTCCGCCTCAAGCAGAGTGTGAACCTTACCTCGATGGGTGCGGCCAGAGGCGGCCTGTCTGGGGCGCTTTGGGGTTCTCTGGTCGGCCTTCTTTTCCTCAACCCCTTGGCGGGCATGGTTGTTGGAGGAGCGTTCGGAGCCGGTTCCGGCGCTCTCGCTGGCTCGATGACCGACTATGGGATTGACGACGATTTGATTAAGAAGTTGGCGGACACAATTCCGGTCAACACCTCAGCTTTGTTCTTGCTGATCCGAAAGGTTCAGCCGGAGAAGATCCTTGAGGAATTCAAGGGCGAACGCGCACGAATTTTGCGGACGTCACTGTCGCCAGACCAAGAAAAGCGACTGCGTGAGGCTCTCTCTGCGGACGGAGCGACGGCGACGCCAACCGGGTCCCAGAGTCCCGCTGCTGCGAGCTAGCAGTACGGGCGACTTTTAATGTGAAGATCGTTGCAGACGCGCCTCGCCGCGCGTTGCGCTTCTACTTTGCAATTCCGATGGTTGTCGGCAGAAGCCCTCGCGCTTCGATCGCCTGAACTCGCTAAAATAATGGCTGCCGATTTATCGACGGGAAGTAGTAGATTCCCAACAGACACAGTGCTAGGTTTTCGGTTGTATTCCAGCGGCGTGCGTTCGGAGGAATGCCATGTTTCGATTGGGCAAGAAGTATCGGCACTTTGTTCACGATACAAGCTGCGGCTGCGTAAATCCCCTTCTCCAGCAACGATTTTTCCATCTCAATGAATATTCGCGACGAAACTTTCTCGCAGGGATAGGATCGGCTGCGGTTGTCGGGATGCTGCCCGGAACAGGTAACGCGCAGCCACCAGGGCCGACTTCCAAGATCTTGCTCAAGCAGGTCCGGCTGTTCGACGGCAAGTCGGATGCTTTGCAGACAAGGGTTCAGGTACTGATTGACGGCAATAAGATCGTCTCCATAGATACGGCAAACAACACGCCGCCTTCGGATGCAACGGTAATCGATTGCGGCGATCGTGTGCTTATGCCAGGCATGATCGATGCGCATTGGCACACGATATATGCCGCGGTGCCCTTGCAAATTCTCATGATGGGAGACCCCGGCATCATCTTTGCTGCGTCCACGGCTGAGGCGGAGCGTACCTTGATGAGAGGCTTCACGACCATCCGCGATTTGGGCGGTCCTGTGTTTACCTTCAAGCAGGCAATCGACACCGGCATCATCCCCGGCCCGCGCATTTTTCCAGCGGGCGCGATGATTACAACGTCTGGCGGTCACGGCGACCTGCGAATGCCATTCGAAATTCCCGCAAGAGATGGTCAGCTTAGCCTCAGCGAGATGATGGGAAGCGCTGCCATAGTCGATGATGTCGGAGAATTAAAACGCCGAGTGCGCGAGCAGCTTCTGCAGGGGGCCTCTCAGATCAAGCTCGTTGGAGGCGGAGGCGTCTCGTCTCCTCGTAGCCCTCTCGACATGACCACCTTCAGCCAGGATGAAATTCGCGCGGCCGTGGATGTGGCGCGGGACTGGAACACATACGTAACCGTTCACGCCTACGCACCCAATACCGTTCAACGAGCCATTGCCGGAGGGGTGGCGTGCGTCGAGCATGCGCATCTGATGGACGAAGATACTGCCAGGATGTTTGTGGACAAGAATGTCTGGCTGAGCACTCAGCCCTTCCTGACAATGGAAGATGCGGCTTCGCAAACCGGCCCAGGTGCGGAGCGTATCAAACAGCTTTTTGCGGGGACGCCGAAGGTCTACGAGTTTGTGCGAAAATACGGCATCAAGACGGCTTGGGGCTCTGATGTGTTATTCTCTCCGGAGTTGACGCCCCGCCAGAACACCATGCTGACCCATCTGGCCAACTGGTACACGAACGCCGAGGCGTTGCGCATGGCGACGTCAGGCAACGCGGATCTTCTGGCGCTCTCCAATTTGCGTACGCCGTATGCAGGCAAACTGGGCGTCATCGAGAAAGGGGCGCTCGCTGACATCCTGGTTTGGGACGGCAATCCGCTCGACGATTTTCGGATGATTGAAGATCCCCATCGGAACCTAAGCGTTATCATCAAGGATGGCCGGTTTTTTAAGAATACCCTGTGAGCAGTCGTCGGAATGTATGGCTGGGAGAATCGAATTCGGATCCACGTGATCAAGTCCTCCCATTGTCTAACGCGGAACTTCAGTCGAGGAAAACGAATGCGGATCGGGACGTATAAGACAGTCCATGCGGCCCAGGTTCTGATTGCAGTGCTACTCGTCCTTGCCATGTTCTCCATGGCGGGCACAGTCCTTGCTCCGATGGTATTTGCGCTGCTGGTGATTGCGCTGTTGTGGCCTATCCAGCGGAGCATGCAGACCATTCTTCCGCGATACGTCGCCCTCCTGATTAGCTTGTTGGTCGTCGTGCTGGCCTTCCTGGCGTTCGCATGGATCGTGGCCTGGTCTTTCGGGCAGGTTGGTCGGTGGTTCATCGCAGACGCTTCGCGCTTTCAACAGAGATACGAAGAAATCCGTTTATGGTTGGAAGACCAGGGCATCGCCGTGGCTGCCCTTTGGTCGGACAACTTCGGTGTGAGTACGATTTTGCGAACGGTTCAGACCGTTACCAGCCGCATCAATAGCGCATTCAGCTTCTGGCTGATCGCGCTCGTATATGTGCTCCTCGGACTTATGGAGGTCGAGGATTTCGAGCGCAGGATCGCCAGAATGGACAGTCAACTTGCAAGGGAATTGCTTCTGAATGGCAGCCGGCAAACCGCACAGAAGCTTCGGCGCTATATGGCCATAAGAACCGTGATGAGCATCGCAACCGGGCTCCTCGTCTGGCTTTTTGCGCTCTTTGTCGGGTTGCCACTCGCTGCAGAATGGGGCGTCATAGCATTTGCTCTAAACTACATACCTTTTATTGGCCCCCTGGTGGCAACCGTGTTTCCCACTCTGTTTGCTCTCATTCAGTTTGACAGCTGGCAGTCGGTAATCGCGATTTTTATCGGGCTTAATTTAATACAGTTTACGGTAGGCAGTTACATTGAGCCACGAGTTTCAGGCAGTGCACTGTCTCTCTCGCCCGTCATCGTCCTGTTTTCTGTTTTCGCATGGGGCTATCTTTGGGGCATATTCGGTGCGTTCATAGGCGTACCGATTTCAATCGCTTTGCTGACGTTTTGCCGTCATCATCCGTCCAGCAAATGGGTAGGCGAGTTATTTGGAACGGACAATGAGGAGCTGACCCAAGAGGGGTAAATCCGGCGTGCCCAGGCGGGAACCCAGTGCGACTCCTATGGCGGGCAGACGGCGTTCTCCCAGCGAGGACGATCAGAATGAGGTCGCGCTTTTCCGGCCCGTCAGTTTTCCGGAATTTCACCCGGCCGATAATTTGGAAGCCTGCCCGCGGGCAGCATCGCCAAAAGAGCGAGTCCAGCCATGATCAGAAATCCGATCTTCAGCGCCAGCAGCCTGGATTCGGTGTTGATGCGAAGTGCCTCGGCCTTTTGTTCAGGAGTGGCGCTCGTGCTAGCGATCACGGATGCGAGCTGGTCGTTGCTCACAAAAGTGATGCTGTCGAGATTTACTTCGGACTGTATCTCGATTGGAAGTGTGGGGTTTTCTGCCAACTGGCGCATGACCGCTGAACTGAGAAGCCCGACCAGCAAAGCCCCTGCGACGGCAGTGCCAACCGCGGCAGCGAGGTTATTCGTCGTTCCTCGCAGCGAGCCCACATCCCCGGCCAGTTCTTTGGGTGACGCGGTCACCAGGACATTAAACAGCAGGGTAACGAGCGATCCCTGACCAATGCCGAACAGTATCAACCCGAAAAGCACCGGGATCGAGTTCCAGTCATTCCGCACGACGACGGCTAGCCAAACAAGGGCTACTGCGCACAGCGCGAAGCCGAAGCGCCCGATCTGCTTGGGTGTCAGCCTTTCATAAAAACGCACGATCAACATGGCCGCGAAAAAAACGGTCAAGTTGAAAGGCAGCATGGCAACAGCGGTGGCCAGCGGCGAACGTCCTTGTACGATCTGGATGTACAGCGGAACGGAAAAATTGAGTGCCGCTTCGAGCGCGACGACGGTGAACATCGCATAGACCGCGGCTCGCTCCTGGGGCGAATCCAGCACTTCCAGCGGCAGCAGTGGCGTGCGCCCTGCCGCCTCGCGACGGCGGGTCCACAGGAAAAATGCCTGTCCGAGGACGATGCCCAGAACGATCATGATGGGCGCTGGCGAAGCACCTAGCACATTGAAAGGTGCTGTCGTCCGCGCCACGGCAAGACCCCAACTGTTCAAATTGTTGAAGCCGAAGCTGATAAAGATGATCGCGATCGCTGCAAGCAGCACGCCTACGAAGTCAATGCGTACATCCGAACGGCCGTGATCGGGTTTCAATCGGAAGCTGAGCAGGAAAACGAGTGCCGAGACTGCGATAAGAATTCCAAATACCGGTCTCCAGCCGATATAAGTACCAAGGACGCCGCCGATAAGGAATGCCAGAACGCCTGCGCCCGCGCGCGCCGAACCGAGTGCGCCGAGCGCCGTAGCCTGCTGGCTGCCGTGGTAGTTTTCGGCGATGAGTGCCACAAGGGCAGGTACGATAACAGCGCCAGCAGCCCCGCAGAGCGCTTGAGCGGTAATCATGGCGGTCGCGTTTGGACTGAACGTCATGAGAATCTGCGACAAACCAAACACGATCACTGCCAAGCGGAATACCCGGAGCGCGCCGAAGCGCTGCACGAGTTTTGCGCCGAGCATCACAAAGCCTGCAACGATCATGGAATAGGCGACGATGCCTGTGGCCACGACCGTAGGTGCAACGCCGAAGCTGTTTACCATGCCCCCCAATGCCACAGGCAGAGATGCTACATTGAACGACATGATCGCCTGGCCGAATGCGATCGCAATCATGGGAATCCAAGACGAGCGCTCTTCCATGTGGGTTTGTTGCGCAGATACAGTTGCAGACATGAACCGACTTCCTCTTGATATCGCGGGATCGATGCAATGCAGTCTGAGCAGCCGGTCTGCTAACCGTCTGGCGACGACATCAGCAGGTCGAGCCCCAGCCGTTGTGATAGAAACTGTGCGACGAGTTGCCCTTTCACGCTGTTGCCAGCCTCATCCAACGGCGGTGCGAAAGTACCGAGCCCGCCCTTGCCGGGCGAAACGGTAACAATTCCGCCGCCGATGCCGCTCTTTCCCGGAAGTCCGATCTCATAGAGCCAGTCGCCCGAGGTCTCGTATAGGCCGGCAGTCAGCATCACCGCCAATGCGTAATGACAAACATCGGGCTTCACCACCTGCTCTCGCGTAACCGGGTTAAAGCCGCCGTGAGCAAGTGTTGCGCCCATAACGGCGAGGTCTCTTGCGCTGACGTTCAGGGAGCATTGCCGGGTATAAAGTTCAACGGCTTCTATGGGCTCGCAGTAGATGCGGCCGAGGCTCTGCAACATCCAGGAAATGCTTCGGTTGCGAGAGTTTGTTTTCGACGCCGACTCGTAGACTTCCTCATTGAGCGGCAGCTCTCTGCCAGCGAAGCGGGACAATCCCTGGTGGATGAAACGCCATTTCGCTTCCGCGTTTTCCCCGGGGACGAGACTGGTTGTGGCTATGGCCCCCGCGTTCACCATGGGGTTGGTACGGCCATCCGTATTGCGTTCGACGCCAGCAAGCGAATTGAACGCGTAACCCGTCGCGTTCACGCCCAGTCGCTCGCGTGCTCCCGTTGCTCCGATGATGTCGCAGACCAGCGCGAAGATAAACGGCTTTGAAACGCTCATGATGGTGAATTCGTGCTCGGCATCGCCAACGGCGAATATACGCCCGTCAATGCTTGCGACACAGATCCCGAACAGATTGCTCGGTACATTCGCGAGGGCCGGGTAGACTTGAGAATTCTGCCCAAGTGTCACTTGCGCAAAGCGCTCGTGAGCCTCGGTTACTAATCGCACGACCGTGTCAGACGGCGGGAGGTTGCCTGTCGATACATAGGAATCTTGAGGGTGATGCAAGGGGTCTAGAAGTTCCATGCACTTCTCCTTAACATTTAGGAGAAATTTAGTTCGCTGAAGATGGAGTTTTCTTGCCTTGATTGTGGGATGTTAGTCCCTAAAACCATCCTTTGCAATAGATTGCTAAAATAAATGCCTTGGGATTGACCAGGTGGCTTTGCTGATCGTGCGGCGGTATTTGGCGCAATCCAGAGAAGGCATTCTGCCCTCGATTGACATTGTCGCCCGCGCTCCTTGGTAGCGGAAGATCCTGCCGAACGCTGACGAAATCCGCCGGAAGGAAACTAAGCAATCGCAACTACCGCCTGGAACGCCTTCATCGCCGGACTAACACAAGGCTTTGCTTAAGTGGGGAAGTTGGAGTGAGCAGATGCCCAACCGGATTGATACCCATCTAGCCCTGCTGCCGAGGCTGCGTCGGTCGCAAGTAAGCATCTGCCGATCGGAACGTCGCGACCATCTGACATCCCCTTATAGATCTCTATAGTGATGCTTTGCGATCGATCTTAATTGAAAGCCAAATTGTCCGTTTTCAGCACGACCTCGTTCTCAAATGAGCAACCGTGGTTTGCATGGACCTGCAACAAAAGCGGCGACAAAAAGGCAGCTAGGTCGATCAGGTACTTTGAAGCTTTTCGGATAGGGTTGGGGTCAAGTTGCTCTGGTCCGCACTTTCCTCTGCCTGGCCTCCCGCAAATGCTTGTAGACTGTGGCCCGCGAGATCCCGAGCAGCCGCGCCAGATACGGCACAAGATTTCGGATGGCGAAATAACCCTCCTGCTCCAGTGCTTCTACCAGACCGGCATGGTCCTCCTTTGCTAGCGCCGATGCCGCCAGCCCGCGTTCGCCGAGGAAGTCCGCAATCGCTGCATTTACGGTTTCCTGCCAATCCGACTGGAAAAGGGCTGACGGCTGTTTGCCATCTCCCTGAAATGCGGTCAGCATATTCAGCGCGTCACGCGCCAATTCCATCGGCTCGATATCGAAATTGATGCACAGCAATCCGAAAGGCGTCCCGTTCCTTCCGCGCAGGACCGAAGTCACGGACTTGAGCTTTCGTCCATCGAAATTGGTCTTTCGATAGGGTCCGATAACATCGCTGTCGAGCGAACCGATATCCTTGAGGTCAGTGAGCGAGGAGCCGCCGACGTGACGTCGCGAGATATTGTTTGCGATATAGGCGATCTTCGTTGTCTTCAAATCGTGAATGACCACCTCCGCATGCGGTTTGAGCAGCATCGCGATCGCCTCCGCAACTGACGCAAAACCCAGCACATCCTCTTCAGAGGTCGGCTCTTTGGCATTGGCGGCCTTCTTTGACATCTGCGGTATTCCTATCTGCATGTGCGGTAACAAAATCTCTGCATTTGACAAAATGTCAACGCACTTCTACCCTAACATCTCCTGACCGTCACCCGCCGAAGCGATCCTGTCACCGTCCAAGTTGGAGAATCTCGTTATGCCGGTACTGCCTGACTTCAAGCTCGAGGCCTATTTTTCGAAGTGGGAGTTCACGGCTCGCTATCACATGACGGGGTCCGATGCGCAGAGCATGACGATGGACGAGCTGCTGGCGATGGGGTCCGAAGAGCAGCGGGCTGCGTTCAAGAGCCAATGGCTCGGCTATACGGAGACCTTCGGCGATCCGGAACTGCGGGAGACCATTGCTGGCCTGTACGAGCGGATGCAGAGCGCGGATATTCTCTGTTTCGCGGGAGCAGGCGAGGGGATTTACATCGCCATGCATGTGCTCCTCGAAAAGGGTGACCATGCGATCGTGGTGACGCCGAACTACCAGTCGGCCGAAACGGTCCCCCTGAGCATCTGCGAGGTTTCGGGGATAGCGCTCGATCCGGCCGACGGCTGGTCGCTCGATATCGATGCGGTGCGGGCGGCGATCCGGCCGAATACGAAGCTGATTTCCATCAATTTCCCACACAACCCGACCGGCAAAATACTCGAAAGGGTCAGGTTCGATGCTTTGGTGGAGCTCTGCCGCCAACACGGCATCTGGCTTTTCAGCGATGAGGTCTATCGTGGTCTTAGCATCGACGGCAAAGCGCAACTCCCGGCGGCGGCCGATGTTTACGAACGTGGTCTTTCGCTTGCGGTGATGTCCAAGGCCTTCGGACTTCCCGGCCTGCGCATCGGATGGATCGCCTGCCGGGATCGCGCCGTGATCTCGCGCATGGAGCGGATGAAACACTATATTTCGATCTGCAACGCCGCTCCCAGCGAAAGCCTGGCGAAGATCGCCCTACAAAATTCCGGCCGTATCCTTGAACGCAACAATCGTCTGATTGCCGCCAACCTGAGCAAGTTGCAGGCTTTGTTTGCGGAATTCGAGGGCCTGTTCGAATGGTATACCCCCGACGGCGGCTGCGTCGGCTATCCACGCTACAGGGGCGCCGATGGCGTGGAAAATTTTGCGCGCAACCTCGTGGAAAGCGCCGGCGTGCTTTTGCTGCCTGCCAGCATCTATCGCTCCGAGCTCAATCCGACGCCCGATAACCGATTTCGCATCGGCTTCGGGCGCGCCAATATCGAAGAAGGCATCGCGGCGATGCGCTCCTACCTGATGCGAAACGGTCAATAGGACAGTCCATCGACCGAGACGCCATTGCTCTCCTACGCGTTCCGCCCCACGAGCGATGATCGCCATCGAGATATATCGGGCCTCTTCGGCCCGGCGGCCCTCGATCGCCAAGGCATGAGCCAAGTGGATCGTGGGATTGGGACGGCTACGCGCGAGCCGAATAGATGTCCTGGCTTACCAGCGACACGGATTTCCAGACGTCTTCCTCGGTCATGTCGAAGGTATCGACACCGCCTACATGGACACGCCCCCGCCCCGGCCGGACGATGCCGCACGCAGCGTGATGATCGTGGATTTGCCAGACCCGGATTCTCCGACGACGGCCACCGTCTCGCCGAGGGAAATCGAGAACGAAACGTCATCAAGCACCCATGACGCATCCCCCGCCTCTGCGACGGGCGCCGCTTCCACCAGCTTTGTCAGCAATACCCCGGCGAGGAAACCACTGGTAGCTGAATTGGCGGCGGCCACATCGGAGAGACTTTTCACGGCCACGTCGTCGCGCGTGGGATAGGCGTACCCCACGCTCTCGAAGATCAATTGCGGCTTGGTTGCGTCTACCGGGTGTCGACGAGCGGTAGCGGCAATGTTTGTGAGACCAGTATTGGATGATGCCAGAACTTCCTCCACCCTACCAAGCCCCATGCCGGCCCGGACTAATGGATAACGTTGCCCAACCACCTCTCCCAGCGGCTGACGCACCAGACCGACAAAGAACAATGCAGATACGACGCTGCCGATCGACGCCCGCCAGTCGATGCGAGAAAGACGCCAATTGCCAGGAACAGCACAGTGACCAGATCGAAGCATAACCGGTAGGCCACGACGATCATGGCACGCCAGACATCCATGTGGGATGCGATCGCGACCGACTTCTCGGCTAGATCGGCAAAGCACCTTTCTTCAGCCGCGGTCGCCTGTGCCTGGCGAACCAAGCTGACAGCATCGCCACTGGTGGTGCTTTCGATTTGCAGGGCAACCCGCGCATTGACTTCGTAAGATTCACGGATCGTCGCGTTGATCCGCCCCTCGGCGAAACGCACGGCCAGAAGTGCGATCGGTACAAGGATGAAGGCGGCAAGGAACCATGCATTTATGAACGCCAGTCCGACGGCGACGGCCAGGAGACCGGCCCACCCGTGAATGAACGAAATAGGGATCGAGACGAACAATGGATCGACCATCCGCATGTCATTGGTCAGCCGGCTGTTGAGAACGCCAGGGTTGATCGTGAAATAGCTGAGGAGCGGCATCCGGAGTAGGCTTGCATAAAGCTTACGTGCTAGTTCCCACGAAATTCCGTATCCGACTTTAGCGCCAAATGCATTGGTCAACAGTTCCGCGGCAGCGCCGGCAACGGCGAGAACCGCGATCAATCCGAGGGTTGGCAAGAGTTCGAGCACGCCTTTGCCTTGGAGTGCGGCGTCGATGACATGGCCGAGCAGCAGCGGCACCCCGACGGGCAGGACGGCTGCGACAGCCGCAATAATGATCACCGATGCGACTCGGCCCCAATTTATCGAAAGATCAAGTTTTAAAATCCGGCCAAGCATTTTAGATCGTTTCCGCCCCCCGTTGCGTGGCTAGTGTATCCCCTAAGTTGAAGGAATCCAGCGCCATGGTCAGAGGAACCCGATTTGGTGTGCGTCGACGTACCTGCGCCCTTTGGGTGGATTGGCGCAGTAATAGCGAAAGAATCAGGACTTCCGCGACGGCTCAGGCGGCGCAGCGGATTGTTTTGGAGCTGGGCTTGAGGGAGATCACGGGGAGGGGGAGGTTTACGGCATGGGGGGTGCTTTAGGGATAGACGGAGAGGGAGCAAGCAAGCCGAGAGCCGTCATTTTCGGCCAAAGCGACCACGTCTCCCTCGGTCGATCGTTGCAAATAGAAATGGCCTCGGATAGTCCATTACCGTTGGAATTATCTTCAACTTTTGTTTGCATTGCTTATCTCCATGCTGCCACGCGACTATAGACTGCACGAGCTGAATGAGGACGAGTTCGAGAAGCTCGTCGTGCGCATCTGCATTCGTTGGCTTGGTGAGGGCGTAACCCCCTTTCGCACGCGGTCGCGACGACGGCCGTGACGGAAAGTTCCACGGCACCGCCAACGGGTTTCCGAGCGCCACTTTACCCTTCTCTGGACATTTCGTCTTGCAGGCGAAGCACATCAGCGCTCCAAACAAGTCGTGTTCCGATCCTGATTTCGCCGGCCTGCTCGGAAAGGAGCATGCGAAGGTCAAGCGGTTAGTCGGCGAGGGCATTTGTGACCATTACCTGGTTTTCACGAACCGGAAATACAGCGGCGGCGCCGATGAAAAGTACATGAAGGATCTCTTGGCGCTTGGTGTTGCCTCAGCTAGCATCATTGGGGTCGAGCGACTTCATCTTGCTCTCGACGATTATCCGGATATCCGCGGCACATTACCGAATTTGCTCGATCCCTCGCCATTTCGTTTCAACCCAGACGATCTGGCAGAAGTGATCGGTGCGCTGCATTCCTATACCAAGGATGACGGCGACAGCGCTTTTGAGAGCGCGTTCGATTTCGAGAAGCTAAAGATGCCGTTGAAAAACAAGCTCAATGACGTGTCGGATGAGTATTACAAGCAAGTTATAGTTGCTCAGTCCATGCCGCATTTCGATCGCGTGGCCCAATTCCTCCAGAACCCACGGAACGGGGAATTCGCCGCCCTTTATCATGATGCTGCCGATGAGCTGAAACAGAAAATCATTGTCAAGCGCGCTCAGTTCGGAGCGTTCGACGACATTTTCCTATTCATGTACGAGCAAATTCAGCAGAAGCGCGATGTTCTGAAGGGCAAAAGACGCCTCATATCGATCGTCCTGCACTACATGTATTTCAATTGTGATATCGGCATCAAGCAGCTGGAGGAAAACGCAGATGTCGTCCATGCTGACGCCTAAGAAACACCTCAACCTGGACACGTCACTGCTGCGTGTTTTCTCGCTCATACTGAAGGAGTTGCAGAAGCGCGGCGTGTGCGAATTTGAGAAATTGCGGGGCGTCGTCATTCGCCGCGTCGGCGCCGATGGTGAGCTGTCCTTCCTGCCCGCCCTCGATCTCCTGTTTCTTCTGGGGAAGGCAGAGTACCACCTAAAGAATGACACTCTTGAGTATAAGGCGGATTGACCATGCAGCTCAGCCGCCTCTATTCCAACCTCCCGGATATTCTCTCGCCGATCGGTTTCAACCACGGAGCCAATGCGAATCGCCTCAACATTGTGCTCGGCGAAGTTAAGCATCCAAGGGACCAAAAGAAGGATTCACATAATCTCGGTAAGACGATCCTCTTGCAGCTGATCGATTTCTTGATGCTGAAGGGGTGGTCGCAGGAGAGCTTTCTCTTCCGGCATCGCGACCGCTTCGCTAACTTCGTTTTCTATCTCGAGATCGCGCTAAACACCGGCGGGTATGCCACAATAAGGCGAAGCGTTGATGCTCCTACCCGTATAGCGCTTGCCCGTCATCAGGACCCCAATGCTGATTTTGATGGTGCTCCTGATGATACGTGGGATCATCCCGATCTGCCAATCGATGAGGCGATCAAGCTTCTCGATGCATGGCTCGATCTGCGTGCTCTACAGCCTTACGACTACAGAAAGGCCATCACCTACTGCGTTCCCAGGGCGATTGGAGCGATGAACTGCAGCTGCAGAAGTTCCAATCCGGGCGCGACCTTTACTGGAAACCGTTCGTCGCTCACCTCTTCGGCTTCAATCAAGATCCCATCATCCGAAAATACGAGCTAGATGACCTCATTGCTAAGCTGCAGGAAAAGCAAGGCGAGCAGCAGGCCGAAGTGCAATTCAAGGAAGAGGATCTTCCAAAGCTGACGGCGGAGCTCGGAGTGCTTCATCAGCACGTCGAGGATCTGGAGGGGCAGCTTGATGCATTCCAGTTTGATGACAAAGAGCGTCGGATTATGCGCGAGCTGGTCGAGACCATCGAAGACGAGATTGCGTCGCTCAATCAGCATATTTACGATGCTCGATACGATATTGGCCAGATCGACAGCTCTCTTAGCCACAAGGATAAGTTCGATTTGAACGAGGTTCAATCGATCTTCGATGAGGCACAACTCCATTTCCCGACCCAACTGAAAAAGCAGTATGGCGAGCTTGTGGAGTTTAAGAAGAAGGTCACGCAGGAGCGCAATGCTGCCCTGCGCAAGCGCCGCAAGGATCTAGAGCAGGAGCTTTCGGAGGCCGAAGGTCGAAAGACGTTGCTTGACGCTCGGCGTGTAGAACGTTTGAAAGTTCTTCGCTCGACTGACACATTCGACAAGTTCAAGGCATTGCAGAAGGATGTCACCGAGCAGAAGGCGCAGCTCGTCTATCTGGGCGAGCAGCGCAAAAAGCTTGAAGCAGTCGCCGAGACCGCGCGGCAGGTCCGTGAAGCAGAGCGCGACCGCGGCCGGGTGGTCGACGAGATCAAAGCGATGCTCGAAAAACCGACGGTCGTCTATGAACGGTTTGCTCGGATTTTTAACGAGTACTGCCAGAAGGTCCTCAATCACGAAGGGATGTTCTTCTTCCACATAAACTCGAACAACAATCTCGACTACAAGATTAGCCTTGGCCTCGCCGGACAGAAAGGCGTGGCCTCAAGTCAAGGCGAGGGAACCAGCTACAAGAAGCTGATTTGCGCGTTGTTCGATCTGGCTCTTCTGCAGGTTTACGAAGACATTCCGTTCTTCCATTTCGTCTACCATGACGGCATGTTCGAAGCCTTGGATGATCGAAAGAAGTTGGCCTTCCTTGAGGTTGTCCGTCATCAGGTCAGCCACAGAAAGCTCCAGTATATTATGACTGTTATCGCATCCGATCTACCCCGCGACGCCAAGGGGAGGGTTGTCGCGTTTGCCGATGATGAGATAGTTCTGAGGCTTGACGACAGCGGGCAGGCCGGTCGCCTTTTCAAAGTGGCAGAATTTTAACGACAGCCCGCGTCCGAGCTGTTCGACCCGGTGGACGATGGGCCAGGTGCTATGGGCAGGTTTAATCATAAGCTGACGCCGCTATCTCGTCACCGCGCTCGCTTGTCATTGCCTCGTTCACGAATTGAACCTTGTTGACCATTCTCACGCAGCGGAGGCCGGATTCGTCGTAGGTTTCTAGTCGCCATAAGCAACTACCGCCAAAATCGAGGTAGACCGGGCATGTCGCATCTAGCCATGTCGCCCGTGCCGTATCCAGTCATACTGATGATGACCGCGATAGCTTGCTTCGACAGCACCCTTGATGCGTTCAATCCCCTCGATAAATCCTCCACGGGTGTTGACTTGGTGATGGTAGGATCGTGCTGCCGGTTGACGGATAACCGAAAGAAAATCCCGGCGTTTGCGCCATGCATGTGGCGCGCAGCTTTCGCCCAGACAAGGTCCTGAGCCATTTCCGACGCGGGATGAGGCAACATGTGATAAATGCGAAGTTCTTTTTGAATGGTTGTCCATCGATCACCCAAATAAGATTTTTATAAAATTCCTCCCGGGATTTTCTCTCCGCATCCGTCATTGCGGAGTGCTGGACCTCGATGTAGACCCCGTGTGGCGTCTTGATGTCAGACCGATGGATTTCCCCGTCCTCTGCGATATGAGAGATTTCCCTGCATTCTTCGGGAAAGTGGTTCTTCCATTGGCGGTGCCATTCGGTCTCGTTCTCCCACCAGGGATCGCAGTTGCGTCGTCCTTTATGGGCCCAATGATGAACAACGCGGGGACCACACTTGGCCACCACGGCTGAACCGCACATAGGGCACGCGCCGCGCCCGCTAGGGACAGCCTCGATCCTTTCGCTTCCAACAACTGCGTACTGCATTGCGCTCCGGTGATCCGCGACGACAACCTCTCATCAAGAGATAGCAGGGATCGACGCACTTCGTCTTGGTCAGCCAACCGCAAAATCAGCTCTGAGGGTGGTGTTACGACCATTTTCAGGATTTTTAAGGTGGCGGACGGGCATCAACGCGACCCAGATCCGCCATGCATTAGGGGGTCGGCAGTCGCTCCGATAAGGCGGTCACAAGCGGCCCTTTCACCACAGATGAACAGCAGCGATTTCGCACGAGACATGCCGACGTATAGCGTTTCCCGGTCTTTGACTGCATCACAGTCGTCGATAGCCCACAAAATGATGATAGACCGTTCGAGCCCCTTGAACCGGGCTACAGTGTCGATTGTGATGGATCCAACCCCATACGATTCCAACCGACCCCATTTTGCACTTGCGGGTATCGCGTTGCTCGTCAAAGCGCGTTCACTCGACTCGCGCTTCAGGGGATTGCAAAGCAGTACGGCGATATCACGGGGTTTGACCTTCTCCTCGCTAACAAGCCGTGTGACCAGCGAGGCGATTGCCTGGGCCTGTTTATCGATACCTGTCGCTGGGAGCAATTCGACATCGACGCCATCGATTGCCGGCGCTTCGATTACTCCACCCTTGTAATACCGGTATGCCGCATCATGAATACGGTTCGTGTTGCGGCAGTTCTTGTCGAGCATCATCGGCTCGCCAGGGAGGGGAATCGCTGCAGACCGCCGGTAAATATCTTGGTTTTCGTCCAAGAAGACGTAGAGAAGAGCCTTCTCGTGGTCCGACAACAACAGTTCGATCGGCATCCAAAATTCGTCACCAAAGTCCTGTGCCTCATCGACAACGATTGCGTCATAGTGCGGACCAAACAGATCGATTGCGTAAGCCAAGGCAATCGGCTGGTGATGATCGTATTCGTTTAGTCCCGGATAGTCGCGGCGGGCTTCTGCAATCAGGTCGCGCCCGAGCTCGACCTTGGCCTTGTCGATCCATCGCCGGCAAAGCTGATGGAAGGTTGCGACGTCCAGATTGTCAATGCCAGCACATTGCTCACGTAAATGATCGGCAAGCCCGCGATTGTAGCAAACCAGGAGGGTGTTGAGGCCCTGTTCAGCGGCGCTCACTGCCTTTTCGCGCGCGATCAGGGTTTTGCCGGTCCCGGCACCTCCGGCAACCATGACCCGCCGTTGGCGAGAAAGCACCGCGGCGCGAATGTAACGCATCGTATCGTACATCGCGAGACCACTGGTTACGACGCCATCTGGCGAATTGATGTAGAGATGGATCGGCCTTTTGCGATCGAACTGTTGGACGGCTATTGCAGATCAGTTGAAGCCAAGCACGGCCCGGTGCTGTTCGACGAGGAGCATGCTCCTCTCAATCGCATCGCCAGGCATTTTCACTCGCTCGGGCAGGGCCACATGCAACAGGAATATGCTCTTGGCTGTTTGATCGGCAATCTCGGCATTGAGATTGCGGGGGCCGGCGAGGATGCCAAGGCAAAGCTGAACCAGATCGTGAAGCGCTGGGCATCGCCACTGAGAGCGCGATCCTTCAAAGCGCAACAGACCGAGGTCGCCATCGGCTGCGCCGTCCTTAATCGCATGCTTGCGTGCACACGCCCGAAATCCGTTCGTCGTATGACAACCACCGCCTAAACGACGGCATCAAAGATCAGAGCCCGAAAATTACTCCGATCCCCGCACCAACGCTCTCACGGATCCTTCCGTGGCATGGCAACACCTTTGACGCTGATAATGTCAAATTCGCCCCGCACGATGACGTCGATTGTTGGTGGAGGCGCAGGCTTTCGTGCCTTTGTGCGTACGTCTGTACCCCAACTTTGTCGGTTTTCATCGGGATTTTCCACGACCAGTGCATTTCAGTGACCTCGATCATGATCGAGGTCGTAGCAGAGCTCGCAGTTAGCACAGAACGCACCCTGTTCTGCTAACGGAGACCTTCCCATGCTCAAGATCGCATTTTTCATCTTGCTGACGGCATTCCCTGCCCGTGCCGCTGAAGCAGTTGGATTTCGTCATTTCACATTGTCACAAGGCCACGACCGAACGCTCGACGTTGCCGTCTGGTATCCCACGGATGCCGCCGGTACACCGGTCCGGCAAGGCGAGGATGACAGCTTCGTCCTGCAGCCCGCCATCGCCGACGCCGCCATCCCGCACGGATTGCATCCGCTCATCGTCCTCTCGCATGGCTACGGCGGCAACTGGACGAACCAGGATTGGCTGGCGGTAGACCTCGTGCGCCACGGTTATATCGTGGCCGCTGCCAACCATCCCGGTACGACATCGTCCAACATGAACCCATCTGTCGGCGCGCGCCTGTGGGAGCGTCCGCGCGATGTCTCAGCGCTTCTTGACAGGCTTACCTCCGATCCCGTCTGGTCTTCGGCCATCGACGCAAGCCGCATCGCGGCCATCGGTCATTCGCTTGGGGGCTGGACCGTCGCGGAATTGGCAGGCGGCCGCTTCGATCCCGATGCCTTCGAGAAGGACTGCCGCGACCATAAGGAACTTATTTCCTGCGGGGGTTATCTTGCACTCGGTGTTGGCAGGGATGAAACGTCACGCGCGGCGTTGCGGCAGTCGCTGCAGGATGCGCGCATCAAGGCCGGCGTGACACTCGATGCTGCTGTCACCCGGGGCTTCGACGTCAAAAGCCTGGCCGCCGTGAAAATTCCCATGCTGGTGATAGCAGCCGGGTCGCCCGTGCGCGATTTGCCGGCGGCGCTGGAATCGCGCCACATGGCCAGCCTGTTGCCGGCGCTAACCACCCGTTATGTCGAGATCAGCGACGCCGTGCACTACAGCTTCCTGCCGGTCTGCGTGCCGGGCGCCGCCAAGCATTTGAGTGGCCCCAACGCGACGATCTGCGACGACAGAGGCGATCGCGAGAGCATCCACAAACGGACGCGGATGAAAATCGAACGCTTCTTAGCAAAGGTGCTTCATGTGAAGGGCTAAGTGTCGCCCTCTGCACGGCGGACCGAGCGGCGATATCCGCTCGGGTTCAGGCCAGTCACCCGCAGGAACTCGCGGTTGAAGTTGGATTTGGTGAGAAATCCTGCCTCGAACATGATCTCGATCACCGGTGCGGCGGTGTCGGCAAGGAGCCTTTGGGCCTCCTCCACACGGTATTCGTTGACGATTTGCGATACATTGCGGCCATGGACACGATTTACTGCGGTCGAGATGCGGCGCGCCGGAATGCCTGCCCGGCGCGCCAACCGGTCGAGCGTCAGATTGGGATCGCGGTAGAGTTTGCGCTCGCGCATCAGCCGGTCGACGTTCGCCAGTATCTGCGAATCGTCTCCCGACCCGCCATCCGAGGGGCGCAGGACCTGCGCTTGTACAGCAACAATCGGGCCGCCCGGCTCTTCGAATACGCGGCTGCGGCCGGCGACTGCGGCCGCATAACCGATGATGATGAGCGCCACGATATTGGCAGAGCCGACGATCATCCCTGCGCCCGAATCGCCGCCAATGTCGAGCGCAATGGCGATCTCGACTACGCCGGCGAAGATAAAGAGCACGCCGACGGTCGCCAGCGAGCGGCTGGCGGCAACAGCGTCACCGAAACGGGCGGCGCTCAGGGTATCTGGCCCCTGTCGAGCGACCCATAGCAGGGCGCTGCCATAGCCGAAAAACAGCACGATCAGCGCCATGTCAATCGGATCTGACCAAACAAAGACCATCACCGCAATGACAATCGCTGGAATGGCATGTAGCGAACTCGAATGCCGGATCCTTGCGTCAGGCCGGCGCAAGTCCTCGAAGCCCAGCCAGGCCAGCGGAGGCAGCGTGGCTGCCACGATCGGCTGGAAAAAATGCGCCAGAGACCAGTCGAAATTCCAGCGCAGGCCAAGAATGATCGCCTGCACAGCGCAGAGCGCGACAAACAATGACAGCGGTCGGCATGAAAGGCCGTCACGACCAACCATGCGTGTCAGCAGCACGACTAGCAGCAAAGCGGTCACGAATGGCAATGGAATTGACGGCATAATTCTTTCCGAAGGAGCACCCGCTTGTGGGTGTAAGGCAGAGGTCCGGTACCGCATTCTGACACGTCAAGCCGCCGCCTTTCCAGCCTACCTTAAACCTTTAGACGCGTGCTCCATACCTGAAGAGGCGGTACTCGACCGTATGGCGGAAAGGTTCCCTTTCCTCGCATAAATGGAACATTGCCGATGTCCGTTGGTTTCGTTGTTCTAACAAGGGAGACGATCCGTCATTCGCAAGGCGGCAGCCGCGGTTCAAAACGGCTGAAACCGCTGTTGAACACGACGACCCAGAGAGACTGCCGGGAAGCGGTCTCTCTAGCCTGGACGGCAGCCTGGATCTCGCGCAAGTCTCTGCTGCAGAGCTGCAGACATGTCCGCGACATATCAGCGTCTTCGCGCTATCCGCGTCGAGCAGATCGTTCACCCACCTGCTGAGAGCAATATAACCGCAGTGGGGACGGTTGCTGGTTTTGTCGCAAACTTTTGGGAAGGTCGTAGAAACGACTATCGCTGGGCACACTTATGCAGCGAGCGCGGTGAAATTGCTTAAGTGCGGATTGGCCATTGGTTGAAAATTGCCGCTTGCGGATCATGTGGGCCACCTCGATACCATCCAGTGTCGCTGACGCAGACTGAAAAGATTTGAAGCCCTTCATCGGGCGGCTCAGCTTCTTGATAAACCGGTGGTCTTGCTCGATCACGTTGTTGAGATATTTGACCTGCAGGATCTCGATCAGCCAGAACCATCCCTGCAACAGCAGCATCCAGCTCATGTTTTGCAAACCTGCCAGATTGGTCCCGCTCTTGTCGATGACGACCTTTTCGGGCCACCCGTTATTCTCGATCATGCGAGCGAAGAAGGCGCTGGCCGCAGCCTCGTCGCGGTGCGCAGACAGCATAAAATTGAGGGTTTTGCCGAATTTGTCGACAGCACGATAGAAATAGGTCCACCGGCCTTTGACCTGGATGCAGGTCTCGTCCATCTGCCAGGAGCTGCTGGTTGCAGATTTCCGGCGCTGGGCCTTACAGGCAATAAGCAGTGAATATTTCACAACCCATCTGTTCAGCGTCGCGTGGTCAACGGCAACACTGCGCTCAGCCATAATCTCCTCAAGATCGCGATAAGACACGGCGTATCTAACGTAGAAAAACACCGCATACAAAATCACGTCCTTCGGGTAGTGGCTGCCCTTGAAATCGACCATGACGGAGAAATCAGCCCGCCTGTTCATCTTCAACCCGGATCTATGCCATCATCAATCAGGTTGCAAACCCAGCGAAAAGTTGCGACAAAACCAGATGGGCAGGCTGCCGCGATAACCGAGCGAAGTTCCATAAATGCGTTATGCCTCGTGTCATCGCCCGGCTAGCTAACGGCGGATTGCGAAATCGCCGTTAGACTGGTCCTTCATCGGCAGCACGCTTGACGCTCATGGACAGCGACCAGCTCCGCCACGATGCTGCAGATGTTCGTTTGCGGCTGGAAAGCTGAGGAGGGTCGATACACAGAGCCCAATCTTTGAGGACGAGATCCGGCTTCGCTGACCCGTAGCTACCGCCTCAAGCCGTCATCACTACACGCCCGAAGGGGCGCGCCTCGATCAGATACTGGACAGCATCCGGCGCCTGGTCGAGCGGGAACGTCTTGGCGACGGTGGGCTGGAGCTTTTTTTCGGCCAGATGTTCCCGGAGTTTCGCCTGGGCCGCGCCCAGCTTTTCCGGAGTGAACAGTCTCATCGTAAAGCCTCGGATCGTGGCGGCCTTCCAGATGATGTCGGTCACGTCGACTTCCGCTTCGCGGCCTCCGGCATAGCCGACAACGGCGAGCAGTCCGCCCTGTGCGAGTGACCCCACCGAGTCTTTTGTGAGCTTGCCGCTTACGCCGTCGATAGCGACGTCTACACCCTTCCCGTTGGTGATGCGCATCACGCCGTCCCTCATGCTCTCCTCGGAGAGATCGATGACGTGCTCGTATCCCGCTGCCTTGGCCTGCTCGGCCTTGGCCGTCGTGCTGGCCGTGGAGATCGCCTTCGAAGCTCCGAAGACCTTTGCGAGCTGCACCGCTTCCATGCCAACTGCACCTCCGACGCCCGGAGCAAGGATGGTTTGGCCTTCCTTGAATTGCGTGAATTCTGTGAGTACCAGATAGGCAGTCAGGTATCCCGCCCCCGCTAGGAAGGCAGCAGCGTGAGCGTCGTCAACATGGTCCGGTACCTTGGCCAGTCCGGCTGCGGGAGCGGCGACGTATTCGCGCCAGGTGCCGTCAGCGACGAGACCAAAGCCACGTCCGGTCACGAACACCCGGTCACCGACTGCGAAGTCCGCGGATTTTGATTCGGCAACGATGCCCACACCCGTCTGGCCACCGATACGCGGCAGGTTTTCCGCAGTTGCTGCGTAAAAGTGGCCGGACCGGAATGTGTTGTCGAGAGGATTGATGCCGAACGCTTTCATGTCGACGAGAACCTCGCCGTCGGCCGCCTGGGGCTTCGGCAGGTCCACCACCCGGTTCTGATGGTAGTCGCCGTAATCCTGATACTGGACTGCTTTCATGTCGAATTTCCTTCTGTGTGGGGATAAATGTTGCTTGGAGCCCTCAGGCGGACTTCCGCGCGAGAAAAGTCTTGGCTGCGTCAGCGGCACCCCATAGGGAACCGGGATTGATCCGGTCGGGGTAAAGCTCGATCATGTGGTCATACAGCTCCTGCGCGATGGCCGTCTGGCTATCGAGCCGATCGAAGGCCTCGACGTACTTCCGGGTGGCGCCGAGATGCGCCGCTGCATGGTCTGGATCGAGCGGACCATGACCAACAACGACATGGCGCGGTTGGAGCGCGGAGATTTTGTCGATGGCGGCAATCCATTCCAGGCGTCCAGCATGATCGGACTCGGCAAGAAACGGATGTGTGCCGTTGTAGGCAGCATCTCCTGCCAGGACAAGGCCGATCGATGGCACAAACAAACTGGTCGTGTGGTCGGTGTCAGTGTGGCCGACCTCGATGGGAAGGAGCTTATCACCTTCCAGCTCAGTTTCAGAAGCAGTGCAAGCCCAAAAAAATGATCAGGATGGGCATGGGTGATGTAGATCCAGCGCAGGGTCTTGTGACGCGCCTCTATCCAGTCCCCGAGTTCGCTGTTCTGCTGGTCGCTGAGCAATGTGTCAACGAGAACTGCATCGCTGTCACCGTAGATGAGTGTGACCGCGTTCGATACCCATGTGAGGTCGTCTTTGCCGGGCGGAACTCCTTGGGTTGCTCTAGCGCGCTTGCGGATAAACACTTCCCATTTAAGAGGTAGGGCACTCTTGTTTTTCGCCATAATTGCACTTCGACAAAGGTGGTTTAAGTTTGCAACTGGATTAGCTGTACGCAGTTGGTTTAAATTTGCAACTGATTTTTTTCATGGTATGGTCTGTAAGATCGTAGGGGCGGCCGTCGCCCTCGTGTTGAAGGGAACTGACATCTTGAAGGGAAAGCGCACAAGTTTCGAGAAAAGCGCATGCGCCATAGCGCGCTCTGTCGGCGAGATTGGAGACTGGTGGTCTCTCCTGATCGTTCGCAACGCCTTCTATGGCACGCGTCGATTTAGCGATTTCCAGAAAAGACTGGGTCTAGCAAAGAACATTCTTGCAGCCCGCCTCAAGAAGCTGGTGGACGAAAAAATCCTGGAGATGATCCCAGCTTCGGATGGCAGCGCTTATCAGGAATATGTGCTGACCGAAAAAGGCAGGGATCTGCATGTGATCATTGTCGCTCTCTGGCAGTGGGGGGAGAAGCACACGTTCGAGCCTGGGGAACTGAGGGCGAGCATGGTGGACAGCAAGCGCCACGAGGTGCTGCTGCCTGTAGTACTCAAGGCGGCTGACGGACGTGAACTGGACGGCTACGGATTTGAGTGGCAACAATACGAGGCAACGCAGTAGGCCTGGAAGGGCTTTGGTGCGTGGATCGTTAATCGCGTTGGCTTAGGTGATCGGCATGCGCAACAACCGGTTCAAGCATAATGCCGCCCACCGCCATCGTATCGGTAAGATGAAGTTCAGGGTCGCGAACTGGTCGGAATACGAGGCAGGCCTTCTGCGGGAGCATGACGCTGTGGATGACAGAGGAAGCGCTGTCGTTGTGGCAAGCACCGAAGCGCTCGACACGCGGTGGCCAGCCGCGCTACTCCGATCTGGCGATCGAAACCGCTCTCACGCTAGGCTTGGTGTTCGGCCTGCGACTTCGCCAGACGGAGGGTTTACTGACATCGGTGCTGAAGTTGATGGAATTGGATCTCGCCGTCCCCGATCACACGACGCTGAGCCGACGAGCACGGACATCGCGATTGGCCGACAGCCGGCAAGGCCGTGGCGCTCCGATAAAGAAGCCCGTTCACGTTCTTATCGACAGCACCGGGCTGGAGGTCTATGGCGCTGGCCAGTCTGGAAGAAAAGCATGGTGCCAGATCACGGCGCAGGTGGCGCAAACTGCATCTGGCACTGGATGCCGACAGCGGCGAGATCATCGCTCACATCATGACCGACCAGGATACCGGCGACGCCTCGCAGGTGGAGCCGCTACTAGACCAGATCGACAGTCCGATTGTCCAATTCACCGCCGATGGTGCCTATGACGGCAAACCAACCTACGACGCCGTCACCAACCACAGCGCTTGCGCCGCGGTGGTCATTCCGCCGCGCAGCAATGCGGTGGAACGGCAGAACGACATCGAGCCCTCCAATCAGAGGGACTGTCATACCGCTGCGATCAGCATCGACGGTCGGATGAAATGGCAAGCCACGACTGGCTACGGCAAGCGATCGCTCGTCGAGACGGCGATCGGTCGCTACAAGTCCATCATCGGACGTCGACTGAGGGCGCGATCCTTCAAAGCGCAACAGACCGAGGTTGCCATCGGCTGCGCCGTCCTCAATCGCATGCTTGCGTGCGCACGCCCGAAATCCGTTCGTCGCATGACAACCACCGCCTAAACGACGGCATCAAAGATCAGAGTCCGAAAATTCTCCGATCCCCGCACCAACGCTGACCAAGATAGGTATCTCCGGGCATCACCGTTTGTATATTAGGTGTGTTCAGCCGAAAGGAGTCCCAGCGCTGGGTTCGCCAGGTCTCACCGATGCGACCTCGCTCCAACACTCTATGACGCAAGCCGCGCTGCGCCAGCGCATGACTGACGCCCAGCCCCGCCCAACCAGCACCGATGACAACGGCGTCTACAATGTCCGTTGCGATCGTCATTACGCTCCCCATTTCGCCACACGCGGACCGGTCACCGGGCTCCTGACGTCGAACGCGGTCTCTATGGTATTTTCGACAGGAGCGAGATCGGTAGCGTTCATGAGAATTCCTTAAACTCGATGTTAAGTTCGGACGGCGGGAATCAAACGGAATCAGAATCCTCGGCTTTCCGCGATACGATCTAACGTCTGCATGAAAATTGCCGGGCTATCGTAGTTTTGAAACTCAGAAGCAATACCGGCGCTGCATTTGGCGAACTCCTGGTTTTCGAAGATCTGCGTGACGGCATCCCTGATGGCTTCCGCAGTCGGGGTAGCAGTCTTAAGATCGATCCCGACCCCAGCCCACGCAATTCTTGCCGCCACCTCTGGCTTGTCCTCTGTCGCGCCTGCCACGATGATCGGAACGCCTGCGGCAAGGGCCTGGTTGACCGTCCCGTAGCCACCGTTCGTAATCAGCAGATTGATTTTTGGGAGCAGCCAGTCGAACGGCAGATATGCGGCAATACGGGCGTTGGCCGGAAGATCCACGGGAAAATCGGTGACCGCGCGGCCGCCCGTCGTCACGAGCACAAGCGTGTCCGGCTCACCGGCGAGCGCCGTCAGACTGGGTGCGACAAGGGCCCCGAAATCTTCATTGGCGACCGTCCCCTGAGTAACGAGTACCACACGGCTGAAGTTTTCAAGTTCGTCAGCCCAATAAGGGAGCGGCGTTGTAGAACGGATCTGGGGCGCAGCTCCGACGAAGGTGATGGAGCTGTCTTGATCCTGTGGATACTCGAACGAGGGCACCGTGGTCTGGCAAAATGCGTCAGCGAGAAGCGTAGTCGAGTTCCCGAAGTGAGACGCGTGGTTCTGGAATCCAAGTCCACGCAAGATGGTGTCGTAGAGCTCTTGAATAGGGGCCAAGGCAGCTGTGGCCCCTGGAAAGGCGTCATCAACGTAAATCTTGCGCGTTACTTCGTCTGTTGCGAATGGCAGTGCCGGTCCATGCGGGGCGCCATCCTGACGCGGCGTGCTCAAGTATGTTATGCCCCAACCGATCATCGCTGGCCGGGCACTCCGCTCTTTCAGCAGCAGCGGGACGGCTCCGTAAAAGAGGTGTTCATAAACGACCACGTCGGCATCGAAGTCGTCAACGAGCTGTTCGAGACCGACATATTGGCTTTCCATCGTGCCAAGAAAGAACGTTTTGAAATCATAGAACATACGTTCGATGCCCGGCGCATATGAGGCCCGGTCCGGAAAACCCTTGTCGATATCACGCAAATCGAAATCGACGTCCGAAGGAAGCAGCCGGAACGTTGCACCGGTACGCTCCACGGAGTCGCGCAACGTTGATCCTGTGTAACCAACCACGTCGTGACCGGATTGAGTCAGGAACTGCATCGTGCCGAGTAGCGGATTGACGTGACCGCCGATTGGCGTTGCTGCAAAGATGATCTTCATCCCAGAGGGTCCTTTCCCGATGGATGCCGTCTATCCAGACTGGCTGGGATTTGACGGCGTCTGATCTCGAGGAATAGGCGTCGTATGTTTTCTGGCGGTTTCAGCAAAAAGCATTTTGATTACGACTGTAGTTACAAGGGCGTCGGCTTCCGTCCATCACCGATAACATCCACACTTGGTCTGATGTTGAGCCGCGACGTGCGTATCAAAGTGCAGACCTGATCATTGATCCAGAGCGTATCGCCGTCGACAAGGCAACGATGACCGCCGGCGCACTTTTGGAATTCCCGCGCACTATTCTTCGAGGCCGCTTGAACAAGCGTGGGGGTGCCCGCATTTGTCTAATGCTCTTTAGATCCCATCAGGGGTGGATAGCGGCCTGCACCGTGGCAGAGTGAGGTCGCTAGAAAACTCTCTAAAGGCCAATCATGCCGATGAAAGCAGATCAAACTCGAGCACAGACCGCTACCTCCGTCGCTCTTGGCGCAATTTTCGTTTCGTTGGAATTGAGCAAATCGACATGGCTCGTGACGGCTCTCTCGCCAGGAAGCGAAAAGATGTCTCGCCATACAGTGACCGGAGGCGACATGCCGGCTTGTTCTCATGTTTTTGCCGCCCTTCGCCAGAAAACGCAGCGGCGTAAAGACAGGCTTTATTCGCTGGTCGTGATCCAGGAGGCTGGGCTTGATGGCTTCTGGCTGGGTCGAGTGCTCAGCAAGGAAACCTGGATCGAGAGCCATATGGTGGAGGCCTCATCCATTGCCATGCCGCGCCGTCATCGCCGCGCAAAGACGGATCGCATCGACGGCGAAACGCTAAACCGCGGCCTGATAGCCTGGAAACGCGGTGAGCCGCGTGCTTGCTCGATGGTCAACCTTCTCACACCCGAGGAAGAAGATCCAATTGAACATAGAGGACGCGGGACAAATTGTGATTCTGAACGGGCCTCCGCGGTCGGGAAAATCGAGCATTGTCAAAGTCATCCAGGAAACCTTCGACAACCCGTGGCTCAATCTCGGCGTCGATGTCTACGTCAGGGAGATGACACCCAGCCGTTACCGACCAGGTATTGGCGTTCGACCAGGAGGTGAGCGGCCGGATCTCGAACCTCTGATACCGGTCTTTTATGCTGCCCTCTATGAGTCGTTTGCGGCTCATAGCCGGTTGGGTCTCAATGTTGTTGTCGGCGTAGGGCACCACAATGCCTACGCGAAACCCAGTTATATCCTGGCGGACTGCGCGCGCCGATTATCCGGGCTGCCAGTGTTGTTCGTCGGCGTTCACTGCTCCATCGAGGTCGTTATGGAGTGCAGGCGACAAGGCCAAGTTGGACGAGAAAATCTATATTTGACAGGTTCGGATCAAGATCCCGTGCCAGTTCCCGTGATGGCATGGCAAAGAGAAGTCCATAGTCCGGGCATCTACGATCTTGAGGTCGACTCCTCATCTACCACCCCTCATGAATGTGCGGTTATTATCCTGCGGTGTCTCGAAAGGCTTCACGAAGGGCCAACGGCGTTTGAGAGATTGGCTGAGGCCGCACGCGGCGGACAAACGTGACCCGGTCGTCGAATATCTGATATTCACGGTCCGTTCGGCCTTAGCGTGTCTGGCGGGGCAGATCTTGTTCCGCCCCCATAGATGCCGTCGACCTCACCCTGCTAGAGGCAAAGGCCGAGATTGATGACGTTGGTTCCGAGCTTCTGCTTCCGTTTCAATCAAAGTCCAAACCGGCCGGAAGTAAATCGAGATGGTCTAGTAAGCCGTAGATCAGCGCGAACACGATCACCACCACTAGGATATAGCAAGCGCACTCCAACGTGACTTTGATTATGTCAGTTGGGTCGGACGAGGTTCCTTGATCGTGATGCCACTTGATGGCGAAGAACATGCCCGTGCCTATCACGAGAACCTTGAACGCAATGAAGACTATAGGGACCCAATCCATCGTTTTGAATATTTCCTAGCTATTACTTGACACTATCTATCGTGAGGAGCACTGCCTCAAAACTGCTGCTTCAGCAGCTTCATTTTTTGTTCAAACCATCGTCAAATCTAACTTCGATCATAACATTCCCATCACACGGCATAAGTGTGCTTGCCCCATGTTTCCGGACAGGTTGTTTAGACGATCACCCGGGCAAGCGGTGCCGGCTGGGTGAGAAGACCGGCAAGTTGGTTCAATCCGTCCTCGAGCTCACTGCGGTCGGACGCGACGCCGAGGGAAATTCGCACCGCTTCCGTCGTACACTTCCCGACGGCAAAGGCAGAGCTTGGAACGATGAGCAGGCCCGCGCGCACCGCAGCCTCGACCAGGTCGTCAGCGCGCTGGCCGCTGGGCAACCGAAGCCAGAGTTGGTGGCCAAACATGTTAGCGGAGCGATCGAAGGCGCTGAGCAGCGACGATGCGAGCATCTGCCTTGTCAGCGTTTCGCGTCTAATGGCCGCCGTCACTTCCGCCAGTGTCCCATCCATTATCCAACTGCTTGCGAGTGCTGACATAAGCGGAGGCGCCATCAGCATCATGGCTCTGGTAACAGATGCGAGTTGCAGCGCGTCTGCTGCCTTGGGCACGAGGACGTAGGCAACCCGCAACGCCGGTGTCGCACACTTGGAAAGTGTCGAAATATGCCAGGTCGCCTCCGGCATGAGATCCGCAAAGGTGCGGCTCGGCCCCTCAAGCAGTGGACCGTAAGGATCATCTTCCACGATCATCACGCCGTAGCGGCGCGCAATTTCCACAATAGCCGCACGTCGCGGTTCGGGCATCGTCGCGGCCGTCGGGTTGTCAATATTGGGAATCACGTACAGAAGCTTTGGCGGCCTGATCCGGCAACTGCGCTCGAAATCCTCGGGTAGCAGTCCCTCGTAATCCATTGCGATCGGATCGATTACCAAGCGCATTTGCGCTGCGACAGCCTTCAAACCGGGATAGGTAAATTCGCCGGCGGCGATGAGGTCACCTCGAGACAGCAAAAGCTCGCAGACGGAAAAAAGCGCACTCTGGGCGCCAGCCGCAACAACGATACGGTCGATATCTGCGTTCTCGATACGTTGCTTGAGCCATCGGGTCGCCGCTTGCCTATCCGGCTCAGCACCAGCACTATCCTGATAATGCAAGTTCAGCAGTCCCTTGCCGTTCGCGAGCACTGCAGCAACCCCTTTGGGCATCAACCGCTGAAAATCGACGCCCTCCGGCTGGCATGGAATGTTCATGCTGAGATCGAGTGCCGCGGGACGAGGCTTCGAGGTACGCTTGCTCGAATAGTCCCTCACGAAGGTACCCCTGCCGATTTGCGCTTCAATAAGCCCGCGGCGGTGTGCTTCATTGAAGGCCCGGGTCACCGTTGTCAGGTCGACGCCAAGCGCTTCGGCAATGGAACGCTGCGGTGGCAACCGGTCACCCGCAGCAATGATACCGGCCTGGATGTCCTGTTCCAGAGCATCCGCCAAGCCGATATATTTCATACGGCCGCCGCCGACAATTCGCGCTTTCCACATAACCCTAACCGATAGTGTATGGCTGTATATCCATACACTTCACATACCATCCAGACATTCAGAAATGAAGCCTAATTCGGAACTCGCGCGAAGTGTCGCAGGCGGCGGTAGGTCCCAAGCAAGCTCCGAAGCGTTTCTGGATCCGTTTGTGCCCAACATTGTCGCTCCACGATCGACAAAATCCCTTCACCTCAGTGGTAAATGTATGGAAGCTAGGGGCGAGAAGTTCGCCCATGGTGGCCGCCCGGATCCACGCGACAAGGCTCGGCCGGTTGTCCGGCCCAAGGAGATGTTCATAGGCTGGTCAATATCTCACGCGGGATCGCCTTGGTCTTCACGGAAGTGCCCTTTGGTATTCAACCGCACCACGGACGTGGGGTAGGGGGACATCCATCCCGCCCGCACACGAATGGAACGGCCAGCCCTTCCGCTATCAAAGTCTGGCCAACATCCTCTCCATCAACCCTAAGGGTGCCGCAGCTACGGCCATAGTTGCACTTGTCCGTTCCTTCCGTTCCGGGTTTGCAGGAACACTCAACCTCCGGTCACCGTCGATGATCCGCTCGCCACGAGCTGCTTCACGCGTTCCGTCGCCTTGCTGCCAAGGGCAGCTTAGCTCGAGCATCGAGGATGGAATACCTCAGGGGCGTTGAAGCCGACGAGGCGGACGCGAGTTCCGTCGCCCATGCGAATGGTGTCGCCGTCTGTGATCGAAAAGCTCTGGGTCGCAAACTGCGAGGTCGTCGCCGTGGTCGCGTCTTCCAAACCTGATGACGGCCACAGGGAGGTCATGCCACCGTGAAAGACACGGCTTACCAGCACTACCGTCAGGAGGACTAGGAAGAGGGCTACCTTCACCTGCAGGCGTCGATAGCCATAGGTTCTCCGTGGGAACTTCCGTGGGATCGAAACGGGCGAGGCCGGACGCCCGTCTGCAAGCTGGACGACCGAAGCACCGGAAGGCTGGGTCAACCGCCTCAGCATCGACAACTGCTTTTCAGTGAGACGAGTCCGGACCCCATAGCGGACGAACTTCTGCTGGACGTCATAGAGAAATTGACGCTGCCACCTGGTTGGCTGTCCATTCCGAAGGATGTCATCGATCCGATTTCTGAAATGTGTGATCTCGATCTCGTCTAGCAAGCGCGCCCCCGTATCGTGGACATACCATAGCCGAGGTTGGCTAAACGCGAGTAACGGGATCGCCTACAATTTGAGCGATCAGTTGCCATCCCTGTCACAGCGATACGGCAAGGTCGCCATGAACCTCTCAGCTTCCCGAAAGGCGTGCGAATGTTCGCCGATTCGCTCGATCTCTTCGATGTCAATTCTAAACACCTGGTCTCGAAGACGGATATAGAGATCACCGCCACTACCTTGGCCAACGGACGAGTCGTTGTCGAGGAATCCGGCTTCGATCATTGCGTGCCCAATCGCCTTGCGGAGCTCGTTGTAGCTGGTCACATGAGTTTCCTTCAATCAGAAGTTTGATGGCCCGCAATTCAACTCCGCTTCCATCGAATTGGCCGGCGGGGGATCGATGGGCCACATGCGCCTGAGAAAAATTTGCTCACACCTGCCGCAATTGCAAGCGAGCGAACTTAGACTTTCGAATTGTCACTTCCTTGCAGCCCGAAGACCGCTTCCCGACCGATGGGAGCCGTCTTGCTCCTGTTCCAGCATAGGCTCTCAAGCCCGGGGACGTCGGCAGGCACGATCATCATTGCTCTTACTCCCTTTTCAGCAGGCCTTCGACGACTTCGGGGCCGAGAGCTTGCCCAAGGGCTTTCACGCCCTTTGGCGGCAACCTGGCGAGGCCTTTGGTGATGGCTTCTCTCCACGCATCCCCTCGATCCCATGCCTCCTCCCATGCGGCGGCGATTGCATCGCTCTGCCGCGTCTCCACGAGGCCTTCGAAGAGCAAGGAGGCCTGCGATAGGTCTTTGTCCGCTTTCACGCGTCCTAGCGTGTCTGTGAGCCTTCTCGAGGACACAATCAGCTTATGGACGGCATACCGCTCGGGGGCGGGGACCAGCACGTTTACGCCTTCGCGGTGGAGAAGCACCGTGCGGACAGGTTCATAAATCAGATAATCCAGGAACCGCAGGTTTTCCGCCGACGCACCGCCGAGCGCGGGCATGGGCGACGGCTTGCCCGTGTATTCCTCTGATCCTCGGTTTCCCGTCAGGAACTCCACCCTGTAGCCTTTGGCGTTCTGGAAGGCGACAACCTTAGCTCGGTCCGCCTGGTGCGGGACCGCCCGGAAGTCTGGATCGACCGACTGCAGGACCTCCGGAATCGGAGGCAAACTGTCTTCGACCCCGGCCGAGATCGCGAAGTCTTGCGCGAAATCCGCATCGCCTGTCTGCATTGCCGACGAGGGCAGCCGAACGCCGATCATTCCGGCATAGGTGCTGAACGCCACCGATCCAATGAGGACGGCCCGCAGCCGGAATAATCCGGCGTCAGCAAGAGCCTTCGTGACGTCTCCCGCAAATCCGTCTGGACCGGGGAGACCTGCACGACGTAGCGTGCTGACCATCCGCCTCCGCTCCCGCAGGTCGTCCTTGATCTCCTTATGGGCCTTCACCCGCGCCGTGATCTCTTCATCGCTCTGCGGACCGACATAGCTCCGCTTGTCCTTGCCCTCTTGAGTAGGGAGATCGAAATACCAGTAATCGCGACCCGTTCCGGCGTTACCGGGACAAGCTGTACCGCCAGGCGCAATGAGGGATCATAAGGAAATGTTGTCGGCCCTTCGAACGTCTTGCGGTCCACCGGTTCAATTGGCGACTGAGGATGGTCGCGAAACAGGGTCGAACGGGTGTCGCACCAAAGCCCCCAGGCAGCAACCACGTCCGGGCTGGAACGTACCTCGTAATAGAGATTTGCGATCTTCTCGCGCCATTCCCACAGTTGTTGAGTCTCGATCAAATCACACCCTCTCATGTCGGAAATTGTGTCGCTCGTTCATCGAAACGCTCGCCCAACCATCTCGGCGCAACTATTTACTTGCCGGATTTGCTCTGCCTACGTGACCATTAGCGAGGCACATTTAAGTGCCACGTCAACGAGGACTAGACCACACCTAAAAAGCTTCGGCAAGCTGCCAACCCGATCCATTGGCTGACTCGTAGACAGTGACCGCAAGCTCGGCGAGGTTACCAACGAACGCAAGTTTTGGATCGGCGAGCCCGCCGCCGCTGAGCCATCTGGAAAGGAGATAAAAACTACTCCGGCCACACTTGATTATGCCAAATGGCCTCATGCGCGGTTTCTTCAACTGCCCCTTAACGGCAAGAAGACGAAAAGATTGCCACCCAGGGGCGTCACTGTCCCGGATCGGTGGCTCAAAACAGACTATCAAATTCCCCGGCATAAGCGTCCGCATCCCGGTTGGCCCGACCTTTTCGACTATCCTGGTTTCGAGGACATGCCAGCTATGCTGGTGTGGTTTGGCGGAAAGCAGAAGTATCCGCTATGCCAGCGCCTCCTCTCAGAATGTGCGATAACAAGCCGCCTTGCTCAAGGACATCCGTGCAGCATTCGAGGCCGCTGGCATCGAGTTTATTCCTGAAAATGGTGGCGGCGTCGGCGTCCGCTTTTCCAAACCGAGAGATTGAACTGGCGCGGGTGATGTCATGTCTGGATGGCATGTGTTTCGTTGGGCCTCGTAATGCTTGCCGTCAATCATATGCAAAACCCCTATTATTTTGTTTGGTTTGCGTATGATCAGCGGATGCTTTCCCTGGATGATTACACCGAAAAAAGGTTATGACCGGGTGCTCGACATTCACACGCGAAGAGGCTCTGGCTGCGCTGCCGCTTAAACCCGACGCCTTCACCGCAGCTTTGATAGGTCTAGCGTTTGGAAAGCGCCCCGGCACTACAGACGATAAACAGCCACAAAACAGATTTCGGTCCGGCTCCCGTTAGATCCGAAAGGGTTGGAGCGGCCGTTGCGATTGTCAGATCGGCGGCAGGGTGATTGTAGACAAGGCGGCTATGCAGTCACGTTGCGGTGGAAGACGAGCGGGGGCACGTGTTTTCCTCAATCGGTTCGGCTGACACGCCCGCTCGGCTGCGCGAGGAAAGGTTTGAAGGCTGCCGCGATCTTTGCAAGAAATCCCTTACTGAACGATCCCAGCACTTCTGCATTTGGATCATAGTGGAAGCACTGTTCGGCTATATCGTGATTGAATTTCCACTCACGGATTCCAGCGCGGCGACTTTCGAGTTGCGGAATTTCCAGTGCGGTTTGATCGGAGCGGGGTGGGGTGCCCGAGATAGCCAATAGGATCAGGTTTGTCTGATTGCCTTTCGGGATTGCCAGAACCATACAAACTGGGCGTACCTTCCGTTCTTCGGTTTCTCCCTTGTCGCGCTGCCATGTCCAGAGATAAGGATAGTGGATGATCGAACCATTGGCCGAAGTATCAGCCATTGGTCTCACTTCCTTCCTGTATCAGCCGGTCCAGTTCGGGACCGATTAGCGCTGCCAATTCGGAGGGGGCCTCATTGGGGCCGTAAGCCCTGCGCGGATCGCCCACCCACGGTTCAAGATGGCGACCTTTGAACATCACAAGCTCTTCAGAACCGAAGAGCGCTCATGCCTCAACCCTATTATCGAAAAGTTTGCGACAGAACCCGGTGTGTCGCATATCGCAAAAGCAATGCCGTCATGAGAGCGCGAAGATGACTCGCGTACAATTCTGAGATACTGTTTGTGCGCCGCACAATCTAAAAATGGGCGAGGCTGATGCTGGCAGCTGCGAAGGCAATGCAACGGGAGCCGCTCCGCGTCGACCTAGCCCTTCAGGGCGGCGGCGCCCACGGTGCCTTTTCCTGGGGTGTCCTCGACCGCCTTTTGGAGGAGCCATGGCTGCTGATCGAGGGGATTTCCGGCACTTCGGCCGGAGCCATGAACGCGGCGGTCATGGCGCACGGCTATACCGTCAACGGCGCCGCAGGCGCTCGTGAGGCGCTGGAGGCATTCTGGCGCAAGGTATCCGAGGCGGCGCGCTTCAGTCCCTTTCAACGCGGTCCGCTCGACTTCCTACTCGGTCGCTGGACGCTCGACCACTCGCCGGTTTTCATGGCGATGGACATGATGGCGCGTGTGTTCTCGCCTTACGATCTCAATCCTGCCGGCGCCAACCCGCTCCGCGCCATATTGGCAGAGACCGTCGATTTCGAGCGGCTCGCGGCCAGTCCAATCAAACTGTTCGTGACGGCAACGAATGTCCGCACCGGCCGCGGCCGTGTTTTCCGCAACGGCGGGCTGACCCCGGACGTACTGCTTGCTTCTGCATGCCTGCCGACGTTGTTTCAAGCCATTGAGATCGATGGTGAAGCCTATTGGGACGGCGGTTACGCCGGCAACCCGACGATCACGCCGCTGGTCCGCGAATGCACATTGCAGGACACCATCCTCGTGCAGATCAATCCGGTTGAACGGCCGGGCTCACCTCGGTCCGCACGCGAGATCCTCAATCGCATCAACGAAGTCTCTTTCAACGCAGTCCTTCTGAAGGAACTGAAGATGATCGCCTTGCTACGAAAGGTCGCCCAATTGGATGACGATGAGGGCGCGCGCTGGGCGTCGATGCGCATCCACAGGGTCGCGAGCGACGTCATGACTGACCTCGGCTACTCGTCAAAACTCAATGCGGAATGGGGTTTTCTGACCATGCTGCACAACGAGGGGCGCAGGTCCGCCGATGCATTTCTGAACGCCCATGGCGACGATCTCGGTCGCCGCTCGTCGCTTGATCTCGATATCTTGCTGGAAGGGGTCTGACGGGTGGGGCTTCTCGGCATACTGATTGGGCTCGGGCTGCTGGTCTGGCTCGCCTTCCGGGGCTGGAGCGTGCTGCTCCTGGCACCGCTTGGCGCTCTCGTCGCCGCGCTCTTTGCCGGCGAACCAGTGCTGGCCCACTGGACCCAGACCTTCATGAACGGTGCCGCACATTTCCTTGCGCAGTTCTTTCCGCTGTTCCTGCTCGGCGCGCTCTTCGGCAAACTGATGGAGGACAGCGGTTCAATAACCGCCATCGCCAATTTCATGATGCGGCGCCTCGGCAAGAACCACGCAATCCTCGCCGTCGTCATCGCCGGTGCGCTGATCACCTATGGCGGTGTCAGCCTCTTTGTTGCCTTCTTCGTTCTCGCGCCGATGGCGCAGGAACTGTTCCGGTCGGCGGGCATTCCGCGGCGGCTGATGCCCGCAGTGATCGTGCTTGGAACATCCACTTTCACTATGTCGGCCTTTCCAGGAACGCCATCGATACAGAATGCCATCCCGATGCCCTTCTTCGGTACGACGCCGTTTGCTGCGCCAGGACTCGGCATCATCGCTTCGGCGATCATGCTCTGCTTCGGCCTATGGTGGCTTCGTCGCATCGAGGCGGCTGCGCGCGTGTCGGGCGAAGGGTTCGGTGAGGGCATGCCCGCGACACCCGAAGATCTCGCTTCCGACGACCGGCTGCGCGAACGCGCCTCGGTCGGTAGGGAGTTCGACCCCGCCGAAATCGGGCACGGCCGGCATGCCAAAGCTTCACCACCCATCCTGCTCGCGGTGTTGCCACTCGCTGTGGTTATCCTTGTCAATCTCAGCATGTCACTGTTAATCCTGCCGTCGCTTGATCTCGGGTTTCTTTCGGAAGATCGATGGGGCGGAACCTCCCGTTCCGCGGTGAGCGGTGTGTGGGCCGTCGTCACGGCGCTGTCAGCCGCGGTCGCGACTGTCGTCGTGTTGAATTTCCGCCGATTGCCGGCGTTACGCGCGACGATGGACGCAGGCGCCAACGCGTCCGTCCTTCCGGCGGTCTCCGTCGCCAGTCTGGTAGGCTTTGGAGCGGTTGTCGCGGCAATGCCTGCCTTTGCCATTGTACGCGATTGGGTGCTCGGTATCGGTGGGGGACCGCTTGTCTCGATTGCGGTGGCCACCAATATCCTGGCGGCGCTCACCGGCTCCGCCTCGGGCGGCCTCACGATCGCCCTCGATGCGCTTGGCAGTACCTACCTGATGCGCGCGCAGGAAACAGGTCTCGACCCGGCTCTGTTGCACCGCGTCGCGGTCATCGGGGCAGGCACACTGGATAGCCTGCCCCACAATGGGGCAGTCGTTACGCTGCTTGCCGTTTGCGGGTCGACACACGGTGAAAGCTACCGCGACATCGTTGTTGTCGGAATTATTGGAGCGATCCTGGCACTGATCGCAGTCATCGTTTTGGGGACCATTCTCGGGTCATTCTGATACTTCTTCTGAACGGGAAGCCTGCGCAGGGCGCCGTTGGATTCAACGCCCAGCATGCGCTAACATTAAACGCGGATCATATCTTGGGTGCAGACCGGGGCCGCTAAGCGGTTGGCGTCAGATCGGAAATATCGATCAGCTTTGATCCGCCTCAACGCAGTCTGCACAGGAAGGCGTCACTCTAACAGGAATCTGCACGGCCATTGTCTGCAATGAAACCGGCTTGGGAGGAAATGACATGTTTAAGAAAATCCTAATTGCCACGGATGGGTCCGCTCATGCACAGAAGGCGGTCGAGATCGGTGCCGATCTTGCAGCGCGGCACGAGGCCGAGGTCCATTTGGTGCATGTGATGCTTTCCGGTGAGATCGACGACGATCTCCGACGCATGGTGGAAACAGAGCATCTCGATGATTTACATCGTCAGGACGGCGGAGACTCTCTGGCCTCTGCCCAACTCGTGCCCGGTCTTCCAGTCAGATTTTCGGCGACGGATCCAGCCTCCATTCGCGTCTTGCAGGCTCTCGGCACTGAAATTCTCAACAGAGCCAGCTCCGTCGTCAAGGCGCGCGGCGTAGAGCAAGTTTCAACACATCTCATGGAAGGCGATGCCGTCGAACAGATCGCCAAGGTAGTCCAGGAGGAGCGTCCCGACCTCGTCGTCTGTGGAGCGAGGGGCCTTTCGAGCCTGTCGCAACTAGTGCTCGGCAGTGTATCCACCAAGATTGCCCAGCTTAGCCCGGTTACCTGCGTGACTGTCCGGTAGTCGCGCGTACTGCGTTTAGGTCGCGGAGGGTTAATTTTCCTATCTGTGGTAGCCCTCCGCAGTAACTGAAGCTAATTGCTGGATTTCGAAATTTTTATATTTGATCTTGCTCAAAGACGAGGCTGGGAGAACCTGCTTCTTTTCTGCGCGTCGATGCGAAACGGAGGAACAGCAATGGACGCGCATTGGTCGACGGAGACTTCAGACTCATTTGCCTCATTTGAGAAGGCCGATTTTCAATTGACAAAGATCGACACCGGCAATTGGCGTCTTCGTATCCTGACGCAAAGAGGCAATGCCTGGCTCCGAGCCAATGGGCCTGCCATCGACAGAGATGAACTGACATTGTCGCTCCAGGCGGCAAATAGCTTCCTCGGCCGGGCACGAGTGAACGGGCTTTGCACCGAGTACATCGGTCCCTTCGGCAGAAGTCTGATGTGATGTGCTCGGACCGTGTGCGTGAGTTGCTTGGGCGCTTAGGAACCAGGGTTTATGCCGGCCAACTTGCCTCCGGCATGGATCGCCCGAGCGATACCCCGTGTCGAAGATGTCCGCGGCAGCGGATGAGAAACGGCGTGCCGACCAGAATTATAGGGTCTACGGCTTACCTAACCTTTATGTTGCCGGCGGTTCAGTGTTCCCAACCAGCGGCCACGCAAATCCCACACTAATGATCTTAGCCTTTGCAATAAGGCTGGCCGATCATCTGAATTCGGACCTGGCAAGGGTTTGAGCCTATGGCATTCCTTGTTCGAAAGCTGCCGCTTCTAGTCGAGGTCGAAACGAACGATATTCTCAGGGTCTTCGACCAGCGGATCAGGTTTTGCGAAATCGAGAAGTGCTCGAAGTTGGGCGATCTCTACACGTGAACCATGCGCCTTCACGCCGTAAGACCGGAGGGTAAGAAAGGCGCACGACAAGTTTTCCGGTGTCATCCCCAGGCGCGAAGCCAGCACACGTTTCTCCACGGGAATTTCCACCAAACCATGGCGCGCCTGGTCCATTTGCGTGCGCAAGAGCCAGTTTGCCAGCCGTTCGGCGCCGGTCCGCAATTCCTGGCTTTTAAGGTCCTTGATTGCCCGGCGATAGCTTGCTGCCAGTTCCATTACGATTGCACGCATGAAGGCTTGATCGGTCTCCATGGCTATGCGCACTTTTTCTGCGGGAATCATCAGAATGTTGGATGGTTCCAATGTTCTGGCGGATTGAAGATAGACTTGGTCATTGAGGACGGCGGCGAGGATAAAAATGCCAACTGGAGCGATGATTTCCAAGGTCGTTTCTCGCATTTAACGAGACCCCACACCGACATCTCATCCCTCAAGGCCTGATCAGCCTCGGCGGATCCAGAGGGCCAACCCCAGGCCGCCGCTGCCGCGGCGGTGGGGTCGCCAGCCTCATGCGGCCGGCAGCGCGCTGATCGGGATGTCGTCGCTCTCGTCGCCGCGCTCGAAGGCCATTTGGCCGGCGAGCTGGCGGAGTTGGTTGAAGTCGGCCGGGCCGTCGAAGGAGGTGCCGCCGAGGCGGATGGAGACGGAAAGCGGCCCGCCGTCGGCGCTGAAGGTGGCCGCGGAGACGCGCGTGCGGATGCGGGTGCCGATGTCGCGGGCGTCCCCGACCGTGGCGCCAGGCAGGAAGATGCCGAGTTCGTTGGTTGCAAGCCGCGCCACGAGATCGCCACGACGAACCGAGGACTTGATGATCGAGGCAAGCGATTGCATCACGATGTCGGCCCATTGCGGCCCGTACCGGCGGCCGATGTCGTCGAGCGTATCGACGATGACGGCGATGACGATGCCGCCGGCATCGGTGGCGGTATGCTTGCGCCGGTCGATAAAGTGCTCGACGGCCGCGGCAAAGGCGGCGCCGTTCAGCGTCTTCGTCACGCTGTCGTGGCGCGCCGCCTGGGTGACGTTTTCCTGCATCTTGCGGACGACGCTGTTGTTGAGCTGCAAGGCAAAAAGCAGCGGAAAGGCCACAAATGCGGAAATAAGTGCTGCACCGACAAATCCGACCAAAAATGGTCGATCCGGCATCAATAGGTTTAATATAAGTAAAAGACCAACGGAACCGACCACGGCGCAAAGCGCGCCGAGCGTGGCCCTCCGCAGAGCTTTGAAAATGGTGGCGGAGGGATGTCGCTGTTGTAGAATCATATCGGAATTATACCCGTTCTGTAATGCTGCGTTAGCTAAACAGAGGCCCAAAAAAACCGGCTTAAGAAATCCCGTAAAATTTGTTGCTTTGCACAGTTGTTTTCACGAATGAACTGTCTTCGAACGGATATCCGGAACCGTCGTTTGCGCTTGGTGCCCGGTTTGCGACAGAACCCCAGCGCTTCATCTCGATCCATGTCCTGGGCGTGTTTCATCTTCAGCGTGTGAATCGGCATGGGGTCACGACGCCGATAGGCACAACAAGCAATTGTTTTCGCTGCAGTGTCTGGGGTCGTTACTTGATGCTTATTTACAATTTCTTGATGGCAATGGTCTGATCGGCCGTCTACTTGTGACCCTCTACCTCTGCATGAACGGCGTTCTGCGTAAGCCTTTGCTCTACCTCAGTCTTTACCTGAAGACCCATCGGAGAGAATACTATCGATTGCTGCAAGAGGTCCGTGAGCATGGAAATTGGGAGGCTTTGCTAGACTTCTTCCTGACAGGTGTTGCCGACACTGCCAAACAAGCATTTGGAGCAGCCACTCAGATCGTTGATCTTTCAAGGAACACCGGGAGCAGACAACCGAAAGCGACAGAGCCGGATCTTCCCTTCGTATTCATGAGCTCTTCCAGCAAAATCCCTTCCATACAGCAAATCAGATCGTTCAAATGACAGGTCTGTCCGCGCCGACTGTCAACGCGGCACTCAGCGATCTAGGCCCTGTTGACAAAGTCAGATGGTGGCGGCGGCGCAGGTCACCGCCTTTGCTCGATCATGAATATCTTTTCGGGATCGATATGCCGTTTGAGCGCTGAGCCGTCGCTACGGAGGATTTGAAGTTCGCTCAAAACGCCATTCTTCTCGAATAGTAGTATTTCGACCATCGGCCCGATAACTGCCAACTGATTGTCGTCGTCAAAATATCCCGAGGCAACCAAGCGTGGGTTCATGCTGTTGGGAAGCTGGTTGCCATCGAGAGGTAGCAGTGCCAGTGATCCATATTCATCGATCACCTGGCCGACATACCCTTGAAGTTCCCATGCGGGCGATATGTCCATTCCGAACAAGAGCTTTTTGACAATACGTTTTTCGTTGTCGGTCAAACTCCGCCAATTGTCTTTCAAGGGCGTCTCCCGTTTTGCGGCCAAGTCGGCCGTCTGACGGTAACACTATTGCTGGCGAAGGCTATCTCGCTTCCTGCAATTCGCAAATCACCTGAAGCATGATTCAACACTTCCTTTTAGGAGGTCGGTTTGGCGAGAGGCGATTTGAGCGATGCGGAATGGCGGATCATCGGGGCATTGTTACCAGCAGAGCGCGGCCGGAAAGCCCGACCCGCTCTTCATAACCGGATGTTTTTGAATGGAATGCTGCACGCCTTGCGCGTCGGGTGCCCGTGGCCTGACATGCATGAGCGATATGGGAAATGGAACTCGGTCTATGTGCGATTTCGACGCTGGGCCGACCAAGGTGTATGGGATGCCTTGCTCGAGGCGCTCGTCGAGTTGGGATTGACCGATGACTGGCAGCACATGATCGACAGTACCACGGTCGAGGCCACTCTCAGGCGGCGGGCGCTAAAGGGGGACTTATAAAGAGGCTTTTGGTCGATCACGTGGCGCGTCGTAGACGGCAGGTCCAGTCTGGACCATTACGGCATTGGTTGAGACCTATTTAACCGATTTATTGCAAGACATTGTGAGAACAAAACAATGCGTGGGAGATGCCGTTTGAAAAGCGCAATTTTGGTTTTCGCTGGATTGTCGATCAGTTGTTCGACGGCAGTGGCCCAGGAACCGCAGCCCCATCCAATACTGAATAGGGAGCAGTTTCTGTCCTACGCCGCTGGCGCGGTCGTTGCAGGCATGTACTGCGGGAAACTCGAGTTAAACGCCGATTTCTTCTTGGGATACGAATACGCTACCGGAGTTTATCCGCCCCTCGATCCCAATTTCCAGCCTGAGATGGCGCGGGTTGAGAAGGACGCCAAAAGCGATCTTGATAGCTACTGTAAGTTGGCGCGACTGATGTTCTACAAGGGCAACAAACCTAAACCTTTGGCAGCCCCTCTTCTGGTCGACAAGCAGTGACAGCACCTTTCCTTGACTAGCTCTGATGGCCGCAATTAGCGTGAAGCAGCCGTGCCGTCATGACGGCAATCTTCGAAATGCCTAAAGCATCTTGGTCGAGGTGTGACCGGGACACCGTTTACGATCACGCGGCGGCTTTACGACAAAAATCCACGCCCGTGCAGACGGTCAAGGACGGCCTCTCGGCTTCATCCTGACGGGTGGCGAAGCATCGGACTACAGTGTCATTCCAGGCTTGCTGGGAATGCCGGTCGGCAAACCGAGATTGTTTCTCGACGATAAAGGCTATGATAACGACTAGCTACGCGAAGAACTGCTGATCCACGGGATCAGGCCCGTCATCCCACCGAAGGCCAACCGGAAAGACCCGCCCGCCTGTGACTTTCGGGCTTATAAGGATCGAAACCGTATCGAGCGCCTCTTTAACAAGCTCAAGCAGTTCCGGCGCATAGCCACCCGCTACCATAAAACGGCAAGGTCGTTCGCTGCTTTCCTTGCTCTGGCTGCCGTTCGCGTCTGGCTGTCATTGACCGGAACGGTCCGCAAGCCATGATGTAATCGCAGCCTCTCCGGTTCGGACATCATTGTAGGTCGAACTGATCTTACTCAACGCCGTCTCATCATCGGTGTCGATCTCGTAGAACGTGCTGTCGACAGCTCGGATCGTAACCCATTTCTTGTCTGACTGCGTCGGTCCCCAGCCGACAAACTCGCCCCAGATAACCTGCCGCGTCTTCTCGGCTAAGACTGTTAGGTCGCGGCCAGAAACTCGGGCGTCGTACTGCGCCAATTCCTCCAGTCGCTCACCGCCTTCACCTGTGGCCTCGAACCATTCGTGCCCCGGTTTGGATGACTTGACGGTCGAAACTGTCCAGTTTGCCTCTAAAGACCGAGGTGCCAAAAGCCGCAGTAGGTCTCTGAGATCAAGAGCGAGGACGTTTCGTTTCAGATCGTAAATCCTAAGCGTTGCCATGGCGTCCCCCTAACGCCAGGGATCGCACCGGCAACAGCACTTTGTCAACAAGACCTAGAGCGTTTAGGGATTGTCGAGGAAGTGACAGGCCGTAAACGTGGCCGTGTTTTCACCTATCGCAGATACATCGCTATCCTAAGCGAAGGCACTGATCCTCTACCTGTTACTTGATGAAAAGCTTCGCGGGTCGCAGGTTTGAATCCTCTCAAGAGCTGGAGTTTGCAACGATAACGTTCTGGTCAGAAAACATATTGATCGCGCGACACTGATTCGGTCGCCTCTGCTCTCCGGTGGCCGTTGTTCGCCTGGCGATTTGTTCCGATCTCCGGAGCGGCAATGGATGGTTTTTGCGGAGGGGTTGGCCATGAACTGAATGTTTCATTGGCCCAAGTGCATGAATGCTGTACGACTTCGGATTCGACTCATCAAGAGGCGCTTTTATATATTGTCATATGTCCGACTGATTGAGCGCCGCTTGGCTGACGGCGTCTATCATCGCATATTTCTCGGCGTGATAGCGTAAATACTCCGAAACGAACCTATGAGAAAGCCAAAAGGTACTCTTTCCGGGCGCACCAGCCCAGCCGACGCTGCCGATTTGCGCAGCTTGTTTGAGCAGGCGCTTTAGATGCGTGCTCGAAATCATGAATTGGCTTGATATTGCCTTGGGGGAAATTTCGCCGATCAGCACCCTGTGTTCCGATGGATTGAGGCTGGTTATCTGCGACACGAGATGGTCCATTACCATTCCGCCGGAGGTCGCGGAGTTGAACAGGCTAACGGTCACTCCCGGATGTCGAAGTATTCTGCTGTTCAGCATCCTGTTGGCAATGACTGGTTGCATCCGCCAGACAGCCTGCATATCGACGGCGACCTTCGCCATTCTTTTTCCACCATCCAGGAAGTCCAGAGAAGCGAGATGCGTGTGAACCCATTTTGCCATGTATTCTAAAGCTATTTCGGTGGGCTCGAGTAACGTGATGCGGCGATCTGGACTGGCTCGGGCAGGCCGGACGAGCTTTTGGTCCAACATCTCCTTTAGGAAGGTAGCCGCAGTATTGCGGCTAGCTATCCGGTGCTTCATGGCGAAATCCATAAAACGGCCGCTATAAAGCCCTGGCGTCGGATCGTCCGGACAGCCGAGAAATAAGGCAAAGCCCGAGTGGGCCAAAAGCCATCTTTGCTGTGACGCCATTATCGACGCTACGCTTGGGTTCCAGTGGTAGATGGGTATAAGCTCATGTGAGCTCCGCAATATGGCCGATAGAAAATTTTTGTTGCGATGAAGTTCTCTTGCCGTGAGGACCATGCGTGTTGCAATTCATTCTTTCTCGAGGCCGCTTAGCAGCATGATCAAAGCTGCTTGTATGGTATTTGTGCAAGGGGATTTATCCCATGATAATGCTCCGAAGCATAAAACGAAAATTTGAGCATCCCAATTATTCTCGCTCAATGAGATTGTCAGCAGGTGATCTGCATCATATTCGCCGAGCCTACTTGATGCTCACAGGTTAATCTGCTTAGCGAAACACTTATATTTCCGTACTTTAACTATATAAGGAAACGGTTTTCGGCGGCAGCAGACAACCCACGCGACATCCTTTGACCAGATGCAGGACTGACGCTTTACATCACTGTTGCCCACGTTTAGCCGGCCGCTCTGTTTTTGGTGACAGTCTGGGCATGAGTCAGTAAGAGTTGGGACTCTGCCTCACGGCGGACCCATAATGATGAACAAATATATTTGGCAGAGCAACGCTCAAAATTGGGGTGATCGCAAACACTACCAACATTCTTGCTTCGTCTGTGAACAGTTCAAAAATGGTCAGAAAATTGTTGGCACTAAGGCTTGCGCGCCGCGATATTAACTGTTTCAGAGAAATAGGTGCGAATCTACTTTGCTGCAGACGTGATTTCGTCTAGGTCTAATAGATGAATAAGCTTTAGAAAGTATATTCTATATTAGAAAAGCATTGTTATAGGGGAAGGTTACCATTTTGACTTATGGAAAGCGATTGATTCGGGCGATCGGGACTTCGGTAGCCATTAGTTCTTTATTGAGTGGTGCTGCTTACGCTACAACATTGCAGCAGGCAATTGACAAGACGATGAAAACCAATCCGCAGATCATGGAGGCTGCCCAGGATCGCGAGGCGACCGAGTTCGAATTGCGTCAGGCGCGGGGACTTTACCTGCCATCTGTCGATCTGGAGTCAGGTTATGGTCGTCGTAAACTGTCGGACACCACGTCCGGAGCTTTGAACTCCAGCACGGATTACCTGAATCCGGCCGATGCAAGCTTGACTATTACGCAGACGTTGTTTGACGGCGGGGACCGGAAGGCACAGAAGGACAAGCAGGCGGCTCGTGTCGATGGCGCATCCTTTCGCGTCCAGCAGCGCTCGGAAGCCTTGGCGCTTGAAGTGACCCAGAATTATCTCGAATATATGCTGCAGACGGAAATCGTCGCGGCGGCGGAAAAGAACGTCGCCTTCCATAAGCAGATGGTCGGCAACATCGAGGATAGCATCAAGGGCGGTGCCCTTACCGATGCCGACCGTTTTCAGGGCCGCGAGCGCCTGCAGGCGGCCAATGCCCGTCTTCAGGAAGCCAAGCAGGAACTGGATGCGACGAAGATCCGCTACCTTCAGGTCGTCGGCGAGCCGATCAGCAATGCGCAGCGTCCGGCCTCTGTGGCCCATTACCTGCCGAAGACCCTGGATGACGCTGTCTTTATCGCCCAAAAGAATAATCCGCAGATTTCCTCGGGTAAAGCTGACGTCAATGCGGCTGACGCCGATGTCCGCGGTTCCAGGGCTGCCTTCCTGCCGAAGTTGGATCTTGTCGGCAGCGCCCGCATTGGTGACGATGTTGACGGTAACAAGGGTAACACCAATGACGTACAGGTCGGTGTCGTCGCCAAATGGAACCTCTATCACGGCGGCATAGATACTGCCCATCAGCAGGAACTGGTCCGTCGCGCCGCCGAACAGCGTTTTGCGTTGAGTCAGACCTATCGCGAGGTCGATCAGTCTGTTCGTTCCGCCTGGAGCGAGCGCACCAATCAGGCCCAACTTGCGCGTATCTTGGACGGTCAGGAAAAGACAAACGCCCAGCTCGTGTCTTCCTATCGTGAGCAATTTAAGGTTGGTCAGCGTTCGCTGCTCGATCTGTTGGATGCCCAGAACACCCGCTTCAACACCGAGGTTTTGGCCAAGACGGCAGACGTCGCCTCGCTCTTCGCCGAATACAAGATCCTTGCCGCATCGGGCAGTTTATTGTCGACGATGAAGTTGAAGCCGGTGGATCAGGCGACTCCTTATGCCCGTGATCAGTTTGGGGTTTCGTCGAACACGGCTGATCCCGGCTATGTCAAATACGACTCGCACCAGAAGCCCGGCTTGCCGATGGATCTGCTCGAGCCGATTCGTTAATCGTCGCGATCCGGATTGGGTAATACTCCATGTTGAACGTAGCACCTGACGTGTCTGCGAGCGTATCGCTGCAGTCCTTCAAGTCGGCATTTAAAGCGGTCGCTGCGTTTTACGGCCGTCCGAGCTCGGATACGGTGCTGTTTTCGGGTGTTCCGGACGAGGTTCTGGAAGCCATGGAGCAGGACGATGTAGAGCGGCTATCGGAACGCGTCGGCCTGCAGGTGCTGAGTCACAAAGAGCGCGATTGCCGGCTGGGCAATTTTGACTGTCCCGCCATCGTCACCTTTGCAGGTGGCGGCGTGCTCCCGTTGCTCGAAATGGCAGAAAACGGCTCCTATGTCATCGACGTCGCGCCAACGGCCGGGACGTCGCTTCGCCTGACGCGGGACGAGCTTGCCGCGCTCAATCCGCAGGCAGCCTTTGCCTTCACGCTCTTCTATCAGAATGCTTCGGAAGAAGCGCGAGTCGGTCATGCGATGGAGATCGAGAAGCGTCATTGGCTGGCGACGACGCTGGTGCCCTACTGGCGCACCTATGCCCGAGTCATGCTGGCGGCGCTGTTTATCAACGTCATCGCGCTCGCCTCACCGCTCTTCACCATGAATGTCTACGACCGGGTGCTGCCGAACAAGGCGTTTCCAACGCTCTGGGTGCTGACTGTCGGCATTTCGCTGGCCTATCTCTTCGATTTCCTGCTGAAGACGGCCCGCGCGTCGCTGATAGATTATGCCGGCCGCAAGGCGGACATGCGTCTATCGCAGCTGATCTTCGACAAGATCTTGAATTCGACGCTGGCGTCCCGCCCGATGTCGACGGGCGAATATGCCAACCGGGTGACGCAATATGAATTCGTGCGCGAATTCTTCACTTCGAACACCATTGGCGTGCTGATCGACAGCCTCTTCGTCGTCATCTTCCTTATCGTCATCTATATGATCGCCGACTGGCTGGTGGTTATTCCGGCCGTCGCCTTCGTTCTGTCTGTCGTGATCGGCCTCGTGGCCCAGGCTCGGATTGGCAAGCGCATGGCGACTGCGACGAATGAAGCGTCGCGTCGCCAGTCGATGCTCGTCGAGACCATTTCGACGATAGAGACATTGAAGAGCCTGCGAGCCGAGGCGACCATGTTGCGACGCTGGCAAGAGCTGACGAAATATTCGAGCCGCACCAGCGAGGACATCAAGCACATCTCGTCCAACGCCATCAACTTGACGATGTTGTTGCAGCAGATGGTTAGCGTGTTCATCGTCGTGGCGGGCACCTATGAATTCGCCGATGGAAAAATTGCCATGGGCGCGATCGTCGCGACCGTCATGCTGGCGAGCCGTGCCGGTGCACCTTTCGGCCAAATCGCCATGACATTGGCGCGCTTCCGCCAGGCCACCATGTCGCTGCGCATTCTCGATAAGATCATGGAACAGCCCGATGACCGCCCGTCGACTGTCGGCTTCGTCAACCGGCAGATCCGCAGTGGCGGGTTCAGCTTCCAGAATGTCTCCTTCCAGTATCCGGATTCCGACCAGTCAGTCATCAATCAGCTGTCCTTCACGGTCACGCCGGGCGAGAAGATCGGGATTATCGGCCGCATCGGTTCGGGCAAGACGACGCTCGGCCGGCTGCTCGACGGACTTTTCCAGCCGGCCAGCGGCCGCGTGCTGATCGATGGCGTCGATATCCGCCAGTATCACGTGGCGGAGGTACGTGCCGCCGTGGCTGTCGCCGGTCAGTCGTCGGACCTGTTTTCCGGCACAGTGAAGGAAAACCTGCTGCTCGGCCGGGCCGATGCCAGCGACGAGGAGCTGCTGGCCGTTTCGCGTATGACGGGTGTCGAGGAATTCGTCGCCGTGCACCCGCGCGGTTTCGACATGCCGGTTGGCGAGCGCGGCTCGAACCTCTCGAATGGCCAGAAGCAGGCGTTGACCATCGCTCGCCTGCTCCTGACCCGGCCGAAGATCGTCTTCCTCGATGAGCCCTCCGGGGCGATGGATCTGGCGACCGAACGGCACCTGATCAACAAGCTGACGAATGCCTTCGGTCCGGAAACAACGCTGATGGTAGCGACCCATCGCCACAGCATGTTGGAGCTGGTCGACCGGCTGATCGTCATCGATAAGGGCCGCATCATTGCCGATGGACCGAAGCACGCCGTCATCGAGGCGATGCAGCGCAAGGCGGGGTCATGATGCGTACTCATCGTCGCAATATCCACGACAACCCCCCGTTTTTCGCCCGGCTGATCCTCGGTATCTGCGCCTTGATGATCGCCGCTTTCATCGCCTGGGCGGCCTTGGCCGACATAGACGAGATCGCACGCGGCGAGGGGAAGGTGATACCCGTATCGAAGACGCAGATCGTACAGTCGTCCGAGCCCGGCATCGTCCAGGAGATCAATGTTAATCTCGGCCAGGTCGTCCATAAGGGCGATCTTCTGGTGCAGCTCGACAATACCACGACGGAATCGACGCTTGGTGAGTCGGTGGCCAAGGCCCGCGCTCTCGGTGCCAAGGTCGAGCGCCTCGCCTTAGAGGAGGCGGGCACCTACGACGCACAATTCATCTGCCCGGCCGATATTCTGGCCACCGCCAAGGATGTCTGCGACAACGAGGAAAAGCTCTTCGAGGCGGATCGTGCCGCCTATCAGAACAAGTTCGATGTTCTCGATCAGCGTTTGAAGCAGCATCAGAACGAGCTGGACGAGGCTCATGCCAACATAGACCGACTGACGCAGAATATCGTCGGCGCCCAGAAGCAGTATGATCTGCTGAAGCCGCTCGGCGAGAAGAAGCTCGTCGCCGAAACTGAAATCCTGAAGGTCCAGCGAGACTTGGTCGACCTGCAGGGTCAGCTAAAAGTCTATGTCGAAAGTTTGGATCGCCTGCAGGCGGCCATCAAGGAGGCGACGCTGCAGGTCAACGACCTCGGGTTGCAGCTACGCCAGCAGGCATTGACCGACAAGGGGCAGGCACTGTCGGAGCTGTCGGTCGTCGACGAGACGATCCGCGGGGCATCCGACCGCGTGAAGCATACGGATATCCGTTCCCCTGTCGACGGCATCGTCAATACGCTGGAGGTCAATACGATCGGCGCCTATGTCGACGCCGGCAAGGTCATCGCCGGAGTCGTGCCGACAGCCGACAATCTGCTGATCGAGGCGAAGATTTCACCGCGCGACGTTGCCTTCGTGCGCGTCGGCCAGCCGGCGGTCATCAAGATCTCGGCCTACGACTTCTCGATCTTCGGCGCGCTGGACGGTACGGTTGTCAACGTCTCCGCCGACAGCCTTGTCGATAAGGACAAGAACGAGACCTACTACGTCGTGCGCATCAAAACCGACAAGTCGGAGCTGGAGCGCGACGGCAAGCGCAATCCGATCATCCCCGGCATGGTAGCTTCGGCCGAGATTATCACCGGCCGCAAAGCGATCCTCGCTTATCTGATGAAGCCAATCAACAAGGCGCGCTCCGAAGCGCTGACGGAACGGTGAGGGCGGCTATGCGCAAAGGGGCCGGAAAGGAGGAAGTCACGACGATGGTCCGCAGCGAAGCCTTGCCGTCTGTCGATGGTGACGAACTGGAGCCGCGTTTCCGCGCCGTGACTGGCGGCGGCGAGCGTCGCGGCATTCGCCTAGAGCGGATCTATTGGGACAGCCTCGGACGGATGTCCGAAGCTGGCGGCATCAGCATCGGCGACCTCGTCTACCACACCGCGGCCGACATGCCGGAAACCGGCAACCTCGCCTCGCTGTTGCGCGTGTTGAGCTTCAAATGGGCGCTGAGCCGTCTGGACGCCATCGAGGATGTGGCGTCGCTGACCAATCTCAACGCAGTCCTTCAGGCATCGCCGACGCCGGCGGTGGTGTTGACGCAGGAGCGCGGGATCAAGCTCTTCAACGATGCCTTCCTGAAGATGCTGCGCCATCGCCTGCCGCTGATTGATGATGTCCAGCAGACGGCGCGCACTCTGCGCTTTTCTATCGACACCCAGGTCGAGGAAGTGCTCTCCGTCCTATCGGCCAATCGTGGCAAGACGCTGAACACTGGCTTCAAGATCGGCCTCGGTTCGCAATCGCTGACGGGCCAGATCAACTTGGCGCTGGCGCCGACGCATGAGGCGCCGATGCTGATCGGCTATATTTCCGTCTATTGAGAATGTCGTCGCTATCGCTGTGTGCGACGTTCGTCCCCGAAAGTCGAAAAAGGCGAGTCCGATCAGTGGATCTCGCCTTCGCCGGGGGCCACCTTAGCCAGCGGCATTGCGGCGACAACCGCCTGCGCGTGAGGATCGCGGAAGCCGTGCAGATAGCCGCGGCCGGCGACGATCGAATAGAGTGGCAGATATTCTGCAATGCGCTTGTCGGACAAGACCTCATCGCGCATGTTGTCGAGGATGAGGTAGTTGCCGTTGACAGAGACCGACAGGACGGCGTGGTAGAAATGCCGCTGCTGATCGTAGAGGATGACGAGCGCCATTTGGTCGAGATCGACGCCTGCCTTGTAGAGGGCGGCCATCTTTAATATGGCATAGTCTTCGCAGTCACCCTGCTGGTGCGACAAGACCTCGCTCGGCTTCGCCCAGTAGTCCGTCACATGATAGGTATCCATGTCGCTGGCATAACGGATGGCATGGTTGACCGTGAAATTAATTGTGTTGACCTTGTCGCGGATCGAGGCGCCGGCAGTCTTTGCCTCGGCAGTCGCAACGGCGGCTGCGGCCGCGTCGCATCCGCCCGCGCCGCAATCGAGTGCTTTGCCGGACCGAATCTCGGCGAGCGGGCCTGCGAGTTTGTCGAGCGCCGCAAGATGCTTGAAGGGAATGGCAACGGTTCCGAACACCGAGTCGCCCGCCGGGGTGTTGGTCGCCTGTGTGGAATGTACCGGCTGGAGCGCGGCTGTGTTGTTATTCGGAAGGCCTGCCGGCTCGATGGCGAGGCTCTGGCTCAGCGCGGCAAGGTCGACGCCCCCAATCGCCTTCGCCGTGTTTGCGATGGCCGGCGAAAAAAAATCGAGGACGGTATCCAGTCGCGGATCTGCAAGCAGGTTGATTACCGGGCGGACGGTATCGCCACTCGCCGCTAGACAAGTGGTCGAGGTCGAAAGACCAATGGCAAGGGAAGCCGCAGCAAATACTGCAAGTATAACCTTATTGTTCTTGTGTTGCATTGGCGCATTATTCTCCCTGGTTGAGGGAATAATGCGCGACATCTCTGAATACGGCGTTCGGAAGCGTAGATAATCTAAGTATAAATTAAGCGATCAAATAAGTATAAAATTCCACCGGGTTTGGTGGGAAAGCATTAAGGATGATGTCGCCGTGCGCATCAAAATGAACCGGCGTGGCGCGGGAACCGATGACTCAGTGCAACAGCAGCGGCGACAGCGCGCGCTAACGCGCCTTCGGCTCGATGCGCTCGATCTGCTTCAGAACGACTGTGAGGGCTGCGCTGCGACCTTCAGCTTGCCGCCGTCGATCGTATTGATCATCATTTTGCGCTCCACCATGCCGGCGGCATTGAAGCGGAAGAGCCCGGTCGTGCCGCGAAAGCCGACCTTGTTCAGCAGGTTAGCGGCGGTGATGGCTTGCGGCCCCTGGGAGCGGATGAGGCCGGAGGCGATCGCCATCGCGTCGTAGCCATAGGCGCCGTAGGTGGTCAGCGGGTGGTTGAAGTGGCGCTGGTAGCGTTCGGCAATGAGCCCGCTGCTTTGCGTATCGTCCGTCGCGACAAATGCGCCCGTCACAGCCGGGAAAGCATAAGCCGATTGCGGCCATCTGTTGGTCCCCACCAGCGCCTGGCCGGGAATGGCGGCGCTGCGCACGGCACTCGCCACCATTCCGATTTCCGACGTGCCGCCGAGAATGACCACGATCTCGGCCGACTGGATAAGCGGCCGGTTCTTGGTAAGGACATCCGCGGCCTGATCGCTTGTATTGTAGCGGCCGAGGCCCATGAAAGTGTTGCCACTGTTCCAGATGGCGTTGCCCAACCTCGTGCTGTCGGATTGAGAAAAATCCGCAGGCACCAGCGCCGACACCTTCTTATGACCTCCGGGGCCGGCCGCCTTGACGCCCTCGGTCGCGCTGTCGATTTCGTCCGAGGCGAGATTGAAGACATCGCCGCCGGTCGAGGCCATAGCACTCGCAAGGTTCAGCAATGGCGGGCGTTGGGCGGGGGGAATGGCGGCGATGGCTGCGGTCTCGGCCGGCGGCAGATAGCTGACGATCAGCGCGGCATTTCGGCCTTTGGCTGCCGCGACCTGCGCCGCGGCTCCGGCAAGGCCTACATCCTTTACGCGCAGCCGAATCTGATTGTTGCCGAGTTCGCCGACGCCAAGCACCGCCCCGTCGCGCACGTCGCGGGCCGGACCTTCGTAGAGGCCTGCCGCGCCCTTGCGCAGCAGCAGGGTGATTTCGTTGCCGCTGTCGCCACCATAGGTTTCTTCGATGGCGGTGGACGGCATTTTTATGTCGTCGTTCTTGCTGTTACCGCCTAGGCCGGCACCATCCATCTGACAGCCGGCGAGGCCGGCGCAGAGGATAAGAACGGCACCACGTGGTGGTCGCGGCAGCCAATTGGTCAAACGGCTCAACGAAAGGCTGATCGCAAACGGCAAAACTCACTCCCCAATTCTCCAACGCAGGCTGCGACAGCCTATGGTGGCGCATTTGCACACAGCGGCTGGCGCAAAGTCAAGCGGTATACTTAAGGAGTTGTTGGGTTGTTGAGTTAACCATGGGTAAATATATCTGCGGTCGTGCATAACCGGTTATATCGGTGAGGTTAACGAAGTATTGCAATCACCCCGCTCTCGTAATTGATTGGCGCCACATTACGAGACACCGGGAGTTAGACTTATGGAAGATTCGCGCATTTCGACGGTAGACCACGAAGCGGTTTCGAACGATTTCGCGTCGGGCGACCGGAACGAGGGTCTTGCAGCCGATATCAACACATCTCGGTCGCTGCCGTTGTCGCAGAATGCTGATGTTGCCGCGTTCGAGCTGGCACAGGCCGCCGAGCAGCAGGCGAACGGCAAGACTGCGCGCGTTGCCGCCAACGAGCCGCAAAACGCCGACACCCGGCAGCCGATCCAAATCGTGCCGGACAATGGCAACGTCGTCCATCTGCCGGCGAACACCTCGATAGACGACATCCACGTCGAGGGGCGCAACCTTGTTCTCATCCAGGCCGACGGCACGCGCATCGTCATCATCAACGGTGCGCTGCACGTCCCAACCTTCCTGATCGGCGAAGTCACGCTGCCGCAGCAGGCCGTCGTCGCTGCGCTACAGCAGCAGGGCATCAACGTCGCTGAAGGTCCCGACGGTTCGGTTCACGCCGGCAATAGCACGGATTCCGGGCACCAGTTCACGGACAACCAGCCTGGGAATGCTCGCACGCCGCTTAATCTGATTGGTCTCCTCGGTCCTGGCGACATACTCGGCAACGGTAACGGCGGCAATCTGTCTGGCACCCAGACTCGCGTTCCCTTTATCCTTCAGCAGGCGACCGAAACAGCCTCGCTGATCGAACGCGGCAGCAGCACTGGCGCCTTCCTCACGACAAGCAGCACCGGCCGCTTCGGCTTTGGCGGCCATAACGCCGCGATCACCACCGTCACGCTGGTCGGCGAGGCAGAAACTACCGCTAGCGGCAGTCAGCAGCTATCAGGGCTGACTTCCGGCGGCGTTCCCGTTGTCGTCACCCAGAACGGCCAGACCGTCACCGGCGTCGCTAATGGCGTCACGGTCTTCACGCTGGTATTCAACGCCTCGACCGGCGCGTACACCTTCACCCAGCTCGCTGCTCTCGACCATCCCCGCGGCGCCAATTCGGCCAGCGATGTGCTTGAACTGCAATTCCGGTACACGGTGTCCGACACGAGCGGCCATACGGTTTCGGCTGTCGCGACCGTCGATATCACGGACAGCGTGCCGGTTGCGGCCGTTGGCACGGCGGGTTCGGTCACCGAAGCAGCTCTGTCTGCCGGCAACGCAGCCCTGACCCATGTGACCGGCGACGCGACCGCCACTGGTTCACTTAACATCTCCTGGGGCGCTGACGGCGGTAACACCGGCAAGGGCGGCCTCGGCGATCGCTTGGTCGCCTTCACCAATGCCACAGTTTCGGCGACGGGTGAGGACAACGGCGCGCTGAGCTCGCATGGTCTGGCCGTTCATACGGCGATTTTGGCCGACGGTACGCTGGTTGGCTATACCGGCGAGGCCGCTCCGACGGCAACTTCCGCATCCAACGTCGTCTTCTACGCGACGGTATCGGACACCGACAACGGCCATTATAACTTCACGCTGGTTCAGTCGCTCGATGACGCCAAGGGCTCGGACGCCATCACGCTGACCTTCGGCTACACGGCCACCGATTCCGACGGCGATACGGCCACGAACAGCTTCACCGTCACCGTCGCGGACGACAAGCCTGTTGCCTCGACCGGCGACGCCGGTTCCGTCACCGAAGGCGCGCTGGCGAGCGGCAACGAGAACCCGCATGTCGAGACCGATGCCAACACCACCGGCTCGCTCAACATCTCCTGGGGTGCTGATAACGCCAACACCGACAAGGGTGGGGCTGGCGACCGGTCTGTCGACTTCACCGATGCCACCGTCGCGACACAGGGCCAGGATGGCGAGGCGCTGAGCTCGCATGGTCTGGCCGTTCATACGGCGATTTTGGCCGACGGCACGCTGGTCGGCTATACCGGCGAGGCCGCTCCGACGGCAACTTCCGCATCCAACGTCGTCTTCTACGCGACGGTCTCGGATACCGACAACGGCCACTATAACTTCACGCTGGTTCAGTCGCTCGATGACGCCAAGGGCTCGGACGCCATCACGCTGACCTTCGGCTATACGGCCACCGATTCCGACGGCGATACGGCCACGAACAGCTTCACCGTCACCGTCGCCGACGACAAGCCTGTCGCCGCGACTGGCGACGCCGGTTCCGTCACCGAAGGCGCTCTGCCGGCCGGCAACGAGAACCCGCATGTCGAGAGCGACGCGACAGCTACTGGCTCGCTTAATATCTCGTGGGGCGCCGATAACGCCAACACCGATCAGGGCGGCGCCGGTGATCGTTCGGTTGCTTTTACCAATTCTACGGTCACGACGGAGGGTCAGGACGGCGAGGCACTGAGCTCGCATGGTCTTGCAGTTCATACGGCGCTGCTGGCCGACGGCACGCTGGTCGGCTACACCGGTGACGTCGCCCCGACGACGGTCGTGGATGGCAAGGGCGGGGTTGGCTCGAACATCGTCTTCTACGCGACGGTTTCGGATACCGATAACGGTCATTATAACTTCACTCTCGTGCAGTCGCTCGATGACGCCAAGGGCTCGGACGCCATCACGCTGACCTTCGGCTATACGGCCACCGATTCCGACGGCGATACGGCCACGAACAGCTTCACCGTCACCGTCGCCGACGACAAGCCTGTTGCCTCGACCGGCGACGCCGGTTCCGTCACCGAAGGCGCGCTGGCGAGCGGCAACGAGAACCCGCATGTCGAGACCGATGCCAACACCACCGGCTCGCTCAACATCTCCTGGGGTGCTGATAACGCCAACACCGACAAGGGTGGGGCTGGCGACCGGTCTGTCGCCTTCACCGATGCCACCGTCGCGACACAGGGCCAGGATGGCGAGGCGCTGAGCTCGCACGGTCTGGCCGTTCATACGGCACTGCTGGCCGACGGCACGCTGGTCGGCTATACCGGCGAGGCCGCTCCGACGGCAACTTCCGCATCCAACGTCGTCTTCTACGCGACGGTCTCGGACACCGACAACGGCCACTATAACTTCACGCTGGTCCAGTCGCTCGATGACGCCAAGGGTTCTGATGCCGTCAAGCTGACCTTCGGCTATACGGCAACCGACTCTGACGGTGACACCGCAACGAACAGCTTCACTGTCACCGTCGCCGACGACAAGCCTGTCACCAGCAGCGTCACGGTCGGCACAGGCAGCCTTTACGACACGACGCCGGTTGAGCAGATGCCGCTCAGCTCACTCGTCGAGCTGAGCGAAGAGCCGAAGCCATCCGAAGGCGCCGCCGACTCCGTCAGCGGCGGATCGGGTAGCCTGTTTACTGCCGGCGCTGACGGCTTCCAGCAGGTCACCTTCACGGATCCGAACGGAATTAAGGGCATCTACATCGATGCCAATGGCGTCGCTCACAAGGAAGGTCTGTCCTATAGCACCACGACGGATAATCTCGGCAACACCATCTACACCGCAACCGGCAAGGAGTCGGGCCAGGTTCTCTTCACCCTGACGGTCGGCACCGATGGCAGCTATACCTATGCGCAGTCCGGCGCTTTCGCCGATGCCAAAGGCTCCGACAACGAGAATTTCAAGATCGCCTTCGAAGTCACCGATGGTGACGGCGACAAGGCGACGGGCTCGCTGACGCTCAACGTCGCCGACAGTCTTCCGCTCGCCAATAATGTGACAGTCGACTCCGGCAGCCTCCACGACACCGCGTCGACCTCCTCGGGGACGAATCCTCCTTCCGTCCGGTTGCTTCTCGAAGAGCCGATCGGGGGCTCGACGCCGTCAGATGGCGCCAAAACTGACACCGACAGCGTCAGCGGCGCATCCGGCAGCCTGTTTAAAACCGGAGCAGACGGCTTCGCGCGACTGACCTTCACCAATCCAACCGGTCTCAAAGCCATCAACATTGATGAAAACGGCGTCGCCCACAAGGAAGGCCTGTCCTACAGCACCTCGAGGGACGATTCCGGCAACACGATCTACACGGCGACCGGCAGGGATTCCGGCCACGTCATCTTCACGCTGACCGTCCATGCTGACGGGAGCTACACCTATGTCCAGTCTGGCGCCTTCGCTGACGCCAAGGGCTCCGACAACGAGAATTTCAAGATCGCCTTCGAAGTCACCGATGGTGACGGTGACAAGGCGACGGGCTCGCTGGCGCTCAACGTCGTCGACAATCTTCCGGTCGCCAGCAATGTCGCGGCTGATCACCTCCTTAACGATGATATGTTGCCGGGCGGCAATTCCGACAAGACCGACGAATACAACAGCGTCAGCGGCGCATCGGGCACCCTGTTCAACATGGGTGCAGATGGGTTCAAGAGTGTCACGATTGCTCATTCGGATCTGCCGAAGCTGACCACGATCTACACCGATGCAAATGGCGTTGCGCATCAGGAAGCCGTGACCTGGAGCAAGGCGCAGGTCGCCGACGGCAGCACGACCTGGGTGGCGAGCAGCGCGCATCAAGAGACCGTCGCAACATTGACCATCAATGCCGATGGCTCCTACACGTTTTCGACCGGTGCGCCGCTTGCGCATCCGACCGCGCAAGCGGCTGAAGAGGCTCTGTCCCTCACGTTCAATTTCACCGTCACCGATGGCGACGGCGACGAGACAACGGGCGCGCTGACGGTGGGCGTCAGGGACGACGTGCCGGTCGCTCACACGATTGACAATACTGCCTCGCCGCTCAACGACGATGCGCAGATCGGCGGAAACCTGGATGCCAACGACGCCAACGCGCATAGCGTCTCGGGCACTGCCGGTGCCCTATTCAGCGCTGGCGCCGACGGTTATGCAAGCGTCTCGATCGATCAGTCCAGCCTTCCGGCTTTGAAGACGATCTATGTCGACGCCAACGGCTTCGCACAGCAAGAAGACGTTGCCTGGGGCAAGCCGACGATTTCCGGCGGTGCGACGACCTGGGTTGCTTCCAGCGCCAATCACGAGACCGTCGCCACGCTGACCATCAATGCCGATGGCTCCTACACGTTCAGTACCAGTGCGCCGCTCGTCCACCCGACCTCCGGCGCGACGGAAGAAAGCTTGTCGCTGACGTTCACCTTCACGGTGACTGATGGCGACAACGATACGTCGACGGGGTCGCTGACCTTGCACGTTACCGATGACGTGCCGCTGGCAAACACCGTCACCGTGACCAGCGTGTCGCTGAACGACGACGCGCTGAAGGGCGGAAATCCCGGCACGATCGGCGTAACCGATACCGACACGGTCAGTGGCGCGAGCGGCACGCTCTTTTCGGGCGGCGCTGATGGCGTCCATCAGGTGACGCTCCGAGCGACGACGGATTTCAGCGCCATCTATACCGGCAAGGACGGCTTTGCCCATGTCGAGTCGGTCGTCTGGGGCAGCCCGACGACGGCCGCAGGCGGCGAGACGATCTGGATCGCGACGGGCAAGGACAGCGGCCAGACGGTCGCCACGTTGATGATCGGCACGGATGGTTCCTACAGCTTCACGCTCAGTGCGCCGGTCGCCCATGCGGTAAGCCCGACCGCGGAAAACACGCAGGATCTGACCTTCAACTTCACCGTCACCGATGGTGACAGCGATACGGCCAGTGGCTCGCTGACGGTCACCGTCAAGGACGATGCACCAATCGCCTATAAGGTCGATGCCATCTCCACGCCGCTCAACGACGACGTGCAGGCACATGGCAACCTGGATGGCGCCGCCGACGCGAAGACGATCAATGGCGACGCAGGGGCTCTGTTCTCCGCCGGTGCCGATGGCGTCAAGGGCGTGTCGATGGACAGCCTGCCGACGCTGAAGGCGATCTACCTCGACAGCCACGGCATCGGCCATCAGGAAGCGGTGTCCTGGACGTCGTCTGCGGCAAACGGTGTGACGACCTGGACGGCAACCGGCGCCTCCAGCCATGCCACCGTTGCGGTTCTAACGATCAATTCGGACGGTTCCTACAGCTTCACCGCGGATGCACCGCTTGTTCATTCGACGTCGTCGACGACCGAAGACAGCCTGACGCTGAATTTCGGCTTCACTGTCACGGATGGCGACGGGGATACAGCGAACGGCTCGCTGGCGATCGCCATCATCGACGACGTCCCGGTTGCCTCCGGCACGACCGTTGCGGTCAGGGCCGACGAAGGCGACATTTACAATCTCCTGTCGCATGGCAACGGCCCGCTCGACGGCACGCATGACGGATCGTCCTCGCAGCCGGCACTGTTCGGTTTCGGCTTTGCGGCCACGATATCCGGCTCCGTTGCGTCCACCGTCTCCTTCGGCGCCGATGGCGCAGCGCTCGGCGGCGGCTTCAGCTTCACCGCCAATGCGGCGTCGACCCTTACCGCTCTGCATCTGAGTTCGGGTGGCGCAGCGCTCTCCTATGCCGTCGTCAACAACATGATCATCGGCTATGTCGATAATGACCACCACAGCGGCTACAATCCGCTTCTCGACCGCCCGGTCCTGTCATTGTCGCTGTCCGGCGACGGCAATTTCACCTTTCAGCAGTACGATCAGCTCGACAATGTCGCCGGTCCTGGCAACGATCTGCGCTCGGGCAATGGCTCGATCTCGGCCATCGACTTCGGCTCAGTCATCCAGGCGACTGACGGCGACGGCGACAGCGTGATGCTGACCGGCGCTTTGAAAGTCACGATCGTCGATGACACGCCGAAGGTCGATCTGGCCCTCACTGGCTCGATCACGATCGACGAGAGCGGCAGCGGCGACAACGACGTCAGCGCCAGCAATGCGGTCAAGAGCCTGTTTGCCGGCATCACTGGCGGCAACGATCCCCATATGTCGACGGTCTACGCTCAGCACAACGTCGTCTCGCCGTCGGTCTCGATGGGCGCCGACGATGCGTCGGGTACGACGAGCAGTCTGACGCTTCATATCGACAATGCCGACTCCGGCTTGAAGACGACTGCTGGTCAGGCGATCACGCTCTCGCAGCTCGCCGACGGTACCGTCGTTGGCAAGATCGCCGACGGCGAGATCGCCTTTGCGATCCGCCTCGACAACAGCGGCAAGGTCAGCATCGCCCAGTACATGTCGCTCGCCAACCCGAACACGTCGAAGTCGGACGGCGATACGGTCGATCTCACCGGCAAGCTCTCGGCGGTGCTGAGCGCGACCGATAGCGACGGCGACACTGTCGCCCAGTCCGTTTCCATCGGCAGCAGCATTCGTTTCGATGATGACGGCCCGTCGATCGGCGGTGCCGTATCGACGAAGACACTTGCAGAGCATGACCTTCTGACGAATTCGGGTGCGCTGTCGCCCTCGGGCATCAGCACTGGCGCGGTTGCGCTCAATCTCGCCTTCGGCGCTGACGGCCCGGCCGCCCATGCTGTCACCTTCGTAGCGCGTTCGAACGGCAGCTATTTCACTGCAAGCTACGGCAATAATCAGACGCTTGATGCGACCAAGCTCAGCTCTGGCGGCCATGCGCTGTCCTACTCGCTCAGCGGTGACGGCATGACGCTCATTGCCTACACCGGCAGCAATGCCGCCGACCAGTCGAGCTGGGTCTTCAAAGTTGCCCTGTCCCAGGACAGCGGCCACGCCAACGGCGCCTACAACTTCACGCTTTACAAGTCGCTCGATGACGTCAACGGTCAAACCAACCTCTCGGATATCAAGCTGACCTTCCAGGTTGCTGGCCATGATGGCGACGGCGACACCACGAACGGCACGCAGAGCTTTACGGTCGATGTGATCGACGATGTGCCGACGCTGGTTGATCATGCCTCGGTTTCCGCGACCGTCTCGGAAACGGCGATCAATGCTCCCGTAGTGACGACGGCATCTTACACGGTCGATTTCGACACGGTGAACCCTGCGGCAGCCAAATTGAGTGTCAGCGAGGGCAGCGTCAGCGACGGCCATGTGGGCTCGTCGTCCAAGGGGGGGGATATCGTGCTCGTGTCCAACACGGGGACGACCTTTGTCCTCACCCAGATGGATATAGGCGTCTTTGACCACAAAGGTGCGTCGTCCAAGACCGTCACGATCATCGGCACCGATGCTCAAGGCCATACGTATTCGGTGACAACTACCGGTACGACCTTCTCGGCCGCCGGCACGGCGCTCGAAGGCAAACAACTGACGTCGCTCGAGATCGATCCGCATGACAACTCGCTGACAGTCACGGTCGACAACATCCATGTCACCGACACGACGACGACGCCCACCCATAATCCTGCCGAGACAACGGTAGATCTGACCTCGCTCGTCCACGCCAGCGCCGACAGCCCGTTGACCTGGTCGGTGAACACGGTTGCCGCTGGAACGTCTTCCGGTAACCTGACGGGCGGTACCGGGCTGACCTACAACGGCACGGCCATCACGCTCGCCAGCACGGATGGACACACGATCACCGGCTCGGCAGGAGGCGTCACGGTCTTCACGTTGACAGTCGACTCCACGAGCGGTCACGCCACATTCGACCTTTACCATGCGATCGACGGCGGCAAAACGCTGCCGCTCGACTTCTCGAAATATGTGACGGCGACGGATTTCGACGGCGATGCTGTTACCCTGGGCAGCGGCTCCGTTACCATCGTCGGTCAGTCGGCCACGGACAGCCTTCCGACAATCAATTCGGCCGGGCTGATATCGAGCGTCAGCGAAAGCGGCTTGCCCGGTGGTACCGGAGCGGCTGGCGTCGCCAATGTCCATTCGGGTAGTATCGCAATCACTGCAGGCGATGCGCCATCGACCGTGACGATCGGCGGCCATACATTCAATGTCGGCGCCACAATCGCCGATGGCGATACCAATGCCACCATTCAGGGTGCCTACGGAACGCTGCACATCCTCAGCGTCACCACGACGGCCATCAACTATACCTATACGCTGACCGGCGCCACGAGCGGGGCGGGCAAGCATGACGCCTTCTCCGTCACGGTCAGCGACGCGCCGATCGACGGTGAAAGCCAGACTGCAACTCTGACCTTCAACATCACTGACGACAAGCCGGTTGCGCACACCGCTTGGCTTGGATCGATGCATGAGAACGACAGCAGCGCGACCTTCACGCTGGCTTCCGGAACCATCGCTTTTGGCGCCGACGGAGCGGCGCAGAGCGGCGCGATCCATGTCGACAGCGTCAGCGCCAGCGGAGATCTCGCCGGGTCGACGCTGAGCACCTCCATGGTCACGATCGATGCCGGTCACGTGATCGTTACGCCGGGCAGCGCACTCGATGCCGTGGCGCTCGGCCACTCCTCGACACTCTCGATCGGTTACACGGTCACCGACGGCGACGGCAGCCAGACCAGCGGCACCTTCACCATCAGGGTCGACGGCGTCAACCACGCGCCGACCACGGCGGACGGAAGCGTCTCCACCGGAGAACATGCGGCCTATTATTTCTCGTCGAAGGATTTCGCCTTCAGCGATAGCATCGACGTCAATACGCTGAAATCCGTCACCATCACCAGCCTTCCGACGGACGGGACGCTTTATCTCGGCGGGACAGCAGTCACGGTTGGTCAGCACATCGCCGCGAGCGCTCTTTCAACGCTTCATTTCACGCCTTCGTCGGGGTTTGCCGGCGCGACCGAAACCGCGAACTTCGGCTTTACGGTGCAGGATAATGGCGGCACGGCCAACGGCGGCGTCGACACGTCGGCCGCTCATACGATGACAGTCACCGTGACCGCCGCTGACGACGGTGCGGCGAAGGTCTCGATTGCCGATCAGACGACGCATACGGGCAAAGCGCTCGTTGCAGGCGACACGCTGAACGCGGCGATCGCGACAGACGATCCGGATCATGGGCAGTCCGGTCTGACCTATGCGTGGAGCTGGGCGGACGATCAGTCCCATACGGTTATCGGAACCGGATCGTCCTACACGGTGACGAGCGCCGATGTCGGGCATTCGTTGATCTTGACGGTGAGCTATACGGATGGCCAGGGCTTCAGCGACGTCGCAACGCAGACGACGTCTGCTGTCATCGCCCCGACGGTCTTTGCTCCGACGGTCGATCCGACACCGCTGTCGGAAGCCAATCTTTCGGGCGGCTCCAACCCGCAGCCTTCTGAACTGACAGCCACGGGCAGCATTGCCCTGGGCACCCTGGATAATCCGCACATCACCAGCGTTGTGGGTGCCGACGGCACGACGGTAAGTGTCGATCAAACGGCCCCAGACAGCCAGACGACTACGATCCACGGTTCCTACGGTGATCTCGTAATCGATGCGAACGGCGCATATACCTACACGTTGACCCATGCGGGCTCGAACCCATCGGGAGACACGGATCAGTTCACCTATACGGTGACGGACATGAACGGCAAAACGGCGCAGGAGACCCTGACGTTCAATATCGCCGACGACGCGCCGACGCTGACCGGTACCGGGATTTCCGCAACCGTCTCCGACGATGGTGTGGTCACGGCCGCCGAGCACTCCGCAACGGCGACGGCGGAACTGACCTCGCTCGTTAACTCCGGCGCTGACAGTCCGTTGAGCTGGTCGGCGAACGCCGTCGCAGCCGGGACCTCTTCCAGCACTCTGACAGGTGGTACCGCGTTGACGTATAACGGTGCGGCCATCACGCTTGCCAGCACGGATGGTCATGTGATCACCGGCTCGGCGGGAGGCGTCACGGTCTTCACCTTGACCGTCGACAGCAACGGCCATGCGACGTTCGTGCTTGACCAGACGATCGATGGTGCCAAGGATCAGACGCTCGACTTCTCGCAATACGTGAAGGCCACGGATTCCGATGGTGACTCGGTGACATTGGGCACAGGCGCCTTCACCGTCGCTGTGGACCACGTCAATCACCCGGCGGAGATCGGCGGTGCCGATAGCGCCGCCGTCACGGAAGACCTGAACGTTTCCGCCGACGGTTATCTGCAGGCAAGCGGCACATTGGCGATCAACGATGCGGATCGGGGTGAAGGCAAATTCCAGGCGGCGACCATAGCCCCTGACGGCACGCATCTGGGTGCGCTGACGATCGATGCGGACGGCAACTGGAGCTATAAGGTCGATGACAACCTGTCGGCTGTGCAGAGCCTGGGTGCAAACCAGAGCAAAACCGACACGTTCACGGTTTCCTCGGTTGATGGAACGACACATGATATCGTCGTGACGATCAACGGCACGAACGATCCAGCGGTGATCAGTGGGGACATAGCCAAAAGCGTCACGGAAGCCGGCGGTGTCAGCAACGGGACGGCTGGAGTACCGACGGCGAACGGCACACTTTCGGCGACGGACGTCGACAACGACCCTTCGTTTACAGCGCAAAGCAATGTGGCGACGAGCTACGGTCACTTCACGATCGGCGCTGATGGTCAGTGGAACTACACGCTGGACAACAGCAATGCGTCGGTGCAAGCACTCAACAGCACCGGCAGCAACACGACGCTGCACGACCTGATCATGGTGACGACGGCGGACGGCACGCAGCAGCAGATCGACATCACGATCAACGGTGCGAACGATGCGGCGGTGATCAGCGGTGACGTTGCCAAGAGCGTCACGGAAGCCGGCGGTGTCAGCAACGGGATGGTTGGAGTACCGACGGCGAATGGCACACTTTCGGCGACGGATGTCGACAGCGATCATTCGTTTACAGCACAAAGCAACGTGGCGACGAGCTACGGTCACTTCACGATCGGTGCTGACGGGCAGTGGAACTATATGCTCGACAACAGCAACGCGTCCGTGCAGGCACTCAACAGCACGGGCAGCAACACGACGCTGCACGACCTGATCACAGTAAGCACGACGGACGGCACGCAGCAGCAGATCGACATCACGATCAACGGTGCGAACGACGCGCCGACCTTTACTGGCGATACCGGAAACATTCTGGAGGGCAGTACTGCCGCTATCAGCGGCAAGATCAACGTCTCCGACGTGGACGCGAACCAAAGCTCCTTCACGACCGTCTCCTCAAACTCAATCGCCGGCGCACACGGGACGTTTACCTTTACCAATGATGGCTCAGCCACGGGAGCGTGGACCTACGCGCTGAACAACAATGACGCGGCGGTTCAAGCGCTGACCGGCGGTGCAAAGCTGACCGACACATTGACCGTCACCTCGGCTGACGGAACGCCGCATAACATCACGGTCACCATCACTGGTGTGGATAGCGCGCTGGCTTTTGGCACTGGAACGACGACGGGAGCGGTGACGGAGGATGCGTCCTACAACACCACGGGTTCCGAACTGATAACGAATGGCGGTTTCGAGACGGAAACCGCGGGCAGCGGCGCTTACTATCATGCGACTGGCTGGTCAACTACGGGGAATGTCGGGGGCACGTATGGTGCCGGTAGAACCGGTAGCTACTCCGCGATACTCAACGACAATACCGACAACGGGACCAACACGCTGTCCCAGTCAGTATCGACGGTGGCTGGGCAGGCGTATCAGCTCACGTTCTATCTCTCTGATCTCGCAACAGACTCGAATACGTACAACTATACAACGCATTCATATGTGCCTGCAATTTTTGATGTTACGATAGGGTCGCAGACGCAGGCTATTAGTTACACATATAGCTCTGGTCTCGGTCCTTACGTGCAATATACTGTTACGTTTGTTGCCACGGCTTCGAGTACCGTGATCAAGTTCTGGTCGCCGGACCAACCGTTTGGGGCGTTCTACGTTGATGACGTGTCCGTAAAAGCGGTAGGCACAGGAACGCCGGGTGTTGAAACGGCCTCGGGAGCGATCGCGTTCACGGATGCCCATGCCGGGTATACTCATACGGTGACCTACACGACCCCGGCGGGTAGCAGCTATTACGGCACGTTCGCCGCCAGCGTCGACACCACCACCAATAAAGTGAACTGGACATACAGCGTCAACGACAGCGCCATCCAGTCGCTCAGCGCCACGGACCATATCAACCAGACCTACACGCTGACGCTCAGCGACGGTCATGGGGGAACGGTGACGAAGGACGTTACCGTGACAGTCAATGGCGTCAACGACACAGCCTCGATCTCGGGCTCGGCGACCGGTTCGGTCACCGAGGACGGCCAGTTGACGGCGAACGGTGTGCTGACGGTTGCCGACGTCGACCACGGCGAGAACCATTTCCAGACGCCGTCATCGCTGGCCGGCACGTATGGTACATTCACCTTCGACGGGACAAGCGGTGCGTGGGGCTATACGCTCAACAACTCCGCCGCAAATGTGCAGGCATTGACCGGGGGGCAGACAATTACGGACAAGCTAATTGTAACGTCAGCAGACGGGACAGCCTCACAGGATATTATTGTGACGATCACTGGCGCGAACGAGGCGCCGGTATTGGACCTAAACGGCAGCTCGACGAGCGGCGTTGACACATCGGTCAGTTACACAAAGTCGAGTAGTGCCGTTATTTTGGCGCCGAGCGCCATTGTCACAGACACCGACTCGTCTAATTTCAACGGCGGAAGCCTCGTCGTTACGTCGTCCGGTTCCTCAGACAAGGTGAGCATCAAGAACCAAGGAACGTCGACTGGTCAAATCGGTATTACCGGTACGAACAGCGGGAACGTTACCTACGGCAACAAGACAATCGGTACGTACTCGATCAATGGTGCAACGTTGACGGTTACATTCACCTCAACGAACGCTACACAAGCCGCGGTCACGGCCTTGCTAAAGGATATTCAATTCAGTTCGACATCGAGTACCGCAGGTAACAGGACCGTTACTTTCACCGTCAACGATGGCGATGGTGGAACATCTTCCGCTGCACATGTAACCGTCAACTATATGAATATGCCCGCGGGTATATCCGGCGAAGCCATCAACCTCGCGCTCACAGATCCATCGCATCATGTCGGTGCGGTCACTTTGACCGTTGCTGGCCTTCCCGCCGGCTGGGTGCTCAGCGAAGGCACGCATAACGCCAATGGCACCTGGTCCGTGGTGACGAACGATCCGTCGTCGCTGACGGTCACCTCGCCCGATGGCGTCACCGGCGCATTGGTTCTTCAGGTCACCGAGACCTGGATCAATGCGGACGGCACGACCGGCACGGCCTATGTGTCCGACAACGTCGAAGCCTACGCCAAGGATGCGCCGATTTTCGCCTGGTCGGGTGACGATACGCTTACCGCATCGAGCGGCAACGACATGCTGGTCTTCGCGAACACCATCGGTACGGACATCGTGCACAACTTCGATACGGCGCATGACAAGATCGACCTGGTCGGTTTCGCGGGCTTCTCAAGCTTCGCGGACGTTCAGGCCCATCTGTCGACCGACGCGTCGGGCAATGCCGTCATCACGCTCGGCGATGGCGAGACCATCACCTTGGCAGGCGTCAGCGCCGCGGCTCTCACGGCGGACGACTTCCTTTTCAATGAGACCGTGGTGACGCATAATACCGGCGACATGGTGCTGAGCGACGGCGCGTTGATGCCGTTCAGCGGCACGCTCGACAACACCGGCAGCATCCATCTCGCCTCCACCGGCAGCGACACGGCCTTCGAAATCGTGCAGCATGGCCTCACGCTGACCGGCGGCGGCACGGTGACGCTGTCCGACGATGCGTCCAATATCATCTTCGGAAGCGGCGACGATGTCACGCTGACCAACGTTGACAACACTATCTCCGGTGCAGGCCAGCTCGGCAACGGTCACCTGACGCTGATCAACGAAGGCACGATCATTGCCGACGGCAGTCATGCGCTCGTCATCGACACTGGTGTCAACGCTGTGAGCAACACCGGCACGCTGGAGGCGACCGGGACCGGCGGCCTCGACATACACAGCAGCGTCGTCAATGACGGCATATTGTGGGCGAACGGCGGCAACATCAATCTCGAGGGCAATGTCGACGGTAGCGGCACGACGCTGTTGTCGGGTCACGCCAGCCTCGAAATCGGCGGCTCGTTCAGCGCGGCGATCACGCTGAGCACGGACGCCCAGGCCACCATCACCGTCGACCATGCAGCGGCCTTCACCGGCACGATCGCCGGCCTCGACGGCAATGATGCGCTGCGGTTCGGCGATATCTCTGCCGCGACCGCCAGCTTCTCCTATGTGGAAAACGCGGCGAAGACTGGCGGCGTCCTCACTGTTACCGACGGCGCCCACAACGCCACCATCGGTCTCACCGGCGACTACTCGGCAAGCGACTTCTCGCTCGGCCACGATGGCGATTATGCCGAGATCGACTTCAGTGGGGTCGGCCACCTCTATGGCACCGATGGCAGCGACACGCTGACGAGTGGCGGCGGCTACACCATGACCGGCGGCGCTGGCGCGGATACGTTCGTGCTCGATGCCCAGGCCCTGCACAACCTCAACATGGCCGATGTCATCACCGACTTCAGCCCGAAGGGAGAGGGCGATCGGCTTGATGTTTCGAACCTGCTGACCGCGCTGGTCGGCGAACATCCGGGCATGACCGAGGCGAGTGCTGTCGCGTCGATGACGGCGGCGGTCGATACCGCAACCAATTCGACGAAGATCAGCATCAATACCGGCTCGGAAACTCATGTGGTCGCAACGCTGCAGAACTACACGCCGACCGGCCACGATGCCGTCCACGTGCTGTTCAACAATCACGACGAGCAGCTTGCGACCCACACGCAAACCGCTGGCGCCTGACGCCTTTAAGCGGGCACTCGAATCTCGAAGCGGTGCGTCTCGGACGCGCCGCTTTTCATTGAAATGGATGCCGCCACGGCGTGGCTATGCTGACGATGGCTTTGCCAATTCAAGGCGATTGGCACATTCATCCCTTACTCTTGAGAGGCCGCCGGTTCGATTCGCATCAAGAGCAGCACCATTGGGTCCGCCTTCGGTTGACCCAACAGGCATGGTTGATGAATGTTGCCAGTCTCGGAACCCATCTTGCGCTTGCGGCAGGATGGGCGCCGTCGAGAGCGTCAACGCAGTCGCGGCGGTGGCTATCTTAGCGCGATTGATGGTCGATGGCCGAGACGGCCATCATCACACCACGCAACTCGGCGAGGCCTTTGAGACGGCCAACCATGGGATAACCCGGATGCGTTCCACGTTCGCCATCGTTAAGCAACTCGTGTCCATGATCTGGCCGAAATGGAATACGCCAGTCGTCTTCCCCGGCGCCCTTGCGGCGGGCCTGTTCCGCAAGCAGCGTGCGGATGACCTTGACCACGTCGACATCCCCTCCGAGATGGTCGGCTTCCATGAAGGATCCATCCGGTTCCTTCAGGACATTGCGCAGGTGGGCGAATTGGATATGGGGCGCAAATCGCTCGGCCATTGCCGGCACGTCGTTTGCGGGGCCAGCGCCAAATGCGCCGGTGCAGAAGGTAATCCCGTTGGCTTTCGATGGCACGGCCCCAACGATGAAGTCGATGTCGGCGGCGGTGGAGACAATTCGCGGGAGACCGAATACATCGAATGGCGGATCATCGGGATGGACGCCAAGCCTGATTCCTAACTCTTCTGCGGTCGGGACGACTTCCTCCAGAAACCGCTTGTAGTTCGCTCGCAAGTCGTCACGCGTGATGCCGTCGAAACGCTTCAGCATGGTGCGCATGCCAGGCACGTCATAGCGTTCGTATGCGCCGGGCAAGCCGGCCATGATGGTCGCAAGGAGATTGTGCTTGTCGCTCTCAGATGCCTTCTTCATCCATGCCCTGGCGCGTTCCAGCACGTCGGGCCGGTGATCGGCCTCGGCGTCAGGGCGTTGCAGGATATAGCAATCGAATGCAGCCACTTCCTCGGCGTTATAGCGTAGCGCTGTCGCTCCGCCGGGGAGAACGCGACGAAGTTCGGTGCGCGTCCAGTCCAGCATCGCCATGAAGTTGTAGCAGATGTTGGTGATGCCGCAGCTCGCCAGATTGCGAAGCGATTGTCGGTAGTTGTCGAACAGCTGCGTCAGGTCGCCCTCGCCGAGCTTGATCGCTTCGGCGACCGGCAGGCTTTCGACGACGCTCCATCGCAACCCGAGCGAAGGGTCCGCGCCGATGATGCGCTGCCGAGCCTCGATTTCCTCGATGCTCCAGACCTCGCCATAGCGAATATGATGCAGGGCGCTGACGATGCCCGTCGCCCCTGCCTGCCGGATTTCGTGGAGCTTGACCGGATCGTCCGGCCCGAACCAACGCCAGGTTTGTTCCATTGTGGTCCTCGCTTGAATGTTCAGTCAGTGATTGCCGCTATCAGCCGTTCCAGCCGAGATGGCTGAGAAAATCGCGTGTCCGGCCCGCCTTCGGATTCTCGAAAATCTGCTTTGGCGACCCTTCCTCGATGATGGCGCCTCGCTCGAAGACGACCACGCGATCGGCAACGCGGCGCGCGAAGGTCATCTCGTGGGTGACGACGATCATCGTCATGCCTTCCTCGGCGAGCGCCTTCATCACGTTCAGCACCTCGCCGATCGTTTCCGGGTCGAGGGCGGAGGTCGGCTCGTCGAACAGCATCACCTCCGGCTCCATCGCCAGCGCGCGGGCGATCGCGACGCGCTGCTGCTGGCCGCCGGAAAGGTTAGATGGAAAATTGTCGACCTTGTCGGCAAGATTGACCTTCGAAAGCAATGCGCGTGCCCGCTCGCGTGCCTCGCTTTCCCTCATGCCGAGAACGGTAATCGGCGCCATGGCGACATTGTCGAGCGCCGACATATGGGGAAAGAGCTCGAAATTCTGGAACACCATGCCCATCCGCTGGCGTATCTTGCGCGTTTCGCTGTCGCGCTTGGGAAGCGGCCGGCCCTCAAAGGAGATCGTCCCGCCATCGATGGCCTCAAGCGCATTGGTACAGCGCAGCAAGGTCGATTTTCCCGAACCTGATGGCCCGATGAGGCATAGCACTTCGCGGACGTTCACTCTTAGGGAGACGCCGTTGAGGGCGACGAAAGCGCCATATTGCTTGCGGACATTCTCATAGACAAGAATGGGAGCGACGGCTTCGTCCTTGTTCTTTGCTTGTGTTGTCGCGTTCATTCCTTCACCTCGAATTTGCGCTGGATCCAGTCGACGAATTTGGCCTGGGGATAGCCCAGAAGCCAATAGATGGCGGCCATGGCGGTCAACACTTCCAGCACGCGGAAGGTCTGCGACCGGATCTGCAGCGCGGTATGTGCCAGTTCACCCACCGCGATCACCGAAACGAGCGACGTATCCTTGAAGAGCGAAACCCAGGTGCTGGCGACCACGGGAAGGACGCGCCGCGCCGCCTGCGGCAGGATGATCTTGCGCATCACTTGCCAGCGGCTCAGCCCCAGGGCGAGCCCCGCATTGGTCTGGCCGATGCGGATCGAATTGATGCCGGCGCGAAAGGCTTCCGCATTATAGGCCGAGACGTTGAGGCAGAGCGCGATGAGGCCGGTGGTGAAGGCCGAAAATTCTATGTTGAGCAGGACGGGCATCACGTAGAAGGCCCAATAGACCACGAGAATGATCGGCAGGTTGCGGAACAATTCCACAAAGCAAAGGCTCAGTGTCGAGAGAATCCGCGACGGGGAGAGGCGCATGAGCGCGAGCAGGATGCCGCCCGGCACCGCGATGACCATGGTGATCGCCGTCAAGGCGATGGTGAGGAGGGTTCCGCTCAGCAGTTCTTGGCGGAATTGCCATATGACGCTCCAATCCAGGGTCATGACCGGCCCAGATGCGCAAAACGGCGATAGAGGAGATCGATCATGCGGGTGATCGGCAGGAGGAGCAGAAAATAGGCGACCATTGCGACCGTGAATACCTCCATGGGCCGATAGCTTTGACCGGCGACGGTCTCGGAACGTTTGATGAGTTCCGGCACGGCAATCACCGAGGCGATCGCCGTATCCTTTATGGTGATGGAAATGATGGAGCCGAAGGCGGGCAACATGCGGATGAGCGCTTGGGGCAGCACGATCTTGCGGGTGATCTGCGCGCTCGACATGCCGAGCGCCTTTCCGGCCCGGATCTGCCCCTGACGAACGGATTCGATCCCCGCCCGGATGATCTCGGCCACATAGGCGGCGATATGCACCGACAGCGCCACGGTTGCCGCCCAGAACGGCGGCAGATTGACGCCGCTGAGAATCGGCAGAGCAAAATAGATCCAGACCAGCACGACCAGCACGGGGATCGCCCGCATGCTGTCGATATAGAAGGTCAGTGGCAGACGGAGGTAGACCGGCCCATAGACCCGCCCGAGCGCGACCGCCGTGCCGAGAACAAGACTGAAGCCGACCGTCGCGGCAGACAGGAGCAAGGTGACCCCGAATCCTCCCAGCAGATACTGCCAGCTATCGAGGACGGGCGAGAAATCGAAATCCACGCAATGCTCCTATTGCCGCTGCGAACCAGTTGGAAGAGGCCCGTCAGGGCAGGTTCTCGACGATCTTGGCCTCTTCGGCCTGCAGCTTCGGCTGCTCGGCCTTGGCGACTGCCCGCAGCCAGTCGAGATAGGCAGCCTGTCCCTTATCGATGGCAAGGCCGACGGGGGAGGTCTTCTCCTGGCTGTCCTGGCAGTTGTTCTCCGCCGGAAGCGCCTTGAGCCCCTTTACCTTCTTGTTCAATCCGACCCAGGGAATGCGATTGATCGGTGCAGCGTCGGCGCGACGCGCCATGATTTCTTCGATCGGTGCAACCGCGCTCGAGCTGGTCACACCGCGCAGATGCGCCTTGGGGAAGCGGTCCTTGACCCAACCTTCTTCGCCGCCGCCGGTAAAATAGGCGATCGTCACGTTCGGATTGTTGAGATCGTCGATCGATTTGACGCCGGCAAACTTGGGATTGTCGACGCGGCCGAACATGCAGACGCTGGTCGCCGAATAGAGTACGAAGTCCACGACCTTGTCGCGGTCGGGCGTTTCGGCAAGAGGCGTGATCGACATGTCGACCTGGTTGGACGCCAGGACCGGGATCTTGGTCTCGTGCGACACCGGTATCGCTTGCAGGGTCACCCCGAGCAGCTTGGCGTAGTCGTTGGCGAGGGTCCATGCGGGACCGGTCCACTGATCGCCCGAGCCGGTCGTGTTTTCGATCAGCCAGGGGGCATTGGCAAGAACCGCCACGCGCAGCACACCGGACATGCGAATGGCGTCGATGCGTTGGCTTGCGCCCGCCGCCGGGGCAGACGGGACGTCGTCTGCATGTGCAGAGACCGAGACGAGCGACGCGCTTGCCAGACCGGCAAGGGCAATCAATGTGGTCATGAATTTCCGGGACACGGGCTTTTCCTCCTAGTTGGGCACTTTGAACCGAAGACCGAAACTCGCTACGAGAGCGACTTGGCCGTTTCGTTCTCCTGTTTGAAATATTCGGGATAGGCGATCGCCACGCGCTCGACGGCCGCAAGGACGGAGCGCAGGTGATCGCGCATGGAATGGGTCGCGCGGTCGACATCGTGCGCGGCGACCGCCTCGACGATGTCGCAATGTTCCTCGAACACCATGCGCAGCCACGAGAGGTCTTCGAGCGACAGGTAGCGAACCCGGTTGAGATGCGCATTGGTCGTCGTGAGCAGCGACCATACGGATGGGCGTCCGGCGATGCGCATGAAAGTGTCGTGGAGCTCGTCGTCGGCAACGAAGAAGCCATGCGGATCCTTCGCCTCGACCAGCACGCGCTGACGCTCGATGATGCCGCGAAGCGTCGCGATATTGCTGCTCGTCACATTCTCGGTTGCGAGCTCTATGGTCCGCACTTCCAGCGTTTCGCGGATGAACTGGCTGTCCCGGACGATGTCGATCTCGATCGGCGCAACCATCGAACCCACCTGCGGAAAGATGTCGAGAAGCGACTCTTCCTCAAGTTTCTTCATGGCTTCCCGGATCGGAGTGCGGCTGATGCCGAAAAGATCCGCAAGGCGCGGCTCTGACAGAATGGCACCGGTCTTGAGCTGGCCGGTGATGATCCAGTCACGCAGCTGCCGGTGAATCTGCTGAGCGGCATTCTGTCGGCGATCAATGGGGTGGGGCGTTAGAGACATGGTAGTATACAAGTATCCTTTTGCGCTTTTGTCAACGTGATCTTTCGGGTTGCTCGTAGGAAATGATGCTTGAGCGGAGAAGTCCTTCCGAAGCCTCAGTCGTGGGATGAAGCCAAAATGGACATGCAATCGCACATGCGAAAGAGAACCCGCGATTCCACATATGGCCGCGGGCTCGACGCTCTCGATGCGATTAATCTATTCGACGGCCGGGCCAGCCTCACACGGTGGCGGAAGCAGATCCCAGCGCCTGCACAAGCCCGCGGGCGCCTTCGGTAAGCAGGGTCTTGTACGCGTCCGTCACGGCGGTCATGAAGGTCGCATTGTTTGCCAGATCGGTGCCGAAGATGGCTTCGATCGAGGCCAAGGATCGTACTTCGGCAACCGGATCGCTGCCGGTCTTTGCAAGGCGGCTCCTTATCTGCTCGATCAGGGGATCGCGCACGTCGATCATCTGCCCTGCTTCGTCCCATCCTCCGACAAATCGCACCCATCCCGCTACCACGGCGGCGAGGCAGGGGAACGGGCTGCCCTTGGCAAGGCAATCCCTGATCGATGACAGAATGCGCTGCGGCAGCTTCTGCGATCCGTCCATGGCGATTTGCCAGGTGAGGTGGCGGATCGCGGGATTCTGATAGCGTTCAAGCAGCTGTTTCGAATAATGCTCCAGATCGAGCCCTGCGGGCGCCGCCAGCACCGGCATCACCTCCCGACGCCAGAAGCGTCGAAGGAAAAGAGCGAATGCCTCGTCCGAAGCGGCCGCGGCGACGGTCTTGTGGCCTGCGAGATAGCCGAGATAGGCGAGCACCGAATGCGAACCGTTGAGCATGCGCAGCTTGGCATGTTCGACGGGCTCCACATCGGTGACGAACTGCACGCCGGCATCCTCCCAGCGTGGCCGGATGCCATCGACGAAGCGGTCTTCCAGAACCCATTGGCGGAATGGCTCGTGCAGGACGGGCGCCGCGTCGCGAAGTCCCGTCAATTCGCGCACCATTGCGAGATCGTCGTACGTCGTCGCTGGAACGATGCGGTCCACCATGCTGTTCGGGAAAGGAACCGAGCCCTCGGCTAATCTTTAAGTGCGCGACCGGAGGAGTGGGCTGGCGTCGAGGCCGGCTATGGGGGTATCGGTTCTAGGCCCTTCAAGGCCATCAACTGAGAAGCTGGTGTGACCAATGGCTACAAGGCAATGTCCTCAACCGCAGCCGGTTCGCTTCTTCATTTCGGGCAATTGCAGAACTGCTCTGCGGTTGCTCACAACTCCATCAAGCCTTTTCGAGACTCGATGTGTTTTGAACCTCATGTCGCGCCGCTTTGCATGGTGGCAATGGCGGCAGACCACGGAGAGACGACGTCGCTGCAGCCCTCGGCACCATGGCGATCCGCAACGATCAGATTGGGACAGGCAAAGTTGATCGGCAGCACGCCGTGCTCGATGACGGAAAGCGGACCGGCATCCGCCAAGGCGGCAAGGATGTCTTCCGGCAATCGCCGGTCAGCGCTGGTCTCGTCGGGACCGGACACGTCGATGCGCGGCGCGTGCGCCGCCGCCGTCACGGTCATGTTGAAATCGAGCGTCCACGCGAGCATCTGGTAGACGCTGGCAAGGATGCGGCGTCCTCCCGAAGCGCCTGCCGCCATGCGCGGCCAGCCGCCATCTCTTGGCGTGACGATCACGGGACACATGTTGCAGAGCGGCCGCGCGCCGGGTTTGATTGGATTGGCGCTATCGGGCCGGGGATCGAACCACATCATGCCATTGTTCATCAGCACGCCGGTGGACGGCAGCACGACGCGGCTTCCCATCGACGACAGCAGCGTCGTGGTGACGGTGACCAGATTGCCGTCGCCGTCGACGACCGTAAGGTGGGTCGTGCAGGTATCGCCGGGTTCGACGGCAGCGCGTGCCGCTCCAAGCCCCTCGAGACGACTTGAGTAAGCGCCGCGCAACACGCGCGACAGACCCGCAAACCAGTCAGCCCCCGGGCCGGCATCCGCCGGAAGATGATCGGTCATGCCCGCGACGACATCCGCAAGCGTCGGCGCGGCGGTCAGCCCTCCGGCCGTGTGGATGAGATGGGTGCCGCGCCAGTCGATGGTCGGCGCGTCCCGAACCACGGCCTGGCAGCCGGCGAGGTCTTGCGCATCGACAACGCCACCCATCCTGGCAATGTCCTGTGACAGATCGGCAGCGATATCCCCGCGATAGAAGTCGTCCAGACCGGCTTCCGCCAGGCGTTCCAGCGTTGCGGAGAGCCGGCCGAGCCGGAAGAAGCCGGGAACGCCTTGATATGGTGGCACCGGGGGTAACCCGTTGGGCAGATAGATGCGTGCGCTTTCCTCGTAGAGCCTGAGCACGGAGGCCGATGAGGCGATCTTGAGGGTCGTGTACCAGTCCCGCGGCAGACCCCGTTTGGCAAGCGCGATAGCCGGAGCCATCAGGTCGGCAACCGGCATCCCTGTGCCGAAGGCTTCCTTCAGCTTGGCATAGCCGGTGACTGCCGACGGCGTGCAGAAGGAGAGGGGACCATGGATGTTCCTGTCGCCTTCGACTTCCGGCCAGGTGAAGAGATCCTGCTTCATCGCGCCGGTCAGAGGATAGTCCGCCGGATCGGCACGATGAGGGGCAACGGGGCCGAAATCCACGACCTTGGCCTGGGTTTCACCGGCTCGCAGGACGACGGCGAAACCTATGCCGCCGAGCCCGCTGTTCCAGGGCTCGACTGCTGCCAGCGCAAAACAGGCAGCGACGGCCGCATCGGCCGCGTTGCCGCCGACCTCGAGCACGGCTGCGCCTGCTTTGGCCGCGTCGCTGCTTTGCGAGACGACGATGCCGTTTTTGCCCTTGGCCGACGGCTTGGTCAGGATCCAGTTTTGCGTCTGATAGGACGAGCGGTCCGCTGTCATGGTCTCTTCCCTTGTGGAGTGAAGCAGGGGCTTGCGGCGCCCATCCTATGGGACAGACGCCGGGAGGCGGCAGATGACCATGGGCTTGGCATTGGTCGAGCCTTGGCCTTTCGCAGACTAGGTGGTGTCAGAGATCCTTGACGAACGCCGCGACTTCGGCGTGCGTGGCAAACCAGACGTCGCCCTTCGATTTTGCATGACGGATGACCTCTTCGAGAATCCAGATGCGCGAGCGTGCCGTGATGATGTGCGGATGCATGGTGAGCTGGAACAGGCCGCCGGCCTCGTAAGCGGCGTCGAATTCGCGCAGGAAGATGTCCAGCACATCTTTCGGCGGCGTGTAGGGTCTGAGCGACTGGAAGCGATGCATCAGGAAATAGACCGCATCGTCGCGAACCCATTCGACGGGAACCTCGACGATCCCGGTCGGGGTTCCGTCCATGACCAGTTCGTAGCAGTCCTCATCCGCCATCAGCGAGGAATCGTAGAGCAGGCCAAGCTCGGTCTCGATCTTCAGCGTATTCGGGCTGAAGTCCCAGGACGGCGTTCTGAGGCCCACCGGACGTAGGCCGGTGATCTTTTCGAGCGTATCCGTCGAGCGGAACATCAACTCGCGTTCGGCCTCGTAGGGCAGGACCGAGTTCAATTCGTGAATCCAGCCGTGAATGCCGATTTCATGGCCTTCGGCGACGACCCGGCGCTGCTCGTCCGGATGCAGAAGGGCGGCCACGGCGGGAACATAGAAGCTCGCCTTGACATCATGGCGCTTCAGCAGCTCAAGAAGGCGCGGGACGCCGACGCGGTTGCCGTATTGACCCCAGGACATGCGGCCGATGGATTTTCCGCCTTCGCGCAGCTCGTTGGTTTCATGGTCGGAATCAAAGGAAAGCGCGACGGCGCAACGCGCACCGTCTTTCCAGTCCGAAGGCGCCAAGCGCCGGCCGGCCCGCGTCTGGTTCACCAGCTTGCGCCAGTGCGCCTCTTCCCATTGCCACGGCTCGCGTGCCGCATCCATCTCATTGCTCATCAGACCTGATCCTTCTCGATAAAGACTTCATTTTCCGCCATCGACGGGCAGCACCTGCCCGTTGACGAAGCTGGCGAGATCCGAGGCGAAGAACAAGACAGCCTTGGCGATCTCGTCAGCCGTTCCCAGGCGTTTTAAGGCGATATTCTGCACAATCTCGCGCTGGCGGTCAGCGCTGTAAGAGGCCCACTGACGTTCTGTCGCAGCATTGGTGCGCACGAAACCCGGCGCCACGCTGTTGACGCGGATGCCATGCGGCCCAAGCTCGTGGGCCAATTGGCGGGTCAGGCCGAGGACCGCGTGTTTTGCAGAGCAATAGGCCTGCACGCCGGTCAGCGACGCCTGCAGGGCAGCACCAGAGGTGATCGTGACGATCGCGCCCGATCCCTGCCGTTTCATGCCCGGGGCAACCGCGCGGCAGAGGGCAAATGCCGCCCCCAGATTGATAGCGATGATCCGATCCCAATCCTCGTCGGTGACGTCTTCCAGGGGCTTTTCCGCCTGGCCGGCGACACCGCCGGCGTTGCAGACGAGGATATCGATGCCGCGGCCCGTCCGTTCCTCGATGGATGATATCCAGCCGGCCGCGGCACGCCGGTCGAGAAGATCGATCCTGGACAGGGTGATATTATCGTGCAGACCATCCTCCGCATCGAGGATGTCGCAGCCGAAGACGGCCGCACCAGCCGTGGCGAAGCGGGTGGCGATGGCGCGGCCGAAGCCGATCGCCGCGCCGCTGACCGCCACTGTCTTCCCAGTGAAATCGAGCATGTCCGTGGCCCTCCATGTATGGTGTCGGCAAAGGGGCAGCGGCTCCGGTCTGGCCAAGCCGCCGCCTTGGCACTATCAGCGCAGCTCTTCGTGTGCCGTCTCCTTCAGCGTCGCGATGACGATGGCCGAGGCTATGGCTGCGATGATGAGGTAGTAGGTCGGCGAGATCGGCGAGCCGGTCGAACTGATCAGCCAGGTCGCGATGAACGGCGCGAAGCCGCCGAAGATGCTGGTCGCCAGACTATATCCCGTGGACATCCACGTCGAACGCGAATGGGTGGGGAATATCTCGGCGATTGCCGCCGGGCCGGGGCCGGAGAACATCGCGATCATCAATCCGAACACGAGCTGGACCACGATCACCGTCACCAGCGAGGTGCCGGAAAGCATGAAGGAGAACAACGGATAGGTGAGGACTGCAAAAGCAACGCAGCAGCCGATCAGCAGGGGCTTGCGGCCGATCCTGTCCGACAGCAAGCCCATCACCGGAATGGCGACGACGAGAAGGATGAGCCCGATCGTGTTCGACCACAGCGACGCGGTGCGCCCGAGCCCCGCATATTTCTCGGTGAAGGTGGGCATGTAGTAAAGGATGACGTAGTAGGAAACGGTCCAGAGGATCGTGAAGCCGAAGGCTTTGGCTGCAAGAATCCAGCCGGGCGTCTGTGGATCGGACGGCGCTTCCTGAGCCTTGCGGTAGACGGGGGTTTCCTCGATATCGCTGCGCATATAAATGCCGACCGGGACGAGGATGATGCCGAGAAGGAACGGAATGCGCCATCCCCAGGATTCCATCTGCTCGCCGGAAAGAAGCGTGCTGCAAATGGCGGCGACCGCCGAGCCGAGCAACAGGCCGCCGGCAACGCTCGCCTGCTGGAAGCTCCCCAAGAAGCCGCGCCGGTTCTTCGGCGCCCATTCGACGATGAAGGCCGTCGCACCGCCCCATTCGCCGCCGGCGGCAAAGCCCTGCATCAGCCGGCAAATGACGAGCAGAAGCGGCGCAAGAAGGCCGATCGAATTGTAGCCGGGAATGATGCCGATGCCGATCGTCCCCAAGGCCATCAGGAAGATGGTCAGCAGCAGTGCCGTTTTCCTTCCTCGGGTGTCGCCCATTCTGCCGATGATGATGCCACCGAGCGGGCGGGCGACGAATCCGATGCCGAACGTCGCGAAAGTGGCGAGAAGCGCGCCGACCTCATCGCCGCTTGGAAAGAAATTCCTGGCGATGATCGTCGCGACATAGCCGTAGATCGCAAAATCGTACCATTCGAGGATATTGCCGGCCACGGCAGCGCTCACGGCACGCCAGCTTTCCATGCTGGAGCGGGCGCCATCATCCGCCAAATTTGCCGAAATGCTGTTGCTCATATCTGTTCCCTTTGTTTTGTCTTGCAATTTGATTTTTAGTATTGTAATGCAATATCAAAAATTATAAGAGGAACACCTAGGGATGTCAAACAGTGAGTCGCCGGTCGCAGAGCGGAGCGATGCGCTCTATGTCGCTTCGGTCGCCAAGGCCTTCCGCGTGCTGGAGGCTTTCAGTCACACGATCACCGATCTGAGCCTGTCGGAGATAGCCGACCATACCGGGCTCGACAAAAGCGCGACGCAGCGTTTCGCCCATACGCTCTGGCAGCTCGGCTATCTGGAAAAGGACGAGCGCACCCGGCGATTCCGGCTGGGCAAGCCGGTGCTCGATTTGTCCTATTATTATCTGCGCTCGAATGCGCTGATCGAGCTTGCGACCCCGGCTTTGATCGATCTCAGGAATTCCTGCGGGGAGCGCGCAAATCTGTCGCTCTACGACGAAACCACCACGATATATGTCATTCGCCAGCAGACGAAGCGGGAGTATTTCGACGGCTCGCTGATCGGCCGTCGCATTCCGGTGTTCTGCACCGCCGGCGGACGCGCCATCCTGGCGCAGCTGACGGCGGACGAGGCTGCGGCTGTCATTGCAAAGTCTGACCTGAAACCGAAAACGCCGAAAACCATTGTCGACCCCCGGGCAATCATGGAGAAGGTCGAGGAGGCGCGGGAAAACGGTTTCGGCTTGGCGCTGGAAGAAACAGTGCTCGGCGAAATAACCGTGGGGGCGGCCGTCACAAACGCCGCCGCCCGCCCGATCGCGGCCGTCCACATCGCGGCCTCCGCAACCGACTGGACGCCCGAGGCCTTCAGGGAGCGTTTCGCGCCGCTGGTGATCGAGACGGCACAGTCGCTCAGTCGATCCCAACGCCACATAACGCATAGGGCACGATGACAGGATCGTATAGCCTGCGGTTGCTGGAGGTGGTGGCCGGAACGGCCGTCGCGGTGGCTAGCCATGCGACGACATTCGACATTCCAACAATCTCGATCCGGCCGGATGTCATTCGTGAATATTGTTCTTTAGTGTTTGCTATGTTCGTGGTCGGTGCTGTATCCGGCGCGATCGTTCGGGCGAACCGGCGAAGTGTTAATTATGGGATGTCCTCCTGAGCAATCAGGAGACCGGTTGATAGATTCAAAATTAGAATTACCTTCGATCTATTTACCGACTGCCATTAAGCACATGAGTTCGCTGACAAATTCATAATATGAGTGTGGTCATCATCGGCGCCAATCTTGACCCCACCCAATTTCCATTTTCTGGTGTGTAAATCAGAGCCTTACGCTCTTGTCACGAGGGGTCAGCCTTCGGTGCCGATTCACACGTTTGGGCGATGGCGAGCGTGCCTGGTCTGTTCTGAAGAGCCAGCTGTCCCCATCTCGCACCTACGCCAATCTCTTCGATGCGCATCCGCCATTCCAGATCGACGGTAACTTTGGCGCTGCGGCTGGAATCTGCGAGATGCTCGCCCATAGCCGCCGCGGTGAAATCAGACTTCTTCCCGCTCTTTCCCGAGCCCTGTCCACGGGTCGGGTATCCGGTTTGCGGCTGCGCGGCGGGATTGAATTGGATATGGAATGGTCAGAGGGGAATGTGCAGCGTGCGAGACTGAAATCTACGCGCGAACAAACTGTTCTCATTCGCAGCAACGCCGGCATGCAGAAGGTTGCTTTGAGAGCTGGAGACTGGACGACGGTCATCTAGCGAAGAGCGGATGAGATCGGCTGAAAATTTCGATTTGCCGGTCACTTAGCGTGACGGCACTGCTGACTTCGCCCAACTAGAGATACTTGTGGTGCGGTGTCGTGGCGATGGTTCCGAGGCGGGGCGCGAGCGAAAACTTAGCGACACCTGCTCGCTTCGTGCCAGCGGTCGCAATCGGCGAGTCTCTGAGAGTAATTCGACATTCGCGAGCGCCACCGTCGCATGCGGGTCAGGGCAGAGTATGTCCTGCAGCTCGGAACAGCCGATACCATTCCTCGCGGGTCAGTGAGACAGAAGAGCCGGCCGCGGCTTCGACGACACGTTCCGGCTTCGTGGTGCCGAGCACGACCTGGATTTTTGCCGGATGACGGGTGATCCAGGCGACGGCAATACCCGTCGGCGTTACGCCATAGGCCTTCGCGAGTTCGTCGATGGCGTCGTTCAGATCGGCGAAATTTTCACGGTCGCCGAGGAAGACACCGTCGAAGAAGCCCTTCTGGAACGGCGACCAGGCCTGCAGCATCATGCCGTTGATACGAGAATAATCGAGCAGGCCGTTATCGCGATCGATCGATTGATCAAGCCCGGCCATATTGGCGGCAACGCCCGATGCGATCAGCGGAGCATGAGTGATGCTGAGCTGCACCTGGTTGACGATGAGCGGTTGCGTGACCGCTGTCTTGAGCAGCTCGACCTGGCCAGGTGTATGGTTGGAAACGCCGAAATGGCGGACCTTGCCGGCAGATTTGAGCGTGTCGAAGGCCGCAGCAACCTCTTCGGGTTCGACAAGCGTATCAGGGCGATGTAGCAGAAGCACGTCCAGATAGTCGGTCTTCAGCGCCGCGAGCGACTGATCCACCGAGGCCAGAATATGCTCGGCAGAGAAATCGAAAAATCCCTTGCGGATGCCAACCTTGCTCTGGATGACAAGCTTCTCGCGTTCAGCGGCGGTGAGGGAAATCGCCTCGCCGAAACGAGCCTCGCAGCGATGCGGCGCACCGCCATAAATGTCCGCGTGGTCGATAAAGGTCACGCCGACATCGCGTGCGCCGCCAAACAGTTGCTGGATTTCGCCATTGCTCATATTGGTGATCCGCATCATTCCGAGGATGATGCTCGACACGTCGAGGTCGGTGCGCGGAAGCGTGTATGATTTCATTGATCAATACCTCATGGGGGCGTAAATCGATGGACTGCGTTGGAGCTTTTGGTCAGTCGAATAGGCGGGCACCTATGCATGGTTCTGGTGGTGAAAACATCATTATTCCGTTTGTGGGTGCGCCTTCCGGGCCGAATGCCTCTTTGTGTAATCGATCTTCTGATTTGCTTCCTTGGAATGGCTTTGGCGAAGCACAAGCTCCGCGCCAACTTGAATTTTCACGAAAGGCTGCCGCTCGGAGGCCCTGATCAGGTCGTCGAGCACGGTGACGGCGAAATACCCGATCTTTCGCTTCGAGACTTCCACCGTGGTCAGGGCAGGGTCGATGGTCGCGCTCTGCGGTAGGTTGTCGAAGCCGATTACGGAAACGTCACTAGGGACCGAAACCCCGAATTCTTTGAGTGCGCGGATGAAACCGAAGGCAATGACGTCGTTCGTGCAGAAATAACATTCCGCCAGTTCGATACCCCCTGCAAGCAAATCGCGCGTGTCCGCATAGGCCCCGTCGTGAGTCGATTCCACCGACAGGACGTCCTTCTCGCGTGCCTTGAGGCCAAGTCGGACCATGTTCTTGAAGAATGCGTCGCGCCTCATCCGAAAGTTGTGGGTGTCCACGTGGCTCGCGACGAATCCGATGCGTTCAAAACCTTGTTGCCTAAATTGGGAAAGGACCTTGAAGACAGCGTCCTCGTTGTTCATGTCGACGAAATTCGCATCAACCACGTCAAAAAGCGTGTCGATAAACACGGTTGGCAGACCGGCGCTCTGTATGACCCGAATGTCTGAGTCCGAAAGCTCCGTCCCCAAGGCCACCACACCGCTTATCGATGCGCCGACCAACGTTTCTGCGATGGAGTTCATAGAGGCACCTTCGAAAGACACAACCTCGAGCGTGTAACCCTTTCGCGTGGCCTCTGCCGACAAGCCATCGATATAATCTGAGATGAAGACGCTGTGATCGCGGTTTACGGTATGCCCATGCTTCGCAATCTTTAGAAACCGAATCTTATCTCTCGTTGCTTCCGAGATTTGTTTGACGGCACGAGGCACATAGTTCAGGCGGTTAACAGCCGCCAAGACCTTCTCGCGGGTCTCTTCAGAAATTCCGCCCTTGCCGTTCAATACAAGCGACACGGTTGCCGGTGAGACACCTGCGGCCTCGGCGATGTCTCTAATTGTGCTGACGTTTTGCGCCATATCAGTTCCCAAGGAGCAAGCTGTAGAATCCTAGTGCCAAGTTTCTTGTTTAGTAAACATTGCGCATAGCGGCAAATAAAAATTTTGAATTATGCTCAAAAATCACGCGTATCGTTCAAAAATATCGCTTGCAAACAAAAATTCCGTTTGATAGCGTTTTACTAAAGATACTATTTGTTTAGTAAACATGGAAGGGAGGCCATGCGAAACGCTAACGCTCAACTGCTGATGCTGGTCATCATCAACGTTGCCCTTCTTGTTGTCGGCGCAGCGATTTCCGGGGGGTCGTACCTCTCACTATTCAATCTTCAGTCGATGGGTGGCCAAGTTCCGGAAATTGGTCTGCTGGCGATAGGCGTCATGCTCGCCATGTGTGCCGGTAACGGAGGGATCGATCTTTCGGGTATTGCGCTTGCCAATCTCTCCGGAGTTCTTTCGGCGGTCATCGTGTCGTCCTTCTATTCCGCGACCGACAACGAGCTGGCTTTCAGCCTCGCCTTCATCGTGGTTGCCATCGCGATCGGTGTGATCGGCGGCGCGATCAACGGCATTCTGATCGCAAAGCTAAACATCACCCCCATTCTTTGTACGCTTGGGACACAGATGGCTTTCACCGGCCTCGCGGTCGTCGTGGCAGGAGGGAAGGCGGTCACGGTGGGGAGCCCAGATCTGCTGTCGAGCATCGGCAACGACATGATACTCGCAGTTCCGATCAGCTTTCTCGCATTCGCGGTTATTGCGCTTATTCTCGGCGCGGTGCTTAGACTGACCCCGTTTGGCTCCTGGCTGATGCTGACGGGCACCAACCCGACTGCTGCGGTTTACGCAGGCTTTCCGCGTGGCGGGATTCTGATCGGCACCTATACGTTGAGCGGAACGCTGTCGGCTTTGGCTGGGATCGTTATTGCCGCCCGCAACGTCAACGTGAAGTTCGACTATGGCAGCTCCTATCTGCTGATCGCCATTCTCATCGCCGTGATGGCTGGTGTGAAGCCCGAAGGTGGCCATGGAAGGGTCGTCTCGGTCGTTCTCAGCGCCATCGCGCTTCAGTTGATGTCGAGCCTGCTGAACTTCGGCGGCCTTTCAAACTTCGTTCGCGATTTCGCCTGGGGGCTACTGCTCCTGCTGTTTCTCGCCGTCGGTCACTACGACGTCGTTGGATTTCTCACGCCCTCGAACGGGCACTTCAAACCTTCGTCGCCCGTCCCTCAGGCGCCGAAGCCTAACAACTGAGGGCCATTTGTGGAGGAGAAAATGAAAACCATGTCAAAGCGCATCTTGATTGCGGGCGTTGCGGCAGCCGCTCTGCTCAGCGGCACCGTCGGAAGTCTCATGGCGGCCGACAAGCCAGTCATCGCAACCGTTGTCAAGATCAGCGGCATTCCCTGGTTCGACCGCATGAACACTGGCGTCGAAGCCTTCCAGAAGGCGAACCCCGACGTTGTCGCAAGCCAGAGCGGTCCGCCAACATCAGACGCCGCCCAGCAGCTGCAGATCATTCAGGACCTGACTGCGAAGGGCGTAAACGCTCTTGCGGTGGTACCGATGGATCCTGCCGTCATCGAAGGCGCACTCAAGCGTGCGATGGATCGTGGCATCGTGGTTGTCACCCATGAAGCGGACAACGAGAAGAATACCCAGGCGGACGTGGAGGCGTTCGACAACAAGGACTACGGGACCGCTCTCAATGAACGTCTCGCGCAATGCATGGGCCAGAAAGGCAAGTGGACCACGTTTGTCGGCTCCGTAGGCAGCCGTACGCATATGCAGTGGGTCGGCGCCGGTGAAGCCAACGCCAAGAAGTACCCGGGCATGGAACTGGTTGATCCTAATAATGAGTCCTTCGACGACGCCAACGCCACCTACGAGAAAGCCAAGGAAATCCTGCGCAAGCATCCCGACATCAAGGGCTTCCAGACTTCCGCTGGTAACGACGTCCTTGGCGTCGGCCGCGCCATTGATGAAGCTGGCCTGAGCGGAAAGGTATGCCTGGTAGGCACCGGACTGCCTAACCCATCGGCTGATCTTCTCGAATCCGGAGCTATCACAGCTATCGGCTTCTGGGATCCGCAGAAGGCCGGAATGGCCATGAACTCGCTTGCCAAGCTTCTGCTTGCCAAGAAGGAAATCACCGACGGAATGGACCTTGGCGTCGAGGGCTATAACAAGGTGAAAGTCACGAAGGGTGCCGGTGACGGCTTGCTGGTGATCGGCAACGGCATGGTCCTTGTCGACAAGTCCACATACAAACCGCACCTTTTCTAATCTCCCGAGCCAGCTGGCGTCGCAGCCCCTTTGCGGCGCCAGTTGAAATATCTTCCGCGCAACTGCGCGGCGGCCACGGCAATCGAGGGCATACAAAAGTGTCAGCGGATTTAAACGAAAGCCCACAGGCTTCGGACCGTTTCCTGGAGCTTCGAAATATTCAGAAATGGTTCGGTGGCGTCCACGCGCTCCGGGGCATCGACCTCACGATCGATCTCGGCGAGGCGTATCACCTGCTGGGTGAGAACGGTTGCGGGAAGAGCACCGTCATCAAGATCATGTCGGGTGCCATCTCGCCGAGCAAAGGAGAGATCGTACTTGAGGGAGCGAGCTTCCCGGCGATGACGCCGATCCGATCCCTAAGCCACGGGATTGAGACTGTCTACCAGGACCTGTCGCTATTGCCGAACCTCACGGTTGCTGAAAACGTGGCGCTCAGCGAGCAACTTGTCTCCGGTCGCGGTCGCCTGGCGCGAATGCTCGATCGCAAACGCCTGACGGCCACTGCGATGAACGCGCTCGCCATCGCAGGGCTGCCAACGGATAGATCCTTTCTCAACACTATCGTCGCGGATCTTCCCCTGGCGAGCCGACAGCTGGTGGCCATCGCCCGCGCCGTGGCGACCCGTGCGAAGCTCGTGATCATGGACGAGCCGACGACGTCCCTTACCCGGCGCGAGGTCGACAACCTCGTTCGCGTCGTTGAGCGGTTGCGGCAGGAGAATGTCGCGGTCCTATTCGTGACCCACAAGCTTGACGAGTGCTATCGTATCGGTGGCCAGGCCATCGTCTTTCGCGACGGTCAGTGTGTGGCGACAGGCCCAATCGCTCAATACACCAAGACACAGCTTTCCCAGCTGATGACAGGACGCTCGATCGACTCCGCTCGATACAGACACGGCAAGCCCGGACAAGAAGTGGCGCTGGCGGTGAAAGACCTCAGCGCCCCGGGTCTCGTCGACATGAGCTTCAATCTGCGGAAAGGCGAGATACTGGGTATCACGGGTCTCGCGGATTCGGGCCGCAACGAACTCGCCATGGCCATCACAGGTGTCAGGCCCGCCACTGGTGGAAGCATCCGGCTCGAAGGCATCGAGGTCGCGATCTGTCGTCCGGTGGAGGCGATCGACCACGGGATTGGCTATGTACCAGAGGATCGTTTGGCGGAGGGACTGTTCCTCGACAAGTCAATTCTCGAAAACGAGATCGCCCTGATATTGAGGAAGCTTAGCAATTCGTTCGGCGTCGTGGACCGGAGCAAGGGTCGGACCATCGCGGGCAGGCTGTCGGAAGACATGCGTTTGAACACGAAGGATCTCGACCTACCTGTCGGCGCCTTGTCCGGTGGCAACCAACAACGCGTACTCATCGGACGCTGGCTAAGCATCAATCCGAAACTGCTCGTTCTGCATGGGCCAACCGTCGGTGTCGACGTTGGGTCCAAGGATACGATCTACCGCGCGATCCAGAAATTGGCGGAAGCGGGAATGGGGATCGTTATCGTCAGCGACGATCTTCCCGAACTTCTGCAAAATACGGACCGGATACTGGTGATGCTCGACGGTCGGCTCGTCCGGGAATTCGAAACGGAGCAGGCGTCCGAGGACCAGCTGTACCAGGCGATGCTCGCCGCCAAGCCGGAGTTGGTCCATTGAGTGCATTAGAGTCGGAAAAGGCCCCTCAGAGCTTCTCCAAGTCTGGCTCGTTCAGTCTCGGTGAACTTGTTCGCAGGCGCCCGGAAACGATCACCTTCGTGATCCTTATCGCCATCTGCGTCGCGGTCTCGATCGCTAATCCAGCGTTCCTGCAACCCTCGACATTGATCGACATCGGTCGGTCTAGCGTTGTCATGGGGCTGTTTGCCCTGGGTGTCTTCGTCATCTTGGCAGCGGGCGGCATCGACGTATCGTTCACGGCGATCGCCGCCTTCACGATGTATTCGATGACCGTGCTGGTCCAGACCAAGCTGCCAGGGCTGCCGATCGCTCTCATCATGATCATCGCGACAGTCGGCGGAGCCTTGCTTGGGTTGATAAACGGCTTGCTCGTTCATCAGCTGAAAGTGCCTTCGCTCATTGTCACGATCGGAACCCAATATCTGTTCCGAGGCTTCCTGCTTTCGTTCATCGGCACGGTGTGGATCATGTCCTTGCCCCCGCAAATGGGCGCATTCGGACGGCTACCACTGTTGCAGTTCGAGACCGCAAACGGAGCCACCGTGACTCTGCCTTTCTATTTCCTGGCCTTGCCAATCGCGGCCCTGGTGACTTGGTGGATCTTGAACCGCACCTTGATGGGTCGGGCGATTTTCGCCGTCGGCGGCAATGCCAACATTGCGAGCCGTCTCGGCTACAACCTCAGGACCGTACACCTCTTTCTTTTCGGATATGCGGGTGCATTGGCTGGGCTTGCGGGCATCATTCACGTCTGCGCGAACCGTCAGGCCAATCCTTTCGATCTGGTCGGAACGGAAATCAATGTCATCGCGGCCGTAGTGCTGGGCGGGGCGAAAATAACAGGCGGCACCGGAACCGTGCTGGGCACGATCCTGGGGGTGCTGCTGATTGTCGTGATCAACAGCGTGCTGGTTCTCGTGGGTATACCAAGCACTTGGCAGAGACTGGTCGTCGGCGTCTTCATCCTTCTCGCGGCAGGGTTCTTCGTGACACGCCAGCGCAAAAGATAAATTTTAGGAGAGCATCATGCGTAAATTTTTGAACGACCCGGCCGATTTCGTCGATGAAATGCTCGATGGGATTTATCGCGCCCATCCCGAAGTGACATTCGTCGCGGACGACATGCGTTGCATGGTCACTTCCAAGTCCAAGAAGGGCAAAGTCGGCATCGCGACGGGGGGCGGCTCCGGTCATCTTCCGCTGTTTCTAGGCTACATCGGTGATGGCATGCTGGATGGAGCGGGCGTCGGCGGGGTGTTTCAGTCACCTAGCTCGGAGCAAATTTATCAAGTCACGAAGGCCATCGATCAAGGTAGCGGCGTTCTCTATATCTACGGGAACTACAGCGGCGATCTTATCAACTTTGATATGGCGGCCGAGCTGGCAGAACTTGACGATATTCGCGTCAGGCAAGTCGTCGGAAACGACGACGTCGCCTCTTCGGTCGTTGGCGAGGAACACAAGCGACGCGGCGTAGCTGGCGTCTATTTCGTCTACAAGGCCGCAGGCGCTGCCGCGGCGGAAGGCATGTCACTTGATCAGGTCTATGACGTGGCAGAGAAAGCTCGCTTGCGGACGCGTACCATGGGGGTCGCACTCTCCAGCTGCGTGGTACCGGAAATCGGCCATGCGACGTTCTCGATCGGCGAGGACGAGATGGAGATCGGCATGGGCATCCACGGGGAACCCGGTATCAGCCGCACGAAATTGGCAGCTGCCGACAGCGTCATCGACCAGATGATGGATCGCATTTTCGCCGAGCAGGACTACAAGGCCGGGGATGAAGTGGCGGTTCTGATGAATGGCCTCGGCGGGACGCCGCTGGAAGAGCTTTATATCATGTTCCGCCGGGTGTCGCAGCTCATGGAGAGCCGTTCGGTCAAGGTCAAGCACGTCTGGATCGGGGAATTTGCCACGTCGATGGAGATGGCGGGCGCGTCTGTGTCGATCCTTCATCTTGATGCAGAACTCGACCGGTTCATGGCTGCGCCCGCGAACACCCCCTTCTTTAAACACATTGCTGCGTGAGGCGGAAACGATGGATGTCATCACAGCATCAGACCTCATCCGGCTTTTCGACGCTTGGAAACGGCTGTTCGTCGAAGAGCGCGACTTCCTCATTTCCCTCGACGGCAAAGTCGGTGACAGCGATCTTGGCATCACCATGAGCAAGGCGTTCACGGCGGCGGCCGAGGCGGTTACGACCGAAGGCGAAGCGGCTGGCATTTCGAAACTGCTAAGGACAGCAGGAGCGATCATCGCCCGCACGGCACCCTCGACCATGGGGACGCTGACCGCGACGGGTTTCCTGAGGGCAAGCAAGGCGGTCGATGGCGCGGACGCGCTTGGAACCCCGGAAATGGCGGCGTTTTGGTTAGCATTCAAGGACGGAATTGCCGAACGCGGCAAGGCTAAGCTGGGTGACAAGACGATTGTCGACGTGCTTGACCCGGTGGCAGCCAGCCTGCAGCAGGCAGCCACCAACGGGCTGTCTCTCCAAACGGCACTCGCCAACGCCTCCGTCGTCGCGGAGAGGGCCTTGGAAGACACCAAGTCACTGGTCGCGCAACATGGAAAAGCGGCTGCGTTTCAAGAGAAGACGGTTGGTCTCCAGGACGCAGGTGCAACCGTTGGTACGATGTTGGTCCGCAAATTGGGTGACTTCGTCTCGTGATGAGAGACAGCGGGCGTTGGGGATGAACAATTATCTCTGCGCGTTGAGATAGCGAAGAACTGGACAGCGAAGGCGCCTGAGACGATTGGCGTGTGAATTCGGTTCTTTCGAGCATCGAAGATGCGGGGGCGGATGTATCCCCGTACTCGAGACCTAACAGCAACAATATTCTGGGAGATGAATGGATGGAATATCGCCAGCTTGGCCGTTCAGGTTTGAAAGTATCAGCGATTACGATGGGAACGATGACCTTTGGCGGCGTCGGTTGGGCGAAGACAGTCGGCGATCTCGGGATTACTGACGCCCGCCGTCTCGTCGACTTGTGCCTCGACGCAGGCGTAAACCTTATCGACACCGCCGATGCCTATTCCGCTGGCGTCTGCGAGGAAATTCTCGGTGAAATCATCGGCGGGCCGCGCAAGAATGGTGTGTTGATCGCCTCGAAAGCACGCTTCCCGATGGGCGATGGACCGAATAACGCAGGTCTATCACGCCAGCACCTGATCGCAGCTTGCGAAGCCAGTTTGAAGCGCATGAAGACCGACGTCATTGATGTCTATCAGGTACATGAGTGGGACGGCCTGACGCCGGTCGAAGAAACGATGGAGGCGCTTGATACCTTGGTCCGTCAAGGCAAGGTCCGCTACATCGGTTGTTCGAATTTTTCCGGTTGGCATATCATGAAGGCTCTCGGCGTGTCCGAGCGTGATCGCTATCAGCGTTTTGTGAGCCAGCAGATTCACTACACGCTCGAAACCCGCGACGCCGAGAATGAGCTGATCCCCATCAGCATTGACCAGGGACTTGGGGTTCTGGTTTGGGCTCCGATCGCCGGAGGTCTCCTTTCGGGAAAACATCGCCGTAATCAGGCCACGCCGGAAGGCACTCGTCAGTTCGCTGGATGGACCGAACCACCTATCCGGGATGAGGATAGGCTTTGGAATATTGTCGATGCACTCGTCGAGATTGGTGAGGGCCGGGGAGTGTCCGCGGCTCAGGTCGCTCTTGCTTGGTTGTTGGGTCGTCCCGCCGTCACGTCTCTTATCGTCGGCGGCCGCACAGACGCGCAGTTCAAGGATAGCCTTGCATCAGTCAACCTCAAGCTGACAGAGGAAGAGCGATCAAGGCTCGATAAGGTCAGTCTGCCATGGCTTCAGTACCCCTATTGGCACCAGAGAAACACGGCTTCGGATCGCCTTGGACCCGCCGATTTGAGCCTCATTGCCCCTTACTTGGGGTGATGCACAACTGGCGAAGAAAACGGAGCGGCTGATCACGTAACGATCAACCGCACGGTTGCAGGATAGTTTCGGAGGCAGATTGACGACCATAGTGCGGAGCAATGTTTTTGCACAACTTCAAGGTCAGCGGTTCGTAATGGTTCAAGAGCACAGACTAAAACCTTGTGACCAACCGCCGACAAACGACGCGTCAACGTGCCGCCGATATGGCCTGCACCAACAATGCCGATACTCATGTAAATTGTCCTCGAGTAGCTGGTCGGATTTATCTCAAGCATACGGGTTGCACTCTTCGCGTGACAAAACACGAGCGTACACATGCTTGAACTCTTCTCACTCTAAACCGCTCAAGAACTGTTTTTGCGGAGGCTTATTCCATTCCTTTACTATCGATCCGTAAAGTGTCGCTGCGATACGTTCCGAAACGACTGAGCGGCAAGGTTACCGATGCTTGGCGAGGAAATTACGGCCTTTCTGAAGGCATCTCCGATGCGGGCGCTTCTCGTTGACGCGGTCGGCGTGATCACATTCGCGAATGTCGAAGCCCGCAACTCGCTTGGCCGCGGCGGTGAATTGCTGGGAACCGCCATAAGCGACCTATTGCCGGCATGGCCGCTGGCACCGAAATCCTACTGCGAGATCAGGGATACCGGCGGCAATACGAGCTCATATCACGCAAAGGTGATGACCTGGCCGCTATCGGTGGGAGAAAGCACTGCCGTCCTGATCGAACCGGCTGACGAGGACCGCCCCGCGGGCCTCGCAGCACGTGAGGCGACCCTCCGCCTTCGATATGTGATTGAGATGCTGCCCGAAGCGGTGTGTGTCTTCGATGCGAAGGATCGCTACGTCCTGTGGAATGAGAAGTATGCCGAGCTTTATGCCGACATCGCCGAATATCTGACGCCGGGCATCCACTTCGAGGACATCTTAAAGAGGAGTCTTGCGGGCGACGACATGAGAGAGGTCGTTGCCGACAAGGATGAGTGGCTGCGCGAACGCATGAAGAAATTTCGCCAACCCGTTTCCCAGGAATTGCAGCAATTGCGCGACGGGCGGTGGCTTCGCCACGATGATCGGCGCACTCCCGACGGCGGTGCAATCGGCATGCGTATCGATATCACCCAACTGAAGCAGCGCGAGGAATGGCTCCATCAGTTGTTCGACGCCAATCCGATGCCAATGCTTCTCTGTGAGGGTAACAGCTTGCAAATTCTGGAGGCGAACAAGGCGGCCGTCGAATTTTACGGTTTCCCCGAAGCAGTCCTCCTGTCCAAGCGCGCCTGCGACATGCATGTCGATGGCGGAGCAGACCGATTTGCAAAGGCTCTTCTCAACCTTGATTGCGATTGCGAGGCGAAAACGGTCTGGTTGCAGCATACTGCGGCCGGCAGGGAGCGGCATGTGATGATCTATGTCCGTCTGCTTCATGACGGATCCGATCGCCGGCTTCTGCTGACCATTGCCGACGTCAGCGAGCGGATTCTCGCAGAGGCGGAGGCCAGCCGTCTGGCTCACCACGACGTCCTGACCGGATTGCCCAACCGCATGCAGTTCTACAAAACGCTGGACCAGGCTCTGTCATCGCCCGGCGGGGGCGACATCACGGTCTGTTGTCTGGATCTCGATGGTTTCAAGCCGGTCAACGACACCTTCGGGCATGCCGCCGGCGATGACGTGCTCAAAATCGTTGCCCAGCGCCTGCAGACCGAAGCGCAGGGCCACATGGTTGCCCGTCTGGGTGGCGACGAATTTGCGATTCTGATGGTCGGGAGTGAGAGCGACGCAGTTGATCTCGCGGAGCGTTCCATCGGCGCCTTCGGGGCGGCCTTCCTGATCAAAGGGCTGGCGATCTGCATTGGGGTCAGTATCGGCATCGCGACCGCGTCGACCCAAGGGTTGACCGGCGAAGCGCTCGTTCAGGAGGCCGATCGAGCGCTCTACCGGGCCAAGGCCGAGGGCCGCAATACCTGGCGGACGGCCTCCGACGACCGGCCGGCCCCAGGGCGGGCCAGCGTCTGAACGCGCGATAAAACAGTTGCCCGATAGCGGCGTCTCGCTAAAAGTGCCGGCAGATTTGATTTATTATGCCCCGGGGCCGTCAAGCCATCAGGGTATCGCCAGCAGAGCAGAAAGACCCGAATGCCGAAATCATCTACAATGCCAGCTCCCTCCGATGCCGCTGAACGACGAGCCAAACCGCCGGTGGTGGTCTACCCATCGGAAACGCTTCCGCCTCCGGATCTGGGCCTCCTGGAAGCGGCTAGAAAAACGCTGACGAAGGTCAGCGAGACGATCGTGCCGCCTCGCGAGGCGCGCGCCTTCCACGTTCCTCAGGGACATTTCTTCCGCATCGTCAGTGTGGACGGCCCACAGGTCGGCGACCTCAAGTTGTGGAATGCCGGCGATCTTTCCGAGCGTTTCTTCAGCGGCAAGACGCGCGCGCTTCACGCCACCCATGTCGGGATCGGCGACCGGCTGTGGAGCACCTTGCCGCATCTGAGGCCCCTGGCGACGATTACGCACGACACGCTCGGCTGGTACGGTTGGGACGAGGACGGTGCCGCCGTCCATGATGTCATCGGACGCGCTGCGATCCCTATACCAACCGTCTGCTGAAGGGCGGCAACTATCATCACTGCTGCCATTCGAACCTGACGCGGGCCCTGGCTGCCGAGAGGAACATTCCACTCCAGGATGCCGAGATGCATGTGCATGACGTGCTGAACGTCTTCATGTGCACCGGCTTCACCAAGGACACACGTCAGTATTTCATGAAGGCCAGCCCCGTGCGGCCAGGGGATTTCATTGAATTCTTCGCCGAGATCGATCTTTTGGGCGCTTTCGGCATGCCCCGGAGGAGATTGTGGCATGACCCACTCCAGCGACACGGCCGAATGTTATCCGTTGAAGGTCGAGGTGTGGCAGACGGATCCGGCGACACTTGCAAACTGGATGTCGCCAGAGCGACGCCTACCCCCGTACGCATGGGGCGTAGGCTCAAAGGGCCGTCTTCGCGAGCACGTGAGCCTGATTTCAGGGCCTTCGTATCGGTGAAGCCTGTGCTGAGACTGAACAGATGGCAGTCCGGAGTTCCACTCCTCTCGAGACCGCTACTTGGTAGCTCTTGGTCTTTACCCCTTGATCGGTTGGCAGTCAGCGCTCCAAGTCTTGTCGATATGGGGCCAATTCTGCCACCACTTTGAGTGGTTAGGCGCCGGTGCCGATTTGGTGGCCGTTGCTGTCTGCTCACAGACGCGTGCCGGAGGACTTGTCAAAGAGATGAATCCTGTCGAAAGCAGGGGTGATCCGTAGCTGGTCCCCAGGCTGCACCCGAATACGGTCTCGCGACAGCATCACGACATCCAGCGAACCGACCTTGGTGATCAGCAGCGTTTCCGGCCCCGTCGGTTCCACTATCCTTACCGTGGCGAGAACAGGTCCGGCGCCGATCGAAACATCTTCCGGCCGCAACCCATAGACGACCGACTTCCCGACGAGCTCGTGGCGGTTTTCCGGCTCGGGCAATCTGGCTGTCCAACTTCGACGACTTAACTGACTTTGGAAAACGCGTTCATTCGAGCATTGCGAGGAAGGCCATGAAGAAGGTCTATTTCTTTTACGGGATTTTTGTATTTCTCGCTCTGAAGAGCGGAGCAACATTTATAGCCCAGAGATTTTACCCAACGTCCGCCTCTGACAGCATAGGGCGGCAGTTGGCCTATCGAATAGCCTTGATGATCGCGATGGCGGTAGAGATCGGCGTGTGTTTGGTCGTGATCTGGATCCTGCAAAGCGCGGGCTATCGGCTCACGGTATGACCGCTGTTGGCGCGAGGGCGACCATATTTCAAAGCCCACTCCGAGACAGACTGAAACGAGACCTCGATGCCCCAGCTCAGCCAGCAGGTCCTCGACGTAACGCAAGCTCAGTTGAAACCGGAAAGTGCAGCCAGACCGCGTAAGCGATGATCTCGGGCGGGAAGCGGTGGCGCTAGTGGCGTTGCACTGTGGGTTTGGTCGAAGGTTCAGTGTCATCTGCACGCATTACCATTCCGATCAGCACGAACCATTAAGGCGACACCACCATAGGCCGATTCCTAATCGGCGATTCATCCTCGTTGGGCGAGGCTTCAGTGGATTTGATGTGAGAAGGCGAGTTCTTGCAGATACCCATGGCAGGAGGTCGTGCAGGTCCGGATTTGCGACGGCACCTAACGGAGATAAAGAATGGTCACCTTCATCGCGCAGAGAACGGCGTTGCATGGGAGGTTGACATGACGCTATGGACCAATTTGGCCAGCGATCGGGAACCGGGCTAACCGCCGCGTCAGTCATCCTGTTCGCCAGTAGCCGATATTTCCCAACCCTCCTCGTCGATACGGCGAATAGTGAGCTTCTCGCCGTTGAACGACAGGACATATTTGATCTGTGTCCCGTATCCTATATCTTGCATGTCGATCACGAATGTCTGCCCATCCAGCCACTTTCCCTTGGCGGCCGGGATGTGTCCTGGATAGAAACCAGAGAGCGCGGGCGGGCCTTTACGATAGAACCCGTCAAGTCCGATCGGTACGTCTTGCCTGACTGAAGAGCCGACCGGATAACGCAAATATTCTTCGTATTCGACATGCGGACGAGGGTCGGTCAGAAATAGGGTAAGCGACCTTAACTCGAGGCCGTTGTCAGGAAATTTGTAGGTCTTGCCAGAAATAGCGGACGCCAGCTCCGGCGTTGAGCCAACGGCCGTCGGTTTCTCGACTGCGGCATCTTTGATCGCATTGGCAAGCTGTTCGGCCGCGTTCGGATTTGGAGGAAGCGCCGACTCGGACTTGATCGCCGAGGACACACTGTCGGCCAGACCGCGGAGCGGTACATATTTTCTGGCGGTGGTCACCACCACAACATCCAGATCAGGAAACACCGCTATATTCTGGCCATCCTTGCCATTTGCCATGTAAACGTGCCGTTCGGGCAATATCCAGAAAAAGTTCGAGTAGCTCAGGCTGGGATCGTATGACGCATGCGTATTCACGATCGTGTGGCTTAAAACATCCGCCCAGCCGGGTGGAAGAAGTTGCCTTCCCGCCCATTCGCCGTGGTGCAAATACAAATAGCCAATCTTCGCCATGTCGCGCGGCAGCAGGAACAGCATCCCGTCTCCGATTGTCAGATCTTGGGGATCGCGGTCCCAGTGCCAATCAGCGATGCCTAACGGAGCAAAAAGCTTTTCCCGCGCGTAATCCTCGAGAGGCTTGCCCGTCAGCCTGGTGATGACTGCGGAAATGAGATCCGGGTTACCATTGCTATAATTGAAAACCTCTCCCGGTGAATGTGCCATGGGACGATCGAGAATGAATTGGACCAGATTGGAGGCTCGATACATGTCCTGCATTGTCTGCTGCTTGCCGCCTTCAAATCCCTGATCCCAATCGAGCCCGGAGGTCATGTCCAAGAGGTTTTGGATTGTGATGGCTTTCTTTCGGTCATCGACATTCGCGATGCGGCGATCCGCGAAGAAATCAAGTATGGGATGATCGAGACTGTCGAGCAGGCCGTCCTTGTAGACCATACCGAGAAGCGTGCCGGTAATCGCCTTTGTTGACGAAAATATCTCGTGCGGCACATCCCCGTTGTAGGGGGCGTAATGGGCCTCGGTGACAATTCGCCCATGACGCACAACGAGAAGGCTGTCGAAACTGTGGCTTTCCCCAAAAGCGACAAGCCTGGCGAGCGCGGACGAATCCATGCCCTGCTCTTCCGGCGTGGACGTCAGCCATTGGTTGGTTGGCCACACCGAATTATCCAGGTCCTGTGCGTATGCCGACCCGAGGTAAACGGAAGTCAGCAGAGCGCATATGCTCAACGCCACACTTAGAACGAAACGTTCTTTGACGCGCTTGTCCATGATTGTCTCCTATCTCGTGGAGACTATGGCGAAGGGAGGCGGCGTCTTCTCGCCGGAAATTGGAAAACGGCTAGCCGATTTCTCGATACGGCTCGCCGATACTAGAAATTTCTTGCCTCGCTCTGCGGCCTGGCAGGTACCTGGCGGAGAGCCAGACGACGAAACTCGGTCGGTGTCAGGCCCGTGTCTGCCTTGAAGGCCCGGTTGAACGGGCCGAGTGACTGGAAGCCGGCATCCATGGCGATCGTCAGGATCGGCACGTCCTTTTGGTTGGAATCGGCGAGAGCCGCCTTGGCCTCCTCGATCCGGTATCGATTGAGAAAGGCGTTGAAATTGCGGTGGCCAAGGCCCTCGTTGATGATTTGGCGCAGCCGATATTCCGGCAGGCTCATGAGCGCTGCGAGAGAGCCGATGGTCAACCCCTCGCGACGATATGCGCGCTCGGTCGTCATCAGACGCTCCAGGCGATTGAGCAGCGCCGGTTCGATCCCTGGACGGTCGCCGCTTCTGATCGGAGCGGAAGAAACTCGGTCGGCGGACGCAACGACCGGTTCCAGCGTGAGCGCGGGATAGAGCGAGGCTGTGCGGAAAAGGTACCAGCCGGCGAGGACTGCCAACAAGCAAAGACTGAGCGCATTGGCAAGGTTTCGGGCGGGAGAGAACCATGTCAGTATCGCGACGGAGGAGAGATTCGCGGCCGCGTTGATCGCGATATAGGCTAGCGTTCCCATCAGCACGGCGACACGCAGCCGTCGCCGCCCGAGGACCAAATCTATTCGCCACCCGGCAATCGTCTGCATCACGGCGAGCACGCCGAAGCCTAGATTGGCGAGCGTCAAGGCCCCGTTGATCGCTGAAGCAGCAGATCCTGTTTCGGCGCCATAGGAAGTTAGCAGCCCTAGACCGACCGCAGCCGTCCAGACGCCGCCGTGCCAAGGCCGGAAGACAAAGTCGTCGTCGAAAGCCACCCTGGCCCAGAGCCAGAAGGCGACCGGCCCGCTCGACGATAGTGCAATGAGCGGCAAGCTTGCCCAATGCCATTGCGATGGGAAGCCCGGCGCTTCGATGATCGCAGAGGCCGCGCCGGCGCCTGCGAGGGCAGCGCGAATGAGCTCAACAGGACGATGGCGCAGAAAAACGACGGCGGCCATCAGCAGCAATCCCGCAGCCGCGCCGCGGCAGCCGTTATCGAGAGCGATGAGGCCCGCGTTACTCACTCTTGGGAAGCCTCCTCCGCCACGCGGGTCAATAGCGATCAATCATCGGCGCCGCTCCTCGCCTGGGAAGATATACTATGCGCGGGTTGCCGGCGGAAGCGAACTTAGCTCGGATTTTCGGGGGCGTTACAAGCGCTTTCGTCTGGATGAAAGCGCGGATTCAAAAACCAGGCTGCGACAGGGCATCGTGCACCTGTCACGATTCACCCGGAGATGATCTTGTGCAAGAGCGGGCTGGTCGGTGATATCAGATTGACGATAGCTGAAGCCTCGACTGATAGTCGGCGGTTATGATCCAAGCCGCTGTCAGTCACAAACATCATCGATTTCTGCCCGCTGTGATTTCTCATGCGGTCTGGCTGTACGTTCGATTTCCGCTGAGCCTGCGTCTGGTGGAAGAGATGTTGTTGGAACGCGGCATCGCCGTTTCGTATGAGACGGTTCGGTCTTGGGTGAAGAAGTTCGGCCCGCACTATTCCGGCCGTGCCGCCATCGCGTGCAACTTTGCGGCGGCCTGTCGAAGGGCTGCATTGAGCGGCCCGGATATGCCGTAAAGGGGTGAGCAAGAGGTGCCGCAGGCAGGGATTCATATTGACATGAAAGTTGTCGTACAACAATGTAACCGTACGACAGCAAGCGCACGGGAGGTGTGGCTCCTGTCCTCAAATGGAGGATGCAGTTTTGAATGACGATCACGATAGAAATGACGAACTCCTTGCCCAGCGAATGCTGAGCCGCAGGCAAGCCTTCGGCTTCGCCGCGAAGGCAGGTCTCGGGGCTGCGGCACTCGCCGGCGGAGCAGCAGCCCTAACGTCCAACCCGCATTTCGCAATGGCGCAGGCGGCAGCCACGGCGAGCGCCGGCCTGCCCAAGAAGCCATTCAAGTTTCACTTCGTTTGCCATGTGACACTCGACCAGTTTTTCACCCCCTGCATTTACGGCATACAGGATGCGTGCGCGGCGTTCGGCGCCTCCTATCAGTGGACGGGCTCGCAGAAGAACGTTGTCTCCGAGATGGTCAGCGCCATGCAGACGGCGATTGCACAGAAGGCCGACGGTATTGCGGTATGCCTGGTCGATCCGAAGGCCTTCGACGCGGCGACCGACATGGCGATATCTGCCGGCATTCCCGTCGTCGCATTCAACGCCGACGTTCCAACGGGGAGCCCGAACAAGCGGCTTTCGTATGTCGGCCAGCCCCTCTTTCAGGCCGGCTATAACGTCGCTATGAAATGGCTGAAGCTGCTGCCGGCCAAGGCGCATGTTATGCTGACGATCGGTGTTCCAGGCTCGCTCAATACGCAGCCGCGCCTCGACGGCTATATCCAGGCGATCAAGGATTTCGGCAATGGTATCACTTACGACGTCGTCAATTCTGGCCCGGATCCACAGACCGAAATCTCGCGTGTCGAATCCTATTATCTGAGCCATCAGAACGTTGCCGGTCTCTTCGGTACCGGGGGCTCCGACACTTATGCTTGCGGTTTCGTGTCGAACAAGTATGGACTTGCCAAGAAGGGCGGAGTCGTGGCCGGCTTTGACCTGTTCCCGCAGACGCTGACCTTCATCAAGAGCGGTGACGTCACCTTCACCACCGACCAGCAAGCCTATCTGCAAGGCTTCCTGCCGGTGCAACAGATGTTCCTCTACAAGATCTCCGGAGGCCTCGTTGGTCCTGCAAACAGCGACACCAGCCAGGCTTATGTCACCAAGGACAACGTCGATAATTACCTTGGCCAGACCCGGTTCGAAGGCCGCACGGCCGACGAGCCGAAATAAGCTCGATTGGCGAAATTCAAGCGCACAGGCCGTACCGCCTGTGCGCTGTTCTGTTGGCCAGCATCGGCCGATCAACGGCGAGGTCGAATATACATGAATATGGAATCCGGGAGCCTGGAGAAGGCCACGCGAAGCGATGCTTCACCACCAAGCGTCGGGAACGCCGCCATCGGAAGCAGACTCGCCGCGATATTGTCGCGCTACAAGGAGGCTAGTATCGCCGTCGTTGCGGTTCTGCTTGTCATCTACTTCCAGATTGGCAGCAATGGCGGCTTTCTGACGACGCAGTTGATGAGCGTTGTCTTGCGCGATACCGGCCGCCTGGGGATGATCTCGGTCGCCGAGGTCATGCTGATGATCACCGGCGAGATTGATCTTTCGCTGAGCAGCACGTTCTCCCTGGCGCCCTATTTGATGGTGCTGATGTCGATCACATGGGGCGTGCCGCTCTTTGTCGGTGCGATCATCGGAATATTGCTTGGCATCGCCGTTGGGTTCGTCAACGGCTTCATCACGGTCAGATTGCGTGTTCCTTCGCTGATTACCACAGTCGGCACGCTCTTCCTGCTCCAGGGGATCACCGTCTCGATCTATGACAGCCAGCCGATCGTCGCGCCCGTCGAGGAGCCGTTCAATTCGATTTTTGGCGAGAGTCTCTACACTCCCAGCGATTCCCTCCTTTCCCTGCACGGGCTGACGGCCTTCTCGCCGTTCCTTTGGGCGCTACTGGTCGTCGTGGCCCTCGCGCTGGTATTGACCAAGACACGCTTCGGCCTCCACACCATCGCAACCGGCAGCAATATCACCGGTGCCCGTGAGATCGGCGTCAGAACCGACTGGATGAAGATCTATAACTTCATGATCGCTGGCGGCATCGCCGCCTTGGCCGGCATTATCAATACAGCGGAATTCTCATCTGCCGACCCGACGGCGGGCAGTCCATTTTTGACGCTGCAGGCGATCGCGGCGGCAGTCATCGGCGGCACATCGCTACTCGGCGGCTCCGGAACTGCGATCGGCTCGCTGATTGGCGCCTTTGTCGTGGCATCGCTGAACAACGGACTTGTGATGGTCGGCGCGCAGGCGACGACATCCGACATCTATCTCGGCGCTGCCATCGTCGCAGCGATGATCCTGAACGTGCAGGTCGACAGGCTTCGCACCCGGAGACGCAAATGACCATCGAGCCCATTCCCGACCTGCCGCAGGATGCTTCCGTCATTCTGGAGATGCAGCACATCAGCAAGAGTTTCGGAGCCGTTACGGCGCTTGTCGACGTCAGCCTCAAGCTTCGAAAGGGAGAGGTGCTGGCGCTCGTTGGCGACAATGGCGCCGGCAAGTCGACGCTCATCAAGACGATGTCCGGATTTCACACGCCGGATCGCGGCAAGATGCTCTTCGACGGCGCGGAGGTGCGGTTCAATTCGCCACGTGATGCGCGCGCCCGTGGCATCGAGACCGTCTATCAGGATCTTGCGCTCATCGGCGACCTCAGCGTCTATCACAACATGTTCCTGGGCCGTGAACAGCGTCGGCGGTTTCTAGGGTTGAACGTGCTCGACAATCAACGCATGCGGCAGCTGTCGCGCACCTATCTCGACACGCTTGGCATTTCCATACCGAGCGTCAACAGCACGGTCGATATGCTCTCCGGCGGCCAGCGGCAGTGCATCGCGGTGGCACGATCGATCTATTCCTCGCCGACTGTGCTGATCCTCGACGAGCCGCTTGCGGCACTCGGCGTCCGCGAGAGTGCTCACGTGCTTGGGCTGATCCAGAATCTCCGGCGCCAGCGTGAGGTTTCAGTCGTCCTGATCGTGCATAACTACAATCAAATATTCGAGGTCTGCGACCGCATCAATTTCCTGCATTCGGGAGAGATCGTACTCGATGCAGCGACCAGCGAGACAAGCGAAGAGGAACTGATCCGCATCGTCAAATCGGGGCTTGGCAAGCGTGCGATTACCGAGGCCGAGAGGTCGATTGAGGTCGGTGGCATTCAATAGGAATTGCGGTTGCCAAATGCCATCCTTGGCTCCAGTCCGAAAATGAGGTGGCCGTAGGACATCAACGCATCTCGTTTTACTTCCACGGTCTTGATCTGTGTGAGCAACAATTCGAGGCGATCGAGTTCTCGGCAGATCTCGGCTTTCAGATGTTTCGACGCCATCCCGCCATCGCCGGTTCGAAGCGTCCTCCACGCTGTAGGCGTTGCCGCCCACGCTCACCATGCCTTCACGCGAGATGCGACGTTCCAGCTTCAACACTGCGCGGAACGGAGCCAGGGCAGCGGTCCCAGATGCGGCCGCTCTTCGGCGAAGGCCTGGTTGACGACGCGTCAGCGTGGCAAGAACCTTTGGATTGGCAACCGTGTCCAACCAATGTCGGAACGGGGCGTTTAGATCATCGAGATTGCGGAAGATTCCACGATTGGGGAGTATTGATCGGGCACTGACAAACCGTCTGGACTCCGGACGGTTTCGACCTGCTTTTGCGAGCGTGAGACCTCGTTCCGGCTGGCTATAGGATGCATTCAAATCTACCGGCACTTGCCGGCCGTCATCCGTGCCGATCGTGAAACGCCTCGGAAACGGGAGCGGGCGGAGCCATTTCATCGAGTCCAGCGCCGTTCGATTGACCAATTTGTTCGCGGACCGGCTCAAGCCAATCGTCGGCGGGTTTGCCGTCAACCACGGCCGCCACATCACAGAATGGAGCTCTAGTCTGCCCCCTGCAATGAGATCGTTCATGAAGTATGGCTTATGAGCCGAAGAATGACATTGAAATGGCAGCGAAACGACGCAAGGCAGAAGAGATCGTCACCAAACTCCGTCAGGTTGACGTGCTGAACGCGCAGAGAAAATCGATGGCGGAGGCGATGCGGTCGATAGACGTGGCAAAAGTTACATATTATCGCTGGCGGACCAATACAGGGCCTGAAGGGCGATCAGGTGAAGCGCCTGAAGGAACTGGAAGCGGAGAATACCCGGCTCCGTGTTGCTGTCTCTGATCTCACCCTGGACCAGATGATCCTGGCTGAGGCCGCCAGGGGAAACTTCTGAGCCCCGCTCGTCGTCGGGCTTGCGTGGATCATGTCGTGGAGGAACTAGGCGGACTCCGCTCTTCAGCGCACAGCTAGATTCCCGAGCATTTCACCAAGCTGAGGCAGCGCCAACTCGGCTTCGCACCCTATCGCGGCAGCGGTAAACCATCTTAGCTCGGTATCCCGTCGCTCAAGGAACAGCAGCTTGCACATAACCAAATGGAAGAAAACTTTCAGCAAAATCCGTTCAGCTTAAGGATCTTATGCGCTTCGATCGATGCTCGAAGCTCACCCTCGGAAGTGCGGTCGCCTTGGTTGGCATCCGGATGGTGCATTTTGAGCCTTTCCTTATAGCGGCTTTTGATTTCCTCCGGTGTCGCATCCGGCGAAAGACCGAGTGTCTCAAATGCCTTGGTTTCCAGCACCTTGAGTTTGCGTATTTGGAAATCAGTCTTTTGCGCCTGGCGCTGCGCGGCGGTTTTGCGGGCATTCAACGCCTTTGCAGAACCGGAACGGACAGTGGACGGGAGCGGAGTTTCGGAAGCCTGATTGACGCTGGTCCCCCAGGTCGGACGGCCGCCGGTGGCCGCTTCCCTCTGATAGCGGGCAATATCCTTGTCAGATAGATTCGTCGCGAAATTATACCCCTTATTATACTCCTTCACGTGCTCAATACAGAAGAACAGATACAGGCCTTCAGCATCCCGCCCGACAGGCGCGCGGTGCGTGCCATTCTTTTCGCAGCCGTCCCATTGGCATCTAGGACCGGTGGGTTCGCTCTGCGGAACAGATCTCTTACGAGCCGATTTAAGGCCAACGAATATCTTCGAATCAAGCGTCATGCCACCTATATGGCGGCAGCGCGTCATGTCGGCAAGAAATTACGAATTGGCTGTTAGCGGGTTCCAAGCATCTGCGGATATTCCAGCCAATTCACCAACCACCTGCAGTGCGAATGAGATTGTCACGGGTTGGTGGTTCGATTCCGCTCAAGACCTGCAGCTTGCGCGGCATCGTAAACTTAATGGGCGTGGGGCAGTCGTAGCCTGCTTGCAGCAGGGCGTTTGATGCCCGAATGATTTTTACCCACAGGTTGATCGCCTCTGAACGTAGTTCGCGATGATCGCTGGAGGAGATGTCGTGTCTGGGGATTTGGAACAGGTTGGCAATCGGATCATGGATGGAGACGAAGCGCTGCAAATGGCGCTGTGACTTGAAGCGTTTCATGATCCGTTCCCGTCGCCGGACTGGCTGGTGGGAATTTTCCGCCCGATCATTCAAGCTTTTATGCGAACGGTGTTCGACACTTGGCATAATCTCGCGCTTTGCAGCGTCATAGGATCGAAGCTTGTCGGTGATCATCACCCGCGGCGCGCGGCCTTGGCCCTTCAACAGTTTGCGCATAGACGCTTGGCCGCCTTGGCATTGCGGCGACTTTGCACCAGAACCTCCAGGACGAAACCGTTCTGATCGACGGCGCGCCAGAGCCAGTGCTTCTTACCGCGGATCGAAACATCGGCCTCGTGGAGGTGCCACTTGTCACCCAGCCGACCGGCTGAGCGGCGGCGGATCTCGCTGGCAAAGGCCCGCCCGAATTTCTCTGCCCAAAGCCGGACCGTCTGGTGTGAGACAATAATCCCTCGTGCCGCCAGCATGTCCTCGACCATCCGCAAGCTGAGAAGAAAACGGAAATAGAGCCGGACAGCATGGGCGATGATCTCGGGAGGAAAGCGATGGCGGCGGTAGAGTGGGTCACGGTCTGTCATGGCCCGCCATCTCATATCGACGTCCACGTTTCGTTACGTTGACGATGCCCTCGAAGCTTTGATTCGACGGATGTTGGTTATCGTGTCTGCGAGTGAGCTGTCTACCAGCATGGCCATTTCTTCAAGGGCACCTTCAGCATTCTGAGACGCAATTTTTTCAAATACTTTTGCGTGGTCGCCAACAGGATCATGATCATGCGTTAGTGTTGGAAGCATCACCTGTAGCTTCACGGACCAGCGTAGCGTCGTCTGGATCGCTGGCCATAACGATGCCACCGCCTCGTTTCCGCAGTTAAGGAGAATATTTTTATGAAACTCGATGATGGCGTTGAGCCAACCTCCTGTGCGCGGATTTATACCAGCCATTCTGGCAAGGGAGTCAGCGAGTTCTGACAATTGTTGGTCGGTTCTCCGCCTCGCAAGCAGGGCGGCCGCGCTGGGCTCAACGATCTTCCGCAGTTCGAACAGATTATGAATAAACTCGTCACTCGCACCGAGTTCGAAATGCCAAGCCAGGATATCCGGGTCCAGTATTTGCCACTCAGATCGTGGGGAAATGCGAGTACCGACCTTGGGAAGTGCATAGACCAATCCCTTCGCCGCCAGCGTCCTGATCGCCTCTCGATAGGCACTTCGGGAGACCCCCAAAGATGCACTGGCGTTGTCCTCATTGGGCAGAAGCGAGTCAGGGGGCAGCGCGCCGGTTATGATATCCGCGGCAATTCTGTGGGTTACCGTCCCATGCAGTCTGGACCGGCTGGTGGCGAACAGGGGATCGGCGTCGACAAGAACGTCACTAAGATTAATTCGATCAATCCCGAACCGCTTCGGCGGTTCATCGAGAAGGAGTGTCTGCATCCGGGGCTTTTCACTGACGACCTCGCGAGCGACCGCACTGGTCTCACGGTTCTTGATAAACTGAACGATCGACCTCGCCGCATTGGTCACGCTGTCGACAGCACCGACAAAATGCATGCATCCGTGCGGGAGCGTGGACCAAAGGGACAGCGACACATCTGTGCATGCCTTGGCCAACTCTCCGTAGAATGCCAGGGTGTCATCCAGAAGCAAATCGCATTCCGCGCCAATGCACAAAGTAGGAGGAAACGTCGATAGATCAGCTCCGAGCGGACTGAGAAGGCCGTTTCTGTTCTCGACGGGAATGTGAGGAGCGTAGAGGTTCCAGAACCAACGCATCTGCGCTTCGCTCAGTCCAAACCGCCCATCTCCATAAAGTCGATGGGAGGAAAGGTTCATCTGGGGAGAATAGGCCCCGTAAATCGAGATAAATCCGGCAACGCTGCGCCGCTCATGAATGGGCAGCCGCAGGATTGCCATCGCCGCGATATTGGCCCCGGCCGAATCCCCCGCAATGAAGACCGGCGAGCCAAGACTTTCAGTCAACACCATAGAAATCACGGCTAGGCATTCATTGATCGCGGCTGGATAGGGATGCTCCGGCGCCAAGCTGTATTCGATCGACATGACGCGACCGCCAAGTTCCGAAGCCAGCCAGCGCGTAATATGATCATGGCTTCTGATGCCGCCAATCGCCCAGCCGCCGCCATGAGCGAAAATTACGGTCGGCCCGATTTCCTCGGGGTTATACACCCTTACTTTGACGTCTCTTGTCGGAGTAGAAAATATCCGATCTTCTGACTTTACATCGAGGGACACTCCTTTGGAGGCGGCGTCGGCGTACTCGTTGATCCAGCGGCGCGCACTGCTCAAGTCGTATGTGCCGTCCTCCTGGGAAGCAACCTCCCGGTCAATTTCGGTCATCCTACGGGACAGATCACTCGAAATGATGTTGTCCGCCAGGCCTAGGGTACTTCTGTCCAGCAGCAATGCCATGGATCGCTCCGAATTGAACGCGTGTTGTGCGGTGTTCTACATAACTCCGACAACAGTGTCCATTCGATTGACGTTGTCTGAGAAATGAAATAGGAAATGCGAACTAGCCCGACAACAGGGAGATTGCGGGACAGTTCGGCCAAATGCAGTCGGATTAAACCATCAAGCAGAGGCTTGTTGGTCTGAGGATTTCCATGGGAGGAAACATCATGTTCAAACGCTCGACGACTTTCACCAAATTCGGCTGCATTTCACTTGCGCTTCTTGGCGCGGTGAGTTTTGCTGCAAGCAACCCTGCGTCGGCGGAAGAAAAGAAGATCAAGGTCGCCTTCGTCTCGGGGCCGCTCAATGACTCATTTTTTCCGCCTTTGTATCAGGGTGCGCAGGACGCTTCGAAAGCCCTGGGGGTCGATCTGAATTATATTCCGATTGACGAAGCTGACATCGAAGCATCGTCTGCCCGCACGATGCAAGCCGCCATCGCCCAGCATCCGGACGTGATCGTGGTCGGAGATTTCATCACCAACGTTGTCGACCCCTTCATCAAACAGGCCGTTGCTGCAGGAATACCGGTTTACGTCAACCAGTCCGGACAGGACAGCTGGGAAAATGTTGGCGCATTTGGCTTCGTCGGCCAAAAGGGCCCCGATGTCGGGAAGGTCGCGGCAAAGAAGCTTCAGGAAGCTGGCTCCAAGAAGATTCTTTGCGTCATCAACGTTCCTGGTAATGCGTACCTTCAGGCAATCTGCAAAGGCTTAGCTGAAGAAGCGAAAACGCTGGGTGTGGCATCCATCAATCTCGAATTGCCGACTGCGGATTCGACGGACCAAGGCAAGGTGGCCCGCGACATTGGCGCCTTCATGCAATCGCACCAGGGTATAGACGGCATCTTCACGGAAAACGCTGCCGTCGGTACGGCGGCGACCAATGCGGTGGACGTTGCTCAGATGACGGGTAAAGTCAGAGTGGGCACCATGGAAGTCTCCAAGGTGGCTCTCCAGCAGATCAAAGACGGCAAGTTGCTATTCCTCATCAACGAACAGCCCTATCTTGATGGCTACTACGGCGTGTTGTTTGCCTACCACTACGCGAAGTTCGGACTGGCGCCGGTTGGCGTCGTTTCGACAGGTCCCAGCGTCGTCGACAAGGTCAACGTCGACAAGATCAGCGCCGTGTTTGACACATACCCGAATGTGATCGGCTCCAAGTGATCGATTAGCAGTGCTCGCGCATGTGGCTTGCTCCATGAGGAGCGTGAGCATGCGCGAAAGCACCTTCAGCGTTTCATGGTCAGGGAGATCAGTTGGTGATTGGGAAAGAAACCATCTCACAGGCACAGCCGCCAAATGCACTTCCAGCGGTCAGCGTGCGCCGGGCGACGGCGACGGGAAGCGCTGCTGCGCTCCGGCGCATCATCCTTCGACCGGAAATCGGGGGCGCCATTTCGGCTATAATCGTGTTTCTGTTCTTCGCGATCGCGGCGGGTTCGTCCGGGTTCCTCAGCGTTCTTGGCACGGCTTACTGGCTCGATACGGCGTCGGAGCTGGGAATTGTCGCAATTCCGGTCGGCATGTTGATGATTGCCGGTGAGTTTGATCTTTCCGTCGGCGCGATGGTCGGTGCCGCCTCGATGATCGTGGCGATCTGCACCGGGTATTATGGGCTAAGCCCCCTCGTCGGTGTTGGCGTCGCCTTCGCGATAGCCATTCTGGTCGGCTTCATGAACGGCATGATCGTCGTCAAAACGAAATTGCCCTCTTTCATCGTCACCCTCTCCACCATGTTCATGACCACCGGCGCGATTCTTGGCGTGTCGATTGCCCTGACGGGATCAAGCAGTATTTCTGCCGTGCCAACCGGGTTGGCGAGCTTCATCTTTGCCTACAAGTGGAACGAATTTCACATCTCTCTCCTGCATTGGGTGATCCTTGCTTCGTTGGCAACATGGGTGTTGCAGAGCACCCGGTTCGGCAATTGGATCTACGCGACTGGCGGAAATGTGGACACCGCTCGCTTGGCTGGCGTCCCGACAAACCGGGTGAAAATCATACTCTTCGTGCTGAGCGCGATGGGGGCTGCATTTGTCGGCGTACTCCAGACCTATACGTTCCAGAACGGCAGCGTCACGCTTGGGGCGCAGTATGTCTTCAGTGGCATTGCTGCCTGTGTAATTGGTGGCGTCCTGCTGACCGGCGGGTACGGATCCCTCGTCGGCACCGCGTTTGGCGCAATGACCTACGGGATTGTTTCAATGGGTGTGTTTTTCTTGGGCTGGAACGCGGACCTGACGGAGCTCTTTATCGGAGCGCTGCTGTTGATGGCAGTGATGACCAACAATCGTCTGCGCCGCTTTGCGATGGGGCGTTGAGAATGAGTAGCTATGAACAAACTCCGGTCATTGAACTGCGCGACACATCCAAATCTTTCCTAGGTGTCCAGGCTGTCAGTCATTTATCCATGGCGGTTCTGCCGGGTCAGGTTTTCTGCCTCCTCGGAGAAAACGGTGCCGGCAAGTCGACGGTCATCAAAATGCTCACGGGGGTCGAACGTCCGACCACCGGTGAGATCCTGGTCGATGGTGAAGTCACAGAATTCACATCGCCGCGCCATGCACGCGAGCGCGGTATCGCGACTGTCTACCAAGAGGTGGGTACGCTTCCGCTCATGAGCGTGGCCCGCAACTTCATCCTGGCTGCGGAGCCAACAAAAGGTTGGGGACCCTTCCGACGCCTGGATCTCGACAAGGCGAGTGCGATCGCCATCGCAGGCCTGAGGGAACTTGGCATCAATCGTATCACTGACGGTAGCCAGCTCGTGGGGACGATGTCGGGAGGCGAACGGCAGGCTCTGGCAATCGCCCGTGCGCTTCATTTCGGTGCACGTCTCCTCGTTCTCGACGAACCTACAGCGGCGCTTGGTGTTCGAGAATCCGCCAGCGTCTTGAAACTCATTCACACTGTACGCTCGCGGGGAATTGCCGTCGTTCTCATCACCCACAATGCCTACCATGCCCATTCCGTCGGTGACGCGTTTCTAATTCTGCGGCGTGGTGAGGTTCTCGCAAGCTTTAAGAAAGGCGAGAAGTCTGTAGGTGAAGTTATCGAACTAATGGCGGGAGGCGAAGAGCTAAGGTCTTTGCTGACGGAAGCAGAAACGAGCCTTGCATCGATCTGATGTTTTCGGAATTAGGTAGCAACTGCCACGAGACTCGGATCCGCCGAACTCATAGGATCGTCGCGATCCGATGGAGTGGTTGCCTATGGTTTTTGTTGCAGACGAATTGAAGAGAAAGCGGGCCGAGATCGGCCTTCACATCGAAGAACTGTGAAGCAGATCGTGGTACTTGAGCAGCAGCAGGCTGCGTTTGATGTCGTCATCAGATCCTATGAGCCGGATTACTCGCCAGTGTCGGATGGCAGTGCCGTGCGCCGCCGCCGAAAGCTGGATGGAGTCGATATGAACGGCATCTCTGTGCTCTTCAAAGGCTTTGATCGCCGCAGTTTCGTGCTGCGCACCCTGCAGGAAGCGGGACGGCCAATCACAACAGCCGACTTCGCTGCGGCTTTTGCTCGTGAGAATGGACTTGGCGAATATGACGCGAGGCTTGGCCTCATTGGCAATCGTTTCTCGCGGACGTGGCCGGACGCCGGCGAGCTGACAAGCTCTCCGGCGGCAAACGAGACCGAGCTCGTCGAGTGTCAGCTTGTGCAGGCGTATTCAAGCAAGGATCACGTGGCGTTGTGTGCAGAGGTGAGCGATGTTGCATTCCAGGACATCACCTCCCGCCAAGAAGCGGCCCTTGCCGAACCCGACGCCGGGGGAGTGCCGGTCGCAAGGACGTCGCCCGGCAGTAGCGCCGCTCTGCGCCGAACCGCATGAAATTCGCAGACTTGGTGCACGCGTCTCTGCTTTCAGAATGACGGTCTGCTCAATGAGGATTCCAATTGCCGCAACGCTCCCTGATTAGGCCGCGACGAAAGCGGAGCCCGATCAAGGCGGTCCCGGCTGAGACGCTTCCGAGTGTTCCAACAAGGGTACCTTCGTAGACGAATGGCGTGATGAATAGTGCGCCTCCCAGAAGCACGTTCAGGTATCGAACTGGCCGGGCGACTTCCGCGGCGGCGACCGAAATCACGGTCAGAACAAGCGCGCCGATCATGGTCCGCATTGGCCATGTTGCCTTCGGCTCCGAGCGTAATGATCGGGCGGAAAATACCCACCAGCCAGTCCGGCGACGGGAACGGATCATGAAACGCTTCAAGTCACAGCGCCATTTGCAGCGCTTCGTCTCCATCCATGATCCGATTGCCAACCTGTTCCAAATCCCCAGACACGACATCTCCTCCAGCGATCATCGCGCACTACGTTCAGAGGCGATCAACCTGTGGGTAAAAATCATTCGGGCATCAAACGCCCTGCTGCAAGCAGGCTACGACTGCCCCACGCCCATTAAGTTTACGATGCCGCGCAAGCTGCTCAAGGGCCAAGGGGTAGCACCGCGCGTCATGGTGACCGACAAGCTGCGCTCTTACGCCACCGCGAAAGCTGGATTGATGCCGAGCGTCGGGCATCGTTCGCACAAGGGCCTAAACAACCGCGCAGAAAACTCTCATCTTCCTCTTCGACGGCGAGAGCGACGCATGATGCGCTTCAAGTCGACACGGCAATGCCAGCGCTTCGTCTCAAGCCATGGCCAGATTGCAAATCTTTTCCTCCTTCATCGCAAACATCTGACAGCCGCCGATCACCGCCAGCTCCGAGCTCACGCCATCTCGACATGGCGTAAAATCGCCTGGTCGATCGCTGCCTGAAACTCGCCACACAAATCCTCGCCACGAAGTGCTACCAGTTAAGGCGACGCAACAAAGCCTATATAGCTAGCGCCGCGTCGGCTGAAACGAAATCAAAAATGCGCCCGGGCTGCGTCAGCCATATTTGGTCGCGATGCGCGGCTATATGGTCGAGTGCCTGGGTCAGGGCCGCCAGCCGGAACGGCTGACCCGAGATGAAGCTGTGCACCACAATGCTCATGACAAGCGGTTGACGTTCGGCCGCCAGAAGCAACTCGTCGAATTCGTCGATGATCATCGTTGCGAAGTCGCGCGCCGTCGTCTGCCGCCCGATCAGCGTCGAGCTGTCATTGAGTTCCAGCGCATAGGGCAGGGCGAGCACGGGCGAGGATGTGGTTTTCAACCAGACCGGCTGGTCGTCCATGCGCAAGTCGAGAAGATAGGAAAAGCCGGCCCGCGGCAGCAGGTCCAGCGTATTGTCGGTATGGGCGAGCCAGGGGCTCGACCAGCCCTTGGCCGGAAAACCCTGTTCTGATGTGATGCGCTCCTGGACTGATTTGAGATAGGCGAGTTCCTCGGCAGGCTCCATGCCAGCGAGGGTGTCGGAATTGGTGCGGCCATGGCCGACGATCTCGGCGCCAGCTTCCGCCGCGGCCTTCATCAGGGAAGGCGCATGGTCGTAAACCTCGGTATTCAACAGGATCGCAGGTGCGATGCCGCGCGAGGCGAGCCGGTCGAGCAGGCGAAAGCCGCCGACGCGATTGCCATAATCGCGCCACGAGGTATTGACCATGTCGGGCTTGCTGGCGCCCGGAATGATATCCTCGGTCAGCCCGTCGCCGAAGCGGTATTCCTCCACTCCGAGCGCGACATAAAGCGCCAATCCGGCGCCGTTCGGCCAGCGGTAGTCGGGACGTTCGGTGATGGGGGAAAACTCGTATCGTCCGTGGCTTGGAAGCATTGCAATTCTCCCGATCAGTGCTCGTCGGCGTAGCCGAGCCAGCGGTTCATGTGGATGTCGCTGGCAGCGGCTTTTGAGACCATCTGCTGGTAGTAGGGCAGCCAGCGGTCGGCTTCGAGGCGCGCTGCCGTCAAGGCGCCTTGACGGCCGCTGAATATCTCACGCGCTTCGGCACGAATGGCCGCCTCGTCGACGGTCGCCAGACGATTGCCATCGAAGACGATGCGGCCGGCAACCATGGTCAGGCGTACCGAACTGCCGTTTTCGCAATAGACCATCTGGCGGTGCACATCGTTCAGCGGCGTGAAGGCTCCACTGTCGAGATTGACGAGCGCAAGGTCGGCGAGCTTGCCGGGCTCCACGCTTCCCAGGCTTTCGCCGCGCCGCATCGCCTGGGCACCGCCCTGGAAGAGGCATTCGAGAATTTCGGAGGCGGTGGGCCAGCGTCCATAGTCGGGTCCGCCGATATTGTGGATCAGGCCCGCCATCTTCGCGACGGACCACATATTGACTGCGTCGTCGGCGATGGCCTCGTCCGTACCCAGGCAGATGTTGATGCCACGATCACGCAGCTTGCGGAACGGCATGACGCCGCTGCCGAGGCGCAGATTGCTGATCGGATTATGGGCGACCGATGTGCCGGCCTCGGCGATCAGGTCGTAATCGGCATCGTCCATCCAGATCGCGTGGATGACATTCATCCGCTCCGAGAGGAAGCCGAGATCGGCGGTATAGCGCACCAGCGAGCGCCCTGCGAAGCGCGGCTGTTCATCGGCAAGCACCCGTTGCAGCTTGGTCTCCAGCATATGGGTGTAGAAAGGCAGGTCGTGGGCGCGGCTCAACGCGTCGAGTTCACCCATATAGTCCGGCGATACGCGCTGCGGCGCGGAACAGGAGACCGCCGCCGACAGCCGTCCGCCGTCGTGGCCGTGCCATGTTTCTATGAGGTGGCGATAACATTCGAGCAGCCTCGCCCTGCCGAAAACCGGGGGCTCGCGCAGTTCCGCGCGCAGCGTCTCAGGCAGCATCTCGGCGAGAAACGGCAGCTTGTCGAGTTCCGCAAGCTCCGGCTGATCGAGCGCGACTGTCGCGCGGATGCCGACATCGCGATAGGCCTGCATCACCGCATCGATGATGTCGGGCGTCGGATGCGGCACGAAGAAGGCGTCGTCCTGGACGGACGTCGTGCCGTTGCGCAGCATCTCCATGGCGGCGAGCATGGTGCGGACATAGGCTTCGCGCGGCGAGGGGCGCAGCGGCTCGAAATCGGGGGATTCGTAGAGCATGAAGATTTCGAGCGGCAGGCTCGGCAGCATGCCCTTCATGTGGTTGACCGGCGAATGGAAATGCGCGTTGATCAGGCCCGGGATCAAGAGGTCTCCCTTGCCCTCGACGACCTCGGCATCGGCCGGCGCTAGGCGCGCGGCCTCATCTCCGACGGCGCGGATGGTGTTGCCGTCGACCAGCACATGGGTCTCTCCGGAGGAACCTTCGGCAGGCTCCTGGGAAAACACCCTTACGTTCCTGAAGAGGATTGCCATCTCATGTCTCCGGCCGGCGCAGCGCCGGCATAGTGAAGCCCGAAGGCGGAAAGTCGTAGGTGGATCGTTTCGAGGTTCTGATCCCGGTCGCAACCAGCCCTTCCGCCATCTTCAGTCCGGCGAGCACGCCGTCGATGACAGGGACGCCGAGTTCGGCGCTCAAGGGCGCGACCATTTCGGCCAGTCCGGCGCAGCCAAGGATGATCGCCTCGGCACGGTCGTTCTCGATCGCGAGCCGGGCTTCGGCGGCGATGATGGGATAGCTCGCCGCAACATCGTCTTCCAGATCAAGAACGGGCACTTCGACTGCGTGCAGCGAGCAGCGATGCAATAGGCCGGTCTCATGGAGAACACGCAGCGAATGCGCTCGTGTGCGTGGCGGCAGCGTGACGATCGCAAAACGCGAGGCAATCATCGCCGCTGCATAGAGTGCTGCTTCCGTCATTCCAACGACAGGTCCCCTGGCGATCTCACGGGCCTGATGCACGCCGGTATCGCCAAAGCAGGCGACGACGTAACCATCGATGCCGTTTGCCTCGCCCTCCGTCACAAGTTGCATAACGCCGAGTGCACCGAGAGCCTCTTCCGCGTGGCTCTCGATCGAGGCCGCGCCAATGTCGGGATTGGCGGCGAGAACCTCGGTGCCCGGTGCCGCGATGGCGACGGCACTTCGCAGAAGGCGCTCGGTGAAAGCATGGGTAGTGTTGGGATTGATGATCTGGATACGCATGATCAGGTTCTGCCTCTCACCGCCGCCAGTCCACCAGACGCCGTTTCGCCTGCGCAGATGTCGCCACAAACAGCGGGTCGACGCCGTAGCCCGATACCGTGAAGGAGGCGGCGACGCTGCCGGCGCGCGCGGCCGTTTCCAGGTCGCAATTTTCCTGCAGCAGCGCCGCCATGAAGGCGCCGCAAAAGCTGTCGCCGGCGCCTGTTGTATCGACGACATCTGCCTCAAGCGCCGGAACCCTGATTTCGCGGCCATTGCGGCTGTCGTAGAGCAGGCTGCCATCCGGACCGAGCTTGACCACGACGATCTCCGGGCCGAGCTCGGCAAAGGTCCGTGCGGCGGCACTCCAGTCGTCATGGCCGAGCAGTTGCCGTGCCTCTTCCGCGCTCGGCAGGAAGATATCGCATTGGGAGATCAATGCTTTCAGGCGCTCCTCATTGCCGGCGATGTAGTCTTCCTGCGGATCGAGCGCGACCAGGGCGTGGCTGTCGCGTTTCAGCGCAGCGACGAGATCGATCTGCGCTTCGAGTGTCATCGCGAGAACGAGAAAGGCCTCGGCGCTGCGATAGAGCTGCGGAATGTCATCCGGCACCGGCGAAAGGGTTTGAAAAGCCTCCTCGCCATTAAACAGCGTCCAGACGCGGCCGCCATTGGCATCGTAATCGATGCGGTTGTGCAGTGACGGCAGATTGCGCGGCGGCAGGCCGAGATCGGAGAGTCCGGCCTTTCGGATTTGCTCCTCGATCTTTTTCGGCCAGTCGGAGCCCACGGGGGCGACCATCTCGCTCGCAGTTTCAAAAAAGCGGGCGGCGAGGCAGGCATAGAGCGCGTCGCCTCCGGTGCAGTCCGACTTCTCGGTACCGTCGGGCAGCACGACATCGTCGATCGTCAGATTTCCGAGGCAGACGAGGCGAGGGGGCGTCATCACCTGTCTTCAGCTCCCGTTTTCGGCGCGGCGGAATTTTTCCATCGCCACATGATAGGCAAAAAGCTGCACCGGCACGGAATAGACAAGTGCGGCAAGGCTTTCCGGCACAGCGGGCAATCTCAGCACGATATCGGAATATGGATCGAGCATAGCTTCGCCCTCCGTGACGACACTGTAGATCTGGCCCTTCCAGCGCTTGCCTTCGAAAGCCGTGTCTCGCGCGCGGTAGACCGATGGGCCAGATGGCGCGATCAGAAACAGCGGATCACCTTCCTTCTGGGAATTGTAATGATGGAATTCCTCGAGCGGAATGGCAATGCCCTGATCGGGCGAGCATTCCTTGACCTTGGCCGCGCCGAACATGGCGCTGGCATAAGCCGGGCCGCCGCCGGCATAGAGATAGACGAGCCGATCCCTCTCGCGCTTGGCAATCGCCTCTATCGCCGGTTCATGGACCTCGATCACACCGGCGATCTGCTGGGGCACGGCATCGAGCGCCGCCTGCCAGGTCTCGACGAGATCCGGGTTCAGGCCGGTGGTGCGCGCCCAATCGAGCGCAAATTGGCAAAGGAGCGCCAAGGCCGCAGTGCTTGCTTGCGTCGGCCAACCCTTACGTTCGGCGCGCACCATCAGGCCATGATCGGATTCCGTCATCAGCGCCGAACCGGGCGTGTTGCTGAGGGCAAGCGTGCGGGCGCCGAGCGAGCGGGCGATCAGCATCGCCTCGACAGTGCGAGTGGTCATGCCGCTGGAGCTCAGCGTGATGACGAGCGTATCGGGGCCGCTGGTGCGGCTGGCATAATAGGCATAGTCGAGCGCCTGGATCGGCTCGACGGGAAGACCGAGCAGTTCCTCGAAAAACAGCCGGGCGCCGATCATGACGGCAAGGGAATCGCCACAGCCGGTCATGACGATGCGCTTGATGCCGAGGCCGGCGAAGGCGGCGGCCGTTGCTCTCGTCGCCTCGCGCTCTTCGGCCAGCGTCGTGCGGATCGCCTGCGGCTGGGCCAGGATCTCGACGCGTGTGAGTTCGACGCGGCGGCGGCGCTTCTCATCCAGCGGATCGTCGGTCGGAAGCGCATCCATCAGCCGCGCCTCCTTCTCGAAAAGCTCCTCCACCAACTTGCGCGAATGCTGATCGAGCGGCGAGTCCGGTGCGAGAAGAGGGGTGACGAATTGCTCGGTCATTTCGGGACTTTCTGGTTCGGCAAGAGGCGATGTCACACGAGTTCGCAGCGTCGGCTGAGAAGCTGGGCGGCAAGGAAACGGCCCGGATCCGCCTGATCCTGGCTGCGATTGGGATCGTAGCCGCTGGCGATCGCCATGGCATAGGCCAGCATCTGCAGGGGTGCCGGCACAAGAAGCGGTGCGAGCCAGGCCGGTGTCTCCGGCACGCTGAGGCGGTAGGTGGCGCCTTCGACGGCAACGCCCGCCGTTTCGATCGCAAGCGTGCGCATGCCGGCATGCGAAAGCGCTGTCGCCGTGTTGGAGGCAAGGCGGCTGATCTCCGGCGTCGAGGCCAGCAGCACCACGAGTTCGTCCTGGCGGCTGGACCAGAAGAGACTATGGGCGAATTCCTCGATCTCGCAGCTCCAGACCGGGGCTTGAATGACCTTCACCAGCTTTGCCGCGCCATAATCGGCGGTCGCCCATTCCGGGCCGGCGCCAAGCACGCGTACACCGCCGAGACCGGCCTTGAAGACTTCGGCGCAGATCGCAGGAAGCTGGGTGTTGCAGATGTCAAGCGTCTTCGGAATGGTCGTCTCGAGCAGGCGGGCGACTTCCGGGCCGCGACAGCTGACGGCAGGCTTGCGGCCGGCTGCATGCGCTGCACCTTCGACCAGCATCATCAGACCGAGGATCGTGCCGCTGTAGCGTGTGGTGCCCGTCAGGAACGGGGCGATATCGTCGATCTTCAGCGAAGCGACGCCATTGGCCGCTGCACCCATCTGCGCGCCGTCCTCATTGGTCAGTGCGACATAGCGGCCGCCGGCTTCGCGGATGCGATTGGCCGCGGCAATCGTGCGGTCGACTGTGCCGGACATCGAAATGGCAACGGCCCGATCCGCCGATGTCGGCTGCCGGGACTTCGACAGCAGGAAATCGAGGCTGGTGACGCCTTCGAGTGGCATGTCGAAAGCTTCGCCGGCAATGCCGCCGATTGTCCTTGCGGCAAACCAGCCGTCGCCGCAGCCAAAGGCGTAAAGGCTGCCGCCGGCGCCCGGTGCAAGCTGCTCGGCGCCGATTGCGGAAAATTCCGGGAAGCGGTCGAGAAGGCGGGCCAGAACATCGGCCTGCCGCATGATATCCACCAGCATGTGTGGCTGGGTCGCTGTCGTATCGGTCATTGTCAAACTCCTGATTTCCCAGAAACTGCTCATTGTCCCTGCTGCGCGCAAGGAAAATTTTCGAAAAATTTCGATAGCGCCGATTTAAAAAATATGAGATCAAATTTTAGGCAACTAAGGAGCGGGGAGTGCAGACATGGCGGCATTGAATGCGATGGGCCGGCACGCGCGGATTCTGGAGGTTCTGGAGGCCGAGGGAAAAGTGTCGGTGATGCATCTGTCCGACACGCTGCGGGTCTCCGTCGTCACCATCCGCAACGATCTGGAACTGCTCGAGCGCCAGCAGGTGCTTCGGCGTATCCGGGGTGGGGCGCTTGCCGTTCGCGCAGCGCGCTTCGAGCGCCCGATCCACCTGGCGAGCCAGGCCTTCACGGAAGAAAAGCAACGCATTGCCAAGGCCGCTTCCGCATTGGTGCGCGACGGCGAGACGATCATGATCGATGCCGGGAGCACGGCGCTCGCCTTTGCGCGCTCGCTTTCCAAGTCCTTGAATGATGTGGCAGTTGTGACGAACGCGCTCGACGTTGCCATAGCGCTTGCCGACCATCCCGGCATTCGCGTCGTTGTGACCGGCGGTACGCTGCGGGGCGTGCAGCGGTCGCTGACCGCGCCCTTCTCGACGCTGATCATCGAGCAGCTGAACGCGGATACGGCCTATGTCTCCTGCACCGGCATTGCCGTCGACAAGGGTTTCACGACAGGCAGCTGGGAAGAGGCGGAGGTCGAGAAAGCGATGATCGCAGCGGCCAGCCGCTGCGTCTTTCTCGCCGACCACAGCAAGATCGGCCATGTCGGTAGCGCGCGCGTCGCCGATTTGAAGAAGGCAGACTTACTGGTGACCGATAGCGATGCGCCCCCCGAAACATTGCGGCTTTTCGAAGCGGAAGGGCTTCGCGTGCTGACCGCGTGATGGGCAGATCCGGCGGTCTCCTGCCGTTTTTGTGGTCATCTTCGAGGCGCTTGACAGGCATCGTTGTCAACTTTCGAAAAAATTCCATTGTCAAAAACGAGAAAAGACGCAAGCATCGATGCCGGGAACAAACAGAAAGAAAAGGGAACCAGCACATGACATCAGGTCCTTCCTTAACCAGGCGTCAGCTTGGCCAGGGCGCCGCCACGCTAGCACTTCTCATGGGCCTTCCCCGGATGGCCTTTGCACAGGCCGCCCCGGTCGTCATCGCCTCTGAAGAAGACGTTTCGACGCTTGATCCGCATCTCATCCGCAACAACCACCCGATCGGCAGCGTCGTCTGGTCGGTCTTCGACAGCCTCGTTCGCCGCAATGCCGACGGCACGCACGAACCGCGGCTGGCGCTGAGCTGGGAACAGGTCGAGCCGACCCGCTGGCGCTTCAAGCTGCGCGGCGGCGTCAAGTTCACCAATGGCGAGGAATTCAACGCCGAGACGGTGAAGTTCAATTTCGAGCGCATGAACGTTTCGCCCTACAATGCCGAGAGCCAGCTCTGGCCGCAGACCAACCTGAAGTCCGTCGATGTCGTCGATCCCATGACCGTCGACCTGGTGACCAGCGAGCCGACGATCAACATGCTCTACTGGCTGGAAGAGGCTTTCATCGGCGCGCCGGCCTATATGAAGAACACCGCTCCCGACGTCGTCGGCGCCAGTCCGATCGGCTCCGGCCCTTATATGTTCGTGGAATGGAAACAGGGCGACCGCGTCGTGCTGAAGTCCAATCCCGGTTATTGGAACGGCGAACCCTCGATCAAGGATGTCATTTTCCGCGACATTCCGGAACTCTCCTCCCGCGTCAACGAGCTCAAGGCCGGCAGCGTCGATATTGCCGTTGGCCTGACCCCTGACAGCGCCGACCTTGCCAAGTCCGATCGCTCCACGGTTGTTGCCGTCAACGGCTTGCGCAAGATGCACATGGGCATCTCCTTCACCGGCATCGACGCGCTGAAGGACAAGCGCGTGCGCCAGGCGCTGAACCATGCCGTCGACGTTACGACGATGATCCAGACGCTCGAACACGACATGACGAAGCCGCTCGCTTCCATCGTCAATCCGCCGAACAATAATCCCGATCTCAAGCCCTTCGCCTATGATCCGGACAAGGCGATGGCGCTGTTGAAGGAAGCGGGCCATACCGATTTCGAGATCCCGGTCGCCTATGGCAAATATCCGGGCGCCAAGGAAGTGTCTGAAACCGTTGCCGCCTATCTGGAAGCGATCGGCCTGAAGCCGAAGCTCGAAGCCTATGAAACCGGTCAGTTCACGCAGATGCTGCGCGAGAAGGCCTTCAAGGGCATTTATTATCACGGCTGGGCTTCGCTCATTAATCCGTCGGTCGAGCTGGTCATCCTAACAAGCGACGCCGTCGACAATTCGAACGGCTACAACAACGCGGACTACGACAAGCTGGTCAAGACCGCGTCAATCACGCTCGACGAGACCAAGCGCAAGGATCTGCTGCTCAAGGCCGAAACTGCGATCTGGGACGATTGCCCCTGGATCTATCTCTGGTACCTGCCGGCGATCTACGGCGTTAGCAGCCGTCTCGATTTTGCGGCGCGTCCGGACGATTATGTCGAGATGTACCGGTCGAAGCTGAAGGCCTGAGACGAGCAAAAATAACATTCGGGGGCTCGCAGAGGCTGCGGGTCCCTTCGTCCATTCCGTTCTGCAGGCGGAAGAAGGGCGAAAGCATGGAGACCATGATCTTGACCTATCTTCTGCGGCGTCTTGTCCGCGCCGTCCTCGTCCTTCTCGGCGTCAGCTTTGCCACCTTCCTGGTCGCGCATTCGACGGGAGATCCGATAACGCTGCTCGTGCCGGGCAACGCGACGGTTCAAGCGCGCGCCGAACTTGCGGCGCATCTCGGGCTCGACCAGCCGCTGATCGTACAATACGGCCTGTTCTTGTGGCGCGCCTTGCACGGCGATCTCGGCCAGTCCTTCCTCTACAGCCAGAGCGTCGTCGGCCTCGTCGCCAATCGGCTTGGCCATACGTTCATCCTGGCGGCATCGGCCTTCTCGCTTGCGCTGGTCCTCAGCCTGACACTCGGCGTGCTTGCAGCTCTCTATCGCAATAGCTGGATCGACCTGCTGGTGACGGGCTTCACGATGATCGGGCTCGCCGTGCCCGCATTCTGGCTCGGCCTGATGCTGATCCTGATCTTTGCCGTCCAGTTGCACATGTTTCCCGTCTCGGGTTCCGAAGACGCCGCCTCGATCATCCTGCCGGCGCTGACGCTTTCGATGCAATCGACGGCGCGGCTCTGTCGGCTGGTGCGCTCGGGCATGATCGAGGTGCTGAATGCCGATTACGTGCGCACGGCGCGCGCCAAGGGCCTGCTCGAAGGACGGGTGATCTGGATCCATGCCTTTCGCAATGCTCTTCTGCCCGTCGTCACGATGGCTGGGCTCGAACTCGGCGATCTCATTTCGAGCGCCGTGGTGATCGAGGCGATCTTTGCCTGGCCCGGTATCGGCAGGCTGGCGATCACTGCGGTCTCCTCGCGCGATTTCCCGCTGCTGCAAGGCACCGTTCTCGTTGCCGCCTTCTGCTTCGTCATGATCAACCTTTTCGTCGATTGGCTCTATACGCGTATCGATCCCAGGGTGAGCCTGCGATGATCTCCCTCTTTCTCGCGAAGCTGGCCCGCAACTGGCTCGGCGTTTTCGGCGCGGCAATCATTCTGGCCGCCATTGCAATTGCCGTCTTTGCGCCGCTCGTCGCTCCGATGTCGATGACGGCGATCGATCTGCATGCGCGGCTTTCACCGCCCTCCTGGGTGGTGGGTGGTTCGCCGAAACATCTGCTCGGCACGGATAATATCGGCCGCGATATCCTCTCGCGGCTGATCTATGGCAGCCGCATCTCGCTTGCTGTCGGCACGGCTGCCGCTCTCCTCGGCGCCGTTCTCGGCAGCCTGATGGGCCTGCTCGCCGGCTATTTCGGCGGCAGGGTGGATACGGTCATCTCCTGGTGCGTCGATGTCCAGCTCGCCTTTCCCTTCACGCTGCTTGCCATCTTCCTGCTCGGCACGTTCGGCGGCGGGTTCACCGCGGTGGTCTTCGTGCTCGCGCTCGCGACCTGGGTGAATTATGCCCGCGTCGTGCGCAGCCAGGTGCTGACGGTCAAGGTGCAGGACTATGTGACCGCCGCGCGCTCGGTCGGCGTCGGCACGACACGCACGCTGCTGCGCTACATCCTGCCGAATGCGACCGCGCCCATCATCGTCGTCGCCAGCTTCTCGACCGCCCAGGCGATCCTGACGCAGGCGGCCCTCAGCTTTCTCGGCGTCGGCATCGACGCCTCCATTCCGTCCTGGGGCGCGATGCTGAACGACGGCCGCGATTACCTGCAGAGCGCCTGGTGGATTGCCACCTTCCCCGGTCTCGCGATCGCGCTGACGGTTCTCGGCGTCAATCTGTTCGGAGATTGGCTGCGCGACACACTCGACCCGAGGAGCCTGCGATGAACGCCCCCCTTCTTGATGTCCGTGATCTCAATGTGCGGTTCGGGCCGGTACATGCGGTCCGCAATGTCTCATTTTCGGTCGAGGCCGGCGAGACCGTCGGCGTCGTCGGCGAATCCGGCTCCGGCAAGAGCACGACCATGCTCGCCGTGCTCGGCCTCCACCCGAAGAAGCAGGCCGATGTCACGGCCGAGCGGCTAAGGCTCGGGACGGAAGATCTGTTGGCCACCTCGGAGCGGGCAATGCGCGACATCCGCGGCCGCAAGGCTGGGCTGATCTTCCAGGACCCGCTAGCCTCGCTCAATCCGCTTTACACCGCCGGCTACCAGATCGGTGAGGTGCTGCGGCGCCATCGCGGCCTGGATAAAAGCGCAAGTGCCGCCGAGGCAGTTCGGCTGCTGGAGCATGTCGGCGTTCCCGATCCCGCACGGCGCGCCAGGCAATATCCGCATCAGTTTTCCGGTGGCATGCGCCAGCGCATCATGATCGCGATGGCGCTTGCAGGCCGGCCGGAGCTGCTGATCGCCGACGAGCCGACCACAGCACTCGACGTGACTGTGCAGGCCGAGATCGTGCGGCTGATCCGCAGCCTGCAGGCCGAAACGAAGATGGGGTTGATCTGGATCACGCATGACCTCGCGCTGATGGCGCGCGTGGCTGATAGGGTGGTCGTCATGTATGCAGGCTCGATCGTCGAGCAGGCGCCGGCAGCAGTGCTCTACAGCCGTCCGCGCCATCCCTATACGATCGGACTGCTCGGCAGCATTGCCCGCCTGGACCAGCCGCGCGGTCAGCGAGCCCGGGCGATCCCCGGAGCGCCGCCTGCGCTCGACAAGCCTTTGGCGGGCTGCGCCTTTGCGGCGCGCTGCTCTCTTCGTTTCGAAAAATGTGTCGAGGCACCCCCGCTCTTTCCAACAGGCGATGGTGCTGCGGCCGCCTGCTGGCACCTTTCAGGAGGCAACCGATGAACGAAGCGGCGATGAATACTCCTCCTTTTTTGATCTCGGAAGCTGTCGACCTGAAGCTGCACTATCCCATTGCGGGCGGCGGCTGGGCTGGGCGGAGCGCAACGCGCTATGTAAGAGCGGTCGACGGCGTCGATCTTGCGATTGCGCAAGGCGAGGCGGTAGCGCTTGTCGGGGAATCCGGCTGCGGAAAGTCGAGCCTCGGCCGGGCGCTGCTCAGGCTCGAAGATCCCACCGAAGGTGTCGTCCGCTTTGACGGCCAGGATCTGACGGCATTGTCACAGGCTCTGTTGCGACCCTTGCGCCGGGGCATGCAGATGGTATTCCAGGATCCGTTTTCCTCGCTCAATCCTCGCATGAAAATCGGCGAAACGCTGGCCGAGCCGCTCAGGGTGCATGGCATCGAGACTGGACGCCAGGCCCGCGAGACAGTGGCCGAGATCCTCCACGTCGTCGGCCTCGAGCCCCGTGTGGCGGAGCGCTATCCGCATGAGTTTTCGGGCGGCCAGCGCCAGCGCATCGCGATTGCCCGGGCCGTCATCGCCCGGCCGAAATTCGTCGTTGCCGACGAGCCGATCTCGGCATTGGATATCTCGGTGCAGGCGCAGATCATCGATCTGTTCGATGACTTGAAGGCGCGGTTTTCCCTGACTTATCTCTTCATCAGCCACGATCTGGCCGTCGTGCGCCATATCGCCGACCGGGTCGCCGTCATGTATCTCGGCCGCATTGTCGAGCAGGGCGGTCCGGACGAGGTCTTCGATCACCCGCTGCACCCCTATACCAGGGCGCTTCTCGATGCCGTACCCATTCCCGACCCCGAAAAGGAGCGTCACCGCGAGATCGCCGGCCTCGTCGGCGATGTGCCATCTCCGACCACCGTTTTCCAGGGATGCCGCTTTGCCTCACGATGCCCGCATGCCATGGATATCTGCCGCCAAAGAGATCCTGTCCTGGAAACGGTAACAGCGGGCCATTCCGTCGCTTGCTGGCTACATATGGAATAATGCATGCGCTGGGGCTTTGTCGCAAACTTTTGAAAAGGCCGCGGAGACGGTAATTGCTGGACACAATTATGCGGCGAGTGCAGCGAATTGCTGAAATGCCGATTGGCCACTGGTTGAAAATTGGTGTTTGCGGATCATGTGGACGACTTCGATTCCATCCAGTGTTGCTGACGCAGATTGGAGGATTTGAAGCCCTTCATGGGTTGGGTCAGCTTCTTGATAAACCGATGGTCTTGCTCGATCATGTCATTGAGGTATTTGACCTGCAGGATCTCGATCAGCCAGAACCATCCATGCAACAGCAGCAGCCAGTTGATGTTTTGCAATCCTGCCAAGTTCGCACCACTCTTGTCGATGAAGACCTTTTCGGGCCAACCATTGTTCTTGATCAAGCGGGCGAAGAAAGCGCTGGCCGCGGCCTCATCGCGGTGCTCAGATAGCATGAAATCAAGGGTTTTGCCGAATTCGTCGACAGCGCGGTAGGAATAGGTCCACTTGCCTTTGACCTGGATATAGGTCTCGTCCATTCGCCAGGAACTGCTGGTCCCGGATTTACAGCGCTGGGGCCTGGCAGGCTATAAGCGGCGAATATTTCACGACCCATCTGTTGAGCGTCGCGTGGTCAATAGCAACGCCGCGCTCGGCCATAATCTCTTCCAAATCACGATAAGAGACCGAATATCTGACGTAAAAAACACTGCGTATAAAATCACGTCTTTCGGGTAGTGGCTGCCTTTGAAATCAACCATGATCGGGAAACTCAACGTGCCTGCTCGTCTTCAGCCCAAATCTATGGCACGACCATACAGGTTGCAAATCCAGCGAAGTTTGCGACAAAACCATGCTGGCGACAGTCGGCATCAAGCGCCAGATGCAGTTTGCGCCAGCCACGGCGGGACTTCGCGCCATGCTTTTCTTCCAACCCTTGGCCCGCGCCGTAGATCTTCAGCCCGGTGCTATCGACCAGAACGTGAAGGGGGCCATCCGCGATTGGCTGACGGTCATTGCCTTTGGCAGGTGGCCTCCAGGTTCTTGCCCGCCGGCTGAGGGTCGTATGGTCGGGCACGGGAAGCTCCAGTCCCATCAGCTTAAGCACCGAGCCCAGCAATCCTTCACCCTGGCGGAGCGGTAACCCAAACACCATTCCGAGCGTCAAGGTGGTCTCGATGGCGAGATCCGAATAGCGCGGCTGGCCGCCGCGTGTCGTGCGTCTTGGCGCAGCCCATCCGGCAAGCGCTTCCGGTGTCAGCGACAGCGTCAGACTGCCGCGACGGCGAAGACCCGCGTCATACTCCCGCCAGTTCGTCACCTTGAATTTCATCTTGCAGACGCGATGACCGCGGGCGGCGTTATGCTTATGCGGCATGGTGTGCGGATCAATCACGCTGGTAGCGATCGCAGACCCATAGGCGGTAATCGTTGAAATTCGATCCCTGCACCAATGCTCATTGATTCCTCGATGCGCCGAAACCAGGTCGCCGGTTCGAATCTCATCAAGAGCATGAGGTATCATTTCTGCCTTCTGCCAAAAATCTCGTCCCGCTGTATGACGCCGCGCAGAAGGGGCTGCGCGCCCGACCAACACCGCTCATCGGCGCGGTGACAAGTTCGGACTTCGCCCAATAAAAAGCAGCGAAGGTGGGCGGTCTAATGCGCAGGGTATACTGCCGAATTTGGTCTTTTCCCGTTCAGGGCGGGTCGCAGTTAGAATGTCGGCGGCGTACTCACCCATAGGATTTTGGCGGGGTGCTGCGTCGTGTTGCGAAAACTGTGCGCCTGCTCGGAGCGAAAATGAAACGACGCCCCCGCTGGGACTTGGTAAGTTTTGCCATCGACGGTCAGCGCTATCTCTCCTTCGAGCACATAGCCCAGTTCCTCGCCTTGGTGCGAAATCGGTTCGATCCCCGCTCCTGGCGCCACCATATGGATGGTGCTTTCGAGGAGGTTACCATCTTTGTATGGAAAAAGCCGTTCAAGGCGGATGCCGTCGACATCGATCCATGTCGCAAGGCGCTCTTCGGGGTAAAAAACAACAGCAGATGGATCACCTCCCGAGGCAAGCAGGGCCGCCACATTCGTGCCGAGGCTGACGGCGATCCGATAAAGCGTCTGAAGCGATGGATATGCGTGGCCGTTTTCAATTTTCGAGAGAAGGCTCTCTGAGCATTGCGACGCTTCCGCCACCTGCTTGAGCGTCATGCCCAGCAATAATCGTGTGTGCTTTAACTTCGCGCCGACCTGGATAGGGGACTTGTCGTCGGTTTCAGTTATGTGCGCGGCTTTTCTCGGTCTGGGCATAATGTTTCCTCGGGCAGTTTTGTGCGCTTATGAAAGACTGTGTCGCATGGATCAAGTAGCGATACCAACATGAACACACCTTTCAATAGTGCAAGAATTCTACACCTCATGAAAGATACTTGACACAGAGAAAGTCTGCGTCATACAGTTCAAGTGACTTGAATAAAATCGCATCTCATTCAAACGATAGCAAGTCCAATCAAGAGGGAACGTGACATGATGAAGCTTCAAACCGCAATGGCGGCAATGACATTGGGCATCAGCATCGCTGCTGCCGGGCAAAGTCATGCTGAAAATCAGGTAATCAAGATTGCCTACGAAGGTGCCTTGACCGGAGGCATTGCCTTCTTCGGCATCCCGATCGGCAATGCCGTTGAATTGGCGATCGAGGAACAGAAGGGTGAGCTTGCCAAGCAGGGGATCGATCTTGAGTATTTTCCTGCCGACGATCAGGTCGATGCGGCACAGGCGCCGACCATTGCCCGGAAGGTGATCCAGGATCAGTCGGTGATCGGGGTGGTCGGTCCGATTTTCGGCAGCACGACCAACGCGGTCGGCCCCCTGTACACGCAGGCAGACGTCGTCATGCTGAGCATGGGAACAGCAGCCGACCTTTCGACCAAAGGCTGGACCATGTTCCGGGTGGTTCCCAACGACGATATCCAGGCTGCCGCTGTCGCCGACTATCTCGGCAAAGCGCTTAAAATGACGAAGATAGGCGTTATTGATGATGGCACCCAATACGGTCACGGGCTTGCCCAAGCCGTCAAGGCTCAAGTGCGCAAAAACGGCGGCGAAGTTGTCGTCGAGGAGGCGATCGATCCCAATGCCGACGACTTCTCAAGCACGGTGACGAAGATTCTTTCGGCCGGCGCGACAGGTGTTTTCCTTGGCGCCAGTGTCAACACAGAAACGGTGTTCAACAGACAGCTGGTCGAAGCCGGGTTTGACGGCGCTTTCTTCGCTCCCGACGGGACGCTTTCGAACGACTACATTAAACTTGCGGGACCAGCGTCGAACGGAACGTATTTTACGTCGCAAGCAGCTCCTGTCGCCGATTACGGCGGGCCAACTCAGGGACCTATGGCCGATTTCTACGCAGCCTACCAAAAGCGCTTCAATGTTCCCGCTCAGGCTTACAGCGCCGAAGGCTACGACGCGGCGAACATGATTATTTCCGCCATCAAAGCAGGCGTGCGAGATCGCAAGGGTATGGTCGAATTCTTTCGGACCAAATCATATCAAGGTATCGCCCGGGCTTACAAATTTCAGCCCAACGGTGAGCCTGAGGGTGCCCCAAGCATCAATATCTACCGCATTAAGGATGGCAAGATAGCATGGCTGGGCGTTAGCACCGACCTAGCCAAGTGAAGCTTTTCCAGCGGGTTGCGCGCGAACCGCGCAGCCCTTTCATCCCGCATCGAGGGGAATGACAATGAGCTGCTTTGCCAATCTTGAACAACAATTTCTTGCGGCGCTGTTCAACGGCCTCGCGATCGGCTCGATCTACGCCCTCGTCGCCCTTGGCTTGAGCATAGTCTACGGCATTTTGAACCTTATCAACTTCGCGCACGGCGAAGTATTTATGGTCGGCGCTTTCGCGGCCCTTGGATTGTTTTCGGCAATTGGGGTCGACCTCAATGCCGGCTGGGCCACGGTCACGCTGGTTGTCATCCTTGGGTCGATCGCAGCCATGGCTGCGTCCGGGGGGGCCGCGATGCTCCTCGAGATTGTGGCCTACAGGCCTCTGCGCCGCTTCCGGGCTCCCCGCCATGCCACCATGATCTCCGGCATGGGTTGCAGCATTGCACTGCAGGAAATCTTCGCCCTGGCCTTCGGCCGCGCAAATATCTCCTATCCGAGCCTTCTGCCTTTGGGCACGCTGTTCACCGTCGGTAGCGGCCGCGTTACCTTCAAGATGGCGCTGATCATGGTCTGCACCCTGGTCATGATGCTCGTGCTGAACTGGTTTGTCTCCAAAACCAAATCGGGCCGGGGCATCCGGGCATTGGCCCAGGATCCGGTCGCAGCCGAATTGATGGGCGTCAACATCTCGAGGGCCATCCTGACCGCGTTCCTGGTCGGCGGTATAGCGGCCGGGCTGGGCGGCGTCCTTTATGGGCTCTACTTCAGCAAGACGTCTTATGTCCTGGGTTTCATCCCTGGTCTTAAAGGTCTCACCGCGGCAATTCTGGGCGGCATCGGCAACTTGCCGGGCGCGGTCCTCGGCGGGCTGCTGCTTGGGATCATGGAAAATGTTGGCGCTATCTGCCTGCCGGCGCAGCTCAAGGATGTCGTTGGTTTCGGCGCACTGCTGCTGGTGTTGATCTTCAGGCCGAATGGCATTCTGGGCGCACGGGTCGCACGCCGCACATGAATAGCTCCCACACATCAGCGAAACTGTCGAATTCGCAAACCATTGGCGGAATGATCAGCGAGGCGACGCCGATCGTCATCGTGATCGGGCTCGGGATCCTGGGTCTGCAGCCGTTCGGTATCGGATCGCCCTATCTCAGTGCCATCATCGTCATGGCAGGCATCTACATGCTCCTGGCGATGGGCCTCAATATCGTGGTCGGGTTCGCCGGCCTGCTGGATCTCGGCTATGCGGGCTTTTGGGCGGTTGGCGCCTACACGACCGCCATAGTGACCGGCGCGGCACCCTTCCATCCTTTTGCTCTCGGCTTCTGGCAAGCGATCCCCATCGCAATCCTGGCTGCGGTTGTCAGTGGCGTCTTTCTTGGACTGGTTACCCTGCGCATACGCGGTGACTACCTTGCCATCGTCACGCTCGGTTTCGGCGAAATCGTCCGCATTATCGCCAACTCGTGGGACAGTGTCACCGGCGGGCCGAGCGGCATCACCGATATCGCCCATCCTGTACTGTTCGGGTTCGATTTCGGGCTGGATCCGCGCCACTACGTTGCGTTGATCTGGCTCTTCATCGGCGTCCTGTATTTCCTGATCGCCAATCTGTGGCGGTCGCGTGTCGGCCGCGCCTGGTATGCCACCAAGCAGGACGAGGATGCGGCCGAGATTCTTGGTGTTCCAACCTTCCGCATGAAGCTGATCGCGTTTGCAACGGGGGCTTCGACGGCCGGTTTTGCAGGCGCAGTGTATAGCTCTTATGTGGGCTACATCATCCCATCGAATTTCGTCCTGCTTGCGGCGATCATGGTTTTGGCGTCTGTCGTTCTCGGCGGTATGGGCAACATGAAGGGCGCCATGGTGGGCGCGGCGCTCGTGGTTTTTCTGCCCGAGATCTTCCGCGCGTTTGACACCGCACGGTTTCTGATCTTCGGCGGCATCCTCGTCGTCATGATGATCTTGCGCCCGGAAGGCCTATTCCCCTTGCGGCCGCGACGATATCGGAAGCTGCCGCCTGCCGACGCGAGCAACCTCAAGCTCGATACCGGCCGCACGGAGCAGCAGAGCAGGCCTCTGCTGGAATGCCGGGGCGTCGTGAAGCGCTTCGGTGGACTGACCGCGGTAAAGGGCGTCGATCTGGCGGTACCGGCTGGCGGCATATTTGCCATCATCGGCCCCAATGGTGCGGGAAAGAGTACGCTGTTCAATCTCATCAGCGGCAATGTGCGTCCCAATGGCGGGGAGGTCTTGCTCGACGGTAAGTCGATGGCCGGCCTTAAGTCGCATGATATTGCCGCCGCCGGCATATCTCGCACCTTCCAGCTGATCCGCCTGTTCACGTCCGTCTCGGTGATCGAGAACGTCCTCGTCGGTGCGGATGTGCATGTCGGAGCCAACCCCGTATCGATCGCATTGGGCTTACCGGTCGCGCGCAGAATGGAGACGCATGCCCTGGCCATTGCCCAGGCGGCACTTGCCTTCTGCGAGATCGGTCACCTCGCCCATGCCCAGGCCTCGAGCCTGTCCTATGGCGACCAGCGTCGTGTCGAGATCGCGCGGGCCCTCGCCTCCTCGCCCAAGCTTCTGCTGCTGGATGAACCGGCCGCGGGCATGAACCCCACAGAGCGGAAGGCTTTGGCGCAGTTGATCCGCCGCATCAGCGAAGCCGGGGTGACGGTCGTCATCGTCGAGCACGACATCAACCTCATCATGGGCATCTCAGACCATGTTCTGGTGCTTGAAAGCGGCGCGGTCATTGCGTCCGGCAAGCCGGATGAGGTGCGGAATGCCCCGCGTGTCATCGAGGCCTATCTGGGTCGCCGCGCCGCGCGGGGGTCCTCTGCTGAAGCGGCCGCCACAGCGCAGCCTTCCACAGAGGCAACGACGATCCTCGAACTGAAGGAGGTCAAGGTATCCTACGGGCCCATAGAGGCGGTGCACGGGGTCGATCTGTCTGTCGCGCGTGGTGAGATCGTCGCCCTCGTTGGCGCCAATGGCGCAGGCAAGTCGTCGACGCTCCTTGCAATCTCCGGCATCCAGCGCGCTGCATCCGGGGTCGTGACCTTTGCCGGATCGCCTGTCACCAGCTTGCCGGCGCACCGCATTGCATCGCTCGGATTGGCTCACGTGCCTGAAGGCAGGCGCGTGTTCCCGCACATGACGGTCCGTGAAAACCTGCTGATGGGCGGCTATTCAAAAGCGATCGTCGACCAGGCCGACATCGAGCGCGTGTTCGATCTATTCCCGATCCTGGGGCAGCGGGCAGCACAGCAAAGCGGCACGCTTTCCGGCGGCGAACAGCAGATGCTGGCAATCGGCCGGGCGTTGATCTCGAAGCCATCCCTGCTGCTGCTCGACGAGCCATCCATGGGTCTGGCGCCCCAGATCGTCGAGAAGATCTTCGACGTCATCACCGACATCAATCGCATAGGCGTGAGCGTGCTCCTGGTCGAACAGAATGCCGAGATGGCGCTCGAGATCGCTCACCGTGCCTACGTAATCGAGAGCGGCCGCATCCGTCTTTCCGGCAGCGGCCGGTCACTGCTCGACAATCCCGAAGTCAAGGCTGCCTACCTAGGCGCATAACAATTACTCAAAGGAGGTTACATGCCCAAGATCGCCCGTTCCGGACAGGATTGGATTCTCGACCGTTTTATCGGAACGCTCGGCGTCAACGCATTGATGCCCGGCTTCATGACATTCATGGCGAGCCCTATTGTCGGCTTCAACAACGCCGATCTCGATTATATCTCGGCCCACACCAAGGGTGTCGTGAGCATGCGCGAGACCTACCGCAAGGTCGGAGATTATCGTGCGAACCTGGCGAAATCCGCAGAGTCGGACGGCTACACCGTGACTGCACGCAGGCACTATTATTACGCTTCGCTCGCCTACGGTTTTGCCCAGTACACGGTGCAGGAGGACTACAGCCCGCTGAAGAAGGCGCTTCATGACAAATGCCAGAACGCCTTCGCCAAGGTAATAAAATATGCGGATTATCCCATGGAGAAGGTGGAGATTCCGTTCGTCGATGAGCCGGCCTACGAGGCAACGACCTTTCCGGGCGTCCTTCATCTGCCGAAGGGCGAAGGCCCGTTTCCCTGTGTGATCTTCATTCCCGGCACCGACATGCACAAGGAGCAAGTGCCGAACCCGGAAGACAACATATTCATCAAGCGCGGTATGGCCGTGCTGGCTTTGGATGGGCCGGGTCAGGGCGAGAGCCTGCTGCGAATGCTGAAGGTACGGGTCGATACCTGGAACTACGAACGCGCAGTGAGTGCCGCGATCGATTACCTCGAGACACGGCCGGAAATCGACGCCAGCCGCATTGCGACTTTCGGCGTCAGCACCGGCTCGTACTGGTCGCCCCGGGCTGCGATCTGGGAAGCGCGGCACAAGAACCGTATCAAGGCGGCCGGCGGTCTCGCGGCGCAATGGGAGCCGCATTTTGTCACTGAATTCGAGTATGCGCAGCCCAATTTCAAGAGCAACTACATGTACATGGCAGGCGAAGATTCCGAAGAGGCCTTTGACAGCAAGGCTCCTCTCCATGATCTTCGGCAGGACATCGGCGAAATCACCTGCCCGATCCTGATCGTTCAGGGCGAATTTGATGAGCTCTGCACGCCGGACCAGGTCGAGGCCATTCTCGCCAATGCCAAGGCTCCTCATGAGATGCGCATCTATGAGAACGAATTCCATCCGATGGGAGGCGTGGCGGTCGAAGCCTATGAATTGTCGGCAGACTGGCTGCGTGATCGCCTCGACGGAAAGCCCGTCGCTCAAAAGCTCATCCACCGCGTCGCGCGACTTTAGGATAGCCGCATAGATCAAGCCAGGCGATCGGATTGCATACGAGACGATCATTGATAGGCAGAACGTTACGCTATCGGCCAGCGCCATGATGCACGTCTGAATGATCGTCAAGTCGTCCATTGGAACGTGCGCCGCCCGTGCGGCGCACAATATTTCCTCCCGCATCGGACTACCCTTGATGCCTGGCATTCCTGATGGCGCCCGCTCGCCGATCGCATTCCACCTGTGGTTGGCTCGTATATCTACGAGTCGTCATCACCTTGAAGGAGAAAAGAATGACATCCGAACTTGGATATTCCCTGCGAGATCGGCTTGCCTATCAACCAATTCACGAGCGTCCAGGATTGAAGCTCCCCGGCGATGCCCGGGTTGCCGTCTGGACGATTGTAAATGTCGAAAACTGGAGCCCCGCCGGCGCAATGCCCCGCGCTGTCCTGCCGCCACCAATGGGTCAGCCTCTTCTTCCTGACATCCCCAATTGGTCCTGGCACGAATATGGCATGCGGGTCGGCTTCTGGCGGTTTCTTGAAGCGTTATCGTCGCGCAACCTCAAGGCGACCTTCGCGGTGAACGGATCGGCCTGCAAGGTCTATCCCCAGGCCTGCGCCGCTGCGCGCGATGCCGGCTGGGATTTTATGGGTCACGGCTTTATTCAGCGTCCCATGCACAAGGTCGACGATCAGAAAGCGGCGATCAGGGATACCATCGCGGCAATTTCCGACTTCACCGGGCATGCCCCGCGCGGCTGGGAGAGCCCGGGTCTGACCGAAACCGACGAAACGCTCGACCTTCTGGCCGAAGCCGGTATCGAATATGTCGCCGACTGGGTGCTCGATGATCAGCCAGTGGAACTGAAAACGCGCAGTCGCCCGATCGTCTCGGTGCCTTACACCGTCGAAATCAACGACGTAGTCATGAGTGCCGTTCAGCAGCAGCCTTCAGACGAGATCTTGCGCCGTGGCAAGGATCAGTTCGACCGCCTCTATCTTGAGGGTGCGAAGGCCCCGCGTGTCATGGCGATTTCCATCCATCCCTACCTGACCGGGGTTCCCCACCGGATCAAGTATCTCGAAGCACTTTACGACTATATCCTCGGCCACGAAGGCGTCGTGATGTGGACAGGAGCGGAGATCCTCGATTGGTACAAGACCCAACCCAAAGCATCCGCATGACCGAGACGAGCCCATCGACTCGCCCAAGAGTCCTGATTGTCTCGCTTGGCGGCACGATCACCATGACGAAAACAGGGGCAGGGGGCATTGCCCCCACTCTCGATGCTGCAGATCTGGTCGCGGCCGTGCCGCAACTCGATCATTATGCCGACATCGAGACGATTTCTCCGTTCAGGCTACCCGGCGCGTCCCTGACGCTCTCCCTTCTTGCCGATGTCGTAAGACAGGTTTCGATGCGACTGGCGAGTGATTGTGACGGTGCCGTCATAATTCAGGGCACCGACACGATCGAGGAAACCGCCTGGGTTTTCGATTGTCTGATCGATGGTGACAAGCCGGTCATCGTGACGGGCGCAATGCGCGGTGCCGATACAGCCGGCGCCGATGGTCCTGCCAACATTCTGGCTGCCGTCACGGTTGCCAGCGCGAAGGCCGCACGGGGTCTGGGTTGCCTGGTCGTCCTCAACGACCAGATTCATGCCGCCCGCTACGTTCAAAAATCCCATACGACCCTGCCCAGTGCCTTCACATCCGGACAGCTCGGGCCACTAGGATTGGTGATCGAAGGCAAGGCGCATATTCTGACGAAAATCGAGCGCTTGCCACCAATGCCGATGCCGATCGATTTCAGCCCCCAGGTGGCGCTGCTGACGGTCGGACTTGGAGACGATGGTCGCCTGCTTCGCGAATTGCCGCGGCTCGGATATCAGGCTGTGGTCCTTGCCGCCATGGGTGTCGGACATGTTCCCTCCAACATGGTCCCTTCGATCGAAGCGACTGTCATGGAAATGCCGATCGTCCTGGCAAGCCGCGTTCCAAACGGCCCGACGTTGCGCGATACTTACGGCTTTTCGGGCTCGGAACGGGATCTTCTCTCACGTGGCGTTTGGTCGGCGGGTTATCTGTCGGCACTTAAGGCGAGGCTCTTGCTGTCGATGTTGTTGGCTTCGGGGATCTCTGCAAGGAGTGTAGATCAATTTTTGAAATACGGGTTCCATAGTTCCGCGCAACGAACCTGACTGCGCCGGCGCGACCTTCTCCGGTTTGGCTTTTTCAGGGATCAAGGCCTTCATCGCAGTTCGAGCAGCGGCGACCTCGCGCTCAGCTTGTCAATCAGTTCGCCACTTCCTTACGCGGCATGCTGGAGGAAGAGGTCACAACGTCGACGTCCACGATCGTGACCCATTCCTCACCCGAACACAGCAAAGGGCACCGTAAAGTTAACGGGCTCCGATCGAAAGTGTCGCCTTCGACTTTGACTTATGCGAACTGCAGGCGTGCGATCTCATTCCACATCTGCATTGCTGCGGTTCTCAGTTCGCAGTGATGATCGGAAGGAATGTCCTGGCGGGGAATGTGAAAAAGATTAGCAACCGGGTCATGCATGGACACAAAACGTCGGAGATGTCGGGCTGACTTGAAGCCCTTCATGATCCTCTCTCGCCGCCGGGTCGGTTGATGGGAATTCTCTGCCCGGTTATTCAGGCCTTTGTGGGATCGATGCTTGGTTAGCGTTACAGTGCCGTTGCCGAGCGAGCGCCTACGTGAATGCGCTAAGCAGGTATATCAATCTGGAACGTCTGGACGGCATCACGATCTCGACTGACCATGCAGGGGCGCTGGCCAATCTGGAGCCTCATATAGTATAATGCATAATTTAGCGCAATGATATGCTTCTATGTATCATGATTGCGCACGCTTGCGGAATTCTCTATATATTATTCTGTATGAAAAATGGCGGCTGATACAGGATAATGATATGGCATACAAGACCGAGTACCTCACCCAGCGGATACGCGCAGCGCGCGAGGCCATGAAAATGAGCCAGCGTGAATTAAGCGCGCGCTCGGGTCTGACGCAAAGCCATATTTCCCAGATTGAACGAGGTACTATGGAGCCGGGGCTTTCCAGCCTAGTGGATGTTGCGCGCGCGCTCGACCTCGAGATCGTCCTTGCCCCGAAAAAACTGATGCCAGCGATCCGTAACATCCTCGAGAGTGCATCGGCCACGAGCGATACGCTGACCTTGGAGCAGCGCAAGCTGGTTGGACGTCTTGAGCGGTGGTTCGCACAATTCAGGGATGGGTTCGCCATCGCCTCGGAAGCTGACACATTCAGGGATAGCCTCGCACTCCTGCGGCATTTACCCCTGTCGGCCGACGAGTTGGACAGGCTAAAAGACGCGACCGAACGTCTCGATCGCTGGCAGGCCGATCCTCCCTCCAGTAAGGAACTGAGCGAGTTCGCGCACAGCGTGAGGCAGCTGCGTAACTCGGCAGTGCATCGCGACCGCGATGATGCGATTCCCCGCTCGGCTTATGCGCTGGAAGAGGAGGACGACAATGCCTAAGGTCACGGTGCTTGATGTCAGGCTCTACGGCGAACCGGTAGCAACCCTGACAAATCTGCAGGACGGGCGCACCATCTTCGTATTCAACGATGCTTATATCGAAGACGAAAAGCGGCCGACGCTCAGCCTTTCATTGAAAGACCCTTTCGGTGGCTTGATCACCAAGTTCCGGCCGTACAACATAGTTGTCCCGCCCTTCTTCTCGAACCTGCTGCCGGAAGGACCGCTACGGAAATATCTCGCCGCGCGCGCCGGCGTCAAACCGACGCGAGAGTTCTTCCTACTCTGGATGCTCGGCCGCGACCTGCCTGGCGCTGTGACAGTGCATCCCTCCGAAGGGGACGACGCACGTCCGGATGACGAACAGGGGGAAATCAAAGCAAGGCCAAATGCGCTGCGCTTTTCGCTGGCCGGTGTGCAGCTCAAGTTTTCGGCCTTCAAGAACGACAACAAGGGCGGCGGTCTGACCATTCCGGCCGAGGGTACCGGTGGCTCATGGATCGTGAAATTGCCGTCACAGCAATATACCGGCGTGCCCGAGAACGAGTTTTCGATGATGACCATTGCCCGCAGGATGGGCATGGACGTGCCCGAGATCCAGCTGGTCGATCTCGACGCCGTGAGCGGCCTGCCGCAGGGCGTAGGTGAGCTGCGCGGGCAAGCGCTGGCGATCAAACGCTTTGACCGCAGGCCGGAAGGTCCGGTGCATATCGAGGATTTCGCGCAGGTCTTCGGGGTGTTTCCTGACCATAAATACGACAAGGGCAATTACCGGATGATTGGTCGTGTACTGGGGATCGAGACGAGCACGGCCGACGTAGCCGAGTTCATCCGCCGCCTTGTCTTCAGCACACTGATCGGTAATGGCGACATGCACCTGAAGAACTGGTCGCTCGTCTATCCCGACCGTCGCACGCCTGCGCTATCGCCAGCCTATGACTTTCTATCGACGATTCCCTATATGGAAGGTGAAGATACGGCAGCGCTGAACTTTTCCCGCACCAAGAAAATGGCGGCACTGTCGAAGGACGAGCTGGCGCATCTGGCCGCCAAGGCGGAGCTTTCAGAGAAGCTGGTGATCGACACGGCGCGGGAGACAGTCGAGCACTTCAGAGAGGTGTGGGAGGCCGAGAAAGACAACCTTCCCATGGCCAGGAAAGTCGCCGGGACGATCGATGCGCACCTGCCGACGATCGAGCTGTACCGCGAATTCACGCAATAGTCCGACAGGCAAGGTGGGCCGCCAACCTGGAGGATGATGCCCTGTCAGCCCAGAGTAGATCCAGCCGCGGCTCCGTGCGTCTTCGGTGAAGGCAGACGCGGCGAGCATTGGACCATGTGCTCGACAAGGTGATCGGAGCCTTCGATCATTTAAATGGCGAACTCCATTCGTTTCTGGCTCGCTTACATCGGCTTTCATAGACAGGTTCCGTCCTGTCCGATAACCGGCGTCGAGGGCACCGCCCCATATCGCTGTCGGCTGCAAGTGCGACAACACCTTGTTAGCATGCATCCGAGCTCAAGTTCTCGTCCACGTTTAAATCGGTTCAAAAAATTAAAATCGATTTAATAATGTTTAGACTTCTCGGAGTCGGTTGAATTTTCTTTAGGCCGCACTTTACAGCGCGCTTCCACTCTGGTGGTAAGACATGCCCCGTTCGGGAGCCCATAAGAGGTCGATCGAAATCGGCGCATCCAGAGGAAATCACCTTCTGGGAGCTCGTGAAGCTCTAGCGCCAGCTTCGGTCTACGCAAGTACGAATGTCACAAGGAGAGAGACATGGTCGACGCTAAGCAGATGTCGCAGATGGCCGAGAAGAAGGGCTTTATCGCCGCCCTCGATCAGAGCGGTGGTTCCACTCCAGGCGCCTTGCGTCTCTACGGGATCGCGGGTTCGGATTATAGCGGCGACGAGGAGATGTTCAGACTGATGCACGAGATGCGTGTGCGCATCATGACGGCGCCTAGTTTTTCCGGCGACAAGGTCATCGCTGCCATCCTGTTCGAAAGGACCATGGATGGCGAGGCCGAGGGCAAGCCGGTCCCTTCCTATCTGTGGGAGGATCGCGGTGTGGTGCCTTTCCTCAAAGTCGATAAGGGGCTGGCCGCCGAGGAGAATGGTGTGCAGTTGATGAAGCCGATGCCCGATCTCGATGCCTTGCTCGCCCGCGCGGTGAGAAAGGGCATCTTCGGCACCAAGATGCGCTCGGTGATCGCCAATGCGGCCAGGACCGGCATCGCCGCCATCGTGAAGCAGCAGTTCGAAGTCGGTCGACAGATCCTCGGCCACGGGCTCATCCCGATCATCGAGCCGGAAGTCTCGATCAAGAGCCCGACCAAGCAAGAGGCGGAGGCCATCTTGCGCGACGCGATCGCCAAGGAACTCGACGCCTTGCCGTCGGGCACGCAGGTCATGCTGAAGCTCACCATCCCGACCGTGGCCGATTTTTACGCTCCCCTGATCGCCCACAAGGCGGTCACCCGCGTCGTGGCCCTGTCGGGCGGCTACAGCCGCGTCGACGCCTGCGAGAAGCTCAGCCATAACCACGGCATGATCGCCAGTTTCTCGCGCGCCTTGACGGAGGATCTGCGCGTCACGATGAGCGACGGAGAATTCGACGCGAGCCTCGGCACGACCATCGATCAGATCCATGACGCGAGCGTCACAAAGGTCTGAGCACGAAATACCTTGGCATCGCGACGGAAGCTGTCGTCGCTGCCGCCTAGGCGAAGCTTTCCTTATACTAACGCAGGGCGCGTCGGCGAAGAGGTCGGACAGCTCTCCGAGGCGAAGGCCGCATTGGTTGTCGCGACCGGCGACGGAGAAAAGGTCCTGCACGCCTTCATCGCCGATAATGCCGAGAAACTCGGCGATGCCGCAAAACAGGCGGACGAGCTGGACAAGCAACTGGTCAAAGCCCGCAAGCGCCGCCAGGCGATGACAATCGAAAGTCCGATCGACGGTGTCGTCACGGCCTCGGCCATCACCACCATCGGCCAGGTCGTCAATCCCGGTTCGGAACTGATGCGCATCGTACCGGCCGATACCGCCCTCGAAATCGAGGCCTTCCTTCCTAACAGCGACATCGGCTTCGTCGCGGCCGGACAGGAAGCGGTGATCAAGGTCGAAGCCTTCCCGTTCACGCGTTATGGCGTGATCCACGGTCATGTCACCTCGGTCGCGACAGACGCTGTTCCGGAGTCGGTTCGATACCCTTCAAGGCGGCCTCATTGGTGCTGGCCGCATAGATCTGTGGAAATGCTCAGGAACGGCGAGGTGTTCAATCTTCTGAAGGCCCGTATACGGCCCGTATATTGAGATTATTCATCAAGCAGGCCATCG
>NZ_JACHZQ010000001.1 GCF_014193655.1 Rhizobium sp. BK313 | reverse complement strand
TCGCGGATCTTTTCCTGCAGCGCCAGGGTGGCCTTGGCCATCAGGCCGATTTCGTTGCGCATGCCGACATGCGGGATCGCGGTCTTCACGTCTTCGTCGGCAACAGCCTTCAGCGCGGTGTGAACCTCCGTCAGGGGCTTAGTGATGCCGCGGATGAAGTAGAGCGCCGCGCCGATGCCGACCAGGAAGACAGCGCCGCAGACGAGCAGTGCATGCCACATGGTCGTGTGAACCTGCGCTTCGAGGTCATCCATGTAAACGCCTGAGCCGAGAACGATCTGCCAGGGCTGGAATGCCGCCGAATAGCTGCCCTTCAGGAAGACCTGATCGTCGGGCTGCCCGGGCTTGTTCCAGTAATAGATCGTCCGTCCGCCGCCCTTGATACCCTTTTCGACCAGTTCCTTGCTGAAATAGGTGCCACGCTTGTCGACCTGGCCGGACATGTCCTTGCCGATATTGACAGGGCTCGGATTGATCAGCTGGATGACGTTGAAGTCGAAGCCGAAGATGTAACCCGCCGGCTGGAAGCTGACATGCGAGAGAACCTTGACGGCCTCGGCTTGAGCGACTTCATGCGTCATCTCGCCGGATTTTTCACGCTGATAGAACGTATTCAGAATGGAAATGCCGGATTCAACCTGCGTGCGAAGCATGTCGAAACGATCATCATAGATGGAATCGGCTTGCGATTTGATTTGGAAATAGGTCGCCACGGCAAAGGCAGCCATAAGGATGCCGACAAGGGCGAAAAGCTGATGTGCGATCTTGAGATTCTTCATAATGCCTCGCAACAGGGTAGAGTGAATACCGGCGCGGTTTCCTACCGCCTGTGCGATCGCCTGGGAGAACCCAATACGCTTGCCGCTGCTCGAAATGACATGCTGCTGTCCGGTGCAGTCAAAATCGCGCTTTATGTCTAATAAAGTTTTAATCAAAACAGCGTGGTCGGAATTTAAGCAATTTTAAGCAGTCTCAATGTTGCATCGCAATAAATAATACTGAATTCTCTTCAATATTATCTTGAGTCGCGAGCGAAGCTTCTATTTTTGTCTATACAAAACGAATGCGCCCCTGCTTCTCTTCAGGGGCGCATTGGTCCACCTTACGGCGGACCCCGTCGACCGAAACCTTGGCCGGGCGGGGCAGGGAACGGGGTCAAACAGCCATTGTTACTGGCGAAGCTGAAAGCCGGAGAGATCGAGCGGCACGGGTGTCTTTACCTTGGCGGACTCGGGCAGCGCGGCGGTTTTCGCGGTGAGGTCGATGCCGTCGGCCGGAGCACCGGCGGCTTCCAAAGCCTCCGGTGTCGGCTTGGAGATGAAGACAACCGGTGAACCGCCCATCCAGGCCTCGGTGCGCACCACTTTCTTCTGGCCATCGATGTCGCGGATGACGATGGACTGCGTACCAGGCGAGAGGTCCGGCACCACATAGTCCTTCTTGACCATTTGCGGCTTGAGGGCAGGGCAATCGGCGCAGACCTTATCGATGATGCTGCCGGCGCCGGTTTCCGTCTTGCTATCGATAGACTGGATCGACGAAGCCATGGCCGAGCCGCCGGCCAGCACAAAAGCCAAGGTCAGGATGAAAGGACGCATAACAAAACCACTCCGTCTTACATTGCGGAGAGATTAGCGTCCCTTTGTTTCCATCCCGTCAGGAGATTAGGTAAAAGTTTAGTGGACCGCAGAAATCGGGACAGGCTCGCGTTTACGCTTCAAGCTTTTTCACGCTCGATTGCCTGCCAGCCGATGTCGTTGCGTTTAAAACCGTTCTCCCAATGCACCTGCTCGGCCAGGCGATAGGCATGCTTTTGCGCCTCGCTGACAGTCTTGCCGGTCGCCGTGACGTTCAGCACACGACCGCCTGTGGCGACCAATGCACCGTCCTTCAGGGCTGTGCCGGCATGGAACACCTTGGCGCCGGCGCCGTCGGCCGGCAGAGCCGATATGGGCGTGTTCTTGGCATAGGAGCCAGGATAGCCTTTCGAGGCCATGACCACGGTCAGTGCCACATCGTCGCTCCATTCGGCGTTGACCCGATCCAGCGTGCCGTTGGAGCAGGCAAGAAGCAGCGGTAGCAGGTCGCTCTTCAGCCGCATCATTAGCACCTGGCATTCCGGATCACCGAAGCGGACATTGTATTCGATCAGCTCCGGCCCCTTGGCTGTGATCATCAGTCCGGCGAAGAAGACGCCGGAGAAGGGATGGCCGCTTTCCGCCATGCCGCGGATCGTCGGCTCGATGATTTCCTTCATCGTGCGTTCGATCATCTCCGCCGTCATGACCGGGGCGGGAGAGTAGGCGCCCATGCCGCCGGTGTTCGGGCCGGTATCGCCGTCGCCGACGCGCTTGTGGTCCTGGGCGGTGGCGAGAGCCAGCGCGTGTTTGCCGTCGCAGAGGCAGAAGAAGCTCGCCTCCTCGCCGTCCAGATAGGCTTCGATCACGACTTCGGCGCCGGCGGCTCCGAAGGCGCCTTCGAAGCAGTCATCGACGGCTGCAAGCGCTTCCTCGACTGTCATGGCGACAGTAACGCCCTTGCCAGCAGCGAGCCCATCGGCCTTGACGACGATCGGCGCACCCTGCGTGCGGATATAGGCTTTCGCTTTCGGCGCGTTGTTGAAGCGCTGATAAGCGCCGGTCGGGATATTGTAGCGGGCGCAGATATCTTTGGTGAACCCCTTGGAACCCTCCAACTGCGCGGCAGCGGCAGACGGCCCGAAGACGGCGATGCCCTCGGCGCGCAACCGGTCGGCAAGGCCGGCGACCAGCGGCGCTTCCGGACCTACGACGACGAAGTCGATGGTCATTTCCTTGCAGAAGGCGGCGATCGCGTCATGATCTTCGATGTCGATGGCGGCAAGTGTCGCATGTTCGGCAATGCCGGGATTGCCGGGCGCTGCGTAGAATTCGGTCATCAGCGGCGATTGCGCCAGCTTCCAGGCGAGCGCATGCTCGCGTCCGCCCGATCCGATCAACAGAACTTTCATGGCTTGCCCTTCTCTTACGTCCATTTGCGCGGTTAAGGGCCGTTGGACCAAAGGTCAAGCGGCAAATCCTGTGGAGTCGTAGGCTACAACATTGCCACGCCTTTTTGTGCCGCTAATGCGAGATGCTGGTTTTCGAATCGTCGTCCCGCGTTAGTTGCTCGGATCGGCATGATCTGGTCCGAAAACCGCTTCGCACTTTTCGGGATCATGCTTATGGTCCCATCACCTTTGTCCAGTTCAGAGAATCATATGGCCGCTGACATCCGCTCTCTTGCCGCAACCATCGCCACTGAGATCAATTCCCGTCCCGATCAGGCCAGGGCCGCGATCGAGCTCCTCGACGAAGGTGCGACGGTGCCGTTCATCGCCCGCTATCGCAAAGAGGTGACCGGTGGTCTCGATGACGGCCAGTTGCGCACGCTGGCGGAACGCCTCGTCTATCTGCGCGAGCTGGAAGCCCGCCGTGCGGCGATCGTCGAGTCGATCAACGGCCAGGGCAAGATGACTGACGAGTTGATGCGCAAGATTGCCGTGGTCGCTACCAAGGCCGAGCTGGAAGACCTTTATCTGCCGTACAAACCAAAGCGCCGCACCCGCGCCGAAATCGCTAGGGAGCGCGGCCTTGGCCCGCTGGCTGATACCATTCTTGCCGACCGTTCCAAGGAGCCGGCTGCCTTCGCCGAAGGTTTCATCACGGCTGACGTGCCCGACATGAAGACGGCGCTCGAAGGCGCCCGCGACATCATCGCCGAAGGCATTGCCGAAAATGCCGACCTGCTCGGCAAGCTGCGCACCTACATGAAAACAAATGCGGCTTTGAAAGCTAAGGTCGTAGACGGCAAGCAGGAGGCTGGCGCGAAATTCGCTGACTATTTCGATCATCAGGAGCGTTGGGCAACGGCTCCGGGCCACCGCGCGCTCGCAATGCTGCGTGGCTGGAATGAGGAGATACTGACGCTGACCATCGAAATCGACGTCGATGCCGTCTCGCCGAACAAGCCGGTCGAGCGGATGATCGCGACGGCTTACGAGATCGGCGCAAGCAAACCCGGCGACCGCTGGTTGATCGAGGTGGCGAGCTGGACCTGGCGTGTCAAGCTCTCCATGTCGCTGTCGCTGGATCTGATGCGCGAGCTGCGGGAACGCGCCGAAGAGGAAGCTATCCACGTCTTCGCCCGCAATCTGAAGGATCTGCTGCTTGCGGCCCCAGCCGGCTCGCGCGCCACCATGGGCCTCGATCCAGGCATCCGCACCGGCGTCAAGGTCGCCGTGGTCGATGGCACCGGCAAACTTCTGGAGACAACGACGGTCTATCCCTTCCCGCCGAAAAACGACGTGCGCGGCACGCAGGCGACATTGGCCGCGCTGGCGCGCAAATATAAGGTCGAGCTGATCTCCATCGGCAACGGCACCGGTAGTCGCGAGACCGAGAAGCTGGTGACCGACATGCTGGCCGATCTGCCGGCGCCGAAGCCGACGAAAGTCATCGTCTCGGAAGCCGGCGCATCCGTCTATTCCGCCTCCGAGACTGCGGCACTGGAATTTCCCGGCCTCGACGTGTCGCTGCGCGGCGCGGTCTCCATCGCCCGCCGCCTGCAGGATCCGCTGGCGGAACTCGTCAAGATCGAACCGAAGTCGATCGGCGTCGGCCAGTATCAGCACGATGTCGACCAGCAGAAGCTGTCACGCTCGCTGGACGCCGTCGTGGAAGATGCGGTCAACGCGGTTGGCGTGGACCTGAACACGGCGTCGGCGCCGCTGCTTGCCCGCGTCTCCGGTCTCGGCCCGTCGATCGCTGACGCGATCATCAAGCATCGCGACGGCGAGGGACGCTTCGAGAGCCGCCGCGACCTCCTGAAGGTCGCCCGCCTCGGCCAGCGCACCTTCGAGCAATGCGCCGGCTTTTTGCGCATCCCGGATGGCAAGGAGCCGCTGGACGCCTCATCGGTGCATCCGGAAGCGTATGGTGTGGCCAAGAGAATCGTTGCGGCCTGCGGCCGTGATCTGCGCAGCCTGATGGGCGACTCAGCCATCCTGAAGGCGATCGATCCGCGCCAGTTCATCGATGAAAAATTCGGCCTGCCGACGGTGCGCGACATCATCGCCGAATTGGAAAAGCCCGGCCGCGATCCGCGCCCGAGCTTCAAGACCGCGACCTTTGCCGAGGGGATCAATGAGATCGGCGATCTCAAGCCCGGCATGCTGCTGGAGGGCACCGTGACCAACGTCGCCGCCTTCGGCGCTTTCGTCGATATCGGCGTCCACCAGGACGGTCTTGTCCACGTCTCGCAGCTTGCCGACCGCTTCGTGAAGGACCCGCATGAAGTGGTCAAGGCGGGCGATGTCGTGAAAGTGAAGGTTGTGGAGGTCGACGCCAAACGTAAACGAATCGGTCTCACCATGCGTAAAGATGGCAGCACTGTGGCCGCCGCGCCCGGACGTGAGTCGCGCGAACAAAATGGTGCGCGCAACGCTGGCGGTAGGCATGACGGTCGCTCAAAGCAGGAACAACAGGGCAGCTTCGGTGCGGCTCTGGCAGATGCACTCAAGCGAAAATAAGCACTTAGCGAGAGTCAGTGCAAGAATGTCACACTCTGGCAGAGTTGTTGCCAGAGTGCCAAAGAGTGCGAAAAGGTGAGCTTGCCACAATGCTGTGAGGCGCTAAAGTCAGCCTCAATGTCATGTCATAATATGCGAGGCGTCCATGGCGTCGGCACTCTTCTCGATTGTCAAGAAAATCATCCGTAAGGGTTCCCTGAAACTTACACTCGCTTCCGGCGAGACGCACATGATCGGCGATGGATCCGGCGAAACAGTCGCCGTCCGCTTGGCCGACCAGCAGGCGGAGGACGCGATTGCGCGCGATCCGACTCTGAAGCTGGGCGAAATGTATATGGAAGGGCGCTTCATTCTCGAGCAGGGGGATATCTATGAATTCCTCTCTTTGGTGAAGCAGAACACCACCAACGAAATCTTTGACCTGCGCATGGCGGCGCTGCTGATCGGCCGTATCGCCTGGCAGCAGATCAAGAGCCGCTCGCCGATCAACCGCAACAAATACAATGTTGCGCATCACTACGATCTGTCGGCCAAGCTGTTCGATCTCTTCCTCGACGAGGACTGGCAATATTCCTGCGCCTATTTCGTGCCGCCTGGCATCAGCCTGGACGAGGCGCAGCTGGCCAAGAAGCGCCATATCGCCGCCAAGCTGCTGGTCGAGCCCGGCCAGCGCGTACTGGAGATCGGCTCCGGCTGGGGCGGCATGGGCATGTATCTTGCCGAAGCCAACCCGGGCCTCGATTTCACCGGCATTACGCTCAGCGAAGAGCAGCTCAAAGTCTCGCGCGATCGCGCCGCCAAGCGCGGATTGTCCGATCGCGTCCGCTTCGAGCTGCAGGACTACCGTTACATGACGGGCAAGAAGTTCGACCGTATCGTCTCGGTCGGCATGTTCGAGCATGTCGGCATCGGCGACTACGGCAAGTTCTTCAAGAAGGTTTCGGAGCTACTCGACGACAACGGCGTCATGGTGTTGCATTCCATCGCTCGTCCGAAGCCGAGCTTTGCGACGAACGCCTTCATCGAGAAGTATATTTTCCCGGGCGGCTATATTCCGTCTGTTGGCGAGACCACGCCACCGCTGGAAAAGGCCGGACTTCTCGTCAAGGACGTCGAAATCCTGCCGATGCACTATGCCCATACGCTTCGGCACTGGCGCAATCGTTTCGTGGCGCGCAAGGCCGAGGCCGTCGCGCTCTACGACGAGAAGTTCTTCCGCATGTGGGAGTTCTATCTGGCCGGCTCGGAAATGGGCTTCCGCTGGGACGAGCTCTTCATCATGCAGATCCAGCTTTCCAAGAACCAGTTCGCCGTTCCCGACAACCGCAATTACATTGCCGAGCGGGAGGCGAAGCTCAGGGAATTCGAGGCGACCCGTGCGCCGCTGGAAAAGGTGACGTTCTAAACGTCTGCTGTTTTTTTAAGTTCGCGCCGGGCGATGGGTTTCCATGGCCCGGCGTTTTGATTTTCCTGCCCACCACGCGGAGACGGTACGTGTTTTATTTGACCACTTGAATGGTCAGATTCTCGTCGTTGACTTTATTCGCATATAACACGGTCATGCGTAGGGTGAACTGATCCGTGCCGGTGAAGCCAGGATCGGACGTGTAATATACCGTTGTGCCTTCAACCGGCTTGCCGCTGCAGATATAAACGTCGCTGTCCTTGTCGTATTTGACGCGAACCGGGCCATGTTCGAACGTCACTTTGCCGTGGCTGGGTTGCTTGAGGATTCCCGTATAGGGATAGGAGTTGAATGTGCAGTCTCGCTTCACCGAAGCGGCCATTCCAAGCGCCGTCTTCTTGCCGGAGATGGCCCTGTGGGAGTACTGGTTTTGTTTGGCTCCATCAAGTGGCGTGCTGACACAGCCTGAAAGCGCTACACCGATGCCGATAAATGCACTGAGAGAAATCAAGGATATATTTTTCATTCCGCTCTCTTAATTTGATTATATTAGTAAGGAATTACTTAATCTTTGCGCGACAGATCATTACTTATGATTGAGTAACGCATGCTGAATTTAAATCACCGCGACACATCGGCGCAGGCCCCGAGCTAGCGTAAGCCGCATTAAAAATTTCGCCGTCGCCCCCGAATTCAATCGTGTTTGGTTAAGAGAGCGGTAACGCGATCTGGATAATTTGCGGCAACTCTGAGGGCCGTTCATGGCCCTTTGTATTGCGTATTGTGGAGTTGCATTGTGTTTGCGAAATCGCGTCTTTTTTTCACCCTCAGCCTGTTTGCCGCCTCTACGGGCGCTGCTTTGGCTGGGGATGGTCAGCACTTTTGGTCGGGTGATTGGTACCTAAGCGTCGGTGCAGCCGGTTTCACGGCACCGAAATTCGAAGGCAGCAAGCATAACAAGCTGCAATGGTCGCCACTGATCTCGGTTGGAAAGCAAGGTCCCGGCCCGCGATACTCCTCACGCAACGACAGCCCCTCCTTTGCTCTGATCGAAAACGGCGCGTTTCGGGCGGGTCTCGTCGGCAGATTTGTGCCGAGCCGCGATTCCAGTGACGGTCACGAGCTGAAAGGTCTGAAGAAGGTCAAGTGGGGTGTCGAAGCTGGCGGTTTCGTCGAAGCCTATCCCACCGACTGGCTCCGCGCCCGCGTCGAAGTCCGGCAGGGCATTCGCGCGCATAGCGGCATCGTCGCCGACGCCGCCGTCGACGCCTTCACCGATATCACGCCGGAACTGCGCCTTTCCGGCGGCCCGCGCATGACGCTCGCCTCCACCGATTATTTCGACACCTACTATGGCGTTAATGCCAAGGAGTCTGCGGCGTCAGGCCTCAGCCGCTACAATCCGGGCGGCGGCGTGAAGTCGGTCGGCGCCGGCGGCGCGCTGACCTGGAAGGCGACACAGAACTGGACCACGAGCGCTTTCGTCGAATACACCCGCCTGACTGGCCCGGCTGCCGACAGCAGCCTCGTGCGCGAGCGCGGCGACCGCAACCAGTTGCTGGTCGGTGTCTCCGCCAGCTACAAATTCAATTTCACGCTGAACTGAGAAAAGAGCGGGGCTGCAGCCCCGCTGCTTGACCGCAGGCGACAGATATCACTACTAGTTGCCTATGCAAAAGACAGACGACATCAACGGGCGCGTCGCCGACGCTCCGTCTGGCAACTGGGTTTACCGCGTCCTGCCCTCGGCGCTTTGGCCCTACGCGCAGCTCGCGCGCTGGGACAGGCCGATCGGCTGGCAGCTTTTGATGTGGCCATGCTTCTGGTCGGCCGCGTTGGCGGCCAATGCCGCTGTAGCTGCGGGCCAGGCCTCGCCCGGCTTTCTGTTGATCTACCACCTCATCCTCTATTTCATCGGTGCTGTCGCCATGCGCGGCGCCGGCTGCACCTATAATGATCTGGTCGATCATGAGATCGATATGGAAGTGGCCCGCACGCGCTCACGCCCGTTGCCGTCCGGTCGTGTGACGCGCTGGCAAGCGAAGATCTTTACGGCGCTGCAGGCGCTGGTCGGCCTGCTGGTCCTGCTGCAGTTCAACTGGTTCGCCGTCATTCTCGGCGTCTTGTCGCTTGCTGTCGTCGCGCTCTATCCCTTCGCCAAGCGCTTTACCGACTGGCCGCAGTTCTTCCTGGGGCTGGCTTTTTCCTGGGGGGCGTTGATGGGCTGGGCCGGGCTGTTTGGCAGCCTGTCGCTCGCTCCCATCGTCCTCTATGCCGCCGCCATTCTATGGACGATCGGGTATGACACGATCTATGCCCATCAAGACAAGGAGGATGACGAGCTGATCGGCGTGCGCTCCACCGCCCGGCTCTTCGGCGACAGGACGCGCCTCTGGTTGGTCGGCCTCTATGGCGCGACGCTGGTGCTGATGCTGTTGTCTTTTGCGCTGGCGGGAGCAGGATGGCTCTCCTATGTCGGCCTTCTCGTTGCCGGCGGCATGTTCGCCTATCAGATCGCCGTGCTCGACATCAATGATGCACAACAGTGCCTGACCCTGTTCAAATCCAACAGCAAGGTCGGCCTCATCATATTCGCGGGCCTCTTCCTGTCGTTCCTATTTCTCGTTCCGTGATGAGAATAAATCGGGTCTGAGGTCTTAGCGACAAGCGGGGGATGCAATACCTCGATGGAGTGCGAAATTCGGTTGGCTCGCGAGAGCGAGGCTGAAGCCATCAGCGTGGTAATATTGTCTGCCCTTCGCGAAACCAGTGCGAAGGATTATTCGCAGGACATAATCGCCCGCGTCGAACAGAGCTTCGATCCCGCATCGGTGCGAAGATTGATGGGCAATCGAACAGTTTTCGTCGCGATAAGAGGTGGAGAGGTCGTGGGCACTGCCAGCCTCGACGGCGCTGTGGTCCGCACAGTGTTCGTGTCTCCTTCGGTGCAAGGACAAGGAGTCGGAACCCGGCTTATGGCCGAAATTGAGCGGACAGCGCGCACCAATAATATAGCGGTTCTAACAGTACCATCGTCCATCACCGCGGAACCGTTTTACTCCAAAATCGGCTTTAAAGCCGTAAGGGATAGTTACCATGGCGATGAGCGGACCATCACCATGGAGCTTACGCTGGAGTCGTCGCAAGATCGGCCGCAAGACTGAGGGTTTTGCGGCCGATCTTTCACGATATGCTGAGATTTCGGTTGCGGACCAGGACATCGAACGCTGGCGTGATCCGCATGTTCTGGGCAACTTAATTCCGCGCGATGATCTCGCGGCCTTCGATCTTCATCTTGATGCCGAGCTTGCCGGTCGTACGGCGCACGAGGAAGCGCGGGCGGCGATTGGCGAAATAGGAGTGGCGGCGACGAGGCTGGATATCGCGGGTAGCGACGCCGCCCAGATGCTCTTCCAGCGGACGCGCGACGCCATCGGCTTCGATCATCAGCATCGGAATGCGGAATGCTTCCGACCACGAACGCCAGTCGGCGGCGATGTCGCTCAGGTCATGGGCGACGAGGAGGGGGATGCAGAGATCGGGATCCTCATGGTGCAATTCCAGCGTCACCGTGACTTCGCCGTCGCCATGGTCGATGGCGCGGGCGGCAACGCCCTTGAAGGCACGCTTTGGCAGTGCGACCGACAGCGGCAGGCCGCTGGACGGCAAAATCTTGCGCAGCACAGCGCCGCGCTCGTCGATCGTGATGGTGACATCACCCGCGGCACCTCGCATGGCATAGCTGACCTGTTGCGGAAAGCGCGTCGGATCAAGCCGCAGTGTGGTTCCAGCCCAATCGGGCTTCAGGACGGTATTTGTCATCTAATCTCTACCCTTGCTTTACCTGAGAGCCGGTTTTCCGGTCTTCTTACGGAGAACTTTTTGTCCTCTCGTTGGGATGCAGATTAGGCGGCGGCTCTTCCAGACAGCTTAAAAATCGCGGTTAAGAAAACTTTGCGTCCTCAAATGGTTAGCAAAATCGAATGCATCAGGGTTTCCATAAAGTGAATGCACGGCGCAATCGGTTGTACCGACTTGGTGCACGCAACGGCTGAAGTATTGTAAGTCTCAGGTAAGGTTTAGCTGCGATACTACCGACAGATTCGCTCGCGTATATTAGAGATTTATTGGGACTCACGCTGATGATATCCACCTATCTTGGCTACTCGATCGCGACCAGGAATATGACGACGACGCTCAATCAGGTGGCATCGCAGGCGCAGAACAAGCGCGAGATCGACTATTACAATGCCAATATTGGCAAGGTCACCAATGTCGACGATTTCATGAACGACTATCAGCTCTATAGCTACGCTATGGAAGCCTACGGTCTTTCGGACATGACCTATGCCAAGGCCTTTATGAAACAGGTGCTGACCAGCGACCTCAGCGATTCCAGCAGTTTTGCAAACAAGCTGACGGATCCGCGCTACAAGGAATTCGCTGCGGCGTTCAATTTCGGCACGGGCAGCGATTCGACAGCACAAACCAGTGAACAAGAAGACGATCTCGTCGGCCTCTACCAGCAGTCCTTTACGACTGAGGAAACCAACGCTGACACCGAAACAAATTATTACAGCCAGCACATCAGCGATGTTAAAACCGTGGATGATCTCCTGGGTAACACGCGCTTGCGAAACTACGTGCTGCAGGCTTATGGGATCGACCCGACAAATGTGTCGAACTCGTTCCTGAAACAGATGCTGACGAGCGATATCAGCGATCCGAACAGCTTCGTAAATCAAAATGGCAGTGCGGCCGACAAGGCGATCGTCGCGGAATTCAATTTCAACGCCGACGGAACGGTGAAGACGTCGACGCCGGACGCCGATACGGCCTACTACCAGAGCCAGATCAGCACGATCACGTCCGTCGATCAGCTTACTTCCAATCCCAAGCTGTTCGATTATGTCAAAACCGCCTTCGACATCCCGGTCTATATCACCGCCGACCAATTCAATGCCTCGGCCGAGGACGCAGGTGTTGCGAAGTCGAACGGGCTGACCGATGTGCTGGCGCAGTTCAATTTCCAGACCGACGGCACGGTCGCCAGCGGCTCGCAGGCGCAGACCGCTGCTCAGATCAGTACGACGACGGCGGCCTACGCAACCAATTATCCGGGCGGCCCACAGACGCTCGGCCAGGCGGCCGATGTCATGAGCGCTTACAATTCCACCGTTCCCTCGTTCACGACCGATGTCGGCGCTACCGACAACGATCTTTATTACAAGGATCACATCGGCTCCATCACCTCGGTCGACCAACTGACCTCGGACCCGCGGCTCTTCGACTATATCAAGACAGCCTATGGGCTCGATCCGACCACCCCCGCTGTCGTATTCAAAAATGCCTTCGCTGATTCCACCACGGCGGCGATCTTCGGTCTCACCGATGTCGTGGCGGCGTTCAATTTCCAGGCGGACGGCACCTTGGCAACCGGAGACACGGCACAGTCCCAGGACGCGATCGATGCGGCATCGACCGCCTACATGAAAAATTACAAGACATCGCAGTCGTCCCTGACCACCGACGCGGTCAACAATTACAAGAACCGCATTGCCGACGTGAAGAATATCAACGACTTCTTCGCCACAAATGCTGCCGCAGACAGCGACCAGTCCAACGATAATCTGCCCGATCTCTACGACATGGCGCTGCGCGCTTACGGCATCAGCCCGGATGAGATGTCGAAGACGCAGATGAAGAAGGTTCTCGAAAGCGATCCCTATGATCCGAAAAGCTATGTCAGCTCGCTCAAGGATCCGCGTTTCACCAATCTCGCCAAGGCCTTCAATTTCGACAGTGACGGCAAGCTGAAGCAGCCGGTCCAGGCGCTGTCGCAAACACAGATTAATAATTACATCTCCGAATATTCCAGTAGCAGCACGGCAGGACTGACGGGTGCTCAGGCGACAAAGGCCTCTAGCGACGCAAAGACGGCGGGGACCTATTTTGCGACCAATATCGTCAAGATTACCAATGTCAGCGACCTTCTCGCCGACAGCAAGCTCACCGATTTCATCCTGACCGCTAACGGCATTGACCCGAAGAGCGTCACCACCGCGACGCTGAAGAAGGCTTTCGCCTCCGATCCGTCAGATCCCAAGAGCTTCATCAACACGGCCGACGGCGCTCAATTCAAGGACATTGTCAACGCATTCAATTTCGACACGAAGGGAAACCTGACGGACGCGAAACTGGGTACGGCGCAAAACCAGGGCACGATCGCCCAGACGAACGACCTCTTCCTGCACCAGACCCTCGAGGATCAGGAAGGGCAGACCAACGCCGGCGTGCGCTTGGCACTCTACTTCCAGCGCAAGGCGCCGGATATCCATTCCATCTACGATATCATGGGCGACAGCGCACTCTACCAGGTCATAACGACGACCTTCAGCCTGCCGAGCTCGATCTCGTCGATGGATGTCGATCAGCAGGCCAAGCTGCTGGGCAAGTATATCGATGTCACCGACCTGCAGGATCCGGACAAGGTCACCAAACTGCTCCAGCGGTTCTCAGCGATGTACGATCTGCAGAACAGCACCACGTCGTCATCGAGCTCGCCCGCCCTGTCGATTCTCACCGGTTCTTCAAGCGTCGGAATCAGCGCCGATACGCTGCTCTCAATCGCGCAGCTTTCCAATAAATAGCGAAGGGTTCCGCAAAATTGGGGATCGATTCGCGCTGCTTTGATGTGCGGCGCGAGAGCAGTCTGCGCGTCTGTTGCAGTCGTGCCGATATGGACCGCTCTACTAGCCTTGGAGACGCGGAATAAGTGCATTCGGCGCCGATAAGAAGGAACTTATTAACCGTCCTTGCCCTATTCGATTGGTGAAGCCATCGGCAATATCAATGACTGGGTTGCAGGTCTCATGCGTCTTTCCCGAATGAACATTTCGAATGCGGCAACCGGCTTCCAGCAGGAGGGTGGGTCGGACCCGGAACAGGTCACGGAAGAGGCCCGCCGAGCCGAGCAGATCGCCGCACGCCGCGCATTTCTAGAAGAGAAGATCCGCAACGCGCGCGAGGCAAAGCGTCAATCTGAAGAGCGGCGTCGCGCCGAAGAACTGCGGCTCGCCGAAGAAGCACGGTTGCGCATCGCCGCAGCACCAAAACCGATCGTAGAGGCCTTGCAGGCCAGCACCGCGGCAAGTGGCCCTGTCATGCCTGTCACACCGCATGGGATTTCCGCCGAGGAACTTGCGTCACCCGGCTGGCAAAACGCCTTTCTGATGGGGCCGAACGTCCGTTTCACCCGGACGCGCGAGACCGAGATCATCAGCCGGCGCCCGCCCGCCGAACCTGCGCCCAGCTTGACAAACCCCTCCGCGGGCCATGCCGCGATGCGGGTCATGGAGCCGCCGGTAATCGAATCATCGGCCTCGACCGATACTCCCCAAGAAGAGCAGTCGGTCGAATTCCACTTGCCGCTATGGGAAGACATGCCGTTCGCGGCTGAGACCTACAAGCCTACCGTAATTCAGAAATCTCCGGCGATGGAGCCGGACGCATTGGAGATGACCGTCATCGCTACCGCATTTCATAAGGCTCCCGCGATCGCGCTGGATGCCTCGCCGTCACTGCCGAAAGTTGAAAAATCCTTCGCCGCGCCTGTGGTCGAGTCGCGGCTCGCCCATCTCTCCGATTTCGCCTTCTGGGACGCCATGCCCTTCGAAAGCGAATTCCTCTCCGCCATCAAGGGAACGCAGATTCAGCCGCTGCACATTCCTGAGGTCCAGGCTGAAATCGAATCGATCGTCGCGAAATTCCGCGTGGTCGAATGCCGCCGTCCGGCACCTGTCGCGGAGATGCCGCAAGAGATCGTTGTTTCGCAGGATGTTGCCGTCGGTGTGCCGGCCAAACCCCACTCTGTTGCAGAGGCAGCCCTGATCAGTGCATTCGTAATCGACGAGCTCGCCGCACTGGAAGCCATTGCATTGGCGCCTGTCTTGCCGGCAACGGTCGAAGTGGCCGCGCCGACCCTCATCGAACCGGAAACGATCGAGCCTGCAGCCTTCGTACCGCCCGCCTTCGTTACGGCCGTCTTCGCCAATGAAGTCGAGACCGCTGCCGAGCCGCAGCCCGCTCCGGACTCGAGCATGCCGTCGCCGGCTCCCGTCATGGTCGTTGCTCCGATGCCGGTTCGGACATCGGCGCCGGTTGCTGCGACGCCTGTTGTCGAGGCAAAGCCGGTCATTCCCGCCGTCGAAGCCGCCAAGCAGCGTCTTATCGATCCGCCGCCGTCGCAGATCACGCCGCGCCGGCCCGCAGCCCTGACGCCGCCGGAGTGGCGGCCGATCGCCCGTAGCGGTGAGGGCGAATATGAATTCCCGCCCCGCGAACTGCTGCAAGAGCCTGTGGCCCGTTCCGGCGTGATCATGACGCAGGAAACGCTCGAACAGAATGCCGGCCTTCTTGAAAGCGTTCTGGAGGACTTCGGCGTCAAGGGCGAGATCATCCATGTCCGTCCCGGCCCGGTCGTGACGCTCTACGAATTCGAGCCGGCTCCTGGCGTCAAATCCTCGCGCGTCATCAACCTCGCCGACGATATCGCCCGCTCGATGTCTGCGCTCTCGGCCCGCGTCGCGGTCGTTCCCGGCCGCAATGTCATCGGTATCGAACTGCCGAACGTCACCCGCGAGACCGTCTATTTCCGGGAAATGATCGAGTCCTCGGATTTCGAGAAGAGCGGCTACAAGCTGGCGCTCGGCCTCGGCAAGACGATCGGCGGCGAACCCGTCATCGCCGAACTCGCCAAGATGCCGCATCTGCTCGTGGCCGGCACCACCGGCTCGGGCAAGTCGGTCGCCATCAACACCATGATACTGTCGCTGCTCTACCGCATGACGCCGGAACAGTGCCGCCTAATCATGGTCGATCCGAAGATGCTCGAACTCTCCGTCTATGACGGCATCCCGCATCTTCTGACCCCCGTCGTCACCGATCCGAAGAAGGCCGTGATGGCGCTGAAATGGGCGGTGCGCGAGATGGAGGATCGCTATCGCAAGATGTCACGCCTCGGCGTGCGCAATATCGACGGCTACAACAGCCGTGTCGCCTCGGCCCGCGAAAAGGGTGAGACGATCCATGTCATGGTCCAGACCGGTTTCGACAAGGGCACCGGCGCGCCGATCGAAGAACAGCAGGAAATGGACCTGACGCCGATGCCCTACATCGTCGTCATCGTCGACGAAATGGCCGACCTGATGATGGTCGCCGGCAAGGAAATCGAAGGCGCGATCCAGCGTCTGGCGCAAATGGCGCGTGCTGCGGGCATCCACCTCATCATGGCGACGCAGCGTCCCTCGGTCGACGTCATCACCGGTACGATCAAGGCAAACTTCCCGACGCGCATCTCCTTCCAGGTGACCTCGAAGATCGACAGCCGCACAATCCTCGGCGAACAGGGCGCAGAACAGCTCCTCGGCCAGGGCGATATGCTGCACATGGCCGGCGGCGGCCGCATCTCTCGCGTCCACGGTCCCTTCGTCTCGGATGAAGAGGTCGAAAAGGTGGTCGCTCATCTGAAGACCCAAGGGCGGCCGGAATATCTCGACACGGTCACCGCCGACGAGGATGACGAAGAAGAGGAAGAAGACACCGCCGTATTCGACAAGGGTGCAATCGCCTCAGAAGATGGCGACGATCTCTATGAGCAGGCGATCAAGGTCGTCATGCGCGACAAGAAGTGCTCGACCTCCTACATCCAACGCCGCCTCGGCATCGGCTATAACCGTGCCGCCTCGCTAGTAGAACGCATGGAAAAAGACGGCCTCGTCGGCCCGGCAAACCACGTCGGCAAGCGCGAAATCATCTCCGGCAACCGGAATGGCGGCGGAGCACAGCCGAGCCATGAGGATTATGATTGATGGAGTAGGGGGAAGAAGCAGGGTTCCGAATATGCCGAACCTCCGCTGCCCCCTCTGTCACCGTCGTGACATCTCCCCCACAACGGGGGAGATTGTTGGGAGTATGTCGCACCGCCTCAGCAAGCCATCATGCTTTCTGAGCGTTACGCTCCGCTGACGCTGACATGAGCGCGATTAGTACTCAAGGACCACAGAATGAACCCGACCTATCGACTTCCAGAGGAATTCTCCACGGATCGGTTTCTTATAAGACGAATACTGCCGTCTGATGCCGACGCTATCTTCGCTGGTTGGGCTACTGATCTCGAAGTGACGAAATATCTTACCTGGCGTCCTCATACAGAGCTTTCCCAGACGCGGGAAGCTGCGGAACGCTCCCATCGGGATTGGGAAGGCGGCGCGACCTTTCCAGCGGTAATTTGCTCACGAGATGCGCCGAGCGAACTGATCGGAAGGATTGACGCGCGTCTGTTCGGACCAAGAGTTTCGTACGGTTGGCTCGTTCGAAAGGACCGCTGGGGACAGGGAGTTGCGAGTGAAGTGGTGCATTGGGCGGTCAAGCATGCCCTTTCCCATCCGATGATCTATCGCACCGAGGCAGCTTGTGATGTCATGAACGTGGCCTCAGCGCGTGTGATGGAAAAGGCTGGCATGACGCAGGAAGCGTTGCTTCGACGGTACCTCTTTCATCCAAATGTGTCCGATGAGCCGAGGGACGCTTTCCTGTATTCTAAAGTTCGCTGAGACCACCGGGGGAAGCCAGCGGCGGCTATTCCGACAACTACCCGATGCCGCTAAACTCTAAGCGTGCAGAGCCTCTTACACCCGCAAAACCTTCCCCGGATTCATGACGCCAGCCGGATCGAACGCCATCTTGATCCGGCGCATCAGGTCCATCTCGATCTCGGGGCGGATCGAGGCCAGTTCGTCGCGTTTCAATTGTCCGATGCCGTGTTCGGCGGAGATCGAGCCGCCATGTTGCAGCACCAGACCGTGCACGATCTTGTTCATCTCCCGCCAGCGGCCGATGAATTCCGCCTTGTCGGCTCCAACAGGCTGCGAGATGTTGTAGTGAATATTGCCGTCGCCCATGTGCCCGAAAGCGCAGATGCGGGCGCCGGGCATGGCCGCCATCACAGCTGTCTCCGCCTTGTGCATGAATTTCGGAATCTGCGCGACCGGCACGGAGACGTCGTGTTTGATCGAGCCGCCCTCCGGCTTTTGCGCGTCCGACATGCTTTCACGCATATGCCATAGCGCCTTTTGCTGCGCCTCGGAGCTGGCGATGGTCGCGTCCTGGACCAGGCCGGCCTCGTACCCCTGTTCCAACAGTGTCGTGATCATTCGCTCGGCAGTTTCGGCCGAATCCGAAGTGGAGATATCGATCAGCACATACCAGGGGTGGACTGTTTCCAGGGGATCGCGAACGCCGGGAATATTGCGCACAGTGAACTCGACGCCGATGCGCGGCATCAGCTCGAAGCCGGTGAGCGCGGGGCCGCAGAGGCTGGAGGCGTTCTTGAATAGCGTCAGCGCGTCCTCAGTCGACTGTATACCTGCAAAGGCCACCTGATGGCCGAGCGGTTGCGGGAAAAGCTTCAGAACCGCGCCGGTGATGACGCCGAGCGTTCCCTCGGCGCCGATGAAGAGATCGCGCAGGTCGTAGCCGGTATTGTCTTTCTTCAGCCGCCGAAGGCCGTTCCAGATCTCGCCGGTCGGCAGCACCACCTCGAGGCCAAGGCAGAGCTGGCGCGTGTTGCCATAGGCGAGAACGGCCGTGCCGCCGGCATTGGTGGAGAGATTGCCGGCGATGCGGCACGAGCCTTCCGAGCCAAGCGATAGCGGGAACATGCGGCCATGCTCTTCTGCGGCTTTTTGTACATCGGCCAGGATACAGCCGCCATCGACGACCATGGTGTTGCCCACCGGATCGATGTCGCGGATGCGGTTCATGCGCTCCAACGAAAGGATGATGTCGGAGCCGCCCTCGCGCGGCGTCTGGCCTCCGACAAGGCCGGTATTGCCTGTCTGTGGCACAATCGCCGTGCCGGTCTCGCTGGCAAGCTTCAGGATCGCCGAAACCTCCTCCACCGAACCGGGCTTTAAGAGCAGCGGCGATGCGCCATGATAGAGGCCACGGTTTTCGATCAGATGCGGCGCGATATCAGACGCCTCCCGCAACGCATGCTTTTCGCCAACAATAGCGACGAAGCGGTCGAGAAGGGCGGAGGAGGGGGCGGAGCTGCTCATGGCGTGTCCTTTGCCGATTTGTTTTTGACCGGATTTATTCTCTGGGCGCGGCCGCGCGGCGCAGCCGGTCGTTGATGGCCTCGCCGAGGCCTTCGTCGGGAATGCTGGAAAAGGCGATGGTTGCCGCGCCGCTGCCGTCGGCTCGTTTCATGAAGTCGAAGAGGTTGGCGGCAGCTTCCGAGAGATCGCCGGCCGGGCTAAGATCGAGCACGATGGCGGCATTCTCCGTGCCGGCAATATCTGGGCGTCCAAAACGGATCAGCGCCTCGCCCGGCAAAACAGCCGTCGCGTCGAGCCGCACAGCGGCACCCGGCGCATAATGCGAGGCAAGCATTCCCGGCGCTTCGATAGCCGGCGAGGCGCCATTCTTGCGCTTGAGCGGCTGACCTGCGACCCGTTCGATCTCTTCCGCCGCCAGTCCGCCCGGCCTCAGCAGGCGCATCTCACCGTCCTCGACCTTCACGATGGTCGATTCGACGCCGACGATCGAAGCGCCGGCGTCGAGGATCAGTGAAATCCGCTCGCCGAGATCGTCATGAACATGATCGGCGCTGGTGGCGCTGATCTTGCCGGAGGTATTGGCGCTGGGGGCGGCAAGCGGCCGACCGAAGGCGCGGATCAGCTCGCCGGCAAAACCCTGCGGCACGCGGATGCCCACCGTATCAAGCCCCGCCGTCGCCAGCGGATGGATGCCGCTTTCCGGCCGCAGCGGCAGCACAAGGGTTAGCGGACCAGGCCAGAAGGCTTCCGCCAGTTTTCGCGAGATCGGGTCGAAGATCGCATATCGTTCCGCCATGGCGAGATCGCTCATATGGCAGATCAGCGGATTGAAGCGCGGCCGGCCCTTGGTCTCGTAGATGCGGGTGATTGCGGCCGGATTGGTGGCATCAGCGGCGAGCCCATAGACCGTCTCGGTTGGTAGCCCGATCGGCAACCCGTCGGCGAGCGTCGCTGACGCCGTAGCGATCGCTGTTTCGGGGTATTGCAGAATGTCTATATGTCGTGCCATGGCCTGACCGGTTGCAGTTCAGGCAGTTCTTATGCTTTTCAAGATTGGGGATCAATGATCAAAGCTGGCGAATGATGTCGCGGAGCTGTTCGTTGCGGGCGCCGAGCAGCAGCACGTTGCGGACGGCGATCTGCGGATCGTGGGTGTGGAAGAGCACACCGTTGCCCCTGACCTCGCGGTTGATCGTCAGCTTTTTCTCCGGCGATTCCTGGTCCGGGTGGACGGCAACGGCAAAATACATCCGCGAATATTTCAGGCTGATATCTTCGAAGAAAGCGTCGTTCTGGCCGATGCGCGCGAAAAAGTTGGCGATGTAGAAGGCCCAGCTCACCTCTTCATATTGCGCGAATTGCGTTCGCGCCGCGGTCACATGGCAGTATCCGAGATGCGGCGTATCTTTCAGCGTTTGATGAAAGATCATCTTGGGGAAACGGATCGACTGGTGAAAGCTGTTCAGCCTGTCATGAGTTTTTTCGCCGGCGTTCCGCAGCTTGTTCGCCGTGCGTTCGGCCACTTCCTGATGGGTGAGATAGCGCCGCTCCTCGGCTAGCCAATGCGCCCTCTCGCGCGTGATGCGGCCGGTGCGCAGGAATTCGCTATGTGAGGCCGCGGGTAATTCCGGTTCCGGTTCTACGGACTTCTTGGCGTCGAAATATCTGAGCTTGGCCATGGCGGCACTCACGGTATGGGTATGGATACCAGTTGATAGATCGCCTAGCTTGAGCCGGGCTTGAGTGCAGCGAGTGCTGACGGACTACTGAAAGGGATCAGAGCCATGCCGGGCATTACCGATCTTGCTTTGCTGATTTCCAGCATGCGGCCGAATCTCGTCGAAGGAACATTCGTCTATTGCAGCGTGCCGGCGACGACGCTCGCAGATTATCTCCACTTGAAGCCGATCGGCCTGTTTCAAGAAAAGGAAGGGTTGACGTTGATCGTTCCGTTGGAGGCCGCCCGGCAGGCTGGGTTGCCGACCGAGCCGGCGATGCGGATGATCACGCTCGACGTCCATTCCTCGCTGGAGGCGGTGGGCCTGACAGCGGCCTTCGCTACCGCGCTCGGAAGCAACGGCATCAGCGCAAACGTCGTTGCGGCCTATTATCACGATCATATCTTCGTACCGGCCGCCGATGCGGAGCGCGCAGTTGCGGTATTGCGTGCGCTTTCCGCCGCTCAAGACCTACCGTGAAATGGGTTCCGGAACCGCCTGTCGCAATCAGGACAAAGCGTCACCAATGTCGGGCGACCAATGCGAAAGATCGTGTATTTCCACGAACCGTAACAGATTGAATTGTCAGTCGATATTTCGGCACGCATGACCGGCTGCACTGGCGTTGTCCTCGCTGTCGCCAATTTCGAACCTGATGTCGCATTGCAGCAGAGCGGCTAACAACGCGGCAGCTATGATGGCGTCAATCTCAAGGTGCCGTCTGCTAGGGAGGCGGAGAATTGGGAAGCCGGTCGAAATCCGGCGCTGCCCCCGCAACGGTGGTGGAGTGAGGCATGGCAGATAAAGCCACTGGGTTGAGACAGCCTGGGAAGGCGCCATGGGGTTCTTTCGAGGACCGCTCCAGAGCCCGGAAACCAGCCTTGGGGTGATAGATTTACTGACCGCGGCGGGCGGTCGGGGCAACGCGTTGAGCCGTCCAAGGCCGACCGGTGCATGTCCTCTGCCTGCTGCCTGGTACTGCGCAAGGATAGGCAAAGTGGATATCAGCACCAATGTTTTGCGGCAATTGAAGAACCGTCGCCAGGGTTTCAGCCTGGAGCAGCCTTTCTATACCGATCCCGATTATTTCAAGCTCGACATGGAGACGATCTATTATCGCGACTGGCTGTTCATCGGCCATGATTGCGAAGTGCCGCGTGCGGGTAATTATTTCACCGTCCAGATCGGCGATTATCCCGTCGTCATCGTCCGCGGCCGAGATCAGGTCATCCGCGCTTTCCACAACAGCTGTCGCCACCGCGGCTCGCGTGTATGCGCGTCCGAGCGCGGTTCTTCGGCCAAGCTTGTCTGCCCCTACCACCAGTGGACCTATGAGCTCGACGGTTCGCTGCTTTTCGCTCGGCAGATGGCCGAGGATTTCGACAAGAGCCAATTCTCCCTGAAGCCAGTCCATTGCGAAAGCGTCGGCGGCTATATCTTCATCTGTCTCGCGAAGAGCGCCCCGGACTTCTCCTCGGTCCGCACCACGATCGAGCCTTATATAGCGCCGCATCGTATCGGCGAGGCCAAGGTCGCCTTCCAGAGCACCATTATCGAGAAGGGAAACTGGAAGCTCGTATGGGAAAACAATCGCGAGTGCTACCACTGCGCTGCCAATCATCCGGAGCTCTGTCGTACTTTTCCGGAAGCGCCGACCGTCAGCGGCGTGCAGGGGGCGATGAGCGATCCCGTCATCACCGACCACTGGCAGCGCTGCGAAGCCGCCGGCCTGCCGAGTGAATTCAAGCTCTCGCAGGATGGCCAGTTCCGCACCGCCCGCATGCCGCTGATCGAAGGGGCTGAAAGCTACACCATGTCCGGCCAGCGCGCCGTCGAGCGGCCGCTGTCCCCTGACGTAACAATCAACAACATCGGCACGATGCTATTGTTCCATTACCCGACGACGTGGAATCACCTCCTCGGCGACCACGCCATCTCTTTCCGCGTGCTGCCGATTAGCGCCGAGGAGACTGCCGTCACCACCAAATGGCTGGTGCACAAAGATGCAGTCGAAGGCGTCGATTACGATCTCGAAGAGCTGACCCATGTCTGGACGGAAACCAACGACCAGGACCGCCGCATCGTCGAGGAAAACGCCTTCGGCATCCGCTCGCCGGCCTATGAGCCCGGTCCTTATTCGGAAATCCACGAGGGCGGCGTCATGCAGTTCGTCGAATGGTACACGAATTTCATGATCAATCGGCTGCAGGGCGATCAGGCCAAGCTGTCGGCGGTCGCCTGAGTTATGAATATGTCCGTCTCTCTCCGTCATCAGCACTTGGACCAGATGCAGCCTTGGAGCGATAGGCAGCATCTGCTCGAATGCCTCTCGGCAACGCCGGAAGCGCCCGATGTGATGACCTTCACCTTCCGCTCCGACAAGGACAACTGGTTCCGCTATCTGCCCGGCCAGTTCGTGACCTTGGAACTGCCGACGGCTCCGGAGCCGGTCATGCGCACCTATACGCTGTCGTCCACGCCGTCGCGGCCCTTTTCTGTCGCCGTCACGGTGAAGGCGCAGAAGGACAGCATCGGCACGCGCTGGATGTTTGAGAACCTGAAGCCCGGCATGCGCATCCGGGCTTTTGGTCCCCTTGGCGATTTTAGCCATGTCCGTCATCCCGGCGAAAAATATCTCTTCGTTTCCGCCGGCTCAGGCATCACGCCGATGATGGCAATGACGCGCTATATGGCCGACACCGCACCACTTTCGGACATCACGTTCATCAATTGCTCGCGCAGCCCCGCCGATATCATTTTTCGCTCGGAGCTGGAATATCTGGCCCGCTTCATGCCAAACCTCGATCTCGGTTTCATCGTCGAGGGCTGCGGCCGCACAGATCTCTGGTCAGGGCTGAAAGGCCGTATCGACAAGGCGAAGATCGGACTGCTGGCGCCTGATTTCATGGAACGCACCATTTTCTGCTGCGGCCCGGAAATCTTCATGGACGCCGTCCGCTCCATGCTGGAAGCCCATGGCTTCGACATGGCGCGCTACCATCAGGAAAGCTTCCAGCCGGCACAGGCGGCAACGCCACTGGCCGAGGTCAGCGATGACGCGTCGACGGAGGCGGCGACCTCGATCCGCTTCACCATGGCCGGCAAGGATGTCGCTTGCGCCCCGGGGCAGACGATTCTGCAGGCTGCGCGCGGCGCCGGTGTGCGCATAGGCGCCGCCTGTGAATCTGGTCTCTGTGGCACTTGCCGGGTGATGAAACTGTCGGGTGAGGTCGAGATGAGCCACAATGGCGGCATCCTCGACGACGAAATCGACGAAGGCTATATCCTTGCCTGCTGCTCGCGGCCCAAGTCGGATGTGCAGATAGAAGCCTGAGTATGGCCCCGAGCTGACGGACCGCGCGGTGAAAGGCGTGAGGCGAATTTCAGACAGGATCGTTCTCAAGAGCGAGAATCAGAAATCCTGATAATTCAGCTCGTTGATCTCGACCGGCTTAGGCTGGGTAGCGGCGGTGACGATGGGATCGATCATCAGCGAAGCGAGCGTCTGCAGCGAGCCGGTACAGCTCGGCCCCTTGGCGATGATCATGGGCGCAGGCTCCGGTTTGGCGGGCAGCAGATCGCCCTGCGGCCAGATCTTCGCGAGCTGCACCTTCGTCATCGGCGCGACATTGACATCGATATCGATGAGCGTCCCCGGCACCCGGTAAGGACAGGTCTTCTCCGAGCAATTGTCGGACGAGGAGAATTGCCAGAGTGCATAATTGTCCCAATTGCCGAGCGGGAAGGTGCCTTTCACATCCGGCTTATAACGCGCGTACCACAGCGGCAACCGCGACAGGATCGGATAATCATCACGGTGATCGGCGATGTAACGGGCGGTGTTGTGGTTGGTGTAGAGGATGGGATAACGACCGGTTCTCACCTTGATGTGACCGACAAAGATCTGTGCATCGTCCAGCGACATGAATTGGGTCGTGTCCATCCCGTCGATATCGAGCACCATCAGCTCGTCCGGTTTCGGATCGGCATAATCGAGAAAATGATTAGCCTGGTCGATCGGATTGCCAGGCCGTCCCAGATGATAAGCGCCCCAAAGCAGGCCGTTCATTTTCGCTAGCATGCGGCGGGTCTGATATAGCTCGCGGCTGACCGCATATTTACGCCACATCGTCTTGCAGTGAGCAAACGTGTCGCCGGCGTGATCGCCTAAACAGGTAAAACTTTCAGGAAGGCCGTCGGAGGCTTTGGAGATGAAGGCCGCAATGCGTTTGTCCTGCAGCAGTTGATCCCAATCGATGGTATTCAACTCATAGGCATCGACAATGAGGGCGTTTTTGGGATCGTTCCAAGGCTGGTTCTCACCGGCCGCAAGCCGGGAAGCCGATCCCAGCAGCGCCAGGATCATCAGGAAACTGCAAATCAGAACGCGAGTCTGCCGGTATCCCTTCATGAAACAATGGTAAGGATCGGTGGTTAATCCTGGGTTAAGAATGAGATCGCTATAAATTGACCGTGGGGTCCGCGCATAACCCCTTAAATTGGTACCGATTTAGGGGAAAGACTATGCGCCGCTGCGTCCCGGCGCGCCTTAGTGAACGCGCGGCGCAGCAGGTAACTCGAACCCTGTTTTGGGGATCCTTCCCCAATACGGAATATTATTTGCCTGAGCACAAAATAAGCCAGGGAATGGAGATATAAATGCTTGGTTTCCGTGCGAGAATTGCGACTATCGCTGTTTCGGTCGCTGTGGCTCTGACGAGCTTCACCCCGTCCTTCGCAATGCAGATGCCTGCCGCGCCCGTTGCGGCAGCAGACAAGGCCGCTCCTGCCGACATCCAGCAGGTTCAATGGCGCCACTATGGCGGCTATCGCGGTGGGTACTATCGTCGCGGCTGGTACGGCGGCTATCGCGGTTATCCGGGCTATCGTCATGGCTACCGCTATTACGACGGCTATTGGTTCCCGCTCGCGGCTTTCGGCGCCGGAGCCATCATCGGTGGCGCAATTGCCAGCCAGCCGCGCTACGTCGACCCGGCTCCGGCCGCAGGCATCAATCCGCGCCATATCGAATGGTGCGCATCGCGCTATCGGTCTTACCGGGCTTATGACAACACGTTCCAGCCCAATTATGGCCCCCGGCAACAGTGCTACTCGCCCTACTTTTGAGCGAGAGATTTCGGCCTATCGATGCAAGCCGCCCGGCCATACGCCGGGCGGTTTTCTGTTAATGAATATCCTGCGTCAGAGAATGTTGACCCGCTTGAGCAGCCACCAGGCGAGCACCATCGAGGCGATGATGAGGCCGACGGCATATTCAGTGCCGGCACCGCCGCCTGAAAAAGGCAGATTCGACGTATTCATACCAAAAAAGCCGGTCACGAGCGTCGGCGGCAACAGGAAAGCCGTCATGATAGACAGGATGTAGAGATGGCGGTTGATCTCGGAGGAAAGCTTCGAGTCGATTTCTTCATGCAGCAGCCTCGCACGCTCCTGCAGCGCGTAGACGTCATGATCCACAGCCTCCAGCCGGCCCGTCAAGCGGCCGGCAACATCCTCGAAACCGAGCGGCATCTCCTCGTCGTCGGACGCCGCGGCGCGGCGCATCAGTGTCAAGACGGTGCGTAGATGCCGGTGCAGGCGCACGATCGTCCGCCGCACAGGCGCCAGCCGTCGGCGTTCGTCGCGCGGTGCATTCTCGTAAACGAAATCCTCGATAAGGTTCAGCTCCTCGGTCATCTCGATGACCAATGAGATCAAGGTGCGCTGGAATTCCACGACCAGCAGCTCGAAGATATCGATCGGGCGGGAGAATTTGGCGGCGTTTTTTTCGATCAGCATGCGCGCCCGCTCGACGCTGCGCAGCGGTTGCACTCTCGTGGTGATGAGCATGCGGTCGGTGAGCACGAAATGCAGCCAGCCGATGTCGCGCGTGTCCTGATCGAATTCACGCTGGAAATCGACCAATGTGCCGAACAGCATCTGGTCGTCAACGGTGATTGTCGCATGTGTCTCATGCGTCGTCAGCGCCGTACGAGCCGCTTCGTTCAGCCCTGGTGCGTCCTCCAGAAACGCAGGCACACGGGCATCGACAAGGCTCAGATGCAGCCACAGGAAACCATCCTCGGCAAACAACGAGGCGCGGTCGGTATCATCGGACAGCCGCTCCGGCTTGCCCACGCCGGGACGAAGGCGATAGGCCCAGACGAGACCAGGTATCGTGGTGGCTGACGTGATTGTGTTCATGGCCGGATTGTTCGCATCGTCAAAGGAGTTGCATAGTCATTGTTCATGACGGTTGTTTATGCAAGTCCGGGATGCGGCGTGACAATCCTGCAGTATGGCGGAAATGCCGCAGCGGGGCGAGGCGATTGAAGAATCGCCGGCTGGTTGCAGACGCAACTTAGATGTTAAGGGATTGCCTCTTCAAAATTGACGTTTACGTAAAAATCAATAAGCTATAAACAACATGCGGCCGATAGCTTGGGTGAGGTAGACTGTCGGCATCGTCACTGCGGAGGAAAACACCATGTACAAGGCGCCGGTCGAGGAAATCGCGTTTACGCTGAAGCATATTGCTGGCATGGGGCAAGCGATGGAAGAGGGGCGTCTAGGCGATCTCAGCGGTGATGTCGTCGACGCCATTGTGACCGAGGCCGGCCGTTTTGCCGGGGATGAGATGGAGCCGCTGGCCGAGATCGGCGATCGGCAGGGCGCGAAGCTTGTCGATGGCAAGGTGATGTTGCCCGATGGCTGGGAGAAGCTCTATCGCGACTGGATTGCCGGCGGTTGGAACGGACTGACCGCACCGGAAGAGTTCGGCGGTCAGGGCCTGCCGCACATGCTGAATGTCGCGACGCTGGAAATGTGGAATTCCGCTTCCATGGCCTTTGGCCTCGCGCCGACGCTGACCATGGGTGCGGTCGAGGCGCTGATCGCGCACGGCAGCGAAGACCTTAAGCGCAAGTATCTGACAAAACTGGTTTCCGGCGAATGGGCCGGTACCATGAACCTGACCGAGCCGCATGCCGGCTCCGACGTCGGGGCACTGCGCACCCGCGCCGAACGCCGCGACGACGGCACCTATCGGCTATTCGGCCAGAAGATTTTCATCACCTGGGGCGATCACGAGGCGGCGGAGAATATCGTCCATTTCGTGCTCGCCCGCCTTCCGGATGCGCCTGCGGGCACGCGCGGCATTTCACTGTTTCTGGTGCCTAAATTCCTCGTCAATGACGATGGCTCGCTTGGGGCTCGCAACGATTATTTCGCCCATTCGCTGGAGCATAAACTCGGCATCCATGGCTCCCCGACCTGCACGATAATCTACGGCGACGGCAAATACGGCACCGAAAAGGGTGCTGTTGCGTGGCTCGTCGGCGAAGAGAACAAGGGCCTCGCTTGCATGTTCACCATGATGAACAATGCGCGCCTCGCCGTCGGCATCCAGGGCGTGGCGATCGCCGAGGCCGCGACGCAGAAAGCCATCGCCTATGCAAAAGAACGCACGCAGGGCCGGGCACCGGGTACGACAAGCGCAGGCATGAGCCCGATCATCGAACATCCCGACATCGCCCGCATGCTGCTGACGATGAAGGCGCTGACACAAGGTTCCCGTGCCATCTGCTATGTCTGTGCCGAGGCAATCGACATGTCGCATCGCGATCCAGGCAAGGCGCGACATTGGCAGGAGCGCGCCGCCCTGCTGACGCCAATCGCCAAATCCTTTTCCACCGATACCGGCGTCGATGTCGCCTCGCTCGGCATCCAGGTGCATGGTGGCATGGGTTTCATCGAGGAGACGGGTGCGGCCCGCCTGTTGCGCGACGCCCGCATCGCGCCGATCTATGAAGGTACCAACGGCATCCAAGCGATCGACCTCGTGACGCGTAAACTGACAATCGCCAACGGCGACCATGTGCGTGGCTTCACCGCCGAGCTGCGCGAGATTGCTGATGCCGTTGCCAAATCCAATCTTGACGGTTTTGGCGAGACGGCCGCACGGCTGTACGCCGCTATCACCGATCTCGAAGCGGCAAGCGAATGGCTGTTGGCATGCCAGGCGGAGGGCCGCATCGCCGATGCCTTGGCGGGCGCCACGCCTTATCAGCGGCTTTTCGGCCTCGTCCTGACGAGCTGCTATCTCGCTAAGGGGGGGCTGGCCGATGCTTCGGATGGCGAGGGGGAAAAGCGCATCGCGCTCTGCCGCTTTGCTGCGGAAAACATGCTGGCCGAAGCCACCGCACTCACCGATCGCATCGTCACCGGCGCTTCCAGTCTCGAAGCTGCGCGCATCGCTCTTGCCTGAGGACACATACTTGACCGACCATATCCTGATCGAACGCCCTGAGACCGCGCCGTATGTGCAGGTAATCCGGTTCAACCGGCCGGAAAAGAAAAACGCCATCACCCGCGCCATGTATCAGACGATGACTGACGCGCTGCGGGCAGCGGGTGAGACATCGGATATCCGCGTCACCGCCTTCCTCGGCAGTGAAGGCTGCTTTTCCGCCGGTAACGACTTGGCCGATTTCCTGGCCTTCGCCACGAGCGGCAGCATGGGCCGCGAGGTGTTGGACTTCCTGGGCGCGCTGGCCACGGCGAAAAAGCCCGTCGTCTCCGGTGTCGACGGCCTGGCGATCGGCATCGGCGCCACGATCCACCTCCATTGCGACCTGACCATCGCTTCCGACCGCAGCCTGTTCAAAACACCCTTCGTCGATCTCGCCCTCGTCCCCGAAGCCGCGTCCAGCCTGATTGCGCCGCGGCTTATGGGCCACCAGCGCGCCTTCGCTCTGCTCGCTCTTGGCGAGGGCTTTTCTGCTGCGGAAGCAAAAGATGCCGGCCTGATCTGGAAAGTCACCACGCCGGAAGCGCTGGAAGCCGAAACCATGTCGCTCGCTGCCATGCTTGCCGCCAAACCGCCCGAGGCTCTGCGGATCGCGCGCAATTTGATGCGAGGCTCCACCGAGCACGTTCTCGCCCGCATCGACGAGGAAGCAAGACACTTTGCGGCGCAGTTGAAGAGCGCCGAGGCCCGGGCGGCATTTGAAGCGTTCATGAAGCGGTGAAAAATACTTAATAAATTACCTAAGTATCTATTGACGGACATGACTGTGCCTATATACTTAGGCACATGCTTAACCAATCATCTGAACTTGATCTGATGTTCCAAGCGCTCGCTGATCCGGCGCGCCGCAGCATGGTGGATCGACTCTGTCACGGCCCTGCTTCGGTGAGTGAACTGGCCGAACCATTGGTCATGTCGCTGCCGTCGGTGATGCAGCACCTGCAGATGCTGGAGGCAAGCGGTCTCGTACGCTCGCAGAAGGTCGGGCGGGTCAGGACATGCCGCATTGAACCTGCGGCATTGCGTCTGGCCGAACGTTGGATCGGCGAGCGGCGTGCCTATTGGGAGGGCAGCCTCGATCGGTTGGGCGACTATCTCGACGCACATCCGGAGGAGCCGGAGGCATGAAATCAATCCGCAACTGAGGAGCAGGATTATGACCGACCGCAGCGCAACCCATGCAACTTTCTCGATTGAACGGATCTACGGCGCCTCGCCAAGGCGGGTCTTCGCCGCGTGGGCGGACCCGAAAGCGAGGGCACAATGGGAGGCGATCGGCGAAGGCTTCGAGACGAGCTACCAGGAAAGCGATTTCCGTGTCGGTGGCCGCGATGTCAGCCGCTTCCACTTCGATGACGGGTCGCAGTTCGTCGCCGAAGCCCGTTACGAGGATATCGTGCCTGAGGCACGCATCGTCTATGCCTATAGCATGGCCCACAACGGAACGCGGATCTCGGTTTCGCTAACCACCGTCGAAATGAAGCCGGTTGCCAAAGGTACGCGGCTTATCCTGACCGAACAAATGACAGTCCTCGATGACGGTGATAAGCCTGAATATCGCCAACGCGGCATCTCCAGCCAACTCGACCAACTAGGTCATTTCCTGGAACAACAGATGGTCAACTGATCGGGAACGTGATCCGGTTGTGGAGGGGTGGCAAGTCGTCACTTCTCCAGCGCGGCCACGACCTCGACATGCGATGTCCACAGGAATTGGTCGATCGGCGTCACCCTCGTGATCCGAAAGCCGCTTTCAACCAGCAGGGCGAGGTCGCGGGCAAGCGTCAGCGGGTTGCAGGAGACGGCGACGATCTTCTTGACAGCGGAGCGAGCCAATTCCTTGCTTTGGAACTCCGCGCCGGCGCGCGGCGGATCGAAGACGACGGCGTCGTAGGCTTTCAGCTCCTGGGCCATAAGCGGTCGGCGGAAAAGATCGCGGCGTTCGATGGTCACCGGTTTCAGCCCCTGCGTATTGCGCGCTGCATGATCGAGCGCTGCCAGCGCCTTCTCCTCGCTTTCGACCGCATGCACGCGGCCGATGCGCGCCAGGCGCAATGAGAAGGTGCCACTGCCGGCGAAGAGATCGGCGATGCGCTTCGCCTTGCCGATATGGGCGGCGACCAGTTCGGCCATGGCCTCTTCCGCCGGCTTCGTCGCCTGGGTGAAGGCGCCTGACGGTGGCGAGACCTGTATACCGCCGAAATCGATGATCGGCTTCATCGGCTCCACCAGGATTTCGCCGTTCAGTGAGACACGGGCTACGCCGCGCAGGGCGAGAATGGTTTCGATGGCGCCGCGACGCTGCTTATCGGAGAGCTTTTTGACGTCATCGACGGCGATGTCGAGGCCGGAGAGCGTCTCCAAAACGGAGATGCGAAATGCTTCCGCGCTGACCGCGAGGGCCGCGCCGACAGCCCTGATCGCCGGCAGCCGTGACATGATCCCGGCAGAGGCGATCGGACATTCCTCAATGGCGACGATATGGTGGCTTTCGGCCTGATTGAAGCCGATCAGCATATCCTTCTCGGTCTTCCGCGCAGCGAAGACGACGCGCCGGCGCTCGCCGGGATGTGCGGCGATGATGTCGTCCACCTCGGGCGTCAGCCCTTTGGAGCGCAGCGCATCGACCACGAGCTGGCGCTTGAAGGCGCGGTAGGGACCATCGGCATAGTGCTGGAGCGTGCAGCCGCCGCAGGCGCCGTTGACGCCGTCCGGGCCGAAATGCCGACAGTGCGGCTCCTGCCGGTCGGACGAGGCTGATGTGATCGACATCAATGTGCCCTGGCTCTTCACACGCGCGATAGCAACGGTTTCACCGGGCAGCGTGAAGGGCACATAGATCGGCCCGTCCACGCCCTGGGCAATGCCGTCGCCCTGGGCTCCGAGCTTCTGAATGGTGACGGTTTCGGTGCTCATGGCTTGATCCCTGCGAGAAGAAATTCCTGATTGCCATCGCCACCTGCGATTGGCGATGGGATGAGGCCGAGGCTCCGCCAGCCCATGTCCTCGATCAGCCAGCGTTCCAGTTCCGCCGCAACCGTCGGAGCGGAAGAGGGGTCCTTCAATAGGCCCGCCTTGCCGATCGCCTCGCGCCCGGCCTCGAATTGCGGCTTCACGAGCAACGCACAGTGCGAGCCTGGGTCTGCGAGCACAAGGGCCGGTGCCAGCGCCAGCTTCAGCGAGATAAAGGACACGTCGGAGACGATGAAGGTTGTGGGCTTGCCAACATCCTCAGCCGTCAGATTGCGTGCGTTAAGCCCCTCGATATTGGTCACGCGCGGATCGGCTGATATGCGCGGATGCATCTGTCCATGCCCGACATCGATGGCGGTGACATGCGCCGCACCCCGCTGTAGCAGCACTTCGGTGAAACCGCCAGTCGAAGCGCCGACATCGAGACACTGCTGTCCTTGGGGGTCGAGCTGGAAATGATCCAGCGCGGCCACAAGTTTCAGTGCGGCCCGCGAAACATAATCCTGAGCGGGATCGTCGATCGCGATCTCGGCATCTTCAGTAAACAAAGCCCCGGGCTTGCTCACCACTTTGCCGTAAACCGTCACGGTACCGCGCTGAATGGCGTCGCGTGCCCGCGAGCGGCTGGCGAAAAGTGAAAGGGAGACGAGAAGCTGATCAAGGCGTTGCGGTTCGGACATAGGCTGTCCATGCCGGGCAATGGTCGGCGTTGCAAGCGTTTTGTGCTGATGGTGTCGAATGTCGGCGTTGACGCTATGCGGTATCTCGCCATAATCGCCGCAAAACCGGTGGTAGAGGGGGCTCGAATGCACGGGATCTACGGCTATGCGACGGCTCTGGCGATGCTTGCCACGCCGGCCCTGGCAAATGACACCATGGCCGAACTCAAGACGGGTGGCCTAGCCTATGTCCGCACCGGCGATATCAGCATGGATGACGAAAAGCTCTTCATTTCCCCGACGGAGGTGCGGGTCGACTACATCTTCCAGAACACCGCGGACAAGGATGTCGAAAGCATGGTCGCCTTTCCGATGCCGGACATTCAGGGCGATATCGACAGCATGGTCGCGATCGGTGACGTCGATGCCGACAATTTCCTCGATTTCACCGTCGCGCAGGACGGCAAGCCGATCACTCCGACTTTGCAGCAGAGCGTCACCGTCGCCGGTATCGATATGACGGCGGAGTTGAAGGCGCACAACATTCCGCTGCTGCCGCTCAGCAAAGCGACGCTGGACGCGGTCGCGAAGCTGCCTCCTGACGTGCTCGAGGACTGGACAGCTCGCGGCCTCATCGCGGACGACGAATACGACAATGACGGGCAGGGCATGAAGCATCACCCGACGCCGATGTGGACCCTGCATACGACCTATTGGTGGCGCACCAGGTTTCCGGCCGGCGCAAATATCAGCGTCCAGCATCGCTATAAGCCGAGCGTCGGCGGGACCGTGGCCATCACGTTTGCCGGCGACGACGATTACAAGAAAGCGCAGCTTAAGAGCTATCAGACCAAATTCTGCGTCGACGACGCTTTCGTCAAAACCGCTGGCAAGCTATCCGCAGCCGCCGACAAGGGTGGCCGCGGCTATACCGAAAGCTGGATTTCCTATGTGCTCAGCACTGGCGCCAACTGGTCCGGTCCGATCAAGCATTTTCAGTTGACCGTCGATAAGGGCAGCCCGGACAACTATGTCAGCTTCTGTGGCATGGGCGTCAAGAAGATCGGCCCGACGACGTTTCAGACGACCGCGAAGGATTTTTATCCAGAACATGATCTGGATATTCTGATCCTCAACGCCGTGTCACAAAATTAGGTTCGGCGATGGTTGGTTGAGGCCCGCAGATGATGCAGCCAATCTAGCGGTCATCGACGCCTGGTCACGTGTCTTGATTGCTGCCAATCCAGACCATGTGAGCCCGTGGTGCTGTTCCGTGGAATGGAGATGACTGTTGTGCTAAAACTCCAGGGGGAGGGGCGTCAATGGATAGTGCATACGATGTCATTCATCTGACGGAGGACGCGGCGGGCGAAAGCCATTTTGGCGCGTTTGCATTGCCCTTGCATGAGACGGAGTTTGCGCCGCCTGCGCGCCCATTTCAGGTCTCCCCGATAATGCCGGCCAAAGCCTATGTCGCCATCCGCATACCGGCTGGATGGGCCGGTGAATTGCATCGCTCACCTTACCGGCAAATCTTGTTCTGCATGTCGGGTGCGTTGAAAGTTACGGCTAGCGACGGCGAGGTTCGCCTCATCCAGGCTGGATCGGTTTGGCAGATGGAAGATGTGAGCGGGCAGGGTCATTGGAGCGAGGTTCCAACCGAAGTACCGTTCGACGCTGTCATCATCGTGCTGGATACCGGGACCTGAGACTGGATCGCGAACGCTACTCGCACACTAGTACCAACGCGCCGTAGGCTTCGATATTGCCACGCTTATTGCACCGCACAAAATTAAATGATTTTAAAGTTGTAGCAGCTAGTTATGCCTACGATTGCGATTGTCCGCTTTGGAACGGTCGCCTGCCATGACGGCTCCGCATTTTCGCGCCCAATCATGCCTTTTCCTATGAATATTCAAGCATCCGGCCGCGCTCCTCCCAGCCGCTTCGTCGATGCTTGCCAGGACCAGCGCTCAGGAGGCGCTTGCCCATGTTTGCGAAGAACCTTTCTTTGAATGGCAAACTCGCCATCACTTTTGCAGCACTTATCGCTATTTTTGCCTGCGTTTCCGCATTCGTTTACGCCAAGGAAGAAGTCTCCGCACAGGCTGCCGCTGAGCAGGTTAAGTCGCAGCAGCTCGTCAATCTGATCGACGATTCCCTGCAAGCCATGCTGGAACAGGCCGTCAATCTGCGCGGCTTCTTGCTGCTGCGCAGCGACAGCACCTATGGCGACGTCGGGACCAATCGCGATCGCATGCTGAAGAGCATCGCAGCCGCCAAGGTGGTTGCTGCCGATGCGCCGGACATGCTTTCGGCAATCGACGGCATGCAGAAGGCAGCGGATCTCTATTTCCATCAGCTCGCCGAACCGCAGATGAAGGCACGCAGGGAAACGGAGATGCCGCTCGACCAGATCGTCAAGATCGGTCAGAACGAGACCAAGGGTCAGCTCGATGGCTTCCGAGAGGCCGCTGCCAAGATCAAGCAGGCTGCCCGTGCCAAGGCTGATGTCCTTGCCGCCACGCAGGACGAAGCAAACTGCGATCTTCGCATGACTTTGATCGCCGGCGGCATCATCGCCTCGCTGGCCGCAGCCGTGCTCGCCTGGCTGCTCGCGCGCACCATCGTTCGTCCGATTGTTGGCATGACTGCCGCCATGGATCGCCTCGCCGGCGGCGAACACGACATCGACGTGCCTGCCATCGGCCGCGGCGACGAAGTCGGCCGCATGGCCGATGCCGTCCTCGTCTTCAAGGACGCGGCGATCGAGAAGCTGCGTCTTGCCGGTGAGACCGAGCGCATGCGCGGCGATGCCGAGCGTCAACGTCAGATGAGCGACGAACAGAAGGCTCGCGAAGAGGGCGAAATCCGCTTCGCCATGGACGCGTTGGCCAGCGGGCTTTCCGCCCTTGCCTCCGGCGATATCGTCGCACGTCTCGACCGCGCCTTTGCGCCGCAGTTCGATAATGTTCGCGCCGACTTCAACAATGCCGTCGAAAAGCTGGAATCGGCCCTGCAGTCGGTCGGCCGCAACGCATCGGCCATCAATGCGGGCGCAGGTGAAATTCGCTCGGCCGCCGACGATCTTGCCCGCCGCACGGAGCAGCAGGCCGCCGCCGTCGAAGAGACCGCAGCAGCCCTCGAACAGGTGACGACAACGGTTCGCGATTCGGCCAAGCGTGCCGAAGATGTCGGCCATCTCGTCGAGCGCGCCCGCCTTGGCGCGGAAAAGTCCGGCGAAGTGGTGCGCAAGGCGGTCTTCGCCATGCAGCAGATCGAAAAGTCTTCGGGCGAGATCAGCAACATCATCAGCGTCATCGACGACATCGCCTTCCAGACCAACCTTCTCGCTCTGAATGCCGGCGTCGAAGCCGCCCGCGCCGGTGATGCCGGCAAGGGTTTCGCGGTCGTCGCCCAGGAAGTCCGCGAGCTGGCGCAGCGTTCCGCTAATGCCGCCAAGGAGATCAAGGCGCTGATCACCACCTCGAGCGATCAGGTCAATACCGGTGTGTCGCTGGTCGGCGAGACCGGCAAGGCGCTGGAACTGATCGTCTCCGAAGTGCAGGAGATCAATCGCCACGTCGGCGCTATCGTTATCGCCACCCGCGAACAGTCGACGGGCCTGCAGGAAATCAACACCGCCGTCAACAACATGGACCAGGGCACGCAGCAGAATGCGGCCATGGTCGAGGAACAGACGGCCGCCAGCCATGCGCTCGCCCGCGAGGCAGGTTCCCTCAACGACTTGCTGCGTCAATTCAAACTCAGCGATGCACCGCAGGCGGCTCCCGCGCGACCGGCAGCGGCAACAGTGCGCTCAAAACCGGCCGCCTCGCCGGCACGGGCGCTGGGCCGCACGATAGCCAAGGCTTTCGGCGGCAAGGCAACGGCTGCTGCCGTTGCTCAGGACGAATGGGAAGAGTTTTGATGCTTCTATAGCCCTCTCCTTACGGGGAGGGCTATTTGGCAGAGGAATGCTTTGAGGTAGGCACTGCTCCATCCGGCCCTTTTGATCTCAAGTCGGTGGAGCTTTTTGCCGGATCGATGCCAGGATCCGCGCGGCGTGAGCCGTCGCGCAGATCCTTGTCCGACGGACCTAGCCGTCTTTGCCTGCGCCGTTCAAGTGAAGCGCGAAGCCGGTTACACCCGGATCACCCAGCTCGGTGCGGAGCTGCATGCTGGGGATCAGATAGTCACCAGCATTCTGCTGTCGATAGGGGATGGGCGGGGTGGTCTCGATCGTCCGCATCCTCTCACGCAGGCGCTCTGCCGCCGATTGGAAGCCGGCCTCGTCGAAACGATCGACTCTGTAGACCACGAAGGGCGGAAGCACCTCGTAGCCCGGATAATAGAGGATGCCGTGATTGATCGGGAACAACAGATCGTCGATCGGTCCGTTGATTCCCCGGGCAGTATAGTGCTCCTCCCAGCCGCCGGCGGTCACGATCAACATTGCGCGTTTTCCAATGAGGGTCCCTTCACCGTAGCGGTCACCCCATCGCTTGTCGCTGTGCTCGCCGACCCCATAGGCAAAGCCATAGGCGAACACCCGGTCCACCCAACCCTTGAGGATCGCCGGCATGGTGAACCACCAGAGGGGAAACTGAAGAATCAGTGTATCGGCCCACAGCAGCTTTTCGATCTCGGCTTTGACATCCTCGGTGAGCGTATTGGCCTCGAATGCCTTTTTGGAAGCTGCGATCGGTATGAGCTGTGCATCCGGTGTCAGCCATGGAAAATCGGCACGATCGACCTCGGATTTCCAGCCGTCTGCGTAAAGGTCCGACACGCGCACCTCGTGGCCTTGAGCCTCGAGCTCACTGATGGCGACGTCGCGGAGGGCGCCGTTGAGCGAGCGCGGTTCGGGATGGGCGAAGACAAGCAGAACTTTCATGGGTCAGCGGTCCTAAGTTGGAAGGTCGACCTTTAAGCTAGATAATGCAGGGACAGTCCGCTACATGTAGGAAATGCATAAGATTATGCCGAATAATGGATAAGTTGGATGTCACCCTCGAGCGAATGCGTACCTTCGTCCGCGTTGCCGAGCGCGGGAGCCTGTCGGCGGTTGCGCGCGAGCTCGGAGTCGGTCAATCAACGGTAACGCGGCATCTGCGGGAGCTCGAGGAAGCCGTTGGTGTGCCTTTGCTCAGCAGGACCACCCGGCGTGTCACGATGACCGATGAGGGCAGCCGGTACTATGCCGACAGCATCCAGATCCTGCGCCTCGTCGAGCAGGCCGGCGATGAGGTGCGAGGCACGCGCGGTGCGCCAGCCGGCACGATCCGGATATCGTGCACGGCGGCTTTCGGGATCTTACACGTCAGCCGGCTGATCTTTGCGTTTCAGGATCGCTATCCCGACATCGGCGTCGATCTCAGCCTCACCGACGAGCGCATCGACCTCGTGCGGGAGGGTGTCGATATCGCACTTCGCCTGGGCCCTCTCACCGACAGCTCCATGAAGCTGCGGACTCTCGGCCAGTCCCGACGTCTGCTCGTCGCGGCACCGGATTATCTGGTAGAGCGCGGAAGACCGGCTGGTCCGCAGGATCTTTCCGGCCATGAGGGCATCCGCATGTCGAACGTTGCCGGCAGCGATATCCTAGGTCTGCAGGGGCCGGACGGCAGGCACCATGCCGTTCCGTTCGGCGGACGATTTCGGGTCGACCATGGCCTTGCCGCGCGCGAGGCTCTCGTCGCTGGGCGCGGTATCGCGCCCGCCCATCGATGGCTTGTCGATGATCTCCTGACGACGGGCCGGCTGGAGGTGATCCTGCCGGACTATTCGCTGCCGCCGACTCCGCTCAGCATGCTAATTGTCCCGGAGCGGGCGGGCATTGCGCGGGTCCGGCTACTGGTCGAATTTCTCGTCGGACAGATCGGCACCATCGCAGGGATCGAAAAGCCGCAATCGGAACGTTAGCCGCGCACAACCCAGGACATCCTTCAGCCGGTTCGGCATCCAGTGGTTTCTTCCACCATCGCCGCATTCTGTCGGGTGACGTGACCATTTGTCTGAGCGATCGTGGCCGGCCGTATCGGCTCGAAGCGTTCGTCCCTACTTCGGCTGTGCCAAACTGCGCCTCACCCAGCCGCCCCAACGATGCGGCTGCGGCCCAGTGCCTTGAACACAGTCTGCACGATGCCGGCCCGGTCGAGGCCGGCTTTGGCGTTCATGACTTCGGGCTTGGCCTGTTCCATCCAGATGTCGGGCATCACCAGCGTGCGGATCTTCAGGCCGTTGTCGAGCAGGCCTTCGGTGGCGAGGAACTGCATGACCTGGCTGCCGAAGCCGCCGACCGAGCCTTCTTCGATGGTGATCAGCACCTCGTGGTGGCTGGCAAGCTGGCGGATGAGGTCGTGGTCCAGTGGTTTGGCGAAGCGAGCATCGGCAACCGTTGTCGGTAGGCCGGCGGCATCGAGATCTTCGGCGGCGGCGAGGCTGTCGGCGAGACGCGTGCCGAAGGACAGCAGCGCCACCTTCGATCCCTGCTTGACGACACGGCCTTTGCCGATCTCAAGAATTTCGCCGCGTTCCGGCATCTCGATGCCGATGCCCTCGCCGCGCGGATAGCGGAAGGAGATCGGGCCAAGATCGTAGGCGGCGGCGGTGCGCACCATATGCTTCAGCTCCGCCTCGTCGGCGGCGGCCATGACCACGAAGCCGGGCAGGGTGGCGAGAAAGGTCGTGTCGAAGGAGCCAGCATGAGTCGGCCCGTCGGCGCCGACGAAACCGGCGCGGTCGATCGGGAAGCGCACCGGCAGACCCTGGATCGCGACATCATGCACCACCTGGTCGTAGGCGCGCTGCAGGAAGGTGGAATAGAGCGCAGCGAACGGCTTGAAGCCCTCGGCGGCCAGGCCGGCTGCAAAGGTGACGGCATGCTGTTCGGCGATACCGACGTCGAAACAGCGGGCAGGGAAAAATTCCTGAAGCTTGTCGAGGCCGGTGCCGTTCGGCATGGCGGCGGTGATGCCGACGATCTTGTCGTCCAGCATCGCTTCCTGCACGAGGGCATCGGCGAAGACGCTGGTGTAGCTCGGCGCGTTCGGCTTGACCTTTGCCTGTGCGCCGGTGATGACGTCGAACTTGTTGACGCCGTGATATTTGTCCGCTGCCGCTTCGGCAGGCGCATAGCCCTTGCCTTTTTGCGTCACGACATGGATCAGCACCGGGCCTTGTGCATGGTCCCGTACATTACGCAGGACCGGCAGCAGGTGGTCGAAGGAATGACCGTCAATCGGGCCGATATGGTAGAAACCCATCTCTTCGAACATGGTCCCGCCGGTGACATAGCCCCTGGCATGTTCGACGGCGCGGGTAATGGCACGGTCGACATTCTTGCCGAGATAGGCGGTCAGCTTTTTGCCGAAATCGCGGAAGCCCATATAGGTGCGGCCGGAGGCGAGGCGCGCAAGATAGGCGCTCATGGCCCCGGTCGGCGGAGCAATCGACATGTCGTTATCGTTGAGGATGACGATCAGCCGGGCGTCGAGGGCGCCGGCATTGTTCAGCGCCTCGTAGGCCATGCCGGCCGACATCGCGCCATCACCGATGACGGCAATGACGCGGCGGTCGGTCTTGTCGAGATCGGCTGCGACCGCCATGCCGAGGCCGGCGGAAATCGAGGTCGAGGAGTGCGCTGCGCCGAAGGGGTCGTATTCGCTTTCCGCCCGGCGGGTGAAACCGGAGAGCCCGTCCTCCTGTCGCAGCGTGCGGATACGGTCACGCCGCCCAGTCAGAATCTTGTGCGGATAACACTGGTGCCCGACATCGAAGATCAGCCGGTCGTTCGGCGTGTTGAAGACGTTATGGATGGCGATGGTGAGTTCGACGACACCGAGGCCGGCGCCGAGATGTCCGCCCGTGCGCGATACCGCATCGATCATCTCGTCGCGAACTTCGCGGGCGAGTTGCGGCAAATCCCGGTCCTCCAGCTTTCGCAGGTCGGAGGGATAGTGGACCTGGTCCAGCAGGGGCGTCTCTGGCATGTGTGTCAAGGCTGAAGCCTCTTTCTTGCTATTCTTGGGCGGCGGCCCGCCTTTATCTCAAAACAGATTGCGGCAAAAGACGCCGAATTCAAGGAGTGCCTGAACAAGAAACATTTGGCATTGTTATGAACTCGTTAGCTTTCCGGCAAAGGAATAAACTCTTCCTCGTCTCCCGGCACGATATCGAAACGGCCTGTGCGCCATTCTTCCTTGGCCTTTTCGATACGCTCCTTGGAAGACGACACGAAATTCCACCAGATATAGCGCTTCGAATTGAGCGCCGCACCACCAAAAAGCATAAGATGACAGCCTTTTTCAGCCGTCTCCATGGTAATGGCATCACCAGGGCGAAAGACAAGGAGCTGATCCTGCTCGAAACGATCGCCGGCAACGACAAGCGAGCCGGAGAGAATATAGACCGCACGCTCCTCATGCTCGGCACCGAACGGAAATTTCGTGCCGGGCTGAAGCTGAAGATCGACATAGAGCGTGTCGGAGAAGACGTTGACCGGCGAGGTCACGCCCTCGAAGCTGCCGATGACCACGCGGCCCGTCGCACCGCCGTCATTGATCAGCGGCAGGTCGCTCTTTTCAGTATGGGTAAAGGCCGGATCGATTTCTTCCTTGTTGTCCGGAAGCGCCAGCCAGGTCTGAAGGCCGGACATCGCCAGCGGATGGCCGCGCAGATTGTCCGGCGTGCGCTCAGAATGCACGATGCCGCGCCCAGCCGTCATCAGGTTGATGTCGCCGGGGCGAATGACCTTTTCCGTTCCGAGGCTGTCCTTGTGGCGGATTTCACCGTCGAAAAGATAGGTGACGGTCGACAGGCCGATATGCGGATGCGGCCGGACATCCAGCGCTTCACCGGGCCGCAGCACCGCCGGACCCATGCGGTCGAAAAAGATGAACGGACCGACCAGCCGCCGCCGGCTGCTCGGAAGCGCGCGGCGCACGGAAAAGCCGCCGAGATCGGTGGTGCGCGGAATGATGAGATTCTCGATTGCATCGCAGGCGAAGGTATCGCCGGGAAGCGGGTCTTTGCCGGGGAAAAAGGACATGGCGGATCTCCGATCGATTTGACGTCAGCTTATCTGCAAAGAGGGGCATGCGATAGCGAGGTTGCTATTCTCGGCTTTAAAAGCAGCCGAACCGGCCGCTCTGCAGGTGTCACATTTATGTTTTATTAGGCTTGAAAGTATCAGCCGATTGACGAAAATACAATTTATAGGAGAGTTGCTGCATTCGATTAATCTTCAAGAATGTGAATATACGATGTGGGTGTCCGAACATAAGACTTTTGGAATGGCTGCCGCCTTTCTTGCAGCCAGCACGCTTTCCAGTTGCGTGAATATGGAGTCGACCGAGCTGAACGGCGATGCCAAGACCGCTGCCGTCGCTTCCGTGGCGATGGTGAAGCAGAAGGGTGCCGCGATCGTTGTACGCGTCAAGATCAATAATGCCTATTGCGGCAGCGGTGTCGTTACCCTCAATAAGGTGATCGACGGCAGAATCTCGGAGAGCCGCGTCGACATCGGTCAGGTGACGCATATGACCGGATCCAACAAACTCGGCGATATTTCTTCCAATCTCCTGAAGCTTAATTTCTCGGCGCTCCCCAAGTCTCAGTCCAATGACATGCGGACCTCCTATGAGCCGATTGAACCGGGCGCCTATGTCGTAACCCAGGTCGTGTGCGACAATCCGGGGCTGAACACCATAACGCTCGGTCCCAAGCCTCCGTCATTGTTTGAAAAGCCGGTCAAGATAGGTCCCATGCCTCTTCTCGGCGACAGTTACATCCGCATCGGCAGCGGCCAGATCGTAGATGCCGGCCTTCTGAATATCGACGCCCTTGAGGTGGGTGGCGGTCGGGTAGGGGGCGTAGGCCGGCTGATTGCGTCGGAGGCGCCAACGGCCTTTAGGGAATCCGTCAGGCAGCATTTGCCCGAGCTTTATCCTCGCCTCACTTATACCAAATTCTCTTCCAACTTGGATCTGATGCTTTCCAGCCTTAACCTCAACATGCCCTCAGCGAAAGAAAAGCATGCAAAAGCTCAATAGTCTCCGTTCATTAGGATTGGCGGCACTGGTCCTGTCCATCGTCGTTCCCCAATCCGCATCGGCCGCGTCCGTCGACGCCGTCAAGGTGACGGAGACTGCGATCGCAGCTTTCAGGGATGTCTGCCTGAAGACGGGGCCATCCTTCGAAAAAGGTATAGTGGCGGCAAAGCGTTACGGGGCCAAGAAGATGGACATCTCGGATGGTACGGGCTGGATCGGTACTACGGCGGATGAGTCGCTTTCCATTCAGATCAAGCCGAACAAGGAATGCGCCACGACGAGCAAGAACAAGTCGGACCCGTCTCTGCAGAAGCAGTTTACCAAGGTGGTGACCGACGTCACGGACAGCGCCCCTGCGGAAGCGAACGGTCTAGCCTTCTTCGGCACCATTCATGGGCATCGATATCTTTTCCTGCATGACAGGAAAGGCGGCGAGGCCTATGTCATGGAAAACCCTGCGAAATAATCCCGACCCAGCGACGGGGCTTCCTCAAGCCCCGTCCAGCGGCTCCACGCCCTGCGGCTTGCCCGAGCGATCGAGCCTGATCTTTTCGATGCGGTTTTCGGCGGCCGAAAGCAGCGCTTCGCAATGTTTCTTCAGCGCTTCGCCGCGTTCGTAGATGGCGATGGATTCGTCGAGTGCCACGTCGCCGCGTTCCAGCCGCGCGACGATGCTTTCAAGCTCCGCCACGGCTTTTTCGAAGGAATAGCCCGACACATCCACTTTGGCGCTTTCGCTCATCATCAACCCTTCATCATGCGCAGAATATGCAGGCCTGCCGATTCGGCGAGACCTTCCAGATCATAACCGCCTTCGAGCAGGCTGACGACCCGGTTCTTGGCGCTGCGGTCGGCGGCTTCCAGGATACGCCCGGTCGCCCAGTCGAAATCCTCACCGGTAAGGTTGAGTTGCGCTAGGGGATCGCGATGATGGGCGTCGAAGCCGGCAGAGATGATAATGAGGTCGGGGCGGAAATCATCCAGCGCCGGCAGGACGCGCGATTTGAAAGCCTCACGGAAGTGGTCGCCGCCGGTATTGGGCGAAAGCGGCGCGTTGACGATGGTATCATGCGGTCCGCGCTCGTCCTTCTTGCCGGTGCCAGGGTAAAGCGGCATTTGATGGGTGGAGCAGAAGAGCACCGACGGGTCATCCCAGAAGATGTCCTGCGTGCCGTTGCCGTGATGCACGTCCCAATCGACAATGGCTACGCGCTCGGCTCCATGGACCTTCTGGGCATGGCGAGCGGCGATCGCCGCATTGTTGAAAAAGCAGAAGCCCATGGCTTTGCTCTTCTCGGCATGGTGGCCGGGCGGTCGGGCCGCGACGAAGACGTTGTCGGCCGCACCCGAGAACACGTCGTCGACCGCCGCCATTGCGGCGCCGACGCCGTGCAGCACCGCCTGCAGCGTCTTCGGGCTGGCATAGGTATCGGCCTCGAGCTGGTTGATTTCGCCCTCGTCGCCGCTGTCGGGGATCGAGCGCAGGACGAAGGTCAGATGTTCTTCCGGATGGGCGAGCAGAACGGCGTCCTCATTGGCGAGCGGCGCCTTGCGCCGGTCCAACCGCTCGAAGTTCGGATGCTCCAGCGCAATGTTCAGCGACCGCAGCCGGTCCGGCCTCTCCGGATGGCCCGGCGGGGTAAGGTGTTCCAGGAAGATAGGGTGCTCGTAAAGACGTGTGCTCATGAAACCAAATTTATAGACGAGATATGACGTCTGCTACAGGGACATGGGCAGTATCACCATAATGTCAACAATCCATCTTAACCACGTTGAGCTACCGCCCGTTTACTTCTTGAGGCGCGATGTTAAGCTTTCATTAAGGTGCGAACCGCGCCGGCCAAGGTTTTGCGTGATGATGAGTGTAGAACGATCCGATGTCATCGAGATGCGGGTACCGCCTCGCGATGTCGACAGGCATGGACAGATGTTCATCGCCTCCTACATCTCCCAGGCGGAAACGGCATTGTCGAAATTCTGGCGTGCCCGGCCGCTCGTCAGCGACGAGCCGGCCTATATCGCCACCAAGGCCTCCTGCTCGCTGCACCGGGCTTTGCGCTATGACGATCTCGCCCGCTTTTCGGTCAGCGTCAATAAGATCGGCGGCAAGTCCATCGGCTTTATGGTCATGGTCGAAACCGGCAATGAGCTGGCGGCGGAGGTGGAAATCCTTTGGCTCGCCGTGCGCGGCGAGGAACACGATCCCGTGCCGCTGCCCGAAGACACACGCGATTGGCTCTATAAATATTTGGACTGACTTTTCAGTTGAGCGTAATCCCGAAAACCGTTTCACACTTTCCGCTGAGCGGCCCTTCGGTTCGGGATGATGCTCAGCTCCGCTGCGGCAGCAGGGGGTAGCCAACCATGACGGCGCGGCCGACGAGGGCGGCGACAACAGCCTTGACGAGATCGCCGGGAACGAAGGCCATCGACCCCAGGAACGCTTTGGTGAAGCCGATATTGGCGGCAATTGCGAGCCAGGCGATGCCGAAGGCGTAGAGAACCACGACGCCGCCGACCACGGAAGCGATGAAGAAGCCGATGCCCTGGGCAAGGCCCGTCTGCTCGGCCTTCACCAACCGCTCGGAGAGATAGCCGGTAACGTAGGCGGCGAAGATCCAGCCTATGAAAAAGCCGGCCGTCGGGCCGACGAAGACTGCAAGCCCGCCGCGGCCGCCCGACAGCACCGGCAGGCCGATCGCCACCAGCACGACGACGATCAGCACCGCGATCGCGCCGCGTTTCGCGCCGAGCACCACGCCCGCAAGCATGACGCCGAGCGATTGCGCCGTGATCGGCACCGGGATGAGGCCGATCGAGATCGGCGGCAGCAAGCCTAGCGCCACGATGATGGCGGCAAAAAGCGCAGAGAGGACGAGGTCGCGGGTCGTCATGACGGCTCCATTCGAAAACAGTGTCTTTTCAATGCCGCCGAATGCCGCGGGCGTCAATCGCAGCCGCGATATTATCGGCATCGCGCAGCGTCAGGATGATCAGCGGCACCAGGGCTGTTGTGATGCGGATTTTGATCCCGCGAGCCTCATGCGCCTCTCGGATGGCGCGGTAACGGTCGAGAATTTCCGGGACGAAGCGCACGACGAGGCCGACCGCAAGACCGATATCGGCAGCCCTCAGGAGGCCGACCTTTTCCAATGGCGTGGCGAGCGCCGTGATCTCGTCGATGAAAGCGGCGATCGACGTCGTTGCCGTCACGACGGCCGCGAAAAGCACGAGCGCGGTCAGCCGCAGCACGGTGACGATTGCGACATGGATCGGGTTGAAGATCAGGCTGAACAGCGCCACGACGATAATGGTGAGAACGACTGGCCGTAGCCGCTTCAATGCTTCGCCTACCGGTAACCCGGTGTTGAAATAGAGGAGGGCGCCGATGGCGACGGCAAGACAGAGCAGCGCGAGGTTGTCCGTCAGGAACAATAGGATGCCGAGAGCCGCTAGCGTGCCAAGCTTGAGACGCGGCCCTATCCGGTGCATCCAGGTACTGGCGTCGACGTGCAGCGTCTGCATCAGGCAGCCAACTCCCTGTAGCGGGCGATGGCCTCGGGAGGTGGCGCGTCGGCGATTAAGCGACCTTGATCGAACAGCAACACGCGGTCGAAATCCTCGATAAGCGGCAGGTCATGGCTGATGACGATGACGTTTTCCGGCAGGCCGGCGATAGTCTCTTGCACCAGCGCCCTGTTCCTGAGGTCGAGCTGATTGGTCGGTTCATCAAGGATGAGGATGTCTGGCCCGGTGACCAGCACGGAGCAGAGAGCAGCCATCTGCAGTTCGCCGCCGGAAAGCTCATGCGCTCGCCGTTCCGCCAGGTGGCGGACGCTGAACCGGTCGAGAATGCCGTCCACCGCCGCCTCGATCTCGGCTCTGCCGAGACCGCGGGCCTTGAGGCCGAAGGCGATGTCGTCGCGAATGATCGGCAGGATGATCTGGTTCTGTGGCGACTGGAAGATATAGCCGACCTTGCCGAGCACGGATTTGGCATTGGTGACAGTGTCGAGCCCGTTGACGGTGACCCGGCCGGTCGTCGGCTTGGCAAGCCCGTTGATCAGCCGCGCAAATGTCGTCTTGCCGGAACCGTTGAGCCCGATCACGCCGATGCGCCGCTCATTCAGCATCAGGCTGAGCGGCGAAAGCGCAAGCCGAGGGCCGAAGTTCACGCCGGCATTGTCGAAGCGGATATCCAAGCTGCTGGTCCTGTTCCATAGCGATATCGCGGTGCTATAGCCCATCATGACGAATTATCAAATCAACGCCCGTTTGAAAGCATGGGAATTAATGCCTATGATCGGAGCATGACGAATCTGCTTTCAAACCGCGACGCCCGCCGTGTCTTCCTCGCCAAGCAAGGGCTTTCCAATCCGCCGAACCGCGCCTTGACCAAGGCCGGGCTGCTACAATTGATCCACGATATCGGCTTCGTACAGGTCGACAGCATCTCGACCGTCGAGCGGGCGCATCACCAGATCCTGTTTTCGCGCAACCAGACCTATCGGCGCGAACATCTGACCGAGCTGCTCGAAAAGGACGGGGCGCTGTTTGAAAACTGGACGCATGACGCCTCCATCCTGCCAAGCGCCTTCTTCGTTTATTGGAAACACCGATTCCGCCGCGAGGAGCTGGCAATCGTCGAGCGCTGGCGCAAATGGCGCGGCGAGGGGTTCGAAGCCGCCTTCGAGGAGACCTACGAGCGCGTGTTGAAAAACGGCGCCATCACGGCCCGTGAGATCAAGGCGGACGATCACGTCTCCGGTGGCTGGTGGAACTGGCATCCGAACAAGACCGCGCTCGAATATTTCTGGCGCACCGGCAAATTTGCCATCGCCGGACGCACCAATTTCCAGAAGGTCTACGATCTCGTCGAGCGCGTATTGCCGGAAAATGTCCACACGCCCGAAGTCGATCACGACGAATTCGTCGATTGGGCCTGCCGCAGCGCTTTGCAACGCCTGGGTTTCGCCACATCAGGCGAGATCGCCGCCTTCTGGGATTTGGTAACGCCGCAGGAGGCCAAAACCTGGGTTGAGACGCACCGCGCCGAACTGACGGAAATGCTGATTGGGCCTGCAGGTGGCGGCAAGCCACGCCCTTCCTTCGCCTTCACCGATTTCCCGGCCACGCTCGACAGCTTCCCCGAAGCTCCCGCGCGGATACGCGTCCTCAGTCCTTTCGATCCGACGTTGCGCGACCGCAACCGCACCGAACGCCTGTTCGGCTTCTTCTACCGCATCGAGGTCTTCGTGCCGGAGCCGAAGCGCGAATACGGCTATTACGTCTTCCCGCTTTTGGAAGGAGATCGGCTGATCGGCCGGATCGACATGAAAGCCGACCGCAAGGCGGGCACGCTTGACGTCAAACGCTTGTGGCTGGAGCCGGGTGTCCGGGCATCCGCCGGGCGATTGGAGAAGTTGGAGGCTGAGCTCGAGCGGATCGCGCGATTTGCCGGAGTGGAGAAGGTGGTATTCCTGGAAGGGTGGCGGGGTTGAACTGCCTGCCCCTTTATCACTGGTTTCTCGCCTAACAGTCGCCTTGTCAGGTGATTGGCAAATCAAACGCGTTTGCCGAGATGAGTGCATAAATAGATATAAACCCTGAGGATCGAAGTCGCATGGACAATGTTTGTGTATTCGATGGGCATAATGATTCGGTTCTGTTCATGGTGGACTATGAACCTACCGGCCGAGACTTTTTGGCTCGATCGGAGGAGGGTCATCTCGATCTCCCACGGGCGCTCGAAGGACACTTGGCTGGTGGGTTGTTTGCAATGTCCACCCACCCGGAACGCGAGCCGGAAGATGATCTTACTATCACAAGCAACGGATACGAAGTCCGTTATGCCGATGCTCTGGAGCCGGCGCATGCGCGGAGACAAATTGACGGACAGCTTTCTGCGATAAAGGGCTTAATCAAACGTTCGAACGGTCGAATACGTCTGGCAACGAGCGTAAAGGACATCAAAGCAGCTCAGATCGAGGCCGCCTTCGCCCTAGTGCTTCACATGGAAGGGGCTGAGGCCATCGAGCCTGATCTCGAATATCTGGATACTCTGTATGATGCAGGCCTTCGATCTTTGGGCATAGTTTGGAGCCGTCCCAATATATTCGGTTATGGCGTTCCGTTCGCTTATCCGAGGTCGCCCGATACGGGGCCGGGGCTTACGGATTTAGGGAAAAACCTTGTAAAAAGGTGCAACGATCTTGGAATCATGATCGATGTCTCTCATCTGAATGAGCGTGGATTCTGGGACGTTGCGGCATTGAGCACTGCTCCCCTCGTTGCCACGCATGCTTGCGCCCATGCCGTATGTCCATCGACGCGAAACCTGACCGATCGACAACTGGACGCCATTCGCGACACTGACGGAGTCATCGGGCTGAACTTGGCCGTTAATGACATTCGGCCGGACGGGCACCTTGACGACGATACTTCGCTTGACGTCGTGGTTCGTCATATCGAATATCTGGTCAGCCGTATGGGAGCGGATAAGGTCGCCCTCGGGTCTGATTTCGATGGCGCAGTCATGCCCCGCCAGATCAAGGATGCAAGCGGTTTGCCGCGTCTCATCGAAGCCATGCGCAAGGGCGGATTTGATGAGCTGGCCTTACGGAAATTCGCTTTTGACAACTGGCTTCGCGTGTTTGGCCTTACCTGGGCAGACGGCCGTATTGCCGTGTCGCGACAATCCTGAGCCTCGCGAAATATTGGCGGCGCTTAGGCGCAACGAATAGAAGCGCAGGGAATCGCCTGCGCCGCCATCGCGATCCTTCGGACACCTCTCAAGAGAGGGGGGTCAGCAGATCTCCGTCTTGGTGATCTTGATGCCGAACCCTTCCAGGCCGACATAGTGCCGCTCGCGGCTGGTGAGCAGTTTGATCGAGCTGACGCCGAGATCTTTCAGGATCTGTGCGCCGAGGCCGATTTCCAACCATTCATTGTCGCGGGCCTGGGCTTCCGCATGGGTCTCGTGACCGGTCTGGCGGGATTTGCGGCCGTTGTCGAAATGGCCGACGCCGACGGAACCTTCGCGCAGATAGACGATGATGCCGCGCCCTTCATCGGCGATCTTCTTCATGTAGAAATCGACCGGCCGGCGCTTGCCGAACAGGTCTTCGGCGACGCTTTCCGGATGCAGACGCACCGGAATGTCGATGCCGTCGCGGATGTCACCGAAGACGACGGCGAGGTGCTGCATCGGGTCCCACGGCAGCGAATAAGTGTGCGCGCGCGCCTTGCCGAACGATGTTTCGATATCGAAGCTGGCGCCGAGTTCGATCAGCGTTTCCTTGCGCTGACGATAAGCGATGAGGTCGGCGACCGAGACGAGCTTCAGCCCGTGCTGTTCGGCGAAATCCACCACCTGTTGCCCGCGCGTTACCGTACCGTCGTCATTGACGAGTTCGCAGATGACGCCAACCGGCGGCAGGCCTGCGAGCTTGCAGAGGTCGACGGCGGCCTCCGTATGGCCCGAGCGCATCAGCACGCCGCCCTCGCGGGCGACCAGCGGGAAGATATGGCCGGGGCGAACGAAGTCGGCCGGACCGACATTCGGATTGGCGAGATTGCGCACCGTCAGCGTGCGGTCGTCGGCGGAAATGCCCGTGGTCGTTCCATGCTTGAAGTCGACCGAGACGGTAAATGCGGTGGTGTGTGCCGAATCGTTTTCTGCCACCATGGCGTTGAGGTTCAGGCGCTTGGCCTCCTCGCGCGGCATTGGCGTGCAGACGATACCCGACGTATGGCGAACGATGAAGGCCATCTTGTCGGGCGTGCAATGGACCGCGGCGACGATCAGGTCGCCTTCGTTTTCACGGTCGTTATCGTCCATGACGACTACGATCTCGCCGGCCTCGAAGGCTCGGAGGGCTTCCACGACACGCTTCTGGTCATAGGGCATGAAAAAGTCCTTATTTCAGCCGGCCTGTCTGGCCGCGGTCTCTGAGGTAGTGGTCGGCAACGGCGCATGCAACCATCGCCTCGCCGATCGGCACGGCGCGAATGCCGACGCAGGGGTCATGGCGGCCCTTGGTGCGGATATCGACATTATTGCCGTCGGCGTCGATCGATCGCCGTTCGGTCAGGATCGACGAGGTTGGCTTGATGGCGAAGCGGGCGATGACGGGCTCGCCGGTGGAAATGCCGCCCAGGATGCCGCCAGCATGATTGGACAGGAAAATGCGGTTGCCGTCATTGCCCATGCGCATTTCGTCGGCATTTTCTTCGCCGGTCATCTCGGCGGCGGCGAATCCATTACCGATCTCGACGCCCTTGACGGCGTTGATCGACATCAGCAGCGAGGCAATATCCTGGTCGAGCTTGCCATAGATCGGAGCGCCAAGGCCTGCCGGCACGCCTTCGGCCACGACCTCCACCACGGCGCCGATCGAGGAGCCAGCCTTGCGGATGCCGTCGAGATAGTCCTCCCAGACCGGTACGATTTCCGGATCCGGCGAGAAGAACGGGTTCTGGTCGACCTGCGACCAATCCCAATTGGCACGATTGATCTTGTGCTTGCCGATCTGCACCAGCGCGCCGCGCACGGTGACGCCGGGCATGACGAGACGGGCAATGCCGCCGGCGGCGACGCGCGCTGCGGTCTCGCGGGCAGACGAGCGACCACCGCCACGATAGTCGCGGATGCCGTATTTGACGTCATAGGTATAGTCGGCATGGCCCGGGCGGTAGCGACGTGCGATTTCGCCATAATCTTTGGAACGCTGGTCGGTGTTTTCGATCAGCATCGAGATCGGCGTCCCCGTCGAAATCATCGTCTCGCCGTCTTCGTCCAGCATCACCCCGGACAGTACCTTGACGAGATCGTCTTCACGGCGCTGCGTGACGAAACGCGACTGGCCGGGCTTGCGCTTGTCGAGCCAGACCTGGATGTCCTCAAGCTTGAAACGAAGCCCGGGAGGGCAGCCATCGACGACGCAGCCGAGTGCCGGCCCATGGCTTTCGCCCCAGGTGGTGACGCGGAAGAGATGACCGAATGTATTGTGCGACATGGAAAACGACCGGATTGCTGCGGCCCGGCGGCGGGCCGCGCCTTTATCTCTTGGAATTGCGGCACACTCATAGGCCAAAAAGCCGCCGAGGCAAATCTTTCTTTCCGCGGTGGCCGCGCAGGCACCGGCAGCGCCGAAATCCGCCAGGGGCCTGACATGGTAAACGAAGATTAACCCATGCTGTGGATTGTGAAAATACATTCATCAATTGGGCGGCGAACGCCATTGTTGCGGGCAACTTCCGCCATATTCAAAGCGTTATCTCTACCCAATCAAAATTTAGCACCGAAAATGAAGTTAAAGGGTACTGCCGATGCGCTTCTTTGTTGCGACGCTCCTGGCCACGGCAAGTCTTCTTGCCCCCGTCGCCGGCTTTGCCGAAAGCGCCGATGTGGAGGCCACCATCAAGAAGGTCGATGAGAAGAATTTCAGCATCACGCTGGATGACGGCAAGAATTATCAGGCGCCCGAGGATTTCGATTTCAGCGGTCTGAAGGCCGGCGTCAAGGTCGTCGTCTTCTATACCGAGGTCGACGGCAAGCGCGTCATCAACGATCTCGATATCGTCAACTGATTTTGGATCGTGGGTTTGCCCACCGCCGAACATTTTCAGGAGTTGCGGGGGCTCCAATTCGTCATATGGCACGGCACAAATAACCTGTGCCCATTTAGTTGTAGGCTGGCGCCGATCGAGACAGCATCGCGGTTAGAGTCTATTTTCGTCCTCGCAAAATGTCCAGGGAGACGACTTGATGGGACGGGACGTGAGACGGGTTCCGGCGAACTGGGAGCATCCCCGATATACAATAGAGGATGCACCGGATGAGCCTTGGGTTGGCTCCGTGCGGTGTCTACTAGCGGACTATCCAGAGGCAGTTGCAAGATGGGACGAGCGCGCCGAAAAGTGGCCGCTTGTCAAAGACTTTCGAAATGGCGGTTGGAAACCTTACGAGGGCGAGAAACAATCTTTCGTCGACTATGCTGGGCCGCGCCCCGATCCAAAAAACTATATGCCGGTTTGGCCGACCGACGAATGCACGCATCTGATGATGTATGAGACGACGACGGAGGGATCGCCGATTTCCCCTTCCTTCGCAACACCTGAGGAGTTGGCGCGCTGGCTTACTGACAATGAGGCTTCGGCCTTCGGCAACCAGTTAGCGGACTACGAATTCTGGCTGCGTGTGGCAGGAGGCGCGACATCGGTTGCGATGGTAACCAACGGAAAGCTTACATCACACGCCATCACCACAGCTAATATCGACAATCCCAAATAGGTGCGAGCCAAAAGAGCCTATTCCAGCCAGCCGATGATTTTCTGCTGCGGATCGATCTTCAAGATACGATCCTGCGGAATGTCCGCTTCGGCGGCATCTTCCTTCGAGACATCACCGACAAGCCGGAACAGCGAGCGGATGACGCCGCCATGGGTGACGCAGACGGTCGGCCGATCGACCGAAGTCAGCCAGGAGCCGACACGCCAGGAGAGGATTTCATAGCTCTCCGCATCCTCGCCAGGCGGGATGAAATCCCATTTGCCGGCATTCCGCTCGGCGAGGCGTTCGGCCTCGGTCGCCTTCAATTCCTTGATGGTAAAGCCTTCCCAAGCGCCGAAGGAGACTTCGACCAGCCGCTCGTCGGTGCGGTAATCCTTGGGTGGCAGGCCCATGGCTTCCCGCGCGATCTCCATGGTCTCGCGGGTACGTCTCAGCGGGCTCGCGACAAAGTCGAAAGGCTGGTTTTCGAAAGCAAGGATTTCGCCGAGCTCGACGCCGTTCTGCCGCGCTTGCGCGCGGCCGATGGCGTTGAGATCGATATCTTTCTGTCCCTGCAGCCGGCGTTCAGCATTCCAGTCCGTCTGACCGTGGCGTATCACATAGAGAGGCGGCACGGTTCAGGCTTTCTGTTGATCAATCCTTGACGACGGCGATGTCAGGCGCATCCACGGCCTTCATGCCGATGGCGTGATAACCCGAATCAACATGGTGCACTTCACCGGTGACGGCGGTGGAAAGATCGGAGAGGAGATAAAGCGCCGAATTGCCGACCTCATCGATCGAGACCGTGCGCTTCAGCGGCGCGTTATATTCATTCCACTTCAAGATATAGCGGAAGTCGCCGATGCCGGCGGCAGCGAGCGTCTTGATCGGGCCGGCCGAAATTGCGTTGACGCGAATGCCGCGGCCGCCGAGGTCAACGGCGAGGTAGCGTACGCTGGCTTCCAGAGCCGCTTTGGCAACGCCCATGACGTTGTAGTTCGGCATGACCTTTTCGGCGCCGTAGTAGGTGAGCGTGATGATTGAGCCGCCATCATTCATGATGCGCTCGGCGCGCTGGGCAACAGCGAGCAGTGAATAGACGGAGATGTCCATCGTGCGCGCAAAATTATCGCGGCTGGTATCGACATAGCGGCCGGTCAGTTCGTCCTTGTCGGAGAAGGCAATGGCATGCACGACGAAGTCGATCTTGCCCCATTTGGCTTCCAGTGTGTCGATAACGGCGTCGATCGTCGCGGGTTCCGTGACGTCGCAATGGCCCGCCATGAAGGCGCCGAGTTCCTGGGCGAGCGGCTCGACGCGCTTCTTCAAAGCGTCGCCCTGCCACGTCAATGCAACGTCGGCACCGGCTTCTGAACAGGCCTTGGCAATACCCCACGCTATGGAACGGTTGTTTGCAACGCCGAGGATGACGCCGCGCTTGCCTGCCATGAGGCCAGTGGCTTGAGCCATATTCTGCTCCCTTGAACTTTCGATTGATCCTGCCTATGGCATAGCCCGATCCCCTGTTCAAGCATCGGAAAGATCATCAACTGTTAGGGATCGTAACAAAGGGTGCGGTTGTCACTGAAATTTCACAGAAAAAAGCCCTCGCGCATGCTGCGCATCAAATCAGTAACTTTATCATCAGGTTTTTCCCACAGCATCAGGCGCAATTCCACCACGAGATCGCCTTTTCCGCCATGTCCATCCGGTAATCCCTGGCCGGAGATTCGGATAGCTTGATCCGAACCGGACCAGGCGGGGACTGTAAGCTTGACCGGACCGTTCAATCCCTCGACCGTTGTCTCATAACCGAGCACCGCATTTTCGATAGTCACGGGAAGCGTCATGCGGACGTCGAAGCCGTCAAGGGTGAAGCGGCTGTCGGCGGAAAGGTGGACGGTAATTGCGACGTCGCCGCGCTGCATGCCCTGCAATTTCAGTCCCTGGCCCTTCAGATGCACGACCTGGCCGTTGCTGATATCCGTCGTCGCCTGGAAGCGCGCCTCCCGTCCGTCGGAAAGCGGCACGGTGATCCAATGTCCCTTCAGCATGTCTTCAAGGGTGACGGTCGCCTCGGCGGCGATTTCCGGCGTCTTCTCCGGCCCTTTATCTTGAGTGCTGCCGCCTGTAATGCGGCGCACGAGCGAGCCGAGAATGCCGAAGCGCGAGCGGAAGACGCTAGAGCCGGTCCCGGTTGCGAGCTGTTCCTCGTCCGCTAACATCTCTTCGGTCTCGCCGCTGATCGGCTCGCGCGGCTTTTCCGCCTCTGCAGCGTCGGTAACGGCTTCCGCCTGGTTTGGTGCAGCGCGTGCAGCCTTGGCGCCGAAAATGCGCTCGACCATATCCTCGGGTGACTCCGTCGCACCGGCGGCCTGCGGATTGGCGGCTGCGGCTGCCTTCTGCGCCTTCTGAGCGTTGGCGCGGGCAAGCTCTTCCAGTATCTTTTCGGCATTGGCGCGTGCAGCCTTGGCACGTTCAGCGGCTTCGCGGGCCGCCTGGCGCTGCTGCATGATGGTCTGCTCTTTGCTTTGGCCTTTCGCTTCGGCCATGCGCGCCACCTGGTCGTAGCGGCTGCGTTTCTGCGGGTCCTTCAGCGTTTCATAGGCACGGCCGATTTCGGCAAAGCGTTCCGTTGCCGTTGGATCGCCGATATTGTGGTCGGGATGCACGGCCTTGGCGAGGTTGCGCCACGCCGCCTTGATTTCGTCCGCCCCAGCATCCCTCTTTACGCCAAGCACCTTGTAAGGATCGCGCATCATTGTAACCACCGTTTTGTTGGGTGTGCCCGGCCTCGTTGTGGCACCCCAAAAGAAAGAAAAGATATGGATCGCGCCACATCCCTCGCTCCCCGGAAGCAAGAAAGGTTGACGCGCATATGGTGTGATCCTGCGGGAGCAGTTGCTAATCAGTTGTTACGCCACGCTGGCGGCGGCGGTCGGATCTGCCGTGATGGTTAGCCGTTCGCTAAGCTTTGATGCGAGATGTTGCCTAGATGCTCTAGATTCAAAAGACTAGAGCGACCTTTGCGCGCTCAAATGAACGCGCGGCGCTCTGGGCGCCATGTCCGGCCTTTGGCTGAGGGCGCGGTTTCCGCGCAGGATTCACCTTGACAATAAGTATAGACAAATCGTTTCATGATGAGATGAGCATAGCGACAAGCGGAAGGGCTAGGGCATCCCATGCAGGAAATCTGGATCGACTATTTGAACGCCATCGATACCAAGGCGCTGGCGCTGACCAATGATGAAATCCTCGACGCCGTCAGCAAGGCTCTGGATGCGCAGGGACGCGGCGAGACGGTGATCGAGCCGCGCGTGCATCTGGTGCCTGAAAGTTCCGACAAGGGGCATTTCAACGTCCTCCGCGGCTATGTGAAGCCGCTTGATTATGCCGGTGTCAAAGTGGTCGGCGATTTCGTCGACAACTACAAGCAGGGCCTTCCTTCCGAAATGGCCGTGCTCAATCTTTTCGACCCGCGCACCGGCATGCCGAGGGCGATCATCGACGCCACTGCGATCACCGATATGCGTACTGGCGCTGTCACCGCCATCGGCGCGCGCCATCTCGCCCGCAAGGACAGCAAGGTGCTCGGCCATGTCGGCGCGCGCGGCACCGCCTATTGGAATGTCCGCCTGCTCGACCACCTCTTCGATTTCGAGGAAATCCGCGTGCATTCCCGCCGGCCGGAAAGCCGCGATGCCTTTGCCGCGCGGCTGGAAAAGGATCTGGGCAAGAAGATTATCGTCACCGACAATTGGGAAGACTGCCTGAAGGGCGCGGACATCATGGTCGAGGCCAGCCGCCTGCCGGAGCCAACGCCGCTTTTCAAGACCGCTTGGGTCAAGAAAGGCGCCTTCGTCGTTCCCTATGGCACGATGAGCGCACTGGAATTCGATCTGACCGATATCATGGACAAGGTTGTCGTCGATGATTGGGGCCAATGCGGTCCCGGCCGTCCCTACGGCGCATTGCGCCGGCACGTCGATGAGGGCAAGGTGACGGCGGAAACGCTGCATGCCGAAATCGGCCAGATCGTCTGCGGCGCACGGCCGGGCCGCGAAAGCGACGACGAGACCATCCTCTTTTGGCATCGTGGCCTCAGCACGACGGACGTTGCGCTGGGCGCGGCCATGGTCGACAAGGCGAAGCGGATGAATATCGGCCAGCGCCTGCGCTTCGCCTGAAAACGAATAGCTTGAGAAACGGACAGACGGATGGGTGTGGACGCCAAAAGCATGATCTTCGATGCGTCCGGCGCGGATATCGATGCGATCTGCGCTGTCGCACGTAATGGCGCTGCGGTCACGATCGGCGCCGATGCGATCGCCGGCATCGAGGCCGCCTATGCCTGTCTCGTCCGCCATGCCGGCGAGGGCAAGGCGATTTACGGGGTCAGCACCGGCTTGGGCGCTGCCGTCGATACCCGCCTCGATCCCACGAAGGATTCGGGGCAGCACCGCATTCCACGCCCCCGCGCCGTCGGCGTCGGACGCTTTGCCGAAACGGACGAAGTCCGTGCGATGATCGTAGCCCGCTTAGCCCGCTTCTGCCTCGGCTATTCGGGTGTGTCGGCTGAAGTGGCACAGGCGCTTGCCGGCATGCTCAATCACGCCGTTCATCCGAAGGTGCCGATGACCGGCTCGATCGGCGAGGCGGATCTTCCGCCGCTTGCCCATATAGCCCTGGTGTTGGTCGGCGAGGGGAGAGCCATTCTCCCGGATGGTCGCGAGGTCTCCGGCGCCGATGCCTTGGCGGCTGTCGGGCTTATGCAGCCATCCTTCGGCATCAAGGATGGACTGTCGCTGATCTCTTCCAACGCCGCTTCCGTCGGCCTCGCCTGTCTGCTGCTGCAGGACGTCAGGTGCGTTTTCGATGCGCATATCGGCGCAGCCGCGCTGTCTTATGAAGGATTTCGCGCCAGCCTCGATCCGCTCGATCCGTTGGCAAGCCGCTTGCGACCCGGTCCCGGCCAGGGAGACATCGCGGCGGCGGTCCGCTCGCTGCTCGAAAGGGGCGATCTCACGAAACAAGGGGCTGCACGGCGTCTTCAGGATCCGCTCAGCCTACGCTGCGTGCCATCGGTCTCCGGCGCCGCATTGCATGCGCTGAGGGCGGCATGGGCCGCTACCGAGCTGGAACTGCGCTCCAGCGACGACAATCCATCGGTCCTTGCCGACGAAGATGTCGTGCTGCCGACCGGCAATTTCGATCCGACCCATATGGTGCTGGCCTTCGACACGCTGGCGCTGGCGCTTGCTCGTGTCGCCGCCATGGCGGCCGAGCGCATCATGAAGCTGCTGTCGCCGGGCTTCTCCGATCTGCGGCGTTTTCTTGCCCCGGACGGCGCCGGAGCCAATGGCTTTGGAGCACTGCAAAAGACGATTGCGGCATTGACCGCGGAGATCGGCCATCTGGCGATGCCCATGCCCTTTGCAGTGACGCCGGTCGCCGATCGTGTCGAGGACTATGCGTCGCTCGCCATGTCGGTAATCGACAAGTCCGGCCGGCTTGTGGAGAAGCTGCGATATTTGACCGCGATCGAGCTGATCGTGGCCGCTCGCGCCATCGATTTGCGCGGCGCGATAAAGTTGGGTGAGGGGGCTGCGGCGCTGTTTGCCACCGTGCGCTCCATCGTCCCGCCGCTCGAGTCCGATCGTTCCCCCAGCAACGATATCTACGCGCTTGCAAATTGCATTGCCGCGGGAACGCTGATCGCACCGCTTTTGACCATGAAATGAGATAGAGTAGCGGCGGTCAGCCAGCCTGCTGGAAACTCAGCAACTGCCATTCGCCTTGGCCAATAAGGCAGGTCTTGCCGAAGAAATTGGCGATGCCGTCATAGGAGTGGCGGGTCGTGCGGAACTGGCGGCAAACCTGCCCCGAGGCGTTGTTTTCGACGATCGTATCGATGACGCCGGCGCTTCCCGTCGAGGCATTCGCCCAGGGCACCGGCTGTCCGTGCAGCTTGTTGAGATCTGCCGAAGTCACGGCATTGCGCACGGTGGTCTCGTCGGAAACGCTGTCGGTTGTTACAGGGGCGGTCGGAACGGTGCCTGTGGAAACGCTCCGGTCCACCTTCGCCGAGCTCAGCATATCCATGCCGCCGCCGACGCAGCCGCCAAGGGTGAAAAGGGAGAGAATGGCAATCGCCATCATCGCGCCTTTCGCAAGCTTGCGCTTTGTATGAACCGTCGACTTTGCTATGACTTCCATCCGAGTGTGTTTGCCAAGCCGGGAGCTGGCGATTTTTAGGAAATGCGGAGTATTTAAGCTAATATGTCGGAAAACGAGTTAACAAGCGGTGACTTCACCGAACAGAACGAGCCCTTCGCGCTTTTCGCTACCTGGCTGCGCGAGGCCGAAGCCACTGAGCCGAACGATCCGAATGCAGTTGCCTTGGCAACGGTTGATAAGGATGGATTGCCAAATGTCCGCATGGTTCTTCTGAAAGGTTTCGATAGTCAGGGATTCGTATTCTATACAAATTTCGAAAGCCAGAAAGGCCAAGAAATTCTTTCCCAGAAGAAAGCGGCCATGTGCTTCCACTGGAAATCACTGCGCCGACAGGTCAGGCTGCGCGGCTTGGTTGAAGTGGTGAGCGAAAAGGAAGCCGACGAATATTTCAAGACGCGCGCCCGCGGCAGCCGCATCGGCGCCTGGGCGTCGAAGCAGTCACGTCCGCTCGAGGGCCGTTTCGCGCTGGAAAAGGCGGTTGCCGAATATACTGCCCGCTACGCCATCGGCGATATTCCGCGCCCTCCCTATTGGTCCGGCTTCCGCATCCGGCCGCTCTCGATCGAATTCTGGCACGATCGCCAGTTCCGCCTGCACGATCGCGTCGAGTTCCGCCGCGACGTGCCGGAAGGCGCCTGGGAAAAGGTGCGGATGTATCCGTAACGGATTATGCCGACGCCCAAAGCATGTCGCGCAAAAGTGCGCAGCGGTTTTGCGATAACGACATTCGCAAATTCAAGAGCCTAAAGCGCGAGAAGCGAGTCTGAAAGATCGCGATGCGCTTTAGCGGCCCATCAGCCGCATGGGAATGCCGGAGGCGAGCGCCGAGGCGTACCTAGCCTTCTGGTAATGGCCGTTCAACGATAGCCGCGGCAGATGGGTGATCGCAGCAGTATTAGCCGCTGCGATCGTCCCAGGCCGGGTCGTGACACCGACAGAAAACCCGAGTTCTGCCGCAAGCCGGGCTTCGCGGGGGGAGACCGCATCGGCCGTGCCATAGGGATAGGCGATCGCCGCCGGCCGCCGGCCAACGATGTCGGCGACATAGTCCGCCGACAGCGCCATTTCTGCCGCTGCTTCCGCCTCCGGCAGGCGTGCAAGCGCCCGGTGACTCACCGTATGGGCGCCGAGCGAGGCAAGGGGGTGATGGATAAGCTGCTTCAATTCCTCGCGGTCCATGATCGAAGCACGTACGAGATCGAGCGGTTCCAGGCCGTTCTTTCGAGCCAGCTCGTCTATCCGCGCGACGGCTTCCGTCTCGTCGCGGCCATGAACATAAACGGCGAAGCGGGCAAACACGGCTTGCCGTTGGCCGGCTTTGTTGAGGTCGAAACTTTCCGCGCCCATGCCGAAATCGAACGTCAAGCGGTTTAGCCGGTTGAGCAGGTCGGCCAGCGTCTCCCACCATATGCTGTGCGTCCGCTCCGACAGGCCCTGGGCGACGAAGACCGTGAAGGGCGTACCGTGGCGGGAAAAGACCGGCAGCGCGTGGTCGAGATTGTCCCGATTGCCGTCGTCGAGTGTAAAAGCAGCAAAGGGTGGCTTGTTGCGATCACTTGCGATACGTTCCGGCAACGCATCCAGAGCGATGAAATCATAACCGTCGCGTTTCAGCCGGGTGATTACGCGATCGAGGAATTCGGGCGAAATTTCAAGATGTGCGTTCGGGGCGAATGTTCGAGGCAAGGGAGGGCGGACATGATGCAGGGTGAAGATGGCGCCGAGGCCGGCGACGTCTCGCATCAGGCCGAGGCTTTTCAGAATTGCGGCGGTTTCCAGCCCGCCGGAGATCGCGGCGCGCTTGAGACGGATTCTGATGTCCTGCTCCATGGGATTGACCCGGTTGATGAATGCCCATGCTGTAGCTCATCCGCCGTTAAGTCTTGCTGAATCAACGCCATCTTTTCAATGTGTTAACCGTTATTTTACCAGCAAAGGCAAAATTGGAAATCTATCGAGGGTGTTGCCTCAATATCGCACCGAAATCAGGCTTTTGTCGCAAAGGCGCACAATGGTTTGATGCGGTGTATTGGCATTTGTTTCAGTTGGGGACGAATATGAAAAAACTTTTGATGGCCCTTTCTGCGGCCGTCTTGCTGTTGAGCGCACCTGTGGCGAGCTTTGCCGGCAGCGCCTATTTCATCATGGACGCGAAGTCCGGCAGGGTTCTGGCTTCAGACAATGCGGATGATCTCAACCATCCCGCCTCGCTGACCAAGATGATGACGCTCTACCTGACCTTCGAGGCGATCCATCGCGGCAAGCTCAGTTGGAACACGGCGATTCCGGTGTCGCGCAACGCCGCCGGCAAGCCCCCGACCAAGCTCGGCCTGAAGCCGGGCAGCACTCTCACGGTTCGGGATGCCGTCAACGGCATGATCATCAAGTCCGCCAACGACGCCGCCGCCGCCATGGGCGAAGCGCTGGGCGGCAGCGAAAGCGGCTTTGCCCGGATCATGACGCAGAAGGCGCGCGAACTCGGCATGCGCCGTACCGTCTTCACCAATCCCTCAGGCTTGCCGAGCATGCAGCAGGTGACCACCGCGCGCGACATGTCGACGCTCGCTGTTGCGCTCATCAACAACTATCCTCAAGAATACCGGCTGTTTTCGCAGTCGGGCTTCACCTATCGGGGCAGCCGCATTCGTGGCCATAACAATCTGATGTATCGCTACGAGGGAATGGACGGCATCAAGACCGGCTACACCAATGCCTCCGGTTTCAACATCGTCAGCGCCGTACGCCAGGGCAACCGCCGCGTCATTGGCGTGGTCATGGGCGGCGCGACTGCCCGCGGCCGTGACGCATTCATGGCTTCCCTTCTCAATCGTTACGTGCCGAAGGCTACTCCCGCCGCCGCGTCGCGCCTCGTGGCAAGCGTCGGCGGTGCAAAGCAGGTTGAAGTTGCTTCGGTGACGGATGAAGTTGCTGTCGATGTCGATACCCAAACCACGGCCACGACACGCAAACACGCCGAGTTCACCCCGGCTCAGGCTCCACTCGCTTTTGCTGCCACGACGAATGTGACCGTGCCGATGGATCGCCCGATGGCGATGGATGAAATTCAAAATGCCGGCAGGCCGGCGACCGGCGGTTGGCAGGTGCAGATCGCGGCCACTCCGACGGCGCAGGCCGCCAAGGACCTGCTTTCCGAAGCGCAATCCAAGGCCGGCGATGCGCTTGCCAATGCCTCGCCCTATACCGAGGCTGTCGGAAAGGGTGGCAACACGGTCTACCGCGCCCGCTTTGTCGGCTTCGGCAGCCGCGATGACGCGAATTCCGCCTGCATCGCGCTGAAGCGCAGAGATTTCAACTGCATGCTGCTGCCGAGCAAGGGTTGAGCAGAAGTCAAGATATGGAACTATCGAGACGGCGGGGCGCAAGCTCTGCCGTCTCGACATTTGCAGTAGAATCGTTCACGTATGTTTTGAGAACATACGGGGAACGATATTGATGCTGTCCGGCTTGATTCAACAATTCGAAAAAGCCTCCGCCACTTACGCCACGGCAAACGGTGTCGAGCGCGACGACGACTGGTTTATTCTCAAGCTGCAAGAGGAGATGGGCGAGCTTACCCAGATCTGGAACAAGATCACAGGCCGAGGAAGACACAAGGGCATGACTGACGAAGAACTGGCGACGGCACTCGCCGACGAGACCGCGGACGTCCTTGGCCATGTCCTCCTATTCGCCCACCGCAATGGCCTCGATCTTGCCGCCGCCGTCGAGCGGAAGTGGCTGTTTCGGCCAGAGGAGGGGTGAGGCTGTGGATTGGCGGATTTGCGCTATTGAGCCATTAGCGCACCGCTGCTTATGAGCGAGGGAAGTCGGCCTGTGCCTCTGGGCGCGCAAGCTGAAAAGCCTCGAGTTCGTTGCAGCGCTCTTCCGTTAGCAGAAGCAGCGCATAGGCGGATAGATCGATCCCAAGGCGGCGGGCCGCACTCAATTGAGGAACGAGATGCAGATCGGCCCAACCGGGATCGGTGCCGAAGCAGAAGGACCATTGAATCGGCCTGCGTCGCAAAGTTTCTTCTAGAGCTTCCAGACCCAGCACCAGCCAATGATTGACCCAGGTCGCGACCTTTTCGTCATCGACCCCCATATCGGATTGCAGAAAGCGCCTCACGCGCTGAACGCTCAGGGAATGCCTCTCCGAGGCAATGAGGGCGGCAAAAGCTCTTGCCTCCGCACGGACGACAGGATCGGCAGGCAGCAAGCTTGGTTGAGGATAAGTCCCTTCCAGATAATCGAGGATTGCCGAAGATTGAGCTATGATGCGGCCGTCGATATCGAGGGCAGGCAGGAGACCTTGAGGGTTGAGCCGCGCATACTCTCCAGGTTCCAACGCACTCACGGGAACATAGATGAACGATATGGCCTTGAGGTGCAGTGCTATGCGCACTCTTTCTCCCGCAGAATTCTGCCAGCGTGACAACAAGCGCATCAGGGAAAGCCCTCATGGGTCATCCAAGGTTTCAATGGTCGCCGGTCGAGCCGACCCTTTTATAGGGCGATGTTTCCAAACATGCCCCAGAGGCAAACCTCAAGCCTTTGTCCCGCCGACCGTCACCTGATCCATGCGCAGATGCGGTTGGCCCACGCCGACGGGGACCCATTGGCCGCCCTTGCCGCAATTGCCGATGCCGGTATCGAGCTTCATGTCGTTACCGATCATCGAGACGCGCTTCATCGCATCCGGACCATTGCCGATCAGCATGGCGCCCTTGATCGGGGCACCGACCTTGCCGTCTTCGATCAGATAGGCTTCGGTACAGCCGAAGACGAATTTGCCGGAGGTGATGTCCACCTGGCCGCCACCGAAGGAGACGGCATAGATGCCCTTCTTCACCGAGGCGATGATCTCTTCCGGCGTCTTGTCGCCGCCGAGCATATAGGTGTTGGTCATGCGCGGCATCGGCGTGTGGGCATAGCCCTGCCGGCGGCCGTTGCCGGTCGCCTTCATGCCCATCAGGCGTGCGTTCTGCCGGTCCTGCATATAGCCGACCAGTCTGCCGTTTTCGATCAGCACATTGTAGGCCGATGGTGTGCCTTCATCGTCGACGGTGATCGAGCCTCGGCGATTTTCGATCGTGCCGTCGTCGACGACGGTCACGCCCGGTGCGGCGACCATCTCGCCCAACAGCCCGGCGAAAGCCGAGGTCTTTTTGCGGTTGAAATCGCCTTCCAGCCCGTGGCCGACCGCTTCGTGCAGCATGACGCCCGGCCAGCCGGAGCCGAGAACGACATCCATCGTGCCGGCCGGCGCATCGATCGCTTCGAGATTGACCAGCGCCTGGCGCAAAGCTTCGTCGGCGCCACGGCGCCAGCTTTCTTGCGTGATGAAATCGCCGAAGCCGACGCGGCCGCCGGTGCCGAACGAACCTGATTCCTGCCGGTCGCCGTCGCCGACCATCACCGAGATATTGATGCGCGTCATGGGCCTGATGTCGCGAACGCGATGACCGTCGGCACGCAGGATATCGACCACCTGCCAGCTCGCGCCAATGGAGGCCGTCACCTGACGCACTTTACCATCCTTGTCGCGCAGATAGCTGTCGATCTCCTGCAGCAGCTTCGCTTTATCCTCGAAGCTCGGGCTCCCGATCGGGTTCTCGTCGCTGTAAAGCACCGTGTTGGTGCGCTGAGGGGCGGCGGCGTAGGAACCGGCATAGCCGCTGGTGACGGCGCGCACCGCATCGGCCGCGCGCTTCAGCGCCGCTTCCGAGAGATCGCCTGCATGGGCATAGCCCACCGCTTCGCCCGCAACGGCGCGCAGGCCAAAGCCTTGTTCGGTGTTGAAGCTGCCACCCTTCATGCGTCCGTTGTCGAAGGTCAGCGATTCCGCCTGGATATGCTCGACGAAAAGCTCGCCGTCGTCGGCACCGGCAAGTGCCTCGGCGACAATGCCGCGCAGCTTGGTTTCGTCGGTGTCGAACAAGGTAAGGAGATCGGTATTCATGATAAGGTGCTCCGTTCAGAGCCGATGTAGGTTTCGGACGACGAGAGAGCAAGCCCTGTCGATTTACGGAAGCGCGTCGTAGCCCTCGGCAAAGCCTTTGAGATCGACAGGGATGCCGATGCCTTCCTCCGGAGACTGGAAGACGATGAAGGTGGCGGTCGCGCCACTCCGCAACGTCTTCAGCAGCTCGTCCTCAAGCACCACTTCTGCATAGCAGCCGTCCGAAAAGCAGCGCACGAAATAGGCGCGGCCGATATCTTTGCCGTCGACGTTGAGGCCGAGGCCGTTCGGCAGCAGCACACCGAGCGGCGCCAGCACGCGAAGGATCTTCGATTTACGGTCGGCGGTCTTCAGCACGACGACCGAAAGCCCGACTTCCGGCCGGTCCTCGGCGATGACGTTCTGCATCAGCGCGCACTGTTCGGTTGATGCGCCGGCCGGCTTGTCGCAGACGACGGACCATGCGCCGTGACTCGAACGCACCGTACCCGGCGGTTGTGGAACTTGGCTGGTCGGAAGCTGCTGGGTATGCGCCGGCGGCTGCTGGCCCTGTTGCTGTGGTTGCAGTTGTTGGGTCTGCGGCGCCGGCTGTGTTTGCTGTGCCTGCTGCGCCAGAACGGGCGCTGCAGCCGCGGCAGCGATGCTGGCGGTGACAAACCAAAGCCGGGCGAGGGAACGTAAACCCATGGAAACCTCTAGATTCGAATCAGTGCCGCTATTGTTGAAGCCCAGGCCGGCAAATGAAAAGCCCCGCGTGCTGAATTCCAATCGACTGCGGCGGAAATACGACCTGTATCCCATTTTGCCCCGGCAATGCGATGGACCATCATGCAATTTTTCGTATGATGATGAAATGCTTGCCATGTTTCGACGGGCGGAGGGAGTATACTTCGCGCAAAAATGCCGCACGGACAAATGTCGGGAGTTGTTGCGGAGTGCCCCAAACTGTGGTTTGAAGCGCAAAGGACTGTAGGGATACTGCGTTTGAGATTGATCTGGGATCAAACGCTGGAGGGAGAGACATCGTGATTAAGAGGGCTTACGCAGCTCTGGCGGCTATCGCCTGTCTGCTTTTTGCGACCGGCAGCTATGCCGATCAGCCAAGACCGTGGGAAACCGGCCTGCAAGAGGCGGCGACCGGCAACATGCATGAAATCCGCTGGTTCGAAGCATACACGCTTTGGTTTATCGTTCCGGTCACGCTGCTGGTGCTCGTCCTCTTGATCGTCGTCATGGTCAAGTTCCGGGCCTCGAAAAATCCGGTGCCCTCCAGAACGAGCCATAATACGCTGATCGAGGTCATCTGGACCGTGGGGCCGGTTCTCGTTCTTCTGTTCTTGGCCGTTCCGTCCTTCGATCTTCTGACTGCGCAGCTAACCTTTCCGCAAAATCCTGACGTGACCGTCAAGGCGACGGCCACGCAGTGGCAGTGGAACTATGAATACGAAAATAGCGGCAACACCCCGCTGGACTTTGATTCCTTCCTCCTGAAGGATCAAGACCGCACTGCCGCCGGCAAGGAAGACAAGTCGAAATATCCGCGGCTTCTCGCCGTCGACAACGAGCTGGTGCTGCCGGTCAACAAGGTCGTGCGCGTTCTCGTCACCGCTGCACCGACGGACGTCATCCACTCTTTCGGCATGCCGTCCTTTGGCCTCAAGATTGACGCCGTTCCGGGGCGTTTGAATGAAACCTGGTTCAAGGCCGACCATGAAGGCCTGTTCTACGGCCAGTGTTCCGAGCTCTGCGGCAAGGACCACGCGTTCATGCCGATCGCCATCCGCATCGTCTCCCAGGATCAATATCAGCAGTGGCTGACCACTGCCGCCAGCGACCTGAGCAAGGCGAACAAGGCCCTGATGGCCGCCGTCGATCAGCCGGCTACCGTCAACGTCGCTGAAAACACGGCTGAGTAAGAGGGATAGGGACAATGGCTGGATCTACGGCACACGACGATCATTCGCACGCTCTTCATGACGCCCATGCGCATGACGATCACCACTCTCACAAGCTCAGTTTCGCCGACCGCTGGCTCTTTTCGACGAACCACAAGGACATCGGCACCCTCTATCTGATCTTCGCGATCTTTGCCGGCGTCGTCGGCTTCCTGCTGTCTGTCGCGATCCGCATGGAATTGCAGGAGCCAGGCATCCAGATCTTCAGCGGTCTGGCTTCCATGGTCTACGGCTATTCTGGCGACGCCTCCATCGATGGCGGCAAGCAGATGTACAACGTCTTCGTCACCGCTCATGCGCTGATCATGATCTTCTTCATGGTCATGCCTGCAATGATCGGCGGCTTCGCCAACTGGATGGTGCCGATCATGATCGGCGCGCCGGACATGGCTTTCCCGCGTCTGAACAACATTTCCTTCTGGCTGATCGTTCCTGCCTTCCTGCTGCTGATCCTGTCGATGTTCGTCGAAGGCCCGGCTGGCGCTTATGGTGCGGGCGGTGGCTGGACGATGTATCCGCCGCTATCTGGCCTCGTCGGACATCCCGGCCCGGCGGTCGACCTGGTGATCTTCGCGCTGCATATCGCCGGCGCCTCGTCGATCCTCGGTGCGATCAACTTCATCACCACGATTCTCAACATGCGCGCTCCGGGCATGACGCTGCATAAGATGCCGCTGTTTGCCTGGTCGGTGCTGATCACTGCCTTCCTGCTGCTCCTGTCGCTGCCGGTTCTCGCTGGCGCCATCACCATGGTACTGACCGACCGTAACTTCGGTACGACGTTCTTCGCGCCGGAAGGCGGCGGCGATCCGATCCTCTATCAGCACCTGTTCTGGTTCTTCGGTCACCCGGAAGTCTACATCCTGATCCTGCCCGGCTTCGGCATGATCAGCCACATCATCTCGACCTTTTCGCGCAAGCCGATCTTCGGCTATCTCGGCATGGCCTACGCTATGGTCGCCATCGGTGCCGTCGGCTTCGTCGTCTGGGCGCACCATATGTATACGGTCGGCCTGTCGCTCGACACGCAGCGTTACTTCGTCTTCGCGACGATGGTCATCGCTGTCCCGACCGGCGTGAAGATCTTCTCCTGGATCGCGACGATGTGGGGCGGCTCGATCGAGTTCCGCACACCGATGATCTGGGCGATCGGCTTCATCTTCCTATTCACGGTCGGCGGCGTCACCGGCGTCCAGCTCGCCAATGCCGGCCTCGACCGCGTATGGCATGACACCTACTACGTCGTGGCGCACTTCCATTACGTGCTGTCGCTCGGCGCTGTCTTCGCCATCTTCGCCGCCTGGTACTATTGGTTCCCGAAGATGACCGGCTACATGTACAATGAGAAGATCGGCAACGCGCACTTCTGGATCACCTTCGTCGGCGTCAACATGATATTCTTCCCGCAGCACTTCCTCGGTCGTGCTGGCATGCCGCGCCGCTACATCGATTATCCGGATGCTTTCGCTGGCTGGAATTTCGTCTCCTCCATTGGCTCCTATGTCGCAGCCGTCGGCCTTTGCTTCTTCTTCTGGGGCGTCATCGACGCTTTCGTGAAGAAGCGCGTTGCCGGCAACAATCCTTGGGGTGAGGGTGCGACCACTCTGGAATGGCAGCTCCCTTCGCCGCCGCCGTACCACCAGTGGGAAGAGCTGCCGCGCATCAAGTAGCTTATTTTCGGACGCCGTGATAAGCGGCGTCCGACTGAACTGACATTGGATGAAAGAATGACGGTTATCGACAATCACGAAGTGCTCGCGAAGAAAGGCGAAAACGGCTTGTCGGAAGCGAGTGCGCGCGATTATTTCGAGCTGCTGAAACCGCGTGTGATGTCGCTGGTCGTCTTCACCGCCTTCGCCGGTCTGGTGCTCGCGCCGGGCCACATCAACCCGGTTCTCGGCCTGATCGCTATTCTCTGTATTGCTGTGGGTGCCGGCGCGTCTGGCGCGTTGAACATGTGGTACGACGCCGATATCGACGCGGTCATGAGCCGCACGGCACGCCGTCCGATCCCGGCAGGCCGCGTTACCGCTTCCGAGGCGCTTGCCTTCGGGCTGGTGCTGTCAGGTTTCTCGGTGACGATCCTTGGGCTTGCCGTGAACTGGCTTTCGGCCGCGATCCTCGCCTTCACCATTTTCTTCTACGTCGTTATCTACACGATGTGGCTGAAGCGCTCGACGCCGCAGAATATCGTTATCGGTGGTGCCGCCGGCGCTTTCCCGCCGGTCATCGGCTGGGCCTGCGTCACCGGCAATGTCACGATCGAGAGCGTCGTGCTCTTCCTGATCATCTTCCTGTGGACGCCGGCGCATTTCTGGGCGCTGGCGCTGTTCAAGATGCGCGATTACGAGGCCGTCGGCGTTCCCATGTTGCCGAACGTCGCGGGCGTGCCGGCCACCAAGAACCAGATCGTCGCCTATGCTGTGCTCACGGCCGTCGTCGGCGTCGTGCCGGCATTCATGAGCTTGGCGAGCCTCGGCTATGGTATTGTCGCAGCCGCACTCGGCGCGATCTTCATATACTGTTCCATCGCCGTCTGGCGCATGCCGGATGGCGATGTGAAGATGATCCCGGCGAAGAAACTCTTTGGCTTCTCGATCTTCTATCTCTTCGCAATCTTTTCGGCATTGCTGATCGACCGGCTTGTGGTCGTGCTGATGTCTGGCGGTGCGGGAGGCTGGCAATGATCGAACTCGTGAAGCTCACGGAAGCGCAAAAGAAATCGCGGCGAGGGCGCAACATCGCGCTCGGCTTGGTGCTCGCCGGTCTGGTGATCCTGTTCTACGCGATCACCATTATCAAGGTCGGCACCGGACACGTTTGAGGAGGCGTGATGGAGGAGGGGACAACAAACAAGGCAAGGAGTGCCGGCCGCAATAACGGCCTGGTGGTTGCCATGTGCCTCAGTTTCGTGGTCGGTATGAGCGCCATGTGCGCTGCCGCCGTGCCGCTCTATCGCATTTTCTGCGAAGTCACCGGCTTCAACGGCACGACGCAACGCGTCGACCAGGCCTCCAGCGTCATTCTCGACAAGCCGGTCACGGTCTCCTTCGACACCAATGTTGCGCCAGGCGTGCCCTGGGACTTCACGTCGGAGCAGAAGGCGATCACGATGAAGATCGGCGAGACGGTTCAGGTCAACTTCCTCGTCGAGAATAAGTCCGATCAGCCGACGCGCGGGCAGGCCATTTTCAATGTCTCGCCGGTGGAAGCGGGCGCCTATTTCAATAAGGTGCAGTGTTTCTGCTTCAACGAGACCGATCTGGCGCCGGGGGAAAAGCGCGAGATGCCGGTGGTTTTCTACGTCGATCCCGAGATCACCAAGGCGGAAGAGACCAAGACGATCACGGCACTGACACTATCCTACACCTTCTATCCGCGCGACGGCGTGAAGCCCGTGGCTTCCAACGAGGGCGCAGCGAAGGTAGCGGAAAAGAAACTTTGATGGAGACTGCTTTCGGCGCAGCCGGAAGCAATATGGGAAAAGTCATTCGGGGATTGCTGACATGGCAGAGGCGCATACGAAAAAACACGACTATCACATCATCGACCCCAGCCCGTGGCCGATCACAGCGGCCTTCGGAGCCTTTGTCATTACCTTCGGCGGCGTCTGCTTCATGCGCTACCTGAACGGTGGCACGGTGCATCTGTTCGGCCTGAATTGGGCGCAGCCATGGCTGTTCTTCATCGGTTTGGCGGTAATCCTCTACGTCATGTATGGCTGGTGGTCGGATACGGTTCGGGAAGCGCATCAGGGCGCGCATACCCGCGTCGTCTCGCTGCACCTGCGCTACGGCATGATCATGTTCATCGCCTCCGAGGTGATGTTCTTCGTCGCCTGGTTCTGGGCCTATTTCGACGTCAGCCTCTTCCCGAACGAAGCGATCCAGGCCTCGCGAACGGCTTTCCTCGGCGGCCAGTTCCCGCCCAAGGGCATCGAAGTCCTCGATCCCTGGCATTTGCCGATCTACAACACCATCATCCTGCTGCTCTCTGGCACGACGGTCACCTGGGCGCACCACGCGCTGCTGCACAATGACCGCAGGGGCCTGATCCAGGGGTTGGTCCTGACCGTGCTGCTCGGTGCGCTGTTCTCCTGCGTACAGGCCTATGAATATGCGCATGCGCCCTTCGAGTTCAAGAACTCGATCTATGGCGCGACCTTCTTCATGGCGACCGGCTTCCATGGTTTCCATGTGTTGATCGGTACGATCTTCCTGCTGGTCTGCCTCCTCCGCGCTATCCGTGGTGACTTCACGCCGAAGCAGCATTTCGGCTTCGAGGCGGCCGCCTGGTATTGGCACTTCGTCGACGTCGTCTGGCTGTTCCTGTTCTTCTGCATCTACATCTGGGGTAGCTGGGGCGCACCGGTGGCCGCTGGCTGAGCAGAGGACGCTCTGGCGACATCCTTTGACCGACTGCTTGCCGTCGCGAAAACCGGGCCTAGCCTGAGTTTTCGTGACGGCATTTTTGTTTGCCTATGCGGTGGTTGTTGACCGGCGAGGCAAAAAGCAGGCGCAACGCTGCCGTATCGATTGCGGCCATGGCACCGCAAGCGTCATTTTCGCCCCCACAGCTCTTGGGCCTTATAAAGGATCAATCAGGTGCCTATTTGGATCTGCAAAGCATGTGGTTCCCACTCTGCCTCGAACAACGCTCCTCCTCCGAAATGTTCTATTTGTGATGATGAACGACAGTTCGTTCCTGAGGGCGGGCAGGAATGGATCGCCCGGGAAACGCTTGCCTCCACACATGCGAATGATTGGATCGAGCTCGAACCAAACTTGATTAGCATTGGTGTCTCTCCGGCTATCGGCATCGGTCAGCGCGCGCTCTTGGTGCTGTCTCCGCACGGAAATGTTTTGTGGGATTGCACCCCTATTCTGGACGGGAAAACGCGAGACCGCATTTTGGAGCTCGGTGGCATCAAGGCCATCTGCCTATCTCACCCACATTTCTATACTGGCATGGTGGAATGGAGCGAAGCCCTGGGCGGCGTGCCGATCCTGCTGCCCCAAGCTGATCTGGCATATGTCACACGCACCAGCGAGCATATTCGACCTTGGCTGGGAGATCGGTGCGAGGTGCTGCCTGGCATTATCCTTCATCGGCTGGGTGGACACTTTGAGGGAAGCTCTGTTTTGGAATGGGAGGCCGGCGCGGACCAAAATGGAGTGCTGCTCACCGGGGACACGATTCAAGTGGTCCCGGGAAAGGGATGGGTTTCTTTCATGTATTCCTACCCCAACCTGATCCCTTTGCCAGCGCGTGAAGTTCGGCGTATTGCCAGCCGAGTTGCAGACATGCGCTTTGATCGCATCTACGGCGCTTGGAGAGATAAGTTCATATCGAGCAAGGCGAAGGAAAGTGTTGGCCGTTCGGCTGAACGCTACGTCCGGCTGCTCGAATCGTAGCCGTTGGGTTACGCCGAAAAACCACGCCAATGATTTGTTGGAGGAGTCAGGTCGGGTGACACACCGCTCGACCATCCGGCGACGAGTGGGTGAAGGTCGGCAGATCGTCTTTCACTGGGCTCGGGACCTACTAAACCAGTTGCGGATATGACGATCAGTTGGCTCATTGCGGCGCGAGGAGGCGTTGCAATTAGTCAAACCAATTAGTATTGACTCATCAATTAGTATCGGCTATTGGTTTCATCATGACCGAAGCCGCTCCCATAAACGCCATCATGCGCGCGCTTGCCGATCCCACACGGCGGGCCGTGTTTGAGAGGGTCGTCAGCTCCGACGAGATCACCGTCGTCGAACTGACGCGAGGCAGTGGTGTGACACAGGGCGCCATTTCTCAACACCTCAAGGCTCTGAAGCAGGCCGGCCTGGTGGCCGAGCGCCCCGAAGGCCGGAAAGTCTATTACCGCGCCCAGCCGGATGGCCTCGAGCCGCTGCTCGACTGGATGAGCCACTACGGCGTCTTCTGGCGCGAACGCTTTGCAAATCTCAGGACACTGCTGAAGGAAATTGATCCATGAACGACGCCGCATTGAGATCCGACACGCAAGACATAGTGGTCGACGAGGTTTTTCCCCATTCGCCGGAGGCGATCTGGAAAACGCTGACCACGGCCAGTTTGATGGGCCGCTGGTTGATGGTGCCGGCTGGCTTCGAGCCTGCGGAAGGCAAACACTTCACCTACCAGACAACGCCGGCCGGCGCGTGGGACGGCACCATTCACTGCCAGGTGCTGGAGGTGAAGCCGTACGAACGTTTCGCCTACTCCTGGAGAGGCGGGCATGAGGGTAACGTCGGATACGGCTCTCAGCTCGACACCGTGGTCACCTTCATCCTTTCCAAAGTCGAAAACGGCACGCGCCTCCGCCTCGTCCATTCCGGCTTCGTCCTGCCGAAGAACGATACTGCCTTCGAGAAGATGAGCGAAGGCTGGAAGAAGGTAGTCCCGAACATTGGCGCTATCGTCGAGGGGAAGGACTGACGCGACGGATATCGCCGCGGCCAATCTAGCGCTTTACTAGGAGAGAGACATGACTAAGCCTTACACCGGCGGGTGCGCCTGCGGCGCAATCCGCTATGAAATCTCGGCCGAGCCGATTGCGATGAATGACTGCCAGTGCCACGACTGCCAGAGTACGAGCGGCACCGGACACGGATCCTATCTGACCTTCCCGAACAGAGATGCGGTGAAGCTCGAGGGCGAAGCGACGCATTGGGACATGGTCGGAGACAGCGGGAACGTGAAGACGCGCGGCTTCTGCCCCGCCTGCGGGTCGCCTGTCTATCTGACCTTCGCGGCCATGCCGGACTTCTTCACCATTCACGCCGCAAGCCTCGACGATCCAGGCCGATACGAGCCGCAGATGGTGACGTACACGCTGCGCGGTCATGCCTGGGACCGGCTCGATCCGGCCGTGACGAAATTCGAGAAGATGCCGCCGATGTGAAGCTAATCTCCGGACTCATTGATCAGAGCCGGAAGATTGCAGCGGCGGCGATACCGTCGCTCAGCTGCCCGCCGCAAGGCGTTCGAATGCTGTCGGGTGGGGAACGCCGCGATCTACAAGCTGCCTTATCTCCTCGGCGCAGGCCTGGGCACTTTTGATCGAAGTATCGACCTCCAGATCGTAGATGCCGGGCTGATGCACCTGCGCCTGCCAGGCGAGTATCGGCGCAGGAATCGAGGCATCGGCGGAAACGCCGATGTAATCGTTGAGCCTTTCGGCGCCTTCCGACAAACGCCGCTGCATGATGGTCTCGATCGGACAGCGCACCCCAACGAAAAGAACGGGCAGACCGGCCAGTTGCCGGGCGCAATTCGCCAGGATTCCAAGTGGCTTTGAATAGGCGTCGTGGTGGCCGAATTCGGCGACGACATTGAGCCCAAGCCGACAATGGGCTGCAATCGAGGCATAGAGCGCCGAATAGAGTGTTGGAATCAGCCCTTCGAGATCAGGCCGTTCGCCACCCGGCCGCAGACCGATCCCCGGCCGGTAACGCTGCGGGGTGATGTGCCTCACATAAGCATCGACGCCGAGATTCATCCACGGACCGTCGAAACTTGCCTGGATAGCGTCCACTATGCTCGATTTTCCGGATCGGGGCGCGCCGTTCAGAATGATGATCTGACCGGTCTTCGTGTCATGATTGTTGTCCATATCCCTCTTTCTATGGCCGCAGCGACGATTTTCAAGCGCAGCGATTTCAGAGTGCGGCGGTATCGCTTCTTCCTCCGATCCCCGCGACGCCGGTTCGAAGGAGCGGGAAAACATGGCCGCGACATCATGGCGTAGGGACAGGGCCATATTTCGGCAGGGGCGCGGGGGTCACCATGCTTTTGGATTGGACGGGCGGCGGCATCGTGGTTACTGATGGTGACACGGACGAGATCGGGACGCTCGTCGCGAATGGCAATCGATTGAGATCAAACCTTGAGCCCAGAGCAAGACTTAACCCCCAGCCAAGGAGCAAACAGCGACAAGGCGCTATTTCCGCCTGTCGATCCGTTTAAGGTCGGCATCCAGGGATGTTGCCCACGTTGCGGTAACGGCAAGCTCTTCAACGGGCTTTTGTCGCTGAAGCCGCGTTGTGCCGCCTGTGATCTCGATTATGCCTTTGCCGATGCCGGCGATGGACCGGCGGTCTTCGTCATCCTCATCGTCGGTTTCATCGTTATTGGTTTGGTACTGTGGCTGCAGGTCAATTATTCGCCGCCGATCTGGGTGCATATCCTGCTGTTCGGTCCGTTGACCATCATTCTGTCGCTTCTGTCGCTACGCTGGTGCAAGGGCATCCTGATTGCGCTGCAATACCGCAACAATGCCAGCGAAGGGCGCATTCATCGTGACTGAGGCCGTCATGACCGCTCGCCGTGCCAACCCTTTCTGGCAGGTCGGCAAGGTGCTGATCCTGATTGTGGCTCTCGGCATACTGTTGGCCCTCGGCACGTGGCAGGTCCAGCGGCTGCACTGGAAGGAAGGCTTGCTCGCTGACATTGCCGAGCGCCAGGCCGCTGCCCCTGTGCCGCTGGCGGCGATCGAGGCCATGGCCGCATCCGGCGGCGATATAGAGTATCGCGTCGTCACCGCGACCGGCCAATACCTCAACAACAAGGAACGGCATTTCTTCGCGACCCTAGACGGCAATCCCGGCTTCCATATCTATACGCCGCTGCAGCTTGCCGATGGGCGCTATCTCTTCGTCAACCGCGGTTTCGTGCCCTATGATGCCAAGGAGCCGGAAAAGCGCGTGCAGGGGCAGCTGACGGGCGAACAGACCGTCACCGGCCTTGCCCGCGCCAAGCTCGCCGGCCAGCCCTCGGGCATACCGGACAATGATCTGGCGAAGAATATATTCTACTGGAAAGACCTGGACGCCATGGCTGATAGCGATGGGCTTCCGAAGGACAAGGTGCTGCCCTTCTTCGTCGACGCCGACAAGACGCCTAATCCTCAGGGCCTGCCGATCGGCGGCGTCACGATCGTCGATCTGCCGAACGACCATCTGCAATATGCCCTGACCTGGTATGGCCTGGCGGCGGCGCTGGTCGCCATCGTCGCCGTCTCCTGGTGGCGCAAACGCCATCCGGATGCGCCGACGCAATAGTTTGCGCAATAGAATAGCTTCATTTCGATGGAATATTCGGCTAGAGCAAGCGGCAAGGCCAACCTATCCATGGCTTTGCCATCGTCCCGGATTTCGGAAGAGACATGAACATTGCGGTTTCCAAACCTGACCTGACCATCCGGCTCTGCGGTCCGCGCGGCTTCTGTGCCGGCGTCGATCGTGCCATCCAGATCGTCGTGCTGGCGCTCAAGGCCTATGGCGCGCCGGTCTATGTCCGTCACGAGATCGTGCATAATCGCTACGTCGTCGAAGGGTTGGAAGCCAAGGGCGCCGTCTTCGTCGAGGAACTGGACGAGATCCCTGCGGAACATCGCGCCCAGCCGGTTGTCTTTTCTGCCCATGGCGTCCCGAAGGCCGTGCCGGCGGATGCCGACGCGCGTAATCTCTTCTATCTCGACGCCACTTGCCCGCTGGTCTCCAAGGTACACAAGCAGGCCATGCGCCATAACCGCCTCGGCCGTCATGTCATCCTCATCGGTCATGCCGGCCACCCGGAAGTGATCGGCACCATGGGCCAGCTTCCAGAGGGTTCGGTGTCGTTGATCGAGACGGTGGAGGATGCCGATGCCTACCAGCCTGCCGACCCCGATAATCTCGGTTTCGTCACCCAGACGACGCTTTCGGTTGACGACACCGCCGGCGTCATCGCGCGGCTGCAGCAGCGTTTTCCGAATCTGACTGCACCGGCAGCCGACTCGATCTGCTACGCCACGACCAACCGCCAGGAAGTGGTGAAGGAGGCGGCTCCGGGCTGCGATCTCTTCATCGTCGTCGGCGCACCGAATTCGTCCAACTCCAAGCGTCTCGTCGAGGTGGCGCTCAGGGCAGGGGCCAAGAAATCGGTGTTGGTCCAGCGCGCCTCGGAGATCGATTGGGACGGTATCGGTGATGTCAAAACCGTCGGCCTCTCCGCTGGCGCATCGGCACCCGAGGTCATCGTCAACGAGATCATCGAGGCCTTCCGCGCCCGCTTCAATGCTGTGGTGGAGCTCGCCGAAACGGTCAAGGAGACCGAGAATTTCCTCGTCAATCGCGAGCTGCGCAATATCGAACTGACGGCGGCCGACATGGCCTTCGTCAATGGCGAATAACCCTTCCCATAGCGCCTATTTCAGGAATAATTCGTGGCCGTTTATACCGATATTACCGAAGACGATCTGAAGTGGTTCCTGACGGAATATGATGTTGGCACATTGCTCTCCTACAAGGGCATCGCCGAGGGCGTCGAAAACTCCAACTTCCTGCTGCATACGTCGCGCGAGCCGTTGATCCTGACGCTCTATGAGAAGCGCGTCGAGAAAGGCGACTTGCCGTTTTTCCTCGGCCTGATGCAGCATCTTGCAAGCCGTGGCCTTTCCTGCCCGCTGCCTTTGCCGCGCAAAGACGGCGCGCTGCTCGGCCATCTTTCCGGCCGTCCGGCGGCGCTGATCTCCTTCCTCGAGGGCATGTGGCTGCGCAAGCCGGAGGCAAAGCATTGCCGTGAGGTCGGCAAGGCGCTGGCCGCGATGCACGTCGCCGGCGAAGGCTTCGCCATCAAGCGGCCGAATGCGCTGTCGCTTGAAGGCTGGCAGGGGCTTTGGGAAAAATCCGAAGCTCGCGCCGACGAGGTCGAGCCCGGCCTGCAAGACGAGATCCGCGCCGAGCTCGATTTCCTTGGCAGCCACTGGCCGAAAGACCTGCCTGATGGCGTCATCCATGCCGATCTGTTCCCGGATAACGTCTTCTTCCTCGGCGACGAACTTTCCGGCCTGATCGATTTCTATTTTGCCTGCAACGACCTGCTCGCCTACGACGTCTCGATCTGCCTCAACGCCTGGTGCTTCGAGAAGGATGGTGCTTACAACATCACCAAGGGCATGGCGCTTTTGGAAGGTTATCAGAGCGTCCGGCCGCTGGACGACGCCGAAATCGCCGCCCTGCCAACGCTGTCGCGTGGCTCGGCGATGCGCTTCTTCCTGACCCGCCTCTACGATTGGCTGACGACGCCGGCCGGCGCCTTGGTCACCAAGAAGGACCCGATCGAATATCTGCGCAAGCTGCGCTTCCATCGCCAGATCGCCTCCAGCGCCGAATACGGGCTCAAGGCATGAAACACGTCGATATCTTCACGGATGGCGCCTGCTCCGGCAATCCCGGTCCCGGCGGATGGGGCGCAGTGCTGCGTTATGGCGAGGTGGAGAAGGAATTGTCCGGTGGCGAGGCGGATACGACCAATAACCGCATGGAGCTGATGGCGGCGATATCGGCACTCGGCGCTCTGAAAGCGCCTTGCGAGGTCGATCTCTATACCGACAGCGTCTACGTCAAGGATGGCATTACCAAGTGGATTTTCGGCTGGAAGAAGAACGGCTGGAAGACCGCGGATAAGAAACCGGTGAAGAATGCCGAACTGTGGCAGGCGCTTGATGAGGCCTACAATCGTCACAAGGTGACGTTGCATTGGATCAAGGGCCATGCCGGGCACCCGGAAAATGAGCGCGCCGACGAACTGGCACGCAAGGGCATGGAGCCTTTCAAGAGGAAGTAACCTCTGTCATTCTGTCGTTGTTGTCGGAGGGGAGTGGCTATGTCCGATGATTATGAGGCTGCCCTGGTACGGATAACTGGTAGGGTACAGGGTGTCAGTTTCCGTGTTTGGACGCGTGACGAGGCGTTGAAGCTCGGTTTGGCAGGCTGGGTTCGCAACGAATTGGATGGGTCCGTAGTCGCTTTGATTGCGGGACCTGATGCGGCGATTTCGACCATGATTGAGCGTTTCTGGCAAGGGCCTTCTGGCGCATCGGTTTCCAATGTGGAGAAGCAGCCGACCGCGCTCGCGGAGATGCCGACAGGATTCCGCATCACCGGCTAGCAGTGTCCGCAGATAGCAAACATGCGATCTCCACAGGGTTCAGATGCGCCAAGGGCGGAAGTTGCGGCGGAAGCCAGTGCTCTGCCTGCCTCACTTATGGTTGTGCCGGTTCGCCCCGTAGCGCAGGCCATCGACCAGGAGCGCGACCATCCGCCGGGAATGATCGGCTCCGACATCGTTCGCTGACGTGCAGAGACTTGCGACCGCACGCAGAAGGTCATTTGGTTCGACCCCAGCCCGTATTTCGCCTGCCGCAGCCGCGGCGCCCAGCAATGATTCCAGCGCGGGACGGAGCCGCTTGTCGAAATAAGCTGGCAAGGCTTCATAGGCCGGGTCGCCGGAATGCAGGGCTGCAGCCAGTCCGCGTTTAGCTGAGATGAAGTCAACGTAACGCTGCATCCACTGCGCCAGCGCTTCGCCGGGACCGTGCTCTTTGGCCAGCACCGATGCTGCATCTGCGCAGGCATCGATTTCGCGACGAAAGACTGCCTTGATGAGATCGGAACGCTGCGAGAAGTGGCGATAGACGGTGCCGACGCCGACGCCGGCCTTCTTTGCGATCTCCCGTACCGGCGCGTCTACTCCCGACTCCGCAAAGACTGTCATGGCCGCCTGCAGCAGTCCGTCGAGATTGCGCTGCGCATCGGCTCGCACGCGCCGGTCCGTCGGGCTCACCGGCTCCAAGGCATCATCCTGCTTGTCAAATTTATCGCTCATGCACTTTTTCCATTTGCTAAACGGAACATCGTTCCGTATAAACGGAATGGTGTTCCGTTTACTTCACTAACACGGGGCGGCGGTGGCCGCCATACGTCATTACAGCAAAGGAGATTGCTATGCTGGACAAACCCGTTGCCCTGGTCACCGGGGCAAACCGAGGGATCGGTCTTCAAATCGCTAGGGAACTCGCGGCACATGGATTCATCGTGCTCGTTGGGTCGCGAAACCTTGAGCATGGGGAGGCGGCTGCGAAAAGCATCGGAGCGGATGCCCGCGCCTTGCAGCTCGATGTCACGGACCGGGCCTCAATCGCTGCAGCAGCAGAGCGCATCCGGATCGAACTCGGTCGTCTCGATGTGCTTGTGAACAACGCGGCCATCTCGCATGCGGGAAAGCCGGGCAGATCGCTTGCGGAGATGCTGGAGTCGAGCCGTGCGAGCGTTGCGTCACTCGACGAGGTGCGCGCGGTGTTCGAAACGAACGTGTTCGGTGTCATTGCCGTCACGCAAGCGATGCTTCCATTCCTCCGTGACGCGCCGGCGGGACGCATCGTCAACGTAACGAGCGGCGTCGGCTCGCTAACGTTGAACGCGGACCCGACCTATCCGTATCGCACTGGATTCGGCGTCGTTTACGCCGCTTCAAAGACTGCCCTCAACGCGATCACGCTTTCCTTCGCGATTGAACTCGAGTCGACAAACATCAAAGTCAACGCCGCGAGCCCGGGCTTCACCGCAACGGCCCTCAATAACTTCGAGGGCTTTGAGACGGTCGAACAGGGTGCCCGCAATCCTGTGCGCGTCGCCCTCGACGCGAACGGTCCGACGGGCACGTTCTCGAGCGCGGACGGCCCGCTCCCATGGTGACGTATGCCCGAGCGCTGGAAATTAGCGCAGCAGGGCGGCACTGACCCCACATCAACGAACAATAGAAGGAATAGACCATGCAATACCGCACACTGGGAAAAACCGGCATCAAAGTCAGCCCCTTTTGCCTCGGCGCAATGATGTTTGGCGCCGCGGGCAATCCCGACCATGACGAGGGGGTCCGGATCATCCACAGGGCCTTGGATGCAGGAATCAACTTCATCGATACCGCTGATGCATATAGTCGAGGTGAATCGGAAGAGATCGTAGGCAAGGCTCTCAAAGGCCGGCGCGACAATGTCGTGCTGGCCACCAAAGCACATCTTCCGATGGGTGACGACCCGAACCAGCAAGGCAATTCGCGGCGTTGGCTGGTCCGCGAAGTGGACGCTTCGTTGCGTCGCCTGCAGACCGACCATATCGATCTCTATCAGGTTCATCGGCCAGCGCCGGATACCGACATCGAGGAAACGCTTTCTGCCCTCACCGATCTGATGCGGGCGGGAAAAGTGCGCGCGATCGGATCATCGACGTTCCCGGTATCGGAGATCATCGAAGCCCAGTGGATCGCGGAGCGACGCGGGCTGGCGCGCTTCCGCACCGAGCAGCCGCCCTATTCGATCCTGAACCGCGGTATCGAACGCGAGGTGCTGCCCGCCTGCGAGCGGTACGGTATGGGTGCGATGGTGTGGAGCCCATTGGCGATGGGCATGCTCACCGGCCGCTACCGCAAGGGCGAGCCACAGCCCGACAGCGGGCGCGCCAGAAGATTTCCCAGACAGATGTCTGACGAACGCAGGCTGGACGTGGTGGAGCAGCTCATCCCTCTGGCGGAGGAGGCAGGGCTGCCGCTGACGCATATGGCGTTGGCTTTCGTGATGGCTCACCCGGCCGTCACATCGGCGATCATCGGTCCCCGCAAGATGGAGCATCTCGACGATCTGCTCGCAGGCTCCGAGGTGAGCCTGACGGACGAAATTCTCGATCGGATCGACGAGATTGTTCCGCCCGGCACCGATGTCGGACCGCTTGAGGCGAATTACAACCCACCGGCGATTTTGAAGGCGGAGCTGCGCCGCCGACCAATCGCTCACCGCGCCGCCGCATAAGCGGGATGAAGGGCCGTGTTCTGAAGCTTCAGGACACGGCCCCGCGTGCAGGAGTCCGAGACGGGCTTTTACGCGATGTTTGAATGCTAATGAGGGATCGTCCGGTACGCCTTGCATCGATGAACGCCTGTGATTGTTAACGAGAGTCTGTGATCGCTTTGCGCCAGAAGTAGACTGTTGGACGCGCAGGAGTTCAAACGCCCCCGTGCGCCTGCATGATCGATGCATGGTACAGCTGCGTGGTGTCTCCCGTCGGCCGCCGACGCGTGGACCACTAATTCCCGAAAAAGAAATCACCGCGATTGTCGAATAGCCGATTGCATTCGACCGCAAGTATATCGATACTAGCAACTTCTGGGAGAGTCGATACACATCAACTATTTCGAACTGTTGAGTTTAATCTTGCATGTCGAACGATAGGTCCGCGTTTTCAGCGGCGGAGCAGGGTCTAGGCTATATTTTCCAATCGAGGTTTGCGCTGCTGAAGGTCCTCGATCTTCCAGAAGATGGTGCGATCTTCATCGAGCGGAACGACGACGTGGAATTCGTCGCGACTGAGGACGACTCGCTTTCGCTCGCCTCGCTCAAGCACAAAGCGCCAGGTGACAGACTAACAGATTTGTCGTCCGATTTCTGGAAGTCTGTACGAATATGGTTGAAGCACTACGAGGGCACCGGAAGGGGCGAATCGAATGCCCGGTTCCTTTTGTACCATACCGGAAGCGTTTCCCCAGGTTCGTTCTTGAATCTCTTCGTCGATGCGAAGGCAGACGACGACACGAAAGCGGAAGCTGCGATTGAAGCAATATCGCAGACCTCCAGCGAAACGCTCCTCAAGCTCAAAGTCGACCTCAACCGCCTCGGCACCGACGAAGCCCGTGACTTCTTCGGCCGCATAGCGATCTTCCCCGAGACGTCTCGTATCAACGAAATTCCCGCCTTGGTCGATCAGCGCTTACGCACGATCAGGCGAGAGTTTCGCACGCCGTTATTTGAGAGATTGGAAGGCTGGTGGACTAACAACGTCATAAAGCTTCTGACGCGAGAAAGGCATGAGCCGATCAGCGTTCAGGAAGTCTCCGACAAGCTCGCGGCATTTGCCGAGGAATATAGGACGGACAACCTGCCGATCAATTTCCGGAACAGAATGCCCGCTGGCGAAATTGACGCTCTGCACGACCAACGGACATTCGTCCGACAGCTTCATGCCTTACAGTTATCGGAAGCCCGCATACAGTTTGCGATTATTGACTACTACCGAGCATTTGAACAGCGGTCGAGCTGGGCGCGAGAGAACCTTATCGTTTCCGGCGAGATCGAGGAATATGAGGACCGCCTCGTCGAGGAGTGGGCACGTTACAAGGAGGTCGCTTTCGAATCTTTGATGGATGGCAGCCAAGAGGAAGCTCTGCTAGTGGCGGGGCGAGAACTCCTGCGTTGGGCGGAACGCGATACCACTCAGCTTCGCATCCGTGAGCGCGTCACGGAACCTTACGTCGTCCGCGGCGCATTTCACATTCTTGCCAACTCTAACCCTGTTCCGCGCGTCCACTGGCATCCCCGCTTCCTAGAGCACTTGGCCGAGATACTTGGAGTTGCCGCATGAAGGCCTGGCATCAGCGGCCGATCGAAATACGCAACCTTTTCAACCCCGCCTTTTGCGGCTTGGTACTGTTTCGGGCGATAAACGCCTATCGGGAGGTGGACAAAGCGGGCATGCCGTTTTCTCTATCGCTTTTGGTACTGCCGCTGTGCCTTCAGCGCCAGTCGCGCGACATCCTACAGCGAGGAAACCGCAGCTACTTCTTGAAGATCACGGCCGAGCATCCTGAGATGCAGGTCGATTTTGCAAGGCGCTGCAGCGACGTTTTTCCGTTCACGTTAGAAGCGCTTGGTGTTCTCACGCATGTCAAAGCGCTCGCTATCAATCCGGATGGCCGGCTCCTGACGAACCCTGACGGGGTGCGCAAGACAATCAGCGGAACTGCTGAATCCATCGCATGCCAGCGTGTTGCGGCATACCTTGGCAAAGAATTCGCCCGAGTGGGCGATCGGGCAACAATCTACACCACACTTGGCATAAGACCATGAAGATCAAATCGATCCACGTCTACAGTGATGATGGCCGCCGTCGTGACGTCAATTTCCATGATGGACTCAATGTCATCACTGGTCGTTCCTCGACGGGTAAATCCGCTCTTTCAGAGATAATCGAGTACTGCATGGGCGGCTCGGACTTCAAGATACCGGAAGGCGCGATCCGGGATCGCGTCACCTGGTACGCGGTTATCTACCGTTTTGAGGGAGAGGAAGTCCTGGTTGCCAAACCGGCGCCGGCGCCTGCCGCTCAAAGTGGAAGCATGGCCATGGTTCGAAGGGGTGCGGTGATTGAGGCACCGGAATTCTCCGAATTGAAGATCAACGACAATGACGATGGCGTCGTAACCCTTTTGAGCCAGTTGCTCGGAATTCCCGACAACATGACGGATGTGCCGATCGACAACAGCCGCGATAGCTTCAATACGACCATCAAGCACACATGGTATTATCTGTTCCAGAAGCAAACCATCGTCACCAACAAAGACCAGTTGTTCTATCGCCAGAATGAACCGTTCCAGCCGCAAGCAATCAGGGATACTTTGCCGATTTTGCTGGGAGTCTCTGGCAGGGACAAATTTGCCTTGGAGGCGCAGCTTCGTGTCTTGCAGCGCGAACTCAGGCTCAAGACCAAGCTGGTCCAGCAGGCCAGGGAGGCTGTAGACAATTCAGAGGAACGAGCGTTTGGTCTTTTATCTGAGGCGCGCGCCGTTGGCATCATCCCATCGGATGCTGCGATAGATCCAGGGCAAGTCATTGATCTGCTCCGCCGAGCATTGAGTTGGCAGCCGCAGCCGGTTCCTGATGACGACGGACAGCGCTTATCGACGATAGAGCGCGAGCTTATAGATCTTCGCGAGCGACGCCGGGAAACACAGCGCCGGATCGATGGCGCGCAACAATTCGCGCGAAGAGCGGACGGTTTCCAAAGCGAGGCATTCGAACAGAAGGATCGGTTGACGTCGATCAAGGCCTTGCCGTTCAACGAAGCGACAGGAGCGTGGCAGTGGCCTTTTGCCCAAGAGAACCTTGGAATGACGACGTCCATAGCCCAGGCTCTTCTGTCGGAAGTTGAGTCCTTGGACCGCGAACTGAACGCGGTGACAGGAGAGCGGCCTGCGCTTAATTCCTACCTGACGGAGCAGCAGGAAGAAGTGGTCTCCATCGGTGAACAGATAAGAACCAAGGAACTCGAGCTCGCGTCGGCGATATCCGCCAGCGAGTTCATTACTGAAATGGGTAACAGGAACAATGCCGCCTCGCGCGTCGTCGGCCGGATTAGTTTGTTCATTGAAAATCTTGTGCCAGACACGGAACTCGCTCGGCTCAAAAACGAGGAGGCACGTCTAAAGTCCCGGGTGTCGGATCTGGAGCGTAGGCTCGGCGCCGACGACTCTGATGCACGTCTTATGTCGACGTTGAGCAACGTCGCCAGCTACATGGGGGGATACATCAATAGCCTAGGTGGGGAATTCGGTCAGTTCCCTGCACGACTTGATCTGCACAATCTCACGGTGGTAATCGACCGTCCGGGACGACCGGTCTACATGAACAGAACTGGGGGTGGGGAAAACCATCTTGCCTATCATCTGGCGGCTTTACTTTCCCTTCATAGGTTTGCTGCGGCATACGGTCAGCCCATCCCGCGTTTCATGCTCATCGACCAGCCAACGCAGGTCTATTTTCCCTCCGAGCAGGCTTATGAAGAAGCAGGGGGCTCCATTGAGCGAACGGAGAAGGACGCGGATTTGGAAGCCGTAAGGCGCCTGTTCGAAATGCTGTCGCATTTCACGACTGAAGACGCGCCTGGCTTCCAGCTCATCGTTATTGAGCACGCTAACCTTCGAGACGAATGGTTCCAGCAGGCCCTGGTCGAAGAGCCATGGACCAAGCCACCGGCACTTGTTCCTGAGGACTGGCCTGATGTGCCGATAGACTAAGCGCGGCCGGATTTCGTGAAGGTTCGTTGCCGTACAGACCACACAGAAAGCTTTACGAGCGAGCACTTTCGCTGACCGTCGCAAGTGCTTCACAGTTGACAGAGGAGGCGTTGTGGCAGGTCGTGGGCAAGATCAGCGGATACTGCCCATGTGTAGGTAGAATGTCCCATAGGTTCAGCTCTGGGCCGACTACGATCAGTGTGGCAGTCGCCGAAAACCGCAAAGATGGCGGCAGTGATGTCTTGCCCATCGGTCCTTTCTCTCTCTATGCTGGGCGAAACATCTAGGGAGATTAATATGATCCTGCATAGCGTTTTCATGCGACTCAAATCCGCCATGACGCAGGATGAGAAAAAGGCGCTTTTCGAGTCCGTCGCCGCGCTGAAGCAGGTCATTCCCGGCATCATCGATGTCAAATACGGACCGAATGTCTCGCCGGAGGGGCTGCATGGCGGCTTCGTTGATGGCTTCGTGGTGACGTTCGAGAACCCCGAAGTGCGCGACGCCTATCTCGTGCATCCCGAACACGTCGCTGTCGGTGAGCGTATCGTCTCGTCGACCGATGGTGGCCTTGCCGGCCTGCTGGTTTTCGATCTCAATCTTTAAAAAATAAAGGGGCCGTAGGCATATACCCGCGGCCGCTTTGTTCCTATCGACAAGGTTCATCGACGGCGGCTGGGTGGCGCCCACGAAGTGCTCACCATCGGCAAGATGAGAGAGTGCTCGCAGCCGAAGGGAAGATCACGCTGGCCGCCGGGGAGTGACGACAACGAGATTCATCTCGGAGCGCAAGCGGAAGCCCATCGCCTTGTAAAGCGAGATGGCCGGTGTATTCGAGGCATAGGCATGCAGGTAGACGGTCTCGTCCCTCGCCGAGATCTCGCCGGCAACGAAGCGGAAGAGCAGGGTGCCGAGGCCGCGTCCCTGAAAATCGGGATGGGTACAAAGGCCGCTGAGTTCGGCAAAACCGGGCTGGCGCATGCGCTGGCCGGCCATGGCAACGAGGCGGCCATCAATCTTCACACCCCAAAAGGTGCCGAGGCTCTGGGCGCGGAGCGTGAAGGGGCCGGGCTTGGTCAGCGTGGCCAAGGCGAGCATATCCGCTGCATCGGCTTCCGTCAGCGGCTCGATCCGGCTGTCCGACACCTGCTCATAGGGCCGTTCGGCGATCATCTGCACCAGCTTGCCTTCGGAGATGACCGTCAGTCCCTGCGGGATCGTGACGGGGTTGGCTTCGACGAGCGCCATGACCTCATCGGCGGCCGGCAGGTTCTCCAGAGCATTGAGGCTTTCCGCCGTATCATCGGCAGGGGCTGCGAAGGGCACGATGGAGGGTGGATAGCGGCGGGCGCGCTCGCTGCCTTCGGCCAATGTCGTATGGGCGGTTCGAAGGGCGTTCCAGGCCGGACGGTCGAGAATATGGCTCATAGTTTCTGTTCCTTGTCGAGATTGCCTCGACGGACAAGCGGTGCTTCCGCAAGCCCATCCTCGATTGCAGCGAGTTGCTCCAGGATCGGCCCGGAGAGGCCGCCGCAAAGCTCGGTCACGGCCTGCTCTATGCGCGGCCAGACCGATCGTTTCGAATAATCGATGAGTTCCTGACCCTTCGGCGTCAGCGAGACCAGTCTTCGGCGCTGGTCCTCGGCCGCGGCCTGCATGTCGACATAACCCATTTCCAGAAGCTGCGAGACGGTGCGTGTGGCACCCGGCTGGGTAATGCCGACGGTCTGGGCAAGTTCACCGATGGTAAGCGGGCCGGCGTGGTCGATTGCCGCGAGGAAGGGATATTGGGCGGACTGGAGAGAGACGCCGAGCTCTTCAATGATCTGCTGGGTGTCGGCCTGAAGGCGTTCGCCGATGCGGCGGAACCGGCTGCCGAGGCAGAGGAAGCCCAGCGATTTCACAATATCTTCAACCAAGGCGCTTTCCTGCTTTGATTTATATAACTCATTATATAACTTGTTATATAATTATCGTCAAGCGCTCTTTCGGCTGATGTAGCTGCAGGCCGCAGGCAGATGCCCGCGGCCATGCTTGTGCGGCTTCCTCAGCTCGACTTCGCCATCGCGGCGGCCAGCTGATCAACGTTATAACGGAACATTTTTTCATATGTCGGAGCCGGACCGTTGGCCTTGGAGAGGGCTTCGACATAGAGCTCACCGCCAGGCTCAGCGCCGGTGGCCTTGGCGACCTGCTTGACCAGGCGGGGGTCGTTCGAGTTCTCGAAGAAATAGCTCTTCACATGTTCGCTCTTGATCTGCTCGATCAGCTTGGCGACGCCCGCGGCCGAGGCCTCGGTTTCGGTCGAGATGCCGAGCGGCGACAGGAAGCTGACGTTGTATTCGCGACCGAAATAACCGAAGGCGTCATGACTGGTCAGGATCTTGCGGCGATCCTCCGCAATCTTGTCGAACTTGCTATGCGCATAGGCGTCGAGCTCGGTCAGCGTCTTGGTGTAGCGTTCGGCATTGGCGTTGAAATCGGCGGCATCGGCCGGATCGGCGGCTGCCAGCGCCTTTTCGATATTGGCGACCCAGATCTTCACATTGACTGGACTGTTCCAGACATGCGGATCGGTGATGGTCTTGCCGTCGTCGACCATGGTGCGCGTGTCGATACCCTCCGAGGCGACGATCGGCGTGCCCTTGTAGCCGGAGGCGCTGATCAATCGGTCCATCCAGCCTTCCAGACCTTCGCCGCTGACGAAGGTGACCTTGGCCGCATTGAGCTTCTTGGCGTCGGCCGGCGACGGTTCGAATTCATGGGGGTCGCCGTTCGGGCCGACCAGGCTCGACACCTTCACATGGTCGCCGCCCACCTGCTTGACGACATCGGCGAGTACGGTGAAGGAGGCGACGACATTCAAGGTTTCGGCAGAAGCGGGTGCCGCGATACCGAAGGCGATGAAGGCCGGCAGCGCCGCGGAGAGAAGCAGTCTGTATTTGGTCACGATAATCTCCTTGATCAAAATTAGCCCCTGAGATGGGGACGGGGAATAAACCGGCGGGCCAGGCCCGAAGGTGCGAACAGAATGGAAAAGCCGTAGATCAGGCTCGCCGTGATGATGATGGTCGGGCCGGAGGCGAATTCGAGATGATAGGAGGCGATGAGCCCGATATAGCCCGACGCGGTCGCCGTCGCCGCCGCGATCGTCATCATTGCTGGCAGGCTGCGCGACCAGAGCTGCGCGATCGCTGCCGGCAGCATCATCAGCCCGACCGCCATCAGCGTACCGAGCGCTTGGAAGCTGGCGACGAGATTGAGCACCACCAGCAGCAGGAAAAGGAAATGATAGACCGGCCCGCGCCCGCCGACGGCCCGCAGAAAACCGGGATCGAAGCACTCCATCACCAGCGGCCGATAGATGACGGCGAGCGCCAGGAGCGTCACGGTGGTGATCGCGCCGATCTGGTAGAGGGCAGGGGCGTCGATGGCGAGGATGGTCCCGAAGAGGACATGCAGCAGATCGATGTTGGAGCCGCGCAGCGATACGATGAGCACCCCGAGTGCCAGTGACGTCAGATAAAAGCTGGCGAAACTTGCATCCTCTTGCAGCACTGTCATGCGACTGACGAGCCCGGAGAGCAGCGCCACCGACAGGCCGGCCACCAGCCCGCCAAGTCCCATCGCCGTCAGCGATAGTGAGCCGGCAATCAGATAGCCGATGGCCGCCCCCGGCAGCACGGCATGGCTCATGGCGTCGCCCATCAGGCTCATGCGCCGGAGCATCAGGAAGACACCGATCGGTCCGGAGCCAAGGCCGAGGCAGAGGCAGGCAATGAGCGCGCGCCGCATGAAGCCGTAGTCGGCAAAGGGCGCGAGAAAGATGTCGTAGGCCGTCATTCGGCCGGCTCCCGCTTCGCCAAGCCCCGTTGGGTAAGCTCTGGCTCCGGCAGGCAGTCCCCAGCATCCTCGTCCCAACTCTCGGCCATCGCCCGCGCCTTGACGAGATTAGCGGGGCTCATCACATCCTGTGTCTTGCCCCAGCCTACCAGTTCGCGGGCGATCAGCAGCGTCTCGGGAAAATACGCGCGCACCTGATCGAAATCATGCAGCACGGCAATCACCGTGCGCCCGTCGCCATGCCAACGTAGAACAATGTCGAGCAGGTCGCGCGTCGTGCGCTGGTCGATGGCGGTAAAGGGTTCGTCGAGGAGGATGACGCGAGCGTCCTGCAGCAGCAGCCGCGCGAAGAGTACGCGCTGGAATTGCCCGGCCGAGAGCGAGCCGATATGCCGACGCTCGAAGCCTGCCAAGCCCACAGCTGCGAGCGCTCCCCGGGCGCGCTCAGCGTCTGCGCGCGAGAATCGGGCAAAGGCGCCAGAATTCTTCCAGGCGCCGAGCACAACCGTATCGGCGACAGAAATGGGAAAGCGACGATTGATCTCCGCCGCCTGTGGCAGATAGCCGAAATCATTGCGCGTCAGTGCGCCGCGATCGACAGACCCTTCCGCCGGCCTCAATTCGCCGATGATCGCCTTGAGGAGTGTCGACTTGCCCGCCCCGTTCGGTCCGGCGATCGCCGTCAGGCTGCCGGCCGGAAAGGCGCCCGAAACGTGATGCACAGCGGGATGGCGCTCATAGGTGACGGTGAGATTATCGAGACGGATCGGAGCACTCATGCCAATGCCACCGCCCAGCCGATCGTCGCCCAGAGGATTGCGATGCCGATCGCTACGAAGGCGAGGCGCGTCAACGCGGAACGCCCGATCAAGGAAGAGGCGAAGGGATCGTTGCTGAAGGGCATCCGGAAGCTTTCATAATGTAATAACATTACGCGTTGTAGCGGAGGGAATGCGGCAAAAAAGAGGCAACATATAGAATGAGACTGTTCCGAGCCGAAAATTTGAGGGAGAAATACCTTCGAAGCATATCGCGCTGGCCGGCGTCACCTGCAATGCCGCAAAACAAAAGAGGGCGCCTGTTGGGCGCCCTCTTTTGTTTCTCAGAGTCGGAAAATTCAAAGCTGTTCGATCATCGCTGCCGCGCCCGAAACCGTTGCCTGGCCTGGGCTTTCCTCGATGTTGAGCGTCTTCACCACGCCGTTTTCCACCAGCATGGAATAGCGCTTTGAGCGGATACCGAGGCCGCCGGCGGTGAGGTCGATATCGAGGCCGAGGGCCTTTGCGAAAGAGGCGTCCCAGTCGGCGAGGAAGTGGATCTTCCCCATGCCGCCCGAGGATTGTGCCCAGGCGCCCATGACATGCCAATCGTTGACGGCAACAACGGCGATGTCGTCGACACCCTTGGCGAGGATTGCGTCACGGTTTTCCAGATAACCCGGCAGATGGTTCAGCGAGCACGTCGGAGTAAAGGCGCCGGGAACGGCGAAGAGCACGACACGCTTTCCAGCAAAAAGCTGATCGGTGGTGAGTTCAACCGGACCGTCAGCGGTCTTTTCCTTGAATGTGGCGGCAGGCAGTTTATCGCCGACAGCGATGGTCATGGCACTCTCCTTAGGTCGAGATTGAGGGCGGTTGAATAGCCGCCCTTTGAGTGAAAATAGTAGGGCGAAACTATAGATCCGGGCTATTCGAACGCAAGCGTGGTTTCGATGGCGCGTTCACCGTCAATAACGAGGACACCCCAGCTTTTGCCCTTGATATCGTAATTCTTCGGAAGCTTGCCGATGGCGATATCGGTCGCAAAAATCTTGCCATCGCGTTTGGCGTTGATTTGTTTGAAAAAGACATAGCCTGTGGGACCAGTCACATAGATTGACGGCGCGTCGCCGGTTGTTTCCGGCAGCGTCAGGTGCAGCGAAAGGGTTTTCGCATCGGGTGAAAGCCTGTGGTTTTCGACGGCAAAATCCGGGGAAGGGGCCTGCGGCAGCGACGCGTTGGCGGCGTCCAGCAGGGCTTGTTCATGCAACGTCGATTGGCTGGCGTCCGATAGCGGTAGAGAAAATTCGGCTTGGAAGGGGATGCAGATGTCCTTGCAGAGGCCGATGAAGGCGGTGAGATCGAGCGTCGTCGGCTGCTTACCTTTGACGCGGAAATCGAGCGGCAACGTCACCGGCGCGTCATAGCCGATTTCCTGGATCGCGCCGACCGTGATCGGCTTGGGCGTGGGATAGCTGGTCTTTTCCAGCGTAACGCCGCTTTCGGGTGCCGGGCTCACCTGCGGCGGAATTCCACCTTCGCCGGGTTCGCGCCAATAGGTGATCCAGCCGGGCGCCGGCTCGATTTGTAGCGCTGCGCGGATATGGCCTTGCGCATCCGGCGCCAGCGCCACCAACCGCATGCGGCCACCCTCATTGTCGGCCCAATCGCTCATGGCCGCGTATGCGATACCACCGGTCGATATTGCGGCGGCGAGCGTTCCGAGCAGCATTGTCAGCAGGAGGGCAAAAGAAGTTTTTCCGATCATGGAACAAGGATTTACCGGATGGCGCGGTGCTGTGCCAGAACAGTGCGAAAAAGAAATGATCATTTTCAGTTGATTGATTTATGACATTGCCCCATCTTCCTTTTTAAGGGGCGCAGTTACAGACTGCAGTCAGGAGGTACGATGTCCCTATCGACGCTGAAGAATAAACGCGAAAGAGGATTTCTCGACGGCCAGTTCCTGATTGCCATGCCCGGCATGGAAGACCGGAATTTCAATCGCACGGTGATCTACATCTGTGCTCATTCTGCCGCCGGCGCCATGGGCTTCGTCATAAACCGGGCACAGAACCTGACCTTTACCGACGTGCTGCTGCATCTTGAAATGATCAAGGATGACGATGCTATTCTTCTGCCTGCAGTCGCCCGCGATTTCCCGATTCAGACCGGGGGGCCGGTTGAAAGTGGCCGCGGCTTCGTCCTGCATTCCGACGACTACATCAGCGATAGCAGCATCCCGGTCAGCGACGACATCAGCCTGACGGCGACGCTGGATATCGTGCGCGCCATTTCCAAAGGCGGTGGGCCGAAGCGCGCCACCATGCTGCTCGGTTATGCCGGCTGGGGTGCAGGTCAGTTGGAGGCGGAAATCAGTAACAACGGCTGGCTCAATTGCCCGGCCAATGAGGAGCTGATCTTCGACCGCAGCCTTGACGATAAGTATGAACGCGCCCTGGCGCTGATGGGTATCAATGCCGCTATGCTGTCGCCGCACGCGGGGCATGCCTGAGCCGTTCCGCGTCCTGGTGGAACGAAATATCATCAGTGACGTTTCCCTGTCACTGCACCGGCAACCCCGCTGGTGCCGAATGAGGAGGCGTTCGACATGGGCAGCATGAGTGACAAGGTATCCGGTAAGGCCAACGAGGCGGCCGGCAAGGCCAAGCAGGTTGTTGGCAAGGCTACCAAGAGCAAGACGATGCGCGCCGAAGGCACGGCCCAGGAGGCCAAGGGTAAGGCGCAGGTAGCGGTTGGCAAAGCCAAGGATAAGGCCAAGGGCGCGGTCGACCGGATGTAGTCCGGCAGTCTGATATGCGCCTATTTAAGTGCTGCGTCCTTTCGCGTGCTGTCGCATGCGCGGCGCAGTGAAAGAGCCTGTCACGAATTCGCGACAGGCTCTTTTCATGCCTGTAATGGCCTGATTTTGGAGAGCTTTCCATGAGGCTTTTCGCCTGTGACCATTGTGGCCAACCGGTGCATTTCGATAACCGTCAATGTGTGCGCTGCGGCCATCAGCTTGGCTTTGTTCCTGAGCGTCTTGCGATATATGCGCTGGAGGCTGACGGATCGAATTGGCGTCTGGTTGCCGAGCCGACCCGTATTGTCCGTTTCTGCGCCAATGCCGAGCTCGATATTTGCAATTGGGTGGTTGAGGCCGGAGATCCCGAACCCTTCTGCATTGCTTGTCGCCACAACAGGCTGGTGCCGAATACGGATACGCAGCAGGGCATAGACCGTTGGCGGCGGATCGGTCAGGCCGAGCGGCATCTGTTCTATTCGCTGCTACGTTGGAACCTGCCGCATCCCGATCGCCAACAGGATCCGCAAGGTGGGCTAGTCTTCGATTTCCTCGAGGACGCCATGCAGGGCGGTACCATCGTGCCGGCTAGGACCGGCCACGATGAGGGGCGGATCGCCATCCGCGCCGCTGAGGCCGATGATGTTGCGCGTGAACAGGCGCGAACATCTATGAATGAACCTTACCGCACGTTGCTCGGCCACTTCCGCCACGAGACCGGTCATTTCATATGGAACAAGCTGATCCGCGACCGCAATCGGTTCGATGCCTTCCGTGCCGTGTTTGGTGAAGAGCGGATGGATTATGGCGCGGCCCTGCAGCAGCACTATGACAACGGCCCGCCGCCAAACTGGCAGGAAAATTTCATCAGCGCCTATGCCAGCGCTCACCCCTGGGAGGATTTTGCCGAATGTTTTGCGCACTATCTTCATATTGTCGATACGCTGGAGACGGCCCGCTCCTTCGGCTTGGCGGTCGATCCCTACGGCTATCACGAAATGGCAGCGGCAGTGGATTTCAATCCCTACAAGGCTGAAAGCGCCGAACAGCTCGTTAGTGCCTGGATTCCCCTGAGCGTCGCGATCAATGCCATCCAGCGCAGTATGGGCCAGCCGGATTCCTATCCCTTCATCCTGTCGCCGCCGGTGATAGCGAAGCTGGAATATCTACATGGAGTGATCAGGGGAGCGTAGCTCTTGCTACGCCCGCTTCGTCAGCGGAAAGCGTTCCTTCAGCAGCCGCAGTACTGAGTCCGAACCCATCGGCGGGCCAAAGATGAAACTCTGGCCGTAAGCGCAACCCATCTTGGCGAGTTCGAGCGCATCCTCTTCCGATTCGATACCTTCGGCGACCACACGCATGTTGAGCTCGCGCGCCATGGAAATCACGGAGCGCAGAAGCACCGCTTTCTTATCGCTTTCGTCACGCACCATCGCCTTATCGAGCTTGATCGTGTCGAAGGGGAAACGGGTGAGGTAGGAGAGCGAGGAATAGCCGGTGCCGAAATCGTCGAGCGCCAGGCCGATGCCGGCTTCGCGCAGCTTGCCGAGCACGAGGCGGGCCTGTTCCGGGTTCTCCATCACCTGCGATTCCGTCAATTCGAGCTTGATGCGGTTCGGTTCGCAATGGGTTTTGGCGAGCAAAGCGCGGATATCGTCGTAGAGCTCATTGTTTAGGAGCTGCACGCTGGACAGATTGATGGAAACGAAGAGCGGCAGGTCGCCGGTCTGGCGCTGCCAGGCCATCAGGTCGTTGGTCGCCTGTTCCATCGCAAACATGCCGAGCGGGCCGATGATGTCCGAGGCTTCGGCGATCGGTATGAATTCCGATGGCGGAATATTGCCGCGTTTCGGATGCTCCCAGCGCATCAGCGCCTCGAAACCGGCGATTTCGGCATCTTCCAGCCGCACGATCGGCTGGTAGACCAGCGACAGCTCCTTGCGCTCGACGGCACGGCGTAGGTCCGTTTCAAGCTGCAGGCGGTCGGTGCCGAAGCTGCGGAAAGCGGGCTGGAAAGGCTCGACGCGATTCCCGCCGGCGCGCTTGGCCCGGTACATGGCAAGTTCGGCGTCACTCAACAGACCGGTAGCGCTTTCCTGCTGGTCGACCCAGGACGTAAGCCCGATCGAAGCGGTCAGGATGATTTCGCGATTGGCGAAATTGATCGGCACCATGATCGCCTTGCTGATCGCATCGGCGAAGTCGGCGACCTTTGCCGGGTCGCGCTCGGAAACGAGGATCAGGCCGAACTGGTCGCCGGAGAGCCGCGCCAGCGTATCCTGCGGCTTCATCAGCCGACGCAGGCGGCGTGTAAGGGCGATCAGGATGTTGTCGCCAGCAGCAACGCCGAGGGTATCGTTGACCAGCTTGTAGCGGTCGATGTCGATCACCATCACCGTCGGGCGCACCTGGCTGCCTTCCGGCGCCAAGGTGAGAACGGCCTGCAGGCGGTCAATGAAAACCTGGCGATTGGGCAGACCGGTCAGATTGTCGTGCAGTGCGTCGTGAAGCAGCCGCTCGATCGAATTCTTCTGCTCCGTGACGTCGACGATGGTGCCGACGCAGCGGATGATCTCGCCGTTCGAGCCGAGTACCGGTCGGGCGCGGATCGACAGCCAATGAAAATGCCCGTCTTCGGCGCGAATGCGGAATTCATGGTTCAGCCGGCCGCGGCGATGTTCGAGAAGCACGTCGAGCGTCGCGCGGAAACGATCGCGATCGTCGGGATGCAATCGCGGCAGCCAGTTGCGCGCCGCGCCATGCATGGTGCCGGGCGACAGGCCGAGTTTCATCGAGATATCCGGCGTCGTCACCACACGGTCGCGCGCCACGTCCCAGTCCCAGACCGTGTCGCCGGAGCCGGTGAGCGCCAGGGATTGCCGCTCGAGATCGGAGAACAGGCCCTGCTGGAATGCGCCGCCGGCGAAAGCATGCTGCATTACGGTGAAACCGATCAGGAGCACGATCAGAACGAGGCCGCCGCCGAGTGCCGGCTGGATAATGTCGTTGTCGAGCTTGCCGGTTATCGTCATCCAGGCGCCAAACAGCCAGACCAGGATCAGCGCCCAGGCGGGCACCAGCAGAATGGCGCGGTCGTAACGGCTGAAGCCGAGATAGATGATCAATAGCAGACCAGCGGTCGCTGTAAGCGCCAGCGATAGCCGCGCGATGCCAGCGGCAATCGACGGGTCATAGATCGCCACGCCGAAGAGCAGAGCGAGACCAAGCACCCATGCAAGCGTCACGTAGCCCAGATGCGCGTGCCAGCGATTAAGGTTCAGATAGGTGAACAGGAAGATCACGAGGCTCGACGCGAGCGCCACCTCCGCACAGGCGCGCCATATTCGCTGATCGCTGGAGGTGATGCTGATGAGTTTGCCGAGGAAACCGAAATCGACGCAGATATAGCCGAGCACCGCCCAGGCAAGCGCGGCCGTCGCCGGGAGCATCGAGGTTCCCTTGACGACAAAGAGAATGGTCAGGAAAACCGCCAGCAGGCCGGCAATGCCGAGCACGATGCCGCGATAGAGCGTGAAGGCGTTGACCGTGTCCTTGTAGGCGTTCGGCTCCCAGAGATAGAGCTGCGGCAGGTTCGGCGAAGAGAGTTCGGCGACGAAGGTAACGACGGCACCGGGGTTCAGCGTGATGCGAAAGACATCAGCTTCGTCGCTTGGCTGCCGGTCGAGGGCGAAGCCTTCGCTCGGCGTGATCGCGATAATGCGCTGCGAGCCGAGGTCCGGCCAGAACATTTTCGAATTCACCAGGCGGAAGTGGGGTGCGACAATGACGCGCTCGAGCTGTTCTTCCGAGACATTGGCGAGTGCGAAGACGGCCCAGTCACCCTGATGGTTCGGCGATGAGGACCGCACCTCGATGCGGCGGCGAATGCCGTCGGCGCCGGCGGCGGTGGAAACCTGGAAGGCTTCGCCCTGATTGGTGTAGATCTCCGTCGTCGCCGTCAAATCCAGCGCGGTGTCGTCGCGCGAAATCTTCACGGGTTCGGCGGCATGCGCCATGCCGGCAAGAAAGAGCAACATGGCAGCCGCAAGCGTCGCGAGGATCGCGGACAACCATTTGGTCAACGGCATGGTCGGCGTGAGATCGGCGGTCATCGCTGGTCGGATTTTCTGCTCGGGTCGACGTCGGACGCCAACCGGGAAAACATCACGTGATCACGCCACTGACCGTTGATTTTAAGATAACCGCGCAAATGACCTTCCCGTTGGAAACCGGCCTTTTCCAAAAGCCGCATGCTACGCTCATTATCCGGAATACAGGCTGCTTCAATACGGTGCAACTCAAGTCCCGAAAAGATATAGGGTATAACCAACTGAAGTGCGGCGAACATATGGCCCTGGCCTGAATGCCGCTCGCCCATCCAATAGCCGATCATGCAGCTTTGTGCGGCACCCCGGCGGATGTAGCCGATCGTGATGCCGCCGAGCAAGGTCATATTCTCCTTAAGGAAAATAAAAAGTGGGATGGCCTGGCCGGAGCTGTATTCCTGTTTTCCCCGGATAACACGGGCCCGATAGGCGCCCTCGGTCAGTTCGTCGTGGCGCCAGGTCGGCTCCCAGGGTTCCAGGAAGCGCCGACTTTCGGCCCGCAGCCGGTGCCATTGGTTAAAATCGGAGTAACGCGGCAGCCGCAGTAAATAGGTCGCGTCTTCGAGTTCAACCGCGTCCGGATGACGTGACAGAAACCGAAAGACCGATTTTTGCATTCCGCCCATCACTCCCCGGAAGATTGAACCCATCGGCTCGCGATGCGGTCTTAGCCACTCGCGCTTTTGGAGGCAGGGGTTGGCGCTGACAAGGACGTGACGATATCTTCCATCGGCGCTAACTGCTCCAACGGCCCAATCGCCGACAGCGTAGGCACCGTGTCGAAGAAGAGGCGGCCGGCAAGATCCGTCAGACGGTCGATGGTAATGCCCTGCAACCGCTCCAGCATCTCCTGGTTGGGGATCGGCCGGCCGTAGAGCATCATCTGCCGTGCGATCTGGCCGGCGCGCGCCGCCGGGCTTTCCTGCCCCATCAGCAACTGCGCGCGGATTTGGGCGCGGGCGCGCTCAATTTCCTGCTGCTCGATGTTGTGGGAGGATTTATGCAGCTCGTCGATGATGACCGGCAGCAGCTCCGGCAGGTTCTCGCCGCCTGTTGCGGCATGGATGCCGAAAATGCCCGTGTCGGAAAAGCCCCAATGGAAGGCATAAACGGAATAACAGAGGCCACGGAACTCGCGCACTTCCTGGAACAGCCGCGAGGACATGCCGCCGCCAAGGATGTTGGCAAGGATCTGCGAGCAGTAGAAGTCGCGCGTGTGGTAGGCGCGCCCCTCGAAGCCGAGCAGGATCTGTGCATCCATCAGGTCGCGCGTCTCGCGGATATTGCCGCCGATATAGCGGGCAGGCTCGATGACAGGCGGCGCCGACGGCTTGGTCGGCAGGCTCGAGAAGCGCTCTTCGACCTGGCGTACGAAGCTTTCATGATCCACCGCGCCGGCGGCCACCACGAACATGCGATCGGTCGTGTAGTTACGGCTGAGATAACCGCGGATTTGTCCGGGTGAGAAGGAGACGACGGTCTCCGGAGTACCGAGAATCGCCCGGCCAAGCGTCTGGCCCCGATAGGCGACTTCGGAAAATTTGTCGAAGACCACGTCGTCGGGCGTGTCGTTCGCAGCGTTGATTTCCTGCAGGATGACCTGCTTTTCGCGCTGCAGTTCGTCATCGTCGAAAGCGGATTCGGTGAGGATATCGGCGAGGATATCGACGGCGAGCGGCACATGGTCCTTCAGCACGCGGGCATAGTAGGAGGTCGTTTCGGTCGAAGTGGCGGCATTGACTTCGCCGCCGACATTCTCGATTTCCTCGGCAATCTCGCGCGCCGTGCGACGCGCCGTACCCTTGAATGCCATATGTTCGAGCAGATGCGCGATGCCGTGCTCCGCCTCGGTTTCGTTACGCGAACCCGACTTGATCCAGACGCCGAGTGCCACGCTTTCGAGGTGTGGCATCGTTTGGGTCGCTACTGTCAGCCCGGACGCAAGCCGGGTGCACTCCACTGTCATCGTCTGTCTTTCTGCGTTTATCATTCCCCGGCCCGGGCATGTTTGCCGATAAAAGTTTCAACGGCTTTAAGCTCGGGATCGAGGACGTCGAAACGCTCCTCCCTGTTCATCAGTCCAGCAAGCCACGTCGGGAGCGCCGGGTCAATACCACATGCCGATTTTACTGCGGCGGGGAATTTTGCCGGATGCGCCGTTGCAAGAGTCACCATCGGGCTTGCCGGCTTCTCGTTTTTTTCCGCCACAAAGACGCCGATCGCGGTGTGCGGATCGATGAGATAGCCGGTATCATCGAGCGTTTTGCGGATCGTCGCAGCCACCTGTTTCTCGCTGGCGCGGCCGGCGCGGAAGTCCTTTTTGATGGTCTTCAGAGCGTCTTCGCCAATCGAAAAACCGTTCGATTGCTTCAGGCTTTCCATCGCCGCGCGCACCTTCGACGCATCACGGCCATAGGCTTCGAACAGCAGCCGTTCGAAGTTGGACGAGATCTGGATGTCCATCGACGGCGCGGTGGTGGCCTTGACCTCGCGCATTTCGTAGCGTCCAGTCTTCAGTGCGCGCGCAAGGATATCATTCTCGTTGGTGGCTATCACCAGGCGGTCGATCGGCAGGCCCATGCGCTTGGCGACATAACCGGCGAAAATATCGCCGAAATTGCCGGTCGGAACAGTGAAGGAAATCTTCCGGTCCGGTCCGCCGAGCGCGACGGCGGTGGTGAAATAGTAGACCACCTGCGCCATGATCCGCGCCCAGTTGATCGAATTGACCCCCGAAAGTTTGACGCCGTCGCGGAAGCCGGTGTCGTTGAACATGGCTTTGACCAGGTTCTGGCAATCATCGAAATTGCCGTTGATCGCCAGCGCGTGCACATTGGCCGCCGTCGAGGTGGTCATCTGCCGCTGCTGTACCGGCGAGACCTTGCCATGCGGGAAGAGGATGAAGATGTCGGTCCGTTCGCGGCCGGCAAAGGCATCGATCGCAGCGCCGCCGGTGTCGCCCGATGTCGCGCCGACGATGGTCGCCCGTTGCCCGCGCTTTTCCAGTGCATAGTCCATCAGCCGTGCAAGCAACTGCATAGCGACGTCTTTGAAGGCAAGCGTCGTGCCGTGGAACAACTCCATCACGAAGTTGTTCGGGCCTGTCTGCACCAGTGGCGCGACAGCCGGGTGGCGGAAGGTGGAATAGGCTTCATCGATCATGCCTCGAAAGACGTCATCCGGAATTTCGCCGTTGGTGAAAGGCGACAGAACGGCGAAGGCGACTTCCTGATAGCTCTTGCCGCGGAAAGCGCGGATCTCTTTTTTCGTGAGGGTCGGCCAATCACGGGGTACGTAGAGGCCGCCATCACGTGCAAGGCCGGCCAGAAGGGCGTCGCAGAAGCCAAGAGCAGGGGCTTCTCCCCGCGTTGAGATATAGTCCACGGTCTAGAATTCCTTTGGTCGCAAAATTGCCGGAGTGGTGGGGTGAGAGAGTAAAAGAACGAAGCGATGGCAGCCCGTCTTTTTGCGTCGGATCAGCCGCGTGGTTTTCGCGTTTGCGCAATGTCCGTCCGGCTGCTTCCGGCGGGCGGCGGCTTGCGCCAATCTGTCGACGTCGAAAAGTGAGCCAAAACGGTGCCTACCCAATCGATTTTTCGCTGCGCCGCTGGTATAGACCATCGCCAAGTGTCATTAAAGGCCCGTCGAACGGGCTGCAGGCCTATAATGTGAATTATATGCAGAGGGTGGAATAATAGTGTTTGGCAGGGTTTCGCGTCGTCTTTTCTCCGCTTCGCTTCTGGCATTGTTGGCTGGTTGTAGTTCTCTTGGTTTCGGCGGCGGCGACAAGCAGGCCGCGTCGGATGTAGCGGTAACGGTGGCGCCGCAGACGGTGGCCGGCGATGCGTCGGCGACAAGTCCTGCGCCTCAAGTGACCGGTGGCCAAGCCTATGTCGCCGGCAAGTGCCCGCAAGTGGTGATCCGCGACGAGGCTTCAGTCTACCGCACCTATGCAAAGGGTGCCAAGGACGATCCGAACCAGTTGATGTACCAAGCCTCGCTCGCTCAGGCGACGCGCCAGTGCACGACCGATGGCGCCAGCCTTGGTATCCACGTCGTCGCGCAAGGGCGTCTCGTCGCCGGCCCGACGGGCGGTCCCGGTAAGGTAACCATGCCGATCCATGTCGCCGTTATGGACGACAATACCGCACTCTACGAGAAGACCATTAATTTCACCGCCGAAATCCCGCCGGGCGAGACCACCACGCAGTTTCTTTTCACCGACGACGACATCAAGGTTGCTGGCGGCTCAGGCGGCTTCACCAGCGTCCAGGTGGGCTTCGATCAGGGACCTCAGAAGCCGGAGAAGGGCCAGAAGCCGGTCCGGAAGAAGCACTAAGCGATTTGGATATGTAGGATAGGCAGGAGGAAGCCGAAGGCCGGCCTCAAGGCTGAAACTATTGCCTATTGCTTCATTCGCGGCCGCTTACAAAACCCCGTCCCATTCCGCCAATGCCATCACCACGCCGGGTAGGTCGACCATACGGGCGATGACCGTTTCCGCGCCTGCATCCGTCAGGCGGTCGGCATGCGAAGGGTAGGTGTGCGAGGCGCCGGTAAAGCCGATGACGCGCATGCCGGCGGCACGCGCCGCCTGGACACCATGGACCGAGTCTTCGACGACGATGACATTAGCCGGCGGAACGTTCATCTGCTTGGCGCCGTGCAGGAAAATATCCGGCTTCGGCTTGACGCGATCGGCGCCGAGATCCTTGGCGGAATAGATATGCGGCGCAAACAATTCCTTGTAGCCAACCTTGGAGAGCATCATGTCAAGCCGTGCGCTGCTGGAGTTCGAGCAGACGCAACGCCGCATCGGCAAGCGCGACAAGGCAAGGGGAACGCCTGGAATAGCCTTGACGTCGCTGGCGAGCCGAAGGTCGAGAAGCTTTTCGGATTTGTCGAGCAGCGATGCCGACAGCGGGATGCTCGCTTCGTGTTCGACCTGGAACAGTATGTTCTGCCAGGTCATGCCGGCGAAGCGCTCGCCCATTTCTTCGGCACTGATCGGGTACCCGGCTTCAGTCAGGAGCTTGGATTCCACGTCCGCCGCTATGATTTCGGAATCGACCAGAACGCCGTCACAGTCGAAGATGATGAGATCGAAGCCATTGCTCATAAGAATATACTGCCTTTGAAGGGGCTCTGGATTTGGCATGCCCTTATCCAAAAACCGCTTCGCGCTTTTTGGGGCCTGCTCTGAAAGGGATCGTGCGGCTTTACACGATGCGCCGGCAAAGCTCAACCAATCAGCAGGCATAGCAGTGGTGCACTGGCGGAAAGGATAAGTCGAAGTTCGGAGACTGATCTCGGCTTTCCGGCACGTCTTATAGGTACCGACCTGCTCCCAATTCCGCAGACAACAGCGTACCCAGCCTGGATGAAATCGCGAGCACGACGCCGAGGGGGCTATAGCCGACATGAATGCCGGCGACCTCGCCAAGACCTATCAAAAAAGCCTCATTGAGAAGGAGTCAGCCGTGATGGGTCATGTTGAAAAAGTCGCTGCGCAGGCTTCTGGCATGCAACTCGCCGACCTGCGCTTCATATTCCTCTTGCGCCGCGCGCCAGAAGGGTCCCGCCTCCACAATCTTGCTTTGTCCGGCCGGAGATAGCGCCAGCATCAGTCGTCGGCTCTCCTCCGTCTCCGGCGCGCTGATGATCAGCCCTTGTTGTTGCAGTGGCTTCACGGCCCGCAGCAGGGTCGTACGATCCATCAGCATTGCGGCTGCCAGCTCGTTCATCGTCATCCGCGCATTGCGGTCGAGGAAATGCAGGAGTGAAAACTGGGTGCTGGTTATGCCCGTCGGCGCCATATGCCGCTCGTAGAGTTTCGAGACATGCCGCGCTAATTGCCGGGTCGCAAGGCAATGACAGGCGAGGGGACCAAGATCGTCTTCCGTTTGCATGGATTTAGTATGCGTGTGCATATGCACTAAGTCAAGTCGCCGTTACATTTGAACTGGATGGCTCGACAAGGCCGATCGCCATCTTTAAGGATCGGCCATGGCCAAAGAGCGGGACGACACGATTGCCAGCCGTATCAGCCGGGTGCTTGCCGATCGCATCATCCGTGGCGAGATCGCGCCCGATGCGCGTCTGCGGCAAGATCACATCGCCGAGGAGTTCGGCGCCAGCCATGTGCCGGTGCGTGAGGCGTTTCGACGGCTGGAGGCGCAGGGGCTGGCGATCAGTGTGCCCCGCCGCGGCGTTCGGGTCGCCTCCTTCGATCTCAAGGAAGTCCGTGAAGTCGCGGAAATGCGGGCGGCGCTCGAGAGTTTGGCACTGAAACACGCGGCCCAACACTTGACGCCGGCAATCCTCGATGCCGCCGAAGAGGCGACGCGGGAAGGGGATGCTGCTGCCGACGTCCGCGCCTGGGAAGAGGCCAACCGTCGCTTCCACCGCTTGATCCTTGCGCCCTGCGGCATGGCGCGGCTGCTCGCGTCGATCGATGACCTGCACGCCGCCAGCGCTCGCTTCCTTTTCTCCGCTTGGCAATCGGGCTGGGAAAAACGCACCGATCACGACCATCGCGCCATCCTCGCCGCCCTGCGCCAGGGTCGGACGGAGGAGGCGGCTTCGATCCTGCAGAAGCATGTGCAATGGATCGGCCGGGCGCCGGTAAGGACGCCCTCGGGCACGACGCGCGAAGCTTTTGCCATCGTTGGCTAAAAATTATAGATAATTTTGATATTGCGGCTTTGCCTTCCCGCGAAGGGAGGTGAAGCCTTGCGCAATTTTGAGGTGCGCTCGGGTGGAATTGAACTTTCGCTGACGCTTGATGCCCTGCGATATCATGCTCTAGCCTCCGTCAATGCACTGAAACTTTGCTGTCCGTTGGTTTGGAAAGAAGGAAAAAGCTGCATTTCCCCTTGCCCGAATTCGCAAGCTCCATCATAAAAATAGATGAGAATCAAAAACTATCTATAATTTGAAGAAGGAGAATTGTATGTCCCTATCGCATCACCATGAAGATACCGTTTTTGATCCGCTGCGCCTCGGCGAACGGTCGTTGGTTGTCAAGGCCGTCTTCGTTCTCACTGGCACACTGGTGCTGGCGCTAGCTTCGCAGATTTCGGTGCCGATGGTGCCGGTGCCGGTGACCATGCAGACCTTGGCGGTCACGATGATCGGCGCGCTTTACGGCTGGCGCCTTGGCGCGCTCACCATTCTCGCCTGGCTGGGCGAGGCAATGGTCGGTTTTCCGGTTCTGGCTGGCGGCGCCGGTGGCATTGCTCCCTTCACGGGGCCCACTGTCGGCTATCTCGTGTCCTTCCCGATCATCGGCGCATTGGTCGGCTGGCTTGCCGAGCGTGGTTGGAGCGGCGACCGTGTCGTGCGCAGCTTTGCGGCTCACCTTGCCGGCAACGTTCTCTGCCTGGTGATCGGCGGCGCTTGGCTCGCCGTATTGATGGGCGCGGAAAAGGGCTGGCTCTTCGGTGTTGCGCCGTTCATTCTCGGCGCTGTCCTGAAGTCGGCGCTCGCCGCCGCCGTCCTCATGGGTTTGAAAATCTATGGCGGTAAGGCACGGCTGAATTGACCGTTCGGCTTCGCGCCCATCATCTGCTCTGCATGCTGACCTTTGTCGGTGAAGGCTATACGCCGGCCTTCATTGCCAACTACCGTCGCATCGCTGAGCGTCTTACGGCCGGAGAAGAGATTGAACTCGTCTCCGGTCCTGACGATATCTGCGCGCCGCTTCTTGACGAGAAGGAGCCACATTGTTTCAGAGACAGCGTGATCGCGCGTGACGCTGCAGCATTGGCGGATGTGGCTACGCTTCTGGGTGAAAAGATCGAATCCGGCTCAGTTCTCGTGCCTGATGCCGGTCTTCTCGCAAGGTTACGCCAGAATTTCGCGAGTGGTGATATTCGCTACGCCTGTCGTGGCTGTGAATGGAAGGAACTTTGCAGCCGTATTGCTGCAAGCAATTTCAAAGGGATATTGATCGGTTCAAGCTAAGACTGGCATGTCTCCGGCAGCATGGAGGGTGCGCCGTGAAACTCAGGCGTCGACACTTTCCTGCTCTTTGTTCATCGCGCCAGCTTCGACAGGAAACAGCGCCAGAAACCGTCGTTCGCCCTCCGAGGTAAACAGGATCGAGCGGCTGTTTTCCGTTCGCCGTGCCCAGCCCTTGTCGAAGAAGTTGGAAAGCAGCGCCTTGCCGAGGCTACCGGCGAGATGCGCGCGGCGTTCGCTCCAGTCGAGGCAGGAACGGCAGAGGGGGCGTCGTGTCGAGCGCAGCCCGGTCACGTCTATGCCGATCGAGGTAAGCTGTGTTTCGCCGCGCTCTGTCAGATTCAAGCCGTCACCGACCGCAGAAATCGCACCGGTCGAAATCAGGCTGTCGAGCATACGCACGCCGTAGTCGCCGGCGAGATGATCGTAGCAGATGCGCGCCTTGCGTAGTGCCGGCTCTTTCGGGCCAGGGCGGTGGCGCAGATGTCCACGCGTCGCAGCGAAACCCATGATGCTTTCGAGAAGCTTGCCGACGCCGTCGTCGGCGAGCGTAAAATAGCGGTGCCGGCCTTGCTTGCGTTGCGCAAGTAAACCACCCGCTTCAAGCTTCGACAGATGCGTGCTGGCCGTCTGCAGCGTAATGCCGCCAGCCTCCGCCAGCTCCGTGGCCGTCAGGGCACGGCCGTCCATCAGCGCGGTGAGCATGTTCGCCCGCGCCGGATCGCCGATGAGCGCGCCAATTTGCGCTATGTCAGGACCTTCCTTCATACTTCGATCGTAACCGAAGCATCCGCGTCGCGCAATATGCGATAACATCTCCATCACCAAAGGAGAAAAAACCATGATCACCTGCTTCATCCGCTACGAGATCGATCCCTTCAAGAAGGATGCCTTTGCCGAATATGCCAGGGCATGGGGCCAGGTCATCCCGCGCAACGGCGCCGACCTCATCGGCTACTTCGCCCCGCACGAAGGCTCGGCGACGACTGCTTACGGCGTCTACAACATCGAAAGCCTGGCTGCCTATGAGGCCTATCGCGCTCGTCTCGCCGCTGATCCGCTGGGCAAGGCGAACTACGATTTCTCCTGCCGCGAACGCTTCATTATCAGGGAAGACCGCATCTTCCTGAAAAACGTGTCGCTGCCACATGGTCCAAAGGTGTCGCCATGATCGCCGTCATCTTCGAGGTCATTCCCTATCTCGGCGAGCGCCATCACTATCTCGATCTCGCCGGCAGCCTGCGTAGCGAGCTTGAGACCATCGATGGTTTCATCTCCATCGAGCGGTTCGAGAGCCTGACGCAACGGGGCAAGCTTCTCTCCCTCTCGTTCTGGCGGGACGAGGCGGCCGTCATGGAATGGCGCAATCGCGAGGCACACCGCGCCGCGCAAAAGGCCGGACGAGGGGCGATATTCGCCGACTATCGGCTACGCATTGCGCATGTGGTCCGCGATTACGGAATGAACGAGAGGGAGGAGGTGCCGGAAGATAGCCGGGCGGTGCATGATGTACCCGAGACAGCGAGGACTGGCGACGCCTGACAACGGGCGTATTTTCGCAAATTTGTAAAATGTCCTGCTCGCTTTAGCCTTTGGTAACCAACTTAGGTAACCATAACACTCAGTTAAGCGTATCGAGTAAGTGTAACAGCGAGTATCACATGGCGTCAGTTTTCCCGCTTGCCGACCTCAGGACTTCCGTAACGCCGGGCTCTTGGGTCGACACGATCATCAAGGGTGATTGCGTGGCGGCTCTTGAAGCACTGCCCACCCATTCCGTCGACGTTATCTTCGCCGACCCGCCTTACAATCTGCAGCTCGGTGGCACGCTGCATCGCCCCGACCAATCGCTGGTCGATGCCGTCGATGACGAATGGGATCAATTTGCTTCCTTCGAGGCCTATGATGCCTTCACCCGCGCGTGGTTGCTGGCCTGCCGCCGCGTGCTGAAGCCGACCGGCACGATCTGGGTCATCGGCTCCTATCACAATATTTTCCGCGTCGGAGCGACGATGCAGGATCTGAACTTCTGGATCCTCAACGACATCGTCTGGCGCAAGACCAACCCGATGCCGAATTTCAAGGGCCGACGTTTCCAGAACGCTCATGAAACGATGATCTGGGCGAGCCCGAACGCCAAGGCCAAGGGCTACACCTTCAACTACGACGCCATGAAGGCCGCAAATGACGATGTGCAGATGCGCTCCGACTGGCTGTTCCCGATCTGCAGCGGCAACGAGCGGCTGAAGGGCGAGGACGGCAAGAAAGCACATCCCACCCAGAAGCCGGAAGCCCTGCTTGCCCGCGTCATCATGGCTTCGTCCAAGCCCGGCGACATCATTCTCGACCCCTTCTTCGGCTCGGGCACCACGGGTGCCGTTGCCAAGCGTCTCGGCCGTCACTTCGTCGGCATCGAACGCGAGCAGGATTACATCGATGCAGCGAGCGCCCGCATTGCCGCCGTCGAGCCGCTGGGCAAGGCGGAGCTGACGGTGATGACCGGCAAAAAGGCCGAGGTTCGCGTCGCCTTCAACGTGCTGATCGAAAGCGGCCTAATCAAGCCCGGCCAGGTGCTGACGGATGCGAGGCGGCGCCATAGCGCCATCGTGCGTGCCGACGGCACTGTCGCCTCCGGCGGCGAGGCCGGCTCCATTCATCGCCTTGGCGCGAAAGTCCAGGGCCTTGATGCATGCAACGGATGGACGTTCTGGTACTTCGACGACGGGCAGTCCCTGCGCCCGATCGACGATCTGCGTTCGATCGTCCGCAATGATCTGGCGAAAGTGGAATAATCCCAGTTATTCGAGCGGCGTGATCTCATCCGAAAACCGTTTCCTGCCTTTCGGGATCATGCCGCAGCCGCCGGATCCGCATACCCGCCTTCTTCCGTCAAGTACCTCCAGTTAGGGAAGAAGGCGAGACGCCCAGGGGATACAAACCCTGGGCGCCATTTTTTTCCTGACGACTCAGAATTCCTGATAGTCGGTCACATCGACCCGGACGACGTGTCCATCTTCGTCGAAGGTAATCGTCTCCTCGCCCTCGCGGACGAGCGGTTTGCCAGTCTTGCTGTTCGTTGCCCGGACGGACCAGACGCTTCGGCCCGAAAGCGGCGTCAGCGTTTCCACCAATGAATTGACGGCGGTTTGATCCGGATAGGTATCGAAATAGCCGCGGAAGGCCTCCATGATCGCCTCGCGGCCGGCAAGGCTGCCGACGCCGTTGGAGACATAGGTGGCATTCTCCGCGAAGAAATTTTCGATTGCTTCGTAATCGAGCCTGTTGATCGCGTCGTGGAATTGGGTGATGCGTTCTGCCGGATCGAAAGTCATGAGCCTAAACCTTGATGCCGTAGGCGGCGAGATCGCTGCGCAGCTGCTCAGCGCCGGTGAAACGGACGGCCTTCCAACCCGCAGCTTTTGCGCCTTCGACGTTGACGAGCGTGTCGTCGATGAAGATGGTCGAAGCTGGATCCAGACCGAAGCTTTCCGCATGTGTCCGGTATATCGCAACATCCGGCTTGATCAGGCCAATGTCGCCGGACACGGTCACGCCGCGCGGCTTGGTGAGGAAGTAGAAGCGCGCCTCCGCCTCACGATATGTGTCGGAGGCGAAGTTGGTCAGCATGGTGACGTCGCGGCCCTCGGCGATCAGCTTTTCCATAATTGCGACGCTATCGTCGTAGGCATGAGGGACCATATCATGCCAGTATTTGCGGAAGGCGCGGATCTGTTCTTCGCGCTCGGGATGCTCGGCGATCAGCAGCGCTTCGGCTTCTTCCCAGGTCCGGCCGCGGTCCTGTTCGATGTTCCATTCATGTGTGCAGACGTTGGCAAAGAACCAAGCGCGCTCAGCCTCGTCGGGGATGACGCGGCTATAGGGAATGTTCGGATCGTAGTGAATAAGAACCTTGCCGATATCGAAAACGATATGCCGGATTTCCGTCGTCATGAATTATGCCCTGCCTTTTCGAATGCCTTGGTCTTTGCGAATGCGCGTGGAATAGCCTGAGCGATCGCTTTTTTCATGACAGTCGGCAAGGCCTGCGCTTCAAGATTTGTAACCGGCTCCCACCATCCGTCATTGCAGGTCGTGCTCGATGCGACCTGAGCGCGATAGATCGACAGCCGCAATTCGAAGTGAGTGAACACATGCGTCACAGTGCCCGCAGCCTGCCAATCGGCCGGGAAGGGAGCGGCGGTGGTGCTGGTCTCGCCATCGATCCGCGCGGTCCAGCCAGTGGTCGGCACCTCTGTCATGCCGCCGAGAAGGCCGCTAGCGATGCGCCGTCGCAAATAGATCTCGCCATCGCAATTCACCGCCACGAAGGCAGCCCCCTGCCGCACCGGCTTTTCTTTTTTTGCTGCTTTGACCGGAAAATGTTCGGGATCATGCAGCCGCAGTGCCTCGCAGGCATTGTTGAAGGGACAGAGCGAACAGACCGGCCGTTTCGGCGTGCAGATCGTTGCACCCAGATCCATCATCGCCTGCGCGAAATCGCCGGGACGATCGTCAGGCGTCAGTAAAGCCACTTTCTGCTTCATCAACGGCTTGGCGGCGGGCAATGGTGTGGCAATGGCATAAAGCCTGGAGATGACCCGCTCGACATTGCCGTCCATGACAGCTGCCTGCCGGTTGAATGCAATGGCCGCGACCGCCGCCGCCGTATAGTCGCCGATTCCCGGCAAGGCCCGCAGCCCATCCTCGGTGTCTGGGAACCGTCCGCCATGTTCCGCTGCCACGGCCTCCGCACATTTTTTCAGGTTGCGGGCGCGGGCATAATAGCCGAGCCCCGCCCAGGCGGCCATGACATCGTCGGTGGGCGCCACCGCGAGATCGTGAACCGTCGGCCAGCGCTCCAGGAATTTGGCGAAATAGGCTTTGACCGCCGGCACCGTGGTCTGTTGCAGCATCACCTCCGACAGCCAGATATGATAGGGATCAGGCCGAATGCCGCGCGCAGCCATCGTCGGCGAGACGCGCCACGGCAGGTCGCGGTGATGGCGGTCGTACCAGGCAAGCAGGGGTGCGGCGGTTGGGGATTCTAATGTCGTCGTCATGATTTGCCGCATCGAGGGGAAGTGCTCTATACTTGGCCAAGCTGCGCCGGCCGATCAAGGTCTCGGATGCGCAAACACGGTTCCGGGTCCACTATCCAATGAGTTATCCCCGAAAAGGCGAAAAACAGATTTCCGAGCTGACCAATGGTATCGTCGATCCCGTTTTGGCGAAGCGTGCGGGAATCAATACCGCGCTGCTCGGCTCCTGGGACGAAATCGCCGGTGAGGATTTCGCCGAATGCACGCGGCCGGAAAAGATCGCCTGGGCGAAACGCGGCGGTTCGGGCGAAGATGGCGGTTACCAGCCCGGTGTGCTGACCATCGCTTGCGAGGGCGCCCGCGCCCTGTTCCTGACCCACGCGCAGGGCGAACTCATCCAGCGCATCAACGGCTTCTTCGGCTTCCACGCCGTCAGCCAGATCCGCATCGTTCAGAAGCCAGTCTCCATTGCCTCCAAACGCTCGCGCACGCCACCGCCACTGAAAGGCGAGGCGGCCCGTAAGCTCGAAGGCATGATGGATGGTATCGAGGACGACAAGCTGCGCGCCGCAATTCAAAGGTTGGGCACCGCGATGGTCTGGAAGCGGGGGCGATAGCTATTTTAAGCCGCTATTCGCAGTAATTCTGACGATAATTTAATCTCTTTGTCTTTGCTAAGTCACAATTCTTTGAAGAAAGTTGGTCAACCGTGCCTTGTTAGCGGCAACCAGCCGTTATATCGCATGACTATTCAAAGACCTCTTAACGACGGGTGACTCTATGCCGATGTCCGACATGCTCTTGACCAAACGCCACCTGCTGGGCGGCACCGCCGTTGCGGCGCTCTCCTTGGCGTTCGCTGCCTTTGCCGACACCGCATCCGCCGCCAATGCCACCACGGTCGGCGGCGCCCAAGAGACCACCAATACCGCCACCTCTTCGGAGGATGAAGTTCCGTCGCCGGATGGCAGCGTCGACATGAACGAAGTGCTGAAGCCCGGCGCCCTGCCGGAAATTGCGCTCGGCAAGGAAGACGCTCCGGTCAAGATCGTCGAATACATGTCGCTGACCTGCCCACACTGCGCGCATTTCGCCGTCACCACCTTCGACACGATCAAGCAGAAATACGTCGACACCGGCAAAGTCCGCTTCATCATCCGCGAATTCCCCTTCGATCCGCGTGCCGCTGCTGCCTTCATGCTGGCCCGTTGCGCCCCGCAGGAACAGTACCTTCCGATGGTCGATATGCTGTTCAAGCAGCAGATCGCCTGGGCGTCGCCGGATGTCGATGGCCGTGCCGCACTGCTGCAAATGTCGAAACTTGCCGGTTTTACTGAGGATAGCTTTACGAAATGCTTGACGAACCAGAAGCTTCTGGATGATGTCAACTCAGTTAGGGAACGCGCAGCCAAAGACTTCGGCGTCAATGCTACGCCGACCTTCTTGATTAACGGCAAGCGTTATGCAGGGGACATGTCGGTTGGTGCCATGTCGAAGCTCATCGACAGCCTTCTCTGATCCGTGCCTTTTCGAAACGGCGGGCGGCGGGGAAACCTGTGCGCCCGTTTTTTTGTCCCTCACTCCTAAAAAGATAGGGGTTTCTTCCTTTCCCCGCTGGCGCGGAGAGGGGGAGTGGCGCTCATGAAGTTCAACAGGCTTCGTCTCGTCGGTTTCAAATCCTTTGTGGAGCCGGCGGAATTCGTCATTGAGCGCGGGTTGACGGGCGTCGTCGGCCCGAACGGCTGCGGCAAGTCCAATCTGGTCGAAGCGCTGCGCTGGGTGATGGGCGAGAATTCCTATAAGAACATGCGCGCCTCCGGTATGGATGATGTCATCTTCTCCGGCTCCGGCAATCGCCCGGCGCGCAACACTGCGGAAGTCGGTCTTTATCTCGACAACAGCGACCGCACGGCGCCCGCCGCCTTTAACGACAGTGACGAAATCCAGGTCACCCGCCGCATCGAGCGGGAGCAGGGTTCGCTCTATCGCATCAACGGCAAGGAGGCCCGTGCCAAGGATGTGCAACTGCTGTTCGCCGATGCCTCGACCGGCGCGCGTTCGCCGTCGATGGTCGGGCAGGGACGTATCGGCGAGTTGATCCAGGCCAAGCCCCAGGCCCGAAGACAGCTTCTCGAAGAGGCGGCCGGTATTTCGGGCCTGCATTCGCGCAGGCACGAAGCAGAACTGCGTCTTCGCGCCGCCGAAGGCAATCTCGAGCGTCTGGACGACGTGACCTCCCAGCTTGAGAGCCAGATCGAGAGCCTGAAGCGTCAGGCGCGTCAGGCCAATCGTTTCAAGATGCTGTCCGCCGATATCCGTGCCCGCGAAGCCATGCTCCTGCATATCCGTTGGGTACAGGCCAAGGAGGCGGAAGCGGAGGCCGACAGCGCCCTCAACCAGGCAACGCTTCTGGTCGCCGAAAAAGCGCAGATACAGATGGAGGCCGCAAAGACACAGGGCATAGCCAGCCTGAAGCTGCCCGAATTGCGTGAGGGAGAGGCGAAGGCCGCAGCGGCTCTACAGCGTCTGCAAATCGCCCGCACTCAGTTGGAGGAAGATGCCAATCGCATTCTGCGCCGTCGCGACGAGTTGACCCGGCGGCTGGTGCAACTGGCCGAAGATATCACCCGTGAAGAACGCCTTGTGTCCGACAATGCCGAGATCTTGGCCAAGCTCGATGCGGAGGAGGCCGACATTGCCGATGTCCTCGCCGATTCCGGCCGGCTTGCCGAGGAGACGCGCGAGGCCTTCGAGGAGGCCGCCGCCAAGCTGGCCGATAGCGAGCGCATCTTTACTACGCTGACCGCCGAACGCGCCGAGACCGCTGCCGCTCGCAATCAGCTCGAGCGCGCCATTCGCGATCTTGCCGACCGTAAGATGCGGTTGGAACGCCAGTTGGAAGAAGCGAACCGAGAGCTTGCAGCGATCGATGCAAAGGTGGTTGCCCTGCCGGACCCCGGCGAAAAGCGCGATATGGTCGAAGCAGCCGAAAGTGTCGTTGCCGATGCCGAGGCGGCGATCCAGCTCGTCGAGGCGGCCCTCGCCGGGGCCCGAGAGACCGAAGCTCTATCGCGAGCGCCAGTCGATCAGGCCCGCTCGCAGCTCAACGCCCTGGAAACAGAAGCGCGCACCATCTCCAAGATGCTGGCGGCGGGAGCCGCCTCGGGCACGTTTGCGCCCGTTGCAGAAGAGGTGCGTGTTGATCGTGGCTTCGAGACTGCGCTAGGTGCAGCTCTTGGCGACGATCTGGAATCGCCACTGGATCCGCAATCGCCCGCCCACTGGTCCGACAATGGCAGCGGCGCGACCGATCCCGCCTTGCCGGAAGGCGTCGTGCCACTGATTTCGCATGTGGGCGCACCGACCGCGTTGACGCGGCGTCTGCGCCAGATCGGCCTCGTGGCTGCCGCAGATGCCATGCGCCTGATGGCGGCTTTGAAGCCGGGTCAGCGGCTGGTGACGAAGGACGGCGCCGTATTTCGCTGGGATGGGCATGTGACCGGGGCGGATGCCCCCAGTGCGGCCGCGCTGCGGTTGGCGCAGAAAAATCGTCTGGCGGAGCTTGAGGCCGAAGCCGAGGTGGCGCGCGATGTTCTAGCCGAGGCCGAGGAGCGTTTGGCGATTGCCGGCGAGGCGATCCGGGCTGAGGAAGGCCGTCTTGTCGTCGCTCGCGATGCCAGCCGGCTTGCCGCCCGCCACCTCGCCGAGGCTCGCGAAACGTTGGTGGCGGCGGAGCGTGCCTCCGGCGATCTGATCCGCCGTCGCGATGTCATAACGGAGGCTGCCAGCCACCTACAGGCGCAGATGGAAGAGGTGACGGTGCAGGATGAAAATGCCCGCATCGAACTGGAGGATGCGCCCGATCTGACGACCATCGATCTCAAGTTGCGCGATCAGCAGGCGGATGTTGCCACGGATCGCGGCGCGCTTGCTGAGGCGCGTGCCCGTTACGAGGGCCTGAATCGGGAAAACGAGGCGCGGCAGCGCCGCATCTTGGCGATCCGGCAGGAGCGCGACGGCTGGCGTCAACGCGCCGCCAGCGCGGAAGAGCATATCCAGACCCTGCGCGACCGTGAGGAAGAGGCGCGCGACGAAGCCGCCGAATTGGATCTTGCACCGGATGAATTCGATGACAAGCGCCGCGCGTTGATGAATGAACTGCAAAAGGCGGAGGAGGCGCGCCGCACTGCAGCCGACCGTCTGGTTGAGGCGGAAATCGTTCAGCGCGAGGCCGATCGGCAAGCGGCCACGGCGCTGTCTGAACTGGCGGAAAGCCGCGAAAAGCGTGGCCGTGTCGAGGAGCGGCTGGTTTCTGCTCGCGAGCGCCGCCAGGAAAGCGAGCTGCGCATCCGTCAGACACTGAATATCGAGCCGTACGAGGTGTTGCGGCTTGCCGGCCTGTCGGCGACGCAGAATGTTCCCGATTTGCGCGAGGTGGAGCGCGAGCTGGAGCGGCTGAGGATCGAGCGCGAGCGCCTGGGTGCCGTCAACTTGCGCGCCGAAGAGGAAAGCAGGGAACTGACCCAGCGGTTGCAGGCCTTGATCAAGGAGCGCGACGATGTCATCGACGCCATCCGTAAGCTGCGCGGTGCGATCCAGAGCCTCAACCGGGAAGGGCGCGAGCGGCTGATCGCCGCTTTCGACGTTGTCAACGTGCAGTTCCAGCGGCTGTTCACTCATCTTTTCGGTGGCGGCACGGCCGAGCTGCAACTGATCGAATCCGACGATCCGCTGGAGGCGGGCCTCGAAATCCTCGCCCGCCCGCCAGGCAAAAAGCCGCAAACCATGACGCTGCTTTCCGGTGGCGAACAGGCGCTGACGGCGATGGCGCTGATCTTTGCCGTCTTCCTCACCAATCCGGCGCCGATCTGCGTGTTGGATGAAGTGGATGCGCCGCTAGACGACCACAATGTCGAACGCTATTGCAATCTCATGGATGAGATGGCGGCCTCGACGGAGACGCGTTTCGTGATCATTACCCACAATCCCATTACGATGGCTCGCATGGACCGCCTCTTCGGCGTGACCATGGCTGAGCAGGGCGTTTCACAGCTTGTTTCCGTCGACTTGCAGACCGCGGAGCAACTGCGGGAAATTGCCTGACGTTTTTCGTTGCCCGGCGGCAACTGCCATCAAAGCATTGATTGCCCGAACCAATCCGAGATGGAAGTCGTCGCTCCGGAAAGGGCCTTGGGAGGAATTCTCGTCAGTAGCCCAATGGACTGTCGATGCCTTAACCTTTGGCGACGGGCGCCGGCGGCACAGGGAGGATGATTTCGGATGCGACCTTCCAGTCCCTTTTTACCTTGATCCAGTTGATGATCATCAGGAACGGCTTTGGGGTACCGTCCTGCCCGGCATAGGAAACCGTAATGTTCATCGGCGCATAGGATTCTGCCATTTCGCGGGTCAATCCGACGACCTTAAGTTTGGAGAAATCGGGCGCAAGCACGACGGGTCCCGACCCGGCGATATCGTGGAGCTTCTGGTCTACTGCCTCATTACCCCAAAACCCCGCCCAGTTGCCTTCGGAGGGGATGGCGCTTTTCGCGACCAGAAGGGCAGAAGGTGACTGCCAGAAAATGTTGTGCAACGCCTTGAGATCATGCTTGTTTGCTGAATCCATGAGCTGACTGAAATGCGACTTGATCGTGCTGAGGGTTCGAGTGTCCAGCGGATCCTTATAGGCCGCCGGCGCTGCTGCCACTGACCCGGCCGAAAGCACTGCCAAAGCGAAGGCAGCGGAGAGCATTTTTTGCATGTTCAATATCCCTTGTGCCCGTTGATTGAGGGGCAGATTCTAAATTAAGGAGCGGAAGTCGGGCCGGGAGTGAAACCGGCCCGCCACATCCTGTTGTTCTTAACGTTGCTTCTTGGCGGCGTTCGAGCCACCCCAAAGTGAGCCCGGATTGGCGCGATTAGGATGGAGTTCCAACATGGCGTCATAGAGTTCGCGCGCGGTCGTTGTTGCCTCGTTCAGGCGATTGAAATCGAGAAGATATTGCCGCGTCTCACCGATAATGCGGGGATCATCGGCGTTTTCAGGCAGCTTGTGCCCGGCGATCACCGTCTTGGGCTGCAGGGCCTCTAGCTTGTCGAGCGCGGCAATCCATTCAAGCCGGCTCTGCGTGTCGGTCTCGCCAAGGTAAAGGTGGATGCCGTTGTAGACGACATCCCCGCCGACGATCAGCCCGATCGATGGGACGTACAAGCAGGTTGATTGCGCGGTGTCGGTATGCCCGGCATTCACCACGACAAGCTTATGGCCTTCCAGTTCCAACGTGTCGCCGTCGAGCGGCTCGGCGATTAGCAACCGGTCGGGAATCTGGCCAGGAAAGAGCCTGCGCCAGAAATCGTCGATCGACGCTGGCGACAGTTGCTCATGCATGGCCGCGACCACCGCCGGCGTCGCGAGCGCCCTCGCATTTGGGAAACGCTCCAGAAGCGGTGCGAGGCCGAAGAAATGATCGCCGTGTCCGTGGGTGACATAGATCGTGGTGAGGTTCTTGCCGCTCGCGACGACCCAATCCAGCAAGACCTGCGCGTGCTCGGCCGTGAGGAAGGTATCGACGAGGACTGCGTCGCGCTCGCCATAGATGAGCGTCGATGAATTCACCACCCACATCAGCTCCTCCTTGCCGGCCGGCACGTCTCGGCCGAGGCCTGGGCGTTTGATCGTCAGTACATTCCAGTTCAGGCTCGGCTTGACGGTTTCAATCTCAGTCATTGTGGTCTCCATTGCGGTTTGAGGAATTCGCGGTTCCGAAGCGGGCCCTATCAAGCGGCGCCCTGGGAGAGTGCGGGTTCGGAAATACTGACGTCCGGTTTGCCGAGATGCTCGCGGAACCATGCGGTTGCGGCAGCTTCCGCTTGCGGGAATTGGTCGAGATAAGGGTCGAAATGACCGCCAGGTATGAGAGCGAGGCGCTTGGGCTCAAGCGCGCGCTCGTAAGCCTGAAGCGTAAGATCGGTGACTGTGAGCTTATCGTCCCGCGCGACGACCAGCAGTAAAGGCGTTGGCGACACACGGGAAATCCAATTGCCTGGCTCGTACATCCGTGCAGCGCGCGTTGACCGGAGGGTGACCTCGTTTTCCCAAATGCCGGCGGGGACAGGCTGCAGATAGAAATCGATGGCGTCCTTCGAGCGATAGGCGGCGGGAACGGAGGGATCGGCACCGACGACGGCCTGCCGCCGCGGTGCCTCGCCACGCAATTGCGCCCTTTCGTCGTCGCTGAAGGCCTGCTCCAGCGCGGGCAGGGCATCGGGAGCAACGCGCCGCAATCCTTGCTCATAGCCGCTGATCGTTGGAACCTGCGCGACGATGCACCGCAAGCGACGGTCTGTGGCGCCAAGCACGATAGCATGGCCGCCCGCATAGCTCGTGCCCCAAAGCCCGATACGATTCGGATCGACTTCGGGACGCGCCTCGATGTAGGAGATTGCCCGACGCCAGTCTTTGATTTGACGCCAGGGATCGATGTCGGCACGTGGTTCGCCGCCGCTTGTCCCGAAATTGCGGTGGTCATGGAGAAGCACGACAAAACCCGCCGTGGCAAACGCCTTCGCGAAGCGCTCGATGCCGTGCTCCCTGGTCCCCGCAAAGCCATGCGCCATTGTGATGGCTGGGTGTGGACCTGCTCCACCTGGCAGAAACAGCCAAGCCCCGAGCTCTATTCCGTCCTCTGCCGGGATTTTCACGTCGAGTTTTGAAAACACGATCATTATCCTTCCAACCAATTGATCTCATTGATCGATGCTCATGTCCGCGATGATCCGAAGCCGCGCTCCGCCGACAGGCGTCCCCAACGAGGATGCCCGTGCCCGCATTCGATCTTCGGTATGTTGCGCGTTAGCATGCCGCTCTCTTGACACCTGTCCCGAGAGTTGCGATAAATATCGTATGACCGGTTGGTCGGAATTAGTCAAGAGGCTGAAATGAAATCTCCTGCAGGCGCCAAGCGCGGCCCGAAGCCGAAGCCTGATACGCGTAACAATCTCCTTCAGGTGGGTCTGCAGATGATCCACGCCGAAGGTTATGCCGCGACCGGCATCCAGAGCATCGTGGATGGGGCTGACGTGCCCAAGGCCTCTTTCTACAATCATTTCCCGAGTAAGGAGGCGTTCGGGATCGAAGTGGTCGACGCCTATTTCGATCGCAACGAGGGCAAGTTGCGTGACTTCTTCTGCAATTCGAATGTTGAACCGCTCGCCAGGTTGGAGGCTTATTTCGACGATCGCATCGCTGCTTTCAGAGCGAATGGATTTGCGCGAGGATGCCTGCTTGGCAATTTTAGCGCAGAGGTCGCCGATCACAGCGTGCTGATGCGCGAGCATCTGGTCGAGCATTTTGAAGCCTGGAGCAGTTTCTTTGAAAAATGCATCGCTGAGGCGCAGAAGCAGGGAGTGATTAGCGACAAGCTTCCCGCAGCTTTGCTCGGTCGTTTCGTGTTGAACAGTTGGGAAGGCGCGTTGCTGCGTATGCGAGCCGAGAAGAGCGATGTAGCGCTGGTCGAGTTCAAGGAAGCCGTCTTTGACGGGCTCTTCGCCTAGGGTGATGTCTGGGCGAAATTCCGTTCGATCGCTATAGCAGTGCAGAAAGCGAGGCTGGCGGGAGCCGCTATCGACGCCGCTTTTCTTGTTTGGCCTCCGTTCTGAGCGAGATCTTGGCGGGTCCTTTGAAAGGAAAATGTTTCTCTTATCGACAAGAAATTGCCGTCTCGGCTGCCGCACAGCCGGAAAGCGTGTTAGATTTGTTTTCGATCAATAATACGTGGCGCTAATCCGCCCGGAAGGGAAGCATGTCTGGATTTGATGGCGGTATTTTCGATTTTCTCGGAATACTCGCCGTGTTGTTACTCGTCGCCGCTAATGGTTTCTTCGTTGCGGCTGAGTTTTCGCTCGTTTCCGTTCGGCGCAGCCGTGTGACCGAACTCGTAGCCGAAGGGCGGATGAACGCCACGGCCCTACAACGGGCGGTCGACAATCTCGACGCCAACCTCGCGGCCACCCAGCTCGGCATCACCATATCTTCGCTTGCGCTCGGTTGGGTCGGTGAACCGGCGCTCGCCCATCTTCTGGAGCCGCTTCTCAATTTTCTGCCCGGCTCCTGGGCCGCTGCCGGATCGCACGCCGTAGCTGTCGTGATTTCCTTCGTCATCATTACGGCCCTGCACATCGTTCTCGGCGAACTTGCACCGAAGAGCCTGGCGTTGCAGCGCAGCGAAGGCACCGCTTTGGGTGTCGTGCGGCCGCTGGGCTTGTTCCTGTTCTTGCTCCGCCCCGCGATCATGGTGCTGAACGGCCTCGGAAATATGGTCCTGCGGCTCTTCGGCCTGCGGCCGGGTGCCGGAGAAGGCTCGCTGCATTCGCCTGCGGAAATCAAACTGCTGGTCGCCGAAAGCCAGGAGGCGGGGTTGCTGGAACAGGCGCAGCAGGAGCTGGTCGAACGTGTCTTCAACATCGGCGACCGCGATGTCTCCGATATCATGACGCCGAGGCTGGAAGTCGATTGGATCGACGCCGAAGATACGTCCGAGGAGATGCTGAAGGCCATTCGCGAAAGTCGTTTCGAACAGCTCCTGGTCGGTCGCGGGACGATAGACGAACCGATCGGCATGATCCTGAAGAAGGATCTTCTCGATCAGCTCTTGAACGGCCAACCCCTCGATCCGATAGCCGTCATGCGTCAGCCTCTTATCGTTCATGAAGCGACGGCGGTGTTCAAAGTGCTCGAGAGTTTCAAGCGCGCGCCTGTCCGTCTCGCCATGGTCATCGATGAGTATGGCAGCCTGGAGGGCATCGTCACGCAGACGGACCTGCTGGAAGCTATCGCCGGCGACCTGCCGGATATGGAGAACGAGGGACCGGATATCGTCGAGCGCGCCGACGGCTCGCTGCTGATCGAAGGCATGATGCCCGCCTATGACGCCTTCCAAAGGCTTGGCCTGCGCGGGCGTTCCGAAGACGGCAATTTCCACACCTTCGCCGGCTTTGCGCTTTACCAACTCGGCCATATCCCTGAGGTCGGCGAGAGCTTCACATTCGATGGCTGGCACTTCGAAATCGTCGACTTGGATGGCATGCGGATCGACAAGATTCTGGCGCAGCGTGAGAGTAGTGCCTGAACAGCCTAAAGCTTAATTCGCTCCCATCATGCGCATCTTTTGACCATCGTCGAATATGCGCATCACGGCTATGGTGTCGTCCTTGATCCGAAAAGATGATCGTCGCTTCATGGAAGCGGCGATAAATAGGCTTTAATTCCATATTTATTGTGCAGCGCAACATTTCGCCGCATTTGTCGATTTTCATTTCCACCTCAATGAATTAAGTTCAACCTTGGGAGTTGGACGGGGGAAAATGACGAAGTGGGTTTATACATTCGGCGACGGGAAGGCCGAGGGTCGCGCAAGGGATTATGAGCGGCTCGGGGGGAAGGGTGCCAATCTTGCCGAAATGTGCAGCCTCGGTCTGCCGGTTCCGCCCGGTTTGACGATCGTCAGCGAAGCCTGTGGTTTCTACTACAAGAACGGTCGCAACGTTCCGGAAGACCTCAAGCCGCAGGTGATGCAAGGGCTGAAGCAGATGGAGGCCATCACCGGGCGCAAGTTCGGCGATAGCGCTCGGCCGCTGCTGGTCTCCGTGCGCTCGGGTGGGCGGGCCTCCATGCCCGGCATGATGGATACCGTCCTCAATCTCGGTCTCAACGACGAAACCGTGCAGGCGCTCGGCCACGATGCCGGCGATGCGCGTTTTGCCTGGGACAGCTATCGCCGCTTCATCCAGATGTATGCCGATGTCGTCATGGGTCTCGACAACGAGGTTTTCGAGGAAATCCTCGAGGATGAGAAGGCTCGTCTCGGCCATGAGTTCGATACCGATCTTTCCGCAGTCGAGTGGCAACATGTCGTTTCGCTTTACAAGGCCATCATCGAAGAGGAGCTGGGGGACGCTTTCCCGCAGGAGCCGGAAGTGCAGCTCTGGGGCGCTGTCGGTGCGGTGTTTTTGAGCTGGATGAACCCGCGTGCCGTCACCTATCGCCATCTGCACAATATTCCCGAAGCCTGGGGGACAGCGGTCAATATCCAGGCCATGGTCTTCGGCAACCTCGGCAATTCGTCCGCAACCGGCGTCGCCTTCACCCGAAATCCCTCGACTGGCGAGAAGGAGCTTTACGGCGAATTCCTGGTCAATGCCCAAGGGGAGGACGTCGTCGCCGGCATTCGCACGCCGCAAAGCATCACCGAGGCGGCCCGCATCGCCTCCGGCTACGATCGGCCGTCGATGGAAAAGCTAATGCCGGAAGCCTTTACCGAATTCCGCCGCATCTGCACCGAGCTCGAAGCGCATTACCGCGACATGCAGGATCTGGAATTCACCATAGAGCGCGGCAAGCTCTGGATGCTGCAGACCCGCGCCGCCAAACGCACCACCAAGGCGGCGATGAAGGTGGCTGTCGACATGGTCGACGAGGGCGTGATTACCGAGGACGAGGCCGTCTCACGAATCGAGCCGTCGACCCTCGATCAGCTTCTGCACCCGACGATCGATCCGCGCGTGTATCGCGAAGTCATCGGCTCCGGCTTGCCGGCCTCGCCGGGGGCGGCCACCGGTGAGATCGTCTTCACCGCCGAGGAGGCGATCGTCGCAGAAGAGGAGGGCCGCAAGGTCATTCTCGTGCGCATCGAGACGAGCCCGGAGGATATTCACGGCATGCATGCCGCGGAGGGAATTCTCACTACGCGCGGCGGCATGACCAGCCACGCGGCGGTGGTTGCCCGCGGCATGGGCATTCCCTGCGTCGTCGGCGCCGGTACCATGCGTATCGATATGCGCAACGAAAAGCTAATCGGGATTGGCGTCACCCTGAGGAGGGGCGACATCGTCACGATAGACGGTTCGACCGGTCAGGTACTGAAGGGCGAAGTGCCGATGATCCAGCCGGAACTCTCCGGCGATTTCGGCCGCATCATGGCCTGGGCCGATCGCTCGCGCCGCATGACGGTGCGCACCAATGCGGACACGCCGGCAGACGCCCGCGCCGCACGTTCCTTCGGTGCCGAAGGCATCGGCCTTTGCCGCACCGAGCACATGTTCTTCGAAGGCGACCGCATCCATGTCATGCGCGAGATGATCCTCGCGGAAGGCGAGGAGGGCCGTCGCGCCGCGCTCGCCAAGCTCTTGCCGATGCAGCGGCTCGATTTTACCGGCATGTTCACCATCATGCACGGGCTGCCGGTAACGATCCGCTTGCTTGACCCGCCGCTGCACGAATTCCTGCCGAAGACAGACGAGGAGATCGCCGAGGTCGCCGGCATCATGGGCATGGAGCCGGCCATCTTGCGCCAACGCGTCGATGCGCTGCATGAATTCAATCCCATGCTCGGTCATCGCGGCTGCCGCCTGGCGATTTCCTATCCTGAAATCGTCGAGATGCAGGCCCGCGCCATCTTCGAGGCGGCGGTCTCCGCCGCTAAGGAGACGGGCGCTGCGGTCGTGCCGGAGATCATGGTGCCGCTGGTCGGCCTGCGCTCGGAGCTCGACTACGTCAAGGCACGCATCGACGAGGTGGCTCGTGCCGTCATGACGGAAGCAAAGATGAAGATCGACTATCTCGTCGGCACGATGATCGAGCTGCCGCGCGCCGCCCTTCGCGCCCATATCATCGCCGAGGCGGCCGAGTTCTTCTCCTTCGGCACCAACGACCTGACGCAAACCACCTTCGGCATGTCGCGCGACGACGCCGCCGCCTTCATCCCCACCTATCAGCGTAAGGGGATCATAGAGCATGATCCCTTCATCTCGCTGGATTTCGACGGCGTGGGAGAGCTGATCCGCATTGCTGCCGAGCGCGGCCGGCGCACGCGCAACGACATGAAGCTCGGCATCTGCGGTGAACATGGTGGCGACCCGGCCTCGATCCATTTTTGCGAGGAGATCGGGTTGGACTACGTGTCCTGCTCGCCTTTCCGCGTGCCGATTGCAAGGCTTGCGGCGGCACAGGCAGCGATCAGAGGCAAGGCATAGCTTCGTTGCAGGACGAGGCGATCAGCGACGCCAGTAGCCGCGATGATAATAGCCTGGCCCGCCGATGACGTATGGCGGACCCCAGAAGAAATCATCATTGCTTTCCATGAAGGCGCGCTGGTCCGCCTGCCTGTTCAGATCCTGATTCATCAGGCAGTTGGCAAAACTTTCGGTACCGCGCCGGAAGCCGTAGCCGCTGCATTTCGCCTCGTCTTTCGCCCGGATTTCTTCCGCGGTTTGGCAGGCGGATAACGCCAGAGCAATAGCAACGAGGGAGAGTGCGGGAAGAATACGCATGACTCGATATCCTGGGCATAAATACTTATGCCAGAACTATAATCCCGCTCGGCGAGGTACGAAAGATGTATTGCTGCCGGCTCATCACGAACCGTTGAACAACACCGTGCGGCTTGCGCCGCTCAAGCGGACTCGTGCGGCCTTTCCGGCAGGCGTTGCAGCAGATTAACGAAGGCGTCGGTGAAGCGGAGCAGGGGCTCGGTTTCCTCATCCGGCTGCAGCAGGCGGATTTCCGCACCGTCTTCGTCGAGCACCGCGAAGATGACGCGCATGGCCTCTCCATCCCCAGGGATCCGTAGAACCGCAAGCCGGCGGCAATCCGATATCAATCCCGCGGCCGGGAGATCGAACAGGAATTCGCCATGCGCAGCCCGGGCGGCGTCGCGTACTGCTTCGCAAAAGGCCGACTCTCCGCCGGAAAAACCTTCGAGCGATAATTCCAGCTCCAACAGTTCGAGCGGCAGGGTGGGATCGGCAGCATCGGCGACCGTTCCGGCCGCTGCAGGCAACGGCTTGGCGGCGATGTCTGGCGATTGTATCGTTTCCATCTCCTCAAGTCCTTTCATGGCCTTAGTAAAACGCCAAAAAGCATGGCCCTTTTTCGGAATTTAAGCAAGTACTCACGTTTTCGTGTCAGTTGGCCCGGAATCTGCTTGCGGTCGAGCGTTAATCGTCTGTGCCGACATCTGATTTATTTTCGCCGGCTCTTGCTCTAAACATGAGGTCGACCTTCGGGATTCGGTGCATCCGCCTTCCGATCCGACGCGCCGACGAGTTCTTGATGACCATTCGCTTCGACCGTCCCGTTTCGCATGCAGCTCGCGCCGCGCGCTTGATTGCGTCCTTTGCGCTGGTGCTATGCGGAGTGATTCTGATCGGCCATCGATTTGGGCCGCTGGAAACGCCCTATTTCGTCCTGCTGATGCTGATTTCCGCCGGCTTTGCCGCGCTGGCGGTACTGCTTGCGGCCATCGGCCTGACGCAGCTCTGGCGGGTTGCCGCCGTAGGTGGGGTTTCGGCCGTCAAGGCGCTGATTTACGCCGCGCTGCCCCTGGCGATCGTCGGCATCGGCGTCGAGCGTTATTGGACACGGCCCGCCATCTACGATGTCTCGACCGATCTCGCTGACACTCCGGAATGGCTGACGCCGCCGGAGGCCAAACAGATCTGGCTGCCGGCAAGGCATTTTGTGACAGCGCAGGACCGTGAGGCGCAATATGCCGCCTATCCGGCCCTCACCGGCCGTCGCTACGAAGGTGCTGTCGACCGCGTGCTGGAGGCCGTACGCAAGGTCGCCAAGGACAACCACATCACCATCGTCAAGGCCGCCGGCGCCGATGTCACTGATCCGAACAGCGATGAAAAGCCGAAGCGTCCAGCGCTCCGACAGCATCCAAGCCAGCCGCCGGACGACAGTGCCGTGACCGACATGCCCGATGTCGTGCCTGTGCCGACGCCGCGCCCCTTTCGCGACGACGTAGCTGACCTGATCCGCCAAAGCTCCGACGTCGTCCTGCAGGGCGAGACCCGCACCCGCATTCTCGGTCTGCACTTCGATGTGCTGATCCGCCTGCGTGAAGAAGCGGAGACGACGCTTGTCGACGTCCGCGTCGCCTCTCGCTATGGCCAGGACGATCTCGGCATCAGCGCCAACATAGCGGAAAGCTACTTGAAGGCATTGGACGCCGAACTCCTGGGCATTGCCGGAAGCTGAAACGGCTTATGCGGGCCTATAAGCCCCGAGCAACGCCGGCGGTCCGTCCGTTTCGACCTGGCCTTTCCCCACCAGATCCTCCAGATGCGCCAGCACAGACAATGCGGCTGCTCCATGCAGGCGTGGGTCGGTGTCGCGGTAGATGGCTTTCACCATGTCGGGGATCAGACGATCACCAGCCTTGATGCGCTCCAGTACGGCGCGTTCGCGCATGCGCCGATGGGTTCTGAGGCCGCGCATGAAGGAGGCGGGTTCCTTCACTGGCCCGCCATGGCCGGGAAAGAACAGGCGGTCGTCACGGCCAAGTAGCCGGTCGAGCGAAGCCATATAGTCGGCCATGGAGCCATCAGGCGGCGCGACGATCGTCGTCGCCCACGCCATGACATGATCGGCGGAAAAGACGACGCCGCTGCCCTCCAGCGCAAAACAGGCGTGGTTGGCCGTGTGGCCGGGCGTCAGAAGTGAGGTCAGCTCCCAACCGTCTCCCGAGACGCTTTCGTCATCGGCAAGCGCGATATCCGGCAGGAAGCCTGTATCCGAGCTTTCGGCAAAGGGATTGACCTCGCCGTCATGCAGCGGCCGCGCGGCGCGGTGCGGTCCTTCGCCGACCGTCAAGGCGCCGGTAGCCTCCTTCAACCGTTTGGCGAGCGGCGAGTGGTCGCGATGGGTATGGCTGACGAAGATATGCGTCACCTCGCGCCCCTTCAGCGCCGCCATCAGAGCCGCGAAATGCGCGTCATTCTCCGGGCCGGGATCGATGACCGCAACGGACGAGCCGCCGACGATATAGCTGTTGGTGCCGTAGAAGGTGAAAGCGCTGGGATTGTTGACCGTCACCCGCTCGACGCCGGGCGCAATGGGAACGGCGCGCCCATAGGCGGGCTCGAAGGCAAGGTCGAATTCGGGAGTGCTCATGGTCGCTTGTATTCAACTTCTATGAAGGACATCGGTTCGGACCCGGCATTGACCACGTTGTGTTCGACGCCGGCATCGCGGCGGTAGGCCGCGCCCTTGGCAAGGTCGACGCGCCTGTTTTCGTTCGCTTCCTCGATCAGGAACTGGCAATCCGTCATCGGCACCACGACATAGCCGAGACCGTGGACATGATGTCCAGTATCGGCGCCCGGCTCGAAATGCCAGCGGGTGATACGCACGACGGCATCGTCGAGGAGCACTGTCGGAACAGCCGGCGGGCGGGCACGATATTGGCTCATCGGATCTCCTGATTGGATTTGGGCGGGCCAAGACCTATCATAGCCACCCCGGAAGCGCACAGAAATATGCGTTCACACGTAACTTAGTGATTGTGAGCGGATGCGACCTTTGCTAATCAGACGCCGATTTGGCGCGAACAGTCGCCATGTCGTACGGTGGGGCGTAGCCAAGCGGTAAGGCAGCGGTTTTTGGTACCGCCATCCCCTGGTTCGAATCCAGGCGCCCCAGCCACTGCAAATTTCCAAAATCAAATTGAGCTGGCTACCCCACAAATAGTCGAGTGCTCCGCCAAAACAAAAACAGGCGACCCTTTCGAGCCGCCTGCGATATTCCCGTCCCCGATAGTTCTCGAAGCTCAGCTCGCCTTTTCCGGCGGCGCCAAGAGTTCGGCACAGTAGGAGGAGCCGTTGGTGCCGGGCTGGTCGCCGAGGATGTGGACCGAGCGAATGACATAGCTCTGGTTGGTGACGATATCGGCCTTGCAGCTGAGATAGAGCTTGCTGCCTTTCTTGGCGCCCTTCTTGGCGGCGACGGTGACCGTCTTGTAGCCGCCACGCCACGTATAGACGCGGTTGCCGCCTTCGTCGCGATCGGCGATCGGTGGCCCGTATGAGGCGAAGAAACGGCCGGCCGACTGCCCTTCCCAGCGGTCCTGAACCGGGTTGCTCGCAATCGTCGGGAGTACTGCGGTTGTAGTGGTGCAGCCGGTCAGGGCCAGCAACAGCCCCGCCGCGGTGATCATGCGGATATTCATCGTATCGTCCTTGAGCTTCTGTCTCGCATTCGGCTGCGGAAACGCCGCTGTCCCACGACATTTCCGCCTGTCCCGCTAAGGCTTTAGCGCCAAAGCCGGCAAAAGAAAATTCCCATCCGCGTGTACAAGTGGGATTTTGCGAAATGTGTTGCGTCTTATGCACTTCGGCCGGTTCGACGCCTGTTTTACTGCCGATTTTCTGGGCAATTGCCTCTGTAATCTTTTCGTCAAGAATCGGCCGGTTTTTTTGATTTTGGTGCTTGTGCATCAAAAATGGCTGGTCTATAGAAGCGCCGCTGGTCACGGAGTGTAGCGCAGTCTGGTAGCGCACCACGTTCGGGACGTGGGGGTCGAGTGTTCGAATCACTCCACTCCGACCAGCTTGAAAAGCCCGCGTTCGCGGGCTTTTTTCGTTTTTGCATTGCGACGGTAGGATCGAGGGTGGCGCTCCGGGTGAGTGTTCGTCATTCCCTTTGGGCGTCGGTTCCGCCCGTGACATAGCCTGGCTCGTCGTCATACGAGAAGACTTTTGTAATAAGACCCGATTTGAGCGCTTCGGCGTTTCCGACGTGGTACAGGCCCTGCGGGGTTGCCAGTCCCATCATAGCGAACACGTCGTCATGGCTGACGCCCATTTCGTCAAGATAAGAGGCAAGATCCGCCTTCAAGGCCGGACTGGGAGTTGTCGATATTTCGTCAAGTCTTCTTCGTCCCGGATTTGATGTTTTCGTATTTGAAGTTCCATTCGTTATCTGATGAACGGCGATAGAGGCGTTCACAGCCGCAGTGCGAGTTTCTCCTCCAGCAAGTGCAAACGGGCAGGCCGAAAAACAGTATGCGCCTCCAGCGTGAACTTCGCCTTCCGACCATCCGTCCTTGACTATCTTCTCGGGGCAGCGTGGCAGCAGCATGGGACAGTCTTTCAACTGCGTCCTCCCGACCACCGTTTCGAGGCCGGCGGCGCGGATCATGCGTCCTATCGATAAGGCACCGGAGACATTGCCGCCGATGGATTGAAACACCACAGGGAGCTTTCGGCCCTTGAGCTTCTTCAAAAGCTTCCGAAGCCCCATCGGCGAACCAGCCGTTATTTCCCCTTCTGCGGATATCCATTGGACGCAGGATTCCTGGCAGTTGTGATTCCTGACCAGCACGAAATCCATCGATCTCTTTTCAAGAGGGGGTTGGTTTGCGGCGGCAAATACGTTTCCCGCCATAGTCAGAAGAAGGCCTACGATCACCACATAAACGGTGGCAAAAAAGCGCGAGCGAATTGTCATTAAATGCCCCTAGAAATAGCAGAGCAATTGCTATCGCCTGAGACCTTTTGGCACAACCGTTTGTAGTGCCGGTGATGGGCCGATCGGAAATAATCTCGCGAAATCTGCCGCGTGAAGCCTGCAATTGCGCCCCAAACGCCCCGCGTCCAAAAGCACCGCCACATCCTTATTGACAAAAACTAAGTCGATCTTACTATTAGGGTGCTAGATTAGATTGACCTCCAATCTGCACCATAGTGGTCTGGTCGTTTCCCTCGGCCAGGCCACTTCTCTTCTGGGGCGTCGACTCCGCTTCTGCCGGGCTCTGTCATTCCGCTTGACGGTCTTTGCAATGACTGTGAGCCGCCGATATGTGGTTTTATCGTGCGTATCTGTCGCCGGTCCTCTTTTCTAAGCTTTCTTGCGGTGCGACAATTCGCTGATAGCGGTTGTTGTGCGATATCCTTTGGCGCCATAGGCGCTTTTCGTTGTGGGAAACACTATATACAGAGTTGCACGGGACGCCTGACTCGATGCCGAGGCAAGGCGCCTGCATGGAGAAGCGAAGCGAGGGATGAGGATGCAGGTTTGGCGGGGACGAAAGGGTCGCGGCGCGGCTCTGAGTTGGTTTGCAGCTATGGGTAGGCCCGTTGCTGCCGGTCTTTCCGGGCTGGCGCTGGCTGTGACAATCCTGCTCGCGTCCGGCGCCCATAATCCTGCGCAAGCCGCCGATTGCGGCAATGTGGCCTCGCCCGGTCTGGATTGGAGCGAATGCAGCAAGACCAATATCATGCTGGAGGGCAGTGATCTCCAAGGAGCCAATCTTGCCGGCGCTCATTTCGACAGCACCGATCTCAGCAACGCCAATCTCACATTGGCAAATCTGGAAAAAGCGACGCTGGTGCGCGCATGGTTGAAGAATGCGCGGGCCGAGGCGGCGAATTTCTCGAGGATCGAAGCATACCGCGCCGATTTCAGCAACATCTCGGCCAACGGCGCCAGATTCGCCAGCGCGGAGCTGCAACGGGCTGAATTCGGCGGCGCGCAGCTTACCAACGCGGATTTTCAGAAGGCCGAGCTTGGCCGTGCCGATTTCGATAAGGCGGTGCTGACGGGGAGTAATTTTTCTCTCGCCAATCTTTCCCGCGCCGCTTTGAGCGGCGCGACGATCAAAGGCCCGGTCGCCTTCGGCGGTGCCTTCATGTATCTGACCCGTATCGAAGGGCTCGATCTCTCAACCGCCACCGGCCTGGAACAAGAGCAGATCAATCTTGCTTGCGGTGACAAGGCGACCGTGTTGCCTGCCGGGCTGAAATCGCCGGAAAACTGGCCCTGTCCGCCTGACGACAAAGACTGAAAACAATCCGGTGGGCAACGACAAGACTGAAAGGCAGCAATCCAATGTTTGCGGAAAAGACGATCCAACACGCCAACAAACCCGAATTCTACCGTGAGCTTGCCGGCCAATTGCAGGCGCTGCTCGACGGCGAGGCCGATCCGATCGCCAACGCCGCCAATACATCGGCGCTGATTTACCAGATGCTGCCGGACCTCAACTGGGCCGGCTTCTATTTCCTCCAGTCGGATGACGAACTAGTGCTCGGGCCATTCCAGGGCAAACCAGCCTGCGTCCGCATCGCAGTCGGCCGCGGTGTATGCGGGACGGCGATCGAGAAAGAGCAGTCGATCCTCGTCGAAGACGTACATGCTTTCCCAGGCCATATCGCCTGCGATGCCGCTTCTCGGTCGGAGCTGGTGGTCCCGCTGTTTCGCGATGGCCAGGTCTTCGGCGTCATCGATCTGGATAGTCCTCTTGCCAGTCGCTTCGACAGCGACGACCAGGCCGGCATTGAGGCTTTGGCGGCGATCTATGCCTCTGCCTGCGATTGGGATGATTGATTGCCTGAGGCTGGGCGGCGCATCACGCCGCCGTGTGCGATATGGCAAATCGGCTGCCCGATACCTATATCTGCGTCGCAACCACTCCCGCGACGCTCATCGAGCTTGATGTCTGTAACGATATCCAGTGTTCTCTCGTAGTACCTGGTTGAGTTCGAAACATGCGTCTGAGGGCAAGGAGAACAGGAATGCAGAACTACAGCAAAACTTCCGAGGCTATAGCGAAGCTGTCCCCCGAACAGTACCGTGTGACGCAGCAAAGCGGTACCGAGCGTCCCGGCACGGGCGAATATCTCGACAACAAGCAGCCGGGCATCTATGTCGACATCGTATCTGGCGAGCCGCTGTTTGCCTCCTCAGACAAGTTCGATTCAGGCTGCGGCTGGCCGAGCTTCACCAAGCCTATCGAAACTACCAACATCAATGAGCTCACCGACCTCTCGCACGGCATGATGCGCACCGAAGTGCGCTCTATCCATGGCGACAGCCACCTGGGTCATGTTTTTCCCGATGGACCGCAGGATCGCGGCGGTCTGCGCTATTGCATCAACTCCGCCTCCCTTCGCTTCGTGCATCGCGACAGGATGGAAGCTGAGGGCTATGGTGCCTATCTCGACCAAGTGGAGGATATCCGATGACTACGGAACGTGCAGTTCTCGCCGGCGGTTGTTTCTGGGGCATGCAGGACCTCATCCGCCGCTATAAGGGCGTCATTTCGACACGCGTTGGCTATACCGGCGGCGAGGTCCGCAATGCGACCTATCGCAACCACGGCACCCATGCGGAAGCGATCGAGATCACCTTCGATCCCGAGAAGATCAGCTATCGCGACCTACTGGAATTCTTCTTCCAGATCCATGATCCGACCACGCGCAACCGCCAGGGCAACGATGTCGGCACGAGCTACCGCTCGGCGATCTTCTATACGAGTGAAGAGCAGAAGCGGGTCGCCCTGGACACGATCGCCGATGTCGAGGCATCCGGTCTCTGGCCGGGCAAGGTCGTCACTGAAGTGACGCCGGCAAGCGACTTCTGGGAAGCCGAGCCGGAGCACCAGGACTATCTGGAGCGCATTCCGAACGGCTATACCTGCCATTTCGTCCGCCCCGGTTGGAAACTGCCGGTCAGGCAATCAGGCGCTGATGCAACGCAACGTGCCGCGTCCTGAATGGGGGACGCCTGGCCGCCGGGAGCGGCCGAAAATGAACGGCTGAGATCCTATCTCGGCACCTGGGACGTGAGGCGGAAGATCATCGACCGCCTCAACGCCTCTTTCGTCCTGTTCGAAGGGCAGGCGTTCGTCACGCCTCGCCAGTTCGAGGAGCATGGCGACACGACGACGGACTATACGACGCTCAGGAGCAGCCGTACCTATGCGCTCAGCAGCGGTGCTGGGAATGTCGTCGTCTATTTCCCCGACCTCACCGAATTCGTCCGCATCGGAGATGGCGCATCGCAACGCCTCGTCCATCAATGCGGCCCCGATCTTTATCGCGGCCGTCTTTTCTTTCGTGGACCGGATACGTGGGCAGAGATGTGGCACGTACAAGGGCCCCGAAAGCACTATGTAAGCCTGGCTCACTATCGCCGCGTCTAGAGCAATTCCAGGAAAAGTGCGAAGCGGTTTTCCTGGAATTGCGAAAAAACAAAGAGAGGGAGCGGTTCTGCGATTCCGCAAAAGGCTGAACCGCTCTAGCCCGTCAGGGCCGGGTGCGAGACCGAGAAGGCCTGCGCTTCCTTCTGCAGCCATTCGCAAAACAACACCGATTTTCGATTCCGCCGGGCGCGCCGCAGCGCCACATAGTGATGGCCGCTGTCGATGAAACCCAGTGGGGCGGTGAGGCGGCCGAAACGAATATCGTCGGTCACATAGGGCCACGGCGCGACGCAGACGCCAAGGCCCGCGCTCGCAGCCTCCAGCATGAAATAGAAATGCTCGTATTCCACGCGCGCTCCGGTCTCGACTGCTGCGCCTGACCGCGACAGCCAGTCGCCCCAGGCGCGAAGGCGCGTTCTGGTATGAAGCTGCGGAACGCCGGCGAAGTTCTCTTCGACGGTTTTTTCGAGGGAAGGGGAGAGAACCGGGCCCGTCTGCTCCGGAAAAAGCGCAATCACCTCCGCGCCCTGCGGCCAGGGTGCTGCACCGACCCGGATCGCGACATCGAACCCGTCGCGGGTGAAATCGACCGGACGGGACGATGCCGTCAGGCGAACTTCGATATTGGGGTACTCCGCCTGGAACCGGTAAAGCCGCGGGATCAGCCAACGCATGGTAAAGGTGCCGGGGCAGGAGACGTCGAGTGATCCGTCTTCCGTGTCCGCAACAGAACGCACCGACATGTCGATCTGATCGAAAGCGGAGACCAAGCCCGACAACAGGGTCGAACCTGCCTCCGTCAGCCGCAGCTTGTTCTTCGGCCCCTCGAATAGCGGCACACCCAACACGTCCTCAAGATGCTGGATCTGACGGCTGACGGCGCTATGCGTCACGTTCAACTCGTCAGCCGCCAAGGTCATCCGCCCATGCCGGCCGGCAGCTTCGAAGGCACGTAATGCGTTGAGAGATGGGATGCGGCGAGCCATGTGAGATTTCCGAACAGCTTTTGTTCGATCATATCGGTTTTCTTCCTGCGCACCATAATGTTTTGTCCTGCTTACAATGTAAATTTCCCCGTTGAGGGAACAATGAAAATCGGAGTGCGAGAGCATTTTCGACGACGGCAAAGCTATGCCTGGACCAAACAACGACGCTGCCCAGTGCAGCCAGACAATGAGGATGAGGACCTTATGGTCAACCGACATCAGGACGGTAGCGCCGGTGATGCAAACTACGGCGTCATTGGCACGAATTACGCAAAATACCGCCAGCCCGATCCGCATATTGCGGCGTTTATCCGCGCTGCATTGGGCGATGCCCGCAGTGTCCTCAATGTCGGCGCCGGCGCCGGCTCCTATGAGCCCGTTGACCGTGCGGTGACGGCAGTCGAGCCCTCAGCGTCGATGCGGGCGCAGCGGCCCGCGCATCTGCCCTCCGCCATCGATGCCACCGCCGAGAAGCTTCCTTTTGCAGACGGCAGTTTCGATGCCTCCATGGCGACATTCACCGTGCATCAGTGGTCCGATCTGGCAGCAGGGCTTGCCGAGATGCGGCGGGTGACGCGCGGTCCGGTCCTGATCCTGACCGGCGATCCGGACGAGCTCAATCGCTTCTGGCTCGTCGACTATGCGCCGGAAGTGATCGCGGTAGAGGCGCGCCGCTATCCGCAAATGGCGACCATCAGCGAAGGGCTAGGCGGCAATGCCAAGGTCATTCCGGTGCCGATCCCACTGAGTTGCACGGACGGTTTCGGAGAGGCCTATTACGGGCGCCCGGAACGCCTGCTGGAGCCGGGCGCACGTCTCGCGAATTCCGCCTGGAGCTTCGTTGATGCCTCGATCGGCGATCGCTTCGTCGCCGATCTCAGCCGTGACCTGAAGGACGGCACCTGGGATGCTAAATACGGGCATCTACGCACGCAGCCGGAATTCGAGGGCTCGCTAAAGCTGATCGTCGGTCGCGGGCGATCCTGAAACGGATCGAAGGGAGATTTTTGTCTTCGCCACTCGGCGAGGACAAGCCTGACGGCGGCCAGGGATCGTTCACCAACGCGTACTAGGTGAACAATCCCTTGGTCGGAATGCTACTTGCGAAGCAGCCGCCGCCTTGTTTGTGCGGCTCGAGCCAGTTCCTCCAATGTGCGGACGGAGGTTGGCCAATCAATGCAGCCGTCTGTGATGCTCTGGCCATAGACCAACGCTTTGCCGGGAACGAGATCCTGGCGGCCGCGGACGATGTTGCTCTCCATCATCATGCCTTTGATGCGATGGTCGCCCGCGGATATTTGCTCTGCGACGGCGCTGACGACCATCGGCTGGTTCTCGGGGTCCTTGCCGCTATTGGCATGGCTGGCATCGATGATGATCCGCGGATCAAGTCCGGCTTGCCGAGCCTGTACCGAAACCGCTTGCACGCTGGCCGCATCATAGTTGGGTTGCATGCCGCCGCGCAGAATGAGGTGGCAGTCCTCATTGCCGCGCGTCGAGGCAATCGCCGCCAAGCCATCCTTGGTTACGGCCGGGAAATGATGCGGTTGCGTGGCCGCCACGATTGCATCGAGGGCTATCTTTGCATCGCCGTTCGTCCCGTTTTTGAAACCGACCGGGCATGAAAGGCCCGAGGCAAGCTGGCGATGCACCTGGCTCTCGGTGGTCCTCGCACCGATAGCGCCCCAGCTTACCAAATCGGAAATGTACTGCGGCGTGATCGTGTCGAGATATTCGCAGCCGGCCGGCAGCCCGATTTCGTTGACGTCGACCAGAAGGCTTCTGGCGATGCGCAATCCCTCTTCAATACGGTAGCTTCCATCGAGATGTGGGTCGTTTATCAGACCCTTCCAGCCGACCGTGGTTCGAGGCTTCTCGAAATAGACCCGCATGATAATTTCGAGATCGTCGGCGAACCGGTTGCGCTGTTCCTTCAGGCGGGCAGCATAATCTCGCGCCGCGACGGGGTCATGGATGGAGCAGGGGCCGATGACCACAATCAATCGATCATCGTGATTATGCAGGATGCCGTGAACGGCGTTGCGAGTTTCCGTCACGGTCGTGGTGACAGCCTCATCCCGCGGAATCTCCTCTATAATGCGAGAGGGGGGCGTAAGGGCAGTGATCTCGATAATTCGCAAATCATCAGTGGAATTCAACACGGTATCGGTTCCTTTTTGGGTCATACCGTGCCGACAAAAAAGCCGCCAGGTAGGACTAGCGGCTGTTCGGGTTTATGTCGTTGCGTCAGTTTTACCTACGCACGGGCCCGCCTCCGCTGAGAGCAGCGGTACGAATAAAATCGCGAGGCATTTGCGTAGGTGAAAGACATGCGGCCTCTCTACGACAAAAAATCCGGCTTGTCGATGCTATTGATGCGTTTGGAGTGCATCATCACAAGCCTTGCCGCGGGCGCCAGCTCCTCGCTTTATCGCCCGGCCCGCGAAAGCCGGCTACAGCTTACCGTCCGTTTGCTCTTTGTTTGCACGAAGCCAAAACGATGCCGCTGGCGGCCTCTGGCTTTGAACGATCCTGTCAGTCGCATAGTATAAGTGTAACATTATATATAATATGACAAAAACAAGTTTCTACGCCCGGCTGTGATGCACCCGGCTGATAGCGATTGGCAAATGTAGCAATTTCCATCTCGGAAGGACCGGCCCCGCTTCGCTGGAAGCAGGGCCGATCCCCATCCGATCAGGGGTCAAGTCAGATCAGATCTCGGAAATGAGGTCTTAGAAGCTACGCTGGAAGCGAAGAACGCCGGCCCACTGGTCTTCGTTGATCGAATCCCAGTTGGTGTAGGAAACTTCCGGCTGAACCAGCAGGTTCTTGACCGGGTTCCAACGAAGGTTGGCGGTTGCTGCGAAGATCTTCGAGTCGGTGTAGGCAACCTGAGCGTTGGCCTGCAGCTTGTCGTTGAACGGAACGGTGACGCCGCCCCAAACAGCCCAGTCACCCCAGCCGATGCCCTTGGCCGGGCCTGCACCGTTCGAGCTGGCGTACTTGTTCAGCTTGTCGCCGTCCGTGTTCCAGCCGCCCATGACGAACGCCTTGAAGACGCCGAAGTCGGCATCGGCGCGAGCCTTGATAGCACCTTCTTCGACGATCGAGTCATAACCGCCGACGATCTTGAAGCCGAAGTTGCCAGCCTTGTAGCCAGCACCGGCAACGACGTCCGGAGCGTAATGATCCGAGCTGTCTTCGCCGTTGACGCCGGTTGCGCCAGCGCCGGAGTTGGAATCTTCGAGCGAGACGATAGCCGTGAAGCCGTTGCCGGCGTCGTAGCTATAGGTCAACTGGTTGAGTTCGTACGGGCCGTCATAGACCACGTCGTCGTTGATGACGTTACCGGCATAGCCCATGTACAGGTTGTACTGGGAGTCGAGCTTGCCGATGGTGAAGCCAGCCAGGCTAATGTTAGCGAACAGCAGCTTCGTGGTCGTGGAACCACCTTCCTGCCAGTCGAAACGATAGATGGTGTTGGTCTTCAGAGGACCGTATTCGGTGTCGGTCGCGGTGTCGACGCTGAGCTGGGCGCGGGTGTGCCACAGCGTGCCGGAACGGTCGGCCGGGTTGTAGGCGTTGTACCACTTGCCTTCGGTACGAACCATGCCGCCGATCTTGAGGCAGGTTTCCGTGCCCGGAATGAAGAAGTAACCGGCACCGTATGCGTCGCAGATGCGGACGTATTCGAGCGGCTCCGGCTCAGCGGCGACGACAGCGTCGGCTGCCTGAGCGCCGGAAACTACTGCGAGAGCAGCAGCGGAGCCGAGAAGAAGGCTCTTGATGTTCATAAAAACTCCAATCCAATATAGATTGGGCACAGGCTATCGCGCCGAAAAATCGACGTGCCTCACCCTATCCCTGTTTAAAAACCCCGACTCGGGAGAAGCAGGCCCCACCCGCTTCTGTGCGCTATTAAGACCGAATTCCTGCAAAGTTATATGATATATTTTTCTCAGAATGACGTTTTCGTGATTTTTCATTTTAAGTTGCATGAAAGCAACATCTGCAAATGCAGATAGTAAGTTTGTCATAATATTGTCTGCATAATAATCACTTCGGATTAGAAAGTGGAAAAAGGGGATTAGCCCCGAGGGGGTACATCAAGCAGACCTTGGCAGCCGCCGGAATGTCCGCGCCGAATGTGGAGGCGCACTGCGCTCAATCGAAATCGGCGCCTTCAGCGATGTAGGATCGGATTGCTATGGAGGGTGAAAGCCTGAGAGCGCCGATTAATAGAGAGCGGTACGTTTCGAAGTCGGCGATATCAGCTTGCTGAGCATGGCGCCGATCGCAAGGCCCCAGAGGGCGCCGGCCATGTCGACGATGATATCCATCGGTGAGCCGTAACTTCCGTTCGCCAGGAAATGCGAGAAGCAAAGCACCGACACGCTGCCGATCATCAAGAGGCAAGTGAAGGAGGGCGATTGCGGATAGGCAATTCGCGCCAGCATGCCGGCGACGCAGAGTGCGCCGGCGCGATACATGTTGAAGGGATTGCCAAACTCGGCCTGCCAATTGAGATGCGCAAAGGTTACGGCAACCAGTGCCGCAATGTAGCTCCACGCAATAGTTTTCAAAAACCGGTTTGATATCATAAGACTATTTTATAGCTGCGATCGCCGCCTAGCGGTGCACACATTTTGTGTGTTTTCGAAATATATCGTTGCGCACAGAGGAAAGCTAAAAGCGCCTACGGCCCATAATTTCCATAGCTTACGCCTATTTCCTTCGCCAGTGTCTTCAGACGCTTTGCCTGGGGACCGCCGCCGTCATGGCTCGCGGCCCGGGCCTATCTGATCGCGCCGAAGGCGAGGAAAGAACCCCCGATTTCCTTGATCATGAGTGGGGGATCTAAAGGGGGAAATGAGCCGGCGTCATTGTGCCGGCCCACCCATCGATGCAAAAGTGGACTTAGGCGTTGGAGGCATTAAGCGCTTCCTCGTCGCCCTCCGGCTCCAGGTCTGCTGCTTCGACGGTGCTCTCCCCGGTGCCGCGGCCAAGGAACGCGAAGACGACAATTGCCGTGATGGTCGTGATTGCCGTCAGTAGCCATAGTAGCGCACTAAAGGCATCACTGTAGCTTTGGATCAGCAGGACATGTGGGATCGCCGGCACATTCGATGCAGCATCGAGGAGATCGCCGGTGACGAGCCGCTGCGCTGCAATGGGGGCATGTTCGCCCGCCTCAGCGCCGAGATGTGATTGAATGAGTGCCGATAGGACGGCACTGACGACAGCAAGCGCAACACCTTCGCCGGCGACGCGGGTGGTGCTGAAAATGCCTGTCGCCATGCCCGCACGCTCCTTCGGAACGACACTCACGGCGAGCCCATCCATCAAGCCCCAGGGCAGGCTGATACCGATGCCGATGGTGAGCAACGGACCAATCAATGCCATAGGTGCTGATCCCGTGGCGAGATGGCTGAGCCAGAACAATCCGGCGGCGGAAATGATAAGGCCCGCGCTGCAGATCGTAGCGGCCGTGAACCACCGCGTCAGCAGACCTGCAACGATCGGCAGGACGAGAAGCGGCGCCGACAGGGCGACCATCATCCGGCCGGCGGCGACCTCGCTCATGCCCTCGATGCCAACGAAGCGAACTGGAAGAAGGATGAGCAGCACGACGAAGGCATAGGCAGGTGCGGCCGCCAGCAACTGCACGCCGACGAAGCGCGGATACCGAAACAGAGTGAGATCCAGCATCGGGCGTTTCACCGAGCGCTCGATGATGCCGAAGGCCACGAAGAGCAAAGCCGCGCCCGAAAGCAGGGCAATGACCAGCGGGTCGCTCCAACCGTTTTCCGGAGCGCGCAACACGCCGTAGGTGAACAATGTTAGGGCGAGCGTAAAGCTGAGCGCGCCTGGCCAATCGAGACCGCCGGCATCCGGATCTCTGGACTCGGTCAGGAAGTATGCGCCGAGGCCAAAGGCGAGGACGGCGAGGATGACGACCAGAAGAAAGATTGCCGGCCAACCGAAGGCTTCGATCATAAGCCCGGAAGCGATCGGTCCGAAAGCAAGACCGACGCCGAAGCTTGCGCCGACGATGCTGAAGGCGCGCATGCGCGCGGTACCCTCGAACTCCTGCGCGAGTGACGCCATGCCGCCGGAAAACGCCGCAGCAGCACCCATGCCTTGCAGCGCCCGCAGGATATCGAACCAGACGATGTCGCCGGCGAAGGCCAGTCCTGCCGAGAATATGGCGAAGCCGCCGAGCCCTATGAGGAAGATGCGCTTGCGCCCGAAACTGTCGGCGAGCGCACCGGCGGCCATCAGGCTGCTGCCGAAGGTCAACATGAAGGCGTTGGTGACCCAGTTGAGCGCAATTGGGCTGCCGCCGAGCGTTCGGCTGATTGCCGGCAGGGCTACGGCGGGACCGGTGAAGGTCAGGGGCATGGCGGCCGCTGCGCAACAGACCGCGACAAGAACGAACAGTTTTTCGGCCGGACTCGCGGCCCTTATCTTGTTTGGATACATCGGGATTTCCGCTGTGTTTGAGCAAAAAGAAACCCGCGGACGGTTTCGGATTGGAAACTGCCTCTAAAAATGGCGGTCATCATCCGCGGGAGCGGTGGAATACCCAAGCAAGATAATTTTGCTTTAATTCAGAGAGAATAGCGCTAAGTTTCCATATATGCCGGAAAAAAACGCTCGAATGGAAATTAGCATGGATCGGTTAAGTGGCCTGACTGCCTTTGTGCGAACCGCCGATCTCGGCAGCTTTGCCGCCGCGGGGCGCGTGCTCGGCCTATCGGCCTCCGCCGTCGGCAAGGCGGTGACCAATCTCGAACGGCAGCTCGGCGTGCGGCTGCTGCAGCGCTCGACCCGCAGCATTCGCCTGACCGAGGAGGGACGCCTCTTCCACGAGCGCTGCCGGCGCGTTCTTGATGATCTCGACGACGCTCAGGCGTCACTCGCGCAAGCAGTCGCCGTGCCGCGCGGGCGGCTGCGCGTCAGCGTGCCCATTGTCAGTTATCATCTTCTGCTGCCGGTGCTGCCGGAATTCGTTACCCGCTATCCCGATGTCGAACTCGATATCGATTTCAACGACCGCATCGTCGATATGATCGAAGAGGGCGTCGATGTGGCGATCCGCAGCGGCGACCTGCCGGATTCACGGCTGATGTCGCGCTCGCTGCGGCCGTTCCAGATGCTGCTGTGCGCCGCACCGAGCTATCTCGAACGCTATGGCGTTCCCGATTGTCCGCGCGCCCTCGACGGTCACTTGGCCATCCACTTCCGCTTCCCCAACAGCGGTAAGATCCAGAACTGGCCTTTGACTCTGCCGGAAGGTGAGCCGGAATTGCGCACGCGAACGGTCCTGTCCTGCAACAACATGGAGGCCCTGCGCGGCGCGACCCTCAGCGGCCTCGGTATCGGCTGCATGCCGGATTTTTTGGCGCGCAGCGCGCTCGCCGAAGGGAAGCTATGCACCGTGCTTGACGACCATATCGATGGCCCAGGCCGTTTCCACCTGCTTTGGCCTTCCAACCGCCACCTCTCTCCCAAAGTCCGTGTTTTCGTCGATTTTCTCAACGAAAGGCTTTTCGCGGAGCGCTGCGAAGCTCTGCCGGTCGCGATCAGCGCATGAAAAAGGGGCCAATCGGCCCCTTTCTCCATCACGAATTTAACGTCGATCAAATATCGCTGGCCGCGTTCGCCCAAATCTCTGCGGCCTGTGCAGCGGTGACACGGCGGACTTCGGTTTCGTCGCGGCGGCTTGCGAAGAGTTCGCTGGCCATGATCTGGTCGGCAAGATCGGCCGGTAGCGACAGGAGCACGCGTTGGCCGTCCTTGTGGATGCCGCCGATGTCGGTGCGCTTGCCGGTGATCATGCCGCCGGCGACCGTGTTGTTGCCATCCGGATCGATCAGGATAAAGGAGCCGGTCGAGCGGTTCTGGTCGTAGGGATCGAAGACCGCAGCTTCGTCGAAGGCGAGGCGGACCTTGCCGATGGCGTTCATCCACAGCGTCTGTGCCGGCGCCCAGGCGCCAGTCTTCAGCTCGAGCTGAGCGATGGGCTGCACCTGCACGCGCTGGCGGCGGCTGCCGCTCTTCAGCCAGTAGCGCTTGCCGGGCTCGATGCCTTCCGGCTGCAGCGCGACGATCTGAGCGTCGAAGGCGAGGCCGGACTGTGGCTGGCTGTCGATGGCGACGATCATGTCGCCGCGGGACACGTCCACCTGCCGGTCGAGCACAAGCGTGATGGCGTCGCCGGCAACGGCGGCATTGCGCACGAGATCAAAGGTTACGATCTTCGAGACGTTGGCGACCATGCCCGACGGCAGGATCATGACGCTGTCGCCTGGCTTCACTGAGCCGCCGGCAACCGTGCCCTGATAGCCCCGAAAGCTTTCGCCCGGTCGCGACACGCGCTGTACCGAGAAGCGGAACCCGACCGTCTGCGCCGAACGCACGGTGGCAAGTTCCAACGTCTCGACGAGCGTCGGGCCGGTGTACCATGGCATGGAGGCCTCGCCGGAATAGACGACGTTCTCGCCCTTCAGCGCCGACATCGGGATGGCGGTGATCTGCTTGACGCCGAGTGACAGGGCGAATTCGCGGAAATCGTGCGAAATTTTCTCGAAACCGGCGCGGTCGTAGTTCGTCAGGTCAATCTTGTTGATGGCGAGGACGAACTGCTTGATGCCGAGCAGCGAAGCGATCGTCGCATGGCGGCGCGTCTGTTCAAGAATGCCCATGCGCGCGTCGACCAGCAGCACTGCGAGATCGGCGGTGGAGGCGCCGGTCGCCATATTGCGGGTATATTGCTCATGGCCGGGCGTGTCGGCGACGATGAAGGAGCGCTTGTCGGTCGAGAAATAGCGATAGGCGACATCGATGGTGATGCCCTGTTCGCGTTCGGCCTGCAGGCCGTCGAGCAGCAGGGCGAAGTCCGGCAGGCCGAGATCGTTCTGTTTGCCGGTGGAATCGCGCTGCAGCGTAGCGGCCTGGTCTTCCTTGACGGCCTTGGTATCCCAGAGAAGACGGCCGATCAGCGTGGATTTGCCGTCGTCGACGCTGCCGCAGGTGATCAAGCGAAGCGGACGCGAGTCGCGCACCGCCTTGGCTGGCTCGGCGGCGGGCAGGGTGACGACGTTTGCGGTTGCGGCTGCAGTCATCTCAGAAATATCCTTCACGCTTCTTTTTTTCCATGGAGCCGGATTGGTCGCGGTCGATGGCGCGGCCCTGTCGTTCGGAAACCGTGGCGATTTCCAGCTCTGCAATAACGTCTTCGAGGGTGGTGGCCGTCGAGCGGATCGCGCCCGTCAGCGGGAAGCAGCCTAGCGTGCGGAAGCGGATGACTTCCTCGCGCTTGACTTCGCCGGGCAACAATTCGAGGCGCGGATCGGCAGCCATGATCAGCATGCCGTCGCGCTCGACGACCGGGCGCTTTTCGGCGAAATAGAGCGGCACGATCGGTATATCCTCGGCCTGGATGTAGCGCCAGATATCGACTTCGGTCCAGTTCGACAGCGGAAAGACCCGGACGCTCTCGCCCTTGCGGATCTGGCCGTTATAGATGTTCCAGAGTTCCGGGCGCTGATTGCGCGGATCCCAGCGATGGTCCGGCGTGCGGAAGGAATAGATGCGCTCCTTGGCGCGCGAGGCCTCTTCGTCGCGGCGCGCGCCACCGAAAGCGGCGTCGAACTGGCCGGCGTCGAGCGCGTGGCGCAATGCTTCCGTCTTCATGATGTCTGTATAGAGCGCCGAGCCGTGGGTGAATGGCGTGACGTTCTCGGCCTTGCCGCGCGGATTGATGTGTTCGATCAGGTCGAGGTCGTATCTTTTCACGATCTCGTCACGGAAGGTGATCATCTCGGCGAACTTCCAGCCGGTGTTCACATGCAGGAGCGGGAAGGGTACGCGGCCGGGATAGAAGGCCTTGCGCGCCAGATGCAGCAGCACGGAAGAATCCTTGCCGATCGAATAGAGCATCACCGGACGCTCGAATTCGGCCGCAACTTCGCGGAAAATGTGGATCGACTCGTTTTCCAGCGCCTTCAGATGTGGGTCGAGCGGCGGCTTCGTGCTCTGCGGATTGGAGAGTTCCGTATCCGGACGGCTATCGGGCATTTCTAACTCCAGAACTTCAAATAGTCCCGACCGGGAGGCTGGCCAGGAAGAATAAGATATTTTGGTTCCCGGTAGGCTGGCGGCAGCTTGAACTGCGCCTCAAACCGATGCCGGGAACCGGCGGGGTATGTCACTGTGCGGCGACTGCGGCTTCCTCGTGAACATGCAGGCCGCATTCGCGTTTCTCATCGTTTTCCCACCACCAGCGACCGGCCCGCTCGGGCTCGCCCGGCTTGATGGCGCGCGTGCAGGGTTCGCAGCCGATCGACGGATAACCGCGCTGATGCAGCGGATTTACCGGCACGCTGTTGTCGGTGACATAGGCGCGGATCGCGTCGATATCCCAGTCGGCAAGCGGGTTGACCTTGATGAGATTGCGTTCCGGGTCATATTCGGCAAAAGGCGTATCAGCGCGATTCGTCGACTGGCCGCGGCGCAGGCCGGTGACCCAGATCGTGGCCCCGGAGAGCGCTCGCGCAAGCGGCTTCAGCTTGCGCACGCCACAACAGGCATGCCGAGCTTCGACGCTTTCGTAAAAACCGTTGAGGCCATATTTCGCCGCATAGGCATCGATGTCGGCCTGCTCCGGCTCGTAACGGCGGATATGGATGTCGTATTGGCTTTCCGTCTCGTCGATCAGCGCCAGCGTCTCGGGAAAGAGACGACCGGTCTGCAGCGTCGCAACTTCGATCGGCAGGCGGTGATTGCCGATCTCCGCCGTGATGACCTGATCTTCGATCCCGAGGGAGGTCGTAAAGACGGCGTGGCCGCCGAGGCCGGCAACCAAAGACAGACGGCCGGCAAGATCAAGCGCCGCCAACCGGCTGTTCAGCGTTCCGGCTTCTTCGATAAGATTGATGGCAGTCATAGGGAATCCTGTCCTGATGTTGCCAGGAGTATCGCAGCTTGTGACAGGAGCGGACAGAAAAACCGATTTCGAAAGCAAGGGGATAGGGAGCAAATATCTCCATGAAGCCGCGCCCATGCGGAAAACCGACCGCCTCGGCTGTTAACCAAGGCGTTTTGCCCCCTGAAGCGGGTCAATGCGGCAACGCCGATAAGACTAGTCATATCTAAGCGCTTGCTTTAATGTCTATAGAAATAGTAGAGTTACACGCAGCTTGTCAAACGGAAATCGGAAGTGATGGCCAAAAAGATGCGAAACGCGGAATTTTGCCCTAAACTGTGGGCATAGTGACAAGAACGAAAACAAGGCTGGGTTGCCGGCAGCACCAAGCTTTTTCATGATCTGCATCTTGATGTCGGATCGAAGCCTGGTGAAAGTATCAAGAATTCCGAAACGATGTGGCCGGGTGTATCGGGTGAGCACATCGTATGTGTGTGTAGACGGTTCGAAATGATCACTCAAAAAGCAAAATATGCGCTGCGGGCGCTGTCTGCTCTGGCCCAGACCGCGGCGGGCGAGCCGATGATGATTTCCGATATTGCCGCGCAACAGAAAATCCCGAAGAAATTTCTGGAGCAGATCCTTCTCGACCTGAAACATCAAGGCATCGTCATTAGCCGTCGCGGCAAGCAGGGTGGTTATCTCCTGCGCAAGCCGGCTGATGAAATCACCTTCGGCGAGATCCTGCGCATCATCGACGGGCCGATCGCACCGCTGCCTTGCCTTTCCATCACCGCCTATCGTCGCTGCGACGATTGCGACGGCGAACAGACCTGCGAAATCCGCCACGTGTTCGCAAGAGTCGCCGATGCCACCCGCAAGGTTCTGTTCTCGACCACCATCGCCGATGCGGTGGCGCTGCCCGATAACGCTGAAGTTACGCGGCTGCTGGCCTAGTGAAGCTTCAGCCGGCGGCGTGCTCTTCACCTGCTTCTTTCTCGATTGCCCGCCGCGCGCGGATCGACGCAGCGATGAAGACACGCGACAGACCGTGATAAAGCGGCTCGCGCGATAGGAGGCGCGAGGTGACGTAGCCGATCATCGACACCGCCATGATCGGAATGACGGCCTGGTGATCGCCGGTCATTTCCAGGATGATGACGAAGGCGGTCATCGGCGCCTGCACGACTCCGGCGAAATAGCCGGCCATGCCAAGGATCGCCGCCAGCGCGATGTTGCTGCCGATGAGCATACCGACCGTGCTCCCAAAACCGGCGCCGACAGCAAGCGACGGCGCGAAAATGCCGCCGGGAATGCCTGATATCATCGACAGGAAACTTGCCAGCAGCTTTTCGGCAAAGAATAGCAGGGGCAGGGCATGCCCCTCCACAGCGCCGCGCGCCTGGTCATAGCCGGTGCCGAACGTGCTGCCGCCGGAAGTGAGGCCGATCGCGGCGACCGCAAGGCCGCAACAGCCAGCGAGCATCAGCATCCGCTTGAGGGGCTCCGGCTGCGCCCAGCGGCGGATGCGAATGCCGGCGTATAGTGCAAAACCGCTGAAAGCCGCCCCGAGCGTGCCGCCGCCGATGCCGCAGATCAGGACGAGGCCCCAATCCGCAAGTGCAGCCGGCGCCGCATCGGCCGTACCAAAATAATTATAGCTGCCGGAGAGCCCGAGTGCCGCGAGGCCGGAGAGAATGACAGCGGTCAGCACCAGACTGTTCGCACGGGATTCATAGGTGCGACTCATCTCTTCGATGGCGAAGACGATACCGGCGAGCGGCGTGTTGAAGGCGGCTGCAATGCCGGCTGCCGAACCCGCCAGGATAAGCCCCTTGGCCTGCGCCATGCCGCCGAAGCGGGCAACCGCCAGCATGAAGGAGGCGCCCACCTGTACCGTGGGCCCCTCGCGGCCGATCGAAGCGCCGCAGAACAGCCCGAGAATGGTCAGCGCGATCTTCCCAAAGGCAAGTCGAAGCGACAGCAGCTTCGTGCGGTCTTCGTCATGATGCAGATGCCGCGCCGCGATCGCCTGCGGAATACCGCTGCCTTGAGAATTCGGAAACAGTGTCGCCGCGAGCCATGCCGAGAGAACGAAGCCGAGCGGCGTCAGCACAAGCGGCAACAGCCAGGTCCATTCCCCGGAACTCGTCACTCCCGCAAAGGCGTGCTGCGCCAGATCGGCCAGTTTGGCAAACCCCACGCTGATCACTCCGATCGCCAAGGCTCCCGTCCAAAATACCAGCCGCGGCCGCCAGAGATGGATCGAACCCCAAAAAACACGGGAACGGCGGAGGAGCTTGGACTTGCGGTAAATGGGGGGCATGGCAATCTTCGCTGTAGGAGCTAGTGTCGGCTTCGCGGCCGGATGGTATGCATTTAACGGTTCTAACGTCGAACCCCGTCGTCCTTCAACTCTTGTTGATATGCCTGTCCATTCGCCAGCACTGCGCCATTTTCCCGCACCTGGGTAGGAAAAGGGGGAATCGGCATGTTCACTTCATCATCCAAGACGATTCTGGTCGTGGCCGGCTTGGCGGTTCTGATCGCAGGTGGCGCTGCAGCTCATCACGGCTGGTCCTGGGCGGAAGAGAAGAAGTTCGAGCTGACGGGAACGATTCAGCAGATTTCGATGGCGCCGCCGCACCCGTCCCTCGACGTCGCAACCGCCGACGACGGTCTTTGGCGTGTCGAGCTCGGCAATCCGCGCCAGACGCAACGCGCGGGCTTCGTCGAGGGTTCGGCAAAGCCCGGTGACCGGGTTGTCGCACTCGGCAACCGTTCGCTCGATCCGAATGAGAAACGCATGAAGGCGGTGCGCCTTACGATCGGCGACAAGAAATACGATATTTATCCCGAGCGAATCGAAACCGATTGACCGGATCGCCATGGAGATCCTGGAATGGATCGGGGGTTTGGCCCTTGCCCATCACTTGAAGCGGTCGGCGTTGCTCTACATGGCCGTCAACGCGGCACATATTCTGGCAATCGCGTCACTGATCGGCGCGATCTTGCCGCTTGATCTGCGTATTCTCGGGCTCTTCCGCTCGTTTCCACTGGCAGTGCTGGGGCCATTTCTTTCCCGCGCTGCCAGTGTCGGTGTTGTGGCCGCAGTTGTGACCGGCCTTTGCCTCTTTACGGTGCGACCTGTCGAATATGCCGGAAATCCGGCTTTCCTCTGTAAGATCGGCCTCTTGGCTTTTGGCGTCCTCAATGCGCTTCTTCTTCATGCAAGCCCGGATTGGCGGCGTGCCATTTCGCTTGGCGTGGCTTCTTTTCGCGTAAAATTGTCCGCCGCAATATCGTTTTTCATCTGGATCGGAGCGTTGATCGCAGGCCGGTGGATTGGGTTTCTATAGAGACGAACCCGCTGCTCACGCGTTTGCGCCCGAATTGTTAGCTTACCGATCGCTCACTGCCCATCGCGGATTGATCCAGGGCTCCTGGTTCGATCGCGCCAACCTTGGCTTGCCAAGAATATGGTCGGCAGCTTTTTCGCCGGTCATGATCGAAGGGCCATTGAGATTGCCATAGGTGACATGGGGGAAGATCGAGCTGTCGGCAACGCGCAGGCCGTCGACGCCGATGACGCGGGTGTCGGAATCGACCACGGCCATCGGATCGTCCTTCGAGCCCATCTTGCAGGTGCCGCAGGGGTGATAGGCGCTTTCCAGGTGCTCGCGCAGGAAGGCGTCGATCTGCTCATCGGTCTGCACGCCAGGGCCGGGCTGGATCTCCGTCCCTCGATATTCGTCGAAGGCCTTCTGTCCGAAAATCTCGCGGGTGAGGCGGACGCAATGGCGGAATTTCTCCCAGTCCTCGGGATGGCTCATATAGTTGAATCGGATGACGGGATCGGCCTTCGGGTCGGAGGAGCGCAGCGTCACTGCACCGCGCGATTTCGACAGATTATAACCGACATGCACCTGAAATCCGTGGCTTTTGGCCGCCGCTTTGCCGTCGTAGCTGATGGCGACTGGCAGGAAGTGGTACTGGATATCGGGCTGCTTGACGCCCGGCGCCGATCGCACGAAAGCGCAAGCCTCGAACTGGTTGGAGGTTCCGAGGCCGGATTTGAAGAACATCCACTGCGCCCCGACGATGCCTTGCATATACCAGGGTAGCCAGGAATAGAGCGAAACCGGCTTCAGGCTGGTCTGCTGGAAATAGAATTCCATATGGTCCTGCAGATTGGCGCCAACGCCCGGCCGGTCCACCTTCACCTCGATACCCATGTCCCGCAGATGCTGCCCCGGGCCTATGCCCGAGAGCATCAGCAGTTTCGGTGAGTTGAAGGAGGATGCCGAGACAATGACCTCGCGGTTCGCCTTGACGATCTCGATCTTACCGCCGCGCTCGATTTCGACGCCCGTCGCGCGCCCGTTTTCGATCACCACCTTGCGGGCGAGGCAACGGATCAGTTGAACATTCGGCCGTCTCAGCGCTGGCTTCAGATAGGCGGTCGCCGCCGACCAACGCCGACCGGCCCATGTCGTCTGCTCCATCAGGCCGAAGCCTTCCTGTTTCCTGCCATTATAGTCTTCCGTCGCCTCGAAGCCCGCCTGCTGGCCTGCCTCGATAAAGGCATGGAACAACGGATTGCGGGCGTCGCCGCGCCGGACATGCAGGGGGCCGTCGGTTCCGCGCCAGCCCTCTTCGCCACCATGCGAATGCTCCATCCGCTTGAAGTAGGGGAGCACGTCGGCATAGGCCCAACCATGGGCGCCGAGTTCTTCCCAGCGATTGAAATCTTCGGCATGACCGCGAACGTAGACCATGCCGTTGATCGAGGACGAGCCGCCGATGACCTTGCCGCGCGGCGCGGTGATGCGCCGGTTGTTGAGTTGCGGCTCCGGCTCGGAGAGATAGCCCCAATTATAGCGGTTCATGCTCATCGGCCAGGCAAGGGCGGCCGGCATCTGGATGAAGGGTCCAAAATCGCTGCCGCCGAATTCCAGCACGATGACCGAATGCCTGCCGTCCTCCGACAGTCGATAGGCCATGGCGGAGCCGGCGGAACCTGAGCCGATGATGACGAAATCTGCTTGCTGCATGGCGATGTTTTCCAGGGGACGAGGTGCGACTTAGTATGGTGCCTGCACCGGCCCCATGCCGACATAGACCGTCTTCAGCTCGGAATAGTGTTCCAGCGCGGCAAGCGAATTCTCGCGGCCGAAGCCCGATTGCTTGGAGCCGCCGAAAGGAATTTCCACCGGGCAGAGATTGTAGGTGTTGATCCACAGCGTACCGGCTTCGAGCTGATCGACGACGCGGTGGGCGCGGGTCAAGTCGGCGGTGAAAACGCCGCCGGAAAGGCCGAATTCGGTGGCGTTGGCGCGAGCGATCACCTCTGTCTCGTCATCGAAATCCAGCACGCACATGACCGGGCCGAAGATTTCTTCGCGGGCGATGGTCATATCGTCGGTGACGTCGGCAAAGACGGTCGGCTGCACATAGTAGCCTTCGCCGGAGACATTGTTGGGAATGCCGCCGCCGGCCACCAGCGTCGCACCTTCCGCCTTGCCCTTCTCGATGTAGGCGATCACCTTTTCCCGCTGCGCCCAGGAGACCATCGGGCCGATCTGGGTTGCCTCATCCATGGGGTCGCCGATCAGCATGGCCTCGGTGCGTCCCTTCAGCCGCTTCAGGAACTCGGCCTTGATCTTTTTGTTGACGAAGACACGCGTGCCGTTCGAGCAGACCTGTCCGGTCGAATAGAAATTGCCGAGCATGGCGCCGCCGATGGCGCTGTCGATATCGGCGTCGTCGAACACGATCAGCGGCGACTTGCCGCCGAGTTCCATGGTGACGTGCTTCAGGCTTCCTGCGGCCGCGGCGGCGACCTTGCGGCCGGTCGGCACGGAGCCGGTCAGCGACACCTTTGCCACGTCGGGATGGTTGATGAGCAGCGGTCCGGTCTCGCGGTCACCCTGGATGACATTATAGAGCCCCTTCGGCAGGCCGGCCTCGATCAGGATCTCGGCGATCTTCAGCGCGCCGAGCGGCGTGTTTTCGGAAGGTTTGAACACCATGGCGTTGCCGGCGACCAGCGCCGGCGCACCCTTCCAGCAGGCGATCTGCTGCGGATAGTTCCAGGCGCCGATGCCGACGCAGACGCCGAGCGGCACGCGCTTGGTATAGGCGAAATCGCCTCCGAGCGGGATATAGGAGCCGTTGAGGCCGGCTGCGGCCACGCCACCGAAGAATTCGAAACTATCGGCGCCTGAAGTCGGGTCTGCGACGATCGTTTCCTGGATCGGCTTACCGGTATCAAGGGTTTCCAGCTCGGAAAGCTCGCGGTTGCGCTCGCGCATGATCTCGGCGGCGCGCCTCAGGATGCGGCCGCGTGCCGTCGGGCTCATTGCCGCCCATTCCGGCTGCGCCCGCTTGGCGCTGGCGATCGCCTGCTCGACGATGGCGGGGGTCGCCGCGTGTAGCCGCGCGATCACTTCGCCGGTGGCCGGATAGATGCTTTCGATAGCGGTGCCGTCGGTATCCTCGACGTATTCGCCGTCGATGAAATGCGAGGCTTTCGGCTGGGCTTTGAGGGTCATTTTATCTGTTCCTTTTGAAAGGCAGCCTTTCGGGGAAGCGGCGCAAGCAGAGCGTTGATGTAATCTTCAGTGAGGGCGATCGAAGCATCGATGCTGATCGGCGCTGATCGCAGGCTCTGACGGATATAGAGCCCGTCGATCATCGCGGCAGCACCCTCGGCAATACGCTCGGCGTCTTCGCTCGGACACAATACCTTGAGGTTGGCGAGCAGGTTGGAGCGCAGCCGTCTCGCATAGATGACGAGGAAGCGGCGCGTCTCCTCGGAACGCTGCGCCTCGGCATAGAAGGCGAGCCAGGCGGCAATCGTCTCCGGCGCGAATTGATCAGCCTGGAAACTGACGCGGATGATGGCGGACAGTTTTTCTCGCGGCGTCTTTGCTGCCCTCAGCGCCGTCACCGTGCTGTCGCGCAGGCGCTGTAGGTGACTCCGGACGGTTTCGATCAGCAACTGCTCTTTGCTGCCGAAGTAATGATGGGCGAGGGCGGGGGAAACGCCTGCCTGCTTGGCGATTTCGGACATGGTGACAGTCAGCGAGCCGTGATCACCGATCACGCGCATCGCTGCATCCACAAGCGCCTTGCGGCGCACCGGTTCCATTCCAACTTTCGGCATACGTCACCCCAGAGCTCATCGGAGTGTATTTTTGATTGACTGATCAATCAACAAAAAAATCATGCGCCGATCTGATTAACTTCAGAAATCTCCAGCCTCTTTCCGGGAATACATTCCTGTATCATATTCTTCCGAATGGGGAGGTGCAGTCATGGTCAATGTTCTGGATGAAATTCCACCATCCGCCATGCGGGACAAATGGGGATGGTTTGTTGCGCTTGGCGTGTTTCTACTCATTTGCGGCGGAATCGCGCTTGGCAATCTTTTCATCGCCACCGTTGTATCGGTCTATTATATCGGCATGCTGATGCTGGTCGGCGGTATCATCCACCTGGCGCATGCCTTTCAGGTCCGGGGATGGGAACATATTCTGTTCTGGGTGCTCAGCGGCCTGCTTTATACGATCGCCGGCATCCTTGCTTTTGCCAATCCTTTGCTCGCCTCGGAAGCGTTGACGCTGTTTCTTGCCATCGCATTGCTTATTGCAGGCACATTTCGTGTCTGGGTTGGCCGCAAGCTGAAGCCGGAACGGGGTTGGATATGGATTGTCATCGGCGGCGTGATGACCGCACTCGCCGGCATTGCCATCGCTCTCGGTTGGCCGGTCAACAGTCTTTGGATACTTGGTCTCTTTCTCGCGGTCGACCTGATTTTTCAGGGTTGGACACTGATGGCCTTCGGCTTCGCTCTTAAGCAGTAAAAGCGGGTAAAGAGGGAGTAACGGACTACTACTTTTTGACAAGACGTGTGAGCGGGGCTACTCTTCATAGGCTGCCGTGGAGGACGGGAGCGGCGCTGACTGACGTAACGGCAGGCGCCATTGTCCGGAGCGAGCGTGTCGACGGAGACGCGTCTTGAAGCTTCCGGTTATTTGCTTGGAATATGTCTCCAGCGAATAGTTTTGTTTAAGAACTAAAAAGGGAGGAATATCATGCCGATGGTAACGGTTTCCATCTCTCCGCTTCAGGCTGCCGGTATCCGCGCAGCCGTCGACACGGGCACTTATGCTTCGAGCAGCGAAGTCGTGCGCGAGGCCCTGCGCATGTGGGAGGCCGCACGCAAGCGCGGTGATATCTGCGATGTACCCCGTGCCGCCAACGATCTTGATGGCGTGGCGAAGAGCAGCCGTTGCGTTGCCGACATGTTTGCTGATTACGAAGCGGAAAGACGCCGGCATAACTGAGCGGCGAACATCACGCGCACTATCAGACGATGGTTGCCGCTCCTTGGATTGAGGCGGCTTAGCTATGGTTAATGCTCTTTTACCATTCACGAAACTTTCACATGCGGGAAAGATTTCGTTGACAGTTGTGGCGCATCTTGGGCCGAAAACGCGATAAATCTAAAGTTTTACTTAAAAAACTTAGATCAAAAATTCTTAAATGGAGATGGGCATGTCCCTGACCGCCGCCGTCGAGCCGGGCGTATTGCGCCGGTATGCCAGCGACCAGATTGTCACGCTTGCCAAACTCGTTATCGAAAATGCTTTCCAGCCAATCGTCGAGGCCGGCACTGGTGCGGTTTTCGGCTATGAATCCTTGATGCGCGGGCAAGAGCGTATCGGCTTCGACAGCCCGATCCAGATCCTCGATGAGGCCGAGCGCACAGGCCAACTCCTCGGGCTGGAACAGATGGTGACGAGCCGGGCGCTGGCGAAATTTGCCACGCTTGGCAATGCCGGTACCGCAACTCTCTTCCTCAATCTCGATGTCCGGCTCATTCCGCAGGGCGAAGTGCTTGCCGACGGTTTGCTGCAACATATGAAGAAGGCCGGCATCGCGCCGTCCTCCGTCTGCTTTGAGTTCTCCGAACGCTTCGACAACACCAGTGTGCCGGAATTTTGCGGTCTGGTCGCCAAGATGCGGGATGCCGGTTTCAAGCTCGCAATCGACGATTTCGGTGTCGGCCACGCCGAGATGAAGCTGTTGTCTGAATATCCCGTCGATTATCTCAAGATCGACCGGTATTTCGTCTCCAATATCGATCGCAGCGCCCGCAAGCGCCATATTCTCAAAAACCTCGTCAATATCGCCCACGTCCTGGGTACCCGCGTCATCGCCGAAGGCATCGAAACCGAGGCGGAATTTCTGATCTGCCGCGAATTCGGCGTCGATCTTGTCCAGGGCTGGTTTATCGCCCGCCCGACGACGTTGATCAACGAGTTGAAGCCAAGCTTCCCGCATCTGCAGGAACTCGGCAAAGTGGCGCGCAACAGCCAATCGCTAGACGAAATTCTCATCCGCAAGCAGATAGAAGTCTTGCCGACCATCCGCGAGAATGACAGCATCGACAGTGTCTTCGAGCTTTTCCGCCGCAATCCGCGCCGCGCCTATTTCCCCGTCGTCAACGCCAACGGCGAGCCGCGCGGCATCGTTCACGAGTACCAGCTCAAGGAATATATCTATCAGCCCTTCGGTCGCGACCTCTTGAAAAACAAGGTCTATGAGCGCTCGATCTCGCATTTCGTCGAGATGGCGCCGATCGTCGGTTTGGATTCCGACGCCGATACGCTGATGACGATCTTCGCCAATATGGAAAGCAGCAACTGCCTGATCGTTACCGAGGGCATGCATTATGCCGGCATCGTCTCGGCCGCCTCGCTGATCAAGGTCATCAATGAGAAGCAGTTGAAGATTGCCCAGGACCAGAATCCGTTAACCGGCCTGCCGGGCAATCGCGCCATTCATGACTTCATGCAGAATGCCGGCCGCGACGGCGATGAAGTCAGGCACTTCTGCTATTGCGACTTCGACAATTTCAAGCCGTTCAACGATGCCTATGGCTTCCATCTCGGCGACCATGCCATTTCGTTGTTTGCGGCGCTGATGCGGCGTTACTTCTTCGCCGAACGCCATTTTCTCGGCCACGTCGGCGGCGACGATTTCTTCATCGGCGTCACCGGCTGGAATGTTGAGGAATTGCGCGAGATTCTGGAGAGGCTGCTTGCCGATTTCCACGCCGACGTCCTGGAATTCTATTCGGCGGAGGATCGTGCCGCCGGCCGCATCCGCGGGCATGACCGTAGCGGCGCGGAGGCGCTGTTCCCGCTGATGCGTTGCTCCATCGGCATTCTCGAACTGCCCGAAGGCCTGGTCATCGACGATATCAACCGTGTCAGCACTTCGATCGCGGGCATCAAGGCTAGGGCGAAGGAAACCGAAATCGGCTTTGCGTTCTTAAGCCTGGGCGAGACGAATTGACGCCCTCCCACTCCAGCTTCTTTTCAAGAGGCATGCGCTAAACTATCTCCATTGCTTTGCTGGGATAGGAGAAACGAGCCATGCCCTTGCCGTCTGAAATGCGTTTTGTGGATTTGCCATCCTTCGGCGCGCCCGAGGTCATGACGATTGCCCGCAAACCTCTGCCGGTGCTGAAAGACGGGGAAATCCTCGTTCGCGTCGAGGCGGCTGGCGTGAACAGGCCGGATGTGGCTCAGCGCCAGGGCATTTATCCGCCGCCGAAGGATGCAAGCCCTATCCTCGGCTTGGAAATTGCTGGCGAAGTCGTCGATGTCGCGCGCGGCGTCACTGAATTCGCCATCGGCAACAAGGTCTGCGGCCTCGCCAATGGCGGCGCCTATGCCGAATATTGCGTTCTCCCGGCCGGCCAGGCATTGCGGTTCCCGAATGGCTATGACGCCGTTCGTGCGGCCGCATTGCCTGAGACGTTCTTCACCGTCTGGGCCAATCTCTTCCAGATGGCGGGCCTAACCGAAGGCGAGAGCGTGCTGATCCACGGCGGTTCGAGCGGCATCGGCACGACAGCGATCCAGCTTGCCAAAGCCTTCGGAGCCACGGTTTATGCCACCGCCGGCTCGAAGGAGAAATGCGATGCCTGCGAGAAACTCGGCGCAAAGCGGGCGATCAACTATAAAGAGGAAGACTTTGCCGAGGTCATCAAGGCGGAAACCGGCCACGGGGTCGATGCCGTCCTTGACATGATCGGCGCAGCCTATTTCGAGAAAAACCTTGCCTCGCTCGCCAGGGATGGCTGCCTGTCGATCATCGCCTTCCTCGGCGGCGCGGTGGCCGAAAAGGCCAATCTGCAGCCGATCATGGTCAAGCGCCTGACGGTCACCGGCTCGACCATGCGCCCGCGCACCGCGGAAGAAAAACGCGCAATCCGCGACGATCTTCATTCCCAGGTCTGGCCGCTGCTTGACGACGGCACTGTCGCTCCCGTCATTTATCGGACATTCGCGTTCGAAGACGTCGTCGACGCGCACAGGCTGATGGAGACCAGCAGTCACATCGGCAAGATCATGCTGAAGCTGGCTTGAGGGTCAACGACATCGCAATGGCGACGAGGCCGGGCAGGGCCATCAATGCATAAAGCCATGTGGCCGCCGACATACTGCCGGCGATGCCGCCTGGGTCTGCAAGACCGACCCCGTTGACGATGACGCCGGCAAGGGAAGAGCCGAAGCCGCCACCCAGCGACTGAACCGTCGAAATGGCAGCCGACGCCTTGTCCTGCTCTGCGTTGCCGACAAGGCCGATTACCTTGGTGACCAGATGCGCCCAACCAAGGCCGACGCCGAAGCCCATCAAAAACATGGCGACAACAGCCGGGCCGAGCAAAACAAGGTCGCTGGAGGGATTGTCTCTTGCCAGGAAAAGAATCAGCGAGGCCGTGGCCGCGGTTTCAAGCACGCATCCGACGATGATCGAGACGACCGCCCGTTTTCCAGAAAATGATGCGCTTAGAAAGGCTGCGAGGGTCCATCCCAGCGCGACCAAAGCGACCAGATAGCCTGAAACCAGGGGCGCCACGCCATGCAGGGTCTGCAGGAAATAAGGAATATAGATATCGCTCGTCAGCACCATCATGAGCGTGAATATCATCAGATAAAGCCGGCATATCGGCCTGCTGAGCATAACCGCGCCCTGCGGCAGAAGCCGGTTCGCGCTTTTTCGCTCGACGGTGAGCATGGCGGAAACGGAAGCTATTGAAATTGCGACGAGTATGACCTTGCTCGACATATGTTCGATGGTTCCGGCGAGGCTCACCAACAAGACTGCGCCGAGCAGAAGCGCAATCTGAAGGATTGGGGTCTTCTGTTGCGCTCGATCATCCTCGACGCGCGGCAGCAGCCATCGCGCCGAGAGCGCCATAAGGCCGGCCAGCGGCACGAGAATGACGAAGGCCTCGCGCCATGCGCTGCCTTGGGAAAACAGCCCGCCCAACGTCGGCCCGAGCACGGTCGCGACACCCCATATGGCGGCGTAAAGTGTTGACGCTTTCCGCCACAGTGGTGCTGGATAGACGAAACGGATGAACGCATAGCCTAGAGCGCCCAGCATGCCGGCACCGAAACCTTGCACTGCCCGCCCGGCAAGCACGACCTGTATTATCGGCGCGATGGCGCAAATCAGGTTTCCGGCGCCGAATATCAGCGCCGCCGCGACATAGACGGTCCGCAGGCCCATGCCTCTCGGCCGTGTCGCGACAGTGATCGAGCCGAGCACGCCGGCCGCAACAAAAAGCGTTATCATCCAGGAAAACAGCTCCAGGCCGCCGATGTCGCGAACGATGGACGGCGCGATCGTCGCGGTAATGTAGGATTCGACGGCATAGAGGGCGACGCCGCCGCCGAGCATCAAGGTCGCCGGCAGAAGCTGGGGTGAGAAGAGTGTAAAGATGGAGGCGGAGCGGGATGTATCGACATTTTGGATGCTCGACATCGGATGACCCTCGGCGTTTTCCCTAGCGAATAATTATTTTCCAAGTTATAAATTGGAAAATCACACAGTCTCAAAATTAAAACAAGCGAAAACTTGGAAAAATGCGCCAGTCGCCGGTTAATCGAATCCTGATCCTGTTGAAAACCGATGGTCCGCAGCTCGCATCGACGCTTGGCAGCACGCTCGGCATATCGTCGGAAGCGGCCCGCCAGCAACTGACGAAGATGGCGGACGAGGGCCTGGTAGAGCCAGTGACAGAAACTGCATCCGGCAGGGGCAGGCCGCGTCAGCTCTGGCATTTGACGGCGGAAGGCAACCGCCAGTTTCCCGACGGGCATGCCGACCTGACGGCTACGCTTCTGACGACCATGGCCAACCAGCTAGGGCAGGGTGCGGTCGATGCAGTCATTTCGGCGCGCGAAGCGGAGACGCTGAAGCGCTACCGCAGCCATATCGACATCACCGCCGACCTGCCGTCACGCGTCGCGACGCTTGCCGCCATCCGCACGCGCGAAGGCTATATGGCCGACCATTGGCAGGAAGAGGACGGTTCGCTTGTGCTGGTGGAGAACCACTGCCCCATCTGCGCCGCCGCAACGGTATGCGCCGGCTTCTGCCGGTCGGAACTCGAGACGTTTCGTGCAACACTTGCGGCAAGCGTGGAGCGCGAAGAGCACATCCTGCTCGGCGCGCGGCGTTGTGCCTATCGGATTCGAGCGGTCTAAACTGAATGGCTGTGCAGCCCATACAGTCAATTTCAAAGCGAGAGCCGCAACGATGGGGCACAACATTTCCAGTCTTGGATTACCGCCTTTGCTGAATGCCTTGTAGATCGTCTCACGTCCCAGATTCCCGAGCCGATTTCACTTCCTATGACGATTGGCAATCCTCTTTACAGCGGCTATCAGTAGCATATCCCGCAAATCAAAGAGCGCTTGCCATCATGTCCAATCCCGTCTGCGTCGAAATCACCCGTGGAAATCTCGTTGAAAGCCGTCATCGCGGTTCGGTCGCCGTCGTCGATGGAGATGGGAAGTTGGTGCTGTCGCTCGGCGACATCGAAAGGGGCGTGTTTCCGCGTTCGGCCTGCAAGGCGATGCAGGCTTTGGCGCTGGTCGAAAGCGGCGCGGCGGATGCCTATGGCTTCGGGAATAAGGAACTGGCGCTTGCTTGCTCCTCGCATAGCGGTGAAGACGCGCATGTGGCGCTGGCTGCCTCCATGCTCGCCCGCGCCGGCCGGGACGTCAGCGCGCTGGAATGCGGTGCACATTGGTCTTCCGATCAGAAAACGATCATCCACCAGGCCCGCACCATCGACAAGCCGACGGCGCTGCATAACAATTGCTCGGGCAAGCACTCCGGCTTCGTCTGCGCCTGTTGCCATCAAGACATCGATCCCAAAGGTTATGTCGGCTACGATCATCCGCTGCAGCAGCAGATCCGCGCGACGATGCAAAGCCTGACGGGAACGCCGCTCGGCCACGACAATTGCGGCACCGACGGCTGCTCGATCCCGAATTATGCTGTGCCGCTCAGAAGCCTGGCGCATGGCTTCGCCAAGATGGCGACCGGTAACAGCCTGGAACCGTTGCGCGCCAGAGCCTCGCGGCGACTGTTCGAGGCCTGCATGGCAGAGCCCTTCTACGTCGCCGGCACCGGCCGCGCCTGCACCAAGCTGATGCAGATCGCCCCCGGTCGCATCTTCGCCAAGACCGGCGCCGAAGGCGTCTTCTGTGCAGCCGTCCCCGAACAGGGCGTCGCGATTGCGGTCAAATGCGATGATGGCAACGGCCGCGCCGCCGAAGCCATGATCGCAGCGACGCTCGCCCGCTTCTTTGAAAAGGGCAACGACGTCCATGCCGGTCTGATGGCCATGGCCAATAAGGCGCTCAGCAACTGGAACGGCATCCATGTCGGCGATATCAGGGCGACCGCGGTGCTGGCGGCATAGGACACCGTGTCCGCGCCATTCGGTGCATATGTACCCTACTCGACCGGCAAGTGCCGCCGCACAAGCCTGTACTCGTGCCAGATCAGGACCATGACCACCAGATCGAAGGCGGTCAGCACCAGAAGCCCGATCCCATGGGTGTCGACGAAGCGGTAGAGTTGATAGGCGATAAAAAGCCCCAAAGCTGCCAAAGACGCCGGATATGCCCACAGCCTGCCCTTAAGAAGGCCAATGACGAGCAGCACTTTCACCAAGCCGTGGCTCAGGAGATAGTATGCATAGAAATCCTTGGTCGCGAGGGAGAAGTTTTGCGACCAGGCAAGAAGGTGAGTTGCGATGAAGTCCTTTGGCTGCCCAATCAATTCCTCCTGCGTGAGAACATTCACGAGATGAACAATCGAATTGGTACTGATGAGCGCAAGCGCTATCCCGCCGATACATTCGATCAGGGCATGAGCACCTTTCAACAACACGCTGATCTCAAAGAGCTGATGAATCCGACGTTCATTCATGCTCGATCGCAACCCCTACCAACCACTTCGGACGAGTGACCCCATGGATCAGGCGATCACGCAATGGATCAATACTCCCGCTGGCATAAGTCCAATGTTGGACCGGATCATGATCATGATAACGCAATTCGGGGCTCCGCTCCTCGTTTTGGCGGTGGTGCTGCAGTGGTGGAGCAAGCGCTCCCAAGCTCATGTGCGGCATACGTGTATTGTGGCGGGATTGTCCTTTCTTGTCGGACTCGGCGTCAATCAAATCATCCTGCTGTTCGTTCATCGAGTCCGCCCGTATGACGCGGGCATCACCCACCTCATTATCGATCGCACCATCGATTGGTCATTCCCGTCGGATCACGCGACCGCAACGTTCTCCATTGTTGCGGCTTTTTTGATATGCGGTTTGTGGGGGAGAGGACTCGCCTTCCTGGTCGCCGCTCTGTTGATCTGTCTGTCCAGAGTTTATGTCGGGACGCATTATATCAGCGACATTCTCGGCGGCGCTGCGACAGCCGTCGCGTCGGCGGCCGTCATAAACCTGGCCTATCGCGAAGATTCGAAATTAGACCGGTGGATTACCGGCCTGTTCTGAATGAATGTCCATCGCGGCCGCCTGCTTCAGTCGCTAACGGTGAAAATAGGAACCTGCGCACTGCGATAAGGCGCCAGGCTTTCCTCTGTAATACTTGACGGTACGACCATGCCCGAGACCGCCTTGACGGGCAGGATATGGCAGGGGGAGGCGGCATCCAGCTTTTCCTGGGTCACCATCACATAGGTTTCGGCCGAGCATTGCGCAATATGCCGCTTGATGGCTGCCTCCTCGAAATCGCCGGTCGAAAGACCGTGAACGGGATGGATGGCGGTCACGCCGAGGAAGAAGATGTCCGGCCGCACCAGCGAGATTGCCGCAATTGCCGCCGCACCCGTCGCCACCATCGAATGCTTGTAGAGTTTGCCGCCGATCAGGATCACCTCGGCTGTCGGATGATGTTCCAGCTCGCCTGCGATCGTCGGGCTATGGGTGACGACGGTGAAGGTAAAATTCCTGGGTAGATGACGGGCGATTTCCGCAGTCGTCGTGCCGCCGTCGAGAAACACCGTCCGTCCGGGTCGAACCATCTTCGCCGCAAAGGCTCCGAGTTGCCGCTTCACATCCGGCGACACACCGCGCCGCGCAGAGAAATCCGGCAGCTCTGGTGCGAGCGGCAGCGCACCGCCATGCACGCGCTTCAGCAGCCGTTCCGCCGCCATTTCTCTCAAATCCCTACGGATCGTGTCTTCGGACAGGCCGAAGTCGTCTGCGATCGTCTTGGCAATTACCTGGCCGTCGCGGCGCAGGATATCGAGGATGAGGGTCTTTCGTTGGCTGGTTAGCATGCCTGTTTCCGCACGAAAATTCATGAAATATCGTGAATTTATCAAAAATGAGTCGACAATCAAGAAATTTAACGCATAGTCGTGTAAATTCCTGCAGAAAGCAGAAGGAAGAGGAGATGTGACATGTTGATCTTGATTGCCGGGCCGTATCGTTCGGGAACTGGAGACGATCCCAGGAAGATGGCCGAGAATCTCAAGCGGCTGGAGGAGCCATCCTATGCGCTGTTCAAGGCGGGGCACCTGCCCATGATTGGCGAATGGGTCGCCTTGCCGGTCTGGCACGCCGCCGGCGGCAAGAGCACCGGCGACGATCTCTACGAAGAGATATTCCACCCGACCGCAGGCCGGTTGCTGCAATTGTGCGAGGGCGTTCTCAGACTTCCAGGCGAGTCCAAGGGAGCCGACAACGACGTCCGCATCGCCAGTGAACGCGGCATTCCCGTCTGGTATCGGCTGGAGGATGTGCCGGGTTGTGCCTAACGGATTGGTGATCCAGCCCTTGTGGTGTGACGCTGACCCCGGTCGCGCGCCTCACCACAAGGGCGATGCGCAGACGGCATCCATCAAAAGCTTTCATAACCGATATCGGCGCAGGCCACTTCCGTATTCCCTCCGTCGCCGTTAACGTCGAGCGAAATCGAGCACAGGAAACGGATATGCTGAATTTATATTTCTCGCCGGGCAGTTGCGCACTTGCTAGCTTGATAGCGCTCGAAGAGTCGGGCCTTGCCTACGAGGCGCGGCCGGTCAGTTTCCCGAAGGGCGAACAGCGCTCGCCGGAGTATCTGGCAATCAACCCTAAGGGGCGTGTCCCGGCTCTGGTAACCGACAAGGGCGTCGTCACTGAAAATGTGGCGATCCTCGCCTATGTCGCCCAGATCGCGCCGGCGGCTCGCCTTGCTCCGCTCGACGATCCCTTCGATTTCGCCCGCATGCAGGCCTTCAACAGCTATCTAGCCTCGACCGTGCATGTGAATCATGCTCATAAAGGGCGCGGCTATCGCTGGACCGACGATGCGGCGGCAATCGAAGCGATGAAGGCCAAGGTGCCCCAGACCATGGGCGAGAGCTTCGCGCTTATCGAGGAAACGATGCTGGAAGGTCCCTGGGTAATGGGCGAGCAATATACCGTCGCCGATGCCTATCTCTTCACACTGGAGAGTTGGTTGCCGGGCGACGGTGTCGATCGGACCCGCTTTGAGAAGGTCAGCGCCCACCACGCGCGTATGCTGGAGCGCCCCGCTGTGCAACGAGCCCTCACCGCCGAGCGGATTTGATCAACCGGCGTCGAAGGTAGCCCGTAATTTCTTCGGCGCCCGAAACCGCCAAGCCTGGATCAGCCGGAGTTGCAGTTCGTCGTCGCCGATAGCAGCGATGCGCAATGGCAACGACGGCCAGCCGACGTAGTGATCCGTCTGGAAATAGATCTCCGGCGCCATCTCGATCAGCTGCTCCTTATGGTCGATCGGCAGCGCCAGCACAATCGTCTCGGCATTCTTGACGGAAACGAAAGCCTTGCCGCCTACCTTCAGCGCCGGCGTGCCGTAACTGGTGCTCACCTCGACCTCGGGCAGACGCGCTTCCGCCACCACACGTTGAAGGCGTTGGAAGATCACGCTGGTGTCGGTGCTCGTGGCCATGCTGCGCTATCCGTTCCGATGGTACATCGCACAAAATCATACATGGTCGGAGGGGATAGTCGAAGAGCCGGGTTTAGCGCCGCGCAATGTTTGTTCTTTCGTTATGCGCATTCCTTTAATCTTACATCTTGCCCTTCCGCCTTCCGCCCCAAATTTTCGGGCATCAACGGCAGATCGGCTAGCTCCTCCAGCGACATGGCAGCAAGCGCCGGATGCTGCAACGGGTCATCCTGCGCTTCGCTGTCATCGTGCCGCAGGTGATTGAAGAAAAGCTTCAGTATCGACATGACATGCCTCCTCGTTCTTCCGCAGCGATGCGCTCATTGGGCGCGTCAGTCGGCGGGAATGGTGGCGGTTCTGATTTGTGCTGCAATGATCGCGCGCATCGCGCGGCTTTTCAATTGAGAATGCCGGCATGCTGATATAGATATTCTATATGAAGAATCTCAACAGCGTTCATCTGAATGGTCTCCGGGCACTGGAGGCGGTGGGGCGGCTCGGGTCGTTGCAGGCGGCTGCCGATGAGCTTGGCGTGACTATCGGCGCCGTCAGCCAGCAGGTGATCAAGGCCGAGGCGCAATTGGGGCGGCCGGTTTTCGAGCGCACGCCGAAGGGCATGGCAGTGACGGAGGCCGGCATCGCGGTACTGGCGCGGCTCGGCGAAGGGTTTCAGGCGCTGTCGGCAGCGGTGACCGCCGCGCAGCATCGCGACGACCATATCCTCACCATCTCGGTTGCGCCGGTCCTCGCCGCGCGCTGGTTGGTGCACCGGCTCGATCGGTTCGCCAAGCGCCATCCGGATATTCGCTTGCGCATCGACGCCACCACACAGCTTGTCAATCCGGCGACATCGGATGTCGACATCGGCATCCGCGTCGGCAGTGGGCAATGGCCAGGCGTCAAATCCGAACTGCTGTTGGCGCAGGAAATCTTTCCGGTCGTGACGCCGCAGATCGCCGCCACGCTCAAGGAACCCGCCGACCTGTTAAGTGTGCCGGCCGTCATTGACGGGCACGCCATGTTCACCTGGGATGTCTGGCTCAGGGAGGTCGGCCTTTCCGGCAAATGCATGGAAGAGCGGCATATCTTCAACGATGCCTCGCTCTGCCTCGATGCCGCCATGGCGGGCCAGGGCGTGATGCTTGCCTGGCAGACACTAGCAGCCTATGCGCTACAGCAAAAATGCCTTGTCGATCCCTTCGGTATCCGCGCCAAAACCGGCTTCGGCCACTATTTCATCACCGCCGAAAGCGTGCGCGAGGCGAAAAAGGTCACGGCCTTCAAAGCCTGGATCCGTGAGGAGATGGAAGAGAGCATGCGGCTCTTCCGGTGAACCTGCCTCAGATCGGCTCTTTGCCGCGTGTTTCCTGCATTGCCTTGTAGGCCGCACGTGACTGGCAACGCTCGATCCAGGCCTTCACCTTCGGATGGTTGTCGAACAGGGCCTGCTCCGTCTGGGCATAGCGCAGCACCTCGGCAATGTTGAGGTCGGCGGCGGTAAAGCGGTTGCCGACGACATAGTCCTGGTCTTGAAGGTGCTGCTCGAGAATGTCGAAAGTCCGCTTCAGCGAACGGCAGGCAACCGCGATCCCGGCCTTGCCGGCTTCGCTGTCCTCCTGGGCATTGTCATAGATCCTGACGATTGCAACGGTATACGGCTCGACTTCGGTCGCTGCCCACATCGTCCACATGGTCAACAGCCCTTCTTGTTCCGCCGTCTTGCCGGCGAGCGGGCCGCCATACTTGCGGGCAAGATAGAGATTGATGGCTAGGGATTCGTGCATCACGAGATCGCCGTCCTTGATGGCGGGTATCATGCCCATCGGATTGACGGCCAGGAATTCCGCCGACATCGTATTGATTGGCGCTTCCGGGCTTAGCGGATTGTCGAGCCGGCTGGCTTGGATGACGGGCACGGACTGGAAGGGAACGCCAAGCTCCTCGGCCATCCAATAATTGCGCGAAGCACGCGAGCGATAGACGCCGTAAATTGTCAGCATGGTCAGTCTCCGAAATCGAGTCGAAGCGAGGTTATTGGCTGGTTTCGACAAACGGAAGAGGCTTGAACTTATATCTGCAATGAAAGCTTTTGATGGGTGCACGGCAGCAAGCACGAAAATATCCGTCAACCCCTTCAATCTTTGCAAATCATGCCGCGAGCGTACCGCCTTCGTTCGGAAATTAGCGACGGCGCATGCTAATATTGTGGGGAGTTTTCGCTGGTGCGGTAGGAGGCATTTGGCGAAATATATTACGCAATTGGTGACTGCGATCTCGGGAGGAGAGCAGATGCTTGCGACGAGCGTATCGCTTGACGACAAATATACCGCAGATGAAGGCCGCGTCTTCATGACCGGCCTGCAGACCTTGGTGCGTCTGCCGATGACGCAGATGCGGCGCGACCGTGCCGCGGGTCTGAATACCGCCGCCTTCATATCGGGCTATCGTGGCTCGCCGCTTGGCGGCTATGACCAGCAGCTTCTAAAAGCCAAGACCTATCTCGACCAGCACGACGTCACCTTCCAGCCAGGCATCAATGAGGACCTTGCCGCCACAGCCATATGGGGCACGCAACAAGTCGGTCTGTCCCCCGGGGTGCGCAAGGACGGTGTGCTCGGCATCTGGTACGGCAAGGGTCCTGGCGTCGACCGCTCCGGTGACGTGCTGAAACACGGCAATGCCGCCGGCACGTCGAAACATGGTGGCGTCCTCTGTTTTGCTGGCGACGATCATTCCGCCAAATCCTCCACGATCCCACACCAGACCGACCATGATTTCATGTCGGCGGTCATCCCGGTCATCTATCCATCGTCGATCCACGAATTCCTCGAATATGGCCTGCTCGGCATTGCCATGTCGCGCTATTCCGGCTGCTGGGTCGGCATGAAATTCATTGCCGATACGATCGAGACGACAGCCGCGGTCGATCTCTCGGGTGAGAAGCGTCAATTCGTGCTTCCGACTGATTTCGAGTTGCCACCCGGCGGCTTGAACCTGCGTTGGCCCGATCCGCCGCTGGTGCAGGACGATAGGCTGCAGACCTATAAGGCCTATGCCGCCATCGCCTTTGCGCGCGCCAATCGCGTCGATGAAATCACCCATGATGTGCCCAATGCCCGCTTCGGCATCATCTCCTCCGGCAAGGCCTATGAGGACGTATTGCAGGCGCTGCGCGAACTCGAAATCGGTCCGAAGGAAATGGCCGCGATCGGCCTGCGTATCCTGAAAGTCCGTATGCCCTGGCCGCTGGAGCCGGAGGCCGTCCGGCATTTCTCCGAAGGGCTGGACGAGGTGCTCGTCGTCGAAGAACGGCGCGAGATCATCGAAAACCAGATAAAGCAGCAACTCTTCAACTGGCGCGCCGATGTACGCCCGCGCATCGTCGGCAAGTTCGATGAACACGACAAGCCCTATCTCAGCCTGTCGGCGGCGCTGACCGTCGGCTCGGTGGCCAGGGCCATTGCAGGACGCATCGTCAAGCTCGATCTCGATCCTTCACTGCATGACCATATCGCCGCCAAGCTTGCCTATCTCGCTGAACGGGGCCAGATCAGCCGCACGCATGTCGCGCCTTTGCAGCGCACGCCGTTCTTCTGCTCCGGCTGTCCGCACAACACGTCCACCCGCGTTCCCGAAGGCAGCCGCGCCATGGCCGGCATCGGTTGCCACTACATGGTCACCTGGATGGACCGCAACACCGAGACCTTCACGCAGATGGGCGGCGAAGGTGTGCCCTGGACGGCAATTGCCCGCTACACCGACGAGAAGCACATGTTCGTCAATCTCGGTGACGGCACCTATTTCCATTCCGGCATTCTCGCTGTCCGCCAGTCGGTCGCCGCCAAGGTCAATGTCACTTATAAGCTGCTCTACAACGATGCCGTCGCCATGACCGGTGGCCAGCCGATCGACGGCTATCTGACGCCTCAGCTCTTGACCCGCCAGTTGCACGGTGAAGGCGTCTCGCCGATCTATCTGCTCTCGGAAAATCCCTCGGCCTATTCGTCATCGGACCTGGCCCCCGGCGTCAAAGTTCTGCATCGCGACAATATCGATCAGGTGATGCTGACGCTGCGCGAGACCGAAGGTTGCTCGGCGATCGTCTATGTCCAGACCTGTGCCGCTGAAAAACGTCGGCGCAGGAGCCGCGGCCTGTTGGAGGACCCGGCCAAACGCGTCTTCATCAATCCCGCGGTCTGCGAAGGCTGCGGCGACTGCTCGGTGCAGTCCAACTGCATTTCCGTCGAGCCATTGGAGACGGAGTTCGGCCGCAAGCGCCAGATCAACCAGTCGAGCTGCAACAAGGATTTCTCCTGCGTCAAAGGCTTCTGCCCTTCCTTCGTCACCGTCCATGGCGGCAAGCGCCGGAAGCGCGCAGCGCTGGAGCACGCAGATGCCGATGTGCCGATGCCGGAGATCCCCATCATTGGCGTTCGGCCGTGGAACATCGCCATTGCCGGCGTCGGCGGCACCGGCATTCTGACCATCGGCGCCATCCTCGGCATGGCCGCCCATCTTGACGGGAAGGTTCCGATGATCCTCGACATGGCCGGTCTCGCGCAGAAGGGCGGTGCTGTCATGAGCCATCTGCGCATCGGCTATAGTGAGGCGGATGTGACCTCGTCGCGTATCGTCAACGGCGGTGCCGACCTGTTACTCGCCGCCGACGAAGTGGTGGGTGCATCCAAAGATGCGATTACGCTGTGCGCTTCGACCCGCACGACCGCCATCGTCAATACAGGCCTGATGCCGGTCGCCGACTTTGTTCGCAATCGCGACTTCGATTTCAAGATCGGCTCGATTCAGCATGCCATCGCCAAGACCGTCAGCGATAAATCCGTCTTCCTCGATTTTGGCCACATTGCGAGCGAGGTCACCGGCGATGCCATGTCGACCAATATCCTGCTCACAGGCTTTGCTTGGCAGCGCGGCCTGCTGCCGCTGTCGCTGGAAGCCATCGAGAAGGCGATCGAGCTCAACGGCGTGGCCGTGAAGGCCAGCCTCTCGGCCTTCCAATGGGGCCGTCGGCTGGCGCATGATCCGCAGTCCGTGCACGAGATGATGACGGAACCGGATGCCAAGAAGACGCTGGCCGAGATGAGCCTCGACGAGCTGATTGCCCACCGCAAGGCGCATTTGACCGCCTATCAGAACGCCGCGCTTGCTGTTTGCTACGCCGCTTTCGTCCAGCGCGCCACGGCTGCGGCTGCCAGGGAGCGGCTCTTGGATAAGGTGCCTTTCGCCGTCGCCGTCACCTATGCGCGCGTGCTGGCCTATAAGGACGAATATGAAGTGGCGCGGTTGTTGACCGATCCCGCTTTCGAGGCTCACTTGCGTGACGAGATGGAAGGCGACTTCAAGCTGGCCTTCAATCTTGCCCCGCCGATGCTGGCAGGCAAGGACCCGAACGGCCGACCGAAGAAGCGTGAATTCGGCCCCTGGATATTGCCGCTGCTGCGCCGGCTCGCGCCGATGAAACGGCTGCGCGGCACCGCCTTCGATCCCTTCGGCTACATGCGGGAACGCCGGCTGGAGCGTCGGTTGATCGGCGAGTATGAAGTGATTGCCGACCGTGTTCTCAACGGCCTGCGCGCGGACAATGAGACGGAGGCCCTTGCCATCCTGTCATTGTTCGATGAAATCAGGGGCTTCGGACCCGTCAAGGAGGAGGCTGCCCGGAAGGTCATGGCGCGGATCGCCGAGAAGCTGAAGACCTATGAAATGCCGGAGGAAAAGCACCACGTTCCCGCCGATGCGGCGTGATGTGCTCATGAGGGTTTTGAGGAGAGTATGATCCCAAGGGACGCATGGCTGTTTCGGGATCATGCATCGGGAAAAGCGGGAGGAGAAGGCGATGTATGCTGGGGGATTGAACTTCGCGCTCGGCGAGGAGATCGAGGCACTGCGCGACAGCGTGCGCCGCTTTGCCGGCCAGCGCATCGCGCCGCTTGCCGATGAGTTCGATCGCAACAATGGTTTTCCGAAGGCTCTGTGGCGGGAGATGGGCGATATTGGGCTGCTCGGCATTACCGCCGATGAAGCCTGTGGCGGCGCCGGTCTTGGCTATGTCGCGCATGCCGTCGCCATGGAGGAGATCAGCCGCGCCTCGGCCTCCGTTGGTCTGAGCTACGGCGCCCATTCCAATCTCTGCGTCAACCAGATCAACCGCAACGGCACCGAAGAGCAGAAGGCGCACTATTTGCCGAAGCTGATTTCCGGCGAGCATATCGGTGCGCTGGCCATGTCGGAACCCGGCTCCGGCTCCGATGTCGTCTCGATGAAGCTTCAGGCCGAAAAGCGCGGCGACCGCTACGTGTTGAATGGCAGCAAGATGTGGATCACCAACGGTCCGGATGCCGACGTGCTGGTCGTTTATGCCAAGACTGCGCCGGAGGCCGGCCCTCGCGGCATTAGCGCTTTCCTTGTCGAGAAGGCTTTTAAGGGTTTCTCGGTCGGCCAGAAACTCGACAAGCTCGGCATGCGCGGCTCCAGTACCTCGGAGCTGGTTTTTATCGATTGCGAGGTGCCGGCGGAGAATGTGCTGGGTCAGATCGATGGCGGTGTCCGCGTGCTGATGTCCGGGCTCGACTATGAGCGCGTTGTCCTGTCGGGAGGCCCGCTCGGCATCATGGCCGCTTGCATGGACGTGGTGCTGCCATACCTGCATGAACGCAGGCAGTTTGGCCAGCCGATCGGCGAGTTCCAGTTGATGCAAGGCAAGCTTGCCGACATGTATGTGACCATGAACGCCGCCCGCGCCTATGTCTATGCGGTTGCCGCCGCCTGCGATCGCGGCGAAACGACCCGCAAGGACGCTGCCGGCTGCATCCTCTATGCCGCGGAGAAGGCGACCGCCATGGCGCTCGAATGCATCCAGGCCCTTGGCGGCAACGGCTACACCAACGACTATCCCGCCGGCCGGCTGCTGCGCGACGCCAAGCTCTACGAAATCGGCGCCGGCACCTCGGAAATCCGCCGCATGCTGATCGGGCGGGAGCTATTTGCAGAGACTGTTTGATATCGAAGTTTCACCCCAACTTTTGGTGATGCCGTATGACCGTCCTGAAGTCAGAGATTTCCACGCATTCGGAGCGTTTCAGGGACAATCGCGCCGCGATGCTGGAGGCGATCGGGGTGGCCGAGGCGGCGGCCTTGCGGGCAGCGGAGGGTGGCGGGGCACAGGCGCGCGAGCGCCATGTCAGTCGCGGCAAGATGCTGCCGCGCGACCGGGTAGCGGGTCTGATAGATCCGGCGACGCCTTTTCTCGAAATCGGCGCGACGGCTGCGCACGGCATGTATGGCGATGATGCGCCAGGCGCCGGATTGATCGCCGGCATCGGCCGCGTTGCCGGCCGCGACTGCATGATCGTTTGCAACGATGCCACGGTCAAAGGCGGCACCTACTATCCGATCTCGGTGAAGAAACATCTCAGAGCCCAGGAGATCGCAGCGGAAAATAATCTCCCCTGCCTCTATCTGGTGGATTCCGGCGGAGCCAATCTGCCGAACCAGGATGAAGTCTTTCCGGATCGCGATCATTTCGGCCGCATCTTCTATAATCAAGCCAATATGTCGGCGGCCGGTATTCCGCAGATCGCTGTGGTCATGGGGTCGTGCACGGCCGGGGGCGCCTACGTGCCGGCCATGTCCGACGAGACCATCATCGTCGAGGGGCAGGGGACTATCTTTCTCGCGGGGCCGCCGCTGGTCAAAGCCGCGACCGGTGAGGTGGTGTCGGCCGAAGATCTCGGCGGCGGCGATGTGCACACACGCCTTTCCGGCGTTGCCGACCATCTGGCCCGAGATGATGCTCATGCGCTTGCCTTGGCCCGGCAGGCCGTTGCCAATCTCAATCGCCGCAAGCCGACGACTGTCGAACTGCAGGCGCCGGAGCCGCCGCTCTACGATCCGGAAGATATTCTCGGCATCGTGCCCTCCGATCTGCGCACGCCCTACGATGTCCGCGAAGTTATCGCTCGCATCGCCGACGGCTCGCGCTTTGACGAATTCAAGGCGCGCTATGGCGCGACACTGGTCTGCGGTTTTGCTCATATTCACGGCATCCCCGTCGGCATCATCGCCAACAACGGTGTGCTGTTTTCGGAATCGGCGCTGAAGGGCGCGCATTTCGTCGAGCTTTGCTCGCAGCGCAAGATCCCGCTGGCCTTCCTGCAGAATATCACGGGCTTCATGGTCGGCCGGAAATACGAGACCGAGGGCATCGCCAAGCACGGCGCCAAGCTGGTGACGGCGGTGGCGACGACGAAAGTGCCGAAGATCACCATGCTGATCGGCGGCTCTTTCGGCGCCGGCAATTACGGCATGGCCGGCCGCGCCTACTCGCCGCGCTTTCTCTGGACCTGGCCCAACAGCCGCATTTCCGTCATGGGCGGAGAGCAGGCGGCCGGCGTGCTGGCGACGGTACGCGGCGAGGCCCTGGCGCGTTCGGGCAAACCCTGGACGAAAGAGGAGGAGGCGGCCTTCAAGCAGCCGACCTTGAAAATGTTCGAAACCCAGAGCCACCCGCTCTATGCCTCGGCGCGTCTCTGGGATGACGGCATCATCGACCCGCGCAAGAGCCGCGATGTGCTGGCGCTGTCGCTTTCGGCGGCGCTCAATGCGCCCATAGAAGACACGCGCTTCGGCCTGTTCAGGATGTGAGGAGACTGAGATGAAACGGGACACCGTCAATGCCAAGAACGCACCTCAGCCGCGCGGCGGCTACGCCCAGGCCGTGAAGCTCGAAAACTTCGAGAAATTGCTATTCGTCAGCGGCCAGATTCCGACGACGGTCGACGATGCGCTTCCCGATGGATTTCAGGCGCAGGCGCGTCAGGTCTGGCTCAATGTCGACGCCCAGCTTAAGGCCGCCGGAATGAGCAAGGCCGACATCGTCAAGGTCACCACCTATCTTGCCGACCGTCACCACACGCTAGAAAACCGCGAGATCCGCAGTGAGTACTTGGGCTCGCTCGCCCCGGCGATGACGGTGGTGATCGCCGGCATTTTCGATACCGCGTGGCTGCTCGAAGTAGAGGTCGTTGCCGCGCAATAGGGTGTGCCCATGTTTTCGAAGATATTGATCGCCAATCGCGGAGAAATCGCCTGCCGGATCATCCATACGGCAAGGCGCATGGGCATCCGCACGGTCGCCGTTTATTCCGACGCCGATATCGATGCTCGACACGTCGGGCTCGCCGATGAAGCGATCCATATCGGCGCGGCGGCCGCGAGCGAGAGCTATCTCTCGAAGGAGCGCATTATTGCTGCCGCACAGCGATCCGACGCCGAGGCCATTCACCCGGGCTATGGCTTTCTCTCGGAAAATGCCGATTTCGCGGAGGCCGTCGAAGTTGCCGGACTGGTTTTCATCGGTCCATCGCCGGCCTCGATCCGCGCCATGGGCCTGAAGGATGCGGCCAAGGCGTTGATGGAGCGCGCTGGTGTGCCTGTCGTTCCAGGCTATCACGGCGATAAGCAGGACGCGGCGTTCCTCGCGGAGCGGGCAACGGAGATCGGCTATCCCGTACTGATTAAGGCGCGCGCCGGCGGCGGCGGCAAGGGCATGCGTCGGGTCGACCGGACGGAGGATTTTACGGCTGCATTGGAAGCGGCAAGGCGCGAGGCAAAATCGGCCTTCGGGGACGATGCGGTACTGATCGAAAAATATCTGACCCAACCCCGTCACATCGAAATCCAGGTCTTCGGCGACAGTCAGGGCAATGTCGTGCATCTCTTCGAGCGCGATTGCTCTTTGCAGCGGCGACACCAGAAGGTGATCGAGGAAGCGCCGGCCCCCGGCATGACCGAGGAGATGCGCAATGCCATGGGCGAAGCTGCCGTCCGGGCAGCGCGTGCCATCGACTATCGTGGAGCAGGCACGGTTGAATTCATTGCCGATGTTTCCGACGGCCTATCGCCGGAGCGGTTCTTCTTCATGGAAATGAACACCCGCCTGCAGGTCGAGCATCCCGTCACGGAGGCGATCGCCGGGGTCGATCTGGTCGAATGGCAATTGCGGATTGCCGGCGGCGGGCCCTTACCGAAGACCCAAGCCGAACTCGCAATTGACGGCTGGGCCTTCGAAGCGCGGCTTTATGCCGAGGATCCGTCGCGCGGTTTTCTGCCGGCGACGGGCACGCTCTCTCACCTCAGATTTCCCGAGAGTGACGCACGCGTCGACACCGGCGTGCGCCAGGGCGACAGCATCACGCCGCATTACGATCCATTAATCGCCAAGCTTGTCGTCCACGCCCCAACCCGCCAAGCGGCACTGGCCAAGCTGACGCGAGCGCTACAGCATACGCAGGTGGCTGGAACAACAAGCAACGTCGATTTTCTGATCCGCTTGAGCCTGCAGCCGGATTTTGTTGCAGGCCATCCGGATACCGGCCTGATCGACCGCGAGGCGGAGGCGCTGACCGCGGCATCAGCACCTGATGACGTCGCGCTCGCCGTTGCCGCCATCTTCGAAGTGGAAGGCATGGCGCGATCCTTGGCGCGTGATCCCTGGCAATCGCTTGGCGCCTGGCAGCTTTGGGGCGAGGTAAATCGGCCCGTGACGCTGCGTCACATTGGCGGCCATGCAAACTGCCGCGTGATTACGAAAGGACAGGATCTCTTCTCGGTGCATTTCGATGATCGCGCTGTCGCCGTTCGCATCATCGGCCGCAGCGACGGCGCCTGCCGTGTGGAAATCGACGGCCGGCAACTGAGTGCCGACGTGTTCCGGACGCCACACGACATGACGCTGTTCCTCGATGGCCGTACCGATCATTTCCATCGGCCCGATCCGCTGGATGGCGCTGAGGAAGAGGTCGCCGGCAGCGACCGGCTGATTGCACCGATGCCAGGCCTCATCAAGATCGTCCGGGTGCGGGAAGGCGACATGGTGGCGAAGGGCGAGGCACTCATCATCATGGAAGCCATGAAAATGGAGTTGACGCTGACGGCGACGCGCGACGGTGTGGTGGAAAGCCTGCATGTCGGGGAAGGGGATCAGACCAGCGAGAGCGCCGTTCTCCTGATGCTCCGGCCGGAGGACGCGCAATGACCGATCGCCCTCCCAATTACGTCACCATCGTCGAAATGGCACCGCGGGACGGCCTGCAGAACGAAAAGCGGCTGATCGACACGGAGACCAAGATTGAGCTGGTGGACCTGCTCTCCGATTGCGGTTTCGAGCGTATCGAAGTCACGAGCTTCGTCAGCCCGAAATGGGTGCCACAGCTCTCCGATGCCGCCGGCGTCATGGCTGGGATCAAACGGAAGCTTGGCGTCCGTTATGCCGTGCTGACGCCGAATATGCAGGGGTTCGAGGCAGCGCTTGCCGCCGGCGCCGATGAGGTGGCGATTTTCGCGTCGGCCTCCGAGAGTTTTTCGATGCGCAACATCAATTGCTCCATCGCCGAAAGCATCGATCGCTTCCGGCCAGTGGCGGCGGCGAGCCGTGATCGCGGCATTCCCCTGCGCGGCTACGTCAGTTGCGTCGTCGAATGCCCCTATGAAGGCACCGTGCCGCCTGCGAATGCCGCAAGCGTCGCCCGGCAATTGCGGGAGCTCGGCTGCTATGAGATCAGCCTTGGCGACACGATCGGCAGGGGTGAACCGGAGGCGGTAGACAGGATGCTGCAAGCTGTCCTTGCTGATCTTCCCGCCGCCATGCTGGCCGGCCATTTTCACGATACCTCGGGCAGGGCATTGGACAATATCGGCGTGGCCCTGGATCGGGGCCTGCGGGTGTTCGACGCCGCCGCCGGCGGTCTCGGCGGCTGCCCCTTTGCTCCCGGCGCCAAAGGCAATGTCGATACCGTGGCGGTTCACCACTATCTGAGTTTGCACGGCTTTGAGACTGGCCTCAACGAGGAGAAACTTGCCCACGCCGCCGCCTTTGCCAGCAGCCTCAGGAGTGCCACATGACATCGCAAACGATCCATATCGCCATCGAGGAACGCGGTGTCGCCCACCTGACCTTGGCGCGCCCGGGAAAGCACAACGCCCTATCGGCTGAGTTGATCGATGCCCTGACCGAAGCTGCTTACGATCTTGGCCGGAATGCGAACGTGCGTGTGGTTGTTCTCGCGGGAGAGGGTGCGAGTTTCTGTGCTGGCGGCGATCTCGGTTGGATGCGCGCGCAGTTCGACGCCACCCGCGCCGAGCGCGTCGCCGAAGCCCGACGGCTCGCCATGCTGTTCAAGGCTCTGAACGAATTGCCGAAGCCGCTGATCGCCCGCGTGCACGGCAATGCTTTCGGTGGCGGTATCGGCATCCTCAGTGTCTGCGACATGGCAATAGCCGCCGCGACGGCCCGCTTCGGCCTGACGGAGGTTCGCCTCGGCATCATCCCGGCCACCATCAGCCCCTATGTGATCGCCCGCATCGGCGAGGCCAAGGCCCGCCCGCTCTTCCTCTCCGGCAAGATCATCGACGCATGGCAAGCCCATGCCGCCGGCCTGCTGTCCCGCGTTGTTCCCGAGGACGCGCTCGACGAGGCCATCGAGTCCGAAATCCGCCACCTCCTCGCTGCCTCGCCGCAGGCCGCCGCGCGAGCAAAGGCACTGGCCCGTTCTCTCGGCGTGCCGATAACCGACGAACTCATCGACCGCGTCATCACACAACTGGCTGATACGTGGGAGACGGAAGAAGCAAGGGAAGGGCTCGCAGCATTCTTCGAACGGCGGGAGCCGAGCTGGAGATAGGATGTCTAGGCGAGCCTATTTTTTTCTATTGTTAGTTGTGGAAAATCTTCTTTGCCGGTCACCGTCAAGTCACCTGAAGCCGGCTTGTCCCAACGAAAGCCGATGACCGCGCCTTTTGCTGTTCCTTGGAACAGATTGTCGGAGATGACAGCCGCACCGGTGCCATCGACGACGGAGACCGCACAGCCGATTGGGGCTTGGCGGATGATGTTGCCGGTGGCGACGAGATTACGGAGATAGGGCCCCCAGCCGAGTTTCAGGCCCCAGAGCGGGGCATTTTCGATGAGGTTCGAAGCAATCAGCGTGTCGGCTTCGGCCGATATCCCGATGCCGAAGCCGCTCTCCTGAGGATAGGGGCCGGTCAGAGACAGGTTGCGGATGATATTGCCGGTAACGTTGGCGAGCCGGCCGCCCTTGTCGAAATTGGCAATCGCAATGCCATTGGCAGCGCCCTCGATGAGATTGTTGCTGACCACAGCGCCTTCGAATTCGAATTCGCAGAAGATCGCTGTTTCGCCGGAGCGCAGGCATTGATTGCCAGATATCTGCACGTTCGATGCCGAATTGGCCCGCACAGCGGTGAAAGCGCAATCGGCGATCTGGTTGCCGGAGACCAGGACACCGCCGGCGCGAAAGATGTTGATGCCGTTGCCGTTCTGGCCGGTGCCGCCATCATTGGCACCGATGCGGGCGATGCGGTTGCCGCTGACGATGCTGCCGTCTTCGCCCTTTTCCCAGCGGTGGATAAGGATGCCGCCATTGCCGCAATCCTCGACCGTATTGCCCGTGATCGTCAATCCGGCCGACTGGACAGAATAAAGGCCAGCTTCCGCGGCGCCTGATATTCGGCTGCGTTCGACCCGCCCGCCGCAGCGCTCCAGTTGCAGCGCATGTTTGCGGCTGCCGGCGATTTCGCAATTGTCGATGAGCACTTCGTCGACGCCGGTAAATTGCAGCAATCCGCCGGCATAGTCGGCAAGCCAGCGGTTGCCGCCATCAAGAACAAGGCCGGAAAGCTCGATACGCTTGGCCTTGTCGGCGCTCATCAGATGGCCTTCGCCGCCATAGACGAGCCGTGAAGCACCTGGGATGCCAGTGATGCGGGTATTGTCGGGCAATGTGAGGTTCGAGACATCATAATTGCCGGGCGGCAGGAAAACCGGCGCGTTGTTGCGCGCGGCATTGTCGATCATCGCTTGGAGTTTGCCGCTTCTGATATCGCTGGTGCCTGGCGTCGCCTTGTAGGCGATGGCGTCGATCGGTCCACGCATGTCGGCGCCGGCAATCTTGGCGAGCGGCGCGGCAAAGGCGCGTTGGCCAAACAGACCGCCTGCGGCCGAGACGGCGATATAGGCGATGAACGCGCGGCGCTGGACCATTATTGACTCCTGAATTCAACCTTCGGGAAGCAGAAAACGTGCCATGCGCATCTGTCCCGATTTGGCACGGAAAAAGACCTGTTGTCGCCAAGATGGGCCTCATATTTTTCAGGCATTTCGCTCTTTTATTTTTTCATTCACCCATCCGCTTAAGAGGCTCGAAGGAAGCGGGAACTATAATGATCGCGTTTCGGTTGTGACATTTGAGAAAAGCCGCGCCTGCGGCCGCGTTGGGAGAATGCGCATCATGAATAAGCCGGCTCTTCAGCACGCGCGCACAGGCGAGCGTGGTCGTTCGCTTGACATCGAGACGGAGCGTCTGTTGGCTGCGACGCAGGCACTGATGGCGGCGAACGCGCACCACGTCGCAGATGGTATAGAGCAATTGCGCCTCAAGGCGATCGTGCATGAACTGCCGGATTTTCTCTTCGTCAAGGATGGCGAAAGCCGCTTCGTCTTTGCTAACGCCGCCACGGCCAAAAGTCTCGGAATGGAAAGAGCGAGTGCGCTGACCGGCAAGACCGATTTCGATTTGATGCCTCTGGAGCAAGCTAGGGAATACTACCGGGTCGAGCAGGAAATCATCGCCACCGGCAAGCCGCGGATCGATATGGAGGATGTTGTCCTTTCCCCGACCGGCGGCAAGCCGGCCTATCGTCTGACCTCGAAATTACCGTTGCGCAACGGTCACGGTGAGGTGATCGGCCTGATCTGCATTTCGCGCGATATCACTGAGCGCAAGCGCCAGGAGCATCTGCGCCGCAGTCAAGCCGAACTGTTGGAAATGATCGCCAAGAGCGAGCCGCTCGAGATGATCCTCGAGGCGCTGGTATTGATGGTTGAAGATGAGCTTACCGATATCAAAGGATCGGTGTTGCTGCTGGATCACGAAGGTATACGTCTGTCCCACGGCGCCGCGCCCAACCTGCCAGCCGCCTATAGCCGCCTGATCGATGGCATTGCCATCGGCCCGAAGGTCGGCTCTTGCGGCACGGCCGCTTGGCGCGGCAAGCCGGTCTTCGTCAACGACACGCAGACCGATCTCCTCTGGGAGGATTTTCGTGGGCTTGCCGCGCAATTCGGTCTGCGTTCCTGCTGGTCGACGCCGATCATGACCTCGCAGGCCAACGTGCTTGGCACTTTCGCGCTCTATTCCGGCGCGGTGCGCGAGCCGACCGAGCACGAGCTGGAGCTGGTTGCCATGGCGACCCATATTGCCGGCATCGCGATCGAGCGCAAGCGCGCCGAGGACCGCATCTATTTCATGGCCCATCACGACGACCTGACGGGTCTGCCGAACCGCGCCTTTCTCAAGGAGAACATGGCGAAGATCCTGTTCAAGGCTCGGCGTAACGGCCGCAAGGTGACGGTTGCCTATGTCGATCTCGACAATTTCAAGCAGATCAATGACAGCCGCGGCCACAGCGCCGGCGATGAGCTACTGAAGGAGCTGACAGCGCGCATGGTCGATAGCCTGCGGGCCTCCGACATGGTGGTGCGCCTTGGCGGCGATGAATTCCTGCTGGTCTTCGTCCATCAGTCACGGCGCGACAGTGGCATCGCGCGTCGGTTGCGTGAGCTGCAGAAGGCGATTGCGCAGCCGGTGGTGGTCGGGGATATCGAGGTTTCGGTGACGAGCAGCATCGGTGTCGCCGCATTTCCAACGGATGGCGAGACGCCGGAGGAGCTGATCGCCTGCGCAGATGCCGCCATGTACAAGGCCAAGGAGCACGGCCGCAACCGGCTGCAGTATCATACGCATAAGCCGAGTGCGGCAGGTGTCATGCCGCTGAGCGAGCAGGAGGAGTTGCGCAACGCCATCGGTGCAAATCAGTTCTTCCTGGAATACCAGCCGCAGGTCGATGTCGCGAGCGGCCGCATCGTCGGCGTCGAGGCGCTGGTGCGCTGGCGTCATCCGCGTCAGGGCATGCTACCTCCCGGCCAGTTCATCCCCCTGGCGGAAGAGTCCGGGCTGATCATCCCGCTCGGCTTGTTCGTACTGAACGAGGCCTGTCGGCAGGCCAAGGAGTGGCAGGCGATGGGCCTGCCGCCGGTCACGATCGCCGTCAATGTTTCGGCGCGGCAGTTCAGTGATCCGGCGCTTGCCGCGTATGTCACCGAAGCCTTGGAGGCAAGCGGCCTCTGCCCGCAATGGCTGGAGCTGGAGTTGACCGAAAGCACGCTGATGCATGACGTGCCGCGCGCCTTGCATGTGATGCAGGCACTGAAGGCGCTTGGCGTACGTCTGTCGATCGACGACTTCGGCACCGGCTATTCCAGCTTGGCGGCGTTGAAGACCTTTCCCTTCGACCGTCTCAAAATGGATCGCTCCTTCGTCGAAGCGTTGCCACGCGACGAAACAACCGTGGCCATCGCCTCCGCCGTCATCTCGCTCGCACGCCGGCTGCGCCTCGCCGTCGTTGCGGAAGGGGTGGAGACGGATGAGCAGCTCGAATTCCTGCGCCAGAGTCAGTGCAACGAAGCCCAGGGTTTCTATTTCTCGCGGCCGGTCGGTGCAGGGGAGATCGCGAAGCTTCTGAAAAGTGCCTGTGACCGCCTCGCTTGAACGCATCCCTGTCTGCTGTAATCCTGCTTCCATATGCGCCGCCCCTTGAGCTGATTCTGTATTGGGGCCTACGCCAAGAAGAGGGAAGTCGATTATGGGCAAGGGACGCGTCGAGGCCTTTTCCGATGGCGTGATTGCCATCATCATCACCATCATGGTGCTGGAATTGAAAGTACCGCATGGCGGGGGGCTGCAGGCGCTTTTGCCGCTAATCCCAACGCTGCTTTCCTATCTTCTGAGTTTCGTCAACGTCGGCATCTATTGGAACAATCACCATCATATGTTCCAGGCGGTGAAGCATGTCAGGGGTGGCGTGCTCTGGGCCAATCTGCATCTGCTATTCTGGCTGTCGTTGATGCCCTTCGCCACCGGTTGGATGGACGAAAACGACTTCGCCATGACCCCCGTGATGGTTTATGGCTTCATCTTGCTGATGTGCGGTTTCGCCTATTACATTCTCGGACGGATGCTGATCCGTGTGCATGGTGCGGATTCTGATTTTGCCCACACGCTCGGTTCGGATCGGAAAGCCACGTTCTCCGTCTGCTTCTACGTTCTCGCCATCCTGCTCGCTGGCATCAATCCTTACATCTCCGTCGGAATGTACGTGATCGTCACCGGTATATGGCTGGTGCCTGACCGGCGCTTCGAGCGGATGATGAAGTAGGACTGCCCTCTGGCCTCCGCTGCAAATCACGCTATCCTCTGCGTATGAGACCGGATCAACTGCTTTATCCCGCGCCTGAAGGCCTGTTTTGTCCGATCGGCGGCTTCTACGTCGATCCGGTGCGTCCGGTCGAGCGGGCGCTGGTGACGCATGGGCACTCCGACCACGCCCGTGCCGGTCATGCCCAAGTGCTTGCCACCCGACAGACCTTGGACATCATGCGGATACGCTACGGCAGTGGTTTTGCCGGATCGGAGCAGGCGGTCGGTTTCGGCGAGGAGCTGACGATCAAAGGCGTACGGGTACGGTTTCATCCGGCCGGGCACGTGCTCGGTTCTGCGCAGATCGCGGTGGAGAAGGATGGGCTGCGCATCGTCGTATCAGGCGATTACAAGCGACGGCCGGACCCGACCTGTGCAGCCTACGTGCCCGTCGCGTGCGACGTTTTTATCACCGAGGCGACGTTCGGGCTGCCTGTGTTCCATCATCCCGATCCGATGGACGAGACGGAAAAGCTGCTCGCGTCGCTCCGGCAGTTTCCCGAGCGCACCCATCTCATCGGTGCGTACGCGCTCGGCAAGGCGCAGCGTGTCATCCGGCTGCTGCGCGATGCCGGCTATGACAAGCCGATCTATATCCACGGCGCGCTGGAGACATTGTGCGGCTATTATGCCGGGCAGGGGATCACGCTTGGCGAGCTGTTGCCTGCAACAATCGAAAGCCGGGACCAATCGATCTTCAAGGGTGCCGTCGTCGTCGGTCCGCCATCGGCCTTTTCCGATCGCTGGGCGCGGCGGTTTCACGATCCTCTGCCTGCCTTTGCGTCGGGCTGGATGATGGTGCGTCAGCGCGCCAAGCAACTCGGCGTCGAGCTACCGCTCGTCATTTCGGATCACTGCGATTGGCCGGAGCTGACTGAAACCATCTCGGAGCTGAAGCCGGGCGAAGTCTGGGTCACCCACGGACGCGAAGAGGCCCTTGTGCGCTGGTGCGAATTACAGGGCATCCCGGCCAAGCCGCTGCATCTGATCGGCTATGAAGACGAGGGCGACTGATGAAAGCCTTCGCAGATCTCCTCGATCGCCTGGTGCTGACGCCGAGCCGTAACGGCAAGCTGAAGCTGCTCACCGACTATTTCCGCGATACGCCGGACCCGGATCGCGGTTACGGTCTCGCGGCGATCGCCGGTACGCTGGAGGTACGCAACGTCAAGCCGGCCATGCTGCGCGAGCTCGTGCTGGAACGCATGGACGAGGTGCTGTTTCGCTACTCTTACGACTATGTTGGTGATCTCGCCGAGACCATCTCGCTGGTCTGGGACAAGGAAAGCGATATCGTCCGCCCCGCGGGCGAACAGCCGAAGCTCGGCGACGTTGTGCGCCGGATGAACACGCTCGGCCGCACCGAAGTGCGCAGCTTCGTTCGCGACCTGCTCGACCGGCTCGACACGTCAGGCCGGTTTGCCTTCCTGAAGCTCGCCACCGGTGCGCTGCGCATCGGTGTGTCGGCGCGGCTTGCCAAGCAGGCTTTGGCGGAGTTGAGCGGCAAGGACGTGACCGAGATCGAAACGCTGTGGCACGGGCTGCAGCCGCCCTATGAAAGCCTGTTCCAATGGTTGGAAGGCAAAGGCGACAAGCCGGTGCTGGCAACGCCGGCGATCTTTCATTCCGTCATGCTCGCCAATCCCGTCGAGCCCGGCGATCTCGATGGGCTCGATCCCCTGGACTATGCCGCCGAGTGGAAATGGGACGGCATCCGCGTCCAGCTTTCGCGGGCGGGAGCGACGAGCAAGCTTTACTCCCGCTCTGGTGACGATATCTCCGGTGCCTTCCCTGACATCGTCGACGCCGTCAGCTTCGAGGGCGTCGTCGACGGCGAACTGTTGATCGGCGGCACGGTGCGCTCCAATAGCCCAACACGCACCTTCTCCGATCTGCAGCAGCGGCTCAACCGCAAGACGGTGACGGCGAAGATGTTGGAGGAATATCCGGCCTTCGTCCGTGCCTATGATCTGCTGTTCGATGGCGAAGAGGATGTGCGCGCCCGCGGCTTTCTTGATCGGCGAGCGCGGCTGACGGAGATCATCGAGGCTGCGCCTCACGATCGTTTCGATCTCTCGCCGCTGGTCGGTTTTACCTCCTGGGAGGAGTTGGACCAATTGCGTTCGGCGCCGCCCGATCCGGTTATCGAAGGGGTTATGATCAAGCGCCGAGACAGCGCCTATCTCGCCGGCCGCGCCAAGGGGCCGTGGTTCAAATGGAAGCGCAATCCATACAATGTCGATGCCGTGCTGATGTACGCCCAGCGCGGCCATGGCAAACGCTCCAGCTATTATTCCGATTTCACCTTCGGCGTCTGGTCGATGACGCCGGAGGGTGAACAACTGGTACCGGTCGGCAAGGCCTACTTCGGCTTCACCGATGCCGAGTTGGAAGTGCTCGACAAGTTTGTGCGCAACAATACCATCGATCGTTTCGGCCCGGTGAGAGCGGTGCGGGCCGATCGCGATTTCGGCTTCGTTCTCGAAGTCGCCTTCGAAGGAATCAACCGTTCGACACGGCACAAATCCGGTGTCGCCATGCGTTTTCCGCGAATTGCCCGTCTTCGACCTGACAAGCCGCCCTATGAGGCGGATCGGCTGGAAAGTTTAGTGGCGCTAATTGACGCCAAGGCTCCCGCCGTTGATGAATAGGTTCAGCCTGATTCCTCACCACAATGTGAGTTGGCCTCGCCTTTCAACCCGTGCAGATTTGGATTTGCCGGGCATATTTGGACAGAGCATATGACAACGTCAAAAGAAAACGCGTTCCGCTCCAATCGCCGCACCGTTCTTGCCGGTCTTGCCGCAACACTCCTGGCTCCTAGTATCGCTAAAGCTGCCGATACCAAGGCCCTTGATGCCAAGCCGGTCGAGACGAAGATTGTGGATCCCAAGGCCACTAAAGCCGCGGACGCGCCGGCCGATCCGCCACTTCTGGCAGGCGATTATGCCAAGGAGCGACACAAGTTTCGCACCGATCTTCTGAACAAGGGTCCGGCGCCTGACAAGTATGAACCGCTGGTCGCACCCCCCGGCGCGGATCAGATTTTCTATCGCAGCGGATTGGGCGGTGAATTGGAACTCGTCGCCTGGGTGTCGCGCTATGAGCGCACGCCGAAGCCGAGGCCGGCCGTGCTCTTCCTGCATGGTGGCAACGCCATCGGTCAGGGTCATTGGCTGTTGATGAAGCCTTACATCGATGCCGGCTATGTCGTGATGATCCCGTCGATGCGCGGCGAAAACGGCCAGAAGGGCAATTTCTCCGGTTTCTACGATGAAGTTTCGGATGTACTTGCTGCATCCAATCGGCTGCGTCATCTGCCGGGTGTCGATCCGCATCGCCTGTTTCTCGCCGGCCACAGCGTTGGCGGCACACTGGCGATGCTGGCGGCAATGTCGACCAGACGTTTCCGCGCTGCCGCTCCGATCTCAGGCAATCCGGATGCCTTCGCCTTCTTCCACCGCTATCCCGAAGACATCCGCTTCAACGCCAAGAATCCGCGCGAATTCCAGATGCGCTCGGCGGTCTGCTATGCCCACAGCTTCAAGTGCCCTATGAAGGTGATGCATGGCAGCGAGGAGGTCAATTTCGACACGCGCCTGGCGCTGCTTTCCAAGCGCGCCCTTGCCGGCGGTGTAAAAATGGAGTTGGCGACGGTTCAGGGCAATCACAATTCCGCTCTGCCGGGTGAGATCGAACAGAGCATCCAGTTTTTCAGAAGCGTGGCGGCGTAACGGCTAGTTCATCAACCGATCCATCAGTGCCGCCGCCGCTTGCGCGATCACCGTCCCCGGTGGGAAAATCGCGTCGGCGCCGGCTGCTGTGAGCGTTGCAAAATCCTGGGGCGGGATGACGCCGCCGACGGCGATGAGGACGCGGCTGGCGTGACGGCGGGTGAGCGCTTCCTTCAGTTCCGGCACCAGCGTCAAATGACCGGCGGCGAGTGACGAAGCACCGATGATGTCGACTCCTTCCCGCACGGCAAGATCGGCGACTTCCTCCGGCGTCTGGAACATCGCGCCGACGACGACATCGAAGCCGAGGTCGGCGAAAGCGGTGGCGATGACCTTTTGGCCGCGGTCATGGCCGTCTTGCCCCATCTTGGCGACGAGGATGCGTGGCTTTTCGCCGCGCGCCCTGCGGAATGCTTCGACCTTGGCGACGGCCTTGTTGAAGAGGGGATCGGCAGTGCCGACCTCCTTGCGATAGACGCCGGATATGGTTCGGATCTCCGCGACATGCCGGCCATAGGCTTTTTCCAGCGCCAGTGAGATTTCGCCGACCGTCGCTCTTGCTCGTGCCGCCCTGACGGCGAAATCCAGCAGATTGCCGGTGCCGTTTCGCGCGGCATCGGTCAGTGCCTCCAGAGCGGTCTCCACTGCCGCCGTTTCGCGTGTACCCTTCAACTGCTGCAGCTTCGAGAGCTGCCGGGCGCGGACTTCGGAATTGTCCACCTTCAGCACGTCGACGTCGATATCCTGTTCCGGTCGCGAGAAGTTGACGCCGACGACGGTCTGGTGGCCGCTGTCGATGCGAGCCTGCGTGCGTGCGGCCGCCTCTTCGATCCGGAGCTTCGGAATGCCCTTTTCGATCGCCTTTGCCATGCCGCCGAGCGATTCGACCTCTTCGATATGGGTGAGTGCACGGGCAGCCAAATCATGCGTCAACCGCTCGACATAGGCCGAGCCGCCCCAGGGATCGATGATATCGGTCGTACCGGATTCCTTCTGCAGCAGGATCTGCGTGTTGCGGGCGATACGGGCCGAATGATCCGTCGGCAGAGCAAGCGCTTCGTCGAAGGAATTGGTGTGAAGAGACTGCGTATGGCCCTGCGTTGCCGCCATGGCTTCGACCATGGTGCGAATGATGTTGTTCATGGGGTCTTGCGCCGTCAGCGACCATCCCGAGGTCTGGCTGTGGGTGCGCAGCGCCAGCGATTTCTCGTCCTTTGGCGCAAAGTTTTTCTGCATTAATGCGGCCCAGATCAGCCGCGCCGCGCGCATCTTGGCGACTTCCATGAAGAAATTCATGCCAACCGCCCAGAAGAAGGAGAGGCGTGGCGCGAAGCTGTCGATATCGAGCCCGGCGGCTACTCCGGCGCGGGCATATTCGATGCCGTCGGCGATCGTATAGGCGAGCTCCAGGTCCGCCGTCGCACCAGCCTCCTGCATGTGATAGCCGGAAATCGAGATCGAATTGAATTTCGGCATGCGCTGGCTGGTATAGCTGAAAATGTCCGAAACGATCCGCATCGAGGGCTGCGGCGGGTAGATGTAGGTATTGCGGACCATGAACTCCTTGAGGATGTCGTTCTGGATCGTGCCGGAGAGCTTATCCTCGGAAACGCCTTGCTCCTCGGCGGCGACGATATAGAGCGCCATCACCGGCAGCACCGCGCCGTTCATGGTCATCGACACGCTCATCTCGCCAAGCGGGATGCCGTCGAAGAGCTGGCGCATGTCGAGAATGGAATCGATCGCCACCCCGGCCATGCCGACATCGCCGGCAACGCGCGGATGGTCGCTGTCATAGCCACGGTGGGTGGCAAGATCGAAGGCGACGGAGAGGCCTTTCTGACCGGCCGCGAGATTGCGGCGGTAGAAGGCGTTCGATTCCTCGGCGGTGGAGAAACCCGCATATTGGCGGATGGTCCAGGGCTGCTGGACATACATAGTCGGATAGGGGCCGCGGACAAAGGGAGCGGCGCCAGGAGACGTGTCGAGGAAGTTCAAACCGGCAAGATCAGCCGTATTATAGAGCCGCTTGACGGCGATGCCTTCCGGGGTTTGCCACGCTGGGGCGTCGGTTTTCGGCGTCTTGGTTTGGGGTTTTGCCCAAGGGATGGTGGTGAAATCGGGAATATTGGTCATGGGGACGATGCCTTCGCGGATGCCGAGCCTGCGTCACCCCTCTCTGCAAACCCTGTAGTCGATGTCTTCACCGTTCCACCTCATCCAACCGCACAGGTTTCAATCCCATACACTCTGCCGCAATCCCCAGTTCCCCCAAAACCGCGACGGGCCGCTCCACCTTCGCGGCAAACAATGTCGTCCCCACAATCGGTTTTGCCGCGCGGCTTCCTCGTTCTTCTTGCACCATCGCCGCCAGTCGACCACTCGCGATGACCTCCGCCAGCCCACCGTCTCGCTCGATACCCACAAAAATCTCCCAGGCCTTTTCAGCGAGAGCCTCCGTCAACGCCTCGATACCGCCGGCTCCAGCGGCCGGATCGATGACGTGATCAAGATGGCTTTCGGCAATCAGGATGGTCTGCGTATTGCGCGCCAGACGCCGCGCCAGCGGACCGGGAATTCCGTAGGTGAGGCTGTGCGGCAGCACGGAGATTTCGTCCGCACCCCCGGTGCCGGCAGAGAAAACGGCTATCGTGTTGCGCAGGATATTAGTCTCCGGGTCGAGCCGCGTGAGCATGCGGTAGCTCGTCTCCATGTGGAGGTAGGCCGTCGGCGGGTCGGAAATACCGCAGGTCTCGGCGATACGGGCAAAGATCATCCGTGCGGCGCGAGCTTTCGCCATAGTGATCAACTGGTTCTGATCGGCAGACAGACAGAGGCTTATGGCATCCAGGGTCGCATCCGGCGCGAAACCTGCCTGATCCAATAGTCTCAGATGGCCGACGAGCGACGCGGCCATGACGGCCAGTTCCTGCGCCTCCGTGCCACCGGCATTGTGCACGGCACGGCCATCAGCATTGAGAATGCTGCCGGAAAATCCGGCGTTGCGCAGGCGCTGAAAGCCGCTGGCTATCTCTTTGGCGATTCCGGTCGAAGTGAAAACGTCGAGACCGAAATGCAGTGTCGGGAGATGCTGGTTTCTTCCGAGCGCCGACACCAGTGCCTCGGCAAAGACCGGTGCGAGGCCATCAAGGCGTAGCGAGATGGAACTGCCCGAAACCGCATCCGCCAATCGTGCCGTAAGCCCTTCCGTACCAGCGTCGATGCCGGCGCCAAAGGCCGAAGAGCCGGTTTTCGATATGAGATTGATGCCATTGGCGCCGTTGGCAAGATCATCGGCGAGCTGCGCAAAAGCACGCTCGATATCCGGATCGTCCATGCGCTGGCTGACGATCCAAGGCCTGTCGACTTGGCGGCGGGCCAATGGCGTGGCATCGGGGCGGCGGGCATAAAGTGGCTCGACTGCGATGCCGTCATCCGTTCGCGATACCAACGCTTCCTGGAAATCGGCGCCCTTCAGCACCCGGTTCACCAGCTTGAGCCATGCCTGGCGATTTACCGGAGCAAAAACGTTCGGGTCGAGACTGTCGATATTCATGCTATCCTCCGTCCCCCAATGGTCTAACCCAAGCCAAGGCAAGGGAAAACAGAAGTTTGGCTTATTGGCGCAATATCTTCGCATCCGACGCCAGCCTCGCGCCAGCCGCGCCGGTCATCATGTGGCTGACCGATCCGTATTCCAACTGGTTCCCGATGATGGCCGATCTTCTGCCCGTTTCCCGTCGCCTGCTTGCCGTTGCTGCTTTTGCCATGCTGTCCGCCTGCAGCATTATTCCCGATACCGGGGCGACCGATCCCGATCGGTTTGCGCAGGAAACTGCGCCTATCTTTTATCGACCTGAAGGCATCGATCCGCAAAAGGTAAAGCGTCTGCCCGTCCAGCCGGTGCCGCAAGCGCGCGATCTCTTCCGCACGCAATTCAATCAGACCTATGGCCTGCCGACGTCCAATCCGGTACATCAGGCCATGTATGCGCAGAGGAGCGAAGACGACTTCACTCTGCCGGCCATCCCCTATACGCGCATAGACCAGCGCTTTCTGCGCCAGGAGGTAGACTACCAGACCAATGAAAGACCCGGCACGATCGTCGTCGACACGAGGAGCCACTATCTCTATTTCGTCGAGCCGGGTGGCAGGGCGATGCGCTATGGTGTCGGCCTTGGGGCGGCCGGTTATGCCTGGCATGGGAGGGGCGTCATACAGTCGAAGCAGAAATGGCCGCGCTGGACGCCGCCGGCCGAAATGGTGGTTCGCGAACCGGAGATCAAGCAGGTATCGGCCGAACGCGGAGGCATGAATCCGGGGCCGACCAATCCGCTCGGCGCCCGTGCTCTCTATATTTTTCAGAACGGCAAGGATACACTCTATCGCATTCACGGCACGCCCGATTGGCAGTCGATCGGCAAGGAAGCGTCATCCGGTTGCGTACGTATGCTGAACCAGGATGTGATCGATCTTTACAATCGTGTGCCTGCAAAGACGGAAGTGGTGGTGTTGTAACGGCAGATTGCAACAAATTTTCGTGATGTTGCATAAGTGCGATAGCGGGGGCCGGCTGCGCTCTTTAGTTTTATTCCAGTCTCTGCGAATCTCGCCGGGAGCCGAATCGGATTGTTTTGGGTTCCCGCTTCCCTTCCAACAGGAATGATGCTGTCGACATGAGCCTGCCTTCTTCCCTTTCCCGACGAAACTTCCTCGCCCTTGCGGGCATCGGCGCCGTTTCGACGCTCGCCGGCTGCGCTTCCACGGTCGAAAGTCGCCCGATCGTCAGCCCTGTGCAGTATAGCGGTTCCATTTATCACCCCTTCGGTGGTGGGCTTGCCAGCTATGACGGCGAGCAGCCGGACCCGGCGGTGATCTATGCGGCTATGGATGATGGCGGCTTTCATCTTCCGCCGATACCCTATGAGCAGATCGATCCGAAATATTATCGGCAGCGTGTCGTCGACCCGACCGGCGAGGCACCAGGCACCGTCGTCGTCAATACGCGCGAGCGCTTCCTCTATGTTACCGAGCCAGGCGGCACCGCGATGCGCTATGGCATCGGCGTCGGTCGCGAAGGCTTTGCCTGGCAGGGCCGCGGTGTCATCCAGTGGCGCAAGAAATGGCCGCGTTGGAACCCCCCGGATGAAATGGTCGCCCGCCAGCCGGAACTCGTCAAATATTCCATCGCCAACGGCGGCATGGAGCCCGGCCTGAAGAATCCGCTCGGCGCGCGGGCCCTTTATATTTTCGAGGATAAGCAGGATTCGCTTTACCGTCTGCACGGTAATCCCGATTGGCGCTCCATTGGCAAGGCCGTTTCCTCCGGCTGCGTCCGCCTCCTGAATCAGGACGTCATCGATCTCTATGATCGCGTGCCGGAACGCGCGCCGATTTTGGTGACGCAGTCGTAAGTTTTGGACCTGTTTTCAATCAGGGCAATTTAACGGCTCTCATTCGGCCGTTAAATTCGCTCTAAGCCGTTGCAGCCGGTCGCGCAGGCTGGCCATTTCATCCATATCGCAGCCGACGGCTTCGCCGATGGCGGCCATGATCATATTGACCTGGCATTTCATGCCGGTTCCCTTTTCCGTCAATGAAACGATCACCTGCCGCTCGTCCTTCGGGTCGCGCATGCGGCCAATCAGGCCTGCCTGCTCGAGACGCTTCAACAGCGGTGAAAGCGTGCCCGAATCGAGGTCGAGCTGCTCGCCGATAGTCTTGACCGGCATGCAGCCTTTTTCCCAGAGCACCAGCATTACCAGATATTGTGGATAGGTCAGGCCGACACGGTCGAGGATCGGCTTGTAAGCGCGATTGAAGGCATGTGCGGTCGCGTAGACGGCAAAACAAAGCTGTCGTTCCAGCCGCTTTTCTTCATCGGGTATTGCCCGCTCCTGCACCTTGTCCGTCATCGCTGCTCCGCCACTTTCTTCCTGCGCCGCGTGTCGGTTCCGACACGCAAAGGACGCAGCAACTTTTTTGTTGGCGCATAAACCTTTCCAAAAATCGATACCGATTTTCGGGGTTATGCACGTGGTCTCATTGTCACAGGTTCACTTTTCAAAATCAAATCGCAAAAATATGTTGCGCGCTATTAAATCGTGCTATATACAATCTTCATCCAACCCGCAAAGGAGATCTGACATGCCTATCCTCTACACAACCAAGGCTTCTGCGACTGGCGGCCGTGCAGGCCACGCCGTATCCGAAAACGGCGTTCTCGACGTCACCCTGACTGTTCCGAAGGAACTCGGCGGCGACGGCGCCACCGGCACCAATCCCGAGCAGCTCTTCGCTGCCGGCTATTCCGCCTGCTTCCTCGGCGCTTTGAAATTTGTTGCAGGTCAGCAGAAGGTCAAGATTCCGGAAGACGCCAAGGTGACCGCAACGGTCGGCATCGGTCCGCGCGCAGATGGCGGCGGTTTCGGCATCGAAGTGTCTCTGTCTGTTCACATTCCCGGTATGGACAAGGCCGAAGCTGAAAAGCTCGCTGCTGCCGCCCACATTGTCTGCCCGTATAGCCATGCTATGCGCACCTCGACGGAAGTGCCGGTCACGGTTGCGTGAGAATAGGCTTTCCCATCTCTCCGGACTGACGGAGTAGACTAGGTCTAAAAAGGAGCGGCACGCTTTTCGGCGCGCCGCTTCTTTTCTTTTGCAAGAAAGTTGCTATATATTTTCTTGAGAAAGGATGTAGCCATGACAAATGCCCAAGCGATAGGTCATGCAAATCCCGGTGAAGCTCTGGTCATCACCAAGGCGGTCGTCAATGCAGCGGAGCGGTTGGGGCTGAATGCGCGCGTGCTCGCTGCCGTGATCGGCGTTTCGGAAGCGACTGTGTCGCGCATGAAGCGGCAAGATCATCTCCTGGAGCGGCACAGCAAATCATTTGAACTCGCCGTGCTCTTCGTACGTCTGTTCCGCTCGCTCGATGCGATTGTCGGCGGCGATGAGGCCGTGGCGCGGCAATGGCTGCGCAACGTCAACCTCGCCTTCGGCGCGACGCCGCTTGAAAAGATCACCTCCATTTCCGGATTGACCGATGTCCTTGCCTACCTGGACGCCCGCCGCGCTCTCGTCTGAGGCTCGGCCGATCTCCGGCCGCTATTGGCGGCTGGTGGAGGCGCAACATCAAGTCTCTACGTTGAAACTGGTCGATTCGCTGGAGGAGCAGGCACTCCTCGAAAATCTGCTGGAAGAGAGCAAACCGGCGCTGCCGCCGGAATGCGCCGGCCTGGATTATCTATTGGCCACTCCCTTCCGCTATGGAGCGATCTATCCATACGGTTCGCGCTTCAGACGGGCAGGACGTACCCTGGGCGTCTTTTACGCGTCCGAACAGGTCGAAACGGCGCTGGCCGAAATGAGTTTTTACAGGCTGCTTTTCTTTGGCGATTCTCCGGAGACGCCGTTGCCTGCCAACGCTGCGGAATATACCGCCTTCGCCGCCGCTATTACGACGAAAGAGGCGATCGATCTTGCTCGTTCGCCATTGGATCGGGATCGCGAGGCCTGGGCCGATCCCGTCAACTATGACGCTTGCCAGTCGCTCGCTGACACAGCGCGGGCAGGGGGCATTCAAGCGATCCTCTACAGGTCTGTCCGCGATCCCAAAGGCGGCAAGAATATTGCGCTTCTGACAGCCCATGCCTTCGCCGCTCGTGAACCAGTCGAGCGTCAGACCTGGCGTATCCGGCTATCGCCAACTGGCGTGCAGGCGCTCTGCGATTTTCCGAAAAGCCGCATTGGTTTCGCGCGCAGCGATTTTGGCGCCGATCCCCGCATGCGAAATAGTGCTTAAGACAGCGCCAGTAGATCCCGCCGCAACCGTTCTGCATTGCCGTCGGGCAATCGCGCTTCCACCTCAGCATGCGTCACCTTCCAGATCGGCACGGCGGCCGCAAGCACAGCTTTGCCTGATGGCGTCAGGCTGAGCAGCCGAGCACGGCGGTCTTTCGGATTGGGGAGAATGGACACCCAGCCCCGCCGCTCCAGCGGCTTTAAGGCCGCAGTCAGCGTCGTCTGGTCTATTGCGAGCAGGGTCGCGACGGGCCCCATGGCCGCAGGCTCCGGCCTGTTCAAGGACATCATCAGGGAAAACTGGCCGTTGGTGAGGCCGAGCGGCCTCAGCGCCTCGTCGAAACGGCGTGCCACGGCCCGAGCGGCGCGCTGCACATGCAGGCAAAGGCAGCTATCGCGCACCAGTAGTGTTGTCTCGAAAGGAATCTCAATCACGTTTGACATGATTTATTAATATTGATATCAATGTAATTGTCAAGTTTGGTAAAAGGTGGACGCCGGAGGAGGGCGCGGACAATGAACCAGATCGTTTCACGCGAGGTGTGGCTGGAGGCCCGCCGCGAACTGCTCGCCAAGGAGAAAGAAGCGACGCGTTTGCGTGACCGTATCAATGCCGAGCGCTTGGCGCTTCCCTGGGTCAAGATTGACAAGGATTATGTTTTCGATACGCCCACGGGAAAGAAATCGCTTGCCGATCTCTTCGACGGCCGCAGTCAGCTCATCGTCTATCACTTCATGCTCGGTCCGAAATGGGAAGCCGGATGTCCCGGCTGCTCGTTCCTCGCCGATCATTTCGATGGCACCCTGCCACATCTTAACCACCACGATGTCACCCTGGTTGCCGTGGCCCGCGCGCCGATGGAGAAGATAGAGGCCTACAAGAAACGCATGGGCTGGAAGTTCCCGTGGGTGTCGTCTTTCTCCAACGATTTCAATTTCGACTATCATGTCTCCTTCACCGAGGAGCAGCTTGCCGGCGAAAAGGTGTTCTATAATTTCAGAGCCATGGATGCCAAAGACGGCCATGACGAGCTCCCCGGCCTCAGCGCCTTCTACAAGGATGAAGCCGGCAATATCTTTCACACCTATTCCAGCTATGCCCGCGGCGGCGAGGAGATGATCGGCACGCTGATGATCCTCGACAATGCGCCGAAGGGTCGCAACGAAGATAGCACCATGGATTTCGTTCGTCGCCACGACGAATATGACGAAGCCCCGAAAGCGCAGTCCTCCTGTCACTAACGATGGGAGCCCAGGTCACGTGACCTTCCCCTGAAGGTCGCGTGGGAACAAAGACCCGAAGTGCCGTGTTTAGAGCACTACGGGGCATAGGGCTCGGCCAGTCGCAAAGGAGGGACGCGATGAAGGCAGAACTGACGGAAGAACACGCATTTCTGCAGAAGCTGATCGGCACATGGGAGGTCGATGCCGCCGATCCTGACGGCAAGATTGATCATGGCACCTGGACGGAGACCGTCCGCTCGCTGCATGGCCGTTGGTTTCTATGCGAAGGTGAGGGCACGATGCCCGGCGGGGGCGCCGCAGCTACACTGCTGACGCTCGGCTACGATCCGGATAAGCGCAAATACACTGGCACCTGGGTCGGCAGCATGATGAACCACATGTGGGTTTACGAAGGCGCTCTCGACCACACCGGCCGCACGCTGCTGCTCGACACGTCAGGGCCGGATTTTGAACACGAAGGCCAGTCGGCCAGCTATCGTGAAGCCATCACATTTATCAACGACAATGAACGCACCTTTACCTCCAGCGTCCGCCAACCGGACGGGAGCTGGAAGGAATTCATGATCGCCAATTACCGCCGCAAGCAATAGGGAGAGCTACAATGGCTGCGAAGGGATATTTTGTCTGGTACGAACTCATGACCACCGACATGGCCGCGGGAGAGGCCTTCTACGGCAAGGTTGTCGGCTGGGACGCCAAGGATGCCGGCATGCCGGAAATTGAAATGGCCTATACTCTGTTCAGCGCCGGCGCAGGCCCGATCGCCGGGATGATGATCCTGCCGGAAGAAGCCAAGGCCATGGGCACGCCGCCCTGCTGGACCGGCTATATCAGCGTGCCCAATGTCGATGAGGCGGCCAAGACGATCGCCGCAAAAGGCGGCAAGGTTTATCGCGAGCCGGGGGACATTCCGAGTGTTGGCCGCTTCGCGGTCGTGGCCGATCCCTATGGCGCCGCCTTCTGCATTTTCACGCCGCTGCCCGGCCAAGACTGGGAACCGGCGGAGCCCAACGCTCCCGGCTATATCGGCTGGCATGAGCTCTATTCCAATGACGGGCCGAAAGCGTTTGATTTCTACTGCGACATGTTCGGCTGGGAATCGAGTTCGGATTTCGACATGGGGCCGATGGGCACCTACAAGATCTTCAAGATCGGCGACCGCGACTTCGGCGGTATCATGACCAAGCCGGCGGAAATGCCGATGGCGGCCTGGAACTTCTACTTCAATGTCCCCGCAATCGATGCCGCCATCGGCCGCGTCAACGAAGCCGGAGGCAAGATCGTCAACGGCCCGATGGAAGTCCCCGGCGGTAGCTGGATCGTCCAGTGCACCGACCCACAAGGCGCGTTCTTCTCGCTGGTTGCGCCGGTGAAATAGCAACTTTCCTCAAGGAAGGTTGCCGGAAAGCGGTGGATGGGGAGGTGACACTCGGCAGGAAACGGAGCTTGCCGCGGGTCACCTTACTCCAGATCTTCGATTCAACCCTCCCTCTCGAAGGGAGGGTAACCTTCTACCGCTTCAAGCTTCCCAAAATCCCTCTCACCAACGCTCGGCCGACTTGTGTCGCGACCGTGCGTGCGACGCTTTTCATGGCCGCTTCCATGATCGTTTCGCGCTGGTAGCCGGAACGGCCGCGGCTCGCCGGCTTGTCATCGTCACCTCCAAAGCCGGGAAGCGTCCAGCGGCCGCCGGCGCTTCCGCTGTCCTGTTTGGCGGCATCCTGCTCGGCAGCCTTGCGGGCACGAGCAGTGAGGATTTCGAAGGCAGATTCGCGATCGACGGTCTCGTCATAGAGGCCGGCGACCGGGCTGGCGTTGATGACGGCCTGGCGTTCTGTATCCGTCACCGGGCCGATGCGACCGGACGGCGGGCGGATCAAGGTGCGCTCGACGATCGATGGTGCGCCCTTGCCTTCGAGCATGGAGACCAGCGCCTCGCCGGTTCCGAGCGTGGTGATGACTTCGGCACAATCGAAGGCGGGATTGGGTCGGAAGGTTTCCGCGGCCGTCTGTACCGCCTTCTGTTCGCGCGGCGAATAGGCGCGCAATGCATGCTGGACGCGGTTGCCGAGCTGGGCGAGCACCGTTTCCGGCACATCGAGTGGGTTCTGTGTGACGAAATAGACGCCGACGCCCTTGGAGCGGATTAGGCGCACGACCTGCTCGACGCGCTCGATCAGCACCTTCGGCGAATCGTTGAAGAGCAGGTGTGCCTCGTCGAAGAAGAACACCAGCTTCGGCTTTTCAGGGTCGCCGACTTCCGGCAGCTCCTCGAAGAGTTCCGAGAGCAGCCATAGCAGGAAGGTGGCATAGAGCCGCGGGTTCATCATCAACTTGTCGGCCGCGAGCACCGAGATCTGTCCGTAACCGTCATTGCTGGTGCGCATGATGTCGGAAATCTTCAGCGCCGGTTCGCCGAAGAAATTTTCAGCTCCTTGTTGCTCCAGGACCAATAGAGCCCGCTGGATCGAGCCGACGGAGGATTTCGAGATCAAGCCGAACTGGCTGGAAAGCTCGCTGGCGTTGTCGCCCATATAGTTGAGCAGTGCCTGGAAATCCTTGAGGTCGAGCAGCGCCAAGCCATTTTCGTCGGCAATCTTGAAGGCGATATTGAGCACGCCCTCCTGCGCCTCTGATGCGTTCATCAGCCGCGCAAGCAGCAACGGCCCCATTTCGGCCATGGTCGTGCGCACGCGATGGCCTTTGTCGCCGTAGAGGTCCCAGAAGATCACCGGGAATTGATCGAATTCGTAAGGCTTCAGGCCGATTTCCTCTGCGCGCTTCAAAAGGAAATCCTTGGGCTCGCCCTTTGCCGCGATGCCGGAGAGGTCGCCCTTGATGTCGGCGCAGAAGACCGGCACGCCGGCCTTGGAAAAGCCTTCTGCCAATACCTGCAGCGTCACCGTCTTGCCGGTGCCGGTCGCGCCGGTGACGAGACCATGACGATTGCCGAATTTCAGCGTCAAATATTCGTCCTTGTTGATGCTGTCGTCCGGCTTGCGGCTGGCACCGACGAAAATCTGTCCATCCTGTTGCGGCATGAGGTGTCGTCTCCCTCTGGGCGGCGGCACAGCAACCTTTAAAGGTTGCCAGGGCCCGTTCATTGATTTGTCCTGACCCTGTTATAAGAACAGACTTGAATGGGGACAACCGTTCGCTTCATGGTGATGCTTCCGGTAGAGTCGTGCACAACCAGCCCGGCTTGAGTCGGTCGGCGCATTCATTTACGTTGACGTTAACGTCATAAGTAACAGGCAGGAGGCCAGAATGAACGAGATTATTGATCAGATCGCAACGAGAGCCGGCATTTCCCCCGATATTGCGGAGAAGGCCGTTGGCATGATGCTTGGCTTCCTCCAGCGCGAGGCCCCGGATGGTCCGGTCACCAAGATGATCGAAGCCATCCCCGGCGCTTCCGATCTGGTGGCGCAATACAACGGTGAAGAAACGTCCGGTGGCGGTCTGCTCGGGGGCCTCCTCAGCGCCGTTGGGGGCGGTGGCGGTCTCATGGCGCTGGGCCAGTCCCTGATGAGCAGCGGCCTCAGCATGGGCGAAATTTCTTCGCTCGCCAAAGAAACCATTGCGACCGCCCGCGAGCATGCCGGCGATGAAGTGGTCGATGAGGTCGTCAACTCCGTGCCGGGGTTGAGCCAGTTTCTGTAATACGCTGTCATTTGCGAACGGGCCCCGCGGTCTATCCTCGGGGCTTTTTTGTTTGATCATGCAGTAGGTTGCAAGCCATCCCATGTCCGCAAACACCATTCCGTCACTTCGGCCGAACGGGCCTGGGCATCAGTTCGTGCTTTATGGCGATTCCTGTTCCGGCGTTCCTGGTGCGCTGCACGAGAAGACCTTTGCCGCCGTCAACGCCGTTCTGCGCCGGCTTGAACCGCCGCCGGAGTTCATCCTGTTTCCAGGCGACGAGGTCATTGGCCTGACCGCCGATCCGAAGGCTCTGAGGGCGCAATGGCGGCATTGGTTCGAGCATGAAATGGGCTGGCTCGACCGGAGGCAAACGCCGCTTTGGCACACGACCGGCAACCACACCACCTATGACGAGATGAGTGAGCAGGTCTTTCGCGAGGTCCTGCAGCTTCCGGAAAACGGGCCGCCGGGCCAGGAAGGACTGTCTTATTGGGTGCGCTGCGGTGATCTCTTGCTGGTATTCGTCCATACGCTGTGGACCGGTCTCGGCGGCGAGGGCCATGTCGAGACGGAGTGGCTGGAGGCGACGCTGAAAAAGCATAGCGATGCCGGTCATAAGATCGTCCTCGGCCATCACCCGGTTTTCCCCATCAACGGATTTTCCGGAGCGTATCAGCGCGAGATCGGCCTGGATTACGCCAAGCGATTTTGGGATATTCTGGTCGACGCAGACGTTCTGGCCTATGTCTGCAGCCATATCCTTGCCTTCGACGTCCAGGTTCACCGTGGCGTCCTGCAGCTTTGCACTGCCGGCGCGGGTACCGCGCATAGAATGCCGGAGGGCGTGGAATATCTTCATTGCATCCAGGCGGCGCTCGACGCGGACAGTTTTCGCTATCAGGTTCTGGATACGGACGGTGCCGTCCGTGAGCGATTGCAATGGCCTTTCAAGCCAGCCGATCCCGAGAGCTGGCAAAACCTGTCGCCCGGGAAGCATCTGGCCGTCTTTACCGGCCCGATGAACAGCGAGCGTGCGATCGAATTGCGAATAACGGGCCTTATGCCGGAGACGGCACACCCTCCGGCCCAAACACTCTTCTCTGCGTTCAATCCTGACGCCATCGCACCGCTGTGGCTCGGTTTGCGTGGTCCGCGGCAAACGCTGACCCTGATCCTCGGTCGCGATCCCGGCCGCAGCCCGCATTATTGGTTTGGCCCGGATCTCGCCGCCGGCCAGTCCCTCGATGTCGATATCGCCTTGCACGCCGGCATGGGTCCTGGTGGCATGCTTTATCGCATGCACGGCGATAGCAGATGGACCTCATTCGACGGAGCCTCCGCAACCGGCCTCGAACGCCTGATATGGCCGGCACAATGGAGTGTGGGTCATGGCCAGGGCGGCGCGGCGGATCGCGCCTTTATCGGCAGTGGGTTGCAGGTCCAGATCGCAGCGACGGGGTGATCTCCAGGACTATGATTGATCCGCGCTGAAGAAGCCGCCGGTCAGACCATGTCGAAATCCGCTTGAAACTAGCCGGCGGGGAGAAAAATGGCGACGGACGGCAATTGTGAAAGGCGATCAACCGAGATCGCCCTCAAGACCTCAGGGCTTGTTGCCGTCCGGCTTCTCATGGGGTCGATGCCAGACGCGGCCGTCGCGTTCGATCAGCTCGTTGGCGCAGGCCGGACCCATGCTGCCTGGCGCATAGGGATCGGGCTTGCCCCCGTCTGCCCAGAGATCGAGGAAGGGTTGCACGGCGGCCCAGCCGGCTTCGATGCCATCGGCGCGTTGGAAAAGGGTCTGGTCTCCGACGAAGAGTTCGTAAAACAGGCTCTCATAACCGGTCTGCTTGCCGATATCGAAGCGGTCGGCATAACGGAAATCGAGTGAGATCGGCACGGTATTCATCACGAGACCGGGCGTTTTGATCGAGATTTCCATGTCGAGGCCTTCGTCGGGCTGGACCTGGATAACCAGCTTGTTCGGCGGCAGCGGCGGGCGGGATGCGGCTCGCGGGAACTGCGCGAAAGGCACCTGCCGGAAGGTGATGACCACCTCCGTATCGCGCTCTTTCATTGCCTTGCCGGTGCGCAGGTAGAAGGGTACGCCAGCCCAGCGCCACGTATCGACGAAGAGCTTCAACGCGACGAAGGTCTCGGTGTTGCTGTCCGGCCTGACGTCGGTGGTCTCCGTAAAGGCCGGGAGATTGTTGCCGTTGAGCGGACCGGCGGTATAGGCGCCGCGTACCCCGTTCTTGGCTGCGTCTTCGCGCGAATAGACGCGCAGGGCCTTCAGCAATTTGCCCTTCTCGTTGCGGATTGACTCGGCGTCGAAGCTGTTCGGGGGCTCCATGGCAACCATGGCAAGCAGCTGGAACAGATGGTTCGGCACCATGTCGCGCAGCGCGCCGGTAGCGTCGTAGAATTTGCCGCGCGTTCCGACATCGACCAGTTCGGCTGCAGTGATTTGGACGTGATCGATGTAATTGTTGTTCCAGAGCGCTTCGATCATCATGTTGGCGAAACGCGTCGTCATGATGTTCTGCACCGTCTCCTTGCCGAGGAAATGGTCGATGCGATAGATCTGGCTTTCGTTGGCCTGGTTCAGTAGCCGCGCATTCAGCGCGCGAGCCGATGCAAGATCGTGGCCGAAAGGCTTTTCGATCGCTATCCGGCGGAAAGCTCCCACGGCCTCATTGGTAAGCCCGTGCTCGGACAGTTTTTCGGCAATTTCACCAAAGAACTGCGGCGGCACTGCGAAATAGAATGCCGCATTAGCGCTCGGCGCATGCGCCAGACGACTTGAAATTTCGTCATAAACGCCGTTTTGGGTGAAGTCGCCGGAAACATATGAGATACGCTTGCGCAGTCGTTGCCAAGCATCCTGCCGATCCGGCTCCATGCCCAAGGTTTCAAGAAACGAATCCAACCGTTGCAGCAGCATCTCGTCGCCACCTGGCTCGATGCCGACACCAAGAATACTGAAATCGTCGCCGATCAAACCGCTGCGCGTCATGTTGATCATCGTGGGGATCAGCAGCCGCCGCGTCAGATCGCCGGTAGCACCAAAGATGACGAAGGTCAGCGGCGGTGCCGGCGCAACATCCGGCCCGCTCACAACCGCACCTCAGCCAAACGGATGGACATCGGGTTCCTGGACGACATGGGGGTATCTCCTCAGACCTGTTGCGGTTCTTGCGTCGGCTGTTGTTCTAGCGCGGGCCGGCGTCGGTTGTCGATGGGATCAAGGATGGTCTTGGCCCAATCGTTCCCTCACAAAGTGCAGCCGCTTCGTTGTCGTTTTGTGATGCGTTGAAAGATGTTCGGACGATCGAGCTCTGGCTGCGGTCTTAGCATACTATTCAGCTCTCGTTTGGAACCGCACGTCCTCGGCTTTGTACGACAGTTCTCTGATGAGTTTCTTTCTGACCGCGACGGAATAATCGGCATAATTTTTGATGTCCATCACGAATGCACCGGATCCGAGGATGACTTTCTTGGCATAGTAGCCGGCTAGGTCTCCCCCGTCGTCGGATATGACCAAGGCATTGATTCTTACGCCCATTTGTTCGGCGCGCAGGCGTGCCTGGTGCAATGAGATCACTTGCCGCCGTTTCGGTCCCAACGTCTCTCTACCGTCGCCTGAGATATCCACGATTGATCTGCGGGCACATAAACTCGAGTCTGAAAGCAAAGTGAGAGCAGACGAGATACCGCTGCCAATGTCGGTATTTCCGTAGACGACGCGATGATTGTTTTCTATTTCGCGTGCGAAACTTTCTGCACCTTCACCATCGTTAACAATGAACCAGCCGAGTCTTTGCGTCGGGATCTCGCCATCTCCCCAAAAAACCGCCGAAACTGCAACAACTCCTGTGTCACGCAAGACCGAAATCACGGTCTCGTCGCGGAATGCGCTGGAAATTGCAGCCTTCTGAAATGCATATTCTTCATTGTCGACGCTATCAGAGCCGTCGACTGCGAGGACAATCGCGGTGTCGACGCATGCGTTTGCTTGAGACGCTGCACTTGCGATCAACATCAGTGTCGAAGTGATGCAGAGCAGTGTCTTCCTCATCGCCGCCCCCTGTTTGAGTTCATTGATAATAAAAAGACAAAAAACTTTATCATGAACAAACTAAAACGCGTAGGGATATGCAGTCGCGTTGCTAGCGAAAGGCTCTGTGATTCTTCGAATTCCGAGCCACGTCCTAACACTGCTCACAAGCACAGCTTGTTAGGGCGTATTCCATCCTGGATGAACTGCAGTCCAGTGCATTCGGCACCGGACCGCAATCAAGTCGCAAGGTGGGTAGTTTATTTCTTTACCGCCACCAGAAACAACCGCGGAAACCGCAGCAAGACTTTGCCATCGACCAAGGGCGGATAGGCCTTTTCGATGCGTGCAAGATAGTCGGCCGTGAAGGCCTCGCGGTGTTCGGCGCCGGCATGATCGAGATAGGGGCGCAGGCCCGTGCCCTTGACCCATTCGACGATGGCCGCCGCATTTTCCAACGGGTGATTGTAGTTGGTGTGCCAAAGTTCGACGCGTACCGACTTCCCGATCAGCCGGTTATAATAAACCGATGGCGAGGGCAGGGGACTGCGGCGCACGCTTTTCTTCGCGAAGGCCTCGCTCCACGGCCCATTTTTCGCCGTCTCCTCCATCATCAGGTGGCTGAGTTCGGTCAGATTGTCCGGCATCTGGATGGCGAGCACACCACCCGGCTTGAGCCCGTCCATCAGCCGCTCGAAAATGTCGAGATGATCAGGCAACCATTGGAAGACGGCGTTGGCGAAAAGCAGATCGACGGGTTCTTCCGGCTGCCATTTGGCAAGATCGGCCTTGACGAATTCCGTGCCGGGCATGCGCTTGCGGGCGGCCTCAAGCATGTTCTCGTCGCTATCGAGGCCGGAGACACTGGCCGCACCATAGCGCTCGACGATCAGCTCGGTCGAATTGCCCGGCCCGCAGCCGAGATCGATGGCTCGGTCGATGCGCTCCAGCGGCACCTGAGCCAGCAGATCGCGCGCCGGGCGCGTGCGCTCATCTTCGAATTTCACATATTGGCCGGCAGACCATGCCATGATCGTATCCTCTTCATCAGATTGCATATTCCATCCGGTGGATCCGGACCTTGTCGATATTGCGTCCGTCGAGTTTGACCACTTCGAAGACGAGATCGCCAGAGGTGAAGTTCTCGCCTTCATGCGGCAAATGGCCCAGCTGCCAGAGAATGAAGCAGGCAAGCGTCGAATAGCGGTTGGCAGCTCACCGCCAGCTTCCGCTTTGCTGCCTCATCCAGCGCCGCCATACTGCCGGCAGACGCATCGTCCATTTCGTCGTTGGCGCCGACGAGCGCGCCGTCGATGGATAGGATGAAAAAGGGTGCCTAAAATCGTGTAATCACGCTGATTCCCGTGCCCTCTGCCTTGTCCAGCGCCATCAGCGCCGGCACGGCTTCTTCCAAGCTGATCCTGCGGCCGATCAGCTTTTGCGGGGCGATCTTGCCGGCGGCGAGCATGTCCAGCATGGCGTCATAACGCCAGGCCTGCATGCCGTGGCTGCCGTAGATTTCCAGCTCGTGGCCAATAACCTGCGCCATCGGAATTTGCGGCGCGGCATGTTCGCCGAGCATCAGGCCGACCTGCACATGGCGGCCGCGGCGGCGGAGATTTTTGATCGAATTGAAGCAGGTGACGGGATGGCCGAGCGCGTCGATCGACACATGCGCACCGCCCTTGGTGATCTCGCGCACAGCCTCTGTGACATCGGCAACGCCAGCCGCATTGATCGTTGCGACCGCGCCGCATTCGCGGGCGAAAGCCAGCTTTTCGTCAGAAATATCGATGCCGATGGCGTTCGCACCGAGGGCGCTCGCGATCATGATGGCGGACAGGCCGACGCCGCCGCAGCCGTGGACCGCGATCCATTCGCCCGGACGCGTTTTGGCCTGGTCGGCAACAGCGCGAAACGACGTAGCGAAACGGCAGCCGAGGCTCGCCGCCGTCGCATCGTCGACTGTCTCCGGCAAATGCACCAGATTGGTGTCGGCATAGTCGATCGCCACATATTCGGCGAAGGAGCCCCAATGGGTGAAGCCGGGCTGGAACTGGTTCGGGCAGACCTGCTGGTTGCCGGAATGGCATTCGGCGCAATGCCCGCAGCCGGACACGAACGGCACGGTCACCCGATCGCCGACCTTGAAGCGAACGACGCCCCGGCCGGTCGCTACCACCTTGCCGGCAAGTTCGTGGCCGGGCACGTGCGGCAGCTTGATGTCGGGGTCATGGCCCATCCAGCCATGCCAATCGCTACGGCAAAGCCCTGTCGCACCGACGGCGATCACGACGCCGTCTTCGCTCGGCGTGGGGTCGGGGAGAGTGCGAATATCCGGAGTGGCCTCGAAGGCCTCATAGTACATAGCTTTCATGGGAATCTCGCGTATCCTGCCGCGGTTAATATAGTCCATCATTTTTCCTGATTCACCCATTCGTCAAGCTGTTGTTTCGGCGCATGAAAATTGCGCTGGGAATGCGGCTTCCGGCGCTTTGTTGCAAATGGATATTGGGCCGAAATTTCTGCTTGACCCTCAGGTTGTGCGGGGATTTCCTGCTCGCTGCTTTCAGGAGGAAATCATCATGGCCGTCGATACATCCCCCCGCTCCACAACCTGGACCTATGTCGATGGAGAATGGCTCACCGGCAATCCGCCGCTGATCGGCCCCACGTCGCATGCCATGTGGCTGGGTTCGACCGTGTTCGACGGTGCGCGATGGCTTGACGGTATTGCGCCCGATCTCGATCTTCACTGCCAGCGTATCAACCGCTCGGCGGTTGCCATGGGGCTGAAGCCGCTCAAGACGGCCGAGGAAATCGAGGCGCTTGCCTGGGAAGGCGTCAAGAAATTCGACGGCAAAACGCCGATCTACATCAAGCCGATGTATTGGGGCGAACATGGCTCGCCGGGCAGCGTCGTCGCCGTCGATCCGGAATCGACCCGTTTCGCACTCTGCCTGTTCGAAGCACCGCTGGGTGGCCATGGCGGCGTTACGCTCACCGTCTCGCCCTTCCGCCGCCCGTCGGCGGAAAACGCGATGACCGATGCTAAGGCCGGTTCGCTTTACCCGAACAGCGGCCGCATGATCCTGGAGGCGAAGAAGCGCGGCTTCGACAATGCACTAGTGCGCGACATGAACGGCAATGTTGTCGAGACTGCTTCCTCGAACGTTTTCATGGTGAAGGACGGTATCGTCTACACGCCGGTCGCCAACCGCACCTTCCTCGCCGGCATCACCCGCGCCCGCGTCATGGGCCTGCTGCGCCAGGGCGGGTTCGATGTGCGAGAGGAGACACTGTCGGTTGAGCAATTCATGGCTGCCGACGAGATCTTCACCACCGGCAACTATTCCAAGGTCGTTTCGGTCAACCGCCTCGACGACCGCGAATTCCAGCAGGGTCCGATCGCCCGCAAGGCGCTGGAGCTTTACATGGACTGGGCTTACGGACGGAGCGCCAGTGAGGAGTGAGGAGCGGTCGGGCGTAGCCCGAGCAATCGATCCAGTGAATCGATTGCAGCGATGAACGCGCTGAGCTAAAGCGAAGCGCAGAGCGGTAAAAGGGGCAAAGCCAGTTAAGCTCCGCCCCAGGAACTCCATAAGGACTTTACGGCCGCACCGGTGTTCCGGAACGACCCGCCGAAGCGATGTAGGATTGCGGCGCGAAGAAGATGCCATCGGCCTCGAAGGCTTCAAGGTCTTCCACCTGGAGCGCTTGGCGGACCTTTGGTCTGGCGCCGACGCGGGCCATGAAACCACGTAACGCTGGCCAGCGGGCGAGGTCGATCTTGATCCAGGGCGACCAGTTCAGGCACACGAAGAGATAGGCGTCGGCGATAGTGAAGTCTTCGCCGGTCAGGTAGGGGCCGGCAAACCGGCCGTTCAACCAATCCAGTCGTTTGGACACCAGTTCGTGGATACCGGCATGGGCGCCTTCATAGACAGGGTTGAACAGCATCGCCATCGGCTTATGCAGTTCGGCGGTAATGAAGTTCAGGTAGGATTGCACTTGACTGCGGGCATAGGTTCCCGCTTTCGGCAGCAGGCGCGAGCCTTCCGGTGTGCATTCCGCAAGGTACTGAACGATCGCGGGCCCTTCGGTCAGTATGCTGCCGTCATCCAGCATCAACGCCGGCACGTAGCCGTTGCCGTTGATCGCAAGGTAGTCGTCACCCGAACTCGTGCGATGCGTCTTCCGATCGACTTCGACCAATTCGATATCGAGCCCCAATTCCCGACAAACGATGTGCGGTGACAGGGAGCATGCAGCAGCGTGCATGTAAAGTTTCATCGGGTCTTCCTCTTTCCCTCAGCGCGGCAACGAAGCATCGCGCGAATATCCGTTGAACATTTGTACCATTTCGCATAAATTTCGTTTGGTCAAGATTTTTATGCGAAACGGTATAAAATATGAAAAGCGAGAAAAAGCAGGGGCGCCCACGCGCCTTCGACGCCAGGACGGTGATCGGACAGGCGCGGGAGGTTTTTTGGGACAGGGGATTTTCTGCAGCCTCGCTCGACACTCTGAGTGCTGCGACGAAGCTGAACCGCCCGAGCCTCTACGGTGCGTTTGGCGACAAGGAAGAGCTTTATCTTGATGCCTTGGAAGGCTATCGCGAAGAGAGCCTTGATGTGCTGTCGGAGGCTCTTGATCCCGCTTTGCCGCTGCGTGAAAATCTGGCACGTGTCTACGACAGAGCTTTGGCAATATATCTGCACGGGGAGACCGCTGCGCGCGGCTGTTTTCTGATCAGCACCGCGACGGCGGAGGCGATTCAGCATGCCCGTGTGCGGGAGGTGTTGGGCCGCAGCCTGAATGATTTTGACGACGCGATCAAGGAACGGATGGAGCTCGCGGTGAAGCGGGGCGAACTCCCGGCAGACGCCGATCCGGCGACCCTTGCGAGACTTGCTTCCGCTGTCATGCATTCGCTCGCCGTGCGCGCTCGTGCAGGCGATACCCGCGAAACGCTGGAAGCGCTCGCGCACTCCGGTGTCGATCTCATTTGCGGTCGGAAATAGTGAGGCGATCCGATGGTTTGCGGCAAGTATGCCTCTGCTTGCGAAAAAAGAGAGCTGCTTAGCGAAACAAATTAGAAATTCGAAAGAATAATATTTCGTCGGAGAAAATAGTTCAAATTAAACAGCGCGAATACGGCTTTCATGATAAAGTAGAGTTGGTCGGCAAAACCACTGAGGAGGCCGCCATGAAAATTTCTCTTCCCGCTTCTGTCTATCTTTTCGACTATTACAGGCTGTTTTTGCAGCTCTGTGTGATCGCGGCGATCGGATTCGTCATCTATTCGATGCTGTTCGGATTGACTTGGTGACGTCGGAAGCGATTGAGGCCGCCGGCTCCCGTGGAGCCGTCGGGTCCGTTTTTTGTTTAGAGGTAGTTTGACGATGAGCCTGAGCTTTCCCAATCGGAGCCGCAGTTATGATGCCTCGGCGCGGCGTATCCGCTTTATCGGACATGACGGCATGTTCGAAGTTCCATTCCTCGTCGACGCAGATGTCTTTCCAAACGCCAACACCGAAGCGGGCTATCTTGCCGCCTTCGACGCCGGACGCGATGCGATTCAGAAGGTCGCAATAAAAGCCTACGGTTATACCCGCCGGCGCTTGTACGTCCTGACGGCGAATGATTTCCGATAACGGATTTATTCCGCCTCTTTCTTCGGACTGACCCACCAGCAATAGACCGCGCCGACCGCCAGCAGCACGCATGTGCCGAGGAAGACTGCGCGCATGCCGATATGGCCGCCGACGAAACCGCCCATGACAGGGCCGACGACCTGACCGACATACTGCGAGGAGATCGAAAGACCAAGGATGCTGCCGGCCGCCGCATCCGGTACGTTGTGGCGGATGACGGCGGTGATGCAGGGCAGCAGTCCACCGAGCGCTATACCCATCAGGAAACGCAGCACGATTAGTTGCCAGGCGGAGGTTACGAAAGCCTGCGGGATCAACAGCAGCGCCGCGACTGCGAGAGCCGCCATGATCACCGTCCAATGGCCGACGCGATCGGCAAGCTTGCCGAGCCACGAGGCTGACAGGATGCTGCCAAGCGCCGCCGCAGCCATGACCACGCCCGAAATCATCGTGACACGCGCACCGCCGACGAACTGAGCGACATAGACGGTAATAATCGGCTCGATCGACATATTGGCGAGCATCAGCAGCAGGCCGATCGACAACATGGCGATGGCAGGCCGTTTGTCTGGGATGGAAGTCCAGCCGCCACTTGCTTTCGCGGCCTTCTTTCGCGCTGGTGATTTCTCTTCCTTGATCAGGAAGGTCGTCGCGAGGAACGTGAAGAAGATCACGCTGCCAGCCAGTAGAAAGGTGCCGCGAATGCCAATGATGGGTGGAAGCGCGCCGCCGATCAGAGGTCCAACCAGATTGCCGGCCATGATCCCGGAGGACAATACTCCGAGCGCCCAGGCCGAGCGATGCTTGGGTGTCTGCGTCGCCACCAGCACCATCGAGCCCGAGGCATAACCGCCGGCAAGCCCGGTGAACAGGCGCAGCGCCACCAACTGCCAGACGCTGCCCGCCATTCCCATCAGCGAGATCGCCACCGTCATGCCGAGGCTCGCACGCACCAGCATCAGCTTGCGGCCATAAATATCGCCGAGCCGGCCCCAGAGGGGCGCGACGAAGGCCGCGGCAAAGAAGGTGGCACCATAGGCGATGCCGGACCACTGCACGATCGCTGCCTTGTCGGTGACGCCAAGCTCCTCGACGTAAAGCGGCAGGAAGGGAAGCAGCAGCGTCATCGCCACGATGGTGGTGAAGGAGCCCATGAGGCAGATGATCAGATTCCGCATCCAATAAGCGGTTTCCGGTTCAGCCGGCGCGGCCGCATCCCATCTTGTCTCAGCAGTCATTTCTTGGCCTTTGCATTCAATGTATAAAATAACTCCTCGCGACCCGACGCGAGGATATGTCCCTTCATCGCGGCAAGCAGGTCAGCGCGGGTAAAGAGATCGGGAAGATCGAGCCGGTCGACGTCGAGCGCGTAGACGGTGACGTGATAGCTGTGGACCCGTTCGTCATTCCAGGGCGGGCATGCGCCCATATAGCCCCCATGCGGGCCATCCTTCAAGGAGCCGCCGCCTGCGCCATTCTGTCCTCGCCTGCCGTGGGCGGTGCGTTCGAGCGGCAATCCGGCCTCCGGAGGACCATCGCCATCGGCGCCTTCGGGAAGTTTGGTCAGCGAGGCCGGTATATCGGCAAGCACCCAGTGGGCAAACTCGATCCGCTTGAAGGTCTTGCGGATGGTCATGTCATCCCTGTTGAACAGTGAGAAATCGGCCGGCACATCGGGGTCGACCATTGTCAGCGCGTAGGAGCGTGTGCCTTTTGGCCCCTTTGACCATGACAGCGCGGCGCTCTTGTTCGGCCCAGGAGCGGACTTTCCATCCGCTGTGGCGATGCAAGATGCGTTTTCCGATAACAATGTATGGCCACCGCTCTCTTCAACCGTGACCTTGAGATCAGCGGCGACGGCCGGCCCGCCGGCTGTGAGCGTTGCGGTGACGGCGATTGCGCTGACAAGGTGGGTGGTGTTTCGCATGGTCTTGCCCTTTCGTATTTCAGCCCTTTCCAGCTTTCATTGGGCAGGGTCTAACAGATCGACTTGATGCTCCGGCGTACGCAAACGCTCAAAGTTCGTCCGAAAACGCTCAAGTGTTGCGCAGCCGTTCGGCAAAGCGGCGGGGTGAACGATAGCCGGTGGCAAGTGCGGCTTCACGCAGCGACAATCCATCTTTGGTCAGTAGTGTGGTCGCAAGCGCCACACGCTCGCTGGTCATCAGATCACGCAGCGATGAGCCTTCCTGCGACAGGCGCCGCCGCAGTGTTGCGTTGCTGGTGCCGAGCTCGGCGGCGATGAGATCGGCCGTCCAGGCGCGGTCCGGTTGCCAGCGCACCAGCGCGCGCACGGCCTCAGCCGTTGTTTCGGGCGAGGAGGGCAGGGCCCCGCGCATGCCGAGCACCATCAGCACCTCCATCAGGCGATGCTCGATCAGGGCGGCCGGCAAATCCCCGGACGCGATGCCTTCGCCGGCATGATGGATAGCTGCAGCCAGCACTGGATCGAGCGCCAGGTCGATCTGCGACGCCACCTGTCCTGGTGGAAAGGCCCTGGTAGCCCGGCGCACCAGCTCGTTGGGAAAGCTGATGAAAATGGCACGATAGACACCGCTCTGCGGATCGGGATCATTCACGACATCGCCGCGCCAGCCGGCGGGCAGTACCAGCACCGTACCGGCTGGAAAGCGCAGATGGCGTCCCATGCTGAGCACATCCTTGAAGCCCTCGACGATAACGACAATCGATACTTGGGAAAAGGTCGAACCGGCGATACGCTCGCGTTGCCGGGTCACGAAGGTGAAGAGTGTGGAATAGTCTTTTTCGCCAGCCGGCATTGCGACTGGCCGGTTGTCTTTGCCCGCCAGGCGGCGCAACTTTTCTAATATTTGATGAGCCTCGGGCATGACGGCGGCTTCCTGCAGATGTCCAATATAGCGATAGTCTGGACCACGCCACCGGCGATGCCAAGCCGGCAAAGCGCCTTGTCGGTTCCGTCATCTCATGATATAAAACCGATTGCATTTTGCAATCGGATTGCCGGTAGCTGAATAGATGTTCCAAGCAGTTGCCGGATTGAGAGGAGATGCACCATGAGCACTCTTGAGACTGCCCGCTGCGACACGGTGCGGCGGCTATATGCTGCCTATGTCGCACAACATCCTGACGTCGTCGGCCCGATGCTGACCAGCGATTTTACCTTTTCCAGCCCGCGCGATGATCACATTGACCGCGATCAATATTTTAAACATTGCTGGCCGAAGGAGAAGGTCTTCCGCGCCATTCATATCGAACATCTGGTGCCGGACCGCGATGAGGTAATCGTTGGTTATCGCGCCGAGAAGATGGACGGAGGCAGCTTTCGCAATGTGGAGATGATCCGCTTTACCGGCGACAGGATCGCCGAGGTGAACGTCTACTTCGGACGCAATGTCTAGGAGAAGGCGGGCCAGCCCGAGAGCCGGCCCTTTCACTCGGCTCATGCCCTCGCGCGGGCGAGCGCATGACCGCGATGGATCGTCCAGGCTTGCAGGAGGCTGCCGGCGGCAAACAGGATCAGCCAGACGAGCAAGGCCATCTGCACCGGCGGCGAATCAGGGCCGTTGCCGATCGGATGCGACGGCGGCAGCCGCGAGAGCGTTTCATTGATGCCGGGAACCCACAGAAGGAAATAGGTGAAGGACAAGCCGAACGCCTTCAGATAGGCCCGCAGCCGGCCAAGAAAGCTTAGTCTTCCCACCAAAATTGCGGCTGATGCCACCAGCAGAGCCATGATGCCTAGCGCATGCCCCGGATTGAACCCGCCCGTTGACGAAAGTCCGAAGGAGGTCACCACCGATAGCGCCAATCCACCGAGATAGATCTGTCCAGACCGCATCTGTGGCTGGATGCCGCCATGTTTGGCAAAGCTATACAGTCCCGCAACGATCGGGACGAAACTGATGACGGTATGGAGTTCGCCGAGCAAAGAAAGAGGGGCAGGCATAATAGATCTCCGAAATGTATATCGACCAGTAGGTAGGCTTGAGCGGCGAGCAATGGATGCCGTTAGAATCTTCTTCGCCTCTGTGATGGAAGGCTTAACCTACTAGTTGGTAGGCTGTCAATGGCCAAGTGCCGGTCTTCGATCGAAGTCTAAGGAGCAAGTCCCGGCTATATCCTCAGCTTGCGGCTATTGCCGTCATTGCCGCTTCCAACGCTGCGGCCGGACCGTTCATCGGCCGTGCCAGTTTGTCACCCAATAGTGCCGCCGCACCGGTCATCGATGCCTGCGCGAATACAACCGTCTTGGCCCCTTCACGATAGGCTACCTCCGCCGCCTCGGCGATCCGCGCCAGATAAGCTTCCTGTTCACCCGCCCGGAACAGCACCCATGCGCCGTCGATCAGGCGGACTTCAATCTTGGCGCCTGTGGTCTTCGCTGCCTCTTCGAATAGTCGGGTGGTTGGGGCGATGGTCGTCTCGGTGGTGCAGAGAACGGTGACTTTGCCGCCGGCCTTCACGGCTTTTTCGGCGAGTACACCGTCGGCTCTGACAATGGGTACATCGGATGAGCCTGCCGCTAGCGATGCCGCTGGGCCGAGGGTGGAGCAGTTGAGCAAGACAGCATCAGCGTCCCGCGCAAGGTGCTGCAGAACCGCGACCGTTTCCGCCTCGATATTCGGCGTCAGTCCGCCCGCCCGTTCAGCGGTGAAGAGAAGATCGGCGCGGACATGGTGGCGAAGAGCGACGGCTGGAAGGCCTAGTTGCTTTGCAGCGTCCTCATAGATGGCGACATTGCTTTCGGCAGTGTGCAGGCAGACGATCTTCACGGAGTTGGCCTCGCTGAAGCCGCCGATAGGGCGGCGATCCGCTAAACCTAGCCTCTGACGATCTGGTTGTCGACGCGTGTCGCGCCGCAGATCTCAATCGCGATTTCCCCGGCGCGGTCGATCTCTTCTTCGGTCGCGAGCCAGCCGCTAAGGACGATCTTGGAGCCGTTCACGGTCACGAAAACATCAGCACCGTCGATATCTTCAGCCATGGCCAGCGCGTTTTCGACCGCCAATTCAAGATCGGCCGATTTGGGCGCATTGAGACGCGCCGATTTGGAGGCGAGTGAGGTTGTCATACCTGTTGTCCTATTGCCCATAGCCCGCTGCATTCTGGGTTGCGTGCACTGTGCCCATCGATATCGTTCTCGCGGCTCGTATGCTGCTGTCGAGCAGCGCATCCGGAATCTGGGGTCCGTACCGTCCCTTGTGGACCGCCAATGCCCGCTTATAGGCTTCTGCAAACAGATCGATTCTGATCCAATGCTCGTCCGCCATATGCAGTAGCCAGAACAGAAAGGCGCCAGCCGACGATGTCGTCAATTCGCCAAGACGGCTGGCAGGAATATTGAAGGCGCCGGTAGGCATCTTCGCCCGGAGGCCAAAATCGTCGACCAGCCAGTCATCGTTTTCAAAAAGAGGTGTCCGGCTGTCCATGAACGCGGTGTCCCTGACATAGCGGGACGAACGGTTGTCGAAGGAATGGGCACGGCTATCGGACAGATGGGCATTGTTGATTTTGTTGGCATTATCAGTGTGCATCATGATTCCTTCCGGTTTGGCTGATGGTCCCGGATGTGATGCGGCGAGATGCCTGCGGCGATTGTCATCAGTCTCCGCAGAAAAAGCGGGCTCCGGTCGCGGGAGGCGTTCGGCTCTCGGAACTGCCCACGGTTTCGAGCGAACCGTCGCGTAAGACAAAGCGCTCAAAAGCTGTTGCAGCGTCTGGCCGACGCGATGACCCGGTCTATTCGGCTTTTGCCGCTGGTGCGATCTCGGTCGGTTCTATGTCGACTTCCTGTGTCACCCGTTCCTGGGCAACTTCGTCATTGCGCATCCGGTATTGCGGGGAATTGTCCCTCGCCGGAAGATAGGCCGTGATCCGGTAGATTTCCGCCGCCTTTGGAGAGAGGCCTTTCCGGCTTTTCAATCGAACGGTCTGGCCGATGGGAAAACGGTGGGTGGACACGGTGCACTTCATCTTTCCGGCCATGTCTGTTGCGATGGCCCTGTATCACAGCGCGTTCGCGCAAATATGGTCTCTCGGGAAATGCATGTCCGGCAAGACGGCAGGAATGCCGCTTGCCGAACATTTCGGCTTGATTGTCAACGGAACGATTGCGGGCTGCCAGTACATCCGTGGTCAGCGCCGCATTCCATTCCAATCACGCCAATCTGAGGTTGCTGATCGAGCTGCGGCCCATGCCGTCCTGCTCGATCTCGAAAATCAGCTTCTGCCCCTTGGCCAGCGTTTCCAGCCCGGCTTTCGCCACCGTTTTCGCGTGAACGAAAATCGCGACGCTGCCGTCGGTCGGCTGAATAAAGCCGTAGCCCTTTTCCAGGTCGAAATTCTTGACGATACCGTTGAACATGCTGTCTCCTCCGGGGCATGGCATGGTCGAATGCCGACAGCGGCGCCGTGCATATTCAAGACCATACGGCTGAGGAGATCGGCGGGTCGAGAACCTCTGACGCCGCGAGAGCCAAACTGCCCAAGACGATAGAAAAACAACTACAGGCTGATTAAGGCTTAATTGAGACCAGCGACAGGTGAGGGAGCGAATAGGCGGTTCAACACCGCATATTCGCAGTTTCGCCATAGGCGATACCGGTGCGATTGGGGTAAGCCGTACCCGACTGAAGGGAAGGTAAATTTTCCTCCAGTCCGCGATTTTTTGGCATGTCGCCGGTTGCCCTTGCCACCGTCCCCTCCTATGTTCCCGATCACCTGCCGACGCAATTTTTTGCCAAGAGGAGATATGACCATGGCTTTCGAATTGCCTGAACTTCCCTATGATTACGAAGCGCTTTCCCCCTTCATGTCGCGTGAAACCCTCGAGTATCACCACGACAAGCATCACAAGGCCTATGTCGACAATGGCAACAAGCTGGCGGCCGAAGCTGGTCTTGCCGATCTCTCTCTCGAAGAGATCGTGAAAAAGTCCTTCGGCACCAATGCCGGTCTCTTCAACAATGCTGCCCAGCACTACAACCACATCCATTTCTGGAAGTGGATGAAGAAGGGCGGCGGCGGCAACAAGCTGCCGGGCAAGCTGGAAGCAGCCTTTGCCTCCGATCTCGGCGGCTACGACAAGTTCAAGGCCGATTTCGCCGCTGCCGGCGCCACCCAGTTCGGCTCCGGTTGGGCTTGGGTTTCCGTGAAGAACGGCAAGCTCGAGATCTCCAAGACCCCGAACGGCGAAAACCCGCTCGTTCATGGTGCCACGCCGATCCTCGGCGTCGATGTCTGGGAACATTCCTACTACATCGACTACCGCAATCTGCGTCCGAAGTATCTCGAGGCCTTCATCGACAGCCTGATCAACTGGGACTACGTCCTGGAGCGCTACGAAGCCGCCACGAAGTAAGCTTTGCCGTCTAGGCTCGCTTTTACACCCGGCGCTGTCCAAGCGTCGGGTGTTTTCATATCCGTCGTTTGATATCGTCCGACTATCATCATCCTGCCAGCCCCAGGGAGGCTGTATGCCGTCTCCGTCCGCTCCACTCTTCCGTTTCGGTGTCGTCGCCGATCCGCAATATGCCGCCTTGGAGCCCAATCTTGCGCTTGACCGCTACCCTGCGAAGAGCATTGCCAAGCTTGAAGACGCAATTGCGGAATTCAACCGGCACGATCTCGCCTTCGTCGCCACCCTCGGCGATATCATCGACGGCATCTGGGAAAGTTTCGACACGGTTTTGCCGATCTATGAGACCTTGCGACACGAACGGCATTTTCTGCTCGGCAATCACGATTTTGCGGTCGCAGCGGAGCATTTGACGAACGTCGCAAGCCGGGTCGGCATGCCGTCGGCCTATTATGATTTCGCCCATGCCGGTTATCGTTTCATCGCGCTTGACGGCAACGAGATCAGCCTCTTCGCGCCACCGGAGGGCGAACCGCGTCGAGAGGAGGCCAAGGCGCTGATGAAGGCATTGCAAGACGCCGGCGCGCCGAATGCGCATCGCTGGAACGCTGCCGTCAGCGACACGCAATATGCCTGGCTCGCCGCCAAATTGCATGAGGCAAAAGCGGCTTGCGAGAAGGTAGTCATTATGAACCACTACCCGGTTTTCCCCGAGAACTCGCATAACGCGCTCGATTGCGACCGCATGCTGGCGCTATTGGCCGAACATGATCACGTTGTTGCCTATCTCAGCGGCCACAACCATGCCGGCAATTTCGGCGTTGTCGACGGCACTTATTTCATCAATTTCAAAGGCATGGTCGATACCGAAGACAGCAATGCCTATGCGATCGTCTCGGTTTATGAAGACCGGCTCGAGATCACCGGCTTCGGGCGCGAGGCCGATAGGACTTTGGCGTTGCGCTAATGTTCATTCCGCTGCCATCCGCATGTCCGCCACATCCCGCTTCGGCGGCGCGCCGAACATGCGGGTATATTCGCGGCTGAACTGCGAGGCGCTTTCGTAACCGACCCGATAGGCTGCATTCTCCACATTGGCGCTGCCGGCGACCATGAGGCGGCGGGCCTCCAGTAGCCGCATTTGCTTCTGATATTGCAGCGGCGTCATCGAGGTCAGCGTTTTGAAATGCTGATGGAACGAGGAGGGGCTCATGCGCGCGGCGGCGGCAAGCTGTTCGATGCGCACCGGCTCAGTGAAGTTGTCGCGCAGCAGGTGGATGGCGTCGGCAATGCGGCGCGTCTGACTGTCTGGAAGCACCAGCTTGCAGACCTCGCCGCCGTTCGGGCCGGTGAGCATCCAGAAACAGATTTCCCGCATAATTGCCGGATAGAGCACCGGAATAGCCCTCGGAGTCGCCAGTAGGCCGGTCAATCGCATCAGGCAATCGGCAAGCGGCTGGCTGAGGTCCTCGACAAAGATACCGAGACGGGCACTGCCCGTCGGCTTCGGCGGCGTGTCGAGCTGCTCCATCACCTCGCGCATCATGCCGACATCGAATTCAAGAGAGATGGCGACATAAGGTTTCTCCGCACTTGCCTGGATCACCCGGCCGGATGCGGGCAGCTCGATGCTGATAATGAGGGCTTGCATCTCGGCATAGTCGATCACCCTGTCGTTCAGCATCAATTGCTTCGCACCCTGGACGACGACGCAAAGCGCCGGCTTGTAGACCATCGGATGCGGCATCTTCAACTCTGTCGAACGCATGATGTGAAGGCCATCGATACCGGTCGAAAATACACCGTTGTCGCCACCATCGCTGGCTTCGATGAATTGCATGAGCGCATCTTTAAGAGCGGACGACATCTTCGTTCTCCGGAGCAAGCTGTTGCTTTACCGCTATCATAGCCGCGTCATCGCGCCGGGCAAGGTGGTTGGAGGAATAGGCAAGAAATTCGAGAGTTCCGGCATTCAAGGAGATGGTGCAGCGGGCGTAAGTTTCCGTCATCAAACATTCCTTGGAGAACGGCAATGACGACCGAAAATATAGATAAATCAAAGGTGAAGATCGCAATCATTACGGGCGGTAGCCGCGGTCTCGGCCGAAACACGGCCGTTCATCTCGCCCGACGCGGCATTGATTCCATCCTGACCTATCACTCAAATCGGGCAGAAGCGGAAAGCGCGGTTGCCGAGATCGAGGCTCTCGGACGGAAGGCTGTGGCGCTGCAACTCGATGCCGGCGACGTTGCGTCCTTTGACGCTTTCATCTCTGAACTCGGCCAAGCGCTGCGCCAGGAATGGGGGTACGATCGCTTCGATTTTCTCGTCAACAATGCCGGGACGGCCTATCATGCCGCCTTCACGGAAACGACGGAAGCCGAGCTCGACAAGCTTTACAACGTCCACTTCAAGGGCGTTTATTTTCTGACGCAAAAGCTGCTGCCTCTGATCCAGGATGGCGGCCGCATCGTCAATATCTCTTCCGGCCTCGCTCGCTTCAGCTTCCCGGGCTCGTCAGCTTACGGGGCAATGAAGGGTGCGGTCGAGGTTCTGACGCGGTATCTGGCCAAGGAACTCGGCGCGCGCGGCATCGCCGTGAATACCGTGGCGCCGGGCGCTATCGCCACCGATTTCAGCGGCGGCGTAGTGCGCGACAACCCTGAGGTCAACAAGCTCGTCGCCTCCATGACTGCGCTCGGTCGCGTCGGCCAGCCCGATGACATCGGCCCGATGATCGCTTCGCTGCTGTCGGAAGACAATCGCTGGATCAATGCGCAGCGCATCGAAGTGTCCGGCGGCATGATGGTTTAAGTCTCAGATCGCCGGGCAGGCCAGGCCGGTCTGGCGATCATCGACCGGCGTCATCAGCCGCCGGCAGGTTGCGCACTCAATTGCCATCCGTTCACCCAAATCTGCCGCAATCCATCTCCTTCGCCCTTGAACCATAGTCCCGTCGCCTCGCAACCCTCGATACGGTCACTACGGAAATTGCGGATCGCCTGGCGCAGCTCGCACCAGGCGACGATATTCGCGGTTTCGGCATAATAGATAAGGGCGATCGGGCGGATGATACGCTCGGTGGCGCGGCCCAATTCGTCGCGATAGGAGAGATCCAGTTTCTCCTCGTCGCGAATGGCACGGCGCACCAGAGCGAGATCGATGGCGGCGGCCGAAGGCGCGGCAAAGCCCCAGGCGTGCAAGGCGTTAGCGTCGAGTGTCTGGCGGAGCGGCGGCGGCACTGCGCCCGCGATCTTGGCGCTGACGCGCTTGGCTGCGAGTTTCAGCTCATTGTCCCCGGTGCGCTCCAGCAGCGCCAGCGACAGCACGATCGCCTCCATCTCCTCGATTGAAAACATCAGCGGCGGCAAGTCGAAACCGGGACGCAGGATATAGCCGATGCCCCGCCCGCCTTCGATCGGCACGCGCATCGCCTGCAACGCGACGATATCGCGATAGACGGAACGCACCGTCACCTCCAGCCGGTCGGCGATGACAGCCGCTGTCACCGGCTTTTTCGCCAGCCGCAGGATCTGGATGATCTCGAACAAGCGTGACGCCTTGCGCATTTCATCCCCACGATTTGAAGGCTCCTGACAACACCCTGTCAGTTGGACTGATCTATAAAACTTCCTATCGGATTGAAAATCAACAAGTTCCTCTGCGGCTCGCTCGCATATGACGATAGGCAACTGACATGGATTATAGCGAAAACCTCTGGCTTTTCTTTCTCCTCCTCTTCGGAATCATCATCGTTCCCGGCATGGACATGCTCTTCGTGCTCGCCAATTCGCTGACCGGCGGGCGCAACAGGGGACTGGCCGCCACCGGCGGCATCATGCTCGGCGGCGTTGTGCATTCGCTGAATGGCGCGCTGGGTGTCGGTCTGCTGATGCATTTTGTGCCGATCCTCTTCAATCCGCTGCTCGTTGCCGGTGCGGCCTACATGGCCTTCATCGGCATCACGCTGATGCGCAGCTCGATTACCGTCGGCCACGAAGGGCCGGCTGGCAGTCGTTCGGCCTGGCGGGCTTTTCGTCAAGGCGCGGTTACCTGCCTCATCAATCCCAAGGCCTATCTCTTCATGTTCGCCGTCTATCCGCAATTTCTGAAGCCGGACTACGGCCCGATCTGGATACAGGCTGTTATCATGGGGCTCATGACAATTGGCACTCAATTCGCTGTCTATGGCGGGCTTGCGGTCACCGCCGGCCGCAGCCGCGATCTGCTGATCGCCAATCCCAGAGCGACCGCCTTTGCCGGCCGCACCGCCGGGCTGCTCCTGTTCGCGGTATCGGCATTTACCGTCTGGGAGGGGTGGAAGACGGCGTGACTTCGGATACGAAATCTGGCATATGTCTTAAATATGACGCTGATTTTGCTCAGCTCTCACCACTTTGTGACTTCATTGCAAGAGCGGAAACCGGCAAACATGTCGGCCGTGACTACGCGCCGGCCGCATTAGCGGTCCAGATCACATATGGAGAGGTCTATGAAGTGGAAAGCGATTGTGGCTGCGACGGTTTTGGCCGGCGTTGCCTTTGGTTCAGTCATTGCGGCCGATGGCACGCATGATTCCCGTATTGCGATGATGAAGAAAATCGGCGGCGCTGCCGGCGCTCTCGGCGCCATCGCCAAGGGCGACAAGCCCTACGATGCTGCTATCGTCAAGACCTCGCTGACGACGATTGCCGAGACGGCCAAAGCTTTCCCGGACCAGTTCGGCCCGAACAGCGACAAGACCGATGCTGAGGTCAATCCAAAGCTCTGGGACAACTTCGACGACTTCAAGGCCAAGGCTGCCAAGCTTTCCGGCGACGCTGAGACGGCGCTCGCCCAGCTCCCGGCCGATCAGGCCGGCGTCGGCGCCGCGTTGAAGACGCTCGGTGCGGATTGCGGCGCCTGTCATCAGGCTTACCGCGTCAAGAAGGACTAAGCGGTAGGCCGGCATCGTCCGAAAATCAGGTCAAGCATCCGCATCGGCTTTGCTGCCGGTGCGGATTTTAGTATCTCTTGATGCACGCTGAATACGGGGAGTGCGAGGCATGGTTGCGCGATTTGTCCGGTGGCTGCTCTGTCTTGTCGGCCTCGCCATCATCGGCTTCGGCGCCTTCTATTTCATCACCGCGCCGTCACCCCTGCCGGCGAGCCATTGGGCAAATCTCGGCGACCCCGATATCAAGAACGGCGAGCTGGTGTTCTGGGCCGGCGGCTGTACGAGCTGTCATGCTGCGTCGGGCGCGCAGGGCGATGCGAAATTGGTCCTATCGGGTGGCCTGGCGCTGAACAGCCCCTTCGGCACTTTTCATGTCCCTAATATCTCGCCGGATGAAAAGGCGGGCCTTGGCAATTGGACGCTTGCCGATTTCGGTAACGCCATGAAGCGCGGCGTCGGCAAAAACGGCGAGCATCTCTATCCGGCTTTCCCCTACGGCTCCTATGCCCGCATGAGCGACAAGGACATCAACGACCTCTGGGGTTTCTTGAAGACTTTGCCGAAGAGCAGCAACGTCGCGCCGCCGCACGAGCTGCCGTTCCCCTTCAATATCAGGCTGGCGCTTGGCGGCTGGAAGCTTCTCTATTTCAACGATCAGCCGCGCGTTGTCATCGCCAATGCCGACGACAAGATCAAGCGCGGTCAATATCTGGTGGAAGGCCCGGGCCATTGTGGCGAGTGCCACACCCCGCGCGACCAGCTTGGTGGCTTTCTGAGGGACCAGTGGCTGGCCGGCGCTCCGAACCCGGAAGGCAAGGGCCGCATCCCCGACATCACTCCCGGCTCGAAAGCAATCGGCAACTGGAGCGCAGGTGACATCGCCAACTACCTCGAAACCGGCTTCACCCCCGATTTCGATTCCGCCGGCGGCTCGATGGCGGAAGTCCAGCAAAACATCGCTCGCCTGCCAGCCTCGGACCGCGAGGCGATCGCGGCCTACCTGAAGGCGGTGCCGGCGCAATGAGAAGTAGGGTGGCCGGCTACCCCTCTCAGCGCCGCTTTGCCAGATAGAGATGCGTTTCGTATCGCAACTCGAATTCTCCGCCGTGCGCAGTGATAACCTCCGCTATCGCCGCAAGCAGCGCCTCCCTCCGGTCGTCCGCCAGAAGCCGGTAACTTGAGAGCGTACGAAGCAGATCGGTATAGCTTGCCGCGCTATGCATCCGGCTCCAGGGATAGCATCGGTGCATTGCCGGTTCGAAATATTTGGATTCGCCAAGTAATTTCGCGAAAGGACCGTCCGGCAGATACCACGCTTCCGCTGGTGGACCGGCGAGCGATGGCGCGTAGTGTGTATAGAGATGCGCGAATTCTGCGGCGAGTGGAGGCGCCGGCGGCATAGGTACATTTCCGAAAACGGCAAGTGTTCCGCCAGGCACAAGCTGTTCAGCGGTCTTGGCAAACCGCACCTCCGGTGCGACCCAGTGCAAGGACTGGGCTGCCATCACGAGCTTGAACGCTGCCGTCTCACCCGGCCACGCCTCAAAGGTGGTTTCCGCGAAACGCACATTGAGAAATTCCTGAAGGTTTTTCCGCGCGATGCCGATCAAATCCGTGCCCGGATCAAGCGCGAGGATAGAAAAACCGTGGCGTGCAAACCCGCGTGTCGCTTGTCCCGTGCCACAGCCAATCTCAAGGACCGCATCTCTCCCGTCCAAACCAGCAAACGCGGCGATGTCATCGAAAACGGGCTCGGGATAGGTCGGGCGAGCATCGCCGTAGAGGGCTGCCACGTCGTCAAAAGTGAACCGTTGTTCCAAGGCGGTTTCCTCGGTTGAAATGCGGGATAGGAGGCCTTTTTTCTAGCGCATTTTGGTTGAACTTTACAGCGCGATGAATTTCGGTTGCAGGGGCAGGAGCGGGCGATCATGGACGGAATGGCAGAGCGCAGGATTCCTTATTTCAGCCAATGGGAGACGCCTGACATGACCATGGCGGTGCTGGCGGAAGGGGCGCGGACGGCGCTGCTGAAAGACCCGCTATGGGCGGGTTCGGGAGCCCGGGATGTCGAGGATTACGCCCGGTGGGCCGGCAATATCTGCGGCATGGCCTGCCTGAAGATGGTCCTTGCCGCGCGTACCGGCGAAATCGTGCCGACCGTGGATCTCGCGCTGGCATGCAAGGAATATGGCGGCTATGTCGAAGAACCGGACGGCAAGATCAAAGGGCTGATCTATGCGCCATTCGTTCCCTTCGTCAAAGATCGGTTCGGCTTGAACGCCAGGGTCCTCACCGGGATTTCCGTCGCAGATATCGGCGATATTCTGACGCAATCCGAATTCTTCATAGCGTCTGTCCACCACTCCATCCGCTGGCCGGACACCGAACCGCCATCGAAGGGTGGACATCTTGTGTTGGTGACGGCGGTTAACTCCAACATGGTCCGCTTTCACAATCCCTCCGGGCACGAGCCTGCGACGCGCGAAAATGTCGAATTGCCGCTGGAGATATTCGACCGGTTCTTCGCCGGACGAGGGATCGTCATCGATCTCTGATGACAGGAAGATCTTTGGCGATCCCGGCGTTGGTCCGTTTCATGCAAGCGCCTGCAGATAGCGCATGCCGGTGACGGGGCGCGGTTTGAAATCCATTTGTTCGTAGAAGCGGTGCGCCTGGACATTCCCGGTCGCGGCACTGACGGAGAGGTAGCCGCAGCCGGCCTTGCGGGCGACGTCGCGAGCGCGGTCGACGAGATGCTGGCCGACGCCATGGCCGCGATGGCCGTCGCGCACGAAGAGGTGATGCAGGTCCATGCCGCGTTGACCTTCCTGCGCCCGGTAGAGCGGTACGAGGATGGCGTAGCCGATCAGTCCGTTTTCGCCTTCCGCCACTAGGGCCGTGATCCACGGCACCGGGCCGAAGAGATCTCGTTCGAGCTGTTCCGGGGTGGTGGCTGAAGGATCGCCGTGATGGGCGGCGAGCAGCCGGATCATGTCGTTCAACTCCGGCAAATCGCGGGGGTGCGCATGGCGGATAGTGATGACAGGCGGGCGGAGAAGTGAAATTTCGCTATCATCTAGCATGGGGTTTGGCGTCCTTTTTCGAATATGCCGTCAGGACGCTGCCGATACAACAAAGCCGCCTGACGGCGGCTTGTTGACAAAATGATCTGTCTCGGCCGCCCCTTACAGGTACAGCCAAAAATACGAGCAGTTATGGAGCGCGTGCGTGATCATGGGCGCATAAATGATCTGGAATGGCGGATTTGTCAATGGGGAGGCTCAATGCCTCCTCATGAGCCATGTGCGACATCGGTAATGCGGTTGATTTCGATCCGCGGGCGTCAGCGCGTCAGTCTATCGCACCCGCGTGTCACCGAGCGCGGGTTTTCTCTTGGTGATAATTATAGTATACCCCCCTATATTATAAACGAGGCCGACATGTCCCATACTATCCGTCAGCAAGCCAAGCTACTTTCCCGCGTTCGCCGTCTCAAAGGACAGATGGAGGCAGTGGAGAGGGCGCTGGAGGCCGAGCGGCCCTGTGGGGAGGTCTTGCAGCTTCTCGCTTCCATCCGTGGCGCCCTGACAGGACTGACCGGCGAGATATTGGAAGATCATCTGCAGGAGCATGTGCTCCAAGCCGAAAGCGAGCAGGCTCGCCGCCAGGCGGTCGATGAAATATCCGATGTGCTGAAGACCTATCTGCGCTGATCAGAGGCTTTGGTAACCCCAACGGGAGACTGATTTCATGAGTACTTCTTCGGATGCGTTGACGCATAGCCATGTATTTCTGGGCGCCGATCATCGTCGTAACGAACGCCGCATCTGGCTGGTCATCGCACTGACGACGGTGATGATGGCGGTCGAAATCGGCGCCGGCACGCTGTATGGCTCGATGGCGCTGGTCGCCGATGGCTGGCACATGTCGACGCATGCCAGCGCCATGCTGATTTCGGCGCTGGCCTATCTCTATGCCCGCCGCCACGCCCACAATTCACGCTTCACCTTCGGCACCGGGAAACTCGGCGATCTTGCCGGCTTCGCCAGCGCTATCGTCCTCGCCATGATCGCGCTGTTGATGGCCTGGGAAAGCCTGCTGCGATTGCAGAATCCGGTGGCAATCAATTTCCGTGAGGCGATCGCCATTGCCTTTGTCGGCCTCCTCGTCAATCTTGTCAGCGCATGGCTGCTGCGGGACGATCACGACCACCATCATCACGGGCATGGACATGATCATCACCACGCGCATGACCATCACCACGATCATGATCATGGCGGCAAGGACAACAATCTGCGCTCGGCCTATGTCCATGTCATCGCCGATGCCATGACCTCGGTTCTGGCCATTGTCGCCCTTCTACTCGGCAGCCGCTTCGGCTGGACCTTTCTCGATCCGCTGATGGGCATTGTCGGTGGTCTGGTGATCTTGCAGTGGTCCTGGAGCCTCTTGCGTGCCTCAGGCGCAATCTTGCTCGACTTCATCCCTCCGGGCGAGGACCTGCCGGATGAGATCCGTGAGGTCATCGAAACGGACGCCGACCGCATCACCGATCTGCATGTCTGGCAAGTCGGTCCTGGCCATCATGCGGCGATCGTCGCTGTGGTAACGCCGGAGCTACGTGACCCTGCCTTCTACAAGGCAAGGCTGGCCGGTATCCACGAATTGTCGCATGTCACCGTTGAAGTCACGGTCAAAAAAGCAGCATAAAGTCTGATGGAAACTGGGCGCGTCAGAGGCTTGCCATATTCCTCGCTTAGCTCAGAATTCGCCTGATTCCGCTGGAGGCTTCCGCATGCGCATACTGCTTACCCGCCGCCGCCTCTTGGCAGGCTCGGCGTTGCTTCTTCCCGCTCTGACATTTGGGCCCAAAGCCCTGTTTGCGCAGGACGCCAGCGCCAACAAGAGCCCCAACGCGACAGCTCCCGTGCCCGACGCATCCGATACCCAGGATAATTCCGTGGCACCCGACGACGGTCCGGACATGGATGACGACCAAGGTCCCGACAATTCTCAATTGACGGATGATGCCGACAAGCAGTTGGCGGATCTGGAAAAGAAGACAGGCGGCCGTCTCGGTGTTTCCGTGCTGGATACGGAAACCAACATTTCGCTCGGCTATCGCGAAGCGGAGCGATTTGCGCTGTGCAGCACCTATAAGGCGCTTGCTGTCGGCTTCGTGCTTGCCCGTGTCGACCAAGGCGTAGAGAAGCTCGATCGCCGTGTCACTTACGGCAAGGACGTGGTCGTCACCTATTCGCCGGAGACCGAAAAGCATGCCGGTACCGACGGTATGACGATCGCCCAACTTTGTGGGGCTGCAATCACGCTGAGCGACAACACCGCCGGCAATCTGCTGCTCGACAGCTTCGGGGGGCCGTCGGCGCTAACCGCATGGCTGCGTACGACCGGCGACACCGAAACCCGGCTCGACCGCAAAGAGCCTGACGTCAACCAGGCAATCAAGGACGATCCGCGCGACACGACGACGCCTGATTCCATGCTGGATACGATCGGGCTTCTGACGCTCGGCAATACGCTGTCGGAGACCTCGCGCGATCAATTGTCGAACTGGCTGGTCAACAACACCACCGGCAATGCCCGTCTGCGCGCCGGTCTGCCGAAGGAATGGAAGGTCGGCGACAAGACCGGCACCGGTCAGAACGGCTCTTATGCCGACGTCGCCGTCATATGGCCGACCGACCGCGGCCCGATTCTCGTCACTACCTATGTCGGCGAAGCAACTGCACCGGCAAAAGATATCGAAGCCGTCTTCGCCGAAGTCGCCAAGATCATCGCGGGCATGGTGGGGGTAAAATAGTAGCGTCTTGAAATGTAAATAGTAAAATCAAGGCGATACAAACTTGATGTGAATCAGGATCGTATCGCCTTCATGTCATTTCGAGGAAGCTCAAGCGATGGATAAGGCGGCGGCCGCACTATCCGTTTCGTCGCCGTCGTCGGCCTGGTTGTCGTTGCCGAGCTGCTGCTTGATTTGATTGGCGATCTCATCGTTGATCGCCTTCTGCTGGTCCGCCGGCAACTTGCTGAATGAATCTTCCGTCAAATTGTGTTGTTCCAGATATTGAGCGCGGATCTTTTCTGCCGGCGTCATGTTCGCCAGCTTGGCGAACTCGTCCAGGATATCCTGGCTCGAAGATTCGCTCGATGATTCGGAACCGTCGATGCTGGGAGCCGCGCCATCGCTCTGGTCGGCGTCGACATCTGATGTCGATGGCGCCGTCTGACCGGTCTGGCTGAGCCAAAAGGCGGACGAAATGGAGGAGGGGACGCCGCTGGATGTGATCGACGGCGCCTGCGCCTGCTGCTGGTCGCTGTCGTCGGGCAGCATAAACGCCGTGCTGTCGTCAGTCTCTGTATCCTGCTGGCTCTTTATCGGGCTGCTGAAAAAACTCTGGGTGCTGTGATGAACTTTCATCGTCATATCTCCCTGTGGGTTGACGCGACGATGACTCCGCAAACATGTCCGGGGCTTGTGTGCTAAGTCTCTCTTACGTTCCGCAGAAGGTCTGCAGCACCCGCTCCGCCGGCTGCGGTGGTTCGGCATAGGGCGCGAAAGCCGGCTGGTCCTCGTAGGGCTTGGCAAGCACCGTCAGCAGCACCTCGAACAGTGAAAAATCATCGTCCTCGACCGCCGCTTCAATAGCCTGTTCGACTCGATGATTGCGCGGAATGAAAGCCGGATTCACCCCCCGCATCGCCCGTGCACGTTCGCTGGGCAATTGTGGTTCACGATTGAGTCGCTCTCGCCAGCGAACCAGCCATGGCGCAGCGGAATCTGGATCCTTGAAACTGGCCGTAAAAGGGGCCTCGCTGTCGTCGCTTTCAGCGAGAGTGGAGAGCCGCCGGAAGGTTAGCGTGAAATCCGCTTCTTGCTGTTGCATCAACGCCAACAGTGCCTGGATTAGATCGAGATCGTCGTCTTCCTCGGTTGCAAGACCGATCTTGCCGCGCATGCCGGCAAGCCAATGGGCCTGAAAACGCTCGCCATAGGTCTTGATCACGCCATTTGCCAGGTCGACGGCCGCGTCCAGCGACGGGTCGATCAATGACAGCAGCGTTTCGCCGAGCCTAGCGATGTTCCATTGGCCGATCGCCGGTTGGTTGGCATAGGCGTAGCGGCCATGGCGATCGATCGAAGAAAAAACAGTTGCCGGATTGTAGCTGTCCATGAAGGCGCAGGGGCCGTAGTCGATCGTTTCGCCGGAAATAGTCATATTGTCGGTGTTCATCACCCCATGGATGAAGCCGACATGCAGCCAGCGGGCGATCAAGGCTGCCTGCCGTTCCGCAACGGCTTCCATTAGTGCGAGATAGCGGTTTTGTCTGTCCTTGATCTCCGGATAATGCCGGTCGACGACATGGTCGGCGAGGATGCGCAGACTGTCCGTATCGCCGCGTGCGGCGAAGTACTGGAAAGTGCCGACACGGATATGGCTTGCCGCGACGCGGGTGAAAACGGCACCGGGCAGCACTTCTTCACGATAGACGCGCTCGCCAGTGGTGACAGCCGCCAGTGCCCGTGTCGTTGGAATGCCGAGCGCATACATGGCTTCACTGACGATATATTCGCGCAAGACCGGCCCAAGCGCCGCTCGTCCGTCACCGCGCCGCGAAAATGGCGTTGGCCCGGCCCCCTTGAGCTGGATATCGCGACGCCTGCCGCTGTGGTCGGTGACTTCGCCGAGCAGAATCGCCCGGCCATCCCCGAGCTGCGGCACAAAACCGCCGAACTGATGGCCGGCATAGGCCATTGCAATCGGCTCGGAACCCGGCAGGAGCTTGTTCCCGGAAAAGATCGCCGCTCCATCCCGCTCCAGTACGTCTGCGTCGAGCCCTAGATCGCGTGCCAAAACCGTGTTGAATTTGATCAGCCGTGGCGCTGCGACCGGCGTAGGCGCCTGTTCCGCAAAAAACTGCGGCGGCAGGCGCACATAGCTGTTGTCGAACGGTATCGGCGGTGCATCTAGCACCGCATTGTCGTGAAGGGGTGAGCTCATGGCTCTAAGGTAGGGCTGGCGAGGACGACACGCAAGGTTCTGCGCGGGGAAAGCACGTCGTCGTCGTTGTCCGCGGTCAAGGCATTTGATCGTTGCACTCCAACCTTGCAGGCTATCTCAGGCGCTCGCCGCCTCGCGTGGCAGGCAGGCTTCGCAGATTGCCGCAACATGGCGATGGTCGGTGCCGCAGCAGCCGCCGAGCACACGCAACTGCGGCATACGACGGGTAAGCTGCCGGTAGCGACGGCCGAGATCGGCTGGGTCGCCATCATCGAGCGTCTCGCTCTCGTCGAGTTCGGCATGGCTCATCATTGAGGCGTTGGCGCGCAGACCCCAGATGCGTTTGACCCAAGCACTGTCATCATCGAGCGCGCTATCGAAATGGCTGGGATGGGCGCAGTTGATCATGTAGTAGACGGGTGACCCGTCGCTTGCGGCATCAGTGCTTTCGATCGCCTCCTGTATAGTTCGCCCGGTCACAAGCCTGCCATCCGTCTCCACGGTGAAGGCGATCGCACATGGCATGCCGTGCGTCTTGGCGGCGCGGGCGATGCCAATCGCCTCATTGATGTTATTGATCGTCAGAGCGGTCACCATGTCCGCTTCCGTGCCGGCGAAGCTCGCGATTTGTGCGCTGTGAAAGTCCTCGGCTTCTGTCGCGTTCATCCTACCCGCCTTGTACCCGTCGCCGCGCGGGCCGATGTTGCCGCTGATAACGACTGGGGTCGTGGGACGTTCATACTCCGAGCGTAGCTCGCAAAGCATTGCCACCGCATCCTCGTTGACCGCCTTGAGTGCACGAGCATCATAGCCGAGCTTTTCGCCCCAGTCGGCGCTGGCCCGCCATGTGGGGGTCTCAAGCACGAAGCCGGTACCGTGGCGATTGGCGATGTCGAGATAGCGCCGATAGTAATCCTTGGCCTTCTGCCGGCCCTCCGGCGTCGCCATCAGCACGAAGGAAGCAAATTGCGGCAACTCGACGCCCTCATGAAATATCAGCACCGTTTCCATGCCACCATCTGTCAGGAACATACCGCTTCTCTGCTGCGGCAGATCGTTTCTGTATTTGGATTTGGCCATTTTTGATCTCCACCCCTTGATATCTCCCGGCCATACGCTGGCACTGCAGAAGGGTCGATTTTCGCTTATTTAACATCTGCTAAAATAGAGGATTTGCGGTATACTACACATATGAAATGACATTTCGTTTTTTATTCAATGGCTTATGGCCTCGATCTCGCGCTGATCCGGAGGCGCGGCCCTGGGTTTGTGCAACAATACTGTACCGCTGGTACAGGAGGGGATCATGCGAAAGGGTGACGAAACGCGCAGCCGGCTGCTGGAGGTTGCCGAAGCCGCCGTGCTGGCAAAGGGTTTCGGCGGCACCTCAATCGATGAACTGATCGCCGAAACCGGCATCACCAAAAGCGGGTTCTTCTATCACTTCCGCGACAAAAACGAACTCGCCAAGGCGCTCATCCAGCGCTACATCGAAAACGACAACCGGATCTATGACGAGATTTTCGGGCGCGCCCGTGAACTGATGGACGATCCGCTGCAATCTTTCATGCTTGGCTTGAAAATGCTGTCAGAATTGTTGTCCGATCTGCCGAACGGCCATCCCGGATGCCTTGTCGCAGGCTTTTGCTACTACGAACGGCTATTCGATCGCGAGATCCAGGAGATCAACCGCGAGGCGGCGCTGACATGGCGGCGACGTTTCCGGGGGATGTTTGAAGAGATCATGGTTGTCTACGAGCCACGCGAGCCGCTGGATGTCGATCAGCTCGCGGATATGGTGTCGACCGTGCTTGAAGGCGGCATTGTGTTATCGAAGGCGCTGAAGGAACCCAATAGCTTGTCGGACCAGATCCTGGTGTTTCGCAGTTTTATCAAGCTGCTGTTCCGGCCTCGCTTTAGCTAGCTTTCCATCTCCCGCGCCATTTCCACCAGTTTTCGGACAGTATTGAGGTTCCGCGACGTCCCGGCTTTCAGCGCCGGCAGCTTCAATTTCGAGCGTCCGGAGCCATCGGGATAATGAACGTAGATCTCCTTGCCGGCGACATGCACCTCTTCGCCGCCAGGCGCAACCAACTTGTCGAGAGCGTCCGCCGGTGGATGTTCGGGGAGGAAGTTGACGAGCAGATAGTTCGGCTTGGCATGCGGGAAGGGCGAGCCTTCCGCCGCGGCCTCCATTTCTTGACGGCTACGCAGGATAACGCCCGGCGATTTGCCCATCTTGACCGCCAGTGCTTCTTCCAGATGCTTCTGCACCGCTATCTCGTCCTTGTCGGACTGAAAGAGCACATTGCCGCTCTGGATATAGGTCTTCACATCGGTGAAGCCGATGTCCTCGCAGAGCGCTTTCAGCTCGGCCATCGGCAGAGTGCCGGTGCCGCCGACGTTGACGGCACGCAGCAGGGCGACATAGACCGGCATGAGTTCCTCCCAAAGTCTTGCTAGATCTTCTCAGCAACCTTGATGGCGAAGCTATATTCGAAGGCGATTTCTTCCAGGCGCTGGAAGCGGCCGGAGGCGCCGCCATGGCCGGCATCCATGTTCGTCTTCAAGAGGATCGGCGCATCGCCGGTGGTCTTCTCACGCAGCTTGGCCACCCATTTCGCCGGCTCCCAATAGGTGACGCGCGGATCGGTCAAGCCGCCAAGCGCCAAGATCGGAGGGTAGGGCTTTTCGCCGACATTGTCATACGGGCTGTAGGCGGCGATCTGGTCGTACTCTTCCTTGCTGTCGATCGGATTGCCCCATTCCGGCCATTCCGGCGGCGTCAGCGGCAGCGTGTCGTCCAGCATGGTGTTGAGCACATCGACGAAGGGTACGGCAGCTATGATGCCGGCGAATTTCTCCGGCGCCATGTTGGCGACCGCGCCCATCAGCATGCCGCCGGCGGAGCCGCCCTCGGCGATGATCTTCGCGTACGAGGTGAACCTCTCCTGATTCAAATAGTCGGCTGCGGCTATGAAGTCCTTGAAGGTATTGGTCTTCTTGTCCATCTTTCCGTCTTCGTACCAGGCAAAGCCCTTGTCCTTGCCGCCGCGGATATGGGCGATGGCATAGACGAAGCCGCGGTCGGCGAGCGACAGGCAATTGGTATTGAACCCGGCGGGAATGGTGATGCCGTAGGCGCCGTAGCCATAGAGCAGGCAGGGTGCGGAGCCGTCGAGCGGTGTATCCTTGCGATAGAGCAGGGTCACCGGCACCTGCTCGCCATCCCAGGCGGGGGCGAAGACGCGGCGCGTGACATAGTCGTCGGGATTGTGGCCCGAGGGGACTTCCTGCGTCTTCAACAAAGTGCGCTCGCGCGTCACCATGTTGTAGTCGTAGAGCTGGCTTGGCGTCGTCATCGAGGAATAGGAGAAGCGGATGACGTCGGTGTCGTATTCGGCGGCACCCTGCAAGCCCAGCGAATAGGCTTCTTCGTCGAAGGCGATAGCGTGTTCTTCGCCGGAGCGGCGGTCGCGGATGATGATCCGGGGCAGGCCGTCCTTGCGTTCAAGCCAGATGAGATGGCGGGCATAGGCCATGTGATTGAGGATCAGCGTGCCTGGCTTGTGAGCCACGACATCGCGCCAGTTTTCCTTGCCCGGCTTGTCGACCGGCGTTTCCATGATCTTGAAATCCTTGGCGTCGCCGTCGTTGGTGAGGATGTAAAAGACATCGCCGCCCTCCGCCATTTCATATTCGATGCCGGTGTCGCGCGGGGCCACCAGCTTTGGCTCGGCCGCAAGGTCCGAGGTCGGAATGATGCGGTATTCGCTGGTCTCGTGATCGTGGATGTCGATGAAGATGTAGTCGTCGAGCAGCGAGCCGCCGACCCCCATGAAGAAGCCGGAATCCTCCTCTTCGTACACCAGCCGGTCTTCCGACTGCTGCGTGCCGACGATGTGATGGAAGATCTTCGAAGGACGATGATTTTCGTCCTGCAGCGTGTAGAAGAAACTCTTACCGTCGGGCGCCCAGACACCGCCGCCGCCGGTATTCTCGATCACGTCGGCCAGATCTTCGCCGGTCTCGAGATTGCGGACCTTCAGCGTGAAATATTCCGAACCCTTGTCGTCGTAGCCCCAGATGCCGTGGCTATGGTCTGTGGAATGGTCGATGCCGGAAAGGCGAAAATAGGACTTTCCCTCGTTTTCCTTGTCGCCGTTCAGAAGCAGCTTGCGCTCGCCGCCGTCGCGCGCCTCGCGGAAATAGTGCGGCTGCTCGCCGCCGGTGACGTAGAGCGTGCCGTAGGCATAGGGACCGTCCTTGACCGGCACCGAGCTGTCATCCTCCTTGATGCGGCCCTTCATCTCGGCAAAGAGCACCTTCTGCAGCTCTTTCGTATCCGCCATGGCCGCGTTCATATAGGCATTCTCGGCCTCCAGATGCGCGCGGATTTCGGGGTCGAGGATCGACGTGTCCTTGAACATCGCCTGCCAATTGTCGGCGCGCAGCCAAGCGTAATCGTCGCTGCGGCTAATGCCGTGGCGCGTGTCCGTGACCGGTTTTTTCTGAGCGGCAGGCGGGGTGGGGAGGTTCTTGAATGAAGACACGAGAAGGCTTTCTCCGGAATAAAAGTCGGATATGAGGTGAGGAAGAGATAGAGGGCGCTTGCCTGACGTTCAAGCGGCAATTGCCCGCTCAAGCCCCGCGCAAGCAGATGATAATAAGCTTAAGTGCAGCCGATAAAGGCAGAAGCGCTCGCTTAGAGCTGCCTTGATGTGACCACATTCTTTAACGAAGTCCGCTTAGCGTTGCGTCGATAATGACGGCGGCTTGAACCGCCTTCCCTGATGGAACAGACGCTGCCTAGAGCGCCATGCGTTCATTCGAACGCACAAAGGTCGCTCTGGCTCTTTGAATTTAGAGCATCCTATTCGCTTTCCGGTGATTCCACCTGAAAGCGGGATGTTCTAGCCCGGAAGTAAGCAAGGGATCGGTCTTCATGCTGAAATTCATTGCCATTCTTGTGCCGTTGGCCTCCATTGCGACCTCCGCTTTCGCTGTTGATGCGACCATGAAAAAGGAACTGGAAAAGCTCGATCCGTCAGAGCGGATGGAGCAGACCTGCGATGCTGAGGCGATGAAACGCATCGGCACCGAGAAGACCGGCTTCAAGCCAGACAAGGTCATCGCCTATACCTTCGGCGACCCGAACATGGCTCCGGATTCGATGAATGCTCCTGGCGCGGTCTTTCGCAGCAAGGGAGACTGGTATCATCTCTCCTATAAGTGCACGACAGGCCCGCAGCACATTCATGTACGGGACCTGAATTACGAGATAGGGGACAAGGTGCCGCGCGATAGCTGGCAAAAATATTATCTCTACGATTGATGCCTTGGGAGTGGTTCAGCTTCTCACGGAATCGCAGAACCGCTCCATCTTTCGTTTTTTGGCAATTCCGGGCGGAAAACCGCTTCGCACTTTTCCTTGGAATTGCCTTAACGCCGTCTTTGGCGCTCCAGTCGATAGAGATCGGAGAGAATATGCTCCTGTACATCAGCGTTCTGGCGACAGACGGCGTCCGTCAGGTCGCGTAGCGTGCCCCTCAGCCCATGAAGCTGATCCACCAAATCCATTACCAGATCGACGCCGGGCTCGTTGACACCCATTGCGTTGATCAGGTCTAGGATCAACTGCCCGCGCGCCAGGTCCGCCTCGCGGAAATGCCGGCCTTCCCCCGTGGTTTCGGGAACGAGCCAGCCCTGTTCAATCCAGACTTCCAGCACCGTGTTGTCGATCTCGAGACGCAAACGAAACTCGCTCTCGTTCATCGCTCAGCCTCCCATGGTCTTTCTGGGATCATGCATCTTGCCGGCCGGCCATTCGGAAGCGAAGGCCGTAAGCTCGCTATCCGGCGCGTCCGGCAAGACGATCTTCAACGAAACATAGGCGTCGCCGCTTTCCTTGCCACGCACGGGCACACCTTTGCCCTTCAGCCGCAAGACCTTGCCGGTGTTGGAGTTCGGTTGAAGCGTGACGGTGACCGGGCCGGAGGGTGTGGGCACGCGGATCTTGCCGCCGAGCACTGCCTCCGTGAGGGAAATCGGCAATTCCAGTCTGATGTCGTCGCCATCTCGAACGAAAAAGCGGTGCGGGCGCACATGCACTTCGATCAGCGCATCCCCAGGCGCACCGCCACCAAAACCGGGATCGCCCTTGCCACGTAGGCGCAGCGTCTGTCCGTCGCGGGTTCCCGGCGGTATCTGCACGTCGAGTGCTGGTCCTTCCGGCAAGCTTATCTGTTTTTTCGCGCCGTTGATGGAGTCGAGAAAGTCGACCTCCATGGAATAGTGGCGATCCTGACCCTGCATTCCGGACTGACCTCGGCTGCGACGTGAGAAGAAGCTGGAAAGTATATCGTCGGTATCGCCGAAATCAGCGAAACCTCCGGCATTGCGGTAGGGGCCGCGCTGGCCTTCGCTCGTCGCGTAATCGCGATAGTAGCTGCGTGGCGGCTGTTCCGCACCGCTGCCGTCGATTTCGCCGCGGTCGAAGCGCGCGCGCTTCTCCTCGTCGCCGAGGATGCCGTAGGCCGCGGAGACTTCCTTGAACTTGTCCTCGGCCTGTTTGTCGCCGGGGTTGAGATCGGGATGCAGCTTTTTCGCAAGCTTGCGATAGGCGCTTTGAATATCTTTTTGCGGGGCGTCCCGTTTTACGCCCAGAATGTCATAGGGATCACGGCTCATGAATGTTTCCCTTTGGGAGCACAGGAAAATACGCAGATAGTGATAGGCCGGCCTCGTATCAATCGTACCATAAATGATAGAACGCTGTGGCCGCGACTGCGGTGGTGTGACCGTTGGCGCATTTGTGATGAAGAATAGCCGGCGTTATGGGCAGGCTGCCATATTTCCGTCGCCTTGCCGGACGATGGCGGGCAGAGCGGCAAGGAGCCTATGGTAATTGTGCACCTTTTCCGCCAGACTTTATTTCGTTCGATCTGACGGGTAGCTGCCTGATGAACCGTTTTCTGCTGACGTCCGCATTCCTGCTCGCCGCCGTTCCGGCTGCCTTTGCCGCCGAGCCTGCAGCGCAGCCCGTCGTCTGGCCGCAGCTTCCGCCAAAGGCTCCAACCTCAAACGTCAAGCTCGTCGAGCCTCATCTCCACGTCAATCGCGCTGGCAAGGGCGCACCGCGCATTGCCCTGACCTTTGATGCCTGCATGGGCAAGACCGATCCGCGCATCCTCAGCACTTTGGTCGATCAGCAGATCCCGGCGACGATCTTCGTCACCGCCCGCTGGCTGCGGAGCAACCCCGAAACGCTCGCCGTCTTCCTCGCTCATCCCGACATCTTCGAACTTGAAGATCATGGCCAGAATCATATTCCCGCGGTTGATGTCCCGACCAAGGTCTATGGCATTCCCGCCGCCGGCTCGCCACAGGCGGTGGCGCAGGAAGTCAAAGGTGGCGCCGATGCCATGGTCGCCGCCGGTATTCCACAGCCGCGTTGGTTCCGGGGCGCGACGGCGAAATACAGTCTGTCGGCCATCGCACAGATCCGTGGCATGGGTTATCGCATTGCGGGCTATTCGGTGAACGGCGACAGCGGCTCCCTGCTGCCGGCCAAGATGGTGGAAAAGCAATATGCCTCCGCCAAGGATGGCGACGTCATCATCTCTCACATCAACCAGCCGACTCATGCCGCAGGCGAAGGCGTCGCCGCAAGCATTCTCGCGCTGAAGGCCAAGGGTGTACAGTTCGTCCGTCTGCAGGATATCCCCGAGAAGGGGGATGACGACACTACCAACTGAGGTGTGTTGGATGCCCTGCTGAAGCAAGCATCCGAAAAGCGACAACCGCCCTTAGCCGACGTTCTCACTCCGGCAATTGCGGCTGCACTTTTTCGTCGAAAAACAGTTCGTTGACGACGGTCATGACGATCAGCGATAGCGGCAGGGCAAGCATGGCGCCGACTGCGCCCCACATCCAGGTCCAGAAGATGATGGCGAGGAAGACGACAAAGGGATTGAGTTCCCATTGCCGGCCCATGACCGCCGGAAACACCAGGTTTTCCACGGCGAGATGGACGGAGAAGAAGGCGACGGCGGGTGCGAGACCGAAGACAATATCGTCATGGGTGATGATGCCGGCGATCGCCAGCGCGATCGTTATCGTCGCGATCCCGACGAAAGGAACGAAGCTGGAGAGAAAGGCAAAGACACCCCAAAGGATCGGCATGCTCATGCCGCCAAAATAGGCGATAACGGTCATGACCACGCCGAGGCCGGCATAGATCAGCGCGGCTGTCGCGAAATAGAAGCCGAGCACTTGCTCCACTGCATTGATGATACGGATCGCAGTCAGCCGCGATGTCCTAGTGGCGAAGGTCATGATGATCGTTTTGCGCAGAGTGATGCGGCCGGCGAGGAACAGCAGCAACGCCGCGAAAAAGATCAGGCCCTGGACGATGGCAGGCGTCAGGCTGTTGGTGAGAACATGCAGTACATTGCCGGTATTTTCGAGCAGCACATTCATTGACATCGGTCCGCTTTCAAAGGTCTGCGGCGTGATGTGCAACCATTTTATCCGCTCGAGATAAGGCATGAGCCGATCGACGGTGCGTTGGAAAACGTCAGGCCCCTCCTGCGCCAGCGTCGCCATCGGCCCGGCGAGTGAATTGATGATCAGGAAGATGACCAGCGCCACCGCTGATGACAATAGAACGGCGTTGAGGACGCGCGGCACGCCGAGCTTGCTGAGCTTTTCAGCCGCCAGCCCGAGGATCATGCCGACGACGATGGCGAGCGTCACTGGGATGAGGATGATCGACATCATGGAAACGCCCGCCAATGCCAGGACGAGGAAGATGCCGATTACGGCCCAGGCCGAGGCGATATCCAGCGCGTCTTTTTCGATGTGGTGGGAGGAGGCGGCATTCTCCAAACGCTCGGTATCCGCTCGCAACGCTTCCACCCAGGCGCTGGAACGCCCTTCGCGCGCTATCGTCAGTCTGCGCGCCTGTTTGCGTATGCCGTTGGCGATATCCATCCCTGACATGTCCCCGAAACCCCATTGCCTCGGTAAGCAAACGCGAAAGGCCCGTCCTGGTTCCGGAGCGGGCCTTTGACATCCTAGGTCAGCGAATACACGATCAGGCGATTAAATTCAGGCCGATGCCCCAGGGATCGCGCAGCGAAATGCCGCCGTCGCGCTTTTCCGTCTTGATCTCATGCGCGTCGAGTGCAGCGAGCGCTTTGCCTAGCGCGTCTCTGTCATTAAAGCGCAGAGTGTAGTCGGAAAGGCCGGTCATGTGTTCGGAACGGACACCGGCGCCGCGGCTGTTCCAAGTGTTGGCGCCGAGATGATGGTGATAGCCGCCGGTTGCGAGGAACGTCGCGCCGGGATAACGCGCCGCCATCACTTTCATTCCGAGCACATCGCGATAAAAGGCATTCGCCTCCGCGACATCGCCGACCTGCAAATGGATATGGCCGATCGCCGAACCCTCGGCCATGCCGTCCCAGCGATCCTGCGGTGCGCTTTCGTAAAGCTTCTGCAAATCGAGCCTCAGTGTCGCCATCTCGACCATGCCGTCGCTGTGGAATTTCCACTGTTCATGCGGCCGGTCTGCATAAATCTCGATGCCGTTGCCCTCGGGGTCGGAAAGATAGATCGCCTCGCTGACGATATGGTCGGATGCGCCTTCGAGGGCGACGCCATTATGCGCCGCGTGTCGGAGCCAACGGGCAAGTTCGATACGATCGGGCATCAAAAAGGCGGTATGGAACAGACCGGCCGCCGTCTGCGGCGCGCGTTTGGCCGCGCGATCCGTGGTCAGCGTTAGAAGCGGGTGGCCGGCAACGCCTAGCACCTCGCCGCTCGCTGTTTTCTCGACGACCTTCAGACCCAGCATGTCCTGATAAAAGCGCGACACCAGCGCCAAGTCTGTAACGACAAGATGGGACTGCCCGACATAGGCGGGACGCGTCAGCGCATAGGAGGGGGCGATTTCGGTCATGGGAGTGTTCCAACCTCAATGTTCTGGAAAAGAGCAACCGGCGTGGGCGGCGAAAACACCGCCAATGGCAGGGCCTGAGAGCTTTCGCCGGTTGATTTGCCTCTTTGGATCCTCTGGCCCGCTGTACTTGCTCACAGATATGGCGGATTCTGATTGTTCACAGAAGACCAGAAATTGCGGATTGAGCGTTCGCTGCTTGTTGACAACAGCATCAGCAGCACCCTCTCGCCATTCACGAAGATTTACCTATATGCCGATCCCACGCTGTTGCCTCCATGTCTGTGGGATGCAACGATCAAGCCAAGTATAGATCAATTGGGACACGCATGCATGGCCGAGTTCAAGGGCATCCGTTGGGCCTATGACCGATATGAAGTAATCGTTGACAGCATCGTCAACGGTGTCGGTGTGGTCTTTGCCCTTATCGGCGCAACCGTGCTGATCTTCTATGCGACGGTGTGGAGTTCCAATGGCGAGATTGCCGCCGCCTGGATCTATGGCGTCGGGCTCGTCCTGACGCTGGCAATGTCCTTCGCCTACAATCTCTGGCCGGTGTCGCAGACAAAGTGGTTTCTGCGGCGTTTCGATCATTCCGCCATCTTCGTGCTGATCGCCGCTACTTATACGCCGTTCCTGGAGCGTGGCGCCGAGGACCCGCTGCTGTTTGCCATGCTGATCGCCATCTGGGTCTTCGCCGCCTTCGGCATCATGCTGAAATGCGTTTTTCCGGGACGGTATGATCGGCTGGCGATCCTGCTTTATCTCGCCATGGGTTGGAGCGGCGTGCTGGTGGCCAGGCCCGTTTCCCTGCATATACCTTTCGCGTCGATGCTACTGATCGTGATCGGCGGCGTCATCTACTCGCTTGGCGTCATCTTTCATGTCTGGGAGAAATTGCGCTTCCAGAACGCCATCTGGCACGGCTTCGTCATCGCGGCGGCCGCCGTGCATTATTCGGCGGTGCTGACCTGCTTCAGCCTGTCACCGGAAAACTTTTGACGATCTGGGTTGTCGGCGCACATTTCTTCGTCGGATGCAGGCTGCGCACGAGGCGCATGACGACGGCGTCATATCGCTGCATGTTCGCCTTCGGATAATCCATCTGGAAGAAGGCGGCGGCGCCATTGCAGAGGGCTACGCCGCGCACATAGACGATGCGACCCTGCTTCGTGCCCGAGAAGCTGATGCCCCGCGAGGTCGATTTCGAATAGGAGATCTGCCAGCCGTCATCCTTGGCGAGCGCGACGCGAATATTCGCTTGGGTTGAAAAGTCGCCACTGGGAATGTTGGTGCCGAAAACCAACAGCCGCGCCGACTGATCGGCCGGCGTCAAGGTCAGTCCGTCGCCGTCATTGGGACGGGTCAAAAGGCGAAATTCCGACGGTAGTTCAATCGCATAGCCAAACCGTGCATTCTCATAGGACCACCAGTCGGCGGCGAGCGCCGGCGCGGCGGAAAAGAGCAGGAGAGCGGTCAGGCGCGCGAGCATTGCGGTTTCCGGGAGGCGGGATCTATAAACCAGCTACGAATAGCGCATTTTTCAGCAGAAATTCCATAGTGATTCTAAGAATGATAATAAAATAGCTTTAATTCGTTACGGTTTCATTGCGAGCCATGCAGGAATGGCGGATTTACTTCATCAATGTCGCGGAGTATGCCGCGATCGTATCTTAAAACAACCGGACAATGCGATTATGGACCAAGCCGTGCTGCTTCGCGATGCCACCGAGGCCGATCTGCCTGCGATTTGCGAGATCTATAACCACGCCGTTGTACACACGACTGCGATCTGGAACGACACGCTGGTCGATGTCGACAACCGCATAGAGTGGCTGAAAGCGCGCAAGGCGAGGGGGTTTCCGGTCATCGTCGCGGAGAAGGACGGCAGGGTTGCCGGCTATGCTTCCTATGGCGATTGGCGCGCCTTCGACGGCTACCGCCATACGGTGGAAAATTCCGTCTATGTCGACAAGGACCACCGCGGTCTCGGCATAGGCGAAGGCTTACTGCGCGAACTCGTCGCTCGTGCCGCCAAAGGCAATATCCACGTCATGATCGCAGCCATCGAGACCGGCAACACTACCTCCATCCGCTTGCATGAAAAGCTCGGGTTCCGTACCGTCGGCCAGTTTTCGGAAGTTGGTACCAAGTTCGGTCGCTGGCTCGATCTGACCTGCATGGAGCTGCGCATAACGGTCTAGCTCGGCAGTCATTGCCACGTCATACCCTGACGTTATCCAAGCAAGGTAGATCTGAATCGTGATTTCCATCGCGGGTATCCTCCGTTGCATCCTTCGAAAATGCAGATAGCCGTCGTCGGCGCAGGGATTGTCGGGGCATCCATTGCCTATCATCTGGCCCGCCGCGGGGCGCGGGTGCATTTGTTCGATGAAGGTCCAGCTCCAGCCGCGGGCGTGACCGGCAAGGCGTTTGGTTGGGTCAATCTCATCAATGGTGAGCCGACGACGAATTATGGAAATTACCGCATCTGGCGCGAGGCGATCACTGAATACCAACGTTTGAAGGCCGCCCTTCCAGATGCACTGCAGCATGCGCGGTCCGGTTCGCTGATCTGGCATGCGACAGTGGCAGAGACTGAGGCGTTGGTGCAGGAGCATCAGGCTGCGGGTGCAACGGTCGAACTGGTCGACGCCAAGACGATCGCCTGGTGGGAGCCGGAGCTTCGCGAAGTGCCGGAATGCGCCGCTTTTTCTCCCGACGATCTGGCGCTGGATCCCACGCAGCTCACGCAGACATTGGTGCACGCAGCGATCGCCTTCGGAGCGCGGGCGGATTTCAATCAGAAGATTGTCGCTCTCGAAACATCTGATGGCCGGGTCACGGGTGTTCGGACGGCAGAGGGTGCCGTTTCGGCCGATGTCGTCGTCCTGGCCACCGGCACATCTGTCGACGCGCTGATCTCGTCGTTCGGATTGGCTATCGGCGTCGAAAGCTCGCCCGCCGTGCTGCTGCAATTTTCCGCCGACCGGCCTTTCCTGAATCGCATTCTCCGCGGACCGGATTTGGAAGTTCGCCAGCGGCCCGACCATTCGCTGGTCGCCGCCGCAAGCTATAGGGGCGACTCCGAGGAGAACGGGCCGACGGCGATCGGACATCGTATGCTCGATGTGATGAAACGAAAGCTTGCATTGCCCGAAGGCGTCGAACTGAGGCAGGCGACCGTTGGCTACCGTCCAGTCTTCGCCGATGGCTTTCCGCGGCTCGGTTTTCTGCCGGGCGCCGACGGCATCTATGTCGCCGTCGCCCACCCCGGCGTCATTCTGGCGCCGCTGCTCGGCCGCCTAGCGATGGAAGAGATTGTCGAGGGACAGCGGTCGATGCTGGTGCCTGGGTTTAATGTAGCTGCGTTTCCGGACAGCTAACGCGCCTGCTTATTACCCTGCCTCGAACACCATGGCATGACCGTTGATGCAATAGCGCAGCCCGGTCGGCGGCGGGCCGTCGGGGAAAACGTGGCCGAGATGGGCTTCGCAGGCGCCGCAGCGGATCTCGGTGCGCACCATGCCATAGGACTCGTCCCGATATTCCTTTACCGCATCCGGCGAAACCGGCTCGAAATAGCTCGGCCAGCCACAGCCGGCATCGAATTTCGTGTCGGAACGAAAAAGCGGTGTGTTGCAGCAGACGCAGCGGTAGAGGCCGGTTTCGGAAGAGTCCCAATAAGGGCCTGTAAAGGCGCGTTCCGTGCCGTGCTGCCGGGTGATGCGATATTGTTCCGGCGTCAGTTGTTCTCGCCATTCGGCATCGGTCTTCTCGATTCTAGGCCCGGTCATCGTAGCAGACATGAACGTCATCCCTTTCCCCATCACCCAATGTATTGGGCGAGTCCCGCGGGCATAATGTGGCGCAGCTTGCTCCTTCTTCAATTCCTTGTCGTGATGCCAAAAAAATGATTCCGGTGGCTTACCCTCCGGTTTTTCTCGCGCAGGGCTTGAGGCAATCAAGCCTTTAGCCTATCCCAATGGGGACTTACGGCTTTGCCGGATTCCGCGCGATCGTTCAGCAGGGAGAAGACATGGCCAGTGTCACCGGCCTGACATTCCTGGCTTTGTGTCTGCCCTTTCTCGGTGCGATCATCGCACCCGTCGCTGTCCGCTATCTCGGCCACAACGCAGCATGGCCGCTGGCGCTTTTTCCCGCACTCGCCTTTCTGCATTTCGCGGGTTTCCTTCCTGACATCGCCGCGGGCCACAATGTCCGGGACGGCTTCGATTGGGTGCCGAGCCTTAGCTTGCGCTTTTCCTGGCTGCTCGACGGCCTGTCGTTGACCTTCGCGCTGCTGATCACCGGCATCGGCGCGCTGATCGTGTTTTATTCTGGCGGCTATCTGAAGGGGCATGTGGACCAGGGGCGCTTTTTCTCCTTCATCTTCCTGTTTATGGGTTCGATGCTCGGGTTAGTTGTATCGGACAGTTTCCTGACGCTGTTCGTTTTCTGGGAGCTGACGTCGATCACCTCTTTCCTGCTGATCGGGTTCGATCATCAGCGGGCGGCCGCGCGGCGGGCTGCGTTGCAGGCGCTGGTGGTCACCGGCGGGGGCGGGCTGCTGTTGCTCGCGGGGCTGTTGCTGATCTGGCAGATCACCGGCGCCGCAGATATGTCCAGCCTCTTGAAAGCCGGCGGCGTGCTGCGCGAAAGCCCACTTTACCTCGGCGCGCTGATCCTGATACTCGGCGGCGCCTTTACCAAGTCTGCGCAGTTTCCTTTCCATTTCTGGTTGCCGAACGCCATGGAGGCGCCGACGCCGGTGTCGGCCTACCTGCATTCCGCAACCATGGTGAAGGCCGGCGTCTACCTCCTCATGCGACTCAACCCGGCTATGGGTGGTACGATGGCCTGGGAGACGATCCTGCCGGTCTTCGGTGGCATGACATTGATGGTTGGGACGCTGCTCGCCATTCGTCAGACCGACCTGAAGCTGAAGCTCGCCTATACGACGGTCTCCTCTCTCGGCCTGTTGGTGTTGCTAACCGGCTTCGGCACGGATTATGCGGTCGAGGCGGCTGTGCTCTATCTGGTGGCGCATTCGCTATTTAAAGGCGCACTGTTCATGGTCGCCGGCATCGTCGATCATGAGACGGGCACGCGTGACATCAACCATCTCGGCGGTTTGCGCACCGCCATGCCGTTGACGTTTGTGGCGGCGCTGACGGCAGCAATCTCCATGGGTGGCCTGCCGCCCGCTTTCGGTTTTCTGGCCAAGGAGGAGATCTATGCTGCGCTGGCCCAAGCCTCTCCCTGGCCGGCCGTTCTGACGCTCGTTGCGATTGCCGGTAACGCGCTGATGTTCGCCATCGCCTTCGCCGTGGCGCTGAAGCCCTTTATCGGCGCGCGCGTCGAGACACCGAAACATCCGCACGAGGCGCCGCCGCTGCTGTGGCTCGGCCCGACTGTGCTCGCCATTCTCGGCCTGGCTTCGGCCATGCTCTCTGGCTCTTGGCACACCTATATATCCTCGCCGATGGCAAGTGCTGTCAGCGGCAAGACAGTGGAGATATCGGTCTCACTTGTTCCGCATATCGGTGTGCCCCTGGCGCTGTCCGCACTGACCGTGCTGACAGGCGTATTTGTCTACTGGAAGCTCGACCGTGCGCGATTCCTGATGGTGGTGGTGCTGCGCAGGCTCGGGCCGGGACCGGATCGCGGCTTCGATGGCCTCATTTCCGGACTTGTGCGCCTGTCGCATGCCGTCTCCCGTTTCCTGCAGCCCGGCCGGCTGGAGATCTACGTTACCGTCACGTTTCTTTGCCTTGCCGCCATGCTGCTGGTGCCGCCGGTGCTCTATGGCGAGTTGCCGGCCATTCCCTCCTGGCCCGACATGCAGTGGCATGAGGCTGCGATTTTCCTCATCGCCGTCATCGGCCTTGCTGCCGTCGTTACGGCCCGCGACCGGCTGACGGCGATCGTCTCGCTCGGCATTCAGGGCTTTGCCGTCGCCGTCATCTTCCTGCTCTTCGGCGCGCCGGACTTGTCCTTCACGCAGTTCATGGTCGAGACGCTATCCGTCGTCATCCTGGCGCTGGTGATGACGCGGCTGCGTCTATCGACCGCCGATCGCCGTTCGCCATTGCAGATGCTTTTGCATGCGGCGCTCGCCATCGCCTGCGGCCTAGGTTTCGGATTGCTGCTTTTGAAGGCTACGCAAGCACCCTTCGACCTGACGCTAACGGCATTCTTTAACCATTATTCCAAGCTGGTCGCCCACGGTTCCAACGTCGTCAACGTGATCATCGTCGACTTCCGCGGCACGGATACGCTCGGCGAAATCGCTGTCGTCACCATCACCGGCCTTGCCATCCTAGCGCTGATCCGCATCCGCGCCGGTGGTGAACGCAAGCTTGCGGCCAACGACCCGGATGTGGAAGAGACGATGGAGGCAAGGCGTTCGTGAACACCCTAATCTTCCGCACCGTGGCGCCTTTCCTTACAGCCCTGATGCTGCTCTTTTCGGTCTTCGTGCTGCTGCGCGGCCATAATGAACCGGGCGGCGGCTTCATCGGCGGGTTGATCGCGGCCTCGGCGCTGGCGATCTACGGCATTGCCTGCGGTGTGACGGCGGTGCGCCGCGCCATCATCTTCCATCCACTTGCGATTGCCGGTTTCGGTCTGTTGGCGTCGACGGTTGCCGGGTTTTTGTCAGTCTTCTCCCACGTGCCCTTCATGACCGGGATCTGGATCTATCCGCATCTCTTCGGTGTCGAGGTGCCGCTCTCCAGCGTCACGCTGTTCGATGCCGGTGTCTATCTGGTCGTTGTCGGCGCCATCACCTCGATCGCGCTGGCGCTGGAAGAGCGGGAGGTGGAATGATGGAGACTGTCTTCGCTACGCTCATCGGCCTGTTCTTCGCTGCAGCGATCTACCTGATGCTGTCGAAATTTTCGATCCGCATCATGCTCGGCATCGCGATTCTCGGAAACGCCGTCAACCTTCTGCTTTTCACCGCCGGGAGGGTGACGCGCGAAGTGCCGCCCATCATTCCGGCCGGCGCCGATACACTCAATGCCGACGCCGCCAATCCGTTACCGCAGGCTTTGATCCTGACCGCGATCGTCATTTCCTTCTCCTTCTTCGCCTTCCTGCTGGTGCTGACCTATCGGGCCTATCAGGATCTGAAGACCGACAATACCGGCGACATGCGGGTAGCAGAACCGGAAGAGCGGCCATTGCCGCCTTTGGGGTACTAGCGATATGGCGGCGCCGGCCAACACCGCTGTCGATCTTTCCGCCGCGCTGGTGACAGCGCCGGTGCAGGCCGATCATTGGTTGGTCATCCTGCCGGTGGGCCTATGCATCGCCCTCGGCGCGATTCTGATGATGCTGCGCGACCGCACCGCTATGCACGGCTGGATCGCCATTCCCGGCCTGGCACTGCTGGTGTTGATCGATGCTGCTCTGCTTTACAAGGTCGCCACCGAGGGACCTGTGACCATGGTCATGGGCCGCTGGCTGCCGCCCTTCGGCATCGCATTCAGCGTCGATCTTCTCGGTGCGATCATGGCGCTGGCCGCGGCGGTCGTGGCGCTAGCGGCAAGCCTCTACGCGCTCGGCGAGATTACGACCAGCGGCCGTCGTTACGGCTTCTTTCCTTTCCTCATGCTGCTGCTTGCCGGCGTCAGCGGCGCATTTCTGACCGGCGACATCTTCAACCTCTATGTCTGGTTCGAAGTGCTGCTGATTTCCTCTTTCGGCCTGCTGATCCTCGGCTCGGAGCGTGAGCAGATCGACGGTGCTTTGAAATATGCGGTGCTGAACCTCATCGCCACGACGCTGTTTCTCGTTTCGGTCGGGTATATCTATGCAGTCTTCGGCACGCTCAACATGGCCGATATTGCGATGAAGGCGAGGGCGCCCGGCAATGTGGCGCCGCTGATGACACTTGCGGGCTTGTTCCTGCTGGCTTTCGGCATGAAGGCCGCGGCCTTCCCGGTCAATTTCTGGCTACCCGCCTCCTACCACACACCGCGCATCACCGTTTCGGCGCTTTTCGCGGGCCTGCTCACCAAGGTGGGCATCTATGCGTTGATCAGGGTTCTAGTCATGCTGTTGCCGGTCGAGCGTGTCGGACTTGGCCCGATCACCGCGATCGTTGCTATTGCGACCATGCTGGTCGGCGTGCTCGGCGCGCTCGGCGAAAGCGATATCCGCCGTCTGCTCGGCTATGTCGTCATTTCCGGTATCGGCACGATGCTGGCGGGCGTCGCGCTTGGCAGTACCAGTGGCCTCAGCGGTGCGATCTTCTATGCGCTGCATTCGATGGTGCTGATGACGGCGCTCTACCTGCTGGCAGGCCAAGCGGCCCGGCTCGCCGGCAGCTTCTCGCTTGCCGCACTCGGCGGGCTTTACCGGCAAAGCGGCTGGTTCGCGGGCCTCTCGCTGATGCTGTTTTTCGCCGCTTGCGGCCTGCCGCCATTTTCCGGTTTCTGGCCCAAGGTCATCCTGGTGAAGGCGGCTCTCGACACGGGCGCCTGGTGGATCGCCGCTGCGATCCTTTTGACGGGTTTTCTCACAACCATCGTCTTTGGCCGCGTCTTTCTGCTTGCCTATTGGCGTCCGAGATCCGCGCAGGACGCCACCGTGCCGGGGCCGATCGCCTGGCAGGCGGCCCTGCCTCTTGTCGCCCTCACAGCCTTGGTCATCGGGTTTGGTCTGTTTCCGGAGCGGTTATTGCATCTGACGCAACTTGCCGCCGGCGGTCTCGACGATCCTTCGGCCTATATGCATTCCGTCTTTCCTGAAAGGGCAGGGGCACAATGATCCTGTTCGTCTTCAACCTGCTGCTCGCCATCGTCTGGGTCGCAGTCACCGGGAGCGCCTCTTTCCTCAATCTCGTCTTTGGTTTTGTCCTCTCGGCGCTCGCCCTCGCGACGGTGCGTGAGTCCTACGGTGGCGTATTGTATCTCGAGCGCGTGAGACGGATTCTGGCACTGTTGCTCCTGTTCCTGCGCGAACTCGCCAAATCCGCATGGGCCGTCGCGGTGACCGTCATGAGCCCGAAAATGGATGTGAAGCCCGGCATCTTCGCCTTTCCGCTGACCGTCGACCGCGATTTCGAGATCACACTGCTTGCCAATCTCATCACGCTGACGCCCGGCACGCTTTCGGTCGACGTTTCCGACGACCGCAAGACGCTCTACGTGCATGCGCTCGACTGCTCCGACCCGGAGGCGGTGAAGCGCAGCATCGCCGACGGTTTCGAACGCCGGATCATGGAGGCTTTCCGATGATGGCCGCTTCCATCGTGTCGGCCGCTGCCATGGTGGCGCTCGCTATTCTCGGCGTGGCCTTCCTGCTCACGGTCTTTCGCGTGGTGGTGGGTCCGACCTTGCCGGATCGAGTACTGGCGCTCGACATGCTGGTGGCGGTCGCGATTGGCTTCATCGCCGTCATCGCCATCAAGACCGGCTTCACGCTTTATATCGACATCGCAATCTCGCTCGGTCTCATCGGTTTCCTTGCCACCGTCGCCTTTGCCCGGTTCATTCTGACTCATGGCGCGTCAGGGCGGGCCGGGGAGCAGCCTTCGCCGACGGTCGCGGCAGAGGGCAAAAAACTGCGCAAAGACGGTCGACGCAAGAAAGGACGGCGGTAATGGAACTGGTCGTTGCCATCATCGTCGCCTTCCTGCTCTTGGCGGGCGCGTTGTTTTCGCTGGTCGCCTCGATTGGTATCGTCCGCCTGCCGGATCTCTATAGCCGCATGCATGCTGCTTCGAAGGCCGGCACAGTCGGTTCCGGTCTATTGCTACTTGCAGTCGGTGTTCATTCGCAGGATCTGCCGATATTGGCGCGGGCGCTGGCCGGTTTCGTGTTCTTCGTTCTGACTGCGCCGATTTCGGCCCATCTTCTCGCACGGGCCGCCCACAAGGCCGGCCAGCGGCTGACACCGCCGTCGGTGCGTGACGATCTCTTTAAGGACGAGATCGAGCGACGTTCTTACAAAATGAAAAGCTAACAAACGTGTGGATTGCTAACAAAGTGAATACAAATTCTCGCCGTTAGTTACCTATTTTTAATAGATGAGAATTTTACGAAGAAATGATAGAATTAAAAACTGGACATTTGGATAAAGAGTGGTAATCCAGATTCAAGTAGAGTTTTGATGTTGAGTTAGTCTCAGCCGGCTTTAAGTGCCCAATGCTTTGATCTTTCTTTCAAACAACGGCGGGCAAAACTTTCTTCCGGTTAAGGATTGGCGGACCTACCTCCGTCACGACTGATTCTACATCAGGCGGTATATGAACGGGTTTCGTCGTACAAAGTCTAGGGGTGGATTTTGTGTTGCGGGCAATATGGCATGAAAAGCCCCGTTTTTTGCTGATGGCTGCTACGAATATGGGCAAAGCCGTTCACGCGGAATGTCCATCGCATACCTTTGAAAGCTGAATGGTTTTCAGAAGGATTATGCGGAAACGCTAAAGTAATGCTGTGTTTGCGTTCTCCGTTGGAGGCGTGGCGCAGTGGGCAAGCCGATGAACAGGAGAACAAAATGACAGATACGGCCCTTGGCAATGGCCAGGATTTGCTGGTTGAGCTAACCGCCGACATCGTGGCGGCTTACGTCAGCAATCATGTAGTCCCGGTCAGCGACCTTCCGAATCTGATTTCCGACGTACATTCCGCCTTGAGCAACACCTCGGCTCCGGCTCCTGCCGTCACCGTGGTTGAAAAGCAGAAGCCGGCCGTATCCGTTCGTAAATCGGTGCAGGATGATCAGATCACCTGCCTGGAATGCGGCGGTAGCTTCAAGTCGTTGAAGCGCCACCTGATGACTCATCACGGTCTTTCGCCTGAAGAATACCGTGAGAAGTGGGATCTCGCGGCCGACTACCCGATGGTCGCGCCCGCCTATGCCGAAGCCCGTTCGCGTCTCGCGAAGGAAATGGGTCTTGGTCAGCGCCGCAAGCGCGGTAGCCGCTAAAGTTCCCGAGCCTGATACTATCGACAAAAAAACCCGGCTCTCGAGTCGGGTTTTTGTCGTATCCCTGCGCGGTAAAATCTATGCCGCAGCCCGTACTCTCGCCTCTTCGCGAATTCGCTTGATCATCGAGCGCAATCCGTTGGCGCGCTGCGAGGAAAGATGTTCGACAAGGCCGATCTTGCCGAAGACCTCGAGAGCATCGAGCGCAGAAATCTCGGAAGCGGGCTTGCCGGAATAAGTGGCTAGTACGATGGCCACCAGCCCGCGCACGATATGCGCATCCGAATCGCCTTCGAAGGTCAGTACCGGATTTTCCGGATTGCCCGCGGCGTGGGTGACAAGCCAGACCTGGCTGGCGCAGCCCTGCACTTTGTTTTCCAGCGTCCGTTTCTCTTCCGGCAGATCCGGCAGCGCCTTGCCGAGTTCGATCACATAGCGATAGCGATCCTCCCAGTCGTCCAGGAAGGAGAAATCGTCAATGATCTGCTCAAGCGTCGCCATCATGCCAGTCCAATTATCTACTTGCTTGGATATAGGCGAAACAGTCGATGATTTGAACCCATGACAAAAAAGAACGCCGTGAGCGATGGGCAAGCTCACGGCGCGCAGGGCAGGTATCGACGGAACGGATCAGGTTCTGGGTTTCGGCAACGGTATCGGGATATAGGACGGCAGCTTGACCGTGCCGGTGACGACCGCATCGGCAGTCTCGGTGTTGATCGTGCGCTTGGCGGGCATCGGCTGTGCTTCGGCTGCCGCCTGTTCATGGCTGACCGTGGCCGATGCAGCCTGATTGGCAGATGCCTGCTCGCCGGACTTGTCGTCCTTAAAATGCTGGCCCAGGAGATCGTAGGCAACCCGGGCGCCGTCACGGGCCTGATAGCCGAGTGCGGTGAGCGTTTCGCCGCCTTTCAGGCAGACATCGGGCTTTTCCGTGCACATGGCGCCGACATATTGCACGACACCGGTCGCGGCCGACAATGCAGCGGAAACCTGTACCTTCGGTTCGTCTGCCGACTGTGGAGCGCCCTCCGGTTTGGCGAAGATCGGCAGGAACATGAGAACCAGCGAAAACCAGAACCCTGCTCTAATGAGAAACCACATTGCCTTGCCCATCCTTTATTTCGCTCGGTCTTGTCGCCGATTCGAACTCGTTTATCTGATGTTGCTCAGACCCTATCGCGGCAGAGGACAACATCGCTTTTCAAAACTTGGATGTATTTTCGGCAAATTTGATTCAAATTGTAGCTTTCGGCATTTCAAGCGCATTTGCATCGAATTGTAGCGATTGCTGTTAAGCATGTCTCGGCCGATCTGCCTGATATCCCGGGGCTTGCGGGCATCGATCTCCGTGCAAAGGTTAACGTGTGACGGAAATCTAAATAAAATCCGCTGCTTACCCGCTGTTAACCACAAAAGCCAAAGGTCTCGCAATGTGCGTCAAAACGAGATTTTCGGGCTTTTTCGCCTGATCTGCGCGTCCGTCCTTTATTCTTTCCTTAAGTCGCCAAGGCCTATTGTGCGGTTGAATAAGTGACCGTTTGTACGGGTTTTGGTGTGCGCGTATTGAGTAACATGGCTGGCAGGGCTGGAGCCCTCGTGGACCGGGCAGGCGGAAGCTGGCTCTCCCGGACAAGCGGGAATGGCGAGGTCCGTGGACAGGAATTGGCGATCCTGCGTCGCCTCGCGCTCGCCTCGTCTGCGGCTCTTGTCGTTGTTCCGGCAGGACTCTCCTTCATCACCAGCCCTGCCGTGGCATTGCCGGTTGGCGTCGCCACGGTTTGCGCCGCTTTCCTGTTTTCCGCCGTCGGCAGCATTGCGCTGTCGCGTCAGCGCCCTGCCTCCGGGCCGGTCGATGCCGTCGTCGTCGAACATCGTGATCTGATGTTGGAGGCGGCTTGTGGTCTCGTGCTCCTGTTCGATCCGCAGGGTAATGTCACCGGCGTCGGTGGCCGCGACCGCGCCGAATTCCTGAGCTGGATGCGTGACCCCTCCGGCCGCGGCTTTGTCGAGCAGATACATGTCTCCGACCGCATCCTCTTCGTGCAGGCCGTCGATAAGCTTCGCCAGGGCCGCGATGCCCTTGGTGTTGACTTGCGTTTGGAGCGCTCGGCCGTTGTCGAGGGCAACGATCAGTTCGTCCATATCCGCATGGAAATGAGTGCGCGGCGAGACAGCGAAGGCCGGTTGACCGCGATCGTCAGCCAGTCGCGCGATATTTCCTACGATCAGCAACTTCGCGAGGAGGCTGATCGCAAGGCGGCCGAGGCCGAATCGGCCAATGATGCCAAGTCACGCTTCCTCGCCGCCGTCAGCCATGAGCTGCGCACGCCGCTCAACGCTATCCTCGGCTTCTCAGATATCCTCAGCGGCGAATATTTCGGCAAGCTCGAGAACAATCGCCAACGTGAATATGTCGGCCTGATCCGTCAGTCCGGCGCGCACTTGCTTTCTGTCGTCAACACCATGCTTGACATGAGCAAGATCGAGGCTGGCCGCTATGAACTTCTGCTCGAGCCTTTCCCGATTGAAGCCTCCATCGGTGCTTGCGAAGCTATGCTGGCTCTGCAGGCAAAGGAAAAGGGACTGACGTTGACGAGCCGCGTGCAGCGCGGCCTCGGTGATATCGTCGCCGACCAGCGCGCCGTCCAGCAAATTCTCATCAACCTTGTCGGCAACGCTATCAAATTCACCGATGCTGGTGGCGCTGTCACAATCGATGCGGCAATCACCGACGGAATGCTGAAGCTCGCGGTCAGCGACACCGGAATCGGTATCGCTAACGAGCGGCTCGCCTCGCTGGGTCAGCCTTTCGTGCAGATCCAGAACGATTACACCCGCCGCTATGCCGGCACCGGGCTCGGCCTGTCGCTAGTCAAGGGGCTGGTGGCGCTGCATGGCGGCAGCTTTGCCATCGCCAGCGCACCAGGCGAGGGCACGGTCATAACGATCCTTATCCCTTTCGACGGTTCCGGTGCTGTGGCGGTACAGTCGCCTGTGGATGTCAGTCGCACGGTCGATTTTCCGCCACGTCTGAAACATAATCTGGAGATGAATGAGAGGCGAAAAGAGGAAGAGGTGAATGGCCCCGCAAAAGCGAAAATCGCCTAAGGGAAAGGGCAGGGGCAGGCGTAAGCAGCCCGGCCTTGCTTCCCGGGGGGCGGTTGCCGTCGGCAGCCTTGGCCTGCGCGGTGCTGGCGCGCTGGGCGGCCTCGGTGTGCGCGGCGTGAGTGCGCTGGCCGGTTTGTTCGGCGGCGCTGTCGGCCGGCATCCGGCGATCGCCGGCGGTGTCGCAATCTTTTTCGCGGTCTTCGGTTTCGTTACTACCAATGCGCTCTGGTATCAGCCAGGCGTACACCCGTCGCCGCTGCTGCGCACGCGCGATCCCAACTCTCCGTATCAGATCCCCGGCCGTAAGCCTTTCCCGCATGCGCAGCAGGCCGATGCCGGCAACGTCACCACCTTCCGCATAGAGCGGCAGGACCCGGCGACGGCGAATGCCGCCGTGTCCAAACAGCGGGCGGCGGCTCCCGCCGAAACGATTCAAACCGCCAGCTTGCCGGCAACGCAAACACCGACCGCGGCCACCGCAGCGCCATCGAAACTGGTTGCTGACGTGCAGGCCGAACTGATCCGCCGCGGCCTTTATGACGGTTCCGCCGACGGTGTCGTCGGATCGCGCACGACGGCCGCCATCCTGTTCTTCCAGGAAGCGTCCGGCCTGGCGCAGACTGGCGAGGCAAGCCCTGAGCTACTGGCCGCGCTGAAGGCCAACGATGCCGGCATAGGCGCCCACACAACCAACAAGGCAACCGTCGCGGCCGTCCCTGTGGAGCGGCCCGTCAACGTCTCGGCCAACGCCTCCGCCATCGATCCCGTCGCTGCTGCCATTCAGAGCGCCGAGAAGAATATCAAGACGAACGCTGCGCCCAAGAGCGCGCCAAGCGACGCGGCCAACACCGTTAACATGGTGATGCAGATCCAGAAGGGTTTGAGCAACATCGCCTATAGCAGTGTCAGCGTCGACGGCGTCGCCGGCGAACAGACCAAGGCGGCCATCCGCCGGTTTCAGAAGCACTACCGGTTGCCGGAAACCGGTGAGCCCGATATGGCGGTTCTGAAGAAACTGCAGGACATCGGCGCGCTTTAGTTCTTCCCTTGATTGCGTCGTCCCTGGCTGGCCGTTATAGCTCAACCATGAGATTGCGCAGCGACATCTTCGTTTCGGCTTTGACCCGCCGCCTTTTCGCCCGCGGCGATTTTGCCGCTGTCGAACACAGGGGCGCCGAGGAAGCTGGAGCGATCTTCATCCGCCAGCGTTTTCGCGACGGGCTGGAAACACTGTATGCCCCCGCTCCGCAAAGCTTCTTCGATGAAGAGGAAAGCGGGACGCGCCTGTTTGAGGTCCGTATGGATCGCAGGGAACCTGAAGATGTCAGGCAGATGCTCGACCGTGAGATGAAATTCGATCCCGATCTCTGGATAATCGAGCTGGAGACTGATGATATCGCCGATATTGTCCCCGTGGCCGATCAGCGAAGCAACCCGCTCGACGGCTGACGACGACCTATCGCCGGCTCACGACGCGCAATTCGCGGATCGGACTTGCCTTGGCGCCGAAGAGCGGTGCACCGGAGCGCGGCGCGGGCTTTTGTTCCGGCGGCAGATAGGTGTAGCTGTCGGCGCGACGCCAGGCTTCGACACGGGCCTGACTTTCCTCAGCATCGATGCTGTCAAGCACCAGCCAGGCGCGGCTGACGCTGCCGTGCTGTTCGGCCAGATGAGGATAGAAGCGCTCCAGCGCATAGACGGCGTCGGCAAAGCCCATACCGAGGCTCACCAGCGTCACCGCGAGCTGCTGGCCGGACGTGTCGATCATGATGCGCTCGGCAAGCCAGCGGCTGGAGGAAAGCGCGTCGGCGAGCGTGGCGGCAAATTGCTGCGCCTCGCGCTCACGGGCGAAACGCACGAGCAACGCTTCCTGCACGTCGGAAAGATTGCGCAAACCCAGACGATCATTATCGTCACGGGCGAGATGGCGGGCGACCTGTTTGATCTTCTGCCGCAGGGCTTCCTCACGGGCGAGCCGCTCGGCCTCGGTATCCGCTGCGCTCGGTTCGGGCTTTGCAGCCTGAACGGAGAAGTCCATCGAGGTCTCGGATATGGTCATGCCGCGCTCCGGCTCGGCCTGGTGCAGGCTCACAAGGGCGTCGATGACTTTGGGAGACAGAGAGGGACGGCGGACGATCGCTTTCGCATGGGCGGCGCCCTGCGTGCGTGCGATGGTGATCAGCGTGTCGTCATCGATCGCCTGCGAACTTGTGAGAAACGGAGCGGCGATGGCAATCGGCTGGCAGCCGATGAAGAGGGAGACGGCCGGAGGCACCGTCAGGCATTGCGACAGCGCCGCGACCGCCTGACGTTTTGCCTCGTCGGACGAGGCCTGGAAGAGAGGAGTAAAAAGCTCTGCAAACTGGCGAAGCTCCGATTTCGACGGATGAGTCAAACCCTCGAAACTGGTGACCGTCGCCATCAGAACCACATCCTTCTTGCGGACAGTCGCAGGCTCTTCGAGGTCTCGAAACCGGTCACGCACGCCAACACCCATACTGATACGCGAAACAAAAAAGACGGGAGCCTGATCGGCAAGTCCGTGCGACGCTGCGTCTGTCTATGGCCGAACCGGATCGCGCTTTGGTTCCCGCGGGCGCAATTGGCGGTGGCTGTCGAAACGGGCGTGGACACGGTCGTCCTGATCTGGCTTTTTCGGGAGAGTAAGGTGCGCAGGGTTAACGGTTGGTGAAAACTTTATTAAAATCCGAATAAAAATTGCGCGCTAAGCTTGCGCCAGGAAAACGGGCGAATTTTCGCTGGAGTGGTTGCGTCTGCGGGCGCTCAACCTTCGTGGAAACTGTTTCGCCGTGATGCGCTGACTACCACATTCAACTTATAAGAGCTTCGCTGGTTTGTCTTGTCGGCATGGAGGAAAAGTTGCCGCGAGCGAAAGCTTTCGGCGGTCCAAAACCGGTCTTCTTTTGAGAGTTCTGGGAATTTTGGCGCCAAGCATCAACGGCTCAAAGGCCCTTGTGCTCGCGCAGGGCCGCCAGCAGCTTCTCGGACGTGTTGTAGCCGGATTGAAACAGGCCGAGCGCTGCCGTTGCCGCGAATTGGGCCTCGGTGCTTTTGATATCTACCCGCTTCTCCAGGCACCATTTATCCAGCGCGCCGCGCAGCACGATGACGTCCTCCGGGGAGAAGAAGGAATTGGCCGTCGCTGACATTGCCCGCCCTCTGTTTCGCTCGTTACAATACGTTAAATTTTCGTTGTCGCAAATAATATTTGCGTGACACTTTTCTGCAACGCGCGAGCTTGCGCGATTATTGGCGGATAGTGGCTTTTGTTTGCCTAAGGATATGATTTCGCGAAGTTTTGTCGCTAAAATGATTCTGAAGATTTTTACATCGTATATGAAACCAAATCCGCCCACTCAGCGTTAGATAATCACGATGCCGCGACAGCCCAGGGATAGCCCAGGCGAGGCGTGGCAATGATTAGCATTCTGTTAACTACAGTATGTCTCAATTCGGGTGAAAACAGCGATTTGCAGAGTTTAGTTGCATGATTGTTCGCATGGTCGCCTCATTTGGGCGCCCATGTCACGGTGTCTGAGGAATGCCGTGAGAATGGCGTGAATGCCCTTTTGTCGGAGCCGCAGGGAGGTGGCAAAGACTGGAGGGAACGCCAGCCCGCTTGGAAAGCGGGCAGGGTGAAATTAGTCGCAAGTTCATCCGTCTCGGGCCATAAATGGAGACGAGAATGGCAGAGATCATATCCCTGTTGGACCGAAGGTCACGATTGCCGCTACGAGCTCAAAAGGAGCCGGTCGAGGCGAAAATTCTTCTGTTCACCGGCGTGCGCTATGAACGCCTTGACGTCAGCTCCCACCGTCCCGGAACGGGACCGAAGCGGGCGAAGGGTAAATAGTCCGGCATTGTGCTGGCGATATGCGCCGGCGACGCCCGTTAGGGCGTTTGTCAATATCATGGCTTGAGCTGTGTTAGTCGTGAGGTCGGCTGCTTGTCCTTGCCAGATCCGGCCAGCCTCCAGCTTTCCGCGAAATTTCACTGTCCATCAAACACATCGCATCCGGCTTCCGACAGAAAATCTCGGGCGGCATCACCAAAACTTGCCTGCGGCTCCATCGTGCGCAGCACGACATACCCCTGGGCGCGCGGAGCCTCGACGAGGATCGATTGAGCAAGCGACGGCGGCAGTGCTTTGCGGATTCCTGTGAGCTGGATCGGCGAGGCGATCAGCAAATCCAGCACGCCACCGACCGAGGTGCGGTCGCTCATGCTGAACACCTCGTTCGACGCGGCGTCATAGACCGACAGAGACCAGAACGGCACGTTTCCCTTGGCCGTCAGGCGGATCGGCTGGGTTCCGATGTCGAAGGCGCAGACGGCGGTACGGATATACGGATCATTGTTGGAAAGCCCTGCATCGTCATCCTTGTCGTCCAGCATGTAGAAATGGTTTTCATCGCCTTCGTCCTCGACGCGGGTATAGGCGTCGCGGTCGGAAAAATGCGGCAGGGAGAGGATGATGATGACATGCAACAGTGCGGCACCAAGCACGCCGGTAAGGATGGCGAAAACAGCCCTAAACATGGCCGCACCCGATTTTCTCGAGCTTCGGCATGGACAGATCGATGAGGCCGGAATTGCCGGCTGCAGGCGAATCCAGCAGCGTCCACACCAGACGGAAGTTGCCCGAGGCCGGCAGCGCCAGCCAATTGCCAGCTTGCGCGTCCGGCGAAACGGTGATGGTGAAGCTCGAATCCGGATTGCGCAGCACGATCCAGGAATTGAGCGCAGCCGGCCGGCCAGGGGATTCGTCGAGAGGCTCGCCGTCATTACCCGCGATGAACAGCGTCCACAGCCGCGCCGGCGGTGTCTGGCCGCTGATGCGATAGCTGCAGCCCGCCGTCAGCCGCGCGCCGGCACTGTCATCGGAGGCGGTAAACACCAGCCCCTCTGCGCTGCCGTAAAGCAATCGCCCGGCGCGAGCGCGATGCGATTTCGCATAAGGATCAGCGTCGGCCGTGTGCATTTCCGGAAATGCCTGCCAGGCGCCAAGCTTGATCGCGCCGAAACCGGAGGTCGCATCCAGTGCAAAAAGCGTGAATACGATCCCCCCGCCGAAGGCGATCAGCAGCGAAAGCGCAACAAGAAGGGGAACCCGGAACACTCTAAGATCGTCCTCGTGACCAATCAGAGGGCGATTTATCCCTGATTCTGACGGGTGGGGGAAGGGCGAGCAGTGGTTTGGCCAAGCTCGGGACATTCGATCCAGCGACTAGATTGCAACGACGAACGCCCAGAGCATAGGCGCAAGGTCGGTTGTTTGCTTCCGAAACGACCTCTACCAAGGCTATTTTGTTGAGGCATCTTTTCGGTGGAAATCCGGCAAACTAAACAGATTTAGCTAACGATCGAGCCGTTAACATCTATCCCCATCTGACTTGGACAGTAGACCTTCCGCTCTTTTGTCAGCTGTGAAAGCTATTCCGCCGCCGCAACCTTCTGCACCGCGAGCGGCGCTGCCTCCTTCAGCTTCTCGCCGATATCGCGCAGGATCTTCGTGGAATCCACCGATAACGAGCGCGGCCGGATGAGTGGGGGTAGCGTGTTTTCGGCCGGTGTCGCCGCTTTCTTGGCGGCTACGGTCTGTGGCTTTTGCACCGGGAAGGGGTTGTCGATGCCGGGGATCGGTTTCAGCACGATACCCTGGTGGGCATAATCCATGATCTTCTTGAAAGTCATCGCCGGCAGCGTGCCGCCCGTCATGTTGTTGGTGGATGTATAGTCGTCGTTGCCGAACCAGACGGCGCAGGTGTAGTTGCCGGTGAACCCGATGAACCAGGCATCGCGATAGGCTTGCGTCGTGCCGGTCTTGCCGCCGACGACGATGCCGCGGTCGAGGGCTGCCCTGCGGCCTGTGCCGATCACCGGGATCTGCGTCAACATCTGGTTCATGTAGGAGTTGGCTTTTTCGGAGAGCACCCGTTTGGCCGGAGGCTCATCGCGATTGAAGTCGTAGAGCACCTTGCCGTCATAGCCCATGATCTGAGCGATGCCGTGGCGGCGCGATTGCATGCCATCCGCCGGGAATACGGCATATGCGGTCGCTTGATCGAGCACGGTCACTTCGGATGTGCCGATCGGAATGGTCTTGTCATTGCGGATCGGGGTTTCGACGCCCAAGGCCTTCGCCATGTCGCGGATCGGCTGGATACCGAATTTCTCCTTGGCGAGGCGCACTGGAACGGTATTGATCGACTGCGCGATCGCCTGTGTCAGCGTCACTTTGCCTTCATAGCGGTTTTCGTAGTTGTGCGGGCTCCAGTTGCCCCAGGTGATCGGCGCGTCGACGATGGTCGATGTCGGCGTCATGCCGCTCTCCATGGCGACAGAATAGGTGTAGATCTTGAAAGACGAACCCGGTTGGCGCAGTGCCTTGGTGGCGCGGTTGAACTGGCTTTCGCCGTAATCCCGGCCGCCGACCATGGCGCGTACCGCGCCGCCGTTTTCGATGATGACGCTCGCGCCCTGTTTGGCGTGATAGCGCTCGCCGTATTCCATCAGGCTCGATTCGACTGAATCCTCCGCTGCCTTCTGCAGGCCCATGTCGATGGTCGTACGAACGATCAGCGAGCGCTCCGGGAAGCGGGTGGCAAGCCGCTGCACTTCGTCGAAGGCCCAATCGAGGAAGAAATCGGGGGATTCGATCTGGGCGCGATCGACGACGGAGGCGGGGTTGCGCCTGGCGGCGATGACTTGTCCCTCGGTCATCAGCCCGCTTTGTACCAGATTGGTCAGGACGTCGTTGGCGCGAGCGCGTGCTGCCGGCAGGTTGACATGCGGCGCATATTTCGCCGGCGCCTTGAACAAACCTGCGAGCATGGCGGCCTCGGCCAGATTGACGTCGGTGATGCTCTTGCCGAAATAGAATTGCGCTGCTGCGGCAGCGCCGAAGGTTCCGCCACCCATATATGTGCGGTCGAGATAGAGGCTGAGGATTTCCTTCTTGGAGAGATTGGCCTCCAGCCAGATTGCGAGGAAGGCTTCCTTGATCTTGCGGTCGATCGAACGCTCGTTGCTGAGGAAGACGTTCTTGGCGAGCTGTTGCGTCAGCGTCGAACCGCCTTGAACGACGCCGCCAGCCTGCGCGTTGACGGTCAGCGCCCGGAAGAGGCCGAAGACATCGATGCCGAAGTGGTCGAAGAAGCGGCGGTCTTCGGTCGCCAGAACCGCCTTGACGAAATAGTCCGGCAATTGGTCGACCGGCACTGAATTCTCATGAATAATGCCACGATGACCGATAACATTGCCATAGCGATCGAGGAAAGTGACGGCGAAGTTGCCGCGGTTGCGCCAGTCCCCTTGCGTGGCTTCGAAAGCCGGCATGGCGAGCATCAGCATGACCACGGAACCGGCGGTACCGAGCGTCAGTCCCTCGCCAAGCAGTTCGAACAGGATGCGCCTCCAGCCGCGGGCGCGAAAACGGCGGAAGAAAATGGTAATGTCTTCCCAGAGTTCGGCGAGGCGAAAGCCCGCGTTCCACAAGGTGGAGTCGATCCAGGAATCGATGCGCAGGAAAATATGGCGCTTCCGGCGCGGCCGCTGCTCCGCTTGGCCCTCCGGTTGTGTATCGGGCTTGGTCTCTGGCCCGCTCTCTGGATTGGATGGGTCTTCCACGCTCTACTTCCCGACCGCAATGCCGCATCGCGTATTCCCTTAGGACACGCAAAGCCTATTCTCTCATAGACCGGCGGATTGAATAATTGGTTGATTTAGGGAAAAGAACAAGAGACATGCATGCCGCAGCCCGCATTTCCCTCGCGAGCAGCGAGGACGACAACGATGGACGACATACCTTTCTGGAAAAATAAGACGCTGACGGAGATGAGCACGCCCGAATGGGAGAGCCTCTGCGACGGCTGCGGTCTCTGTTGTCTCAACAAGATCGAGGAGTGGGATTCGGGCGACATCTATTTCACCTCGATCCGCTGCAAGTTGATGGACGGCGAAAGCTGTCGCTGCACCAGCTATCCGAACCGCTGGGATTTTGTGCCTGATTGCGTGCAACTGACGCCGGAAAAAGTTCCGGAGCTGGAATGGTTGCCGCCCACCTGCGCCTATCGCCTCGTCAACGAGGGTCGCGACCTCTATTGGTGGCATCCGCTGGTATCGGGCGATCCCGAAACGGTTCATATAGCCGGCGTCTCCGCACGCGGTCGCACGGTGAGTGAAAGCGATGTCGATCTCGATGATTTCGAGGATTACATCGTCGATTGGCCGTTGACGGTGGAAGACGACATGGAAGCTAGTCCTCCGGCAAAGTCATAGTTTTCGGCGCTACATTGCGCCACGCCTGTCGCACGAGCGTGCATATCGTTTCGTCAACCAAGATATGATGGAAAAGCCGCGTCCAGCCCTTGAGCCCCCAGCCACCCGGCACGGCAAGGACGTGCTCCGGTACGGTTGCCAGCAGCATCTGCTGCTGATCGGGTGTCAGCTTGACGACACAGAATTCCGGGCTCGGAAGCGTCAGGTAAATCTTTCCGCGAACGCGAAAATCCCGGTTTCCGAAATGCGAGCTCTCCACCGTTTCCGGCAGGCTAAGTGCCAAGCCAATAAGGTCGTCGTCGGTCATGACTGAAAGATTAGCATAGGAAGGAACTACGCTGTAGGTACCAGCATCTCTTCGCCTCTTGCGACGAAACGGCCACCCTGCCGGAACTGGCTCCTCGTTGAAATAACCGTGCCCGCATGATATCGCGCGGTGCCTTCGCCAACGCACAAGGAGCCTCCGCGTGATCCGCCACATCGTCTTCTTCACCGTTCCCGATCGCGCCAATCTGGAGGCAGTAAGGTCCGGGCTGTCGATCCTGACGGCTATTCCGCATGCACGCCTGCTGGAGATCGGCACGAATGTAAAGACTGATCAGCTCGGCACCGACGTCGATCTTGTGGTCTACGGTGAATTCGACGACGAAGCGGCGCTTGCCGCTTACAAGGCGCATCCGAACTACCAGCTTTCCATCGAACGTGTCCGCCCGTTGCGTGAAATGCGGATCGCGGCGGATTATGAAAGCACGACGGCGGTGCGGGAACCAGTGTAGCGGGATCCTTCGCGGCGAACACGGCTATTCGGCAGTCTTTTCAAAAGGCTGGATAGTCTCGCGGAATCCAATTCGCTGCAGTTGGATTCACTGCGCGAAGTCCCTGACTCACTTTCTCACGCCTTCGATTCAACGCTGGAAAACGTCGCGGCAAGCGATTCAAAAGACTCAAGGAAACCGTCGTGTTTTACGTTGGTAAAACACTTGAAGGCCGGTTGCATCGGCCTGGAGAGCATCGCCGATCATGGCGTGCCTATGAGTTGATGATAATCAAGAAAGATTAAAAATGCCTGACTTTTCCGAGTGCCCTCGGAAACCTTTGTCGCAAGCGTCAGCCCATCATCGACGCGGGTCAGCGGCCGAGGTTCTGAGCATTCGGCGAGCCGCTGCCTTCGTATCGCTGATATCGTCGTCTTCAGGTCGAATAAACGCAAGGACTTAAAGGGGATGGAGGCCTGCGCGCACGTTCTGCGCGTGGAAAATTACGGCCCATTCATTTGCCATTCAGACGCGTTTGGGTAAATATTCGCTCAAGTTAATGTCCCCATGGGAAGTCTGGAGCATGGCATCATTTCTGAGCATAGCAGCAGCGGCCGCCGTCATGGCCGGCTCGGCTGTTTTGCCGACGCCGACGCCGACCCTGGTGGCGCGTGCGAATAGCGACTGCAGCGAGGCTGCCGCTGAGGTAGTTGCCAAGACCGGGGGACAGCTCCTTTCTGCACAGCCGTCAGGCGATAGCTGCGTCATTACCGTTCTCGTCCAGGGCAATGGTCAGCGGCCGCGCAAGGTGACCATGAAGGTGCCGATGTAGGTGGAAACACTTTCACGCCGACACGCAAAGGACACTCTAACGCTTTGAATCTCACGCAAAATCTTTATGGCCGCCAGATTCCACTCGGGCCTGATTTGCAGTACTATTTCTCGAACCGGGGAAATTGGGTCGGAATATGCGCATTCTCATAGTCGAAGACGATATCAATTTGAACCGCCAGCTTGCCGAAGCCTTGAAGGAAGCAGGATATGTTGTCGATACCGCCTTCGACGGCGAGGAAGGGCACTTCCTCGGCGAGACCGAGCCCTATGACGCGATCATCCTCGATATAGGCCTGCCGGAAATGGACGGGATCACCGTACTGGAGAAATGGCGCGGCGCAGGCAGGGGGACGCCGGTGCTGATCCTGACGGCCCGCGACCGTTGGAGCGACAAGGTCGCCGGCATCGATGCAGGCGCCGACGATTATGTCGCCAAACCCTTCCACGTGGAAGAAGTGCTGGCCCGCATCCGGGCGTTGATCCGCCGCGCCGCCGGCCACTCTTCGTCTGAAATCATCTGTGGCCCGGTGCGCCTCGATACCAAAAGCTCGAAGGCCACGGTCAACGGCAAACCGCTGAAGCTTACCTCGCATGAATACCGGCTGCTTGCTTACCTCATGCACCACAAGGGCGAGGTCGTCTCGCGCACGGAGCTGGTCGAGCATATGTACGATCAGGATTTCGATCGCGATTCCAATACGATCGAGGTTTTTGTCGGCCGCCTGCGCAAGAAGATGGGCGTCGACCTGATCGAAACCGTCCGCGGTCTCGGCTATCGCATCCAAGCGCCGACCAATGCGAATTAAGTCGCTCACTGCTCGTGTTCTGCTGTTGACCACACTTTGGTCCGCCGTGGCGCTGGTGGTGATTGGCCTTGTCATCTCAAATATCTATCGCAAGAGCGCCGAACGCGGTTTTCAGGATCTACTGAGGGCGCAGCTTTATAATGTCATCAACTCGGTCACGATCGGCGATCAGGGGGCGCTGTCCGGCAGCCCGCAGCTTGGCGACCTGCGTTTCGCCCAGCCGAAGACCGGTTGGTACTGGATGGTTGAACCGCTCGGCACCTATACGGCAACGCCGTTGGTTTCCCCCTCGCTCGGCGCCTCGAGCCTACCCGTTCTTTCGGTCCTGGAAGCGCCTTTCGACAAGAATTACGAGCGCTATTACATCGTCACCGACGCCTTCGGAAATCAGGTGCAGGTCGCCGAGACCGAGGTCGTGCTCGACACTGACGGCCGCGCCGCGCGCTTCCGTGTCACCGGCAACGTCGCCGTGGTCGAGGACGACGTCCGCAATTTCTCTCACAGCCTCTATTTCGCGCTCGTCGGTTTCGGCGTCGGCAGCCTTGTCGTCAACGCGCTCGCCATTCTCTATGGCCTCAAGCCACTCGACAAGGCGCGCGCGGCACTGGAGCGCATCCGTGCCGGCGAGAGCGAGCGATTGCAGGGGGATTTCCCGCGTGAAATCCTGCCGCTCGCCAACGAGGTCAATGCGCTGATTGACAGCAACCGCCGCATCGTCGAGCGGGCGCGCATGCAGGTCGGCAATCTCGCCCATTCGCTGAAGACGCCGATCGCGGTCCTGCTTAACGAATCCCGCGTACTGGAGCGTTCGCACGGCGACCTCGTCAAGAACCAGGCCGAGGTCATGCAGGGGCAGGTGCAATCCTATCTCAACCGCGCCCGCATCGCCGCGCAGCGCGAATCCGTGCTCGCCCGCACCGACGCGGAGCCGGCGCTGGAGCGGCTGGTGCGCGTCATGCGGCGGCTCAATGCCGATAAGGAATTCGAGCTTTTCGTTTCGCCGAACCTGTCGCTTGCCATGGAGCAGCAGGATCTGGAGGAAACGGTCGGCAATCTCCTGGAAAATGCCGCGCGCTTTGCCGAGCATAAGGTGCGCGTCGCGGCCAACGAAGCGCCGGCCGAGGTGAAGGGCATCGATCCGGCACGACGTCACTGGGTGGAACTGGTGGTCGAGGACGATGGCCCGGGCCTGGAACCGGATCAGATTCGCGAGGCGATGAAGCGCGGCCGCCGGCTCGATGAAAGCAAACCTGGCACCGGTCTCGGCCTGTCGATCGTCAGCGAGATCACCAACGAATATCAGGGGCGGCTGGAACTGTCCCGAGGTTCCTGGGGTGGACTTCGCGCCAGCCTAATTCTACCGGGGGTAACAAAGGATGTTGCGTGATGCGCGGCATGATGCCAGAAAGATGCGGTGCGCCATGGTGATGCCGCATCGCAGTACCTCTAGTTTTGCTCGTTGATACTGGTTCGGTTGTATGAAGCTTCGCACCTTTTTTCTGATTGCTCCGTCCCTTCTCGCCGCCATCGCCCTTTCCGCCTGCTCGACAACGAGCGGCAAAGGTGGCGTCACCGGATTTCTCTCCTCCTCCGCCAAACCAGCTGCCTCGACGCGCTACATCGCGGCCTTGGATGGAGGCATCGTCGGTCGCACCGGCATCAAGCTCAGCGACAACGACAAGCAACGAGCGCTGGAAGCGGAATATCGGGCACTGGAAACCGCACCGCTCGGCCAGCCCGTCGCCTGGACCGGCAAGAACGTCAATGGCGAGGTCGTGGCCGCAGCACCCTATCAGGTCGGCTCGCAAAATTGCCGCCAATACACCCACACGATCACCGTCGACGGTAAACCGACCCAGGCGAGGGGCGCTGCCTGCCGCAACGACGACGGCACCTGGACGCCATTGAACTGACGCATATCGCGCAAAGTGCGCAACGATTTTGCGCGACATGCGCAAAATCAAGAGCCTAAAGCGCGAGGAGCGAATCCTAGGGATCGCGATGCGCTTTTGAATTCGGCGGTCCCGAAAATCGCGGCCAAACGCCTCAAATCTTCGTCAACGTGGCTTTGGCGGTTGGAATAAGCGCCCCGTTAAAGTATTGGGCGTCTATGCTGTTCTGGATTCTCGTAGCCGTTCTGACGGCGATTGTCGGCGCCGTCCTGCTCTATCCCCTTCTGCGCGGAGCAAAGGTGACTGATGACGGGCGTGCCGGCGAGGCTGCCGTTTATCGCGATCAGCTTCGCGAGCTGGGCCGCGATCTCGCGGGCGGCCTGATCTCTCCGGAAGAGGCGGGCTATGCCCGCGCCGAAATCGGCCGCCGCCTGCTTGCCGTTTCGAATGCCGGACCGAGTGCCGCGAAAGCGCCTGCGGGCGGCAATCGCTTCTCGCAGGCTTTCATCATCATCCTGCTGCCGGTCGTCGGCCTCTGTCTCTATCTTTCCAAGGGCAATCCCGGCCTGCCGTCACAGCCACTGGAAGCGCGGCTCGAACATCCCGGCAACGATCTCGCCATCTCGATCGTCAAGGTCGAGCGGCATCTGGCGCAACATCCGGACGACGGCAAGGGTTGGGAAGTGCTGGCGCCGATCTACCTTAAGACCAACCGCATCGGCGACGCTGAGCTTGCCTATCGCAATGTCATTCGCCTGCTCGGCCCCAGCGCCGAGCGGCTCGGTGATCTCGGCGAAGTTCTGGTCATGAAGGCCGACGGCGTCGTGACGGCAGAGGCGCGGGCTACATTGCAGCAGTCGCTGGCGCTTGATGCCGATAACCCGCGCGCGCTTTTTTACCTCGCGCTGGCGCTGGAGCAGGGCGGCAAGGCAGCGGAAGCCAAGACTGCCTTCGAGGCGCTGGCGAAACAATCGCCTGCCGACGCGCCATGGATGGCTGCTGTCAACGACCATATCGCCAAGAACGGCGGCACGGCCGATATGGCCGGGGCAGGTCCGGCAAACGCCAATGCGCCCGGCAATCCCAGCGCCGAGCAGGTTGCTGCCGCAGATGCCATGAACAACGGCGATCGCCAGCAAATGATCCGTGGCATGGTCGAGAGCCTGGACGCCAAGCTCAAGGAAGATCCCAGGAATTTCGAGGGCTGGATGCGGTTGATCCGCTCCTACGCCGTGCTGAACGACAAGGACCGCGCGGTGGATGCCCTGAAGCGCGGCCTTAAGACCTTCCCCGCTGACGGCGGCGAAGGGCAACAGCTTTTGGCACTGGCGAAGGAGCTCGGACTGCCGACGGAGGTGACGCAGCAATGACCCGCAAACAGAAACGTCTGGCTGTCATTGCCGGCGGCATGGGCTTCATCGCCGCCGCAGTGCTGCTCGTTCTCTTCGCCTTCAGCCAGTCTGTCGCCTATTTCTACATGCCGGGCGATCTCGCCAAGAGCCCGGTCAACGCCGGCACGCTGATCCGCCTCGGCGGCCTCGTCGGTCAGGGTAGCTTGGTGCGCGGCGAAGGAACGCAGGTTCAGTTTTCCGTGACCGACGGCACCGATGCGATCAAAGTCAAATACAATGGTATCCTGCCCGATCTCTTTCGCGAGGGGCAGGGGGTCGTTACCGAAGGCAGGTTCGAGCCGGGCAGCGATGTCTTTGTTGCCGACAGCGTGCTTGCCAAGCATGATGAGCGTTACATGCCGAAGGAAGTCGCCGACAAGCTGAAGGCGGACGGCGTCTGGAAGGGTGAGGAAGCAAGCCAATGATCATCGAGCTCGGACACTACGCGCTGGTGTTGGCGCTCGCGACCGCGATCGTCGTCTCGATCATCCCTGTGATCGGGGCGCGGCGGGGCGAGTTGTCGATGATGGACATCGCACCGATCGGCGCAGTCGTTATGTTCGCACTGGTCGCCTTTTCCTTCGGCGTTTTGACCTATGCCTATGTCGCCTCCGATTTTTCCGTGCTGAACGTCTGGGAGAATTCTCATTCGCTGATGCCGCTGATCTTCAAGATCTCCGGCGTCTGGGGCAATCACGAGGGATCGATGATGCTCTGGCTGCTGATTCTGGCGCTGTTCAGCGCCATGGTGGCGCTGTTCGGGCGCAACCTGCCGGACACGCTGCGCGCCAATGTGCTCGCCGTGCAGTCCTGGATCTCGTCGGCCTTTCTGATCTTCATCCTTTTGACCTCCAATCCGTTCATCCGCCTCAATCCGGCCCCGGCCGAGGGTAAAGACCTCAATCCAGTGCTGCAGGATATCGGCCTGGCGATCCATCCGCCGCTGCTTTATCTTGGCTATGTTGGCTTCTCCGTCTGCTTCTCCTTCGCCGTCGCCGCCTTGCTGGAGGGCCGTATCGATGCCGCCTGGGCGCGCTGGGTTCGTCCCTGGACGCTCGCCGCCTGGACTTTTCTGACGCTGGGCATCGCCATGGGTTCCTATTGGGCCTATTACGAGCTTGGCTGGGGCGGCTGGTGGTTCTGGGATCCGGTGGAGAATGCCTCGTTCATGCCCTGGCTTGCCGGCACGGCTCTCCTGCATTCCGCGCTCGTCATGGAGAAGCGCGATGCGCTGAAGATCTGGACGGTTCTCCTGGCGATCCTGACCTTCTCGCTGTCGCTGCTCGGCACCTTCCTGGTGCGCTCCGGTGTGTTGACTTCGGTGCATTCCTTCGCCAGCGATCCGACCCGCGGCATCTTCATTCTCTGCATCCTGTTGATCTTCATCGGCGGCGCCCTGGCGCTCTTTGCCTTCCGCGCACCGCGGCTTGCTGCCGGCGGCCTGTTCGCGCCGATTTCGCGCGAGGGATCGCTGGTGCTGAACAATCTTATCCTGACGGTCGCCTGCGGCACGGTGTTGACCGGCACGCTCTATCCGTTGGCGCTGGAGACGTTGACCGGCGACAAGATTTCCGTCGGCCCGCCCTTCTTCAACATGACCTTCGGCCTGCTGATGACGCCGATCCTGATTGCGGTTCCTTTCGGGCCACTGCTTGCCTGGAAGCGCGGTGACCTGCTCGGCGTGCTGCAGCGGCTCTATGTCGCTGCCGGTCTTGCCTTGATCGCCGGTCTGGTCCTGTTCTACCTCCGCCATGGCGGGCCGGTGCTTGCCGTTCTCGGTCTGGCGGCCGGCTTCTTCCTGGTCTTCGGCGCGGTCACCGATCTCTGGTATCGCGCCGGCGTCGGCAAGGTGGCGGGCAACGTTGCGTGGCGGCGGCTGATGGGTCTGCCGCGCTCGGCGTTCGGGACGGCGCTTGCGCATGCCGGGCTCGGCATCACCGTGCTCGGCATCGTCGCGGTCACGACATTCCAAACCGAAAACATCACCGAGATGAAGCCGGGTGGCACCGCTGATCTCGGCGGCTATACGCTGCGTTTCGACGGCATCCAACCGGGTGTCGGTCCGAATTATACCGAGGATCGTGCCCGCTTCACGGTTACCCGCGGTGGCGTCGCCGTCGCCAACGTCTCGTCCTCCAAGCGCCTTTTCACCGCCAGCCGAACGGCCACGACCGAGGCCGGCATTCTGACCCTTGGTCCGAGCCAGCTCTACGTCTCGCTCGGCGATCCCACCAACGATGGCGGCATGGTCGTGCGCATCTGGTGGAAGCCCTTCATCATCTGCATCTGGGGCGGCGCCATCGTCATGGCGCTGGGCGGCTTCGTCTCGCTCAGTGACCGTCGCCTGCGCGTCGGCGCGCCGAGCCGTAAGGCGAAGCCGGTCCGCCCAGTTATGGAGCCGGCGGAATGATCCGGCAATTGGTCCTGGCTCTGGCAGTCCTCCTCGCCGCCGCACCCGCCTTCGCAGTCAATCCCGACGAGGTGCTGCCCGACAAGACCCTCGAAGCACGCGCGCGAACGATTTCGGCCGAGTTGCGCTGCATGGTCTGCCAGAACCAGTCGATCGACGATTCCAATGCCGATCTTGCCCGCGACCTGCGCCTTCTGGTGCGCAAGCGCCTCGTCGACGGCGATACCGACAAGCAGGTAATTGACTATCTCGTTTCTCGTTACGGCGAGTTCGTGCTATTGAAGCCGCGCTTCAGCGAAAAGACGCTGTTGCTCTGGGGCGCACCGGCCACGCTCTTCCTCGTTGGCGGGCTTGCTCTTATCGTCTATGCCCGACGCCGTGCGGGTAAGCCGACGGGGACGCGGCTGACGGCAGAGGAAGAAGCGCGTCTCAACGAGATCCTCGGCAAGTGATGTTGCACGACAAGTTGTCTTTACCCCGTCGAAGACATTTCGCTACATTACGAACTTTTCATTGGTCGGACAGTTCGCTGTAAGGTCTGAAGCCCTATATCTTTCCCATAACCCATCACCGCCGGTTCCACCGGCAGAAGAACAATCGGACGAGAGAAGAGAAGGTAACTCGCATATGTTCAGGAATATCAAGGACGTTCTGTCCCGTAGCACCGCTATGAAGGCTTCTGTCGTCGCCGGCCTCGCTGTCGCTGCCCTCGCCACCGGCGTTCCGGCTGAAATCAGCCGTTCCTATGCCGATGCCGTCAATGTCCAGGCTCCGCAGGTTCCGAGCTTCGCCAATGTCGTCGACGCCGTGTCTCCGGCAGTTGTTTCCGTTCGCGTCGAGTCGCGCGTCAATCCGGTCGCCGATGAAGACGATTCCTTCGGCCTCGGTCGCGGTTTCGACGAACTGCCGGACGATCATCCGCTGAAGAAGTTCTTCAAGCAGTTTGAACAGCAGCAGGGTCATAACCAGCAGCAAGGCCAGAACCAGCAGAAGGGCCAGCAGGATGGCAAGGGCCGTCTGCGCCCGGTTGCGCAGGGCTCCGGCTTCTTCATTTCCGAAGACGGCTATCTCGTTACCAACAACCACGTCGTTTCAGACGGCGCAGCTTTCGTCGTCGTGCTCAATGACGGCACGGAACTCGATGCCAAGCTGGTTGGCAAGGACCCGCGCACCGACCTCGCCGTGCTGAAGGTCGACGGCAAGGGCAAGAAGTTCACCTACGTCAATTGGGCTGACGACGACAAGGTTCGCGTCGGCGACTGGGTCGTTGCGGTCGGCAACCCCTTCGGCCTCGGCGGCACAGTCACCGCCGGCATCGTCTCGGCCCGTGGCCGCGATATCGGCTCCGGGCCTTATGACGACTTCATTCAGGTCGACGCAGCGGTGAACCGTGGTAACTCGGGTGGCCCGACCTTCAACCTCAACGGCCAGGTTGTCGGCATCAACACCGCCATCTTCTCTCCGTCTGGTGGTAGCGTCGGCATCGCCTTCGCAATCCCCGCGACCACCGCCAAGAACGTCGTCACCGACCTGATCAAGACCGGCACCGTGTCGCGCGGCTGGCTCGGCGTGCAGATCCAGCCGGTGACCAAGGACATCGCCGAATCCCTCGGCCTGTCCGAGCCGAGCGGTGCGCTCGTCGTATCCCCGCAGGACGGCTCTCCCGGCCAGAAGGCCGGCATCAAGAATGGCGACGTTGTGACCGCCGTCAATGGCGACCCGGTCAAGGATCCGCGCGATCTCGCCCGCCGTATCGGCGCGATGCAGCCGGGCTCCAAGGTCGATGTCTCGCTGTGGCGTGACGGCAAGGCCCAGTCGGTTACTGTCGAACTCGGCACGCTGCCGGCCGACCAGAACCAGGCTTCGAACGACGACAACTCGCAGCAGCCCCAGCCGCAGCAGCCATCCTCGGAAAAGGCGCTTGCTGATCTCGGCCTCACCGTCGGTCCATCCGATGATGGCAAGGGCGTCGCGATTACGGGTGTTGATCCGGACTCCGACGCTGCCGACAAGGGCGTGAAGGAAGGCGAGAAGATTACCTCGGTCAACAACCAGCAGGTCTCCAATGCCGGCGACATCGCCAAGGTTATCGACCAGGCGAAGAAGGACGGCCGCACCCGCGCGCTGTTCCAGATTCAGTCCAACGACGGTAGCCGCTTCGTCGCTCTGCCGATCAACGCCGGCTGATATTTCGGCCAATTGAAGTGATTTGGGAGCCGCGCAGGCCACGGCTAGCGCGGCTCCTTTGTTTCCAGGCGTGGTCTCCAAAAGTGCATAGTGATTTTTGGGACAGGACCATGGCTTATCGACGAATGGCTTTCAGGGCAGGTAGAAGATGACAACCGCTGGCCAACATGCTGTGAACTCCTCCGATTCCGGTTGTGCTGAGGCATCGCCGACGGGTAATGTTGTTCACATGAAGATTTTGATTATCGAAGACGATCTCGAAGCCGCCGCTTATCTCACCAAGGCGTTTCGCGAGGCCGGCATTATTGCCGACCATGCGAGCGACGGTGAGAGCGGCCTCTTCATGGCGACTGAAAACGTCTACGATGTCGCCATCATCGACCGCATGCTGCCGCGCCGCGACGGTCTTTCCGTCATCAGCGAACTGCGTCGCAAGGGTGTGCATACGCCGGTTCTCATTCTGTCCGCACTCGGTCAGGTCGACGATCGCGTCACCGGACTTCGTGCGGGTGGCGATGACTACCTGCCGAAGCCCTATGCTTTCAGTGAATTGCTCGCCCGCGTCGAAGTTCTCGGTCGCCGCAAGGGCACGCCGGAGCAGGATGTGCTCTACCGCGTCGGCGATCTCGAGCTCGATCGGCTGTCGCATGAGGTTCGCCGCGGCGGCAAGGAGATACTCTTGCAACCGCGCGAATTCCGCCTGCTCGAATATCTGATGAAGAATGCCGGCCAGGTGGTGACGCGCACCATGCTGCTCGAAAATGTCTGGGATTACCATTTCGATCCGCAGACGAACGTTATCGACGTGCACGTCTCGCGGCTGCGTTCGAAGATCGAAAAAGATTTCAGCCAGCCGCTGTTGAAGACGATCCGTGGCGCCGGCTACATGATCAAGGACGAGGGATGAGCCGCTTTCGCGTTCTCTTCAAGTCCACCGCAGTCCGCCTGTCCGCCCTTTACATCCTCCTCTTTGCGCTCTGCGCCGCTACACTCGTCTTCTACGTCACGGCCATGTCGGAGCGGTTGCTGACCGGGCAGATCCGCGATGCCGTGCAGCAGGAAGTCAGCCAGGTCAAGCGCGCTTACGATGTGGGCGGCTTGAACCTGCTGCTGCGCACGATGGAGCGCCGCGCGCGCCAACCCGGCGCCAATCTCTACGTCATCGCCAGCCCCTCCGGTGATATCCTCGCCGGCAACGTCGCGTCGGTGCAGCCTGGCGTTCTCGGCGAAGCCGGTTGGACGGAATTGCCCTTCATCTATGAGCGCTATACGGACTCAGGCACCGACCCTGAACGACGGCATCTGGCGATCGCCAATATCTTCCTTCTCGACAATGGCCTGCGCATCCTGATCGGCCGCGACCTTGGCGAGCCGGAGCGCTTCCGCGTGCTGGTGCGCCAAGCCTTGATGCTGGCGCTGGCGATCATGGGTCTCGGTGCGCTGGTCATCTGGTTCGGTATCGGCCGCAACGCGCTGAAGCGCATCGACCGCATGACCGATGCCAGCCGCAAGATCATGGCCGGTGATCTCTCGCAGCGGCTGCCGGTCGGCGGCTCCGGCGACGAATTCGATCGCATGTCGACATCGCTGAACGCCATGCTGGAGCGCATTGAGAAGCTCAACGAAGGCTTGCGGCAGGTCTCTGACAACATCGCCCACGACTTGAAGACGCCGCTGACGCGGCTGCGCAACAAAGCGGCTGATGCGCTCGACAATGCCAACAACGAAGGCCGGCGTGTCGCTCTGGAAGGCATTATCGGCGAGTCTGACCAGTTGATCCGCACGTTCAATGCGCTGCTGATGATCTCCCGCGTCGAGGCAGGTTCCGTTGCTGCTGAGATGACAGGCGTCGACCTCTCTACCATTGTTGCGGACACGGCCGAGCTTTATGAGCCGGTCGCTGAAGAGGCAGGCCTGACACTGACGACCGATATCGAGTCTGATGTCGAGGTGCAGGGCAATCGCGAGCTGATCGGCCAGGCGATCTTCAATCTGATCGACAATGCCGTCAAATATGCCTCCGGCTGCCCAGGCAAGCAGGCGGTCGTGCTGAGACTGTCGCGTACGCCCGATGCCGTGAATCTTGCTGTCGCGGACCATGGTCCGGGTATTCCTGCCCACCAGCGGACGGAGGTTGTCAAACGCTTCTTCCGCCTCGACGAGAGCCGCTCCAAACCCGGCACCGGCCTTGGTCTCGCACTGGTAGAAGCGGTGATGGAGCTGCATGGCGGCCGGCTGGAACTTTCCGATACCGACCCGGCCAGTGCAGACGCTCGCGGCCTGACCGTAACCATGATCTTCCCCACGCAGAAACAATAGATTAATCCTGCACTATCGGATTGCTCCGTGCATCGTCTCCAAATCGACGCCCGATTTTAGAGATCATGTATCGATTCAAGATGTTACTTGCGTCTTTACCCGTTCAATCGGAGGCGCGGCGCAGTTGGGGAGAGCTGGATGACGACGACGGAAAGCGATTTGTTGCAGGATGTTCCGCCCGGGCGACTTCGCCCGCTCAATCAGACGGAGCTGAAATCGACGCTCGCCGACCTCAAGGATATCGCCGCATCGGAACCGCTAATTGCCGCGCTTCTCAATAGCGACGGTCCGCTGCGCGACTTCATTGCCGCCGCATTGACACTCTCACCCTATCTCCGCGAAACCGCCAATCTCGACCCGGCGCTGCTCGCCGCAGCCATCAGCAAACCGCTGTCGCCGCAAATCGAGGTTCTCGTGGCCGATGCTCGTCGCGCCTGGCTGCCGGCCTCCGATGATGCATCGTCGCCCTCGGAATCAGAGGTAATGAGCCGCTTGCGCATCGCCAAGCGCCGCGCCGCCTTCCTGATTGCGCTTGCCGACCTCGCCCGCATCTTCGACGGGAGAGCGACGACGCGCTGGCTGAGCGCCCTTGCCGAAGCCTCGATTTCAGCAACGATCGACCATCTGTTGCTATCGTCGCACGAGGCCGGCAAGATCACGGTCCGCGACCCTTCGACGCCGAGCTGCGGTTCTGGCCTTATCGTGCTCGGCATGGGCAAGCTCGGCGCCGAGGAGCTGAATTATTCCTCCGATATCGACCTGGTCGTTTTTTTCGACGAGATGGCCGGCATCGTTCCCAACCCTGACGATGCGATCGATATCTTCCCGCGGCTGATGCGCCGACTGGTGCGCATCCTGCAGGAGCGCACTGCAGACGGCTACGTCTTCCGAACTGATCTCCGTCTGCGCCCCGATCCCGGGTCTACGCCGCTTGCCATCCCCGTCGATGCGGCAATGATCTATTACGAGGGCAGGGGACAGAATTGGGAGCGCGCCGCCTTCATCAAGGCGCGCGCCGTCGGCGGCGATATTGCCGCCGGCCAAGCCTTCATTCGCGATCTTGTACCCTTCGTCTTCCGCAAATATCTCGACTATGCAGCGATATCGGATATCCATTCGATCAAGCGGCAGATCCATGTGCATAAGGGTCACGGCGCGATTGCGGTCAAAGGCCACAATGTCAAGCTCGGCCGCGGCGGCATCCGCGAGATCGAGTTCTTCGTGCAGACGCAGCAATTGATCGCCGGCGGACGCATGCCGGCGCTGCGCGGCCGCGCCACCGAGGAAACATTGGCGGAGCTGACCAAGGCGAAGTGGATCGACGCGGAAACGCGCGATGAACTGACGGAGGCCTATTGGTTTCTGCGCGATGTCGAGCACCGCATCCAGATGGTGCGCGACGAGCAAACGCATCTGCTTCCCGAAACGGATGCCGAGCTGAAGCGTATCGCCTTCATGATGGGCTTCCCCGATCTATCCAGCTTTGCCGAGGCGTTGGTCGCCACGCTAAAGACGGTCGAGCGGCGCTATGCGCGTCTGTTCGAGCAGGAGACCAAGCTTTCGACCGAGACCGGCAACCTCGTCTTTACCGGCCAGGGCGATGATCCAGATACGCTGGAAACATTGCGCCGCCTGGGCTTCGAGCGTCCTTCCGATATCTCCCATGTCATCCGCACATGGCACTACGGCCGCTACCGTGCCACGCAATCGGTCGAGGCGCGCGAGCGGTTGACCGAATTGACGCCGGAGCTGCTACGCGTCTTCGGCGAGAGCAAGCGGGCGGATCAGGCGCTGCTGCGTTTCGATAGTTTCATCTCCGGCCTGCCGGCTGGTATTCAGCTCTTTTCGCTGCTGAGTACAAATCCGACGCTGCTCTCGCTCATCGTCAACATCATGTCGTCAGCACCGCGACTTGCCGAGATTATCGCCGCCAAGCCGCATGTCTTCGATGGCATGTTGGACCCGGGCCTGATGGCAGAGCTGCCGACACGAGACTATTTGGCCGAGCGCATCGACAGCTTTCTGGCGCCGGCGCAGCACTACGAGGAGGTGCTGGATCGGTTGCGCATCTTCGCTTCGGAGCAGCGTTTTCTGATTGGCATTCGCCTGCTGACCGGCGCAATCGGCGGTGCCATGGCGGCCCGTGCATTCACTTATCTTGCCGATCTGATCGTCGAGGCGGCATTGAACGCGGTGATGAAGGAAATTCAGGCCGCACATGGCGACTATCCCGGCGGACGCGTAGCCGTCGTCGGCATGGGAAAGCTCGGCAGTTTCGAGCTCACCGCGGGTTCGGATATCGATATCATCCTGCTCTACGACTACGACGATGAAGCTGATGAATCCTCCGGGCAGAAGCCGCTCGATGCGACGCGCTATTTTACCCGCATCACCCAGCGGCTGATGGCGGCGCTCTCCGCGCCGACGGCGGAGGGCGTGCTCTATGAGGTCGACCTGCGCCTGCGTCCGTCCGGCAATAAGGGTCCGGTCGCAACGCGCATCAATTCCTTCGAGAAGTATCAGCGCGGGGAGGCCTGGACCTGGGAGCATATGGCGCTTTCCCGCGCGCGCCTGATTTGCGGCGATGAGGATCTCGTGCTGAATGCGGAGCGCATCATCAGCGAAGTGCTTTCGGCAAGGCGAGATATCCCAAAGATCGCCAAGGATGTCGCCGAGATGCGCGGTTTGATCGAGCAGGAAAAGCCGCCCGTGAGCATTTGGGACTTGAAGCTCATCCCCGGCGGCCTGATCGATATCGAATTCATCGCGCAATATCTGCGGCTGATCGCACCCGCCCGGGGCGTCGGCATCGATGCCAACGGCCTCAGTACTACCGAGGCGCTGAAATTGCTCGGCGGTAGCCTGATGGACCGCAACGATCTCGACCTCTGCCTGGAGGCGTTGCATCTCTATACAGAATTGTCGCAGTTGATCCGGCTCTGTGTCGATGGGCCGTTCGATCCGGACAGAGCCCCTTCCGGGCTGATCGAGCTGGTCTGCCGCGCCGGCGATTGCCCCGACATTCGTACGCTGGAAGCGGAACTGAAACGGCTTTCGAAAGCCGTGCGGAAAGTCTTCCAGTCGGTCGTGGGCGCCTAGCTCAACCCATGTCGGGGATACGAATGGCAATCACGGTGCCGATGCCTTCGCGTGAGCGGATGCGCATGCGGCCGCAGTGCAGCGTCGTCAGCGACCGCGAAATGGCAAGCCCAAGGCCTGAGCCTCCCTTGCTCTTGGCGTATTGGTTTTGCACCTGTTCGAAGGGCTGACCGATCTTGCCAAGCGCCGACTTCGGAATGCCGATGCCGGTGTCGGCGATCGTCAGCATCACGGCGTCCTCGACCTTGCGCGTACGCACCGCGATGCGGCCGCCGTCATTGGTGAACTTCACGGCATTGGAGAGGAGATTGAGCAGGATCTGTTTCATGGCGCGGCGGTCGGCCGTCAGCTTGATACCGGAGGAGATGCGCTGTTCGATGAGGATGTTCTTATAGGCGGCCGGAATGGAGGTGAAGCGCAGGCATTCCTCGATCAACGGCGCAAGATCGATCCGCTCGCAGGAGAGCTTGATATGGCCCGCTTCGATCTTCGACATGTCGAGAATGTCGTTGATGACGTTCAGCAGATGCTTGCCGCTGTCGTGGATATCCTTGGCGTATTCATTGTATTTTGCCGAACCCAGTGGGCCGAACATCTGGTCCTGCAGGATTTCGGAAAAGCCGAGAATGGCGTTGAGCGGCGTACGCAGCTCATGCGACATGTTGGCGAGGAATTCCGACTTGGCCTTGTTGGCGGCTTGGGCGCGTTCCTTTTCCGCGAGATAATTGGTGTTGGCGGTCGAAAGCTCCGCCTTCTGCCGCTCGAGGATCTGCCGGGAGGCTGAGAGATCGTTGATCGTCGCCATCAGCCTGCGCTCGGACTCACGCAGACGTTCCTGGTTGCGTTTCAACTGCGTGATGTCGGTGCCGACGGAAACGAGGCCGCCGTCGCGGGTGCGGCGTTCGTTGATCTGCAGCCAGCGCTCGTCGGCAAGCTGCACTTCCGTCGTTTGCGAGTGATTGGAGCGGTCGGGATCGACGATGCGCCGCTCGATGACGGGGCGGGCCGCGGCGGCGTTGACGGCAGCGCGCTCAGTGCCCGGCACCAGCACGTTGTCCGGTAGGCCGTAAGCCTGCTGAAAATGGCCGTTGCACATCACCAGGCGGTCGTTCTTGTCCCAGAGCACGAAGGCTTCCGAAGTACACTCGATCGCGTCCGCCAAGCGTTGGTCGGCCTCGGCATAACGCTGTGCCAGCCGATGCTGTTCGGTGACGTCCATGGCGATGCCGATCATATGGACATGGCCGGAATTGGTGCGGATGACCTGCGCACGGGCACGCATCCAGACATAGTGCCCTTTGGCATGACGAATGCGCAGGATCTGATCCACCTGGCCGGCATTGCCGCGGGTGACCGACCGCGCCAACGTATGCAGGCTATTGTCATCGGGATGCATCATGCGTGCCGCATCCACGAACGACAGCGGCCGATCGGCAGCCGGCAGGCCGAGCATATCGTACATCGACCGTGACCAGAAGAATTCGCGGCTGGCGAAATCGAAATCCCAGAGACCGCAACGGCCGCGCGACAGCGCGGTTTCGACGCGCAGATTGGATTCGAGGAAGATCTCGTCGGCATCGCGCGCCCGCTTCACTTGGGTATAGTAGGCGTAGAGAATGACAAGCAGGATGGAGGAGATGCCGGCGAAAAGCGTGACATTGAGCGTCAGCTCATCGCGCCAGAGCTTGTCGATCTGCTCCATCGAGGCGGCTGAGAGGACGAAATCGCCCTTGTCGCCGATCAGCGAAATTGCCGCATAATAGGGCGCGCCGTCGATCATTGTCTCGATCACACCGGCATGATCGCCGAAGCTTCTGATGGTTGAAACCTCCGGAAAGAAATCGGAGATGGTCAGGCCGATATAGGCGGAGCCAGCGGCCGACGAACCGAAGACACGGCCGCTCGCCTGAACGAGAAGGACGAATGCACCGGTGTCGAGCCGATCCTGCGGAAGGTAAGTTGCAAGTTTCTTTTCGGCGCCATTGCGGTCGCCGATCTGGAACAGGCTGGCATCATTGGAAAAGGCGGCGGAAGCGGCGGCGATGGAGAGCGAAGTCGCGCGCCGCGCCGCAGCCGCCATTCGCCCATGTTCCATCATCATGCCGAAGAAATGCGAGGCGGCGACGACCATCAGAAAGGAGACGATGAGGACAGGAATGACCCGCTTCAGAATGTGTTCCGCCTTCGGAAAGCGGCGCGAAACCGTCTCCGCCCGCGTTCCCGCGCGATCGGTAACACCGCTATGCCAGGATTTCAGACCGTCGAAATTAACACGCAGCCTTCCATCGGCCGCGGTTGCCCGCCGCACGTCCACCATCGCTCTAGCCTTGTCCCTCGTGTGATTCGCTGCGCCGCTCGCCCGAATCTGTCTTAATGAATCACTCGTGATTCGCCTTGTCCAGAGGCAAGGGTAAAACTTTCTTAACCATCTGCGATTTCGTGGTTTTTTGTACTCGCAATGGTAGGGCGCGGATGTCCGTGACTCGTTCTGGCTGAAAAAAGCGGATGCAAATCACCCGCCTTGATCGCCAATAAGCAAGGAGAAAATCACTCCTTGAGGATACGATCCACAATATCGCGAACGTCGGTCGAAAGGTTGCCGGCGCGTTCGATTTGCATCAAAGCGGAGCGGGCATGATCGGCGCGAACAGGCTCCAGCAAGCGCCAGGAGCGCATGGAGGTCAGGATTCGTGCAGCCAACTGCGGATTGCGCTGGTCGATATCGAGGATTTCCTGAGCGAGGAAACGATAGCCGGCGCCGTCGGCGCGGCCGAACCCAGTCGGATTGGCAAAGGCGAAGGTGCCGACGAGGGCGCGCATACGGTTCGGATTGGTGCGCTTGAAGAGGGGCGTTTCCATCAGACCCTGGATGCGCTCCAGGGTTGCTGCGCCTGGAATGGCCGCCTGGACGGCAAGCCATTTGTCGATGACCAGTGCGTTTTCTGTGAAGCGATCGTGGAAGTTCTCGAGCGCCGCCTTGGCCTCCGCCGTCTCCGGGAAGCGGTGGGCGAGGATCGTCAGAGCTGCGCTGAGATCGGTCATGTTGTTGGCCGCATCGAAGGCCGTTTTGGCGCGGGCCGGTGCATTGTCGGACTGTGACAGATAGGTAAGAGCAGCATTACGCAATGCCCTCCGTCCGGCGCTGGCTGCGTCCGGGCTGAAGGGGCCTGGCGTCTGCATGCTCTCGTAGAGGCCGGCGAAGACGCCTTTTCCAGCTTCGGCGATCAGTGAGAGGATCGCCTGACGACCGGCATGGATCGCATCGGGATCGTTGTCGCCGCCGAGCTCGCGGGCAATGTCTGCCTCGCTCGGCAGGGCGAGCGCCTGGGCGCGGAAGGCTGGCTCGAGGCTCTCGTCGCTTGCTGCCGCCAAAAGCGCATCGACGAAGGCTGCGTCGCAAGTGACCGGAATGCCCTGCCGGGCATCGCGGGCCGCCTGCAGCAGGTTCGGCAGGCCAAGGTCGATCAGCGCCTGCCAGCGGGCGAAATGATCGGTCTCATACCGGGCGACCGACGCCAGATCCTCGGCACTCTGGCTGAATTGCAGATTGATCGGTGTCGAGAAGCTACGATTCACCGACAGTACCGGTCGCGAAGGAATGCCGTGGAAGACAGCCGTCTGCGTCCGCGCAGTCAGGTGCAGGACGTCGTCGGTCAGCTCCGCGCCGGTCACCGATGTCGGCGTCAGCAATGCGCCGTCCTCGGCGAAAAGCGCCGTGCGCAGCGGAATATGCATCGGTTCCTTGGCCGTCTGGCCCGGGGTGGCCGGCACCATCTGTTCGAGCGACAGAGTGAAGGTCTTGGCTGCCGCGTCATAGGCGCCTGAAGCAGTCACCAACGGCGTGCCAGCCTGATGATACCAGAGCGAGAACTGCGTCAGGTCGCGGCCGCTGGCGTCTTCGAAACATTTGACGAAATCCTCGATCGTCACGGCCTGGCCGTCGTGGCGGTCGAAATAAAGATCCATGCCCTTCTTGAACAGATCGCGACCCAGGAGGGTGGCGATCATGCGCGTCACTTCGCTGCCCTTCTCGTAGACCGTCGTCGTGTAGAAGTTGTTGATTTCGCGATATTTCGTCGGGCGAACCGGATGAGCAAGCGGCCCACCGTCCTCCGGAAACTGCTCCGATTTCAGATGGCGGACTTCGGCGATGCGCTTGACCGGCCGCGAGCGCTGATCGGCAGAAAATTCGTGGTCGCGATAGACCGTCAAGCCTTCCTTGAGGCAAAGCTGGAACCAATCGCGGCAGGTGATACGATTGCCGGTCCAATTGTGGAAATATTCATGCGCGATGATCGCCTCGATATTGGCATAGTCGGCATCGGTGGCAATTTCCGGATCGGCAAGGACGTATTTGTCGTTGAAGACGTTGAGGCCCTTGTTCTCCATCGCCCCCATGTTGAAATCGGAGACGGCGACGATCATGAAGATGTCGAGATCGTATTCGCGGCCGAACCGCTCCTCATCCCATTTCATCGAACGCTTGAGCGCATCCATGGCATAGGCCGCACGCGGCTCCTTGCCATGTTCGACATAGATCTTCAGCGCCACTTCCCGGCCGGAGGCCGTAACGAACGTATCCTCGACAACACCGAGGTCGCCGGCGACGAGCGCGAAGAGATAGCTCGGCTTCGGATGCGGATCGAACCAGGCGGCGAAATGCTTGCCTTCGCCATAACCGGCGCCACCGAGGAAATTGCCGTTCGACAGCAGCAGAGGATTTGCGGCTTTATCGGCGATGATGTTGACCGTGTAGGGAGCGAGCACGTCGGGCCGATCGGGGAAATAGGTGATGCGGCGGAAGCCCTCGGCCTCGCACTGTGTGCAATAGATGCTGCCCGTGCGGTAGAGGCCCATCAACTGCGTATTGGCTTCGGGATTGATGACGGTCGTGATCGTCAGCTCGAAAGGCGCGCTCTCCGGCAGGTCGCGAACGGTCAGACTTTCCGCCATCGCCTCGTATTGCTCGGCCGGAACTTCCACTTGATCGAGCAGCAGTCCCGAGAGGGTCAGCTCGTCACCGTCGAGCACAAGCGGCGCTTGTCGGTCAGTGCCCTCGCGCCGGTGGAAGATCAACCGCGCTTCGACCTTGGTCTCTGTCGGATGCAGCTCGAAGGTGAGGTCCACGCGTTCCAGAACGAAGTCGGTGGGACGATAATCTGCCAGATACACGATCTGGCCGGTGTCTGTTCGCATGGTCTATCCTGATCAGGCTTCTACTGCGGCGGGCGGCGTTGATCCGGAGCGGCGCTCCAGACGGTAAATCCGCGCGCATCATTACATCGAAATCTGAACCAAAGCTAAAGTCATATCATCGCACCACTACAATTTGTGATGGCGAGGGAAGTATTTGATCAAGAAGGTCACGTTTCATTTTAGGTTGAAGGCCGCCTTGATCGCGTCGTCGGCTTCCGTTTGCTGTACGACCACACCATACCATCCGAGGCCATCATAGTCTTCATAGCCGAGCGTCTTGGCGTATGCGACGATGGCGCCGTTATTGTCGTAATAGCTACCCCGCGTCATGCCCTCGGGATTGGCAAGCGCAAAATGCGAGAACATCAGTTTCGGATCGCTGCAGGCAATGACACGCCTCTTGCCGTCGAGCAGCATCACCACAGTCTTTTCGGCGACCTGCGGCGGGAGGTTGGCTTCCTTGTCGACGATCGCCTGCCCTTGGTTCTGCCAGTCGAAATAGACACCCAGCGTGCCGATCTGTTTGCCATCCGATCGTCCGCCTTCGCGGATACCGGTGGCATAAACGAGCACATTGCGCTGGTCGTGAAACTCGCTTGGCTGAACTTCGTCGACAATATAGTCATCGCCCGACCGGCAGCTGGCCGCCGCCCTGAACCAGGGGTCCGAGGCGAGATTGGCGCCTGTGAGCTTGCGCTGGTAGGCGGGATTGGCCGAGGCGATGACCTGTCCCTTCATGTCGGTCACGACGAGATCGAGATAGACCGTATAGAAACGGTTGATAACGCCCAGCCGCTCGGCAGCGAAAGCCACGCGCTGCGGCTGCGGGTCCTGAAGCGCCTCCCACAGTGCCGTGTCGGTCGCCCACCACCGGACATCGGCGGTACGCTCGAAGAGATTGCGGACGATGAGCTGCACCAGCGTCTGGGCCAGATCGGTCAGGCGGACGCCCTCCATTTCCTCCACCAGCGCTTCGGCCATGTCGCGGCTGACGCCGATGCGGCCGAGCACGTTATCCTGAAATTTGCTCGCAATATCGGTGGCGATCTGCGCCAGGCGTTGTACCTCGTTGGCGACCACCGCGAAGCCCTTGCCGGTTTCGCCGGCGCGGGCGGCCTCGATGAGCGCGTTGATCGCCAGCAGCTTGATCTGCTTGACAACATGGGTGTTGTCGGTGCTGAAGCGCTCCAGGTCCTTGCCGATGCCGTCGGTGACGACCCGCATAGAGCGCGGTGTTACGGCACGCTGCTGGGGACTCCGTCCCATCGATTGGGCTGCTGTCATCGGATGCAAACCTCGGAAATAGTAAAAACTGAAGTGGCTGTCGGAAATACATGTTGCACCGCAGGAATTATTGACTGCGGTGAAATTAAATTGAAATGCTATGGTTTTAAAAAGGTTAATATGGCCCGCTATGGAGTAACCATACCGTTTTTGGACCAAAAAAAGTCTTGGCCGATAGCTTTGAGCCGATCAGTCGGCGGTTGACGGCAGCTGGCGGACGGTGGGTTCGCTGCCGCGTACGGGCAGGGGTATGGACTGGAAGTCCGTTTTTTCGACGCGCCCCTCGTTTGCCTTGCGCATGGCGATGCGCCAACCGGCATAGCCGGCATACAATGCGAAGGCGAGAGCCAGGAACCAGAGAAGGCCGGACGGGCCGGCGAGTTCCATCATCGCGCCGCCGACCAACGGGCCGGACACCGTGCCCAGCCCGTAGAGCAGCATGATGCCGCTGGAAATGGTGACATATTCGTCGGGCGCCGCGCGGTCGTTGGCATGAGCGACATTGAGCGCATAGATCGGATAGAGCACGGTGCCGATGAAGAAGCTGGCGATATAGAGCGTCAATTGCGCATGCACGTTGAACAACGTCATGATGACGCAGGCAAGGACGCCGACAACGCCGCAAACGATCATCACGTAGCGGCGGTCCATCAGGTCCGATATGCGGCCGATCGGCATTTGCGATACTGCGCCGCCGGCGAGCACGCAGGCCAGCAGCGTCGCGCCCTCCGCCGTGTTCATGCCGATATTCTGGGTATAAACGCCGCCAAGGCTGCTCCAGGTGCCGGAGAGGGCGCCCGACAGCAGGGAGCCGATGAAGGCGATCGGCGATAGCCGGTAAAGCTTCGGAAGGTCGAATTTGGCCTGATGGATCGGCGTCGGCGACTTTGCAGTCGACAGGGCCGTCGGCAGCATCGCGAGCGCGAAGATGACGCCGCAGAGAATGAAAAGGGAAGTATTGCTGGGGTCGCCGAGCGGCACCAGATATTGCCCGCCGATCGAGCCCACCAAACAGGTGATCATATAGACCGAGAAGATAGTCGCGCGGTTTTCGTTGGTGACCCGCTCGTTCAGCCAGCTTTCGATGATGAGATAAGCGCCGGCAATACCGAAGCCGCTGATGCAGCGGAAAACCAGCCAGGCACGCCAATCGACCATCAATGCGCAAAGCAGAATGCCGATGCTGAGCAGCGAGATCAGAGCGCCGAACACCCGCACATGTCCCACCCGTTGCACGAAACGCGGTGTGATGATGCAGGATATGGTGAAGCCGAAGGTGTACCCGGTGGCAATCACCGAAATGGTGAAGGTCGACCAGCCTTCCGCCACAGAGCGGATCGGAACGACGAAGTTCATCAAGCCATAGCCGACCATCATCAACAGCGTTGATAACATCAGACTGGCGATCGAGACGAGGCTGGCCAGCATTGGAGCGGGATTCCGGTCGATTGGATTGAAGGGGCTGCGGATTGCGAAAGCGCATCTTGCTCTAACGCAGCAACGATGCGCGATCAATCGCGACGGCATGTGACGCGGGTGGTTATTCTGTGTCCCGCCGTCGCGCCCGGTCATGGGAAAAGATGATGGAGAAAGAATGGTTTTAAAGTTAAATTATTTGTTTAACTTCTTGCGATAGCAGTGTTTTTACACAATTATAGCATGCTATGTGATTCCGGGGCTGTGGTCTGTGGCGGCAGATTTATCCAAAAAATTTAGAACAATTCCTTCCGTTTCGTATTTTAGAAGGGCGCCATAAGGAGGCCCGCTTGAGCTTTTCCGTCGAGCAACTTGTTCGCCATCCCGAATTCATATCCTCTCTGCGTTTTTTGGCGGAGGCACTGCGGGACCGTTACGACAGTGGACCGCGGATCGCACGTCTGTTGGCTTCACAACAGCGCTGGCTTCTGACCCAAACTGCCTATGCACTTCATCTCGAATACGATCCAACCGTACCCGGCTCCGGCCTGACCGTTGTCAAGCTTCGTGATGTCATCACACATTACCGCGTCGCTAGCCGCAACACCGTGCTGAGCTATATCGAGGAACTGCTGACGTATCGCTTCATTGCTCCCGCCGCTGGCGCTGTCCGACGTCCACGCCGCTACGAGCCGGCCGAGGTCAGTCACGCCGCAATGATAAGTTGGTATCTCGCCAATCTCGCCGCACTCGACCTGCTTGACAATGGTGGCCGTGCCGCCGCACTTGCCGCTCATCCAGAGCTGGTCGATCTGGCGCAGCCGCGTATGGCGCGCCGCTGTCTGGAGGTGGCCGCCTGGCGCGAGCCGCCGGAGCGTGTCGGCCTATTTCTCTGGACGGAGGCGGGCGGCCTGGTGATGGACCATCTCATCTCCCGGGTGGATCTGAGTATGGAAACGGACGGGCGCGTCAATCTCGGCCGCATCGACACACGCGCAATCGCCGCGCAGTTCATGATGTCGCGCACTCATCTGCAGCGTCTATTGCGTAAGGCTGCCGATGGCGGCAGTCTTGGCTGGTATGACGAACCGAAGAAGACACGTCTGTGGATGTCTCGTGACTTTCTCGACGAATATTGCCGGTGGCAGGCCGTGAAACTCGCTGCTGTGGATGAAGCTTTCACGTGGGCGCAGTCTGTAAAGGCGGGCACCGTTTCAGAATAATGAAGCGCAAAAAAAACGCCGGGCTAAGCCCGGCGCTGCTCTTCATGAAAATCTCTGATGAAAATCCGAAGCAAAAAAGGGCGGGATCGTTGATCCCGCCCTTTCCCAACTTATAAAGGTATGCCCACAGCCGCTGCCTGTGTAGGGCTTAGGTCGCTCTTGCCAGCCTTGCGCAGGCCGCGGGAGCGCTCGAATTCCTCCGCGGCGCGCACCGCTGAGCCGATATGCCCCACGGAGTCGAGAAGAGTGAAAAATGAACGCAAGCCTGAAGACAAGATGCAATCCCTGGAAACAAAATCACGCATGATGCTGTAGCGGATTTTGTGGTGTATCAATACACAATTCGGAAAACCTGGCTTGTACAAATTGCAAAGCTAAGCTTTGATTTGTCTCAGCTTTTCCGTTGGTCAGCACTCGCGAAAATCGGCGAATATCGCGGTCGGGCGGGCGACACGGGCAGAAATCCCGGTACCGCGAGCAGTCATCTGCTCATTGGCGGCAATGCCGAGGCTACGATGGCCGTTGGTGGCGCGCGCAGGTTCAAGGGCGCGGCGCAGGGTATCAAACCCGCAATGGATAGGACGGAAGCGAGCAGTCATGGCCTTGGTTCCTTTCAAGTTCCTCCCAAGACACACTGTCTATATTGCAGTGCAGCATTGATTCTGCAATGCGCACAGTTGGAACGCTGCCATGCAAAGGACGCATAGCAAATTTCATCTTCCGTTAACATTGATGAAAAATTAGACTGAAAGCTCGGCGTCAAAACGACTTTTGAACATCAAAAGATCGTTCCAGGCCAATCGCTTATTGATAGGAGCAGTCAGCAATTCCTGCGGATGGAGGCTGGCAATCGCTGATATCGGCCGGCCGGATATCGTCACTTCTCGCCATTGCCCGCGGAGGCCATGAATCGTTTCGTTGCTTTCAAAGAAGTGGCGCGCGGTAAAATTGCCAAGCAGCAGCAAGGCCTTCGGCTCTGCGAGCGCGATCTGCCGTTCGATGAAGGGACGGCATATCTCGATTTCCGGCGCAGAGGGTGCACGGTTGCCCGGTGGTCGCCACGGAATGATATTGGTGAGCAGGATGCCGTCGCGCTGTAAACCGATGGCGGCCAGCATTTTGTCGAGTAACTGTCCGGTTCGCCCGGCAAAGGGCGTGCCTTCGCGGTCATCATCGGCGCTCGGCATCGGGCCGATCACCATGATTCGGCCTTCGGCGGTGCCGCTAGCAAAGATTGTCGAGCGGGCGCTGTTTTTCAGATTGCAGCCGTTGAAGGCCTCCAGCGCCGTCTTGAGTTCGCTCAAAGACCGTGCGCTTTCGGCCGCAAACCGAGCCTGTTCGATAGCTTGCTCGTCAGGGATGGCCGGTGCGTTTCGCGGCGGCATCGCAGAGGCGGTCGGCTGTGCCGCCTGACGACGTTCCGCCTGCACAGCCGGCGGTGTCGCAGGCGGCGCTACCTCGACGCGCGGCTGGACTGCCCGGGCGCCTTGGCGAGTGGCCTTCATCACCTCGAATTCGGCAAAGCGATCGACCGCTTCCTCTTCGAGCAGCCACTCGGCACCGGCCTCCACATGAAAATGCAGAAGGGCGGCAAGTTCGGCTGGGGTGAGATCGTTGGCGGAGATCATTGGCGAACTCTAGCCAAAGCGGCGGGAGAACGAAAGGGCAGGGTGTGCTTCACCCTTATGCCGTCCACTGGCTGATGTCGTCGCGTTCGCCGATCAAGGCAAGACCATGGGCGATCGACAGCAACTCGCCGCCGGTTTCGATCCGCTCTTGACCGAAACGTTCGGTGAAGATGCGGCGCACCGCCGGCACGAAAGAGGTGCCGCCGGTGAGGAATACCTTGTCGATGGATTCCGGAGAAGTATTAGTCGTCGCCAGCACGTCGTCCAGCGCACCTTCGATGCGGCCGAGGTCGTCAGCGATCCAGCTTTCAAAATCGGCGCGGCGCACGGTCTTGCGGCCAGCCTTGCCAAGCGGCGGGAAGTTGAATTCGGCCTCATCGTCAGCCGAAAGCGCCATCTTCGTCGCCGATACGGCCTGATAAAGCGGATAGCCCTCGTCGTGTTCGACGAGATCGATAAAGGTCTCCAGCTTTTCCGGCTCCAGGCTGCTGCGCACCAGTTTTTTCAGATCGGCATATTCGCGCGAGGTCTTGAAGATCGATAGCTGGTTCCAGCGGCCGAAATTGGCGTAATAGGAAGTCGGCACCTCCAGCAGCTTGTCGAAGCTTTTGAAGAAGCTGCCTTTGCCGATCGCCGGCGAGACGATGTTGTCGATCATGCGGAAGTCGAAGTGATCGCCGGCAATGCCGACGCCGGAATGGCCGATCGGCGTCGCCGTTAGTTTTCCACCATGGGTCTCGAAGCGAATCAGCGAATAGTCCGTCGTGCCGCCGCCGAAATCGGCGACCAGCACGGTCGCGTCCGCTTTCAGATGCTGGGCGAAATAGAATGCAGCCGCGACCGGTTCATAGACGTAATGGATTTCCGGAAAGCCGAAGCGCGATAGCGCCGCGTTATAGCGTGCCGTAGCGAGAGATGCATCCGGATTGGCGCCGGCAAAATGCACCGGCCTGCCTGCGACGATGCGGCTGACATCCGCCGGCCAGCCGTCGCCAGCATAGGCGCGCAGCCGGCGCACGAAGATCTCCATCAGGTCCTCGAACGTGTGGCGCTTGGCAAAGATCAACGTGCCTTGGAAAAGCGCACTCGCGGCAAAAGTCTTGATCGATTGCAGAAATCGGCAATCGCCCGGGTTGTCGATGAACTGCCGGATGGCAGCATGCCCCGCCTCGACCTTCAATGCTGCAGCGCCGAGTCCTGGATCCTTCATGAAGGACAGTGCCGTGCGCATGCTGTCAGCGGTGCCGGCGGCACTGGTGAAGGCGACTGATTGCGTCGCCGGACCATCGGCAAGCGCCAAAACCGTGTTCGTTGTGCCGAAGTCGAAACCAAGCGCTCGAGCCATGCCCGCACTCCTTTCTGTCAAATTTTTTGGAATGGGGCGAAGCCCCTTTTGGGAAACGCGAGACGCGCCCTTGTCTCAGAGAGGGCGCGTCATGGCATGGCTGAGCTGTAAGCGCAAGACTTGAAAAAGGATAAAGTAAAACGGGCGCCTCTCGGCGCCCGCTGCGTCTTATTCGGCCGCGATCGCGGTCGGCGTTTCTTCCGCGTGCGCATGCTGTACCTTGCGCTTCCCGAGCCGACTGACGAAGTCGTTCAGACGGTTCATTTCGAGGAAGATGACCGGCGTGATGAACAGCGTCAGCACCTGGGAGACGACCAGACCGCCAACGACGGCGATACCCAGCGGCTGGCGCAGTTCCGAGCTCGCACCGCCGCCGAGAGCGATCGGCAGAGCGCCTAGGAGCGCGCAGAAGGTCGTCATCATGATCGGCCGGAAACGGCGCACGCAAGCTTCGTGGATCGCTTCCGCCGGCGACACGCCGCCGGATCGGAGCGTTTCCAGCGCCACGTCGATCATCATGATCGCGTTCTTCTTGACGATACCGATCAGCATCAGCAAGCCGATGAGCGCGATGATCGACAGGTCGAAGCCGAAGAGCTTGAGGGCGAGCAGGGCGCCGAGGGCGGCGGCCGGCAGACCCGACAAGATCGTCAGCGGGTGGATGAAGCTTTCGTAGAGAACGCCCAGAACGACGTAGATCGTCAGGACGGCCGCGAGGATCAGGTAAGGCGTGCTGCCCTGCGACTGCTGGAAGATCTGTGCGGTACCGCCGTAGGACGTGAAAACGTCCGCCGGCATATTGATGTCCTTCTTGATCTGGTCGATCTGGGCGGTGGCGTCGCCAAGCGCTTCGCCTGCCGGCAGGTTGAAGGACACGGTGGTCGAAACGAGCTGGCCCGTCTGGTTGATCGTCACCGGCCCAGTATTGCGTACGATGTGCGCGAAGGCCGACAATGGAACCTGCTCGCCCTTCGAAGACGTCACATGGATGCGCGACAGCTTCTGGTCGTCCCAGGGCTGGTTCGCATCATATTCGATGATCACGTCATAGCTGTCGCCGGTCGACTGGATCTGGGCGGCGGCGAAGTCGCTGAAGGCCTCTTCAAGCGTCGTGCGCAGCAGGTTGTTGTTGATGCCGTAGGCGGCGGCCTTCTCCGTGTCGACGACGATATTGGCCTGCAACGCGTTGTATTGCGCGTCGGTGGTCACGTCGGTGAAGCGCGGATCCTTGCGCATCTCCTGCAACATCTTGTTGGCCCACTGGTTCGTCAGATCGGCGTTGAGGGCCTGGATGATGAGCTGATACTGACTGGCGGTCTGGCGTCCGCCGAAGCGAAGGCTTTGCTGCGGGTTGATGAAGACCTGAATGCCTGGGATCTTGGCGACGGCGGCGCGCATTTCGCGCAGCGTCTGGTCGAGCGGTTCGCGATCCTTCTTGTCCTTCAGCTGGGCGTAGATCGTACCGTTGTTGAGTGTCTGGCGGGCGCTGGCGCCGACGACCGACATCACGTGCTCTACGGCAGGGTTCGCCTTGATGGCTGCAGCGGCCTGGTTCTGCAGGTCACGCATGGCCGGATAGGAAATATCCTGGCGGGCGCGCGTGGAAATCTGCAGGCGTCCGATGTCTTCCTGCGGGAAGAAGCTGGCCGGCAGTGTCACGAAGAGGTAGGCCGAGAGCGCCACCGAGGCAAGGAAGCTTCCAAGCACGATGTAGCGATGGCGAATACACCATGCAACGCCCCTGCCGTAATTGACCTCGGTCCAGTTGAAGCCCTTGTTGAAGAGGCGCACCGGCAGGGGAGGATGGCTGTGGGCGCTGGAGAGGCGCGAGCCAAGCATCGGCGTGACAGTCAGCGAGACCACGGCCGAGGAGACGATGGCGATCGCCACGACCATGCCGAATTCGTTGAAGATGCGGCCAACGACGCCGCCCATCAGCAGGATTGGAATGAACACGGCGATCAAGGAGATCGACATGGAGATGATCGTATAGCTGACTTCGGCCGCGCCCTGGATGGCAGCCTGCAGCACAGGCATGCCTTCTTCCATATGCCGCAGAATGTTCTCCAGCATGACGATTGCGTCGTCCACCACGAGTCCGACCGCGATCGTCAATCCGAGTAGAGAGATGTTGTCGACGCTATAGCCGAGCACATACATCATGCCGAAGGTTGATATCAGCGAAAGAGGCACGGCGAGACCGGGGATGATCGTTGCCGTCACATGGCCTGTGAACAGGTAGATGACGAGAACGACGAGGCCGATGGTCAGCATCAGGGTGAACTTGACGTCGGAAATGGCCTCGCGGATCGGCTGGGCCGAGTCGTTCATGACCGTCATTTTGACGGAAGCCGGCATTTCGGCATGCAGCTTCGGCAGTGTCTTGTTGATGGCATCGACGACGTCGACGGTATTGGCGTCGGGCTGGCGCTGAATCGCCAGGATGATCGCCCGCTGGCCATCGTACCAGCTACCGATATTCTGGTTTTCGACGCTGTCCTGGACGTCGGCGACATCGCCGAGGTGAATTGGATTGCCGTTGGGATTTGCGATCACGAGAGTGCGAAACTCGTCGGCGTTGACGCGTTGCGTATCCGCATTGATCGTCATGCTCTGAGCGGCGTCTTGTAACGTGCCGACCGGGACCTGGTTGTTGGCGTTGACGACGGCCGTATTGACCGTGTCGATACCGATGCCGCGATCGAGAAGCTTGTCGGGGTCGACGTCGATACGCACCGCGTAGGTCTGCGCGCCGTTTACGGTCACTTCGGCGACGCCCGGCAGGGTCGAGATCGACGGAGCGATGATGTTCTCGGCGATATCGTCGAGCTTGCTGCGTTGCAGTGTGTCGCTCTGTACGGCGATCAGCATGACCGGCGCATCGGCCGGATTGGTCTTCCTGTAGCTCGGCGGGGTAGTCAGGTTGTTGGGCAGTTTCCTCTGCGCAGTCGAGATCGCCGCCTGCACGTCACCGGCGGCGGCGTCGATGCTGCGGTCGAGGTTGAACTGCAGCACGATGCTGGTATTGCCAAGCGAGTTTGTCGAGGAAATTTCGCTGATGCCAGGGATCGTCTCGAACTGCTTGATCAGCGGCGTGGCGACCGAGGTGGCCATGGTCTGCGGTGAGGCACCCGTCAGCTGGGCCGAGACGTTGATCGTCGGGAAGTCCACCTGCGGCACCGCCGCGACAGGGATGAGCCGGTAGCCGGCGAGACCGGCAAGAACCACGCCGATGGCGAGAAGCGTGGTGGCGACCGGTCGCTGGATACAGAATGTTGGGATCATTGTTGCGCTCCAACTGCGATGGTTTCGGTCTTGCCATCATCGGCCGAGGCGACCTTCTCGCTCGGATTGTCGCTGAACTGTTCCTTGACCTCGCTGCCGTTGTTAAGCTGCGACTGACCCTCGACAACGACATGGTCGCCGACCGAGAGGCCCGTGGCGACGGCCGTGCGGCTGCCGTTGGCGCGAGCAATGGTCACCGGCGTGATCTTGACCTTGTTGTCCTTCACCACAAAGGCGATGTAGCCGTCCGGCCCCGGGCTGACGGCGACCGTCGGCACGACGACGAGTTGCTCGTTGTCGGCAAAGTGAACCATGACATTCGCGGAGCGTCCCGGCCACAAGGCGCCGTTGGCGTTCTCGAAGGTTGCCTTCACGGCGATCGTTCCGGAAGCCTGGTCGACCGTATTGTCGTAGAAGGTGATCGTTCCGGTGCGAGGCTTGCCCTTTGCGGAACGAGGAACGGTGGTGACCTGGACAGGACCTGCGGCCAGCTGCTCCTGCAGTTCGCGCAGGTTGTTTTCCTGCATAGTGAACTTGATGTAGGCCGGATTATATTTGCTGATCGTCACGATTGGCGTGCCGGCGCTGACATAGGCGCCCAGGCTCAATTGAACGTCGCCGAGGCGGCCGTCATAGGGCGCGCGTATATCGGTGTTTCCGAGCAGGACTTGATCCGAGGCAAGCTGCGCTTGGTCCGCGCTGACAGTGGCAACAGCGGCATCGCGGGTCGCGCGCGCTTCGTCAGCTGTCGCCTGAGTGCCGGCACTGCTCGTGAGCAGGCTATTGGCACGGGTCAGCGCGGTCTCTGCCTGGGCAAGGTTTGCCTGGTCTTTCGTGAGGTTCGCCTGGTCCTTGCTGACGGCAGCCTGCGCTGTACGCGGATCGAGCTTGGCTATTAGATCGCCGGCTTTGACCGTCACGCCGTCCTTGACGGCGATCTGCGTGATCAGCCCAGCTTCCTGCGCGGCGATCGTCGTTGAATCGATCGGCACGACCCAGCCTGTCGCCGAGACGTCCATCGGAAGCGTGCTTTTGACAGCGGCGACCGTCTTTACGGCGACGGGGCCGACCTGACGCTTGCCCTGGCCACCGGCGTTAGCCGTCTTGCTATTGTCTTCCGTTTTGGCGGAAGCCTTGTCGACAAATGCGGAAACAAAGGGAATACGGTCGCGATAGCCCCAGACTACGAGGGCTGCAACAACGAGAAGGCCGAGAGAGAGCCAGAATTTCTTCATATTTGAGAACCGGTCGAGGCGAGTTGCAGGAAATGCGATGACATTGACGTGGATTTATTGCGTCGCAAAAAAAGACGGGGGTCGCCGCAATACATCACATCGTCGTTACCGCTAACGTTCGGTAATTCTGTCCCTATAACGTGAATTTATGAACGCCAATCTGCAGCAACTTAACACAGTTCGACAGGGTGAAAAATTAACACTTGGAAAGCTTTGCCGGTGCGGTTCCTCTTGCAGTGCAACAAATAGTCGAATTGGCGATTTTTTGACCACCGATATGCAATGAAAGCGCAACAATGCCGGTTTTTACCCCGGCTATTCTGAATTAACGGGGTTGGGGCTCGGTGCGGAGCCCCGTCGTTTCTCACGCAATTGTGTTCAATACGCCCCTTAAAGCCGCTTTCCTCGTACCCTGATACTTGCCTTCAGAGCGAACGCGCAGCACCGCCATCGCAACGGACCATCGAGCCGGTGACATAGCTCGCAGGTTCGCTGCAAAGAAACGCCGCTGTTGCCGCAAATTCCTCGACCCGGCCGTAACGGCCCGCGGGAATGAGCCTCTGCCGTTCGTCGCGCAGTTGTTCCGGGCTTTTGCCCGTGCGTTTCGCGATCGTATTTTCGACCTCGGTCAGCCTGTCGGTGACGATACTGCCCGGCAGAAGCATGTTCACGGTGATGCCGTGGGCGGCAACTTCTGTGGCCAGCGTCTTGCTCCAGCCGGCGAGGGCGGGTCTCAGCGTATTGGAAAGCGCCAGATTGGGGATCGGTTCGATGATACCCGATGATGCGACGGTGACGATGCGACCCCAGCCCTGGGCCTTCATGCCCGGCAACAAGGCGTTGGTCAGGGTGATGACGCGAGCCACCATGGACAGGAAATAGGTCTCCAGCCGTTCGGCGGTCATATCCTCCGATGTCCCTTGCGTCGGTCCGCCAGTGTTATTAATAAGAATGTCGATGCCGCCGAGCTTGTCGGCAACCGCCTTGCTGACGATTTCCACGAAGCCTTCGTCGTTGAGATCGGCCCAGATCCAGTCGGCGCGGCCCTTTCCTTCGGCATTGATTGCCTTGCAATTGGATTCGAGCCTCTCGCCGCTGCGGCCGCAAAGCAGGACATTCGCCCCTTCGCGTGCCAGTGCCACCGCTATGCCATGACCAAGCCCTTTCGACGAAGCCAGAACCAGCGCCCGCTTTCCTTTGATGCCGAGATCCATGATGTCCATCCTTTGCGTTGTCCGGATATTTCAATTCGGATCTATAGAGTGCTGTGAACCATATTTGAAAGTTGAATGCCGACAAACAGCGAGTGAAATGCGCGCAATTATTGACGTTGACGTAAGAGTAACTTAACTTCGCGGCTGCGCTGTGCGAATTGGAGGATCAACTGTCGCTTCCCGGCTCGACAATCCTCTCCCGTTTTGACAAGAGATAGCCGAAATGGGGAAGACGCCCAAAGGGGACAAGGCCGCGCGCCCAATTCAATCGGAGCCTGGTCAATCGGAGAGAGTGAATGACTGACGCTAGCGAGCTGCCTGAACGCGAGAGCATGGAATTCGACGTGGTGATTGTCGGCGCCGGGCCGGCCGGTCTGTCGGCGGCGATCCGCCTGAAACAGGTCAATCCCGATCTCACCGTCGTCGTGCTCGAAAAAGGCGCGGAAGTCGGAGCGCATATTCTGTCAGGCGCGGTTGTCGATCCGATCGGCATCGATCGCCTGCTGCCCGGCTGGCGCGAAGAGGAGGGGCATCCCTTCAAGACCGAGGTGACGGACGACCATTTCCTGTTCCTTGGACCCGCCGGCTCCGTCCGCCTGCCGAACGCCTTCATGCCGCCGCTGATGAACAATCATGGCAACTATATCGTCTCACTTGGCAATGTCTGTCGCTGGCTCGCCGAAAAGGCCGAGGCGCTGGGCGTCGAGATCTATCCCGGTTTTGCCGCGACCGAAGTGCTTTATAATGACGACGGCGCGGTCATCGGCGTCGCCACCGGCGACATGGGCATCGAGCGCAATGGCGAGCCAGGCCCGAACTATACGCGCGGCATGGCGTTGCTCGGCAAATACGTACTGATCGGAGAGGGGGTGCGCGGCTCGCTCGCCAAGCAGCTCATCGCCAAGTTCGACCTTCAGAAGGGCCGCGAACCGCAAAAATTCGGCATCGGCATCAAGGAACTCTGGCAGGTGAAGCCGGAGAACCATAAGCAGGGTCTCGTGCAGCATTCCTTCGGCTGGCCGCTTGGAATGAAAACCGGTGGCGGCTCCTTCCTTTATCACCTCGAGGACAATCTCGTCGCCGTGGGCTTCGTGATCCACCTTAATTACAAGAATCCCTATCTCTACCCCTTCGAGGAATTCCAGCGGTTCAAGACGCATCCGGCAATTCGCGGCACATTCGAAGGCGGCAAGCGCATCTCCTATGGCGCCCGTGCTATTACCGAAGGCGGCTGGCAATCGGTGCCGAAGCTCTCCTTCCCGGGCGGCGCGCTGATTGGCTGTTCGGCCGGTTTTGTCAATGTGCCGCGCATCAAGGGCAGCCACAATGCGGTCCTCTCGGGCATGCTCGCAGCCGACAAGATCGCCGCGGCGATCGCGACCGGCCGCGCCAATGACGAAGTGATCGAGATCGAAAACGAATGGCGCGCAACCGATATCGGCAAGGACCTGAAGAAGGTCCGCAACGTCAAGCCGCTCTGGTCGAAGTTCGGCACCGGCCTCGGCATTGTGCTCGGCGGCTTCGACATGTGGATGAACACTTTGTTCGGCTTCTCCTTATTCGGCACGCTGAAACACGGCAAGACCGACGCGGCCTCACTGGAGCCCGCGGCCCAGCACAAGAAGATCGCTTACCCCAAGCCGGATGGCGTGTTGACCTTCGACCGGCTGTCCTCGGTGTTCCTGTCGAACACCAATCATGAGGAAGACCAGCCGGTCCACCTCCAGGTCAAGGACATGGCGCTGCAGAAGAGCTCGGAATTCGACATCTATGCCGGTCCGTCGACCCGCTACTGTCCGGCCGGCGTCTACGAATGGGTAGAAAAGGACGGCAAGGAAACCTTCGTCATCAACGCCCAGAACTGCGTCCACTGCAAGACCTGTGACATCAAGGACCCGAACCAGAACATCAACTGGGTGCCGCCTCAGGGTGGTGAGGGACCGGTCTATCCGAATATGTGATGGGCATGGGAGAGATCGCGCGGGACTTTTATACGATACGGTTGGCGCGTTCCGCTGACGTGGTTTTTATGGCGGAGATCGAGATCGATGCCTTCGTAACTCTCCGCCAGGCACTGGGCGTGGAGGATGATGGCAGGACCGTGCCGCGCGACAAGCTGGAACATTCGCTCTATGCGAAGCTGCTGCTCGTGGCGGTGAATGATCTGGATCACCCCCTGGCATTCCTCGCCGCTACCGAGCTTGATGGGGCTATCTATGTAGTTGAGATCGATGTCGTCAGGCAATGGCAACGAAAGGGCGTCGGGCGGCGTCTGATGCAAACCATAATCGAGACGGCGCAGATGCGTGGCGCATCGGGCGTCACGCTGACGACGGATCGCTTTGTACCCTTCAATGCGCCGTTCTACGCTTCACTTGGGTTTCGCGTGCTGGAATCGGGCGAGATGTCCGTGGGATTGTCTGAGATTCTCAGGTTCGAGATCGAACATGGCGCGGACCCCGAGAGACGGGTCGCAATGGCGCGTTGGTTCTGAGCAGGAATTTACGGGCTACAACAGAACGGCAATTCTGAGACTCTCTGCAAATTATCATGAGATAACGTTGCTTCGCTGCGGAAGGCTGCCGTCGGCAGCCTTCAACTTAACCTTGCTGACTACTGCATTCATTTCCTCGACAAGACTCCTGTCGAAAGCGCGACGCCCATTCCCGTGACAACCGCCGCGGCGACTTCGGCACCGCCGATCGGTTCGCCAAGCAGCAGCCCACCGCCGAAGGTGGCGAGCACCGGGGTGATGGCGGTGAAGGCGGCCGCCTGCGTGCCGCCGAGGGCCTGGACAGCGAGGCCATAGGCGAGCGTGGCGGCAAGGCCGGAAAGCAGACCTTGGCTGACGACCTGCAGGCCGATTTCCGGTAGCGGGACGGAGGCGAGCGAGCTGCCGAAGACGAAGGCCAGACCGACATGTATGAGGAACGACCAGATGGCGATGACAGCGCTTGACTGGATGGCATTCAGGCCGGAGCGCCGGAAGGCATGGGTGTAGCCGGCCCAGAGCAAAGCGCCGAGCGGCAACAGCGTGAAGCTGACCCAGGAAATCTCCGTGCCCGAAAGGCTACGCACCAAAAGGATGATAACGCCGGCAACGATACCGCCGAGACCAAGCCAACGCGTGATGTCGGGCCGCTCGCGAAACAGCAGCACGCCGATCAACGCCGTTGCAAGCGGCATCGAGCCACCGAGCAGAATACCGGCCGACGCAGCGGGCGTGGAGTGGATGGCAAAAGTCGTCAGTTGGAAGAAAAGCGCGCCTGAGCCGCAGACCATCAGCGCCAGCAGCTTCAGTGGCACACCTTTTGGCAACAACCCGGTGCGCAGCCAGACGGGGGAAAGCACCAGTGCCGGGATGCCATAGCGGATCAAGCCCAGGTCGATCGTGCTCATCTGCGTCTCCGCCGTGTGGCGGGTAGCAAGAATCCAGTTGGCCCAGATCAAGACCGTAACGATGGCGCCGGCATAGCCGATTGCGGCGGGCATTGTCTTGCGGGAGGAGAAGGTCAAAGCAGTCATCGACGTATCCTTTCGAACCGTCCGGATCATCATCCGGTTGAAGAAAAGATAGCGCCGAAGGCCGGGGCATGTCCTTGCTAGTTATAGCTCAAGGAACATGTTATGAGCAACTATCTGCCAATCTAGGCGAAGAAGGTTTTCAAAAATGCCAAAGCTGGATAAATTCGATATTGCTATCCTCAACTGCCTGCAGGAGGATGCGCGCGCCACCAATGTCGAGATTGCCGAGCGGGTGAACCTGTCGCCCTCACCCTGTTTGAGGCGCATCCGCAACCTGGAAAAATCCGGTCTGCTGCGCGGCTATCGCGCCGATATCGATCGCAAGGAGGCCGGTCTCGGCTTGACAGTTTTCGTCGAGCTCAAGGTGGGCCATCATTCGAAGGAGAATTCAGAGGCGCAGCAGGCGGCGTTGCTCGCTATCCCGGAAATCGTGTCCTGCCACCTGATTTCGGGCGCTGCGGATTTTCTGGCGGAAGTCGTCGTCGAAGACCTTGCCGCTTATGAGAAGGTAATGTCGGAAAAGCTTCTGGTCCTCCCCGGGGTCGTCGATCTGCGATCGAATTTCGCAATCCGCAGCATCAAGACCAACGGCGTCCTGAAGCTGCCGCAGCCGGCCTGAAAACAAAAAAAGAGGCCGTCGCCGGCCCCCTTCGATTTCGGAATTCCGTTGTCCTTAAAGCATGGTCCCGCTGAGGATCAGCAGCGCAACCGAGAAGTAGATCACCAGCCCGGTGACGTCGACCAACGTTGCGACGAACGGGGCCGATGCGCTGGCGGGATCAAGCCGCAGCTTTTGCAGAATGAAGGGCAGCATGGAGCCGGCGAGGGAGCCGAAGGTGACGATACCGATCAAGGCGGCGAAGACCGTAACGCCGACCAGCTGCCAGTGCGGACCGTAGTCGAAAAGACCGATGGTTTGCCAGAGCACGATGCGGGCAAAGCCGACAAGACCGAGGATCGAGCCGAGCACGATGCCCGTCGGCAGTTCGCGCAACGCTACCCGCCACCAATCGGAAAGCTTGAGCTCGCCGAGCGCCAGTGCCCGGATGATCAGCGAGGTTGCCTGCGAGCCTGAATTGCCGCCCGAGCTCATGATCAGCGGGATGAACAGCGTCAGCACGACTGCCTTCTCCAGCTCGCCCTCGAAATGCTGCATGGCGCTTGCCGTCAGCATTTCGCCGAGGAAGAGGGCGGCGAGCCAGCCCGCACGTTTGCGGATCATCCCGGCGAAGCCGATCTTCATGTAAGGCTGGCCGAGAGCTTCCATACCGCCGAATTTCTGTGCGGCTTCGGTCGTATCGGCGATCATCGTATCGATGACGTCGTCGACCGTCACGATGCCGAGCATGAGGCCGTTTTCGTCGACAACCGGCAGCGCGAGCAGGTCGTGGCGGCGAATCAGCCGGGCCACGTCCTCCTGTTTCATCAGCGCAGGCGCGGTGACCGGCGCACCCTTCTGTGCCACCGTCAGGATGCAGGCATCGGGCTGGCCGGTGATGAGACGGCGCAGCGTCACGACACGCAGCAGCGTATGGGTGTCGTCGTCCAGCACATAAATGGCATAAACAGTTTCGCGGGAGCGCTCGACCTGGCGAACGTGATCGAGCGTCTGCGCAACGGTCCAACTGGCGAACACGCTGACATATTCCGTCGTCATGATGCCGCCTGCCGTGCGCGGCGGATAACCCATCAAGCCCTGGATCGCAACACGAACCGGCTCCTCAAGGGTGGCAAACAGACGCGCGCGCGCGTCGCCGTCCAATTCGAGAAGAATGTCGGCCACGCGGTCGTTGGACATGCCGTGCAGCAGCCGTGCAGCGTCTGCATCGGTCATGACCTCGAGAATGGCAGCGGCGTTGCGAAGTTCCGGCCGGTCGAGAATGCGAACGGCGCGTTCCTCCGGCATCTTGGCCAGAATGCGTGCAGCTTCGCTCGCCTCGATCGCGTTCAGCGACTCAACGCGTTCTGCAATGGTAACGGCGCGGTTGTTATTGATGAATGCACGAGCGGCATTGCCAGCCCGCATGGGGAAGCTGTTGATATTCATTATAGCTCGCCTTTCCGGTCGATCCGCCGTCGTGGCAGATCGTGGCGAGCCGACAGGAGTCGGTTACAGCACGAGTGCCACTGACGGCAAAGGCAATCGACTACTACTGTCGCTAGGCATCGTAAGATGGCTCCGGTTAATCGGTATGGAAAACGTTGTTCCCCACGTCGGGAGAAGTCGCTCCGAAGTGGTGAAAAGTCAAGTGGCGCCAGTGGTTAATGCCATAATGTCGCAGGTATTTTTTTGTTGCGTGGCTAACGGCTTGTGCATCGCAGCAATTGCCGTTGCAAAAATGTCAAAAATAGTTTGGCCGGGCGGCATGTACCCGGCCAAACGAAGGGAATGGATGGGCTCAGAAACCAGCCAGAACGACCTTGCCCTTCATCTTGCCGGTCTCGATCAGTGCATGCGCCTTTTTCAGATTCGCAGCGTTGATCGTGCCGAGCGTTTCGGTCAGCGTCGTGCGGATTCTGCCGGCATCGACCAGTTCGGCAATTTTGTTCAGCAGCTTGTGCTGTTCGATCATATCAGCCGTATTGAAGAGCGGACGGGTGAACATCAATTCCCAGTGGGTTGAAACCGCCTTGCGCTTGAAGGGGGCGACGTCGAGCACCTTTGGGTCATCGATCAGTCCGAAACGGCCTTGCGGTGCGATCGCTTCGACGATCGACGCAATATGATCGCTGGTGTTGGTGGTCGAAAAGATGAAAGCAGGGGCGCCGATGCCGAGAGCTTCGATCTGCGGAGCCAACGGCTTGGAGTGATCTATTACGTGATGGGCGCCGAGTTCCTTCACCCAAGCCTGGGTTTCCGGCCGCGAGGCCGTAGCGATCACCGTCAGGCCGGTCAACACGCGGGCGATCTGGATGGCGATCGAACCGACGCCGCCGGCGCCGCCGATGATGAGAATGGCGTTGGCGGCACCCGGAACCGGGTCCTGCACCTTGATGCGGTCGAACAAAGCCTCATAAGCTGTGATCGAGGTCAGCGGCAAAGCAGCAGCGGCAGCGAAATCGAGGCTTTTCGGCTTTAAGCCGACGATGCGCTCGTCCACCAGATGAAACTCGGCGTTCGAGCCGCCACGGTTGATGGCGCCGGCGTAGAAGACCTCATCGCCGGGCTTGAACATGGTGACATCAGAGCCGATTGCCTTGACAATACCGGCGGCATCCCAGCCGAGCACTTTGTATTCGCCTTCGGTGGGGGCAGCGTTGGCACGGACTTTGACGTCGACGGGATTGACGGACACGGCCTTGATTTCGACAAGGAGATCATGACCCTTGGCTTCCGGCGTCGGCAGGTCGATATCAACAAGCGACGTCTCGGCGGAAATGGGCTGCGGGATCTTGTAAGCGACGGCGCGCATGGGAAAACTCCAGTGTTTGTTGCACGGGACCTAGATGCGTCTTATGCTGAAAGTACGCAAGAATGCACAAATTCTGTACGTAGTACCCAAAAGGATACTGTCGATGTCGCTACCGCGCGCCAAGCTGGTCAAGAATTTTCCCGGGTGTCCGGTCGAGGCGACGCTGAGCCTGCTCGATGGCAAATGGAAAGGCGTGATCCTGTTCCACCTGATGGAGCGAACGCTGCGTTTCAACGAAATCCGCCGCAAGCTGCCGGCGGTGACACAGCGCATGCTGACGAAACAGCTACGCGAGCTCGAAGAGTCCGGACTGGTCTCACGCACCGTTTTCCCGGTCGTGCCCCCGCGCGTCGACTACGCGCTGACGCCACTTGGCGCCAGCCTTGGGCCGATCATCAAAGCAATGGCGGTCTGGGGTGAGGAAAATGTCTTCTGTCATACCGGCAAGCAGGAAGTTCGGCCATTGCCGGCTTCATGCACTCCGGCCGCTGCGCTCCAAACCAACTGATATTCCAAAGACGATCAGGCCGAAGACGGAAAGCACCGCGCCGACATAGCCCGTCGACGCTGCCGTGAAGCCCCAGGAAATCACCAGACCGCCAAGCCAGGCGCCGAGCGCATTGGCGATGTTGAAGGCCGAATGATTGGAGGCCGCGGCCAGCGTCTGCGCATCCGCCGCGACATCCATCAGACGTGTCTGCACGGCGGGGCAGGCGGCAAAGCCGCAGCCGATCAAGAAGACGCAGACGCACAGCATCACAGGATTGGCGGCCGTCAACGAAAACAGCGTCATGATGACAACGTTGAAGACCATCATGCCGCCGATCGTGCCCTTGAGCGACAGGTCGCCCAGGCGCGAGCCGACAATATTGCCGACATTCATGCCGATGCCGAAGAGCGCCAGTACGACCGGCACCATGCTTGTTCCCAAACCGGCAACTTGCGTTGTCGTCGTTGCCACGTAGCTGAAGATCGAGAACATGCCCCCGAAGCCGACCGCGGCGATGCCGAGCGTCAGCCAGACCTGAATGCGGCGAAGCGCGCCCAGCTCGCGGGTGATGCTCGCGCCTTCCTCGACCTTGTCCTTTGGCAGGAATAGGGCAATGAGGAGCATGGTCACGAGGCCGACGCCGCCGACCATCATGAAGGCCGCGCGCCAGTTCAGAAGCTGGCCGAGGAAGGTCGCGATTGGCGTGCCGATGAGGGTGGCAATAGTGAGGCCGAGCATGACTTGGCCGACAGCACGCACGCGGCGATGGACGGGCACCATGGAGGCGGCCACAAGCGCTGCGACGCCGAAATAGGCGCCGTGCGGCAGGCCGGTGATGAAACGCAGAGCTGCAAAACTTTCGAAGGTCGGAGCCATCGCGCTCGAAATATTGCCGGCTGCAAAAATCGCCATCATCAGCAGAAGCAGGGTCCGCCGCGCCATCTTCGCGGCGAGAACGGCGATGATCGGTGCGCCGACAACGACGCCGAGCGCATAGGCGCTGATAACGTGGCCCGCTTCCGGAGTCGTGACACCGAAGGTATCGGCGACCTCAGGCAGCAGGCCCATGATGACGAATTCACCCGTGCCGATGCCGAAGCTGCCGACTGCAAGCGCCAGCGTGACAAGGGCGATCGCCGTGCGCGACGGCGCTTCGAGGATGGATTGGGAATCGATGACGTCGGCAGCGATATCGCTCACGAAAACTCCTTGGCGGCGATCATGCAAAAAGTGCCGCGGAGCGGGCAAACCGGGTAGGGAAAACCGGGATGCAGGCCTCGGGCACATGATACGGAATGAAAGACTGGAAAGGCACGGAGATGCCCCGATTAATAATATGAATCAGCGTGATATCGCTGTCGCGTGCATTTTTTGCAGTGCAGCATATCGCCCCTTGCATAAGTCTTTGCGGCGGCCTTCTCTCGACCTGTTCACCCGCAATGATTGCCGCGGGCGATCTCACAATGCTTGAAATCGCCTTGGCAGGAGCCATCTCTCAATAAGCAGGCGGGGATCAGATCCTTCTTGAGACACATTCAGCGGGAAAACCGGGAGCCTCGATGAAACTGATCGGCTTTTTCAATCGCGATGGCGGCACGTTCAAGACGACGGACATGGCCGCTTACGAAATGAAGGCAGAGCAGGTTTTCCGGGACGCCGGCCATGATTTCGAAGGCTTGGTCGTGTCGGGTAACGAAGTCGTTGCGGCTATGGAACGCGCGGCGCGGCGCGACGATATCGATGGAATCGTCGCCGGCGGCGGTGATGGAACGATTTCTGCCGCTGCCGCGGTCGCTTGGAAAAACGGCGTCGCACTCGGCGTCATTCCGGCCGGCACCATGAACCTCTTTGCACGCTCGCTTCGGCTACCGCTCGACATCTGGCAGGTGCTCGACGTGCTCGCGACAGGCGAGGTGGATCACGTGGATATCGGCAGCGCCAATGGCCGGCCGTTCATCCATCAGTTTTCCGCCGGGCTGCACGCACGCATGGTGCGCTATCGCGACGCCTATCCCTATCGTTCACGTTTGGGCAAGCTGTCGGCCAGCAGTCGCGCCGCCTTGGGTGTCGTTTTCAATCCACCGGAATTCGATGTCGATTTCGAAGCCGAGGGAGTTCGGGAGCGCCGGCATGTCTCGGCAATTTCCGTGTCCAACAATCCCTTCGGCCCCAACACGCTGCTTTATGCCGACGATCTGCGCGGCGGCGAACTTGGCTTCTATACGGCAAGGCCATTGCGGCCGCTCGGCGTGGCGCGGCTCGCCATTGATATGCTGCGTGGCCGGTTTCAAGAGAACGCCGATGTCATGGTCATGCATACGCGCGAAGTGCATCTGCATTTCCCGAAGTTGCGCAGCCTGGCGAATTGTGTCGTAGATGGCGAGTTGCTGCCCTTGGAGCGCGATATCGTACTCAAACTTCATGCCGGCGAGCTGAAGGTGATGATCAAGCAGGGTACGGCTGCACGGGCCGCCGAGGAAGACGCAGTCCGCAGCGCGGTCGTCTGAAATCCGTCAAAGGCGCGGCAGATATGTGCGGTAGTCGAAATCTGACACCGTGCGCAGATAGCGGATCGCTTCCTTGTGCTTCGTATCGCCGTAGAGCTTCTGATAGCGCTCTCCGAAAATATCGGCGATGAAGGGGGAGGCGCGGAAGCGATCGACGGCAGTGAGGAAATCATGCGTCAGTCGTGGCGCATTTGCCGGCGCGTGGCTTGGCGTAGTCTCTTCGCCGGGATCGAGTTCGTTCTGCAATCCAAGCAACATACCTCCGAGGATCGCCGCCAGCATCAGGTACGGATTGGCATCGGCGCCGGCGACGCGGTGCTCGATGCGCGCGCCCGATCCGTCCTTTTCGGGGATGCGCACGGCAGTCCCGCGATGGCCATAGCCCCAGGTGAGGTCGACCGGCGCGAACGAGCCCGGCTGGAACCGGCGATAGGAATTGGCATAGGGCGCAAAGACCAATTGCGCATCTCGCAGGGTCTGCAGCAGACCAGCACAGATCGATTTCAGCCTCATTGGCTCTCCGCCCGCCGCGTCGAGAATATTGCGGCCTTGATCGTCGATAATGCTGGCGTGCACATGTAGCCCGGAGCCCGCGTGATCGGTGTAGGGCTTCGCCATGCAGGTCGATTTGAGGCCGTGCTTGCGTGCCGCTTGCTCGGCGATCCGTTTCAGGGAAATGCAGTCATCGGCGGCTGCGAGCGCGTCCGGGCGATGCAGCAGATTGACTTCGAACTGCCCTGGGCCGAATTCCGCCGTTGTCGCCTCCGCCGGCAGGCCCTGCGCTCTGGCATAGGCGCGCAAAGTTTCGAGATAATCGCCGAGCAGATCGACGGCATCCATATCGTAGAGCTGGTAGCCGTTCGGCTCGTTGCGATACATCAGCGCCGGCGGCGGCGAGGGCAGGCCGCGCTCGCGCCAGTCGCCGGCGAGAAGGTAGAATTCCAGTTCGGTCGCAACGACCGGCGTCAAGCCGAGCGCCTTATAGCGATCGACCACTGCGGAGAGAATAGCGCGCGGGTCCTGAAAACTGGGGCTGCCGTCGAGTTCGTGCATCGTGGCCAGCACTTGCTTCGATCCTGGCGGCGCCCAGGGTATATCCGTGAGCGTGCGTGGATCGGCGACGCAGGTGCCGTCGGGATCGCCGATCGTCAGCGAAAGGCCGGTGAGGTCGTCATTGTCGTCGCCCCAGATATCGAGCGATTGCGTCGAGGTCGGTAGGCGTACCGCGCCCGACCAGACTTTCTTTTCGGCTTCCATGGGTATCTGTTTGCCGCGCAGCCGGCCGTTCATGTCTGATATCAACACCTCGATGCGTGCCGTGCCTTCGGTTGCGTTGTCAGCCGCCATGCCCTTGTCAATCCCCGATGCTCACGTCATGGTCGTAAACGATCGAGGCCAGCCTTTCAATCCGATAGGGATTCTGCAAACGATGTCCGACACTTCCAGCCGTTCCAATCTCGCCGCCGTCGACGCCGCTCATCATCTCCATCCGTTCGCCGACATGAAGAAGTTGAACGCTGACGGCGCCCGGATCATCCAGCGCGGCGAGGGCGTCTACATCTTCGACAGCAACGGCAAGAAATATCTCGATGGCTTTGCCGGCCTCTGGTGCGTCAATATCGGCTATGGGCGAACGGAAATCGCCGATGCCGCCATCCGGCAAATGAACGAACTTCCCTATTACAACACGTTCTTCGGCACGACGACGACGCCGGCCACGTTGTTGTCGGAGAAGGTTTGCGCCCATGCCGGGCCGCACTTCAATCATGTCTTCTTCACCAACTCCGGCTCCGAAGCTAACGACACATGGTTCCGTATGGCCCGCGTCTATTGGAGCGCCGTGGGCAAGCCGACGAAGAAGATCGTCATTGCCCGCAGGAATGGCTATCACGGCTCCACCGTCGCCGGCGCCAGCATGGGGGGCATGAAATATATGCACGAGCAAGGCGACCTGCCGATCCCTGGCGTCGTTCATATCAACCAGCCTTATTGGTACGCCGATGGTGGCGATCTTTCTCCGGAAGAGTTCGGCCTCAAGGTCGCCCGCGAGCTGGAAGAGAAGATCGATGAACTGGGCGAGGATAATGTTGCGGCTTTCATCGCCGAGCCGGTGCAGGGGGCGGGCGGCGTCATCATTCCACCCTCGACCTATTGGCCGGAAATCGGCCGCATCTGCAGGGCGAGAAACATCCTGTTAGTCTGCGATGAGGTGATCTGCGGTTTCGGAAGACTCGGTTCCTGGTTCGGCTATCAGCATTTCGGTGTCGAGCCCGATCTCGCGCCGATCGCCAAGGGCTTGTCTTCGGGCTATTTGCCGATCGGCGGCGTGTTGGTCAGCGACCACATCGCAGATGTGCTGATCAACGAGGTCGGAGAGTTCAACCACGGCTTCACCTATTCCGGCCACCCGGTCTGCGCCGCTGCGGCGCTCGCGAACCTCAGAATCATTGAGGATGAGCGACTGATCGAGCGCGTTCGCGACGACATCGGCCCCTATTTCGCCAGGGCCTGGGGCAGCCTGGCCGATCACGATATGGTCGGCGAAGCCGTCAGCATCGGCCTGATGGGCGCTTTGCAGCTCGCCGCCGACAAATCCACGCGCCGCCGCTTCGAAAAGCCGGATGCGATCGGCTCAGCTGTGCGCAATCATGCTTTGACCAATGGTCTCGTGCTTCGCGCCACCGCCGACCGAATGCTGGCCTCGCCGCCATTGATCATCAGCCACGAAGAGGTGGATGCGATGGTGGGTATCACCCGGCTGGCGCTCGACGCGGTGTGGGCGGAAACGACAGCTTAGTCAGCTTTTGTCCGCCGGGGATGGCGCATCCCATTTGCCCGCTTTGTGCAGAGCTAGTGTCAGCCCCGCGACATGAATCGTTTGAATCATCTTGCCCTCCAGCGCCAGTTTGATGGCCTGTCGGATCGGTATGCGAATAAGCCGAATGCGTTCCGTTGGATCGTCTGCGGGTTTCGCTGATATCTCGACATTGCGAGCGAGCACGATGTGGGAAAGGTTCGAGTGGGTGGCCGGATTTGGTGAAAGGGCGCCGACATACTCCCATTCGGACGCCGTGAGGCCGGTTTCTTCCCTCAGCTCGCGGGCTGCCGCCTCGATCGGATTTGCGTCGCTCGCATCCATTGCACCGCCCGGCACCTCTAACGCGACAACGCCCAGACCGTGACGATACTGCTGGACGAGATAGATGTTGTCCTCCGCATCGAGCGCCACCACTTCCACCCAATCGGGATATTCCAACACATAGTAGGGGGCAATCTCCACGCCTTCGGCCGTAACACAGGCGTCGGCTCTGACTTTCAGCCATCGGTCGTGAAGCAGATGGGTGGAGCTCTTGACTTGCCATGGCGGAAGATCAGCAGGGTCAGGCAAGGTGCTCGCCAGTTTGTCAGTCAAGTCCATAAACGATTCCGGCGTTGAAAAAGGACAGCAGTTCTCGCAGATCGGGTGATCGGCGTTTATTTCGGATAGACCCAGGAATAGGCAAAGGACGCCATGTCGCCGGGCTTGCCGTGGATGTACTGAACGTCCGCGAGCTTGATGTTCGGCGCCGCATATTGCGGGCCGAGCGTATCGTGCAACCAGCTCGCCAATGGCGCCGGCACGCCGCTGTCGTTCTTGCCCGGCCGCCAGACAATGAGGATCGGCTTGTCGGCGCTCCACTGATAGTTTGCCTTCAGATTGCCGAAGAACAGCGACATGGCCGGCACGTCAGGCAGTTGCAAATGCAGATTTCCGGCCGGCAACCAATTGTCCGTCAGCACTAACCCGGGTTTTTTGCCCTCCATCGCCACGGCCTGGCTCACGAAGGCGGGGTAGGGCGTGTTGTAGTGGTCATAGGCGCCGAAGAGCGCTGGGAAGGTGACGCGGACCAAAAGCAGCGCCGGAATGATCAGCATCATCGCCAGCGGGATATAGAAGAAGCGCTTGCCGAAATCCGCGGCCTTGATGCCGGCCACTTCCATCTTCAGGCAAACATAGATCGGCAGCAGGAACAGGAAGGGCAGCAGCCAGCGGTCGCGCAGCGCGGTCATGCCGATGGCGACGATCAGGATCAGCACCAACACGGCGATAGCAGCAAACAGGACCTCGAAAAAACGGGTCCATTCATTTGATCGCCCCAGGTTCTTGAAGAGGCTCTTGCCGAAGACCAACGAATATATGACGAGCGTCGGCGCGCAGATGACGACGACTAATTTCACGAATTCCAAAGGTCCTTGCACCAGCTTGGCAAAGGCGCTTTGCGGCGCATCCTGCTCCATGATCCCCAGCGTGCGTCCCGAGGCGAGATCGAGATTGTGGATTAGCCACAGCCCGTGCGGCAGGAAGATCAATAGGGAGATCAGCAGGGTCAGCAGAAAACGCCGGTCAAAGATGCGCGCACGTCCCTGTGGATGCATCAGGACGGCGACGACCGCGGCGGCGGCGAGCAGCGCGAAATTGTATTTCGAGAGCATGCCGAGACCGAGCGCGATGCCGGTAAATATATAGGAACCCGTACTCGGCGCCTTGAGCGTGCGGATCGCGCCGTAGAGGAAGAGATTGATCGTCAGCAGTTGCGCGACCGTATGCGTCAAATCGCGCTGCGCCTCCCAGAAGAGCTGCGGTATCGTCAGCAACGACAGCGTGGCGATCGCCGCGAAAACCTTGTCGGACAGCACCAGTTTCGCCAGTTTGTAGTAGCTGAAGAAAACCAGGAACAGCACGATGTTCTTGACGATAGAAATCGTCGCAAGCGACAGCCCGAAGACAGAGACCACCAGCGCCTGCACCCAGTTGTAGAGCGGCGGCTGGGAATCGTAGCCGAGTGTCAGCCATTGCGAGAAAAGCGCCTGCTGGGACTCGTCGTAGCGCATGCCATGTGGCATGGCGAGCCGCACCAGAAATTCCAGAACGAAGTATCCGGCAAGCAAGAGGATGATGGTATCCGGTCGGCGGACCAGAAGCCTATGCATCCTGATTATCCCGATCGAAGATCTTGCGGACGATGTAGTTCGGCGACAGATCATCGCGATAATAGATGCGCGCGATCATCTCGGCCAAGATGCCTGTCGTGATCATTTGCACCGATGACAGCAGGAGCACGACGCCCACCAGCAACAGCGGCCTGTTGCCGATATCGTCGCCGAAGATGAACTTGTCGACGAAGAGCCATAGCAGGATGAGACCGGCGAGCGCGCCGAGGCCGAGGCCGAGAGAGCCGAAGAAATGGCCCGGCCGCGCCTTGTAGCGCATGAAGAACATTACCGAGAGCAGGTCGAGAATGACGCGGAAAGTACGTGAAATCCCATATTTCGATGTGCCGTGCTCGCGCGCATGGTGGGTGACGACCACTTCGCCGATCCGCGAGCTCGGTACGACGCCGGCAACCCAGGCCGGGATGAAGCGATGCATCTCGCCCATCAGCTTCACCTGCTTGATGATCGAGGCACGGTAGATTTTCAGGCTGCAGCCATAGTCGTGCAGCTTGACGCCGGTGATGCGGCCGATGAGATAGTTTGCGCACCAGGAGGGAATCTTGCGCAGGAAAAGCCCGTCCTGGCGATTCCTGCGCCAGCCGACGAGCAGGTCGAGCTGCCGCCTCTCCAACTCTTCGACCATCGAAGGAATATCCTTCGGGTCGTTCTGCAGGTCGCCGTCCATGGTGGCAATCAGCCGACCGGTGGCGGTGTCGATGCCGGCCTGCATGGCGGCGGTCTGGCCGAAATTGCGTTGAAGCTCGACGATACGTAGCGTCAGTCCCTCGCGCCCGAGTGAGCGGCGTGCATTGGCAAGCGTGGCATCGGTGCTGCCGTCGTCGATCAGGATTAGTTCCCAGCGCTTGGTAAAGTTCACCATGGCGGAACAGATGCGCTCGATCAGCGGTCCGACGCTTTCTTCCTCGTTAAAGACAGGCACGACCAGCGAAAGCTCAATGGCACTTGCTGTATCGGTCAGGGGGCGGATCGACTCTGCCGTTGTCTGCAACTCTTCTTTCTCCTAAAAGACCGGCAGATCCTGCCGGACGGAACGAGCGACATGTCCGGCATCAGCCTCCGCTCGCATTGGGTGCCTTAACTACATGAAGACTCCGATGGTTGCCAGCCGACAGAACTGGTTTATTCGCAATCGCATGACGCTGCTGACATTGGCCGTCGTTCTGGCCTATGCCGCCTTCATCGAGTGGTTCTGGGGGTGGAGTTCGATCCTGGCGCAATGGGGCAAAGTCGGTATCCTGCCCATTCTGTTGGCACTGGCGCTGCTGACCGGCACATACTTCCTGCGCACCTGGCGCATCTACGATTATTTCCCGAAGGAGACCGGCGGCCATTTCACCGCGCTCTTCCGCGTGACGCAGGTTCACAATCTCCTCAACATCATGATGCCCTTCCGCACCGGGGAGACCAGCTTCCCGGTGCTGATGCGTTCCGAATTCGGGATTCCCTTGGCGCGCGGCACCTCGGCGCTGTTTGTCATGCGGCTGCTGGACCTGCATGCGCTGCTCGCCGCGGCGGGCAGCGGTTTCGCGCTCGCCTCGTCCTACCGCGTTCTTGCCTGGGTCGCATGGCTTGCTTTCGTGCTTTTGCCGGTCGCGGGTTTCGCCCAGCGCCGGCCGCTGATTAAATTTGCCGCCAAGGCATTGCCGAAGAAGGCGCAGACGTTGGTGCATGAGCTGGAGCGTGGTTTGCCGGCCAATGCCAGCGCCTTTGCTCGCGCCTGGCTGACGACCGTGGTCAATTGGCTGGTGAAGGTCCTGGTGCTCGCCTGGGCGCTTCGCCTGATGAATGTCACGCCGCTGTCTGCAAGCTTCGGCGGCGCGCTCGGCGGCGAGCTTTCCTCCGTGCTGCCGGTGCATGCGCCCGGAGGAGTGGGCACCTATCCGGCAGGGATCACAGCCGGCGCCATGGCTTTCGGAGCGTCGGGAGAAAAAGCCGCGCTCGACAACCTGGCGCAGGCAAGCATCAATGCGCATCTTCTGATCGTCGTTTCGGCTCTGACAGGGACGGCACTTGCCTTGCTGGCCTCCAGAAAGCGGCCCTGATCTGGCCTATCGCCCGGTCTTGCCGGCAAGCTCCGCCAGTCGCTTGCGCAGGTACGCTTGCTCGGGCGCCTGGTGGCAAAGCGAAAGCGCCGTCTCGTAAGACTGTCGCGATTCATCGTTGCGATTGAGCTGCCGTAGGAAATCGGCCTTTGCCGCGTGAGCCAGATGGTATCGAGCCAGCCGGTCTTCGCTCAGCAGGCCATCGACGATCTCAAGTGCCGCTGCCGGCCCATCGCACATCGAAACCGCCACCGCCCGGTTAAGCTCGACCACCGACGACGGATGTGCGACCAGCAGCAGATCGTAGAGTGTCACAATCCGCCGCCAGTCCGTCTGGTCCGCCGTTGCCGCGCGCACATGCTCGGCGGCAATTGCCGCCTGCAGCGCATAGCTGCCAACGCTTTCACCGGCCATTGCCTCGGCCGCAAAGGCTAGCCCCTCACGGATTCTCCTGTTGTCCCACAGCCCGCGGTCCTGATCCGCAAGCAAGATGAGATCGCCTGATGTACTCGCCCGTGCCAGCCGCCGCGAATCCTGCAGGAGCATCATCGCCAGCAGTCCGGCAACCTCCGGGTCGGGCAGAAGTTTCAGAAGCAGGCGGCCGAGACGAATGGCTTCGCCGGCGAGGTCGGCGCGGACGATCGCTGCTCCGGACGAGGCGGAATAGCCTTCGTTGAAGACGAGATAGATGATATGCAGCACCTGCGCCAGCCGCTCCGGCAACTCCATCTTTGCTGGAACCTCATAGGGAATGCGGGCGGTGCGAATGCGGTTCTTGGCGCGAACGATACGCTGGGCGACGGTCGGCGCGGAGATGAGGAAAGCGTGGGCGATCTCTTCCGTCGTCAGGCCGCAGACCTCACGCAGAGCCATCGCCATCTGCGCCTCCGCAGGAATGAGCGGGTGGCAGCAGGTGAAGATCAATCTGAGCATATCGTCTTCGATCTCTTCGCTTTCGGCGGACTCGATCATTTCGCCCTCCGGATACAGGCTGTCGACGATGTCGGCCTCGGAGGCATCGAAACGCGCTCGCCGGCGGATGTGGTCGATTGCCCGGAAACGGCCGGTCGAAACCAGCCAGGCATAGGGATTGGCCGGCATCGTCTCTTCCGTCCATTGCTGCGCCGCCGCTGCAAAGGCGTCGTGAAGGGCCTCCTCCGCCCGGTCGAAATCGCCGAGCACGCGGATAAGCGTCGCAAGCACGCGGCGCGACTGGCTGCGGTAGATATCGTCGATGGTTTCGTTCAGCGACACGGACGTCTTCTGTTCTCCTGTCAGGTGCCGGGAAGGGTCAGTATCCGCACTGGGCGGATTTCGACCGCACCATAGCGCGCCGAGGGGATGCGCCGCGCAATTTCGGTTGCGCCAGCCATGTCGGCAGCCTCGATAAGATAGAAGCCGGCCAGATGTTCCTTCGTCTCGACGAATGGGCCATCCGTTGTGGAAAGCGCCGACCCGCGCGGGCGGATGACGATCGCCTTGTCGGGCGTCTCCAGCGCGTCCGACAGGATCATCGTGCCTCTGCGTCTTAGGCCTTCGTCATATTCGAAATGCTCGGCGATCAGGGTATCGACCTCGCTGGAGGTCAGCGTGCCGTCCACGTCGGCGGACGTGTAGATCAAGCATAGAAACCGCATGTCCATGTCCTCCTGCTCTTTGTCTATTCGTTCGGAAACCGGATGTCATAGGCCGCGCGGACCTCGATCATGCCATACCGGGCCACAGGGAAGGTGGCGGCGATGGCAGTCGCCTCGTCGATATCCTTCGCCTCGATCAGTACGAAGCCGCCGAGATGCTCCTTCATTTCGGCAAACGGACCGTCGGTGACTGTGGCGTCGCCTTTGCGCACTCGCACCGTCTTGGCAGTCTGCGGCGCCCGTAACGCGTTTGCCACGACGATATGTCCGCTGTCGCGCAGCCTGTTGTCGTTGTCGATGGATTCTTGCGTCAGCCGCCGTCCTTCTTCCTCGGTGATGGTCATGATCTCGGCGGTTTCGAACCAGACCTGGCAGAGAAATTTCATCGTCGCCTCCTTACACTTCAGGACCGAAAGAATAGATCGGCCGCACCTCGATGCTGCCGAGCTTTGCCAGCGGAATACCGGCCGCGACGCGGATCGCGTCGTTCAGGTCCCTGGCATCGATCAGGATGAAGCCGCCAAGATGCTCCTTGGTCTCGATGAATGGGCCGTCCGTCACCGCCGTCTCGCCGTTACGCACCTGCACCGTCACTGCTGAGCGTGGCGATTGCAGCGCTTCGGCATGAATCATATGCCCGCTTGCGGCGAGATCCCGGTCATAGGCAAGCGAATCCGAATCGAGTCTCTGCTTTTCCTCTTTCGTCATGGCATCGAGCTTCGTGCCGTCGAACCAGACCTGACAAAGATATTTCATCGCTGCTCTTCCTCTTTCCATTTGCTGACAGCCATAGACGAGCGGGCCGCACGCAAATCGACATCCAGATCGGCAGCATGACAAAAAATTTCATCGCTGTCGAAAATGGGCGAGGCCGCTCGACAAGTTCCGTCATCACCAAAGGAGAGACGGACATGCACACCTTGGAAACAGCTCTGGTGAATTATTGGTGCAGGAAGACATTGTCGGAGAAGGATCTGATGGAGCCGATCGAGCTTCGCAAGGTCGTTCTTCGTACCTCGATCGGCTTTGCCGCCTTTGCGGTTCTGATCCTTTGCCTCAACTGGGCGGCAGATCCGATGATCAATCGGCCGCAGGTGGCGGTCGCCGATCAGATGCGGCCGATGCCGGAGGCAAAAAAATAAGGGGCGAGAGACCTCCAGCCTTTAACCGAAATGCAGAATCCAGGCATAGATTGGTGCCTAATCCGATTGCGACAGGCGTTTTACCTTGCTGGAAATCTCTTCGTGAAGCATCCTGCGCGCTCGACTGCCGCAGAATGTCCGTTTTTGCGACACTACCCTTATGTCCTTGCCAAATTAACCAGCACGCTCTCGCGCCAGACGCGGCGTCGGCTAAATGACGGAAAACAGGTGATACACTCGCTTGGCCTAGTGGTTTTAAGATCGTGAAGGAGAGATGCTCAATGGTGAGGAAATCGGGTGTCGTGCTGGAAGAAGTCCGTCGGTTTCACGCACAGATGATGGCGGTGGCCACAGGCTCCCCGGATGAGCGGTTCGAACGCATTTTCGAGCTTGTGCCTCGCGAAGCCTTCCTTGGTCCCGGTCCCTGGCATATCGCCGTCCACCCTTGGAAGAAATCCTATCGGCATCGCTACATTGAAACGCCGAGTGACAATCCGGTGCATGTTAATCAGAACGTGCTGGTAGCGCTGGATCGAGCGAAGGGCATCAACAATGGCGAGCCCATGTTGCATGCAGCCTGGCTCGGCAGCGTCAATCCGCAGGGTGGAGAGGTGGTAACCCATATCGGGGCAGGTACCGGCTACTACACCGCGATCCTCTCGATGCTGACGCTTCCGAATGGCCACGTGCATGCCTTCGAAATCGATGAGCGTCTTGCTGGGCGGGCGCACGAGAACCTTGTTCCCTTCGAAGATGTTTCGGTTACACATGGCGATGCTACTGTGCTGGCGCTGCCACCATCCGACCTGATCTATGTGAATGCCGGCGTGGTGGTCCCGCCCGTGCATTGGCTAGAATCCTTGCGTCCAGGCGGTCGGATGATCTTTCCCTGGCGCCCGAGCGAGGATGTTGCCTTCGCCATGCTGATCACCCGGGGCCAAACGGGATTCTCTGCGCGGCCGTTGATGCCGGCCTGGTTCATTCCATGCATTGGCGCAAGCGACCCTCTCCAGAGCCTCAAGGCGCCAGATAGAGCTGGCGCACAAACCATCCGCTCCCTCTGGCTGACCAAAGATCGCGACCCAGACGAGAGTGCAATTGCAATTTTCCGGGACGTCTGGTTCTCAGACCAGGCCACTACGGCGATCGCAGTGGCTGCATAATTCCTAAACTCCGCGAAAAAAAGCCGTCACGCTGAGTTCTCCGGTAAATTCCCGTCGCGAAACTACGATTTTTGCGAATAGGTTTGCGACAGGAATTAGTTGAAGAGCTCAACGCTAGCGATTTTGTCGCGAAACTCAAATCGCATCGCGATCTCCGGGATTCGCTCTTTGCGCCTCAGACTCTTGATTTTGCGCATGTCGTTGTCGCAAACCACCGCGCACTTTTGCGCGACATGCGTCACGATTTTCGCGAGAGTCGCTTTCTATCACCGGCGGTCATCTCGCGCAGATCCCGGATAAGGTCACCGGGTCCGTTTTCTGCCCCTGCATTTACGCCGAGCTTCGTCAGCCAGCACCACATGCTGACCCGATGGAAAAGCATGTAGAGCCAGAGCGCACATTCGGTGTCTGTGTGATCGACTGGGCCGTAACCCTCAAGAATCGGCCGATAGCTGCGGGGGTCTTCATGCGCCGAACAGAACAGGGCCTTGGCCAGATCGAAGAGTTTATCTGCCGCGCGTGCATTTCCGAAGTCAATGAGCCCGCTGAGCTCAAGTCTGTCTACGTCGTTCCGCCGCGCTAGCACATTGCCCTGATGGAAATCGTCATGGCAGAGGACCGGACCATCGCTTTCATCCAGAAGACCGAAGCTCTTTTCGGCAAGCTGCTGCAGACGACGCCCGAGATCGGCGTCGCCTCCAAGATCGCGAAAACGGCGAAACACGTCTTCGAACGCCACCGTCATATAATCCGCGTTCGTGGATATCGGCCTCTCGACCCCGTGGCCGTGTATGTAGCCATAGGCAGGCATGGGCACCGCATGGATGCGACACAGAAGCTCTCCCATCTGCCGATAGGCCTGCTCGATATCCGGTGCTGCCATCCAGTTGCGCAGCGAACGGCCGGGCAGCAGCGTCAGCAAGGCGTAGCGCAGTGGCAGCAGGGTTCGCGAGTCGTCAAGACGCAGCCACTTCGGAACCGACGGCGTTAGTCCTTGGAGCCAACCTGCGACGACCGCTTCCTTCGACGGCCCCCATTCGGGCTCATTCGGATAGATCTTGAGGACCAGCGACCCACAATCAGAATCCGAAAGATCGATTCTGAAAACGTCTGTGCTACCGCCCGTCAGCCGGGCAAAACCACTGACGGTCAGGGCAGAATCGAGACTCTGGACGAGCCGCTGAACGCATTCGGTGTCCAGTTTCAAAGCGTCTCTTGTTCCTATTGAAACGCCGTTTCGAAGAAACTGCGCAGCTTGCGCGAGTGCAGCGCTTCCGGCGGCATTGCCGCCAGCTTCTGGATGGCGCGGATGCCGATCTGGAGGTGCTGGTTCACCTGCGTGCGGTAGAAGGCGGTGGCCATCCCCGGCAGCTTCAGTTCGCCGTGCAGCGGCTTGTCGGACACGCAGAGCAATGTGCCGTAGGGGACGCGGAAGCGGAAACCGTTGGCGGCAATGGTCGCCGACTCCATGTCCAGCGCAACGGCGCGGGCCTGCGACAGGCGCTTGACCGGGCCTGCCTGATCGCGCAGTTCCCAGTTGCGGTTGTCGATCGTTCCGACCGTGCCGGTGCGCATGATGCGTTTCAGCTCGAAACCTTCGTAGCCGGTAATCTCGGCAACCGCCGCTTCCAGCGCCACCTGCACTTCGGCGAGCGCCGGGATCGGCACCCAGACCGGCAGGTCGTCGTCGAGGACGTGATCCTCGCGCATATAGGCATGCGCCAGCACATAGTCGCCGAGCCGCTGGCTGTTGCGCAGGCCGGCGCAGTGGCCGAGCATCAGCCAGGCATGCGGGCGCAGCACGGCGACGTGGTCTGTGATCGTCTTGGCGTTGGACGGGCCGACGCCGATATTGATCATGGTGATGCCGGCATGGCCCTTCTTTTTCAGATGGTAGGCCGGCATTTGCGGCAGCCGCGGCGGGCTGGCGCCGGCCTCCGGCTGGCTGGAACCGGCGAGCGTGACGATGTTGCCGGGCTCGACAAAGGCGGTGTAGCCGTCACCGCCGCCCTTGGCCATCAGGTCGCGCGCCCAGTTGCCGAACTCGTCGATATAGAACTGATAGTTCGTGAAAAGTACGAAGTTCTGGAAATGCGACGCGCTGGTTGCGGTGTAGTGTGCCAGGCGGGCAAGCGAGTAGTCGATGCGTTGCGCGGTAAACGGCGCGAGCGGCGAGGGCTGGCCCGGCGGCGGAATATATTCGCCATTGGCGATCTCATCGTCGGTGGTGTTCAGGTCCGGCGTATCGAAGAGATCGCGCAGCGGAATGTCGTCGAAAGCGGCAGCGGAAGCTTCCACATGTGCACCTTCGCCAAAGGCGAAATGCAGCGGGATCGGCGTCGTCGATTCCGACACGACCACCGGCACATTATGGCTGCGCATCAACAGCGCCAACTGTTCTTTCAGATAATGCCGGAAGAGCTGCGGGCGGGTGATGGTGGTGGTGTAGACGCCGGGCGCGGTGACGTGGCCGTAGGAAAGACGCGAGTCCACATGGCCGAAGCTCGTCGTCTCGATGCTGACCTGCGGGTAGAAGGCGCGGTAGCGCGCCGTGATCGGCACACCCTTGGCGAGCTTGGTGAAGCTGTCGATCAGAAACGCCGTGTTGCGGTCGTAAAGCTCGGTCAGAGCATCGACAGCCTTGGCAGGATCGTCAAAGCTCTGCGGCTGAAACGGACTGGGTGAAGAAATATCAAGAGGTGAAAAAGGAGAGATTCGGTTGCTCATGCGCCATTATAGAGTGTCGTCTTTAACAAGCAAACGACGTTGCAAGGCACGATCCGAGATTTTCGCAGCTATTTTTATGCTGTTTCGCCGTTCGACTCTCGAATAAATTGGTGAAAGGTTCCCGATTATTGCACTGTCGTGCAATAGGGGCTGCCTGTCTGCAGGCAAGTGAAGCTTGCACCGAAATGCGATTGCGCACCACTGCGGCCGGTATGTTCTACCGCCATCGAAAATGTTATCGCAAAGATGGCGGCAAACAACATGATGATGCCAAAACGCCGCGCCATGATGATCGTGTTCATATTCCTGGCCCTACCGTGCCCTATACTGGACACTGTTTTGCCATGGTCAGGCTGAACAGGTGCTGAGGTACCGGTTCATCCGGCGTTCAGAAAGATTACCGCGGACAAATCGTGGAACTGAAGATCTTCCCCGGGCAAGAACGTATTGATTGGTCCGACGTCCTTCGCGCGAAGTACTTTCTAAAGCTTCGTCCAAGTCTGCGATTTGCAGAAGACCTTCAATACACAGCCCTGCATTCTTACGGTATTGCCGCTGACCGTGCCGGACCCGTTATAGGTCTTGTTGTCGACGGGATCGGTGAGTTCGCCCGAGTAGATGCTGCCCTTGCCCTGCATCCTGCCGATCTGCCGGCCGGCATACTTCCCGGTCTTCAGCGTCACGCAGTAGCCGCTGCTGCAAGGGGCGATGGCAGCAGTATCGCCCTCTCCGGTTTTCCAATTGCCGACGATTGGCTCGTCGGCCAAAACCGCACTCGCGCTGAAGACCAGCGCGGCGACGAGAATGGTGACACGGATCATATCTTTCCTTCCCCCAAAGGTTTTCCGGCGCTGGGGCCGAGATTGAGGTGAAATTATCCAGCGCGAATGCAAAGGTAAATACCCCTTGTGAGTGCGAATTTCCCGGCTTCTCGGCAGCCCTCATCCCACCGAAAAATAACGTTCCGTCTGTCAGCGACTGTTTTCGTGGTGAACAAAGGGTTTAAATCCAAACCTTAACATTGTGTAAAACTCGCGCAAAAATCCTTAATTTGCAAGGGAAGCGATGTTTAACAAAATCCCAAGTTTACCAAGCATTTGCACTTTGTTTGCATCGAATTAAGCATGCATTTTAGCCGTTTTTTGAAAGCCGTCTGCGATAGTGAAGCCATCAAACGAGCGGGCAAACCCGCCGACCGGAAGGATCATCAAGCCGCGATAGATGGCAAGGTCCGGAAGGAAAACAGGGCCGATAACGAATAGACTGAAACAGGGATTAAACCGATGGCACGCTTCGAAATACCAACATCCGAAATGGCCATGATGGGTGGCAACAGCGCTGACGCTCTTTGTGAACTGGGCGTGATCTATGCGACCGGCAGGGGTTGCAAGCCCGATCTCGTTGCCGCCCACAAATGGTTGAACATCGCCGCCATCAAGGGCAGCGACCGCGCCGCCGAGCTTCGCGCCGACGTCGCAGCCACGCTGACCAAGATGGAACTCGCCGCAGCGCTCCGAGCCGCCCGCGAGTGGATGACCACGCACTGAAGCGCGTTAGGCCTAATCTAAAGCAATAACCCCGGAAGAGGGAACGACAGCACGGCGGAGAGACGCGCTGTCAACATCAAGAAAACCGCGACCGGCCGGGAACAAGGCCGGCGCGGTTTTTCGTTGCTTCCAAGCTTCAGCCGATCGCCTTCAATACTTTCGGCAGTGCCTCGGCCAGAAGATCGAGATCGTGCTTGGGACCGACGCTGATGCGGATGCAGCGATTGAGCGGCGCTACACCTGGCATGCGGATGAAGACGCCATGCTGGATCAGCCCATCGACGATGGCGCGTGCGTAAACACCGTCGCGCCCGCAATCGACGGCGACGAAGTTGGTCGCGGAGGCAAGCGGTGAAAGCCCGTTGTCACGGGCGATCATGCCGATATGCTCACGGGCAGCGTGAATTTTAGCCACGACTTCGGCAAGGTAGGCCTGATCCTTCAGAGCCGCGAGTGCGGCCGCCGTCGCCAGTCGGTTCATGCCGAAGTGATTGCGGATCTTGTCGAAAGCAAGCACGGTTTCCGGCACGCCGATGGCATAACCGACACGGGCACCCGCGAGGCCATAAGCCTTGGAGAAGGTACGTGTGCGCAGCACGTTCGGCAGGTCGATCAGCGCAGAGATATCGGGCAACGAACTGGCAGGCCCGGTCTCGCTATAGGCTTCGTCGAGAACGAGCAGGCAGCTTTCCGGCAGAGCGCGGGCAAAGGCGACGATCTTGTCGGCATCCCACCAGCTTCCCATCGGGTTGTCGGGGTTGGCGAAATAGACGAGCGGCGCATTCTCGCGCTTTACTGCCTGCAGCAGGCCGTCGAGATCCTCGCGATCGTTGATATAGGGTACGGTTACCAACCGCCCGCCGAATCCGGCGACATGGAAATTGAAGGTCGGATAGCCGCCGAGCGAGGTCACGACGGGTGCCCCCGGCTCGACCACCATGCGCACGATGAGACCGAGCAGGCTGTCGATGCCTTCGCCGACGGCGATATTCGCGGGCTTGACGCCGAGATGCGCGGCGAGCGCTTCTTTCAGCGCGAAATTTTCCGGATCATTGTATTTCCAGATATCGCCGGCCTGCTCGCGCATGGTCTCGATGACGGAGGGGGCGGGGCCGAAGCCATTTTCATTGGCACCGATACGTGCCTTGACGGTCAAACCGCGTTGGCGTTCGAGAGCTTCCGGGCCGACGAAGGGCACGGTGGAGGGAAGGGCGCTGATCAGCGGCGTGAAGCGCGAAAAGGCGGACATTCTGGCTAATTTTCCCGAATTCTGTTGCAAGGCGCAGCACAATAGGCGCTTGGCGGGCCGTTGCAAGGGCGGAAAAGCTTGATGCCGACGCCTATTGCCGCTTGCCGCGCGCTGCAAGCGCCTCGGTGTTGCCGATCATGAAATCGGCGCGCACGACACGTCTCAATGTTTCCGGCTCGATCAGGTTGATGAAGCGAACGTTGACGCGGTTGTCTATCCGATTGATCTCGGCGCAGCCGATGCGATAGGCAAGGCCGAGGATGTTCAGATAATAGTGTGTTGGCAGGCCCACGGTCGTGCCGACGATGAAACTGGCGCCGCCCTGCGAAATGTCGACGATTTCGGCGCTGCGGATCGAAATGCCTGTCAGACATGGGCGTACGGCAATGATACGGGCCGGCCGCTGAACGAAGAACCGTTCCCACCTGTGCTCGTAGACTTCGGATTTGACTTTCGCCAGATGCGTTGCGCGAAGCATTGTCATTCCCCGGTTTGAGGCTGCCGAATTCATCTCGGTTACAGCATGAACCTTGCACGGAGATTTTGCGTAAGCGTCAACTGCGCCAATCGAATTTTAACGAATCGGCGTTTTTCAGCCGGTTGAGCGATATTGCGCGCCAAATATGAAGTTTTTGAACCCTTCGCGTCATGAGACGTTCTCTTTGTCGACGGTTTTGATCGTGACATGGAGCGTGAGGACGGGACGATGGTCGATATCAAAATTTCACGAGGAACCTGGATCGTTGTTTGCGACGGCGCAAAGGCGCTGATCCTGGAGAGTTCGAATCGCAGCCCGCATCCGGACTTGCAAACGCGCGAAACCATGGAACAGCCGCACGCACCGGATCGGGAACTCGGCGCAGACAAACCGGGGCGCACGCATCAGGCCGAAGGTTTCGGAGGCAGCGCCGTGGAAGAAACGGCATGGCATGAACAGGCAGCGGCGGAGTTTTTGAAGGGTATTGCTGCGAAGGTCGATGCGCTCGTGCAGGAGAAAGGCGTCAACCGCCTCATCCTCGTAGCGCCGCCGCGCGCGCTTGGCATCCTGCGGCCCCATCTCGGGGCTCATTCGCAGATGGCCATCGTCGCCGAGGTTGCCAAGGACCTGACGAATTTCCCGGTTGATCAGATCGAGCGCTATCTTGCCGCTTGAGGAATGACGGTGCGAGATACCGCCATCCTCGATGCCTGCGCCTGCACAGCGTTTCTTCCAGCACCGCCGCCTTGTCTTGACATCGGCTTTGGCTTCGATCATACGGAAACCCGGTTCGAGGCACCGGCCGCTCGCGGATGAGAATCCATGGTGAAGCCCTTGCGAATATGGTCACAGCCATCTGGCGCATGCTGACTGGCGGTAATGCGAGCCCCGATCTGCAGTCGTAAACGCATGCCTTCTGAGAGGCTGACTCCGTGACGACGATCTATCCGTCCATCAATGAACTGAAAGAGCAGGCCAAACGCCTGCGACAGGCTATGGCCGCGCGCGGTGGTGATGTCGCCCATAGCGCAGCTTTGGAGCTGCTTGCCAAGCAATACGGGCTGCGCGACTGGAACACCCTATCGGTGCTTGCGGCAAAACCGAATGCGGTGCCCAGCGCGCCGGTCGCTGTTGGGACCGCAGTTCGTGGCCGCTATCTGAATCAGCCTTTCACCGGCAAGGTTCTGGCGCTTTCGGAGCAGTCCGGTGGGCTTTACAGGATCACGATCCATTTTGACACTCCTGTGGATGTCGTGACTTTCGAGAGCTTCTCTGCCTTCCGCCAGCGCATCAACGCCCAGATCGACGTCAACGGCATTTCACCGCGCAAGACCTCCGATGGCGTGCCGCATCTGGTGCTGGACATCTAGCATCCATCCTTTCATCAATCGATTGCGGCCGTCATCTGGCGGGCCGTGATGCTGCGTGGATTTTGCCATGACGAATCATTCCGAAAGCAACATATTCCTGAGCGGCTGGCTGCCGGGCGTCTTTGCCCGCACCGCCGCGCCGATCATCTTGATCACAACCATCAACGGCCTTTTTGCCGTCGTCGATGCCTTTTTCCTCGGCATCTATGTGGGTGCCGATGCCATCTCGGCGGTCAGCCTCATTTTTCCGGCGCTCATGCTTCTGATCGCTCTGCAATCCCTGGTCTCCAATGGCATGGCGAGCATCCTGGCCCGTCGTCTGGGAGCCGGAGATCGGGCTGGGGCAAGGCGGGTTTTCACAGCCGCTCATGGCCTGGCCTTGGCGGTGGTGATCCTGGTCAACGCCGCGTACTGGACAGCTGGGCGGCAAGTCATCGTCGCGAGCGCGGCGGGCGACACCGCTGTTGCCGCCAATGCCGCCGCCTTCATGGGCGTCATGGTCGGCTTCGCGCCAATCAGCTTCCTGTTGTCGGTGCATGTCGACGCTCTGCGCTGCGAGGGCAAGATCGGCTTCATGACCGTTGTGACGCTTGCCTCGACACTCCTCAATATCGTGGCCAACTGGCTGCTGATGTCGGTGATGCATTGGGGTGTCATCGGCTCAGCCGCCGGTTCGATCGCGGCGCAATTCATTTGCCTGGCGATCATCCTGTCCTATCGCTGGCGGCGGCCCGGCGCGCTGAGGCCGTCGACGTCATTTCCGATCGCTGAATGGCGCGGGATCGTCGCCTTCGGTGCGCCGATGAGCCTAGGCTTCATCGGCATATCCCTGAGTTCGGCAGCAATCCTCTTCAACCTGTCGATCTGGCACCAGGGAGACTATGTCGCGACCGTCGGCGCTTATGGAATCATTACCCGCGTGATGACCTTCGCCTATCTGCCGCTCCTCGGCCTCAGCATCGCCCTGCAGACGATATCCGGTCATAATCACGGCGCCGCACTTCCCGCCCGTGTCAGCCGAAGCCTGCAGATCGCCATGGTGTCGGCGCTGATCTACTGCAGCGTGGTGGAGTTGGTCGTCGAGATGTTTGCGGGTAGTCTGGGGGGCGTTTTCGTTGGCGATTCCGTCATCGTTGCGGAGGTGGGACGGATATTGCCATGGACAGTCGGCGCCTATTTCCTCTTCGGGCAGATGATCGTGCTGTCGTCTTATTTCCAGTCGATCGGCGATGCGAAGGGGGGGGCGATCTTCGGCCTGGCACGGCCCTATTTCTTCACGCTGCCGCTGACATTCCTGCTGCCCTTCATTTTCGGCGAAACTGGAATCTGGATGGTGCCGGTCTTCGCGGAGGCGGGAATGTTCGTGCTCGCCTGGCTTGTATTGTCGCGCAATGCCAGAGACCGCGGCTGGCGATACGGATTGCTGCCGGCATGATGAACAGGCCGCGCCATCAAGGCGCGGCCTTGCCATGCTCTTGGGAGTTTATGCCTTCAGAAGCCACTCATGTTCTGGCGCGTTGTAGAACTTCCAGACGCGTTTCGGACCGGCCATCACATTGAGATAATAGAGGTCGTAGCCATGGCAGGCGGCGCAGGGATGGTATCCTTTCGGCACCAGCGTCACGTCGCCGTCCTCGAGCACCATGACTTCATCCAGCGAGCGATCATCGGTGTAGACTCGTTGGAAGCCGAAACCCTGCGGCGGGTTCAGGCGATGATAATAGGTCTCCTCGAGAAAGCTTTCGTTCGGCAAATTGTCCTGATCATGTTTGTGCGGCGGGTAGGACGACGTATGACCGCCCGGCGTGATGACTTCGACCACCAGCAGGGAATGAGCTGCGCCGTCATCCTCCGGCATGATGTTGTTGACATAACGGACATTGGTGCCCTTGCCGCGCGTCAGCGCCGGATGTGTGCCGGGCGGAATGGCGCGGGCCTCATGCGAGCCGCCGCCGGGGGCTGAGCACACGGCCAGCTCCAGATCAGTTTCGGCGACGACGGACCAGTTGGAGCCGGCCGGAATATACAGAGCATGCGGCGCACCCTCGAAGGGACTCATGCGGCCACCAAGCAATCCGAAATCCTTTTCGCCAACCTTGGCACTCGCCTTGCCGCTGACCCAGACCAGGCAAACCTCGCGATCGCCGGTTTCGGCCGAAGCCGTTTCGCCGGGTTTCAGCCGGAAAAGGTCGAAGCCGACATAAGTCCAGCCGGCGTTTCCGGGAGTGACATGGGTGACGCGACCATGGGAGCCATCAGGTTTGACCTTGAGATTTGGCATGGGCGTTCTTCCTCCGTTGCTTGGGGAGAGGTCTTCGGTTGCCTCTATCCCTTAGGAAAACCTTCAGTTTCCACCGTATAGCCAGCTGCGGTCATGACGCGCATCAATTCGGCATGGCCGATCTCGGCCATTTTCTGCGGCGGAGCCTTGCGCGGATCCTGTTCGGCCTCGACGACGAACCAGCCTTCATAGCCGTAACTCGCCAGGCGCTGGACGATGGCACCGAAATCGAGCGAGCCGTCGCCCGGCACTGTGAACGCGCCAAGCGCCACCGCGTCGAGGAAGGATTGTCGGCTACGATCCAGCCCGTCCACAACCGGCTTGCGGATATCCTTGACGTGAACGTGGTTGATGCGGGCGTGGTGATTGTCGATGGCGCGCAGGACGTCACCGCCGGCAAAGGCCAGGTGACCCGCATCGAGCAGAAGCGGAATGCCTTCGCCGGAATTGCGCATGAACGCGTCGAGTTCCGGCTCGGTTTCCACGACTGCGGCCATGTGATGGTGATAGGAGAGCGGCATGCCCTGCTCGGCGCACCATTCGCCGAACTGAGTGACGCGGCGGGCATAGGCCTTCATCTCGTCATCCGAAAGACGCGGCTTGGTGGCGAGCGGCTTGGAGCGGTCGCCCTGGATGGAGCGGCCGACCTCGCCATAGACGATGCAGGGTGCGTTCACTGCCTTGAACAGCTCGATCATCGGAGCGATGCGGTCCTTGTTGGCGGCAAGCTCCTCATTAACAAGCGTACCGGAGAACCAGCCGCCACAGAGCGTCACGTCGGCGGCGCGCAGGATTGGCAACATTTCATCAGGATTGCTGGGGAAACGCCGGCCTTGTTCCATGCCGGTGAAGCCGGCACTGCGCGACTGGCACAGGCATTCCTCGAGGGATACGTCGTCGCTGAGCTCTGGAAGGTCGTCATTCCACCAGGCGATGGGCGACATGCCGAGTTTGGCCTTCATCAATGGTCTCCTTAAAAGCATTGTTGGAGGAGCAGGCCCGCTCCTCCAGAAAAATGGCAGAAATCGATCAGCCGAGACGCTGGGCGGCGCGGGCTTCTTCGTAGTCCGCACGGGCCTTGTTGACCTCGGCGCGCGGGCTGACCTCGGGCACGGCGACATCCCACCAATGCCCGCCTTCGTCCGTCGTGATCAGCGGATCGGTGTCGATGACGATGACGGAGGTGCGGTCGTTCTTCTTCGAAGCCTCGATTGCCTGTTCCAGTTCAGCGATCGAGGCGACCTTTACGGCGACGGCGCCCATGCTTTCGGCATGCGCCCGGAAATCGATCTCCGGCATCACCTCATGACGCGCATCCTTCAAGAGATTGTTGAAGTTGGCACCGCCGGTCGCCATCTGCAGCCGGTTGATGCAGCCATAGCCCCTGTTGTCGAGGAGGACGACGGTGAGCTTCAGCCCGAGCATGACCGAGGTCGCCAGCTCCGAATTCAGCATCATGTAGGAGCCGTCGCCGACCATGACGACAACCTCCTTGTCGGGCCGCGCCATCTTCGCGCCGAGCCCGCCGGCGATCTCATAGCCCATGCAGGAGAAGCCGTATTCCATGTGGTAACTGCCTGGCACGGTCGTCGGCCAGAGTTTGTGCAATTCGCCGGGCAGGCCGCCGGCAGCGCACAGCAAGATGCTTTTTTCGCCGCCGATCGAGCGGGCGACGGCGCCGATCACCTGGGCGTCGGAGGGCAGGGCGGCATTGGTGGTCGCCATCGCCTTGGCGGCAGCCTCCAACCAGACCTTCTTTTCTCGTGTTGCTTTTTCCACAAGCACTGCTGGCGCTTTCCAGCCGGAAAGGCCTGCAGACAAGGCTTTCAGTCCCTCGCGCGCATCTGTCACCAAGGGGTGACTATTATGCTTCAGCGCATCATAGGCCGCGATGTTGAGGCCGATCATGGTCAATTTTTCGTTCTTGAACAGCGCCCAGGAGCCAGTGGTGAAATCCTGGCAGCGGGTGCCGACGGCAATCACCAGATCGGTCTCCTCAGCAATCGCGTTGGCAGCCGACGTTCCGGTGACGCCGACCGAACCGAGCGCGAGCGGATGCGTCTCGTCGATCGCCGACTTGCCGGCTTGGGTGACAACGACGGGAATGCCGTGTGCTTCCGCGAAAGCAGCAAGCTCCTTCGTCGCCCGCGAATAGAGCACGCCGCCGCCGGCGACGATCACCGGCTTTTCGGATTTGCGAATCAGTGCGATGGCGTTTGCCAGCTCGTCCGCATCCGGCTGCGGACGTCGTTGTGTCCAGACGTGCTCCTCGAAGAAGCTTTCCGGATAGTCGAAGGCCTCGGCCTGCACATCCTGGCAAAGCGCCAGCGTCACCGGACCGCAATCGAGTGGTTCGGTCAACACCTGCATGGCGCGCTTCAGCGCCGTCATGATCTGCTCGGGGCGGGTGATGCGGTCGAAGTAGCGCGACACCGGACGGAAGGCATCATTGGCCGAGACTGTGCCGTCGCCGAAGTCCTCGATCTGCTGCAGCACCGGATCGGGCGCGCGGTTGGCGAAGACATCACCAGGGAGGAAGAGCACCGGGATGCGGTTGACATGCGCGACGCCGGCCGCAGTCACCATGTTCAGCGCGCCCGGACCGATCGATGTGGTGCAGGCCATGAAACGCTGGCGGAAGCTGGTTTTCGCATAGGCTATCGCGGCATGCGCCATGCCTTGTTCGTTGTGGGCGCGGAAGGTCGGAAGCTCCTCGCGAACCTGATAGAGCGCTTCCCCCATGCCGGCGACGTTGCCGTGGCCGAAGATCGCCCACACGCCGCCGAAGATCGGCAGCTTTTGGCCATCGATCACAGTCATCTGCTTCTTGAGGAAATGTGCGACGGCCTGTGCCATCGTCAATCGGATCGTCTTGCCCATGGGGCGCCTCCCAAATGCATTTTAGTCCATTGTTTGCGCATCGCTTTACCCGAAAACCGGTATCCACTTTTCGGAGCGATGCGCCGGCTATTCCAGACCGCGGGTTTTCAGCCACGCCTGGGTCAGTTGCCGGAAGCGGCCGGCCATATCGGCAATCGCCTCCTCGTCATTCATGCCGCCCGATAGCCAGGCGCGTGCCGCGTCGGAAAAGATCGTCCGCCCGACGGCGAAGCCCTTGACCGAGGGTGCGGCCAGCGTGGCTTCGAAGCTACGGATCAATTCCTCCGCCGGCGCTTCCAGGCCAAGCAGCACGATACCCCGGCACCATGGATCATTTTTGGCGATCACGGCATCGATTTTTTTCCAGGCCGCGGTCGATTCCTGCGGTTCCAGCTTCCACCAGTCGGGTTTGATGCCGAGCGCATAGAGCTCTTCCATCGCGGTTGCGACCGTGTCGTCGGTGAGCGGCCCGTTCTTGCCGGCGATGATCTCGACCAGCAGTTCGCGGCCGACTTTGCGCGCCGCTTCGAACAGGCTGCGCAGCTTTTCCTGCTGCTCCGCCTTCAACACTTTCGGATCGTCGGGATGATAGAAGCAGAGGCATTTGATGCAATGGTTGAGGGGCCATTCTGCGAGCTGCGAGCCGATATCCTGGCTGAATTCGAATTTGAGCGGCTTCGAGCCCGGCAATTCGACGGGCCGGCCGATCCAGGAGAAATGCTTGGTGGCGGCATCGAAGAAGGCGTCACGACCGAAGCGCTCGTCGATCAGCATGCCATAGCCCGCACGTCCGCCCGAAACCCGCGCCGCCGCCTCGACCGCAAGCCGTTTGAAGGCAACGATCCTGTCATGGGCAACGCCCAGTTCGTCGGCGACGCTGACGAGCTGCGAACGATGGTCGATGGCAAGCGCCATCAACAGCGGGATCTCACCGTTCCGTGTCGTCGCCCAGTGGATATGGTTGATCGCCTCGTCCTTGCGCAGCGCCCGATGTTTGCTGCCCGTCTTCAGGAAGAAATCGAGTTCGGCCCAGGTCGGATATTCCGGCGAGCAGAGCAGGCGCGAGACCGCAAAAGCACCGCAGGCATTGGCCCAGGTGGCGCAGGTCTTCAACGGTTCGTCGCGCAGGTAGCCACGCAGGAAACCGGACATGAAGGCGTCGCCTGCGCCGAGCACGTTGAAAACTTCGATTGGGAAACCCTGGCCGACGATGCCGGCTTCGAGGTCATCGGAGATCGGCCCGTCATAGACAATGCAGCCCATGGCGCCGCGCTTCAGCACGATCGTTGCCGGAGAAAGGCGGCGGATTTCCTTCAACGCACCGAGGACGTTATCGACTCCCGAGCCGATCATGATCTCCTCCTCAGTACCGACGATCAGGTCGCAATCCGGCAGTGTCTCCCTCATCTTCGAGGAAACGCGATCCGATTTCACATAGCGCTCGAAGCCCTCGGCATGGCCGGCAAGGCCCCAGAGGTTCGGCCGATAGTCGATATCGAATATCACCTTGCGGCCGTTCGCCTTGGCGATGCGGATCGCCTTGCGTTGCGCGGCCTCCGTGTTCGGCTTGGAAAAATGCGTGCCCGAAACCAGCACGGCGCGGGACGATCGGATGAAATTCTCGTCGATGTCGTTTTCGTCGAGCGCCATGTCGGCGCAATCGGTGCGATAGAAGATCATCGGCGAAACGCCTTCGGCCTCAACAGCAAGCAACACCAGCGCTGTCAGCCGTTCCTTGTCGGTGGCAATCCCTTCAGTCGCTACGCCTTCGCGTGCCGTCTGTTCGCGGATGAAACGGCCCATCTGCTCGTCGCCGACGCGGGTGATCAAGCCGGACCTCAAGCCGAGGCGCGCCGTGCCGATGGCGATATTGGCGGGGCAGCCGCCGACCGATTTGGCAAAGGAGGCAATATCCTCCAGGCGTGAGCCAATCTGTTGACCATAGAGATCGACGGAGGAGCGGCCGATGGTGATCACATCGAGTGTCGCCTCCGGCTGGGCGCCAGGATTGTCGTGTGCCATGATGTCCTCCCGTCCAGGCATGATCCCGATAACTCTTCAATTTTCGATGGGGTCATGCGTCATTGAAAGTGCCGGTCCGTCTTTATTTTCGTCCGGGCTCTGGTAGATTTTACGGCCATCTCCCCTGGCCGCGATCATGAATGCAATGAAACATTGGTTCCGTCATTTTGTCAATTCGGAATATTTATTCCATTTTGGTTTTGTGAGATTTTGCGACCGCATCTTTTCGGCGCCGTTCGGCAATGGCGACGGGGAAGGCCATGATCAGTGCCATGGATGCCGACAGTGAGCGGAAGCCGGCAAAGTCAGCCTCAGCCACCTCGAACCAGTGGGTGGCGCAGGCCGTCAGCGGCGAGAAGGCCGAATCGGTAATGGCAATCACCGGCACGTTGCGTGCGGCGAGATCCTGTGCCTGCGCCAGGCTGTCGGCGGCGTAGGGCGAAAAGCTGGCTGCGATCGCCGCGTCCCGTTCGGTGGCAAAACGGGCAAGTTCGCCATCAATGCCGTTCGGCGAAGCGACGATCTGATGGCGGATGTTCAGTTTGGAAAAAGCGTAGGTCATATGCGCCGTCAACGGATAGGAACGGCGTTTGGCGATGAGATAGATCGTCTCGGCCGCGGCGAGCACATCCACCGCCTTGGCAAACGTATCCGTCTCGATCGTGGCGGCAAGTTTATTGACAGACTGGCTGGCGGCCGAGAGAAAGCCGGAGAGTATGCCGGCCTCTTCATCCTCGATGCCGGATTGTTCCAGCGTGATCAGCCGCTCCTCATAGCTCAGCGTCCGATCGCGCAGTCTCTCGCGGAAGATGCTCTGCAGGTCGGAGAAACCCTCATAACCGAGATGATGGGCGAGACGCACGAGCGTCGAAGGCTGAACATCCGCGGCTGTGGCGATGCTTGCCGTGGTCCCGAAGGCGATTTCATCGGGATTGCCGAGCGCGAAAGCCGCGACCTGGGCCAGACGTTTCGGCATGGAATTCTTGCGTTCGATAATGGTGCTGCGAAGACTTTCAAAATCCCGCGGCACCTTGGTTCGCGTTTCGATTTCGTTGTCCATGCCTTCGCCCTTCTCGACGTCATGCCCGTTAATGAAACAAATATTCCATATTTTGCACGATAACGGATTTTGAATAACTCGGCACGATTATTTTTAAGCTAATGAATTTACGAGAATAAATTCTATTCCTCCAGTTCTGCGCCGTGATCGATCGGTGAGACCGCTTGTCAAAACGGTCCAAATATTCCAAAAATCATTTGAGTTTCGGGAGAAGGCTTGAGGAGGGTGGTAGATATGAAGCCGTTGGGCATAGGATTGATCGGAACCGGATATATGGGCAAGTGCCATGCGCTGGCTTGGAATGCGGTCAAGACCGTCTTCGGCGATGTCGAACGGCCGCGCCTCGTGCATCTTGCGGAAGCCAATTCCGACTTGGCAAAACAGCGTGGCGACGAATTCGGCTTCGAAAAGGCGACCGCCGACTGGCGTGAATTGATCGCCGATCCCGAGGTCGATGTCGTCTCCGTCACTACACCCAACCAATTCCATCCGGAAATGGCGATCGCAGCGTTGGAAGCCGGCAAGCATGTCTGGTGCGAAAAGCCGATGGCGCCTGCCTATGCCGACGCCGAACGCATGTTGAGCGCCGCCAAAGCCTCGGGCAAGGTCGCTATCCTCGGCTACAATTATATTCAGAACCCGGTGATGCGGCATATCAAGGCGCTGATCGGCGAAGGCGCGATCGGCGAGGTCAATCATGTCCGTGTCGAAATGGACGAGGACTTCATGGCCGATCCGGAGGGCTTCTTCTATTGGAAGAGCGAGCTTGCCGGCGGCTATGGCGCACTCGACGATTTCGCCGTGCATCCGCTGTCGCTGCTCTGGTTTCTGTTCGGCCATGTCGAAGCCGTTATCACCGACATGGTGAAGCCCTATGCCGAACGGCCCTTGAAGGAGGGCGGGCGACGCGCCGTCGAGAATCACGATCTGGCCAATGTGCTGATGCGGCTCGGCGGCGGCATTTCCGCCGTTCTGATGGCGAATCGTTCCGCTTGGGGCCGCAAGGGCCGCATCGCGCTGCAGATATTCGGGTCGAAGGGCTCGATCATATACGATCAGGAGCGCATGAACGAATTCGAGCTCTATCAGGCGGACGGCAGGGGCACCGAACAGGGGTTTCGCAGGATTCTCGCGGCACCGTCTCACAGACCCTATGACCGGTTCATCCCGGCACCCGGCCATGGGCTCGGCTTCAATGACCTGAAGATCATCGAATGCCGGGAGTTGATCCGCGCCATTTCCGGCGACGCCGCGTCGGTTGTGAGCTTCGTGGACGGCTTGCGCATCGAAAGGTCGGTGCACGCCATGGCGCAATCGTTTCATGAGCGCCGCTGGGTCGAGATACCAGCCTGAGTTCCGCCCTAATTTTCTCCCGATCTCTGGCGCAAGGTCAGCTATGATTGACGCTTGCAAGGGTAGGCGTTACCCCTGAAATCCGTGAGGGCGACGTCCTATATCAGGATGACGAGCCGCTATAATTATAATGGAGTAAGGATCGTGACGGGCAGATTGGTCATTGTCGGGGCCGGACAGGCCGGTTTCGCGCTTGCCGCCAAATTGCGGGCGCTTGGAGATTTGAGGCCGATCACCATCATTGGCGCGGAGGAAAACCTCCCCTATCAGCGGCCGCCACTGACCAAGAAATACCTTCTCGGCGAAATGGCCTTCGACCGCCTGCTGTTCCGCCCTGAGCATTGGTACGGCGACAACAATGTCGAGATCCGTTTGTCCACTTGGGTCGAGCAGATCGATCGGACTGCAAAGCAGATTGCCATGCAGGACGGTTCGGTGCTGGACTATGACATACTGGCGCTGGCAACCGGCGCGACGCCGCGCCGCCTACCACCCGCCGTGGGCGGCGCTCTCGAGGGCGTCTATCTCGCCCGTGACAAGCGTGATGCCGATCAGCTCGCCCGCGAAATGCGTGCGGGCCGCCGTGTTCTCATCATCGGGGGTGGCTATATCGGCCTCGAAGCGGCCGCAGTTGCCCGCCATCGCGGCCTTGAAGTCACGCTCATCGAAATGGCCGAAAGGATCCTTCAGCGCGTCGCCGCCAAGGAGACCGCTGACATCATTAGATTGATTCACCGGGAACATGACGTGGTCATCCGCGAAAAGACCGGCCTCAAGCAACTCATCGGCAAGAACGGTCATGTCGTTGCCGCCGAACTATCAGACGGGTCCACCATAGACGTTGATTTCGTCGTCGTCGGCATCGGCGTTGCCCCGAATGACCGGCTCGCCAAGGAGGCAGGCCTGGAAGTTGGCAACGGCATTATCGTCGATTCGTTCGCCCGCACCTCTGATTCCTCCATCTACGCCGTGGGCGATTGCGCCGAGCTGCCCTGGAACGGCGGCCGTATCCGTCTCGAATCTGTACAGAACGCCGTCGACCAGGCCGAAGCCGCAGCTGGAATCATCGCCGGCGGCAATGAAGCATATGATCCGAAGCCATGGTTCTGGTCGGATCAATATGATGTGAAATTGCAGATCGCCGGTTTCAACCTTGGCTATGACGAAACCCTACTGCGCGCCGGCACCCGTGAGGGATCGGCTTCGGTCTGGTATTTCAAAAAGGGCCGTTTCATCGCCGTTGACGCCATCAACGACGCGAAGGCCTATGTGACCGGCAAGAAGCTGCTGGAAACCGACACCAACCCGACAAAGGCAATTCTGGCCGACCCTGCTGCAGACCTTAAGCAGTTGCTGGCTTGAGGGAACTGCAAGCCAGCTACCGGGTTCTTCCTTGCGGGATGCACGCGTAGCCTAATGCAGGGAGAACGTGCACGGAGGCGAAAAAGCGCTTGCGTCGATAAATGATTGGCCGTATCAGGGCCGCACCGGAGAGGTGGCCGAGTGGTCGAAGGCGCTCCCCTGCTAAGGGAGTTTTCAATTTCCTCTCTCTCCATTCCATCCATTTGTTTTTCAAGCGATATTCCGTCAAGAAAAATCTTTTGTGGCACAGCGTGTGCCGTGGCTGTGTCAAACGCCGCCTTTTTTGCCAAAAACCCGGTCGATAACTTCCCGGTCGGCATCCCCCTCCACATAGGTTTCCATCAACAGCCGGCGTGACTTCCACCCGCCATGATCTGCGGTCGTGGCAACGTCCACGCCATTGCGAACGATCATCTCGGTAGCGAAGCCATGCCGGCCAAATTCGTGACTGGTTAGGCGCACCAGTCCAGCTTCCGTGATAACCTTGTCGATGCGTTTTTTGACCGTAGATCGGTTCGCGGCTCCAAAGACCAGGACCGGATTTCGGCTCCGGATGTTCGCCAGATCGATGACCATGGCGCGCGTCAGAAACACCTTGCGCGGTGTCGTCTTCGTCTTCTCGAGATAAGCTATCCCGAGCTGCAGGTTCACGTCATCCCAGGTGAGGCGGCACGCTTCGGATACGCGCGTGGCAGTCTCAAACAGGAACCTCGCGAGCGCGGCGGTTTCCGGCATGTCGAGCTTTTTTGCCGTCTTGCTGAAAGCCTTCAACCATTCGACATTCCCGGCCGGCCGTCTCTTCTTGTCTTCCTTGAACCGCTTGACCGAAATCTTTTGCAGACGCTTTGCCTCTGCGACATGGTTTATGATCGCACGCATCGGCGTGATGACTTGTCGGTTCCACGTAGCCGGTGAAGCCTCCGGGTAGAGGATCTTGGCGGCCTTGCGGATCTCTGGACCGGTGATGTCCTTTATTTTCCACTTTCTGAAATGCCGAATGAGTGGCGCAGTGAAGCGTCCATCCTTGCCGTCGTTCAGATATTCAGCGACGGCCTCGGGGAAGGTTAGGATCGCTTCTTGGCCATGGACAGCGGCACGACGGACCCTGTCTTCGTGCTTGATCGCAATGTCTTCCGCGAGCCGCTTGTCACTCGTTTTAGAAGATTTTCGGTATCGGATTCCGTCCACCGTGAAATCGTATTGCCAGACGTCGCTCCCTTTTCGCTTGTAGAGTTCTGGCATTGTGACGGCTCCGGTTTGGCGGCATTGATAATCAGGTCGAGATCGGCAGGCATGAGGAACATTGCCTTCCCGATAATGCGGCAGGCGCCAAGCGCGCGGGCTCGCTCACGAAGAGTGCGTTCTGAAAGTTGTATGCCTGCGGCTTGAAGTTTGGCAACGGCAATCGCCGGCGATATGGCTTCGTCGAGAATCGTCATTTCGTCTCCTTGGCCTTTGCAAGGGCGTTCCGGCTCGTGATCATGGTGTATCCATCGGCAAACCGGACGCAGCAACTATTCATGGTGCCGCGCGCCAAGACTTCGCAGGGCTGGCCTTTGCGGTCCTGACGGTTCCAACGAAAAATATATGGGAGGGCGGACGCTGTCACGGCTTCCGCCCCTCAGCAAGAACGAGCCACGCACGCCGATATCGCAGTTCCCTTTCCGCGTTGAGTCCGGAAGCCCGATCGGGAGACAGGTTATCGGCGATGTCAGCCAGCTTTACGCGACGACCGATTTCATTGGCTTTGGCGCGAAGGATGAATTCTTCATAGGATTCGCCTCTGGTCCGCGTGACTGACAACACGGCGTCAATGATGCGTTGGGAAAATCCAACACGCCATAGAAGCTCCGGCGTGACATAGGTATCCTCTATTGTATCGTGCAGGACGCCTACAATGCGATCCTCTTCCGTCTCCATCGCCAGCATGACGCGGAGCGGGTGAAGGATATAGGGCTCACCGTTTTTGTCTAACTGGCCGGCATGGGCTCTGTTGGCTATTCCGATTGCCAGTCTCAGGTCACTCATGGCTTCCGCTCCTCAGCAAGGGAAGAGCGGCCGGCGTCTGCTCGTTCGAAATCGAGAACAAGGCGCATGAGAGATACCCGGTAAGCTGCATCGCGATCACGTGACCGTCCTGCCCATAGCGTCGGCCAAGGCTGATCCTTCATGATGTAATATGCCTCGTAGATGTCCAGCCCGCCACGGCCCGCAAGACCGCGAAGCGTCTGACTGTGGTTATTCAGCGCTTGTGTCTCATGTGGTGCGATCGCAGACCACGGGATTGCCTTGATACAAGGGTCGTTGAGGATCGGGAACATCGGTTCGGTGTTCATCCCTTCTTCTCCATGCTGGCGAGGGTGGCATCATTCGAGCGGTCATGTTCGATCGCCTGATCTTCGCTCATGGTGCGCCAATCTGGCCAAGTGCGAGCCATGTTCTTTTGCTGCTTTGCCAGGAGGGCCGCGAACAGGTCGGCAGCGTTGCCGCCATGCCGCCAGAAACCGTCCATCGCCAAAATGACCACATCAACCCATTCTGACAGGTCATGCGGGTCTTGTTCGATCTCGCACAGTTCTTTGCGAATGTGATCGATTACCCCTTTGGTGCGGAGCGCTGGGCCGAATGTCTGACGGGACCATGCAATCTGTCTCTCGTAGTAGGACAGAAGATTGTCTTCCACCTTCGGCTCTGGCTCGCGCGCAGGGGATGCGGGGGCGGCGGTAAGAGCGGCGATCAACCCAGCCTTGATATTGTCGTCATAGCTATTGTCAGGACGGGCGTGATATTCCCGATGAAATGCTTCCTTGAATGCGTCAATCATTTCGTTCGTGATCTGCATCAGATTTCCCTTTCGCGAAGCTGTCCGGCGCGCGCCAGGCGTTGATTGATGATCGCTGCGGCAAAGGGTTCTGCCTCGTCGCTCATATCCGACCAGAGGCCGAAGATCGTCAGGGCGAGAATATGCGGATCGATCCCGGCTCGGCGCCAGAATTCCATTTCGTTCATGGAGTGTTGGATACGGTGTTGCGTTGGCGACAGAGGAAGGGCCCAGCGGTCGGGAGCTTTCGAGCCTTTCCCGCGGCCGTAGTGGCCGAAGTGAAGCGCCGGCGACGACAGATGCGCCGCCTCGACGCCGTAGGCGCCGCTGACTACGCACGGCAGGCTATGAATGAAGGACAAATACCCCTTGGACTTCGCCGGCTTGCGCTTTGGCGCCGGATCGAAATTCGTATTTGCGATACGGAAGGCGGTCATGCTGCTCTCCGATATGCCAAGGTGAAGGGAAGGCGATCGGACAGCACCCACATGTGATACATGTCGGCCTCGTCGACGAGCTCGGCGGCCGGCGGCATGACTTGCACGGCCGTCGATTCCTCCCCACAGATTTCGTTCTTGATGCGCTGCATGTCGCGCCACGGCGGCTCAAGGTTTGAGGCCGTGCGGATGGCGAGGTGGATTACCTCGTTGCCCTGCTCGTCGACGAAGGGCCGGATCAGGACGACATAGAGGTTATTCGCCTGGGCGCGCTTGACCTGCCTGCACCAGCCGTTACCGCCCGGAATGCCGTCGGGCAGGTCGGTGATACGCCAAAGGCCCCAATCACCTTTCAGTCCTCGGCGTTCGAATGCGAGGCTGGCCCGGCGTTGCTGACGGTTGCTCATGCTGCCTCCGGATATTGACGGACGAGAAGGTCGGCCGGGATCGGCGCCTTACGCGTCATCTGCTTCATGAAGAAGGCACGGCCGAGATCGCGGCTTTGGTCACGCAGGTACCGGAAGTTTTCGGGATCGGTGTCGCGCGCCTTGTGAGTACCCTGGTCGGTCTCGCCGCCGGTGATGATCCAATCCGGTGCGTATTTGTCGAGAGTGATGCGTCCGAGAAGCGGCTCAAAGCTACCGAAAGTGAACATCGGCCCAACGCTGCCCTTAACATCGTATAGCTTGAGCCGGTCGCGATCATATTCCTCTTGGTTGGCGATCGTCGCGCCGATCGCGGCATTCGTTGGGAGCATGGGATTGCCCCGCAAGGGATCGGTCATTTTGACGACGTTTCCGATGCGCTTAGTCAGCAGCAGCCAAATGAGATTCGGCGTTGCGGTGATCAGGTTGAAGAGATCGACCCGCCACATTGGATCGACCTCGTTGTCGAACACATCAGCCAACGAGGCACAGAACACGAAGGGCCGCTTGCCGCTGGCCTTGGCTTCCTTGTTCCATGCGACGGGCTTGCGCCAGTTCGCGGCGCCAGTGCGCTGACGATCTTCTCCGGCCCCCCACTCCACGCGGTGGTATCGGTTCGCCATGAGGTTTTCGGCATAGCAACCGTCGCACGCCGGGGAGACTTTCGTGCAGCCGATCCATGGGTTGAAAGTGTGATCGGTCCATTCGATCTTGCTATTTTCAGCCATTATCGCCTCCACATCCAAGATAGCAGCCGGTCGAAGAACTTCCGCCGGCGCGTGGCCGATATCTCAGCCTTGAGCTGCTGCAGCGTCTGGTCGCGCTTGTTCAGAAACTCGATGGTTTCTCTTCTGGCTTTGGGATAGCGGGTGAGATGCCGGTGTACGGAGTTCATGCTGAGACCTCCTCGCGTTGGTAATTGATGCGCTCGGCGACGATCGGGTGATGCTCGAGCAGCCACTCGCCGATATCGTCGCGCTGATCACTGTCCGCGTGCTGGAACCAGGTGAAGTCTTCGCCCCAAAGGCCGGTTGCTTCTGCGTAGGCCATGCCGGCGGCTCGGCATTCAATGTGCTGGTATCGGGCGTAGAAATAGCCGTCGTACTTCCCGGCGCCGTATTCGGCCGGAGATCCGACATCAATCTGACGGCCGCATTGCTCGCATTCGTGGGGCTTGCGGATAGCCTTGACGGTGCGGCTGCAGTAGAAATCATCGAGGCTCATGCAGCGCTCCTGTCAAAGGAGACGTGCGTGCCATCTGGGCAGACCATCTCAAGCTCATGCGGAACGCGACGGCATTCGGCCTCGGCTTCCGCGCGGGTGTATCGTCCAGCGCCAGCCGTGTCGGTCGAGTATCCGGCATATTGCGACCGGTAATAGGCCTGATTGTCCCGAGCCCAGATCATGTAAGTCTGCTCGGTGCCGAAGATGATCATCTTCAGAACTTGCGCGCGCTGATAGTCCATGCGCTGGACGGCGATCTGTAGTTCTGCTTCAAGCCGATTGCGTCGATTTCGGCCATTTCGCTTTTTGCGAAGATCTGCAGGCATCGCGGAGTAGATTTCAAAACTGCCTTTGTTGAAAAGCTGCCCGCCGGCAACGACCCACCACATGTTGTTGATGTTGTAGAACACGGTCCCGCGCAAAATCCGTCCGTGATAGTCGGGAAACCAGACGGTTTGGCCATGCTCTAGCAAAAGCCCGTCAGCTGATTTCCGGTTATAGTCTCGGTCGCAGACCGGACGGCCAAGCTCCTTATCCTTGTGCCAGCTCTCTGCATATCCCTTCTCGATGCGCTTCATGGGCGGCAGGTCTTGATCGTCGCGGCGCTCCACCTTGATCGGCGAGATGGTTTCCAGCCACGCAATGATGCGGCGAAACTCCAATTCGACCCGCAGGCGATCGAGCTTGGCCATACGCTTTATCTTGTCGAAGTCGTAGCGCCGGCCGTTTCGGTTGTACTGCTTGGCGGTGGTCGACCAGAACTCAACCTTGACCGTCCTTCCGGCCAATTCAATTTCGCACCGAAGCGTCCCGCGCGCGCCAAGCCGATAGTTTTGACTGATGCACCGATGATGCTGATGAACGCGAGGATCGCGTTTGATCGACCAGCCCCGGCCACGCATGCGCCGGATCAGCTCGGCGTAAACTTCCGAGCGGAGCGTCTCGTCCTGCGCGTCGTCTTGCCAGATGCCGAGATGGGAATCGTATATGTTGACGCTGATTGGCTTTCTCATGCCGCCACCTCATCAGCCGCATACTTCGTCCCGCAGAACGGACAATAGGTGAGGAACATTGCGACGGCCTTCGGCTTGCCTCGTCCGGTCTCAATCTGATCGGTCTGGAGCATGAGGCCAGGATGGGTTGTGCCACCAAGAACCCATGCCTGGGTGAGGCGCGTGTTGTGCTCTTTGAGCTTTTCGTTGATGGTTTCGACGCAGGTGCAGGTCATATCGCCACCTCCAACTCTCTCACGACACGAAGAATCTCGTTCGCCTGCTCGACGCTGCGGATGTCTGCCGTATGGTATTCTGGCAGGTCCATAACGTGGGCGATCATCGAATAGAGCTCGCTGCGAGCACGACGTCCCGACTTCCAGATCGGATCAAGGATGCGATGAATATGACGACGCGCTTCCTTGATTTCGGGCGTCGGAATGCAGCCAAGCGGACGGGTCCGATTGTTGGTCTTGTGATGGCAGCCGACGAAGTTGCCGCAGGCATCGCATTTCCAGAATGGAAGATCCCAGAGGTCGGGCCGGCGCGGATAGATTTCCTTGCCGTCGGTTAGGCGAGCCGATACGTCGCCCTGGCAGCCGCAGCAGAAGAGAGCGCGCGTTTTGCTCATGCCGACACCTCGTTCGCGCTGTCGACGAAGTGAGAGCGGTATGTCCGATCGACTACCGCTTGGAATTGAGCCAAAACGACATCCACGTGCTGCGCGTCAATCATGTAAGCGGCGCAACTTGAGTGCATTTGGACCATGAAAGCTGCGGTGCCGATTAGAATATGGTTGACATCCGCGCCCGGTCGCTGGGCTTCGGCATTGATGAAATCCGCTAGTGCAGCAGGAACGGCGGTGACGGACAGACGCGCGATCAGCGCTGCGATCGGATCATCACAGGTAAGCGCGTCCACTTCCGACATGCTTCCTGGCAAAAGGCGTACGGCGTCGGTCATGCTGCAAGCTCCTTGATCTGTTCCGGCGTGATGCCAAATTCCGATGCGATGAAAGCGAGCGCTTCCCGAAGGAACTCGCCGAACGTCGGCTCATCCATGTTTTCGAAGGCGATCGAGGACGGAACCTTGACGATGAAGCCGCCCATGATGATGTCGTCGGTGAAGCCGGTCCGGAGCTTCACCATCTGATGAAGCGCCTTTTCGGTCGGCGCGCAGCCTGTCGATTTCACGACTTCCCGAAGGAACGCCCAATAGAAGCGGAGACGGTCCGGAACGCGGCCGGTGCGCAGATCGACGCGGATTCTCTGTCCGTCGGGGAACTGGCGGATAAGATCGCGGTCCATTTCCATTTCGCCGACGAGGCGGTCGCCGTTGCGGACGACGTAGATCGGTGGGTTTTCGGAGGGCTTCTTGCTCATGATCAAGCCGCCACGTTCTGATTTGTCGCGACAGGCGGCGCACCATAGCGGCGCACCCTATCTACGATCTCGGCAAGCTCTTCGTTGAACTGCTTCACGGCCGTGGCGATCGAGGCGATATAGGCCTCATCACGATATGCTCGCTTCACGAACAGGGGGAGCTTCGGCCAGTAAACGACGATGTCGATCCATTCACGTTCGGCCACCCATAGCGCCCCTTGGCACTGAGCCTTATGCTCTGGCGGGGAATCGTCGCGCATCAGGCATTCGATCAGCAGATGAGGCAGCTTAGACTTCGCCTCGAACATTCCACGATCGCCGATCAGGCCGTCAGGACTCGCGCCCTTTTCACCGTTGCGGACAAACCCGATGCGCTGGACCTCAGCATCCGCGATGAACGAATACATCTCGCGGGCCTCGTCTTCCATCTCATGGCCACGCTCCATATGAGCGTTGCTGTAGCCGTCGACGGTCTCGCCGGTGATGATCTCGCCGGCGAGCTTGTAGAGGTATGTCTTGCGGGTCTTGCTCTCGCCGCCTCCACGGCCGGAGGCCATGACAGTATGGAACTCGGAAGCGGTCGGGATGCCGGCGCGGGCCGCATACCATTCTGGCGTGTTCTGGTCGCAGCTGAAAATCTGTATCATGCGGCCATCTCCAAGGTTTTCAGGTGGAAGTAGACGCGACGGCAGCCGACAACGTCGACCATTGCGTCGTGCGCGCCATCGAGACCTTCATTGAAGAAGTGACGGACGCATTCCTCAAGCTTCGGCGCCTTCGGCTTATTAAAGCCTGCAGCGAGCATGCGCTCGGTCGGGGGAAGATTGACGATCGGTGTTGCCGCTTCCATCGTGCAAAACAGGGGTTTGCGAAGCGGCATAATGCGCTCGTAATGCCGGGCGATTGCGGTTTCGATGACGCCACGATCGAACTTGATATTGTGAGCACAGACCAGATCAGCGCGCTGGTACAGGTGAGTGAACGCCGACAGTGCCGAAACCGCACTCATTCCGAACTGAGCTGCGCGCTCTGTCGTGATGCCGTGAACGTTCGAAGCCTGGGCCGGAATATCAACGCCGTTGTCGATGATGAAGGAGAAGCCGGAGATTGGCTTCCCGTCATCCTCACAAAGCTCTGCGGCAAGTTGGACGATATAAGGCTGGTCAGGATGATCAACCGGGAGGCGATCCTGGAAAAAACCCGTGGTCTCAGTGTCAAAGAACAAGATCATGCGCGCGCCCTCCGCTGGCCGATCATCGAGATTGCGCGATCGAATTCCTTGGCCGGGAGATCCGGCAACGCCTCAATGCGGAAGAAACGGCAGAACTTCTCGACATCAGCATCAGCAGCGTCGATCGTTTCGCGAAGCTTCGCCAACTGCTCCTGACTGATGTTGCTTTCGTCCTTTGGCGCCGGCGGCGCGTTGCCATCCCGATCGTCCATGAAGGCGAGATCAAGTGCGCTGGCTTTGAGATAACGGCGCGCATAGGTCTGCGTGCTGCCTTTGGCCTGAATCGCGGTCTTGTTGACCGTCCCGCCAGATCCGGCGGCATCCAACGGGAAGTCATCTTCATAGACCTTCTCGTGGCCGCCGGCGTGGCCCAGTGTAAGACGCATCCGAATATGACCTGGAAGATCGCAGGCGATCGGGGCCGACGTCGTCGAGAAGCCATGCCTTGTCAGGATCGGTGTGACAATGCGCTCGATATCTGCCAGATCGGCGTATTTTGACCTGGTGTGTTTGTTGTCATTGGTCCGGAAGATCGGGCCGATTTCAGATTGAACAGCAGAGAAAGCGGCAAGCCACTCACGGCGGGCTGCATCCTCGCGGTCTTCGCGCTCGATCCGGCGGAGACGTTCCTGTTCGTCGGCGCGAATCTTCACAATTGCCGAGAACTTGTCGACATCCATGCTTTTGTTGCTTGCCAGGCGTTCGATTATTCCAAGAAGCCCATCACCCTGATTGGCTGGCTCATCGTAGCGGGCGGCCTGACGCTCTTCCGTCACTTTCGCGATCTGGTTCATGATCAGAACTCCATTTTGATGTTGGGGATTTCGCCGGCGATGATCGCTAGGACGATTTTCTTGGCCGTGGCCTCGCCAGCGCCCTGCGCCATGAGCGCGGTCTTGGCTTCGCCCATCAGGCGGCCGCGGTGATCGCGGTCGCGTTCACGGGCTTCCCGCTCTTCCTGCTCGCGCTTGGCAGTTGCCATGCGCTCGCGTTCCTGGCGCTCGGCTTCGTCACGGACGGCCTTGGCCTCGGCATTCGCCTTCTCGACAGCGGCGGCAGCTTCCCGCTCAGCGCGCTCGATTGCGGCTTTGGCCTCACGCTCGGCCTGTTCGCGAGCGGCTTGAGCTGCACGTTCCTCGCGTGCCTTCTGCTCTACGGCTTCGCGTTCCTGCCGTTCCTTTTCGCGGCGATCGCGTTCAGCGGATTCGGCCGCCATGCGCTCCTGCTCGGCGCGCGTGGCTTCGATGCGGTCACGTTCCGCCTTTTCGGCGCGAAGCTTTTCGAGCTCGGCCCGGTCGGCTTCGGCCTTCTGGTGAGCCTCGAAAGCTGCCTTCAATTTGTCGGTCGCGATACGATGGGCAACGCGGGCCTGCTCCTCGAACTCGCCAAGCTCGGAGTTGATGACGATCTTCTCCTCCAGTTCGCGGAAGAGAATGCCGTATGGCTGCGGTTCGCCACCGATGAAGCCATTGCCGCAATCTTCGATATGCTTGATGATCGACAGGCAATAATCGATGCGCGCCTGTTCCTGCTTCTCCCACTGTGTCAATGGGCGACGAGCATCTTCTGCCAGCTCTTCCAGATCAGCCTTGACGGTGCGTCGCTTGGCGTCGATAGCATTGATCGACTTCCGAGCGTCTTCATTCAGCTTTTTCCCGGCCTCGTCGATCGCAGTCTTGAAACGCGTGATCCGGAAAGCCTCGGAAGTGATCTTCTTCCGGCTGGTCGCGGTCGACAGATCCGGGACGAAGGCTGCAATATCCTTGCGCAGGTGATCCAGGAAGCGATCATAAAGGTTGTCGTCGGTCAGGACGGAACCAGGATTTTCGCTTACGAGCGACACGACATCGGCCACAGCCTCGCCGTGAAAGAAATCCAATACATTTTCAGCGGCGGTTGACATGAGCGTATGCCTCCTGGTTGTCTTGATCTTGGATTTTGATGACGCGCTCGGCGCGGGAGAGTGCCGCGTAGCTGATCGCAGTCATGAAGAGGGCGAGCATCGCCATGGCAAAGAACTGCTCTTTGGCGGTGAAGGTGATTACCGGCGCGGTCCGGGCGGGCTCCTGCTGGCATATCCCAGCAGGGCAATCGCATTCGCCGTAGGAGCGAAGATCGCAGCGTGTCATTCCGCTGCCTCCATGATGTAGGAGCTCGTCGGGGAAACCTCCGGAATGCGATAGGAACGAGCCTCAAACGCCTGATCTTCGACCGCCGACGCCCATTCCTGAGCGGCTTGACCGCCGACAACCGTCTTGTCGTTCTCGATCTGCTTGACGATCTCAGTGAAGAGGAAGCCGCCAACTGGATCGGCACTGTTGATCCGGCTCGGGCGCGTCAGCGTGGCCTTCTTGCCGAGCTGGACCGACGACACGTAAAACTCGCTGTCGTCTTCGCTCGCGCTCTCAAGCGTGGCTTCGCCGTAGAAAAGCGCGCCTTCGCCATAGAGGGGGATTGTCACTTGCTCGAATGTGAATTGCAGGGTTGTCATCGTTCCGTCCTCGGATCTGATCACTTTCGAAATCCGCCACATTGAAGGGCGGATGCCGAAGGCGATCGGGCTCAAGCCGCCGCGTAGGCGTTGTCGACGAGCTGCTTGATCTGGTTGAGAGCGGAACGGGCTGCCCTGGCTTGCGCAATCAGCGCCGGAGCCTGACTGTCCTCGTCGTTGCCGAAGTACTTGCCGATGATATCCATCGGTTCGACGTTCAGCGTCTTGCAAATCAGGATGAAGGTGCTGACCGAAACCCGGTTCAAGCCCTTCTCGTATTTCTGAACCTGCTGGAATGTAACACCCAGCTTCTCGGCCAAGTCCGATTGGGATAAGCCATGCAGACGACGGAAACCCTTGATCGTTTCCCCGATCTGCTTGTCTACCTGTGTGATGCCTCTTGCCATTTCCCTCATCCTCTTCGCTTCAGAGCCGGGCGGCTCGTTCGTGTTTGGTACGAGGATGTTGTAGCTATAATCGCTACGGCTGTAAATAGGCTTGTAGCGATTTCGGCGACATTTTATTGCATCGCTACGAATCATATGCAAAAAAAGGCGAAGCCAGATCCAGCTCAACAGGCGTTAGCCGTCGGCCGATATCCGGTAGGGGTAGAGAGCTGAATGTGGCGGGTGGCTTTGCTTAGGACCGGCGAGAGTTTTCAAGCATCTTCAGCAGCGAAGTGGCGTTCTCTATGATCGCACGCACTCTTCCGACTTCTGATCTTTCTGCGTCTTGTAGAAAGGTGGATTCCAGCCTGGAATTTATTTCGGCGGTGACGGACCGATTGTTGTCCTTGGCTGCGGCCGTGACCTTTCGCCTAAGGGTCAACGGCATCCGCAAATTGAATTGTGGATCATCTTTCGACATAACGCACTGATGACATAAAAATTTACTGCCTGATATGCACCACAGATGCACCACTTTCGCCTTGCGCGAACGCAGTTTGTGGAATGTAATATGCGGGTAAAAACCAAAGAGATTTTTCACGTAACCTGCGGGGAATTAAAGCAAATGAGTAAAATTGAATCTAATATAATTCTAAAAAATAGACGCGAATTTTCGCAAAATTAGAGGGCTTCGCAAGTTGGAGTTTTGCAGCCCTTCAACGCCGTATTCAGCCGAGTGTTTTGAGTTGGAGGATAAAATGTCAGACGGGGATTGCATTCATCAATCCGTACATTCTTCCCATGCGCCAATGGCGGATGAGGAACCCGAGCCACTTCTAATCGCGATCAATGACTACAAAGCGGGGATCGCCGATTTTCTTGCAAATGCACCGGAAGAGGACGAAGCGGCAAACGCCTATGCAGACACGTCCTACATAGCCCCAATGGCAAAGCTCGAGAAATGGTGCCGGCCGGCGCTAACCAGGAACGGCGCGCTTGCGGCGCTGCAGCTTGCCTATGATGCAAACCGGGACGGAGATTACTGTCTCGTCGGTCCGCTGGTCTCAGCGGCCCTGAAATACTTTCTGACGCCCACCTAAAGCCGGCAAATCACATATTCAGGACAGATCTGCGCACTCGACCAATGACATTCGGTTCATTGTCGAAATAGATAGGATCGTGCGCAATATCAGTCGAAACAGGTTCGAATCTCTGGGGCGGCCCCGGCCTGAAACGCTTGTAAGTGGCGTTTCCTTCACCGTCATCAATGACATAGAGAGCGTTGCTGACCAGTTTTTTATCGTTTCGGTCGACGAAAATTATGCTTTCGGGAGGCGAAATTCTGTTCATCGACGTGCCCTCGACACGTAAGGCTATCCAGTCACCTTTCGGCAGATCGGAGACGGTGAGAGTGCCAAGGATTTCGTCCGCCACTTCATCCCGCGAAAGCCGACCAGCACTTACCCACGATACAAGGTGGATGGACTGCTGCAGTTCCATTTCTTCGGCAGGGAGAGGGAATCCGGTGACGTCCGATATATCCATCATCTCCTTGGCTTTTACGCCGCGGTTTGTTTTTAATATTTTATTGATGATGGTGCGATCGTCCCTCCAGCCGAACCGCTTATGAAGGCGCCTGGCTATCTCGGCTTGTGACAAGCCGCTGTGGTCTACCGCGTTTTTTACCCAATCTATCACCATGAACATAGTGTAGCGATTTCGTAGCAACAAATCAGTTTCCAATATCGCTACACCCCTCTTGCATTTGTAGCCAAAATAGCTACAGTACTTTGCATGGAACCTGCACGCACAATCATTGACCGCTTGGGCGGTCCGAACAAAGTAGCCGCCATTGCCGGCGTCCATCGCACACGCGTGTCCAATTGGGCGCGCGATAAGAAATCCGGCGGGACAGGCGGCATTATTCCGTTCAAGCACGTACCGGTTCTATTGGCTGCGGCGAGAGAGAACGGCGTCGAATTGGCTGCGGAAGATTTCCTTCCTAGGTCGGAGAACGCAGCATGAGCGCCGACGGCCAGATCATCCCCGAAGACGTTCGCGTTGCGGCGGAAGCAGTTCTTGAGAGCGCACACAGAGCCATCACCGTCGAGATAATCGAGCGGACCAGGAGCGGCAACAAAACGGTTAGAGACATCTACGTTGCCGAGATTTCCAAGGTCATCCTCGCCGAGCGCGAGCGCTGCGCGGTGATCGCTGAGGGCAATGCCAAGAGTTTCGACTTTCAGCGAGCTTTTGCTGAGGGCGATGATCTGCCCGTCGGCGCCAAAAGCGTTCAGCTTGCTATCGCCAGAAAAATTCGGGGGGAGGCGTAGGTCATGACCGATGACGCTCACACCATCCCCGACGAAATCGCCTCCCGCACGGCTCGCCTCATCAATGAGGCCGAAGACATGCGTCAGCAGGCCGCCGATGATCTGAAGCAGATCTATGCCGACCTGCGCGAAGAGCTGAAGGGTCTTGGATGGAACGGCGCTTCCGTTTCCGCCGAGGTCGCGGCCCTGAAAGGCGCTATTGCCGAGATGCGTCTCGACGAAAAGTCCAAGACGAAGCGCGAGCAGCGCGGCGAGCGCATCGACGATTACGTTTCGCTCCTCACACGTGCACGTGCGCGAGGCGGCAAACCGAAGGACGACATCAGCCGGCGCCTCGCCAAGCAGGTTGTCGACGGCATGCAGACCGAAGCCGGTCGCGCCGCGCTGATCGCCGCCGTCGATATCATGACCGAGCGCGAAGAGGCTGCGGAAGAATTCCAAGCGAAAGCATCCGGCGACAACGGCGCGACAGGGCAGGCCAATGAAGTGGCAGCCGACAGCGTGACGGGAGATGCGAGTAGGTCGAGCCGGGGCGACGATTCCCCGGCACCCAATTCCCAATCGGATGACGACGCAATCGCTGAAGTGAAGGGCAGCGCCCGACTTGCGAACGCCGCTGGCGTTGAACCGTCGTCGTCCGCCCCCATTGCAACGGCCACTCAAGGCGAAGCCGTTGCCCCTAGCGTCGAGCGCGAGACCGACCGCGATGCGGCGGTAGAACGAGATCGCGCCGCCGCCAACACAGGAGGCGACCATGTAACCGCTCAACCGTCGACCGCCGCACAGGCCGGGGACCCCGTCAGTAAACCCCCGGCCGCTTATCTGCTGCGCCCTCATTGTCAGCACCCGGGCGAGGAGCGCTGCGGCGGATATGGCTCGAAGCATTGCGCCACGTGCCTGAGAGCAATTCGTGAACTGGAGGCAGCGGAATGAGCTTATCTGGCGCTTGTTTTCTGATCGCACTTCTCACCGGCCTTTTCTTCTTTGCTGGCGTTTTCGCCATCTCAAAAATCAGGAAAGCCGCTGCCAGCCCGGAAGAGCGTGGCGCGGCTGAGGGCGACCTTCGTCATTTCCACATTCGTTCCATCGAGGACGAATTTCTGCGCGAGGAATTTTGATTTCGATTGAGCGCGTCTCCTCCCAAGCTCCACGCGCTCAAGGCTGGCCTCGATCGTCTTCCTCCTCCTCCCGAGAGGTCGAGGCCAGCACTTTGATCCGGAGCCTCTTATTCGCCAGTCGCATGACGACGGCTTGAGTAGCGGTTCCGAGACTTTCGAATGAAAGGGCAGCCGGCTCCCTGGCGGAGGGATTGCCGGCTGCAGCAGAGCCGGGCTGCGGCGTTGCTGCGGCTCTGCGAAATGGAATTACGGTTTGCCCAGGCGGCGGGCCGGCGACCAAGGGCGAAGACCTTGCCGGGTCTTTTCCTTGGTCGCGATCATCGAACTTCGATCCGTGGCTCATCTGTAGGCTCCTTCAACAAGAGCAAGATGAACCGAAAGGATTTCGAAGTGACCGAAAAGTTTTCCGGAGATTCAGAAAAACTAATACAGGGAAATGCAAAGAAAATGTCTGATGTAGCCACAGCAAATTTCCTAATCGAGCAGATCGGAGCAAAGCGCCATATCGGCGAAATGTTCCGTGCTGCTTGCCGGGAACTTCGCCAGCGGTTTCCCCATCGCGAAGATCCTGAAAATCAATGGACAGAGCAGCGCCTGAAAGCATGGCGCTACCATGAAAGCAAAACCGTGCAGCATTTCCAAATGGTTGAGCTTTTCGAAACAGCAGAAGCACTCCGTAGGGCGAGGGACGAGCATGCCGAATACAAAGCCAAGACCGAGCATCTTCGTCAGATGGCTAAGCTTCGATCGGCGGCACTCGATCGCGATGTGGCTCAGGGATAAGGCCGCCGGCCTGGCTGAGTGGGTATGTCCGGAATTGAAGGACGAGCAATGACAGACCCATCTGAAATGATCGCATGGCTCGACCGCCGCATTGCCAGCGCCATGACCTGGCTTGATGACCATGGGAAGGGCTCGAAAAAGCCCCGTGCTGAAGGCGAGATCGCGACCAAAGAGTACGACATCGCTCGGTTTGAGGAGATCAAGGCGGCCTATGTGAAGGCTCTCGAGCGGAGAGGGCAGGCGGCATGAACCAACTCGTCACCCAACGCACGGTACTCGATCTCGTTGACGAGTACGAAGAGAAGAACGCAGCGATCGATGACGCGATAACTTCTTTTGAAGCTGCATTCAGTCAGCTAGAGCTCGCCGCGAGTGTGCAAGGCAAGTATGTGGCGCCGGTCACCAGACATCGCCCGCACTTATCCGCTCGCGAGCTACGGTCCAATCTCCTCAAGTCGGGATGGAAGGCAATCTATGACCGCCTCCAGATCGATCGCATCGCTAGCGCAAAGGATAAGAAGCTTTTCGAGCGGACTCTTGAGCAGCCGCCTGAACTGACCTTCGACAATGCCAAGGCGACGTTCGGCGACTACCTCATGCGCCCGCGCTACCATATCCTGCGCGGCCTGGCGGAGGTGTTCGCGGACCTGGACCCCGCCTACAAGTCGCACTCCAAGGTGAAGATCGGCGTTAAAGGCCTTCCCAAGCGGGTTATCGTCCACTGGGGCGAATATAGTGGATATGGGCGAGACAAGTTCCGAGACATCGCCAACGCTCTCGCTGCCTACCGTGGTGATCCACAAATAGAATACGAGGAAATTGCGGAGATCGAAGCTTGCCACCGGGCCGGCCAAGATGCCGTACTCGATGGCCGTGAGCTGAAAAAATACCGCGGCGGCAAGGATGAGGTTGTCACCCCGCCGAACCGCGGCTTGACTGTTCGCAAGTTCTCAAACGGCAACGCTCACATATTCTTCAGCCCGACTGCACTTCTCGACATCAACCGAGCTCTAGCGGAGTTCTACGGCGAGGTGCTGCCCGACGCCGAGGAGGAAGACGCCAAGCCTCAGACGAGCACGGCGGTTTCGAAGGATTTGCAGTTCTACTGGTCGCCGCCTGAGGTCATTGCCAAGGCGATGGATGTCGCCGGCATCTACATGCCGAGAGACTACAGCCGATCGGAAGCGCCAGCATATCGTGTGCTTGAGCCTTCCTGCGGCGATGGGCGTATCCTGGACGAGCTACGGGCGAGGGGCTGCAGGCCGTTCGGGATTGAGGTGCACGCCGGTCGCGCCGCCGAGGCGAGAGCGAAGGGCCATTCAGTCTTGACCGGCAACTTCCTAGAGCAGCCGGCTCGGCCGGAGTTCGATTTCGTCATCATGAACCCGCCATTCTACGGCCGGCACTACGTCAAGCATGTCCGCCATGCTCTGAAATTCCTAAAGCCCGGCGGGACGCTCGTGTCGATCCTGCCGGCGACAGCCCACTACGACCATAAAGAGCTCGAAGGGCAGTGGACCGACCTCCCTGTAGGCAGCTTCTCCGAAGTCGGCACGAACGTTCCGACCGGCATCCTGAAAATTCGGAGACCGACATGATCCTCTTTAACTGGCCATGGGGTGACCTCCAGCCTCACACCTACGACTTCATCATGTCAGACTTCGCATGGGAGTTCGCACTTCGCTCAAGCAAGGGCGAAGCGAAGTCGGCGCAGGCTCAATACAAGGTCATGTCGCTGGCTGAAATCAAGGATCTACCGGTCCTAGACCTGTGTGCCGAAAACGCGGTGCATTGGATGTGGGCGACGAACCCAATGCTGCCTCAGGCCATCGAGGTCATGAAGGCGCAGGGTTTTGAATACAAGACCGCCGGAACATGGCTAAAGACCACGGTTCACGGCAAGATCTCTTTCGGGACCGGCTATATTCTTCGGTCGAGCAGCGAGCCGTTCCTGATCGGAACCCGCGGCAACCCGAAGACATCGAAGTCTGTCCGGTCTGGTTTCACGGGCTTGGCTCGTGAGCATTCCCGCAAGCCCGAAGAGGCGTACCGCGCCGCCGAGCGCCTGATGCCGCGTGCCCGTCGCCTTGAGCTTTTCAGCCGCACCAATCGCCCGGGCTGGGATCACTTCGGTGATGAAACAGGCAAGTTCGAGGTGGCAGCATGAAATTCGAAGAAGCCTTCACCCTCTATGGCCCCGATGTTGAAAAGATAGCCGAAGCCATGGGCATCAAGCCCCACAAGGCTGATCGGCTCATCAACGCCGCAATGAACAAGCGGTACGAAAAAGCGCATCGTCCGGTTTTTGATCCTGCCGAATATCGCCGCCAAAATAATCTCCGCCTTCGTGCCGAGCTGCGCGAGATCCGCAGGAGGTTCGCATGACAAGATTCGCCCAAGTCGATCTAAACGCCGTCGCGCCTCTTCTCCCCGGCGACAAGGTTGCTGCGCGCGTTGCCGGTCGCGGCGAGCACTTCGATTTCACGCCGTCGAATGGCAAAGTCCATTCCGATGTGCCGCTTCGAGCTCGTGCGCCGTCGGCCGCCGAAATGCTGATGCCGACGTTCGTCGACCTCACTGGTACCACGATCGGTCGTTTGAAGGTCACAGGGATAGCCGTCGACATCACGTCGAACGGCACAAATTGGGTCGTGCGCTGCGTCTGTGGCGCCTACGAGACCCGAAAGGCCCGTTACATCAAAACATGCGCCTCCGGCAACAATCCCGGCCAGGAAGAGCCCATGTGTGATTGGTGCACCAAGACGCGCAAGCTGCAGAAGGGTTTCGGCGTGGTGCGCAATGGCCCGCTCGTGAAGATCGAGGGCTACAAATGAGCAGCCTTCAAAGCAAGTGGGTCGGTGGATTGGCGGAGTGGACGGAGGGCGACACGGCGTATCTGTCGGTTGCCTTTACGTGGAAGCTCAATGACGCCTATCAGCGCGCCGTCTACTGGCGATCGCTCGGCTACAAGGTTCGCGCCGGTGGGCCGGGAATCTTCACTCGCAAGCACTTCCTTGCCGATGTAGCTGAGATCGGCGGCGATATGCCGGATGCGGTCGCGCGCCATAATCCAAACGCTACGATCGCAAGTCGCGGTTGCCCGGTCGGGTGCTGGTTTTGCATCGTCCCAAAGATGGAAGGCAAGGAATTTACCCTCCTGCCGGAATTCCCGGTCCGCCCGATCCTCTGCGACAACAATCTCTCCGGCTTGCCGGCAGACTATCAGGATTTCATCATCAGCCGATACATCGGCGAAGGTGTCGAGTTGTTGGACGCGAATTCTGGCTTTGAGCCACGCACGTTCGATGATGACTGCTTCCACCGTTGGAGCGTCATCAACAAGGGACCGTGGCGCTTTGCCTACGATGACCAGCAAGAACGCGGTTACGTCGAGCGCGTGATGAAGATGCTGCGCGATGTCTCGCCGCGTCGGAAGCGGGTTTATGTCCTGATCGGGAATGAGCCGGTCGAAGCCTGCATGGAGCGGATTCGCGAAGTCATAGCCTGGGGCGGCGAACCGCACGTTCAGCCTTACATGAAGCTCAACGCCCTTGATCGCTCGCCATTCCCGCGCTTCGACTGGAACAAGCAGCTCCTCCGGGATGTCGCACGCTGGGCAAACTCACCTCAGATCTGGCGCAAGACGCCATTCGAACGCTACCGCCGATCGGTCAAGACCGTCGAGCGGTATGATGAGCAGCAGGGGCTATTTCTATGAGCAACCGCGCCTGGATGCCTCTCCACATTGCTGACTATCTTGCCGACACCGGTCACCTGACGGCCGCCGAGCATGGTGCCTACCTGCTCATGATAATGCACTACTGGCAGAACGGTGGTCTACCGGACAATGAACGTCTGATCGCCCGCATAGCCAAGCTTTCCGCTGATCAGTGGGAGGAGAGCCGCGACGTTCTCGCCATGCTTTTCGGCGACGGGTGGTCGCACAAGCGTATCGATGCCGAGCTTGAGAAGGCGGACGAGATCATTGAAAAGCGCCGTTCTGCAGCATCCGTCCGCCATGGGAAAAGCAAAAGCGATGCACTTGCATTGCACGTGGACAGCAAATGCAGTGATACGGGCGTGCCACCTAGTACCAATAACCTATCTTCCTCACTTCGTTCGGAAGACGCGAGCGCGCCCGATTTCGAAAAATTTTGGGAAGCCTATCCGAGCAAGATCGGCAGGCCTGCGGCTGAGAAGGCGTTTTCCAAAGCCATTCACCGAGCAAGCGTCGACCAGATCATGGTCGGGGTGATCGCTTACGCCGCCAAGACCGACGATCGCCAGTGGTGCAATCCCGTTAAATGGCTGTCGGAAGATCGCTGGAACGATGTACCAGCTCCGGCTCCGGAGAAGCCGCCTCCCAAGCAAAACGGCTTCCCCCATCTTCTGAAAACCCAGTCCCGAGAAGAGTATTTGCAGCAAGAGCGTGAGCGTTCCGAGAGGAGTTTCAAACGATGAACATCCAGCTAAACGTCAAGCAGTATGGGAGCGCCGCGGATATTTTCGCAGAAGCGGCCGCGCGCCGGCTGAGATTCGAGCACGCCGGGAAGCATCCAAAGCGCAAGGAACTGGAACCCGCCATGGCCGTTCCAGCGCCGCAGTTTGTAGCAAAAATTGCTCCTCTCTGGGAATTCGGCGGCCTCAATTTCGATGCTCACGTTGTCGAGTGGCAGCTACGACAGGTCAACCCGGCGCTTACCTATCTCAAAGACCGGTGCGCTGAACTGGATATCTCCTTTCGCCACGTCGTCGGCGCCGGACGGCGAAACAGGGTCGTCGAGATCCGCCATCTCCTGATGTGGGAAATATACCACAAATTCAATCTTAGCCTCCCGCAGATCGGACGGATGTTCGGAGGTCGAGACCACACCACCGTGCTGTACGCGGTCAACAAAATTGAGGCTCGCATGGCAGAGGCGTCGTCAAGGCGCTTCGCCGACATGACTTCACCTAATTGAAACGAGGGCAATGAAATGGCGGCGAAAGAACTTTGGTACTGCATCCGGACGGCACCCGGGGCGCAACGAAACGCAAAGGCACCGGAAGGAACGCCGGGGTTGCTTGAATGCGTGATCGAACGCAATCTCCGCAATGAGGGCTTCCGCGTCTTCATGCCGACGGTCCACTACGAGGTTAGGCATAGCCGAACGAAGAAATGGGTAGAGCGCCGTTTCCCGCTACTGGTAGGCTACGCCTTCGTCGACATGTTCGGAAAGCAATTCGAAGACGTCAGGCGCGTCGAGGGCGTCATGTGCTTCCTTCGTCGCTCTGTCTCCTCGGGCCCGTACATGATGCCGGAGCGTGATATATCCGCACTCATAGCGATCGAGGAAGAAAACCGGGCTTTGATCCATAAACGCCGCGCCGAGCGCGAGGCGAGGGACCGCAGGGCACTTCACCAGACCACCCGCAAGGATCGCGAGCAGATTTTGCCGAAGGATACGATCGCCACTATCTGCGGCAAGAGCCCGTTCAGCGGCCTGGTGGCCAGGGTTATCGGGCCGTCGTCTCGCGGCAAGGTAAAAGCTGTTATCGAAACCCTTGATAGCATGCTAGAGCTTGACATCCCGCTTGAAAATCTCGAGGCCGTCGCGTAATGTCAGCGCAACTGATTTGCCGCCTGTTCCATCGGGGCTCTAAATGTCGTCCGAGGGGTGCGCCACTTGAAGCCGGTCTTCCGGCTTTTGGCGCGTGCGGATTTTCTCAAAAATTGAACGTGGTGGTCGCGTGATGCAAATCATCAAGACCTATCCAGTTGAAATCGAAGCGCAGCGCGAACAGTGGCTGTCTCTGATCGAGGCGACGCGCCTCAAGTATGAGGCGATCATCAACCCGAGCGGCGACCTCACGGCCTTGATTGCGATCCGTCGCCCGCGCACACCGCGGGAGTTTGCTGATCTGCAAACGAGCTACCTGCTAGAGATAGAGCCCATTGTGAAGCATCTGGTTTATCTGGAAGGCTTCGCGACCATTTCGATGGTCATTGAGCGTGAGCAGGCGGCATAGAGACACGCTGCGGTCCTCAAGGTGAGGGATCACCCTTCCAAGGTGACAAGCCCGGTTCGATTCCGGGTCGCCGCTCCAGACAGCTACACGCGGGTGTAGCCTATCCCCTTAACCGGGGCGCCATAAGCCAAGGATACGGTGTCGCCGAGGCCCTTGGAGCCAATTCGAAGCTTAGGCTTCAACGATCTCTCGGAGCCGCAAAGACGGTATGAGGGGCATGCGAACAGCTATATGCTGTCTCCATTGAGCAATTTGCTCTAGGGCAGTCGGCGGCCTCGTAACAGAATGCCGGCACCAATTCGAGGCAATAGCCTCACACAGATCGGGAAGGCGGGCACGGCGACTGTAGCCGGTTCGTGAAGGCAAAGGGAGAATGGTCCCAGCCGTTCCTTCCCGCCGAGAAGCACCGGGAGCGCTATACCCGGAGAGACGTGGAAGTCGCCTCATCCAGCCCGATCGGCGTAACTGCTGGTCGGGCTTTTTGATTCCAGATTGAAGCCCAGATTGAAGGATAGACAGATGTCCAAGGATGAACAGCAGATTGAAGCCGAGATCCAGGCCAAGGGCTTGAACGCCACACGTCTGAACCCGCAGATGATCGATGATACGGTTGTCTCCGAGCAATACCACGTATTCCCCAGCACGACGTTGACCGTCTGCGCGCTTACGCTGCGCAATGGATACATCGTGACCGGCGAGAGCGCCGCAGCGTCTCCTGAGAACTTCAATCAGGAAATCGGCCGCAAGATCGCCCGAGAGAATGCCCGGAACAAGATTTGGGCGCTCGAAGGCTATTTGCTTCGCGAGAACCTGTCCCGCAACATCAATGCCGTGGCCCAATGACCCACACCGCCATCACAGACGACCGCCGGCTAGAGATAGAAAACGCCGTCAACCGCTGCATTAGGCATTGCAGGATCGGGAAGGTGACGGAGAAAGTAAGCCCTTATACTCGGGATCTGATGGATGCTATCGGACCTCAAGTGGCTGCTTTATTCAGAGCTTCCAATGCGAAGCTGTGGCGCATTGACCACGACTTGAGGGTCGTCAGCGAGTGAGGCTGAGCAATGATCCTCCGTCTCCTCCCATCAATCCCTCTCGATACCCCTAAAGGCCCCGCACTAGCTCATTTCCTCATCGATAATGGAGAAGAGCAGGATCTGCAGTGGGTATGCGCCATCGACGCGACTGGCGAATGCTGGACGTGGCGTAATCCCGAGATCCGGTTCCAGAAGAATATCACCATGGGGCGCATACCCCCGAAACCGTAGAATATATTTTCTGTCGGTATCAAAATTCGCTGCCCTGTATCCGCAAAGCCAGAACAGTTTTCCAAATGAGGCCAGAAATGAAAACCTTCAATCAGGCAAAACAAGCAGTTATGGACGCCACGAAATCCGAGCCGTCCAATCAGGAAGAATGGGCTCGCGTCATTCGTGCAGCTGAAGACCTTCTGAAGTCGGCAGGCGTCCGGTAATTCAATGCCCGCCCCGAAGGGAAATAAGTTCTGGAAGGCTCGAAGCAGCCACGGGCGCAAGCCGCTCTTCGAGACCCCTGAAGCTCTTTGGAACGCCTGTTGCGAATATTTCGAATGGGTTGAAAAACACCCATTGTGGGAATCGAAGGCATTCGCATTCCAGGGCACGGTGACCGTCGAGAAGCTTCCCAAGATGCGCGCGATGACGCTTACCGCGCTGCGCCTTTTCCTCGATATCGATCGTTCGACGTGGGAAGCCTATCGAACGCGTGAAGATTATACCGCAGTCACAACACGCGTAGAGGATATCATCTACTCTCAAAAGCTCGAAGGAGCTGCGGCCGATCTGCTGAACGCCAACATTATCGCGCGCGACCTCGGCCTTCGTGACAAGCAGGAACATGACATCGGCGACACGCTTGCCGCCCTGGTCGCGTCCAGCATGAAAAATTCAGACGACTGATGAATTCCGCATCGGATCAAATACGGCGGTGGCGCGAGCACCCCGTTACGATGGTGCGCGAGCTGTTCGAAGTCGAGCCAGACCTCTGGCAGCAAGAAGCGCTTGAGGCGTTCCCGAACTGCCCGCGGTTGGCAATGAAGGCATGCGCAGGCCCAGGCAAGACCGCACTCCTTGCGTGGCTCGGTTGGAACTTTCTGCTCACTCGGCCGCATCCTTATATCGCTTGCACGTCGATCACAGGTCAAAACCTTTACGCCAACCTGTGGACGGAACTTGCCCGCTGGTACGATCGCTCTCCTCTGCTGAAGAAGGCGTTCACGAAGACCGGCAACAAGATCTACAACAACGACGCTGAAGCCACATGGAAGCTCGAAGCCCGCACATGGGCGCGAGACGCCAACGCAGAGCAGATCGGTAATGCACTGGCCGGTGTTCACGCTGACTACGTTATGTGGTTGCTTGACGAGTCTGGTGATTATCCTGACGCAATCATGCCGACGTGCGAAGGCATCTTTGCCGGTAGCCCTAAAGAAGCGCACATCGTGCAGGCTGGGAACCCGACAAGGCGCGGCGGTCCGCTGTACTCTGCGTGGCGCAATATCAATAAGCTGTGGCATCTGATCGAAATCACGGCTGATCCGGACAGCCCGTCGCGAACGCCTCGTGTCTCGGTCGAGCATGCCCGAGCGATGATCTCGCAATACGGTCGAGATAATCCATGGGTGAAGGTCAAGATCTTCGGGGAGTTTCCCGACACTGACTTCAACGCACTGATCTCTGAAGACGAGGTGAGGGCGGCATTCGCTCGCAGTTACCGGGAATACGACATCGAGAACTCGCCGAAAGTCCTTGGTGTCGACGTGGCGCAGATGGGCGATGACCAGTCGGTGATCTTCCGACGCCAAGGGCTTCAAGGCTTTAAGTCAATCAAGCATCGCAACATCAACTCCATCCAGGGCGCCGGAATCGTTTCTCGCGAATGGCAGACCCACGGCATTGATGCATGCTTTGTGGATGCGACCGGCGGATTTGGTGCGGGCTGGCTTGATCAGCTCGGGGTGTTGGGGTTTGCGCCGACAGGCGTGCACTTCTCAAGCGATGCGATCAAGAAGGAACGCTACTTCAACAAGCGGGCCGAAATGTATTTCGAAGCCGCCGACTGGATCAAGCGCGGTGGTGCGCTCCACGAGAGCGAGGAACTCCTGCAGGGTCTGGTCAACACGACCTATTCCATCCGCAAGGATCGGTTGCTGCTCGAACCGAAAGAGGATGTGAAGGCTAAGATCGGCTACTCGCCCGATGATACTGACGCCTTCATCCTAACATTCGCTTTTCCGGTCTCTCCGAAGAGCCGGGGGGCCGGCCGCGGGCGTCACACATTCGAATATGACCCGTTCGCCGGCGCTGGCCTGAACAGCGCTGTGTCCGATAGCTACGATCCGTTCAGATAGGCCAGTTTCATGAACGACAACCAACGTCTTCACGTCATCATCGGCTCCGTGTGGGCTTGGATTTACGTCATCGGCTGTTTCGCCGCCGGCATTGCACTGCATAACGCATGGGCTTGGAAGCTGGCGCTCGTCACCGGCGCGCTCTGCTACCTGACGAACCTGTCCCAGTTCATGGACGGCATGGAACCGTCTGACGTGCTGCGCAACGCAGCCATTCTCTTCTTTCTGCTGTCGATCGTCTCCGGCTTTGCCGCCGGCATCGTACTTTTGGTGGTCTAAATGTCCTTTCTATCCCCCAAGGCACCAGCGGCACCGCCCCCGCCACCCGCACCGCCGACTCAAGCGGATGCATCGGTTCAGGATGCTGGATCGGCAGCCGCAGCTCGAGCAGCGGCCGCAGCCGGCGCAGGCGTGAGCAACACCGTGCAGTCGTCATCGCAGGGCGCACCGACGCCGCAGACGGCGCAAAAGCAATTGCTGGGGCAATAACGAATGGCTGACGCTTTCGCCGACGCTCCCTACACCAGTATGTCGCCGACATTGCTGGCAGAGCAGCCACTGACGACTACCGCCCAGCGCGGCAAGGAAGATCGGTCATGGGGTGCTGTGTTCTCGCACCTTGAGGCTCGTCTCGGCTTCCTGCGTGCATGGCGCTATTCGTGGTGGTCGCATTGGGCCCGACTGGCTGAGTTCTTCCTGCCCCGTCGGTATCATTGGCTCGTCGTCGCCAACAAGATGAGCCGTGGCAATCCGATTAATGACCAGATCGTTGACTCCACCGGCACGCTTGCTGTCGAGACATGTGCCTCTGGTATGTGGGCAGGTCTCACCAATCCGTCGCGGCCGTGGCTGAAGTTCGGCATCTCCATGCCAGGCGTGGAGCTTGACGCTGATGCAAAGGAATGGCTCGAAGACGCCGAGGAGCGCGTCTATACCGTTCTCGCGCAGTCCAATTTCTATACCGAGATGGCGCAGGCATTCGAGGATCTGACCGTCTTCGGTACCGCGCCTTTCATCATCTATGAGGACTTCGAAGACGTCATCCGCGTCTATCTGCCGTGCGCCGGCGAATACTATCTCGCGACTGGCGCGCGCTTCGAGGTCGACACGCTCTATCGTGAGTTCGTTCTCACCGTCGTTCAGTTGATCGAGATGTTTGGCGCCGACAACTGCCCGCCACAGGTCACCAAGCTTTGGCAGGCCGGCGGCGCATCGCTCGACAATGAATTCGTTGTGGCTCACTCGATCGAGCCCAACTTTGCGATCTCGAAGCGCGAAGACACCGGCGAAGAAGTCAAGGTTGTTCCCGGTAAGTTCACCTATCGGGAAATCTACTGGCTGAAGGGCCAGAAGACAGACAAGCCGCTGAGCAAGCGCGGGTTTCACGAAAAGCCGTTCATGGCAATGCGCTGGTCGAAGGTCAGCAATGATCCCTACGGCCGCTCGCCGTGCATGGATGCGCTCGGCGATACCAAGCAGATCCAGGTGGAGACACGTCGCAAGGCCGAGTTCATCGAAAAGGGTGTGCGTCCGCCGATGGGCGCCAATCCCGAGCTCAAGAATGAGCCGTCCTCGATCATCCCCGGCATGATCACCTACATGAACACGGACGGCGGCAAGAAGGGCTTCTGGCCGTTGTTCGAGCCGCAGCCGGCATGGTTGAATGGCATCACGGCTGATATTGAGAAAGTCTCGGCCCGTATCGAGAAGTGCCTCTTCGTCGACGTCTTCATGGCGATCACGCAGATGCAGGGCGTCCAGCCGCGCAACGAGCTCGAGCTCACCAAGCGCGACCTGGAACGCCTGCAGAAGCTGGGGCCAGTCATCAATCTGGTTGAGAACGAGCTGTCGCTTGCCATCCGGCGCGTGATGGCCATCCTCGAGCGCCGCAAGATGCTCAACCCGATGCCTCCGTCCCTCAAGGGCATTCCGCTCAAGATCGAGTTCGTCTCGCTGATGCGTCTCGCGCAGCGCGCCGCCGGCTCTGTGTCCATGAAGGATTTCTTCGTCACCGCTGGTGAGTTGTCGGCCGCTTCCAAGGCCGCCGGCGTTCCTGATCCGCTTCGCAAGGTGAATCTCGATAAGGCGCTTGAGAAATATGGCGATCTCGTCAACTTCCCGAGCGAATGCCTGTTCACCGATAAGGAAGTCGAGCAGCACGATCAAGCCCGCGAGCAGGCAAAGGCAGCCGCACAGGCGCCGGGCGCAGCGATGGCAGGCGTCACGGCCGCCAAGACCCTTTCCGAAACCCCACTTCAGAACGGCAGTGCGTTGAGCGCGTTGCTCGGAACTCCGGCAGGCCAGGCATGAGCACTCCAATGAATTGCAAGCATTTCAATTTCAACGCACAGGTCGCTGTGGCGCGATTGGAGGATTCCGGTCGCTTCATGGCGGAAATCAATGTTGAATGCGCCGATTGCAAGGAGCCATTCCAGTTCATCGGGCTTCCGCCCGGTCTCAACCTCAATGGTGCTACCGTAAGCATTAATGGCTTACAGGCGAACATGGCCATTGGTCCTAATTCGCAAATCATGTCGCCGCTCCAGCGGATGACCGTCGACGCAATGGGGAAGAAGCAATGAGCGACCTCACCGAAGTCGAAATCTTTGACTGCCTCACGGACAACTTCAAGAAGGCCATCCAGCATTGCGAGGATCTGGCCGTCAAGCCAGCGAAGGGCCCGACATACAGCACCCTCCGCAACGAGTTGAAGCTGATCGAGGGCGCATCACGGCAGGCCGCACACTGGCGCGAGGATAGCCGCTGGCTGCAAATCGGTCTGCTGGTCTCCGAGGCTCATAAGCGGGCAGGGAACTGGTTGCGCGCCAAGCAGCCGGCGAAGCTTTTCCTGTTGTTGGCCAAGGCACTCATTGTTGCGCAGGCGAACGCAGAGGACATTCGAACCAGAGCAACCGGCCGGCGCGGCGCGATTCTGCCCGATGTCATGCCCGGTCCGCATCGTGACACGCGGCCTGTCGGCTGGCGTGCATCCGACGGCGGCATTCTTCTGCCGAACTGATCATCATGGAAGATGACGACGACGACATCCCGCCTTTCGAAGACGGGACCGAAGAGCCGTTGCCGGAACAGCCGAACGCATCGTCTCGCAAGACCGTAGAGACGGCGAAGAAGAAGCAAAACCGCCACAAGCGCGAGGCGAAAGCTTTTTGGCAGGCCGTCTTTGCCGATCCGATCGGTCGCCGCGAAATGTGGTCGATCCTTCGCGCGGCGCACATCAACGAAACAGTCTTCGCGTGCGGTCCCAACGGGACCCCGCAGCCCGAAGCCACTTGGTACAAGCTTGGTGAACAGCAGTTCGGCCAGACGCTGCTTAGATCGTGGACCATCCTCGATCGCGATGGAGTGTTTCTGATGCAGGACGAGCATGACCCCGCGTTCGGCGGCCAAGCATCATCCAGAAAGAAATAGGACAGGTCATGGCCGACGAAGCAATTCCAGGCGCAGAACAGCCGACTGCGGCAGCGGTCGAAGCCCCCGTTGTTGCCGCTCCCGAGGCGGTAGTTGAAGCCCCTGCGGTCGAGACGCCGGCAGCCCCCGCCGAACCGAACCCGCATGAAACTCCGACCCTGCTCGAAGGCTTTAAGGATAAGCCAGAGGTAAAGGCCGAAGAGGCAAAACCGGCCGAGGAAAAGCCAGCGGAACCGGGCGCGGAAGCGAAACCGGCCGAGGTCAAACCGGAAGAAAAGCCGGGTGAAGCCAAGCCGGCCGAAACGCCGGCCGCCGACCTTCCGCCGATCACCTATGAATTCAAGCTCCCCGAGGCGCTGAAAGACGACTCCGACAAGATGGGCGCCTATACGGGCGTTCTCGCGGAGCATCGCGTTCCACCGGAAGCCGGCCAAAAGCTGCTCGATATGCACGCCACGGCGATGCAGAGCTATGCAGAACAGGTCGCCCAGAACCAGATGAAGGTCTGGAACGACACCCGCGCCGATTGGCGCAAGCAGGTCATGGCAGACGAACAGCTCGGCGGCGCCGGTCATCAGACCGCCATGGGCGCAATCGCCCGCATGCGCGATATGTTCGTGTCCGAGAAGGATATGCCAGCCTTTGACGAATTCCTTCGCATCACAGGGGCAGGGGATCACCCGGCCTTTCTGCGGATGCTTCACAGCGCTGCCCGTCATTTCGATGAGCCGGGCATGCCGCCACCGAATCCGAAACCATCCCCCAGCAACGGCCAGGCACCAAAGGGACGGTTCCGCGATGCCATCTACGATCACCCGCGTTCGGGCGGCAGTAGGTGACCCACTTCTAAACCCCATTGAAAATGGAGAACTACCTTGGCAACAGGCGCCTGGCCCACCCTCGCTGACCTGACTACTCGCATCAATGGTGCGCAGAAGCAGGTCTATATTTCTGAACAGCTTTCCCAGTCCAATGACGTCTGGGACGATCTGCCGATGATCGAAGCAAACGAAATCGGCGGCCATGAATTCGTGTTCCGCACGTCCATTCCTGCCGGCGCTTGGCGCCAGTACAATATGGGCGTTCCCTACGCGAAGTCGACCACCGCGAAGGCCCGCGTTTCGCTCGGCTCGCTGGAAGATTACTCGCAGATCGACCGCATGCTTGCGGAAGACTCCGGCGACATCGACCAGTTCCGTGAAAACGAGGACGTCGCCTTCCTGGAAGGCATGAGCCAGACGATGGTTCAGACGCTCTTCTACGGCAACACCACCATCACCCCGGCCGAGTTCATGGGCTTCTCGCCGTTCTACAATACGCTGAACACGAGCAACGCCCAGAATGCGCAGAACGTCATCAGTGCCGGCGGTTCGGGTAACTCCAACGCTTCGCTGTGGCTGCTCTGCTGGGGCGAGCGGACCATCTTCGGTCTTTACCCGCGCGGTTCCAAGGCCGGTCTGACCATGGAAGACAAGGGCGACACCGTTCCCGGTTTCGACGCCCTCGGCAACCGCTTCGAGGCTTACACCTCGTGGTTCCGTCACCAGATGGGTCTTTGCCCGCAGGATTGGCGCTATGGCGTCCGTCTCGCCAACATCGACGTCACCACGGCCGGTCTGGCCGGTCCGAACGCCTATGACCTGTTCGCAGGCATGGCGCAGATGATGCTCTTCCCGCCGACCCTCGGCAAGGGAACGTCCGGCATCACCAAGACCGACGCCGTCAACGATCCGTCGCCGGGTATCCGCCCGGTATTCTACTGCAACCGCACCGTCCGTCACTGGATGGACGTGCAGGCCATGCGTGATCGCAACGTTCTGCTGCGCATCGACGACTACGCCGGCATGCCCGTGGATAGCTACCGCGGCATCCCGATCAAGGTCGTGGATCAGCTCCTGAACACCGAGGCAACCGTCTCGTAAGGCGAGACCCAACTCTAGAAAGGATTTCGTCATGCGTCTCGACGCAATGCTTGCATTTGTCCCGCTTGGGGCACCTCTCTCCATCGTAGGCGGCGCGGGTGTAGCCATCCCGTCGACCAACGTCATCGATATGCTCGGTCTTGGCGTCGGCCAGGCTCCGCAGAGCATCATCGGCAACGTGACCAACTTTGGCACCGACATGGGTATCGGCGGTTTCCGTCCGGAACTCGAAGTGGCAGTTGGTACCGCGTTCACCACCGGCAACGCCGCAACCCTCAACGTAGCCTTCCAGGCCGCTCCCGATCAGGGCGCAGCCGGCGGCTACCAGCCGGGTACGTGGACTACGCTGGAAGAAACCGGTCCGATGGCAGTCGCCAACCTGACGGCCAATCAGATCATCGCGCGCTTCCCGTGGGTTCCGGCATTCCCGGCCAACCTGCGCGCGCGCTTCCTGCGTCTGCTGTTCTCGCCGGCCGCCGGCACGAACTTCACGGCCGGCACGATCGCCTTCGCCATCCCGACGCCAGTTCGCGACGATCTCGCCAATAAATACGCGGCTCGTAACTACACCGTCGCCTGATAGGACCAGCAACCAATGTCCCGCGGCCAGTATCGGAGAAACAAACACATGCAGCCCAGCACTGAAAGACATACCACGTTCGTCCCTCTCAAAGATGAGGGCGCGCAACAGCAATCTGACGCGCCGACTGCATCGGTCACCGATACACCGGAGTTCCGCAAGGCGCTTGCCGAAGCTACGGCAGAAGCACTCGCCAATATGCGTGACGGGCTTCTGGCCGAGTTCGCACGTATGCGGGAAGAAGCTGGCCCCGAGTCCTCCTCCTCCCACTCGGGGCCAGCGGATACCAACTGGATGCAGGCGCTCGCAATGTCGATCGCCGACATCTCGCACCAGGGCACCGGCCGCAAGCCGGTTGCTCCGCAGGTCATCAAGGCCCGTGAGGATGCTCGCGAACTGATGTTCCAGCGTATCGCCGAAGCGCGCCGGAATGGGATTGTCCCGACCTACCAGCTTCGCAACAAGATCTACATCGATGAGCAGTTGATCGAGCCGATGTTCACCACGGCCGATCATGTCGCACGCCCGACCGTCATCGATTACCCCGGCGTTCCGAACGAAGCGATGAAGCCGGTCAACGAAGTGGCCGACGGTATCTATTCCGCTTTCATGGCGTCGATCGGCACCTCTGAAAAGGTCATCGAAGATAGCCCGCTTTACGTCACCACCGGCGGCGTCGTCGTTCATGGCCGGCCGCCGGCCCGTCGCTCGAATGGTCCGGCCGAACCGCAAAGCGTTGGCAATGGCCAGATTGATGGCGGCCTTCGCGTCAAGCACCGCGATGCACCGGGCCAGTTCGTCGAGACCAACATCCTCGGCACAGTCGCCCGGCCTGCCCGTCAGACCGCATAAGGATCTCCCACCATGGCCACACTCTACATCAGCGAGTTTCCAGGACTGGCGACAATCGGAACGACTATTGCCGCCATACCGGGCGAGCCCTCGATCGCGGATCAGGCAATAGCAATCGGTGCTGGTTCGGTTCAGTCGAACGCCTTCAGCGCCAACACGCGCCTCGTTCTGCTTTCCGCTGACGTCGCGTGTTCGGTGCTTTTCGCGGCAAATCCCGTTGCAGCCGTCGTCAACATGAGAATACCGGCGAATTTCCCCATGCTCTTCGCGGTAGTTCCTGGCCAGAAAGTGGCCGTCATCGCCAACACCTAACCCTATCTCGAAAGGATACGAGATGACCACTTTCCAAACTGGACAGAATGTTCTCCAGGGCACCCCGGCCAAGGGTCTGATCCCGATTGATAATGGCGGCGCTGAGGTCGCGGCGCTGCCGGTCGCTGGCGGCACGGTCACGTTGAACGGCGCCACGCCCGTCGTGGTGGCCAATGCCAACGTCACGGCAGGATCTGTCATCGCCTTCGCGCTCAAAACCGTGGGCGGCACGGTTGGCGCCATCCCGGCTATCCAGACAATCACGCCCGGCACCGGCTTCACCGTCGCGGGCACTGCGCTCGACACCAGCATCTATAACTATGTGATCATCGGCTAAGCCCATGCCGTTTCAGCCCGGTCAAACCAAGCTCCCTGGCTTCCCGACGCAGGGCAAGCTCCCGATGGACAACGGATCTGCCCCCGATGCCTATCTTCCCATCGCCAGCGGCACGTTTGCCGCAAATGGTTCGTTCGTGGTGTCGGTTCCCGAGCCGGCGGTCGGGCCAAATTCCATGATTTTCATCACCTTGGCATTAGGCGGCAATTTTCAGTTCCCGACGCCTTACGTCATTCTGAAGTCGCCCGGCACTGGATTCAACATCGTCGCCCAGAATGCCGGCGATACCCAGACCTACCAATACGTCATCATCGGTTGATCGGAGATCACGACAATGAAACTCAAGTACATTCTCGGCGCCATTGCGGCCCTTTGCATCGCCACGGCGGCGGTTGCTCAAACGATCTCAGTTCCGCTGCTGGCCTCTCTCGGCCAGTCGGATCTCGTGCAGGTCATCAAGGGCGGCGCACCGTCGGCGCAATCCACCTATGCGACAGTCGGTTCGATCGCTGGTGTTGACCAGTATTCGTATCAGATCCCGCTCACCGGTTTCGCGATCACCGTTCCGAATTTCACGTCGCTGCTGTACCTGAACCCGGCGGGCACGCTGGCGACCGGCACGCTCACAATGTCTGCAACCCCGAGCGATGGCCAACGTTTCTGTGTCGAAGATACCCAGACCCAGACGGCTATCACCGTCAGCGCCAATACAGGCCAGACGATGCTGACGTCGATCGGCCTCGGTGCCGTCACCGCATTGGTCGCGAATACCCGCGTTTGCTGGTACTACAACGCCCCGCTCGCCGGCTGGATTCGGACGCAGTAATGCCGAGCGTCAGCCCCAAACAGCACCGCTTTATGGAAGCTGTTGCCCACAATCCGAAATTCGCAAAGCAAGCCGGCGTTCCTCAGAGCGTCGGCCAGGATTTCGCGAAGGCTGACGCGGCCAAGAAGAAATCGCGCGGCAGCGTCCTCTACGACAAAAAGCGCTCTTCCTGATGTCCACCCTCTCTATGGCCGACATGGCCTCAAGGACAACGTCCATGGCTGAGAAGAAAAAGAAATGGGTTCAAAAGGCCGTTCCTGAATCCCGTAAGGGCGTCTTCAAGGAAAAGGCTGAGCGCGCCGGCAAGACCACGCGCGAGTTTGCTTCGGAACATGCCGGCGATAAGGGCACATTGGGCAAGGAAGCCCGTCTGGCCCAGACCCTCATGGGCATGTCGAAGAAGCGCAAATCCCCGCTTTATGATCACCCGAGAAGCAAAAAGGACTGAACCGATGGCGAAGAGCCCGTTGTATGACCGCGGCAAGCGGGATGAAGAGCCGAAGGAACGTCCGGACGCCGAGAAGAAAGACACCTCTGGCGATCGCGGCGGTTCCGAAGAGCACAAGGATTCGGCCGGCAAGTCCGACAAGTCCGAGAAGAAGGGCGGCCGCGAAGCTGTCCATTCGCGCCATCGCCAGGAGCGTGAGAACCTGCACAAGGCTCACGAGGGCGAGCGTCGCGATCTGCACGGCAATCACCGCGAGGAACATCGCAAGATGGCCGCTCGGCATGAGAAAGCCCACAAGGAGCTTGCCGACAAGCAGGAAGCCGAGATGATGGCCGAGGAAGGCCAGCCAGGCGGAAACGCTCCTGCGGCTCCCGGCGCCGGCGCTGCGGCCGCTGCTGCTCCCCAGGTTCCCGCCGGGGAGGGTTGATCATGGTCATGCCCATGGTTTCAATGGAGATGGATGACGAGCAGAAGATGGACGCCGTCATGCCGATCCCGATGAAGGACAAGCCGGACTATCCCTATGGTCTGCGCATCTGCCTTTGCAGTGACGAGCTCGACAAGCTCAATCTCGATCCCTCCGACGCTTTTGTCGGCGGTATCATTCACGGTCACTTTCTCGGACGGATCACCAGCGTCAGCGCTTCGGATGGCGAATATGGTTCATCCTGCCGTGTGGAGATCCAGATCGAATCGATGTCGATCGAAAGCGAAGACGAAGAGAACGAAGAAGCCTGAGGCTCTTTCCCTCCTTTAAGGTCACAATCATGAAATTGCTGCGTCTTGCGGCTGCCATCCTCGCGATGGTGGCGTTCCCGTGCTTCGCCCTTGCTCAGCAGGCAATCCTTCAGGGTGGACCTTGGACACCCGGTCATGCTCCGATGTATGTCGGGGCAGGCTCTTCGCAGCCGATTGTCCAGGATAGTGGGCCGGCCGGCGGCGGTCCAGCTGGCGTAGGGCTGAGCGAACTCGGGCTTGCCGCGCGCGGGACCGGCACGCCCCCATTTTCCGGCACTGGCACGGGCCCATTCGGCACGAACCTCTGCGACTATGACGCGCCGACAACGAACGCCACTGGCTATCATTTCCTCTGCTTCAGCCCCAACGCTCAAGGTGGCGGCGGTCTGATCGCCTATGGTGCGGCTGGGTCGGCAGCAGTGCAGCCGTTGAATATGAACATCAACGGCACCCTTTATACCTTCCCCTTTGTTATCGGTGGGATCGTCGGGCCGAACACCAGCACAGTCAACGACCTGGCTTGCTGGAACAATACGGCTGGCACGCTTCTGAAGGATTGCGGCGCCCCGATCTTCCCGTCATCCTCGATAACGTTTTCACAAACTGGCCCGTCGGCCGTTCCTCGTACGGTGAACGCCGAGCTACTCGAGGAATTCAAGGTCACCCAATTTGGAGCTGACCCGACGGGCGTTGCCGACAGCGCGCCGGCTTTTCGCGCCGCCATGGCGAGCAATCGCTTAATTATCGTGCCTCAGGGTACGTATCGTTTCGCGTCGACTGTTACCGCGCCGTGCTGTGCGTTCAACGCGCCCGCCGTGCTGGTGCAAAATTTATCCAACTTCAAAATGACGGGCCCCGGCGCGACCATCGTCATTGATCCGGCGATTGCGCTCAGCACCGCATTTCATTTCGACCAGGACAGGAATTTTGAGGTTAGCGGCCTTACAATCCAAGGAACGCGTTCGGCGCTAAATCCCGGTGACGAAAACGTCGCCATAGGATTTTCCAGCGATGTGAATTTTCATGTTCATGATCTCCATTTCACCGGAAATTTCGGCGGCCAAGGTGCCGGATTTGCCGGTGATTGGCTGGTCAATGGCAAGATTGATCACGTTGTGATGGACGCGGTTGGGCAGTGTTCTGACTTTGCTTATCTGCGAAATTTCACTTTGAGCGATTGGACAGCGAACGGTGCTGACACAAACGGCGTAAGCGGTTCTGGCCAAGTCGGTAACAAATGCGTGTCGTTTGTCACAGACACACCGAACATTGCGAATAATCATACCGGCATAACCTATAATGCCAGCGACAATATCAGCGTGCACAATATGTCGGTTTCCAATTTCGGAACCGGCGCGCTTATAGCGACAGGCACGCATTATACTTTTTCGCAAAATAATTGGTCCAATAATCCTGGCCTTTCTCCCTCGATACCGGGGATTGGCGTGTTCATCGATTACGTCGTGGGTGGCAATTTTCCATCCGTTGGATTTCCGCCGAGCGAGATCAGTATCAACGGCGATAAGTTCGTAGGAAACGGTGGCGCTCAAGCCGGTTCGGCGGTCTTCATTTCGCAGAATGCGATCGCAAATAGCGATGTCATCGCCAATATCAACATTCAAAACTCGCTTTTTGATAACAATGCGGCAACTGCAATCGACGCCGATGGCTCCACCCACCTCTCGAATTTGATCCTAACTGGCAATTCATTTTCCGGAGCTGCACAAGTAAATACTATCGGTACTTCTGCGCGTGCTGCTGCCACAGCATACAACGACCGCGGCCTGAATTTCTCGTCCAACGGCTTCATTCTCCCAAACAATACGACATTGCAATGGGCGGATGGCAGCGGCTCATTCCATCCGACAATAGGTGTGAGCCCGGCAAATATTTTGTTTGCGCGACCTGCCTCGAGCGCTGCATTTGGGCAACTACAGGACTTTGCCGGCAACCCGCTGCTCCAATGGGGCGATACCGGTGTGTCCCTTGGGGCGACTGGTGCACCCATCCAGTATAAAGGGGTGGAAGCTGACACGACCTATAGCTTTCAATCGCCAACGAACGGCTTTTCCATATCGGTTGGGGTTGGGATAGGTTCACTGATCTTATCGCCATCCGGGACTCTAGCCGGCGGGACGGTAACTCTTCCGGCTGGTCAAACAGACGGGCAGATTTTTCGGTTGGCCTGCACCCAGACTGTCACCGCCCTTACGATCGCTGTGACGGGTGGCGACACAATCACAGGCCCCACATCGTCCACCTGCTCAAATAGCCAAGGTCGGTCTTGGATATTCTCGGCGGCCCATGGTCTAGCCTGGATTGAATTGTACTAAATCGGGAGAGCCACATGACCTCCTCGACGGATATCGTCAATCAGGCCATCCAACTGATCGGCAACAATCAGACCCCAGTCACTGGGACGGCGCCGAACTTCGACAACTCCCCGTCCGGCAAAGCTGCGGCCGCACTCTATGCGCCATGCGTCCAGACCGTCGGCCGTCAATTCGGATGGGACTTCGCGCGGAATACCGTCGCGCTTGCGCTGAGCGGCAACCCGGCACCCTTTCCGTGGGCCTTCGAGTATGTCTACCCCGCGAACGGCGTGCAGATCTGGCAACTGCTGCCGCCTTCTTTGGATGACCCGAACAACCCGCTCCCGATCACTTGGGTGGTCGCGAATGCTGTCGTTTCTGGTGCGCAGAAGCGTGTAATTCATACCGATCTCGCCTCCGCCTCCGCCGTCTACAACAACAATCCAAGCGAAAACTCTTGGGATGCGTTGTTCCGCGAAGCCGTCGTTCGTCTCCTTGCGAGCGAAATGGCCATGGCGCTCGCCGGGCGGCCCGAGACATCGCAGGGCTTGCTCGAGAGTGGCGGCGCATTCGAGTCCGCCGGCGAGGGGAGAGATAGCTAATGGTTACCTCCGTCAAGTCGCCGGCCGACGTCGTCAATCTGGCGCTCGTCCGCATCGGATACAAGCTCCGAATCGGGAACCTGTACGACGGTTCCGCAGCTTCCAAGAAGGCACTCGACATCTATTCGCAGACCCGCGATGAAGTCCTTCGCCAGAATGATTGGGGGTTCGCAGAGCGCAACGTCAGCCTGACCCTCCTGAAACAGGCGCCGGAGGGCGGATATTTCCCGCCGGTGACATGGAGCTCGGATTTTCCGCCGCCGCCGTGGGTGTTTGAATATGCCTATCCCTCGGATTGCCTCAAGGTTCGGGCCGTGAAGCCCGTGCCCATGTTCACGATGACATTCGATCCCCAGCCGCACGTCTATTCGGTCGAGAACGACCAATCCCTGACGCCGGCCGCCAAAGTCATCCTCTGCAATATCCCGAACGCCATCCTCACCTATACGGGCCAAGTCACCGATCCCGCTGATTGGGAAGCTGACTTTGTGGAAGTTCTCGCGAGCGCTCTGGGACGCAGGCTCGCACCCGTCCTGACCGGTCTCGATGCCGCCAAGCTGGAGGCGTCGGACGAAAGCGCCTCCATGATCATCGCCGAGCAAGAACAGGGATAAGCACCCAATGGCCTATCTGCCGCAAGATGTCGCGAACCAGGCACTGGACGCGGCAGGGATAGACTTTACCCTCGGCGACCTCGAAGAGGGCACACGTCCGGCTCAAGTCACGCTTCGCGCCTATGGCCAGTGCTTGCGCCAGCTTCTGCGCGCGGCCAATTGGTCCTTCGCTCGCAAGACGACGGATCTCGTTCTTCTCGCAGATGCCACGGGCAACACTCCCGACGTCGGGACGAAGGTTCCTGTTCCGTGGGTCTATGAATACGAGTACCCGATCGACTGCATGAAGGCCCGCTTCATCCCGTGGAATCCGGCCTCGCAGATATCCGCTCCCCCTCCCGAAAATATACAGATCCCTGGCACTCCGCTGATGACCGGTCTCGGCACATTCCCGCTCACAGGCCAGCGCATCCGTCCGGCACGCTTCCAGATTGCGACGGATTACAATTATCCACCGCAGTCCGGTCAGATCTTTTGGGAAACGCAGGGCGTCAGCCCTGACGGCCGCACCGTCATTCTCACGAACGTCCAGAACGCGCAGCTCGTCTATACCGCTCTCATGCTCTACCCGAGCGTCTGGGACCCGCTCTTCCGATCGGCTTTCGTCGCCTATCTAGCGAGCGAGATCGCGTTTCCGTTGGCGAAAGACAAGAAGTTCGGTTTGACGGTTCGCGCCCAACAGATCGCCATCGTTAAACAGAAGATCACCGAGGCGCGTCTCACCGACGGCAACGAATCTACCTCGTCCTCCGATATCGCTGTCGATTGGATGCGCACGCGCAACGTAGGCGGCGGCGCCGGCTGGCATGGCCCCGACAATGCCGGATGGGGAGGTGGCGGCTTTAGCGGTGGCTGGGACGGTCTGATGCTGGCTGATGGAGCCACCTTCTAAACATGGCAACCTCAGTCATTCAGTCGAGCTTCACCACTGGTGAGGTCTCCCCGAGCCTGTTCGGACATGTCGACCTTGCGCGAACGCATTCCGGCGCGTCAACGATGCGGAACATGTTTGTCGGCTACCGCGGCGGCTCCTATTCGCGCGCCGGTACAGCGTTCGTCGGCTTCTCCAAGCAGACAGGCCGCGCATTTCCTCCCCGCCTGATCCCTTTCCAGTTCAATATCAACCAGGGCTTGGCTCTGGAATTCGGCAACTTCTACATGCGCGTCATATCGAATGGCGCCTATGTTGTCGAGCCGTCCAAAGCCATCGTGGGAATAACGCAGGCGAGCCCCGCAGTCCTGACGGTTGCGTCTGTGGGATATGCCACGGGCGATTGGGTCTCCTTGTCAGGCATCGGTGGGATGACGCAGCTCAACGGCGATATCGTTGTTCTGACCGAACTGAATGCTACGACGTTTGCTCTGAGCGATGCATACGGCAATCCCATCGACACGACTGCAGCCCCGGCTTTCACCGGCGGTGGCGCAGCAGCGCGCATCTTCACTTTGGCGACGATCTACTCGGAAGCCGACCTTGAATATCTGAAGTTCACGCAGTCGGCCGACGTCATGTCGCTATGCTGTGTCAATCAGCAGACACTCGTTGAATACCCGCCGCAAGAGCTGACACGCCTGGCGGATGATAATTGGACGCTGACCGCTCTCGATACCAGCCCGAATATCTCCCCACCTTCAGGCACGCCCACGATAACGATCGTCGGCGGCGACGGAACCAATACCTTCTACGAATATGTCGTCACAGCCATTAGCCCCGAAGACGGTTCGGAAAGTATCGCTTCGAACATTGGAACACTTGGCCCTGTAGGAGATATCGCCACATCTGCCGGGAGCGTGACGATCACTTATAGCTATGTGCCGAGCGTCACGGAATACAACGTCTACAAAGCCTCGCCGCGCTTTGGGGATTTCCCGCCCCTTGGTTCGCTGTTTGGTTTTGCCGGCCGCTCCTTCGGCCTTTCTTTTACCGACAGCAATATCCTGCCGGACTTCACGCAAGTTCCGCCGACCCACAAGAATCCGTTCGCCCGCGGGCAGATCATTGGCTTGAATCTCACCAGTGGGGGATCTGGTTATGATGCGGCCGGCGCCGTCATCAATACGACTACCGGTTCCGGCGCCATTATCGAGACGATCACTCAAGGCGGCGTGGTCACGGGCTTTATCGTCGTTCAGGCTGGTGAAGGCTACCTTCCGACCGACACGGTGACGATCGTTCCCAACACCACGGGATCGGGCGCTACGGCCACCCTGATCGTCGGCCCCGAGACCGGGACGTTTCCCGCAGTCGTCGCCTATTTTCAGGAGAGGCGCGTCTACGCTTATACGCTGAACCAGCCCGACACTTATTTCATGTCTCAACCGGGATCGTTCCGCAATTTCGACTCCCGTATCCCGACGATCCCGAATGATGCCATCATCGGAACGCCTTGGTCCGTGGAAGTGAACGGCATTCAGTTCATGATAAGTATGCCGGGCGGCCTCGTCGTCCTGACCGGCCTTTCTGCCTGGCAGTTGACGGGCGCTGGCGGCAGTTCGCTCAATCCGCAGCCCATCACGCCATCGAACCAGCAGGCGCAGCCACAGGCATATAACGGTTGCTCTGCGACCGTCCCGCCGATCAAGATCGACTATGACGTGATCTATGTGCAGGCAAAGGGTTCGATCTACCGCGACCTTTCCTATAACTTCTTCACGAATATCTATACCGGTGAAGACCTTACGCAGAACTCGTCACAGCTATTCACGGGCTTCACGATCCGAGAGCATGCTTGGTGCGAAGAGCCCTATAAGATCCTGTGGTCTGTTCGGAATGACGGCGTTCTTCTCAGCCTGACCTATAACAAGCCGCAGGAAGTCGCCGGCTGGTCGCGCCATGATACCTACGGCCTCTATAAGACCGTGTGCTCGGTTACGGAGCCCCCTGTCGACGCGCTCTATGTCGGGGTCCAGAGATTTATCGCCGGCAAGACCGCATACATGATCGAGCGGATGAATGATCGCATCTGGAACGCGATCGAGGATACATGGTGCGTGGATTGCGGCCTGTCACTGACGCAGCCAACGCCGAACGCCACTTTGACGAGCTCGTCAGCAACGGGACTCGGTGCCATCTCTGGCGTGACTGGTCTCATCGGCGGCGAGGGTTATTCCCCCGCCACTGTCGCGACGGTCGTCGATGATGATGGCAACGGCCCAGGCTCTGGCGCTGTGGTCAATCTCACGATCACCAACGGTGTGATCGTGGGGGCGGCAGTTGCCAGTGCAGGATCTGGGTACGTCTACCCCGCCTTGGTCATCTCCGACCCGGCGAATAGCGGCTCCGGCGCTTCGGCAACATTGCTGCTCGACAATAGCGCGACGTTCACGGCAAGCGCCGGAATCTTCTCTTCGGGCAATGTCGGCAACGTTATTCGCATAGGCGGCGGCATTGCGACGATCAAAACCTTTGTGAGTGCCACGCAGGTCGTCGCCGATATTTCGACGCCGATCACGGTTTTGCTTCCAAATAGCAATGGGCAGATTCAACCGCAGACCGCGGGCAATTGGACGCTGACCGCACCCACCACTACCCTCGGCGGGTTGACGCATCTCGCCGGCGCTACCGTGACGGGGATCGCAGATGGCAATGTCATCCCGCCGACAGTCGTTCCGGCGAATGGCATCGTGACGCTTCCCGAGGCCGCCACGTCGGCGACGGTAGGGCTTGGATATCAGGCACAGTTGCAAAGCCTCTATCTTGACGTCGGGCAGCCGACGGTCCAGGGCCAGCGAAAGAAGATCGGCGATGTAACCGCGAGGGTTGAAGCGTCACAGGGAATGGTGATCGGCTCCAATCAACCGGATGGCTCGACACAAAGCCCGGCGCGGATCGCGACAACATGGTCACAGATGGCTGATGTCATTCCGCCGCCAAGCGCGCCGAAGAGGCCTTACAACAGTACCACAAAACCTCTCTTTACCGGAGATATTCGCATCCCGGTCAGTGGCGGTTTCCAGACACCAGGACAGGTTGCTATCCAACAGGATTTTCCGTTACCTATGAATGTCTTAGCGTTCATTCCTGAAGTATTGGGTGGAGATACGCCGGAGACGCAAGCAGCGCCACGCCAAAGACAGGGAGGCCGCTGATGCCGGTATTCTCGATCGAGGAAGCGAAGCCATATCATTGTGGCCAGATGGTCCGCATCCTGAGAACAGAGCATCAGCAGGCCATCGCGCGGGTTCAACTCGGCACTCACCGGCAGATGCGAGGATGCTTCGATGCGTCCTGTTTCCGCAAGGCGTGGATGATCGAAGGTCGTCTGGCCGGTCTCGGCGGGATCATCGGTACCGTGGCTTCGCCGACTGGCTTTGTCTGGCTGGCGCTTTCCAATGAAGCGCTCCGCTACCCGGTTGCCATCGTCAAGGAAGCGCGAAAGCAGCTTGCCGAAATCATGGTCGTAAAGCGAGAGCTGGCGACCACGATCATTGAAGGCGACGAGGCCGCAAAGAGGCTTGCAATTTTCCTTGGCTTTCACGTCGCGGACGATGGCCCGGGCGCCCCGGCGAACTCGAAGAAAGATCGCCAAGTCCTGATGCGGCACATGGAAAATCGTCAAGACATCAGAGTGCCCGTCGGGAATGGATTCGCAATTGCCATGGGCTATCATCATGAGGAAGCCGCTTAAATGTGCTTGGCCACACTAGGAATTGTCGGCGCCGCGACGTCGGCCGTCGGATCGGTTTTCGGCGGCATAGCTTCAGCGAACCAGGCCAACTATCAGGCCGAAGTCGCAAAGAACAACGCAAAGATTGCCGAGCAGAACGCCACACAAGCGACCGAGGCTGGAGAAGCCCAGGCGCAGGCCGAAAGCGAAAAGGGTGCGCAAGTCGCCGGCGGCATCATCGCGGCGCAGGCGGCCAACGGTATCGACGTGAACAGTGGTTCCGCGGTGGATGTCCAGCAGTCGCAGCGCGAAGAGAGCAAGCTCGACACCAACACCGTTATGCACAACGCCGAACTATCGGCCTATGGCTATCGGACGCAATCCACCAATTACCAGGCGCAGGCCGAGCTCGACAAGACGCAGGCCGCCGAGGCTCCGATCGCCGCGGCAATTGGCGCGACCGGCTCATTTCTCAGCAATGCTTCAAGCATCAGTTCCAAGTGGACTGGCGCGCAGGCGAGTTCATAATCCATGGCTGAAGTTCCATATCAGGGTGGTATTCCCGAGGTCGCGCCGCAGGTTCAGGCCCCGGATGACTATCAGCACATCCAGACCAATGCGGGCCAGTTCGGTGGCGACATCGCGCAGGGGCTGCAGCAGTTCGGCCAGGGCGCGCTCAAGGCTTCCATTTTCTATGGGCAGGCTGCTGCTGACAATGCGGCGAACAATTATCAGGATACGGTCAATAAGCTCCTCCACGGCGATCCTAATAAGATGGTCCCGGGCCAAGATGGGCAGATGGTGCCCGATACCGGCTTTCTAGGGACGAAAGGCCGCGCGGCGCTGGATCAGCGACCGGCCGTATCGAGCGCACTCGACGAGGCTCTTGCCAACACCCGCAAGACGCTGACCACGCCAGAGCAACAGCTCCAGTTCGATAACTTCTCGCGCCGGTATCGCGCCATGGCGATCGGTCAGATCGGGGAGCATTCGGACCAGCAGGCGAACGCTTGGTACGGTCAGGTCAATAAGGATACTGAGACGCTTGCGATCGGGCATATCGCGGCCAATGCCGACAACCCGACTCTTGTCGCAAATGGAACGTCTGATCTCATCAACGCCCGCGTGAAGAATGCAGAATTGCAGGGCGCGACGAAAGGCGATCCCGTCTGGAATGCCGCGGTAGAGGGCGGCAAGCGCGATGCACTCGTTGCCCAGGTCAATTCGATCGGCGTGAAAGACCCGGCTAAAGCACTTGGTATCCTTGATCAGAACAAGGAAACCGCCGGAATTCTGTATGACAACGTCGCCAACTCCTTGCGTGCTCGAGCTGATCAGCAGATTGGCCAGCAGGCCGGCGCGAAGGCGATCGAGGGCGCGCACCAGGCCGCGACGACTACCGGCGGCGCAACGCCCGCAAGCAAACTCTTTTCGGGCATCGAGGGGCAATATGGCCTGCCGGCTGGCTTCCTGGGAAAGACGATGCAGATCGAGAGCGGCGGGCGAAATCTCGGCGCGAATAGCGCCGGCGCGCGTGGCTACTTCCAATTCGTCCCGTCCACCGCCGCGCACATGGGCGTCAACCCAAATGACTTGCAATCTTCCGCTGATGGGGCCGCTCGGCTCGCCGTAGAGAATGGCAAACAGCTTCGCCTTGGTCTTGGCCGCGATCCTACTGGAGCGGACTTGTACCTTGCTCACCAGCAGGGCGCGGGCGGCGCGACGAAACTCCTCAACAATCCGAACGCCAACGCTGCTAGCCTCGTCGGCACCAATGCCATCATTCAGAACGGTGGCCGTGAGGATATGACCGCGGCTCAGTTCACGCAGATGTGGGCGGACAAATACAATGGGGTCAAGGGCGCCACCCACGTCGTACCAGGCGCTTCGCCGCAAGGTACCGCGCTTCCCAACATGGGCGTGACGCCGACGGCGGCCCCCGATGTCTCCACCGTTCAGCTCTTGGCGTTGTCCGGCGTCACTCCGCTGCCTGGGGCGCCGACTGGCACGGCCGCCGATCAGGCGCCGCAACTCCCGGCCGCAACATCGTCGGCAGCCCAGCAGCCTATTCAGCCGTTGTCGCTGAAAGCTGATGCGTACCAGACGGTCATGGATAACAAGGACCTGTCGCCGGAGGCGCGCGCCCACGCTCTGACCTATATCAATCAGACCTTGGCCGCCCAGCAGATCGCTCAGGAGGCTGACGAACGCGCGAAGAAAGCCCAGAACGATCACGCCGCAGATCAGTATGTCCAGCAGATGCAGGCCGGAAATTACAACGGCATTGTCCAGAACATCGCGCAAGATCCGACTCTTGATTGGCGCACGCGTGATGCTCTCCATCAGATGGCGCTCAAAGGCAGCGGCAGTGACGTGCAGGAAGCCACGCAGAGTTATGGCCCCGGGTTCTGGAGTGCATTCAAGCAGGTAACCGCGCCGGTCGGTGACCCGAACCGCATCAGCGATCCGGTGCAGCTCATGCAGCGCGCCGGTCCAGGCGGCGATCTTACGCTATCTGGCGTTAGCGAGCTGACGCGTACGCTCCAGATGGGGCAGAAGAGCGTTGACGATCAGGCGGTCAATACCTCTCGCGCGTCATTCATCAACTACGCAAAGAGCCGCCTTTCATTCGAAGACGATACGGGCCCGATCAAGATCCGCGACCCAAAGGGCGAGGCGATCTTTAATAGCCAGTTCGTCCCGAAGTTCATGGCTTCCTATGATGCCTGGACAAAGCAAGGGAAAGACCCGTGGCAATTTCTGACGAAAGACAACATCGATAAAATGATCGATGGCATGCGCAGTCCGACGCAGATGGCGCAGGATAAAATCGCCGCGACCGATCAGTCATCCGGCGGCGCCAACGAGCAACCGAACGCTCCGATCCCCGCGGCGCCTGCCAATGTCAACCCGCAGGCTTGGACACAGATCATCGGGACGCCGCCGGCGGCGCAGGACGGAACACCATTCCCGCGACCAGCATGGGCGGCTGCCGTCAATCTGCTCCTCACAAATCCGACGCCCGAGAATATCCAGATGTTCAACAATTCGAAGTTCGGCAAGGCCGGATACGAAGGGTCTGAAATCATAAAGCAGTTGCACACCGACGCGGGCGAGAAGCCGCCACCCGTCAAGGTCCTATCGAAGGAGGATCGTCAAAATGGTGCAATTCTACATAACAGCATAGGTCACGTTCGCTAATGGCAGATAGCCTTGATGATGGCACGTCCGTAAACCCGTTCGATCAGATCGGGGGGAATGAGAGCGGCGGCCAGCCAGATCCCAGCAGCACGGCGTCGAGCAATCCGTTTGATGCCATCGGGCCTGACACGCACGAAGCCTCGAGCATTATGGGCTCGTTTGCCCGTGCGGCTGAACGCGGGATTGCCCCGGCTCTTGGCAGCCTTCCCGCCGTTGGCGCCGGTGCGGAAGTTGGCGGCGGCGCCGGTGCTGCGATCGGTAGCGCGGTCCCGGTCCTCGGTACGGCCGCCGGCGCTGTTGTTGGCGGTATCGTTGGTGGCGCAGTCGGTGGCATTGGCGGCGCGTCCGCTATTTCGGCTGCGCAGGATTGGGCACTTTCCAAGCTTCCCGAATCCTGGCGCGAGGCCATCGGCCAAGACGACCGCCAGCAGAAGCTAGATCAGGAACAGCACCCGGTTGCGTCCTTCCTCGGCGGCATTGCTCCCTATGCACTTACGATGCGCCCAGGCGGATTCGCGCGCGGCGCAATCCCGGAGAACTCGACCGCCCTGCAACGCATCCTCGCCAACCCGATGACGGCCCGTGTATTCGGCGGCGCTGCCATGGGCGGTATGGAAATCGGCAATGAAAAGGTTGAGGGCGGCGATCTCGATTGGCGCAAGATCGCTGTGGCGACCGGTTTCGGGCTCGTCTTCAATCAGCCGACAAGACTTGGCGAGGCACTGACTGGCTTAGGCGCGCGTCCTGTCCTTTCCGCGATCGGACCTCGTCTTGAAGCGCCGGCAGCCGCGGAGCCAGTCGAGCAGAGCGGCCCCACGGTTGCGCAAGCCGCAGATACGAAGGTCATGGGACCCGGCATCACCGAAGATGTTTTCCACGGCGTCCATGATCAGGACCCGGCCGCCGCGATGACTGCGCAGGATACCGCGCGCACGGAACAATCCGTCATCGGCGAACAGCCGGAGGCGGATCTGCATTCGCTCGCCCGTCGTATCGATCCCGACACCTTCGCACGGTACGACCAGCTATCACAGCAGCGCGAGGAATTCCGGAACTGGATTGCCGAATATAACAATCCGCCGCAGGAAGAGTTTGACGCCCTTCAGACCAGGCAGCAGGAATTGCAGGCTCAGCTTGATGCCCACGTTGAAAGCCAGAACGGCTACAGCGGCGGCGCCGAGGCCCGCAGATTGCGCGCGCAGATCAGGGACACCCAATCGCAGTACCAGGCGCTGCAAGATCGTCAGCAAGCCTTTGCCGAGGGTAGGGCACAGGAAACGCCTGACCTGCAGATGGCACGGCAACATATGTTGGCCGTCGATTATGAAATGCGCGATCTCGCTCCTCAGGTTTCCGCAGCATATCGCCGTGCTGCTGAATATGCCGGGCAGGGGATTGAGCCTGAAGTGGCTCAGCCGGAAGAAGCCGCTGCGCAGCCTGCCGCAGAGCCGGCCGTGACGCCTGAAGCGGAAGCACCGGCTGTAAATCCAGAGACGGCCGCCACGACACCGACGACGGAGCTTCCAGCGTCCACGCCGCGCCCCGTGGAAGAGCAGGTTGCCTACATCGCCAATGACATCGCTCAGAAGCTCGTGAAGGCCGGTCGACCTGTCGAAGAGGCGGAAGCCGCAGGGCAGTTGCTCGCCTCCCGCTATCAGACCCGTGCCGATCGCTTCGGCGGGGCGCTTGGCACGCCGGAAGAGCTTTATAATACCGAAGGTCCAGAAGTCCGCCAGGGACGCCAGACGAAGGCGCCGAAGGAATTGGAGCTTGCGCAGCGCGCCCGCGGCAAGATCAATATCAAGGAAGACGCCAAGCCCGTCATCACTTTGATGCGCGATGCCAACGCCTCGACCTTCATCCATGAAACGGGCCACCAATGGCTTGAGGAGCTGATGCGGGACGACCGTCACGAGTTGGCACCGACCGATCTCAAGACCGACGCACAGACGGTGCGCTCGTGGCTTGGCGTCGATGATGCCGAGGGAATTAAAACCCGACAACATGAGAAATTCGCCCGTGGTTTCGAGCAGTATATGCGCGAGGGCGTTGCCCCGTCGCCGAAACTCGCTTCCGTATTCGCTAAGTTCAAGAACTGGCTGACGCAGCTCTATGACACATTGCGCGGGCTCGGAAAGCCGATCAACGAAGATATTCGAAATGTCTTCGATCGGCTTATTGCGACGGAACCGCAGAGGACGGTATTTGCGCCGGAGCGGGCCGCTCAGCCGTCGCTTGCTGATATCCATGAGGCAGACGCAGCAGAGATTGAGCCGCACGAAGCTGATGCTGCAATTGACCGTATCAATTCCGAAAAACAGCTTTATATTACCCAGCAGCCGCCAGAGATTATCAATGAACTCGAAAACGCCCTCAGATCAGCCAGCACAGAAGCCGCAGCTAACGGTTCAGCAGAAGCTGGACCGAGCGAAGACGGATTACGGTCAGTGGACGAAGGTGGCGGCGGACCCGACACTCTCGCCGCAGGCGGCCCAAGTGGCGAGGAACATGGCCCGCTCATCCCGCGCGGAAATGAGGCTGGGGGAAAAGGCGCTGGCGTTCCAGGATGGAGCGGAACCGCCACAGGGTCAGCAGGAAACGCCGTATCTGGATCCGAACAGCGATCCGTACCTCGCAAACCTGTTGGGTCTGAACTTGCGCCCTCTCCAACAACCCTCTTCGGACCAGACCAATCCCCCTTCCTCGACAAAGCCGGGAACATCCGAGTAGAAAACCTCACCACGAGTGAAGATGTCGCTCGAGCTATCCGGGATGCAGCCGACAAGAACGACGATTTCATAGGCGATCGTCGTGGCGTGGTGACTGACGGTCAGGTCATGGACTTGGCCGATGCGCTGGGTATGGATTTCGAGCAGCTTCAGCGCCGCAGCATCGGCCAGGCGTTCAACGCCGAACAGATTGTCGCTGCCCGCAAGCTTCTCGTGCAATCCGCGACCGACGTTTCCGCCGCCATGAAGAAGGCAGCCACGGGCACCGATGAGGATGTCATGGCCTATGCGCTGGCCAAGGATCGCCATCAGATGATCCAGGGGCAGGTTGCCGGCATCACTGCGGAAGCTGGCCGCGCGCTCCGCGCCTTTCGGAATATCGCCGGACAGGACGAGGCCGCTGGCGTCGACGCTTTCCTCAAGACTGCAACGGGCAAGACGCTCTTCCAGTTGCGCCAGGAGGCCAAGCTCGGCGCGCAACTCGACACGCCGGCCAAGGTGTCCAAATTCATGCGGGATGCTCAGAAGCGTTCCTTCGGCCGCATGGTGCTGGAATATTGGATCAATGGTCTGATTTCAGGCCCGGCGACCCACACCACGTACATGGTCGGCAATACGATCCTTGCACTCGAGAAAGCTGGACCCGAGACGATCGCGGCCGCTACGCTCGGCGCCATTCGTCGTCAGTTTGGCCGGGAAGGGGAAACGGTACGCCTTGGTGAAGTCGGTGCTCAGCTTAAAGGGCTCGTCTCTGGCACGCCGGCGGCGATCAAAGCCTCTATCGAGTCGTTGAAGACGGGCGTCACGACCCTCCTTCCTGGTGAAGATCTTCGGAAGCTTCCGCCCGGCGCCAAGCAAGCGTTTCAGAATTTCGCTCAAGGGCAAAAGCCTGACACATTGCCATTCCAGCCCGGCAGTGAGCTTGTCCAGCCGGCAATGATGGATGAGGCCGCGACCTTCGGCGACGCGATGGCTTCTGCCTTTGGCCTCGTGCGGGGCATTCGAGACGGCATCATTTCCGGCGGCGCGCTCCTGAAAGCAGGCGGCATCGAAGGCTCTCCGCTCTTGGGGCTTCATTACAGCCCGCTCGGGTATACGCCTGATCTCGCCGTCCGTGGTGTTCCGGTGCTTCCGGTCGGTTCGGCCATCCGTTTGCCTGGTCGCTTCATCGCGGCGATCCACTCCCTTTTCCGTTCCATGAACTACAGCATGGAATTGAACGCCCGCGCGTATCGTATGGCGTCCAGCGAAGGACTGAGCGGCACGAACTTTGACGCTCGCGTAGCCGATATTCGGCAAAACCCGCCGGCCGACATGATGGAGGGCGCACGAAAGGAAGCCACGCAGCTTACCCTCATGGGACATGGCAGCGAGCTCGTCCGTGCGGTCAGCCGCGTGACCAACACGGAAGTCTTTGGCTTCCCGCTGCTGAAATTCATTGACCCGTTCGTGCACATCGCCGGCAACGTCATCGATCAGTCGATTATCCAGCGGACGCCGGTCGGAATTCTTGCGCCTGAAATTCGCGCGGATCTCACGGGCAAGAATGGAACCATCGCGCAGGATCGGGCGCAGGCTCGTATGCTCGTCGGGACCGCGCTCTCTATCGGCTTCGGTAGCCTGGCGGCGGAAGGTCTGATTAGCGGCTCCGGCCCGACCGATCCCAAAGAATCGGCTATGTGGCGCTTGGCGGGCAACCAGGCGCATTCCGTCCGGATCGGGAATATCTGGTACGACACGCATCGTCTTGGCCCCATGGGCATGCTGATGGGCGTCTCGGCCGACATGTACGAAGTAGCGCACGCCGCTGGACAGGCGGACATGCTGCAGGCCGCCGCTCGTCTTCAGCACGCGTTCACCCAGAACGTCTTGGATGAATCCTTCATGCGCGGGCCGGCCGAGCTGATGCAGGCCGTGGAAGATCCTGGCCGCTATGGCGAGGCATATATCCGCAACTTCCTGTCGTCATTCGTCCCATATTCAGTGGGCATTTCACAGGTGAACCGCGCGATCGATCCCTACACCCGCCAGTCGCGCACGGTGATGGATGCGATCAAGGCAAAAATCCCCGGCCTATCGGAGACGCTTTATCCTCGTCGGGATATTTGGGGCGAGCCCATGCCGAACCGTGACGCCGCGATCGGAAAGGGCATAACCGCGATCTACGAGACCCAGGTCAGTAACGATCCTGTCAATCAGACGATGTTGAAGCTTGGGATTTATCCGTCACAGCCGGAGCGTCGCATCAGGAACGTTCCGTTGACAGACGGCGAATATGACGACTTCACGCGCATCGCCGGCCGCATGACCAAAATGCGCCTCGATGCCATCGTGAAGTCGCCTGACTATCGGCAGTGGCCAGACACCACGCGGCGGGACGTCGTCACGGAAGTCATCAATCAGTCGCGGGAAGCGGCGCGCGGTATGATGCTCATGAAATATCCGCAGATCGTCCACGACGCCACTCAAGCGCGGCTCGCAAAATTACGTGGCGAAGGGCGTTGATTTGAGGCGCGGGAGGGGCCTGCTCGTCTGGCTTATTTGTCGATCAATGCAAGAAGATGCTTCAATGGCCCCATTCCTCGCGGAGCTTCGACAAGACCATGCGACAGCAGCTTGTGCAGGTCGTTGGCGATCTCGGCACGAGTCATTACGTTTTTGCTTATCAGCAAGTCGCATAGTCTCGCCATAATGGCGGTCTGAGTTGCCATCATGGCAGCCAGATCCTGATCCGAAATTTTAATGCGGTTTTCCGCCATCCTAAAAAACCCTGCTGAGAGGCGATCACGCTGCCCGATCGGCCGCATGGTCGGCCGTTCTCGATCGCCACATTTTGTCGAGGTCAAGACGTAGCAAGGACTCTGACAGACGGCAAGGATCATAGGCGAGCTTGATGGGGAGAGTTTTCCCCCAGCTAAGCGGCGAGACGCGATCGGCTTGGGCTCCGATGTCAAAGACTACCGGCGGGATCTTAAGTTTCAGCGCCATCGACAGGGCGTAGCAGAAGGTCTCAGGCCAGATGCTTGGGATGAGGACCATATCCGGTTTGAGTTCGGACAACTGAGCTAGGGCCTCTCCTTCGGTACGGTACTGGCCGGTGATCGAGATTCCACAGGATTGAAGCAGGTTGTCGTTATTGCTGTAGCCGACAAGCACATATTCGAGTTCGAGATTTCGGTTCCTGGCATCAACAGCAAGAGAAGCCAACACGTCGCTTCCCTTATGTGGCCCGATTGCACCGATGACGGCGACTCTGATCTTTCCATCACGCTGGCGCCGTTGAGCAATGGGGACATCGGGTAGATGGTCGGCGTGGGGAACGATACTGAAGGCAACCTTTGGGAATTCTGCCTCGAGAATGCGTTTCGCAGCATTGCTCGGGACTTCCACCACTGCAGCGTTTTCAAGGAATACGGTGTATGCAGCCAGTCTCTCATCGGGATCGGAGACGTCAGGGCTATCTCGACCGTCGATCATGGTAGACCAAGCGCGGCGCTCTGCAATGGTCGGCGCGTGCCTATAGATGTTGTCTGGCCGAAGCAGTTGATAATGGTGGCTGATCGAAGAATAGTCATGACAGACATACTTGTATCGCTTGCCGCTGCTTTGGATGAATTCCAGCAGCTTCTTGTGCCATTGCCAGTCTAGACCCGCGAAGCTGTTGACGTGGAATTCTTTTGGCGACATCGACTCGATCAGCTCTTTGATCACGCCTAATTCGGTTCTGAGATCTATATCGACCAGATTCGGAACGAAGAGCCCATAGTTGGTGTCGACAGTGATCTTATAGCCGCTGTGAACCTTGATTGTGACATGGGGTAGTTTCTGGTTGTCAAGCTCCCGGCGCTCATGATTGAGGTAGGTGTTAATGCCACCGCTCCATGCATGTGTCACGAACACGGTGGCACCCTTGAGCGCGGAAGAAAGCCTGGCTACGTCTAGCTGGCGGCGCATGTACCGTTCCGGATCGGCCATGACGTGGCTTCGCACCAGAGGCGAATAGTTTGGGTGCTTGCCTTCAAGAGCGCGCTGGCCTTTGTTGAAATTTTCTTCTTTTATGGCAGAGAAAGACACGGAGCCTGTGTGAAAAACGAAGACGTCGCCTGCTATGAGGTTCTTGTAGCCGTGGTTTAGAGCCCGCATGCAGAAGTCGTTTTCTTCGCCATAGCCGACTTTGAACGCGTCAGCGTCCAGCGCGCCAATCTTGTTGATGACGGCGCGGCTCATATAGAAGCAAAACCCGACACCGGTAGGGGTTTCAACGGCCAGACCCTTGTTGGCTTTCTTTGCGAACGCATCCAGCTCTTGGGGGCTGCATTCGAGCGAGAGGAAGTTGTCGCGGTCGACGACCGGATAACTGCAGATTGTCGCATTGTTCGAAAGAGGAGTGACTGTAGCGACGTTCGGATCGTTGGCATGGGCACTGAGCCGCTTAAACCATCCTGGGAAAACATAGGCGTCAGAATTGAGCAAAACGACGTCGAGATTATTGCTTAGTTCTTTGATCGCGTGGTTGCAGGTCTGAACAAATCCGCGGTTAATCACGCTCGCATGATAGTCGAAAAGGCCTCTATCAGAGAGCGCCTGTAATTCCTTATTGAGCTTTTCATCGGGGCCTTTGTCGTTGACAACGAGAAGACTGTATTCATCGTTTTGTCGTGAAACCAGCGCCTGATAAACGGAGGTCATCGTTTCCTCATATCCCTTATAGACGGGGATGATGACAACGGCCTTCGTCCTAGCGGAAAGTTTCGCCGCCGGAGCGTCTCGCCATTCCTCCGATGTGGGAGAGGTGGGGACAAACCAGTATTCGTCGCTGATCGCGTTCGCGGGCGTTCCAGCAACTTTCCCATTCTTGAGGAAATGAGAAAGAAGGAAAACGCGCGGGTCTAGATCCTGGTACTTGTGGCGATAAAAATACGGGTCGAAAAAAGGCGACGGAGGGCGATTTTCCTTCCAACCGTAAAGCAAGTAATGTGTAGCGCCATCGCTCGTTGCCCCGCGGACATCCGAATTGATATGCAAGTAATGGGCATTATCGAACTCTGAAGCCATCGCAGCCAGAACGTCAGCATAATCGGTGGTCGTCCCGATCATCTTGGAAAGCTCGATCGCAATGTCTTGTGACGGATTTCTCTTGTATTCGGCAGCTAGGATGGTGAATGCGCCCCAAACGTCGCCTCGTTCGCGGAGTGCCATTGCCCGTGCTAGTTCACTCTCCGGGACTTCCGTTGTACCTCCGGGGGATTTCCCCGCTGAGGGACGGGAACGATCTTTGAACAGGCCACGAATACGCACTTCAACCCTCGCGATAATTTTCGAATTAATTGCTACTTATCTTAAAGAGAATTTTTCAGGGAGTTACTAGCTACCTAACGAGTATTTTCGCAAGAGGGTAGAGTGGCAATTCATCATTTTCATCTCTGCGATGTCTTCAATACCACACCAGTGGGCCGCTAACGCAACCCATCCGTACCTTTTTGGATATGGACGAGTTGCCATCGCATCGTTTAAATACCGCCAAATTTTTCTTGGTTAGGTATTCACCAGATGCAAACTTCCGAGTTTTTATTCCCTAGTGATTTGAACGTGACGCCGGTCGATTTTAGGAAAGTGCTCTTTATCGGATCGTGCCTGTCCGAGGCATATTGCAAGCGGTTCGGCACGGAATTCCCCGGCGCCGCCTTCGATTTCATCCTATTTAATAATGCAGCGGAATTGCCTGAAAAATCGGCAGAAGACCTCAAGCAATATAGCTTTCAATACGTGCAACTACCGCTTCGCAGCATCCTAAGCGACGGTATCGTACGGATAGCCGACCCTACTGATCACGATTGGCTGCGGCACGGCCAGCAAATCATTGATATGATGTTGGAAAAGGCCCTCGCGTATAACGCCCAGACTGGCCTCCTAACGATAGTCTCAAACTTCATCGTGCCTCAGGGAGTGGGGGCCGCTGGCCTCGCGCATTTGAACGAGCCGGACGACATTACCTACGTGGTGCGAGAATTAAACAGGTATCTGACGGACAAAGTGAAAGCATACAGTAACGCGTTTGTTGCTGACGTCGACATGATCGCCAACTCAATCGGCAAAATGCATTTTCTTGACGATATTCTCTATTTCTACACGCACGGCTCGGTTGTGTATCCAGATTGGGCCGGACACGAGCGAATGCCTCACTGGACTGCTCCAGAGCCGGGGCGCATGGACCCTCTTCCCGATATCGAGGAAATGTATCCGAATCGATCGGAAGAATTTTTCCGGGCGGTTTTCCGTCAGATCGAGGCGATTTACCGCACTGCGCACCAGATGGACATGGTAAAGCTGGTTATCTTCGATCTCGACAATACGATGTGGCGTGGCCAATTGGTCGAGCACTATCAACCCGATCGACGAAAGCCATATGCAGATGGTTGGCCGATGGGTGTTTGGGAGGCGGTACACCACCTCAAGCGACGCGGCATCATGGTTTCGATCGCATCGAAAAATGACGAGGAGCTGGTCAAGGCTGGATGGGCGAACGCTGTTGATACAGGTTTCCTGAAATACGAGGACTTCATTGTCCCGAAGGTCAACTGGCTGCCGAAAGTTGAGAATATACGCGAGACCATGCAGCAGCTTTCGCTCACACCAAAGAGCGTCGTCTTTGTAGATGACAATCCGGTGGAGCGAGACTCTGTTCTTTCCCAGATCCCCGGAATACGGGTCATAGGTTCTAACCCGTTCCTGACACGACGGACGCTTCTATGGGCGCCGGAAACCAATATCGTGAAGCTTTCGAAAGAATCGGCCGGCCGAGAGAATATGCTCAAGGCACAGGTCGAACGCGAAGTCGCTAAGTCAAAGATGACGCGACAAGAGTTCCTAGCTGGTCTGAATACCCAGCTCGATATCTGGACCGTTTCGGATACCGACCATTCGTCTTTCGGACGCGCCTATGAACTGGTCAACAAGACGAACCAGTTCAACACGACAGGCGTGAGATGGTCCTTCGAGGATTTCAAGAGCTTCTTTGGAGAAGGAGGTAAGGTGTTCTCCTTCAGCGTCAAGGACAAGTTCACGGAATATGGAACAGTTGGACTCGTCTTCGTGAAGGGTGCCGAAATTCAGCAGTATGTGATGAGTTGTCGGGTCCTTGGAATGGAAATTGAAAATACCGTTCTCGCCACCGTGATCGACTTTATAATGAGCCAAACTGGCGCGACAAAAATTACCGCGCAGTTCCGAGAGACTGAGGCTAATACGCCTTGCCGCAAGATGTACCCGGATTTTGGATTTGAGCCAACTGACGGTGGTTATGTCTTTTCATCTGGACTTGAGGGAGGCAAAACTACCCACGTCACCGTCAACATGTTAGGCGCCTCCTAATGTCAGTTGAAGTGATCGGCGTTGAAGAAAATATCTGCAAGTCGCCCCGGCGTTTCTTGAGGAAAGGCGTTTCATTGGGGTCTGGCAGCATTTTTGGCTGCGCGGTCGGTGGTGACCAAAAATATTGGCGAAAATATCTTGGCCGGCGGCACGCCCGCAAAGCCGATCAAAGAAAATGTGACCTGGGATTTCAACCTGGTTTGACAGGGCCTAGCAACGGCGCGAGTCGAGATGGAGACCACTCTGAAAAATCGAAGTAGGCTTCGATGTTCCCAGCCAGAGTCCTAACGGCCTTCGCGACATAATTCGGCTCAGTCAGGCATGCATCGAGCGGATGGCTATATCTGTTGGATAGGAATGCCAGCATCAGCGCGCTTGTTGGATAGGGAAATGGGCTGATTTCGTCGAGCTTGGATATCGATCCATTGGTGAAGGCCGAAAACTGGCTTTGCCCTAGTGTTATGACTTTCTTGCCGTGGAATATCCCCTGCACAGACAGTGACGACGAAATAGATATCACGGCGTCAACATGGGGGAGAAATAGCTCGCTCTTACCCGACGACAGATCGCGGGGTGGGAATCTGATACCCGCAAAATCACTCTCGATCGCCCTACACAATGGCTCTGGAAGGCTCTGGTCCGGGTGGAATATTGGAACGAGTACCCAATCAGTCGGCATTTCGGACGTGCACTGCATGATCATTTGGTCAATCTCGCTTCTTCTCCACGCGGCTTCATAGGTTGGCCAATCGGGGGGCTGTAGAGCGAGAAGGGCGATCTGCTTTGTCGATTGAATGGGGGACAGCCACTCTTTGATTTCGGGGGTCAATGGATGGCAATGCAGGGGGGTTACAATCTTCTCGTGCCAAACATTACCGATTCCAGCGAGTTGTTCGTCCGATAGCGAAAGGCTTCTTATCCGGTCCTTATATAGGTTCGGAATACTATTCACCTGATGCCCAAACGGGTCCATGAAAAGGCTGAGTGATGAATTCACTCGCGGCAAGGGACTGAGTTCCCAAAAAAGTACGCGGCCAGTGAAAAGCGCTTCGAGATATCGGTTTTGCGTAAAGCTTATGATGATATCGGGTTCAAAGCTAGCGTCGATCTCTTTCAGGCGATTGCAGAGAGAATCGTTATAACCAGGTCGAAAACCGAATAGGTCCTGTGCATATTCGTGACGATCAAACTGATAAGGTTCCAAGATGTCGCGCGAACTGACGTTGAAGAGATAAACGGCGCGTGTTTCGAGCCGGCTCGAAAATACAGAACACAATACCTGGCTTGATGCGAATCCAAACGATACGCCTGGGTTTGTGGCCACAATCCGAGCAACCCAATCTAGCCAAGGTGTGACTAAAAGAGGGTCTAACCGAAATGCCACCGGCTCGATGTAAAATAATATGCGCAGCGAAAACCTCCATTTCGGGCGTGAAAGACCCGGCTGCTCAAAGTGAGCGGCCTATACCGCTCGTAGCAGAACTCGCGCGCCGGTCGTCACAATATCGATCTCGCTCATATCCTTGTACTTAGGCAAAAACTGTTCGCGCTCAGTGTCGGACGGCATGTTAGTTTCAAGTATGCATTCCGCGACTTCAAAGCCAGATGATGCAATCATCTCAAAAAACTCGGTATGACGAATACGGTTGATGTAGCCCGGCGAGACGTCAGAATCATCGATCAAATACTGCCACGGGCTTTCCCCCGTTCCTGCGTACATTCGATGATCCTTGTAATCGATTGCTGAGTAAATCCACCCCCCGGGACGGATATTCTCTCGGAAAGAGACAAGACAATCTCCGAGGTCGTCAACGTGCTCAAACACCGAATTGGCTACAAGAATATCGAACTCCCGCTCTTCTTGTGGCAATGCCTGATACCTGCTTTGCCTTAGCCAGACCGCATCTGGAATGCCGCGCGCAATATCGTTAACTTTGAGCTTCCCGAGATCGAATTTCGCTGCTCGGTTACGGATGGTTTGCGCATCGACGTCCAAGCTCGAAAAGTCAAATTTCAGTTCATCAAGCAGTACAGCAAGGATGGTGCCGAGGACCGCAACAGATACAGCGCCTTGGTCCCGGAGGGGATCTAGGTCGACGGATAGAACGCGCGATGCGCCCGCTAGGTAGTGGTAAATTGCAGCACCGAAGGGTCGCGGTTCTCCGCATCCGAAGTCTACAACCTTCTTGCCTTCAATACGGATATCCTGGCGTCTGGCTAATTCAACAAATTGGTTAAACTGGATTAGCGGCACATCTGGCCCACGATACGAGTTTGGCTTTAGAATTTTGGAAATTATGGTTTTTAAGAGTTGTTTTATTTCGGCGGAATCAACGTCATAGGCCGGGATATCCGTAGCCTGTTCAGATTCGAGTAGTCCTTCGATCTTAAAATTCACAGAATTTATCTCCCGTTATAGCGCTGTATTTTGAAATTTTGAGGCTTTTCTCGTCTGTATTTCGCAGTGATGCTTTGTTTGCGGAAGACTTTTTACGAGGAATTTCGGCCAGCGCAATGGTGCCGCGAACACTTAAGTAAATCCGAAAAAAAGGAAAAAACTTATGACCGATTTACCTTGGATCTCCGAGGCGAAGAAACACGTCGGTTTGCAGGAAGTGCGGGACAAGAAAGCGCTCATGGCGTACTTCGCAACCGCCGGGCTGCACTACGATCCATCCGTCACCGCCTGGTGCGGAATTGGGATGGCGACCTTCTTCCACAATTCCCTGCCGAAGCAGCCATTGCCGGAAAATCCGGCATGGGCTCTCAACTGGCTGAAGTTCGGGGTGAAGTGCACGCCGCAGGTCGGTTCGATCCTTGTTTTCTCCCGAAATGGTGGCGGCCACGTCGCGATCTGCCTTGGGCAGTACAATGGCGGATATGTCTGCCTTGGCTGCAATCAGGACAATGAAATCTGCATCGAAGTGCATACCAAGACCGGCTTTCAGGGTGCGCGCTGGCCGGACACATTCTCAGCGCCTCCGACCGGCCCGCTGATGACGTTGGCAGCGGGCGATTACAAAACCCTCACCAACGAAGCCTAATCCCCTCCACAACCAAAGGACATACCCATGCGTATTGTAAGCCTGGTGGCTATCGCCGCCGTGACGATCTCGCTTGCCTCGTGCGGCGCGCTTCAAAAGCTCAATGACTTCACCATCAACCAGACCACGGTCGATACCGCGATGTCTGGCTATGACACGGTGTTCCTGGCGCCGGCCAAGAATTATCGTGCTCTCTATGACACCAACGCCTGCACCGGCTCGGACACGGTTACGAACGCCAATGGCCTCTGCGCTCAGAAGGCGATCGTCCAGAAGCTCCAGGACGCCGACAAGGTCGTCGAGACCGCGCTTGGCGAGGTTCAGAACCAGCTCAACGCGTGCACGGCCGCCGGCCAGACTTCGTGCACCGGCATTTCCACCGCCTATTCCACCCTCAAGACCGCAATCAGCGCTGCCGAACAGATCGCAGCTAACAACGGAGTAAAATAATGGCTACCGCCGACGTAATTCTCGCTGACATCAAAATCGCCGTATCCGCCTTGTCGCTTCTCGAAGCCCTCGGTCAGGATATCGGCCCGGCGATCGCCTCCCTATATCAGCTCGTCTTCCTGCAAAAGCCGCTGACCGACACCCAGCGCGCCGCCCTGCAATCGAGCCACCAGGCGCTGTCGGCGGCTCTTCAAGCCCCTTTAGCGTAAAGCGGAGCGATCCAATGGCTGACGTAAAAACTCAGATCAAGGATCAGATGGCAACGGTGGTTTCGGCTACCGTTGCAGATCCAAACGTCCAAGCTGATCTCTCCGCGGTCCCGGCAATCATCAATGCCCTTGGCCCGGTCATAGACGCCGTGCTGCATTCCACCAACCAGGAGCCGTGGTATAAATCCCGCGTCGTCTGGGGGTCGAGCGTCGCGGTTGTCGGCGTCATCCTTGCGCGGTTCCATGTGGATTTTCCGCCGGCCCTGCAGGGGGAAGTTACCAACGATATTGTCACGGCCATACCGTTGATCGGCAGCATTTATGCCCTCTACGGACGGTTCAGGGCAAAGGCGCCTATCGGGACAACTCCGCCGGCGCAGAAATAGCTCACATCCTTAATTTCATAGGCTTCATTTTAAGTGCCGCCACTCTGGCCGACTTTATCTGGCCGGAGTGGCATTCATTTTGAGCGATATTCGCCCCTAGGGCAAAAGGCATTTGCGATGGCATCATTAAACGACGTAATGCTCACCCTCGGGAAGTTGCTCGAAGGACAAGAACGATCTCGTGAGACGATTGAGTTGCTTCGAGATGATTTTCAGGACGAAAAGAAGAATGCCCACGAAAGCCGAGCTGTTATTCATAGGAGGCTAGATGAGCATAGCAACAAACTTGCACATCTTGAAACAACGGTTGCGATCAGCGGCGAGGTAGACGCCCAGCTCCGCGATCAGATTGCCGCCCTCAAGGAAGTTGTCGAGAAGAATCACCAGGAAGTATCCCCGGCCATTGAGGAGTGGAAGCGGATGAAGACGCTAGGCGTCGGAATCAGCGGCCTCATCGCTTTTTCAGGGCTTACGATCGGGACTGTTATCGCGTGGTTTGGTGACAATGCAGTCACTGCCATCCGCCATTGGCTGAAACTCAATTAGCCAGTGCCGAAACCGCTCTGCCATCAATCAATCCTGTGGTGCGCCATCAGCCGGTCGTAATAGTCTTCGACCATCCAGGCAGCTTTCCTCGCGGTCTTTTCATATCCTTGGTGCGGCAGCAATCTCTGCCTGACCTCCGGCCCTTGACCACTCCACTGCCACAGGCCTTTTACCGGTCCACCCGGCTCTAGCCTGATCCGGCCTATTCTGATCTTCCCATCCCATCCGCAGAAATCCGTCTTGTGGCTGTCTGCGTCTTCTGGATTCGGCCAGGTCACCCGCCATTTGTATCGCAGCGCCGCGGCCGCCGGCGCGTCAGCTTTTTCGGTCACCTTCAGCTCCGTTTTTTGTTCTCAAAATGTTCTTGGTAGGCGAGGGAGTCAAGATCGCGAGTTCAGACTCGACTCTTTAAGCTTTGTCTGCTGGACTATTTCCATGACAAAGGTTCCTCGGAAGTCATCTCGCCCGCTCCTTAATAAAGATGCGCCGCTAAAGGGTGGTGTGCGACGGCGCCCCGATAAATCACAGCCACAGCTTGCCCTTGACCCGATGCCGGCACGGATCGAGCCCTGCCTCGCCAAGCTCGTCCCAAAGCCACCTGTGGGGCCGCAATGGGCCTTTGAGGTGAAGTGGGACGGCTACCGCCTCGCTGTGCATGTCGAGCCGTCAGGTGTGCGCGTCATTACACGGGGTGGTCACGATTGGACGCATCGGTTCCCGACCATTGCAAGGGCTGCCAAGGTGCTCGGCACGACAATGATCCTGGACGGCGAAGCGGTCGTGCTCGATGACCAGGGCAGACCGGATTTCGGAGCGCTTCAAAATTCGCTCGGAGGCCGGGGCGGCAAGCGGCCGGCAGGCGAAGCGATCTTCTACGCCTTCGACCTGCTTTATTACGATGGGCATGATCTGACGGGCATGGAACTCACTGCCCGGCGCCATATGCTGGAGAATGTGATCGGCGACAGCCTCGCTACCATTCGCCTGTCGGAGGAGGTAGATGCCGAGGGCGATGTTTTCTTCGCCGCTGCCTGCGAGCACGGTCTTGAAGGGATCATTGCAAAGCGTACGGACCAACCCTATCGCTCCGGCCGCCTTGGTGATTGGGTAAAGATCAAATGCATCCAGAGCGACGCTTTCTTTATTGTGGGCTATGAGCCGTCGACGGCGGCGCTGGGTGGCATAGGCCGGCTATTGCTGGCCGCGCGCAAGGGAAATGATCTCGTTTATGTCGGCGGGGTAGGGACCGGGTTTAAGATGCGCGAGACGATGAAGCTGCGCAAGGATCTCGACAATCTAAAGACACCAAACGCTCCAGTCCCGATCAAGCGCAAGGGCGCCATATGGGTGCAGCCGACATTAATTGCAGAGATAGAGTATCGCGCCTGGACGGATGACGGAAAGCTGCGGCACGCTTCTTATAAGGGACTCCGAGATGCGCAGGACAACGCCGATGTCTATGAATTGGAACCGCGTTCCTAGCGAGACTTCCGCATTGCCTCGAGATCGAATCTCAAACCACACTTGTCCGAATACTGGTCGTCTATCTGCTTGCAACCTTCGGCGCGGGCTATGTCGTTGAGCAGATCCGGCATAGCCTTGTCCTTTACGCGCTCAAGCATGGTATCCGCATCGTATTGTTTGCTCATCCCGCATTTTTCGCAGCGGACGATGATTTTGCCGCCTCGATAATCTGACAGATAGGGCGATGAATATTTGTTGTTCTGGCGGATCATTGTCCTAGCGCTTGATCAATATCCGCTTGGCGACGATCACTCAATTGCTGCAGGAGCATGCCATATTCAACGGCAAGCTTGACCGCGCGGTCGGTGTCCTGCTCGCCGACCGCCTTTGATATCATGGCGTGGATCTGATCAAGTTCGCTCAGTGCGGCCTTAGAAAATTGGCTGTATGGCATATTGTCTGTGGTCATAGTACACCCCCTCTCATTGTGATCTGAAGCGGCCCGCGAGATCTGCCGAGCCATTTCCAAGATATTTTACGTTGATCATTGGTACATAAGCCATGCCCAAATCCCTTTCCCTGCCAAGTACGCCAACCCACATATAAGGCCGATAAGTCCTATTGTGCCGTAGTATTCAAAGCGGCGCATCGGGCGTTCCTGATTTTGGCTTCCTTGCCGGTCTGAGACCGCACGAGACGATTGCAGCGAGCGCAGCGGAATCCATCCCTATCCAGTTTTGTTTTCCAGGTGAATTTGTGCCCCGCCATCTGGCAAATGAGGCGTTTGATTTTAGACATTCCACTCTCCTCTAGTCCTAGGTGAACGACTCGCGAACTCTGTGTGCCAAATTTGTGCCGTTTGTGCCAACGCGTACCTGAATCGTTCCGTTTTTACCCGCATGAACCTGCAATATATCTAAAGACAGGTTTTTTGGATTTGCGCCAAAAAACCCTTGCAATCCTAAGCGCATCACCATAGTTAGGCCGCACCGGAGAGGTGGCCGAGTGGTCGAAGGCGCTCCCCTGCTAAGGGAGTATACGTCAAAAGCGTATCGTGGGTTCGAATCCCATCTTCTCCGCCATCCTGCTTCAAGCCACCGTGCATCCCAGGACGACTATTTTTCCTTCGCCGTTGATATCACCATGATTTCTCTACCCTGGGCGTTGTCGATTCTCCTTTTGTCATCCCGCTGCAATCTTTCCGGCGGATGGTGGGCGATTACTGTTCTCCATCGAATCGGCTGCCGTAGAATCGCCGGCTAACGATGGCGTCCCGAGGCGCTCAGAGTGGATTTGCTTGCTCCGCACTGTTGATGGTTGTGTCGGCAAATGTCGGAAATGGCGAACATGACGTGACGGAACCCATGAATTTGCCCAGGATCGGCCATGGCGACGGCTGGCCTCATCTCCACGTTATCATGTAAAACCGGCTTGTAAGTGCTGGTATCGTAACGGCTTTCTTAACAAGATATAAACAAATGCGGCGTCCGTATCGCGGACTTGTGTCCTTTCGGCAACAGGGATTGCGGAAGGCTCATGCAAATCACCCTTTCCGATAAGATGTAGATTGCGTGACAGTTCGCGTCTTGTATTTTCAATCTCGGAAGCGAGGGCGATTGATCGTCCACTTCTTGAAACACGAGGATGGGGCAGGGAATACCTTCGGGTAGTTCTCATTCTCGATTGAAACTTTGACTGGAGGTCAATAATGAACATCAAGAGCCTTCTTCTCGGCTCCGCTGCTGCCCTTGCAGCAGTTTCCGGTGCTCACGCGGCTGACGCTGTTGTTGCCGCTGAGCCGGAGCCGCTCGAATACGTTCGCATCTGCGACGCATACGGTGCAGGCTACTTCTTCATTCCGGGTACCGAAACCTGCCTTAAGATCGGCGGCAAGGTGCGTACGGAAGGCCAGTGGGGCGACGCTTATGGCAATCATGGCGGGGCTGGTAACTGGGACTTCGGCACGCTGTGGCACACCCGTGCTGAGTTGAAGCTCGAAACCGCGACCGACACCGAATACGGTCCGCTGAAGACGAACACCATCCTTCGTTGGGATTGGCAGGAAGGCGGCTCCACGAGCACGAACCTTCTGTGGGCGTACATCAGCCTCGGCGGCTTTAGCGTCGGTAAGCAGGACTCCTGGTACAACCAGTTCGTTGGTTACGCCGGCGACGTCATCAACGACGACGTGGTCTATGACGGTCCGTACGAACTCAACCAGATCACCTACAACTACGACGCCGGCAACGGCTTCACGGCGGTGATCTCGGTGGAAGATTCCAATTCTGCTACCGACGTTTCCACCTATGGCGGTGCTTGGGATCAGTCCAAGGGTGACCACTATGCTCCGAACGTCGTTGCCGGTGCTGGCTACAAGGCTGGCGCTTGGTCCATCAAGGTCGTCGGTGGTTATGACTCCATCGTCGAAGAGGGCGCCATCAAGGCTCGTCTCGACGCTGACTTCGGCGTTTTCTCGGCCTTCTTGATGGGCGGCTGGAACACGGACGGCGACAAGCTGAACCAGTATGCCGGCTCGAACCTGGACGTGTCGGCTTGCACGTCATCGGACGGCACCATTCATGGCGCCGATTGCGGTTGGGGTGACTGGGCACTTTGGGGTGGCGTTGGCGTTCCGATCAACGACAAGCTGAAGTGGAACCTGCAGCTTGCTTACACCGACTCGAAGATCTTCGCCGCTACGACGAACGTCAAGTGGAGCCCGGTTAAGAACCTCCTCATCGAGCCGGAAATCTCCTACACCAACTGGGATTCGATCGGCCAGGACGAGTGGGCTGGTATCCTCCGCTTCGAGCGCAACTTCTAATCTGATTTGACCTTAGTCAAAATCTGATTGTCACGTTAGTGACGAAAAGCCCGGCTTTAGAGCCGGGCTTTTTGTATTCAGGGCAATCGATCTCGTCTGCTTCGAGTACTGAAAAAATGATGTCCTCTTATTTTGAATTAGAATTTTCTAATTAAGTATAACTTGAGTATTTTCGAAAGTAATGCCAAGTATAGTTCAATATTGAACATGCCAACCATGTGACAAATTTACGACGTGATTTTTGTGCAACGCGATATTCGAAACAAGCGTCACATATGATTATAGTTTGTCTCTGATATTGCTCTGAAAAATTCGATCTGTAGGTTCGCAAATCGGAAGCAAGGCTTATCGTCTTGGTTCTCCCAGATCAGGGGTCAACTTTGAACACATGGTGGGGTAGGGCACGTCGTTTTTCGGCGCGAAAACTCATACCTAATTGATATTAGAACTGGAGTTATTATGAACATCAAGAGCCTTCTTCTCGGCTCCGCTGCTGCGCTGGCAGCAGTTTCCGGTGCTCATGCAGCTGACGCCATCGTCGCAGCTGAGCCGGAGCCGCTCGAATACGTTCGCATCTGCGACGCATACGGCGCTGGCTACTTCTTCATCCCGGGCACCGATACCTGCCTCAAGGTTGGCGGCATGGTCCGTACGGAAGGCGGCTGGTACAACGCCTACAATCCGGGCCCGACCGGTAACCGCGGCACCTACTGGCATACCCGCGCTCAGCTCAGCATCGATACGGCTTCCGACACGGAATACGGTCCGCTGAAGACCGACACCGTTTACCGTTTCGACTGGAACGACGGCGGCGCCACCACCACCAAGCTGCTCTGGGCTAACATCAGCCTCGGCGGTTTCCTGGTCGGTAAGCAGGACTCGCAGTACAACCTGTACATGGGTTACGCCGGCAACGTCATCAACGACGACGTGATCTATGACGGCCCGTACGAACTCAACCAGTTGACCTATAGCTACGACGCCGGCAACGGCTTCACGGCTATCGTCTCGCTCGAAGACAGCAACTCTGGTTCTGATTCGACGACCTTCGGCGGCGCATGGGTTCAGTCCAAGGCTGACCACTATGCTCCGAACGTTGTTGCCGGTGCTGGCTACAAGGCTGGCGCATGGGCCTTCAAGGTTGTCGGCGGTTATGACTCCATCGTTGAAGAAGGCGCTATCAAGGCTCGCGTCGATGCCGACTTCGGCGTCTTCAAGGCCTTCTTGATGGGCGGCTGGAACACCGACGGCAAGAAGCTGAACCAGTACGCTGGTACCAACCTGAACGCATCTGCTTGCCCGGCTGACCGTGGCGATCTCTGCGGCTGGGGCGACTGGGCAGTTTGGGGTGGCTTCACCGTTCCGATCAACGACAAGCTGCAGGCGAACGCTCAGGTTGCCTACACCGACTCGAAGATCTTGGAAGTTACCGCCAACGTTCGTTACAACCCGGTCAAGAACCTGCTCGTCGAGCCGGAAGTTACCTACACCAACTTCGATTCTGTCAACCAGGATCAGTGGGCTGGTATCCTCCGCTTCCAGCGCAACTTCTAATTCGGTTCGCAGAACCGAATTTGACGTCGTTCATACTCTGATCTGACCTCCGATCAGAAGAGGATTGGCCCGGTTTTCCCAACCGGGCCTTTTCTTTTTTGCACTGCGGCTATTGGCGATGCGTGGAATTCAAACCGTCGCAAGGAAATCCTGGATTGCAGTCGGAACATCCCCAAGATGCAGAATCGGAGCGTGTCCTTGCCCGCCGGCAATCTTTGTCGTCATGCCGGGATGGCGCCTTGCCATCTCTTTAAGCGTAGCCGTCGTCAGGAGTTTCGAGTTCTCTCCGCGAATCACCATCAGCGGGATGTTCTGAAACGCCTCGAACTGTGGCCAGAGATCCGGGAGCGGCGCTTCAAGATCAAGCGACTTCATCTGCGCGGCAATAGCGGGATCGAAATCCGCTACGACTTTCCCATCGGCGACAGTATAGATCGCCCGCGCCATGTCGCGCCAGTCGTCTCCCGTAAGTGTCGTGAAAGCGCGGCCGTGATTCTCCTGGAGAATTTCGATGGCGTCATTCCAATCGGCTGGTTTCCTGTCGCGGTTCAGATAGTCGCGGATATCGCCAAGCCCTTCCTTTTCGAGAACGGGGCCGACGTCGTTGAGAATGACTGCCTTCAGAATATCGGGTTGGCTGGCGGCAAGCACGTGCAGGATGAGCCCGCCGCGCGACGTACCGATGAAAATGGCCTTTGGGATATTCAGAGCCGCGCATGTTGCGAGCACGTCCTGGGCCTCGACCACGAGGTTATAGTGGCTCTTGTCGTCGTCCCACGCCGACAAGCCACGTCCGCGGGCATCGAGCGCAATCACCCTGCGCGGCACGATCGAATCACGCGACAAAAGCAATGCTAACTGATGAAAATCCCGCGAGTTGCGCGTCAGACCCGGCAGACAGACGATCGGCGGCAAGCTCGAGGTCGCCAAATCGGCGCGGCCGTAATCGCGTGCATAGAGCCTTAACCCGTCCGGTGCCGAGATTGTTCTGACAATAAAGCCGCTTTCATCGTCACTGCTCATGGATAACCCCTCGTGAATAGCATTGTACGAGGGATGTAACGCTATTTTAGCGGCTTGAACAATCGCACTTTCCGACGCAGAGGTCAGCCGCGTCCGTAGATCAGATCGTGCTCGATATCGGTCTTCTGGCCGAGCCGGGCCTTGTAGACCTGATAATTTTCCATGACGCGCTGGACATAATTGCGCGTTTCGGGGAAGGGGATGCGCTCGATCCAGTCGACGACATCGTCGATTGATTTGCCGCGCGGGTCGCCGTAGCGGCTGATCCACTCCGGAACCTTGTTCGGGCCGGCATTGTAGGCAATGAAGGTCAGAATGTAGGAGCCGCCGAAGGCGTCGATCTGCTCGCCGAGATAGTGGGCACCCAATGTGGCGTTGTAGCCGGCGTCCTGTGTCAGCTTGTCCGCAGAATAAGCCATGCCATGACGGCCGGCGACTGCCTTGGCCGTTTTCGGCAGAAGCTGCAGCAGGCCGCGCGCATTGGCGGAGGAAACCGCTGCCGGGTTGAAGGCGCTTTCCTGCCGGGCGATGGCATAGGCGAGCGCTTTGCCCGAGCCGGAGATATTGGCATTGTCCGGAATGACGCCGATCGGGAAGGCGAGTGCTGCAACATCGACACCACGGCCATAGGCGATCTTGCCGACCTGAAGGGAAAGCTGATGATTTCCGGAGCGTTCGGCCCGCGCCGCCAGCATGGCGATCTCGCCGGGGCTCTGCAATTGTTTCGCCAATGCGCGATAGAGGGCGTCAGCCCTCCAGCCATGACCTGCTGCCTCGAGGCGTGCGATGGCTTGCACGGCTTCGCGGGACTGGAAGCGCTGCCGGTCTTCGGTTGTCGGCGAGGGGTAGGCGACGTTCAGCGTCCGCCGGCCAAGTTTCTCGGCGGCGAGCTGGCCATAGAACGTACTCGGATATGAGGCGGCCTTGACGTAGAAATCTGCCGCCTTACCGGGACCGCCAGCTTCAGCGGAGCGGCCGAGCCAGTACCAGGCCCGCGATAGCGAGATCGGACCGTTCGATACCTGCAGAATCTTACGGAAATGGGCCTCGGCCGTCGCACCGTCCTGCAGCCCGCGCAGCGCATACCAGCCGGCATGGAATTCCGCCTCTCCGACATCCTGCGGGTTCTCCGCGACGTTGGCATCGACGACGCGATAGGCGGCCTTGAACTCACCCTGATCCACCAGGCCGCGGCTGACGATGCGCTGCTCGTCCCACCATTGGCTGGTATTGACGAGCGCGCTGCGGTCGCGCGGCATTTGCGTCAGCAGATTGGCGGCATCATCATATTTATCCTGGCGGCGCAGGTTCTCGATCCGCATGAAAAGATAGGCGGGGTCCTTGCGCCATTGCGGATCCATACTGGCAAGCAAAGCTCCAGCATTGGCCGAGCGATTGTTGATAGCTGCCCAAGCCTTGTAGAGCGATTGCGCCCTTCCGAGGTCGCCGAAACGCTTGGCCTGCGCGGTGCGGCCGCGATAGAGCAGATAGTCCATGCGCGCCTTGTGATCAGCCGGCGACAGCAGACTGGAGAATTCGGCAAGGATCTTGTCTTCGAAAGTCTTATCGAGTCCTTCATTGCGCCAGATCTTGCGGATGAGCTTGGCAGCTTGCGCCGACGCACCGCGCGAAACCAGCGCGCGAGACAGGACGACCGCGCCTTCCGGGGTTTCCGGCTGCGTATTGCCGAAGGCAGCGAGCACCTGATCGGCCGGCGGATTTTCAGTGTAAAGCGCGCGTTCGGAATTGCCGCGCAGGCTGGCAAGACCCGGCCAACCGGCGAGCTCGCGTGCAGCCGCGGCAATTTCGCCGGAGGGAACGCCGGGTTGGCCCGAGGTGGCGATCGCCCAGGTCAAGATGTGACGGTCGAGCGTACCCTGGCCCATGCTGTTGCGGATGGCGAGCGCTTGCATCGGATTCTTGCTGGAGAGTGCATCGAGGCCGGCCTTCAGGTCGCCGCTTACGGGCGCGATGGCAGAGCCGCGCGGAATCGATCCAGTGTTCAACGGATCCGGCATAGTCATCGCCACATCGGTTGTCTCTGGGACCGATGTCTGTTCGCCGGGAAGCTGTGAGGCAAAAGTACTCCACGCGACCGCCACGCCCATAGCGGTCAAGATCATGACAGGTCTTTTCATCCGGCTACTCACAACAAAAAATAGGCCCCCTCCATTTGCCGAAACTTATATTAACGAAACCTTAGCGTTGGCCCGAATTTCAATCAATTATGATATCGGAAACTGCCCTGTACCATCGAAAGCGTGCTTGTCGCCGTCAAGTGGGCGCTCTATGGTGCGCGGATTCATAACCATGGATTGCGGCTGAAGCATGAAAGCGGCGCCGCGAGGAGACTTGCATGTTCCAGGGGTCCATTCCCGCACTCGTTACGCCCTTCACTGACGCCGGCAAGGTGGATGAAGCTTCCTTCGCTTCCCACGTTGATTGGCAGATCAAAGAGGGCAGCAGTGGACTCGTTCCCGTCGGCACGACGGGTGAATCGCCGACCCTGTCGCATGATGAGCACAAGCGGGTTGTCGAGCTCTGCATCGAAGTGGCGGGCAAGCGCGTTCCGGTCATGGCCGGCGCCGGCTCCAATAATACGCGCGAGGCGATCGAGCTTGCGCAGCATGCCGAGATGGTCGGCGCCAACGCGGTTCTGGTCGTTACGCCTTACTACAACAAGCCGACGCAGAAGGGGCTTTACGCACATTTTTCGGCCATCGCCGAAGCAGTGAAGCTGCCGATTTATATCTACAATATTCCCGGCCGCTCAGTCGTCGATATGACGCCGGAGACCATGGGCGCGCTTGCCAAGGCGCATGCCAATATCGTTGGCGTCAAGGACGCGACCGGCAAGATCGAGCGCGTTTCCGAACAGCGCATCACCTGCGGCCGCGACTTCCGCCAGCTCTCCGGCGAGGACGCGACGGCGCTTGGCTTCAATGCTCATGGCGGCGTCGGCTGCATCTCAGTGACGGCCAATGTCGCACCGCGTCTCTGTGCCGAATTTCAGGCGGCGACGCTTGCCGGTGACTATGCCAAGGCGCTGGACTATCAGGACCGCCTGATGCCGCTGCATAAGGCGATTTTCCTGGAACCAGGCCTCTGTGGAGCGAAGTACGGCCTTTCTCGTCTCGGCCGCATGAGTCGCAATGTGCGTTCGCCACTGCTCTCGACACTGGAGCCGGGCACGGAAGCGGCAATCGATGCCGCCATGCGCCACGCCGGTCTCTTGAACTGACGGTACGCAAACGCGCTCGCTAATCTTCTGTCGAGACCGCTCTCTTCACAAGGAGGGCGGTCTCGCTTATTTAAGGTTTGAAACCTTGCGCGCCGGTGGCCGCTGCCGGAATTGACGCACGAAAAAAGAAGAAGAACCATGGCACCCAAAGGCAGCCAACGCGTGGTGAAGAAGATCGTCGCGGAAAACCGCAAGGCGCGCTTCAACTACGAGATCATTGATACCTACGAGGCAGGGATCGTGCTGATGGGCACGGAGGTCAAGTCGCTGCGAGAGGGCAAGGCCAACATCGCCGAATCCTATGCTTCGGACGAGGGTGGCGAGATCTGGCTGATCAATTCTTATCTGCCGGAATATCTTCAGGCGAACCGCTTCAATCACGAGCCGCGCCGCCGTCGCAAGCTGTTGCTCTCAGGTCGCGAGATCGGCCGGTTGCGCTCTGCCGTCAATCGCGAAGGCATGACGCTGATCCCGCTGAAGATCTATTTCAACGACAACGGCCGCGCCAAGCTCGAACTGGCGCTCGCCAAGGGCAAGAAGATCCACGACAAGCGCGAGGCCGAGAAGGAACGCGACTGGAACCGGCAGAAGAGCCGGTTGCTCAAGGACAATGGGTGAATAGGCAAATGCGGAGCTTTATCTCGTACGCATAGGCGAGATAAAGCTCCGCATTTCCTTGACTATTCTTCTACATCCGCAGCGGCAGGTGTCGGTTCAACGGGGCGCTGTGGGCGCTCGGAGGGATCACGACCGATTTCGGCCTTTAGCGATACGAGGTCGATGAAGTGATCGGCCTGACGTCGCAGGTCGTCAGCGATCATCGGCGGTTGGGTCGCCATGGTGGAGATGACGGACACCTTGCGTCCGCGGCGCTGCAGCGCTTCCACCAGGGTGGTGAAGTCGCCGTCGCCGGAGAAGATCACCAGATGATCGACAGTTTCCGACTGCTCCATGGCATCGATCGCCAGCTCGATATCCATGTTGCCCTTGATCTTGCGGCGGCCCATGGAGTCGGTGAATTCCTTCGCCGGCTTGGTGATGACCTTGTAGCCATTATAGTCTAGCCAATCGATCAGCGGGCGGATCGAAGAATATTCCTGATCCTCGATAAGTGCCGTGTAATAGTAGGCACGCAGCAAATATCCGCGCTTCTGGAAAGCCTTTAGCAGCTTACGATAATCGATATCAAAACCGAGGCTTTTTGATGCGGCGTAAAGATTGGCGCCGTCGATAAAAAGTGCAATTTTTTCGCGTGGATCGAACATCGCTTACATATCCATTGTTACCATAACGCAATTACTTTTACTCAAAATGCAGTCAAAACAATGTCTTGTATGACCCCCAAGAATAATTCTTATTACTTTATGAATTATTCATATAACCGAGATTTAGGGCACGATTCGCGATATTCCAAGCAATCTTAAGTTGAATACGTAAGTTGTCTAATGAATTTTAGCGCATTGTAAGGGGATTGGCAGCCCTAAAGCAGGAAAAACTTGAATTTGCCATCGTTTGCTTGTATCGGGCGTGCTACTCCGAGACATGATGACGACATCACGACCGCAAAGGACAGGCAATGGCCCGTGTCACAGTAGAAGATTGCATTGATAAAGTAGAAAACCGGTTCGAGCTGGTGCTTCTCGCCAGCCACCGTGCCCGCTTGATTTCGCAGGGTTCCTCGATCACTATCGACCGCGACAACGACAAGAACCCGGTCGTTGCGTTGCGCGAAATCGCCGATGAGACGCTGTCTCCCGACGATCTGAAGGAAGACTTGATCCATTCGCTGCAGAAGCACGTCGAAGTCGACGAGCCCGAACCTGATCCGGCAAGCCTCCTGGCTGGCGGCGGTACCGCTTCGGCTTCGGGCGATGAAGAAGAAGATCAGCCGGAAGCCGTCACCTTCGACCAGATGTCGGAAGAAGAGCTTCTGGCGGGCATCGAAGGCCTTGTTCCGCCGGAAAAAAGCGACGATTACTGATCGTCGAGCTTGATGCTCTAACCAAGAGCGATATGATGAAATGATGCGTGCGCCGGTCGTATGACTGGCGCGCTTTTATTTTGCTGGAGTAGCTTGGGAATGATGCGGCAATACGAGCTTGTTGAGCGTGTGCAGAAATACAAGCCCGATGCCAATGAAGCACTTCTCAACAAGGCCTATGTTTATGCGATGCAGAAGCATGGGCAGCAGAAGCGTGCCAGCGGCGATCCCTATATTTCCCATCCTCTCGAAGTTGCTGCCATCCTGACCGACATGCGTCTGGATGAATCGACGATCGCCGTCGCCCTCCTGCATGACACGATCGAAGACACGACCGCGACGCGCGCCGAAATCGATGAGTTGTTCGGCGAGGATATTGGTCGCCTGGTGGAAGGGCTGACCAAGATTAAGAAGCTTGATCTCGTCACCAAGAAGGCGAAGCAGGCTGAAAATCTCCGCAAGCTGCTGCTTGCCATTTCCGACGACGTCCGCGTCCTCCTGGTCAAATTGGCCGACCGCCTGCACAATATGCGTACGCTCGACCACATGTCGCCGGAGAAGCGCGCCCGCATTTCCGAAGAGACGATGGAAATCTATGCGCCGCTTGCCGGCCGCATGGGCATGCAGGACATGCGCGAAGAGCTGGAGGAGCTGTCCTTCCGCCACATCAATCCCGAAGCGCACGACACGGTCACCAAGCGTCTCGAAGAATTGTCGCGGCGCAATGAGGGTCTGGTAAAGAAGATCGAGACCGAACTGCGCGACCTGCTGGTTGCCAACGGCCTCGCCAACGCCATGGTCAAGGGCAGGCAGAAGAAGCCCTATTCGGTCTTCCGCAAGATGCAGTCGAAGTCGCTTTCCTTCGAACAGCTTTCCGATGTCTATGGCTTCCGCCTCCTCGTCGACGACGTTCCGTCGTGCTACCGCGCGCTCGGCATTGTGCATACGCGCTGGCGCGTCGTGCCTGGCCGGTTCAAGGATTATATCTCAACGCCGAAGCAGAACGATTACCGCTCGCTGCACACTACCATCGTCGGTCCGTCCAGCCAGCGCATCGAGCTGCAGATCCGCACCAAGCGCATGCATGAAATCGCCGAATTCGGCATCGCCGCCCACACGCTCTATAAAGACGGCACCAACAACAATGGTGATGGCGAGCTGCTGTCGCGCGAAAGCAACGCCTACTCCTGGCTGCGCCACACCATCGAGGCGCTGGCGGAGGGCGACAGCCCCGAAGAATTCCTCGAGCATACCAAGCTTGAACTGTTCCAGGATCAGGTCTTCTGTTTCACGCCGAAGGGCAAGTTGATCGCGCTGCCCCGCGGTGCCACACCGATCGATTTCGCTTACGCCGTTCACACCAATATTGGCGACACCACGGTCGGTGCCAAGATCAACGGCCGCATCATGCCGCTGGTGACGCGTCTGACCAATGGCGACGAAGTGGAGATCATCCGCTCCGGCGTGCAGGTGCCGCCGGCCGCCTGGGAAGAGATCGTCGTGACCGGCAAGGCGCGCGCCGCCATCCGCCGTGCCACGCGACTTGCCATCCGCAAGCAATATGCTGGCCTCGGCCACCGTATCCTGGAGCGCACCTTCGAACGCGCTGGCAAGGTCTTTTCGCGCGACGCGCTGAAGCCGGCGCTGCACCGCCTCGGCCAGAAGGATGTCGAGGATGCAATCGCCGCCGTCGGGCGAGGGGAAATGTCGTCGCTCGATGTGTTGCGCGCCGTCTATCCCGATCATCAGGACGAACGCGTCACGGTCAAGCCCGCCGGCGATGAAGGCTGGTTCAACGTCCGCAGCGCCTCCGGCATGATCTTCAAGATCCCCGGCAAGACCAAGGCTGATCTCGCCGCGAGCGTCGAAGGTGTCGATGCCCTGCCAATCCGTGGCCTGGCGGCTGACGTCGAAGTGCATTTCGCTCCGACCGGCGCCGTTCCCGGGGACCGCATCGTCGGTATCATGGAAAAGGGCAAGGGCATCACCATCTATCCGATCCAGTCGCCGGTACTGCAGCGTTTCGACGACCAGCCGGAGCGCTGGATCGACGTGCGGTGGGATCTGGATGAGGCCAACAAGTCCCGTTTCGCCGCCCGTATCCTGATCAATGCGCTTAACGAGCCGGGCACGCTCGCCAAGGTTGCGCAGACGGTCGCCGACATTGACGTCAACATCCGCGTTCTCAACACTGTGCGCGTTGCTGCCGACTTTACCGAGATGGCCCTGGATGTCGAAGTCTGGGACCTGCGCCAGCTCAATCAGCTCCTTGTACAGCTCAAGGAGCTCGATTGCATCGCCACCGTAAAACGGCTTTACGAATAATTATCCTTGGCGATCGCCCCGATCCGATGCGGATTGCATATTTTGTGATCATTTTGTGATCAAATTTGGCCACTCCCACACACGGTTATGCGTTTATTGCATGGCTGTGTGTATTTTAGAGCGGTGGTAATTAACCTTTGTCACGCCTATCTTCTGGTCATCGAAGAAACGAAACAGAGATGAGATAAGACAATGTTTGGTCCGATCAAGAAATTCGCCCGCGCCCTGCGTGTTCCGAGTGCCGCAGAACGTGAAATGGCCTATCTGAATGGCTCGCACGACCGCTTTGACCTTGAATATCGTCAGCGTCAGGTCGATCGCGGCATGTTCCGCCATCGTTAAACGCTGATAATACTTCCAAAATGGGAAGGGGCGTACCTGTTGTTGCGCCCTTGGAGCATTCCGCTGAACGCGGACAGGATGTTCCAGATCAAAAAAGCTAGAGTGGCCTTTTCCTGTTCTTTGAACATACGGCTGCTCCGAAGAGTATAGTCTTTGCGGCTGGATAATCAGCGCATGATACGCTTTGCCGCTCTTGTCATGACGGCCCTCGGTGCACTAGATAAGCCGCATGTTATTTCGCCGCCGAAAACCACTGACGTTGAAGGAAAAATTGTGGGAGCACCTTTGGCCCCGCAAGGGTTTCGTTCGCTCGTTCCAATATTTCGGAAAACGCCTGGTGCGCCTTGCCGCCTCGCCTCATTCGGTGGCAGCCGGCTTTGCCGCGGGCATCGTCGTTTCCTGGACCCCGTTCATTGGCGTGCACTTCGTCATGGCGATCATCATCGCCTATCTCGTCGGTGGCAACGTGATCGCGGCCGCGCTCGGCTGCTTGGCTGCCGGTAATCCCATCACCTATCCCTTCATCTGGGGCCTCACATGGGAAATCGGCCATCTGATCCTGGCGCGCGACAGCGGCGGGCAGGGTGGTGGGATCGACCTTCCGGCGCTATGGCACAAGGGCGATCTCCTGCAGATTTGGGACCCGATCCTGAAACCGATGCTGATCGGAGGCATTCCACCGGCAATCGTCACAGGCATCATCGTCTACGCGCTGACCTATTATGGTGTGAAGAGCTTCAAGAGCCGCCGCAAGGCGCGGCTGATGGAGCGGGCGCGCGAGCGCCTGGCGCTTGCCGAAAACGCATCGAGCGTCTGACGGAGCGCGACGTCGCGGCGGCCGGCTGGAGGGCCTTCTCATGATCATCGGGATAGGCAGCGACCTTATAGATATCCGCCGTGTCGAAAAATCGATCGAGCGCTTTGGCGCGCGGTTCACGGAACGCTGTTTCACCGACATCGAGCGCGCCAAATCCGAGGGGCGCAAGAATAAGGCAGCGTCATACGCCAAGCGCTTCGCCGCCAAGGAGGCCTGCTCCAAGGCGCTTGGCACAGGCTTGGCGCAGGGCGTTTTCTGGCGCGACATGGGTGTCGTCAACCTGCCGAGCGGCAAGCCGACGATGCAGTTGACGGGCGGTGCGGCCAAAAGACTGGCTGCGATGGTGCCGGAAAATCACCGCGCCGCCATTCATTTGACGATAACGGATGATTTCCCTCTCGCTCAAGCCTTCGTGATAATCGAGGCACTGCCGATTGCGGGCTGAATGACGACCGTGTGTCGCTTTTAATACCTGCGCCATTGCCGCCGTGGTATGAAGCGGATAGAGAGTGCCTGAAAGTAAAGTGCGCCGGTGGGGTGCGAAAAAGGAATAAGACTGCGTGTCCGAGAAAGCCGAAAAACAGCAGAATGTCCTGTGGGAAAACATCAAGGTCATCGTACAGGCTCTGGTCCTGGCCATGATCATCCGCACGGTACTATTTCAACCCTTCACCATTCCGTCCGGCTCGATGATGCCGACGCTTCTTGTCGGCGACTATATCTTCGTCAACAAGTTCGCCTACGGCTATTCGAAATATTCGCTGCCTTTCTCGCCGGATCTGTTCAGTGGTCGCATCTTCGGCAGCGAACCCAAGCGTGGCGACGTCGTGGTGTTCCGCTTCCCACCGAACCCGGATGTTGACTATATCAAGCGCGTCATCGGCCTGCCGGGCGACCGTATTCAGGTGAAGAACGACATCCTTTACATCAACGGCCAGGCCGTTCCGCGTGAGCCGCATGGCACTTTCGCTTCGGATTACAGCCAGGAGCCCGGCGACGATATTCCCGTTTACAGCGAGCGCTTGCCGGATACCGGCAAGGTCTACGATACGTTGGACCTGTCGCAGACGTCGCGCGGTGACAACACGCAGGAATATGTCGTGCCGCCGGGCAACTATTTCATGATGGGCGACAACCGCGACAATTCCGACGACAGCCGTTTCGACGTCGGTTATGTGCCGGCCGAGAATCTGATCGGTCGCGCCAGCGTTATCTTCTTCTCGCTCGGTCACGACACCTCGTTCCGTGAAATCTGGAAATGGCCGACCAACATGCGTTGGGATCGCCTCTTCAAGGTTGTCGAATGACGAAGACGCAGACGCTCCCGCAGGCGGATCGTGTCAGGCTTGAAGCCGCAATAGGCCACGAATTCGCCGAGAAGGGGCGCCTCGAATGGGCTCTGACGCATGCCAGCGCCCGAACGCACAAGGCCGGCAATTACGAGCGGCTGGAATTTCTCGGCGATCGGGTTCTCGGCCTGTGCATCGCCGAGTTGCTTTTTCAAACCTTCGGTACAGCGACGGAGGGTGAGCTCTCGGTGCGCCTCAATCAGTTGGTCAGTGCCGAGACGTGCGCCGAAGTCGCCGATGAGATGCAATTGCATCTCTTCATCCGCACGGGCGCCGACGTGAAGAAACTGACGGGCAAGCGCATGTTGAACGTGCGCGCCGACGTCGTCGAAAGCCTGATTGCAGCGCTCTATCTCGATGGCGGCCTCGAAGTGGCGCGCAAGTTCATTTTGCGGTACTGGGAGCGTCGCGCCATCCGTCCCGATGGCGCAAGACGCGACGCCAAGACGGAGTTGCAGGAATGGGCGCATGCGAAATTCGGCGTCACACCCGTTTATAGGGTTGATGACCGCAGCGGACCGGATCATGATCCCCGCTTCACGGTGACGGTGGAAGTGGCAGGAACAGCGCCCGAGACCGGTATAGAACGCTCCAAGCGCGCCGCCGAGCAGGTGGCCGCGACACGGATTTTGGAGCGCGAAGGTATTTGGCAGGCCCAGCCTACTCAGAAATGACTGCCCAGAAACGACGGATATAATGACAGATCAGGAAGACGTGGCCGCCGGTGAAGGCGTAGCCGAAAACAATTCACCGACGCATTCGGGTTTCGTGGCTCTCATCGGCCCGACGAACGCCGGCAAGTCGACGCTCGTTAATCGGCTCGTCGGCGCCAAGGTGTCGATCGTCAGCCACAAGGTGCAGACGACGCGCGCCATCGTGCGCGGCATCGCCATCCATGACAATGCGCAGATCGTCTTCATGGATACGCCCGGCATCTTCAAGCCGCGCCGGCGCCTCGACCGCGCCATGGTGACCACCGCGTGGGGCGGTGCCAAGGACGCGGATCTCATCATGCTCCTGATCGACAGCGAGCGCGGAATACGCGGCGATGCCGAAGCCATTCTCGAAGGGCTGAAGGAAGTTTTCCAGCCGAAGATCCTTGTTCTGAACAAGATCGACCGCGTTCGCCGCGAAGATCTGCTGGCGCTTGCCGCCGCCGCCAACGAGAAGATTGCCTTCGAACAGACCTTCATGATCTCGGCCGAAAACGGTTCGGGCTGCGACGATGTCATGGACTATCTGGCAAAGACGCTGCCGGAAGGTCCGTGGTATTATCCCGAGGACCAGATTTCCGACCTGCCGATGCGCCAGCTCGCCGCGGAAATCACCCGCGAGAAGCTGTTCCTGCGCCTGCACCAGGAGCTGCCCTATTCCTCGCATGTCGAGACTGAAAAATGGGAAGAGCGCAAGGACGGCTCGGTGCGGATCGAGCAAGTGATCTACGTCGAGCGCGAAAGTCAGAAGAAGATCGCCCTCGGCAAAGCGGGTGAGACGATCAAGGCGATCTCGACCGCCTCGCGCAAGGAACTGTCCGAAATTCTCGAACAGCCGGTGCACCTCTTCCTCTTCGTCAAGGTGCGTGAGAACTGGGGCGACGATCCGGAACGCTTCCGTGAAATGGGGCTCGAGTTTCCGCGCTGATGGAACAATTTCCCGTTGAGTGTCTTACATTGCGACAGTCGTCGTGCAGATCGCTTCAGCCGGCGCGATCCGAGGGATGTCCATGGCCAAGACGACAACGATGCACAGGCAAAAAACGCCGTGCCAACAGTGTCCGCTGCGGGAACTGCCGCATTTCCGTGAATTCAATCGCGAGGAACTGAGTTTCGTCGCAGAATTCAAGAAGGGCGAACTTGTCGTCGACGCTGGCGCGACGATTTTCCTCGAGGGTGCCCATAGCGCTCACCTCTTTACGATTCTTTCCGGCTGGGGCTTTCGCTATAAGACACTCGAAGACGGGCGCAGGCAGATTCTGAATTATGTCATGCCCGGCGACCTAATCGGCCTGCAGGGCTCGATCATGGGCGAGATGCAGCATTCGACCGAGGCTTTGTCGCCGGTCTCGCTTTGTGTCTTCGAGCGCGCGGAACTGATGACGCTCTACAACAAGCATCCGTCGCTCGCCTTCGATCTCACATGGATCGCCGCGCGGGAAGAACGCATTCTGGACGAACATCTCTTAAGCATCGGTCGCCGGTCTGCGCTGGAAAGAGCTGCTTATCTGCTCGCCTACCTGCATCAGCGGGCCAGTGTCCTGCATCTCTTCAACGGCAGCAAAGTCATCCCGATCACGCAGCAGCACATCGCCGATACGCTCGGCCTCTCCATCGTTCATACCAATAAGACATTGAAAAAGCTGTCGGGGCGCGGGCTGATCCGCTGGCAGGAACGCGGTTGCGATGTGTTGAATGGTGAAGGGCTCGCGGCCCTCGCCAAGTGGGAAGGGTTGGATGCGGGCGCGCGGCCATTCATCTGACCCCACGAAATTGATGTGACCTGCAGCATGTCTTTTTTAAATGTTGTGGCTGGTGTATCAGCATAGACTACCGTTCTCGTCACTTTTCGACCAGTTTCACCTTTTACTAACCGCGGCGGCAAATGCGATTGGAGCATGATGACGAGCCCATAGTCCCGCGGGACAAAAAGTGCGAAGCGGTGAGGGCAAGGTCATGTCACATGAGATCTAGCCAACACGGATGGGGGAATGCCATCCATTCAACACGGGCCGATGATTGGCGCCGGAGGGATAGATGTGGGAATTTATACGGGGCACGGCGCCACTTGGCGTACGAATGCGAGGATGGCGCTGATATGACGGTTCAGCGCGTTCTCATTTTGGAAGACAATCTGATCATTGCCATGGAGGCGGAGGAAATCCTTCGTCTTGTCGGGGTCGAGGAGGTGGAAATCGCCTCGAACCTGGAGCAGGCGGTCAACGCCGTTCATACGGAGCGTTATGATTTTGCGATGCTGGATGTCAATCTCGGGGAGTCGATGAGTTTCGGCTTTGCCCGATTGCTGGTCGAGCGTGGCATCGCCTTCGGCTTCGTCAGCGGCTATCCGGATACGCTCGACTTCCCACCGGACTTGCGGCACGTGCCGTTGCTCAACAAGCCTTTCGATGAAGCTGCCATGCGGGCATTCGTCGACAAATTATCATCGACAAGCAGCCCGTCGAGCGGATCGTCTCCCATGTGACAGCGCCTGCCGTTTGTCCTAAACTCGAATCACGACATTCTGCGGGATAAACCGGCCGATGCAGTGGCAGGATCAGGCAATCGTATTGGGCGTCAAGCGCCTCGGCGAGACCAGCGTCATCGCCGAGGTGATGACGCGTGATCGCGGCCGGCATATGGGTTTGGTGCGCTCTGGCCGGTCGCGCGCCATGCAGCCGGTACTGCAGGCGGGCAATCTGGTCGAAGTGACATGGCGGGCGCGGCTGCACGAACATCTCGGCGAATTCCGCATGGAGCCGGTGCGATTGCGGGCGGCACGGCTGATGGAAACGGCGACCGCCGTCTATGGCGTGCAGGCGATGGGTGCGCTACTGCGTCTGTTGCCGGAGCGGGATCCGCATCCGCATCTCTATGACGCACTCGATGTTATCCTGGAAAACCTGCAGAATCCGATGGATGCCGGCGAGCTCTTCGTTCGGTTCGAATTGGCCGTACTCAACGATCTTGGCTTCGGTCTTGACCTGACCGAATGTGCAGCGACAGGCGTGCGCGACGATCTCGCCTTCGTTTCACCGAAGACAGGACGTGCCGTCTGCCGTGCGGCAGGTTTGCCATGGGCTGACAAGATGCTGCCGCTGCCGCCCTTCCTTGCCGCCGGTGCCGCCGAGGCGGCTGATGGCGAAAGCCTTGTCGCTGCCTTCCGGCTCACCGGCTTCTTCCTGCATCGCCATGTCTACGAGCCGCGCGGCATAGAGATCGCCGCAGCGCGCGATGGTTTCATCCAAGCGGCGCTGAAGGCAGTGAACGCCGCGTCCCTCGAACGACCGCTGGAGCAGCCGGTCATCGCCGCCAAACGCTAGACAGCGATATTCGATGCCGCCGACATCACCTCGCGTGGCGCCGGAATGCCAAACATATGGCGGCCGTCACCCTCGACTTCGGTAAAGGCCCAGCGTACGACACCGTCGCGGTCCAAAAGGAATTCGCCGACGAGCTGGCCTTCGCCGGTTGCGATCATCTGCCGGTCATCCTCTGTGAAATCATATTGGTCCGCCTTGTCCAGGAAGGCGACAGCCGCATACGGGTCCATTGCTTCAGGGAGTTCGCCCGGCATGTCCACGCGCATCGACTTGACCTCATCGATATTGACATGACGTGGCCAGTCGGTCTCCTCGTCGGTAAATTGCATGTTGGGCAGGCCGAAGGCTCTGTGCGATACCCGATCCGGATCGGAAGCGGCCAGCAGATTTGGAAGCGGATGGTAGCGGAAATAGAGGCGCGCGCGTTCGATCGGCGTGTTGACGACGGTCAGGCTATCGATGCCTTTCTCCTGCAATGCATCGGTGAGCTCGGCCATGGCGGCGATCTGCCGGCGGCAGAAGGGACAATGCAGCCCGCGGAACAACCCGACGAGCACCGGTTTTTGGCCACGAAAATCGTCGATGGCGATCTTGCCCTGGCGGGTGATCGCATCCAGCACCACGTTCGGCGCGCGATCTCCAGGCTTCAATGGTCTTTCGGCGTGGTTATCCTGCATGTTTCGTTCCTCCATCTATGTACCTGAATCGATTCGCCTAACGGATCTCCGGCGGTCATTGCGACGGGGACAATCAGTCAAGAAACGGCAACACGACGAGTGTGCCTGGATCGAGATTGTGGCGGGTGCACACATCCTGTGCCAGCGTGAAATACCGTTCCGCCTCGTCCATGTCGTCATGCTCGAGGCTCAGTGTCGCCAAACCATCATAGCACGGAAAGAGCAGTTGCGGCTCGTCAATTTCCTTCGCAACCTCAAGGGCTTCCTCGTAATACTTACGAGCTAGCTTCGGCTGCCCGTGGCATTGATGGATCTGTCCAAGGACGATCAATGGGACGGAGAGATGGTCGCGCTGATCGAGTGCCCGGTCGATTTCGACTGCCCTCTCCGCTGCCGGCACACCCTCGGCGGCACAGCGATCGGTAAAGGTACAACAGGAAACGGCGAGATTGGCGAGAAGGCGTGCCTGGAAGCCGAGATCACCGATGCGGGTTGCAACCTCCAGCCCCCGCCGGCAGATCTTGATGGCGTTGGCCGGATCGACAATCGTGTAGAGGACGCCGAGATTGGAATAGGCGCGACAGGCCGCGCTCTGCAGATCGGCCTTTTCGGCTACAGACAGGCTGTGCTCCACCTCCTGCACGGCATCGCGGCGACGTCCGAGCCGCGCAAGTGCTGCACCCTTGGTATTCAGTGCCTCGGCCATCGCTCGCGCCGCTTCCCGTCCGGCCTCTGTCGTTCCATCGATAGGTAGCGTTTGCAGACATTGCAGGGCCTGCGTCGCCCATTCGGCGGCGGCCGCCTGGTCCCCCATGCGGAAGGCCAGATGGCCGCGCTCCTGCAGGAGATGCGCATGTTCGACCGGCGCATCGATCGTCGCGATCATGGCTTCGGCCTCGGCACAATGCGTCTCCGCCTGGTCGCGGCGCCCCGCATCGAGATGCAAGCGGCCGATTTTTCGCAATATCCTTGCTGCGGCGATCCGATCGTCTCGGCTGCGGTGGGTCGCAAGCGCTCGCTGATAATGGTTCAAGGCGGCGTCGCGGAGACCGGCGGGACCGCAGAGATCGGCAAGACGCTCCAGAAGCGCCAATTGCTCCGACGTCACCTCCGGCTCGTCTGTTAAGGCGGCAAGCGCCTGACGGTAGAGACGCATCGCATCGTCATTGGCATACGTCTTCCGTGCTATATCGCCCGCCGCCATCAGATAGGTAGCTCCCTTGGCCTTCTCGGTGGTGAGGCTGAAGTGATGGCCGAGTTGCGCCAGATGCTCGGGCCGGTCGGGCGCCGAACCGTATTGGCGTTCCAGAACCCCGCCGATACGGCGATGAAGCTCCACGCGCCGTTGTTGCAGGAGATTATGATAGATGACGTCGTGCAACAGGGATTGGCTGAAGCGATAGGTGGGAGAAACGCCGGCATCGGGCCCGCGCAATTCCTCGATGATGTTGGCATCGCAGAGATAATCCAGCGCAGCGTCTATTGCAGCCGGTTCGGTGGCGACGCTGCGAAGCAGGGCGGTATCGAACTTCGGGCCGACCACCGCCGCCTCCTGCGCCAACCGTCTTATTTCCTGAGGCAGACGATCGACACGGGCGAGCAACAGGGCCTGCAGATTCACCGGAATATCAACATCCGTGTCTTCCGCCGCAACATGCCAGCGCTGACCGTCGTTGTGCAACGTGCCCATGTCGATCAGACCTCGAAGGATTTCTTCGATGAAGAGCGGATTGCCGCCGGCGCGGTCGAGGATGCGCTTACGCATCGTGACCAACTTGCCGTGAACCTCGCCGAAAAAGGCGGCAAGCAGCTTCTGCCCGTCGGCTGCAATCAACGGGCCAAGACGTTGCACGGTGACGCTCACACGATTGGAGTCCAACGGGTCGATCTGCGATGTCGGCCGGTAAATCGCAAGCAGCATCAGCCGGCTACGCTCCAGCCGATCCATCATGAAGCGCAGCACCTCCAGCGAAGCGGCGTCCGCCCAATGCAGATCCTCGATGACAAGCAGTAGCGGACCCTGCGCCAGCCGCCGTTCGAACACGGTGCGGACCCCATAGAAGATCTGCCGCCGCAACTGCTCCGGCTCGATGTGCCGTAGCGCTCCATTGGGATCACCGAGACCGAGGACATGCAGAAAGAGCGGCAAAAGCCCGTCGACATCTTCCTGTGTGAGATCGAGCGCGCGGAATCCTGTCGTCAGCAACTGACGCGTCCTATCGAGATTATCCCGTTCGCCGATGCCGTAAGCGCTGCGCACGACCGCGGCAAGCGTGCCATAGGATTGTTCGCCGAGAGGAGAGCAGGTCGCTTTGCGGATGGCGAGACCCTGGAAGCGGGCAGCATTACCGGCGATGCCGATGAATTCGTTGACCAGCCGAGACTTGCCGATACCCGCTTCGCCGATCAGTCGGACAAGCTGCGCCGCACCGCCGCAGGCGAGATCGAGGCACGTCAGCAACCGCGACAATTCCGTATCGCGTCCGATCATCGGCGCCTGAAGGCCGAAACTTTCGAGCCCGCGCGCTGTATGCGGCGCTTCCAATGGTCCCGTCAGCCGATGGACAAGGACGTCGCCGCTTTTGCCGCGCAATGTTTGCGCACCGAGACTGTCGAAGGCAAAGGCATGGCGGGTGAGGCGATAGGTCAGCGGCCCGACCAGGATATCGTTTTCGCCGGCCATGGACTGCAAGCGTTGGGCGGTGTTCACTGTGTCGCCGGTCACGGAATAGGATTTGGTATTGACCGCGCCGAAGCCGCCGGTGACGACAGGGCCGCTGTTGATGCCGATATGCAGGCGAAGCGGCACACCGGCGCGTCGCCGCCAGCGCTCGCCGACCTGCGTCGCCCGATCGATCATATCGAGTGCCGCATTCAGCGCCCGTACCGGATCGTCCTCATGCGCGACCGGCGCGCCGAACAGCGCCAGCAGCGCATCGCCGACAAACTTGTCGACGAAGCCGCCATAAGCCTCGACCGATTGAGTCATCTCTTCGAACAACTCGTTCTGCAGCACCCGCATGACTTCAGGGTCGATCTGCTCGCTCAGCGTCGTGAAGCCGCAGAGATCGGCAAAGAGCACTGTCACCGGCCGTCGGTCGGCATCGCCCTCAGATTTTACCGGCATGGCCTCGATGGTTGGCTTCGTTGGGAGTTGGGTCTTGTCGGAAATCGAGGCGCCGCACCTGGGGCAGAAGGCAAAATCAGGCTGACAGGGATAGCCGCAAGCAGCGCAGGAGATGGGTTGCTTTGCGCCGCATCGCGGACAGAAAGCAAAGCCGCTCCGAATATCGAAACCGCAGCCGGCGCACTCCATCGCACGCACCTCGCGAAAGCCCATGTGTTACGGCTATTCCAACCGCAACTGCGGGCTTCAAAACAGGCGCTAAGCATGAACCTGCTGCCCCAGCCCCGCAAGTACCAAACATGGGCGGCGGAGCGACTATCGCCGCTTGAATGTCCAGCCCTCCGGCCGTTCTTCGATCACAGTCATCGTATCGCCGATCTTCACCGAGCCTTCGCCGCGCGGCACGGCATTCCAGCCGAAGAGCGGACCAGGGACACGGCGGTCCGCGGACATGCGGACGCGCCCCATGGCCGGCATCGGGTTCGGCACGTCGCGCGATCCGGTTTTCTGGTCCTGCGTCGTCATGATGCAGCGGGCGCAGGGCTTGACCAGATCGAGGCGGATACCCGCGATCTCGATCGCCGCCCAGCGGTCTTCGAGCCATTCCTCGTCGCAATCGATGACAATGTTCGGACGAAAGCGCTCCATGCCGACCGAACCTTCGCCATGAGCGGCAAGATCGGCATTCAACGCCTTGAGCGAGCCGGTGGTGGTGACGAGGATCTGATATCCATCGGAAAAGGTAACCGGCGTCTCGCCGCTAGCCCATTCAGGGTTGGCGATCCGCTTGGCGAAACTGTCGAAGAAGACCAGCTTGACCTGGCGTCCGAACCAGACCGACAACGCCTTGTTCGTTTCGTCGTCGGCAACGGAGGCGTTGACGACCGCTTTCCAGACGTCCACGTCCATGCGGTTGTCCTGGTGCGGCGGAGGCACGATAATGTCAGCTTTGCCCTCCATTTTCAGACGCAGGTAGGAGGGGCCGGGCTGGACGTCGATGCGGGCAAGATCCTGCAATTCGCGTTGCGTGATGAAATGGCCGGAAGGTTCGACCAGCATGGCACGACGATCGCCGATCAGGCCGAAAGCGTCGATAGTGGCGGATGGAATGGCAATGCCGCGTGCGCTCTTGAGCGGATAGATGAAGAGATCGCTGACCCGCATGAATAGCCCTCAGATTTCGTCGATGAACATTGCCAGCACCGTCTTCAACCGCTCATGCCGCTCGCCCGCGAACCTCCGGCCGGTTTCGGTCTGGAACCCGTCCGCCAGTTTGAACAGCTTTGTCTCGAAATGGTCAATGGCGAAGCGCTTGTCATCCAGTGGCCGCTCTACGGCGAGAGGATCGAACGGATCGTAGAGGCCGGAGCCCAAGCGGCCTGCAATATAGAAGCAACGGGCAGCGCCGACCATGCCGATCGCATCCAGTCGGTCGGCATCCTGCAACATTTTCGCCTCCAGCGTCTCCGGCGGAATATTGGCGGAGAAGCTGTGCGTGGTGATAGCGTGCGCCGCGGCGGCGATATCCTCGCCGGTCCATCCAAGCTCCCTCAGGATGCCTGAGGCCTTCTCGGCCGCAAGCCTTGATGCCTGCGCTCGATGCGGCGAATTTTTCTCCACCGAGACGCAGTCATGCAGCAACACGGCGGCGGCAAGGATGCGAGCGTCGCCGCCTTCTTCTGCCTGGATGGACATCGCGTTCTTGAAGACGCGCAGGATATGGGCGATGTCGTGCGAGCCGTCGTCGCCGTTGGCTGCGTGCGGAATGAGGTCTGCAGCCAGCGCCTCGAACGGGGCAAAAGCCCGCGCCATTCTATTGGTGTCCATCTTCGGCCCCGCGTCGGAATGATCTGTCGGAATAATCCCTGCGTTCCTACCGAGCGCAGAGATTCGCCGCAATCATTCCGTTGCTTTCTTGCCGGTCAGGACCTTCTGGTAGAACAGGCCGATGCCGATCAGCACTGCGCCGAGACCAATGAAGGACAGCGCCCGCAGAAAGCCCTCCAGGTTCGCCATGTCGATCAGGAAGACCTTCACGACAGCGACGAACACCAGCGCGGCCGATGCGATACGCAGGCTGCGGGCATCGAAGCGCGCGCCAAGCCAGAGAAGGGCGATGCCGATCAGCAGCCAGACGACGGAGTAGGAATAAAGCTCTCCTTGAATGAAGCCGTTCCAGAACGGGATATATTCGCCCTGCCAAAAGCGGCGCGCCGACAGCGTTGCCCAGGCAAAGGCCATGACCGCACCGGCGACGGCAAGCATCGTCACATAGGGCAGGGGCCGTTTGCTCCGCGCATAGAACGCCAACCCTCCATAGGCGAGCGCTGGCAGAAGATAGCCGAGCAGCAGGAGGTTGAAGAAGGGAATCCGCCCTGTGCTTTCGCCTGTCACGAAGGGGTTAAGCCCGACCAGATGCAGCGTCAGGATCAGAATGACGGAGAGGACGCCGAGCGCCATTCCGCCATAACGTAAGACGGGGCTCGATGCGCTGAGATCGAGCGCCATCAGCGTCGCCGAAGCGCCGATCGCCAGCAATGTGTAGATCGATTGTTCGCCAAGCGTCGGAACGTTCGCATTCAAGACGCCGCCGTTCATCGCATGGCGCACCAGGATGGCGATCGTCAGCAGCACCAGGAAGCTTGCGAGTGCCTGCAGGGTGTTGCGCAGTCTGAGGTCCGGCGAACGCTTGACCTCGAAGGCGGCCCAGACGGCGAGTGCCGCGGGGATACCGTAACCGGCAAGCAGCATGTTGAAAACCGGCGTCGTGCCGAGCTCACCCGGGTCGACGATGGTCGGCTGCCAGGCGATGCGCCCCAGTGTGATGATCAGCGCCGCGACCATCGTCCAGGGCAAGGCAGGCCAGGAGCGAATGCGTCCAGCCAAGAGAAAGGCCATGCCAAGCACCGGCAGCAGGATCGTCGGGGTGGCGTCATGGGTAAGCGTGTGCAGGGCGAAGACGAAAGCGGCGAAGGAACCGGCGGCGAGGATATTGGTCGGCAGCGCCATTTCGTTTTCCGGGGATAGGCGGTTCTGCCATTCGGCGAGCGCCAGCAGAACAATGCCAAGCCCGATGCCATAAAGCCCGTGAAGCCAGTCGCGCGTCCAGTTGCCGAAGGTGACGTAGCTGATCACGGCGATCGTCAGCGGCGTGGCGACCATGATGACGCTCCACAGCGCCGCAAAGGGCCTTTCGCTTTCGCCGAACCGCTTGAGAAAGAAGAAGCCGACAAGGACGAAGGCCGCGCCGAGGCCGAGACCATCGTAGACGACAACGTCATAGAGCGCCGGGACGACCTCTACGATGTTCCAATCCGTGCCGCTTGTTGGGTGCGCAAGAGCGACGAACATGCCAAAGCCGGCGGCTATGGAAGACAAGATTGCCGCCCAAGCCGCATATATACGACCGGCGCCGAAGGCCGCGACTGTCGCAACAATCGCAGCAAAGAGAAGAGAGGCATCCGGAAGCGGGTATCCGTTCAAAAGGCTGTAGGCCAGCAACGACAAGGCGACTGCGGCGGCGCCAATGGATGCCGTCAGCGTCATCCCAAGCGGCGCACGCGTCAGGAACGCGGTCCAATGGCTGGCGGGTGGCGAGGTCGACGGTCCATCGGTTTCGGCCGATCGGGCACTTTCCCCGGCCGTTGCTGCTGCTTCATAGCGTCCCGGCCAAACGAAAATCGTGCCGGCGATCATCCCCAGCATGGCCAGAGTGACCGGTGCCAGGTCGACCACGTCGCTATTGAAGATGTAAAGCAGTGGCCAGATGCTGAGAAGGGCATTGGCAAAGGACGGTGCGATGTGCCACCGGCGCAGGCGCGATGCGGCAGTGGTGGCGAGCCAGGTAAAGACGAGATAGCCGAACAGCGTCCAGGGTCTCGGCGCCGTCGGGGCGATAAGTGCCGGCGTGATCATGGAAGCCAATAACCCGAGACCCGCAAGCGCCTGGCCATGCAGGAGCGACAGGCCAAGCGTGGCGAGCGAGATCAGCCCGAGAAGGAGGAAGGCGCTCGCCGGCCCGATGAAGCCGTAAATGCCATGAGCAGCATAGGTCGAGCCGAACAGCGCGACGACGCCAGCCGCTGTCAGCACGCCGGGGATCATCGCGTTCTGGAAGGTATTGGCAAGCACCGGCCCGGACCGACGCCGGATGATTTCGCCGGCGGCGACAAGGATCAAGCCGAAGACGGCGGCAAGCACCAGTCGCACCGCGGGGCTGAGCAAGCCGCTTTCGATCGAATATTTGACCATGAACACGCCGCCGAGCGCCAGCGCGATGCCGCCCACCCATACGGCCCAGCGGGCACCGATCGTGCTCTCCAGGCTTTCGTTATTCTGCGCAATCGGGGCGGCGATTACGTCCTCCGCTTGCTCTGGGGAACTGCGTGCAGCGACATCAGCCGCTTCCGATTCGGCCACTGGCTCTGCGACGGTTTCGGTCGATAGTTGTGTTGGAATGTCGGGGAGCTGGGAGGCCATCTCAGCAGACTCTGCGGCTGTTGCTGATTCGCCGGTTCCAACAGCCAACACATGGCCGGCAATCGCATTTTGCAGCTCTAGAATGCGGCTTTCCAGCCGTTGTAGCCGTTGATTGTAGCTGCGAAGTATCAAAATGCCCACGACCACAATCAAGATCAGCAGCAGTTCCGTCATGTCCCCTCCATGGGCCTTTGTCGTCACATTATACGAAATGAGCGGGACAGTAAGGGGCGGTCAGCCGATTTTCCCTATGATTCCAGGGAATTACGCGATGAGATGTAAAACGCATCGCAGGGGCCACCATCATCGTCTTATTAGTGAATTACGATTTATAACTTGGGAACTATTGTTAATACTCATTAACAATTCGTCTTTACCCAAGCGGCAAATCAGCCTATCTACACATGTAGTTTAACCAGAACGTATTGCGTACAAACGACGTCGCATGAGGCGGCTCCTACCCTAGGAGGTTTGTATGTCCCATGTATCTTCCACATCCAACAGTACTTATCCTTATCGCGGTACGCTTTCGCGGCTCGACGCGAATGGCGATGGTGTTTTGAGTCGTGAAGAGCGCGAGGCCGACGAGCGTCCGGGCATTCTCGAAACCGATGCGATCGACAACGGCAACGCGAACGGCGCATTGGGCAGTCTGATGGCAAAGCTCATGCAACTACCCAGTGGCGGCGCTACGACGGCGAGTAAATCGCCCGAAGCTAACAGCGCTTTCGACCTCGATCTGCTGACGCCGATGGATGCTTACAACAGCACTTACGGCCAGTACGACGTGGACAGCATGGCGGCCTGACCGGCCGTTTTGCTCAAACAATCGGAGCGGTTCGCCGGTTAACGGCGGACCGCTCATTGGTGTTCGAACCTTGCTCATTTCTCTCTTTGCGGGAACACCCGTCCCTGTGATGCGTTGCATTGACGTTAAACGGGAGGATGTTCCATGAGGACTATTGTTATTGCCGCGGCTCTGGCCTTGGCGGCAGGCCTGCCTGTGATGGCGCAGGACAAGCAGACGGCGATTGCCAATTTTGTCGGTCCCGATGGCAAACAGGCAGGGCGGGCGGTCCTGACTGAGGCGAAGACGGGTGTCCTGATCGAACTCGACGTCTCCGGTCTGCCGGTCAACCGCTGGGTTGCCTTCCATATCCATGAGAATGATCGTTGCGACCATAGGCACGGGTTCGAATCCGCCGGCGGCCATTTCAATCCTACCAAGGCCGAGCACGGCTTGCTCGCGGCCAACGGCCCGCATGCAGGCGACATGCCCAATCAATATGTCGATCAGTATGGCAAGCTGCGGGCGCAGGTATTCAACAGCATGGTGACGCTGAACGGGCAGAACGGCATTCGCGGCCGGACGCTGATGATCCATGCGGAGTCGGATGATTACCGCAGCCAGCCCGTTGGCGGTGCCGGCAAGCGGCTGGCTTGCGCAGTTATCGAATAGATTGCCTCAAGGGTGATTCGGGCATTCGTCTCGATTCTTGCAAAGCACCGGTTGTCTCCATCGCACGGAGGCCCACCGCCAATATGATTCGATGCCTGTCAATTGGGGTTAATGATCAATTAACACCTATCTTTGACCGCCTCTGAAAATCGGCCTATCCCAATTGGCATTTCAACGAGCGTACTGCGTCCCACCGAAAACGCTTGATGGCGTTTTACTTTAGGAGATTTGGATGAGTGGTATTTCTTCAGTTGGAAGCAGCATGACCGCTGCCTCGTACAGTCCCCTTGATACCAATCACGACGGCATTGTGGACGCCCAAGAGCTGCAGGAAGCAGCGCAGTCCGGTCTTCTGTCGGCAAGCGTACTCACCGACGAAGATAGCAATAGCAGCAGCGACCCGAGCGCGACGGACGCATTCTCGAGTAATCTGGCATCGATGCTGCTGCAGATGCAGCAGAGCGGCGCCAGTGGCAGCGGCCAGACCGGCACGGATTCGTCGAGCGACGGTTCGTCGGATCAGTCGCCGATGGACCAGTTGTTTGCCAGCCTCGATACCAACCACGACGGCAAGGTTTCGTCCGACGAGTTCGTGGCCGGACGGCCGAAGGACATGAGTGAAAGTGACGCCGAAAACCTGTTCAAGAGCCTGGATACCCAGGGCTCCGGCTCGCTGAACAAGGATCAGTTCGCCGAAGGTCTCGACGTGCTGAAGCCCACGGACTCATCTGCCGCCGACATGCTGTCGCTGGAACAGACCTCCAGCGGCAACAGCGATGGCACGAGCACCAGCGGCAATGCCGACCAGAACGCTTTGGAAGTCTTCATCAGCGAGATGCAAGCCTCGATGAATGTCTACCAGAATACCTACGGTCAGTATGACCCTGATCCGTCTGATAGTGTTGCCGCCTGATCGGCCGCCCTCGCATAGCCTGGAAAACGGACGGAGACTGCGCAAGTGCAGTCTCCGTTTTTATGTGACGCCGATTTCGTTCAGCAGCGGCAGGACGAAGGGCGCGTTGCCGTCCGCATCGGCGCCGCGGCCGATTGCTTTGACTGCGTCGACGAGCCGGCCTTTGCGATCAAGCATCCGGTCGCCGATCATGATCAGCCGTGTATTCGGCGTCGCATAGGGCGAGGCGACACGCAGGCGACGGGCAAGCGCCAGATCGTCCTCTTCGGGGTGGACGGCAAGCGCCGCAATCAGCGCTGCAGCGGGCGACCGCGACACGCCCATCCAGCAATGTATCAGCAGCGGCGAGGTGCGATCCCAACTCCTGGCAAAATCGATGATGTCGCGGACGTGCGTCTCCTGCGGAGCGACGAGATCGCCGGTACCGGCAAAACTGATGTCGTTCATGCCCAGCAACAGGTGCCGTTCCGCCCTGATCACCGCCGGCCGGTGGAACGTTTGTTCCTTCGCCATGAGGCTGATCATTTCGGATGCACCGTGGCGAACGGCCATCTCCGCGATGCGCGCCAGCGGCGATATGACGATCGCGGTCATGCCTCGGTTCTCACGGCGGCGGCACGTTCGGCCTCGATCGCGTCGAAGCGCGCCAGGAAAAGCCGCTGCGCTTCGATCGCCGGCATCGGTTCGATCGGCAACATGTCCCGCGCAATACCGCGAGGCTGGCCGAAGAACTTGCGCGCCTCCTGCGGCGTAAAGCCTGCGAGCAGCGTCGCCTCGAAATAGGCGGAAACCGTATCGGCCTTCTTGATCTTTTCCTTCAACTCCGGTCCACAGTGGGGCGGTAGCGCAAAACGTCTGTAGATCGCAGCTTCCAGGCGCTTCTCCACCGCTTTGTAGTCGCCGCCGACCACGGATTTGAACGGCGAGATCATATCGCCGATGACATATTCCGGAGCATCGTGCAGCAACGTCGCCAATAGCTCGTCCGGTGTCGCTTGGTTGAGGCGGCGGAAGATAGCCTCCACCACAAGACTGTGTTGCGCCACGGAAAAGGCGTGATCCCCGGAGGTCTGGCCGTTCCAGCGCGCCACGCGGGCAAGCCCGTGGGCGATGTCACTGATCTCGACGTCAAGCGGCGAGGGATCCAGTAGATCGAGCCGGCGACCCGACAGCATGCGCTGCCAGGCGCGCGGGGTATCACCCGCTGTCATGCCGAAGCCTCATCTGCCTGCGCGGGGAAGGAGAGGCCGGACCAGGCGGGCAGCGCAACGGAAACTTCGCGATCCACCGCCAGGATTGGCGTGCCGGCTGCGATGGCTTCGCCGGCGCGGTCGATGCGAACGATAGCGAGGCCCTTGGTGCCGTCGGTCGAACCCAGCGTGCCGATCGGCTTGCCGCCGGCGGTCAATTCGGTACCGGTGGCAGGCAAACCGGTGCTGCCGGTCACAATGACGACCCGCCGGCGCGCCGTGCCGCGATGCTGCATGCGGGAAACCACTTCCTGCCCGACATAGCAGCCCTTGCGAAAGCCGAGGCCACCGTTGAGATCCATCAGCACGTCATGCGGAAAAGCGTCCTGCAGGGCGAAATCCAGGCCGGAAACCGCAATGCCATTAGCGATGCGCACCGTCTGGTAGAGCGCCTCGGTATCGTCGCCATGTTGGCCGGGGGTGCGCGTCAGCGTAATACCTGCCTTTGCGAACCGGCTGTCCCTGCGGTTTTCAACCTTATTCTCGCCCCAGGCAACAGTGACGCCTTCCGACTCGATGGCAGCGAAATCGACCGGCGCACGCAGCCGGTACATGGTGAGCCGTTTCAGAAGGCCGTCTTTTTGCACTGCATCGGTCTCCAGCAGAAAGCCGGAACCATCTCGCCAGATCATGAAGTCGAACAGGATTTTTCCCTGCGGCGTTAGCAGCGCGCCAGGGCGTGCCTCGTCCGCGCCGAGCGAAACAAGGTCGGTGGTGACGAGATTATGCAGGAAGGCCTCTGCCTCCGCGCCGGTGACGCGAAGAAAGGACCGATCTCTCAGGAATACGGCTGGCATGGTGGATCCGCTAGTTTGGCCTATCGATCAGAGGTAGGGCCTCCAGTCGAGAACCGCAAGTTCTGCGGCCGGATCATTCGCCGGAGGTGAAGAATTTCCATTTGCCGTCCGGCGTGATGCCGACGCGGTAGAAATTATAACCGCCGAATTCCTGCATGTCGGAGAAATCGCCGGCAGTGACGATGCGCATCAGATCGACCTTTTCCGGGGTCGTCAGGGTCTTGATGTCCTTCTCCGCGAAGTAGGGCCAGACATACATCTCATCCGATGTGCCCTGGCCGACATGGGCAAAGCCGGTCGACATGATATCGAGGAGAATGGAAAGGATCTCGATGCCATCGGGATCGCCGGAAAGGTCATGCAGCGTCTTGATCGGGTCTTCGCCCGGATCGTCAGCCGTCACCTGTGTCTGATTGAGGCCGCCGCCGACATTCATCAATGGACGCAGGCGCTCGAGATCACCGGAGGCGGCCGCCTCGACGATCTCCTCGCGCAGCTTGCGCACCGGCTCCGGCACCTTGCTGATATCGAAGAGAATCTCCACCGGCTTGCCGCTGTTCGGGGCATTGCTGGAGGCTGTGTTGCTGCTGCTCTGTCCGGCCTGGTTGTTGATCAGCGGATCGGGCATGGGAATTGTCTTTGATGGCGCCTCAAGCGCCTCTTCGACCGGCTTGTCATGACTCGGCTGCGCTGATTTCCCTGCCGCATTCGGCTGGGTGGCGGACGGATTGAGCTGGGAGAATGCAAGAGCCGGCAAGGGGAGGGCAAGGCTGCCGAAAAACATGGTCGCGGCGGCAAGCAAGGCAATGGAACGTCGAAACTCATTGCCCGGTACGATGTGCATAAGGGATCTCTGGCTGTTATTGCAGGGTGCGGTTCGGCGAGAATTCACCAGCAAGCATGCGTTCCCTAAGCGATTCGAGCAAGACTTCTGCGCCCTGTTCGCCATGGATGCGAATAGTCTCGCGGATGGCATGGGCAATTGCGGCGTCGGCGATGATTTCTGGCTCGATTCCGTCAGCCATCCCGTCAGCCCAGGCCTCGTTCTGGTATTCCAGCGCCGCCTGCCTTTTTTCGTGGACAATCATGTCGTCGATGTCGTTCAGGCTTGGTTCCATTGTTTCATTCCTCGAGACGTCCATGTCCTTACCGCTTGATTAACGACTTTATCAGCCTTTTCCTAAAACGACACGGCTCGGCACGAAAAGGGGTTAATAAATCGTCAATTTCCGAAGCGGGCGGTTATTTCTGTGGCAAGTGTTGCACCTTCGTTACGGTAGCGCTCCTCAGCAACGATGGCCTGCGGCGTGCAATCCGTGTAAACCGATGCGAAGGACCTATATCCTCGGTTGAACGAGGCGGTCAGTCTTTCTTTGCGTTTCGGCTCGTCTTTGGTCTCCGTGTCGAGAAGTTGCTGCATATCGGCTCGCCAGGAATCCTCTTTTCCGGTGTTGCAGAGATTGCGCAGATAGTGGATCGAGCCAAGAATTTCGGCGAGCCGTGACAACTGATCGTCATAAGGCGTGGGTCGCTCTGCACTATCCGTGTCGCCCGGCGTCTGCACCTCCGGAACGGTCGCCGCGGGCTGCGCAAATGCCGGAAATGCGGCCGCGAGCGCGGCGCAGATCGAAAGCAGAGTGATTAGGCGACGATGATTCATACGCCCAATTGATATGGCAAGCATGACGGGAACAAGGCGAAAAGCTCGCTTTCCACGCCGTTATTGTTTCACATCGTTAATGCGCGAGCCCTGACACTTGATCAGACTCGAGCCTCCGCTAGCCGTTCGGCGCATTCGAGCACGCTTGCTGGCACTGGCAGGACGCGGATCTCTTCCAGCGAATACCAGCCGATCGCCGCGGCATCATCGGCGGCCTCGGCGATCGCATTCTCGTCGGCATCGACCAGGAAGACCGACAGAAAGAAATGACTTGTGAGCGTCCCGTCTGCTGCATGGCTCCTGAGATCGTAAGTTTCGAACAGACGGGGGTTGCGGGCGGTTATTCCGGTCTCTTCCTTGAACTCCCGCAATGCCGTCGCCGCCGGCGTTTCGCCATCTTCGGCCCGCCCGCCCGGGAAAGCATACATATCGGCGGACGGCGGATTGCGTCGCAGCACCAGCAGGAAGCGACCGTCACGTTCGAGGATTGCGGAAGAGGCGGGGCGAGGGATGGAGGTCATGGGTCAATTCGGATTCTGATGAAAATTTCGGGCGACGAATGATATGCGGGCAGAGGAGCTTTCAACTCCGTAAGATACGGCCCTTGTTGTCCGAGATGAAAGCCCTTTTACTGACGAATGAAAATGGCGGCGATTCGAGTCCGCCAGCCAGACCGCCTAAAATCATGATGACCTATGGACTTTACGCCCTCGCTGCACTGGCTGAAATCGCCGGCTGTTTTGCCTTTTGGGCATGGCTTCGGCTGGCAAAGCCGATCTGGTGGCTAGCACCAGGTCTGGTGTCGCTGGCGCTGTTCGCCTGGCTGCTGGCGCTGGTGCCGAGCGACGCTGCGGGGCGTACCTTTGCGGCCTATGGCGGCGTCTACATCGTTGCCTCCATTCTCTGGCTGTGGCTGATCGAGGGACGTCTGCCGGATCGCTGGGATCTCTCTGGCGCCGCCGTCTGTCTGGCGGGCGCGGCCATCATTCTCTTCGGCCCTCGCAACTGACCTTCTCCTTGACCCGACTCTTTGGGGGTGCAAAACAAGCCAAATGTGCGGACGATTTGCATTGACGGAAACTGAGAAGAAGGTGCGGGAATTGCTCGGTTATCTCGAGCATGAAGATTTTCCCGCGCGCTATAATATAGCTCCGACGCAGCCGATCCTGGTCGTCATTTCAGGCGACCGGCCGGAACGGGGTAGCAATCTGCCGGATCGCCGCGCCCTGCTTGTTCGCTGGGGTTTTACGCCGGCTTGGGTGAAGGATCCCAAGGAATTTCCGCTTTTGATCAATGCCCGCGCAGAAACTGCGATCGGCAAGGCTTCGTTCCGCGCGGCCATGCGTCACAGGCGCATCCTGATCCCCGCATCGGGCTTTTACGAATGGCGACGCCCCTCCAAGGAGAGCGGCGAGAAATCGCAGGCCTATTGGATCCGTCCGCGGCGCGGCGGCGTCATTGCCTTTGCCGGCCTGATGGAGACCTGGTCGTCGGCCGATGGCTCCGAAGTCGATACCGGCGCGATCCTGACGACATCGGCGAACCGAACAATGCGGCCCATTCACGACCGCATGCCTGTGGTCATCAAGCCAGAGGATTTTGCCCGCTGGCTTGATTGCAAGACGCAGGAACCGCGTGAGGTCCTCGATCTGATGGTGCCGGTTCAGGAGGATTTTTTCGAGGCGATTCCGGTTTCGGATCGCGTCAATAAGGTTGCCAATATGGGGGCGGAGTTGCACACGCCAGTGATGATCGAACCTTCGACCAAGCCGCCGAAGAAGCCGGACGCAGGCGATGGCCAGCTAAGCCTCCTCTGAACGGCTTTCTACCGGATCGGCGTCGTCATGAACCTACAGGTGCTCTAGCTGCGTGACCGTTGGCGGACACGGCAGGCTTAGGCGAGCTTCTTCTTCAGCGGTTTGGTTTTCAGCATCAGATGCGCTGCCAAGACGGCCTTGAGGCCGAGCGGACGATAGAGTGTGCTGGGGTCGATCTTCGCCTGCGGTTGTGCCGCTTCTTCTTTCTTCGTGGTCATGTGTTACTCCTCACGTGTTCCCTAGGGTGTTTTTTGATTCACTGCCGTGCAGTGTTCTTTTTGTCATAAATCATGACAAATCAAAGGCATTCGCCAATCAGCTTTTGTAAACACCGACCATATTTCGCGAGCGTAACGCGAAAATTTAGCATTAAAATATATCTAATTTAGATATTTATTTTTCGTTAAAGAGTTGCGTAAATACAGCTGAATCCGAACGGGATACGGCTTTTTGAGACACGAGTGTTTGCCGCCCGCGGTCGCAAGCGTCAAACTGCTGTTGCTTTTCGGCTAGATATGCCGGCCGATATCGTCGTTGGAATCGTCGACATCGGGATCGGCGGGGCCATTGATTGTGAAGGTGCCGTATTTTCGCGCCCAGGAACGGGCGCCGAGGGGCAGCGACAGGAGATAGGCAGCCACGGTTACCACCATGACATGCCAGGTGTAGCTCATCAGCAGCGCCACATAGACGACCAAGGCAAGCATGATCGGCAACACGAGATCGCGGCGGATACGGCTGCCTTCGGATTTTCCGGACCAGACGGGCAGGCGGCTGACCAGCAGGAAGGCGATCAACACGGTGTAGGCGGCGCCCCAATAGGCAAAGGTCCTGCCGGGTGTCACCCCTAGGAAGCCGAGATAGACCGGCAGCAACACCAGCATCGCGCCGGCCGGCGCCGGTACGCCGACAAAATATTCCGACTGCCAGGACGCCTTGTTCTCACGTTCCGCCATAACGTTGAAGCGCGCAAGCCGCAGGCCGGCCGCGATGGCATAGATCAGGGCTGCGATCCAGCCGAGCGAGCGTGCCTGATCCAGCAGGAAGACATAGACGACAAGCGCCGGCGCGACGCCAAAGTTGACGATGTCGGCAAGAGAATCCATCTGTGCGCCGAACTTGGACGTGGCTTTCATCAGCCGTGCCACGCGACCGTCGACGCCGTCGAGGAAGGCGGCGACCAGCACGGCAACGACCGCGAGCTCGTAGCGGTTTTCGAAAGCGAGGCGGATGCCGGTCAAGCCCGCGCAGATCGCCAGCACGGTGATCATGTTCGGCACCATCAGCCGCAGGGGGATCTCCCGGAGGCGCGGCCCGCGCGCCTCGTCGTTAGGACCATGCGGCTCGAATGGCGGAAAAGGCGTCTTCATCTCGCTCGTTTCCTCAAGGCTCAGCTACGGCGGCTAACGATGGGGCCCTTCAACGAGCCGAATTCGGCAATCACCGTTTCGCCGGCGATCGCCCTTTGGCCGACCGAGACGCGCGCGGCCGCTCCCTCCGGCAGGAAGACGTCGAGGCGCGAACCGAAACGGATCAGGCCGATACGCTCGCCCGCGTCAAGCGGCTCGTTTTCATTGACGAAGCAGAGGATGCGGCGGGCGACAAGGCCGGCAATCTGTACGACGCCGATCTCGCCATGCTTCGTCTCCACGACGAGGCCATTGCGTTCGTTCTGTTCGCTTGCCTTGTCAAGTTCCGCATTGAGGAAGCTGCCCTGGCGATAGGCGATATTGGTGATGCGGCCGCGCATGGGCGAGCGGTTCACATGGCAATCGAAGACGTTCATGAAGATCGAGATGCGCAGCATAGGCTCGAGGCCGAGATTGAGCTCGGCAGGTGGCGTCACCATCTGCACGCCGGAGACCTTGCCGTCAGCGGGCGATATGGCGAGATCGTCGTCCTGCGGCGTCATACGCTCGGGATCGCGGAAGAAATAGGCGCACCAAAGCGTGAAGATCAGCCCCACCCAGAAGAGCGGCTTGAAGATCCAGCCAAGAACCAGCGACGCAACAAAGAAACCCGCGACGAAGGGGTAACCTTCCTTGTGCACGGGGACGATCGTGTTGCGAATGCTATTCAACAAGCTCATCGATGGCGGACTCCACTAAAGCATGATCCCGAAAAACGGGCGGCGATTTTCGGGCAAGATCATGCCGGCCAAAAGACAAGAACAAGATTGAGTCACCTTGCCCTAACTACCAGACTGACGGTGACTACAGGCAAAAACCGTCATGGGCAATGCCAGCACCGCTTTCAACAACACCCTTGAATTTTCCGCACAATGCCTGGATGCAGCAGGAGAAGACAATTGCGGCCATGCGTTGAAAGAGTCGAGTCCATGGGGTTCGAAATGGAAAGGAAGTTGATAGTAAAGTTTATTGACTGTCATAGATTTTTACGACATGCTTCGTATCGTCAGTTGGACACCAAAGGGGAAACCGATGACAGCCCAGGACTTGTCTCGTGAACAAGACGCTCCCGATGAAATTGCCATACCGGCGTTGCTGCGGCATGCGCGTACGACCTACGGTACGGCCATGCGCCGCGCACTTGCCGCCGCCGGCTGCGACGACATGCCGAAAAACGGCCTCTATGTCATCGGCGGGTTGGCGCTGGAGACGATCCAAGTGCCACTGAGCCAGCTTATTGCCGAACTTAGAATCTCAAAGCAGGCCGCCGGACAACTGGTGGATACGTTGGTGACGCGCGGTTATCTGGAGCGGACCGTCGATGCGGACGACCGCCGCAAACTGACCATTACCTTGACCAAGCGCGGAAGAATGGCTGCCAGCGTTCAGGCCGGCGCCAGGAGAAAAGTGGACGAAACACTGATTGCCAGGGTAGGCGTCGAACATGTCGAACACACGCGCGCAACCCTTGCCGCTCTGATCGACATCGGCATGAAGGCAGAAGCCGAAGAAGCGAGTGAATAGGGGCTGAACGTCAGTTCGCCGGTGCCAGCCGATCGACGACGCCGAGGTCGTCGCTCTCGCGCACCTGCTTCAGATGTTCTTCCGCCTGCGTCGCCTCGCGCTGGCGGTTCCACATCGAGGCATAGAGGCCGTTCTGCTCCAGGAGGGCAGCATGTGTGCCGCGTTCGGCGATCTCACCGCTTTTCAGCACGATGATCTCGTCGGCCCCGATGACGGTGGAGAGCCGATGGGCGATGACCAGCGTCGTGCGGTTCTTGGAGACGACGTCCAACGCCGCTTGGATTTCCCGCTCGGTCGTCGTGTCCAGCGCTGAGGTCGCCTCGTCGAGGATGAGCACCGGCGGAGCCTTGAGGATCGTGCGGGCAATGGCGACGCGCTGCTTTTCGCCGCCGGAGAGTTTTAGGCCGCGCTCGCCGACCTTTGTCTCGAAACCTTCTGGCAGATGGCGGATGAAATCGCCGATCTGGGCGATCTCAGCCGCGGTCGTCACTTCGGCCTCGCTCGCGCCCGGCCGGCCATAGCGGATATTGTAGGCGATGGTGTCGTTGAAGAGCACGGTATCCTGCGGCACCATGCCGATCACCTTGCGCAGGCTCTTCTGCGTCACCGTGCGCAGATCCTGGCCGTCAATGGTGATCGTGCCGCTCTGCACGTCGTAGAAGCGGTAGAGAAGCCGCGACAGGGTCGATTTGCCGGCGCCCGAAGGGCCGACAACCGCGACAGTCTTGCCGGCCGGCACTTCGAAGGAGATGCCCTTCAGGATCGGCCGGGCGGCGTCATAAGCGAAATGCACATCTTTGAAGGAAATAGCGCCTTGGCCGATGACCAGCTCCTTGGCGTCGGATGCGTCTATCACTTCCGGCTTCACTTCCAGCAGATCGAACATCTCTTCGATGTCAGTCAGGCCCTGACGGATTTCGCGATATACGAAGCCGATGAAATTAAGCGGCACCGAGAGCTGCAGCAGCATGGCGTTGATGAAGACGAAGTCGCCGACAGTCTGGTGGCCGTTGAGAACAGCCCATCCGGAGAATATCAGCATGACCGTGGTGCCCAGGCCGAAGATCACGCCTTGGCCGAAGTTCAGCCAGCCGAGCGAAGTCCAGACATCGGTGGCGGCCTTTTCATAGCGCGACATCGATTGATCGAAGCGCCTGGCCTCCATATCCTCGTTGCCGAAATATTTGACCGTCTCGAAGTTCAGGAGCGAATCGATCGCCTTGGTGTTGGCGTCGGTGTCGCTCTCGTTCATCGCCCGACGAATGGAGATGCGCCAGTCGCTCGCCCGGACGGTGAACCAGATGTAGAGCCAGACCGTCACCGCTGTGATGGCGAGATAGGAAAAACCGTAGCCGCGCCAGAAGATGATCGCGGTCAGCAGGAATTCGACGAAGGTCGGAACGGTGTTGAGAATCGTGAAGCGGACGATCGTCTCGATGCCCTTGGTGCCGCGTTCGATGATGCGCGACAGACCGCCGGTTTTGCGCTCGAGATGAAAGCGCAGCGACAGCTCGTGCATGTGCAAAAAAGTTCGGTAAGCGAGCTGGCGCACGGCATATTGGCCGACGCTGGCAAAGAGCGCGTCGCGCAACTGGTTGAGGCCGAGCTGGATGAGGCGCGTGACGTTGGTGGCGATGATCAGCGCGATAGCGCCCACCATGAAGGCCGGCAGGATGCCCTGCATGTCCAGCTTGCCGTTCAGGGCGTCGACAGACCATTTGAAGAAATAGGGAACCAGCAACAGGAAGAATTTCGAGATCAAAAGGTATACGGTTGCCCAGACGACCCGCATCTTAAGGTCCATGCGGCCCGCCGGCCACATATAGGGCCAGAGATTGACGATCGTATTCAATGGATTGCTGGAATCCGCCGATATGGTCTTCTTGCGGTCTGCCATGTCCGTCTCCGGGCGAATATCTGAAACAGCCGGGTAGTGGCGCGCTGGCGCAGCCTGGCTGAAAAGGCCCCGTCAGCTAGTGAGCAGGGCGATGAGGGTCGGCGGCACGCTTATACTATTTTTATGTCAGGTAAAAGCAGCGGCCAGGCGTTGATTGCGCATAGAGCGCCGTGCGTTCATTTGAACGCACAAAGGTCGCTCTAGCTTTTTGAATCCAGAGCATCCCATCCGCTTACAGGTGAATCACCTGAAAGCGGGATGCTCGGGCCGCATCGCGCCGGTCCTGTTGTGAAAGGTTGTGTCCTAGAGATGTTCGCCCGAAAGGCGCTTGCGATGCAACTCTTCCGAATTGGGCAGCGCATCTTTGGGCAGGCCGAAGACCTGACCGGGCAGGATCCGGTCCGGGTTGTTGATCTTATCCTCATTGGCGAGATAGATCGTCGTGTAGCGCACGCCGGCGCCGTAGGTGCGGCGGGAGATCTGCCAGAGCGTATCGCCGCGGCGGATGATGACGGCATTGGCGTTCTGCGAAAGCGGTGCCTGCTGCAGGGTCTTCGGACCACTGCCGCTGGAGGAGGTTTCGACGCTAGCCGGTGCCGGGGTCGCATTCTCCGGCTTGGTGACGGCGGCGATCATCTCCCCGAGATTGGGCAGCGCATTGCCGACCGACTTCGGATCCTTCGGTAGAGCTTGCAACACGGCAAGCGCCCTCGCGGCCGCACTGGAGGCATCGGCGGCTGCCTGTTTCAGTGCCGCGCTGGCATCGATCGCCGGACGGAATTCCGAAAGTGACTTCAGGGCAATTTCCGTTCCCGAGCGGGCGGCGGCGAGTTGTTCTGTATTCGGTTGCTTGCCGTCCGCAAAAAGGCTCTTCAGCAGCGCAAAAGCCTTGGCAGCATCTTCCCTCAGCTTGCCAAGCTCACCTTCGTCGAGCGGCACCATGGCGGTGGCCGTAGCGTTGCCGCCGGTGCCGGAAGCTGCCGGTGCCTGTGCCGCGACCGTCACCTGATTGCCCTCGGGGCGGGTGAAATTGACGCTGGTGCGCACCGCGACCTTGCCGGCACCGTCGAGGACGTCGACACGGATCTTGTGGTCACCCACCGTCAGCGGCATCTTGCCGTCGACAACGAAATGGCCGTCTGCTCCCGCCGCGATCTCGCCGATCAGCTTGTCGTCGGCATAGGCGCGAACCTTGGCATTCGGCTTTGTCGTTCCGGCAACGAAGATATGGTCGTTTTCGATCTCGACCGCATTGACCATCACCTCGGGCTGGTCACCGGTCGTCGCTGCGGATGAGGTCACCGTGTTGCCGGCTGGATTGGCGGAAGCAACGGCAGCGTTGTCCTGCGGTTTAGCGCCAGTGGCGTCGTTGGCGGTTGCGCTGCCGATATCGTTCGCGGGTGCGTTGGCCGCCGGCGCCTGCTCGTCCGGTGCGACGCGCCCTTGCTTGGCTGACGGTGCGGTGATGATGCGGCTTGCCGCACCGGGCTTGGAAACCATGGCGAGAAGCTGGCTCTTGTCGTCCTTCGGCACCGAAACGGTAGCAACTTCCTCGGAGGTGACGGCCTTGCCGTCCTTGCCGGTTGCGCGCAGCACCAGTTCGTGATCGCCGGGCGGTAGCGGATCGTCGAGCACAGCGGCGAAATCGCCGCTCGGTCCGACTTCGGTCGTCGTCACCACCTTGTCACCATCGACGATCTCGAGCTTGGAATTCGGCTCTGCCGAGCCGGCGATGACGGTGGAACCATCAGGCTCGACACGCAGCACGTCGAAGGATGGCGTCACCGGTCCTGCCGCCTGCGTCTGCGGCGCGGTCTGGCCGGTGAGGGCTGCCCGCGCCTTATCGATCGCGACGACGGCATCGGCGATGTTCTGCGGAAGCGACTGGATGATGGCGAGCGCCTTGCCGGCGCCGTCATGTGCCTTGTTGACCAAGGCGGTCGTTGTGGCATCCGTGCCCTGGGGAACGGCAAAATCGACGATCGCCTGCAGCGCAGTGATCACCTTCGTCTTGGCTGCGGTAAAGACATCTTCGGTCGGCCCCTTGCCATCGTTGAAGAGCGCCTTGAGATCGGCGAGGGAGCCAACCGCCATGCCGCTGAGATCGGTGAGCTTCTTGGTGACATCTGCGGCGTTGGTAGCGGTTGCGACGGCACCCTGCGTTGCCTCGCCGGCCTTTTGCGCGGCGTTGTCAGCTTTTTGCCCATTCTCCGTGATGGTGTTCTTCACCGTGTCGCCGGCTTGATTGATGGCGTCGCCGATCGGCTTTTTGTCGCCGTTGATGCGCGGCATCACAAAGAAGACCATCAGGATGGTCGCAACTACCAGCACCAACAGAGCCAGCAAGCCGGCACGGTTCTTCATCATCATTTATCTCCAAGCGGCGGAGTCGTCTCCACTCTTGAAATTGCTAACGATTTCGCCTGCTTTTACAAGCTTTCTCAGCCATTTCCGCATGCTCGGGCACAAGTTTTCCTTTGAAAATTCTTGACTGAGCATTTGCAGCATAGTTGTTTGCATTCATGACTGACGATTCTGTGCCAATTCGATCCATCTGCGTCTATTGCGGCTCCAGGCCGGGCCGCGATCCTTCCCACATGGCTGCGGGCCGCGAGCTTGGTAAGAACATCGCCGAGAGCGGGTTACGCCTTGTCTATGGCGGCGGAACGAAGGGCATCATGGGCGCTGTGGCGAGCGGCGTTCTGTCGCATGGCGGTCAGGTCACCGGCATCATTCCGGAGTTCCTCGTTGATATGGAAGCGACGCGCCATTCGCTCGGTCAATTGGACGAACTCATCATAACCCCTGATATGCATACGCGCAAACACACCATGTTCGAGCGCGCAGACGCCTTCGTGGCGCTACCGGGCGGCATCGGTACGCTGGAGGAGATCGTCGAGATCATGACCTGGGCCCAGCTCGGCCGCCATGAAAAGCCAATGGTCTTCGCCAATATCAACGGTTTCTGGGATCCGATGATGGAACTCATCCGTCATATGACCGAGGAAGGCTTCATCCATACCGCCCATCGCGTGCAGCCGCTGGTCATCGACAAGGTCGCCGATATCATCCCTGCGATCCGCAAGCATGCCACCGAAACGGTGGGGTCCCGCGGCGGCGAAGCGGCTGTCATCTCAAAGCTCTGATTAGGGATTTGCTAACCATGTCGCATGGTTAGCGCATCCGGCTCTGACGCAGCATCGACCAGCTATAGAGTACCAGCCCCGCCCAGATCAGCGAGAAGGCGATCATCTGTGTCGTGCCGAAAGGCTCCTTGAACAGGAAGACAGCGATGAGGAAGACCATGGTCGGCACGATATACTGCATGATGCCGATGGTGGAGAGCCTCAAGAGCTTCGCTCCGTTGGCGAAGATCATCAGCGGCAGCGCGGTCACCAGGCCGCAACCAAGCAGAAGCGCCATATCCGAGACGCCGGTGCGATAGAGATGGCCCTCGCCGCGCGCTTCGAGATAGAGGATGTAGAGCAGAGCGGGGATGCAGAGCAGCAGCACCTCGATGAAGAAGCCCTGATTCGGCCCAACCGGCAGAGTCTTGCGGAAAAAGGCGTAGAAGCCCCAGGAGAACGTCAGCGACAGTGCCACCCAGGGCAGGGTCCCGGCTTCGACGGTCAGAATGACGACCGCTGCGCCCGCAAGGCCGATCGCGACGATCTGCGCCGGCGCAAGCCTCTCCTTCAGCAGCAGTGCGCCGAGCGCTATGCTGAACAGCGGGTTGATGAAATAGCCGAGCGCCGCATCGAGCGAATGTCCGGCGCCGATGGCCCAGACATAGGTTCCCCAATTGACGGTAATCAGCATCGCGGTCACCGAGGCCATGGCGACCGTGCGTCGGTTGCCGAGCGCCGCCTTTACATCGCCCATGCGGCCGAGCGCCAGAAGTACAGCGCCAGCGACGGGTACGGACCAGAAAATGCGATGGGCGATGACCTCCATCGCCGGAATATGCGCCATGGCCTTCATGTAGAGCGGCAGGACGCCCCAAAGCAGATAGGCCGTCAGCACAAAGCCGAATCCGCGCGTACTGTCCTCGTTCTTGATGTCAGGTGCGACCGTATCGGTGGCCATTGGTGTTTCCCGCCGCAATATATTCTTTTACGACGGGCTTACTCCAACGCGTGTTGCGGGGCCAATTCATTTCATTGACGGCGTCGTCAAGGTTTTTGATAGGCGGCGGATCACTCCGCCGCGATCTTGCCCGCCATATGCCGGTTTTTCATCAGCTTGTAGATGACGGAATCCATCAGCGCCTGGAACGAGGCGTCGATAATGTTTTCCGAAACGCCGACGGTCCACCAGCGCACCCCGTCGCTATCGGTGGATTCGATTAGAACGCGGGTCACGGCCTCCGTGCCGCCGTTGAGGATACGCACCTTGAAGTCGGCAAGCACCAGATCGTCGATCTCATGCTGGTATTTGCCGAGGTCCTTGCGCAGCGCCAGGTCGAGCGCGTTGACCGGACCGTCGCCTTCGGCGACGGACATGATGGTCTGGCCGTCGATGATTATCTTGACCACTGCCTCCGAGACGATCTTCACCCGGCCGTGGGAGTCGAAACGGCGTTCGACCATGACGCGGAAGCCGTCGATCGCGAAGAATTCGGGGATGGTGCCGAGGGTACGGCGCGCCAGTAGCTCGAAGCTGGCATCGGCGCCTTCGTAGGCATAGCCGGACGCTTCGCGTTCCTTGACGATTTGGATCAGCCGGTCGAGCTTCGGGTCGTCCTTGCCGACTTCGATGCCGCGCCGCTTCAGCGCGTTGATGAAATTCGATTTGCCGCCTTGGTCGGATACCATGACCTTGCGGAAATTGCCGACGCTTTCGGGCGGCACATGTTCATAGGTGCGCGGGTCCTTCAGCAGCGCGGAGGCATGGATGCCGGCCTTGGTGGCGAAAGCGGAGGCGCCGACATAGGGTGCCTGATGATCCGGCGAGCGGTTCAGCAATTCGTCGAAGGCATGCGACAGGCTGGTAAGTCCCAACAGCCGTTCGCCATCGATCGCCGTTTCGAAGCGTTCGCTATAGGCCCTTTTCAGTGCCAGCGTCGGGATCAGCGTGATCAGGTTGGCGTTGCCGCAGCGCTCGCCGATGCCGTTCAGCGTGCCCTGGATCTGCCGCACGCCAGCTTCGACCGCGACGAGCGAATTGGCGACCGCCTGACCGGTGTCGTTATGGGCATGGATGCCAAGACAGTCGCCAGGTACGCCCTCGGCGATCACGGCTTCAACGATGGCGCGCACTTCCGGTGGCTGTGTGCCGCCATTGGTGTCGCAGAGCACGACCCAGCGCGCGCCGGCCTCATAGGCCGTCTTGGCACAGGCGAGTGCATAGGTCGGATTTTCCTTGTAGCCGTCGAAGAAATGCTCGCAGTCGACGAGCGCTTCCTTGCCGGCTTCGACAGCCGCTTTGACGCTTTCAGCGATGCATTCGAGGTTTTCCTCGTTGGTGCAGCCGAGTGCGACCTTGACGTGATAATCCCAGCTCTTGGCGACGAAACAGATGGCGTCGGCCTTTGCCTGGATCAGGCTTGCGAGGCCCGGATCGTTGGAGGCGGAAACGCCGGCGCGTTTTGTCATGCCGAAGGCGACGAAGGAAGCCGATTGCGTCCGCTTTTCATTGAAGAAGGCGGAATCGGTCGGATTGGCGCCGGGATAGCCGCCCTCGACATAGTCGAGACCGAACTCGTCCAGCATGGTGGCGATGGAAATCTTGTCCTCGACCGAAAAATCGATGCCGGGTGTCTGCTGCCCGTCGCGCAAGGTCGTATCGAAGAGATAGATTTTTTCGCGTGTCATTCTGTTTCCTCCGGCGAGCCGGTTTCTTCTTCAGTCGTTCCCCGCCCCGGGACTCTCGAACAGGCGGGGAAAAGGCTTGGGCGAGGGGCCTCTTGGGCTCAAATTTTCCCGGCAAACCTATCCGTCGCGCGGATGAGCTGATCGAGAATGCCGGGTTCCGAAAAGGCGTGGCCGGCGCCTTCGATCAGGTGGAACTCGGCTTTCGGCCATGCTTTGTGCAGAGCCCAGGCATATTTCGCCGGACAGGGCATATCGTAGCGCCCATGAACGATGACGCCGGGGATATCCCGCAATCTGAAGGCGTAGCGAAGAAGCTGGCCTTCTTCCAGCCAGCCGCCATTAATGAAGAAATGATTTTCGATACGCGCGAAGGCATGCGCATATTCGGCTTCTTCGAACTTTCCGCTGGTCGCAGGGTCCGGCAACAGGGTGATGGTTTCGCCTTCCCATATCGCCCAGGCCTTGGCGGCCTCGAGACGCACGGCCTTATCCTCGTGGGTCAGCCGGCGGTGGTAGGCGACCATCAACTCATGGCGCTCCTCGGGTGGGATCGGCGCGATGAATCGCTCCCATTTGTCCGGAAACATTTCCGAAACGCCGAACTGATAATACCAGTCGAGCTCCGCCTGGGTCAGCGTGTAGATGCCGCGCACGATCAGTTCGGAGACACGTTCGGGATGCTTTTCCGCATAGGCGAGCGCCAGTGTCGAGCCCCAGGAGCCGCCGAAGACCTGCCATTTTTCTGCGCCGGCCATGTCGCGCAGCCGCTCGATATCGGCGACGAGATGCCACGTGGTATTGGCGTTGAGTTCGGCATGCGGCGTCGACTTGCCGCAGCCGCGCTGGTCAAACAGTGTGACGTCATAAAGTGCTGGATCGAAGAGGCGACGATGCGTTGGAGAGATGCCGCCGCCAGGTCCGCCATGCAGGAAAACGGCGGGCTTTGCACCTGGCGTGCCAACGCGCTCCCAATAGATGACGTGGCCATCGCCGACATCGAGATGGCCGGAGGCGTAGGGTTCGATCTCCGGGTAAAGCGTACGCAATATATCCGTCATATTTTCAATCCTTCGGAAGGCCAGATATCCGTATCGTGATCGGGGTGCTGGAAGGAGATGATCTGCTCCTGCCGTGCGTAAAAATCCGGGTCCTGATGGACCGGCTGCTGAAATATGGTTTCGACCCAAGGCAGGCGCGAGGCATAGTTCACCTGGATTTGCGGCGCCAGATCGTCCCGTTCGTCGAAGGCGCCGATGGCGATCTCCAGCCCGCCGGGATGGCGATAGGTTAGCGGCGTGCCGCAATTCTTGCAGAAGCCACGGTCGATGTTGACGGAAGACTGGAAATAGGTCGGCTCGCCGCGCGTCCATTCCAGGCCGTCATTCGGTGCCGTTACCAGGGCGGAGAAGAAGCTGCCGAACTGCTTCTGGCACATGCGGCAATGGCAGATCGAGGGGCGCCCGAGTTGACCGCGAATGCGAAACCGCACTGCGCCGCATTGGCATCCTCCGCTTCTGATGGCTTCAGTCATGGCTCTTCTCCTGTGGCCTGGTTTGGGTGTCGTGATCGGGGTGCTGATGGTTGGATGAACGGATCGCCAAGGCACGATCGGAATCATCGCCATCCGGCTCCGCCGGCAGGGCATCGAGCGCATGGAACCATGGCATTTTTGCCGCTAGGTTCGATTGGGCGACGGGCTGCACCGCCATTGGCTTGTCCAGGGAACCAAGAGTCAGATTGATGAAATCCGTGCCGGGAATGTCATAGAACAATGGCGTACCGCAGGAGCCGCAAAAACCGCGGCGCACAAGGTCGGAGGAATGAAACCACAAGGGTTCTCCGCGCGTGAGCTCGAAATCGGAGCGCTGGACGCTGCCGAGCGGCAGTGCATAATTGCCCGAAGCCTTCTGGCACATGCGGCAATGGCAGAGATGGGGATAGCCGATTGCGCCGGCCGCGCGATACCGCACCGCACCGCATTGGCATCCGCCGCTGTATCCCGCCATCGTCATTTGCCTGCCTCCGGTGGCCATGCTGCCGTATCGTGATCCGGATGCTGGTAGGATACGATTTCCAGCACAAAGGGCGCCTGTTCCGCATCCTCCTCCGTCCGGTGACCGGGCAACAGATGCAGCCTGTCGACGAAGTCGATCTTGCCTTCCACGCCGAATTGCACCACGGGCGGCAGTAGCGACGGATCATCGAAAGCGCCCGCCGCAACCGCCACGCCATCCGGTGCCTCATAGGTCAACGGCGTGCCGCAATCGCCGCAAAAACCGCGCTCGACGAAATTCGACGACCGGAATTTTTTACGCTCTCCCCGCGTCCAGACAAGCTCGGCACCGCGCGTCGAAACCAGCGGCGCATAATAGGCACCGAACGCTTTTTGACACATGCGGCAATGACAGATCGACGCGTCCTTGAGCTCGCCCCGAACCCGGAAACGCACCGCACCGCATTGACAGCCGCCGGTGTAGGTCACACTCACCGCTTGACCTCCCACGTCGTCGTCCGCTCACCCGTCACCGGGTCCTTGCCGTCCTTCAACTGAATGCCCTCAGCCAAAAGTACCTCGCGGATCTTGTCCGCTTCGGCAAAGTTTTTCGCCTTCAGTAGTTCCAGCCGCGCCCGCACGCGCCCATTGATTTCCGAGACCACGGCCTCATCCACCTCCACCTTCTCGGGTAACAGGCCGAGAAGGGCAGCGCTGGCGGCGAAGGTGGGCAGGACGCTGGCGTCGGCATTGGCGGCTTGCGCCAAGGCATGCAGAGCCTGGATGGCGGCGACGGTATTGAGATCGTCGGTAAGGGCTGCCAGCACGGCTGCATCCGGTGCGGCATCGCCGATATCCGCTGCCGGCCATTTTGCCAGAAGCCGTTCAGCCTCTTCCAGCCGCTTTACCGAAAAATCGATCGGCTCGCGGTAATGCGTCATCAGCATGGCAAGACGCAGCACCGCGCCCGGCCATATGCGGCCGCCGAGTTTTTCGGTGTGCAGCAGTTCGTAGATGGTGACGAAATTGCCTTCCGATTTCGACATCTTGCGGCCTTCGATCTGCAGGAAGCCGTTGTGCATCCAGATATTCGCCATCACATCCGTGCCATGGGCGCAACGCGATTGGGCGATCTCGTTTTCGTGGTGCGGGAAGATCAGGTCCAGCCCGCCGCCATGGATGTCGAAGACATCGCCGAGATAGCGCCCACTCATGGCCGAGCATTCGATATGCCAGCCCGGACGGCCGCGGCCCCAGGGGCTTTCCCAGCCGGGCTCGTTTTCGTCCGACAGCTTCCAGAGCACGAAGTCACCCGGGCTCTTCTTGTGCGCGTCGACGGCGATGCGGGCACCGGCCTGCTGCTCCTCGAGATTACGTTTCGAAAGCTGGCCGTAATCGGCCATGGATTTGGTGTCGAAAAGCACTTCGCCGGCCGCCTGATAGGCATGGCCCTTGGCGATCAGCTTTTCGATGATCTCGATCATCTGAGGGATGTTTTCCGTCGCGCGCGGCTGCGCCGTCGGCTCAAGGCAGCCGAGCGCGATCGCATCCTGGCGATATTGCGTTTCGGTCTTCTCGGTGACCAGGCGGATCGCCTCGTTCAGAGGCAGGCCGGGATGGTCACGCAGCGCCCGTGCGTTGATCTTGTCGTCGACGTCGGTAATGTTGCGGACATAGGTGACATGGCTTTCGCCATAGACCTGCCGCAGAAACCGGAAGAGCACGTCGAAAACGATGGCCGGGCGGGCATTGCCGATATGGGCGAAATCATAGACCGTAGGACCGCAGACATACAGGCGGACGTTCTCGCGGTCGATCGGCTTGAAGTCGACCTTTTCGCGCGTCAGCGTGTTGTAAAACTTCAGTTGCGGCTCGGTGCCCATTTCATTCTCCCAAGGCATAGATCCAATAAATATTGTCACCGGCGGGCCGGGACGTTTGTCATCTTGGATTTTGGGAGACGAAAACGGCCAGGCCAGCGAAACGCTAGCGAATAATCTTCCGGCAGATAATGCAGATAACCGTTTTCATGGCGGGCTTTATCGCGCGACTACGGTGATTGGTCAAGAGCCGGGATAGGGCCGCGATGACCGATTATTCCGGTATCCGGTAGTCGACGAGCTTGTTCTCGCGCACGATGAAGAGCCTGCCGGTTTCGGTGACGTCCGGACCGGCGAGTGGCAGGATGGCTTGGGCGACGTCGCGAGGATGCGGCAGCGTGTCCGGATCTTCGCCGGGCATCGCCTGTGCGCGCATCGCGGTTCGGGTGGCGCCGGGGTCGACGCTGGTGATCCGCAGCGTCGTGCTTTGGGTTTCGCCGGCCCAGGTGCGGGCAAGCGCCTCGACGGCCGCTTTGGACGCCGAGTAGGGACCCCAGAAGGGCCGGCAGCGATGGGCGGCGGCCGATGAGAGGATGATGGCGCGACCCGCGTCTGCGCGCATCAGCAGCGGCTCGACTGAGCGGATCAGCCGCCAGGTCGCGGTGACGTTGATGGTCATTACCTTCTCGAACACCTTCGCCTCGACATGGCCGATCGGCGAGATGACGCCGAGCACGCCGGCATTGGCAACGAGGATATCGAGTTTGCCCCAGCGCTCGAAAATCGATGCGCCGAGCGCATCGATTGCGTTCATGTCGGCAAGATCAAATGGCACGAGCGTTGCGGAACCGCCGACAGCCTTGATGGCGTCGTCGAGCTCTTCAAGGCCACCGACCGTGCGGGCGCAAGCAATCACATGCGCGCCGGCCTTGGCCAGTTCCAGCGCGGTGAAATAGCCGATACCGCGCGACGCGCCGGTAACGAGGGCGATTTTGTCCTTAAGATCTATGCTCATGTTGCCGTGGTCCGAATGCACTAGGGAAGGAGAGGGGAGAAAGGCCCCATGTCAGCCATTGCTGGCAAGCATGGAGAGCTTGCGGACATTGCTGGTGCTGCTTTCCCTGTCGAGCAGACGGGTCGGATAGTCGCCGGTGAAATAATGGTCGGTAAACTGCGGCTGCGCATTGTCGCGCGAGGCTCCGCCAACGGCGCGGTAGAGGCCGTCGATCGACAGGAATTCCAGCGAATCGGCACCGATGAAATCGCACATTGCCTTCAGGCTGCTGTACTGGTTTGCGAGCAGCTTGTCGGCGTCCGGCGTGTCGATGCCGTAGAAATCCGGATGATAGATCATCGGGCTGGCGACGCGGATATGCACCTCGCGGGCGCCGGCGTCACGGATCATCTGCACGATCTTGACCGACGTCGTACCGCGCACGATGGAATCGTCCACCAGAACGACACGCTTGCCTTCGATGATGGCGCGGTTGGCCGAATGCTTCAGCTTCACGCCGAAAGCGCGAATCTGCTGTGTAGGCTCGATGAAGGTGCGGCCGACATAATGGTTGCGGATGATGCCTAGCTCGAAGGGAATGCCGCTTGCCTGGGCGTAGCCGATCGCCGCCGGCGTGCCGCCATCCGGCACCGGCACCACGACATCGGCTTCGACGGGTGCTTCCTTGGCGAGATTGATGCCCATGTTCTTGCGGGCGACGTAAACGTTGCGGCCGCCGACCACGGAATCAGGGCGGGCGAAATAGACATATTCGAACAGGCAGAGCCGCTCCGGCTTGGCAACGTCGGGTTTGCGTGCGTCGATGGTGATCGAACCGTCCGGCTGGATCTCGCAGATCACGACTTCGCCGTTCTCCACGTCGCGGATGTACTTTGCGCCGATGATGTCGAGCGCGCAGGTTTCGGAGCAGAAGATCGGCTTGCCGTCGAGTTCGCCCATCACCAGCGGCCGGATGCCGATCGGGTCGCGCGCTGCAATCAGCTTGGTGCGCGTCATGGCGAGCATCGAATAGCCGCCTTCCATCTGACGGATAGCATCGATGAAGCGGTCGGAGGAGGAGGGGTGCTTGGAGCGCGCGATGAGATGGAGAACGACTTCGGTGTCCGACGTCGACTGACAGATGGCGCCGTCCGCGATCAACTGTCGGCGCATGGTCAGGCCATTGGTGAAATTGCCGTTGTGAGCAATCGCGATGCCGCCGACTTCCAATTCGGCGAACAGCGGCTGCACGTTGCGGAGGATCGTCTCGCCCGTTGTCGAATAACGCACATGGCCGATCGAACGGTCGCCGGGGAGGCGTGCGATCGTGGCCGGATCGGTATAGTGATCGCCGACGAGGCCCATGCGCCGCTCGGAATGAAAGCGCTGGCCGTCGAAGGAGACGATACCCGCCGCCTCTTGGCCGCGATGCTGCAAAGCATGCAGGCCGAGCGCCGTCAGCGTCGCCGCGTCGGGATGGCCGAGAATGCCGAATACACCGCACTCCTCATGCAGCGTGTCGCCGTCGATATCATCCTCGATAGAAAGGGAATGGTTCATGGCTGCAGGCCTTTGCTCTCAACATGGGGCGGGTCAGGGCGGCGTTGCGACTGAATACAAAAATAACTGAAAATCCGGACGGAAAGAATATCGGGCCGGATCTTCGGATTTCGCGCCGCTCACATGGCGATTATCGCCCGGCGGGTCAAGCCTGTAAACGCACTGTTAATTGTTAGTCTGCGGCGCAGGCGCGTCATCGGACGGCGCGGTATCGTTCGTTGTGCCGTTATCGCCACCATCCTGCGGCTGCGATTGCTGTTGCTGCTGGTTCGGTGCGATCTTGTTGATGATCTCGGCGGGAAGCATCGCCTGGATGTTTTCCGGAAGTGCGGATTTGAGCTTTTCGACCAGCGAATCGAGGAAAGGCTTCGACTTGGCGCTGTTGACCCATTCCGGGCGTGCAGGTGGCGCAACCAACCAGTTCCAGAAGGCGACGACGACGACCATCAGCAGCAGGCCACGGGCGGCGCCGAAGAGGAAGCCGAGCGTACGATCGAGCGCGCCGATGCGGCTATCGATGATGAAGTCCGCGATCCTGATGGTGATAAAGGAAATGATGATCAACGCGATCAGGAAAATGACGGCGGCGGAAGCGATGGTCGCGATACGGGTGTCTGCCGTGTAATGCAGCGCATAAGGTACGAGCAGCGAATAGAGATAGTAGGCGGCGACAGCCGAGCCGCCCCAACTGACGATTGAGAGAATTTCGCGGGAAAAACCGCGTACCATGGCCAGAACGGCGGAGAACAAAATGACGCCGATAACAATACCGTCAAAAATCGTAATGGGCATGTATAATCCACTCCAAGACTTGCCATGCCGAGCATGGCTGCCATCGGCCTCAAATATGTGCCTCTCTCGCCGTCAAGAACGGCTGAAGTAAGGCTCAGTCTTCGTCTTCTGCGCGCTTGAGCGCGCCCTTCGATCCGGCTATGCGCGCCACCAGATCCGGCAGGCTGTCGATCTCGTTCCAGCGTCCGCCATTGCCCTTCGGCAGGTCGGCGGAGGCGGTGGGGAGAAGCGCTGCAGAAAATCCCAGCTTCTCGGCTTCCTTGAGGCGCTGAGCGGTGTGCGCAACCGGCCGGACGGCGCCCGACAGGCTGACTTCGCCGAAATAGACGCAATCTGCGGGAAGGGCAAGACCAGCCAGGGATGAAACCAGTGCAGAGGCGACCGCAAGATCGGCAGCCGGCTCAGAAATGCGATAACCGCCGGCAATATTGAGATAAACGTCGTGTTGGCCGAGGCGAACACCGCAATGTGCCTCGAGAACCGCGAGAATCATCGACAGCCTTGCCGAATCCCAACCGACCACGGCGCGGCGGGGCGTGCCGAGCGATGTCGGGGCAACCAGCGCCTGTACTTCGACCAGCACCGGCCGTGTGCCTTCCATGCCGGCAAAGACGGCAGCACCCGGCGACTTGGAATTGCGCTCGCCAAGGAAAAGTTCGGACGGATTGGCCACTTCGCGCAGACCCTTGTCGGACATCTCGAAGACGCCGATCTCGTCGGTCGGGCCGAAGCGATTCTTCACGGTGCGCAGGATGCGGTAATGATGACCGCGATCACCCTCGAAATAGAGAACGGCGTCGACCATGTGCTCGACCACGCGCGGCCCGGCAATTTGGCCATCCTTGGTGACATGGCCGACCAGAACCATCGCCGCACCCGTTTGCTTGGCGAAGCGGATCATCGCCTGCACGCCGGTACGCACTTGCGTTACCGTGCCGGGCGCGGATTCCGCGAGCTCGCTCCAAAGCGTTTGAATGGAATCGATGATGACCAGATCGGGTCGTTTGCCTTCGGCGAGCGTCGCGAGGATGTCCTCGACATTGGTTTCGGCAGCAAGCATCACGTCCGTGTCGGCAGCGTGCAGCCGCTGCGCGCGAAGCCGCACCTGCGCAACGGCTTCCTCGCCCGAGACATAGACGATCTTATGACCGCGCCTGGCAAGTGCGGCTGCCGCTTGCATGAGGAGCGTCGACTTGCCGATGCCGGGATCGCCGCCGACCAGCACGGCCGAGCCGCGCACGAAACCGCCTCCCGTCGCCCGATCGAGTTCGGAGATGCCGGTGTGGATGCGAGGCGCCTCCTCGATTTCGCCCGACAGCGCCGTCAGCGTCACCGGCCGCCCCTTCTTAGGCACCTTGGCGGGTCCCCCGCCGATGCCGCCCATCGGGTCTTCCTCGACGATGGTATTCCATTCGCCGCAACCATCGCATTTGCCTGCCCAGCGGTTATGAACCGTGCCGCAGTTCTGGCAGACGAATTGTGTACGGGCTTTTGCCATCAGATGCTGTTCTCAATGTTCAAATGCTTCGCTGTTCGAAGCGAATCGCGGCTGGCTGTCAGATAATGTCTTTCGCGACAGATCAAAACTAATGATTTCCGTATCAACGGCGATTGTGTCAGCGTTTATGCTGGGTTTTCGATCGATGGTGACGCATGTTCGACTACACGCTTGCACATTGGCTCACATTTCTTTCGGCCGCAGTCCTGCTCAATCTGTCGCCAGGGCCGGATATCGCCTTCATTCTCGGCCATACGATCAGAAGCGGTATACGCTCCGGCTTTGCCGCACTGTTCGGCATATGGAGCGGCGCCTGCCTCCACGTGCTGATGGCCGCGGCCGGGCTGTCTGCGATATTGGCGGCATCAGCCATCGCGTTTTCGGCAGTGAAATGGGCCGGTGCTGCCTATCTCATCTGGCTTGGGATACAGGCGCTACGCTCGAAGGATGAGGGCGCCTGGATCAAGGAGGCGGGAAAGGCATTGCCCTGGAGCCGCATCTATCGGCAAGGCATCCTGGTTTCGCTGCTCAACCCGAAGGTGGCGATCTTCTTTCTCGCTTTCTTGCCCCAATTCGTCGTTGAAGGCGCCGGCCCTGTCTGGGCGCAGCTCTTGCTCCACGGCTGCCTTATCATCGTGGTTGCCGCCTTCATCGAGCCACCGCTTATTCTTCTCGGAGGTCGTCTTGCCGAGGCGTTGCGGCGCAATCGGAACGCCGGCCTGTGGCTGGACCGGGGGCTCGGAACATTGTTCGTAGCGCTTGGTGTCCGCTTGGCGATCAGTGCGCGTTAGCCAAGATCGCTCAAATCTCGTGTTTGCCCGCCGACAAAATTCCTATTCTTCGGCCTCGTCCGAAATGTAGCGCCGCTCATACCTCAACCCCATGCCGGTCAGCATTTCATAGCTGATCGTGCCGGCGGCGAGGGCCGCATCGTCGACGGGGATATTCGTGCCGAAGAGTTCGATATAGTCGCCGGCGCGAACGAGATGGTTCGGGATGTCGGTTACGTCGAAGATGGCGAGATCCATGGTGATGCGGCCCGCCACGGGAACCTTGTGGCCGGCGATAAAACCCTGGCCGCCTGGCAGGCCGGTCTGGCGCAGCGGCACGCCGCCGCTGGACAGGCTGCGCATATAGCCGTCGGCATAGCCGGCCGATACTATGGCAAGCCGGCTGTCGCGGGTGAGCTGCTGCGCCCCGCCGTAGCTGACCGTCTCGCCGGCTCTGACAGAGCGGATCTGGATGATGCGCGCCTCGGCGGTTGCAACCGGCCGCATCGGGTTCGCCGTTCCGTTTACAGGCTGGCCGCCATAGAGGGCGATACCGGGACGAGTGAGGTCGAAATGATATTCGGAGCCGAGGAAGATGCCGGCGGAGTTGGCGAGGCTCGCCTCGATGCCTTCGAAGGCGGCGCTGACCGTGCGGAACGCCTCGAGCTGCTGTTTGTTCATTGCATTGGCCGGGTCGTCGCCGCAGGCGAGGTGGCTCATCACCAGGACAGGCGCAAAACTCGCCGGGCGCGAGACGTCGTTGGCGAGCGCGATGGCGTCTTCAACCGGTAGTCCCAGCCGGTTGAAGCCGGTATCGACCTGCAGCGCGCAGGGATGGTCGCCGTAGTCGGCGAGCACCGACATCCAGAAGGTCAATTGCTCCTCGGAAGCGATAACCGGCACGAGATCGTTTTCGAAGAACAGCCGCTCGGTCCCCGGCCAAATGCCGCAGAGCACGAAGATGCGGGCATCCGGCGCGTAAAGCCGGAGCGTCACGCCTTCGTCGGCAGTGGCGACGAAGAAATCGCGGGTGCCGGCGAGATAGAGTGCCTCGCCGACATCTTCGATCCCCAGGCCGTAAGCGTCGGCTTTCACCGCAGCCCCGGTCCGTGCCCTGCCGGAGCGGCGGGCCATGTCCCGCCAGTTCTCGACCAAGGCGCCTAAATCGACCGTCAGCCGAAGGCCGGCGGAAGCGAAAGCGTCATTGTCTTCGAAACTATCTGTCATGGAGCCGCCTGAATAAAAAATGGCCGGAGGGGATGCTGCTCCGGCCAGAATACTGATCATCGATGGAAAGAGAAAGTGCTGCACTGCACATATGCGCTGGAGGCAGCCTTCATCAGTGCTCTTCATATTGCAGGAAGGACGGGTCGGCGAGATCGGCGAAGCGTGTGAACTCCGACTGGAAGGCGAGCTTCACCGTGCCGGTCGGTCCATGACGCTGTTTGGCGATGATAACGTCGGCCGTACCCTTCACCTTGTCGAACAGGGCTTCCCATTCCGTATATTTCGGATCGGCCGGATCGCGCGGTTCGGCGTTCTTGACGTAATATTCCTCGCGGAACACGAAAAGCACGACGTCGGCGTCCTGCTCGATCGAACCGGATTCGCGCAGGTCCGAAAGCTGAGGCCGCTTGTCATCGCGGCTTTCGACGGCGCGCGAGAGCTGGGAGAGGGCAATGATCGGCACATTCAGCTCCTTGCCGAGCGCCTTCAGGCCCGTGGTGATTTCGGTGATTTCCTGGACGCGGTTTTCTCCGGCCTTTTTGGAGCCTGTCATAAGCTGCACATAGTCGACGACCAGGACGTCGAGGCCGCGCTGGCGCTTAAGACGACGGGCACGAGCGGCGAGCTGGGCGATGGAGATACCGCCGGTCTGGTCGATATAGAGCGGCACCTTCTGCATCATCATCGAGCAGGCGACGAGTTTTTCGAAATCCGCATCGTTGATGTCGCCGCGGCGGATCTTCGACGAGGAGACCTCCGTCTGCTCGGAGATGATACGGGTGGCGAGCTGTTCGGACGACATTTCCAGCGAATAGAAGCCGACGACGCCGCCGTTCTTCGCTTTGGTGGAGCCATCCGGCTGTATTTCACCTTCATAGGTGGCGGCGATGTTATAGGCGATATTGGTAGCGAGCGAAGTCTTGCCCATGCCCGGACGGCCGGCAAGGATGATCAAGTCCGAGCGCTGCAGGCCGCCCATCTTGCTGTCGAGCGAATGAATGCCGGTGGAAATGCCCGATAGACCGCCATCGCGCTCCTTGGCGACGGCCGCCATGTCGATCGCCAGCGCCACGGCATCGTTGAAGGCCTGGAAGCCGCCATCGTAGCGGCCATTTTCCGCAAGTTCGAACAGCCGGCGCTCGGTATCCTCGATCTGCGTCTGCGGCGGCATGTCGAGCGGCGCATCATAGGCGATGTTGACCATGTCCTCACCGATGGTGATCAGGGCCCGACGCAAAGCCAGATCGTAAATGGCACGGCCATAATCCTCGGCATTGATGATCGAAACGGCTTCGGTCGCGAGACGGGCGAGATATTGCGCCACCGTCATGTCGCCAACCTTGTCCTCGGCGGGCAGGAAGGTCTTGATCGTCACCGGATTGGCGGTCTTGCCCATGCGGATGATGTCGCCTGCCACCTCGAAGATCTTTCGATGCAGCGGCTCGTAGAGATGAATGGGTTTCAGGAAGTCGGAGACACGATAGTAGGCGTCATTGTTGACGAGGATAGCGCCGAGCAGGGCCTGTTCGGCCTCAATATTGTTGGGCGCTTCGCGGTAATGCGGTTCGGCGGGAGCAATGGCGGCGATCTTTCGCGCAGCTTCGTTCATTTTCCGTCTCTTCGTATTTTGGAGTGCCGAGTGGTTTGCGACGATCTTGTGTCACGGTCAATTGCAGAAGAGCGCTGCCGCGTCGTGCGGCATCAATTCCCTCGAGCTATTCACATTGTTCCACTCATCCACAGGGACAAACTCTTCGCAGCAAAAAAAGCCTTTGTCGCCACTTTGCAACGGAACGACCGACACACGAATCACATACGAGAACTTCTATCAATCATTTTAGCCTGATCTGTCTCCGGTGACATCCGGCAAGCTGGCAATCGCGCTTGAAAAGATGTGAGAACCCGGCTATTTCGTTGAAATAGGGTAGGATACTAATAGTATAAAGTAGCAATAATGTCTGGTGCGCCATCACGCCGAGAACTATTCGACGAGCTTTCCGCTTTCAATCGGAAGCTGAGAGCCGCGTTTGATAGCCTGGTTCGCGAGCATGGCATGACGCTGGCCAGAGCCCGGGTATTCCATAAGCTTTCAAAACGTGATGGTATCAATCAGCGTGAGCTTGCCGATGAGCTCGAGCTTGAGACGCCGACTTTGGTGCGTATCCTCGACGCCATGGAGGCGCAGAGCTTCATCGAGCGCCGTGCGGTGCAGTCGGATCGACGCGCCAAGCAAATATTCATGACGGAATCCGGAAAAGTGGTCGCAGCCGAAATCGAAGCTCTTGCCACCGGCGTGCGTGCGGATATCCTGCAGGGGATTTCGGACGATGATGTCGGCATGGCTCTCAAGGTCATCCGCGCAATGACCGCCAATCTGCAGAATGTGGGCAAGTCATGAGGTAGGGTATGAGCGGTGAGCCGGCCCCGATAAACGCGGAAGCCAACGTCGCCGTGCCAGCCGCCCCGCCACCGGTGCCGCGCTGGAAGGTGCCGCTTTACATTGGCGCCTCCGTCATGTTCTTCCTGACGCAGGGCCTCGGTCTCAATCTAGCCTTTGCAAATCTCACGCAGATCCAGGGAACCATTGCTGCCACCACCACTGAATCCGCATGGCTGTCGGCGGCCTACATGGCGCCGAACGTCAGCCTCGCCATCGCGTTGGTTAAAATCCGTCTGCAATATGGCGTACGCAATTTTGCCGAAGTCAGCATTCTCGGCTTCGTCGTCGCCTCGCTGCTCAATCTCTTCGTCTCCGACCTGCATTCGGCCATCGTCGTCCGCTTTTTGAGCGGCATTGCCGGCGCGCCGCTGTCGACGCTTGGCTTCCTCTATATGCTGGAAGCCTTCGAGCCGGCCAAGAAGCTGACGATCGGCGTCAGCCTGGCGATGATGAATACGCTTCTGGCAGCGCCCATCACCCGTCTCGTCTCTCCGTCGCTCCTCGATTACGGCGAATGGCGAGGGCTCTATACGCTGGAAATGGCATTGGCACTGCTGGTGATGCCGATCATCTACCTGCTGCCGCTAACGCCGCCGCCAAGAGTGAAGGTCATCGTTTTCGGAGATATTATCGTCTATCTGCTGGTCGCTATCGGTTTTGGTAGCCTCGCCATCGTTCTTTCCGTCGGGCGACTTTATTGGTGGCTGGAAGTGCCTTGGCTCGGCGTGCTGCTGGCGGTCAGCATCGCCACCGTCACGCTCGCCGCCGTCATCGACCTGCGCCGGCCGGCACCGCTGATCGATGTCCGCTGGCTGCTCAGTCCGGAGATCTTGCATCTGACCGGAATCCTCCTGATCTTTCGCATGATCGCCGCCGAGCAGACCTCGGTGATCATGACCTTCTATCAGAATGCGGTCGGCCTGCTCTATGATCAACTGGCGATGCTTTACTGGATCATCCTGGCTTTCTCGATTGTCGGCGGCCTCATCTGCACAGTGCTGATGAGCTATGGCTTGAGTTGGCAGATCCAGTTTGTCGCGCTCGTCATGATGGGTGCCGGCTCCTTCATGGATGCGCAGGTCACCACCCTGACCCGACCGGAACAAATGTATCTCAGTCAGGCGCTGGTGGCGGCGGGTGCCGCTCTTTTCCTGCCGCCTTCCATGTCACAGGGTTTCAAGGCCGCCTTTGCGAAAGGGGCGCCTTACCTGGTGACCTTCTTCGTGGTCTTCACCTTTACGCAAAGTATCGGCGGCCTGATCGGCTCGGCCTTCTACGGTACGCTGATCATCATCCGCGAAAAATTCCATTCCGCCGTCCTGACCGAACATGTGTTGTTGACCGACCCCGACGTCGCCCAGCGCGTTAGCCAGCTCTCATCGTCCTACGGCAGGGTGATCGGCGACAGTGCACTGTTGAAGGGCGAAGGGTTGGCGCTACTCGGCGCACAGGTTAGCCGCGAGGCGAATACGCTCGCCTATGCCGACGCCTTCTTCGTTGCCGGTGTCATTGCGGTCGTGTCGCTGGCCGCACTTTCGCTGCATGTCTTTTTCCGTTTCATCAAGGCGCGGCTTGCCAACGGTCGGCCGCGGACCATGGCATCCAACCCGTGAGGATATGAAGTAGCTCCATGTCGAGGCTTGTTCGCTCCCCCATCGAAGTTATCGCGGTCCTCGCCGGTGTCGGCGGTGTCATGCTGGTGCTCTATGCTTGGCATTTGCCGCCTTTCCAAAGTTCGGTCGAGACAACAGACGATGCCTATGTCAGAGGCTATGTCACGACTATCAGCCCGCAGGTCAGCGGCTACATTACCGACGTGCCGGTCAGGGACTATAAGCTCGTCAAGCAAGGCGACGTGCTGACGAAGATCGACGATCGCATCTATCAGCAAAAGGTGGCGCAGGCGCGGGCGACATTAGACGGGCAGAAGGCGGCGCTTGCCAATTCGCAACAACAGGAACAGGCGGCACGAGCTGGTATCGCGTCGAGCCAGGCGCAGATCGATAGCGCCAACGCCGCGCTGAAACGCGCCCAGCTTGCCTGGGACCGCGTCGCGACGCTGGTGGCCAAGGGCGTATCGACGACGAGCGATTCGGAACAGGCGCAAGCAACACTGGAACAGGCGAAAGCAGCGGTCAATCAGGCAAAGGCCGGCCTCGACGTATCGCAGCAAAACTTGACAACGATCATAGTCAACCGGGCCTCGCTTGAGGCGGCGGTCAGCGGTGCGGAAGCGGCCGTGCAACTCGCCGAAATCGATCTGGAGAATGCGACGATCATCGCTCCGCGTGACGGTCGTATCGGCGAAGTCGGCGTCCGCCTCGGCCAATATGTGACGCCGGGCACGCAGCTGATGGGCCTGGTGCCTAAGGATGTTTGGGTCATCGCCAATTTCAAGGAAACCCAGCTCGACGGCATGAAAGTCGGCCAGCCCGTGACGATCTCCGTCGATGCGCTCGGTCACCGCGGGCTCAAGGGCCATATCCAGCGCTTTTCGCCGGCGGCGGGCTCGGAATTCGCCGTCATCAGACCTGACAATGCCACGGGCAATTTCACCAAAGTGGCACAGCGCGTCGGCGTACGCGTCAAGATCGACGAAAATCAGCCCCAGGCGCAAGATCTTGCGCCCGGCATGTCGGTGGTCGTCTCTGTCGACAAGGGTTCGGCGCCGGTGCAGGATACAGCGGAGAATTGAGACAGCAGCGGGTGAACCCGTAACCGCCGCTGGGCAAACCAAACAAATAAAAAGCCTGGGTCGCGAGACCCAGGCTTTTTCATGTTCGCAGCGATGCGAAGGCTTGAATCAAGCTTCGTCTTCGGCGTTGCCGTCAGCTTCCGGATCGAAGAAGTCTTCCGGACGCAGCGCATCTTCGTCGACGCCGTAGATAGCGTCAGCGGAGGTGAGCATTTCGCCCTTGGACTGACGCTCGGCCTCTTCAGCGGAACGGGCAACGTTGAGCTCGACGGTGATTTCGACTTCGGCGTGAAGTGCGATCGCAACATTGTGCAGGCCGATGGCCTTGATCGGCGTGTTCAGGTGAACCTGGTTGCGGCCGATGTTGAAGCCCTCCGCTGCGAGGATTTCAACGACGTCGCGAGCGGCGACCGAACCGTACAACTGGCCGGTTTCGCCAGCCGAGCGAACGACGATGAAGGACTTGCCGGCGAGAACGTCGGCGACCTTCTGAGCTTCGCTCTTGCGCTCGAGGTTGCGAGCTTCGAGCGTAGCGCGCTCGGATTCGAAGCGGGCCGTGTTGGCAGCGTTGGCGCGGAGCGCCTTGCCGAGCGGCAGCAGGTAGTTACGGGCAAAGCCGTCGCGGACCTTGACCACTTCGCCCATCTGGCCGAGCTTGGGGACGCGTTCGAGAAGGATGACTTGCATTTTGTTGTTCCTTTCTTTTTCAGATTTTCGTGTCTGGTTGTTTAGGGGTATCGGCGTTCTTGTTCGGGGTCAGTGCGATCGCCTTGCGCGTATCGGAAAGACCGAGGATGAGGATGACTAAGGCGGGCACCGTCAGCATCAGCGACGTCAGGTAGCAGAGGATGAGCACGGGTATGCGCCAGTCCTTGCCGCGGGTGCGGTAATGCAGCGCTGCGAAGCCGGAGACCAGGAATCCGGCGCCAAAGGCACCAAGAGCGGCAGCGCCGATCAATGCCGGGATGCCGCCAAAAAAGACGGCGACGATGGCAGCGAGGAAGACGAAGATTGCATTCCGGTTCATACGCAGCGCCGATGGAATGTCTTCGCGCGGACGCAGATTGCGGCTCGATGCCGCAACGATGCGGATGGCGATGTAGTAGGCGGCCAGCAGCATCAGGACCCAGACGATGCCCCAGACGACGGGAACGGCGTAGAGCATCAAGGATTTCGTCTTGGCGACTGCCTCCGGATCGAGCTGCAGGGTGGGCTGCTGGTCCTTCATGACCGTGACATAGAGATCGACGACCTGGCCGACCAGTTCGGTGCCGTAGCCCATGATCGCGCCGACGATGACGATGACCGCAGTCGCAAGGCCGCAGAGATGCAGCATGATGTCCGATAGCGGATACCAGGCGATCAAATGGTCGGGACCGCCGAGTTCGGAGGCCGGACGTGCAAGATTGGCAAGGTGGCTGAGCCAGGCTGGGACCAATGCCAACAGCACGGCGAAAAGCCCGAATGACAGAGAATAACCGACTGCGCCGACAATGCCAGCCGTCACGACAGCGGTGATAACAGCGATATTGCCCCAGCCGAGGCCGACAATGAGGATCGGAAGGGCGGAAAGCGCACCGAACAGGATGAACATCAACGGCTGCACCGTCGCGCCATACACAAGTAGGGCGGCGGTAAGACCGGCAAGGGCGCCGATGGCCAGCACTTTCGGGTTCAACTTTTTCACGTCGCTGTCCTGCTTCGCATCGAGCAGTTAGAGGATGCTTCCGACACTCCAGTCTGAAAGCGGTCCCCAACATGGGGTTTAAGGTTCCGATCCGCGCCCACCGCGGAAGGGAGAAGGGAAGGCATGACTGCCTTCCCCTAGATCATTGAGCGCCGGTCGCGATTAAGCGACGACGTAGGGCAGCAGGCCGAGGAAACGGGCGCGCTTGATCGCCTGGGCGAGTTCGCGCTGCTTCTTCTGGGAAACGGCCGTGATGCGGGACGGAACGATCTTGCCGCGCTCGGAAATGTAGCGCTGCAGAAGACGGACGTCCTTGTAGTCGATACGCGGCGCATTGGCACCCGAGAACGGGCAGGTCTTGCGGCGGCGATGGAACGGACGGCGGACCGGTGCGGAAGAAACTTCAGACATCTCTCAAATCTCCTTATACGCGATCTTCGCGCGGACGGCGCGGACGGTCGTCGCGGTCGCCACGATCCGGGCGCGGACCACGGTCACGGTCGCCGAAACTGCGCTCCGGACGGTCGCCATCGCGGCGTGGACGGTCGTCGCGGTCGCGCTTCTGCATCATGGCGGACGGGCCGTCTTCGTGCTTTTCAACAGCGATCGTCATGTAACGCAGGACATCTTCGCTGATGCGCATCTGACGTTCCATTTCCTGGACGGCAGCGGCCGGTGCATCAATGTCCATCAGGGCGTAGTGAGCCTTGCGGTTCTTCTTGATGCGGTAGGTGAGGGACTTGAGGCCCCAGTTTTCGATACGCCCGACTTTACCGCCGTTAGCTTCGATGACACCCTTGTACTGTTCTACGAGGGCATCGACCTGCTGAGCGGAAATATCCTGTCGGGCAAGGAATACATGTTCATAAAGAGCCATGGATAGCTTCGCCTTTCTTGCGTTGATCTGAACCCGATATTCGGCGGCTAAGCCTCAACGACTGCTCCTGAGAGGGATGACCCCAAGCAAGAAAAGCGTTTCCGAGACGGTCGAGAGCGGAGACACGGGAGGCTGGAACGCTTCCGTTCCGACGATTTTCACAGAAGAAAACCGGCCCTCCGTTCAGCCACCAGCCAGAAGACCGGGTTGCGAACAGGGCGGCTTATACGGATTTTTCTGGGAAAGGCAAGGGGAGGAGGCAAATTGCGCTGTTTGACACAGACATGCTTGCCTGACCCATCGGCCGGCAGGCTCAATCCTCCGGCAAGGTGAAGACGGCGCAGGGGGCGGCGATACCGCGCAATGGGTGCTCGCCCAATGAGATCAAAGTGGTTGATGTCTGCGTCGCCACCGCGCCCGAGATCAGCACACTGCGGCCCAGGGGCTTGCACAGCCCTTCGAGCCGGCTGACCAGATTGACCGCGGGACCTATGGCGGTAAAGTCCAGCCGGTCGGCTGCGCCGATATTGCCCCACAACATCTCGCCGAAATGCAGTGCCGCACCGAAGGGCAGCGGCGGCAGCCCCTGCGCCTGCCGCACCGTATCGAGATGGGCCATGCCGGCGCGGGCGGCGGCGACCGCACGCAGCGCCGCCTCGCAGGCGTCGCCCGGCGCGCCGGTAACCGGGAAAATCGCCAGCACACCGTCACCGATGAACTTCAGCACCTCGCCCCCGAAAGCGTGCACCGCCCCGGCAACGCGGTCGAACCAAGCATCCAGAGCGGCGATCATTGCCGTTGGTTCCGTCGCCTCGGACAGGGCGGTGAAGTCGCGCAGGTCGGCACAGAGCAGCGCAGCGCGGATGGTTTCCCCAGTGCCGCGGCGCAGCGCGCCGGCTTGTACCCGGGCGGCGCTGCGCCGGCCGAGATAGGCCTCGAGCAGCGCTGCCAGCGCCGCCTGTGCGGCCAGGGCACCTAGGGGCGCTGCGGCGAAGCGCGCGGCCTCGCGCAGCCGGCCGGTTTCGGCGGGACCGAATGGCCGGGTCCCGGCCCAGCCCAGCACCGGGCTGTCCGCCGCCGAGCCGACCGTGTCCTCCTGCATCGGCCCAAGCCCGGCTAGCCAGTCGTGTCCTGCCTGGCTGGGCGGCCCGCCGGCGAAGCCCAGGGACTCGATCACCGTCCCAGTTTCCGCCCGCCATAGCCAAATGCGCCGGGCGATGATCGGATGCGGCACCGCCAGCGACAGGGCTCCGCCGGCAAGCGGCAGGCCGTCGGCCAATAGTCGGCCGCCGAGTTCGGCCAGAAATCGTTCAGGGCCGGCCGAAGTGCCGGCTTCATCAACCAACCAGGCAAGAGGGGTGGGTAAATCCATGCCTCGATCATGCCACGGCGGCCCCAGGCTGTCATCCGCCGCAGGGATGGCGCATATGTCTGTGATGAGAGGCGACACCTACAGTGAAGCCGTGGGACTGCCGCCATAACAATGGCCCCTTCACGTCGAGCCATATTCCGGACGCACCGTCCAATCGTCGATGCGACTGCCTTCGCAACGTCTGCGACCGAGCGTTTGCCTTGAAGCTGCAATTGGCTCATGGCCGAAATTTCGGGAGCGGAAAGCAGTCAGGTTCTGCCAGCCCAAGGGTCCGGACCCGGGTTACGCCCGGCGGCAGCCTCGGCCAGCCGTCCGATATAATGAGCCCACCCTTCAGCATGGCCGGCACATTGCTCGGCATTGGGCAGGCCGGTGTGGGTCAGGCACAGCAGCGTTCCGTCCGGCTGCTCGATCAGATCGATCTCGACCAAGCTCGACCCCGGTGGGACCACCTCGCTGCCGTCCCAGCCGAAGCTGTAGGCGAGGCGGTGTACTGGCACCACCTCGCGAAAGGAACCGCGAGCGAAGCGAGCGCCGGTGACGTTGACGAGATACAATCCTTCAGGCTTAGGTTCGACCTGCGCCTCCGTTCCCATCCAGCGCAAAATTTTCTCCGGATCGGTCAGGAGGGCGAACACCGCGGCAGGCGGGGCTGGGATGTGTCTTTCTTGGCGGACGACGATGGGCTCTGGCATCGGTCTCTCCTATGGTTGACATGGCCTGTCCCACCTGAGGCAGAGGAGGACGGGCGCATCCAATCCTACTCTATCGTAGGATGTCCCCATGCTACAGCATGTAGGCGGAAGCTTGTCCTGAGCAAGAGCGCCGTACGGCGCTTACGATGGCATCGCTGGGGGAAGATGATCGCTGATCGCCGTGTACTCGATCTTTAATGTTCGCAACGGGTGGAGAAGCTGGCACTATCGTGAGCAATCCTAACACGCAGCACCGGAGGATACCCATGGCGACGCCAGAACGTCCATCCTGCATCTTTCATTGGCGTGAGATCGAGCAACCGGACGACACGCATTATGATGAAGATGACGAGCTCATGAGCATCGGCGCGCCTTTCGGCAGGTATCTCGGACTGAGGAAGCTCGGCATCCATCACGAAAGATTGCCGCCCGGCCGACGCACTTCCTTTCCACACGCCGAAAGCGCGGACGAAGAATTCGTCTACGTCATCGAAGGCGAGCCCGATGTCTGGTTGGACGGTCATCTCCATCGGCTGAAGCCAGGCGATGCCGTCGGGTTTCCTGCCGGTACAGGGCTCGCGCATAGCTTCCTCAACAACACCGAGACCGAAGTACGACTGCTCGTTGTGGGCGAACGGACCAAGCCCGAGAACCGCGTCTTCTATCCGCTCCATCTCGATCGCAGAGAGCTGCACCCTGATTGGTGGAACGATCATCCGACGCACGGCCTGGGGCCTCACGACGGAATGTCGGACCTAGTGCGTATCGCGAAGTCCCGACTAAAGGACAAATAGGTTCCTGGAGGGCGAACTGCTGCCGGCTGTCGCCCAGATAACGGAAATCGAACCGCAGGCAACGACACATCACCGCGGCAAAGGCAGCACGTTAATCTCGATGAGGCTCATAGTTTGGCGAAAGCGACGCCTTTCCAAATCCAGCCAGCCTCCAAGGCGGCCTTCTGTAGTGGCTTCCTAATTTCGTCGGTGATTGAAAGAATATTCGTAGATGACGCCGAACGATCCGTCTTCGCGGAAACCGATTTCCTTCCCGAAACTCTTTTCCCATGTTTGACCGCGAAATGCCTGCGCGGTGAGCGCCATCGTTGGAATGCCTGCCCGCCATTCGACCGACCATTCCTGGTCTACCGCACGGACTTCCGCCTTTGTCTCGTCGAAACGCATCAGCACCTTGAAAAGACGCTCAATCCCGGCTTTTGCAAAAACCTCATACCATTGGGCATCGACAATCTTCCATTCCGCGACAATATCCACGCCCTCTAGAGCACCGTCGCGGACCAAGTAAGGCGCCGTATCCCGGTTGATCGAGAGCAGGCTATCGCGAAGCGCGGAGACGGGTTGGCGAGGTACTCCCTTTGCCGGATATTTCTTTCCTGTCAGCAGGTCCCAAAAGCCCATGTTTTCTTTCGACTGTCAGTGGTGATCGAGTGAGGCACATGTCAGCGACTAGTATTCGTTGCGTTGGCCGTTTCAACTTTCATTTTTGGGAGGATCCCTCGCAAAGGGGATTTGAAAGGCAAAGACATCCGACGGTCCTTGCGCCTTGCCGTAGCGGCAAGGCGCTTTCATTGGATGTTACATCGGCAGAGGATACAGCCGGTGTACCTTTTCGATCTCGGCAATCGCTTCTTCCGGCAATGTGACATACGCCGAAGCGATGTCGGTTTCGAGCTGGGCCATCGAGGTCGCGCCGATGATGACGGAGGTCATGAAGGGCTTGGTCAGGCAATAGGCGAGCGCGAGCTTTGCCGGGTCCAGTTGATACTTGGCTGATATCTCCAGATAGGCCTTGACCGGCGGTTCCTGCAACGGCTGCAGGCGGCCGCCGATATCGGTGTTGATCGAGCCGCGCGAGCCGGCCGGCCGTGCGCCACCGACATATTTGCCGCTGAGAATGCCGCCGGCGAGCGGCGAATAGGCGAGCAGGCCCACATCTTCGTGATGCGACAGCTCGGCGAGATCGAGGTCGAAGTGCCGGTAGAGCAAATTGTATTCGTTTTGCGTCGAGACAACACGCGGCAGGCCCTTTTGCTCGGCGATCGTCAGATATTTCTGGATGCCCCAGGTCGTCTCGTTGGAAAGGCCGATAGCGCGGATCTTACCGGCCTTCACCAGCTCGCCCATCGTCTCCAGGATTTCGGCGATGTTGGCGATCGCCTTTTCGCGGTCCTGGGTGAAGGGGTTGTAGCGCCAGTTCTGGCGGAAATGGAAATGGCCGCGGTTCGGCCAATGCACCTGATAGAGATCGATATAATCGGTTTTCAGCCGCTTCAGGCTGCTGTCGATCGCCGCACGGATATTGACGGCATCCGCGCCCTGGCCGCCGCGCAGATAGTCGCGGCCGGGGCCGGCGACCTTGGTGGCGAGCACGATGTCCCGGCGCTTGCCGGTCTTTTCGAACCAGGTGCCGATATATTCCTCGGTGCGGCCTTGAGTCTCCGCGCCAACCGGCGTCGTCGGATACATTTCGGCTGTGTCGAAGAAATTGATGCCCTTGTGGAGGGCATAATCCATCTGCTCGTGCGCTTCGGCCTCGCTGTTTTGCGTGCCCCAGGTCATCGTGCCCAGGCAAATCTGCGAAACGGAAATATCGGTGCGGCCTAAATTCTTATACTTCATGGGGGAACCTTGATGCTGGCAGGAAAAGTCGTATGGAAAAGGTCGCGCAAATCTATGCGGGAAATGAGCAAGCGCAAGAAGAAAATCGAGACTTCTCGCATATGCAAAAGGCAGTGACTGCAGGGTCTGTGCTATTGACTCCACCGCAAACAATGTCATTGGGAAGCGAAACGACCCCGAAGGAAGCCTAATATAATGACTGTTGCTTTCACATTTCCCGGCCAGGGTAGCCAGACCGTCGGCATGGGCAAGGATCTCGCCGACAATTTCGCCGAAGCGCGTGCCGTCTTCGAGGAAGTCGATGAAGCGCTCGGTGAAAAGCTTTCTGACATCATCTTCAACGGGCCCGAAGATAAGCTGACGTTGACTGCGAATGCTCAGCCGGCTCTGATGGCCGTATCGATCGCCGTCATGCGCGTTCTCCAAGCGCGCGGCCTCGATCTGAAGAGTAGGGTTGCCTATGTTGCCGGTCATTCGCTTGGCGAATACTCGGCGCTTTGTGCCGCCGGCACTTTTTCGCTCGCCGATACGGCGCGGCTGCTGCGCATTCGCGGCAATGCCATGCAGGCGGCAGTTCCCGTAGGCGTCGGCGCAATGGCGGCGATCATCGGCTTGGAACATGCCGATGTCGTTGCGGTGTGCACTGAAGCTTCGACCATCGGCGCCTGTCAGATTGCCAACGACAATGGCGGCGGTCAGATTGTCATTTCCGGCGAGAAGGTTCCGGTCGAAAAGGCTGCCGAGCTTGCGACCGCCAAGGGTGCCAAGCGCGCCATCCTGCTGCCGGTGTCCGCACCCTTCCATTCGTCGCTGATGGCGCCCGCCGCCGACACTATGCGCGCGGCCTTGGCAGACGTTGCGAAATCCAATCCGGTCGTGCCTGTCATCGCCAATGTTCGCGCGGCTCCGGTAACGGACGCCGGTGAGATCGCCAATCTGCTGGTCCAGCAGGTTACGGGCCAGGTGCGCTGGCGCGAGACGGTGGAATGGTTCGCCGCCAACAATGTGACAACATTGTATGAAATCGGCGCTGGCAAGGTGCTGACGGGTCTAGCCCGGCGCATCGACAAATCGGTGAATGGCATCGCGGTGAATTCGACCGCCGATATCGATACTGCGCTCGCTGGCCTGCTTGGCTGATACAGAAATTAAGGAACGAGGGAAACCACATGCTTGATTTGACCGGCCGCAAGGCCCTGGTAACCGGTTCTTCCGGTGGCATCGGCGAAGAGATCGCAAGGCTGCTGCACAAGCAGGGCGCCATCGTCGGCCTGCATGGCACGCGCGTCGAGAAGCTCGAGGCTCTGGCCGCCGAACTTGGCGACCGCGTCAAGATCTTCCCGGCCAATCTTTCCAACCGTGACGAAGTCAAGGCACTCGGCGTCAAGGCGGAAGAGGAACTCGGCGGCGTCGACATCCTCGTCAACAACGCCGGCATCACCAAGGACGGCCTGTTCGTGCGCATGAGCGACGAGGACTGGGATAGCGTCCTGGAAGTCAACCTCACCGCCGTTTTCCGGCTGACGCGAGAGCTGACCCATCCGATGATGCGCCGCCGCTATGGCCGCATCATCAACATCACGTCCGTCGTTGGCGTCACCGGCAATCCTGGCCAGGCCAACTACTGTGCCTCCAAGGCCGGCATGATCGGCTTCACGAAGTCGCTGGCGCAAGAGATCGCGACGCGCAACGTGACCGTCAATTGCGTCGCTCCCGGTTTCATCGAGAGTGCCATGACCGGCAAGCTGAACGACAAGCAGAAAGAGGCGATCATGGGCGCCATTCCCATGAAGCGCATGGGCAACGGTGCCGAAGTCGCATCCGCCGTTGGCTATCTCGCTTCCTCGGAAGCAAGCTACGTCACGGGCCAGACGATCCACGTCAATGGCGGCATGGCAATGATCTGAAAAAGGAAAAGTCTCTTGGGGGGGACTTTCCCCTCCAATAGCATGTTGAGCAACCTGGAAGCGGCGATTTTCTGGCTTTGCGACAGACTTAAACCGTGTTAAGCGGGCCATGACTGTGATCAGTCGTCCCGAAAATGCAGACGGACTGGGCCGCGTGTACGACGGCCGGGCCGGATCTCAAGGCCGGGTTGAACGGGTTTGCCAGCGGAGCCAATGCAGGCTCTGCAGGCTTGAACAGGGTAGGGATGTCACACGGCATTCTGATCAGGACATAAATAAGGTCGAGGAAACCGACATGAGCGATATCGCAGAACGCGTAAAGAAAATTGTTATTGATCATCTTGGCGTCGACGCCGACAAGGTTGTTGAAAGCGCAAGCTTCATCGACGACCTGGGCGCGGACTCGCTCGACACGGTCGAACTGGTCATGGCCTTCGAAGAAGAATTCGGCGTTGAAATCCCCGATGACGCTGCCGACTCGATCCTGACGGTCGGCGACGCGGTAAAGTTCATTGAAAAGGCCCAGGCCTAATCATTTGCGCTTTGTGACGGGCGGGCTCTCTGAGTCCGCCCTATTTCGTCCGGCAGGGTCGGGCGAGCTATATTCATACGCATGGCATGATAAAAAGACGGGGGTCTGCGGGCGATGAGACGTGTCGTTATCACGGGTACCGGCATGGTATCACCTTTGGGCTGTGGCACGGAGGTGTCCTGGTCACGCTTGATCGCTGGACAAAACGGCGCGCGTCTCGTGACGGAATTCGAGGTCGAGGACCTCGCCGCGAAGATTGCTTGCCGCGTTCCGGTCGGTGATGGCAGCGACGGCACTTTCAATGCCGACGACTGGATGGAGCCGAAGGAACAGCGAAAGGTCGATCCTTTCATTATTTTCGGTATGGCTGCCGCCGATATGGCGCTGCGCGATGCTGGCTGGCATCCGACATCCGATGAAGACCAAATTGCAACCGGCGTCATGATCGGCTCCGGCATTGGCGGCCTGGAAGGCATTGTCGAGGCCGGCTATACGCTGCGTGACAAGGGCCCGCGCCGGATCTCGCCCTTCTTCATTCCGGGGCGTTTGATCAATCTCGTTTCCGGCCAGGTCTCGATCCGCCACAAGCTGCGCGGCCCGAACCACGCCGTCGTCACGGCCTGCTCCACCGGCGCACATGCGATCGGCGATGCGGCCCGGCTCATCATGCTCGGTGATGCGGACGTCATGGTCGCCGGCGGCGCCGAGGCTCCGGTTTGCCGTATCGCGCTCGCCGGCTTTGCCGCCTGCAAGGCGCTCTCGACACAGCATAACGACGATCCGCATAAGGCTTCGCGTCCCTATGACCGCGACCGTGACGGCTTCGTCATGGGCGAGGGCGCAGGCATCGTCGTGCTGGAAGAGCTGGAGCACGCCAAAGCGCGCGGAGCCAAGATCTATGCCGAAGTGGTCGGCTATGGCCTCTCCGGCGACGCCTATCACATCACCGCGCCGTCCGAGGACGGCGAGGGCGCGTTCCGGTGCATGACGTCGGCCCTGAAGCGTGCCGGCCTGACACCGGCAGATGTTGACTATATCAATGCGCATGGCACCTCGACCATGGCCGACACGATCGAGCTCGGCGCTGTCGAGCGGCTGGTCGGCAATGCTGCCTCGACGATTTCGATGTCGTCGACCAAGTCAGCGACCGGCCATCTTCTGGGAGCCGCCGGCGCAATCGAGGCGATCTTCTCGACGCTTGCCATTCGCGACAATATCGCGCCGCCGACGCTGAACCTGGATAATCCGGAACGGGAGACGGCCATCGATCTCGTTCCACATAAGGCCCGTAAGCGGGACATTAATGTTGCACTATCGAATTCCTTCGGATTCGGCGGTACGAACGCATCACTTGTCCTGCGTCGCTATGAGGCATAAAAACAGCGCATAATTCCGAAAAGCGGGAGTGCTTTTCGGCAAGGCTGTACGCCATCCTTGAATGTTACTGCGTCCTTTGCGTGCCCCGTGGGAAGCGACGCAGTAATGTCTGATCGGTCGAAAGCGGATCCTCGCCAGGCTCCGCTTTATCTTCTGAACCTGCTTTTTGCCGCATTGCTTGGCCAAAGAGCAGGCAACGACAAAATGAAGGGATTGCCGGTGAGCGATACGAACCAGAACAACGGAACTCCGAACGGGCAGAAGGGGCCGATCATCCCGAAATCGGCCAATGAAGCTCTGCGTCCGGAGCGTGTTCCGGATCCGCCGAAGCGCTCCCGCAAAGCCCGTAGCCAAATGGTGATCTTCCTGAACTTTCTGATGACGCTGGTCGTCTTCGTCATCGTTCTGGCGATCATCGGCACGTACTACGCCATTTCAGCCTACCAGAGCCCTGGGCCGTTGACGACCAACACCAATTTCATCGTGCGTAGCGGCGCTGGCCTCGCCGAGATATCGAGCCGGCTCGAAGCCAGCAACATCATTTCCGATGCGCGCATCTTCCGCTATCTGACGGCAACCCATCTGCACAACGGCGAGACGTTGCGGTCCGGCGAATACGAGATCAAGGCCGGCGCTTCCATGAAGGATATCATGGAGTTGTTGAAATCCGGCAAGTCGATCCTCTATTCGGTTACCTTGCCGGAAGGGCTGACCGTACGACAGATATTCAACAAGCTGCAGGCCGATCCGGTGCTGGAAGGCGATCTGCCCTCGGCCTTGCCACCGGAAGGCAGCCTGGAGCCAAATACCTATAAATTCACACGTGGCGCAAAGCGCACGGAGATCATCGATCAGATGAAGGCAGCGCAGGAAAAGCTGGTCGATGAGATATGGGACAAACGCGATCCGTCACTGCCGCTGACGAATAAGCAGGATCTGGTCACGCTGGCATCGATCGTTGAAAAAGAGACCGGGCTTGCGGATGAGCGCGCCCATGTGGCGTCCGTCTTCCTCAACCGTCTCGGCAAGGGCATGCGCCTGCAATCCGACCCGACGGTTATCTATGGGCTCTTCGGCGGTGACGGCAAACCGGCCGATCGCCCAATCTACCAATCGGATCTCAAAAAAGAGACGGCCTACAATACTTACATCGTCAGGGGCCTGCCGCCGACGCCGATTGCCAATCCGGGCAAGGACGCACTGGACGCGGTTGCCAACCCCTGGAAGACACAGGACCTCTATTTCGTTGCCGATGGTACGGGCGGCCACGTCTTCGCTGCGACGCTCGAGGATCACAATGCCAACGTCAAGCGCTGGCGCAAGCTCGTTGCAGAAAAGGGCGAGGACCCCAGTGCAATCGCCGTTGATGGTCAGCCGGACGATAGCGGCGCCGCTGCCGCCCCTGCCTCCGGCACACAACAGAAAAAGAAGACGAACTGATCTTTGCTGCGCCGTACTTTTGATCGGGCGCTCGGCGAAGTCTCACCTTGCATTGGTCCATGTCCCTTTGATTTTGAAGGGATTTTGGATGTGAACTATCGGAGGCTTGCATGGTATTGCAGTCCATGACCGGTTTCGCCCGGCGTGAGGGAACAAGTGGGCGCTCTCGCTGGGCATGGGAGTTGCGATCGGTCAACGGCAAGGGCCTGGATTTCCGTCTGCGCCTCCCGCCGGGACTGGAGCGCCTGGAAACCGACGTACGCAAGCTCATCACCGACAGGTTCTCGCGTGGCAATCTGCAGGTCGGCCTCTCCTTGTCCGTCGATGAAAGCCGCGTCGAAGCAGTCGTCAATCAAGACGCGCTGGCGACGGTGCTGGCGCTGCGCGGCCAGCTTACCGGCGTTATCGATCCTGCGCCGCTGCGCCTGGACACGCTGCTCGCCATCCGTGGCATAGTTGAGTTCAAGGAAGCCGAGGAGAGCGAAGAAGCGCTTGCCGCGCGCGATGCCGACATCATGGCGGGTCTCGAAGCCGCGCTCGTCGATCTCAGCGATATGCGGCGGCGGGAAGGGCAGGCGCTCGGCCAAATCCTGCTGGGCCACGTCGCCGTCATCGCGACGCTGACGACGACAGTGGAGCGTGATCCGTCACGTTCGCCGCAGGAGATCGCTGCGAGGCTGGGGGCGCAAGTTGCCATGCTTCTCGACGGAACTTCCGGCCTGGATCGTGACCGGCTGCATGCCGAGGCCGCTCTCATCGCCACCAGGGCCGATTTGCGTGAGGAGATCGACCGGCTGAAGGCGCATGTGGCGGCGGCTCGCGATCTTATCGCCAAGGGCGGGCCGGTCGGCCGCAAGCTTGATTTCCTTGCACAGGAATTTAACCGGGAATCGAATACTATCTGTTCGAAGTCGAATGCCGCAGCGGTTACCGCCGCCGGCATCGAATTGAAAGTGGTCATCGACCAGTTCCGCGAACAGGTCCAGAATTTGGAGTAAGCCATGAAGCCGGCGACATCCACATCCATTTCGATTGCCCGCCGGGGGCTGATGCTCGCCATTTCCTCGCCATCAGGTGCGGGCAAATCGACGATCGCACGCACGCTGTTGGACACCGACAAGCAGGTCGGTCTTTCCGTCAGCGTCACGACGCGGCAACGGCGGCCGAGCGAGATCGCCGGCGTGCACTATCATTTTGTCTCGTTGAGAGAGTTCGAGCGGCTTCGTGATTCCGACTCGTTACTCGAATGGGCGGAGGTCCATGGCAATTTCTACGGCACGCCGCGCGAGCCGGTGGAAACTGCGATGGCTGAGGGCCGCGATATGCTCTTCGACATCGACTGGCAGGGCGCGCAGCAATTGCAGGAGAAGATGCCCGCCGATGTCGTCTCCATTTTCGTGCTGCCGCCGACCATGACTGAGCTGCAATCGCGCCTGCACCGCCGCGCCGAGGATTCCGAAGAGGTGATCGCCACACGGCTTGCCAATTCGCGCGCTGAGATCGCCCATTGGCGCGAGTATGACTACGTCATCATCAACGATGATCTGAACGCGGCTTTCGACGCGGTTCAGTCCATCGTCAAGGCCGAGCGCCTGCGCCGCGACCGCCGTCACGGCATGTTCGATTTTGTTCGTGGCCTGCTGGAAGAAACGCCGAAGCTTTGAATCGCGATCAAAGGCAGTTTGCCAGCCGGCAGAACTCTTCGACGGACAGCGTTTCGGCGCGCCGTTGAGGGTCGATGTCGGCTTTCTGTAGCAAGGCCTCGCCACCGAGCGACTTCAGGCTCTGCCGTAGCATCTTACGCCGTTGGCCGAAGGCGGCCTGGGTCACCTTTTCCAGCTTGTCAACCGAGCAGGGGATCGGATTTTCCCTCGGCGTCAAATGCACGACCGTCGAGGTCACCTTCGGCGGCGGTGTGAAGGCCTGCGGCGACACATCGAAGGCCATGTATGCATTCGTGCGCCAACCGCAGAGAACGCCGAGACGGCCATAGTGATCGTCGTCCTCATCGGCGACGATCCTCTGGCCGACCTCTTTCTGGAACATCAGCGTCAGCGACTGCCAGAAGGGCGGCCAATGGCCCGGCAGCAGCCAGTTCACCAGCAACTGCGTGCCGACATTATAGGGCAGGTTGGCGATGATCTTGACCGGGCTTTCGGGTGCCAGCCCAGCAAAGTCCGTCTTCAGCGCATCGCCTTCGATGACCTCCAGCCGGCCGGGATAGTGATCCGAGATCTCGGCGAGCGCCGGCAGGCAGCGCGGGTCACGCTCCACGGCAATGACCTTGGCGGCTCCAAGAGCCAGAATGGCACGCGTCAGCCCGCCTGGCCCCGGTCCAACTTCGAAGACGGTGACGCCGTCCAGTGATCCGGCCGTGCGGGCAACCTTTTGTGTCAGGTTGAGATCGAGCAGAAAGTTTTGCCCGAGCGCCTTGCGCGCATCAAGGCCGTGACGCTGGATCACATCACGAAGCGGCGGCAGACCGTCGAGTGCGGCCATCAGCGCTTGCTTTCCGTCGCGCGGCTGATCTCGCTCGCCAGCTTGAGAGCTGCCACAAGACTGTCCTCCTTTGCAACGCCCTTGCCGGCGATGCCGAAGGCTGTGCCATGATCAGGCGAAGTGCGGACAAAGGGCAGGCCGAGCGTGACATTGACGGAATCGTCGAAGCCAAGCGCCTTGGCCGGAATCAAAGCCTGATCGTGATACATGCAGACGGCGACATCATAGCGACGGCGCGCATCGTCATGGAACATCGTGTCGGCGGGCAGGGGGCCAAAGGCATCGATGCCCTCGTTGCGCAGCACTTCGATCGCCGGATGGATGATCTCCTCATCCTCCTTGCCGATTGCGCCGCTTTCGCCGGCATGCGGATTGAGGCCAGCAACGGCCAGCCGCGGCTTTGCGATGCCGAAACGCGTCTTGAGGTCGTGGTCGGTGATCCGGCAGGTCTCGACGATGAGATTCGTCGTCAGCGCCTGCGGCACATCCTTCAGCGGGATGTGGATGGTGACGGGAATCGCCCGCAGCTTCGGCCCGGCCAGCAGCATCACCGGCATAACCGGCTTGCCCGTCGCGCGTGTTGCAAGATCGGCGAGGAATTCGGTATGGCCGGGAAAGCCGAACCCGGCATCGTAGAGAACCGACTTGGCGATTGGATTGGTCACAACCGCGGAGGTATCTCCCTTCATGCAGAGGGAGACCGCCATCTCGATAGCCGCTATCGTCGCCTGGGCTGTTACAACGTGCGGCTCGCCGGCAACCACATCCATACCTGCAGCGATCGGCAGCACCGGCAAGGCGCTGGCAAAGACATCCAAGGCTGTCGAAGCGTCGGCTTCCCGCAGTGGCACGGACAGGTTCAACTGGCGCGCTCGCGCTGCGAGAACGTTCGGGTCACCGAGAAACAGGAAGGGCGACAAACCAAGCTCGCCGCGGCGAAGCCAGGCGGCGAGCGTGATGTCAGGTCCGATACCTGCTGGATCCCCTTGCGTGAGTCCAAGGGGGCGGGAAGGGCGCGAGGGCATCGGAGCGATCAGCGATAGAGGATCTGCGCCTTGGAGCGCAGTTCGTCGATATACTTCTTGTCGTTGGCGCTGACGCCCTGAGCATCCGCCTTGCCGAGATCTTCGGCGCGGAAGACGGCAGCTGCGGCAACGTCGTCGTTCACCTGGCGCTGTGAGCAAATGGCTACATATTCGACACCACGATCGGTCACGATCGCATCGGTCGTGTTACCCTTCGCCTTTTCAAGCAGCGGCTTCCAGGCCTCCGGAAGATCGGGGGCAAGCACGCGGCCGAGATCCTGAACGGAAACGTCATGCATCGTCGCAGCGAAGACTTTCGCCTGATCGCAACCGGGGAACTTGGCCCGCGAGGCTTCCGCCTCGGCCTTACGTTTGCCAAGAATTGCGTTGCGTTTCGCAGCCGGGACGACGAAGACCATCTGTTTCAGGAAATATTCCGTCGTTACCGGCTTCGTCTTGTTTTCCGTCATGCGCGTCACGAGGTCGTCGTTCGACATACGGCCGCCGCTCGAACCAAAGCGAGCATTGACGACGCGCGGCCAGCTCATGGAGATGGCGATATAGGATTTGAAGTGATCGGTGGTGACGCCCATCTTGTCCAGGATCTGTCCAAGCTGCTGCGGCGACATCTTGTTGCTGGCGGCGAAGCGGGCAAAAGCGTTGTCAACGTCCGTCGTCGATACCGACATGCGCACGCGGGCGATTTCCGCACGCTTCAGCGTCTCATCGACGAGCTGCTGTTGCGCCAGCTTGTTGAGGTCGCCTTTCGCGTGCTGCAATTTCAGGAAGTTGACGCGCTTGGCGATATCGCCCGATGTGATCACCGTGTTGTTGACGACAACCTTCACCTCACTTGCTGCGAAGGCAACATCGCTGGTTGGCACAGCAAAAGCGGCCATAACCAACGCTACGGCGCCGAATAGCACAGCGCGCATCGGTGTCTTTCCAGAGAACATCAACTACCCCTTCCCAAAGGTCCTTGTCCGCACTGCGTCACATTGGGACGCCGTTGGCGCAATACGGCAATTTTGTGCCGATATCTACAACAAGCACGACGAATTGCAAAATCCTTGCGGCGAAACAATGACGCGGAGCGAATAGCGATCCGATTCAAAGCAAAAAAGGCCGGCTTTGGAGCCGGCCCTTTTTGGGATTTGATTGATCAGAACGTAGCGTCCTGGACGTTGCCAAGTTTGACGTCGCCGAGCGTACGGAACGTAATGCGGGCACCGATAGACCAGTCGCTTCCCGATTGGTTCGTTGAATCCTTCTTGTCCAGGAAGGAGACGCTGAAGATCGTGCATTCGTCCTCATAGGACAGGCCGACGCCCTGGCGCGTGATCTCACTGTCGTTGAGATCGTAGCTAACCGTGCCGAAGACAGACCAATAGTTCTTGAATTTGATCTGTGCGCGGGTCTGGATTTCGTCCTGGTCCGTGGTGAAGCCATATTGCGGCTGAGCGGCGATATGGGTGTAGGTCACCGATGTCTGGAAGTCGTCGTTTGCGAAGCCGACCGCAGTGTCGCCACGACGGAACGCGAAATCCTTTTCGTCAAAGCGGTAGGACGTCGAGAGCGAGATGCCCTGGGGCGTGGTGAGGCCGAACATGGTGACATAATCGGAGCGGGTGGTTTGAAGCCCCGATTCCGCACCAGCGGAGACCAGATCGTCCGTTGCGAACGAATTGCGGCCGGCAAGCTGGAACGATTGACCGAAGATGCTCTGCAGCTTGTAGCCACTGTCGAAGCTGCCCGTATAGCGCCAGCCGAGGTTGGCGCGCGTGCCGCCCTCGATGCGGTCATAGCCGGAGAACTTGTCGCGGTCGAACAGATTGGTTGCATCGAAGACGAAGCTCTGCGCGTCCTCATTCGGCAACTGTCCGGCAAGCGTCTCGTCCGGGCGCACATAAATCTGCGCGATCGGCTCGAACACATGCGAGCTGTTGCTGGTTGTGATGAGGAAGGGATATTTGGCTTCAAGGCCGGCCGTCAGCATGCCACGCGTGGCATAGTCGTTGGTATCGTAGTTGCCGGGATAGCTGAAGGACGGACCCAACGAGTTGGGTGATTCCATATTCAGGCCATAGACGTCGCCACGGGCTGCCAGCAGCGGTGTCAGAACCAGACCTTGATCGGTGGTAAAGGTACGCTGCCACTGCAATTCAGTGCTGAGGCGGGTGTAGCTGCCGGGAAGACCGAGAAAGCGATCGTTCAGGCTGGAGTCGCCGAGATTGTTGGCGTTATCCAGCACGGAAGCCTGATCGCGCGAGAGGTGCGTAAAATTCACATTCGCGGACAGCTCGCCGCCATATACCGACTTCGGATCGACATAGTGATAGTCGGTGCTCGGATAGACGATTGCTTGCTGCTTTTCAGCATTGCTGTTGTTATCGGCATCCTGGATGTCATAGTAGAAGGCGCGCATATCGAAATAATTGCGCTTGCCGAGACCCGTCAAATAAATGTCATTCGTGTGGGTGCTCTGGTCGAGACCGTCCAGGCCATAGGTGCGCGAGAAGTTGTTGTCGCTTTGCGCCATGACATCCCAACCGAATGTCCAGCGAGGGTTGATTCTGAAATCGGCCTTCGACGTGATCATGCCGCGGGTCTTGTGTTCGGCATCACTGGTGTTGGCGTCGAACTGCCCGGGATTCATCTGGCTGATGCCGGCGACACGCAGAACATGCGTACCGTTTTCAAAGCGTTGGCGGAATTCGCCTTCGAGCAGCAGGCCTTGGGTTGTATAGCCGGTAGCGCTGATCGTCGCGTCCATGCTCGGCGAGATGACGTAGTAATAAGGAACCTTCAGACCAAAGCCGAGATTTTGCGAAATGCTCGCCGACGGAAACAGAAAGCCGGACTTGCGCTTTACCGTGTTGTCGGGAACTTCAATCCACGGAACGTAAGCGATCGGTTGCCCGAACAGCTCGAAACGCGCATGCTCGAGACGGACGGTATGCGTCACGCCGTTCTGCACCACGCGCTGCGCCTTGACCTGCCATAGCGGCGCGCGGCCCTGTTCGGAGCAAGGCAAGCAGGCAGTGTAGACGCCCTTCGTCAGGATCAACTGCGTGCCGCCGACGCGTTCGCCCTTCTCGGCGGCCATGCGGGTATTGTCAGGCATTTCGATGCGCAGAGCGTCGACGAAGCCGTCGGAGAAGCTGTCGGTGACATCCATTTTGTCGCCGTACATGCGATTGCCGTCCGGGCTGATCAGCTCGACATTGCCGATCGCCGTCATCCGCCCGCTTTTCTGATTATATTCAACCTTCTGCGCGACCATCTTATAGCCGCCATAGTTGATCTGGACCGCGCCGGTGGCGGTGACGATTTGTGTATCCTTGTTGTAGACCAATTCGTTCGACGAAAGGATCAGCTTGGAGCCTTCCGGCACTTTGACCTTAACAGGAGAGGCCACAGCGCCGGTGCCGCCGTTATTATTATTGTCCTGGGCGTAGGCTACGACCGGGCTCATGACAAATGCGTACGCAGCCGCGCCCATGACGAGGGCAGCCACAAATTCCCTGATACTCTTGCGGTTGCCTGCCGCCACTTAGCCGTCCTCCTGATGAAGCAGGATCGTTGCTCCGAATGCCAAAGCGACGATCACGGGTATCCATGTCGCCACGAAGGGAGGAACCACTCCGCTGCTCCCGAATGCCTTTACAAGCACGGTGACAACATAAAGCACGAAGCCAGAGAGGATTCCACCCAGAATAACGGAGCGCGATTGATTGAATCTACTGAATTTTAAAGACACGGTTGCTGCAATCAGGGTCATTGCTACCAAGAGGAATGGCTGCGACAACAGCGAGTGAAATTGCGTCTCGAGAGCTTTGGTTGAGATGCCAAAAGACTTTGCAATCGCAATTCGATTAGAAAGATCATAAAAAGCAATGGTTTCCGGCTGTGCCAAACGCTCGGAGACGAAATCCTGTTTCAGATTCGTACGAACCTGATCCGTGGCCTTGTGAACGGGAATTTCACCGGGGGTGCGCTCGACAACACCATTAAGAAGCCAGTAACCATCTTCCAACTTAGCCGACTGTGCATCCTGCCGGAGAACGATATTCCCCTGTGAATCAAAGTGGATAAAGACGACGTTCATCAGCGTCGTTCCGTTGTCGAGAACGGCCTTGGCGCCGATGATGACGTCGTCTTTGCCGCTCGACTGGCGCAGCCACGGAATCGAGAGTGAGTTGTGATAGGACGGATCGCCGCGCAGATCGGCTTCCATCGTTTCCGCCTGCCGTTGTCCCCATGCCGCAACCGGATTGAGGGCGAACATGGTCAGCAGGCCGACAAAGAAGGCGCCGACTACGAAGGGCGTCATAAACTGCCAGACGGAGATGCCGGCTGCACGGGCAATCACGAGTTCGCGGCGCCTGTTGAGCGCAATCAACACCGTCATGCCGACGAAGAGGGCAATGAACGGCACAGTCTGCTGCAGGATGAACGGCAATCTGACGGCCGTCATCAGCAGGCCGACACTGACTGTGTATCCGGGAAGGCCGGCAAGCCGGCCGGCAGTCTCGCTGAAGTCGACGAGATAGACGATCGAGATCACACCCAGGAAAAACCAAAAGGTGGTGATGACGTAACGCATGAAGAAGTAGCGGCCGAGCGTGCTGAAGATCATGCACCGCCCCCATCAGAACTATCGGGCACTATCGGCATGCGATCCTGGATCTTTTGGCGCCAGTTGCCGAAGCGGTTGCGGATCGACGCTGGCATCGACATCTTCCGATTCCTGAACAGAAGGGCGATCGCAATCAGGGCTGCCCCGATGTTGACCGCATAGAGGACGCCGATGAAATAGGGTGCATTCTCGATCTGGTTAGCCGCATAAAAATCCGCCCAACGCAGCGCAAAAGCGATGGTGAGTGCCGATACCATCGGATGTAGCCGCGCTTCACGATGGGATCGCGCATCTCCGGCGATCACCAGGGATATGAGAGCAAAGATGGCTGGCAGCGCCCAGTCGCTGAGACGCCGGTGCAACTCGGCGCGGTAACCGCCTGGCTTTGCTTTGTAATCTGCGTCGTTCGGGTCAGGGTTTAGCAGGAAGCCGAGATCGCGGTCGCCGGCGCGCAGCGTTGCCTGGCCGCGACTCTGCGTCATGTCGGAAAGATCGAAGGAATAGGAGTCGAATTTGATCACGGAAACGTTGCCATCCGGCGTCTTGCGGTGAACTTCTCCATCCTTCATCAGCAGCGACTTGCCGCTCTGATCGACGGCGCCTTCCTTGGCGTAGTAGATGAGATCAAAACCTGGATCGCGCGAATCCACCACGAAGAGGCCCTTCAGGATTCGTCCCGACAGACGCTGAGTGATCTGCACATAAAGCCCGTCTTCGATCCGCCGGAAATTCTTCTCTTCGATAACGGTCGAGAGCAGGTCGGCATAGGCTTCGGCGACCATCTCGCGGGCGGCGACGCGGGCCTTAGGCTCCACCATATTGTCGACGACGAATGAGAAAACGCTGATAGCTATCGCGAGAATCATGATCGGGCGGATGATGATGCTGCGTCGTGCGCCGGCCGCCTCCATGACGGTCAGTTCCGAATCACTGTTCATCGCGGTCAGCGTTTGCGTGATGCCGATCACCAATGCGAAGGGCAGGACCACGGGGATGATCGTCGGCAGGATGAGAGTCGCAAGCGTAGCAAACGAACCAATCGACTGGCCGCTGTCGGTAACAAGATTGATGCGCTGCAGCACCTGGGTGGTCCAGATGATAGCGAGCACCGGCAGCAGCGCTACCAGGAACATCATGCCGACACGCCGTACGATATATGTTTCGAATAACTTCATGCCGGCCCTTAAACGCAATACTCCGCCGTGCGAGCCAGCAGAGATTCATCCTCCTCTACGCTGTTTGCGTTTTTTTGGCGACAACCCACTCGCAAAAAAATCGTTAATTTTCCGAAATTCTTCTGCCGTGTGTCGTTTGGGATAAAGCCAGAAGAGAAGAAAATATGACAAGCGAGGAAAGCCAGCCCAGGACGGCGTCCGATAGGTAGTGGCCGCCGAAAGCCACTCTAAGGGCTGGCATGAGAATCGAGACGGCTGCGATCGGCAGGGCAAGAGCTGTTCGCGCCGGCTGTGGGATGATGAAAATCAGGCAAAACAGCCAGCCTGCGGCAGCGGCTTCGCCGGAAATGAAGGAACAGTTGCTCACGCATTTCCCGGCGAAAGAACCGGCATGTACGAAATCGAGCATGCCGCCGAAGAGATCGGTCTGCCGAGGCCGGGGACGGCCCGAAAAGGCCTTGAGCCAGAGATTCACGATCAACACAGGGCCGAGAAGCAGCGAGCCGAGCGCGATCTTCAGATTGCGGGCTCTCAAGGTTTTGAAGGTAGCGCCGTGCTGCTGCCAACACTGGACCAGCATCCAGCAGAGGCCTACCGCCACGATATAGGGTACCTGGAAGAAAATCTCCCTGAGCAGGCGCATATGCGGATCGTCATTATAAGGGAAAATGCCGCAAATCTGACCGGATCTCGCGGGAGTGACACATTGCTCCGGCATGAAAAACATATTGGCGACTGTAAGATCGATCTGTGGAAAAATCGAAAACAGCCAGAGCAGCACCCACCAGAGGCAGAAGAGAACGACGAAAGCATCACCTGCCGTGCGCGGTCGCATGATTTCGGGGAAACGATCCCGGCGATCGAAGCTACTGAAATCTATGATCAAGGTGGTATTCCGATAAATGATCAGACCGATAAGGCGGCGGCCCCAATATCTACGCCGTTAGGCTAGCTGCGATAGATGACAAGGATTTGAATGTAGCAAAGGTGTTTCTTCGCGGAATACCTCGCCAAAAGCTTGTATTTGATAAGGAAACCTTGAATGATTGAGAGTGTATAATTCTATTTTGCACTACGCGTTTTATCGGAGCAGAAATGTCTGTGAAATTCGAGATTTCCTTTGCCAAATCGGTTCGGCTGAATGGCGGCCTGGCCATTCTCCTGAAAGACATGGACAGCGAGTTGCCGGCAGGGGCCGAAAGCGCCGATCCGGCGAATGTCTTCGCCAAGGCCGCACGCATCGCCCGTTTCACCGCCAAGGGTTTGAGCAGCCTGGATATCGTTGCGCCAGAGGGCTCGCCGGTCGATCGGATCTTCGTCATCGGCACCGGCAAGGCGAAGGATCTCAATGCGCATGACTGGCTGAAGCTCGGCGGCGGCGCGGCTGCGAAAATCCGCAATGTCGAGAAGGCCGCGATCTTTATCGATGTGCCCGGTGTCGAGGCCGGTGCCAAGGCGGCTGCCGACTTCGCCCTCGGCATGCTGCTGCGCGCCTATAGTTTCGATACCTACAAGACGAAGAAGAACGACGACGAGGACAAGAACGGCGCGCAGAAGTCCGTCAAGGTTACCATCGTCACGCCGAATGTCGTTGCCGCAAAGAAGCTCTTCGCTGCATCGGAAGCGATCGCCGACGGCGTGATTCTGGCCCGCGATCTCGTCAACGAGCCGCCGAACGTTCTCGGTCCGGTCGAGTTTGCCGCTAAAGCCAAGGCGTTGGAAAAGCTCGGGGTCGAAGTGGAGATCCTGACCGAGCGCGAAATGCGCCGGTTAGGCATGGGCGCTCTGCTTGGCGTGGCCCAGGGTTCCGTGCGTCCGCCGCGCCTGGTGATCATGCAGTGGAAGGGCGGCAAGCCGAAGGACAAGCCAGTCGCCTTCATCGGCAAGGGCGTGGTGTTCGATACCGGCGGCATTTCCATCAAGCCGGCTGCCGGCATGGAGGATATGAAGGGCGATATGGGAGGAGCCGCCGCCGTTACAGGCCTCATGCACACGCTCGCCGCCCGAGGCGCCAAGGTCAATGCCATCGGCGTCATCGGCCTGGTGGAAAACATGCCTGACGGCAATGCCCAGCGCCCTGGCGATATTGTCACCTCGATGTCGGGCCAGACGATCGAAGTGATCAATACGGACGCGGAAGGCCGGCTCGTTCTCTGCGATGCGCTCTGGTACACCAACGACCGTTTCAAGCCGCAGTTCATGATCAACCTGGCAACGCTGACCGGCGCCATCATGGTGGCGCTCGGTAATCTGCATGCCGGCCTGTTCTGCAATGACGATAAGTTGGCAAACGAACTGACCGCCGCCGGCCTTGCTACCAATGAGCGCCTGTGGCGCATGCCGCTCGGCAAGGACTACGACAAGATGATCGACAGCAAGTTCGCCGACATGAAGAATACCGGCGGACGCCATGCTGGTTCGATCACTGCGGCACAGTTCCTTAAGCGTTTCGTGCAGGAAACGCCATGGGCGCATCTCGATATTGCCGGTACGGCGATGGGTTCGATCCAGGACGAGATCAACCAGTCCTGGGGCTCGGGTTTCGGCGTACGCCTGCTCGATGAGCTGGTCCGCGAGAACTACGAATCGTGACCTTCAAAGGTGTTTGAGATAGAAGGGACGGCATGACTGACGTTCTCTTCTATCACCTGACCGAATCGAAACTGGAAGATGCCCTGCCACCCCTGATCGACAAAAGTGTCGAGCGCGGCTGGCAGGTTGCTGTCCAGACGCGCGAGCCGGCGCGACGTGATTCGCTTGATGCCCATCTGTGGACCTATCGTGAGGACAGCTTTCTGCCGCATGGCACCGACGAAAGCGAAATGCCGGACAAGCAGCCGGTCCTGCTGACTGTCTCGCCGGCTAATCCGAACAATGCCACTGTCCGCTTCTTCATCGATGGCGCGGAAGCCTCGGATATCGAGACTTACCAGCGTGTCGTCTTCATGTTCGACGGTTACGATCAGGAGCAATTGGAAGGTGCCCGCGCGCAATGGAAGAAGTTGAAAGGCGAGGGGCACAATCTCACCTATTGGCAGCAGACCCAGGACGGCCGCTGGGAGAAGAAAGCCTGATCATTTCCTTCTCCTTGCCGAGGCGCGGATGAAGCTCAATCGCCGTTTGCAACGACTTTGTCGATAAAGGCTCTCTTTGCCTCCGTATAGGCGGCGCGATTGTCGGCATATTCCTCGGCCAGGTAGATTTTCATCGCTTCATAAGCCTGCGCAAGAGCGGAGTTCGCGCGGAGCCTGTCGCGGAACAGGATAAACCGGCTCCAGTGCGCGCCGCCATGCTCGACGATGTGAACGAGATGCGTGCGCGTCTCGCCTTTGATGCCACGGCCGAAAATATGATCGTCGGGAACGATGTCGTTGCCGGCATACTCGTAGCCGATCTCTTCCATCGGATTGATGCAGCGGAAACCGTCGTCGAAATGCCTGACGCCGATGGCGATGTCGATGATTGGCTTGGCCTTGATCGTCGGTATCGACGTACTGCCGAAATGCTGGATTTCAAGGGCGAGATCGCCGAGCGCCGTGCGAATGGCCACTTCTTCCTGCGCATAGGCTTCCTGCCAGCGCGCATTCGGCTCGGCGAGCCTGACGAGCTTGTGCTTCGCACCCAGCCCGAAGGTTTCCTCGCTTTCCGACGACATCGCAATCTCCCTGACCAATGAAGATGCACCACCTTAGCATTCCGCGTGGCGCATCCCATCGATCAATGGAGTTTAGTCGTGGAAAGCCTCCACGAACTTGCGCTTGCCGAGCATGAAGGCGTCAGCGACATGGCGAAGCGGTGCCAGGTCGACATCCGAGGTGCCGGCTTTGACGATCTCGGCGAAACGACGGTAGAGCGAAGGATACTCCGCCTCAGGGGCCGTGAATTTCAATTCGCCGTTCACGGAAAGCTTGGCGCCGCCCTCAGCCAGCACCATCTGGCCCGCATCGGTTTCGGCGACGATATCCCAGCTCTGCTTGCCGGTCTGGCGCCAGTCGAATTCGGCATGGACGGCGAGTCCTTGGCCACTCTTAAACTGTAGGTCGGCGGCGATTGGCGAATCGCGGTTTTCGGGGAATTCCAGCACAGCACCGGTCAGGAAGAGCGGCGGCAGGATATGCGTGACGATCGACAGTGCGTTGATGCCCGGATCGAACACGCCAAGGCCGCCGGCCTGCCAGATCCATTCCTGATTCGGATGCCAGTGGCGCACGTCTTCCTTCCAGATGACATGGACGCTCTTGATCGTCGTCCCGGCGAGGAAGGCCTTGGCGGCCTCGACAGCGGGCGCGTAGCGCGAATGCCAGCTAGCAAACAAGGAAACGCCCTTCGCCTTGGCAAGCGCCTCGAGATCGGCGACTTCGCTCAGCGTCGCGCCCGGCGGCTTTTCCAGGAAGACGTGCTTGCCAGCCTGGAGAGCCTTGTAGGCTGCCTCGTAGCGATATTGCGGCGGCATGCAGAGCGAGACGGCATCGATCTCGGGAACGGCGTCGAGCATGGCCTCGATGGTTGTGAAGGCGGGAATGCCGTCGACGGTGCCGTGGCGGCTTGCCGTGGCAATCAGTTTGAAATCCGGATTGTTCGCGATGGACGGAAGATGCTGGTCGCGGACGATCTTGCCGACGCCGACGATGGCGAGGTTGATGGGGGACATGGGCGTTTCTCGATTAGTATGATTATTTGTGGGATCTTTTATCAGAATGCCGCAGGTGGGCAAGGCCGGGCAAGCGTAATTGCGAGCAATCAACCGGACGCGCAGCAATTCTCCTGTGCCATCATCACACTTGGAAAACCAGCTTACGCTCTTGATTCACCGCCTGAAATCGGCACTCTGCCTGTGCGTGGCAGGAAGATCTTGGGGAAGACACCGCTGCGGGGGAGAAAAAATCATGAAAGCATTGCTCGGCTTCAGCCGACTCGTGGATGCTGTGACGGAAATCATCGGCAAGTCGGTTTCCTGGCTCATTCTGGTCGCCGTGCTTGTCAGCGCCGGAAACGCCATCGTCCGCAAGGTGTTTAACATCTCGTCAAACGCCTGGCTGGAAGCGCAATGGTATCTGTTCGGCGCCGCTTTTATGCTCGCCGCCGCCTATACGCTAAGACAGAACGAACATATCCGCATTGACATCGTCTACGGCGCCTTGTCGCGGCGCGTGCAGCACTGGATTGATCTTCTCGGCCATTGCCTGTTTCTTATGCCCTTCGTGCTTTTGATGGTCTATGACCTCGTGCCCTATGTCCGGATGTCCTTCAGGTCCGGCGAGGTTTCGTCCAGCGCCGGCGGCTTGATCATCTGGCCAGGCAAGGCGCTGTTGCTGGTAGGCTTCTTTCTGCTGGCGCTGCAGGGTGTCTCCGAAATCATCAAGAAGATCGCCGTCATGCGCGGCGATATGGACGACCCGACGCCGCATGTCCCGACGCACGCGCCCCTTGAAATCGAAACGCCCGTCGGGGAGGCACGCTGATGATGGAATTCATCGCCGTGAACATGGCCCCGATCATGTTCGTTTCGCTGATCATTTTCCTGCTGATCGGGTACCCCGTAGCCTTTGCCCTGGCTGCCAACGGACTGCTGTTCTTCTGGATCGGCGTCGAACTGGCGCCCTATTCGGGCGGATCGATCAATCTCTCCTGGCCGTTGCTCAATGCGCTACCGGACCGGTTCTGGGGGGTGATGTCTAACGACACGTTGCTGGCGATCCCCTTCTTCACCTTCATGGGCATCGTGCTGGAGCGCTCGGGGATGGCCGAGGATCTGCTCGATACGGTCGGCCAGCTTTTTGGCCCGATCCGCGGCGGCCTTGCCTATGCAGTGATCTTTGTCGGGGCGCTGCTTGCCGCCACCACCGGCGTCGTCGCGGCTTCGGTCATCGCCATGGGTCTGATCTCGCTGCCGATCATGCTGCGCTACGGCTATGACCGCAGCCTCGCGTCCGGCGTCATCGCTGCGTCGGGCACGTTGGCGCAGATCATTCCACCGTCGCTGGTGCTCATTGTGCTGGCGGATCAGCTCGGCCGCTCGGTGGGCGACATGTATGCCGGCGCGCTGATACCCGGCCTGGTGCTGACCGGCATCTACATGCTCTACGTGCTCATCATGTCGATCGTCCGGCCGAAGTCGATGCCGGCGCTGCCGAAGGAGGCGCGCTCGCTCGGCTCCGGCGTGACCTCGCTTTTCATCGCGCTCCTGGTCTGCGCCGGCGTTGCCTATGCAGCCCATGTCTATCTGACGCCGGTCTACGGTGAAAATGCCGATATTCTCGGCGCAACCGTCGGTGTCGCCTTCATCTATATCGTCGCCGTCATCGACAAGACCATGAAGTTCAACCTGATGTCCCGGCTGGCGCAGCAGGTGGTCATCGTGCTGATCCCGCCCTTGGCGCTGATCTTCCTCGTGCTCGGCACCATCTTCCTCGGCATCGCGACGCCCACGGAAGGCGGTGCGATGGGTGCGGTCGGCGCGTTGATCATGGCGGCGGCGAAGGGCCGATTGAGCATGGATGTCGTGCGCTCGGCATTGGCGTCGACGACACGGCTCTCCTCCTTCGTGCTATTTATCCTGATCGGCTCGCGCGTCTTTTCGCTGACCTTCTACGGGGTCAACGGCCATGTCTGGGTGGAGCATCTGCTGGTGTCGCTGCCCGGCGGCGAGGTCGGCTTCCTGATCGCCGTCAACCTGCTGGTTTTTGTGCTGGCCTTCTTCCTCGATTTCTTCGAGCTCGCCTTCATCATCGTGCCGCTGCTGGCGCCCGCTGCCGACAAGCTCGGTATCGACCTGATCTGGTTCGGCGTGCTGCTCGGCGTCAACATGCAGACGAGCTTCATGCATCCGCCCTTTGGCTTTGCTCTGTTCTACCTGCGCTCGGTGGCTGCAAAGGTGCCTTACCTCGACAAAGTCACAGGCAAGATGACAGCTCCGGTGACGACGGGGCAGATCTATTGGGGCGCAGTACCCTTCGTCGGAATTCAAATCCTGATGGTGGCGCTGACGATCATGTTCCCGCAGATGGTCATGCACTACAAGGGAGCCGGAGCGAGCATCGATCCCAATACGATCAAGATCGAAGTACCGGGCTTTGGCGCGCCCGGCCAGGACAATGGCGGCGGCCTCGGTCTGCCGGGTGGCAGCCCGCTGGATAACAAGCCGGCGGACCAGGGCGGCGGAAAGAACAATTCGCCCGCGAATGACCTCAGCCAGCCGCCGTCCTTCAATTGAGCGGAGGGACGAAACCGCCCGCCGCATTCAAAAGAAAAACCCCGGAGCGACGCTCCGGGGTTTCTTGTTCCAATCCAGTGATCAGATCTTCCCAGCACGCTGCTGCGTCATCATGTAGACGTCGTAGCTGTATTCGGCGACCTGGGCGTAGAGGTAGTGCTGGCCGCGGAACGCCTTGATCGATCCCCAAATCTTCTTGAAGGTCGGGTTCGACGCTTCCATCTCGGCATAGACTTCGTTCGACTTGTCGAAGCATGCGTTCAGGATGTCGGTGCTGAACGGACGCAACTTCGCCCCTTCGGCGACGACGCGTCTGATGGCGGCCGGGTTCAGATAGTCGTATTTCTGCAGCATGTTGGCGTCGGTTGCCTGAGCGGCGGTGCGCAGCAGCGACTGATACGCGTTCGGCAAGCCCTCATAGGCCGCCTTGTTGAACATGAAGTGCACGGTCGGGCCACCTTCCCACCAACCGGGATAGTAGTAGTAGGGCGCGACCTTGTAGAAACCGAGCTTTTCGTCGTCGTAAGGGCCGACCCACTCGGCCGCATCGATCGTACCTTTCTCCAGCGCCGGATAGATGTCGCCGCCGGCGATCTGTTGCGGCACGACGCCGAGCCGCTCGACGACCTTGCCGGCGAAACCGCCGATGCGCATCTTCAGACCCTTGAGGTCGGCGACCGTGTTGATTTCCTTGCGGAACCAGCCGCCCATCTGCACGCCGGTATTGCCGCCGGGGAAGCCGATCAGCCCTTGCGTCGCCAGGAATTCGTTGAACAGATCGATGCCACCGCCGTGGTATTGCCAGGCATTCATGCCGCGAGCATTGAGCGCAAAAGGAACGGCGGCGCCGAGTGCCCAGACCGGGTCCTTGCCCCAATAATAATAGGAGACTGTGTGGCAGGCTTCGACCGTGGCCGCCGATGTAGCGTCGGCTGCTTGCAGGCCGGGGACGATTTCGCCGGCGGCGAAGACCTGAATGGTGAAGTTGCCGTCGGTCGCTTCCGACACCTGTTTCGACAGCACCTCGGCGCCGCCGTAGATCGTGTCGAGTGACTTCGGAAACGACGACGTCAGGCGCCAGTTGATTTTCGGGCTGCTCTGAGCAACGGCCGGGGCCGCAAGGGCTGCGGCGGCAACCGAGCCTGCGCCGGCGACGCCGGCTTTCCTCAGAAATGAGCGACGATCCATCTATATACTCCCCCCAAGAGCTGAGCGGGCGGATTGACCCGCTCTTCGTGATCACGCTGCAACTAATCATGTCGCCAGACGCGTTTCAAGCGCGTCGAACAATCTTACAACCGCTGATTTTTGTTTGACGTTTAAAGGGCTGAACTCAAATCTCTGACGGTTTCATAATCGTCTCCCGAAGGAAACTGTAACCAAGCGCAATACGCGCTGCGAGCTGTGTCGATGCGCCGTCGCCGCCATGGCCGCCCGACCGGAATTCGTGGAACAGCGGATGGTGGCCGAGCTCCTCCATATGCGCCGCAAACCGCCGCGCATGCGAGGGATGAACCCGGTCGTCATTGCTGGAGCTTTCGATATAGATGGGCGGATAGGTGATCTCCGAGGCGGGCTTGAGGTTCTGCAGCGGCGAGTAGGAAAGCAGATAATCCCGGTCCGTCTGGTCGTCGGGATTGCCATATTCGTCGATCCACGCCTGGCCGGCCGGGAAAACATGGAACCGGGTCATGTCGAGCACCGGCACCTGGCACCAGACTGCGCCGAAGTCGCGCGGATAGCGCGTCAGCATCACGCCGGTCAGCAACCCGCCATTGCTGCCTCCATTGGCGGCGATGCGCGACGGCTTGGTATAGCCGCGGGCGACGAGGTCGCGGGCGACGGCTGCAAAATCGGCAAAAGCTCTATGGCGGCCATGGCCTTTGGCGGAGCGATGCCAATTCGGACCGAGTTCACCGCCGCCGCGAATATAGGCCTGCACATAGGCGCCACCCTGTTCCAGCCAGCGGCCGATGACGCCGGAGTATTGCGGACGAACGGAGAAATCGAAGCCGCCATAGCCGTACATCAGCACCGGCAGTTCGCCTTCGGTCCATGTCTTCGGCAACACCAGCCGGTACGGCACCCTTGTGGCGTCTTCGGAAGTAGCTTCGAGTAGTTCGGAGGTCATGCCATCGGTATCGAAATAGGCCGGCGAGCTGGCGGTATGAACGAGTTCAAGCGGCTTCTTGCGGTTTGCAAGATCCAGGCGATAGCAGGAGGGCGGCTGCAGGAAGCCTTCGCCATAGACCTGCAGCGTGTCGTCGCCGAGATGCAAATCGGAATAAAGCGGCCAGACAGTCACCGTCTGGACATCGACCGGCAGCGAAATCTCCTGGACAGCCGCATCCGCCTTGGTCAGGTCGAAGACGAAAAGACGTGGCTGCAGATTGTCCGAAACCACGAAGACGCACCATTCGCGCATCAGCAGGAATTGCGACACTGATTGCCGTTCGCCGGGCACGAACAACACGCGCATCGCCTCCGCGCTGGCATCGGTGGCCAGCCGTGGCAAGGGTTGCAACGCCAGACTGCCGGCGGGGATGCGCTCGTCGGTCTTGGCGAGCCAGAGGCAATAGGAATAGCTGAGCTGGATGTCGATATCCTTCGGCAGATCGATCCGCCGCAGCGAAAAATCCTGCTCTTTGACGAAGACGCTGGAATTGCCGATTTGATGGCCGCTGATAAACAGGCGAATCGGCTTTGCCATACCCTTCTTGGCAATGCCGGCGAGCACCGGATCGAACACCAGGCAGGAGCCGTAGACGTCGGTATCGGCGGTGGCGTAAAGGAGGGGCGCCTTTGCCGGCAATTGGCCACGCTTCAGGCGGCGGCCGACGCGGGGCCAGCCGGAGCGCGTCGAAGAGAGGCGGTCGATAGAGCCGAAATAGGCGATTTCGTCGCGGCTGAGCCAGGTCGCGTGGCAACGCGTCGGCGGCGTGTCGAATCCACCTTCGACGATGCTCTTGGCTTCGCAATCGAACTCCAGGAGACGCCCAAGATCGGAGCCGCCGTCGGAAAGGCACAATAGCACCCGCGTCGGCTCCCAAGGGCAGGTAATCGCGCCGCGCCAAAGCCAAAGCTTATTCTCCGCCGCGCAGAAAGCATCGAGATCGAAGATCGGCTCCCAGGGCGCATTGGGCGTAGGTGCGAGATTGGCCGGCAGCCGGAACCACATACCGAGGGGATGATCTGCGCTGCGGTGGAAGTCGAACAGCCAATTGCCGCGGCGTACCGCCTGGATCAGCCGATCCTCACGCTCGATCAGCGCTTTGATCGCTGCGCTGTCCACCTCGAATTCAGGCGTCATAAGGGCCTGCTCAGACTGTGCATCCCTCTCGGCGACGAATTGCAGGGTTAGTGGATCGTCGTCATGCTCGAGATGGAGATTCATAAGGGACCTGACACGCCATTGATGAAGTGAATCATATATAATCAAATCAAAATATATTCGGGGAAGCAACAGTGCTTCCCCGAATATATCCGGTCATACAGTTTTCTGAGATTTATCCGCCCTTAGCGCATAACCCTGATGCTGGCCTGAGCAACCAGATCGGTTGTTGGTGCGGATGTGCCTTTGTATTTCAATGTCACGACCTTGTAACCCTCTCTTTCAAGACGCGTCAAAAGGGTCGGCAACATGGCGGCGGTGCGCTGGTGGATATCGTGCATCAGGATAATGCCGCGGCCGCGCTTGTGCAGCAGATCCATGGTGCGCGTCGCGACGGCAGCGGGTGTCGTGTTGAAATAGTCCTTGCTGTCGATATCCACATCCATGACGACGAGGTCGCGCATGGCGACGGCGGTGCGCAGACGCTTGGAATCGGCGAGATAGGGGAAGCGGAAGAAGGAGACATCCGTGCCGATGACCTTGGCGACAGCGTGTTCGCCGTGGGCGATCTCGGCCATCGCCATGTCGAAACTCATCTTGTCGAGATCGGGATGCCGGAAGGTGTGGCTGCCGATGGTGTCGCCGTCATCAAAGACTTTGCGGGCGGTGGCCGGGTGCGCCTCCGCCATTTCGCCGACCATCATGAAGGTCGCCTTGACGCCGAATTTGTCGAGGGTGGCGAGAATGCGCTCCGTCTTGCCTGGGGCCGGGCCGTCGTCGAAGCTGAGAATGACTTCCTTGTCGGCAAGCTTGAGGTCGTGCAGCGAGGAAACTTCCAGCGTGCGCCCGGCCAGGTGATGCGGGCCGCCAGTGTCGCCTGTTTCCCTCGTTTCGAGCTCGGCACCAGCCCATTTGGTCGGCTCCATGTCGACGGGGTCGTTGGCCTTCAACGGCTTATGATGCGGCTCTTCCGCAGCAAAACTTGTCTTCAGCGAGGCGTCGTTGCCCGGCTTCGTCGCACAGCCGGCAAGGGATAGGGTCACGGCAAGGCCGGCCAGGAGAAGACGGTAAGTCATCGGAATCGCTCAACATATATGTCAATGAATGTTGGGCTTATTTTTCCCGATTATGGTTAACGATCGGTTAGGATTGGCGCACGGATGCCACAGGAATTAACCGTTTCTGAAGCGCGGCGCGTTCAGATGAGCGCGCAAAGGTCGCTCTAACCTTTTGAATTTAGAGCATCTTGTCCGCCTGCAGGCGGTGCCACCTGAAAGCAGGGCGCTCTAGCCGGCCATCCCGCTTTCATATTCCGATGAGAGCTCGAGCCACTGCTCTTCGGCGGCGGCAAGCTTTTCCGCCGCGTCGGAGCGCTGTTTGGCCTTTTCGGCGGCCTTGGCGGGTGCCTTCTCATAGAGGGTGGGATCTGCAAGTTCCGCATCAAGCGCCTGAATCAATTTCTCCAGCTTGCCGGTCAAGGATTCGATTTCGTTGATCTTTTTCTTGAGCGGCGCGAGCGAGGCGCGGCGGTCGGCGTTGAGCTTGCGCTGATCCGCCTTGGAGACGGAATCGTCGGCACCGTTTGTCTTGGCCTTGTCGTCCCTGGGCTTGGGGCTGGCGATAACGAGGCTGCGATAGTCTTCCAGGTCGCCATCGAAGGTCGAAACCGTGCCGTCGCGTACCAGCCACAGCTGGTCGACCGTTGCCTCGATCAGATGGCGGTCGTGCGAGATCAGGATGACCGCACCCGAATAGTCGTTCAGCGCTTGGATCAGCGCATTGCGGCTGTCGATGTCGAGATGGTTGGTCGGCTCGTCGAGGATCAGGAGGTTCGGCGCGTCGAAGGCTGCAAGGCCCATCAATAGCCTCGCCTTTTCGCCGCCGGAGAGATCTTTCACCTGCGTGTCCATCTTCTCAGTCGCCAGACCCATTTGCGCCACGCGAGCGCGTACCTTCGCCTCCGGCGCATCGGGCATACGGCGGCGCACATGCTCGACAGCGGTCTGATTGGGGATGAGGTCGTCGAGCTGATGTTGTGCGAAGAAGCCGATCCTCAGGTTCGGCGCCAGCTTCACATCGCCGCTTTCGGCGTCGAGACGGCCGGAGACGAATTTCGCAAAGGTGGATTTGCCGTTGCCGTTGGAGCCGAGCAGGGCGATGCGGTCGTCGGCGTCGATGCGCAGGTTGAGGCGTTTCAGGATCGGCTTGGCAGGCTCGTAGCCGACCGCGCCGCCGCTAACGGCGATGATCGGCGATGCGGCCTGCTTTTCGGGCTCCGGGAAGCTGAAGCCCATCACATGATCTTCGATGACGGCGGCGACCGTGCCCATGCGCTCCAGCGCTTTGACGCGCGATTGTGCCTGCCGGGCCTTCGTCGCCTTGGCCTTGAAGCGGTCGATGAAGCTCTGCAGGTGTTTGCGCGCCGCCTCGTTCTTGGCTTTCGCCTTCATCTGCAGTTCGTCAGCCTCTGCCTTCTGTCGCTCGAACTGGTCGTAAGAGCCGCGATAGAAGGTGAGCTTCTTCTGGTCGAGATGAACGATGGAATTGACGGCGGTGTTGAGCAGATCGCGGTCATGCGAGATGATGATGACCGTGTGCGGATAGCGGCGGATGTAATCTTCCAGCCAGAGTGTGCCTTCGAGGTCGAGATAGTTGGTCGGCTCGTCGAGCAGCAGCAAGTCCGGCTCCGAGAAGAGCACGGCAGCAAGCGCCACGCGCATACGCCAGCCGCCGGAAAAGGAGGAGGCGGGGCGGTGCTGCGCCTCGTGGTCGAATCCGAGGCCGGCCAGGATACTGGCAGCACGTGCTTCGGCGGAATGCGCGCCGATATCGGCAAGTCGCGTCTGGATGTCAGCGATGCGATGAGGATCGGTCGCCGTTTCGGCTTCCGCGAGGAGGGCGGTACGTTCCTTGTCGGCCTTCAGCACAATCTCGATTAGCGGCTCCTCGGTCCCCGGCGCTTCCTGCGCCACCTGACCGATGCGGGCATTGCGCGGGATCGAGACCGAGCCGCTTTCGGCGGCGAGATCTCCGGTGATCACCCGGAATAGCGTCGACTTGCCGGCGCCGTTCTTGCCAACAAGCCCCGCCTTCGTGCCCGCTGGAAGCGTCACGCTGGCTTGGTCAATGAGGAGGCGGCCGGCAATGCGGGCGGAAAGGTCAGAAATCGAAATCATGGCGCGGTTTTGGCCGAACTCCGCGCCGAAGGCAAGAGCCGGAGAGCGCTTAGGCGCGGCTGCCGCCTGCTTGCGCCGACAGGCCGCCGCAGTCCTTCAGCCTCTCCGTCAGTTCGGTTTCGTAGAGCAGCAGATTGCTGAGCGACGCATTGAGACTGTCCATGGCGGCGGCGGTATGCGGCGCCGTTTCCATCTCGCGGGCGAAGCTCTGTTTCTTCATCAGCCCCTCGGCCAGTTGATCAGCCACTTCGCGCAGCATCTCGGCGGCATCGGTCTCGGATTTCCGGGCGACCAGGCCGCAGTGGCTGACGAGGCGATATTTCAAGCCGATGTCGTCGAGACTAGCTTGCGAAGGGGCGGGGCCGAGCGCCGCGATCTCGCCGGCGATCTTGCGATCCTGTCCGTAGAGCGCCTCATGGAAAAGCTGGTAGTTGCGGGGCAGGCCCTTGATCCTCAGCTTGGCCATATGGCGACCAATCATCTCGAGATCGCTCGCGACCTCGCTGTCGTCATTGCCAACGGTATACGCTGAAACACTTGCCTGCGAACTCTTCATGCGTACTCTCTGACACTACCGGCTGATATATCTCGTAAACCTGCAGGCTCGCGGGTTAACACAACATGAACGAAGCATCATATCGATGTGATCTTGCAGCAAAATTAGACAATCGAACAACGCGTGACTGTATATAGCGAATAGTGGCTCGCGCTGTGCTTTATATCCGGCGCTTCCCATCCGCGTGCAGGAGATAGATCAGATCGAAACCTCGCGACGGCTTGCCTATTGTCGTCATCAACGGATAGTGGCTGATGGCGCTCACGAAGCTTGCCGATCGGTTGCCGGCCGCTCGCTATACTGGCTCCGAATCGATCGTCCAGACTGTGACAGCAGCGTGAAATTGGCGCATCCCCCTTGTTTTCAGGCTGTGGGGCGGGTAAAGACCGCCCACTTTTCTCTGACGACAAGGAATTGACCCATGGCGATTGAACGCACTTTTTCGATGATCAAGCCGGACGCAACCAAGCGCAACCTAACCGGCGCCATCACCAAGATTTTTGAGGACAATGGCCTGCGCGTCATCGCTTCCAAGCGCGTTTGGATGAGCAAGCGCGAAGCCGAAGGTTTCTACGCCGTTCATAAGGACCGTCCCTTCTTCGGCGAACTCGTCGAAGGCATGACCTCCGGCCCCACCGTCGTTCAGGTCCTGGAAGGCGAAGGCGCTATCCTGAAGAACCGCGAGATCATGGGTGCGACCAACCCGGCCAATGCCGCCGAAGGCACAATCCGCAAGATCCATGCTCTGTCGATCGGCGAAAACTCCGTTCACGGCTCGGATGCTCCGGAAACTGCTGCTGTAGAAATCGCCTACTGGTTCTCCGAAACCGAAATCGTCGGCTGAATCAGTCATTCAGCCTGCGCGCTGAAGAGATTGAATTGATTCAGGAAAGCCGAGGCCTCGCGCCTCGGCTTTTTCATGCCGGGCAGGCGTCGTCATGCCCATAGTCGATGCTGCCGTCGGCTTTGAAGACATCCGGGTTTTTCGTATAGATCGGGCCGACCACGAGCGGCCTTGTCGGCAGCACGGTCTGGTCGAGATCGGATTTCACCTGGGTCTTGATAGTCTGGATCGTCTTGTCGCTGGCATCCACCAGCTTGATCGAGACGGAATAGGGGCGGTCCTTGCGCACGCAGCGCAGATCAGGGCTCTCGAGCGTGATCTTGTCCCAGAACGTATAGATCTTCTGTCGGACGACCAGAGGATCACCACCCGTCGGATTTTCGAATTCCGCGATCGCCGTCGTGCCCTCCGAGATCGGCGCGATCTTTTTCAGCGTGATCATGTAGGTGGCGCTCGCAACGCGATAGTTGAAGACGAAGAGCCGGCCGCTGAGTTCGGTTGGGCCGTCTTCGCTCTGCCGCTGACAGCCGGCGAGCATTAGGCCCGCAATTGCGGCCATCAAAAAGATCGCCTGGGTTTTCATGATGCACTCTCCTCCTTCTTGCGGCGATAATGCCGGTTTGCCTTGGCGCGGTTGCCGCAGACCGCCATGTCGCACCAGGCCCGGCTTCTGTTCTTGCTGCGGTCGATGAACAGCCAGCCGCAGTTGCGGCAGATTTTCATGCGATCCGGATCGGGCATGGCAATCAGCCGTAGCGTCGAATGCACCGTTGCGGCATCGAGACCATCGGGCGAGGCAGCCCGTCGCAGCACCTTCGACAGCGCCTCCAGCAAATCCGCCAGCATTGCTTCAACGTTACGATCGAGAACGCGTGCGCGGAAATAGCGGTCGATCGCCTCACGCAGATCGATGAAGTCGGGTTTGTTCTCCTGCCGCACCGGCAGGATATCGCCGAACAAAGCCCGTTCGGCGCAGAAATTCGCTGCCGCTTTTGGAAAACTCTCCATCTGACCCGGCGCCTCGAAACGATCGGTGCGCCGCTCGTCGTCATGGCGCAGGATGACGCTGTTGGCGACATCCAGTGCCAGCGCACCGCCGGAAAACCGATGTGGGGTCCAGGAAAAGCTCATGCTCAAATTATAACTGGTAAAATGGATTTTACTAGTTACTATTCATCGACATCCGGAGGTTCCATGGCCTATCTCCTGCAGCAATTGGCGAATGCCGTTCCGCTCGCCGCACTCTATGCGGCGCTGGCCTTCGGCTATGCCGTTGCCTTCGGTGTGATGAAGCGGGCTGATATCACCTATGGAGCCCTTTTTGCCTTCGCCGGCCAGATGTTGGTCCTGTTTACCGACGTCGGCTACACGAGGATGTTTCTCATTCTGCCGGCCGCACTCGCCTTTGGCGCGCTCATCGCGCTCAGCTATACTTTGGGAACGAGTTTTCTCATCGGCCGTTCGATCATGCTGCCGCTGTCGCGCAAATCGCCCAACACGATCATCGTCGCAGCGCTTGGCATGATGATCATATTGATGGAGACAGCGCGGCTGGCTTCCAATACGCGCGGCATATGGCTGCCGCCCTTCCTGAATGACATGGTCGTCTTCTGGGATAGCGGCGATTTCCGGGTAACGCTGACCGAGATCCAGCTCATCAACACCGCGTTGATGATTCTGATGATCCTCGGCGGAGCCTATGTCCTCAGATATACCGGATGGGGTCGTGTCTGGCGGGCGGTAACGGACGATGCGCTGGCGGCCGAGCTTTGCGGCACAAGCGCCAATCGCGTCTTCCTCTTGGCTTATATCGCCTCGGCATTGGTCGCAACCGTTTGCGGCCTGTTGGCGACCTCCTACTACGGCACAATGGATTTCGGCGCCGGCTTGATGTTCGGACTGAAGGTACTGATGATTGCCGCTGTCGGCGGCTATTCCGATCCGCTGAAATCGGCAGGCGGCGCAGCGTTGCTTGGCCTGTTCGAGACCATGTGGGGTGCCTACGGGCCATTCCTGTGGCGCGATTTCGTAATCTTCACGTTGCTCGTCCTGCTGCTGGTGTTGAGCCGGCGCGAGCGTGTGGCCCCCTGAGGACTATTCTTTATCGGCCCATTTAGCCTGGGCGTCGTCGTCCGCATCCTTGGCCGAAACCCAATCGCCTTCCTTGCCGCCTTTCGTATGTTCCTTCTTCCAGAAAGGCGCTGAGGTTTTCAGGAAGTCCATGACGAAATTGGCACCATCGAAGGCGGCCTGCCGATGCGAGGCGGCGGCGATGACGAGGACGATGTTTTCTCCGGGCGCAATCTTGCCGTAACGATGAATCGCGGTCAGGCCGCGAAGTTCGAAGCGCTCGATGGCGAGCATTGCGATGCGACTGATCTCCGCTTCCGCCATGCCGGGATAGTGTTCGAGCTCCAGCGCGCCAAGCGTTCCGCCTTCGTCGCGGCAGAGGCCGGAAAAGGTGACGACCGCGCCGATATCATGCCGTCCATTCGTTAGGCGGTCGATCTCGGTTTGAAGGTCGAAATCTTCGGTTTGAACCCTGACAAACGGCTCGGCGGCCATGGTCATCACCCACCAGTCATTGGCGGAAATAGCCCGATTTCCCGGGCGCCGGCGATCGGCTCGTCATGATCGGCATGTTCCATATCAATGGCCACACGGATCGCCTCCGGAAACTGAAGCGCCGTCTCGTATTCCTCGCCCAACGTCTTCAAATGATTCAGGAGATCGCCGACCGTGATCACCTCCGCCGGGAGCGAAATCTCTTCTTCTCCCTTGCCGATCCGCTCACGCACCCAGGCGAAATAGACGAGCTTCGTCATCATTCTTCGTCCACAACATGTTTCAATCCAGCGCGGAAATAGTCGTAACCGCTATAGATCGTCAAAAGTGCCGCGATCCAGAGCAGGACGATGCCAAGCTCTGTCGTATAGGGTAGCACCTTGTCGCCTGCCGGCCCAGCCAGCAGGAAGGCGATGGCGACGAGCTGCGCGGTCGTCTTCCACTTGGCGATGCGCGTCACCGGCACGCTGACCTTCAGCGCCGCGAGATACTCCCGCAGGCCCGAGACCAGGATCTCGCGGCAGAGGATGATGATCGCGGCCCAGAGCGACCAGCCGGCAATGGTGCCGTCGGCAGCGACCAAAAGCAGGATCGAGGCGACCAGCAGCTTGTCGGCGATCGGGTCCAGCATGCGGCCGATGTTCGAGGTCTGATTCCAGATGCGCGCAAGATAGCCATCCAGGAAATCGGTGATCGAGGCGATGACGAAAATCCACAGCGCCACCCAACGTGCGAAATCGGAACTGTCCAATTTGCCTTCGATGAAAAAGCACAGGACGATCAACGGTACGCAAAGGATGCGGCCATAGGTGAGCAGATTGGGAATGCTGTATGCGCGCGAAGCCATGGAAATCGTTTCGTTTCGTTTGTTTCGCTGGATCAAAATGGCCTTGCCTTAAGCCGTCATCTCGTTCCAGCTATTTGATTTAGCATGATCTTATCCAAAAACCGCTCCGCACTTCTTGGGATCATGCCCTAGATGACGGTTTGAGGACCTTACCGTCAATATTGTTTCCGTTTTTTCATCGTCATTGCGTGGAATTTGCGACCAGCTTTTTTTATTTCGCGGCGTCCTCGTGAAAATGGTTGTAGACCTGCCGCGCCACGGCTTCCGATATGCCTTCGACGGCCATCAGATCGGATAGTGCGGCGCGCGATACGGCCTTGGCGGTGCCGAAATGCTGCAGCAGCGCCCGCTTGCGCGAAGGGCCGATGCCGCCGATTTCGTCCAGCGGGTTCTTTACCATTTCCTTCTTGCGCCGCGCCCGGTGCGAGCCGATGGCGAAACGATGCGCCTCGTCGCGCAGGCGCTGGATGAAGTAGAGCACGGGATCGCGCGGCGGCAGGGTGAAGCTCTCGCGGGCAGGCGCAAAGAAGCGTTCGCGTCCGGCATCGCGGTCGACACCCTTGGCGACGCCGATGGCAATGATGCTGTCGGTAATTCCGAGCTCCTCGAGAATGGCACGCACCGCCGTCATCTGCCCTTGGCCGCCGTCGATGAGGATCACGTCCGGCCAGGCGGGGAAAGGTTGATCCGCAGCGTCGACGGCTGCGGTCTCCATGTTCAGGCTGCGATCCGGCTTGCCCTCTTCCTTCAAAAGGCGGGAGAAGCGCCGAGTCATGACTTCGCGCATCATGCCAAAGTCATCGCCGGGCGTGATATCGGTCGATTTGATGTTGAACTTGCGGTACTGGCCTTTGACGAACCCTTCTGGCCCGGCCACCACCATGCCGCCGACCGCATTCGTGCCCATGATGTGCGAGTTGTCATAGATCTCGATGCGCTGCGGCACGTAGGGAAGCTGGAATGTATCCTTGAAGCCTTCGAGCAGCCGTGATTGCGAGGCGGTCTCGGCGAGCTTGCGGCCATGCGCCTCTCGGGCATTGGCAACGACGTGATCGACCAGATCGCGCTTCTCGCCGCGCTGCGGCACCAGGATCGTGACCTTGTGACCCGCCTTTTCACTGAGCGCGGCCGCCAGCAGTTCGATCTCCTCGACCGTCTCCGACAGTAGGATCTGCCTCGGCACCGGCTTGTCGTCATAGAACTGCGCGAGGAACGCGTTCAGCACTTCGGCGCCGGAAAGCGACGGATCGGCCTTCGGGAAATAGGCGCGGTTGCCCCAGTTCTGACCGGTGCGGAAGAAGAAGACCTGGATGCAGGAGATGCCGCCCTCGTGATGGATCGCGAAGACGTCTGCTTCCTCGACGCCGGCGGGGTTGATGCCCTGATGGCTCTGCACATGCGACAACGCCGCCAGCCGGTCGCGATAGACGGCGGCGCGCTCGAAATCGAGGTCTTCGGCGGCAGCGTTCATGGCCTCGGCCATATGCGCTTTGACGTTCTGGCTCTTGCCGGACAGGAAGTCCTTCGCCTCCTGCACAAGCTCGGCATAGCCCTCGTCACTGATCTCACGAGTGCAAGGTCCCGAGCAGCGCTTGATTTGATAGAGCAGGCAGGGCCGGGTGCGTGTCTCGAAAACGCTGTCGGTGCAGGTGCGGATGAGGAAGGCGCGCTGCAGCGAATTGATGGTACGGCCGACGGCGCCGGCCGAGGCGAAAGGACCGAAATATTCACCCTTGCGGGCACGCGCGCCGCGATGCTTGAAGATCGCAGGTGCCCTGTGATCGCCGGTGATCAGAATGTAGGGAAAGGATTTGTCGTCCCGCAGCAATACGTTGAAGCGCGGCCGTAAGCGCTTGATCAGATTCGCTTCCAGCAACAGCGCTTCGGTTTCAGTGCGGGTGGTGACGAACTCCATGTTGGCGGTTTCGCGCACCATGCGGGCTATGCGGTTGGAATGCACCCGGCCCATCGCATAGTTGGCGACGCGCTTCTTCAGGCTCCGTGCCTTGCCCACGTAGAGCACGTCACCAGCTTCATTGAACATGCGGTAGACGCCGGGATTGTTCGGCAGGCGCTTGACGAATTCGGCGATCAGTTCCGCGCCTAGAAGGCCGGTTTCGTTCTTGCCACCTTCGTTCCAGTCGACGGGCGCGACAGGGGAGGCGCCGGCATCGCCTTCCACCTCGATGTCGTCTTCAATGTCCTCTGATTCGTCATAGAGAATGCCGCCGTCGGGCAGCTTTCGTCCGTTCATTCCATGCTCTCCGCCACATCAGGCGTTTCCCAGGCAAGATGCTGGCCGCCATCGAGCGCTATCATTTGGCCCGTGATCGAAGGCGTGTCAAAAAGAAAGCGGACGGTGCGGCCGAATTCCTCGAGCCCGGGCGCAGCCTTCAATATGAGTCCGTCAATCTGTGCCTGAAAGTCCTCTTCCGTCTGGCGAACGCTGCGTACCGTCGGACCCGGACCGATGGCGTTGACGCGGATGCGCGGCGCGAAGCTCTGCGCCATCGTCTGAGTCGCCGTCCACAGGGCAGCCTTCGACAACGTATAGGAATAAAAGCGCGGGTTCAGCGCCCACACGCGCTGGTCCACCATGTTGACGATCAGCCCCGGAACGCCTTGCGGAAGCTGCCGCGCGAAATCCGCTGCAAGAATCGACGGCGCGCGGACATGTACGGCAAAATGCGCGTCGAAAGCTTCAGCATCGAAACGTTCGGCAGAATCACCCTGGAAAACGGAGGCATTGTTGACCAGGAGATCCAGCGGTCCAAGCTCCGCGACAGCCCTTTCGATCAGCGTCGATGTCTCTGCCGAATTTTGCAGGTCAGCCCTGATCGCGACCGCCTTTTTGCCCTCTTGCCGCAATTTCGCCACAAGCTCCGTCGCCTCGGCGAGCGATTGATTGGCATGCAGCGCGACCGCAAAGCCGTTAGCCGACAAATCCTCTGCGATTGCTCGGCCTATTCTTTTTGATGCACCCGATATCAGTGCGGTGCGTAGTGTTTCCTGGCTCAAGATGTTGCCTTTTCCTCGCCATTACCCAACTAGAGCTCATATAGGGTGCCGATACACCATATGAAAAGGTGCTTCTGTCGGTCGGGCGGCGCCGATGATCTATGTAAAACTTTGGTTTTATTTCGATAAAAATAAGTATACGCGCTTTAATCAATCATTAGGGTTAACAATTCGTCTGTTGCGATCAAGCAACATCGAAATTCAGCCACCTCTGTGCCACAATGATATCATATTTTAGCTCTTCGAATTCCTCAATTGCATTCCAATTTCAGTGTCGATCCGGGAGGGACATTTAGTAATTGCTCGTGGTGCTTCGAAGTCGACGACAGTAGACGAAGAACACGGGACTGAAAGGAGAAAAGTATGCGTACTCTTATTATGACCCTCATGGTCTCAGGTTTCGCTCTCGGCGGCTTCACCGCGGCTCATGCAGCCGATGCTGTGGAGCAGATCCCGCAGCCGCCCGTTGCCCAGGAGGCTCCGCCGGCCATCAACAACTGGTCGGGCTTCTACATCGGTGGCACCGGCAGTTACAACATGGGCCATTTCAACCACAACGGTAACTCCTATGCTTGGGGTGGCTCGGCCTTCACCGGCTACAACTGGCAGCAGGGCCAGATCGTGTACGGCATTGAAGGTGACCTCGGCTATGCCGACTCCGATTCGACCCGCAATGGCCTCACCGCCAAGAACGGCGTAAACGGTTCTGTTCGCGGCCGTATCGGCTACGACTTCAACCCGTTCATGCTGTACGGCACGGCCGGTCTGGCAATCGGCCAGAACAAGCTCGAGGACGCTACCTCGTCTGAAAGCAAGACGGCTGTCGGTTACACGGTTGGTGCCGGTGCTGAAACGTTCATTACCAACAACGTCACAGCTCGTATCGAATATCGTTACACCGACTACGGTCGTAAGGATTTCAACCTCGACTCCGGCAGCTTCTCGCGCGGCTACGACGAGAACAGCGTTAAGGTCGGTATCGGCGTCAAGTTCTAATAATTTGATGGCATAATCTGACGAAAAAGCCGGGGTTCATGCCCCGGCTTTTTCCGTTTCATGCCTCTGAATATTTACGCGGCGTCCTTCGGGAAGTCCGTCGACATGGCGAGCTCCCGCCAGTCGGCCAGCTCCTTGGCGACATACTCATTCTTGGTCTCGATCGCGCCGACCGTATCGGAGCCGAAAGGCATGCGCAGCGGCGGGTTAGCCGAATGTGCAAGCGTGATCATCGACTTTGCAAGCCGTGCCGGATCGCCGGGCTGGCCGTGGTTGTGACCGGCGGCGAAATCGCGCATCGCCCCGGCAGGCGTGTCCTTATAGTCGGCAATCGAGCTCGGGCTGACGGCGAGCGAACTTTCGTCAAGGAAGTCGGTCCGGAAGAAGCCGGGTTCGACAACCGTGACCTTGATGCCGAGCGGCTGCAGCTCCGCCTTCATTGCCTCGGACAGGCCTTCCACCGCGAACTTCGTCGAGCAATAGACGCCCCAACCGGCAAAACTCTGATAGCCGCCGACCGAGGACATGTTGATCACATGGCCCGAGCGCTGTCGGCGCATATGCGGCAGCACGGCGCGCGTGACCTTCAGCAGGCCGAAGACGTTGGTGGCGTAAAGCTTTTCGATTGCCTCGGCGCTTGCCTCTTCCACTGCACCCAGCAGCCCGTAGCCGGCATTGTTGACGAGGATATCGATCTTGCCGAAGCGCTTGACGGCTTCTGCAGCGGCTTCATGAGCCTGTGCTTCGTTCGAAACGTCGAGGGCGACGGGCAGGAGGTTTGGGTGATTGCCGAACTTCTCCGCCAGGCCGGCGGGGTTGCGGGCCGTGGCGACAACGGCATCGCCGGCATTGAGGGCTTCCTGAGCGATGAGGGCGCCGAAGCCGCGGGATGCACCCGTAATGAACCAAACGCGCATGACTTTCTCCTTCGTGGGTTTGCAATTCCGTGGGTGGAATTCGCTTGCAGGGAAAAGGTAGCTTGATGGCTCTGATGAGATAATCTACTTTCTCCTCTATGAAGTGCTGAGAATATCTCATCAATGCGACGCATCCGTTCGACCGATCTGGCGATCTTCCTCGCCATTGCCCAACACCGCAGCTTTCGCAAAGCTGCGGTGGAGCTCGGCGTGACGGCGTCCGCCCTCAGCCATTCGTTGCGTGCGATCGAGGAACGGCTGGACGTGCGACTGGTCAATCGCACCACTCGCGGCGTCGGGTTGACGGAGGCCGGCGAGCGCCTTTTCGACCGCATCCGTCCGGCTTTCCTCGACATCGACGATGCGCTTGAAGATCTCGATAAATTCCGTGGCCAGCCCTACGGCAGGCTGCGTATCAACGCCCCGCGCGCCGCCGCCAAGACGGTGTTGCTGCCGATCATATCACGGTTTCTGAGGGCTTATCCGGCCGTCGAAATGGAGATCGTGGTGGACGATGGGCTCGTGGACACGGTCGCCGGCGGTTTCGACGCCGGCGTGCGGTTCGGAGAAAGCATCGCGGCCGACATGATCGCCGTCGCCATCGGCCCTCGTCAGCGGACGGCGATCGTCGGCTCACCCGAGCATTTTCAGCGGTTCCCCAAACCGGTCACGCCGCATGATCTGAAGGATCACCCCTGCATCCGCTACCGTTTCCCGAGCGGCACCTACTATCGCTGGGAGTTCGAGCGCGGTGGCATCGAGCTGGAGATCGAGGTACAGGGGCCGCTGACGCTCGGCGATCCCGACATGATATTCGACGCTGCGGTCAACGGCTCCGGTCTTGCCTTCCTTTTCGAGGCCCATGCGCTGCCCGCCTTGGAGGATGGCCGGCTTATCCGCGTGCTGGAGGACTGGTGCCCTTATTATCCCGGCTTCTTCCTCTATTATCCAAGCCGCCGGCAGTTGCCGACGGCCTTGCGCGCTTTTGTCGATTTCGTCAGGAACGGCGGTGTCCGCCAAAGCTAGGCTCCGGGGACATCAGCCCTGCGGTTTCATCGCCTGATAGTCCGGAAAATGCTTCTCGAACTTGCGTGCCCAAGTGAGCAGGTCAGCATGGTCCGCTTCCCACTGTCCCTCGAAGCGCAGTTGCAGGTAGCCCAGCATGGAGGCGAGTGCGAAATGCCCGGCATGCAGCTTCTTGCCGATCTTCGGCGGTTCGGCGTTGAGATGAGTGAGTGTGCGGCTGACCTTTGCCCACTGCCGGTCGATCCAAGGCTGGTGCTGCTTCTCCTGATCGCGGAAGCGCCGTTCATATACGATCGACAGGAGGCACTCGTTGGTGCCGTCGCAAAGCGCTTCCAACACCTCGGCCTCGGTGCGCTTGCCATCCTTGGCAGGATAAAGCGTCTTGCCCTTCAGCCGGTTGAAATGATGCATGATCGCACGGCTGTCGAAGATCGATACGCCGTCTTCCGTCAGTAGCGTCGGGATCTTGCCGAGCGGATTGTTGTCGACCAGCACGGCCGGGCCGGCATTGGTGTCGACGCGAATTTCGGTGAGCTCGATGCCGAGATGGCGGGCTGCCATCCGCACCTTGCTGGAGAAGGGGGAAGTGGGCGAGCAGAGAAGCTTCATGGAATCACCTGTGCGATGTGCGGAAGAAATATCAGTGTTCGCCCCGCAGCCAGAAGGCGCGTTGCGAGGCGAAACGGTCCTGCGCCAGCAAATCCTTCAGGGCCGGCAGCAATGCGTGCAGCTCGTCCTTCAGTGTAAATGGCGGGTTGACGACAATGAGGCCGGAGCCTGTCAGGCCGGTGAAGCCGCGATCGCTTTTGACCGTCAGCTCGGCGCAGAGCATCTTGGGAATTTCCAATGCCTGCAATGCCTCATGAAAAGCCTTGATCGGTGCATCCTTCTTGAGCGGATACCAGAGGCAATAGGTGCCGCCGGGGAAACGGCGCCACGCTCTCGCAAGGCCGTCCACCAGCCGCTCGTATTCGCCGTCCTCCTCGAAAGGCGGATCGACCAGGACGATGCCGCGCTTCTCCTTCGGCGGCAGATGTGCGCCGAGCGCCAGCCAGCCGTCGAGTTCAGTGATGCGCGCATGGTGATCGCCCTCGAACAGCCGATGCAGCCGCTGGAAATCTTCCGGATGCAACTCCATCGCCGATAGGCGGTCCTGCGGCCGGAACAGCATGCGGGCCAGCTTCGGCGAGCCAGGATAGAACCGCAGTCCACCTTCCGGATTGAGTTCGCGAACGGCAGTGAGATAGGGTTCCAGCAGATCTGCGACTTGCGGAACGAGTTCCGCCTCCAGCAATCGGCCGATACCATCCAGCCATTCGCCGGTCTTCTGCGCCTCTTCCGAAGAGAGGTCGTAAAGTCCGATGCCGGCATGGGTGTCGAGAACACGGAAGGCCTTGTCCTTGTTCTGCATGTAGCGGACGAGACGGGCAAGCACCGCGTGCTTCAGCACATCGGCGAAATTGCCCGCGTGGTAGATATGCCGATAGTTCATTGTCGGTGAAGTCCGCATGAATTGTTGCGATGGGGCAGTTTATGTCTTTTGACCGGACATGCGTTGAAATATAGAAACATCATGAACATTGCGACCCCTATTCACGCCAAATCCCGGATCGGCCACACGGCCTGTCCGCATGACTGTCCCTCCACCTGCGCGTTGGAGATCGATTTGACGGAGGATGGCAAGATTGGCCGCGTGCGCGGTGCCAACGACCATTCCTACACGTCGGGCGTCATCTGCGCCAAGGTCGCCCGTTATGCCGAGCGGCTTTACCATCCAGATCGGCTGATGAAGCCGTTGCGTCGCGCCGGCGCCAAGGGCGAGGGGCGCTGGCAGGAGATCTCCTGGGACGACGCGCTGGACGAGATCGCCAATGCCTTCGTCAAGGCCGAGGCCAAAGACGGCAGCGAATCGATCTGGCCTTATTTCTATGCTGGCACCATGGGCTGGGTGCAGCGCGATTCCATCGATCGGCTGCGCCATGCGAAGCGCTATTCCGGTTTCTTCTCCTCGATCTGCACCAACCCCGCCTGGACCGGTTTCACCATGGCGACGGGTACGCTGCGCGGCCCCGATCCGCGCGAGATGGGCCGTACCGATTGCGTAGTCATCTGGGGCACCAACGCGGTCGCCACCCAGGTCAATGTGATGACCCATGCGGTGAAGTCGCGCAAAGAGCGCGGCGCCAAGATCGTCGTCATCGACATCTACGACAATCCGACGATGAAACAGGCCGACCTGGCGCTGATCGTCAAGCCAGGCACTGATGCAGCACTTGCCTGTGCTGTCATGCATATCGCCTTCCGGGACGGCTATGCCGATCACGGCTATATGTCCAAATATGCCGACGACCCGGTGGGTCTCGAAGCGCATCTCAAGACCAAGACGCCGGAATGGGCGGCAGCGATCACCGGCCTGTCCGTCGATGAGATCGAGGCCTTTGCCGAGCTCGTGGGCAGAACGAAGAAGACCTATTTTCGCCTCGGCTACGGCTTTACCCGCCAGCGCAACGGCGCGGTCGCGATGCACGCGGCAGCCTCGATCGCCACCGTGCTCGGCTCCTGGCAATACGAGGGCGGCGGCGCTTTCCATTCCAACAGCGATATCTTTCGCATGGATGCGAGCGAGTTGACCGGTCGGTCGATGAAGGACCCGGATATCCGTATGATCGACCAGTCGCAAATCGGCCGTGCGCTGACCGGCGATGCCGTCGCTTTGCGCCATCGCGGCCCCGTGACGGCCATGCTGATCCAGAACACCAATCCGGTAAATATCGCGCCGGAACAGCGGCTAGTGAAGCGCGGCTTTGCCCGCAACGACCTCTTCGTCGCCGTACACGAACAGTTCATGACCGATACCGCGGAGATGGCCGATATCGTCATCCCCGCCACCATGTTCGTCGAACATGACGACATCTACCGCGCCGGCGGCCAAAACCATATCCTGCTTGGCCCAAAGCTGGTCGAGCCGCCGCCGACGGTGCGTACCAATCTCTTCGTCATCGAGGAGCTGGCGAGACGCCTCGGCGTTGCCGACAAGCCAGGTTTCGGCTTCACGGCGCGCGAGATGGTCGATCGCGTTCTGTCGAAGAGCGGCCTTCCCGACTACGAATATTTCCTCGAGCACAAATGGTTCGATCGCCAGCCGGCTTTCGAGGACGCGCATTTCCTCGGCGGTTTCGCACATCCCGATGGCAAATTCCGTTTCCGTCCCGATTGGATCAATCAGCCGGCCCCGAACCGGCCGCCGGAGGCTGTCGGCCTGCTCGGTCCCCATGTCGCGCTACCGGAGTTTCCGGATCAGGTCGACGTCATCGAAGTTGCCGATCCAGACCATCCGTTCCGGCTTGCCACATCGCCGTCGCGCAACTTCTTGAATTCGAGCTTTGCGGAAACGAAGACCTCGCGCCAGAAAGAAGGTCGCCCGGAAGTGATGATCAATCCGGCAGACGCTGAGGCATTGGACATTGCCCATGGTGATCTCGTTCAGATCGGCAATGTCAGGGGCGATATCCGCATCCATGCGCGCATCACGACCGAGGTCAGGCCGGGCGTACTGATCGCCGAGGGACTGTGGCCGAACAAGGCGCATGTCGATGGCGAAGGCATCAATGTTCTGACCGGCGCCGATCCCGTCGCGCCCTATGGCGGTGCGGCGGTTCACGATAACAAAGTCTGGCTGCGCAAGGATGGAGCATGAGAAAGTTCGACAAGGCGAAGGTCGAGATCGTCAGCGAGAAAACGCTTTCGGACCAATGGACGCGGCTCAGCAGCTTCGACATCGACTACACGGATTCAATGGGCGAGACGCATCGGGTGAAGCGGGAAATCTATCACCGCACGCCGGCCGCCTGCATCCTGCTTTACGATCCCAAGCGCGAAACGGTCATCCTCGTGCGGCAGTTCCGTCTGCCGGCCCATCTCACCGGCTTTCCCGGCTGGATGATCGAAGTGCCCGCCGGCTTGCTCGATGGCGATCATCCGGAGGAGGCGATCCGTCGCGAGGCAATGGAGGAAACCGGCTTCCGCGTCCGCGATGTCCAGTTTCTTTTCAAGGCATTCACCTCGCCGGGCGCGGTCACCGAGATCATCCATTTCTTCGCCGCCGTAGTCGACATGACGGATCGTATCGGCAACGGCGGCGGGCTCGCCGACGAACACGAGGATATCGAGGTGCTCGAAGTGGCGCTTACAAAAGCCATGGCAATGATCGAAACCGGCGAGATTTGTGACGCCAAGACGATCATCTTGCTGCAATGGGCAATGTTGAACAGGGCGAGCCTGAAATAGAGCCGTTCGACGGCAGTTTTTAATACTGCCAAATCAATGTTGCGACTTTCATCATGATGTCACGAATCGCGACTACCGAGGGGCGCCCGCCGGATAGGTCCGGACCACCACCATACCTTCAAAACGATTGATGCTATTTCAGGAGAAAGCCGATGTGGCTCAGCAATTTCTCGCTCGTTCTTCCCGATGAGGTCGTCGATCAGGGGTCTGTTCGCATAGAGGATGGCGTGATCGCAGAGATCCGGCCCGAGCTGGTGGAGGCTGCGACTTTCGATGGCGGCGGGCGGCTGCTGATGCCAGGCTTCGTCGATCTGCACGGCGATATGATCGAGCGCGAAATCGCGCCGCGGCCGAACGCGACGATGCCGATCGATTTCGGCATTCACGAACTCGACAAGAAACTCGCCGCGGCCGGTGTCACCACCGCCTATGCCGCCGTCTCCTTCGCCACCGAAAGCGTCTACGGTCACGTCCGCTCGCTGGAGACCACCTCGGCAGTGATCAAGGGTATCAACAGCCTGCGCGACCATCTCCTGATCGACCACCGCGTTCATGCTCGCTACGAGATCACCAATGTCGGCGCAGCGCCGACGCTGGAGCGTCTGTTGGAGGATGGTTTCGTCGACATGGTGTCGTTGACCGACCATACGCCGGGGCAGGGGCAATACAACAATATCGAGAGCTACATCCTCAGCATGTCCGAGCGGCGTTCCATGTCGCGCGAGGCGGCAGAAGAGGTCGTGGCGCGACGCATCGCGATGCGACAGGACCCGGACATCGAACACAAGCTCTGCGACATCGTCGGCCTGTCCTTGAAGCACAAGCTGTCCCTTGCTTCGCATGATGATGATAGCGCGGAAAAGGTGGCCGAAATGTTCGACCTCGGCGTGACGATCAGCGAGTTCCCAGTGACGTTGCCGGCCGCCGAAGAGGCACGCCGCCGTGGTCTCTGGACGCTGATGGGCGCGCCGAACGCGCTGCGCGGCCAATCCATGTCCGGGAATCTGAGCGCACTCGATGCCGCCCGCGCCGGCCTGCTAGGCATTATCGCCGCTGATTATCATCCGGCCGCCTTCGTGCCGGCGATCTTCAAGATTGCCGATGTCGCCAGTGGCGGTCTGCCGGCAGCCGTGGCGATGGCGACGGCCGGTGCCGCGCGCGCTGCTGGCCTGACGGACCGTGGCGAGATTGCCGTTGGTCAGAAGGCTGATTTGGTGGCCGTTGAGCATGGCGCGGTTCACCGCATCCGCGCCACCTTCCGCAACGGCCGCATCGTCTACAGCGACGGCACCCTGCATCCGCTGATGGCAATGGCCGCGTAAGGGGAATGCAGCTAGATATTATTGATGTCACCGATCAGTGATAGGATCTGCCGCCCATCGGCAACGGGTATCTTTGCGGCGGCAATTGCCTTGCCGTCCTCCATGCGCACCTTTCCCTGAGCCAGCAAGCGCAGCGACTGCGGATAAAGCTGGTGCTCGATCGTGAGCACGCGGGCGGCGAGTGTTTCGGCCGTATCATCGGTCAACACCGGCACGGCGGCCTGGCCGATCGCCGGGCCTTCGTCCATGCCCTCGGTGACGAAATGCACGGTGCAGCCGGCGATCCGCTGGCCCGCATCTATGGCGCGCTGATGCGTGTGCAGGCCAGGAAAAAGCGGCAGCAATGAAGGGTGGATATTGATGATCCGGCCTTCGTAGCGTTGGATGAAACGGCCGGAGAGCAGGCGCATATAGCCGGCAAGGCAGATGATGTCCGGCGACAGGGCGTCGAGCTGGGCGAGGATCGCCTCCTCATGCGCGTCCTTGCTGGCAAAATCCTTGCGGACGAAGGCGAAGGTGGCGATGCCCTCGGCAGCGGCTTTCGCCAAGCCGCCGGCGTCCGCCTTGTCGGAAATCACACCGATAATTTCGGCCGGATAATCGGAAGCCGTCGCGGCCTTGACCAGCGCCATCATGTTGGAGCCGCTGCCCGAGATGAAGACGACGACGCGTTTGCGGGCCGAGCTCATATCGCCAGCGTGCCCTTGTAGAAGGTGCCGGCAGCGCCTTCGTCACGGGCAATCATGCGGCCGAGCGCGACGATGGTTTCGCCTTCGGCTTCAAGCGCCGCCTTGACAGCTTCGACATTCTCGGCCGCGACGACGGCGATCATGCCAATGCCGCAATTGAAGGTGCGCAGCATTTCCTTGGCCTCGACGCCACCCGTCTTGGCGAGCCAGGAGAAGACCGGCGGCACCTTGACGGCGGCAAGGTCGATCTCGGCAGCGAGATGCTTCGGCAGCACCCGCGGAATATTCTCTGGGAAGCCGCCGCCGGTAATATGGGCGAGCGCCTTGATGGCATGGGTCTCGCGGATCGCCTTCAAAAGCGGCTTCACGTAGATGCGCGTCGGCGTTAACAAGGCTTCGCCGAGCGCCTTGCCGTCGGCAAATGGAGCCGGCGCGTCCCAGCCAAGGCCGGAGAGGCCCACGATCTTGCGTACCAGCGAGAAACCGTTGGAGTGAACGCCGGAGGAAGCGAGGCCGAGAATGACATCACCCTCGGCGATATTGCCGGAGGGGAGAAGCTGCCCACGTTCGGCCGCACCCACGGCAAAACCGGCCAGATCGTAGTCGCCGTCGGAATACATGCCCGGCATTTCGGCGGTCTCGCCGCCGATCAGCGCGCAGCCTGCCTCGCGGCAACCGGCTGCGATACCGCCGACGATCGAAGCACCCTGCTCGGGATCGAGCTTGCCGGTGGCGAAGTAATCGAGGAAGAACAGCGGCTCCGCGCCCTGGACGACCAGATCGTTCACGCACATGGCGACGAGGTCGATGCCGACCGTATCGTGGTAGTTCGCATCGATGGCGATCTTCAGCTTGGTGCCGACGCCGTCATTGGCGGCAACCAGCACCGGATCGGTGAAGCCCGCAGCCTTCAGATCGAAGAGGCCGCCGAAACCGCCGATTTCACCGTCAGCGCCGGGGCGGCGGGTCGAACGAACCGCCGGCTTGATCTTTTCGACCAGCAGGTTGCCGGCATCGATGTCGACGCCCGCGTCGCTATAGGTCAGACCGTTTTTTCCAGACTGGCTCATGCTTCCGCCTCCGATGGCCATCATTCCAATTGGAATAATTTTAATCGGGTCGCCATTGCATGACAGCAACCTTTATGCAAGGCGCTAACGTAGGCAAACCCTCGATTTCCCCCGCTTCACAGCGCTCAAAGGCCGATTTCGGACCGCAGGCTTGACCATAATTGCGGCGTCATCCTATGTCCTAAGCAAGCAGCAGACAGGCGGCGGGTAGTGGGGAAGTCGATGGAGCAAAAAGTCAGCGGAGCAAGCCTCAAGCGCCAGGTCACCTTCTGGGTGATCGTGCTCGCCGTCTTCGTTGTCTTTCTCTACCTCTTCAGCTCGATCCTCTTGCCCTTCATCGCCGGTATGAGCGTCGCCTATTTCCTCGATCCGGTCGCCGACCGGTTGGAGAAGCTGGGCTTGAGCCGCTTTATGGCGACGATCGTGATCCTGGTTGCCTTCGTACTGGTCTTTGCGTCGGCACTGACGATCTTCATTCCGATCATCATCAATCAGTTCAACGATTTCCTTCGCCATATACCGGGCTACGTGGAGCAATTCCAGCAGTTCATCACTCATACGCAGACGACGATGCTGCCGGATTGGATTCGCAGTCAGCTCGGCGCCATCAAGGACAATTTCTCCAGCATATTGTCTGATGGCCTGAGCTTTGTCGGCGGCTTGTTCGCGCAGATCTGGAGTTCCGGCAAGGCGCTGGTCAATATCATCTCGCTGATGGTCGTCACTCCCGTCGTCGCCTTTTATATATTGCTCGACTGGGATCGGATGATCGCCAAGGTCGATGCCTGGGTGCCGCGCGATCATGTCTTGACCGTGCGCCAGATCGCCCGGGAGGTGGATCAGGCAATCGCCGGCTTCATTCGGGGCCAAGGCTCGCTCTGCATCATCCTTGGTGTCTATTACGGCGTCGGCCTGTCGCTGGTGGGTTTGAACTTTGGCCTGCTGATCGGCCTGTTTGCCGGCATGATCAGCTTCATCCCCTATGTCGGTTCGCTCGTTGGCCTCTTCCTGGCGGTCAGCGTCGCGCTGGTGCAGTTCTGGCCGGATTATCTCTGGATCGGCCTGACGCTTGCCGTCTTCTTCACCGGCCAGTTTCTGGAGGGGAATGTGCTGCAGCCGAAGCTGGTCGGCGAAAGCGTTGGCCTGCATCCGGTCTGGCTGATGTTCGCCCTCTTTGCCTTCGGCGCACTCTTCGGTTTCGTCGGCCTGCTGGTCGCCGTTCCGGCCGCGGCCGCCTGCGGCGTCCTTGTCCGCTTCGCCCTTTCGCGGTACCTTCAAAGCGACCTCTATCATGGACGCTCGGAAGCCGGTAAGGCACGCAGAGCCAAGGCCGGCAATCCTGAGAACAAATAGACATGACCGACGCGAAGAACGCTGATTTGAGGCGCAAGCCGGCCGAACAGCTGCCCCTGGCCTTTACCCATGACGCCGCGAGCGGGCGAGACGATCTGCGGGTCGCCGACCCCTTGAGTGCAGCGGTGAAGATCGTCGATTCATGGCCACACTGGCCGTCGCCGGTGGTCATTCTCGCCGGCCCGGTCGGTTCGGGAAAATCGCATCTCGCCAGCATCTGGCGCGAAAGGAGCGGCGCAATCGCCATCCACCCGAAAGCTGGCTCGGGCGCCGCAGTTGTGGCCGCGAGCGGTCCCGTCATCTTCGAGGACGTCGATCGCCTGGGCTTTGACGACACCGAGCTTTTTCACGTCATCAACAGTGTCAGGGAAAACGGCACAGGCTTGTTGATGACGAGCAGGCTCTGGCCCATGTCTTGGCCAGTCGCGCTCCCCGATTTGCGCTCCCGGCTGAAGGCGGCGACCGTGGTCGAGATCGGCGAGCCGGACGAGGAGTTGTTGTCGCAAGTGATCGTAAAACTCTTCGCTGACCGTCAGCTTTATATCGATGACAAACTGGTCCTTTATATAGTCAATCGAATGGAGAGGTCCCTGAACGCCGCGCAGTTGATTGTCGACCGGCTGGACCGGTTGGCGCTTGGCCGCGGCACCAGGATCACCCGCCTATTGGCCGCAGAAGTATTGAATGAATTGGGCAATTCCGATCCGGCTGATTGAGCGATTGGTGAACTGTCACAGTTCCGTCGTCAAACTGCTATACGTGGCACATGGTTAGAGATGAGGGTAGGTGGAACATGGACTCGGCACTAACGGAACATCAGGACACCATCCAGCAAGCCCCGGAGGCCGCGCCGCCGATCAACGAATTGCTGACCAGCCCCGAGCGCTTCATCAATCGCGAATTCTCCTGGCTGCAGTTCAACCGCCGCGTTCTCGAGGAAACGTTGAACACGGCGCATCCGCTTCTGGAGCGCATCCGTTTCCTCTCCATTTCCGCTGCCAACCTCGATGAGTTCTTCATGGTGCGCGTCGCCGGCCTCGAAGGCCAGGTCCGCCAGAAGATCCTCGTGCGCACGCCAGATGGCAAGACACCTGCCGAACAGCTTGACGACATCCTGCGCGAAATCGACAACCTGCAGATGGAGCAGCAGGCGTCGCTTGCCGTGTTGCAGCAATATCTCGCCAAGGAAGACATTCTGATCGTCCGCCCGCCAGCACTTTCCGAGGTCGACCGGCAATGGCTCGCCAATGAATTCGAGCAGGCGATTTTCCCGGTACTGACGCCGCTTTCCATTGATCCGGCGCATCCATTCCCATTCATTCCGAATCTCGGCTTCTCGATCGCGCTGCAACTGAACAGCAAGAACGGTCGCGAGCCGATGACGGCGTTGCTTCGCCTGCCGCCGGCGCTCGACCGCTTTGTCCGCCTGCCGGACGCCAGCAACGTCATCCGCTACATTACGCTGGAAGATGTGGTGAACATCTTCATTCACCGGCTCTATCCCGGCTATGAAGTGCAGGGTTCGGGTACCTTCCGCCTTATCCGAGACAGTGATATCGAAGTCGAGGAAGAGGCCGAAGACCTGGTTCGCTTCTTCGAAACGGCGCTGAAACGCCGCCGCCGCGGCTCTGTGATCCGTATCGAGACCGACTCGGAAATGCCACTCGAGCTGCGCCAGTTCGTGGTGGAGTCGCTGAATGTGCCGGAAAACCGCATCGCCGTTCTGCCGGGCCTGCTGGCCCTCAACACGCTCTCCGAAATCGCCAAGGCCCCGCGCGACGATCTACGCTTCGAGCCTTACAATGCCCGATTTCCTGAGCGCGTCCGCGAACATGCCGGCGATTGCTTCGCCGCGATCCGCGAAAAGGACATGGTCGTCCACCATCCCTATGAATCCTTCGACGTGGTGGTCCAGTTCCTGCTCCAGGCTGCGCGCGATCCTGACGTTCTGGCGATAAAGCAGACGCTCTATCGCACGTCCAACGACAGCCCGATCGTGCGTGCGCTGATCGATGCTGCCGACATGGGCAAGTCGGTTACTGCGCTGGTCGAACTCAAGGCTCGTTTCGACGAAGAGGCCAACATCCGCTGGGCGCGCGACCTGGAACGCGCCGGCGTGCAGGTCGTCTTCGGCTTCATCGAGCTCAAGACGCATGCGAAGATGTCGATGGTCGTGCGTCGCGAGGACGGCAAGTTGCGGACCTATTGCCACCTCGGCACCGGCAACTACCACCCGATCACCGCCAAGATCTATACCGACCTGTCCTATTTCACCTGTGATCCGAAGATCGCCCATGACATGGCGAACATCTTCAATTTCATTACCGGCTACGGTGAGCCGGAACACGACATGAAGATCGCAGTCTCGCCCTATACGCTGCGTCCGCGCATCCTCCAGCATATCGAGGAAGAGATCCTGCACGCCAAGAACGGTCAGCCGGCGGCGATCTGGATGAAGATGAATTCGCTGGTCGATCCCGATATCATCGACGCGCTCTACCGCGCCAGCAACGCCGGTGTCGAGATCGATCTCGTCGTGCGCGGCATCTGCTGCCTGCGCCCGCAGGTGGCGGGCCTCTCCGAGAATATCCGCGTCAAGTCCATCGTCGGCCGCTTCCTCGAACACAGCCGCATCTTCTGCTTCGGCAATGGCCAGGGCCTGCCGTCCGAGAAGGCGCTGGTCTATATCGGCTCGGCCGACATGATGCCGAGAAACCTCGACCGCCGCGTCGAAACCCTCGTTCCGCTGACCAACAAGACCGTGCATGAGCAGGTTCTTTCACAGATCATGCTGGGCAATATCATTGACAATCAGCAGAGCTACGAGATATTGCCGGACGGTACTTCGCGGCGCACGGAGGTGCGCAAGGGGGAAGAGCCATTCAACGCGCAGCAGTATTTCATGACCAATCCCAGCCTGTCCGGCCGTGGTGAAGCTCTGAAATCCAGTGCGCCGAAACTGATCGCCGGGCTGTTGTCGGGCCGCAAGAAATAAACTGGACCTGCATGGTTGAATCAGAAGCCCAGGGGCGCCTTCCCGGTATAGCCCCTGTCTCCGTCGTCGATATCGGGTCGAACTCGGTTCGTCTTGTTGTCTATGAAGGACATTCGCGGTCGCCAACCATTCTTTTTAACGAGAAAGTGCTTTGTGGCCTTGGCAAGGGCATAGCGCTGACGGGAAAGATGGATGAGGAGAGCGTCGCGCGCGCACTCGCAGCCCTGCACCGGTTCAAGGCGCTGTCCGACCAGGCGCGCGCATCGACCATTTACGTCCTGGCGACGGCCGCGGCCCGCGAGGCGAGCAACGGCCCGGAATTCATCCATCAGGCCGAATCGATCCTGCAGCGCAAGGTGCGCGTGCTTTCGGGCGAGGAAGAGGCGCAATTTTCCGCACTTGGCATCGTCAGCGGCTTTTTCAGCCCAGACGGCATTGCCGGCGACCTCGGCGGCGGCTCGCTCGAACTCATTGACATCAAGGGCAAGGAGATCGGCAAGGGCATCACCCTGCCGCTCGGCGGCCTCAGGCTTTCGGAATATGCCAACGGTTCGCTCGCCAGAGCGCGCAGCTTTGCCCGCAAGCATGTGAAAACTGCGAAATTGCTCAGCAAGGGCGAGGGACGCATCTTCTATGCGGTCGGCGGCACATGGCGAAATATAGCCAAGCTGCACATGGAGATCCGCAAATACCCGCTGCATATGATGCAGGGCTACGAAGTGCCGCTGGACGAGATGATGCGCTTCCTCGATCAGATCGGCGAAGCAAGGGATACGAAGGAGCCGGCGCTGCTGTCGATCTCCAAGCATCGCCGTTCGCTACTGCCCTTCGGCGCGGTGGCGATGCGTGAGGTGCTGGCGGAGATGAAGCCCTCAGTCGTGTCCTTCTCGGCCCAAGGCGTGCGCGAGGGCTACCTCTATTCGCTGCTGACCGAGGCGGAGCGCCATAGCGACCCGTTGCTGGTGGCTGCGGGTGAACTTGCCATTCTGCGCGCTCGCTCGCCGGAGCATGCCCGTGAACTTGCCGAGTGGACTGGCCGCATGATGCCCTTCTTCGGCATCACCGAGACGGAAGAGGAGAGCCGCTATCGCCAGGCCGCCTGCCTGCTTGCCGACATTAGCTGGCGTGCCCATCCCGATTATCGCGGCTTGCAGGCGCTGAACATCATCGCCCACACCTCCTTCGTCGGCATCACCCATGCCGGCCGCGCCTTCATAGCTCTTGCCAACTATTATCGTTTCGAGGGCCTGCACGACGACGGCGCCACCGGGCCGTTGGCGACGATCGCCACGCCGCAACTCGTCGAGCGTGCCAAACTGCTTGGCGGCCTGCTGCGCGTCGTCTACCTCTTCTCGGCTTCCATGCCGGGCGTGGTCCGCAACCTTTCGTTCCGCCGCTCGCCAAGCCCGGATCTGGATCTCGAATTCGTGGTGCCCGCCGAGTACCACGATTTTGCGGGTGAAAGACTGGAAGGTCGGCTGCAACAGCTCGGCAGGCTGACAAACAGAAGATTGGCGTTTCGGTTTGAATGAAATCGTTCCCTCGCCCCGCATGGCGGGGAGAGGGGTTCGCGACGATTTTTACTTGGCGTTCAGGAAATCACCGACTTCGAGAATGCTGAACTCGTTGTCATCGGCCTTATTAACAGCACGACCGGCCGAGAAGGGCAGGTTGTTGTCGTTGCCGATGATGATGTGAGTAGCATCGACGCGGTCGACGTTTTCGATCGTAACGAACGGCATGTCGTAGAAGCCTTCACCACCGCCCTGACGACGCTTGTGATCCGGATCTTCGATGTGCAGCAGATCGATGTAACCGATCTTGCGAACGGCCTTGCCGACATTGGCGTCGTTGAATTCGATCTTATAGACGCGCTTCAGTTCGGCCGGAGCCTCGAAGCAATCCGGCTTCGGCTGCTTCGGATCGGCACAGGCCTTGTCCTTCGTGCCTGCGCCGTTGTCGCGCTCGATAACCAAGGCGGTGCTGTCGTCCAGCATGTTGAAATCGCCGATGGAGACGCCCTTGTCTTCGAACGGATAGAGCCAGCTCCGGCCGGTCCAGCTTTTCGAGGCGACGTCGAATTCGATGACGCGGATAGCCGTGTGGCCGTCGACGCTCTCCATCTTGCCATCGTCCTGGTAGATTGCGCCTTCCAACAAACCATAGAGCTTGCTGCCGTCCTTGGACATCGCAAGACCTTCGAAGCCACCGGAGCGCTTCAGGTTGAAGGCCGGCATCTTCTGCGTCGGATTGCCGGGCAATTGCAGCAGGGGGTTGTCAGGAGACATGACCGGCTTGCCGTTGAGCGTGGTCGGGAAGACGTCGGTCAGGTGGCCGTTCGTATCGAACTTCAGCAGATAAGGACCGAATTCGTCGCCGAGCCAGAAGCCGTCAGCGACCGGCTGGACCGACTCGATATCGAAGTCGGCACCGGTCAGATAACGCGTATCTGTGCCTTCGAGGACGATTGGGAAGGGGGCCTTCTTGTTCGGGTCGGACAGGAACAGATTCTTGACGACATCGACCTTGCCATTGTCCCAGTCGAACTTGAGCTGATGGAGGAACAGCATGGAGTCGCTGGAGTTCTGCTTGGAGCCGAAGCCGTTGTCCGACAGCGTCCAGAAAGTGCCGTCAGGCATGGCCTTGATGCCGGAGAAGCCCTGCACCGGCTGGCCGTTGAAAGGCAGTTTCAGGTCGGTCATGCGGGCGCCGTCCATGCCCGGAACCGTGCCGAGGGCTTCGGTGCGCTTGCGGTCCGGCGTCGTAAACTTGCCGGAGGTTTTCAGGAAATCCGGTGCATCGGCCGGTGCCGCGACAATGGTGTTGGCCGGCAGAATGGCCTGGGAGGTCAGCTTTGCGGGAAACTGCGTTTCATCGGCCTGCGCCGAGGCGGCAATCAGAACAAAAAGTGCCGTGGAAGCGAAAAGAATTCGGGTCATCGTGTCACCTTGTTAACGGGGATTGGCAAAAACAATCCTCGCTTAACAGGCGAGCTATGTCGGTGAATTAACGCTTAGGTGAAGCTTTGGTGACTGTGGACAACTCATAGGCTGTAGGGCTGAGGCAATAACAGATGTTGCTATTGCCCACTGCTTATTGCTTTTCGTGCCTGCTGTCTCGGCATATGCAAGGCGATCACCCCGAGCGTCTGGTCACGACCGCGAACGGCATGATCTCCGAGGTCTTCCCTGGCGATTTCATCAGGAAGTTCCATCCGTCTTGCAAGGTCGGCCGAGATCAGTACCTGACGCTCCAGTGTCTTGCATAGAGATTCCAGCCTGGCAGTGGTGTTCACCGTATCGCCGAAATAGGCAATCTTGTGGTGGTCGACGCCGATTTCGGCGGTGACGATGCCGCCGCCATGCAAGGCGGCCCTTAGACGCGGCACTCTGCCGTAGGATTTCAGCCATGTCTCCGCATTTGCCTCGATATCCGCAAGGATGTCGAAAACGCAGCGAATGCAACGAGCATTCTTCACGCCACGTTCGAGCGGCCAGGTGATGATGGCAGCATCACCGATATAGTCGTCGATCGCGCCATTGTGCCGCCGCACCGGCTCGGCAAGGGCGCTGAATATCGAGCCCAGAAATTCCTGTGTCCTGAGATCGCCATGCTCTTCGGCGAAAGCCGTCGAACCGACGAGGTCGATGAAGAGAAACACACGCTCTTCCTGCACCGGGTTGCGATAACGGCCGGTCAACAGGCTGAGGAAGACGTCGCGGCCGAGCAATTCCCGGACACGCCCGACGAAGATGACGATTGCGGTCACCACAACGGCGTAGATGTAGACATCGACCTGCAGCAGCATGACATCGGCCCAGGCGCCGGTTATCAGGCCCAGGGACTTCAGCAGTCCGCCGGATACCGCAAAGCCTATGGCGATCAGAGCGAAATCGACAACCAGCGCCGATAGGATAAACACTGGGGTGGGCAGGCGATGCATCCAGCGGTTCAGGCTCGGCAGGAGCATGCGGCGCTCGAAGGCCAGCAGCGGCATGCCGCAGAACAATGCGTAGGTTGCGCCGATATACATCGGCGATCCCTCGAAAAACAGCCTGCCATAGGCAACGCCGCTTGCGGCGACGAAGATCGCGGTGAAAATCCAGTTGAGCGCCGAAGGGAATCTTCCCATGCTGCAATCCGCCAAAAGCCAGCGCATATACCCAAGCCGGGATCGGTTTGGGGAAAGACCTGTGCGCCATCAATTATGTGATTGCGCTAATTATCCATTCTGTCGGATGTGCGGCACAATCGCATTCGCAACCAGCATCTCTATTTTTGGATGGCACGCAACCGCCAAACGTTCGGGATCGCCGAACGGCCGGCGAAGGTCGCGGGGCTAGAGGTTGACCGTCTCGACGCGCTTGCCGACGAAGCGCAAGGCCACCTGGCCCTGGATAAGCTGCAGCGCCGTCTCGCCGAAAAGGTCACGTCGCCAGCCGGTGAGGGCAGCCACTTCGGCCTTCTCGCCTTCAGCGGCGATCTTGTCCAGGTCTTCGCTGTTGGCGATGACTTTCGGGGCGACGCCGTGTTTTTCAGCGATCAGCTTGAGGAGCACCTTCAGCAGTTCAGCCGCAGCGGCAGTGCCCTCTGGAGCCTGCTGATGCCGTGGCACATGCGGCATGTCAGCCTTGGGCAGCGCCAGGGCCTCGTTGATCGCTTCCAACACGGCCGTGCCGGAGGCAGATCGTTCCCAACCTTTCGGGATCGTGCGCAGCCGGCCGAGCGCTTCCATATCCTTCGGCTGCTGCTGGGCGATTTCGTAGATGGCGTCGTCCTTCAGCACGCGGGCGCGAGGCACATTGCGCGCGCGCGCTTCGCGCTCGCGCCAGGCGGCGACGTATTTCAATACGGCCAGCTCCTGCGGCTTGCGCAGCCGCATCTTCAGTCTCTGCCAGGCATCATCGGGATGCAGGTCGTAGGTCTCGCGCGCTTCGAGGATCGCCATTTCTTCGAGCAGCCAGGACGCTCGGCCCTCGCGCTCGAGCTGTTCTTTCAGTGAAAGATAGACATCGCGCAGATGGGTGACGTCGGCCAGCGCGTAGTCGAGCTGCTTTTCCGACAGCGGCCGGCGGCTCCAGTCGGTGAAGCGCGAGGACTTGTCGATGTGGACGTTCTTGATGCGGCTGACCAGCTGGTCGTAGGAGACCGAATCGCCGAATCCGCAGACCATGGCGGCCACCTGCGTGTCGAAGATCGGATGCGGGATGAGGTTGCCGCGATTGAAGATGATTTCGATGTCCTGGCGTGCGGCGTGGAACACCTTCATGACGGCAGGATTGGCCATCAGCTCAAAAAAAGGTTTCAGGTCCAAGCCCTTCGCCAGCGGATCGACCAGCACTTCGATCGTCGGGCTCGCCATCTGGATCAGGCAAAGCTCCGGCCAGAAGGTCGTCTCGCGCAGGAATTCGGTGTCGATGGTAATGAATTCTGACTTGGCCAGCTCTTGGCAGGCCGCCTCCAACTGGGCGGTAGTTTCGATCATATCAACACATTCATCTGTAAAATAGTTCGTTAACCTTCCTTCTCCTTTCAACCGGATATGTCAATACGTCGAAAGTCGAAGCTCTCAACGCTATCCCTATCTTATCCAAAGCGCTTCGTACTTTTTTAGGGGTTGCGTTAGGCGACGCGTACATAGCTCGTCATGCCGGTCTTCTGATGCTCGATGATATGGCAATGCAGCAACCAGTCGCCGGGATTGTCGGCGACGAAGGCGAGCTGTACCTTCTCGTTCGGTTGGATCAGATAGGTGTCGGAGACGAAGGGCTGCACCTGGCGCGTCGAAGAGGAGAGCACGGTGAAGCTCATGCCATGCAGATGGATCGGGTGCGTATGGGGCGTCAGGTTTTCCATGTCGATGACATAGCTCTTGCCGAGTTTCAATTCAGCGAGTGGCGCGGTCGGATCGGGCGTATCGCCCGGCCACGGCACCTTGTTGATCGCCCAGAAACTGTAGCCGAGCGAGCCGCAAATAGTGTTGTCGGCGGTATTTTCCGCCGTGGCGCTGAGGATCAACGGAATATGTTCCGCCGATCCGATATCAGCCTTTGCGACCGGATTGTCTTCGAGCGGCGCCAGATCGCGAACATCGTGCTTCAGTGAACTTCCGACCGAACGCAGCGTTGCGAGCACCTTCGGATCGGTGCCTCTGACATCCTCCAGCTTGACGATCGCGCCTTCGTCATCGGGCATGCGCACGGCCAGTTCCAGGCGCTGACCAGGCCCCAGCTGCAGCACATCGAGCGGAAAGCGCTGCGGCACCGGATTGCCGTCGATGGCTATCACGGTCGCCGTGGTACCCTCCATTCGGAAATTATAGATGCGCGTGACATCGGTGATCGCGAGGCGCAGGCGCACCAGCCCGCCGGAGGGCGCATCATATTGCGGCTGCTGCTGCCAATTGGCCGTCCGCACCGTTCCGTAGGTCCCCGACTTGGCGGAATCGCGCGGGCGAAACTGTGCGATGAATTGGCCGTCGCCGCCGAGCCGCCAGTCGCGCAGATTGAGGACCACTTCAGAATCGAATGTCGGATCTTTCGGATTTTCCACGACGATGACGCCGGTCATGCCATGTCCCATCTGGATCAGCGTGTTGCAGTGCGGATGATACCAGAAGGTGCCGGCATCCGGGGGCGTGAAGGCATAGTCGAAGTGATCGCCCGTATAGACGTAGGGCTGCGTCAGGAAGGGCACACCGTCCATCTTGTTCGGGAGGCGGATGCCGTGCCAGTGGATCGTCGTCGGATCGTCTATGCCGTTGACAAGGCGTGCGGCGAAGGGCTCGCCCTTCCTCATGCGCACGACCGGCGGCATACCGGCATCGCCATAGGTCAAGATGTCCTTGGTCGCCCCGCCATCCATCAATTTGGCTTGGATCTTCGTAGTCTTCAACACCTGCGGTTCCGGCGCCGCCATAGCTTTGCCGCCGAACCTGCCGGCGATGCCGAGCCCCACACCATAGGCACCAGCAACGGCAGAGGTTTTGAGAAGATTGCGGCGGGTGAGGATGGGCATGCGAGGCTCCGGGCACAAGGATACGCCTGCCTGTTTAAAGTTGACTCTGGCGTTCAGCAATAGCACTGAGGTAGCTGAATTGCCGCATCGGCTACCAATAGCTGTCGATGTAGCGAGTTCACGAAAGCAGCTTTAAACCGACTCGCCGGCGTTCGAGCCTTGACAAATCAGGCGCACCGTGCGCTTTTCCGCCCGATTTTCTCGTCGGCAGGCGAGGGGCTTTTGTCCGCATTCGCCGCCGTCCGCCAAGTCCAGGATATTACACTATGCATCGCTATCGCAGCCACACATGCGCCGCCCTGCGCAAGTCCGACGTCGGTTCGACCGTCCGCATCTCCGGCTGGGTTCATCGCGTCCGAGATCATGGCGGCGTGCTGTTTATCGATCTGCGCGATCACTACGGCATCACACAGGTCGTCGCTGATCCGGATTCTCCGGCCTTCAAGCTGGCGGAAACCGTACGCGGCGAATGGGTTATCCGCATCGACGGCCTGGTAAAGGCTCGTACCGAAGACACGATCAATAAGAACATGCCGACCGGCGAGATCGAGCTTTATGCGCAGGAGATCGAAGTGCTCTCCGCTGCCAAGGAATTGCCGTTGCCGGTCTTCGGCGAGCCGGACTATCCGGAAGACGTGCGCCTGAAGTACCGCTTCCTCGACCTGCGCCGCGAAACGCTGCACCGGAACATCGTCAAGCGCACGCAGGTCATTTCCTCGATGCGCCGCCATATGGGCGAAGTAGGCTTCACCGAATACACGACGCCGATCCTCACGGCTTCGTCGCCCGAAGGTGCGCGCGACTTCCTGGTGCCGAGCCGCATTCATCCCGGCACCTTCTATGCCCTGCCGCAGGCGCCGCAGCAGTACAAGCAATTGCTGATGGTCGCCGGCTTCGACCGCTACTTCCAGATCGCGCCGTGCTTCCGCGACGAAGATCCGCGCGCAGACCGTTTGCCCGGCGAATTCTATCAACTCGACCTGGAAATGAGCTTCGTTACCCAGGAAGATGTCTGGAACACGATGGGACCGCTGATGACCAGCGTGTTCGAGGAGTTCGCCGACGGCAAGCCCGTCACCAAAGAATGGCCGCGCATCCCCTATGACGTCGCGATCCGCAAATACGGCTCCGACAAGCCGGACCTGCGCAACCCGATCGTCATGGAAGCGGTGACCGAGCATTTTGCCGGCTCCGGCTTCAAGGTCTTCGCCAACATGATCGCCTCGAACCCGAAGGTCGAAGTCTGGGCGATCCCGGCCAAGACCGGCGGCTCCAGAGCCTTCTGCGACCGCATGAACGCCTGGGCGCAGAGCCAGGGCCAGCCCGGTCTCGGCTATATCTTCTGGCGCAAGGAAGGCGAGAAGCTCGAGGGCGCTGGCCCGCTTGCCAAGAACATCGGCGAGGAGCGCACGGATGCGATCCGCACCCAGCTTGGTCTCGATGATGGCGATGCCTGCTTCTTCGTTGCCGGCGATCCGGACAAGTTCTACAAGTTTGCCGGCGAGGCTCGCACCAGGGCCGGCGAGGAGCTGAACCTGGTCGACCGCGACCGTTTCGAGCTTTGCTGGATCGTCGACTTCCCGTTCTTCGAATGGAGCGAGGAAGAAAAGAAGGTCGACTTCGCACACAACCCGTTCTCGATGCCCCAGGGCGGCCTTGAGGCGCTGAAGAGCCAGGATCCACTGACGATCAAGGCTTTCCAGTATGACGCCGTCTGCAACGGTTTCGAAATCGCCTCGGGCTCGATCCGTAACCAGTCGCCGGAGACCATGGTCGCCGCCTTCGAAAAGGTCGGCCTCAGCCAGGCGGACGTCGAGGAGCGCTTCGGCGGTCTCTATCGCGCCTTCCAGTACGGCGCGCCTCCGCACGGCGGCGCTGCCTTCGGCATCGACCGTATCGTTATGCTGCTGGTCGGCGCCAAGAACCTGCGCGAAATCTCGCTGTTCCCGATGAACCAGCAGGCACAGGATCTGCTGATGGGCGCTCCCTCGGCCGCAACGCCGACGCAGCTGCGCGAACTGGCCATCCGCCCGGTACCGCCGGTCAAGAAGGACTGAGGCTTCTAGCCATATCGAATTGACCCGGCGGCGTGTTTGAAGTCGCCGGGCTTCCCTCTCGACGCCGCCTTCCCAATCGCTCCCTGCCTAGTCATTCGATGTGATCTTCAGGCCAATCATCTTCGGGATCGACTCTTTTGCGTTTTTAGCGGCTTCTATGACCGTCGACATGGGGACGGGGTTGGCGGGCGCAGCGCTGATCGTCAGGCTTTTGGGATTGTTGAAATATTCGACGACGGCCGTTGAGAAAGCTTCCTGGAGGTCGGGAATCCCGAACTGAGATATCCCCGCCAGAATTTCTGCCGCAAAGGTGTTTGCCGATTGCGCGCGCGTCACATGATCCCATTTGCTGATATAATCGAATATGCGATCGGTGAATGAAGCATCGTCAAAACGGATTTGAGCGCTATTCAAGGTCAGTTGTTGAACGAATGCGAGAGCCAACAAGTATTTAGCATTCTTGGTATTTTGATCGTCCGCGGTGCCGGTCATCGGGGAGTATAGGGCCTCTGCGGTATTGTAGAACGCGGGGGTAAGACCGGAGAAGCTGAGCTGGACATTCAGCTTCCCTATATTCTCCAGATCAAACGTGTATTCCGTCAGGTCGTACTTGCCGGTGGAAAGCTCCCAGCTGTTTTTCATGGAAAACGTTGCGTGCAGGTTCTGCAGCTCAAAGTGCCTGATTGCTTCAGAGCTTAACTGCATCTGGGCAAGGGAAAGGTCGGCAACAATTCCAACAATTGTGAAACTGGAATCGACGCCCTTTTTGTCCAAACGTTTCGTGGAGACGGAATCGGCAGCGGATATGGAGAAAAACTTTTCGCCGACCCTCAGGCAGGACACCGGGCCCACATGTGCGTGATAAACGAATATCGAGTTCATATCGCTCAACGTCGCATTCACGGGAATTTCGAGGTCATCCACCCTTAGTCCTGCGGCACTGACACTGAAGTCTTTTTGCTTTATTGTAACATCGGGGATGAGCACTTTCTCGATCGTATAACCGCCGGCCTGCTCGGCCACACCAGTCATCGTGACATCGCCGAGGGCAATGCCGGTTCTTCCTCGCGGCGTATATGTCACGTTTCTCAGGACGACGGTTGAACCATTGACAGCGACGCTTCCGGCCTCGATCGAGTCTCCTATCTGCGCGACTATGGCATTGTTGAGCTTCTTGAGGACGTCGGCCCCATCGAGCGCGAAAGCGGAGTTCGCAAAGAACACAAGTCCGGTGCCGACGACTGTCAGCTGACTCATTCGATAGAAGATCATGATGGGGCATCCCGGCTGGAAAGGCGTTGATCTACACGGTTGGATTGCACATATCGCTACAATCTCTAGCAACATCTCGCAGAAATTCCAATAATAGTTGTATTCTGGCTCTAGAATTTCCGGCCTCATCTCCGCTATTCGATGAGGTGTTACGGTATCATGGCTTCACACAGCCCATTCTCATGAGAAGCAAAAACCCGGCGAAAAAAACGCCGGGTTTTTATTTGGCATGTCGATACCCGCTAGATCGCGGCATAGACCGCTTTGGCCAGGTCGACGGTGAATTGTCCCCACATGCCCTCGAGGGCTGTATTGGTGAGTGCAGCGACGCTGAGCCTTTTCTCGGGATCGACGAACCAGCTGTGACCGTAGACGCCACCCCATTTGATTGTGCCTGCTGAGAACGGGGCTTGCGCTGCAATGGGGTCTGTGACCACGGACCATCCGTAGCCAAAACCGACGCCGGCTTGCAGTGCCTGCATATGGCCGCCCGCGTGATCGGCCATCATCGTCTTCACGGTATCGGCAGACAGTAGCGGTGCGCCGCCGTTGCGCACCGTTTCCAGAATAGCAAGCACGTCGCTTGCCGTTCCGGCCATACCCGCGCCGCCGGAGTGATAGGAGGCGGGATCGAATATCCTGTCCGGCGCAAAGCGGATCGTGCCGTCAAGTATCGGGACGAGCGCCTCATCCCCCATCCGCTGCGGCTCCGATACGCCATTCATATAGGCGGCTGCCAGGCGGCTGCGATCGCGAACGGAGAAAGCGGTATCGGAGAGACCAAGCGGTTTCATCACCAGCTCCGCGACTGCGCTATCGAGGTTACCGCCGGTTTCCTTTTCGATGATGCCGCCGAGCACGTCCATAGCCAGCGAATAACGCCAGCTTTCGCCGGGCGGAAAGAGGAGAGGCGCGCTGGCGAGGCGCTTGAGGTTATCAGCCAGCGACAGGCCGGGTGTCTCCAGACCGTCGGATACGCCGGCGCGATGATAAGGGCCGTCTTGCTCCTCCGCGAACGTGTAACCCAGTCCGGACGTGTGCGTCAGAAGATGCCGGATACGGATAACGGCCTCCGTTCCATCGGGTAGCCGCGGCCGGAAATCCGGCAGCCATTTGGTGATCGGATCGTCGAGCCCGAGGCGGCCCTGTTCGACAAGCCGCATGGCGGCGATGGCGACGATCGGCTTGGTGATGGAGGCAAGCCGGAATATGGCATCCTCCCGCATCGCTACCTTGTTTTCCCGGTCTGCCAGACCGGCGGCGCGGCGATAGACCGGCTCTCCGTCCCGGGCGATCAGGACCACGGTCCCGACCAGCCTCTTGTCAGCCAGGGCGGAATCAATCGCAGCATCGACGCCTTCAACAAGGCTGCCACGGCTCGGGCGTGCGGAATTTTCCACGGGAAGACTCATGGGGCAAAACCTTCTATAATCACAATGACCATTCCTGAATAAACCAGATCGGAGAATATTTCTAGAGTGACCATTGTGAAAAATAACGAAGAGGCCGAAAATTCATTGCCGCGGAAGCGTGGGCGCCCGCCCGCCTTCGATCGGGAGACGGTTCTTGCCGCCGCACGGGACACGTTCTGGAAGCATGGTTATGACGGCTCTTCCATCGCGGGCCTGACCGCCGCGATGGGGATCACGCCGCAAAGCCTCTACGCGGCCTTCGGGTCCAAGGCGGAGCTCTATCGCGAGACGCTCGATCAATATCGCCGCATGCCGCGGCCGGAGCCTGGCAATCCGTTTCTGGACAAGCTGGATACGGTGACGGCCTTCGAACGCTTTCTGACGAATTCCGCCAAGATCTTCACGGCTCCGGAGCATCCGAAAGGCTGCATGATATCGACGGCGGTGTTGAATTGCGCCGAGGAAAGCGAGCCGATCGCCCATCACGTCGCATCGATGCGCCTGCAAACGCTTGACATCTTCGCGGCCCGGATTGAGCGCGGCATTGCGGAAGGTGACATACGGTCGGATGCCGACGCTCGGTCGCTTGCACGTTTTCTGGGCGCGATCCTGCAAGGCATGTCCGTTCAGGCGCGCGACGGTGCCACCACCGATGAATTGCTTGCCCTGTTGTCGCATGCGCTCAGCGAACTGAGGAAATATCAGTTGCGGCGGGAAACCTAGAGCGCCGTGCGTTCATATGAACGCACAAAGGTCGCTCTAGTATTTTTGAATCTAGAGCATCTTATCCGCTTGCAGGTGATTCCACCTGAAAGCGGGATGCTCTAGCCGACGGCAAAGAAAAACCCGGCGACCGAAATCGCCGGGTTTCTATATTGTCAGGATCGAAGCCTCGATCAATCGTTGGACGAAACCTTGAGACCGATGACCTGCGGGATCGACTGCGGGGCGCCCATGGCGGCGCCAATGATCATTGGCAGCGGCACCGGCTTGTCCGGTGCAGCGGTGACCGTCAGGCTCTTCGGATTATCGAGATAGGTGCTGACGGCGGCGGAGACGGCGTTCTGCAGTTCCGGAATGTTGAGCTGAGCCATCATGATCGGCGTCATCGCCTTCAGCGTGTCAGCCAGCTGCTTACCGGAAACGCCCTGCTGCTTGCCGGCAAATTCGAGTGCCCGGGACGTGATCGAGCCGTCGTCGAAGCGGATCTGGGCGCTGTTGAAGGTTAGCTGCTGCAGAAGGCCGAGCATGGCAAGACCGGCGGATTGCTGCGCATCCTGCTGGTTCGGATTGGAGCGGACGGTCTTGAGCGCATCCTGCAGCGACTTGGCGAAGGCGGGCGTGTAGCCCGAGAGGCTGAGCGCGATGTTCAGCTTGCCGACATCCTTGAAATCCAAGGAATATTCGGTGATGTCGATCTTGCCCGGAGCAATCTCCCAACTGCCCTTCATGGCGATCTTGCCGCTCAACTGCTGTAGATCGAGCTGGCTGATGGCTTCCTTGGTCTGCGGATCGTTGACCTTGCTGAGATCAGCCTTGACGCCGTTGACTTCGGCATCGAAGTCGAGACCCGACTTGTCGGCACGCTTGTTCATCGTTGCATCAGCGCCTGAGATCGAGAAGACCTGCGTGCCGTCCTTGGTGAAGGAGAGGGAGCCAGCATGTGCGGTCTTGTAGAACAGCAGGGAGTCGAGATCGCCCTTGGTTGCGTCTGCCGGGATTTCGACGCCATTCATCTTCAGGTCAGAAGCTGCGATGGTAACGTCGTCCTTGGTCGTGGCGACGTCGGGAAAAGCGACCTGATCGACGGTGTAACCGCCACCTGCTTCGGCGACACCGGTCAAAGTGATATCGCCCAGCTTGAAGCCATCGGGCGTGCCAGCCGCTTTGAAGCTCACGCCTTTCAGCGTCACCGTCGTGCCGCTGACATCGATGCTTTCGGCAGCGAGCGAGCCGCCCTGCTGAGCGTAGGCGTCATTGATCTTCTTCAGGAGGTCATTGCCGTCGAGCGCAAAGGCGGAGCTGGCGAAAGACAGAATGGCGGCGCTGGACAGCATCAGCCGTGTTGTCCGATAGAAAGTCATGATGGCTTTTCCTCATAGAGCTGGTGTAGGCGGGCGTACATATTTTGCGTGTACTGCGGCGAGTTATATTCACGTTTGCCTAAAATTCCAATGACAATGCAATAGCAAATATATGCACGAGAATTGTGTCCAACGTTACGTCAGATCATGCTTGAACTGAGGCGTCATCCACAAGTGCTTTCCACTGATTTCTTGCCCGGAATCGGCATCTCCGCTAGTCAAGAGCCATGGGACAAAATCTTTTACCGCCTGGTGGCGGCGACGACGACAGCATCCTTCCGGTCGACCTCAAGGCCGCGCTCGAAGAGCGTTATCTGGCCTATGCCTTGTCGACGATCATGCATCGCGCCTTGCCGGATGTTCGCGATGGCCTGAAGCCGGTTCATCGACGCATCGTTTACGCGATGAGCGAGATGGGCCTGCGCCCAAACGCCGCCTTCCGCAAATGCGCCAAGATCGTCGGCGAGGTGATGGGTAACTATCATCCGCATGGCGACCAATCGATCTATGATGCGTTGGCCCGCCTGGCGCAGGATTTCTCGCAGCGCTACACACTGGTCAATGGCCAGGGCAATTTCGGCAATATCGACGGCGATAGCCCCGCCGCCATGCGCTACACTGAATCCAAGATGACGCCAGTCTCAGAACTGCTGCTCGAAGGCATCGACCAGGACGCCGTGGATTTCCGCGACACCTACGACGAGTCGAATTCCGAACCGATCGTGCTGCCCGGCGCTTTCCCGAACCTGCTCGCCAACGGCTCCTCCGGCATCGCTGTCGGCATGGCAACCTCGATCCCATCGCACAACGCACACGAACTCTGCGACGCCGCCCTGCATCTGATCCGCGACCGCGACGCCACTGTTGAGAAGCTGGTTGAGCTGTACATTCCCGGCCCGGACTTTCCGACCGGGGGCATCATTATCGACGATCGTCAGAGCATCATCGAAAGCTACAAGACTGGTCGCGGCGGATTTCGCGTCCGCGCCAAATGGGAGATCGAGGATCTCGGCCGTGGCGGTTACCAGATCGTCGTTACCGAAATTCCGTTCCAGGTGCAGAAGTCGCGGCTGATCGAAAAGATCGCCGAGCTGCTTCTGGCGCGCAAACTGCCGTTACTCGAAGATATTCGTGACGAGTCCGCTGAGGACATCCGCGTCGTCCTGATGCCGAAGAGCCGCAGCGTCGATGCGACGATCCTGATGGAATCGATGTTCAAGTTGACGGAGCTGGAAAGCCGTTTCCCGCTCAACATGAACGTTCTGTCCATGGGCCGCATCCCGAAGGTCATGGCGCTGAACGAGGTGCTGAAGGAATGGCTGGACCACCGCCGCGAGGTCCTGCAGCGTCGCTCGCGCTTCCGGCTCGCGGCGATAGAAAAGCGCTTGGAAATCCTGGGCGGCTTCCTGATCGCCTACCTCAACATCGATGAGGTCATCGCCATCATCCGCGAGGAGGATGAGCCGAAACCTGTCATGATGGAGCGGTTCGGGCTTACCGACAATCAGGTCGAGGCGATTCTCAACATGCGCCTGCGCTCCTTGCGCAAGCTCGAGGAGTTCGAAATCCGCAAGGAATTCGACGGTCTGACCAAGGAGAAGGCCGATATCGAGGCCTTGCTCGCCTCCGATGACAAGCAGTGGCAGACGGTCGCCTGGGAAATCGGCGAGGTAAAGAAGAAATTCGCCAAGGCGACCGAACTCGGCCGCCGCCGAACACAGTTCGCCGAAGCGCCTGAGGCCGATGACGCGGCGATCCAGCAGGCGATGATCGAGAAGGAACCGATCACCGTCGTCGTCTCGGAAAAGGGCTGGATCCGGGCGCTGAAGGGCCACATCTCCGACACCTCGACGCTCACGTTCAAGGAGAGCGACGCCCTGAAGGTGGCTTTCACGGCGCAGACGACCGATAAGATCCTGATCGTCACGACCGGTGGCAAGGCCTATACGCTCGGTGGCGACAAGCTGCCCGGCGGCCGTGGCCACGGCGAGCCATTGCGCATCATGGTCGACATGGAAAATGATCAGGACGTGCTGACCGCCTTTGTCCACGACCCTCAGCGCAAGCAACTGGTTGTCTCGACGGCTGGCAACGGCTTTGTCGTGCCGGAAGGGGAACTGGTCGCCAATACCCGAAAGGGCAAGCAGATCATGAACTTGACGACGCCGGATGAGACAAAGCTGCTCGTGCCGGTCTCGGGCGATCACGTCGCCGTCGTTGGCGAGAACCGCAAGATGGTCGTTTTCCCGCTGGCGCAGATTCCGGAAATGTCGCGCGGCAAGGGCGTGCGTCTGCAGCGCTATAAGGATGGCGGCGTTGGCGATATCAAGTGCTTTGCCATCGCCGATGGTCTGACCTGGGAAGATAGCGCCGGCCGGATTTTCACCAGGACCAAGGACGAACTGACAGAATGGCTCGGCGACCGCGCCGTAGCTGGCCGCACGGTGCCGAAAGGCTTCCCCAGAAGCGGCAGGTTTTCGGGGTGAGGAGCGGTCGGGTAAAGCCCGAGCAATCGACCCAGTGGGTCGATTGCAGCGACGAGCGCCCTGAGCGGTAGCGAAGGGCCGGGTTGTACGGCGGATGGAGAGCCTTTCTCCACGTTTGCTATGCTGGCGGCTTGGTAAAATCCCTGAAGAAGCGCGTGGCTCCTTCGTCGAATCATACAGTTCGCTACCCTGTGACCGCTGCTCTACCCCTGACCCACACTTGCCACAACGAATGCACTGCAAGCGCCAGGATCAGCACCAGGCCGCCGGCGAGCGTGATGCTGCTTGGGGCTTCGGCGAAGATCAGCCAGACCCAGATCGGCGCCAGGATCGTTTCCAGCAGATAGAACATCGCCACTTCCGGCGCCGATAAAAAGCGTGTGCCGGTGGCGAGGCACCAGAAGGAGAGGGGCATCAGGACTGCGCCGTCGAGCAGGATCCAGGCGGGATGATCGATGGCGATGCTTGACGGGATGACATGGTAGAGTCCGACTGCCGCCGGGATAATGGCGGACAGTAGGGACGCGAAGCCCATATCCCGGCGCGAGGCCCGGCTGATTGTAATGGCGCAGGCGATGGAAAAAGAAGCGAGAACCGACAGCGCGTCACCGAGGAAATGGCCGCCCTCCATGCCGCCCCATACGATTAGGCCGACGCCGAAGATCATCACGATCATGGTGACGATGGTGGAAAGAGCAGGGCGCTCTTTCAGGAAAATCCAGGAGAGCAGCGCAGCGAACATAGGATTGAGAGCAATGATGAACACCACATTCGCCGCCGTCGTGTAGTAGATGGCGAGGAGAAAGGTGATGGTCGTCAGGCCGTAGAAGAGGCCGACAGGAAGCCCGATCCAGCCCGGCAACGTATTGCGCAACGATCCCGTAACACGACGGATGACGATCAGAGCGACAAACGCGACGAAGACCGTCGCGAGACTGCGCGCCGCCAGGACTGACCAGACATTGCCGCTCGAAAGCCGGATGAGCGGGATATCCATCGACAGCGCGAGACCGCCGATCGTGGTCAGCAGCAAGCCTTTTCTGTGATCGGAGAGATGGGAGACCATTCAGTGAGAGTGATCTTCGCCGGCGTCCGCAGGATCGAAGCGCTCCCAGCCGCGGGGCGTCAGATGCTCCTGTGGCTGGAAGCGCGTCTTGTAGTCCATCTTGCGTGAACCCTTGACCCAATAGCCGAGATAGACATGCGGCAGGCCCAGCGCCTTGGTTCGCTTGATGTGATCAAGGATCATGAAGGTGCCGAGCGAGCGATGGTCGAGATCGGGATTGAAATAGGAATAGACCATCGATAGCCCGTCGCTCATAACGTCGGTCAACGCCGCCGCCAGCAGCTCGCCCTTCGGCCGCTGCTCCAACCCCGAGCCTTCCTCGCGCCGGCGATACTCGATGATGCGGGTGTTGACGTGGGTGTCTTCGACCATGATTGCATAATCGAGCACGGTCATGTCGGACATGCCGCCCTGCTGATGGCGATCATCGAGATAGCGGCGGAAGAGGGAATATTGCTCGCTTGACGGCTGCGCCGGGAATTCGGTGGCGATGATATCGCTATTGGATGTCAGGACACGCTTCATCGAGCGGCTGGGCTCGAATTCCTGAGCGAGAATACGAACGGAAATACAGGCGCGGCAGGATTCGCAAGCGGGGCGGTAGGCGATGTTCTGCGAACGACGGAAGCCGCCCTGTGTCAGAATGTCGTTCATCTCCGCCGCACGGGGGCCAACGAGATGGGTGAAGACCTTGCGCTCCATCTCGCGCGGCAGGTACGGGCAGGCAGCCGGTGCCGTCAGATAAAACTGCGGGGATGGCGTCGACTGCGTGTTCATCTGCCGCTGATTAACCTTTCGTTCGGCATTCGACTTCTCACAAGCATGGCCCAAGTTTAGAAAACGTCAACTATGTCCTTTGTGCAAGGTCACAGTTTCCCGGCTTGTTCAGAAGCAAGACGCCCTTCCGTGAGCGATGGCCGGCCCGGACGACCGGACCGTTTGGATATGGTGTTGGTGAATATCGCCCTGATTTACGCCGTTCGGACGATGACAGTTCCGAGCAACAGGTCATGCACTAGGCGGCTGCGTTCGATGAACAGGCCTGCCAGCAGGATGAGCGGCGTCAGAACGGAGTTCAGGATCCAGAACAGTGCCAGATGCACGATCGCGGTGAGAAAATCCATCGGCCGGCCATCGACTCGCACCATGGCAACGCCCATGGCCCGCATGCCGAGCGAAGCCTGATGCGGTCCGCCAAGCGTCCAGCCGAAATAGAGACCGGCAACGATGATGAAGAGAGCGGGGTAGAGCAGGAAGCCCAGCCCAAGCGTCAGGATCGAGACGAAGAACAACACGATCGCTGCCGGGATGCAGAGCAAACCGACGATGACATAATCGACGATGAAGGCGAAGATGCGCCGGCTCAGCACGCCACTATAGGCGCGCCAGTCGTCCGGTGCTGCATAAAGCGGGCTGGGGTTCAGGCTCATCGTCTTCCTCCTTCGCGCATAACCCCTTCAATCATTCCGATTTAAGGAAAGGCTTATGCGCAGCTTAAAGATTCTACTGCGACCTTTGCGCGTCCCATAGGAGGCGCGGCGCAGTAGGGAAACATTTGCCGAACATATGGTGTGAGGTCCGGCAAATGCAATAAGCTTGTGGCCAGTGATTACCTCTTTGCCAGCAGCTTCGCCACTTCCGGCGCAAAATAGGTGAGGATGCCGTCGCAGCCGGCGCGCTTGAAGGCGAGCAGGGTTTCCAGCATCACCCGTTCGCCATCGATCCAGCCATTGGCGGCGGCCGCCTTGATCATCGAATATTCACCGGAGACCTGATAGGCGAAGGTCGGAAGGCCGAAAGCCTCTTTCAGCCGCCAACAGATGTCGAGATAGGGCAGGCCGGGCTTGACCATCAGCATGTCGGCGCCTTCCTCGACATCGAGGGCAGCGTCTCGCACCGCCTCGGTGCCGTTGGCCGGGTCGATATAATAGGTCTTCTTGTCGCCCTTCAGCAGGCCGCCGGTCGAAATCGCCTCGCGATAGGGGCCGTAGAAGGCCGAGCTGAATTTGGTGGCATAGCTCATGATGCCGACGCCCTGGTGACCGGCAGCGTCGAGCGCATGGCGGATGGCACCGATGCGCCCATCCATCATTTCCGACGGCGCGATGATATCGGAGCCGGCGTCTGCCTGGTAGACGGCGGCGCGCGCCACCTGCTCGACCGTCTCGTCGTTGACGATCTCGGACCCGCGCAGAATACCGTCGTGGCCGTGGCTGGTGAAGGGATCGAGGGCGACGTCGGTGATGACGCCGATATTCGGCACGGCCTTTTTGATGGCGGCGGTGGCAAGATTGATGAGGTTATTCTTTTCCAGGCTGTTCGAGCCGGTTTCGTCGCGCAGTTCCATTTCGATATTCGGGAAGGTGGCGATCGCGGGGATGCCGAGGTCGGCCGCTTCCTTTGCGGCTTCCACGGCCTTGTCGACCGTCAGTCTGGAGACGCCGGGCATGGCCGGGATCGGCTCTACGATGCCGCTGCCGGGGATCAGGAAGATCGGCCAGATCAGGTCGTCGACGGTCAGCCGATTTTCCTGCACCAGGCGGCGTGTCCAATCGGCCTTGCGGTTGCGCCGCATGCGCCGATGCCCGGTGATCTCGTCAACAAGATGCGTCTTGTCCTGCATGGTGCCGCCATCCTTTTTAGTCTATCTATGGCCTCAATTTGTAAGCAGCGTACCTATCACGCTGTCCCCAGGATTCAAAACCCGGCGAAAGGCCGCAGCCACTATGGCTCTGGCGAGCCTATGGCCTCCTACGTATTGTTCGCACATGGAATCTGATTCTTCGACCATACCCAAGAACACGCTGACGGACATCTTGTTCGTAGTGTTCCTGCGGCTGATCGCGATCGGCTGTTTCTGGCTTGGCCTGCAATATTGGTCGATGCTGGTCGGGTATTCGCTGGCTGGCCAGGCCCGTTTCGATCTGCTCAATCTGCCCTGGAAAGTGGCAGGCGCCGGCCTTGCCGTCGTCTTCCCGGTCGCAGCCCTCGGCCTGTGGCTGACGGTGTCCTGGGGACCGGTCATCTGGGTGCTGGCAGCCGGCGGTCAGGTGCTGATGTACGGCCTTTGGCCGCAGATCTTCGGCTCCAATCCATTGATCGTGATTCTGCATGCCTGCGTCGCCGCGCTCTACTGCATTTTCCGCATTTTGCTGTGGCAGGAAAAGCGCCGGCGCCGGCAGCAGGTAATGGTTGATTTACCCTGAGACACCAAGACCTCATGGTAAGGTGCTGTTAAGCCTGCAGTTTAAGTAGAATTTTATGTGTATTCGATAGGGTCTCACTCAAGGCGGGAAGAAAACGACACCGCCAAACAAAACAGTGAGGCCAAGTCATGATGAACACGAAAATCAAGCCGCAGGCAGTTGCGAATGCTCGGGACCAGCAGATCGATGACATCCGTGGTCTGTATATGGAATCCCTCCACTTGGTGGAGCGTCTTCACCGCCGTCTCCTCGATGTTATCAAGGACGAGTTCGACCGCCAAGGCCGCGACGACGTCAACGCCGTCCAGGCGCTGCTCCTTTTCAACATCGGCAATTCCGAGCTGACTGCCGGCGAGCTGCGCTCCCGCGGTTTCTACCTCGGCTCCAACGTTTCCTACAACGTCAAGAAGCTGGTCGACCTCGGTTTTATCAACCATCAGCGCTCCCGCATCGACCGCCGCTCGGTCCGCATCAGCCTGACGGAAACCGGCCAGGACATCGCCGAAACCGTCGCCAAGCTCTACGAGCGTCACATCACCTCGATCGACAAGGTCGGCGGTATCGGCACCGACGAGTTCACCCAGATGAACAAGCTCCTGCAGCGCCTCGACCGCTTCTGGAACGACCAGATCCTTTATCGCCTGTAAATAACGGCGGCAAACTACGAGACTCTCCAGTAAAATAGGCCGGATGCGCTCCCTGCGCGTCCGGCTTCCGCCTGTTCAAGACGGGAATACCACATCTTCTGTGGGCTTTTTGCCACGTCCCGCCATGACCTTGCGGTGCACAACAGTATCTGCGGCATCTGTGCCATTGACGTCGAAGCATCAGCCGCTATGAACCACGGTTATCGAGTGGTATTTTAGCAACGCAAAATGGTCTTTCTTCCGCTACGGCAAGCGAAAGCAAGTTTCATGCCGGACGACACGAATTGGCCATATTGCTATGACAGCGGAAACGAACGGCAAACGGCGCTTTTCAAGTCTTGATCTTCATGCCTTAGCGCTTTGGGCTCGCAATATTGTGATGGTCCGGAGCGAAGTTTTTGTGGTGCTCTAAGGCAACGGATTGATACTAGGCTGCGTTACTTGGCGGCAAGCTGCGGTGTTTACTGCTTTCTCTCTTGGCTGCGGATGAAATTGGTCGCAGCGTCGAACGGTGGGATATGTCGAAGAAAAACGGAATTGAACCTTTCTCGCGCCGCTCCTTCCTGCGGTCTGCGGCAACTTTTGGCGTGGCCGCTTTGGCAGCCCCGGCTCTTGCACAGGACCAGACGCCTCTCGACGCGCTGATCAACAACCGCGCCCGCGGCAATTGGGACGATCAGTTCGATGCGAAGGCCGCCGCGCGGACCGCTGCAGCGGTTGTTTCCAACACGCCGATCCTCGGGCCTGATTCCGTTCCGAATATCCAGCAGGCGATCGCCCAGTACCAGAGCATCGTCGCCAATGGTGGCTGGCCGCAGATCAACCCGACGAGCCAGCAGCCGCTGCAGCTCGGCGCTACCGATCCCGCCGTGCAGTCGCTGCGCCAGCATCTAATGGTCACCGGCGACCTGCCGCGCGAGGCTGGCATTTCGTCCGCCTTCGATTCCTACGTCGATGGTGCCGTCAAGCGTTTCCAAGCCCGCCACGGTCTTCCGCCGGATGGCGTCATCGGCGATTTCACGCTGAAGGCGATCAACATCCCCGCCGATGTCCGCCTGCAGCAACTGAACACCAACCTCGTCCGACTGCAGACGTTCCCGGCCGATCTCGGCCGCCGTCACGTCATGGTCAACATCCCGGCGACCCGTGTCGAAGCCGTGCAGGACGGTCAGGTGGCGCTGCGCCACGAGGCGATCGTCGGCCGGGAATCGCGACCGACGCACATCATCAATTCAAAGATCTACGAAGTCATCCTCAACCCGTACTGGACGGCGCCACGCTCCATCATCATCAAGGACATCATGCCGCTCATGCGGAAGGATCCGACCTACCTGACGAAGAGCAACATCCGCCTTCTCGACGGCAAGGGCCAGGAAGTCGCGCCCGAGACGATCGACTGGAATTCGGACAAGGCGCCGGACCTGATGTTTCGCCAGGACCCGGGCAAGACCAACGCCATGGCGTCCACGAAGATCAACTTCCATAATCCCAACAACGAATATATGCACGACACGCCCGAACAGGGCCTGTTCAACAAGCTGATGCGTTTCGACAGCTCGGGCTGCGTGCGCGTTCAGAACGTGCGTGACCTAGCGACCTGGCTGCTTGCCGAAACTCCGGGCTGGCCGCGCCAGCACATCGAGCAGGTCATCTCCACTCGCGTCAATACGCCGATCACATTGGCGACGGAAGTGCCTGTTTATTTCGTCTATATTTCTGCCTGGAGTGCTGCCGACGGTATCGTGCAGTTCCGTGACGATATCTATCAGCTCGACGGAAATGCCGAGCTGGCGCTCGACACGACCCAGGGCATGGAGCAGCCGGTTCAGTAATCGGCTCCGCATCCAGAGCATGATCGAAGCCGCGTCGTTTGACGCGGCTTTTTCATATGTCCGAGCCGCTCATCGTAGAATGCCCAGCAAATGTCGCTGATCGTATTGCTCTCGGGCGACCCTGACGCTAATACCGTCTCCATTGCCGTTCCGGCCCGTTCAGGAGCTTCCACGATGACCAATGCTTCCACCGAACCTTTCTTCAATCGCTCGCTCGCCGATACCGATCCGGAAATCTTTGGCGCGATCAATAAGGAATTGGGTCGTCAGCGGCATGAGATCGAGCTGATCGCCTCGGAAAACATTGTTTCCCGCGCCGTCTTGGAAGCGCAGGGCTCGATCATGACGAACAAATATGCCGAGGGTTATCCGGGCAAGCGCTATTATGGCGGCTGCCAGTTCGTCGATATCGCCGAAGAGCTTGCCATCGAGCGCGCAAAGAAGCTGTTCGGCGTCAATTTCGCCAACGTGCAGCCGAATTCCGGCTCGCAGATGAACCAGGCGGTCTTCCTGGCGCTGCTGCAGCCGGGCGACACATTCATGGGTCTCGATCTCAATTCGGGCGGGCACCTGACGCATGGTTCGCCGGTCAACATGTCCGGCAAGTGGTTCAACGTGGTCTCCTACGGCGTGCGTGAAGGCGACAACCTGCTCGACATGGATGCTGTTCAGCGCAAGGCCGAAGAAACCAGGCCGAAGCTGATCATCGCCGGTGGCACCGCTTATTCCCGTATCTGGGACTGGAAGCGCTTCCGCGAGATCGCCGACAGCGTCGGCGCCTACCTGATGGTCGACATGGCCCATATTGCCGGCCTGGTTGCCGGTGGCCAGCATCCGTCGCCGTTCCCGCATTGCCATGTTGCAACGACCACGACCCACAAGTCGCTGCGCGGCCCGCGTGGCGGGATGATCCTCACCAATGACGAGGATCTGGCGAAGAAGTTCAATTCGGCTGTCTTCCCCGGGCTGCAAGGCGGCCCGCTGATGCATGTCATCGCCGCGAAGGCCGTGGCGCTCGGCGAAGCGCTGCAGCCGGAGTTCAAGGACTATACCGCGCAGATCGTCAAGAATGCCAAGGCGCTTGCGGAAACGCTGATCGCCGGCGGTCTTGACGTCGTTTCGGGCGGCACGGACAACCACTTGATGCTGGTCGACCTGCGCAAGAAGAATGCCACCGGCAAGCGCGCCGAGGCAGCTCTCGGCCGCGCCTATGTGACCTGCAACAAGAACGGCATCCCGTTCGATCCGGAGAAGCCCTTCGTCACGTCGGGCGTCCGTCTCGGTACACCGGCCGGCACGACGCGCGGTTTCAAGGAAGCCGAATTCCGCGAGATCGGCAATCTCATCATCGAAGTGCTGGATGGCCTGAAAGTCGCCAATTCCGATGAAGGCAATGCTGCCGTCGAGGCCGCAGTGCGTGAAAAGGTGGTCAATCTCACCGGCCGCTTCCCCATGTACGGCTACATGGGTTGAGGAGAGCGCATGCGCTGCCCCTATTGCGGTTCGGAAGATACCCAGGTCAAGGATTCGCGCCCGGCGGAGGATAACACCTCCATCCGCCGGCGGCGCATCTGTCCGGATTGCGGCGGCCGCTTCACCACTTTCGAGCGCGTGCAACTGCGCGAGCTGATGGTCATCAAGAAGACTGGCCGCAAGGTGCCCTTCGATCGGGACAAGCTGGTGCGTTCCTTCGAGATCGCGCTGCGTAAACGCCCGGTCGACCGCGATCGCATCGAGCGTGCCGTCTCCGGCATCGTCCGTCGCCTGGAAAGCTCCGGCGAGACGGAAATCAGTTCGGAGCAGATCGGCTTGCAGGTGCTGGAAGCCCTCAAGAGCCTCGATGACGTCGCCTTCGTGCGCTATGCTTCCGTCTATCGCGATTTCTCGCATGCGGAGGACTTCGAGCAGGTGATCACCGAGATCAACGCCAAGATCGCGCGCGATCCGCTGGACCCTTGACCATGGCGCTCCGGCCAGAGGACGAACGTTTTATGGCCGCGGCGATCCGCTTGTCGCGCCGGCATCTGGGGCTTACTGCCACAAACCCTTCCGTCGGTTGCCTGATCGTCAAGGACAATGCCGTCATCGGCCGTGCCGTGACCGCACTTGGCGGCAGGCCGCATGCCGAACCCCAGGCCTTGGCTGAGGCGGGCGAGGCGGCGAGGGGTGCGACGGCCTACGTGACACTTGAACCCTGTTCCCACTACGGCAAGACGCCACCCTGCGCTGAAGCGCTCATTGCCTACGGCGTCGCCCGCGTCGTCATCAGCGTTACCGATCCAGACCAGCGTGTTTCCGGTCGCGGCATCGCGATGCTACAGGATGCGGGTATCGAAGTCGATGCCGGTATTCTTGAGGAGGAAGGCAGGCGTTCGCTTGCCGGCTATCTCATGCGTCAGACGAGAAACCGGCCGTATGTGACTCTCAAACTTGCTGTTTCCGCTGACGGAATGATCGGCAAAACGGGTGAGGGACAGGTGCGTATCACCGGCGATATCGCCCGGGCCCAGGTGCAGGTCTTGCGCGCCGAAAGCGATGCCATTCTTGTCGGCATCGGCACGGCGATAGCAGACGACCCGGAATTGACCTGCCGTTTGCCGGGGTTGGAAAGCCGCACGCCATTGCGCATCGTCATCGACGAGCAGCTCCAGCTTCCGCTCGGCAGCAAGCTCGTGAAGACAGCCCAACAATATGGGCTTGTGGTCGTTGCCGATGATCCGCCGCCTTTCGATGAAAATACCGACAAGGCCTTCTTGGGCCGCCGCGCCGCGCTCGATGCCGCGGGCGCCGAAGTGCTGCAATCCAATTCCAACGAACCGGGGGAACTGCTTGAAGCGCTGGGAACGCGCGGCATCTCCTCTTTGCTGATCGAAGGGGGTGCAAGGACGGCGCAACGCTTTCTCGCTGCCGATCTCGTCGACCGCATCCTTCTGTTCCAGGGACCAAATACGATCGGCGAGGGCGGTATTGAATCGCCGATCACGAAGACCAATATCCCAGCGAGTTTCAGACATATCCGCGCGAGCCAGTTTGGCGATGATCGCTGCGACGAATTTGAAAGAGGTTTTTGATGTTTACCGGAATTGTCACCGATATCGGCAAGGTCGAATCCGTCTCTCCGCTCAAGGAAGGCATCAAGCTGCGTGTTGCAACAAATTACGATCCGGCAACGATCGACATGGGTGCCTCGATCTCCCATTCCGGCATTTGCCTGACGGTGACAGGCTTGCCGGAAGCTGGCAGCAATGGCCGCTGGTTTGAAGTGGAAGCCTGGGAAGAAGCTCTACGGTTGACCACCATCGGCACGTGGGAGGCTGGCAGCAATATCAATCTCGAGCGCTCGCTGAAGATCGGCGATGAGCTCGGCGGCCACATTGTCTCCGGCCATGTCGACGGAAAGGCGGAGATCCTGTCGGTGACGGCGGAAGGTGACGCCACCCGTTTTCGCCTGCGCGCACCGGCGCATCTCGCAAAATTCGTCGCTCCCAAGGGCTCGATCGCGCTCGACGGTACGTCGCTGACGGTAAATGCCGTCGACGGCACCGACTTCGACGTTCTCCTGATCCGTCATACGCTGGAGGTCACCACCTGGGGTGAGCGCAAGGCTGGTGATTTCGTCAATTTCGAAGTCGACACCATGGCCCGCTATGCGGCGCGGCTGGCGGAATTTCCGGCTGCCTTGGAAGGCTGATCCGAGGCGCCTCAATCGCGGATATTGTCCGCCGCCATCGGTTTGATGGCGGCGTTTTTGCGGAACCGTGAGGCAATTCCATCAGCCACTTCGGAAAGCTATGAGCGGCCGAATTGCGCCAGAAGCTAACTATTGCATAGTGGCAATCAACTCCTGTGCTTGGTTCCCGGGGTCGGATCAGGCGGAAGGGCAACGCCGGCATCGCTCTTCACATCACGCGCGACTTCGCCGCTTGCAAGGGCGGCCGCCTGTTGCAGGCTCACGCCCTTGACCAGCGGGTCAGCATGCCGATGTGCCAATCGCCATTCCGCTCCTTCGCGGCGATAGACCAGGGTAACCCGCAGCGGCCAGTCCTGGGCGGGCAGCTCGCCGACCTCGACATGCTGCCGTTCAATGAGCGCGAGGACCACCATGTCTGCGGAACCGTAGGCTTGAATAAGTTCCTGCTCGAAAGTGCCGTTCTTGAAGAAACGGCCCATCGCCTCGATTCGCTCGACGGTGAGTTCGGAGCCCCGCGTTGGTTTTCCCCCGAACGGAGACATCAGCGTGAAATCATCAGTATATGTGATGGCTTCGCAGTATCTCTTTACATCTCCGCGCATAAGCGCTGCGTGCGCTTCCTCGGAACGCCGGACGAGGTCTGCAACCGTTTGATCTACAACGGCCTCCTCGTGAGCCTGTGCCGAGGCCTTCGCCGATCTTGCAGTAGGTGACAAAGTGAGGCCGGCGCTGCCGGCACTTGCTGCGGCGAGAATTGAACGTCGGGATACTGACATGCCGGTCTCTCCTGCACTGTTCCATCACTGCGGAGTACGCCTTGCGCTACCCGCTTGCCTAAGGAGATTGCACTTCGATGATACTGAATCCAGTGATATGATTTCACTAATATGCTGAACAGAATTGACCTCTCTCGCGCGGACCTCAACCTCCTCGTTCTTTTCGAGGTCGTGCTGAATGAGCGTCACGTCGGGCGGGCGGCCGAGAGACTAGCTTTGACGCCCTCAGCAGTCAGCCATGGACTCGGTCGGTTGCGCCGCCTTCTCAACGACCCGCTTTTCCTCAGAACGCCCAGAGGTGTCGTGCCGACGGCGCGCGCGATGGATTTGGCCGGGCCAATCGCCGATATCTTGGCGCGGACAAGGAATGTAATCTCGACTGCCGAGCCATTCGACCCCGCGCACTCCACGCGCCGGTTTGCGATCGGCGCTCCTGACGGCGCCGCGGCGGTCTTCCTGTTGCCGCTTCTCGCCGAGTTGCATCGGGTAGCGCCCGGCATAGACATCGGCGTGCGTCAGTTGCTTCCCGCCCCGGGAGAAATGTCGCCCGAGCGCGCTTGGCGCACCGTCTTTGCCGATTTGGAGGCAGGCGCGATGGACATTGCCGTCATTCCATCTGGCCATATTCCCACGCGCTTTCACGCACGCAGCCTCTACCACGAGGATTTTGTCATTGCGATGCGGGCCGGGCATCCCTTCGCGGACGATCCTACGTTGGAGCGCTATTGCGAGATGCAGCACTTGGTCGTCTCGTTCAGCGGCGATCCTCATGGCTTTGTGGACGAGGTTCTGGCGACACACGGCTATACGCGTCGCATAGCGCTGACTGTTCCCAACTTCATGTTCGCACTCGCCGTCATTGCCGACACTGACCTGATTTCGGCTCTACCGAGGAGATTTGTCGCAATGCATGCGGCGCGGTTCGGGGTGATAAGCCTGGAAGCCCCGTTCCCACCGACAACCTTCCAACTCAACGCCATCGCGTCGGGGGCAGCAATGATGGATGCGGGCCTGGCATGGATCTTCGATCTGCTTGCCCCCAAGCACGCATGCTCGGGTAACAATCTGCCATAGCTCGGCGAACCCTTGGTCCGCAGAGGGCGCCGGATCGCGACTCTGCTGCGCCCAGCGCAACTGTCGGGAATTTCCGCGGCCCTGTCACAGACGGCAATAGCCAGAACTTCCGCTTTCCACCTGAGGGCGCTTCAGGCCATAAGCCGCCTCTGATGGCAATGCTACCTAATAACGTGCTTTTGTATCCGCAGCGATGAACTTCGGGTTGCCATTGTCGGCGCACGAAGATGTGATCGTCTTTCTCAAAGGCGCAAAAACGACCGGCCTCCCTATAAGTTGATATTTCAAATCATATTTTATCGGGTCATCGTTCTCACACGCAAAATACCTCTAAATTGTTGTCATTGCAGCCGATTTCTCCGCAGGCTATGCCGCGGAAAATTCCTGCCTATAGCTCAACTTTTTAAATATGGAAAATCAGATGGCTCTCGACCAAGCCGTTGCCGCTGCGCACGCTCCCGTTTCCAAAGCCCGTTACGACTGCTGGACGATTTGTCTGCACTGGCTGACCGCCTTGCTCGTGGTCGGCCTCTTCGCCGCCGCTTACGTCTGGAATTCACTGCCGCCGGGCACGCCGTTGCGCAAATGGCTGCAGGCGATTCATATTTCCTTTGGGCTGTTGTTCACGGTGGTCTTCGTTATCAGACTCTTCTGGCGCTCGTCACGCGGCCGCCGGCTCGCCACGGAGGCCGACGCGATCGGTATTCTGTCCAAGGGCATGCACATTCTTCTTTATGCGCTGCTGACGGCGCAGGTCCTGCTGGGCTTCCTGCTGCGCTGGGCGCAGGGCGAGCCCTTTCTGTTTTTTGGCCTGTTTTCGGTTCCAAGCCTCTTCGGCCCCGACAAGGCGCTGTCGCACATCTTCGAATGGCTGCACAATTATACGGCCTGGATCATCATCATCCTCGCCGCTGGCCACGCCATAGCGGCGTTGACGCACCACTATCTGCTGCGCGACGACGTACTGAAGCGAATGCTGCCGTTCAACTGAATGGAGCGGTAGCGGCCCATTCCGCTGCTACCGCTCGAACATGACGTTTGGTTTGTCTTTGTAGAACACTTCGCCGATCCGGCGGAAACCGACCTTTTCCGCAACCCGCAGCGAAGGCGTATTTTCCGGATCGACGATGCAGGTCATGCGCCGGCCCGCGAACTTGTCGTCGGCCCAGGCGATCGCCGCGCTGACGGCCTCTGTCGCATAACCTCTGCCGTGTAGTGCCGGCGTGATCCCCCAACCGGCTTCCAAGGTCCCTTCCGTGGTGGTCGGGCTCATATCGCGATGTAGGTCGAGGAAGCCGACTTCGCCGATGAAGCGGCCGCTATGACGCTCTTCGACAGCAAAGAAACCGAAGCCGAGGTAATGCCACATACCGGCATACCGCAACAAACGCGACCAGGCTTGTTCGCGCGTCGACGTCTCGCCGCCGATGTAACGGACAAGATCTTCCTGCGTCCAGAAGACGGCATATTCCTCGAAATCCTCCAGCCGATGAGAGCGGAGAATGAGGCGTTCGGTCATCAACGTCGGAACTATGGTCATAGCGGGAGCGGCTTCCTTCCTGTCTACCGTTTCAGCATTCATGCTCATCGTTTCATGCCCCCGGTTCGCCATCCCAATAATCCACACCGCCGCCCTCGCGCCCGATGAAGCTGAATCGCCGCGGCGTCTCGCCGGCACGATTGGTCTTCGCCATGAACTTGCCGGAGTCCGGATATTCGACGATCTCCGTCCGGGCTTTGGTCGAGATGACGAGATAGATCAGCACGCCCGGGCCGATATTGATGAGCTGATGGGCGGTTTCATGGCCACCGGCGGGCGCTCCCAAGACATCGCCTTTCGCAACCAGAATTCGCCCGCTCCCGAAGCGATATTCGCCTTCGCCGTCGAGAATGACGAAGAGTTCTTCCTCGACGTGATGATTGTGAAACGGACAGCCTGATTTGCCCGGCGGCACCTCGTTATAGCTGATGCCGAGATCCTTCAGCCCGAGCAGTGCACCGAAGGAGGCGTCGCTGCCCGCAAAAAAATCGCCCTGCTGCCAATGATCGAGCTGTAGCTCGCCAAGGTTGACGGCGTGTCTGGTTTTCTCTGTCATCAGGCTCCTCCTTGCCGGTCGCAAATCATTATCGAAGCGAGTGTGCCGGTGGAAGATACAATCTCTGGCACAATTCAATGTTCCTTAAATCCGGATCAGAATCGGCGCAGGTAGCCGAAAAACACTTGCCAAGCGCGGCCCGCCGTGGTTTGACCCGCCGTTATCAAGGTGCTGCCCGCCCTCTCACTCAGCAGGTGACGTATGTCCAGCTCTACCAATGTCCACATCCTCATCGTCGAAGCCCGCTTCTACGATGACATGGCCGACGCTCTTCTCGACGGCGCCAAGACCGCGCTCGAAGAGGCCGGCGCGACGTATGACGTTGTCACCGTGCCCGGCGCACTGGAGATTCCGGCCGCCATCGCCATGGCGCTCGATGGCGCCGACAACGGCGGCACCGAATACGATGGCTATGTCGCCCTCGGCATGGTCATCCGCGGCGAGACCTATCATTTCGACATCGTCGCCAACGAATCCTCGCGTGCGCTGATGGATCTGGCCGTCAGCGAATCCCTGGCGATCGGCAACGGAATCCTGACTGTCGAAAACGACGATCAGGCCTGGGTGCGCGCGCGCCGTTCGGACAAGGATAAGGGCGGTTTTGCCGCCCGTGCAGCGCTGACGATGATCGCGCTGAAACAAAAGTTGGGTGCATAAGTTCATGGGCAATCAGGATAACGAGCGACCGGCAAAGACCGCGAACCAGCGAGGCGCAGCACGCCTTGCCGCCGTTCAGGCGCTCTATCAGATGGATATCGGCGGAACAGGCGTGCTGGAGGTGGTGGCTGAGTACGAGGCACACCGTCTTGGTCAGGAGCTGGACGGTGAGACCTATCTGAAGGCCGACGCATCCTGGTTCCGCTCCATCGTCTCCGGCGTCGTGCGCGAGCAGACCCGGCTCGATCCGCTGATCGGCTCCGCCCTGCAGGACGATTGGGCGCTGTCGCGTCTTGACAGCACCGTGCGCGCTATCCTGCGCGCCGGCACCTTCGAGCTTCTCGACCGCAAGGACGTGCCGATTGCCGTCATCGTCACCGAATATGTCGAGATCGCTCACGCCTTCTTTGAAGAGGATGAGCCGAAGCTCGTCAATGCGGTGCTGGATCGAATCGCCAAGCAGGTCCGCGGCGAAGCCAAGAAATAAGGTTCGACGTCGGCGCCGGTGCTTGTGCCAGGCCGCTTTCGTTTCCTTCGTTCGCGCCCGATTTCATAAACGAATATTCTTTTGAACCTTCATCGGGTGTTTTACCCGCGGTTGGTCTTGACGCGACGTTTTCCCAAACGCAATCTCGCCTTGCACATCTGCCGATCACCTTGGAGGAAGGGGCTGGCTTTTGTCGCAGGCGGCCGGAGGAGGAGTGAACCGCCGGCTTTTTTGGAGGGAAAAAGCGAAATGTCGATTCTTTTAGGTGTTATAGCGTGCGGGCTGCTCTCGGTGATTTACGCCGTCTGGGCAACCCGGTCAGTGCTTGCCGCCGACCAGGGCAATGCACGCATGCAGGAGATTGCAGGTTATATTCGGGAAGGCGCGCAAGCCTATCTGGCGCGTCAATACAGAACCATTGCCATAGTCGGCGTCATCGTTTTCATCCTGGCCTGGCTGCTCCTGTCGGGCGAAGCTGCCATCGGTTTCCTGATCGGCGCCATTCTGTCGGGGGCCGCCGGTTTCATTGGCATGCATGTCTCCGTGCGCGCCAACGTCCGTACCGCGCAGGCCTCGTCGCACAGTCTGTCGGCCGGTCTCGACATTGCTTTCAAGTCGGGCGCCATAACCGGCATGCTGGTCGCCGGCCTCGCTTTGCTCGGCGTCTCCATCTATTTCTACGTGTTGACCGGCATTCTCGGTCATGAACCGGGCTCGCGCGACGTTATCGATGCGCTGGTGGCTCTCGGTTTCGGCGCCTCGCTGATCTCGATCTTCGCCCGTCTGGGTGGCGGCATCTTCACCAAGGGCGCCGATGTCGGCGGCGACCTCGTCGGCAAGGTCGAAGCCGGTATTCCCGAAGACGATCCGCGCAATCCCGCGACCATCGCTGATAACGTCGGCGATAACGTCGGCGACTGCGCTGGGATGGCTGCCGACCTTTTCGAAACCTACGCGGTCTCCGTCGTTGCCACCATGGTTCTCGCCGCGATCTTCTTCGCAGGCACGCCGGTGCTTGCCTCTGCCATGGCCTATCCGTTGGCGATTTGCGGCACCTGCATCATCACCTCGATCATCGGTACCTTCTTCGTCAAGCTCGGGGCGAATGGCTCGATCATGGGCGCACTCTACAAGGGCCTGATTGCCACCGGCATTCTGTCGATCGTCGGTCTTGCGGCGGCCACGTCGCTGACTATCGGCTGGGGTTCGATCGGTGCGGTCTCAGGCTTCGATGTCACCGGAACGAACCTGTTCATGTGCGGCATCGTCGGCCTGATCGTCACGGCGCTGATTGTCGTCATCACCGAATATTATACCGGCACCAACAAGCGGCCGGTCAATTCCATCGCCCAGGCCTCGGTTACCGGCCATGGCACCAACGTCATCCAGGGCCTCGCCGTTTCGCTCGAATCGACAGCGTTGCCGGCGATCGTCATCGTCGGCGGCATTCTTGCCACCTATCAGCTCGGTGGCCTGTTCGGCACCGGCATTGCGGTTACCGCCATGCTCGGCCTTGCCGGCATGATCGTTGCACTCGACGCCTTCGGTCCGGTCACCGACAATGCCGGCGGCATCGCTGAAATGTCGCATCTTCCGCCAGAAGTGCGCAAATCGACCGACGCGCTGGATGCGGTCGGCAACACCACCAAGGCGGTGACGAAAGGCTATGCTATCGGCTCGGCCGGTCTCGGTGCATTGGTGCTGTTCGCCGCCTATTCGAACGACTTGAAATATTTCGCAGCCCATGGCGATCAGTTCCCATATTTCGCGAATGTGGGCACGATCTCCTTCGATCTCTCCAACCCCTATGTCGTCGCCGGTCTGTTGTTTGGCGGCCTGATCCCCTATCTCTTTGGCGGCATCGCCATGACGGCCGTCGGCCGTGCGGCCGGCGCGATCGTCGAAGAGGTGCGCAAGCAGTTCCGCGAAAAGCCGGGCATCATGCAGGGCACCGAGCGTCCTGATTACGGCCGGGCCGTCGACCTTTTGACCAAGGCCGCCATTCGCGAGATGATCATTCCGTCCCTGTTGCCGGTGCTGGCGCCGATCGTCGTCTATTTCGGCGTGCTGCTGATTTCGGGTTCGAAAGCTTCGGCCTTTGCCGCTCTAGGCGCCTCGTTGTTGGGCGTCATCATCAACGGCCTGTTCGTTGCAATTTCCATGACATCGGGCGGCGGTGCCTGGGACAATGCCAAGAAGAGCTTCGAAGACGGCTTTGTCGACAAGGATGGCGTGCGTCACATGAAGGGCTCGGAGGCGCACAAGGCTTCGGTGACCGGCGATACCGTCGGCGATCCCTACAAGGACACCGCCGGCCCCGCCGTCAATCCGGCGATCAAGATCACCAATATCGTCGCGCTGTTGCTGCTTGCCGTTCTCGCCGGATAAAGGCGAACGCCGAACAAATGAAAAACCCGCGAAGCCTGGCTTCGCGGGTTTTTTGATGCGGTCTATCCGGCTTATTGGCCCGGATTGAGGTTGTTGAGGAAGTTCTTCGCACCGTTGATACCGTTGCCGCCGCCCTGCAGAATCTGTTGCAGGAAGGTGATGTCGCGACCGCCGGTCGGCGTCGTGCGGCTGATCATATCGAAGACCTTGCCGTCCTTCAGCGTGTAGTTGGCTTCCTGCTTCACCACGCCGTCCTTGTCGAAATAGATCGCCAGAATGTTCTGGTCGACCAGCTTCGGCTTCATGAAGGCCACGGCGCGTGTGCGCTTCTGGGAGATGTAATAGAAGACTTCGCCATCGAAGGTCGCTGTCGTCGACGGCGTTCCGAGCGAAAGCAGCACCTGCTCGCGGCTCGAGCCGACAGGCACGAGATTGAGCGATTGCTGGTCGAAGATGTAGCCGTTGTTCATGACCTCGCTGGTCTGGCAGCCCGTGAGCCCCGCGGTCGCAATCACCAGGGCGATAGCGGCACTACTGATGAAAGTTCTGTCAGACTTGAAATACCGTCTCGTCAACGACATCTCATCTCCCCTAATGAATCAAACCGATGGCCGAGCGGCCGATATGACCTTGCTGTGCACATCATTGTGGCCATTCCGCGATTGCGGAGGCCTCAGCGATGTTGTTCGGCACTCTTCATCACCAATCATGCACAGTGTGACGACGGTTTGGGGCGGGACCTTGAAGTGGGCACAAACGGCATTGCAATTCGCGCCTGCTTCGGTAAACCAGCTTTCAAGTGGATGCAACAAGGCCGAGCGCAACGGGGCGCTCTGAATGAGCCAATTCCGGGAATTTTCATGATTTTTGGGCTCTTCCGCAAAAGAAATCATAACCAGATCATCGTCGTCAGGCAGTATGACGTCCTGACCTCCATGGCGCGGCAGCCGGGTTTCTATACGGATTATGACGTGCCCGACACGGTTATGGGCCGTTTCGAGCTGCTGTCGGTGGTGATGATCCTGTTTTTCCGCCGGACGCGTTCGTCCGAGACCAGCGGCCAGGAGCTCGCGCAGGAAATCGTCGATGCCTTTTTCGAGGATATCGATTATTCCATCCGCGAACTTGGAATTGGCGACAACAGCGTGCCGAAGCGGATGAAGAAACTGGCCGGCATGTTTTATGGGCGGCTGGAAAGCTATGCCGCCGCGATGGACGGTAATGACAGGACCGCGCTGGCCGTCGCACTTCAGCGCAATATCTACCCCAAGGCAGGCGAGGGTGCTCCCCCGATGACCGGACTGGCGGATTGGATGATGACGGCAGAGGCGCATCTGGCAGGAGTTACCGAAACGGAGATCGCCACCGGCTCCGCGACACTCCCGCAGCCGTCTCAGATCGATGACGCCGTACCTCACGCTGGCAAAGACGCACCTTAGGAGACAAAAATGAAAAGACCCAACTCCGACGAAACGCCCTTTTCCTATTCAGTGAAGGTCGGCCATATCTCCGCCAACCCGGTTGATGTGCATCTCGAAGCGGATAGCCGGGAGCTTGCGGGCCTGGCCAAGCTTTGGGAAGTGCTTTCCGTGGAGAAGCTCGCGGCCGATCTGAAGATTTCGCGCTGGAAGCGCGATGGCATCCGCGTCAAGGGCAATGTTCGCGCGAAGATCGTCCAGGCCTGTGTCGTCACGCTCGATCCGGTCGAATCGGAGATCGATGAGAATTTCGAGCATATTTTCATCCCGGAGGATTCGAAGCTGGCACGCGCCCCGTCCATGGATGCCGGCGAAATGGTGCTCGATCCCGACGGTCCGGATCTTCCGGAAACGTTCACCGGCGATACGATTGATGCCGGCGCTGTCGTGACCGAATTTGCCGCGCTTGCCATCGATCCTTACCCGCGCAAGCCCGGTATCGAGTTCGAGGATCACATCGAGGACACAGGCGAAGAGGACAAGAAACCCTCGCCATTCGCGGTCTTGAAAGACTGGAAAAAGGAATAGATCACCCTGGTAATTGAACACAATTCAGTTGTAACGCGGGGAGAAACCGGTATTTTGACGCCAATTTCGCCGGGCCCGGCGGACAAGAAGGACTAGGGACGCGTGATCAGAATTTCTCTTGACCTAATGGGTGGCGACTTCGGCCCTGAGGTTGTTATTCCTGGCGCGGCCAAGGCGCTGGATAGGCATCCCGATATTACCTTCATCATGTACGGCATGAAGGAACGGTGCGAAGCGATCCTCGGTAAATATCCGAAACTCCGCGAAAAATCCGTCTTTCACGAGTGCGATGTCGCTATCAGCATGGATGAAAAGCCGAGCCAGGCGCTGCGCCGCGGCCGCTACATATCCAGCATGTGGCGCTCGATCGAGGCGGTGAAAACTGGCGATGCCGATGTGGTCGTTTCCGCCGGCAATACCGGTGCGCTGATGGCCATGGCGAAGTTCTGCCTGCGCACCATGGCCAATATCGAACGTCCTGCAATCGCCGCGATCTGGCCGACATTGCGGGGCGAAAGCATTGTGCTCGATGTGGGCGCGACGATCGGCGCTGATTCGCAGCAATTGCTCGATTTCGCCTTGATGGGCGGCGCCATGGCGCGCGCGCTCTTCGAGATCGAGCGACCGACCATCGGACTGCTGAATGTTGGTGTCGAAGAAATCAAGGGCCAGGAAGATGTCAAGGAAGCCGGCCGCCTGATCCGCGAAGCCAATCTTGAATCGCTCGAATATTTCGGTTTCGTCGAGGGCGACGATATCGGCAAGGGCACGGTCGATGTGGTGGTGACGGAGGGCTTTTCCGGCAATATCGCGCTGAAGGCCGCCGAGGGTACGGCAAAGCAGATCGGCGCCTATCTGCGCTCCGCCATGACGCGCACGCTGCTCGCCCGCATCGGTTATATCTTCGCCAAGGGCGCCTTCGACCTGTTGCGTGAGAAGCTCGATCCGAGCAAGGTTAATGGCGGGGTTTTCCTCGGCCTCAACGGTATCGTCATCAAGAGCCATGGCGGCGCCAATGCCGAGGCCTTCGCGGCCGCCATCGATGTCGGCTATGACATGGCCAAGAATGGCCTCACTCAAAAAATCGAAAACGATCTGAAAAAATATCATGCCAAACGGCAGCCGCCGATCGGACCGGAAGCGGCATGAGCGACGGGGTATAACAAGAATGATCCGTTCAGTTGTTCGCGGATTTGGGTCGGCGCTCCCCAAGCGCGCCATGACCAATCGCGAGATGGAGCAAGTCGTCGACACCAGCGACGACTGGATTGTGCAGCGCACCGGCATTCGCCAGCGTTATATCGCCGGCGAAGGCGAAACGACCGCCTCGCTCGGCGAGCAAGCGGCGCGGGCGGCGCTTGCCAATGCCGGCCTGACGGCAGATGATCTCGATCTGATCATCGTCGCCACCTCGACGCCGGATAACACGTTTCCTGCGACTGCTGTGAACATCCAGAGCCGCCTCGGCATGCATCATGGCTTCGCCTTCGATGTCCAGGCCGTCTGTACGGGCTTCGTCTATGCGGTGACGACCGCCGACGCCTATATCCGTGGTGGCCTTGCAAAGCGCGTCCTCATCATCGGCGCCGAAACATTTTCCCGCATTCTTGACTGGACGGACCGCACGACCTGCGTCCTCTTCGGCGACGGCGCCGGTGCGATTATTCTGGAGGCAGGCGAGGGGACCGGCGTCAGCACCGACCGTGGCGTGCTGACGGCCAGCCTGCGTTCCGATGGAGCGCACAAGGACAAGCTCTATGTCGACGGCGGCCCTTCCTCGACGGGAACGGTCGGCGTGCTGCACATGGCGGGCCGGGAGGTGTTCAAACATGCGGTCGGGATGATCACGGATGTCATCCAGGCCACCTTCGACGCCGCAGGGCTGACAGCCGATGATCTCGACTGGTTGGTGCCGCATCAGGCAAACCGCCGCATCATCGACGGCTCGGCCAAAAAGCTCGGAATTGCTCCCGAGAAGGTTGTGATTACCGTGGACCTTCATGGCAATACTTCAGCAGCATCGATCCCGCTCGCGCTTGCCGTTGCGGCAGGTGACGGACGAATCAAGAAGGGCGATCTGGTGATGCTGGAAGCCATGGGCGGCGGTTTTACCTGGGGCGCCGTCCTGCTGCGCTGGTAGGCCGCGTCTCTAAAATCCGATTCCTAACAAGAGCTTGACCGTTTGGTGCAAGGGCAATAGTCTCTTGCAGCTTGGATAAAATTACGTAGCAATATGGGCGGGGAACTATGACGGGCAAGACAGTGACGCGCGCGGACTTGGCGGAGTCGGTATTCCGGAAAGTCGGCCTCTCCCGGACCGAATCGGCGGAACTCGTCGAAACGGTTATCGATGAAATTTGCAACGCCATCGTGCGTGGCGAGACTGTAAAACTCTCCTCCTTCGCGACGTTTCAGGTGCGCGATAAGAATGAACGCATCGGTCGAAATCCGAAGACCGGCGAGGAGGTGCCCATCTCTCCGCGCCGCGTGATGACGTTCAAGGCGTCCAATGTTCTTAAGACGCGCATCCTGAAGGCCCATGCCAGCCGCAAGGCAAAAGCCCGGCCGGCAAACCCCGTTTCCTGATCCACTCAAGACAGACATTGGCAGCGCCCGCGGCACGCGTGCTGGCACGCTGTTTTCCAAGCCTTTCGCGGTTATTTTTCGGCTTGCTTGTGAAAGAGCTGAAGAGACGACTTGAATTTCTCCCGGCAAACCGTTGAAATGTGATGAGTCGTATCGCGATGAGCCGCGGTGCGGATATCCGGTTTCGCATGATCTGGCCTGAATGGCGCCGGAGTCATGCTGTGGGAGTATGACGATGGACAAGAGCCCGGATGCTTTTCGCACGATCAGCGAAGTCGCGGAAGACCTTGATCTGCCGCAGCATGTCCTGCGTTTCTGGGAAACCCGTTTCCCTCAGATCAAGCCGATGAAGCGCGGCGGCGGCCGGCGCTACTATCGTCCGGAAGACGTCGACCTGCTGAACGGCATCCGCCATCTGCTCTATGACCACGGCTATACGATCAAGGGTGTTCAGAAGCTTCTGAAAACCAATGGCAACAAATTCGTTATTGCCGTCGGCCATGGCGATCTCGCGAGCGTCGAGGCACTTGCCGCTGCCACGCAAGAGCCGGCCGTGGCCGAGCCGCGCGTCGGCTCACCCGACGATGACCAGATCGTCGGCCGCGCCAAGGCGCCGATCAGCCGCCGCTTCTTTAATTTCGTCAGCGGGGAAGACGAAGTTCCTGATGTTTCCATCGGCAAATCGAGTGTCGGCAAGGAAGATCGGGCACTGTTGCAGGAGACGCTCTACGACCTGCTGGAGTGCAAGCGACTGCTGGATCAGGTGCGGTAAAGCAACGCCGCACTCTGAGAAACTCTTCTCCTCTACCTGATGTTTGTGATGTCGCTGACGCAGCGCCTGGAATTGCGCGCTGAACGCCGCGCAACCAGGTGGGTTCGGCTGGCGCCTGGAGGCGGATCGACCGTTTGCCGAAATCCCCGCCTATCTGCGAATTGGGAGATCAGTTACACCTGCGTGGAACGACCGGATTTGCCTGGCTTGGCGCAACGATCGATTTGCCGTCGGCGGAGCGGGGCAGCGTCCAGCACGCGTTCGGGTCTTTTTCGTCCGTGTCGCTCGTGTCGCCTCCACCGGTAATGGTGTTGCGATAGTTGCCGTAGTCGTCCGCGCCCGGACTATCGCCCCAGCCGCCGCGATCGCCGCCAAATCCACGGCCGTTGGACTCCGCCATTGCCGTCGTGACCATGCCGACGGTGAGGAGAGATACGCTTAAAATCCTGAAAAACATGAGCTTTTCCTGCTGATCTGGTCATCTGCACCGGCGTTCGGCTGTCAGAGACACGGTAATCCCGGCCCGCGGATTGTATTTATTTATCGCGATCATTCAACACAACTAAAATACGTTGCTGATGAAGGATGACAATTCCTAGACGCTTCATTGTGAGCAATTGCTACATATAAGGGCAAATGTAAGTGATATTTTTGTCACTTATAGGATTCTACATTAATGTGACAATTAGTATGCCTTACTTATTAACTTGCAAGGTCCCGGTGCCGGGTCCAGCTTCGGCGTCGAAGCTTCATTGCTTCGCCCTCACCATGAGGGGGACTTAGATCAGGTTAATGGGGCGGCCCGACACTGTCCGCCGCAAGCCCATTCCTGGTGGACATTCGAATGGAGACACCATGAACATCAAGAGCCTTCTTCTCGGCTCCGCTGCTGCAATGGCAGCGGTGACCGGCGCCCATGCTGCGGACGCCATCGTTGCGGCCGAACCCGAGCCGCTGCAATATGTGCGTATCTGCGATGCCTACGGTACCGGCTATTTCTTTATTCCCGGCACGGACACTTGCCTCAAGATTGGCGGCAAAGTCCGCACGGAAGGCGAATGGTACGATGCCTATAATCCCAAGAGCAAGGTCGGCACGCTCTGGCATGATCGCACCGAGTTGAATGTCGATACGGCGACGGACACGGAATATGGTGCCCTGAAGACCAATCTTATCCTGCGCTGGGAATGGAATGACGGAGGAGATACCGCTTCGAAGCTGCTGTTTGCCAATATCAGTCTCGGCGGCTTCACCGTCGGCAAGCTTGACTCGCAGTACAACCTCTATGCCGGATATGCCGGTGACGTCATCAACGACGACGCGATCTATGACGGTCCGTATGAACTCAACCAGTTGACCTACAACTATGATGGCGGCAACGGCTTCACTGGCGTCATTTCGTTGGAAGACAGCAATTCGACGTCGGACTCGGATAGCTACGGCGGCGCTTGGGTTACCTCTAAGGCCGACCACTATGCGCCCAACGTCGTCGCCGGCCTGGGCTACACGACCGGCACGCTGGGCTTGAAGGTCGTTGGCGGCTACGACTCCATCGTCGAGGAAGGCGCTATCAAGGCCCGTATCGATGCCAAGTTCGGCGGCGTGGAAGCGTTCCTGATGGGCGGTTGGAATACGGATGGCGATAAGCTCAACCAGTATGCCGGCTCCTATCAGGATGAATCGGCCTGCACGACCCCTGATGGTGTTGTCCATGGGGCAAAGTGCGGCTGGGGTGATTGGGCCGTATGGGGCGGCATTGGTGTACCGATAAACGACAAGCTGAAGTGGAACCTGCAGCTCGCTTATACCGACTCGAAGATGTTCGAGGCGACAACCAACGTCAGGTTCAACCCAGTCCAGCACCTGCTCATCGAACCGGAATTGACCTATATGCACTACGACTTCATCAATGATGATACGGTTGCCGGCGTCCTCCGTTTCGAGCGGAATTTCTGATCAAATCTGATTGGACCGATCTTCGATCATTGGCGCATGATTTCGCAAATCGCTGCCATTTCATGCGGCCACAGATATAAGATTGGAAAATGGAAGAAGGGGCCGGCCACAGTGCCGGGCCCTTTGTTTTTAAAGTCGTTTTGTTGGCGCCGGGTCGTAAAATCCCTCCTCGGCCGGCTTCGCTGCGTGGCAATCGAAATATGCCGCACCGATGGTGTCATCTGGTTAACTAGTTGGTAAGGGGAGGCTTGCGCTTACGTACCCTTGGCTGTACTCCGCTGCGCAGAAACAACACTTTAAATTGCCGGAGAAGAGTATGCGCATACGTGCTGCCATGGCGATCAGTCTTTTCGCCATATCGACCATTTTGTCTAGCTGCCAGACGCCGCAGGAATCTGCTGCCAGTGCCGAAATGACCTGTCAGGCCCAGGGTCTGCGCCCGGGGACTCAGCGTTATGGCCGCTGCGTCGGTACCACCTACCAGGCCAACCGGGCCCAGGCGCAGCAGGCCGAAAACCAGGCTGCCGCAGGCGTTGCTGCCGGCATCATCGGCGGCGTTCTCGTCGGCGCTGCGGTCAGCGACGATCATTACCATCACGGCTATTACGGCCGTCCCTACTACCATCGTTGCTATCGCTGCTGGTAGCCTTGGCGATCAGCCCGCCTGAAAAACGAAAACTCCGCAGACACCGCGTCGGCGGAGTTTTTTTGCCGGGTTCTGCTCACGATTTAGTGGAAAGCTGAACCGCTAGAACGGTCGGGTCATCACTTCCCTGCTGACGAGCCTCAGACTGCGATCCGGCTGGATGATGTAGGTTTCGTAGACATCCTGTCCCCACTGATTGACGAAATGGTGCTGCATCCGCGTGCCTGGAGGCGATAGTGTCAGCTTCATTTGCGGCTGACCGCGATAGGTGATGCTGCCGGGAATCGGTTGCAGGGATTGTTCGGTTGTCGTGCATGCAGCCAGCAGCGGCGCGCATAGCAGGAGGGCAATCAGGGGCTTCATCGCCGTAACTTTCTAATCACTTCTTATTCAATGAAAATCCGCCCTGGAAGAAAGACGGAAAAGCATCTGTGAGCGCGGCTCCAAGCCACTATATAGAAGTAATGCCGGAGTGGTCGGCGGCAAGGTTTTTTCACGCAGATTTGCTTGGATCCGCCGCCGTTGCAATTTGAAGGAGTGACACATGCGAACGATCACCAGATTGATAGCGGCTGCGGGTTTTGGTGTATTGCTGGCGGCAAGCGTAGCCATGCCTGCCGGCGCCATCATCATGCCCACGCTCTCGGTACCGGAGCATAAATCCGACATTATCCAGGTCCACGACCATGGACACTGCCACAACAACAGCCGTTGGCGCGGCCATCAGATCCATGGCTTCGACGGCTACTATGACGATGACTCTGACAGCGGCGTGCTCTTCAAGTCCTTCGTGACCGGTACGCTCTTCAACAGGCAGCGCACGGAAGGCTATTACAGCGGCCGCGCACAGGCCTGCGCCGACCGCTACCCATCCTACCGCGCCTCGGACAATACATACCAACCGAGTCACGGACCGCGGCGGGTGTGCCGGTGAGCCGACTGGTGGTCAACGAAAAGCATCGCTCGTATCGTTAGCGGTGCCCCAAAAGGATATTCCTATGGAGCCAACCGGCGATATCAAGGAGATGGATGGTCAGGCAAACGAGAAGATATAGACAAACTATTCTCGCTCGGCCGCCTTGATGCTTGCCTGAGGGCAATAAAAAGCTGCCGCAGACCGGCGGTCGGTAGTTGCGACGGGCTCACGCCCCAGTTGCCAACGCATATATCCTGAGCTGCAGGGGCAAACATAAAAACTAGGGTCGAACGTTTATGTTGCCGGGCGGCTTGTCGTCGCTTCTGATCTTTTGTCCATCCAGATATCCGTGCTCGAATGCCTTCGCCTGTGGGCTGCCTTCCGGATACGGATTCTCTTCGGGTTCGCTCTGTTTTTTTCCAGCTTCTATTCCACACGCGTACGCGGCAGCCTCTTCATCGTGGGGAGCTTCGGCTATGAGAGGTTGGTCCTCATGCTTTGCCATAATTTCATCTCCCTGGAGAACGATACCGCAGGCCTTCTCCGCCCTTGGATTATCAGGACTGTTTTTTGATCGCTTCGATAATCGCCTCAAGTTCACCCATCGTGACCAGGCCCAGCATGTGTTGATCGGCCAAATCAACGAGAGCTGCGGCAACTTCCCGCTCGTTCCATCCGGCCGCGACGGCGCGCTTCGCCACTTCCGCAAAGGCGGAATGGAGTGCGAATTGGCACCAAGAATAGCGATCAGGGTCCGTTTGCCCGACGGGCGGCGGCTGAATGTCAATCATCTCTAAAATATCGTGATGACGTTCAGAAACATCAAGGGACCCCGTGAACCTTAGCGTAAAACCCGCCATTGCTGGCGGGCTTTCTCTCATTGCTGAGCAGGGGCCGTCGCAGGCGGCGTCGCTGTTGCCGGTGGCTGCGTCGTGGTGGTCTGGGCCGGCGGAGGCGTTGCATCCGTCGGGCTGGTACGAGGCCAGAAGCTCCACGCCAATGCGGCTAGGATAATAGCCCCCAAGATAACCACCCACTGCGCCCAAGGAGGGCGGCGTGAAAGCGGCGTAGTTCTCAGGTCTGGGCTTGGTCGATTGAGATCATTGCTCATGGTTATACTCCTCCACACCATAAACCTTTGGCTGCAACAAAGGTTCCGACGATGAAAAAATGGTGCGGTACGGGGAGTGTCCGTCTAACCTCGTCCAATCTCGTGTGACACTACTGTCGAAAAGCCAAACGATCTCAGCGATACGATTTCTCCCCTACGAAATTGGGAAACCATCGACTGAAACGAACGCGGAACTGTGAGCATCTTGTTCGAGATATTTTCGGGACTTTGCGTTTTCTAAAACGCGCACTTTGTGTGCTTTTGGTTTCGTCTTTTCCGGCCCACCGCTCGGTGAAAACCAAATTAACCAGGGATATCAAGGAGATAAATGGTCGGGGCGACTGGACTCGAACCAGCGACCCCTTGACCCCCAGTCAAGTGCGCTACCGGGCTGCGCTACGCCCCGACCTGCCGAAAAGGCCTGTTTCGTTTATGGTTTCGGCTTTCAGGATGCAAGTGGAAAATGCAGTCGCCGGAATAAAAATGGAACAAGCAGTGCGGCAGGATAGTTGCTGCGTGCCATCCTGCGAAAGTTTCGCGCGACGATCATAGGCCGAATTTTTGTTTGCCCTCCAATCACCGACTTAGCTGCACCACGACGCCGTCTGCCCTGTCCAGCGGCGGGCCAGCCCCTCAGCAACCAGCTGATCGCCAATGGACCGGCCGGCGCGCATGGCGATGCGGTATTTGCCGCCGTGTTGGTCGTCGCCGCGCCCACTGGCGGAGAGCACAAAGGTGTCGCCGTTGAGAAGGGCTTGCAACCGTAGTTTCGCGGCGGTGGCTTTTTGCCGCTCGCCGGCGCAATGGGACGGCTCGATATCAGGTACATCGATGTCCGCCAGGCGGATTTTGATTCCGTTCTGCCAGAAAGTGTTACCGTCGACGACACAGTTTATACCGGCCTCGCCGCCGCATAGGCCGAATCGCCCGGTGGTTTCAGGCGGGGCGGCGACCAGTGTCCGGTCCGCCGGCACTGCAACGGGAATGACATTGGGTGGGACTGGCAAGGTCGAAGCCGGGTGTTCGGGAACGACGACAGCCGTTCTTATTTTGGGCTTGGCGGTCGGCAACGGCGTATCCTGCGGCACATGCCGAACGCCGATGGTGCCGGCATAGGCCTGCAATGACGGCATATCCCTGCGATGCTCATAGGCGAAAATACCCGCCACGGCCCCCAGACCGACTATGCCCCATAGCCACATCGAATTGCCCGTTTTGGACTGTGGCTTGCGCCGCGTGCGCCGTTTCGCTTTTGCCATGGCTTCATTCCTCGATTACCGGGGAATTATCGCCAAGATTTCTTACCGATCCGTTGGCTTTTCAATTGTCGGCGCTGCGCCGGACCCTTCTTCACTTCGAGGCGTTGGCGGCTGGCTTCAGCTTTACCGCCATAGTGACTTGGCCGCGCACCATTAGCTTCAGCCCGCGGCCGTCGATGTTGGTGACATCGGTATTGCTGGAAAGGCCGTTGATCTGGCAATCATCCGCGATCGTGTCGAGCAGCACGGTGCAGTTGCTGGCGGCAATACGAAGGATTTGATTGCGTCCTGCTGCTGCTTTTCATCGTTGCCGTCCGTGATCGGGATGGAAAGCGATATCCCGGATTGCACGGAAATATAGCCGTCGGGAATTTGGTGCGGATTGCGCAACGGCAACGCTGAAAGGGACTGTGAAAAGGCGGGCGCCGCCGCGCTGAGGAGGAGCAATGCTGCCGGGATCATGCGCTTTTTCATAGGAAGCCTCCGTTTCTTCGGCTTCTTATCTCAGGCTTCGATGAAGGCTTCGTGATTGTGTAACTTAAAATTGTAATACAGTGAGGGTTGTGGCGTGTATTCTTGCGAGTCAGGAATGCTTCAACATAAAGGCCGCGCCCACAAAACCTTCCTTGCCAAGCCCCCGAGCAAAGCGCATAGTCACTTTCTGTTATCGCCGGTTATAAAGCGGGCACCGGCGACCGTATTTGCGTGCTGCCCGATGGACAAGGCGGCGCCTATGTTGGAAACCTCCATCCACCCTCAGGATTTACCCCTGTTTTCAGACGATTTGGATCGTTTGGAAAAGGTCTTGGATGCCGTCTGCGAAGATCGCGGGATCAGTTCCCGCAGCCCTGAAGCCGAGCGCCTTGGCGCACTGATCATCCAGCTCTATCGCCAGGGCGTGAAGGAAGATGCGAAGCTTGTCGCGCTTGCAAGAGCCTATCTCTGACACTTTCGTTGTCGGCCATCTAATCGATTTAAGCCAATTTCACATAGCAGCAATGATGCTTTGTGCCTGTTCGAATCCGCTTTGCCGCCTTATATTTGCTGCATCGCACAAACAGAGTCGATTGCTCGATGTCGTCGGCCCCTGCGGGGTCAATGTGCGGCCGCCCGCCAAACAAAATCAACAACGGTGGGCGCGGATAATTTGAAAGGTCCATGATGAATTTCAAAGTTCCGAGCCGGCTTCGCCGTATGCTCGTTGATTCCGTTGAGTTGCCACAGCTCAAATTTCCCGTGACGCGGCCGCAATCGCAACCGGCACGCCGGCGCGTATCCACGCGACTGGTGCCGCAGCGTCTGACGGAGGTCCTGTGGTTCGGGCGTAATCCTGGCGACCTGCGCATGCTGGAATATGTGCCGCCGGGCGTCGAAGGTCCGATGCCGCTGGTGGTCGTTTTGCATGGTTGTCACCAGAATGCCGAGGATTTCGATCGCGCTAGCGGCTGGACGGCCTTGGCGCGTCAGCATGGTTTCGCTGTGCTTTATGCCGAGCAGAAGCTCGCCAACAACGCCAATCTCTGTTTCAATTGGTTCCGCCCGAGCCTGGTGACCCGTGATCGCGGCGAACTGGGTTCGATTCGCGAGATGATCGATTTCAGTCGCCAGCTTCACAAAATCGACGACAGCAAGATCTTCGTCATGGGCCTGTCGGCCGGCGGTGCCATGGCTTCGGCGCTGCTTGCTACCTATCCGGATCTGTTTGCAGCCGGTGCCATCATCGGTGGCCTGCCTTTTGGCGCTGCCCGCGATGCCATGTCCGCACTGGATGTGATGAATAGAGCCGCTGTCCGCCCTGCCGAAAAATGGGCGGAACTCGTCCGCGAAGTCTCGCCGGATGCCGCCCGTTTTCCGGCAATATCCATCTGGCACGGAACTGATGACAACGTCGTATCGTTCCGCAATGCCGAAGCGTCGGTCGCGCAGTGGCTGGCCGTGCATGGACGTCCGCAGACCAAGGGCCGGTTGCGGCTGTTCGAAGGCGGCGAGCGGCGCGAATGGCGTAACGACTACGGCGACATGGTGCTGGAACTGGTGACCCTGAACGACTTCGGTCACGGCTTACCGATCGGTCCCGTCATCGAGGGCAGGGAGCCGGCCAACGATACCGAGCGCTTCATTTTGCCGGCCGCCGTTTCTGCGCCGGAGCAACTGGTTCGGAGTTGGGGGCTGGCTTAAGCGCTAGTCGTCGTTGGTGGCGTTCAGATTTTCCGGCCGGATGCCACCATCTTGATCCCAGTGCTTGAAACGAATGCCGGCGCCGCCGGCTTCGTCACTGCCACTTGCAATGAACGATATACCCCGGGCTTCGAGTGCGGCACGCACCGCGACCACCACCTTGGCATCCACCGAACTGACATCCGTTTCCAGCGCTTCTATTGACGCGATGGATTGCTTGCTGTCGGTAGCGAGTATTTCTGTCGTAAGTCCCAGCATGGCGCGCGCGCCACGTATTTGCGCTGAAGTTATCATGGTTGAAATCTAGCGCATAACCCCGAAAATCGGAACTGATTTTCGGAAACGAATTGTGCGCAGACATCAGATCCTGCCGCGCCTTGGACATCCTTCAGGAAGCGCTGCGCAGCACCACTTTCTCCGGCGTTCTTAGGAGGTTAGGAACGCGATAGCCAAGTAATTCGAAGTAGATTTCCTCGGTCGCATCGGCCATGCCGGCGAGCGTATAGCCGTCCTTGCGCCGCCGTGCTTCGGCGGTGAAGCTTCGCAGTAATTTGGAGTCGGCAAAACGCGTCATCGCCGCCGCCAGCTCCGACGGATCGTCGCTGTTGGCGACGATATAGCCGTTCTTACCGGGCTCGATCACCGTGCGCGCGCCGCCGACATCGGTCAGCAGAAGTGGCTTGCCGCCCGCCGCAGCTTCCAGCATGACATAGGACATTGCCTCGTAGCGGCTCGGCATGACGACGACGTCGAAGGCGTCGACCGCGGTGGCGCCGGGAATGGCGCCATCGAGGTGGGCGCGATCTTCGAGGCCGGCGGCCTTGATCATGCCGCTGACGGTGTCGGCCAGTTCGCCTATCCCGATCATAAGCAGGTGCGCCTGCGGCAAGTCCGTCGCGATGCGGGCAAAGGCCTCGACGAGTCGCTCCGGCGCTTTCTGTGGCGTCAGCCTGCCGACGAAACCGAAGAGCAGAGCGTCCTGCGGTATCCCATAGCGTGCACGGATGGCGGCGCGTTGACCGGATGGGGGTGCGCTGACGCCGTTGACGACGATACGCAGCCGATCCTCCGGAATGCCGAGCGACAGCGCGTGATTGTATTCGTCGCGGGACACGCAGATCAGGCGATCGGATAGCCAGGTGCCGAGCAGTCTTTCGATCCCGCCATAGATCATCCGGCCTCTTGATCCGAGTGTCGGGTCCATGGTGCGGAAGGCATGCGGTGTATAAATCACCGGGATATGCGGACCCGGCAATCTCAGTCGCGTGAGCGCCCCCGCCTTGGAGCTGTGGCCATGAACCAGATGGAACGGCCCCTGCTGAGCAATGATCCGGCGAATTTGCCACCAGGCGGTGACATCCCATGGCCCCGGCGCACGCCGCATGGCGAGAGAGATGACGCTGTCGAGGCCCATGCCTTCCAACTCCGCGACGAAAGCCGCTTCGGCGCGCAGAGGCGAATAGATCGCCGTGACCGAATGGCCGCGGCGCTGCATGGCGCGGCAGAGGTCCAGGAAGTGCCGCCCGGAGCCGCCGCCGCTTGGTTCGAGAACTTGCAGCAGCGAAAGGCGTTTGAAGCCGACGTTGATGTTCACGGTGCTGCTTCCCTTCGGGCCAAGCTACGCTGATACTGTTGCTCGAGCGCCCCGCAGCCCCAGACGATGCCGATAAGCATGTAGAGATGGCGCCAATGGTCGGTGTCGATGACGTTGCCGATGCCGACATGGCCGAGAATGACGATCCAGGCGATCATCACGTAGGGCTGCCAGGGCCGTTCCTTCAAAAGGTTGCGGAAGCCGATATAGACGGTCCAGCAGATCATGCTGACCCAGCAGAAAAAGCCAAGCCAGCCATAGGTGGTCAGTGTTTTCAGCCAGATATTGTGCTCGTCCTCCCGAAAGAGGGTGGAAAAGACCAGGGGGCCGATGCCGAGCGGCCTTTCCATCGACAACATGAAACCGAGGCGATGACGTTCGAAACGGCCGAGATGGCCGCCGTCGTAGTCCTGCACGAGTTGCGTGCGCGTCGAGAACAGGTCGCTGACCTGATGGAACTGCAGCGCGACGACTAGGAGGACGACCATGAGAATGATCGCCGTCAGCGACATCACCAGGATGCGTAGCCGGAAGGCATTGCTGCGATGTTTCAACAGCATGCAGAAGATCAGCGCCACCGAAGCGAAGGCGAACAATCCCCAGGCGGCGCGCGAGAAGGAGAGGAAGATGCCGAAGGCCAGAACGAACAGACCTATCCCCTTGATCGGCGCCTTCTTCAGGTCGCCGATCAGGATGCCGTGCATGAGATAGATGGTCGGTGTCACCAGGTAAGGACCAAAGACGTTCGGGTCTTGGAACACGCCCATGGCGCGATCGTAGCGGGTGAAGATTTCAGCGCCGGGAAAGGCGTGGAAGTAGCCGAGAATGCCGAGGCTCGCTGTGATCAGCGCGGCAACGACCCAGGTGTTGAAGATCAGCTTCAACCGCTTTTCGCTGTCTTCGATGATTGCGGCATAGAAGACGGAACTCAGCGCCAGGAAGGTAGAGACGGCGACATAGATCGGTCCGTCGAGATGACCGCCGCCGAGGTCGCGCATCTGTGTCAGCGACAGCATGCCGCCGACATTGAAGGTCAGGAACAGCGCCAGGAGCGGCGCAACATTGCGCGAGATTTTCAGGCCGAGGACGAACCAGACGCCGATGAGAAAGGCGACCCACAGCTCATAGGGCGCCGGTTCGGCGATAACGAAGCCTGACAGAAAGACCCCGAAGGCAACGCAAGCCGTGCCGATCAGCCGCAATGCTGCGAGCTGAGGCCGGTCGACGCGCTGATAGGGGAGATCGATCGCGGTCAATAGGCGTTTTCCGTGTTGAGAAGACGGAAGGGCGTCAGAAACAAGATCTTCAGATCGAAGTACAGCGACCAGTTCTCGATGTAGTAGAGATCGTAAGCCGTGCGGAACTTGATCTTGTCGTCGCTGTCGATCTCGCCCCGCCAGCCGTTGATCTGCGCCCAGCCGGTGACGCCGGGCTTGACGCGATGGCGGGCGAAATAGCCTTCGACCACATCGGCATAAATGCGGTTGTGGCTTGCCGCCAACACCGCATGCGGGCGCGGGCCGACGAGCGACAGGCTGCCGAGCAGCACGTTGAAGAGCTGCGGCAATTCGTCGATCGAAGTCTTGCGGATGAAACGTCCGACCGGTGTAACGCGCGGATCGTTCTTGGTTACGGCATTGCGGGCCGTCGGGTCGCTCAAATTGGTGTACATCGAGCGGAATTTGAAGACGTTGATGATCTCGTTGTTGAAGCCATGGCGCTTCTGCATGAAGAAGACCGGCCCCTTCGACGTCGTCTTCACGGCGATTGCGGCACCAAGCATGATCGGCCAGAGCAGGCAGAGCGCCAGCAGGCTGAAGAAGACATCGAAGATGCGCTTGGCGACGCCGTCCCAATCACGGATCGGCTTGTTGAAGATGTCGAGCATCGGCACTGCGCCGACATGCGAATAAGCGCGCGGACGGAAGCGCAACTTGTTGGCATGCGCTGCCAGGCGGATATCGACAGGCAGCACCCAAAGCTTCCTGAGGAGCTGTAGAATACGGTCCTCGGCGCTGATCGGCAGCGCGATGATCAGCATATCGACGCGTGTCAGCCGGGCAAATTCGACCAGCTCGGCGACAGTACCGAGTTTCGGGTATCCGGCGACCATCACCGGCGAGCGTTTCTCGCCGCGATCGTCGAAGATGCCGCAGATGCGGATATCGTTGTCGGGCTGGTGCTCCAGCGCGCGGATCAGTTCCTTGGCAGGCTCACCGCCGCCGACGATGACGGCGCGTCTTTCCATGATGCCGTTGCGCGCCCAGTGGCGGATGCCATAGGCAAACACCGCTCGCGCGACCACGAGGAAGGCTGTGCCGGCAGCGAGCCAGATCGCGAGCATACGGATCGAATAGATATGGCGCAGATCGAAGGGCAGCAGTGCAAGGGCCATCACCGCAAACGCGGCCACCCATGACACCAGGATGCGGTGCGGGAAACGGTGTGGCGCACGCAATATCGGGATCTGATAGGCGTCCGCCACTTGCAGGAAGACGATGGCGAGACCGCAGAGCGCGATCGTTACCACTGCCTGCGACAGGAAGGGATAAGTCCCGGGCGTGGTCTGGAAGAAGATAACTGCAAGCCCGACGGCAAGCAACGACAGGAATTCGAAAAGCCGGTATTGTCCGATGATGATCGCCGGCGTCTGATTGTCTTCGCGAAATTGCTCGGCGATTTGACGGGCATAAGCGTTTATGTCGCCGGCCTGATAATCGGCGCCTTGTTCCTCAGCACTGCGAGTGCGGATTTCCGAAACCTGCTTGCGAATATTGTCCAAGTTAAATTGCTCGGACTTTTCGATATGGTTCATGGCAATTCATCCGGTCGTTACCGGAGATTGCCTAGCAGATATGAGCTAAGAAACGCTTACAACACTTGTTTGTATTCTAATGTTCGTCGCTGTATGCAAGTATATTATAATATAATTCTATAGTATCTCTTGCCATCACCGAGGCCGAAAATGTCGATCGGATCGTCTCGGTATCCGGCATGGTTTGCTGACGCCACGTCGGCTCGGTAATCGCCGCCGCCATGACGCGAGCAAGATCGTCGGCATTGCCTGACTCCGCGAGTGCAGGGCTGTGCTCACCAAGCGCTTCGGCAATACCGCCGACACGCGAGGCGATCACCGCTTTCTCGGCCGCCAAGGCTTCCAGCACGATATAAGGCATGGCTTCAGCGCGTGACGGGACGACGACATTCTGCGACATGGAAAAGGCTTCATGCACGCGCATGGCCGGCAGCATGCCGATGCGGTGCCCAAGGCCCCGCTGGATCATCATGGTACGATATTTATCCTTGTCCGGTCCGTCGCCGATCATCAATGCGGATAGAGGCCGGCCGATCTGCCGTTCGGTCTTGGCGAAGGCGTCCACAAACAGATCGGGACCTTTTAGGTCCCGCAGCATGCCGATATAGACGAAATGCACGGAGTCCGATCGCGTGGGTATGTTCCGGAAATCGCGCTCGCTGATGCCGTTGTAGATCATCGCGGTGCGCGTTCGGGGCTTGCCGATCTTGTTTTCGTAACTTCGGCGCTCGAATTCGCAGATGAAGATCAGCCCGTCGGTCAGAAATTCCAGCAGCCGCTCCAAAGTGTGGACCAACAGGCCTTGTGGCGAGGCGCGCGAGAAATGCAGGCTGCCGCCATGCGCAGTATAAAGGCGGGCTACGCGATACTTGTTCACCCGCAAGGCTGAGCCGAGGATGCGCGCAAGCAGGCCGCCTTTGGCGCCGTGCCCGTGCAGCACATCCGGCCGCAAACTTTTGACTTTGTTGTAGCTGTTCCAGAGCGTCGTGGCGTCGGACAGGCTGATGTGACGCTTGATCGGCAGGCGCGTCACGCCGAGCGAGAGGAAGGGCCTGACATCGTCGAACAGCAAATCCTCATGCGTTCCGCCGGTGAGGCTATCGCAGAGAATACCGACCTCATGTCCCGCCTTGCTCTGTTCCTCCGCCAGATCGCGGACATGGCGGAACACCCCGCCGACCGGAGACCTGAAGCAATGAAGGATGCGGAGCGGTTTTGCCATGATCGGGAACGGTTAGAATAGCCGTTCGCGGACATAGATCGTGTCTCCCGCCAGGACCGGATCGGAGATGCCGACCCGCCCGGTCATCACATGACCATTGATCTTGCGCGTGACGTCGGCATTGGACTGATTCGCGCGGCTGCTGAAGCCGCCGGCAACCGCGATGGCGTTCTGTATCGTCATGCCAGGCACATAAGAATACTGACCGGGCTGGCCGACTTCGCCCATGATGTAGACCGAGCGGTAGCGATCGATGTCGATAGTGACGTCGGGATCGCGGATATAGCCTTGACGAAGTTTCTGCGCGATCTGGCCGGAAAGCTGTTGCTGCGTACGACCGCGCACAGGGACCTGGCCGATCAGCGGGAAGGCGATGTAGCCGGCCTGATCGACCGTATAGGTGTTCGTCAAACCTTCCTGGTCGAAGACGGTGACGCGCAGGCGGTCGCCGCTATCCAGCGTGTAGGGCTGAATCGTTGCTTCACTGAAGGCTTTCGGCGCCGGCTGATAGGTGTTGCAGCCACTGAGCGCAGCGCTCACGGCAGCCATGCCGAGTGCTAGGACAATCTTTGGCTTTGCGAAGGGCATTTCGCGCTCACAGGAGATGAAAATCACTGTCGTCGTTATCGATCCGTTAGGGTTAACGGTCGGTAAAGAGCAAGAAAAATTCCATGTTCTTTATTAGAAATTTCGAAAATAATACATGGAAAGTACTATTAACGCTTGGGTTACCATAGTCGTTTACGCTTAATTCTGGCTTTATATTACGGAGTTCTTGTATATGCCCGGCGTCAACAATAGCCAGCAGGATGTCGATATCGACCTCGCACAGCTTTTTCGCGCCGTTTGGCAGCGCCGGCTTCGCGTCATCGCCATCACGCTCGTCGGTGCTTGTCTGGCATTTGCCGTCGCCAAGGTCGTCTCGCCTGAATATCGCAGTGAAACACGCATCCTGATTGAGCAGCGCGCGCCGGCTTTTGCGACAACGACGCAGAACAACGATGCCAGCTCTGGTCCGCTGCTCGATGAACTCAACATCGCCAGCCAGGTGCAGATCCTGCAATCGGCCGATCTCATCAAGCAGGTGATTACCAATCTCAAGCTCTACGAGCGGCCGGAGTTCGCCGACGCCAACAACTCGGCCTTTTCCGATATTCTCGTCAAACTGCATCTGAAAAAGAACCCGCTCGACAAGGCGCCGGAAGAGCGGATGCTCGACGCGTTCACAAATCAGCTGCAGGTCTACCAGATCAATAGCTCGCGCGTCATCGGCATCAGCTTCACTTCCCGCGATCCGGATTTGGCGGCCAGCGTCCCGAACGCCATGGCTCAGGTCTATCTGTCGACGCAGAGCGGCGCGAAGCTCGATTCCAATAGCGAGGCGACGCGTTGGCTGGAGCCTGAGATCGCCAATCTGCGCGACAAGGTCAACGAAGCCGAGAAGAAGGTTGCCGACTATCGCTCCGCCAACGGTCTGCTGCAGACCAGTGACAACAATACCTTCGCGACGCAGCAGCTTGCCGATATTTCCGGCCAATTGGCGCAGGTGCGCGGCGACAGGGCCAATGCCGAGGCGCGTGCCCAAGGCGTGCGCAACGCGCTCGCCACCGGCCGCTCCACCGATACGCTTGCCGACGTTTCGGGCTCGCAGACTATCCAGCGACTGAAAGCGACAGAGTCCAATCTGGAATCGCAAATCTCGGACCTTTCGACGACGCTGATGGATGGCCACCCGCGGCTGAAAAGCCTGCGCGCCCAACTCGCCGATATCCGCCAGCAGATCGACCGCGAAACAAAGAAGATCCTTGCCAGCATCGAGAATGAAGCCAAGGTGGCACAACTGCGCGAACAGCAGCTTGTGGCGCAGTCGAACACGCTGAAGTCCGATAGCGCCCGGGCAGGGGAAGATGAAGTCGGCCTCAATGCACTGGAACGTGAAGCAGCTGCCGAGCGGCAATTGCTGGAAACCTATCTCGCCCGCTACCGCGAAGCCGCTTCTCGCGTCGATAAGAATTCGAGCCCGGCGGATGCCCGCGTGGTTTCCAAGGCTGTGGAACCGGTCGATCCCTATTTCCCGAAGATCGGGCCGATCGTCGTCGTCGCCACGCTTGCGACCTTTATTCTGACCTCCATCGTCATCATGCTGGCAGAGCTCTTCAGTGGCCGCGCGTTGCGTCCGGTCGGTCCGGTCGATCGTGAAGTTCTGGTCCGGAGGGAAACTGCCGCTAATTCGCAAACCATTGTCGAAGCTGCTCCCGCGAAAGTCGCAGCCGCATCGCGTCAAGGCGAAGTGCCGGCAAGCATGCTCTCTGTCGCTGCCGATGAGGCGTTGGCGCGGGAGATGGAAGGAGCAGTCGATCTTGGGCACCGGCCACAGGAGGCCGTTGAGGAGGCGGAAGACGAAGAGGATTTTTCCATTCAGTCGGTCGCCGATTATTTGGTCGAACGCGACTCCCGTCTTGCCATTGCCATATCACCGACCGGCGACAATGGTTCCACGGCGACCGTGATGCTGGCCCGCACTATCGCCGATGCCGGACGCCGCATCGTACTGGTCGATATGACCGGAACCGGCTGCCCCTCACGGCTGATGGCCGAAACTGCCGGCCTTTCCGGGGTGACCGATCTGCTTTGCGGTGAGACTGCCTTTGCGGATACCATTCATCCCGACCGTCTCTCCGATGCTCATCTCGTGCCGCAGGGTACCAGCGACGTCGGCCGTGCTATGCGCGGCGCCGACCGGTTGTCGCTGATCCTCGATGCGCTCGGCTCGGCCTATGATATCGTCCTCGTCGAATGCGGCGCCGCCGATGTCTCGGGCGTCGCGAGGCTGACGCGTAGCAAGGATACGGAAATCGTTCTCTCCATGCCGGAGCCGGACGAAAACCAGTTCATTGCGGCAATGACGGAATTCCAGAAGGCCGGTTATGAGCACATCATCCTGATGTCCGGCTGGCGCGAGGAGCATGGCCCTGACGCTCGTCAACACGCGGCCTGATCAATCCTTCTCTACCTCTTCCACCGAGGTATCGCTGCCGCCTTGCCGCGCCCGCAGCCGCTGGATGAACCCATAGAGCTGCGGATTGGCTTTGATGGACGCTTTGGCGCGCGTCACCCCACGCTGTGCGAAAGCCGCCACTTGCCCCACCGCCGAAATTGGCAGGATCAGGTCGTGCTGCGTCGTTTCCATTGGGCACCACGAGCGTTTGTAGCCTTGGTCGCCGATGCCGAAATCGAAAAGGGCGGCGCCCTCGTGGTGTAGCCGTTCGATCATCAACCAGAACAGCAGTTCGCCGGGACTGGCCTCCGGAACCAGTGTCTCGTCGATCGATGCAAACTGGCAGATGACGTGATCGCCCTTGCGTGACAGGGCTGCGACCGCCGGGATATGCCCCTCATGCTCGCCCTTCAGCCGTAATGCGTGCATCTCCAGGGCGGCATAGCGGTCGCCATCTCGGAGCGCCAGCAGGCGGTGCAGGACCGTTTGGGTCGGCGCATCCTGAAACACATCCGGTAGGCCGGCCGCTTCGAAGCGAACCGCTTTCTGCCGGAAGAACAGCTCGAGCAGCGCATCCCGCTGATCAGGCGCCGCGATTACATAGTCATAACCGCCTTTGTCGTTGAGAATGCGGGTCTGATGTTTGAATTTCTTGCGCCGCCGCTTGGCGTTCACCTGCTTCAAAGTCGTTTCGAAGGCGCCGAGGAAAGGCAGTTGAAAAGCATGGTTCTGGTTCTGGATGGCTGGCATCAAGGCGAGGGGGCTTTTGCGACCGCGCCAGTCCAGCGGCACATTGCGCAGGACCATTAGGTCGGCCTTGCCCCGCAGCGCCCGCACAATCTCTGCCTGTTGCGATGCCGCAAGGCCATTGCCTGTTGTCCCCAGAAATTCGGCGGAGAACAGGCCGGTATTGATGTTGCTGTGCCGGGTACCGATGAATTCGGCTCGACGAATACCTTGGGTGCGGATGATTTCGAGCGGCAGGATGAAGGCGGTGCGGCCATCGAAAGAGCCGCGGATGATGGCCAGCGGATGCCGAAAGGTCTCGGCCCAGGCGGCGCACCAGTCGTAGCTCTGATGGAGCGAAGCAAGATCGTCTTGCTCCAATGCCCGCCACTCGGCTTCCAGCGGTGGCATGCTGTCGAAGATTTCGATGCGCATGCCGTCCCCTGCCGCAGACCGCGCAGCGGCGGATGCCATGTCCCTACGCAGTGCCCCTGCAATGGGCACGTTTGCGATGTCGAGCTTCTGCGTTTGCACCTGGCATCTCCAATCGGACAGCATTCGCATGCAATCTTTGGAGCAGGCAGCTTATTTTTGGTTTAAGGCGCGATGGTTAGGCAGGTTTCCCGTTGATCACGGTTATCTCTACGTAAATCCGAAATCGCTTGAATACAGGCTCTTACTGCGGGCGCGGCCCGGCCATCCACTTGATGATCCCCATTGCGGGCAGCACCCAGATGATGCCGCTGAACAGGAAATAGAGGAAATGCACCCAGCCGGGCTGGTCGCCAAGCGTGCGCACCGCCACGATCATCGCCACGATCGCATAGATGACGACCAGCAGAACGAGCAGGATCATGCCGATGAATTTGCGCAGGCGAAGGGGCAAGGGACTGGTCTTCCTCTTTTAAACGAGACGCCGCGACGGCATGCCGCAAAGTCTCGGGACTTGTTTTGCACGCCCCTATCAGGCAAATCAACAGCCGGATTGAAGGGAGACCCCATGGCTGTCGCTAATTTCACGTCGGAACAGGCCGTTTTGAAGGAAGTGGCCCGCCAGGACCGCAATCGCCGCGCCATCCGCATCTGGCTTGCCTGCGTGCTTTTGGCACTCTTTGCTCTGGTGCTGGTCGGCGGGGCGACGCGTCTGACCAATTCCGGTCTGTCGATCACCGAATGGCAGCCGATCCATGGTGTCATCCCGCCGCTCAATGCGCAGGAATGGCAGGAGGAGTTCGATCTCTACAAACGCATCCCGCAGTTCCAGCAGTTGAACAAGGACATGACGGTCGATGAGTTCAAAGGCATCTTCTGGTGGGAATGGGCGCATCGCCTGCTTGCCCGTGCCATGGGCGTCATCTTCGGAGTGCCATTGCTGTTCTTCGTTCTGACCGGTCGCGTCGAGCGGAAGCTGTGGCTTCCGCTTGGCGGTATTTTCGTGCTCGGCGGTCTGCAGGGCGCGATCGGCTGGTGGATGGTGTCGTCCGGCCTCGAAGCGCGCACCGACGTCAGCCAGTATCGTCTCGCCACCCACCTTGTCACCGCTTGCCTGATCTTTGCTGCCTGCATGTGGTTCATGCGCGCGCTGTCGCCGCATTCGAACGACCCGGCGCCGACGCGTTATTCGGCAAAACTTGCCGGTCTCATCGCCTTCATGGCGCTGTTCCAGATCTATCTCGGCGCACTGGTTGCCGGCCTCGACGCCGGCCTTTCCTATAATACCTGGCCGCTGATGGATGGAGCTGTGGTGCCGGGCGGGCTGTTCGCGCAATCACCGGGTTGGATCAATTTCTTCGAGAACCCGAAGATGGTGCAATATGTCCACCGCCTCGGCGCCTATGCGCTCTTCACCGTGGTTGCGATCAACATGATCATCTCGCTGCGCGCTGCAACGCAGACGACGCATGCCCGCCGTTCGGTCGTGCTGTTCGTGCTGGTGCTCATCCAGGCGATCCTCGGCATTTCGACGCTGCTCTTGCAGGTGCCGCTGCATCTGGCGCTGGCCCATCAAGCCGGCGCTCTCATCGTCTTCGGCTTTGCCATCGCCAATTGGCGCGGTTTCTATGGCGAATATCCGCACCAGACGGTTATTGCCGTGAGGGGTTGAGGCGCATGATCGCCTCGCCCTCCTGGTTCGCAAAACTCAGCGCGAGGCGATATTGCTGGGCGCCGACGACAGACGCGCCACCACCTGCAGACGCTTGATTTCGCCGCGCTTGAAGGCGGCCAGGAAGCGGCGGTAATCCTTAAAGACCACGCAGCCATTCGAGTCGCCGCGGCTTCCTCTGAGCATGTAGGTGTGAGCCAGCAAGCCGTCGCGGCCATAGACGCGGGCGCCGTTTGCAGGTGTCAGGCGCAGCGCCTGCACGCCATGGAACAGGCTTTCTCTATATGTCAGGTCATAAGTTTCAGGGGGCGTCGGGCCGGTGTTTTTGCGGTCGACGTAGCGGGGATTGTCACGCATGTAGCCGAGGCCGGAATGCGCTTCGAGGCGTTCGCCGCTCGGCAGGTAGACTGTTCCCGCCGAGATATCGTAGATGGCGGTTCCGCCCCGCTGGCTAAGGGCGGCGAACGGGTTGAGGGACGACCGCGACCGCTTGACCTCTTCGTCCGGCTTGGCATAGGCCAAAGCGCGCGTCGGCGACGTGTCAGCTTCGTCCGGCGTGCTTGCGCTGTCCGAGGCGCTGGCCCTTGCAACGACACGGGCCGGACGCGGCAGCGGCACGACGGTAGGTAGTTCCTCGACAACCGAAGCGTCTTCGGCTTCTGCAAGATCGATGGTTCCGGCGTCCGACGATGCGGCATTATCTGTGGCGGGCGTCTGGTCCGGACGTGGTATCGGGATGATGTCGAAGGGCTGCGACGCGGGATCGCTGGAAGCGCTCGTCGCGAGGCTCTCCGCAACTGCGCGATCGATCGCTCCGGCCGATGGAGCGGCCGACGCCATCTCGGTGGGCGGTGCATCGCTAGCCGATGCTGCGATCGGTAGACTGTCCTTGCCCGAATGATCCAGGGCAGCCGAATTTGGCCCTGCGGCTTGGATTGCGGGGTTGCTCAGTGCAACCTCTGCCGGCCGCGGGATAGAGCTGGCGAGGGCCGTGATCGAGACTGCCGCCCCAACGATCTTGCTCTGTATGAGGGACTTCCCGGCATTTGTCAGGGCGAGGGCGGCGACATCGCGCAGATGTGCAACAGTTTCCGGCGAGATCGGTGCGTCGTTCTTGGCAATGGCCGAAGCCGCCTGAGCCCGCGCGAGATCTGAAGCCTGCTGCGATAGCGCGCTCGCCAATTGCTGCTTGACCAGCCCGCGCGCCAGGATCGCTTTGGAACGTGCGATGGCCAGCCGCTTCTCCGCATCGGTGGATATACCGCTTACCCGTGTTCTTCCGCCCATGGGCACGGTTTGACTGGCAAGGCGCGCCGCATGCAGGATGTGCTCCTCTGGAACGATGAAGGCAGAGGCCCTCGGCGTCAGCGAATCCTGCAGCGTAGTATCTGCGCCGGGGAGGGACAGGACCATCGATTGCGTGGTGATCAGCGTTGCCGCCACCCACGCGAAAACCACCACCGCGACGCCGGTGACGACGGTACCGGGACTGATCCCTGGAGATTTATTCCGGCGCGAAGCATTTCCGGAACGGGAATTGATGTTACCGAATGTCTCGGTCGCAAACGCCATGATACTCGTTATCCAAACTTTATACGCACCATACCGGCTCACAAAAAACGCTTATGCCGGGACGCAGAACTGCGTCCGGCCGTCACTTTGCCGGCTGTCGGAAAGCATGCCGAATTATGGTAACCAATTCCTTTACGCCGACCCGATCTTGGAATTGAGTGTGCTGATCACCGCGACTGTTGCGGCGGCGAAAGCGGGAACAGGCGATAAGGGCTGATTTGTGGCCAACAATCGATAATGACTAATAAAGTGTTACAAAATATACAGGAAAGGGCGCGATCCGCCGGATCCACACCAATAGGGCGATCTCAAATCGCGACCGCCAATGATCTGGGATGTCTTAAATAGCAGGGGCGCCGAAGATAATTTCAGCTGGAATAAGTCGAGCCCGGCCGATCGACCTGGATGAGGCGATTGGTCAGGCTCCTTCAGTTTTGGTGATGTTGATCAGGCCTGAAACCTCAAGCGTTCAGCATCAGGTCCATATTCTGGACCGCAGCTCCCGAAGCACCCTTGCCGAGATTGTCGTAGACGGCGACGAGCATGGCCTGCGCTTTGTCGTCATTGGCAAAAACGTGCAAGCGCATGCGATTGGTGTTGTTGTAGATTTCCGGATTGAGCTCCGGCGTCCGCTCGGGATTGTCGAACGGCGCGACTTCGACGAAGCCGCCCTTCTGCCCTGCATAGTAGTCGGCGATAGCCGCATGCAATTCAGTGCCCTTCGGAATCGTCGATAGGACCGAAAGCTGCAACGGCACGCTAACGACCATGCCCTGAGCGAAATTGCCGACGATTGGTTGGAACAGCGGAACGCGCGAAAGCTTGGCGTAGGCCTGCAGTTCCGGCAGATGCTTATGTTTGAACGTCAGACCGTAGGGCATATATTCCGGAGCGTCTTCACCCTTCGCCTGATAATCCTCGATCATCGAGCGTCCGCCGCCGCTGTAACCTGAAATTCCGTGAACGGTGACCGGATAGTCCGCGGCGACAAGCCCGGCTTCGATCAGAGGACGGAGCGTAGCAATGGCGCCCTGCGGCCAGCAACCAGGGTTGGCAACCCGCTTGGCTCTGGCGATGACATCAGCCTGATCCTTGCTCATTTCCGGAAATCCGTAGGCCCAGCCTTCGGCGACACGATAGGCGGTCGAGGCGTCGATCACTCTCGTCGTCTCATTGGCAATCAGGCTGACGCTTTCCTTGGCCGCTTCGTCCGGCAGGCAGAGGATGGCGATGTCTGCAGCGTTGAGCAGCTCCGCACGCACTGCCTTGTCTTTGCGGCTCTCTGCCGGAATGGACAGAATCTCGATATCGCGGCGCGTAGCCAAACGCTCACGGATCTGCAGACCCGTCGTTCCAGCTTCGCCATCGATGAAGATTTTCGGTGCCATTTTAATCCTGCTCTTTCAATCAGTTCAGAGTATTTCCGGACTCAGTTTGCCATGGAGTTGATTCAAAATGATAACGGCCGGTATCAGCGGCCGTTCGCGCGCCTTTCGGCGTGGAGCCCGAGCATATACATCGCCACCGTTGCCCCTGCAATGGCGGTGATGTCGGCATGATCATAGGCCGGAGAGACTTCGACAACATCGGCGCCCCTGACATCAAGCTGATGCAGATGTTGCAGCGTCGACAGGATTTTCGCGCTCGAGGGACCGCCGGCAACAGGCGTTCCCGTGCCCGGCGCGTACGCCGGATCGAGGCAGTCGATATCGAAGGTCAAGTAGGTGGGCGCCCCCTTGGTGTGGGAGATGATCATCGAGGCGATATCGGCCGCAGCCATATCTTCGACCTCGTGGCCATAGACAATCCGAATACCATAATCGTCAGGCGCATGGGTACGGATGCCGATCTGTAGGGAGCGGTCGGGATCGATCAGGCCGTCGCGGGCGGCGCGAGCAACGAACGAGCCATGGTCGATGCGCTTGCCGTCATCGAACCAGGTGTCCTGATGCGCGTCGAACTGCACCAGCGCCAAAGGGCCGTGTTTGGCCGCATGCGCCTTCAGCAGCGGCCAGGTGATAAAATGATCGCCGCCGAGCGTAAGCAGGAAAGCGCCGCTATCGAGGATGGTGTTCGCTTGCCGCTCGATCGCCGCCGGTGTCTCCTGGTGATTGCCGTAGTCAAGCAAGCAATCGCCATAATCGATGACGGCCATTTCAGCGAAGAGATCACGATGGAAAGGATATTGCGGATCATTGTCGAAAATCGCCGAGGCGCGGCGGATAGCCTGCGGCCCGAAGCGCGTTCCCGGCCGATTGGATGTTGCAGCATCAAAGGGAATGCCCCAGACGACGGCGTCGACACCCTCGAGCGATTTGGTGAAACGCCGGCGCATGAAGGAGAGCGCACCCGCAAAGGTCGGGTCGCTGGCCGCGGATGTCAGGCCAGTGGCCGTAAAGGCATGATCAATCGACGTGCTCGGCACGAGATTCTCCCTCGGATACGCTGAACTTGTAGTCCCGTTCTACACGCGCGATGCGAACATGATATTGCTCATACCAGCGCTCGCGCCCGAGCTTCTGCGCCGCCAGATGCGCGACGACGTTCTTCCATCCGCGAATGCTCTCCTCGTCCCGCCAGAAGGAATTGGTGATGCCGAAGCCATCCGGCCCTCTGGCGCTCTCGACGCCAAGACAGCCGTCCTGGGCAAGTGCCAGTTCCTCCATTCTGTCCGCCATGGCGCCATAGCCATGGTCGCCGCGGGTACGAACGGAGGAAAAGGAAACGATGTAATAGGGCGGCTTCGGCGTGGCGGCGAAAGGCGATGCGCGATTGTGGGGCATGACGTGTCTCCTGAAGGGAAAGAACTAGAGGACAGGAGGTGTAGATTGCAAGTGGCGGTCAGTGCGCGCCTATTTGCTTGGCGGAAGCGTGCATTGATACGCCTGTTTTATACACGCGATCTGCGGTGTCGAGCATTGAGCCTTTCCGTCGGCGACCGTGCAGAATGAACATTGATCGGTGAATTGCTGGCAGTCGGGATTGGCTCGCATGAAGTCTTTCATGCTTTCCATCCGCGTCTGCTCCCCTTCCGGTGTCTGGACGGGATCCGCCGAATAAGCGGGCACCGGGCCGACCGTTGCGAGCAAAAGCAATGAGATGAACCTAAGCGTCGTCCATGTCATCCCGGCCCCCTTCCTAGATAAAGCCGGAGTGTGCCACAAAATGCGCGATTTGCCTGCATGACCATGCGGCCGTGGCCCAAGATGCACAAAACAAAAAGGCCGGGTAGAACCCGGCCTTTCCAAAATCCGATCTCGGATAAGCGATTAACGCTTGGAGAACTGGAACGAACGGCGTGCCTTGGCGCGGCCGTACTTCTTGCGTTCGACGACGCGGCTGTCGCGGGTCAGGAAGCCGCCCTTCTTCAGGACCGAGCGCAGACCCGGTTCGAAGTAGGTCAGAGCCTTCGACAGGCCATGGCGAACCGCACCGGCCTGGCCGGAAAGACCGCCGCCGGCAACGGTGGCGATGATGTCGAACTGACCGTCACGGGCAGCAGCGACGATCGGCTGGCGCAGGATCATCTGCAGAACCGGACGGGCGAAGTATGCCGTGTAGTCCTTGCCGTTGACGATGATCTTGCCGGAGCCGGCCTTGAGCCATACGCGGGCGACGGCGTCCTTGCGCTTGCCGGTCGCGTAGGAGCGACCGAGCGAGTCGACCTTGCGGACGTGAACCGGAGCAGCAGCTGCTTCCGACGTCGTGCCGAGATCCTTCAGGGAAGAGAGATCAGCCATTATCAGGCGCTCCTTACGTTCTTCTTGTTCAGCTTGGCCACGTCGAGAACGACCGGCTGCTGGGCTTCATGGGGATGGTTGGAGCCGGCGTAGACGCGCAGGTTCTTCATCTGGCGACGGCCGAGCGGTCCGCGGGGAACCATGCGCTCGACGGCCTTTTCAACGACGCGCTCCGGGAAGCGACCTTCGATGATCTGACGAGCGGTGCGCTCCTTGATGCCGCCGGCATAACCGGTGTGCCAGTAGTAAACCTTGTCTTCGTACTTCTTGCCGGTGAAGACGACCTTGTCGGCATTGATGACGATGACGTTGTCGCCGTCGTCTACGTGCGGCGTGAAGGTAGCCTTATGCTTGCCGCGCAGACGCATTGCGATGATAGAAGCGAGACGGCCAACGACCAGCCCTTCGGCGTCGATGAGAACCCACTTCTTCTCCACCTCTGCAGGCTTCTGGGAGAAGGTTGCCATGTTGAATACTCTCTCTTGGGACCCTGGACCTGAAGGCATCAGGGCGTTTCTTGTTGCTTGGTTTGGCGAGCGAAAAGCGCGCCAAAAAGAAAGCAGCCCGGAAAGGCTGCGATCTGGCGTGGCTTATAAAGTGGATAGGTGGATACGTCAATATAAAGGAATTTTGCGGCTGGAAAAATTTCAAAGCAAAATCATATAGTTATGAATAAGGTATCATTTTACCTCATATCGATTGATTTCAGGCGAGCTTCAAAACCAATACACCCGCTGTAATAATGGCACCGGCAACATACCGCCAGATGCTTGAGCGCTCCTTCAATATAACTGCGGAAATCACTAGCGCGAACAGGATCGAGGTTTCGCGCAAGGCTGCAACGGTCGCAACAGGTGCCTTTGTCATGGCCCACAGCGCAACGCCGTAGGAGGCAATCGAGCCAGCCCCGCCGATCAGGCCACGCCACCAGTTGTAGCGGACATGAGCGGCAACCACGCTTACGCTGCGCCGCGAGATCGCCCAGGCGAACAAAAGCACAGGCGGCAAGAGCGACATCCACAGCGTATAGGAAATGGAATTGCCGGAGATCCGAGCACCGATGCCGTCGACATAAGTATAGGTGGCGATGACCACGGCATTGGAAAGCGCTAGGGTTATCGCCTGCCGGCCGCCCTTTCGCGCCTCGAAAGCTAGCGTCAGTATGCCGGCGCAAATGGTCATGGTACCGATCAGTACTCCGCCCGACAGGGCTTCTTTCAGGATGAAACCGCTGGTCGAAACGATGATCAGCGGCGCGACCCCACGCATCAGTGGGTATACGAGGCCGATGTCGCCAGCGCGGTAAGCGGCAGCCACCAACTGGAAATAAACGAACTGCAGGATCGCCGATGCGCCGATGAAGGGCCAAGCGGTCGAAGCCGGCAGCGGCAGAAACGGCAGGAAGGGCAGGGCAGTGACCGCGCCGCCTGCTGCAACCATTGCGGCATCCAGGGACTTGTCCGTTCCGGCCTTGATGATCGCATTCCAGGTCGCATGTAGCAGGGCACCGAAGAGAACCAGAGCGAGAACGTCAAGGGACACGAAAACCTCAGAAATGGGCAGCGAAGGATAGAAATTCGGCGATTTGCGGATATGCCGCTGCCATTTGATCCTCAATGCATCAGAAAGCAACAAGTGTGCGGGCTTATAAGCTTTTAGCAGTAGCCCCCTGTCACAGCAAATCAATGGAAAAGCATAGTTCCATCGTTCCATCTTTGTTCTGGTTGGTCGCGCAACCATGAGATGTTTCTAATTGACATGGGAATGAAGCGAGAACAAAAATTGGATGCCGGGTGAACGTTTGACGGAGATTGCGACGATAACATTCGAAGCGCTGTGAAATGTTATTTGAATAACATGAATGAGAATATATTGACTCATCGTTGGGAGCCGGTGTGCATCACCCAATTTGGTGATGTCGACTCGCGTGATGATCACCCAAATGGAGTATGAATTCCGTGCTGCGGTGCGAAAAGCCGCAGTTAGATTGAGGCAACGGCAAAAATCACGGATGAGCGTCTATCATCGAAGATGTGGCATTCCGGGATATATTGCTTAAGAACAAATATCTACTGCGACGAAATTTTTTCGTGTGAGAAATTGTGTAACTGCATATACCTTGTATTTCCAATCAGGTTCTTAATTCATCGGCTCATCATGAGGCTTCGCTAATTAACATCCGAATGAATAGTGAACAAAAATCGCATTTCATGAGAACCTGACTATCTAACTTGGAATGGCGTTATTTGAATGCGCTTTGAAGAGCGGCCGGAAATCGCAGCGCGATAAACTATGCCACGCTAAAAACTCATCAAACACCGCGTCAGGACCACCGGCTGAAAGGCAAGCTGGGGTGAAGATCGATGAGAGAAGATCGGCGGCACACCGGCCCCTATCGGCCTGACGTTAATGCGGAATAAACAACTCATCGTCGTCGAAGTCGGTCGACGGCCGGCAGGTATAGACGGGGCAATCGCTTCTGTCCTTGGTCGGCATATAGTCCTGATAGGCATAGAAGCCGGGATCACAGGCATCGCTGTCGGTAACGAAGCGATCGTAAAGCGTCATGTTGCGCACTCTGGTAGACGGATAGCGCATAATCACCGCGCGTTCGCGGTTGATGATCGCTTTGGCTTGGGCGCAGGTGAAAGACAAGGAGTTATAACGCGAAATCGCCAAGGCCGGCGTGGCGGCCGACGCAATCAGCAGGCCCAGCAGGATGATTTTTTTCATCGCAGCAATCCTCCTCGAAATTGTTATAATAATTATATATACGCGAAAGCCGCGGCCGTGGTTTCCGGATTTGTGGCAAAACGCAAGTGTGATTTAAATGGGAGGCTTGTGATGAACCATGACCGTTATGACGATTCCTATATCGCCGATATCCTTTTATCCGTACGGACCATCGCGCTGGTCGGCGCGTCACCCAATCCGGCACGCCCGAGCAATGGCGTCATGGCCTATCTATTGGCCCGGGGCTATCGCGTTATTCCTGTCAATCCCGGACAGGCCGGCAAGGAGATTCTCGGCCAGTGGGTCTTTGGCCACCTGGCCGATATTCCTGAACCTGTCGACATGGTCGACGTCTTCCGCGCACCGGAATATCTGAGGTCGGTGGTCGAAGAGACGATCATGATCGAGCCGCGGCCACCGGTCATCTGGGGCCAGCTCGGCGTGCGAGACGACGCCGCCGCAGCGAGAGCTGAAGCAGCCGGTGTCAAGGTCGTCATGGATCGCTGCCCTGCTATCGAATATCCGCGACTGGTCGCCTGATGCCGGCAGGTCGCGTTTGACTGCTAGGCCTACCCATCCGTGGCGCGATACCGTCAAAAATGGGTAGGTTTTTTCAGCGCGTGCAAAAGCTCGGCAAAGTTCGCGGTTAACTTTCAGGTCTGAGTAGCTATGATCTTCCAGTCACAACAATATTGGCGGGAGGAGAGAGCATGCCGACGAACAACCCGGGTTTCGATACGCTGGCTATTCATGCAGGCGCGCAGCCGGACCCGACGACGGGGGCGCGCGCGACGCCGATCTACCAGACAACCTCCTTCGTCTTCCAGGATGCGGACCACGCCGCCGCGCTCTTCGGGCTGCAGCAGTTCGGCAATATCTATACGCGCATCATGAACCCGACCCAAGCCGTCCTTGAGGAGCGGGTGGCCGCCCTCGAAGGCGGAACGGCCGGCCTCGCCGTTGCTTCCGGCCATGCTGCCCAGGTGATCGTCTTCCACGCCATCATGCAGCCGGGCGACAATTTCATCGCCGCCAGACGGCTCTACGGCGGCTCGATCAACCAGTTCGGTCACTCCTTCCAGAATTTCGATTGGCATGTCCGCTGGGCGGACTCCGCCGATCCAGCCTCGTTCGAGGCGCAGATCGACAGCCGTACCCGCGGCATCTTCATCGAAAGCCTCGCCAATCCCGGCGGCACCTTCGTCGATATCCAGGCGATTGCCGCGGTTGCCCGCAGGCACGGTTTGCCGCTGATCGTCGACAATACTATGGCCAGCCCCTATCTCATCCGGCCGCTGGAACACGGCGCCGACATCGTCGTGCATTCGCTGACCAAATTCATCGGCGGCCATGGCAATTCCATGGGCGGTATGATCATCGACGGCGGTACCTTCGACTGGTCGGCCTCCGGCAACTATCCAATGCTTTCGACTCCGAGACCGGAATATAACGGCATCGTGCTGCACGCGACCTTCGGCAATTTTGCCTTCGCCATAGCCTGCCGCGTCCTCGGCCTGCGCGATCTCGGCCCCGCCATTTCCCCTTTCAATGCCTTCTTGATCCTCACGGGCATCGAGACGCTGCCGTTGCGCATGCAGCGCCATTCCGACAATGCGATCGCCGTCGCCCGGTGGCTGAAAGAGCAGAACAAGGTAGCCTGGGTAAACTATGCCGGCCTTGAGGACGATCCAAACCATGCGCTGCAACAGCGCTATTCGCCCAAGGGGGCGGGTTCTGTCTTCACTTTTGGATTGAAGGGTGGTTATGACGCGGGCAAGGGGTTGGTGGAGGGCCTGGAGCTCTTTTCGCATCTCGCCAATATCGGCGACACGCGCTCGCTGGTCATTCACCCCGCCTCGACGACGCATAAGCAGCTCACTGACGAGCAGAAAATCGCCGCCGGCGCCGGTCCCGATGTCGTGCGCCTGTCGATCGGCATCGAAGACGTCAAGGACATCATTGCAGACCTCGAACAGGCGCTGGCAAAGGTTTGACAATGGAGCGTTTCGGGTTCCGGACGGGAGATTTATGACAGCATATTTACGATTGGACACCGACGGCATCGAGCCGGAAGCCGGCGCCCCGGCCAACGATCGCATCGTTTCCGGTGCGCCAAAGTTCCGCACCTGGAATGTCGACGAAGCCGACGGCGGGCTCTACGCCGGCATATGGGAGGCGACGCCGGGAAAATGGCAAATCGCCTATGACGAGTGGGAATATTTCCACATTCTTTCCGGCTATTCGGTGGTAACCGCTGAAAATGGCGAGGCTTTTCACCTGCGTGCGGGCGATCGGATGATCCTCAGGCCCGGCTTCAAAGGGACTTGGGAAGTCATTGAAACGACTCGAAAGGATTATGTGATCCGCCTTTGAAAGCGCTTCGGATCGCGTCACAAAGCTGGTCTAAGGCTGGCCCCGTTTCGGATGCGGCCCGGCCTTAGTCATGTAGCCCGCACAGCAGCCGTTTCCATTGCCGCAAGTTGTGTCACCGGCCTTTCACGAAACTGTCATCAAACTGAAACACTGCGCCTTTAGACGCATCACTGTCGCCAGGAGATTCAGGTGTGGCGTTACTAACGATGGGACACTTCGCGCCAGACTCCTGCTCGCCATCCTTTCATCACTTGAGGAAGTGAGTCTATCATGCTTAACCAGAAACTCCGTACCCTTTGCCTGACCGCAGGCCTGGTCGTTACCATGGCTGCTTCGGCTATGGCTGCCGACATCTCCGGCGCCGGCTCGAGCTTCATCGCGCCGGTTATGTCCAAGTGGGCCGAAAACTACAAGACTGCGACGAAAAACGCCGTCAACTATCAGTCGGTCGGTTCGGGCGCCGGCATCAAGCAGCTCCTCGACAAGACCATCATATTCGGCGCTTCGGACAAGCCGATGAGCGACGCTGACCTCGAGAAGAACGGCATTGCCCAGTTCCCGATGATCTCCGGCGGCATCGTCGTTTCCTATAACGTTGCTGGCGTAAAGCCGGGCGAACTCGTTCTCGACGGCAAGACGCTGGCCGACATCTTCCTCGGCAAGATCGCTAAGTGGGACGATGCGGCCATCAAGGCCCTCAACCCCGACGTGAAGCTGCCTTCCACGCCGATCTCCGTCGTTTATCGCGCCGACAGCTCCGGCACCACCTTCAACTTCACCGACTACCTGGGCAAGGTTTCTCCGGAGTGGAAGGAAAAGGTTGGTTCGGACACGGCAGTTGAATGGCCGGTCGGCTTCGGTGCCAAGGGTTCTGAAGGCGTTTCCACCACCGTCAACCAGACGGCTGGTTCGATCTCCTATGTTGAATATTCGTACGTCGTCGCCAACCACATCGGTTTCGCGAAGATGAAGAATGCTGCCGGCAAGGTTATCGAGCCGAGCCTCGACACGTTCAAGGCTGCTGCTTCTAACGCCGATTGGGCCCATGCCAAGAACTTCAACCTGATCATCACCAATCAGCCGGGCGAAAAGAGCTGGCCGATTGCAGCTTCGACCTGGGTTATGCTCTACAAGAAGCCGGCCGATGCTGCTGCCAACGAAGAAGCCCTGAAGTTCTTCAAGTGGGCCTATGAAAAGGGCCAGAAGGAAGCGACTGACCTTTCCTACCTTCCGGTTCCGGAAACTGTTGCCAAGGTTGTCGAAGAGTCCTGGAAGAAGGACTTCGGCACGAAGTAATTTCGGCTGAGAAGTTGCGGCGGACAGGGTATGGCCCTGTCCGCCTTTCGTGACAGAGCAAGGGGACATCGATGGCCGACGCGACTCAGACGGCTGGCTTCCAGGCAGTGGATACCAGCGCCAGCACCCGAAAATTCCGGACACAGGATCGGATTTTCTATTTTATGACGCTTGGCTCGGCTGCTCTTGTCGTGCTTCTGCTGCTGGCAATCCTTGCGGTTCTTGTCGTCGAAGCCTTGCCAACCTTCCAGACCTTTGGGTTTTCGTTCCTCTGGGGAACGAAGTGGAGCGCTCCCGCCAATATCTTTGGTGCTGTGCCTGCCTTGGTCGGTACACTGGTGAGTTCGCTCATCGCCATGCTGATTGCTGTTCCCATGGGCATCGGTATCGCCATCTTCCTCACGGAACTTTGCCCGGGCAGCCTGCGACGTCCGATCAGTACGGCCATCGAGCTTCTTGCTGGTGTTCCCTCAATCATCTACGGCATCGTCGGTCTGTTCATCCTCGTGCCGTTGATGCAGACCTATGTTCTGCCCTTCCTTATGATGACGATCGGCCAGGTGCCGGTGATCGGCCTGCTGTTCCAGCCGCCGGCGCCGGGCGTCGGCCTGTTGACGGCAAGCCTCGTGCTGTCCATTATGATCCTGCCGTTCATCACCGCGATCTCCCGGGACGTATTCACCACCGTGCCGCCGATGCTGCGTGAATCCGCTTACGGCATGGGCATGACCACATGGGAAGTCGCTCGCCACATCCTGATCCCCTATACACGTCGCGGCCTCGTCGGCGGCATTATGCTCGGCCTCGGCCGCGCCCTTGGCGAAACCATGGCCGTCACCTTCGTTATAGGCTCGGTGAGCCGCCTGCAGGCGTCGATCATCTCGCCGTCCACCACCATTTCCGCCCAGATCGCGAACAACTTCGGCGATGCCGACGGTCTGCAATTGTCGAGCCTGATGGCGCTCGGCCTGCTCCTGTTCATCCTTTCCTTCTGCGTGCTTGCGCTGGCGAGATGGATGATCGGTCGCGTCGACTCGCTTTGAGGAAAAAACCCATGGAAAATGCAATTCGTCAGAACATCGTATCGCGGCGCTATGGGAAGAACCGGGTGATGATGGCTTTGTCCTTCCTCGCGGCCATCCTCGGCATATTCTTTCTTAGCGTGATCCTTGTGACCCTGCTTTATCGCGGTGTATCGGCGCTCAGCCTCGACGTGTTCACCATGTCGATTCCGGCCCAGGGCTCGCGCGGTGGCTTGATCAACGCAATCTACGGCACTGTGCTGGTCACGGGCCTCGCCATCCTGATCGCCGCGCCGGTCGGCATTCTCGCCGGAACTTATCTGGTGGAATATGCCAACGGCAGCAAGCTTGCCGAGGCCGCCAAGTTTATCAACGACATCCTGCTTTCCGCACCCTCGATCATCATCGGCGTGTTCGTTTACGGCGCCGTGGTCGTACCTATGCACGGCAACTCTGCCATCGCCGGCATCCTCGCGCTGGCGTTGATCGCCCTTCCTGTCGTCAACCGCACGACGCAGGACATGCTGTTGCTGGTGCCAAATGCGCTTCGTGAGGCGACCGCCGCGCTCGGCGCCCCGCGCTGGAAGTCCATGACGATGGTGATCTACCGTTCCGCCTGGACGGGCATCCTCACCGGCATCCTGTTGGCCGTCGCCCGTATCAGCGGCGAAACCGCGCCGCTTCTCTTCACGGCCGGATACAGCAAATTCATGAATTCGAGCCTGACCGGTCCAATCGCCACGCTGCCGGTTGCCATCAACACGCTCGCCGCCGATGCGGGCGAGGATCTCAAGCAACTAGCCTGGGCCGGCGCGCTGATCATCACCGTTGCCATCCTTGGCCTCAACATCCTTGCCCGTGTCTTGAGTGGGCGCCGCCAGTGACGCAGCTGCCGAACGATAGGAATCAAACCATGAACATGAGCGATAGCAATTTCCAGAGTGTCACCGCACAGCAGGGGAAGGACGCCGCTTCCCAGTCGGGTGCCGGCATGCTCGCGAAACTTGAGGTGAAGAACCTCGATTTCACCTATCAGAACGGCCATCGCGTTTTGAAGGGCGTGAATATGGATATCCGCAAGAATGCGGTCACCGCCTTCATCGGCCCTTCGGGTTGCGGTAAGTCCACGCTGCTGCGCACCTTCAACCGGATGTATGATCTCTATCCGGGCCAGACGGTTGCGGGCGAGATCCTGCTGGACGGCCGCAATATTCTCACCAAAGACGTCGATCTGAACGATTTGCGCGCCAAGGTCGGCATGGTGTTCCAGAAGCCCACGCCGTTCCCGATGTCGATCTATGAAAACGTCGCTTTCGGCATCCGGCTCTATGAGAAGATTTCCAAGTCGGAAATGGACGCGCGCGTCGAAGCAGCGCTGACGGAAACAGCCTTGTGGAGCGAAGTGAAGGACAAGCTGCACCAGAGCGGACTTGGCCTTTCCGGCGGTCAGCAGCAGCGCCTATGCATCGCCCGCGCCATTGCCCTTCGCCCCGAAGTCCTGCTGCTCGATGAACCGACCTCGGCTCTCGACCCGATCTCGACCGCCAAGGTTGAGGAACTGGTGTCGCAGTTGAAGGGCGAGTTCACGATCGTCATCGTCACGCACAACATGCAGCAGGCGAGCCGTATTTCCGACAACACCGCCTTCATGTATCTCGGCGATTTGATCGAATACGGCCCGACCGAGCAGATTTTTCAGGCGCCGAAGGTCAAGCGCACGGAAGACTACATCACCGGCCGTTACGGCTGATATGGCAAGGCGGATGCCGCCCGCTGTCACCGATTTTGCGATGGCGCGCCGGCTTGGCGCGCCATTTTGCGTCTTGGATGAATCTGTGAACCGAAGGCATCGACCAGCCGTCGACGCATCCAGGCAATCCGGATTGTCGGGCAAACTCGAAGGCTTGTGCCGGCACCTGATCTCAGCGAGAGGCCACCCTTAACTCACCAGCTCAGTTCCAGCTTCTCGAGGCCGTGGAATTGATAGACGTCCTTGACCTCGGGCCTTGTCCTAAGCTTCAGACCGGGCAGGCGTTCGAACAGGATCGGCAACACGACATTCAATTCCAGCCGCGCGAGCGGCGCGCCGATGCAGAAATGGATGCCGGCGCCGAAGGAGAGGTTCGGCGCTTCGTTGCGGTCGGGCTTGAAGGTAAGGGGATCGGAGAATTTCGTGGGGTCCAGATTGGCGGCGGCAAGAATCAACGCCACCCTGTCGCCGCGTTGGAAGGAAACGCCATCGATCTCAGCCGGCTCCAGGCACCAGCGCTGGAACATATGTACCGGCGCGCAGATGCGCAACGACTCCTCCACCGTACGCTCCGTCGTCGCCTCGTCCTTGAAAAGATCGGCCGCCGCATAGCCGCTGTCGAGGATGACGCGGACGGAATTACCGATCTGGTGAACCGTCGCTTCGTGGCCGGCATTGAGCAGCACGATCGTGGTCGAGACCAGCTCGTCTTCAGTCAGATACTGGCCCTTGTGTTCGGTGGTGATCATGTGTGTCAGCAGATCGTCGCGCGGATTGGCTCGGCGCTCACGGATGACGGTTTTTACATAGTCGGCAAATTCCTCGGCCGCCTGATCGGCGGCAAGCTCGTCCTCACGTGTGCGGCCGAATATGTACATGCGCACATAGGCATGCGACCACTTCAGCAACTGCGGCCCCATCTCTTCCGGAATGCCGATCATCCGGGCGATCATGGTGACGGGAATGATATCAGCAAAGGCCGACAGCAGTTCGACCTCGCCTTTTTTCTCGAATTTGTCGATCAGCCGGTTGGCTAGCTCGGCCAGCTCCGGCTTCATCTTCTCGACATGCCGGGAAACAAAGGCGCGGTTGACGAGTGTTCTAAGGCGCGTGTGCTCTGGCGGCTCCAGTTCGAGCAGGGAATGTTGCTCGGCAAGATCGAAATTTTTCAAATGCGGCAGGGGGGCGGGCAGGCCGAGCTCTTCGCGGGTGGCGATATGCAGGATCTGCCGGCCGAAGCGGCGGTCTCGCAGTAGGCCGTTCACATGATCATAGCCGATGAAATACCATTGCTTCTGCTGCTCCCAATAGAAGGTGGGGCATTCGGCGTGCAAGGCGGCGTAGACGGCGTTTGGATTGCTGTAGAAGGCGGGATCGCGGCCATTGAGGGACAGGCGACGCGCCACGGGATCGATGGAGAAGACAGAGGATGTGGTCATGACGAAAGGATTATCGGAATAAATCGGATGGGAAAAGACCGTTACATCCTCGACAGTGTACCGAGGCGGCGCAGCGCATGGATCTGATCATCGAGCGTCGGCACAAGCTCGCCACCATTCGGATCGGGCGGCGTGTCCGTTGCCATTGCCGCCTCCGTCTCGCTGAAGACGATCGTGCAGTTGCGGCCGGCGCGTTTGGCGGCATAGAGCGCCCGATCGGCGGCCGAGACGAGCCGGTCCCAGTTGGCGGTGTCGCGCGGCATGATCGCCAGACCGATGCTGACGGTCGCCGGCACCAAGGAGCGGCCGGCAAGCAGCGGCACCCGGCAGAAATCCGCGCGGATTGTCTCGGCGATCGCCTCGGCCTCCGCTTGATCGTCGACGAGGATGAAGGCGGTGAATTCCTCGCCACCCATGCGGCCAAACGCACCGCTGCGGGGAACGAACTGACGTCCGATACGGGCGAATTCGGCGAGCACGATATCGCCCGTCTGGTGGCCATAACGGTCGTTGATCGCCTTGAAGTGATCGAGATCGAACAGCAGCGTGGCGATCTTCTGCGAGTCTTTGGTGGCCTTTCCGGCGACAAGCTCGAAATAATCCTGCAAGCCGCGCCGGTTCAGGACGCCCGTCAGCGTATCTGTGATCGAGATCGCCCGCCAACGCCGCTCAGACCGCTCCATCAGCAGTCGGCCGCTCAGCGCAATCGCCGTGGTGATCAAAAACGCGCTGCCAAGGGCGGTGTAGCCGCGATAGATCAACGCGTCTTGGGGACCTGGTCGCAGGAGCGTCATCGAGATGGCGGAAACGAAAGAAACGCAGGCGAGCGCCATGAAAACGAAGCCCAGCTGGCCGCGCACCGCCTCGCGCCTGCCCTCTGCCGGCCGAACCGCCGAGGCCAGCAGCGTGGCGCCGACAGCGCCGGCGAGATCGTAAAGGATGACGCGATTGGCGAAGCTCTCGTGAATCCACGGCAGCTCGACGCCGGCAAACCAGATGACCGGCGGCAACAGCGCCGACCATTCCGGCTTGCGCTTGTCCATGCAGCAAAAGCCGGCGATCCAGGCGCTTTCGCCGAGCAGAGCGATGCCATTGCCGATTTCGATCGACAGGATATCCGGAATGATACCGCGCGCTGCCACAAGCGCGAATCCGACGGCACTGACGGTGAAGCCCAGCGCCCACATCAGATAAGCAGGCGTCTGGCGATCATGCCGCCAAGCAAAGAAAAGCACGGTAGCGAGTGTAATCGCTTCCGAACACCAGATGGTTAGTCCCGTCGTGATATTAAGCACGATAGCGTTTCTCCCCTACCGCGGCGCGACTTCGTCGGCGCAAAGGACACGGTAACGCTTGCAATGGACACATCATCGCCGAAGAAGATGGTGAGTTCCTTAAGTTGCGTGGTAAATTTTGCCTGCGCATGGAATTGGCGCTGTACCAACAACGTCTGCGCTTCATCCTTCCTTCACCCTGCAGTTCGGAAAAGCGGTGGACCGCGCGCATCGGGTCATCAGGTCTATTGGCATCCGGAAATCAGCGGTTAGAAACGCTTCCTCAACATCTGCTGAGCCATTAGCCTTTTTGACGTTATCCTTTCGCGCGTCTTGAAGTACAGGGCAGTGACACTCTATGTAGGGTAAAAGGATTTTTATTCGATTCCCGGCGTTTTCGCCGCCGGGGGCAAGCTTGGTAAAGGACGCACATGAGAAATCCAGTCGATACAGCTATGGCTCTGGTGCCGATGGTTGTTGAGCAGACCAACCGGGGCGAACGGTCTTACGACATCTATTCTCGCCTGCTGAAGGAACGCATCATCTTCCTGACCGGCCCGGTGGAAGATCAGATGGCGACGCTAGTGTGCGCCCAGCTTCTCTTCCTCGAGGCGGAAAACCCGAAGAAAGAGATCGCGCTCTATATCAATTCACCTGGCGGCGTCGTCACCGCCGGCATGGCAATCTACGACACCATGCAGTTCATCAAGCCCGCCGTGTCGACGCTTTGCATCGGTCAGGCTGCATCGATGGGCTCGCTGCTGCTCGCTGCCGGCGACAAGGACATGCGCTTCGCCACTCCGAATTCGCGTATCATGGTTCACCAACCTTCCGGTGGTTTCCAGGGACAGGCTTCGGATATCGAGCGTCACGCCCGCGACATCATCAAGATGAAGCGCCGCCTGAACGAAGTTTACGTCAAACATTGCGGCCGCACCTACGAAGAGGTCGAGCAGACGCTCGATCGTGACCATTTCATGTCCTCCGACGAGGCCAAGGAGTGGGGTCTGATCGACAAAGTGCTGACGTCTCGTACTGAAATGGAAGGTGAAACCGCCGCCTGAGTTATCCACGGGCGGTGTCTTCTACGCCACAGTTCTATCCCATTTGTGATCGAATAGGGGTTTAATGTGATGTAGAACACGGTAATAGTAAGCATTAATGCTATGTAGCGTTTTTATGACATAGCATTCGGCATTCGAAGGGGGATTCGTTGCCACCGCAGCCCGGGCATGGGTGTCAGGGCTACGTTCAGTACCCCGAAGAGCGCCGCGATCTGCTGATGAAATGAGGGGCAGGTCCGGCGGGCGCATTGAGTGGACCGCGATTTCAATTTGGAAGTCAGCGGCGTGCTGGAAGGAAAATGATATGAGCAAAGTCAGCGGCAGCAACGGCGGCGACTCCAAGAATACTCTGTATTGTTCATTCTGCGGCAAGAGCCAGCATGAAGTCCGGAAGCTTATTGCCGGACCGACCGTCTTCATCTGCGATGAATGCGTCGAGTTGTGCATGGACATCATCCGCGAGGAGAACAAGTCCTCGATGGTCAAGTCCCGCGACGGCGTGCCGACACCGCAGGACATCATCAAGGTTCTCGACGAATATGTCATCGGTCAGAGACAGGCGAAGAAGATCCTGTCGGTGGCTGTTCATAACCACTACAAGCGCCTGGCACATGCGTCCAAGAACGGCGATGTCGAACTGGCGAAGTCGAATATCATGCTCGTCGGCCCGACAGGCTGCGGCAAGACCTATCTTGCACAGACGTTGGCCCGTATCATCGACGTGCCTTTCACCATGGCTGACGCTACGACGCTGACTGAAGCCGGCTATGTTGGCGAAGACGTCGAAAACATCATCCTGAAGCTGCTGCAGGCTGCCGACTACAACGTCGAACGCGCCCAACGCGGCATCGTCTACATCGATGAAGTCGACAAGATCTCGCGCAAGTCGGACAATCCGTCGATCACCCGCGACGTTTCGGGCGAGGGCGTGCAGCAGGCTCTGTTGAAGATCATGGAAGGCACTGTCGCTTCGGTTCCTCCCCAGGGTGGCCGCAAGCATCCGCAGCAGGAATTCCTGCAGGTCGACACGACGAACATCCTGTTCATCTGCGGCGGCGCCTTTGCCGGTCTCGACAAGATCATCTCCGCCCGCGGCGAAAAGACCTCGATCGGCTTCAGTGCCGCTGTCAAGGCTCCCGATGACCGGCGCGTTGGCGAAGTGCTGCGCGAACTGGAGCCGGAAGACCTGGTCAAGTTCGGCCTGATCCCGGAATTCATCGGCCGTCTGCCTGTCCTGGCAACGCTGGAAGACCTGGATGAGGATGCGCTGATCCAAATCCTGTCGGAGCCGAAGAACGCGCTCGTCAAGCAGTATCAGCGCCTGTTCGAGATGGAAGACGTCGAATTGACCTTCCACGAGGATGCGTTGCGCGAAATCGCCCGCAGGGCGATCGTGCGCAAGACCGGTGCCCGCGGCCTGCGTTCGATCATGGAAAAGATCCTGCTCGACACCATGTTCGATCTGCCGGCGCTGGAAGGTGTTCGCGAAGTGGTCATTTCCGAAGAGGTCGTCCGCGGCTCCGCCCGACCGCTCTACATCTATGCCGATCGGCAGGAAGAAAAGGCCAACGCTACCGCCTGATCGCCGGATTCAAGGCCTAAATTTGGGGCTCGTCGTTGACGGGCCCCTTTCTATTTGAAAAATCGTACAGTTTCCTGATAAAGTCCGGGATAAGCTTATTGGAACGCCGACTAAACCGGTTGTGAAGAGCGCCCGCCGCGGCCATGATGGCATGATTCCGGGAATCCTCGGCGGATATCGATTTTTGCGTGCGGCTTTGGTCCTCCGGGTACCGCGTTGCCGTCAGTGTTCGAGTAGCCGGGGTCCGGTGTTTGTTGTTGCGTTCCTCCTCGTGAAATGCGCGTTTCGTTGTCTGGCGACGCGTCCTGCACGACTTGAAATAAATAATGTGAAGCTCCACTTCTAACCCAAGTGAGAGAGCCGGCTAATTCCCCCAAGCCGGCAGAGAGCCCGGGAACGGGACGACGGAAAGGAAATGACATGACTAAGAAAACGTCTGCGGCAAATGAGAGCATTGCCTATCCGGTATTGCCATTGCGCGACATCGTGGTTTTCCCCCACATGATCGTGCCGCTGTTCGTCGGACGGGAGAAGTCCATCCGCGCGCTGGAAGAGGTCATGGGGTCCGACAAGCAGATTATGCTCGTCACCCAGATCAATGCCAGTGATGACGATCCCGCTCCGGATGCAATCCACAGGGTCGGCACCGTAGCCAATGTGCTGCAGCTCCTGAAGCTCCCCGACGGTACCGTTAAGGTGCTGGTCGAAGGTCGGGCACGCGCAGAGATCGACGCTTATACGAGCCGCGAGGATTTTTACGAAGCCCTCGGCCATATCCTGCATGAGCCGAATGAAGATCCGGTCGAACTGGAGGCGCTGAGCCGCTCGGTCGTTTCGGAATTCGAAAGCTATGTAAAGCTCAACAAGAAGATTTCGCCGGAAGTGGTTGGTGCGGCCAGCCAGATCGATGATTATTCGAAGCTTGCCGATACGGTCGCTTCGCATCTGTCGATCAAGATCACCGAGAAGCAGGAGATGCTGGAAACCACCAGCGTCAAGGGCCGTCTGGAAAAGGCGCTCGGCTTCATGGAAGGCGAGATTTCGGTTCTGCAGGTCGAAAAGCGTATCCGCTCGCGCGTCAAGCGCCAGATGGAGAAGACCCAGCGCGAATACTATCTGAATGAGCAGATGAAGGCGATCCAGAAGGAGCTTGGCGACGGCGAAGAAGGCCGCGACGAGATGGCCGAACTGGAAGAGCGCATCTCCAAGACCAAGCTGTCCAAGGAAGCCAAGGAAAAGGCCGATGCGGAGCTGAAGAAGCTGCGTCAGATGAGCCCGATGTCGGCGGAAGCCACCGTCGTACGCAACTATCTCGATTGGCTGCTGGGCATCCCCTGGCACAAGAAGTCGAAGATCAAAACCGATTTGAACAATGCCGAGAAGATCCTCGAAGCGGATCATTTCGGTTTGGACAAGGTCAAGGAGCGTATCGTCGAGTATCTGGCCGTTCAGGCGCGCGCAACCAAGATCAAGGGCCCGATCCTGTGCCTCGTTGGCCCTCCGGGTGTCGGCAAGACCTCGCTCGCTCAGTCGATCGCCAAGGCTACCGGCCGTGAGTACGTCCGCATGGCTCTTGGTGGCGTTCGTGACGAAGCCGAAATCCGCGGTCACCGCCGCACCTATATCGGCTCGATGCCCGGCAAGATCATCCAGTCGATGAAGAAGGCCAAGAAGTCCAATCCGCTCTTCCTGCTCGACGAGGTCGACAAGATGGGTATGGATTTCCGCGGCGATCCGTCTTCGGCCCTGCTGGAAGTGCTGGACCCGGCGCAGAACTCGACCTTCATGGATCATTACCTGGAAGTCGAATACGATCTGTCTGACGTGATGTTCATCACGACGGCGAACACGCTGAATATCCCTGCGCCGCTGATGGACCGCATGGAGATCATCCGTATCGCCGGCTACACCGAAGACGAAAAGCGCGAAATCGCCAAGCGGCACCTGCTGCCGAAGGCCATCAAGGAACATGCGCTGCAGCCGAATGAATTTTCGGTCAGCGACGACGCCCTGATGGCGATCAGCCAGCAGTACACCCGCGAGGCTGGTGTCCGTAACTTCGAGCGTGAATTGATGAAGCTCGCCCGCAAGGCGGTCACCGAGATCATCAAGGGCAAGACCAAGTCCGTTGCGATTACCGCGGCGAATATCGACGAGTATCTCGGCGTTCCGCGCTTCCGCCACGGCGAAGCCGAGCGTGACGATCAGGTCGGTGTCGTAACCGGTCTCGCATGGACGGAAGTTGGCGGCGAGCTGCTGACGATCGAAGGCGTGATGATGCCCGGCAAGGGCCGCATGACGGTTACCGGCAACCTGAAGGAAGTCATGAAGGAATCGATTTCCGCGGCGGCCTCTTACGTCCGCTCGCGCGCCGTCGATTTCGGCGTCCAGCCGCCGCTCTTCGACAAGAGCGACATCCACGTGCACGTGCCGGAAGGTGCGACGCCGAAGGATGGTCCCTCGGCCGGCGTCGCCATGGCGACCGCCATCGTCTCGATCATGACCGGCATCCCGGTTTCCAAGGATGTCGCCATGACCGGTGAAATCACGCTGCGAGGCCGCGTGCTGCCGATCGGCGGCCTGAAGGAAAAGCTGCTTGCAGCGCTTCGCGGTGGCATCAAGAAGGTGCTGATTCCGGAGGAAAACGCCAAGGATCTGGCGGAGATTCCGGACAACGTGAAGAACAACATGGAGATCATCCCGGTATCCCGCATGGGCGAGGTGATCAAGCATGCGCTGGTCCGCAGGCCTGAGCCGATCGAGTGGGACGGCACCGTCGAAACACCCGTGATCGCAACGGTTGAAGGTGTCGACGATGTCGGAGCAACCATCGCACACTAAGCGTGCCTTCGCCTCATTTACGCCGAATTGACATAAAACCAGAAAAGACCGGCATTTTTGCCGGTCTTTTTTTGTGAAAAGCTTTTGACAGCGCTTGCTTTTCCTTGATTTGCAGGGCTTTTGGGGATTGCGGCGGGCTGGAGCATTCGTATTCTGCGCCCCGCTTACAAGATGAGTCGTTTCATACCAGTAGAAAGGGGTGGAAACATGAATAAGAATGAGCTCGTGTCCGCAGTGGCCGAGAAAGCCGGTATTACGAAGGCTGACGCTGCTTCCGCTGTTGATGCTGTTTTCGATACTGTCCAGGCTGAACTGAAGAAGGGCGGCGACATTCGTCTCGCAGGTTTCGGCAGCTTCACCGTTTCTCACCGTGCAGCCACGAAGGGTCGTAACCCGTCCACCGGCGCTGAGGTTGATATCGCGGCTCGCAACGTGCCGAAGTTCACGCCCGGCAAGGGCCTGAAGGACGCTGTCAACGGCTGATCCGTTTTCACCCGCCTATCGGGGCTTTTGCTCCATGGTGGAGGATATAGGGGGTTCGAAGCATTTCGAACCCCCTTTTTGTTGGCAGGCGGTGGTATCGCCACGCAGCCCTGAAGTTCAGTTCCGTATCGAATTCATATGGCGATCAAAGAAGCGTCCGCCCTCCGTTGACCGCAAATTTCTGACCTGTGAGGAAGTCTGCTTTGCTCGAGGCGAGGAATGCCACCATGTGGGCGACATCCTCCGGTGTTCCGAAATGTCTAAGCGGCGTTTGAGCGAGATAGCCATCGATCGACTGCTGTGACGCCCCTGCGTGACGTTCGACGGGAATCCAGCCGGGAGCTATGAGATTGACCGTGATTCCCTCCGGCGCAAGTTCTCGGGCCCAGGAACGAGTCATGGAAAGCATGGCGCCTTTTGCCGACGCATAGTTTCCGAAATAGGGATTGCCGAGTTCTGCGACTTCCGAGCCGATGTTGATGACGCGCCCTGACTTGCGCGCGCGCCAGTCCGGCAGCACGGCTTGAAGCAGCTCAAGCGGCGCTTTGACGAAGAACTGAAGCTGGTCGAGATGGGTCTGCCAGGATTGCTCCATCAGCGGCATTTCCGGCTGCGGCCCTGTCGCATTGTTTACGATCAGGTCTACGGGCCCTAGTGCCTCCCGGATTGCATTAAGGCCGTCGGTAAGCTGAGGTTTGTCAATGACGCTGAATTTTGCCGCATAGGCTTGGCCGCCCCGCTGCCGGATCGCGTCGACCACCGCATCCGCTCCGCGGGTATCGTTCGCATAGTTGACAGCCACCGCCCAACCCGCCTCCGCGAGTTCCCGCGCGATAACTGCTCCAAGTCCGCGCGATGCGCCGGTTACGAGAGCCACTTTCATTGAATTTTCCTCCCTGGATTCTGCGTTCGAGACAGACAGCTGCCGCGCGTAGTTTTCGAGTGCCGGCCGAGGCCTGACAAATCATGGCCGGGTCCGTGCCCGGCCACCTGTTTTCCGAGAAACTCGTGCCGTTACCAGCGATGATGAACGTGCGGGGCGATCAGGCGCTCGTAGATCTCGCGCGTTGCCGACATGACATCGACCGAAAGTGGCGCGAGGTCGGCGGCGGCGGCATTGGCCTTGGCCTGCTCGGCATTGCGGGCGCCGGGGATGACGACCGTGACCGCTTCATTCATCAGGATCCAGCGCAGCGCGAAGGCCGCCATGCTGGCGCCTGCGGGGACCAGCTTGCGGACTTCTTCGACCGCCTGCAGGCCGACGTCGAAGGGCACGCCGGCAAAGGTCTCGCCGACATCGAAGGCTTCGCCGTGGCGGTTGAAGTTGCGATGATCGTCGCTGGCGAACTGAGTGTCGCGGGTGATCTTGCCGGAAAGCAGGCCGGAAGCGAGCGGCACGCGCGCGATGACCGCAACTTGTCTGCGCTTGGCCTCCTTGAAGAACAGATGGTCAGGACGCTGGCGGAAGATGTTGTAGATGATCTGGATGCTGAGCACGCCGGGATATTCAATCGCCTTCAATGCCTCCTCGACATTCGAGACACTGACACCGTATCCCTTGATCTTTCCGGCCTTCTGCAATTCGTCGAGGCCAGCAAAGACTTCCGGGCGGTAGAGCACCTCCGTCGGCGGGCAATGCAGTTGCACCAGATCCAGGCTGTCGACTCCGAGGTTTTTCAGGCTGCGGTCGATAAAACCTTCGAGATTGGCCTTGTTGTAGCCGTCGGCGACATGCGGGTTCAGTCGGCGGCCGGCCTTGGTCGCGACCATGGGACGCGTGCCGCCGCGCGCCTTCAGCACATCGGCGATGATTTTTTCCGAGCGGCCGTCGCCATAGACGTCAGCCGTGTCGATGAAGGTCATGCCGGCGTCAAGAGCGGCATTCAATGCAGCGCGGCCGTCTGCCTCGCTAACATCGCCCCAGGCGCCGCCGATCTGCCAGGCTCCGAAGCCGACATCCGTAACGATAAAGGGCGTGCGGCCGAAAGCATGGTGTCTCATGAAAATGTCTCCGTTCGTGATGAAATCGCCAAGGCACTACCAGCCGCCCACAGCGCGGACAAGCCTATGGCGAAGCTCCAAGATCGCAATTGCGTGACATAGGAGTATGACAGCAGCCGGCAATAGACGAAAGCGTTGGATGACCGATGCCACAAGGTATTCATTGAACTCGTATTTCCCTAAAAGAGGGTGCCAGATATCTGACGATGACCGGAGCTTATGCCCTCTTTCAGCTTCATCCATGCCGCCGACCTGCATCTCGGCAGTCCCTTCCAGGGGCTGGCGTTGAAGGATGCTGCCGTCGCCTCCGTTTTCGTGGAGGCCAGCCGCAAGGCTTTTTCGACACTGGTCGGGCTGGCGATCGAGAAACAGGTCGATTTCTTCCTGATCGCCGGCGATGTCTATGACGGTGATTGGAAGGACAACAAAATCGGCCTGTTCTTCAATCGGGAAATGGCACGGTTGGAGCGGGCAGGCATTCCGGTCTATCTGCTGCGCGGTAATCACGACGCCGCCAGCGTCATCACCAAGACCATCACGCTGCCTTCCAATGTCCACGAATTCCCAACGAATAAGCCCGGCTCGGTGAAGCTGGAGGCACTGCAAGTAGCGCTGCACGGGCAAGGCTTTGCCGAGCGCTCGGCCAATGACAATCTGGCGCTGGCTTATCCCGCCCCAGTGTCCGGCTGGTTCAACATCGGCATCCTCCACACATCGCTCACCGGCCGCGAGCCGCACGCGCCCTATGCGCCGTGCTCGGTCGATGACTTGCGGTCGCGCGGCTACGACTATTGGGCGCTCGGCCATGTGCACGACTATGAGGTGGTGGCGAGCGACCCGCTGGTGATCTTTCCGGGCAATCTGCAGGGCCGCAGCATCCGCGAGCGCGGGGCCAAGGGCGCTGTTCTGGTCACCGTTGAGGAGGGTCGTATCAGCCATGAACGCCTGATCGTCGACGAGGCGCGGTTTGGGCAGGTCGATATATCCGTCGACCCCGAGGATGATCAGGCAGCGATCCTACGCCGCGTCGAGCTGGCAGTGCAGCCGCTTGCCGATGATATGGCGGGGCGCATGATGGCGCTACGCGTCCGGCTGTCGGGTATCACGCCGCTGCAGGGCGCCATTGCGGCCAACCGCCAGCAATGGCGCGACGAAGTCGAGGCCGCCTGCCATCGCGTGCACGAGGATATCTGGCTGGAGAAGCTGGAGCTGCGGCTGGATCCACCTGTCGCGCGTGCGGTGGAGGCCAACGGCACACTCGATCTCGGGCAATTGCTGGCCGAACATGTCGGCGATGCGGATATTGTGGCGGAAGCGAACAGGCTTGTCGGTGAGATCGCGATACGCTTACCGTCCGGCCTGGGTGCGGCGGCCCTGCCGCTGGATGACAGCGTCGAGATGTTGATCGAGGAGGCGCGGCAATTGCTGCTGGCGCGCGGGCAGGGGGCAGGCTGACCGATGCGCTTCAATCGGCTCGACATTCTCCGCTACGGGGCGCTGACCGACCGCACGCTCGATTTTCGCGCCGGCGCGAAGCTGCATGTCATCTACGGGCCGAACGAGGCCGGCAAGTCCTCGGCGCTCAGCGCCATTTCCGATCTCCTTTTCGGCTTTCCCGTTGCGGCCGAACAAAGCTTTCTGCATGAGCCGACAAGCTTGCGTGTCGGCGCGGCGATCAGCACTTGTGATGGTGCGACACTCGCTTTTCGCCGTCGTCGCGGGCGCAAGAACACTTTGCTAGCTCCTGACGATAAGGAGACGCCGCTTGCCGAAGATGCCTTGGCGCCGTTCCTTGGCAATTTGAGCCGCGACGTTTTCGAGCGCGCTTTCGGTCTCGATTCTCTCCGATTGCGGCAAGGGGCGACGGCCATGCTGCACAGCGGCGGAGAGATCGGCAGCCTGTTGTTTTCCGCCGCCTCCGGCCTCACGGGCCTCTCACGTCTGCGGCAGTCTCTTGAGGGTGAAGCGGACGGCATCTTCGCCCAGCGGCGGTCGAAGGATCGCGGTTTTTACCGGGCGCTGGACCGCCACGACGAGGCTCGCAAGACCGAACGCGACAATGAGCTCAAATCCGGCGACTGGAAAAAGCTGCTGGCGGAATCCGCGGAGCTCGAAGCCGAGCTTGAGCGCCTGCAGGACCAGCGCCATCAGACGCGACAGGCGCTCGACCGATCGCAGAGGTTAAAGACGCTGCAGCCGCTGTTAACCGAAATCGATGGCGAGATGGCGGCACTTGATCGCCTCGCCGATCTTGCCGTGATACCGGATGGTTTTGCGGATCGGCTGGAGCAGAGTCTCAACGACAAGCGCTCTGCCGAGGACGAGCTGCGCCGTGCCCAGCAGCTGGCCAAGCGTACCGGCGAAGAGCTGTCGTCGATTGAGATAGACGAAAATCTGCTGCAGATATCGGACGATATCACGCAGCTCTTTGCCGATACCGGCAACTACCGCAGCCAGCGACATGATCTGCCGCGCGTCGATCAGGAGTTGGCAGGTTACGACACGGTGCTTGCCCAACTCGCCCGCCGGCTTGGCTTTGCCGACGTCGCGCAGGTGGACAAGCGGCAGCCGAGCGATGCCGACCGCGCCCGCCTCTCCGAACTGGTCGAAGGAGGCAGGCGTTTGCTCCTCCAGGGCCAGGGGATCGCAGAGCAAGTGGACAGCGAGCGCAGACAACTGGCGGCGCTGGAGAAAGACAGTCTCGCGGGCCGCCTGATCGATCCCCGGTCCTATATCGACCAATTGGAGGCATTGTCCGGCGATCTCTCCACTCTTGCCCGTCTCGATGCGCTGGAGACACATATTCGCCGCATCAAAACGGACCTTCAGGAGGCCGCCGGTCGCTTGCGCCCACCGGTTGCCGATATCGAAGGGCTCTTTGCCGCGCCGCTGCCGGATGGCGCCGAGATCGCCGCGCATCGCGAAACGATCGACGCCATCCGTGGCAGTCTGCGCGAGGCGTCCGACAAGGCGCGCGTCCATGATGAGCAGTTGGCCGAGATCGAGCAGGCGCTGGAGGATGCCGAGCGCACCGGCCCGATCGTCACGCGTGAACAGATCGCCGACGTGCGCGACGCTCGTGATGTCCTATGGCAATCGATCCGCGATGGGTTTGCGGATGGTGGCCCAGCCCCAGATGGCAAAACAATTGCCACCTTCACGACAAGCCTTGTCGAAGCGGATCGCTTGGCCGATGCGGCATTGAGTGACGCGGACCGTGTTTCGCGCCACGCGGACAATCGGTTGCGTCAGGCGCGGCTGCAAAGGGAGCGCGAGGCTGCGGCAAAGCGACTGCGACAGTGCGAAGAAACATTGGCAAAGGCACTTGCGATCTTTGCGGCTCTATTCGAGCCCTGCGGTGTCACCGCCCTCGATCCTGCGGCCATGCTGGAGTGGCGACGCGCGGTCGAAGCACTGTTCCGGGAGCGCCGCGCTCTGCGCGATCTGCTGGACGAGCGGGATGAAGCTGCCCTTGCTGAAGCGCGTGTCTCACCGGCCCTGAAGGATATCGCCGACGCCACCGGCTACAGAAGCGGCCGGCTGCCACCGAGTGCGATAGCGGAGGGGCTACGAAAACATCTCCGTCTGCTTTCGGGGTATTGGAGTGAGAGTCGCACACGCGAGGGCGAGATCGTCTCGGCACGCGACCGGCTGACACGTCTTGGCGAGCAGCAGCAGGATATCGAGCGTCGGCAGGCCGCTTGGCGCGATACCTTCGGCAAGGCAATCCTGCCGTTCGGTCTTCCCGCAGATGCGACACTGGAGATGGCGGCCGCCGCTTTGAAGGCATGGACCGAGCTGCCGGATGTTCTGGCGGAGCACGACAACCGCCAGCGCCGCGTCAGCGGCATGCGCCGCGACATGGCCGATTTCGAGCGGCGTCTCGCAACGCTTGCCGCAAGCGCCGGCTATGAACTCGACCACCTGCCGCCGGACGCCGCGGCCGAGGCGCTGCACGCCCGCGTCAATGCGATGCGCGCTGAACAGAAGAAGCGCGACCGGCTCGACGAGGAGCGTCAGCAAGGGGAGGCGCAGGCTATCCGCTGTGGCGAGGCGTTTGCGATGGTGATGGCCGATCTTGCCCGTCTAACGGCCGATCTGCCCGAGAATGTCGATCTGCTGGCATTGCTGTCGCGCCTGCGCGAGCGTGCCCGGCTGAATACGCGGTTGATGGAAAGTCGAAACCGTTTCCGCCAACAGGCCGACGGCGACAACGAGGACGAAACTCGCGCCCAGCTCGCCGGCTTCGAGCGCGTCGCCGCGGAACTGGAGATCGAACGGTTGACCGCCGAAGATCTCCGGCAATTCACTGCGCATGGTGAACTCATGGCGCGCCTTGCGGAAAACCAGCGCCAGCGGCGTGCGCTGGAGACCGGGGTCAGCGCCGAACATGCCGTCTTCGAAAAACTCTCCGCCGAGCAGGAGGCCAAGGATCTGGCGCGGCAATGGGTGGTGCTGAAACTCGCGGCACGGATGTTGGCAAGCTCGATGGACGCCTATCGCGCGCAGCAGGCCGATCCGGTCATCACGCGGGCAGGGGATTTGTTCTCGCTGCTGACCGGCCACCGCTTCACGCGACTGGTCGAGGAGCACGACGAAAAGGACATTTTGCAATTGCTGGCGGAGCGTTCGGGCGGCGAGCGTGTGCCACTGGAGGGCTTGAGCGAGGGCACTGGCGATCAGCTTTATCTCGCCTTGCGGCTCGCTTTCCTCGAAGATTATTCGTCCCGCAACGAGCCCGCGCCGTTGATCGTCGACGATATCTTCCAGACTTTCGACGATGATCGTGTCAGCGCTGGCCTCAAGGCGCTCGCCGGCACGGCGGAGCGTTTCCAGACCATTCTCTTCACCCATGAAATGAGCCTGGTAGAGATTGCCAAACGGGAGATCGGCAAGGATCTGGATCTGATCCAACTGTAAAGCGTCAGGCAAATCATCGGCGTTGTCGCTTGGATGACGTCATTGAATGACATAGGCTGGCGGCAGAGAACGAGGTGCGGCAAGACGCCGCCATATCGGCAAAATCAGGAGAAACGCCGTGGAGATCAAGCCTAATGGATCGCGCCCTTCGCTCAAGGCGCCGGCCGAATATTTCACCGGCATCGTACACCAGGAACCATTGATGCAGGCGCCGGCACCGGCTCGCGTCCAGGTCGTCAATGTCAGCTTCGACCCAGCCGCCCGCACGGCCTGGCATACGCATCCCTTTGGCCAAACGCTGGTGGTGACATCCGGCAAAGGCCTTGCGCAGAGTTGGGGCGGTGAAATCCGGGAAATCAACGCCGGCGACGTCCTCTGGTTTGCGCCGGGCGAAAAACACTGGCACGGCGCGGGGCCGGATAGCGCATTGACGCACATCGCCATTCAGGAAATGCAGGACGGCAAGGCCGCCGACTGGATGGAATATGTAACCGAGGAGCAGTATCGCGGATAAAGGCGGCTCGATCGGTTTGCAAACACGGCGGTTCCTTCAGCCCGTGACGGGCGCTGAGACCTTACATCGACGGGATATGCAGCTTCGTCCCTGGCAAAATCTTCGGGTCAGATTTGTCCCGGCTGTACGCTGGATTGATCGCCCGGTCCGCAAAGGTCTGGGTGCCGTGCAGCCGGCGCAAATTGTCTTTCTCTCGTTCGAATCGCTTTTTCCGCTCCCCCGATTTGTCCGATCCCCTTGAAACCGATTCATGGTGGTAGAGGCAGGCAAACGGCGTCCATATGATGCGAAAACCGGCCTTGTGGGCGCGCAGGCAATAGTCGACGTCATTATAGGCGACGGCGAAATTCTCTTCATCGAACGTCCCGATTGCTTCGGCGCAGTCGCCGGAAATCAGCATCACCGCACCTGTCACGCAGGTCATCGAGTTGCGGACATGTAGCCTGTTCATCGGACCGCCGAATTCCTTGGGCTTGTTCATGTACCAATGACCCGCCAGCCCACCGAAGCCGACGATGACGCCGGCATGCTGGATCTTGTCGTTCGGATAGAGGAGCTTGGCGCCGACGATGCCAGTCCCCTCGTAGGCGAGACAGGCCACCATCTCCTTCAGCCAGCCTGGATCGACAATTTCGACGTCGTTGTTGAGGATCAGATAATGCTCGCCCTTGGCGGCGCGCAGACCGCGATTGATCGACCGGGAGAAATTGAAGGGCTCCGGCGTGATCGAGGCTGAAAACTGCGGATGCTTTTTGCGGTAGTGCTCGTAGAGATCCAGAACGGTTTTGTCCGAAGAACCGTTGTCGATGACAAGCACCTCGAAATTGGCATAGTCCGTTCGCTCGAAGATATCCTTCAGCACCCTGGAAATCAGGTCGAGACTATCCTTGCTGGGAATAATGATGGAGATCTTCGGCCATGAATTCTCCGGACGCTCGAACACCACGCGATGCAAAGTATTCGTCAATGCCCCCTCGACGCGAATGGACTGCTGTTGGCGCTCAAATCGTTCGACAAGCGCTTTTCTGGCGTTGGTGGTCGCAGCATCCATGAATTTTCGCGAATAGGTGCGGCCATTGCGCCGCCACCAATAGGCAGGGTAGGGCAGGTGAAGGATGGTATTGTCGGGCAATCCTTCCAGATAGCGCAGCAGGAGGTCGTAGTCCTGAGAGCCGTCAAATCCGGTGCGGAGATGGCCGATCTCCTGAAGCCGGCTGCGGCGATAGATGGAGAAATGGTTGATGTAGTTGACGCCTGTCAGAAGAACGGTGTCATAGGCAGGTTTCAACATCAGACCCGTGGGCTTCAGCGTATCGTCGACAACCAGTTCGTCCGTGTATAGGAAGTTCGCATTCGGATTCTGCTCGAACGTGTGTCGCACGACTTTGAAGGCATGAGGGGCGATCACGTCGTCATGGTCCAGGAAAGCGACCCAGAGACCGCGCGCGTGCAAAAGTCCGGCATTGGTGGCGGCCGCTATGCCGCCGTTCTTCTCGTTCAGAACGAAACGGACATTGTCTTTCGATCTTTGCGTCTCATACCATCGCCGTGTTTCCGGCGAGGTCGATCCGTCATCGCTCAGAATGAGCTCCGTACCCTCTTCGTTTTGTGCTTCGAAGGATCTTACGAGATCGTCGAGATACCGAGACGGCGCGTTGTAGACCGGAACGACAACGCTCAGCCACAGTCCCTGCGTCGAGGAAACAGGTAGTGCAATGAGATCGGAGGCAAGCCGATAGCTCGCCTCCGCATATTGAATCGCCGTGCCCGGCGAACGCTTTCCGAAGGGCAGCTTCGGTATCTTCGTCCAGTATTGCGCCAGTTTGCCGAGATCGATCCGTTCGGCTTGCCCATGCGCACTGAGTAGAGCTGAAATATGCTTCTCGGCTGATTTGGCCGACGAAAATGCCGCAACATCGAAGCTGAACGTGGTTGGGAAACTTGCCGGGTCGGCGCGCAGCGAGCAGATGGTGCCGACGGCACCCACGTCGGCTGTGACTATGAAGCGACGCCCTGCCGGCAACGCGACCGCATCCTTTTCCCGGAAGCCGCGACCGCGATTGACGTAGAACTTCGGGTCGATGGCTTCATCGGTGCCGGCTATATGAATGACGACTAGCTTTTTTCTGACGGGTGCGAATCGAATTTCGAAGGCAGGATCGTCGCCAAGGGATTTCCAAAGATTGGAATTCGTATTGGGAGAAATCTCTTGTTCAAGATCGTCGTTTGGTAAAATCTTAAGTGTCATTGATTTCTTAATATCCAAATCCCAGCAGCGGATAGCGCCTCCATGGCTGGCCATCAAGCCATATCACCAAGTTCATCGAAACGTATGCCTGGAAATGCCAGCGTCGCGCTTTGGCGCATTTTTTCTATGGACTGTAATGTGGCATTGCGCGCGATAATTCGCCGGTCTCCATCCTCCACAAGCTGATCGATTGCCATCAGCCATTCCTCCATTGTGTTTGCAATGTGAAACTCTCCGGCGACGGCACAACGTGCAAAAGTCGTGCAGCGGGAAAATATGGCTGCGGCCCCCATGCGGCTTATATCGATCCGCTTGGTGTCCGCCCGGCTATCATTGGTCCTTCCCGCCAAGAGCGGCGCCAAGGCAATGTCGGCGCCATGATCTGTGGTCCTCGCGAGGTAGGACGACCACGGCAACTGCGGGGTTATCGTCATTCTGCCTGGCTCAATGTCCTGGCGCTTCCATCGGCGCGCAAGATTGCCATCGGCAAAAACCTCGAAATGCAAATTCCCGTGCTTGCGCATTGCCGAGCTGACGATCGGCATCAGGAACTCATGCTCATGGCGGTGAATACCGGTCGCATGATAGACCATCTTCAGTGACGCAGCCGTTCGCCCGGTGATCTCAGCTGATTTCCGTGCCGGCCACGCAGGCATCGGCGCAAGGATCTCCACCGTGTGGCCCGCATTCGCGAGTGTGCCCGCGAGGGCCTCCGTCGATGCCCATAGGTGAGTCAGTAATCGGTTGAGGCGCGGGAGCGGCCGGACTGCAAAATTGAGCAGCCTGAATTTATAAGGCCAACTCGCTTCGTCGCCTGTGACGACGGCGGGGATATCGTCGTCAACGAAATACGCTACCCCCGCCAGGCGGTCACGCCTGTCCTCCAGCCAGCGCAATTGTGGCTCCTTGATATAGCGGCAGATGATGACAAAAAGCCCTTCAGCATCGACGTCATCCAATCTGTCGTCGAGCCCCTTCACGACGATCGGAATATTGGCAAGGGCTTTGGTTCGCTCATCCAGATAATAGCTGGCACTGGGATTAGGGTATCGCGATAGGATGAGAAGTCGTTTTGCAGTGCCCCCCATACTGTCAAGAGATGTCGCTGAAGGCTGCGGCCTGGGTATCAATCCGTAGACGATGTCGCGCAGACTTTGCATGGATGATCGACCGAGCGTGATCACCCTAGACGATTTCGCACCGTTGTCAGCAGCCCGACAACGATGCCCCAAATCACTAAGGTCGCCCCCAAAACGCCACCGATCCAGAGCGCGCGTTTAGGATATTGAGCTTCATCCGGCAGGTCCGGCGCAAGAAACGTGTCGAGATAAAGGAGCTGTTGTTTGCTGACAAACTGCACTTGCTCCAGCGTCCTCATGCTCGCAGCGAATTGCTGTTCGGCCAGGCTTTGCTCCAACTCTCGCTGAGACATATCGACCGATACGTCGGCAAGGTTCTGCTCGGATTTATTCTGCCCTGCCACCTGGCTGTTCAGATCGTCCAGTTGCTTTTGCTTGCTGTCGATTTCGCGCTTCAGAACCTTCATCTGTGGCGCATTGGGCGATACTGTTCCAAGCTGCGCATCGTATTTCTGCTGAAGGTTGACTCTGTCCGTCTGAACGTTCGTGATCAAACCCGTGAGGATTGCCGATGATCCCTCGACGCTGAGGACGCCGGTTTGATTGCGGGCAAGCTGAAGCTGCTCCCGTGTTTTCTGCAGTTGATTCTTTGCATTCTCCAAATTGGTTTGAGCGGTGGCGATGACATCGCGCCAGATGCGGTTATTGACGTCGTTGACCACGGCTTCGGCAGCAGCAACAACCTCTTGCAATACCTTCTGTGCATCGCCGGCCGAAAAGGCACGGGCCTTGACCGTCACGATACCGCTGTTCGCGTCGGTTTTGACGGAGACCATATCTTCCCAATAGTCGAGCATCTTTTCCGACGTCGCATCCTGTTTTAGCCTCGCCAGCGGGTCGATCGCCGGGTTTCCGTAAAGCTTTTGGAAATCGACCTTGGCCTGAAGAGCAGCCACCATGTCCTTGCTGGTGATGAAATTGGTAACGATCTGCGTATTTTGAACAATTTGCGCTGAAGGCAGGCCGGTTACCTTGGCCAATTGGTCCTTCCCCAGTGCCGGGGTCGATGACCGGACGGTAAAGCGCGTTTCCGACTGGTATTGATTCGAAGCAACGCGTGTAAAGTAATAGATCGAAGCGGCGTTCGGAATAACAAGAAGCAATACCGTACAAGCCAATATCATCCTGCCGAGAATTTGTTCCAGCGGGCGCGGACGTAATCCGACTACCTTGAAGATCTGACTTCGCTTCGATGTCGAAAAGCGCAATTTGCGCGCAGTCACCGACAGTTTTGCGGCGACATCGCGGCTGTGCTGGATCGCACTGAGCTGAACAGTTTCAGACGTCTTTCCGGTATCGTGAGCCATATTGGACCTTGTTGACAATCCGTCGCATCTTATCTGTTCAATCTGTAGTACGCTTCGATAGCCTGTTCGACCTTGTCGAAAATCATAAGTCTGCCGTCGACGAGCACCATTCCCTTATCGCAATGCTTTTTGATCATGCTCATACTGTGCGAGATCATAATGATGTCGGAATATTTCCGCCGGCTCTCAAATGCAACGCGACAGCGTTCCTGGAACCGAGCGTCGCCCACGGCCAAAACTTCATCGACCAGATAGCAGTCGAATTCGATCGCCATGGAAAGCCCGAAGGCCAATCGTGCCCCCATGCCGGAAGAATAGGTGCGCACCGGTGCATTGATATAGTCGCCAAGTTCCGCGAACTCTTCGACAAAACGGGAGACTCGCCTGACATCTTCGCCATAGGCGCGGGCGACAAAATGAAGATTCGCGCGGCCAGTCATATAGGGATTGAAGCCGCTGGCGAGGCCCAACGGCCAGGACACGCGAACGTCTTTGGTGATCCTGCCTGAATTTGCCAGCATCGTGCCAGCAATCATCCGCATCGTCGTGGACTTTCCAGCGCCGTTCACGCCGAGTAGGCCATAGGAATAGCCAGACATGAATTCGCAGCTCACGCGATCCAAGATCACCTTTTTGCTATTTTGGGTCTTGAAGTGTTTCGATACGTTTTTGAAGCGGATCATCGCGCATTACCCACTTATATCTGATGATCCTGCACGGACGCCCAGATCAACGAAAGGGTTGTCCAGAGAACGGCCAAGCCAAGCAAAATGATCAGTGGTGTGGTGATCCGGTGAGGAAAGACGGCTTCGTCCGGAAGCGCCGGATTTACGAAAACGGCCAGGTAAAGCGACTTGCGAAGCGCTTCGGCAAGCACAGTGTCGTAGTTCCTCTGGGAGGCCTCATAGAGCTTCTCCGCAATCATCCGATTTGTGTCGAGCTTGGAGTATTCCAGCAGCGCCTTGGCAAGACTTGCATTTTCCGGTCCGGTCAGCTCCGCTTTCTTCTTGTCGATCTGAGCGTCAAGGCTTTGCAGGGCAAGGGTCAGTTGCTGATAGGTCGGAGAGCCCTCGGCATGTGACTGCTTCATCACAAAAAGGCGCGTTTCAAATTCGAGCTTCTGCGCAAGGAGTCCCGTCAGCAGTGTGCTGCTGTCCTTGGCTTGAGTCTCCGGACTAAGAAGCCCGGATTGATGCTGAAATTGATTGAGCGCGATCAAGGTGTCGTTATAGGCTTTCCCGCTTTTCTCAAGATCCGCCTGCATGCTCTGCACGATGTCGTTGCGTGCGCGTTGCGAGAGCTCGTTGATCAGCGATTCGCTCTCTTGGATGATGGCGTTGGAGAGCTTTACGGAATCGTCGGGCGCGAATGCGCGCACCTTCAAGGTGATGATGCCGGAAGACACATCGATGTAGGCAGTGACGTGGTTTTCCCAATAGTCCAGAAAGTCCTCATCGGAATCCGAGGAGCGGAAGCGAGATAGAAAATCCGCATCCTGCCGCGCGAACATGGATCGATAGTCGATTTTCTCGCCGATCCGTTTGAGGATCTCTGTGGAGTGAATGAAGCTCGTGACGACGTAAGCATCCTGCGATGCAGAACGCATGCTGAGGAGGCCTGCCGCCCCGCCGCCGCTATTGTCGGATCCGCCGCTACCGTCGCCCTTGTCGTCTGAGCTGGTGAGAGCACGGACGGCGAAGCGGGATTCGGCAACGTACTGATCCGAAGCAATGAAGACGAAATAGATCAAACTCGCCAGAAACGGCAGGATAACGATGAATAAAAAACTGAGGAGCCGAAGCGGCGGCTTGCCGCCGGATTGTGGTATGGGATCCTGGATACCAGGCGCCGGTATATACTCGATGTCTTCGAGATCATTCTGCTGGCGCCGCTCGGGTACCCTTCGCCGAAACAACGACGGCAGGATGTGCCGCGCCGGTTTCACCGGCGAATATTGGTGATCGATCGTCTCTTCAATGGCTATTTTGGGCATGTCGGCTTGCACTCGTTTTCCGCAATTCCGGCGCGGTTGGTTTCATCGCCTCACGCACATAATGATCAAAAATAAGGTCTTCCTCGAGCATCAGTTCGGCAATATGCAACGAGCGCAATCTTGTCGCAACGTCCTCCAGAGCGGTGTGTCGGGAGAGCAGCGGAAGATCGTTTATGGAAATGCCGAATAGCTCACCAATCGCGTCCTGAAAATGAAGGCTGTCGGCATCATGCCCGACGATGGTGAAACGTGAGAGTAGGTCGATCGCCGCAGCGACGTCGCTGCGCGCGACGAGTTGTTCCGGGGTGGTCGCGACCAGCTGGCGGGTAACGGGGGACACCAGAACGTTTCTGACATTCTGTGGTGCTTTCTTGAGCGCCGATTTGAGGGATGCCTCACTTTCGAGGTTGACTTCAGCGAAGTGTTCGGCCGCTGGCGCCAGGATGATCTTATCTCGGTCGCCAAAGAAGGAGATCTGGGTTTTTGCCATTCGTTTCAAAAGAAATATGCGCAGGGCCAATTCGTAATAAGGATCCGCGAGCAGAACGATGGCCTTGAATCCCTTGTCGAGAAACTCCTCATAATTCCGCAGCAGCAGCCGCCCACTGATATAGATCGATTGGATGGCGTTGAGATGAAAGGCCTGGAGAGCGGTTTCGTGGCCGAAGCGCTCTACGGACGACAGCTCATATTGGAAATGGCGGCCGCAGTGGTGGTCGAATTTGGCCATGGGCAGGAGCTGTGTTTCCAGCCGCAAGATCTTCAGCGGAACCGGTTGCGACACCTGTGGTCGCCGATAGATCAACAATCCCGACTTGGCGTCGTGGATCATCAGCGTGCTTCGCTCGGCAATACCCGGAATGATCGTCGTGTCCAATTTGAAACCGACCCGCCCGTTCTCGTGTCGACCCGAGTCGACAACCGCCTGCTTGATTTGATCGCAGGGCAAGACCATCAGCTCGCCGTCCGCATCGGATATCCTGATATGCGGCAAATCGGAAAAGCCGTCCGGAATGAGATAGCCTTCCAGAACCGTACCCCGATCATATTCGAGATTAAACAGCACGGATGCCCTCCGGCGTCTCAACCCTATCGGCACGGAAGGAGCACCGGCCTTCAAAAACCGTCAAATTGCTATATGTGCCTTCAAACACGTCAAGATTATCCAAAATACTCTCGGTGTTGAGCTTGGGCATGCATGTCTCTGTTACGGAGCCGCATGCGTTTTGCGCGCCAAGAGAGAAAAGCACGGTCCGCCGGGATGGCCGAAGTTCTGATCCTTGACTACGATGTCGCCGTATCCAAGCTTCTCCAATAGCGTCAATATGTCGTCTCTATGCATCCAGAAATGCCGATCCTTCATACCACCACAGAAGGACGCGTTCGAGTTGGCGTGCTGGTAGCTGCGTTCGTAATAGCGTACCGGAATGCCCTCGATAATCTTCGTTTCGACCTTTCCGCTGAAAGGATTGCGGCGCACGTCACCCGCTGGCATCGCCTCTTCGAGAAAAAAATGCGTCCAGATAAAGACGGCATTTGCGCGGCTGGCCAACAGTCTCAAAAATTCTCCGGGATCGGCCATATGATAGAGGACGCCCGAAGCGACAGCAAAATCATAAACTTCGTCGTGCCCGGTGAGCCACGCCTGAATATCGCCCAACAGAAACGAAGCGGTGCTGATATCGAGAATCTGCCTTGTCACCAGACATCGCAGGAAACAAAGCCGATTTGCCTCGATAGCGTCGATTCGCGCCGGACGCTCGCGGTGCAGCATATAGGTATGCATCCCTTCCAGCGGTCCGACTTCCAGGATCTTCTTCCCCTCAATCGAGCCAAACGATCGCAGGGCCCAATCTATTCGGTCATCCGCATAAAGATGATGTTTTCCGGCATTCAAATTAAGGGCGGCGGGAAAGGCGCTATTCCAGCCGGGAAGGGCGTCAATCGCATTCTGATGATCAGGCTTGCCTTGCTCGTATTGGTCAAATATCGCCTCCAGAGAATTCCCTGGCGTCCTTTTCTTGGATCGCTTCGCAAAACCGAGCATTGACAGCACCTTCATTTCCATCGGTATTTTGTCCAGTTTCGAGGCGCCTCTAAGCCGGTATAACAGGCCGAACTTCGGTCGCCGTTTTCCAAACTATCGCAGCATCTTCCTTGGTCGGCACAATCCGCGTCACAATCTTTTTCGGGGCCTTGCGGCCATCCCAAAGACTTGTTCCAATTTTCCTTGCTCTCATGGCAATCCCGCAAAGGATGAATCCGACGCTGTGCTAATCCTGGGTTGTTTTATACGCCCGCCCATGCGTTAGTCACGGTTTAGAGCCCAAGGCTGTGATAGGCAAGGGCGCCCTCATAAAAAGGAAGAGGCGCTCGGATCCGTTTTTTCGTGAGTTTCCGACATGGAAGATTTTAGATTTCGCTTAAAGTCATTACTTAACGGATTCCTTTATCATTCAGTGAATATTAATTTAAATTGTTCAGAAAACGCTGGCATAAATTGCGTTATTTGCGTTTCCGGCCTATATCACAGGTGGCCGAACGGCCGTTACGTAAGTTGAGAAGTATGGTCATAAGATCGCACACGAATTTTTTTGACGGCGTTTGTACTGAATCGGCTTGTTGAGGGGCTCCCATTATGCTTTTCAAGGCGCCGACGGATTTTATGAATAATGCGCTGGTCTGACCGACTCGATCACGGCAGCCGATATTAATTTTTGAGGTTATTCAATTGATTCGCGTAGGAGCGGCGGTACTAGTTTGCGTAGTTCTGGCGGGGTGTAATTCCGTCTCGAGCGAAGGGCCTCTGGCCGGCGCGATAGATGATGACGCTGGGCAATCGGGCGCCGAACTTGGGCGCAAGAATGCAGCCGTTTTCGATGTTGTCGACATAGACAGTCGTACAGCGCGTCTTGTCTCCGACTATGTTTCCAGCGCACTCAATCGTCGGTTCGGAATAGGCGGCTCTGTCGGACGGGTTGTTATCGGTGTCGGCGATTCGTTGAAAGTGACCATCTTTGAGGCAGGCGCCGACGGCTTGTTCTCGACGGCTCAGTCGAAGCAGGTGTCGCTGGATATTGTTGTTCAGCCGGATGGGACTGCGGCGATCCCCTATGCTGGTACAGTCAAATTTGCGGGCAAGACGCTGGAGCAGGCCCGTCAAGCGATTTTGGCAGCGCTGGCCACCAAGGCGGTGGAGCCCGATGTTATCGTAACGAGCACCGGAACGGCATCGCGCACCGTGACCGTTTCCGGCGCTGTCGGCCGTCCCTCGCTGGTTCCTCTGGATTTGACCGGCGAAAAGATCACGCAGGTAATCGCCAAGGCGGGTGGACCGGTCACCCAGCCTTATGAAACATATGTAACGTTGGTTCGGGGCAACAGGACCGGAACGGCTCTTCTAAAGTCGATCATCGAGCATCCTACCGAAGATATTTATGTCCAGCCTGGCGACCAGATCTTCCTCGTACGTGATCCCAGGACCTTTAGCCTGCTTGGTGCCATCAAGGGTGATGGCCGTCTCGAGTTCGGGGCCAATGATCTGAATCTGTTGGAGGCCGTCGCTTTGGGCCATGGCGCGATCGATGAAGCGGCCAACGCACAAGGATTTTTCCTGTTCCGTTACGAAGAACCGGAAATCGTTCAGAGCCTGCTCGGCGCCGCTCGCTTTCAAGAGCTCGTGCGCAAGGGAATGTCGCCGGATTCCAAGGGACGCTATCCGATCGTCTATAAATTCGACATGTCGCATCCCGACAGTCTCATCGTCGGCCAGACGTTCCCCGTCAAGAGCCGCGACGTCATCTATGTATCGCGTCATCCCTCAGTCGACATTCGGAAATTCCTGACGCTTGTCGGTACGCCCCTCAATATAGCCTCTCAGGGTGCTGCGACGGCGGTCAATCTGGGGCAATGATGTTGGCGAGGCGCGCGGAATTGTACGCTTTGCTGGGAGTTCCAATGCCGGTGTCAGCATAATCGTATCGTCGAAAGACTGGAATTTTGCGGATCAACTGAGAATGCCGAGAGCTGGCAGGGCTGTGTCGCGGTTTTGAGATTCCTGTAACGGGTTTTCTATAAAGGGTTGTAGTCCATCGAGACTATCCGCTTCGGGTCACATTGGCGTTCTTTGTTAAATATGGTGTTCTGCACCCGGCTTTTTGCAGGTGACAACCGCAGATAATTGTGGTGTGAACAGTTGATAAGCAAATATGGCTACTTTCATCCTACGCAATTTTTAAATGACGCCGAGAGATCATGACGATTGAAATTATCGGGCGGGCGAGTGTCGCCCCAGGGGCGGGTTCGATTGAAGAGCTGCAGCTCGTCCTCAAGGAAGGTCGTTGCACTGTTGGCCATATCCCCGATGAACGCTGGGATCTCGCGCGTTTTTGGCATCCTGTCGTTGGCACTCAAGGAAAAACTTACAGTTACGCCGCCGGCGTCATGGCGGACATCTACTCTTTCGACCCCGCAGTCTTTGGCCTCTCACAGCGAGAAGCAATGCAGATGGATCCGCAGCAGCGCATCCTTCTGAACCTCGTCTGGCGGGCTTTGGAAGATGCGAACTTGCCTGTCGACAGTTTCGAAGGCGAGAGGGTCGGCGTCTATGTCGGAGCTTCGTCACTCGACCACGGTAATCTCACCGCCGAAGATCCGGCATCCGGCAGCCCATATTTCATGACGGGCAACACACTCTCGATCGTCTCCAATCGCATTTCACATATTTTCGGCCTGCGCGGGCCCAGCATGACGATCGACACGGCCTGTTCGTCGTCGCTTGTGGCGCTCGATCAGGCGGTGAGGGCCTTGGAATGCGGCGATATCGACACGGCAATCGTCGGCGGCATCAACCTTCTGGTCCACCCACTATCCTTCGTCGGCTTTTCCCAAGCACGCATGTTGTCGCCGGAAGGGCTCTGCCGCGCCTATGACGACAATGGCCGCGGCTACGTCCGCGCAGAAGGCGGTGCCGCCATTATCCTGCGCAGGACGGATCGGGCTTTGCGCGAGAAAGATCGCAGTTACGCGCGGATCCATGCGGTGGGGGTGAATTCTTCCGGCCGCACGAACGGCATTTCGCTGCCGTCGCGGGACGCGCAAGCTGCTTTGCTGCGTTCGATCTATGAAGGGCAGAACATCGACGTCAATCGCATAGCCTTCGTCGAAGGTCACGGCACGGGAACCAGGGTCGGTGATCCCGCCGAGATTTGGGCGATCGGCGATGTGATTGGGCAGAACCGCAGGGCGCCGGTGCCGGTCGGTTCAATCAAGTCCAATATCGGACATACCGAGCCTGCTTCGGGCCTTTTCGGCCTGCTGAAGGCGATGATTGCGCTGGAGAACAATTTCCTGCCGGCATCGCTGCATTTCGAGCAGCCGAATGAAACCATCGATTTCGAAGGCTTGAACGTTCGGGTCAACACATCGGCCATCGAGCTCCTTCCGGCCAAACGGCCGCGCTTTGCCGGCATCAATTCCTTCGGCTTCGGTGGCACGAATGCCCATGTCGTCATCAGTGATCCCGATCCGGTCGCCCCACCTGAACCACAGATGCGAGGCGACGGCACGATTTTTGTTGCCAGCGCCCACACTGCTTCGGCGCTTTCGAAGCTGCTCGAGGACTACAGGACCCGTCTCGAGCGCGCCCAGCCCAAGGAAGCCCGGCAGGTCATCGCGTCCGCTGCCGCCAATCGCGAACCGATGCGCCACCGTTTCGCAGCTAAAGCCAAGGATAGCGCAGCAGTGTTTGCAGCGATCGATGCGCATCTTGCGGGTGAAAATTCTATCGGGGAAACCGGTGAAGTGCCGGGCCAGGCGGTCAAGATTGCCTTCGTCTTTTCCGGCAATGGCTCGCAATGGGCGGGCATGGGCGTCGAGGCTTATCAGGAAAACAGCCATTTCCGGCAGTGTTTCCAATCGTTCAGCGCGCTCTTCGAATATTATCTCGGCGAGAAGCTGACGGATATCCTGGTTTCCTCCGACCTGTCTTTGCGCCTCGCCGACACCAAGATTGCGCAGCCTGTGCTTTTTGCAATTCAAGCTTCCCTCTCGGATTGCCTGGCGGCGCTGGGTGTGAGGCCTGACGCCGTCCTCGGCCACTCCGTTGGCGAAATCGCCGCCGCCTATGCGGCCAAAGCGCTGACGGCAGCAGAGGCAGTCGCGATCGTTGCCAAGCGTTCGCTGCATCAGGATCTTCTCGCCGGTGAAGGCAAGATGGCCGCGGTCGTCCTCAACGAGGACGCAGCACTCGCATTCGCCAAATCTCATGGACTTTATAACATCTGTGTCGCTGCGATTAACGCGCCGAATTCGATAACGATTTCCGGCCCCGTCCACGAGATCGAGGCGTTCAAGGATGCCGCCCGCAAGTCGCAAATCGTCGCGCATATCCTCGATATCAACTATCCCTTCCATCATCCGATCATCGATAGGGCGAAGGACGCTTTTCTCGCCGATTTGCCGGATGTCGCGCCGGATGCTGGCACCGGCACCTTCATCTCGACAGTGACCGGCGCTGCCTGCGATGGTCGCCTGTTGGATGCCCAATATTGGTGGCGCAACGTCCGCGATCCGGTGCTTTTCAAGAGCGCCTGCCAGGCGGCTATGGCGAGCGGATGCAATCTGTTCATTGAAATTGCCCCGCGTCCGATCCTGTCGAACTATGTGACAGATATCGCCAAGCAGGCGTCCATGCAGGCGGTTGCAATACCGACATTGCTGCGGGAGACCCCACTCCGCGGCCGCGATCCGGTGTCACAGGCTTTTGCGCGCGCCGTTGCTCATGGCGCGCCGGCGCTGCGTTCACGCGGCAGCGCCACGCGCAATGCTTTCGTCAAACTGCCGCCGTTGCCGTTCGAGCCGGTGGAATTGCGTTCGCAGCCGACATCAGACGAGATCGATATATTCGGCCGGGACGGCAAAAGCCCTTACACCCTGCTCGGCTGGCGCACCGACCCTAACGGCTCCACCTGGAAGAACCATCTGGACGCGCATCTTTTTGCTGATCTTGCTGAACATGTTGTCGACGGCAAGGCGATCCTGCCGGGTAGCGGCTTCATTGAAATCGCCGTCACGGCGGTTCAGCGATATTACCAGACGGATGAGGTCGAGATCGGCAACCTCGAAATCGTCAGACCATTAGAACTGCGCCAGGACCGCATGGTGGAACTGTCGACGGTCCTGTCTCCTGAGACTGGCGATATCGAAATTCGGTCGCGTGAGCGCCTAAGCAATGACGACTGGACCGTTCATGCGATTGCGCGCGGTCGCAAGCCGATCGCGAATGGCGCGGCCGAGGACCGCGCCGAATGGCGGACCGAAGAGCGGAAATCCGTCCTGACATCCGAGAAGACCTATGAAACGGCGGAGCGTTTCGGGCTGCAATATGGTCCGCATTTCAGACTTTTGTCGAAGGCTGTCGCCTTCGGGCGCGATGTCATCGAAGTGGACCTCAAGCCGGCAGCCGCTCCCACACATCCGTTCGTAACTTACAATCTCAATCCGATGTCGGTCGATGCGGCGTTCCATGGTCTTGTGGCGCTATTCGATCAACTGTCCGGCGACGAGGCTGGAGCTCCCTATATTCCGGTTCGCTTCGGCGCGGTGCGGGTAGCGGGCAAGGGGAGACCGGTTGCCAAAGCGGTCATAGAGATCGAACGGTTCAGTCGGAATTCGATCAAGGCCCGTTTCCGGATGTTCGACGCCCTTGGCGGTCAGATTGCCGCTTTCGACGATTGCCGCTTCCGCCGCACTTATCTGCGCCGGCACACGACGCTCGATTCGGTCGCCTTCCACTATGAGACCGTGCCATCGACCATCTTCAGGCGAGAGCCAATGTCGAACCTGGCGCTGCCGGATGCTTCGGCGCTGCATGGGCTCAATGGAAATCACTCGCTCAACAGTGCGACCCTGCTTCTTGACGCGGCCATCTATCGGGCATGCCACGAGATCGCACTGGCGATTGCAGGTAGAGACGGAGCGGTCTCGCTTTCCAACCTTCCCGATGATCCGGAATTCCGGCCGTTTCTGGTCAACTGTCTTTATATTCTGGAGGATGCCGGCATTGCTTCGGCTGTTGATGGCGAGTGGCATGTTCCGCTTGATTTCACCTTGCCACCGGTGAGCGACGTCCTGCAGGAGCTTTATCGTGAGGATGCCGGCCGGGTTGCCGAAGCCGTTCTCGTTAACAATGCCTATCGCGAAACCCTAGAGCGACTGGCTGCCGTCCACAAACACGTTCTGGGCCAACAACGCGCCGAGGCGGTTATTCATACGGTGGGAGGGGCGACGCTGGAGCACGTGCTCGTTCACTCTCCTTTGAGCAGCAGGCGGCTTTCGTTGATTGCTGAAGCATTGGTGGTTGCTGTCGAGACCAATCCAGGCACTATCGGCCACATCTTGGAAGCGGGTTCGACATCCACAGCCTTCAGCCAGCGGCTAGCGGCGATTGCGGCCAAAGCCGGCGCTAGCCTGATAATAGTCGAGCCGCGGGAGCAGGTGCGCCGCGCGCTTGAAATCGCTTTCGAGCGGAACGCGCATGTCATCGTCACCGAGCCCGGCAAGCTGGTCGATCAACCGCTCGCCGACATTATTGTCGCGTCTGGTGATCAGAGCCAGCATCTTTTGTCCTATGACGATGGGTTGAGAGCCGCCATCCGCACCACCGCCGCACGTGGCGCGCAACTCCTGTTCGCCGATCGTGCGCCTAGCGTCTTCAACGATTTTGCCTTTGGCCTGTCGGAAGCGTGGTTCGCCGGCAGCCAGTCGCCTGAATTCCCCGTGGGCCAGCTTGGCACGCTGCAGCAGGTCGAGGATATCCTCGCGACGCTCGGCTTCGGCAGGGCGCAGCTTGAGGAACAGGTCTTTCCCGAGGGTGTGCTGATCACGGCTGCGGCCGCGTCGGACGGTCATTCCGAAGACAAACCTGCCGTATCCCGCTTCGATACGCCGCTTTTAGTTCTGTCTGAGCGTGGAGAGAGCAACATCGGCATCTCCGATATGCGAACGGTCATAGTCGATGTGAGAACAGCGTCTTCGAATCTCGCCGATGTCCTGGCATCGTCCGATCATCCGCTTCGTATACTCTATGTGGCAGAACGGGAAGGCGGCAGCGACGCGTCCGAGTTGTCGCAGATACGGCTGCAGGCGATTGCGGACCTGACGGATGCCTTGACCCGATATGCTCAGGACGACAGGCCGTGCCTTGTGATCATGGCTCCGGGCGGTTCGCCATTGGCCAGCGAGCGGATTGATGGCGCCAATGCGGGGTTGTGGGCCCTCGCGCGCGTTCTGCAGAACGAATACGACACCTTCGACGTGCACCTACTTGACGCCGAAACGGACGACGAGCGCGCGATTGCGGCGGTTGAGACCCTGCTTCTTGCCGAGACCAATAACCGGGAATGGGTGGTCGACAGGGTAACCGGCGATATCCGCGAAATCCGGGCCTTGGCGGGACCTTTTGCCGTGACCGAGACGAACCGTCGCGATGTTGCCGCGGCGGCGATCCGGCAACATACCAGCGGCCGGTTGGACAGCGTTGTTTGGGAAGAGGCTGATATGCCGGCGCCGTCGGACGACGAGGTCATCATTGCCGTCGAAGCCACCGGCCTCAATTTCCGCGACGTCATGTGGGCAATGGGCCTATTGCCGGAAGAGGCACTGGAGGACGGGTTCGCCGGCGCGACGATCGGCATGGAGTTCGCCGGTCGCGTGCTGCAAACCGGCTCTACAGTCGGCGACCTCCAGCCGGGCGACAAGGTCATGGGCATCGGCCCCGCCGCGTTTTCGACGCATGTGCGCGTGCGCCGCGATGGTGTCACCAAGCTGCCTGAAACAATGGAAACGGTTGCCGCGGCCACAGTGCCCGTTGCCTTCTTGACTGCCTACTACGCCATGGTCGAGCTCGGACATATCCAACCCGGCGAAACAATCCTGATCCACGGCGCAGCTGGCGGCGTCGGTCTTGCCGCACTGCAGATCGCCAAACTCAAGGGCGCCAAGGTGATCGCCACTGCGGGCACGATCGAGAAGCGCCGTTTCCTTCAAATGCTTGGCGCCGACCATGTGCTCGACTCCCGCTCGCTGGATTTTGTTGCGGGCGTTCGCCGCATCACCCGAGGCGAAGGCGTCGATCTCGTTCTGAATTCGCTGTTCTCCGAAGCGATGGAGCGGAGCATCGAGCTGGTCAAGCCGTTCGGACGGTTTCTGGAATTGGGTAAGCGCGATTATTATTCCGACCGCAAGATCGGCCTGCGCCCCTTCCGCCGCAATATCAGCTATTTCGGCATCGATGCCGACCAGTTGCTGGTCAACGCTCCCGCCCTAACCAAGCGGATCTTTGCGGAGATTGGCCGGCTCTTTGCCGATGACAAGCTGACGCCGCTGCCCTATCGGGCCTTCGGTTACGACGAGATCGGCAGCGCTTTCCGGCTGATGCAGAATGCTGGCCACATCGGCAAGATCGTGGTTCGCCCGCCTGTTCTTGGCGTCGATCATGTCTTGCCGGCGCCGGCCCAACCGCTTCGGCTCGATTCCGCCGGTATATTCCTCGTGGCTGGCGGGATCGGCGGTTTCGGCCTCGCCGCTGCCGATTGGCTAGTGTCCAAAGGTGCACGCTGCATTGCGCTGTGCTCGCGCCGGGGCGTGGCCGACGAGGAAACGCTGAAGACCGTTGACGAATGGAAAAAGAAAGGCGTAGTGGCAACGCTGCATGCCTGCGACATCACGGATGAAGCTGCCGTCGAGACATTGCTTGGCTCTCTTCGCTCCGAGGGGGCGCTGAAGGGCATCATTCATGCCGCCATGGTCCTGGACGATGGGCTTCTTGCCAACCTGACGCCGGAGCGTAACCGGCCGGTCATCGAGGTGAAAGTCCGGGGCGCCGACATTCTTCATCGATTGACTCTGAACGACAGCCTCGATTTGTTTCTGCTGTTTTCGTCGGCAACGACGATGCTCGGCAATCCGGGCCAGGCGAATTATGTCGCTGCAAACGGCTACCTCGAAGGTTTGGCACGCGCGCGCCGCTCCGCTGGCCTGCCGGCGCTTGCCGTCGGCTTTGGCGCCATTTCGGACAAAGGATTCCTTGCCCGCAATATCGAGGTCAACGAACTCTTGTCCAAGCGTATCGGCAAGGCCGCTTTGAAGGCGCGGGATGCGCTGGAGCAGGTCGAGCGCTACATGCTTGCCGATACCGGCAGGGTCAATGCTGCAGCCGTTATGATCGCTGAAATCGACTGGGGCGCCGCGCGCATGTTACCGATCGCTAATCGGTCATTGTTCGAGTCGCTGATGCGCCATGCGAGTGGCAATCAGTCCCTGAATGATGGCGACACTATCGATCTCAGGGAATTGATCAAAGGCAAGTCGGAGGACGAGGCGCTAGCGGCTCTGCACGTACTCGTCGCCTCGGAAATTGCGGCGATCCTGCGCGTGACCGAAGATATGATCACTCCGGACAAGGTGTTGAAGGATATCGGTCTCGACAGCCTGATGGCGATGGAGCTTGGCATGAGCTTCCAGCAGAAGACCGGTTTCGACATTCCGTTGAGTGGGGTTGGGGAGGGGACTACGGTCGGTGACGTCGTTAGCCGGTTGCGTGACAGGGTGATGAACCGCGGTGGCGGAGAGGCGGAAGGCTCGGCGGCGAGCGAGGATCAAGTGGTCAGCCGACTGGTGCAAAGCCACTCCTTGCAGCCGCAGCAGAAGAGAGCCGCTCAGTCATGACGCAAGACGCCAATGACGATGTCTCGCCCGGTGACAAGAAAAGCAGCCTGCTGGAGCAGATGCGCCGTGCCAACGAATCCTCCGGACGCAACCGCGCGGAACGGCTGAACAGGCAGCCGCAACAGCCAGTCCGTCAAGCTCAGCGCTTCGAGGATTTGCCGGAATATAAGCGTGTCATGACTCAGAAGATTGCGGGTGAGATGGCGGGCATCGCCAATCCCTTCTATCGTTCGCATGATATCGCCGCTGGCGCGACGACACGAATGGGCGGGCGTGAATTCATCAACTTCGCCTCCTACGATTATCTCGCCACCAACACCGATCCGCTCGTGGCCGCCCGTGCAAAGGAGGCCATCGACCGTTTTGGCATTTCTGCCTCAGCCAGCCGCCTTGTCGCCGGCGAGCGGCCGGTACATGTCGAACTGGAGCAGGAGCTTGCCAAACTCTACGGCGTCGATGCCGCCGTCTGTTTCGTCAGCGGCTACCTGACCAATGTCGCGACGATCGGCTGTCTGCTGGGGCCGCAGGACCTGGTCATCCACGATGAGTTCATCCACAACAGTGCACTTGCCGGCATCAAGCTTTCCGGCGCGGCGCGGCGCCTGTTCAAGCACAATGACGCCGAAAATCTGGAAACTATCCTGAAGACGCTGTCCTCGGACTTTCGCCGTATCCTGGTCGTCGTCGAAGGCGTCTATTCAATGGACGGCGATGTTGCCGACCTGCCGGCATTGCTGGAGCTGAAGGCCCGCTACGGGTTCTGGCTGATGGTAGATGAGGCGCATGCGCTCGGCATCCTGGGCAAGAACGGCCGCGGCACCTTCGAGCATTTTGGGATCGACGCGCGCGATGTCGACATCTGGATGGGAACGCTCTCGAAGACGACGTCGAGCTGCGGCGGTTATATCGCCGGCAGCAGCGCGCTCGCCGATATCTTGAAGGCCGAGGCGGGCGGTTTCGTCTATAGTGTCGGCCTCGCTCCCGTTTTGGCGACGGCGGCCATCGCCGGCCTGCAAATTCTGGAATCGGAACCGGACAGAGCCGCCCGACTGAGGCGCAACGGCGGTCTTTTCCTGCAATGCGCCAGGGCGGCGGGCCTCGATACCGGTCTGAGCCTGGGTTTTTCCGTCGTTCCCGTCATCGTCGGCGATTCCCTGCGAGCGGTGCAGCTTTCCAACGATCTGCTAAGCGAGGGCATCAATGTTTTGCCCATCATTCATCCGGCCGTACCCGAGGGTATGGCACGCCTGCGCTTTTTCATCACTTGCAATCACACCGAAGAGCAAATCCGCCATTCTGTCGCTGTAACTGCCCGAAAACTCAAAGATTTACAGGATCGGAATTTCGGCCTAGGGTCCATCGACATGGACAAGGTGATGCAGTTGTTGCCGACGCGCCAAGCCTCCGGCAAGGCATAACATCAAGGCGATCAGTTCATGCATGTTATCGTCACCGGAGGCTCAAGCGGAATCGGCCTGGCGATAGCTAAGCTCTATGCCATCAGAGGCGATCGGGTTTCCCTTCTCGCCCGTCATTCCGGACGTCTGGAACAGGCGCACGTCGAGATCGCGGCCATCTCCGGCGCTGATCCTTCGCGTATCCAGGTTGCCTCCGTCGATGTTGCATCCGCCAATCAGGTTCTGGAAGTCGTCGAGAACTGTGAACGCTCCTTCGGGCCTTGCGACGTCCTGATCGCCTCGGCAGGTATCGTCGAGCCCTCTGCTTTCGATAGGATGCCAGCCGCGGTATTCGACGAACAGATCACCACCAATCTCATCGGAACGGCGAATGTCGTGCGGGCTGTTTATAAGGGCATGAAGACGCGCCGCAGCGGCAAGATCATGATGATCTCATCCGGCGCGGCCTTGATCGGTATTTATGGTTACACCGCCTATTGCGCTTCCAAGTCGGCATTGGTCGGATTTGCGGAGGCCTTGGGCGCTGAAGCCGGCATTTCCGAGGTGCGTGTCTCGATCTGCTTCCCGCCGGATACGCTCACTCCGCAATATCGCCGTGAAATGTCGATTCGGCCCGCGGAAGCGGAGCTTCTGATGGGGACGGTCAAGCCGTGGAGCGCCGAAGCCGTGGCGGCGAAAATTGTCCGCGGCCTGGATCGCGGCAGAACGCAAATTCACTTTGGATTGTCACTGGCCGCTCTCAGCTATTTCGGTCCGTTGATAAAGCCGCTATTAATGTGGTGGTTTTCCCGCAGGCTAAGAAAAATATCTGGGCAAGCACGGGATGGAAGCCTTGCCGACGCGATGGACAGAGGCTTTGATCATCGAAGCTGAATGCAGTTTCCATAATTCATGTAATGCACCTGCGGTCTCGACGGGACGCGGGTAAAAAGACGATAAAATTTAGAATTGGCGGCTAGTTCTTTCCGGTTTTCGGAAGTTGCTGCAGCGACTACAATTTTTGGACGGTATAGTTTTGAGAATTCATGATTTTCCGGCTCTTTTGACGGTTGCCTGCTTCGCTTTTTCATGCGTCGTCATATTCCTGACCGATCCGTTCGCGATGCCCGCCCTCGTCAACAAGCAAAATCATACAGAGAGAAATTTGAAGCGACTGGCTTTTGAGTGGGCCGCACGAATTCCTGTCATCGCCCTTATCTACGCCGGCTTCTTTGCGATTTCCTGGCGCCCGATTTACGGCGCGCAGGGTGCGATCAGTTTCTTCGTCATCTTCACCGGAATTTCGCGCGCAAAATTCGAGTTCATCCGCGAGCCTCTGGTCTTCTCCGACATCGCTCTCGTGGTTGACGTTTTCAAATACAAAGAGATTTTCTACGCGACGTCTCTGAATATCTTCTTCTGGGTCATCGCGCTTTCCTATGTGTTCGGCGTCAGCTCTCTTTATATGTATTTCGAGCCGTCGATCCTGCCCAATCACAACGGCTTCTTTTGGGTTCTTGTGATGTTGGCGATCGCCTTCGGTCCCTGGCTCGCTTTGTTCAGCAGGATCGTCAGTGACCCCGTCTGCCGTTTCACGCAGAACGTTCTCGGCAAGGTCGACGTCAAGAAGGATACGGTCAGGTTCGGCACATTTGAATCCGTTGTCTTTCATTTTGTCATCTGGGTGGGCGTGAGGCGCGAGGCGATCGTCACGCAACTGTCGGAACGCTTCATTTCCGCCCTTCATGAGCTTTGGGAGCATGGCGACGACGAGCCGCTGATCGTCATATGGCAATCAGAATCCTTCATCGACCTCCGACATTTCGGCGTGGAAAACGTCAAACTGCCCAATCTTGACCGGCTGCGCGATCAAGCAGCGCAATGGGGCCGAATGACCAGCGTCTTCGAGGGCGGCTATACGCTGCGCACCGAGTTTGCGGTGCTGAGCGGTCTCCTGCCCGAAAACGTCCATATCGACGCGAGCTATCCCTATCTGCGTGCCAGCCACTACAAGGATGTCGTCTGGCCGCAGCGGCTGCGGAAGGCCGGCTGGAAGACGCAGTTCATCCACCCTTACGACAAGACTTTTTTCCTGCGCCATAAGGCCATGCCGCAGCTCGGTTTCGACCGGATGATGATGCTGGACGAATTCGACCATCGACCCGAACGTGACGGCCCCTATGTCAGCGACCTGTCGCTGACGAAAAGCGTGATTCGGGCCATTGATGGGGATGGCACCGCGAAAAATTTCGTCTTTGTCGCTTCCATGGCGAATCATGGACCCTGGGAGCCCGGTCGCTGCGGCGACCTGACGAATCCGGTGGATATCTATAGCGAGCTCCTGATGCGCGCCGACCATGCGCTCGGCAATCTTGCGCATCATCTGGATCGGCTTGACCGTCCTGTGTGGCTGTTGTTCTACGGCGATCACGCGCCGCTGTTGAAGGCCTTCGCCGATCCTTTCCCCGATCCGCGCACGGACTACATCATCGTTCCGCTCGGCCGCGCTCGGTCGCACTCGCAAAAGCCGATGCCGCCGCAGGAAGAAGCGCCGTGGAATCTCATCGGCACGCTTCTGCGTTACGCCGGCCTTAGCACCGAGGTTCCGGAGTGACAGCCGGCGGGCAGGGGGATGCAGCGGCCTCTCAGCGCGTCTTTCTCTTCCTGCAAGGGCCGTCCTCCCCGCTTTTCGTTGAAATCGCCAGGGGACTGGAAGCCGCAGGCCACCGTTGCATCCGCATCAACCTCAACCCAGGCGACTGGATATTCTGGCGCTACCGCGGCGCCTTCAGTTATCGCGGCGGCTTTGCCGGTTGGCGCGACTACGTTCGCTGCCGAATCGAGACCGGCAAAGTCACGGACGTGATTCTTCTCGGTGAGGAGCGTCCGTATCATCAAGTTGCCATCGAAGAGGCGCGACGATGGGGCGCCAGTATCAATGTCGTCGAGATGGGATACCTGCGGCCGGATTGGGTGACGTTTGAGCGTGACGGAATGTCATCCAATTCCCGCTTTCCTGTCGATCCACGCTACATTGTTCAGGCTGCGTCGAGCCTTCCTGAACCGGATTGGACCCGTCGCTTCAGTCACAGCTTCCTCGCAGAGGCGGGGTATGATCTCCTCTACAATCTTCCCAATGCTTTTCTGTGGTTTCTCTATCCCGGCTATCAGCGCCATGCGCTCTATCATCCGCTGGTGGAATATGTGGGCTGGCTCCGCCGGCTGCTATCGAGCGGCAGGCGCGCACAGGACGCTGAGGCTACGAGCGAGCGCTTGATCGCTGACAGGACGCGATTCTTCGTCTATCCCCTGCAGCTTCAGACGGATTATCAACTGCGCTCACACTCGCCATTCCACCAGCAACAGGATGCTATCAGGCAGATCCTGCGGTCGTTTGCTGCACATGCGGCTGCGGACCTGCATTTGGTGATAAAGCTTCATCCGCTCGACAATGGCCTCGTCGACTGGAAACGTTATATCGACGGCATCTGTGCGAAGCTTGCCTTGTCGTCCCGCGTCCATTTTATCGACGGCGGCAATCTCGAAAAATTGATCTCGGCGAGCCGAGGCATGGTGACGGTCAATTCCACGGCCGCACTTTCTGCCCTGCAAACTGATAGGGCGGTAAAAGTTTTGGGAGCAGCCATCTACGATATCGAAGGTTTGACCGACCAAAAGCCGCTTGATCTCTTCTGGGACAATCCAGCGACGCCGTCATCCGACATTCGCAGCGCATTTCTGAAGCTGCTTGGCGCATCCGTCCAGGTGCGCGGGAACTTCTATTCCCGCGCCGGTGCACGGTCTGCATCGGCTGAGATCGTCACGCGTCTTCTGTCGCAGACTGTCAATCTGCCGGCTGCTTATACCGACCCGCAACCGCGGCGAAGGCCGATGAAGATTGAGATTCCCTGACTGTTCGAATGATCATTGAGCAAGAATCTATGATCAGCCTCGGAAAAGCGACGGTGTTCATCTTTTGCCAAGCATAAGAGTCACCTTTGGCAATCGCTAATCCTGAAATTGACATAACGGCCACTTATGTGAGGATTCGCGGTGAACTTAACGCAGCGATTCGACGTTGGGACAAAGAGCGAATAAGCGGTTTGCAGGGAGCAAACGTCATGGATGGCAGCAAATTGGAACGTTTTATGCTGAAGGAGCTGCTGGCAATCATCGCAGCCCTCGTGCTTGTTTCAGCGGTACTACTGACGATCGTGATTACCGGTAACTATTGAATGGGCGCTGAATAGGCGGTGGTACTGTCCGTACGCGCAAAAGCGCTGCCGGCTAGTCAGCAAACTATTATCTCAGCCAATCAGTTCCATGTCTGGAAAATGGTGGGCGATGAGAGACTCGAACTCCCGACATCCTCGGTGTAAACGAGGCGCTCTACCAACTGAGCTAATCGCCCTTATAGCAAGCGGTGCATTTGCCCGCCGCGTTCGGTGGCCGTGATCTATGCGGAACGGCAAAAAACCGCAAGAGTGTTTGTGAAGATTTTTTGATTTTTTTGATGGCGTCGCTCCGTCAGGGCGATATCAACACTTTGCACTTTCGCGAAAGCAGCCCTGGCTAGAGAGGCGCGTATGAGCCGCTTTTGAAATGCGTGAGACGCGAACCTGCCATGCCAAATCGATGGAGCCGAAATGTGTCGGCGGCGGTTGTGAAAACAATTCGCACTCTGTCATGGATTTGTATTTAAACCTGCTTGACACCCAAACACGAACCCCGTAGTTAGCCGCTCATCGAACGGCAAGGCCGCTTTGATGGGTGCGAAAGCGTCCGGAATGCTTGAAATGAAGTGCGGGTGTAGCTCAGTCGGTTAGAGTGCCGGCCTGTCACGCCGGAGGTCGCGGGTTCGAGCCCCGTCACTCGCGCCATTTTAAAGCATCAATTCCGGATTTTTCGCCTGGCCGATGGGTCAAACAATGCGCGGGTGTAGCTCAGTCGGTTAGAGTGCCGGCCTGTCACGCCGGAGGTCGCGGGTTCGAGCCCCGTCACTCGCGCCATTTTGTTTCAAGCCATTACAATCAATCATCAATTTGCTGCGAGTGCGAAAAAGCCGCTCCGCGTTTGCGCGGATTTGTCGCGATATCGTTGCAGCATATTGATAAGCCAAGTCCGGTAGTGCTTGAAACGACACATTCAAAAGGCTTGCGCCCGCGCCCCGGCTGCGCTAACCACGGCTTTGTTGCAACGCTCTTTCGCTTGCTGGGCATTTGCTCAGAGGCGCCGCCCCGGCGCCCATGGCAAGCAGGGATGGACATGATGACTGGACTACTCAGTTCCTATATTCCGATAGCGATTTTCATTGGTATTGCCGTGGTGATCGGCCTGGCGTTGTTGATCACGCCGTTTGCCGTCGCCTTCAAGGCGCCTGATTCGGAAAAGCTGTCGGCCTATGAGTGCGGCTTTAACGCATTCGACGACGCCCGCATGAAATTCGACATCCGCTTCTACCTAGTGTCGATTCTCTTCATCATCTTTGACCTGGAAGTAGCCTTCCTTTTCCCTTGGGCCGTATCCTTCGGTGCAATCGGCTGGTTCGGGTTCTGGTCGATGATGGTGTTCCTGGCGGTGCTGACCATCGGCTTTATCTATGAATGGAAGAAGGGAGCCCTGGAATGGGAGTAGCCCCAAGCAACACGACGCTCGTTGCGCCGCAGCCGAAGGGGATCATTGATCCCGCAACCGGCAAGCCGGTTGGCAGCAACGATCCGTTCTTCGGCGAGATCAATAATGAACTCGCCGACAAGGGCTTCCTGGTCACCTCGACCGACGAGCTGATCAACTGGGCCCGTACCGGCTCGCTGATGTGGATGACCTTCGGTCTTGCCTGCTGCGCCGTTGAAATGATGCAGGTTTCCATGCCGCGTTACGACGTCGAGCGCTTTGGTTTCGCGCCCCGCGCCTCGCCGCGTCAGTCGGACGTGATGATCGTCGCCGGCACGCTGACCAACAAGATGGCTCCGGCCCTGCGCAAGGTCTATGACCAGATGCCGGAGCCGCGTTACGTCATCTCGATGGGCTCCTGCGCCAACGGCGGCGGTTACTATCACTATTCCTATTCGGTTGTACGCGGTTGCGACCGCATCGTGCCGATCGACATATATATACCGGGCTGTCCTCCCACGGCGGAGGCGCTGCTTTACGGCGTGCTTCTGCTGCAGAAGAAAATCCGGCGCACCGGCACGATCGAACGGTAAGGCAGGGGACAAGGCAATATGAGTGAAGCCCTGAACGAGCTCGCCACCTATCTCGCGGAAGTTCGCGGCGCCCTGATTTCGTCGTCCGAGATCAAGTATGGCGAGCTGAACGTGACGACAACAGCTGCAAATGTGGTCGCGCTGCTGACGTTCCTGCGTGATGACGCCAAATGCGGTTTCGTCAATTTGACGGATATTTGCGGCGTCGACTGGCCGCAGCGCCCCGATCGTTTCGATGTGGTCTACCACCTGCTGTCGCCGAAGAAGAACCTGCGCATTCGCGTCAAGGTTCCGGTCGCCGAAGATCAGCCGGTCCCGTCGGCCTGCAGCGTCTATCCTGGCGCCGATTGGTTCGAGCGTGAAACCTGGGATATGTACGGCGTTCTCTTCACCGGTCATCCGGACTTGCGCCGTCTCTTGACCGACTACGGCTTCGAAGGCCATCCGCTGCGCAAGGATTTCCCGACCACCGGTTTCGTCGAAGTTCGCTATGACGACGCGGCAAAGCGTGTCGTTTACGAGCCGGTTGAACTGAAGCAGGAATTCCGCAACTTCGACTTCTTGTCCCCTTGGGAAGGCACGGATTACGTGCTGCCGGGCGATGAAAAGGCGAAGGCATAATTTGATGGCGTGTGGCGGGCGAAAGCCTGCCATTCACTGAATATCTGAAAACGCGAGCATCGCCGCCATGACAGAACACAACGTTCGCAACTTCAACATCAATTTCGGTCCGCAGCATCCTGCGGCGCACGGCGTTCTGCGTCTTGTCCTTGAATTGGACGGCGAAATTGTGGAACGCGTCGATCCCCATATCGGCCTGCTGCATCGCGGCACGGAAAAGCTGATCGAAACGAAGACCTACCTGCAAGCCGTTCCTTATTTCGACCGCCTCGACTATGTGGCGCCGATGAATCAGGAACATGCTTATGCGCTTGCCGTCGAAAAGCTGCTCGGCATCGAAATCCCGATTCGTGGCCAGTTGATCCGCGTACTCTACTCGGAAATCGGCCGCATCCTGTCGCATCTTCTGAACGTCACGACGCAGGCCATGGACGTCGGCGCGCTGACGCCGCCGCTCTGGGGCTTCGAGGAGCGCGAAAAGCTGATGGTGTTCTATGAGCGTGCCTCGGGCTCGCGCATGCATGCGGCCTACGTGCGTCCGGGCGGCGTTCACCAGGATCTTCCGGAAAAGCTCGTTCAGGACATCGGCGCTTGGTGCGATCCCTTCCTGAAGGCGCTCGACGATATCGACGACCTTCTGACCGGCAACCGCATCTTCAAGCAGCGTAACGTCGATATCGGCGTCGTTTCGCTAGAAGACTGTTGGGCCTGGGGCTTCTCGGGCGTCATGGTCCGCGGCTCGGGTGCTGCCTGGGACCTGCGCCGTGCGCAGCCCTATGAATGCTATTCCGATCTCGAATTCGACATTCCGATCGGCAAGAACGGCGATTGCTACGACCGTTATCTGATCCGCATGATCGAGATGCGCCAGTCCGTCCGCATCATGAAGCAGTGCGTTAATCGCCTGCTCGGCGATGCGAAGACCGGTCCGGTCTCTTCGCTCGACGGCAAGGTCGTGCCGCCGAAGCGCGGTGAGATGAAGCGTTCGATGGAAGCGCTGATCCACCACTTCAAGCTCTACACCGAAGGCTATCACGTGCCGGCCGGCGAGGTTTATGCCGCCGTCGAAGCGCCAAAGGGCGAGTTCGGCGTCTATCTCGTCTCCGATGGTTCGAACAAGCCGTATCGCTGCAAGATCCGCGCTCCGGGCTATGCGCATCTGCAGGCCATGGATTTCATGTGCCGCGGCCATCAGCTTGCCGACGTCGCGGCCGTGCTCGGTTCGCTCGACATCGTGTTCGGCGAGGTGGATCGCTGATGCAGCTATGGCCGGTCATCGTTGCTGTGCTTCTTGTTGCTTCCGGGGCTTCGGCTCAGCAGGTCGGCAAGACGCAGACGTTGCCCAGCATCTCTGTGCAAGGTTCGAATGCGAAAAGCTCGAATGTTGCGAAGAGCGGAAATACGGCTTCGCAGAGCGCGGTATCGACCATGGCCGATCTCGTGTCACGCGGCTATGAAATAAAGGCCGCTGTGCCGAACGGCGGCAAGTTCGTTGTGTTTATGCAGAAAGACCAGTCGGCCTACGCCTGCGAATTTTCGTCTCTGACGGATACGCGGTGTGGGTCCTTAAACTGAGATAAGGCGTGAAAGATGTCCGTTCGTCGACTAGCCGAAGATCAATTCCAGCCAGCCGCTTTCGCTTTCAGCGATGAGAATGCGGTTTGGGCGGAAAAGACGATCAAGAAATATCCCGAGGGCCGCCAGCAATCCGCGATCATCCCGCTGATGATGCGTGCGCAGGAGCAGGATGGCTGGGTCACCAAGGCGGCCATCGAAAAGATCGCCGATATGCTTGATATGGCCTATATCCGCGCGCTCGAAGTTGCCACCTTCTACACGCAGTTCCAACTGCATCCGGTTGGCAGCCGCGCCCATATCCAGGTCTGCGGCACGACGCCCTGCATGCTGCGCGGCGCCGAAGGCCTGGTGAAGGTCTGCAAGAGCAGGATCGCCGCCCATGCCCTCGAGCGCAATGCCGAAGGTACGCTCTCCTGGGAAGAGGTCGAATGTCAGGGCGCCTGCGTCAACGCACCGATGGTCGTGATCGGCAAGGATACCTATGAGGATCTGACGCCGGAACGTCTCGAAGAGATCATCGATGCATTCGTCGCAGGCAAGGGCAGCGAAGTCCCGACCGGCCCGCAGATCGATCGCTTTTTCTCTGCACCGGAAGGTGGTTTGACATCGCTTCTGGATTCGCCGGCGACGAAGACGAAGAAGAAGGCCGGTGCTAAGGTTGTCGCCGAAACGGTCGCTGTGCCGCCATCCGAGGCAGCGAAGCCCGTCAGCAGCGATGCTGAGACCAATCCGGCGCTGAAGAGCCCGGCCGATGGCAAGACGGCATTGCCCGCCGAACATCCGCAGGCAGCTCCCGCCAAAGAAGACAATACGGCTGTCGGCAACAAGGCTGAGTAAGAGGTAAGGTATGTTACAGGATCAGGATCGCATCTTTACCAATATCTACGGTCTCAAGGACAAATCCCTGAAAGGCGCGATGAGCCGCGGCCACTGGGACGGCACCAAGCAGATCCTAGAGAAGGGCCGGGACTGGATCGTCAACGAGATGAAGGCGTCGGGGCTGCGCGGTCGCGGTGGCGCCGGCTTCCCGACCGGCCTCAAATGGTCCTTCATGCCGAAGGAAAGCGACGGCCGTCCGCATTACCTCGTCGTTAATGCCGACGAGTCCGAGCCAGGCACCTGTAAGGACCGCGATATCATGCGCCACGATCCGCATACGCTGATCGAGGGCTGCGTCATCGCCGGTTTCGCCATGGGTGCGAACACCGCGTATATTTATGTTCGCGGCGAATACATGCGTGAGCGCGAAGCCCTGCAGGCGGCGATCGACGAATGCTACGATGCCGGACTTCTCGGCAAAAACAACAAGCTCGGCTGGGACTTTGATGTTTTTGTTCATCACGGTGCCGGCGCCTACATCTGCGGCGAAGAGACCGCGCTTCTCGAAAGCTTGGAAGGCAAGAAAGGCCAACCGCGCCTGAAGCCGCCGTTCCCCGCCAACATGGGTCTCTACGGCTGCCCAACCACTGTCAACAACGTCGAGTCGATCGCCGTTGCCCCGACGATCCTGCGTCGCGGCGCCGGTTGGTTCTCCTCCTTCGGCCGCCCGAACAATGTTGGCACGAAGCTCTTCATGCTTTCCGGTCACGTCAATCGTCCGTGCACGGTCGAAGAAACGATGGGCATCACCTTCCGCGAACTGGTCGAGAAGCATGGCGGCGGTATTCGCGGCGGCTGGGACAATCTGCTTGCCGTCATTCCCGGCGGCGCGTCGTGCCCGGTCGTTCCGGCGGCCGACATCATCGATTGCCCGATGGATTTCGACGGCTTGCGCGAAGTCAAGTCGTCCTTCGGTACGGCGGCTGCGATCGTCATGGACAAGTCGACCGACATCATCAAGGCGATTGCCCGTATCTCGGCCTTCTTCAAGCATGAAAGCTGCGGCCAGTGCACGCCGTGCCGCGAAGGCACGGGCTGGATGTGGCGCGTGCTGGAGCGTATGGCCCGAGGAAATGCGCAGAAGCGCGAAATCGACATGCTGTTCCAGGTGACCAAGCAGATCGAAGGTCATACTATCTGTGCGCTCGGCGACGCTGCCGCATGGCCGGTACAGGGCCTGATCCGCAATTTCCGCCCGGAAATCGAAAAGCGCATCGACCAATATACGGCCAATGCGACGAGCCACGGTGCGGTGCTGGAAGCGGCCGAGTAAGGACGATGATGGCGAAGACCTCAGATACCAGGCAGAACAGCGGAGCGGCCGATGCATCGGCCGAGCCCAGCCGTATTGCCGCGGATATGCTGCGCAATTCGCCTGTCTTGCCGATCCACCCGTTGATGGCGCATCCGGCGGCTGCATTTGCTGCGGCCACCGCGATCGGGTTCGGCTTCTCATCGCAGATGGCGGGCGCGTTCTTCGGCGCGCTGCAAGGTGCGGTCGAGGCGACCAACAAGCTCGCGGTCGCGCTTGACGAGAAGAAAAATGCCGCTGCCGAGGAAAAGCCGGCGGCAAAAGGTGATGCGGCGGGGGAGGCGAAGCCGGTGAAGGCATCGCCCGCTGCCAAGCCGGTCGAAGCAAAGCCGGCCAATGTGAAGAAGGTCGAGCCGAAGCCGGTCGCAGCGAAATCTGCGCCAGCAAAGGCTCCGGCCAAAGTCAAGGCTAAGGCCAAGGTCGTTGCTGCGGAGACTCACGCGGCAAAGCCGGCTGCCGTTTCCCCGCGTCGTCGCAAGGCGGCCGCGAAGACAGACGACCTGAAGCTGATTTCGGGCATCGGTCCGAAGCTGGAGCAGGTTCTAAACGGGCGGGGCATTCTGCGTTTTGCCGATCTGGCGGCCTGGAATCAGGCGGATATCGAGCGGATCGATGCGGAGCTCGGTTTTGACGGCCGTATCCGTCGCGACGACTGGGTCGGTCAGGCAAAGGCACTCCAGCCGAAAGGCCGGAATTGAGAGTTTTCTTCGGCTATGCCCCAAGCGGCCGAAGAGCGTGAAATAAGGCGGTGAGCATGTTGCAGGCGTGGCCTGCAATGTTCCAGCCGGGATGCTGGTCTTGTGGGGGCAAGGTTCGGCAAAGGTGATTGTAAGCAAGACCGGTGCCACGCGGCTCAAATGCCGTGCCGGTGGCGAGACGGTATTGCGGTCATGAAATTGTCTGCGGCCAGGTTCGGCGGCAGACGTGACATAGGACTGAGTGGACGATGGCAAAACTGAAGATTGACGGTAAAGAGATCGAAGTTCCGGATCACTACACGCTTATCCAGGCGTGCGAGGAAGCCGGCGCCGAAGTCCCGCGCTTCTGCTTCCATGAACGACTGTCGGTGGCCGGCAATTGCCGCATGTGCCTCGTCGAGGTAAAGGGCGGTCCGCCGAAGCCACAGGCCTCTTGCGCCATGGGCGTGCGCGACATCCGCGGCGGCCCGAACGGCGAGCTTCCGGAAGTCTTCACCAACACGCCGATGGTCAAGAAGGCCCGCGAAGGCGTGATGGAATTCCTGCTGATCAACCACCCGTTGGATTGCCCGATCTGCGACCAGGGCGGCGAATGCGACCTGCAGGACCAGGCCATGGCCTTCGGCATCGATAGTTCGCGCTACCAGGAAGACAAGCGCGCCGTCGAGGACAAATATATCGGCCCGCTCGTCAAGACCGTGATGAACCGCTGCATCCACTGCACGCGCTGCGTCCGCTTCACGACGGAAGTCGCCGGTATTTCCGAACTCGGCCTGATCGGCCGCGGCGAAGACGCAGAAATCACCACCTATCTCGAGCAGGCGATGACCTCCGAGCTGCAGGGCAACGTCGTCGACCTTTGCCCGGTCGGCGCGCTGACCTCGAAGCCCTTTGCCTTCACGGCCCGTCCGTGGGAACTGAACAAGACCGAATCGGTCGACGTCATGGACGCGCTCGGCTCGGCCATCCGCGTCGATACCCGCGGCCGCGAAGTCATGCGCGTGCTGCCGCGCGTCAACGAGCAGATCAACGAAGAGTGGATCTCCGACAAGACCCGCTTCATCTGGGACGGCCTGAAGACGCAGCGCCTCGACAAGCCTTACGTCCGCAAGGATGGCCGCCTGCAGGCTTCGACCTGGAGCGATGCCTTCGCTGCCATCAAGTCGGCGGTTGCCGCCACCAGCGGCGACAAGATCGGCGCGATCGCCGGCGACCTCGCTTCCGTCGAAGAGATGTACGCACTCTCCGAACTGCTGAAGTCGCTGGGCTCGGAGAATCTCGACTGTCGCCAGGACGGGACGGCGCTTGATCCGTCGCTTGGCCGCGCAAGCTACATCTTCAATCCGAGCATCGAGGGCATCGAAGCTGCCGATGCGCTGCTGATCATTGGCGCCAACCCGCGCTTCGAAGCGGCCGTGTTGAACTCGCGTATCCGCAAGCGCTGGCGTCGCGGCAAGTTCCCGATCGCTGTGATCGGCGAACATGCCGACCTGCGTTACTCCTATGATTATCTCGGCGCCGGCCCGGATACGCTGGCCGATGTCGTCAGCGGTTCGCACAGCTTTGCCGACGTTCTGAAGAATGCGCAGAAGCCGATGATCATCATCGGCCAGGGCGCACTGATCCGCGAAGACGGTGCTGAAGTGCTGGCGAATGCCGCCAAGCTTGCTGCCGCTGTCGGCGTCGTGAAGGACGGCTGGAACGGCTTTGCCGTGCTGCATACCGCGGCTTCTCGCGTTGGCGGCCTCGATCTCGGCTTCGTGCCGGGCGCGAAGGGTGTCAACGCTGCGGTGATGTTGTCCTCGATGGACGTGCTCTTCCTGCTCGGCGCTGACGAGCTGGACTTCACCCGCAAGGGCGCGAAGTTCACCGTCTACATCGGCTCGCACGGCGACAACGGTGCCCACAATGCCGACGTCATTCTGCCGGCTGCGACCTACACCGAAAAGTCGGGCACATGGGTCAACACCGAAGGCCGCGTCCAGATGGGCAACCGCGCCGGCTTCGCGCCGGGCGACGCCCGCGAGGACTGGGCCATCATCCGTGCCCTTTCCGATGTGCTCGGCAAGAAGCTTCCCTTTGATTCGCTGAGAGAATTGCGCGCTAAGCTCTATGCCGCATTCCCGCATTTCGCAGGCATCGACGAGATCGCCGAAGGCGATAGCGCCCAAATTGTCGCACTTGCGAAAAAAGCCGGCGCGATGGGCAAATCCGGGTTTGCTTCGCCGATCAAAGACTTCTATTTGACGAACCCGATAGCGCGTGCCTCGGCGGTCATGGCCGAGTGCTCGGCATTGGCCCGCAACAATTTCCAGGCTGCGGCAGAGTAAGGGCAGAGGACTATGGATTCATTCGTTTCGACCTATCTCTGGCCGGCGCTGATTATCATCGGTCAGTCCCTGCTGCTCCTGGTCTGCCTGCTGATCTTCATCGCCTATATCCTTCTTGCCGACCGCAAGATCTGGGCGGCGGTTCAGCTGCGCCGTGGCCCGAACGTCGTCGGTCCTTTCGGCCTCTTCCAGTCCTTCGCCGACCTTTTGAAGTTCATGGTCAAGGAGCCGATCATCCCGGCCGGCGCCAACAAGACGGTCTTCCTGCTGGCCCCACTGGTTTCTGTGGTTCTGGCGCTGTCCACCTGGGCCGTCGTGCCCGTGGCGCATGGTTGGGTTGTCGCCGACATCAATGTCGGCATCCTCTACATTCTGGCGATTTCTTCGCTCGAGGTGTACGGCATCATCATGGGCGGCTGGGCTTCGAACTCGAAGTATCCGTTCCTCGGCGCGCTGCGTTCTGCCGCACAGATGGTGTCCTACGAAGTCTCGATCGGCTTCGTCATCGTCACCGTGCTGCTCTGCGTCGGCTCGCTGAATCTGACTGATATCGTCATGTCGCAGCAGACTGGCCTCGGCACCAAACTCGGCCTGCCTGCCTCGTTCCTCGACTGGCACTGGCTGTCGCTGTTCCCGATGTTCATCGTGTTCTTCATTTCGGCACTCGCTGAAACGAACCGTCCGCCCTTCGATCTTCCGGAAGCGGAATCGGAACTGGTTGCCGGCTTCATGGTCGAATATGGCTCCTCGCCCTACATGATGTTCATGCTCGGCGAATATGCCGCCGTCGTGCTCATGTGCTCGCTGACCACGATCCTCTTCCTCGGCGGCTGGCTGCCGCCGGTCGATATCTGGATCCTGAACTGGGTCCCGGGCATCATCTGGTTCCTGCTGAAGTCGTGTCTCGTCTTCTTCATGTTCGCGATGGTCAAGGCGTTCGTGCCGCGCTACCGCTACGACCAGCTCATGCGCCTCGGCTGGAAGGTGTTCCTCCCGCTGTCGCTCGCTATGGTCGTTATCGTTGCATTCGTGCTGAAGCTGACAGGATGGGCATGATGATGTCGATCCTCGCTTCAAGCAGATTTGGAGGTTGAAGATGGCCGGAATTTCCAACGCCGTCAGCTCACTGTTCCTCAAGGAATTCGTCGGCGCATTCTTTTTGTCGATGCGTTATTTCTTCAAACAGAAGGCGACGATCAATTATCCCTTCGAAAAGGGACCGGTCAGCCCGCGCTTTCGTGGCGAACATGCATTGCGTCGCTATCCGAATGGTGAAGAGCGCTGCATCGCCTGCAAGCTCTGCGAAGCCATCTGTCCTGCTCAGGCCATCACCATCGAAGCCGGGCCGCGCCGCAACGACGGCACCCGCCGCACGGTGCGCTACGACATCGACATGGTGAAGTGCATCTATTGCGGCTTCTGCCAGGAGGCATGCCCGGTCGACGCCATCGTCGAAGGGCCGAACTTCGAATTCGCCACCGAAACCCGCGAAGAGCTTTATTTCGACAAGGCGCGGCTTCTGGAGAATGGCGACCGCTGGGAACGCGAAATCGCGCGCAACATCGCGATGGACTCGCCGTACCGCTAAGCGGACTTTTGAATATGCCGTGACGGGCGGCTAAGATTGTCGCCGTCGCGGTCGAATAGAGATCGGGGCTTTGTTGGACGCGTGTCCAGCCAAGTCCTATCGGGCAGGGACACTCCCGGCTGCCCGGGGGAAGACGAAAAAGGCACCAACATGGGTCTGCAGGCTCTTTTTTTCTATATCTTCGCCTTTGTCGCGGTGGCGTCGGCGTTCATGGTTATCTCGGCGCGGAATCCGGTCCATTCGGTCCTGTTCCTCATCCTGGTGTTCTTTAATGCCGCCGGCCTCTTCCTCCTGATGGGGGCGGAATTCCTGGCGATGATCCTGCTGGTCGTCTACGTCGGCGCCGTTGCGGTTCTCTTCCTCTTTGTCGTCATGATGCTCGACATTGATTTCTCCGAGCTCAGGGCGGGCATTCTGGAATATGCTCCGATCGGTGCGCTGATCGGCATCATCCTCGCCGCCGAGCTGATCGTCGTCATTGGCGGCAGCGTGATTTCGCCTGTCATCGCCAAGTCGGTCGCAATGCCGATCCCCGCGGTGACGACCCGGACGAACACCGCCGCGCTCGGCGACGTGCTCTATACCAACTACGTTTATTTCTTCGAGATCGCCGGCCTTGTGCTCCTGGTCGCGATGATCGGCGCGATCGTGCTGACGCTGAAGCATCGCACCCACATCAAGCGCCAGAACATTCCCCAACAGGTCGCCCGCACGCCCGCGACTGCCGTCGAGGTGGTCAAGGTCAAGCCGGGGCAGGGCGTCTAAGGCGAGCACGAGGGTCAAAGGAACAAGAATATGGTCATCGGACTTTCCCACTACCTGACGGTCAGCGCCATCCTTTTCGTGCTCGGCGTCTTCGGCATCTTCCTTAACCGCAAGAACGTCATCATCATCCTGATGTCGATCGAACTCATCCTGCTCGCGGTCAACATCAACATGGTCGCCTTCTCGTCGTTCCTCAACGATATCGTCGGCCAGGTCTTCGCTCTGTTCATTCTGACCGTCGCTGCTGCCGAAGCGGCTATCGGTCTTGCAATTCTCGTCGTCTTCTACCGCAACCGCGGTTCCATCGCGGTCGAAGACGTCAACATGATGAAGGGCTGATACAGCTATGTTTTTATATAAGGCTATCGTCTTTCTTCCCCTGATCGGCGCGATCATCGCTGGCCTGTTCGGCCGCGGGATCGGCGCCAAGGCTTCGGAATATGTCACCAGCGGCTTGATGATCATCGCCGCGGTTCTGTCCTGGATCGTCTTCTTCACAGTTGCGCTCGGCCACACCGATGGCCCGATCAAAGTCGAAGTGCTGCGTTGGATCCAGTCCGGCGGCATCGACGTCTCCTGGACGCTGCGCATCGATACGCTGACCTCGGTGATGCTGATCGTCGTGAACACGGTTTCGACCCTGGTTCATATCTACTCGATCGGATACATGCATCACGATCCGCATCGTCCGCGCTTCTTCGCCTACCTCTCGCTCTTCACTTTCGCCATGCTGATGCTGGTGACCTCCGACAACCTCGCGCAGATGTTCTTCGGCTGGGAAGGCGTCGGTCTGGCCTCCTATCTGCTCATCGGCTTCTGGTTCAAGAAGCCCTCGGCGTCCGCTGCCGCGATAAAGGCCTTCATCGTCAACCGCGTTGGCGACTTCGGTTTCGTGCTCGGCATTGCCGGCGTCTTCGTTCTCTTCGGCTCGATCAATTTCGACGTCATCTTCGGCAACGCTCAGAGCTTTGCTGCAGGGCAGGGCGGTCAGCCGGGTGATATCGTGCTCAACCTCTTCGGCATGCATCTTGATCGCGCACATGCACTGACCGGCGTCTGCCTGCTGCTCTTCATGGGCGCGATGGGCAAGTCGGCGCAGTTCCTGCTGCACACATGGCTGCCGGACGCCATGGAAGGCCCGACCCCGGTGTCGGCGCTCATCCATGCCGCGACCATGGTCACTGCCGGTGTCTTCCTTGTCGCCCGCATGTCGCCGATCTTCGAACTGTCCCCGGATGCCCTGATATTCGTAACCGTCATCGGTGCGATCACCGCCTTCTTCGCGGCGACGGTCGGCCTTGTGCAGAACGACATCAAGCGCGTCATCGCCTATTCGACCTGTTCGCAGCTCGGCTATATGTTCGTCGCTCTCGGCGTCGGTGCTTATGGTGCCGCCATCTTCCACCTGTTTACGCACGCCTTCTTCAAGGCGCTTCTGTTCCTTGGTGCCGGTTCGGTCATCCACGCCGTCGACGGCGAGCAGGACATGCGTCACATGGGCGGTCTGCGTAAGCATATCCCGCTCACCTTCTGGATGATGACCATCGGCACGCTGGCGCTGACCGGCTTCGGCATCCCTTTCACGCATATTGGTTTTGCCGGTTATGTCTCCAAGGATGCGATCATCGAAGCGGCCTATGCTTCGCATAGCCCGGTCGCCGGCTTCGCCTTCACGCTCCTGGTCATCGCCGCGCTGTTCACCAGCTTCTACTCCTGGCGTCTGGCTTTCCTGACGTTCTTCGGCAAGCCGCGCGCTTCGCACGAGGTCATGCACCATGTGCATGAATCGCCGAACGTCATGCTGATCCCGCTCTATCTGCTGGCGCTGGGTGCCGTTCTCGCCGGTATGGTGTTCAGCAGCCACTTCGTTGGTGAAGCCTATGGCGAATTCTGGAAGTCGGCGCTCTTCACCCTGCCGGACAACCATGTCCTCGAAGAGATGGAGCATGTTCCTACATGGGTCAGCGTCAGCCCCTTCGTCGCCATGGCTATCGGCTTCGTGCTGGCCTGGTACATGTATATCAAGTCGCCGGAAACGCCGCGCATCCTGGCGCAGCAGCATCGCGTGCTCTACGAGTTCCTCTTGAACAAGTGGTACTTCGACGAGCTCTATGACTTCCTCTTCGTTCGCACTGCCAAGGCGCTTGGTCGCTTCCTCTGGCAGAAGGGCGATATCGGGGTCATCGACACGCTCGGCCCGAACGGTGTTGCCGCCCGCGTCGTCGATGTCACCAACCGCGTCGTTCGCCTGCAGACTGGTTACCTCTATCACTATGCCTTCGCAATGCTGCTCGGCATTGCGGCCCTCGTTACCTGGATGATGCTCGGGAGTTCCCTCTGATGACCGATTGGCCTATTCTTTCAACGGTCACGTTTCTGCCCCTGGTTGGCGTTCTTCTCCTGCTGTTCATGCGGGATGATGGACCCAACGGCCGCCGCAACATCCTGAACGTATCGCTGCTGACCACGGTCTTCACCTTCGTCGTCTCGCTGTTCGTGTGGATTGGCTTCGACAATGCCAATCCCGGCTTCCAGATGATCGAGAAGCATGACTGGCTCAGCTCCGGCATCAGCTATCACATGGGCGTCGACGGCATTTCCATGCTGTTCGTCATCCTCACCACCTTCCTGATGCCCTTCTGCGTGCTGGCGAGCTGGCTCTCGGTCGAGAAGCGCCTGAAGGACTACATGATCGCCTTCCTCGTCCTCGAGACGATGATGGTCGGCGTCTTCACGTCGCTGGATATCGTGCTGTTCTACGTCTTCTTCGAAGCCGGTCTGATCCCGATGTTCCTGATCATCGGCGTCTGGGGCGGCAAGGATCGCGTCTACGCCAGCTACAAGTTCTTCCTCTATACCCTGCTCGGCTCGGTGCTGATGCTGCTCGCCATCATGGCGATGTACTGGCAGGCCGGCACGACGGATATCCCGACGCTGCTTGCCTACAAGTTCCCGCCGCAGATGCAGACATGGCTATGGCTGGCTTTCTTCGCCTCCTTCGCGGTGAAGATGCCGATGTGGCCGGTTCACACCTGGTTGCCCGACGCGCACGTTCAGGCGCCGACGGCGGGCTCGGTCATCCTGGCCGGTATTCTTCTGAAGCTCGGCGGCTATGGTCTCATTCGCTTCTCGATCGGCATGTTCCCGAATGCGTCGGAGTATTTCGCGCCGCTCGTCTTTGCTCTGTCGGTCATCGCCATCATCTACACTTCGCTGGTGGCGATGATGCAGGAAGACATCAAGAAGCTGATCGCCTACTCTTCGGTCGCGCACATGGGCTATGTCACCATGGGCATCTTTGCGGCGAACCAGCAGGGTGTTCAGGGCGCAATCTTCCAGATGCTGTCGCATGGCATCGTCTCCGGCGCGCTCTTCCTTTGCGTCGGCGTGATCTACGACCGCACCCATACCCGCGAGATCGCGGCCTATGGCGGCCTCGTCAATAACATGCCGAAATATGCCGTCGCGATGATGGTCTTCACCATGGCCAATGTCGGCCTGCCCGGCACTTCCGGCTTCATCGGTGAATTCCTGACCCTGATCGGCGTCTTCCGCGCCAATACCTGGGTTGCGCTGTTCGCTGCGACCGGCGTCATTCTTTCAGCCGCTTACGCGCTTTGGCTCTATCGTCGCGTCATCTTCGGCGCGCTGGAAAAGGAAAACCTGAAGAAGTTGCTGGATCTGTCGCCGCGTGAGCAGCTCATTCTCTATCCGTTGATCGCGCTGACGATCTTCTTCGGCGTCTATCCGGCTCCGATCTTCGATGCGACGGCCGCTTCGGTAGACTTGCTCGTGAACAACTACACCGCAGCCCTGCACGCCGCGCAGAATGTTGCGCTGTCGATGAAATGATGACGGGACTTTTTCGACATGACTGCTGACACAATTCTTGCAAGCCTGCATCTTTCCATCCCGGAGCTCATCCTCGCGGTCGGTGCACTTGTGCTGCTCATGATCGGCGTCTTCGCAGGCGAACGGTCAGGACCGACCGTCACCGGTCTTGCCATTGCGGTTCTCGCGGTGGCCGGTCTCTGGATCATCTTCGTGCCGGGCGAGGGCCTGGCTTACGGCGGTGCCTATCTTGCCGATGGGTTCTCGCGCTTCATGAAGATCGTCGCCCTGATCGGCTCGATCGTCGCCATGTTCATGAGCATGGGGCAGGCGCGCGAGCAGCAGCTCGACCGCTTCGAATTCCCGGTGCTGCTGCTGCTGGCGACCCTCGGCATCCTGTTGATGATCTCGGCGCATGACCTGATCTCGCTCTATCTGTCGCTGGAGCTGCAGTCGCTGGCGCTCTACGTCGTTGCCGCTATCAACCGCGACAGCATCAAGTCGACGGAAGCTGGCCTGAAGTATTTCGTGCTCGGTGCGCTCTCCTCGGGCATGCTGCTGTACGGTATGTCGCTGGTCTACGGCTTCACGGGTCACACCACCTTCGACGCCATCGCCACGGCGCTCAACGCCGAGACTCGCTCGCTCGGCCTCGTCTTCGGTCTGGTCTTCGTTCTCGCTGGCTTGGCCTTCAAGATTTCCGCCGTGCCGTTCCACATGTGGACGCCGGACGTCTATGAAGGTGCGCCGACCCCGGTCACGGCCTTCTTCGCCGCCGCGCCGAAGGTTGCGGCCATGGCGATCCTGACCCGTATCGTTGTCACCGCTTTCCAGCCGGTGCTTGCCGACTGGCAGCAGATCATCGTTTTCATCTCGATCGCTTCGATGTTGCTTGGCTCCTTCGCCGCGATCGGTCAGCGCAACTTCAAGCGACTGATGGCCTATTCCTCCATCGGTCACATGGGCTACGCGCTGGTCGGCCTCGCCGCCGGCAACAAGACTGGTGTCTCCGGTGTCATGCTTTACATGGTCATCTACATGGTCATGACGCTCGGCACCTTCGCCATCATCATGGCAATGCGCCGTAAGGACGGTCGTCAGGTTGAGAATGTCGACGATCTCGCCGGCCTTTCCACGACCAATCCCTTCATGGCGGTCGTGCTGACGGCGCTGATGTTCTCGCTTGCCGGTATCCCGCCGCTCGCCGGCTTCTTCGGGAAGTACTTCGTGTTCGTCGCGGCCATTCAGGCCCATCTCTATGCGCTTGCCATCATCGGCGTTCTCGCATCGGTCGTCGGCGCCTACTATTATCTGCGCGTCATCAAGGTGATGTGGTTCGATGAAGCCACGGACGAATTCACTCGCACGGCCGGTTCGCTGCGTCTGGTCTTCGGCCTTTCCGGTCTCTTCGTCATCACCTACGTCTTCTTCGGCGGTGCTATCGGCGGTGCAGCCGATCTCGCTGCCGCGACGCTGTTTTGATGGCGTCTGACACGAACGGCCGGAAGTCGCTCGCCGACTTCCGGCATGATGCCCTTTCAGAGACTGCGTCCACCAATAGCGAATGCCTGGAGCGGGCGCGGGCAGGCGATGCCGGCAATCTCTGGGTGACGGCGGGCCGCCAGACGGGCGGCCGCGGACGCCGCGGGCGCCCTTGGGTGTCCGAACGCGGTAATCTCTATGCTTCCCTTCTTCTGATCGATCCGGCTCCGATGGATCGCCTCGGCTCCTTGCCGCTGGCAGTCGCAGTTGGCGTACATCAGGCGGTGCGCAGCGTACTGCCTCTGGCCGCGGAGCCTGTCGAGGTCAAGTGGCCGAACGATATCCTGATCGGCCGCAAGAAGACCTGCGGCATTCTGATCGAGGGGGAGGCTCTTTCCGACGGGCGCTATGCACTGGTCATCGGCATCGGCATCAATGTTGCCGTCAAGCCGGAAAACCCGCTCTATCCGGTCACTTGCCTGCACGAGCACGGCTCGACAGTATCGCCGGAGGAGCTGTTTGCGCATCTCTATGCGTCCATGGCCGAGGCGCTGGCAGTCTGGAATGGCGGAAAAGGTATTCGGGAGATGACCGCCCGTTGGCGCAAGGTTGCCTGCGGCATCGGTGAAAAGATCACCGTGAACCTGCCGGACCGTTCGATTTCCGGCCATTTCGCCGGAATCGATGATAATGGCTTGTTGATGCTCGATACAGGCGGCGGCAAGATTTTGCCGATCGCCGCGGGCGATGTTTTTTTCAGATCGTAGGTAAAAGATAGATATGGCAAACCAAGACGAACTGGTGTTTTTGCCACTCGGCGGCGTCGGCGAGATCGGCATGAATCTCGCACTTTACGGCTACGGCGCGCCGGAGCATCGCCAGTGGATCATGGTCGATTGCGGGGTCACCTTTCCGGGGCCGGATCTGCCGGGCGTCGATCTCGTGCTCCCCGATATCCGTTTCCTCGCCAAGGAACGCAAGAATCTCAAGGGCATCATCATCACGCATGCTCATGAGGATCACTACGGCGCACTGAACGACCTCTGGCCAGGCCTGAACGTCCCCGTTTATGCGTCGGCCTTTACCGCAGGTTTACTGGAAGCCAAGCGCGACTATGAGAAGGCGATGGGCGAGATTCCCATCACGCCGTTCAAGGCCGGCGATCGTATCAATGTCGGCCCCTTTAGCATCGAAGGCGTGGCCGTCAATCACTCGATCCCCGAACCGATGTCGCTGATGATTCGTACGCCGGTCGGCAATGTCATCCATACCGGCGACTGGAAGATCGACCACGAGCCATCGCTTGGACCGCTGACTGACGAGGCGCGTTTCCGGCAGCTCGGCGATGAAGGCGTGCTGGCGCTGATGTGCGACTCCACCAATGCGTTGCGCGACGGCGTCTCTCCCTCGGAAAAGGACGTATCAGAAAGCCTGCGCAAGATCATCGAGGATGCCGAGGGCCGGGTGGCGATCACTACCTTCTCCTCGAATGTCGGCCGTATCCGCACTATCGCTGAAGCCGCCGAGGCGGCGGGTCGTGAGATATTGCTGCTTGGCAGTTCGCTGAAGCGTGTTGTCGATGTCGCCCGTGACATCGGTATCATGGAGGGCATCAAGCCGTTCATCGCCGAAGACGAATATGGCTATATCCCGCGCGACAAAGTCGTCGTCATCCTGACCGGCAGCCAGGGCGAGCCGCGCGCCGCCCTTGCCAAACTCTCGCGCGACGAGATGCGCAATGTCGCGCTCGCTGCCGGCGATATTGTTGTTTTCTCTTCCCGCCCCATTCCCGGCAATGAGAAGGCCATTCAGGATATCAAGAACGGCCTCACCGAGCAGGGCGTGCATGTGGTGACGGATGCCGAAGCGCTAGTCCACGTCTCCGGCCACCCGCGCCGCAACGAACTGCAGAGGATGTATGAATGGACGCGGCCGAAGGTCGTGGTGCCGGTGCACGGCGAAGCGACGCATCTGACCGCGCACAAGGAACTGGCCGAACAATCGGGCATCTCCATCGTGCCTCGGGTCCGCAATGGCGATATTTTGCGGCTGGCACCGGGGCCAGTCGAGGTGATTGGCGAAGCGCCGCATGGCCGCATCTTCAAGGACGGCATGCTGATCGGCGATTTTGACGAGATGGGCATTGGCGAGCGCAAGAAGCTCTCCTATGTCGGCCATGTCGCTGTTAACGTCGTGCTCGATGCCCGCTATGAGATCGTCGGCGATCCTGATCTCGTGGCGATCGGCCTGCCGGCCTATGACGACGAGGGCGAAGAGATGGAGGATACGCTCTTCGACGCCATCGTCAGCGCCATCGAGAGTATTCCGCGCGCACGCCGCAAGGACATCGACATGCTGCAGGAAGCGGTGCGTCGCGCCGTGCGCGCCGCCGCCAACCACGGCTGGGGCAAGAAGCCTGTCGTGACGGTGTTCGTCACGCGCGTCACGGGGCAATAGCCATTTCGATCTGAATGAGGAAAAAGGGGACAGCCATGCTCGGGCGCATCAATCACATTGCGATTGCCGTCCCTGACGTGGCTGTCGCTTCCGCCACTTACCGCGACACGCTTGGCGCCAAGGTATCGGCGCCGCAATTGCTATCGGAACACGGCGTCACCGTCGTTTTTATCGAATTGCCGAATACCAAGGTTGAGCTGTTGGAACCGCTCGGCGATGCCTCGCCCATATCGGCCTTCCTTGCCAAGAATCCCGATGGCGGCATGCATCATATCTGTTACGAGGTGGACGATCTTTTGGCGGCACGTGATCAGCTTCTTGCCGCCGGTGCCCGCGTGCTTGGTAATGGCGAGCCGAAGATCGGCGCTCACGGCAAGCCGGTGCTCTTCCTGCATCCCAAGGACTTCTTCGGGACTCTCATTGAACTCGAGCAGCGCACGACTCCTTAAATCCGAGCGGATTTAAGGAAAAGGTTTGTGCGCAATCCAAAATACTACCGCGACGTTTGTGCGTCCAACAGGACGCGCGGCGCAGCAGTGTGACATTAGGGCGCTGAGCAGCACTTTGAAACGCGGGTCTTTTGGCTCTATAAGCTGGTTGGATGAGGAGAGGGCGGGCAGGTTTGCTGCCTGTCTTGAGGGAGCATAATGGCCCAGCAGATTTTTTCGACTTGCGCCGTCTATTTCGTTGTCTGGTGGATCACGCTTTTTGCCGTTCTGCCGTTTGGTTTACGTACACAAGCCGAAGACAATCACGTGATCCTCGGCACCGTCGAAAGTGCACCGACGAAATTCCGCGGCTGGAGGGTGATGCTGATCACGACACTGGTGTCCGGCGTGATCTATGCCGCATGGTACGTCAGTGCGCACTATTTCGGCTTTGGCTTCAACTCGATCCCGCCGATCATTCCGCGCTATGACGGCTGATGCTTCCGAAATTTTTTCGCTATTTTCGGACGAAAATCATGCGCCACTGAATAGCCGTCAATCCGTCATACCCCTGTCATCTGTCTGAGGCAAAGAGGCTGCGCAACGCCGGTCCTTCCGTTACGTGAGTTGGTTACGTCGGGAGGATGGTTGAAAGCCTGTCGGACCGAAGAAGCGGGTGATCGATCGAGGCAAGAAAGCAAAAAAAAACAAGGCCATAAGCCTTGTTTTAAAGTATCGCGTGATCCTTATCCGTTGCCGGGGCTGCGAGCGAGCGCGCCTAAGATCTGATCCTCCCAAGACTTGACCGCGAAACGACAAGAATTTAGCCTTCTTGCCTCTTTTGTGAGCTAAAATTAGCTCAAAGATTGAGCTTTGTCATCTGTTTTTTTGCATTTTTGCTACAGTCGCGCAGAATTTTTCTGTTGACAGATTTCCCTTACAAATCCTTATAAACGTGCATTTTTTCGAATTTATCAAAATGCATGATATCGCCTTGCGTTTGCGGGTGTTCACTCGGTTTGCGCGCGCTAATGCGGGTTTCTTTCCTGCGCCGAAGCGGTTATGAACGCCTCCAGCAGTCAATTTTTTAGCGATTCCGCCGGACGCGGAACGTCAAACCATCTGGAATCACCCCATGCGTCTGTCTCGTTACTTCATGCCCATTCTGAAGGAAAATCCCAAAGAGGCTGAAATCGTTTCTCATCGGCTGATGTTGCGCGCCGGTATGATCCGCCAGCAGTCGCAGGGCATTTATTCCTGGCTGCCGCTGGGCAAGCGCGTTCTCGACAAGGTCAACAATATCATACGCGAGGAACAGAACCGTTCCGGCGCCATCGAGCTGCTGATGCCGACGCTGCAGTCGGCTGAGCTCTGGCAGGAAAGTGGCCGCTATGACGCCTATGGCAAGGAGATGCTGCGCATCCAGGACCGCCAGGAGCGCCCCATGCTCTACGGGCCGACCAATGAGGAGATGGTCACCGACATCTTCCGTTCCTACGTTAAGTCCTACAAGGACCTGCCGCTGAACCTCTATCATATCCAACTTAAGTTCCGCGACGAGATCCGTCCGCGCTTCGGTACGATGCGCTCGCGCGAATTCATGATGAAGGACGCCTATTCCTTCGATCTGACGCTTGAAGGCGCCGTGCATGCTTATAACAAGATGTTCACCGCGTATCTGCGCACCTTCGACCGTCTTGGCCTGAGAGCAATCCCGATGCGCGCCGACACCGGCCCCATCGGCGGCGAGCTCAGCCATGAGTTCATCATCCTCGCCGACACCGGCGAATCGGAGGTCTTCTGCCACAAGGATTTCATCAATTTCGATATCCCCGCGGAAGACACGAACTTTGATGATGTCGCAGGGCTGAAGGGCATCTTCGACAAGTGGACATCGCTTTATGCGGCAACCTCCGAGATGCATGACGAGGCGGCCTTCAATGCGATTCCCGAAGGCGAGCGCCTGTCGGCCCGCGGCATCGAAGTCGGTCACATCTTCTATTTCGGAACCAAATATTCCGAGCCGATGGGCGCGAAAGTGCAGGGTCCTGACGGTAAGGAGCATGCCGTCCACGGGGGATCTTACGGTATTGGTCCGACACGCCTTGTTCCCGCCATCATCGAAGCATCGCATGACGAAAACGGAATCATCTGGCCGGCTTCGGTCGCCCCCTTTGATGCCGTCGTGATCAACATGAAGGCCGGCGATCAGGCCTGCGATGCCGCTTGCGAAACGGTCTATGCAGCGCTTTCGAAGGCCGGCAAGGATGTGCTGCTCGACGACAGGGACGATCGCGCCGGAACGAAGTTTGCCACCGCCGATCTGATCGGCGTGCCCGTGCAGATTATCGTCGGGCCGCGTTCGATCGCGAACGGCGAAGTGGAAGTCAAGGATCGAAAGACCGGCGCCCGCGAGACGATGACCGTCGAAGCGGCGATCAATCGGCTGGCAGGCTGATAAAACCGATAGGAAGAAAAGCGAATGGCGGTAAGGGCGGCAGTGGAGCAGCAGGAGAAGGCTTTCAAAGCCAGCCCGTCATCGCGTCCGTTTTCCGGTTTCGAGCGGCTTGTCGCTTGGCGCTATCTTCGCGCTCGGCGCAAGGAGGCGTCGATTTCGGTCATCGCCGGCTTCTCGCTGGTCGGCATCATGCTCGGCGTCGCAGCTTTGATCATCGTCATGGCTGTCATGAATGGTTTTCGCGCTGAGCTCTTCAAGCAAATCCTCGGCTTCAACGGCCATGTCGTTGTCCAGCCCGTGGATTCGCCGCTAAATGATTATGCCTCGCTGGCGCAGAGACTGGCTGCCGTCCCCGGTGTCACCATGGCCTTGCCGCTCGTCGAGGGCGAGACGCTTGCCTCTGGCCGCGGCGGTTCCGGCACGGGCGCGCTCGTGCGCGGCATCCGGTCCGAAGACCTCACCAAGCTCAAGACCGTTTCAGACCACATCGTCGATGGCGACATGGTCGGCTTTGCCGCCGGCCAGGGCGTCATGGTCGGTTCGCGTCTGGCCCGGCAACTGGGTCTTACGGTCGGCGATCAGATTACGCTGACGGCGCCCGACGGTGATGTAACGCCCTTCGGGGTCAATCCGCGCGTCAAAGCCTATACGATCTCCGGCATCTTCGAAGTCGGCATGTCGGAATATGATTCCTCCGTGGTCTTCATGCCGCTGGAGGAAGCGCAGCTCTATTTCAACGCCGAAGGGATCGTCGAGAAGATCGAGCTGTTCGTCAGCAACCCGGATGATGTCGACGAGCTCAGGCCGAAGATCGAGGCGGCGGCGGGGCGGCAGGTCTTTCTGACCGACTGGCGTCAGGTCAACGAGACCTTCTTCTCGGCGCTGCAGGTTGAGCGCAACACCATGTTCATGATCCTCACGCTGATCGTCATCGTCGCCGCACTCAACATCATTTCCGGCCTGATCATGCTGGTGAAGGACAAGGGAAGCGATATCGCCATTTTGCGCACCATGGGCGCGACCTCCGGGGCGATCATGCGCATCTTCTTCATGACGGGTGCGGCAATCGGCATTGTCGGCACTGTCGCCGGCGTTGCCCTCGGTGTCGTCGTCTGCCTCAACATCGAATCGATTCGCCAGTTCTTCTCCTGGATATCTGGTACGGTGATCTTCAATCCCGAGGTCTACTTCCTCAGCAAGTTGCCCGCGGAAATGAATCTCGGCGAGACCATCTCAGTGGTCGTGATGGCGCTCACGCTGTCTTTCCTCGCCACGATCTTTCCGGCCTGGCGCGCCTCGCGGCTCGATCCGGTGCAGGCGCTACGGTACGAATAAGGAATTCCACATTTGATGAAACGCAACGTCGTTCTCCAGCTTACGGGCGTGGAGCGTCATTACGGGCAGGGCGAAACGCGTCTGTCGATCCTTAAAGGTGCCGATTTCGCCTTGAGCAGTGGCGAGATCGTTGCTCTTGTCGCACCGTCAGGAACGGGAAAGTCGACGCTTCTGCATGTCGCAGGCCTGCTCGAGCATCCCGATAGCGGCGAGGTGACGATCAACGGCCATGCCTGCGAGGGACTGTCCGATGAAAAGCGTACGGCCGTCCGTCGCAGCGAGATCGGCTTCGTCTATCAGTTCCACCATCTGCTGCCGGAGTTTTCGGCGCTGGAAAATATCATGATGCCGCAGTTGATTTCCGGTCTCTCCCGGAAAGAGGCGAGCGCCCGCGCTGCCCAGTTGCTCGACTATATGCGCATCGGCCACCGCGCCGACCATCGCCCGGCCGAGCTTTCCGGTGGTGAACAGCAGCGTGTCGCCATCGCCCGCGCTGTCGCCAACGCACCGCTGGTGCTTTTGGCCGACGAGCCGACCGGCAACCTCGATCCCGATACCGCCCACTATGTCTTCGACGCGCTCGAAGCACTGGTGCGGCAGTCGGGTCTTGCGGCATTGATCGCCACGCACAATCACGAACTCGCCGCTCGCATGGATCGCCGTGTCACCATCCATGACGGCAAGGTCGTCGAATTCTGACGGCGTCCGTCAGGGGACGATCAGCCCGCCGCGATAGTCCAACTCATAGGCCTTGCGCTCGTTCACCAAGATGACCTCATGGCCGATAAAATGATCGCAGCCGCCGGTGCTGCGGTCGACATAGCGGCCAAGCGGATGGTCGAATTCAAAGCCGCCGAGAAAGCGTTTCTCATCGAGGTAAAGCCGCATGAGCGCTGCCTTGATGACCATCCCTGCAGCCTTGCCATCGATCAGATCAGGCTCAACGATCCGTCCGAAATAGTTCATCGCCCAGACCGGTTCGTCATCGAGCCAGATCAGCTCCTGTCCGGCGAAATCCGTGCCGCCGAAATAACTGTCGAGATAGCGCCAGCGGCCGCCGGCATAGCCGATATCATGCGAACCGGTGCGGCAGGACGGCAGTCTTTCGCCGTCGCCGACATAGGTTTCGGCCTTCGCGGTGACAATAAAATCGTTCAGCTCGGCAAGATCCGGCACGGTCCTCTCCATTCATGATGAGAGGTCAGGATGCCATGCATGCCGCGACATGTAAAGAACATATAGTGAACAAATTGCTGTTCATTACTGGCTTATGCCGCAGCCCTTCTGACCGATATCGTCATTCCAATCCTGGATATTGATGGTCTTGGCTTCGGCCTTAAGGTCCTTGCCGCCCTTCGTCGCCTTGCCGGTCAGAACATTGTAGTCGCAGGTGAAGCCGGCATTGGGGTCAAGCGTGTCGCGGTAATTGTAGGTGTAGCCGGCAACCACGAAGGCATTGTTGCGAAAGGCGAGCGTCAGTGTCTGTTCCCAGCGTTCGCGCCCGACGGCATCGTTCTGCGAGACGACGGCGATCGAGCCGTTCGGCAGCGCCTTGATCGACGGTTCCTCGCCGACCATGCCGCCGGGCTCGATGTCGCCCGACACCTTGTCCGGCGCGGCGACCGCAAGCTTCAGCAGCGAATGCTCGTCGTCGCGCAGATAGATGTAGATGCCGATAGTGTTATCCGCTTGATCGTCGGGGGGCGATGCCACGAGCAGAGCGAGATCCGGCTTCCCGTCCTTGTTCCAGTCGCCTATCGCCGCGTCGATGATGCGCTGGGGCGCAACGGTAGTTTCGGCGGACACTGTCGTGGCCGCTGTAAGCGAGATGAGGGCTGCTAGAATTAGATGTTTCATGGTGATGTCCCCGTTCGCTTTTTCATAGCTTGGGGTTGTACTTCCGTCCATCGACACGCTCAAAAAACGATGATGAAATTTATTGATGCACCTATTGACTCTCGAACAAAAATAGAACAAAAAAGAAACATAACGAGTAAGGAGCGCGTAAATGACCGATATCATTCGAGACGTTGCAGCATTCACCTCCATCGTCATGTTTGTCGCCAGCTTTTCCCTGATCATGATGGCGATGTGAATCTTATCCCCACGGGTGTTGCGATGTGCCCGTGATTCATGAGGTCAACTTCTGGACTTTATCGTCCGCTATGCCGACAATGCAGCCGATTCATTTGGGCATGCGGAAGGGCATACGATGGCGGATATGGGTAGCAGCGGCGCGACGGGTGGGCCGGTCGGAGATACGCCGGAATTCGTGCATCTTCGCGTCCATTCCGCCTATTCTCTGCTCGAAGGCGCGTTGCCGCTGAAGAAGATCTTGGCCAAGGCGGGCGGCGACAATCAGCCGGCCATCGCCATCACCGATACGAACAACCTTTTCATTGCGCTGGAGTTCTCACAGAAGGCGATGGACGAGGGCCTGCAGCCGATCATCGGCTGCCAGGTGTCGATCGACATGGAAGACGGTGTGGAGGGCGAGAAGCGCGGTCCGCATCAGGCGCTGGCCAAGCTGCCCTCCATCGTGTTGCTTGCCGCCACCGAGCGGGGCTATGAGCGGCTGGTCGATCTCGTCAGCCGCGCCTATCTCAGCGGTGAAGGCAATCAGGCTGTCCATATCACCGCCTCCTGGCTGAAGGAGATCGGCACGGACGGCATGATCGCGCTGACCGGTTCGCTCGGTGGTCCGGTCGATATCGCGCTGAAGGAGGGCCATGCGCCGCAGGCGCTCTCCCGTCTGCTGGTGCTGAAAGACCTGTTTGGCGACCGGCTTTATGTCGAACTTCAGCGTCACGGCACCTACGATCGCCGCCACGAACAGAAGATGATCGCGCTTGCCTACGAGCACGACGTGCCGCTGGTCGCGACCAACGAGGCCTTCTTCCCGACCCGCGACGATTACGATGCCCATGACGCGCTAATGGCGGTCGCCCACAATGCCATCGTTTCGGACGATACCCGTTTCCGTCTGACGCCGGACCATTATTTGAAGAGCCGCGCCGATATGGCGAAGCTGTTCGCCAATCTGCCGGAAGCGTTGGAAAACACCGTCGAGATCGCCCGGCGCTGCTCTTTCGTCCTTAAGACACGCAAGCCGATCCTGCCGCGCTTTACCGGCGCCACCGACGATCCGGAGGAGGCCGAACGAGCCGAGGCGTCGGAATTGCGCGCCCAGGCGGTCGAAGGTCTCGACCGGCGTCTCGCATCGCTCGGCATGGCGCCCGGCTATGTGGAGAAAGACTATCGCGAGCGGCTGGAATTCGAGCTCAGCGTTATCGAGCGCATGAAATTCCCCGGCTACTTCCTGATCGTCGCGGACTTCATCAAATGGGCCAAGCAGCATGATATCCCGGTCGGGCCGGGCCGTGGTTCGGGTGCAGGCTCGCTGGTCGCCTATGCGCTCACGATCACCGACGTCGATCCGCTGCGTTTCTCGCTGTTGTTCGAGCGCTTCCTCAATCCGTCACGCGTGTCGATGCCGGACTTCGATATCGACTTCTGCCAGGATCGCCGTGAAGAGGTGATCCGCTACGTGCAGGCCAAATACGGCCGCGAGCAGGTGGCGCAGATCATCACCTTCGGTTCGCTACAGGCGCGCGCCGCCCTTCGCGACGTCGGCCGCGTCCTGGAAATGCCCTATGGCCAGGTCGACAAGATCTGCAAGCTGGTGCCGAACAATCCTGCCAATCCGACACCGCTCAGCAAGGCGATCGAGGAGGAGCCGCGTCTGCAGGAGGAAGCTGACAAGGAACCGGTCGTTGCGCGGCTGCTCGACATTGCCCAGAAGATCGAGGGCCTCTATCGCCATGCCTCGACACACGCCGCCGGCATCGTCATCGGCGACCGGCCGCTGTCCAAGCTGGTGCCGATGTATCGCGACCCGCGCTCCGACATGCCGGTCACCCAATTCAACATGAAATGGGTGGAGCAGGCCGGCCTGGTGAAGTTCGACTTCCTCGGCCTGAAAACACTGACGGTTTTGAAGACGGCCGTCGATTTTGTTGCCAAGCGCGGCATTATGCTGGATCTCGCCAGCATCCCGCTCGACGACAAGAAGACCTACGATATGCTCTCGCGCGGCGAGACGGTCGGCGTGTTCCAGGTGGAAAGTGCCGGCATGCGCAAGGCGCTGATCGGCATGCGCCCGGACTGCATCGAAGATATCATTGCGCTGGTCGCTCTCTACCGCCCCGGCCCGATGGAAAACATCCCGGTCTATAATGCCCGAAAGCATGGCGAAGAGGAGATCGAATCGATCCATCCGACGATCGACCATCTCCTGAAGGAGACGCAGGGCGTCATCGTCTATCAGGAGCAGGTGATGCAGATCGCCCAGGTCCTGTCAGGCTATTCGCTCGGCGAGGCCGATCTTCTGCGCCGCGCCATGGGCAAGAAGATCAAAGCCGAGATGGACCAGCAGCGCGAACGCTTCGTCGATGGCGCGGTCAAGAATGGTGTATCGAAGGGCCAGGCGGACGTCATTTTCGACCTGCTCGCCAAGTTTGCCAACTATGGCTTCAACAAATCGCATGCCGCCGCCTATGCCATCGTCTCCTATCAGACGGCCTATATGAAGGCCCACTATCCGGTGGAGTTCCTCGCGGCGTCGATGACGCTCGATATGGCAAACACCGAAAAGGTCAACGACTTCCGCCAGGACGCCAAGCGTCTCGGCATCGAAGTCATCGCGCCATCGATCCAGACTTCGTTCCGTCATTTTGAGACGGGCGAAAACCGCATCTATTATGCGCTGGCCGCCATCAAGGGTGTCGGCGAATCTGCCGTCGACCATATTGTCGAAGTGCGCGGCGACCAGCCTTTTGCAGGCATCGAGGATTTCTGCCTGCGCATCGATCCAAAGCAGATCAACCGCCGTGTGTTGGAAAGCCTGATTGCCGCCGGCGCGTTCGATTGTTTCGACATCGACCGTTCGCAACTGATCGGCGGGCTGGACCGGGTCATCGGCTATGCGCAAGTCGCGCAGGAAAACAAGCGAAGCGGTCAGTCCGACATGTTCGGGAGTGCGGCTTCGGGACCTGAGAAGATCTCGCTCCCGTCCTTCACCCCATGGCTCGCCTCGGAGCGGCTGCTGCGTGAATTCCAGGTGCTCGGCTTCTATCTCACAGCCCATCCGCTCGACACCTACAAGAACGTGCTGAACAAGATGCGGGTGCAGACCTTTGCCGATTTCTCGGCGGCGGTGAAGCAGGGGGCCAGCAACGGCCGACTGGCTGGCACTGTCATCTCGAAGCAGGAGCGCAAGACGCGTACCGGTAACAAGATGGGCATCTTCGTCTTCTCCGATGCCTCAGGCCAGTTCGAGGCCGTGTTGTTCTCGGAAGTGCTCAATCAATATCGCGACGTGCTCGAAGTCGGCAAATCCTACGTCCTTACCGCACAGGCGGATGAGCGGCCGGAAGGCATCAGCCTGCGCCTGCAAACGGCGCAGTCGCTAGAGGAAAAGTCGCTGCAGATGCAGAAGGCGTTGCGCGTCTATGTCCGCGATTCCGGCCCGCTGAAGGCGGTGGCCGCGCACCTTAATGCCAAGGGCGACGGTCTCGTCTCCTTCATCGTCATCAAGGAGGAGGGCAAGCGCGAGGTGGAGGTGGCGCTGCCGGAGAAATACCGCATTACCCCGGAGATCGCTGCGGCGCTGCGCACCGCGCCCGGTGTGATCGACGTCGAACTGGTCTAGCCCTTTTTCCCAAGCGCGCCGCGGTTGGTGATGGTGATGAAATCAGTCTCGTTGCCGGTTTCCGGGCCGATGCCGGTGTCGGAAATCGTCAGCGACGAACCTGCCGTCAGCAGATCCTCGATCCTGCGCCTGGTGTCGTCGGGGATGGTGATGCGATCGAGCGCGCGGTCGGCGGCGTCAAGCGATTCCGCTTGCGCCTCGCTGGTGATGCCGAGCCGCTTTTTCGCATCCTTGGAAAGATCATCTTCCAGCGTCACGCCGAACCAGTCCGCCTTGCCGTTCACCTTGTCGATCGTGTGGGCGGTGAAAAAATGCGTGCCGAGCGCTTCCTGCGGTTCGGCGATAACTGCAGGTGCTTCGAACAGCGGCTTGAAGTTCTGCCGAACCATGATTTCGCCGTTCGGCGGCTCGCCCTTGCCGGCGACGGCATAGACGGCCTTCATCAGAGCCGGGCTGACAAGTCCGCCTGATGTCGTGATGTTATGCGCCTTCTTGAAGTCCTCGATAGCCTCCACCGTCGCTGGTCCGAGCATGCCGTCCGGTGTGCCGGTCGCAAAGCCCATGCCGTTCAACAGCCCCTGCAAGTCGCGAACATTTTCGCGCAGACCGCGGCGGGTGATGAGGATGCCAAGCGGAGCCTGATCGACGGCTGCTGCTTGTGCGGCTTGTGGCATGGGCAGGGCGGCGACATCGTTGGTGGCGACCTGCACCGGTTGCGCCTGCAGCAGGAAGGTGGCCGTCGTCGGGCGCAGTTCGAGATCGGAGAAGAGAGCGGCGGCGGGCGCTACTTCAGGCTGGAACAGCATGGCATGTTCGAACGGCTGCGGCACCAGCGGCTGGTCGGCGATGACGACATGCACGCCGCGTTCAGTCATCTGGTAAAGCATCTTGGCAAAAGCCTTGGGCATACGCACGCAGCCATGCGAGGCTGGATAGTTCGGCACGGAATTGGATTCGTGCAGCGCGATACCGGACCAAGTCAGCCGCTGCATGAAGGGCATCGGCGAGTCCGAATAGAGATTGGACTCGTGATAGACCTCCTTCTCCAGAATGGAGAAGATGCCGCTTGGCGTCGCGTGGCCGCGTTTTCCGGTCGAAACCTTCGACGTCGCCACCACCTTGTCGCCGTCATAGACGGCAAGCGATTGTCGGTCCTTCGACACGACGATCTGCAAAGTGCGGGCATCTTCCGCGCCAAAGGCAGGATGAATGAGGGCTGTGGCCGACAGCAGGCCAAGTCCGAAAAGAAAACGCGACTTCATATACACATACCAAAACGCAATACTCGTATGGCCGCAGGTTAGACTTCGAAGTTTAAGGAAGACTTGAAGACGGGCCCTCCGCCTAAATTGCTTTTTCGTCCCGTCATCAGGCAAAGGCCTGCCTAATAGACGCAATTGCGACAGGATGTATTTTATGTAAATCTTAAATTGCAGAATGGGGAGCCGGGGCGGGCGTTCGACATGCATGTGGACGTGATCGAAAAGCTGGAAGATCTGCGGGCGCTGAAAGACGACTGGGACCGGATCTATGAGATCGACCCGGAAGCGCACTGTTTTTTGTCCTGGACCTGGATGTCGAGCTGGTTTGCCTCGCGTTCTCTACCCTGGCTGGTATTGGTGGCAAGGGAAGATGCTGATGGCGCCTATGTGGCCTTCTTCCCGATCCAGCTCGGCACCGGGCTCGACCGTGGCAAAGGCTTCTACAACACCATCGTCATGGGCGGCTCCTATTTCGCCGCCTACACCGGCATTCTTTGCGATCCCGCCTTTGCCGATGCCGCCGTCTCAGCCTTTGCCGATCGTATTCGGTCCCTTCATTGGAGCAGCCTGCATCTTGACGATATCGATCGGTCGTCCGCGCGGATCGGGTCTTTCCTCGAGTGTTTCCCGCCAACGGACTTTGTCGGCGACAGGGTCAAACGTCCTGCACAGATTTCGGATGCGGCCGAGAGGATCGATCCGGAGATCCATGTCCATGTGACGCTGCCGGCGGATTTCGAATCGTTCCTTCGCGAGAAATTGCATTGGCGGGCTCGGCGGAATATCCGCCAATGCCTGCGCAAGCTGGATGGCTCAGCGGCGTTCCGGATGACTCATGGTGACGCCGGAACCGTCGAAGAGGATTTGGCGACTCTGCTGAGCCTTTGGGAGAAGCAATGGGGATGGCGCAATCCTGGCTATATGCACTACGTCCTCGACAATTCGCGATCCGTTCTGCCGGATTGCTTTCGCGGCGGCGGTCTTTTTCTGCCGATCCTCTGGCATGACCAAATGCCTATAGCGGCTTCCGCCGTACTTCTCGATCGCCCCAGAAAGAGCTTGATCTGTTTCCTGAGCGGGCGGGATGTCACAGTACGCGATATGTCTCCAGGCCTGATGGTGCATGCCTATACGATCCGCTGGGCGATAGAGAACGGCTTTCGAATCTACGATCTCGGTGCTGGCAATTATGCGCACAAGTATATTTTCGGCTCCGTCAGCCGGCGCATCGAGCGTTTCCGAATCGACACAAGGACGGGGCGGAACCTCGGCGAGCGGCTGGACCCACATTGCCTGCCGTTCGTGGTTGCCCGCATCGAAAACCTGCATGCCGCCGGCGATCTGACCGATACCGAGATTGGCTGCCGGCAGGTTCTCGCGATTGAGCCGATGCATAAGGAAGCCTTGACGCTCTACCGTGAAATTGTGGCGTCGCGAATGCTCTGGCAGGCAATCTCATCGGATGATGTTGTCACGAATACCGCCGCCGACAATCAAGGCGCCATCGACCGCGCCGAGGCGGAAAAACAATGTCGCGCTGCGATCGCCGAAAATCCGGGAGACTTCGATGCGGCTCATCGGCTGAGTATACTTCTGTTGCTGCGCAGCGAGGCCAAGGAGGCGGAGGCCGAAATCAGGCGAGCATTGGAGCTTCGTCCCGACTCCGCCGCAGCCCACTGCACATACGGCAACCTTCTCGCCGCGATCAGGGATTTCGAAGGCGCTATTGTCCGCTATGACCAAGCGATCGCCCTGGAGCCAGGTCATGCGATTGCCTATAACAACAAGGGCAACGCGTTGCGCCGCCTGGGGCGTTCCGACGAGGCGCTGGCGAGTTATGAAAAGGCGATTGCGATCAGGCCGAATTACGAACAGGCGCTCGCCAATCGAGCTGCGCTTTTCGATGAAGAGACGGACATGCTGCCGGCCGTCGTTCAGCTCTCGCGCTTGCCGCCGAATGTGTAGCCGGTTTCGACCGTTTTGTTGCCGAACTTTTCCCTGAGCTTGTCCATCGCCGCTTCCGCTGCGGCGCGGCGGGTTGCCTGTTCGTCAACCAGATCGGGCGGATCAGCGCGCGCGGCGTCACAGAGGTCGGAGACGCCGATGCCGATCAGACGAAACTTGGTGCCGTCCGTTTCATGTTCGAGCAATCGCAGGCCGGTACGGAAAATACGATCGGCAAGCTGGGTCGGGTCCTCCAGCCGGCGGTTGCGGGTGCGGCTTTTGAAATCGGCCGATTTCAGCTTCAACACGACCGTCTGCCCCGCGATGCCGCTGCGCTTGAGGCGACGCGATACCTTCTCCGAGAGATCGCGCAGGATCGGCACCAGATCGTCGTGGCGGGAAATGTCGTCGAAGAAGGTCGTCTCCGACGATACGCTCTTTGCCGCCTCGTTCGGATGCACCGTGCGATCGTCGATGCCGCGCGACAGACGGAAAAGCCGCTGGCCGATGACGCCGTAGCGGCGCATCAGGTCGCCTTCCGCCATGGTCTGGAGCTGGCCGATGGTGCGGATGCCGTCGCTTTCCAGCGTCGCCGCAAAGGCCTTTCCGACGCCCCAGATGGTGGTCACCGGACGCGGCTCCAGAAACGATACGGCCTCCTGCCGCCCGATGACGGAAAAGCCGCGCGGCTTCTGCAGGTCGGAAGCGACCTTGGCGAGGAATTTGCAATAGGAAAGGCCGACCGAAATGGTGATGCCAATCTCGCTTTCGATGCGCTTGGCGAATTTAGCCAGGATGCGAGCCGGCGGATCATGGTGCAGGCGCTGCGTGCCCTCGAGCTCCAGAAAGGCCTCATCGATCGAAAGAGGCTGCACCAAAGGTGTCAGCTCCTGCATCAACATGCGCACCTCGCGGCCGACGCGGACATATTTCTCCATGTTCGGGCGGATGACGACCGCCTGCGGACAGGCCTCCAGCGCTTTGAACATCGGCATGGCCGACCGGACGCCATGGATGCGGGCGATGTAGCAGGCTGTGGACACGACGCCACGCTTGCCGCCGCCGATGATGACCGGCTTGTCGGCCAGTTCCGGATTGTCGCGCTTCTCGATTGAGGCATAGAAGGCATCGCAATCGATATGCGCCAGCGTCAGCCCGTAGAGTTCGCGATGATAGGCTAGGCGCGGACTGCCACAGGCCCGGCAACGCGTGCGCTCGACCGATTGCTCGCTCAGGCAATCGCGGCAAAAACCGGAAACTTTGTCGGGCGCGCTGGTCATAAAAATAGAACAAAAATTGAACATCGCTACCTTATGTTTTAAGCTCGTGAGTCTCAAGACGGAAAAGAGCAGAGGAGGGGATGTTGCAGGAATTGAAAGCATTGCCGTTGACGTCGGATCGCTGGGACGATTTCGAAACGCTTTTCGGACCGAGCGGCGCCTGCTACGGGTGCTGGTGCACCCATTTCCGTGTTCCGACATCCGACCGCAAAACGATGGATGGTGCGGCGAAGAAAGAATTCATGCAGGCTCGGGTCGCTGCCGGCCCGCCGCCCGGACTTCTCGGCTATATCGGCGAGCGTCCGGTCGCCTGGGCGCAAGTCGGCCCGCGATCGGAGCTACCCCAGTGGAATTCTCCGAAAACCGTATCACGGCCGCTCGATCCGGCTGATGCGGAAGACAACTCGGTCTGGGCCGTGAGCTGCTTTTTCATGAATTCGCGCGATCGCGGCAAGGGATATAGCCATCGCATGCTTTCGGAGGCGGTGAATTTTGCCAAGGCCTCCGGCGCACGCATTCTGGAGGGCTGTCCGATCGAGCGGACGAAACAGTCGAAATCTGTCGGCCTCTATGTCGGCTCGCTGCGCATATTCGAGGCGGCCGGTTTTTCTGAAGTTGCGAAACGAAAGGACGGGCGACCTTTGATGCGCCTTGTTCTCTGATGCCGGCGCGGGCGAACTCAGCGGGCGATATGGGCGTGGATCAATGGCGCCGCCTGAGCCCAATCGTTCGCTTGGGGAATATCGGCCGCGACAGCCGGTGCCATGCGGTGGACGATCGAATCCGGCCTCAGATTGATGAGAAGGCAGCTTGCGACGTGGTCGCGAACCGAATGCAGATTATGCGCCATATCATCGACGAAGGCGACGGGCAGCGTGCGCTCGCCGTGCAGTGCCTGCACGATCGGCCCCTTCGGCTGCAGCGAGGCGAGCAGCGGATAGGCGAGACCCAGCCGGTCGAGAAGGCGGCGGCGTTGAGCCCAGAATTGCGGCGGCATGGCGGTGAGGAAGACGATATCGGCGTCTTTGGAGAAGGCGCCGAGGGTATCGATGACGCGATCGAAGGGCGTCTGCCACTGTTCCTGCGCTTCGAAAAAGGCGCCGATCAGGCGATGGACTTCCTTTTCCTCGAGCGCAGCGCCACTGGACTTCGAAATGACATTGCCGGTCAGCCGGAACGAACGCGGCAGGAATTCATGGCCTTCTCCATCGAGAAAGACCAGGAAAGGCGCAAAAAAGTGCAGCACGACATCATCGACATCGCAGACGATCAGCGGCCGGTCTCCAAGGCGGACATGCGATGTGTCCAATTCGACTGGGGCGTCCACCGTCAATATTCCCCTGAGGATAGGCCGGGCGGCGAGAAATGCGCCGAGGCGGCGGCAACTGTTTCCGGCGCGATTCCGGTTGCTTGGCAGAAAGCAAGCAATGTCGGCTCGTGGTTCATCAGAAAATCCAGCATGCCTGCAAGAAAAGCGGGTTCGTTGATGGCATTGCGCACCTGTGCCGGTTCGACGCCGGTCAAGGCCAGGAAGCGGCCGAACATGTCCGGTTCATTGACGAGCCAGCCAAGAACGGCGATCGCAGTTTCCTGCGGGTCGGCAGCCGCTTTCTTCGAGTTCTTGAAGTTACTTTGCATTTTGAGGGGTAAGTTACCTATTTTTCAACCAAATGCCGCTAGTGTCGGATTCAAGTATTTCTGGAATCGATTTCTCGCGACCTTATATTTTCATAGAATGGATGCAATACCGGATGCAGGGACAGCTCTCCATGCCTAAGCAAGTGATGATTGTAGAAGACAACGAGCTCAATATGAAGCTCTTTCGCGATCTGATCGAGGCGTCCGGCTACACCACGATCCAGACCAGAAATGGCATGGAAGCACTTGATCTTGCTCGCAAACATCGCCCGGACCTGATCCTGATGGATATCCAGCTTCCCGAAGTCTCCGGGCTGGAGGTGACGAAGTGGCTGAAGGAAGACGATGATTTGCACGTCATCCCGGTGATCGCGGTGACCGCCTTTGCGATGAAGGGCGACGAGGAGCGCATTCGTCAGGGTGGCTGTGAAGCCTATGTCTCCAAGCCGATCTCCGTCCCGAAATTCATCGAGACCATCAAGACTTATTTGGGCGACGCCTGAGCGCGGGGAAAGACTGATGACCGCGCGTATCCTGGTGGTTGACGATATTCCCGCGAATGTGAAGCTTCTCGAAGCGCGGCTGCTGGCCGAATATTTCGACGTGCTGACGGCTGAGGACGGCTTGAAGGCGCTCGCCATCTGCGACAGCACCCAGGTCGATCTCATCCTGCTCGACATCATGATGCCCGGCATAGACGGTTTCGATGTTTGCGAGCGGCTGAAGTCCGATCCGCGTACCTCGCATATCCCTGTGGTCATGGTTACGGCGCTCGATCAACCGGCCGACCGGGTGCGTGGTCTGAAAGCTGGTGCCGACGATTTTCTGACCAAGCCGGTAAACGACCTGCAGCTCATTTCACGGGTCAAAAGCCTACTGCGCTTGAAGACGCTCAGCGATGAGTTGCGCATGCGTAGCGAGACGGCGCGCAACTTCGGCATCGACGACTTGCTGCGCCTGGGCGATGGTCGCGCGGATGAGAACGGCCATGTGCTGCTGGTCGACGGCCGCGCCAATTCGCAGGAGCGCATCATCCGCGCTCTGAAACCGATTGCAGAGGTGACGGCAACATCCGATCCGCAGGCGGCCCTGTTCGAAGCTGCGGAAAGACCGTTTGAGCTCGTCATCGTCAATTCGAATTTCGATGACTACGACCCGCTACGGCTTTGCTCGCAGCTCCGCTCGCTTGAGCGCACGCGCTTCCTGCCGGTGCTGCTGGTGACGGAGCAAGGGGCTGACGAGATGATCGTCCGGGCGCTCGATCTCGGCATCAACGACTATATTGTCCGCCCCCTCGATCCGAACGAGCTGGTTGCCCGCTGCCTGACACAGATCCGCCGCAAGCGGTACAACGACCGTCTGCGCGCGAGCGTGCAGCATACGATCGAGCTGGCCGTCACAGACGCGCTCACCGGCCTCAATAATAGACGCTATCTCGACAATCACCTGAAGATCCTCTTCAATCGCTCTCTGACACGCGGACGGCCTCTTTCGGTATTGATTACCGATATCGACCGGTTCAAGCAGGTGAACGACACCCATGGCCACGATGCCGGCGACGAAGTGCTGAGGGAGTTTGCAGCTCGTATCCGCTCCACCGTACGCGGCGCCGATCTGGCCTGCCGCTACGGCGGCGAGGAATTCGTCGTAGTTATGCCGGATACGCCCCCCGAGGTTGCTGCCACCGTTGCCGAGCGCCTGCGCGCAGCCGTGGAGACCATGCCTTTCACGCTGCGGGACTCAGGGGTTGCGCTCAATGTCACCGCTTCCTTTGGTATTTCATCACGTTTGGAGACGGTAGAGACACCTGAGCATTTGATGAAGCAGGCCGATCGCGCCCTATACGAGGCCAAGAACGCCGGCCGCAACCGGGTTGTTGCGGCAGCCGCCTGACCGAAACGATTCAGTACAAATTGAGGGCCCCTTAATATCCACGGGCTTTTCTGAGTTTTGAACAGTGATTAAAAATTTGTAATCTTTGTTCCACAGGCATATGTGCGCCGATATCCCAGCAAGAATAGGCTCTGCAATCGGCCCAACAAGTCCGAAAATATACTTATTATATTGATAGAAATATCATGTCTAATATGTATATATTGCAATAAGTTTGATGGATTGCAAGTTTAATTAGTAGAAATCTTTGAGTATTCCATGCATAACATAACTGTCATTATAGTATGCAAATATGCTTAAATATCTGTAGTGAGAATTTGCTATGCCTACGATAGTTATCTCTTCGATTTTGAGATGTACTCGCTTTTGGATTGTTATTTTTTCAAGCAATAGAATTCAGTGAAAACGGGAATTTTAACCATCCGGCCAGACAAGAATTTTTTATCATTAAGAATTTGTTGATTTTCTTTCGATTTCGCGCAAATTTAGTCCCATACAAGGATAGCCCACAAGGGGCATGGAAATACCCCATGATGCTCAGGTCCGCCGCATCTCCTGGGTCGTGGGGTCGGTCGGCTGGCAGGCAATTTCAAGCGGTTCCTCGTGCCGTTTTGCATGCTAGCCGGCCCCCAACTTAAAACGCCGCCTTCCAAACGAAGTGCGGCGTTTTTCTTTGCTGTTTAATATCAGAAAGTTGAATTTTAGGAGAGACTGTTGTTCTGAAGCCTTCATGAGGTTTTGCACAGAAAAAGAAAGCCGCCAAAAGAAAAAGGGCGCTAACCTTACGGTTGCGCCCTTTTGTAATCAGAAGTTTAGGAAACTTACTTGATCTTCGTTTCTTTGAATTCGACGTGCTTCTTAGCGATCGGGTCGTACTTCGTCTTCGTCATCTTGTCCGTCATCGTACGGCTGTTCTTCGTCGTGACGTAGAAGAAACCGGTGTCGGCCGTCGACAGCAGCTTGATCTTGATGGTGGTAGCCTTGGCCATGGTCGTCCTGCCTTTAAGAAAAATGAAAGCCGTGGACGGCCAGTGCGGAGGTCCACGGCAAATTCTGGCGCGAAACTACAAATCGCGCCCAAAAAGTCAACCCCTGCTGCCCATGAAAAGCAGCCGTATCGCCGAAAGCAGGACATAAAGCCCAAAGAAAAAGGCGATTGCCCAGGCAAAACCGCTGGGGTTGGCAATATCCATGGCAGTGCCGATCGTGGGTGGGCCGAGGACCATGCCAATCGCATAACAGAAAACGAAGGCGGCATTGGCTGCCACAAGATCTGCGCCCGTCAGCCGCGTTCCGAGATGGCTCAGGCCGACCGTATACATGCCGGAGACGCAGCCGCCCCAGAACAGCAGGATAACCGCCAGAAGTATCCAATTGGAGGCAAGCGAGGGCAAGAGAAGCGCGCCGACCAGTCCGATGGCTGCCATGATCGATAGCAGCGGCCGCTTGTCGCGCAGGTGGTCTGCAAGCAGCCCCAGGGGAATCTGAAAGACGAAGTTACCGACGCCCATCACGGTCAGCAGCAGTGCGGCCTGCGATTCGTTGAAACCCAGACGAGTCGCATAGCTGGTGAACAATGACCCGCCACCGACGGTCACGGCGCCGAACACGAAGACCGCGGCCGTGGCAGTGGGCACCAGGAAGACATAGCGGATGAAATGCAGTTCCGGCTTTTCGTCGACGATGGGGCTCTCGTTGCGGGCGATGAAGATCGGAATGGTCGCCGCCAGAATGATGCAGGCGCCGATGGCGAAGGGCATCAGCCCCTCGCTGCCGACCAGCGAGAAAAGCAGGGGACCGGCCGCGAAGCCAAGCGAGAAAACTGTGGAATAGAGACCGAGAACGAAGCCGCGCTTGGAGGGCGGGGAGGCCGCATTGATCCAGAATTCCGACAGGATGAACAGGGTGGTGGTGGCTCCGTGGAAGATCAGGCGCAGCGGAAACCAGAGCAGCAGACTTTCGGCGTAATAGAATCCCAGGGAACTCAGTGCGGAGAGTACGACGGCCCAGATCATCGTCTGCACGACACCGAAGCGGTGGGCAAGCTTGGTGGTGATCAGGGCCGCTATCATCGCGGCAACCCCCATCATCGCCGTGTTCAGGCCGATCAGGCTCGAGGGAATGCCGCGTTTTTCCAGGATGATGCTGAGAAGCGGAAGGCCGAGGCCGATGGCGATGCCGACCGCGGAAACGGACGAAATGGCGGCGACGAGCGAAGGCCAATGAATTTCTTCGACATGGCCGGCCTTGCCGTTCGTCGGTTCAAACATGAATTGATCCTTAGAGCATGTGGCGAACGAATCGTTCGCAACGCAGGAGATAGAAAGGCACGGCACGGCCAAATCTAGGTGACGGGTCGGCTTTCATGGGATCGATCACATCCTCCGGAATGATCCTCTCGACGCCCGGCATGTTCAGACAAGAAATGCCGCCGATGTCAAGCCATTGGAGATCAAGCAATTCCCGCGAATCATGAATATGCGGTGGATCGACACCGGTTCTGTCCGAAGGGAGTAACGGCGCACGCCAAGTCCCGCCAGCCAGCAAGGCTGGTGATATCAGTTCGAGTACATCGTTCACGACCGGCCGTTCCCCTGATCCCATTCTTCCGGACTGTCGTCATGGCCGCCGAAGCCATGCATCCGCAGTGCCCATTGTAGGCCGATGACGCCGCCTTTGATCGGTTGGATTGCGGCGAGTGCGGTGATCACCGTAATCGGGGCCCAGATGGCGAGATGCGCCCAGATCGGCAGGTGAAAGGCCATATCCGTCAGCATATAGCCACCGACCACGAGATGGCCGAGCACCAGGATCACCAGATAAGGTGGCAGGTCGTCGGCACGCTGATGGAACAGCTCCTCGCCGCAGACAGCGCACCGGTCGACAGGTTTTAAGAAAGCGCCGAAGAGTTTCCCCGTGCCGCAGTGCGGACAGCGGTTCAACAAGCCGCGGACAATCGAGCGCCCGAGCGGGCGTTCAGCCTCATCGGGGCCGCCATAGCGGATAATGGGATCGGACGGGCTGCTCGTCATGAACGTTTCCTTCCTGCCGGCAGCCGCCGTTTATCGGCGTCCGCGCGGCGGTCTTGTTCCGGCCTTCTTGCGGGCCGGGCTTTTGTCGCGTCGCGTCGCCTTGTGGAAGGAGCGCACCGCCGTCGGCATGGCGCGGCCGTCGCTGAGCATTTCGAAGCGCAGGGCACCGGCAAGCGGGATTGCTTCCGCCAAACGCACCGTAACGCTGTCGCCAAGACGAAAGCCGAGCCCCGTCTTTTCACCTGTCAACGCCTGATGCGCCTCGTCATAGATGAAATAGTCGGAGCCGAGCGTAGATATAGGGATGAAACCATCGGCGCCATAGTCGGGAAGGGTGACAAAAAGTCCCGACTTGGTGACACCGCCGACACGGACCTCGAATTCCTCGCCGACACGCCCGGCGAGATGATGCGCAATCAGGCGGTCCACGGTCTCGCGCTCGGCGGCCATGGCGCGGCGTTCGAAAGTAGAAATCTCAGCGGCGATGTCGTCGAGCGCTGCTTCCTCGTCCGGCGTGATGCCGCCTTCGCCGAAGCCGAGCGAGCCGACGAGCGCGCGATGCACGATCAGATCCGCATAGCGGCGGATCGGCGAGGTGAAATGCGCATATTTCATCAGGTTCAGGCCGAAATGCCCGATATTGTCGGGGCTATAGATCGCCTGGCTCTGCGAGCGTAGCACCATCTCGTTGACCATGGTCTGATGCGCTGTGCCTTCGGCCTTCGATAGGATGCCATTGAAGCTGTTGGCGCGGACACTGCCGCCCTTGACGAGCGAGATGCCGAGGGTCGCAAGGAACTCGCGCAGCACTTCCTGCTTGGCGAGAGTCGGGCCGTCGTGGATGCGGTAGATCAGCACCTGCCGCTTCTTTTCCAGGGTTTCGGCGGCGGCGACATTTGCCTGGATCATCATTTCTTCGATGAGTTTGTGGGCGTCGAGACGCGGCGGCACGAAGACCCGGTCGACGGTGCCATCCGGCTTCAGCAGGATCTTGCGTTCGGGCATGTCGAGCTCGAGCGGCTGGCGCCGGTCGCGCCCGCGCCTCATGATCTCATAGGCATGCCAGAGCGGCCTCAGGATCGGTTCCAGCATTGGGCCGGTCTTGTCGTCCGGCTTGCCGTCGATCGCCGCCTGCGCCTGTTGATAAGAGAGTTTGGCGGCGCTCTTCATCATGATGCGATGGAAGGTGTGGCCCGCCTTGCGGCCTTCCCTGGAAAAGATCATCCGTACGGCAAGGGCAGGGCGGTCGACGCCTTCCTTGAGGGAGCAGAGATCGTTGGAGATGCGCTCCGGAAGCATCGGCACGACACGATCCGGGAAGTAGACCGAATTGCCGCGTTTCAGCGCCTCCCGATCCAGCGCGGAGCCCGGGCGGACATACCAGGAGACGTCTGCGATGGCGACGGTGACGATCACACCGCCGGGATTGTCGGGCGAGGGGTCCATTTCGGCGTAGACCGCATCGTCATGGTCCTTGGCGTCGGCCGGATCGATGGTGATCAGCGGCAGGCTGCGCCAATCCTCGCGATGCGACATGGTGGCGGGCTTTGCGGCGTCCGCTTCCGCAATGGCGGCCGGCGGGAAGACATGCGGGATGCCGTGCGCATGGATAGCGATCATCGAGATCGCCTTCTCGGAAGCGACGGAGCCGACGACCGACAACACCTTGGCGCGCGGCAGACCGAAACGGCCGAGGCGAGCCACTTCGACCTCGACCAGATCGCCGTCCTTGGCGCCGCCGGTATAATCCGGATCGATGACCATTTCCTCGCCGCGCCGCTCGATCGGCATCAGCCGCCCGCCGCCGCCCGGCGTTTCGCGGAAGACGCCCATGGTCGCGGCCATACGCTTGTCAATGACCTTGATGATGCGTGCGGTATAAGCCGGGCCGCCGCGATCGACAGCCGGAAAGATCTTGGCAAGGATGCGGTCTCCCATGCCGGCGACGGGAGCCTTGCCCTTGCCGTTGCGGCCGGCAGGTGAAGAGGATTGCTTGATCATCACGGCCGGCGCCACGCCGCTGTCTTCCGGCCATTCGGTGGGACGGCCGATCAGCTCGCCGTCCTTGTCGCGCGTGGTAATGTCCAGCACCGCGATGGGCGGCAGCGCCCCGGGGCGGATGAGCGACTTGCGGCTCTTCTGCACCATGCCGTCTTGTTCAAGCTCACGCAGGAGGTTCTTGAGCTCGACGCGGCTCTCGCCCTTCAATCCGAAGGCCTTGGCAAGCTCCCGCTTGGAAGCCTGCTGTGGATGATCGGCGATGAAGCGCAGGATGACCTCGCGCGGCGGCAGGACGCCATGAACGATCGCCATCATCGGCTCTGCATCACCGCTATCTTTCGTCACACGGCCAACCTTGCCGGGGCGTCGCTCCGACGATGAAATTCTGCCGCGCGGTTCTCTGCTCACTCTGCACTCTTCTTTGTTGTCTTGGCCGTCTTCGCCTTGGCGGCGGGGGCCTTTGCAGCCGCCTTGGCCTTTGGCTTGGCGGCAGTCTTGGTCGCCTTACTCGCGGCCGCAGCGGTCTTGGTCTTGGCGGGCGCTTTTGCCGGCTTGCCGCCTCCGGACTTGCCGGCCTTGGCGACGATCAGCGCCAACGCTTCCTCGACTGTAATCGCCTGCGGGTCCGTACCCTTCGGCAGGGTCGCATTGACCTTACCCCAGTTGACGTAGGGACCATACTTGCCGTCGCGCACGGTGATCGAGCCACCGCCGTCCGGATGCGCGCCGAGATCCTTCAAAGCCGCGGGCGTGCCGCTGCGGCTACCGCCGCCTGCCTTGCTTTGCTTTTCGGCAAGAACCGTGACGGCGCGGTTGAGACCGACTGTGAAGACATCCTCGACGGTCTCGAGATTGGCGTAGCTGCCGTCATGCAGCAGGAATGGCCCGTAGCGGCCGATGCCGGACGAGATCATCTTGCCGCTTTCGGGATGCTTGCCAATATCGCGCGGTAGCGAGATCAACGCCATGGCCTTTTCGTAGTCGATATCTTCGGGCTTCCAGCCCTTCGGCAGCGAGGCGCGCTTGGCTTCCTTGCCGTCGCCACGCTGGATATAGGGCCCGAAGCGGCCGGAGCGCAGCGTCAGTTCTTCGCCGGTTACCGGATCGGTGCCGAGTGCCTTCGGCTCGTTCAAGCCGTTGGATTCCGCTTCCGTGCCGCCTTCGGACGAAAGCTGGCGGGTGTAGTTGCATTCCGGATAGTTCGAGCAGCCGACGAAGGCGCCGTATTTGCCGAGCTTCAGCGACAGGTTGCCCGTGCCGCAGACCTGGCAGATGCGCGGGTCGCTGCCGTCTTCGCGCTTCGGGAAGACCAGCGGCGCCAGAGCCTCGTTCAGCGCGTCGAGCACATTGGTGACGCGCAGCTCCTTGGTGTCCTCGATCTGGGCGAAAAAATCGCGCCAGAAGTCACGCAGAACGTCTTTCCAGTTCAGTTCGCCGGCGGAGATGCGGTCGAGCTTCTCTTCGAGATCGGCGGTGAAGTCGTATTCGACGTATTTCGTGAAGAAGCTTTCAAGGAAGGCGGTGACAAGTCGGCCCTTGGCCTGCGGCACCAGCTTGCGCTTGTCGATTGTCACATAGTCGCGGTCGCGCAGCGTCGCCAGCGTCGCCGCATAGGTCGACGGGCGGCCGATGCCGAGTTCTTCCATCTTCTTGATCAGCGATGCTTCCGAATAGCGCGGCGGCGGCTCGGTGAAATGCTGTGTAGAATTGATCTTCTGCTTGGCGAGATTTTCGCGGGCATTGATCTCCGGCAAACGGCCATCTTCGTCGTCGTTATCGTCACTCTGCTCGCCGTCTTCCTTCTGGTCCGTATAGGCGGCGATGAAGCCGTCGAAGCGGATCACCGAACCGACAGCGCGCAGACCCGCCTTCTGGCCGGCATTATCAGCCAGGATCTCCACAGTGGTCCGCTCAATCTCGGCCGAGGCCATCTGGCTGGCGATGCCGCGCTTCCAGATGAGGTCGTAGAGCCGGATCTGGTCGGCATCGAGGAATTTGCGGACGCGGTCCGGCGAACGATCGAAATCGGTCGGACGTATGGCTTCGTGCGCCTCTTGAGCGTTCTTCGCCTTGGTCGAGTAGAAGCGTGCCTTTTCCGGCAGGTAGCGATTGCCGAACTGATCGGCGATAGCGCGCCGTGAGGCGTCGATCGCTTCCGGCGCCATCTGCACGCCGTCCGTACGCATATAGGTAATGAGACCGACGGTCTCGCCGCCGATATCGACACCCTCGTAGAGCTTCTGCGCGACCTGCATCGTGCGGGATGCCGAGAAGCCGAGCTTGGAGGAGGCAGCCTGCTGCAAGGTTGAGGTGGTGAAAGGTGGGCTCGGATTGCGCTTGACCGGCTTTGCCTCGACCGTGTCGACGACATAGGCGGCCCCTTCCAGCAGCGCCTTCAGCTTGCCGGCCTCTTCGCCATTGCCGATCGAGCGCGGCTGCAGGCGCTTGCCGTTGGCAGTCACCAGCCGAGCCTCGAATTCGTCTCCGCGCGGTGTCGTCAGGATCGCTGAGAGGTTCCAATATTCTTCGGAGATGAAACGTTCGATCTCCGACTCGCGGTCGCAGACGAGACGCAGTGCCACCGACTGCACGCGGCCCGCCGAACGGGCGCCAGGCAGCTTGCGCCACAACACCGGCGACAGATTGAAGCCGACGAGGTAGTCAAGCGCGCGGCGGGCGAGGTAGGCATCGACCAGCGGCACATCGATATCGCGTGGCTCAGCCATCGCGTCGAGAACGGCCTTTTTGGTGATGGCGTTGAAAACGACGCGCTTCACCGGCTTGCCGTTGATGACGCGCTTCTTGTTCAAAAGGTCGAGCACATGCCAGGAAATCGCTTCGCCTTCGCGATCCGGGTCGGTCGCGAGAAACAGGCCGTCGGAGGATTTCACCGCGTCGGCGATGTCCTTCATGCGCTTTTGCGAAGCACCATCCACTTCCCAGAGCATTTCGAAGTCCTGATCGGGCAGGACCGAACCATCCTTGGCGGGTAGGTCGCGCACATGGCCGAAGGAGGCAAGAACCTTATATCCGGGTCCCAGATATTTATTGATTGTCTTGGCCTTGGCAGGCGATTCCACCACTACAACGTTCATTATAATTCTCTGAATACGAGGTCGCGCCGGAAAAGGGCGCGGGAGAGGCCGGGTATTTCCGTTTCCCCGGCCTTCCGACATGGACAGGGAATTCGTCGCGGTCAAGAGGCGAAGTCGATTTTTGCGGTCGGTGCGGCGATGCGATCCTTGCAGGATGGCATCAATGCTACAATCCTGGATAAACGTTTCCGGAGCTCCCGGCGGGGTGCTGTCATCATATCGGGATGGTTCGCGACACTTTCAATCCAGCATCGAGATCGACACCAGTCCGCCTGGGTGGCGATGCAGCCGGCCGGCCATGTCCAGTTCGAGAAGCACCGAATGGACGGAGGATACCGATAGACCGGTATGCCGGATGATATCGTCGATCTCAACCGGTGTCGGCCCGAGAACATCGATGATCTGCCAGCGGTCGGTATCGTCTGGTGGCAGCGACAGCGGATTGCCTTTCTTTTCGGTGGGTGCCTCGGCAAGCTGCGCGCGGAAAAGATCGGGTTGAGCCAGCGGCTTCAACGCCTCGATGACGTCGTCCGGGCTGGTCACGATCATCGCGCCGTCCTTGAGCAAACCATTGGTGCCCTCGCAACGCGGATCGAGCGGTGAGCCGGGTACTGCGAACACCAGCCGCCCGAACTCGCCGGCGAGGCGCGCGGTGATCAGCGAGCCGGAGCGCGTTGCCGCCTCGACCACGACCACGCCAAGAGCAATGCCTGATATCAGCCGGTTGCGGCGCGGGAAATCACGTGCCAGTGGCTCCCAGCCGAAGGGCATTTCGCTAACGGCAAGGCCGTTGCCGTCCCATATTTCATTCAGCAGGCCGATGTTCTCCGGCGGGTAGGGCTGGTCGAGCCCACCGGCCATGGCGGCGATCGTGCCGGTTTCCAGACTGGCGCGGTGTGCTGCCGTGTCGATGCCGCGGGCAAGGCCAGAGACGACGGCATAGCCGGCCTGGCCACAGGCGCGAGCGATCATCGCCGTGAATTTGGCGCCACTGATCGAGGCGTTGCGCGAGCCGACGATGCCGATCGCCGGCCGTGTCGCCATCGGCAGACTCCCTTTGACGGCGACAAGCGGCGGCGCACCGTCGATCTCCCTCAGCGCCTGCGGATAGTCCGGTTCGCCGATGGCCAGGAAGCGGGCACCGAAACGATGCGCGGCTTCCAGTTCACGCAGCGCGTCCTGCTCGCTGGCAATACGGATCGCACGCGTCGAACCGCCGCGCTGCGACAGTTCCGGCAATGCGGCGAGTGCGGCTTCGGCGGAGCCGTAATGGCGGATGAGGTCGCGAAAGGTGGAAGGGCCGACATTGTCGGAACGGATCAGGCGGAGCCAGGCGATCCGTTGTTTTTCCGTCAGCGCAATCCCGGTTCGTCCTGCGCTGCCTGTTCCCATTACCCCTTCGCTCCAATCTTGCTTTCCGTGCCGGCGGTCAGCCGGGCAATATTCGCCCTGTGCTTGTACCAGGCGATGATGGTCATCAGCGCCATGGCCGCGGCGATTTTGTCTGCCCCCAGTATCCATAGTGCAACCGGAATGACAAGGGTTGCAACCAGCGCGGAGAGGGAGGAGTAGCGGGTGGTGAAGGCGATGGCCAGCCAGACGATGGCGAAGATCAATGCCATCAACGGCGCGAGGCCCAGCACAATACCCAGATAGGTCGCGACGCCCTTGCCGCCCTTGAAGCCGATCCAGGCTGGGAAGATGTGACCGATGAAGGCGGCAAAGCCGGCGAGCACGCTCGCATCCTCGCCGAAGAAATGCGACACGATCAGCACGGCGACCGTGCCTTTGAGGGCGTCGAGTAGCAGCGTTGCCGCTGCCAGCGGCTTGTTACCGGTGCGCAGCACATTGGTTGCGCCGATATTGCCGGAGCCGATATTGCGGACATCGCCGAGGCCGGCCATGCGCGTCAGAACCAGGCCGAAGGGGATAGATCCGAGCAGGTAGCCGATGACAATAGCTGCCAGTGCCGTCGGCAGGGTCAACTGCCATGTCCAGAAATCCGCCATCACTTTTTATTCCCCATAAGCCTCAGCTTTGCCTAGAGCGCCGTGCATTCATTTGAACGCACAAAGGTCGCTCCATGTTTTTTGAATCTAGAGACTGTGAACCAGCTTGCCCGCGACATAGGTTGCGACCGCCCTGCCGGTCATTCGTGCATCTTCGAATGGTGTATTCTTCGAGCGCGAAAGAAGCATGTCTTTGGCGACAAGCCAAGGCTCGTCGAGATCGATCAAAACGATATCCCCTTTCGCACCAGGCTTCAGCGTCCCGGCATCAAGACCGAAGATCTGCGCGGGCCGTGTCGACATGGCGTCGATCAACCGCATCAGGCTCACTTCGCCGCTGTGATGCAGCCGAAGTGCAGCGGCAAGCAGCGTCTCCAGCCCGATCGCGCCGTCCTCCGCCTCTCCAAAAGGCAGGCGCTTGGTATCTACATCCTGTGGGTCGTGCGACGAAACGATGATGTCGATGGTGCCGTCTGCAAGCGCCTCGATCATGGCCGTGCGGTCATCCTCGGAACGCAGCGGCGGATAGAGCTTGAAGAAGGTGCGGTATTCGCCGATGTCGTTTTCGTTGAGGGCCAGATTGTTGATCGAGATGCCGCAGGTGACCTTTGCACCGCGCGAGCGGGCGAGGCGGATGGCCTCGGCCGATTCCGGCACCGAAATCATCGCGGCGTGATAATGGCTACGGGTCAGAGCCGCGATCCTCAGATCCCGTTCGAGCGGAATGAGCTCGGCTTCCTTCGGAATACCTGAAAGCCCCAGCCAGCTCGCAAGCAGCCCCTCATGCATGACGCCATTGGCGCCGAGATATTTGTCGCGGGTCTCACAGGAGATAACCGCGCCGAATTCGCGCGCATAGGTCATGATGCGACGCAGGATCTGCGTGTCGTAGACGCCGGAATGCGCGTCGGTGAAGACCACGGCGCCGGCTTCCCTGAGCAGACCGATTTCCGTCATCTCCTCGCCGGCGAGACCCTTGGTGATTGCTGCTGCCGGATAGACATTGACGACGGCCGTGTCGCGCGCTGTCTTTTTCACGAACTCGACAAGCGCAATGTCGTCGATGACGGGATCGGTATCCGGCATCATGATGAAGGAGGTAACGCCGCCGGCCGCAGCCGCACGGCTCGCCGAAGCGATGGTCTCGCGATGTTCACCGCCGGGCTCGCCGACATGGACGCGAGCGTCGACAAGACCGGGCGCGGCGACGAGGCCGGTGCAATCCCGTACCACAGTCCCCTTCGAAGCCGCATGACTGCGCACATCTTTGCCGGCAGCGAGGATGACGCCGTTTTCGACGATGATCGTGCCGACCTCGTCGAGATTGCGCGAGGGATCGATGATACGGACGTTCTGGAGGACGATCGAGTTGCTCATGCGCCAGCTCCCTCGGTGCGCGGCCCCTGGTTTTGTGAGATCAGCAGCGCCTCCATGACCGCCATGCGTACAGCGACACCCATTTCCACTTGCTCGGCGATGACGCTTTGCGGGCCGTCGGCCACCTCAGAGGCAATCTCGACGCCGCGGTTCATCGGACCGGGATGCATGACCAGCGCATCCTCCTTGGCCGCCTTCAGCGTCTCGGCATCGAGCCCATAGAAATGATAGTATTCGCGCACCGAAGGCACGAAGGCACCGGACATGCGCTCTCGCTGCAACCGCAGCATCATCACCACGTCGGCGTCCTTCAGCCCTTCCTTCATTGAATGGAAGACTTCCACGCCCATGTCGGCGATCCCCGAGGGCAGCAGCGTGGCCGGCGCAACGACCCGGATCCGTGCGCCCATGGCGCCGAGCAGCAGCGTGTTCGAGCGTGCGACGCGCGAATGCAGGACGTCGCCGCAAATCGCCACAGTGATGCGCGAAAGCTTGCCCTTGGCCCGGCGGATGGTCAGCGCGTCGAGCAATGCCTGCGTCGGATGCTCGTGCTGGCCGTCGCCGGCATTCACGACAGAGCAGGAGACCTTTTGGGCGAGAAGCGCAGCGGCACCCGCACTCGAATGGCGGATGACGAGAACATCGGGGCGCATGGCGTTCAGCGTCATCGCCGTATCGATCAGCGTTTCGCCCTTCTTCACCGAGGAATTGCCGACCGACATGTTCATGACGTCGGCACCGAGCCGCTTGCCGGCCAGTTCGAAGGAGGCCTGTGTGCGGGTGGAAGCCTCGAAAAAGAGATTGATCTGCGTCAACCCGCGAAGCGTCGATGTCTTCTTTTCGCGCTGGCGGCTGATCTTCACCGCCTCGTCGGCCTTGTCGAGAAGATAGGTGATATCTTGTTCGGTGAGGCCCTTGATGCCGATGAGGTGGCGGTGGGGAAAGAAGACCATGAACCTGCCCTCTGGATTTCGTCAGGGGGTCTATAAAGAGGGAGCGCCTCAGGGGCAAGCGTGGGCTTTCGTCACGCCCGTTTGTTCCCCATGCAATTTCGCCCGAATCCCGCTACAGCAGCTATGCTGTTGGGAGACGAAACTTCCAGTTTCCTTTTGCAACCCTCTTGTTCTACAAGCGATCCATGACCCAAACGACCCGGACTGACGACACATTTGCCGAACTGAACCAGCCGAGCCTCTGGTCCGGCATCAATGCCTATCGTTCCGATCCGTTGATCGTCGATTTGACGTCTGGTCTGCCGCGCTCGACGCGAGACGATCTCGAGCAGATGGGCCGTTACGTCACCTCGCACGAGGCGCAGGAACTGGCGCGCATGGCGAATCAGGGCGTGCCGCAACTGCGCACCCACGGCCCGCGCGGTGAACGGCTGGATGTGGTCGAGTTCCATCCGGCCTGGCATGCGCTGATGCGCCGCTCCATGTCGTCGGGCCTGCATTCCTCGATCTGGGATCCCCAGGCCGATCCGGACGCGAAAGGCCAGTCGCATAAGGTTCGCGCCGCGCGCTTTTACCTGACGGCACAGTTGGAATGCGGCCATCTCTGCCCGCTGACCATGACCAGCGCTTCGGTCGCCGCGATGATGGCGTCTCCGGCGGTCCAGAAGGATTGGGCGCCGAAGGTTCTCTCGCGCAAATATGATTCGTCCAACAAGCCGGCCATGCAGAAGTCCGCTGTCACCATCGGCATGGGCATGACGGAAAAGCAGGGCGGCACGGATGTGCGCGCCAACAAGACGACCGCCGACAAGGTCAGTGACGGCATCTATCGGCTCTCGGGCCACAAATGGTTCATGTCGGCACCGATGAGCGATGCCTTCATCATGCTGGCGCAGACCAAGGACGGGATGGGTTGCTTCCTGGTGCCACGCCTGCTCGAGGACGGTTCGGCCAATGGACTGCAGTTCCAGCGGCTGAAGGACAAGCTCGGCAATCGCTCGAACGCCTCTTCCGAAGTCGAGTTCAGCGATACCTTTGGCTTCCTGCTCGGCGCGCCAGATGGCGGCATTCGCACCATTCTCGATATGGTGACGCTGACGCGCCTCGATTGTGCTCTTGCGTCCGCCGGCATCATGCGTGCTTCGCTCGCCGAAGCCGTGCACCATGCGCGCGGCCGCAGCGTCTTCGGCAAGATGCTGGTTCAGCAACCGATCATGACGCGCGTGCTTGCCGACATGGCGCTCGATGTCGCCGCCGCAACCGCGCTCGCCTTCCGCCTGGCGGAAGCCTTCGACAAGGCAAGCAGCAGCAGCGAAGACGCGGCCTATGCCCGCGTCATGACGCCGGTCGCCAAATATTGGTGCTGCAAGATCGCACCCGCGCTGATCTACGAGGCGATGGAGTGCATCGGCGGCAGCGGCTATATCGAAGAACGCCCGATCGCAAGGCATTACCGCGAAGCGCCGGTCAATGCGATTTGGGAAGGCTCTGGCAATGTCATGGCGCTGGACGTGCTGCGCGTTCTGAACCGGGGCAGGGACCTGTTCGAAACCGTCTTTGCCGGCCTTGCCCGCGACCTCGGCCCGGCCGGCAAGAAGACCATCGATGTTCTGCGCGCCGCCATGGCGCTTTGCGAGCAGGACGAGGGAGCGGCCCGCCTGCTGATCGAACAGATGGCGCTTGCCGCCGGCGCCGCCGAACTCTATCGGCTCGGCGCAGGCAAGATCGCCGATGCCTTCATCGAAACCCGCCTGGCGGGCGGCTGGCGTTCCACTTACGGCATGCTGGATGCGCGGTTCGATGCGAGCTATATTGTGGATTTGCTCTATCCACCGGCGACTTAGAGCCGTGAAGGCCATTTTAAATATGCCGTTGGCTCCCACCTGATCTATTATCGGCAGCAAGATGCCGACATTGCCATCATTAGAATATTGCACAGGCGAATGGACGTTAGTCGTCACCTCTAGAGGGCTTTCGCGACCTCAGTCGATGATAGTCTCCTTATATTCCACCGCCCACAAAGGTCCTCCATGATCACCCTCCGCCCCGTCCATTCCAACGACATCGACCAGCTCTATGCCATCTCCCTGGCCACCGGCGATGCCGGCAAGGATGCCACGGCGCTCCATCGCGATGGGCGGATGATCGGGCATATCTATTCGGTCCCCTACGCGGTGCTTAGCCCGGAAACCGTCTTCGTCGCGGAAGAAGGGGAAGGTGTCTGCGGCTATATCGCCGGCGCCTTCGATACGGTTGCTTTCGAGGAAAGACTGGAGCGTGAGTGGTGGCCGGAGCTGCGCAAACGCTATGCGGAGCCATCCGGCGATCCCTCGACCTGGGATGCGGATCAGCAGAGAAGTTTTGCGATCCACCGCCCGAGGCGAACGCCCGCTGCTCTTACCGATCCGTTTCCGGCGCATATTCATATGAATCTTCTGCCACACACGCAGGGGCAGGGCATCGGCAGTGCGCTTCTCGATAGATGGCTCTCGAATGCCCGCGCCCACAGCGTTAAAGGCGTGCATTTGGGCGCAAATGTCGGCAATCACAATGGGGTGCGCTTCTGGGCATCACGCGGATTTTCCCGGCTGCAACTGCCGCCGGGATTGGCCTCGGAAAGCACCGTCTGGTTCGGCCAATATCTCTAATCTGTGGATTCCACAGTTTTAAATGTATCGAAGCTCATCGCGTCATTGTTAGCTTATGTACGGCTTGTTATTCACCGGCTGGTGACAGGTTGGAGCCGACACGATGCCGAGCGCAAACGCCGTTCTGAAAAATCCGATCGAAACGCCGGCTGAGCCGGAGAAGCGGGTGCGCAACCGCGCCGCCACCGAACAGGCGATCCTCGACTCCGCCAAACGGTTGTTAGCGGAAGAAGGGTTCCAGAATTTTGGCATCAACGCCGTCGCCCGCGGCGCCGGTTGCGACAAGCAACTGATCTATCGCTATTACGGCGGCCTCGATGGTCTGGTAGAGGCGATCGGCACTGATCTCGGTAGTTGGGTGAAGGATCGCATCCCCGACGATACCGGCGGTATGTTCCTGTTGACCTATGGCGATCTGATGGAACGGCTGGCCCTGCTTTTCCTCGATGCGTTGCGGGCCGATCCGCTGATGCGCCGCATCGTCGCTTGGGAGGTGTCAGAGAATACCGAGCAGGTGCGGCGGCTTTCGGAAGCTCGCTCGAAGGCGCTTGCCGGCTGGATCGACCGCATGCGCGGCTCGCTGACCCCACCGAAGGGGATCGATGCGGTGGGCGTCAATGCCATGATCTTCGCCGCCATACAGCATCTCGTTCTTTCGGCGACCGTTAGCGGTCAATGTGCCGGTCTTGCACTGAAAACGCCGAAGGATTGGGAGAAGGCCGCCACCGCACTGAAGCGGATCGTACGTGGCGTTTACGGCTGACCTTCCAGTCGCGCAAGAGATATCCACAACTCCGCTCGGCCGTTAACCTTAACAAATGGTTTACATTGCGCCGCATCGGTTAACTCGCCACTGTGCGAAGACCGATTGTTAACCACCAAGCGTGCAGCCATGGGGTCCAGACCCGCAAAAATCGCGTTTCTTGTCGCGGCGATGATGTTCTTCGCCGTTCTGGCACTAGATATAACTGTGCCGGCACTGGTGTTGAGCGCCATGGCACTGTCGAATTGGCTGGTCCTTTCGACTGAAGCGACGCAATACCAGCGTCGAAGGGGAACCGCATGAAGTGGTTGCTGATATTCTGGGCCGCGCCTGTCTCGTTTCTCGGGGCGTGGTACTACCTGTCGTACTACGACATGAGTTTCGGCGTCTTCATGTTCACGCGGCAGATGCACGACCTCGTCTTCCAGATCTATGGCAAGATCCTCGGCATTCCGCCCGAGACCATTCCGCCGTTGGTCGCCCGTGCCATCGCGTTCGACAGCCTGTTGGTCTTCGCCATCCTCGGCTTTCGCAAACGCGCCGTCATCCTGGCATGGTGGAAGAGCCGTCAGGCCTCGAGATCGGGAAACACCGGCCTGCCGAGCGCCGAAAGCCTGTCCAAAGCTCCCTGAAGAATGAAGCTGGCGGCGGCCGAGTCGATGCGCTCGGCGCGCTTGGCGCGTGACACGTCCATTTCCAGGAGCGCCCGCTCGGCAGCGACGGTTGACAACCGCTCATCCCAGAAGACGAAGGGCAGGGCGGTCTTGTCGGCCATGCTGCGCACGAAGGCCCGCGTCGCCTGCACGCGGGGCCCGGCCGAACCATCCATGTTCATCGGCAGGCCGATGACGAAGGCCGCGACTTTTTCCTTTTCGGCGAAGGCAAGCAGCACCTGGGCATCCTGTGTGAACTTTACGCGCTTGATCACCGGACGCGGCGTCGCGAACCGCCGGCCGAGATCGGACATGGCGAGCCCGATTGTCTTGGTGCCGAGATCGAGCCCGGCGATCGGCTGGCTGGGCAGGAGCATAACGGCGAGGTCTTCAATGGTCAGCGTCGTCATCAGGCTCTCATCCCCGTCAAAACAAATTGAAGTCGGCACCGCTTTTCTTTGTGGCGGTTTCGGATATGTCCTAAGACACCAGTCTTGCATTTGAAATCAAGCATTAAGGAGAAAATCCATGAAGATCACTTGGCTCGGCCACGCCGCTTTCCGTATCGAAACGGCCAAGGCGAAAATCCTTATCGACCCTTTTCTGAGCTATAATCAGTCCTTCGCCGGCACGGGGCTCTGCATCAAGGATGCCGCCGCCGGCGTCACGCATATTCTTTTGACCCACGGCCATGCCGATCATGTCGGCGATACCGTTCAGATCGCCAAGGACACCGGCGCCGTCGTTCTCGCCAATGCCGATCTCGCCGCCTGGCTCGGCTCCAAGGGTGTAGAGAAGCTGGAAATGGGCAATACCGGCGGTACGGTCGGTCTCGGCGGCTTTTCGGCCACCTTCACCAATGCGCTGCATTCGTCCGCCCAGCTCACTGAGGACGGTGTTTCGCATTCTCTTGGCAACCCGAACGGCCTGATGCTGCATTTCGATGACGAGCCGACGCTGTTCCACATGGGCGATACGGACATCTTCTCCGACATGGGCCTGATCAACGAACTGCACCGGCCGGACATCGGCATCGTGCCGATCGGCGACCGCTTCACCATGGGCGGCGCCGTTGCCGCGCTCGCCTGCCAGCGCTTCTTCAACTTCAAGACCGCCATTCCCTGCCACTACGGCACTTTCCCGATCATCGACCAGACACCGGAAAAGTTCATCGCTGGCCTCGAAGGTTCGAAGACGGCGGTCGCAGCGCCCAAGCCGGGCGAGAGCGTTTCCGCCTAACAAAAGTACGTTGCGTATGGCGGACATGGTCTTTATAGCGGGTAGGAAAATCCTATCCGGAGAATGCCATGTCCGTCGATCTTGCCACCGTGAAACGCGTCGCCCATCTTGCCCGCATCGCCGTCAGCAATGACGAGGCCGAGCGGATGATGGGCGAACTGAACGGCATCCTGGGCTTCGTCGAGCAGCTTTCCGAAGTGAATGTCGATGGTGTCGAGGCCATGACCTCCGTCACGCCAATGGCGATGAAGAAGCGAACAGACGATGTTACCGACGGCAGTAAGGCCTCCGACATCGTCGCCAACGCGCCGGTCACAGATCATAATTTCTTCATGGTGCCCAAAGTCGTCGAATAACGGCTCGCTTCGAGCCTGTTCCGACCCATTGCCCTTTTTCCAAATCTGAAGCGAAACACGATGAGCGAACTGACCAGCCTGACCATTGCCGAAGCCCGCGACAAGCTGCGCGCCAAGGACATCACCGCTACCGAACTGACCGAGGCCTATCTCTCGGCGATCGACGCGGCCAATGGTCAGTTCAACGCCTATGTCAAGGTGACGCCGGAAAAGGCGCGCGATATGGCCAAGGCATCGGACGCGCGTCTTGCCGCCGGCAAGGCCGGGGCGCTTGAAGGCATTCCACTGGGCATTAAGGACCTGTTCGGAACCGAAGGCGTCCACACCCAGGCCTGCAGCCACATTCTCGACGGTTTCGAGCCACGCTACGAGTCGACCGTTACCCAGAACCTTTGGAATGACGGCGCCGTCATGCTGGGCAAACTCAACATGGATGAGTTCGCCATGGGCTCCTCCAACGAGACCTCCTACTACGGCCCGGTCATCAACCCTTGGCGCGCTGCCGGCTCCAACCAGCAGCTCGTTCCCGGAGGTTCCTCCGGCGGTTCGGCCGCTGCCGTCGCCGCGCATCTCTGCGCCGGCGCGACTGCTACCGACACCGGCGGCTCCATCCGCCAGCCTGCTGCCTTCACCGGCACGGTTGGCATCAAGCCGACCTATGGCCGCTGCTCGCGCTGGGGCGTCGTCGCCTTCGCCTCCTCGCTTGACCAGGCCGGTCCGATCGCCCGCGACGTCCGCGATGCGGCGATCCTGCTGAAATCAATGGCCAGCGTCGATACCAAGGATACGACCTCCGTCGATCTGCCGGTGCCGGACTACGAAGCCTCGCTCGGCCAGTCGCTGAAGGGCATGAAAATCGGCATCCCGAACGAATACCGCGTCGATGGCATGCCGGAAGAGATCGAAACGCTCTGGCAGCAGGGCATCGCCTGGCTGAAGGATGCGGGCGCCGAGATCGTCAACATCTCCCTGCCGCACACGAAATACGCTTTGCCAGCCTATTACATCGTAGCGCCGGCCGAAGCCTCGTCGAACCTCGCACGCTACGATGGCGTGCGTTACGGCCTGCGCGTCGACGGCAAGGATATCGTCGACATGTACGAGAAGACGCGCGCTGCGGGCTTCGGCCAGGAAGTCAAGCGCCGCATCATGATCGGCACCTACGTGCTGTCAGCCGGCTACTACGACGCTTATTACCTGCGTGCCCAGAAGGTCCGCACGCTGATCAAGCGCGACTTCGAACTCGCCTTCCACGCCGGCGTCGACGCCATCCTCACGCCCGCCACGCCGTCATCGGCCTTCGGCATTGCCGACGAGAACCTCGCTTCCGATCCGGTCAAGATGTACCTCAACGACATCTTCACGGTGACGGTCAACATGGCCGGTCTCCCCGGCATCGCCGTCCCCGCCGGCCTCGACCCGAAGGGCCTGCCGCTCGGCCTGCAGCTCATCGGCAAGCCGTTCGACGAAGAGACGCTGTTCAGGACAGCGCATGTCATCGAACAGGCCGCCGGCAGGTTCACCCCGGCGAAGTGGTGGTAAACAGCGGCCAGTAACGCCTGCATCAAAACTGCAAAAGATAAACTGGAGCTCCGTGAGGGCCCCACTGTCTTCAGTTTATCTATTGTCCAGCTGCGCCCTCACCAACCTCAATCCCTGCTCGGTAATCCGATAAGGATGACCGCCGGAGGATTTTATGGCCCTCAGGCGTTTGAGTTTGCGGAAGAGCTCGAGCCCGAAACCGGGATAGAGCCAGCCGTCGCGTGTGAAGCAACTAGCGGTCTCTATCTTTTTGTTTTCAGAGCGGTTGATTTCGATGCGGCCGCCTTGGGCGAGCAAATGCAGGATGCGCTGTTCAGCGCGGGAAATGTCCATGGTTGTCAAGATCCGGAAAGCGCCATAAGGCGCAACAAAACGATCCGACGCTCCCGTTAGTGGAAGTCGGGGCTTCGTTTCGGGCCCAGCGCGCAAGAAGACTTGCGGGCGGGGCCTTTACCGGGTCTGAGAAAAGGTGGACATCAAAACTCCATCGACACCGCGAGCCTAACGCAGGTTGTAGCCAGCGGTCAAGTTTCACCCTTGTTAAACATAGGCCGCCATCGCGCGCCCAATCTCATTTGGCGGCTGGAAAAAGCCCTTTTCCGGTGTTTTACTGTCGAAAACGGCGGGGGCCCGATGATCCATATTCGCAATGCGCACGAGGGAGAGACGGAGATATTGGTCAATATCGGCCTGCGGTCATGGCAGACGGCCATGGGATCGATCGGCGGCACGGATGCGTTGTTGGAAAGCGCCAGCGAAGCCTTCTCGAATTTCACCCGCGGGGCCTGGCTGACGATCACCGTCGTGGAGCTGAACGGGCTGGTCGCCGGTTGGGCGGCGCGTGAGGCCCTGGATGAGAATATCTCCGATTTCTGGATCGATCCCGATCATTTGCGACGGGGACTTGGTTCCGCGCTGCTGGCACAGATCGAGAAGGACGTTCTCGGGCAGGGGCTGGAGAAGGTCGCAGTGCAGACTCACGCCGGCAACACCGATGCGATCGAATTCTTCAAGGCGCATGGCTATGCCATCCATTGGCTCTCCGTCGACTATTCTCCGAAGCTCGATCGTGACGTGCCGACCGTCGGACTTTCAAAAGCGCTGCTCGATAGCAGCGACGGAACCTATGGCTTGGGCATATAGGTTCCGCGCGGTGCTGAAAGCCTTGCACCGCACCGCCAATTGCTCTACCTCACAAAGTTCAGAAGAACAGCATCTCAAGAGCCTCTCATGACCATTGTCGACGTCCGTACGCCAGATCCGAAGCGCTTCATTCCCGGTGCCACCGGTGATTGGGAAGTTGTCGTCGGGATGGAAGTCCATGCCCAGGTGTTGAGCAAATCCAAGCTCTTCTCCGGTGCTTCGACCGAGTTCGGCAAGCCGCAGAATTCCAATGTCTCGCTGGTCGACGCTGCCATGCCGGGCATGCTGCCCGTCATCAATGAGGAATGCGTCAAGCAGGCTGTGCGCACCGGTCTCGGCCTGAAGGCTCAGATCAACAAGCGCTCGGTCTTCGACCGCAAGAACTATTTCTATCCCGATCTGCCGCAAGGCTATCAGATCTCGCAGTATAAGGACCCGATCGTCGGCGAGGGCAAGATCGTCATCTCGCTCGGTCCGGATCGCCAAGGCCAGTTCGAGGACATCGAGATCGGCATCGAACGCTTGCACCTGGAGCAGGATGCCGGCAAGTCGATGCACGACCAGCACGCTACTATGTCCTATGTCGACCTGAACCGATCCGGCGTGGCGCTGATGGAAATCGTTTCGAAGCCGGACATGCGTTCGTCGGATGAGGCGAAGGCCTACATGACCAAGCTGCGCTCGATCGTGCGCTATCTCGGCACCTGCGATGGCAACATGGACGAAGGCTCCATGCGCGCCGACGTCAACGTCTCCGTACGCCGCCCCGGCGGCGAGTTCGGCACGCGCTGCGAGATCAAGAACGTCAATTCCATCCGCTTCATCGGCCAGGCGATCGAATACGAAGCACGCCGCCAGATCGGCATTCTGGAGGACGGCGGCGCGATCGACCAGGAAACCCGTCTGTTCGATCCGAACAAGGGCGAGACCCGCTCCATGCGCTCGAAGGAAGACGCGCACGACTACCGCTACTTCCCCGATCCAGATCTGCTGCCGCTCGAATTCGACGATGCCTTCATCAAGGATCTGGAAGTGCATCTGCCGGAACTGCCCGACGACAAGAAGGAGCGCTTCGTGCGCGAGCTTGGCCTGTCGGTCTATGACGCCTCGGTGCTTGTCTCGGAAAAGGCGATTGCCGATTATTTCGAGGCTGTCGCCGCTGGCCGTGACGGTAAGATCGCGGCAAACTGGGTGATCAACGACCTCTTGGGCGCCTTGAACAGGACCGGCAAAACCATTGAAGAGACTCCGGTTTCGCCCACCCAGCTCGGCGCCATCATCGACCTGATCAAGGCCGAAACCATCTCCGGCAAGATCGCCAAGGACCTGTTCGAGATCGTGCTCACCGAAGGTGGCGACCCGACCGAGATCGTCGAAGCCCGCGGCATGAAGCAGGTCACCGATACCGGCGCCATCGAGAAGGCCGTCGACGAGATCATCGCCGCAAATCCGGATCAGGTTGCCAAGGTCAAAGCCAAGCCGACGCTTGCCGGCTGGTTCGTCGGTCAGGTGATGAAGTCGACCGGTGGCAAGGCCAATCCGCAGGCCGTGCAGGCTCTCGTCAAGGCCAAGCTCGGCATCGAAGAGGAATAGGCCCAGTGTATTTCGTCCGCACGGCCGGCGAGCAGGATCTCGGGAAGGTCCACGACCTGCTCGTGGAGACATGGCATGCCGCCTATGACCGGCACTACGGCGCGGCGAAGGTCGATGAACTGATCGAACTTCTTTTGTCGCCGGCCAAGCTGAGAGCGCGGTTGGCGAAGCGGCATTCGGAGTTCCTGGTGGCGGACAATGGCGAAGATATCGGCGGCATGGGTTATGCCGTCATGTCCGAGCAGATGACCAAGACCGTTCTTCTGCATATGCTCTATGTCCGCCCCTCACTGCAGCGCAACGGCATCGGTCGCGATATCTTCGCCGAGCTCGAAACCTGCTTTCCGGACGCCGAGGTCATGCGGCTTGATGTCGAGCCTGAGAATGCCGAAGCGATCGCCTTCTACGAGGCCCACGGTTTTGCCGAAGTCGGCCGCAACGAGAATGCTGGCCCGGGACAGTCGGGCATTCCGGCGTTGGTATTTGAGAAGCGGCTGGCAAGCCACTAAATGGATCGAAAGAATTTGACCACGAAAGGAACCGATCTGTTGATCCGCGAAGCCCGCGAGGGCGACCTTTCGGCTTTGATAGCGCTCTTCGCCGCCGATGGCCTCGGCGGTCATGGCGATACTAACGATCTGGCGGCTTATGACGATTACCTGAGTGCTTTTCGCACCATCCAATCTTCGCCGGACCAGACGCTCTATGTCGCCGAACTCAGCGGCGAGGTCGCCGGCACGTTCCAGACCATGATCACGACATCGCTGACTGGCCGCGGTTCTTCCTCGATGATCATCGAAGCCGTTCAGACGCGCTCGGATCTGCGCGGGCAGGGGATTGGTGCCGCGATGATCAATTTTTGCATCGCCGAGGCAAAAGGCCGCGGCGTGCGGTTGGTGCAGCTTACCTCGAACGCCCTTCGCAAGGATGCCCATCGTTTCTATGAGAGATTGGGTTTCAGGCCGAGCCATCTCGGCTTCAAGATGGCCTTGAAATGAAGCGCGTTTCCCATGCGAATCTCTGGACAATCGGTTTGTCAGGCGGCATAAGCAAACGATCGAATTCTGGTTTCGCCTGCTCCCAACGGGCACAAGGATAAAGACATGTGGAATTTACTCGTGCAAACCTTCACGTGGTGGAATGGTCAGACGATGGGCACCCGCTTTGCGACCTGGCGGTTCGGCAAGCGTGTTGGCGAGGATGAATTCGGCAATGTCTATTATGAAGGCGGCATGTCCTCTTACGGCCTCCCGAAGCGCTGGGTGATCTACAAGGGATATGCCGAAGCTTCGGCCATTCCTCCGGGCTGGCATGGCTGGATGCACCACCGCACCGACGTTCCGCCGACCAAGGATAATTACGTCGCCAAGGAATGGGAAAAGGATCATCGCGCCAACCAGACCGGCTCGCCGCAGGCCTATCGTCCGCCGGGTTCGCTCGCCGTTGCCGGCGAACGTCCGCGCGTCACCGGCGACTACGATGCCTGGACCCCGGGCAACTGAGCATAGAAGGCCGGCCCGTCCTTTGGCCACAATTGACCTTTAGGCGCAGTACATGCCGGCTCGTGCTCGGCGCTTTGACCGAGACCAAGCGGAGATTGGCGGATATGACGTTTTTCACGCGGAGCGCTTCTTTGCGTGCGATATCGGGAGTAGCGCTTGCCCTTGCTGCGGGCGTTCTGTTGCCGCCATCCGCCGAAGCGGCCCGCATCTCCAACCCCGTCGCCGTCTTCTCCGGCCTCGACAAGATCACCGGCCGCATCACCACCTTCGATGTCTACATCAACGAGACCGTGCAGTTCGGCGCCCTCCAGGTGACGCCGAAGGCTTGCTATTCGCGTGACGATACCGAGCAGCAGAAGGTCGACGGCTTTGTCGAGGTGGACGAGATCACCCTCGACCGCCGCATCCGCCGCATCTTCACCGGCTGGATGTTCGCCGACAGCCCGGGCCTCAACGCCGTCGAACATCCGATCTATGACGTCTGGCTGAAAGAGTGCAAGCAGAAGTCAGACATCCCGCCGCCGGATAGCGCCGGCGCCAAGTAAAGCGATTCTCTCCAAACATTGGTAATGCCGCAAGATTGGCTCACGAAAGCGAGGCTGTCGCGAGCAATCCTGCGGCAATCTGGTCAGCCGGCCTCTGTGCCAGAAGTGGCGGCTTTCCAAATAAAATGCCGATCGGTTTCGTTAGAGAGATCGACAACAATGCGCGAGCCATCCTTGACCCTTCGCCGTATGGCATCGGCGCGATCCGGATGGATTTTCAGCTTCGCCCCTTCATGCAAAGCCTGAAGCCGGGATCGTGAGATGCCGAACTCCGAGGCGAGAAGGCGGTCCAGACGCGCACTGATGGGAAGCGTGGCCACCAAATCGATTTCCAGCATTGTCCAGCTTTCCGGTTCGTCCAGCACCTCTTTTTGAACATCGGCATCGGCAAACTCGTCAATACGTTGAGCCTTGCGCCTCACGGCATCGAGATCGAATTCCCGCGCCCGTATCCACTCGCGATCGTTGCCTTGCATCGCCTCCAGAACAAGGGGATTGAGATCACGAATGGTCTGGCGCTCGAAGAGCGTCCGGTTCCATGTCTTGTCGCAGTCCGTGCATCTATAGACGAGCCAGGCATCGAGTTTTTTGCCGTTGGCGTTGAGCCTGATCTTGCCGCTGGACTTGAAAGGTTTGAGGCAACCGCATCCGCTGCAGGCGATCCACGGCTGAGGGGCCGTTCGAGGATTGATGGTCCATCGGACCTTCAGAATATTGCACATACCGTCTTGGTCTTCCGTTCGGAAGTTCACCAAGTTGGCGATAAGACAAGCCCATTACGGGCGCGGCGTGGCGATGTTTCGGACGGCTGAAGAGCTGAGACAGCAATGGCTGCGCATGGCGCATTTCAACAATGCCAAACCGGTCTCAGGCCACCACCCGATGAACGTGATCATACGTCCGGCAGCAATAATGCTGCCCTGACATACAGGGTGAAATTGGATGAGACCGGTATTTACGACGGCAAAGTGGAACCTCAATGCACCAACGCTCTTCATGTTGAGCGTTAGCAAATAAAACCACAGATTTAAAGCCGTTGATGCACGGAAAAGTCGATGACAACCTGCAGGAAGGGGAGCTTCGCTACGATCTTCAATTCAGTGCCAACGGCGATCATGTCCGTCATGCCATGGCGGCGATCCGGATTGTGGAATTTCAACCGCCTGAGAAGCTCAGATTGGGCGATTCCATCGCTTTCTCCAGCATCTTTGCGTATTCATCCTTCGGCACGTCGATCGCGCCGAATGTCCTCAAATGCTCGGTGGTGAATTGAGTATCGAGCAAAGTGAAGCCGCGCTGTCTGAGGCGCTCGACGAGACAGACAAGACAGATCTTCGAGGCGTCTGTGCGGCGTGAAAACATGCTCTCGCCGAAGAAGGCCGAGCCCAGCGATACGCCATAGAGCCCGCCGACCAGTTTGCCGTCCTCCCAAGCTTCGACGGAATGGGCGTGACCGATATGGTTGAGCGTCGAATAGAGCGACCTGATGGTCTTGTTGATCCAGGTGCTCGGCCGGCCGTTAGTCTGCTCGGCGCAGGCAGCGATGACGGCGTCGAAATCCGTGTTGAAACGAATATCGAAGGGCTTGCGGCGGATGGTCTTCGCCAGGCTTTTCGAAACGTGAAAAGTGTCGAGCGGCAGCACGCCGCGTAGCTCCGGTTCGACCCAGAAGATTTCCGGATCATCAGCCGATTCCGCCATTGGGAAGAGCCCGATGGAATAGGCGCGCAGCAGAATCTCCGGAGTAATGCCGGGATTTCTACCGCGCGGTCCTGCCATCGGTTAAGCCGAGCCTTTCGCCAGATAGTCTTCCAGCCAGTGGATATCATAATCGCCGTTGGCGATATCCTGGTTGGAAACAAGGTCCTGGAACAGCGGCAGGGTGGTCTTGATGCCATCGACCACGAATTCGTCGAGCGCGCGGCGCAGACGCATCATGCATTCGACGCGGGTGCGGCCGTGCACAATCAGCTTGCCGATCAGGCTGTCGTAATAGGGCGGGATCTTGTAACCCTGATAGGCGCCCGAATCGATGCGCACACCAAGGCCGCCAGGCGCATGGAAATGCGTGATCGTGCCGGGAGAGGGCACGAAGGTGCGTGCGTCCTCGGCATTGATGCGGCATTCGATGGCGTGCCCGTGGAAGTGCACATCTTCCTGTGTCACGGAAAGGCCGCCACCCGAGGCGACGCGGATCTGTTCATGCACGAGATCGATGCCGGTAATGGCTTCGGTAACCGGATGTTCCACCTGCAGGCGGGTGTTCATTTCGATGAAATAGAACTCACCGTTCTCGTAGAGGAACTCGATCGTGCCGGCGCCGCGGTACTTCAGCTTCCTCATCGCGTCGGCGCAGACCTGGCCAATCTTCATGCGCTGCTCGACGTTGAGCGCCGGTGAATTGGCCTCTTCCCAGACCTTCTGGTGGCGGCGCTGCAGCGAGCAGTCGCGCTCTCCAAGATGCACGGCATTGCCTTCGCCGTCGCCGAACACCTGGATTTCGATGTGGCGCGGCTTGCCGAGATATTTTTCCATGTAGACGGATTCGTTGCCGAAGGCGGCTGCCGCTTCAGTGCGTGCTGTCGACCAGGCTTCGATGACATCGGCTTCCGTGCGCGCCACCTTCATGCCGCGTCCGCCGCCGCCGGCGGTCGCCTTGATTAGCACGGGGTAGCCGATTTCCTTCGCCGTCTTCAGCGCTTCCGCCTCGGTCTTCACTTCGCCGTCCGAGCCGGGAACGACGGGAATGCCGAGCTGCTGCGCCGTCGTCTTGGCGGTGATCTTATCGCCCATGATGCGGATATGCTCCGCGGTCGGGCCGATGAAGGTAATGCCATGCGCTTCGAGAATATCGGCGAACTTGGCGTTCTCCGACAGGAACCCATAGCCCGGATGCACGGCGTCGGCACCGGTGATCTCGCAGGCTGCGACGATCTGGTGGATGTTGAGATAGCTTTCGCGCGACGGCGGCGGGCCGATGCACACGCTTTCATCCGCCAGGCGCACATGCATCGCGTCGGCGTCGGCGGTCGAATGCACCGCGACGCTCGCAATGCCGAGCTCCTTGCAGGCGCGCAGTACACGAAGGGCGATCTCTCCGCGATTGGCTATGAGTATCTTCGAAATCATGGGCATATGGCCTACTCGATGACGACCAGGGCTTCGCCGTATTCGACCGGGCGTCCGTCCTGAATGAGGATTTCGGTCACAACGCCGGACTTGGGCGCAGGAATCTGGTTCATCGTCTTCATGGCTTCGATGATCAGCAGCGTCTGGCCCTCCTTGACGGAGGCACCGACCTCAATGAACGCGGCAGCGCCCGGAGCGGGTGCCATGTAGACCGTGCCGACCATCGGTGCGCTGACGACGTTGTCCGGGTTGCGCGACTTGCCGGCGGGAGCAGCCGCAGCCGGAGCGGCGGGCGCCGCTGCAGCATAAGCGGGTGCTGCGATCGGTGCCTGAACATATTGCGGCGTGCCGGCGCGGGAAACACGGATGCGCAGATCTTCCTGCTCGACTTCGATCTCGGTCAGATCGGTTTCGTTGAGAATATTGGCGAGGTCGCGAATCAGCGCCTGGTCGATGCCCAATTTCTTTTCAGCCATGGATGTTTTGCCCTGTATTCTTGTTATTGCGTGATGGATTTCAGCGCATGCAGCGCCAGGATATAGCTATGGGGTCCGAAACCGCAGATCATGCCCTTGGCAGCGGGCGCGATCATCGATTTATGCCGGAATTCTTCGCGCGCGTGAATATTGGAGATGTGAACCTCCACTACCGGAATGGAAATGGCTCGGATGGCGTCATGAAGCGCGATCGACGTATGGCCATAAGCGCCGGGGTTGATGGCGATGCCGGCGGCGACGTCTCCGGCTTCGTGCAGCCAGTCGACCAGCACGCCTTCATGATTGCTCTGGCGAAAGTCAACAATGAAGCCGAGGCTTTCGCCCACGGATTTGCAATCGGCTTCGATATCCTTGAGTGTCTTGCCGCCATAGATGCCTGGCTCGCGCTTGCCAAGGGCATTCAAATTGGGTCCGTTCAGGACGAAAATGGTTTGCGCCATTAGAGGTTCCGTCAAATTGCAGCGCAACCTATAGCCTCCCAACGGCATATAGGAAAGCCCCCAGGGCAGAGTTGCGTTTGTGCAAGTGTGGAAACGCTCTGATTTTGGCGATTTTGCGCCTGATCCCCAAATCGGTGCGATTTAGGAGAGGATCAGGCCTGCTTCTAGATTCATTGCCTGTTGGGAGAGATGCTTGGCGCAGTGACGGCACCTAGGAACAGCATCCATGCCGAGATCCAGAATGTGCTGATCCAAATCGTCAGGGTCGATAGAATCCGATCGACCGCCCTCTCATTGTCGTGCCGCATTTTCCAAAAGGATTTCCACCGCAGCCTTGGCGGACACAAAAGGATCGGCGTTTCCATATACCTGCGACAAGAGAAGTGCCCCCTGAAACAAAATAGCGACCTGCTTTCCCAAGACGGCGGGCTCTGACACCTCCAAGCGCTCGCACATTTCAATGAAGCGCTGCTCGACATAGAAACCGAGTGCTTTGCCGCGAGATGCAATTCCCTCATGCTTTCCGACATATTCTTGCGATGCCTTTATCCCTAGGCAGCCTCGCCGATCCGCTTCCAGCATCATCCGGCGGCTATCAAAACAAGCGAGGATTTGTTGGTGGGCATCGCTATTGGCACCCATCACCGGGCCAAAAAATGCACTAGCAATGCCCTGGCCATATTGATCCAGCACTGCCTCGATCAAATCCTCCTTTGACGGGAAATACTTGTAAAGCGTGCGTTTCGAAATTCCGCTGTCGGCCATGACCGTGTCGATGCCGGTAGCGTGAAACCCGCCGTCGTAGAAACGATCAAAGGCCAGTTTCAGGATTTCAAGTTTCTTAGCCGGAACCGGCGCCTCGCCAGACATGGATGCTCCTTGGTGAAATATGCAGCACATCTACCAAAATTCGTTGACTCGGTAAACAGATCTGTTTTACATGCGGCATGTAAACAGAATTGTTTACTTTGTCGCCTTGACCTCCACTGCTCGCCGACAGAAGCAATCAATCAGAAAGGAACATCATGTCATTGAAGAACAAAGTCGTCCTAGTTTCTGGAGCAAACCGCGGCATTGGAGCAGCGACAGTTAGAGAGCTCCTGCGAGCCGATGTGAAAAAGATCTACGCCTGCGCTCGCAGTCTGGAGACCCTTCCCGATTTCGGTGACGCTCGGGTTGTGCCGATGCAGCTCGACATAACAGATGAGGGCTCGGTCAACCGCGCGTCTGAGGGTGCGGTAGATATCGATGTATTGTTAAATAACGCCGGCAGTCTTGCATTCAGCGACTTCATCACCAGCCCACACGATGCGCTCGACGCTGATATGAAGACAAACTTCTATGGGACGCTTCGCGTTATTCGCGCGTTTACCCCGCGGTTCATTGCCCGCGGTTCTGGGACGATTGTCAATGTCGTCAGCATTGTTGGGCTTGTTTCCGCGCCGCCTTTGGGTAGTTATTCCGCGTCGAAGGCTGCTCTGCAGTCGCTGACGCAGACGCTTCGAGGAACTTTGAAAAAATCTGGCATCGATGTCATCGGCATCTATCCGGGTCCTGTCGATACAGAATTGGCAAGGGACGTTCCTCTCGAAAAAGCCACGCCGGAACATGTAGCCACGAACATTGTCCGAGGAATCGAGAACGGCGACGTCTATATCTTCCCCGATCCGACAGCCTTGCAGATCGAGCATCTGTGGGCCAACGATGGGCGTCGGCTTGAAGAAGCCATGGCCATCGAGGCCTGAGCTTGGGACGACGAGAGTTTCCGTCATTCCATAGGTCTGCGTTAGGTTCTGTCTAACTGATGTGGCCACTTCTGGCTAGCAGAGCAGGTGGCATTTGCCACCTGCGGCGCCATCCACCGACTGATTCAATGGTTGGCGAGCCGCCGCTGCCGGGAGTAATTTGATGTATTGATCTATGGCGTTACGCCCGCTGCGACCGCTGCGTGCCCCTGCACCTTCTCAGAATGCGTAGCAGCGGCCATCATCGTCTGGCTCTGATAAAGCGAGCCCTCAACCCAAATTTAGCAGGTGGTCTTGCCGCAACTGCGGACATTGGCGATCTTTTGTTGAATGGCCTCGAGACCGATGGCGCCCGAGATCGTCTCGTCGCCGATGACATAGGCCGGCGTGCCGGTGAGGTTGAGATCGGAGGCGAGCTGATACGTGGCCTTGACCGAATCATTGTTCGGGCTCTTCGCCATTTCGGCGCGGATTGCCGCTTCGTTGACGCCAAGCGAGGTCGCGACGTCGATGGCGCTGTCTTCTGAGGCGCGGCCGTCGCTGCCAAGCAGCGCACGGTGAAACTCTGCATATTTTTCCGGAGCCAGCTTACGGAAAGCGTCGGATACTCTGGATGCGGCAACCGAATCCGGCCCGAGGATCGGGAATTCCTTCAGCACGAAACGTACGTTCGTGTCCTGTTTCAGCAGCGTGTCCATGTCGCCAAGCGCATGACGGCAATAGGTGCAATTATAATCGAAGAATTCGACGACGGTGACGTTGCCCTTAGGATTGCCGATCGTGACATCATCCTTGGAATTGAAGATGGCGTCTTTGTTTTGAGCGACAGCCTTAGCAGACTGGGCAAGGCGCGCTTCCTCCTGTTTTTTCTCGAGCGCCGCTTGTGCGTCCAGCAGAACTTCCGGATGCTCGACGAGATATTCCTTGATGAATTCCCCGAACTCCTTCTTCTGCTGGTCATCCAGCGCGGCTGCGGGCTGGACCGTGGCGAACGATGCGGCGATGGCGATCGCTGAAGCCGTCAGCAGGGTCTTGGAAAAAAGGGTCATCGGATCCTCGTTTGGGTAGGTGCGGAGACTCATCGTTTGGTTGGGGATATCACCGCGAGGTTAAAATCCACAAATGCCTATGTGCAATTTACGGTGCATGCTTATTTCCAGAAACAGGAATTTTCACGACAAAGCCGCAATCGCGGGATTGTGAACAGGCTGATATTGCGGCAATTGTCTGGCGCTAGTCCGATCCGAGAAAGAATTGACCTTGTTTTCCCTATCCAAACGCAGTGATGTCGAGCCCTTCCATGCCATGGATGTACTGGCGGAGGCGACGCGTCGGCGTCAGGCGGGACATGCCGTTATCTCGATGGCTGTCGGCCAGCCGTCGCATCCAACGCCGCAGGCGGCACTTGAGGCGGCACGCGAAGCGCTCGGTCACGGGCGCATCGGCTACACGGACGCTCTTGGCACGCTGGCGCTGAAACAAGCACTTGCCGGTCACTACCGAGTTCGCCACGGGCTGACCATCGATCCCGCGCGGATCGCGATCACCACCGGTTCGTCGGCTGGTTTCAATCTCGCCTTTCTGACGCTGTTCGATCCCGGCGACAGTGTCGCCATCGCCCGGCCCGGCTATCCGGCCTATCGCAATATTCTCGCTGCCCTTGGGCTCGATGTCCTGGAAGTACCCGTCACCGCCGAAACGCAATTCACGCTGACACCGGAAAGCCTGGAGGCTGCGCAAGCGGCCAGCGGCAAGCGGCTGAAGGGCGTGCTGCTCGCAAGCCCCGCCAATCCGACCGGCACGGTGACGGGCAGGGCGGCGCTAAAAGCGCTTGCCGACTATTGCGCCGACCGTGCGATCGCTTTCATATCCGACGAAATCTATCACGGCCTGACCTTCGTCGGCGAGGAGACGAGCGCGCTGGAGCTGACCGACGAGGCGATCGTCATCAATTCCTTTTCGAAATATTATTGCATGACCGGCTGGCGCATTGGCTGGATGGTGTTGCCGGAGCGTCTGGTGCGCCCGATCGAGCGCGTCGCTCAGAGCCTCTATATCTCAGCGCCTGAACTCTCGCAGATCGCCGCTGCGGCGGCGCTCGGGGCAGGGGCCGAGCTGGACGTCTACCGCGAGAGCTATCGCCGCAACCGCGATTTCCTGATGCGTCGCCTGCCGGAGATCGGCTTCTCCATCGCTTCACCGATGGACGGTGCCTTCTACGCCTATGTCGATGTCAGCCGGTTCACCAACGACAGCATGGCCTTCGCCCGCAAGATGCTGGCCGAAATCAACGTCGCCGCTACACCCGGCCTCGACTTCGATCCAATCGAAGGACACCGGGCGATGCGGATCTCCTATGCAGGCTCGAACGCGGAGATCGAGGAAGCGGCGGAACGCATGGCGGCGTGGCTGAAATAGAGTCTTGTATCAGAGATTTGCGGTGAGTTTTGAAAGTATTTTAGGAAGTACTTGAACTAAGGCTGCGAAGGCGCTGTGTGAGCACCTTACGGCAACACCAAGACGCATATCGACCCTATCCGCTACGGTCGTCCAAAACAAAAATCCGGCCGCGTTGCCACGGCCGGATTTTGTTTATCTCGTTCCAAACAGCAGTGTTCAGAAGAAACCGCGGCGCTGCCACCAACCAGCCTTCTTCGGCTTGGTCGGCTCGCCCTCGCCCTCGCCGCCTTCGCTCGTGCGGGTGGATCTGACCACCGGCTCGGAGGAGGAGACGTTCGACTCGCGGTTGGCGCGTGCCGGCTTGGCTTCGGCCTCGGTCACTTCGGGCTCTGCTGCGGCTATCGGTTCGACGGCAATGTCAAGATCACCAGCGATTTCTGCAACCGTTTCGGCCTCGACGTCAACCGCGGGCGCCTCTTCAGCGACCGGCGCTTCAACGGGCGACGCTTCTGCCTTCGGCTTGCGACGGCTGCGGCTCTTGGCGGGCTTCACGTCTTCGGCGACCACGGCTGCGGTCTCGACAGCCGCCATAGCCGGCTGGCTTTCGACGGCGGCTTCGCCTTCGACAACAACAATTTCGGCGACGGTTACAGCGACATCGTCTTCGCCGTCATCCTCATCGTCAGCACCTTCGTCGGAACCGGCTGCTTCGCTGCCGGCGGCCAATTCATTGCCCTCACCGTCCCGGTTGCGGCGGCCACCACGCTTGCCGCGGCGGCGGCGCTTGCGCTTCTGCTGACCATCGTCGCTGGACACGGCAGAGACCTCGCTGCTGCCGCTATTGTCGTCCTCGTCGCCTTCATCAGCGTCCTCGTCACCATCCTCTCGGGAGGTGTCGGCCGACTCGGAAGCTACCTGGGCGTCACTGCCACGACCGCGACGGCGGCGGCGGCGCTTGCGCTTGCGGCCGCCTTCATTGGTTTCGGAGCGGGCGACCGGCTGCTGCTCGACGCTAGCGGCCTTTTCTTCGAGCTCTTCGTCTTCGTCCTCGTCGGCCTCGATGACGATATCGTCGTCCTCATCCTCCGGAATGGCGGCGAAGTTGAACAGAGATTCGATCTTCACCGGATTTTCCACCGGCTCGCCGCGGTCGATCGCAAAATGCTGAGTGCCGACGGCATTGTCGGCGCCGATGACGATGGAGACGCCAAAGCGGCTTTCGTAATCGACGATCGTCTGGCGCTTGTGGTTGAGCAGGTAGAGGGCAATATCCGGCGTCGTACGCACGGTGATGTCGTGCGTCGTGTTCTTCAGCAGATATTCTTCGATGCCGCGCAGAACATGCAGTGCAACGGAAGACTGTGAGCGCACGTGGCCGGTGCCGCCGCAATGCGAGCAGATCTGCGTGGTGCTTTCGAGAACGGAAGCGCGGATGCGCTGACGCGACATCTCCAATAGGCCGAAATGCGAGATGCGGCCGACCTGGATGCGGGCGCGGTCATTCTTCAGGCATTCCTTCAGCTTCTTCTCGACTGCGCGGTTATTGCGCTTTTCTTCCATGTCGATGAAGTCGATGACGATCAAGCCGGCAAGGTCACGCAGGCGCAGCTGGCGCGCGATTTCTTCCGCTGCTTCCAGATTGGTCTGCAGGGCGGTATCTTCGATCGAGTGTTCACGCGTTGAACGGCCGGAGTTGACGTCGATCGAAACCAGCGCTTCCGTCTGGTTCATGATCAAATAGCCGCCGGAGCGCAACGTCACCTGCGGCTGCAGCATGCGGTCGAGCTGTGCCTCGATGCCGGAGCGCGAGAAGATCGGATGAATGTCGCGATAGGGCTGAACCACCTTGGCGTGGCTCGGCATCAGCATCTTCATGAAGTCTTTTGCTTCACGGTAGCCTTCTTCACCGGCCACGATGATTTCGCTGATGTCCTTGTTGTAGAGGTCGCGGATCGAGCGCTTGATCAGGCTGCCTTCTTCGTAGACGAGGCAAGGTGCTGTCGAAGCGAGCGTCAGGGTGCGGACGTTTTCCCACAGGCGCATCAGATATTCGAAGTCGCGCTTGACTTCGACCTTGGTGCGGTTGGCACCGGCGGTGCGCAGGATGACGCCCATGCCCTGCGGCACTTCGAGCATCTTTGCGATTTCCTTGAGGCGCTTGCGGTCCTGCGGATTGGTGATCTTGCGGGAGATGCCGCCGCCACGCGCCGTGTTCGGCATCAGGACCGAATAGCGGCCGGCAAGCGAGAGATAGGTGGTCAGCGCCGCACCCTTGTTGCCGCGCTCTTCCTTGGCGACCTGCACCAACAGGATCTGCCGGCGCTTGATGACTTCCTGGATGCGATACTGCTTGCGCGGCTTGCGCTGTACGCGATCCGGAACTTCTTCCATCGCGTCTTCGGCGCCGACGGATTCGATCACTTCTTCTTCCTGGTCGTGATCATCGTCGTCGTCATCGTCATGACGGCGCTTGGAAACGTCGACGTCTTCGGAAATCGAGTCGGTTTCGACCATCGCGGCCATTTCGCCGGACGGGCCTTCTTCGTCCTCGCTGGGTGCGTCGACCGTTGCTGTCGCTTCGACTGCCGGCGCCTCGTCGGCAGGAGCTTCCGCAACCACCTTCTTGCGGCTGCGGCGCGGCTTGGCCTTCTTTACCGGAGCCTCTTCTTCGGCGGGAGCCGCTACCTCGAGGGCAGGGGCCTCTTGCGCAATATCGGCTTCGGCTTCGTCCTTATGGACGATGCCGATGTCAGGCTGTTCCTGCTGGGAAAGATCGAGCGCGGTTTCGACATGTTCGACATCGTCGTCGCGGCGATGCTCTTCGGCTTCCGCCTTCAAGAGCGCCTGCCGGTCGGCGAGCGGGATCTGGTAGTAGTCAGGATGGATTTCGGCAAAGGCCAGGAATCCATGCCGGTTGCCGCCGTAATCCACGAAGGCGGCCTGTAGCGAGGGCTCGACCCTCGTCACCTTGGCGAGATAGATGTTGCCGCGGATTTGCTTCTTGTGCTGCGACTCGAAGTCAAATTCTTCTATGCGGTTCCCGCGAACGACAACAACACGCGTCTCTTCCTCGTGAGACGCATCGATAAGCATTTTGTCTGCCATGAAAGCTGTGCTCCTCGGCGCCCGCATGCGGAAAGGGGCCCGCCTGTCGCTAGGACAGGCTGGATGCAATCCACCATTGCTGCACCGGATAATGAAAGTCGCGATTGGTTGTTTTGCGATGACAGCAGCCAGACAACGGCCGGGACATCAGTTCCCCGGGGTCTGTTCACTTCCTGAAAAAGCTGCTGCGGTACCATCCGTAACCAAACGAGATCGACAATGCCTAAGACCCAACAAACGGGTCCGATGAATGTGCTCTCTAAAGAGCGTTTGGTGGCTCTCCACCGATGAATTTCCCGCGCAAACCGGAAATTCAGATATCCAGTATAGGAGCAGAAGCACTGGAGACGGCGGATGACGGCCGCTTATGGCGCCTAGTACTCGAGGCGGCTGCCTTTGCGGCGACTCTATCCCGTCAACACTTCTACCCTAATATGCGTTGTATGTTTTATCTGTCACAATAGCAAGGGGAAAGCCAAGTATGCCATAATATTGATGGATTCGTCGTATGATGAAGGTGCGGGGACGGCGTTTCCGATTCTTCTCCCGGCGCGCCATCACATCGGCACTATCGCGTCATCCGTGGTTTTCCCGTTATTTTTGGACTTCAAAAACAGCGTCAGAATCAATATGGGGCGCGGTGGGCAGTTGTTAAAGGGATTGCGGCATGCGACGGAGAATGGCGTGAGGGCTTTGCGAATTGCAGCAGTGGCCCTCACAATGATGGCTCTTCCAATTCTTTCGCCGCCTGCGGCGGCTGTGGCCGCAGCCGATCCGTTGCTCGCCTATGGCGCACGCATCGCCGGCGACGATGCTCGCACGCGAATCGTCATCGATTTGGACCGCGAGCCGACGTTCTCGGTCCATTATCTCGACAACCCCGTGCGCATCATCATCGACCTTCCGGCAACCGCCTTCGGCTTTCCGGCTGCTGATCTGAAGCCGATCGGCCTCTTCAAGGATATACGCTACGGCACCATGGATGAGGACAGCGCGCGCATCGTGCTGACCGCGACCAAGCCGGTGAAGCTGGTCATGGCCAAGGTGCAACCCGACGAAAGCGGCAAGGGGCATCGCCTTGTCCTCGACGCCGAGATGCTGCCTGCCGGGCAATTTGCTGACCTTATCAAGCAGCAGAGCTGGACCAACGATGACACGGCAAAGGATGTCGGTCCGGTGGCGCCGATCGAAAAGGCTGATCCGAGCACGTTCCTCGTAGCTGTCGACGCCGGTCACGGCGGTATAGACGCCGGCGCGACAGCCAGCGACGGCGTCACGCAGGAAAAGGAAATCACGCTCACCTTCGCCAAGCTCCTGGCTGACAAATTGAACGCCCAACCCGGCATCAAGGCCTTCCTGACTCGCGACAAGGATGAATATCTGTCGCTGTCGGAGCGGGTGACCATCGCCCGGCAGAACCATGCCTCGCTGTTCATCTCGCTGCATGCCGACACGCTGAAGCAGAAGGATATCCGAGGAGCCACGGTCTACACGATCTCCGACAAGGCCTCCGACAAGCTCGCAGGTGAAGTCGCCGACCGCGAGAACAATTCCGATCAGCTCGCCGGTGCCGAGACGCAGACCCAGCCTGCGGCCGTCGCCGACATCCTGATGGATTTGACGCGGCGTGAGACGCAGGCGTTTTCCATATCGCTGGCGCAGGATGTGCTGACCTCGTTCAATGGCCAGATCTCTATGATCAACAATCCGCATCGCCATGCCGGCTTCCGGGTGCTGCAGGCGCCCGATGTTCCCTCCATTCTGCTCGAACTTGGCTTCCTTTCGAACAAGGATGATGAGAAGCTGCTGCTCGATCCCGATTGGCGGCAGAAATTGGCCGACCGGCTGACCGATGCCGTGAAACAATACCGCGCTTCGACCATTGCGAACGGCGGCTGAGAATGTGGACGGTGAGCGCCGTTCGTGTCTTCCATGTAACAGCCACTGCTTATGGGCTGGGATGAAGTGAGGAATACTGGCGGTGAGCCCTATTTTGCTCACATTCCCGCCTTTACAGCGAAGTATTGTTTGCCCGCGGGCGGCATGCACGGCTTTGTGCCGTTGCCGTCTTGCATTAACACCGTGAGCGTGCAAAACGCCCGTGAATGTGCGATGGTCTCGCACATGCGCCGCATGAAGAAGAAGCACCGGTAGCATCATATGGTCAGACTGATTGGATATTTCTTTGGACTGGGCTGCATCCTCTTCCTGGGTGCGGCGGCTGCGGCGGCTATTTATCTGAGCGTCGTCTCCAAGGATCTGCCCGACTACGAGGTCCTCGCGAAGTATGCGCCGCCGGTGACGACTCGCATTCATGCCGGCAACGGCGCGCTGATGAAGGAATATTCGCGGGAGAACCGGCTGTTCTTGCCGATCCAGGCCATTCCGGACCGCGTCAAGGCCGCTTTCCTCTCAGCGGAAGATAAGAACTTCTACAATCATCCCGGCGTCGACGTCGGCGGCCTGATGCGCGCCGTCGCGGTCAACCTCCAGAATATCGGTTCCGGCCGCCGTTTTGTCGGCGCGTCGACCATAACCCAGCAGGTCGCCAAGAATTTCCTGCTTTCGGCCGACCAGACCTTCGACCGCAAGATCAAGGAAGCGATCCTCTCCTTCCGCATCGAGCAGACCTACAGCAAGGACAAGATCCTCGAACTCTATCTCAACGAGATTTATTTCGGCCTCAATTCCTATGGCATCGCCGGTGCCGCGCTCACCTATTTCGACAAGTCGGTGAACGAGCTGACCATTGCCGAATCGGCCTACCTCGCCTCGCTGCCCAAGGGTCCGTCCAACTATAATCCGTTCCGCCACCCCGATGCTGCAATGACCCGCCGCAACTGGGTCATCGACCGTATGGTCGAGAATGGCTATGTCAGCCAGAGCGACGGTGAAGACGCCAAGAAGCAGCCGCTCGGCGTCGTGCCGCCGAAGAACGGCCCGTCGCTCTTCGCTTCTGATTATTTCTCCGAAGAAGTCCGCCGCCAGTTGATCGACCAGTATGGCGAGAAGACGCTTTATGAGGGGGGGCTTTCGGTACGCACCTCGCTCGATCCGCAAATGCAGCTGGAAGCGCGCAAGGCACTACAAGACGGTCTCGTCGACTATGACGAGCGCCGCGGCTTCCACGGGCCGATCAAGCAGATCGCGACATCGCAGGACTGGGGTCCGGAGCTCGCCAAGATCCCGGCCTTTAGTGATGTGCCGGAATGGCAGTTGGCCGTTGTGCTCTCCGTTTCCGACCAGACAGTCGATATCGGCCTGCAGCCGGATGTCGACGCCGCCGGCAAGGTCGCGACCGACCGCAAGCGTGGTACGATCGCCGCGGCAGACATGCGCTGGGCTTATCGCTCCGCCAATGGCGGCAAGACGGCGAAATCGCCGAACGGTGTGCTGAACCCTGGTGACGTGATCTACGTGCAGAAGACCGGCGATGCGGATTCTAGCACCTATCGCCTCCGCCAGCCTCCGAAGGTGCAGGGTGGCCTCGTTGCGATGGACCCGCATACCGGCCGCGTGCTGGCCATGGTCGGCGGCTTCTCCTATGCGCAGTCGGAATTCAACCGCGCCACCCAGGCAAAGCGCCAGCCGGGCTCGTCCTTCAAGCCCTTCGTTTACGCAGCGGCCATGGACAATGGCTACACGCCGGCTTCGGTCATTCTCGACGATCCTCTCCAGATCACGCTCAGCAACGGGCAGGTCTGGAAGCCGGAAAACTATGAAGGTGAGGGCGGCGGCGCCCATACGCTGCGCTTTGCCATCGAGCATTCGCGCAACCTGATGACCGTGCGTCTCGCCGCCGATATGGGCATGCCGCTAGTCGCCGAATATGCCGACCGCTTCGGGATTTACGACAAAATGAACCCGGTGCTTGCCATGGCGCTTGGCGCCGGGGAAACGACGGTGCTGCGCATGGTTTCGGCCTATTCGGTCATCGCCAATGGCGGCAAACAGATCAAGCCGACATTGATCGACCGCATTCAAGACCGTTACGGAGCGACCATCTTCAAGCACGAAGAACGCGTCTGCGACACCTGCAACGTCAGCGACTGGCAGAACCAGGATGAGCCCGTCATTGCCGACAATCGCGAGCAGGTGCTTGATCCGATGACTGCATATCAGGTCACGTCGATGATGCAGGGCGTCGTCATTCGTGGCACGGCAGCCGGCAAGGTGAAGCTCAATACCGATGTCGCCGGCAAGACCGGTACGACCAACGACGAAAAGGATGCCTGGTTCGTCGGCTTTACGCCGAGCCTCGTCGCCGGCCTTTATGTCGGCTACGACACGCCAAGCACACTCGGCCGCGGCGCGACCGGCGGCTCGATTGCCGCGCCGATCTTCAACGAGTTCATGCAGGCCGCCACCAAGGATCAGCCGCCGCAGAAGTTTCAGGTTCCGGCAGGTATGAACATGATGGCCGTCAACCGCGCGACCGGCATGGCTGCACAGCCCGGTGATCCTGACGCCATCATGGAGGCCTTCAAGCCCGGCACCGGCCCGGCCACGACCTATACGGTCATTGGCGGCGGCGATGCCTCGGCGCAGGTCGCGCCCGAGGAAATTTTGAAGACCTCGCCGCAGGCCAACCAGGCGGTTACTTCAGGTGCGGGCGGTCTCTTCTGATCCCATCGGGTTTGTCCAATGATCTTGCCGCGGGGCTTTACAGTCGCGGCATGTATATCTATGTCACCAGCACTCTTTGAATTGAACAGCGGTTCACATCGAACGGCCGAATAAAGAAGCAGGATTATGCGAGCGGAAATCGAGAAAATAGTCGACGAAACCAAGCAGGCCATAAGCCTGCTGAGGAGGCATCTTTGACTGGGATCAGGCGGTAAGGCGACTGGACTGGTTGAACAATAAGGCAGAGGACCCGACCCTCTGGAACGATGCCGCCGAGGCGCAGAAGCTGATGCGCGAGCGCCAGCAGCTCGATGATGGCATCAGCGGCGTGCGCGCTCTCGAGCAGCAGCTTACCGACAATATCGATTTGATCGAGCTTGGCGAGGAAGAGGGCGATGCCGACGTTGTCCGCGAAGCCGAAGAGGCTCTCAAAGGCCTGAAGGCGGAAGCTGCGCGCCGGCAGGTAGAGGCTATGCTCTCGGGCGAAGCCGATTCCAACGATACCTATGTCGAAGTCCATTCAGGCGCCGGCGGCACCGAGAGCCAGGACTGGGCGAACATGCTGCTGCGCATGTATACCCGCTGGGCCGAACGCCAGCGTTTCAAGGTGGAGTTGCTCGAAGTCCATGACGGCGAAGAAGCCGGCATCAAGTCGGCAACGCTTTTGGTGAAGGGCCATAATGCCTATGGCTGGCTGAAGACCGAATCGGGCGTTCACCGCCTGGTCCGCATCTCGCCCTATGACAGTAACGCGCGTCGTCATACGTCTTTCTCGTCGATCTGGGTCTATCCCGTCGTCGACGACTCGATCCAGATCGATATTAACGAAAGCGACTGCCGCATCGACACCTACCGTTCGTCCGGCGCCGGCGGCCAGCACGTCAATACAACAGACTCGGCCGTGCGCATCACGCACATCCCGACCGGCATCGTCGTGCAGTGCCAGCAGGAACGCTCGCAGCACAAGAACCGCGCCAAGGCCTGGGACATGCTGCGCGCCCGCATGTACGAAGCGGAATTGATGAAGCGGGAAGAAGCGGCCAACGCCGAAGCCGCCTCGAAGACCGATATCGGCTGGGGTCACCAGATCCGCTCCTACGTCCTGCAGCCTTATCAGCTCGTCAAGGACCTGCGGACCGGCGTTGCCAGCACGGCCCCGGACGACGTGCTCGACGGCGATCTCAACGAGTTCATGGAAGCCGCCCTCGCGCACCGCATCAGCGGCGCGGCCGATGCAGTCGTGGACGACGTGGATTAGGAGCCGGACCTGTTTGATGGATGAAAAAGCCCCGGAAACGGGGCTTTTTGTTGGCTGAGATGCCGCTTTTGCATCCATGCGCAAGCAATTCTCAATCGGAAAACTGTTCCGCCAGTATCCGCTCCGACCATGATCGGTCCGGATCGGAGAGAATGCGCGCCGTCGTATCTTCGGTCTGGGCGATCCTGACGCTCACGACCGATTTGACTTCGGTATTGTCGGCGACGGCGTTGACGGGGCGTTTTTCCGCCTCCAGCACGGCGATGTCGATCGTCACCTTATTGGGCAGAAGCGCGCCACGCCAGCGGCGCGGGCGAAAGGCGCTGACAGGGGTGATGGCGAGCAGCGGCGCCTCCAGCGGCAGGATAGGGCCGTGGGCGGAGAGATTGTAGGCGGTGGAGCCGGCCGGCGTCGTCACCATCAGCCCGTCGCAGATCAGCTCCGGCAGACGGACATGGCCGTCGATCTCGACCCTGAGCTTGGCCGCCTGATAGGACTGGCGAAACAATGACACCTCGTTGATGGCGAGCGCGACGGACGTGCTGCCGTCTGCGTTGCGCGTGCTCATCTGCAACGGATGAAAGGCATTTTCGACAGCCGCTTCAATGCGCTCGGCCAGGCATTCGGTGTGGTAATCGTTCATCAGGAAGCCGATGGAGCCACGGTTCATACCATAGACGCGCTTGCCGGAGTTCATCGTATTGTGCAGCGTCTGCAGCATGAAGCCATCGCCGCCGAGCGCAACGACGATATCCGCATCTTCCTGTGGCGTCTGGCCGTAAAGGCGAATCAATTCCTCCCGCGCGGCTTGGGCTTCCGATGCGGTGGATGCGAGAAAACAAACAGATTGAAAAGCGCGTGACATGCAATGTCCTTTGAATAGCCATACTAGGTAATGATATTCACCCTATGCGACAAGACGTTTTGCAAAGACTGGTGAATCCGTAGGGATCTTTGATCTGCGGTACCAAAGCCAAACGGCCGATTTTCTCTTTACAGGAAAGAAAAATCTGCTACTTGGCATGCCGATGTGCCCTTGTAGCTCAGTTGGTAGAGCACCTGATTTGTAATCAGGGGGTCGCGGGTTCGAACCCTGCCGGGGGCACCATCTTATTTCTTGGCTTTTGATTTTGCTGCGTTTTTCGCGCTAAATCCCTCACCGGATTTAGGGTGAGGGGCTAGAATGTTCTCGAGCTGTTCTGAAACGATGCGCGAAGACTTCACGCCGAGTCGGGCGCGATCGGCTCCGCGGGTGTAAACTTCGGCTTGTTTTGAGTTCGCCCAGCCGAACTGGCTCATCAGTTCGTGAGCAGTCGCGCCGCCATTTGCGGCGAGCGTCGCCGCCAATTTCCCCACGCCGTGCTATTCTTCTGGCGGCGGTAGAGGCAAAGCGCTGGCAGAAGTTGAGCCGCAATCCATTTCGGGTCCTATCTTGCGCATGGCAAAACAATGGGAACGATATTGAAACATCCTTGGCTGACCGGTCCAGTAGCCATCTGAAATCATTATGTTCTGTCTGTCCCTCAGGAGCCGCCAAACGAACGCCTTGCCGAACAGGAAAAGGCCCACAATCGTCCTGAAGCCCGTTGGCCAGCTTTCCGTCTTCCCGAGCTGGAACGGTCTATAGCGCGCCTCTCACAGGATTATAATATTCGGCGGCTTGCTGAACCGAGCGGTGGCGCGACTGCTGCATCGCTTCAAGGAGAGGAACGCCCAACCGCGGCCCATGAGCCTAAAACTCTCCACGCTCCAGCCCGGCCATCGCCGCACGCCGCTTGACGATATTGTTGACCGATTTTGGATCGTCAGCGGCTAAGAGTGAAATGCTTTAAGGTTAGTTATTTTTTGGACGTCGGTCGGGGGCCTATCGCTTCAAATGGATCCATTTTGCGGTCGTATGGGGTGACACAGGGCAACTCAGGCAAATACGGTAATACAGACAGCCATCCAGATTAACGTCGTCCCCAGTGCCATCGCTCGCCTGGCGACGACGACTTTGTCTCCATCCTCCTCCGCTACAGGTGTGGTCACAATCCAAGGCACGGAACCAAGTGCTGCAAATCCGACGATAGCTATAACCATCACAAGATAATCGATTGTATGCCAGCGCCCCTGTTCATACACCCCCCAGTAACCCAGAAAGGCCATTCCCACTGCAAACATGGTGGCGGAGGCAGAGCAAAGCCCTGTAACGGACCCGGTAGGTGCGCGCATGTTGCTTTTTCCACGTGTTTGCGAGTTCATGACGCGATATCCACGACGGTTGGCTGTCTCACTGCAAATATGTCAGGAATTGAGCGCGGCGTGAAGCGCTGGTGGCCCTCTGGGACGGCCGCGAGGTTCCCTGCCTCGATATGGGATGCTGGGCGATCGGCGGCCCGTTTTATGCCGGCGACGTACCGCTTGGCCGGGCGAAGTCGGTGACGATGAATCGATCCGCGCTGTCGAACGGGCGGTGGATCTCGGCATTCGCTTCTTCGACACCGCCTCGAATTATGGAGCAGGGCATTTCGAAGAGGTGGTCGGTCGGGCGATCGAGGCGATATCGTCATCGCCATTGGCGTGCCTCGGATCGCTGGTCGCCCTGGGGTATCGGCAGGCTGCCATCAGATGCGTCGGGTGATAAAGCACCCCGCAAAGGAAGGGGGATGGAGCGCGTCGGCGTCATGGATGGATATCTCGAACCATCAGCTAGCCTTCAGGAGCCGAACAAGCCGCCTCTGCGAATTCTGATGGGTAGCGGTGAGGGGAGCCGTGGAAATTCCACAGCAATATCAATTGGCTTGATTGCCCTCAATTTCGATCCTAAGTGATTGATAATGCCCATTGTTGGCATAACTGCCGGGGGCACCAAATTATTTCAACGATTTAGCTGAGTTGTTCGCCGCTCACCGCTGGTGCAGAAAACCAGCGGCGACGGCACGCTATTGAAATTCCGCTGCCCTTTGAAATGGTCAGCAGGATCGCTAACATACGATTCTCGTCATCGCAGCGTGTAGGAAGATATGACCGTTAAGCCCAAGAAGCCCAAACTCGAACACTCCGAGCTCTCCGGCGAATTTACCGAGGACGGCGTGACCGTGCTCGTCGATATCTTCCGTCCCGCAGGCACGCAAGAAGATTGGCGCATGGAAGTCATCACGCCTGAAGAGGATCTGATCGAATGGGAAGAGCCTTTCGCGACCGACCGCGAAGCCTTCGATGAATTCCTGGCGACGATCGCACGCGATGGCATCAGAACATTCTTTGACGATTCGGATCCTATGGTTCACTAAGCTGCGCTCGCGCGCTCGGTATGGCTCTGGGTGCATTGGCGTCGGCAGGCGCAGCCGGACCTCCGGCAGAGGATCCGTCGGGGATCTGCGCATTTACAACTTCTAAAATAGGCATACACTCTCTCCCATCAGCGGCGGGCGAGGGAACGTCCATGCGCAAGGCATCAAGGCATATTGTCTTAGGATTGTCGCTTGTTGTGATCGCGGTGATTGCAAACGCACCGGCGTTGGCTGGGCAGGACTGCTACTGTAAAAACAGGGACGGGAAGCTACACACGGTCGGCGAGGTCGCCTGTGTGACAGTGGACGGCAAGAGCTATCTCGCGCAGTGCGAGATGAACCTTAACGTCACCTCCTGGTCGAAGCTGCAGGATGGATGCCCGATCACAGAGCGGTCGCTGTGGCAGCAATCGGCTTGGCATCCGCAGCCGATTGCGGTTCGCTGAACAGTTTTCTACCCAGAGCAATTCCAGCAAAAGCGCGAAGCGGTTTTCCGTCCGGAATTGCGGAAAAACAAAGGGATAGAGCGGTTCTGCGATTCCGTAAAAAGCTGAACCGCTCTAGTGGCAACGGTATGCGCGCTCCGAAATGGCGCTCATGCCCGAGCGGGTCATGAGTTCGTAGAGAATGCGCCGGCCGAAGGGATTGTGCAGACGGACGGCGTCGGACCCCAGAAAATGCGTTTCCGCCAATTCGAAGGCTCTGAGATGCGGCGCCCGCAGGATTGCCGCTCGATAGAAATCATGAAATTCGCGCCGGCAGACATAGGTCTTGTATTTGGTCATGCAAAAGGCCGAGAAGGCCTCATCGTTGTCGCGGAGAAAATCGGCAACGCCGACGGTGACTTCCGGCCAGGCGGGATTGAAAGTGTCGTCGAAGACGATGACACCATGATCGGCTGCTGTCTCCTTTGCCAACCGGCTGTCGGCTACGAGATTCGGCAACATGTGCCCGCCGTCGACACTGAAGAAGCGCACCTCGCCGACCTTGCTCAATATATCTTCCGGCGATAGCTCCGAGCTGTCACCGACGACAAGCAGGTCCTCGTTGACGGGCAGGCCGAGCCGCTCGCCATTCTCGAGAAACGATCGGTACTGTTCGGAAATCCCATCCGACATCTCCCCGATATCGAAGAGATCTATGCCGAGTACACGATCATCCGGCGATGCGATCTTCTTCAGGAGAAAATAAGAACGACCGAAAAAGACGCCGATTTCGGCAATTCCGCCGCCCAATCCATGTTCTCGCTGACGTTCCAAAATAGAAAGATAAACAAGGGCATCCGGCGGATCGATGTATCCTTCCACACTACGCAATTCGTGGAAGATGAATTTACGGATATTCGATAATATCATGCGCCCTGTGCCTGTTTTCCCGATATGTGACAATAATGACCGGGGTTCAGACCGGCTTAACCTAACATAGTCACAATTCTCGGGCGTCAACCCGTGAGCGGAATATCGGTCCCTAACCGCCCTGTTTGCGGACCAATACCATCGGTTCTCCTTCTTCCTCTTCGGATATCTGGAAGCTGCCATCCGGCCGCATGTCGAAGGAGAGCGAAGAGCCGTCGGTGCCCATCATGACCAGGCCGAAACCCTCCATAACCCAGAGGGAAAGCTTGAGATCGCGGATGTCGGCGGGGCAGTCGCCGCCCAGTGACATTTTTGGTGTCCCGTCTTGGTCTGTATCGCTTGACAGCGTGACGCTGCAGACGGCTTTGCCGTCAGGCTGCTGGATCTGCCAGGTGCCGGCAAGACTTGCGATGGTTGGAACGTGGTCTGCATCGCCAACCGCCGGCAACAGCCACATCGGGTCGCCCTCTTCGCTTTCCCAGGGCGAACCTTCTTCCTCCTGGAAACGAGCTATCACCTTCTGCGTCGCGTCAATAAGTGTGAGCGAGCCGTCGTCGCTGAAATTCCAGGCAGTCGCCTTGGCAAGCGGGGGCAGGGCCGTGGCGCAGGCGTCCGCGCCACTGATGGCGTAGCCACCGGTCGCGGGACTTGTTTCGAAGGTGAGGCGGCAACCCTTGGCGCCGCTCTCGGGCGCCAGCAGCCATGTGCCGGCTTGCGCCTTGACGAGTTCGTCATCGGCTGCGTCAGCCGGTTGGCTGGCGAGAATGAGGACGGCCGAAGCCGCCGCGAGACCAAAAGTGCGGATCAAGGCAAATTCCCCCAAATCTGTTGCGGCAGCCCCAGTGCCGCTAGATTTTCAGATAGGACCGCGCTGCATAGAGGGCGATCGCGGCCGCGTTCGAGACGTTGAGTGATTTGATCGCTCCCGGCATGTCGAGCCGCGCCAGCGCGTTCACCGTTTCCCGCGTCTTCTGGCGCAGCCCCTTGCCCTCGGAGCCGAGGACGAGGGCGACTTTCTCGCCCGAAAACGTGCCTTCGAGCGGCGTCGGCCCTTCCGAATCAAGGCCAATGGTGACGAAGCCGAGGCGGTGCAGCTCGCCGAGCGCATCGGCGAGATTGGTGATCTGTATATAAGGTATCAGCTCCAGCGCGCCGGAAGCGGATTTCGCCAGCACGCCCGATTCGGTCGGACTATGCCTCTGGGTGGTGATGACGGCGCCGGCGTCGAATGCCACGGCCGAGCGCATGATGGCGCCGACATTGTGCGGGTCGGTCACCTGATCGAGCACCAGCAGCAGTGGGCTGTCCTTTAACGCCTCCAGGCGACGCACGGGCAGGGGACTCGTCTCCAGCATCACACCTTGGTGGATCGCTTCGGGACCAAGCACCTTGTCGATATCCTGCGGCGAGACGATCTCGACGGGAATGCTGAGTTCGTCGACCGGTCCGATCTCAAGCCGCACCAGCGCGTTTTGCGTTGCCGACAGCTTGATGTTCTTGCGCTCGGGGTTGGCAAGGGCCGCGCGGACCGTATGCAGGCCATAGAGATAGACCTGATCGGGCGCCAGCGCCGGTGGCTTCCAGTCATCTGCGCCCGGTCGTTTGCGCTTCTGCGGTTGCGGCGTCGGGATTTCGCCACGCTCACGCTTGGCATCGCGATGCGCGCGCCGCAGGGTGGCGTAGTGCGTGTCTTGGGCCGACTTATCGCCAGCGGTGTTTTCAGGGCCGGAACGGCCGGATATTTTGTCTTTGCTCATGCGGCTTTATAGCGGGAGCGCCCTTGAGCGCATAGTCCTCTTTCGTCTGTGGGCTTTTGCAGCAAGTTGAAATTTTTTCGTCATTTTTGGCGGGACCTCATGTTGACAGACGGAAACGGTGCGGTCATATACGCGGCGCAGATCGCGGCGGCGACGTCCGGTCTGGCAAGCTTGGTCGCAAGATCCAGTCGGAAAACTGGAGGGATGCCCGAGTGGTTAAAGGGGACGGACTGTAAATCCGTTGGCTCAGCCTACGTTGGTTCAAATCCAACTCCCTCCACCATTCCGCACAGGATCTTGGCCACCCGCGGGTATAGCTCAATGGTAGAGCAGCAGCCTTCCAAGCTGAATACGCGGGTTCGATTCCCGCTACCCGCTCCAAGTTCTTCAAACAGTTAGCTATGCCCTCGTGTCACTGGTGTTTTTCAGTGCGGGCGTCTTTTATTTTCCGTTTGCTTCCAATCTGTCGATGCCTAGGCGGCGGCCCAATTGCCGTCACCCCCCAAGCGCGCAAAGAGAGTGCGAGAGCTTTGCCATCGGATCTGCCGACCTATCGGCCAGTGTCGCTATTTGTTCCCTTCGGCACGGGGCAGAATTATGCGGTGATAATGGCCGCCCGGCCGGCCGTCGCGGCGATATTCAGGGCGATGATGCATCGAATGCTCGGGTCGTCCATGTCTGTGGTAGCTGCGGTGATCATTGCGATATCGATAGCGTTCGGTGCGATATTGCGGTCGGTACCAGTTATTGCCGCCATATATGACCGTGCCGCCGTAGTAGCCGCCACTGTAGTAGCCGCCGGTGTACCCGTTGTAGCCGTAAGGGCCGCTTTCGCTGACACAGCTCGAAAGCAGGCCAGCGAGCCCTAGGACGACGGCCGCGAGTAGAGATTTGCTCCGCATGAATGTTCCTCCTGCAGAGCTATATGGAGCGAAATATGCGACCGGCAATTGAGGGAACGGACGAAAGCTCCGCTGTAGTTTCAAATATTTGCCGACCGTTGCCTAGGCTCGAAGTCTTTGCGGCAGCTACTCGGTCGATACATGTACCGCGCGCCGAATCGGAGGTTGGGCGATTTGTCGATCGTTCGCATCGTGCGCCATTGCCATTGCGAGAATGGTGCATGCCGGTCTTCGCCCCGGCCATATCGCGACAGGACTGCCTGCTTTGCATCTTTAACGTGAGGCCTTGCTTAAACAGAAAGGGGCGATAGATAGCAACAAGCCAGCTTAAATGGGGGAGTACCCAATGGGAATTTTTGCCAAAATCAAGAGCGCGATCTGGGGCGAGGCGAAGGCGGCGGAAGTTAAGCCTGCGGCCACTCAAACAGCCGCTGCCGGTGGAGCTCCGACAGCCGCGCCTGCACAGGCACCTTCTTCTTCTGCGGGATCGGCACCAACCGCGGGTGCCCAGGCCGCGCCGGCCCAAGCCGCGCCTGTGGATATCGCATCGATCCTGGATGCAGCCGTTAAAAAGAGCGGCCAGAAACTCGACTGGAAACATTCGATCGTCGACCTCATGAAGGCGCTCGGCATGGATGCGAGCCTTGCAGAACGCAAGGAGCTTGCACAGGAGCTGGGCTATACCGGCGACGCCGGGGATTCCGCGAAGATGAACATGTTCCTGCACAAGGCTCTGATGAAGAAGCTCTCGGAGAATGGTGGCAAAGTACCGGCCGACCTGCTTGATTGATTGCAGCACATTGTTCGAAGGGCAGCGTCCTTTCTAAGGCTGCCTATCATCGCGCCCTCTCTTTAGTTGGGGAGGGTGTCTTTCTTGCTCGGTGATCCACAGATGGGCTTGGTTTCCGGAGGCGGCTTGGACATCTGGAACTATTTCCTCAGCATGCCTATCTAAGCACCTGAACCGGCAAATGCTTTTACGTCTTTCCGGATCGGCCGGCGAAACCTTCGCGGCGAATCAATGTCGAAGGCGCGTATTGTCCGCCATCGGCTACAGTTCGCCAAGAATAGGGCCTGCAATTAAGTCTTGCGCAAATGCGACGAAAGCCTTAAACGGCGGCACTAAACCGGTTCGCCGGGGTCACCCATTTACGTTCACAGGAAGCATTCAAATGGCAAAGAGTAAGTTTGAGCGCAATAAGCCGCACGTTAACATCGGCACGATCGGCCACGTTGACCACGGCAAGACGTCTCTGACGGCAGCGATCACGAAGTACTTCGGTGAGTTCAAGGCGTATGACCAGATCGACGCGGCTCCGGAAGAAAAGGCGCGCGGTATCACGATTTCGACGGCGCACGTTGAATATGAGACAGCAGCACGTCACTATGCGCACGTCGACTGCCCCGGCCACGCTGACTATGTGAAGAACATGATCACGGGTGCGGCACAGATGGACGGTGCGATCCTGGTTTGCTCGGCTGCTGACGGCCCGATGCCGCAGACGCGCGAACACATCCTGCTGGCGCGCCAGGTCGGCGTTCCGGCGATCGTTGTGTTCCTGAACAAGGTCGACCAGGTTGACGACGCCGAGCTTCTCGAGCTTGTCGAGCTGGAAGTGCGCGAGCTTCTGTCGTCCTACGACTTCCCGGGCGATGACATCCCGGTTGTCAAGGGTTCGGCGCTTGCTGCTCTGGAAGATTCGGACAAGAAGATCGGTGAAGATGCGATCCGCGAGCTGATGGCAGCGGTTGACGCCTACATCCCGACGCCTGAGCGTCCGATCGACCAGCCGTTCCTGATGCCGATCGAAGACGTGTTCTCGATCTCCGGCCGTGGTACGGTTGTGACGGGCCGCGTCGAGCGTGGCATTGTCAAGGTTGGTGAAGAAGTCGAAATCGTCGGCATTCGTCCGACGTCGAAGACGACGGTGACCGGCGTTGAAATGTTCCGCAAGCTGCTCGATCAGGGCCAGGCCGGCGACAACATCGGCGCGCTGATCCGCGGTGTGAACCGTGACGGCGTCGAGCGTGGCCAGATCCTTGCCAAGCCGGGCACTGTCAAGCCGCACAAGAAGTTCAAGGCGGAAGCCTACATCCTGACGAAGGAAGAGGGTGGCCGTCATACGCCGTTCTTCACGAACTACCGTCCGCAGTTCTACTTCCGCACGACGGACGTTACGGGCATCGTGACGCTTCCGGAAGGCACGGAAATGGTTATGCCTGGCGACAACATCACGGTTGACGTCGAGCTGATCGTTCCGATCGCGATGGAAGAAAAGCTGCGCTTCGCTATCCGCGAAGGCGGCCGCACCGTCGGCGCCGGTATCGTCGCAAGCATCGTCGAGTAATCTCGAATTATTCGTTGGTTACGAGGGCCCCGCTGGAAACAGCGGGGCCTTTCGCATTTCGGAGGAAGCTGATGGGATTGATCGTTTTGACAGGCGCATCCGGTTCCGGAAAGACGGCGATCGCCGACGCGATTGCCGAGAGGTATCCGGATGACTTTGCGGTCTATCGGTTCGATAGCATCGCTGTACCGCCGGTCGATGCGATGATCAGGGATCACGGGTCGCCGGAAGCCTGGCAGCGCGACAAGACTATCGAATGGATGGCGCGCTTGGCGAAGGTTGCAGGGAGTGGAAAGCCCGTCCTGTTCGAAGGGCAGATGCGGATTTCCTTCATCACCGAAGCGGCCACGGCGGCAGATATCGACGGCTACAGGCTGCTATTGGTCGATTGCGACGACACGACCAGGGCGCAGCGGCTCGCAGTCGGGAGACGCCAGCCGGAGCTCGCGGATCAAAACATGATGAATTGGGCAGCCTATCTGCGCAGGGAAGCGGTCCTGAACGGTTGCGAGATCTTCGATACCAGCCAGCTTTCGCTCGACCAATGCGCCGCCCACGTGCGGAAGCATTTGCGCGGACAGGCGCTATAAATCACTCCATCAGCCAAGTCTCTGGTCGGTGACTTTCGGCAAGCTATCCAGTTCGACTAGAGCCCTGCGGAGAATATCGGCAATAAAATCGGTCTTGCCGCCGGTATAGTAATCCCAATCGCCGTTTGCTTCCTCTGCCAGGCGCCGCTTCAGTGCCGCGTAGCTCTTGGCGGTTTCGAGATGGGAGCAAAGGTAATCGCGAAAGAGGATGCGATCATGATGGGCGAGATTGCCCGGCATGCATAGATAGAGGCGTGTGCCATAAGGCGTTTCGTTCTTGGTGAAAGCCCATCTGCCGGCTCCGTGTAGATCGCCATGGAAGATATAGCCATCTTTCTCTAGACGTTCCGTGGCGTCGATCCTTGCTTCATCCGATGAGAGCACGGCATCGATATCGAGCTTGGGCTTGGCGCAAAGTCCGGGGACGGCTGTGCTTCCAATATGGTGAATAGCGGCCGGATGGCCGAGCAGGGCGGCGATTGCCTCGCGCCGGCTTTCGAAGAGAGCCGGCCATGCAGGATCGTAGTCGACAAGCCCAATCGCACGCATTTCGCTCTTTGACTCTCCTTCGCCCGTGCATCACGAAATTGTGGCTGGGAAGCCCGTTGTGCGCGTTGCCTATCGGCCGGTGGAGGCAATCTAACTGCTTCGCCCGCCTTGCGAAATGCCAGAAAGGGTCTATCTATCGCTCGATTTCACCAGGAGGATGTTTCATGAAAAAGCGCATATTGTTTACCGGCGGCAGCGGCAAGGCCGGGCGTCACACCGTTCCCTGGCTGGTCAATGCCGGTTACGAGGTCCACAATGTCGATCTCGTGCCGCTGAACAGCCCCGGCGTCACCAATCTGAATGCCGATGTCACCGATGCGGGACAAGTCTACAACGTGCTCACGATGCATCGGGATTTCCCCGATCTCGATCAGGGTAAGGGTGTGCAGCCCTTTGACGTCGTCGTGCATTTCGCCGCTGTGCCGCGCATCCTGCTGAAGCCGGACAACGAAACCTTCCGCATCAATACGATGAGCACCTACAACGTCATCGAAGCAGCGGCAAAGCTCGGCATCAAGAAGATCATCGTTGCCTCCAGCGAAACGACCTATGGCGTCTGCTTCGCCGAAGGCCATCGGGATTTCCACCAGTTCCCCTTGGAGGAGGACTATGATGTCAATCCGATGGATTCCTACGGTCTGTCGAAGGTCTTGAACGAGAAGACGGCCCGCGCCTTCGCCGAGCGGTTCGGCATTGACGTCTATGCGCTACGCATCGGCAACGTCATCGAGCCCCACGAATATGAGCGCTTCCCGGAGTATTTCGCCAATACCGATATCCGCAAGCGAATCGCCTGGAGCTATATCGACGCCCGTGATCTCGGTCAGATCGTCCATCTCTGCATCGAAAAAAGCGGTCTCGGCTTTCAGGTGTTCAACGCCGCCAACGACACGGTATCGGCCAACACGCCGTCCCGGGAACTGGCTGCCAAGTACTACCCGAACGTGCCTTTCACCCGCGAGATCGGCGAATATGAAGGCCTGCTCTCCAACCGCAAGATCCGTGAGGTTTTGGGGTTCAAGGAAGAGCACAACTGGCGCCGTTACGTGAAGGTTTGAAACTACACTACCGGCCAATATGAAAGCCGGGCGCCGTCGCGACGCCCGGTCGAAACCTCGCAAAGGGAGGGGTCCCTCTCCATTTGTTACGGACGAAAACCAAAAATGCTTCCGCAAACACTCGACAAATATCCGGGTTGAAGTAAGTAGGTTTGCGTTCGCGAGGCGTATCGTGGAAATTGCAGTGGCATTCGCGCTTCGTGTTATGAATGAACATCATGTGGCTTACGGGCCTGCAGGATGTTAGGCAGCGCGATTTGCGTTGCGATGGAAAGCTAGTTCAACCGGCTGATCTCTTTGGCGGTCAGCCGCTTCGGAGGGACCATGAACGACGGTGTTGCACGTATTTTTGTCGGCTTTGATTCCAAGGAGGTCGTCGCCTATCACGTCCTCGCGCAAAGCATAATCGAGCGCTCTTCGATCCCGGTGGTGTTTTCACCGATCGTTCTCAGCAATCTCGACGGCATTTTCACGCGCGAGCGCAATCCGCTGCAGTCGACCGAGTTTTCCTTCTCCCGCTTCCTGGTTCCCTACCTCAGCGATTACGAGGGCTGGAGCATCTTCATGGATTGCGACATGCTCGCCCGCGCCGATATTGCCGAACTCTGGAAGTTGCGCGACGATCGCTATGCCGCAATGTGCGTCAAGCATGACTATCAGCCGAAGATCGAAACGAAGTTCCTTGGCCAGACTCAGACCAAATATGAAAAGAAGAATTGGTCGAGCATGATCCTCTTCAACAATGCCAAATGCCGCGCATTGACGAAGGATTACGTCAACACCGCCACGGGGCTTCAACTCCATCAGTTCAAGTGGCTGGAAAGCGACGACCAGATCGGTGAGGTCCCGGTGACCTGGAATTATCTCGTCAACGAATATGACTACCGGCCGGATGCGCAATTGGTGCATTTCACCGACGGCGGCCCGTATTTCGACGAGTATCGCAACGATGACTATGCCGAGGAATGGTTTGCCATGCGGGATCGCATGCTGCACGTCCAGCAGAAGTAACCGGGCTGGATCAGGGCGTGGCCTCCGAAACCGGAACGGGCAAGATTGACTTCCCGGCTGCAGGCGCCGCCGCAGGTTTGACGACCGTCGATGATTGGCGGTCCATACTGGCGGCGTTCTCCCATATCGTTCTTGTCGCAAACAGCGATGCGGTTGATATCGGCAGCCTTCAGGCGCAGTTTCCGTCGAGCGCGCTCTTCGTCTTCTTCAACAAGGTCTACAAGGTCCTCGATCGTCCGTTCCACGGTCATTCGCTGCTGATCTCGCGCGGACAGCCCCGCGGCGCCAACATCGTCTATCGGGGTGAGGTTGGCGACGTTGTCAAATTTTTCCCGAAGGAATATTTCCTCGGCATCATGAACATCCGTCTCGGGCTTGAGGAAAAACTGAATCCCGCCGCAGACTTCCAGGGCGCCCCGACCGGACATCTCGATCTCGTCGGCTTTTGCAACGATTTCTATACGGAGGGAAAGACGCCAACCAGCGGCTTTGCCATGGCGCTTTGGTTGAGTGATCTGAAGTTACCCGGCGCTATTGTGCTCGCCGGGTTCTCGGCCAAGCGTAGCGAAAAATGGAGGGTGGTGTCGGTTCACGACTGGACCTTCGAGCAGACATTCCTGCGCCTCTTTGCCCGGCTGGGGAAGATCACCATAAACGGCGGCGTGTCTGCCAATCCCTACGCCAAGCTGGCCGAACGCTTTTCCGAAATTCCACCCGCCGAGATTTCGCTGGCGGTTGCGGAAGTATTGTCCGAGCGGCTCAGCAATACCGATGCCGAAGTCGACAAGCTAATCTCGTTGACCAATGTGATTCGCTCCACAGACAATTTCCTGCGCCGTCTGAGGCCGAAGTTCCTCAAGCGGAAGCCCAAGGGAACGCCGGGGGAGCAGAAGGAGGGCTGAGAATTGTCTGTGCGACGCCTCAGGGGAGCGCCACAAAGGTTGCAATTCCCGTCGCCGGCGGCGTCGTGAATCGACCGCATCCATCGACGCTGTGGACCCCGTTTGGAAAAAACGAAAAACGCACTTGCCAATCGTTTCGTCCCGTCTTAAAGGAGCGCCATGTTTTCGAAAGGCTCTGGCGGGCAACTGCACGGCGCGAGTGCTCGAAGCATGAAGGGGTATAGCTCAGTTGGTAGAGCGGCGGTCTCCAAAACCGCAGGTCGTAGGTTCGAGCCCTGCTGCCCCTGCCATTTTCCTCGGTTCGACTGGCGCGATTGTTTCGCTGCTTCTTGGGTCGGGGATTATGCCGGATTGGCGGCAAATTTTCGAAAGCACCGAATTCCCTCTTGTTAAATTGGGAATCGATGTTTATGTAGGGTTCAACAGACACGCGGTGCGTGGGGCTGATATGTTCAGCTTTACGCGCCGTAATTGCGTGGGCAGTCAATGGCATCCAAATCGAATCCACTAGCGTTTCTGCAGCAGGTCCGCTCCGAGACGTCGAAAATCACTTGGCCGTCCCGCCGCGAGACGATGATCTCGACGGTGATGGTGCTTGTCATGGTCGTTTTCGCCTCGTTGTTTTTCTTTGCTGCTGACCAGCTCATCGGCTGGGTTCTCGGCTACGTGCTGAATACCGGCAATTGATATCGAGTGGAGATGAACATGGCGGCACGTTGGTACATCGTCCACGCTTATTCTAATTTCGAAAAGAAGGTGGCCGAATCCATCGAGGAGAAGGCCAAGCAGAAGGGTCTCGAGCATCTGTTCGAGAAGATCCTTGTGCCGACCGAAAAGGTGGTTGAGGTGCGTCGCGGTCGCAAGGTTGACAGCGAGCGCAAGTTCTTCCCGGGTTATGTGCTGGTGCGCGCCAATCTTACGGATGAAGCCTATCACCTGATCAAGAATACGCCGAAGGTCACAGGCTTTCTCGGCTCCGACAATAAGCCCGTTCCGATTCCGGATTATGAAGCCGAGCGCATTCTCGGTCAGGTTCAGGAAGGTGTCGAGCGGCCGAAGGCTTCCGTATCCTTCGAGATCGGCGAACAGGTCCGCGTTTCCGACGGTCCGTTCGCATCGTTCAACGGCACGGTTCAGGATGTGGACGAGGAGCGTTCGCGCCTGAAGGTGGAAGTGTCGATTTTCGGCCGCGCTACGCCGGTCGAGCTGGAATACAGTCAGGTCGAAAAGGTCTGATATTCGTTTGAATTTGGATGTAGGCAAGCGTTTTCTTACATCCCGCGGCGTCGCCGCAATCCGCGTGGAAGGGCAGGGGTCTTAGCCGGACCTTTTCATCCGCACCACGCAACCGCAGCCGCCGGAGCGATCCGGCACAAAAGGCCGGGTGACCGGTCAGTTAGAAAGGCAGAGAGATATGGCTAAGAAAGTTGCAGGCCAGCTCAAGCTGCAGGTTAAGGCCGGCTCGGCGAATCCGTCGCCGCCGATCGGTCCTGCGCTTGGTCAGCGTGGCATTAACATCATGGAATTCTGCAAGGCGTTCAATGCCGCCACGCAGGAAATGGAAAAGGGTATGCCGATCCCGGTCGTCATCACCTACTACCAGGACAAGTCCTTCACCTTCGCAATGAAGCAGCCGCCGGTCAGCTACTTCCTGAAGAAGGAAGCGAAGATCCAGTCCGGCTCGAAGACCCCGGGCAAGGGTGCCAAGGCTGGCACGCTCACCAAGGCTCAGGTCAAGTCGATTGCCGAAGCCAAGATGAAGGATCTGAACGCCGCCGATATCGAAGGCGCAATGGCCATGATCGAGGGCTCTGCCCGTGCGATGGGCCTGGAAGTGGTAGGTTAAGATCATGGTTGCAAAGCGTATTCAGAAGATCCGCGAAGGCGTTGATCCCACCAAGCTCTACGCACTGGGCCTGGCTATCGGTATGGTCAAAGAACGGGCTGTCGCCAAGTTCGATGAAACCGTTGAAATCTCCATGAACCTCGGCGTCGATCCGCGTCACGCCGACCAGATGGTTCGTGGCGTCGTCAATCTGCCGAACGGCACCGGCCGTACGGTTCGTGTTGCCGTTTTCGCTCGTGGCGCCAAGGCTGACGAAGCCAAGGCTGCCGGTGCTGACATCGTCGGTGCCGAAGACCTGGTTGAAATCGTTCAGGGCGGCAAGATCGACTTCGATCGTTGTATCGCGACCCCGGACATGATGCCGCTCGTCGGCCGTCTCGGTAAGGTTCTCGGCCCGCGCGGCATGATGCCGAACCCGAAGGTCGGTACGGTCACCATGGACGTCACTGGTGCTGTCAAGGCATCCAAGGGCGGCGCTGTCGAGTTCCGCGTCGAGAAGGCTGGTATCGTCCATGCCGGCATCGGCAAGGCTTCGTTCGACGCCAAGGCTCTGGAAGAAAACATCCGCGCCTTCGCTGATGCCGTCATCAAGGCGAAGCCGGCTGGTGCAAAGGGCAACTACGTCAAGCGCGTAGCCATCTCTTCGACCATGGGCCCAGGCGTCAAGATCGAGCCGTCGTCGGTTACGGCTCCGACCGCCTGATGATTTTGCCGGGTGTCATGCCCGGCATTTAAGAATTCCTGGCCTTTCGAGGCCGGGATATCCGGAGAAATCCGGAATTCCTGTCCGAGATTGCAGGTGGTTGAGACCTTAATCACTTTGCCTGCATGAGACGGGTAAGACCCGAATTTTGAAGAAGTTCTGCTTCGATGAACTCGGTTCGAGCCTTGGATGCCTTGTGCCTTTGAGCCTTCGGGCTCGAGCGCGAGGGGACAGGATCCTCAAGCGTCGCTTGGGATCTCTTACCTGATCCCAGGAGGCAAAAGGCAACCCCGGCAGGTCCGTCTATTGCGGTCCTGTCAACTGGAGAAAAGCAGTGGAAAGAGCGGAAAAACGCGAATTCGTCACGGAACTGAACGAAGTCTTCAAGGCTTCGGGCTCGGTTGTCGTGGCCCACTATGCTGGTGCCACAGTCGCACAGATGAACGATTTTCGTTCCAAGATGCGCGCTGCTGGCGGCACCGTCAAAGTCGCGAAGAACCGCCTGGCCAAGATTGCTCTTCAGGGCACGGATGCGGAAGGGATTTCTGATCTCTTCACGGGTCAGACGCTGATCGCATACAGCACCGATCCGATTACCGCTCCGAAGGTCGTCGTGGATTTCGCCAAGGGCAACGACAAGATCGTTGTTTTGGGCGGCGCCATGGGAACAACAACGCTCAACGCCGAAGGTGTCAAGTCGCTCGCGACCCTGCCTTCGCTCGACGAGCTGCGTGCGAAGCTGCTGGGCATGATCCAGACGCCGGCTACCCGCATCGCAGGTGTTGTTGCAGCACCGGCAAGCCAGCTTGCTCGTGTGTTCTCGGCCTACGCCAAGAAGGACGAAGCCGCGTAAGGCGGTTTTTCGCTGTTCATAATCAACCAGTTCGAACCGAACAAAAGGAACTACAAAAATGGCTGATCTCGCAAAGATCGTAGACGACCTCTCCTCGCTGACCGTTCTCGAAGCCGCAGAACTGTCCAAGCTTCTCGAAGAAAAGTGGGGCGTTTCCGCCGCTGCTCCGGTAGCTGTTGCTGCTGCTGGCGGTGCTGCTGTTGCTGCTGTCGTTGAAGAAGAAAAGACCGAGTTCGACGTCATCCTCACGGAGGCTGGCGCCAACAAGATCAACGTCATCAAGGAAGTCCGCGCCATCACCGGCCTCGGCCTCAAGGAAGCTAAGGATCTGGTCGAAGCCGCTCCGAAGGCTGTCAAGGAAGCTGTTTCCAAGGCTGAAGCCGCTGACATCAAGAAGAAGCTTGAAGACGCTGGCGCAAAGGCCGACGTCAAGTAAGCTTGAAATTGCTTTGGGAGGTGGCATGTTGCCGCCTCCCATTTGCCGTTTTTCTGAACAAATTACCCAAAAGCCGCGGGCAAAACGGCTTTTGGGTAATGGGTTCTTCAAGAGGATGGTCTCAGACCGAACCGCGACGCAATCCGTGCCGAGCGGTTTTCGGTTAGTTAGACGAGATTGAACTACTCATTGATTGATGGGATCGCCTGGCCAGCGGTTCCCATCCGTTGTAGGCCCGGGTGCAGGATTTTAAAGGAGCGACGATGGCTCAGACCCTTTCGTTCAACGGTCGCAGGCGCGTACGCAAGTTTTTTGGTAAGATTCCCGAAGTCGCAGAGATGCCGAACCTCATCGAGGTTCAAAAGGCATCCTACGATCAGTTCCTCATGGTCGAAGAGCCCAAGGGCGGCCGCCCTGACGAGGGTCTCCAGGCCGTGTTCAAGTCGGTTTTCCCGATCACCGATTTCTCCGGCGCCTCCATGCTGGAGTTTGTGTCCTATGAATTCGAACCGCCGAAGTTCGACGTCGACGAGTGCCGCCAGCGCGACCTGACCTACGCTGCGCCGCTGAAGGTCACTCTCCGTCTGATCGTGTTCGATATCGATGAGGATACCGGCGCGAAGTCCATCAAGGACATCAAGGAACAGAGCGTTTACATGGGCGATATGCCGCTCATGACGAACAACGGTACGTTCATCGTGAACGGCACCGAACGCGTTATCGTGTCCCAGATGCACCGTTCGCCGGGCGTCTTCTTCGATCACGACAAGGGCAAGAGCCACTCTTCCGGCAAGCTGCTCTTTGCCGCCCGCGTCATTCCGTATCGTGGTTCCTGGCTCGACATCGAATTCGACGCGAAGGACATCGTCTACGCCCGTATCGACCGCCGCCGCAAGATTCCCGTGACGTCGCTGCTGATGGCGCTCGGCATGGACGGCGAAGAAATCCTGTCGACCTTCTACACGAAGTCGCTCTACGAGCGCTCTGGCGATGGCTGGCGGATTCCTTTCAAGGCTGAGACGCTGAAGGGCGCAAAGACCGTCACCGACATGATCGACGCCGATACCGGCGAAGTCGTAGTCGAAGGCGGAAAGAAGCTGACCCCGCGTCTGCTGCGTCAGTTGCAGGACAAGGGCCTCAAGGCTCTGAAGGCCACCGACGAAGAGCTTTACGGGCTGTTCCTGGCAGAAGATATCGTCAACGTCCAGACCGGTGAGATCTATCTCGAAGCCGGCGACGAAATCGACGAGAAGACCCTGCCGGTCATCCTCAAGGCTGGTTTCGACGAAATCCCGGTTCTCGGCATCGACCATATCAATGTCGGCGCCTACATCCGCAACACGCTGTCGGCCGACAAGAACGAGAACCGCCAGGACGCTCTGTTCGATATCTATCGCGTCATGCGTCCGGGTGAGCCGCCGACCATGGAATCGGCCGAAGCGATGTTCAACTCGCTGTTCTTCGATGCGGAGCGTTACGACCTCTCCGCTGTCGGTCGCGTAAAGATGAACATGCGTCTCGACCTCGACGTTGCCGACACCGTTCGCATCCTGCGCAAGGACGACATCCTGGCCGTGGTCAAGATGCTGGTCGAACTGCGCGACGGCAAGGGCGAAATCGACGACATCGATAACCTCGGCAACCGTCGCGTCCGCTCGGTCGGTGAGCTGATGGAAAACCAGTACCGTCTCGGCCTGCTCCGCATGGAGCGCGCGATCAAGGAACGTATGTCCTCGATCGAGATCGATACGGTCATGCCGCAGGATCTGATCAACGCGAAGCCGGCCGCTGCTGCCGTTCGCGAATTCTTCGGCTCCTCGCAGCTCTCGCAGTTCATGGACCAGGTGAACCCGCTCTCGGAAATCACCCACAAGCGCCGTCTTTCGGCTCTTGGCCCGGGCGGTCTGACCCGCGAACGCGCCGGCTTCGAAGTCCGCGACGTGCATCCGACCCACTATGGTCGTATTTGCCCGATCGAAACTCCGGAAGGTCCGAATATCGGTCTGATCAACTCGCTGGCAACTTTCGCCCGTGTCAACAAGTACGGCTTCATCGAAAGCCCCTACCGTCGCATCATCGACGGCAAGGTGACCAACGATGTGCTCTACCTCTCCGCCATGGAAGAGGCGAAGTACTATGTTGCCCAGGCGAACGCCGAGCTGGATGCCGAAGGCTCGTTCATCGAGGAATTCGTCGTCTGCCGTCATGCCGGCGAAGTCATGCTTGCTCCGCGCGACAACATCAACCTGATGGACGTCTCGCCGAAGCAGCTAGTTTCCGTTGCGGCCGCGCTCATCCCGTTCCTCGAAAACGACGACGCCAACCGCGCGCTCATGGGCTCGAACATGCAGCGTCAGGCCGTGCCGCTGCTGCGCGCCGAAGCGCCGTTCGTCGGCACCGGCATGGAGCCGGTCGTCGCTCGTGACTCCGGTGCCGCCATCGGTGCCCGTCGCGGCGGCGTGGTCGACCAGGTCGACGCGACCCGTATCGTTATCCGCGCCACCGAAGATCTCGATCCGTCGAAGTCTGGCGTCGATATCTATCGCCTGATGAAGTTCCAGCGTTCGAACCAGAACACCTGCGTCAACCAGCGCCCGCTGGTCACCGTCGGTGACGTGGTCAACAAGGGCGACATTCTGGCTGACGGCCCGTCGACCGATCTCGGCGATCTGGCGCTCGGCCGCAACGTGCTCGTCGCGTTCATGCCGTGGAACGGCTACAACTACGAAGACTCGATCCTGCTCTCCGAGCGTATCGTTGCCGACGACGTGTTCACCTCCATCCACATCGAAGAATTCGAAGTGATGGCGCGCGACACCAAGCTCGGTCCGGAAGAAATCACCCGCGACATTCCGAACGTTTCGGAAGAAGCGCTGAAGAACCTGGACGAAGCCGGCATCGTTTACATCGGCGCCGAAGTTCAGCCGGGCGATATCCTCGTCGGCAAGATCACGCCGAAGGGCGAAAGCCCGATGACGCCGGAAGAAAAGCTTCTGCGCGCCATCTTCGGCGAAAAGGCCTCCGACGTTCGCGACACCTCCATGCGCATGCCGCCCGGTACCTACGGTACGGTCGTCGAAGTTCGCGTCTTCAACCGCCACGGCGTTGAAAAGGACGAACGCGCCATGGCGATCGAGCGCGAAGAGATCGAACGTCTTGCCAAGGACCGCGACGACGAGCAGGCTATCCTCGACCGTAACGTCTACGGCCGTCTGATCGAGATGCTTCGCGGCCAGGTAGCGCTTGCCGGTCCGAAGAGCTTCAAGAAGGGCACGGAACTCTCGAACGCAGTCGTCTCCGAATATCCGCGCTCGCAATGGTGGATGTTCGCTGTCGAGGACGAGAAGGTCCAGGGCGAGCTCGAAGCTCTGCGCGGCCAGTACGACGAGTCCAAGTCGCGCCTCGAACAGCGCTTCATGGACAAGGTCGAAAAGGTCCAGCGCGGTGACGAAATGCCTCCGGGCGTCATGAAGATGGTCAAGGTCTTCGTCGCTGTGAAGCGCAAGATCCAGCCGGGCGACAAGATGGCCGGCCGTCATGGCAACAAGGGTGTGGTATCGCGCATCGTACCGGTCGAAGACATGCCGTTCCTCGAAGACGGCACGCATGTCGACATCGTGCTCAACCCGCTCGGCGTGCCGTCGCGCATGAACGTCGGTCAGATCCTCGAGACGCACCTCGGCTGGGCTTGCGCCGGCATGGGTCGTCAGATCGGCGAGCTGATCGAAGCCTATAAGGCAAGCGGCAACATCGAGCCTTTGCGCCAGACGATCGATATGGTCGTCGGCGACGGTCCGAAGAGCGACGAGGTTCACGAGTATGATGATGACTCGGTTCTCCGCCTGGCCGATCAGTGGAAGCGTGGCGTGTCCATCGCGACCCCGGTCTTCGACGGCGCCGGCGAAGTCGACGTCAACGAGATGCTCGCGATGGCAGGTCTGAAGCAGACCGGTCAGTCGACGCTCTATGACGGTCGTACCGGCGAGCAGTTCGACCGCCAGGTCACGGTTGGCTACATCTACATGCTGAAGCTCAACCACTTGGTCGACGACAAGATCCACGCTCGCTCGATTGGCCCGTACTCGCTGGTGACGCAGCAGCCGCTGGGCGGCAAGGCGCAGTTCGGCGGTCAGCGCTTCGGCGAAATGGAAGTCTGGGCGCTCGAAGCTTACGGCGCAGCGTACACGCTGCAGGAAATGCTCACGGTCAAGTCGGACGACGTGGCCGGCCGCACCAAGGTCTACGAAGCAATCGTCCGCGGCGACGATACCTTCGAAGCGGGCATTCCGGAAAGCTTCAACGTTCTGGTCAAGGAAATGCGGTCGCTGGGCCTCAGCGTCGAGTTGGAAAACTCCAAGGTCGACGATCTGCAGGCAGCGGGCCAGCTTCCGGACGCAGCCGAGTAATAGCCGATAGGGTGCGCGCTGACCGTCAGCGCGCACCGTTCCCGCCGGCGCACGATTTCGTGTAGCGCAGGCAGGGACGATTTCGCCGCATTCTGCGGTTATTGTCGTTTTAAGGCGTCAGTCCGGTTCCCGGGAATTTGCCGGCACTGATCGCATGTCGAGGGCGTTTCGCCCCTAAAGGAGACAGGCATGAACCAAGAGGTCATGAATCTTTTCAATCCGCAGGTGCCTGCACAGAATTTCGATTCCATCCGGATTTCGATCGCATCGCCGGAGAAGATTCTTTCCTGGTCTTATGGTGAGATCAAGAAGCCGGAGACGATCAACTATCGTACGTTCAAGCCGGAACGCGATGGTCTCTTCTGCGCGCGAATCTTCGGGCCGATCAAGGATTACGAGTGCCTGTGCGGCAAGTACAAGCGCATGAAGTACAAGGGCATCATCTGCGAAAAGTGCGGCGTCGAAGTCACGCTGTCGCGCGTTCGCCGTGAGCGCATGGGCCATATCGAGCTCGCCGCTCCCGTTGCTCACATCTGGTTCCTGAAGTCGCTGCCGAGCCGCATCTCCACGCTGCTCGACATGACGCTGAAGGATGTCGAGCGCGTTCTCTACTTCGAAAACTACATCGTCACCGAGCCGGGCCTTACCGCGCTCAAGGAGCATCAGCTTCTCTCGGAAGAAGAGTACATGCTCGCCGTCGACGAATACGGCGAAGACCAGTTCACCGCCATGATCGGCGCTGAAGCGATCTACGAGATGCTGGCCAGCATGAACCTCGAGAAGATCGCCGGCGATCTGCGCTCCGAGCTTGCCGACACTACGTCGGATCTCAAGCAGAAGAAGCTGATGAAGCGCCTGAAGATCGTCGAGAACTTCATGGAGTCCGGCAACCGTCCGGAATGGATGATCATGAAGGTCGTCCCGGTCATCCCGCCGGACCTGCGTCCGCTGGTGCCGCTCGACGGCGGCCGTTTCGCGACGTCGGACCTGAACGATCTGTATCGCCGCGTGATCAACCGTAACAACCGTCTGAAGCGCCTCATCGAACTGCGCGCTCCAGGCATCATCATCCGCAACGAAAAGCGCATGCTGCAGGAATCTGTCGATGCGCTGTTCGATAACGGCCGTCGCGGCCGCGTCATCACCGGCGCCAACAAGCGTCCGCTGAAGTCGCTGTCCGATATGCTCAAGGGCAAGCAAGGCCGCTTCCGTCAGAACCTGCTCGGCAAGCGCGTCGACTATTCCGGCCGTTCGGTCATCGTGACCGGTCCGGAGCTGAAGCTGCATCAGTGCGGCCTGCCGAAGAAGATGGCGCTCGAACTGTTCAAGCCGTTCATCTACGCTCGCCTCGACGCCAAGGGTTATTCCTCGACCGTCAAGCAGGCCAAGAAGCTGGTTGAAAAGGAAAAGCCGGAAGTTTGGGATATCCTCGACGAGGTCATCCGCGAGCATCCGGTTCTCCTGAACCGTGCGCCGACGCTGCACCGCCTGGGTATCCAGGCCTTCGAACCCATGCTGGTCGAAGGCAAGGCCATCCAGCTGCACCCGCTCGTCTGCACGGCCTTCAACGCCGACTTCGACGGCGACCAGATGGCCGTTCACGTGCCGCTGTCGCTCGAAGCCCAGCTCGAAGCCCGCGTCCTGATGATGTCGACGAACAACATCCTGCATCCGGCAAACGGTGCGCCGATCATTGTTCCGTCGCAGGACATGGTTCTCGGCCTCTATTACCTGTCGATCCTGAACCAGAACGAGCCGGGCGAAGGCATGGCCTTCTCCGACCTCGGTGAATTGCATCACGCTCTTGAAAACAAGGTCGTGACGCTGCACTCGAAGATCCGCGGCCGCTTCAAGTCGGTCGACGAAGACGGCAAGCCCTATTCGAAGATCTACGAGACGACACCTGGCCGCCTGTTGATCGGCGAACTGCTACCGAAGCACGGCAAGGTGACCTTCGACATCTGCAACCAGGAAATGACCAAGAAGAACATCTCGAAGATGATCGACACGGTCTATCGCCATTGCGGCCAGAAGGACACGGTCATTTTCTGCGACCGTATCATGCAGCTCGGCTTCGCCCATGCCTGCCGCGCCGGCATTTCGTTCGGCAAGGACGACATGGTCATCCCGAGCACCAAGGCGAAGATCGTCGGCGATACCGAAGCGCTCGTGAAGGAATACGAGCAGCAGTACAATGACGGCCTGATCACTCAGGGCGAGAAGTACAACAAAGTTGTCGATGCCTGGGGCAAGGCTACGGAAAAGGTCGCCGAAGAAATGATGGCTCGCATCAAGGCCGTCGAATTCGACGAAAAGACCGGTCGTCAGAAGCCGATGAACTCGATCTACATGATGAGCCATTCGGGCGCCCGCGGTTCTCCGAACCAGATGCGTCAGTTGGGCGGCATGCGCGGCCTGATGGCCAAGCCGTCGGGCGAAATCATCGAGACGCCGATCATCTCGAACTTCAAGGAAGGCCTGACCGTGAACGAGTACTTCAACTCGACGCACGGCGCCCGTAAGGGTCTGGCAGACACCGCCTTGAAGACCGCAAACTCCGGCTACCTGACCCGCCGTCTCGTCGACGTCGCGCAGGATTGCATTGTCACGCACGTCGATTGCGGCACCGAGACCGGCCTCACCATGACCGCCATCGTCGATGCCGGTCAGGTCGTCGCCTCGCTCGGCGCCCGCATCCTCGGTCGCACGGCGCTGGACGATATCGATCACCCGGTCACGGGTGAGCGCATCGTCGACGCCGGCAAGATGATCCTGGAGCCGGATGTCGTCGAGATCGAAAAGGCTGGTATCCAGTCGATCCGTATTCGTTCGGCACTGACCTGCGAAATCCAGACGGGCGTCTGCTCGGTCTGCTACGGCCGTGACCTTGCTCGCGGTACGCCTGTCAACATCGGTGAAGCTGTCGGCGTTATCGCCGCCCAGTCGATCGGTGAGCCGGGCACGCAGCTGACCATGCGTACCTTCCACTTGGGCGGTACGGCGACCGTGGTCGACCAGTCGTTCCTGGAAGCCTCGTATGAGGGCACGGTGCAGATCAAGAACCGCAACATGCTGCGCAACTCCGATGGCAACCTGGTTGCCATGGGCCGCAACATGACGGTGCAGATCCTGGATGAACGCGGCGTCGAGCGCTCCTCGCAGCGCGTCGCCTACGGCTCCAAGATCTATGTCGACGAAGGCGACAAGGTGAAGCGCGGTCAGCGTCTGGCGGAATGGGATCCGTATACCCGTCCGATGATGACGGAACTGGCCGGTACGGTACACTTCGAAGACGTCGTCGACGGCCTCTCGGTTCTCGAAGCGACCGACGAGTCGACCGGCATCACCAAGCGCCAGGTCATCGACTGGCGTTCGACGCCGCGCGGTTCGGATCTGAAGCCGGCAATCGTCATCAAGGACGCCAACGGCAATGTCGCCAAGCTGTCGCGTGGTGGTGAAGCCCGCTTCCTGCTCTCGGTCGACGCGATCCTGTCCGTCGAGCCGGGCCAGAAGGTGTCGCAGGGCGACGTTCTTGCCCGTTCGCCGCTGGAAAGCGCCAAGACCAAGGACATCACCGGTGGTCTGCCGCGCGTTGCCGAACTGTTCGAAGCCCGTCGTCCGAAGGACCACGCCATCATCGCAGAAATCGATGGTACGATCCGCCTCGGCCGCGACTACAAGAACAAGCGCCGTGTCATCATCGAGCCGGCGGAAGACGGTGTCGAGCCGGTCGAATACCTGATCCCGAAGGGCAAGCCCTTCCACCTTCAGGAAGGCGACTATATCGAAAAGGGTGACTACATCCTCGACGGTAACCCGGCTCCGCACGACATCCTGGCAATCAAGGGCGTGGAGGCTCTGGCTTCCTACCTCGTCAACGAAATCCAGGAAGTCTACCGCTTGCAGGGCGTTGTCATCAACGACAAGCACATCGAAGTGATTGTCCGTCAGATGCTGCAGAAGGTGGAAATCACCGATGCAGGCGACAGCCAGTACATCGTCGGCGACAATGTCGACCGTATCGAACTGGATGACGCCAACGACCACCTGATCGAAGAAGGCAAGAAGCCCGCTTACGGCGATCCGGTTCTGCTCGGCATCACCAAGGCGTCGCTGCAGACCCCGTCCTTCATCTCCGCCGCTTCCTTCCAGGAAACGACGAAGGTGCTGACGGAAGCTGCCATCGCCGGCAAGACTGATGGCCTGCAGGGCCTGAAGGAAAACGTCATCGTCGGCCGCCTCATCCCGGCCGGTACCGGCGGTACCATGACGCAGATCCGCCGCATTGCGACGGCTCGCGACGAGCTGATCCTGGAAGAGCGCCGCAAGGGCACGGGTGCCGCCGTCGCTACGCCGATGCTGCAGGATATGGCTGACGAGAACGCTCCGGCTGCTGAATAAGCGGCTGGAGGTTCAGCTAAAATCAAAACCGCCCGGAGCGATCCGGGCGGTTTCTTTTTGCATGCATATGTAAAGGGGAGGGCGACCGCTGCGGTTTTGTGCGGCGGTATTCAGCGGAAGCGTATGATCGCCACTTCGCCTTCCAGCGCGCCTTGATAGGCCGAGGCGTGCGGTTCCTCGTCCGGTACGTCGGTCAGCATGCCGATCTGATCGAGATCGGCCTCGATGAAGCCTTCCTCCGCAAGGGCGTTCAGCGCTTCGCGCACGGCAGTGTCGTCGTCCGGCGCCTTCAGCATGACATGCAGGTCAATGCCCTCGCTGCCGTCGGTCTCATACCCCTTGCCGATGATGATGAAGACCATGGGGCCGTCGAAATTGTTGTCGTTGTCTGGCACGGTGATCATAGGCCTTCCTTCGGTAGCGTCGATTCGGCCGGGCGATTCCTTGAATTGCCGCCGCCGTCAGGTGAAACTGTCTTTCTGTGATTCCTTATAGGGATTTTAACGAAATACCCAAGTCTATCTTGCCGGGGCGATGTCATTTCCTTGTTTCAGGCGCCAAACGGCTGGTTTGCCCTGCCTTTTCGGGCTTTGTGACAAAGATAATTTCTTAACCGGCCTTGACGAACCTGCGGGAAACCAGTAGTACCGCCGCCATCAGGACCCATGTGAGGCATGGCTGTTCGGAGCGACGCGCTCTGGAGTTCACCTCAAACAAGGTTCTAAACGCACGTTGAAGACACGAATGCTGCACGCAAGACGCGGTTTACTGCGTCCTCTGCTTTTTTGTGGTCCATCTGCGAAAGCGGATCGGGCCACGTTTTGCGCATTGAGACGAACGTGCGTCGTTGCCGGAGACGGCGAGAGTTAAGCCCGCAAGGGTGTCGAGATAGATTTACAAGGGATGGTTGAATGCCTACCGTAAACCAGCTGATCCGCAAGCCTCGCCAGGCGCAGGTAAAGCGTAACAAGGTTCCCGCTCTTCAGGAGAACCCGCAGAAGCGCGGTGTTTGCACCCGCGTCTACACGACGACGCCGAAGAAGCCGAACTCGGCTCTGCGTAAGGTCGCAAAGATCCGCCTGACCAACGGCTTCGAAGTCATTGGTTACATCCCGGGTGAAGGCCATAACCTTCAGGAACACTCTGTCGTCATGATCCGTGGCGGCCGCGTTAAGGACCTTCCGGGTGTTCGCTACCACATCATCCGCGGCGTTCTCGATACCCAGGGTGTCAAGAACCGCAAGCAGCGCCGTTCCAAGTATGGTGCAAAGCGTCCGAAGTAATTCGGTTTTAGATAATCCGGCGCTGCGCGAGGTTCTCCGCGTTGTAAAGCGCCGCTAACAGTTGAGAGACGAGAAGTATGTCCCGACGTCACAGAGCAGAAAAGCGCGAGATCAATCCGGACCCGAAGTTCGGCGATCTGGTCGTCACGAAGTTCATGAATGCCATCATGCTGGACGGCAAGAAGTCCGTAGCTGAAAACATCGTATACGGCGCATTTGACGCCGTGCAGGGCAAGGCAAAGCAGGAACCGCTCGGCGTGTTCCATCAGGCTTTGGATAACATCGCTCCGCACGTTGAAGTCCGTTCGCGCCGCGTCGGTGGTGCTACGTACCAGGTTCCGGTCGACGTTCGTCCCGAGCGCCGTCAGGCTCTTGCCATTCGCTGGCTGATCGCTGCTGCCCGCAAGCGCAACGAAACCACCATGGTCGACCGTCTCTGCGGCGAACTTCTTGATGCCTCCAACAACCGCGGCTCTGCCGTCAAGAAGCGCGAAGACACGCACAAGATGGCTGACGCCAACCGTGCGTTCTCGCATTATCGCTGGTAATCCCGAACGGTTTCCGAAAGGCAGTCCACTATGGCTCGCGAATATAAAATCGAAGACTACCGCAATTTCGGTATCATGGCGCACATCGACGCCGGCAAGACCACGACGACCGAGCGTATTCTTTATTACACCGGCAAGTCGCACAAGATCGGCGAAGTCCACGACGGCGCAGCCACCATGGACTGGATGGAGCAGGAGCAGGAGCGTGGCATCACGATCACCTCTGCTGCCACCACGACCTACTGGAAGGGCCGCGACGGCAAGACCCGCCGCTTCAACATCATTGACACCCCCGGCCACGTAGACTTCACCATCGAAGTCGAGCGTTCGCTGCGCGTTCTCGACGGCGCTATTGCGCTGCTCGATGCCAACGCCGGTGTTGAGCCGCAGACGGAAACCGTCTGGCGTCAGGCTGAGAAGTATCATGTTCCGCGCATGATCTTCTGCAACAAGATGGACAAGACCGGCGCTGACTTCTATCGCTCGGTCGAAATGATCAAGACCCGCCTCGGCGCCACCGCTGTCGTCATGCAGCTGCCGATCGGTGCCGAAACCGAATTCAAGGGCGTCATCGACCTGATCGAGATGAATGCTCTCATCTGGCGCGACGAGTCGCTCGGCGCTCAGTGGGACGTCGTCGAAATCCCGGAAGACATGAAGGCCAAGGCTGAAGAATATCGCGAAAAGCTGATCGAGACGGTTGTCGAGATCGACGAAGCCGCGACTGAAGCCTACCTCGAAGGTAACCTGCCGGACAACGATCAGATTCGCGCGCTCGTCCGTCGCGGCACCATCGACGTCAAGTTCCATCCGATGTTCTGCGGCACTGCCTTCAAGAACAAGGGTGTTCAGCCGCTGCTCGACGCCGTTGTCGACTACCTGCCGTCGCCGCTCGACATTCCGGCGATCAAGGGCATCGATTTCAAGACCGACGCCGAGATTGAACGTCATGCCGACGACAACGAGCCGTTGTCCATGCTGGCGTTCAAGATCATGAACGACCCCTTCGTCGGTTCGCTGACCTTCGCCCGTATCTACTCCGGTAAGCTCGAAAAGGGCGTATCGGTCATGAACACGGTCAAGGACAAGCGCGAGCGTGTCGGCCGCATGCTGCAGATGCACTCGAACTCGCGTGAAGACATCGAAGAAGCCTTCGCCGGCGACATCGTTGCTCTGGCTGGCCTCAAGGAAACCACCACTGGCGATACGCTCTGCGATCCGCTGAAGCCGGTTATCCTCGAGCGTATGGAATTCCCGGAGCCGGTTATTCAGATCGCGATCGAGCCGAAGACCAAGGGCGACCAGGAAAAGATGGGCCTCGCGCTCAACCGCCTGGCTGCAGAAGATCCGTCCTTCCGCGTGAAGACGGACCAGGAATCGGGTCAGACGATCATCGCCGGCATGGGTGAACTTCACCTCGACATCATCGTCGACCGCATGCGTCGTGAATTCAAGGTCGAAGCTACCGTCGGTGCGCCGCAGGTTGCTTACCGCGAGACTATCACTCGCCAGACCGAGAAGGACTACACGCACAAGAAGCAGTCGGGTGGTACCGGTCAGTTCGCTCGCGTCAAGATCGTGTTCGAACCGAACCCGGAAGGCGACGATTTCAAGTTCGAGTCCAAGATTGTCGGCGGTTCTGTTCCGAAGGAATACATCCCGGGCGTTCAGAAGGGCATCGAAAGCGTTCTGTCTTCGGGCCCGCTGGCTGGCTTCCCGATGCTCGGCGTCAAGGCGACGCTGATCGACGGTGCCTTCCACGATGTTGACTCTTCGGTTCTGGCCTTCGAAATCGCCTCCCGCGCCTGCTTCCGTGAAGCAGCGCGTGAAGCTGGTGCCCAGCTCCTCGAGCCGATGATGAAGGTCGAAGTCGTGACGCCGGAAGATTACGTCGGCGACGTCATCGGCGACCTGAACTCGCGTCGTGGCCAGATCCAAGGCCAGGAAAGCCGCGGTATCGCTGTTGTCATCAATGCGAACGTCCCGCTGGCAAACATGTTCAAATACGTCGACAACCTGCGCTCCATGTCTCAGGGCCGCGCGCAGTACACGATGACCTTCGATCATTATTCGCCGGTCCCGTCGAATGTCGCACAGGAAATCCAGGCAAAGTATTCCGGTCAGAAGTGACCGGAATACCAATTGACCGATAACAAGAATCGATCCCTTCGGGGACAAGAAAAACGGAGAGCCGAAAATGGCAAAGAGTAAGTTTGAGCGCAATAAGCCGCACGTTAACATCGGCACGATCGGCCACGTTGACCACGGCAAGACGTCTCTGACGGCAGCGATCACGAAGTACTTCGGTGAGTTCAAGGCGTATGACCAGATCGACGCGGCTCCGGAAGAAAAGGCGCGCGGTATCACGATTTCGACGGCGCACGTTGAATATGAGACAGCAGCACGTCACTATGCGCACGTCGACTGCCCCGGCCACGCTGACTATGTGAAGAACATGATCACGGGTGCGGCACAGATGGACGGTGCGATCCTGGTTTGCTCGGCTGCTGACGGCCCGATGCCGCAGACGCGCGAACACATCCTGCTGGCGCGCCAGGTCGGCGTTCCGGCGATCGTTGTGTTCCTGAACAAGGTCGACCAGGTTGACGACGCCGAGCTTCTCGAGCTTGTCGAGCTGGAAGTGCGCGAGCTTCTGTCGTCCTACGACTTCCCGGGCGATGACATCCCGGTTGTCAAGGGTTCGGCGCTTGCTGCTCTGGAAGATTCGGACAAGAAGATCGGTGAAGATGCGATCCGCGAGCTGATGGCAGCGGTTGACGCCTACATCCCGACGCCTGAGCGTCCGATCGACCAGCCGTTCCTGATGCCGATCGAAGACGTGTTCTCGATCTCCGGCCGTGGTACGGTTGTGACGGGCCGCGTCGAGCGTGGCATTGTCAAGGTTGGTGAAGAAGTCGAAATCGTCGGCATTCGTCCGACGTCGAAGACGACGGTGACCGGCGTTGAAATGTTCCGCAAGCTGCTCGATCAGGGCCAGGCCGGCGACAACATCGGCGCGCTGATCCGCGGTGTGAACCGTGACGGCGTCGAGCGTGGCCAGATCCTTGCCAAGCCGGGCACTGTCAAGCCGCACAAGAAGTTCAAGGCGGAAGCCTACATCCTGACGAAGGAAGAGGGTGGCCGTCATACGCCGTTCTTCACGAACTACCGTCCGCAGTTCTACTTCCGCACGACGGACGTTACGGGCATCGTGACGCTTCCGGAAGGCACGGAAATGGTTATGCCTGGCGACAACATCACGGTTGACGTCGAGCTGATCGTTCCGATCGCGATGGAAGAAAAGCTGCGCTTCGCTATCCGCGAAGGCGGCCGCACCGTCGGCGCCGGTATCGTCGCAAGCATCGTCGAGTAAGTAATAAGCGGCTGGGCCAAAGCCCGGAGATAAAGCATGGGGACACCGAGTTGGGTGTCCCTCTCGATCTTTGAAACCGGTGGCCCGCCTCGCGTAACTAAAGGTAAAGACGTGTCTCTTAGAGAGGCACGCGGATAACAGACACAAGGATAAAGTCGAATGAACGGCCAGAATATCCGCATCCGCCTTAAGGCGTTCGATCACCGGATTCTCGACGCTTCCACGCGCGAGATCGTATCGACGGCTAAGCGCACCGGTGCTAGCGTCCGGGGCCCCGTTCCGCTTCCGACCCGCATCGAGAAGTTCACGGTTAACCGGTCCCCGCACATCGACAAGAAGAGCCGCGAGCAGTTCGAGATGCGCACGCACAAGCGCCTTCTCGATATCGTTGACCCGACCCCGCAGACGGTGGACGCGCTGATGAAGCTCGATCTCGCCGCCGGTGTCGATGTTGAGATCAAGCTCTGAGACCTCCGGTTCTCGAGCTGAGTGAGAAGGATTGAACCGATGCGTTCAGGTGTGATTGCACAGAAGGTGGGAATGACCCGCGTCTATAACGACGCCGGCGAGCATGTCCCGGTAACCGTATTGCGTTTAGATGGCTGCCAGGTCGTGGCCCAGCGCACAGTTGAAAAGAATGGCTACACCGCAGTTCAGCTCGGTGCCGGCCAGGCGAAAGTCAAGAACACGACGAAGGCCCTGCGCGGTCACTTTGCCGTTGCCAGCGTTGAGCCGAAGGCCAAGCTCGTAGAATTCCGTGTCACGGATGATAATTTGCTTGAAGTCGGCACCGAGCTTAAGGCAGCTCACTTCACGGCGGGTCAGCTCGTCGACGTGACCGGCACGACGATCGGTAAGGGCTTTGCCGGCGCCATCAAGCGCCACGGTTTCGGCGGTCTGCGTGCCACGCACGGTGTGTCGGTTTCACACCGCTCGCACGGTTCGACGGGCTCGCGCCAGGATCCGGGCAAGGTGTTCAAGAACAAGAAGATGGCTGGTCACATGGGCCAGACGCGCGTCACGACGCAGAACCTCGAAGTGGTATCGACCGACGAAGATCGCGGTCTGATCCTCGTCAAGGGCGCAGTTCCCGGCTCCAAGGGTGCCTGGATCATCGTGCGCGATGCCGTCAAGTCGGCAGCGAAGTAAGGGAGCCAAACCAATGGAATTGAACGTCAAGACCCTCGAGGGAAAAGACGCTGGGAAGGTTTCCCTTTCTGACGCGATTTTCGGCCTCGAGCCGCGTGAGGACATCCTCGCACGCGTCATTCGCTGGCAGCTCGCCAAGAAGCAGCAGGGCACGCACAAGGCCCAGGGCCGCGCTGAAGTGTCCCGCACCGGCGCCAAGATGTACAAGCAGAAGGGTACGGGCCGCGCTCGTCACCATTCGGCTCGTGCTCCGCAGTTCCGCGGCGGCGGTAAGGCTCACGGCCCGGTCGTGCGCAGCCACGAGCATGATCTGCCGAAGAAGGTTCGCGCCCTCGGCCTGCGTCACGCTCTGTCCGCCAAGATCAAGGCCGAAGACGTCATCGTCCTCGACAACCTGGTCGCAGCCGATGCCAAGACCAAGGCTCTCGCCGGTGTTTTCGAGACGCTGGGGCTGACCAACGCGCTCTTCATCGGTGGTGCCGAGCTCGATAGCAACTTCAAGCTCGCAGCCCAGAACATCCCGAATATCGATGTTCTGCCGGTTCAGGGCATCAACGTTTACGACATCCTGCGCCGCGGCAAGCTCGTGCTGTCCAAGGCTGCAGTTGAAGCTCTAGAGGAGCGGTTCAAGTGACGGATCTTCGCCATTACGATGTGATCGTTTCTCCTGCGATCACCGAAAAGTCCACGCTGGTTTCGGATAACAACCAGGTTGTTTTCAACGTTGCCAAGACCGCGACGAAGCCAGAAATCAAGGCTGCCGTCGAGGCGCTGTTCGGCGTCAAGGTCACGGCCGTCAACACTCTGCTTCGCAAGGGCAAGACCAAGCGGTTCAAAGGTCTCGTCGGCAAGCAGAAGGACGTGAAGAAGGCAGTCGTGACGCTCGCCGAAGGCCAGTCGATCGACGTCTCCACCGGTCTCTGAGGAATAAGAAAATGGCATTGAAAACATTCAATCCGACGACCCCGAGCCAGCGACAGCTGGTCATCGTGGACCGTTCTTCGCTCTACAAGGGCAAGCCGGTCAAGACGCTGACGGAAGGCCTGACCTCGAAGGGTGGCCGCAACAACACCGGCCGCATCACCGTGCGGTTCCAGGGCGGCGGTCACAAGCGTACCTACCGTCTGGTGGACTTCAAGCGTCGCAAGTTTGACGTCGAAGCAACCGTCGAGCGCATCGAATACGACCCGAACCGCACCGCATACATCGCTCTGGTGGAGTATGCTGACGGCGATCAGGCCTATATCCTTGCGCCGCAGCGTCTCGCTTCCGGTGACAAGGTCATCGCTTCTGAGAAGGCTGTCGACGTGAAGCCGGGCAACACCATGCCGCTTCAGTTCATCCCGGTCGGCTCCATCATCCACAACGTGGAAATGAAGCCGGGCAAGGGTGGTCAGATCGCACGTTCGGCTGGCGCTTACGCCCAGCTCGTCGGTCGCGACCAGGGCATGGCAATCCTTCGCCTCAACTCGGGCGAACAGCGCCTCGTTCACGGCACTTGCCTTGCAACGATCGGTGCCGTTTCCAACCCGGATCACGGCAACATCAATGACGGTAAGGCCGGTCGTTCGCGGTGGCGCGGTAAGAAGCCTCACAACCGTGGTGTCGTCATGAACCCGGTTGACCACCCGCACGGCGGTGGTGAAGGCCGCACCTCTGGTGGTCGCCATCCGGTGACCCCGTGGGGCAAGCCGACCAAGGGCAAGCGTACGCGGTCGAACAAGTCGACCGACAAGATGATTATGCGTTCGCGCCATCAGCGCAAGAAGTAAGAGAGGAAGTCTCAAGTGGCTCGTTCAGTATGGAAAGGTCCGTTTGTTGACGGCTATCTTCTCAAGAAGGCTGAGAAGGTGCGCGAAGGCGGACGCAGCGAAATAATCAAGATGTGGAGCCGTCGCTCCACCATCATGCCGCAGTTCGTTGGTCTCACCTTTGGTGTTTACAACGGCAGCAAGCACATTCCGGTCAGCGTCAATGAAGACATGGTCGGACACAAGTTCGGCGAGTTCGCCCCGACCCGCACCTATTATGGTCACGGTGCGGACAAGAAGGCGAAGAGGAAGTAACAATGGGCAAGGCAAAAACCGAACGCCGGCTGAAGGACAATGAGGCGCAGGCAATTGCGCGCACGCTCCGCGTCAGCCCGCAGAAGCTTAACCTGGTCGCGGCTTCGATCCGCGGCAAGAAGGTTGATCGCGCACTCGCTGAGTTGGAATTCTCCCGCAAGCGTATCGCAGGCGCCGTCAAGAAGACGCTCGAATCTGCGATTGCCAATGCCGAGAACAACCATGATCTCGACGTTGACTCGCTGGTCGTGGCGGAAGCCTACGTCGGCAAGTCGATCGTCATGAAGCGTTTCCACGCTCGTGGCCGCGGCCGCGCATCTCGTATCGAGCGGCCGTTCGCGCATCTGACGATCGTCGTTCGTGAAGTGGAAGCTCAAGGGGAGGCCGCATAATGGGTCAGAAAATCAATCCGATCGGTTTTCGTCTTGGCATCAACCGTACCTGGGATAGCCGCTGGTTTGCGGACAATGCCGAGTACGGCCAGCTCCTCCACGAAGACCTGAAGATGCGCAAGTTCGTCATGAACGAACTGAAGCAGGCCGGTATCTCCAAGGTGGTCATCGAGCGTCCGCACAAGAAGTGCCGCGTCACGATCCACTCGGCTCGTCCGGGCCTGATCATTGGCAAGAAGGGCGCTGACATCGACAAGCTCCGCAAGAAGCTGTCGGAAATGACGAATTCCGAAACGCATCTCAACATCGTTGAAGTGCGCAAGCCGGAAATCGACGCGACGCTGGTTGCCCAGTCGATCGCTCAGCAGCTCGAGCGCCGTGTTGCTTTCCGTCGCGCCATGAAGCGCGCCGTTCAGTCCGCGATGCGTCTTGGCGCCGAAGGCATCAAGATTACCTGCGCCGGCCGTCTCGGCGGTGCAGAAATCGCTCGTACGGAATGGTACCGCGAAGGTCGCGTGCCGCTGCATACGCTGCGCGCCGACATCGACTACGGCACGGCTGAAGCAGAAACCGCATTCGGCATCTGCGGCATCAAGGTTTGGATCTTCAAGGGCGAAATCCTCGAGCATGATCCGATGGCCTCCGAACGCCGCGCGCTGGAAGGCGACGCCCAGGGTCCGGCTAGCCGCGATCGCGATAGAGACCGCCGCCGCGACAACGCTTGATAGCGTACGTGGCAGATAAGTTCGGAGAATAAGAAAATGTTGCAGCCAAAGCGTACGAAGTACCGTAAGCAATTCAAGGGTCGCATCAAGGGCGTCGCCAAGGGCGGCTCTGATCTGGCTTTTGGTGAATTCGGTCTGAAGGCGCAGGAACCCAACCGCGTTAACGCTCGTGAGATCGAAGCGGCTCGCCGCGCGATCACGCGCTATATGAAGCGTGCCGGCCGTGTATGGATCCGCGTGTTCCCGGATGTTCCGGTCACCAAAAAGCCGACCGAAGTCCGCATGGGTAAAGGTAAGGGCTCCGTCGAATACTGGGCATGCAAGGTCAAGCCCGGCCGTATGATGTTCGAGATCGATGGCGTAAGCGAAGAAATCGCTCGTGAGGCTCTGCGCCTCGGGTCCGCCAAGCTCTCGGTCAAGACGCGCTTCGTGCAGCGCATTGCAGAGTAAGGAAGAAGCTCATGAAAGCCGCAGATGTTCGCGCCCTGAGCGCCGACCAACTCAAGGACGAGCTTGCCAAGCTGAAGAAGGAACAGTTCAACCTGCGCTTTCAGAAGGCGACCGGCCAGCTTGAGAAGTCCTCGCGCATCAACGAAGTCCGCAAGGACATCGCTCGTGTGAAAACCATTGCCCGCCAGAAGGCGGCAGAAGCAAAGGCCTAAAGGAAAAATAACATGCCGAAGCGCATTCTGCAGGGCGTCGTGGTCAGCGACAAGAACGAGAAGACGGTAGTTGTCCGCGTAGAGCGTCGTTTCGCTCACCCGCTGCTCCAGAAGACTGTTCGTCGTTCCAAGAAGTACAAGGCCCACGACGAAAACAATCAGTACAAGGTCGGCGACGTCGTTTCCATCGAGGAATGCGCGCCGATCTCCAAGGACAAGGCCTGGACGGTCGTTTCCGCCCAGACCAAGTAACAGAATTTCGCTCAAGCCCTTGCGCTTGGGCGAAATATCTGTATGAAGCACGAGCTTGGAAGCAGGACGCTCGAGAACGGGCGTTCTTTTGCTTTATTGATGGCTGGCGAAGGGATCCAAATGATCCCAAGCGCTGGAGAAATCAGACAAGACACTAGTCCATAAGCCGGGGTAGGGGGCTGTTCAGCCCAACCATTCCGGTAACAACAAGAAGGCGACCTGACATGATTCAGATGCAAACAAACCTCGACGTGGCGGATAATTCCGGCGCACGTCGTGTCATGTGCATCAAGGTGCTGGGCGGCTCGAAGCGCAAGTATGCCTCGATCGGTGACGTCATTGTCGTTTCGATCAAGGAAGCCATTCCGCGCGGCCGTGTGAAGAAGGGTGACGTGATGAAGGCGGTTGTCGTTCGCACCGCCAAGGACATCCGTCGTCCGGATGGCAGCGTCATCCGCTTCGATACCAATGCAGCAGTCCTCATCGACAACAAGAAAGAGCCGATCGGCACCCGTATCTTCGGACCGGTTCCGCGCGAACTTCGCGCCAAGAACCACATGAAGATCATCTCGCTGGCTCCAGAAGTACTGTAAGGAGCGGAGCGATGCAAAAGATCCGTAAAGGCGACAAGGTCGTCGTATTGGCCGGCAAGGACAAGGGCCGCACCGGCGAAGTCATTCAAGTAATGCCGAAGGAAGACCGCGCGGTCGTCCGTGGCGTCAACGTCGTCAAGCGCCACCAGCGCCAGACGCAGACCCAAGAAGCCGGCATCATCAACAAGGAAGCCTCGCTTCACCTGTCCAACATTGCGATCGTCGATAAGGACGGCAAGCCGACCCGCGTCGGTTTCAAGGTTGTAGATGGCAAGAAGGTCCGTGTGGCCAAGACCTCGGGAGAAGTGATCGATGGCTGAGGCAAAGTACGAGCCGCGGCTCAAGAAGGAATACAATGCCCGCATCCGCGCGGCGATGCAGGAGAAGTTCTCCTACGCCAACGAGATGCAGATCCCGAAGCTGGAAAAGATCGTGATCAACATGGGCGTCGGCGAAGCAACGGCTGATTCGAAGAAGCCGACTGTTGCTGCGGCCGATCTTGCAGCGATTGCTGGCCAGAAGCCGGTCATCACCCGCGCGCGCAACTCTATCGCAGGCTTCAAGGTCCGCGAAAACATGCCGATTGGCGCCAAGGTGACGCTGCGCGGCGCCCGCATGTACGAGTTCCTGGATCGTCTGGTCAACATCGCGCTTCCGCGCGTTCGCGACTTCCGCGGCCTGAACCCGAAAAGCTTTGACGGTCGTGGCAATTTCGCCATGGGCATCAAGGAACACATTGTGTTCCCTGAGATCAACTACGATAAGGTTGATCAGATGTGGGGCATGGACATCATCGTTTGCACGACGGCGACAACGGACGACGAAGCACGGACTCTTCTGAAAGAGTTCAACTTCCCGTTCCGTCAATAACCGTAACGACGAGCGTAGAAAAGGAACCCTGATATGGCGAAGACAAGCGCAGTCGAAAAGAACAAGCGCCGCCGCAATACGGTTGCCAACCAGACCGCGAAGCGGGCTGCCCTTAAGGCAATCATCATGAACCAGTCTCTTCCGATCGAAGACCGGTTCAAGGCCACACTGAAGCTGGCATCGCTCCCGCGCGATGGATCGAAGACCCGCATTCGCAACCGTTGCGAAGTATCGGGCCGCCCGCGCGCCTATTACCGCAAACTGCGCATGTCGCGTATCGCGCTGCGTGAACTCGGCAACCTCGGCAAAGTGCCGGGCGTCGTCAAGTCGAGCTGGTAGGGAGCAGATTAGATGACTATGACTGATCCTTTGGGCGATATGCTCACCCGTATCCGCAATGGCGCTTCCCGCCGCAAGTCGTCGGTTTCGACGCCTGCGTCCAAGCTCCGTGCGCGTGTTCTCGATGTTCTGCAGGCTGAAGGCTACATCCGTGGCTACTCCGTCGTCGATTTCGGCAACGGCAAGTCTGAGCTCAACATCGAGCTTAAGTACTATGAAGGCGCATCGGTGATCCGTGAGATCGGCCGTGTGTCCAAGCCGGGCCGCCGAGTTTATGTCTCGGTCAAGTCCATTCCGCAGGTCGCGAACGGTCTCGGCATCACCATCCTTTCTACCCCGAAGGGTGTGATGGCCGATCACCAGGCTCGCGAACAGAATGTTGGTGGCGAGGTTCTCTGCTCGGTCTTCTAAGATCGAACAGGGATCTCCTTCGAAACAGACAGGTTCGAAAAAATGTCTCGTATCGGTAAAAAGCCCGTTCAGGTGCCTGCAGGAATCACGGCCTCGGTTGATGGCCAAAAGGTGACTGCTAAGGGCCCCAAGGGCGAACTGTTCTTCGTCGCTAACGACGAAATCGGTCTCAAGCTGGAAAATAACGCAATTGTCGTGACGCCGCTCAACGACTCCAAGGATGCTCGCGCAAAGTGGGGCATGTCCCGCACGATGATCGAGAACATCCTGAAGGGTGTTAAGGACGGCTACGAGCGCAAGCTCGAAATCAACGGCGTCGGCTACCGTGCCGCCATGCAGGGCAAGAACCTGCAGCTCGCGCTCGGCTTCAGCCACGACGTGGTCTACGAGCCGCCGCAGGGCATCACGATTGCTGTGCCGAAGCCGACGGAAATCGTCGTCACCGGCATCAACAAGCAGCAGGTCGGCCAGGTTGCCGCTGAAATCCGCGAATACCGCGGTCCCGAGCCCTACAAGGGCAAGGGCGTCAAGTATGCCGACGAGCGGATCGTCCGCAAAGAAGGCAAGAAGAAGTAAGGATCACGCGAAATGGCTAGCAGGAAAGAAGCACTTGCACGTCGTGCCAACCGCGTGCGCCGTCAACTCAAGTCGGTGGCCAATGGCCGTCCGCGCCTGTCGGTTCATCGCTCGTCGAAGAACATCTACGCCCAGGTCATCGATGATGTGGCTGGCAAGACGCTCGCGTCTGCCTCCACTCTCGACAAGGATCTGCGCGGTTCTCTGAAGACTGGTGCCGACACCGCAGCCGCAGCCCTCGTTGGTAAGCTCGTAGCCGAGCGCGCCTCCAAGGCCGGCGTCAAGGAAGTCGTGTTTGACCGCGGCGCCTTCATCTATCACGGTCGCATCAAGGCTCTGGCCGATGCAGCCCGCGAAGGCGGCCTGACCTTCTGATCGAGTTTCCGGCCGGCGGCTTTCGAGCACCGGCCGGATTTCACCGGACCGCTGATCCCCTTCGGGAGGTCGATGCGGTCTTCGTTTTGTTTGCCGATTGCACCCGGAAAAGAAAAAGGAAGAGGACAATGGCACAGGAAAAGAGGGCTCCGCGGGAAGACCGCCAGAGCCGTGAAGAGCGCGATAGCGAATTCGTCGACAAGCTGGTCGCGATCAACCGCGTCGCCAAGGTTGTAAAGGGTGGCCGCCGTTTCGGTTTCGCCGCTCTCGTCGTCGTCGGTGACCAGAAGGGCCGCGTCGGCTTCGGTCATGGCAAGGCACGCGAGGTGCCGGAAGCGATCCGCAAGGCAACCGAAAGCGCTAAGCGCGACATGATTTTCGTACCGCTGCGTGACGGCCGTACGCTGCATCACGACGTCCATGGCCGTCATGGCGCTGGCAAGGTTCTGCTGCGCTCGGCCAAGGTCGGTACCGGTATCATCGCCGGCGGCCCGATGCGCGCCGTTTTCGAAACGCTCGGCGTTCACGACGTCGTTGCCAAGTCGACCGGTTCGTCGAACCCGTACAACATGGTTCGCGCTACGTTCGACGCCCTGAAGCACCAGGTTCACCCGAAGGACATCGCAGCTCAGCGCGGCATCAAGTATGCCACCCTGCAGGCTCGCCGTACCTCCTCGGGCAACGCCGCCGAAGAATAAGGGAGTTTGACCTATGGCCAAGACGACCAAGAAGGCTGAAGCCAAGGCGACCGTTACGGTCGAGCAGATTGGCAGCCCGATCCGCCGTCCGGATGTTCAGCAGAAGACGCTGATCGGTCTCGGACTGAACAAGATGCACCGTCGCCGCACGCTGGAAGACACTCCGGCCGTTCGCGGGATGATCCGTGCTGTCCAGCATCTCGTTCGCGTTGTCGACGAGAAGTGAGCCGGAGGTATTCGCTATGAAACTGAATGAGATCAAGGATAACGAAGGCTCGACCCATAGCCGCAAGCGCCTCGGCCGCGGCATCGGCTCCGGCTCCGGCAAGACCGGCGGCCGTGGCGTGAAGGGTCAGAAGTCCCGTTCGGGCGTTGCCATCAACGGCTTCGAAGGCGGTCAGATGCCCATCTACCGTCGTCTGCCGAAGCGCGGCTTCACCAACATCTTCGCTTCCGACTATGTCGTCGTATCGCTGGCCCGCATCCAGGCTGCTGTCGATGCCGGCAAGCTCGATGCCAAGGCAACTGTCGATGCCGCCGCTCTCAAGGCTGCTGGCGTGATTCGCCGCGTCAAGGACGGCGTTCGCATCCTTTCGGACGGCGAACTGAAGGCGAAGCTTTCGCTGGAAGTCGCAGGGGCCTCCAAGCCGGCGGTCGAAAAGATCGAAAAGGCAGGCGGTTCCATCAAGCTGCTCGCTTCTGTCGCAGAATAATCTTATCAATAAATCGCCCGGGGTGCTTCACACCGGGCGATTTTGCTCCCATATGTGAGCCTCACGAACCTGAACGATGCAGCTGCGTCTTTCCGGGGGAAAACGGGAACCAAGGGTGAGGCATCCGATTGCAGCGCAATCCGTCCGAAGCCCGGCTTTTGAACAATTTGAATACTGATTCCGGACCCGGCCGATTATGCCGGAATTGGTAGTGCGGAGATTTGCATGGCTTCTGCAGCGGAACAATTGGCGTCCAATCTCAATTTTTCGACCTTTGCCAAGGCCGAGGATCTCAAGAAGCGCCTGTGGTTCACGCTCGGCGCTCTCCTCGTCTACCGTTTGGGTACCCATATCCCGCTTCCGGGGCTCAATCCGGCGGCTTACGCCCAGGCCTTCCAGAATCAGTCCGGCGGCATTCTGGGCCTTTTCAACATGTTTTCCGGCGGCGCCGTGCAGCGCATGGCGATTTTCGCGCTCGGCATCATGCCCTACATCTCCGCTTCGATTATCGTGCAGCTCATGACTTCGGTCGTGCCGGCGCTCGAGAACCTGAAGAAGGAAGGGGAGCAGGGCCGCAAGATCATCAACCAGTACACCCGCTACGGCACGGTGTTGCTCGGCGCTTTGCAGGCCTATGGCATTGCGATCGGCCTTGAGCACGGTAACGGCGTCGTCCTTGATCCAGGCTGGTTCTTCCGACTTTCGACCGTCGTCACACTTCTCGGCGGCACGATGTTCCTGATGTGGCTCGGTGAACAGGTCACGTCGCGCGGCATCGGTAACGGTATTTCGCTGATCATCTTCGCGGGTATCGCAGCCGGCCTGCCGACCGCGCTTGCCGGCACCCTCGAACTTGGCCGCACGGGCGCTCTGTCCACCGGCTTGATTCTTGCCGTGCTTGTCGTGGCTGTCCTGGTCATCGCGCTGATCGTCTTCGTGGAGCGCGCCCAGCGCCGCCTATTGATTCAATATCCGAAGCGCCAGGTTGGCACCCGGATGTTCCAGGGCGATACCTCGCATCTTCCGCTCAAGCTGAATACGTCGGGTGTTATTCCGGCGATCTTCGCATCGTCGCTGCTACTGCTGCCAGCGACCGTCGCCGGTCTCGGCACCAACACTGCCCTTCCGACCTGGGTCACGTCGATCGTCGCGGCCCTCGGTCACGGCCAGCCGATCTATATGGTGCTCTACGCCGGCCTGATCGCTTTCTTCGCCTTCTTCTACACCGCGCTGGTCTTTAATCCGAAGGACACGGCCGACAATCTGAAGAAGCATGGCGGCTTCATTCCGGGCATCCGTCCGGGCGAGCGCACCGCCGAATATATCGACTACGTGCTGACCCGCATCACGGTCATCGGCGCGATCTATCTTGTCTTCGTCTGCATTCTGCCCGAAATTCTCGTGTCCCAGACCGGTATTCCGCTGTCTCTGGGTGGCACGTCGCTTCTGATCGTGGTTAGCGTAACGCTGGATACGGTGGCGCAGATTCAGGGTCACCTGATCGCACAGCAATATGAAGGCCTGATCAAGAAATCGAAGTTGCGTGGAGGAAAGAGGGGGCGATGAGATTGATACTTTTGGGGCCGCCGGGAGCAGGTAAGGGGACCCAGGCCCAGCGTATCGTGGAAAAGCATGGCATTCCGCAGCTTTCCACGGGTGATATGCTGAGGGCCGCGGTGGCAGCCGGGACTGAAGTAGGCAAGCGTGCCAAGGCCGTCATGGATGCCGGCAAGCTTGTTTCAGACGAAATCGTCAACGCCATCGTGTCCGAGCGTATCGATCAACCGGATTGCGCCAAGGGCTTTATTCTCGATGGGTTTCCGCGCACGCTCGTTCAGGCTGATGCGACGGAAGCGATGTTGAAGGCGAAAGGGCTCGACCTTTCCGTCGTGATCGAGATCAAGGTGGATGACGCCGTGCTCGCCGATCGTATTTCGGGCCGTTATACCTGCGCCAGCTGCGGCGCTGGTTATCACGACGAAAACCTGAAGCCGAAAGTGGAAGGTGTGTGTGACCGTTGCGGTTCCACGCATTTCAAGCGCCGTGCCGATGACAACAGAGAAACGGTCGTCGAGCGTCTGCAGGTCTACTACAAGGAAACGTCGCCGCTCATCGGCTATTATTATGCCAAGGGCAAGCTTCAGTCGGTCGACGGCATGGCCGACATCGAGCATGTGACGGCCGATATCGAGGCCATCCTCTCTAAGCTTTAGATAGCTTGAAATAAACTTGTCGGGGGCGGTTGCTTTTTTGCGCTGATTCCGCTAAACACCGCGCCAACTCGCGACATGCCATGCGATCGGCGCGGATTTCCGTAGGGAAGTCCGGGTACGGTCGTTTTGACGTGTTACGGACCCAAATTGAACAAGCAGCTCTCGGGCTGCATAACAAAGCCCTTTGCTCAGGCAAAAGGAATGCAAGGAGAACAGGCGTGGCTCGTATCGCTGGCGTCAACATCCCGACTGCAAAGCGCGTAGTTATTGCGCTTCGCTACATTCACGGGATCGGACCGAAGTTTGCACAGGAAATCTGCGAGAAGGTCGGTATTCCGGCCGAGCGTCGCGTCAATCAGTTGACGGACGCCGAAGTTCTTCAGATCCGCGAAACCATCGACCGGGACTATCAGGTCGAAGGCGATCTTCGTCGCGAAACCGCGATGAACATCAAGCGTCTGATGGACCTCGGCAGCTACCGCGGCCTGCGTCATCGTCGCGGCCTGCCGGTTCGCGGCCAGCGCACCCATACCAATGCCCGCACCCGCAAGGGCCCGGCAAAGGCTATTGCTGGTAAGAAGAAGTAATTTCCGGGAAACCGGATGTGGGAGGCTGGCGGTCTGCGCCGGCCTCTTTTGAGTTTGGAACGGGACCATTTAGGCACCGCTCCGGTGTAGCCGCTGGCATTACGGCGGTGAAGAGATCCAAGAAAGGACTACCATGGCCAAGGAAGCCGTCCGCGTTCGCCGTCGCGAGCGCAAGAATATCACGTCGGGCGTTGCGCACGTCAATTCGACCTTCAACAACACGATGATCACCATCACCGACGCGCAGGGCAACGCCATTGCCTGGTCGTCCGCTGGTGCCAAGGGCTTCAAGGGTTCGCGCAAGTCGACCCCGTTCGCTGCTCAGATCGCTGCTGAAGACTGCGCCAAGAAGGCCCAGGAACATGGCATGAAGTCGCTGGAAGTCGAAGTTTGCGGTCCGGGCTCCGGTCGTGAATCCGCTCTGCGCGCGCTCCAGGCTGCCGGTTTCATGATCACGTCCATCCGCGACGTGACCCCGATCCCGCACAATGGTTGCCGCCCGCGCAAGAAGCGCCGCGTCTGATCATCGCCACTCACGACACCGGCCGGTGCTTATGCGTCCGGCCCGGTGCTTCACAAGCTCGGTTGTCACGATTGGATGGTGGCAACGAACGGAAGGCAAGAACATGATTCAGAAAAACTGGCAGGAACTGATCAAGCCGAACAAGGTCGAGTTCTCCTCGAGCGGCCGCACCAAGGCAACGCTCGTGGCCGAACCGCTGGAGCGTGGCTTCGGTCTCACCCTCGGCAACGCGCTGCGTCGCGTTCTGCTGTCCTCTCTGCGCGGCGCCGCTGTGACGGCCGTGCAGATCGACGGCGTGCTGCATGAGTTCTCCTCTATCCCGGGCGTCCGGGAAGACGTGACGGACATCGTGCTGAACATCAAGGAAATCGCCATCAAGATGGATGGCGATGACAGCAAGCGTATGGTGGTTCGCAAGCAGGGCCCCGGCGTGGTAACGGCTGGCGACATCCAGACGGTGGGCGACATTGAAATCCTCAACCCCGAGCATGTCATCTGCACGCTCGACGAGGGCGCCGAAATCCGCATGGAATTCACCGTCAATAACGGCAAGGGCTATGTCCCGGCCGAGCGCAATCGTGCGGAAGATGCTCCGATCGGCCTCATCCCGGTCGACAGCCTCTATTCGCCGGTCAAGAAGGTGTCCTACAAGGTTGAAAACACCCGCGAAGGACAGGTTCTCGACTACGACAAGCTGAGCATGTCGATCGAAACCGATGGCTCGATCACCGGCGAAGATGCCGTCGCTTTCGCGGCTCGCATCCTCCAGGATCAGCTTGGCGTCTTCGTCAACTTCGACGAGCCGCAGAAGGAAGCCGAAGAAGAAGCAGTCACCGAACTTGCTTTCAACCCGGCGCTCCTCAAGAAAGTGGACGAACTGGAACTGTCTGTTCGCTCGGCAAACTGCCTGAAGAACGACAACATCGTCTATATCGGCGACCTCATTCAGAAGACCGAAGCAGAAATGCTCCGCACGCCGAATTTTGGTCGCAAGTCGCTGAACGAAATCAAGGAAGTTCTCGCTTCCATGGGCCTGCACCTCGGCATGGAAGTGCCGGCATGGCCGCCTGAGAACATCGAAGATCTCGCCAAGCGCTACGAAGACCAATACTAACCAATCAAACTGCAGGTGGATGATGCCTGCAAGTGAAGGAGAATAGCCATGCGCCACGGTAAAGCCGGCCGCAAGCTGAATAGAACCGCTAGTCACCGTAAGGCGATGTTCGCCAACATGGCGGCTTCGCTCATCACCCATGAGCAGATCGTCACCACGCTCCCGAAGGCGAAGGAAATCCGTCCGATCGTCGAGAAGCTGGTCACCCTCGGCAAGCGCGGCGACCTGCACGCTCGTCGTCAGGCCATCTCGCAGATCCGTGACGCAGCCGTTGTCTCGAAGCTGTTCGATACGATTGCTTCGCGCTACGCCACCCGCAACGGCGGCTACCTGCGCATCATGAAGGCCGGCTTCCGCCAGGGCGACAATGCCGCTCTCGCCGTCGTCGAATTCGTCGATCGCGACACCCTCGCCAAGGGCGCAGCCGACAAGGCTCGCGTTGCTGCCGAGGAAGAAGCCGCAGCCGCTTAAGGCTCGCTTCGGACAAGAGATTGAAGGCCGGATGAGCGATCATCCGGCCTTTTTGTTTGTCTGCACTTCGGAAGCCCTGTTTTCGGCAAAATGCGATAGCTGAAATTGCGGCTTCGAACACCGCTGGCCGCGTTTTTGACTTGGGAGGAATGGACTGTTGGAAACTGCGCTGCGACGGATATCAAGACGAGCGATGCTATTTCTGACGCTGATATTCGTCATCATCTGCGGTCTTGTGCTTAGGCGGTATGGCTATGCGATGCATCTTCCCTTCGTCGTCGTCAAATATGGCGGCTCGGTCCTATGGGGGGCGATGGTCTATGCCCTCTTGGCCACGATAGTCGCAGGCACAAAACCGTCCAGGATTGCTGCAGCCGCGCTGATCGTTGCCGTCGCTGTCGAATTCTTTCGGCTGGTTCACACACCATGGCTGGATGCCTTCCGGCTGACGATTGCGGGTGCTCTGCTGCTGGGGCGGGTGTTTTCCCTATGGAATATATTGGCCTATGTCGTTGGGACCGTCATCGCCTTTGCGTTCGATCTCACCTTTTCGAGGACTAGGGACGCGCAGTAGAGGTCGGTTGATCGGCTGGCTGAAAACAGGCCTGCCGTCCGTTGAGCGCGCGCCGGACCAGGGCCTTCATTTTCCAGGCGTCATTATCAGAAAATAGTTTGAATGCTAACTAGTTTAATGCTAATAGATTGCTATGAAATCATTTAGCGCCTTGCAACGGATATTCACCGCCAATCTCCTTTCGACCGGCCGCCAGTGGCGACGGGCTGTCGATCTTGCGCTCAGCTCCCATGGCATTTCGGAGGCTGCCGCCGCACCACTCTTGTGGATCGGTCGGCTTGGCGGCGGGGTGCGGCAGGTCGCTCTTGCCAATTATGTCGGTATCGAGGGGCCGTCGCTGGTGAGGTTACTCGACCAGCTCGAAGGTTTGGAGCTTGTCATTCGCAAGGACGATCCGACAGATCGCCGGGCCAAGGGCTTGTGGCTGACTGCCAAAGGCGAAGTACTCGCCGCCCGTATGGAAGAGACGCTTGACGAATTGCGGGGCAGGATCCTTGCCAATGTCGATAAGGCCGATATCGAAGCCGCGATCCGTGTGCTGCAGGCCTTCGATGAATTCGAAACGCCGAGACCTTCCGAATCCAATCAGCAAGGCGAAGGCGTGTTATGAATCTTCCTTCCTGGCGTGACTGGTTGTTTTCGGCCAAGGCCTTTCTTGCGTCCATGCTCGCTTTGTTCATCGCACTGTCGCTGGATCTCCCGCGTCCCTATTGGGCCATGGCGGCTGTTTATGTCGTTGCCAATCCGCTCGCAGGGGCAACGAGTTCGAAAGCGCTCTATCGCGCTCTCGGCACTCTCCTGGGGGCATCCGCCGCGGTCTTCTTCGTTCCGCTCTTCGTCGATGCTCCTGAACTCCTTTCGATTGTGATAGCGTTATGGACAGGAACGCTGCTGTTCATATCGATGCTCGATCGGACCTCCCGCAGCTACGTGTTCATGCTCGCCGGCTATTCGCTGCCACTGATCGCCTTGCCGACCGTCGGCTCCCCGGAATCCATCTTTGACGTCGCACTTGCCCGCTCGGAGGAGATCATCATCGGCATCGTTTGCGCCAGCATCGTCAGCGCGACCGTTTTTCCAACCAGCGTGAGCACCGTTCTCGGCCAACGTATCACGACATGGCTCGATGATGCGGGCAGTTGGGCGGATGAGATCCTGCGCGGGGAGGGCGCGTCACCCGCGACGCCGCTGAAACGGCAGAAGCTCGCCGCCGACGTCACCGGGCTCGATCTCATCATCAGCCAGCTCGGTTACGATGCCGGCAGCCGGGATATCGTCCGCCACTCTCGTGAACTGCGCGGCCGCCTTTTGATGCTGCTGCCTCTCTTTTCCTCTCTCGCCGACCGGCTGCATGCCTTGAAGGCAAGTGAGAAAACTCTACCTCAGGAGCTCGTCGTGGTCCTGAACGAAGTTGCCGATTGGCTCGGACAAGGCGGCAGCAGTAAGGCCGACAACACCGTCGACGTTCTGTCGCGAAAGATCGAGGATTTGCAGTTAAGCGATCCTGATCTCGGCTGGGATGATCTCGTTTTATCGAGCGCGCTGGCGCGGCTGAAGGAAATCGTCGATCTCTGGCAGGACTGCCTGACGTTGCGCGATCAGATCGTTGCCGGCGGCAAGCGCGGTACCTGGTGGCCCGCCTTCCGGCACCGCAGGGTCGTTGGACGTAACCGGCACTATGATTATGCACTGCTGGCCTTTTCCGCCGGCTCCGTGGTTGTCGGCACAGCGATCGCCTGCTTTTTCTGGATTTTCACCGGTTGGCAGAATGGCGCCGGCTTCGTCACCATGGCCGCAGTCGCCTGTTCCTTCTTTGCCGCGCTCGACCGTCCGGCACCCTTCATCACATCCATGTTTGTCTGGTGCGCCATCAGCCTGGTCATCGCCTTCGTCTACATTTTCGCCATTCTGCCCGCCATGAATAGCTATGAGATGCTGGTCGTCGCCTTCGCGCCTCCGTTCCTGTTGCTGGGCCTGCTCATTCCGAAGCCGCAGTCCAACATGCTGGCCATGCTGCTGACGGTGAACAGCGCCTCGTTCATCGCGCTTCAGGACCGCTACACCTCGGACTTCACCACCTTCACCAACGAGGCGATCGCCGCCTTGGCAGGTATCGGTTTCGCGCTTGTCTGGACGCTGATCGCCCGACCGTTCGGCGCCGAGATCGCTGCCCGACGGCTGGTGCAGGCCGGCTGGGCGGATCTCGCTGAGACAGCAGCCGGTGCTCGCCACGGCGATCACGAGCGCCTGTCTGCCCGCATTCTCGATCGTTTGGGCCAGCTCGTGCCGCGCCTTGCCGCGGTCGAGGATCGTGAGTTGAAGAAAGTCGACGGATTTGCAGACGTCCGCTTGGGTTTCAATGTGCTGATGCTGCAGAAGGAGCGGGCACGTCTTGGCGCGTCCAGCGCATCGGCCATCGGGGTCGTTTTGTCCGGCATTTCGCATTTCTACCGTGCAAGGCTGAAGGCCGGCCAGCCGCTCGATGCTCCCGATGATCTCCGTCAATCGATCGATGAAAGCTTGAGAGTGATTGCCGACGAGAATGCCGGCAACGGCCGCGATAGCCTCGATGCTTTAGTGGGGCTACGCCGCGCACTCTACCCTCAAGCATCGCCGCCGGAGAATTGGCGATCAAATCAACCGGTCTCCATACCTCTTTCCCTTGCCGCGGAATAAAGCCATGCCTGCAGAATTTGATCTTTACGGCGTCTACGTGCCGCGCCTCCTCGTTCTGATGCTTCTTAGCCTTGTGCTGATCATTGTCCTTCGGCGTGTTCTAGCTCGGCTTGGCGTTTACTCCCTCGTCTGGCATCGCGGTCTCTTCGACCTTGCCCTCTATGTGCTGCTTCTTGGGGCCGTTTCCTCTTTTACCCGTTGGTACTTCATATGAACGCGTTCAAACTTATCGGCCGGATTGCCGTCACCCTTGTCTTCGTCGTCGCGGCCGTTTTTGTCGGCCGTCAGCTTTGGAGCCACTATATGCACGAGCCGTGGACACGCGATGCGCGCCTGCGCGCCGATGTCGTCGGTATCGCACCCGATGTTTCCGGTTTGGTGAGTGAAGTCTTGGTAAAGGACAATCAGGTCGTCAAGAAAGGCGATGTTCTCTTTCGTGTCGATCGCGAGCGTTTCACCATTGCCTTGGCCCAGGCCGATGCTGCGCTCCAGGGCGCCAAAGCGACACTCGACCAGTCGCATCGCGAAAGCGAGCGACAGCAGCGTCTCGGCGATGCTGCCTCTGTCCAACAGAAGGAGCAGGCGCAAACCGCAGAGGAGCAAGCGGAGGCCTCCCTTGGCCAGGCCACTGCCAATCGCGCTCTCGCCCAGCTCAACTTCGACCGTTCCGAGGTCAAGGCGACAGTAAATGGCAGCGTTTCAAATCTCAGTCTCCGTCCGGGCGACTATGTTACCGCGGGCACTGCGAAGGTCGCTCTGATCGACGCCGACTCCCTGCGGGTGGAGGGCTATTTTGAGGAAACCAAGCTGCCGCGCATTCAAATCGGCGATGAGGTGTCGATCCATCTGATGGGGCAGGCGGAAAAGCTGACGGGCCATGTGGAGAGCATCGCCACCGGCATCGAAGACCGCGAGCGTACCTCGGGCAGCTTGCTCGCCAATATCACCCCGACCTTCAGTTGGGTCCGTCTGGCGCAGCGCGTGCCCGTGCGCATTGCTCTCGACAAGGTGCCCGACGGCACGAAGCTGATCGCCGGCCTGACGGCGACCGTGGAGGTTTCGGAGCAGCAAAGCAAGGTCGCCCTCGGAGCAGCTGTCGAATGACGAGTTGATGCGCGAGAATGGATCGTCGCGGGCTTCAACTCCAATCCTAAGCCGCTCTGGAGCGGGAAACTGCAGCCGGTTTCCGTGCCGCCCTGCGTTTCTCCATCATGATCGGCCGGTACGATCGGTAGAGGATCATGGCGATCAGCAGGCCGATATAGATATACTGCTCAAGTGACAGCACCTTGGTCGACAGCGCGAAATGCAGTGCGCCGCAGGCGGCGATAATATAGACCAGCCGATGCAGCCAGATCCATTTCTTGCCGAGACGTTTGATCGAAAAGTTGTTGGAGGTCACGGCAAGCGCCAGCAGCATCACCAGCCCGGCCATGCCGAACATGATGAAGGGCCGCTTCAGCACGTCGTCGATGACCGCCTGCACGTCCAGCGCCTGGTCGAGGACCATGTAGACCGTCAGATGCATCAGCGCATAGTAGAAGCAAAGCAGGCCGAGTGCCCGGCGATAGCGCAGGTAGTTCCAGCCGAAGAGATCGCGCGCCGGGGTGACGGCGAGCGTCAGGAGCAGGAAGCGGATCGCCCAGAGCCCGAGGAAAAGCTCGAAGGTCTTGACCGCGTCGGCGCCGAGCTGGTCCGTGGCGCCGAGATAGAACTCCCATGCCGCCGGCATCAGGCCGACGACATAAAGCGCCCAGACCGAAGCCGGTTGCCAGCGTTTGGGCAAGGCGAAGGAAAAGGCCATCAGAAATTCGCCCTCAGGTCCATGCCGGCATAGAGGCTTGCGACCTGATCGGCATAGCCATTAAAGGGCAGGGTGGGTCGGCGATTGGCACCGAAGAAACCGCCTTCACCGATACGGCGTTCGGTCGCCTGGCTCCAGCGCGGATGGTCGACTGCCGGATTGACGTTGGCATAGAAGCCGTATTCCTGGCTGTTCGTCGCCTGCCAGGTGTTCAGTGGCTGCTTGTCGGTGAGCGTGATGCGCACGATCGACTTGATGCCCTTGAAGCCGTATTTCCATGGCACGACGAGGCGGATCGGTGCGCCGTTCGCGTTCGGCAATGTCTCGCCATAGAGACCGACGGCTAAAAGCGTCAGCGGATTGCGCGCTTCATCGAGCCGCAGGCCTTCGACATAGGGCCAGTTCAAGGACTGGAAAACGCCCGACTGCCCAGGCATCTCCTCCGGCCGCACGACCGTCTCGAAGGCGACGAACTTGGCGCTGCCAAGCGGCTCCACCTTGTCGAGCAGCGCGGACAAAGGAAAACCGTCCCAGGGGATGACCATCGACCAGGCCTCGACGCAGCGCATTCGGTAGACGCGCTCTTCCGGCGGAAATTCCTTGATCAGCGCATCGATGTCGAAGGTGCCGGGTTTGCCGACCATGCCATCGACCTTGACGGTCCAGGGCCGCGGCTTGAAGTTGCCCGAAAGTTTTGCCGGATCGGCCTTGTCGAGACCGAATTCGTAGAAATTGTTGTAGGTGGTGACATCCTTGATCGGGGTCAGCTTTTCGTCGACCGTATAGTTGCTCTTGGTGGCGTTCAACGTATCCGCAAAGGCGCTTTTCCCGCCGGCGATCGCGATGCCGGCGCCGGCCGCAGCCGCCAGGAATTCCCGGCGCCTCAGATAGACCGAGCGCGGCGTGATCTCGGAGGAGGCGACCTTCGGCGGGCGATAGGAAGGCATTGCGATGTTCCTTTCTACGATCGTAGAGATAATATGACCTCTACGCAGGAGAAGCACGATTTGTTACCGTCTTACGACGTTATTTCTTTTGAACGGAAACCAATTTTTTGTGTGCGTTCGTGATGGAATAAACCGCCTTCCGCGTTGTCTATGTCATTTGGCTGGTGACTGAGCCGGATAAGAGCCAGAGACTACGTTCGCCCTTGCGGCGTACCGGATTCGGTCTAGTTGATAGTGACAGTCCGGTGCGATTGGATTAGGACAATTCCAAAAAGCAGGATTGTCGGCGCTCCCTTCGGCGCAAAGCCCCAGGCCGGCCGGCTCCTCATAATTTCCGAGACGACGAGGAAGACACCATGCCAGCTTATCGTTCTAGAACCACGACCCATGGCCGCAACATGGCCGGCGCGCGCGGCCTTTGGCGCGCGACGGGTATGAAGGACAGCGATTTCGGCAAGCCCATCATTGCGGTGGTCAATTCTTTCACCCAATTCGTGCCCGGCCACGTCCACCTCAAGGATCTCGGCCAGCTCGTGGCGCGCGAAATCGAAGCGGCCGGCGGTGTTGCCAAGGAATTCAACACCATCGCCGTCGACGACGGTATCGCCATGGGCCATGACGGCATGCTCTATTCGTTGCCTTCGCGCGAACTGATCGCCGACAGCGTTGAATATATGGTCAATGCCCATTGCGCCGACGCCATGGTCTGCATTTCCAATTGCGACAAGATCACCCCCGGCATGTTGATGGCCTCGCTGCGCCTCAATATCCCGAGCGTTTTTGTTTCCGGCGGCCCGATGGAGGCCGGGAAGGTCGTCCTGCACGGTAAGAAAGTCGCTCTCGATCTGGTCGACGCCATGGTTGCCGCTGCCGACGACAAGATCAGCGACGAGGACGTCCAGGTCATCGAGCGTTCGGCCTGTCCGACCTGCGGTTCCTGCTCCGGTATGTTTACCGCCAATTCGATGAACTGCCTGACGGAAGCGCTCGGCTTGTCGCTGCCCGGCAATGGCTCGACGCTCGCAACCCATGGCGATCGCAAACGCCTCTTCGTCGAAGCCGGCCATCTGATCGTCGATCTTGCTCGCCGCTACTATGAGCAGGAAGACGCGACGATCCTGCCGCGTAACGTTGCTTCGAAGCAGGCGTTTGAAAATGCAATGTCACTCGATATCGCCATGGGCGGCTCGACCAATACGGTGCTGCATATTCTGGCCGCCGCGCATGAAGGCGAGATCGATTTCACCATGGCCGATATCGATGCGCTGTCGCGCCGGGTGCCTTGCCTTTCCAAGGTCGCACCGGCAAAGAGCGACGTGCATATGGAAGACGTGCATCGCGCCGGCGGCATCATGTCGATCCTTGGCGAGCTCGACAAGGGTGGCTTGATCAACCGCGATTGCCCGACCGTCCACGCCGAAACGCTGGGCGATGCGATCGATCGCTGGGACATCACCCGTACCAATAGCGAAAGCGTCCGCGAATTCTTCCGCGCTGCACCCGGCGGCGTTCCGACCCAGGTTGCTTTCAGCCAGAGTTCCCGCTGGGATGAGCTCGACACCGACCGCGAGCACGGCGTCATTCGCAGCGTCGAGCATCCTTTTTCCAAGGATGGCGGCCTTGCTGTCCTGAAGGGCAACTTGGCGCTGGACGGCTGCATCGTGAAGACCGCGGGCGTCGATGAATCGATCTTGAAATTTTCCGGCCCGGCCAAGGTCTTCGAAAGCCAGGACGCAGCCGTCAAGGGCATCCTCAGCAACGAGGTCAAGGCCGGCGACGTCGTTGTTATCCGCTATGAAGGCCCGAAGGGCGGCCCCGGCATGCAGGAAATGCTCTATCCGACCAGCTATCTGAAGTCGAAGGGCCTCGGCAAAGCCTGCGCCTTGATCACTGACGGTCGCTTCTCAGGCGGTACCTCGGGCCTCTCCATCGGCCACGTCTCGCCGGAAGCTGCAAACGGCGGCACGATCGGCCTGGTGCGCGAAGGCGACATGATCGACATCGACATTCCGAATCGCATCATCAGCCTGCGCATCGACGACAAGGAGCTCGCTGCTCGCCGCGAAGCGCAGAACGCCAAGGGTTGGCACCCAGCAGAAGTGCGCAAGCGCAACGTCACGACGGCCCTGAAGGCCTATGCGGCTTTCGCAACCAGCGCGGACCGCGGCGCGGTCAGAGATCTGAGCGGGAAGTAGTAAGGGCCCTTCGCCTCGCAAGGCGGAGAGAAGGTGCGCTGGGACAATTGAGCACAACAAAATTGTTCCAGGTCGGATGAGGGGCCTTTTCGAAATCAGCCGCGACGGCAAAGTTTGCCGGACCCACGGTAGCCCCTCACCCTAGCCCTCTCCCGTTTGGACGGGGAGAGGGGACGACCGTGCAGGGGCGCACCGCTATAGCGGTCGATTGATCCGCTTATACGTCTCATCCAGTGCCTTCAACCGCTCGTCATAAGCCGCCTTGATGCATGCGACGTCAGCTCCACACGCCTGTCGCTTCTTCAGCCAGGCCGTCTGCTCATCCTGCAATGTGCCGCGTGCGCCCATGGCAAGCAGGCCGGAGAGCAGGTCGAAGGTCGTAACCATCTTTACGTCCGCATCGTTGAGCGCTCTCTTATCGCAGATCGTCTTCTCGTCCGGCTGAAGGTTCTGCGCATCGCAATCGAAGCTCGCGGCCTGGGATGTGCTGGCGGCCGTGAGGAAGGTGAGAAGAAGGACTGCCGCAAGGCTGTTTGATCGCATGATTTGCTCCACGTGCCGGTTTCCGAAGCAAAATGCGCAATCACGTGTTTTTGTTCAACTTGCCTGTTTTTCGCGAGCGCGGACAACCATTTTTGGTTCATGCTTCCGCCCTCTTTTCTTTCTAGCGTCGGACGCTACAACCTTGTTTCAAGAGCATTAAAAAAGGAAAATTCCATGCAGGTCCTGCTGAAGCGCACCGCCGTTTCGATGATTGCCCTCATCATGACGATGCCGCTTTCCGCTGAGGCGCAGACTGCGAAGTCGGTGCCTCAGAGCCAGATGCAAATGCAGCTTTCGTTCGCGCCGCTGGTCAAGCAGACGGCCGGCGCTGTGGTCAATGTTTATGCTGAGCGGCTGGTGCAGCAGCGGTCCCCCTTCGCAGGCGATCCGTTCTTCGAGCAGTTCTTCGGTCAACGCATGCCGAACCGCACGGAAAAGCAGGCATCGCTTGGCTCTGGCGTCATTGTCGAGGCGAACGGTACCGTGATCACCAACAACCACGTCATCGACGGCGCTGACGACATCAAGATCGCCTTGTCTGATGGCCGCGAATTCCCCTGCACGGTGGTGCTGAAGGACGACAGGGTCGATCTTGCGGTACTGAAGATTCAATCCAAGAACGAAACCTTCCCAATCCTGCCCATCGCCAATTCCGATGCGGTGGAAGTCGGCGATCTCGTGCTGGCGATCGGCAATCCCTTCGGTGTCGGGCAGACTGTCACAAGTGGCATAGTCTCGGCTCTGGCCCGCAATCAGGTGAAGAATGAGGTCGGCTTCTTCATTCAGACTGATGCTTCGATCAATCCCGGCAACTCCGGTGGCGCGCTGATGAACATGGCTGGCGAACTCATCGGCCTCAACACGGCGATCTTCTCGCAGAGCGGTGGCTCGAACGGCATCGGCTTCGCGATCCCGGCTAATCTGGTCAAGGTCTTCCTTGCCGCATCGGATCGCGGTGACAAGACCTTCGATCGTCCGTATATCGGCGCGTCCTTCGAGCCGGTGACTTCTGATGTCGCTGAAGCGCTCGGCCTCGACAAGGTGCGCGGCGCACTCGTGACCAAGGTGGTCGATGGCGGGCCGGCGGCGAAGGCAGGTTTGAAGGCGGGTGAGGTCGTCACCGCTGTCAACAATATTCCGGTTGAGCATCCAGATGCCTTGGGATACCGCCTGACGACGGCGGGCCTTGGAGCCACGGTTTCCTTAACCGTGCTCGACAACGGCAAGGCGCATGAGGATAGCATGACGCTTGCATCCGCGCCTGAATCGACGCCGCGAAATGAAAAGCTGATCCAGGGCAACAATCCCTTCTCGGGTGCCACGGTTGCCAATCTTTCGCCGCGCGTGGCCGACGAATTGCACCTGCCGCCGGATACCGCCGGTGTCGTTGTGGAGAACCTGAAGGCCGATTCTCCGGCCGATCGCCTGGGATTCGCGCCGAAGGATATTGTTATTTCCGTGAATGGCACAGCAATCACATCGACAGATGTGCTACAGCAGACCGTTAGCGGCAATCCAAGCTTCTGGCGCGTTGAAATCGAGCGCGACGGACAGCGCATTCGGCAGTTTTTCCGATGAGTGATGACCTGTTTGCACCGCGGATACCGGAAGAGATCGCCAATAGGCGACCTCTCGCCGATCGTCTGCGGCCGCAAACGCTGGCCGATGTCACCGGGCAGCCACATCTGACGGGCGAGGACGGTGCGCTGAGACGGATGATAGAGTCCGGCTCTCTAGGCTCGATGATCTTCTGGGGTCCGCCCGGCACCGGCAAGACGACGGTGGCGCGGTTGTTGTCGGGCGAGGCGGGTCTAGCCTTCGAGCAGATTTCAGCAATTTTCTCCGGCGTTGCAGACCTCAAAAAGGTGTTCGAAACGGCGCGTCTGCGCCGCATGGATGGCCGCCAGACACTTCTTTTCGTCGACGAGATCCATCGCTTCAACCGCGCCCAGCAGGATAGCTTCCTGCCGGTCATGGAAGATGGCACCGTCATCCTGGTCGGCGCCACGACCGAGAATCCATCTTTCGAGCTCAACGCCGCGCTCCTGTCTCGCGCACGCGTCCTGACGTTTCGCTCGCATGACGAGGAAAGCCTCGAAGAGTTGCTGCGCCGCGCCGAAATGGCTGAAGGCCGGCCGCTGCCATTGACGGAGGATGCCCGCGCCAGCCTGATCCGCATGGCGGATGGTGATGGCCGCTCGGTGCTGACGCTGGCCGAAGAAGTTTGGCGCGCCGCACGCAAGGACGAACTCTTCGATCCCGATGCGCTCATCAAGATCGTGCAGCGCCGTGCGCCGGTCTACGACAAGGCGCAGGACGGCCACTACAATCTGATTTCGGCGCTGCATAAGTCGGTGCGCGGCTCCGATCCCGACGCGGCGCTCTACTATCTTGCGCGCATGTTCGATGCCGGCGAAGACCCGCTTTATCTTGGACGGCGGCTGGTGCGGATGGCGGTCGAGGATATCGGGCTTGCCGATCCGCAGGCGCTGGTCATCTGCAACGCCGCCAAGGACGCTTACGATTATCTGGGGTCACCGGAAGGTGAATTGGCTCTGGCCGAGGCCTGCGTCTATCTTGCCACCGCTCCGAAGTCGAACGCCGTCTATACTGCCTTCAAGGCTGCCACGCAGGCTGCCAAGCAAAACGGATCGCTGTTGCCGCCCAAGCATATCCTCAATGCGCCGACGAAGCTGATGCGCACGGAGGGTTACGGCGACGGTTATCGCTATGATCACGACGAGCCGGATGCCTTTTCAGGCCAGAATTATTTTCCGGAGAAGATGGGCCGCCAGACCTTCTATGATCCGCCGGAACGCGGTTTCGAGCGTGAAATCCGCAAGCGGCTGGACTGGTGGGCGAAACTGCGCAAGGAGCGCGGTGAACGGTAGTCTGAACATCACCTGTTGGTGACGTTTTCCAAGGCGGCCTTCTGTATGCGCGGCGCGGAGGTCTTGTCGATCATCTTGACGCTCGATTCCGCCAGGCCGTTATGGCCTTCCATGTCCACCACGAGATGCCAATGGCCGGCCTCCGGAATGGCCAGTCGGATCGGCGATTTTTTGGCGACGCCGCCGAGGAACTGGTGCTTCAAGGTTTCCGTAAAGCGCTCGAAATTCGAGCTGTTCATTAACCGGACATTGGCGATGGCCGATAGCGTGATTTCGATCACGGTACCGGCACGCTGTTCGTTGAGATCGTAGTGGCTATAACGGAAGGCAGGCTTCGACATTGCTCTTTCACTTCTGATGGCACCCGGCCGTCATTTTACCCAAGGGCGGGTTAAAGAAGCGTTGGGCCGGGTGCGTGAGGCGGTCGAAGGGTGTTTTGAATTGCTACGTCTTAATGCAGGTTTGAGGACGGCATTGCGAAGCCGTCGAGGTCGAGCACCGACCCCTCAGGGGCGCGGCAGATATCGGCGGGGTTATAGTTGCATTCTTCCGCTGCGAAATGCAGCGCGGCCTCTTCATTAGCGAACAGGCCGCCAACCAAGCCCTGCCGGTCTTGAACGATCCAGGTGCCGCGACGATCGCGCCCGATGATGAAACGGGCAGGTGCCGGATTGGCTGCGATGTGCGCCGTGCGGCGCTGGATATGCTGTGCGTTTGCCATATTTTTTCCCTCGTAGATCGCTTCGATATGCTCAGTTGCCAGCCCAGTGCATCAGCACTTGGATGACGGCAGCGGCCAAGAAGACCAGCGCCAGGCGCGGGGCGATGGCGAGAAGGCCGTTTTTTAGAGCATTCGAAGAGGTCGGCCGCTTCGCCCTGGCAAGGGCAGCAGCCCGAGGGCGTTGGAGCGGGTCGGCGGCAGCGCCGAATTGCATGTAGCGTGACATCATAGTTCCTTTCCAAGTGTCACCGGCGCTGTCGATTTGAATCGATGTAAGCGCCACGCAGATAAATCTATGGATGATGCGGTATGATTTCCATTTGGCAGGAAAGGCTAAAATATAAAAATCTCATAGGGATAGAGAGCTTTTATAATCCCAGGCTGAAAGTCGAAGGCAAGGGCGCGCGGCTATGAAAGTCCAGTTGAAGCGAGGCCACCGCCACCTGGATCGCCGCATCCGTCTCGGCTTCGACGCCGGTCAGCGGCAAACGCACTTCAGGGCTCATGCCCTTCAGCAGAGACAGGGCATGCTTAACCGTTGCCGGTTCTGTTTCACACGCGAGCGCCTTGAACAGCGGCCGCAGCCGGTCGTCGATCAGTCGCGCTGTCGCCACGTGGTCGCATCCGGCCGATAGCTGCATGGAATGAAAAAGCCGCGGCACGATGTTGGCAGCGCTCGAAAACGCACCCCGTCCGCCGGCGATGGTGAAGGCGAGCGCGGTTGCGTCATGGGTCGTGTAGAGCCCGATCCGTTCCGGCAGCAAAGGACGCCAAGCGCCGACACGGCCGACATCGCCGCTGCCGTCGGCAATGCCGATTATGGTCGGGATTTCCGCCAAACGCGCGATCGTCGCCGGCATCAGGTCGATGGCTGTATGAGCGGGCAGGTTATGGATGATCAGCGGCAGGTCGGTGCTGTCGGCCAGCCGCTGGAAGTGATGGACCAGACCCTTCTGACTTGGCTTGGAATAATAGGGAAGTGTGACGAAGGCGGCATCCGCGCCGAGTTTCTGGGCCTGCCGCGTCTCCTCGATCGTCGTCGCCGTGTCGTTGGTGCCGGTGGCGACGACAACTGGGACCTGGCCTCCCGCCAACTCGACGCAGATATCGATGATCCGCGCTCGCTCGGGCTCCGTGAGCACAGGTCCCTCACCGATCAAAGAGCAGGCCAGCAACCCGTCAACGCTGTTCAGCAATTGCCATTCAACATGTGCCATCAAGCCGACGGTATCGATCGCGCCGTCGCGAAACGGCGTGACCAACGCGGTGATCGCGCCACCGACACGCCTTTGTAAGGCCGGTCTCATCATGATCTTCTGGCCGCTCAGAGATAGTGCAGCACAATGAAAAGCTCGAGGCCGCCGAGCAACAGCCCGAAGGCGAACATCGCATAGAACGTGCGCTTTTCACGGATCTGCCGGTTGCGGAGCCGAAGTTTCCGCTGGGCTTTGCCAGCTAAGGCAGAAGCGGCGATGCGATCGTGTCTTTCGTCGCTGTCGCGCACAAGAAAGCGGATAGCCTCGGTGAGATTGGGGGAATGTGTGTCAAGCATGGCATCTACCTCTGCATTCGATTTCCACGGTAGTGCCGAGCGGCATAGGAAATCCATTCGAGGCGGAAGGCGAAGAAATAGGGGAGATATAAAGATGCCGACGGAGTGGCTTCCTCGCCCGCACAAACGGGAGAGGGGAAGAAGTCAGTACCGACGATGCTCGAAGTCGATCCGAGAAAGCATTCGACAGATCGCCATATTGCTTTGCTCAACAGCTCTCGGCCACTTCCCTCCGTAGTGCGGGAAGAAGGGTTTTGGCTATCCCGCCGCTCGCAAGTTCTCTCCGTCCAACTGCGTCACCAGCGCCAGGATTGTTGCCGAGGTCGGCGTTGCAACACCTATCAATTTACCGAGCGAGACGACCATGCCGACCAGCGGCGTGATTTCCAGCGCCTTGCCGGCCAATAGATCCTGCAGCATAGAGGTGCGTACCGGGCCGATCTGGCGGGAGCGTTCGAGGCGTTCTTCGACCGAAATCGCCAGACGCGAGCCCAGGGCTTCCGCAACCGCTTTCACTTCGTTCATCACCTGGCCGACCATAGCCGACAGGGTAGGATTGCCCATGATGTCGGACAGCAGTGCGCGTGTCAGCGCGCTGATCGGATTGAAGGCAGCATTGCCCATCAGCTTGCTCCAGATCTCATCACGGATGCGCGGCGAGACCGAGACGTTGATATCGGCTCGCTCCAGCAGGCCCGCGATCGCTTCGATGTCGCCAGTCGCTTCGCCGGAGGGTTCGCCGAGGACGAAACGGCCATTGTTGCTGAGCTTGATCTCGCCGGGATTGATGACTTCGGCGCCCTGGTAGGCAACGCAGCCGATGACGCGCTCAGGCCCGATCAACCGCCAGAGATCGCCGTTCGGATCAAGCTCCTCCATCTGGCGTTCGGCATGGCCGCTTTGTTCATCCCGATGAAAATACCACCAGGGTATGCCATTCAGGACCATCACGACTCGCGTGCCGGCATGCAGTAGTTTGGCGAGACCGGGTACTGCTGCACCGAGCTGGTGGCCCTTGAGCCCTGTTATCACCAGGTCCTGCGGCGGCAGTTCCTCCGCATTGTCGGTTGCCTTCACCTTTGCCACCAGCGGGCTGGCTGCTCCGGCCTCCCAGACACGCATGCCATGCGTGCGAATGCCTTCCAGATGCGCGCCGCGTGCGACGACTGAAACGGTTGCCTGCTCCCTCAGTCCTAAAGCCAGTTTTGCCGCAATTGCGCCACCAAGCGCGCCTGCGCCGTAGATACAGATGGTTTTGAGTGAGGGGGATGCCATGGCCTTGATCTCCGGGTCTGTAGCGATCGGAGCAAGTTAGGTCATCTCCATGATTTGGCTAGCAGTTTATCGAGGCGATCACAAAAATTTGCCCCCTTTCGTCGTGGCTCAACCGGCAAAAGTGGCCAAATCAGGATCCGCTCGATGTCACGCTCCGCCGATGAACTCTCACTATCTTGCCGTGTGTCGGGATGGAACACTTATGTCGCCTGTGGATTGCAGTTTGAGTTGAAATTCGCCCGGCCTTCGTTCACATTAATGGGGACGAGGGACGTTCAGCCTATTTCATGACCGAGCCCAAGCCCAAATACGCCTAATCCGGTACTAGACCCGGTTGAGTTGTCTACGAACCTCGCCTCTACGGATTTCGGGACTTGATGACGTTTTCGCTGCGCACATTCGGCGGTTTGAAGCTTCTGGACAGCGACGGTCATGATGTCGCTTTTCCGGAGAAAGGCCTGTTGATCCTCGGCTATCTGTTGGCGGGTTCGATGGAGCGAGAACTTCGCAGCACCATCGCGCAGTTCCTTTGGGGACATGATGATAACGGCAGTGCGCAGGTCAACCTCCGCAAGCTGGTTTCGAGAATAAAGAGTCGTCAGGCCGAATTGGGTGTGCAATTCCTCCGCTTCACCGAAACCGTGATCGAGCTTGAACCGTCGTCGCTCGCTTCGGATATGTCGTTCATTGATGGCACCGATGAGCCACTTTCAAAGCTGGCGCAGCTGGTGGAGACGATGGAATCCGAGTTCTTGGCGGGAGCCAATTGCCAAAGCCCGATTTTTCGCCGCTGGCTGCGGGCCCAGAAAGACGGGCATGCCGGCCTTCTGAAGGAGACCTTGACCATTGCCGCGGCAAGGGCGGTCGCGAAGGAAGAGATCGCGCTTGTAAAGGAGGCAGCTCTGCTGATCTTCAGCGCCGATCCAGAAGATGCGGATATCCACCGGATGCTCCTGAAGATCTTCGACGCCGCCGGGGAGGTGGAGTATTTTCGGCAGATATTTGAGGGGCGTGGCGAGCTTCTGGCTTCGTGGTCGCGGCTGAGGGCCAAATCCTCTCCGGTTCTGGAACAAGTTCGCGAGCCCGGTTCGATGCCGATGTTCAAGACAGAGGCCCAGACGGCGCCGAAGATCAAAATACCGCGTCTCGTCTTACTCCCGCCCAGCAATTACAGCCGCAAAAGCAGTGGGGCGATGATTGCGGAGTCTCTTATCGAAGATATCACCATCGGCTTCTGCGCGCTGAACAGCCTGCAGGTGATTGCCCCCTATACCGCCGTTCAGATCAGCCGGCAAAAAAACGAGGATCCGCTCGTGACATTCGAGCGGCATGACATCGCGTATGTTCTGGACACACGACTAAGCGGACAAGACGGCGAGATGTCGTTGTTTTCGCAACTGATAGAGTTTGCCAGCAGTGAAATCGTCTGGGCGGAGCGCTTCAGCCTGGAATTGTCGTCCCTCGTGCATCAAAGACGGGATATTTCCCGGCGCATCGCGCTGTCCGTAGCGAGCCAGATCGAGCGCCACGAAATGATGCGGTCGCATTTCGAGGAAAAACCAACGGCTTATCACCGCTATCTCATGGGACGCCGATATCTCAACCGTCTGACGCTGCCGAACTTGCAGCGGGCGCGCAAGGAGCTGATAGCCTCGCTTGAGGAAAGCCAAAACTTTGCTTTGGCGCTGAGTTCGATCGCCCGAACCTATTCGAAAGAATGGTTGCTGACGGCACGCGGCGATGTTGAGCTGCTGAAGGCGGCCGAAAAATATGCGATGCAGGCGATTGCGGCTCGGCACAACATGGCCGACGGCTATCGCGAGCTTGGTGTCGCAAAGGTGCTGCAAGGGGCGATCGACGAAAGCGTCGAAGCGCTGGAATTGGCCGAAACGCTCAGCCCCCACTATGCCGATGTCATCGCCGACCACGCCGATACACTGACCCATTGGTCGCGTCCGGGCCTCGCTTTGCGCAAGATCGAGCGCGCCATCGAGTTGAACCCTTTGAGCCCGGACTCCTATCTCTGGACCGCCGCGGGAGCCAATTATGCCCTCGGTGAGTTCGATGCCACGTTGAGTTATATCAATAAAATGGCCGACGGCAGTTTGGCGGACAGGCTTTCGGCCGCAAGTTGGGCGATGCTGGGCGATAAAGAGAAGGCGGGCTTCTTCGTTCATAGGGCTCGCGAAAGCAATCCCGACTTTGATGTCGACAAATGGTTGTCCGTCGTGCCGATCAAAGAGCAATGGCACAAGGACATATATCGAGAAGGTCTAAAGAAAGCAGGCTTTTAGGAAACAGTTTTCAAGTCAACCGTAACGAAGGGATATCGGCATGACAAAGGTTGTTGTTATCGGCATTAAAGGCGAAGAGGGGCTGTGGGTGGTCGATCTCAGCGCGAGGAGCGTGACGCCCCTCCATCCACCCAAGGCAGGGACACTCAAGGCTGTTGCCGATCTCCGGGCGAGCGGTGCATCCATCGTCAAGGGTGTCGATCTGGCCGTTACGGTCAAGGCGGCGGATTCCGCGTTTTCGGGCCATTTCGACGGCTAAAGAACGCGAGAACCGAAGTGCCCTTCGATGGGCACTTCTGCCCTTTCAGAACGAGTATGGGGTTCGAGCCGGACATCGTCCGCTCGGGCTATTCTTTACCACAATCGCATCTTAACCTTGGCGGCAACGCTGGACCAGAAACAACCATTGCGGTATCGGTTTTTCGGTGGTCCTTTTAAAGTTGATGTGTCGCCGAGGAAGATCATTGCGATTCGAAGCCTTAAACCGCCTCTGGGAGACCGTTCGGGAGACCAGCCATGATTATCGGGCCTCTACCGACGTATTTCCCGTTGTCGATGTCGAGCAGCTGAGCACCACGCTCAGCCTGAAGGAGAAGGGCGCGGCCAACGGCGGGCTCAATCGGCCGGGGCAAAGCGCCCAGTCCTTCGATGAGACCGAGCAGCGGGTCATCGCCTGGGTCGAGGCCGAGAAGAAGAGCTCCTATCAGGTTCTCGAAGACCAATTCCAGACTTTCGACAGCCGCCTGCGCAACCTCGATTTCGAGGGGCAGTTCGGGCTGATCCGGCAAGCGAATGCCTCCAGTATTTCCGATTTCAAGGCGGAGGTTGCGAGCGGCGTCGACGAGTTGCACGGCCTGCGCCGCAATCTGAAGACCGCCGAGGACGAGATGGTGGATTTCAAGTCCCGGCACAGGCTGCAACGCGCCGCGAAGGTGTCCAGCAAGGCGGCCTGGAGCTTCAAGGTCGCGCTGATCCTCTTCCTCATCCTCACCGAGATGGTGATGAACGGCAGCTTCCTTGCCAAGGGAAGCGAGCAGGGGATTGTCGGCGGTGTCACGGAAGCGGCGGCGTTCGCCTTCCTGAACATCGGCGCGGCGCTGATGTTTTCCTTCTTCTGCGTCCGTTTCCTGGTGCATAGGTCGTTTTTCCTGAAGCTGCTCGGTCTGCTCGGCTTGGTCGCCTACGTCGTCGTGGCGCTCGCGATCAACATCGCGCTGGCGCATTACCGCGAAGTGTCGGCAACCATTCTCACCGGTGCCGGGACGGAGGTGATGCAGCGGCTGAAGACTGCGCCGCTGGGTCTACAGGAGCTGAATTCCTGGATGTTGTTTGCTGTCGGCCTGATGTTCTCGCTATTTGCGTTCATCGACGGCTGTTACCTGACCGATCCCTATCCTGGATTCGCCGGCGTGCAGAAGCGCCTGGATGCGGCGAGGAGCAATTACATCGACCGCAAGCTCGATCTGATTGACGATCTCCGGGATATCCGCGACGAACACAATGGCAAGATCGAAGAGATTATCCGCGATCTCAGCATGCGTCGGCAGGAGACCGCCGCCATCATTGCTCATCGCGCCAGAACGGCGGGCCTCTTCGCCGAACACCAAAATCATCTCGAACGCACTGCCAACACGCTTCTGACCATCTATCGCGAGGCGAACAGAAGTGCGCGTACGGAGCCGGAGCCGCCTTACTTCGCATCCCACTATCAGCTTGTGCGGCTGATGCCGGTCCTGCACACCGACGAGGACTGGGATGACAAGGTGCTCGGCGAGCGGATCCAGAGTGCGCAGGCCGAGTTGACTCAGCAGATCAAACGGATCGGCGACGAGTTCGAAAGCGCTATCGAGAAATATCACCAGCTCGACAATCTTTTCCCGGAGAGCACCATTGGCACGACGCAAGCGGCGTAGCCGAGGCGGCAGCTCGGCCGGTCTTATCATCGCGACGGTTTGCCTCGCCGTTCTGTCCCTCGGTATTGTCGGCGGCTACGGCTGGCTGCGCTACAAGGCAAGCGGCAATGTAGCGGTGGACCAGGCTTCGCTCTGCCCAGTGGACGGCCCAAAGGCGGAAACGGCGATCCTGCTCGATGTTACCGATCCGATCTCGGACACGACGGCGCTCGACCTGCGCAATCAGTTCCAGAAGATCGTTGCCGATGTGCCCATCGGCGGTGAGATCGACATCTATGCCCTGACGGAGAAGGAGGGCGAGCTTATACAGACCTTCCACGGCTGCAACCCGGGGAGCGGCGCCAATGTGGATGAATGGACCAGCAATCCGCGCCTGGCGCAGGCGCGCTGGGAAAAGGGCTTCGCAAAGCCGCTCCAGAATATTGCAGGCAAGCTGAACGTCGGCGAGGCGGGCAAGCAATCGCCGATCATGGCCGGCATCCAGAAGATCAATCTGGAGGTCTTCGCGAGCGCTGCCGACATTCCGAAACATCTCTACATCGCCTCCGACATGGTCGAGCACACCGACGCCTTCTCGAACTACCGCGACGGCGCCTCCTACCAGAAATTCCAGCAGAGCCCCGCGCGGGACAAATTCCGGACGTCACTGGATGGTGTCATGATCAAGATCCTCGCCTTTCAAAGGCCGAACATGAAGTTCAGTATGGAGGATCTTGCAAATTTCTGGGCGCAGTGGATCAAGAGTAATAATGGCTATTTCGACGGCTTCGTCCGATTGGAGGGGATACGCTGATGGCCAACGTTGAGGCAAGGTTAGCCATGCGCGACTATGGGCCGATGGCCCTCTTTGCGCTGGTTACCATCGGCGGCATGATCTTCATCTGGACGTCGAAGCTTCTGGACTGGCCGCTGCCGATCGTCACGGGTGTGCCGCTGCTGTTGATGGCGATCTACTTCGTGATCTCGCTGGCTTTCGCCGGTTTTCGCCTGCACAACGAGCAGGCAGGCGACAATCTCTACTACATGGGCTTTCTCTTCACCCTGTCGAGCCTCGGCGTATCTCTCTACCTCTTCGCGGGCGAGACGTCGATCGAGACGATCGTCCGCAATTTCGGCATTGCCGTCACCTCCACCATCGCCGGTGTGACGCTGCGCATTCTCTTCAACCAGATGCGGCGCGATCCCATCGACATCGAGCGCAGCGTCCGCCACGAGCTGGCCGAGATGACGCGGCGCGTGCGCACGGAACTGGACTCGTCGTCGCGTGAATTCTCTCACTACCGGCGTGTCAGCAATCAGATGCTATCGGAAGGTTTTGAAGAGATCGCGCGTCAGGCAGAACGAAACGGCGAGGAAATTCAGAAGATCCTGGAGGTTTTGGCGAAGCAGGCGGTCAAACCCATCAGTGAGGCGTCAGCGCAACTGACGGAAACGACGTCGCAACTGTCCGAGATCATCGGGAAATTCGGCACGGCCGTCGAAACCGTCGGCAAGAAACTCGAAGAGATCCGCTCCCCAGAAGACGTTGTCCGCGCCGAGCTGGCCCCGGCTATCGCCGCCATCAGGGAGATGGCGGAGGCGCAACTGCAGCCCCTGAGGAATATCGAACAGACCCTGAGCCACATGGCGGATTTGCCGGGTCGATCGTTTTCGCCTGAACTAAAACAGGTAGATCCCCTATGGGTGCCGCAGGCGGAAAAACGGTCCGCCCACCAAAATGAACCCATGGACGATAAGCCGCTCTCGGAGGCAATCGCAACCAATTCGGCCAACGAAAACGAGCCGCCGGTTGATACGGCTCGGCGCAAACGCCGGTGGCGTCTATGGTGATCCGCGTCTCGGACACTACGCCGAAGCTGGAGCATAAGGGCTACAATCGTGGCCTCATCCTCGGCCTGACCATGGCCGAATCCATGCTGCTGCTGGTCTTCTGCCTGCTGCTGGTCGCTGCGGCCATGATTTCCGCGGAGAGGAACCACCGTTATGAGGCCGAGCGGCGGCTTGCGCTGCTGGAAAAGAAACAATCCGAGCAGGCCTCGCTCATCGTGCAACTGCAATCGAAGCTGATTTCCGGTGATCTCTCGGCGGCGGACCGTGCGACGCTGCAAAAGGAATGGCGCGAGCTGGTGCTGGCGCGGCAGACGTTGGACAGCATGGGTGCGGACGGCACGAAGCCGGAGGATTTGCAGGAGCTTGCCAAAGTCGCGGAAGTGCTGAAGCAGCATGGAGTCGATCTCGCCAAAGCACCCGACGAGGTGAGCAAGCTGCTAGCAGGGGACGGCACTGGAAAAGGCGCCCATGATTGGCCGCCGATCATCAATCTCGACGACGCCAAGAAGAATTATTTCCAGTCGGGCAGCGCCGAATTGACCAAGACCTTTGAACGGATGCTCGACACCACGATCTCGAATGAGATTGCCAGCAATCTCAGCCTCTACGACGCCGATATTGTCGAGGTGATCGGCCACACGGACGAGCAACGCGTATCGCGAGGAAGCTCGAACCTCGACGATACGCTGATCGGGGCGATGGATGGCAAGCTGCCGATATCGGCCGTCGAGCCTGCGGATAATGCCGGTTTAGGTCTGGCGCGGGCAATCGCCGTCGCCAATGTTCTGAAAGCCAATCCGAAGCTGAAGAATGTCACCATCCTGCCAATGTCGGCCGCCCAACTGATCCTGCCCGGCGATACGATCACCGCGGGGCAGGCGGGTGCCGTGGAATCCCGGCGACGTATCGAAATCCGGGTGCGCGGCAGGACTACGCCCGTTGCCGTCGTCAATGATGCAACGGCACTCCCCGTCAGCGTTCATTGAGCGCCTTGACCCTCGATATTCCGATACTTCCGATAGTGAGTTGGAATAATTGGATGTTAAATTATCTATCCCTAAAATAATCCGTATGCAATTTACTGTTGTTGATGGTATTGGTTGCATTCTTGAGCATTAACACGCTATCTACGTGAGGTGTGCCGATGCCGGAGAAAATTTCCTATTCCGATCTCGTAAAGCGTGCCCAAAGTGAAAGGCTGAGCGAGGCGGAGCTGCGGCGATATTTCGTGCTCGATGCCAACGAGTCGACCCCTTTCAATCCGCGTTTTCGGATCAATTACGACACCGTGGACGTCACCGGATTGGAAGCCGCAGCGGCGACCGCCGGTCACGGCCTGGCCATGGATGCCTCCGAAAAGCCGTTGGCGCGGCGCGCGACCGCCAGAGGCAGCGTCCTACATGTCGCCGAAGGAGATTCCTGGTTTCGGCTTCCCCGCATCTATCAGAATGCGATGCTGTACTACGTCGCCAGGAAGGTGCCGATCGATAATCTGGCGCATTGGGGGGATACGCTGGAGCAGATGATCAGCAAGGGAGAATATATCCCTTATTTGAAGGACAAGAAGACGAAAGTCCTTTTGTTTTCGGCCGGTGGAAACGACGTTCTGGGCACCAACCTCGAGCAGTGCCTGAACCTGTTCGATGCCAGATTTCCGGACCCGGAGCACGCGTCGTTTTACGTGCGCCGCCTGTTCTTCGAACAGTTGGATGCGGTCGAGGCTCAATACCGGCAGATCGTCACGCAGGTGGCGAAGAATTCGCCGCAAACCAAGCTGTTCGTGCACGGATACGACTATGCGCGGCCGATCGAGCATGGCGTATTCCTGGGTCAGCATTTCGAGCGCCGTGGTCTCTATCCGCGCCCATATGGTGAGCTTTGCCGGGCGATCGTTCGCTACATAATCGATCAATTCAATGAGCGCCTGGCCCTGATCGCTCATCACTATGAATTCGTAACCTACATCGACTTCCGCGGAACGCTGGGCGCTGGCCAATGGTTCGATGAGCTGCACCCGACGAATGGCGGCGCGAAAGAGCTGGCGGACAAGCTGCTCGTGCATCTTGGCGATGCTCTCGTTTGAACTCCGTCCCGATGGCATGAGAGAACGTGTCATCTCACGCCACCGGGGCCATTGCGGCTCAACTCCGCAGGCCGGGAGCCTCATGGCCGGTGCGTGCCACGTATTCGGTGTAGCCGCCGCCATATTGGTGAATGCCTTCGGGCGTCAATTCCAGCACGCGGTTGGACAACGCTGCCAGGAAATGCCGGTCGTGCGAGACGAACAGCATGGTGCCTTCGTATTGCGACAGGGCCTTGATGAGCATTTCCTTCGTGTCGAGGTCCAGATGGTTCGTAGGCTCGTCCAGCACGAGAAGATTTGGCGGATCAAAGAGCATCATCGCCATGACGAGCCGCGCCTTCTCGCCGCCTGACAGCACCCGGCACTTCTTCTCGACATCATCGCCGGAGAAGCCAAAGCACCCGGCCAGAGCGCGCAATGAGCCTTGTCCCGCCTGGGGGAACTCGTGTTCGAGCGACTGGAAGACGGTGCGTTCGCCATCCAGCAAGTCCATGGCATGCTGGGCGAAATACCCCATCTTTACGCTGGCACCCAGAGCGACGCTGCCTTCATCCGGCTGTGTCGAGCCCGCCACCAGCTTCAGCAAAGTGGACTTGCCGGCGCCGTTGATACCCATGATGCACCAGCGCTCCCGCCGCCGCACCATGAAGTCCAGTCCTTCATAGATGATGCGACTGCCATACTTCTTGTGCACGCTCTTCAGGTTGACCACGTCTTCGCCCGAACGCGGTGCCGGCTGAAATTCGAAGGCAACCGTCTGGCGACGTTTCGGCGGTTCCACCCGGTCGATCTTCTCCAGCTTCTTCACGCGGCTCTGCACTTGCGAGGCATGCGATGCGCGCGCTTTGAAACGCTCGATGAATTTGATTTCCTTGGCCAGCATGGCTTGTTGGCGCTCGAACTGAGCCTGCTGCTGCTTCTCGTTCTGCGCCCGCTGCTGTTCGTAAAATGCATAGTCGCCCGAATAGCTCGCCAATGAACCACCGTCGATTTCGATGATCTTGGTGACGATGCGGTTCATGAACTCGCGGTCGTGCGAGGTCATCAGCAATGCGCCCTCGTAACCCTTCAGGAATTCTTCCAGCCAGATGAGGCTTTCCAGATCCAGATGGTTGCTCGGCTCGTCGAGAAGCATGACATCGGGGCGCATGAGGAGAATGCGGGCGAGTGCGACGCGCATCTTCCAGCCGCCCGACAGCGCGCCGACGTCGCCGTCCATCATCTCCTCGCTGAAGCTCAGGCCTGCTAGAACTTCGCGGGCGCGTCCTTCGAGGGCGTAGCCGTCCAGCTCCTCGTAGCGCGCCTGCACTTCGCCGTAGCGCTCTATGATCCGGTCCATGTCGTCGGCCTGGTCGGGATCGACCATGGCCGCTTCGAGCTCCCGCAATTCGGCGGCAACGACGCTCACCGGCCCGGCGCCCTCCATGACCTCGGAGACGGCGCTACGCCCCTCCATTTCACCGACATCCTGATTGAAGTAGCCGATGGTGACGCCCTTATCGACGGACACTTGTCCTTCATCGGGCTGCTCCTGTCCCGTGATCATCCGGAAAAGCGTCGTCTTGCCGGCGCCGTTCGGACCGACGAGCCCGACGCTCTCGCCTCTATTAAGCGCCGCGGACGCCTCGATGAAGAGAATGCGATGGCTGTTCTGCTTGCTGATATTTTCAATACGAATCATGTTTTTTACGCGAGGCCCGAAAAAGATTCGGCGCCCTTATGCCATGTGTCGCGCGGCCTGTCGCAGCTTTTCAGCCTCATGATTCATCGAAAATCGTCGCTGATACGAACACCTCCACCTTCGCCATGCCTTTCGGGAACACGGCTTTATCCTCAGCGTGAAAGGTTCACCTTGGCAAGGTCGATCAGCTCGTTGCATCGCCCGTCGAGGACGGCCTTCATCATGAACACGCCGAAGTGGTAGGCTTCGCCGACCGTCGTCTTCGGCGGCATCACCAGCTCCTGGCGAGCGCTCACAACGTCCACGAGAACCGGACCGTTGTGGGCCAGGGCTTCGGACAGCGCCGCCTTCAGATCCTGAGGCTTTTCGACCCGGATTCCCTTTACTCCCATCGCTTCTGCCATCGCGGCAAAGTTCGGATTGTCGAGATCGCATCCCACATCGACAAAACCGCCAGCCTTCATTTCCAGCTCGACGAAACCAAGCGTGCCGTTGTTGAGGAGGATCACTTTCACCGGAAGACCGATCTGCGACAGCGTGATGAAATCCCCCATCATCATGGTGAAGCCGCCATCGCCGGACATGGAGATCACCTGGCGGTCGGGGAAGCTGGCCTGCGCGCCGATGGCATGCAGCATGGCGTTGGCCATCGAGCCGTGATTGAACGATCCCACCAGCCGTCGCTTGCCGTTCATCTTGAGGTAGCGGGCCGTCCAGGCGATTGGCGTGCCGACGTCGCAGGTGAAGATCGCATCGTCATTCGCCAGCTCGCTCACCAGACGCGTGACATATTGAGGATGGATCGTCTGGCTGTCTGGATCGGACTCCGCCAGCCTGTCCAAGCCTCGGCGGGCATTCTCGTAATCGGCGAGGCAAGCGTCGAGATGGTCTTGATCCTGTTGCTCGTCGATCTGCGGTATCAGGATTTCGAGCGTCGATTTGACGTCACCGAGAACTCCGAGGTCAAGAGCGCATCGATTGCCAAGGGCTTCCGGACGCACGTCGACCTGCGCGATTTTCGCATTCTCGGGATAGAACTGGCGATAAGGGAAATCCGTCCCGAGAAGCAGCAGCGTTTCGCAATCCTTCATCGCGTTGAAGCCGGACGCAAAGCCCACCAGCCCGGTCATGCCGACGTCGTAAGGATTGTCGTATTCGATGTGTTCTTTTCCGCGTAAAGTGTGCACGATGGGAGCTTTCAGGCGGCGCGCCAATTCGATGACCTCGGAATGAGCCCCGTTGCATCCGGCGCCACACATCAACGTCACTTTCGTTGCGCCGTTCAACATCGCTGCCAGCGCTGCGATATCGTCACTATTCGGCCGCAGGACGGGCTTGCTCGGCACGAGCCAAGCCGGAACTTTCGCAGAAATGGGCTTCAGCGCGACGTCGCCTGGTATGACGACGACCGCGACACCTTTCTTCGCAACGGCGACTCGAATCGCGCGCGAAAGGATTTGCGGTAGCTGATTGGGACTTGAAACCAACTCGACATAGTGGCTGCATTCCTTGAAAAGGCTCTCGGGATGCGTCGCCTGAAAATAGTCGATCCCAATTTCGGTGCTGGGAATATGAGCCGCAATCGCCAGCACGGGAACACCGCTTCGATGGGCATCGAAGAGCCCGTTGATAAGATGAAGGTTGCCGGGACCGCAGCTACCGCAACAGACTGCCAGCTCTCCTGTCAAATGCGCTTCGGCCGCCGCTGCGAATGCTCCACCTTCTTCATGCCGCACATGGACCCACTCGATCGTCTTCATCCGGCGCAGGGCGTCCGTGAAGCCATTGAGGGAGTCGCCGACAACACCATAGATCCTTTTGACGCCCGCCAGATCGAGCGCCGAGGCCATGAATTCTGCAGCAGTCATAGACATCAGGGGTCTCCTTGTTTCGCGCCCACGGTCGAAGACGTCATGAGCCGTTGCTTCCGCTCAGGGGTATCGTTGAATGCAGCCGGGATTGAGGTCGGCAGGATGAGTGTTCAGGATGAACCGCCCGCCGATCAAGGTTGACGGCTTAACGCTCATTTACATGTTGCCGGGTTCAAATCCGGCAAGTGGCTTTTCAACGAAGATTAAACGACGGCAATGGCTGCGCGTAGCGAGACTGCAGGACGTGGCTGGGTTTGATCCCTATCTATTCTGGCCATGATCCGAGCTGCCGCGAAAACGAAGAGTCTAGAGGAATTGGGGGAAGCCGTCCGGCCACCGTCTATCTTGCGATGAACGCGCCTTTCCATCTCAGCAGTCTCATTGCATTCGCGGTGACCAGCACCGTTGCGCCGGTATCGGCCAGGATCGCCGGCCAGAGACCGGTGATGCCGACGATCGTGGTCACCAGGAATACCGCCTTGAGGCCGAGCGCCATGGTGATGTTCTGGCAGATGTTGGTCATCGTCGTCCGGGACAGCACGACCATGTTGGCGACGTCGGTCACGCGACCGTGGAGCGCCGCCGCATCCGCTGTTTCCAGCGCGACGTCGGTGCCGCCGCCCATGGCGATGCCAACGTCGGCGGCCGCCAACGCGGGCGCGTCGTTGATCCCATCGCCGACCTTGGCGACGATCTGCTTTTGCGCCTGCAGTTCGCGCACGATGCGCTGCTTGTCCTCCGGCAGGAGCTGCGCGCGAGGTTCAATGCCGAGGCCCTTCGCAATGGCACTGGCCGTGCGGGCATTGTCGCCGGTCAGCATGACGGCACCGATTCCGACTGTTCGGAGCGCTTCGACCCCTGCGCGAGCATCGGCGCGGGGCTCGTCGCGCATGCCGATTAGGCCGGCGAGCTTGCCCTCGATCACAAGGGCGGAGACGCTCTTGCCTTCGTCGTTCATAGCCTCGACCCGTGCGTCCTGTTCGGCGGAGAATGGCTCTACCTCCCGCGCCGCCTGTGGGGAGAGAAGCGACATGGTCTCGCCACCGACACGGCCGCTGACGCCCTTGCCCGGCAAGGCCCTGGCCTCGGCCGCAGGCGGCATCGGGACATGATCAGCTTTCGCCCGTTCCAGGATCGCAACCGCAAGCGGATGGCTCGAGCCGTTTTCGAGCGCGGCCGCTCGTGACAGCACCTGCGCCTCGGTTTGGCCGAAGCCGACGATATCCGTCACCTTGGGCTTACCTTCGGTCAAGGTGCCCGTCTTGTCGAAAGCGACCGTCGTTACCTTGCCCATGATCTCCAGAACGGCACCACCCTTCAGCAGCAAGCCGCTGCGGGCGCCGGCGGACAAAGCTGCCGCAATTGCGGCGGGGGTCGAGATTACGAGGGCGCAGGGGCAGCCGATGAGCAGGATGGCCAGACCTTTGTATATCCATTCCAGCCAGCTCGCCCCTGTCGCCAGCGGCGGCGTTACCGCGACCAGTGCCGCGACGGCGACAACGCCTGGCGTATAGTAGCGCGAGAAGCGGTCGATGAACCGCTCCGTGGGGGCCTTGGATTCCTGCGCCTCTTCGACCAGCTTCACCACACGGGCAATCGTGTTGTCGGCCGCAGCGGCGGTGACTTTGACGCGCAGCACGGCGTCCGTGTTGATGGTGCCTGCAAAGACCTTGGCATCCACGCTCTTGCGCACGGGCGTGCTCTCTCCGGTGACCGGCGCCTCGTCGATGGCGCTCTCGCCTTCGATGATCACGCCGTCGGCGGCGATGCGGTCACCGGGGCGCACGAGAATGACCGTACCCACTTCCAGGCTGTCAGCCTGAACCTCGCGGGTCTGCCCGTTCTCCTCCACCAGCGCTGTCTTCGGAACCAGCGTCGTCAGCGATTGGATGCTGGCGCGCGCCTTTCCTGCGGCAACGCCCTCCAGCAGCTCGCCGACGAGGAAGAGGAAGACGACGGTCGCCGCCTCTTCGCCGGCATTGATGATGACTGCGCCGACGGCTGCTATGGTCATCAGCATCTCGATGGAAAACGGCGTGCCCGCCAACGCCGCCATGACGGCGCGCCGCGCGATCGGCACGAGACCGACGAGCATGGCGACGATGAAAGCGTAGGGCGCGATTGAGGGTACGAGATGGCCGACGGCATAGGCAGCGATCAATGCCGCGCCCGACATGATCGTCAGCCGACCCTTTTTGCTGGCCCACCAGGGGCCATTCATTGGGGCATGGTCGTGACCGTGCAGCCCCTCGATTTCTTTTTCGGCATGGTCGTGATGATCATGATCGGCGTGGTCATGGGCGGAATGGTCATGGCCGTCGTGACCGTGCTGATGGTCATGATCGTGCGGATGTTTGGAGGGCGTGGATGCTGCCTTGCCCGCCAGCGGGGCAACGGTGTAGCCGAGCCCCATCACCTTCTTTTCGATGGCTGCAAGGTTGCTGGTCTGGTCGTGGTGAACGGTCATTGTCCCGGCGGTCACCGAAACCGAGACATCCTCGACACCAGGCATCCGTCGCACAGCGGTATCGATCTTGGTCGCGCAAGCCGCGCAATCCATACCTCCGACTGCGTATCGCGTCTGTGTCGCCGCTGCCATGATCCGTTTCCTTGTCAAACCGTGGCACCTTTCCTACATCCTCTAGTGGCTAGAGGTGCAAGAGGAAAATCATGAAAAAGATCACGATCGGCGAAGCCGCCCGGCAAAGCGGCGTGAAGGTCCCGACGATCCGCTATTACGAAAGCATCGGGCTTCTTGCGGAACCGGACCGGAGCGAGGGTAATCAGCGCTCGTACGAGCCGTGGCATCTGCACAGGCTGGCTTTCATCCGCCATGCTCGGGAACTGGGCTTCGAAGTCGATGCGATCCGCACGCTTCTTGCCCTGCAGGATGATCCGCATCAATCCTGTGCCTCGGCCGATGCCATCGCCAAGGCGCGTTTGATCGAAGTCGAGCAGCGGATACGCAGCCTGACGGCACTGAAAGCCGAACTGGAGATGATGGTCGAAGGTTGCGGCCACGGCCGCGTCGACCAATGCCGGGTGATCGAAGTCCTTGCCGATCACGGGCAGTGCATGCATCCGCACCATTGATCCAACGCGGCGTGGCGGCCAGCACGCCGCAAGAAGGCGAGGGGATTGGTCGTGCGTCAACGACTTCTTGATGCCCAGGATAACTGCGTCACTGGGGCGATGGCCAATCCGGGAGCAAAGTGATGCCGAACCTTGGCGAAGCCTCGCGGAGACGCTCGATCTCCTCGGGTGTCGGAGGCCCCACCACTTCGTCCCGTCGAATTCGTGGCCACTTTCCTCGAGAAACCGGTCGAACAGGGCGGGAGTCCCGATCAAGATGTATCTGCAAGGATTGCCGCTTATGTTCATAAGCTGGTGCGGAATGCCGCGCGGCAGGAAGATGCTCTCGCCCACGGTCAGACGCCGGGGCTGGCCGTCGATCACCGCGGTCATCTCGCCTTCGATGACGTAAACCGCCTCGTCGTCCTTGGCGTGGACATGGATCGGCGTCCTCGTGTTTCCGCCGCTTTTGTTCTCCAAGAGGCAGAACTGCCCCGCGGTCTGTTCTCCGCACAGCAGGCGTTTCATGACGACGCCTGCAAGAACGAATTCCTTGCTGTCGATATCACTCATTGTCGCTTCCTTTCCACGGATCGTACAGGCGACGGGGGCGGGATCGACACTCGGGAGAAAGCTGGGGCGCGGTGGCGCAGCAGGTTAGCTCTTGACCAGCACCCTTGCCTGCACCTGTTGTTCTATGCCCTTGAGCATAAGCGGACGCACTTCGGCTCCTGCCGTGAGATCCGGATCCTGAGTAGCCGTCTCGGCCGACACGAGAATTTCGCCGGCGGCGGCTTGGGATTCGAGCCGCGCAGCCAGATTGACCACGCCGCCGATCGCAGTGAAATCGCTGCGAAAGCTTGAAAACTCACCGATCTGGACATCGCCGGTATGGATGCCTATGCCGACGCCGAGCGCGCGGCCCGGCAACCCGCCGATATCAGGGTTCAAGCTGTTCAAAGCTGCGGTGCAGGACCGCTGTATGTCTACCGCGGCCATGATCGCTGCGGTGGCGTGATCCTTTCTCACGATCGGAAAATTGAAGATCGCCATCAGGCCGTCGCCCATCTGTTTGTTGACGATGCCATCGTGGGCCCAGATCGCCTGTGCGCACCGATCATGGAACAGGCTTACGATCTCGCTCAATTTTACCGCTTCGATGCGTTCCGACAGGTCCGTGAAGCCCCTGATGTCCGCAAACAGTATGGTTGCGCTGGCAGAGATTTGACGCTGCTTCTTGACGTATTGAAAGGAACGCTCGCAAATCGTGCAGATATCCGGATTCATCTTGCTGCGGGTGATGCCGAATGCGCGAAAGGGCAGGGCGAGTGGGCCGCGGATCGGGATGGGCACGCGCATCTGATCCCAGCAACCCCGGCAGATGCTGGCGTTGCTATGATTGGCAGGCACAGGGGGAGAGGCAGTTGTCATGTTCCGCAATCTGCTCCGGCTGATCAGACCCTAGGACCGCAATGCAACGAGCTTCTAATATTCTTTCGCTTTTTGCAACTCGCGGAATATTCCATGCGATAGGGAGGTGACGTCGCGTGTTGTGAAGTTCCGCTGCTTTCTGGGATATGTTTGCGAATTATCATATGCTGGCATCGACCGAATCGTGGGGGATGCGATGCGCGAGTGGTTTATCCGCAAGGGGGCGAAGGTTCTGCTAAAATGGGCGGTAAGGCCAGCGGTGGCGTTGGCCGCGATTGCGCTATCGGCCAGCCAGGCCCTCGCCGATGAAGGAGGCCTAAGCTTCTGGCTGCCCGGTACGTTCGGGAGCTTTTCAGCCGCCCCCAGCGAGCCCGGTTGGTCGTTCGCAACAATCTATCTCCACAGCAGCGCCGATGCGGGAGCTGGTAAGCCGTTCTTAAGAGGAGGACGCGTTGATCTCGGCGTCGATGGCCGAGCCGATTTGTTGCTGTTCGGGCCAACTTACACCTTCGAGCAGCCGGTCTGGGGAGGTCAGGCCTCATTCAGCCTGCTCGGCGTTGGTGGCCGAAGTGTCGGTTCGGTCGGCGCCACGCTGACTGGGCCGCGAGGCAACGAGATCAGTGCTCACGAGAGCCAATCTCTTACTGCCTTCGGCGATGTCATCCCGCAATTCACGCTCAAGTGGAATCAGGGCGTCAACAACTATATGGGCTACGTCACGGGCGATATTCCTGTCGGCTCGTATGATCCCGACCGACTCGCCAATCTTGGCCTCGGTCACTCTGCCATAGACGGTGGCATCGGCTATACATATCTCGATCCAAGCACGGGCCGTGAATTTTCGATCGTCGGCGGACTGACCTACAACTTCGAAAATACCGACACGAACTACAAGAACGGCATCGATAGCCATATAGACTGGGCAGCATCGCAATTCCTGAACGAACACGTCCATATCGGTCTGGCGGGCTACGCCTTCCAGCAGCTTACTGGCGACAGCGGCGAAGGGGCAACTCTAGGAGATTTCAAATCGCGGGTCTTCGGCATCGGTCCGCAGGTCGGCTACAAGTTCTCGGCAGGTGACAAGACCGACGGATATGTAAATCTAAAGGGCTTTTATGAGTTCGGAGCTCAGAACCGGCCGGAAGGCTGGAACGTCTGGCTGACGCTTGCCTTTACCCCGGCCGCCAAGAAGGGAGGCTGAACGGGGAAGATTCCACATCGCCCAGCGCTTGTCTGTCGGTTTTCGACAATTAACCATTTGAGCTTCCTCGCCTCGTGTCCGGCGAGGTGGGTTCGCCTCCAACGCGTTGCTCTGGGCAGGACAGACCACCAATGGAAACGCCGTTCGTTGGCCATTCGCCGATGCCCACGCGCCGGGTTGAAGAACCGGTTGAGGGCACCCGCCGGCCGCGGTGAAAGCAGCTAGCGGTTGGCAACTAATCGAAGTGCGGACGCACCCTCGGATCGGCCACGTCGCCGGCCCCGCGCAGTTGCTGTCAGAGCTTTAATCGGCTGCGGCTGTGTCATCACGATCACCTGCTCCGAAATCGCCCGCGCCTTTTTCGCGAGCGCGTCAAGCTTAGCGCGAATTTCATCCATATCCATGTGCGTCTGTTCGACCATTGCGCATCCTCCGAAAAGAGAATGCTAAATTAGACATATCGTATGGATAAAATCAATGTTCTGAGGGAGGGGCGTGGGCGACGCCAAGTGATCATCAATTAGATGCAGCCTTCGCCACGTGCTTGCCGCTCGCGTCCAAAGCCTCGCCAGGGTACCAACCTGCAGGATTCCACCAGCAGGGCAGTCCATCGGTTTGACCAGTTGGTGGGTTTTTTGTCCTGCCGTCATGCACACCATGGAAATGACCGCCTCGAGTCCGGGCGAGGCGGTCAATGCGGATTGGCATCCGCGGCCCTTTGGTGTGTAGGGGGGGACACCAAAGTGCTTGGTGGGCGGTCGCCCCATGGGAGGAAGATGTCGAGCCAATGAGAAAGGTTAACATTAAAGCACCTCCTTTGAAATTATACTGAGGTTGGCCAAACATAGACCTGAGTGTGAGGCGTCTTATGCGAGGGGTGCTAGTTCTGCAGCCTGGTCGCGAGTTCGGGCGGCATTTCGATGCGCAGCCGCTCGAGGGAGACAAGACGGCTGAATAGGCCGCCGCGGGAGCAATGTGGCACGAACCCGTCGCGCCGTAGTGTGAACTGTCTCAGGGTGATACAAAGGTATCGCCGATACCAATGTGCAACTGCGCCTGTTCTGGATAATCGGCACGCTTCCACCCGCGCAGCCGCTGGCTGCAACACAAGATCGGAAGGAGCCCACGATGAAAATCCTGATGGTTTTTACATCCCATGACATATTGGGAAATACCGGTCGCAAGACCGGCTTCTGGCTTGAGGAGGGCGCCGCGCCCTACTATGTGTTTCGCGATGCTGGTGTCGAGCTCACGCTCGCTTCCCCAAAAGGCGGTCAGCCTCCGGTCGATCCGAAGAGCGATCTGCCCGAAAACCAGACGCCCGCCATGGCACGGTTCAAGCAGGACAAGTCGGCGCAGAACGACTTCGCCACCACCTTGAAACTCAAGGACATGCGTTCGGAGGACTTCGACGCCGTGTTCTACCCCGGAGGTCATGGGCCGATGTGGGATCTGGTCGACAATCCGGATTCAATTTCCCTGATCGAATCCTTCTATAATTCGGGTAAGCCGGTTGCTGCGGTCTGCCATGCACCCGCAGTCCTCCATCGCGTGAACTACAAGGGTGCGCCGATCGTCAAGGGCAAGCGCGTTACAGGCTTCGCGAATAGCGAAGAAGAAGAGGTACAACTCACGAAGGTCGTGCCGTTCCTGGTCGAAGATGAACTGAAGCGGCTCGGCGGAGTATACGAAAAAGCGCCCAACTGGCAGCCATTCGCCATCACGGACGGCCGGTTGATTACTGGACAAAATCCAGCATCCTCGACCGCTGGGGCTCAGGCCCTTGCTAAGCTTCTATCCGACATGCAGTCGGCGGCTGGTTCGAGCGGTGCGTGAGGCACTTTGGCGCTCAATGAGCGGTGGAATTGCACCATGGCACGTTGATCGCCGGCTTTTGGCCGGGGACCTGAGCCACCCTGAGCTGCCTATCCATGGCGCAAAATTGGCGTCCACGTTGAGGGTGGTCACAATTGCTGCCTCCTAGCGAGGAGAGGCGGTCGCGCTACCTCCCGTTGGCGGCCGTCAGCGGCGTCTCGAGGATCAGACTCGTGCTTTCTAGCAGGGCCTCGGTCAGGAGCGCCACCAGTGGCTGGACGATATGCTGCAGGGCGGGGTTTTCACCGATGACGGAGACTTCGGCGACGGGGAGTGCCGGCCAGCGCTCGGAAGGGGGCAGGATCTTCATGCCGTTCTGGACGAAGGACTTGCCGAGGACGGTGACACCGAGGCCGCCAAGGACGGCGGCCTCGATGCCGATGAGGTTGCTTGCCGTGCAGGCCGTCACCCATTCGCGGCCGATCGCATCGAGCGCCTCCGTCATGACGCCGCGATAGATGCAGGGCGGGCGCATCATCACCAGGCGGACGGGCCTGCGGTCATCCATGCGATAATCGGGGCCGGCGATCCAGACCAGTGGTTCGCGCCAGACCACGCGGCCGGGATGGGGCGAACCGTCCTTCCGCCTCTTGGCGATGACGATGTCGAGGCGCCTAGCCTCGTATTCGGCGAGCAGCTCCTCGCTCGCCGTCGTCGTCAGCTCCAATTGCACGTCGGGATGGAGGTTGCTGAAGCGGGAGAGCAGCCGGGGAAGCTGCGTCTGGACCAGATTCTCGGAGATCCCGAGCCTGAGGAGCGGGACCTTTGGCGGATCGCGCAGCTCCTGCATGAAGCTTTCATAATGGGCAAGTAGCCGCTTGCCCGCCACCAGAACCCGCTCGCCGTCGCACGTCAGGCTCAGCGAGCGGCTGGTCCTGTCGAAGACGCGCATCTGCAGGATGTCCTCGAGGCGGAGGATCTTCTGGCTGACCGCCGATTGCGAGCGGCCGACCACTTCAGCGGCCGCGGTGAAGCTGCCGGTCTCGGCCACCGCCACGAAGGCGCGGAGCAGATCCGGTTCCAGATCGGGTAGTATCGTCATCGATTAGCCTTTCAACTAGATGCGATTAATACTATTCGCTTTTCTTCTTTATCGCAATCTCCAACAATGACGCCAGAAACGAACGTGCAACGCACGCTGTTTCAAAGTGATCGAGCGCCCTTTGCACGTCCTATCGGGCGCGCAGCGCTCTAAAGGAGATATGGACATGGCAAACAGAAATTCGGTCGAAATCGTCAATAATTTCTGGCGGGAAGTGTGGCAATCGAAGAACCCCGAGGCCGTCGACCGGCTGGTGGCGGAAGAATTCGTCATCACCACGGGCGGCGTCGAGGTCCGCTCGAGGGGAGCCTTCAAGAAGTGGGTCGCGGCCTTTCTTGCGAGCATCGACGACTTCCAGTTCGACGTCGTCGAGATCTTCCAGAACGAGACGGGCGACCGCGTCGTCTCCCGTTGGATCGTCACAGGCAGAAACAAAGGCTTCATGGGCTCGCCGGCCTGCGGCTCCCCGATCACTATGACCGGCACCGCCGTGATGCATGTGCGCGAGGACGGGCTCCTTCAGCATAACTGGGTGGAGCGCAATGCGCTCGAGGTGCATCGCAGCCTGGGTGGAGTAGAGCACGTCGCCTGACTTCCGCGCGACGGCGCCGCCCCAAGGATCATCAGCGATGCCCAGAATTCCCCGGAAATACCGCCATTTCGTCTTCGGCATCTTCCAGTCGGGGATAACCTGCGCCGTTGCGGCGGCGATCGCGAGCCTGCCCTTCTATGCGGAGGGAAGCTTCGCCGCCCACTGGTTGCGGGCCTATCTCTTCTCCTGGACGGTCATGCTCCCGGTTGTGATGATCGCAGCGCCTGTCATCCGCCGGCTTGCTGATGCGCTCACGGACTGAAGGGCAAGGCGAGATTTCGGTGCATCCCGTGGCTGAGGATTGGGATGCCGACACCGCGCCGGTGGCGGATTACTACGCTCGACGATGGGCCGAAGCAGTTCGATCGCTTCGGGCGACCGCCCTGCGTCGACCACCGAGTATATTTCATGGGATGCCATCCGGACGCGGGCGCTATTGGCGCGGCTCCCCCTAGTTCGGACGTGTCAGCTGTTGGCGCGAAGCGACGCTCCGGCACTTGCGGCGCAATCATGGGTGGGCGAGATTTTGCAGAAGACGACCAAGTTCTTTCGCGCTATGAAGACTGACCACAAATCCCACCACGTCTGACACTGAGGTCCTTCATATGCCTATGAAAATCCTTTTCGTTGGCGGCACCGGCCAGATTTCATATCCATGCGTCGAGCGTGCCGTTGCTCAAGGCCACCATGTCAGCGTCTATAACCGCGGTTTGAGAGGTGACCTGTTGCCTGCCGGGGTTACCTCCATCGTTGGCGATCTCGCAGCGCCGACCTATGCGGACCTGGCCAAGGCTAACTATGACGTCGTGTGCCAGTTCATTGCCTTTACACCCGATCAAGTCGCGCGGGACATCGATGTGTTCGCGGGGCACTGCGGCCAGTACATCTTCATCTCCTCGGCTTCGGTCTATGAAAAGCCGGCGCGCCATTATGTGATTACCGAGCAGACACCGGCGATCAACCCCTACTGGCGCTATAGCCAGAATAAGATTGCCTGCGAGGCGCTGCTTAAGAATGCCGAAAATCTGGCCTGGACCATCGTCCGCCCCAGTCACACCGTTCGCACGGGCCTACCCATCATGATGGGCGACAGCGACGTCATGGCGAGACGCATGCTGGATGGCGAGCCCACTATCGTGGCGGGCGATGGCCACACGCCCTGGACGCTCACCCGCTCGGTTGATTTGGCGGTGCCTTTTGTCGGACTTTTCGGCAAGCCGGCGGCGTTGGACGAGATTTTCCACATCACCTCCGATCGCGCGCATATCTGGGATGATATTCAAAAGGCGATCGCCAGATTGTTGGGCGTCGAGGCCAAGATCGTACACGTCCCGACCGAGACCCTTGTCCGGTACAATCCGGATTGGGTTGGCCCCCTCCTGGGCGACAAGGCCTGGACGGCGATCTTTGACAATTCAAAGGTCAAAAGCGTGGCGGGCAACTTCACCTGCGCCGAAAGCCTTGAGGAAATTCTGGCGGAGCCGGTCATGCACCTCAAGCAGCGCCTGGCCAAGAGCCGTCCACCAAAGGGCGATCTTGATCATTTGGTCGATCGGATTTGCCAGGAGCAGAGCGCTCTCGGCTAGGCCGGTCTGTTGACGAGTTTAGCCTTGGCATTTGGCGCGAAGCCGAAGATGGAGTCTCTTCCGCTGTCTGCCGGTTGCGGACAGCTAACGGCGCCGCTGCGTTTGAGGCAATTGCCTGATCGTTGTTGCGCCGTCTGATGCCATTTTGTTCGCGATTTGACGGCTACGTTTTTCCGTGCGGGATCGTTTGGCTTTTTGGGGTATGAAACATGTCTTCCCAATAAACGCGATTTGGCCGCATCAGGGATGCGGCCAAATTGGTTAGTGGGTCAAATCAAGCGGTTTGGGACAGAATGGCTGGCTGCCTAGAGCTGTCGCGTCCACCAAAGAAACGCTCCGACAGCAAAAACCGGGCATTGAAAACAAAGCAGAATCCCTGACCCATCCAAACGAAACCCCTCCCGTTCAATGCAGAACAACTCCCGGCTAACAAAAGAAAACCCGGCACGAGGGCGGGGCGTAGGTCTGTCATTCTGGCGGAAGGTCTCGCCGTCTGTAGAACGTCGCGCCGATCTCCTCCGAGGGGAACGCCGGCTCGATCCCCATATAGGCGAGCTTCCGTTTCGTAACTCCGATGTTCCACCGCCGTTCTCGGGCGAAGACGTACAGCGCGACGAACTCCGCCATAAACCGGTCGAGGACATCTTCGAGGACGATTTGCTGGTTGCACCTCTTGACGGGATTGATGGCCGTCTCAGTTTCGAGATACCCGTAGTCCGCCAGCCTCCGGACGACGCGCTCATTGGTGGTCAGCCTCTTGGAGACTTCACGCAGGCTCAGCCCGCCATGATCGGGGAGCCTGATCAGCTCCGCGATTTCTTCAAGGTCGAAACGGAGACGTCCCAGTCCGACGCCTCGAAGGCCGACCGCGGCGCGGGCGAGGCGGCCGTCGAGCAGAAGGTCGAGGACCTCCTTGAACTTGCAGTTCGTCTTCCTGACGATCTTCTCGATAGGCAGAAGGTCCTCGGCAGCTTCGGAGGAAAGCGTCGCTTTCGAAAAGGCTGTCTCGATGAAGGCGTCGATCTCCTCGGTACCGTACAACGCATGCATCTTCACGTTCCGGCGAAGCTCCGGGAGCAGCCGGACATACCCGTCCGCCAGCGTGTCCCACATCGTCCTCGTCACGCCGAGGCGGGCCTTGGCCTCCTCCCAGTCGAGGGCTGTCCCGACCTTCTTCATCAAGCGCGAAACCGCATCGCTCCGTACAAGCTGCCGTTCGTAAGACAAGATGCTGCCGGGTAAGGCGCTGCCGGGAAGGACGATACCGGCGCTTTGCACGAGCTTCCGCATCGTTTTCGGGAGGATGCCGTATTCGATCGCCGCGGAACGAACCGAATGCAGGCGCCGCTCCTCGATCGGCCCGAACAAAAAATCGCCGGGTCCCATAGGGAGGGAGTCCAGCGTGACGTCGTACATGATCTTGCGAATGGGATCGTAGTCAGGGTCGACGATCTCGTGCGCCAGCCGGTCGTACAGCCGGCCGTACAGCGACCGCCCGCCGACGTGGTGCTTCGTCGTCCAGAACGACTCGTGCCAGGAACGAAGGTGATCTTCGAAAGCCGCGTTGCCTTCGCTCATCACCTCGAATCCGATCTGGGCCGCCTCCGCCCAATCCGGCTCGGTGAGGGCTTCCGAGAGGAAATCTTTTCCTATCATCTCGGTGGCGCCGATCGTCTCGCAGAGGCGTGCTACGACGTATAGGGGGAACTCGTCGATCCATCGAGACTTCGGATTCCGCCCTGCCAGCCTGTCTTCGACGTACCATTCGAAGGGGTAGCTCAACTGACGTGCCTAGAGAGAGGGTAAAGAATTTCGAAATCTCGACTGGTGCCTGCGACCATGCCCACTTGTCAGATGGCGGGAGCATCCGGCCGCAAGCCTGGAAGCTCGATCGGCATCCTAGCTTCGACCAGCCACTCTTCGGTTAGCGGATTGTAGACGCCTGGGAGGCTGAAGTGCCGATGAATGTCCTCGAAATCGCTGTCTGTGGTGAGGATAGGAGTGTCGTAGGTTATCGCTATGGCAGCTATTGTAAGGTCGTGGCTGACGCGCTGATGTTTCGCCTTTGGGTCCGGGTGCCAGAACCGCTTCAGGGCCGGCGTCGCCATCATGGCTGCGAAGATGTCCTCAGTGTCTCGGCCAAGGGCAAGGTATAAGAAGTCCGACTGCTCTATGTCCTCGATCACTTTTCGGACTCGCGCCGCCGTCGCCGGGTCTCTCGACATATACAAGCCCCGCTTTATCTCAATCAACACCGGGAAGCAGACACAGAGGTGGGCGATCTCTGCGACGTCTTCTAACCACGATCGGAGCCCTGCAGGAGGGCGTATTTTTGCCCGCGCGCTCAAGATCGAAGTGTCCAGGAGCAGCAGCGGTCGCGCCCCGTCATTGATGACATTGCTCTGGATTGGCATCCTATGCTCGAAAGATGGATTTGCCCCCGTTCAAAAGAAACAGTAGCTTATTCCCGGCGTCAAAAGTTTAATCGCCAAGACGACGGCGACAAGGAATATCGGAACCCATGAATAACTTGTGGACCCGGCAGCAGGTGGAGGAAGACCCCAGGGCATTCTTCGACGCCGCGAAGGACAAGCCGCAAATCGTCGAGGACAAGGACGGACATTTCATCCTTCGCTACGAACGAGGATCGAAAGGGTCGATTAAGGATTGGGCGGCTCTTCCGGGAACTCTCGAAGACGACGACGAGCTCTAGTTACTCCCTGCTGGTGTTCCCCATCTTGAACGCATGCGCTTCATTATGCTTCTGCGTCGGTGGATTTCGGATTCGCACGAACGATGGATGCGATCACGGCCCATTTCGAGGTCGACGTTCCGGCGTCCGTCGAGGTGCCGACGGAGACTGTCGAAGGTGCGTACGGACTAGTCGTCATCGAGAAGGACGGTCTGAGGATGCTCAAGTCGATCCCATGGGGCTTCCCGCGGCACACCAAGGAGATGCGTGTAGAAGGGGAGCCGCCCGGCCGGATAGGCCTGGTTGCTGATCTCACAAACGCGCTGTGGTCCGGTACGGCGGTCGATCCCAAGTACAGATGCCTCATTCCGCTGACACACTTCGCGAAGGCGAGTCAATCAGGGCTGCCATCTCTGAAGCGTTCACCTCCATGCGCGACTTGCGTAGATTATCGCAGGCGCAGGTGTGGCTCGTCTTTGAGCAGGCCGGCGACGAAATCAACGAAGACCTTGATCGCCCCCGTCATACGGCGGGTCGTGGAACTGACGGCCTGTATTGGATAGAGCCGCGGCCTATAGTCCTCCAGGACCGACACCAGCCTGCCAGCCTCGATATCGTCGGCAAACATCCAGCTCGGCCCCTGGGCTAGACCCATCCCTGCCAGCACTGCCGCATGGACGCTTTCGGGGTCGTTGGTGCGGAGCGGGCCGAAAGGTGGTACGACCACCGGACCCTCGGGGCCTTGGAATTTCCAGGTCTTGGAATTGCCCTGGAAGGTGAACGGCAGGCAGCTATGGTTGGCCAGGTCATCGAGGTTAGCCGGGGTGCCATGCTCTGCGAGGTAGGCAGGGGAAGCGACCACTGTGGCCTCCACACAGCCAATCTGGCGCGCGAGCAGGCCGGAATCGGGTAGCTCGCCGATGCGAATGGCAACGTCGACACCGTCCTCGATCAGGCTCACATAGCGCTCCGAAACTTCCAGATCGATCGTCAGGTCCGGATAACTGGCGAACAGAGCCGGCAGGCGCGGCGCTATCAGCCGATTGGAAAACACCGGCGAGCAGGTCACCCGCAGCCGACCCCTGGCAGACATCTCCCCCGAGCGTATGCGCGCCTCCGCCGTTTCCAGATCGCTGAGCATGCCGATGGCGAAGTCGTAGAATTCCCGGCCCTTGTCGGTCACGCTCAGTCCGCGCGGACTGCGCCGGATCAGTAATGTGCCCAAGTGGGCTTCCAATGCCGCGACTTCTTTGCTGACGGTTGACTGCGCCACACTCTCTGCCTTGCCGGCGCGTGAAAAGCTTTCGGTTTCCACGGTGCGCACGAACAGCCGCATCCTTTTGAGCTGATCCAATTTCCCGTCTCCACTCGCCGATATCGGGTCCCAAAGAGCATAAAACGGAATAAAAAAGAAGATCGATATTCCAGACTGGAATTCAAGCTATTCGTTCGACCTGAATTGGAAATCGCCGTCCGGCCCGTAAGTAATGGGCGTTCCCGGCCATTGCCGGGCATGCAACCAACGAAAGAGGCCAAATTGTCCAGGTTGAGTGGAAAAGTCGCCGTCATTACCGGGGGAACCTCCGGCATGGCATTGGAAACAGCGAAAGTCTTCGTCGAGGAAGGAGCCTATGTCTTCGTGACCGGCCGGCGCCAGGACGTGGTCGATGCAGCCGTCGCCTATATTGGAGAAAACGTCGCCGGCATTCAAGGTGATGTATCCAACCCTGCCGATCTCGATCGCCTGTTTGCCACCGTCAAGGCCGAGAAGGGCCATATCGACGTGCTGTTTGCCAGTGCCGGCGCCGGGCATATGGGCGAGCCCGTGGCAAGCGTATCGTCCGAACTGGTCGATCACACCTTCGACGTCAACGTGAAGGCCGTGCTGTTCACGGTGCAAAAGGCCCTGCCACTGTTTCGCGACGGTGGATCGATCATCCTCAACAGTTCCATCGCGCATTTGAAGGGCATGCCGGGCGCCAGCGTCTATAGCGCGAGCAAGGCTGCCGTCCGGGCCTTCGCCCGCGGCTGGACGATGGAGCTTAAGGATCGCGCCATCCGCGTCAATGTCATCAGTCCCGGCCCGATCGATACCCCGTTCACCCAGCCCGCGCCACAGGGTTGGAAAGATGCGATGACGGCCATGGTACCGCTCGGGCGCTTCGGTCGACCGCGCGAAATCGCCACGGCCGCGCTGTTTCTGGCGTCCGAGGATTCCAGTTTCATCACCGGCATCGACCTGTGTGTCGATGGCGGGCTGAGCCAGGTCTGACCGGCATCAATCGCCTCCGCCGCCCAGTTCCGCTATCACCTGCGCCAGCGCGCCAGCAAATCCGACAGTCGGGCGGCGCTCGGGAAAGTAGAGGCAGAAGCCCGGACTGGGCGGCATCCAGTCGCTCAGAACCGGAACAAGCCGCCCGGAGGCGACATAGTCGGCAATTTCGGCTTCGGCGACATAGGCAAGGCCCACGCCCGCCAAGGCCGCGCGGGCGATCAAGCCATGATTGTCGAGACTGAGCGACCAGGGCGCATCGACCTGTATGACTTCCCCATCCTTCTCGAACTCCCATTCATAGGGTGCCCCGCTCGGCCAACGGATGCGGATGCAATCATGCCCACCCAGCTCATTGGGATGAACCGGGCGCGGACGGGTTTTGAAATAGTCCGGCGATCCAACCACCCGATAACGCAGCCTCTGGCCCAGAGGAACGATGGTCATGTTGGGCGGAACAGCGCTCGCTATACGCACTCCGGCATCGAAGCCCGCCTGCACGATATCCACCAAGCGCCCCTCGGTCACGATATCGACCTTCACGTCGGGATAGCGGCGGATGAATTCGACGATGAAGGGAACGAGAATCTGATGCCCGCCGGCGATCGAGCAGTTGATCCGCAATGTGCCTTTCGGACTGCCGCGCTGGCTACGGGCGGCCTCGGTAGCGGCGTGGATATCGGACAGGGCCGGAGCGATGGCGCGCACGAGGTCGTGGCCGGCCGCCGTGAGGTCTACCCGCCGGGTGGTCCTGTCGAAAAGTCTGACCCCCAATTCATCCTCAAGCCCGGCCACAGCATTGCCGATGGCGGTGGGAGAAATGCCCAGGTCCCGAGCCGCGGCGCGAAAATTGCCGCGACGGGAGATCGCCAGTATGGCTTCGAGTTCGAGGAGCTTGGCTGGTCGCATTATCTCATTTTCCGTTACTCTGAGATCTGTTTTATCGCAATTGTTACAACGATCAATTCCTCCTAGATGAGATGGGAAGTTCCAACGGCCGGGGTTGCCCTGGCTATGTGCTGCATCTGCGAGGAAGCAACCGAAATGACTTTTACTTCCGATGATATTGCCGGATCGGCGCGCGTCCTGCTGGGCCATTCCGATCTGGTCGTCCGTCCGGTCGGGCTGGGCTGCATGGGCATGTCGCAATTTTATGGTGAGGCCGATGACGCGCAGTCGGCCGGAACCATCCGCGAGGCCCTAGATTTGGGCGTCGACTTCATCGACACCTCAGATATCTATGGCGCCGCCAATATGCTAGTGGGCGCCGAGAACCGCGGCTTCGGACACAATGAGCAATTGATTGGCGGAGCCATCGCAGGGCGCCGCGACGAGGTGGTGCTGGCCACCAAATTCGCCGTCAGGCTCACCGATGACGGCAAGAGCGTGCGCATCGACGGGCATCCCGATTACGTCGTCTCCGCCTGCGAGGCGAGCCTGCGCCGTCTCGGCGTCGAGGTCATCGACCTCTATTATGCCCATCGCCTAGATCCGAACGTGCCGGTGGAGGATACGGTCGGGGCCATGGCCCGGCTTGTCGATCAGGGCAAGGTGCGCTCCATCGGTCTCAGCGAAGTAACCGCGGCCCAGCTACGCCAGGCCCATGGGGTTCACCCCATAACGGCGCTACAGTCCGAATATTCGCTGTGGGAGCGTGGCGTCGAGGCGGAAATCCTGCCCGCCTGTCGTGAACTGGGCATCACCTTCGTGCCATTCAGCCCACTCGGGCGATCCATGTTGACCGGCGCGGTCAGTGTTAAGACGCGCTTCGCCAAAGGAGATTTCCGGATCACCGATCCGCGCTTTTCGGCCGAAAACCTCGCCACCAACCTTGCCCCCGTAGAGGCGCTCGCGGCATTGGCCGAGAGCAAGCACTGTCGTCCTGGCCAGCTCGCGCTCGCCTGGCTCCTGGCCCAGCCCTTCGACATCGTGCCGATCCCCGGCACCAAGCATGTCGAATATGTGCGCGAGAACCTTGCCGCGACGAACGTCGCCCTTAGTCGCGACGAGATTGCCTATCTCAGTGCGATTTTCGCGCCGGATCGGATCGCAGGAGAGCGCTACGCCCCCAACGATCCCGGTCGCCGCAGAGATTAAGGCTGAAACTACCGGGAGAGCCAATGCTCGAGAGGGATCAGCAGTTGACCATTGGAATATGTAGTAGCTTGTTGCTGCGCCTATAGCTTGGCCGGCATCAACGTCTGCTCTCGGCAATTGACCCAGCCAAGCTGAATGGCCGAGATTGGCGCGAAGCTGTCCTTTAATGGCTGGACAGTCAATGTCCGCTATGGGGCCGGAAGCTGACCGGCAGCTTGCGGGATCGAATCCAAAAAAGCCGACGTCTGCGCCCCCTCCCGCTGAGCGTCCCAAGTGGAGATTTGTTGATCGACTGCTTTGACGGCGGAGTATCGATCCAGGCGAAACCAATGAGTGACGCATCCGAATTAGCCGACTCCTGATGACGAGGGCAGCGGCGCGGGAGCCAGCCAGCCGATCATAGGCTCGAATTCGCGCGACTCCAAATGCAACGGGAAGCCGCCATGGTGGTTGGCGAGCACGATTCAGATCAATCTGTAACATAGGAATGAAAAGCGCTCCCGCCTTGTCACAGATTGCCTGCACTAGGTCCTGTTGACAAAGTTGCTCTGGGGCATGCGGATTGTGTCGCCGTCGGTGATCGAGAAGCTTTGCGTGCTGAATTGACAAACCGGCGGCAGTGCGGCGGATACCGAGCTGGACGAAAGCCGAAGGAAGCTCATGCCACCCTGAAATGCATGGCCCACAAGGATTGCTGCGAGAATGATCGTGAAGACGATGAGCTTTGTCTGCAGATAGCTGAGGCGGCGCGACCTCTGGCGCGGCCAATACTGGCGGCGTTCGACACCGGTCTGAGGCTTTTCCGTGATGAAGCTGAGATCGGCACTTCCTTCGATCCGTGTCAGTCGTCTGAGGGTCGCCAGTTGCTTGTCGCTGCTCGCAACATCAAGAGAGCGAAAATCTTGTAAGCCACTTCGCGCGGGAAATGGAAAACGCCCCTACGCTGATGGTTCCTTGCAGACGGCTCGCCTCGTTGGTTGGCGATGTAGGCCGGAGCTTCACCAAACGGAGAGGCGAAGCGATCCCCGCGATCCGCAGCCGTGCATCAAGCACGCTGCGGACGGCGATCCTCCCAGAGAATACAATAGCTTTCAAGAATATTCGCCCGCAGCGCTGTTTTTGGGCTCGCGCTACTCATAGATCATTCCATGAAGGCCTTTGCGTCTCATCGATCAGGAGCATACATCCGTCCTGACTGGATTGCCGAGGCGGTTGTGGTCGTGGCTCCATTGCCATTGGCATTGATTGTAGAGATAGTTTTCATAGTCGCCAGAGGAGAAAGGTCCATCGTCGCGGAACCGGCTGGAAAAGTGGTCTCGGCCAGCAAACCCGCCGCCGCGGCTTGCCTCTCCGCTCATCTGGCTGCTCATGGCAGCTCCTCCCCGATGCCCGCCTCCCTCATGGCCTCCACCGTGACCGCCACCGTGGCCGCCTTGGGCCAATGCGGGTGTTACCGTTGCGATAGAAGTGACTGCAAGCGACAGAGTAATCAGACTCGTTGCAGCGATTTTACGAAGCATGGACATGGTAGTTTTCCTTTAAAGTGACTGTGTGTAGCCACCCCATGTATCTGTGCATCAATTCGGGCATCCGCCCGCCACATTGCACCGCTTCTGTTCACTTCTGTTCACGTCTGATCGCGGCAAATATATCGCCAGTGATCTGCCGCGATCGGAGGGCTCCTGTCGCATTATACTGTCATCGCTTCGCGTCCACCTGCTGCGTCAGCAGCATACCATAGGGCGTGCGGCACGGGTGGACGGAGGCAGGAGCCCCCTCGCTCAGGACGCAACACGAGATCCCGGCCGCCAGAGGATGGCCGAGCCGATCGAATATTATCGCAACAAATTTTGCAGGATGCAGCGCCATGTTGTGGCAGCCGCTTGCCTCATCAAGGCGTGGTCCGGGCTAGAACGAAGGTCCGATTGGGTGGCGGAGAAATTTCCAGTTCAATAGGTTCAGAGTAGCGGCTTTGAAAGTGGGTGGCATGGGGGTGTCACCGGGTATCGCACTCACCTAATAGCGATACCTTAGCCCGTCGCTTGCGTCACAACCGCAGCGGCGGGCTTCGATTTAGCGCTTCCGGTATTATTGGCCCGGACCTACTGCTTGAAGAAGAATATCCGCGCTTCCTCAGCGGCGGCAGAAAGGCAGCTCGCGCCTCGGCAGGTGTCAGCCGCCCGTCGTGCGCGTCGATCAACGCCTGTTTGGCTGCAGTGAAAGCCTTGCCGTCTTCTTTTCCCGGCCATTGTCAAACTATCAAGGTATCAAATCGCGTAGCCCATGCCGAAAAGCCTTATCTTATGGATATTTTTCGATGTGTCGCCTCGGCTCGGACCGAGACGACAACGGCACCTGTTGATCTCGATTAGGCCCGGTCTGCGGCTATTGCCCAATTGTGAAGGCAACGGTCTAGGCCGATGGCTATCTCTAGGACCAGGACGTCGTGTTCGCGGGTCGCGCCCCCCTTCGCTCGGGAGACGAACTTGCGTGGGAAGTCCGTCCGTCGCGAGATAGAGCAGACCTCCATCCACTTGAACCCATTATCGACCTCGATGTCCGTCGTGACCTGCGAGTAGCTTGGGAGGCGGTCGGACTCGATGACGCGGGTGGGGAGGTTTATGACAGAAGCGATCATCTTGCGGACGGGCTCAAGGCAGGCGGAGTGGTAGTCCATGCCAGTGTCAGTGGTGAAGGCCGCTTGGAATTCGATCTGCCAGAACTCCTTCAGGCGCATGTGCGCCGTCGTCTGCACCTGCTCACGACGGTAAGAGCGTCCAGCCTGCCAGACGCAGAGCGGCAACTTAGCGCCGGAATGAGTGTCGAGGAGATGTGCCATGTAGGCGTAGGTAGAAGGGGTGGTCTCTGGACGAAGGACAAGTTCCGTTTCTGCGCCCGTCGACTTCTCTTGCATCCAGACATCGGCATTCTCGTAAGCATCGGAGATAAGGTGTCGGGGGAGGAGCGTGGGAGCTTCCACGCGCCGCATGTCCCAGGCCGGATTAATGGACCGGAGGAAGGCGCGGACTTCCTCCGAAAAAAAGCGGATAAACTCTTCACGTCGGAGGATTTCACGTTCCTCCCAGTGCACGAGCGAATTTACATTCAGAATGCTGAGCATGGCCGAATCTCCATGATGGCCATTAAAAGGATGGGGTGGATGCTTTACGTCCAGTCGGTCGCGCGAATACGCGCGGCATCACGACCGGACGCGAAGACCTCGTCCTCCGAACACGCATGCGACGACGGCCCGCTGGTTGCGGCCTTCATTCATCGATGCTGCGTGTGTGTTGCTCATAACGCGCATGAATGCATTCGTCAGTGCAAAGGGTCAATCTTTATTTTGCCAGCGTCTGGCATAGAGCTGTCGATGTTCTCGTCTGCTTCCGGCCTTGTGCGGTCATTACAAGGTCTTCGCCATCAGAGGGCTTGCCCGGTCCGCGTCGACCATTTCCCAACCAATCCGCTCGTAGAATGCCACTGCATCGGATGCAGCGTGGACTTCGAGCACACTTACATTTTGCGTCCGGGCTAATCTCTCGACAGCGTTCATCATCGTTCTACCAAGGCCTTGCCGCTGTCTCTCCGGGACAATTGCGACCATGCGGACTATACCATGCTCGTTCTCGGCAACATCGAGACGAACCGCGCCAACCGGCTCAGCCTTGTCGACCAAGATCAAAGGAATATTCTCTGGTCTATGGTCATCAGGATGCTGGTCGTCATACCCAGTCAATCCACGGAGATCAAATAATACCTGCCGCCGAATTTGATGGTAGGCTTCCCATTCAGATTGGCTTGATACCCGCACGAGCTTCATATGAACGGCCCACGTTATAACGGGGCGATTATAAGGATAGTCAGCTTAGCCGCAATAACTGGTGTTGGCGGACCACATTTCCGTTGGGGGCTGGATGAAGAAGGTCTATTTCTTTTACGGGATTTTTGTATTTCTCGCTCTGAGGAGCGGAGCAACATTTATAGCCCAGAGATTTTATCCAACGTCCACCTCGGACAGCATAGGGCGGCAGTTGGCCTATCGAGTAGCCTTGATGATCGCGTTGGGAGTAGAAATCGGCGTGTGTTTGGTCGTGATCTCGATCCTGCAAAGCGCGGGCTATCGACTCGCGCTATGACCGCTGTTGGCGCGATGCGGCCAAGGAACATCGTTGCCAGAAGAGGGGGGACGTTCGTGATAGCCGCTTCTGGCTCATTCCGGAAGAGGCGCTCTTCCGCTGTCGGCCCAATGCGGTCATCGAGCTGGTCAATTCTGCTCATTCTTCCCCACGCGCCAGCCGATCAATGCGCTGGCAGAATTCGTCTTTTGCGAGAGAGTACGAGAGAGTGTCCGACACAAACCGCTCTGCGAGTTCCTTTTTAAGCGTTTCGTAAGCTTGCGCTTCAGCCGGGTGCGACCGCAGGAAATCGCGAAATCTAAGATGTTGCCCAAATTCTGGATTGCTCTCAACCCACATATGAATGTGGTGGGTGTGCGGGTTTCCCTTTCGGTAGTAATGGCGGCCGGAAATGCCGCCATTACCGCGATACTCATACCCCAGTTTCCTCATTGCATCCGCGCAAGCCGGGCCATCTTCGTTGCGGTTTAAGGAGACCAATATGTCGATGATCGGCTTTGCGGCGATCCCGGGGATGGAAGTGCTGCCTACATGATGGATAGCCTTGAACCAACCTTCGTCCACACTTTCCATAGCAAGACGCTCCGCATCGAATAAGGCGGCCCAACCAGGATCATGCGGCTCAAGAACTATTGGAGGCTTCATGAAAAAAAACTTAGCTCAGCACAGTGACATATCAGCGACGACGTCCGCTTGTTGGGCCCTTTGCGGACATTCCCACCATAGCCCTACCTAATGCGCTCTTGTCCGGCGGCGCTAAAATAGACCCGTTCTGCTTCGACGTGTCGATCAGAGACCAGCATCGTGACGGCAAGCGAACGACACGGTTCACAGGTGAAACTGACCCTGGCGACACATTCCTTGTCAATGAATACAAGCCAGTGAGCCCGCGATGCGTGCACGCAAGGCAAATAGTCGATGATCGGCCCGGCTTCGTGCAAGATTTCACTTATGCGAGGCGTTGCTCGAAAGGCTACAACCTTACTGTTTGGCGCGAGCACATCGTCACCAGCACATACACTATCCCGTTCAAACCAAATCTGCATCTCTCCCTCCAGTATGCTCTTTTGAACCGGGCGCAAAGTCCCGTTTGGCGTATCAGCGTCATGACGACAATCGGCCCATTGCGGTCCCGCGTACATGCTTTTAATTTGAGTTTCGCCGGTTAACATCACCGGCACCTGGTTGCGTAGGCCGAGGACGCCAACAGAGCTGGTCGAAGAATGTTTCCAGCCGCTGGATTGCGAGGTTTGGAACTTCCGTGCGGTGCCACTGTCGGCGTTCGATGGCCGTGTCCACATAGCGAAATTCGATCAAGCCCGATGCCAGCGGAGACAGGCGAAGGTAGGGGCCGCTATAGGGCTGGATATCCGCCTGCTGGACGCATAAGTCACCAACCGAAGTCCAACCGAACAGCGTCTGTCTAAGTGGGCCTTGATTTATAAAATCGATGGCTTCTTTGACCCCAGTCAACGCTGCTCTCATAGCTTCATTGCTCGATCGCTCGCGCATAGCATTGAAGTAGTCGGCTATCTGCTCCCAGTCCTTTATCATTTCCCGAGTAGCTCGCTTTAGCTGTGAGTTGCCGCAAACCGTACGGCGATTTCAGGAATTAGCGATGACCGCTGTTGGCGGCCTTTTGCTGCCGTTGACCCTGGAGCACGTGGCATCCATACGTTTATCGGAAAGACCCGATAAGTGGCTATAGCGATGTCTAACTTCCTGCAGTTCGCGATCAATAAACAGCCAGAATGCCTGACACGTGACGATGTGATCCGATGGGCCGGTGCTTTGGATAACTGGAGCTTCTACAACACCGTAGCTCTGGAAATTGCGATCGGATCGTAGAGGAGTAACAGTCATCGGCTGAAAAACGCATAGACACAGTGGTCTTTTTTAAAATCTAACCTGGAGGCCCGGTGTAGCCGACCGCATTCGGCCCCCCGTTCATCTCTCGTAGCTTGACAACGTACAGCTGCGGGCGGAGCCAGATGCCGGGCGTCTTATACCCCATGGAACGTGCGATTTTCCCCACGAAGGCATTGCAGTTACTAACTGTCGCCTGCCAGAAACGGGAACTGGCCTGCAGCTTGCGTATGTACGCAACAACTTTCTTGTATTCCTGTTCGTTCAGCGTAACGCGCCAGCTAGCCGATCTGTACCTGTCATCGAGATCTCCGTCGCTCTCCCCGGTCTCGGCTGGCACCGGTATATAATGGCCCAGGATGTAGGGTAAGGCACTATTCGACGCCGGGTGCAGACCGGCTACTTCGCGATCAATTATGTTGCCCGTCTTGCCCATACGCCCAAAAATTACGTAGGTGTGGCCGTAGCTGAGGGCATAGCGGGAACGGAACTCAATGAAAAATCGCCCTACCTTTTGTTGAGACCGCGCTGCCGTGGCTATATTCCGTGGTGTCGTCGCAGAAATTGTCGGAACGGCTACATCGCCGCTAGACGCAGAACCGGACCTGGTCTCCCCTTGCGTCGGACAAGCCGCTGCCGCGAGTGCGAGCAAGGTTACAAATAATAGGCGACCGCTCATGAGCGACTCCATTCACGAACTCCGAAGAGCAGACACACACGAAGCTGGATGACTCGACGGCCACGCCGTATGCCTTCAGTCCGATCCGGTCTGAATCAAGCGTTGGGGCCTGATGCAAGGCCTCCGCAGTTGCGAATTTTGGTTGTAGAGTACCACAAATAGAGCTGGCCTCTAAAGCATTTTCAGTGAACGCGGAATCGGCGTGCGCTCTATCTCTGCCGCGACGGACGCGGGCGCTGGCTCCAACGGCCCATGCTGGCCTCATATGCTTCTGCACCGTTGGCGACGAAATTAGAGGGCATGTGATCCTCGACAATCTGTCAGTAATGCGTGTCTGCGGTTGAACAGTTCAAGTTCTGATGACCACTAGTGGCACAAAGGCGTCGCCTGTGCAGTACCTTGAATTGCCGATACTGATTTTTACTCAGTCTTAAGTTGCGCATAGTATGTGTGGGCACTGTATTTGGCGGCCTCAAAGACGAGATTTGATCCGATGCATTTGCTTCATACAGCAATTCTGCCGCTTCTGGTGATGCTGCTCTTTGCCGGTGTCTGTGCATTCTTCTCTAAAACCCGTGGGCTTGGTGGCGGGTTCGGAGCATTGATGGGTTTCTTATTCGGGCCTTTGTCGTTTTCTATCGTTGAATGGAGAGCGCGAGCCAAGCAGACGCCGCACATCCTTCGAATTGATTCGGAAAACAGACAAATATACGCCCCTGCCACAAAGACACTGGGGCAATACGAGCCGTCGCGTAACGAGACTTTTCAGTTTCTGGCAGGCACAGTGGGATTGATGCTTCTGGCTATCATCTGGTGTTTCGCGGTATTCTCAATCGTTGTCTCCGGGCAATTTGAGATCAGGCGGGGGAAATACGATCCAACTGATGTGATTTACACATCAGGGAGCAATCCGTTCGTTTTCTATGCCGCCGTATTTTCCATGGCATTTGTGGCCATACTGTTGGTATCGCTTAGTGTCGCAATCTTGGTCAGGTATCTTCAGAGACGTCGGAAGAGACTGAATACGCAAAGTCGGCATGAGAGCGGGGTCGGCAGCAATGAGTGACCGCTTGTGGCGGATATTGCGGAAGAGGCGCTCGTCCGCTGTGGGCCCGATGCCGACATGGCCCTGATAAAATCTCACTTAAGTCAATTAGGATTTCAACAACCACAGCGCGATTAGAGCCGTCATGCGCCTTGAAGTGGACGAGCGAAAGCACAATAATCGGCAATGCTCAGGCGGCTTCTCCAGTTCTTCAAACGGCTCTTGCTGGTCAGCGGATTGGCCGTCATCGGCGTTGGTTCCGGAACTGCCTTCCTGGTCGCAGGGCTTAACATGTGGGGCGTGCTTTCAATTCACGATCGGTCTGCACTTGGCAAACAGGAGACGCGAGAAGATATTTATAATCTACCTTGCGACGACGCGAAGCTCGATACATCGCAAGAAAATTTCGAATTGAACCGGCGACGCAGTGCGCTGATCGAGTTGACCCATCCTATCGACGTAAATCTAGGGCCGTGGAAACTTATTGTTCCATGGGGTTACTGGGAAGGCCGCCCATTGGTTCGAACACTCAACTGCCCTCACTCGGTAGATGCCCTGTGGTTGCAGTATTGGATTCCAACCCTTGATGCCCCGGAAGCTGATATCAGCTATAACGCCAAGACGGACAGCCCAGCTGAAGAGCGTCGACCAAATCCGAAAGCGGACGAGTCTGTGGTCCGGGCTATGCTTAAACCTTACGGCGAAGGTTTCTATGATAAACGTCCGATGGCGGGTTGGTTGATCGGGTCCCGGCATCTCGCTGCGGGTGCGGCCGGAATAATTCAAGATGATGGGCTGTGGAGAACAACAGTTCCTGTGGGCGACCTAAAAACGATCTACTGGTTCAGGTCGAGCGAGATCGAGGATTTAGTCATCCAATGCGATCCTTCGTCAACGCGGTGCATGGGGGACGTCGATTTCAAGGATTTAAACCTGGAAGCGACACTTATCTTCAACAAGGTCGCTGTTTCTCAACATGCGATCATCGTCGACGGCCTTCGAACGCTTTTGAGCCGATGGCAGCTGGAGAAGCATGTTTCCAATTGAGTGTTGGTTCTACGCCGAATGACCGCATGTGGCGGGCGCGTTCCGTCCGTGGTCGCCTGTCGGCCCGAAGCGGCCACCTGGTGCAGTTCACAAACTACATGCTCTCAAGGTGTTGAAGGCATACTTGCCGAAAGCCACCCAGATCGGATGCCGTGGCGGCTCCAGTCATGCTTACACCGAAGGCTCGCGACTGGGCACTCACATCTCAGGCGGCTTTGGGCCCGACTTGCCGACTATGTCTCTTAGCCGATCAAAGTCTATCTCCGAGGAGATGATCGTGTCGATCACTCCGAACCGCTCCACCTTGAGCGACGCCTGTAGGTGATGATCAAACTCTCTTGCCTTTCCGACGAAGATCAACGAGGCGTCACCTTGATTAACGGGAGCTACTTTCTGAACCATATCCCTGTCGAATGGGAAGAGCCGCGTTTTCAACACGATTGAAGGTGTGGCCAGACGTGCATATCACGGAGAGAGAACTGCGTTTCCAGGGACCGTAAGCCGATCCAATCTCCAACCGACCGACGGAAGCCGCACTACCGAAGTCCCTGAAATCTGCAAACGCAACACGGGGGTCATTTCCGCCCATCCAGCAGAGCGCCCAAATCAGGGCGGATATTGCCAAGCTTGCCCAGAGGTAGCGCGGCATAGTGAGGCCTCGTTGGATCATCCTCATCTCACTATCAGAAAATTATTACGACCGCTCATGGCGCATCGCTGTCATGGCCGGTGTCGTCACCTAATGGTGCCAGCAGCCGAGGCGGTTAGAATGAGCTTGCGCACGGCATGGAGGTCGCTGACAACGCCAGTGCATAGGGAATGGATTTCCGGTGTTGGGCTAAGAAGATCGGGGACCATGAAGGTCATCATCCCGGCGGCTGAGGCAGAACGAACCCCGTTGAAGGAATCTTCTAACGCTAGGCATAGGGTGGGATTTACACCAAGCCGCTTCGCAGCGGTCAAGAACGGGTCAGGCGCGGGTTTACTTGCGGCGTAATCTCCGTGCGCAATGACCGCATCGAACCGGCCCGCTAAGCCATGAGCGGACAGATGGCTCCGTACCGTAGAGTGGGCCGACGATGTCGCGATGCATCGTGGCAATTCGAGCTGATCAAGGATATCGAGGAGTTCGACGACACCCGGCTTTAGCCGAAGTTGCGTGCTAGCCAGTACTTTGAACCGTTCCGTCACCTCTCTGCCATACTGATCAACGGGGAAATCTGATCCCATTTGCTCCAAGAGCAATAGTCTGCTCTGGACCCACGGCACTCCTATGGTGCTTTGAATAAGCGTTGTCGGCAGATTGTGCCCCCCAGCGCTGGAAGCCGCCAGAAACGCTTGTTGGTAGAGAGCTTCTGTATCGAAAATTAGCCCGTCCATGTCGAAGATCACGGCGGCTGGTATATGAGGCAGCTTCATTTTCCATCCATGTTGTTATTACTCAATCTCGCTCTCATGCACCGCAACCATGAAAGCCGGATGATCGCAATTGGCGCGATCCGGCCGTCAACATCGTCCGCAGTCGTCCCGTAGCAGTTATCGATGGAGTAAAAACCAAAGCTTAACTAGAAGCTGGATTGTCAGGCCCGCGATTACGACTTTGCCTGCCAGCAGTGAAACCCTGCGCCCTAACTTTATCTGTCTTTCCCGTTTTTCGGCAGGCGAGATCGGATTTTCAGGCGCAGATAGCAGTCGTGTCCGTTTGGCATTCAGCCAACAGGTATCGAAGATGGCGGTGATTATGACAATCGCCAATAACCCCTGAAATATCGTAGCGCTGAACCCGCCACGGACATAAAAGTACAGGCTAAGAAGTCCTAAGCTTAAGGCACTTAGGATCAGAGCCCTTAAAAGATCGCGGCCTTTAATTTCTTTCAGCATATACAACCCTAGCAAACCAGCGCGTGGTGACCGCGTGGCAAGTTGCCGAATGGTATCGAGCCTTGCAATCAGGAATTGCTCAGTAGAAAATTCATGCCTGGTGATGGTAAACGACTGCTTATGGCGCATTGCGGAAGAGGCGCTCTTCCGCTGTCGATCCAAAGCCGACGAAGGCTAGGCGCAAAATCCGACAGCTTTGCCGAATCCAAATCCTCATGGTGGCAATTGCCGTCACAAAAGCGCGGGGCCAAGTGCTGTAGATGTTTCCTGTTTAAAGGGCGGAGAATACCTATGTCCAATTGGCGCAGCATCGTATTGGTGGCCGCATCGTCAATCGTCTTTCAAATATGCGCAGCGCATGGGCAGGAGCCGCAAAAAGCCGATCCTGTCTTCTCCAAGACCGGGCCTCGTGCCGAAGATTACGGTGAGCAGCTCGGTTATCCCGTTGGTTGGCCATTGAACAAGCAACAAAATATGGTCGGCAACTACAGTCACTTGGATCAACTAGAACCGGTACATACGATAGCTGCTGCCGACAAACCGTCCCCGTTGCTGCGGGCTCGGAACGAGATCACGGTTTCTTACCCCTTCGGTGACACCTATACCTTCGCCACCTCTACGGCTACCTTGCCGGACTACCTTGCACGCAACCCGGCGACGGGGCTCCTGATCGCGCATGACCAGACTATTCTATATGAGCATTACCAGTATGGTCGCACCGACCACGACCGATTTCTTTCGCAGTCGATGGCTAAAACTATCACTGCCATGCTTATTGGAATTGCGATTGCCGAAGGTGCGATCCAATCGGTGGATGACACGGCCGAGACCTACGTGCCTGAGTTGAAGGGCACTGAGATTGGCAGCACCCCGCTACGCGCTTTGCTCCATATGGCATCAGGCATCGCCTTTACAGAAGACTACAGCGGAACAGATGACAACGCCAAGCTCAATCACCTGCTGTTTGGCAAAGTGAAAATCAGCACGGTGGAAGCTGTGTCGCAATTCAACAAACGAATTGCTCCTCCCGATACCCTTTGGCATTACAGCGGCCTAAACGTCGAAGTCTTGGGCTTGGTTCTTGCCCGCGCGACCCATATGACGATGTCCGAATACTTGCAAACGCGGATATGGCAGCCAATGGGGGCAGAGTCTTCCGCAACGTGGATGGTTGATAATTCTGGGCAGGAATGCGCTTACGCTGGTTTCAGCGCTACCCTAAGAGACTATGCCCGTTTCGGTCTGCTCCTTGCCGATGACGGTTTTTGGAATGGTCGCCAGATCATCCCGCGCCAATGGCTGCTCGATGCGACGCAACCTGTTGAGCAGGGTTCTTTCTTAGCTCTCGACGAAACAACCCATCCGTGGGGATACGGATATCTGACCTGGGTATTCCCTGGACCCCATCGCATGTTTTGGTTGGATGGATCGAGGGGGCAACACATCATTGTTGATCCGACAACCCATCTGGTGCTTGTGCAGACAGCTGTCCAACCAGACACGCCTTTCCTGGCGGAAAGCGAGTTGCTCGATGTTTGGAACGCTGCGCTCAAGCAGTTTTCGACTGATTAGCCGGTCTTGCGGCTTGGCCGTTTATTTTCTCATGCTCCAGTTGGATTGATCAGAATGACTGCCTCTGGCGCGATCCGGCCGAAAGGGCTGTCGGCCCGAAGCGGTCACTGCGAATAGTCCAACTGATTGTCATAGAGGGTATCAGGCCCTCGCTGTCACGATCCATATCGAGGCGACAAGTGCCACACTCGCTGCGTGGCCAAGGCCTGCGAGCGCTTCGCGCAACTTGGGTTCAGCCGCCGACTTGATCGCGGGGTTCTCGCGAGCAATTTTACCAAGCGGGCCAACGCTCAGCAGCACGCGCGTCATTGCGTCAACGTCACCGCTGGTCACTGCTTCGTCGTAAGGTACCATTGCGATGTCTTTAAATCCGGCAGACATGAGAACGTTGCGGACATATTCCGGGTCTGAAAAGCTGAAAGGGGTTTCGTCTTCTGGCGATTGAAATCCCGCCGCAAGTAACGGAAACCTGTCCAATTCATTGTCCAGAAAAGGCCCCCAACAGCAGAATGCAATCCTGCCATCCCGCTTCAGCGAGCGATGGAAATTGGAGAAAGCGGCTATTGGATCACGAAGTGACATCACGCCAAAGCGGGAGAAAACCGCATCCACACTGCGAGAGGGTAGCTCCACCACCTGAGCATCGGCCTCAATCAAGCGAACACATTTGCGATGGCTTGTGCGTTGACCGGCGACCGAGAGGAGCTGTTCTGCAATATCTACGCCGTAGACCAGCCCTTCTTCACCGACCCGATCCGCTAGTTGCAAGATCGTCTGCCCCGTCCCGCAACCGACATCGATGACGGTATCCATAGGACCCAAACGCAGCTCCTCCATGGCTCGTAGGCCAAGAGGAGAAAGCTGGCGGTCAATGAGTTCGTATTCTTCGGCCCAGGCCTTGGCGTGCAATTGCCGTGGACTGTAGGTATTGATGCATGCCTCAGTCATTCACTGGTCCGTCCGATAATCCCGCAGGCGCAGAACTGTAGACCATTCACAGCAACGACCGCAATTGGTGCGATCCGGCCAAGATCGCAGTCGGCCCGAAGCGGACGTCTTGGAGCTGCCCTTAACGTGCGTTAGGTCACGGCATATCGGTCGGATCGATTTAGCAGGTGAAGTGCTTCAGCTGCATTGCCATTTAGGCAGCCGCGGGCGATCGCCAAGCATTCGAGACCAGCTCCCTGCTTTGGCGGGACGTAGGACCCGAATCCTCCTATAGTGCTCTTGCTTAAGCGGCTGGCGGACTAAGGTCTGTCGGTCATGCGAATGCTCAAAGGTTATTCGCAAGGTGTCGTGGCCGAGATTGCAGTCTCGGTTGCGGCATCGCGGAGAAAGGTTCTCCGATTTCACTTCCTTTGCGTCGATCCTTCTTTCGTTTCTCCGAATCACCTAGAGTAACATAGCCAAAATCAGGGATTATGTAAATATAAATCCGTTAAAAATCCCTTACTTTCAGTATTTTGGCGCCATTCATTGAGGGAAATTCTCCGCTTTTGTGATGAGGCTAAATACTTCCGAAGCTAAAACGAAATGAGGCGACTCAACGTTTCTTTAAACGCATTGAGTCGCCTCTTCGTTTACTCCATTCAACAGTTTCTCTGCTGATTTTATCTTGGGATTATTTGAGCAATCCGTGCGCTTATTAGGTTTCTGTTCTTTCTTGTGCCTATCGCGTCCAAAATTCCAAAATTTCTATGCCAGGGAAAAGTTGGATTGGACGCGACCCACGTCATTTTGCGCAGTTAGGATTGGTTTTGCGCAATACCTTGATTGGATCGACGACACACCTTGTGACTGGCACCTCAGCTGCATCCGCTCGTTGCACCGCATGTGTCGCACTTCTCGCAGGTGCCGTTGCGGACCATCGTGAAGTTCTGGCATTCGGTGCACATGTTGCCGGTGTAGCCCTGCATGATGGAGCGGGCGCGGCGTTCGGATTCCAGTTTCTTGGCTTCCGCCTTCGCCGTTGCCGCGTCATCCGCCGCCTTGTCGGTGAAGAGGGCGGTGGAGGCTTCGGCGGTTTCGTTTGCCAATTCCTCAACAATCTCTTCGGCCAGTTCTTTGGCGCGTTCCTCATAGTCACGCTTGAAGGCGACGACTTCCGAGGTGGTGACGGCAGTAGCCGGCTCAAGCTTGCGCACGGTATTGCCGGCGAAAGCGGTGATCGTCGCGACCGAGGCGGCCCGCGCCGGAGCGGCCGTAGCCGAACCCTTGACCTCTGCTGCTTGGCGTTCACCCGATGTCGGCACTAGCGTCGGCTTGTAGCCGCGGGTCAGGCCCTTGGAAACGACATCAGCCTTGCCTTCCGATACGCCGCGTCCGAGCGCCGTGTTCGAGAAATCCGAGGTGTCGACATGAGCGAGATCGTGGCGGCCGAGATAGGAGATCGCGAGCTCACGGAAGACGTAGTCGAGGATCGACGTGGCGTTCTTGATCGCGTCGTTGCCGGTGACGATGCCGGCCGGCTCGAACTTGGTGAAAGTGAAGGCGTCGACATACTCTTCGAGCGGCACGCCGTATTGCAGGCCGAGCGAGACAGAGATGGCGAAGTTGTTGATGAAGGCGCGTAGTGCCGAACCTTCCTTGTTCATGTCGAGGAAGATTTCGCCGAGACGGCCGTCGTCATATTCGCCGGTGCGCAGGAAGATGGTGTGTCCGCCGATCTTGGCCTTCTGGGTGTAACCCTTGCGGCGACCGGGGAGCTTTTCCTGGCTGCGGACAACCTTTTCGATGACCCGCTCGATGATCTTTTCGGTGACGGTGACGGCCTGGGCGGCAGCCGGGGCTTGCAGCAGTTCCTCCAGCGCATCCTCGTCATTGTCGTCTTCGATCAGTGAAGAGTTCAGCGGCTGGCTGAGCTTGGAGCCGTCGCGATAAAGCGCATTCGCCTTCAGGCCGAGCTTCCAGGAGAGCATATAGGCGTTCTTGCAATCCTCGACGGTCGCTTCGTTGGCCATGTTGATCGTCTTGGAAATGGCGCCCGAGATGAAGGGCTGAGCGGCAGCCATCATGCGGATGTGGCTTTCGACCGAGAGGTAGCGCTTACCGATCTTGCCGCAGGGATTGGCGCAATCGAAGACGGCGAGGTGCTCGTTCTTAAGGAACGGCGCGCCTTCCAACGTCATCGCACCGCAGACATGGATGTTGGCAGCCTCGATCTCCTTCTTGGAGAAACCGAGATGGTCGAGCAGGTTGAAGCTGATGTCCGTCAGCTGCTCGTCGGAAACCTTCAGCGTGCCCTTCAGGAAGTCGGCGCCGAGCGTCCACTGGTTGAAGACGAACTTGATATCGAAGGCGCTCTTCAGAGCAGCGTTGACGGCTTCCACCTTTTCGTCCGTGAAGCCCTTGGCCTTCAGCGTCGAGGGGTTGACGGCCGGCGCCTGGTTTAGGTTGCCGTGGCCAACGGCATAGGCTTCGATCTCGGCAATCTGGCTTTCGCTGTAGCCGAGTGCGCGCAGCGCTTCCGGAACGGCGCGGTTGATGATCTTGAAATAGCCGCCGCCGGCGAGCTTCTTGAACTTCACCAGCGCAAAGTCGGGCTCGATGCCGGTGGTGTCGCAATCCATGACGAGGCCGATCGTGCCGGTCGGCGCGATGACGGTTGCCTGGGCGTTGCGGTAGCCGTGCTTTTCGCCGAGCTCCAGCGCCTTGTCCCAGGCAGCCTTGGCATGGGCAACGAGATCCTGATCAGGATTTTCGGAGTGGATCAGCGCCACCGGATTGACCGACAGGCCTTCATAGCCCGAGGTCTCGCCATAGGCGGCGCGGCGGTGGTTGCGGATGACGCGCAGCATATGTTCGCGGTTTGGCTTGAACATCGGGAAGGTCCCGAGTTCGGAAGCCATTTCGGCCGAGGTCGCATAGGCGATGCCGGTCATGATCGCGGTCAGCGAACCGGCAATGGCGCGGGCTTCGTCCGAGTCGTAAGGAATGCCGGAGGACATCAGCAGGCCGCCGATATTGGCGTAGCCGAGGCCGAGCGTGCGGTATTCGTAGGAGAGTTCGGCAATGCGGCGCGACGGGAACTGCGCCATCATCACAGAGACTTCGAGAACGACGGTCCACAGACGAACGGCATGCTCGTAGTCGTCGATGTTGATGCGCTTGGAGGCGGCATCCTTGAAGGTCATCAGGTTCAGCGAAGCAAGATTGCAGGCCGTGTCGTCGAGGAACATGTACTCCGAGCACGGGTTGGATGCGCGGATCGGGCCGGCGGCCGGGCTGGTGTGCCAGTCGTTCATCGTCGTGTTGAAGTGCAGGCCCGGATCGGCCGATGCCCAGGCGGCGTAGGAGATGGACTCCCAAAGGTCGCGCGCCTTCAGCGTCTTGACGACCTTGCCGTCCTTGCGGGCGGTCAGGTGCCAGTCGGCGTCGTTCTCGACGGCGCGCAGGAAGTCGTCCTTGATCGATACGGAGTTGTTGGAGTTCTGGCCGGAAACGGTCAGATAGGCTTCCGAATCCCAATCGGTGTCATAGGTCTTGAACTCGAGATCCTTGTAGCCCTGGCGAGCGAACTGGATGACGCGCTGGACGTAGTTTTCCGGAACCTGGTCCTTCTTGGCGGCGCGGATTTCGCGCTTCAGGGCAGGGTTCTTGGCCGGATCGAAGCAATCGCCGTTGTCACCTTCGCAATTGACGGTGGCCTTCATGATCGCTTTCAGATGCTTGGCGACGATCTTCGAGCCGGTGACGAGTGCGGCGACCTTCTGCTCTTCTTTCACCTTCCAGTTGATATATTCCTCGATATCCGGATGATCGATGTCGACGACGACCATCTTGGCGGCGCGGCGTGTCGTGCCGCCCGATTTGATGGCGCCGGCGGCGCGGTCGCCGATCTTCAGGAAGCTCATCAGGCCGGAGGAGCGGCCGCCGCCGGAAAGCTTTTCGCCTTCGCCGCGCAGCAGCGAGAAGTTGGAGCCGGTGCCGGAACCGTACTTGAAGAGACGCGCCTCACGAACCCAGAGGTCCATGATGCCACCTTCGTTGACGAGATCGTCCTCGACCGACTGGATGAAGCAGGCATGCGGCTGCGGATGTTCATAGGCCGACTTGGACTTGGTGATCTTGCCGGTGAAGGGGTCGACATAGAAATGGCCCTGGCCGGGGCCGTCGATACCGTAGGCCCAGTGCATGCCGGTGTTGAACCACTGCGGTGAGTTCGGCGCGACGCGCTGGGTCGCGAGCATATAGGCAAGCTCGTCGCGGAAGGCGGAAGCGTCTTCTTCGGAAGAGAAATAGCCGCCCTTCCAACCCCAATAGGTCCAGGTGCCGGCGAGACGGTCGAAGACCTGGCGTCCGTCGGTTTCGGAGCCGGTCTGGCTTTCTTTCGGCAGATCCTTCAGGGCCGCATCATCGGGCACGGAGCGCCACAGGAAGGAAGGAACGTCGTTTTCCTCGACCTTCTTCAGTTTGGCGGGCACGCCGGCCTTGCGGAAATACTTCTGCGCCAGGATGTCGGCAGCAACCTGCGAGAACTGCGCCGGCACGTCGATGTTTTCGAGGCGGAAGACGATCGAGCCGTCAGGATTCTTGATCTCGCTGGTCGCTTTGCGGAACTCGATCTCCGCATAGGGTGACTGGCCTGCCTTCGTAAAACGGCGTTCGATGCGCATGGTCCCATAACCTCATTCGTTGACGCGCACCTGCCTCGTAACAGGGCGCAAAAATCTTTGTCCGGCCTCGCGATTTCAACGCGCAGCCAGTGTTCACTCTGTCCTCTGACAGGAGGTGTCACCCGGAGATGACTTTCCTGTATCTTGTGGTGATGGTGGCTGCAAACACTAAATATAGTATTAACAGCTTATTGCCGCCAGTCCCCGCATGTCTTTTTTTGGCAGCATCGACATCGGCACAAAAACCCTCACGGCGCCACCAGTCATGGTGTATCGCCCTGAATCCAAATCCGATTTCGAGTTAAGGACCAGCCCCCGTTAATCCGTCCGGTCCAGTCGCCGCCACAACGTCAGTCATTAACTTTGAAAGACCCGATTCCGTCAAGGGGTGGTTTGCGACGGATTTTTAACCACAATATCTTGTGGGCTTGCCTGTGGAAATTGGGGAAACGCCAGGAGATCAGAAGATTCAAGCGCTTGGCGGAAATTGTTCGCCCTTCGCGCGACCGCTGACGGGTCGAATGCTACCGCCGACGGAAATAAACGCGACAATATTGTGACCGTGACCTCGGAGCCATTGGCAGAGGGGCAAAAGCATGCAGCAACCCCTCATGATTCGCGCAGAAGGCCTTGAATCCCACGTAATCTTGGTATCTCGACAACCACTAAATATAGTGGGCGCTGAAGCGCCCACCTCTATTGCTGATGTTTTTGTCCGGTTTCGGCACATCACGCAGAATCACTAGTGATTCGCGTGAGACCCACGAGCGTCACCCGCGATGACCCTTGGCGATCGGCTCCTGGTAGGTGAAACCCATGTCCCAAGGGAAATAGATCCAGGTGTCCTGGCTGACCTCGGTGATGAAGGTGTCGATGGTCGGCACCCCCTTCGGCTTGGCATAGACGCAGGCGAAATGCGCCTTTGGCAGCATGGTGCGCACTTCAGCGGCGGTCTTGCCAGTATCGGTCAGGTCGTCGATGACCAACACGCCTTCGCCGCCGTCAGCGGCGAGTTCCGGCGCTATTCCCTTGAGCAGGTTCATTTCGCCCTGGCTCGAATAATCGTGGTAGGAGGCGATACAGACGGTCTCGATCAGGCGGATATTAAGTTCGCGCGAGATAATGGCGGCAGGGACGAGGCCGCCGCGGGTGATGCAGACGATCGCCTTGAAATCGCGCTTGAGGCCGGCCAGCCGCCAGGCAAGGGCGCGGGCATCGCGATGGAACTGATCCCAGGATACGGGAAAGGCTTTATCGGGCAGGGACATGGCTGAGAAGCTCCGGGAGGCAGAGGATGACAACGCACCGGCGCTGCCGGCGACCCTGAGCAGACCCCGCGACGGGCGCGGACCATGGACCAAATCCTGAAACGCAGTTCGCTGGTCCGACCAAACACGATCTCTATCCAAAAAACGCTTTGGATCTTTTTGGGATCACGTTCCGTGGACCACGCGAATGGTTCCCTGGCGGGAATTCTCTCATCGGTCGCTGCTTTCTGCTGGATTTGCCGCCAAAAGGCAAGAGCCGCCGCATATCCGGCAGGCGGTACGGGACCCAGGCGCGCTTTGAGCCCGCGCCTGAGCCTGCCCTCAAACAGAGTCCTATATTTGGTCAGCGCGCCAGCAGCGTCATCGCCGTCATCGACTGCAACAACGTTCGCGTCGTGCCGCCGAAGATCAACTGCCAAAGCCACGAATGTGTATAGGCACCCATGACGAGCAGATCGATGCTGTCGTCGGCGAGGCGATTTTCGATGACCTGCGATGGCGTCTTGCCGCCGCAGGTCGCCGTTTCCAGTCTGGCGCGAATCCCATGGCGGGCAAGCGTAGCGGCAATCTCTAAACCGGTTTCTGTCGGCGAATGCGTCGAACTATCGGACGTGTCGACCGAGAAAACCTCAACGGAATCGGCGGCCTTCAGAAACGGCAGAGCATCGAAGGTGGCACGGGCAGCTTCCTTCGAGCCGTTCCAGGCGATCAGGACACGACGGATCGGCTTCGGCTCGGTAAAGATGTAGGGAATGAGCAGCACCGGACGGCCGCTTTCGAACAGGAAGCTTTCGACATCGACATGCGAGTCAGAAGACTTGTGCGGGTCGGGCTGCACGGCGACCAACAGGTCGGCGCTACGGGCGCTTTCTATCAGCGGCTGCGAGCCATAGCCGACGGTGCTGGCGAAGCTGCGCCATTCATAGGCGATGCCCTCGCGTTCCATTTTCGAGCGAAACAGCCGCTCGATATCGACCGCCTGGCTGTGCGCCATATCCTGTAGTGCCTGTACCGCGATCGGATCGGGGATTTCCATCGGCGCCACCAGCGGAACAGCCGAGACGATTTCCGCATGCAGGCCTACGATATGAGCGCCATGTTCCTTAGCGAGCGCGGCAGCAAAATCGACCGCCACACGCGTATTGTCGGGGGTGTCGAGAATGACGAGGATGGTTTTATAGGACATGACATTGATCTCCCGTGCGGAAAGGTCCGGATCGTTTCATTATATCAGTGTTTCGCCTGATAATAATGCGCCGACATGACAGCGGTTCCCTGGCGAGTTAAAGGCACTCGTTGAATGTCATGCTTCAGCGGACTGATTTTCCTTGGCTTTCGCCCGCCTGATGGTTTCGATCATGGCGCGCACTTCGGCAGCGACACTTTCAACCAGCTCGGCGGAACGGGCCCGCACGACGATCTCCGTCGAGAAGGATTGACCGATATAGCGCGGATAGGAGCCGATGCTGGTCTCCGGGTGTGCTTTCTGGATGGCGCCGAGCGGCGTACCGATCTCACCTTCGCCGTAAGGGCAGGAAATCGCCGTCGAAAGCATGCGGGTGCCGGAACGCAGGGTGGGCACGACATTGTCGAGCATCGCCTGAAAAACCTGTGGGACGCCGGCCATGACATAGACGTTGCCGATGTTGAAACCCGGCGCGGTCGAAACCGGATTGGCAATGTGCTTGGAGCCGACCGGCATACGCGCCATCCGCTGGCGGGCCTCGGTAAATTCCATCTCGCGCCGCGCGTACATCTCGGCCATCAGCCGCATCGCTTCGGCATCGTGTTCGCAAGGCACACCGAAAGCCTTGGCGACGGCGTCGGCGGTGATGTCGTCGTGCGTCGGGCCGATGCCGCCGGACGTGAAGACGTAATCGTATTGGCCGCGCAGTGCGTTGAGCGCTGAGACGATGGCATCCTCGTCGTCGGCGACGATACGAACTTCCTTCAAGTCGATGCCGGAAAGCAGCATGACATCGGCGAGATGGCCGATATTCTTGTCTTTCGTTCGGCCAGAGAGCAGTTCGTCCCCGATGGCCAGCATGGCGGCGGTGACAATGGTTTCATTGGTCATGGAAGTATCCGTGGAATTGCGCAGCCGCGCGTTCGAAAAAAACGTCTGAGATAGGTAGCGCCGTTTGCGGCGAATGCAAACTGCCGTTTTCGTTTCCTTGGCGGCCGTCAAAAAGCATCCGCAAGTGAATATTCGTCTACATCGGGTGAACAGTGCGTTCCAGTTGCAGGGGCTGCGCCTTCGTTTTCCCGCTGATACAAGTCAGCTCGAAAATCAACACGTCCAACAACAGGAGACGTATATGGCTAAGGTTCTGGTTCTCTATTATTCCGCCTATGGTCACATCGAGAAGATGGCCTATGCCGTCGCTGAAGGCGCAAAATCGGCCGGTGCCGACGTGACCGTCAAGCGCGTGCCGGAACTGGTGCCGGAGGAGGTTGCCAAGGCTTCCTACTTCAAGCTCGATCAGGAAGCACCGATCGCATCGCCGGAAGAACTGGCCGAATACGACGCCATCATCGTCGGCTCCGGCACTCGCTTCGGCACGGTCACGTCGCAAATGCGCAATTTCTGGGATCAGACCGGCGGCCTGTGGTTCGGCGGCAAGCTTGTCGGCAAGGTCGGCTCGGTGTTTACCTCTTCGGCTACCCAGCACGGCGGCCAGGAATCGACCATCCTCGGCTTCATTCCGACCCTGCTGCACCACGGCATGGCCGTCGTCGGCCTTCCCTATGCATTCCAGGGCCAGATGGGCACCGAAGAAGTCAAGGGCGGCTCGCCTTACGGCGCGTCCACGATCACCAACGGCGACGGCTCGCGCCAGCCTTCGGAGATCGAACTGGAAGCTGCAAAGTACCAGGGCGCCCATGTTGCCAAGATTGCGGCCAAGCTCGTCGCCTAATTCGACCGGCGCTCATTGACCTAAAGAAAGGCGCGGCGAAAGCTGCGCCTTTTTGCGTGCCGCAACCGGCTTAGCTTTCGGCAAAGATGCGCGCCAGCAGCAGCCCCGTCAGCAAGATGCCGGCCGCCGCCGCGATCAGATCGGACGTCGCTGCCGCCGAAAATGGCCCGATATAGAAGAAGAGCGCAAAAGCGACGGCGAAATTCAGCCAGCCCCAGAATACGTTCAATCCCGGTGAACTGACCCTGCCGTCGTGCAAGCGGATGAAGGGCGTTCTGAACGGTCGGCCAAGCACGCCACTGACAAAATGCGGCACGCCGTTGGCAAGAAAAACACCGGCCAGGAAATGCGCGAGAAGAATGGAAAAGGGCATGCAACTCTCCATGAGGCTCTATTAACTACCATGAGAGCCGATCCGCCGGTCTCTAGCAATCGATCCACGGGTCGTCGTTGAAGTCGTTCCCGGCAGCCTTTGGTCATCACAAATTTCAATGTGCAGCAATGGGCGATGCCGGCGATGTGATCGCTATTTCAGGTGGAATTCATATTCCGTTCACCAATCCTGGTTCAATGAGCAGCTGCAAATTTTAGATAGGAGCTATCATGAGCAAAATTTTCAGCATCGTCGGCGTTGGTGCGCTGACCCTGGTCATGGGCCTCGCATCCGTCGCCCCCTCAGTCGCCGCACCGCTTTATCAGACGAAGCCAGCAGCAAGCACCGCTATCGAGCTAGTGCAATACCATCAGCCGGACCGCCGGCATTGGGATAACAACGGACACCACCCGCACCGCCGTCCGCCGCATTATCGTCCCGGCTATTGGAACGGCTATCACGGTTATAAATACGCCCGTCCGGGCTATCGCCGCCACAGCGACGGCTGGTGGTATCCGCGCAAAGCATTCACGATCATCATTCGCTAAGAGTTTAAAGTCGACAAAGATATCAAGGCGGTCCAACGGGGCCGCCTTGTTTTTGATGGCTATTCCGCTTCGGATAGGGGGAGGGGCAAGAGCTCAGCGGCTATCCAGGGATCTGGTGCGGACGACGGGGGTCGAACCCGTATAGCCTAAGGCCGAGGGATTTTAAGTCCCTTGCGTCTACCAATTTCGCCACGTCCGCGTGCCTTTCCAATCAATCAGTTGCCCGATTCAGTCAAGCGGTTGTTCGCTTATATATGCTTCCTCGTGGATTTGGAGGTGCCGGATTTGGCGGTCGTGCCCTCGGTGGGGAGATTTCTCAGAAGATTTTTGAGGTATGTCTCCAGGCAATAATTCTTGAGAGGGTTCTTGTCGCTGCCCAGGTATGAGCAGGTCTTTTCGGCATCCGCCAGCATCTCTCTCGCCTGTTTCGGCGTCACGATGACCGTTCGCGTCGATCCGCGTCCCTGTGTTTCACACGAAGCCAGCGAAGAGGCCAAGACAACCGCAATTAAAACAAAACGCATCCCAAGCTCTCCGAGAAATCCGGGAAGCCAGATGCCATTTTTGCAGTGCTTTCACAATGAGCGCGTCCGGCGTGACAATGCGAGCTGTTCTGCAACCTTGAGCTTCAAGCGAAGCCCGCCGGCACCGGATGAACCGGATTGGAGCGGGCCTCTAACCATCGTCATGATGGCTGGCTCGCATTGGAAGCAGGCCCATCCTTCCTGTCAATTCGAAGATCTTGTGTTGCGACCGGATGTAACATGGTGGCGCGAAACATAGCAGTTGCGCGCTTGATGGTCGCAATGTCGCTTGGACAAGCCGGAAAGCGCACCAAAGAGGCTTTCTTTACTCAGGTTTCCTGTGTCATAGCGAAGGTGGATTGAACAGGAACGGACCAAACCCGTGGACAAGCAGGATGTTTCCAACGCCACCGAGGCCGTGCGTGGCCTTTTTCCCGCAACGCCGCTGCAACTGAACGAGCATCTTTCCGCTCGTTATGGTGCGGACATCTGGCTGAAGCGCGAGGATCTGACGCCGGTGCGCTCCTACAAGATTCGCGGCGCCTTCAATTTCTTTCGCAAGGTGATTGCCGCGGGCGGTACCGGCAAGACTTTCGTCTGCGCTTCGGCCGGCAATCATGCGCAGGGCTTTGCTTTCGTCTGCCGCCACTTCGGGGTGCCGGGCGTGGTCTATATGCCGGTGACGACGCCGCAGCAGAAAATCGACAAAACCCGCATGTTCGGCGGTGAATTCATCACCATCAAGCTGTTCGGCGACTTCTTCGACCAATGCTACCAGGCAGCGCGCGAGCATGTGCAGCATATTGACGGTGTGATGGTGCCGCCTTTCGATCACGTCGATATCATCGAGGGGCAGGCGACGGTCGCGGCCGAAATCGCCGAGCAATTGCCAGATGGTGTTGTGCCAGACCGCATCGTGCTGCCCGTCGGCGGCGGCGGATTGGCGGCCGGCATCACCGGTTATTTTGCCGATCGCCTCACCAAGGAGTCATTCGTCTTTGCCGAGCCGGCGGGAGCACCCAGCCTGCGGCGCAGCATGGAGGCCGGGCACGTGGTGACGCTGGCTAAGGTCGACAATTTCGTCGACGGCGCGGCCGTCGGCCGTATTGGCGACCTGAATTTCGCCGCGCTGAAGGATTTTGCGGCGGAGCAGGTCATGCTGATTGCGGAAAACGCCATCTGCGTGACGATCACCGATATGCTGAATGTCGAAGGCGTCGTGCTGGAACCCGCCGGCGCGCTGGCGATCACCGCACTCGAGGCGATGGATCGTGAGAGCATTCGCGGCAAGACGATCGTTGCGGTCGTCTCCGGCGGCAATTTCGATTTCGAGCGTCTGCCCGACGTCAAGGAGCGTGCCCTGCGCTATGCCGGGCTGAAGAAATACTTCATCCTGCGACTGGCACAGCGTCCCGGCGCGCTGCGCGATTTCCTCAATCTGCTCGGTCCCGACGACGACATCGCCCGTTTCGAATATCTGAAGAAGAGCGCCCGCAATTTCGGCTCCATCCTGATCGGCATCGAAACCAAGGATCCCGACAATTTCAAGCAACTGGTCGAGAATTTCGAACGCGCCGGCATGGGCTATGAGGACATCACCGAGAACGACATTCTGGCGAACCTGATTATTTAACTTTGCCACCCCACGTCCTTCATGCTAAAGGCGATTCATGGCTTCGATCTTGTCGAATATTCTCTCGATCTTCACCGGTGGCGGCGCTTCGACGACGAGCGCCGAAAAGGCTGGCGGTTCTTCCGTCACCGCTGAGCCGCAGGTGCATGGCGGCTGCACGATCTACGCGACGCCGCAGCGCGAGGGCAGTCAGTTCCGCCTGATGGGCCGGATCGAGAAAGAAGTGAACGGCGAGACGCTGGTGCGCAATTTCATCCGCGCCGATGTCTTCACCTCGTCGGACGATGCGCTGGAGTCGACCTTCCGCAAGGCGCAGCAGATCATCGACCAGAATGGTCCGTCGCTGTTCGGCGATGGCGAGAAGGTTCGCCAGGTCTAAGTTTAGAAAACTGACTTGAACGACAAAGGCCGCCGAATGGCGGCCTTCTCTTTTTCGATTGATTGATCGCGACTAGGCGGCCCGGAAAACCTTGGCGCCCGAGGGTGCGCTTGTCATGCCGCCGTCAACTGTAATTTCGATTGCCGAGACGTTGCTCGAGTCATCAGACGCGAGATAGAGAGCGGCCTTGGCGATTTCTTCGGCTTCGCTCATGCGGCCAAGTGGGCTCATGCCGCCGAGGCGGGCTTCCAACTGGCTCATCGCATCTTCCGTCTGCGCCATCGGCGACCAGATCGGCGTCTTCGTGCCGCCGGGAGTGACCTGGTTGACGCGGATGTTACGCGGCGCCAGCTCAGACGCGAGGTTGCGGGTCATTGAGCGGACGGCGCCCTTGCTGGCGGCATAGGCCGACCAGCCGGCCGAGCCGAGAACGGCATGCACGGAGCCATTGAGAATCACTGACGCACCGTCGTTGAGATGCGGCAGGGCTGCCTGCACGGTGAAGAAGACCGAGGTCAGATTGGTGCGGATGATGGTTTCGAACTGTTCGAGCGAGGTTTGGCCGAGCGGCGTTGCGCCGCCGATGCCGGCATTGGCGAAGACAACGTCAAAATTGCCAAGCTTTTCAGCCGCTTGAGCGAAAGCTTTCTCCGTGGCTGCAACATCGGTCACGTCGACCTGCAGCGGCAATACGTTGCCACCAAGAGCTTCGACGGCGGCGGCAAGGGTTTTTGGATTGCGGCCGGTAATGGCGACCTTGGCGCCTTCGTTGACGAAGACGCGGGCGGTGGCAAGGCCGATGCCGCTGTTTCCGCCGGTGATGATGGCAACTTTGTTCTTGAGACGCATGTTCGTAACTCCTATTGGCTTCAACCGCGATCTGGATTATGATCGTTCTCCATAAGGATTATGATTATAATCCACTTTCGTCAAGGTGCTCCAGGGAGATTTTTTGATGGGCCATTCGCAGTTGGAAAAGCAAAAGACGCATGAGCGGATCGTAACGCTTGCCGCCAAACGCCTGCGGGAGGAGGGGTTGGAGGGTATCGGCGTTGCCGATCTCATGAAGGAAGCGGGCCTGACGGTTGGCGGCTTCTACAAACATTTCGCCTCGCGGGACGAACTCGTGGCCGAGGCCGTTCAGGTGGCGGTGGAGTCATGGCGGCGGCAATTGGAGGGGAAGGGGATTGATCCGGCCGATGTCACCTTGGAACAATATGCCGACGATTATCTGAGTGCGCGTCATCGTGACCATCGCGGCGAGGGCTGTGCCTATGCCGCGTTGACGGCCGATATCGCGCGCAGCGGCGATGCCGTCCGGGCAATCGGGACCGAGGGAATACGGAAGAACATCGAATCGATGACAGCGCGCATGCCGCGGCCGGATGCTGCAGACGCACGGCGCAATGCCATCATCGCGTCCTGTCTGATGACTGGCGCTGTTGGCCTTGCACGGATGGTAAACGACGAAGAGCTTTCCAACGAAATTCTGGAGGCCGCGAGGGGCTTCGTGAAGGAACTGGGGAAAGACGGCGGGAAATAAAAAGAGCAGCCGGTGGGGGGGCCGGCCGCTCTCAAAGAATTGCAATTGTTTTGGAGGCTTAAGCGGCCAGCGCCAGCTCGGCTGCGCGGGCCTGGGCAGCGCCGATCGCCTTTTCAGCGGCTTCCGGACCGAAGGCGAGGCCTTCGACATAAACCGTCTCGACATCGGTGATGCCGATGAAGGCGAGAACCGACTTTAGATAGGGAACGGCGTGATTAAGCGGAGCGGCCGGGCCTTCGGAATAGACGCCACCGGAAGCGAGAACAATATAGGCCTTCTTGCCGGTCGCCAGACCCTTCGGGCCGGTTTCCGTGTAGGTGAAGGTGCGGCCGGCGCGGGCGACGTTGTCGATCCAGGCCTTCAGCGACGAATAGATGTTGAAGTTGATGAGACCGGTGCCGATGACCACGGTGTCGGCGGCGAGCAACTCGTCCACCAGTTCGTCGGAAACCTTGATGGCTTCGGCCTGTTCGGCGGTGCGAGCCTCGACCGGCGTGCGGATGGCAGCGGTGAAGAGCTCATCGATATGCGGCAGCGGCGCGATGGCCAGATTGCGATGGGCGATCGTCTTGCCCGGGTTCTGGGCCTTGATCTTGTCGGCAAGCTCGCTTGCGATCCTGGTGGAGAGCGAATCGCTGCGCGGGCTGGAGGTCAGCAGGAGAATAGAGGACATGGTAATGTTCCTTTTCAATGGGTTGCTAGAGTCGAGCCGGGAAGTCGACCCCGTTCGAAGAAACAAATAAGTCTGCAGTGCCATCGAAAAAACTGTGATAATATGGATCGGAATTATCGATAGAATGGATGGCCAATGCTTCCCAATCCCACTCTCGACCAGCTGCAGGTCTTTTTGACCGTTGCCGAATCCGGCAGCTTTTCGGCCGCTTCGCGCATGCTCAATCGTGCGCAGTCGGTAATCAGCTATACGATCGCCAACCTCGAGGCTCAGCTCGAAATGCCGCTATTCGAACGTTCCGGTTCGCGCCAGCCGACGTTGACGGATGCGGGCAGGGCGATGCTGGAGGATGCGCGCCGCATCGTCGGCGACCTTGAGGTCATGCGCGCACGTGTCAAAGGTATGAAGACCGGGCTTGAGGCCGAAGTGGCTGCGGCCATCAGCGTCATGGTGCCGACCAATGTCCTGGTCGAGGTCCTGAGTGAATTCCGCGAGCGTTTTCCATCGGTTTCATTGCGGCTCGACACGGGCGAGCTCGGCATGATGATGGATCTCGTCGCCAGCGGCAAATCGACGATCGGCATCGGCGGCGCTGTGCTGAAGCAGGATGATTCGCTGGTCATCGAGCGCATCGGCCACGCCTTCATGATGCCGGTCGCCTCGCCGAGCCATCCGCTCGCTCACATCAAGGGGCCGCTCACACTCGGCGATGTGCGGGAGGAGGTGCAATTGGTCGTCACCGACGCTTCGGGCCTCACCAAGGGCCGGGATTTCAACGTGCTATCCTACAAGACCTGGCATGTCAGCGATATCGCCACCAAACATCATCTGATTCGTGGTGGCCTCGGCTGGGGCGGCCTGCCGGCCTCGCTTATTCTCGAAGATCTGCAGAAGGGCCGGTTGGTGCACCTCGACCTCGATGCTTATGAACAAGGCGAATATCCGGTCTATGCCGTGCGCAAGCTCTCCAATCCTCCCGGCCCCGCCGCCGCTTGGATGATCGAAGCCTTCCGTATGCGCCTTTCCATGTGCCCGGGTCGGGCAGACTTCAAAACGTTCTTCGAAACATTTGATGCGGATGAGGAGCCACTCGCCGCAGAATAAATCGGGCGCCTTTTGAGGCGCCCGATTTATTCGCGAAGCTATTTGGCGGCCTAAAGAACCAGCCGGAAGTTATGGAAGCCGTCGGTACCTTCGCCGGCATCTTCGATTTTGACGCTCTTGACTTCGGCCAGGAAATCCTTGGCTTTAGGCGAGCTCTGGAACACGACAGTCGTGCCCGGCAGCGGCTTGAAGGTCCAATTGCCGTCGGCGGTCGGATTGATGGTGCCTTGGTCGTGGACATAACGGACGATGACGTCGCGGTTGGTGTCCGGAGCTTGATAGACGACCTTGTCGGATGCGATTTCCGGGAAGTTTCCGCCGCCGCCGGCGCGATAGTTGTTGCTGACGACCAGGAATTTCTGAGCCGGATCAATCGGCTTTCCGTCGAATTGCAGGTTCTGGATGCGGTTGGCGTCAGCGCTCAGCAGCTTGCCGTCGTCGCCAAAGCGGCGTGGCTGCGATAAGTCGATCTGGTAGGTGACACCGTCGATGACATCGAAGTTGAAGGAGGGGAAGCTGTCGTTCAGAAGCGGAACATCTTTCGAGCCCGGCTGGATTTGATTGAACATCGCTGCCGACATTTCCAGCCAGTTCTTCACCTGCGCGCCGTTGATGACGACCGCTTGTACCGTGTTCGGATAGAGATAGAGGTCGGCGACATTCTTGATGGCGATATCGCCAGCGGGGACGTCGGTATAATAGTCGACGCCGTTGCGGCCGCCGCATTTGAAGGGGGCCGCTGCCGAAAGCACCGGAAGATCCTTGTACTGCGTCTCCTTCAGCATGTCCTTGATGTACCAGGTCTGCGCCTGGCTCACGACTTGCACCGACGGATCGTCAGCAACGAGCGCGAAATAGGAATACAGCGGCGCCGACGTCTTGCCGACGGGCGTGCGGACATAGGCGAGCGTCGCTTCGTGCTCGGCTTTGGCTGCTTCGACCACTTCCTTCTTGTCGGCAACGTCGGCGATGATCTTTTTCTTGTCGTCGCGGTGATAGATCGGCCGTGCCTCGGAGGTGAAGTCGACGATTTTCCAGCTATTGCCGTCCTTTTCCAGGAGCAGGTCGATCAGGCCGAGATGCGAACCCCAGAAGCCGGCCATGACAGCAGGCTTGCCCTGTAGCGTACCCTTCACCGGATCGGCGTTCTTGATGCCGTCCCAGGTCTTCGGGCCAGGGAAAACGAGGTGCTGGTGACCCGTAAAGATCGCGTCGATGCCGTCAACGCCGGCAACATAGAGCGAGGCGTTTTCCATCTTGTCGGCCGGGCCGCTGCCGTCGATACCGGAATGCGAGAGGGCGATGACGATATCGGCGCCTTCTTCTTTCATCACCGGTACCCAGGCCTTGGCGGCCTCGACGATATCGCGCGTCTGTGCCTTGCCTTCGAGATTCTTGATGTCCCAGAGCATGATCTGCGGCGGCACGAAGCCGATGAAGCCGATCTTGATCGTGTTCTCGTTACCGGCGCCGTCCTTGATCTTCTTTTCGAGGATCATGTACGGCTTGAAGAACAGGTCGTCCTTCTTCGGGTCGGAAGCCAGCTGGCCCTTGGTCAGGTTAGCGCAGACGAAGGGGAAATTCGCGCCGCCGAGCACCTTGAACATGAAATCAAGACCGTAGTTGAATTCATGGTTGCCCAGCGTGCCGACTTCGTAGCCAAGCGTGTTCATCGCCTTGATGACAGGATGGACGTCGCCATCCTTCATGCCGTGTTGATAGGCCATGTAATCGCCCATCGGATTGCCCTGCAGCACGTCGCCATTATCGATCAACAGCGAGTTGGTGGCTTCGGCGCGGATGTTGTCGATGATCGTCGCCGTGCGCGACAGGCCCATCGTGTCGTTCGGCTTGTCGGCATAGTAGTCGTAGGGGAAGACGTTGACGTGAATGTCGGTGGTTTCCATCAGCCGCAGATGCGCCTGATTGCTGGCCGCGCGGGCCGCGAATGGATGCAGAACGATGAGCGCGGCGGTGGCGCTGAGGCCCTGCAGCAGGGAACGGCGCGACATGCTGGGCAATTCCAGAATGGAAGACATGAAACACTCCTTCAACGATAAATCTATGGCCCTCGATCACCTCTCGAGGTGAGGGAGACTAGGACGATTTGTGAAGGTGTGCACTACTAATATGACAGGCTTATTGTGACCTCGCCGCCGAGGGCGCAAGCGGCCGTCAACGCTTGAGAACGGGCTGTATGTCCTTGTGGAAAAAGCGGAAATAGGAGGCAACCTGCGCCGCCGCGTTGGAGGAGGGATCGAATTCGATGCCGATTCGGCCGCTGTGGATCCAGCGTACGACGCCATCCAATATGCCGATATCGTCGCACTCGACACGAACCTTACTGCCGGCGGCGGCATGGATCGGCGATTGCAGGTCGAGTGCGATACCGCTGGTGGAAATATCGACCACGCGGCCGGCGACCGCCCTCGCGAAATACCGAACCCGTCCCATCAACCGGGTACGGTTGCGCGGCGAACGCCTCGCCTTGATTTTCAGATTGCTCTGGGTGAGCGGTTTTGAAATCGGCTGCATGACTGGCCTCGATGCGTACGTGTCTCTGACCACACGAATAACAGGCATGCATTGAAAGGCGCTTAGGACGACCGGTAAAATTGAAATCATCCGTACTGAATCGGGACCGGCTTCTCTTAACGTTGCAGCACCGGACTAGCGTCCTTGTGATAGAAACGGAAATAGGCCGTCACCTGTGCTGCCGCATTGGACGACCCGTCGAATTCCACGCCGATCCGTCCGCTTCTGAGCCATCGCACAGTGCCCTCCAGGGCGCCGAGCTCCCGGCACTCGATCCGGACCTTGCTGCCGCGAATGCCGTTGAACGGTCCGCCGAGATCGAAGGCTAGGCCAGTTGTCGAAATATCGGTCACCTGTCCCGGAGTGGGTCTGCCGAGGTAAGTCAATGTTGCTGCTATCCGACAGCGCGTGCGCGCCGCCCGCCGTCCCTTTTGCGTCGAAGTGCTTGATGAGTAAAGGTTAATTTGAGCAGGCATGAAAATAACTTTGGTTAAATATCTATGCCGGCACCGTTAACTTTCCCTCGTTAAGCCAAACCTAGTAAAATGGTTAAAATGCGATCTAACCTATTGTTCTTTCAGTCGGAAAGGTTAATTTCGGAGCGCGCGACGCGTTACGCGAAAGTAGTGGATTGCAACCTTCGTATGCAGGTTGAATAAGGGGTTGTGGGGAGAGATGACATTGCGCATTGTTTCATTGAATGTTTGGGGCGGTCGGTTGCATGAACCGCTGATGCGGTATTTGGTTGATGTCGAAGCGGATGTTCTGTGCCTGCAGGAGGTCACGCGCACCCAGGATGCACAATCCGAATGGCTGGTCTATCGCGACCACGGCGTCGAACTTCCACAGCGAGCCAATCTTTTCGAGGAGATCGGCGCAGCCCTGCCCACGCACGACGCCTTCTTCAGCCCGACAGCGCGGGGTGATCTCTTCGATGGCGATCGACGGATTGCTTCCGAATTCGGCCTGGCGACCTTCGTGCGCAAGTCCTATCCGGTCATCGGCCAGGCCTCGGGTTTCGTGCATGGGGAATTCTCCGCCGGCGGCTGGGGGCCACATCCTCGCTCCCGCAATGCCCATTGCATCCGCCTCTACAACTATGAAGGCGGTTTTGCCGTCACCGTCGCCCAGATGCATGGCCTGCGCGACATCGACGGCAAGGGTGACACGCCGGCACGCCGTCACCAAGCAAATGCATTTGTGGAACTCATTCGGCAAGTTCGGCAGGGTGATGAGAGGCTGGTCGTGTGCGGCGACTTCAATGTCCTGCCGGGGAGCGTAACCTTCGACGCACTCAGCGCATTGGGACTTTCCGACCTCATTACCTCGCGCGGTCACCGCGACACACGGACCTCCTTTTACAGCAAGGAGCCGCGTTTCGCCGACTATATGTTAGTGACCCCAGCGGTGGAGGTGATGACGTTCGACGCGGTCGCCGAGCCGGAAGTCTCCGACCACCGCGCCTTGCTGCTGGATCTGCGGTAGTTCGGCCGGTCGCGTGGCTTAAAGACCTACATTCGGCCGGTCGATGATTTCGCGCAGAGCGAAGCTGGAATTGATCTTCACCACATGCGGCAGAGCCGAAAGCCAGTCGCGGTGGATGCGTTCGTAATCCTCGAGATCGCGCGCGGCGATGCGCAGGATATAATCATATTCGCCGGACATGAGATAGCAGACGAGCACATTCGGGCAGCGCTTCACCGCCGCTTCGAATTCCGACAGCGTTTTGGCAAATTGACCGGACAGCGAGATATGCACGATCGCGATCATCTTATAGTCCAGCGCCTTGTGCGACAGCCGGGCATGATAGCCGCCGATGACGCCGTCCTTTTCCAGAATGTCGAGCCGGCGCGAACAGGCGGACGGTGATAGGCCCACCTTTTCGGCAAGCTCGGCATTGGTGATCCTGGCGTTCTGTTGCAGCACCCGCAAAATCGAACGATCCATGGCGTCTATATCTGGCATTCGAAGATCCTTCGAAAAATTCCTATTTTGCGCAATAATTCACGAAAAATAGCTATTTGCAAATTGTCTTTGCAAGGACATTTCAAAGCGAAGGTGGTCTCATTCTTGCTGGAGCAGTTGCAAAACGAATAAGCATTCAGGGAGAAACAAAATGCGCGTTGGTTGCCCGAAAGAGATCAAGAATCACGAATATCGCGTCGGTCTGACGCCCGCATCCGTCCGTGAATATGTCGCCCATGGTCATGAGGTCTGGGTCGAGACCAAGGCCGGAGCCGGCATCGGCGCTGATGATCACGCCTATATCGCCGCCGGTGCCAAGATCGCCGCCAGCGCGAAGGACATCTTCGAAAAGTGCGACATGATCGTGAAGGTCAAGGAGCCACAGCCTTCCGAATGGGCGCAACTGCGCGATGGCCAGCTTCTCTACACCTATCTGCATCTCGCGCCCGATCCGGAGCAGACCAAGGGGTTGATCGCCTCCGGCGTCACCGCCATCGCCTATGAAACCGTTACCGACGAGCGCGGCGGCCTGCCGCTGCTGGCACCGATGTCGGAAGTCGCCGGTCGCCTGTCGATCCAGGCCGGCGCAACCGCGCTGCAGAAGGCCAATGGCGGTCTTGGCATCTTGCTTGGCGGCGTACCGGGCGTCTTGCCGGCCAAAGTCGCGATCATCGGCGGTGGCGTCGTCGGCCTGCATGCCGCCAAGATGGCGGCCGGCCTCGGCGCCGATGTCAGCATTCTCGATCGTTCGCTGCCGCGCCTGCGCCAGTTGGACGATATCTTCAACGGCCGTGTCCATACGCGCTATTCCAGCATCCAGGCGCTGGAAGAAGAGGTTTTCGCCGCTGATCTCGTCATCGGCGCGGTGTTGATCCCCGGTGCTGCCGCCCCGAAGCTCGTGACACGCGAAATGCTGTCGGGCATGAAGAAGGGGGCCGTCATCGTCGACGTCGCCATCGACCAGGGCGGCTGCTTCGAAACCTCGCATGCAACTACCCATTCCGAGCCGACCTATGAGGTCGACGGCATCGTGCATTATTGCGTCGCCAATATGCCGGGTGCGGTTCCGGTTACCTCGGCGCAAGCGCTGAACAATGCCACCATCTATCACGGCCTCGCCCTCGCAGACCGCGGCCTGCGCGCCATCGCTGAGGACAAGCACCTGCGCAACGGCCTCAACATCCACAAGGGCCGTGTCACCAACAGGCCGGTAGCCGAAGCCCTCGGCTACGAAGCCTTTGCACCGGAAAGCGTCTTGAACGTAGCGTAAATCCCATCGCGCTGAGTCATATGGAGGCGCTGGCATTCTCATATGCCGGCGCTTCTTTTTTATCGACTTTGTCGATCCGGCATTGGTAGCAATTGTTGCGTGCCGAGCGGACATGCACATAGGCGATGCCCTCGCGGCTCAAGAGTTCGGCAGCGTAGGTCTTGATGTCACCGATCGGCGTCACCGCGCCGGTGCCGTAGACGATACGGTTATTTTCGGCGTAACCACGCACGATGAAATCCGGGCTCGTCGTCAGTACAGGCGGCAGGACTTCCTTGGCCGTATAACGTTCGCAAGGTACCTTATGCAGGAATACCGGCCCCGTCTCGGCATAGGGCTGCAACTCCGGAAACGGCCGGTAGGCAAAGACAAAAAGCTCTACGCCCGCATCGATATTTCGCAAGCAATGGCGGCAGGGATGGCCAGGACCGTCCGAGATCATTGTCTCCGGTCGGTGACCATAGGCATCCACGCCGCAATTCCAGAGGGCTTGGGCATCGGACGTGGGCATGGCGGCAAAAGCAATGGCGGACATGACAAATCTCCTTCTTGGTTTGTCATGTGATGCGCCGCGATGGCAGGAGAATCCACCCGATTCCTGCGCCAGCCACTCACCCAAATGTGGAATCGCCAAGCCATTCACGTGAATGCCCGTTGTTCTGCAAACCGACGAGATTACTTTCTGGTCTGAAGATATCTCCCGCAAGGCGATGAGGGCTTTGCGCCACAAGCCACCATTCCGCTCCATGCGGGTGATTAGATCACGAATTCCTCCTCGTACGTCTGTGGCTCGGGAACGACCGTAACCTCCACCGGAACGATCCAATTGGCCCCGTAGCTCTCGCAGTCGGAACGCTGGAGGTCGGGCTGCACGCACCCCGCCCCATCGATGGCGCGACATCGCAGTATATATCGCCCCACTTCTTCAGGGGTCCACATGTACTCCCACAAGCGCCATGCAAAGGGACGTTCTGTTTCGAGGAGCCTTCCCTCGCGCCAGCCCCTGCCATCTCCGGTGCAGACCTGCACCTGCCGGATAACAGCCTCTCCGCTCCAGGCGGCTCCGAAAATCCGGTACGGTTGGCCGGCGATGAGATGCGCCCCTTGTACGGGACGCGCGATCTGCGCTTTGACCTCCATCTCCGCAAGGGGGACCAGCCTAGGTTCCCCGAGGCTGCGCTCCCAACGGAAATAGTCGCGCGCCTGCCAGTAGCCAAGGAACGGTTGCTCCACAACCGTGATATGCGTGATCCACTTGACCCAAGCCATGCCGAACCAGCCACCCACGACCGCGCGTAGCGGGTAGCCGTGATCGCGCGTCAACGCCTCCTCGTTCATCGAATAGGCAAGGATCGTGCTGTCAGCGATGGCCTTCTCAAGCGGTAAACTGCGCGCAAAAGCGATGGGGCCGGGAGAAGCCGTTTTCTTGTTCGTGTCGACGACGCCGCTGTCGGCGCCTGCGAGCAGAACCTCACGTGCGGTTCGCTTAACGCCCGCCATTTCCAAAATCTCGCGCAGAAGAACACCTGTCCACGCGGCATTGCCGACGGCTCCGTTCTGCCACTGCAACCCCTCCTTCGGCGGCACATAGTAGACGCGCCCGTTCCCTGCGCACTCGACGACGGCGGTGAAAGTCGTGCTCCGCATCGCCTTGATGCTGTCGAGGTCAAGTTCGATCGGCCGCTCCACCGCCCCGCCAACGCGCAATCTCCAGTCTCGCGCATCGAGGTCCGGCGACTGGAAATGGTTTCGCACGAAGAACAGCTCGGTTGGGATCAGCCAATCGGAGAGCGACGCAAACGGAAACTCGATGTTCTGTGGGGATTTCTGTCGAACTATTAGACTGGGTTGCTGTGGTGTCGGCATCGTCCTCGTCTCCCCTGCACAACGTCGGCTCTCGGTCGCGCGGATTCCGGTTCGATCACACCGCCCCTCGCAGTGCGTCTGTCGCATTCCGCCTTCGGGCCGCATTCTAGCACATACCGCACGTTCCTTGGATCGACCGATAGCAGCCGTGGTCAAAGGTGCGGGACCGAAAAATTTGAGCGATTCCACACTTGGGTTAGTGGCTGGGATTCGTGCGGCTAGCTCTTCTTCGCCAACTCCAGCAATTCCTTGTCGCTCAGCGGCCGCACAATACCTTCGCCGGTCGACACCGGGGAGAAGCCGAACATCTGGTAGAGCTGGAGCGCTCGCGGATGGTCGAGATTGTTGGTGGTCGTGGTGATGCGTTGCGGGCTCAGTGTCCACATGGCGTAGAGCGCCTGCAACAGGAACCATTTGCCGATGCCGAGGCCGAGAGCGTGCTCGATAAGGCCGAAATGGCTGAGCTCGATCGTCTCCTCATCCTCACGGAAATATTCGAAGAAGCCGGCCGGGGCGCCGTTGACATAGAGCACGCTGATGTCGTTGCGCTGGTCGTGCAGGACTGCCGTCAGCTCCTCGTCATGCATGCGAAGCCGATCGACCCAATGCCAGCGGGCGCCGACCTGGCGATAAAGATAGCGGTAGAAAGGCAGCGGGATGCCGGGCGAGCGCATGATTGCCGTCTGGATGTTGACGGGCACAGGCAGGCTCGCCTTTGGCGGCGCTGTCATTTCCAGTCGGGTAATATGGACTTTGAGCGACGATGGCGTTTTCACGGGGACCGCGCCGCTCAGTCTTTGCCAGTGACGATGCGGGTATCCGGCCGGCTGCCCCATTCCGACCAGGAGCCGTCATAGAGCCGGTTGGCGCCATGGCCGAGCGATTCCAGCGCCAGCGTGATGATAGCGGCGGTGATCCCGGAGCCGCAGGTGGTCACCACGGGCTTTTCGAGATCTATGCCGGACTTCTCGATCGTCTCGCGCAGTTCCGGCAGGGATTTGAACTTGCCGTTTACAGCAAAGCTGCCGGACGGCAGGCTTTTCGCGCCCGGCATGTGGCCGGAGCGCATGCCTTCGCGCGGCTCTGGCTCTGTGGCGGCGAAGCGGCCGGCACTGCGGGCATCGGCAATCTGCAGAGAGCTGCTGTCGACGATTTCGCGCATCTCGTCGAACGGGACGATGCGGGCGGCACTGAAATTCGGCTTGAAAGTGACGGAGGGGAATGTGGGCAGGGCGGTTTCCAGCGGCCGTCCTTCCGCCTTCCAACCGTCCAGGCCGCCGTCGAGTACGAAGACGTTCGGGGCGCCCATGACGACATGGAACAGCCACCAGACGCGCGGCGATGCGAAGACGCCGGGGCCGTCATACACGACGATCCGGTCAGTCTCCTTGATACCAAGCTTGCCGACCTCAGCCGCGAAAAATTCTGGCGAAGGCACCATGTGCGGCAGGTTGGTGGAATGATCGGCGATCTTGTCCTGATCGAAGCGGATGGCGCCAGGAATGTGGCCGCTGGCATATTCGGCATCGGCATCGCGCTTCTGAGCCGGCAGATAGAAGGACGCGTCCAGGATGCGCAGATCCTTGGCGCCCAATTCGTTCTGCAGCCAATCGGCGGATACGACGAAACGGCTCTTCTCCGCTGTCATGATGATTTCTCCCTGATTTATATCGGGCCTTGTTTATACCAGGAACCGTCGGCTCAAGCTTCGTCGGTGGGCGTGCCGAAACGGATACGGAAGCGGCGGTTCTCTTTGCCCTTCTTCTCGATTTTGGCGATGTAGATTGCCCCGACTTCCTGCGTCTCCGACACATGTGTGCCGCCGCAGGGCTGGCTGTCAACGGCGGAGTTGTCGCCGATGCAGACAAGACTGACGCGGCCGAGGCCAATCGGCGGGCGCACATTCTTGGATTTCACGATACCCGGATTGGCTGCAAGCTCATCATCCGTGATCCACTGGACGAAGACGGGATGGTTCTCTTTGACGAGCGCCATCATCTTTGCCGTCACCTCGTCCTTGTCGATCGTCTCGCTCATGTCGAAATCGACGCGACTTTCATCCTCGCCGACCGCCGCGCCCGTGATCGGATACTGGCAGACGACCGAGAGCAGGTGGCAGGCCGTGTGCATGCGCATCAGTCTGTAGCGGCGCGGCCAGTCGACGTGCAGCACCAGCTTTTCGCCGACGGCAGCCAGTGCTTCGCCTTCGAGCGGCACATGGACGATGATATCCTTCGTCGCCCCGTGCTTGGTCTGGCCAAGCACGATTTTCGAACCGTCGGCCCGCTCGAAGAAACCGGTGTCGCCTGGCTGTCCGCCCGAGGTCGCGTAGAAACAGGTTTGATCGAGCTCTATGCCCCCATCCTCGTGAATTGCGGTTACGACAGCTTCGGTGGTCGAGAGATAGAAATCGTCACGGTAGAGGGCATTCACCGGCATAAGATCACGCTAGGTTCTCGTAAGGAACAGGAATATCGGAATTCGCCGTCAGATAAGCCGGCAGCGGCAGACCCTTCGACTTCAGGAAATCCGGATTGAAAAGTTTGGACTGATAGCGATTGCCATAGTCGCAGAGGATGGTCACGATCGTGTGGCCAGGGCCAAGATCCCGGGCAAGGCGCACGGCGCCGGCAATGTTGATCGCCGTCGAGCCGCCGAGGCAAAGCCCTTCGTGTTCGACCAGATCGAAGACATAGGGCAGGGCTTCCGCATCGGTGATCTGATAGGCGAAGTCGGGCGTAAAGCCTTCCAGATTCGCCGTCACGCGCCCCTGGCCGATACCCTCGGTGATCGAAGAACCGGAGGATTTCAACTCGCCATTCTTGTAGAATTCATAAAGCGCGGCACCTTCGGGATCGGCGATGCCGATCTTGATGTCCTTGTTGAAAGCATGCAGCCCCATGGCCACGCCCGCCAGCGTGCCGCCGGAGCCGACCGAGCAGATGAAGCCGTCGATCTTGCCGTTGGTATCGCGCCAGATCTCCTTGGCCGTCGTTTCGATATGCGCTTGACGGTTGGCGACATTGTCGAACTGGTTCGCCCAGATCGCGCCGTTCGGCTCGGTCTTCGCCAGCTCCGCAGCAAGCCGGCCGGAAATCTTCACGTAGTTGTTCGGATTCTTATAGGGAACCGCAGGCACCTCGACGAGTTCAGCGCCAAGCAACTTCAGCGCGTCCTTCTTTTCTTGGCTCTGCGTTTCCGGAATGACGATGACGGTGCGGTAGCCGAGCGCCTTGGCAACCACCGTCAGGCCAATGCCGGTATTGCCCGCGGTCCCCTCGACGATGACGCCGCCGGGTTTCAACAGGCCTTTCTTTTCGGCATCGCGGATGATGTAAAGCGCGGCGCGATCCTTGACCGACTGGCCGGGGTTCAGGAACTCCGCCTTGCCGAGAATGGTCGAGCCCGTCGCCTCGGAGGCACCCTTGAGCTTGATCAGTGGCGTGTTGCCGATCGCTTCTAGGACGGAGGGGTGGACGGTCATGGAATCTCTGCCTTCTGTTCAGGACTACTGTAAGAACGGTCTTTTCCCTTCACAAGGCTGCGCAGGCAAGAAATTCTGTTCCCCGCTATTTGTTCAAGCTGCAAAATTCGACTTGGTCGGGTTTATTTGGCGAAGCACTGCTGCGATGTTGAAGTCACTGATTGGTGACGTTGATTTCGGCATCGAACCGCTAAACTGGCCGAAAGCGGCCACAATGATGCGCTATCTCTAAAATGCTACGGACGGCCGGGATTGAGCGTTTGATGTAGCCGGTCGCCAGCCAAGGAGAAGAGCCATGAGCCCGTTCATCGCACGTCCTGAACACGGAGTCGTTTGGATTACCGGCGCCAGTTCTGGGATCGGCCGCGCGCTCGCGCTGAAACTGGCGGAGGAAGGGTACAAAGTATCCGTCACAGCTCGCAGCCATGACAAGCTCTTGGCGTTGCAATCGGAGGCAAGCGGGCTTACCGGCAGCATAGTCGTTCTCGATGGAGACGTGACCGATGCCAAGGACATGGAGCACACCGTTGCCGCGATCGAATATCAGCACGGCCCCGTTGCCTTGGCGGTTCTGAACGCCGGCATTTATTTGCCGGCGCGGGGCGAAGACCTCAATCATGAGGTCTTCGAGCGCAGTTTTGCAGTCAATCTTCATGGCGTCGTCAATTGTCTCGTTCCGGCGGTCCGGGAGATGCGAGCCAGGGGATATGGCCAGATTGCCATCGTATCATCGGTGGCAGGTTATGGCGGCTTGCCCGGCAGCGCAGCTTACGGCGCGACCAAGGCTGCCCTTATCAACATGGCCGAAAGCCTGAACTTCGAGCTTGATCGTATGGGCATCCATATCCAGCTCGTAACCCCGGGATATGTCGACACGCCACTGACGGCAGAAAACAAGTTCGAGATGCCGGACATAGTGTCGGCACAACAGGCGGCCGATGCGATTGCCGCCGGATTGAAATCACCGGCCTTCGATATCTCTTTCCCGAAGGGTATGGTCTATCGAGCAAAGCTTTTGAAATTCTTGCCTTATAGCCTCTATTTCCGAGTGATCAGATATTTTCTCGGCAGCGGTCGCAAGCGCCAATCCGTCGGCGCGCGAGCGACTCCGCATCCGGCGGAGTAAGGCTATCCTTCGTTTTTCAGCGATGCGTACGCATCGAGTGCGCGCTGCCGCGCCATGGCGTGGTCGACGATCGGCCGAGGATAGTCTTTGCCAAGCACTATGCCTGCACGCTTTAGCACATCGTCGGGCGCCTCGAACGGCCGATGGATATATCTGCTATCGAGGTTAGCCAGTTCCGGCACGAATGTCCGGACATAGCCACCGTCCGGATCGAATTTCTCCCCCTGCAGCACCGGGTTGAATATGCGGAAGAACGGAGAGGCATCGGCGCCGGAGCCCGCCACCCATTGCCAGTTCGCGGCGTTGTTTGCCGGATCGGCATCGACTAGCGTGTCGCGAAACCAGGCCTCGCCTACGCGCCAATCGATCAGCAGGTCTTTTATCAGGAAGGAGGCGACGATCATGCGAACGCGATTGTGCATCCAACCGTGTTGCCAGAGCTGCCGCATGCCGGCATCGACAATTGGATAGCCCGTTTGACCACGCCGCCAGCTATCGAACAGCTTTGCATCCGAGCGCCACGGAAAATCATCATAGCGATCGTTCCAGTTGTCGGAACCGAGTTTCGGGAACTGGAAGATTTGGTGATAGCAGAATTCTCGCCAGGCAAGCTCCTTGCGAAAGCGAACGATATTGTCCGTCTGAAACTTTCCGGCCAGCCCCTGCGTGGCATGCCACATGCGGGCAGGCGAGATTTCGCCGAGCGCCAGGTGTGGCGAAAGTAGGGAGGTTGCCGGCTTGTCGGGAAAATCGCGATCGACCGCATAGCTCTCGAGAGCCGTGTCGAGGAAGCTCTCCAGCTTCTCACGCGCGCCGGCTTCACCCGGTGTCCACATATCCGGGAAATTGGATGCCCAGTTCGGCTTGCTAGGCAGCAGCGACCAGGAGGCGAGCGAGTCCGATTCAGGCCAATGCTCGGGGGCTTCGAGCATTTCGGGCGCTTCGATCGGGCATGGTGGTTCGCCGGATAGCTCCAGTGCGCGCCAGAACGGCGTGTAGGTTTTGTAAGGCGTGCCGGTGCCGGTGCGCAAACGCGACGGCTCGTGCAGAAGCTGGCCGGCAAAGCTACTAGCCTCGATACCGCAGTCGTGAAGAGCCTTTTTGACCTGGGTGTCGACTGCTATGCCAGCCGGATCGTAACGCCGATTCCAGACGATGGACGCGGCGCCCGTCTCCGCAAGAAGCTTTTCGAGCACCGTTTGCGCGTCGCCTTGCCGAAGAATGAGCTGGCTATTGAGCGCGCCCAGAGCTTTCTGCAGCGCGGCCAGCGAATGATGCAGCCACCACTCTTGCGCTGCACCGAGCGGCCCACAACTCTTCGCTTCCGGCTCACGAATATAGATGGGAATGACGGGCCGGCCGGATATCGCGGCGGCGTGCAGGGCATGATTGTCGTCAAGGCGGAGATCCTTGCGAAACCACAGCAGGACGGGATTCGGCTCTTTCTTCGATGTGATCATGGTCCTGGCCGATCGCCCGTCCTCAATTTTTTCATGTGCTTCGTTGATGCCGGAACCAATATACGGCGTCGGCAGTGAAATGGTTCCACCACTGCGCGTTTCATAAGGGAATCGGCACGCAACTCCCGTGAGGAATTCGGGGTACCTCGTGTGATATAAGGGTCCTTGTCACCGTTTTGTAATGCAAGTTCGCTAGCAGTCCAGCGAACTGACAGGCCCAGAATTGACAGGCAGGGAAGAGCAAGATGGCAGAAATCCGGATCGAGCAAGTCCGCAAGGCCTATGGACGCAATCAGGTCGTGCACGGCGTCGATTTGAACTTCCGTTCCGGCGAGTTCGTCGTCATTCTCGGCCCTTCCGGTTGCGGTAAATCCACCCTGCTGCGCATGATCGCCGGTCTTGAGGACATTTCGTCTGGCGAGATCGTCATCGATGGCAAGGTCGTCAATCAACTCGAGCCACGCGAACGTGGCTGCGCCATGGTCTTCCAGAACTACGCGCTTTATCCGCACATGGATGTCGCCGCGAATATGGGCTACGCGTTGAAAGTGGCCGGTGTGCCGCGCGAAGAGCGCGACCGCCGCATCAAGGAAACGGCTCGCATCGTCGGCCTGGAAGATTTCCTCGCCCGCAAGCCGTCCGAGCTTTCCGGCGGCCAGCGCCAGCGCGTCGCCATGGGGCGCGCCATCATCCGCGAACCGAAGGTCTTCCTCTTCGACGAACCGCTCTCCAACCTCGACGCCAAGCTACGCGTGCAGATGCGCGTCGAAATCCGCCGCCTGCATAAGCGCCTGTCGGCCACCTCGGTTTTCGTCACCCACGATCAGGTCGAAGCCATGACGCTCGCTGACAAGCTGGTGGTCATGTACAAGGGCAATGTCGAGCAGGTCGGCACGCCGCTCGAAGTCTACAACACGCCGCGCACCCGTTTCGTCGGCTCCTTCATCGGCTCGCCGGCCATGAACTTCCTTGAAGGCTCCTTTTCGGCAAACGGCGAGCAGTTCATTTTCGACGGACTGCCGATCGCCGTCGATGCCAATATCGGCAAGCGCCACGCCGGCCAGCCGGTTGCTTTCGGCATTCGTCCCGAACATGCTCGCCTGGTGCCGGCCGGTACGCCGGGCGCCGTTCCCGCCACGATCGATTTCGTCGAAGAACTCGGCGCCGGCCGCGTCATCTATTGCGACATCAATGGATCGAACTTCGCCGTTGCCGTCGCCGACCATACCACGGGCCAAACGGGCGACGCCGTCGGCCTGGAGCTTCCCCAGCAGAATACGCATCTTTTTGCTCAGGACACAGGCCTGAGGCTAGACGCCATTGCCTCCGTCACGCCCCTCAAGGTCGTGGCAAACTAATTTCAGATATAAATTTTCAGGAAGTGCGCCCGGAGATCCCATGGATTTCCGGGCTTTTCATTTGTTGCTTGGAAGAGAGCGGGCTAAAGGCCGAACCTGTCCCTTGTCCGCACCGCGCGCTCCATCGGCGTTGCCGTGCTGGTGTCGATTTCCAGGTTGTAGCTGACATCCCGGTGGACGCGATCATATCGCCATCGCGCAGCCCGATCGGCCGGTCACCACGCTGCCTTTCCCGCGCCTCAAGAACATCGAGGGGGGCGAGAACACCAACGATATGCAGAGAGAAATCGGACAGGAGCGCCGCGGGGAGCGTCAAGCCGTTGCCGCGCCCTCCAGCAAGGCGCGGCAACAATCCTCTCATTTCTCGGTAACGATCAGGCCCCGAACGATCCAACGCTGCATCAGCGCGACCACGAAGAGCGGCGGCAGCATGGTGATCAGAGTGCCGGCCATGGCGATATTCCAGGTGGGAACACCGCCGCCTTCGTTTGGAATGAGGCTCTTAAGCGCCATCACGGACGTCAAATAGGCGGGATCGGTGGTGATCAGCAGCGGCCATAGATACTGGTTCCAGGCATAGAGGAACATGATGGTACCGAGAGCCGCCATGTTGTTTCGCGACAACGGCATCAAAATGTCCACGAAGAAGCGTAGCGCACCTGCTCCATCCATGCGCGCCGCTTCCGTCAGTTCGTCCGGCACTGTCATGAAAAATTGGCGATAGAGGAAAGTGCCGGTAGCAGTGGCGACCAGCGGCAGGATCAGGCCGCCATAGGTATTCAGAAGGCCAAGATTCAGTGAAACTTCTACGCCGGAAACCGCCTGAATTATCCAACTGATGCCGGTGATATCGAGGATCGCCTGATAGGGCGCCAACACGTTGGCGGCCACGGCATAGGTCGGCACGATACGCACTTCGAGCGGTAGCATCAGCGTTACGAAGATCAACCAGAAGATAAGCTTACGGCCGGGATAGTTGAAGTAGACGAGCGAGAAGGCCGTCAGCGCCGAGATGAACACTTTGCCGGCAGCAACGCCAACAGCCAGGATCAAACTGTTAAGCAACGTGCGACCGAGATTGGCCGTCGTCCACGCGGCTTGGATATTGGTCCAGAAATCCGTTCCCGGGATCAGCGACATCGGCACGCGGTTGACGTCGACGATATTGTGGGAGGCTGCGATTGCGACGAGGAGGAACGGCACGACCGCGACCAGGAAGCCGATGAACAGGATCAGATGGGTGAAGAAATCTAGAATGGGTGTACGTTCGACCATGTCAGCCTCAGCGGTAGTGCACGCGCCGCTCGATGAAGCGGAACTGGAAGATGGTGAGCAGAATGATCAGCAGCATCAGGATGATGCTCTGCGCGGCGGCACCGGAAAAGTCGAGGCCTTTGAAGCCGTCGGAATAGATCTTGTAGACCATGAGATTGGTCGAGTTGTGCGGACCGCCCGATGTCATGATGTCGACGATGCCGAAGGAGTCCTGGAAGCTCTCGGTGATGTTGATCACCAGAAGAAAGAAGATCGTCGGCGTGACCAGCGGGAACTGGACGTCCCAGAAACGGCGCAGCACGCTGGAACCGTCCATGGCGGCCGCTTCGATCAATGAGCGCGGAATGCCCTGGAAAGCAGCCAGGAAGAAGATGAAGTTATAGCCGATATATTTCCACGAGAAGGCGACGATGACCGAGGCCAGCGCGTCGGCGCCGTTGAGGCCCGGATCCCATATGCCCGGCCACCATTGGTTGACGACGGCGATAAGGCCGGCCTCGGGCGCCAAGATGAAGCGGAAAGCCATGGCCAACGCCGGAGCCGCGATGCCATAAGGCCAGATCAACACCACCCTGTAGAACTTCGAGCCTCGGAGCTGCCGGTCGGTCAGGGCGGCGAGTATCAGTCCGATCGCCATGGCGAGGCCGGTGCTGATCGCCGCGAAGATCATGCTGATCGTCACCGAGTCCCAATAGTTCGGATCCTCGAGGATCGATATGAAATTGTCGAGCCCGACCCAGATGTTGCCGCCGCCCCAGGGCTGCTGCAGCGTCAGCGACCAGAAGACCGCCTGGCCGGCCGGCCAGTAGAAGAAGGTGAAGATGAGGATAAGCTGCGGCACTGCGAACAGGATGCCGACCGTCCATCGATTGAATGTTGTCTTTTTTTCCATCACGTCTTCCGGCGTTTGCTCTGGAGCGACCTTTGCGCGTTGGTCCATACGCGTAAAGGTCGCCCTAGATCATTGAATTCAAAAGCGTCTTGCTCATTGCGAGGCGTCGCTGGCCCATGTGCCGCTGAAGGCGGGAAGTCCCAAATCGCCACGTCGTTCCGAGCATGAGAACGCCGTCCACCAGGGATGACCCAGGTGGACGGCGCGCATTTCAGAAGGGATTAGGGGAGCTGCTTGCCCTTGTAGGTCTGCTCGAAGCGATCGAGAACCTGGTTGCCGTTGGCGACCAGAGCGTCGAGGCCCTGCTGAACGCTTTCCTTGTTGGCGAAGATCGCCTGCATCTGGTTGCCGAATTCGGCGCGGATCTGCGTGAAGTTGCCGAGGCGAACGCCGCGGGTGATCGGGGTCGGATCGGAAGCCGTCAGGCTGGCGATGGCGATTTCGCGGCCCTTATAGGGAGCCTTGTCGTAGAAGCCGTTCGACTTCATGAAATCGAAGCCCGACTTCGTGACCGGGATGTAGCCGGTGTTGGTCGACCAGAAGAGAGCGGTCTTCGGGTCGTGGATGAAGTTCAGAAACGCTGCGGCGCCCTTGTACTCATCAGCAGACTTGCCGGAGAGAACCCAAAGCGATGCACCGCCGACGAGCGAATTCTTGCGCTCGGTGCCGGCGTATACCGGAAGTTCAGCCACATCCCAGTTCATGCCAGCCTTGGCGGTCTTGCCAACAGTGCCGTGGTCGCCGACCGAGGTCATGATCATCTGGCAATCGCCAGCCGAGAATGCCTGGACCGGGTCCTGGCCGAGCTGCTTCGACTTGATCTTCAGGAGACCCTGGTCATACCAGCTCTTGAGGTCGGTCACGTACTTGACGAACAGCGTCTTGTTGACATCGAGGCGGGCGTCGAGGCCGTCGTAGCCGTTGTTTTCGGTGGCAACCGGCTGGTTGTGAATAGCAGAGAACTGCTCCATGATCTGCCAGCTTTCGTCGCCGGAGATGTTGGATGCCATCGGGCAATCATAGCCAGCGGCCTTCAGAGCCTTCAGGTCTTCGCCGGCTTCTTCCCAGGTCTTCGGAGCTTCGGTCTTGCCGATCTTGGCGAAAGCGTCCTTGTTCCAGTAGAGGAGAGCGGTCGACGAGTTGAACGGGAAGGAGAGCAGTTCGCCCTTCGACGTTGCGTAGTAGCGAGCGATGCCCGGGAAATAGTCGTTCCAGTCGATCTTGTAGCCGTTTTCAGCCATCAGCTTGCCGGCAGGATAGTAGGCGCCGGATAGCATCATGGTCGCGGTGCCGACGTCATAGACCTGAACGATGGCGGGCTGCTTGCCGGCGCGGAAGGCGGCAATGGTGTTCTGCAGCGTGGCGTCGTAGTTGCCCTGGCTGGTGCAGACGACCTGATAATCGGTCTGAGAATCATTGAAGTTCTTGCACATCGTCTGAACGACGCCCTCCAGAGGGCCCGACAGACCAAACCAGAAATCGAACTTGACGGGAGCAGCAGCAGCCGGCAGGGCCAGCGCTAAGCTCATGACGCCGGCGGCAGCCGCCGAGATGCAGTTTTTAAGTTTCGACATAATCCCTATTTCCTTTTGAAAGCTCGGAACCGATAGCCTTGCGCAAGTCCGCGGCAGCGGCGTTATAGACAAGCTGTGTGACAGTTTGTTGAGGGCGAAAATCTCTTGTCAGCAGCGGTTTTGCGTCTCTGCAAACGCTTTTAAAGAGCTATCGCGGATTAATCCGGAGGGAGGGGCAGACGGCGCTTTATGTATCACATAAGGTGCCCCTAATGTTTTGGATATCGGGAGGAATCGCTCATGAGTCGTCAATCCCGGCGCCTCATCAGGATGGAACGCTATATGATGAAGGAGTTGCTTCTGATCATAGCTGCACTTGCCCTGATTGCACTCGTCCCTTTGACGCTGTTGATCGCTGCATATTGAGGGCTGCGAACTAAGCTGGGAGCCTTCTTGCTGCCCAGCCGTATCGTGTGCATGATTACCCCGACATAGTAACGGGAAGCGTCGGGAGGGGAGCGGATCAATGGGCCAAAGCGAGCGGCAGAAGATGGCGGCGGGGGAATGGTACTGCTGCATCGATCCCGAGCTGGATGCTCTGCGAGCGCTTGCTCGAGAGGCTGCACATCAACACAACACCATGCCGCCCGGCGAGCGCGGCAATATCGGCCCCGCACTGTCGATGCTTCTTGCCGGTGTCGCCGAGGGCGTGTTCATCGAAGCGCCGTTTCACTGCACTTACGGCATGAACATCTCGCTCGGCCCGCAGGTCTATTTCAATGCCGGCTGCATCATTCTCGATACCGCCACGGTGCGCATCGGCGAAGGTAGTATGCTGGGGCCGGGCGTTCATATATATTGTGCCGAGCATCACAAGGATCTGGCGCAACGGCGCGCGGGGTTGGAAATCGCTCGGCCGGTCGAGATCGGCAGGGATGTCTGGATCGGCGGCGGCGCCATCATCCTTGGCGGCGTGACCATCGGCGATGGTGCGATCGTCGGAGCGGGCGCAGTCGTTACAAGGAATGTGGAGGTAGGTGCGACCGTGGTCGGCAATCCGGCGAGGAGTTTGGTCGTCAGATAGGCGAGACCGTTAGTCTGCCGGTCGCCGCCGTCTTGTCCACCAAACGGCAAGGCGTCGGCGCCAGCGCCGCACGAGCGGCATATCATGCGACAACACGATGAAGCCAAGCGGCAACATCCAGAAGCCGAGGACGGGCAGGAAGCCGAGAAAACCGCCGAAGATCAGCGCAAGGCCGATGCCGAGGCGGGCGGGTCTCGATCGAGGAAGCGGAATACGAATGGAGCCGAGGACAAGCTCGTGTGTGACGTGATCTATTCCGAAGCGCCGCGCCTTTCCGCTGCCGTTGCGATCGGTATTTTCTTTGGTTCTGCCTTGATCGGTCATCCACAGGAAATGGTAAGGCGACGAAATAATACAAGGGAAATGGATTTTTTTGAAAAAACCGCTTGGCAAATCGGGAAAGCATTTGTATTAGCCCACTCACGCCGCGCCAAGCGGTATTCCCTGGTAGCTCAGCGGTAGAGCATTCGACTGTTAATCGACAGGTCGCCGGTTCGAATCCGGCCCGGGGAGCCAGTTTTTAAGAGCCACATTCACCTAATCGGGAATGTGGCTTTTTATTTTCCATCCTTCCAGCGGTGGCCGAAGTGGCCGACTAGCAGCGCCGACAGGCATTTTTCACGCGCCACCGGATCTCCCTTTGGTTTCGGGCAGCCGCCTGCACGGCTACGGAGGCCATAGACGCCTTGGAGGCCGGCGGCCTTGCTGAATGTCGCCCAGCGCCCCTCGGCCGCGGCGCGAAACGCATCTCGCTGACACCGGCTGGCGAGGCGGTGTCGAACACCGTCAAGCTGCTGCAACGACAATCCTGGCAGGAACTACGCGAAGTCTTCTCGGACGAGGAAAGCGTGCAATTCGCTACTCTGCTCGTGCGGTTCAATTGCGAACTGAGATGTGCCAGCGCACCGATGCCATGAAGCAAGCGGCGAAATAGGGTGATCGATCCGAAGAAACCAAGCTGCGCTTGGCTGGTGGGATAGGCTAGTTGACGCGGAGGAGAAGCGACTTTTCCGTGCGCCGCGCGTGGCGTTCTGACGCACTTCACCCCCAGGTCCGGCTGCTCTCGGAAATGTGAGGACGTGTTCATGTATCGTTAATGTGAATCGGAGCATGAACGTCCTGCGCCATCGCGCAGCATATTCCCCCAAATGCTCTAGAGGTTCGAAATGAAAAACCTGATTCTTGCTTCCGCCGTTGCTCTGGCTTCCTTCGTTGGCATCAGCACGCAGTCGGAAGCAGCTATGATTAAGCATGTCGATCATCATCATTGCGTTGTGAAGACCGTACGGCATCACGTTCACGGCCACTGGGTCGTTAAGAAGGAACGCGTCTGCCGTTAATTCGGTAACAGCTTCCAGCCGGTGGCCTTTGTCGTCGGCGAAATAAACCGGCCGTTGCCGAATATTTTTCGGCAACGGCCGGAATGTTTTTGGGTACGAGCAGGGGGACTCGCTCATTTTTCATTACGGCAACAGCCATGCGCCGGACGCCGTGATAGAGCGCCCAAACGACCGTGGCCTGCAGCTATGGATCAAGGCCTGATTTCGAATATGATGCCTCCGCGGCGTGGATGGTAGTAGCCGCGGCCGTAGCGCCAGTCATCATCCCCATAGCGGCGGCGATCACCCCAATAGTGGCGGCGATCCCAGCGGCTGTCGCGCCAATAGCGGCGATTATGGTGACGGTCGCGCCAATATTCCCGTCGCCCATCATCCCAGTCCTGGTTTCGTCTGGATCCGTGCTCCTGAACCATGATGACACCGGAAAGGCTGGGCGAAGGCGAGTTTGTCAACGGCATTGCCGTTGCTGGAAGCACGGCGGCCAGCACTGTTCCCATGGCAAGTGCGGCGGCCAGGGCTATCGAAGCAAAGTTTCTCAAAGCACCGATCCTTTGTTGGAACTGCGTCCCTTGACGACCTAACGCTGCGACGGCGGCAATGTTCCCCTTTAAAGTTGACGCGATTTTCCGCGGCGACGCGCGATGCGACGGCGACAGTGAGATCAGCGCTGTCTGTGAGGGACTATGGCGAGGCTATGCCTTCAGGAGGTATCAACATAGAAAAGGGGCCCAGCAGGGAAAGCTGGGCCCCTCTCTTCTCTGATCGGAGGTCAAGTCAGATCAGGTCAGAAGTTGCGTTCGAAACGGAGGATACCGGCGACGGTATCGTCCTTGGCAACGTCATAGTGAACGTAGGTCAGTTCCGGCTCGACCAGGAGGTTCTTGACCGGGTTGAACTTCAGGTTTGTCGTTGCTTCGAAGATCTTCGAGTCGGTGTAAGCAAGCTGCAGGTTCCACTTCAGCTTGTCATTGAACGGTACGCCAACGCCACCCCAAACTGCCCAATCGCCCCAGCCGCATTTTGCGCCATGAACGGTGCCATCCGGTGCCGTGCAAGCGGAGATGTTCTGGTTCGAGCCGGCATACTGGTTGAGCTTGTCGCCGTCCGTGTTCCAGCCGCCCATCAAGAAGGCCGAGAAGGCGCCGAAGTCAGCGTCGACGCGAGCCTTGACGGCACCTTCTTCGACGATGGAGTCATAACCACCAACGACCTTGAAGGACCATGCGCCGGCCTTGTAGCCAGCACCGGCAACAACGTTCGGAGCATAGTGGTCAGCCTTGGACTGAACCCAAGCGCCGTCGTAGGTGGTAGAGTCCGAACCGGAGTTGGAATCTTCGAGCGAAACCACAGCCGTGAAGCCGTTGCCGGCGTCATAGTTGTAGGTCAACTGGTTGAGTTCGTACGGGCCGTCATAGATCACGTCGTCGTTGATGACGTCGCCGGCGTAACCAACGAACTGGTTGTAGTAGGAGTCCGTCTTACCAACGGTGAAGCCGCCGAGGCTGATGTACGACCACAGAAGGTTCGTGGTGGTGGAGCCGCCGTCGTTCCAGTCCCAACGAACGATGGTTTCGGTCTTCAACGGACCGTATTCGGTGTCGGTCGCGGTATCGACGTTCAATTCTGCGCGGGTGTGCCAGAGCGTGCCGACCTTGCTGGTGCGGTTGTAGGCATCGTACCATTCACCTTCTGTACGAACCTTACCGCCGATCTTGAGGCAGGTCTCAGTACCCGGGATGAAGAAGTAGCCTGCACCGTAGGCGTCGCAGATGCGAACGTATTCGAGCGGCTCGGGCTCGGCGGCGACGATGGCGTCGGCCGCGTGAGCACCGGATGCTGCTGCAAGGGCAGCAGCGGAGCCGAGAAGAAGGCTCTTGATGTTCATAATAACTCCAATCTGTTCCTGATTGGGCATGAGATATCGCGCCGAAAAGACGACGTGCCCAACCCCATCCCGTTCATGTTCCCTATCAGTAAGTGCGAAGTAATAAGCTTCGCGAACCATTTCCTGAACCTGTCTCGCTGATTTGACAAGATACTAAGGCGGTCGAACTATACGCACGCTACTCGAAAAAAAATCCTGTTGCAAAAATGACGCAAATCGTCCTTTCGCCTGATTTTGCAGGCCTTGTAGCCTGCGGTTGCAGACGGACTTTGTCGTAATCGCAGGTACCAATGACGCGGGACGAGTACCGAAAGGGCGGTGGTGTGACAGAGCTCGGCGATCAAAAACAATCGACTCAATATGAGGAAATTTGCGAGACCTCGCCCGGAGTCGAACCGGGATTCGGTGCACACGTTGTTATTCGGTGGGGCGAATGACGGGAGCTTCGGCCACCTTGTGGGCCCGCCCACCGAAACTCCCGGCTGTCGTCAGGGGTGATTACGACAGCGCGGGCAACTAATCGGCTCTCGTCAAAATGATCCAACGCTCGCCGCGGAGCTGGGTAACCATCAGTTAAAATCCACAGCCCCCGTACCGTTTTGGATCGGGCACGAGACTGCAATGTCCAAAATAAAGGACCGTAACATTGATACGTTCGGGCAATTTCTGCGGTGGTCGCTTGCCGTTTTGAAGCCGTTGGAAATCAAGGCAGATACAGCGCAACAACAGTGCGACACGGGAGGCATCGAAGGCGGTAACGAGTGCGCCTGGATCATCTGGTTTCATTCAAGAAAATGGATGGAGGCCTCGCCCGGAATCGAACCGGGATTCAAGGATTTGCAGTCCTCTGCGTAACCACTCCGCCACGAGGCCATCCGATTTATAAAGGCGAGTGATGGCGGGCGTTTAGAACGAATCTTATGAGAGTGCAAGACCTATCGCGGCTGATGGCCAAATAACTTGTAGATTGGTTTCGACCGGATGCCTTCTCACGAAGTTGGTCGTTACTACCAGGCATTTGCAGCAATTTGCTGCATTGCAGAAATCGATCACTCCCCTATGTGCATCAAACGTCTCGATCGAACTGGTGGGTAGTCCATGAAATACGTTAGGGAGTTTGAGGCTCTCAGAGGCATGCTGGCGATCTGGGTTCTTGTCGGCCATGTCGCTTCCGCCGTCGCCATTCACGGGCGGTTGTTTCAAGAGCGATTCTATAATGAATATGCGGTGGATGTTTTCATCATCCTCAGTGGCTTCGCCATCACCGCATTGATCGACAAACGGCCCGAGCCCTATCGGCTCTATATCGCCCGGCGGGCACTCAGAATTTTTCCAGCCTATCTCTTCTATTTGGCCATTTCCGTAGCGGTCGCGACAATCGCTTTGCGCATCTGGACGGATTCGCCCGACGGTTCGATGAAGGCTGCGCGTATTGGCATTGCCGCCGACACGCTCGCCTATTGGCCCGGACATCTCCTGGCGCACCTGACGGGCCTGCACGGGCTGGTGCCGCCGCGTCTCTTGCCGTCGACCGATTATGCCTTTCTCGGCCAGGCCTGGAGCATTTCGCTCGAATGGGAATTTTACCTGGTCGCGCCATTGTTGATCGGTTTGGCTATAAGGCCGATTTCGTGGCGGCGAATCGCGATCCTCATTCTCCTGGCACTCGCTGTCGCAGCAGTTTCGCCCAAGCTGCCGCAAAGCTTTCTCGGCAAATGGCTGGTCGATTTCGGCATCGGCATCTCTAGCTTTTATTTCATGAAGCACCGTGCTCTCGGGGAGCCATTTCTGAAATCGTTGCCGTTGCCCCAGCTTTGGCTGATCGGGATCGTCCTATGCATATTGCAGCGTTCCGTCGCCTACCTGCCTCTTGCCATCTGGCTGACGGCGATCCTGATTATCGTTTCGGCGCGCGAGGGCAGGGGCGAGATCTATGTCCGGCTGTCTGCCATTGCCTGCAGCCGGCCGCTGCAGTGGCTGGGCGGTATGGCTTATTCTCTTTATCTCTCCCATATGCTGGTTCTGCTTTTCGCGCTCGGCACGCTCCAAAGCCTTGGACTCTCCTCGCCATGGCCACAGGCGGCCTATCTCCTGGCGGTGACCCTCGGCGGCTCGCTCGTCGTCTCCCGGCTGTCCTATCTCTATATTGAGAAGCCGTTTCACGAGTTCGGCCGCAATCTCGGCAAAAACGTTTCCATTGCGACCGAGAACGTGGATGTCGCTGAAAAGAAAGCGGTTTGATATGCACACGGGGGAAACGGTTGTTGTCGCGCCGCGACGCATCGTCACGAATCTCTGCGCCCGCCGCTGCAACGCCTTGAAAGCGTAGCCGCACGCGATTAAGACACGCTGAGCATAGAAGCAAACCCGGCTTTGCCTTAGGGCGCGAGAGGATATGATGGATTTCGAAGCAGCACGCGTGAAGATGGTCGAGAACCAGATCCGCACGACGGATGTCACCTCCCATTCCGTGTTGAATGCGTTTCTGGCGGTGCCGCGCGAAAATTTCGTGCCGGAGAAGTCGAAACTCCTGGCCTATATCGATAATGATATCGAGATCAGCCCGGCCGTTTCCGGCAAGCCGGCGCGCTTCCTGATGGAAGCTTCGCCGCTGGCAAAGCTCCTGCAGCTCGGTGAAATCACCAAGGAAGACAATGTTCTCGATGTCGGCTGCGGCACCGGTTACGTTTCGGCGCTCCTGTCGATGCTCGCCGGCACGGTCGTCGCACTCGAATCCGACGAGGGGTTGGCCACTGAGGCCAAGGCCAATCTCGGCGCACTCGGTCACGGCAACGTCACCGTCGTCACAGGCGAGCTGGAAAAAGGCTATGCCGCCAGCGGCCCCTATGACGTCATCTTTGCCAACGGCTCAGTCCAAGAGGTGCCGCAGGCGCTTCTCGATCAGCTTGGCGAAGGCGGCCGCTTGATCGTCGTGCTGGGCTATGGCCATGCTGCCCGCGCCACCGTCTATATGCGGGAGCGTGGTGCCCTTTCGGAAAACGTCTTCTTCAACGCTTCGATCAAGCCGCTTCCGGGCTTCGCCAAGGCCAAGGAATTCGTGTTCTGACCGATCACGCAGCTGGACGATTCTTCTCAGACGGGCGCTTCGAGCGCCCGTTTTTCGTGGGACATGTAAGTAGCGAAGTCCGCAATATCGGGTGATTCGCAGCCAGCGTAACAAAACTGTGCATCAGGTGGGTTAGTGCTTTCGCGGTGATTTTTTTCCCAAGGGTAGTATTCTAGGGTGGCGCTGATTCGGGCGCTGCTTTGGCGGGATTCCGGTCATTGTCTGGGAAACGGGGATGAATATGGCTCAGCCAAGTGTAGTGCGTGAACCGTCCATGGAAGAGATTCTGGCATCGATCCGCCGGATTATCGAAAGCAACGAGCCCGGTGCCGGCAAGTCCATTTCGCCCTCCCTGCCAGCCGTTTATACCGTTGCCGACGATGAGCAGGACGACGATATCCACCTGACGGTCGATGAAGAATTTGCCGCGGCCGATATGGATGACGTACCGCCGGCAGCAACAGCAGTCTCCGAGCCGCGTTTTATCGCAGCCAATTCGCAGATTCCAATGCGCGAGCCGGAACCGCCCGCCCGCACCATGTCCCTTGCCGACGTAGCCGCGCGTGTTCGTGCCGCCTCCGAACGCAATGCAGCGCAGCTAAACCCGGCGCGCGAAGCGCCGCAACCGCGCGAATTGCCGCCGGCCATGGTCGCACGTCTCGCCGAGGCCCGTGTAGAGCCGATCGCTGATGTGCCGTTGCGCAATGCTATAACTGAACCGCCGGCACCCGTTGTCACTCCGCCTGCAGCCGCTCTTCTCGCCGAGGCCGCCGTCCCCGCTGCCAAAGCCGAACCACAGACCGAACCGGTGGAAGAGCCGAAGGCTGTCGTTGCTCCCGCAGTGGCCACCCCGACCGAAATGCCTGTTTTCAATCCACCGCCACCGCAGTCAGCCACAGCAGCCGCCGATCGTTACCTGCCGCAAGTGCAGGCTGAGCCTGCATCCTCGCTGATGTCGGAAGCGGCCGGTGCGCAGGTGGCCCGTTCCTTCGGCGAACTCGCCGCCGCCATCGACGGAAGCCAGCGCCGTTCGCTTGATGAGATAGCCCAGGATATGCTGCGACCGATGCTGCAGGAATGGCTGGACGACAATCTGCCGACTTTGGTCGAGCGTCTCGTGCGCGAAGAGATCGAGCGAGTGGCCCGCGGCCCGCGCCGCTGACAGCCTGAGCCTCGGGTAGACGATCCGCCGCTCCGGCTTCCGGGGCGGCTTTTTTATTGACTTGCCCGCGGCCATCCTATTTACAACCCGCATCACCGAACCCTCCAGATCCGGTCCCAAAATGCTCGACAAAACCTATGATTCCGCCGCCGTCGAACCGAAGATCGCCCAAAAATGGGATGAGGCCGACGCCTTTCGCGCCGGTGCGAACGCCAAGCCCGGTGCGGAAACTTTCACCATCGTAATCCCGCCGCCGAACGTCACCGGTTCGCTGCACATGGGCCATGCGCTGAACAACACGCTGCAGGACATCATGGTGCGGTTCGAGCGCATGCGCGGCAAGGATGTGCTCTGGCAACCGGGCATGGATCATGCCGGCATCGCCACGCAGATGGTGGTCGAACGCCAGCTTATGGAGAGGCAGCAGCCCGGCCGCCGCGACATGGGCCGCGAAGCTTTCATCGAAAAGGTCTGGGAATGGAAGGCTGAATCAGGCGGCTTGATCTTCAATCAGTTGAAGCGCCTTGGGGCTTCCTGCGATTGGTCGCGTGAGCGCTTCACCATGGACGAAGGCCTGTCGAAGGCCGTTCTTGAAGTCTTCGTTACGCTTTACAAGGAAGGTCTGATCTATCGCGACAAGCGGCTGGTCAACTGGGATCCGAAAATGTTGACGGCGATTTCGGATATCGAAGTCGAGCAGCATGAGGTCAACGGCCATCTCTGGCATCTGCGCTATCCGCTCGAAGAAGGCGCTACCTATCAGCACCCGGTCGCCTTTGACGAAAAAGGCAAGCCGACGGAATGGGAAACGCGCGACTATCTCGTTGTCGCCACCACCCGCCCGGAGACCATGCTCGGCGATACCGGCATAGCCGTTCATCCGAGTGACGAGCGCTACAAGGCAATCGTCGGCAAGCATGTCATCCTGCCGATCGTCGGTCGGCGCATCCCGATCGTTGCCGACGAATATCCGGATCCGACAGCAGGCACTGGCGCGGTCAAAATGACGCCGGCGCATGATTTCAACGACTTCGACGTCGGCAAGCGTCGTGGCTTGCGCGTCGTCAACGTCCTGACGCCGGATGCCCGCATCACCATCAAGGACAACGAAGATTTCCTTGAAGGCCTCGATAACCCGGCGGCGCTGCACGGCGCCTGGGATGAGCTTGAAGGCAAGGATCGTTTCGAAGCCCGCAAGATCATCGTCCGCATCTTCGAAGAGGCCGGCCTGCTCGATAAGGTCGAGCCGCATAAGCATACGGTTCCACATGGCGACCGTGGCGGCGTTCCGATCGAGCCGCGCTTGACCGAGCAATGGTATGTCGATGCCAAGACGCTCGCCGAACCAGCGATCGCCTCTGTTCGCGAGGGCCGAACCAAGCTCGTTCCGAAGAGCTGGGACAAGACCTATTATGATTGGATGGAGAACATCCAGCCCTGGTGTATTTCCCGCCAGCTCTGGTGGGGCCACCAGATTCCGGCCTGGTACGGCCCGGACGGTCAAGTCTTCGTTGAAAAGACCGAGGAAGAGGCGCTGCAGGCCGCCATCCAGCACTATCTTTCGCATGAAGGGCCGATGAAGGCCTATGTCGAGGACTTGCTGGAAAACTTCAAGCCGGGCGAAATCCTGACACGCGACGAAGATGTGCTCGATACCTGGTTCTCCTCGGCGCTTTGGCCGTTCTCGACGCTCGGCTGGCCGGATCAGACGCCGGAACTGGAGCGCTATTATCCGACCAACGTGCTGGTCACCGGCTTCGACATCATCTTCTTCTGGGTCGCCCGCATGATGATGATGGGCCTGCATTTCATGCAGGACGAAAACGGCGAACCCGTCGAGCCTTTCCACACCGTCTATGTTCACGCCCTGGTGCGCGACAAGAACGGACAGAAGATGTCGAAGTCCAAGGGCAACGTCATCGATCCGCTCGAGTTGATCGACCAGTATGGTGCCGATTCGCTCCGCTTTACGCTGGCGATCATGGCGGCGCAGGGCCGGGACGTGAAGCTCGATCCGGCCCGTATTGCCGGCTACCGCAATTTTGGCACCAAGCTGTGGAATGCCACGCGCTTTGCCGAGATGAACGGTGCAAAGAGCGATCCGCATTTTGTGCCGGAAGCAGCCGAACTGACCATCAATCGCTGGATCCTGACGGAACTGGCGCGCACGGAGCGGGACGTTACCGAGGCGTTGGAAGCCTATCGCTTCAACGACGCTGCCGGCTCGCTCTATCGCTTCATCTGGAACCAGTTCTGCGACTGGTATCTCGAACTACTGAAGCCTGTATTCAATGGCGAAGACGAGAACGCCAAGGCGGAGGCACAGTCCTGCGCAGCATACGTCCTCGAAGAGACCTACAAGTTGCTGCATCCATTCATGCCCTTCATGACGGAAGAGCTGTGGGCGCATACGGCGGGCGAGGGCAGGGAACGTGACGGTCTGATCTGCCACGCCGACTGGCCGGCACCTTCCTATGCCGACGACGTTGCTGCCGATGAGATCAACTGGCTGATCGATCTCGTCTCAGGTTTGCGCTCGGTACGCTCAGAAATGAACGTGCCGCCCGCTGCTACAGCGCCGCTGGTGCTCGTTGGTGCCAATAGCCTGACGCGCGAACGCCTGTTCCGTCATGATGCGGCGATCAAGCGGCTGGCGCGTGTCGAGGAGATTTCACTTTCCGACACCGCGCCGAAGGGTGCTGCCCAGATCATCGTCGGCGAAGCGACCGCCTGCCTGCCGCTCGGGAATCTTATCGACCTCGCTGCCGAGAAGGCACGTCTCGAAAAGGGGATCGCCAAGAACGAACAGGAGATGGCCCGCATTGTCGGCAAGCTCTCGAATGAGAAGTTCGTCGCCAATGCCAATCCGGACGTCGTGGCCGCCGAACGCGAGCGCTTGGGCGAACTCGAAGGTCAACTCAGCAGTCTCAAGGTCGCGCTCGACAGGGTAAGCGAAGCCGGCTGAAGAAACCGCAAACAGCGGAATTTAAGGGCACGCAACGAAAGTCGCGTGCCTTTTCCTTTTCGCGTCGCTGATTCGATGGCGAACATCAAAAAAACACGCCGATTTTCGCCGTTCACCAGCTTCGCGCAGGCAAGAAGGGTTACCCCTAAATTGGTAGGGTTTCTGAAAAGCAGGACTGTTGTCAGATTGTAACAGAATTGTTGCTATGAGGAATGAAAATCTACTTGGGGCCCCTGATTAACATTAGAGAAGCAAAAAATGCCTAAACTTGGCTATGATTGGGCGTGCAGATCACCTTCTTACGTAAGTCAGTCAATATGCCGCAGCCTTGTGGATCACTGGCGTCGCATTGCCAATTCGGGTGATGGTCGCAACAATCGGATAAATGAATACGCAAGTCGGGGGGACAATATGGCATTTCGTATTGCGCTGAGGGGCGCATTTGCATTCATTATTAGCTCATCGTTCGCTAGCGCCGCTTTTGCGGGCGGGCTTGATCGTGCCGGTTACGATATCGACCTGCTCTTCGACAAGGGGCGCTATGTTTTCGAGTCTGGCGTCACCTATGTGATGCCCGATCGCAAACTGAAGAATGCGAAGGATATCGATCCGACCGACGGCAATCTCAATGGTCGCCCGCACTCGGTCGATGCTACCGAGAATTATGCTGTACCTTATATTGGCTTCAAGATCGGCATTACCGATGACATCGACTGCATGGCCGATTACTCCGAGCCGTTCGGCGCTCACACCAATCCGGGCCTGAACTGGGCCGGCGCCAACAATGAAGTCGAGACCAAGGTGCGTACGCACAATTATGCGGCGACCTGCTCTTACAAATTCGATGCCGGTCCGGGTCAGTTGCGCCTGATCGGTGGTGGTTTCTATCAGGAGGTCAGCGGCTTTAAGTCTCGCCTGGTTTCCGTTGTTCCTCCTCCGTTTTCCGCCGTCTATGACGGTGTCGGCTCGCTGGATGTCGATGGTCATGGCTGGGGCTGGCGCGCCGGTCTTGCCTATGAAATTCCCGAATACGCCTTGCGCACCAGTCTCGTTTATAACAGCCGGGTCAAATACGATAATCTCAAGGGCACCGTCGATCTGACGGAGCTGCCGCCCGTCCGTGCGTTCTTCGGCAGCGCCACCTCCGTCTTCGGTTCTGCCGATGCACCCGACTCGCTGGAATGGAAGGTGCAGACCGGCATCGCGCCGGACTGGTTGGCCTTCGGTTCGGTCAAATGGACCAATTGGAGCGTTCTGCAAAGCATCGCGCTTTGCCCGACATCCACGCGTGGCATCTCCTGCCGCACCGGCGGTGCGACCGAGCTCACCTCACTCGATCTGCTATATCAGGACGGCTGGACGATCACCGGCGGCATCGGCCACAAGTTCAGTGACAAATGGAGCGGCGCGCTCAGCTTGAGCTGGGACCGCGGCACCAGCCAGGATTACGGCTTGAGCTCGGATACCTGGACGCTCGGCGCTGGCCTTTCCTACAAGGCGACGGAACATGTTGAGTTCACTTTCGCTGGAGCCCTGGGCCTGTTGACCAGTGGCAAATCCGGCGAGATCACCTCCAACGGCATCACCTACGGCAATGACGCCACCTATAGTTACGGCAACGATCTGGTCGCTGCGCTGTCGACGTCGATGAAGGTCAGATTCTAAGCGTAACCCATTGAACGATAGCAAGTTCTGAGGTCTCATCTCCATTGCTCAAGTGATTCTTACGCCGCGGGCCTTCGTCTCGCGGCGTTTTTCATGCCCAATTAGTGCCAAGCCATTTTTAGATACGATACTACCGGCAAAATTATTTTCGCATTGCGGCTTCGTGGTTAGCGAAACCTTAAGATCGGCATTCTCTTTGTGACGAATCAGCAACACTTTATTTCAACAGGTTACACGCGTGTGTCCGGCGCCCCATTTGTCCATTTCCCGCCACAAATGGGGAGCAGCCATTATACGGGCAAGGGGCAAGCCTTGGTAGAAAGTGCGTAAACGGTTGATGGGTCAGTTTCCACTTCGGCAGAAAAAGCAATCCGGGATCGGAACGGAGACGTTCGCGGTACAGCCGGAAAGGCATTATTTCCCGAGGGAATCCGAAAATCGTTCGATCTCGAGTCTCTCTCTTTGGGCAGCGAAGCGGCGGGCTGTTTCAAGAGCGACATGCGATGACACCAGTGTGAATGCTCGTTTGGACATAATTTCGGACTACGCTCGGAAATGTGGCGAACGGCATTGGGCTGGTGCCCTGCGGACCTCCTCAAGAGGAGATCTCGCTGGTTCGCGCGCCGGTAGGGAATACATTCGCAGACCTTACGGTGCAGATGGGATCACCGTAGCGGATGCGGATGGAGCGAAAGAAATCGACTGTTATGTTTAAGTCCGAGTTCATATCAGCGAGAGTCATGATGCTCAGCCTGTCGCTTGCCACCTCTGTGGCGCTCGCAGGCCAAGCCCTGGCATTTGACATCAATGCGGGTGTCACCAAGGAATCAGGACCTTTCGATCTCTTCAAATTCGGCTTCCGGGCCTACAAGAACGGCCAGAAGGAAGAGGCGGTCGAAGCCTATCGTTACGCTGCCGAGAAGGGGCATACCGGCTCGCGCTGGGCGCTGGCCAATATGTATGCGGACGGCGATGGCGTGACGCAGGACGATTTCGAGGCCTTCAAGATTTATAGCGAGATCGCCCAGCAGGGTGTGGAACCCGGTTCCGAGGATACCGGCTTCTTTATCAACGCGCTGCTCGCGCTCGCCAATTATTACAAGACCGGCATTGCGAACAGTCCGGTCAAGATCGACCTCAATCAGGCACGCCAGCTCTATTTCCAGGTCGCATCGACATTCGGCGTTCCCGAGGCGCAGTTCCAGCTCGCGCAGATGATGCTGGCGGGCGAGGGCGGTGCCGCGAATGTGCAGCAGGCCAAGAAGTGGCTGAACCAGGCCCGTAAGAGCGGCCATCCCGGTGCGATGGCCGTCTTCGGCAATATTCTCTTCCAGGAAGGCCAGTCCGTGCGCGGCCTCGCCTTCATGACGGCCGCGCTCGACAAGTGCAAGCCGAAGGACTGTTCGTGGATGGAAGACCTTCAGGAACAGGCCTTTTCGATCGCCAGCGAGGACGATCGTCGCGTCGCGGTTTCCATGGCGCATCAACTCGACGTCGCAGGCGCCGAATAATCCTCGATCTCAGAAATTGAAGTGCGCGATGACGGGAACGTGGTCCGAGGGTTTTTCCCAGGCGCGCACGTGTTTTTCGATCGCCGCAGAGGTCAGGCGATCGGCCGCTTCCGGCGATAGCATCAGATGATCGATGCGGATGCCGTTGTTTTTCTGCCAGGCGCCAGCCTGGTAGTCCCAGAAGGAATAGAGCTTGACTGCGTCCGTCGTGGCGCGCACCGCATCGGTGAAGCCGAGATGCTCGAGCTGACGAAAAGCCTGGCGGGTTTGCGGCAGGAATAGCGCATCATTCTCCCAGACCTTCGGATCGAAACAATCATGCGGCTCCGGGATGACATTGTAGTCGCCGGCGAGAATGGTCGGCTCTTCCAGAGCCAGCCGGCCGACCGCGAATCTCCGCAGACGTTCCATCCAGGCGAGTTTGTAGGGATACTTTTCCGTATCGATGGGATTGCCGTTTGGCAGATACAGGCAGCAAACGCGAAGTGCGCCGTGTTCCGGCACAGAAAATACCGCTTCAATGAAGCGTGCCTGTTCATCGGCATCGTCGCCGGGCAAGCCGCGGGTCACCTCGTCGGGCTTCATCTTCGACAGAATCGCCACGCCGTTGAAACCCTTCTGCCCATGCGTCTCGACGTGATAGCCGAGCGCCTCGATCTCGAATCGCGGAAAGCCTTCGTCGACCGTCTTGATCTCCTGCAGGCAAACGATATCGGGATCGGAGTCCTTCACCCACTGGCACAGGTTCTCGATACGCGCTTTGACGCCGTTGATGTTCCAGGTGGCAATCTTCATGAAAGGGCGGCTCCTCTGCTTTGGTTTTCTTTTTATCCGCAGCAAACGACCTTGGCCACCCATCCAAATGAAAACCGGCCGAAAGCAACAGCTTCCGACCGATTATCATTCTGTGGAAAAGCAGGAGCGTCAGATCGAAAAACTGGTGCCGCAGCCGCAGCTTGCGACCGCATTCGGATTCTTGATCTGAAAGGACTGACCGAGCAGATTGTCGACGAAATCGATCTCGGAGCCGGCCATATAGACCAGCGACAATTGATCGATCAATACCGTAGCGTCGCCCTTTTCTACAACGATATCATCGTCTTGCGGGCCGTCAGCAAGATCGAATTTGTAGGAGAAGCCGGAACAGCCGCCGCCTTCGACGGCGACGCGGAGCGCCCGCTTGCCGGCCTCGGCGCTGACGATCGCGGCGATTCGCTTTGCCGCTGCGTCTGATAGGGTTACACTTGTCTCAGTCATGCTTTCCTCCTGCCGGGGTCAAGATCCGGAGAGAACCAATGGGCCGTCCGACTTTCAAACGGCTGATATCCATAGCCTTTATCATGAAAGTGCGGCCGGTGACAGCTATGGTATATGGTTGAGCCATGCGCCATTTTGCTGTTTTTCTTAGGTATAGGTATGAAGGCCGTGAAGCGGCGTCAATGGGCCAGAGCATCCTGCTTTTGAATGGCATCATCAAAATGCGGAGAAGATGCTCTGGATTGGAAGAATAGAGCGACCTTTACGTTCAATCGAACGCGCGGCGTTCTAGCGCCGGAATGGATGGATAATGACGATCGACAGGCATGCATTGGGTTTCGGTTATGGTGAGCGGGCTGTTTATGCGACCGATCCCTGGGAATCGCGTGGGCGGCTTTACGAGGAGGGATCGAGCCCGACTCGCTCCGATTTCCAGCGCGACCGCGACCGCATCGTGCATACGACCGCTTTCCGGCGGCTGAAGCATAAGACGCAAGTCTTTATTGCGCAGGATGGCGATCACTACCGTACGCGCCTCACGCATACGATCGAGGTGGCGCAGATCGCCCGAGCTTTGGCGCGTGCGCTGAAGCTTGATGAGGATCTCGCCGAAGGCGTGGCGCTCGTCCATGATTTCGGGCACACCCCCTTTGGCCACACTGGCGAAGACGCGCTGCATGAGATGCTGCTGCCCTATGGCGGCTTCGACCACAACGCACAGTCGCTGCGCATTGTGACGAAGCTCGAGCGGCGTTATGCCGAATTCGATGGCCTGAATCTCACCTGGGAGACGTTGGAAGGGCTGGTCAAGCACAACGGTCCGCTCCTGACGCCCGATGGCAAGGGCACGCGCGGCCCGGTGCCGCAGCCGATCCTTGATTATTGCGAAATCCACGATCTGGAGATCGCGACCTTTGCCAGCCTGGAGGCGCAGGTGGCGGCGATCGCCGACGACATCGCTTACAATACCCATGACATCGATGACGGCCTGCGCTCCGGCTATCTGAATTTCGACATGCTGGAGGAGATTCCATTTCTCTCGGCGCTGATGGCCGAAGTGAGGGCGCTCTATCCGCATCTGGAAGCGAGCCGCTTCACGCATGAGATCATGCGCCGGCAGATCACACGCATGGTGGAGGACGTGATCTCCGTCGCGCAGCAGGCGCTCAGCGAGGTCAAGCCGGACAGTGTTGCCGATATTCGTGCCGCCGGCCGCATCATTGCCACCTTCTCGCCTGAGATGGCCGAGACGGATAGACAGATTAAGCAGATGCTCTTCAAGCGCATCTATCGCCATCCGGATATCATGCGCATCCGCGCCGGCGCCGCACAGATCGTCACGGACCTGTTCCACGCCTATATGGACAATCCCAAGGAGATGCAGAGCCATTATTGGGTCGATCACATCGCCGGCCTTGCCGTTGCCGCCAAGGCTCGCCATGTCGGCGACTACCTGGCAGGTATGACCGACACCTATGCCATCAGCGCTCATAGGCGTTTGTTTGACCAGACTCCCGATTTGCGGTAGGCAGCGGCGGCGTCAGGCCGACAGGGCCTGCCCAAGCTATGCGTGGACATTATCATGAACCTTTTCACCGACTTCGAAGTACGAATTAAGAACGCTCTCGAACAAATTGATATTGTGAAAGAAAAGCGATCCGAACTCGACTTCGGCCGTATCGGCGTGGAGCCGCCGAGAGACGCCAGCCACGGCGATGTTGCCACCAACGCGGCTATGGTGCTGTCGAAGCCGCTCGGCACGAACCCGCGCGCGCTCGCTGAGATCATTATCGCTAAGCTGAGGGAAGATGCTGACGTTGCCGAGGTTTCGGTAGCCGGTCCAGGCTTCATCAATATTCGCCTTTCGGTCGGTTATTGGCAGCGCCTGCTGGCGACGATGATCTCCGAAGGCGAAAAATTCGGCCGCTCGACTCTCGGTGGCGGCCAGAAAGTCAACGTCGAATATGTCTCCGCCAATCCGACAGGGCCGATGCATGTCGGCCATTGCCGTGGCGCCGTCGTTGGCGATGCGCTGGCGAACCTGCTCGGCTTCGTCGGCTATGACGTTACCAAGGAATACTACATCAACGACGCCGGCTCGCAGATCGACGTGCTGGCGCGGTCGGTCTTCCTCCGTTACCGCGAAGCGCTCGGCGAGCAGGTTGGCGACATCCCGGCCGGTCTTTATCCCGGCGATTATCTCGTTCCGGTCGGTGAAGCGCTGGCGAAGGAGTTCGGCACCAAGCTTCGCGGCATGCCGGAAGACCAATGGCTGCCGATCATCAAGGAACGCTCCATCGACGCGATGATGGCGATGATCCGCGCGGATTTGGATGCGCTGAACGTCCATCATGATTTCTTCTTCTCGGAGCGGACCTTGCATGCCAACGGCGCGGCCCTGATCCGCACCGCCATCAACGACCTGACCTTCAAGGGTTATGTCTATAAGGGTGCGCTTCCGCCCCCGAAGGGCCAGTTGCCGGAAGATTGGGAAGATCGCGAGCAGACCTTGTTCCGTTCGACGGAAGTAGGCGACGATATCGACCGGCCGCTGATCAAGTCGGATGGTTCCTACACCTATTTCGCGGCCGACGTCGCCTATTTCAAGAACAAGTTCGACCGCGGCTTCAACGAGATGATCTATATTCTCGGCGCCGACCATGGCGGCTATGTCAAGCGGCTGGAAGCCGTGGCGCGCGGCGTATCGGATGGCCAGGCGAAGCTGACGGTGCTGCTGTGCCAACTGGTCAAGCTCTTCCGCAATGGCGAACCGGTGAAGATGTCGAAGCGCTCCGGCGACTTCGTCACGCTGCGCGACGTGGTCGATGAGGTCGGCCGCGATTCCGTACGGTTCATGATGCTGTATCGGAAGAGTTCCGAGCCCCTGGATTTCGACTTCGCCAAGGTAACCGAGCAGTCCAAGGACAATCCGGTCTTCTACGTACAATATGCGCATGCGCGCTGCATGTCAGTCTTCCGCCAGGCCAAAGAAGCCTTCCCGGATCTCGATATCGCGTCGCTTGATCTGGCGAAAGCCGTTAGTGGCGTGATCTCCGATCCAACCGAATTACAGTTGATTGCAAAGATTGCGGAATTCCCGCGAATCGTGGAGGCTGCAGCTCAGTCGCAGGAGCCTCATCGCATCGCCTTTTATCTTTACGATTTGGCGAGTTCCTTCCATGGACATTGGAATAAAGGTAAAGATTTACCTGAATTACGATTTGTTAACGATAAGAACCGAGAATTAAGCATTGCCAGACTTGGGCTGGTGTACGCTGTCGCGTCGGTTTTGAAGTCGGGTCTTGGTATAACCGGGACCGCAGCACCGGATGAAATGCGATAAACGTCACCATTTGCCCACATTGCACTGGCATTTAACTGTAGCGTTTGCGAGTGGATTGGGTGATGGCAGAAAAACAGTTGGCGTATCGCGCAAGCGGAAACGACGAGTTCTTTGCGGATGATGATCCGCTTGCCGAACTCGCCCGCATCGTCGGTTTCGAGCCGCGGCCTGCCGCCCAGGCGGCGCCCGCAGCTCAGCGACAAGAGCCGGCCTTCGATCTCGAAGATGAGCTCTTGCGGGAATTCGAGCGCTATGATGCGCCACGTTTGAGTCCTGCTGATGACATTCCGGTCTCGCCGGAAGATCAGCCCTTTGCCGGCGAAGCCGAGCTCTCGCATCCGGTAGAGCAGACGCGCACCGAACCACAGTTTGTGGAGATGCCGCAGCCTGTGGCTCCGGTTAAGCCGGCCGCCGGCGTGCGCGATCTGATCGACGAACTCGAAATGTCGATCGCGCCGGCTTTGCAGCCCGCGCCGGCTCCTCAGTCTGTCCCGGCGCCGCAGGCGGCGGCTCCGGCCCGGAAGCCTGTCGTTACACCGACGCCGCAATCCGCTGCCGCCACCGTGCGGTTGCCGCTTGCCAATTTCACCGTCGCGGCTCCGCCGCAAACGCGCGAACAGGCAACGCCTACGGCTCAGGCTCCAGTCGCGCCGCCCGTTGTTCAGGCGCAGCCGCCCATCGAAACGGCGCTCGATTTCGATTTGCCGATGATGCAGGACGCGCCTCGGGCCCAGCCCGCTGCGGCTCAACCGGCAGCACCGGTTGCCAGTGCATCGGAGCCCGCCAAGCAGGCTCGCATGGACGCTGCGGCTCTTTCTGCCGAGATCGATGATCTGCTGGCCGATGTCGACCGGTATCCCGTTCCGGCCAGAAGCAGCGCACCAGCGGCGAAGACCGAGCCGGACCTCGATATATTCGGTTCGCAGTCCATGGCTTCCTCGTCGTCAGCATTCGTTGTTGATGCTCCGGCTGCTATTGCGCCTGCGCCCGCCGCCGCCACGATTCTGCCGCGCGAAGAACCGAAGTCGATCGTCTTGGAAGCCGAAGACCCCTTCGCCGGCCAGGACTTCGAGTTCGATCTCGCAGATATCGAAATGGAACTTGCCGAGCTCGATTTCGCTGAATCGAGCAAGCCCGCTCCGATCGCCGCACCGCAGCCTGCTCCGATCGTTTCTCGGGCTACGCCGGTAGCACCGCCTCCGGCTGCTCCCGTAGCCCCGACGGTCGCCGCGCCGCGCGTCATGCAGACTCCGCCTCCAGAGCCGGCTCCGCAGCGTCCGGCTCAGCCGGCCATCGTTGCCGCAGCACCGGCCGCGGCGCGCAAGGCTGCGCCTGTTCTAGATGCCGATCAGGCACTGCCTTTCGATCCTGCTGAAATCTCCGATACGGAAGACCGCGTCGAGAATTTCGAAGGCTCGCATGTTCCGAACCTGCCGCCTGTCGAGCCGGAACAGCCGATCGTGGTTCCACCGGAATACGATTTCGATATCGACTCAGAAATGGCGAGCCTGTTCGGCACTCCTGTTAAGGAAACGGCTCCCGAGCCGATCAAACCGGCCGCCGCAGCCGCCCTCGGTGGTGCTTCGATGGCTGCATCCTGGTCCAAGAATGCGGCGGCAAAGCCTGTCGCGACGGCCGCCAAGCAGCCTGCCGATGAGTTCGACGAGTTCGAACGGGCGTTGGAAGAAGACTTCCGCCGCAGCTACCGTGAAGCGTCCAATCCGGTCGAGAACGTCGCCCGCATGACGCTGAACCCGGCGGCTGTAACCGGCCGCCGCCCGGCACGTTCGTTCCGTGGCCTGGCGACCGCCGCTGCCGTCATTGCGGTTCTAGGTCTCGGAGCCTATGGCGTCTACGGCTGGATTCGCCATGGTTCGCCGATCTCGAGCTTCTCCGGCGAGCCGCGCGTCATCACGGCGGATGCAGATCCGGTCAAGGTCGCTCCGGAAAACCCGGGCGGTACCGTGGTTCCCAACCAGGACAAGGCTGTCTATGACCGGGTGGCCGGGGACAGCCCTGCTGCACCGAAGCAGAAGCAGCTGGTTTCCTCCAACGAGCAGCCGGTGGATGTCGTCCAGAAAACTCTGATTCCCGAATCTGTATCGCCGGACGACGGCAGCGACGAACAGGTCACTCCGACACCGGTCGGTGAAACCGAGGATCCGCGGCTGTTGCCGAATCAGAATGGCAACAATACGGACACTGCTGCCAACGACGATGCTCAGGTCCCGTCGGTGTCGCCGCGCAAGGTGCGTACCATGATCGTCAAGCCGGACGGTTCGCTGGTCGCTCGCGAGGAGCCGGCTGTCGACAACACCACGACGGCCGCGTCGCCGGCTTCGACGCCGAAGACCCCTCCAGCAAGGCCGGCGACCGGAAGCCAAGTCGCCTCCGCCGATCTCCGCCCTTCGACGGAAGACGCGCAGGCGTCGCAACCGGCAACGGCCCAGCCTACTGATGGCGATGCCGCTAGCGCCGAAAGCACGCCGATCCGTGTCGTGAAGACGACTCCGGTCCCGACCTCGCGTCCGGCGCAGCAGCCGACGAAGACCACTGCCGACACTGCCATCGCTGCCACGAACAACGGCGCTGCCGCTCGTCCGGCTCCAGCTCAGCCTAAGCCCCAGCCCCAGCAGGTCGCGTCGGCAAGCCCGGCTGCCGCCCAGGCGGCCCCGGCTGCATCGGCAAGCGCGGGCGGTGCTTACGGCGTGCAGATCGCTTCGCTGCCTTCGGAGGCGGAGGCGCAGAAGTCGCAGGCTAATCTGAAGGCGAAGTTCGCCAGCGTCATCGGCGGTCACCCGCTCGAAATTCGCAAGGCCGACATCGCCGGCAAGGGCACCTACTATCGCGTCCGCGTTGTCGCCGGCTCCAAGGACGAAGCGGCCGACATCTGCCAGCGCTACCGCGCCGCAGGCGGCACTTGCCTGATCTCGAAGTAAGAGATCGAGGCCAGATGATTACGGAAAGCGGCGGGCTGAGGCTCGCCGCTTTCTTTTTGTGTATCTCGGTTTGAGGTTATTCGCATTTCGCGAGGCGGCCTTTATGATTCGAACATGACCGAATCAAAATCCATGATCCTCGGCTGTAGCGGCCATTCCATCACGCCCGAAGAGCGTTCCTTCTATCAGTCGGAACAGCCGTGGGGCTTTATCCTCTTTGGACGCAACATTTCCGAGCCGGCGCAGATAGCTGATCTTGTTGCTTCCTTGCGCGATAGCGTCGGCCGCGATGCACCGGTATTGATCGACCAGGAAGGGGGCAGGGTGCAACGCATCCGCCCGCCGATCCTGCCGCATTATCCATCCGGTCAGGCGCTCGGCGATATCTATCGCAAGAACCGCGAGCAGGGCCAGCGCGCCGCCTGGCTGATGTCGCGGCTGCATGCATTCGATCTCCTGAAATTCGGCATCAATGTCGATTGCCTGCCAGTACTCGACGTGCCTGTCGAAGGCTCAAGCAATGTCATTGGCAACCGCGCCTACGGTAGCGATCCCGTGACGGTGACGGAGATGGGACGCGCGGCTGCCGAAGGCCTCAAAGCTGGCGGCGTCCTGCCGGTGATGAAGCACATGCCCGGCCACGGCCGCGGTTTTGCCGATTCGCATCACGAATTGCCGGTTGTCACGGTTCCGCGCGCGGAGTTGGAGGCACATGACTTTCCGCCATTTGTGGCGCTCAAGGACGAATTGATGGCAATGACCTGCCATGTCGTCTTTACCGACATCGATCCCGTCAATCCGGCGACAACCTCGCGCAAGGTCATCGACGAGATCATCCGCGGTTATATCGGCTTTCAGGGTCTGCTGCTGTCCGATGATACCTCAATGAATGCGCTCGCCGGCACGATCGGTGAGCGGGCGGCGAATATTATTGCGGGCGGATGCGATATCGTGCTGCACTGCAACGGCGTCATGGAAGAGATGCAGCAGGTGGTGCGCAATGTTCCGGTATTGGCCGGTGCCGCGCTGGCACGTGCGAAGACTGTTGAGGCAGCGTTCGGCCGCAACGACGGTGCCGACGAGGCTTCGATCCGTGCCGAATTCGATGCGATGTTTGCGGTGGCGTAAGACCGAACTCCAGGGATCTGAGGGGTGAACAAGGTGGACGGCACGGAAAAGAGCCTGCAGGCGGTGACGCCAATGGACAAGGTGTGGCAGGACAATGGTGCAGAGCGCGGCATGCATGAACCGGCGCTCGTCATCGACATTGCCGGCTTCGAAGGCCCGCTCGACCTTCTGCTGCATCTCGCTCGCAACCAGAAGGTCGATCTGTCGCGCATCTCCGTGCTGTCGCTCGCCGAGCAGTATCTGCTGTTCATTGAGCGCGCCCGGCGGATTCGCATCGAGCTTGCCGCAGATTACCTCGTCATGGCTGCCTGGCTCGCCTATCTCAAGTCGAAGCTGCTCATTCCCCAGCAGAGCAAGGAAGACGGCCCGACAGGCGAGGAAATGGCTGCGACGCTGGCCTTCCGCCTGAAGCGCCTCGAGGCCATGCGCGACGCGGCGACCGATCTCGTCAACCGCAATCGTCTCGGCCGCGACGTCTTCGTCCGCGGCGCGCCCGAACATATTCCCGACCGGCGCCAGTCGGCCTATGACGCCAGCCTCTACGATCTTCTCACCGCCTATGCGAGCTTGCGTCAGCGTCAGGCGATCACCCAAGTGACGATCGAGCGGCGACGCGTCTGGTCTCTCGTTGATGCCCGTACGATTCTCAGCCGAATGATCGGTGAAATCACCGACTGGACCGCTTTGGAACACTATCTGCTGCGCTACATGACCAGTTCGAGCGAGCGCGTTACCGCTATCGCCAGCACCTTTGCCGCCTCGCTGGAGCTCGTGCGCGAAGGGAAGCTGGAGATTCGCCAGGAGGGAGCGTTCCAGCCTCTCTATATGCGGCGCGGGGCGAACCATATAGAACTCGAGGCGGCGGAATAGGATAGGAGCGAGCGTGAGCGGCCCGGACAACGACCATCACATGGACGACGAAGCGGCTGCGCCGACAGCCTCGGTTGTTGATGCCCACGTCGTCCGTGAGGCAGAGCGCATAGCCGAAGCCCTGGTTTTCGCCTCCGCCCAGCCGGTTTCCGAAGGCTTTATCGCTGACCGCGTCGCGCGCGGTGTCGATGTCCGCTCTGTCATGCAGAGCCTTAGGGCCGATTATGCGACGCGTGGCGTCAATCTGATACAGGTCGATGGCGCCTGGGCCTTTCGCACGGCTGCGGATCTTTCCTTTGTGATTCGTCGCGATGACAACGAGGTCCGGAAATTGTCGCGCGCCGCACTCGAGGTCCTGGCCATCATTGCCTACCACCAGCCGGTGACGCGTGCCGAGATCGAGGATATCAGAGGTGTGCAGACTTCAAAGGGGACGCTCGACGTGTTGATGGAATCGGGCTGGGTTCGTTTTCGCGGACGCCGGCGTACTCCCGGCCGGCCGGTGACGCTGGGTACGACCCGGGATTTCCTCGATCATTTCGGCCTGGAAGAGTTGCGCGACCTGCCCGGTCTCGAAGAATTGAAGGGGGCCGGGCTGCTTTCGGGCCGTATTCCCGCCAATTTCAACATTCCGTCGCCATTGATGAGCGACGAATTGACCGAGGACGAAGATCCGATCACGCAATTGGATCTCGAGGAACTTGGTCTTTTGGCGCCGGGCGGCGCTTCGGACGATTGACCCAAAACCGGCGCTGACAGCGCATCTCAGGCTGATCGGCAGCTATAAAGCTTTTTTCCAGGTATTGGCGCCAAGTCTCGGTTTTGCCATTAGCGGATGCGAATATGGAAATCATTCTCCAGGGTTGGAGATGTTCGGCCGCGGCTTTGGCGCTCGCTATCCCCATCTGCGCCGATGCAGTACATTTTGGTGTTTGAAAAACATCCGCAAACGTCTTACATCGGGAAGACGTTGAAATTGGGAGTTATCGCAATGGGTTCTCTAAGCATATGGCACTGGCTGATCGTCCTGGCCATCGCGCTTTTGTTGTTCGGCCGTGGAAAGATCCCGGAGCTGATGGGTGATGTTGCCAAGGGCATCAAGAGCTTCAAGAAAGGCATGAACGACGACGAGGAGACGCCGCCGTCCCCGACGACAACGTCGCGGACGGTTGAACACAAGGCCGACGAATCGAAATAATCATGTCGGGTCCGTCAGGAGCTGATACGCTCGCTGTCGGCCCAGGAGCCTTTTCATGTTCGACGTAGGCTGGTCTGAGCTGCTGATTATCGCGGTCGTGGCGCTTGTGGTCATTGGCCCTAAGGAATTGCCGGCGACGTTGCGGACGATCGGTAAAATGACGGCGCGGGCCCGAAAAGTGGCGGGCGACTTCCGCGCGCAATTTGATGAGGCTATGCGTGAGGCCGAGCTGGATGATGTGCGCCAGACGATCTCCGATGCGCAGAAACTCAATCCGGTCAATTCATTGCGAGAGGCAATGAATCCGTTGCGGCAGATGGGCAACGAGATCAAGGCTGACCTGCAGCGTTCGACAACAGTGGATAAGCCTGCTGTTTCGACATCGACACCAGCAGAGCCGGTTTCCGAGCCGTCCATGGGATTGCCGGAAACGCCTCCGATCGTTCTTGCGGCGAGCGAGGCAACACCGGTGGTTTCGCCTGCGCCGTTGATGACACCGCAACCGGCCGTCGTTGCCGAGGAGACGTCGCCTAAGCCGAAAGCGGTCCGCAAACCGCGGGCTAAAGTGCCGGCCAAGACGGACGAGGTTGTCGCAGCGGTAGTCGACACATCCGTTGTTGCGGAAAAGCCGAAGCGCGCGCCGCGCAAGGTTTCAGCTGCCGCCACAGATGTTCCCGCCGCCGCTCCAAAGAAGCGCCCAGCGGCGAACAAAACAACGCCTAAGAAGAAGGACCAGGCATGACGGGTGATATTGACGATAAGCCACAGCCGCTTATCGAACACCTCATGGAATTACGCACCCGGCTGATCTGGTCGCTGGTGGCGTTTTTCATTGCCTTCGTCGGCTGCTTCGCCGTTGCGAAGCATCTCTTCAACTACCTAGTCTACCCTTACAAATGGGCTGTCGTCTGGGCCCATCTCGATCTCGCCAAAGCCGAGCTGATTTACACTGCGCCGCAGGAGTTTTTCTTCACGCAGGTGAAGGTCGCAATGTTCGGCGCGCTGGTCATCGCCTTCCCGATTATTGCCGCTCAGATCTACAAATTCGTTGCGCCCGGCCTCTATAAGAACGAGCGTGCCGCCTTCCTGCCGTTCCTGATCGCGTCACCGGTCCTGTTCTTGATGGGCGCGGCGCTTGTCTATTTCTTCTTCTGCCCCATGGTCATGTGGTTCTTCCTGAAGATGCAGCAGGCGCCGGCTGACGGCCAGGTGGGTATCGCGCTGCTGCCGAAGGTCTCGGAATATCTGAGCCTGATCATGACGCTGGTCTTTTCCTTCGGCCTCGTCTTCCAGCTGCCAGTCATCACCACGTTGCTTGCCCGCGTCGGCCTGCTGACCTCGCAGTGGCTGGCGGAAAAGCGTAAGTTCGCAATCGTGTTCGCCTTCATCGTCGCCGCGGTGCTTACACCGCCGGATCCGATGTCTCAGATCGGCCTTGCACTGCCGACGATCCTTCTCTACGAGATTTCCATCTACGCGGCGCGACTCGTGGAACGCCAGCGTGCCCGGCAAGTGCTCGAGGAGAGTGACGAGACGTCTGATGTCGCCAAGACGGATAGTGTCTAAGCGTCAGATCCGGATCGTCTTTTCATAGGGTTTTGCTGGTTCGATCTCCGACCGAAATCTCGGTCGGAGCTACGCTCATGTGCAACGACCTGGAACGACGATGCTTGATATCAGATGGATTCGTGAGAATGCCGAGGCTTTGGATGCAGCGCTTGCCAAGCGCGGTGCCGAGCCTTTGTCGCAAAGCCTAATTGCGCTCGATGAGAAGCGCCGCTCCGTCATCCAATCCGTCCAGGATATGCAGTCTCGCCGCAACGCCGCTTCGAAGGAAATCGGCGCGGCCATGGCGCAGAAGAACACCGAGCTTGCCGAGAAGCTGAAGGCCGAAGTCGCCGAGATCAAGACGTCGCTGCCTTCAGCGGAAGAAGAAGAGCGCGTGCTGACGGCCGAGCTCAACGACGCTCTGTCGCGCATTCCCAATATTCCGCTCGATGATGTGCCGGTCGGTGAAGATGAACACGATAACGTCGTCAAACTTATCTGGGGCGCCAAGCCGACCTGGAACCATAAGCCGAAGGAGCACTTCGAGATCGGCGAAGCGCTCGGCTACATGGATTTCGAGCGTGCCGCCAAGCTCTCCGGCTCGCGTTTCACCGTGCTGACCTCGCAGCTTGCGCGGCTGGAACGGGCGCTCGGTCAGTTCATGCTGGATTTGCATACCGGCGAGCATGGCTATACCGAAGTCAGCTCTCCGCTGATGGTGCGCGATGAGGCTATGTTTGGCACCGGCCAATTGCCGAAATTCGCCGAGGACCTCTTCCGGACCACGGATGGCCGCTGGTTGATCCCGACCGCCGAAGTGACGCTGACCAACCTCGTCTCTGGCGAGATTCTCGATCAGGAGAAGTTGCCGCTGCGCTTTACCGCGCTGACGCCGTCTTTCCGGTCGGAAGCGGGTTCGGCCGGGCGCGATACGCGCGGCATGCTGCGGCAGCACCAGTTCTGGAAATGCGAACTTGTTTCCATCACAGACGCCGAAAGCTCGATTGCCGAGCACGAGCGCATGACCGCCTGCGCCGAGGAAGTGCTGAAGCGTCTTGGTCTGCATTATCGCGTCATGACGCTGTCGACCGGCGACATGGGCTTCGGCGCCCGCAAGACCTACGATCTCGAAGTCTGGCTGCCGGGGCAGGATACCTATCGCGAAATCTCCTCCTGCTCGGTCTGCGGCGATTTCCAGGCACGGCGGATGAACGCGCGCTACCGTGGCAAGGACGACAAGGGCACGAAATTCGTCCACACGCTGAACGGCTCGGGCACCGCGGTCGGGCGCTGCTTGATCGCCGTTGTCGAGAATTATCTGAACGAGGACGGTTCGGTCACTGTTCCGGACGTACTGCTGCCATATATGGGTGGTGTGAAGAGGATCGAGCGGGCGGCCTGAACCGGGCCGATGTGAACGGGGCGTCGGGCAATGCGGATACTTCTGACCAATGACGACGGCATTCATGCCGAAGGACTGGCCGTACTGGAGCGTATCGCTCGCACCATGTCTGATGATGTCTGGGTCGTAGCTCCGGAAACGGACCAAAGCGGTCTTGCCCATTCGCTGAGCCTTTCCGAACCGTTGCGCTTGCGCAAAGTCTCCGACAAGCACTATGCGCTGCGCGGCACGCCGACAGATTGCGTCATCATGGGTATCCGCCAGGTCATGGACATCAAGCCGGACCTGGTGCTCTCGGGCGTCAATTCCGGCTCCAACGTCGCCGACGATGTCACCTATTCGGGAACGATCGCCGGCGCGATCGAAGGTACGCTGCAGGGCGTGCGCTCCTTTGCGTTGAGCCAGGCTTATGTGCATGAGAATGGGACGCGCGTCGTGCCCTGGGAGGTGGTGGAGACGCATGCGCCCGCGCTTCTCGGCAAGCTCATCGATGTCGATCTGCCCGACAGCACCTTTCTCAACCTGAACTTCCCGAACTGTCTCCCGGATGAAGTTTCCGGGATTGAAGTTACGGCGCAGGGCAATCTCGCCTTCAATTTGCAAGTCGAGGAAAGGGCCGATGGCCGCGGATTTCCTTATTACTGGTTGCGCTTCGGCGAACGCAGCGGCGTCTTTCGCCCGGGCACCGATATCCATGCACTGAAACAAAATCGTATTTCGGTAACTCCTTTGAAACTCGATTTGACAGATTATTCGGCGCAAGACCGCGTGGCGCGGGCGCTCGGGTATGGAGTAGCGGATTGACACCTCGTTTGGTCGAGAAGGAAGGCTTTGCGGCCGTCGTGCTGCGGCTGCGGGCCGAGGGCATATTGGACATCGATCTGATGACGGCCGTCGAACAGACGCCGCGCCTTCCCTTCGTGCCGCCACAATTTGTCGATGACGCCTATTCCAGCCGAACGATCCCGATCGAATGCGGTGCTTTCATGGAAGGCATCGACCTCGTTGTCCGCGTCCTGCACAGCCTGAAGATCAAGCCGGGCCATCGCGTTCTCGAAGTCGGGACGGGCAGTGGATTCACTGCCGCCGTCATGGGTCGCATTGTCGAGCGGGTGCTGACGGTCGATCGCTACAAGACGCTGACGACGGCAGCGCAGCAGCGCATGGACACGTTGGGACTGCGCAACGTCATCATTCGCCAGGCTGACGGCAGCGTCGGGTTGCCGGGCGAGGGCACTTTCGATCGCATCCTGGTGACGTCGGCCTTCACCGCCATGCCGCGCTTCTATGCCGAGCAACTGGTTTCCGGCGGATCGATGATTGCGCCCCTGATGCTTTCAGACACTATTTGCCGCATGGTGCGCCTCACCAAGACCGGCAGCCGCTTCGAGCGCGAGGAACTTTTCGATGTTCCCTATCAGCCGATCGTGCCGATGCTCGCCTCTTATCTTTGAGGCCTAATTTAGATTGAAATCCCCTGAAGTATCCCGCAAGTGCGGGGATTCATCTTCTATGGTTAGCAATTCCTCAAAAAAACACATGCGACACCAGTGCTTTAACCGCATGGTAAGATTAACGCGCTTTAATCGACCCATAAACGGTTGCGTCTCAAGTGGGTCGAGTCATGGGTTTCAGTCTTTCGTCAAACTTCGGTAAATCGGCAGGGAAAGTCTTGGTGGCCATTCTCCTGGCGAGCACCGCGACAGCTTGTAGTTCGGACACGACGCGCTTCGGCGGGCTCTTTGCGGGCTCTCCGGATCAGACGACGACCGGTTCGATCAATCGCCGCGGCCTGACAGGCCCGGACGGCGATCCGGTGCCGCGTGCCGATGTTGCCCAGGGCGGTGGCTATCAGCAGCAGGATTATTCGCAGCAGAACGCGTCGGTTGCGCGGCCCTATCCGAATTCTCCGGCCCGTTATAACCCATCCTATTCGAGCGCCCGCGTATCGACCGCGCCCGTTGCGATCCAGCGTTCCGACCTTGCAGCTCCCACGGCTTCCGCAGCGCCGGTACGTTCGCATGTTGCCTCCAGGGGTGAAGATGAAGCGCTCGCCCAGCCGTTCCCTGCATCGCGTGGCAAAGCTGCGGTTTCCCGCACGGAGCCGGCTCTCGCTCCGGATGCGATGCCGACCGGCACAATCAAGACGGCGCCCGCCGCGGCATCCTCTTCGGGCTGGACGGCAGTCAATGCGCCGAGCGTCACGCTGCGCCCCGGGGAAAACATAAGCTTGCTCTCGCGCCGCTATGGCGTTCCGGAAAAGGAAATCCTGCGCGCTAATGGCCTGAAGAACAGTGCCGGCGCTCAGCCAGGTCAGCAGATCATCATCCCGACCATGAACGGCGCTGGCGCACCGAGCCCGGCTAAGGTGGCCTCGGAAGCGACCGACCTCTCCAAGGGCGGCAAGATGCCGGGTCCGGCTAAGGCTCCCGAGCAGGATGCCGTCGTGCTGCCGTCCAACGGCCAGATGCGCGGCAAGTCGCAGGCCGGCCTTGCCGATCCCGGCAAGCTCGCTGCCGGCAACGGCAAGGGTCCGTTGCCAAAGGGCGACGGGACCTATGTCGTCAAGCCGGGTGACTCGCTCGCTAGGATCGCCAAGAACACCGGTGTCAGCGTCGATGCGCTCAAGCAAGCCAATCACATGCAGTCGGGCGGCGGCATCCGCATCGGCCAGACTCTGAAGGTGCCGCATGGGTCGGTCGCTGAGGCCGAGCCGATCAGACCTGATCCGGTGAAGACCGCCTCGATCGAGCCGCAAAAGTCCGCCGTAAAGTCGGTCGCCGTGCCGGCCATGGAACCGAAGCAGGCTGCCGCCGAGCCGACCGTAAAGCCTGCTGCAAAAACAGCCGCTGCTACCGCGAAGGCTGCGCCGGCGGCCAAGACTGCTGCCGCTGACCAAGTGGCCAAGGCAGCGCCCAAGACTGCAACTGCTGCGCCGGCTCCCGATGCCGCCAAACCGCAGGCGGTCGCAGCCGCAGCGCCGACGCAATCCGTCAGCGACGCCGAAGACAAGTCCGACGTGTCGGCTGATGCACCGGAAGCGACGGGGATCGGCAAATATCGCTGGCCGGTTCGTGGCGCGGTCATCGCCGGCTACGGTTCTAACGTCAACGGCAGCCGCAACGACGGTATCGACATCTCGGTTCCGGAAGGCACGCCGATCAAGGCTGCTGAGAACGGCGTGGTTATCTATGCTGGCAACGGTCTAAAGGAGCTAGGCAACACCGTCCTCGTCCGTCACGACGACGGCACCGTCACGGTCTACGGCCACGCGGATGCACTCAGCGTTGCCCGCGGCCAGAAGGTCCAGCGCGGCCAGACGCTCGCCACCTCGGGCATGAGCGGCGATGTCAAGCAGCCGCAGCTTCACTTCGAAGTCCGCAAGAATTCGGCCCCGGTCAACCCAATGACGTTCCTTGAATAGGTAGTGCGTCTCAAGGAGTCTGCAAAAAGCCCGGCCACTACCGGGCTTTTTGTCGTTTCGGGGTTAGAGCGGCAATCAATCCCGCTCCAGCACGATACGCTGCCGTCCGGCGAGATCCTGAATATACTGCCACGCCACGCGCCCGGAACGGGCGCCGCGTGTTGTCGCCCATTCCAGCGCTTCGTGATGCATCTGGCCACGATCGAGGGGAAGCTTGAAATGATCGGCATAGCCGTCGATCATCTGCAAATAATCTTCCTGGCTGCACTTGTGGAAGCCGAGCCAGAGGCCGAAGCGGTCGGAGAGCGACACCTTTTCCTCCACGGCTTCCGATGGATTGATCGCCGTCGATTGCTCGTTCTCCATCATATGACGAGGCAATAAGTGGCGACGGTTCGATGTGGCGTAGAACAGCACATTGTCCGGCCGGCCTTCGACACCGCCATCCAGCGCCGCCTTTAGCGACTTGTAGGCGGTATCGTCGTGATCGAAGGAAAGGTCGTCGCAGAATACGATGACACGATGCGGCGCGGCCTTCAGGATATCGAGCAGCACCGGCAATGAGGAGATATCCTCGCGATGCACTTCGATCAGCTTCAGCGAGACGCCGGTGGCGCGGCGCACATCCTCGTGCACGGCCTTGACGAGCGATGACTTGCCCATGCCGCGCGCGCCCCACAGCAACACGTTGTTGGCGGCGAAACCTTCGGCGAAGCGCAGCGTGTTCTCATGAAGAATGTCGCGCACATGGTCGACGCCGCGGATGAGAGCCAGCGCCACGCGGTTCGGCCGCGCGACAGGCTGCATATAAAGCCGGGCCGGCACCCAGACGAAGCAATCGGCAGCATTCCAATCGTTCACGGCCGGCGCCGGGCCGGCGAGGCGTTCGAGCGCGTCGGCGAGACGACGGACTTCCGCAAGGATCCGCGCATTTTGATCTTCGGTCACCGTTTTTCCTCCAGAACGTTAGTCGGGAAAGGAGTAAAATGCTCCCTGTGCTGCCGGGTACCATGCTCCATCTACGGCCGAAAGGCTAAGAGGCCGGGAAAACAGTACGGTTGGCGGCTGTTTTTGTTGCATTCGCGATGATCGCAACTATATTCCGGCCACCTGACGCGGGCCCGTTCCCGCAAGGCGTTCAAGGGAGTTCTCGATGTTTATCACCAACGCATATGCTCAGAGCGCGACAGATTCAGCCGCAAGCGTCTTCGGCGGTTCCGGCTTTGAAATGATTATCCTGTTTGTGCCGCTGATGGTGGTTTGGTATTTCCTTCTTATCCGCCCGCAGCGCGCCCAGGCGAAGAAGCGTGAGGAAGTCCTCAAGAATATCCGCCGCGGAGACCAGATCGTCACCGGCGGCGGCATCGTTGGCAAGGTCACCAAGGTCGTCGACGACAAGGAACTGGAAGTCGAAATCGCCGAAGGCGTCCGCATCCGCGTTGTCCGCAGCGCTATCTCGGAAGTCCGTGTCAAGGGCGAACCGGTCAAGGCTGACGCAGCGTAAGGTTTGATGGGGGCGGGTCGAAGCAGCTTGCCACGCCAGCGCACAGCTTTGAAAATCGGAATCGACTTTCGAAAAGAACTATGCGCAAATTCAAAGTGTTACTGCGCCTTTACGTGCCTCGGCGGATGTTGGGGCGCAGTGAGATGCCAAAACTCGAGAGAGCGATGCTGCACGTCTCCTGGTGGAAGACCGTTCTGATCTGGTTCGCCGTTCTCTTGAGCGTTCTCCTTGCCGTGCCCAATCTACTCAGCGATAAGCAGCTTTCCTCTTTTCCAGCCTGGTTTGCGCAACGGAAAGTCGAGCTTGGGCTCGATCTTCAGGGCGGCTCGCATATCATGCTCAAGATCGAGCGCGGCGATGTGGTCAGGGATCGGCTGGAGACCCTTGTCGGTGACATCAGCGCCAGGTTGCGCACTGTCAATATCGGCTATTCCGGTCTGACAGGCACGGGCCAGAAGATCCAGCTCCGTGTCAACGATCCCGCGCAGGTACAGGCTGCTATAAATGCCCTGAAGCCGATCACCAGTGCCAACGGCAGGCCCGGAGCGGCTCTTTCGCAGGGTGATAATGGTGCTCTTACGATCGATATCAGCGACGCCGGCATCAATGAGCGTGTTTCCGCATCCATGACACGGTCGCTCAAAGTTATCCGCGACCGTATCGCTCAGTTGGCGGTGGGCGAGCCGCTGATCCGTCGGCAGGGGGCGGACCGGGTCGTCATCCAGATACCGGGCCTTGCCGATCCACAGCGCCTGAAGAACCTTCTGAACCAGCCCGCTCAGCTCAGCTTCCGTCTGATCGATCAATCCATGCAAGTGCAGGACGCCATGAACGGCCGTCCGCCCGCCGGTTCGGAGGTGCTGTTTTCTGAGGATGACCCGCCCGTTGGCTATCTCGTCCAAAAGCAGCCCATCCTTTCGAATATCGACTTTGCCGATGCCGTGGCGGTGTCCAATACCCAAAGCAATGACGGCAATATCTCCGTCAAACTGACGCCTGAATCGACCAGCCGTTTCGCACAGGCGACGGCGGCCAATCTCGGCAAGAACGTCGTGGTCGTGCTTGACGATCAGGTCATTTCGGCGGCCGCATTGAAGACCGCAATCACCACCGGCGATATTGATATCCCCGGCGATTTCACCGCGCAGGGCGCGCAGGATTTGGCCATCATGCTGAAATCTGGCCCGCTGCCAGCGACGCTGACGACGGTCGAAGAGCGGACCATCGAGCCGGGGTTGGGCAATGAAACGATGCGCTCCGGCATCACTGCCTGCATTGTCGCCGCAATTTTCGTTGCCGCGCTGATGATCGGCTTCTATGGGCTGCTCGGTGTCGCCGCGACGATCGCGCTTGTCATCAATATCATCATGGTTCTGGCAATCATGGGGCTTTTCGGCATTACGCTGACCCTGCCGGGGATTGCCGCTATCGTCCTCATCATCGGTATCGCGCTTGACGCAAATGTTTTGATCTACGAGCGCGTCCGGGAAGAGGAAAAAAAGACACATCTCCTCGTCGATGCACTGCGCCACGGCTTCAACAGGGCGGCTGCCACCGTTGCCGATGCGAATCTGACGCTGCTCATCGTTGCTGCCATCCTTTTCTATGTTAGCAGCGGCGCGGTTCGCGGGTTTGCTGCGACGTTGATAGCTGGTATTTTCACCACCTTCTTTACCGCTTGCTTCGTCACGCGTTCGCTCGTTGACGCCTGGATTTCGCATCGCAAACCGCGTGTACTGCTGGCCGGTGTGCGAAGCGGCATCTTCGACGGCGCGAATATTCGTTTCATGGGCATCCGGCGTTATTCGTTTACGGTGTCGGCAGCGTTATCGGTGGCAACCCTGCTTGCCTTTGCAGCGGTCGGCATGCATCTCGGTATCGATTTCACTGGCGGTTCGATCATCGAAGTTCGCGCCAAGCAGGGCGTTGCTGATCCGACAAATATTCAATCACGCCTGCAAAGCGTCGTTCCAGGCGATGTGCAAGTCGAGCGGCTGGACGATCGGCTGAGTGCTGTGATCCGGGTGCATGCGCAGCAAGGCGGCGAGAATGCCGAACAATCCGCCGTGACCCTCGTGCGCGACGAGCTGGGCAGGGATTACGATTTCTCCCGTGTCGAGGTCGTCGGCCCTGCCGTCTCCGGCGAGATCAGCACAACGGCTTCGCTCGCCGTTCTGGCGGCTCTGGCAGCGATCCTCATTTATATCTGGCTGCGTTTCGAATGGCAGTTTGCCGTCGGCGCCATCGTGGCGACGCTGCATGACGTCATCCTGACGCTTGGCCTTTTCGTGCTGACCGGCATGGAATTCAATATGACGGGTATTGCCGCACTTTTGACCATCGTCGGCTATTCGCTGAACGATACGGTCGTCGTCTATGACCGCATGCGTGAGAATCTGAAGCGCTATTCGCAGATGCCATTGCCGATTCTGATCGATGCTTCGATCAATCAGACGCTATCACGCACGGTTTTGACCTCGGCGACGACGTTGCTGGCGCTGCTCGCGCTCTATATATTCGGCGGCGAGGTGATCCGCTCCTTCACCTTCGTCTTGCTCTTCGGCGTCGCGGTCGGCACGTTTTCGTCGATCTATATCGCGGCACCGGTCCTGATCGTCTTCAAGCTGCGCCCGGATAAATTCCAGGCCGGCGACGAAAATAAGGGACAGGCAGGGGGCGACGTGCAATCAGGCAAACCAGCGGTGTGACAGAGTGGCAAAAGGCATAGAAATCCGGAACGCGCATTTTCCCGGCCGCGCACCAATCGACGCTTACGGCAACGGCGGCTTTCGCTTTGCCGACATGTCGCATCGCGGCTCGCTGCTCTGCCTACCCTCCGGCATCTACGGTTGGGATATGACGCTGGAGGACGCGCTGACGCCGGCGCATTTCCAGAAGGTGCTCGATGAAGCTGCTGAGATCGAAGTGCTGCTGGTCGGCACAGGCCTGGAACTGCGGCCGTTACCCTCGGAACTGAAAGCGGCGCTGCGCGCCAAGCAGATTTCTTCCGATCCGATGAGCACGGGGGCGGCTGTTCGCACGTTCAATATCATGCTGTCCGAGTCGCGCGCCGTGGCCGCGGCACTGATCGCCGTTTGACGAGGGATCAGGCAAGGGCATGACGACAGCAGCTGCGCCCCGTAGCAACCAGGATCTTTGCCTGGCGACGCTTCGCGACACCGATCGTGATCGCTATCTCGCCTGCCTGCTGGCGCCGGAGGATAAACGCGGCGCACTTGCCGCACTCTACGCCTTCAACGCGGAGCTGGCGCGCATTCGCGATCTCGTCCACGAGCCGTTGCCGGGCGAAGTGCGCATGCAATATTGGCGCGATCTGCTCGAAGGGCAGGCGCATGGATCGAGTGCGGCCAACCCCATCGCCGCCGAACTTCTTGCCGCGATCGAGCTGCATCGCCTGCCGCGTCAAACGCTGATCGATATGATCGACGCACGTATCTTCGATCTCTATGACGATCCTATGGAAACGCGCGGCACGCTGGAAGGTTATGCCGGCGAGACCGCGTCGGCGCTGATCCAGCTTGCGAGCCTTGTGCAATCGCCGGAGGATGCCCGTCGCTCGGCCGAGGCCGCCGGCCATGCCGGCGTAGCGCAGGCGATTGCTGGGCTGCTGTTGCTCATGCCGCTGCACCGCAGCCGTGGTCAGCTCTATTTGCCGCTGGAAATTCTGACGGCGACAGGCCTCGATCGCGATAGCTTCCTTGAGGGCAAGGATACGGCGCGGATTTCTGCTTCCATCGAGGCGTTCGCCGGCCTCGGGCGCGAACACCTGGCGAAGGCCAGGGCTGCCGGCAATATCTCGCCAACGGTGTTTCCGGCTTTCCTGCCGGTCGTCTTGGCGGAGCCTGTGCTGAAACGTGCGCAGGTCCTGGGCGCCAACTTGTTCGATCGATCTTTCCAGCAGCCGCAATGGCGCCGGCAGATGCGAATGGCGCTAGCCACCATGGCCAAGAAAATCTGAAATCGACCACGTTCGCGCAAGTCTCAGGGCTTATAGAGATCGCCGAACCATTTGCTCGCATCCCAGGAGAGCCGCTATGGGCATCATCGTCTGGTGCATACTCTTTGCGATCGTCGTTTTCTTTGCCTTCTTCGCAACGCGCATGGCGTCGCAGAACAAGGAAGATGGTTTGCACGATACCGGACTTGCCATTCTCGAGTTCGGCCGCGCTTTTCCGACAGAGGCGATTCGGCAGTTGCAGACAACGGCCAACGGCCAGGCCGTCTTTGTGCGCTTGCATGATGATAAGGCCGGCTTTATGCGCAGCCTGCGCAATCACTTTGCCGTTCATCTGATCGAGCCGGGCAGGGCGCGCGCCAAGGATTCAGGGACCGGTCGCGGTCTGACCATCGATTTCCTTGACGCTCCGCATCACAACGGCACGTTCGAATTCGCCACGCCTGCGGAAGCCGCCGAGGTCTCGCTCTGGCTGCTCGGCAATTATGTTGCGAGCGATGATTCCAAGCCATCGGCAACCAAGCCAGCGGCAAAGGCCTGAGAGAGGCTCAAGCGCTTTCGGCGACGGCGGGCGCCCGAACGCCAAGCCACCCTGCGCAATCCGCAAGCGCTCGCTTGGCGATGAGTTGCCGTTTCATGATCGTTTTGTCCTTGCCACGGAAGCGCTTGACGCCCTCCGGCTTGACGATCGAACCCGGTTCCAATTCCGGAAACAGCCCGAAATTGATGTTCATCGGCTGGAAGGAGCGTTTGCCCGGCTCTTCATCGGAAACGATATGGCCACCGGTAATGTGGTTGAGCAGCGACCCCAGCGCTGTCGTGTCCGGCGGCAGGGACGGCGACGAGCCCCTGCGTTCGGCAGCGGCAAAACGGCCGGCGAGCAGGCCGATGCCAGCGCTTTCGACATAGCCTTCACAGCCGGTAATCTGGCCGGCAAAACGCAGGCCCGGCCGCGATTTCAGCATCAACGAGCGGTCGAGCAGGGTCGGCGAATTGATATAGGTGTTACGGTGAAGGCCGCCGAGCCGTGCGAATTCGGCATTCTCCAGGCCCGGGATCAGCCTGAAAATCTCGGCCTGCGCGCCATATTTCAACTTCGTCTGAAAGCCGACCATGTTGTAGAGCGTGCCGAGCGCATTGTCTTGGCGTAGCTGTACGACTGCATATGCTTTGACGGTCGGGTTATGGGCATTGGTCAAGCCCATCGGCTTCATCGGCCCGTGGCGCAGCGTCTCGCGCCCCCGCTCGGCCATCACCTCGATCGGCAGGCAGCCGTCGAAATAGGGCGTGCCTTCCCATTCCTTGAAACCGACAGCATCGCCGGCGATCAGCGCATCGACGAAGGCATTGTATTGGGCTTCGTCCATCGGGCAGTTGATGTAGTCCTTGCCTGTACCGCCGGGGCCGACCTTGTCGTAACGGGATTGGTACCAGCAAATGTCCATGTTGATGCTGTCGCGATAGACGATCGGCGCAATGGCGTCGAAAAAGGCAAGTGCATCCGCGCCGGTTTCTGCCTGGATGGCGCTGGCGAGCCCCGGTGCGGTCAAGGGACCGGTGGCGATGATGGCCTGGTCCCATTCCTTCGGCGGCAATCCCTGCATCTCTTCGCGCACGACCGTGATCAGCGGGTGGGTTTCGATCGCCTGTGTCACTGCCGTGGAAAATCCATCACGATCCACCGCGAGCGCGCCGCCTGCGGGAACCTGATGTTTATCGGCCGAAGCCATGATCAGCGAGCCGGCCAGGCGCATTTCCGCATGGATGACGCCAACGGCGTTGCTGGTCGCATCGTCGGAGCGGAAGGAGTTGGAGCAGACGAGTTCTGCCAGATCGTCGGTCTTGTGCGCCTCGGTGCCGCGCACGCCGCGCATTTCATGCAGGATGACGGGCACCCCGGCGCTGGCAATCTGCCAAGCAGCTTCGGAGCCGGCAAGGCCGCCGCCGATTACATGGATAGGAGAAAAGGAGCTGGTATTTGTCATGCGCGCGTCATTACCACGGGCGGGCCGGCGATCCAATCGCTTTAGGCAGGCGCACGAATCAAAAACGGCGCCGAAGAGCGCCGTCTTGAGGCAGTCCACTTGGTCCGTTGTATTAACGGAAAGAGCGGGAAGCGATGTTGCGGATTTCGTAGCGGCTAACGCCGATATCCGACAGGGTCTGGCTGGAAAGGTTGCCGAGTTCGTTCAGGGTACGGCGGTAGCTGATCCAGTTCTTAGCAATGCGAATCGGGTTCATCGTTTTGTCCTCAGTCATTCTAGTTGCGAGCGGCACGATTGCCGCCTCAGCGCTTGACACTCATATAGTCGTGAGGACGCATATTTTGCAGTGCAAATAAAAGGCGTCTGCTATGCATTTGTGCAATATGCCGCCTAAAAAGCCACCAATGCCCAAATTTTATGTGATGTGCGCGGGGCGAATGGTTTGAAGCAACTCAGTTATTGCTGCAGGCGCGAACAAAGCGCAAAAAAGAACGCCCGCCGCGGTTGTCCGCAACGGGCGTTGTGAAGGCTATCGCTGTCAGGCGAAGCCAATCCGGTAATTAGCGGCCGGTGGCTTCGCGAGCTACGCGATGGATGTCCGAACGGTCGATGCCGAGGTCGTGCAGTTCGCGGGTGCTCATGCGGCCGAGTTCGGTAACGGTCTGACGATACTTGCGCCAGTTATTGAAAGAGCGAGTCAGGTTCATTTTAAATCCCTTTCGAGGCTTTGGAGATCTTGTCGGTTCCGTGATTGGTTCCGTCCTCGATCTGATGGTCATGAATATATGCTGCGCTGCAAGAACTAAAAGAGCGAATGCTTCATGCCACCTATGCGCATCATGCAATCCTCGTCGGCGAATCGCCTAAGATGGTGACTGCTTTATGTGCACATCGCAGCAGTGGGAGGGCGGGTTTCCAGCTCAGAAATGCCCGAATCTGCGAATCCTCGCGCAAATCACGAGCGATTGCCCAGTTGTCGCGCGATCGTTGGTGGAGATTCACGCAAGCTTGTCGCTGTAGTGGGAGGGGAGGCCGTTAACATCGGCCGGGGCGAAATCCTGCTCTCCGCATTTTTTCGTTATTCCCCTGCACGGGACTGCTTAAAAGCATCGCGGAGCCCGTGCCCGCTGATTCATAGACAATTAACCGATTTAATTGGGAGATAAAAATAACGCCCACCGCGGGAGGAAGATGCGGTGGGCGTCATTTGTGATGATTGACGACTGGGAGGAGGAGTGTCGTCAATCCATCGGAGCGGCACTGGGAGGAGGAGTGTGCAGCTCCGAATTCTATATGAGGAAATCCTTCCTCAAGCTCTTTCCGGCTTTCGCCGAAGCGGCGCGCTACTGCCGTCCTTCGATGATTGGACAATAGTATGACTTTTGATTTTTGTGCAGCGCAATAATTTCATGGGAGGTATGTTGGCTGCGCATGCCTCGGAAGGCGCGCGGCCCGCGGACGCTATTATAACGAATGAAGACTTAATCCTGCATTAATATGGTGCGGCTTTGCTTGCGCCGCAGGTTGATTTCAGGCCCAAATAAGCGACCTCGATTGCCCCCCAATATGTGATAAAACACTCTTGGATGGGGGAATCGCAGTCAGGGGCGCGCGATGTACCGGGGTCGGCTGGAGCGTGATCTGAAGGTCTGGGTGGACAAGGGGCTGGTCGACGCGCCGGCAGCGGCGGCGATTCTCAGCGAATACGACAGCCGCCCGGCAAGCTTCAGCCTTGGTCGCGTGCTTGCCGTCATGGCGGCGCTTCTGCTCGGAGCCGCGATCCTGCTCTTCGTTGCGTCGAACTGGGACGAGATTCCAAGGATTGTCCGGCTCGTTGGGCTCATCGCGCTGATATGGGCCTTTTATCTCGGCGGCGCCTATTCATTTGCGCGCGCACGCCCGATCCTCGCATCGGCCCTGTTGATTCTGGGCACGGTGAGTTTCGGCGGCGCCATGTCGCTGATCGGCCAGATGTACAATCTGTCCGGCGATGAGTTGACGATGATGGTCGTCTGGTTCGCGGTAGCCAGCGTCGCCGCGGCACTATTTCGCTCGAGCGCGCAGGTCGCCCTTGCCGGTTTTCTGGCCTGGGGTTTTTGCGGCTTCTATCTCTGGGATCACGCTGACGAGTGGTACGGCATCATGCCTTGGTTGCCACCGGTCATGGCGGCCGTGCTGATCGCGCTTGTCCGATATACCGATGCGCCCGGGTCCCGCCATCTTGCCTATCTCATGCTTGTCGGCTGGCTGACATGGATATTCGCGCAATATGAAAGCCTGCATGCGGCTATCCTGCTCGCCACTGCCGGCATGATTGCCTTCCTGGCCGTCAGCCTCCCAGTTTCGCCGTTGATGCGGATCGCACGGACTGCCGGTGTCGCGCCGGCCTTCTATACCTTCCTCATCGCTGCCATCGGTCTCTTCGCAATCCACGGAGAGATCAGCAACGGGGTTTTTGAGAATAATGTATGGGTTGTAAACAAGCTGCCCCTCATCGTGCTTGCCCTGGCAACGCTGGCAAGCGCGGTCGCTGCGATTGTTCTGAGTGGCCGCGACAACGGCGCGGTGCGCTATCTCGCCTATGTCGTCTTTGCTTGCGAAATCCTCTATCTCGCCGGCGAGACGGTCGGCTCGATCATCGGCACGTCTGGTTTCTTCCTGATCTGCGGCGTGTTGGTGGCGATCGCAGCCTGGCTGGTCATACGGCTGGAGCGGCGGCTCTCCCATCATGGTGGTCCCCATAGTGATAGGCAGGGGGCGCAGGCATGACGATGACAGCCGACACCAGCTCCGTTGCGCGCAATTTTAGTCGCCGCATGTGGATCGCTGCCATCATTGTCGCAGCGCTGCAGACGGTCATCCTGGGCTATATGGTTGGCGAAAGGGCCTGGGGCCTGAGGAGCGGCGTCGAGGTCCTGTTGAAGACCGCACCGATCGATCCGCGCGATCTGCTGCGCGGCGACTACGTGACGCTGAATTACGATATTTCGCGCGTGCCGGTATCGACCCTGATCGGTGGCGCGCCGACGGAAGATCGGAAGAACCAGGTTCTGTCCGTCCGCCTGAAGAAACAGGACGACGGCTATTGGGGCATCGTCGAATCGTCGTTCGGCACGCTTGAGCCGAAGTCCGATACTGTCGTGCTGAAAAGCGCGCCTTTCGACTATTATGCCTACGAATACCATCCGCCTGCGCCGCAGAATGATGCAGCCCCGGCCAATGGCAGCAGTTCGGACACGCCAGCCCCAATCCCCGGTGCAACGCCGCCGCTGGGTGCGATCTCGGTCAAATACGGCATCGAGCGCTATTATGTGCCTGAAGGCGATGGCCGCAATATCGAGGATGCGCGCAATCACGACCGCGTTGCGATCGCCGCCCGCGTCTCGGCCGATGGCGGGGCGCATATCAGAAGCCTGCTTTTGGATGGCAAATCCGTCTATGAAGAGCCGCTTTACTGACAAGGTTTCGGTATAAAACCAAACAAGGTCCGCAGACGGTCGTGGAACCGTCATTTTTCCTTTGCGTGGTTTGAAACGGGTGATATAGAGACGCCGCGCTCCGGAAGGCCCCATGGGCAGGCATTGCCATGCGGTTTTGGGAACGCGGGTATGGTGAAATTGGTAGACACGCCAGATTTAGGTTCTGGTGCCGCAAGGCGTGGGAGTTCAAGTCTCTCTACCCGCACCAAGGCTGCCTTGTGGACGGGGGAGGCTTAACGGCCTGTCTCCTGACCCGCTGTTGGACGCGCCATTTTGCCTAGAGCATCCCGCTTTCAAGTGGAAAGTGGATAAGATGCCCTAGATTCAGAGAGGTAGAGCGACCTTTTGCGCGTTCGTTCGAACGCGCGGCGCTCTAGCAAAATGATGAGGAATTGCATCCAAGCCACGCTCGGGATTTTCCGGCGTCGTGCTCATTGAAACGAACGGCTGTCTGGGCACGGCCGCCATGAATGAAGGTAGGACAATGCAGGTTATCGAAACGCTCGCTGAAGGGCTGAAGCGCGAAATCAAGGTGGTCATCCCGGCCAAGGACATGGAAGTTCGCATGAACGAGCGCCTGGCCGAAGTCAAGGACAAGGTCCGTATCAACGGCTTCCGTCCGGGCAAGGTGCCGGTTGCGCATCTGAAGAAGGTCTACGGCAAGTCGATCATGGCCGACCTCGTTAACGAGATCGTTCGCGACCAGCCGCCGGCAATCCTGACCGAGCGCGGCGAAAAGTCGGCGACTCAGCCGGAAATCGCCATGACAGAGGACAAGGACGAGGCTGAAAAGATTCTCGCCGCTCAGGCCGATTTCGAATTCACGCTTTCCTATGAAGTCATCCCGGCGATCGAACTGAAGCCGGTCAACGGCATCAAGGTGACCCGCGAAGTCGCTGAAATCGGTGAAGACGAAGTCACTGAGCAGATCCTGAAGATCGCTGAAAGCGCCCGCAGCTACGAGACGAAGAAGGGCAAGGCCGCCGATGGCGACCGCGTCACCATCGATTACCTCGGCAAGGTCGATGGCGAAGCCTTCGACGGCGGCAAAGACGAAGACGCTCAGCTCGTCCTCGGCTCCAACCGCTTCATCCCGGGCTTCGAAGAGCAGCTCATCGGCGCCAAGGCTGACGACGAGAAGACCATCACCGTGACGTTCCCGGCCGATTACCCGGCCAAGAACCTTGCCGGCAAGGAAGCTACCTTCGACATCACGGTGAAGGAAGTCGCAGCTCCCGGCGAAATCGAAATTAATGACGAACTCGCCTCCAAGCTCGGCATCGAATCCGCCGACCGCCTGAAGGAAATCGTCCGCGGCCAGATCGAAAGCCAGTACGGCTCTGTCACTCGCCAGAAGGTCAAGCGTCAGATCCTCGACCAGCTGGATGAGATGTACCAGTTCGACACGCCGCAGAAGCTGGTTGACGCTGAATTCGCGAGCATCTGGCGCCAGATCCAGACCGATCTCGATGAGTCGGGCAAGACCACCTTCGAAGACGAAGACACGACGGAAGAAAAGGCACGCGAAGAATATCGCAAGCTCGCCGAACGCCGCGTTCGCCTCGGCCTCGTTCTCTCCGAAATCGGCGAAAAGGCCGGCGTGGAAGTAAGCGAAGACGAAATGCAGCGTGCGCTTTACGCGCAGCTCCAGCAGTTCCCCGGCCAGGAAAAGGAAATCCTGGAATTCTTCCGCAACACGCCCGGCGCTTCCGCCAACCTGCGCGCGCCGATCTTCGAAGAAAAGGTCATCGACCACCTGCTGACCGAAGTCGACGTCACCGACAAGACCGTTTCCAAGGAAGCACTGCTGGCTGACGACGAAGCGGCAACCGAAGACAAGTCGGAAGCCAAGAAGGCTGCTCCGAAGAAGAAGGCTGCCGCCAAGGCTGAAGCAACCGAAGCCGCTGCCGAAGGGGAAGAAGTTGCCGCCGCGCCCAAGAAGAAGGCCGCTCCGAAGAAGAAGGCTGCTGAAGACAGCGCCGAGTAATCGGCTCTTTTCGACGATGAAATCAGGCCCTGCCGTTCGCGGCGGGGCTTTTTCTTTTTGATTGCCGCACAACAAAAAAGGCCGGATCCTTATCCGGCCTTTTTCGAATTACGATTTTGAGTTTTCAAATCTCCGACTTGATATCACCCATGCGGTTCCACGCATCCAGGCCGGCGATTTTGTAGGCTTCGGCGAGTGTCGGGTAGTTGAAGGTGTTTTCGACGAAATATTCGACCGTGCCTTTGAGATTCAACACAGCCTGGCCGATATGGACGAGTTCGGTCGCGCCTTCGCCGACGATATGGACGCCGAGCAGGCGGCGGGTCTTCAGCGAAAAGATCATCTTCAAGAGGCCGGTGTCGAGGCCCATGATATGACCGCGCGACGTCTCGCGGAAACGGGCAATGCCGCATTCATAGGGAATATGGCGTTCCTTGACCTCTTCCTCGGAAAGGCCGCATGTGGAGATTTCCGGCACGGCATAGATGCCATAGGGGAAATATTTCGGCGGCTCCTTGGCGATGGCGCCGACAGCAACGCGAGCCGCAATACGACCCTGTTCCATCGAGGTCGAAGCAAGGCTTGGAAAACCAACGACGTCGCCGGCGGCAAAGATATGCGGGACATTGGTGGCAAAGGTTTCCGGGTTGACGCTGAGGCGGCCGCGATTGTCGGCCTCGAGACCGGCTGCGGCAAGATTGAGCGTATCGGTCGCGCCCATGCGGCCGGCCGCGAACAACACCATGTCGGTAACGATACGGCGGCCATTGTCGAGCGTCAGTTCCACTTTGCCGTTCTCACGAACGACCTTCTCAGCCTTTTGCCCCAGCAGCAGTTTCATGTTGCGGTCGCGCAGTTGGTAGATGAAATCCTCGACGATTTCCTTGTCGATGAAGTCGAGCATCGTCGACTTCGGATCGATCAACGTCACCTGCGTATCGAGGGCGCTGAAGATCGTCGCATATTCGATGCCGATGACGCCGGCGCCGATGACGACCATCGAACGTGGCAGATCCTCGATCTCCAGCAGCTCGTCGCTGTCGAGAACGGTCTTGCAGTCGAAGGGCATGTAGTCGGGGCGGAAGGGCTTGGTGCCGACGGCAAGCAGGATGCTGGCGCCAGTGACATGGATCACTTCGCCATCGTCCTTGACGACTTGCATGGTCTGGGGATCGACGAAGCTCGCCTTGCCGCGAACATGCTGCACGCGATTGCGAGCGAATTGATGCTCAAGCACTTCGACTTCATGATCGAGGGTGATCAACAGGCGGCGACGCAAATCCTCGGCGCTGATTTCCTGCTTGACGCGATAGGCGCGCCCGTAGAAGCCACGTTCGCGCCAGCCGGAGAGATTGAGCGCGGTCTCGCGCAGCGTCTTCGAGGGAATGGTGCCGGTATGCACCGACACACCACCGACACGTTTGCCTTGCTCGATCACAAGAACCTTCTTGCCGAGCTTTGCCGCCTGAATGGCGCCTCTGCGGCCGGCGGGGCCACTGCCCACGACTAGGAGATCGAACTGGTCCATCAAGATGCCCCGGATGATTGATTTACGGAATCAATGTCGCAACGCAATATGCTGCCCGTCAACCGGTAGCTTCTCAATGTTACAGATTATCTAACAGGAATGCTCACGAGCTGGAAAAGCCGAGCCATGGCTCCAGCTTTTCGAAGGTCCGGTCCATGGCATAGGCATGGGTAAAGGAAAGCGGCAGGTGGCCGTACATGATGGATATCTGCCCTTCCGCGGTCGCTTCGCTGGTTTTGGCAATAGCGGCGAGATAGAGGGCGGAGGCAAGTCCCGTGCGATCGGCGCCTGCCTGGCAGTGGATCAAGATAGGCTTCGGTGCGTCTCGCATGATCTCCACGAGTCGGGCTGCCTGATCCTGGGTCAATTCCCGGCCGGAAGACATGCGAAAATCGATGTGATTGATGTCGAGTTCCCTGGCCTGCGCCACTTCCTCGTCGTACCAGCTACGGCCGCTATTGTCGCCGCGAAGGTTGATGATGGTTTTGATGCCATATTGCTTCTGCAACTCGGCGATCACAGCGGGCGATGGCTGTGAGGAGCGGTAAACTTCCCCGGCAACGACTGGGTGGAAATTCGTGGTCCAGAGCATATGGGCGTAGAAACCGCCAGCAACCAAGGCAAAGGGGGAAAGCGCAAGAAGTGTGCCGCGGCCGATCAGGCGCAGACGACGAAAAGGCGGCGATGATGTCTTCTGCATGTGGTCTCCGCACACGCCGAACCTTGAGCAGATAAGGCGCAAACAAAACAACGGCTTCCGTCGGCAAATGCGCTGATGTGGAGGCGTCGTCGTTTTCTCAAAACATCCTGACAAATACCTGAAAAGCGGAGAGAGGGGTCCGGAGTTTGGGAACTATCGGAAGCCGCGGCAAGCGATGGTATTTCGTATGAATAAAATATAAATAAAATCAATTATATATACTAATATTCTAACGTTTTTCTTTATTTGGGAAAGCGTAGTTTAGACGAGCCGCAGCGCCCTGAAACTGACATGGCCATTCTTGCCGATGATAACATGGTCGTGAACGGTGATGCCCAAAGGGCCGGCCGTGTCGATGATGGTCTTCGTCATGTCGATATCGGCGCGCGAAGGAGTGGGGTCGCCGGAGGGATGATTGTGGACGAGAATCACGGCAGTGGCTGAGAGCTCGAGAGCCCGTCTGACCACCTCGCGCGGATAGACCGGCGTATGGTCGACCGTGCCCAAACCCTGCACCTCATCCGCGATCAGGGCATTGCGCTTGTCGAGAAAAAGAATGCGGAACTGCTCGCGCGTCTCATGCGCCATGACTGCATGACAATAATCGATCAGCGCTTTCCACGAGGAGAGCACCGGTTTGCCTGTCAGCTCGCTTTTCAGCATGCGCTGTGCAACGCTCGCCACCAACTTTAGATCGAGAGCCACAGCTTCGCCGACGCCGCTAATTTCCTGCAGCAGATTAGCGGACGCGCCGAAGACGCCGCCGAGCGTGCCGAAACGGGCAAGCAGGGCCTTGGCGATCGGTTTGGTGTCTCGGCGTGGAATCAGCCGAAACAGCAAGAGTTCGAGGATTTCGTAATCGGCAAGCGCCGAATCGCCGCCATCGCGGTAGCGATTGCGCAGGCGCTCCCGGTGGCCGTGATAGTGAGCCTCGGCATTGGCCGGAGTGCTCGGCGGTTTCACCGGTTTGTCGCGCGGCGCGGTCTTGGCGGGTTGATGGGCGAAAAACAGCCGCTCGTCGAAAAGTGATGTGTCTTCGAGACCATCCGTCCCGCCGTCATCGATGGGCATGTCGCCATGTCCGTTTGTCGGGGCGGGGCGTTTCGCCATGAATTACCCCTGCAATGGCGGCAGGCCAGGACGGTCGAGGCCGCCGGGCGACAGGGTGAAGATCTCGCAGCCCGTAGCGGTGACGCCGACGGTATGTTCGTATTGCGCCGACAGCGAGCGGTCGCGCGTGACCGCCGTCCAGCCGTCGCCGAGCACTTTTACATGCGGTCTTCCGAGGTTGATCATTGGCTCGATGGTGAAAATCATGCCTTCACGCAGTTCCGGGCCTTCGCTGGCGCGGCCGTAATGCAGGATGTTCGGTGAATCATGGAACAAGCTGCCGACGCCGTGGCCGCAGAAGTCCCGCACGACGGAGCAGCGCTCCGCTTCGGCATAGGTCTGGATCGCCTCGCCGATGGCCCCAGTCCGAGCACCGGGACGCACAGCGGCAATGCCGCGCATCAGCGATTCATAGGTCACTTCCAGCAGCCGCTCCGCCGAGCGCTTGACCTCGCCGACGGGATACATGCGGCTGGAATCGCCATGCCAGCCGTCGAGCACATAAGTCACGTCGATATTGACGATATCGCCGTCGCGCAGCGGCTTGTCGTTGGGAATGCCGTGGCAGACGACGTGATTGATCGAGGTGCAGGAGGATTTCATGTAGCCGCGATAGTTCAGCGTCGCCGGGTAGGCGCCGTGATCCATGCCGAATTCGAAGACGAAGCGATCGATGACATCGGTCGGCACGCCAGGCTCGACAATATCAGCGAGTTTGTCGAGGCAGCGGGCGGTCAACTGGCAGGCCTTGCGCATTCCTGCGAAAGCATCCGGCCCGTAGAGGCGGATGGCGCCGGTATTCTTCGACGGCGCCGTTGCCGCTTCAATGTAATTCACCATGATCAGCCTTCAGCAGAAATCTTTATACTGGTATTTAATGCAGCTATGCCGGGTTCGTCTATCGGGATCAACCCTGCCGGCGTTATTTCCGTCGGCGAAACCCTGCATTTTAGAGCATAGACTTCAACGCCGCGTTTCAGAGCTCGCTCGAAGGCCGCGGCGTAAATCGTATCGAGATCGCCACAGACACGAAAGCGCTCGCAGTCATGTCGCTGGATCACGAACAGCATGACGGCACGGTATCCCGCTTCCGCCATATCGCCGAGTTCTTCGAGATGCTTGGCGCCACGGGCTGTGACCGTATCCGGAAACTCGGCAAGGCCCGGCTGGCGCATGAAATGCACGTTCTTGACCTCGACATAGGTGGTTGTCCTCAAGGGATCGGTCAAGAGCAGATCGATGCGGGAATTGCGGCCGTAATTCTGCTCGCGCCGCACAGTCGTGTAGTCGCCGAGATCGGAAACCTGGCTGAGGGCGATCGCCTCCGCCGCCAGCCGGTTCGGCATTGCAGTATTGACTCCGACCGTGGTGCCATCAGCCTCGATCAATTCGAAGACGTGGCGGTATTTCCGCTTGGGACTGTCGTGTTCGGAAAGCCAGATGCGCGAACCGGGTGTCGTCAGGCCCTGCATTGAGCCGGTGTTCGGGCAGGAGCCGGTGATGATCCCGCCGTTCTCCAGTTCAGCATCGAAGAGGAAGCGCTTATAGCGGGCGATCAGCCGTGCAGGGACGAGGGGCGGATTGAACAGCATGGATGAACGCCGCTTAGGCGCGCTCCATGACGAAGCTGCCGGGTGCTTCCTCGATGGCATTCAATGCCGCGCCGCCGGGTTTGCGCGCGGGAACCATCCGGCTGTCGTGGCTCTTGATCCAATCATGCCAGTGAGGCCACCAGGAGCCGCGCGTCTCCTTGGCCTCCACCAGCCATCGATCATAGTCGCCCTTGACTGAGCCGCCGGTCCAGAACTGGTATTTGTGCTTGTCCGGTGGGTTGACGACGCCGGCAATATGGCCGGACCCTGTCACCACGAATTCTACCGGCCCGCCGAAGAACTGGCTGCCGACGAAGACGGATTTTGCCGGCGCGATATGGTCCTCGCGTGTCGCCAGATTATAGACGGGTATCTTGACGTCCTTCAGCGACAGTTTTTTGCCGTCGAGCACCATCTTGCCCTGGCTGAGTGCATTGTCGAGATAGCAATTGCGCAGATAAAACGAATGATTGGCGGCGGCCATTCGCGTGGAATCGGCATTCCAGAACAGGAGATCGAAGGGCAGGGGTTCCTGGCCTTTCAGATAGCTGTTGACGAAGTAGGGCCAGATCAGCTCGGAGGCGCGCAGCATATTGAAGGCTGTCGCCATCTTCGAGCCCTCGAGATAGCCGACGGCCTTCATCTGCTCTTCCAGCGCCTCGATCTGTTCCTCGTCGACGAAGACCTTGAGATCGCCGGCAAAGGTGAAATCGACTTGTGTCGTCAGAAAGGTCACCGTACGGATGCGCTTGTTCTTTTCCTTGGCATGCAGGGCAAGCGTCGCGGCCAGCAGCGTACCGCCGACGCAATAGCCAACGGCGTTGACCTCTTTCTCGCCGGTCGCCTTCTCGATCGTCTCCAGCGCGAAATCGATGCCCTCGCGCGCATAGGACGTCCAGTCCTTGGCCGCATGGCGCTTGTCCGGGTTCACCCAGGAAATGACGAAAACGGTGTGCCCCTGCTCGACGCACCATTTGATGAAGGATTTCTGCGGGTTGAGATCGAGAATGTAGAATTTGTTGATCCAGGGCGGGCAGATCAGCAACGGCCGCTTCAAAACCTTATCCGTTGCTGCCTCATACTGGATGATCTGGCAGACGTCGCTCTGCGCGATCACCTTGCCGGGTGTCAGCGCCATGTCCCGTCCAACAGCGAATTTCGTCATATCGGTCTGACGCAGCCGCAATTCGCCGTGACCGGCGCTCATGTCCTCGGCAAACATCTTCATGCCGCGCACAAGGTTTTCGGCATTGGAGGCGACGGTCTCGCGGTAGAGCTGCGGGTTGGTGGCGACGAAATTGGCCGGCGATAGCGCCGCGGCGATCTGCTTGGTGTAGAAGGTGGCCTTGTGGCGCGTGTGCTCGTCTAACCCTTCGGCGTCAGTGACCAGCTTTTCCGCCCAACCGGCTGTCAGGAGATAGGTCTGGCGCAGAAAATCGAAGAAAGGATTCTTCTGCCAGTCCTCGTCGGCGAAGCGCTTGTCCTTGATCGGTTCGGCCTCAGGCGCGGCGAACGAATCGCCGCTGAGACGCTGCATGGTTTTCGTCCACAGGCTGAAATAACCGGACAGCAGATAGGTTTGTGCCTCCAACGTCCGGCGCGGATCGGACAGCCAGTATTCGCTGACCTTGGAGAGCGTCTTGACTATATCGGTTATCGGATCGGCGACGGTGTCGATTTTCTCGCCACGCTCGCGCGGCGCAAGCCAGGCGGATGCGGCTTTGCCGAGGTTTTCCAGCGCACGGGCAAAGTTCACGGCCATCGCCTCGGGGTCTTTGACGATGTAAGGCTCGACCGACTTCGGGTCGAAGCCGGGAAAGGCGCCGTTGCCTTCACTTTTATCCCGCTTGCTGTCGGTCACGCATCATCCTCCCGGCGGCAGCTCTCTTTTGTTTTCCATTTGTACATCTTGCGGGAAAAGGAATACAAGTCGAATGAAACGCAACCCTGCTCTTGCTTTGCCGCTGCGACAAATTTAACAGTCGCAACCCACGGCAAGGAATAGGGCAGGACGACAACATGGGCGGCGGCATGGTGGCAAGACTCAACCGGTATTCCGTATTCTGCGGTGCTTTGTGCGGCGTTCTCGCATTGGCGCTTGCCGGCTGCACGACGCCTGAGGAAAAGGCAGCCTTTGCCAAGAGCAAGCTGGCGCCACAGGCTGTGATCGTCAAGTCCGCTGAAGGCAAGCCGGTCGATGAAGGCAACACACAGCAGCATTATAAGGATGGTTATCCTTCCTTCAACGCTCCGCCCACAGCAGCGAATGTCCAGATCAACGACCAGCAGGCCGCAGATATCGGCAAGCAACTGACGGCGCTCGGCGCGCAGCGCAAAGCCGGCACGATATCGGAGGCCGAATATCAGAAACGCATCGCCGAGATGCGCAAGCTCGCGGCAGAACACGGACAGGACACGCTGTCGCAAATTCAGCAGCAGAGCCCGCCGACCGGCCAGCCGCCTATTCAAACGCAGAATTAGCCTTGCGTTTCAGGCGATTTGGACGCAAAGCGTTCAGATAGGCTGAATTTCGATGTTTCTTCCTGGGTTGAGAACGCTTTGCGTCTATAACCGCCAAAGATTCACCGTATCCTTCGCGTCAATATAGTTGCGGCGCCGCGATTCCGGAGTTCGTATCGCGGCTCACCGGGAGATCGACGAACTTCATCGCGGTTGTGAGGGCCGCTGTCCCATGGGGAAAGAAATGGAAGAGTTTCATAAAGTCCGGCGCTTGCCGCCCTACGTCTTCGAACAGGTTAACCGTTTGAAGGCCAGCGCGCGAGCGGGCGGGGCCGACATTATCGACCTCGGCATGGGCAATCCGGACCTTCCGACCCCCAAGGCAATCGTCGACAAGCTTTGCGAGGTGGTACAAGACCCGCGCACGCATCGCTATTCCTCTTCCAAGGGCATTCCCGGTCTGCGCCGCGCGCAGGCCGCCTACTATGCCCGCCGCTTCGGCGTCAAGCTCAATCCGGATACGCAGGTGGTCGCCACCCTCGGCTCCAAGGAAGGCTTCGCCAATATGGCGCAGGCGATCACAGCGCCGGGTGACGTTATCCTTTGCCCGAACCCGACCTATCCGATTCACGCCTTCGGCTTCTTGATGGCCGGCGGCGTCATCCGCTCGATGCAGGTCGAGCCGGACGACAGTTTCTTCCCGCCGCTGGAACGGGCGGTGCGCCATTCGATTCCGAAGCCGCTGGCGTTAATCCTCAACTACCCGTCCAATCCGACCGCTTACGTGGCAACGCTGGATTTCTACAAAGAGGTTATCGCTTTCGCAAAGAAGCACGACATCATCGTGCTGTCGGATCTCGCCTATTCCGAAATCTACTTCAATGATGACCCGCCGCCGTCCGTTCTGGAAATTCCGGGCGCGATGGATGTCACCGTCGAGTTTACCTCGATGTCGAAGACATTCTCCATGCCCGGCTGGCGCATGGGCTTCGCCGTCGGCAACGAGCGCCTGATTGCGGCGCTGACGCGTGTCAAGTCCTACCTCGATTACGGTGCCTTCACGCCGATCCAGGTGGCCGCGACGCATGCGCTCAATGGTGATGGCTCCGATATCGCGGAAGTCCGTAACATCTACAAGCGCCGCCGTGACGTACTGGTCGACAGCTTCGGCAAAGCCGGTTTCGATGTGCCGCCGCCGGCAGCGACCATGTTTGCCTGGGCCAAGATTCCGGAAAAATTCCGTCATCTCGGTTCGCTGGAGTTCTCGAAGCTTCTGGTCGAGAAGGCCGACATCGCTGTAGCACCCGGCATCGGCTTCGGCGAACAGGGCGACGATTACGTCCGTATCGCGCTGGTCGAGAACGAGCATCGTATCCGCCAGGCGGCGCGCAATTTGAAGCGCTTCCTCTCCACCGCGGATGAGACCATGCATAATGTGATTTCGCTGAACGCTCATCGCTCCTAATTTCTCACGGCAGCCGTTCCCGCGGCTGCCGTGCCCCAAGACATTGATCAGGAACTATTCATGGCAGATGCCCTCAAAATCGGCATTGCGGGCTTGGGCACCGTTGGTGCCTCGCTTGTCCGCATCATCCAGAGCCGCGCCAACGAGCTTGCCGTCACCTGCGGCCGCCCTGTCAAGATTGTCGCCGTCACCGCTCGTGATCGTACCAAGGATCGAGGCATCGACCTCACCGGCATCGAATGGTTCGGGGGCCCGGTGGATCTGGCGCAGAAGGCCGATATCGACGTTTTCGTCGAACTGATCGGGGGCTCCGAAGGGGCGGCCAACGCCGCCGTGCGCGCGGCCCTGGCGCGTGGCCTGCATGTGGTCACAGCCAACAAGGCGCTGCTTGCCTATCACGGCGTCGAACTGGCCGAGATTGCCGAGGAGAAGGGCGCGCTGCTCAACTTCGAAGCGGCGGTCGCCGGCGGCATTCCCGTCATCAAGGCGCTGCGCGAATCTTTGACCGGCAACACGATCTCGCGCGTCTACGGCATCATGAACGGCACCTGCAACTACATCCTGACCCGGATGGAGAAGGAGGGCCTGTCCTTCGCCGATTGCCTGAAGGAAGCACAGCGTCTCGGTTATGCCGAAGCCGATCCGGCCTTCGATATCGAGGGCAACGACACGGCGCACAAGCTCGCCATCCTGACGACGCTTGCCTTCGGCAATCGCATCGCGGCTGACGATATCTATCTCGAGGGGATCACCAACATCTCCATCGAGGACATTCGTGCCGCGGCCGACCTCGGCTACCGCATCAAGCTGCTCGGCGTCGCCCAACGCACCGAGAGCGGTATCGAGCAGCGGGTTCACCCGACGATGGTACCGCTCGAATCAGTCATCGCCCAGGTCGACGGTGTTACCAATGCAGTTGCGATCGAATCGGACATTCTCGGCGAGCTGCTGATGGTCGGTCCCGGCGCGGGCGGCAACGCAACGGCTTCCTCGGTGCTTGGCGATATTGCCGATATCGCCAAGAGCCAGCCGGGTGCGCAGCGTGTGCCGGCGCTCGGCCATCCCGCCAAAGCGCTGGAGCCCTACCGCAAGGCGCAGATGCGGAGCCACGAGGGCGGCTATTTCATCCGCCTGACCGTTCTCGACCGCACCGGCGTTTTCGCCAGCGTCGCAACCCGTATGGCGGAAAATCACATTTCTCTGGAATCGATCGTGCAGCGCTCGACGCAGCATCTGGCGCCCGCCCATCATCAGACGATCATCCTCGTCACCCATGCGACGACGGAGGATTCGGTGCGCAAGGCGGTCGCCGCTATCAAGACCGAAGGTTATCTCGTCGGTGAACCACAGGTCATCCGCATCGAGCGGCCAAAGGAATAATTCTGACGATAGAGGCCAGTTCCGGTAAAACGGAACGGGCCGTCCAATTCTGGGAGAGATGGTGGAACAGCCGGCAGATCCTGTCCAGCGGGCATTTCTGGGCGTCGAGCGCTCAGTCTCCGGCAATCGCTGGATTTCCCGGCTCGACCAGGCCGGCCAGAACCGGGCGCTGGCCATCGCCCAAACCCACGGCCTGCCGGATCTGATTGCCCGCGTTCTTGCCGGCCGCGGCGTCGGCCTCGACGAGGCTATGGCCTTCCTTGACCCGACCATCCGCAGCCTGATGCCGGATCCTTATCTGCTGACCGACTGCGAGAAGGCCGCGCAACGCCTGCTGCGCGCCATCAAGGTGGGCGAGACCGTGGCGATCTTCGGCGACTACGACGTCGACGGCGCGGCGTCCTCGGCGCTGCTTTACCGCTTTCTCACGCATTTCGGCGTGCCGGCCAGCATCTATATTCCCGATCGCATCTTTGAAGGCTATGGCCCGAATCCCGCCGCGATCAACCAGCTCATCGACAATGGCGCGACGCTGATCGTCACCGTCGACTGCGGTTCCACCAGCTTCGAATCGCTGGAGGCAGCAAAGGCGCGCAACATCGACGTCGTTGTCATCGATCATCACCAGGTCGCGCACGAGCTGCCGCATTGCCATGCGCTGGTCAATCCTAACCGCGAGGACGATCTATCGGGGCAGGGACATCTTTGTGCCGCCGGCGTTGTTTTCCTGGTCCTGGTCGCGGCCCTGCGGCAATTGCGCGAGGCGGGTGATGCCCGGGTTCGCTCCATCGACCTGCTCGCCTGGCTCGATATCGTTGCCTTGGCGACCGTCTGCGATGTCGTGCCGCTGAAGGGGCTGAACCGCGCTTACGTCGTCAAGGGCCTGATCGCTGCCCGCCATCAGGGCAATCCCGGCCTTGCCGCCTTGTTTCGCAAGGCGGGGCTCGGCGGCCCGGTGAGCCCCTATCATTTCGGTTTCATGATCGGCCCGCGCATCAATGCCGGCGGGCGTATCGGCGATGCGGCGCTTGGCGCCCGGCTGCTGACGCTCGACGTTGCCTCCGAGGCCGAGACGATCGCCGAGAAGCTGGATGATCTCAATCGCGAGCGCCAGGCGATGGAAGCCGCCATGCTGCAGGAGGCGGAAGCTGAGGCGCTGGCAGAATACGGCAACGGCGACGGCGCGTCCGTCATCGTTACGGCGCGGGAGAACTGGCATCCCGGCATTGTCGGCCTGATCGCCTCGCGGCTGAAGGACAAGTTCCGCCGTCCGGCTTTCGCGATCGCTTTCGATTCGATGGGGCGGGGCACCGGTTCCGGCCGCTCGATCAACGGTTTCGACATGGGTCGCATGGTGCGCGCCGCCGTCGATACCGGCCTGCTCGTCAAGGGCGGCGGCCATGCGATGGCCGCGGGACTGACGGTGGAACGCGCCAATCTCGGCAAACTCCGCGCCTTCTTCACGGAGAAGGCGGAAAGGCAGGTCGCCGGCCTGGTCGCCAACGAAACGCTGAAGATCGACGGCGCGCTTGGCGCCGGCGGCGCGACGGTGGAGCTGGTCGACCAGCTCGAAACCGCGGGCCCCTACGGCTCCGGCCATCCGCAGCCGATCTTCGCTCTTCCAAGCCACCGCCTGCGCGATTCGCGCCTCGTTGGCCAATCTCACATCAAGATCACCCTGGAGGCCCAGGACGGTGGTCGCCTCGACGGCATCGCTTTCCGCGCCGTTGAAACGCCCCTCGGCGAACTCCTCCTGTCTTCCCGCGGATCACAGATCCACATCGCCGGCACGCTCGGCGCCGATCACTGGCAGGGTGCGAGGCGCGTCCAGTTGCGTGTCATGGATGCCGCCAAGGCGCCGTGAGCTGCGAACAAAAATCGCCGCTTTAGCAATGCAGATTCACAATTTTAAGGGAGGGGAAGCAGTGGCACGCCCTAGGGGAGTCGAACCCCTCTTTACAGAATGAAAATCTGTCGTCCTAACCGATAGACGAAGGGCGCGTGCTGTGGCGCCCTTATAGTCAGCACCTTTTGTTCCCGCAAGCGGAAAATCGAGAAAAATCTACGGGTAGAGGCGGATTTTTCGAGGCAATTGTGGAAAAGTTCGCGGCCTGTTTGACTGGTACGCCCTAGGGGAGTCGAACCCCTCTTTACAGAATGAGAATCTGTCGTCCTAACCGATAGACGAAGGGCGCAGGCTGCGCTTGCGACCATATAGGAATAGCGCAAAGCCGCCGCAAGCGGAAGGTGGATCATTGTCGCGAGAGAGTAAAGAACAGTGGCACGCCCTAGGGGAGTCGAACCCCTCTTTACAGAATGAAAATCTGTCGTCCTAACCGATAGACGAAGGGCGCGTGCTGTTGTGTGGCGCGCTTATAGCGGGGTGATTTCATTACCGCAAGCGCCTATTTCGTTTTTTCTTGGAAAAAATGACAGAAGCATAACGTTGCGGCGAAACGTGAATAAGCCTGCCTTAACAGGATGTTGCGGGTATTTGCAAAGAGGGCCGACTTACAGACCCGATCCGCTCTGCGCCTGCGTGATCAGCGGCTTGGCATCTTGCCCTTGGCCCTTCGACGCAACGATATGCGCCAGCATCAATGCTTCCTTGCTGTCGATTCTGCGGGCATTGGAGCCGCGGGCGGGCATGATTTTCGAGGGCGTTGCATCTGCCGTCGGCTTCATCGGGCTACCCGACGTATAGGCGGCGTTGCGGATGACCGGCGGAGGAAGCACCGCTTGCGACGTCTGGTCGACCGGCATTCCGCCATTTCCCGGCTGCGGCGTGGCATCCTGCATCGCACCGGGCGGCATGCTGTAGACGCTGCGCATGATCGGCGTGATTCCCTGCGCGGCACCGGGCTGCGTATTCGCCAAAGTTCCGTCCGGATTGACGGCAATCGGCGCGGGCGTCGAATAGATGCTGCTCCTATTGGCGTTGACCGCCGTCGGCTGCGTCACAAGGCCGGCGATGCCGGCCGGCGCGTCGGTGGCCACAGGGACTGCCCCGGCTGGTGCCGGCGGGAAGAAGGATTGATTGCCCGTCTGCTCGGCAACCATTTGCGGCCGCGCACCATGCACACTGTGCACCAGCGGATCGCGATAGGCGACCTCGCCCTTTTGCCGCTTCGTCTCGGCTTTGGTGTTGAGAGCGTCGGCAAGTTGCTCGGCAGCACTGGGCTGCGGCGCGACCTCTGCCGTCTGTTTCGGCTTGTCGCCCGTTGTCGCGCAGCCGGCGAGCATCACAAATGACATGGCGACGGCAATAGCGCTTGCGAGCTTTTTATTGCCGGATAAAATCAGCCGATCGCACAAAGGACGTTCCCCGCTTAAAAGTTGGCACCGGAACGGCCTCTTGCGAGGGACGATGATGACGCGCGGCGCTGACTGGGAACGATAACCGCGCGAAATCCGATGCATGATGCTTCGAGTCGTCTAAAGCATGCCGGAGAGCGGGTATGGCCGGCAAGCGCGAAACCGATGGCTCCGCGCACGCCGTAAGCCTCGCGAAAGCTAGCGCCTTACCAGGCGCCAGTGTTGGGCATCGAAGCCCAGGGCTCGGCCGAAGCAAGGTCGGCGCCCTTCTGCAGGATCTCGATGGAAATGCCGTCCGGAGAACGCACGAAAGCCATGTGACCGTCGCGGGGCGGCCGGTTGATTGTAATGCCATTGTCCATAAGCTTCTGGCAGATTGCGTAGATGTCATCGACCTCATAGGCGAGGTGACCGAAGTTGCGTCCTCCGGTATACTCCTCCGGATCCCAGTTATGGGTGAGCTCGAGACTGGGGGCGCCGCGGCTTCGCGACGCGTCGACATCCTCGCTGGCAGCAAGGAAAACGAGTGTGAAGCGGCCCTTCTCGTTTTCGTACCGGCGAGTTTCGGTGAGGCCGAAGAGAGTGCTATAAAAGTGCAGCGAGGCGTCGAGATCGGTAACGCGGACCATGGTGTGGAGATAACGCATTCTATTTCCTCTCTAATGTTGTGCTGGGACGATCATGAAACGAGACACCAGCTTCAGGCAAGACTTGGCGCGATAATCTACGGATGGGAATAAACGAAAACTAGGACTTGCGCTTTTCCGTTACCAAGATGTTAATCTTGATTTCAAGGAATCAGTTAACCGTAACAGTGTGACGCGTAATCGAGGGCTGGCTAAGATGGGTGATAGAATTTCATCGAAGGGAATCGCCGACTTCGGAGAGATGTCGGGCGAAGCCGTCGAACTCATCGAAATCTCCGGCGTCGTCAAGTGGTTCGACGTCGCCAAGGGTTTTGGCTTCATCGTTCCGGACAATGGTATGCAGGACGTGCTGTTGCATGTGACATGCCTGCGTCGCGACGGTTATCAGACCATTCTCGAAGGAACGCGTATCGTAGCACTGATTCAGCGCCGTGAACGTGGTTATCAGGCTTTCAAGATCCTCTCCATGGATCAATCGACCGCGGTACATCCGTCGCAGATGCCGCCGGTGCGCACCCATGTCCAGGTCACGGCGACAAGCGGCCTGGAGCGCGCCTTGGTCAAGTGGTTCAACCGCACCAAGGGATTCGGCTTCCTGACCCGCGGCGAGGGCACGGAAGACATCTTCGTGCATATGGAAACGCTGCGTCGTTTTGGTCTGGCGGAACTGCGGCCAGGGCAGGTGGTTCTCGTCCGCTTCGGGCCGGGTGAGAAGGGACTGATGGCCGCGGAAATCCATCCGGATGCGCCAAGCCCGGTGACTCGGCCGCATTGATATGACCAGGATTACGTTTTCTGCCGTTTTGAAGAGCGCCGTCGTGGCGCTTTTTCTAGTCGGAGCGTCTGCTCCCTCCTTTGCCGCGCAAGCGACCAGCGAGCAATCGATGGTGTTCGATTCGGAACCGTTGTCGATCCAGACGGCCAAGGGTGTGACGCACAAATTCACTGTGGAATTGGCGTTGACCGAGCCGCAGCTCGAGTTCGGCCTGATGTATCGTAAGAGTATGCCGGCCGATCACGGCATGCTCTTCGATTTTGGTGCGCCTCGGCCGGTCATGATGTGGATGAAGAACACGGTGTTGCCGCTCGACATGCTCTTCCTGGACAAGAGCGGCGTCATCACTCATATTCAGGAAAACGCCGTACCCTATTCGGAAGCGATCATCAGCTCCAACGGGGCGGTGCTTTACGTCATCGAGCTGAACGGCGGTATCGCCAGGAAACTCGGCCTTGCCGTCGGTGACAAGGTGACCAGCGCCACGATTTCCGCCAAGCTCGGCAAGTAGATTTTTCCTCGGGGATCGGCGCCTCAACGCCATTTTAGCTGTTGCAGCACGGGGATGAACCGTGTATCTCCGCACTCGTTCCGCCGAGCGGGGCGACGCGATCTCCTAGAGGGATTATGCGTATGGGCACGGAGTGTAGCGCAGTCTGGTAGCGCATCTGGTTTGGGACCAGAGGGTCGGGAGTTCGAATCTCTCCACTCCGACCATTTTAATCTCCCCGAGATTGATGGATTGGGATGCGGCCTGGTCGCCTTTTTGCTTGAAAACAAAGGGATTCGCGGCTAAGCAAAATCCAACAATGCTCTGCCTCTATGGGGCTGGGCGGAGACAAGAGAAGCAAAAGGCGGGACTGTCCCGCTTATCCGGAGGCGCTGCAGCGATGCCTGCTAAGATTTACCGTCCCGCAAAAACTGCCATGCAGTCCGGCAAGGCCAAGACCCATTTGTGGGTTCTGGAATTCGATCAGGAAATCCCACGCAAGATCGATCCGATCATGGGCTATACCTCTTCAGCCGATACGCGCCAGCAGCTCAAGCTGACCTTCGAGTCGCAGGAGCAGGCTGAAGCCTATGCCCAGCGCAATGGCATCGAATACCGCGTTCTCCTACCCAAGGACGCCAATCGCCAGGTGGTTTCTTACACCGATAACTTCCGCTTCAATCGTATTCAGCCGTGGACTCATTGAGTCCAGAACTCATTGAATTCGGCGCCCATTGAGTTTGACGGAAGTTTCAGGCATGTGTTGTCAGCCGCGAATTGTTCGCGGCGGTTTGGCTTTCAGGCCCCTTAGCTCAGCTGGATAGAGCACCTGCCTTCTAAGCAGGTGGTCGCAGGTTCGAATCCTGCAGGGGTCGCCACTTTAATTTCAATGGCTTAGCCTGCTATTTTCATCATTTGCTCTTGCCACTGTGATATCAAGCGGATTGGCTGTGACGCGCCCTTGTCCGTCTCTATGACCTTCCCAGCTTCCGAGACTATTGTACCGTCCCTCTGGTTCCAGACGATCGAGAACTCAGCCGTTCCTGACGACACGTGGTCGTTAGCAAAAGGACGGGGGAACTGTTTGCTATCGGGATTTGTTGTATCGTTACGTTCGCGCGCCGCTCCGATCCAAATTAAAGATGCCAGAACGCCCAGAATCACACGACACAAGAACACGACCAATAACCTACGGATATCGATGGATGTATACTATCGCTTCAACCGATACGCCCAATCGATACTTATGCAAAGGTCCCGTGGTTCAACGCAGCTTGCCGTCAGGGAAGGCGCACCGTCCAGCAGTATATGCGTCGTCAGAACGTTAACTTGGCTCGAACCATTGATACCGACTGGGTCCGGCATAACCAGAATGACTCTATCGATATGGCGCGCCATCTCAAAGCAACAATGCGACCTCTGGCGCGACGTCTACAGTCACGAACGTCCCTGGCGGCGGATGACGCGCTTCGCGACCTGCACCCAGACGACGCATCTACACGTTCTGGGACTACTTTCGAACTTTCCATGGCGGCGATGCCGGATTAGGAATCGATCATTTCCTGCTCAGCCCCAGTGTCGCCGAACGTTTGTCCAAGGCAGATGTCGACAAGCACGTTCGGGGGTGGGAGCATACGAGTGATCATGCTCCCGACTGGATCGAACTCGGAGGCAAACCAAAGACTACACGGAGAAAGAAATGAGCGACGCCTGGAGAAAAGAACTGCGCCTGAAACTGGAGGATTTGGTTGCCACGTTAGTCGTTGCTGGCGCGAAGCAGGACGATGTCTTCGACGCACTCGTTGAGGAGATCGGCTACCTCAGGACGGCGTGCGGCCGCGACCCCGATCCGGCGGAGGACCAGCGCGCGGTGGTCGAAGAGCCTGCAAATGACTGGCCCGCGGCCGACAAGTGAAACCACTGATCTCTGATGCTAGTGGTCACCGTTAGATTTCCACGATCAATTGCGGCTGAAAATCCGGATTTGGTTTCGACGGGTAGCCGCGCGGATTGCAGATGATCCTGGTCCGTTCGACGATATAGTCCGCGCTCCGGTGAACGTGGCCGTGAACCCAAATGGCTGGCCGAAACACGCGGATGAGCTCGCAGAGGTCGGATGCGTAGGCCACTGACGAGGGATCCGCCGCAAACGCGGGATCGACCGATCGCGGATGCGGAGCGTGATGCGAAATCACTACTGTTGAGCCGCCGAAGGGTTTCGCCAGTTCGTGTTCGAGAAACTCCACTGCGGTTCGACCGTATCCCGGAGTGTCATCAATCGGACATTGCTGCGCCGAGAAAATCATTGTGCTAGGGAATTTGCGTTATCTTGTGAGAGCAGAAGTCATCAATGAAACATCGTCGCATCGTTCTTACGATTTCTCTCGCCGCCATCGTCATAATCATGAGCTCATTTGCAAGCCGCTCTGCTTTGGGGCTGGTCGTTGAAGCTTGCAAGATCAACTCTGTCCTAACTGGATCGCCGTATCCGTGCCTCAAAGTCGTCCAGGCACAGGATCCTTTGTCTTCCTATGCTGTCCTTCGCGAGCCGGCAGACAAAGAGCGCACTGTTCTGGCCCCGCTGGCCGATGTGCCTGGCATAGAAGATCCTCGTCTGTTGGCGGCTGGAGCGCCAAATTACTTTGACGCCGCCTGGAAGGAGCGTTCGGATGCGATCCGCGCAGGGAGGGCTCCGCCACAGGATTTTGCACTAGCGGTAAACGCCGCTGTGTGGCGCACGCAAGACCGACTGCACATCCACATTGGATGCGAGACGCCTCGCTTTCGCGCGTTGCTCAAGAGCGATCAGATGGAAATCGGGAGCGCCCGGTTTACAAGTTTGAAGGGCAATGCCGGCTGGTGGGCAAAATTCTATGTCGCCAACGACCTAACAAACTTGAACCCGTTGAAGGCTGTCGCAGACGGTGTTGATGGAGCCCGCACACGCATGAAAAACGTGGTCGTCGGCGTCTTTGATGCCACATCCCCAAGTGGACAGCATGGCTTCTATATTCTGGCGAGAATAATCGGAGCAAGTCGATCCCATGGATCCGCGGAGGATATGATCGATCCCAAGTGCCAGTTCTAAGGCCTAGCCGCTTTCACTTTTTGCCACCTTGGCTTCCGGAATGCCCGGCGCGATGTCGGCCATATGTACTGTAGACGCAACGCCAAGGCCGGCGCGCACCGCGGCGGCGTGCAACAATAATACCCGCATGCATTTCCCTCATTTGCCTGAGACGGAATCGCCCGGAATTGTCCTCTCGCCGTCCCCGCCGGAAACATGCCCCAAAAGCCCGCCGCGGATATGTATGTTACACAGTAACAACTGACAGCGAAATCAGCGTCTGCAACTCGGTGGCGGTCTGGTTTGATCGCAGTCCCTGGTCGTGATCGGGTGTGTGCTGTTTGCGCCTGCCAGGCTTCCGACATGGGTTGCGTAGTTGTCCCGCGTGTCCTGATCGACGACGGCGACGGGTGCAGCAAGGACCAGACCAGCGACATTTCCTGCCGCCGTCGCGGCCCCTGTTGTCGCCACCAAAATCTGGTCGCCAAGTCCGACGTGACTGTCGGTCAACGTCTGCCCCTCGGAAATTCTTTGACCGATGAGCTGGACGATCTGGGGCGATTCCGCAAACTTGCCGTGGTTCATGCTGTCGCCGGATTTGATCTTGGTCAGGTCGATCACCGTGATCTTGTTGTCTTCCAGCTCCTTCTTATACGGAGCCTGTTCCGGATCGATGGCACCAAGCCGGGATACGTCGCCCCATACCCGGCGCGAGAAGGCCAAGGCACGATCGTCGCGCGATACGAACAGTGTGAACTGCGGGTGCTGCTTGCCCATGTCGGCGATCTGCTGGCGAAAGACATCGACGTCGACATCGGGAGCCGCCAGCATGACGTTCTTAAACTTCTCCGGCAGGCGACCATTGCGAATCGCCATCTGTCGCAAGGATTCCAACGCCAGCCAGTTGCCCATCGAATGCGCAAGGATCGAGACCTCCTTCACTTCCTTGTCCTTCGCCAGATACTGGAAGAGCGTCTCCAATGCGTTGCGGGTATAGTTGGTGCTCTCACGGTCGTAGCCGTAGGCAAGCAGGCTGCCGCGCGAGGGCCATGTCACCAGCACGGGCGCGCTATGAACGCCGGAATCATGGACGATCTGCGCGAAGCGGTACACTGCGTCTTCGAAGCGGTTGTTGAAGCCGTGGATGAAGACGAGCACGCTATGGTCGGGACTCTTGCGGACGGAGGCGCGGAGCCAGCGCTTGGCTTCGTCGACGTTGAGGTCATCGGCCTTCACGGTCGCGAAGTCGGTCGCCGGATTGGACGGCAATCGCTTCGGCCAGGCGACCTGTCCTTCCTTGCGAACCTTGCTGGGTGGAATCGACACGGTGATGTCGGCGAAGGCAGGGGCGAGCGCCCGTTCTCCGGTAAACATTTCTCCCGGAACCGTCGATCGCGTTCGCGTCGTGGTGATCAGCATGTCGACCTTCGGCGACTGCGGAGACGTGTCCGCTACAGGCGTCAGCACATCCTTCGGATGACCGCCACATCCGGGAAGTGCCGCAAGCACTCCACACAGAACAACCCAACGAAGCCAGTTCTTCTGAGCCGACGCCCACACAACGTTATTTTGACTGCCCACCGATCACCCTCATTCAAAATGCTCAGGTACGGCCCTTCGAGTGCCTTGTCCTAACAGTAGTAGACGCCCACCGCGCAGCGCCGGACGGTGCGCCGGGCGACTCCCGCGACGCTGACCGGTGTTAGCGGTCTGCCGATCCTGGCTTCGGCCGGGGTCACGATCTCGCCCGTCAGGGGGATCGACAGTTGCTCCGCCACCTCAAGCCCGGAAAATCCAACCGCGGCAGCGACAAGCAGTATCCTCACGCGTCTTAACAGGGTCATTGCTTCGCTCCTTTCGCGAGGTGATCCGGAAGCTCGTCGGCGTCCTTGAGCTTGGCCAGATCGACCTTCTGCGCGTTCGTGGTGTTCTTGAAGGTGTAGTCGTCCGCCACGACATCCGTGCCGGTCTTCCAGTCGCTGATCTGGATGCTGTATTGCGGTCCCTGATCGACCTGGGTCGCGGTGATCACGTAGCGGCAAGGGTAGGGGTGGTCGCCCTGGGCGATCCATATCTGCCAGTCGACCTCCTTGGCACGGAAGGCCAGGTGGTCGCATTCGACGCCGCCGATGACGCCGCTTCCGAGGTCCTTGACGTCGGTTACGTCTCGCATCAACTCGTCGTATGCATTGGGCAGCAGCAGGTCCGCGCCCGGTACAGGCCGATGCAGCTTGTCCCGCATTTCGTCGACGAGGTGATCGATCGTGCCGGGAACCTCGGCCTGCGCATAAAGATTGGCATCCTTGCCAAAGAGGGTCGCCGTCTTGCCGTCGAATATCATCTCGACATTGGCAAACCCGCCATGCCGCGTGACGCGGAGCTTGTCGGGGCGGCCCATTTCCATCTTGCCGGAGCTTGCAAGCAGGATCTTCTGATGGTCGGGGGTCACGACCTCCAGGTTGGTGTCATAGGCAAAGGAGATCGCCTTCTGGGAGGCGAGATAGTCGGACATCGCCTTCACCAGCGTCTTGGCGTCGGCTTCGTCGGCACGGGTCACCGACAAGGATCCTGAAACGAACAGGGCGAGCGCCCCAGCCGCAAGCGCGGCCGAGAAACGACGCTGGGATTTTCGTGATGGTCTGGTCATCGACGCATGCCCTCCTGGGCGGATCTTTGCAATCCATCGACTTCTACAGCCGGACGACGGCGAACGCCCGTAACATCTGGTAGGTTCTGTGCCATTGCGGCCCCGATGCATGCGCCGCGCAAGCGTTAACGCGGCTGTAGCACGGCCGAGCCGTGCGGCGGCAACAGCATGGACGCTCGCACTTCGTCCGGTGCGGGCAGGCCAGCCTTTCTAATGTCGGCGATCAGCCTTGCCCGATCCACGGGCTGGAAGTTCCGCGCCTTGAGTTCCGCGACGATGTTGGGAATGAAGTCCGGCCGCATCTCGTTGAAACGGGTCGCTTCCCGACGGGCGTCGTCCATCATACCGGCATCGACGTATATGACGGCGGCAACGGCATGGTAGAGCGGAAACTTCTGGAGGTCGGCCTGCTTGATCTCGACGACCGCGGTGTTGTCGTCGTGCAGCATGTAGGCCGCGAGCGCGCGGGTGCCGTGGTAGTAGCCACCACCGCCGGGGTTGAGGGCAAGGGCGCGGTCGAGCAAGGCCGCTCCACGTTGCCATTCGCCACTCATCGCGACACGCGTACCAAATTCTCCGAGCAGTTCAGTGTCGTTCGGATTGGTCGCTAACGCCTGTTCGCCGACGCGGAGGGCTTCGGGAACCTCCTGATTGAAGAATAATGCCGTCATCAGCGCCTGATGAGCACGGGTGTTGTCCGGATCCAGTTGCACGGCGCGACGGGCTGCCTGCAAGCTGCGATCAATCGGCAGTGACGCGTCGGTGCGCGGATTGAACCGAAAGCGGTCCTCATCGAGATAGATGATGGAGAGCATCGCCCATGCGGTGGCGAAGGACGGATAGCGCGCGACAGCGCTCTCAAGGCACTCGCGCACCTCCAGATGCCGGTTGGCACTTAGTTCCGCACGGTATCCATAGAAGCTCAGCGTGCAGCCATAGGCGCCGAGATCGTCAGGGGGCGGATTGGAGGCGTCCGCTTGAGCCATGATGCCGTAGGGTTGCGCCACGGCGCTCGCCACCTTGTTAGCAACATCCGACTGGATACTGAACAGATCGCCGCTCTTGGTGTCGTTGTCGTAGGTCTGCGACCACAGGATTTCGTCGTTGTCGGTATCAAGCAGGCGCGCTGTCACACGGACGCGGTCACCCGAAACGCGAACGCTGCCCGCAAGAAGAAAGCGAGCGCCCAGCTCGTCGCGGACCTGGGACGCCTCGACCCCCGAAGGCAGGGATTTGGATGTCTCGCGGCCGAAGACCGTGATCTCCTTGAAGCGGGGGAGCGCCGTCAGAAGTTCCTCGGTCAGGCCTGCCGTGTAGAGCGCCGCCTGCGGACCATCGCCAAGATTGGCAAACGGGGCGATGACAAGCGTCGGACCCTCCTCGGGGGATGGTGCTTGGGACGAGGAGCCAAACCGTATGGGCGGCAGATAGGCGGTTAGGGCCAACGCGACAATCACAACGCCGAGCATGACGCTAGCTCCTACACCGAACGGCATCAGTGTCTGCAACTGCAGGCGAGCTGATCGTCGGGGTTCCGGCGCCGCAACGTCGTGGCCGGAGGAGCCTGAGACCTCTTCGTTCCAGACGAAGGATGGCGCGTATCCACCTTTGGGGATGTCAATTCTGATCGGATCATGCTGTCCCGCGACGAGGTAGTAGCGCTCCAGCGAGCGACGCAGTCGTCCCGCCTCGATGCGCACGACAGGATCGTCCTGAGTGAACCCTTCGCTCCGCTTGAAGACCTCTACTGCGATCGAGTAGCCCTTGATCCGCGCCGCACGGTCGGCAAGCGCTTCCTCCGTGACATACGTCAGGAAGGCAGCGCTCCGACCGACGTGGGGGAATTCGGGACTGTTGATGATGCGCTCAAGCTGGGCACGTATATCATCCGGGCTCGGGGCAGGGCGTGACAATGGCGGCGCAGCCTCGCCCCCCGCTGGCAATTCGTTCTGCACGGCTTGCTCCTCACCCGCTCCTGAGGGACTCTTGCTAATGTTATATCACCATTTTCGAATGCAACCTACTGCGGAAGCGGACCTTCGTCCATAACGGCGAGTGCCAGGCACCAAAGCAGATCTTGCAATGAGAAGCGCCCTTTGCTCGCGGCAACAGGTGGCGGAGATCTACCGAAGCTACGCCGCGCGCGGGACCGTATGTTACTGTTACATACCTTGCGCTTTCTAGTCCGCTGCTCACAGGTTGACGGGAGACCTTCCATCCCCAAAGTCAAACCGCAATCGAGGGCAAGACATGCGCAGGTCGAACCGGGTCCTACCGTTGCTTTCCTCAACCATCCTCGCAGTCGCTGCGACGGGGGCCGCCGCCCAGGAACGGCACGCCTACTTCGGACAGACCCATCAGCACACGAGCTGGTCGTCGCTGGCCTGCATCATCGGGAACACGGTGACCGGACCGGAAGAGGCCTGCCAGTCCTCGATGGGTCAGACCATCAAGCATCAAGCCGGCTTCGACGTGAAGATCAAGACGCCCCTCGATTTCCAGGGCGTCACCGATCACTCGGAATATGTCGGCGTCGTCCGTCTAGCCAACGATCCCACGTCGCCGATCAGCAAGCTCCCGATCGCCGCCAAGCTGAAGGTGACCAAAGACAATAGCGCCACGAAGATTTTCTCGTTTCTCGCGGACAGCATAGCCAGCGGCAAGCCGCTCGACGAGGCGACATTTGCGAATGGATAAAACCGATGGGGAACGGTGTTGAATTCGTAAACGGCTCCTTCAAGGAGCACGCCAAAATCATCGAGGAGGTCGCCGCCCGCGACGAGGGGTTTCGCGACATGTGCGACGACTTCCTGACTGCCCATGACGAGAAACTGCAGTGGGAGCGATCGTCCGCTCCGGAGCGTGATGAGCGCATCGCCGAGTATGAGGAACTCATAGACAGCCTGCGGATGGAGATAGCGCAGGTCCTCGAGCGGGCCGCGGTCGTCCCACTCAAACTGCCACGACAATAGACGCTCACCATTTTGAACAGCGAACCGGGAGTGAGACTAATGTTTAGAATCTTCGAAATGTGCATGGTCGCGGTCGCCGCGAGCCTTCTATCGACATCGCCCGTCTTGGCGCAGGACGCGATCTCAGCACCCGCGCAGAAGACCATCGGTGCAACCAAGTCAAAGATGGTGCCGTCGCTTGCCGTCCTCAATTCCGGAGGTGCCAAGCTGGAGAACGGCAAGCTCACCATGAGTGCCATCTCTCCGACATCGATCGTATTCGCCGACCGCCCGGTGCGCTCCGCGGGTCATGTGCTCACCACCGAATTCATCAAGCAATGGGATGAGGGCGCTGACAGCTTCGCCAAGGATCCGCCAAACGCGACGATATCAGTCCTGAGTTCCAAGGGAGATTCCGTCGCCGATGCGGTTGTCGTCCTGAAGACGCCGAAGATCGAGGGCGGAAACCTGACCTTCGACGTAGCCGTCCTTGAAGGTGACCTTGCCGGAGCTGATGGACCGGCGTCGCTGTTCATCGACTGGTTCGCGGCGCGCGGTCCGTATGGTGGCGTCGCAGTCGGCGGCGGTTTCGCCCACGCTCCGGTCTGGCGTGGCGGTTGGTACGCCCATCCTGGTGCATATTACGGTGCAGGCGTCGTCGCTGGGGCGGCACTTGGTGCCGCGGCCGTTGCCGACCGACCTTACTACTACTATCGGCCACCGGCATGCGGGTACTACCCGTATCCTCCCTGCTACTGAGCCTGCCGATACGCATGCATCTCATACTATGACGGTGGTGAGGAGGCTCAGGATCGTCTCAATCACGGCCGTGATCACATCGGCGGGCATGGAAGTCGGAGCACAGCACTTGGTGCCCGACTTCGGCGCCCTTGTCAGGGACGGGGAAGCGAGGATCGGTCGTCCGCTCGCCCCGTTCAGCGTCGCCGGAGTTGCTCGGAGTACCGTCCGCCGCTGCGCCGTCGGCGTCTACTACTGCTGATCGAATTTCGTCGTCTGGTTCAAGGAGAGATCACATGAGGAGAATTCTGTTTGTCGTCGCGGCTGTCGCCATGGCGACGGCGTCAGCCCACGCCGCCGACCCAATCGTCGGTAACTGGAGGACCGAGGCTGGCACCATCGCGGCGATCGGCCCTTGCGGCAGCGGCTACTGCATCGTGCTGAAAACGGGCAAGCACAAGGGCGAGCAGATCGGCACCTTCAAGGGGAGCGGCGGCCACTATGCCGGCAGGATCACCGATCCGGACGCCGGGAAGACCTATGACGGCACGATGACCGTGTCCGGCAATTCCGTGACGATGAAGGGTTGCGTCATGAGGGTGTTCTGCCAGTCGCAGACCTGGCCGCGTATCTGACATTGGCTGGGCGACCGACATTTAGGGGGCCCTGACCGGCACAGGACGGAAGCAGCATGAATTCAAAGTGCTTGATCATCAGGTCCAGGCGGAGCGCCCGGCGGTGCTTGCAAGGGTACATCCACTGTTTAACAAGAGAGAGGACTAAGCATGAAAAGCAGAATAGCCTTTATCGGGGCCGGGGCGCTTGTCGCCTTTCTCAGCCTCTCCGTCGTCGCCCGCGCCGACACCATCAGCTATGCCGACGCCGTCACCACGCTTGCCAAAAGCTGCGGTGAGGACATCAAGAAGGTCTGCAGCGGCCTCAACCTCGGCAACAACGCGATCACCAATTGCCTTCAGAAGAACGCCGCAAAGGTCTCTCCGACTTGCACCTCGACGCTTGCAGGCGTCATCGCTTCGATCAAGCAGCGCCAGGCAGCACAGATCGCCTATTACACGGTCTGCAGGCGCAATATGGCAACCACCTGCAAGGGGGTTAAGGGCGACGGCAACATGCTGTCCTGCCTAGTCAAGGCTGATCGCGTCACCGGGCCCAAATGCAGCCAGGCGATCACCGACGCCGGTTGGCGCTAGAAGCATGTCTGGAACAGGAGAAATGAAAATGTCCGTTCATCGAATTAGCGCCGCTCTTATCGCCGGCATTCTACTTCTGCCCGTTGCCGCTTCCGGCCAGGAAGTATCGCAACAGCGGATCATCGCCAGCCTCGACAATGCCGGCAAGGTCGCACCACAGATCGACGTCATGTTGCTGAAGCAGCAGGCGGCGGCCAATCCTGCAGGAAGTGCCGCAGGCCTGCCGGACTGGAGCAAGCTTGCCCAACTCTCGCAACTCGTCGTGGAGCTCAACTTCGTCAACAACTCAGTCGCGATGGAACCGGAATCCTATCGCACCCTCGGGCTGATCGCCGATGCGCTTCATCATCCCAATCTGGCGCGGTACTCGTTCCTGATCGTCGGACACACAAGCTCGACGGGCGACGCCAAGCATAACCTTCAGCTCAGCGAAGACCGCGCCAATGCCATCAAGGAGGCACTGTCGACGACCTTCGCCATCAAGCCGGAGCGTCTGTTTGCGGTTGGTGCGGGCCAGGAATATCCGATCGATGGGACAAACCCGACTTCGGCCGTCAACCGACGGGTTCAGCTCTTCAATCTCGGCCTGTTGAAGTAGTCGGACTCCCAACCATGCATCGGAGCGAGCAATGACCTGTGAAGTATTCAACAAGCTCTCGCTGCAAGCGGCATTGCTCGCCTCGCTGATGGCGGTCGTGCTCTCAATCACACGACAGTCGTCGACCTGACGAAGATCAAGACCAGACAAGGTTGACGTGACTGGCTCGTCGCGCGTGGGATAGCAAGGAGACCCGGCTGGCTCTTACCCCAGGTGCCGGCCCGCGAATTCGCGCCGCCGGATTGGCGGCCGTTCTACATCGATTATCTATCTCTGGCGTTCAATACGGCGACGGCTTTCAGTCCGACCTGCCACCACTTACGCCACTTGCGAAGGCGCTCATGATGCTCGAAAGTGGCATCTCGCTGCTGACACTCGTCCTCGTGGCCGCGCGGGCTGTCAATGTCATTCCGTAGCGCCTCCACGGCGATGTGGTCGTCCATTTATGCCGAACATTCCGATCGTAGGTGCTTATATGCCAGTCGACGCCGATCAGCTTTCCACTATGATCAATCAGGCGGTCGCGCCTGCGTTCATGCTCAATGCTGTCGCTGGGATGGTGTCGGTTCTGGTCAATCGGATTGCCGGCGTTACGCAGCGGATTAGAAACCTCCGCGAGATCGACGAAAATGACGTCGCCCGAGCCTGGCTGAAGAAGGAAATCGGGGAACTGAGGCGACGAGAACTCCTCTTGAACAGCGCATTGCACCTGGCTGTGTTGGCCGGAATTGGCGTGACGTTTCTGCTCCTCTTCGGTTTCGTCGTCGCCTTTTTCGGATACCGTCACGAACCGGGAGCCGCCATATTATTCGTTGCGGCACTCTGCTTGCTGGCGGGGTCGCTCTTCCGGTTCCTGCAGGACATCAGGCTTTCACAAAGCGAGCATGACGACCATCGGAAGAGATGAAGAAGGCTCGACGTCCAGAAGGCGTCGATGTCGTTAAGGGAACGAAGGGCCGAGAACGCTGTTGGCCTACTACTAGGCATTCCTAATACCAAGGCCGAATATACGAAGGCGTCAGCTTTCCTCTTGTGATCGACGCGCGGAAACAGCAGGGCCAGGACAAGGTCCACCCGGGGGCGGGCCGATGCCGCCTACCGCGCACCCGGCAGATCACAGTCGTTCGAGTACCCTAACGGTTTGAGCCCGCCCCATGGTGGCTCACGGGCAGACTTTGCTCTGGCGTTCCATATTTGTTGGTAGTGCAGGAGGCGAGGGTGAATGCAATGACCACGGCTAGTGTGGGAATTGCCGCCAGTTGTAGACGCGATCGGCGCGTTGAGTAGATTGTCATGTGAGCACCTCGTCGTAATTGCGCGAACTTCACTTTAGTTGTTATTGGCCGCTGCCGAAATCATACTGAAGTGTAGATGTGGTTGGCGGTAGGCGACTTTCAGTTTGCCTGGTCCTCTGGCGACGGCCGCCAATTCGCGCAAAGGGTCCCGCACCTTGTTTTTCTGACTCGATGACTTGCTCTCGCGATCACCGAACCAGCAGATGGCGTGAACCATCTGAAGGTTCTTCACGTGGTCTGCTTCACGAAGATGCGATGTGAACGTATGATCCTCCCAAATCGTGGCCCGGGTAGACCGCCAGGGATTCATACAACTGCTGCATACCTTCGCGGAAAGCCATGTGGATCAATGTAGCCTGGTTGATCCCGGAAGCTCCAGTAGCGGCGACCGCTTGATCGGCGGTCGGAGCTCAGCACACAGAACGAAACTGCGGCGGCTGAGATCGACACCCGCCAGCGCGTGGTTTTTCTGCTGCATCTGGCGGGTGACTCAAGCGGAAACACCTGGATTTGCAGCGCTTACCAAATGGCCAGGGCCATGTCTCAGCCCGGAATAGGGCGGATGACTGTCAGGTAGTTACTCTGGTGTAGGGATGAGGGGACCTGCACAGACCACGGTCTCCAGTCTTCGTCTAGCAGGCAAACGGTCCAGTCGCGTCTTCACATCTGAGTGGGAGTGCTCGCAGCTGTCGTACGGAACTTGGTTCCCGACTGCCTGGGGATCCCCGAGTCGATCGAATCTGTATCGAGGTGAGGTCGATTTGGGAGCGAAGGCGGTTGGGAATGCAGCGCGCGCTCGGCCTCCCCTTGTATGTCGCCAATCCGTGTGTTAAATACTGAACCATATGGTTCAGTATATGCCGACCCGCTTCGATGTCTCGTTCGCCGCGCTCTCGGACGCCACCCGACGCGGCGTTCTAGAGGAGCTCGGGCGTGCAGACGCTTCGATCACGGACCTTGCCGAGAAGTTCCGCATGACTCTCACGGGCATGAAGAAGCATGTCGGCGTCTTGGAGCAGGCGGGGCTCGTCACCACGGAAAAGGTCGGGCGCGTGCGAACCTGCAAGCTCGGCCTGCGCCGACTGGAGGAAGAGGCGGCATGGATCGAGAGGTACCGCCAGCTCTGGAACGCACGCTTCGACGAGTTGGACAAGGTTGTCGAGGAACTGAAACGGAAGGAGAAGGCCGATGGACTCAAGAAGAGAGAGTGAGCCTACCCCCATCAAGGACCACACGACGGTGGAGCGGAAGTCCGAGCGTGAGCTTGTCGTTACGCGAACCTTCAACGGTCCGGCGCGCCTCGTGTTCGAGGCGTGGACCAAACCCGAGCTGTTCATGCGGTGGTGGGCACCGAAGTCGATGGGCGTGCCTCTGCTTTCCTGCGAGATGGATGTTCGTGTCGGCGGCGGCTACCGTGTTGCGTTTGGGCACGATGCCTCAAGCGCTATGGAATTCTTCGGCAAATACATCGAAGTGATAGCGAATGCGCGCCTCGTCTGGACGAATGAGGAAAGTGGTGACGGTTCCGTGACCACGGTGACCTTCGAGGAAAAAGGTGACAAGACGCTGCTGGTCCTGCACGAACTCTATCCCTCGAAGGAAGCTCTCGACGACGCCATCGCCGGGATGGAGGGTGGGATGCCCGAGCAGTTCGAGCAGCTGGATGAACTCCTCGTCATCCTGGGCGCGAGCGTGGGACGGTCATGAGTCGTCGATCTCGCGGTCGGCCGCCTGGCTCTTCACCACGCGGAAAAGAATCCCGACGAGGTCGTCACTACCCTCGAGCGGTCGGCGGAGTCGTCGAAACGGCGCTCGCCGCCGCCTCATCTGGTTCGGAGACTTAAATTCAGGAATGAAAACGACGATCCCGCCTCCAGACGTATGCGGCGACAGGCATCTCTTTTCTAGGTATTTGATTTTACTTCGTTAATTGGTGTAGTTGTAGCGGGTCAGCATTGTGTTGCTGCGGAAACGACGGGCTCAATGCGTTTCCGCTGGCCAGCCGCCGGCATCGGCCGGTCTGGTCGCATTCACCGCCATCTCGATGAGGTCATACCCGGCCATTGCGCCGATTAGCTTTATGATGATGATCGCCGCTCCCAGAAGAGCAAAAGTCATGATTATTCTGTCGCTTTTCTTCACGTCCCGTCCCCCAACGCCTCGTGAAACTGCGTCTTGCGCAGCAAGCGGCAGTATATCGGGTTTGCTATCGAGCGCTATGGGCGTGTTCAGGCTGCCAATCTTCCGGCAGCTACAAGCAAAAGACCGCCAGCTGTTGCTTCGATCCATCTCCGGCGGCGATCATTGAAGCCGCCGCGTGTCCCGACCGCTGCAATCACGAAGCTGAGGGTGGCGTAGACGATGCCACACAACCCGATGAAAATTGCCGAAAGGACAGATGCCTGCAGCGCGATGTTTCCTTCATGTTGCATGAATTGCGGCAGGATGGCGAAATAAATCATCATGCCTTTTGGGTTGAGGAAGGCCGTCAGGAAGCCTCGTTGAAGCTGGCTTGTAGGGGCTCCCGCCGACAGTGTCATCCTGCCGCCTTTCATCGATGACGTGATGAGCTGGAATGCGAGATAGAGCAGATAGGCAACGCCCAGCCAGCGAAGAGCCGTAAAGAGCGCAGGCGAGGCCGCAATGATGGCAGCAACGCCCAATGCCACAAGAGCCGAGTGCACCATATAACCGATGCAAACCCCTGCCGTTGAACGCAACCCGGCAGATGCACCGCCTGATAGGGTTTGCGATGCCACGAACAGCATGTCCGGTCCGGGGGTGCAGATGAGAGGCAAGACCGTGGCTGCAAAGAGAAGCAAACTTGTGTTTTCCATGACTGGCATCGTAGAAGCAAACGCCCACAATTGGGTTGCGAAGAAGCCAATTTTATTGGAAAAATTGGCATTGAAACTCCGATTGCTCGAATTATTGGTGCGAAATGCCAATACGTCTGGATGAGCTCGATAAGCGTATATTGCATGCCCTGCAGCGCGATGGACGCCTTCAGAACATCGAGTTGGCAAAGGAAGTGGGCTTGTCTCCGTCGCCCTGCTTGCGGCGGGTCAAGCTCCTCGAGGAGGCCGGCATCATCGATCGCTATGTGGCGGTGCTCAATCCGGTCAAGGCGGGGCTACCCCTCTCGATGTTCGCTCGCGTCTGGCTGACGGCTCAGGACGCCGAAACCATCGACCATTTCATGGACGCAATGAAGAAATTGCCACAGGTGATGGAATGCTACATCATGCTGGGAGAAAGCGACGCGCTATTGCGCGTCGTCGTCTCGGATTTGGATGACTACCGGCAATTTCAGTCGACACACCTCACGAGGGTCAACGGCATCCAGAACGTCAAGACGGACGTACCAAGCCAGATCGTAAAACAGACCTACGCACTGCCTTTGCGCTAGAGCTGGCTTCTCGTGCACGAGAGACGCGTGAATGGCGATGAAAGGCGTCAGGCGGCGTTCAGCTCCGCGATCTCGCCGTGCCGTGCCAGGAGGCGAGGGGAGGTCATGTCGCCGGTTTCTTCGTCGACCATGACCGCATAGGCGGCCACGCCGATGAAGCGCGCGGACATGGAGGCGGCGATCTTCTCGGCGCTGGCGGCGCTCGACGCCTGCCGCATTTCCCCGGGAACCAGATTTCCGCGGTTCTTCTTATAGGGAAGGATAATAAATTTTTCGCCGGATGCCATTGTGTTTGCCCTGATTTGTTCACACAATGTTCTGGTTCGCTGCAAGTGTCAATATGGTTAACGGCAATTGCCGCGGCATTTCCCAAATGCACATTAAAAAACCCGCCGGCTGCGTCACAGCCGACGGGTTTTGATTGTCGCATGGTCTGCTCAGTGCAGGATCTGGCTCAGGAACAGCTTGGTGCGTTCGTGCTGCGGGTTTTCGAAGAATTCCTTCGGCGAATTCTGCTCAACGATCTGTCCCTGGTCCATGAAGATCACCCGGTTGGCGACCTGACGGGCGAAGCCCATTTCGTGGGTGACGCAGAGCATGGTCATGCCCTCTTCGGCCAGACCCACCATGGTATCCAGTACTTCCTTGATCATTTCCGGGTCGAGCGCCGAGGTCGGCTCATCGAACAGCATGATCTTCGGGTTCATGCAGAGCGAACGGGCGATCGCTACGCGCTGCTGCTGACCGCCTGAAAGCTGCCCGGGATACTTCTTCGCCTGCTCCGGGATCTTGACGCGGGTCAGGAAGTGCATGGCGACTTCTTCGGCCTGCTTCTTCGGCATCTTGCGCACCCAGATCGGCGCCAGCGTGCAGTTTTCCAGGATCGTCAGATGCGGGAAGAGGTTGAAGTGCTGGAATACCATGCCGACTTCGCGGCGCACTTCGTCGATCTTCTTCAGGTCGTTGGTGAGTTCCACGCCGTCGACGATGATCTGGCCCTTCTGGTGCTCTTCCAGGCGGTTGATGCAGCGGATCATCGTCGATTTGCCTGAGCCGGACGGGCCGGCGATGACGATGCGTTCGCCGCGCATCACCTTGAGGTTGATGTCGCGCAGCACGTGGAAATCGCCGTACCACTTGTTCATGTTGATCATTTCGACCGCGACTTCCGTATCGGAAATGGTCAGTTTTTTCAGTTGGGCGTCAGCCATATTTTTATCCCTCAGTTCTTATCGTTTGTGGCCCGTGTCGAGATGGCGTTCCATGAAACCTGAATAGCGCGACATGCCGAAGCAAAACAGCCAAAATATGAAACCGGCGAAAACGAGACCCGTAACAGGCGTTACGGCGCTCGCCCAATTGGCATCCGAGAAATTCTGACGGACGATGCCGAGCAGATCGAACATACCAATGATCGCCACCAGCGAAGTGTCCTTGAACATGCCAATATAGGTGTTGACAATGCCTGGGATGACCAGCTTGATCGCCTGCGGCAGTACGATCAGTCGCATTTTCTGCCAATAGCCGAGGCCGAGCGAGTCGGCGCCTTCGAACTGACCCTTCGGTATGGCCTGAAGACCGCCGCGGATGACTTCGGCCATATAGGCCGAGGTGAAAATCGAGACACCGACTATTGCGCGTAGCAGCTTATCCACCGTCCAGCCCTGCGGCATGAACAATGGCAGCATATAGCTGGCCATGAACAGCACGGTGATCAACGGCACACCGCGGATGACCTCGATGAAGATCACGCATAGCATGCGGACGACAGGCATTTGCGAGCGGCGTCCGAGCGCAAGCAGGATGCCGAATGGGAAGGATACCGCGATTGCGACGAAGGCGATCACCAGGGTCACCAGCAGGCCACCCCATCTCTCCGTTTCCACGGTCTGGAGGCCGAAGCCGCCATGGAGCAGAAAGAACGAGATGACCGGCAGCACGAAGAATGCCAGGATCGCGTTCAATCCTTTCCTGGGAATTGACGGCATCAGCAGCGGCACGAAGGCAATGATCATCAGGATGGCGACAAGCACAGGCCGCCAGCGTTCGTCCGGCGGATAGAGGCCGAACATGAAGATGATGAATTTCGAGCGGACGAAAGCCCAGCAAGCGCCGCTCCAGCCGTCCGGTTGGGTTCCGCCTTGAACGGTCGTCGCGCAGAATGTGCGATCGGTTCCGCTCCAGACCGCCTTCACGAACAGCCAGTCGACCAGATGCGGGATCGCCCAGACAAGGAGGGCGATGGCGAGCAAGGTCAGAACGACGTCCTTCGGTGTGGCGAAAAGATTTGTCTTGATCCAATGCCATGCGCCTTTCTCGCTGGCCGGTGCAGGTAGCGCCGGGAGAAGGGTCTTGCTGACGAGGCTTTGATTTACGTCGGGCATCTTATCTCTCCACCAGAGCCATCTTGGCGTTGAACCAGTTCATGAACAGCGACGTTGCGATGCTCAAGGCGAGATAGATGACCATCCATATGATCACGACTTCGACCGCGCGGCCGGACTGATTGAGGATCACGCCGCCGACGGCGACGAGATCGGCATAGCCGATGGCGATCGCGAGCGAGGAGTTCTTGATCAGGTTAAGATATTGGCTCGTCAGGGGCGGAATGATGATGCGCATTGCCTGCGGAATGACCACAAGCCTGGTGATGGCCGACGCGCGAAGCCCGAGCGCACCCGCCGCTTCCGATTGGCCTTTTGCTACACCGCGAATACCGGCGCGCACGATTTCGGCAATATAGGTTGCGGTATAGAGAGATAACGCCAGCAGAAGTGCGATGAACTCCGGTCCCACGACGAATCCACCCGTCAGGTTGAATTTGCCGGCTACGGGATAGTCGAAGGAGAGCGGCAGACCTGCCGCGAGGAAGGTCAATAGCGGCAGACCGATCAATATGCCGATCGATACCCAGATGGTATGGAATTGCTGGCCGGTCGCCGCCTGACGCTTATGCGCCCAGCGCGCCAGGAAAAATACCGCCACGATGGCGACAACCAAGGCAAGGCCGACGGCTTCCATGCCCGTGCCGAAAATGGGGCGGGGGAATGCGAGGCCACGGTTGCTGAGATAGCTGGAGAATGGCAGATGCACGGCATCTCGCGCCTGTGGCAGCAGCACCAGAACGCCGCTGTACCAGAAGAAAATGACGAGAAGGGGCGGGATATTGCGGAAGAGTTCGACATAGGCTTGGGAAAGCTTCGCGATCAGCCAATTGCCTGAAAGCCTGCCGATGCCGATGATGAAGCCGACAATCGTTGCGCAGACGATGCCGACCACCGAAATGAGAAGCGTATTAAGCAGACCGACGAGGAGCGCTTGGGTATTGGTGGAATCGCTCGAATAGGGAATCAGTGCCTGTCCCAGATTGAAGCCGGAGCGGCCTTCGAGGAAGTCGAAGCCGAAGGATCGGTTCAATGCCCGCAGATTGTCGAGCGTATTCTCGATGATGAACCAAATGACACCTACGAGAATGATGATGGTGACGGCCTGGTAAAACACCCCTCTGACTTTGGTGTTGTATAGCGCAGATACAAATGATCGCTCGCCGCCAGGCGAATTTACAGTAATTGCCATGCAGAATTTTTCCCCAGTGTGCCTGTTTCAGGCTTGTTTTCTTGAGGAGAGAAAGGCGGCAAGCCGCCTTTCTCCAAAAGTCGAGCCGTTCGCGGCTTAGCGGACTGGAGGCGCGTACTGGATACCGCCCTTGTTCCACAGAGCGTTGAGACCGCGTGCGATCTTCAGCGGGCTGCCTGCACCGATGTTGCGATCGAAGACTTCGCCGTAATTGCCCACGCCCTTGACGATATTATAGGCCCAGTCATTGGTCAGGCCGAGGTCGGTGCCGATCGTCGAGCCCTGTTCGACGCCGAGGAAGCGCTTGATATCCGGGTTTGCCGAATTCTTCATCTCGTCGACGTTCTTCTGCGTGATCCCGAATTCTTCGGCGTTCACAAGCGCATAGGCGGTCCAGCTGACGATGTTGAACCACTGGTCGTCACCCTGGCGAACGGCCGGGCCGAGTGGCTCCTTGGAGATGATTTCCGGCAGGACGATGTTGTCGTCGGGGTTCTTCAGCGTCAGACGCGTCGCATAGAGGCCGGACTGGTCGGTGGTGTAGACATCGCAACGACCGGAGTCGTAGGCGGTATTGATTTCCTCGAGCTTGTCGAAGACCACCGGATTATACTGAAGATTGTTGGTCTTGAAGTAGTCGGCGAGGTTCAATTCCGTCGTCGTGCCGGACTGGACGCATACGGCTGCGCCGGAAAGTTCCAGAGCCGACTTCACGTTCAGTTCCTTGCGAACCATGAAACCCTGGCCGTCATAATAGGTGACGGGGCGGAACTTGAGACCGAGCGCGGTGTCACGGTTGATCGTCCAGGTCGTGTTACGCGACAGCACGTCGATTTCGCCGGACTGCAGAGCCGTGAAGCGGTCCTTGGCGCTGAGGGGGGTGTACTTCACCTTGCTCGGATCGCCGAAGACTGCCGAAGCGACGGCTTTGCAGAAGTCGATGTCGAAACCGGCCCAGTTCCCGGATGCATCAGGCTGTGCGAAGCCAAGAAGGCCCGTGTTCACGCCGCATTGAATAAAGCCCTTGGCCTTCACATCGCTCAGCGTCGAAGCCGACGCACCCGAAGCGGTGTATGCCAAAGCTGCCGCTCCGAGGAATACGGATAGAGCAATCTTTTTCATCTTTCCCAACCTTTGTCTATTGTTTTATAGTTAAAGCGTATCGCGCCCGAAGGTTCTCGGAGAACCATGTTCCTCACTCTCCCGGTGCGAGTGATCCTATCACAGTCGCAAATGCATTTATGGTCAAGACATCGCCCGAATTATTGAGGAATAATTCGGCATTTTCGCTTGTTTCGGCTTGCGAATGGGCGCTTGGCGTCTATTTAGGCAGCGTTTTGCCAAAAAACTGCGCAAAAATAGGGTGTTGTTCCGCTATTCCGGTATTTCAGCATGTAGGCAATATGGGTATTTGCTGAGTTGTTCGGGGTTGACCCCATCGGGCTTGGCAGCCACAAATCGAAGTCCCCACAGCGCCAAAGGCATATCCAGACATGAAAGACAAAGACACATCGCTGCAAAACGCCGGCATCAACACGCGTTTGTCCCACATCGGTTATTCGCCCTCAGATTTCCACGGTTTCGTCAATCCGCCGGTCGTGCATGCCTCGACGGTGCTGTTTCCGAACGCGCGGACCATGGAGATGCGCGACCAGAAATATACCTATGGCACGCGCGGTACGCCGACGACCGATGCGCTCTGCGATGCCATCGATGCGCTGGAGGGATCGGCGGGAACAATCGTTGTGCCGTCGGGGCTTGCGGCGATCACCGTGCCGTTCCTGGCCTTTCTGTCTGCCGGCGACCATGCGCTGATCGTCGATTCGGTCTACGGGCCGACGCGCATCTTCTGCGATACCATGCTGAAGCGCCTCGGCGTCGAGATTGAGTACTACGACCCGCTGGTCGGCGCTGGCATCGAGCAATTGATCAAGCCGAATACCAAGCTGGTGCATACCGAGGCGCCGGGCTCCAACACCTTTGAAATGCAGGATATTTCGACAATTTCGACCGCCGCCCACCGGCATGGCTGCGTCGTCACCATGGACAATACCTGGGCGACACCGCTTTATTTCAAGCCGCTGGATCACGGCGTCGACATCTCCATTCATGCGGCGACGAAATATCCGGCTGGTCACTCCGATATTCTGATGGGGACGGTGTCCGCCAATGCGGCCCATTGGAACCAGTTGAAGGAAGCCAATATTCAGCTCGGCATCTGCGGCGCGCCGGACGATGCTTACCAGGTGCTGCGGGGCTTGCGCACTATGGGCGTGCGTCTGGAGCGGCATCAGGAGAGCGCGCTTGCCATCGCGCAATGGCTTGAGGGCCGGGAGGACGTCGCACGCGTGCTGCATCCGGCATTGCCAAGTTTCCCGAGCCATGAGCTTTGGAAGCGCGACTTCAAGGGATCGAGCGGCATCTTCTCCTTCGTGCTAGCTGTCGGCAGCCCGGATAAATTCAGGGCCAAGGCGCATGCCTTCCTCGACGCTCTCCGGATTTTCGGTCTCGGCTATTCCTGGGGCGGTTACGAGAGCCTCGCGGTGCACGTCAATCTCAACGACCGGCGCATCTGCAAGGCGCCGCCGGAAGGACCGGTACTGCGCCTGCAGATCGGACTTGAGGATGTCGCCGATATCAAGGTCGATATCGAAAAGGGCCTCGCTGCGGCGAAAGAAGCCTGATCAGCCGATGGCGTGATAGCCGTAGACCCAATCCAGATCCGCCGCGAGGCTTTGCGGCGGGCGCATGGACAGAACAAGATCGCGGGCCATCCGCACAGGTCCACGGGCATGATAGGCAAAATGATTGAAGGCTGCGCGCTGACGCAGGCGCGCAATGCGCGGTGTTCGATGCTTTTCGAAGAGATCGAGCGCTTCGATGAGGGGGCGTGACGCCACCATGCCGGCGAGTTCGAAGGCATCCTCAATCGCCATGGCAGCGCCTTGTGCCGCAAAGGGCATCATCGCATGAGCCGCATCGCCGATTAATATGACATCCTTGCCATTGTGCCAGCGGCCGGCGCTCGCTTCGTAGAGCGGCCAGAAGGTGGCTTTCTCCTGTTGTTCGAGCATTGTCCTGATGTTGTCGTTCCAGCCTGAGAAGCGGCTCAGAAGATGCTCGCGTTGCGCCTTGGTGCCTGCGGCGTTCCAATCATGGCTCGCACTGCTTCCGGAGATGTTTGCCACGATGTTGAAAGCGGCATTCTCCTTGATCGGATAGCTGACGAGATGTGCCGAAGGACCGAGAAACGCCGTAACGCTCGTTCTGTCGAGGACTCTGGACGCCAGCGCCTCGGGGATGGTGAAGCGCCAGGCGATATTGCCCGAGAAATGCGGCGAGGGGCCGTCCGGTACCAGCGTGCGCACCTTCGACCAGACGCCATCGGCACCAATGATCAGATCCGCTTCCTCACCGATCGTCGCATCAAGCGCTTGTTTGTTTGTTGCATCGATGGGCTGGCCGAGATGCAGGGTGCAGAGCGGATTGGTCATTACTGCGTCGAGAAGCGCCTTTTGCAGCGTCGCGCGATGAACGGCGCCGTAAGGAGACCCCCAACGCTCTCTGGCGAAGCTGCCGCAGGGCACTGACGCGATTAACCGCAAGGATGAACCGGAGACCAGCCGCACCTCTTTTGGCTCCAACCAGACGGGCTGAAGTGCGTCGAGTACCCCGAGCGTGTTAAGAATGCGGGATGCATTGGGGGAAATTTGCAGGCCGGCACCGACCTCGGTCAGTGCTTCGGCCTGTTCGAAGATTACGGCGCGAACGCCGTGTCTTGCCAGAGCCAGCGCAGCGGTAAGGCCGGCTATTCCGGCGCCAATGATCGCGGCGGTCTTGATCGGCATTCAGTTATGTCCGATCCGGTCTCCGAGAATCAGGCGGCCTTGAAATGGAAGACGCAGCCGGCCGGATGGGTTTCGTCCGCCTTCAGCGACGGATTGTAGCGATAGAGCGTCGAGCAGTAGGAGCAGACCTTCTCGCTTTCATCGCCCATGTCGATGAAGATATGCGGATGATCGTAGGGGACAGAGGCACCGGTGCACATGAATTCCTTGACGCCGATCTCGATCACGCGGTGTCCGCCGTCGTTCTGGAAATGAGGAATATTGTGGCCGGCCATGATGATCTCCGAATGCGTCTTGCCTTAGATGGCATGAATGTTGCGCCAGACTTGATAGCCCTCTTTATAATCCTTCTTATCGAATGTGTAGTGCGAAAGTCCGGCTCGGCGCACAGATTTTCGCGAACGCGGGGTTCACCTGATATTGCCGATAAAATAAGGTCCGCAACAAAAGAGACGATGTTCACGAAGATCTTGCCATGAATCTGAATAGTCCCGCCTTTTCCTATTTCATCCATGACGGGCTGAAACTGGCCTATTTCGACGAGGGCGAACCCGATGGCGCGCCGGTGCTGCTGATTCATGGCTTTGCCTCAACCGCGATCGCCAATTGGGTCAATCCGGGGTGGCTCAAATCGCTGAGCGAGGCGGGTTATCGCGTCATCGCCATCGACAATAGAGGCCATGGCCTGAGCGACAGACCCTATGACGCCGATGCTTACCATCCCTGGGTCATGGCCGAGGACGCGGTCGCTCTGCTCGATCATCTCGGCATCCCCGAGGCCCATGTCATGGGATATTCCATGGGCGCACGCGTCTCCGCTTTCTTGGCCATCGCCCATCCCGATCGTGTCCGCTCACTGGTATTCGGCGGACTCGGCATTGGCATGGTCGATGGTGTCGGCGACTGGGATCCGATCGCGGATGCACTGCTGGCGCCATCGGTTGACGACGTCACGCATCTGCGCGGCCGCATGTTCCGTGCCTTCGCCGATCAGAACAAGAGCGATCGCCTGGCGCTCGCCGCCTGCATCAGGGGCTCGCGCGATCTGGTTGCCAAGGAAGATGCGGCAAAGATCGAGGCGCCGACCCTGATCGGCGTCGGCACCAAGGATGACATCGCCGGTTCGCCGCAGGAGCTCGCGGCGCTGATGCCGCATGCCGAAGCGTTGGATATCCCAAACCGCGACCACATGCTCGCGGTCGGAGACAAGGTATTCAAGCAGGCCGTCCTCGACTTCTACGAACGCCTCGCCAATCAATAGACTGGTCATTTCCCGGTGAAATGCGGTTTGCGCCGCGCGGTGAAAGCTGCGCGGCCTTCGGCATAATCGGCGCTGTCGAAGGTCTCGGCGCCGATGACCTCCGCCTCGCGCAGTAGGTCGCTATCCTGCTCGATCACAGCGCGAACTGCTAGCTTCGAGGCATGCAGTGCGATCGGCGCATTGGCGGCAATCGCATGGGCAAGAGCCGAGACTTCGCCGTCGAACGCGTCCGCTGCGATCTCTTCCAGCAGGAAGCCGGCCGCGACCATCTTGTCGGCCGACATCGGCGCGCCGGTGAAAAGCGTGACCTTGGCCATCTGCGGCCCAAGCGCGTTGACGATGTCTTGCACCGCGTCGGCAGGGTAGGCGATGCCGAGGCGCACGGCGGGCACGGAGAAGCGCGCGCCTTCCTCGGCGACGCGCAGATCACAGGCCGCGGCGATACCAAAACCGCCGCCGTAACAGATACCGCGGATCGCCGCGATGGTCGGCACCCGGCAATGGCGGATCGCTGTGAAGGCGTCACTGTTCAGCGCCTCATAGACGACGGCGGTTTCGGCATCCTTGCGCAAGCTGTCGAATTCGCTGATATCGGCGCCGGTCGAAAAATCCTGGGCCGCACCGCGAATGACGATCACGTGTGCGTGTGCCTCGTCGGTCAAAATACGGATGGCCTGCGGGATGGCGCGCCACATTGCCGCGGTGACGGCGTTCTTGCGGCCAGGATTATCAATGGTAAGTGTACCGATGGCGTCGCTACAGGTAGCGCGCAGAAAACCGCCAGCAAAATTATGCTCAAAACTCATGCGCGCCTGACCCATTTATGTTGTCGGACTTTTACTCTATATAATGTTTCACCGACAGGAAATCAGGAGACCGCCAATGGTCGCAGCAACGGACATTCGCCAGGTCGAAGGCTTAGGCTCGGTAAAAGTCGTCGATCCCATCTGGGACAGCGTGCGCGAAGAAGCCCGCGCAGCCGCCGATAGGGATCCGCTTCTGGCCGCCTTCCTCTATTCCACGATCATCAATCACCGGTCGTTGGAAGAATGCGTCATCTATCGCATTTGCGAACGTCTCGATCATCCGGACATGCAAGGCATCCTGCTGCGCCAGACCTTTGAGGAAATGCTGGCCGATTGGCCGGAATGGGGTGCGATCCTGCGCGTCGACATTCAGGCGGTCTATGACCGCGATCCTGCTTGCCTGCGTTTCATGGAGCCCGTTCTCTATTTCAAAGGCTTCCACGCGCTGCAGACCCATCGTCTCGCGCATTGGCTTCTCAATCGCGGCCGCCGTGATTTCGCGCTCTACCTGCAGAGCCGTTCCTCCAGCGTTTTCCAGACGGATATCAACCCGGCTGCGCGCATCGGCAAGGGCATCTTCCTCGATCACGCGACCGGCCTGGTGGTCGGCGAAACGGCCGTCATCGGCGATAACGTCTCGATCCTGCATGGCGTCACTCTCGGCGGCACTGGCAAGGAAGGTAGCGACCGCCATCCGAAGATCGCCCATGGTGTGCTGATCGGCGCGGGCGCAAAGATTCTCGGCAATATCCAGATCGGCCATTGTTCGCGCATTGCTGCCGGCTCGGTAGTGCTGAAGGAAGTGCCGCCGAAGACGACGGTGGCCGGTGTGCCGGCCAAGGTGGTCGGTGAAGCCGGCTGTTCGGAACCGTCCCGCTCCATGGATCAGATCCTTGCCGAGCAGGTGGTCGTCGACCAGATCATGGGCGCCGGAATCTAAGGAAAACCACCTGATTTTCAGGGATTTGCGGCGCCAGCAAGGGCTGAAGGCGCGCTTCCGGTCTTTACACCGCCGCTTTTCCTATGCAAGAACCGGCCAACTTGAGAATCCTCACGGAGATGAATTGTGAAGCCTGACGAAATCAAGAAGCTCGACGCCTACTTCAAACGCACGTTCAACCCGCAGATCGTGGTCAAAGCCCGCCCGCGCAAGAACGATTCCGCGGAAGTCTATCTTGGCGAAGAGTTCCTGGGCGTTGTCTACATCGACGACGAAGACGGCGATCGTTCCTACAACTTTTCTATGGCCATCCTGGACGTCGATCTCTAATCGATACTTCGATTTCTGATCGACATTGCGACTATCTGGCCGCCATTTCGGCCCCTGGTTGATCCCTCAATTTCCAAGATCAAGCTGATATCAAGAAGCCGCATTTTCACCGAAATGCGGCTCTTTTATTGAGTAATCGCTCGGAAACGGCCAAAATGCCCGCCATTTAGGCCCAGATTTGGCTCATCTGCGGCGGGAATTCAGATTTTTCCGTCGAAACTGAATATTTCTCTCGAAGCCTGAAGTTGCAGCCTGCTTGATATATTTTAGCGAAAACAGGAGGATGCCCCCGGCCTTCTCCATGCATCTGCCCTTCTTCTTCGAAAATACAATCTTAAGAGGATATTGCGTCGCACAAGACTACTTGACTATTTGTGCGTCGCATTTAGATTTTGTCCCAGTAAACCGGCCATCGGCCAAACAACACAGGGACGGAGAAACATGTTCAATTTCGATGAAGCGAACAAGAAGGGCAAGGAAGCCATGGACACGGCGCTGAAGAGCTATTCCGATGTCACCAAGGGTTTCCAGGCGATTGCCGCTGAAGCTGCCGAATATTCCAAAAAGTCTTTCCAGGACGGTGTTGCGCATTTCGAGACGCTGGCCGGTGTCAAGAGCTTCGAAGCTGCTTTCGAACTGCAGAGCAGCTTTGTGAAGTCGTCCTATGAAAACTTCGTCACCGAAGCGACCAAGATGAGCGAAATGTATGCTGATCTCGCCAAGACCGCTTACAAGCCCTACGAAGCCCCGGTTGCCGCTGCTGCGAAGGCTGCTGGCAAGGCCGCCGCTTCCGTCACGCCTGCTGCATAAGCGCTTCGCTTAAGGACAGTGATTCCAGAGAGACCGGCTGCGCGACGCGCGGCCGGTCTTTTACGTTTCCGATTGCGACTTTCAGCCCGTTCGTGGGCGCGACTTTTTTGATGATGGCCCGCTTTGGCAACGAATTGTGATTGCAGTGTCCGGTGGGGGGCTTAAAATCACACCAATATGAACTAAGTTAGGGGTTCGGATATCCGGCCCGACAGAGTTAGTTGCCTAATCCAGTTTGCCAAGTCGGAATGCGATAGCTTCTGCCGGATGATTTGAGGAATGAATGAAATGATCGCTGAGCCGATCCGGATGCAAAACGACAGCGAAAGGAACGGGGACAACGGAAATCGCGGGACCTCGGTGATCACGCGCACCAAGCCCAAAACCAAGAAACCCAACCTCTACCGCGTGCTGCTTCTAAACGACGACTATACGCCCATGGAGTTTGTGATCCATATCCTGGAGCGTTTCTTCCAAAAGGATCGAGAGAGTGCCACCCGCATTATGCTTCATGTCCACAATCACGGCGTCGGCGAATGCGGGATATATACATATGAAGTAGCCGAAACGAAGGTGAGCCAGGTGATGGATTTTGCCCGGCAGCACCAGCATCCGCTGCAATGTGTTATGGAAAAGAAGTGAGGATCTGAACGTGCCAACATTTTCGCCTAGTCTTGAGAAGGCGCTGCATCAGGCACTGACCTACGCGAACGAGCGGCATCACGAATATGCCACGCTGGAACATCTGCTATTGGCTTTGGTTGACGACGCCGATGCCGCAGCTGTCATGGGCGCGTGCAATGTTGATCTCGACGCGCTCCGTAAGACGCTGACTGAATACGTCGATAATGAACTTTCAAATTTGATCACTGGTTATGACGAGGACTCGAAGCCCACATCCGGCTTCCAGCGCGTCATCCAGCGTGCCGTTATCCATGTCCAATCCTCGGGCCGCGAGGAAGTGACTGGCGCCAACGTTCTCGTCGCGATCTTTGCGGAACGGGAAAGCCATGCGGCCTTTTTCCTGCAGGAACAGGAAATGACCCGCTACGATGCGGTCAACTACATCTCTCACGGCATCGGCAAGCGGCCGGGTTCCTCCCAGACTCGCACGCCGCGCGGCGCCGAAGAGAGCGAATCGGAGAGCAAGCCGACCTCCCGCGGCGAGCAGGAAGAGGGTAACAACAAGAAGCAGCAGGATGCGTTGAAGGCCTACTGCGTCAATCTCAACGAGAAGGCCAAGAGCGGCAAGATCGATCCGCTGATCGGCCGTCATTCGGAGGTCAGCCGCACTATCCAGGTGCTCTGCCGCCGTTCGAAGAACAATCCGCTCTATGTCGGCGACCCCGGCGTCGGCAAGACCGCGATCGCCGAAGGTCTCGCCAAGCGCATCGTCGAGGGCAAGGTTCCGGAGGCTTTGGCCGACGCGACCATCTTTTCGCTCGACATGGGCACGCTGCTGGCCGGCACCCGTTATCGCGGCGATTTCGAAGAGCGCTTGAAGCAAGTCGTCAAGGAGCTGGAAGAGTACCCAGGCGCCGTGCTGTTCATCGATGAGATCCATACCGTCATCGGCGCCGGGGCAACCTCCGGCGGCGCGATGGATGCATCGAACCTGCTGAAGCCGGCTCTGTCTTCGGGTGCGATCCGCTGCATCGGTTCGACCACCTACAAGGAATACCGTCAGTTCTTCGAGAAGGACCGGGCGCTTGTCCGCCGCTTCCAAAAGATCGACGTCAACGAGCCGAGCATTGAGGATGCCATCGAAATCATGAAGGGCCTGAAGCCCTATTTCGAAGAGTATCACCACTTGCGCTACTCGAACGACGCCATCAAGTCGGCGGTCGAACTGTCGGCTCGTTACATCTCCGACCGCAAGCTGCCGGACAAGGCGATCGACGTCATCGACGAAACCGGTGCGGCGCAAATGCTGCTCCCGCCGTCGAAGCGCCGCAAGCTGATCACGGAGCGGGAGATCGAGGTAACGATCGCCACGATGGCCCGCATCCCGCCGAAGACGGTGTCCAAGGACGACGAGATGGTTCTCGCCAATCTTGAGCAGGAGCTGCGTTCGGTCGTTTACGGTCAGGATACGGCAATCGAAGCTTTGTCGACCTCGATCAAGCTCGCGCGTGCGGGCCTGCGCGAGCCGAACAAGCCGATCGGCTGCTACGTCTTCTCCGGCCCGACAGGCGTTGGTAAGACGGAAGTTGCCAAGCAGCTTGCTTCTTCGCTCGGCGTCGAGCTGCTGCGTTTCGACATGTCGGAATATATGGAGCGTCACACGGTTTCCCGTCTGCTCGGCGCACCTCCCGGCTATGTCGGCTTCGATCAGGGTGGCTTGCTGACCGACGGTGTCGACCAGCATCCACATTGCGTCGTCCTGCTCGACGAGATCGAGAAGGCGCATCCGGATATCTTCAATATCCTGTTGCAGGTGATGGACCATGGCGCACTGACCGACCACAACGGCAAGAAGATCGACTTCCGCAACGTCATCCTGATCATGACGACCAATGCGGGCGCATCGGAAATGGCCAAGGCTGCCATCGGCTTCGGCTCGTCCAAGCGTACGGGCGAGGATGAAGAGGCTCTCAACCGGCTCTTCACACCGGAATTCCGCAACCGTCTGGATGCGACCATTCCGTTTGCCGCGCTGCCGACCACGGTCATCCACAAGGTCGTGCAGAAGTTCATCATGCAGCTCGAGGCTCAACTTTCCGAACGGAACGTTACCTTCGATCTGCACGAGGACGCGATCGCCTGGCTGTCCGAGAAGGGTTACGACGAAAAGATGGGTGCCCGTCCGCTGGCGCGCGTCATCCAGGAAAACATCAAGAAGCCGCTGGCGAACGAAATCCTCTTCGGCAAGCTGAAGAAGGGCGGCGTCGTCAAGGTCACCGTCGGCAAGAAGGAAGACGGCACGACCGGCATCCTGCTCGACTCCGTCGCGGATACCGCGCCGATCCGGCCGAAGCCGGAAGCCGAAGTGGTCGACGCCGTGGTTGAGGTGGAAGAGGATGACGGTGATACCGTCAAGACCAGAAGCCGCGTCGGCAAGGCCGGTACCGCTTCCGATGCCCGCCGCTCGCCGAAGACGCCGTCGTCTTCCAGCGATGACGAGCCGGACAGCAAGTCGCCCCGCAAGGGCAGCACGGTGCCGAAGGTGCCGCGCAAGTAATCGGCGACTGATCGCTTGAAAAACCAAACGGCTGCATTGGCAACAATGCAGCCGTTTTCATTTGTTTATGAACTATCTCTCATGAAGAGATTTAGGAAGATTCCCGGCTTGTATCAGCGCAAGGCTTCGATGATCTTCTTGGCATTCTCAGCCAAAACCGTGCCGTCTTCCATCTTGCCCGAATGCGGCTTCAGGGCGATGCCCTCGTGGCGCGGGATGATGTGGAAGTGCAGATGGAACACTGTCTGGCCTGCTGCCGGCTCGTTGAACTGGGCGATATAAACGCCGTCCGCGTCGAAAGCCTCCTGAATCGCGACTGCGACTTTCTGGACCGTGGTAATCAGATTTGGCAGGACGCTCGGATCGGCATCGAGAAGGTTGCGCGACGGTGATTTCGGCAGCACCAGCGTATGGCCCGGCGCCTGCGGCATGACATCCATGAAAGCGACCGTGTGTTCATCCTCGTAGATACGATAGGACGGGATTTCGCCTTTCAGGATCTTCGCGAAAATATTGTTGGCGTCATAGGCGGGGCTGGTCATCCAGAGTCTCCTCGTCTTCCGATTATAGTTGTCCAGAGCGGCTAAATATCTTGCCGCTCGCCTTTGCGGAAGGGGCTGTGCTCGGTCAGGATCTCGCTCATCTCCTCCACTTGCTCGCGCTCGTGCTTGAGATAGTCGGCAACGGCACGGCGCAAGCCTTGGTGGCCGATATAGTGCGCCGAATGCGTAATGACCGGCAGGTAGCCGCGAGCAAGCTTGTGTTCGCCTTGCGCGCCGGCTTCGACCCGCTTCAGCCCCTTGGCCAGCGCGAAGTCGATCGCCTGATGATAGCAGACTTCGAAGTGCAGGAAGGGATGATCTTCGATGCAGCCCCAATGCCGGCCGTAAAGCGTCTCGCCGCCGATAAAGTTGATCGCGCCGGCGACATAGCGGCCCTCGCGTTTCGCCATGACCAGCAGGATGTCGTCGGCCATCCGCTCGCCGATCAGCGAGTAGAATTTGCGGGTAAGGTAGGGCCGGCCCCATTTGCGACTGCCGGTGTCCATATAGAAGGTGAAAAACTGGTCCCAGATGCGCTCGGTAAGATCGCTGCCGGTGAGCCAGTCGATGCTGATCCCGTTTTCAAGGGCAGTGCGGCGCTCCTTTTTCAGCGCCTTGCGCTTGCGCGACGCCAGCGTTTCCAGGAAGGCATCGTGATCGGCGTAGCCGTCATTTATGAAGTGAAATTGCTGATCAGTACGGTGCAGATAGCCATCGCCTTCGAAGACGGAAATCTCGTCTTCCGACAGGAAGGTGATGTGGGCGGAGGAGACACCGAGCTGCCGGGTCACCTCCTTCAAGCTTTCGGCCAGTGCCGGCTGAATCACATTGCGATCCCGGCCCTCGGCGACAAGCAGGCGTGGGCCGGTTGCCGGCGTGAAGGGAATGGAACATTGGAGCTTGGGGTAGTACCGGCCGCCGGCACGCTCGAAGGCATCGGCCCAGCCATGATCGAAGACATATTCGCCCTGGCTATGGTTCTTGAGATAGCCGGGGACGGCGCCGATCAATTCGCCGCTATCGGTTTCGAGCAACAAATGATTGCCGAGCCAGCCGGTTTTGTCGGTGGCGGAGCCGGACTCCTCCAGTGACGACAGAAAGGCATGCGAGACAAACGGGTTGTACGGCAGCACCGTACCCGTCCTCGACGCCCCGGCGAGCTTGGACCAGCTCTCCGGGGCGATGTTCTTGAAGGAACGCTCTACGCGAATGGATAATTCGTCTGTCATGAAATGAGGGCGGGGCTTTCCCTTGGATCAAAACCTTCGAAGGTCATCTGGTCTGCGTTGGCAAATGTTTGTTTGCGGGCCGCTTCGTCGCGCACGGTCCAGGTGATCACCGGAATGCCGCGCTGGCGCTGCGCCGTGATGAAGGGGTTCGGCAGGTGGCCATAGAAATACGAGATGAAGTCTAGCCCAAGCTGCATGGCTTCGTCATGCTTAAAAAACGTCTCAGGCTCATTTCCATCCGCTGTCAGGCCGACGGGGTAGGGGGCGTCAAGTGCCTTCAGGTCCTTGAGCAACCAATGATCGAAGCTCATCAGTGCCACCTGACCTTTGTAGCCTTCCAGCACTTCCAGCACCGATTCTGCAAAGCCTTCATCGTCGCCCTCGCGACCCTTGAGCTCAAGCACCAGCGGTACCTTGCCGTCGCAGAGCTTGAGGAGCTGTTTCAGCGTCGGAATCTTGTCCTTGGTGCCGCCGACCGAGAGCAGACCGAGTTCGGCCGAGGTACGGTCACGAAGCTGGCCGGGAAGATTGCAGACGCGCTCCAGGTCGTCGTCGTGAAAAACGACGGGAACGCCGTCGGAGGCATAATGCAGATCGCATTCGATGGAAAAACCCGCGTCGATCGCGCGGGCAAACGCCGATAGCGTGTTTTCCCAAACCTGCTTGTTCATGTCGTGATAGCCGCGATGGGCGACAGGACGTTCGGTAAGCCAGGCAATTTTGCTCATTATGCAATTTCCATGATGGCATCGATCTCGACGGCAGCGTTCATCGGCAGCGCCGCCATACCGACGGCAGCGCGTGCGTGCTTGCCAGCGTCGCCAAGTACATTTGCCAGAAGATTGGAGGCTCCGTTGATCACAAGATGTTGTTCGACGAATTCGGGCACCGAAGCGACGAAGCCGTTCAGCTTGACGATGCGCTTGATGCGGCCGAGATCGCCGCCCAAGGCGGCCTTCGCCTGGGCGAGGATATTGATGGCGCAAAGCTCGGCAGCACGTTGGCCGCCGGCGACGTCGACATCCTTGCCGAGATGGCCGGTGACGCCGAGCTTGCCGTTTTCCATCGGCAACTGCCCGGATAGATAAAGAAGATTGCCGCTGATGACATAGGGTACATAGTTGGCGGCCGGCGCGGCAGCCTGGGGCAGGACGATGCCAAGCTCCTTCAGACGGCCCTCGATAGCGTCGGACATTTTCATCTCCCGTTTTGTTGTAAAATCTTCAAAAATCCGGCATCAAGACTAAAATCCCTTTGCCGGGACAGGCGGCCTCGATTTAAGCATGATCCCGAAAAGCGCGAAGCGATTTTGGACGAGAGCACGCCAAATCAAAAGGCAGAGCGAGATGACGATTTGATGATAAGTCGCCTCACTCTGGCCGAAGCGTTCTTATAACATCGCGTGCGAGTCCAACAGGAGATAATGAATGTTCCGCTCGAGTCTTGCCGCCGTTGTTGTTTCGAGTTTAGGCGTCGCGTCTCTGGGCGCCCCTGCCGCCCATGCGGCGGGGCCGAGTGGGTTGATCGCCCATCGTGCCGTCTACGATCTCGAGCTGAAGGACGCCTCCGACCGATCCGGCATCGCCGGCATGTTCGGCCGTATGGTCTATGAGTTCGACGGCTCGGATTGCACCGGCTTCACCACCAATTTCCGCTTTGTCACGCAGATCGACACGGGCGATACGACGCGCGTCAGCGACCAGCAGACGACCACGTTCGAGGATCTCGCCAAGCGCATTTTCCGCTTCGAGACCAAGTCCTATACCGACGATCAGCTCGACAAGGACGTGCGCGGCGCGGCGGCGGACGATCAAAAGGGCATCAAGGTCGACTTAACCCAGCCGCAGGCCAAGCAGGTCGAGCTCATCCAGAGCCGCTTTCCGACAGAACATATGCTCGACATCATCCATAATGCCAAGCTGGGCAAGAATTTCTTCGAGGCCCAGGTTTTCGACGGCTCCGACGATGGCGACAAGCCGTTGATCGCGACCACCGTCGTCGGCAAGCAGGAGACGCCCGCCACCGACGATCCCGATGCCGACAAGGCAGGCGTCTTCGCCAAGACGCCGTTCTGGCCGGTGACGGTCGCCTATTTCAATGAGAAGTCCAAGGGCGACGCCATGCCGGTCTACCGTATGTCGTTCAAGCTCTACGAAAACGGCATTACCCGCGACCTCACCATGGACTATGGCGACTTCGTACTGACCGGCAAACTCTCCAAGCTTGAAGTGCTTGACGCCAAGGCCTGCCAATAGGCTTTGTGAGGGCAGGCCACAAAACAGAATCTCCGTCATAAAACCGTATCCGAAGTTTCACTATTCTGTGAAGCATTCGGCACGCGGTGGGTGAGTCTCATGTCCCGCTGCGCCGATCTGGAATTGTAGCGGGCCGTGCGGGCCGCGTCGCTTATTGTGGGAATAATCGGCAGGTGTTCCGCAGGCAGGTCCGTGTTGATAGACGAGAAAGCACGCACGACCTATGGCCAATACTGATCTCGCTCCGACCTCCAACTCCGCTTTGCCGGTTGTCACCGCCGATCCGGCAGAAATCGCCCGCATCGGCGATACCATAGATCTGACCGATCGCGCCGGCATTTCCGTCTATGGCGACCGGGCTCAGCAGTCCGTCTCCGATTATTCCGACAGGATTCTCCGTGAGGTCCGCAACCGGGATCTTGGCGAAGTCGGCAAGCTGCTGACGGATATCATCATCAAGTCGAAGAAGCTCGACCCGGCATCGCTGAAGGATGAGAGCTTCCTTTCCAAGATGTTCTCGTCGTTCAAGGCACGGCTGGAGCGCTTCAAGGAGGAGTTCGAGGATGTGGCCGGCCAGATCGACCGCATCGGGCTCGAGCTCGACCGCCACAAGGATACGCTGCGCCGCGACATCGCGCTTCTCGACGATCTCCACGAGGAGACGAAGCGGTCTATCCTGCAGCTCGACGCCTATGTCCAGGCTGGGAAGACCTTCGCAGAGCATTTTCGCAATGTCGAGTTGCCGAAGCTGAAGAACGCCGCCGACGCGGCCGCTGCCAATCCCGGCGGCGGCATGCTGGAGGCGCAGACTTATCAGGACAGCGTGCAGGCTCTCGACCGGCTTGAGAAGCGGGTGTTTTACCTGCAGCAGGCGCGCCAGCTCGGCATTCAACAATTGCCGCAGATCCGCATTGTGCAGGCAGGCGACGAGACGCTGATCGAGAATCTGCAGGCGACGTCGGCGCTGACGGTACCGGCGTGGAAGCAGAAGATGGTGATCCTGCTGGGACTGTCCCGACAGAAATCGGCGCTTGAGCTGCAGAAGACCGTCACCGACGCCACCAACGAGATGATCCGTCAGGCGTCCGAGATGATGAAGGATCAGGCGATTGCCATCGAACAGCAGTCACAACGCGGCATCATCGATATCGATACGCTCGCCGCCGCCAATCGCGACCTGATCGATACGATTGGCGGCGTTCTCAAGGTGCAGGAGGAGGGCCGCAGGAAGCGGGCCGAAGCCGAGCAGCAAATGGAGAAAATGACCGTTGAACTCAAGAAGGCGATGATCGAGGCGCGATGAGCGGCATGATGATCCGCACTTTCCTGACCGGCCTGGCGCTGACGGCTGCTCTCGCTTTGGCGGGCTGCAATGTCGGCGGCAAGGGTCCGAAGTTCTCGATCGTCTCCGGCTCGGAAAATACCGTTATCCAGCCCATCGTCGAAGAATTCTGCAAACAGAAGAGCGCGACCTGCAGCTTCACCTATGAAGGCACGCTGGATATCGGACTGGCGTTGCAGAGCGACAAAGGCGTCGAGCAGGATGTTGTCTGGCCGGCATCGAGTGTCTGGGTCGATATGTTCGACACCAAACGCCGCGTAAAGACGTTGACCTCGGTGGCGCAGACACCGGTCATCCTCGGCGTGCGCAAATCCAAGGCGCAGGCGCTTGGCTGGATCGGCAGGCCCGTGTTCATGAAGGACATATTGGCGGCAGTAAACAGCGGCTCGCTGAAATTTCTCATGACTTCGGCAACCCAGTCCAATTCGGGTGCCAGCGCCTATCTTGCCATGCTTTCCAGCGCGCTCGGCAACAAGCCCGTCATCGAACCGGGCGATCTCGACAAGCCGGACGTCCAGGGCGCCGTCAGGGCGCTGCTTGCGGGGGTCGAACGTTCATCGGGTTCCTCCGGCTGGCTTGCAGACCTCTATACGGATTCTGCCAGCAAGGGTACGCTCTACGACGCCATGTGGAACTATGAGGCGGTGCTGAAGGAGACAAATGACAAGCTCGTCGGCATGGGCAAGGAGCCGCTTTACGCGATCTATCCGGCCGACGGCGTGGCGATCGCGGATTCGCCGATCGGCTTTATCGATCACGGACGCGGGCCAGAGGTCGAGACCTTCTTCAACGAGCTTGTCGCCTATCTGCGTTCCGCACCCGTGCAGAAGCGCATTGCCGATACCGGCCGCCGCATTCCATTGGGAGATGTCGCGGCCAAAGCGGACCCGAATTGGAACTTCGATCCGACTCGGCTGGTGACGGCGATCCGCATGCCGGAGCCGGCCGTGATTCGCCAGGCGCTCGATCTCTACCAGGGCGCATTGCGTAAGCCGTCGCTGACGGCCCTTTGCCTCGATTTCTCCGGCTCCATGGCAGGCAAGGGCGAAAGTCAATTGCAGGCCGCCATGCAGTTTCTGTTCAATCCGGATGAAACCGGCAAGGTACTGGCGCAATGGACGCCGGCGGACCGCATCATGGTCATTCCTTTCGACAGTCGCGTGCGGACAACCCTTTCGGCGACAGGCGACCCGGCGCAACAGAAGAGCCTTGTCGACAAGGTGTCGCTGCAGCATGCAGATGGCGGCACTGACATGTATGCCTGCGCAAGCAGAGCACTTAGCCGCATGAAGGATACTCCAAACCTGTCGTCTTATCTGCCGGCGATCGTCATCATGACCGACGGAAAGTCTGATGATGCGAGCCGCGATTTTCTGAGCGAGTGGAAGGCAACCAATCCGCATGTGCCGGTCTTCGGCATCACCTTTGGCGATGCCGACAAGACACAGCTCGATGCCTTGGCCAAAGCGACATCGGCGCGGGTGTTCGATGGCAGGGATGACCTCGTCAGCGCGTTCCGTGCCGTGCGTGGTTACAATTAGGACTGCGATGCGCAACTGGTTCGGCAATGACTGGAATTGGATCGTGGCGGGACTCGCTGCCGCGATCGTTGTTCCTGTCTTGAGCTTCTTTGCCGGGATGCCGCTTTGGATTGCAGCCGTCATCGGCCTGCTGATCTTTGTCGGCCTTGTCTTTGCCCTGTCGCCGCGCCGGCTTTTCGAAGGTCTGGATGCCAAGACGATCGGCAAGGGACGACTTGATTTTGCACGCGATCTGTTGAGTGCGGCAGCACCTGCGGCGCAAAGGCTCGAAGCCTCGGCGGATCACATCACCAATAAGGAGACGGCAAAGCGTGTGCGGCATCTGGCCGAGATCGCTGCCGACGTCTTTGCCAAGGTAGAGGCGAGCCCGGAAAGCGCCGGCACGGTGCGGCGGTTCCTCAGCTATTACCTGCCGCGCGCGGCCGAGGTCGCCGAGGGTTTCGCCACCCTTGAGGCCAAACGCGTGCCCGACCAGAAACGATTGCAGGAAGTGGATCTGGTGCTCACCAAACTCGAGGACGCCTTCGTGCACTATTCGGATAGCCTCGTAGACGACAGGCTCGATACGCTAGACACAGAGCTGCGCCTGATACAGGCCTCGCTCAAAGAGGATATCAGACGCTGATGGCCATCTCCCGCCGTGCCTTTGGGGTAGGACTACTTGCTGCCGGCGTCGCCGGCACCGGCGGTTATTTTGCCGTGAAGGACAGGCCGGAGTTCCAGGGACTGCTCGGCAACCGCACGAAGCTCTTCGGGTTCATCGGCGGCGAGAAGGAGGCGTTCCTGGCTGACAATGATGTCGTCGGTGCTCTGCATGGCTATGGACTGGACATAGACAGCCGCGTGGCCGGCTCCGTCGAAATGGTGCGCGAGCAGGCGCTGCTGTCGCAGAGCCCAGCATTCCTCTGGCCATCGTCCTCCATCATGGTCGACATCGCCCGGCAGAGCGGCGTCAAGATCCGCAATGACCGCGTGGTCCTGAACACGCCGGTCGTCGTCTATACTTGGCAGCCGGTGGTCGATGGACTGACGAAAGCCGGGCTGGTCACCGTTACGTCGACGGGACAGCATCAGCTTGATCTCAAGGCGTTGCTCGATGCCGTTCTTGCGGGAACGAGCTGGTCCAAGCTCGGGGTCGACGCGCTCTACGGGCAGGCGCGCATCGTCTCGACCGATCCGAATCGCTCCAATTCCGGCTTCATGTTTGCGGGCCTTGTGCTCAGCCTGCTTGCCGGCAACGTCGCAACCGCTGCCGATCTCGCGCAGTTCGGCGACAAGGCGCAGACCATTTTCCGCAACATGGGCTTCAAGTCGCCATCTTCCGGCAAGCTTTTCGATCAATATCTGGCCGGCGGCCTCGGCGGCGAACCGATGATCGTCGGCTACGAGAATCAGTTGGTCGAATGGATCATCGCCGATCCCGAACGATGGAAGCGCGTTCAATCGAGTTCCACGGCGAAACCCGTGGTGCTCTATCCGCACCCCACCGTCTATTCCTCGCATCCCCTGATCGTCGTCGATGAGACCGCCAACCGGCTGATGGAAGCGCTGACAAGCTCGAGGCTGCAGGAGCTTGCCTGGACCAAACACGGCTTCCGCGGGCCGCTGGGCACAGCAACCGGAAATGCCGATAGTGCCATCGCAGGCCTCTTGCCGGCCGAGATCGATGCCGTGCTGCCGACGCCCGACGCCAATATTATGCTGGCGCTGCTCGATAAGCTGGCGAGCTAATAGCGGAGCATGCACTCCTCTTTTGATGCCGTACAACCGCATAGCAGTTCGATTGGTTACAATTGACCAGCGTGCGCCAAACGGCTAAATCGATGGTGTCGAAAAAGGCAAGCTTGGTCTCGGTAGGCCCAGGCACTTCCGGAAAACGGAAGCTCTCTTCCTTGCTTTTCCAGCATGAGAAACCCCGACGGACAGACGCAATCGCGTCTCACTCCGTCCGTGTGGTTGTCTTGTCGACATCTGCTCCGGGCGGCAGCTCAGGAGTAAAATGTTGTACAACGCCGTTTTACGCACGCCGCCGATTTGGAGGTCGCCGAAGGCCATTCTTGCTGTATCGGTCCTTTTTAATTTCGCGGGCTTTACACTGATCGGCCCGGTGGCGCCCTTTCTGGTTGCGCAGTTCGTTCCTCCAGTTCGCGTTGCCATCTCGGTAAGCGCGATTATGACCCTCTATGCGGTCTGCCAGCTTGTTGCTGCCCCTGTGCTCGGAGCTTTGAGCGACCGCCTGGGACGTAAACCAATTCTGATCGCGACGCTGTTCGGCTCGGCAACCGGCTACCTCGTCTTTGGCGTTGCCGGGTCTTTTTCCATGCTTCTCATCAGCCGCGCCATCGACGGGCTGACAGCCGGTAGCACTGGCGCTGTCTATGCCTATGTTGCCGATATCACCGAGCCGGAGGACCGCGGAAAGGTATTTGGTCTACTTGGCGCAGCCGGCGGCTTCGGCTTCCTGATGGGACCGGCTGTTGGCGGATTGCTCGGACAGATTTCCCTTTCTGCTCCAGCCTTCGTGGCGGCTGGCCTGGCAATTCTCAATTTGCTTTGGGTGTTCGTTGCACTGCCCGAAAGCAATGTGAAGCATGACCGTTCAGCTTCATTGACGCTGCATCATCTCAATCCCTTCAGCCCTCTTGCTTACGCACTGAGGCTACCATTGATAAAACTCGCGTTCGCCAGCGCCTTCCTGTTTTATCTTGCCGGCACCATGCTTCAGGTCAACATTGCGGTGTTCGCCAAGGATATATTGTCGTTCGAACCTGTCGGCATAGGACTTCTGCTGTGCACTGTCGGTGTGCTCGACATTTTTAGCCAGGGTTGGCTCGCACCAAGACTGCAGCATCGGCTGGGTGAGCGATTGACCGCTGTCGTTGGCCTCGCGATCAATGCTCTAGGGCTGATAATGGTGGCGACGACCGTTCATATCACGTCGTCACAGCTCTTGTTTGCCGCCATTGCGATTTTCACCTTGGGAGACGGATTTTACCAGCCATCGATGAGCGCCGTTATTTCCAACGCAGCACCCGGTGATCAACAGGGCCGTGTTCAAGGCGCCAATCAGGCTCAGCAGTCGATCGCCAGAATCGTAGGGCCGCTCGCAAGCGGCACCTTGTATCAATTGTCCGCAGGCGGACCATATATCGTCGGTGCCGGGGTGATCCTGATGTCGATGTGCTTTGCTGCTGTGCTTCAGGGGCAATCGAAATCAACGGGGAGGTAAGTCAGTTGGGGGCTGCGGTGACGATTCACCGTGGCGGTTTTGGCGGATATCGTCGATAAAGTCCTCAGACTTCCCCGGCTTCAAGGGGCAGGGTCCGCGCATTTTTTCCGCCCAAGCCTTGCATTCTCGGCAAATCGAATGTATGGGCAGCCGCATTCCACACGTAAGGCATGGGATTGTCCGGGAGAAATCCGGATCGTTCCGCCCGGTGGCATCTTCGAAGAAGATGCTGTTCGCCTTGCGGAGGTTCAACCGGAAAAGGAGTCAAAGGCATGGCATTGCCTGATTTTTCTATGCGTCAGCTTCTGGAAGCTGGTGTTCACTTCGGCCACCAGACGCATCGCTGGAACCCGAAGATGAAGCCGTACATCTTCGGCGATCGTAACAACATCCACATCATCGACCTTGCTCAGACGGTTCCGATGTTGAGCCGCGCCCTGCAGGTTGTCAGCGACACCGTTGCCCGTGGCGGCCGCGTTCTGTTCGTCGGCACCAAGCGTCAGGCGTCCGAACTGATCGCCGACAGCGCCAAGCGCTCGGCTCAGTACTACGTCAACGCCCGCTGGCTCGGCGGCATGATGACCAACTGGAAGACGATTTCGAACTCGATCCAGCGTCTGCGCAAGCTCGACGAAATCCTCAATGGCGACGCCCAGGGCTTCACCAAGAAGGAACGTCTGAACCTCGAGCGCGAGCGCGAAAAGCTGGACAAGGCTCTCGGCGGTATCCGCGATATGGGCGGCACCCCGGACCTGATGTTCATCATCGACACCAACAAGGAAAAGATCGCGATCGACGAAGCCAAGCGCCTTGGCATTCCGGTCGTCGCTATCATCGACTCGAACTGCGATCCGGACCTGATCGATTATCCGATTCCGGGCAACGACGACGCTTCGCGCGCCATCGCTCTGTACTGTGACCTGATCTCGCGCGCTGCCATCGACGGTATCGCTCGCCAGCAGAGCGCATCCGGCCGCGACCTCGGCGCTTCCGTTGAAGCTCCGATCGAGCCGACTCTGGTGGACGGCACCGAAGCCTGATCGCGCCCAAGGGCGGACGGAATCCAGTCCGCCCGAGCGTATTGACATCCGGGACAAGGCCGTTTGCGACTTCAAGGAGTTCGAGCGGCCTTGTTCTGTTTCAGGGAACGCATGGCCTGGGCGGTAGATCCAGGCATGTTCCAATCAAGAATTCCAGAGTATGACGCAGCTTCATAACGCTGTCATACTTACGGGTACATTTCGTCCCTCAAATCGGTGCCGCTTCTGCTCAAAACCGCACGCCGCACCGTATGAACCGACAAGAGGAAGCTTATGACCGAGATTACGGCTGCACTGGTGAAAGAACTGCGCGAAAAGTCTGGCGCAGGCATGATGGACTGCAAGAAGGCGCTGACCGAAACCAACGGCGATATCGAAGCCGCGATCGACTGGCTGCGCGCCAAGGGCATCTCCAAGGCTGACAAGAAGTCCGGCCGCACCGCCGCTGAAGGCTTGGTCGCCATTGCCGGCGCCGGTCACAAGGCCGTTGTCGTCGAGCTCAATTCCGAAACCGACTTCGTTGCCCGTAACGATGCTTTCCAGGAACTCGCTCGCGGCGTCGCCGAAGTTGCGCTGTCCACCAACGGCACGGTCGAAGCCATTTCGGCTGCGACCTATCCCGCATCCGGCAAGCCAGTCGCCGACACTATCAAGGACGCGATCGCAACCATCGGCGAGAACATGACGCTTCGTCGTGCGGCCAAGCTGGAGGTCGAGCACGGCGTCGTGGCGACCTACATCCACAACGCTGCCGGCGACGGTATCGGCAAGCTCGGCGTTCTGGTTGCCCTGAAGTCGGTCGGTGACAAGGCCGTTCTGACGTCGATCGGCCGCCAGGTTGCCATGCACATTGCTGCTACCAACCCGCTGGCTATCCGCGCCGAAGAAGTCGATGCCGCAGTCGCCGAGCGCGAACGCAACGTCTTCATCGAGCAGTCCCGCGAATCCGGCAAGCCGGAAGCCATCATCGAAAAGATGGTGGAAGGCCGCATGCGCAAGTTCTTCGAGGAAGTCGCTCTTCTCTCGCAGGCCTTCGTCATCAACCCGGACCTGACGGTCGCTGCTGCCATCAAGGAAGCTGAAAAGACCGCCGGCGCCCCGATCGAAGTCGTCGGCATGGCCCGTCTGCTCCTCGGCGAAGGCGTCGAGAAGGAAGAGAGCGACTTCGCCGCCGAAGTTGCGGCTGTCGCCAAGGGCTGATCAGGGAAAAGAAATCATATCCCGGATTGGTGAAACCATATCAGGGAAAACCTCAGGGCATCGCGTGACAACGCGGTGCCCTTCGTGTATCCGGCTTTCACAATCATCCCCCGCGATCACTTCAAGGAGCCACGATGTCTCAGCCGATCTACAAGCGCGTACTGCTCAAAGCCTCCGGCGAAGCCCTCATGGGTAGCCAGGGGTTCGGTATCGACGTCACCGTCTCGGACCGGATTGCATCTGACATTGCAGAAGCGCGCGCGATGGGTGTCGAAGTCGGCGTCGTCGTCGGCGGCGGCAATATATTCCGCGGCGTTGCCGTTGCCTCCAAGGGAGGAGACCGCGTTACCGGCGACCACATGGGCATGCTCGGGACCGTCATAAACGCGCTGGCATTGGCCACCTCGCTGCGCAAGCTGAATATCGACACCGTCGTGCTTTCCGCCATCTCCATGCCGGAAATCTGCGAGAGTTTTTCGCAGCGCGCCACGCTCTACCATCTCTCGCTTGGCCGTGTGGTGATCTTTGCCGGCGGCACCGGCAATCCCTTCTTCACCACCGATTCCGCCGCAGCACTGCGTGCCGCCGAAATGGGCGCCGAAGCGATCTTCAAGGGCACGCAGGTCGATGGCATCTATTCCGCCGATCCGAAGAAGTTCCCGGACGCTGAGCGTTTCGAACATCTAACCCATAGCCAGGTGCTCGAAAAAGGACTCGCGGTCATGGATGTGGCCGCCGTAGCGCTTGCGCGGGAAAATTCAATCCCGATCATCGTCTTTTCAATTCATGAAAAGGGCGGCTTCGCGGAAATCTTGACCGGCGGCGGCCACAAGACCATCGTATCAGACAACTGACGTTCCTGTGGCACCGGCCCTTCCCGGTGCCGCCTACTACACGGGAGTAAAAACACATGAGTGAAGGCACCGACCTCAAAGAACTGAAGCGCCGCATGGACGGCGCCATTGCGGCATTCAAGAGCGACATCGCCTCGCTGCGCACTGGGCGTGCGTCCGCCAACATTCTCGATCCGGTTACGGTTGAAGCCTATGGCTCGCGCATGCCGCTGAACCAAGTCGCCAACATCACCGTGCCCGAGCCGCGTATGCTGACCGTCTCTGTTTGGGACAAGTCGATGGTCGGGGCTGTGGAGCGGTCGATCCGCGAATCCAATCTCGGCCTCAATCCGATCGTCGATGGACAAAATCTGCGCATCCCGTTGCCGGAGCTCAACGAGGAGCGCCGTCGCTCGCTGGTCAAGGTTGCCCATGAATATGCCGAGAAGGCAAAGGTGGCGATTCGCCATGTCCGCCGTGACGGCATGGACGGTCTCAAAAAGGCCGAAAAGGACGGTGTAATCGGTCAGGATGAAAGCCGCGCCCAGTCCGAGCGTGTGCAGAAGATGACGGACGATACGATTTCGGACATCGACCGCTTGCTAGCCGACAAAGAAAAGGAAATCATGCAGGTCTGATTGCATACTAGAGCATCCCGCTTTCGATCAGGAAACATTGAAAGCGGTGAGGGTGCACTAGATTTATGAGCCTAGAGCATTTTCCTGCCGAACGAAACCGGATCCATATGTCAGCTCCCACGTTCTCTGCCATACCCGAACACGTTGCCATCATCATGGATGGCAACGGGCGATGGGCCAATGCGCGCGGCCTGCCGCGCACCATGGGCCATCGTAAGGGTGTTGAGGCGGTGCGCGAGACGGTGAGAGCTGCCGGTGATGTCGGCGTAAAATACTTGACGCTCTTCGCCTTCTCCTCAGAGAACTGGCGCCGTCCCGAAACCGAGGTGAGCGATCTTCTTGGTTTGCTCAAAGCCTTCATCCGGCGGGATCTTGCTGAACTGCATCGCCAGAATGTCCGCATTCGGGTGATCGGCGATCGCAATAATTTGCGCAGCGATATCCTGCCGTTGTTGATCGAGGCAGAAGAGACCACCAGGGACAATACCGCCCTGACATTGGTTATCGCTTTCAATTATGGCTCGCGCGACGAGATAACTCGCGCCGTTGTCGGTCTGGCAAAGGACGTCGAAGCGGGACGGCTGCGGCCGCAGGATATCCGCCCCGAATTGATCGATGCACGACTGGATACTGCCGGAATTCCCGATCCCGATCTCATCATCCGGACCAGTGGCGAGGAGCGGTTGTCGAACTTTCTGCTCTGGCAGGCCGCCTATTCAGAATTCATGTTCATGCCGGAATATTGGCCGGACTTTAGCCGCGACCTCTTTTTCTCCGCGCTGGAAAAATATGCCGCGCGTGATCGGCGGTTTGGCGGCCTTTCCGCCAAGCAGGCTGCGGCCGTGGGGTCCTGATGAGTCGTGAACTCAGGCTGCGCATTATTTCCGGCATCATCCTTGCCGCGGTCGTTCTCGTCGCGACCTGGTATGGCGGCTTGAGCTTTCGTATCCTGGCGGCAGCGATCGGCCTGCTCGTCTATTATGAATGGTCGACAATTTCAGATCTGCATGGCCGCGATCCTCAGGGCAATGCGCTGGGCTGGCTGGGCCTGGTGCTGATAGCCGGCGCGACACTGATGGAGGAATCGGTCTATTCGCTGGAAATATTGGTCGTCTTCGTTGCGATTACGGCGATCATGGTCGCTACGCGCCACAAGAGCTGGTGGCTGCCTGGCGGAATATTCTATGCGGGATTGACGGCCATAGCGCTTGCCGAGATCCGCGACGACGATCTGCGCGGCTTCGTGCTGATGCTGTTCATCTTCGCCACGGTATGGGCGACGGATATTTTCGCCTTTTTCGTCGGCCGCGCCATCGGTGGGGCAAAGCTTGCACCGCGCATATCGCCCGGCAAAACCTGGTCTGGTGCAATCGGCGGTGCTATCGCCGCCGTGATCGCCGGGACGGCTGTTGTCTGGAGCTTTTTTTCCGCGGATGGTTTATGGATTCCAGCGCTCGCGCTGGTGCTGTCAATCTGCAGCCAGATTGGCGATTTATTCGAGTCTTTCATCAAACGCCGTTTCGGAGTCAAAGACTCCAGCCACCTGATTCCCGGTCATGGCGGCGTCATGGATCGGGTCGATGGACTAATTTTTGCTTGTTTTGCGGCGTTTTTGTTAGCTATCGTAATATCGCTGACAATGAGCGGCGAGACTATGTCATTGGGCGGTGTTCTGCTCGGTGTCTGAAATCAACGCGAACAGGATCGTTGTATGAGTAGCGCGGCAGGCATCATCGGCTTCTTGACGAACAACGTCATCACGTTTGTTTTCGTGCTGTCATTGCTCGTTTTCGTGCACGAGATGGGTCATTATCTGGTCGGGCGTTGGTCCGGCATCCGCATCATGGCCTTTTCGATCGGTTTCGGTCCGGAAATCGCCGGCTTTACCGATCGCCATGGTACGCGCTGGAAACTGTCGATCATTCCGCTCGGCGGCTATGTCCGTTTCTTCGGCGACGAGGACGCCTCCAGCAAGACCGACGTCGATCAACTCTCGGCCATGACCGAGGAGGAGCGCGCCCGATCCTTTGCCGGCGCCAAGCTCTGGAAGCGGGCCGCGACCGTTGCGGCCGGTCCAATCGCCAATTTCATTCTCGCCATCGTAATCTTCGCCGTCCTCTTCAGCGTCTATGGCCGCACCGTCGCTGATCCGATCGTCGCCATGGTTACGCGCGGCGGTGCTGCTGCTGAAGCGGGGATTGAATCCGGCGACCGTCTCGTTGCCATCGATGGTAACAAGGTGACGACTTTCGACGAAGTGCAGCGCTATGTCGGCTTGCGGCCCGGTCGCAATATCGTGCTGACCGTCGAACGCGACGGCCAGAAGCGCGACTTCAGCATCGTGCCGAAACTCGTGGAAGACACAGATCAGTTCGGCAACAAGATGGAGATGGGCCGCATCGGCATCGCGCTCGTCGATCCGCTGGTAACGGCGGTTGAGCCGGCTGGACCGGCCGCCCGGGCGGGCGTGCAGACCGGCGACCGACTGATCGCCATCGACGGCAACAATGTCGCGACCTACTATGACATCGCCCGCTATGTCACCGATCGCCCCGGCAAGAGCGTCGTCTTGACAGTCGAACGTAATGGCCAGACGCGTGATCTTCCGATGGTGCCGGAAACCCTGACAGCGACCGACGCTTCCGGAAACAAGAAGGATGTCGGCAGCATCGGCATTTCGCCGGTCGACCCGCTCGTCGCCTCGATCGCACCGGACAGCCCGGCGGAAGAAGCGGGTATCGCGCTTGGCGATCGTATCCTGTCTGTAGACGGGCGCGCGATCGCTTCCATCGGTGAAGTCCAGCGTTATGTTGCCTCCCGTCCGGACAAGACCGTGGCGCTGTCCGTCGAGCGGAGCGGCGTGACACGTGACGTCCAGGTGGTTCCGAAGAAGACCGAAGAGCCCGATGCCTTCGGCAACGAGATGGAGATCAGCAGCATCGGGATTACCGACGGCCAGAAGCCCATCAAGCTCCGTTATGAGGCATATGGTCCATTGCAGGCGCTGAGCGAAGGCATCAAGCAGACCGGTAATATTGTTTCCGGCACCTTCGAATATCTCGGCAATGTCATCGGCGGTTACATGAAGGCGGATCAGCTTGGCGGCCCCATCCGGGTTGCGCAGCTTTCCGGACAGATGGCAACCCTGGGTTTTTCGGCGGTGCTCCAATTCGCCGCCATACTTTCTGTTTCCATAGGGTTATTAAATTTGATGCCGGTGCCGGTACTTGATGGCGGGCACCTGATGTTCTATGCGATTGAAGCCGTAAGGGGAAAACCGCTGGGTGCTCGGGCACAGGACATCGCTTTCCGGATTGGTTTTGCGATGGTGCTGTCACTCATGGTGTTTGCGACCTGGAACGACATCAGCTCCAGGATAGGCTGATGAAGCAGTATAGAGGAAATTACGATTTATTTACGATGTTTCAAAGCTGTAGTGGCCAATGAGCCACGCTTTGAAATGAAGTAAACAGAAATTAACTTGCTCCCTTGCTTGTATGTCAAAAGCGGGTAAAACGACACACGTGGCCGGAATCGGGTTCGCTCGGAGCTGGGGACGACTGATAAAAAGGTAAGAAGTGAAAATGAAGGCTGGTTCAAGATTTTTGAACGCAGTGTCGGCGGTAGCGCTGTCTGCTGGTGTTGTTGCGTCGGGCGCTGGTGTTATCACCCTTGCTTCTGCTTCAGTCGCAGAAGCCGCTGTCATACAGCGGATCGATGTCAGGGGAGCTGAACGCGTTGGTGCAGAGGCAGTCCGCGACAATATTACAATCAAGCCCGGCAAGAACTTCTCGCCCGCTGACATCGACAATTCGGTAAAGCAGCTTTATGCCACCGGATACTTCTCCGATGTACACGTGACCGTCTCCGGCAGCACGCTGGTCATTTCCGTCAAGGAAAACCTGCTGATCAACGCTGTGGTCTTCAACGGCAACCACAAGATCAAGGACGACAAGCTGCAGGGCATCGTCCAGACCCATGCTGCAGGTCCTTATAGCGACACCCAGGTCCAGGCCGACATCAAGACCATCAAGGACGCCTACGCCGTGATTGGTCGTAACGACGTCCAGGTGACGACGCAGACCGTTCCGGTCGCGCAGGGGCGCATCAACGTGGCCTTCGTCATCAACGAAGGTGACCGCACCAAGATCGACAAGATCAATTTCTCGGGCAACCAGGCTTACAGCAGCGGCCGTCTTGCTTCGGTGATCAGCACCAAGCGGACGAACTTCTTGTCGTTCCTGACCCGCAAGGACGTCTATAGCGCCGAACGCCAGCAGGCGGACCAGGATGCGCTGCGTCAGTTCTATTACAATCATGGTTATGCCGACTTCCGTATCGTCAGTGCCGATGCGACGCTGAACGAGCAGAACAACGAATACACGCTGAACTTCAACGTCGACGAAGGTCCGCGCTATACCTATGGCGACATCAACGTCGTTTCGACGGTTGAGGGCGTCAACGCAGATGACTTGAAGAGCCTGGTCATCACTCACAAGGGTGATGTCTATAGCGCCAAGGACATCCAGACCTCGATCGAAAACATTTCCAAGCGCGTCGCTGCGGCCGGCTATCCGTTCGCCCGCATCACGCCGCGCGGCAACCGTGACCTGACCGGCCACACGATCGGTATCGAATATCTGGTCGATCAGGGCGAGCGCGCTTATGTCGAGCGTATCGAGATCCGCGGTAACACCCGCACGCGCGATTACGTCATTCGCCGCGAGTTCGACCTCAACGAAGGCGACGCTTTCAACCAGGAAATGATCACCCGCGCCAAGCGTCGTCTCGACGCGCTCGGTTACTTCACCAAGGTTGATATCACCACCGCTCAGGGCAGCGCTCCGGACCGCGTAGTCGTTATCGTCAACGTCGAAGACCAGCCGACCGGTTCGTTCGGTATTGGCGCCGGTTATGCTGTCGGCAACAATGGCGGTCTGCTGCTGGAAGCTTCGGTCGAAGAAAAGAACTTCCTCGGTCGTGGCCAGTACATCCGTATCGCTGCAGGTGCCGGCACGGAAGGCAACCGCACATACAACATCTCGTTCACCGAGCCCTATTTCCTCGGCTATCGTCTGGCTGCCGGCTTCGACATCTTCAGGAACCAGACCTCGAGCGACGATTTCTACGACTATTCGGAAGAAGGCTTCTCGCTGCGCGTTACCGCGCCGATCACAGAGAACTTCGCAACGACGCTGCGTTACAACTATAAGCGTCTCCAGTATGACGGAACCGGTGACTGGCAGAACAATCTGTCTGCTCCGTACATAAACCTTGTGGAGAATAGCCCCTGGGTTCAGTCGACGGTTTCGCAGACCTTCACCTACAACACGCTGGACGACCAGAACCTGCCGCGTGAAGGTATCATCGCCAAGTTCACGCATGAATATGCGGGTCTGGGCGGCGACTCCGACTTCTACAAGCTGAGCGGCAAGGCGCGTTACTATAAGATGATCAGTGACGAAGCCGACATCATCGGCTCGCTGACGGTCGGCGCCGGTTATGTCATGCCGACAGGCGATCATCTGAACGTCTTCGATCAGTTCACGCTTGGTGGCCGCGAAATCCGCGGCTTCGAGAACGCTGGTATTGGTCCGCGTTCGTCGCATGGCGATGCGCTGGGCGGCACGACTTACTTCACGGCTTCGGCTGAAGCGAGCATGCCGATGCCGGGCGTTCCGCAGGATATCGGTCTGCGCCTCGCAGCCTTTGCTGATGCGGGTACGCTCTACGGCAATCAGGCGGAACTCTTCGGTGACGTATTGCACGACAGCAGCGCGATCCGTGCCTCGCTGGGTGCGGGCCTGATTTGGTCGTCGCCCTTCGGCGTCATCCGTGTTGACTATGCTGTGCCGGTTCTCAAGCAAGACTTCGACAAGACTGAGAATTTCCGGTTTGGCATTGCCAACCAGTTCTGATATCGGCAGCCCAGAACTGCGGGCTTAACACCGTTCTGGAGCTGGTGCTTATGGAACATATCGGTTTTTTCCCGCCCCATGATGGCGTCAGCCTCCGTGCGCTGGCCGAGCATCTTGGGGCGGAGCTTGTTGATGAGGCCTTTGCCGGCGTCGTCATCAAGTCCATCGCTCCCGTCTACCGGGCCGGCGAAGGCGATGTTTGTTATATTCTTTCCCGGAAGAATCGAGCGGAACTGGAGACCTGTCGGGCTTCGGCGATCATTTGTTTGCCGGCGCTGAAGTCTTTCGTTCCAGCGCATATCCCGATTCTCCTTTCCAGAAAGCCGCATACGGATTTCGCGATGGCGGGTGCCTTGCTGCATCCGCAAGCCATGCGTCCGGTTGCGCTGACATCGACGCCGACGCTGATTTCGCCGGCCGCCTTCATCGATCCGACTGCAAAGCTTGAAGCGGATGTTTGCGTGGAGCCGTGTGCAGTCATCGGACCGGGCGCTGAGATCGGCGAGGGGACACGTATTGGTGCCGGTGCCATGATCGGACCGGGCGTCAAGATCGGACGCAATTGCACGATCAGTGGCGGCGCCAGTGTGCTTTGCTCCTATCTCGGTAACGGCGTCATCATCCACAATGGCGCGCGCATCGGCCAGGACGGTTTTGGCTATGCGCCGGGGCCGCGCGGCATGGTGAAGATCGTGCAGATCGGCCGCGTCATCATTCAGGATAATGTCGAGATTGGCGCTAATACCACGATCGATCGCGGCACCATGGATGACACAGTCATCGGCGAGGGTACTAAGATCGACAATCAGGTGCAGATCGGACATAACGTCCGTATCGGCCGCCATTGCGCCATCGTCAGTCAGGTCGGCATAGCCGGCAGCACGGTGATTGGTGACGGTGTGCAGATCGGCGGTCAGGCCGGCCTGAATGGTCATATCCATATCGGCGACGGTGTTCAGATCGGCGCCAAGAGCGGTGTGATGAATAGCATTCCGGCGGGCGAGCGCTATGCAGGCCTTCCGGCACGGCCTTTGTGGGATTTTCTGAGAGAGTCGGCGGAGATCGCAAAACGGTCAGGAGCCAGGGAAAAGAAGGACGGGAGTGCGGAGCATGACTGAAGAAGCCAAGACGTCGCTGTCGACGGCGGACGTCATCGAAATCATGAAGCTTTTGCCGCATCGCTATCCTTTCCTGATGGTCGATAAGATCATTGAGATCGACAGCGATAATTCCGCGATCGGTATCAAGAACGTCACGGCGAACGAGCCGCAGTTTACTGGCCATTTTCCGGGATCGCCGATCATGCCAGGCGTTCTGTTGATCGAGGGCATGGCGCAGACGGCAGGCGCAATCTGCGCCCGCAAGGATGGCATCGGCGGCAATCTCGTCTACTTCATGACGATCGATAATGCGCGCTTCCGCAAGCCGGTCGTGCCTGGCGACCGTGTTGAATTTCATGTCGTCAAGCTGAAGCAGCGCGGCACGATCTGGAAGTTCCACTGCGACGCCAAGGTCGATGGTTCGCTGGTTGCCGAGGCCGATATCGGCGCGATGATCGTACGGAAGGACCAAGAGCAGGCATGAGCAGCATCGCAAAAAGCGCGCGCATTCACAAGCTCGCGGTTGTTGAGGACGGAGCGGTCATCGGCGAGAATGTCGTCGTTGGTCCGTTCTGCCATATCGGCCCCAAGGTCGTGTTGCATGATGCTGTCCAGCTACTGACGCATGTGGTCGTGACTGGCCGGACGACGATCGGCAAGGGCACGAAGATATTCCCCATGGCAGTCGTCGGCGGCGATCCGCAGAGCGTTCATCACGGCGGCGAAGAGACAACGCTTGATGTCGGCGAGAATTGCACGATCCGCGAAGGTGTAACGATCAATACCGGTACGGCCGACTACGGCGGCAAGACCATCGTCGGCAATAACAATCTGTTCCTTGCCAATTCGCACGTCGCCCATGATTGCCGCGTCGGCAACAATGTCATCATGTCGAATAATGTCATGCTGGCCGGGCATGTCACCGTCGAGGACCGCGCCATCCTCGGCGGCGGCTGCGCAGTGCACCAGTTTACCCGCATCGGCCGTCAAGCCTTCATCGGCGGCCTTTCGGCCGCGAGCTATGACGTCATTCCCTATGGCATGCTGAACGGAAATCCAGGTGTGCTCTCGGGACTCAACGTTGTCGGCATGGCCCGCGCGGGAATTGAGCGCTCGGTCATCCATATGGTTCGCCGTGCCTATAAAAGCATTTTCGAAGGCGAAGGTTCGATCCGCGACAATGCGGCAGCGATCCGCGATGAATATGCCGATTGCAAGGAAGTGATGGAGATCCTCGATTTCATCGCTGCCGACAGCGACCGTGCGTTGTCGTCGCCCAATCGCGGTAAGGGCTAAGGTGGCCGCGAGCGGTCAATACCATAGGGGCAGGCTGGCGATCATCGCAGGCAGCGGCTTTTTGCCGGCCTATGTTGCCGATGCCGCCCGACAGGCAGGCGAAAATCCCGTTATCATTGCACTGACGGACGAAGCGGACCGCGACTGGTCCGCGTTCGATCATGCCAATCTCGGTGTCGGCAATTTTGCCGGCCTCGAGGCGATGTTCCGCCGCTATGGTGTGGACCGGGTCGTAATGTCCGGCGGCGTCGCACGCCGCCCGGCTTGGCGCGATGTGCGCCCGACCTGGCGCGTGATCAAGGAGTTGCCGTCGACCATCCGAACCCTCCTTTCCGGCGGTGACAATGCCGTGCTGCAGATGGTGATCCGTTTGATCGAGGCTGGAGGTGTCCGCGTCGTCGGCGCGCATGAGATCGCACCGGATCTGCTGGCGACCACCGGGCCGCTGGGACGGCTCTCTCCTTCGGAAGAGGACCTGCGCGATATCGCGCAAGGTGCGAAGGCGGCCGATGCCCTGGGGTTGTTGGATGTCGGGCAGGGAGCCGTCAGCGTCGGTGGGCGCGTCGTAGCGCTGGAGGGCGCCGAGGGCACGGACAAGATGATCGAGCGTGTCGCGAGTTTGCGGGCCGAGGGGCGCATATCGACGCGTCGCCGCGGCGTGCTGGTCAAGCTCTGCAAACCGCAGCAGGATGTGCGGGCCGACTTACCGTCGATCGGCGTCTCGACCGTGTTGAACGCCAAGAAGGCTGGCCTTGCCGGCGTAGCTGTCGAGGCGGGCAGGGCGCTGGTGCTGGAGCGTGAGGCGCTCATTGCAGCTGCCGACGAGGCTGGCCTTTTCGTCTGCGGCATCGACCGCGGCCTCAGTGCGGAGGGCTTTATGTGAGCGGTGCGCCGTTGAAACTCGCTGTCGTCGCCGGTGAAGTCTCCGGCGACTTGCTCGGCGGCGATCTCGTCGCGGCATTGAAGCAGCGCTACGACGGCACCGTGGAATTGATCGGAGTCGGTGGCGACGCGTTGGAAGCGCAGGGCTTGCGCTCGCTGTTTGATTATTCCGAACTGTCGATTATGGGTTTTGCGCAGGTCATCAAGCGGTTGCCGAAACTGCTCGCCCGCATCCGTCAGACGGCGGACGCTATCATCGCGGCCAAGCCTGACGTGCTTCTGATCATCGACAGCCCGGATTTCACCCACCGCGTCGCCAAAAAGGTGCGCGCGGCGCTGCCGGACCTGCCGGTCGTCAATTATGTTTGCCCGAGCGTCTGGGCATGGAAGGAATATCGCGCGCAGAAAATGCTCGCCTATGTCGATCATGTTCTCGCAATCCTGCCGTTCGAGCCGGCGGCTATGCAGCGCCTAGGGGGCCCTGCTACGACCTATGTCGGCCACCGCCTGACCGTGGATCCGAGCCTGGTCGAGACCCGCAGCCAGCGGGGGCTTCGCGTTCTCAGCGCGCCGGATAGCGAGAAGACGATCCTGCTTCTTCCCGGTTCGCGCTCCTCGGAAATTCGTCAGCTTTTGCCGGTTTTCGAGCAGGCGGTGCTGGAGCTTAGCCGGCGAAGCGATCGCGTTCGATACCTGCTGCCGACCGTCCCTCGGCAGGAGGCGTTGGTGCGTTCTCTCCTTGAAAATTGGAGCGTCAAGCCGGATGTCTTCGTAGGCCAGGATGCCAAATGGAAGGCCTTTACGGAAGCAGACGCAGCGATGGCGGCTTCCGGCACCGTAATCCTGGAACTCGGGCTTGCTGGTGTTCCCGTTGTTTCGACCTATAAGACCGAGTGGCTTGCCCGGTTCGTAATGTCGCGCATCAAGACCTGGACAGCGGCTTTGCCGAACCTGATTGCGGATTATGCTGTTGTGCCCGAGCTGATCAACGATGTGCTGCGGCCCGGTCTACTGGCGCGCTACATGGAGCGGCTGTCGAACGACACGCCGGAGCTGGTTGCCATGCTTCAGGGCTATGATCTGGTTTGGCAACGGATGCAGACCAAAGAGCCGCCTGGCGAAAAGGCGGCGGCGATTGTTCTCGATGTCTTGTCCAACAAAAAACCCGGCCATTTCTGACCGGGTTTTTTGTTGTCTTGTTTTTCCGGCTTAGCGCTTGGAAACCGGAACGTATTCGCGCGGCGGTTCGCCGGTGTAGAGCTGGCGCGGGCGGCCGATACGCTGTTCCGGATCTTCGATCATCTCGTTCCACTGTGCGATCCAGCCGACGGTGCGGGCGAGAGCGAACAGCACGGTGAACATGGTGGTGGGGAAGCCCAGAGCCTTCAGCGTAATGCCGGAATAGAAGTCGACATTCGGGTAAAGCTTCTTCTCGATGAAATATTCATCGGTCAATGCGATGCGCTCGAGTTCGATCGCGATGTCGAGCAGCGGATCGTCCTTGATGCCGAGTTCGCCGAGAACTTCGTGGGCCGTCTTCTGCATGATCTTGGCGCGCGGATCGTAGTTCTTGTAGACGCGGTGGCCGAAGCCCATCAGGCGGAACGGATCATTCTTGTCCTTGGCGCGGGCAATATATTCCGGAATGCGATCGACCGTGCCGATTTCCGTCAGCATGTTCAGCGCAGCTTCATTGGCGCCGCCATGGGCCGGGCCCCAGAGGCATGCAATGCCGGCAGCGATGCAAGCGAACGGATTGGCGCCGGAAGAGCCGGCAAGGCGAACCGTCGAGGTCGAAGCGTTCTGCTCGTGATCGGCATGCAGGATGAAGATGCGGTCCATGGCGCGGGCAAGCACCGGGTTGACCACATATTCCTCGCAGGGCACGGCAAAGCACATACGCAGGAAATTCGACGCGTAGTCGAGATCGTTCTTCGGGTAAACGAAGGGCTGGCCGATATGGTATTTGTAGGCCATGGCGGCGAGCGTCGGCATCTTCGCGATCATGCGCAGGCTCGCGACCATTCGCTGGTGCGGATCAGTGATGTCGGTGGAGTCGTGATAGAAAGCCGACAGAGCGCCAACGCAGCCGCACATGACGGCCATCGGATGCGCATCGCGGCGGAAGCCGGTGAAGAAGCGAGACATCTGCTCATGCACCATGGTGTGGTGCACGACGCGATAGTCGAAGTCTTTCTTCTGGGCTGCGGTCGGCAATTCGCCGTAGAGCAGCAGGTAGCAGACTTCCAGGAAATCGCCGTGTTCGGCTAGCTGTTCGATCGGATAACCGCGATGGAGCAGAACGCCTTCGTCGCCGTCAATAAAGGTGATGCTGGACTCGCACGACGCGGTCGAAGTGAAGCCAGGATCGTAGGTAAAAGTGGAGGTGTTCTTATAAAGGGCACCAATATCAATGACACTCGGGCCGATGGTTCCGGATTTCACCGGCAAGTCCACCGTCTTTTCGCCCCAAGTTAGTTTCGCGCTTTGTTCCGTCATGCTGATCCTCCAAGATTTGGCGGGATTGACGCCTTAAAAAGCGCCAAAAGGTTAAGCGACTAACGACTAGCTATATGATCCAGAGCCTAATGCCAAGTTATCCTTACGCCTATTTGTGCATTGCAGTATCAACTTTTGGGCACTGCGGTAGGCCGATGTGCTCAGCTGATATGCGGATTAGCGTCATTTATTGACGATTGGGCCGATTTCAGTTGAATTCACCGGACGGTGACGGCAAAAATCCCGCTATAGCTGCAGTTTTGCGTGGGCGCGGGGCGTATGCCTAATTTAGAGGCACCGGATCAGCAGGCGGATAGCCGGGATTTTGCTGCGGTTGCCGAGCGCGACCGCGGCATGGACACTGATATTTTTCGTGTCAAAGTGACGCAGCCGGAGCGGACGCAGGATCAAGCCGCGCTTGTGGCGCGCGTTCGTCTTGCTGCGGGCAGCATCGGGCTCAGCATTTACCATTTGGTCGAAGAAGAGGCGGCGCATGGTCGCGCAGTCCTCTTTGCACCGGTCTATATCGGCGCCGGCGCGATCATTTGGTTTGAGGCCGGCGCCGATCCGCCATCGCAGACCGTTTTTGCTGCTCTTCTTATCTTCGCGGTTGGCTTTTTCCTCAAGCGGGAGGCGGGGCGAGCGCTGCGGCATTTGTTGTTTGCTGGCATGCTGCTGTGCTCCGGCATGGCCTTGGCGCAATGCGAAACCTGGCGCGCATCAACCACAATGCTCGACTCGGCGGTGACCACCACCATCACCGGGCGGATCGAACGGCGCGAGGCCGATGACAAGGGGCGTTGGCGCTATGTCGTGGCCCTGGAGTCAACTGAAAAACCGGCCATTCGGCGACCGCCGGAGCGGGTTACCATTTTTGTGCGCAAGCAGCCGCAGCCCTTCGAACTTGGCGACCGCATCCAAGGCAGGGCGCGGCTGACGCCGCCGGCCGGCCCCGCCTTGCCCGGTCTCAACGATTTTGCCTTCAGCGCCTATTTCGACGGTATCGGCGCGAACGGCTTTGCCTACGGAACGCCGACGCTAGTATCACCGGCTGGTGATATTACTGGAGGATCGGTTCTCGACAGGGCGGATATCTGGCTTGCGGGCTTACGCAGCAGCATCGGCGACAGAATTAGGACACTTCTGCCTGGCGATACCGGCGCCTTTGCGGCCTCGCTTGTCACCGATGAGAGACGTGCAATCTCGGAGGATACGACCGAAGCGCTGCGGACCTCGGGTCTTGCGCATATCATCGCCATCTCAGGTCTGAATATGGCGCTCTCGGCGGGTATCTTCTATGTCGGTCTGCGTTACGCCCTCAGCCTGTTTTTCGGCATGGCACAGGCTTGGCCAACCAAGAAGATCGCAGCTTTCGGCGCGCTGGTCACGGTGACGGCCTACTATCTCATTTCCGGTTTCGGCGTCTCGGCGGAACGCGCTTTTATCATGATGGCGATCATGCTGGTCGCCGTGCTTTTCGACCGGCCGTCCATCAGTCTCCGCAACGTGGCGCTGTCGGCGATCGTCATCCTCATTCTGTCGCCGTCGCAAGTACTCGGACCAAGTTTCCAGATGTCCTACGCAGCGACCCTGGCATTGGTGTCCGGTTATTCGCTCTGGACAAGGAGACCGCATCGGGAGAGCGTGCTGTCCCAGTTCCAAATCATGCGTCCGTTGCTCTTCGTCTCACGTTTCTTCGGAGGCATATTGTCGACCTCCTTTATCGGCGGCTTGTCGACGGCGATCTTCTCGATAGAGCATTTTCACCGGTTGGCGACATATGGCCTCGTCGCCAATCTGGCGGCTATGCCAGTCGTCTCCTTTATTGTCATGCCGTTTGGCATGGCGGCGACGTTGTTGATGCCATTTGGCCTTGATGCCTTCTTTTGGCAGATTACCGGCGCGGGACTTGACGTCGTCATCGTCATTGCCAAAACGGTCGCCGCCTGGGGCGGCAATATTCCCTTCGGCCGACTGCCGGTCTGGTTGTTCCCGATGGTTATAGCCGGCTTCTTGCTGATGACGTTGTTGAGGACGTGGCTGCGACACGCGGGTGCGCTTCTGATCCTCGCTTCGGTCGCAGTCGTGGCGCTCAGCCCCGATGTCCGAAAACCTGACCTGATGATTTCAGAAGACGGTACGCTGGTTGCATTGCTGCGAAATGGTGCGTTGACGACCAATCGCGAAAAGCCGCCCGATTTCATCTTCGAGCAGTGGCAAAGAGCACTCGCGATCACCCAGCAGCAACCGCCGACGATACTTCCGCCGGATAGTCAGCTACCCAAGATCAGCAAGTCAGACATCCATCGTCGCCTGAGTTCCGACGAACAGACCGCCGTACGAAAGGCAATGGATGCGGCACTGGACAATGCTGGGCAGGGTGGCTTTGCGTGCCAGAAGCGGGCGTGGTGCGTGGCGATGCTGGACAACGGCGACATGCTCGTCACCATCGAAGACGCTGCCTATCTCGCTCCGGCCTGCGACACCGCCAATATTGTCGTCATCCCCGTGCGGCTGCGTCTCGATCGCTGCCGCTCCGGGGCAACGCTTTTTACAGGTGCAACGCTACGCCGGACAGGCTCTATCGAAATAGACCTCAGCGCCGATAAACCGATCACAAGGAATGCGTTTCAAACTCTGACACGGCCATGGAATTTGCACCGCGCCTATGATTGGCGAACGGGCACGTTCGGAGCGCTGATTGCTCCAGTGTCACCAGTCAGTGATAGCGGCGAATGAGGCCGACGAGCTTACCCTGCACCTTCACGCGATCCGGTCCGAAGATGCGGGTCTCGTAAGCCGGGTTCGCAGCTTCAAGCGCGATCGAGGCGCCCTTGCGGCGGAAGCGCTTTAGTGTCGCCTCTTCATCATCGACAAGAGCGACCACGATATCGCCGGGGTTAGCGGTCGTGGCGTTGCGGATAATGACAGTGTCGCCGTCAAAGATGCCGGCATCGATCATCGAGTCGCCCTTGACCTCGAGCGCATAGTGCTCGCCGGAGCCAAGCATGTCGGCGGGAACGGTGATGTCGTGGGTATTGTTCTGGATAGCCGAGATCGGTACACCGGCGGCAATGCGACCCATGACCGGTACAGAAACGGAACTGTTGTTCTCATCATGCACGGGCTTGGCGGGAGCAGGCGGCGGCACCAGTTGCGGCTTGCCAAGGCTGCCCTCGATGACACTCGGCGAAAAGCCGCGGCGCGGCTGCAGGCTCGGGCTATAGGCCTCTGGCAGCTTGATGACCTCCAGTGCCCGGGCCCGGTTTGGGAGGCGGCGTATGAAGCCACGCTCTTCCAAAGCGGTGATCAGACGGTGGATGCCGGATTTGGATGCAAGGTCCAGCGCATCCTTCATTTCATCGAAAGATGGCGGAACACCAGACTCCTTCATTCGTTCGTGAATGAAGAGAAGCAGTTCCTGCTGCTTGCGCGTCAACATCGTCTTGGAACCCCAGAATTGAGAGAAACGTCGTGAAACAAATCCAGAACGGACACTATATGTTCCATATGTGTTCCGCAAGCCCTTAAATTTCGGTGAACGTTTTGTAGGCGCATCAAATAAATAAGAACATAACAGGTTCCCGGCGGACGGGTCTTCGGAATACATGTGTGATAACTACCAGAAATATATAGGGAATTTGACAGGGATTGATTTCTACCGATCAAAGAGCGCCATGCCACCATAATGGTGAAAAGCTGCGGTATTTGCTCAGTAAGCTCTTTGGACGACGATGTTCTACGAACGATGGAGGGCGGGCTGGAGATCGGGCCGGGAGGGATCGGATCCACGAGTGACAGCGAGCGCAGGGATCGGCATAATTTCGCAACGGGATTGGACACGAATTCAACATGTTGGGCCGATTCTAGATATTTTTTCCTAACCCCCCACGCCGGCGCTCGAGCAAAGCGCGGTCGTTGGCGATCTGCCTCAACATGCTGTGTCCGGCCAGAATCATCTCGAACAAAAAGGCTGCGAAGGCGCCCATCAGCGCAATGACTGCGAGACCGAAGAACCAGAGCAGCATCTGCTCGCGAAACTGCTGGCGAATCGCTCCGCCCATAAGGCCGAGTGTCGCAAGACATGTGCACACGCCCGATGCCGTGCCGAGGAGGACGGCTATCTCAAGCGCCAACGTTCGCCGCCGCAGATAATAGAGCTGTAGCAGCCGAGCTTCATCCGGATCGTCTGAGGTCACCCGCTCGAAAAGGCTGTTGACCCGGTCTGAGACTCGAGCAAGCCTGGCCGCGAAGACATTGAGGCACCCGGCGGTGCCGGCCAGCAGAAAGACCGGCGTCAGTGCTATCTGAATAACGTGTGCGGCATTGGATGTAAGCTGGTCGCTCAGCACGTTTGATCTCCTTCTAATCCAATGTCATTCGGTATCAGGCGCTTGCGGTCGTCGTTACGCCAAAGACTCTGGGGGCAATGAGGGCGGCAGGTGACGCCAAACAGCTGTTGGCGTGCATATTTTCACCAAGACCGACACCCCGATCTCTTCTCGTCTTTGGCTGACATGAGGCGAAAGTTTCATGTTGGCGGCGGCGGCGATCCCGCTATTTGTTCAGCAGTCCTGTTCCTCTCCAGTGTCAGAGCGGCGGCTGCGGCGTCGGATTTCTCCTCCTTACCCACCTGTACGGTCGGGTGAGCGAATTCGATGCCGTTTTCGATAAAGGCGTCGCGGATCATGGTATAAGCCTGCCGTCGAATGTAGGTCTGCCGGCCGGGGAGAGCGGTAAAGGCAAAGCTGAGTTCGATGCCGAAGTCGCCGATCTGCTCGACTCCTTTCATCTTCAGCGTCTCAAGGATCTGCGGTCCGATTTCCGGATCCTCCTTCAATTGCTCGCCGATCTGTTTGATGATCTTTTTCGCCTTGGCCACGTCAGTGTTGAAGGGAACCCGCAGCAAGAATTTATCGATCGCCCAGTCGCGGCTCATGTTCTGAACCGCGCCGAGTTCACCGAAGGGGACCGTGAACACGGGACCGTGATGATGCCGAAGCCTGACGGAGCGGAGGCTGAAGGACTCCACCGTTCCCTTGTAGCTACCGCTCTGAATGTATTCGCCGACGCGGAAGGCATCGTCCATGAGGTAGAAAATGCCGCTGACGATATCCTTGACGAGCGTCTGCGAGCCGAAGCCGATCGCCACTCCGAATATCCCAGCTCCCGCAATCAGCGGTCCGATCTGAACGCCCATTTCAGACAGCACGGTAAGGGTCGCCGCTACGATAACGATGGCTGCGAGTGCGTTACGGAATATCGGCAGCAGGGTGCGAAGGCGGCCCGCCCGGGCTGCTTCCGCCGACGGTGGGAATGTACCGCCGCCAGTGTCGCTCAACCTCCCGTCAATGAACGCCTTCGACAACTGCCAGCAGAGATCGGCCAAGATCAGAATGAAGACGCTCTTCAGCGTGCCACGAACGGCGGCGTCGATCGCCGGGTTTTCTCGTGCGAGGATGTTGGGATCGTAGTGCCAGATGAATGTGATCCAGGCGACTGCCGCCCCGATGACAAGCGCCCGTGCCCCGCGAACGGCCAGCACCATACGCGCGCTGGTCTTGTTGTCACCGGGCCATCGTCCCTTTGCGAATGCTTCGGCTGTTCGCCCGACGGCAGCCAACAGCCCGGGAAGAACAACGAGATAGATACCAAGCCAGAAAAGGCCGAGGAAGTTGGTCACCCAAAGAAGCCAGAGGCAGATCGCGTAGAGTGTATAGAGGGCGTTTATAAGCGATAGCTGTCTCGCGGCGGTTTCCTTGCCCGGTCGTCGCCACACGGCTTCGATCGCGACCAACAACAGGAGAATGGAGAAACCGTAGGCGATAACGGTGCCGACGTCTCTATCGACAGAGAGCGGTCTGGCCAGCGCCGTCGTGGCGCCGGCTATGGCCAGAACGGCGATAAAGAGACGGGCCCTGCGATAGCCGAAGGCCGATAGAGCACCGGCGTCCATCGATAGTTTGCAGACGGCAAACGCCAGCCGAGCAGCGATGAACGCGACCAAATAAAACAGGATCACGGCATGGAGGAGCGGCGGCCAATCTATGACCAGGAAAATGGCGGAGCTGACGAGGGTGAAAGTGATCCACGGCCCGAATTCTCCGACGGTATGGGCGATAAGGGGATTCTGAAATCGCGCCTTGAGGACGGTTTTTTTGAAAAACCATTCCGCCGCGAGACCGACGCAGACCAATGCGGTGAACAACACCAACACGGGCGCAAAACCGCTGCTCCTTGCCTGTTCGCGCACCCTGCTCGTTGCACCGGCGATCTGGGCCGGCACACCTGGGATCACTGACCGCAGCGCCTGATATCGGGCACGGGCGTGGGCCTCTTCGGTTTCTATGATCGTCGCCGCTACTGTCGACGGCTTCTGCTCCGCCTCCTGACGCTTTTCCAGCCATTGGCGCAGCTCCGGATCATCCATCAAACGCAGCAGTTCCGACAGCTTTGCGGGCGGGGCGAGGGCTGGCTCCGGCGATTGAGCTTGGCACGGCTGCGGTACGACAGCCATGAAAAGAAGGACAAACACTATGGGGATCAGGCCGCGAGGCATGAGGGCAACATTGAGCGCGGCAGGTTTCAGGATCCCTCGAGCATGCTCCACCAAGGCAAGATAAAGAGAAGCCGCCAAATGTAAGACCGGGCGTTTGGGCGCCACCTCGACGAGCATCAAGCGCATGTCTCCCCTCAAGCACCCGACAATCAAATTGAATACTGCCGCAAAAATAAAAGTATCGGCAGGCGGTTTTTTTTGCCTTCCCGAGATCGGATGGTGAATTGCGCTAGCTTTGGACAATCCGAAACGGAGGAATGCGCATTTTGTCTTGTTGCCGGGAAAGGGATTTGTCGAAACTATCCTCACCCCTACCACTTACTACGGCTGCACTACAGGTCGTTTTTTGCGGTACGATACAGATACTGATCGAATTATTGCGCTCCCACAAGGCCGAGTTTCGCGCCGGGGCATATATAATTCGGCTAGGTTCGCGCTCGGATTTCTTGGGAGCATTCCGCTCGGATCTGCTGCGCTTTCATCTTGAATTGAGTGGCAGATGAGCGCAAACCTGCGGACATATAAAGGGAGAGACCATGACCTCGTCGCCGCATCCGCTGGATCATCTCGTTCTGCCGACGGTCAATATCGCTTTGGCGCGGGAACGGCTGGGCAAGCTCGGTTTTACCGTCGCCGCTGATGCCCGCCACCCCTTCGGTACCGAGAACGCCTGCGTTTTCTTTTCCGACAAGACCTATCTGGAGCCCTTAGGCGTTGCATCCCGCGAGCAGTACGAGGCGAGCGCGGAGGAGGGTAATGTTTTCGTCGCCCGCGACCAGGCCTATCGTTTTCGTATCGGCGAAGAAGGTTTTTCAGCCATCGTTTTCGGCACGGACGACGCCGTTGCCGATGACGAGCGATTCCGGGTCGCCACCATATCGGCCGGACGCATGTTGGATTTTGTCCGGCCGATGCGCATGCCGGATGGCCCGGAGGTAACGGCCGGCTTCCGTCTCGCTTTTGCAGCCGATCTGCGTTCGCCGGATTTCTTTACTTTCTGCTGCCAGCGCATCAATCCATTGCCGGCTGATCGCAACGCCTTGGAGCGCCATGCCAATGGCGTAACTGGCATTGCGCGGGTTGCCGTGTCGACGCTAAAGCCGGCTGCGTTCCGCGGCTTTTTCGAACAGGTCGCCAGTGGACCAAAGATATCGGAGCATTCCTTTGGCGTCACGCTCGAGACGGCCAATGCCAGGATCGAGGTTCTGACTCCGGAAGGCATGGAAGCATTTTACGATCTACCCCTGCCGGGGGACGATCCCGGCCTTCGGGCACGCGCAATCCTTTTCAAGACGCGCGATCTTTCCGTGACATCGACGCATTTGGCTGCTAACGGCGTCACATACACGCGTAAGAACAATCGTATTCTGGCAAAACCCGCCCCCGGACAGGGCGCGTTGTTCGCCTTCGAGGAGATAGCATGAGCACCAATTCCGAAGTGATCGTCGGCGAAGGCGCATCCAAGGTTCTGTTTTCGAATACCGCCAGGCTATCGCTGATCGCCGGCCCCTGCCAGATGGAAAGCCGCGATCATGCCTTCATGGTTGCCGGCGTGTTGAAGGAGCTCTGCGGCAAGCTCGGTATCGGTCTTGTCTATAAGTCGTCCTTCGACAAGGCGAATCGCAGCTCTATTTCCGGCAAGCGCGGCATTGGGCTTGAGAGCGCCATGGAAATCTTCGCCGATCTGAAGAAGGAATTCGGCTTTCCCGTCCTGACCGACATTCACACGGAGGAGCAGTGTGCGATCGTTGCAAAGACGGTCGATGTCCTGCAGATCCCCGCATTCCTCTCGCGTCAGACCGACCTCTTGGTCGCCGCCGCTAAAACAGGCCGCGTCGTCAACGTCAAGAAGGGCCAGTTCCTGGCGCCTTGGGACATGAAGAATGTACTGAAGAAGCTGAACGACAGTGGCAATCCGAATGTCCTGCTCTGCGAGCGCGGCGTCTCCTTTGGCTACAATACGCTGGTCTCCGATATGCGCTCGTTGCCGATTATGGCAGCGACAGGTGCGCCGGTTATTTTCGATGCAACGCATTCGGTTATGCAGCCCGGAGGGCAGGGGGAATCTTCGGGGGGGCAACGTGAATTCGTCGAAACCCTGGCGCGCGCGGCTGTAGCTGTTGGTGTTGCCGGCGTGTTCATTGAAACGCATCAGGATCCCGACAACGCCCCTTCTGATGGCCCCAGCATGGTCTATCTCAAGGACATGCCGCGGCTTCTGGAAAAGCTGCTCGCCTTCGACGCGATCGCCAAGGCTTGATAAGCGGCTCGTGTTCAACAGGCTGACATGATCTTGCGTTAACGCGGCCTCTAGGACGCTTTGATCGAAGATGCGGACCAGCATTGTAATTTCCGCGTCTTCGATTAAACAGATTTCAATCGATTTATAACCCAGCGAGCAGGAAGCTATCATGACCGCAATCACCGACATTATCGCCCGCGAGATTCTCGACAGCCGTGGCAATCCCACCGTCGAAGTCGATGTCTACCTCGAAGATGGCAGCATGGGCCGCGCAGCGGTTCCGTCGGGCGCCTCGACCGGCGCGCATGAAGCCGTCGAAGTTCGCGATGGCGGCAAGCGTTATCATGGCAAGGGTGTCGAGAAGGCCGTCGAAGCCGTCAACACCGAGATCTTCGACGCGATCGGCGGCATCGACGCCGAGAACCAGATCCAGATCGACAACATCATGATCGAGCTCGACGGCACGCCGAACAAGTCGCGCCTCGGCGCAAACGCCATCCTTGGCGTTTCGCTTGCTGTTGCCAAGGCCGCCGCTCAGAGCGCCAACCTCCCGCTTTATCGTTATGTCGGCGGCGCCCATGCCCGCCTGCTGCCGGTTCCGATGATGAACATCATCAACGGCGGCGCCCATGCCGACAATCCGATCGACTTCCAGGAGTTCATGATCCTGCCGGTCGGCGCAGAAACCTTCCGTGACGCCGTGCGCATGGGCTCTGAAGTCTTCCACGTCCTCAAGAGGGAACTGGCCGCCCAGGGTCATAACACCAATGTCGGCGACGAAGGTGGCTTCGCTCCGGGTCTTTCCAGCGCTCCGGCTGCTCTCGACTTCATCATGCAGTCGATCGAAAAGGCTGGCTACAAGCCGGGCGAAGACATCTATCTCGGCCTCGACTGCGCCTCGACGGAATTCTTCAAGGACGGCAAGTACGTGCTCGAAGGTGAAGGCCGCACGCTGGAATCGGGCGCCATGGCTGAATATCTCGCCGAACTCGCAGCCAAGTACCCGATCGCCTCGATCGAAGACGGCATGGCAGAAGATGATTGGGAAGGCTGGAAGACCCTGACCGACCTGATCGGCAAGAAGACGCAACTCGTAGGCGACGACCTGTTCGTCACCAACTCCTCGCGTCTTCGCGACGGCATCCGCATGGGCGTCGCCAACTCGATCCTCGTCAAGGTCAACCAGATCGGCTCGCTGACGGAAACGCTCGACGCCGTCGAAACCGCACATAAGGCCGCCTACACGGCCGTCATGTCGCACCGTTCCGGCGAAACCGAGGATTACACCATCGCTGATCTGGCGGTCGCCACCAACTGCGGTCAGATCAAGACCGGCTCGCTGTCGCGCTCCGATCGTCTTGCCAAATACAATCAGCTCATCCGCATCGAAGAAGCGCTTGGTCCCCAGGCACAGTATGCCGGTCGCTCCATCCTTCGCGGCTGATTATATATACCCTGAAAATCCACAGGGTTTTCGGAAAGACTTATTCTGCGTCGGATAACGATCCGAGTCGCCTTATAAGCCAATATTTTCCTGATCTTGAACCGCGCTTTCGGGCGCGGTTTTTTGTTGGAAAAATGGCAGAGTCAACGGATGGTTAATCTCTGGCAGCTAGTGTTGTCATAGATGTTTGATTTAGCGTGATCTTATCCAAAAACCGCTTCGCATTTCCGTTGCGCGGACCTGAGGTTCAGGATCATTCTCGGTAGAGCGTTTTGAGCAAGCGAATATGTGGACAAAATATCATAAGAAGAGAAAGTTCGGCCGTTTCGTTCTTCCCGCTATCACGGCCGCCTTCGTAAGCTATTTCGGTTATCACTGCATTCACGGCGATTACGGTCTGAAAGCGACCGAGATCTTCGAGCAGCAGCGCATCGATCGCAGCAAGGAACTCGCCGATCTCGTCGCCAGGCGCGAACACCTTGAAAAGGAAGTGGCATTGCTCAGCGATGGCTCGCTGGACAAGGATATGCTCGACCAATACGCACGCTATCAGCTGACCTATTCGAAGGCCGACGAGATCGTTATCTTCAACAAATAGCCTTAATTAACCGAATTTCGGTTAATCGTCTTTTTCATAAGTATATCAATCGCTTGTGAAGAATATGAGCCATGCAATTATAGCATTGCTGTGGCGAACAATCTTCCCTATGTTACGCGGCACTACAAAACGAGGCTACTCACATAGGGAGGGTTGAATGGCGCCGCGAAAATCCGCGTCCGTTTCCAGCCGCAAGACAACATCCAAGTCTGTCAAAGACACCAACGGTGGCGCGATCGCGGAATTCGACCGCGATGCGGAGCTCAAGGCCTATCGTGAGATGCTCCTGATCCGCCGCTTCGAAGAGAAGGCCGGCCAGCTCTACGGCATGGGCTTCATCGGCGGTTTCTGTCACCTCTACATCGGCCAGGAGGCCGTCGTCGTCGGCATGCAACTGGCGCTGAAGGAAGGTGACCAGGTTATCACCGGCTATCGTGATCACGGCCATATGCTTGCAACCGGCATGAGCGCCCGCGGCGTCATGGCCGAGCTCACTGGGCGCCAGGGCGGCTATTCCCGGGGGAAGGGCGGCTCCATGCATATGTTCTCCAAGGAAAAGAATTTCTACGGCGGCCACGGCATCGTCGGCGCCCAGGTCTCGCTCGGCACCGGCCTCGGCTTCGCCAACTGGTATCGTGGCAATGACAATGTCAGCGTCGCCTATTTCGGCGATGGCGCTGCCAATCAAGGCCAGGTCTCCGAAAGCTTCAACATGGCGCAGCTTTGGAAGCTGCCGGTGATCTACGTGATCGAGAACAACCGTTACGCCATGGGCACGTCGACGGCGCGCGCCACCGCGCAGGCTGACTTCTCCAAGCGCGGTGCCTCCTTCGGTATCCCCGGCATTCAGGTCGACGGCATGGATGTCCGCGCCGTCAAGGCTGCCGCCGATGAAGCGGTTGAATATTGCCGGTCCGGCAAGGGTCCGATCATTCTGGAAATGCTGACCTATCGCTACCGCGGTCATTCAATGTCGGACCCGGCCAAGTATCGTTCCAAGGACGAAGTGCAGAAGATGCGCTCCGAGCATGACCCGATCGAGCAGGTTCGTGCCCGCCTTTTGGAAAAGGGTTGGGCGTCGGAAGACGAGCTGAAGGCGATCGACAAGGATGTCCGCGACATCGTCGCCGACAGCGCCGATTTCGCCCAGGCCGATCCGGAGCCGGATGCATCCGAGCTCTACACCGACATTCTGCTCTAAATCGGGGAGGGACGATCCATGCCCATCGATATTCTCATGCCCGCCCTTTCTCCGACGATGGAAGAGGGCACCCTTTCGAAATGGCTCAAGAAGGAAGGCGACAAGGTTGCCTCCGGCGACGTCATTGCCGAAATCGAGACCGACAAAGCCACTATGGAAGTCGAAGCTGTTGACGAAGGTACGATTGGCAAGCTGCTGATCGACGCTGGCACCGAAGGCGTCAAGGTCAACACCAAGATCGCAATTTTGTTGCAGGACGGCGAGTCCGCCTCGGATATTTCGACGGCCAAGCCGGCTCCGGCTGCCGAACCAGTCAAGACCGAAGCGCCGGCCGCCGCTGCTGCTCCGGCGCCCGTTCCGGCGCAGCCGAAGGCCGCTCCCGCGGATCCGGAAATTCCGGCCGGTACGGAAATGGTGTCGATGACGGTGCGTGAAGCGCTGCGCGACGCCATGGCCGAAGAAATGCGCGCCAATCCGGATGTCTTCGTCATGGGCGAAGAGGTTGCCGAATACCAGGGTGCCTACAAGGTCACCCAGGGCCTGCTGCAGGAGTTCGGTCCCCGCCGCGTTGTCGATACCCCGATCACCGAGCATGGCTTTGCCGGTGTCGGCGTCGGCGCCGCCATGGCCGGCCTTCGCCCGATCGTCGAGTTCATGACCTTCAACTTCGCCATGCAGGCGATCGACCAAATCATCAACTCCGCCGCCAAGACGCTTTATATGTCCGGCGGCCAGATGGGCGCTCCGATCGTCTTCCGCGGCCCGAACGGTGCGGCTGCTCGCGTCGCTGCTCAGCACAGCCAGGACTATGCGGCCTGGTATAGCCATATTCCGGGCCTGAAGGTCGTCATGCCCTACACGGCAGCCGACGCCAAGGGTCTGCTGAAGGCCGCGATCCGCGATCCGAACCCGGTCATCTTCCTGGAAAACGAAATTCTCTACGGTCAGCACTTCGATGTGCCGAAGCTCGACAATTTTGTTCTGCCGATCGGCAAGGCCCGCATCCATCGTCCCGGCAAGGACGTAACGGTCGTCTCCTTCGGCATCGGCATGACCTATGCCACTAAGGCGGTCGCCGAACTGGAAGCCCAGGGCATCGATGTCGAGCTGATCGACCTTCGCACCATCCGCCCGATGGACCTGCCGACGGTCATCGAATCCGTCAAGAAGACCGGTCGTCTGGTGACCGTCGAGGAAGGCTATCCGCAGTCCTCCGTCGGCACGGAAATCGCGACCCGCGTCATGCAGCAGGCCTTCGACTATCTCGATGCGCCGATCCTGACGATCGCCGGCAAGGACGTACCCATGCCTTACGCCGCCAACCTTGAGAAGCTGGCGCTTCCGAATGTCGGTGAAGTGGTCGATGCGGTGAAAGCCGTTTGCTACAAATAAGGGGAGGGCTTTTCGATGCCTATCAACATCACCATGCCTGCCCTCTCGCCGACCATGGAAGAGGGCAACCTCGCCAAGTGGCTGGTCAAGGAAGGCGACAAGATCAAGTCCGGTGACGTCATCGCCGAGATCGAGACCGATAAGGCGACGATGGAAGTCGAAGCCGTCGATGAAGGCACCGTCGCCAAGATTGTCATTCCCGCCGGCACCGAAGGCGTCAAGGTCAATGCGCTGATCGCGGTTCTGGCCGGCGAAGGCGAGGATGTCGCTGCCGCTGCCTCGGGCGCCGCCGCTCCGGCTGCTGCGCCTGCCGCGGCGACACCAGCGCCGAAGGCAGAGACGGCTCCCGCTCAATCCGCACCGGCCGCACAGCCGGCGCCGGTCGCGCCTGCGGCCCGCTCGACGGACAGCCATCGCACCTTCGCATCGCCGCTCGCCCGCCGCCTTGCCAAGGAATCCGGTATCGATCTGACTGCATTGGTCGGTTCCGGTCCGCATGGCCGGGTGATCAAGAAGGACATCGAAGCCGCTGCTGTCGGTGGTGGTGTTGCAAAGGCTGCTCCGGCGGCCGCTCCCGCTGCCCAGCCCGCCGTTGCTGCCCAGGCTCCGGCCGCAGCCGCGCCGAAAGGCATGTCGGAAGACGCCGTTCTCAAGCTGTTCGAGCCCGGTTCCTACGAGCTCGTACCGCATGACGGCATGCGCAAGACGATTGCCAAGCGCCTGCAGGAATCCAAGCAGACCGTCCCGCATTTCTACGTCACCGTCGATTGCGAGCTGGACGCGCTGTTGGCGCTGCGCACGCAGCTCAACGATGCAGCTCCGAAGTCGAAGGATGGCGTTCCGGCCTACAAGCTTTCGGTCAACGACATGGTCATCAAGGCCCTGGCGCTGGCGCTGCGCGATGTACCGGATGCCAACGTTTCCTGGACCGACAGCAACATGGTCAAACACAAGCACTCGGATGTTGGCGTCGCCGTCTCCATCCCGGGCGGCTTGATTACGCCGATCATCCGCAGTGCCGAGCTGAAGACGCTGTCGGCCATCTCCAACGAGATGAAGGACTACGGCAAGCGCGCCAAGGAACGCAAGCTGAAGCCCGAGGAATACCAAGGCGGCACGACCGCCGTGTCGAACATGGGCATGATGGGCGTCAAGAACTTCTCGGCCGTCATCAACCCGCCGCATGCGACCATTCTCGCTGTCGGCGCGGGCGAGCAGCGCGTGATCGTCAAGAAGGGTGAAATGGCCATCGCCACCATGATGAGCGTTACGCTTTCGACCGACCACCGCTGCGTCGACGGTGCGCTTGGCGCAGAACTTCTGGCAGCCTTCAAGGGCTATATCGAAAACCCGATGGGGATGCTCGTCTGAGCCTTGTCGTCAAACGGAGGCATGAATGACCAAGACCGTTCTGTGTTACGGCGACTCGCTGACATGGGGCTATAACGCCGAGACGATCGGTCGTCATGCCTTCGAAGACCGATGGCCGAGCGTGTTGCAAAAGGCGCTCGGCGATCAGGCTCGGATTATTCCGGAAGGGCTGAACGGCCGTACTACCGCTTTCGACGACTATCTTGCCGATTGCGACCGCAACGGTGCGAAAGTGTTGCCGACGATCCTGCAGACACACGCGCCGCTCGATCTCGTCATCATCATGCTGGGCACCAATGACATGAAGCCGGTGGTCGCCGGTTCGGCCTTTGCTGCCTTGCAGGGCATCAGCCGCTTGATTCAGCTTGTGCGCAATCATACATGGTCGTTTGGTCATGAAGTCCCCGATATTCTGGTCGTAGCGCCTCCTCTCATCACCGAGACCGCCAATCCTGCCTTCGCCGCTAACTACCTCGGCGCCACCAAGGAGTCGGCGAAGCTGGCGACGCTCTATCGCGATCTGGCCGACGAACTTGGCTGCGGCTTTTTCGATGCAGGCACGGTTGCCGTCACCACGCCGCTCGACGGCGTGCATCTCGATGCGGAAAACACTCGGGCGCTCGGCCGAGGCCTCGAGCCGATCGTGCGGATGATGCTCGGGCTTTAAGCATTTGATTGAGCGCGATCTTACTCGAAAACCGCATCATCGTTTTGCGGTCTTTCGGCTCGGTGTCGGGCTCCGGGAAAATTAAGGCAGGCTGAGCTTTTGACCGGTCGCCAACCAAAGGCAGGAAACATATGGCTGAGAATTACGACGTCATCATCATCGGCTCCGGTCCTGGCGGCTATGTCGCCGCCGTGCGTGCCGGCCAGCTTGGCCTGAAGACGGCGATCGTCGAACGCGAGCACCTGGGCGGTATTTGCCTGAACTGGGGCTGCATTCCGACCAAGGCACTATTGCGTTCCGCCGAAATCCTTGATCATTCCAATCATCTGAAGGAATACGGCCTTGTCCTCGAAGGCAAGGTTACGCCCGATGTGAAGGCTGTTGTTGCCCGTTCGCGTGGCGTTTCCCTTCGCCTCAACATGGGCGTCGGCTTCCTGATGAAGAAGAACAAGGTCGACGTGATCTGGGGCGAGGCGAAAATTACGAAGCCCGGCGAAATCGTCGTCGGCAAGTCGACCAAGCCTGTCGTTGAGCCGCAGCATCCGTTGCCCAAGAACGTCAAGGGCGAGGGCACCTACACTGCCAAGCATATCATCGTCGCCACCGGCGCGCGTCCGCGCGCTTTGCCGGGCATTGAACCGGACGGCAAGCTGATCTGGACCTATTTCGAGGCGCTGAAGCCGGATTTCCTGCCGAAATCGCTGGTGGTCATGGGCTCAGGCGCCATCGGCATCGAATTTGCGAGCTTCTATCGCTCGATGGGTGTCGATGTCACCGTCGTCGAAATCATGCCGACCATCATGCCGGTCGAAGATGCCGAAATCTCCGGCATCGCCCGCAAGCAATTGGAAAAGCGTGGCCTGAAGATCTTTACCAAGACGAAGGTCACCAAGGTCGACAAGGGTGCGAACAGCATCACCGCACACATAGAGACCGAAGACGGCAAGGTACAGCAGATCACCGCCGACCGCATGATCTCCGCCGTCGGCGTGCAGGGCAATATTGAAAATCTGGGCCTGGAAGCGCTCGGCGTTAAGACCGATCGCGGTTGCGTCGTCATCGACGGCTACGGCAAGACCAACGTTCCGGGCATTTATGCTATCGGCGATGTCGCCGGCCCGCCGATGCTGGCGCACAAGGCCGAGCATGAAGGTGTGGTCTGCGTCGAAAAGATCGCCGGCCTGCCGAACGTGCATCCGACCGACAAGAGCAAGGTGCCGGGCTGCACCTATTGCCAGCCGCAGGTTGCCTCCGTTGGCCTGACGGAAGCCAAGGCGAAGGAACTCGGCCGCGACATCCGTGTTGGCCGCTTTCCGTTCACGGCCAACGGCAAGGCGATCGCGCTCGGCGAGGACCAGGGTTTGTGCAAGGTCATCTTCGACAAGAAGACTGGCGAACTGCTCGGCGCCCATATGGTTGGCGCAGAAGTTACCGAACTGATCCAGGGCTTTGTCGTCGCCATGAATCTGGAGACGACGGAAGAGGAACTGATGCACACCATCTTCCCGCACCCGACCGTTTCGGAAACGATGAAGGAAGCCGTACTGGACGCCTACGGCCGCGTGCTGAACGCTTGATAATTTCCGGGTTCGCCCTTTATCCAGAGGGTGGAAATTTGCAAAGGAAATCATCATGTCTATCGGTACTGAGGCTTGGATTGTCTTTCTGCTGATTGGTCTGGTGGCGGGGTTTCTCGCCAGTCTGGTTGTCGGCGGTGGCGGCCTGATCAGTTGTTTGCTGAGCGGCGTAATTGGTGCTTTCGTGGGCGGGTTCCTGTTTAATTGGTTGGGAATCTCACTGGGTATACAAAATGCGCTGGTGGTTGAAATCATTCATGCAACGGTCGGCGCGATCATCGTGGTGCTGTTTGCAAGGGCAATAGCGTGGGGATGAAGGCGCGATGGAAGGTGTAGGCTGGCTTGGTCTGATCATCATCGGCGGTCTTGCGGGTTGGCTCGCGGGCAAGCTGATGGAGGTGCGCTATGGCGTCATCCTCAACATCGTTCTTGGCATTGCCGGCTCGGTCGTTGCCGCGGGCATTTTGGTGCAATTGCATGTCGGCGTGCCCGGCGGCCGGCTTGGTTTTTTCGTCACCGGTTTCATCGGTGCGTGCATTCTGATATTTCTCGCCAAACTCGTCAGGCGATGAATGGGCCGCGATCAAGCGGCGGAAAGTAGACGTTTCATGGTCACGATTCTCGACACGATCAATCCAGAAACAAAGCGCATCAGGCATCCGGAAAAGGCGCATCGGCCGGATACGGAAGTCCTGCGCAAGCCGGATTGGATTCGCGTCAAGGCACCGACATCGAAAGGCTATGCCGAAACCCGCTCGATCGTGAAGGAGCACAAGCTCGTCACCGTCTGCGAAGAGGCCGGTTGCCCGAATATCGGCGAGTGCTGGGACAAGAAACACGCCACCTTCATGATCATGGGCGAGATCTGTACGCGTGCTTGCGCCTTCTGCAACGTCTCGACCGGCAAGCCGAATGCGCTCGATATGGCCGAGCCTGAAAACGTCGCCAAGGCCGTCAAGGAAATGGGCCTAAGCCACGTCGTCATCACTTCCGTCGACCGCGACGATCTGGAAGACGGCGGTGCCGAGCACTTCGAAAAAGTGATCTGGGCGATCCGCGCCGCCTCGCCGGCAACGACGATCGAGATCCTGACGCCGGATTTCCTGCGCAAGCCGGGCGCCCTCGAGCGTGTCGTCGCCGCCAAGCCCGACGTTTTCAATCACAATCTGGAAACAGTGCCGTCGAAGTACCTGACGGTGCGTCCCGGCGCCCGCTATTTCCACTCGATCCGCCTGCTGCAGCGAGTCAAGGAACTTGATCCGACCATGTTCACCAAATCCGGCATCATGGTCGGCCTCGGCGAAGAGCGTAATGAAGTGCTTCAGCTCATGGACGACCTGCGGACAGCCGATGTCGACTTCCTGACCATAGGTCAATATCTGCAGCCGACCCGCAAGCATCATCAGGTTATGAGCTTCGTCACCCCGGACGAATTCAAGTCCTACGAGACGGTTGCCTACACCAAGGGCTTCCTGATGGTCGCTTCCAGCCCGCTCACCCGCTCTTCCCACCACGCCGGCGACGATTTCGCCCGGCTGCGGGCCGCTCGCGAGAAGAAGGTTCTGCTGGCGGCCGAGTAAGATCCAGTTTCTTGCTTTTTGAACGAACCGCGGCGATTTTGCCGCGGTTTTTGTTTGTGCCGTCATCAGATCATCATCTGCGCGGCTTAGGGAACACGCCGCCGTTTGTTGCCGGTACCGGCGCCTGTCAAGATTGAATATGGAGCCGAACCGTGGAGCAGATCGTCGCGCCGCAAGCGCCGCCCTATGCCGTCGACATCGAAATGGCGGCGTCCATCCTCAAAAATGCCGAGCGCGTCCTGGTCATCGGCTGTTCCGGCACTGGTAAAAGCACGCTGGCGCAGGCGATCGCCAGGCTGCGTGGACTCACCTATGTCTCGATGGATCGGGATATTTTCTGGCAGCCGGGCTGGAAGCTGCGGCCTCGCCAGGAATCGATCGCGCTGATGGAACAGGCGGTCGCCGGTCCGCGCTGGATTATCGACGGCAACAGCCCCAGTACATTGCCGCTGCGCCTGCCGCGCACCGATATCGTTCTATGGCGGCGTCCAACCCGGTGGGTGGCCTTGTCCGGTGTCGTCAGGCGCTGGCTGCGCTTCAGGGGGCAGGTGCGGCCGGAGATGGCCCCTGGTTGCCCGGAGCAACTGGACTGGGTTTTCTTTCGTTATATCTGGACCTTCGAGAAGCAGGAGGCTCCGCAATTCACGGAAATGTTCAGGCTTCATGGAAAGCACGTGCCGGTGCTGACGCTACGTTCCTATCGGGAAGGCGACGAGCTGCTGGCGCGCTTGCGCGATGGTCTTTGAGGGCGGAGATGCATCATGGACCAGAGCGCGATAACGCCCCTGCGCAACGAAGTGACCGAGCTGGCAGAGGTGGCGAATCAGATCCGCAGGGCTGACCGTATCTTGGTTATAGGCTGTTCCGGCGGCGGCAAGTCGACCTTGTCGCAAGAGATCGCGGCGCGCTTCGGGCTTTCCTACATATCCATCGATCGCGATGTGCTCTGGCTTCCCGGCTGGGTTCAGCGCGATAGGCCTGAGCAGCGGAGCATTATCGCCGAGAAAATTCTCGGCGAACGCTGGATCATGGATGGCACGAACACGTCCAGCTTCGATCTGCGCCTGCCGCGAACGGACATTGTCATCTGGGTGCGTATGCCGCGTCTACTTTGCATTTGGGGCGCCCTCTCGCGATGGCTGAAATGGATCGGCCGCACGCGCCCTGAAATGGCGCCGGGCTGCAACGAAAGGGTCGAGTGGCAATTTCTGCAGTTCATCTGGACTTTCGAGGAAAAATACACGCCGCGCATTGTCGCCGCGCTTGCCCAGCACGGCCCTAATGTGCCGGTCTTGCAGTTGACGAGCCGCGGGCGGATGCGCGAGCTTCTCGATCTGCTCGCGGTTCCGAATTAATCGCGATCGAAACGTCATGACGCTGTAATCGACTGTTTTCCGGAGATGGGAATATGAAGGAATTTAGCGGCATGGCCGAGGCTGTCCTTTGCCTCAAAACTGCCAAACGCGTTCTCGTCATGGGCTGCTCCGGCGGTGGCAAGTCGACCTTGTCGCAGAAGATCTGTTCGCGCCAGGATTTGCCTTATGTCTCGATGGACCGAGAGTTTTTCTGGCTGCCAGGCTGGGTAAAAAGAGAAAAGGCCGAGGAGCGCGCCCTGATCGCGGCAAAGGTTGCCGAAGAGCGTTGGCTGATCGATGGAACAGCACCATCGAGTTTTGATCTGCGATTGCCCCGCACGGAGTTTATTCTTTGGGTGCGCATGCCGCGCTGGCTGTGCATGTGGGGCGCTTTATCGAGAGCACTGCGATGGCTGGGCCGGTCGCGCCCCGACATGGCGCCAGGTTGTCCCGAGCGCATCGATTGGGAATTCCTGCGCTACATCTGGGATTGGGAACGCAAATTTGCGCCTAAAGTCCTGGCAGGCCTTGCCCAGCATGGCCCGGATGTGCCTGTTCTACAGCTAAAATCCCGCGGCGAAATGCGCCAGCTTCTTGATCTTCTTGGCCGTCCTGCTTAATTGCCGCTCATGCCTCAGTTTGAAACGCACCGCCCTGTCCCGCACTCGCCTGACCAGATGTTCGACCTCGTTGCCGATGTCGAGCGCTATCCGGAATTCCTGCCGCTTTGCGAGGCGCTGGTTGTTCGCAACCGCAAGGAGCGTGACGGCAAGATATTGTTGGTCGCCGACATGACCGTTGGCTACAAGGCGATCCGCGAGACTTTTACCACGCAGGTACTGCTCAACAAGGCGGAGCGCGCCATTGATGTGAAATACATCGATGGCCCGTTCAAATATCTCGATAATCGCTGGCGTTTCGCACCATCGGAAAATGGCGGCTGTAGCATCGATTTTTTTATCGACTACGAGTTCAAGAGCCGCATTCTCGGCGCGTTGATGGGCTCGATGTTCGATCGCGCCTTCCGCATGTTCACGGACGCGTTCGAGACGCGCGCCGGCAAGATCTACGCCTGACTCAAGACAACGAGCATCTCCAGCGCCGTTCGCACGGTGGCGAGGCGAACCTTGTCGCGGCCGATGTCGCCATAACGCATTTCACGATGGATAAGGCCGCCCGTGCGCGCCTTGGCGGCGAGATGAACGAGGCCGACCGGCTTGTCCGCCGATCCGCCGCTCGGCCCGGCGACACCGGTCACTGCAACGGCAAGATCGGCGCGCGAGCGGAAGAGAGCGCCATGGACCATCTGCAGGGCCGTCTCCTTGGAAACGGCACCGAACCGAACGAGCGTCTGCTCTTGAACGCCAAGCATGTCCATCTTCGCCGTATTCGTATAGGTCACAAAGCCGCGATCGACGACCGCCGACGAGCCGGGAATTTCCGTCAACGCGCCCGCGATCAGCCCGCCGGTGCAGGATTCCGCCGTGGCGACCATCCAGCCCTTTGCCGCAAAATCGGTGATGATGCCATGGGCGAGTGCGAGAATGTCGTCTGGAAAATGTGTCATGCCTTGCCTCCGCGATAAACGACCGTTGCCGTGGCGATGGCCGCAATGCCCTCGCGGCGGCCGACGAAGCCGATCTTTTCGTTTGTGGTCGCCTTCACCGAGCAACGTTCCAGGTCGATCCTCAAAAACTCCGAGAGTTTGGCGCGCATCGCCTCGCGGTGCGGCCCGACCTTTGGAGCTTCGGCGATCAGCGAGACATCGGCATTCATGATCGTGCCACCATGGTCGCGGACGATCTTTGCCGCATGTTCGATGAAGATGCGGGAGGGCGCGCCCTTCCATTGCGGATCGGAGGGTGGAAAGTGGTCGCCTATATCGCCGGCGCCGCAGGTCGCGAGCAAGGCGTCGGTCAGCGCATGCAAAGCGACATCGGCGTCGGAATGGCCCTTCAACTTCTGGTCGTGGGGAATGAAGACGCCGCAGAGCGTCACGCCGTCGCCCGGCTCGAGCTGGTGGACATCATAGCCGTTGCCTGTGCGCACATCCGGCAGCAGGCCGGCGGAAAGCTTTTCATCGGCCATTGCGATATCCCTTTTGACCGTCAATTTGACATTGTCCGAACTGCCGGCAACGAGCGTCACCGGCAGGCCGCTCCATTCGGCGATCGCGGCATCGTCGGTGAAATCCGTCTTGTTCTCGGCAGCGGCCTTTTCATGCGCCGCCAGAATATCGGCAAAGCGGAAGGACTGCGGCGTCTGCGCGGCGTAGAGCCCTGTGCGGGGCACCGTTTCCGTCACCGACGCATCGGCGCCTGCCCGTTTCAGCGTATCCGTCACCGGCATGGCGGGCAGCACGGCAGGTGCGCCGGATGCCAGCGCCGCGGCGACGCGATCGAGCAGATCATGTTCGAAGAAGGGGCGCACGGCATCGTGGATCATGACATGCGTGACGCCGGCATTTTCCAGTTGCCGTAGCCCAGCAAGCACTGATTGCTGACGGGAAGCGCCGCCAAAGGCAATTTCTGTCCCGGACGAATCGGCAACCTGTTCTAGCGCGGACTGGAGCAGCGTTTCGTCGTCGCGATGGATTACGATCACGATCTTTGCCGCCTGCGGCCATGTCACGAATTTTTCAAGCGTATGCGCAATAACCGATCGGCCGCCGATCGGGCGATACTGCTTCGGGCCTTCCTCGGGCGATCCTGCCCGCTCGCCACGCCCGGCCGCGACGATCACGATTCCGATCGACATCAGTTGCATTGAGTGCATTTGCGTCATAAACCCCCAGGGATGAAAGGCTTTCGCTCCAGTATGACCCCCAAAAGTGTGAAGCGGTTTTTGGACAGGATCATGCTAAGCAGGTCGCCCAAGCGGGATCTCGCTCCAGCAGGGTCTATCGCCTCGAATGGGCATTTTCCAGCATTTGCCCAAAAAATATCGGCATTCTCCGAAACCTCTTGGCAAGCTTCACAAGACTGTCTAAAAATAGTGCAGATATATGGTGTGCCTGAAAGATAATCATTTGCTTCCGTCTGAGCTTGCAGCCCCATTTTCCATCGGCCCCGTGCCCGTCCGCAATCGCGTGATCCTCGCGCCGATGTCGGGCGTGACCGATTTGCCTTTCCGGCAGCTTGCCCTGCGCTATGGTGCTGGCCTGGTTGTGACCGAAATGGTCGCCAGCCGCGAATTGGTGCAGGACACGGCGGAATCCTGGGCGCGGCTGAGAAGTGCTGGGCTAAAGCCGCATATGGTGCAACTGGCGGGCCGCGAGGCGCATTGGATGGCCGAGGCGGCGAAGATTGCCGCCGATAATGGCGCCGACATCATCGACATCAACATGGGCTGCCCGGCCAAGAAAGTCATCGGCGGCTATTCCGGTTCTGCGCTGATGCGCGATCCGGATCATGCATTGAGGCTGATCGAGGCGACGGTTAAGGCGGTCGACATTCCCGTGACGCTGAAGATGCGGCTGGGCTGGGACGAAAATTCCATCAACGCGCCGCACATCGCCCGCCGAGCCGAGGAAGCCGGGATCCAGCTTGTGACCATCCACGGCCGTACACGCATGCAGTTCTACGAGGGCAGGGCGGACTGGAATGCTATCCGCGCCGTGCGTGATGCCGTCTCCATTCCGCTGGTCGCCAATGGCGATGTCGACACGCAGGAGGACGCACAGGAGATACTCCGCTGCTCCGGCGCCGATGCCATCATGGTCGGTCGCGGCTGTCAGGGGCGGCCGTGGCATGCCGGTGTGCTCGCCGGCCACCGCGAACCGGACCGCAGCGAGATCGCCAATATCGCCCTGGAGCATTATCGGATGATGCTGGCGTTCTACGGCGAAGCCGTTGGCATTCGCCACGCCCGCAAACATCTCGGCTGGTATCTGGACCGTTACGCTCCCACCATCGCCGGCGCTGAAAAGGCAGGAATCATGACTTCGAAAGATAGCCGCGAGGTGGCCGCGTTATTCCATGCGGCGCTGCAGACCGGGTCCGATCTCGCTCGAAGCCTCCAGGAGGCCGCATGAGCTCGAAATCCAATTCCGGGGGTGCGGAGCATACGGGTGGCGCCGTGGCCATGGCGGTTCTCAACGCGATCCAAAATCCGGTCGTCATGGTCAACGAGGCCGGGCTGATCGCCTTCGCCAATTGGGAGGCCGAGGCCTTCTTCGGCGCCAGCGCCTCGCATCTGTCGCGCTATGAGATTTCCACCTTCATTCCCTTCGGCAGCCCATTGCTGGCGCTGATCGACCAGGTGCGCGAACGCCGCGCCCCGGTCAACGAATACCGCGTCGATCTCAGTTCGCCGCGTCTCGGCCAGGACAAGTTGGTGGATATCTACGTCGCTCCTGTTTCGAGCGAGCCCGGCTCCGTGGTGATCGTCTTCCAGGAACGGTCCATGGCCGACAAGATCGACCGGCAATTGACGCATCGTGCCGCCGCCCGCTCGGTAACCGGCCTTGCGTCAATGCTGGCGCATGAGATCAAGAATCCGCTCTCCGGTATCCGCGGTGCGGCCCAATTGCTTGAACAATCGGTTGAGGATGACGATCGCGGGCTGACGCGCCTCATCTGCGACGAGACCGATCGTATCGTCTCGCTGGTCGATCGCATGGAGGTCTTTTCCGACGAGCGTCCAATCGACCGCGTGCCAGTCAACATCCATTCCGTCCTCGATCATGTGAAGGCGGTCGCCAAGGCTGGTTTTGCCCGCAATATCAAGGTCACCGAGAATTATGACCCGTCGTTGCCAGCGGTCTACGCCAACAGAGACCAGCTCGTGCAGGTCTTCCTCAATTTGGTGAAGAACGCTGCCGAAGCGATTGGCGACCGGCCGGAGGGCGAGATCATGCTGACGACGGCCTATCGCCCAGGTATCCGTCTTTCAGTCGCCGGCACGCGCGAGAAGATCTCCTTGCCACTGGAATTCTGCGTGATCGATAACGGTCCGGGTGTGCCCGCCGACCTCGTGCCGCATCTCTTCGATCCGTTCATCACCACGAAGACGAACGGCACCGGCCTCGGCCTGGCGTTGGTCGCCAAGATCATCGGTGACCATGGCGGCATCGTCGAATGCGACAGCCAGAACCATCGCACCACTTTCCGCGTTCTGATGCCGGCCTCCAAAGGCATCACACTTGAAGACGCTCCTCTTCCGAACTCTACAGGGACTACTCGATGACAGCTACGATCCTTGTCGCCGACGACGATGCGGCTATCCGTACCGTGCTCAATCAGGCTTTGAGCCGCGCGGGTTACGATGTGCGCATCACATCCAACGCCGCCACGCTCTGGCGTTGGGTTTCCGCCGGCGAAGGCGACCTCGTTGTAACCGACGTCGTCATGCCTGACGAAAACGCCTTCGACCTGCTGCCTCGCATCAAGAAAGCAAGACCGGAGCTGCCGGTTCTGGTCATGAGTGCGCAGAATACTTTCATGACGGCAATCAAGGCCTCGGAAAAGGGTGCCTATGACTATCTGCCGAAGCCATTCGACCTGACGGAACTGATCGCCATCATCGGTCGCGCCTTGTCCGAGCCGAAGCGCAAGCCTGCCAAGCTTGATGACGACATGCAGGATGGCATGCCGCTGGTCGGCCGCTCTGCCGCCATGCAGGAAATCTACCGCGTCCTGGCGCGCCTGATGCAGACCGACCTGACGTTGATGATCACCGGCGAGTCCGGCACCGGCAAGGAACTGGTGGCCCGCGCGCTGCATGACTACGGCAAGCGCCGCAATGGTCCTTTCGTTGCCATAAATATGGCCGCCATTCCGCGCGACCTGATCGAGTCCGAATTGTTCGGCCACGAGAAGGGCGCTTTCACCGGTGCGCAGACGCGTTCGACCGGCCGTTTCGAGCAGGCCGAGGGGGGCACGCTTTTTCTCGACGAAATCGGCGACATGCCGATGGATGCCCAGACGCGTCTTCTGCGCGTCCTGCAACAGGGCGAATATACGACCGTCGGCGGCCGCACGCCGATCCGCACCGACGTCCGTATCGTTGCTGCCACCAACAAGGATCTGAAGCAGGCGATCAACCAGGGCCTCTTCCGCGAGGATCTCTATTATCGCCTCAACGTCGTGCCGCTGCGCCTGCCGCCTTTGCGTGACCGCGCCGAGGATATTCCTGATCTCGTCCGCCATTTCGTGCAGCAGGCGGAAAAGGAAGGGCTCGGTTCGAAGCGGTTCGACCAGGAAGCGCTGGAACTGATGAAGGCCTATCCTTGGCCGGGCAACGTGCGCGAGCTGGAAAACCTCATCCGCCGTCTGATGGCGCTCTATCCGCAGGACGTCATCACCCGCGAGATCATCGATTCGGAGCTGCGCGCGGATGTGCCCGACAGTCCGATTGAAAAAGGCCCGGTCCGCACCGGCAGCATGACCATCGCTCAGGCGGTCGAGGAGAACATGCGCACCTATTTCGCTGGTTTCGGCGACAATCTGCCGCCGCCGGGCCTCTATGATCGCGTTCTCACCGAAATGGAATATCCGCTGATCCTTGCCGCGCTGACCGCGACCCGCGGCAATCAGATCAAAGCCGCCGATCTGCTTGGCCTCAACCGCAATACATTGCGTAAAAAGATCAGAGAACTGGGTGTTTCCGTCTATCGAAGCTCCCGCACGGCTTGACAATGTGATCAGATGCGTTGCATTTTCGCCACAATGCGTTGCTTAAAGGTCACGCAGCCGGTTCACGGTTTTTGCGGTAGCGATTCGTCGAGTATGTTACTGCGCAAGGGGAAATTGTTCAAAAGTTTCAACTCATTGCTTAAATGATTTGAAACAGAGGTTTCGAACTGGTGCGAAACCGCATGAAGGTTCCAGCCCTTGCCTGTCACTCGTGCCGCCGCCAAAACAGTGCTGATGCAATTTGGCCAGGGCGCAGACCGTCGCCTGCGCCCGGAGATAGTGGGAATGAAGCAGGACGCGGTGTCGCCGGCAGCGAGCGACGAGGCGGTCGTCAAGGTGACGGACCGTCGTGCATCCTTCGCCCTTCCTGGCCTGATCTTGGCCGGCGGCGCGCTGTTGTGCGCGATTGCAACGCTTCTGGTGCTTCTGGGGCTGACGCCGATTGCCCCCACATCCTCCGTCGTCTTCACCTCGGTCGTGATCAACGGCCTGTTCGTTCTGGGGCTGATTGCCCTTATTGCGCGTGAAGTTGCGCGCCTTGTGAAAGCGCGGAGCCGTGGCCGCGCTGCGGCGCGCCTGCATATCCGCATCGTCGTCCTCTTTTCCATCGTCGCGATAACGCCCGCGATCCTCGTGGCCATCGTCGCCAGTTTGACGCTGAATGTCGGCCTTGATCGTTGGTTTGCGCTGCGCACGCAGCAGATCATCAGCTCCTCGCAGAATGTCGCACAAGCCTATCTGATGGAAAACGCCAGCTATCTGCAGGGCCAGACCGTTTCCATGGCGAACGACCTGGAGCGCAACCGCACGCTTTACAGTCTCGACCGCACCGGGTTCGCCGATCTGATGACCCGGCAGGCCAAGGGCCGCGGTTTGCTTGGCGCTTTCCTGGTGCGTCGTGACGGCACCGCGATTGTTCAGGCAGACATCAAGACCGAGCGCCCGCTGCCGGCAATACCGAAGGACGCGCTCGACGCGTCAGCCGACGGTCAGCCGACGCTCATACCGCCGGGTGTGACCAATCTTGTGGGCGCGGTCATCAAACTCGACGAGATTCCGGGCGCCTTCCTCTATACGGTGCGGGCCGTCGATCCGCGCGTCATGAACGCCATGCGCATGGTCGAGGACAACACAGCTGAATACAAGGCGATGGAAGAGGGGCGCATGTCCCTGCAGATTGCCTTTGCCGTGCTTTACATCGGTTTTGCGCTGATCGTGCTTCTGGCAGCAATCTGGACCGCGATAGCGGTTGCCGATCGCATCGTTCGGCCGATCCGGCTTTTGATCAGCGCCGCTGACAATGTCGCGTCCGGCAACATGAATGTGCTGGTGCCGGTGCGCGCGGCTGATGGTGACGTTGGCAGCCTGTCACGCACCTTCAACAAGATGATCTCGGAGATACGCACACAGCGCGACGAGATTCTCGAAGCCAAGGACGAGGTTGATGATCGCCGCCGGTTCATCGAGGCGGTGCTGTCCGGTGTGACCGCAGCCGTGATCGGGGTCGAACACGACCGACGGATAACCATCGCCAACACATCTGCCGAAGAGCTGCTGTCCCTGAAGAGCGACGAGCTTGTCGGCATGAACCTGGCTGAGATCGCGCCCGAGGTCGATCAGGTCGTTACCGAAGCCACGACGCGGCATCGGAGCGATTTCCGCAAGCAGATCAGTCTGGTGCGTGGTGGAACGGTGCGCACGCTGAGCGTTCAGGTGACGCGTGAAGAATCGCGCGACTCGAACGAATCCTACGTCATCACGCTCGACGATATCACTGATCTGGTCATCGCTCAGCGCTCGACCGCCTGGGCCGACGTCGCTCGCCGCATTGCGCATGAGATCAAGAACCCGCTGACGCCCATCCAGCTTTCCGCCGAGCGCATCCGCCGCCGCTTCGGCAAGAATATCGCCGAAGTCGATCGCCCCGTCTTCGATCAATGCACCGACACGATCATCCGCCAAGTCGGTGATATCGGCCGCATGGTCGATGAATTCTCGTCCTTCGCCCGCATGCCGAAGCCGACAATGGAACCAAGCGACCTGCGCGATATCCTGCGTGACGCGGTGTTCCTGCGCGAAATGGGCAATAATCATGTCAAGTTCGAGCGCGAGCTCGGCGACGAACGGCTGGAAGGCATGTTTGACACGCGCATGCTCGGCCAGGCCTTCGGCAATCTCATCAAGAATGCTGTCGAGGCGATCGAGGCCGTGCCAAGCGGCGAGAGCCGTGAGGAGCCCAAAATTCTGGTGCGCTCGTTCCTCGATGCCGAACGCGACCGCTTTACCGTCGATGTCATCGACAACGGACGCGGCCTGCCGGTCGAGAACCGGCACAGCATTCTCGAACCTTACATGACGATGCGCGAGAAGGGCACCGGTCTTGGGCTCGCGATTGTCAAGAAGATCATTGAAGACCATGGCGGGCAGCTCGAGCTGCATGATGCTCCCGCCGATTTCGACCAGGGCAGGGGTGCCATGATCCGCGTGCATTTGCCGCGCCGTGAGCAGGCCGCCGTCGCCCAGACAGCAAGTGACAAGGAAAGCGTTTATGGCATCTGATATTCTCGTGGTGGATGACGAGGAAGACATTCGCGAAATCGTTTCGGGGATTCTTTCGGATGAGGGGCATGAAACTCGAACCGCATTTGATAGCGACAGCGCTTTGGCAGCGATCTCCGATCGAGCGCCGCGGTTAATCTTCCTCGACATCTGGATGCAGGGCAGCAAGCTCGACGGTCTATCATTGCTGGATGAGATCAAGGCGCGCCACCCGGAACTGCCTGTGGTGATGATCTCCGGTCACGGCAATATCGAAACCGCTGTCTCTGCCATCAAGCGAGGCGCCTTCGATTTCATCGAGAAACCTTTCAAGGCCGACCGGCTAATCTTGATCGCCGAGCGCGCGCTGGAGAATTCCAAGCTGAAGCGCGAAGTTTCGGAGCTGAAACGCCGTACGGGCGATGCTGTCGAGCTGATCGGCACGTCGGTTGCGGTCTCGCAGCTTCGCCAGACCATCGACAAAGTTTCCCCGACCAATAGCCGCGTGATGATCTTCGGCCCGTCTGGTTCCGGCAAGGAGCTCGTGGCCCGAATGATCCACAAGAAGTCGGCACGCGCCAATGGTCCTTTCGTTGCGTTGAATGCTGCGACGATCACGCCCGAACGGATGGAAATCGCTCTGTTCGGCACCGAGGGCGCGCCAGGTCAGCCGCGCAAGATCGGCGCGCTGGAGGAGGCGCATCGCGGCATCCTCTATCTCGATGAGGTCGGTGAGATGCCGCGCGAGACGCAGAACAAGATCCTGCGCGTGCTGGTCGATCAGCAGTTCGAGCGCGTCGGCGGCTCGAAGCGAGTGAAAGTCGATGTGCGCATCATATCGTCCACGGCCTACAATCTGGAAAGCCGGATCGCCGAAAGCCTGTTCCGAGAAGATCTCTACCACCGCCTTGCCGTAGTGCCTGTGCGCGTGCCGGCGCTGGCCGAGCGGCGCGAGGATATTCCATTTCTCGTCGACCAACTGATGCGGCAGATTTCCGAACAGGCGGGCATCCGCTCGCGCCGGATCGGCGACGACGCCATGGCGGTGCTGCAGGCGCATGATTGGCCGGGCAATATTCGCCAGCTTCGCAACAATATCGAACGCCTGATGATCCTGGCGCGCACCGATGGTCCGGATACGCCGATCACGGCGGAGATGCTGCCGACCGACTTGGGCGATATGTTGCCGAAGGTCTCCGCCAAGAACGACTATCACATCATGACATTGCCATTGCGCGAAGCCCGCGAAATGTTCGAGCGCGACTATCTCATCGCGCAGATCAACCGCTTCGGCGGCAATATTTCGCGCACTGCCGAGTTCGTCGGCATGGAGCGCTCGGCGCTGCACCGCAAGCTGAAGTCACTCGGCGTCTGAAGTCACTTGCTCGGCAGCTACGGTCTGCCACGCACCTCTCTCGTATTCTTATGAAATTCTGATCAGGGTCCGCCATGCCGAGAATAGCTTATGTGAATGGTCGTTACGTCAAGCACAGCGACGCAATGGTTCATGTCGAGGATCGCGGTTATCAATTTGCCGACGGCGTCTACGAAGTTTGCGAAGTCCGTCACGGCTTGATCGTTGATCTGACTCGCCATCTCGACCGTCTCAACCGCTCGCTCGGAGAACTCCGCATTGCCTGGCCGATGAGCCGCGCTGCGCTGATTCATGTGATTCGCGAGACCCTGCGGCGCAATCATGTCCGCAACGGCCTGTTCTATCTACAGGTGACCCGCGGCGTTGCCCGGCGCGATCATGTCTTCCCGGCAGAGGGCACGCCATCCTCGATCGTCGTCACCGCCAAGAGCACCGATGCGTCTGTGATCGCAAAGAAAAATGCCAGTGGCATCAAGGCGATTACCGTGCGCGACAATCGCTGGGATCGGGTCGACATCAAGTCGGTCGGACTTCTGTCGAACGCACTGGCTCGCCAGCAGGCCAAGGAAGCCGGCGCACAGGAAGCGATCTATATCGACCATAACGGCATGGTGAAGGAGGGTGCGGCAACGAACGTCTGGATTGTCGATTCCGACGGCAACCTGGTCACGCGTCCGGCCGAGCACGGCATTCTGCGCGGCATCACGCGCACGACGCTGATGGATGTCGCCGCGAAACTGGATGTCACCGTTGTCGAGCGTTTCTTCTCCGTCGAGGAGATGATGGCGGCGCGCGAAGTATTCATCACGGCAGCCACAAGCATTTGTTTTCCTGTGGTTGCCATCGATGGCGAGTCGATCGCCAACGGCTATCCGGGAAGCGTTTCGCAGAAAATTCGTGAAGCCTTTTTCGACGTTGCGGAAAAGACTGCGATTTGATACCAACGTTCGCTGGGGAGGAGAGAATGAGGGTATCTCCTGTCCGGGGTCTCAGTATATCTTGATATTTCACCGGCTTACGCCGGCAAAAAAGAAAGAAGCGGCGCGATGGCGGAACGTTCTCAGAACTTGCAGGATCTATTTCTCAATACAGTTCGCAAGCAAAAGATTTCACTCACAATCTTTTTGATTAATGGCGTAAAGCTTACGGGCGTCGTTACGTCCTTCGACAATTTCTGCGTCCTGCTGCGCCGAGACGGCCATTCACAGCTCGTCTACAAGCATGCGATCTCGACGATCATGCCCGGCCAGCCGATGCAGATGTTCGAGAGCGAAGAAGTCGCATCCTAACTAGGATTTGCCGCTATCACGACACGCGATACGAAAAATGATTCCATCATCCCGGAAGCGATAAGGCATCGGGATGACACGCATGCTGTTGTTGTTGTACCCGTCCTGAAGCAGGCGCGCGCAGCGCGTTCCGCGCAGGCGGATGGTGCGATAATAACTTCACGTTCCCCAGAGAGTCGGCTCGAAGAAGCCAAGGGTCTCGCTTTGGCGATCGACCTCGATGTCGTCAACGGCTCGATCGTACCGATCAACGATCCGCGTCCGGCGACGTTGCTCGGCACCGGCAAGATCGAGGAAATCCGTGCACTGCTCGATGAATTCAATGCCGGCCTGGTGATCGTCGATCATCCGCTCACGCCGGTACAGCAGCGAAATCTCGAGAAAGAATGGAACGCCAAGGTTATCGACCGGACGGGCCTCATCCTCGAAATCTTCGGCCGCCGCGCCTCCACCAAGGAAGGCACGCTGCAGGTCGAACTTGCGCATCTGAATTACCAGAAGGGCCGGCTGGTCCGAAGCTGGACCCACCTTGAGCGCCAGCGCGGCGGTGCGGGTTTCATGGGCGGCCCCGGTGAAACCCAGATCGAAGCCGACCGGCGCTTGCTGCAGGAGCGGATTATCCGGCTCGAGCGTGAGCTGGAGCAGGTGGTGCGCACTCGCCAGCTTCATCGCGCAAAGCGCAGGAAGGTGCCGCATCCGATCGTAGCGCTGGTGGGCTATACCAACGCCGGTAAATCGACGCTGTTCAACCGGATCACCGGCGCCGGCGTCTTGGCCGAGGACATGCTGTTTGCGACGCTCGATCCGACGCTGCGGCGTATGAAGCTGCCGCATGGCCGCACCGTGATCTTGTCCGATACCGTCGGCTTCATCTCCGACCTGCCGACCCATCTCGTGGCCGCATTCCGTGCCACGTTGGAAGAGGTCTTGGAAGCTGACCTGATCCTGCATGTGCGTGATCTCTCTGATGACGACAATCAGGTGCAGAGTGCTGATGTCATGCGAATCCTTGGCGATCTGGGCATCGGTGAGGCGGAAGGAGCGGAGCGCATCCTCGAAGTCTGGAACAAGATCGACCGACTGGAGCCGGAGGCGCATGACGCCATCGTCCAGAAGGCATCGACCGCCCAAAACGTCATCGCGGTATCGGCAAAAAGCGGCGAGGGCGTTGATCGCCTGATGAACGAAATCAGCCGCCGGCTTTCCGGTGTCCTGACCGAGGCGACGATCACGCTGCCGGTCGACAAGCTGGCGTTGCTCCCCTGGCTCTACAATCACGCCATCGTCGATGGTCGCGAAGACAATGGGGACGGCACGGTCACGCTTGATGTGCGATTGACCGAGACGGAAGCAGTGGAGCTGGAGCGCCGCATGGGCAACGGCCCGAAGCCACAACGCGAGGATTGGGAATAGGCGTCCTATTCAGCAAGCTGACGCTCGATCGCCTTTGCTGCCTGCCAGATATCTTCCATCCGCTCCAGGGAAGCGCCGTTTAGGGTTTCCCCCTCGGCAGCGAGCGTCGTTTCGATGTGATTGAAACGACGGCGGAATTTCGTGTTTGTGCCGCGCAACGCCTGCTCGGGATCTGCCTTTACATGCCGGCCGATGTTGACGACAGCGAAGATCAGGTCACCTAGCTCGTCACTGACCTTGGCTTTGTCGCCGCTCGCAAGCGCTACCCGCAATTCATCGATCTCCTCCTCGATCTTGTCGAGGATCGGCTCGGGCGCCGACCAGTCGAAGCCGACTTTGGCGGCGCGTTCCTGCAATTTCAGCGCCTCGGTCAAAGCGGGGAATGTGCGCTGTACCGAACCGAGAAAACCGATTTTGAAATCCTCGGAGATGCCTCGCCGTGCCCGGCGCTCGGTGCGCTCGCGCTTCTCATCCGCCTTGATCTCTTCCCATTGTACCTTCACCGCGTCTGGCGTGTCGGCGCCGGAGATGGCGAAGACATGCGGATGCCGGCGGATCATCTTGCGGGTGATGGCTTCCACCACGTCGCCAAAGGAGAATTCGCCCGCTTCCTCGGCCATGCGGGCGTGGAAAACGACCTGCAGCAGGAGATCACCAAGCTCCTCGCAAAGGTCGTCCATATCCCTGCGTTCGATCGCATCTGAAACCTCATAAGCCTCCTCTATCGTATAGGGCTTGATGGTCTCGAAGGTCTGGACGATGTCCCAGGGGCAACCGGTCTCCGGATTGCGCAATGCCGCCATGATCTCGATCAGGCGGGATATGTCTCGCGATGCTTCCATCGGGGCCTCTATAAATCTTGTCTTGGTCAGTTCAGCGGAATGTCGTTTTCGCTCTTGGACGCCTGGTAGCTGTCGGAGAGCGCGGCATAGGCGGCCTTGATGCGCGTCGTCTGTTCCCTGAGTGCTGTCTTCAGCGGGTCCGCCTCGGTTTCGATGAGATCGGCGACCGCAAAACTGTTCCAGAAGGCGTTCTGCCGGCGATAGCCGCCCGGTTCCAATCCAAACACCTCTTTCAGGATCTTCAGGTCATGGGGGATTGCGAAAGCGTCGCGGGAATCCTCATGACTGAAGAAATAGTAGTAATTGTCGAAACCAGCCCAGGTGATGGCCGACATGCACATGGTGCAGGGCTCGTGGGTGGAGAGGAAAATCAGATCCTTGGTCGCCGGCTTTTCGCCGAGTTCATAAAAACGCTTTAGCGCATGCACTTCGCCATGCCAGAGCGGATTTTCAAGCTCGTTGTTTGTTTCGGCAATGACCAGCGATAGGTCCGATTTGCGCAGGATCGCTGCGCCGAATACCTTGTTTCCAGCGGCAACGCCCCTTTGCGTCCGTGGCAGGACGTCATCTTCCATGACCTCGAGGAGGCGGGCGGCGATGGTGTTGGCGGACAAGCAGCATACTCCGGAACGTTTTCTCCTACCTTAACGGCATTGCCGACACGGCGGAATGCGCAAATGACGTATGGACTCCATTTGCCACAGGCAATAGGAATATCTCAGATAGCGAGAAGTTCTAAAAGTCTATGGATTTCCTCTATTTATCCTATTCTGACTGTCTGGTGAGTTTTGCTCAAATCGGGGGGATGTCGAGCAAAAGAATACGGACAAGGCGGAGCATTAGAATTTCTGTTTCTTCAATCTCTTGGCCGCAGGGGTGATATTCGGGCAATCTCGAAGTGGAATGATAATGCCTCCCAAGACTGACCAGCTTTCGGTGTTTCCCGCCTTCTTTCGCGTGGAAGGAAGGGTGACGGCCGTCTTCGGCAATGGTGATGAAGCTTTCGCGAAGACGCGCTTGCTGCTGAACACGCAGGCGAAGATTGTCGCCTACGCGCAAACGCCGGAAGCCGATTATCATTCCTTCCTGATCACCAACCGTATTGAAACCGTGCGTGCAGCCTTTTCGCCTGATCAGGTCAAGGGCGCCGTTCTGGTATTCGCCGCGACCGGCGATGCCGACGCTGACCGTGCGATTGTCGACGCTGCCCGCGCCGAAAGAATTCCGGCGAACGCTGTCGATCAACCGGACTATTGCGATTTCTATACGCCGGCGCTCGTGAACCGTGCTCCCGTCGCCGTCGCCATCGGCACTGAAGGCGCTGGCCCGGTGCTGGCGCAGATGATCCGAGCGCAGATCGACCAGTTGCTGTCGCCTTCGCTCGGAAAGCTCGCGGAGCTGGCGACGAACTATCGCAAGTCCGTCGATCGCCTCGTCCCGCGTGGCGTTGCCCGCCGCGTCTTCTGGCGTCGCTTCTTTTCCGGTCCTGTCGCCGACGCTGTTAGTGCTGGCCATTTGCCGCAGGCCGAACGTGCCGCCGACAGTTTGCTGCACGCGATGCATAAAGTCGAAGGTCATGTGTGGCTGGTCGGCGCCGGTCCCGGCGCGGAAGACCTTCTGACGTTGCGCGCTCAGCGCGTGATGATGGAAGCCGATGTCATCGTCTATGATGCGCTCGTGCCGCAGGCGATTGTCGATATGGGTCGCCGCGATGCCGAGCGTCTTTCTGTCGGCAAGCGCAAGGGCTGCCACACCAAATCGCAGGAAGAGATCAACGATCTGCTGGTGCAGCTTGGCCGCGACGGCAAGCGCGTCGTGCGGCTGAAGTCTGGCGATCCCCTGGTCTACGGCCGGGCAGGCGAGGAAATGGCTGCGTTACGTGCCGCTGGCGTTACCTATGAGATCGTTCCGGGCATCACCTCGGCTTTTGCCGCTGCCGCCGATTTCGAGTTGCCGCTGACGCTGCGCGGCGTCGCTTCATCGCTGGTCTTCACCACCGGCCACGACCTAACCGGCGATGTCCTGCCGGACTGGGCGAGCCTCGCGGTATCCGGCGCGACCATTGCGGTCTATATGGGCCGCACGGTCGCAGCCTCCGTTGCCGGCCGCCTGATGAGTGCTGGGCTCCCAGCCGAAACGACCGTTGCCGTCATTGAGAACGCAAGCCGCCGCGATCGCCGCCTGATGCACGGTACATTGAAAGATCTGCCTGGCTTGGAGCATCGCGATGAGCTGCGCGGTCCGGTTATGGTCATTATCGGCGATGCTGTCGCTGGCGCCAATTTCGAACAGTCCGAGCCGCTGGTCCGACAGGAGACCGCCGCTCAAGAATTTGCAAGGAGCTGATCCATGGTCGACAAGGTTCTGACCGCAAACCGGCTGACCGATGGTGTCGCCGTTTGGTTGAATGCGAATGGCGAATGGGTGACCTCTCTACAAGAAGCGCTGGTCGCCCGTCATGCCGAAGCCGAGGCCGCGCTCGAGGCGATCGGCAAGCAAGCTTACGCCGACAACAAGGTTGTTGACGTCAACCTGATCGAGGTTCAGGAAACCGGCGGCAAGCTTTGGCCGCTGCGCCTGCGCGAGCGCATCCGTGCCGAGGGTCCCACAATGGAATACGCGCCGGGCTACGCCGCGGCCGATCCGGAATTCATTGCAGTCTGAGGAAATCATGTATCGCTACGACGAATTTGATCACGCCTTTGTGGCGGAACGTGTTGCGCAGTTCCGCGATCAGGTGCAGCGGCGCCTTTCGGGTGAACTCTCGGAAGATGCGTTCAAGCCGCTGCGTCTGATGAACGGCGTCTATCTGCAGCTCCATGCCTACATGCTGCGCATCGCCATTCCTTATGGCACGCTGAGCTCACGCCAGATGCGCATGCTGGCGCATATCGCGCGCACTTATGACCGCGGTTACGGCCATTTCACCACCCGCCAGAACCTGCAGTTCAATTGGCCGAAGCTGTCCGACATGCCGGACGTGCTTGCCGAGCTCGCCTCTGTCGAGATGCATGCCATCCAGACTTCAGGCAATTGCATTCGTAACGTCACGGCGGACCATTTTGCCGGTGCCGCCGCCGACGAAGTCGCAGATCCGCGTCCCTATGCGGAAATCCTGCGGCAATGGTCGTCTGTCCACCCGGAATTCTCGTTCCTGCCGCGCAAGTTCAAGATCGCTGTCACCGGTGCCGAGCGCGACCGTGCCGCGATCCAGGTGCATGATATCGGCCTGCATCTGAAGAAGAACGACAAGGGCGAGATCGGCTTTGCCGTCTATGTTGGCGGCGGGCAGGGCCGCACGCCTATGGTCGCCAAGCTGATCCGCGACTTCCTGCCGGAAGAAGACCTGTTGTCCTACACGACCGCCGTCATGCGCGTGTACAATCTGCATGGCCGCCGCGATAACAAGTACAAGGCCCGCATCAAGATCCTCGTGCACGAAACCGGCGCCGAGGAATTGGCTCGCCAGGTCGAGGTCGAGTTTGCGAAGCTCAGGGATACAGAGCTGAAGCTACCGGAAGCCGACGTTCAGGCGATCGCTACCTATTTCGCACCGCCGGCTCTGCCCGAGCGCGCCGAAGGCTGGGAAAACCTCGCTCGCTGGAAGAAGGCCGATCCGGATTTTGCCCGTTGGGTGCAGCAGAACGTGCAGCCGCACAAGAATCCTGATTACGGCATGGTGACGATCTCGCTGAAGCCGATAGGCGGTATTCCGGGCGATGCTTCGGATGCGCAGATGGACGTGGTCGCCGATATCGCCGAAGAATACGCTTTCGACGAAATCCGCGTCAGCCACGAGCAGAACCTGATCCTGCCGCATGTGGCGCTCGCCGATCTCGAAGCCGTCTATCGCGGCCTGGTCGCCGCCGGTCTGGAGACTGCCAACGCCGGCTTGATCACCGACATTATCGCCTGTCCGGGGCTTGACTATTGCGCTCTCGCCAACGCCCGTTCGATCCCGGTTGCGCAGGAAATCTCCAGGCGCTTCGGTTCGGCCGAGCGCCAGGCTGAGATCGGTGAGCTGAAGATCAAGATTTCGGGCTGCATCAATGCCTGCGGCCACCACCATGTCGGCCATATCGGCCTACTGGGTGTCGAAAAGAAGGGCGCGGAGCTCTATCAGATCACGCTTGGCGGCTCCGGCGATGAACATACGTCGATCGGTGAGATCATCGGCCGCGGCTTCGAGCCGGACAAGGTGACCGACGCGATCGAGACGATTGTCGACACCTATCTCGGCCTGCGCCTCGATTCCTCCGAAATCTTTCTCGACGCCTATCGGCGTGTCGGACCGCAGCCTTTCAAGGATGCGCTTTACGGCTCGTCCTCGGCTGCAGCCGAAGCGGCGTAAGGAGATGACCATGACGAAGATTTGGCGGGAAACCGGTTTTGTCGCAAACGATCCCTGGATTATCGAAACCGATGAGGTCAAGGCGACCGAAGAGCAGAAGCCGTTGCTCGGCCTCGACGCGCTGATCGCCAAGGCTGAGGAAAGCAACGATGTCGGCCTCGGCGTGGTGATCAAGCCGGCCGATGATGTGACCCGGCTGGAGCCCTACCTCTATCGCCTGGAGATCGTGGCGGTGGCGTTCCCGGCTTTCAACGACGGCCGCGCCTTCAGCCATGCGTCGCTGCTGCGCCAACGCCTCGGTTATACCAACGAACTGCGTGCGGTCGGCGATGTGCTGATCGACCAGATTCCATTGATGCTGCGCGTCGGCATCGACAGCTTCGCGGTCACCAACGAGACGGCGCTGAAGCGGCTTTCAGAACACCGCTTGCCGGGTATCCCGCATCACTATCAGCCGACTGCCCGGCATGCCGAGGGTGGCCAGGCTTATAGTTGGCGCCGTCAGGCGACCAAAACGGCCTGATTCGGCTTTTGCTCCGAGAGTTGCGGCAATGCGAGATACATCGGATTGCCGTATTCTGGTGATCTATATATGTAGCTCGCATGATTACGTGAATCTTGACAGGAACACGCATATTTTATGCCAGCGTCGCCGGATGGAATAGAATGCCTTTAAATCCGGGCTATACTATAATATCAGCCTCGCGAGATGCAGCTTGCCAAGAATGACGTGTACGACGAATACGGGATCCGATACCGAATGAACGCCCCCGCCAAGACCGAAGAATTTGTTTCCGCAGTACCCGCCGGCGTTTTCGCCGAGAAGGTGCTGAGCGTGACGCACTACACCGACCGGCTCTTTCGTTTCACGATGACCCGGCCGCAGGGCTTCCGTTTCCGCTCGGGCGAATTTGCGATGATCGGTCTCATGGTCGATGGCAAGCCGCTTTACCGCGCCTATTCGATCGCGAGCCCCGCCTGGGCGGACGAGCTGGAATTCTTCTCGATCAAGGTGCCGGATGGTCCGCTGACCTCGCATCTGCAGAACATCAAGCCGGGTGACGAAGTTCTGATGCGCAAGAAGCCGACGGGTACGCTCGTGCTTGACGCACTGACACCAGGCAGGCGGCTTTATATGTTCTCGACCGGCACCGGCATCGCGCCTTTCGCCAGCCTGATCCGCGATCCCGAGACCTATGAAAAGTTCGAGGAAGTGATCCTCACGCATACGACCCGCGATGTAGCGGAGCTGAAATACGGTTTCGATCTCGTCGAGGAAATCCGCAACGATGAAATCCTGAGCGAAGTCGTTGGCGACAAGCTGCGTCACTACGCGACCGTCACTCGCGAAGAGTTTCCTTTCAAAGGACGGATCACCGATCTCATCGAAAACGGCAAACTCTTCGCCGATCTGGGCGTTCCCCCGCTGGATCCCGCTATCGACCGCGGCATGATCTGCGGCTCCTCGGCCATGTTGAAGGACACCAAGGACCTGCTTGAGAAGGCAGGACTCAATGAAGGCGCCAATAGCAAGCCTGCCGAGTTCGTAATCGAACGCGCTTTCGTCGGCTAAAGCAATGCCAGGAAAAAAAGATAGAGCGGTTCAGCGTTTTTGTGAAAAGCTGAACCGCTCTAAGAATTTCTAACTATTGGAATAGGGAAGGGCGGCCTCGGTAACGAGGCTGCCTTTTTTATTTGTCGCTGAGATAATCGATCAGCGTCGCCATTGCATTGCTGGCGTCTTCGGCATTGCCCTGATGGATGGCCTTGATGACACGGACGTGCAGTGCGATCGACCGGTCCATGCCGTCAGGCGTCGCGGTCGAATACCAGAGCCTGCGCGAATGGGTCTGCACCGGTCCGAGTGCGGCCGTGATGAAGCCGTTTGGGCAGGCATCCTCGAGAATTTCATCGAATGTCTTGTCGGCGGCGAAGAAGCCGGAAAGATCGCCTGTGACGGCGCAATCGGTCATCAGCCTGGCGCAGTCGAGCAGTTGTTCCCGCTGTTCCTGAGTGGCGTGGCTGGCGACCAGCGATGCCGCGATCGGCTCGAGCTCGCGCCTGACCTGCATGACATGCATATGGTCATCGGGCCGAATTTCCGCGATCTGTAATCCGACACGGGGCCGCACATGGATCAGCCCTTGCCACGCCAGCTTCTGGATCGCCTCGCGCACCGGCGTGCGCCCATGACCCGCCAACTCGATCAACTGCTTCTCCGTTACCAGCGCGCCGGGTTTCAGCGCCAGCGTAACGATCCGATGCTCGAGGGCGAGATAGGCGAGGTGGCTTTGCGAATTCTGCATTCCCGTCTGATTCCGATCGGTTCTGATATATCACATACTGGCACGTCGTTTCCGAGATGGCAAGTTGCTGTGATATATCAGATCGGGAGCCTCACATGGCGATTTGGTGCGGGCCAACCGTGTCGACCAACGGCGCCATCTGCCGCAGGTTCCGCCTGCTGCTCAACCCCGGTGTCTCGATCTTCCTGGTGCAGAACACCTTGCTAAGGCGGCGCTACCGCTGTCGGACGAAACCCGCAGCAAGGTCGTTGCCGTCATCGCAACGGCACTGGTAAACCGTCCGAAACTGCCGGAGCTTTGATCTTGGTGCAGGCGGACAGACAAAGGCCGGGCGAGAGCCCGGCTCAGATTGTTTAGCTATTCGATCAATAGCCGATTGCGGAGGAAAAGCTCGGCGGTTTCCGTTTTGCAGCCATCAGCAAATCCAGTTCCGTCGAAGATGGGCCGAACTTGTCGTACAGCCGCTTGGCCTCCTCGTCGTCGAGGCGATATTTCCGCGCAAATTCGGCGATGCTGTAGGGGCGACCGCGGATCACCTTCCGGCCCGGCGTCTGATTGGCGCTTTCCGTCATGCTTCAAACCTCCTCTTTCCGTTCTACCAAGGAAGCTAGGGCTGTAGGCCAGGTTGAAAAGGGTTGTAACGGCCGCGATGTCACACAAATGCAATAAAAGGGAAGGCGAGTGTTCCGTCTTCCCTTTGACAATTCCCTCTCCCGATAGGCTTTTGCCCGCGTGGCGCGCGTCTATCGTCTGATCAGTCGGCCGACGAAAATAAGGATACAAGCACCGACAAAGCCGGTGATGAGGTAATTCACCCATGCATTGAAAGGCAATGCGACACCCAGAACCCTCAGGAGCCAGCTAGCAACAATTGCCCCGACAATGCCGAGGATGATGTTCATGATCAGGCCCATGTTGCTTTCCATGAGCTTCTCAGCGAGCCAGCCGGCAACGCCGCCAATGATGATTGCTGCGATCCAACCAACGTTTGCGTCTTCCATAAAGAACCTCCTGAGGAATCGGCGGGTTGTTAACAATCAACGATACTACACCAAAAGCGATTCGCGCCCCAAACAATTGCGCGTAGCTCGCGATCAGGGTTGCTCGTTGCAATCGTGACTATTGACGGAAAATGTTACGGTTGTTCCGGTGCACCAAGGCAAGCTCTAAGATCGGCGAGCTGTTTTCTCAGATCCTCGGTAATTTCATCGGTCGTATCGATGAACCGATTGTTTTCGACGGCGTGCACGCGGATACGGCCTTGTTTCAGACATCGCAAATGGAAACGCAGAAATTGTTCCTGTGCCTTGCACCATTTATAAAGCTCGGATTTCTGCTTCATGGCGCCCCCTCAACCCCAGTGCCGAACCCAACGTGATACCGAACAGATGTCCTAAGAATGCAGCGAAAAGTTTCGAGAATGCCGTATTCGTTCAAATCATCGTATCAAAACCGTGGTAACATTCCAAACTCACGATCGCCGAGTCATTCATTTGAATAAGAAAGGCGTAGTTGGCACTCAAAAAATGTGCGGCAATCTCCCAAAAAGGCAAGAATAATCCATAAGCTAGTCTTAATATTGAGGACTTGCGCGGCGTCTTGTCATCAAAACGACCAATCCTTGTTTTTGCAACGAAAGACTCGGGGTCTCTTTCGCCGATCTTCCCGATTCGGTCGTCGAGACAGGCGGGGTTCACTACTTCGACATGCGGAAAAGCATTTTGCATCGCTGTAACGATGATTTTATGGGTTGACCGCAATAGGGCGTCTGCATATGTTCCGCGCACTTCCAGCCGGGGTGCAAATCACCCGCGGACGGGGAGAGCGTAGCTCAGCCGGTAGAGCAACTGACTTTTAATCAGTAGGTCATGGGTTCGAATCCCATCGCTCTCACCAAAAACTCAATAAAATCAAATTTCGGTGCCGGCATTGGTAGGGCAACCGGTTCATTGCGCCCGAGATCATAGCCCGGTTCAAGACGGGCCTACTACACGGCGGATGCTCGTTCCACATAACGCATGATTCTGGTCACGGTCGATCGACTGACGCCCGCCTCACGGGCGATACAATCCATCGACTTTCCTTCGGCTTTCAGCCGCAACACGTTCTCGGATTTGTGTCTCGTCGCGTCGGCCGACGAATCGTGTGTCTGAATCATGCCAAGGGGGCTGCCATTTTCGATCCCTGAGGTTTCGAAATGCTCTGTATCAATAGGCACCATAACACGCTCCTGCAGTCATTGGACGGCTAGAAACAATGGTGCCCATGTTGAGCCAGGTAAATTCAGATATTAGTAGTATCTGAAAAAGGCCCTAATTGGTGAGCCGCTTCCGCCATCCGTATACGCTGCTGCACAGTGCGAAAGCTCAGTCCGAATGTTCCTGGAGACCGTCGGACCGGTCAGTTCCCCGCGGCCCGATGCGGCTTCTCCTTCTTGCATCGGCGGTGAAAACGCGTCGCCCGCCAATGGTACTCCCATCGGGATCTGTTTTTTTCAAACGCCACTATTGAGCATGTGGCGTATGAGTTATATTCGGTGCGTCTCGCGGCACAGTTTGCGGGGCGTGGTTTTGTGCAATTGGGGATTGCGGATAGCGTAGACGACCGACATTGGGGGTAGGGGTCAAACGAGTTTTTAAGGAACTACCCAATGATAGGACGACATAGATTGAGCTGGCTGGCAATGATGACCATTGCGGCGCTCGCAACAGCTGCTCAGGCGGCCCCTCCTGCCGGTAAGCCCGACACCAGCAATCCCGCTTCCAGCTTCCAATATAGGCGTGCGGACCTCGGAAGCGGATACGCAACCGTCAATATATTGAAGATGCCGGACCGGTCCTCATACGCCATTACCTGTAATTGTGACGATCATAGCCTTCAGGATATGGTTTGCCCGACTCCTGCATACGCCTGCTCATGCGAGCCGAGCGCTTATTTGGTGTGTCAGTAACAGAAAAGTGCTGACGGCCCGCATTCATCGGCCGCCTCTCTGAAAAGGCGAAGGGACCCGCCTCGGCGGGTTTCTTTTGTACTTTTTCATCCGATGACCAATGAATTCGCATCGGCCGCGCCACCCGCGAAAAGGTGATTGGCCTTCCGGCAGCCGCGACGCTAGTAAGACGGCTGAATGACATAGCCGGAGTCTATCGTGTCGCTTGCCGATATCTCGCTTCTGAGCGCCCTGATCGCCGGAGCGCTTTCGTTTCTTTCGCCCTGCGTATTGCCGCTGGTGCCGCCTTATCTCTGCTACATGGCCGGTATTTCCGTCGAGCAATTCCGTGGTGGCGGAGCGGCTGTCGCAGCAGGACCAAGCGTTCGCGGCAACGTGCTGTTTTCGGCGCTGTTCTTCACGCTCGGCTTCGCGACCGTGTTTATAGCCCTCGGCGCAGGCGCGTCCTCGATCGGCATTCTGCTGCGCCAGCATCTCGATATCCTTGCCAAGATCGGCGGCCTGATCATCGTTATCATGGGCCTGAATTTCCTTGGTGTTTTCCGGCTTGGCATTCTGGCTCGCGAGGCACGTTTTCAAGGTGGCGGCAAGCCGGCGACGCTGACGGGCGCCTATATCATGGGACTCGCCTTCGCATTCGGCTGGACACCCTGCATCGGCCCTGTGCTCGGAGCGATCCTCGGCGTTGCGGCTTCGCGCGAGACGGTCGGCGCCGGCGCCGGACTGCTCGCCATCTATTCGCTCGGCCTTGCCATACCGTTCTGGATCGCTGCCGGTTTTTCCGGCGCCTTCATGAGCTTTCTTGTCCGCTTTCGCCGCCATCTCGGCACTGTCGAAAAGGTCATGGGCGGGCTGCTCGTGCTGACCGGCCTGGCGTTCATATTCGGCTATGTCAGCGATATGGCGATCTGGTTCCAACAGACCTTTCCAATCCTGATGCAAATCGGCTAAGCACGCTCCGTCTCCCTTTCCAATCATCCAAAATGGATATGCCCAATGGCTGACATCGTCGGTCTGTTGCTGCCGTTCTTCGGCCTGATCGTGATCGGTTACATCGCCGCGCGTGTCACAAAACAGTCGGCCGAGGCGCTTGGCTGGCTCAATACTTTCATCATCTATGCCGCGCTGCCGGCTCTGTTCTTCAAGCTCGTCTCTAAAACGCCGATCGAGCAGTTGACGCGCGCAGGTTTCGTCGTCACCGACATTGCCGCGACCTATCTGATCTTTCTGTTGTTGTTCCTGATTGGACGATTCCTACGCCGCAATTCGCTGGCCGACAGTACGATCCAGCCCTTTGCCGGTGCTTACGGCAATATCGGCTATATGGGTCCCGGTCTGGCTCTGTTGGCGCTCGGCGAGAAGGCGGCCGTTCCCGTCGCCCTGATCGTCTGCTTTGAAAATGCCCTACATTTCATCGTCGCGCCGGCGCTGATGGCGATTGAGGGCGGCGACAAGCGTTCGCCGTGGCGGCTTGCTGCCGACATCGCCAAGAAGGTGCTGTTGCATCCCTTCATTTTGTCGACAGCTCTCGGTTTTGCCGCCGCCGCCCTTTCGGTCGACCAACCAATCGCCTTCCAGCGCTTTGTCGATTACCTCGCCCAGGCCGCCGCACCCTGCGCGTTGTTCGCCATGGGCGTGACATTGGCGCTGCGGCCGCTGAAGCGCATCCCGGCCGAGATTGGCTATATCGTGCCGGTCAAGCTCGTTTTGCATCCGCTGGTCGTCTATGTCGTGCTGCAAGCGGTCGGTGGCTTCGATCCGATCTGGATCGAATCGGCGGTGCTGCTCGCAGCCCTCCCAACGGCGACGAATGTATTCGTCATCGGCCAACAATATGGCGTCTGGCAGGAGCGGGCTTCCGCCACGATCCTGATCACCACGGCCTGTTCTGTAGTGACGGTATCGCTGGTGCTTTACCTGATCAAATCCGGTGCCTTACCGGCGCAGCTTTTCCCTTAGCATCGAGGGAAAGCCGCGCAAGCCGCCGCCCGGCTCGATGCCTTCGCGCATAACGATATTGCGCAATGGCGGAATGGCCGAAAGGACGTGCAGGCCCGCGGCTCGCAGCATCTGGACGGGCAGGAAATCTGAAAGCAGAGAGCGGTTGAGCAGATCGACGCTGGCTGTGCGGCTGATGATGTCGACGCGGCGGCGGCGGTCGAAACTGTCGCCGGCGGATGCTGAAATCGGCTGGCCGGTGGGGCTTGCCAGAATTTCGACGAGCGTCAGGATATCGCGCAGACTGAGGTTCAGCCCCTGTGCGCCGATCGGCGGGAAAACATGCGCGGCTTCGCCGATCAGCGCAGCGCGGCCCTTGCCGAAGCGATAGGCGGTCATGCCGGAGAGCGGCCAGACCTGGACATTGTCCTCGACCGTGACCTTGCCGAGCATCGACTGCATGCGGTCCTCGATCAGGCGGCCGAGGTCTTCCAACGATTTTTCGGCATTGGCGGCGGCTTCCGCCGGCTTTTGCACCCAGACGAGGCTGGAGCGGTTGCCGGGCAGGGGGACCTGGGTGAACGGCCCGCTTTCGGTATGGAATTCCGTCGAAATGTTCTGATGCGGCAGTGAATGCGCAAAATTCAGTACCATGGCCGATTGCGGATAAGACCAGGTCTTGACCTTGATCCCGACCGTTTCCCGCACCATTGAATTGCGCCCGTCCGCACCGACGACAAAAGCCGCTTCCACCGTATCGCCGTCTTCGAGGGTGATGGCGATGCCATCGTCGCGGACGGCGACCTCGGAGGCCATCGTCTCGATGAGCGTAATGTTGCCCTCCGTCTTTACGGCCTCGCTGAGGGTGCTGAGCAACGAAGCGTTGGGGATGTTGTAGCCGAAGGCGTCGAGCCCGATTTCCGAGGCCCGAAAGGCGACGGTCGGCGCACGCAGCAGTCGTGTCGTGCCATCGATGATCTGCATTGTCGTCAATGCGGCGGTCGAAGGCACAATCTGGTCCCAAAGCGCCAGCCGCTCCAGGAAGCGAATCGATTGGTCCATCAGCGCCGTCGTCCGCCGGTCGGCTTTGTTATGCGGCGTAGCTACGAGGGCAACAGCTCGCCCGCCGCGCGCCAAGGCGATCGCCGCGATCATGCCCGCCAGACCGCCGCCGATGACGGCCACTTCAACCTGCTTCATATCGATGCCTCATTGTCATTAGTTCTGAAAATAAACGCTTAGCCTGTTGAAATCCATGGGATGAAACATCGCAACGGGTGAAAATGACAGGAACTCACGCTAGCCTGTGGCGGCACAGGCGTTTTTGCGCTGGCAGTGCTGTGCAAAGGGTGCATATTAACAAGAAAAAATCGCCTGCCGGGGCAGGTAGATAAGCAGGCGAGTAACGGGGCGCATGAAAATCTTCAATTACAAGCGGGTGCCTTATGCGGAGATTCGTGCCTTCTCCGTGCATATATTGACGGCATCCGGCTCTTTTCTTGCCTTTCTCGGCGTTGTTGCGGCCGCGGAACATCGCTTTGTCGATATGTTCTGGTGGCTTGGCCTGGCATTGCTTGTCGATGGCATCGATGGGCCGATTGCCCGCAAAGTTAGCGTCAAGGAGGTGTTGCCGAATTGGTCCGGCGACACGCTCGACAACATCATCGACTATGTGACCTATGTGCTGCTGCCGGCCTTCGCCCTTTATGAAAGCGGCATGATCGGCCAGCCTTGGTCCTTCGTCGCCGCCGGGATGATCGTCGTCTCCAGCGCTATCTACTATGCCGATACGGGCATGAAGACGGAGGAATATTTTTTCTCCGGTTTCCCGGTCGTCTGGAACATGGTGATCTTTACGCTCTTCGTCATCGGTGCCAGCGCGACGACCGCTATGGTTCTCGTCGGCGTTTCGGTGGTTTTGACCTTCCTGCCGATCAATTTTCTGCATCCCGTGCGGGTCAAGCGGCTGCGGCCACTTAATCTCGGCATATTCCTGTTTTGGTCCGCCCTCGGCATGTATTCGTTGCTGATGCATTTCGTCATGCCGCAATGGGCCGTTGTCTTGTTTATCGTCAGCGGCATCTATCTCTATTGCATCGGTGCAGTGCTGCAGTTTTTCCCGTCCCTCGGGCGTCAATAGGGTTTGTAAGCCATGATGAAGACCCACGCTATTCGCATCCATCAAAACGGTGGTCCGGAAGTTATGAAGCTGGAGGAGGTCGATCTGCCTTCGCCAGGTGCCGGCGAGGTGCAGATTCGCCATGCCGCGATCGGATTGAATTTCGTCGACATCTACTTCCGCTCGGGTCTCTATAAGGCGCCTTATTTCCCACTGCCGCTCGGCAAGGAGGCGGCCGGCACGATATCAGCCGTTGGACCTGATGTGAGCGATTTTGCAGTCGGCGATCGTGTTGCCTATGTCGGTGGTGATGGCGCCTATAGCGTCGAGCGCAACATCGAAACGCGTTATGTCGTCAAGGTTCCGGATGATATCGAGCTTGAGACCGCGGCGTCGATGATGCTGAAGGGGATGACGGCTGAATATCTCCTCAACCGCACATTCAAGGTCGGGCCAGAAACCGTGCTGTTGTTTCATGCTGCTGCCGGCGGCGTCGGATTGATCGCCGGTCAATGGGCTAAGGCTCTTGGCGCCACGGTGATCGGAACGGCCGGCTCGCCCGACAAGGCGCAACTGGCGTTGGCACATGGCTATGATCATGTCATCGATTACAGCAGTGATAGCTTCGTCGACCGTGTCCGTGAGATTACCGGCGGCAAGGGTGTCGATGTTGTCTATGACTCGATCGGCCGTGACACTTTTCCGCAGTCTCTCGATTGTCTGAAGCCGCGCGGCATGTGGGTGACCTTCGGTCAATCCTCTGGCCCGATTGAAAATTTTAACCTTGCGATCCTCAATCAGAAGGGTTCACTTTTTGCAACACGGCCAAGCCTTTTCGCCTATATCGCGACTCCTGAGGAGCTGAGAGCCAGCGCAAAAGCATTATTTGCTGTTGTGCAAAGCAGCGAAGTGCGTATCAATATCAACCAGACTTATCCGTTGAGCGATGCGGGGCGCGCGCACACGGATCTGGAAACAAGAAAAACGAGTGGAACTACGCTGCTGATCCCATAGATCCAAAAAGGCAGGACGGTGGGAAAGAAATGAGGGGAACGTGTCGTCATCCGATGTACCGGCAACCGGTGCGTTATTGTCGGTCCGCAAACTGACGAAGCTGTTCGGTAGCTTTGCTGCCTGCAACGGAATTGATCTGGAAATCCGACCGGGCGAGATTCACGCTCTGCTCGGCGAAAACGGCGCAGGCAAATCCACACTCGTGAAGATGCTGTTCGGCGTTTTGGAGCCGACCGAGGGCGAGATCGCCTGGCAAGGCCAACCCGTTTCGATCGGCTCGCCAAGCGACGCGCGCAAGCTCGGCATCGGCATGGTGTTTCAGCATTTCTCGTTGTTCGAGGCACTGACGGTTGCCGAAAATATCGCCCTTTCCCTCGATGACAGCATCCCGATCGGCAAGATCGCCGAGGAGGCAGCGAGCCTATCACGGGCCTATGGCTTGCCACTCGATCCCTATGCACATGTCGCCGACCTTTCCGTCGGCGAGCGCCAGCGCATCGAAATCGTCCGGGCGCTCCTGCAGAATCCGAAGCTGATCATTCTCGACGAGCCGACCTCGGTGCTGACGCCGCAGGAAGCCGACCGCATGTTCGAAACGCTGTTTCAGCTGCGGGACGAGGGCCGCTCGGTTCTCTATATCAGCCATCGCCTGGAGGAGGTGCAACGCATCTGCTCCCGCGCCACCGTGCTGCGCCATGGCAGGGTGACCGGTGCGTGTGATCCACGGCAGGAAACGACCGGCTCGCTCGCACGCATGATGGTCGGCAGCGATGTTGCGAGCGTGAAGCATGAAGGCCTTGGGAAACCGGGTGATATTCAGCTCGAGATCGCCGGCCTTTCCGTGCCTGCGCGCACGCCTTTTGCCATGTCGCTGAAGGACGTTTCGCTGCGCGTTCGCGCCGGTGAAATTCTGGCGATTGCCGGAGTTGCCGGCAATGGGCAGGGGGAGCTGTTCGACGTCGTTTCCGGTGAACATACCGTGGCCTCCGACGATTTGATCCTGGTGCGCGGTAAGGCGGTCGGCACCAAGGGCATCAATGCACGTCGCCTGCTCGGTGCTGGCTTCGTACCTGAGGAACGGCATGGCCATGCCGCCGTTACCAGCCTCAAGCTCTCCGACAATCTCGTGCTGGCGCGCAGCCAGTCCGACCACAAGGCATTCCTCGGCGGCGGCTTCCTGAACGTCATCAAGTATGGTGCCGTGAAGCAGGCGGCCAAGCGCATCTCGGAAGCCATGGATGTGCGCAAGAGCGGCGATGATCCGGCGGCCGGATCACTGTCGGGCGGCAATCTGCAGAAATTCATCGTCGGACGCGAACTCGACCGGCAGCCGGCCGTTCTCGTCGTCAACCAGCCGACCTGGGGTGTGGATGCCGGCGCGGCGAGCCGCATCCGCCAGGCGCTCGTCGATCTTGCCAGCAACGGATCAGCCGTGCTGGTCATCAGTCAGGATCTCGACGAGATATTCGAAGTGGCCACCGATATAGCCGTGATCTCGGAGGGGCGGCTGTCGCCTTCCTTCCCCGCAAGCGAGCTGACGCGCGAGAAGATCGGCCTGCTGATGGGCGGCCTGCATGAATCCAAGACCCATTCGGAGCCTGCGCATGCGCATTGAACTCGAGAGGCGCCCGCAGGTTTCGAAATTGTTCGGCTTCCTGTCGCCGCTGCTTGCCCTGGTGCTGGCGCTGATCGCCGGCACAATCATGTTCGCCGTGCTCGGCAAGGATCCTGTGGAGGCGCTGGACGCTTTCTTCGTTGAGCCTCTATTGGAAGTCTGGTCTCTGCACGAACTGGCGATCAAGGCAGGACCGCTGATCCTGATCGCAGTCGGCCTGTGCGTCTGCTACCGCTCCAACAACTGGAACATCGGTGCGGAAGGCCAGTTCACCATCGGCGCGGTCACCGGTTCCTTCATCCCGATCGTCTTCACCGATTGGCATTCGCCGATGGTCTTGCCCCTGATGCTGATCGCCGGCGCCCTCGGTGGCGCCCTCTATGCCGCCATCCCGGCGCTGTTGAAGGCGCATTTCAACACCAATGAGATCCTGACGAGCCTCATGCTCGTCTATATCGCGCAGCTCTTCCTGGATTGGCTGTCACGCGGGCCGTGGCGTGATCCGGAAGGCCACAATTTCCCGCAGAGCATCGATTTTCCGCCGGAGGCGACGCTGCCGGCGATCTGGGAGGATTCCGGCCGTGCGCATTGGGGGATCGTCTTTGCCATCGTCGCGGCGTTCCTTGCCTGGTTCATGATGAAATACACGCTGAAGGGCTTTGAGGTAACCGTGCTCGGCCAATCGGAACGGGCAGGGCGCTTCGCCGGCTTCTCTTCCAGGAAAATGGTCTGGTTCGGCTTCCTCTTCTCCGGCGCGCTCGCAGGTCTTGCCGGCATTTCCGAGGTCTCCGGATCGATCGGCCATCTGCAGCCGGCGATCTCGCCGGGCTACGGGTTTACTGCCATCATCGTTGCTTTCCTGGCGCGTCTCAATCCGCTCGGCGCGATCCTCTCCGGCTTCGTGCTGGCGCTTACCTATCTCGGCGGCGAGGCAGCGCAATTGTCGCCTGGAATCTCCGCCAAGGCCGCGAGCGTCTTCCAGGGGTTACTGCTGTTCTTCGTGCTCTCTTGCGATACGTTGATCTATTACAAAATCCGGCTGATTTGGTCACGAGTTCGGGGAGGTGCGGCATGAGTGTATTTGAAGCAATCCTCCTGACGATCATCACGGCCTCGACGCCGCTCGTCATCGCCGGTCTTGGCGAACTGGTGGTGGAACGCTCGGGCGTTCTCAATCTGGGCGTCGAAGGCATGATGATCATGGGTGCGGTCGCCGCTTTTGTCGGCGCGCAGATCAGTGGATCACCCTATGTGGGCCTCATCACCGGTATTGTCGCTGGCGCGCTATTTTCGCTGCTTTTCGGGTTCCTGACACTAACGCTGGTGACCAACCAGGTCGCGACGGGTCTGGCGCTCACTATCCTCGGCCTTGGCCTCTCCGGCATGATCGGCGAAGGCTATGTCAGCGTACCTGGCGTGCAGCTTCGCGAAATCGTCTTCCCGCTGCTGTCAGACATTCCGCTCGTCGGGCGGGTGCTCTTCAAGCAGGACCTGACCTTCTATCTTTCGATCGCGTTGCTCATCGGCGTCAATTGGTTCCTCTTCCGTAGCCGCGCAGGCCTGAAGCTGCGCGCCGTCGGCGACAGTCACAATTCGGCACATGCCCTGGGCATCGACGTCGTCCGCACGCGCTATCTCGCTGTCATGTTCGGTGGCGCCTGCGCCGGGCTCGCCGGCGCGCAGCTGTCGCTGGTCTACACGCCGCAATGGGTCGAGAACATGTCGGCCGGCCGCGGCTGGGTGACATTGGCACTCGTCGTCTTCGCGTCCTGGCGGCCGATGCGCGTCATGGCCGGCGGCTATCTCTTCGGCGCGGTGACGATTCTGCAGTTTCATGCGCAGGGCTTCGGGGTCGGCATTCCCGCACAATTTCTGTCGATGCTACCCTATGCATCGACTATTGTGGTTCTAGTCATCATTTCTCAAAATCGCCGCGCGACCTTGATCAACACGCCAGCGTCGCTTGGCAAGGCCTTCGTTCCGGAACGCTAAGGGCAACAACAACCGGACGGATTTTTGCAACTTACGTCAAACCAACAGGGGTAACCATGAGGAAACTAGCACTCGCACTCGCCACCACGGCTGCTGCCATTGTCGGCTTCGGCGCCGCGGCCGAAGCGGCGCCGACCAAGGTCTGCTTTGTCTATGTCGGCTCGCATGCGGACGGCGGTTATTCGCAGGCGCACGATCTCGGCCGTCAGCAGATCCAGAAGGAGTTCGGCAACAAGATCGATACGCCGTATCTCGAAAACGTTCCGGAAGGCCCGGACGCCGAGCGCGCCATCGAGCGCCTTGCGCGCTCCGGCTGCTCGCTGATCTTCTCCACTTCGTTCGGCTTCATGGATGCGACCGTCAAGGTCGCCGCGAAGTTCCCTAAGGTGAAGTTCGAGCATGCGACCGGCTTCAAGAGCGGCCCGAACCTGGCCACCTACAATTCGCGCTTCTACGAAGGCCGCTACATCCTGGGTCAGATCGCCGCCAAGATGTCGAAGAACCACGGCGCCGCCTATATCGCCTCCTTCCCGATCCCGGAAGTGGTCATGGGCATCAACTCCTTCGAGCAGGGCGCACGCTCGGTCGATCCGAGCTTCAAGCTCAAGGTCATCTGGGTCAACACCTGGTTCGACCCAGGCAAGGAAGCCGACGCTGCCAAGGCCATGGTCGACCAAGGCGTCGACATTCTGACTCAGCATACCGACACCACCGCGCCGATGCAGGTGGCCGAGGAGCGCGGCATCCACGCCTTCGGCCAGGCTTCCGACATGATCGCGTCCGGTCCGCATGCGCAGTTGACCGCCGTCGTCGACACTTGGGGTAACTACTACTCCAAACGCGTCCATGCGCTGCTCGACGGTACGTGGAAGTCCGAACAAAACTGGGACGGCCTGAAGGACGGCATCCTGAAGATGGCGCCGTACACCAACATGCCCGACGACGTGAAGAAGATGGCCGAAGAGACCGAAGCCAAGATCAAGTCCGGCGAGATCGCGCCCTTCACCGGCCCGATCAACAAGCAGGATGGCACGCCCTGGCTGAAGGCCGGCGAAAAGGCCGACGATGCCACCTTGCTGGGCATGAATTTCTACATCGAAGGCGTCGACGACAAGCTTCCTTCGTCAAAGTAAGCCTGTCTAAAATCGCGAGAGTTGAAAAGGGGCGCCCAAGGCGCCCTTTTTTGTTGCAGTGCATCACAGAATGTCGATTTACAAAAGTATTACTATATGATTTTTTCCCATTGGCCGTAGGAGACGGCCAATTGGGAGGACATCATGAAATTGAAGACTGCACTGGTGAGTGCCACGATTCTTGCTGCTTGCATGTTTACGTCTGCATCGGCAAAGGACTTGGTCGTTGGCTTTTCGCAAATCGGTTCGGAATCCGGCTGGCGTGCGGCGGAAACGACGGTTACCAAGCAGCAAGCTGAGAAACGCGGCATCGATCTGAAATTCGCCGATGCCCAACAGAAGCAGGAAAATCAGATCAAGGCGATTCGCTCCTTCATCGCACAGGGTGTCGACGCGATTCTGCTGGCGCCCGTCGTGGAAACGGGATGGGATTCCGTTCTGAAGGAAGCCAAGGAAGCCAAGATCCCCGTCATCCTGCTTGATCGTACGATCAACGCACCGAAGGACCTTTATCTGACGGCCGTCACCTCCGACCAGATTCACGAAGGCAAGGTTGCCGGCGACTGGCTTGTGAAGACTGTTGGCGACAAGAAGTGCAACATCGTCGAGCTTCAGGGGACCACCGGTTCCTCTCCGGCGATTGCCCGCAAGAAGGGCTTTGAAGAAGCCATCAAGGGCCATGACAATCTGAAGATCGTGCGCAGCCAGACGGGCGACTTCACCCGCGCCAAGGGCAAGGAAGTCATGGAGAGCTTCCTGAAGGCCGAAAACGGCGGCAAGGATATCTGCGCGCTCTATGCTCACAACGACGACATGGCCGTCGGCGCCATCCAGGCGATCAAGGAAGCAGGTCTGAAGCCGGGCAAGGATATCCTGACCGTATCCATCGATTCGGTTCCGGATCTCTTCAAGGCCATGGCAGCCGGCGAAGCAAACGCAACGGTGGAATTGACGCCGAACATGGCCGGCCCGGCCTTCGATGCCCTCGACGCCTATCTGAAGACCAAGAAGGAGCCGCCGAAGTGGATCCAGACCGAGTCCAAGCTGTACACACAGGCTGACAACCCGGAGAAGGTCTACGAAGAGAAGAAGAACCAGGGCTACTGATGTAAAACAGCAAACCGCATCGGCCGGCAAACGGCCGATGCGGAGCTTTCGACGCGGACCTGCCGACACGCCCAGTGAGAGCGGCATGTTCCGCGCTTTTGCATGCTCAATCCAAGGAAATTCTTGCTCTATGGCTCACGATGTCGAGCGCCTTCTGACAGCTACTGGTTTCTGCAAATATTTTCCCGGTTCCACCGCCCTTGATCATGTCGATTTCACATTGCGGCGGGGCGAGGTCCATGCGCTTCTCGGCGAAAACGGTGCAGGAAAATCGACGCTGATCAAGTGCATGACCGGCGCCTATCGCCGCGATGCGGGCAGCCTCGTTCTCGATGGTGCCGAGATCGATCCCCATGACACCCTCGCGGCCCAGAAACTGGGCATCGGAACGGTCTATCAGGAGGTGAACCTCCTTGCCAATTTGAGCGTCGCTGAAAACCTGTTTCTCGGCCGTCAGCCGAGACGCTTCGGCATGATTAGCAGCCGCGTGATGAACAAGATGGCGAACGACCTGTTGTCGCAATACGGCATAGACATCGATGTCAGCCGTCAGCTCGACCGTTTCTCCGTCGCAATCCAGCAGGTGATCGCAATCGCGCGTGCCGTCGATCTCTCCGGCAAGGTCCTGATCCTTGACGAGCCGACGGCCAGCCTCGACACGCAAGAAGTCGCCATGCTTTTCGGTATTATCCGGAATCTGAAGCAGCGCGGGCTAGGCATTGTTTTCATTACGCACTTTCTCGAGCAGGTCTATCAAATCTGCGATCGCATAACCGTTCTTCGCAACGGTCGCCTTGTCGGCACGCGCGATGCGGAGGGCCTTTCGCGGCAAACCCTGATCGCCATGATGCTTGGCCGCGAACTTGCGCAGGTCGAGGCGACCGCGAAACAGGCAGTCAGCGAAAGCGGACCGGTGAAGTATCGCTTCACCAATTTCGGTAAGCGCGGCAAGATCAAACCCTTCGACCTGGAGGTTCGTGTCGGCGAAGTAGTCGGAGTTGCCGGACTGTTGGGCTCCGGGCGCACGGAAACCGCGGAGGTGCTTTTCGGCGTCGAGCGCGCCGACAGCGGTGAGGCAAGAATCGAGGATAGGACGGTGACCCTTTCGGGGCCGCGCGCCGCCATCAAGAACGGCTTTGGCTTTTGCCCGGAAGACCGAAAGACGGACGGCATCATCGGTGATCTCTCCATCCGCGAAAACATAGTCATGGCACTCCAAGCTCGCCGCGGCTGGGCGCGCCCGTTGCCGCGCGGCGAGCAGAACGCGATCGCCGACCGCTATATCAAAGCGCTGGATATTCGCACCACCGACCGCGAAAAGCCAATAAGGCTGCTGTCCGGCGGCAATCAGCAAAAGGCCATTCTGGCACGTTGGCTGGCGACCAATCCCAATTTCCTGATACTCGACGAGCCGACGCGCGGCATCGATGTCGGTGCACACGCCGAAATCATCCGCCTGATTGAAGATCTGTGCCGGCAGGGAATGTCGCTGGTTGTGATTTCCTCCGAACTGGAGGAGCTCGTTGCGTATAGTTCCCGCGTCATCGTTCTGCGCGACCGCGAGCATATTGCGGAACTGACAGGCGAGAAGATTTCCGCCAGCCATATCGTCGACTCCATAGCGACGGGCGAGAGCAAGCGGGAGGACGCATGACTTCGCAGATCAAGGCTCTGCTGTTTCGACTGGCCCCGCAGCTTATTGCGCTGGCTGCCATTCTTCTTTTGAATTTCATCATGTTCCCGCAATTCTTTCATCTGGAAATGCAGAATGGCAGATTGTATGGCAGCATCATCGATGTTCTCAATCGCGGTGCGCCGGTAGCACTTCTGTCCATCGGCATGACACTGGTCATCGCCACCAAGGGCATCGATCTCTCGGTCGGCGCGGTGATTGCAATTTGCGGCGCCGTTGCGGCGTCAGCGATCGTCTCCGGGCATTCGCTCGCCTATACGCTGATATTGACCATCGGCGTCGGACTCGCATGCGGGTTGTGGAATGGGTTCCTGGTCGCGGTTCTCGACATTCAGCCAATCATCGCCACACTGGTGTTGATGGTCGCGGGCCGCGGCATCGCCCAGTTGATTACCGAAGGCGTGATCATGACCTTCAATGATGACGGCCTTATCTTCCTGGGAAGTGGGTCCTTCGCCTATCTGCCGATGCCTGTCGTCATCTGGCTGCTGGTGGCAGTGGCGGTCATTCTTCTGGTGAGGCGCACGGCACTGGGCATGCTCGTCGAGGCGATCGGCATCAACAGGCGGGCCAGCACGCTGTCGGGCATCCAGACGCCGGTGCTGCTGATCGCCGTCTATGCGCTGAGCGGCCTTTGCGCCTCGATCGCGGGCATCATCGTTTCCGCCGATATCAAGGGCGCCGACGCGAACAATGCCGGTCTCTGGCTCGAACTTGACGCGATCTTGGCCGTCGTCGTCGGCGGCAATTCTCTTCTTGGCGGTCGCTTCAGCATTGTCGGCTCGCTGATCGGCGCGATGATCATCCAATCGGTCAATACCGGCATCCTGTTGTCCGGCTTTCCGCCGGAATTCAATCTGGTGATCAAGGCAGTCATCGTCATCATCATTCTGGTCATCCAGTCTCCGGCTCTCCAATCCATCACGGCGTTTTTCTGGCGTCGACGTGCCGGGGCGCAGATGGTCCACGAGGAGCGGGCAAAATGAATTCGAAATATCTCCCGCTGCTTGCGACGATCGTCATTTTCCTCCTCGCCTATACGGGCTGTGTGCTGCAGTTTCCGACCATGTTGTCGACGCGGGTTGTGGGCAACCTGCTGACGGATAATGCTTTTCTCGGAATCGCTGCGGTCGGAATGACCTTCGTTATCCTCTCCGGCGGTATTGATCTGTCGATCGGTTCGGTCATCGCCTTTACAGGCGTCTTCCTGGCGATAATTCTTCGGGATACGTCGATCCACCCGTTGCTCGCCTTCGTGCTTGTCCTGGCGATCACAACGATCTTCGGCGCAGGCATGGGTGCCATCATCCATTATCTCAGCATGCCACCCTTCATCGTCACCCTGGCGGGCATGTTTCTTGCGCGCGGCATCGCTTTCGTCCTGTCGATCGACAGCATCCCCATCGAGCATGATTTCTATTCGCAATTGAGCGATCTGTATCTGTTGCTGCCGGGCGGCGGCCGGCTGACGCTGATCGGCGGCATCATGCTGATCGTCTTTGCCGGCGGCATCGTACTTGCGCATCGCACCCGCTTCGGAGCCAACGTCTATGCGCTGGGCGGCGGCGTCCAGACGGCTCAGTTGATGGGCGTTCCGGTCGGCCGGACGACGATCCAGATCTACGCGCTGTCCGGCTTTCTTGCCGGTCTATCCGGAATCGTTTTTTCGCTCTATACATCGGCTGGATATTCGCTGGCTACGGTTGGCGTCGAGCTTGACGCCATTGCCGCAGTGGTCATAGGCGGAACATTGCTGACGGGGGGAGCAGGGTTCGTTGGAGGAACTCTCATCGGAATTCTCATACAGGGCTTGATCCAGACTTATATCACCTTTGATGGAACGCTCTCCAGTTGGTGGACTAAGATATTGATCGGGCTACTGCTCTTTGCGTTTATTCTGATGCAGAAGGGCCTTCTGCTGCTTTCCCGCTTCAATCGACGTTACGCCTAAGGGAAGGACAGAGTGTTTGCGCAGCAGATTGCTTGAAACCAGGAAAACCGAAGGAAAATCACGAACGAGCCATGCTCAGGTCGTGGATGATCTTGGAAAAGCAATCGTGTCGGGTGCCTTTCCCATCGGTAGCATTCTCCCCGGCGACAGCGATCTTCTGCAGCGGTTCAAGGTGTCGCGAACGGTTCTGCGCGAGAGCATGAAGACCCTGGCGGCAAAAGGCCTGGTCGTTCCGCGCGCGCGGGTCGGAACACGCGTTACCGAAAAGATCCATTGGAACATGTTCGACAGCGCGGTGTTGACCTGGCACTTCGAAAGCGGCGTCAACGAGGAGTTCCTTCTCCATCTCTATGACATTCGGCTGGCCTTCGAGCCGTTTGCCGCCAGTCTCGTGGCGGAGCGTGCCAGCAGCGAGGAGATCGAGTTGTTGCGACGGCTTGCGATGTCCATGGCCGCGCCGGAACATACTTCGGACAGTCTCGCCTTCGCCGACCTTCACTTTCATCTGGCGATCACGGAGGCCTCCCACAATCCCTTCATGCGCTCGCTTGGCGGCCTGATCGAAGCAGCCCTCGTCGGCATGTTCCGTATGAGTGCGCCTCCCTCTAGCAACGGCTTCAGCAATATTGCCGATACGCATATGGCCATTGTGGACGCCATTGCTGCCCACGACGGACTGGCTGCGCACAAGGCGATGGAATTCGTTATTTTCGACGGTCGCCAGCATGTCCAGGAAGCTTTCGCGGCGCTCGCAGACGCTTGATGCCTACCTCTAATTTCGCCGTAGTTCACCGCTCAACTAGTTGCTATGAGAAGACGACGCCTGTTCATGGGCCTCGTCGGACCGTATCTTTCGGAGCTTGAAATGGAACGCACCTGCCTCGCCATCATCCTCGCCGCCGGCGACAGCACCCGTATGAAGTCGTCTATCTCCAAGGTCCTGCATCCGATCGCCGGTCGTCCGATGATAGCGCATGTGATGGAAGCGATCGCCAAGGCTGATATTTCCGCTGCCGCACTCGTCGTCGGCCGCGATGCGGAGGAGGTGACTGCCGCAGCCGGCATCGGCGGCGTCAAGGTAGAGGCCTATCTGCAGAAGGAGCGTCTCGGCACCGGCCATGCGGTGCTCGCCGCCCGTGAGGCGATCGCCGAAGGTTATGACGACATCCTGGTGGCATACGGTGATGTGCCGCTGCTCACGGATGCGCCGCTTCGCGCTGCGCGCGAAGGGCTCGCCGCGGGCAATGACATCGTCGTCATCGGCTTTCATACGGAAAACCCCAACGCTTACGGCCGGCTGCTCGTCAAGGATGGCGAACTGATCGCCATTCGCGAGGCGAAGGATGCGACCGATGCCGAGCTTGCGGTGACTTGGTGCAATAGCGGCCTGATGGCGATCAACGGCCGCAAGGCGCTGGAGCTGCTCGACCGCATCGGCAACAACAATGCCAAGCGCGAATATTATCTCACCGATCTCGTAGAGATCGCCCGCTCGCTCGGCGGCCGCGCCGTCGCGGTCGACGCGCCTGAAGTGGAGATGACCGGCTGCAACAACCGCGCCGAACTCGCCGTTATCGAGCGGCTCTGGCAGGAGCGGCGACGTCATGAATTGATGCTTTCGGGCGTTACCATGATCGCGCCGGAAACAGTGTTTCTTGCCTACGATACGTTGATCGGCCAGGACTCGCTGATTGAACCGAACGTCGTTTTCGGTCCCGGTACCGTCATCGACCGCGGCGCGGTCATCCACGCCTTCTCGCATATCGAAGGCGCGCATGTCAGCGCCGGCGCGACGGTCGGCCCGTTCGCGCGGTTGCGCCCGGGCGCAGACCTTGCTGGTGGTTCGAAGGTCGGCAATTTCTGCGAGGTGAAGAACGGCAAAATCGGTGAGGGCGCGAAGGTCAACCATCTGACCTATATCGGCGACGCGACGGTCGGGGCCGGCAGCAATATCGGTGCGGGCACGATTACGTGCAACTATGATGGGGTCAACAAGCATGAGACTCACATCGGCGTAAACAGCTTCATCGGCTCGAACTCGTCGCTCGTTGCGCCCGTGCGCATCGGCGACAACGCCTATGTCGCCTCGGGTAGTGTCATCACCGAGGACGTCCCCGCCGAAGCGCTTGCCTTCGGCCGCGCCCGCCAGGAGGTGAAGCCTGGCCGTGCCAAGGTCATTCGAGAGCGGGCTCTTGCCATAAAGGCGGCGAAGAAGGGCAGCCACTAAGCCTAAAGTCCAGCCTATGGCTCCTTAAATCGGAATCGATTTGAGGATGCGATTATGCGCTACTTTAGAGTGCCGATGCGTCTTTGTGGCGTGCGGCGCGATAGGATCGCGTAACGGTTGGAAACCGAAAGTGACCATCGCAGCAATTGAGAAAACTGCTAGAATCAATAGGACTTGCTCCAATATTTTGGGCCTGACGGAGAAGTGTATGTGCGGCATTGTGGGGATTGTCGGAACGAAGCCTGTGGCGGGACGGTTGGTGGATGCTTTGCGGCGTCTCGAATATCGTGGCTACGATTCGGCTGGCGTTGCGACCATCCATGAAGGCGTCATGGACCGCCGCCGCGCCGAAGGGAAACTCTTCAATCTCGAAAAGCGTCTGGACATTGAGCCGTTACCCGGTGTGACCGGCATTGCTCACACCCGATGGGCGACACACGGCGTTCCTAACGAAACCAACGCCCATCCTCATTTCGTCGAAGGCGTCGCCGTCGTCCACAATGGCATCATCGAGAATTTCTCCGAATTGCGTGAGGAATTGAGGGCCGAAGGCAAGGTGTTCGCCACACAGACCGATACGGAAGTCGTGGCGCATCTCCTGGCGGGATATATCCGTCAGGGCCTCGATCCGCGAGCGGCGATGCTGAAGATGTTGAATCGGGTGACCGGTGCATATGCACTCGTCGTCATGTTCCAGAACGATCCCGATACGCTGATGGCAGCCCGCTCCGGCCCGCCGCTCGCCATCGGTTTTGGTGACGGCGAGATGTTCCTCGGTTCCGACGCCATCGCGCTGGCACCCTTCACCAATGAGATCACCTATCTTGTCGATGGCGATTGCGCGATCATCACTCGCGGCGGTGCCATCATCGTCGACTTCAAGGGCCAGGAGGTCAGCCGCCCTCGCCAGATTTCGCAGGCGACTGCCTATGTGGTCGACAAGGGCAATCATCGCCACTTTATGGAGAAGGAAATCTATGAGCAGCCGGAGGTGATCTCCCATGCGCTCAGCCAATATGTCGATTTTGTCAGTCATAGGGTGCGCCCGAATGCGTCGGCGATCGATTTCAACGCAGTATCCAGCTTGGCGATCTCAGCCTGCGGCACGGCTTATCTCGCCGGCCTGATCGGCAAATATTGGTTCGAGCGCTACGCCCGCCTGCCGGTGGAGATCGATGTCGCCTCCGAATTCCGCTATCGTGAGATGCCGCTATCGCCCTCGCAAGCCGCGCTGTTCATCTCGCAATCAGGGGAAACGGCCGATACGCTGGCGTCGCTGCGCTACTGCAGAGAGAACGGTCTGAAGATCGGTGCCGTCGTCAATGTCAAGGAGTCGACCATCGCGCGCGAATCCGATGCGGTGTTTCCGATCATGGCCGGCCCCGAAATCGGCGTTGCTTCGACCAAGGCCTTCACCTGCCAGCTTGCCGTTCTGGCGTCTTTGGCGATCGGCGCCGGCAAGGCGCGTGGCACGGTCAGTGCCGAGGATGAACAGGCGATGGTAGGCCACCTCGTCGAGATGCCGCGCATCATGGCCCGGGTGCTGAATATCATCCAGCCGCAGATGGAAAGCCTTGCCCGCGAGATCTCCAAATTCAACGATGTGCTTTATCTCGGCCGCGGCACCAGCTTCCCGCTGGCGATGGAAGGTGCGTTGAAGCTCAAGGAAATCTCCTACATCCACGCCGAAGGCTATGCCGCCGGCGAGCTGAAACATGGACCGATTGCGCTGATCGACGAGAACATGCCTGTAATCGTCATTGCGCCCTACGACCGCTTCTTCGACAAGACCGTCTCCAATATGCAGGAGGTGGCGGCGCGGGGCGGCCGCATCATCTTCATCACCGACGAGGCTGGGGCTGCTGCCTCGACCTTGCCGACCATGGCGACGATCACCCTGCCTGTTGTCGATGAAATCATCGCTCCGATGATCTTCTCGCTGCCGATCCAACTGCTCGCCTATCACACCGCTGTCTTCATGGGCACGGACGTCGATCAGCCGCGCAATCTAGCCAAGTCGGTGACGGTGGAATAGGCCGCATTCGCCTGCTCTTTTCCTAAAATAACGTCGTCGTGAACCGGGCTCTGATCCGGGCCGACGGCGTGACTGCCGGGTTGTGCGACGCGCTGATTTCTGGCACGTTTCATAGGGGAGATGGTGGGGAGAATTTGCCGGTTAGCGGTTGGCGACGGAACGGAGTTTTCGAACGGCGAATGACGGAAAAACCCATCAAAATATCTGTGGCAACGCGGATCAGAAACAATTTCCTGGCGGGCCTCATTATCTGTGCGCCGATCGCCATTACGCTCTGGCTCACCTGGTCGGTGGTCCACTGGGCCGATAGCTGGGTCAGGCCCTATATTCCGGCACGCTACGATCCCGAGAGCTATCTCAACTTCGCCGTTCCCGGCACCGGTCTGGTGATCGCGATGATCTTCATCACGGTCGTCGGTTTCCTCGCTAAAAACCTCATCGGTCAGAGCATCGTCCGCTTCGGCGAATCGATCGTCCAGCGCGTGCCGCTGGTGCGAACCATCTACAAGAGCGTGAAGCAGATTTTCGAAACAGTGCTGAAGGAACAGGGCACGTCTTTCAAGAAAGTCGGGCTAATTGAATATCCCAGCCCCGGCCTTTGGTCGATGGTGTTTATCTCGACCGACGCCAAGGGCGAAATCGCCTCGAAGTTCAATGCCATGGGACATGACATGGTAGCCGTTTTCCTGCCGCCGACACCGGTCCCAACGGCCGGTTTCCTGGTTTTCGTTCCGCGCGAAAAAATCACGATTCTGGACATGAGCCCGGAAGACGGTGCCAAGCTGCTGATTTCGGGCGGCCTGGTCTCGCCGGAATATCGTGAAAAGCTGATCGGCAAGGAACTGCCGCCGCCGTTGCCGGTGCCCGCAAAAACTTTGTCTTAGAACCACGCTTTTTCCGATGTCCTTGTGTATCGCCCACGCGTTTGGGGCGAGTTGTCATGTCCCTATCATGTTGCCGTCTTAGACCGTCTGCCGGAAGGGCAATCGGGCGCATCTCATCATCGAAGGTCTGGGACCAATAGAGCCGGACGCCATCGTTCGACGCGGCTTTGGGCCGGTTTGGAGGTGAATGCCATTCCAGCAAAAGAGCTTTTTCATCAGGAGGATATTGCCGTGAAAGACTTGCGTTCAATGACTTTGCCGCTGCTCTCTGCAGCGCTCGCTACTTTCGTTTTCGCTGCGCCGGTCGCAGCCTTTGCTGATAACTCCGTCACTGTCGGCAGTGTCACCCTGGTCAATAAGGGCCGCGTCGCAATCGGCCGCATTCCAGCCAATCAGCGCGACAAGTTCGGCGAAACCTTCGGCTCCGGCTCGGGCATGTCGATCGATACAAAAAGCTGGGTGCGCAATGCCGATGGTTCTTACAAGGGTTCGCTGTGGCTGCTGCCGGATCGCGGCTATAATGCTGTCGGCACAACCGACTATCGCCCGCGTCTCAACACCATCGATGTCCAGTTGACCCCAGCCGCTCCGGGCGCAACGCCGCCGGCCGGCAAGGAACAGTCTGGTGTCGACGCCAAGCTTGCTGACACCATGATGCTGACCGACAACAAGGGCGCTGACACGACCGGCCTCGACCCCGCTAACGGTGTTCGCAATCCGGCCGATGGTATGCCGCTGCTACCACAAGCGCCGAACGGCAAGATCGCGCTCGACAATGAAGCTATAGTCCGTCTGCCCGACGGCACGATGTTCATCAGCGACGAATACGGTCCCTATATCTACCGTTTCTCCGCGGATGGTCAGATGATGTCGGCCACCCAGCCACCGGACGCACTGCTGCCGATGCGCCACGGTGCCGTGAACTTTGCTTCCAACAATCCAGGCCCCGGCGAAACAGCTCCCGATCCGAAGGATCCGAGCAGCGGCCGCCAGAACAACCAAGGCCTCGAGGGTATGTCGATGACCCCGGACGGAAAGTTCCTGATCGCCGTGCTGCAGTCCGCCACGCGCCAAGACGGTGGCGATTCCGGTTCGACCCGGCAGAACACTCGCGCACTGGTTTATGATGCCGCCGATCTGGCGCATCTGAAGCTCGTGCATGAATATGTCGTGCCGCTGCCGGTCTTTAAGGACGACAAGGGTAAGACGATCGTTGCCGCCCAGAGCGAAATCGTAGCACTCTCGCCGCAATCGTTCCTGATGCTCGCTCGTGACAGCGGCAATGGTTATGGCCAGAAGGGCGAAAAGTCGCTCTACCGCAGCATCGACATCGTCGATGTCTCCGCTGCCACCGACATTCACGGCACAGCATTCGACGCCGACAAGCCAGTCGCTCCAAAGGGTGTCGTCGATGCTTCCGTGAAGCCGGCGACGGTGAGTCAGTTCATCGACATCAACGACAGCGCCGATCTCGCTCGCTTCGGTCTTCACAATGGTGCGCCGAACGATCGCAACAACCTTTCCGAAAAGTGGGAGGCCATGTCGCTCGCCAGCGTTCTCGATCCGAACCTGCCGAATGATTACTTCCTGTTCGTCGCCAACGACAACGACTTCCTGACCCAGGACGGCTTCCAGGTTGGCGCGGCCTACAAGGGCGATGGTGGAGCTGATGTCGACACCATGTTCCAGGTGTTCCAGGTCACGATCCCCGGCCTTTCGGCCAAGTAACGGCTTTGACTTGGATGGACGCGATTGCCGCGTCCATCCGCCTATCCTGCTCTCAGAAACCGGATCGCCTCGTCGCGGCGGAAGAGGTAGAGCAGGGTGCGCACCGCCATCCCGCGCTCGCTGGTCAGTTCCGGATCGCGATCGATCAGATAGGCGGCATCCTTGCGGGCGATCTCCAGGAGATCGGCGTGGGCCTCGAGGCTGGCGATGCGGAAGCCCGGTGTTCCGGATTGGCGGGTGCCGAGCAACTCGCCTTCACCACGCAGCTTCAGATCCTCCTCGGCAATGCGAAAACCATCCTCAGTGTCGCGCATGATCGATAGCCGTGCATGGCCGGTTTCACCGAGCGGGCCCTTGTAAAGCAGAATACAGGTAGACGCCTCGTCGCCGCGTCCGACGCGGCCACGCAACTGGTGCAATTGCGCGAGCCCGAAACGCTCGGCATGCTCGATCACCATGATCGTCGCATCCGGAACGTCGACGCCGACCTCGACGACAGTGGTGGCGACCAGCAGACGGATTTCGCCGTTCTTGAAGGCCATCATCACGGCATCCTTCTCCGGTCCGCTCATGCGGCCGTGGATGAGCCCGATCCCGGCTCCGAGTGCCTTGGTCAAGGTCGCATGCCGCTCCTCGACCGACATTAAATCCGATTCTTCGGATTCTTCCACAAGTGGACAAATCCAATAGGCTTTTTTGCCTTCGGAAAGTGCGCTTCCTAGTCGAGATACGATATCGCCGGTTCGTTCGCTCGGAATGGTGATCGTCTGGATCGGCTTGCGGCCGGCGGGCTTTTCCGTGAGCTTGGAAACGTCCATGTCGCCGAAGGCGGCAAGCACCAGCGTGCGCGGGATCGGCGTCGCGGTCATGACCAGCATATGCGGCGAGATGCCCTTCGCCGTCAGCCGCAGCCGCTGATGGACGCCGAAACGGTGCTGTTCGTCGACGACGGCCAGCATGAGATTGGCATAGGTCACGCTATCCTGGAACAGCGCATGCGTGCCGATCACGATCTGTGCCTCGCCCGAGGCGATGCGTTCGAGGATGGCGTCGCGTTCGCGGCCCTTGGTGCGGCCGGTCAGGACTTCGACGGAAAGATCGGCGCTGGCGGCGAATTTCGAGATCGTTGCATGATGTTGCCGCGCCAGGATTTCGGTCGGCGCCATCAGCACGGCCTGGCCGCCGCTTTCGATGACGGCCGCAATCGCCATCAGTGCCACCAACGTCTTGCCGGCACCGACGTCACCTTGCAGCAGCCGCAGCATACGCTCCGTGCCGGCCATGTCCTTCAAGATATCGGCGATGGCTTCGCTCTGACTGTTCGTCATGGAGAAGGGCAGGGATTCCAATATCTTCCGGCTGATTGATCCAGTGGGATTCACGGGCTGCCCCGCGACTTTGCGCAGGCGTTGGCGCACGAGCGACAGCGACAACTGCCCGGCTAGGAATTCGTCATAGGCAAGTCGGCGGCGGGCCGGCGTCTGCGAGTCGATATCGGCGGCATCGCGCGGCGCGTGCAGCATGTGAAAGCTGTCTGAGATCGATGGGAAGCCCTGCTTCTGAGTGAGCGCCACATCGTCCCATTCCGGCAACTCGGGCATGCGCGTCATCGCCGCTTCGATGGTCTTGCGTAGGAATTTTGGCGAGAGCCCGGCGGTCAGGGGATAGACCGGCTCGACCAGCGGCAGGTTCTCCGCCTCGCTTTCGCGCATGATATAGTCCGGATGCACCATCGACGGGCGACCGTTGAACCAGTCGACCTTGCCGCTGACAGTCACCATCTCATCGATCGGCAGTTGCTTTTCCAGCCATTGCGCCTTGCCGCGGAAGAACACCAGGCCGAGCTCACCGGTCTCGTCATGCATGAAGACGCGGTAGGGCACGTTGCTGCGTGCGTTCGGCGGCGGCTGGTGGCGGTCGACGCGGCCGGTGATGGTGACGATTGCCCCCTGCGGCGCCCGCGCAATGCCCGGCTGCTCGCGTCGGTCGATGATGGAATGCGGCGCATGAAAGAGCAGATCAATGACGCGGCAATCGTCGATGGTCTCCCGATCGAGCAACTTCACCAGCAGCTCGGCAGCCTTCGGCCCGACGCCTGACAGCGAAGAGATGGAGGCAAACAGCGGATCGAGGATGGCGGGACGCATGGCCGGCAAAATGCGACGGGGAGGGTAGGCTTGGCAAGGCCTGACAGTCGCGGAGGCTTTCACAAGGTGCACACTCCCCGGAAAATTGCATGTCAGGTGCTTTTTTCCGAAAAACCGGTTCCCACCTTTCAAGGCTGGTTTTATAGAGACGCATCAACATAAAGGTGTTTTTGATGACTGGGCTGACACTCAGCAGTGCCGATCTCGATCCCCGCCGCCGGCGCATTCTGTTTCGCTGTTGGCACCGCGGTATCCGCGAGATGGATCTTGTGTTCGGTCAGTTCGCCGACAACGAATTGCCTGGGCTTACCGAGGCCGAACTTGATGAATTCGAGCGCATCATGGCCGAGGAGGACAATGATCTTCTCAGGTGGATCCTCGGTAGCCAGCCGACGCCACAACATCTGCAGACTCCGCTCTTTGAACGCCTGACGTCCTATAAGCCCGATTTCGAAGAGATCGCCGAAAGGTTCGGACTAACCAAATGATCCCTGGTTTCGATGCGAAGAAACTGATCGCGGCAAGCGAGCCGCTGACGGTCGGCCATGTTCCCGCCGGCCTGGAGCCTTTTTTGCTGGCCGAGCTGGCGAAGACGGGCCAACCCGTTGCCTATGTCATGTCCGATGGCCAGCATATGGCTGATGTCGAACAGATGCTCGGCTTCATCGCGCCCGACATTCCGGTATTGACGCTGCCTGCTTGGGACTGCCTTCCCTATGACCGCGTTTCGCCGAGTTCCGACACTTCGGCCCGCCGTCTGGCGGCGCTCTCTGGTCTGATTGCCCATCATCATAAGCCTCATCCGGCAATCGTCTTGGTGACGGTCAACGCCATGCTGCAGAAGGTTGCCCCGCAGGACGTGATAGAAAGCCTCGCCTTTTCCGCTCGGCCGGGCAATCAGGTACGCATGGATGACATTGCAAGCCGCCTGGAGCGCAATGGTTTCGATCGCGTGGCGACGGTGCGCGAAGTCGGCGAGTATGCCGTACGTGGCGGCATTCTCGATGTCTTTGTTCCAGGCACGGAAGAGCCCGTACGCCTCGATTTCTTCGGCGATACCCTGGAAAGCATCCGCAGCTTCGATCCCGCCAGCCAGCGCACCATCGGCCAGATACGTTCCCTCGACCTCAACCCGATGAGTGAGGTGACGCTGACGCCGGATACGATCAGCCGCTTTCGTAAGAACTATCTCTCCGCTTTCGGCGCGGCGACGCGTGACGACGCACTTTATGTCGCCGTCTCCGAAGGCCGTCGCTATGCCGGCATGGAACACTGGCTGCCGCTGTTCTATGAAAAGCTGGAAACGGTTTTCGACTATCTCGAGGGCTTCCGTCTCGTCACTGACCATACGGTGCGCGAAGCCGCCGAGGAGCGCTCTAAACTCGTTTTCGACTATTACGACGCCCGCCTGAACTCCGGGCAGGCGGCCAAGGGTCAGATGGCGCAGGGCACGCCCTACAAGCCGGTAACGCCAGGCCAGCTCTATCTCGATGGCGGCACCTTCGCGAAGGTGCTCGATGCCCTCGATGCCATACGCATTTCGCCTTTTAATGAGCATGAGGGCGAGGGCCGCCGCGTGGTTAGCGTCGATGCCCGTCAAGGGCCGCGTTGGGCGCGATCGTCGACCGATGGCGCTGACAACGAACGTGTCAACGTCTTTGATGCTGTGGTCAAACACATCGCCGACCGTCGCGCTGCCGGCGGCAAGGTCTTGATATCAGCCTGGACGGAAGGCTCGCTCGATCGTCTGTTACAGGTTCTGGCCGAACACGGGCTTGCCCGCGTCAAGACGATTGAGGCCTTCAAGGACCTCAGCACTCTGGCGAAGGGCGAAGCGGCCGCGGCCGTGCTCAGCCTGGAGGCTGGCTTCGAGGCCGGCGATCTCGTCGTGATCGGCGAGCAGGATATTCTCGGCGATCGCATGGTGCGCCGCTCCAAGCGCCGCAAACGGGCTGCCGATTTCATCTCCGAGGTCGCCGGTCTCGACGAGGGTTCGATCGTCGTCCACACCGAACACGGCATCGGTCGTTTCGTTGGTCTTAGAACCATTGAGGCCGCCGGCGCACCGCATGCCTGCCTCGAGCTGTGGTATGCCGACGACGCCAAGCTGTTCCTGCCGGTCGAAAACATCGATCTGCTGTCTCGTTACGGCGGCGAGGGCACCGAGGCGCAGCTCGACAAGCTCGGCGGCGGCGCCTGGCAGATGCGCAAGGCCAAGCTCAAGAAGCGCCTGCTGGACATGGCCGGAGCGCTGATCCGCGTGGCTGCCGAACGCTTGACGCGGCATGCGCCGGTATTGACCGCGCCGGACGGGCTCTATGACGAGTTTGCTGCCCGCTTCCCCTATGACGAGACCGAAGATCAGATGAACGCCATCGACGCGGTGCGCGACGATCTCGGCGCCGGCCGGCCCATGGATCGCCTCGTCTGCGGCGACGTCGGTTTCGGCAAGACCGAGGTGGCGTTGCGCGCGGCCTTCGTTGCCGCCATGAACGGCGCGCAGGTCGCCATCGTCGTACCGACGACGCTGCTTTCTCGCCAGCATTTCAAGACTTTCTCAGAGCGCTTCCGCGGCCTGCCGATCCGTATACAGCAGGCCTCGCGCCTCGTCGGCGCCAAGGATCTGGCGCTGACCAAAAAGGAAGTGGCAGAAGGCAAGACCGACATCGTTGTCGGCACGCATGCGCTGCTCGGCGCCGGTATCAAATTCGCCAATCTCGGGCTGCTGGTCATCGACGAAGAGCAGCACTTCGGCGTCAAGCACAAGGAGCGGCTTAAGGAGCTGAAGAGCGACGTGCACGTGCTGACGCTGTCGGCAACGCCGATCCCGCGCACGCTGCAGCTCGCCATGACCGGCGTGCGCGAACTGTCGCTGATCACCACGCCTCCGGTCGATCGCATGGCGGTCCGCACCTTCATTTCGCCTTTCGATTCGCTCGTCATCCGCGAGACACTGATGCGCGAGCATTATCGCGGCGGCCAGAGCTTCTATGTCTGCCCGCGCCTTGCCGATCTCGCCGATATTCACGCTTTCCTGCAATCGGACGTACCGGAGCTGAAGGTCGCTGTCGCCCATGGCCAGATGCCGGCCGGCGAGCTCGAAGACATCATGAACGCCTTCTACGAAGGCCGCTATGACGTGCTGCTGTCGACCACGATCGTCGAATCAGGTCTGGACGTGCCGACGGCCAATACGCTGATCGTGCATCGCGCCGACATGTTCGGCCTGGCGCAGCTCTATCAGCTCCGCGGCCGCGTCGGGCGCTCCAAGGTCCGTGCCTTCGCGCTGTTTACCCTACCGGTCAACAAGGTGCTGACGACAACGGCCGAGCGCCGCCTCAAGGTGCTGCAATCGCTCGATACGCTCGGCGCCGGCTTCCAGCTCGCAAGCCACGACCTCGATATCCGCGGCGCCGGCAATCTGCTCGGCGAGGAACAGTCCGGCCATATCAAGGAAGTCGGTTTCGAACTGTACCAGCAGATGCTCGAAGAGGCAGTCGCCGAGGTCAAGGGCGTCGACGAAATCCAGGATACCGGCTGGTCGCCGCAGATTTCCGTTGGTACGCCGGTTATGATCCCGGACGACTATGTGCCGGATCTGCATCTGCGCATGGCGCTCTATCGTCGCCTGGGTGAGATCACCGAAATCAAGGAAATCGATAGTTTCGGTGCCGAAATGATCGACCGCTTCGGCTCAATGCCCATCGAAGTGCAGCATCTTCTCAAGATCGTCTATATCAAGTCGCTCTGCCGCGTCGCCAACGTCGAGAAACTGGATGCCGGCCCGAAGGGCGTCGTCGTGCAATTCCGCAACAAGGAATTCCCGAACCCGGCCAACCTTGTCGGCTATATCGCCAAGCAAGGCACGATGGCGAAGATTCGCCCTGACCATAGTGTCTTCCTGACGCGTGATTTGCCGACGCCGGAAAAGCGGCTGCAGGGGGCGGCTGTGGTCATGACGCAGTTGGCGGAACTGGCGAAGTAAGGGGAAGGGCACCGGGCCAACCGGGACCACCGATGCGGATATCGAGGATATCGGCGATGCTGAAATCAAAGGCTCTTCATGCGCGCAGTCCTTTCCATCATTTTCACGTTCCTCTCGCTGGCTCCATCCGCAAGCGCCCAGGCGGCCGGTCGCCAACTGTTCACGGTGCAGACGTCAGGCGGCTCGGTTGCAGTTGAGAGCTTTGGGAATGACGTGAATGGACCGCGTCCGGCGGTAATTATCTTGAGCGGCAGCAGGGGCTTCGGTTCACCCGCCTATGACGAGATCGGCAAGACCTTCGAAGCGGCCGGTCTGGATGCCTATCTCGTTCACGCGCTTTCGCCGGCCGATCTTAAGGCCATCGCGAGCGCCGGCAGTGCCCATGCACGCATCGCGTACTACGCTACGCGGCAATCGGACTGGATCGCAGCGGTTCGAGGCGTCGTTTCCTATCTCAGTGCTCCTCCTCGCCATGCCGGCAAGGTGGCTGTGCTCGGTATATCGCTAGGCGCGCAGATTGCTTCCGCTGCATCGGCCAATAGAGCGGACATAGGTGCTCTGGTGTTGGTCGACGGCGGCTTCCCGGACGGCTATTTGCAGCCTGTGCATTCGCTGCCGCCGTTGCTTCTGATCTGGGGTCGCGAGGACCAGACCTTTCCTCTGTCAGGCGGACGAAAACTGCGCCAGATGGCGCAGGATCTGGGTGGCCCGGCGAGCCTGGACGTCTATGAAGGCGCGCACGGTTTCTTTCTGAAGTCGGGAACGCCGCAAAGCGGCGCAGCCCACAAGAGCGCTGCCAGCTTCTTTCTGTCGCAATTGTCGAAGTAGCCGCCTTACGCGGGCAGCATTTTCAAAAGCATGTTCCAGGCCGTGTCAGTTATCAGTTCATCCCAGCCCGCGCCTCGGCCTTCAGCTTGGCGATATCGCGCAGCGCTCCTGCCAGCACGTCCGGCGTCTGGGCGCCGCTGACGGCGTATTGCTGGTCGAAGATGAAGAAGGGCACACCGGTGACGCCGATCTTCTGCGCCGCGTCGATCTCACCGATCACTAGGTCGCGGTCCGCATCGGAGGCGAGCAGCGTTGCGATGACGGAGCGGTCGAGGCCGGCCTTTTCGGCGATATCCAGCAGGACTGCGTGGTCGCCGATATTGCGGCCTTCCTCGAAGTTGGCCTTGAACAGGGCGTTGACCACCTTCTCCTGCTTCTCGCGGTCCTCGGTCCCCGCCCATTGGATGAGGCGATGCGCATCGAGCGTGTTCGGGCCGATCTTGATCGCGCCGAAATCGAAGTTGATGCCGATTTCGCGGCCGAGGTCGCTCAGCATCTTGTGTGCCTGGGCGACGCGCTCCTCGCCGCCGAGCTTTTGCGCCAGCGCCTTCTTTTGGTCGACGCCCTCAGGCGGATAGTCGGGATTGAGGCGATAGGGCCGCCAGTTGATATCGACGCCCACCTCGTCCTGCACTTCGGCAATTGCTAGCTCCAAGCGGGCTTTGCCGAGATAGCACCACGGACAAACGACGTCCGAGACAATATCGATCGTGATGCGTTCCATGGCGAGGTCCTTCCGCTTTATCTGGTTTCAAAAACCCATCTAAGCTTTTGGGCCGATGGCTTCAACCGGTTACCGAAAGGGAACCTCGCGACATTTCGCGGCCAAGGCGTTTTATTGTACCGAGGAGTCCCACCAAACGGGCAACTGATAGCCGTAGAGCGGCAGGACATCGGGATGAGCGATGCGGCTGCGCCGCGCCACCCATTGCTGATCGATATGGTAGAGCGGCACGAGATAGTAGCCAGAGATCAGCATGCGGTCGAAAGAGCGCACGGCGTCGCGGAAATCCTCGGCCGAGTGAGCGGTCAGGAAATGCGAGATCAACGTATCGACATCGGGATCGGCGACGCCGGCAAAATTGAAGCTGCCTTCGGTCTTGGCGGCCACCGAACCCCAGCGCCCGAGCTGTTCGGTGCCCGGCGATAGCGACGAGGGATAGGACTTGATGATCATGTCATAGTCGTAGCTGATCGTCCGGCGCTGATATTGCGAATCATCGACCGTGCGGATCGTCACCGCGATGCCGAGCAGCGCCAGAGAACGGCGATAGGCGATAGCGATGCGCTCCTGGTCGGCATTCTGCGTCATGATCTCGAAGCTGAGTTGACGCCCGGCGCTGTCGACCATCTTTTCGCCCTGGATCGTGTAGCCGCCTTCCTTCAGCAGACCCACAGCCTTGCGCAGGATAGCGCGGTCGCGGCCGGAACCGTCGCTGACGGGCAGCTTGTAGGTGCCGTCAAGCACATCGCGATCGATGCGATCCTTGATCTGGCCGAGCATGGCGAGTTCATGCGCATCCGCGGGCACGCCGAACGACGAGAGATCGGAGTTTTGCCAGTAGCTTTCCGTGCGCGTGTAGGCATCCGAGGAGAGGTTACGGTTCACCCATTCGAAGTCGAAGGCGAGCGCCAGGCCCTGTCGGACCTTTTTGTTGGCAAAGATCGGCCGGCGCGTGTTGAAGACGAAACCGAGCATGCCGCTCGGCAATTTCGGCGTGAAAACGTCCTTGATGACGGCGCCGGAGGTCACGGCCGGGAAATCATAGGCCTGCTGCCAATGGCCCGGGCTGCCGTCCGAATAGACGTCGACATCGCCTTTCTTGAAGGCTTCGAACAGTGTCGTGTCCTGCAGGAAATAGTTGACGGCGATCTCGTCATAATTATCGACGCCGACCTTGGAGGGGATATCCTTGCCCCAATAGTCGGGATTGCGTTCGAAAACGATGCGTTGGCCGGGGTCGATACTCTTGACCCTGTAGGGGCCGGAACCGATCGGGATGCTGAGTGTGGTCCGGTCAAAGCTATCAGGATCGATCGCGTGTTTCGGCAGGATCGGCAGCGACGACGCGATGATCAGAGGTGTTTCGCGGTTGGCCTTGTCGTTGAAATGGATCAGAACGCTATGGTCGCCGACTTTTTCGATTTTGCCGATCGTATCGAGCCAGGACGAAAATGGTACGCGGCCCTTATCGCGCAGCAACTGAAAGGTGAAAATCACATCGTCTGGAGTCACCGGCTGCCCGTCCGACCACTTGGCGTTCGGATTGAGGTTGAACTGGAGATAGCTGCGGCTCTCGTCCCACTCGACCGTCTGAGCCAGCAATCCGTACAGTGTGAAGGGTTCGTCACGCGAGCGCTGCATCAGCGGCTCGTAGACGAGATTGCCAAATTCCGGGTCCCACATGCCGCGCGCTGTCGTGCGCATGCTTTTCAGAATGAAAGGATTGAGATTGTCGAAGGTGCCGACGACACCATAGCTGACATGGCCGCCCTTTTTGACGTTCGGATTGACGTAAGGGAAATGGGTATAGTCCGACGGTAAGGCAGGATCTCCATGCATTGCGATACCAAAAAGCGGCTGGGCGGCCGCCGCACTGCAGAATGCTGAGAAGAACAGGAAAATAGCGATCCGGAGCGCTTGCATGGCATCCTTTCCGGTAAGGGGCATGATTCTGCGGAACCTTATCATGAGAGTGCCGAATCCAACACGCGCCTAGGGGAATTCTTGGGTCTTGACAGAAAAGGCCAAAGAAAAGCTGGATATCCGCGCCGGTGCGATGTAACAGGGATGCCGGGTTTCTCGGGTCATGCATTTGCCTTAATCTTTCGACAGGTGGACGGCGGTTTGACCCGATTGGCACGGGGCGGCAGGCTGTCGCACCGCATCGGATTTCAGGAGGCGCTTTCGCTATGATGTTCAAGACTGACAACAAAATGCGGGCAGGACTCTCTGCTCTGGCTCTCATGATCGGCGCAGCGCTTCCGGCGGCTGCTTTCGCTCAGGATGCCTCAGACGCAGCTCCCGCTGACGGTGGTGGCGACGCCAGCCAACCGCGCCTCGGCTGGTACAAGACCTGCACCAAACAGGACGACGCCGATATCTGCATCGTTCAGAACCTGATCATGGCCAACAACGGCCAGCTAGTGACCGCGGTCGGCCTCATCTCGATCGACGGCAAGGTCAACCGCAAGATCCTGCAGATTTCCGTTCCGACCGCACGTCTGATCGCTCCGGGCATCACCATGCAGGTCGATGGCGGCAAGGGCCAGAAGATCGATTACGCAGTCTGCCTGCCGGACAAGTGCACTGCCGAAGTGCCGCTGACCGACGCCATGATCGCGGCCTTGAAGAAGGGCACCGACGTGACCTTCACCTCGATCAACTTCCGTCGCGCTCCGAACCCGATCAAGATCTCACTCGATGGTTTCGGCGCGGCCTATGACGGCGCAGCGATCTCCGACTCGAAGCTCGCCGAAAGCCAGAAGAGCCTGCAGGACAGCATGCAGAAAAAGGCTGAGGAAGCCCGCAAGAAGCTGGAAGACGCTCAGAAGGCCGCGAAGCAGCAGTAAGCTGCGGCGCTTTCAGGATTTCACAAAAAGCCCGGCTGTGCGCCGGGCTTTTTTGTTATGGCTGTATGTCCAGAAACACGAAAGGCCAGAAACACGAAAGGGAAGACGTTGGGGCGTCTTCCCTTCGAAAAACCTGCGCGGAATTAACGCTTAGTGGGCGAAGCTCATCTTGGGCTTGAACTCGCCTGTAGGCGCCTTGTCGAATATCTGAGCGATCTGCGGGTTACGAAGCGGGACGCCGCTCTCGTCGCTGATCAGGTTCTGCTCGGATACGTATGCGACATATTCAGTCTCGTCGTTTTCGGCGAGAAGGTGATAGAAGGGCTGGTCCTTGCTGGGCCGCACTTCCGCCGGAATGGAATTCCACCATTCTTCGGTATTGGCGAACTCCGGGTCGACGTCGAAGATGACACCGCGGAATGGAAACATCCGGTGCCGAACCACTTCGCCGATATTAAATTTTGCGTTGCGTTGTTTCATGGCGCGACTTCCTTTCAAGCAATCATGTGGTGAGTTTCACCGCCGATATCAAGGATTTTGCCCCCATTCCTTCATGTAACCGTCACATTCGCTCAACGTTAATAGCCTTTTATAGTTCGGTTGTGCGATGCACGAAATGTGACTCTCAGCAAGGCAGACGTGAGGGAGACCTATCTCCTTCATGCTTGCCCAGTATGAAAAAGCCCCGGCGAAACCGGGGCTTTCACCTCGGTTCTTATGCCGAGTAGTACATATCGTATTCGACCGGATGCGGGGTCATTTCGAAACGCATGACTTCCTGCATCTTCAGTTCGATGAACGCATCGATCTGGTCGTCGTCGAAGACACCGCCGGCGGTCAGGAACTTGCGGTCCTTGTCGAGGGTCTCGAGCGCTTCGCGCAACGAACCGCAGACCGTCGGGATCTTCTTCAGCTCCTTCGGCGGCAGGTCGTACAGGTCCTTGTCCATGGCCTTGCCCGGATGGATCTTGTTCTTGATGCCGTCGAGGCCGGCCATCAGCATGGCGGCGAAGGCGAGATAGGGATTTGCGGTCGGGTCAGGGAAGCGGACTTCGACGCGCTTTGCCTTCGGGTTGGAGCCGAACGGGATACGGCAGGAAGCCGAACGGTTGCGAGCCGAATAGGCGAGCAGAACCGGAGCTTCATAGCCTGGAACCAGACGCTTGTAGGAGTTCGTCGACGGGTTGGTGAAGGCGTTGATGGCCTTGGCGTGCTTGATGATGCCGCCGATGTAGTAGAGGCAGCTCTCGGAAAGACCCGCATATTCGTCGCCCGCGAAGGTCGGCTTGCCGCCCTTCCAGATCGACTGGTGGACGTGCATGCCCGAGCCGTTATCGCCGAAGATCGGCTTCGGCATGAAGGTCGCCGTCTTGCCGTAGGCATTGGCGACCTGGTGCACGACGTACTTGTAGATCTGCATCTTGTCGGCGTTGCGGACCAGCGTGTCGAACTTGATGCCAAGCTCGTGCTGGGCTGCAGCGACTTCGTGGTGATGCTTTTCGACGACGACGCCCATTTCGGTGAGCACCGTCAGCATTTCCGAACGCATGTCCTGGGCGCTGTCGACCGGAGGAACCGGGAAGTAACCGCCCTTGACACGCGGACGGTGACCGAGGTTGCCGGTTTCATAGTCGGTGTCGTCGTTGGACGGCAGTTCGCTGGAATCGAGCTTGAAGCCGGTGTTGTACGGATCAGCCTTGTACTTGACGTCGTCGAAGACGAAGAATTCAGCTTCCGGACCGAAGAAGGCGGTGTCGCCGATGCCGGATGCCTTGAGATAGGCTTCAGCCTTCTTGGCGGTGCCGCGCGGGTCGCGGTTGTAGGCTTCGCCCGAGATCGGGTCGAGAATGTCACAGAGGATGACCATGGTGGACTGCGCGAAGAACGGGTCCATGTGAACCGTATCGGTGTCGGGCATCAGCACCATGTCGGATTCGTTGATGGCCTTCCAACCCGCAATCGAGGAGCCGTCGAACATGACGCCATCGGCGAACATGTCTTCATCGACGCAGGCGATGTCCATCGTGACATGCTGCAGCTTGCCCTTGGGATCCGTGAACCGCAGGTCAACGAACTTGACGTCGTTATCCTTGATTTGTTTGAGAATTTCGCTTGCGGTCGTCATTAAAATTTCTTCCCTTGACTTAGATGACGATTATGAGCCGGAGCCGGAAAAGGCCGGGCGGGTTAGATGGCGTCTATACCTGTTTCGCCAGTGCGGATTCGAATGACCTCTTCCACATTGGAGACGAAAATCTTTCCGTCGCCGATACGGCCAGTTTGCGCAGCCTTGCGAATTGCGTCGATCACCGCTTCCGCATTCTCGTCCGCCAATACGACTTCGACCTTCACCTTAGGCAGGAAGTCAACGACGTATTCAGCACCACGGTAGAGCTCCGTGTGGCCTTTCTGACGACCGAAGCCCTTCGCTTCCGTGACAGTGATGCCCTGTAGGCCGACTTCTTGAAGGGCTTCCTTCACTTCGTCGAGCTTGAAAGGCTTAATGATCGCTTCGATCTTTTTCATGAGAAAATGTCTCTCCGCTTCTCCCGTTACAGCAGGACTACTCCCGCTTGGCCAACCTGATGCACGTATCATGCCAGTTCATAGCGGCCTGCCGTAAAAATCTCGGCGAATTGACGCCGAGATCTCGGATTGATGAGGATTTTTCGGGAAAATGAAAGCGATTTCGCATGGAAATGGGGTGAGGTAAGCAAAATTTTGCAAAAAAGTGCTGTATTCCTCACAATCGTGCCGCGGCAGGACCTGGACTCAGTGTGAGCAATTTTTGTGCAAATGCGTTACGATTGAGCAAATTGCGCTGCAGAATGGCGGTTGTTTTTCAGGCAGGTTTCGCATTCAATAATGTCTGTCATGATGTCACCGCTCGCCGATCTGCTTCTTTCGCCCGATGATATGGCTGCCGTCGATCGGGCCGCCGCCGCGTCGGGTATTGATTCCTACGGTCTTATGGAAAAGGCAGGCCAGGCGGTGGCCGCGAGCGCCCTTCGGCATTTCCCCGAGGCCTTGCGATTTGTCGTGCTCTGCGGTCCCGGCAACAATGGCGGCGACGGTTATGTCGCAGCGCGTGCCCTGCAGCAAAGCGGGGCAGAGGTCCGGCTCTTTCATCTCGGCGATCCCAAAACGCTGAAAGGCGATGCCGCCCGTGCCTTTGAAGATTGTCAGATCCTTGGAGAGGCTCTGGCGCACTATTCGCCACAGCCGGGAGACATCGTGATCGACGCTATTTTCGGCGCGGGCCTCTCTCGCCCCGTTCCCGATGAAGTCGAGACGATCATCGCAGCGATTACGAAGGCCGGTCTTCCCGTCATCGCCGTCGACTTGCCCTCCGGCCTTGACGGTCGCAGCGGCCAGGTGCTCGGCGCCGCTTTCCGAGCCGCGCGCACCGTCACGTTCATGACCCGAAAGCCTGGTCACCTGCTGATGCCGGGCCGGGACCTTTGTGGCATGCTGGAGGTTTTCGACATCGGCATTCCCGCGCGCATTGTTCGCGCGCACGCAAACGGCATGGTCGCGGAAAACACACCGGCGCAATGGCAGGCGGACTTGCCTGCGACCGCAACGGACACCCACAAATACAAGCGTGGTCACCTGGTGGTCTTTTCCGGTGGAGCGACTGCGACGGGCGCGGCGCGTATGTCGGCGATGGCGGGGCTGAAGACGGGAGCAGGGCTCGTCACCATCGCCTCGCCGGAACAGGCGCTGGCTGTCAATGCGGGGATGCTGACGGCGATCATGCTACGCGCGGTCGATGACGAGGCTGTGTTGCGCGCCTGGCTCGCCGACCAGCGCCTTTCGACCTTCGTCCTCGGCCCCGGCTTCGGCGCGGGTGAGAAGGCCCGACAATTCGTCCTGGCTCTCAGCGGCCGCCATCTGGTGCTCGATGCCGACGGCATCACTTCGTTTCGCGATGAACCGCAACGCCTGTTCGATGCTTTCGCAGATGGTCCGACGCGCCTGGTGTTGACGCCGCATGAGGGCGAGTTCGCCCGCCTATTTCCCGATATCGCCGCCGATAATGCATTGAGCAAGGTCGAGAAGGCGAGGGCGGCGGCGGCGCGCGCTCACGCCGCCATTATTTATAAAGGCGCCGATAGCGTCATTGCCGCACCCGATGGCCGGGCGCTGATAAACGCCAATGCCCCGTCATGGCTTGCCACGGCCGGCTCCGGCGACGTGCTCGCCGGCATCATCGGTGGACTTCTGGCGCAAGGGGCGCCTGCTTTCGAAGCTGCGGCAGCCGGTGTCTGGCTGCATGGCGCGGCCGGGCAACGTGCAGGAAAAGGGCTGACGGCCGAAGACCTCGTCGCCCACGTGACACCCTTCTGAGGAAAGCTATTTCGCCATTTCTTCCTGAAGCGCGATCGCCCCGTGCGGCGCATTGACCTTGCCCTCATGGATCATGAATGCGAAGACGTCGCGCGGCTCGGCCTTGACCTTACGATCCGCATCGATCAACGGCAGGTCATCGGGTATCTTGCCCTCGGCCCAGGTTTCCAGACGCTTCGCCCAGGCTTTCAGTTCCTTCGGCGGATAGCAGGTCTTGATGTCATCGGAACCCTTTTGCAGGCGGGCATAGACGAAATCGGCGGTCACATCGGCAATCATCGGATATTCGAAGTGCTCGGCGCAAACCGGTGCGACATTGTATTTGGCAAGCAGAGCTATGAATTCCGGCACCTTGAACGAGTCATGCCTGACCTCGACGACGTGCTTCAGCGCCAAGCCGTTCTGTTTGTCCGGCAGTAATTTCAGGAATGCCTCGAAATCATCCGGATCGAACTTCTTGGTCGGCGCGAATTGCCAGAGCAGCGGGCCGAGGTGATCACCCAGTTCGCTGATGCCGGATTCGAGGAAGCGCTGCATCGATTCGCCGGCCTCGGAGAGCACACGCCGGTTGGTGACGAAACGCGTCGCCTTGAGCGAGAAGATGAAACCATCCGGCACATCGGCAGCCCATTTAGCAAAAACCTCCGGCTTCTGCGTGCTGTAATAGGTGCCGTTGACCTCGATCACCTTTAGCTTGCGGCTGGCAAAATTGAGTTCGTCCTTCTGCTTGAGACTGTCGGGATAGAATGTCCCGCGCCAGGGCTCAAAGGTCCAGCCGCCGATACCGGTTCGGATCGTGCCTGCAGTGGTCATTCTCTCCTCCATTGACTTAGCTAGGCCAATTCACTCCGCCGCCGCTACCTTCTTCATCGGCCGCCGCTCCAGCAGTTCCTTCAAAAACTGACCGGTATAGGACCGCTTCTCCTTGACGATCGTCTCTGGCGCGCCCACAGCGACGATCTCGCCGCCGCCGTCGCCGCCTTCGGGCCCGAAGTCGAGAATCCAGTCGGCCGTCTTGATGACCTCGAGGTTATGCTCGATGACGACGACCGAATTGCCCTGGTTGACCAGCTCATGCAGCATTTCCAGAAGTTTGGCGACGTCGTGGAAATGCAGGCCGGTGGTTGGTTCGTCGAGGATATAGAGCGTGCGGCCCGTCGATCGCTTCGACAGTTCCTTGGCTAGCTTGACGCGCTGCGCTTCGCCACCCGAAAGCGTATTGGCCTGCTGGCCGACCTTGATATAGCCGAGACCGACATCCTTCAGGGACTGCAGCTTGTCGCGTACGGCTGGAACGGCTGCGAAGAAATCGACGCCCTCTTCGACCGTCATGTCGAGCACATCGGCGATCGACTTGGTCTTGAAGGTGACGTCCAGAGTTTCTCTGTTATAGCGCTTGCCGTGGCAGACATCGCAGGTGACGTAGACGTCCGGCAGGAAGTGCATCTCGATCTTGATGACGCCGTCGCCCTGGCAGGCTTCGCAGCGGCCGCCCTTGACGTTGAAGGAGAAGCGGCCCGGCTGATAGCCGCGCGCCTTGGCTTCCGGCAGGCCGGCAAACCAATCGCGGATCGGCGTGAAGGCGCCGGTATAGGTCGCCGGGTTCGATCGCGGCGTGCGGCCGATCGGCGACTGGTCGATGTCGATCACCTTGTCGATATGCTCGAAGCCGTCGATGCGATCGTGATCGGCCGGGATTTCTCGCGCGCCCATGACGCGGCGTGCGGCCGACTTGTAGAGCGTCTCGATCAGGAACGTGGACTTGCCGCCGCCGGAAACGCCGGTGACTGCGGTGAAGACGCCGAGCGGGATCGAGGCCGTGACGTTCTTGAGGTTATTGCCCCTGGCGCCGACAACCTTGATCTCCTTGCCCTTCTTGATCTTACGACGCTCGTCGGGAACGGGCACGCCGAGTTCGCCGGAGAGATATTTGCCGGTCATCGATTTCGGGTTGGCCATGATCTCTTGCGGCGTGCCATGCGCTACCACCTCGCCGCCATGCACGCCGGCGGCGGGGCCGATATCAACGACATCATCCGCCGTCAGGATTGCATCCTCGTCATGTTCGACGACGATCACCGTGTTGCCGATGTCGCGCAGATGTTTCAGCGTTTCCAGCAAACGGGCATTGTCGCGTTGATGCAGACCGATCGACGGTTCGTCGAGAACATAGAGCACGCCTGTCAGTCCTGAGCCGATCTGCGAGGCCAGGCGAATGCGCTGGCTTTCGCCGCCGGACAGCGTGCCGGAATTGCGCGAAAGGCTGAGATATTCGAGGCCGACATCATTGAGGAAACGCAGGCGGTCGCGGATCTCCTTGAGGATGCGCACGGCGATCTCGTTCTGCTTGTCGGTGAACGTCTCCGGCAGCACGTTGAACCAATCGCGGGCAACACGGATCGACATTTCCGCGACCTGGCTGATATGAAGCTTGTTGATCTTCACCGCCAGTGCTTCCGGCTTCAGACGGTAGCCGTTGCAGGCCGGGCAGGGAGCGGCTGACATGAAGCGCTCGATCTCCTCGCGCGCCCAGGCCGAATCCGTCTCCTTCCAGCGCCGCTCGAGGTTCGGGACGATGCCCTCGAAATTCTTGTGCGTGGTATAGGAACGCGCGCCGTCGGCGTAGTGAAACTCGATCTTGTCCTCGGTGCCGTTCAGGATGACGTCCTTCGCGGTATCCGGGAGATCGCTCCAGCGGCTGCCGAGCTTGAAGCCGTAATGCTTGCCGAGCGCTTCCAGGGTCTGATTGTAATAGGGCGAGGTCGATTTGGCCCAGGGAGCGATGGCGCCGTCACGCAGGGTACGCTCCGGCTCCGGTACGATGAGATCCGGATCGATCTTCTGCTGCGAGCCCAGTCCGTCGCAGGAGGGGCAGGCGCCGAAGGGATTGTTGAACGAGAACAGCCGCGGCTCGATTTCCGGAATGGTGAAGCCGGAAACAGGGCAGGCGAACTTTTCCGAAAACAGCACGCGTTCATGCGTCTCGTTCAACGACTTGTTGGCAGAGCCGCCGGCCGAGGTTTCCTCCGGCGGCAGCGGTTTGTCGGCGAATTCTGCGATGGCGAGGCCATCGGCCAGGCGCAACGACGTTTCGAAGCTGTCAGCCAGACGCGCCGAGACGTCGGGCCTGACGACGATACGGTCGACCACGACGTCGATGTCGTGTTTGTATTTCTTGTCCAGCGCCGGCACATCGGCGATCTCGTAGAACTGACCGTCGACCTTGACGCGCTGAAAGCCCTTTTTCATGAGCTCCGCCAGTTCCTTCTTGTATTCGCCCTTGCGGCCTCGCACGAGCGGCGCGAGGATATAGAGCCTTATGCCTTCGCCGAAAGCGAGCACGCGGTCGACCATCTGACTGACCGTCTGGCTCTCGATTGGCAGGCCTGTCGCCGGCGAATATGGCACGCCGACGCGGGCAAACAGCAGGCGCATATAGTCGTAGATTTCGGTGACGGTGCCGACCGTCGAGCGCGGGTTGCGCGACGTGGTCTTCTGCTCGATCGAAATCGCCGGCGAGAGGCCGTCGATCTGATCGACATCCGGCTTCTGCATCATCTCCAGAAACTGCCGCGCGTAGGCCGACAGGCTCTCGACATAGCGGCGCTGCCCCTCGGCATAGATCGTGTCGAAGGCGAGCGAGGATTTGCCCGAGCCGGAAAGGCCGGTCATGACGATCAGCTTGTTGCGCGGAAGATCGAGATCAATGCCCTTGAGATTGTGCTCGCGTGCGCCACGTATGGAAATAGTCTTCAGTTCACTCATCGTCGTCTGCTGGTCCCTTGGTGTCTGCCCTTATTTAGTGATGCCCGCTCGTGAGTCGAGGCTGAAATCAAGGGGAGCGCCAGGTTTTCGATTCGGTTGACAGGATCATAGAGGTGAATTAGAACAAAGAAAGAACAAATTTGCCTTTGGGTCAAGGCCACATGTCGCATAATGTCTGTGGATGACCGTCGCATATGGTGCCGCTTAAATAGCGCCTGACGGCGGCAATGGTCTAAGGTGCGTTGATAGAGTTTCAGAGCCGTCGATGGGCGGCAAGCAGGGTGGTATCATGGCCGGTAGTGTGAACAAGGTAATTCTGGTTGGAAATCTCGGGGCGGACCCGGAAATCCGCCGCACGCAGGACGGCCGTCCGATCGCCAACCTCAACATCGCGACGTCGGAAACCTGGCGCGACCGCAATTCGGGCGAGCGCCGGGAAAAGACGGAATGGCACCGCGTGGTAATCTTCAATGAAGGCCTCTGCAAGGTCGCCGAGCAGTATCTGAAGAAGGGGGCCAAGGTCTATATCGAGGGCGCGCTCCAGACGCGTAAATGGCAGGATCAGAACGGCCAGGATCGGTATTCGACGGAAATCGTGCTGCAGGGCTTCAATTCGACGCTGACCATGCTGGATGGCCGTGGTGAAGGCGGCAGCGCTGTCGAAGGCGGCGGCCGCGGCGGGCGCGGAGGCGGCGACTTTGGTGGTGACTATGGCGGTGACGACTACGGCCAGCCTTCGTCGCAACCCTCAGGCCGCAGCGCTGGGGGTAGCCGTGGTGGTGCCGCAAGCAGCGGCGGTGGCAGCAATTTCTCGCGGGACCTGGACGACGATATCCCGTTTTGATCGGTAGATTACCGAATTAGGTTGAACCGGCCCGCCCTTTCCGGCGGGCTTTTTTACGCAAGCTTGAGGGCAGCCCGCGCACCGTCGACGACGAATTGGGCGGCGAGTGCGGCGAGGATAACGCCGAGGAGGCGGGTCAGGATGGCGCGGCCGGTCGATCCCAGCATGCGATCGAGCCTGTCCGAAATCGCCAGGGCGGCGAAGACCAGTCCGAGATTGACGGCGATGACGAGGATCAACTGAGCTCGGTCAAACGTAGTTTGCAGCGAACCGGCCAGCAGGATGGTTGCCGAAATGGCGCCGGGCCCTGCGATCAGTGGCAGGGCCAACGGAAATACCGCGATATTCTGGATATGATCCTTGGTGATTGCGGTTTCCGTGGCCTTTTCTTTCCGGTCCTGCCGCTTCTCGAATACCATTTCGAAGGCGATCCAGAAGAGCAGGAGGCCGCCGGCGATGCGGAAGGCGCCGATGGAAATGCCGAGAATGCCGAGTACGCTGGCGCCGAACAAGGCAAAGGCCGCCAAGATGAAGAACGCGATCAGCGAGCCGCGCAACGCCACCTGCTTGCGCTCCGCTCGGTTCATGCCGGCTGTTAGCCCGATGAAAAGCGGAGCAAGACCTGGCGGGTCGACCGTGACGAGCAGCGTTGTGAAAGCATTGATCAGCGTATCAGTGCTCGCCATACAATCCCCGGAAGTCGTTTTCTGTCGTTGTTGTGCCATTGATATGCGAGGAATTGTGTTTCGCAAAGCGCAATGCGGCGCAACTGGAACGTCCTGCCACGGAAATGTGCTATTTAACGGATTAAGAGGTAAAAGCCTGTTCAAAAGCACCCACCAAAATTGGCGCTTGCAGGGCCTTTCGGCTATAAATTTCGCAGTGATTCTAAAAGAGATCGTGATCTGTTTTGACTGAGCAAACACCACCCGGCGGCGGGAAGCTCCCGCCAGGCATCGAGCCAATTTCCATCATGGAGGAAATGCAGCGGTCGTATCTCGATTACGCCATGAGCGTAATCGTCAGCCGCGCGCTTCCCGATGTTCGCGATGGTCTCAAGCCCGTTCATCGGCGCATTCTGTACGGCATGTCGGAACTCGGGATCGATTGGAACAAGAAATATGTAAAATGCGCCCGCGTCACCGGTGACGTGATGGGTAAATACCATCCGCACGGCAACCTGGCGATTTATGACGCGCTCGCCCGCATGGCGCAGCCCTGGTCGCTTCGCCTGCCGCTGATCGACGGTCAGGGTAATTTCGGTTCCGTCGACGGCGATCCGCCGGCGGCCGAACGTTATACCGAATGCCGCTTGCAAAAGGTGGCGCATTCGCTGCTCGACGACCTCGATAAGGATACCGTCGATTTCCGAGAGAACTATGATGGCACGCTGAGCGAGCCTGTCGTCGTGCCGGCAAAGTTCCCGAATCTGCTAGTCAACGGTTCGGGCGGCATCGCCGTCGGCATGGCGACCAATATCCCGCCGCATAACCTGTCTGAAGTGATCGACGGCTGCATCGCGCTGATCGACAATCCGGCGATCGAATTGCCGGAGATCATGCAGATCATCCCGGGTCCGGATTTTCCGACCGGCGCCAAGATTCTCGGTCGTGCCGGCATCCGCTCGGCCTACGAGACGGGACGCGGCTCCGTCGTCATGCGCGGCGTCGCGACGATCGAACCGATGCGTGGTGACCGCGAGCAGATCATCATCACCGAGATTCCTTATCAGGTGAACAAAGCGACGATGATCGAGAAGATGGCTGACCTCGTGCGCGAAAAGCGCATCGAGGGCATCTCTGATCTGCGCGACGAATCCGACCGTCAGGGTTACCGCGTCGTGGTCGAGCTGAAGCGCGACGCCAATGCCGATGTCATCCTCAATCAGCTTTATCGCTATACGCCGCTACAGACCTCTTTCGGCGCCAACGTGGTCGCGCTGAACGGCGGCAAGCCGGAGCAGTTGACCCTTCTCGACATGCTGCGGGCCTTCGTGTCCTTCCGCGAAGACGTGGTTAGCCGCCGCACCAAATATCTTCTGCGCAAGGCCCGCGAACGCGCCCACGTCTTGGTCGGCCTCGCGATTGCCGTGGCCAATATTGATGAAGTGATCCGCGTCATCCGCCAGGCACCCGATCCGCAGTCGGCGCGAGAAGAGCTGATGACCCGTCGCTGGCCGGCGGAAGATGTCGAATCTCTTATCCGGCTAATCGATGATCCCCGTCATCGCATCAACGAAGACGGCACTTACAATCTCTCGGAAGAACAGGCGCGCGCCATCCTCGAGCTGCGTCTCGCCCGTTTGACGGCACTTGGCCGCGACGAAATCGGCGACGAACTCAACAAGATCGGCGCCGAGATCAAGGACTATCTCGACATCCTCTCGTCGCGCGTCCGTATCCAAACCATTGTAAAAGAAGAGCTTGCCGCGGTTCGCGACGAGTTTGGTACCCCGCGCCGCACCGAGATCGTCGACGGCGGCCTGGAGATGGACGACGAGGATCTGATTGCCCGCGAGGACATGGTCGTCACCGTTTCGCATCTCGGCTATATCAAGCGTGTGCCCTTGACCACCTATCGTGCCCAGCGCCGTGGTGGCAAGGGTCGCTCCGGAATGACCACGCGAGACGAGGATTTCGTTACCCGGCTATTTGTTCTCAATACGCATACGCCGGTTCTCTTCTTCTCGTCGCACGGCATCGTCTACAAGGAGAAGGTCTGGCGCTTGCCGATCGGCACGCCGACGTCGCGCGGCAAGGCGCTGATCAACATGCTGCCGCTGGAGCCCGGCGAGCGCATAACCACGATCATGCCATTGCCCGAGGACGAGACCACCTGGGACAATCTCGACGTCATGTTCTCCACGACGCGCGGCACCGTGCGTCGCAACAAGCTGTCGGACTTCGTTCAGGTCAACCGCAACGGCAAGATCGCCATGAAGCTGGAGGAAGAGGGCGACGAAATCCTCTCCGTCGAGACCTGTACCGAACATGACGACGTGCTTTTGACGACGGCGCTCGGCCAATGCATCCGCTTCCCGGTTTCCGACGTGCGCGTCTTTGCCGGCCGCAATTCCATCGGCGTTCGCGGCATCACGTTGGCGTCGGGCGACAGCATCATCTCGATGACCATCGTCAACCACGTCGACGCCGAGCCGTGGGAACGTGCGGCCTATCTCAAGCGCGCCGCTAGCGACCGTCGCTCGACCACGGGCGAGGATGAGGAAATCGCGCTGGTCGGCGAGGAAGTCACCGAAGAGGGACAGCTTAGCGATGAACGCTATGAGGAGCTGAAGGCACTGGAACAGTTCGTTCTGACGGTTTCGGAAAAGGGCTTTGGCAAGCGGTCGTCGTCCTATGATTTCCGGATCTCCGGCCGCGGCGGCAAGGGTATCCGCGCCACGGATACGTCAAAGACCAGCGAGATCGGCGAGCTTGTGGCCGCGTTCCCGGTGGAAGAGAGCGATCAGATCATGCTGGTTTCGGATGGCGGCCAATTGATCCGTGTTCCGGTCGGCGGAATCCGCATTGCCAGCCGCGCCACCAAGGGGGTTACCATCTTCTCGACCGCCAAGGATGAAAAAGTCGTTTCGGTCGAGCGCATCAGCGAGCCGGACGGCGAGGATGACACGGTCGAGAATGGTACCGAGGACGACTCTCCGAACGGTGATGCCGAAGTCTCGAATAATGATGATGGGATCGCGACCGAAGAATAAGGTTTGGTATCCAGCGTATGAAAAAACGACCGGGCGGCATGGCTGCCCGGTTTTTTTGTTGGTGTCACGATTTCGATGCTGCCAGTGCATAAAAAAACCGGACGCTGGGGGAGCGTCCGGTTCGAAATAACCCGAGCGATTGGGGGCCGCACTCGGGATGGGGGATATCGGAGAACCTGTGGTTCAGAGCGCCTTATGGTGTTTGTTCAGCTTCTTGCTCTCCTCGCTTTCGCGGTGGAGCGCCGAGATGGTGGACGCGACGGATACAACGAACATAATGCTGATGAAGAGCGTAAGCACCGTTAATATCGTGAACATGATCGCTCCCTTCCTCTGGTGGAACTAGCGTTCAGATCCCTTAATACTGGCTGGTGGCAACGAAGGGACGAGCCGAAGCAAAGGGACCGTAGATCTTCGACTGGTCAGGCTTTTGGTCGTAAAGAGCGATTGTCGCTGCAAGCATTCCCGAAATCATGGTCATCCAAACAACGTTAATAAGGGTGATCTTGTCGGGCATACTCTGTTTCCTTCTTACCGATATGTACAAAATCTATGGTTCGGGTTTTTAACGCAGCGGCTCGTGAATGGTTCCGCCGGGATGTTGAGGCTCTGTTTACCAACGCTCGTCTGAAGCGACCTTGAATGCCTTGTTCATCTGGCGTTCAGATTCGCGATGCGTTTTACGCATGGCGGTGGCGATTTCTTGAGCATAATTGGTGCTATCTCCGTCAGCATGGATAGCTATCCATTCGATTTCGTAATTGTTCGCGAAGAGATGAACGGCGTATTCGATGACGAAAGAGCCGATAATGGCGACTGCAACTATGAGGACCAACATGGCCTTGATATTCCCTGAGCCGGAGGCGGATGAGCCGATGGAACCGGCCCGTTTCAATGTTGGCGCGAATAAAGCATTGTTGATCTGAAACAGGCTTGAACGCCGTATTCATCTGCCGTTCAGAGGCGGCCAAAGGGTTGTAAATGACTTGCGATACGGGCCCATCCGTGACAAAAGGCGTCGAAACAACGGGCCGGCCTGGTATGACGATAGCCTTTTATCCCGGATCCTTCGATCCGATGACCAATGGACATCTGGATGTCCTTGTGCAGGCGCTGAATATCGCCTCCAAGGTTATCGTCGCCATCGGCATTCATCCCGGCAAGAAACCACTTTTCTCCTTCGAGGAACGAGCGGAACTGATCACTCGCTCGCTTGCCGACGCACTGCCGCACAAGGCGGGCGATATTTCGGTCGTCGCCTTCGACAATCTGGTCGTCGATGCGGCGCGCAAGCACGGCGCGAGCGTCTTGGTACGAGGCCTGCGTGACGGCACCGATCTTGACTATGAAATGCAGATGGCCGGCATGAACCGCCAGATGGCGCCTGATATTCAGACCCTGTTTCTGCCTGCCGGCACCGCATCGCGGCCCATAACCGCCACATTGGTGCGGCAGATCGCATCCATGGGCGGCGATGTCAGCGCCTTCGTGCCGTCAGCGGTTCTTGAAGCCCTGACAGGCAAGTTAAAAGATACGGCTCAATAGAAGACAGGGCCGAAATTCATTTTCTGAACGGAGCACCCATGAAACTCTTTCATCTCGCATTGGCAGGCTTCCTCAGCCTTGCCGCCTTCGCAGGCAGCGCCTTCTCGGCTGCGGCCGACGATTTTCTGACCATCCAGCTCAAGGATGGCCCTGTCGTCATTCAGCTCATGCCCGATGTTGCCCCGAAGCATGTCGCGCAGATCGAGGCGCTGGCGAAGAAGGGTGCATACGACAATGTCGCCTTCCATCGCGTCATCGATGGGTTCATGGCACAGACCGGCGACGTACAATACGGCAACATGGCCAAGGGTTATGATCCCCAGAAGGCCGGCACCGGCGGCTCCGATATGCCCGACCTTCCTGCCGAGTTCTCCAAGGTTCCGTTCACCCGCGGCACCGTCGGCATGGCGCGCGCGCAGGATCCGAATTCCGCTAATTCGCAGTTCTTCATCATGTTCGCCGATGGCGATTTCCTGAACGGCCAGTACACGGTCGTCGGCAAGGTCGTCTCCGGCATGGAATTCGTCGACAAGATCAAGCGCGGCGACGGCCAGAACGGCGAAGTGAGCAGCCCTGACCGGATGGTCAAGGTCACGGTCGGCAAGAAGTAAGATTTGAGAAGAGAAGAGGAAACGAAAATGGCAGAGATCAAGGATCCCGAAAACACCCTCATCCTGGAAACCACCAAGGGTCAGGTTGTCATTCAGTTGCTGCCGCAGGTAGCTCCGGAGCATGTCGCCCGCATCAAGGAACTTGCACGCGAGAAGGCCTATGACGGCGTCGTTTTCCACCGTGTCATCGACGGCTTCATGGCCCAGACCGGCGACGTGCAGTACGGCAAGCAGGGCAGCGAGAGCTTCAATCCCGGCCGTGCTGGCATGGGCGGCTCCTCCAAGCCGGACTTGAAAGCCGAATTTTCCGCGACGTCGCACATTCGTGGCACTTGCTCGATGGCCCGTTCGCAGAATCCGAACTCGGCTAACTCGCAGTTCTTCATCTGCTTCACCGATGCGCCATGGCTGAACAAGCAGTATTCGGTCTGGGGTCAGGTAATCGACGGCATGGACAATGTCGACAAGATCAAGCGCGGCGAGCCGGTGCGTGATCCGGACTCGATCGTTTCCGTGCGCGTTGCCGCCGACGTCTGATCGTGATTATTCCTGAAACCCGCCTCTCGCGCCTTGGCGTGGGGGCGGGTTTCGCTTTGCTGAGATTACCAGAATGCGCGTTGACCTTTTCGATTTCGACCTGCCGGACGAGCGCATTGCGCTGAGGCCCGCCGAGCCGCGCGACAGCGCGCGCCTGCTCGTGGTCGATCCGAATAATTCCGAAGCGGCTCTGAGCGATCATCGCGTCCGCGATCTGCCGTCTTTCCTGCGCCCGGGCGATGCTATCGTCTTCAATGATACGAAGGTCATCCCCGCTCAGTTGGAAGGCATTCGCCATCGTGATGGCGCGCCCGGCCAGCAGGTATCGGTGACCCTGCATATGCGCGCCGGCCCCCACCGCTGGAGAGCTTTCGCGAAGCCGGGCAAGCGCATCAAGACCGGCGATCGCATCCAGTTCGGCCATGGTGAAAATGTCTGCATCCTCGGTGCACTCGACGCTGTGGTCGAGGAGAAGGGCGAGGGTGGAGAGATCACGCTGCGCTTCGATCTTTCGGGTCCGGCACTGGATGAGGCTATTGCCGCTGTCGGCCATATCCCGCTGCCGCCCTATATCGCTGCCAAGCGTCCGGAAGACGAGCGCGACCGTGCGGATTATCAGACGATTTATGCCCGCGAGGAGGGCGCCGTTGCTGCCCCCACTGCCGGGCTGCATTTCACTCCGTCGCTGTTTGCCGCGCTTGATGCCATGGGCGTCGAGCGGCATTTCGTGACGCTTCATGTCGGCGCCGGCACCTTTTTGCCGGTCAAGGCAGACGACACCGAAGACCATAAGATGCATTTCGAAATCGGCTACGTCGACGCGATGACGGCGGCGAAGCTAAACGCCGTGAAGGCGAGGGGTGGGCGCATCGTCTGCGTCGGCACGACGTCGCTGCGGCTGATCGAAAGCGCTGCCGGCGATGATGGAGCGATCAAGCCCTGGTCGGGTGCGACGGGCATCTTCATCACGCCCGGCTATCGCTTCAAGGCGGTCGATGTCTTGATGACCAATTTCCACCTGCCGCGCTCGACGCTATTCATGCTGGTATCGGCCTTTGCCGGCCTCGATACCATGCGCGCGGCCTATACCCATGCTATTGAGACGGGTTATCGCTTTTATTCTTATGGCGATGGCAGCCTGCTCTACCGGAAAGACTAAGACGAGATGAGCGAGAGCTTTCAGTTCCAGTTGAAGAAGACCGACGGCGGCGCCCGTCTCGGCGAAGTCTCCATGCCGCGCGGCACGATCCGCACGCCGGCCTTCATGCCGGTCGGCACGGTCGGCACCGTCAAGGCGATGTATCTCGACCAGGTGCGCGAAACCGGCGCTGACATCATCCTTGGAAATACCTATCACCTGATGCTGCGCCCGACCGCCGAGCGCGTCGCCCGCCTCGGCGGTCTGCATGAGCTGATCCGCTGGCCGCACCCGATCCTGACCGACTCCGGCGGATTCCAGGTGATGTCGCTTTCCGGTCTGCGCAAACTGGATGAGAAGGGCGTCACCTTCAAGTCGCATGTCGACGGCAGCATGCACCATATGTCGCCGGAGCGTTCGATCGAGATCCAGGGCCTGCTCGGTTCCGATATCCAGATGCAGCTCGACGAATGCGTGGCACTGCCCGCGACGCCGAAGGAGATCGAGCGCGCCATGGAGCTCTCGCTTCGCTGGGCCGAGCGCTGCAAAGTTGCCTTCGGCGACCAGCCGGGCAAAGCGATGTTCGGCATCGTGCAGGGCGGCGATGTGCCGGAGTTGCGCGTTCGTTCGGCGCGAGCACTGACCGAGATGGGTCTGAAAGGCTATGCCGTTGGCGGCCTTGCTGTCGGCGAGCCGCAGGATGTGATGCTGCGCATGCTGGATCTCACCTTGCCGGAACTGCCAACCGACAAGCCACGCTACCTGATGGGCGTCGGAACGCCGGACGATATCCTGAAATCCGTCGCCCGGGGCATCGACATGTTCGATTGCGTTATGCCGACCCGCTCTGGCCGCCACGGCCTGGCGTTTACCCGCAGGGGCAAGGTCAATATCCGCAATGCCCGTCACGCCGAGGACATGCGCCCGCTCGACGAGCAGTCGAACTGCCCGGCCTCGCGCGACTATTCCCGCGCCTACCTGCACCATCTCGTGCGTGCCAACGAGGCGCTCGGCGGCATGCTGCTCTCTTGGCACAATCTCGCTTACTACCAGGAACTGATGCAGGGCATCCGCCAGGCGATCGCCGAAGGCCGCTTTGCCGATTTCATGGCCGAGACGCAAGAGAGTTGGGCAAGGGGCGATCTGGAGCCGGCGTAAAAAGATTTTTCCTTTTGACTACACGTCGAAAGAGGCGGGTACCCGTAGCTCTTTTTATTATAAATAAGTAAATTATAACAACGTATTACAGCGAACACTTCACGTCGTGAATAAGCATGTGTGATAAGACGTGTCGGGCGTTCCCGGGCGGGTCATGATGATGCCGCAATAAAAAAGCATTTGGAAAAATAGCGAATCGAAATAAACGTCGCGCGGTCGATGATAAGGTTCGTTGGCAATTTTTGAAGGCGGCAGGTTTGGAATTTCTGTGAATTTCGGCTAAAACGTTTTCTCTTAATCGATAAGGGCTCACTAATAAAATAGGAGGCACCTGCCGTTGAGGGCGCAACGCGCATTAGGGACCTGTCTTTCCGGGCTATTGTTTGTCGGATTGACGGCCACGGGCTGTACGACGGTGGCGAATGCGCCGTCGGCCAGCCGCAACTCTTCGAAGTCCGTTCGGTCGACGAAGGTAACTTACAACTACACCGCAAAAGATCGCGATTGTTTGGAGCGAGCGATGTATTTCGAGTCCGAGCACTCGGACCATGATGGATACATGGCGGTCGGAACGGTCGTGATGAACAGGTTGACCTCCGGCGCCTACCCGCAGTCGATCTGCGGCGTAGTCGCGCAAAAAAGGCAATTTGCGCCAGGAGTGATGACCAGGGTGGTTAGCTCGCAGGCCGAACCCGAGCTCGATCTGGCGGCATCTGCGGTTCTGCGCGGAGAACGGCACCCGGGCATAAAGGATGCGATGTTCTTCCACACCGAAGGTCTGAAGTTCCCGTACGACAACATGCACTATGTTGCCGTGGCCGGGGGGAACGCCTTCTATGAGAAACGCGGGCAGGATGGGGCGCTAGAAACGCCGGCACCGCTTCCCGCCTATGAAGTTGCAATGAACTATGTGCCTGTGAGAACGGTCACGACAACGCAACTTCCGCTGTTGTTGCCGACTGCAGACCAGCTCCCAGTGCCACCCCCCGACACGACTGCAAGCATCAGCGCAGTGCCAACGTCTACAATAGCCGTTCCGCTACCCCGTCCTGCGTTTGATGGTGCGGCTCCGTCCGCCAGTTTCGTCAAGGCCGGCGGCTAATCCGGGCGCAGCCGGGATTTGATCGAAGCTCCTGATGCAAAACGGCCATTCCTCGGCTGCATCTGCAGGGAGGGTCGGGAAGGACTCCGATCAAATCCCCTGGCTCGTCGTGTTCGGCAGGATCTGCACGCCGTTGATCTTGTAACTGCCATCCGGCTGACGGGTGATCTGATAGATCGCCGTCCAGTCCTTGTCGTCTGTGCCGGTGATCAGTACTTCCTGATAGACGACAGCGCCGTTGTCGATGGCGCGGCTCTTGCCGAAGGCGTAGTTGCCGGGGTGGTAGACCGGCTGGTAGCTCTTCTTCACCATGGCGAAGAAGGTGTCCTTGTCCGGAAAAAGCGCCTTGATGCCGGGCGCTGCAAAGGAATAGGCGGAAGCCGCATCATTATGCAGGAAAGCTTCGATCTGTTGCTGGATCAGCGTCTGTGCCGATTGCACCGGATCTTCCGCGCGAGCAGGTGGTGCGAAGGCGAGGGTGATGCAGAGGGCGGCAGCGAGAGATAAAGCGCGCATGGACAATCTCCGGCAATATCCTGGAGAGCATAGCGCGCTTTATGCCTTTGCAGAAGGGACGGCGGAGTGTTGCCGGGAACAGCTTCTGATGGGTTCGACGGTCGCCGGGGTTCGAAAGAGATAAGCCCGACTATTGCCAGCGACGGAACAGGGCGCTGGCATTCACGCCGCCGAAGCCGAAGCCGTTGGAAATCGCATACTCCATTGCCATCGGCCGGGCGGTCGCGCCGACGATATCGATGCCCTCGGCCGCCGGGTCTGCCTCCTGCAGATTGCGGGTCGGAGGCGCAATCTGATCGCGTAGCGCCATGATGGTGAAGACTGCTTCCAAACCGCCGGCGGCACCCAGAAGATGGCCCGTCGCCGCTTTCGTGCCGCTGACCGCGATACCGCCGTCGCGGCCGAACACCGTCTTGATTGCTTCCATCTCGCCGCGGTCGCCGACCGGGGTCGAGGTGGCATGTGCATTGAGATGTTGGACTTCACTGGGCGAAATGCGGGCCTGCGACAGAGCCGCCAGCATCGCCCGGCGCGCACCATCGCCGTCCTCGGGACCTGCGGTCATGTGGTAGGCGTCCGCGGCGGTGCCGTAACCGACGAGTTCGGCAAGCGGAGTGGCACCGCGGGCAAGAGCATGGTCCAGCGTTTCGATCACCAACATGCCGGCGCCTTCGCCCATGACGAAACCATCGCGGCCGGCGTCGAAGGGGCGGGAGGCTTCTTCCGGCCGGTTGCTGAAGCCGGTGGAGAGTGCGCGCGCTGCCGCAAAGCCACCGAGGCTGACCTTGTCGATGCAGGCCTCCGCCCCACCGCAGATTGCCACATCAGCTTCACCGGCACGGATGAGCCGGGCCGCGTCGCCGATCGCCTGGACGCTGGCGGCACAGGCCGTCACCGGCGCACCAAGCGGCCCCTTATAGCCGTAGCGAATACTGACCTGGCCGGCCGCCAGATTGACGAGGAAGGAGGGGACGGTGAAGGGCGACAGCCGCCGCACGCCGCGCGTCTCGGCCGTGCGCACCGCATCGGCGATCGCCGGAAAACCGCCGATGCCGGAGGCGATGATCGTGGCGGTGCGTTCGAGTTCTCCGAGATCGGTCGGCTGCCAGCCGGCTTGTTTGATCGCCTCTTCGGCAGCAGCCATGGCGAAGAGGATAAAGCGGTCCATCTTCTTCTGATCCTTCACCGGCACGTAGCGATCGGCATCGAAACCGGCTTCGCTATCTTCCTCAAGGCTCGGCACGACGCCACCGACCTTGGCAGCGAGATCACCGACCATTGTCTCGGGCAGAAGTCTGAGACCCGAACGGCCTTCGACCAGCCGCGTCCAGGCGGAGCTAACGCCGACGCCCAATGGCGAAACCACGCCCATGCCCGTTACGACGATGCGATCCATAGTGAGGTACTCCTATCTTTATCAGGCGTCGAAGCCCAGGAACCATGCCTTCATCTGCGCTATCCGTTCATGGACGGCGTCATCGGCCGCCGGCCCGGGCACCAGAATCGTGTCTTCGGGGTGAAAAGCGCGGCCGGTCACGCGGTCGATGAGCAGGGGATCGCGATCCTCACCGGTCACCGGATCTGCCAGCCGCATCGCGACTTCCTCAGGCGGCAAATGCCGGTTGCCCCATGTAAACAGCGCCATGAGAACAGGAAAGAAGTCGCGCCCCTTATCGGTCAGCACATATTCGTAGCGCGGCGGCCGCTCGCTGTAGAGGCGGCGTTCGAACAAACCTTCGTCCGTCAAATGCTTCAACCGCCGCGTCAGGATATTCGGAGCAACACCAAGATTCTTCTGGAATTCATCGAACCGCGTCAGTCCCTGAAGCGCATCGCGCAGGATCAGAATGCTCCACCAGTCGCCGACGCTTTCGAGCGCACGGGCGGCGGGACATTTGAAGGCGCTGAAGCTTGTTCTCTGCATGGCCGAGGCGAATAGCACGAGTGACTATCATGATGCAAGTCACACAAGCTAAGCAGGGCGAGGAAGCTCCATGCTTCGAGGCCTTGCCGCCTTGCGTCAAGGCACCTCAGCATGAGGCGGCCAGAGTTCGCGGCTTCGGCAGAAGATCAGCATGAGCCCTGCGGAGGAATGAGACGAGAAAATCAACTCCGGCCGACGACGGGAGCAGGACGAGGCGAGGGGATTGGCCTCATGGTGAGGCCGCGGAGCCTCGAACCCCGAGGGCGGATGGTATAAGCCAAGCCTTACGTTTGCGACTCCGCCGGCACGGACGCCACTACTTCCTCCTCAGGGATATCGTCGAAGGAGGCATAGTTGAGGTTATAAAGCTTCGAATAGAGCTTGCCATTGGCCATGAGCTGATTGTGATTGCCGCTCTCGATCAATTGGCCGTTCTGCAGGACGATGATGCGATCGGCTTCGCGGATGGTGGCGAGGCGGTGGGCAATCACAAGGCCGGTGCGTCCCTCGAGCAGCTTAACCAGTGCCTTCTGGATCAGCATTTCGGTGTAACTGTCGATGTTCGCGGTTGCCTCGTCGAGCACGAGGATTTTCGCGTCGGCGACGAGGGCGCGGGCGAAGCTGACGAGCTGGCGCTGGCCAAGCGACAGACCACCGCCGCGTTCGCCGAGGACGGTGTCGTAACCGTCGGCAAGCCGCGTGATGAACTCGTGCGCGCCGACTGCCTGTGCAGCCTCGATGATCTCTTCGCGCGTCGCCTCGGCCTTGTTGTAGCGGATGTTCTCCAGCACGGTGCCGGTGAACAGGAAGGGCTCCTGCAACACCATGGCGATCTGCCGGCCAAGCGAATCCTGGGTGAGGGAGCGCACATCATGGCCGCCGACCAGCACCTGGCCCTGCTGTACCTCGTAGAAACGGTGGATCAGCGCCATGGAACTCGACTTGCCCGAACCGGTCGGCCCGATCAGAGCCACGGTCTCACCGGGATTGACCTTGAAACTGACATTCTTCAGCACCGGATGTTTCGGATTGTAGCCGAAGACGACGTCGCGGAATTCGACCGAGCCGTCCATATCTCCCAACAGCGCCTTCGCGTCCGGCGCATCCACGATGTCGACCGGCACGTCCAGCACTTCAGTCAGCCGCTGTCCGGAGGCCATGGCGCGCTGCATCACGGAGTACTGCATGGTAAGTGAGCGGATAGGATCGAAGAAACGCTGAATGTAGAACAGGAAGGCAACCATGACGCCGACATCGAGCCTGTGGTTCAGCACCATCGAACCGCCAACGATGATGACGATGGCCATGGCCATGCCCGTGAGCGTATCGACGATCGGCACCATCACTTGCGCGTATCTCGCCGCGGTCAGGTGTGACTGGAGATTGGTATATGCCTTATCGTCGAAGAGACCGAAATTGACGCTTTGCCGGTGCATGCCCTGAACGGCGCGCACGCCGTGGATCGCCTCAGCCAACGCGCCGTTGGTAATCGAGTTGGTCTCATGCGCGTTCATGAAGGCGACACGCGCTTTCGGCAGCCAGAACAGGCGGACGACGAAGAGGATCGGCATGACCGAAAGCGTCAGCAGGCCAAGCCGAAAATCGAGCGACAGTATCACGACGACGATGCCGAAGAGCAGGGCGATGTCCCCGACGGAAAGTACCGATGTTTCAAGGAATTCCTGCATGGAGTTCACGTCGCCCTGCAAACGCGACATCAGCCGGCCGACTTCGGTCTTGTCCATGAAGGAGAGTGATACCCGCTGCAGATGCGCGAACATCGCCCTGCGGATATCGAAGAGCACTTCTTCCGCCACCTCGCCGACAAAGGTTTCCTGCACGTAGCTTGCAGCATAATTGACGAGTATCGCTGCGGTGAAGATCGCCAAGGCCAGCCAAAGGGCCGAATAATTGATCGCGCCAGGCGCCATTGCGTGGTCGATCGCGTAGCGGATGACGAGCGGTATGACGATCTGCGATCCGGTGAACAGAAGCACAGCTCCGACCGAGATATAGATCTGGCGGCGATAGGGGCTGACGAAGGTCCAGATGCGGCGGACGATCTTGCCGTCGAAGACCTTACCGAAGATCTCTTCCTCAACACGATGCGAACCGACCACCGCACGAGGAGGGCGGCGCCCGTCCTCGCGCACGTCGTTGCGCTCGGTTTCAATGGTTTCCGACATTGTCAGGCCTCCCTTTTCGCGCCTGCGACCCTGTCGTCTGGCACCTTTGCGACATCGTCGTCTGGGCGAACCTGCAGGTCGTACAGAGCCTTGTACCGCCCGCCAGCGGCAAGGAGCTGTTCATGGGTTCCGCGCTCGACGATCTCGCCGTCTTCGATAAACAGGATCTGGTCGGCATGCATGAGCGAACTCAGCCGGTGGGCGACAACAAGGGTCACCCGGTCGCGGGCAAAACGCTTCATGGCACTGCGGATGCGTTGCTCCGTTGCGGCGTCGATTGCCGCGGTGGAATCGTCGAACACCATCACCGCCGGTTTCAGCATGAGCGTGCGCGCGATCGTCAAGCGCTGGCGCTGGCCGCCGGAAAGCGACACGCCGCGTTCGCCGACGACAGTAGTATAGCCGGCCGGCAGGCCGAGAATGTAGTTGTGCAGTTGGGCGGACTCGGCGGCGCGCTCGATGCGCTGTTCCTTGGCCCAGGGATCGCCATAGGCGATATTGTTTTCGATGCTGGTGGTGAACAGGAAGGAATCCTGCTGCACGACGGCAACCGACTGGCGTAGCGACTGTAGTGTCGCCTTGCGGATGTCCTGGCCGTCGATGGTGATGCGGCCGGATGTCACGTCGTAGAAGCGCGGAATCAGATGGGCGATGGTGGACTTGCCGCTGCCGGGCGGGCCGACGATGCCGATCGTCTCGCCGCGCCGCGCCTCGAAGCTGATATTCCTGAGGATGGGGCGTTTTTCCGGGCCGGGATAGGTGAAGCCGACATTTTCAAAACGCAGCACGCCGTCCGTGACGGCAAGCGGTTTGGCATCCGGTGCATCCTTGATGGCGATGTCGAGGTCGAGCAGGGCGAACAGCCGTGAGCCGCAGGTCGACGCGCGGGCGAATGCGTTGACCATCAGGCCGAGCTGGCGCACCGGCATCTGCAATATGGTCATGAAGGTCAGGAACGAGGCGAGGGTGCCGACGCTGATCTCGCCCGCAATGACCTTGTTGCCGCCCACCCAGAGCACGAGGCCCATGGCCGCGAAAAAGGAGAAGTTCATGGCACTGGTGTTGACGACGCGGATACCGACGCGCTTGTGGGCGAGGGTGAGCGCGTTGTGCGACGCCTTGTCGAACTTCATGAGCTCGTGGGCCTGCGCAGCGAAGGCGCGCACAACACGAATGCCGCCGAGATTTTCTTCCATCACACGGGTCAGCACCGAGAGCCGTTCCTGCAGGTCGAGCCAGGTCGAACGCAATCTTAGCTGTGTCACAGAAGAGCGCCAGGCGACGAAGGGTACGAAGCTCAACGCCAGAAGCCCAAGTAGGACGTCGGTCGACAGCAGCATATAAGCGCCAACGCCGATCAGCATGGTGAGAAGCACCATGCGCACCAACGCCGTCGAAAAATACATGCGCACGCCTTCGAGATCGAGCAAACCGACGGTGATGAGATCGCCGGAGTGCACTTTATCGTGGAAGCTGAAGGAGAGCTGCTGGATCTTTTCGTAGCATGCGAGCCGCAACTCGTATCCCATATGGTGTCCGACGGCTTCGCTGTAATAGTTCTGCACCATCGTGAAAAGACCGCGCAGGACACTGACCACAAGGAGGAGCAGGGCGGTCGTCATCAACGCATTTTCCGCGATCTGACCTGCTGCGCCGCCGGCAACCGCCGTTTGTGTTTGGTCTACCGCGTGGCCGAGTAGGCGCGGGATCAACAGCTGCAGTGTCGCCGCAACGAATGTTGAGCCGATCGCAAAGCCCGTCTGCCAGGGATGGCGCAGCGTCATATGCGTGATCCGCACGATGGTGGAGAGACCTCGACCCCAACCGGCCGCATTGACATGCGCCAACGAAGCCAAAGGCTTCGCCGCGCTTCTTGATGAATCGCTGCTCACGCTTTTATCCAGGCATTTTCGAACGAGGCGGGCCCGAAATCGGGTTCGGATCGCAAAGGAAATATTGGTAGGACGAATGTCGCCGATTCCAGCCTGTCATTCAAGAGTCAATTGGTCACAAGTGCTACCTGGACGTTAGATTGCGTGTTCGCAGAGCATCGGTATTCCGTGAAGGTCCGAAAGACATACGCGAGCCTTCGAGTAGCTTGCCTCAGACAAAAATTCCGGGCGCCTGTCGGTTTCATCCGAAGGGAAACGTCCTTGGATCAACATCCCCGAAGTTCATGGAGGACGTCATGCGCAGGATCATTGCAGCTACATTCGTCAGCCTCGACGGCGTCATGCAGGCGCCGGGCGGTCCGGAAGAAGATCCGACCGGCGGATTCCAGTTCGGCGGCTGGACGTTCCCTTATTTCGATGAAGCGACGGGTGCAGCCTTGGATCAGATATTCGGAAAGCCGTTCGACCTGCTGCTTGGCCGCAAGACCTACGATATCTTTGCCGCCCACTGGCCCTATGCCGGCGAAGAGGACCCTATCGCCGTGTTGTTCAACAAAGTCACCAAATATGTTGCGAGCCACGACGATGCCACGCTCAGCTGGAACAACAGCCGATGGCTTGGCGCTGATGTTACGGCAGCGCTGACGGAGCTTAAGAAGGGCGAGGGGCCGGATCTCCTGATCCAGGGGAGCAGCAATCTTATTCAGACCCTGCTTCGTCACCGATTGATCGATGAATACACTGTGCTGATCTTCCCTCTGATGCTGGGCAAGGGAAAGAGACTTTTCGGCGACGGAACCGTTCCGGCCGCGCTGAAGCTCATCCGCTCACAATCCTTTCCAAGCGGGGTGATCATGGCAACTTACGAACCGGCCGGCGACATCAAGACCGGTTCCTTTGCCCTGCAGGACCCGTCCGAGGCCGAGATCCGGCGCCGTCAAAGCTTGGAGTAGCCGGCGAATGACGGAATGATCCCGCCATTCCCGGCACCCGCCGGGCATGGCGGAAGTGACCGGATAACGCACCGGAATGGCATTTGAAGGCTCGTCGGCTTTGATCCGCCAGCGGGCGGTCGGGAGCCGACTTTGCCGCACTTCAGCCGGAAAGATCGGAGATGACACTGCCACTTGCCACCTTCGACCGTTTTCTCGCCAATTGCTGCATTGCGGCCAGCTTCTAAGTCCTGCCAACTCTAAACAATTCCGGAGATCGTTAATGACCGACGCCGCGGCCCCTTCGAAACTGCGCATCGCCGTGCTTTTCGGCGGACGTTCCGCCGAGCACGACGTTTCGGTGCTTTCTGCGACGAATGTGATGCGTGCTTTGCCGCCCGCCAAATACGATGCCGTGCCCGTCTTCGTCACTCGTGAGGGAAAATGGCTCCTGAGCTCCTTCGAAGATGGAAAGCTGTCGACGCCGGAGAGCGGCACGGAAGTCTGCCTTGTGCCCGGCGGGCGCGGGCGGATGATCGCGATTCCGTCCGGCGATAGTGCCCACGACCTGCCGAAGATCGATATCCTGTTTCCTGTCCTGCATGGCCTGCACGGCGAGGACGGCTCGGTGCAAGGGCTGGCCGAAGTCGCGCGGGTACCGCTTGCCGGATGCGGCATTCTCGGTTCGGCTGCAGCACTGGACAAGGACATCGCCAAGCGGTTGCTGAAGGAGGCGGGGCTGGCAACCGCACGTTCGGTCACCATTCACGAGGACAACCGGCCTTCCTTCGCCGATCTCGAACGCGTCCTCGGGCTCCCCGTCTTCATCAAGCCGGCGCGGCAGGGATCGTCTGTGGGCGTCAGCAAGGTTGCGACGGCCGGTGAATATGAGGCGGCGCTCGCGGAAGGCTTTAAGCATGACCGCAAGCTGCTTGCGGAGGAGTTCATCCGGGGCCGCGAGATCGAATGCAGCGTGCTGGAGGATACGGCGGGCGGGCTGTTCGTTTCGCGCCCAGGCGAGATCGTGCCGGCGGAAAGCCATGGCTTCTACAGCTACGACGCAAAATATATCGACGCGGACGGCGCGGCTTTGAAAGTGCCGGCCGAACTGCCGGAGGAGGTCGAGCGCCGGATCCGCGAGATGGCGGGCAATGCCTTCCGGGCAGCTGGCTGCGATGGCATGGCTCGCGTCGATTTCTTCGTGACCGCCGACATGCAGTTTCTCGTCAACGAGATCAACACGATTCCGGGCTTCACCGATATCAGCATGTATTCCAAGGCGATGGTAGCAAGCGGTGTCAGCTATGCCGAAATCATCGATCGGCTTGTAGCGCATGGGTTGGCACGAGCCAGCCGATAAAACCCAACGCGCAGTGTCGTCGTCGCAAAACTTCTGATTTTTTGCGACGACGGCAAACGAAGAAGGGAGGAGCGTCGGCAGCACTTGAAAATAGAACCCACCCCAAAGGTACGCTGAAAATCAGATAAGATAGATTATGGAACTAAAAGCCATGTTGGAAGTGTGCTGGACCCGCCTTCAGCTGGGCTTTACGCGAATAATCTTGGCTCCGATCTTCTCCGCCAAAATCTTGGGATCGCAGGCAAAGATGCTATCCGGCCGTCCTGCTGCGCACCAGACTTGGTCATAGCCCAACAAGCTTTCGTCGATGAAAACCGGTAGATTCACGCGATGGCCGATCGGACCGACCCCACCGATCGCGAAGCCGGTTTCGTCACGGACACGGTCGATGTCGGCGCGCTTTAGATGCAGACTATAATTGGCTGAAATATAAGCCGTATCGGCATTGTGGGCGCCGGAAACAAGTAGAAGCGTCAAGTCGTGAGTCTCCGCGTTGACGAAAACCAGCGATTTGACGATCTGGCCGACGACGCACCCAGCCGCATTGGCCGCTTCCTCAGCCGTGCGGGTCGATTGCTCCATACGCTTGATGGCGATGTCGAGACCGAGATCACGGGCCGCCTGTTCCACGCGCTCAAGGCTGGAAAGCTTCTTGCTGTCCTCGCTCATAGATCATCATCCTCCACATCGAGCTCGATCCGCATCTGATCGTAGGCCGGTTCGACATTGTCGGGTGTTTCCGCAAGCACGGTCGCGTAATCGAGCGGTGTGTGCATATGCGTCAGGATCGCGCGTCTTGGCTGCAGCCGCTCGATCCAGGCGAGCGATTGCTCCAGCGAGAGATGGCTTGGATGCGGCCGGTATTGCAGCGCATCGATGATCAGAACATCGAGGTTTTGAACCCGCTCGACAGATTCCGCCGGGAAGTCGCTGATATCGCTGCAATAAGCGAGCGCGCCAATACGAAAGCCGAGCGAATGGATGTCGCCATGTTGCTGCTTGTGCGGCCAGAAGCTGATCGGACCACCCGGCCCTTCGACCGTGAAACTCTTATCCAGGCTTTCGATGATGATCGGCCGGACGATCGGCGGATAGTTGCTGCCCGCCGGCGTTTCCAGGCAATAGCCGAAGCCTTCGCGGATGCGGTCCATGGTTGGCTGATCGGCATAGATCGGAATGCGCTCATGCGAGTTGTGGAAGAAACCGCGCAGATCGTCGATACCGTGAATATGATCGGCATGGGCGTGTGTATAGAGTACCGCGTCGACGGAGCCGACGCCGGCGCGGATCATCTGCTCGCGAAAATCCGGGCCGGTATCGACGACGACGGTGGTAACGCCGCCATCCGGCGCAATCTGCTCAATCATGAAGGCGGAGCGCGTGCGCCGGTTTTTCGGGTTCTTCGGGTCGCAAGCGCCCCAGTCGCCGGTAATGCGCGGCACGCCCGGCGACGACGAGCAGCCCAATATGGTGAAGCGCCGCCGGTGTGTCACGCCGTCAGACCCTCGTCATCCTGGAGAAACAACGGAACGCATTTTCGGTAGTGATCGCAGCGACCTCGTCCATGCTGACGCCGATCGTATCCGCCAGCACCTCGGCGGTATTGACCACATAGGACGGCTCGTTGCGCTTGCCGCGCCAGCGCTTCGGCGCAAGATACGGCGCGTCGGTCTCGACCAGCAACCTGTCATGCGGGATCGTCTTGGCGATCTCGCGCAGCTCATCGGACTTCGGGAAAGTCAGGATGCCGGAAAAGGAGACGTAGCCGCCGAGTTCTACGCCGGTGCGGGCGAGGGCCGGGCCGGAGGAGAAGCAATGCAGGATGAAGGGGAAGGCCCCCTTCCCCGTCTCCTCCGTCAGGATCGCCGCCATGTCCTCGTCGGCGCTGCGGCTGTGGATGACCAGCGGCAGTTGTGTTTCGCGCGCAGCCGCGATGTGGCGCAGGAAGCCGGTCTTCTGGTCTTCCGGCTTCACCGTATCGTAGAAATAGTCCAGCCCGGCCTCGCCGATCGCCACGATCTTCTCGTGCTGCTTCGCCAGTCGCACCAGATCCTCGATCTGGATATCCAATTCCTGGTCGGCATTGTTCGGATGCGTGCCGACCGAGCAGAAGACGGATGGATATCGTTCGGTGATCGCCAGCAACCCGTCGAGCTTGCGGACACGGGTCGAGATGGTGACCATCTGCTTGACGCCGACCTCATGGGCGCGCGAAACGATCGTGTCGCGTTCCTCCGCGAAATCGGCAAAATCCAGATGGCAGTGCGTATCGATCAACATGGCGATAGAGACCCTTATTCGACTTCCGGCGCCACATAGCGCGGGAAGACCGGTTTGGGCGCTTCCAAAGGCGTTCCGGGGACGAGGCGGCCAGCCTCGCCGAGTGCTGCGAAATCGCGCTTATCGGCCGGGATGGCGATCAGATCCAGCAGCTTTGCCGAAGATTCCGGCATGAAGGGCTGCAGGAGAATGCCGATCTGGCGGACGACATCGGCGGTGACGTAGAGCACGGTTGCCATACGAGCCGGATCGGTTTTCTTCAGCGCCCAGGGCTCCTGGCTGGCGAAATAGCGGTCGCTTTCGGAAACAACGGCGATGATCGAACCGAGCGCGCGGTGGATGAGCTGCTTGCCCATGTCCTCGCGCGTGGACGCCAGCAGCGCATCGGCTTGCGCCAGCAAGGCCTTGTCCTCATCGGTCAGCTCTCCGGGTTCCGGGATCTTGCCATCGCAATTCTTGACGATCATCGACAGCGAGCGGCTGGCGAGGTTGCCGATGCCGTTGGCAAGGTCGGAGTTGATGCGGGTGCCGATCGCCTCTTCGCTATAGCTGCCGTCTTGGCCGAAGGAGACTTCGCGCAGGAAGAAATAGCGCACCTGGTCGAGGCCGAAATGGTTCACCAGATTGACCGGATCGACGACGTTGCCGAGCGATTTCGACATCTTCTCGCCCTTGTTGAGCAGGAAGCCATGGGCATAGACGCGCTTCGGCAGCGGCAGCTTCGCGGACATCAGGAAGGCCGGCCAGTAGACGGCGTGGAAGCGGATGATGTCCTTGCCGATGATGTGCACATCGGCAGGCCAGTATTTCGCCCGCGGATTGTTGCGATCCTCGATATAGCCGGTTGCCGTGATGTAGTTCGTCAGCGCGTCGACCCAGACATACATGACATGCGCGGGATCGTTCGGCACCTTGATGCCCCAATCGAACGTCGTGCGTGAGATCGACAGGTCCTTGAGGCCTGATTTGACGAAAGAGATCACCTCGTTGCGGCGCTCGGCCGGACCGATGAAATCGGGATTCTCTTCATAGTGCTTCAGCAAGCGGTCCTGGTATTCCGAGAGCTTGAAGAAATAGCTTTCTTCCTGCACCCATTCGACCGGTGTGCCCTGAGGCCCGTAGCGCACGCCATCGGCGCGAAGCTCGGTTTCATTTTCCTGGTAATAGGCCTCGTCGCGCACCGAATACCAGCCGGCATAGGAATCCTTGTAGATGTCGCCGGCATCGGCCATCAGATTCCAGATGTTCTGGGAGGTCTCGTGATGGCGCGCCTGGGTCGTGCGGATGAAGTCGTCGTTCGAGGCGTTGAGCAACTTGCCCATCGCCTGGAATTCGCCGGAATTACGGTCGGCAAGCTCCTGCGGCGCCAGCCCTTCGGCGCGCGCCGTCTGCTGCATCTTCTGGCCGTGTTCGTCCGTGCCTGTCAGAAAAAAGACGTCGAGCCCGTCCAGCCGCTGGAAACGCGCCATGGCGTCGGTGGCAATCAGCTCATAGGCATGGCCGATATGCGGCTTGCCGTTGGGGTAAGCGATCGCGGTGGTGATGTAGAACGGGGTCTTATCGGTCATATCAGGCAATGGTCCGCTTTACGGTTTCGTCATTGTTATTCTTGCACCCGCTCGCTTTAGCGCATGTTTGCTGGGAGCGAAACACCAAGTTTCGCGCTCGCAGCATTCAACGCTCTCGGGACGTCCTCGCTTGACTCGATCCAACCTCGGCTTTACCCCTGCAAAAAACCAAAGCGCAGGACAGAGATCGCCGTGAATTCCCTTTCCATTTTTAACAGCCTGTCCAACGGCTTGAAAGAGCCGTGGTTTTGAGTTTTCCAACCGCTTTCCAACCCCTCTATTCCTTTTCGGGTTTTTTCGTCGGCATGCTGGTGGGCATCACCGGCGTTGGCGGCGGTTCGTTGATGACACCGTTATTGGTCTTGCTGTTCGGCGTGCATCCGGCCACCGCCGTCGGCACCGATCTCCTCTATGCCGCGATCACCAAGACGGCAGGCACCGCCGTACACGGCATGCACGGGCGGGTGAACTGGAAAGTGGTAGGCCTGCTTGCCTCGGGCAGCGTACCGGCCGCGCTTGCCATGCTGTGGATCATGGCCGGCGTCAACCGCGAGAGCCCGGCAGTTGCCCATACGATCACTTTATCCCTCGGCTGCCTTCTATTTCTCACATCACTGATGCTGATTTTTCGTGGGCAGGTGCTGGGTGTCATCCGGAAATGGCGGGGCGAACGCGGGACGCTGACACCACGTACCATCGCGCTGCTGACGCTCGTCCTCGGCCTTATGCTCGGTACGCTCGTCACCATGACGTCCGTCGGCGCCGGCGCGCTCGGCGTCACCGTGCTGCTGGTGCTCTATCCGCATCTCGATGTGCGGGAGATCGTCGGTTCGGATATCGTTCATGCGGTGCCGCTGACGTTGATCGGCGGCATGGGCTACTGGTTCATCGGCGAGATCAACTGGACGATGCTGTTTGCACTGCTCGTCGGCTCGATTCCGGGCATCGTCGCGGGCAGCCTGCTGGCGCCGCGCTTGCACGAACGGCTGATCCGGATCGTCTTGGCCGTCACACTGATGATCGTCGCCTGGAAGCTGATCTTCCCTTAGAGCAATTCTGGCAAAGGTACGAAACGGTTTTCTCTGAAAAAGTTAAGCCGCTCTACGCCGAAAGCTGCTGCTTGAGATCGCCGAGAATGGTGATGATCGTCTGCTTGCGGTCGAGATTGTAGGCCTGTGATACGTTGAGCCGCTCGGTGACATCAGCATAGAGGCGGGCGAGTTTTTCGGCCACTGTGAGACGTCCCTCCAGCGCAGCCGCCCTAGCACGGGCCATGATGTCATCGCCGATATGGGACACGAAGAAGCCGAAGATCGTGTCGCTTTCCTTGGCCGATAGCGCGTCGGCGAGACGATGCATTGCCCGTCGCGCCGCAGGCCCTTCCGCCGAGATGACTTGCTCGTACGCCGCGACGATTTCACCGCCCCCATAATTCAGCAGTTTCAGCGCCTCGCTGACGCTGCCCTTGGCCGACGCAAGTAATTCTGCGCCCTGCCCCGAGGACAGATTTACACCGAGATGCGCAAGCGCTTTCCCCAAAGCATCGTCGCTCAGCGGCGCCAGCTTCAATGGCAGGCAGCGCGAGCGGATGGTCGGCAGCAGCTTGCCCGGCGCGTGCGAAAGCACCAGGAACAGCGCTCGTTTCGGCGGCTCCTCGAGGATCTTCAATATGGCGTTGGCGGCGCTGCGATTGAGATCGTCGGCCGGATCGATGATGACGATGCGCCAGTTGCCGGTGCCGGAGGTCTGCGAGAAGAATTTGCCTGCACGACGTACTTCGTCGACGGTAATCGCCGACTTCACCTTGCCGGTCTTGTCGTCGAAGGGACGGGCAAGATGCAGCAGATTGTGCGAGGCACCACCGGAAATCTGCCGGCTGATGGCGGAAGCCGGATCTGGATCGCCAAGAGTCTCGGGCGCTGCGGCGGGGTCGGGATTAGACAGGACATGATTGGCGAAGCGGAAGGCGAGCGTTGCCTTGCCGATGCCTTCCGGGCCTTCGATCAGGACGGCATGGTGACCTTTGCCGGAGCGATAGGATTGCGCCAGGAAGGCTTCTGCCTCCTCATGGCCGAAGAGTCTGATATTATCCTGAGGCGGAATCGCACCGTCGAGAACGCCAGGCCGCTCGTCGCTCATTGTGCCACTTCCGGTCTGGCGGCTGGCATATCCTCCGCCGATGTCAGCCGCTCTTCGACGATGCCGGCAATTTCATCGGCAATGGCCTCTTCCGGGCGTTGCGCATCGATGACGTGGCAGCGACCGGGGTCGCGCGCAGCGATATCGAGAAAGGCCTCCCGGCGCTTCTCATGCGTCTGCATTTCTTCCTTTTCGAAGCGATCCGGAGCCGCTGTGGCTGAAGCGCGCTTGCGTGCTCGCTCCAGGCCGATCTCGGCGGGAATGTCGAGGATTAGCGTGCAGTCCGGCACGACGCCATTGACAGCGACACGCTGCAGAGCCTCGATGAAATCGGGCTCGAGATTGCCGGTTACGCCTTGATAGACGCGCGAGGAATCCATGAAGCGATCGCAAAGCACGATCGTACCGCGGGCAAGCGCCGGGCGGATGACCTCTTCAACATGGTCGTTACGCGCGGCAGCAAACAGGATCGCCTCCATGCGCGTGCCGAACATCTCCGCAGCGCCAGAGAGCAGCACATGCCGCACGGCCTCCGCACCCGGCGAGCCGCCCGGTTCGCGTGTCGTCAGGACGTCATGGCCAAGCCCGCGCAACCTTTCCGCCAGGCGGCGAATCTGGGTCGATTTGCCGGCCCCTTCCCCGCCCTCGAAGCTCACGAACAATCCGGTTGCATCAGCCAATGATCATGTCCTGCACTTGTTTTACGCTTTTCTGCCGTTGCGCGACGTGTGCCCTGTTTAACCCAAGATGGGTGCTGGCGAAACCACGCACGTAGCCGCGCCTGACATTCTATATAGGCCGTAAACAGGGATTTCGTGAGGCAGATGTCGATCAGGTCGGCGTCGGCGTATCCCAGAGCCATGAGAACAGCAGCGATTCCGTCAGCTCCATGAAGGCATCGAACGCGCGGCTGCCGAGTGTCCCTTGGGCGACCGCCTCCCTCGTATAGAGCGGCATTTCGCGCAGCAGTCGTGCCCCGGAAAAGACGCGAAGCGTTCCCGCTTCGTAGCCGGCTGCGACGGGCGCCGTCAGAGGCCAGCGATAGACGATGCGGGCCGACAGGCGATCGGGATTGTTGAGTGGCACATAGACATCGACCGGCACTTTCGCGAGCAGGCCGACCGTGGACTGTGCGCCGCCATAGACGCTGACGTCGCCGATCACTTCGCCATCAGCAAAGATACGCTGGCTCTTGAAATTGCTAAGGCCCCATTCCAACACACGGCGGGTTTCCTCGGTGCGTTCCTTGTCCGATTTCAAGCCTCCGAGCGCCAGGAACAGCCGGCGGCCGTCGCGCTGGACGGAGGCGACGATCGAATAGCCCTCGCCCTCCGCAAAGCCCGTACCGAGACCGTCGACGCCGATGTTCAACAAGAGCATCGGATTGCGATTGCGCTGGTAGATCTTGTTCCAGGTGAAGTCTGCCTGGCCAAAATATTTGTAGAGATCGGCATGCTTTTCCTGCAGGTCCTCCGCCAGCGTCACCAGCTCGCGCACGGAGACTTTGCCGCCGCCGTTGGGATCGTCAGGGTCCGGAAGGCCGGTGGAATTGGTGAAAATCGCTTTGGGCATGCCGATCTCGCGCGCATGCGCAGTCATGCGCCGCGCGAATTCCTTTTCATTGACGGAAATGCCTTCGGCAAGGATCATGCAGCCGTCATTGGCCTGCTGCACGGCAACGCCCTGAATAAGGTCCCCAACGCGCACGCGCGATTTCAACGCGGCGAACATGGTCGATGCGCGCGACGGCGCCCCGCCTTTGCGCCAGGCATTTTCGGAAACGGGATATTCGGTGTCGAGCGAAATCTCTCCGCGCGCGACCGCATCGAAGACGACGTCCATCGTCATCAGCTTGGCCAGCGACGCCGGAGAAATCGGTTGATTCTCATCCTTGGCAAGCAGGATCGTGCCCGTTGAGGCTTCGATCATGAAGGCCTGCGCAGCCTTGGTGTCGAAAGCGGGTGGCGGTGCTTGTTGCGCCGTGGCCGGCACGCATTCAACCCCAATTAGGAAGGAAAACGCGAAAAAAAGGCGTCTTAACATGCCGGCTCCGCAATCCAATCGACCCCCGAACCATATTAGTCAGAGGTGAAGATTCAGGCAATGACACCGATTACTCGACCTGCGTTTGATCTTGGTGCTGACGGTGATAGGCGGTGAGGATCGACTCTTGCGTCAGCCCGTCGTTGCGCACCATGACGGCATCGAAAGCGAGATTGACATAGACCGTCTTGACCGGCGCTTCCTGATAGGCGGCGACCGTGGAGGCGAGCGACGGTGTGTCGAGGCTCGCCATGCCCGGTGCGAAATCCGGACGGTCATAGGGAATAGGCCCGATCTCGGGCAGCACGACCAGCGTCGGCTCGACAGGATCGACGGATGGCATCGCGCCGCCGTTCCAGGTCATCGGCGGCGGATTGTTGCGCTTGTTGCCGTTGTAGGACGTCGTCGGCGTCGAGCCGGCGAAGGCGGTCGCCGAATAAGGCGATTGCTGCGGGATCGGCGCAAGCGCCGGCGCGGTATTGAAGCTGCGCTGCTGACGGCTCGGCCGGCGGACATTATCCGAATCCGGCAGTTGATCGGCAGTAATGCCACCATTCGAAGCGACCATCACGCCCGTTGCGATCTGGCCGCCAGGATTGATGCTCGGCAAGCGCGAGCCCTTCGGAATGTACGACGCCATCAGGTAAGGCTCGTCATGGCCGTCCATACGGGCGCGGCCGACATACTGCACGCGCACGTCGCCGGTACCGCTGTGCTGCAGATCGAGGAGCTGCGCCGTCTTGTTGGAAAGGTCGATGATGCGGCCGGGATGATAGGGCCCGCGGTCGTTGACGCGCACGATGATGGAAGAACCGGTTTCGACATTGGTGACGCGCGCATAGCTCGGCAGCGGAAAGGTCGGATGTGCGGCGGTCAGAGCCTGCTGGTCATAGACCTCGCCGTTTGCGGTCAGGCGTCCGTGAAAGGCCGAGCCGTACCAGGAAGCGATGCCCACCTTGTTATAGGCATAGTCTTCTTTGGGATAATACCACTTGCCCTTGACCTCGTAGGGATTGCCGACCATGAACCGGCCGCCGCCCTTCGGGATCGGTCCGTTGAAGGCAACCCTTGGGCTTGCCTTAACGCCGTATTCTGTTTCGGAGAAATATTCCTTGCCGTGCTGACGCTTCGTGGCAACCTGCTGCGAGGTTCCGCAGGCGGAAACGGTGGCGCACATCAAAGAGAGAGCAAACCAACGCATACCCGTTGCGTATGTCACCGCACGATTATCAAATTTCATCTGTCCCACGCCGTTAACCAAATTACTATGGCAGAGGCATACACCGGCATATCCCTCACCCGGTATCCTGCTACGCCTCAATCACCTAACGGTACTTTAATCATGATTGCATGTTGTCGAATTTGCGATCGGATTTGAGCGAATATGGATATTTCCGAAGATTATGGTTAATGAATGGTTAAAATGCGGCGGCAGTTTACGCCTCGTCCGCACCGCCTCGCTGGGCGATTCAAAACAGACCCCCACTACATTTGTAACAACGCAGCAGCTTTTAGAAATTAATGTGAAACGTTAATTCGGATATTCTCGTCGCCTGAGAGCGTAATGTGCCAATTTCCAATAATATAGAGGCGAAAATGACAATAACTGCTGCATGCTCTTATCTTCGCAACGGCAATACTTGGAGCAATGAATTCAGCGAAAGTGCAGGGTTAAAGGCATCTGACGATAAACATGCGGAGAGAGTTGCTTATGAAGCAGCTAAATTGAAAAGCGGCACTTCACGGATTTTCCTTATAAGACAAAATGCTTTTCCCTGTATCAAATGCACGATGTATTTTTTAGAGGAATCAAAAAAGTCTAATAAATTTATTTTCCACTGCGAGAGCAATGATGGTCTCTACGCGAGAGAGTGTGGTTTTCTATCCAGACCTTTCGATAAGGATCCGAATAATCCGGGTTTTAGCGAAGCACAGTTGAACGGATTTATGTACTTCAAAAATGGCCAGATAACCGCAACTGGAAAGATGTTTACAATCAGGGACGAAACCTCGGCTAATCCGACGATCACGTCTACGAAAGCTGTGGGCGGTGATCTTAGACCTCCCGAACTCATCTCATTGCCCAAGGCGAAGAAGGAGTAATGAAGAAACCGAAATCAGGTGGGCAGATCAACCAGCGAGCGCGGCTATCTGACAGAGCAGCGGCTCCCCCCGTACTCGACACAGCGTTCATCGAACTGTTGTTGCAGCTTGAGCCGCCGGGAATCGATGCGCGCAACATGAATCAGGGCCTGTCTGCAACAGAAATGAAAATTGCCAACCATTTCAGGTGGTTGTGGCGGAAGAGGTGGGATTCGAACCCACGGTACGGTTTCCCGCACGCCGGTTTTCAAGACCGGTTCCTTAAACCACTCGGACACTCTTCCTGTCGCTGAAGCGGATAGCTTCAGTAAATGTGGTCGGCTGGCTTTACAGCTATTCGGGCCGGAGCGTCAACCGGCCTGATCGAACTCTCAAACCAACGAGTTCATGCACGCAGATAATGCCGCTTACGCCCTCGGCTCGCCGCCGGGCGCATAGTGGGATTTCCGCTTGAATGGGAAGACACTGCCGCAGCGGCAGCGGATCATGTATTTCGCCGGATCGTTCGATTTGCGCTCGTCGAAAAAGCCAGCCGGCATTTCGTCCACGAGAAAGCCGGGGTTCTCGCGGCGAGGATTGTCATCTTCGGAGACTTCGGCGAAGCCGCTATTGCCACATTGAGAGCATTCGAGCTTTCTTGAATATCGGTCTCGCGCAGCCATTTTCTTCCAGTCCGAGTCTCACACGATCCTTTCCCTATCAGAGAACATTTCGTTTCTGAACCCACGTAAAGGAATGATACAGGTCGATGCGGTGAACTTTCCACCGCCTATGATCTCAGGGAAAATATCCAAAAGGACGCCTCCCTCGCCTATGACGCCTAACGACCTTCCCTTATCAATCGGCCCTAAGCCTCTGACCGGTCCCGCCCTCACGGCCTTCTTTTCCCGCGATGCGGTTATTGTTGCGCGCGAGCTGATCGGCACCCGCATCGCCGTCGCCGGCGCCGGCGGTCGCATCGTCGAGACGGAGGCCTATCGGCCCGACGACGAGGCATCCCATAGCTTTCGCGGACCGACGGCGCGCACTGCGGCGATGTTCGGTCCGGCGGGACGTGTCTATATCTACCGGTCATATGGCATTCACTGGTGCCTGAATTTCGTCTGCCAGGGCGCCAGCGCCGTGCTCATCCGGGCATTGGAGCCGCAGAGCGGCATCGAGGAAATGATCCGGCGCCGCGGTGTTACCGACTTTGTCGATCTCTGCAACGGGCCGGGAAAGCTGACGCAGGCCTTGGGCGTGGATATCAGCCTGAACGGACTGGCGCTGGACGCGGGGCCCTTCGAGTTCGCTTTGGCCGAACCGACACCTGTGGTCGCCGGCAAGCGGATCGGGATTACGAAAAATATCGATCCGCTCTGGCGCTTCGGCGCCGCCGGCTCGCGATTCGTCAGCCGCCGCTTCCCTTGATCTGTGCCAATGCTCGGCGTAGCCGAAAAGAAAAAGACCGCCGGGGTGGTGCCCGGCGGTCATGCGACCGCGTAGTGAAACTGGAAAGACTACGCGGCTATTCCATTGCAATGCTGTGATCGACAGCCGGCGGGGCCTTGGGCTTGCGCAGCAGCACAAGCAACGGCATGGCGAAGATCGACATCAGCATCAGCAATTTGAAATCGTCCATATAGGCGATGATCGTCGCCTGCGTGGTGATCATGCCGTCGAGCGCGGCGCGACCTGCCATCGTGACAGGGCTGACAGCCTGAGCGACCGTCGCATCGAAAGCATGGTTGAACGGCGTTACATAGGCGGCGATTGTCGAGTGATTGACCTGGGTGTTCTCGGTGATCAGCGCCGAGACGACGGAGATGCCGACGCTCGAGCCGATGTTGCGCGAAAGGTTGTAGAGGCCGGTTCCCTCACCGCGCATATGCGCCGGCAGCGTTGCAAAGGCGATCGTCGTCAGCGGCACGAAGAGGAAGCCGAGGCCTGCCCCCTGGACGAAGCCGACTGAAACCAGCGTCCATTGCGAGACATCGGGCGTCCATCCGGTCATGTCGTACATCGCCCAGGCGGTCAAGGCGAGGCCAAGGAAGAGCAGCCAGCGCGTATCCACCTTGCCGATCAGCCGCCCGACAATGAACATGCACACCATCGTGCCGAGACCGCGCGGACCCATGACAATGCCTGCGGTGACGACCGGATAGCCCATCAGCGTCTGCAGATAGGGCGTCATCAGCGCCAGCGAGGCCAGATAGGTGACGCCGACAATGAAGATGAACAGCATGCTGACAGCGAAATTCTGGTCCAGGAACAAGCGCGGATTTACGAAACTGCGTTCCGCCGTGAATGTGTGCACCAGGAAGAGATAGAAGGCGGCGACGCAGACCAGAGCCTCGATGATGATTTCGCCCGAATAGAACCAGTCGAGCTGTTCGCCCCGGTCGAGGAAAAGCTGGAGGGCGGCTATGGCGATCGACAGCATGCTGAAGCCAAAGACATCGAGTTTGGCAAGCGCGTCGAGCTTGGTTTCCGTGACATAGATGACGATGCCGGCGAAGGCGAGCGCGCCGATCGGCACGTTGATGTAGAACACCCATCGCCAGGTCATGTTATCCGTCAGCCAGCCGCCGATGACAGGTCCGAGCACCGGGCCGACCATGACCGAGACGCCGAACAGCGCCATGGCCTTGCCCCGCTCCTCGACATTGTAGATATCGAGAAGAATGCCCTGCGACAGCGGCACGAGTGCGGCGCCGAACAGCCCCTGCAACAGGCGGAACCCGACAATCTGGTTCAGCGACTGTGCCAGACCGCAGAGAACGGAGGCGACGACGAAGCCGGCGATCGCAACCAGCAACACCCGCTTGCGGCCGAACTTTGCCGACAGGAAACCGGACGGTGGCGTCATGATCGCAGCGGCGACGATATAGGATGTCAGAACCCAGTTGATCTGGTCGGCGCTGGCCGAAACGTCGCCCTGGATATGGGGCAGAGCGACGTTGGCGATGGTGGTGTCCAGCGCCTGCATGATGACGGCCAGGATCACGCAGGCGGTGATGGCGCCGCGATTGGCGATCGGGCCGGAGGGTGAAACTGCGGCAGCGTTACTCATTGTCCTGACCGTGGGATTTGCCCAGCACACCTGCGATCGCGTCGGGCAGACCGCGGGCATGACCGGTATCGACATCGGCGACGACGCTCATGCCGACGCGCAGCGGCGGCTTGCCCTGCGTGTCGTCGATGCTGATGATCATTGGAATGCGCTGCACGACCTTGACCCAGTTACCAGTGGTGTTCTGCGCCGGCAGCAGCGAGAAGCTCGCGCCCGAGGCCGGTGAGATGCTGGCGACGGTGCCCTTCCAGGTAACGCCCGGATAAGCATCGACCGAAATTGAAACCTTCTGGCCGGGCCGGACATAAGTCAGCTCGGTTTCCTTCGGGCTGGCGTTGATCCACATGTTGGTGGTGGAAACCAGCGAGAAACCCTGCTGTGCGGCCGTCAGATAAGCGCCAACCTGAAGCGACGGAACGTTGGTAGTGATGCCATCGAAGGGTGCGCGCACGACGGTGTCGTCGAGTTCACGCTGTGCGTTGTCGACAGCGGCCTTGGCCTGCAGGTAGAGCGGGTTCTGCTCGACCGGCTGGTCCGCATTGCTGCCGAGCTGAGCAAGGGTAGTTGCCGCCTGGGCCTGGGCGACGGAGACCTTCTGCTGGGCAGCATCGAGATTGTGCTTGGCTTCGTCATACGCAGCCTTGGAGGCGACAGAGCTGTTGATCAGGTCCTGCTGGCGGTCATATTCGGTTTGGAAATACGGGATGTCGGCCTGTGCCTGTGCGATTTCGGCGAGCGCCTGCTTGTAGCTCGCCTGCAAGTTCAGGATCTGGTTGCGGGCAGCGCCGAGCTGTGCCTGCGCGCCTTCCAGCGCGATGCGGAACGAATCGGGCTTGAGGCGGAAGAGCACCTGCCCCTTCTTCACCACTTCGTTTTCATGCACGTCGACGGAAATCACCGTGCCGGAAACGTCGGTCGAAACGCCGACCATATCGGCCTGAATATAAGCGTTGTCGGTGGACATGATCTGTCCGCCGGTGACGTAGTAGTAGCCCCCGACAACAAGTGCCACCGGCAGCAATGCAAAGAGGATCGGCCGCGTCGGGCTGCGACGCTTACGCGGCTTTTCCGGGGCGGCAACGGTTGTCGCAACGCCTGCTGCAGCGGGAGCCGGCGTCGGATTGGAAGACGGCGCCTCTGCAACGGCTGCTTGGTTCTGTTCGATTGCGGTATGTTCGTCAGCGGAATTTGCGTTTGCGGGTACGCGAAGCGAAGAGGATGCGTCAGCCATGATTTGTCTCTTTGTCGCCCACCGTCGCGCGGCAGGCCTGGACTAGGTTCGATTTCATAAGGATAAGCAACTGATAAAGGCGCTCGTGATCTTCGGAAGAGACCCCATCCAGCGCCTCTTTGCGGGTTTGGTCGCCTAGACTGCGCATGGTTTCCAGCAACGGCCGGGCTTCCTCGCGCATGTACAGTAGCCAGCTTCTGCGATCACTCGGGTGCTGACGCCGCTCGACCAGGCCACGTTCGGCCAGCTTGTCGAGAATGCGCACTAGCGTGATCGGTTCGATTTCCAACATCTCGGCAAGGCCAGCCTGATGAATACCCTCATTGTTTGAGAGATAGGCCAGGGTTTGCCATTGTGAGCGTGTCAGCCCCATATCCTTCGCGCGCTGCTCGAACCTCTTCCGAAGAAGCCGTGCAACGTCATGGAGAAGAAAGCCGAGAGTGGGTGTCGCATTCATGATATAAGAAGCCTGCTATTCATAAGCAACCTTATAATGCTGTCACGTATAGTAAGTGTCCACTCGATTCAAGGGGCTAGGGGACGATGTTGTGCAGATCGTCAAAAATGTCGCAGGGGGTGTCGCAAAGATGCCGCAGTGGCGTCGAGGATGTGAGGTGAGCGCGACTAACGGGAAAGTGTGTTTTCCATCGCGTGCCGGACGATGATCAACACGATCAGCGCCCCATAGATCAGCGCGTTGATCGCGGCGAAGATAAAGAGGCCTTGGGCAGCTTCCCGATCCACAGCAAAGACCATCGCCAGCGCAGAGAGAAGGCTGAGCACGATATAGGGCGCAAGTACACGAAGCGGCAGAACTTGCGCTGCCGCAAGCTCTCTAGGCGTCACACGGAAATCGCTTGAAGAATGTGTGAGATAGTCGCGAATCGCAACTGCACAGCCCATCAACGACCAGGGCCAGCGCAGGAGCAGAAACGCCATGCTCTCCCAGCTCAGGATCTTCGCGTTCGCGGGCCGGAATGTACCCGTCGCGCGCCAAAAGAAAGCCAACGCGATCAGCGCGCCGACGATCGGCAAAAAATGCAGCAGGAAAGCCGGGTAGGTAACATCGACAAAACTGTGGCCTGTCACGAGCGCTATGATCGGCAGCGTGAAGATGACAGCCAAACCAAAAGAAAACAGCGGATACCAAAGCTGAGAGAATAGAAACTGGAATTTCAACCATCCGGGCAGTTTCGACATATGGATCGGCGAGTATCGCAGCAGGGTCGTAATCCGGCTGCGCGACCGGTCAAATTCCTGCACCACGAGATCGACGAAGGTCGCCGGACCACCACTGTGGGCGATCGCGTCTAGTGCATGCACCCCGCCCCAGCCGCCGGCATTCATCGCCAACGTGGTCGAATGCCCCTCCGTCGGTTCCGGCTCGAGCCCACCAATCTCCTTCAAAGCCGCCGTGCGCACAGCATAGTGCATGCCTAAGCACAGCGGCGCCCAGCCATTATTGTAGCCGGCCTGCAGCAAGCCGCGACTGCCGGCTCCGGCGAAAAGCCTGCCCCTCGCCGCCCAGCTCGATGTGGCATTGGCGTCACGGATGCCCGGCGCCGAGACGTAGCCGATACCGGGATCGCGGAACGGTCGAATCATCTCGCGGAGAAAGCTCTTGTCGGGTACGTGGTCGGCATCGAGTTGGACGACGAAATCATATTTTTCATAGCCGAAGCGATCGTAGAAAGAAGCGAGAATGGCTTGTTTGCAACGCGGTGAAGGATCGTGGGCGGTGGCCTCGACGCCCTTGCGCGTCATGGACGTGAAGACGCCGTGCTCGATGCACCATTTCATCATATCCAGACTGGGATTCTCGTCGGCCAACCAGACGTCGAAGTCGCAGCCGACCTGATCTAGCACTGCCCGCAACGTCGCTTGCACGACAGGAAGAGGTTCGCTCGATGCTCTGTTGACGACCACGGCGATGCGCCCAGCAGGCAACGGCCCACCGCCTTGCGGCATCCGCCGCGCATCATGAACGATGAAGATAAAATAGGCCGGCAGGCCGGTGGACCAGGCAAGGACCAGCGTCACCAGCAGATAGGATGGCCAGCCGATAACATGATCGCTGCGTAGCCACCAAAGCCAGAAGAAGGTCATGGTCGCCGTCCAAACGGCGATGCCGATCAGATTGGCAAAGCGCGCCCTGCCCTCGAACACCCGCTCCATTGCCGGACCAATATCGGTTGATTTGTTGGACGGCGGACGCATGGCGTTGATGCCGATTGCAGCTTTAGCAGCGGGGATCTTGCCCAAGGCGTCACCTCCAGACCAAAAGAGAGTGTGGCGGCGCTCCGCCGCAGACAAAAGCAATTTCAGTCTGATGTGGAGGGGCGGATGGCGACCCTTTTGAGGAGTAAGGATAGCCATCCACGGGAACAAATTTACGCAAAACACCTCCCTCCCCTTACTCAACTAGCAGCTCTTATGGAGCTGCATTCTGTACTTAAAATACGTTGATTGAGAAGAGTAACGCAAATTTATTTGCAGTAATAATTCGTGCAAATCTCCAATTTTCTACAGTATCGAATCGGACGTTAACTTCGTTGATGCAACAATGATAAGATAGCTTTACGCTACGTCAACGGAAATTTGATGGATGATTAGGCAAAATATACTAAATAGCTATTTCCCAGGTAGGGTATTGGCACTTTTAGTGCACGGAACATAGTCCACTTTCATGAGTGGCCTAAGCGTTGGGTTAGCAACGACGGGAGGGACGGTGCAGCTCCAGTCATGTGGCTCGATAGTATATCTGGCCCAAACCGGGAGACAGAAAACGGCCGCCCACGTTGTCGCGAACGGCCGTCTCCTCTAAATTCCTATATGCAGATCAGTTTCGCCACCGACGTGATGGATCCCGATCCAGCCCGTTGTCCGAGTTGAAGAAGCGTGAGGCCGCTTCCGTTCGATTGCGGACGTTCATTTTCTTGTAGATGTTGCGGACGTGAACTTTGACCGTATTCTCGGACAGGCTGAGCTGGTCCGCTATGATCTTGTTCTGTGTCCCCTTGCAGATGAGATCCAATATTTGGACCTCGCGCGTTGTCAGTGCCTGCAGGCTGCCGTTGCGCATGGCAATAGTGTCCTCGTAGGGTCTATGGCCGTTGGCAAAACGCGTCTGTGTCTGGTAGAGCGGCTGACTCACATGTGGCCCGTCCCCAGAGAGCCGGCGCAGCAGCGCCGAGGGGAAATGTTCGCCACCTTTCATCAGCAAGTCGATCGCTGCCATGAAGACATCAAGGCGGAGATTAAGCGGCAGAACGCCGTGTATGTTCCGTCCCTCGACAAGTCTGGCGACGTATGGATCGTGCAAATCGATGGTCTCGACCACCAGCCCGATCGATATTCCGGGCGAGTTTGCCCTTATTGCATGTAAAGTATCCTGCATTTCCTCAGATTGAAGATGGTATAGCAGGATCAGTTTGACGCCCTCCAGAAGTTTACCCTGAAGCGCCTTCGAGTCAGTTATGCTCACGATGTCGTATGCCGCAAATCTGGCACCTAAAGTCTGTACCAGGCATTCGGAAAAGAGATCGGCATCCGCCAGTACGACGATAGTCTCTCTCAGGTTTATGATATTATGATTGTCCTCAGCATCCCCTGTTCTTACGCTCGCGATGTACATTTGTGCATCCCCCAAAGCTCGCAGCCATGTGTTGTTAACCCGCTTTTTGCCGGAATGTTTTTTTTATGAGCACGGTGCCCTGATAGGACTGTTTATGCAGTCTTCTTAATTAATCTAAAACTATATTAATCCATGCGATCGTAATTGGAAATTGCCCAAAGGGGTTAGTTTCGCCGTAAAAGCGTTAAAAATTATCACGAATGTGGGAATTTGGGTAAATTGGGGGCCGCACTAGTGCTCAGTTTTGCACATTTTCGGACATTTCTGTTTAATCGGCCAACCTGAGGTAGCTGTTGTTTGCAACTGGCGGAGGCTCAAACCAACCGAAATCGGCCACTTTCGCCCTGAGCGAGTCACTGAACCGAAGACTGGCTCAAAGCATAGTAAGCGTCGATATACTTTTTATTACATTTTGAAATTTCATAGACATGATCCATTTTTGCAACGGTTTCAGACTTAGTTAGATTTGTGAAATATATTACTTGGGTGCAGCGCGACAATTGGTAAGCGCTTAAGTCAGACGGATTAAGACTGCACAAGCGGGCGATGCGCACCCCCATGCCGACAAGGCTGTCGATGGCTCATAAAACCCAAAAAAATCGAGTGACAACAGCACTTTAAATCTTATGCGCTAATCCGAAAAAATCCGATTTATTAAGCCGAAACAGAGCGGTAGCCCGAATTGGTATCTATGAGCTTGTGTTGTTTTCAGTCAAAGTCCCACTGTTCCGCACCAACCGCGGAATTTTGGGGAAATGGCAATCCGGTCTTTTGTTTCGCGTTCCCGGTCAACCTCCTCCCCCCAAATTTCTAGAGACAGTCGAGAGCAGAATGCGTTGACGCTTAAACTGAGCGCCAAGGCGGATTTGCGTCCTTTGTTTGGCGTAGCCGCAAATCCCAATAGGCCAGGTCCTGAACCAACAGGCCGGTTTTGACGGTAGACATGTAGTGCGTACACCTGCCGCAACGTTAACAGAGTTGGGGCCGCCGCGAGCAAATCCCGTTTAGATGAGAGGGATTTCCCGAGACGGCCTCCTCATTTGGAGGAAATTGAAGATGTCTCCTGATTTTGATATCGCCAACATCAGCGCCGATGACGACCTGAAGGTCGGCGCGTTGGCGGATGGTCTTGCGACCAGTGCCGTCAATTCGACGGAAGTGGATGACGGTTCGACCGGTCTTGTCGGCGTCGCCAATACCAATAACAGCAATAATACCAATACTACCGATACGGATGTCGACGTTAAAGACAACGGCGACAACCGCGACAACGACAACAATGGCGACAATCGTGATAACAGCTACGACTGGGATTACGACAGCAAGGTAATCACCAAGACTGACACGGATACGGACATCAACATCAAGGATAATGGCGATAATCGCGACAACAGCTACGATTATGACTACAAGTCCATTACCAAGACCGATACCGATATCAAGACGATCACCGATACCGACGTTCGCACTGAGGCCAACGATAACGGCGACAACCGTGACAACTACGCCTACAGCGACTCCAGCTATCATTCCGACTACGACTTCGGAACGATCAAGGATGTCCATGATGTCGGTAATCTTGGCGTTGCAGGCGGCGATCTGACATTCAATCTCGGAGACGATTTTTCCTTCAACCTCAATGTCAATGACGTGCTCAATGATGCGCTGGGCGGCGGCGGCAACGATAACGGCTTCAGCTTGATTCAGGCCAACAATCTGGCAGATCAGGATCAGGCCTATGACATCAAGATGCAGAACGAGGATGCCAGCATCGACCTCGGAGCCGATGGTGGCCACTCCCATGCCGATGGCCTCGACCTCGACCCAACCTTCAATTGGAACGGAGTTCCGAGCGTAGGCCATGACATGACCGGTACGGCCTCGGCGGATTCTTCCGCTATCATTGCCAATTCCGGCTTCCATCAGGAAGTGGTCCAGGGTGCCAACCTGCTCACCAACTCTTCGGATATTACCGTTGTTGGCGGCGATCATCACGAGACCGTTGGCGACTCCTGATTTCGAAGCGAAAGCCATGCCTTTGTGCGCCGGCCGGGGGGACCGGCCGGCGCACATATCGTGGCTTGAGCCTGGATTTCCCTGAAATGACAGCCGTCGGCAGCGACGACATCGGCTCGGATATGCCAGGCGTTTCTGCAAATTGGGGGGCATGTCATGGATGTGGAAAAAATCTCGGAGATCATCGCCCACTTCATAGGGCTCTTCGACACGCAGATCGAGGATTTGCGTCTGCGGCAGAGCTATACGGATGGGACGTTGCCGGACGACAAACCGGAGGAACAGCCCGAGCCGACCGCAGCAAAGGACGATTTCGCTTCTGGGCTGACGATGGTCGACTATGCGCCCGAGGTGAAATACATCTCCTCCCCCTATGACTTTCGCTATGACCAGGCATACCTGCACGACGATCCTTATCGTGTGCGCATAAGCGGTCCGGACGGCCACGCCCCGGTGGAAATCCCAACCATCCTCCGTCGTCCCGAAATCGAAGTTCAGCCTATAGTTTCTCCGGATAAACTCACCGTCCATACAGGCCCAGGTTCGGAGGCCACTCATCTGGTTCAGGTCAACGTCTTGCGCGACGACGATGTCCTCGACATGACGAATTCTTCCCATCACCTCGTTCGTGACGTTTCCGACGTCTACGACTGGCTCGAGCAAGCGAGCGCGAAGGCCGATGAACTCTCACCCCTTGCTTCCCTCCAGCGGACGGAGAGCACCGAAGGCATAGCGAAGCTGGCCGACGACTTGCATGCACTTGCCAAAACCATCGAAGCAAATGGCGGCGTCAACATTCAAGGCGCCGACGGCAGCCACTATGTGGTGATAGCCGGCGATCAGCCCGATTTCATTTATGTCAACGGCGCGCTGGTCACCAGCGCACCGCATCTGGAAGACTTCATGCCGGATCGGGGAATTGCCGCGCAGAAAGCGGATACGGAAGGAACAGAAGGACCTGTTCATCTGGCGGGACTGGGTTCGAACTCGCTCGACATCGCCGCCGGCGCCAATATCGCGGCAAACATCATCGACATCCTCGACACGAATGTCATTTCGCCCGTCATGGCCGTCATGGGCGATTATCATTCCATCGACGCCATCTCGCAGATCTATGTCTACGCTGACAACGATAAGATCGATTGCGCCTTAGGCGGCAATGAAGAGGCTTCACAGAGCGCCTTGACGATCGGCAGGAATATCGCCGTTTTGGAGCACACCCAGTATCAGGTGGCCTCGACACCCGAACACACCAACGATAACGGCGATCCGGTTTTCCCAAGCTTCTGGCGTGTCAGCGTCATCGAAGGCGACGTCTCGTTCGTGCACTGGACAGAACAATATAATTTCCTCTCGGACAACGATACGATGCGGGTGACGACCACCGGTGTCGAGACGACGCTGGTAACCGGCGGCAATGCGTTGCTCGACCTCGCCTCATTTTTTGGTCTCGGTATGCAGTACGATCTGATGATCGTAGGAGGCCATGCTTTCGATATCAATTCGATCAGCCAGATCTCAATACTCTACGACAACGACGTGGTGTCGACCGGTGCAGATAGCGAACATATCCAGACCGGCGGCAATCTGCTCTGGAACCTCGCGTCGATCAATAGTATCGGCCTGTCCGATCGTTTCAGTGCGATGCCCGATTTCATCAACGAGACGATCAAAAATATCCAGGACCGCACTAACGAGTTACCGGATGGGCTTGCTCACGACCCGAACTTCGCCGGTCGCGAGGCGCTGAGTGTTCTTTACATCACCGGCAACTTTATGGACGTCAACGTGATCAAGCAGATCAACATCGTTGGCGATTCCGACATCGTGCACAAGGTCGCAAGCGATGTGTTGGCGAACAACCAGAATGCCACGGTATCGATCGACACCGGCAGCAACGCTTTGGTCAACATCGCCAATATCACCGACTATGACAGCGTCGGCCATGCGACCTATCTCGCCGGCAATCTCTATTCCGATACCGTCCTCATCCAGGGCGGGCTAGTCGACCATGATCAGACCGATGTGAACCAGAATAGCCATCCGCTGGCCAATGAAGTGATCGCTTTTCTCGACGATCACGACCCGCAGACCACGCAGGATGGAACCATTGATCTCGGCCACGACATGTCTTGGCACAACGGCGCTGTGGGCGACGTCATGCAAACCGTTGTCGCGTAGCCGGAGACAGACAGGGGGGCGCTTTCGATGAACCAGGTTTCAAAGCTGAGCACGGCGGAAAGTCGAACATTGCACCTGACGTCGCTGGCTTCCGGTGACGATGAGCAGACGACCGAGCGCGATACTGCCTCCTATATGGCCGCCATAGAAGATGCAGTGGAGAGCCTGAAGCGGCTGCGGCGTGAGCCCAAGCCCGCGATAGCACCGGTCTTTCCTGCTGAACCGCCGAAATCAGATGCCATATCTGCAAGCGTCGAAACGAATACCACCCTCACCTCCGTAGAACTTTCTGTCGTGACGGAGGTTGACGGTGGCCCCGCCGCATCTACGACCGACCTCGAGATGCGGCGGGTGTTGCACGCTCCGGACATCGATCCGGTCCCCGTGATCGAGCCGGCACCTGAGATCGCTCCGGCGCCGGAAGCGCCGGCTGCCGAAAAGCCAAAGCTTGAAATGCCCAAGTTTGAATTGAAAGTGGATCGCGTCCAGCCGCTACCCCGGACGATCGACAACGATCCCGGTCCAGTTCGTGAGAACGAGCGCCGGCCGCTTGGCGGCGGCGGTCATGGTGGCGACGGTGAACGGGGGAAAGGCGGTGGCGGGGGAGGCAATGACGGCAGTATCTTCCACAAACGCAGCGCCCAGCCGATCAATTTCGCCGCCAGCCTGCGCAAGGGCATTTCCGTCGTCCAGCACAACATGCTGATTGTGATGGTTTTCACCTTGGCCATCAACGTTCTGGTGCTTGCAATCCCGATCTATCTATTCCAGATTTCCGACCGAGTTCTGACCAGCCGCTCGATCGATACTCTGGTCATGCTGACCGTCGCTGTCGTCGGCGCCATCCTCTTGCAGGTCATCTTGGATTCCGTACGCCGCTTCATCCTGATGCGCACGGCCGTCGAACTGGAAGTGCAGCTCGGTGCACCGATCCTGAGCGCAGCCGCTCGTGCGTCCTTGAACGGCAATGGTCGGGATTACCAGACACTTGCCGATCTGCAGCAGCTTCGGTCCTTTTTGACCTCGGGCACGCTGCTCGCCTTCCTCGATGCGCCGTTGATGCCGCTTTTCGTCATCGTGGTCTATCTCGTGCATCCGCACCTCGGCATGATCGTCATGACGTGCTGTGCCGTCCTGTTCGTTATCGCCTATCTCAATCAAAAAATGACGGCGAAACAATTTGCCGAAGCCAACGCCTTTGTCAGCCGCGCCAATTTCCATCTCGATTCCATGGCTCGCAATTCGCAGATCATCAACGCGCTGGCGATGATCCCCGAAGCCGTGAAGATGTGGGGACGTGAGACCGCGGGATCGCTGAAATCGCAGGTGGCCGCCCAGGACCGCAACATCGTCTTTTCAGGTCTCACCAAGGCTTGTCGCTTGATCACCCAGGTCACCTTGCTCGGCTGGGGCGCGCATCTCTCGCTCTCCGGTCAGTTGACGGGCGGCATGGTGATTGCGGCCTCGATCATTTCCGGCCGAGCATTGGCGCCGGTCGAAGGGGCGATCGAGGGTTGGAATCAGTTCAATCATTCCCGCGCCGCTTATGGCCGCATCAAGCAACTATTGATGAATTCACCGCTGAATTTCCCGCGGCTGCGCCTGCCCAATCCGGAAGGACGGCTCGACGTGGAGCGTATTCTATTCGTCCCGCCGCCGCAGAAGCGCGTCATTTTGAATGGCATCTCCTTTTCGTTGAAGAAGGGGGAATCGCTCGCCGTCATTGGCAATTCCGGTTCCGGCAAGACGACACTCGGCAAAATGCTGGTTGGCTCGATCCTGCCGACCTCCGGAAATGTCCGGCTCGATCTCATGGACTTGCGCAACTGGGACCAGCGCCAGTTCGGCGAAAGTATCGGTTACCTGCCTCAGGACGTGCAGCTCTTTCCAGGCACGATCAAGGCCAATATCGGCCGCATGCGCGACGACGTCGAAGACCGGCTGATCTACGAGGCGGCCGTCCTTGCCGATGTGCACGAACTGATCGCCACTTTTCCGCAAGGTTATGAGACGGTGGTCGCCGCCGATGGTGCGCCGCTTTCCGGCGGGCAGAAGCAGCGCATTGCGCTTGCCCGCGCCTTCTTCGGCAATCCGAAATTTGTCGTTCTCGATGAACCGAATTCCAATCTGGACACCGCGGGCGAAGCGGCCCTTGCCCGCGCGCTCCTTCACGCAAAAAAGCAGGGCATCACCACCGTGACGATCACCCAGCGCCCTGCCCTGCTTCAATGCGTCGACAAGATCCTGGTTCTGAAGGACGGATCGGTCGCCATGTTCGGTGAGCGCGCCGATGTGCTGAAGACGCTGAGCGGCAAGCCGAATAACGAGATCGGAAACCGGCCGCCGCCGAGGATTGAAGGGTGAGCGCCATGTTCAGGAAAAATAAGGACAAAAAGAAAAACGACAACGAACAAGGGCAACTCGAGTGGTACAGCGAGGTGCCGCGATCCATCAGGCTCTACAGCGTCTCGGGCCTTGCTATCCTGTTCGCCTCTTTCGGCGGCTTCGGCTATTGGGCCGCGACCGCACCGATCGCGTCGGCCGTCATTGCCCAAGGCAGTTTCGTCGCCACCGGCAACAACAAGATCATCCAGCATCTCGAGGGCGGCATTATCAAGGAGCTGATGGTGAGCGAAGGCCAGGTCGTGCAGGAGGGGGATATCCTGCTCACCCTCGATCCCACGGCAGCTCTCGCCAACGATCGGGCGCTGAAGCTGAGGCGGTTGAGACTGGAAACGGTGGTCGCCCGATTGAGAGCCGAAGCCCAGGGCAATGAAGAATTCAAGGTCCCCGATATCGTCACGGCGGACGCCGACGATCCCGATGTGACCGCACTCATACAGAGCCAGGTTGTCGTCTTCCACAGCAAACAGTCCAAACTGCAGGAACAGCTTAACCTCATCGAAAAGAACATCCGCTCGCTGGAGTTTCGCACGAAGGGATATCAGGGCCAGCGACAGGCCTTCGTGACGCAGCTCTCGCTTTTGACCGATGAACAAGAGTCTAAAGAGAAGCTTTCGAAAATAGGCGTCGTCAGGCGTTCCGACCTGTTGGCTGTCCAGCGCGCGGTCGCCGACGCCATGGGCGACCTTGCCCGCATCGATGCAGAGCTGAACGAGAATGAAGCCCAGGTGGCCAAATACCGCCAAGAGGCAATCATTGCCATCAACGCCAACAAGCAGGCGGCGCTCGACGCGCTGGAAACGGCCGAATCCGATCTGGACAGCGTGCGAGAGCAGGTGCGTGAGGCTGCGGGCGTGCTTGACCGCACAGTCATCCGCTCGCCGGTCGGCGGTACGGTCATTCGCGCCTACTATCATACCGCCGGCGGTGTCATCACGACGGGTAAACCGATCATGGAGATATTGCCGAATAATGTGCCGCTGATCATCGAGGCACAGGTGCTACGCACCTCGATCGACCAGTTGCATGAGGGCGAGTCCGCCTCCATACGCCTCTCGGCCCTCAACCGGCGCACGACGCCGGTTCTGAACGGCAAGGTGTTCTATGTTTCAGCCGACTCGATCGAAGAAAATTCCGGTTCGACCCAGCGCGATGTCTACATTGTTCGCGTCCAGATCCCGAGCGAGGAGATCAAGCGTATTCCAGGCTTTCGGCCTGTGCCCGGCATGCCGGCGGATGTGTTGATCCAGACCTCCGAACGCACCTTCTTCGAATACCTCTCCAAGCCGGTGGTCGACAGCATGTCGCGCGCCTTCAGGGAGCGGTGAACGACTTTGTACCTTTGATCAATTGAACCTAGGACCGCGCCATGCCTGCAATGTCCGATATTTTGCTCCGCGTGGGCCGCCTGAACTATGTCTGGACCAACACGGAAAGCCTCTTGATCTATATCATTGCGCATCTGTTGAATGTGGAGAAGGACGCAGCCATCATCGTCTTCCTGACGCTGAATACAACGCGAGCGCGCATCGATTTGGTCGAGCGTCTGGCGAAGCTGTCGTCCACACCGGCGGAAGACAGTCGCGCCGTACTGGCGCTGATGGGCCGCCTGAAGCGGGAATCGAAGATGCGCAACAAATACAATCACTGCATCTATTCCTTCGACGAAAACGGTGAGATCTCCAGCACGCAGCTTATGCGTCTGGTGGAGGACGACCGGCACGTCAAATACGGCAAAGTCGAGCAACTGGATCTGCGTGAAATCGAAAGGCTGGAGAACTCGATCAAGGAGATTGTCGAGATCAGCAAGGCGTTATGGATATTCATCCGCGCTAGCCCGCGTTTTCATGACGAGCTTTAGGACAGATCAAGTCTTTGGCTTAGCGGCGGCTCAGAAGGCCGAGGAGATAACCGATGCCGGCGGCTGCCGCGATCATGAAGATCGGCTCCTGGCGTACCCTATCGCGCAACTGCTCGGTGATTTCCTGAGCTTCCTCGGTGACGACGGACTTTGCGCCCTGCCCCACCGCGGCCATGCTGCGCGAGAGTTTCGTCAAATCCTCTCGAAGCGCGGCGATCTGCACAGCAAGGTCTTCGACGGCGGTTTCAGCGTGTGCCTGTGCTGAGGCGGATTGGGCGGAAGCGGATTTCGTCTCGGCCATCGTCGGCTCCTCTCGTTACTGAGCAATCAACGTCATTCCTGGGTAAAGGTTCCGCATCGGCTGCGCGTGGCGGGTGATTTCCTTGGTAGCTCTTCAATTCCGGTTCGGATTGTTCTAAGGAACTCCGATTGCTTCGCCTGTGGGCGAGGACGGTGTTGATGACGAGGTTTGCCTTCCGATGTTCGATGTGTTGAGAAAAATCGCCCAGACCTGGGTTGCCAAGGGCTTGATGCTTATTCTGGCGGCAGCCTTCGGCATATGGGGGGTCGAGCGATCGCTAATTGGCGGCAGCGGCACCAATACCGTTGTGACGGTCGGTGACCAGCAGATCGATACCAACGAATTCCGGCTTGCCTATCGCCGTCAGATCCAAGCCATCAGCCAGCAACTGCGGATGCAGATCACGCCGGAACAGGCGCGCGCCTTTGGCATCGGACAGCAGACGGTCGCCCAGCTTGTTGCCGGGGCCTCTCTCGACCAGCTCGCCAGCGATATGAATCTCGGCCTGTCGCAGGATCGCCTCGCCCAGCTTATTGGCGACGATCCGGCGTTCAAGGCGCTGAATGGTACCTTCGATCGGCAGAAATTCGAGAGCTTGCTGCGCAACAGCAACATCAATCCTGACGACTATATCAAGGAGCGCAGCAAGGTTGCGGTCCGCAGCCAGATCGTTGAGGCGGTCTCCAATGGCTTTACAGCGCCGAAGGTTTTAGTGGATGCCGTCAAGCAATATCACGATGAAAACCGTAGCATCGATTATCTGCTGTTGACCAACGCCAATATCGACCCGATCAAGGCGCCAGCCGAGGACGTGCTGTCGAAATGGTTCGATGGTGTGAAGTCCAAATACCGCGCGCCCGAATACCGCAAGATCGCCTATGTGAAGCTGCAGGCCGAGGATGTCGCTGATCCTTCAAGCGTAACCGACGATGCGGTTCGCGCCGAGTTCGAAAAGCGCAAGGATAGCTTTACGACACCGGCAACGCGCACGATCGAGCAGCTTACCTTCGCCAACAAGGATCTCGCCAACGCCGCCGCCGACGCGCTGAAGACCGGCACGACGTTTGATCAGTTGGTCACGGATCAGGGTAAGAAGCCGGCCGACGTGCTGCTCGGCACGTTCACCAAGGATCAGGTTCCGGATCAGACGATCGCCCAGGCTGCCTTCGCCGTTACCAAGGACGGCGGCACGACGCCCGTCATCGACGGTTCCTTCGGCCCGGTCATCCTGCGTGTTACCAATGTCAAGGCGGAGACGGCAAAGAGCTTCGACGATGTCAAGGAAGACATCCGCAAGCAGATTGCGCTCAACAATGCCGCTGACGAAATCACCAGCGCCCACGACAAGTTCGAAGATCTGCGCGGCTCCGGTGCGTCGCTGCAGGAAGCTGCGCAGCAACTGAAGCTGAAGATGGTGACCGTCGATTCGGTCGATGCCACCGGCCTCGATCAGAGTGGCAACGAGGTCAAGGATATACCCGCCAAGCAGCAATTGCTGGCTGAGGTCTTCAAGGCCGACCAGGGCAGCAATGCTGCACCCTTGACCATCGGCAACGATGGCTACGTCTGGTACGACGTGCTGAACATCACCCCTGATCGCGATCGCCCACTCTCCGAAGTGCACGACAAGGCCGTTGCCGACTGGACCGCCGAGCAGCAGAAGATCGCCCTTGCCGCCAAGGCCGTCGAGCTGAAGCAGGAGGCGCAAAAGGGCAAGTCGCTTGCCGATATCGCCGCGCCGCTGGGCATCGCCGTCGAAAGCAAGGCTGATGTGACCCGCACGACGGACGATCCGGTTCTCGGCCGTGGCGGTGTCGCTGCCGCTTTCTCCGGCCCTGTCGACGCGGTCGCCAACGCCATCGGCGCTGACGATACGACGCAGATCCTCCTGAAGGTTACCGACGTCAATGACAATCCGACGACTGATGCGCTGAACAACGACGATCAGCAGGCGGCTCAGATTGCCAACGCCGCCGGCGACGATATTCTCGACCAGATGGTCGCCGACCTCCAGTCCAAATACAGCGTCACGGTCAACCAGAGCCTCGCCGAACAGGCGATGTCTCGCTAGGCCCGATCGGGAGGATCGATAGCCGATGGCTGAATTGAAACCTTTCCTCGCCAAGGTCGCCAACCGCGAGGCGCTGACGCGGGATGAAGCTCGTCAGGCATTCGAGATCTTGATGTCGGGTGAAGCCACGCCTTCGCAGATTGGCGCCTTCCTGATGGCGCTGCGGGTGCGCGGCGAGACGGTCGATGAGATTGTCGGCGCGGTCACCACCATGCGCGCCAAGATGTTGTCCGTGGAAGCACCGGCGGATGCGATCGATATCGTCGGCACCGGCGGCGATGGCGTCGGCACCTACAATATCTCGACGCTCGCCGCCTTCATCGTGGCGGGCGCTGGTGTGCCGGTCGCCAAGCACGGCAACCGCGCTCAAAGCTCCAAGGCCGGCACGGCTGATACGCAGTCCGTACTGGGCATCAAGCTCGATATCGGCCCAGAAGTGATTGCCCGCTGCATCCGCGAAGCCGGCATCGGCTTCATGTTCGCGCAATTGCATCATTCCTCGATGCGCCATGTCGGCCCTTCGCGGGTCGAGCTTGGCACGCGGACGATCTTCAATCTATTGGGACCGCTGTCGAACCCGGCCGGCGCGCGTCGGCAACTGCTCGGTGTCTTCGCGCCGCAATGGGTCGTGCCGCTCGCCGAGGTGCTGAAGGATCTCAATGCCGAAAGCGTCTGGGTCGTGCACGGCAATGGTCTAGACGAGATCACCACGACCGGCACGACCTCGGTGGCAGCACTTGAAAATGGCAAGATCCGCACCTTCGAGCTGACGCCCGCCGATTTCGGTCTCCCGCACGCCGATCTTGCTGACCTCAAGGGCGGCGATGGTGTCGTCAACGCGGCAGCGCTCAGAGAGGTGCTGAGCGGTGCGAAGAACGCCTATCGCGATATCTCGCTCGCCAACGCGGCGGCATCCCTGGTGATTGCCGGCAAGGTAGAAACGCTCCATGATGGCATGAAGCTCGCGGCCCAGTCGCTCGATAGCGGTGCGACGGCTGCCGCGCTGGAAAAGCTGATCGCCGTCTCCAACGACGAAGAATAGGATCAGGACATCATGACCGATATCCTCCAGAAGATCGAAGCCTACAAGCGCGAGGAGATCGCCGCCGCCAAGGCCAAGGTTTCGCTTGCCGATCTCAAGGCGATGCAGGCCGAACAGTCCGCACCGCGCGGCTTCCATAAGGCATTGGTCGCCAAGAAGGACGCCGGTGCCTTCGGTCTGATCGCCGAGATCAAGAAAGCGAGCCCGTCCAAGGGGCTCATTCGTCCCGATTTCGATCCGCCTGCCCTTGCAAAGGTCTATGAGGCCGGTGGCGCTGCCTGCCTCTCCGTACTGACGGATAGCCCGAGCTTCCAGGGTGCGCCGGAGTTCCTCACTGCTGCCCGCGCCGCCTGCGCCCTACCGGCTTTGCGCAAGGATTTCATGTTCGAAACCTATCAGGTGCATCAGGCGCGCGCCTGGGGCGCCGACTGCATTCTGCTGATCATGGCCTCGCTCTCCGACAGCGACGCCGAGCGGCTGCAGGACGAAGCCTTCGGCCTCGGCATGGATGTACTGGTCGAAGTGCACGACGCCGAGGAGATGGAACGGGCATTGAAGCTCTCTTCGCCACTTGTCGGCATCAACAATCGCAATCTGCGCACCTTCGAAGTCAGCTTGACGGTCAGCGAAACCCTGTCGGCCATGGTTCCAGAAAGCCGGCTGCTGGTCGGCGAAAGCGGTGTCTTCACCCATGCCGACTGCAAACGTCTCGAGGCCGTCGGCATCACCACCTTCCTCGTCGGCGAGAGCCTGATGCGCAAGGACGACGTGGCGGCGGCGACGCGTTTGTTGCTCACCGGCGAAACCGGCATTTTGGCGGCCGAGTGAAATGAGCGCGGAGAAAGCCGGCCTCACCCATATTGGCGCCTCCGGCGAGGCGCATATGGTCGATGTCGGCGACAAGGCCGAAACGGTCCGTATCGCCACCGCCGAAGGCCATGTAAAAATGAAACCGGAGACGCTGGCACTGATCCGCGAAGGAAATGCCAAGAAAGGCGATGTCATCGGCACGGCCCGGCTCGCCGGCATCATGGCTGCCAAGCAAACAGCCAACCTTATCCCGCTTTGCCATCCGTTGATGCTGACCAAGGTCACGGTCGACATCGCCGAAGACACAGCCCTGCCCGGCCTGCGCGTGATCGCCACCGCAAAACTCACCGGTCGCACCGGCGTCGAGATGGAGGCGCTGACGGCAGTCTCCGTCGCGTGCCTGACGATCTATGACATGGCCAAGGCCGCCGACCGGACGATGGAAATCGGCAGTATCAGGCTATTGGAGAAATCCGGCGGCAAATCCGGCGATTTCCGTCACCCGGAGGCCTGACAGATGAGCCTTTTACCCGTTGCTGATGCTCAAGAGCGTCTGTTGAATAGCGCAACGCCGCTCTATCGCGTCGAAAGTGTTACCCTCGATATGGCCGAAGGCCGGGTTCTAGCCAAGGATCTGACCGCGCGCCTGACGCAGCCGCCCTTCAACGCCTCGGCGATGGATGGCTATGCTCTCCGTTTCGATGACGCCGCCGAGTCCGGCGCGCTGCTGACCGTGATCGGTGTTTCCGCCGCGGGCCGCGCTTACGAAGGTACGGTCGGCAAAGGCGAGGCCGTGCGCATTTTCACCGGCGCGCCGGTTCCTGCCGGTGCCGATTGCGTGCTGCTGCAGGAAGATGCCGAACGGCTCGACGACGGTCGCATCCGCACCACCTATCCTCTGCGCGAGGGGCAACATATACGCCCGCGCGGCCAGGACTTCGCCGAAGGGGAAGTGGTGCTCCCGGCGGGCATGGTGATGGATTTTTCGCGGCTGACAGTTGCCGCCGCGATGAATCATCCGACACTCGATGTTTACCGCCGTCCGCTGGTGGCGATCCTGGCGACGGGTGACGAGCTGGTGACGCCCGGCAGCGAGCCCGGTACCTCTCAGATCGTCGCGTCAAACACATTCGGCATTGCGGCTCTCGCTCGCAGCGCCGGCGCTCATGTGCTCGACCTCGGCATCGTCCCTGACGACAAGTCGGAAATCACCGCCGCAATTGGCCGGGCACAGGTCGCGAAAGCTGATGTTATCGTGACACTCGGCGGCGCATCGGTCGGCGATCATGATCTGGTGCAGGCGACCATGGTCGCAGCCGGTATGCAGCTCGATTTCTGGCGTATCGCCATGCGTCCTGGCAAGCCTCTGATGGTCGGCAGCCTCGGCGAAACCCATGTCCTCGGTTTGCCCGGCAACCCGGTCTCCAGTCTCGTCTGTGGCCTTTTGTTCCTGGAGCCGCTGATCCGCAAGCTCGCCTCGCTGCCACCTGTGAGGCGTGAAACCGTCGCGCGCACCGCAGTAATGCTCGCCGCCAATGATCAGCGCCAGGACTATGTCCGCGCAACGCTGACGAAATCCGCAGATGGCGGCTGGCTCGCCGAGCCCTTTTCCAAGCAGGATTCTTCGATGATGAAGGTCTTTTCCCGCTCGGATTGCCTCATCATCCGCCCGGCGCGAGCGCCCGACCTTGCTGCAGGCTCCTTTTGCACCGTCCTGTTGTTGCGTCCGGAGCTGCTTGGCTAAGCCGGATATGAAAATGCCGGGCAGTTTGACCCGCCCGGCATCAATTTCATCAAATCTAAATCGGGATTACTTGACCGGCTTCTCGTGGTGGCCGCCGAAGCCTGCGCGCATGGCCGACAGAACCTTGTTGGCGTAATCGTCATTGCCGCGCGAGGCGAAGCGGCCGTAGAGGGCGGCGCTGAGAACCGGTGTCGGGACGCCTTCGTCGATCGCAGCCGAAATGGTCCAGCGACCCTCGCCGGAATCCGAAACGCGGCCGGCATATTGGGACAGGGCGGCGTCGCCATGCAGTGCATCGGCGGTAAGGTCGAGCAGCCAGGAGGTGATAACGCTGCCACGGCGCCAGACTTCGCTGATTTCGGCGATGTCGAGGTTGTATTGATAATATTGCGGATGCGACAGCGGCGCGGTTTCGGCGTCGGCTTCGGTGGTCTGCAGGCCGATATTGGCATGACGCAGCACGTTGAAGCCTTCGGCGTAAGCGGCCATCAGGCCATATTCGATGCCGTTATGGACCATCTTGACGAAGTGGCCGGCACCGGACGGGCCGCAATGCAAATAGCCCTGCTCGGCGGTGCTGACGCTCGAAGCCGCTTCGGAGCGCATTTTCGACGGAGCGACGTCGCCGACGCCCGGTGCGAGCGTTGCGAAGATCGGCGACAGGTGCTGAACCGTGGCCTTTTCGCCGCCGATCATCAGGCAATAGCCGCGCTGCAGGCCGAAGACGCCACCGCTGGTGCCGACGTCGACATAGTGAATGCCCTTCGGCTTCAGTTCTTCGGCGCGGCGGATGTCGTCATGATAGTAGGAGTTGCCGCCGTCGATGACGATATCGCCGTCTTCGAGCAGCGGAACGATCTTGGCCAGCTCCTTGTCGACAATTGCGGCCGGCAGCATCAACCAGACGGCACGGGGACGGGAGAGCTTCGATACGAAATCTTCGAGCGACGTGCTACCGGTGGCGCCGAGCTGTTCAAGCGCCGAGATGCTTTCCGGACGCGCGTCGAAAACGACGGCGCTGTGGCCGTCCTTCATTAGGCGCTGCACCATGTTGCTGCCCATGCGGCCGAGGCCAACCATTCCGATTTGCATGTGTCATTCTCCTAGGAGGGTTTTAATCGTTTTGAAAATTCCATAAAGACATTTCGCAGCATTTGCCAATGAACAAATGACGGGCGAGCTATGCAGGCGCGCAGGATCAGGCAGAAAATGCCGAACTCACGCATCTGTGACATTGCCCGTAGCTGCTCTTGCCTTCGTCCTGCGACCGCGTCTCCGCGGTTGTCTAGTGAGCCGGATATCTACACCGTCTTGATAGCGTGAATCGTACTTCGCCGGCTTGAACAGAAACGGCTATTTCAACAAGGCTATCAAAATTCAACGGTCCTCAAAATTCAACGGTCCATTGTCATCGACCGAGCGCGCATAATTCCGCCCGGACGTTCGGGGAGGCTTTTCCGTGGAGTGTACGCGACAATGTCGCGAGACTAAAGAAGGCTCATTCGCTCGACGAAATCGCCATTGCAAAGCCATCCGCGAAATTCGATGCGAAATGGGGTAAGTTCGTCATCGATCCGCGTTTCTTCACACAGCTCGTCTATGAAGGCGTCTAAAGTCGCATCGCCAAAGGAGGCACCATGGCCACTCCCCTGAAACTGCCGCTCGTTCCGGCTGCATTCTTTGGTATGGTGCTCGGCCTCTCCGGTCTCGGCAATGCCTGGCGCGCGGCGACGCGCGTCTGGCAACTGCCTGCGGCAATAGGTGAGACGATCACATTTGTCTCGATCGCTGTATGGGCAACGCTGATTGTGCTTTACGTGCTGAAATGGGCCGTGGCTCGTGAAGAGGCGTTGAAGGAAGTGGCCCATCCGGTGCAGTGCTGTTTCATTGGCCTCGTCGGCGTCGCCACCATGCTGGTGGCTGGCGGTTTGCTGCCCTATTCTCGCATCGGCGCTGAAACCCTGTTCATCCTTGGAGCCATCTATACGCTGGCCTTCTCAGTCTGGAGAACCGGCGGTCTCTGGCAGGGCGAGCGGGATGTCACCGCCACGACCGCCGTGCTTTATCTGCCAAGTGTGGCCGGTAGTTTCGTAACCGCCATCGTCGCAGCCGCCCTTGGTTTTCCCGATTGGGGCCAACTCTTCTTCGGCGCCGGATTCTTTGCCTGGCTCGCGATCGAATCCGCCCTCCTGCATAGGCTTTTGACGGCGCCAGCATTGTCGCCGCCGCTGCGCCCGACGCTCGGCGTCCAACTTGCCCCGCCGGCCGTCGGCTCGGTCGCCTATATCAGCGTCATGTCCGGACCACCAGACCTTTTCGTGCATGCCATGATCGGCTACGGCATCCTGCAAGCCCTAGTCATGCTGCGTCTGCTGCCGTGGATCACCAAGGAGGCTTTCAGCCCGGCATACTGGGCCTTCACCTTCGGCGCGACGGCGCTGGCGACCGCCCCCTTACGTCTGATCGAACGCGGCGACACCGGCCCAGTCGCGCAAATTGCGCCGATCCTCTTCATCGCCGCCAATGTCGCCGTGGGGCTGATCGCGCTCGCCACGATTTGGCTCATTGGCAATCGCAAACTGACCATCGGTTGGGCGGAGCTGTCGCGTCGGGGTGCCGGTCCTGTGGGACAACGTTGATAAGGCATTCGTGCCGGTAAGCTGTGGAGTGGATATGCTAGATCATGTCACAATCGGTGTCAGCGATGTGGAGCGGTCGAAGACCTTCTACGATGCGGCCTTGCTCCCCCTTGGTATCGAACGCTTGTACGCTGAGGGAGCGATTTTTGCGGGATACGGGACAGGCCGAAAGCCTTCTTCTGGATCGGACATCGAGACGCGCCGCAAACAGGCGTCCACGTTGCTTTCACGGCTCAAAGCAGGGCTATCGTCGATCAGTTCTATGAAGCGGCGCTGGCGGCAGGCGGGCTGGATAATGGACCTCCAGGCATACGATCCCACTATCACCCCGACTACTACGGCGCATTTGTTCTTGATCCAGACGGGCACAACATTGAAGCCGTTTGTCGCTCGGCAGTGAGTTAAATCTATCCGCGAAGCAGTTGCCCCGGATTTGCTCCCCGGAAGTTAGCGATAAAGTCAAACTTGTCGGACATGGGCACCCGCTGGTCACTCCACGGGTGGGCCGACGTAGCGTGCGCGCGGCCGGATGAGGCGACCGCTTGTCGATTGCTCCATGGCATGCGCCAACCACCCGACCGTGCGGGCCAGTGCGAAGATGATCAGCGGCGCGTCGTGCGGCAGATGATAGGCGGATGTCATTGCCGTCAGGGCAAAATCAACGTTGACGCGTTCTCCAACCAGCTCTTCGGCCACGTTTCGAACCTCCGCGAACAGGGGCGGCAGCGTAAAGCAGGCAAGCAGCGCCCGGGCGCGCGCATCGCCGTCCGGATAGAGCGGGTGCCCGACCGCTGGCAGTGGCCGTCCCTCGGCAAGATAACTCCGTACCGCCTCCTCTGCGCCGATCGCTGCGGCACGGGCAATCAGTGAGCGCACACTTTGCCATGCGCCGCCATGCAGCGGTCCGGTCAGTGTCGACAGGCCGGAGAGCGCTGCTGCTGACAGCGTCGCACCAGCGGAGGCAGTGATCCGCGCCGTGAAGGTCGAGGCGTTGAGCTCGTGATCGGCGAAGAGCACGAGAGAGCGGCGAATGAGTTCGCCGGCGTCCGGCCGGTTCCACGCCCCGGCGAGGCGCTGATGTAGCGGCAAATGAGGCAGACCAGGCGCCAGCGCACAGGCAACCGTGCCGAATACGCTTTCCGCTTCGGTTTGCAGCGCCGTCAGCGATCGTCCAAGCGATGGCAGGTCGGTTGTGGCGCGCTCGGCCAAGGCTGAAAAGACCGCAGTTATCGCGGGCGGCCTTTGATTGCCCTGCCCTTCCAACCGCAGCGGCCGCTTCATGTCCCACAGGAGTAGCGCGATCTCCTCCAACGTCGCGTGTTCGGCAAGATCAGCCGCATTCTGTCCGCGATAAAACAATCGTCCTTCCGAGACCGTCGATAACGCCGACGGCAGCACAGGATCGCCCCATTGGATGGCGTCGGCCGCCACGACCTCGGTTTTTCGGCGTCCTGCGTGCCTCGCCGCTAACCGCTTGACGTCGTCGGTGAAGTAAAGGCTCCGCCGCGTATCAGCCGGATCGGGCTTCGCACGGATGCGGCCGCGACTGACATTGGCGTAAAGCGTCTGTGATTTGGTGCCCAGCAGGTCAAGCGCCTGCTCCGCCGTCAGCCAACTCATGGTTCCTCATATTGATCAATTACGTCAAGATTGACGTCAATGAAAATAGGACTCATCTAAGCGTATAGTCAAAGGAGAATAGTGATGAAAAGTGGTCTCGAAGATATCATTGCTGCCGAAACCAAGCTGTCCGACGTGGATGGTGCCGCCGGCCGGCTGATCATTCGCGGTGTGTCGCTGGACGATCTGGTCGCGACCAGCCGCTTTGAAGATGTCGCCGCGCTGCTGCTGGACGGCCTGTTCGAGGAACATGCCGATGCCGCAAGCATCAGGACGCAACTGGGTGCCGCGCGCGTAGAGCTGTTTGCGCATGTCAAAGCGGCCGATGCGGTCTTGCTGGCTCTGCCGCCGGTGGAAGCCATGCGGGCGCTGCTGGCTCGTATCGAAGATGGCGAGGATTTTGCCACCGCCATCCGCCTGATGGCTGCGCCAGCCGTCTTTCTGCCTGCCGTACTGCGCCTCCAGAAAGGTGAAAAGCCGATCAAGCCGGACGCCTCCCTGTCGCAATCCGCCGACATCCTGCGCATGCTGACAGGCAAGCGCCCAACGCCGCAGCAGACAGCCGGTCTTGACGCCTATCTGGTGACGATCTCAGATCACGGGCTGAACGCCTCCACTTTCGCCTCTCGCGTCATCGCCTCGACCCATGCCGGCCTGACATCGTCAGTGTTGGCTGCGATCAGCGCTCTCAAGGGGCCGCTGCATGGCGGCGCGCCCGGCCCGGTGCTCGATATGCTGGATGCGGTGGGCGAGCCGGCCAATGCTCGCGCATGGCTGTCGCAGGCACTCGACCACGGCGAACGGCTGATGGGTTTCGGCCACCGCATCTACCGCGTTCGTGATCCTCGTGCCGATGCCCTGAAGACGGCGCTACGGCCGATCTTTGCGAGTGGTCAGGCGGATGCCGGCCGCATTGCGCTCGCCGAATCGATCGAGGCCGCGGCGCTGGTGCTCTTGAAGGAACGCAAGCCTGACCGTCCGCTGGAAACCAATGTCGAGTATTATACCGCCCTGCTGCTCGATGCCCTTGGTTTCCCGCGTAACGCTTTCACTGGCGTCTTTGCGATCGGCCGCACCGTGGGCTGGATTGCTCATGCACGCGAGCAGATGCTCGACGGCCGCCTGATCCGTCCGCAGTCGCGTTACGTCGGACCTTTGCCGAAGGCTGCATAGTAAAAGCGGCTACCAGTCGAATGGATCCTCAAGCGGCTGCCATCTGTCGCGGCCGCATCAGCCCTTCGCGGATATGGCGGGCGAGCTCGGTTGCAGGTGGCGTCGCTTCGCTTTTGGATAAATAGAGGTTGACGGAAAAGATCGGCAAGTCCGGCAGGCCTTCGCTCGCGCCGAGAATATCGAGGTCGGCGGGGACAGTGGAGGCGAGCCAGGCAGTGATCGCAAGGTCGGTGCGAACTGTGGCCGTTGTCGCCTCGATATTGCCGTTCTCAAATATGGTGCGCCAGCGTCGCCCATCGTCGCGCAGCGCTGCGAAGACCGATGGCCGGAAGGCGCAGGTATCGGCCACCATCGAAATCGGCAGCGGGTTCTTTCGGTGCGCGCTGCCCGCTTTTGCACCCACCCAAACCAGCCGGTCGATGGTCAGGCATTCGCCCTTGGATGTGCCGAGCGGCTCCTCGATGACGCCGAGATCGATCACACCGTTGTCGAGCGCCTGCATCAGCTCGGGCGATGAGCCGCAGACTAGTGAAATCTCTACCTGCGGATGACGCTCGACATAGGATTTGAGAACCGGTGCCAGAATCGTCCCGACAAGATCATGGGGCACGCCAAGCCGCACACTGCCTTCGACGACACTTTCCGTCATGTCGGCCAAAATATCATCATTGAGGATCAGCAGCCGGCGGGCATTGCCAAGCATTCGCTCACCCGCGTCCGTGAGCCGCAATCCGCGTTTCTCCCGTTCGAACAGGGCACAGCCGAGCATATCCTCCAGCCGCTTGATCTGCTGGCTGACGGCGCTCTGCGTCATGTGCAGAATATTGGCGGCAACCGTCATGCTGCCGTGATCGGCAACGGCGGCAAAAGTCCTAATGAGGGCGACATCAAAGTTTCGGGTCATATCTGCATTATAAACGCTAATGCGTCGGTCCTTCAACATTCGTTTTTCTGATGGCAGCCATTCGCCTATGTCTTCACTAGAAGATGGAGATCAGCCGCATGACCATCGACGAGCTATTGCCCCTTATCGTTTTTACGCTCGTCTCGACGATCACGCCGGGCGCCGCCACGACGCTTGCCACCGCCTCCGGCGCGCATTTCGGTTTTCGCCGGTCGATACCAGTCATGGCCGGTTGCGCCATCGGTCTCGGTTCCATCGCTTGCGCGGCTGCGGCTGGGCTGGGCAGCTTGCTAATGGCCTTGCCTGCACTGCAGGTCGCGATGAAAACGCTCGGCTCGCTCTATCTGATATGGCTCGCCGTGCGCATAGGCCGAAGCGGCCAGCCGCGTCTAGACGGCGACATGGCAAAGCCGACAAGCTTTATGACCGGTGTCTGGATGCTCTGGTACAATCCCAAGGGCTGGGCAATGACGATCGGCGCGGCCGCCTCCTTCGCCGCTTTGGCCAGCAACCCGGCGACTCTCGCCATCTTGCTCGGCATGACGTTTTGCCTTGTCGCCGCATTTTCGTTGGCCATTTGGTGCGCTCTTGGGCAATTGCTTGGCCGTTTGCTGAAAACGTCGTGGCAGTGGCGCGCGCTGAATTTTTTCCTCGCCTGCCTGCTTGTGATTTCCATCATCCCCATGTGGCGCGGATAAAGCCAAAAATGGCGAATATGCCCACGATATGTGAGATTTTGCGTCGTTCGGGCTAGCGAAAATGGTGGGACTGTAGCCCTTACCTCAAAGGGACTAACCACAAAGACCGCTCGCTTCTTGGTGCAAATTGGTGCTATCTGCGCCGCCAAATCGTTTTCCAACTGCCATGGTGCAATATGGAACGCTACGCACGACATTGTGACAATATCGGCGTAAACTGCAGCCTTAGACCACAAGATGAATTCGGGGGGCACTTGGAGCGCCGACTGACTGCCATTCTTGCTGTCGACATCGTGGGCTACAGCCGCTTGATGGGAATGGACGAGGCCGGCACGCTGGCAGCGGTGAGGCAGCATCGTGCCGAAGTTTTGGATCCGAGGATCACCCAACACAAGGGACGCATCGTCAAGCACACCGGCGACGGCATGCTGGTCGAATTTTCGAGCGTGGTGAACGCGGTCTCCTGCGCTGCCGAAATCCAGCGCGATATGCTGACGCGTAACGAGAATGCACTGGAGGATCGCCGTATCGAGCTGCGGATCGGCATCAACCTCGGCGACGTCATTGTCGAGGATGGTGATATTTTTGGCGAAGGCGTCAATCTCGCGGCTCGTCTCGAAGCCATTGCCGAGCCGGGCGGCATCGCTGTCTCCGCCTCGGTGCGCGATCATGTCGGCTCCCGTCTGGGCGTTTCCTTCGAGGACCGTGGCGAACACTCCCTCAAGAACATCGCCCATAGTGTCCGCGTCTATACCGTTTCTATCAATTCACCAACCACCTCATCGGTGGTTGCGTTGCCGGCGCGGGATGGCCGCAAGCGGCTGGTGGCCGTCCTGCCCTTCGTCAACATGAGCGACGACCAGGAGCAGGAATATTTCTCCGATGGGATTACCGAGGATCTCATTACCGATCTCTCGCAAATATCGGACCTCAATGTCGTCGCCCGCAATACCGTCTTCACCTACAAGGGCAAGTCGGTGAAGGTGAAGCAGATAGCGCAGGAGCTCGGCGCGGATTTCGTTCTGCAGGGCAGCGTTCGCAAGGCTGCGCAGCGCCTGCGCATCACGGGTCAGCTCATCGATGCCCGCAACGGTGCACATCTCTGGGCCGGCCGTTTCGATCGCGATCTGACCGATATTTTCACAATCCAGGACGAGATCACCCATGCGATCGTCGATCAACTGAAGATCAAGCTGCAGCCGGAGGAAAAGAAGGCGATCGAAAGCGAGCCTACCGCCAATATCGAGGCCTATACCTATTATCTTCGGGGCCGGCAATTCTCGCATGCCTGGACACGGTCTTACCTGCTGTTGGCACGGCGAATGTTCCTGAAGGCGGTCGAGCTGGATCCGGACTACGCCCGCGCCTATGCCGGTATCGCCGATTGCGACTCGGCGTTGAGGGACTGGAGCCCGCGCGAGTATCCGCTGGAAAACATCATGGCGATGAGCGCCAAGGCGTTGGAACTCGATCCCGATTTGGCCGAGGCCTATGCTTCGCATGGTCTGGCTCTGCATCAAAGTGGCCAGAACGAGGCGGCAACTGCCGCCTTCGCCCGGGCCATGGCGCTACAGCCGAACCTCTACGAGGCAAATTTCCATTACGGCCGCTTCCTGTTCATGCATGGCCGGTTCGAGGAGGCTGTGCACTATTTCGAGCGCGCGGCGACCATTCGCACCGACGACTATCTGTCACCTGTGCATCTGATCAGCGCCTTTCGCTCGCTCGGAAAGACGAATGAGCTGGAGCGCTGGGCAAAGATCGGCATCGAGCGCGCCGAGCGGGCGCTTGATCTCAACCCGGAAAATTCCGGCCCTGCCCATCGTGGCGCTATCGCCCTTGCTCATCTTGGCGAGGCCGGACGCGCCAGGGAATGGGCGGCGCGTGCCCTCACGATCGATCCGGACGACATTTGTGCCCAATACAATGTTGCCTGCGCCTATGCCGTGCTCGGCGATCGCGATGCGGCGTTGGATCTGCTCGAGAGGTTGCTGCCGCTGAGTTCCGCCTACCAGGTGCTCTGGTTCAGCAACGATTCCGATCTGGATTCGCTACGCGACTCTCCGCGTTTCCAGAAAATGTTCGAGGTGTTTGATCGCGGGCATGCCTCGACGGAGCAAAGAGTTTCCAGCGAAGATGAAGCGCTGTGTTAAGGCATCGTACTTTTCGGGATTATGCTTGGCTCCGCCACAGCCAGACGGCCAACGAACCGGCCCGACCGCGCAAGTTTGCTTCGATCGGACCATCAAGCCTGCCTTCCAAATAGGGCGCGCTGTCGCGACCTGCAGCTTGCAGCAGGTCGTTGCTGATGGCGATCTCGGCATTGTTGCGGGCGGCCACCTCCATCAGGCGACTGGCGACATTGACAGTGTCGCCGGTTGCCGTGATCTGCTGCCGTCCGCCGCCGCCGAGCCTGGAGGCAACGACGGTACCGAAATGCGCGCCTATCTTGAAGCCGATGCGAGAGGCGATCGCTTCCGGTAGCGCCCCAAGCCAGCCTCTCATCCGGTCTGCAAGGCGAATGCAGCAGCGCGCCGCATTGGAAGGATCGTCCCGCTTCGGCTGTGGTAGGCCGAAGAGGATCATCGCGCCGTCACCCATGAAGCTCGTGATGGCGCCGCCGCTAGCTGTCACTTCTTCGTCGACAAGATCGTAAAAGCCGTTCAGCAGCTCGCGCACCGCCGTTGGACCGATCGCTTCGCTGAGGCCCGTGAAGCCGTTGAGATCTATGAAGACCACGGCCGCCTCCTGCCGCACCGGCTCCGCCAGAAAGCCGGGATCGCGGGCAAGATATTCGGCAAGACCCGGCGCCTGAATGCGCTGCAGGAGTTCACTTTGCTGCGCGAAATGCTTCGCCTGTTTGCGGCCGAGCCAAAGCTGTGCGGCGCCAAATAGTAGCGCCGGCGGCATCGCCGCTGCGATCGGCACGGCGGCACTCAGCCAGATACCATGTTTGAAGGCGCTGATGTTGATCGAGAGCCAGGCAAGGATGACGCAGAGCACCAAGATCAGGCCGATGGTGTTTCGCCGCCAGGCAAGCAGGCTAACGAGAACAAGCGGCAGGCCAATGGCAAAGCAGAGGTCAATGAGGCGCACGCCGCGGTCGCGGATCAACCCGTCCCCAGCCATCAAATGGGTGATCGATGTGGAAATGACTTCGACGCCCGGCAATACCGGGTCAAAGGGTGTCGGAAAGACATCGCCGCCGCCGGTGACGGTCGCGCCGATAACCACGATATGGTCCTTGATTGCCTCCTCCGGCAATTGCCCGTTCAACGCCGCATTGGCGCCGATGGTGCGGATCGTGCCGCGCGGGCCGTAGAAAGAGAGGGGCATAAGGTAGCCTGTATCGGTATGCACCGAACGGTCACCGAGCTTGATGTGGTCGGAAATGACGGTCGTAGGCTCGCCGGTTGCCGCGGAAACGAGGCGCAAGGAGAAGGACGGTTCGATTCGCTCGCCGCTGCGAAACAGCATCGGCACGAAACGCGGCGTTCCCGTCTGGTCGGTCTGGACATTGACGATGCCGTAGCTCGCGGCCTCTGCGAACTGCTGCTGCGGCTCCAGGAATTGCAGAGCGCTAGGTACGCGCGCGAGAGGCTCTTTGCTGTCCTCGGCAACACGCTGACGGCTTTCGGGAAAGACGCCGGCGGCGGCCAGCACGGCATTGGTCTGCTTCAGCGATCGCGTCAGCGCGGCATCGTCGGCCTCCGCGCCGGCATCCACCAAAAGCATGTCGAGGCCGATTGCTTTCGGCTTCAATGCGGCGATGGCATCAATGACTTTCGCAAGGGTAGCGCGGGGCAGCGGATAGTGTCCGGCCTGCCGGGACGTCTCGTCATCGATGGCGACGATGGTGACGACATCGGGCGGTTGCCGGCTGCCGCCGAGCACATTCCTCAGATTCGCCAGCGTCGCCTCGGCACCGTCGATAACCGGAATGTCGCCCCGCAGATGCGCGATACCGAGGCCCGCACCCCAGACGGCAGTCAATACAAGCGCAATCAGCGTCTGCAGCGGTGGTCTGCGCATGGGAATCAGGATCTCACTGGCCGAGGCGGGCCATCAGTGCGTTTATGCGCGGTTGCCCCCAGCTTGTAACACGCAGAGGACTGCGACCACGATCAACATCGACGCCCTGCCCCCGTCCAAGCGTAACGCCTTGTCCGGTCGAAACCTTATTGACGGCGACGCGGCCGCGCAGAACCAACACGGATGTCTTGCCACGTTCCGCGTCGACCGCCCATCGTGTGCCCCGCACGGCAGCGATCGCCTGCGGCGTCACCACTTCGAACCCACCCTGAATGCGGCTGTTGTCGACATCGACCAGCGCCGCCTTGCTATTGAGCACGACGGCATCCACCCGACCGTCGCGATTACGGTCGGCAAGCTGGTAACGTGCACCGCGCTCGATGGTGATGCTGAGGCCTGGCTCGCAATTCAGGGTCTGGCGTTGAGCACTGACGGCCGGTCGCAGTGAACAACCCGCGGTTTGTGCAAGGGCCGAATCGGCCCCGACCGCGCATAGAACGGCGACTACGGCGGCGCCGAGAAAACCAGTTGTCTGGGTCATGATTGTGCCCCCTCATCAAATATAGCTGTGGCTGCGGGTGATAAATTCCAGCCGCAGCAATATAAATCTATGAAAACAATGATGCGTCAGGAGCGGTTGATCTGCAAGCTGTCGTAGCCCTTGGCCTTGTAGAGGATGGTAGAAATCAGCCAGCTCAGCAGGAAGATGCCGACGACCGCGAAACCGAAATTGGCAAGATTGTCGTTAAGATCGCCAATAAAGCTCCAGACGCCCCCTTCGAGGCCGAGTTTGTCCGAGATCAACCCTAGCGCTTCGATACCGCCGATGAAGATGGCAACGACGACGGAAGCCGCGGTGATCGTCAGATTGTACCAGAGCTTGCGCACTGGCTTGACGAAAGCCCAGCCATAGGCGCCGGTCATCAATATGCTGTCGCTGGTGTCCATCAGCGACATTCCGGCGGTGAAGAGTGCCGGGAAGACAAGAATCGTCCAGAAGGACATGCCTTGCGCTGCCTGGGCCGCCGAAATGCCGAGTAGGCCGATCTCGGTCGCCGTATCGAAACCGAGACCGAACAGGAAGCCGATCGGATACATGTGCCAGGACCGCGTCACCACCTTGAACATCGGCCGGAAGACACGCGCCAGCAAACCGCCGCCAGCTAGCAAGGCGTCGAGGTCTTCGTCGACGATCCTCTCGCCTCGTCGCGCGCGGTTGAAGGCCGACCATACGCCTTTGAGGACGAATAGGTTGGCAATGCCGATAAGAAGCAGGAAGGCGGCAGAGACCGCCGTGCCGATGACGCCGCCGATATCGTGGAATGAATCGAGCCGGCTTTGCATCGCAGCCGCCGTCGCGGCAATGACGATCGATGCGAGCACGACGATGGTCGAATGGCCGAAGGAGAAGAAGAAACCAACGGCATAGGGCTGTTTCCTCTCATGCATCAGCTTGCGCACTACATTGTCGATTGCGGCGATGTGGTCCACGTCAAATGCGTGCCTCAGGCCGAACATGTAAGCGAGAAATGCCGTGCCCAGCAGCGACGGCCTGTCCGCAAAGGCGGTCCACGCCCAAGCCCAGGCAGCGATGTTGAACGCAATTAGAACAATATAGGTGATGGCAATCTTGGTTTTCGACCGCTCTCTCCGGTCGTCAAATGGATTGAGTATCATACTTTTGTTCCCATTATGCTTACCGGCAGAGTGCCACGGAAATGGGAGCGACGCGACAGTCAAATGACGTAGCGGCGGGATTTTTTGCGGTGCGGCAAAGGGCAGAAGCCAGCGTCTGTTGGCTACCCTTTTTCCGACCACTCAGCCCCGTTCGAAATCAAAGCCTTCATCCGCCCAGCCGGTCATACCGCCGATCATGACCTTCACGCGCTTGCCGAGCTGGCCGAGGCGTAGCGCCGCCTTATCGGTTCCGTTGCAGTGAGGACCGGCGCAATAGACGACGAACAGGGTGTCAGCGGGCCATTCCGCCATCTTGTGCGCCGTCATCTTGCCGTGCGGCAGGTTGATGGCGCCGGGTATGTGTGCTTGTTGGAAAAACGACGGTCCACGGACGTCGAGCAGCACGAAATCGGCATTGCCCGAGACCATCGAAAGCTGGACATCGGAACAATCCGTCTCGAATGCCAGCTTCTGGCTATAATAGGCAGTGACGGCTTCCGGGGCTGCGGCTGGTATTTCGCTGACGCGACTGGACATTTGAGGCTCCTGCATCTGTTGGCCGGCCCTTGATGCATTAGGCAAGTCTGCGTTGAAATTGGCTACAATGCCATATAGCGTAAAGATCATGCCAAACAGCTCTGTTTCAGCCCTTCGGGGTCCACATGTCGTTGCTCTCGTCTATGACGGTCTTTGCACCTTCGAATTCGGCGTAGCCTACGAGATTTTCGGTCTGCCGCGTCCGGAGATGGGAGACCACTGGTATCGCTTTTCGGCCTGCGGCATCGAGAGCGGGCCTTTGCGAGCGGCAGGCGGGCTGTTAGTTCAGGTCGATCAAGGGCTGGAACTCCTTGAGGACGCTGATTTGATCATCGTTCCCGGTTGGCGGGGGATTGCATTGCCTGTGCCTGCTCCGCTTGTGGCTGCCTTGCAGGCGGCAAACAGCCGAGGCGCGCGCGTTATGTCCCTGTGTTCCGGCGTGGCCGTTCTTGCCGCCGCCGGATTATTGGCGGGGCGAAAAGCGACGACGCATTGGCGTTATGTCGATTCGATCGCTGCCCGATACCCCGATGTCGCCGTTGATGCGGATGTGCTTTACGTTGACGAAGGCGCGGTTCTGACGGCCGCGGGGAGCGCGGCAGCCATCGACCTTTGCCTGCATGTCGTGCGCAGGGATTTCGGGCCGGAGGCGGCGAACAGTGTTGCACGCCGGTTGGTCGTTCCGCCTCATCGCGAAGGCGGACAGGCTCAATATATTGAAACGCCGGTGCCACGCGAGCGAGAAGGCGCCAGGCTCGGCCCGCTTCTTGAATGGATGCGCCAGCGGTTGGACGAGGAGCAGCCGATCCGCCTGCTCGCAATGCGCGCCGGCATGAGCGTGCGTACTTTTCAGCGGCGTTTCGAGGCGACGACCGGCATGTCGCCGGGCGAATGGCTGATGACCGAAAGATTGCGTCTTGCGCGTGATCTTCTCGAAAAGAATGCAATGATCTCTTTGGACGATGTGGCGGTAGCGAGCGGGTTCGGATCGCTCGCCACGATGCGCCATCATTTCCGTGCTCGGCTTGCGGTCAGCCCGAGCGACTATCGCAAGCGATTTGCGACGGTCAAACGAGTCGGCTCTGCTCTGTCGCCGCTTCGATGAAGCTTGAGAACAGCGGGTGCGGTTCGAGCGGGCGGGACTTCAGCTCCGGGTGATACTGAACGCCGATGAACCACGGATGATCTGAGTATTCGACCGTTTCCGGCAGGATGCCGTCGGGCGACATACCGGAGAAGACGAGACCGCAATCTTCCAGCCGCTCCTTGTAGTCGACGTTGACTTCGTAGCGATGGCGATGGCGCTCGGAAATATCGGTCGAGCCGTAGATTTCGGAGATCTTCGTGCCCTTCTTCAGTGCCGCCTTGTAGGCGCCAAGGCGCATCGTGCCGCCGAGATCGCCGGATTCCGTGCGCTTCTGCAGTTCGTTGCCCTTCAACCACTCCGTCATCAGCCCGACGACCGGTTCCTTGGTCGGACCGAATTCGGTCGACGACGCATGCTCGACGCCGGCAAGGTTGCGGGCTGCTTCGATGACGGCCATCTGCATGCCGAAACAGATGCCGAAATACGGCACCTTGCGCTCGCGAGCGAAACGGGCCGCGTGGATCTTGCCCTCGGAGCCGCGCTCGCCAAAGCCGCCGGGCACCAGAATGCCATGAACCTTTTCGAGATACGGCGCCGGATCTTCCTTTTCGAAGACCTCCGACTCGATCCATTCAAGATTTACCTTGACGCGGTTGGCGATGCCTCCGTGGTGCAGCGCTTCGATCAGCGACTTATATGCATCCTTGAGGCCAGTATATTTGCCGACGATGGCGATCGTCACTTCGCCTTCCGGCGTACGGATACGGTTGCAGACCTCTTCCCACGGCTCCAGCCGCGGCTTCGGCGCCGGCTCAATGCCGAAAGCTGCCAGCACTTCGTTGTCGAGGCCTTCTTTGTGGTAGGCCATCGGCACGTCGTAGATGTTGGCGACGTCGAGCGCCTGGATGACGGCTGACGGGCGGACGTTGCAGAACAGCGAAAGCTTGCGGCGTTCGGCCTCCGGGATTTCCCGATCGGCGCGCACCAGCAGGATATCGGGATGAATACCCAGCGCCTGCAGTTCCTTGACGGAATGCTGCGTCGGCTTGGTTTTCAATTCGCCAGCAGCCGGGATGTAGGGCATCAGCGTCAGATGAACATAGATTGCGGTACCGCGCGGCAGATCGTTGCCGAGTTGGCGGATCGCTTCCATAAAGGGCATGGCTTCGATGTCGCCAACCGTGCCGCCGATCTCGCAGATGACGAAATCATAGTCGTCATTGCCCTCGGTCACGAAATCCTTGATCTCATTGGTGACGTGCGGAATGACCTGGACCGTGGCGCCGAGATAGTCGCCGCGGCGTTCCTTGTCGATGATGTTCTTGTAGATGCGACCCGTGGTGATGTTGTCGGTCTTGGTCGCCGAACGGCCGGTGAAGCGTTCGTAGTGGCCGAGATCGAGGTCGGTTTCCGCGCCGTCGTCGGTCACGAAGACCTCGCCGTGCTGGGTCGGGCTCATGGTGCCCGGGTCCACATTCAGATAGGGGTCGAGTTTGCGCAGGCGGACCCGATAACCACGGGCCTGCAACAACGCTCCGAGAGCCGCGGCCGCAATTCCTTTTCCGAGGGAAGAAACCACGCCGCCAGTGATGAATACATATCGCGCCATGGGAGTCACCGGATACCTTTTAACAAATGATTCCGCCAGCCCTAAAATTCGTTTCCGGAATTTTGGACACAGAACGCGGAATGTTGACAAAACAAAACCGGCAGATCCGAAGACCTGCCGGAGGATGATAGTCCCTGACCGGGCTTACTGGCCGGTCGGAACGCCGTTGCCGCTTTGGGTCGGCGTTGTCGTCGTCGTAGCAGGCGGCGTCTGCTGACCGGCGGCAGCCGGAGCAGGCTGCGTCGTGGTCGTGGCTGCAGGCTGTTGGGTCGTCGTTGCGGCCGGTGCCTGCTGTGTCGTCGTCTGAGACTGCGGAGCAACCGCGCCGCTGTTCGGAACGCCGCTGTTGTTGGCCGGCTGGGACTGGCCGCCTGCTGGTGCTGCGCCCTTCTGGCCACCAAGCGAATCGAGAATACCGTTGCCCTGACCCGCCGTGCTCGGAATACGGTTGAGAATGTCGGTCGGACGTCCCTCGAAGCGCGAATAAACATTCATACCCAGCGCCAGCACAAAGAACAGTGCCGCCAGGATAGCCGTGGTGCGCGTCAGCGCATTGGCCGTGCCGCGTGCCGACATGAAGCCCGATCCGCCGCCAATGCCCAGGCCACCGCCCTCCGAGCGCTGAATCAGCACCACGCCGATGAGAGCGATAACAACCATGAGATAGATGACAAGCAGTACGGTTTGCATAGGTCCAGTCCTGCCCACGGGCGCGGGCATCAAAAAGAAAAGCTCGCGGCTCTTTACATGAGGCTCACGTCTATTCCAAGTCCTTTTGAGATTGGAATCCAGGCAAGTGAAACCTTCAGGCGAACTGCCGTTCGAATGCGCCATAGATGGCGAGGAAGTCGACCGCTTTCAAGCTGTGCCCGCCGACGAGCAAACCATTGACATTGGCGATGGCGAGCAGGTCCGCCGCATTGTCGCCATTGACCGAACCGCCGTAGAGAAGTCGGATATGCGCGCCGTCCGCGCCAAAGCGTTCGATGAGTTCGTCGCGCATGAAGGCATGTGCCTCCTCGATATTGGCAGGGGTAGGAATCTGGCCGCTGCCAATCGCCCATACCGGCTCATAGGCGATAACCGTCGTTTCCGAGGTCGAGCTGCCGGGAACCGAAGCATTGAGTTCGCGCTTCAGGACGTCCAGTGTCTGACCGCTGTTGCGCTCGTATGCCGTTTCGCCGATGCAAATGATGGTCGTCAGCCCGACGGCATGGGCCGCTTCCGCCTTGGCGCGCACCAACATGTCGCTTTCCGCATGGTTTCTGCGCCGCTCGGAATGACCGACGATGACATGGGTGCCGAAGCAGTCGGCGATCATCTCGGCGGAAATATCGCCCGTATGCGGGCCGTTGATCTGTTGATGGCAGTCCTGCGCACCGATTGCCAGGGGACTGTCGTCGCAGAGTGCTGTCGCGACGTAGAGCAATGTTGCCGGCGGGCAAAGGAGCGTGTCGATCTTCTCGGATAGCGGTGCCTTCACCCCCTCGGCGATTGCCTTGATCTGATCGAGACTGGCCCGTGTGCCATGCATCTTCCAGTTTCCCGCCAGAAGCGGTCGTATTTTTTCTGTCATTCCGCGTTTCCCCCGTCACCTCTCTGCCGCACTAACAAAACTAGAGCGGAAAGAAAAGTTGTCGAAAGCGGTCGGAACGAGTTCAAATCGTTTGAAAAATCGCTTTTCCGAAAATAATTCGAAATTTATTCGAAAAGAATCATGACGGCTGTGGATCAATGATCCAATTCAGCACTTTCCGCCAGTCGGTCATGCGCACCGGCGTGCCGTGATTGCCGGTGGCAAACAACGTAAACCGCGTCGGGTAATGCGTCTTGTAGAGCTTTTCGAAGAGAGCTTCCTGGTTGGTGGCGGCGTAGACCGGATCCTTGCTGCCATGGGTGAACCAGATCGGCAATTTCGCCTTGTAGAAAGCACTCTTGACGAAATCCGGATCCGTCACCCCGCTCAAGATCGCCATCCCCTTCAGACGTTTGACGCTTTCGGCGTCGCGGGTGATGCCCCAGCAGATGAAGCTGCCCATAGAGGCGCAGGTGAGGATGACCGGCCTGCCGCCGGATTGCTCGTAGGAATAGCGGATAAGGGCAGCGATGTCGGCGACGCCCTCGCTGTCGAAGCTTTTCACGCTCGGGGCGTAGTAGGTGCCGCCATTGTTATAGGCGAGATTCTTCAGCCGATTGAAGTTGCCGCCGAATGTATAGTCGTTCGACCCGAGCCTGCGGTCGCCGCCGCGGCCATGGATGAAGATCACCGTAAAGGCTTGCTTCGATGCCGGGCCGATGCGGGTGACGTCGAGCTTGCGGTCGCCGAGCGGCAAGGTCTCGTCCTGTTGCGCTTTCCAGCGCACGCCAGTTGCGACATAGGCCGGCTTGACGCGCCGTTCCGGCACCTCGTCGCGACCGTTGATGTCGCGCATTTCCTGATAGTCGATCGTCTGGAAAGCACCATTATCATGGCTCTCGAGGACCGTCTGATTGGAAAACAGATCATCCTTGAAAGGCTTCAGCGCCTCTGCGGCAGCACCCGATGCGACCGCCAATGGCAAAAACGCCGCAATTGCAGCTAATATTAGCAAATGAGTTGTGGACATTCGCATGCGGACACTTCCCTCGATAGGCCCACGGGCTTGCCATTCGCGGCGCGGCAACGCAAATCTTTTTTCCGAATTTGCCCGTCAATGGGGCGCCATCGCGCTCGCGCGTCGTTTCTGGCAGAATCTCGGTGATTCGCGAAACTGACGGCAAATGCGGTGATTTTGGGGTATGACCCCTTCAAGGACAAATCTGAACAGCTCCATGGATAACAGCAACGATCTCTTTTCCGGACTGCCCCTTTCGCCGAAGCCGGAAGCGGCGGACAAGCCGGTCGTCAAGGCTGAAAAGCCTGCGGTCGCCCCTGCCCCGCGCGTAGCGCCGACCACCTCGTCTGCCGAGGAATATGGCGCGAATTCGATCCGCGTCCTCGAAGGGCTGGAGCCGGTGCGCATGCGACCCGGCATGTATATCGGCGGCACGGACGAGAAGGCGTTGCATCATCTCTTCGCCGAAGTCATCGACAATTCCATGGACGAGGCCGTCGCCGGCCATGCCGATTTCATCGAAGTACATCTCGACCAGAGGGGCTATCTGACCGTCACCGACAACGGCCGCGGCATTCCTGTCGAAAACCATCCGCAAGTGCCGGGCAAATCGACGCTCGAGGTCATCATGACCAAGCTGCATGCCGGCGGTAAATTCGACGGCAAGGCCTATGAGACCTCGGGCGGCTTGCACGGCGTCGGCGTCTCCGTCGTCAACGCGCTGTCTGATGATCTCGAAGTCGAAGTGGCGCGCAATCGCAAGCTCTATCGCCAGCGCTTCTCGCGCGGTCTGCCGCAGGGCGGCCTGGAAGAACTCGGCGACGTCCATAACCGCCGCGGCACGCGTGTCCGTTTTCATCCCGATCCGCAGATCTTCGGCGAGCACGCCAAGTTTGACCCCGCCCGCGTTTTCCGCATGGCGCGCTCCAAGGCCTATCTTTTCGGCGGCGTCGAAATTCGGTGGAGCTGCGATCCGGAATTGGTGCCGGCAGGCACCGATGTTCCGGAAAAGGCCGTCTTCCATTTCCCCGGCGGCTTGAAAGATTATCTCAAAGCGACGATGGGCAATGAGTTTACCGTCACGCGCGAGATTTTTGCCGGCAAGTCGGACAAGGCAAGCGGCCACGGCTCGCTGGAATGGGCGATCACCTGGTACGGCGGCGACCCGCAGGTCCATTCCTATTGCAATACCATTCCTACCCCGGAAGGCGGCACGCACGAGGCGGGTCTTCGCATCGCGCTGACCAAGGGGCTGAAGAACTACGCCGAGATGACGCAAAACAAACGCGCGGCCGGCATAACCACCGACGATGTGATGATTTCCGGCGTCGGCATGCTTTCCATCTTCATCCGCGAACCGGAATTCGTCGGGCAGACCAAGGACAGGCTTGCGACCGTTGAGGCGCAGCGCATCGTCGAAAACGCGCTGCGAGATCCCTTCGATCACTATCTCACCGACAATCCGGGCGAGGCTGAAAAACTGCTCGAATGGGTGATCGAGCGTTCCGAGGAACGCCTGCGTCGCCGCAAGGAGAAGGAGGTCAATCGCAAGACGGCCGTGCGCAAACTGCGCCTGCCGGGCAAACTTGCCGATTGTTCGCAAAATACCGCTGAAGGCGCCGAACTCTTCCTCGTGGAAGGTGATTCGGCCGGTGGCTCCGCCAAGCAGGCGCGCAACCGCACCAACCAGGCGATCCTGCCGCTGCGCGGCAAGATCCTCAATGTCGCCAGCGCCGGCCGCGAAAAGCTGTCCGCTAATCAGCAGATCGCCGATCTGGTCCAGGCGCTCGGTTGCGGCACGCGCTCGAAATATCGCGAAGAGGATCTTCGCTACCATCGCATCGTCGTCATGACCGATGCCGACGTCGACGGCGCGCATATCGCCTCGCTGCTGATTACGTTTTTCTATCAGGAAATGCCGGAGCTGATCCGCGGTGGCCATCTCTTTCTGGCCGTGCCGCCGCTTTACAAGATCACACAGGGGTCGAAATCCATCTACGCCCGCGACGATGCCCATCGCCTGGAACTGATGGAGAGCGAATTCAAGGGCAAAGGGAAGATCGAGATCAGCCGGTTCAAGGGCCTTGGCGAAATGCTTCCCGCCCAGCTCAAGGAAACGACGATGGACCCGTCGAAACGCACATTGTTGCGCGTCGAGATCGACGAGGTGGATTTCGAGGGCACGCGTGAAGCCGTCGATAATCTCATGGGCACCAAGGCTGATGCCCGTTTCCGCTTCATCCAGGAACGCGCGGCATTTGCGGAGAATCTGGATATTTGACTGAGAAACCCAAGCTAGTTCTGGCCAAATACCATTGAAACGGGCCATTCTTGAAGACGAAGCTGGCCAACTGCATAAAACACAATCCCAGGCACTTTCAAGTGCCTGGGATTTATTAGAAGACGGCCCGAGATCTTCTACTGTCAGTGATGACTGAGAATTCGACTCGGAGGAAACTCGCAAGGTCCATCGCGCCCGGTACAGCCGAAGAGTAATGTGCCGATACGAAGTCCGAGGTTGCCTGTTCGTCTCTCGCGGGATGCGCCAGTAGGCTGATTGTCCGTCGTGGCGGTTATCATGTTAATTATGGTGAATCCGCATAGGATCGCGCCTGAGAGCCTGGTTTGGCAGTTTTTCCGCGATAGGTATGCACCTGAAGCATTAGGCGACCTAACCCCGCCGCTCGGTGCCCGTTGTTAGAGTTACACCCCCACCACATGGCAGCCTTGTGAACTCGATGACAACTCAGTTTTCGGCCCCGTGGCGCTGGTCGAATCGTACAGCAACGTGCATAAGTTTCGGTGTTTGTTCTACCAATTGCAGGTATGGTCGTACGATCGATGGCAAAGCCAAAAACGGTTAAGAAGATTGCAGATGAAGCGGTACAGGCTGCGGAGCACGCTGTCGTCGCAGTCTCTCGTCAGGTCAAGTTCAATGTCGCCGAATATCCGGTCTCGATGTATGTGAGCCGCTTCAAGGACGACACGACCGATCGCTACTTTGTGCCGGAATATCAGCGAAATCTTGCTTGACTGGGTCCAATCACGATTCCGGAATTTGAATGTCCGGTAACAACCGTCAGAGCGACGATCGGTGATCTTCCAAGGCTTTCTGCTGGCGGCAACGATCCATCGGATGCGCTCCATCGAGCAAGTCGCCTGAGCGATGTCAATCTGCGAAGGATTCGGCACTCGAAGCCTGGGGGCACGTGGCGGGATTGGCCCGTCGATCTTCGGGCTTCGTGCCACATGAAGGTAACAGGAGGGACCTACCCCTCCGTCTACGGCCGTATGGAATGGGATGGCCCCTCACCCACGATCACGACGCAATGCTTCGGGTACGGCAATGGTCGATTTGGTCACCCCGAACAGGATCGGGCGATCAGCTTGCGGGAGGCGTCGATGCTGCAAGGATTCCCAAAGGAATATTCATTCCTGCCCGATGAGCGGACCGCGAGCTTCGACAAGCTTGGACGCCTAATTGGAAACGCGGTCCCGGTGAAGCTTGGCGAGGTTATCGGAGAACTGTTCTCCGCCCACGTCGCCAAGTTCCGCAAGGATTCGACCCAACACTAGAGCCGCTTGCCACGCTCCAAACGCAATCGATCCTTATATTTCTGAGAACTGACGAAGGTTCGCAGGCAATGATCGATCCCAAACGCTCTGCGTTGATGGCGAAGGTGAAAGGCAAGAACACTACGCCCGAACTGAAAGTCCGACGAGCACTGCACGCATGTGGCGGCCGCTTCCGTCTCCACCGCAAGGACCTTCCTGGACGGCCCGACATCGTGTTGCCTGCGCGAAAGACAGCCTTGTTCGTTCATGGGTGCTTCTGGCATCGGCATGAGAACTGCAACATGGCATCGACCCCCAAAACACGGGCGGAATTCTGGCAGGCGAAGTTCGATGCCAACGTGGCTCGCGATAAGCGGAACGTCGCGGATCTCGAGCATCTAGGCTGGAAGGTGCATGTCATTTGGGAATGCCAGACTAAGCGGCCGGAAGACCTTTCCGCTTCCCTGAATACGCTATTGCGCGAGCTGGATGACTAGCATCTGCGCACTTGGCTTCGCAGCACGAAGAAATTCACATTCTTCCGCAGCCGGATTTTCACGATCTGAGGGTCCGGAAAAGGCACTCCGGTGCGGCGTGAGGCGAGGTGGCTCCCCCGCTCCATTTACCCTTCGTGGGACGAGCCGGTGTCTACCGAGAAGTCTTGAATATATATCCCGTCGGCATCTATGTGGCCCGTGACAGATCCGGGAAATGAGAAGGACCCAGCGTCCTCGCGAGCGTACGACAGTTCCACCCAAATCTCCAGAGCCGCGGAGAACTCAATCTTCGCGTTCCTCCTGTCAGGTGTGAATTCCAGGCCATCCACGTGGCAATCTTCCAATCGCGTGGAGCTGGATAGAGCATCCAGTTGGCCCCAAGCACTGTATTTTTCAGGATTACTCGAGAGCTCCGCAACGATGAAATTGTCGACTTCGATAGCGTAGAGATCGGTTAGGTCGTCTCGACTTAAATTCGCGGCCAACCTTATTTGCTCTTCATTCGCGGGCTCGAATTCTTGCACGAAGAAACGAAACGCAGAAAGCGCGGGTCCCGCATCGTTGCCGTCCTTCACGATAGCGCGGCAAAGATCCTGCGCTTGGATTGGTCTCACTGACGCAATAGCGGTCAGTGTAGCCTCGAATGCCTCGAACTCAATTTCATCACGGGATAGAATCCTGGCTGCCGATGCAGCGTCATCGCTTTCAAGCAGCGCCGACAATGCGCGATCAATGGTTTCGATGCTGGCGCTTTCGTGAGGCCATATCCTTTCACCCGTGAGCCAAACATCTCCTGCCTGGTACGCTTCAAATACCGCTTCGACTTTTCGAAATATTTCTCCAGGCATCAGGACGCTTAGTGAATTCAACGCCTGCGGAATGCTACTAAGACGCTGATAAGCCTCGTAGCTCTTCGGTAGATAACGCTTCACCAAATGGGTACACGGCTCTCTTAAGAGAATGTTTTCAAGTTCGTGTCTATCCCAAACCAAGGTTTTGTACTGGCCTTGCTTTGCAATGCCGTCGAGCAAAGATTTCAGACCAGTAGTTGCGATGCTGGTCGTTGCGAGAAGGAAACCATCCGCCTCATGCTGCACGAGCTTGTCCGTGACCGCACCAACGTCTTGCTCGGAAACAGACCTTTGTGAATGTGCGTAATCCTTACAACTGACAAGCCAACGCACCTGGGTCGTGCCGAGAGGTCCCTCTCGTCGTTCCGTGAAGAAGAGATCGCGCCCCTGATCTGCCCCGCGACCGGTCCACTCTGGCCTTAGGCCAAGCTCTCTTCCAATCTCGCGGATGAGGCCCTCGAAATTTTCGCCTTTGGGAGACTTCTGTTCACTATCAGAAAGCTCCTCAAACTTAAGTATGGGCATGAAATTCTCGTCATCAGTTAGGAGGCGCGCTTTCTGTCTCACCAGCGCTACGTGTCTATACAAAATTCGATGCGGGGCGCGGGCTACGGTCTTAGCGAATATCCATGCTGAGTGAAGAAGGAATTAATGTGAGTGCGCGCAGAGCACATTGATCTGGGACCGGTCCATTGCGACGTTCCGAGTGCTGAGCCATCGGCCATCCTCGTGCTTCGGCCGTGGCGAGACGGTCTATAATCCCTGGCATTATGTGCCTGTTCTGGGTCGCAAACCCGGCGCTTTGACCTCCCCTACACCACCTATTAACGTAGGCATATTGCCTCATTCGACCTAGGGGAGTATTGTATAGATGATACGAGAGACCGTCTCACCGGACTCGGTCGCCGAGGCCAAGCTGACGTTGATCCGACTAGCGGCTTTATCGGCTTAGCTGGACAGCAGTCTGGGAAGGCAGCGATGAGTAACGCCATTATGGTCGTCGCTGCAGGTCTCAGCAGAGGGGGCATTACACCGAATAAAGCCCATTGCCAGATCGATGCTTCGTTGTCGTCTGAAGGTGATGAAGTGGCGGATTTCCAGCCTCACTGGGCACACTCAAGAGTCATAATCGCACTAACAACCGGAGGATGTCATCATGAGTTCCTTCGAAGACTTCAAAGGCACGCTTCCTTACTCCAGCGAGCTATTTGGAATTTATCAGCCTCTGCTGGGTTGGAAATCGCAAATCATTCTCAAACGCTACGAGCGCATTAGAGCTTCCCTGTACAACAAGCTCGCGGCCCGCGCCCTCAACACCGCGCGTACTCATGTGAAGGTCCATATGCGCGACATGGGCTCCGAGGTCGTGGCGAGCCGGACGGGTAATTGGTCCTTCAGCGTCTCAAACCTTGTCCCGCTCGATCTCGAGCGAGCTTTGGAGCCGTTCGTAGCGAGCACCATCGATAGCGGAGTCGCTCGGATGATTCAAAGTGAAGCCGGCAAGCAGCCGCCAGAAGACTGGGGCAAAGTTATCACGACGCGGCATGTCAAGGAGCTCCTTAAGCAATTCCACGACATCGTCAGCAACCCTGAAGAACTACAGAAACGCGATGAACTCAGTGACTATGTCGCGGAATTCAGCAAAGCGTACACGCAAACGGAAACTCAGAATCTCCTCGAGGACCTGTTCGCTCGCGAATCCAAGATCGCCGGCTATCTACTGTTTCTAAAAGACCATACGCCATCAACGCTAAACGATCTGTTCTTCAAGAGCCCAAGCTCCGCGCTCGTCACCACTGTCCAACTGGAAGATCCGCTTCTTAACTTTGGCGCCACCAACTATGAGGCGATCCTCTCACCCTTGGGTGTCATGCAGCTTTATCGCCAATATTTCTTTCAATTCGATTCGTTCCTCGGCCCTCCAGTTGGCCACGTGTGGCTCAGCCCTGGCGGGACGGTGGAGCTCATCGAGGTGTCAACCCGTCGGACCCTGACCGAGAAAACGTTCGAGCAATCCCTAGAAACCACGACAAAGTCGGAAACGGACACCACGATTCAAGACGACATCGCCGACGCGGTGAAGCAGGAGAATCGCGACAATACGAAATTCGGCTTTTCGAGTACCGGCGAATACAATGCAGCAGTGTATTCCGGCTCCGCAACTGCAGAGCTTTCCATGGATATGATGACAGCGAGATCGAATGAGACAACACGCAAGCACATGCGTCAGCAAAGCGAGAAGCTCTCAAGCGAGATCAAGCGCAACTTTAAAAGCTTTTTCAGAACCACAACTGAGAGAGAGGAGATGTCTAGCAAGCGCTATGTCCTCGCGAACACGACAAACAAGCTCGTCAATTACGAGCTTCGGCGAAAGATGCAGACAGTTGGCGTGCAAGTGCAGCGGTTGGAAGTGAGAGCGTGCTGGCACACATTCGTCGATGATGCCGCTCGGGAGCTTGGCATCGCCAAACTCGTTCATATCGGCGAGCCACCGGAACTGAGCGGCCTGGTGCAGCCGGATGCACCGCAGATTCCGACGGCGCAGCTTCAAGAGGTAAGCATCGCGGTCCCATTCGTCGGCATTAACACCGACGACACAGACAATATCTATGTGGATGGGACCGAACGGGATATCGCACCCGCATTCGACGCGGTTGAGTACATCCAGGCCGATTTCGTCCAGCGGGTAACGTTCCAGACACCCGGATTCACCCTGACAGGTGTCGATATCGACCCCCAGGGGGTAGATGCCATTTTGTCAGTGCGCGACCTGCAGTCCGCCGATGGCTCGAGCGCCGCCACATTTACCATTCATCTCGACTACGTGAACTGGAACGGTCGGAACCAGATTCCGACAAAGGTTACTTTGCACTGGGACCCGAGCAACACGATGCGCACCGCAGTCACCGCGGAGTACGAGTCGCGAATGGCTCAATACAATATCGAGAAGGCGCGGCGATACAAGGAGGCGTTCTACGCGGCTGCTCGGGAGCGCATCAAACTCGCCAGCGCGATCACACCACGTCCAGCGGAAGACTTGCGCGAAGAGGAGCGTGTCGTGGTCTTCCGCACGCTCATCGGTCAACTGATGAGTGTAGGCACAAATCAGTCTAAACACGTGATTTCTGAGCTTGTGCGGTCGATCTTCGACGTCGACAAGATGCTCTACTTCGTGGCGCCTGAATGGTGGGCACCCAGACTGCACCGTAGCGGGCAGGATCTCGGCGAGGAGCCCCCGACGAAGCCGGGAGCTAAGCCAACTTTCCCGTCCGCTGTAGGCGTCGCGGTTCGCCGCGAAGCCGCGAGAATGAGGCTCGCCCGAGCTTTTTCCGATGTCACTGTCAATGTCTCGGGCCTTGTGTCGACCCTTGTGTCGACGTCGGACACTGCGGTGGCTGGTAACTCCATCACCTCGGAAAACATAGTCGATTGGGGCGGTGCCAAAGAGCTTGGCCGCGATAACTACTACATTACCGAAGATAGTAGGCCAGCGAAGCTCGGCGCTTCGCTCGGTTGGTTACTGCAGCTCGATGGAGACAACCTCCGTAACGCGTTTCTCAACGCGCCATGGGTCAAGGCGGTCATCCCAATTCGAATCGGCAAGGAGCGTGAGGCGCTTAACTGGCTACAACAGGCGCACGTGGAGGGAGCTGAAGGTCTGGACGCGCAGTACATCGCGTCGCCTGACGATCCGCCCGAACTAATATCAACTCCCGAACATACCGTGACGATCAGAGACGCGCTCGACTTTCTGATTGAGAAGATCCAGGAATTCGACACCAATGCACGGACACCGGTTATTGGTAATCCTGCAGATCCGACTGACGCAAGCAATCATTTTGCTGGCAGCCTGCCGACTGAGGCTGTGTTCGAGCACGGCTTCTATCCTCTTGAAGGTGGAGTGCAAGTGTTTGAAGGAGGTACTTCGCAATCCATCTTCGCGCAATGGATGGAGATTCTTCCAACCGACCAAGTCGCGGCCATGGAGGTAGAGTACGATCCAAAGACCCTGCGCGTTAGAGGGGTAAATGAAGAGTAGCGGCAATGGCCGATACGCCAAGCATTATACCGATCAAGAAGCCTACTCCCCCGGCGCCACCTGCGCCGCCGCGACCACCCGGCTTGGCGAAGGACGTAAAATGGGAAGATGCGATCTTTAACGCCATCTTCAACGGCGAACGACGTATAAACACTCTGCTGAAAATTGGCCGTGACGCCGGCGGTACCGACAAGAAGAACGTCCGGGCCACTGTGCTGAAATACCTGGAGATCCCATTCCCTGCCGGTGGCGTCGAGTGCGAGCGGCAAAGGAATAGGAACGCAGATGCCAAGCCCGACAAGCCGGACGAGTCTTTCACGGGTCGTTACGAGTCGACGGGCGGATCGCATGGCAGATATTTCTGGGCAATCAATCAAGCTGGAAACGTTGTGATCGCAATTCGGACGATGCGCGACTACAGCACTTCTGACAAAGGTGACGCGAGCCAGAAGTATTTGGAGCTGCGCGGTGACTTACAGGGTAACCGCACCGCAGCGATGTTCGTGGCGAACGATCCAGGGAAGTTTTGGGGATACCTGCAACCGATCTCGCGAACGGAACTGCGGTGGCATTACGGCAGCTATCTCGACGTCGATGGCAAGCGGGTCGACGTCGAAGGTCATTCGTATGACGACGAACACTTAAGGCTCGTGAGTGGGCGCCCTACCCTGATGAAGTCCCTGTACCTATCGGGTGATCACTCCCTGAATGTCCTGATGCAAGAGGCCGAGTGGTTTCCATTGACCGCGGAACGCTACCAGTTTCTGGAGGAAGGCGCCCGCTCGTCCCTGCTGCGGACTCTTCTCGAGGACTACGTGAAAACCCCTGATGGGTTTACCGCCGAGGAGAAGAGGACCAAGGACTCCGCGGCAGCGAGGCTCGTGGTCTACATGGCAAACCTCCTGTGGGACGGCCAGCCGTCCACAAAGGCCGATGCTCTAACATTGCCGCCCGCCTTAGAGGAGGCCTACCGCAAAGAACTGGCTGCGTACCTTAAACGGGCGCGCGGAATTGCATTCGGACACCACAATAATTTGTCACTGGCCACGCATGTCGCGAAGATCTGGCTGGCGCACGAGAAGCTGAATTACGGGCAAGTAAAACGTAGTTTTCTTGACTGGCTGATCCACATCGCGCAGGACCGGAATACCAAGGGGTGGCTTGGAGAGCGCCACGCCAAGACTCTCTCGAGATTGCTGGAGATACCGCTCAACCGCTCGTCGGGAACGTATCGCTACCGTATGAAGCTCGACCTCTACTCGTTTCTCGGTTTTCGTGTCGAAGGAAAACTGCTGGTTGAGCCGCTAACCGACCCCAAGTGGGGCGCGACCAGCTACGATGTATCAGGCTGGTGGATCGGCCCGCCGGTAATCTTCGCTGAGCACGATGAAGTCTTCGATGTCGAGAAGGAGATGCCTCAGCAGTGGCTGAAAGAGGATTTCGAAGGCACGCTGTATATCGGTGAGCTAACCTTTGGTGTCAAAACGCCGTGGTTCGATTTCGATCTGGTGGACCTTCACGGCGTCTATCTGAGAAGCAAGAACGGACTGCTTTTGGACATCGAGGAATGGGATATAGATCCATCGGTCGGGCCGGGAAGCGGCAAGACTCCCAAGAAACCATGGAAGGTCAGCGGCGGGTTTATTCGGGCCAGCGTGAGCCTCGCGAAGTCGAAGCTGATCGACCTGAGCAAGCCGTATCCTGAAAGCAAGGAGCTCACCAGGAATTTAGACTCGGCGCAGCATTTCTGCTTCGGCGACGCTTTCTTGACAGCGGCGGGACGTCAGTATCTAAGACTCGTATGTGCCGATCAGCTAGCGGCATTTAGCAGTACGACAGTCGACATCGCGATCATGGGTCACGCAGATCGACCCTCTCGGGCGGGTCCTAAACTCAATGAGGAGCTGTCACTGCGGCGCGCGGAGAACGTCAAGACGGCGCTTCAGGACATCCTCGGTGAGCAACTCAAGATCCCTCCGAATGATATCCGTACCCTGGGGTTCGGCGACCTGGAGCAATGGTTTGCCGATTGGTTGAAATCGTTTCCCGATAAAACAATAGCGAAACCAACGCGTGACCCCTACCGTCGGCGGGTGGACCTTTTCATCAATGCAAAGCTAGTAGCAACTTTTCGCGATCATGTTTGACGTGCTGGCGAGCGCAAACGCTAAGGAAGCTTTGATTGACTGATTGAGGCATGTACTATTTCGGGAATTGGCCGCGGAGTTGCCGGTACTTCGTAAGCGGTGTTTAGACCGCACCTTTCGGATCAGTGCGTGATTGATTAAAGTTGCGCCGCGATGATTGGGCGAGCGTTTCGATGAACGAGAGCGGCGAAAATTCCGATATGGGAGGAAATGATTTGAACGAGACTCAAACTGTGGGAATGGCGCGAGAAGATCGCAAATCTCTACTACAAGGTACGTTCTAGCCCGGACGTGGTTGCTGCCTGGGGGCTTTGGTGCGACACCCGTTCGACCCTGTTTCGCGACCATCCTCAATCGCCAATTGAATCGGCGGACCGCAAGACGTTCGAAGGGCCGACGACATTTTCTTATGATCCCTCGTTGCGCTTGACGGTACAGCTTGTCCCGGTAACGCCGGAACGGATAACCGTCGCAACAGGAGTGGATGGTGACCTGTCGATGCATGCGTTCTCCCGTACAACGGGGCTGGAGGCCAGATTGGGTGGCGAATTGAGGGGTACGGCGGTGGCGTGTTCCTGCCGTTTGTCGACGCTACCTCCGGAACCGAGACGTATGGCGGTGGCCGATATCTCCTCGACACCATCAAGGGAGCGGATCTCGGAGTTGTCCGTCCAGACGGCGCACTGGTGCTCGATTTCAACTTCTCCTATTTTCCTTCGTGCGCCTATTCGTCCCGCTATGTCTGCCCATTAGCGCCATTGGACAATCGACTGAAAGGCGCGGTGAGAGCCGGGGAACGGCTTCCTATCTCGAAATGATCAGTTCCGGGGTCAGAAGCCTGAATCTTCGTAGCCGGCCATTCAGAAGTCGTGCCTGCTTCCTCCCTTTCCAATTAATTTGGGCGGATTCCGTTCTTCGTAGGCGGTATGGCGCTCACACTTGGACGGGATATGGGCGAATTGACGCCGCTATGTGAAGCGAGATGACAACTGTGCGCCAATGGGGGTCATAGGATACCTCTTCGCAAATCGAAGCTAGGACCTGTGCCTGCTTTTCCAAAGCAATTCACCAGAACGACGGTGCGCTGTGTGAATGTGCGCTCATCGCTGGTCCACTCCTTGAAAGCCAGACGCACCGCATAGAGCCTTGGTGGGTTTGAATGCGGTGCTCCAAGGCGCTGCGTCTCGATCGAGTAGTCCCCTGGAATTCTCTCCAACAGCTCGCAGCAATCGGGATTGATCTCCATAAAATTGGCTACAGACGTATAACGCCACGGATTACTACCGGTCCGATCACGCTGCTTTCCGATTGAGACACCTGCCTCGACGAAGCGCCTTATCGCTCCCTCGACGACTGCTTGTGAAGTGATGTTTTGACACTGGAATTCCTGCTCAGAAGACATGTCAGAGAGAAGTAACTTACGATCGCTCTTGTTGCCTTTCGTCGACCAATCAAAACCGATGTGTATGACGGCCCAACTCGACCAAAAAAGAACTGCCACGAATAAGACCGAGAGCGTGAACTTCACGCGGAAGGACCGGTGCTTCATACCATCTCCCGAATTGGCGGTAATGATATGAACAGTAACCCTACTCTGCCCACTCTGCCATCATGCTCACTTCGATGGGTTAATTATTGAGCAAGACCGCAAATGTACCGCGTGCGCTCTCTGAGCGGGCGTTACTCGGCTGGATAGTTCCAAGGCTCATGATCTGGGCTTGCCGATAGAGGGGCAAGTGATCGGCATATTTGGAGACCAGCACATGCGCGACCGTGGCCTCCGTCGGAAGCCCCGCCTGGATCAGGCGTGCGGAAGCCGGAGCCTGAACGACGCCATCGGTGCAGGCGCGGCACGCATATTTGGGGCGACGGGTGACGATGACGCGGAACTGCGCCGGGACCACGTCCAGCCGCTCGGACACATCCTCGCCAATGCAATGCAGGCAACCGCCGCAGGCGCAGACCAAACTTTCCGGCTCGATGACCTCTTCGATACGCGGAAGATGGCTGGGAAGAGAACCTCGATTGATCGCGCGTGGCCTGGAGTACTGCTTTCCCAAAGAGCTAACGTCCAGCGAAGGAAAGAAGGCTATACAGTGATGGAAGATCCGGAAGGCAACCAGTTCTGCTTCGTTCCTATAAGAAGATAGTACAAGAGCCGCCGTACCGCTTGGCAAGTCCTCTGTTCCAGCCGCGGCTTACGTTCTCACGCGATGATGAGTTCTGGTGGGCCAGAGACGGGATTGTTTAGTCAGCCTCGTTTGACCAGACGAAGAGCTGTCCGGCAGGCGTGGCCGCACAGCCCCATGCCCTGTTCCATGGTTGACGTCGGGCCGCCGGAGGCTAAGCTGGAATGACGACTGGAGGCCGCGATGAGCAGACCCATCGATGGAGATTTTGACGAACCTCGGAACCCCACAGATCAAGAAGATCCCGATGCATTTGAGGGGATGACGCTTAAAGAGGCGTTGGAGGCGGTGGGGTACGGGTCGCAACCTAGGCCGAGAATAATTGTGCCGCAAGGCAGGCCTCGAGAGCCGCTGAAGTACCGAAGGATTCGAGGTTAAACTAGCCCGCCCATACTCAAGACCGAAACGATAGATTGTCAGTTTTGATCGGCCGAAGGGTAGCAGTGACCTCGAACCGTGAACTCCCGAGCTAACGCTTTTTAACTCGACCCAACTGCCGGCCTGAACATTCGCGGAATGTGCCACGCCGATAATGATCTTTCAAACCTTTGCGGCAGGCTGCAGCAACCGTCGGGCGCCTTCTCCCGCTTTTCGCCCGCTATTGATCTACGGTTGAGCTACAAAGGAGAGGACGTCGTCCAGACCCTGGGGCGGATTTGCCGGACGGCTGGCTACCCTGCGACCATCCGTGTCGACAATGGCAGCGAGTTCATCTCCCGCGACCTCGATCTATAGGTTTACCAGAAGGGTCGTCGTCCTCGACTTCATCGAATCCTTCAACGGCAAGTTCCGGGCGGAGTGCCTGAACTCCGCGGCCTTCGCCGAACAACGCGAAGTGTGTGGGATTGCGATGGAAGCCGCATCATCCACACCAAGGCATCAAGATCGTCTCAACTCGAACGGTCTCAGGCACGCCCGTGCAAGCGCTTCGTTAGCAAGCAACCGAAACCAAATGACGGATATTTTTCGTGACGACTGGGTGACGACTCGCGCAAATTGAAAGGAGGCGCCACCGGAGGGTGGCATCTCCTGCACGACGCCTGTACACAGTAATTTTGCTTTAGTTTTTGAGTTGGTTGCCGGGGCCTGAATCCGCGGAGACTGAAGCGAAATGATTTCCGCTTCGGGGCCGAAAGCGGATTGGCAACTTTTGACATCGAACCATTGAGAGCGGACGTTTCCGTCCGACAAAGTGGCTGGAGTAGACTTTCGGATTGAAGGAGACGTCAACGGCAGGCTCCCCTTTTTGTCAGTCAACAGCTATAGGTATCGAATCCTCGAATGGGGCAGGCGACGATGCCCTTCCTTGGAATCGATGGGTCCATAGATTTGGCGTGGAGCGATTGCTCCCGGAGCCGGACCATAGGTCATCGATAAAAAGATGAAGTCCCGCTCATCACCCTGAACATTTTCGAGGTTCTTGACAAACAGGGCTCGCCCTTGGTTCTGGCGACCTCCATGTACTTTTCGACCTTTTCGTCATCGGCCGACAGGCGCCTCGGCGCTTGCCGGAAAACGGGTATTTTGTCGAGCGATCCGACGAGCTCCCACATTTAGAGGTGTCGGATGCAACAACCTGATCGAAGTTTCCCGCACACTTCGGCAGACTCTCCCAGCCCCGCCTAGACCTAGGTATCAGTTAGATAGACCAAGACCTAATTCACCGACGGTATTAAACGGGCGATCATTGGTCATCGCAACTAAGATCGACGCCTTGGAGAGCACGACGATGACACGGATCAGCCTATCTGGCCTTGCGCTCCTCGCAAGCTTAGCCGCCACCTCAACCGCATATGCTGCGATCGACCCGCGTGCCCCGATGGATGACATAGTCGTGCCGGGCGACAACATTAGCCTGACTTTCACCGCTCCTGTGAAAGCCGACCGAACTACCGTCAAGCTTTCAGGTCCCAACGGCCCGGTCACGGTCGGCGAGGTCTATAACGGCGCTGATCCCACAGAGTTGATCGTGCCAGTCTCGGGTGACCTTCCTTCCGGCGTCTATACTATCCAGTTCAATGCCTTTTCGGTCTCTGGAAAACAGATGACAGGGTCGTCATCCCTTGTCATTCCGGCACTCGAGCCTTCTCGGGCTATCAGTGAAGGATCGTCGGAAGATGCCGTCTGGCACCTCTCAGGAGAAGCCAGATGAGCCATCTCTACGCCTCTATTTGCCTCCCCAACAAGCGTCGAACGCCACCTCGGTACTCCAGGCTGCTGGCGGCGGCAAACGCGAATGCTGAGAAACCCTCCATGGTTGCGATCGCGGCGCCTTGCGGACCTGAACCCGGCCCCCTCTGTGCCGCCTCGACCGCTAACTCTTTGCTGCATCCAATTTGTCTTTTCGCGTTGCTCTTGGCGATAATCGTCTTAGACATCGCCTTATTAGCCGCGGCGATCCAACTAATCTCGCTCGCATTGCTCTGCTGGCCGATAGGTCTCAGGTGAACAATGGATTTAGAAGATGAGGTCGCTTTATCTCGTAGCTCTTCTCGTGGGAAGCCCCGTGCGATGATCTGCTTGTCCCCTTTGGGGACTAGGTAAGTCAACTCCCTATGACAACTCTGAGTGCGCGTTTCGGTAGTTGGGCTTTTGGCGCCAATATCAAACCTACTCATTTGAATGTCCGAGACCGCCTTGAACTACGGGCCACAATCGGAGGCTAAGGCGTGCCGCAGCGCGGTGACACCAGGACTCTGTAGCAACAACCATGCCGTCCCAAGAGTCTCCATGAACACCACAGACATACCATCGCCGCGAACCCGCAGTCCGTGCCCAACATCGGTCAGCCTATTGTCGATCGCGTCGAACTTGATGCGGGAACTATGGTGGTGGGCCCCGCCGCATCTGTTAGCAACATAGCGGATGAGTGTCGCGCGATCGACGATCTCACCGGCAAACCCCAAACAAGGCGTAGCGAGGAACTTGGTGTACTTCAGCCTTGTCACGGGTGGACGTCTGGGCGACGCCCTCACGTTTTCTTCAAACTGCCGGCGGTGAGGACTGTCGCGCCCGGAAGCACGATAAGCACATTAGGCCTCGGTTACATGACCATCATAAGGATAGCCGTCGGCAGCAAACACAATCGCCTGTGTCAGCGGAGTTCCGCTGAAGTCGGGGACATCGACTTCGATGGCAATTCCAAGCTCATGAGCAACTGCGCCCAGCGCGTTATCGTCCATCAGAAAGCGCAACGCAATGCTGGCGTAGATTGCCTCGTCTTCCCGTGGCGCACTCGGTGCGGTGGATCGTTCAAGTTGATCGAGGTGTATCCCCACAACATGACGCCTTTCGATCAGAACGTCCTGCAAAAAATCTCCATAACGCGGCGAGATTGTCGATGCTGCAAATGTTACTAACAGAGTCTGCTATTGGAGTGTAGCGTCGTGAACAACTGCGGCGGGTTTGGGGGCGCGAAGCTGCCGTTACGCGTGGCCAATCATGGCCCAATGCGGACTCCCTCGTCGCTGAGGTGAGATCATCGGCTGTGGTGATGCCCGCGCAAAGAGGTCACGTCAAAAAAGGCATTATATCCACCCCGTCGCCCGGAAAAATGGTGATGTGCGGGTGGTCTTCGAACAGTCGTGCAGCGGCATCAGCGCTCTCGGCTTCGACCACCAAGTAGCCGCAGAAAGAATTCACCGCGTTGACGACGCCCTCCTTGGTCATGCGTGTCGTCTTGCCCACCATTCCGCCAGGATCAAGGATGGACGAAGCATTTCTTTCTTCCCACGCCGACCACTCTTTTATGCCGACGGCGTCGACTGCATCCTGCTCGGCTTTGGGCAGGTTTCGAAAGGACGCCAGGTCCTCGGGCTTCATGGTGTAAACGGCAAGAAAGCGGGGCATCAGCACATCCTCCATTCATCTTAAAGGTTGCCAATTTATACGCCTCGCTTCGGAAATCACCCACCGACAAATAGCACGGGAGGTGGAATGGCGGCTTTTGGCGCAACTGCGACCCCGAGTTGTCACTGCGTTCTCTGCGGGTTTATCGGGGCTTGCAGATTGATTGCGACTGGACAGATGGTCTGGCGTTCCGGTCGAATGTTCGACCAAGCCCCCTAAGCAGAACATGCGTTGAACTAGTCCTTGACTTCCGACAAATCTGGGATCTCACCGATCTTATTGACGGCGACGTCAACCGTCATGCCCAGGTAGTCTTTAGCTTCCCCAAACCATGAGCCTTCCAATGGTATTGCCTGAGCTGGGTGTCGGGCAACTGCCACCGGGATCAAATTAAACCCGGCAGTGATCTGGTTTGTTGGGTCGTAATCAAGCCATCCTGCACCGGGAAGGAATACCTGCAGCCAGGCATGAGTGGCGCCGGCGCCCGTCGTTCCGACTGCGCCTCCGTCCAACGCCGCGTCGTACAAGTAACCTGAGACAAAGCGGGAGGCGATCCCGAGCCGGCGCAATGCCTCGATCATCAACCAGGCATAGTCCCGGCATGTTCCTGATTTGGTGCGAAGGGTTTCGCCAGGTGACTGGGTTCCTTCTGCTTCTCTCGCGCAGTAATTGAAGCCGTCGTGGAAAGTGTTCAGCATCCGACGCAAGACATCGATGGTTTGGTCCTGGTCCCGCGCGACGAAGCGTTTGGTCCAGGCGGCTACGCTTGCATCAGGATCTTCAGTATGAGGACGCAGATAGCCGGCGAGATCAGTCCACTCATCGGGGGTATATTGCACCGGAATTTCGTCGGCGCGTGGCTCCAGAGGGAACGCCTCGATTCCCTTTACTCCGAAATAGACGCCTTGGACCTCAAACGTGAACGTCAGTTCGTTTCCGGCTTCGCTGAACTCCATCACGGTCACAGTGTTGGAACGCGGATCGCTTATCCAATGAATTTTTGAAGGAACGCTGGTTCTCGCCGACCAACCGAGCAGACGCGCCGAAGCGCCACGCCGTGGCAAGAACATTGCTCGGTGCGTACCGAAGGTTACAGGCTTCGCATACCTGTAGGTGGTAACATGTGTTATCTTGCCAAGAATCGCCATCTCTAGCAGCCCTGCCGCAAAAAATTAGAATCCTTTGCCGAAACGGGCGATGGTGAACTGCATAAGTTCAACTTTTCCATCTTTGCCTACCCAATAGCAGTGTGTCAACGTCCATCACGAGCACCCCACGGCCGCGCGGCCCCTCCCTCGCCGAATGCTTCGTCGACTTCGGTCTCAACCTGAGACTGTTCAAGGCTCGACTGGGGTGGACATCACTCCGCTTGACCCATCCCCCTGTCACCCTGTTTATAGCGGCTCTATCCTGACCCGCATGACACGAAAGTGAGATGCCGTGCCCTATGCCGCTTCGAACCTCCTCCTTGATCTGGATGGAACACTGGTCGATTCCCAACCAGGCATCCTCTCAAGCTGCCGCGCAGCGTTGCGGGTGCTCGGTCATGAAACGGACCCGGAGATGGATATCAGCTCGATCATCGGGCCGCCCATCGAGGAAGTGATGAGGTATCTTCTCAGCTCGTTCGAGGATGACCGCGTCACAGAGGCCGTGGAAGCCTACAGAGCCGACTACGGAACCCGTGGCCTCCTATTAAGTGAGCTCTACCCCGGAATAAGAGAAGCGATCGTCAAGCTGCATTCTCAACGCGTCAGTCTCTTCCTGGCGACTTCCAAACGGAAAACCTTCGCGGAGCGAATTCTTGAAAATCACGGCCTGTCGGATCTCTTTCAGGGGATATACGGGTCGGTGCCCGGAGCTGGCCTGGACCATAAGCCTGAACTGTTGGCGCATATCCTGCAAGATACCGGGTTGCCCGCCAAGGACTGCCTGATGGTGGGGGGTCGAAAATACGACATCGCCGGGGCTCACGCGAACCGGATGCGCGCCATCGGCGTCCTTTGGGGTTACGGTAGTCGAGACGAACTTGAGCTTGCCGGCGCGGATCTCCTCGTTGATGCACCAGCCGAATTGACGTCGCTAGCCGGGTCGGACGTGGCGCTCTCCCGTCGATGAATCCTGCCTGCAGGCACATTTCATCGAACGAGAGCGTTTTGCGGCCGTTCTGATTGTGGATGTCCACAATCCTTAGTTCGCTTCCTTGTTCGAAACGCTATTCGGCCCTTCGAACGCTCGTGACGCCTTCAGCCGACTGTCCCAATTCGCCAAGAACTCGCGCGCGACCTCTCGGCCGTCGATGAAGGTGACGTTTTCGGCATTTCTCCTTTGTGCCGCAGCCGTGTAGTTGTACGACCCGCCGATCACCAAGGACTCATCAATCACAATGACCTTGTTATGCGCGATGGATGGCATGTAGTGGATCCAGACGGGGATTCCTGCAGCTTCGAGCAACGTTGCACCGAATATTTCCGCTCGTTCGTCTTGTCGAGGATCGCCAGCACTTCAACGCCTCTGCCTGCCGCTCGCTGAAGGGCGTGGATGATAGGAAGCGACGTGAATCCGTAAGCTTGGACTCGGATGGACGCCCTGGCTCGATCAATTTCCGCCACGATTTGATCTTCACATTGTTCGGATGAAGTGAAGCAGACAGACACCTTTGCCGCCACTGGTTGGGTGGCAAGGACCGATTGAGTGTTCGCGAACACCAGAAGCAGAGCGATGACGAATCTCATCGCAAATGGATAGCAGCTCGCCCGCGAGATGCGAACTGGATGTCGCGAACGGTGACAATTGTCGGACGAACAAACGCGCGACATCATGGAGCAAGTGCGCACTGGCTCCATGATGTCGGATTTTTACTACGCTCTGAACCGCTGCTGCCATCTGCTCCACCCAATTCTGCGCCAAGCGCCAAAGAGTTGAGGACATCGATGCTGTTGCCAAGCCCATAGTCGCGTCAACGTCTGGGAGCGTCATCTCATTGCCTTCGGTTCTTCGTCCGAAATGACCAGCGGATCATTTCAATGCGGAATTGATCGCAGTTAACAGCTTCAGGAAACATCGAAGCCAATCGACCACGCCTTAGCACAATTGATGTCAGCCGCCCTGCTGCTATTGTTGGTTTCTCAACCTGCTCTTTGCTAACGCAGAAGGAGTCGGAGCATGGCAGGGGAACCGATCTATCGTCTGCGGTAAGATCAGCACGTTAAACTGCAACTTCATGGGCGGCAGGTGAACCCCAGACACGGACGTACGTGGAGCGGCGATGGTCGACATGGTTTTCCTACAAGGAGACTGAGATGCGAAAGTACATTGCCAAGTGGACGCGGCCGTTAGGTGTCGCGGCGATCTGTCTACCTTTCGTCGTTGCTGTCGCCGCTGCTGACAATGCGTCGCCGATTTACGGCGTCAGTCTTCCAGACGGATATCGTGATTGGCGGGTGATCACGGTCGCCCACGAAGCCGGAAAGAACAACGACATTCGAGCGATCCTCGGAAACGACATCGCTGTGAAGGCATTCCGCGAGGGGACGCGGCCCTTCCCCGATGGATCGGTGATTGCTCGCCTGGCATATGTCTACAAGTCGTCTCCGGAAAACGACGCCGTGTTTCCGGCGCCGCAGTCCTTCGTGGCGGGCGACCCGACGAATGTGCAGATCAGCGTGAAGGATTCGAAGAAGTACGCCGACACTGGCGGGTGGGGATATGGCCAGTTCGAGAACGGCATCGCCAACCAGAGCGAGCCGCTTCTGAAGTCCTGTTTTGCGTGCCACACAAAACTCGACCGCTCGAAGGACTTCGTGTTCAGCCATTACTCTCCGTGAGTATTGGCCGTCTGGTTTCCGGGCTCTCGCGCACCAAGAGCCGATCGACGGCATGAATTTCGAGATCGCGGATGCGACCAGGCCCCTCCCAGGTACCCATCACAGTTCCGGCGACGCGTTCTTTAGCCGTGCGGCGAGGAAGTCTACGCAAAGGCGAACTTTTGCCGCCGCCAGCCGACTATGAGGAAAGACCGCGTGTATCGGTGCAGCGGGCAGCCGGTGCGCCGGCAGAACGACTTCCAGCCTCCCGGCGGCGACGTCGTCCTGAACATCCCAGATGGACTTCAGAATGAGGCCCGCTCCCTGCAACGCCCAGCAGTGGCCAAGCTCGCCGTTGTTGGTGCTGAGGTTGCTCCGAACGTTGACGGAGCGGCCATCCGCAAACACCCAATGCGTGTTCGGAGGGTCGCCGAAAGATACGACGTCGTGCTGCAGAAGGTCATCGAGCGAACTGGGCCGGCCGCGAACGTCGAGGTAGGCGGGCGCCGCGCAGATAACCCGCCTGTTGGGTGCAAGCTGCCGCGCGATAAGACTGGAGTCGGCAAGTGCACCGAACCGGATCGCCAGATCGTACCCGGCGTCTATGATGTTCGCGACGCCGTCGTCCGTATCGAGACGCACATGCAGACCGGGATGAGCGCGCTGAAATTCGCCTAGCAGCGGCGCAAGCCACCGTATCCCGAAGGCGAAGGTTGCCGTCACTTTCAGCGTGCCGCTGGCGGTATCCCGGCCGCTCGTGACCTCCGTCTCGGCGTCCTCGATTTCAGCAAGGATGCGGACACAGCGCTCGTAGAAGCGCGTGCCCTCTTCGGTCAAGGTCAGTGACCTCGTCGTGCGGTTCATCAGACGGACGCCCAACCGCTCTTCGAGCCGCGACAGCTTGCGACTGACGACAGTCAGGGAGAGGTTGAGTTCGCGTGCGGCACTGGAAAGACTTCCCGCGTCCGCCACCCTTACGAAAACAAGCATATCCAGAAAGTTGTCGCTCATATTCTTGCTGATATCGCAAGAGACACTCACCGACAACAGCCATTCTTGCGAGTGCTGTCATGCCTTATGTTCTAAAAAATCGAATTGACAGACGGTTCGCCGTCGAACAGGAGACCAACATGACATCCTTGACCAATCAACGTGTCCTCGTCATTGGCGGAAGTTCCGGGATAGGTTATGAAGTCGCCCGGCAGGCTCTTGAGGCCGGTGCGAAGGTAACGATCGCCTCCCGTTCTGAACAGAAGCTGGCTGAAGCTGCATCGTCTCTTGGCGACGTCGAAACGGCGGTCCTCGACACCGGCGACGAAAGCGCCGTTGATTCCTTCTTTGCAAGGAAGGATGCCTGGGATCACGTCGTGATCTCTGCCGCACAGACGCCCAGCGGACCGGTTCGCAAGCTCTCTCTCGACGATGCGAGGCGGGCGATGGAAAGCAAATTCTGGGGCGCCTACCGGGTCGCCAAGGCGGCCCGCTTTACCGAAAGAGGTTCGCTGACCTTCATCTCCGGCTTCCTGAGCGAACGTCCGTCCGGGTCGTCAGTGCTTCAGGGCGCAATCAATGCCGCTCTTGAATCTCTGGGCCGCGGGCTGGCGCTCGAACTCTCGCCCGTCAGGGTCAATGCAGTTTCACCTGGCCTGATCGACACGCCGCTCTGGGCAAAGATGGAAGAGACTAGCCGAAGCGCCATGTTTGAACGCGTTGCTGCCGGCTTGCCCGCCAAGACTATTGGCCAGCCCTCGGACATCGCCAATGCAGTGCTATTCCTCATGACCACTCCCTTCGCCACCGGTTCGACTGTCCGGGTCGACGGCGGCGGCGTGATCGGATGAACGCCATGAACCTCGATCACGTGACGTTGCGGACCGCCGACCTGGAAGGCACCAGACAGTTCCTTCAAGACCTGCTCGGTCTGACTGTCGGGTACCGTCCCTCATTCGGCTTTCCGGGCTACTGGCTCTATGAAGGTGACCAACCGATCGTCCATCTCGTCCCCGGCGGTGGTACGCCCGTCGGACGCAGCGCCGAGGTCATCGATCATATCGGCTTTCGGCTGGACGGTTACGATGAATTCCGGGCTCGCCTCGACAAAAAGGGAACCCCTTACTCGACGATGGATCTGCCCGATCTAGGCGAGCGGCGCTTATTCGTCAGGACGCCCGGCCAGATCTTGATTGAACTCGTGTTCCGCGAGGCGTCGAAGCAGGCCGCCGGCCAGAGGTGATGGGCTGCGGCGACCGATTGCCAGTTTTCATACGTTTTGTAATCCAACCCTACAGGAGCAGAAAATGCAGATCGACCTCACAGGCAAGACCGCACTCGTTACCGGATCCACGGAAGGCATCGGCTACGCGATCGTCCGCCAGCTCGCTAGGGCGGGTGCGGACGTTGTAGTCAACGGCCGATCCGATGAGAAGACCGCGAAGGCGGCCGATCGCCTGAAAGGCGAAGGTGCAAAGGGCACCGTAACCGCCGTTGCAGCCGATCTCGCGACCGCTAAAGGATGTGACGCTCTTGTCGCTAAAGTTCCCCATGTGGACATCCTCATCAACAACGCAGGCATCTTTCAGCCGCTCGATTTCTTCGACGCTGACGACGAAGTATGGGACCGTCACTGGCAGGTAAACGTGATGTCCGCCGTCAGACTTTCGCGCGCCTACCTACCGGGCATGCAGAAGGTCAAATGGGGCCGCGTCATCTTCATCGCGTCGGAATCTGGCTTCAACATTCCGGTCGAGATGATCCACTATGGCGTCAGCAAGACCGCCGACATTGCGGTTGCCCGCGGCCTTGCCAAGCGAATGGCTGGAACTGGCGTCACCGTGAACTCGGTCCTCCCCGGCCCGACACTCTCCGAAGGCGTCGAAGCGATGCTCGCCGACGAGCGCGCGAAGACGGGGAAGCCTATCGAGGAGGTCGCGGCGGACTTCGTCAAGAAGCACCGCAGCAGTTCGATTATTCAACGGGCTGCCAGCGTCGAGGAAATCGCCAATCTCGTCACCTATCTGGCCTCGCCTCTTGCGTCCGCAACGACCGGAGCGTCGATGCGAGTGGACGGAGGCCTGATCGACACACTCTGACTTGATCTCTCGCCTTTAGTCACTGACCCGGCGCCGCCATTCGATCACTGGAGGGCTACCTTTCAAGAACGGTGACGTCGCCATCATTGCTGCCAGTGGGTTCGGCCCCGAACCTTTCCTGGCCATGCCCCGTGAGAAGCGGGGCATGGCCGGCGAGCCTGCGGGATAGGAACTCCGTGAAGACACGCACCCGCTTCGTCTTGCGCGTCTCCCCCTGGGTGAGAAGAAAGAGCGTTCCGTATATGTGCAGGTCAGTGCCTGGCACCCTCGTCAGCAACGGGTCGGCATCTCCAACGAAACAAGGTAGCGTCGTGATCCCCAGTCCCTGTCGGACGGCGACGATCTGAGCCTCGGCGTCCGTGACTCGGAACGGCACCTCGGCGGTGCGAACCTCGCCCTCGCTTGCCCAGTCCGGAACTCCATGACTGCTGATCACGATCCAACGGACGGGATCAGGTGCGCCTCCACGCCGCGCAGACAGTCGGTCTCGGGAAATGTAGACGCCTCCGAACACCTCGGGGCCTTTCCGACCGTGAAGATTGAGCGGCAGCGTCTTGCGGTCGTAGACCACGCGTATCGCGACGTCCGCCTCTCGGTTGGTCAGATTGACTAGCTCGCCGGACGACAGAACGTCCATCTCGATATCGGGATGCAGCCGCGCGAATTCGGCGAAGTCCGCCATCAGCAGGTGCGTCGCGAGGGTCGGCGCCAAGGTCACCCGCAGAAGGCCGCGCACGCTCTGGTCGCGACCGAGGAGGCGCGTTTCCAACTGATGCGACGACGCTTCCATCTGGTTGGCAAGCTCAAGGACCTCCTCGCCCGCGGACGTCAGGCGATAGCCCGAAGGCAGCTTTTCGAACATCTGCGCGCCCAGCCGCTCCTCGAGCTGTGCGACGCGTCGCAGGACGGTCGAATGGTAAACCCCAAGCCCCTCGGCGGCTGCCCGCACTGATCCTTCGCGCGCCACGGCAAGAAAGTAGCGAATGTCATCCCAGTCGATCATGGTGCAATCCGGCACCGCCCGGTGCGCCTTCCAAATCCCGTGTCCTACCGATCATACGGCAGAGCGAGCGGCCATCATAGCCTCCGACGGCAAACATACCGATCGCCATTGCCCACGTCAGTGGCGCTTCCGGACTCATTATGCACCACCGATGTGCGTGCTTGCACACTCATCGGCTGGGATCAGTCGACCTATCTTGAGCCTCTCCGAAACTCAACGAAGGATGAATGACATGACCAGACTGAATGGAAAGACCGCCGTGATCACCGGTGGCGCTACCGGCATCGGCCGTGCGGCGGCAAAGCGCTTTGTCGATGAAGGCGCCTTCGTCTTCATCTTCGGCCGTCGGCAGGACGCGCTCGACGCCGCCGTGACCGAACTTGGACCCAATGCCCGTGCGGTGAAGGGCTCGGTTTCCGACGAGGCCGACCTCGACCGGCTCTACGCAACGGTGAAGGCCGAGCGCGGAACGCTCGACGTCGTCTTCGCCAATGCCGGTGCGGGAAGCCAGCTTGCGCTCGGCAAGATCACCGCCTCGCACATTGACGAAACCTTCGACACCAATGTGAAGGGTACGATCTTCACGGTCCAGAAGGCGCTGCCGCTGATGGGTCCGGGCGGTTCGATCATCCTCACCGGATCGAGCGCGGGAACCACCGGCGCTCCTGGGATGACCGCCTACAGCGCCAGCAAGGCGGCCGTGCGCAATCTCGCTCGCACCTGGGCGGAAGACCTGAAGGGCACCGGCATCCGGGTGAACGTACTGTCGCCGGGGGCGACGGCAACCGAACTCGCGAAGGAAGCGCTCGGCGAGGAAGGCCAGAAGGTCTTCGCTTCGATGACGCCGCTCGAGCGCATGGCCGATCCGGCGGAAATTGGAGCGGTCGCCGCCTTTCTTGCGTCGGACGATAGCAGCTTCATGACTGCCAGCGAAGTCGCCGTCGACGGCGGCCTGGCCCAACTCTGAGGCCTACCGGCCAGGCGCTTCATCCCGATTCGGAGCGCCGTCAGGCAAACTTAAGGAGAACTACGATGAGCTATGCAATTATCGGCTTCGGCAATATCGGCCAGGCTTTGGCCAAGGCGTTCGCCCGGAGCGGCATCGAGGTATCCGTCGCAACGACCCGCGAGCCGGAAAGCTTCGCATCGGATGCAGCCGCGATCGGACCCACGATCATTCCCAAGGCGCTGGCGGACGCGGTCAAGGCGGATGTCATCTTCCTGGCCGTTCGATTCGAAGCGCATCCGGACGTCGCGAAGGCGCTGCCCGACTGGCATCGAAAGACAATCGTCGACGTGACCAATGCGTATGGCATGCCGCCGCAGGAACTGGGAGACCAGCCTTCCTCAAAGGCGGTTGCGCAGGCTTTCACTGGTGCCAGACTGGTCAAGGGGTTCAACCATCTCGGCGCGCCGGTTCTTGCCAAGCATCCCGCCGCCCATGGCGGGAGGAGAGTCGTGTTCCTCGCGAGCGACGATGACGGCGCCGCGGAGCAGATCGGCGCTCTAGCGGAAAAGCTCGGCTTCGCGCCGGTCAAGCTCGGCGGGCTCTCGGAAGGAGGACTGCTGGTGCAGGCGCGCGGCAAGAGCTGGGGTCAACTGATCTTCCAGGACCTGGTCAAGTTCAACTGATGTACCTCGATCACAAATTGCAAGGCGATCCCGGCTCGTGGAGGAGTTTGTGTCCGACTGGTTCGGACACAAACCGACGGAGACCGTCTCAACCGCCATCCGCAACACCGGCGGAAACTGGTCGACAAGGAGGTGGTCACCGACAAGGGCCTCGTGACCAGCCGCAACCCGAAGGACCTTCCGGCCTTCTGCGCCAAGATCGCCGAGGAGTTCGCCGAAGGTCGGCACCAGGAACAAGCCCGGAGCGCCTGAGCAATACGATTGGGCGTCGGTTCCAATCCGAGGCCATTCATTCGGAAACAAACAAAAAAGGCCGGGGCGAATTCGCACCGACCTTCCTCACCGTCGCTTTATACCCCTGCCAGTACATCCGTGGTCAAAAGCAAGAAGCGACGCCAGCACTGCGAGCAACAGTTTATTCCAGCGCTCACCAGCAATGCCGATGACCGTGATATAGGGAGCCATTGTGTTATAAACAAGTCGAACGCCCTCGCCCCGCCACCGCCCCCTTGGAGAAGTGAATGCCCTCTGTCGTTTCCGTCGCCCGTCGATCGTCCCACGAGTTTTCGAAGACCGTCGTCGACAGCATCTCCATCGTCGAAGGGCTTGGTGTCGATGGAGACGCCCATGCCGGCGTCACGGTGAAACATCGCTCCCGCGTCGCCCGCGATCCGTCCCAACCGAACTTGAGACAGGTCCACCTCATTCACTCCGAGCTGTTCGACGAACTCACGGCAAAGGGCTTCTTCGTGAAGCCGGGAGATCTTGGAGAAAACAATCCTGACCTCCGGCGTCGCGCTTCTTGATCTCCCGACGGACACCGTTCTCAGGATTGGGCAGCAAGTGCGCCTAAAAATCACAGGTCTGCGCAATCCATGCATTCAGATCGACAAGTTCGAAAAGGGGCTGATGTCCGCGGTCCTGGACCGCGACGACCAAGGCAATCTTGTAAGGAAGGCCGGCGTGATGTCCGTTGTCCTTGAAGGTGGCGAAATACGTCCTGGCGATAGGATCGATGTCGAGCTTCCCGAGGCACCGCACCGAAAGCTAGAGGCAGTATGACGCGATGATCCGAAGGGGACAGGCCCTCTTAATCGCCGCGGCCCTCATGGCTCTCCTGTCGAAGCACGCGACGGCTTCAGGCATCTTATCCGGCGACTCGTCGCCACTGTGTCCCGTTCCGGTCAAGAACGGGGAGCCAACGAAAGACGATTTCAACCAATCGTTCCGGATGACGTCGAAGGTCGTCGTCGTACCGGGCTTGGATCGTCCGATTATTTTTCCATGGAACCGTCACGGGATCTGGACGATCGACGCCGATGGCGCATTCGTCCTGTTCGGAGGCGAGTTTCCCAACCAGTATCTGAACGAGTACGCCTCCGACAGATCGACAGGAGACGTTATCGGCGTGAGCTGGGAGCTTGGAGTGTTCCGGATTCGACCCGGCAGCGCCCAGTTCGAACGCCTGTACGCCGCTGACGGAAAGCCGTTCGTCCATCCCTTTTCGGCTGTCTATGTTGCGCGCCTGGGGGGCACAGTCATCTCGGACAACTCCGGACTTTATCTGTTCCACTCCTCCGGGCGAGCGGAGCCGCTATATTGGGATAGTCAGGTCGGCGGAAAGCGGCCCGGACGCGTGTTCGACCTCCCCGCGCTGACGCTGCTACTGGTCACCGGAAACGAAGGGCGTATCTACTCGAGGTCGGACGACGGCACTCTGGCGCCTTTCGATACCGGATTAGGAGGTATAGAGGCCGCCCGTGTGACCGCGGATGGAACCATCTTCCTGGGACGTTTGGAGGAGAAGAATTATATCGTGCCTTGGCCGCCTAAGGACAAGACGCGCCCACCCGCCCAACAAGGGGTCAATACCTCCGAAACGTTCGATGGCGATATGATGTACGCCGACCGTCTGGTCAAATTCCATGGCAAGGAGATGGACGTCTACCTGCCATCGCAAGTGTGGAATCCGCCAAAGGAGTTTCCAGGAGGTCCTATGGTCGCGAACGCAAACCGTGACGGCCTCTATACCTTGAACGAGGAAAAGAAATGGGACCTGGTCGATCAAAGCCGTGAAGTCGCGAGCAACCTGGTAGGTCTTTTTGAGCTTCCAACCGAACAGCACGCCCTTCTGGTGAATGGAAAAGACCGACTTTTCCTTTTGGTCCGGAAGACCGATGGTCGCGCGGCCGCATGCCTGAGATGAATTGGACAATGAGATTGATAAGGCTCTGAGACTTATCGGCCCAGGCGATCAGCACAGTGGTTACGGAGATGCGGTCCACTCCAACAAGGGGTCACTCCCGTCGGCGTGGCTTGGTCCGGTTATCTAATAGAAACAGGGCTTATCCCGTTCGTACAGGTGTCAACTACACCGATATCCGCGCCGAGGTCCTAGCCTCGGCCACCATTCTAACGCCGCCTACGAATGCGAGCGCGCCGGCCAAAGCGAACTCGGCTGACCGGATTTGCACAGTCGAGATCCCGAGCGCCCGGATCGCTGTGCCGATCTTCAGAAGACAACGTTCCCGCCGCCCGATGGAAGGCAATGAATGCCGACTTGAACTGGGTGACGTCTTCCGCAAAAATGGCAACTGGACCGGTGGCAACAGCTTTCGCGGTCTTTGGTGAATCGCAAGCCATTTCGTCCCCCCGAAGGTTCAGCTCCGTTGATTTCGCACACCTGCTAGTGGCAGATAGCTTGGTGAGAAATCGGAATCGACAGCATGCAGAACCGCCCTCTCTTGAATTCGGATATCGACGAACTGGAGCGGCTTTTTGATCAACGGCGCGGTGACAAGTCGTTTCTCAGGACATTGGCTCGTGCTTGCCAATCGAGATCTCGGCCGCGATCTTGCGCTCAGGAAATAGGAGATCAGAAGGCTATCCTCGTCTCCTGGCTTCTCGAGGTCGTATCAACTCGTTGACGTGGAAGGCTGCCCATCCCATCTACGCGTCATGCCGAAACACGAAAAGAACGACGTAGAGCTCTTCCGGACATGGACGCTGCCTCCCGCGGCCACCATGGGATCGGCAGTGCGTTCGAAAGGGATACTTCAAGAACTGCAAAGTCGCCTTCCGGCGGCCTCGAAGAAGTCGCTCGTTCTCGATGGTAGCGACATCATCCTGGCTATGCCGGTCAGGGAGAAGGCAGCGTTCAATGCGGCGGCAGTCGTCCTCGCAAAGGCGATGGAGGACGTCGAAAACCTCCCCGTCATCCCGCGGGAAATTCAGGACATTCTCACTATCAAGGCCGGGGAACGGCACCGCTGGCTCGCGGACGGCCGCCTGCCCAGCGCAGGAACCCGGACCGTTAGGCTGAACGGGCGCGCCCGACGGATCACGTTTCACGTCTTCGACCCCAAGGTGGTCGAGGACCTACTTGACCGTGGGACCGTCGACCAATGGCGGGAAGAAGATGCAGAAGCCAAAGCGGAGAACCGACGAAAGGCGGCGTATAAAGCAAAGCTTACGCGGTCGTTGAAGGAAGCGCGAAAGGCGAAAGGGGCCGCGCAGGAGGAGTCGGACGAGCCAGCACCTGCGCTTCGAGGTTGGGAAGACTTCGACGTTGATGGCCTTCTTCGCTAAGTCCCAATTCGGTCCTAGTGTAAGGTCCTCGCCTTGATCTTCATGGTGTCGACGTGCAAATCCGGTATTCATCCCGAGCCCGACACTATGCCGAACACATTCCCGAAAGCCCGAGATTTCCGATAAGTCCTGATGGCAAGCTCGGCATAGGTTTGCACGAGGCCTACACCCCGAGTATCGACAATGGCGATGTTAGCGGTTGACAGAACCGGGGCTCATTTGCATAACCGATGAATGGGGTTGCGATCGCCCCACGAGGCTACGGCCGGAGAATCGCGTCCTTTGAACCCGAGCAACCGGAGGGACGCGTTATGCCGTCATTTCTTGAGATTTCCCCCGATAAGCTGAATCGAATTCTTGGAACCCCGAGTGCGCCTGTCATCGTTGACGTGCGCACCGACGAAGATTTTAGCCGTGATCCTCGCCTCGTTCCCGGCTCGATTCGTCGTCGCCATGCCGACGTCACTGCCTGGAGCAGCGACATCACCGGACCGGCAATCGTTGTCTGCCAGCAAGGTCGCAAGCTCAGCCACGGGGTTGCAGCCTTTCTGCGGCATGAAGGCATTGGCGCGGAAGTGCTGGAGGGTGGATTTGAAGCCTGGATTCGCGCCCAAGGCGTCGCCGTGCCTGTCGACAAGCTGCCTCCACGAGACGAGCAAGGCCGCACAGTCTGGGTAACTCGATCTCGGCCGAAGATCGACCGCATCGCCTGTCCCTGGCTGATCCGCCGTTTCGTCGATCCTGCAGCGGTGTTTCTATTCGTACCGGCATCGGACGTCTCAATGGTTGCGGACAGGTTCGGCGCAACGCCTTTCGACATCGAAGAGGTATTCTGGAGTCATCGCGGCGAACTCTGCACCTTCGATGTCATGGTAGAGGAGTTTGGTCTTGCAACGGAGCCGATAATGCGGTTGGCGACGATCGTTCGCGGTGCGGATACGGATCGGCCAAACCTTGCGCCTGAAGTCGCCGGCCTCCTCGCCGCCTCGCTCGGTCTGTCCCGCATGTTCAACGACGATCTCGAACAATTGGAGGCGGGCATGCTTCTCTATGACGCCTTCTATCGGTGGTGTCGCGACGCACTTGGCGAAACGCACAACTGGCCCAACGCCAAGGCGGGGAGATGACATGGCAACCATCGTGGATGAAAATGCCGGGTCCCCCGGAGCGGACAATCACGCGTTGCCATTCTCCGAAGCGGTCAAGGTGTGGGCCAGAGTAGCAGCACTGAGCTTCGGCGGACCCGCCGGCCAGATCGCGGTCATGCACAGGATCGTCGTCGAGGAGAAGCGTTGGATCGGCGAGGAACGTTTCCTGCACGCTCTGAACTATTGTACGCTGCTTCCCGGTCCCGAAGCCCAGCAGCTCGCAATCTATATCGGCTGGTTGCTGCACAAGACCAAGGGTGGGCTTGTCGCAGGAACGCTGTTCGTGCTGCCGGGCGCCGTCGCGATCATGGTACTGAGCTGGATCTACGCGATCTTCGGCAATGTCGGGGCAGTCCAAGCATTGTTCTTTGGCCTGAAGTCAGCGGTTCTCGCCATTGTTCTCGGCGCAGTCCTGCGGATCGGCAGCCGATCGCTGAAAAATAACGTCATGATCGCGCTGGCGGCGGCCGCCTTTATCGCCCTGGCGTTCTTCCAGGCCCCGTTCCCATTGGTCGTCGTCGTCGCGGGCCTGATCGGCTTTATCGGCGGCAAAGCGGAATGGGCGGCGTTCTCGACAGGGAGTGGCCATGGGAAGATCGGCGGCAGGCAGGTCGCCGACGCCGACAGCCTTCTCGGCGAGGGCGTGCCCGCCCACGCGCGTCCGAACGCGGCCTGGCTGCTAAAGGTCGGGGTCGTCGGCGCGATCGCCTGGTTCGGCCCGATCATTCTGCTGTTCGCCTTCCTCGGGCAGCACAACGTCTTCTCGGACATCGCCATATTCTTCTCGAAGATGGCGATGGTGACCTTCGGCGGCGCGTATGCAGTGTTGTCGTATGTCGCTCAAGAGGCGGTCAAGCACTATCGATGGTTGAAGCCCGGCGAGATGTTAGACGGCTTGGGCCTCGCGGAAACGACGCCCGGCCCTCTGATCATGGTGACGCAGTTCGTCGGATTCATGGGTGCCTACCGCGCACCCGGCGGACTGCCTCCATTGCTTGCCGGTACCCTGGGCGGACTGTTGACGACCTGGGTCACCTTCGTCCCCTGCTTCCTGTGGATCCTGCTTGGCGCACCATTCATGGAGACACTGCGCCGCAACAAGGCACTTTCGGCGGCGCTCGCGGCGATCACTGCCGCAGTAGTGGGCATCATCCTCAATCTCGCCGTATGGTTCGCCCTGCACGTCCTGTTCTCCGAGGTCCGGAAAGTGAGCGGCTTCGGCATGACGCTCGACGTGCCGGTGTTGTCGTCGGTCAACATCCCGTCCCTCGTTTTGACGGTCTGCGCGGTCGTTGCTGTCTTCCGTTTCAAAATTGGCCTTTTGACTGTGCTGGCAGCAAGCGCGCTTGTCGGGATGGCGTATGGTCTGACTTTTGGAGTTTATCAATGATCAGCTCATCTCCACGGATAGCGATCGTCTGGCGCGGCGACCGCGAGGCTCGGCGTGCCGCGACGCCGCAAAACAACCGCTTTCACCGAATCTTCGAAGAACTTGCGGTGGCGGGGCTTAATCCGGAGCCAGCCGTATTCGACGAGGAGTTCGCAGACGAAGTTCTCGATCAGCTCCTTGACGTCGACGCCGTGCTTGTCTGGGTGAATCCGCTGGATAACGGAAAGACGCGGGCGGTTCTCGATCCCCTTCTGCGAAAGGTGGCGAAAGCAGGCCGTCTTGTGAGCGCGCATCCGGACGTGATCCTCAAGATGGGTGTCAAGGAGGTGCTCTACGAGACCAGGCATATCGGCTGGGGCGTCGACACCCATCTCTATCGCACTGCTGCAGAGTTCCGCGAGGCGTTCCTACCGAGGCTTCGAGCCGAAGGGCCGCGCGTGTTGAAGCGGAACCGGGGCAACGCTGGCCAAGGTATATGGAAGGTCGAACTCGCGGAAACACCGCCAGGCGGTCCAACCTTCGTCCAGGTGCTGGAAGCACGCCGAGGCAGCGTCCCTGAAATGTTAGACCTGGCTGACTTCATCGCCCGTTGCGAGAGCTATTTCGCGGAAAATGGTTGTATCGTGGATCAGCCATACCAATTCCGTCTACTTGATGGAATGATCCGCTGCTACATGTCCGGAGAAAGAGTGGTGGGCTTTGGCCACCAGTTGATCAAGGCGCTGGTAACGCCGTCGGCAGGTTGCACAGAATTGTCGGAGCCCGGTCCGAGGATCATGCATCCCGCATCCGCGGAACCGTTCCAAACCTTGAGAACAAGGATGGAAGAGGAGTGGACGCCGGAAATGATGTCGACACTTGGCATTGATGCGAGGTCGTTGCCGATCATCTGGGATGCCGACTTCCTTTACGGACCACCTGACGCTTCCGGCAACGATACCTACGTGCTCTGCGAGATCAACGTCAGTTCGGTTTTTGCTATCCCCGACGAGGCCGCCGCGGAGATAGCCAGTGAGATGGGATCGCGGCTGAGGCGGAGCAAGCCCGACCGTATTTGAGAGACAGGCTTTCTCCGCGCTTGTCCGCAAAGGGTGATTGCGGACCAGATCATTGGAAGTTGCGGCTCTTCACCTTCAAGGTATGGACGTGAATATCCGGAACGAAGATGTCCCTTGGCTGCGGCGGCCGCGCACGATCCCTTGCATCCGGACTCCCCGGCGATCCATGGCCGCAGGTGCCGCTGCTCTTCGCTCATCAAGTAGAGTGTGACCGGTGTCATCGAATGGGTCTTCTTCATCTACGGCATATCCCGCTGCGCTCATCGATGACAGGATGTTATCGGCATCGCGGCTCCTTCCAAGATGGCGTAAGGCACCGGCTATCCTTCCAGCTATGGTGCTTCTTGCTCCGGCAAGGAGGACGCGAAGAAGCGATGCAGAACCGCGTATCGAGCCCATGACGACAATCATGTCTGTCGGTGTCGCGGCCCAGCTATTCTTTGCACTGTTGATGATCGCCTCTTCCTTGGAGAACAGCCGGACACCATTGTGGACGACAGATTGATCGACTGTGAGCGTCCGGTGAACGCATTTTCAGCTAAGGTCGAGGCGTGGGGTTGGAGTTAGCGATTAACGCTCCGGCTCATCTGCCATTATGCGCTCGATCCTTTCAGGGTCGCTTATTTCATCGGCCAAAAACTTTCGGATTCCTCCGCTCCACGTTCTGAAATCAGCCAGCAGCTCCTCGACGATAGCCGTAGCGGCCGTATTGGAGGGCAAGCGCGCGGATTTCTGCGGTCAACGCTGCTTCATCGTCCGGTGTCGTCGGAACCTTGCGCTACGTCGATCGATGTTGACCCAGAACCCGGCACGCCCGTCGTTCGGAAACGCTAAGTTCAGCCACAACACGATCAACGCAGGCGCGGCGGCGTGCGGGGCTTAGAAGTTTCCCCGCGCAGCTTCCGCCAGGATCATCTTGTCCAGCGTCAGGTCGGAGACGGCACGCCGAAGACGCGAGTTCTCGGTCTCGAGCTCCTTCAGCCGCTTGACCTGGTCGCCCTTCAGGCCGCCGTATTCCGACCGCCAACGGTAGTACGTTACTTCCGTCACACCTATCGACTGCACCGCCTCGGCGACCGATTTGCCCTGCCCACTCAGCACATCAACCTGCCGAAGCTTCGTGACGATCTCTTCCGCGTTGTGTCTCTTTCTCGGTATTCTTAAGTCCTCCATCGGCTCGAAAGCCATACATCAGGGAGGACCACTTTTCAGGGGGAGACCATCACCACGCGAGGAGGCAAGAGATGTGCCGGTATCACCTGCTCCCGACCCACTGCCGGATCTCGTCAGCCAATCGCTCGAGAACGCCTGTCGTCCCAGCGGGGAGCGGGTCCGGAAACCGTTGCTCGGGATACGCGAGCGTTCCCCCCAGATGGACCGGCTGGACGCAGGGCATCTCGTGCTGTTCGAAAACGTTGATCATGTTGTCCGCGCATTGGCGCACACTCGGATCGTCCGCGGGATCGGTGGCGCCGTTGACGATGACCGCTCCGAGTTTTCCTTTGAGCTGTTGTCCGTCGCGCCACAGGGGATCCGATCTGTCGAGCAAGACGACGCCCAGGGCCGGCGGCATTCCGAAGCAGGTGGGAGTAGCCATCAGAATCACGTCCGACTCTTTCATGAGTGACAGAACACGATCGATCCCGTCGCCGTGGTATCCAAACGTTTGATAACACTGCTCGCACCCGAGACAGTCGATACGCTCATCGGCCAGACGCACCTGTTCTACGACCTTCACCCGCCGATCTCTCTCGAGCGAGCGAAGAACCTCGCCGAGCATCCGCCCTGAGTTACTGGACGCGCGTGGGCTGCAGTCTATTCCAATGATGGTCGTCGCCTTGTCCATGTGAGGATCCCTAGTAAGGCGCGTGACATTCGATGCCCCGATCAGTGAAGCCGGTTGTACCGTCCTCGGTCTCATCGTGGACGTACACCATTTCGCCGTAGTCGATGTTGCATTCTGAGCAGTTCGAGGTTTTTGCCGATCATAACAGCGACGTTTTTGATTGTGTAGATGTGCATCGAACGAGCCACCATTCGGCCTCTTGCAGCATCGAGGCGGCTGGCGGCATATTCCACGGCAGCAGGTCTTCAAGTCTGTCTACCGGGTAATCTTTTTCGGCTTCCGACAATATCCCCAGCTTCGCCTCGTCCGACCAGCGCCGCCTACGCTCAACGCCAGAAATGATCTCCATTCGAGCCATGCAACCTCTTCGATCTGGTATTGATGTCAGCACTAATGCTGGTTCTAATGCCAGAACATCGCCCGATTTGCCTGATCAGCAAAATCCGCTAGCCGGACGCTCACCTCGAAAAGACGAGTGCCATACTTTCTAGGCGCGCTCGATCCCTACCTCACGACCTCGTCAAGGCCGATGTATTTGCGTGCGGGGGCGAGCCACCGCGGTTCGGTAACTTGGGTCGTGTTGAGGTTTCCTTGGCATAAAAAAGGGTCGCCGAAGCGACCCTTTCTCTGATAATAATATTCTTGATCTGTTTACCGCTTACGCACTCTTGAATTGGTTATACTTGATAATTTCGAGTGCCAAATCTTCATTCATGTAGTCGATGTAAACGATGTTCGGTTTGGGCTTACGCTGATCGATGATCCTATTGTACAGCGCCGACGGAAGCTTCTCGTTCGCAGTCTTTGCAACCTCCCAAACGCTGGGGTCGATTAATATCGTCGGCGTCAGCGTCCAGGAAAGGAGAAACAACGTCTGCCTGCCCAGCCCTGCATTATCATTCCATTTATCAAATTGGTCGTTTCTCATCGTCTCATAACTATTGGTCGACGAGTATTTATCAAAAACGGTAAGGTTCGGACTTTGTACGCCAGCGCCACTGTCGCTATAACGGAACCGTCCCTTGGAAGGATTGATGAAGAGGTCATAATCGCAGACAATGATCATCTTCCCCCTGACGCGATCAATATCTACAAACCCAAGGTCAACTGCCGCGTCCACTGATGTGAAGAGGAAGCTCTGATAGTCATTGAGCATCGCGTCGATTTTGGCTTCCGTGTCACTCGCATGATGGTCGCCATACTGGCGAATATGCGAGAACTTTAGAATGGCAAACTCAGAGGGATATGCCTCTAGAAAGCTCTTTGTCTGGTCGAGGACACTTTTGAACGTCTGGCCGTTTGCTCCCATCGCATTTGTGCGGTGGCATGTTACCAGTTCATCGTGATCGTAATCCACACGGATGTCGAAGTAGCGAGAGCCACATTCCAACTGCAAACCGATCGACAGTTCCTGGGTCTTTGACAAGGTGTCACCCAATCCGGCTGGATTGGCGTGATGCGTCTCCGACATGCCGGCGTCGTGGCTACCCGGCAAGACAAGATTATTGATCGTAACCGGCGTTCTCAGGTGCTTCATCCAGTTGGTGCCAGCTACCCTAAAGGTTTTCACCGATTCAATTGTTATCTCGTTGACCGCATTCCCTCCTCTGTGACACGTAAAATCAACGACATTGTCTTGCTCGTGGCCAGCGAGAATACCAATGCAACTCACCTTGTTCGTTGCCATATTCAGGCAGTGCAATCCACCGAACCACCAATTATTCCTGTCGGTTCCGGTGTGGCCTTGGGCAAGAGCGACGTTGTAAAATGTGCAAGTTAGCTCCGTCTCGTTTTTCTTGATTATCAATGTGAGCTTGCCAAGAAAAGCAAAGTTCAGCTCGCCGGCTGTATGATTGAACGTTGTCTTCCCTGCAGCAACTTTTTCATTGAACCACTTCGCAACCTTAGCAGATCCGTGCCGACCGACGGAGAAATTGAATATCCCGTCGCTATTGCATTCTAAACGCCCGCCAATCTTATTTTTATTTTTAGGATCTTCGCCTTCTGAAATAGAAAAATCTTCTATTTCAAAAACGCCGCTAACCAAGCGGTATCCGCCACCAAACTTAAACTCAACTTTGTTTTCGCGGTATTCCATGTGCGCGGCCTTTCGGTGCCTAGGACATCAAAGATGTTTGGATGCCGACACAAGCTATGAGGTCTGCATCACCCGCGCTATATAGCTTCCGGCTTATTATCCACTGCTACGCAAGTTATATGCAGCAAAGGTAAACCACGGGTTTTAATGCCTACCGTGGCAAGAGCAGATGACCAACAGCCGTGCCAAACCCTTACAGGCTGCGCCAGTTCGAGAATGGCCTTGGTCCCTTCCCGTGAATTTACGGCGGTCGCATAACATTGAAAGCGCCGCAGCGAGTTCGTCCGTTACCGCGCGGAGATTAAGCACTAGCTGATCAGCTTCCCATTAGTTCATTGGGGATGCCCACCGTGTCGCCGAACTTGACAGTATGGGACGTCTATGGACGGATTGGTAGGCCCGGAGGGCGTCAAAAAAGATAACTGTTTCAATGGAATACCGCGCCGGTTAGCCATGAATGTTTCCACATAGTTCCAACTGTTTGCCATCGGGAGTTCGTGATGGGCGTGAACATCCCGCGGTTATCTCCGGCGAAGCAATAACGGCTTCGCGCCCTGAGTGGTCATTGCCACCGTCGCAACGGTGTGATGATCTTGAGGAAGGTGCGATGGACGAACCAGAGAGCCGAAATGATTGAGACTACGCGCCTGATATTGCACCACTTGGCCGACCGCCACAGGTCGCCGTTTGCGCAGATGCACGTCGACCCAGAAGTCATGGCGGACCTTGGCGGGCCGATTGATAATATTGAGAGCGACGCCAAGTTTGATCGCTACCTAGCCGCACAGACCAAACATGGTTTAGCGCGATGGGCTGTCGAAGACCTGAATGGCAATTTCGTAGGATACTCTGGGGTAATGCCACGGATGGCCCCAGAACATCCGCTGGGTCCGCATTATGAAGTAGGATGGCGTTTTCTTCGAGGGGCGTGGGGAAATGGCTACGCGTTCGAGAGTGCCAAAGCAGCCCTTTCTCATGCAATCCATGATGTTGGGCTATACGAGATCGTCTCATACACGAGTGGTGACAATCTGCGCTCCCAAAGTGTTATGCGAAAGCTAAAACTGGTCCGTGATCCGTCGCGAGACTTCACGATCCAAATTCCTGCTTCTCTGCCATGGCACAGGTTAGTCTGGTTGGTTCCAGTCGGGTCTTGGCCACCTTCTTGATGACCGCAATGGCCCGAAAGCAGTCATCGACGATACAGATCTTCAAGCTTCGACGGTTCCACATTTAACTAGGTGGCTGCGTACAGGAATAGGACCGACTGTTCGCTTCATCGATCTGAAATCATATAGACGTCGGCGTTGTCCTGTCCCTCACGCAAACCCTTGTAAGAGGCATGCCGCAGCTTTCCGTCATCGGTCCATGCGCGATATTCGATCTCGGCAATAAGCGTCGGCTGGACCCAATTGGCGCCCTTGCGCTTGGCCGCGACTGGAGATTTTGCCGTCTTGAGGGTGTCGAGATCCTTGCGCAGCTTTATCGTCTCGCGCAGCTTAAACCCGGTCCCTACGCCGCCGACATAGACGAGGTCGTTGCCCTTGCGCGCAGCCAGCAGCAGCCGGCCTATGCCTCCCAGAGCTGCCGTCGACGGCTCGTATCCGACGATGAAAAAGCTGTCGCTCTGGATGCATTTGATCTTCACCCAGTCGCCGCGCCGAAGGCCGTCCGGTCGTGAACCACATCATCTGCACGAATGCTTTCGGAATGGGACTGGATGTTCCCGATGTCCGTCTGGTGGTCCACTGGCAGCAGCCCGCTTCTGTCGAAGATTACCTGCAGGAGTTCGGCCGGGCCGGACGTGATGGGAAACAATCGGTCGCGGTGGCGTTCACAGAGGGGGCGCGCGGCACTGGACGGGATGTCGGTCTCTTACGCTTCATGGCAGAAAAGACGGCCAATAGCTCCCGCCTAGACGAATTCGCGGCGCGCTCCATGCTGAGGCAGCGGTTCTCGCAGATCGAGGATCTGACCAAGCTGCTCGATTCGAAGGCCTGCTTCCGGAAGGGGATCGTGGAATACTTCGAAGGGCCGAAGGTGGCCTCGCGCCAGAGCCTTGGCATAAGGATCCTCAACTGGGCCTTCAGCAAGGAAAGTGCGCCTCGACGGTTTCGGTACTGTTGTGACGCCTGCGCTGCGGCCGATCAGAGACATGAGAAGATTTCTGATCACGTGAGCTCGGTATTCGCCAACAGAGTCGGCAGATAAGGAGATCCAAGCGTGCCATCTGTCAGCCAATCGGTACTTCGTGATGAGTCGTTACGCCGCCCCTACATCAACGACAACCTGACGGTCTCCCGCCATGCAGCCGTAGACCAGCGGCGCAACCAGAAGACCGGCGAGACGATCCATAGGAAAACAGGACGCCCGTGCCAACATGACTTCAAACGCGCATCTGCACGAGCGACATCGATCCTCCTCAGATCGTACTACCTACTCTCGACGCTTCAATCGCTCGTTGTTTCGGCGTTCCTCAACATTGATACGACTACGGTATGGCTTGAATCCCGCGCTCACGAGGGTCTCGCCGAGCGTCGGTTCTCTCGCGACCTCCAGCAACTCAGCCAGATCCCTGACGGAGATGACAATCACACCATCTTCGGCGCTGCCTATGATCTGCGGTCTGCCTTCGCGGGCGAGTCGGAGGACGGCGGCAAAACCGTCCCTCGCCTGCCGAACGCCTAGACTGCCACCTGCGAAATCGGCCAGCATGCGACCTAAGTCTTCGGCGAAGCTCTCCTTCGACACAGCTCCGGCCAGCCGGACATACCTGAAGACACGTTTGTCCATTGCGGCGACCTCCGTGTTTACATGGCGCCTGTAGGGTTCATCCTACGGCATCTTCTTCATCAGCGCCCAAGCCGTCTTGTATTGGCAGCCGAGTTCGCGGGAAAGCTGAAGTGCGTTTTTGCCTTTGGCCGAATTCGCCGAGAACCACATTGCCACCAGAATGTCCTGGAATGTCAACTTGCGGAATGCAAAGACCGTTCCCGTCGTGACTGTGAACTCCCGGCGGCAAGCCCGGCACTTGAAGCACCGGCGCCGGATTTCCCAGCAGTTCGTGTGCGTGCAGCGGACGCAGATCGGACGTCCTTCGGTGTCGGGCCAGCGGATTAGACAGAAGACCCGGTAGGCGGTCTCTTCATCTAGGCTACGGAGGTCTTCAAGCGTGGCGGAGCCGAAGGGGGACAGAGAAAAGATCCGGCTGCTGTGATATTTCCAACCTCCGGACTGCTTCCTGAGCGGAAAAGACGGACAACTGCAACGGAATGGCGGAAGACATGTTCGGTTCCCCGGAAGATGCGCAACGCGAAAGGCGTCGCCGATATCGGCGATCGGAGGCTCAGCGTGTTCGTATTCGGATGATCCTGAACATGGTGCAGATGATACCAGGGTAACTGGCAGGCGTCGATCGGAATCCAGCATTGGTGGCAGTTGCCATCTAAGTCCGCGAAATTGTCAAATAGATAAGGGATCCACCCAACCGGATCCTGGCAGACGGAGCTCGGCACCAAGATCGCCGACTGACCATCTACATGCGCCCTCGTCTTCCCATTCAGCACGCAAGCGCCATGACCTTGCCTCAAGTTTTATCCAGTTTTGAGTTCGCTCCAGCGTGTGAACTTGTGCATGGCTTTGACCTCGTTTGTGCTGATTTCGACGCCTTGCAATTGAGAAGTGTTATACCAGAAGTCGACCGCCTCTCGCCCAACTGCGGCCATGACTTAGTGAAAATTCCGGCTCTTCACCTTCAGCGTGTCGATGTGAAGATCCGGAATATAGATGTCCTTTGGCTTCATGGCGCGCTTTGGGTTCCCCTCGGATCGGGGCCACCTCCATGGGTGAAGTGGTCGGCACGGCTGAAGGGCAGCGCAAAGGACTGGTCGCGGTCGGCAAGCCCGCACAGATCTGCGGAAAGATCGAATAGCTGCTGGGCAACGAGATGGACGACCTCGCCCTCTCGTTGGATGCGACCATTGATAGCCATTATCGAAGATCCCAGGAGGGGTCCGGGCCTCCGGGCCATGACCTCAAGGACGATAGGAGCGGATGCTCGGGGGGACGCGGCTGACCATCAATCACAACCCTCCGAACGCGAATTGCGTTTGAAACCTTTTCAAGCGCAGATGAAACGAGAGAGCAACCGAGCGATCGTACCAAGCGGAAGCTTTGCGATCCGGACCGACAACATCAATGCTCTGGCCCGAGAAATCATCGACATCTGGTCAGAGATCTCACACCGCTCTGACATTTCCCCCGAGCAGAATCAGTCAATTAGCACTTTAAAATAAAATCGAGCGAGGAATACCTATAATGGCTTCTATCAGCTATGTCTCTGACAACATCTATCAAAAGCGTCTCGGATCTTCTCAAACGGCCAATCTCCTTCGGGTTCTTTTTCACTCGCCTGACTGGGCGCAAGTGTTCGTTCGCCTCGCCGGCGCGCAGATGAGCGTGCTCTCGCTGGATGCGCGGGACCGTGAGCTCGTCATCCTCCAGGCGGGCTATATGCTCGACGCCGCGTATGTCGTGGCACAGCATGAGGGGATATCCGAGATCCTCGGGGTTTCAGAGGCGCATCGCGACGCCCTTCGCGACGGTCGATTTGATGACGAGGTCTTCACCGATCGTCAAAAAGCGCTTGTGCGCTTTGTGGCCAGTCTGATTGACCGTTCCTACCCGAACGACGCTGCGCTCGCCGAAGCAAAGCGGCATTTCTCTGAGGCTGAGCTCGTGGAGATCGTCGGTGTTCAGGGCTTCGCAGCGACTGTCGCAGCAATCACGCGGACGTTCGATGTGGACATCGATCCCGTGAGCGGCGAGGATCTCGTTCGCTTTTCCCAGCAGGTAACCGATGTATGACCGAAAAACCGTTGATGTTGCATATGCAGCCCGCCGCAGCATCGAGAACAGAGTAAAGTAACGCACATGTGAGATGAGGGCCGCTGGGAGGGCCAGCATTTGATCATATCGGACATAAGCCTTTGGATCCGCGTTGGCGATGCCCTTTCCCGACCACCGCCGTTTGGCGGCTATCATCTCTACTATCCGAACCGACTGCACCCATCACCTGCCTTCTCGCTCGTCGTTGAAGCACTTCGCCTTCGACGATGACGCGCAATCGGCGTCATGCCGGCCGACCGCTGGTGACCGCCCCGTCGCAAAGGACATCTGTGCAAACGACTTAGACGGACTTGTCATTCCCAGTGGCTGCGCGGCACCGACAATTTGCGGGCGGACGCGGACGTCGTCTCGTTCGTGCGAGAACCCGCCCAAGGAATTTCCAGGAGGCCCTATGGTGGCAAACGCAAACCGCGATTGCCTCTATACTTTGAACGAGGAAAAGAAATGGGACCTGGTCGATCAAAGCCGTGAAGTCGCGGGCAATCTCGTTAGCGTCTTTCAGTTGCCCATCGAAGAGCAAGCATCCTTGGTCAATGGAAAGGATCGACTTTTCCTTTTAGTCCGGAAGACCGATGTTCGCGCAGGAGGATGCCTGAGATGAATTGGACAATGAGATTGATGAGGCTCTGAGACTTAGCGGCCTAGGCGCACGCGAGGTAATGAGAATGTCCGTTACCGGACATTTTCCATTCGACATGTCTTATTTTAATTGCTTCTAAAATAGCCTTGTGTATGTTCGCCGCGTTCAACGGGAGGAATTGAATGCAGCGCATCCAGCCACAAGAGGTAACTCGCGACGTCTCGGCCAGTGTTTGGGCCGTCAAGGATTTCTGCGAGCGGAACCAGCTAAGCAGCGACAACGAAGTGCGCCTTCTTCAACTCTTTGGGCCGTTCGCGACGGCCGCTGAACTAAGATACAACGTAGAACATCGACCGAAGTGGCGGTAAATACGACATGCTTTAGAGCGGCGCCCGCCGAGTTCGCTTTAGGTCTGGGGCCGCCCCGGCAAACTTCGCGAGTTTGATCGTCCGCGGGTTGGCGGCGCCCCAAAAGAAAAGGCCGCTCAGTGGCCCAGCTACTTACCTAAATGTGGAACCGATTTTCGGGTCAGTTCCATTTCAGCACTCCGAGTCGATCCGAACGAAATGCGGCCTCTGCTCGCGCGAACATCGCGGCTGCGTGGGAGTTCACGAACTCGTGCAGATGTCGCGGGTATCCGGGGGCGGAACGCACGCGCTCATTGAGGATGGGCGGATCGAGGCCTTCATTCGGGGAAGCTCCTCACAAGGGCACCCTCAGAGGGAAATCGAGCCGCAGATCGTCGAGAAATCGGCTGCTGGGAAGCATCGCGTTCGTCAATGGACAATGAAAAGGAGACTCGACGACGCTGGCTTGCCGCCAGCGTTCACGGCTAGTGAAAAAAAATAGGTGCTCCGAACTCAGGGCGCTGACATATGTGTTTAAAACGAGATGCCGGGAAGGCGTTCTTCCATATCTGTCCCGGCATCTCGTTTTCGAGCGGTATTTGCTGGCGACTGCGACCAACGCTTCTAAGTCTTTGCCGAAACACAATCCAACTCCTCTTTGGAGCTGATGCTGCCCAAGCTCGAACCGTCGATGGTTTCCGCGATGGCCCACCTTCAATGGATCAGTGTGGTGGCATTTGCCACATAATTCCGGAAATGCCCTTCTACCGCCGCTAAGTGCTATCCGCCCAAAACTTCCTCTGAATTTCGAGCCGGGTATTTTGACCCGGCTTTTCTTTTGCCCGATTTCGTTGGCCATTTTTGGGGGCTTAATTGGCCAAATCTCGGTGCGTTTTCGTATCTACGACCCTGGATATCAATGGGTTACAGGCACGATGGCCAGTACGTTGATAGTTTTCTCATGACAGCGGTAGTCCTTTGCTGCGGCAAAAAGCGACATCGCGATAATTTTGTTGAATTGGCTGATATCCGTAACGAAAGCGTCACGGGGGGATGCATAGATGCGGCATCTCTGCGCACCCGCCAACTCGTGAATCCGGATCTGACGATATCGCCATGTTGAAGCCCTCTTTGATGACCGCCGCCGCTGTTTTCCTTCTCGGCTCCGTCGCCGCCCGCGCCACGGATATCGGTAGCGTGATCGACGTTCCCTGCCCCTTCGGCGACTGCAAGGCTGGCGTCAGCCTCTCCTATCTTGGTGAATACGACATTCCGACGGGCTTCATGGAAAACGGCGTTGAAGTCGGCGGGCTCTCGGGCATCGACTTCGATCCTTCGACCGGCCACTACATCTCCATCAGCGACGACCGCTCCGAAAAAGCGCCGGCGCGCTTTTACGATCTCGATATCGATGTCAGCGCCGCCGGCCTCAAGGGCGTGACGGTTCTCGATCACGTGACGCTGAAGGATAAGAACGGCCAGCCTTTCGCTATTCGTACGGTTGATTCCGAGTCGATCCGCATCGGCAAGGATGGCATCTACTGGAGCAGCGAAGGCGACGGCAAAGCGCTGTTGCCGCCTTTCGTGCGGGTCGCCAATCGCGACGGCAGCTTCGTGCGCGAACTGCCGCTGCCGGCTGGCTTTGCGCCGACCGCGGACAAGAGCACGGGCATCCGCGACAACCTTGCTTTTGAGGACTTGACCTTCCTCTCGGGTGGCGACCTTCTCGTCGGCATGGAATCCGCGCTCTATCAGGACGGCCCGATGACGACGCTGACCAATGGCGCGCTTGCCCGCCTGATCCGCTACGACGCGGCCACGGGCGAGCAGAAAGCGCAATATGTCTATCCGGTCTCTCCGATCCCGCAGGCGGCCGCCAAACCCGGCGGCTGGAGTGATTTCGGCATGTCGGAAATCCTGGCGCTGGACGACCGGCACGTGCTGTCGATCGAACGCGGCTATGCGCAGGATGTCGGCAATTCCGTCGTCATCAACATGTTCGATCTCGAGGGCGCGACCGATATTTCGAACATTCCATCCTTGGCCAAGACCGACCAGCGCATCGTGCCCGTGCGCAAGACCCAGGTGATGGATCTGCGCGCGCTCGGCCTTGCACCCGACAATATCGAGGGTGTCTCCTTCGGCAAGGCGAAGGATGGCACGGATGTGCTGATCTTCGTTGCCGACAACAATTTCAACCCGACGCAGAAGACGCAGTTCTTTGCCTTCAAGGTGATCCATCGGCCGCAATAACCGGGCGTCTACTCTCGCATCGGTAGTCGTCTGGCTGTCACGGCAACGGATTATATAGGCTTTCAGGTGGTGGCCCTTGAAACAGCCCAGATCATAGCCCATAACCGGTTGATCTAATAAAAAGAGTGAAGCAAGTCCGGTGGGTGTATTCGAACGTCATAAGCCGAGGGAGCCGCGGTGGCTGGGGCCGACCGCGCATCCGCGCATGGCTCTTATTCCGTCGATTTCGGCGGCACGTTGGCTGCTGATCCTGATTGCCGCTGCCGGCATCTATTTCTTCTACGGTTTTCTCATTCCCGTGCTGGCCGCGGCGGTGATCGGTTTTGCCACCTGGCCGCTTTATAGCGATCTCGTACGCCGCACCAACGGGAATACGACGCTTGCGGCCACCATCGCCATTGCCTTCATTGTCACCTTCCTGGTGCTGCCAATCGTGCTTTCGGCCATCTATATGGTCGGCGAAGTGCGCGTATGGTTTGCCTGGGCTGTGCATGTCAACCGAGATGGTGCCCCGCCGCCGCAGTGGATTCTGGCGCTGCCGATAATCGGCTCCTGGCTTGGCGATCAGTGGACGCAATATGTCGGCAGCCCCGGTTCCATCGGCGAATTGGCACAGCTGGTCAGCGGCGCTCACATCGGCAATATCTACCGGGCGGTGCTTGCCGCCGGCGGTGGCGCCTTCCATGTTGTATTGACCTTGCTGTTCATGCTGATCGCCCTGTTCTTCATATACCGTGATGGGGCCAAATTCGTCCGTCAGGTCGATCTTTTGGGTGAACGTATCCTGCCGAACCGCTGGGAGCGCATTTCCCGCGTAGTCCCGGCGACGATCAGCTCCACGGTCATGGGCATGACGCTGATCGCCATCGGCGAAGGCGTCGTGCTTGGCGTCGCCTATTGGATCGCGGGCGCGCCATCGGCAGTCACCCTCGGCGTCCTGACCGGGGTCATGGCGCTGGTGCCTGGCGGTGCGCCGCTCTCCATGTCGCTCGTCTCCATCTATCTGCTCGCCAGCGGCTCGCATTGGGCCGGCGTTGGGCTGTTCGTCTGGGGCACGGTCGAACTCTTCATCGTCGATAAGACGCTGCGGCCGAAACTCGTTGGCGGCCCGATCAAGCTGCCCTTCCTGCCGACCTTTTTCGGCCTCGTCGGCGGCGTCAAGACCATGGGATTCCTCGGCCTGTTCATCGGCCCGGTGCTCATGGCCATCATCGTCGCCATCTGGCGTGAATGGATCCGCGAGGCGGAATTGACCGAGGAACAGCACGCCCAAGAGCCGGAACTGCAACTGCGTATCAGGGATGGTTCGGACGGCTGACCCGGCTTCTAAAGCGTCTTTTCCATGAACAGGCTGAGCGGATCAGGCTCGTAGCTGCCGAACGGTCCAATCTCGGTATAACCGAACTTGCGATAGAGGCCGATTGCCTCTGGCTGGTATATGCCGGTTTCGAGCCGCAGCGCCGTCAGCTTTCTTTCCGTCGCCTTATTTTCCAGTGCTTCCATCAGCATCCGTGCGACGTTGCGTCCCCTGGCAAGCGGGTCGACAAACATGCGCTTGATCTCTGCGGTGCCATCGTCTGCCTCGACCAGCGCGCAGCAGCCGACAATATCGCCATCAAGCCGCGCGACCCAGAAGGTTACTTCAGGTCTCTCCAGTGACTTGAGATCGAGCAAGTGGTTGCTCTCCGGCGGATAAAGCGATTGTGCATAGGCACTCGACATGTCGAGGAGACGGATAACACCATCCTGGCGCGGTGATTCAACGGTAATCGTCAGCGGCAAGGCAAATCCCAAAAAGCTACAATAGCGGATCGATATCACGCCGCCGCAAGAGCCGCCAGTGCCGCGAATGTCCGCGCCGTCTGCCGTCGCTCGGCGTTGGCGAGCTTCTCCACCATATCGAGCAATTGTATTGCAGCGGCAGGCGACTGTTCGGCAAGACGGAATTTGCGCATGAGCCGGGCCGAAACATTTTCCAGCATGGTGCCACCATTGGTGCGGGATGCCTCACGCCAGATCAATGTCGCCTCGACAAAGACGATGCTGATGTCGCGCGACAGGCCGGCGGACTCGTACAGTGCACGGACGGCATAGACGCGGCCGGTGGAAAGGATGGAGCGGACGCGCCGCTCATCGCAGGCAGACAGGTTGGTGATTGCACCGGCGAAGAAGTCCACCTTGCCGGAACAAAGCGCATGCATGAGAAAAGCCGGCGTCAACCAGCCGGATTGCCGTAGGTGCTCGACTAGATCAGCAATGTCCTCGTGCTGTACTGTCCCGGCTATGGAAACCGTGGCTGCCTCGCTGGCCTCGCGACTTATGTGTTGCAACCTGCCTGTACCAATCGTGGCCTGGATCAGACTTGAGCCTGCCAATGCTTCGCTGACATGCCGCATCAACAGGTGCCGGACATCCGAAGGCAAAGCATCGCGGTTGAGAAGCAGACCGCGGATATCAGCGTGATCGCCGAGGCGCTCGGCAATCCGTTTCAGCGAGGTGCGCGACAACGAGGCGCCGTCGTTTTCCAGCAGGCAAAGGATTTCGGTCTCACCGCCGATTTCGGCAAGCGCCGCGGAAACCGATCGGGACACTCGTCCGCGCGATGCGATCAGGACGCGCGTCACGTCGCTGCCACGTAGTACAAGATCGACAAGATCGGCGTCGGTGAACACAGGCGAAAAAAGAATAACCTGCCCCGCAATCTCTGGCTGATCCTCCGCCAGTGGCAGTATGACGTTACGCGGCGTATTCGAAGAGCGCGCCACGGCTTCGGCAAGCGCCAGGCGCACGCGCGGCGACGGGTCGTCAAGCATATAAGTCATCGCCATCTCGGCGGCGGCACGCTCTTCTCGCGGCATTTCCGATTGCAGATAGGCGCGGCCAAGGGCATTGGCCGCCCTCGCCCTGCTCTCTGCCTTGGCGGTCTCGGCCCAACGAAGAAATGCTTCTATGATCACGTAACGCCCCGATATCGGCGGGACGATTCCCGACCCGCAAACTCACATCGGATACGTTAACGACGAAAGGTTTACGGGCCGTTTACCTTGTTTATTAACCACTAATGCGCGAACGAGACGGCGTCGATATCATGGCGCTTTCGGCCGCAGCAGTTCGAAGACGTCGCTGCCTTCGCTGTAGTCCATGTAGCCCATGCGCGCGACGGGCCGCGCGAGCGCCATGTCGAGCCGGCCATCCCGAATGATCGCTTCATCGATATGGATGCCGACGACCTGGCCGAAGACCATGATATTTTCCGATGGCTCACCGTTGAGGCCCTTGGGCTGCATGACCTCTGTCACCCGGCATTCGAGTACGGCAAAAGCTTCGGCTACATAGGGCGCGTCGACCAGTCTACCGGGTTCGGCGGTCAGTCCGGCCAGCGAGAACTCGTCGATGCCGTAGGGCACGGCGATCGATGAATGATTCATCTTCTCGATGAGATTGCGGCTGACGAAATTGGCGGTGAAGACACCGGTTTCTTCGACATTGCGGACGCTGTCCTTTCTGCCGGCAGAAGAGAACATCACCAGCTTCGGCCGGTCGCTGACTGCATTGAAGAAGGAATAGGGGGACAGGTTGAGCGAGCCGTCGCGGCCCTTGCTGCCGATCCAGCCGATCGGACGTGGCGCGACGATGGCCTTGAAGGGATCATGGGCCAAACCATGCTGATTGGTGTCTGTCGTGTAGAACATCACGTGTCCTTCCCGCCGACCCAGGTCACGGTCTCCGTCAGTTCCGGGCGTGGGCGCTCTGTCGACGGGAAGTCGGAAGAGCCGATATGGATGAAACCGGCGACCTTTTCGCCTGGTTGAACGCCCAGCAACGGATAAGCACGCTCGTCATAGGCGAACCATTCGGTCAGCCAGTTCGACACCCAGCCATGCGCATTTGCCGAGATCAGCAGGTTGAGGCAAAGAGCACCGACTGACATCAACTGTTCCCATTCGGGGATCTTGAAATGCGGTCCCGCCTTGCTGACGACACCAATGACAACCGGCGCGCGGGTGAAACGCGTGCGCTCGACCTGGATCATCTCTTCGGACAAGTCCGGCTTGACTTCCAATGCCAGCTTCAACAACTCTTCGCCGATCCGCGCCCGCTCCTCGCCGCGGTATACGATGAAGCGCCAGGGGGCCAGCTTGCCGTGATCCGGGACGCGCGAAGCGAGCCGCAGGATATCTTCGATTTCGGCCTTGTCCGGGCCGGGTTCCATCATTTGAAAAGCAGGAATGGATCGGCGCACCGCCAGATAGTCAACCAGCTTGATATCGGTTTTCATGGAATGATTGCTCTCATTTTCATGCGCGGGAGGAAGTGGGTCTTGAATTTGCCACCGCATTGGTCTTGAAGTGGCCTGTGTTTTACCGGAAGTCAATCGGTTGGGAACTCATGTCAGGCATTTCATCCGCTCGCCGATTGGGCACGGCTTTCGCGATGCTCGCGAGCCTGAGCACCGTTGCCTCGGCGGAAGATGCCTTTCAGGAATTCAAGCAGCTCGACGGCAGCGTCAAGATGCCGAAGCTCAACGCCTTCATAGCGCCGGGCGGCGAACGTTCTCCTGCTCAAACGCTGCGCGACGTCTCGCTTGAGGCCAAGCTGGCGTCTGACGGCGGCCCCCAGTTGCAGGGCCTTTCCTGGTATGTCTTCAGTCCTTTCGCCGGCGCCGACGGCAAGCTGCCACTGGTCGCGAGCTCGAAAGGCGGTTCGGCTTCCTTCCATCTTCTTCCCGGCGATTATTTCGTCAACGTCTCCTTCGGCCGCGCCGGCGTCACCAAAAAGCTTACTGTCCCCGAAAGCGGAGTGCTGCAGAAGCAGACCATGGTGCTCGATGCCGGCGGCATGGTGCTGAATGCCGTTTCCGGGTCCGACGTGCGCATCCCGCCGGACGAGTTGAGCTTTTCGATCTATTCCAGCGATGCGAAGGAAGACGGCGAGCGCGGCCTTGTCATGTCCGACGTCAAGCCGAACACGCTTGTAGGCCTTAGCGCCGGCACCTATCACGTTGTCTCCGAATATGGTGCCGTCAACGCCGTCATCCGTGCCGATATCCAGGTGGAAGCCGGCAAGGTGACTGAAGCGACGATCCAGCACAAAGCGGCGAAGATCACTTTCAAGCTGGTGTCGGACGCCGGCGGCGAGGCGATCGCCGATACCGCCTGGTCGATCCTGACGTCTGCCGGCGATATCGTCGGCGAAAGCCTCAGTGCCTTCCCGACTATGGTGCTTGCCGAGGGCCAATATACGGCCGTCGCCCGCAACAAGGACAAGATTTACCAACGCGACTTCACCGTTGCAGCCGGCACGAACACCGATGTCGAAGTGCTGATGAAGGAACAGCAGCCGCAGGACGCCAACGATCAGCAGCCGGCGCAGCAGATCCCCATCCCGCCGCCACAAGTGCAGCAAAACCAGGTCCCGCAGACACAGCCGGGCGCCTCAAGCCAAAAGCATCCATTGCCGACTTACGAGCAATTGGCACCGGCCGGCGGGGATGACGGCGAGAGCATGGATTGAGGCTGCCGTGGGCGCCGACTCATCGCTTTCAGCGCCAAGCTTAGCTGACTTTTTTCCGCAATGCCCGCCTCGGTGGCGCCATGGAAAACACCGCGCTGTAGAGCTTCGACAGTAGATCCTTACGGTCGTTCCCCTCGCTGAGCGCCTCCCAGCTCATCAGCCTGCCGACGTGCGCGGTGATGGTGCTGCCGGAAAGGCGCCGGAATTCGCGGATCAACAGCGAAATGCGCAGCGTCATCGACACGCGGCTGGCGAGGTGGAACAGCCGGCCGTTCTGCCCTTCGAAATAGATCGGAATGACGCTGGCCCGCGCCGATTGAATGAGTTTTGCCGGAAAGATTTTCCACGGCAGGTCCTCGGCGCGGCCGAATCCCTTCTTGGCCGTCGCGACACCGCCGGCCGGAAAAACGATGATCGTGGTGCCTTCCTTGAGGAGACGAACGGCCTCGTGGCGTGTTTTCATGTTGATCGCCATCGCCTCCTTGGTTTCCTCGAAGGAAACCGGCAGCGAATAGTCGTTCATCTCAGGCACTTTCAGCAGCTCGTTGTTGATTAGCACCTTGAACGGACGGCCGAGTTGTTCGGCCAGCGCCAGGACGGCGATGCCGTCGCCGATACCGAAGGGATGGTTGGCGACGATAACGATCGGCGCATCCGGAATTTCGCGCGGTGGCCATTCGCCCTTGGCAACCAGGCGCACATCGATGAGATCGAGCATCTTGCCGAAGATACGCTCGCTCTTGCCGACAATGTCGCTGCGCCAGATGTCGTAGAGTCGGGCATAACGATCGCGGCCGGACAGGCCTTCGATCGAGCGGATGAACCAGCGCTTGATGCGCGTATCCCGTTCATTGGCGTAGGATAATTCTTTGAAATCCAAATCCGCGACGGGCTGCCCCGCTCCTTAAACCTTATAGCGTTGCATGTCCGACAAAACGTGCAACGGCGAAGCAACACTTTGATTCAGCACATATATTAAAGCTCTGTGTCAGTTGTCTGACAGCACCCTAAAGACGCTGTCAGACGACACCGATACTAAGCGGCCTTGGCCCGCTTGGCTTCGCGCTTACGCAGAATGTCTGGCGGCGTAGCTTCGAGCGCAAGCGATGCAATGGCTTCATCGAGCGACATTGCCGTCTGCGCCTGGCTGCCGAGGCGGCGGATGTTGACGGAACGCTCCTCGGCTTCCTTCTTGCCGCAGACGATGATGACCGGAACCTTCGTCACCGAATGCTCGCGGATCTTATAGTTGATCTTTTCATTGCGGAAATCGGTCTCGACGTCGAGCCCGGCGTCGCGCAGCGCTTCCGCAACCTCGCTGCCGTATTCGTCGGCTTCCGAGGTGATGGTCGCGACCACCACTTGCAGCGGCGAAACCCACAGGGGCATATGGCCGGCAAAATTCTCGATCAGGATACCGAGGAAGCGTTCCATCGAGCCGCAGATGGCGCGGTGGATCATCACCGGCTGCGTCTTTTCGGAATGCTGGTCGATATAGAAAGCGCCAAAGCGTTCCGGCAGGTTGAAGTCGACCTGCGTCGTGCCGCACTGCCATTCACGGCCGATGGCATCCTTCAGCGTATATTCGAACTTCGGCCCGTAGAATGCGCCCTCGCCCGGCAGAATGCCGGTCTTGATGTTGTTCGACTGCTGCTTGATCGTATCCAGCACATTCATCATCACGCTTTCGGCGCGATCCCAGAGTTCGTCCGAGCCGACGCGTTTGTCCGGGCGAGTGGACAGCTTGATGGTGATTTCGTCGAATCCGAAGTCCTTGTAGACCGACAGGATGAGATCGTTGATCTTAAGGCACTCGGCCGCCATCTGCTCGTCGGTGCAGAAGATGTGCGCATCGTCCTGCGTGAAGCCGCGCACGCGCATGAGGCCATGCAACGCGCCAGAGGGCTCGTAACGATGCACATTACCAAATTCAGCAAGACGGATCGGTAGTTCGCGGTAGGACTTCAAGCCATGCTTGAAGATCTGAATGTGGCCGGGGCAATTCATCGGCTTCAGTGCGAAGACACGATCGTCGTCGGTGTCGTCGCCGGCGACGGTGACCTTGAACATATTGTCACGATACCAACCCCAGTGGCCGGAAGTCTCCCAAAGCGACTTGTCGAGCACCTGCGGCGCGTTGACTTCCTGATAATCGTCAGCAAGACGCCGGCGCATATAGGAAACCAGCGTCTGGAACATCCGCCAGCCCTTGCCATGCCAGAATACGACGCCGGGGCCTTCTTCCTGGAAATGGAAGAGATCCATTTCGCGGCCGAGACGGCGGTGATCGCGCTTCTCGGCCTCGGCGAGGATGTGCAGGTAATTGTCGAGATCGGCCTGCTCGGCAAAGGCCGTGCCATAGATGCGGGTCAGCATCGGATTGTTGCTGTCGCCGCGCCAATAGGCACCGGCCACCTTCATCAGCTTGAAGGCCGAGCCGATCTGGCCGGTGGACGCCATATGCGGCCCACGGCAAAGGTCGAACCAATCGCCCTGATAATAGATCTTGAGATCCTGCCCTTCCGGAATGGCATCGACGAGTTCGACCTTGTAGCGCTCGCCCTTGGCCGCGAAGACTTCTTTCGCCTTCTCACGTGACCAGATCTGCTTGGTGAACGGCGCATTGCGCTGAATGATCTCGCGCATCTTCTTCTCGATGACCGGCAGGTCGTCGGGCGTGAAGGGCTCGTTCTTGGCAAAGTCGTAATAGAAGCCGTTTTCGATGACCGGGCCGATGGTCACCTGTGTGCCGGGCCACAGTTCCTGCACAGCTTCGGCCATGACGTGCGCCGCATCATGCCGGATCAGTTCCAGCGCGCGGTCGTCATTGCGGGTGATAATCTCTATCTTGCCTTCGGTCACCGGATCGGAAAGGTCGCGCACGGTGCCGTCGATTGCAACGGCGACGGCCTTCTTGGCAAGCGATTTGGAAATGGATTCAGCGACATCTCGGCCGGTTGCGCCAGCATCGTAGCTGCGCACGGAACCATCGGGAAATGTCAGGGAAACGGATTGGGACATCGAAATTCTCCTTGTCCAGTCCCGCCAACGAATGCGGGTGGTTTCAACAGAAGCGGTCAATCAATGTTTTTGAACGCGGTCGCCTGATAGCGATATTTGGCGATTTAGTAAAGGAGAAGCGACTTTAACACCCAATCATCTCGGCCAATCCGCGCACCGTGTTCCAGTTGCGCAACGTGCCAACGCCGAGACGTTTGGTGGTGAGTGCGGAGAGCAGACGCGTCTCGCTCGCCTTGCCGCCGAAATCGATCCACAGGTCGCCATCGACCACTGCCATGCGCTCGGTGCTGCTGCGATTCTTGTCGAGCGTAGCGATGACAGAGGGATCGAGCGGCTCGCGCATGACGCGGACGACTACCTCGCTACCCTTCCCGTCCTTGAACGGATTGCCGGCGGCAAGTTTCAGCCATGCCTCGGCATCGCGGCCGATAATGTCGACGGACTTGCCGAAAGCGCTTGCAAATCCGGCCTCAAGGCGCGCTTCGATCTTCCTGATTGGCTGTTCCTCTGCTTCGAAAACCAGATTGCCAGTTGCGACGAGGGTTCTGGCGTTGGCGAAGCCGAACTCTTTGGTCATCGCCTTCAGATCGCTCATGTTCACCCTGCGTCCAGGACCAAGCACGATGCTGTGAAGGAGCGCGACGTAAGTCTTCATGCCACTCCGGCCGGTTTCCGACCGATGGCGAAATAGCGCCACGGCGCCCACCAAGAGTAGCGGCTCTCCAGCACTTCCGGCACGGGGTCGAGCCCGCTCGTACCGCCCGGTCCGCATCGCGCCACACGGAACAGCGCCATCCAGCCACCGGCCCACAGGCCATGACGGGCGATCGATTCGTAGCCATATTCCGAGCAGGTCGGCAGATGGCGGCAGGAATTGCCGATGAAACCGGAAAGGGTCAGTTGATAGAAGCGGATGAGGCCCATGCCGACGAGCCGGTCGGGCGTCTTGCGGAAGGGGCCGGAATAATTGCGGGAATGGAGTGATTTGTTGTTGCCATGGCGCGGTATTTCGTCGCGCCTTATCCTTTTGGAGCCCGCTGCCGCTCCCCCTTCATCTTCATCATCTTGCATGGCGCAGAGATGGCACATCGCTGGCGGCCTCGATTAAACGGCTTCGGCCGTTATGGCCCCGTGGGACTCGCGCGCCATCTCGATCTGTCCGACCGCATCCACGACCGCATCGAACGTCAGCATCGTGGAGGCATGGCGCGCCTTGTAATCCTTAACCGGCTTCAAATAGCGCATATCCTCGAAGCGTCCGTCCGGGCCCTCACCGTCCGCCTTCAGCATCGCAAGCATATCTTCGCGTGCCTTGCGCAGTTCAGCGGCGGTGGCGCCGACCACATGGCGGGCCATGATGGAGGAAGAGGCCTGTCCGAGCGCGCAGGCCTTGACGTCGTGGGCAAAATCGGTAACGACATCGCCGTCCATTTTCAGCCAGATCTTGACGCGGGAGCCGCATAGTCTGGAATGGGCCTGAGCGCTTGCATCGGCGTCGGAAAGGCTGCCGATGCGTTCGATGTTGCCGGCGAATTCCAGGATCTTGCTGTTGTAGATGTCGTCCATCATCGATTTTGCTCCGATGTACCCGTTTTGCGTTTCATAACAAAAAACACAGCGTGTCGCGTTAGGACACTTTCACAGGGACAATGCCATACTATATGTATGTCGTTCGAAGGCCACGGAATTGCAATGGTCTTCTGTAAGTTTGATGGGAAACCGTGCAGGACGGCAGGCTTATCAGTCAGCCAGAACGCCCCGGAGCCCGCCAAAGGTACACATCTCCCCATGTTCCGGGGAATACCAGTGGCGAGTCCGACAAAATAAGGTCCGCGGTGCGGATCAGGAGACCACAGGTAATGGACGCCATTGTAAAGAACTTTCCGCAGGCACTTGAATCCAATCCGGAATTGGACCGTCCGTCGCAAAAGGAAGCCGAAGACGCCGTGCGCGTTTTACTTCGTTGGGCAGGCGACGATCCGCAGCGTGAAGGCCTGCTCGATACGCCGACACGCGTCGTCAAGGCGTACCGCGAGCTCTTCGCCGGCTACGATATGAACCCTGAGGATGTGCTTGGCCGCACCTTCGAAGAGGTTTCCGGTTACGATGACATGGTCCTCGTGCGCGACATTCCGTTTTTCTCGCATTGCGAACACCATATGGTGCCGATCATTGGCAAGGCGCATGTCGCCTATCTGCCGAGTGGCCGCGTTCTCGGCCTGTCGAAGATTGCTCGTGTCGTTGAAATTTTCGGTCGCCGCCTGCAGACGCAGGAGGCCATGACCGCCCAGATCGCCAACGCCATCGACGAAACGCTGCGCCCGCGCGGCGTCGCCGTCATGCTCGAAGCCGAGCATATGTGCATGGCGATGCGCGGTGTGCAGAAGCAGGGCTCGTCGACGCTAACGACGACTTTCACCGGCGCCTTCAAGGCCGATCCGGCCGAGCAAGTCCGCTTCATGACGATGGTCCGGAGCCGCTGACTGGGCTTCAAAGAAAGAGCCGGAAATGAACCTGGTATTCAACGAGCCTTCCTCAGACAAATCCGAACTTGAGGATGCGGGAGATTTCACTCCCCGTTTCGATGATCGCGGCCTGATCACCGCGATCGTTACCGACGCTAATGATGGTGAACTGCTGATGGTCGCGCATATGAATGCCGAGGCCCTGGCACTGACCATAAAGACAAAAACGGCGCACTACTTCAGCCGTTCGCGCGGGAAAATATGGAAAAAGGGTGAAACCTCCGGAAATCTGCAGACCGTGAAGGAGATGCGTACCGATTGTGACCAGGATGCTATCTGGCTGAAAGTTGAGGTCGCCGGTCACGACGCAACGTGCCATACTGGACGACGTTCCTGTTTCTATCGCACCGTCGAGCTGGAGGATGGAAAGCCGGTGCTGAACGTCGTTGACGATCACCTGCATTTCGATCCTGGCGAGATCTATGGGCACTAACTACCCGCCGACCGGCTGAGCAAGCAATAACCAAGTATACGATTTGGAAACGAAAAAGGGACAGTATTTTAGCAAGAGGCGAGTATAGGCCTCGGAGGATGGCATGCCATGTTGAATTGGGGGTTGAATCGTCAGAGTGCCGCACAGGTTCCTGTGAGTTCAGGTCCGACCATCTCGCCCAACATTCCTGGCCCTCCCGCTGCTCCCGCTCCCCCAAAGAAAGTAAAGATCGCGCTGGCGCTTGGCGGTGGTGCTGCCCGCGGCTGGGCGCATATCGGTGTGCTGCGCGCCCTGAATGAGGCCGGCATCGAGGTCGGAATGATCGCCGGCACCTCCATCGGGGCCCTGGTTGGCGGCTGCTATCTCGCCGGCAAACTCGACGAACTGGAGGCTTTTGCCCGCTCGCTAACCATGCGTCGCATTGCCAGCCTCCTCGACCTCACGATCGGCGGTAGTGGCCTTTTTGGCGGTATGCGGCTGACCAAACGCATGCAGGAACACCTTGAAGGCTTCGCCATCGAGGATCTCGACCGCCCCTTCGTCGCCGTCGCTTCGGAGTTGAATACCGGCCATGAGGTCTGGATCGCGAACGGTTCGCTGATCACGGCGTTGCGGGCTTCCTACGCCCTGCCCGGCATTTTTGAGCCGGTTCGCACCAATAGCCGCACGCTGGTCGACGGTGCGCTGGTCAATCCCGTGCCTGTTTCCGTCTGCCGTGCCTACGAGCAGCCGCTCGTGGTCGCCGTCAACCTGCATTACGATCTCTTCGGCCGTTCGGCGGTCGTCAAACACACTGCCGGCCCGCTGAATGGTGAACCGCAACGCCGTGACGAAGCGCCGTATACCAAGCTCGGCATGACCGGCGTCATGGTACAGGCTTTCAACATCATCCAGGATCGGATTTCCCGCGCCCGCCTCGCCGGCGATCCGCCGGACCTTGCGCTGCACCCGCGCCTCAGTGACGTCGGTCTCTCGGAATTTCATCGCGCCGGCGAAGCAATCGAGCGCGGCTATGAAGAGACATCGGCCCGGCTTACCGAAATCAGGCGCATGCAGGAAGCCTTTGCGCGATAGGGCGTGAATCATTCGGGTGTGGAAACAGGCGGCAAGATGCGGAGCCGATTTCGGCCCCGGCGAGCACGATAGGTCCGCCATGCTGCGCCACCCGGCCCTTCGCTCTAGGCTCTGGGCGTTCGTCGCTGCAGCGACCCAGTGGCTCGATCGCTTCGGCTATGCCGAACCGCTTCTCACCCCGCAATATAGGCCTTGATCTGTTCGGCTTCGAGTTCGATTTCGCGGATGCGCCATTTGACGACGTCGCCGATCGAGATGATGCCCGTGAGCTTGCCTTTTTCTTCGACCGGGACATGGCGGAACCGGCGGTGCGTCATCAGCTCCATCAGTTCGTCGGTGGTGGAGTCTTCCTTGCAGCGATGCACTTTCGAGGTCATCAGCGAAGCAATCGGCTGGTTGAGGCTGTCCTGGCCGTGCTTGGCAACTGCGTTGACGACATCACGCTCGGTGAAGATGCCGGAAATCTTGCCAGCCATCCCGACGACGACGATGGCGCCGATGCGCTTCTCGCTCAGGATTTTTGCGGCTTCTGCGAGGGTCGTATTAGCCCCGGCAGTAATGACGTTGCGACCCTTGGCGTCAAGTATGGCTTTTACGGAAACTGACATTCGATCCTCCCATCTCGAAAGCACAGTGAACAGATGAGCCTCGGATTTGTTCCGAAACCGCCTCCAGGTTTCGGACCGCTGCTCCCGTCATCGACCATACCGGTCTCATCCCTTCACGGCCGATAAGCGTGAATGGTGCGCCAGTGAGGACGAGAAAGCAACAGCTTCATTCCGCTGATGAGGTCGAGTTTTCGACTTCAATGCGAGGTTGCCGGTCGAACAGCGAAAACAACAGGAAGCCGAAAAGGAAGCCGCCGATATGCGCATCCCAGGCGACCGGCTGCGCGCTGTCGCCGACTATCGTGATGCCGAAAGCAACAAGCGCATTGCCGACGATCCACATCACGATATAGGCAACGACCGTGCGGCTGCGCAGTGAAGCTGGGATCGACAGCCGTGGATTGAGATGCGCCTGCCGCATGCCGACACGGCGGCCGTCCATGGCGGGAAAAGCAAAACGGCAGGCTGCTCCCATCAGCCCTGAAACGACGCCTGAGGCGCCGATCAACAAGCTTTGATCGCCCCAATAGATGGCAGCATGCAGGAATGCGGATGCAGCCGCCGAAAGAACCCAGAAGATCACATAGCGTGCGGCGCCGATGCGACGCGCTACGGGTGCGGCAAAGACCATCAACCACAGCCCGTTGAAGACGATATGTTCGATGCCGCCATGCAAGAGCGAATAGGTAACTGGTGTCCAGAGCCATTCCAGCCCCTGCTGCGACAATGGGAAGGCATAGCGGGCAGGAATGAAGCTGAAGGTGAAATATAGCCAGTTCAGCGTATCGTCCGACCACCAGGGCAGGTTCTGAATTGCGAAGACGACGATGAGCAGGCCGAGGCTTGCGAGGATGACGGGCGGCAGATTGAAAGCCGGAACGCGCTGCGGCGGCCGATTTTCCTCGGGCTCTTGGCGCGGTGGCTCTGCATCATCCATGACTTGCTCTGAAATCTTGAGAAGGGAATCGAGACATACAGCAGTGAAAATCAAAAAAAAAGCCGTCCAACCCTGGTGGACGGCTTGTTCGGGCGCTCCTCGTTGGGATGTGCCGCAATGGTTATATCCCACGCCCGAGACAGTCTGTGCTGAAGGTCACCCTCGTGAAGTGATGGGTTATTTCTCTCACCCATGGCTGCGGAAGGCAAATGAAACCCTCTGTTAACCTTAACGGCTCGGCGTTGGCACGAAATTAGCAGGGTATGACGCGAGGGCAATGAATGCCCCTGCATTTGAACTGAAATGGGACACGGACGCGTCATGCGGCAGAAAACCAGCATCGAGATATTTACCTATTGGGAACAGCTCCGCGGCAATGCGGATGCGCCGTTGCGCAATTTGATACAGCCTTCAGCGGTCCGCCATATTCTGCCTGAGCTCTTTATTCTTGAAGCCGTACCGGACGAGGCGCCGCGCTTTCGGCTGGCCGGAACAGCGATCTGCAGTTTCCTGGGACGCGAGCTTCGCGGCGAGAGTTTTGCCGCGTTGTGGGCCGGCAGCCAACCTGATGATCCCGTGCGCATCGCCGCCGGCGTGATGGCGCATGTGGTGCCTGCTCTGATCAATGCGACCGGCTATAGCCTCAGCGGTCGCCACATGACCTTCGAAATGGCACTGATGCCATTGCGCTCATCCGGCGATGTCTGTGATCGTCTGCTCGGTTGCCTGACACCGACTGCGCATACGGCATGGCTCGGTGGCGAGCGTCTGGAGTTCCTGGCGCTCGATCGCAGTCGCCTGCTGTACGAGCGCCCGGCCCGGCCCGTTGAATTGCCACCGCATCCGGAACCCGCCGATTTGATCTCCCATCATGACGGCCTCGGGCTCGGTGAATTGATGCGCCGCATGCTGAATTTGAAGTTGGGCGAGCGCGATCCCGGATCGGTTGACCCATCGCGAGACAGATTCAGCCGCCGTCTCTGAGCTATCCCTCAGGAAAGACAACCTTACCTTAAGAAGTTTCGGCTAGTGATTGCACGAAACATAATCGGTTCAAGAAGCCCTTTCATGCATTCATTCCAGCCAGCCCAGACCACGCGGCCAAACCAATTGGCAGGGAATGCGCCTCGCAAGGATCAGCGGACCTTTCAGCGGGTTCCGATCAATATGCAGGGCCGCTTGATGTTGGCCAACTACGAAGAGTTCGAATGCCTGGTTACGGACATGTCCCCGGGCGATATGTATGTTACTTGCCAGGGCCGTCCGCGCGTCAATGAGCGTGTCGTGGCCTATATCGATCATCTCGGCCGCGTCGAGGGCCATGTGGTCGCCGTCGACGGCCGTGGTTTCAGCATGTCGATCAATGCGACCGACCGCAAGCGCGAGAAGCTCGCTGCCCAGCTCACCTGGCTCGCCAATAAGCATGAGCTCGGCCTGCCGGAAGATCGTCGCCACGACCGTTTGACACCGCGCAGCACCCTCAGTGAATTGACGCTGGAAGACGGCACGCGCTATGTCTGCCGCATCATGGATCTGTCGCTCTCGGGCGCTGCCGTCGACGTCGAAGCCCGCCCGCCGATCGGTACGCCGGTGCGCCTCGGCAATATGCGCGGCCGCATCGTGCGCCACTTCATGGAAGGCGTCGCGATCGAATTTCTCTCGGTGCAATCCCGCGAGACGTTGCGCGAATTCCTCTAATCCTGTCATCCTGCTGTCACGTCGATTCTGGAAATAGCGGCGTTTCGCCACTCTATCTATGTGATGGCCGATGAAGACGCTTTATCCTGAAATCGAGCCCTATGATCAGGGCATGCTCCACGTTGGTGACGCTCACAGCATTCGTTGGATGCAGTCGGGCAATCCGAACGGTGTTCCGGTCGTCGTCCTGCATGGCGGTCCGGGGTCAGGCAGTTCCCCAAGCGCTCGCCGTTTTTTCGATCCGGAACACTATCGCATTATTCAATTCGACCAACGCGGCTGCGGTGAGAGCCTGCCGCATGCGTCCGATCCGGAGGCCGATCTTTCTGCCAACACGACATGGCACCTGGTTGGCGACATCGAGCAGCTTCGGCTTTTTCTCGGCATCGAACGTTGGCTGGTCTACGGCAATTCCTGGGGCTGCACTCTTGCACTGGTCTATGCTGAGACGCATCCGAACCGTGTTGCGGCCCTCGTTGTCGTTGGCATCACCATGACGCGGCAATCCGAGATCGATTGGCTCTACAACGGGCTCGCCCGTTTCTTTCCCGAGGAATGGGAGCGCTTCCGTGCAGCCGTTCCGGAGAGCGAGCGCGACGGCGATCTGGTTGCCGCATATCATCGCCTGCTCTGCAATCCTGATCCGGCCGTCCATCTCAAGGCTGCCAGGGACTGGCATGAATGGGAATCGGCATCGATCCTCGTCGATCCACGTGCGACTTTACCCGGCCGTTGGTCCGATCCTCGGTATCTCACCGCAAGAGCGCGCATCATCACGCATTACTTCCGCCATCGCGGCTGGCTGGAGGACGGACAGATATTGCGCGATATCCGCCGGCTCGCCGGCATCCCCTGCACCATGATCCAGGGCCGCCTCGATCTCGAGGCGCCTGTTGTCACCGCGTGGGAGCTGTCACGGGCATGGCCCGCCGCACGATTGGTCGTGGTTCCCAATTCCGCCCACTCCCCCGCGACATTGGAGATGGCGGCAGCCATTGTCGAAGCAACGGACGAATTTCGCGCTATCGGCTGATGGCCGCAAAAAAAATCAAATTTTTTTTGAGCGCGCCTTTTCCCAAAATGGCACAGCGTGAGGGAATCTCCGGCGTCCGTGAGGTTCCGACGACGTGCTGAGACGAAGCGACCGTACCATTTCGGCGCTGCTACCGGCAAACGGTGTGCCTCACCTATTTCTGCGGTCGAAGACAAAATCAATTGAAAACAATGGGATACGAGGAAGTCAAACGCGGCAACTCGCGTGGAAAAACATTCAAATTTTAGTCGAATTCCTCGAAAGTTTGATTCAAGTTTTGCTCTTATTTTATGACAATTCAATCCGCATTTGAATCAACTAAGTCCTTAATTTGACTGCGTAATTTTGCGTCGGATAAAAGCCTGCATGTCATTCTGATCCCAATAAAACAGGGACACGGACATGGGCTTTCAATTTCTTATTCGCGGCTATGCCGCAATGGCTCTTTTCACCTTCGGCTGTCTTGGCTTCGCTCATGCGACGCCGGCCAATATGACGCTCACCGGCGATGCGGCTCCGCCGATCGGTCATTATGAGTTCTGCAAGGAGAATCCCAAGGAATGCGCCTATGCCGGTGGCGATGCTGGTCCCGCCATTCTCTCCGAAGATCGCTGGAAGACCATCCTGAAGATCAACTATACGGTCAATACGACGATCAAGCCGATGACCGACATGGATCTTTATGGTGTCGAAGAGAAATGGGCGATCCCGACCACTGCTGGCGACTGTGAGGATTTTGCTCTGCTGAAGCGCAAGGAGCTGATCGACGCCGGCTTTTCTCCCTCCGATCTGCTGATGACCGTCGTGCTGCAGCCGAACGGCGAAGGCCATGCCGTGTTGACGGTACGCACCGATCGCGGCGACTTCATTCTCGACAACATGCGCAACAAAGTGAAGCTCTGGTCGGATACCGAATACACTTTCCTAAAGCGTCAGTCCGCTGACGATCCGGCCCGCTGGGTCAAGATACAGGATGGCCGCGCTGTTGCAGTCGGCAGCTTGAAATAAGTCACCTCTCCACCACGCGATCGCCGGTGACCTAGCACCGGCGGTCTGGGTCAAAGGCCCGGTCTGTCCCCGCATTTCTGTCCTGACCGGCGCCTCGGAGCCGTTCCCGCTGTCCCGGGAACGGCTCTTTTCGTTTCCAAACTTCGCCTAGAGCAATTTCAGGAAAACTGCGCAGCAGCTTTCGTGCGGAACTGCCAAAAAAACAAGAAGATGGAGCGAGAATGCGATTCTGTGAAAAGCTGAACCGCCTTGACCCGAAATCTGCCCCGATTTTCAGAAAGGTATATGCGCCAATAAATATGCACACCGATGCATTCTTAACGACTCGTTAACCATCGTGGCGGCAATCATTCCAAAACGAGACTCAACAGGGGTCTTGAGCCGCGGCGGATGCCTCATCGACGATGGTTTCCAAGGCGGAATGGAACCGAAGGCAAGAGCATGAACCCTCCTCTGTCGTCTGCCTCCACGATCGACGAACAGCCGCTGATCTCGAGCGGCGTCGTTTACCGTCTCACGGCAGGCGTTGCCGTGCTTGCGGCCCTCACCGTCGCTATCACCATTGGCGGCCGCTGGCTCGGCGAAAAGATTTCGCTGGCTGGCCACACCGCCGAAGTGAGGCCGATCACTGTGACGATCGGCGAGGATACGTTGCGTCTTGGCGCCAATACCATCCGCTTCCCGAGCGAACGGGTAAACGGCGTCGCTGAACGCGTCGATCTCTATCTCACCTGGCCGCAGATGCAGGGCTATAGCGATGCCGACCGCTTACGGTTCGACGATATTTCGCAGTCCTCCTCACTAATCTTCCTCCAACTCAGCCAGAGCACTATGTCGCGCGACATGTCCGGACGGCTGGAGCCGATCTATTCGCATCTGATGGACGGTGAAGCCTTCGCCGGTCCGCATGGGCTGACGGCACATCGTCTGCGGGCTGACGCCGGCTATCGCGGCGAGGTGCTTCTCACCGCGCCGCGCGTCGGCGAGCCGGATTATGTCGTGCGCTGCATTTTGCCCTCCTCGCCGGATCAGGCGACCAGCGGCGACTGCCAGAGGGATATCAGGGTCGGCAAGGATCTCAGTGTGCTCTATCGCTTTTCCAGTAATCAGCTTGGCGACTGGCAGACGATGGATGCTGCTGTCCGGAGTTTCGTCAGGACCCGCCTCCTCGATACGCCCGACGCCGGCAGCATCTCTGTAAGTGATGACTAGAATGACGCGGAAACTTGAAACCAACTGTTCATCATAAACCGATTGGTAACGCTAAGCCCTTACTCTAGAAACCCAACGGGCGTTCATGGAGGCGGCGGCCGGATAATCGAGAACGTAAATGCAAGCAGAGAGTGAAGTAGTGTCCAGATCAATTTTCTCCGCATCCTCACCACACTCCGGTAAATTTCTGGCGAGGGTGCTGTTTGGTTTTGCAATCGCGACGGCGACGGTGACGGTTACGGTCGATGCATCGAATGCAGCCGGCGGCTCGAAATATGCGGGCATCGTTATTGACGCGAACACAGGCAATGTTCTCTACAGCGAAAATGCGGATACGCTTCACTATCCCGCTTCGCTTACCAAGATGATGACGCTCTATCTGACGTTCGAGGCGCTCGAGGCCGGTCGGATCACACTCGATACTCCCGTCGTCTTTTCGCGGAACGCTGCCTCACAGGCCCCGACGAAGCTCGGCATCGGGACGGGCCGGTCGGTTACCGTCCGGGAGGCAATCCTTGGCATCGTCACCAAATCCGCCAATGATGCGGCTATGGCGCTCGGCGAAATGCTCGGCGGCTCGGAAGACGATTTCGCCCGCATGATGAACAACAAAGCGCGCGCTCTCGGCATGACGCGCACGACCTATCGCAATCCGAACGGCCTTCCGAATACCGCGCAGATGACGACGGCGCGCGACCAGGCCCGTCTGGGCGTTGCGCTGCGTGAGCACTTTCCGCAATATTATGGCTTCTTCTCCCAAACGAGCTTTCGTCTCGGCAACAGGGTGATCCCGGGTCACAACCATCTGCTGGGCTCGGTCCGGGGTGTTGACGGCATCAAGACAGGTTATACCCGCGCTGCCGGTTACAATCTCGCGACTTCGGTAAAGGTCGACGGTCGGTCGATCGTCGGTGTCGTGCTCGGCGGCGCCTCGACGCCCGCCCGCGACAACCAGATGCGCAAGCTGATCGCCGCTTACCTGCCGCAGGCGTCCACGAAGCACATTGCCTCCAACGTGGTCGCCCAGACAGCGGCGGAAGCACCCAATATCCAGGCGGCAAGCGCCCGTATGGCAGCTGCCGGCAGCGCGAAGATGAGCAATGACGAGACCGCCGAGGCCGACGACGACCAGCAGCCGTCGAGCGCTGCGGCTTTCGCGGCGATAACGCCGAAGTCGAGCAATCCGCTGCTTTCGACGAAGCAAAGGCAACGTGTCGCAGCCGATGAAGTCGCCTCCATCGAGCCGACGTCTGCGCCGGCGGATGATAGCGATACGGAGGAGGTCGACACCGTCACGACGGCCTCGACTTCCAAGTCCGATACCAAGGTCATCAAGACCCAGAAGATTGAGAAGGCAGAAAAGACCGAGAAGGTCGAAAAGCCTGAGAAGATTGCGAAGGCGAGCAAAGTTGAGAGCGGCCCGACCGGCTGGGTCGTCCAGATCGGCATTTCTTCCAGCAAGGACGGCGCCACCGATCTGTTAGACACGGCCAAGGGCAAAGGCGGCAAGGCATTGCGCTCGGCCAAAGCTTACACGCTTGCCTTTGACGGCGGCTATCGCGCCCGCTTCGGCGGCTTCGAGGATCAGAATGCGGCGGTCAATGCCTGCAAGGCTCTCAAGAAGGCCGGCGTGAAGTGCTGGGCGAGCTTGGAATAAGGATGTGGCCACGGTTTTCCGCGGCGCATCCTCTTGAGATTTACCGGATTTTGCATGGCAACATTCGGTTTTTCCGGCCACAGATGTTTATGGGGCCGGCCCTGAGTTTGTAATGTGTTACGGGGATGTGAAAATGGCGATGAACGAGAACTTTCCAGGTTTCTCGCTCGATGGCGGGGGAAAGATGAAACCGAAGAGCTTTGCTCTTCATCCGCTGCATGAGGCAGCGATGCGGTTGGCCGATCTCGGTCTTAGCCGTTCGCGTTCGCGCAACAAGACGAAAGACCTTATCGCCATCCTGCTCTGCCACGGTGCCCGCGCCTGGCGATATTCTCAGCCGGAAGCCCACATCCACCTGCACATCACTGCGCCAAGCGGCCAAGCGCCGGTGCTGATGCGGCTGCGCTGAAGCCATGCCAGGGAAAGCGCGAAGCGCTTTTCCGTCCGAATTGCAAAAAGCAAAAAGATGAGCGGTTCTCAGACGCCGTGAAAAGCTGAACCGCTCCCGGCGGCCGCCCTACAACAATCCGAGTTCCGAAAGCTCCCGCCTCAAATCTGCGGGCAGTTCGGCGACGCCGCCAAGGCTGTCGAGGTCACGCGGCACATCCTCTTGCGGTAAGTATCGCCAGCCTTGGAAGGCCCGGCGCGGTTGGCCGGCGGTCTCGACGACGCTTGGGTCGAGGATGAGCCGACAACGGTGGATGCCGTCGACATCGGTGAAGGTCTCGATATCGAGCAGTTTCTGCCGCGCCTGCACCTGCCCTTTGATCACCCAATAGAGCGAGCCGCCGTCCAGCAGCTCCTCCATGCGCTTCGGCACCATCCGGGTGGTATGGGTGGTGTGCGGCTCCAAACCGGCAGCGATGGCGCTCATCGCCCGTTCGGAAACCCATTCGCGCAGGTCCTCAAGCGAGTCAGCGCCCACGCACAATTTGATGAGATGCAAAGCCATGACGCCGTTGAAATCCTTTTGGCGGGTAGCGTCAAGCTTTTAGAATCAAGCTTCCACACTCAACACTCGACCACATTCACTGCGAGGCCGCCGGTAGAGGTTTCCTTGTATTTCTCGCTCATGTCGTAGCCGGTCTGACGCATGGTTTCGATGCAGGCGTCGAGGGGCACGAAATGCTGACCATCGCCTTTGATGGCGAGCGACGCTGCCGTCACCGCCTTGACGGCGCCGAGCGCATTGCGCTCGATACACGGCACCTGCACGAGGCCGGCGACCGGGTCGCAGGTCATGCCGAGATGGTGTTCCAGCGCGATCTCGGCGGCGTTTTCGATCTGCTCCGGCGTCGCACCCATTACGGCGGCAAGCCCCGCAGCCGCCATCGCGGCCGCCGAGCCCACCTCGCCCTGACAGCCGACTTCGGCGCCGGAGATCGAGGCATTGTGCTTGATGATGCCGCCCACCGCAGCCGCGGTCAGCAGATAGTTGCGGATGCCGTCCTGGTCCCAATCCTCGTGGAAATGCTGGTAGTAACGGATCGTCGCCGGAATGACACCGGCAGCGCCATTGGTCGGCGCGGTGACAACGCGCCCACCCGCGGCATTTTCTTCGTTGACGGCCATTGCGTAGACGCTCAGCCAATCATTGGCGAGCAGCGGATTGATGCGGTTGCTGCGCCATTCCTCCTGCAGCTTGTCATGGATCGCCCGCGCCCGGCGGCGCACCTTCAGGCCGCCCGGCATGATGCCTTCGACCTTCAAGCCGCGGTCGATGCAGCTATTCATGGCCGCCCAGATGCGGTCGAGCCCGGCGTCGAGCTCTTCGCTGCCCATGCGCGTCTCTTCATTGGCACGCTTCATTTGCGCGATCGAGAGGCCGGAGCGTTCGGCCATCTCCAGCATCTGCTTGGCGGTCGCGAAGGGGAACGGAATGCGCTCGCCCGACGCGGCTTTCTTCTTGTCGGAGCGCATCTGTTCGAGCTCGGTGTCGGTGACGACGAAGCCGCCGCCGACGGAATAGTAGATTCGCTTGACGAGCAGGCGTTCGTCCTTGTCGAAGGCGGAAAAGCTCATACCGTTGGCATGGCCCGGCAGCGGCACCTTCTTGTCGAAGATCAGGTCGGTCTTCGGCTGGAATTGATAGGCCGGATGGCCCGGCGGCGTGATGCGGCCGCTGCGCTCGACCTCGTCGATGACGGCATCCATCCGGTCGGGATCGACGTGGTCCGGGCGCTCGCCCATCAAGCCGAGAACAACCGCCCTGCCCGTGCCGTGGCCGATGCCGGTATGGGCGAGGGAGCCGTGCAGGCTGACCTTGATCGAAGCGACATGCACGTTCGATGACGGCCGTGGCCACTCGTTCGAAAGCACGAGGTCCAGGAAACGATTGGCGGCCGACATCGGACCCATCGTGTGTGAACTGGAAGGCCCCACGCCGATCTTGAAAACATCGAAAACTGAAAGAAACATGGACCTTTGGTGCCTCCTCGGCAAATCGTGCAACGGCAAGGCTACGCTATCAAGGCAACCCTTCACGGCGATCGACCGACATCGGATTTCATGCCTGCGACATTACATGTAGGCACGAAGCGGCGCAAACATAAGGCCATTGCGCCCGAATGGGCGTACGCTACAGTCGGCGGCAGATGGACTTGGAGAATCTGCCTTCATGACGACCGCCGACTATGTCGCCCTCGCCCTCTTCGTTCTCCTCTGGGTCGCGCTCAACTGGATCACCGGCAGCGCCCGATTCTTCAACCGCACCAGCCTGACGCTGGCCATGAACGAGCGCCGGCGTGAATGGATCTACAACTCGCTCCGCCGCGACCTGAAGATGATCGACACGCAGATTCTTTCGGGTCTGCAGAACGGCACCGGTTTCTTCGCCTCTACGTCAATCTTCGCCATTGGCAGTTGCTTCGCCTTGCTCGGCGCCACCGACAAGGTCAATGCCTTCTTCTCCGACTTGCCCTTCATCCTCAACGGCGGCCGCGCCGCCTTCGAGATCAAGGTGGCGGGGCTTGCCTGCCTGTTCGGTTACGCCTTCTTCAAATTCGGCTGGGCCTATCGGCTGTTCAACTATTGCACCATCCTCTTCGGCTCATTGCCAATGCGGGAGGATGCAGAACTCGACCCCTTGCGAGCGGAACGCGCCGCCGAGCGCGTCATCCGCATGAACGTTATCGCCGCGCGCAATTTCAACGCTGGGTTAAGGGCCATCTTCCTCTCGATCGGCTATCTCGGTTGGTTCCTGAGCCCTTACGTATTCATGGTCACGACGATGTTCATCATCATCGTTCTGGTCCGCCGACAGTTTTTTTCCGATGCCCGTCTGGCCATCATGGATATCGATGTGCCATGACATCGCGGCGCCTGCTCCAGTGAGCCCCTACTCCAGTGAGCCTGTGCAGACGATCTGAATTCATGCCTGGAAGGACCTGCCGATGGCCGTTATCGCCGAGAGCACCGATGCGCCGCAGAAATTGCCCCGCATCGGCATCCTGGACACGGCCCGCGGCATCGCGCTTCTGGCGATGGCGAGCTATCATTGCACCTGGGATTTCGAGTTCTTCGGCTATCTCGATTCAGGTACGGCCGAGACGGGCTGGCTGAAAATCTATGCTCGCGCCATTGCCAGCACCTTCCTTTTTCTCGCCGGCTTTAGCCTCGTGCTTGCCAACACTCCCGAGATCCGCTGGCGATCCTATTTCAAACGCCTCGGCATGATCGTTGCCGCCGCTGCGGCGATCTCCATCGTTACCTTCATCGGCATGCGCGACGAGTGGATCTTCTTCGGCATCCTGCACAGCATCGCCGCCGCCAGCATCATCGGTCTGCTCTTCCTGCGCCTGCCTGCTTTCGCGACCCTGCTGATAGCCGTTCTGCTGGCGGCCGGCATTGTTGTCGATAATGTCATCGCGCCGTTTTCGCTGCATTCCGCCGTCTTCGATGCGCCCTGGCTCTGGTGGGTCGGCTTGTCCGAGAACCTGCCGCGTTCGAACGACTACGTGCCGGTCTTTCCCTGGCTGACGCCATTCCTGTTCGGGCTCGGCATGGCGCAACTGGCGACCTCTTTCGGATGGCTTCGGCCATTGGCAAAGCTCGGTTCCGGCCGGAACCTGATTGCCCGCGCCGGCCGTCATAGCCTGATCTTCTACCTCGTCCACCAGCCGCTGCTCTTCGGTCTCGTCTATCTTCTTTCGCTGGTCGTGCCGGCACCGCCACCCGATCCGACGCTCAGCTACATGAGGCAGTGCCAAGCCTCGTGCATACGGTCCGGCAGCGAATCCATGTGCCGGAGCTTCTGCCAGTGCACGCTTGATAAATTGCAGGCGCAAAACCTCTTTTCACCCCTCGAATCCGGGGCAATCAAAGCAGATAGCGATGAACGAATAAACCGAATCGCATTACAATGCTCGGAGCAAGCGCAATGACAGGGTTATTCTATGAATGCCTATCGTTCCAAGTCGCTGAGTTTCCCATGGCCGCCTTTAGTTTATAGTCTTGCAGTTATAACGGCGCTCTACCTGAAACAGGACTATCCTGTGTACTTGCCCCATCTTTGGGCCATCATTGCCTGGGCCATCGGCGCTCTTTTGACCATTGTTGCGGTCACGCTGAACGTCTGGGCGGTGAAGACATTGCTTGATAGCCGCACGACTGTGCTGACACAGCGTTGCACGGCGCATCTGGTCACCAAAGGGCCATTCCGCTTTACCCGCAATCCGACGTACCTTGGCTATACGCTGCTGATGGCGGGTCTTGGTTTGATGATCGGCAATGTCTGGTTCGTCGCCATGGCGGCGGTGGCGGCGGCGCTGACCACACTGCTGGTCATTCGCTGCGAGGAGATGCATCTGCTCTCCCGCTTCGGCTGCGAATTCGAGTTTTACTGCAGGCGTACGCGGCGCTGGATTTGAAAATCTCGTAGAAATGTATATTTGCGGGAACCTGCCTACACTATCTGATCAGCAGTAATCGGCCGACTTGTGTTCCTTGCCGCAAGACAAGGGAATTTGCTCCATCACCGTAGTCGATGACGAGATCGAATTCGTAGTCCCTACCGGATCTATGTCCGTCCGCCAGACGTGCTGCTTGGAGGCCGTTGCGGAAGGAGCATGGAAGGTGCCTGCAGCTTATGGTGATTATGTCTTCATCGTGCGAACTGGCATTCGCGTCGGAATAAAAAGTCATCGATACGTCGATTTCCGGATCCTTATCGGCGACAAGAGTGCAAACGTAGTCCTTCACGTGGCATGTGACGTCCCCGACGATGGGATCTTTGGCATCCATCAGAAGCGCGAACTGCACTGGAACGTCGATGTTATCGCTATCCGCAGCCCGCGCGCCACCGACGTTGATAAGGATGGCCGCAAGGAATGCTGCGGACATTGTGCCTAGTTTGACTGCCATCCACCGAACTCCGCCACGCCGACTATTTCCGCGAAACGCGTGGACTCCTACGAAGCATTCGCGCTGTAATTATGGCTGGAAAGGTAAGAAATCGATACCTCGTGGTAAAACTCAGGTACCCACGCCGATTTCCGCCAGGCGGCCGAGGCAGGCTTCCTCGACATTATCGAGTTCGGTCAGCGTGTCTTCGATATCCTTGCGCTTCTGTCGGAGTTCCTCGCGCTTTTCGTCGACGCGCTTCATCAGGAGTTTCAACTGGCCGATCTCGCCCGGCGGTTCCTTGTAGACCTGGATGATCTCGCGGATTTCGGCGATGGTAAAGCCGATGCGGCGGCCGCGCAGGATTTCCTGGATCAGGCGACGGTCGGCTGGTCGGAACAGACGCGTGCGGCCCCTGCGTTCCGGTTGGATAAGACCTTCGTCCTCGTAGAAACGCAGTGTCCGTGTGGAAACCCCGAATTCCCGCGTCAGCTCCGTTATGCTATAATATCTGTCCAACAATAGTCCGCCCTTATCTCGCAGCGCCTATCATATTGACTTTTACGTAATAGTCAATTTCTGCGGGGCGGCGACAAGCTTCCGCATTTTGGTCAAGAATGCACTAAATTCAAAAGGCTAGAGCGGCTTTTGTGCGTTCACATGAACGGGCGACCCCTAATGAATGGCGAACCACCAGGTCGCCAGCCCCAGGAACGAGAAATATCCCGTACAATCCGTGACCGTGGTGACGAACGCCGACGAGGCGATGGCCGGGTCAGCACCGAATCGGTGCAGCACCAGCGGTAGAAGAATGCCGCCAAGGGCGGCCGCGACGAGATTGATGATCATCGCCGCGGCAATGACGATGCCGAGCTGGAAATCGTGGAACCAGACGGTGGCGATCGCGCCCATGATGATGGCGAAGAGAATACCATTGAGGAAGCCGACGCTCGCTTCCCTGCGGATGACGCGGAAGGCGTTGTAGATGTCAAGGTCTCCGGTGGCGAGCGCGCGTACGGTGACCGTCATTGTCTGCGTGCCAGCATTGCCGCCCATCGAAGCGACGATCGGCATCAGTACGGCAAGCGCAACCATTTTCTCAATCGCGCCGTCGAAGACGTTGATAATGCTAGAGGCCAGGATGGCCGTGATCAGATTGATCGCCAACCAGACAAAGCGTGAGCGCACTGTCGAGGTGACATTGTCGGACAGCTCCTCGTCGCCGACGCCGCCGAGGCGCTTGATGTCCTCGTCCGCCTCTTCATGGATGACGTCGACCACGTCATCGATGGTGAGCACGCCGACGAGCCGTTCGTTTTCGTCGACGACGGCGGCGGACAGCAGGTCGTATTGTTCGAACACCTGTGCGGCCTCTTCCTGGTCCATCACGGCCGGGATCGGGTGCGATGTCTCGCGCATGATGCTCTCGACCTTCGTCTGCCGCTTGGTGCGCAGGATGCGGTCGAGGTCGACGCTGCCGAGCAGCTTGAAGGTCGGGTCGATGACGAAGATCTGGGTGAAGGCTTCCGGGAGCTCTTCTTCTTCGCGCATGTAGTCGATCGTCTGGCCGACCGTCCAGAATGGCGGAACGGCGACGAATTCGGTCTGCATGCGGCGGCCGGCTGACCGTTCCGGGTAATCGAGGGCGCGTCGCAGGCGCACGCGCTCGGTGAATGGCAGTTGCGACAGAATCTCGTCGCGGTCTTCCTGGTCGAGGTCTTCAAGAATGTAGACGGCGTCGTCCGAATCGAGCTCGCCAATGGCCGCAGCGATCTGGTCATTCGGCAACTGATCGACGATCTCCATACGGATCGCCTCGTCCACCTGCGTCAGCGCCGTCATGTCGAAGTCGTCGCCGAGCAATTGCACCAGTGCCAAACGTTGATCTGGAGGCAGCGATTCCAGGAGGTCGCCGAGTTCGGATTCGTGCAGCCGGACGACATTCTGCTGCAGGAATGGAATATCGCGCCGTTCGATCGCGTCGCTGACTTCGGTCAGGAAATCGGAGCGGACGACGCCGTCCTCGTCGTAGATATCGGGATGGGTCTCCGCGGAGGCCTTGCGAACGCGCTCGTCTTCGTCGGTCGTCGTCATTTGCCGCCTCGCTTCCTGCGTCTGCTCATGGAAATTTGGGAGTCCAACTTGGAGAATGACGGCAAAAAGATCATTGTCAACAATTGGATAGACGGAAATGCTGACATTTTATGTCGTGTCTGTAAGACGGTGGCGTCAGCCTCGTCTTGCCCCTATCCTTAGGCAGCGAACATGTTGTCCCAGTAGCAGAGAGAGCCGTGTCAGTCCGCCCCATCATCCGTTTCCCAGCGCCGCTGTTGAAAAGAGTATGCACTCCCGTAACCGCCTTCGACGACGGCTTGCGAGGGCTTGCCATCGATCTCTTGGATACCATGCGCGCCGCTCCCGGTGTCGGAATCACTGCCGCCCATATCGGCGTACTTCAGCGCGTGACCGTGATCGAACTCAGCCGTGAAGACGGCGTACGCACCTATGTCAATCCGGAGATCATCTGGTCGTCCGAGGAAACGATGCGGCATATGGAGGGGAGCGTCTCCATGCCCGGTTTCACGGACGAGATCGTCAGGCCGAAAGCGATCCGCTTCCGCTACCAAGACATTGAGGGTGAAGTGCATGAGGCGGAGGCCGAAGGCTTTCTTGCCGTCTGCATCCAGCACGAGGTCGACCAGCTCGACGGCTTGTTCTGGCTGCAGCGTCTATCTAAATTGAAGCGCGACCGGCTGGTGAAGAAATGGGAAAAGGCCAAGGCCTGATCTGGCGTCCGCACATAAAAATGCGGGCGCCTCTGGGGCGCCCGTCTGTTTGTCTGCATGAAGCGGCGGATCAGCCCTTCAGTTTGGTGTTGCAGAGGCTGTAATAGCCGCCGCCCTTCTGGATCCACTTCAGGCCGTTGAGGCTGTTCTTGGCCTTGTTGTCGTTATAGGCGTCGACACAAGTGTGGAAACGGCCTTTGCCGGGCGTTTCGCTCGAATATTTGGAATCGATGGCCTTCGGGAAGGTCACGCCGGCCGGTGCGGCGGTCGTTGCCTTCGGCGGTTCCTTGGCCGGCGGGTTGGCGGCATCAGGTTCATCGGTATTGGCCTTGGCAGCCGCCGTCGTCTTGGTAGTGGTCTTTGCCGGCGCAGTCGTCGTCGGCGCGGTGGTGGTAGCGCTCGCATCGGCAGCGCACTGCGAAGCGCGGAAATCATTCCACGTCTGGCCGTTCAGGGTACCGGCCGTCTTGGCCGCCTGATACTTTGTGCTGCACTCTTTCATGGTGAGCGCAGAAGCCGGCGATGAGAGGGCCATCGAGCCCACAACTGCAAGAGACGCAAAAGACATCAACAGGATGGCACGACTAGTCATTGGCAAATCCTCCGCTCTATGACGAATGTCGAAACTATTAATCATCCCCGCCCCTTCGATTGTCAATTGACGCACGAGTCGCGAGCGATCAACGACACCATATGGGGAAGAACATGAACGGCAACTGTACGGAAATAACTATCAAAGGAAGCGTTTTGCTCTGAGATACAACTTTGAAAGGAAATGGTAGCTACGATCACCAGATAGCAAAAAACCCGCCGACGCGGGTTGTTGGTGCGGTCGAGAAGACTAGCAAAACTCGCGAAAGCGCTGGATTTCCGGGGGCAATGTGACCCACGACGGTGTTCCCGCGTTTTAGCCCCAAGGTTGCGACACCTTCACGCGTTCCATGAGCGCCTCGATCTGCCGGGCCGGTCACCCGTCGCCCAAGTATCCACCGCCATCGCCAATGGCCACAGGCAGAGCAACGTCGATGAACTCTTACCTTGGAACTATCCGGTCTTCTGTAGCAGTGCAACCAATGACCGCTGTGGGCCCTAAGCGGACCTTTGTTAGATCTAAAGCACATGCTAGCTAGTGGCGACGATTTCACCGCCGGAGATCAGGGCCATGTCTGAGAGCCGCATCCGCAACCTCGCACCCCCAGCACCAGCTATGAAGGCCAGATCAAGCCGGAGCGTTTCGCCGGTATGGTCGAGTTGAGGTTGGCCAAATCGCTCTCGCTGACGCAGTTCGGCGTCAACTACGTGCGGCTTGAACCGGGAGCGTGGTCGTCACTCCGACACTGGCATACGGTTGAGGACGAATTCATATACATGCTCGAAGGCACCCTGACATTACTCGATGATAATGGTCCTCATGAGCTAACCGCTGGCATGTTCGCCGCTTTTCCCGCAGGCGAGCGCAATGGCCATCACATCCAGAACCGCTCCGACCAGCCGGGCATCTTCCTGGCTGTTGGCTCACGCAGACCAGGCGAAGAAACGATCCACTACCCCGACGAGCACTTCGGACCAATCCAGAAATAGGGTCTCGTTAGTCCATCGCGCGTGGAACGATCTCAGGACAGCCGCAATGACTGCAAATGGCGCATTCCGGAAGTGAACGACCTTCCATCCGTTCCCCCTTGCGGGCTTTTGGGCCTCCACCAGCCGGAGAGGCAAGATGCGGGGGCAGCTTTGACACCGGTCGGAGCGGGGAGCAGCGTGCCTAGCCACTTTCGGCGATCTCAACATCGAGCGGTGGGCCTTCTTGCGACAAGTGATATAGTTAAATTTCGCTCGTTTCACCTTAGACGATACGAGAAAGGAATTATTTCATGGGAGACCAGAAGCGCCCGCTGCAACCTGGAGAAACCGCGCCCGCGTTCGCACTAGCCACGGCCAACTTCGACGGAACGGTCTCTTTCGCCGACTTGAGCGGTCGCCCGTTCTTGATCGGCTTTTTTCGCGGGCTGCACTGCCCGTTCTGCCGGCGTCAGGTAGAACAGCTTGCCGGCGTACAGCCTACTCTGCGCGCCGCCGGGGTGGAGACCGTGGCCGTTATCAACACGCCGGCGGAACGCGCCCGCCTGTATTTTCGCCACCGTCCGACGCCAGTAACGCTACTATGCGATCCGGACTGCCACACGCATCGGGCCTACGGTGTGCCGCATGCCGAGTTCCTGCCCGATGGGAGCAGCGAGCAGCCCGAATGGCCCTACACCGCAACGATGGCGCAGTTCCAGGCGGCACGCATCAACCCCACGGGCGAGTTGCCGGAACCGCTACACCCGATGGAAGCCAACACGATACTCAACGCCAAGGACCGCTTCGAGCTTGATGAAGCCGACAATGCTATCTTCGCGAACCACGCTACCCAACTCGTCGGGCACTTCCTGGTCGATGCGAACGGCACCATCGGCTGGGCGCAAATTGAGTCGCTGGACGGACCGAACAGCCTCTCTATCTTCCCGACTGCAGCGGAGATCATCGCCGCCGCGGGCGACCTTGGACGCTAACCTGCAGCGAACCGTCTGCCAGCGTTGCTGCACGATGTCGAATGAGGGCGACGAGACGTATTGATCCGGCGATGACAGCTCTTGGCGCATGGTTGCCATAGCACTCCACGTTTAGTGTCATTTGATTTCGATTACCCGTAATTGTCCGCCAAGGTGTGGGCGGCCGGTTACGATCGTCTCCAGCATTCCTGAATAATGCATGCCGTTGAACAGAAGTGATGGTTCTGACGTGGGGCACGCGAAGACTTAAGTTTTTGTTTGAAAACAAAAAACCCGCCGAAGCGGGTTGTTGGTGCGGTCGAGAAGACTCGAACTTCCACGGGTTGCCCCACAGCGACCTCAACGCTGCGCGTCTACCAATTCCGCCACGACCGCATCGTGGTAGGGCCGGATTGCTCCGGCGCGGCTGCATGTAGCAAAAGCATTCGGGGGGCACAAGAGCGATATGTCAGATTTTTTAACATTCGCGCACAGCTCCCTTGAACGCGCCTTTGGATTCACGGCATCGATCTCGTAGATGTTTGAATTCCTGTCCAAATGGCTCCATATGTTGATAACCTGTCGGCGCGCCAAATTTCTAAGAGAGCTGTCTGCCGAGCAGGCGCAAAGGACTGGCTGATGCTACGCACTGATCTCCAACACCAAATGTTTCCGCTTGCCGGCTCGCCGCCTGTGCGTTGGCGCATTGCCGATGGTCTCGTGCCCTATGATGAGGCAGTGGCGACCATGGAGGCGGAGGTGGCCGCGATCGCCGAAGGTCAAGCGCCGGAGCTCGTCTGGCTGGTCGAGCATCCCCCCTTATATACGGCAGGCACGAGCGCCAATACGGCCGATCTCATCGAACCCGATCGTTTCCCGGTCTTCGCCACCGGGCGCGGTGGTGAATATACCTATCACGGCCCCGGCCAGCGCGTTGCCTACGTCATGCTGGATCTGAAGCGCCGGCGTCAGGATATCCGCGCCTTCGTGGCCGCGTTGGAAGAAGTCATCATCCGGACCCTCGATTCGATGAATGTCCGCGGCGAGCGGCGCGAAGACCGCGTAGGAGTGTGGGTGCGCCGTCCGGAAAGACCGTTGCTGCCGGATGGGACCATGGCCGAAGACAAGATCGCCGCCCTTGGCATCCGCGTGCGCAAATGGGTGACGTTTCACGGCCTGTCGCTGAACGTCGATCCCGATCTCGGCCATTTTTCGGGCATCGTGCCCTGCGGAATTTCCGCCTATGGCGTCACCAGCCTTGTCGATCTCGGCCTGCCGGTGATGATGGCGGATGTGGATATCCGCCTGCGCGAGGCTTTCGAGCAGGTATTCGGCGAAACCGCCAACGAGGTTTAGTGCGCGACGTCCTTGCTGACATTGCGCAGCCGGATCTGATGGTCGAGCCTTTCGATCTGCCGCGTTGTCGTCTCGATCAGACGGCCGATTTCCTGGTGGGCGGAGCGAAGGCGCGAAAGTTCGATCCTAACGGCTTCCAGCGCCCGTTCGTCACTGTCCTCACCCGGCCCATCGCCCGAGCCGGTCATCAGCCAAGCCGGTGAAACGCCGAACATGGCGGCCATTTTGACCAGAATGGATGGTTGCGGTTCCGAACGGTCCGATTCCCAGGCGATCATCGTCTCCTGCCCCACGCCCAATTGGCTTGCCAGCGATTCGAGGCTGATGCCGGCGGCGTCGCGGGCCATGGAAAGGCGTCCACCCAGGGTATCGTCGCCTTCATCCGAAAAAACGGTCGTCTCATGTTCCGTCTTCAACATCGGTGCGATCCTTATTTTGGTCGCGCCCGTGAAATTCAGAGTGAAATTCAGAGCGGCGCGCTTATTTTTTAGCGGATTTTCCATGCAGACATAGGTCTAGGGGCGTCATGTCGCCATCGCGATCTGGCCAAATTGGCAAAGTCCGGCGTTTTGCGCTAAATGGTGTGATGAATTGGCAACGGTACGCTGATACCACGCCTTGATCGGACATGATTCCTGTGTTTGATGGCCCGTCATGTCCGATGTCGCCGCCACTCCCACCCATCAGAATTCTCTGCAAGGCATGGCCATCATGGCCAGCGCCATGATCGTGCTGCCGGTGATGGATGCGATCGCCAAATACATGGCGACTTTCGAGGCGATGTCACCAGGCCAGGTGACCTTTTACCGGTTCTTTTTCCAGCTCGTCTGCACCCTGCCGCTGCTTTTCGTCGTCTTCGGCTGGGCAGCGCTTTCGGCCAAGCGACCGTGGGTGAACCTTTTGCGCGGCGCGTTGCACGGCGCGGCAAGCCTGCTGTTCTTCGTGGCGGTCAAATATATGCCGCTTGCCGATGTCTTCGCGATCTACTTCGTCGAACCCTTCATGCTGGCAGCCCTCTCGGCGCTGTTCCTCGGCGACAAGGTCGGCTGGCGGCGCTGGCTGGCGATCGTTGTTGGCTTCGGCGGCGCGATGATCGTCATTCAGCCGAGTTTCGAGATTTTCGGCTGGAAGGCCCTGCTGCCGGTCGCCTGCGCCTTTCTTTATGCGCTTTATCTCTTCATGAACCGCGCCGTCGGCGAGGCGGATTCGCCCTTGACCATGCAGACGATGGCCGGCATTGGCGGTACGGTCTTCATGGCGGGTGCGCTCTGGGTGGGGGCATCGGCTGGCGTTGCCGATTTTGCGCCGTCCCTGCCCGCCTCCTGGCTCGGTCTGGTGCTGCTGCTGATTCTCGGCTCGATCTCCGGCTATGCACATTTGCTGGTCGTCCGCGCCTTTCGGCTGGCGCCGCTGTCGCTGCTGGCCCCCTTTCAATATTTCGAGATCATCTCGGCAACCATTCTGGGCTATGCACTGTTCGGCGACTTTCCAAATGTTTCCAAATGGATCGGCATCCTGATCATCGTCGGATCGGGCCTCTTCATCATCTGGCGTGAGCGTGTTCAGTCGCGATCGATGAAATCGGTTTGAATACGCTGATCTTCCGCATGGACCGCCGGTGCAATTTGTGGCTAAAACGCTGATAGGGCTATGCATTGGGCGGAGTTTCCATGTTCAAGAAAATCCTGATCGCCAACAGGGGCGAGATCGCCTGCCGCGTGATCAAGACTGCGCGCCGAATGGGGATCCTTACTGTGGCGGTCTATTCCGACGCCGATCGCGACGCCCTGCACGTCGAAATGGCGAATGAAGCCGTGCATATCGGTGCAGCCCCTGCGGCAGAGAGCTATCTCGTCGCTGAAAAGATCATCGCCGCCTGCAAGGAAACCGGAGCCGAAGCGGTGCATCCGGGTTACGGATTCCTCTCCGAGCGTGCCTCCTTTTGCGAGGCGCTGGAGAAGGAAGGTATCATCTTCATCGGTCCAAAGCCGAAGGCGATCAGGGCGATGGGCGACAAGATCGAATCGAAGAAATTCGCCAATGCCGCCAATGTCTCCACCGTGCCCGGCTATCTAGGCGTGATCGACGATGCCGACCATGCCGAAAAGATCGCGGCTGAGATCGGCTATCCCGTCATGATCAAGGCATCGGCCGGCGGCGGCGGCAAAGGCATGCGCATCGCCTGGAGCGACAACGAAGTGCGTGACGGTTTCGAGCGCGCCCGCTCCGAGGCAAAGAGTTCCTTCGGCGACGATCGCGTCTTCATCGAGAAGTTCGTGGTTGATCCCAGGCACATCGAAATCCAGGTCATGGCGGATGGCCACGGCAACGTCGTCTATCTCGGCGAGCGTGAATGCTCGATCCAGCGCCGGAATCAGAAGGTCGCCGAAGAAGCGCCCTCGCCCTTCCTAGACGAGGCCACCCGCAGAGCCATGGGCGAACAGTCCGTCGCGCTCGCCAAGGCGGTCGATTATCAGAGTGCCGGGACGGTCGAGTTCATCGTCGACCGCGACCGCAATTTCTATTTCCTTGAAATGAACACCCGCCTGCAGGTCGAGCATCCCGTTACGGAACTCGTTACCGGCATTGATCTCGTCGAACAGATGATCCGCGTTGCCGCCGGAGAAGTGCTGCCTTTCGCGCAGGACGATATCAAGCTGAACGGCTGGGCGATCGAAAGCCGTCTTTACGCCGAAGACCCCTATCGCAATTTCCTGCCTTCGATCGGCCGGCTGACGCGCTATCGTCCACCGCGTGAGGGCAAGAGCGGCAATCGCATCGTCCGCAACGACACCGGCGTCTTCGAGGGTGCTGAGATTTCGATGTATTATGACCCGATGATCGCCAAGCTCTGCACCTGGGCGCCGACACGCCTAGAAGCGGTGGATGCCATGGGCGAGGCCCTGGACGGTTTCGTCGTCGACGGCATCGAACACAATATGCCGTTCCTGTCGGCGCTGATGAAGCATCCGCGCTGGCGTGAAGGTCGCCTCTCCACCGGTTTCATCGCCGAGGAATATCCGGACGGTTTTGCGCCGATGGTGCCGGACAACGGCGAATCCGCCGTGCTTGCCGCCGTTGCCCTCTCCTGCGGCCTTGTAGACGCCAACCGGCGCGAGCGCTACGCCGACAGGCTACGGCAGGCGACGGGGCCGCTGCGCGAGCAGTGGATGGTCAAGCTGGGTGCGGACTATATTCCGGTGACGCTGTTGGACGGGCTCGTGACCATCCCACTCGAAATGGACATGCAGATCAATGGGGGGACCCTGGCCGTCGCGACCGATTGGCGCCCGGGTGACGCCGTTTGGGCTGGAACGGTTGGTGGGCAGAAGGTGACAGCCCAAATTCGTCCGTTCCTCAACGGCCTGCGCATCGACTGGCAAGGCCTCTCGGTCCGAGCCAAAATCTTTACGCCGCGTCAGGCGGAACTCGACAAGCTGATGCCGGTCAAATTGCCGCCGGATACGTCGAAGCTGCTGCTCTGCCCCATGCCCGGCCTTGTCGTCGCCATTGCCGTCGCGCAAGGCCAGGAGGTCAAGGCCGGCGAGACGTTGGCGATCGTCGAGGCGATGAAGATGGAAAACGTCCTGCGTGCCGAGCGCGATCTTGTTGTTGGCAAGATCAATGCGAAGCCGGGCGAAAGCCTCGCCGTCGATGCGGTAATCATGGAATTCGCCTAATCCGTATTCGCTACTAAACCTCTGATTTTTCGCTTGAGCCGTCTGGCGCGGCCATGTCAATGTCGCGCTAACCAAATCATTAATTTAGAAGGGATGAAACAATGGATGTGCGCGCCGCCGTTGCCGTTCAGGCTGGAAAACCGCTCGAAGTCATGACTGTACAGCTCGATGGCCCTAAGGCCGGCGAAGTGCTGATCGAGGTCAAGGCGACGGGCATCTGCCACACCGACGATTTCACGCTGTCCGGGGCCGATCCGGAAGGCTTGTTTCCCGCTATCCTCGGCCACGAAGGTGCCGGCATCGTTGTCGACGTCGGCCCAGGCGTGACCTCGGTCAAGAAGGGTGATCACGTCATTCCGCTTTATACGCCGGAATGCCGCGAGTGCCCCTCCTGCCTGTCGCGCAAGACCAATCTCTGCACGGCGATTCGCTCTACCCAGGGCCAGGGCCTGATGCCGGACGGCACTTCGCGCTTCTCGATCGGCAAGGATAAGATCCATCACTATATGGGCTGCTCGACCTTCGCCAATTATACGGTTCTGCCCGAGATCGCCGTCGCCAAGGTCAATCCCGACGCGCCCTTCGACAAGATCTGCTACATCGGCTGCGGTGTAACGACCGGCATCGGTGCCGTCATCAACACCGCCAAGGTGGAGATGGGGGCGACCGCTGTCGTCTTCGGTCTCGGCGGCATCGGCCTCAACGTCATCCAGGGCTTGAAGCTCGCCGGTGCCGACATGATCATCGGCGTCGACCTCAACAATGACAAGAAGGCCTGGGGCGAACGCTTTGGAATGACCCATTTTATCAATCCGAAGGACGTCGGTGACGATATCGTTCCATATCTCGTCAACATGACCAAGCGCGGAGCGGACCAGATCGGTGGTGCCGACTACACGTTCGATTGCACAGGCAACACCAAGGTCATGCGCCAGGCACTGGAGGCCTCGCATCGCGGCTGGGGCAAATCGGTCGTCATCGGCGTTGCGGGCGCCGGCCAGGAGATTTCGACCCGCCCCTTCCAGCTCGTCACCGGCCGCACTTGGATGGGCACGGCCTTCGGCGGCGCCCGTGGCCGCACCGACGTGCCGAAGATCGTCGACTGGTACATGGAAGGCAAAATCCAGATCGATCCGATGATCACCCACACCATGCCGCTCGAAGACATCAACAAGGGCTTCGAGCTGATGCATTCCGGCGAAAGCATTCGCAGCGTGGTGCTTTACTGAGACGGTCGCAGGCTGCGACGGCACGGGTGAACGCTGCACGACTTTGAATGGCACACGGCCTTTGGCAAATCGATCCTGATTTGGGGCCGTGGGCAACCAAGGAGGAGGAGCTGAACATGCCAAGTCAAGTATCGATACACCCGGCGCTCGACGGCGGAGTGAAGGCGGGACAGGCGAATTTCAGCGGTGGGACGCTGGTCTGCGCCTGCACCGATCGCCCCGTCAAAGTCGCCATCAGCGGCGGAATTGCCCACAATCACGCCTGCGGCTGCACCAAATGCTGGAAACCGCAGGGTGCTACGTTCTCGATCGTTGCCGTGACGGCTCATGAGAACGTGAAGGTTCTCGAAAACGGCGACAAGCTCGCCATTGTCGATCCGGACGCCTTGATCCGCCGCCATGCCTGCAAGCAATGCGGCGTGCATATGTATGGGCCGGTGGAGCGCGACCATGCTTTCAAGGGCCTGGATTTCATCCATCCTGAGCGCTTTCAGGAAAGCGGCTGGCCTGAACCCACCTTCACCGCATTCGTGTCGTCGATCATCGAATCCGGAACGCCGCCCTCCGCCATGACGTCCGTTCGCAGCCGGCTGAAGGAGCTCCGCCTTGAGCCTTACGATTGCCTGAACCCGACGCTTATGGATGCTCTCGCAACCTGGGTGGCGAAAAAGCAGGGCACATTAAGGGAATAGGTCTGGCCCCTGAGGGGGGACTTCGCTAAACCGCGACTGCGCGTTCGGCCGGATGCGCAGCGCTCCAACGATGCAACGTCTGTTCCCATGATCTACGTCGATGCCGATGCCTGTCCGGTCAAGCCGGAAATTTTGAAAGTGGCCGAGCGCCACGGCATCGAGGTGACGCTTGTCGCCAATTCCGGCCTCCGCCCGTCGCGCGATCCGATGGTGAAGAACGTCATCGTCTCCAATGCTTTCGACGCCGCGGATAACTGGATTGCCGAACATGCCGGTCCCGGCGATATCGTCGTTACGGCCGATGTGCCGTTGGCCGGGCGTTGCGTCTCTGCTGGCGCGCTGGTGACCGGACCAACCGGCCGTGTTTTCGATAATGCCAATATCGGCATGGCTACTGCCATGCGCGATCTCGGCGCGCATCTGCGCGAAACCGGCGAGAGCAAAGGCTACAACGCCGCTTTCTCATCACGCGACCGTTCCGCCTTTCTCGAAACCTTCGATCGCCTTTGCCGGCGTGCCAAAGCTCATAATCCGCCTGGAGGCCAGCCTTGAACATCATTTCCCAGAACACCGCCTTCGGCGGCATGCAGGGCGTCTTTTCGCATGAATCCGAAGCCTGCCGGTGCGAGATGACTTTCGCGGTCTTCGTGCCGCCGCAGGCGATCAAGGAGCCCTGCCCGGTCGTCTGGTATCTCTCTGGCCTCACTTGCACGCATGCAAACGTGATGGAGAAAGGCGAATATCGCCGCTTGGCGGCCGAGTTCGGCCTGATCGTCGTCTGCCCGGACACCAGCCCGCGCGGCAATGATGTTCCTGACGAACTGACCAATTGGCAAATGGGCAAAGGCGCTGGCTTCTATCTCGACGCCACCGAAGAGCCGTGGGCTGAGAACTACCGGATGTACACCTACATCACAGAGGAACTGCCCTCCCTCGTCAGCCGGCAGTTCCGCATGGATATCAGCCGGCAAGGCATTTTCGGTCATTCCATGGGCGGCCATGGCGCGATGACGATTGCGCTGAAAAATCCGGATCGCTTCAAGAGCTGCTCCGCCTTCGCTCCGATCGTGCAACCCTCGACGGCCGACTGGTCGGCGCCGGCCTTTGAGAAATATCTTGCGGCGGACAAGGCCGCCTGGCGGAAATACGATGCCTGCGCACTTGTCGAGGATGGCGCCCGATTTCCGGAGTTTCTGATCGACCAGGGCAAAGCCGATGGTTTCCTCGAAAGCGGTCTGCGTCCGTGGTTGTTCGAAGAGGCGATCGAGGGCACCGGCATCGGCCTGACGCTGCGCATGCATGAGCGGTACGACCATTCCTATTATTTCATCTCCAGCTTCATGGACGATCACCTGAAGTGGCATGCCGAACGGCTGGCATGAAACGGGCGGCATAGCAGCTATGCAGTCCCCAGCTTGAAAAGAGAGTTTAGCTGAGGCATATGTTTTCCCGCGCAGACGACTGCGGCGGCCGGTATTGAATGCCGACCGTAAGACACCGCGGGGACGGCCTCGCTCTTAAGATGGAGCGTAAAATGGCTTGGTTCCTGCTTTTCCTCGCGGGTCTATTTGAAATCGGTTGGGCCGTCGGCCTGAAATATACCGATGGCTTTACTCGACCGATCCCCACAGTTCTCACTGTCATCTCTATGGTGGTCAGTGTCGTGCTGCTCGGCTTGGCGGTGAAGACCTTGCCGATGGGCACGGCTTATGCCGTCTGGACCGGTATCGGCACGGTGGGCACCGTTTTCCTAGGCATCTGGCTACTCGGCGACCCCGCCACCCTCGTTCGCTTGTTCTGTATCGGCCTGATCGTCGCAGGAATTGCCGGGCTCAAGCTAGTTGCCTGAATGTCAGCCGCGCTTGCGATTGTCCAGTGCCCAGCGGCCCGGTCCGGCAAAGACCAGGAAGAGGAAGATGAAGCAGAACAAGATCGCTCCATCACCCTCGTTGTTGGCTGGGAAGAAGCTGATCGGTGCGTGCACCAGGAAATAGGCGAACGCCATTTCGCCGCTGAGGATTAACGCCGCCGGTCGCGTGAACAGCCCAAGCAGGACCAGAATTCCGCCGATAAGCTCGATGATCGCGGCAATGAAAAACAGCGTCGTGATCTCGTAGGAGACGGGCGGGAAGCCGAACAGCTTCTGCGTACCGTGTTCTATAAACAGGAGTGCCGTGACGATCCGGAGTACCGTCAGGGCGGCAGGTTGATATTCCGATAAACGCTGTTCGAAAGCCGGCATGAAAATCTCCGTTTGAACTGAGAAGGCGGCCAGTACCTCTGAGGGAATATGGTCGCTTTCCGCTGACACCGGAGTCAACACGCGAAAGGCGAAATTATTCGCCGGGCTCGGATATCAATCCAAGCCCGGCGAGATTGCATATTATTTCCTGCGGTTGTCGATGGCCAGAAGGCCCGGGCCCGCGAAGACCAAGAACAAGAAGACGAAGCAGAACAGGATGGCTGCGTCGCCACCATTGTTGACGGGGAAGAAGTTCTTCGGCAGATGCGCCATGAAATACGCGACCGCCATGTTGCCGCACAGAATGAATGCGACGGGGCGGGTGAACAGGCCGAGGAAAATTGCCAGTCCGCCAAAGGCTTCCAGAATACCTTGAATCAAAAACAGTGTCGGCAGCGGGCCGTCGGCGTGACCGCCGGCCGGGAAGCCGAAAAGCTTCTGTGTACCATGCTCGATATACTGCAGGCCGGTCATGATGCGCAGCGCAGTCAAGGCATAAGGCTGATATTGATTCAGGCGATCGGAAAGTGCCATTTTCTACTCCAGTTTTAGGTTCCTGGAGTCAGCATTAGTTTGTGGGGGTGCGAAGGTGAAGACACGGCTTCTGACACCCAATCAATTTTCCGTGTAAAATCCGTGACTTGTTGTCACATGCTTATAGCGGAATATTGTCATGTTTCTTCCAGGGATTGGTCAGATCCTTGTTGCGCAGCATTCTGAGCCCCTGTGCCAGCCGCCGCCGGGTGGAGTGCGGCATGATCACTTCGTCGATATAGCCGCGCTCGGCGGCAACGAAGGGTGACAGAAAGCGGTCCTCATACATCTTTGTATGCGCCGCGATCTTGTCGGGATCGGCGATATCCTTGCGGAAGATGATCTCGACCGCGCCCTTGGCACCCATGACGGCGATCTGCGCCGTCGGCCAGGCATAGTTGAGGTCACCGCGCAGATGCTTCGACGCCATGACGTCATAAGCGCCGCCGAAGGCCTTGCGGGTAATGACGGTGAGTTTCGGCACCGTGGCTTCAGCATAGGCGAAGAGCAGCTTGGCGCCGTGTTTGATCAGCCCACCATATTCCTGCGCGGTTCCCGGCAGAAAGCCGGGTACGTCGACAAAAGTGACGATCGGGATACTGAAGCAATCGCAGAAGCGCACGAAACGTGCCGCCTTGCGCGAGGCGTCGCTGTCGAGCACGCCCGCCAACACCATCGGCTGATTGGCGACGAAGCCGACCGTCGCGCCTTCGATGCGGCCGAAGCCACAAACGATGTTCTTGGCGAAGCTTGCCTGGATTTCGAAGAAATCGCCCTCGTCCGCCACCTTCAAGATCAACTCCTTGATGTCATAGGGCTTGTTGGCATTGGCCGGGATCAGCGTGTCGAGCGAGCTATCCGGATCGGTGACCGATTGATAGCATTCGATCTCCGGAAGCGCCGCGGTATTCGACTGCGGCAGAAAATCGATGAGCCGGCGAACCTGCAGCAACGTGTCGATGTCGCTGTCGTAGGCGGCGTCGGCGATCGAGGATTTCGTTGTATGCACCGAGGCGCCGCCAAGCTGCTCTGATGTCACTGTTTCGTTGGTGACGGTCTTCACCACGTCCGGGCCGGTGACGAACATATAGGAGGTGTCGCGCACCATGAAAATGAAATCGGTCATAGCCGGCGAATAGACGTCGCCGCCGGCGCAGGGGCCCATGATGATCGAGATCTGCGGTATGACGCCGGAGGAGAGCACGTTGCGCTGAAACACCTCGGCATAACCGCCGAGCGCCGCCACGCCCTCCTGAATGCGCGCACCGCCGGCATCATAGATCCCGATGATCGGCGCGCGGTTTTTCAGCGCCATATCCTGGACCTTCATGATCTTCTCGGCATGCGCTTCCGAAAGCGAGCCGCCGAAAACCGTGAAATCCTTGGCGAACAGGAAGACCGTACGACCATTGACGGTACCCCAGCCGGTGACCACGCCGTCACCCGCGATCTTGCTCTTGTCCATGCCGAAATCAATCGAGCGATGCTCGACAAACATGTCGAACTCCTCGAAGGAGCCTTCGTCGAGGAAGATTTCGATGCGCTCGCGCGCCGTCAGCTTGCCGCGTGCATGCTGCGCATCGATACGCGCCTTGCCGCCTCCGGATCTCGCGATTTCCCGGCGACGTTCCAATTCCTGCAGGATCTCTTTCATGAGGGACCTCTTCTCCGCTTATCCGGCTTAGCATGGCACAGCAGCACTTTGAAGCCGCCAGCTCAATTCACCAGCGGCGGTGTCTTCAGCGCGAAGATGGAGCGGATGCGTGCGGCAATATCCTCAGCCATCAAATCGTCAGCCGCGGTTGGATTCGGAGTGAAGTTTGCCGTGTCGAAGGAGGCAATGGCAACCACGGCGCCAGTATCGAGCGAAGCGGCGTCGACATTGATCTTCGCCGTATTGCGGTCATGGTTGAAACTCCCGCCCTTGCGAACGTCGGTCAGGCGGATGGTGAGCGCGACCTTCGGCAAAGGTGTATCGCGGGTCGTCACGGCGATGGCGGCGTTCACGCGCTCGTTGATGGCGGAAAGCAGCGCCGGCGAAACAGGCGGCACCGACTGATCGGCGACGACAGTGGCGCTGCGCACGTCATAGGCCGGAGGTGAAGGCGGCGGCGTGAGCGACCAGCTCGAACATGCAGCCAGCGCCAAACATCCTGCGAGCGCCGATACCGCACCCGACCTCAACAACATCATGATTCGCGTCCCGAATTCCCAGCCCTTGAGATACAGACTTCGACATAACGGACTGCAAATCAACAACATTCAACTGCGAAGCGCCGAAAAAACATCGGTGGCGGCCCGAAACTCTTCGAAGCGTTGGGCGCGGCGTTGTTCGGCCTCCTCGTCGCGGCCCCAACGTTCGATCGTCCAATCCTCATCGAGATGGGCGAGCGACCAGACCTCGTCGAGCGGCAGCCGGCCCTCGGCGAAGGCGAGCGCCAGGATTGCCGAACCCGTCAGGGTCGTGATTGTGTGCAGGCTGGCGAGTTCCAGCGGCGTGTCGTATTTGCGCAAGGTCACGGCAAAGGCAGCGATCGCTTCGCGCGGCTGTTCCTGATGCATGACGCCCTCGGCGAGGATGAAGCGAGCGCCGAGTTCGTGAGCGGCCCAGTCGATCAGCGGGTTCCACTGGTCCGATTGCCGCTCCACCAGGCGCTCCGGCCCCTCGGCGCGATAGCAAAGCAGATCGCTGGAGGAAAACCGCAGGATGTCCTCGAATACCGCCTGGCTATCAATCGCCACGCCGTCGAGCGCCGTGTTGACCAACCGCGTCACCGGCATGGTACCCGGGTCGATGACCTCGGCCTGTCGCGCCCACTCGGCTGCCACCAGCTTCGCCAGCGCCTCGGTCGGCACGGCGAGCGATCGGCGCGCGGGCGTCTTTACCGCTTTGCCGTCCAGCTCGATCACATGGCCGTCTTCGCTCTCGCGGATGCTCACATCCTGGTAGAAGCGCTTCGGCAGCGGCTTCTTCATCTGGATTTGCGCCCGGCGGATGGGATCGGGATGGCTCAAGCCTTCGGAAAGGTCGTTCAACAGGTCGCGCATGGCGTCACCTCAGAGGATATAGCTCAACAGGTCATTCGGGTGATGGGCGATCGTGTCGGCTCCGGCGGCCAACAGTTCTTCCACGGAAGCGTAGCCCCAGGCAACACCGATCGCGGTCGCCCCGGCCGCCTTCGCCATCTGCATATCGTAGACGGCATCGCCGATAACGATCGTATCATGCGGATCGGTGCCGGTCTCGCTGCAGCATTCCGTCACCATGGCGGGATGCGGCTTGGAGGGGCAATCGTCAGCGGTGCGTGAGACGACGAAATAGGGCGCAAAGCCATTTACTTCAAGAATATGCGTCAAGCCGCGGCGGGACTTCCCGGTAACTGCGCCGATCAGCAATTCATCGCGGGCGGCCAGCGTCTCGATCAGCGCTTTGATGCCGTCGAAAAGCGGCGTCTGCATATCCCCCTCGTCGCGCACACCGGGGAAGATCGACTTATAGTGCGCCGTCATCGCGATGGCCTCGTCATCGATATGCGGCTTGCCTTGCATACGGGCAATCGCGATGTCCAGCGTCAGGCCAATGATCGACTTGGTGGAGGCGACATCAGGGCGCTTGTAACCGAAATCGACAAAGGTGCGCGCCATGACCTCGTGGATCAGCCGCACACTATCAACGAGCGTCCCGTCGCAATCAAAAAGAACCAGCTTCATTCGTCGTCTGGCTCCCCTGCAGACTCCATATCCAGGCCAAGGAGATTCCAGGTCTGTACCATATGTGGCGGCAGTGGCGCGGTGATCCGCAGCCGGCCGCCGCTTGGATGCGGAATGTCAATGTGGCGGGCATGCAGATGCAGCCGCTTCTGGACGCCGCCCGGAAAATCCCAATTCGGATCGTCATCGAAATATTTGGGATCGCCGATGATCGGGTGCCCCATGTGCAGCGCATGAACACGTAGCTGATGCGTCCGGCCGGTATAGGGTTCCATCTCCAGCCAGGCGAGGCTCTGCGCGGCGGTTTCGAGCACGCGATAGTAGGTGATAGCGTGATCTGCGCCTTCCTCGCCATGCTTGGCGATACGCATCCGGTCGCCGTCGGCGGTTGCTTCCTTGACCAGCCAGGTCGAGATCTTGTCTTCATGCTTGCGCGGCACGCCCTTGACCAGCGACCAATAGGTCTTCTTGGTGTCGCGTTCGCGAAATGCGGCCGTCAATTTCTGTGCGGCGCCGCGTGTGCGTGCGACGACGAGTACGCCCGACGTATCGCGATCAAGGCGATGCACCAGCCGTGGTTTCTCGCCCTTCTGGTTTGTCCAGGCTTCCAGCATCTGATCGATATGGCGGTTGAGCCCGGAGCCGCCCTGGACCGCAAGGCCGGCTGGCTTGTTCAGGACGAAGACCTTGTCGTCCTCATGCAGCAGCATGCGCGACAGAAGCTCGGCGTCGCCGGAGTGTTTCAATTCCTTGCCAGCGATCGGGCCGCTCTTTGGCCCCTTGGCGTCGACATCCAGTGGCGGTACGCGCACCATCTGCCCCGGCTGCACGCGTGCGTCGGTCTTCACGCGCCCGCCGTCGACACGCACTTGACCGGACCGCATCAGCTTCTGCAATTGTCCAAAGCCAAGTCCCGGGAAATGCACCTTGAACCAACGGTCGAGGCGCATGCCGGCCTCATCAGGCTCGACCTCTATATGCTCAATCCCGGCCATTCTTCTTCTTTCAAGCGCCGCGACATGATCCCGAAAAGTGCGAAACAGCCTTCTGACAAGATCATGCCAAATCAAAGGACTGGAGCAATCTGGCCCCAGGGCTGGGTCATCCCGGCCTTTTGACGTGGCTTTAGAGCATTTCGACGAAAAGTGGAAACCGGAATTGTCTATGGGTTGGAATTTTGTAACAGACGGTGCGTCTCAGTGGCCTTCCAAACCTCAGTTTCCGTTCGGCGCCACGACGGGCAGCGTGACATCGACCATCCCCGCCTTGTCGAACATCAGCATCACCGGCACCGTACCGCCTTGCTTGAACGGCGTCTTCACCTGCTTGAACATCATGTGGAGGCTATTCGGAGAAAGCGTCACGGTGGCGCCGGCGGGAATGGCGATACCCTCTTTGACTTCCCGCATCTTCATGATCTCGCCGTCCATCTTCATCTCGTGCAGCTCGACCTTGCCGGCCGCCGAGGATGTGACGGAGGTCAACCTGTCGTCGCTGCTGCCGCCATTGTGGATGGTGATGTAGCCGCCACCGACCGGCTGGCCAGGCAGCATGGCGCGGACATATCCGCCACTGATGTCGAGGTCGCCCAGCTTCGCCGCGGCAGAGCCTGCGGGCGCCTTGCCTGCATCCATATGCATGCCCGACATGCTGTTCATGTCGTTGCTCTGCTGCGCCATGGCCGCGGCGGCGGAAAACGAAAGCGTGGTCGCCGAAATTAGAAATGCGGCGGCGTATTTGCGGTTCATCATTTTCTCCTGCGCGGCTCCTCAATAGGGCTCATGGCATAACCTCTCGCAGAACAATTGCAAAGTCCCTGCATCCATCGGTCGCGCCCATCCGAAAACCCTCAAGCATTTGACACGACAAAAATTTGTTCGCTGGCGACATTTGCCCCTTGCCATCTTCGGCCGCTCCCAGATAATGGCAACCGACCTTGTTGGGAGAATCCGGCGCAAGCCGGTGCCGAAGGAGCAACCGCCCCGGAAACTCTCAGGCCAAAGGACCAGCAAGGGGCAGACGGAACTCTGGAGAGAAGCGCGATAGCGTTCGCCGAAGGGATAACAATCTCAGGCAAATAGACAGAGGGGGCTCATCGTAGGTGCAACCGCGCCGAAATTTTGAGCCCTGCGCTTTTGGCTGAGCGCAAACCCCGGAGGCGTCATTTGGACGAGACCGCTGCCCTCAAGAAGACACCCCTCCACGCCCTGCATCTGTCGCTTGGTGCCAAGATGGTGCCCTTTGCCGGCTACGATATGCCGGTGCAATATCCTGCTGGCGTCATGAAAGAGCATCTTTGGACCCGTGCTTCTGCTGGTCTTTTCGATGTTTCACATATGGGCCAGGTGACAATTCGAGCTCGCTCAGGCTCCTACGAGGATGCGGCGTTGGCGCTGGAAAGCCTTGTGCCGGTCGATATTGTCGGGCTCGCCGAAAATCGTCAGCGCTACGGATTCTTCACCGACGACAATGGCGGCATCCTCGACGATCTGATGATCGCCCACATGGACGACTATCTTTTTGTCGTGGTCAACGCTGCCTGTAAGGATGCCGATCTCAAGCATCTTCAAGATCATATCGGTGATACCTGCGAAATCACTTTACTTGATCGCGCGCTGATCGCGCTGCAGGGACCCCGTGCCGTCTCCGTCCTCGCCGAGCTCTGGGCGGATCTCGCCCATATGAAGTTCATGGATGTCCGCCATTGTCGCCTGCATGACGTTTCCTGTCTTGTCTCCCGCTCTGGCTATAGCGGCGAAGACGGCTTTGAGATTTCCGTACCGGTCGACAAGGCTGAAGATATTGCCGGGCGGCTGCTCGAACACCCCGATGTTCAGCCAATCGGTCTCGGCGCCCGCGATTCCCTGCGTCTCGAAGCCGGGCTTTGTCTCTACGGCAACGATATCGACCAGACGACGACGCCGGTAGAAGCGGCGCTTGAATGGGGCATGCAGAAGGCCCGCAAGACCGGCGGCGCTCGCGCTGGTGGTTTTCCGGGCAGCGCCCGCATCCTTTCCGAACTGGATAGTGGCGCAACCCGCCGCCGCGTCGGCCTGAAGCCGGAAGGCAAGGCGCCGGTGCGCAGCCATGCCAAGCTCTACGCAGACGCCGAAGGCAAGAACGAGATCGGCGAAGTCACCTCCGGCGGCTTTGGGCCGAGCGTCGAAGGTCCTGTCGCCATGGGCTACGTGCCCGTCAGCGCCGCCGTGCCTGGTACACCGGTCTATGCCGAAGTTCGCGGCAAATACCTGCCTGTCGCCGTTTCTACCCTGCCCTTCATCACCCCGACCTATAAACGCTGAACGTCATATTCCAGAGAGGATCGTCCATGCTGAAATACACCGAAGAACATGAGTGGCTGAACATCGAAGGCGACGTTGCGACCGTCGGAATCACGGCACATGCCGCCGAACAGCTCGGCGACCTCGTTTTCGTGGAACTGCCCGAAGTCGGCGCCAACTTCTCCAAAGGCGACGATGCGGCGACCGTCGAATCCGTCAAAGCGGCGTCGGAGGTCTATTGTCCGCTCGATGGCGAGATCACCGAGATCAACGAAGCCATCACGGCTGATCCGGCGCTCGTCAATTCCGACCCGATGGGCGCTGGCTGGTTTTTCAAGTTGAAGCTTAAGAATGTCGCCGATGCCAATGGTTTGCTGGATGAATCCGGCTACAAGGAGCTCATCGCGTAATGGATACGCCTACGGAATTCACATTCACCGACTACCAGCCCTACGATTTCGCCAATCGCCGCCATATCGGCCCGTCCCCGGCTGAAATGGCTGACATGCTGAAGGTCATCGGCTATGGCAGTCTAGACGGACTGATCGACGCGACGCTGCCGCCATCCATCCGCCAGAAGGCGCCGCTCACCTGGGGCGCACCGATGACGGAACGCGAAGCGCTCGACAAGCTGCGCGAGACCGCCAACAAGAACAAGGTTCTCGTCTCGCTGATCGGTCAGGGCTACTACGGCACGATTACGCCGCCGGTCATTCAGCGCAACATTCTGGAAAATCCGGCTTGGTACACGGCCTATACGCCTTACCAGCCTGAAATCAGCCAAGGTCGCCTCGAGGCGCTGCTGAACTACCAGACGATGATCTGCGACCTGACGGGTCTCGATGTTGCCAATGCCTCACTGCTCGATGAAGCAACCGCTGCGGCCGAAGGCATGGCGATGGCCGAGCGTGTGGCGAAATCCAAGGCCAAGGCTTTCTTCGTTGATGCCGATTGTCATCCTCAGACCATCGCATTGATCAAGACCCGCGCGGAGCCGCTCGGCTGGACCGTCATCGTCGGCAACCCCTTCACTGATCTCGATCCGGTCGATGTCTTCGGAGCCATCTTCCAGTATCCGGGTACGCATGGCCACATCAATGACTTCACCGGTCTGATCTCAAGACTACACCAGACCGGCGCGATCGCAGTTGTTGCTGCAGATCCGCTGGCGCTGACGCTGCTGAAGTCGCCCGGCGAAATGGGCGCGGACATTGCCGTCGGCTCGTCGCAGCGCTTCGGTGTGCCGGTCGGCTATGGCGGTCCGCATGCCGCCTATATGGCCGTCAAGGATGCTTATAAGCGTTCCATGCCCGGTCGTCTTGTCGGCGTCTCCGTCGATGCCCGCGGCAATCGCGCCTTTCGTCTGTCGCTGCAGACCCGCGAACAGCATATCCGCCGTGAAAAGGCGACGTCGAACATTTGCACCGCGCAGGTTCTGCTCGCCGTCATGGCTTCCATGTATGCCGTCTTCCATGGCCCCCAGGGTCTCAAGGCGATTGCCCAGCAGGTGCACCAGAAGGCCGTGCTGATGGCCAAGGGGCTCGAAAAGCTTGGGTACGCCATCGAGCCCGAGACCTTCTTCGACACGATCACCGTCGAGGTCGGCCATATGCAGGGCCTGATCCTGCGCGCGGCCGTCGCCGAGGGCGTCAATCTGCGCAAGGTCGGTGAAACCAAGATCGGCATGAGCCTTGACGAGCGCACGCGCCCGGCAACGCTGGAAGCCGTCTGGCGCGCCTTCGGCGGCAATTTCCGTCTCGCAGACTTCGAACCCGGCTATCGCCTTCCGAAGAACCTGCTGCGCACCAGCGAATATCTGACGCATCCGATCTTCCACATGAACCGCGCCGAAAGCGAGATGACCCGCTATATCCGGCGGCTCTCGGACCGCGACCTGGCGCTCGACCGCTCGATGATCCCGCTCGGTTCCTGCACCATGAAGCTGAATGCAACGGCTGAGATGTTGCCGATAAGCTGGCCGGAATTTGCGGATATTCATCCCTTCGTGCCGGCCGATCAGGCGCTTGGTTATCGCGAGATGATCGATGACCTGACGGAAAAGCTTTGCGCGGTGACCGGCTATGACGCCTTCTCCATGCAGCCGAATTCCGGCGCGCAGGGCGAATATGCCGGCCTGCTCACCATCCGCAACTACCACATCGCCAACGGCCAGGGTCACCGCGACATCTGCCTGATCCCGACCTCGGCACACGGTACGAACCCGGCCTCCGCGCAGATGGCCGGCATGAAAGTTGTCGTGGTCAAGGTCAGCGATGACGGTGATATCGACATGGCTGATTTCCGCGCCAAGGCGGATCAGTATGCGGCCAATCTTTCCTGCTGCATGATCACCTATCCGTCGACGCACGGCGTCTTCGAAGAGACGGTCAAGGAGATTTGCGAACTTGTGCATATGCACGGCGGCCAAGTCTACCTCGACGGTGCCAATATGAACGCCATGGTAGGCCTCTCCCGCCCCGGCGACATCGGTTCCGACGTCAGCCACCTGAACCTGCACAAGACCTTCTGCATTCCGCATGGCGGCGGCGGTCCCGGCATGGGCCCGATCGGCGTCAAGGCGCATCTGACGGCGCACCTGCCTGGTCATCCGGAAACGGATGGACGCGCCGGCGCGGTGTCGGCTGCAGCCTTCGGCTCGGCTTCGATCCTGCCGATTTCCTGGAGCTACTGCCTGATGATGGGCGGCGAAGGGCTGACGCAGGCGACCAAGGTCGCGATCCTCAACGCCAACTATATCGCGGCGCGGCTGAAGGGCGCTTACGACGTGCTCTACAAATCGAAGAGCGGCCGCGTGGCGCATGAATGCATCATCGACACGCGTCCGCTGGTCGACAGCGCCGGCGTCACCGTCGATGACGTCGCCAAGCGCCTGATCGATTGCGGCTTCCACGCGCCGACCATGAGCTGGCCGGTTGCCGGCACGCTGATGATCGAGCCGACCGAATCGGAAACAAAGGCAGAGCTCGACCGCTTCTGCGAGGCGATGTTGGCGATCCGCGAGGAAGCCCGCGCCATCGAAGAAGGCCGCATGGACAAGACCGATAACCCGCTGAAAAACGCACCGCACACGGTCGAAGACCTCGTTGGCGAGTGGAATCGGCCCTATTCCCGCGAACAGGCCTGCTTCCCGCCGGGCGCTTTCCGGGTCGATAAATACTGGTCGCCCGTCAACCGCGTGGACAACGTCTATGGTGACCGAAATCTCATCTGCACCTGCCCGCCGGTTGAAGCCTACGCCGAAGCCGCGGAATAAGTGTTTTTCCAAAAAAGTGAAGCGGTTCAGCCGCTTCACTCTCCCCCGACATAAATCTATCGCGAAAAATCTCTATGACTGCGCCGCGCGTCTGGTGGGACGCGCGGCACTTTTTGTAGCGCGGCAAAAGACGGCGCTGGAATTCATACATCATGCCGGAATTATCAGGATTTTACTTTGTCGCGGGACGGGAACGTTTCTCCTCTCGGCCGCTTGTGCTGTTGCACGGCAGCGGGAGAAGCGAAGCGGACCTCGTTCCGCTTGCTGATGAAATTGCGCCACAACGGCCCTATATGGCCTTGCGCGGCGGCGTGGGTTGGGAAGATGGCTTTGCATTTTTCCGTCGCAATCCCGATCGGAGCCTCGACTATGATGATCTCCGCGAGCAGACGGCTCTGCTCTGTCGGCTCATAGGCGCGGCCATCGAACAGCGAATATTGAGGCAGCCTCCGATTTTGCTCGGCTTTTCCAATGGTGCGATCATGGCCGCATCAATTCTGCGCACCCAGCCTGGCTTGGCATCAGGCGCGATCCTATTACGCCCTTTGTCGCCCGCGCCGGAAGAAGCTTTCCCGTCGATGCGCAACCTGCCTGTCCTGATCACCGCAGGCGAAGATGATGAACGCCGGCAACCCGACGACGCGGTTCTGGTAAAAACACAATTTGAGAACTGTCACGCGGACGTCAGCAGCTACCTGCTGCCGACGGGCCACGGCTTGCACGAGAGCGAAGCCGGGCTCATCCGCGATTGGCTCATTCAGAAAGGCTTATAATATGGCGCAGGAAACGCCCTTTAGCGTGGACGCCGTCGACGGCTATATCGCAGCAGCCTTCGAAACCGACGATCCGGCTTCGATTACCAAGGCGCTTGGCGAGGTGGCGCGAACGCGCAATATGAGCAAGCTTGCCAAGGATGTCGGTATGAACCGCTCGGCGCTTTATCGGGCGCTGAGTGGCGAAGGCAATCCGGAGTTCGCGACTATCTTGAAAGTGGTCAAGGCACTCGGTCTGAAACTGACGCCGGTGGCGGTGGCCGAGCGCGAATCCGACGCCGCCTGATATCAGCGGCGATCGGCATCTGTCAGACAGCCGGAGCGGCCTGGCGCTGTGCAGCCAGAGCCGCGAGATCGGCCGGCTTCAGTTCGACGGATTCGCCGCAGCCGCAGGCCGACGTCTGGTTGGGATTGGTGAAAGTGAAGCCGGAGCGCAGCGTGGTGGTTTCAAAACCCATCTCGGTGCCAAGCAGATAAAGCACTGCCGACGGCTCGACCCAAACCTTGGCGCCGTTGCGCTCGATCAGATCGTCCTTGGCGTTCGGCTCTGTTACGAGATCGATGGTGTATTCCATCCCCGCGCAACCGCCCTTCTTGATGCCGACGCGAACACCCTTGGCATCAGGCCCGGAATTGTCGACGATTGCCTTGACGCGCGCTGCTGCGTCATCCGTCATGGTCATCACTGCAAAGCCCATGGGCCTATTCTCCTTCCACAACCGGGGTCAAGATCCGGTGCTTCGAGTCATAATGTAAAGCGAGCGGCTTAAAGCTTCAATACCAGCCGACCGCTACCTGTGCCTCTTCCGACATGCGATCCGGCGTCCATGGTGGGTCAAAGGTCATGGCGACTTCGACGCCGGAGACGCCTTCGACTGCTCCGACGGCATTTTCGACCCAGCCCGGCATTTCGCCGGCGACGGGGCAACCCGGCGCGGTCAGCGTCATGACGATCTTCACCATACGGTCGTCTTCGATATCGATCTTGTAGACCAGACCGAGTTCGAAGATATCGGCGGGAATTTCAGGGTCATAGACCGTCTTCAGCGCACCGATGACGTCGTCGCTGAGGCGTGCCAACTCGGCCTCGGGAATGCTGGAATGCACGATGCCCTCGCGCACGTCGATCTTCTGTTCGCTTTCGTCGAGTGACATCGCTTGCCTCCTTAGGCAAAGAATTTGCGCGCATATTCCAGCGCATCGGCCAGGGCATCCACCTCGGCACGGGTATTATACATGCCGAACGATGCACGGCATGTGGAGGTGACGCCGAAGCGTTTCAAGAGCGGCTGCGCGCAATGTGTGCCTGCGCGGACGGCAACGCCCTGACGGTCGATCACCATCGAAACGTCGTGGGAATGGATACCCGCAAGTTCGAAGGAGAAGATACCACCTTTGCCGGGCGCAGTGCCGAAAACGCGCAGCGAATTGATCTCCCGCAACCGCTCCGCCGCATAAGCCGCGAGATCGGCCTCGTGTCGGGCGATCGCCTCGCGGCCGACGCTCTCCATATAGTCGAGCGCGACGCCAAGCCCGATCGCCTGGACAATGGGCGGCGTGCCGGCTTCGAAACGATGCGGCGGATCGTTGTAGGTGACGTTATCCTCGGTGACGTCGAAGATCATCTCGCCGCCGCCCTGGAAGGGCCGCATCTCGCGAAGCCTGTCCTTCTTGCCGTAGAGCACGCCGATCCCCGAAGGGCCGTAGAGCTTGTGGCCGGTCATGACGTACCAGTCGCAATCGATATCCTGCACGTCGACAGGCAGGTGCACGGCACCCTGCGATCCATCGATCAGCACGGGAATGCCGCGCTCATGCGCAATGCGGCAGACTTCCTTGACCGGGACGACGGTGCCGAGCGCATTCGACATATGAGTGATGGCGACCAGCTTGGTGCGTTCCGTCAGGCTCTTTTCGAAATCCTCGATATGGAAAGCGCCGTCATCGTCCACCGGAACCCAGACCAGTTTGGCGCCCTGCCGTTCACGGATGAAATGCCAGGGCACGATGTTCGAATGATGTTCCATGATCGAAATCACGATCTCGTCGCCCTCGCCGAGCTTGGGCATGCCCCAGCCATAGGCGACGGTATTGATCGCTTCGGTCGAGTTCTTGGTGAAGACGATATCGTCCACTGACGGCGCATTCAGGAAGCGGCGCACTTTTTCGCGCGCAGCCTCATAGGCCTCGGTGGCAGCATTGGAGAGGAAGTGGAGCCCGCGGTGCACGTTGGCATACTCGCTCGAATAAGCATGCGACACCGCGTCGATCACGACCTGCGGCTTCTGTGCAGATGCACCGTTGTCGAGATAGACCAGCGGTTTGCCGTGGACGGTCGTCGACAGGATCGGAAAATCCCGGCGGATCGCTTCGACGTCATAGGCGGTGGCTGGTACGATCTTGTCCACGAGCGTTGCTCCAATCAGGCATGCTTATCGAGCCAGGCCGAAATAACGCTTTCCAGCGCCTCGACCAGGGCTTCGTCTTCTAGCTCTTCGACGATCTCGGCCACGAAGGCATTGACCAGCATGGCGCGGGCCTTGTTCTTCGGAATGCCGCGCGCCATCATATAGTACAGATGGTTGGCGTCGATATCGGCAACTGTGGCACCGTGGCCGCACTGCACGTCGTCGGCGAAGATTTCGAGCTCCGGCTTGACGGAAAACTCGGCATCGTCGGACATCAGCAGCGTGTTGCAGGCCATACGGGCATCGGTCTTCTGCGCATCCGGAGCGACACGGATCATACCCTGGAAGACGCCGCGGGCGCGGTCGAACACCACATTGCGAACGATCTCCGTCGAGCTCGTGTGCGGCACGTCGTGGCCAAGCACCAGCGTCACATCGGTATGCGTGTCGCCACCGAGCAAGTTGATGCCGCGCAGCACGAGGTCGGAGCCCTCGCCCGTGACCTTCACATGCAACTCCTGGCGCACGAGCTTGCCGCCGGCATTGATAACGAACAGCTTCAGCTTGGCATCCGCGCCGAGGTCGACGCGGATCTGGCCGAGATGTGTGTCCTCGATTCCCTGCTCCTGCAGGATGATCCAGGTCACTTCGGCACCCTTGCCGATTTTGATGTCGCTGATCGAGGAGACCAGCGCCGCAGCACCGGGCACGGCCTGATGGCGCTCGATCACGGTCGCCTTGACATCGGCGCCAAACGAGACCGGTAGGCGGCTATGGATCTGGCCGCCGGCATGGATGAACTGGATCTCCAGCGGCGCGTCGAGCTCGGTGCCATCGGGAAACTCGATGACATAGCCGTCGCGCACGAAGCTGCCGTTGATCCGGCCGATGGCGTCGTCCCTGCCAAGCGCGGTCAGGCTGGCGGCGGCTGTACCGTCTGCCAAACTATCGGCATAGCGGCTGACGACCAGGTCATCGATCGACGTCTTGCCGCTCACGCTGCCTTGCAGAACCGGCAGCACAGCCGAACCGGGAACGGTCGGCGATAAGGGCTCGACGATGCCGGCCCCGACGTCGGTCGGAACGGAACGCAGCAGGCTCTTGAAATCGGTATAGTGCCAGGCTTCGAAACGCCGCGTCGGCAGGCCGGCTGTCTTAAGATCATCCAGCAGGCGGTCGCGGACGGCGAACACGTCGCCATTGCCCGGCAAATCACCCAACTGGTTATTGTAAGCCTCGATCAGCGCCGTCTCCCCGGCGGTCAGGCGGCTCGTCGTCTGAATGTTCATCGACGTATCCTTTCCGCCCCGATCAGGCCGCAGCCCCGATGATATCGGCATAGCCGTTGGCCTCGAGCTCATGCGCCAGCGTCTTGTCGCCGGACTTGATCACTTGGCCCTTGTAGAGGACGTGGACCGTGTCCGGAATGATGTAGTCGAGCAGGCGCTGGTAGTGGGTGATGACGACCACGGCGCGGTCGGGCGAGCGCAGCGCGTTGACGCCATCGGCGACGATCTTCAGCGCATCGATGTCGAGGCCGGAGTCCGTCTCGTCAAGAATGCAAAGCTTGGGCTCCAACAGCGCCATCTGCAGGATTTCCGCTCGCTTCTTTTCCCCGCCGGAGAAGCCGACGTTCAACGGGCGTTTCAGCATCTCGGTGTCGATATGCAGCTTGCCGGCAGCGTCCTTGACGCGGCGCATAAAGTCCGGCGTCGTCAGTTCGGCCTCGCCGCGCGCCTTGCGCTGCTCGTTCATCGCTACCTTCAGGAATTGCATGGTGGCAACGCCGGGGATCTCGACCGGGTACTGGAAGGCGAGGAAGATACCTTTGGAGGCGCGCTCGGCGGCGTCGAGCTCCAGAATGCTCTCGCCGTTGTAGAGGATATCGCCTTCGGTCACTTCGTAATCGTCGCGGCCGGAAAGGACATAAGAGAGTGTCGACTTGCCGGAGCCGTTCGGACCCATGATGGCAGCGACTTCACCGGCCTTTACCGTGAGGTCCAAGCCGCGGATGATTTCGGTGCCGTCTTCGGCGATGCGGGCGTGCAGGTTCTTTATTTCAAGCATGTTATGATCCTATCGAAGGAATGAAGGTGCGGCGCGTCCGGCGCGCCAGAATATGTCTTTCGATGGCAGCGTTAGCCGACGCTGCCTTCCAGGGAGATGCTGATCAGCTTCTGCGCCTCGATGGCGAATTCCATCGGCAGGTGCTGCAGCACTTCCTTGACGAAGCCATTGACGATCAGGGCAATCGCCGCTTCTTGCGGAATGCCGCGCTGCAGGCAGTAGAACAGTTGGTCCTCGGAGATCTTCGACGTGGTGGCTTCGTGCTCGAACTGCGCCGTCGAGTTCTTCGCCTCGATGTAGGGCACCGTATGGGCGCCGCATTTGTCGCCGATCAGCAGCGAGTCGCACTGGGTGAAGTTGCGTGCATTCGATGCCTTGCGGTGGGCCGAAACCTGGCCGCGATAGGTGTTCTGCGACACGCCGGCGGCGATGCCCTTCGAGATGATGCGGCTCGACGTATTCTTGCCGAGGTGGATCATCTTGGTGCCGCTATCGACCTGCTGATGACCGTTGGACACGGCGATCGAATAGAACTCACCGTGGCTGTCGTCGCCACGCAGGATGCAGGACGGATATTTCCAGGTGATCGCCGAACCGGTTTCGACCTGCGTCCAGGAAATCTTCGAACGATCGCCGCGGCAATCGCCACGCTTGGTGACAAAGTTGTAGATGCCGCCCTTGCCGTTCTTGTCGCCCGGATACCAATTCTGAACGGTCGAATACTTGATCTCGGCATCGTCCAGGGCAACCAGCTCCACTACGGCCGCATGCAGTTGGTTTTCGTCGCGCTGCGGCGCCGTGCAGCCTTCGAGATAGGAGACATAGGCTCCCTCTTCGGCAATGATTAGCGTGCGTTCGAACTGACCGGTGTTCTTCTCGTTGATGCGGAAGTAAGTAGACAGTTCCATCGGGCACCGCACGCCCTTCGGCACGAAAACGAACGAGCCGTCGGTAAAGACAGCCGAATTCAGCGTCGCATAGAAATTGTCGGTCGTTGGAACGACGGAGCCGAGATACTTACGCACGAGTTCAGGATGCTCGCGGATCGCTTCCGAGATCGACATGAAGATCACGCCGGCCTTCTTCAGCTCTTCCTTGAAGGTGGTGACCACCGAGACCGAATCGAACACCGCATCGACTGCGATCTTTGGCCGCTCGACGCCGGCGAGGATTTCCTGTTCGCGCAGCGGAATACCCAGTTTCTCATAGGTCTTCAGCAATTCCGGATCGACATCTTCCAGCGACGTCGGGCCGGGAGTGTTTTTCGGCGCGGCGTAGTAATAGATGTCGTTGAAGTCGATCTTCGGATAGTCGACGCGAGCCCATGTGGGCTCTTCCAGCGTCAGCCAGCGTCGGTAAGCCTCCAGACGCCATTCCAGCATCCATTCGGGCTCCCGCTTCTTGGCGGAGATGAAGCGGATGATATCCTCGGACAGACCCTTCGGAGCCTTGTCCATTTCGATCGTGGTTTCGAAACCATACTTATACTGGTCCACATCGATCAGACGAACCTGATCGATCGTTTCTTGGACGGCAGCCATGTCGTTCTCCAATCTCGCCGAATCCAAGGTTCGGCAGCTTGTCAACGTTTCAGCAGACTTTCGTCTACCCTCTATGTAGTCGGCCAAAAGGGACTTTTCAGCCCGCTTGGCAAGCGGAAATTTCTCTTTCCGCAAAATTGTGACCGTTAGGCCGCAGCACCTGCCGATTTGCGCCGTCCAGCGATTCTGGCGAACGCAGCAATCGCACGTTCGACATCTTCTTCGGTCGTCGTAAATCCAAGCGAAATACGCAACGCCCCGAGCTTTGGATCACAGCCCATTGCCACCAGCACGTGACTTTCCCCCACCTTGCCGGAGGAGCAGGCGGAGCCTGCCGAAATCGCGACCCCTTCGAGATCGAAGGCGATCTGTCCAGTTTCGGACTTGAGCCCCGGAAGGGTGAAGAAACTGGTGTTCGGCACGCGTGGGCTGCCTTTGCCATGAATGATGACATCGGGCGCGGCAAGCCGCATGCCCTCCTCCAGCCGGTCGCGAAGTTTTTCAACGGTTGCATTGCGGCTATCGAACTCGATGATGGTAGCGGCAGCTGCCGCGCCAAAACCGATGACAGCCAGCGCGTTCTCAGTGCCGGAGCGATGCCCCTTTTCCTGCCCGCCCCCATGGATTAGCGGCTTCGGCATCAACACTTCGCCGCGGGAGACTAGCGCGCCGGCCCCTTTCGGCCCGCCGATCTTGTGCGACGAGACGATGAGGAAATCCGCGCCGATCGCTTTAATGTCGAGCGGAACCCGGCCCGCCGCCTGTACGGCGTCGACGACGAACACTCCGCCGAACGCCTGCACGATCTTTGCGGCTTCGTGCACGGGCTGAAGAATGCCGGTTTCGTTGTTGGCGAGCATGATTGCCACCATCGGCAGCCCGCTCGCTTTGTCATACGCCGAAAGCATCGTTTCCAGCGCAACAAGATCGACAACGCCATTCGACGTCACCGGAATTTCGCTGATCTCTTCCTTCCGAAAACGACCGCCTTCCCGCAGGGCGGGATGCTCGATCGCCGATATAAAGAGATGGCCGATCGCAAGCGGCGTGCGGCCCATTCGGAATTCCGGCGTCAGTACCATGTTGGCGGCTTCCGTCGCGCCGCTGGTGAATATGACGTGGGCCGGTTCGGCGCCGGTCAGACTTGCGACCTGCCGGCGTGCACCCTCGATCGCCGCCCGAGTGGCGCGACCTTCGCCGTGGACGGAATTGGGGTTTCCATAGAGGTCCAAGGCGTGCAACATAGCGTCACGCGCCGCCGAATGAAGCGGTGCGGTGGCATTCCAGTCGAGATAAAGGCGCGTTGCCGCCATAATCTTCTTCCTGCCTGACGAAGCCTTGTTGTGCTCGGCTCATTTTCCTTGAAATTTCAGCCGGGCATGCCTTATGACACGTTCCACAAACCGTTGAACAAACAACGCGTGGAAGATCGTGCCAAGTTTCGAATTGTTCTAAACTGCGTTCTAGAAAAGATGAGCGCATTAGTCAAGTCAACTTGCTGCGTCCCGCATGTTTTGAACGCAGAAAAAGAAGAGCCGGAGTATCGATGCCCGAAGTTATTTTCAACGGCCCCGCAGGCCGCCTTGAAGGCCGCTATCAGCCCTCCAAGGAAAAGAGCGCCCCGATCGCGATCATCCTGCATCCGCATCCGCAATTTGGCGGCACGATGAACAATCAGGTCGTCTATCAGCTCTTCTATATGTTCCAGAAGCGCGGGTTCACGACCCTTCGCTTCAATTTCCGCGGTATCGGCCGCAGCCAGGGCGAATTCGACCATGGCGCCGGTGAGCTTTCCGATGCTGCCTCGGCGCTCGACTGGGTGCAGAGCCTGCATCCGGATTCCAAGAGCTGCTGGGTTGCCGGCTATTCCTTCGGCGCCTGGATCGGCATGCAGCTTCTGATGCGCCGCCCGGAAATCGAAGGCTTCATGTCGATCGCGCCGCAGCCGAACATCTATGATTTCTCGTTCCTGGCGCCCTGCCCGTCCTCCGGCCTGATCATCAACGGTGATTCCGACAAGGTCGCCCCCGAGAAGGACGTCAACGGCCTTGTAGAAAAGTTGAAGACGCAAAAGGGCATCCTCATCACCCACAGGATCGTCCCCGGCGCCAACCACTTCTTCAACGGCCAGGTCGAGACGCTGCTCGGCGAATGCGAGGACTATCTCGACCGCCGCCTGAACGGCGAACTGGTGCCGGAGCCGGCCGCCAAGCGGATCAGGTGAGAGGCCGGAGCCTCTTACCGCGACATTTGAAAAGTCAATCCTGAAACGCCTTCTATCATGATCGGTGCGCGATATTGCATGCCGATCTTGCGGAGAACCCGCTGCGATGCGGCGTTTTCCGGGTGGGTGAAAGCGATGAACCGGTCCGCGATACCGCGTTTGAAGAACCATTCCGCAAGCGCACTTGCAATCTCGGTCGCATAGCCATTGCCCCAAGCCTCTTGACGGATGGAATAGCCGAGCTCGAATTCCCCCCGTCCCTGCTCCTCTTGAAACCGAGAGAATCCAGCGCGGCCGATGAAGCGGCCGTCGTCGCGTCTGAGCATCTTGTATTTGGTCACGCCGTCGCGCGCCTGCTCACTGAACCAGGTTTTCAAGCGATCCTCGGCCTTTTCGAGGGTCCAAGGGGCGGCACCCGAAAGATAGCGCGTCGTCTCGATCGTGGAATGTAATTGCCGAATGAGTTCGGCGTCGCCCTTGCCCCACATCGTCAAAATAAGACGTGGGGTCTCCAATATGATCGTCTCGCTCATCGGCCTGATTGCCTTCTCATTCTTGCCCAAACTTCACGCGTGCCATTCAACCAAATGGTGACGAGCCGTCAAATCAGTGCTAAACGCGCCGCGACTGTTCAACAATAGCGATTTTGCCGCATGGCACACCTGCGGCGTCCCGAGAGACCAAGATCATGGCTGAGTTCAAATCCGATTTCCTGCGCACCCTGCAAGAGCGCGGTTTCATCCACCAGATTTCCGATGAAGCCGGCCTTGATGATCTCTTTGCCAAGGAAACCGTGACCGCATATATCGGCTTCGACCCGACGGCGCCGAGCCTGCATGCCGGCTCGCTGATCCAGATCATGATGCTGCACTGGTTGCAGGCGACCGGCCACCGCGCCGTCTCGCTGATGGGCGGCGGCACCGGCATGGTCGGCGACCCCTCCTTCAAGGAGGAATCGCGCCAGTTGATGACGGTCGATACGATCGAAAGCAATATCGCCTCGATCAAGCGCGTCTTTTCGAATTACCTGACCTATGGTGAAGGCCCGAAGGACGCGTTGATGATCAACAACGCCGAGTGGCTGCGCTCGCTGAACTACCTCGAATTCCTGCGTGACGTCGGCCGGCACTTCTCGGTAAACCGCATGCTGTCCTTCGACAGCGTCAAGACGCGCCTGGACCGCGAGCAGTCGCTGTCCTTCCTCGAATTCAACTACATGATCCTGCAGGCCTACGATTTCGTTGAGCTGGCCAAGCGCTACGACTGCCGTCTGCAGATGGGCGGTTCGGACCAATGGGGCAATATCGTCAACGGCATCGATCTCGGCCACCGCCTGGCTACGCCGCAGCTCTTCGCCTTGACCTCGCCGTTGCTGACCACCTCTTCCGGCGCCAAGATGGGCAAGTCGGCCTCCGGTGCAGTCTGGCTGAACGCCGACCTGCTCTCGGCCTATGACTTCTGGCAGTACTGGCGCAACACCGAGGATGCGGACGTCTCGCGTTTTCTGAAGCTCTACACCACGCTGCCGATGGATGAGATCGCCCGCCTTTCCGCGCTTGGTGGTTCGGAGATCAACGAGGTCAAGAAGATCCTGGCGACGGAAGTCACTGCCATCCTCCACGGTCGCGAGGCCGCTGAGCTTGCCGCAGAGACGGCGCGCAAGACGTTCGAGGAAGGCGGCCTTTCCGAAAACCTGCCGTCCGTCGACGTTCCCGCTTCCGAACTCGACGCCGGTATCGGCCTGCTGTCGCTGATCGTCCGCGCCGGTCTAGCCGGCTCGAACGGCGAGGCCCGCCGCCATGTGCAGGGCGGCGCCGTGCGCATCAACGATCAGGCGATCAGCGACGAGCGCAAGATGATCGGCAGCGGCGAAGTCACCGCCGACGGCGTCATCAAGCTGTCGCTGGGCAAGAAAAAGCATATCCTGATCCGCCCTGCGGCTTGAGAGACTGCCCAACATTGAGACGCAAAGCCGGCGCATTTCGCCGGATTTGTCGCATTTTTGGCAATCTCAACCATCTCAGCGCCGCTGAGGCCGAGGTAACCGTTTAACGAGCCACATCGACGGCAACACGACACTGCAAAAAAATCATGCCCGATCGTGTCGGATTGCGGCATTCTTGTTCGTCTTCCGTGGAGATCAATTCTGGAGGTCGAGCTATGGACGAACTGCCGGTGATCAAGACAAGGCGTAAAGGCAAAAGTCTTACGCAGCGGATGTTAATTCCCAGCGAGAAAATGGTTGCTGGAGCGCTCCAGGCGGCCCCTGCAGGCGAGTTGTCGGATATTGCGGAGTTGAGACGATCGCTCGCTAGGAAATACGGGGCAGATGCCTGCTGCCCCGTGACCGTACAGCAGCACCTAGTGCAAATCAGTCAAGACGGCACGGCTCCGTTTTGGCGCGTCGTAGACCCTGATCGACCTTTCGCCCGACGCATGACAGGTGGGCCTGAACGCATACGCGAGCGGTTGGCGAACGAAAGATGATCCAACTCAAAATTCGAAAATCTGGCGGAACACACCCGGTGCAATGAGGGATAGCGGGTTGATCTGCAGGTTCGGCTTGTCGAAGCTACCGGTGAGCCTGAACGTGATGCCGATCAGGCCGCGGTCGCTGCCGTTGCCGAGGATGAAGCCGACGATCGGCACTTCGGCGAACAGCCGGTTGAGCCCGTAGGCGGGCATGAAGGTGCCGGTCAGGTCCATGTTGCCGTTTGCGTCCTTCACCGTACCCTGGAAGGTTGCGCCCACTTGCACGCCGCGGACCACGCCGTTTTCGACCGCAAGCGTCCCTTTGCGCAGCACCAGTCGCGCAAAGCCGCGCTCGAAACTCTGCGATCGTGTGTCGATATTTTGTTTAACCGCCGAATTCAGGCTCTGACCATTCCTGCCGCTCGGTGTCGAGACGATGGTCGATAGCTTCTTTTCGTCGATGATGGCAAAGTTGCGGATATCGAGCGATCCGTCCCATGCGTCCGGCCCCGTAGAGCGCAGCGACAAATTGAGCAGGCCGCCTTTCAGATGCTTGTAGAGGTCGGCAAAACGCGCCACAGCGCCGGCATCGCCGCTTGTAATGCGAATAGTGCCGCTTTCTCCGCCCTTGCTCATCTGGCTGACGACAGCCTCGCCGCTGCGCGTAGTGCCGGAGAAATCCGCGGCTATGGTCCGGCCGCCCACCACGGAATAAACACCCTTGAGATTGCCGATCGATTCATCGTTGAAGCCGATGACCTTGTCGAGATTGGCGTGGATCGTTGCGCCGGACGAATCGTCCTTGTCGCCGCCATTGCCGCTCGACGACGTCTTCAGCCGCGCCAGGACCGGCCGGAGATCGGCTGAATTGCCAGCAACGGAAATATCGTAGCCGCCGTTTCTGCCGTGCTTGATCGACAGCGCGAAATCATCGAGCGCTGAGAGCTTGACGCTATCGAAGCTTGCCGACGACAGACCGCCCTTGCTGATGACGAGATCGCCGCTGACACCGAAGCCATCGCCTTTGAGGATGAAATTTTTCAGCGTCGTCTGGTTGTCCGGCCCGGAGGCCTCGAACTGGGCGCTGGCAGGAATGCCACTGCCCTTCGACCAGCCGACCCATGGCACTGTCAGGGCCGCCTTTCCGAGGTCGACCTTGACGCCCTGGCGATCGTCGTCGAGGCGCGTGAGTTCTATCTTGACCGGGCCGTCGACAATATCGTTGAGGCCCGGCAGGACGGCATTGCGCTGAGCGTCGGTGAGCGTGGCGGTGATCACGCGGCTGCGCTTGGCCGGCGATTTATCGTCCGTCGGTTCCACCATATCGATCTGCGCGGGAATGCCGTCGATCAATGCCTGGGCAGTCAGATGCACGGCTTGAGGGTCGGCGTCGATCTCGCCGGTAAGATTGGAAATCTTGCGATTGTTCATCGGTTTCAGCAGGTCGACATTGTCGAGCTGCAAGTTCGCCTTCCAGACCGGCGGTGGCGGCTTCTGGTCGCTAATCAGGCCAATTGTTGCCTCGACCTTGGCGACGATCTTGCCGTTGAAATCTTCCGGCTTGAATTCGGTTCGCTGCAACACTTCCAGGGGCTTATAGGTCAAGAGCTCGCCGATGGAGTCGCCGCTGCCTGATATTTCCAACTTTAGCTCCGCCATCAACGGCTTGTCGTAGGAGGAAGGGATCGAGAAAACGCTGTTGTTAAGCGTCACCGAGCGGCCCGTCGGGAAATAGGAAGTGCCGTTCGCGATGTCGACGCTCATCGTCGGGCCGGTCAGATCGAAATGCGCCTTCGTATCCCGAATCGGCGGAATCTCGCCCGGCACGTCGAGACGGGCTCCATCGATATCGAAGGCGATGTGCAGCTCGTTCTTTCCGAGTTGCAGCTTGCCCGTCTGCGCCGCCAGCGCCAGCCGGCCGGAGGGGATGAAGACTGAAATGGCAGCATTGGTAACGGTACCGCCAAAGAGATTGTTTTCCACCCAGGCCCGGGGCTTCGAAGCCATCCAGAACGGCCAGAGCTGTTTGATCGCGGTCGTGTCGAGCTTGTCGGCGCGGCCGCCGAAGCTGATCTCCGGCGAACTGTCGCCAAGTTTCATATGCAAGGAGCCGAACAGCGCGCCGAGCGGCGTCGATATGCCGAGATTCTCGAGCTGCAGTTCCTTGGTTGCCGCCAGAAAGCGCCCCTTAGCCTGCCCGTCGAAGCTGACCGGCTGTTCGCCTGAAATGGAGGATGCCGCCGTGCCGCCGCGAATCAGAAAGTCGATGCCGAAACCCTTGCCGGCATTGGCGTCGATGTGGTCCAGGTCGATCAATGCGCCCGAGAATGGTACAACGGTACCGACGAATTGGGCCTTTGACGGTGCGATCTCAAGCGTTTGGTGATCGAAATTATAGGCAAGGTTTACGTTGGCCAGTGTCAGCTCTTGCTGGTCGCGGTCCATATAGAGCGTGCCGGGCTGGACATCGATGGAGGCGCTGAGCTTCGGATCGATGCCTTCTTCGCCGCGAACGGCGGTCACCGTCATGCCGGCGAAACTCATGATCCCCTGGCGCGGCGTGCCGTTTTGATCATAGGCCATCGTCAATGGCTTCAAGTCGAGATTGGCGAGCTTGGCGGTCAGTGATGAGCTGCGGCCGGCCTCCTGCTGATCGGCGACCACATCCAGTGTCGCAACGGAGCCGTTGACCGCCACCTGTCCATAAAGATGCAGCGATGTCGGGCCGCTGCGCTCGAAAGTGAGACTGTCGACCACGAGCGAAATCGGCTCGCCCTCCTGGCGTGCCAGTTTGACGGCAAAACCGGAGATGCGCACCGAGTTCGTGCCGCCGCGCTCGACGAAATGCTCCAGGAAATCAAGATTGTCGAAGGCTGAATTCAGTGCCTGCGGCAGCGCATCGACGCGCAGCGCCGTCAGGTCGACGGGATCGCCCTGCGGCAACAGCGATGTATCGAGCGCGATTCCCTCCGCCGCCACGCTCGCCACTTCGACACGGCCTTCGACAAGAGCCAAGGGATCGAGCACCATGCTGACCGCCGACATTGTTGACAGGTGCTTGCCGCTTTCCTGATCCACCACATTGACATTGCGGGCTTCGAGCTCAAGCCGCAGGCTGGGTGTGAAGCGGACCACGGTCGAACCGACTTCTGCCTTGTAGCGCGGGCCGATCGCCCGATCGAGTGCTAGCTGTGCCTTCTGTGACAAGGGTTGGTCGAAAACGCCGCCCTCGATCGTGGCAATGACTGCGCCGACAATCAGGACGAGAAAAGCGATGAAGACGAGGGTCATGCGGCAGACATGCCAAACATGCGAGCGCTTGCGGCGGGCAGGCTCGGGGACATGCACGATCAGAGAATCGTCGACCTGAGCGGAAGGCAAGTGGTCGAGCGAGACGAGATCCTTCTTGCGGAATGTAACCTTTTCGCCTCGGATCACTCCCGTGCGTCCCTTTCGTTTTTTGCAATTTTGTTGGTGACGCTGCGTCCGATGTGGACGGCATACCCCTGCAGTATATATGTGGCTCACTATTAGTGTCATCCAAAATCCCGGCAAAAGAAAGGTTTTCCCGTGACCGCAATCCCTGTGGTTGAATTGGGCATCGGCGACGAAGCCCCATATTTCGATCTTCCGTGCGACGGTGGCGGTCGTGTGTGCCTTGCCGATTTTGCCGGCAAGCCATTGGTGCTGTTCTTTTATCCGAAGGATGATACCACCGCCTGCACCGCCGAATCGGTTTCCTTCACCGCGCTTGCAGCGGACTTCGAAAAGGCGGGCGCGGCTGTCCTCGGGATGTCTCCTGATTCGGTAAGGAGCCACGACAAATTCGTGAAGAAACATGCCCTGTCCGTTCCCCTCGCCTCCGATGAAGAGAAGACCGCGGCTCAAGCTTATCGCGTCTGGCGGGAAAAGAGCATGTATGGCAGGACCTTCATGGGCGTCGTGCGCTCGACCTTCCTGATCGGCGCCGATGGCAGGATCGTGAGGATCTGGGACAAGGTCAAAGTGGCCGGCCATGCGCAAGAGGTCCTAGCTGCCGTCAAGGAGCTTTGATGCCCGTGACTATGCCGGTGGAAATCGAGACCATCACCTCGCTTCGCGGCGGCGCGATCGCCGCCATCCGCTCATTCGATCTCGACCGCAAGACGGCACTTGCCCAGAAATCGGCGACGCGCTGGTTCGCGCGCACCCTATCGCTGCGCTCGCCGCTCGACCCGGCACTGGCCGATCGCCCTGGCCGACCGGAAAAGCCGGAGCTGGTGCCGCCGAAGCATATGGAGAAGCGTTCCCTGCACACGGTCAAGGGACGCATCGCGCTGCTGCATGCCATTGCTCATATCGAACTCAACGCAGTTGATCTGGCGCTCGATATCGTCGCGCGCTTCGCCACCGAGCCGGTGCCCAATTCCTTTTTCGACGGCTGGATGCAGGTCGCTTTCGAGGAGGCCAAGCATTTCCGCATGGTGCGGACGCGTCTGCGCGATCTTGGCGCCGACTACGGTGATCTTCCCGCCCATGACGGCCTCTGGCAGGCCGCGCACGCAACCCGCAACGATCTCACCGCTCGCCTCGCTGTCGTGCCGCTGATTCTCGAAGCCCGTGGTCTCGACGTGACGCCGGCGTTGCAAGCGAAAATGCGCGAGACGGGCGATATGGAGAGCGCTGCCGTCCTTGACGTCATTTACAATGATGAAAAGGGGCATGTCGCCGTTGGCGCCAAATGGTTCCGCTTTCTCTGTGCTCGCGAGCGACGCGATCCCGCGCGTACGTTCCAGGAACTGGTGCGTGCCAATTTTCGTGGTTCGCTGAAAGCCCCCTTCAATGATATCGCCCGCGCCGAAGCCGGTCTGACGCCCTCCTTCTATCGGTCGCTTACGTCCACAAGCAATGCATAACATACTAAACTATAAGAGTTTTTTGGTTTTTTAGGGGTAAGGCGGAAAGCAATCGTTAACCATAATTCCGTGTAGTTCCTCAGTAGATGCCAAGAGGTATCGATTGGGAGATTCTCGGTGACAGCCAAGCCTCAGAACCGGGTTTTCGGCAAACAGAAACGGCAGCACACCATTATCGTGGCGAGCGGTGATACCGTGCGTCACATGACTGTGCGCCCGTGGATGGCGGCGCTTGCCGTCTGCCTCGTCGGCATCTTTTCGATCGGCTACCTCCTTGCCACCTCCTATCTCGTGCTGCGCGACGACTTGATCGGCGCCACCATGGCTCGGCAGGCGCGCATGCAATATGATTACGAGGACCGCATAGCCGCGTTGCGCGCTCAGGTCGACCGCGTCACGTCGCGTCAGCTTCTCGACCAGCAGGTGGTCGAAGAAAAGGTCGACAAGCTGATGGAGCAACAGCAAGCTTTGTCCTCACGCCACGGCAAGCTCGATGCACTGCTTGACCGCGCCGAGAATTCCGGCCTGATGAACAAGGATGCTACTGGTGCAAATGCGGCGGCCGCCAAGGGCGATCACGCGGAACTGACGGGAGGGCTTAAGTCGATCGAGAAGCTTCTGTCGAGCGGCAGGCCTGCCGACGCTACACCTGACAACTCCACCCTCGCCTACGTTCCAGCCCCTGAAACCGTCGCCGATCATGCCGACCGGGTGTTCTCCAGGGTGACGTTGTCGCTGAAACACATCGAACAGGATCAACTGACCCGTGTGCGGCATCTGACCACTGGCGCTTCCGAGACCGCCGACGAGATCCAGTCGATCATGCAGAATGTGGGCGTCAAGGTTCCGACTGTGCTGGCGAGCGCTGCAAGCAAGGACGACGATCCGGTGAATGACGATGGAGGCGTTGGCGGTCCTTATGTCCCACCGGAGAATGTCGATCAATTCGATCAGTCGATGGCCGATCTCGACACGGCGTTGACGCGCCTGGAGACAGTACGCGGTGCAGCCGAAAGCTTGCCCTTCCGCAACCCCGCGCCGGGCAAGCTGATCACCAGCCCCTTCGGCAATCGCAAGGATCCCTTCTTCGGCAAGCTGGCGCTGCACACCGGCACCGATTTCCATTTCAGTCCGGGAGAGAAGGTGAAGGCCACGGCGCCTGGCAAGGTCGTCTCCGCGGGCTGGGCAGGAGGTTATGGCAACATGGTCGAGATAGACCATGGCGATGGCATCTCCACGCGTTACGGCCATATGGAGGAAGTGCTGGTCAAAGCCGGCGATACGGTCAAGACCGGCGACGCCATCGGCCTTGCCGGCAGCACGGGACGTTCGACCGGGACACATCTTCATTATGAAGTGCGCGAGAACGGTCATCCGATAGACCCGATGTATTTCATCAACGCGGGCACGAAGCTCGCAAGTTATATCAACGGGCTAGGTACAATTTCACCGCGAGAATTGTGACAAACGAGCAACAAAGGTGGCGCTAATCTAAAAATTGCGTTATCTATTGCTCTGAAGCTTTCTCAAGCGCCCGCTTTCCTTGACTTCGCGGGTATTTGGTTCTATGTCGCGCTGCATTGCGGCATGCTAGAGCGTGTCGACTCATGAGTGTTCGACCGAACCGGAACGGAAATAGTTTTCCCTTTGACAACATTTGCTGACCTTGGCTTGAGCCAAAAAGTCCTATCCGCGGTAACAGACGCGGGCTACACCACACCGACTCCGATCCAGGCCGGCGCAATCCCTTTTGCGCTGCAGCGTCGCGATATCTGCGGCATCGCCCAGACGGGCACCGGCAAGACCGCCTCCTTCGTCCTGCCGATGCTGACGCTCCTCGAAAAGGGTCGCGCCCGAGCACGTATGCCACGCACGCTGATCCTCGAACCGACGCGCGAACTTGCGGCACAGGTCGCCGAGAATTTCGAGAAATACGGCAAGAACCATCGCCTGAACATCGCTCTGCTGATCGGCGGCGTCTCTTTCGAAGACCAGGACCGCAAGCTGGAACGCGGTGCCGATGTGCTGATCTGCACGCCGGGCCGCCTGCTCGACCATTTCGAGCGCGGCAAGCTGTTGATGAGCGCCGTTGAGATCTTCGTCATCGATGAAGCCGACCGCATGCTCGACATGGGCTTCATCCCGGATATCGAGCGCATCGCCAAGCTTATCCCCTTTACCCGTCAGACGCTGTTCTTCTCGGCCACGATGCCAGGGGAAATTCAGAAGCTGGCCGACCGTTTCCTGCAGAATCCGGAACGTGTCGAAGTTTCAGCGCCGGCATCGACGGCAAAGACCGTTACCCAGCGTTTCGTCGCCTCGCACGGCAAGGATTACGAGAAGCGCGCCACGCTGCGCGATCTCATCCGCGCCCAGACGGATCTGAAGAACGCCATCATCTTCTGCAATCGTAAGAAGGATGTCGCAGACCTTTTCCGTTCGCTGGAGCGCCACGGTTTCTCGGTCGGTGCGCTGCATGGCGATATGGACCAGCGGTCGCGCACGACGATGCTGCAGAGCTTCCGTGACGGCCAGATCCAGCTTCTCGTGGCTTCGGATGTGGCCGCGCGCGGCCTCGATCTTCCCGATGTCGGCCACGTCTTCAATTTCGATGTTCCGATCCATTCGGAAGATTATGTCCACCGCATTGGCCGCACCGGCCGTGCTGGTCGCTCGGGTGCTGCCTTCACCATCGTGACGAAGCGCGACGTCAAGCACGCCGATGCAATCGAAAAGCTGATCGGCGAAGATGTCGAATGGCTGAACGGCGACTTGTCGTCGCTGCCGCCGGCCGAAGAAAGCCGGGACGACGACCGTTCGTCCCGTCGCCGTGAGCCCAAAAGCAGAGGCCGCGATCGGGATCGCAGCCGCGGAGGCCGGAGTGCCTCGAGTCATAAATCTGATATCGACGTCGAGGATAATGGCGTCGACGTGATCGAAGCAGCACCAGCAAAGGCCGAAAGCGTGAGAAACGAGCGCAAGTCTGAGAACAGCAATAAGTCCCAAAATGGTTCTCGTAATAACCACCGGCCTTTCCCTGCTGCCAACGATGACAATCGCGAGCGCCGCAATCGCTACCGCGATCAGGACGACGGTCCGACCCCGGTCGGCTTCGGCGACGATATTCCCGCTTTCATGCTGATCGTTGCCAACGCCAAGGGCTGATGGGCCAAACGGCGTGGGGAAACCCGGCATCGACTTCCCTGGATTAGGTACCGGTCTCGCAATTTTGCGGGACGGGAAGCTGTTGCTCTATAAGCGCCTGAAAGCGCCTGAAGCCGGATTCTGGAGCATCGTCGGCGGCAAGGTCGACCACATGGAGCCAGCCGCGGATGCAGCTATCCGCGAGGCGGAGGAAGAAAGTGGCCTTTCCATCGGTCATATCGACCTTCTCTGTACGACGGAAGTTATCGTCGAAGCCGACCGTCAGCACTGGATTTCTCTGATCTACGTCACCCGGGATTTCACCGGCGAAGCAAGTCTTGTCGAGCCGGATAAACTCTCCGATTTCGGCTGGTTCGGCCGCAACGTACTGCCGCAGCCGCTTTCTGCTTTTGCGCAAGCCGCGATCGCGCATCTGAGCGAAGACGATTTTCCCTGAGTTCTATCTCTCTGCCCGCACCGCCGCCTCATAAGCCAATCTCACCCAGCGTGCCATGATATCCGGATCGTCGAAAGCATCGTCGGGGATCGACCAGTAGGGCATGTTGACGGCCTTACCCTTCTTGCCTTCGTAGGCCCAGCGCCGGGCACCCGCCGCCTCGAATTCGGGGCCACTGATCTCGTCGGCCTTCAGCAGCATCTCACTGTTTACCTCGACGGCGACGATACGGCCCATGTGATAGACGCCCTTGCCGCCGAACATGCGCTTGATCGTCACCGGTCCAAGAGCCTGGAACATCTCTTCAATCTCGATATTGTCCATGCCCTACCCCTTCAAAATGCCCCCGGCGGCCAGCACGGCTTCCGGCGTGTCGACATCGAGATGCGCCGCATCGCCGATATCGACGTCGACGACAGGAAGCCCCGCAGTTTCGATGATATGCCGGGCGCCGACATCTCCTTCGAGCCGCATCACGGCGTCGAACACAGTCCGCGGCAGGATGACGGGATTGCCGCGTTTGCCGCGAGACACGGCACGCACGATCGCCTGACCGTTCGCCTTGCGGAAGGCGGCAATCAGCGTCTTCAGATCGTCGCTGGTGACACCCGGCATGTCGGCCAGCATCACCAATACGCCGTCGGCGCGTTGCGTGGCCGGCGCGCCGACGCCGGCAACCAACGAGCTTGCCATGCCGGACGCATAGTCCGGATTGTGCACCCGCTCGACCGGCAGATCGGCAAGTGCTTGCTCGATCTCCCGGCGGCGATGGCCGGTGACTGTAACTACTGCGGCGGCTCCGCTTGCCAAGGCTGTCGCGGCGGACCGGCGCACCAGAGGTATACCGTCGAACTCCGCCAGCAATTTGTGTGGCCCACCTTCGCCCATGCGGCTAGCTTTGCCAGCAGCAAGAAGCACGATAGCAACGGAGATCTGTGCCGCCGGCTTGACGGCGATATCGCGCGGTCTTGGCCGCGACTGTATTTCCATGAGAAGCCCCCCAACGCCCATGCCGCTGATCTCCTGCTGCGTCGGCTTCTCGCCGGCGAGGATACGATCCAGCACCCAGTCGAAACCATTTTCCTTGGGGCTACGGGCGCAGCCGGGGGCCCCGACGACATAGACATCGCCGACCTTGCCGAGCACCAGCAGATTGCCGGGATCGACTGGCATGCCGACCTGGATGACTTCGCCGCCGGCTAGCCGAATTGCCGCGGGGATGACGTCGCCGGTGTCGATCACAGCCGACGCACCAAAGACAATAACGAGCTTCGACAATGGATCCGCTGCCCGCAGAGCATGATCAATGGCTTCCGCGACCGCAGGCGCACGATGCGCCACCCGCTCTTCCCGCTCCAAGGTGCTTCCGGCAAGCTGCAGCCGTTGCGAAAGGATGCGCGCCGTCTTGTCCATCACGGAGGTCTTGAGCGACGGCAGTTCCGTTGCGACCAGCGACACCGCATGCGGCTGGAACGGTTTGACCTCGAAGACGGTCGTCTGCTTGAGGATATCGACGCCTGCAGCAACCTTTTCCCCGGAAACTGCCAGCGGAATGATCTTGAAGGTCGCCACCATATCGCCGCGGCGCACCGGCACATGATCGGCAAGACAGGCAAGCGTGATTGCGGGATCGACGCAGTTCAGCCGATCGACGGCGGCGCGGCTTGCGACGAACAGGCCGTCGACTGCGCTATGGACATTGACGCGCCCGGTGGCCGCCTCGGAGAAGGTCAGGTGATCCGGCGCGATCGCCTGCGCCAGTCGCTCCGCAGCTTGGTTTTCCATGAGATCGCCAGGTTCGATCCTGGCGGCGGTGATGCGGCCGATATCGGCGGCAGCGAGACGATCGAGATCGATGCGGCCAAGCACATGCCCCTTGGGAAGGTTGCCATCGGCCAATCGGATGGAATGCGCGAGCACCGCGCCTTCCGCCTCGGCCGTCACAAAATCACCGAAGATCATCGCTTGTCACCCTTCGGTGACGAGACGTCGCGGCCACGTAGCGCGGCGATGATCTCGGCCAGAATGGCGACGGCGATTTCCGCTGGGCTCGACGCGCCGATGGGAAGACCGATAGGAGCGTGAATTTTGGCGAGATCGGCGTCCCTCAAGCCCTCGCGCTTCAACCGTTCCACTCGGCTCGCATGCGTCTTGCGACTGCCGAGGGCTCCGACATAGAAACACCCGACCTTCAGCGCCTCGGCAATCGGGAAATCATCGATCTTCGGATCGTGGGTAACTGCGACCAGTGCCGTATAGGCGTCGAGCGGCCGCTCCTTCAGGACATCCACCGGCCAATCGGCGATGAGATCGACTCCATCGAAACGCTCCGGTGTTGCAAAGGCGGTGCGCGGATCGATGATGCGGATGTCAAAGCCGGCAAGCCCAGCCATCTGTGCCAAAACCTGGCTAATATGTACGGCGCCGATGACGACGATTTGCGGCGGCGGCAGATGGACGTTGAGGAAGAGACCCTGCCCCTCGATCTCCACCGCCGAGGATTTTCCCGAGCGGAAGGCGGAAGCGATCGCATCGGCAAGCGGGCCGTCAACCGCATCGCCTTCGATGATCAGCCGGTCCGGTCCGCCGGAGAGGTCGGTGGCCAAAATCACCGCTTGCCGCGCCCGCCGCAACGTATTCAGTTTCGTCAGTATCTGACGGTCCATCAGTTAAGCCTCTCGACATAGACGCGAATACGGCCGCCACAGGAGAGGCCCACGCGCCAGGCGGTTTCATCCGCGACGCCGAACTCCAGCATGCGGGCCTTGCCGCTTTCGATCACGTCAAGCGCCTCGGTGATCACGGCGCCTTCCACACAACCACCGGAGACCGAGCCGTGAAAATTGCCCTCGCTGTCGATGACAAGATGACTGCCGGTCGGGCGCGGTGCAGAACCCCAGGTGTCGACGACGGTCGCGAGCGCCACGTTGCGGCCGGCGGACGACCATTCCTCCGCGATAACAAGCGGATCCAGGCTTTCGGGTGTATTTGTCATGAATGCCTCACAGCTTGGCGAGAAAACGGCGTGGATCATAGGCGCCGGCACGGCCGGCGCTGAGGGCCGACACGAGGTCGGCCAGAGATAATAGATTGTGAACCGGACGGAATTCGTCAACATGCGGCAGCATGGCACGAACGCCGCGGGCGCGTGGTTCGAAGCCGTCGAACCGCAAGAGCGGATTGAGCCAGATCAACCGCCGGCAGGAGCGATGCAGCCTGTCCATCTCGGTTTCGAGAAGTTCCACGCCCTCCCGCTCCAATCCATCGGTGATGAGGAGCACAATCGCGCCCTGCCCAAGGACACGACGCGCCCAGAGCCGGTTGAATTCCTTTAGCGTTTCGCCAATGCGCGTACCGCCAGACCAGTCGCGGACAGCGGCGGCGCATTCGTCGAGCGCCTCGTCCGGGTCCTTGTGGCGCATCTGCCTGCTAACGTTGGTCAGCCGCGTGCCGAACAGGAATGTATGTACGCGCCTGCGTTTCTCGGTCAGCACATGCAGGAAATGCAGAAAGATGCGGGTATATTGGCTCATCGAGCCGGAAATATCCGCAAGCACTACCAGTGGCGGCTGCATCTCCTTGGCCTCGCGGTAGCGCGGCAGGATGAGCGTGCCTCCTGTGCGAAGCGCCACCCGCATCGTTGCACGGGGGTCGACCTTGGCGGCCACATGCGACGCCACGAAACGACGGGTACGGACACTGTCGAGCGGCAATTCCAGCCTCGCCAGCTCTTTCTTGGCAGCGGCGATTTCCGCGGCCGACATCTGGGCGAAATCCATTCGGCGCAGGAGTTCGTTACCCGATGTCGTGAAGCGGGCGTCGATCTCGATATCCGGCGCCTCGCGCTGCGGACGCCGGTCCTCGCGGTCGCCAAGCAGAGCGTCGCTGGCGCGGGATTCGCCCGGTCTCGGCTTTTCCTTCTCACGGTTCTCGGGCGCGACCGGCGACATCATCGCGATCATCTTCTGCACGAGATCGCGTGAGCGCCAGAACAGCCGGAAAGCTTCGTTGAAAACTGCGCGATCCTCATGCCGTTTGACGAAGATGGAAGACAGTGCCGCATGAAACTCGTCGCGCGAGCCGATACCGATCGTCTCGACGGCTTCAATAGCGTCGGCGATGGCTGCGGGCCCGATTTTCAAGCCGGCCTTGCGTAAGGCGCGGGCGAAGAAGACGATATTGTCGGCCAGGCGCCCGTCACCGGTCGGTGACGGCGGCACTATGATGCCGTCTCGCGTTGCCGGTTCCATGGTCTTATCCCGTCGCCAACAGTTCGGCTTTGACCTCGTCTAGCACCCGCTTGCCCTCTCCGCCGTGGATGCGGGCGATATCGTCCTGGTATTTCAGCAGGGTGCCGAGCGTATCGGAAATCGTCTCTGGATCGAGTGCCAGCCGGTCGAGCTCGGTCAGTGCCGTCGCCCAGTCGATGGTTTCGGCGACGCCGGGATTCTTGAAGAGGTCGAGCGTGCGCAGCTTCTGCACATAGGCGACGATCTGGCGCGATAGCGCTTCGTTACAGCCGGGCACCTTGCGGCGGATGATCTCAAGCTCCTGCGCCGCTTCGGGGTAGTCGACCCAATGATAAAGGCACCGCCGCTTCAGCGCGTCATGCACCTCGCGAGTGCGGTTGGTGGTGATGATAACGATCGGCGGCTCGGAGGCGCGGATGGTCCCGAGTTCGGGGACAGTCACCTGATAATCGGAGAGAACTTCGAGCAGAAAGGCTTCGAACGCCTCATCGGTGCGGTCCAGTTCGTCGATCAGGAATACCGGCGCACGGCCTCCCGTGCTAGACAGCGCCTGCAGAACGGGCCGGCGGATGAGATAGCGCTCGGAAAAGATATCGGCCTCGATACGGTCGCGATCGGTGAGCCCGGACGCTTCGGCAAGGCGAATTTCCAGCATCTGCGCCGGATAATTCCATTCATAGACGGCGGAGGAAACGTCGAGGCCCTCATAACATTGCAGGCGGATCAGCGGCCGGTCGAGCGCCTTCGAGAGCACCTTGGCGATCTCGGTCTTGCCGACGCCTGCCTCGCCTTCGAGAAACAGCGGCCGCTTCATTTTCAGTGCCAGAAACAACACCGTGCCGAGCGCGCGCCCAGCGAGATAATCGTGAGCGCCGAGCAGGGCAATCGTTTCGTCGATCGAGCCCGGCAACGAAGGTGCGTGATGATCAGGCATAATCTCTCCCATTACTGCGCCGCGCGGCCCATCGGACGCGCAAGGACGCAGTAACACTTCAAACTGGTGCATAATCCTTTCCTTGGATCGATTCCGATCTAAGGGGTCATGCACTAGGGAGGTTATAACGTGTGATAGTCCCGGTTCAAATAGAGCAGCGCCGGCTTTGTTTCACTGAAATGCACCGCCACGACTTCGCCGAAGATGATGTTATGCGTTGAAGCCCGTTTGATTTCGGTGACACGGCAATCGAAGGCGGCCAGTGCATCGGCGAGCACCGGCGCACCGGTAACCAGCGTATCGAATGTGCCGGTGGCGAAGCGCTCGTCATTGGTCATATTCGTTTTGCCGGAAAAAGCGTCGGCGAGCGCCTGGTGATGGGCGCCGAGCGCATTCAGCGCGAAGATGCCGCTGTTGAAGAAGATCTCGTTCTTCGCGTTGCTGTTGTTGAGGCAGATCAGGAGCATGGCGGGATTGTCCGAGACCGAGCAGGCAGCCGTGATGGTGACTCCGCGCCGTTCGTTGCCAAGCGCCGTGGTCACTAGCTGCACATGCCCCGCATAACGGCTCATGGCGTCGCGATAGAGCGCCGGATCCATACGCTGCCTGTCTAGCACGATTGCTTCCCTCGTTTTCGTCATTTCTCGTTTTCGTTCAATATGGCGGCCAGATGTTAGCTTTTCTACAATAGGAATATTGAAATCAGAGTGATTTCGCTGCTTTTTCTTTGACGGCGACTTTCAGGCGGATAAAAGGGCAGAAGAATTATCCGGGATACCTAGTCTATGAACGTTCTGCGTCGCACATCGCTCCTGATCGCGCTGCTTCTGGCAGCCGGCAGTAGTCATGCTGCGGGCGTCAATATCGGCATCGTCGCGCCGCAGGATGGAAACTTTGCATCTCTCGGCGCAGAGATTACCTCAGGCGCCAATTTCCAGGTGCAGGCCCTGAAGGACTCCGCGACCGTCCTCGACGAACCCTGCACGGAGGATGGCGGCCGGGCGGTGGCCGAGGCGTTGATCACTGCCAAGGCGCAGGTTGCCATCGGCTTTCTCTGCAGCGAGACACTGGAAGGTGCACTGCCGCGGCTGAAGGAGGCAGGCATTCCCGTCATTACCGTTTCCGTGCGTTCCCATATCGTGATGGAGGATGCCCTGAAGAACGGCTGGCCATTTTTCCGCCTTGCTCCGGTTGATAGCGCTGAAGCGGCAATGGTTGTCGATACCATCCTGAAGAATTGGGCGGCCGAGCCGATGGCCTTCATCGAAGATGGTACGATCCACGGTCGCGAATTGGTGGAGGCGGTGCGTAATGCGGTGGAGGAGAAAGGCCTGAAACCGGTCTTCACCGACACCTATCGCCCGGGCCAGGAACAGCAGATCGCCCTTGTCCGCCGGCTGAAGAAGGCCGGCGCCACCCGTGTATTCGTCGGCGGCGACCGCAGCGATGTAGCAGTCATCGCGCGCGACGCCCGCAACGAGAATATCCCGTTGATGCTGATGGGAGGTGACGCGATGCGCGCTGCCAATCAGCCGGTGCCTCTGCTGGACGGCGTGCAGGCCGTCGCCCTCCCCGATTACGCCAGCCTGCCCGTGGCCCAAGCGACGGTCCAGGCGATGCGTACCAACGGCATTGAGCCGGACGGCTATGTTCTGCCGGCCGCGGCTGCCGCGCTGATTGCCAGCCAGGCGGCGGAAAGTGCCAAGGCGGAAAACAAGCCGGTTGCCGACAAACTGATCGGCACAGTCTTTCAGACGCCGATCGGCCCAATCACCTTTGGTCAGAACCACGAATTGACGGAAAATCCCTACCGGCTGCTGGAATGGCGCGGCAATGCTTTTGTGCCGCTGACATCGCCGTCGAACTGATCGGGTTCGTGCAAGTCTAGCAGACCAGGTTGTTTGCCTGCCGAAGCGGTGATAAGCCAAGCGCGAAAAAATCAGACGGAGTTCAGCCATCTCATGACCTTGCCGATCCGCATTGCTCCCTCCATCCTCGCGGCCGATTTCGCCAACCTCGGGCAGGAAGTCAGAGATGTGACCGAGGCTGGCGCGGACTGGATTCATCTCGACGTCATGGACGGACATTTCGTGCCGAACATCTCGTTCGGTCCCGATGTCATCAAGTCGCTACGCTCCTATACCAAAGCGACCTTCGACTGCCATCTGATGATCTCGCCCGCCGATCCCTATCTCGAAGCCTTCGCCAAGGCGGGCTGCGATCGGATCACCGTTCATGCCGAAGCCGGCCTACATTTGCATCGCTCGCTGCAGACCATTCGCCATCTGGGCAAGAAAGTCGGCGTCACTCTCAATCCCGCAACGCCGCTGTCCGTTCTCGAAAACGTGCTGGATGATATCGACCTGATCCTGATCATGTCGGTCAATCCCGGCTTCGGCGGCCAGAAATTCATCCCCGCCATGGCCGACAAGATCCGGAATGCGAAGTTGCTGATCGGGGACCGCCCGATCGAGCTCGAGGTGGATGGCGGCGTCACAGCCGACACGGCTCCGATCGTCACTGCCGCCGGCGCCAACGTCCTCGTCGCCGGCTCCGCGATCTTCAAAGGTGAATCCGTCGAAGCCTATCGGCAGACGATTTCCGACCTGCGCACTGCGGCAGAACGAGGCCGCGTTGGATCAAATTAATCCGGCCAGCGCTGTCGCGACGACCGGGAGGCTGAGGGCAGCCGTCCCGTCCTCACGACAGCTCCTGTTCGGAGCGCCCGCCTGGGGCGCGGCGATGGCAAGTTCCGCGCTATCGGTGCTCTATCTGCGCAACGGTCTTCTGACGAGCCACCTGCCCGCTCTCATAATGGTCTATTTTCTCGGCGGCGCGTTTGCTTGGCCGCTCATGCTGCCGCTGGCACGGCTGCTTGCGCACCGCCGGCCGCTCGAAGCGCGTTTTGCGGCTTTCTTCCTGGCGCTGTCGCTGGGCACCGTCGCCATGACGGCTTTTCTCTTCGCCATGGACTATCGCTGGTTCTATGCACGCTGGCATGCCCCCTTCGGCACGCTCGTCTGGGCATTTCAGTTTGTCTTTACCAGCGCCAGCGCCGTCTACCAGTTCGCCATCCTCGGTCTTGGCCTGTTTCTGCCATTCGGCTTCGTCTTCCTGGCGGCAGTAAGCCTTTATCTCGCCAGACATATGCGTTGAACCGAACGAAAGATTGAGCCAAGAAACATTGAGATTGCCTCGCGTCTTTGTTATGGGGGCGCCGAGGATTTGTTTCCCGCTACCCAAGAAAGCTTTGAGCCCATGATCCCGCGCTACTCCCGACCGGAAATGGTCGCCATCTGGTCGCCCGAAACCAAGTTTCGCATCTGGTTCGAGATCGAGGCTCATGCTTGCGATGCGCTGGCCGAACTTGGCGTCATCCCGAAGTCGGCGGCCGAAACCATCTGGGAAAAAGGCGGCAAGGCAACTTTCGACGTTGCCCGCATCGATGAGATCGAGGCCGTCACCAAGCACGACGTCATCGCCTTCCTGACGCATCTTGCGGAGATTGTCGGTCCCGACGCCCGCTTCGTGCACCAGGGCATGACCTCCTCGGACGTGTTGGACACGTGCTTCAACGTTCAGCTCGTCCGTGCCACCGATATCCTGCTGGCCGATGTCGACAAGCTCCTGGAAGCGCTGAAGCGCCGCGCCTTCGAGCACAAGGACACCGTTACCATCGGCCGTTCGCACGGCATTCATGCCGAACCGATCACCTTCGGCGTCAAGCTGGCGCTCGCCTATGCCGAATTCGAACGCTGCAAGCAGCGCCTGATCGCTGCGCGCGAGGAAGTCGCCACCTGCGCCATCTCCGGCGCCGTCGGGACCTTCGCCAATATCGACCCACGCGTCGAGGAACACGTTGCGGCTGCCCTGGGCCTGAAGCCTGAGCCGGTGTCGACCCAGGTCATTCCGCGCGATCGTCACGCCATGTTCTTTGCCACGCTCGGCGTCGTCGCCTCTTCGATCGAACGCCTTTCCGTGGAGATCCGCCATCTGCAGCGCACCGAAGTGCTGGAGGCCGAGGAATATTTCTCCCCCGGCCAGAAGGGTTCGTCGGCCATGCCGCACAAGCGCAATCCGGTGCTGACCGAAAACCTGACCGGCCTTGCCCGCATGGTCCGCTCCTACGCCATACCGGCGATGGAGAACGTGGCGCTGTGGCATGAGCGCGATATTTCCCACTCTTCCGTCGAGCGCATGATCGGCCCGGATGCGACGGTCACGCTCGATTTCGCGCTCGCGCGGCTGACCAGCGTCGTCGACAAGCTCTTGGTCTACCCGGACAACATGATGAAGAATTTGAACAAGTTCCGCGGACTTGTTCATTCGCAGCGCGTACTGCTGGCACTCACCCAAGCCGGCGTTTCCCGCGAGGATGCCTATCACCTCGTCCAGCGTAACGCAATGAAGGTCTGGGAACAGGGCAAGGACTTCCTCGAGGAACTGCTCGCCGACCAGGAAGTCCGTGCTGCGCTGTCGGAAGAGGACATCCGCGAAAAGTTCGACTTGGGCTACCACACCAAGCACGTCGACACGATCTTCAAGCGTGTGTTTGGCTAGGGTCAACTGACCTACTGATCGAGATTTGACTGGGCGGCGCTGACAACGCGTCGCCTTTTCTGTTTTGCCTGCGGTTTCCTGGCCCCCTCGCCCTCTTCCTTGTCGCCGGCTGGCCTGTCCTCACTGCGTTTGGCTGCCTTCGCCACCAATCGATCGAGATGTTTCAAATCTTCTTCGTCGAGGTTCTCGATACCGATGAAACGGTTTTCGGCGGCACTGGTCAAGATGAGTTCGTTGAGCTTGGCTTGAATGGCGCGGGTATCGCGCGTCTGCGCGTTCTGCAGCAAGAAGACCATCAGAAAGGTGACGATGGTCGTGCCGGTATTGATGACCAGCTGCCAGGTCTCGGAAAAGGCGAAGAACGGTCCGGTGATACCCCAAACGACCACCGACAGTAGAGCCAGTATGAAGACCACAGGTTTGCCTGCCCATTCCGAGACGATGGTGGCAAAACGGGTGAAAATATGCCTGAGCCTTGCCATGATCCGCATCTCCGGTTGAGCCGCATGCCCGGAACGGACATGCAGAGGTCGAAGCAAAGCCTACATCCGCACGCATCTCCCGAATTTCTTGGAATTCGGGAGATGCGGCGATGTAATGCGGATCAACGTTGCAAAGTCATTGGCGGTTCCATGCTATCCGCTGGAACAATTTCACGGCTGATTTAGCTCACAACGGCCGGCGCCACGAGCTTGCGATAGAGATGCCAGGTGGCATGCCCGAGAATAGGCATGACCACGGCAAGCCCCGCAAAGATCGGGATTGTACCGATGACAAGAAGCACGGCCACGATGAGGCCCCAAGCCAACACCGGCACCGGATTGATCAGCGTCGCGCGGATGCTGGCGTCGATCGCCGCCACGGCTCCGACATCACGGTCAAGCAGCAGCGGGAAGGTGACGACAGTTGTAGCCAGTACGATGAGCGCAAAGACGAAGCCGACGAGATTGCCCCAGAACATCATCGCCACGCCCTCAGGCGTCGTCAACACGTTCGCCACGAAGGACGACAGCCTTGCCGGAACGGCGTCGCCGAGAAAGGCGGTATAGATATTTTGCGCCACGACCAGCCAAACGATGAAGAAGCCAAACAGCATGATGCCGACCGCAATGATGGACGGCAACGCCGGCGAAAAGCGCACGTCGAAAGCATGCCGCCACGATGTGTCGAGCCCCTTTTCCCGCCGTCGGCTGATCTCATAGAGGCCGATCGCCGCCAACGGTCCAAGCAACGCAAAACCGGACATCAGCGGAAAGAGCAACGGCAGCAGATCTTCACCAGAGCTCCAGACCGCCAGCGCAATGCCCGCGATCGGATACATGAGACACAGGAATACATAATGCGATGGTTTTTCGCTAAAATCGTCCAGCCCGAGTTTCAAGGCATCGACGAGATCGGCAATGCCGATCTTGCGGATGGCCGGACGCGTAAAGGTGTTGTTTGCGCCAGCCATGACATGAAATGCCGTCATAGTATTCCTCCTCCACATCAGCCTATATGTGTTTAGCTGGCAGCACGAAAACGTCGGGCAGAAGAGGCGCCGACATCATCAATCGCTACCGGCAGCCGCGATGCTAGCAAATTTTGCCGTAATTGTCGCCTTTTCCCTTGACACCTCGGTCTTCCCTTTCCAAATCGGCGCCATCATGAAAGCCTCTGACGCAAATATCCTCATCATTCCCGGATACACGAATTCCGGCCCGGACCACTGGCAGACGCGCTGGGAGCAGAAGCTCTCGACGGCGCGGCGAGTGGAGCAGGCCGAATGGTCGAAGCCCGTGCGCGAGGATTGGGTTGCCCGCATTGCCGAAGAAGTGAATGCTTCGGGCCGGCCGGTGGTGCTGGTGGCGCATTCGCTTGGCGTACCCTCGGTGATCCACGCGATCCCGCATTTCCGCAATAAGGTCGCCGGCGCCTTCTTCGTTGCGCCGCCCGATGTCGCCAATCCGAAGATCAGGCCGAAGCATCTGATGACGTTCGGTCCCTACCCGCGCGATCCTCTGCCTTTTCCCTCTATCACTATCGCCAGCCGCAACGATCCCTTCGGCAGCTACGAGCACGCCGACGACATAGCCGGTAGCTGGGGTTCGCTGTTGATCGACGCTGGCGAGGCCGGCCATATCAATGCCGATTCCGGCCATGGTCCCTGGCCGGAAGGCACGATGGTCTTTGCCAAGTTTCTCAGTCAACTCAAGCCATGATTGCGGCCGAGCGTGATACAATGGCACAAGCCGGCCCACCAGCCTGTGAAGTACGGGGCGGCTTCATTCCATCGTCAAATAAAAGCCTGTAGAACATGAGAGGACAGGATCCCGATTCTCGCATTGGTATAGAACCAAAGCCGGATTTCCGAGGAAGGAGGCGCTGGCGGATTGTGAATTCGCTTCTTATCCGTTATGGGGACGCCCACAGATCGATCCACTTGCGCTATCTCAGAGCGCTAACGACAGAGAACAATACCAATGAACCGTCGCCGCCGTATTTACGAGGGCAAGGCCAAGATCCTTTACGAAGGGCCTGAGCCGGGCACGCTGATCCAATTTTTCAAGGATGATGCCACCGCCTTCAACAAGAAGAAACACGAAGTCATCGATGGCAAGGGCGTTCTGAACAATCGTATCTGCGAATACATTTTCAGCCATTTGAATAAGATCGGCATTCCCACGCACTTCATCCGTCGTCTCAACATGCGCGAGCAGTTGATCAAGGAAGTGGAGATGATTCCGCTCGAGATCGTCGTGCGCAACGTTGCCGCCGGTTCGCTCGCCAAGCGCCTCGGCATCGAGGAAGGCGTCGTGCTGCCGCGCTCGATCATCGAATTCTACTACAAGTCCGACGCGCTCGAAGACCCCATGGTCTCCGAAGAGCACATCACTGCTTTCGGCTGGGCCAATCCGGCCGAGCTCGATGACATCATGGCACTCGCCATCCGTGTCAACGATTTCATGACCGGCCTCTTCCTCGGTGTCGGCATCCAGCTCGTCGACTTCAAGATCGAATGCGGCCGCCTGTTCGAAGGCGACATGATGCGTATCATCCTGGCCGACGAGATCTCGCCGGACTCCTGCCGCCTCTGGGACATCGAAACCCACGAGAAGATGGACAAGGATCGCTTCCGCCGTGACATGGGCGGCCTGCTGGAAGCCTACTCCGAAGTCGCCCGCCGTCTCGGCATCATCAATGAAAACGAACCCGTGCGCGGCACGGGCCCGGTTCTCGTCAAGTAAGCGCAGGAAGGACAATCGTGATCAAGGCTCGTGTAACCGTCACGCTGAAGAACGGCGTTCTCGATCCGCAGGGCAAGGCAATCGAAGGTGCGCTTGGCGCCCTCGGCTTTGACGGCGTTCATCAGGTTCGCCAAGGCAAGGTCTTCGACCTGGAGCTTGACGGCGCCGACAAGGTCAAGGCCGAAGCTGACCTGAAAGCCATGTGCGAAAAGCTGCTCGCCAACACGGTGATCGAGAATTTCAGCATATCGATCGACTGATTGCCGTTTTCCGGGGGCCATTCTTTCTTTGTCATGGACAATGAGGTATGGCTCGCCGATCCCATTCCTAGCCAGTGTCTTTCGCCTATCTCGGGAACAGCATCATGAAATCAGCAGTCGTCCAGCTCCCCGGCCTCAATCGCGATCGCGACATGATTGCGGCTCTGACCAAGATTTCAGGCCACGCACCCATCACGGTCTGGCAGACGGAAACCGAGATTCCGGATGTCGACCTGATCGTCATTCCCGGTGGCTTTTCCTACGGCGATTATCTGCGCTGCGGCGCGATTGCAGCCCGCATGCCGGTCATGCAGGCGATCAAGGAGAAGGCCGACAAGGGCGTCAAGGTTCTCGGCGTCTGCAACGGCTTCCAGATTCTCTTGGAAGCCGGCATGTTGCCCGGCGCCCTGATGCGCAATGCCTCGCTGAAGTTCGTCTGCCGCGAGATCAAGCTGGAAGTAGCCAATGCGGAAACGGATTTCACCCGCGCCTATGCCAAAGGTCAGGTGATCCGCTGCCCCGTCGCTCATCATGATGGCAACTACTTTGCTGATGCGGAGACGCTGGCGACGGTCGAAGGCAAGGGCCAGGTGGTCTTCCGCTACGCCGAAGGCACCAATCCGAATGGTTCCATCAATGATATCGCTGCCATCATCAACGCCAAGGGCAATGTGCTTGGCATGATGCCGCATCCGGAGAACCTGATCGAAGCGGCCCACGGCGGCTCCGACGGTCGCGGCCTCTTCGCCTCCGCCCTCGACGTGATCGCCGCCTGAGGCGACCTATCCGCACCAACAGTGGAATTGCCATACCGGCCGGCGTTTTGTCCCCAATGGGGCGTCGGAAAGGTTCCGCCCCACATCATCGTCGGCTACGAGCTGCCATAACCGATTTATTGGAAGAGAGATTGATGCGCCCTCGCCTCGCTAACGGATTGTACTCTGCCGCCGCTCTCGCAGCATTTGGCCTGCTCGTTACGTCCTGCGCGACACGCGCTCCGACGGTAACGACCGATGAGCATAGCGCTTTATCGACGATGGAGCGCGTCATGCTCAACGCCAATGCCTGCTGGTTCAAATCCGCCGATCCGGCCTTCGCGGGCTACCAGCTCGCGCCGGAGCTCAATTCCTACACCGGCCGTCCGCGCATCCTCGTGGTCGACAAGAAACATCCGACCGGCCGGCCGTCTCTCGTGGTTCAGGCAGAAGGCAATCCGGCGCAGTTGCAGGCGTTCGGCCCGATGATGTCAGGCGCCTCCGGCGGCCGCATCACGGGCGACGTCAATCGCTGGGCTGCCGGCACGAAGGGGTGCTGAGGCGGAACCTGCACTGCCAATATCGCGTGGTTAATGAGGCGTTGTTGAAGTAGCACGACTGGCCCACAAGTTCGGGGATCCCTGTTTTGGATCGATTTGTTGTCATTTCCGGATGTTCGGGCGGAGGCAAGTCGACGCTGCTTGAGGAACTTGGGCGGCGTGGCCACCACGTCGTGCAGGAGCCAGGACGGCGGCTCGTCATCGAGGAATTGGATCGCGGCGGTTCGGCCTTGCCTTGGGTCGACGCCACCGCGTTTGCTCGCCGGGCTATGGAAATGTCCATCGCCGATCGTTCCTCAGCAGCATCGATTCCCGGCCTGGTATTCTTTGACAGAGGCTTGATCGACGCGGCGGCTGCATTGCAGCACTTGACCGGCGAAGCCACTTTGGCTGCACTGCAGCAGTCACATCGCTACAACAAGCACGTATTCCTGACGCCGCCGTGGCCGGAAATATACGTCGCGGACCGCGAGCGAAGGCATGATCTTTCGGCAGCCATAGCGGAATATGACAGGCTGAGCGCGGTCTACCCTTCGCTTGGCTATCAGATCCACATCCTGCCGAAAGTGCCTGTCAAGGAGCGTGCGGACTTCGTGCTGTCGGTACTGGACGGCGCCTGACTGCCATTCAGCTTGATCTTGGGGCGATAGCCTATCGCCACCTCCATCAATCCCAAAAAAACGATTTGCTCACCTCGGCTACCGCTTCATGCCGGGTCAGGCCGATGTCGCGCAACTCGTCGTCCGTCAGATATCGCAAAGTCCGACGGCTTTCCCGCTTCCGCATCCAAACTGCAAAAGCCTCGAGAAGACGACGCACCAAGCGCGATATCGGCGCAAAGGTACGTGTCGCGCCCTCGTCAGCCATTGCGCTTTTACAGAGATGAATTGAATCTATTGTATCCATTTATCTGCTCGTTTGATCGTGACAATCGGAATGTATCGAGCCAAACGACACAAATTGACTCATAATATTGACTCCATTGGCGATGCAATCTAAGAAATTGTCATTATGACAAATTGGCTGCCTGACATATCCAGCGGAAACGGCCCGGTTTACATCCGCGTCGCCGATAGTATCGAGAACGCGATTACCCATGGCGTACTGCCGCCGGGCACGAAGCTGCCGCCGCAGCGCAATCTCGCCTATGATATCGGGGTGACGATCGGAACGGTCAGCCGCGCCTATGCGCTCGTGCACGAGCGCGGCCTCGTTGCCGGAGAAGTCGGCCGCGGCACCTATGTGCTCGAGCGTGGCAATGGCAAGCAGATCGAGCAGGTGGACCCGATCACACAGGCGCTTGCCGGCACCCGCGGTCTCGAGGTCCCCGGCGACAAGATACGCTTCGATACCACGGCAGCACCCGATATCGGCCAGGGCGAGGTCATCGGCCAGCTTTTCGCCGATATCAGCCGCGATCATCGGACGGAGATTTCCTCTTATTCACGAAACTTCCCGGCGAACTGGTTTCGTGCCGGCCAGGTTTGGCTTGCTCGCAACGGCTGGCAGCCGGCGATCGAAACCGTCGTGCCGACGCTTGGCGCTCACGCCGCCGCGATCGCCGTCATTTCCGCCGTCACCTCCCCAGGTGACAAGATCGTCTTCGAGAACCTGACCTATACGCAGGTCAGCCGCGCCACCCGTCTTCTCGGCCGCCGCTCCGTCCTGGTGGATTCCGATGAGCATGGCGTTATCCCTGACGATTTCGAACGGCTCTGCCAGCAGCAGCATCCGCGCCTGGCTTTCCTGATGCCGACGGCGCACAACCCGACGCTGGTGACCATGCCGGAGGCTCGCCGCCGAGCCATCGCCGCCATAGCGCGCCGCCACAGCGTCTGGCTGATCGAAGACGATCTCTATGGCGGGATGACCGAAGATCAGAATCCGCTGATGGCGAGCATTGCGCCGGAACGCACCTTCCTCGTCAGCGGCCTGTCAAAATCGGTGACTGCGGGCGTGCGCGGCGGCTGGGTCGCCTGCCCGCAGCATTTCGCCCAGCGCATCAAGGTCACCCACAAGATGACGACCGGTGGCCTTCCCTTCATCCTGGCTGAAACCTGTGCTCGGCTGGTGCTCGGCGGTCACGCGCTGGCGTTGCGCCGTCAGGCGGTCGAGGAAATCCGCGCTCGGGAGCAGTTGGCACGGGAAGCGCTGTCGGGCTTTGAATTCGCCTCGCATCCGCACGTGCCGTTCCTGTGGCTGAAATTGCCGGAGCCCTGGCTTTCCGGCACGTTCAAGAATGCCGCGATTGCCGAAGGCGTACTCGTGGACGATGAGGACGAGTTCAAAGCCGCCCGCACGGACAAGGCCTATCATCGTGTACGCGTTGCTTTTTCTTCACCGCAACGGCGCGACGATGTCGCGAGCGGGTTCATGATGTTACGGCACCTTCTGGAAAACGGTTCGACCGGTTACGACAGCCATATATGAAGGCTGACGACCGCCGTTTGTGACGGCACTGTTGCAGTTTCGCTCCAGTTTTTGCGAAATGCACAGTCACGTAATTACGCCCACTTTACCCCGACCTCGGCGATGCTACCAATTGATTAATGAATCGCGAATCGCTCGCCATTTTGGGGGTTGGTGCATGGCTGTTGACGCTATTTCTGATGGCCGTTTTTGGAAATGTGCGATCACTGCTATTGTAACGATTGGGTCAGTTATCATCGCCGATGAATCCGCTGCTGCCGCGGATACCAAAATATTCGATGAACTGCGTTTCGGCGCCAGCGGCTCCATCCAAACGGGGCATGACCATGAAGCCGGCGTGTTCCCAGAAGTCGAGGTGCTGTTCAATCCTTTCGGCTACAATCCGACAGACGGTTGGAAAGATCAGCTTTTGCGCCCCCGCATTCACTTGGGCACCTCGATCGGCACCTCTGATTCAGCAGCGACGCAAGTCTTTACCGGCCTGTCTTGGACACTCACCCACAGCAACGGCATTTTCACGGAAGCTGGTTTTGGTGGCACGGTGCATACCGGCAACCTCGACGATTGGACCAAAGACGGCCCAATGCTCGGCTGTCGCCTGCTTTTCCACGAATATGCCGGGATCGGCTACAATTTCGACAATCATTGGAGCCTGATAGCGCAGGTGGCGCATTCCTCGCACGCCAATCTCTGCGATGGCCCGAATGGCGGCATGACGCGCGCCGGGCTGCTGGTCGGCTACAAGTTCTGATCGTCGAGCCGCAATTGAAGATAGCCAGGGCCGCTCTTCACCCATTGTGAATGGCGGTCATTTTCCTGTCGCACGACAGGTTCACATGCGCTAAAGAGACCTCGATCCCCTGACCGGCCTTCAAACCCTTTACAGGCAAGGACCATCGAGCGCCCATGACCCTTTCGAATTCGATCCAGATCACCCCGGAACTCATTGCCGCCCACGGCCTGAAGCCGGACGAATATCAGCGCATTCTGGATCTGATCGGCCGCGAGCCTTCCTTTACCGAACTCGGCATTTTCTCGGCCATGTGGAACGAGCACTGCTCGTATAAATCCTCAAAGAAATGGCTCCGCACCTTGCCGACCAAGGGGCCGCGAGTCATTCAGGGGCCGGGCGAGAATGCCGGCGTGGTCGACATCGATGACGGCGATTGCGTCGTCTTCAAGATGGAGAGCCACAACCATCCTTCCTACATCGAGCCGTATCAGGGGGCTGCGACCGGCGTCGGCGGCATCCTGCGCGACGTCTTCACCATGGGCGCTCGCCCGATTGCAGCGATGAACGCCCTGCGCTTCGGCGAGCCGGATCATCCGAAAACCCGCCATCTCGTTTCCGGTGTCGTCGCCGGCGTCGGCGGCTATGGCAATTCATTCGGCGTGCCGACGGTCGGCGGCGAAGTCGAATTCGACGCGCGCTATAACGGCAATATTCTGGTCAATGCCTTTGCGGCCGGCCTTGCAAAATCCAACGCCATCTTCCTGTCGGAAGCCAAGGGCGTAGGCCTGCCCGTCGTCTATCTCGGCGCCAAGACCGGCCGCGACGGTGTCGGCGGCGCGACCATGGCATCGGCCGAATTCGATGAATCGATCGAAGAAAAACGTCCGACCGTTCAGGTCGGCGATCCCTTCACTGAAAAGTGCCTGCTGGAGGCCTGCCTTGAGCTGATGCAGACCGGCGCTGTCATTGCTATCCAGGACATGGGTGCCGCGGGCCTGACCTGCTCCGCCGTCGAAATGGGCGCCAAGGGTGACCTCGGCATCGAGCTTGATCTCGACAAGGTGCCGGTACGCGAAGAGCAAATGACGGCCTATGAAATGATGCTGTCGGAAAGCCAGGAGCGCATGCTCATGGTGCTGCAGCCGGAAAAGGAAGCGGTCGCCAAGGCAATCTTCGTCAAATGGGGCCTGGATTTCGCCATTGTCGGCAAGACGACCGACGATCTGCGTTTCCGCGTTCTCCACCAAGGCGAGGAAGTTGCCAACCTGCCGATCAAGGATCTCGGCGATCAGGCGCCCGAATATGACCGGCCGTGGCGCGAATCCGACAAGCGCGCCGACCTGCCCGCCAATCTGGTCGCTGCTCCCGACGACTACGGTCAGGCACTCTTGGCACTCGTCGGTTCGCCCAATCAATCCAGCCGCCGCTGGGTTTACGAACAATATGACACGCTGATCCAGGGCAATTCCCTACAGCTTCCAGGCGGTGATGCCGGTGTCGTCCGCGTCGAGGGTCATCCCACCAAGGCGCTGGCTTTCTCATCCGACGTGACGCCGCGCTATGTCGAAGCCGATCCCTTCGAAGGCGGCAAGCAGGCCGTCGCCGAATGCTGGCGCAATATCACCGCCACGGGCGCCGAGCCGCTGGCTGCGACGGACAACCTGAATTTCGGCAATCCGGAAAAGCCTGAGATCATGGGCCAGTTCGTCGGCGCCATCAAAGGCATCGGCGAAGCGTGCCGGGCGCTCGATTTCCCGATCGTCTCAGGCAATGTCTCGCTCTATAACGAGACCAACGGCATCGCGATCCTGCCGACGCCGACGATTGCCGGTGTGGGCTTGCTGCCGGACTGGAAGGCGATGGCGCGCATCGGTTCGGCCTCGGAAGGCGATCATGTGATTATGATCGGCGTCGACGGCAGCCATCTCGGCTCCTCCGTCTACCTGCGCGATATTCTTGGCCTGACGGACGGCCCGGCCCCGGAGGTCGACCTCTTTGCCGAACGTCGCAACGGCGATTTCGTCCGTTCGGCCATCCGTAACGGCCAGGTCACCGCCTGCCATGACATTTCCTCAGGCGGCCTAGTGCTGGCACTGGCTGAAATGGCGATGGCGTCGGGCAAGGGTCTGCGCATCGATCTCGCTGAATGCAGGGGCCTGCCCCACGCCATCCTCTTCGGCGAGGATCAGGCGCGTTATGTCGTTGCCGTGCCGGCCGATGTCGCCGATTTCGTCTGCATCAATGCGGAGAGCGCCGGCGTGCCCTTCCGTCGTCTCGGCACAGTCGGCGGCGATGTGCTTGCCATCGACGGACTGCTGTCCGTTTCCGTTCGACAGTTGCGCGAGGCGCATGAATCGTGGTTTCCTGCCTTCATGGATGGCAGTGCACTCGTCGCTGCCGAATAAAGTGAGGTAAATCACTGATGCCAATGAATCCCGGCGATATTGAAGACATGATCAAGGCCGGTATTCCCGGCGCCAAGGTGACGATTCGCGACCTGGCCGGGGATGGCGACCACTATGCGGCCGAAGTCGTGGCCGAAGCCTTCCGCGGCAAGAGCCGCGTACAGCAACACCAAATGGTCTACGACGCGCTGAAGGGGAATATGGGCGGCGTGCTACATGCCCTGGCGCTACAGACCTCAGCGCCCGACTGAGGAAAGACGGGCGTTTTCGTCGTCATTACCGGCGCCGAAAGTCAGGTCCGGCATGTTGGCCTGCGTGAACGTTGCGAAGCTGGAAGCCGGCAGTGGGCTGGCCGTCAAAAGCGTGAAATCGAAGGGAGCTCGGACATCCGGTCCGAGCACATATTGTCGGTGCACGCGCAAAAAATCGCGCTTGATCTTGGCGTAGTGTTGCGACGTCAGCATTTTCTTGAAGCGAACGAATATGATCGTCGGCTGCCGCGTACCCGCGTGTCCGCAGACAGCGGCGACCTTCGTCTTATAGAAATGGATCGCATCGGTCAGGCAGTGGACGTCGAGCCAAAAAATCTCCTGGCAGCGGGCTAGTAGGCCGACACGTGCACGCAGCACATCGGCGGGCCGCATCAATGCGCATTGTAGGATGGCGCTACCGAGCGTCGTGAACACGACGCGCTTGCCTTGGAACAGCTCTGGCTCCCGTTCGAGCAGCAGCCCAATCACATGGGCGGCGACGCTTGAACCCATGCTGTGCGACGAGATGACATATTCGTCGGCTGGCTCGTCGAGCGCTTGGCGAGCGCTGATGGCGCAGGCTTCGACCCATTGCTCGGCGCCGATCTTGTTCAATCCCGCCATTGCGATGGCCATCTCCCAGTCGGCAAAGAGGTGCAGCGTGTGCAAACGCTCGGCCTGCGGGAGGAAGACGTAGATGAAGAAGGCCACCGCCAAGGCAATGCTGCCAATATGGCTCCACGACGGAAGCCCGAAGACAAAGGGCGAAAAGGCGATGGACAGGCTGAGCAACAGCCCGATCAGCATCAGCAGGAACGGAAAGATGAAGAACAGGCCGAATCGCCAGGCATGTCGGAAATAACCCGTGAGGCCGCCGGAGACCGCGACCTTGGCGGCGGCGAGATAGCCTTGTCCCAGCCGCACGGAAAAAGGCCTCCCATTCAGCTTGGCGACCATATCGTTATGGTCGAGGATGTGAATTCGGCTCTGGGTCTGCCAGTCCGTTCCCTTGGCATTTACATCAAAATAGGGTGCCCTACCGAAATTTCGAAGCGTATCAATAGCCACCGAAAAATCCCATACGGCAGCGCTTTGTTTGGCTGATCGCTCGTAACGGGCCCTGTGCGCAGTGGCATCCAATGGTTCAAAGCCGGGGAAGTGAAGGACCACCCTCTTTTCTATGTTATTCATAATGTTCTTATTTTTCCGGTTAGCGGCGTCACATGGACCTAGGACGCTGCCCACATCATGACCTGTCGGCTTTTTCATGGCAGGCTAATGTGAAAGATGTGCGGGAGGCTCCCACGATAGAGTTAAGGAATCTCTGACGTCAACAATCGCGGCCGGCATAGGGTGAAAGTTCGGCACAGGAATCACTCGGCGGATCACTTGTGATCTTATAAACAGGTGCAGACTGAGCTTGTGGCGCCGGCGTGGTCGATGCGCGATAACCGAAGGCGATGCTGAGAATCAAAACAATAACGCTGACCGTGATGGCGCTGTTCAGTATTGATGCTCTGGGGGTACGGACATGCTCGTAATATTCCCGTTCGCCTTCACTCGTCTCGCTAGCGCCGTAAAATTCGCGCTCTTCGCCGACTTGGCCGTCGGAATAGTGATGGTGGCTCATGGTGCCCACTCCCTTAAAATGCATGTTCACAAAGGGACCGGTACCTATCACGCCGCTTTCGCCAGCATGCCCCAAACACTTCCCGCCACCGGGCCAGACAGCCCTGGCGGCACGATACTAAGCGTCCCTTGCTTCTCCGTTATGTGTGTTGTTCAGCTTCCGTGTTGAAGGAGTGATTTCAAAACGCACTGTTCAAAAAAAGTCGCCAATTCCAACGTTGCGCCATCATTCGGAACCAATGTTGCGCGAAAGCCCATTCATGCGATGAAAAACATATCGGGTGCATGATTGCGGCTGGAAATCGAACCATCACCTTGCTATTTAAGGATGAGATTTGAAGCTGCGGACCTTGAACCCGCATGTGAAAGGACGAAATATGAGCGGCATTAACGAATTCATCGACAATGAAGTGAAGAACAACGAAGTCGTTCTTTTCATGAAGGGCACCCCGCAGTTCCCGCAGTGTGGTTTCTCGGGCCAGGTGGTCCAGATCCTCGACTATATCGGCGTCGACTATAAGGGCATCAATGTCCTGGCTGATTCGGAGATTCGCCAGGGCATCAAGGACTATTCCAATTGGCCCACCATCCCCCAGCTCTATGTGAAGGGCGAGTTCATCGGCGGTTGTGACATCGTGCGCGAAATGTTCCAGGCGGGCGAGTTGCAGCAGCACTTCCAGGAACACGGTATCGCCGTTCGCGGCGCCGCCTGACCGGTCACCGGGCTCTTTCGTCCGGTTTCCATAGTCCAATTGATTTGAAAGGCGCTGCTGTCGGGCAGCGCCTTGACATGTTTATGGGAATAAAACCGTGACGACTACATCTCAGGCTATGTCCAGTGGGCAATTGCCCATGGGCAAACGCGAGTTCATCGCACTCGCGGCCTTCCTGATGGCGATCAACTCGCTGGCGATCGACATCATGCTCCCCGCCCTTCAGCAGATCGGCTCCAGTCTCGGCGTCGAAAACGAGAACCATCGGCAATATGTGGTGACCGCTTATCTGATCGGCTTCGGCTTGGCGCAGCTTTTCTACGGTCCCTTGTCGGATCGCTTCGGCCGCCGCATACCCTTGCTGATCGGCATTACCGTCTATGTCATCTCGGCCTTCGGCATTGCATTGATACCCTCCTTTACTGGCTTGCTGGCCTTGCGCTTCATCCAGGGCCTGGGCTCGGCGGCGACTCGCGTCATCACCATTTCCATCGTCCGCGACGTCTTCGGCGGCCGCGCCATGGCGGAAGTGATGTCGCTGATTATGATGGTCTTCATGATCGTACCGGTCATCGCGCCGGGAAGCGGTCAGGTCATCATGCTCGTCAGCACCTGGCACATGATCTTCGTTTTCATCGCCACCATGGCGACCCTCGTAGGTATCTGGATGTATTTCCGCCTGCCGGAGACACTGAAGCCTGAGAACGTCCGCCCCTTCACGGTGAAATCCGTCGCCTCCGGCTTCGCCATTTTCCTGACGAACCGTGTCGCGCTCTGTTACACCATCGCCAGCACCTTCCTGTTCGGAGCGCTGTTCGGCTTCATCAATTCGGCGCAGCAAATCTACAACGGCATTTACGGGCTTGGCGTCTACACACCCCTCGCCTTTGGCGGTGTGGCGCTGTTCATGGCCTTTTCATCCTTCATCAACTCGCAGTTCGTCGGCCGTTTCGGTATGCGGCGGTTATCGCACGCGGCCTTGCTCGGCTTCGTCGTCATCACCTTCTTCTGGCTGATCGTGCAGCTCTACGGACCGGCGCCCATGCCCTTCGCGCTGTTTATGATCTTCTTCGCGCTGGCGATGTTCCAGTTCGGCTGGATCGGCTCCAACTTCAATTCGCTCGCGATGGAGCCGCTCGGCCATATCGCCGGTACGGCTTCGTCCGTGCTCGGCTTCATGAGCACGGTCGGCGGCGCATCGATCGGCGCCGGCATAGGCCAGTTTTACGACGGCACGGCAACGCCGATGGTCGTCGGTTACTTCACTGTTTCGCTGATTGGCGTGGTCTTCGTGCTGATCGCCGAAAAGGGTCGCCTCTTCCGCCCGCAGAATGCGCCTCCGCCATCCGACCCGTCTCTCGCCCTGCACTGATAGGCATATTTGCATGAACCCGCCCCAAACAAAGCCCGCGGAGCAATCCGGCTCCGCCCGCATCGGCCTCGGCATCGTCGAATTCATCGTCATCATCGCACTGATGACGGCGAGCATCTCGATGGGCATCGATAGCATGTTGCCGGCCCTGCCGAACATCGGCCAGTCGTTGGCAGTCGCCAATCCCAATGACACGCAATTGGTCATCGGGGTCTATTTCCTCGGCTTCGGTATCTGCCAACTATTTTTCGGTAGCCTGTCCGACGCCTACGGTCGGCGGAATATCCTGCTCGGCGGCCTCGTCTTCTACACGGTGACGCTGTTCGCAGCCGCTTGGAGCGGCAGCCTCACCGCGCTGCTCGTGTTGCGCTTCATCCAGGGCGTCGGCGCTGCCGCCGTTCGCATCACCACCTTGGCGATCGTGCGCGATTGCTTCGGCGGCCGTGAAATGGCGCGCGTCATGTCCTATGTCACGATCGTTTTCATGATCATGCCGATGGTCGCACCTTCCGTCGGTCAATTGATCGTCGCCCACTCGAACTGGCAATGGATCTTCGTCGCATTGGGCATCGCAAGTGCCGCTCTTTTTCTTATCGCGTTCTTTCGCATGAAGGAAACGTTGCCTGACGATGAGCGCCTGCCACTCTCCGTCAGTTCGGTAATATCCGGTTTTAAGACTGTGCTGACCAACCGTGTCACCTGCGGCTACATGCTCGGCTTGACGCTCTTTACCGGCGTCATTTGCGCCTATGTCGTTTCGGTTCAGCAGGTGTTCGGCGAGGTCTATGGCCTCGGTGAATGGTTCCCGATTGCCTTTGCAGCAACGGCAGCGGGCACCGCCGTTGCGCAGTTCGCCAACGGCTATTTCGTTCGCAGCTTCGGCATGCGGCGCATCTCGCATGTCGCGATGATCATCTTTACCGTTCTCGGTGCTTTCGGCTATGTCGCCGGCACGGCTGGTCTGCCGAGCTTCTTGTTCACCTATGTACTGATCTCAGTGATGCTGATGATGTTTGCAGTCATCACCACCAATTTCATGGCCATCAGCCTGGAACCGATGGGTCGCCTGGCAGGCACGGCAGCCGCCATTACCAGCTCCGTCTCCACCACCGGCGGCGTATTGCTCGGTGGCATCGTCGGCCAGATGTTCGATGGAACCGTTCAGCCGCTGATTGCTGGCTTCACCGTTTTCGGTGCCCTGACGATCGCTGCGACACTGTGGGCGGAAAAGGGCAAGCTCTTCACCCATCCAGGCGACAGCCCGCAGCTCGAGCCCGGCATGGGTCATGTCTGATTGGCCGCCTCTCAGCGCGGCGATTAGATGTCGCCGCGTTGGCGCGTGACCCAGCGGATGCCTGCAAGAACCGCCAGAACTAACAGCGGCCATATCGCCCAGGGCGTTCCGTGCCACGACAGAAGATTGATCCCGATAAAGCCGGCGCCGACCACTGCGAGAGTAGCGAGGCTGCGGTCGACCTGCGTGTTCCTTCGCGCCCAGCGAAGCCCCGCCGCCATGGCGATACCGAGCACAGGCCACACCGCCCAAAACTCGCCGTGCCATGTGAGAATGTTTAGCACCACCAAACCTGCAGCGATCACCGCAAGCACGCCGTAACTCCGCTCACCTAGCGTAGCGGGTTCCGGATTGGCCGTAGTCGGGCCGCGTACTTGTTCGCGAATACTGGGGGGATCTGCCGGAGACCTGGCGGGCTCGCTAGCGCCGATTCTCACTGCATAGCTCGGCACGCCGCCGTCGATGTTCTTGACCTCGAGTTGACCGAGAAAATCGAAGCCGACGGCCACCTTGTTGCGGACCTGATCATAGACCGTATTGGAAATCACGATGCCGCCGGCGACCGCACACGCTTGAAGGCGGGCTGCTATGTTGACGCCGTCGCCATAGATATCGTTGCCCTCGGCGATGACGTCGCCGAGATTGAGACCGATGCGAAAAAGCATCTGCGTGTCGGGGTCGCTGCTGGCATTGTAGCCGGCGAGTTCGTTTTGAACATCAATTGCCGCTCGCAACGCCTCCACAACGCTTGGGAATTCGGCGAATACCCCATCGCCCCAGGTGTTGATCACCCGGCCGCCATGTGCTTCGATCAGCCGCGCCATGGCGTCGCGATATCGCTTCAGCGTTGCGAGCGTGCCTTCCTCGTCTTTCCGCATCAAGCGCGTATAGTCTTGAACATCGGCAGAGAAGATGGTCGTCAACTTGCGGCTTGTTTCGGACATCTATCTTATCCCAGCCGGAAAGCCCTACCAAAGGGCGGTTCAGATCGCGTGAGTGAAGATAACGTTCCGCTCACGACTTTCCAAGTGGGCACACAGGCAGGGACCGTGCCGCAACGTCCGCCTGCCTGGGTCCTCGCCGTTGTCTCAAACGGTGAAAACCTCGCGCCGAAGCAATTCCCATGATGCCTTGTCCGGCGTAATCAAAAGGCCGCCGTCGATGTGATGTGGCAGGTAGTGTGAGCCGTCGAAGCGCCTCGCATAAGCGCCCGCCTCCTCTGAAATCAGAACGCCGGCCAAGTGATCCCAAGGCATCAGCTTGTTGTACATGAGATAGTGAACATGCCCGCCGGCGAAGGTGCGGTATTCATGCGCGGCACAGCGGTAGTTGGTGAGAAAGCGCACCTTGGCGAGATTTCCCATGATTTCGGCGCGTTTCCCGTTCGGCAAGTAGCCGGTAGAAGCCATGCCGACCATTTCTTCCAGCGCAACCGGCGTTGCCACGGAGAGGCGCTGCGCCTCGCCATCTGGCCGCCGGAGCCAGGCCCCGCCGCCCTTTTCCGCGAGCACCCAATCGTCGCCCATCGGATCGAAGATGATGCCGGCCACCGTCTCACCCTTGGAGACCACGGAAGCCATGACGCCGAATGCGGGAACACCGGAGGCGAAATTGAAGGTGCCGTCGACGGGATCGACGATGACGGCGAGCTCCGCCCCCTGCAACTTGTCGAGCAGCGCAGGTTCGGCCGCAACCGATTCCTCCCCGATGAAAACGGCGTCGGGCCAAAGCTGTTTGACCTCCGCCTTGATCATCCGCTCGGCCTGTTCATCTGCTTCGGTCACGAGATCGGTCGCCTCACTTTTGGCGCGAACATCGTCGCTACCAAGCCGGCGGAAGCGCGGCAGGATCTGCGTCTGCGCTGCACGGCGCAAGAGGTCAGCAAGGATCGTAACGTCAACGGACGATGTCATAATGTAGTCCTTTCCTGTCAGGCACCAACGATCTCGCGGCGGATGATCCGCCAGCTCTCTTCATCTGATGCCGAAATGATGCCGCCCGTCGTTTCACCGGGGCGATAAGGCGTGCCGTCAAATTTTGCCGCAAAGCCGCCGGCCTCCTGATGCACGAGCACGCCGGCAAGATGATCCCAGGGCATCAGCTTCGCGTGACCAGTGAAGTGGATCTTGCCCGAGGCGCCTAACCAGTATTCGTAGGCCGAACAGTTCAATGAAAAGGCCATGCGTACCTTCGCCATGTTGGCGCTGATGCGTGAACGATCCGGTTCGTCCATGTGGCCCCAGGATATCGAGCCCACCATCTCTCTCAATGGCACCGCCGAAGCAACCGCGAGACGGCTCACCTGCCCTTCCCGTCGCCGCTGGTAGGTGCCGGCACCGCGCATGGCGGTCACTGTATCGCCGAGCACAGGATCATGGATAATGCCAGCGATGGTCTCGCCCTTGGCGACGACGGCAAGGATTGTTCCGAAAACCGGCAGGCCGGATGCGAAGTTGAGGGTGCCGTCCACAGGATCGATGACAAAAGCTAGATCCGCGTCCGCAAGCGCCGACACGACGGACCTGTCGGCCTCGTAAGCTTCCTCTCCTACTACGAGCGCGCCCGGAAAACGCACTTTCAGCGCAGCCGTGATATGCCTCTCCGCCAATAGATCGGCCTCCGTCACCAGATCGATGGCTGAAGCCTTTTCGGCAACGTCGCCTGCGGCGAGATTGCGAAAGCGCGGCAGGATCTCAAGCGCCCCGGCCTCGGTCACGGTCGTCATCAGATAGTCGAAGTCTGGATCGGAGAGGGTCATCGTTGATCTCAGCAAGGAAGGATTGATCCTCTTATGCCCGATTCGATGAAGTGGATGTGGCAAAACCGATTTAATCCGACGAGCTGAGCTCAGAGCTTTGCGTCATCAGCACTGTAAAATCGAAAAGCTTGGGGTCAAGCAGGTGTGATGGGCTCACATGCGCCAGCGCCCGCAGCATCGTATCCTTGCGGCCGGGCATGCGCCGCTCGATATCGGCCAGCATGTCTTTCATCGCATTGCGCTGCAGACCGTCCTGTGAGCCACAGAGATCGCAGGGAATGATCGGAAACTGCATGGCGGCAGCAAATTTGGCAAGATCGTCTTCGGCGGCATAGGCGAGCGGACGCAAGACCATCAGGTCACCTTCGTCGTTCAGAAGTTTTGCCGGCATCGAAGCCAGCCGGCCGCCGTGGAAGAGATTCATGAAGAAGGTTTCGAGGATGTCCTCGCGATGATGGCCGAGCACCAAAGCATCGCAGCCCTCTTCACGGGCGATGCGATAAAGATTGCCACGACGCAGGCGTGAGCAGAGCGAGCAATAGGTGGCTCCCTCCGGCACTTTTTCTTTCACGATGGAATAGGTGTCGCGATATTCGATGCGGTGCTGGACGCCGATCTTCGTCAGATAGTCCGGCAGTACATGCTTCGGAAAATTCGGCTGGCCCTGGTCGAGATTGCAGGCGATCAGCTCGACCGGCAGCAAACCTCGCCATTTGAGGTCGAGCAGGATCGATAGCAGGCCATAGGAGTCTTTTCCGCCGGATAAGCCGACCAGCCAGCGCTTCTGGCCCTTCAGCATTTGGAAATCTTCGAGCGCCTGACGCACCTGGCGCAGCAGGCGCTTGCGCAGCTTGTTGAAAGAGACCGACCGCGGCGCATCGGCAAACAACGGATGAACACTACCGCCGCCATCTTCGGCTTCGATATCGAATTCGTCCGCTACTGTCGTTGCGATATTCATCTTGTCATCCCTCGGGCTTCGCCACGCTGATAGCAGAAAGCGCGGCGGGAAGACACCATATCAATCGCCGAAGACCGACCATCCGGTACGCGCGGTGAGCATTTCCAGCGCCACCGCGCCGAGCTGTGAATTACCGACCTTGTTCAGCCCCGGCGACCAGACTGCGATCGAGCCAATGCCCGGCGCCACAGCCAGAATGCCACCGCCAACGCCGCTCTTGCCGGGCAAGCCGACATGATAGGCGAAATCGCCGGAACCGTCATAATGGCCACATGTCAGCATCAGCGCATTAATGCGTCGCGCCCGCTTCGGCGAAACGACAGAGTGGCCGGTGATCGGGTTGGTGCCGCGAGCTGCGAGATAAAGCCCCGCCCTGGCCAGTTGCTCGCAACTCATCGACAGAGCGCATTGGTGGAAATAGACGCCGAGTACGTGCTCGACGGGATGATCGAGATTGCCGTATGCACGCATGAAATTGGCGAGTGCAACGTTGCGGAACCCGGTCTGCGTCTCCGAGCGGGCCACCTTGTCGTCAATGGTGATCGATTCGTCGTCGGCGACGTAGCGTACGAAGCGCAACAACTCGCCAATCGCCTCCCGCGGCGCGTGGCCGGAGAGTACGACATCGCTGACAGCGATCGCCCCTGCATTGATGAAGGGATTGCGCGGAATTCCCTCTTCGCGCTCCAGCTGGACAATGGAGTTGAAGGCCGTTCCGGAAGGTTCGCGCCCGACCCGCTTCCATAGGCCTTCACCCACCTTGCCAAGTGCTAAGGTCAGCATGAAGACCTTGGAAATGCTTTGGATGGAAAAGGGAATATCGGCATGGCCGACGCTACGGACATTGCCGTCCACCGTGGCGATCGCCATCCCGAATTGGTTCGGATCGACCTTGGCCAGCTCCGGAATATAGTCGGCCACCTTGCCTTCGCCGAGGCGCGGCGAAAGCTCCGCATGGATGCTGTCGAGAATTGCCTGCAAATCGGTCATCGGGCGCTCCAAAGACAAAAAAGCCGCTCGAAAAGAGCGGCTTTTCCATTCGTGAGAAAGATATCCGCTGAATTAACGCGAATAGAATTCGACGACCAGGTGCGGTTCCATGACGACCGGGTACGGTACGTCGCTAAGGGCAGGAACGCGGGCGAAGGTCGCAACCATCTTGTTGTGATCAGCTTCGATGTAGTCCGGAACGTCGCGCTCAGCGAGGCTGATCGATTCCAGAACGGTTACGAGCTGCTTCGACTTTTCGCGAACTTCGACGACATCGCCGGCCTTGCAACGGTAGGAACCGATGTTGACGCGAACGCCGTTCACCGTGACGTGGCCATGGTTGACGAACTGGCGGGCAGCGAAAACGGTCGGAACGAACTTGGCGCGGTAGACGATCGCGTCGAGGCGCGATTCGAGCAGACCGATCAGGTTTTCCGAGGTATCGCCCTTGCGGCGGTTGGCTTCGTCGAAGGTGGCGCGGAACTGCTTTTCACGCAGGTCGCCATAGTAGCCCTTCAGCTTCTGCTTGGCGCGGAGCTGCACGCCGAAGTCGGAAAGCTTGCCCTTGCGGCGCTGGCCGTGCTGGCCCGGGCCGTATTCGCGGCGGTTAACCGGGGACTTCGGACGGCCCCAGATATTTTCGCCCATACGGCGGTCAATTTTGTACTTGGACGATTCGCGCTTGCTCATCGCATTTCCTTTCAAAGTGTTATGGCGGCTTGTTGCCAAGCCGCGAAGGAAACACGCCCTCCTCTGAACTCCATTTTCGAGTTCTGACAGGTCTCTCACGTTAGCGAACGGACGAAACCACGGGACATGTCAAATGAAACACCGGACATTTCTGCCCGGCGTTGGCGCGGTCTGTAAGGGGTCGTCATGAAAATGTCAACAGTGCCGGGCGCTCTCAAAACAGAATAGGGCGGCTATTATTCCGCCGCCGTCTGTTCCCCGCCATCGGCGTCAAGCGCATTGGCATCGCCCGGCGCCGTCTGGCAGCCCATATCCGGAAACGCAACGATGCGCTTGCCGGAAAAATCGCTGTGGACGACGACGCTGCCCTGTTCCTCGAAATAGCTAAGCAGACGGCGGGCGCGACGGGCGGAATGGGTGCCATAGGCGCGGGCGATGCGGGCGTCGGAAGGGCATGGCTCGCCACAGACGGCCGCCTTGGCAAGCATCAGGAAAACACCTTGCAGATCGTCAGTAACGCTGGAGGACAGGGACAGAGCCGTTGCCCAGGCGTCAGTCGCCATCGTCGCCTCATCTGCGCCGGAGCGCACGATCGCCACGCGACGCCGGAATTCCGGCAGCGACATCGGCGCACCCGGCACACGACGCATACGCAGCCGCACGAGGAATTCCTGATAGAGCACCGAATCCGTGCGGAAGGCCGAGGCCGGGTCATCGAGGATCTCGGAGAGCACGGCACTCACCCGCGCTTCGCGATCTTCGGTCGACAATTCCGGCTGATTGGCCTTCGGTTCAGCCGGCGTCGCACTGGCAGCGGGCGTGGAGCGGGAGAGTTCGGCCAAAATATCCGTCGTCGGACGCGGCGCAGGCGCGGCGCGGCGAACGACTGGCCGTGAGAATTCCTCCGGGTCTGGCGTGAAGATCAGATCCTCGACGTCTTGCGGCGCATCCGGCAGCGGCATGAGCTTGGGGCTGGAGGAGCGCGCCGACGTTTCGACCGTGCCGATGGTGATCGGCAGCGGCCGGCGCGACAGAGCCGGACCTAGCGCGACGAAATTGCCCCGCTTCAGGTCGCGGAACATTTCTGCCTGCCTGCGATCCATGCCGAGAAGGTCGGCGGCGCGGGCCATGTCGATATCAAGAAAAGTGCGGCCCATCAGGAAATTCGAGGCTTCGGCGGCAACGTTCTTCGCGAGTTTGGCCAGGCGCTGCGTTGCAATGACTCCGGCAAGGCCGCGCTTGCGTCCGCGGCACATCAGGTTGGTCATGGCGCCGAGCGACATCTTGCGGGCATCTTCAGAAACATCGCCGCCGACAGACGGGGCAAACATCTGCGCCTCATCAACGACGACAAGCACCGGATACCAATATTCGCGATCGGCATCGAACATGCCGTTGAGGAAGGCGGCAGCGGCGCGCATTTGCTGCTCGATATCGAGCCCTTCTAGCGTCAGTACGCAGGAGACGCGATGCTGGCGGATACGGTTGGCGATACCGGCAAGTTCGGCCTCGGTGCGCTCGCCATCCACCACGACGTGGCCAAATTTGTCCGCCAGCGTGACAAAATCACCCTCGGGATCGATGATGACCTGCTGCACCCACTGCGCCGACTGCTCCAGCAAGCGGCGCAACAGATGCGATTTTCCTGAGCCGGAATTGCCCTGCACAAGAAGACGCGTTGCCAGCAGTTCCTCGATATCGAGTTGGGCGCTGGTCCCGCCGGACGCTGTTCCCATGTCGATGCCGACCTGCAATGCAATACCTCTTTGACAAGACTCAGATGTGGAGACGCCCATCTTTCAGAAACGGGGCGCTCCCGTCTATCAAAGATTTCATCAGCTTTCGCGGACGGAGTTTGAAAACCCACAGGGGAATGCGGCCGACGGCCATTCTACCTGAAACGTAGATTGGCACGCGAAAGCTGGTCGACCGAAGTGCAGCCCATGAGCTTCATCCCGCGTTCGATCTCCGTGCGGAGCAAGCCAAGCGCACGCTCTACACCTGGCTGGCCCGCAGCCGCCAATGGATAGAGATAGAAGCGTCCAACTCCGACGGCCTTGGCGCCCAAGGACAATGCTTTCAGGACATGCGTCCCCCGCTGAATGCCTCCATCCATCATCACATCGATCCGATCTCCGACGGCATCGACGATTTCGGCCAGTTGATCGAACGCCGACCGCGAACCATCCAACTGACGACCGCCGTGGTTCGAGAGCACAATACCCGTGCATCCGATCTCGACGGCCCGCTTGGCATCCTCCACGGACATTATACCCTTGAGGCAGAACTGCCCGTCCCAATGACGCACCATTTCGGCCACATCGTCCCAATTCATCGAGGGGTCGAGCATCTCGGTGAAATACCGGCCAATCGACATGGCGCCGCCGCCCATGTCCACATGTTCTTCCAACTGCGGCAACCTGAAGCCTTCGTGGGTGAGATAATTCAAAGCCCATGCCGGCTTGAGGCCGAATTGAAGCATACCGGCCAGATTGAGCTTGAACGGGATTGAAAAACCGGTGCGCAGGTCGCGTTCACGATTGCCGCCGGTGATGCTGTCCACCGTCAGCATCATCACGTTCACACCAGCGTCCTTCGCTCGCTGCATCATGACCCGGTTTAGGCCACGATCCTTGTGGAAGTAAAACTGATAGACCTGCGGTCCGCTATGTTTCCTGCGGATTTCCTCGAGGCTGACCGTACCCAGCGAAGATACGCCGAACATGGTGCCTAGAGAGGAAGCCGCCGCCGCGACGGCATTTTCGCCCTGGTGATGAAATAGCCGCTGCAAGGCCGTCGGCGAACAATAAAACGGCGTTGCCAGCTTCTGCCCCATGACTGTGACTGACATGTCCACACTGCTGACGCCACGCAGGACGTTGGGAATCAGATCGCAGCTCTCGAAGCTTGCCGTGTTCCGGCGAAGCGTAACCTCATCGTCTGCCGCGCCATCGATATAGTTGAAGATCGGCCCCGGCAGCCGACGTTTGGCGAGAGCCCTGAAGTCGTGGAAATTGTGGCAGTCACTCAGACGCATGGCTTACTTCGCTGTTTTATTTAAGACGATCCGCTAAGATACTAATGTAGAACATTTTTTGTCACAGGAAAATTGTTTGCATTTCGTATCCCGGTCCCGACGCTGTTTCCAGACGGGAAGACTCCAGTCGTGGAAAAGCACAGTGATATTTGCTTCTGAATGAAATGATCGTCAGTAAATGTAGCGCGTATCGATGCGTGCAGCAATCGTATATTACATCCGATGCAGCCGGGCTTCCCATTTGTAGAGCACGTCCGGCTCCTTTTCCTCATTGCCTGCCCCATCCGACTCGTCAACAAGGAAGAAACCGTGCTTCTCGTAAAAGCGGCGCGCCGGCGCGTTTCGTTGAAATGTCCAGAGGGAAAGAACTGGATAGGTCGATTTGGCGACGTCGAGCAATCGACTGCCTATGCCGCGACCCTGGGCCTCGGGCAGAACATAGAGCTGGTCGATCCAATCTTCGAGGAAAGCAATGACGCCGACCAGGCGACCGCCCGCTTCCGCGCCCCAGATCTGACAATCTCTATAAACCACCGCACTCCAGAAGCCGACATCCTCTTCGGGGGTATGAAGTCCGGCAAGCGTTGGCAGCCGCTCGTTGAAAGAAGCGCGATGGATGGCCGCTGCTGCTGGCATGTCCGCGAGATCGAGTTTACGCAACGAAACTTTGTCAGTCATCTTCAAGCCTTGAGCCCAAAACCTTGCATCAGCCGCCGTGTCGGAAAATCCGGCGTGCCGGAGGTGAATACGGCGAAATCAAAATTATCTGGATGCACGGCATCGGCGACCTGCGACACCAAGCTGCGGGCGCGCCGAGCGATTGCTTCCGCAGGATCTAGCCAATCGACCGGCCATGGGGCGAGCCGGCGGAAAATGTTGGCCATGAAGGGATAATGCGTGCAGGCGAGCACGACGATATCGGTTTTGCGTCCTTCCTTCTCGACGAAACACTGATCGATTTCGGAGAGTACGGCATCGTCCGAGACAGTATCGCCGCGAATATAGGCCTCCGCCATGCGCGCCAGATTTTCCGAGCCGACGAGCCGGACATGACATTGCGTCGCGAAGGATTGGATAAGATCGCGTGTATACGCACGTTTGACAGTGCCTGGCGTCGCCAATACCGAAACCAGACCGGAGCGCGTACGCTCCGCTGCCGGTTTGATCGCCGGCACGGTGCCGACGAACGTCATCTGCGGAAAGGCGGCGCGCAGGTCGGCGCCAGCGAGCGTAAACGCTGTATTGCAGGCGATGATGCAGACTTCGGGATCGTGTTCCATGAGCAGCTTGGCGAAGAGGCCGATGATACGCTCTCGCAGAGCCTGCTCCTCCCAGCCGCCATAGGGAAAGCCGGCATCGTCGGCGACATAGATGAAACCGCGCTCCGGCATCAACACCCGCGCCTCGCGCAGCACGGTCAGGCCGCCGATGCCCGAGTCGAAGACCAGAATGGGTTTCAGCTCATTCGCCGTTGCTGTCATCGCGAGTGGTTTCCTTCGGTACGGCAGGGGATCTGGGATGCGAGCCGCTGCCGCGCGGAGATTTTCGCGAGAAGCGGTCGAGAGACGAGATCACACCGCGCAGGACGCTGATTTCCTGTTCCGTGAACGCCCGGCGCGAGAGGACTGCGCGCAGATTGTCGACCATTTTCGGCTTTTTCCCGGCAGGATGGAAATAGTTGCGTGCATCCAATGCCTCCTCCAGTTGGTCGAACAGACCGAAGAGCTGCTCTTTGGTGGAAGGCCTCTGCTCCACCGCCTGGAAGGGCACTCTGGCGAGATCCTCCATGCCGGATTTCATCCACTCATAGGACATCAGCAGCACGGCCTGCGCGATGTTTAGTGAAGCGAAGGCGGGGTTGACCGGAAAGGTTACGATCTCGTCGGCGAGCGCCACTTCTTCATTAGTCAGTCCCCAACGCTCGCGGCCGAAGAGGATGCCGGTGCCCTCGCCGGCCGCAAATTTCGCCCGCAGCGTTTCGGCGGCCGCGACCGGCGAACGTACCGGCTTGTAGCCATCGCGCTCACGCGCTGTCGTCGCATAGACGAAATTGAGGTCGGCGATCGCCTGCTCCAGCGTCTCGTAGACTTTGGTCGCCTCGATGATGTGATCGGCCTTCGAGGCAGTCGCCTGCGCCCTCTCATTCGGCCAGCCGTCGCGCGGATTGACGAGGCGCAGCTCCGCCAGGCCGAAATTCGCCATGGCGCGCGCCACCATGCCGATATTCTCGCCCATCTGCGGTTCGACCAGGATGATGGCCGGCCCTTCGGCCAGAAGTTGACGCTCGCTGTTGGTGCCTGCCATGAACTCAAATCCCCATGCGATAAGCATACCGCGCAAATAAGGGTCGGAATAGCGGCGCGGGCTTCAATCGGCAAGGGCGAAGTCGGCTATCAAATACCGATCTGACAAGCTACTGCGGTGGCCGGCGATGCCCCCACTGTCATACGAGGCAAAACGCCTGCCCAATCATCGCCTGATCACTGCTGCGGCTGGTCCTGCTGCGGCGTCTGATCCGATGGTTGCTGTTGCTGCTGCTTGACGATGTCCTGCATGACCGATTTCAGCGAGTTGGACTGGCCGCCATCATCGACCGTGATGATGTCGTCGATGACGGGCTTGCCGGATTCCTGGATGACTTCGAAACGCACTGTCGTCGTCGCCTGATAGTCTGCGTCCGTGCCCATGCAGGTCGCCTTCTTGAACGTGGCGATCACCTCCGTCGTATCGCCTTTCGGCGCTTGCGGGGCAATGTTCACCTCCTGCAACGGACACGCATCCTGACCACCGACAATGACATCGTAGTCGAAAGGTGAAATGCCGTCTTCGTCGGCAGCCGGAAACTGCGCAGCCGCCTGGTATTTCGCAACAAAGTCCTTGCTGTAGAGGTCCTTCAGCTTGTTGTCGTCGAAAATGTCCTGCCAGTCGCTGTCACCGCCCGCCCAATTGGAAACAGTGGCATCCATCACCACCTTGACCGGCGTCGTCGCGTCCGCTGCAGCGGCCGAGTTGGCGCCGAGCGAGAGCGGAAGGAAAACGGCGAGAAGCGCGGCAGCGGCAATTTTCTGCATGATAAAAATCCGTGATGATCGGCGAAGCATCCGCGCGACATTAGTCGCATCCGTCGCTTTGGCAATGGCCCGATCTTGAAAAGCATGCGTCGCGATGAAGCGGACGTGATCAGCAAAAACGCCGTTTCGACGCCTCTATCGGCTTTGCGTTCGGGACTTGCGGTGCTATAGCCCTCGGAACTTCATATCACTCACAGGGACACCGGTCCCATCAGCTTAAACGAGGCAGAAGCATGAAGAAGATCAAGGTCGCTAACCCCGTTGCCGATCTCGATGGCGACGAAATGACTCGCATCATCTGGCAGCTTATCAAAGAAAAACTGATCTTCCCCTACCTCGATATCGATATCGATTATTACGACCTCTCAGTCGAGAATCGTGATGCGACCAACGACCAGGTCACCGTCGACGCCGCCAACGCCATCAAGAAGTACGGCGTCGGCATCAAGTGCGCCACGATCACGCCGGATGAAGCTCGCGTGAAGGAATTCAACCTCAAGGAAATGTGGAAGAGCCCGAACGGCACGATCCGCAACATCCTCGGCGGCGTCATTTTCCGTGAGCCGATCATCTGCAAGAACGTGCCGCGTCTCGTTCCGGGCTGGACTCAGCCGATCGTCGTCGGCCGCCATGCCTTCGGCGACCAGTATCGCGCCACCGACTTCAAGTTTCCGGGCAAGGGCAAGCTGACCATCAAGTTCGTCGGCGAAGACGGCACGGTCATCGAGAAGGAAGTCTTCAACGCTCCCGGCGCCGGCGTTGCCATGGCCATGTACAACCTTGACGAATCGATCCGCGAATTCGCCCGCGCTTCGATGATGTACGGCCTGATGCGCAAGTGGCCGGTCTATCTCTCGACCAAGAACACCATCCTCAAGGCCTATGACGGCCGCTTCAAGGATATCTTCGAGGAAGTCTATCAGAACGAGTTCAAGGCACAGTTCGATGAAGCTGGTATCACCTATGAGCACCGCCTGATCGACGACATGGTCGCTTCCGCACTGAAGTGGTCCGGCGGCTACGTCTGGGCCTGCAAGAACTACGACGGCGACGTCCAGTCCGATACGGTTGCTCAGGGCTTCGGCTCGCTCGGCCTGATGACCTCGGTTCTGCTGACGCCGGACGGCAAGACGGTCGAAGCCGAAGCCGCTCACGGCACGGTTACCCGTCACTATCGTCAGCACCAGAAAGGCCAGGAAACCTCGACGAACTCGATCGCCTCGATCTTCGCCTGGACCCGCGGCCTCGCCCATCGCGCCAAACTCGACGACAATGCCGAACTTGCCAAGTTCGCCTCGACGCTCGAAACCGTCTGCGTCGATACCGTCGAAGCCGGCTACATGACCAAGGACTTGGCGCTGCTGATCGGTCCCGACCAGCCGTGGCTCTCCACCACTGCCTTCCTCGACAAGATCGACGAAAACCTGAAAAAGGCCATGGTTGCCTAAGCCAAACTTATCTTGCAAAATGTATCGGACGGCGGAACCATATGGTTCCGCCGTTTTCATTTGCGGCTCAAGTTGGAGATTTCCACGGATGACTACCACCGTTCGCGCACTGGTTCAGTCCGACCGCGCCGTCTGGGAGCCGCTATGGGCTGGCTATCAGCGTTTTTATGAAGTGGCGATCCCGCCGGAAACCACGGATCTCACTTGGGTGCGTTTTCATGATCCGGCTGAGCCGATGCATGCGCTTGGCGCGTTCGAAACGGACGGCCGGCTTGTCGGCATCGTGCATGCGGTATTCCACCGTTCCACCTGGCTGCCACAATGGACCTGCTATCTGCAGGATCTCTATGTCGATGGCAGCCAGCGCGGTCTCGGCACGGGTGCAGCATTGATCGAAGCTGTGGCCGACCTCGCTCGGGCGAACGGCGCCGGGCGGCTTTATTGGAACACGCACGAGACCAACGCTACTGCACGCCGGCTCTATGATCGCATCGCCACACGCTCCGGGTTCATCCAGTATCGAAAGGCACTTTGACAGATATTTGATTTTGTGAGCGGAAATCTCGTCATTTTACCGCAGCGGAATTCGAATTAACATCATCCGAAAGAACTCATGAGGAGGCCGATATGACTGAAGAGCTCGTTTTCTACACCAATCCGATGTCTCGCGGACGCATCGCGCGCTGGATGCTCGAGGAGGTCGGTGTCCCCTACCGTACCGAATATCTCGATTTCGGCACCACGATGAAGGCTCTGGACTATCTTTCGGTCAATCCCATGGGCAAGGTGCCTGCAATCCGGCATGGTGATACCATCGTCACCGAATGCGCCGCGATCTGCGCCTACATGGCTGAAACCTTTCCCGAGACTGGTCTCGCGCCGACGGCTGCTGAACGCGGCGACTATTTCCGCTGGATGTTTTTCGCGGCAGGACCGCTGGAGACTGTCGTCACCAATCGGGCGCTCGGCTTCGAAATTCCACCGGAACGCTTGCGTATGGCAGGATGTGGCGGTTTCGGCGATGTCATGGGCACCCTCGAGACGGCCGTTTCAGCCTCGCCCTACATCGCCGGCGACCGATTCACGGCCGCCGACGTCTATGTCGGCTCCCATATAGGCTGGGGCCTCGGTTTTGGAACGATCGAGAAACGTCAAGCTTTCGTCGACTATTGGAGCCGTGTCAGCGACCGCGACGCCTATCGCCGCGCCACGGAACTGGACAATGCGGCAATGCCTCCCCAAACCAATACTTGAGAAGACAATCGATATGGGATGTCATCTCAACAATAGCGTTAGCCTTCATTGCAGAGGCATATAGATTTCCGTCAGCAATTCGGTCGGCGCGACGTCGCGTGGATTGTTGAGATATTCCTCGAACATCACAGTATCGCGTAATTGCCGGCCGGACGCGGGCAACCATTCGGCGTAGAGCCATTGATAGGCCTTGTACATGTCGGCATAGGGTCCCTTGTGCCGTAGCACAGCATAATCGCCGCCATCGATCGTTCGTCGCTCCAGCGGCGCCTCGGCGGCAATATCTTTGCCGGCATTGACGCAGGCATAGGAGCGCAACTTGTCGGTCGCAACGAGATCGGGATCGTCGAGGTAGACACCGATCATCCGCATATCGTGCCTGGCAAGTCCACGGGCGTAGAGCGTACCGAACAGGGTTTCGAAAGCCTGGCCGATCTGCATATAGGAGCCGGTATGGGCAACTCCGATCAGCGGGAGCGAGGGAATGGTGCGAAGCGTAACATCGAACATGACCGTGATCCTTCCTAGGGTGTTGGGTTCGAAGATCGTGTGGCTTCCCTCATTCCGATATCGCCCCGGCGGCATGCCGTAGACGGATTTGAAGATGCGGTTGAACGACTGGAGGTTGGGATAGCCCGACCGCTTTGCAATGTCGCTGACGGTAAAATCGGTGCGGGAGAGATCGCCGGCGGCACGATGAAGCCGCAACCGTTTGACGGTGGCAGCCGCCGTCTCGCCATAGATCGCCCGATAGATCCTGTGCCAGTGATAGCTGGACATGCAGGCGATATCGGCAAGCTTCTCCATGTCGAGTTCTTCATCCAGATGCTCGTGGATATAGGCAGAGACCCGTCGCAGACGGGTTTCATAAAGCGCCCATGCCGTTTCGCCGTTCATGTCAAACCTCATGCAAATCGATCGGCCCAAGAGAACCATAACCCGATTTGACAAATCCTGCGGAGTTTGACGCACAAAATGAAAGCGGCGGAGGCCATCAGCTCCCGCCGCTTCTCGATAATGTAGTAAAAATCGGACGCTTAACCGGCGAGTACGGCAGCAACCGCTTCAATCGCCTCGTCGGCCTTAGCCCCGTCCGGCCCGCCGGCCTGGGCCATATCCGGACGACCACCGCCGCCCTTCCCGCCGAGAGCGGCAGATGCGACGCGGACGAGATCGACGGCACTGAAGCGGCCGGTCAGGTCTTCTGTGACGGCAACGACAGCGCTGGCCTTGCCATCTTCGGAGACGCCAATCAGCGCCACGATGCCGGAGCCGAGGCTGGTCTTGCCATCATCGGCGAGGCCCTTCAGATCCTTCGGATCGACGCCTGAAATAGCTTTGCCGAGGAACTTGACACCATCGATTTCGCGCACGGAATCGGCGGAACCGCCCTGACCGCCGCCCATCGCAAGCTTGCGCTTGGCATCGGCCAGTTCGCGTTCCAGCTTGCGACGCTCATCCATCAGCGCCTCGACGCGCGACACGACATCGCCCGGCTGCACCTTCAGCGTCGAAGCCAGCGTCTTCACGCGCTCGTCCTGCTCGGCTAGATAGTCGCGCGCGGATTCGCCGGTGACCGCTTCGATGCGGCGGACACCCGCGCCGACGGCGCTTTCGCCGAGCACGCGGATAAGCCCGATTTGGCCCGTGGCTGCGACATGGGTGCCGCCGCATAGCTCGACAGAATAGGGTTTGCCGGTCTTGGCGCCGCGCACGCCCTGCCCCATGGACACGACGCGCACCTCATCGCCATACTTTTCGCCGAACAACGCCATCGCGCCTTCGGCAATGGCGTCGTCGACGCTCATCAGGCGGGTGGTGACCGGCGAGTTCTGAAGCACGATCTCGTTCGCCATATCCTCGACGACCTTCAATTCTTCGGCCGTCATCGGCTTCGGATGCGAAACGTCGAAGCGCAGGCGCTCGGGTGCTACCAGCGACCCCTTCTGTGCCACGTGCGTGCCGAGAACTTCACGCAAAGCCTCATGCAAGAGATGGGTAGCAGAGTGGTTGGCGCGCAGGCGCGAGCGTCTGTTGTGATCGACCGTAAGGGCAACCGCGTCGCCGGCCTTGATCGTGCCTTCCGAAACGGTGGCAATGTGCACGAACAGGCCCTCGCCCTTCTTCTGGGTATCGCTGACCGAAATCTTACCGCTGTCGCCCGAGATCACGCCGGTATCGCCCATCTGACCGCCGGATTCGCCGTAGAACGGCGTCTGGTTGACGACGATCTGCACCTTGTCGCCGGCCGAAGCACTGTCGACCGCAACGCCATCCTTGACGATCGCCTGGATCACGCCTTCAGCCGCTTCCGTGTCATAGCCGAGGAATTCGGTGGCGCCGAATTTTTCCTTGAGTTCGAACCAGATGGTCTCGGTTGCCTTGTCGCCGGAGCCGGCCCAATGCGAACGAGCTTCGGCCTTCTGCCGTTCCATCGCATCGGTGAAGCTCGATATGTCGACGCCGATGCCGCGGGCGCGCAGTGCGTCCTGCGTCAGATCGAGCGGGAAGCCATATGTGTCGTAGAGCTTGAACGCGGTTTCGCCGTCGAGGCTGTCGCCCTTGTGAAGCGTCGATGTTGCGTCTGATAGCAGCGACAGACCGCGCTCCAACGTCTTGCGAAAGCGATTTTCTTCCAGTTTCAGCGTTTCTGATATCAGCGCCTCGGCGCGTACCAGTTCTGGATAGGCACGGCCCATCTGCTGCACCAGCGTCGGCAGGAGCTTCCAGACCAGCGGTTCCTTGGCGCCGAGCAACTGCGCATGGCGCATGGCGCGGCGCATGATGCGGCGAAGTACATAGCCGCGGCCTTCGTTCGACGGGAGAACGCCATCGGCGATCAGGAAGGCGGAGGAACGCAGATGGTCGGCGATGACGCGATGGCTGGCGCGATGTTCGCCCTCGGCCTTCACGCCGGTTGCCTCTTCCGACGCCTCGATCAGCGCGCGGAAAAGATCGATATCATAGTTGTCATGCTTGCCCTGCAGCACGGCGGCAACACGTTCGAGGCCCATGCCCGTGTCGATCGACGGACGCGGCAGGTCGACCCGCTCTTCCCTGGTGATCTGCTCGAACTGCATGAAGACAAGATTCCAGATCTCGATGAAGCGATCGCCATCCTCTTCCGGCGAGCCGGGAGGGCCGCCCCAGATGTGGTCGCCATGATCATAGAAGATTTCCGAGCAAGGGCCGCAGGGACCGGTATCGCCCATCGCCCAGAAATTGTCGCTCGTGGCGATGCGGATAATCTTGTCGTCCGAGAGGCCGGCAATCTTCTTCCAGAGATCATAGGCGGCATCGTCGGTATGGTAGACGGTGACCAGCAGGCGCTTGGCGTCGAGGCCGAATTCCTTGGTAATCAGGTTCCAGGCAAGCTCGATGGCGCGCTCCTTGAAATAGTCGCCGAACGAGAAATTGCCGAGCATTTCGAAGAAGGTGTGGTGACGGGCAGTGTAACCGACATTGTCGAGGTCGTTGTGCTTGCCACCGGCGCGCACGCATTTCTGTGCCGTCGATGCAGTCTTGTAAGAGCGCTGCTCCAGGCCCGTGAAGACGTTCTTGAACTGCACCATGCCGGCATTGGTGAACATCAGCGTCGGGTCATTACGCGGCACAAGCGGGCTCGACGGCACGATCTCGTGGCCGTTTTTCTTAAAATAGTCGAGAAAGGTCGACCGGATTTCATTCACACCGCTCATATTGCGCCCTTCAGTCCCTGCCTCGAGCGAGATTTCATCTCGCTCATGTTCCTTCGTTTAGCATGATCTTGTCCAAAAACCGCTTCGCTCTTTTTGGGATCACGCGCTGGCAAAATTTAATAAATCCAGTGGCTTTTATCGTTCGCTCCCGGCCCTGTCCAGCCGCACAAACAAAACCGGCCGTACATCCCTGGGACAATACGGCCGGTTTTGAATTTTAGTCTTGAAATCAGTCCTGGGTTCAGTTGCGGAAATTACATTTCCGCGGCGGCATCGCCGTCATCGGCATCAGGTCCGCCATTCTGCAGGAAGCGATCGGCGATGAGACCAGCATTCTGGCGCAGCGACAGCTCGATCTCACGGGCGAGATCCGGATTGTCGCGCAAGAAGAGCTTAGCGTTTTCGCGACCCTGACCCAAACGCTGGCTGTTATAGGAGAACCAAGCGCCGGACTTCTCGACAATGCCCGCCTTGACGCCGAGGTCAACCAATTCGCCGGTCTTTGAAACGCCTTCGCCATACATGATGTCGAATTCCACCTGCTTGAAGGGCGGTGCCATCTTGTTCTTGACGACCTTGACCCGGGTCTGGTTGCCAATCACCTCTTCACGTTCCTTGACGGCGCCAATGCGGCGAATGTCGAGACGGACGGAGGCGTAGAACTTCAGCGCGTTACCGCCGGTCGTCGTTTCGGGCGAACCGAACATGACGCCGATCTTCATGCGGATCTGGTTGATAAAGATCACCATGGTATTGGACTTCGAGATCGAAGCGGTGAGCTTGCGCAGCGCCTGGCTCATCAAACGAGCCTGCAGGCCCGGCAGGCTATCGCCCATTTCACCTTCGATTTCGGCGCGTGGCGTCAACGCCGCGACGGAGTCGACGACGAGAACGTCGATAGCGCCGGAGCGTACCAGAGTATCGGTGATTTCAAGCGCCTGCTCGCCGGTATCCGGCTGTGAGATCAGAAGGTTCTGCAGGTCGACGCCGAGCTTGCGGGCATAGACCGGATCAAGCGCGTGTTCCGCATCGACGAAGGCGCAGATGCCGCCCTTCTTCTGCGCTTCCGCGATCGTCTGCAGCGCGAGCGTCGTCTTGCCGGAGCTTTCCGGCCCGTAGATCTCGACGATACGCCCCTTCGGCAAGCCGCCAATGCCGAGGGCGATATCGAGGCTCAGGGAGCCAGTGGAAACTGTTTCGATTTCGACCACATTCTCGTTCGAGCCGAGCTTCATGATCGAGCCCTTGCCGAACGACCGCTCAATTTGAGAGAGTGCCGCTTCAAGTGCCTTGCTTTTATCCACCGATTTGTCCTCTACAAGCCGCAAAGAATTCTGAGACATTCGATCCACCTTTAGGTTATTGAAGCCGCTCAAGCAATGTCGCCGCTGATGAGATTTGTGTACTCTATTTGTTCTCATATCGCAAGAGCACAACAAGCAATTGAAAGAAAAAGGTAAAATGAATTCCGTTCTACATTTGTTTTCTTCTTTCATCGCAAGCACTTACGCGCCCTCGCCTGGCATTCTGCGCGAAATATCAGCCGGCTCGATTCGCCTTTGGAACCATTGAGGAGATCGATATGGCTAAGAAGGTTCTCGTTCTCGGCGGCGCTCATATCGATCGTCGCGGCCGCATCTTCGGTGAGACGGCGCCGGGTGCCAGCAATCCAGGCGCCTGGTTCGAAGAGCCGGGCGGCGGCGGCTTCAACGCGGCGCGCAATCTGGCTCGGCTCGGTTTCGACGTGCGGCTGATCTCGCCGCGCGGAGGCGATGCGGCCGGCGAAATGGTGGCGGAGGCGGCGCGCCAAGCTGGCGTCGACGACAAGCCCTTCATTTTTCTCGACCGCAAGACGCCGAGCTATACGGCAATCCTCGAGCGCGACGGCAATCTCGTGATCGCCCTCGCCGATATGGAGCTTTACCGGCTGTTTGTGCCGCGCCGGCTGACGATCCGCGCCATCCGCGACGCCTTCGAGGCGTCCGACCTGATCCTTTGCGATGCCAACCTGCCAACCGAAACGCTGGCTACTATCGCAACGCGCGCAGCCGCCCGCGGCAAGCCGCTGGCCGCGATCGCGATTTCGCCGGCCAAAGTGGTGCGCCTTAAGCCCTGCCTTGCCGGTATCGACCATCTGTTTCTGAACGAGGCGGAAGCCGCGGCATTGACCGAAAGCCGTCCGGACGACCCGCGCCACTGGGTCGCCAGCTTGCGAGCATTGGGCCTCAAGGGCGGTGTGATCACCCGCGGAAGGCGCGAGTTGATTGCCTTCTCCGGGAACGATGCCATCAGCCTGCAGCCGCCCATTGTCGATGAGGTGGCAGATGTTACCGGTGCTGGCGATTCGCTTGCTGCTGGCGTACTCGCCGCCCTGCTTGCCGGCCTCGAGCTCGGCGAAGCCGTGCGCTACGGTGCGGCGGCGGCGGCGATCACCGTGCAGTCGCCTTTCGCCACATCGGAAGATCTTTCGCCCGAGCTTCTGAAGGCAATGCTGGCTCTTGTTCCCGAAGCCGCTATTCTGTCATGAAGCGCGCGAATTTCGCATTTCCCATCTCAGCCAATTGGACTCGACCATGACTAAGCCCATTTCACCCCTGCTGCCGATCTCCTATTCGAAGGAGGTTGCGGCCGCCAAGCTGCGCGGTGCACCGCTGGTGGCGCTGGAATCGACCATCATCACCCATGGCATGCCCTATCCCGGCAATATCGAGATGGCACGCAGCGTCGAGGCTATCATCCGGCAGGAAGGCGCAGTACCAGCAACGATCGCCGTTATTCACGGTGTGTTGCATATCGGCCTGGAGCCGGGAGAGCTGGAAGCCCTTGCCAAGACCAGCGGTGCGATGAAGGTATCGCGCGCCGACCTCGCCTTCGCGATTGCTGAGCGCCGCACGGGCGCCACCACAGTCGCCGCAACGATGATCGCGGCTGCACGGGCCGGCATCAAGGTCTTTGCGACTGGCGGCATCGGCGGCGTGCATCGCGGTGCTGAGGAAAGCTTCGATATCTCTGCCGACCTGGAGGAACTCGCCCGCACCGGTGTCATTGTCGTCTGCGCCGGCGCCAAGGCGATCCTTGATATTCCGAAGACGCTGGAAGTGCTGGAAACGCGCGGCGTGCCCGTCGTCACTTACGACAGCGCCGAATTCCCGGCCTTTTGGTCGCGTTCCTCCGGACTGCCGAGCCCGCTGACACTGAATAGTCCAGCCGCGATCGCCAACTTCCAGACAACCCGCGAACAGCTCGGCATCGACGGCGGTATGCTGATCGCCAACCCGGTGCCGGAAGCCGATGAAATCCCGCGCGAGGAGATGGAAATCTACATCGAGCGTGCCTTGGACAGCGCCGAGCGCGACGAGATCGCCGGCAAGGCGGTCACTCCCTATCTTCTCAGCACCATCTTCGACATCACCGATGGCCGCAGCCTCAAGACCAATATCGCGCTCGTCGAAAACAATGCACGGCTTGCCGCCGAAATCGCGGTCGCTCTGGCGGAATAACGCGAAAGGAGCTGCATTGGTTAGGTCCCGGTGCTGTGCGGCCGCTTTAGGTGAACGTGAATAGACCCAAAGCGGCACGCACTTCTGCAAGGGTTGCCTCTGTCCGCTCTTTAGCCCTGAGCGTGCCTCGCTGCAGCACGTCCAGAACATAGCCGGGATCGCTGGCATAGCGCGCACGGCGCTCGCGGATCGGGGCGAGCAGAGCCTGCAGAATATCTTCGAGGTGTCGTTTCACGGCCATGTCACCAAGGCCGCCCCTTTGATAGCGCGCCTTCAGCTCTTCGACGAAACCCCTTTCCTCGGCAAATGCATCGAGATAGGTGAAGACGACATTGCCCTCGACCTTTCCCGGATCGGTAGCGCGCAGATGGTCCGGATCGGTGTACATTCGGCGCACGGCTTGCCGAATATCGTCCGACGAAGCGGATAGCGGAATGGCATTGCCCTGCGACTTGCTCATTTTAGCGTTGCCGTCGACACCCGGCAGACGGCCGATTTTCGGTATCATCGCCTCGGCCTCCGGAAGAACTTCGCGGCAGACCTGCCGGTTGAGACGACGTACGATCTCGTTGGTTTGCTCGATCAATGGGGCCTGATCTTCACCGACGGGGACGATAGTCGCCTTGAAAGCGGTGATGTCAGCCGCCTGCGCGACGGGATAGCAAAGAAACCCCGCCGGAATATCGCGCTCAAAACCGCGAAGCTGGATCTATGTCTTGATCGTCGGGTTGCGCTCCAGCCGTCCGACGGTCACGAAGTTCAGATACAACATTGTTAGCTCGGCCAGCGCTGGCAACGCGGATTGCAGGCAGATCGTCGTCTCGGCCGGGTCGATCCCCACGGCGAGATAGTCGAAGGCAACTTCCAGCACGCTACGGCGAACCCTGTCCGGATCGTGCGCATTGTCGGTCAGCGCTTGCGTATCCGCGAGAAGCAGGAATTGTTGGTGAGTGTGCTGAAGGGCAACGCGGTTCCTCAGAGAACCGACATAGTGACCGAGATGGAGGGGACCTGTGGTGCGGTCGCCAGTAAGAATGATCGGACGCTTTTCGATAGGTAAAGTCATTTGGTTGCTCCGTAAGGGAGCCGCCGCGATCGGGGAGAATGCCGAGAAATGACCATGTCTGCCGGATCACGGCGGCAAGGGTCGATTTCAAGAAATGACGACTGCCGCTCCTAGAAGGAGCGCCACCACATCCGGAGATTGGGATTTGCAAGGTCGGTCATGCCAGCTTGATGCCATGGATCGGACAGCGATGACAACGGGAAATGTCAGCTTCTGTGATTTCAGCAGCCTCTAGACCTTACACGTCTCGTCCGCAGAACGGCAAAACGTATCAAAAACAGCGCTTTATATAGCTATTTTCATCTATCGATCCAGAGTTTCCCTGACAACGACGGCAAGCTGCTTCAGCGAGAAAGGTTTCGGGAGGAAACCGAACTTGGCGTCGGCCGGCAAGTTGCGTGCAAAGGCATCTTCGGCATAGCCGGACACGAAGATGAATTTCATATCGGGATATTTCTTGCGCAGTTCGCGCAGCAGTGACGGCCCGTCCATCTCCGGCATGACGACGTCGGAGACGACAACGTCCACCTGCCCGTCGAGCTCATCCATGATGTCGAGCGCCTCTACGCCGGACCCCGCTTCGTAGACGGTATAGCCGCGCGTCTCGAGCATGCGCTTGCCGCCCCGGCGCACGGCCTCTTCGTCTTCCACCAACAGAACGACGGCCGACTTGCCAGTGAGATCCGCGGGCTCTTCCGGCGGGACGATGGCGGCGACGCTCTGGTCCATTGCCGAGATCTCGCGGTTCTCAGAAGCCTGACCTTCGATCACCGTGGGGATCTCAACGATATGGCGCGGCAAGAAGATGCGGAAGGTCGTGCCCTTGCCGACTTCGGATTCCGGGTGAATATAGCCGCCCGACTGCTTGATGATGCCGTAGACCATGGCAAGCCCAAGCCCGGTGCCTTTGCCCACTTCCTTCGTCGTGAAGAAGGGCTCGAAGATTTTGTCCATGATATCAGGCGCGATGCCCGTGCCGGTGTCGCTCACCTCGACCAGCACCATATCCTCATGTGGCAGGTAGGCATAATTGAAGGCGGGCACATCTGCGGCCGACAGATTGCGGGTGCGTAGCGTCAAGGTGCCGCCACCTGGCATGGCGTCGCGGGCGTTGACGCAGAGATTGATCAGCACCTGCTCGAACTGCGAAAGGTCGGTTTTCACCGGCCAGAGATCGCGACCGTAATCGACATCCAATTTGACATGCGTGCCCGAGAGCAGCCGGTCCACCAGCATGCGCAGGTCGCCGATCACATCAGTTAGATTGAGGATCGTCGGCCGCATCGTCTGCTTGCGCGAGAAGGCCAGCAACTGCCGTACCAGCACGGCGGCGCGGTTGGCGTTGCGCTTGATCTCCATCAGATCAGCGAAGCTGGCATCCGACGGCCGTGCCTGCAGCAACAGGTGGTCGGAAGAAAGCAGGATCGCCGTCAGCACGTTGTTGAAGTCATGCGCGATGCCGCCCGCGAGCGTACCGACCGCATTCAGCTTCTGCGTCTGCGCCATCTGCGTTTCCAGCGCCTTTTGTTCGGTCACTTCGACGGCATAGACGATGGCCGCCTCCTCGGGCGCTTCGTCGGTCTGATCGATGACGGCATTGATATAGAAGCGGAAATGCCGCGTGTCGTCTTTCGGGTTGCGGGAATCGATGGGCGGGATGTCACCCTGCCGGTCCTTGGCGGCGGCAAGTGCCTGTTCGAGCCGCGGCCGATCAGTTTCATAGACAACGGTCTCAAGGGCGGCGCCACGCTCGATATCGTCACGCGATACGAGATCCGAGAAGAGTTTTAGGAAGGGCGCATTGGTGCGCAAAATGCGCCCCGAGCCGTCGACGGAGGCGATCGCCATCGGCGTATTGTTGAAGAATCGGCTGAAGCGCATCGCGGCAACGGAAGCGGATTGATCGTTGTCGCCGCCGTTCTGTCGCGTCAAGACGATGGTGCGGCTTTCACCTGGCGCCCCATCGCGCATCGACGTGACGCTGTGGACGATCTGCACGGGCAGGCTCTGACCGTTGGCACGGCGCAGGTCGAGATCGAGCGTCACAGTCTTTTTCAGGCCGGGTTCGGCCTGGACGGACTGGATCAGCGTCAGGCCCTCGCCGGCAACGAGATCGCCGACGGTCATCGAGCCCGGCGTGAATTTGGTCAGATCGAAGCCCAGCCATTCGGCAAGCGTCGCATTGAGATAGAAGATCTCACCCTTGCGGCCGGCCGAAAAGAAACCCGCCGGCGCATGATCGAGATAGTCGATGGCGTTCTGCAGTTCCTTGAAGAAGCGCTCCTGGTCGTCCCGCTCCGAGGTGATGTCGGTGATCTGCCAGATATGAAGTGCTTTGCCGCTCCCCTGCTCCGGCGGCAATACACGCGCTTTCAGGCGATACCAATGTGCGCCGTTGCCGCTGCCTTCCGCAGGGCCGAGCGGCTTCAGCAGCCGGAATTCCTCCGAACCCTCCTTGCCGTCACGCAGACCATTGGCGAGGCGGTAAAGGGCTTCGTTGGATTCGCGATTGCGTGACAGCAGCGTTTCCAGCGATTGCACCTCGGTCGCCTTGGCTGCGCCCGTCAACCGACCGTAAGCGGCATTGGCGTAAATGATACGGCCCTTTTCGTCCGTGATCAGCGTGCCGTCCGGATGACTGTTCAGGAACGAACGCGCCAGGCTGTCGGACTGCGTCTGTGGCATGACCTCGACGAAGCCGATGATGGAGGACACCAGAAAGAAGATGCCGACCATGGCAAGAATGCCGAGCCCGCCAAGCACGGTTTCATTGTCGAGCTGGTCCTTGAAGACAACAAAAGCCGCGGCGGCGGCCACCAGCACCAGGGCAAGCAGGATAATCCGCAGCACGGTGCCCGAACGAACCCCGCGATCCACCAGCGGCACGCTATACTCGTCGGACTGACGCTGCTTCGTCATAAACCCCTCGTCTCCGCCCTCTTCCTTGTCACGTCATGCACTTGACGGATCGCCGGATTCGGACCTTTCGAATCTTCTTTAGCAAGTTGCTGCACCAGCAAAAAGCTTTGCAGGGCTAGAAAGGCCTGTATTCACAAGGAAGAGCGCTGGACAAAGAATGATCCTATCTTGTCTCCAGGGTATACCTGTCCATATGATCGCCTCATATCAATACAAAGGTGAAGGCGCGGGGCCAGTCGGTTCGTTACGGCAACGCCGCGACATCGGGGACAATTACGGAGTATCTCGAAATGTGGGACGAAATCGCCGGGGCCTATGGCAGCCGCTTCTTCCTCGCAGCCGGTGGGGTCGGAATTGCCCTTCTTCTATTGATCGGCATCCTTTGGATCTTTCGCAACCGAGCGCCCTCGCCTTTCGTGCGCGGTGGTAAAAACCGCCAACCGCGCCTGCAGGTGCTTGACGCCGCTGCCGTCGACGCTCGCCGCCGTCTCGTGTTGGTACGGCGCGATGGCATCGAACACCTTATCATGATTGGTGGCCCGACCGATATCGTCATTGAGTCCGGGATTTCCGATGCGGCCAAGGCAGGTGTGCCGGCGTCGGCACCGGTCGGAATGCCCGTGGGCTACGACCGCCGGTTGGAGACGGTGCAGGAGGCGCCACGCCTCGATCATCAACTGGCCGCAGTTTCACAACCGTCTATGCCTGAGGAAGCAGCAGTCGAATCCTATAGGCAGCGTGAACCGGTTGCTGCCTTTGAGCCGGCCCCGCATCGTGTCGCGCCGGCGGTCGAGCGTCCGCAACCGGCCGTGCCACCGCAGCAGCGCGCACCGCAGTCGGCTGCTATGCTGGGCGAGGCGGAAGTCGCTGAGATTCTCGATGCAGCTCGTCAGCACGTATTGCCGCAAGAGCCGACGCGTGTCGCTGCCGCCGCACAGCCCGTTCGCCAGCCTATGGCCCCCGCCGTCGTCGCTTCGGCAGCACCGGTGGTTACACCGCCGCCGGTGCGTGAACCCGGCACCGATTTCCAGCGCATATTGGAAGCGGAAATGTCAAACAATCTGACTGCGGAGCGGATCATTCCGAATGCGCCGCCGCAACGGCAAATACAGCAGCAGCCCGCAGTCTCTCCAGCGCAACGCCGAGATCCGGAACTCGCACCGATGACCGGATCGGATGCCGCGCTCCAAAAGGAGGTTGCGCGTATCTTCGGTGAAATGAGCGTCAACCGGGACAAATAGACTGGAACGCTGGCCGGTCTTGCGCGGGAACTAAAAAAGGCACGACGGAAATTTCCGCCGTGCCTTAATTTTTTGCATTCCAATCGGAATAATCAGACGCTTATTCGTCGCGGTAGACTTTTTCGCGGCGCTCGTGACGTTCCTGCGCTTCGATCGACAGGGTGGCGATAGGGCGGGCGTCCAGACGCTTGAGACCAATCGGCTCACCGGTTTCCTCGCAGTAACCGTAGGTGCCATCCTCGATCCGCTGCAGAGCAGCGTCAATTTTTGAGATAAGCTTACGCTGACGGTCACGAGCCCGAAGCTCGATGGCTCTGTCGGTTTCAGAAGAAGCCCGGTCAGCCAGATCCGGATGATTTGCGCTTTCTTCGGCCAAGTGATCGAGGGTTTCGCGCGCTTCTCTTAGGATATCATTTCTCCAGGCGACTAACTTTGCTCGAAAATAGGCACGCTGGTTTCCATTCATGAACTCCTCGTCTTCCGAGGGCACATAATTGCTAAGATCGATCTTCTCACTCAACGCGATTCTCCTGAAGAACATCTCATATGGCGCGCTGTATATCCCAACCGATAGTATCGATTCAAGCCAAATAGACGTGGTAAACGGATTTTTAAATTTGTCATAAAATTCGGCTAAAGGTCTATTTTTTCATCATATATTCGCTATACCAAAAATGTGGTAGAACCATAACCTTCGCGTGAATGACCGCCAAACTCCCGCATCGCCGATGGCTCTGGTGTTGACGGCACACGGGATGAGGCGGTACGTCAAAGGGCAAATCGAGAACGGGAATTCCGCCATGACCAGCATCACGCCACCGCCTTCCCGGATCTACCTGTTGCGTCATGCAAAGGCCCAGCGGGCCGCGTCCGGCCAGAAGGATTTCGACCGCGCTCTCAGCGATGACGGCTATGCCGCAGCCGAAATCGTCGCCGAAAAAGCCGTCGACAAGGACTACAAGCCAGATCTCGTCATTTCCTCGACGGCACTGCGCTGCCGCCAAACCGCCGACGCCATACGCCGTGTCATGAGCCCTTCTACCGAGTTTCGTTACGTCGATCCGCTATACAACGCCACGACGGACATCTATCTCGAAATCATCTCATCACAGGTGACCGAGGACTCGGTTATGCTGGTCGGCCACAACCCGACCATTGAACATACGCTGGAAGCGTTGATTGGCCATGACGCGTTCGTCGCTGCGCTGCCCAACGGCTTCCCGACCGCCGGGCTTGCCGTCATCGACTCGACGCCGTCGGGGTGGGTCCTTTCGGATTTCGTCACGGAATAGGTTCGGCAGCAAAATATCGGGCGGAGCGGTGATTTAGTGGGTTTGCCCCGTAGAGGCCGGTCATCTTTTCGGCTTTCGCATTGCTTCCTATATTGACCATCACGCTGTCATTCAGGGATCCCGCCTTGCCGCCAAGCCTGACCTCCTTCACAGACGACGCCCTGATCGCCTTCGATAATCTCGTCGACCGCACGACAGGTCTTGTCAATCCGACGATCCGGCTCGGCGTCACCGGCCTTTCGCGGTCCGGCAAGACCGTTTTCATTTCCTCTCTGGTGCATAATCTGCTGAACGGCGGTCGCCTGCCGCTGTTCGAGCCGGTGCAATCCGGCCGCGTCTCCGCCGTTCGTCTAGAGCCGCAGCCAGACGATGCCGTGCCGCGCTTCCAATATGAGGACCACATCCGTGCGCTGGTGAAGGAGCGCATCTGGCCGGATTCGACGCGGGCCATCTCGGAACTGCGCATCACGCTGGACTACCAAAGCGCCAGCGGTTGGAACCGGCTATTTTCGCCAGGCCGCCTTTCCATCGACATTGTCGATTATCCCGGCGAATGGCTGCTTGATCTACCATTGCTCGCCAAGGACTTCCGGGCCTTCAGTGAGGAGACGCTGACGCTGGCGAAGACCGGCATTCGCGCGGAGCTGTCGCGCGCGTGGCTCGCGATGACGCAAGCGACCGATGCTGCCGCATCCGCAGACGAGATGACTGCACGCGAGCTCGCCACCGCCTTTGCTAACTATCTTAGAGCCTGCAAATCCGACGAACGTTCGTTGTCGACCTTGCCGCCCGGCCGCTTCTTGCTACCAGGAGATCTCGACGGTTCGCCGGCGCTGACCTTCGCGCCTCTGGTGCCTCCGGCCGAAGGCAAGGCGCAGAAAGGCTCGCTGTGGGCAATGATGGAGCGCCGATACGAAGCCTATAAGTCCGTCGTGGTGAAACCCTTCTTCCGCGAACATTTCGCTCGCCTTGATCGGCAGATCGTCCTTGTCGACGCATTGCAGGCCATCAACAGAGGTCCGGAAGCGGTACAGGATCTGGAACGTGCGCTGACAGACGTCCTTGCCTGCTTCCGTCCGGGCGCCAATTCCTTCTTTTCCTCACTGCTCGGCCGTCGCATCGACCGCGTGCTGGTTGCCGCGACCAAGGCCGATCATCTTCATCACGAAAGCCACGACCGGTTGGAGGCGCTGACACGCCGGCTGGTGGAACGCGCCATAGAGCGTATCGGCATGGCCGGTGCCGGCATCGAGGTCATGGCGATCGCCTCTGTACGCGCCACACGCGAGGCGACGGTAAAACGCGACGGCCATACGCTTCCCGTCATCGTCGGCACGCCGATGGATCGGGAGACGATCGGCGGCGAGAGCTTCGACGGCAACCGCAAGACGGCGGTTTTCCCAGGGGATTTGCCGGAAAATCCGCAATGGTTGTTCGATGCGCTTGAACCCGGCGCGGCCAATGTCCACCTGCCTGAGGTCAGCGTCGTCCGCTTCCGCCCGCCGGAACTGGACGAAACAGGCGGCGGCATCAAGCTCTCCGTGCCGCATATCCGCCTCGACCGCGCCATGCAGTTCCTGTTCGGAGACCGCCTCGCATGACGAAGCCGACAGCAGACGATCCCAGAGGCTTTTCCCGCCGTCCCGCCGCCTTCTCGCTGGAGCCGGAGACGTCAAAGGAAGATGCGCCTGCAAAAACGGCTGCGGAAGCGCCGCGCCGCAAACCGCAGAGTTTCGATACGGAAATCGTTCTGACGCCGGATGAGGAAGATCCGTTCGTCAATCCCGCTCTCGCCGCGTCAGATGGTGAAGCCGCAGTTGCCGCCCCGCGCCGCAGAGGTTTTTCCTTCGGCAAGATTGCCGCCGGCGCCTTCGGCATTCTCCTATCGCTCGCCTTCGGTCTCTGGACCGACCAACTGATTCGCGATCTCTTCAATCGCGCCGACTGGTTGGGTTATGCCGCCCTTGCTGTGCTCGGCATCGGCATTCTCGCCGTCCTCGCCATCGTCATTCGCGAGACGGCAGGCATGATGCGGCTTGCGGCCGTGCAGACGATCAAGGCAGAGGCGGAAGCGGCCATTGCCGAGACGCGCCCGGCGCGCGCAAAAGCACTTGTCCAGCGCCTATCCACGCTTTTGGAGACCAATCCGGAAACGGCAAAAGGCCGCGCCACGCTGAAAGCGGCCGAGGACGATATCATTGACGCGCCGCAGTTGATCGACCTTGCCGAACGCGAACTGCTCGGTCCGCTCGACCGCCGCGCCCGCGCACTGATTCTCGGCGCGTCCAAACGAGTATCCGTTGTCACCGCCGTTAGCCCGCGTGCGCTGGTGGACATTCTCTATGTGCTCTACGAATCGGCCAAGCTGGTCCGCGCCATGGCGGAGCTCTACGGCGGCAGACCCGGCACGCTCGGCATGATCCGCTTGATGCGCGATGTGCTCGCGCATCTCGCCGTTACCGGCTCGATCGCCGTCAGCGACAGCATCGTGCAGCAGTTGATCGGCCATGGTTTGGCCTCGAAACTTTCGGCCCGACTCGGTGAAGGCGTCGTCAACGGCATGATGACGGCGCGCATCGGCATCGCTGCGATGGATCTCTGCCGGCCGCTGTCGTTCAAGGCGTTGAAACGGCCGGGTATCGGTGATTTCGTCGGCGATCTGGCGCCAAACATCACCGGCCGCTGAGTGCTGTAAACACCCGCGAAGGCGGCTTCTACTTCCATAAGAAACCAAGCATTAACCATTCTAAGGCAAAAGTGGATACCAGTTTCCGGTTCCTCTTCGTTAGGGAATGTCCATGTTTTCGCGCCAATTTCTTCTTGTTTGCGGCTTTGCCGCTGCGGCCCTCTCCGCAGGTGCCTGGGTGCATTCAGCCGATGCGGCATCCCGTGACAAAGCCTTCTTCCAGTCCGTCGCCGGCTCGTGGCGCGGCCCGGGCGAGATCGTCGCCGGCAAATACAAGGGCACGAAGTTCACCTGCAACCTGACGGGTCAGGCGCTCAACGGCAACAATGCCGGTGTCAAGCTCGACGGGACCTGCCGCGTTGGCGTCTTCCAGCAGCCAATGACCGCTGAAATCACCCAGAACGGCGGCAGCTATACAGGGAAATTTCTTGATGGTGCAGCCGGCAAGGGCCTGGATGTAACATCAGGCACCGTCAACGACGGCACGGTGGTGCTCGGCCTAAACCGCCAGAAGCTGAATGGCGCCATGATTGCCCGCGTAACAGACAACAAGACGATGAATGTAACGATATCGGTTAAGGTCAATGACCAGATGGTGCCCGTCATCGGTGTGACGCTCCAGCGCGCCGATATCGACCAGATGGCTGTGGGATCAATCCAATAGAGCTTATGCGCTGATAGCAAAAAACGCCTCCGGCCTTCGTGACCAGGCCGGAGGCGTTTTATGTTTCCGATGCTAGCTACTCATCTCTATCTCGAGCGATATCGGCATCACGCCACCCGCCACCAATCGCGATTTTCATCCGCGACCTCTATTCCCTGCACATCCGTTTCGCTCAACCAATCCGTCACCTTGCGCCCGTTGATCACGAGATCGGCCCCGAAATCTGCAAGCGGCATCAGCACGAATCCACGCTCGGTCATGCGTGGATGGGGGATCGTCAATAGCGGCTCGGCCCGTTCGATATCGCCATAGGTCAGGATATCGATATCGATCGTCCGCGGCCCCCAGCGTTCGATACGCACCCGCTTCATATCTCGCTCGATACCGAGGCACACGTCGAGCAACGCCTCCGGCGACAACGTCGTATCGACGGCTGCGCAGGAATTGTAGAAGAAGGATTGGTCCGTCTTGCCCCAAGGCGGCGTGCGGTACAGGCGAGAAACTGCGCCAACGCGGCAGTCCGCGCGTGCGTCAAGTGTCCGCAAGGCAAGCGCCATGGCTCGAACGGGATTGTCGAGGTTGCCGCCGAGACCGAGGGTAGCGCGTGTCGATATAGAGTCAGGGCTGGTCTCAGGCAAAATGCTCAACGCTCACCTGCACATAATCAAGAACACCCGGAACGGGCGCATTGGGTTTGCGCACCGCGATCTTCGCCCTGCGAATAGTTGGAAAACGCCGGCAAAGCTCCTTCGCAACGTCGAGAGCCAGCGCCTCGATCAGATAGCGCCGGCGTCCGGTGACGATTTCTTCGATGACGCTGAAGGCGATGCCGTAATTGACGGTGTCGTCGATCGAATCCCGCTCTAGCGCATCGCCGGCATCGACATCGAGCTCGGCATCGACGAAAAAGCGCTGGCCGAGGAATTCTTCCTCGTCGTGCACGCCGTGACGGGCGAAGAAAGCGCAGTTCTGAAGGGTGATGGTGTAGATCATATCGCTCATGGCGTCCTGCCGCCTAATTTCGCCCGTGTCCTGAGGATAGCATCCGCAACCGCCAGTGCATCCCTGTTGATTGCGACATTATGTACTCGGAAAATTGCCGCGCCCTGTAAACGCAATATAGCGCTTGTCGCCGCCGTTCCTACATCTCGGTCAGGCGCATCGCGTCCGGTCACGGCACCGACGAACCGCTTTCGCGAAGTACCCGCCAACAAAGGCAGTTCGAAGCGGAGCAGTGCCGTGAAGCGCGCCATCAGCTCGAGATTTTCTTCAATATCCTTGGCGAAGCCGAAGCCGGGATCGAGTACGATATTCTGGCTGTTCACACCGGCCGCGGCAGCGATGTCGAGCGATCGGCTCAGAAACAACACCTGGTCGTCGATGACATCAGGCAGCTTTGGCCGTTCGCGGCCGGTATGCATGATGCAGAGCCCCGCACCCGTTTTTGCCGCCAGTGCCGCGATTTCCGGCTCGCGCTGCAGGCCGAAGACATCGTTGACGATATGTGCACCGGCGCTGATCGCCAACCTTGCCGTATCGGCACGGTAGGTATCGATGGAAATGAGCGCATCCGTCTTGCCGCGCAGGGCCTCGATGACAGGCAGCACACGGCCCTGCTCCTCCGTGGCGCTGATTGCCTCGGCGTCCGGCTTTGTCGATTCCCCGCCGATATCGATTATGGCAGCGCCCTCCTCCACGCAGGCAAGGGCATGTGCGACTGCCGTATCGACAGCTTCGTAGTAGCCGCCATCGGAAAAAGAATCCGGTGTCACGTTGACGATCGCCATGATGACGCTCTGCTCGCCGACATCGAGGCTGCGTCCATGCGCGACGTGCCAGCTATGGCTGCGAAGCTCTGTCACGACCCGTCCATCCCATTGAAAATAAAAAAACCTCGCGCCGGATATTGCGCTTGCAGTGGCTATGCCGCAAGCTTCATCGAAGTTCAACCTGGTAGCAGCACGAATGCCGTTAGCGCTCCGACAGACCCGTGTCTCGCTTATCCTGTTGCTTCTCTGCAGCATTTCCAGTGTCGCCGACGCGGAGGTGATTGCCCGCAAATCCTTCTCCTATTTCGATATCAAGGGCGACAGCGCCGATGCGCTCGACGCGGCATTGAATGCGCATGGACCGGTAACGATGGGTTCCAGCAGCCGCCACCCCGGCGCAACGAAAATTCGCTTCGGCGGCAATGCGACATACGCAGAGCGAAATGGCCGCTGCTATATCGCGGACGTCAAGATTACGGTCGACACCGAAATCATTCTGCCGCGCTGGCGCGACCGTCGGCATGCTAGCCGGCAATTGTCGATGATTTGGGATACTCTCTCGGCGGACATCCGCCGCCACGAGGACCGGCACGCGGAAATCGCGCGCGAACATGCACGGCAGATGGAAAAAGCAATCCTTGCCCTGCCGCCCGCGAGGGATTGCGACACGCTTCAAGACAAGGCAAACAACGTCACCATGCAGGAAACACAGCTACATGATGAGGATCAGGCCCGGTTCGACAAAATTGAGGCGATCAATTTTCAGAGCCGCATCCAGCGGCTCATGACCTATCGCAGCCAGCAAACTGGTGAATAATTGCACGTTTAGGCCTTTTTTTTGCCAAAATTGCATGCCGATCACCTGAATCTGTGTGAAAACTGTCACTATACCTGTGAATCGGCCACTACCTTTTCTTTTTGAACTTTACGAGAATCTGAAATAGGTTTTTCCTATCAAATATCGATTCGATCCGTTTTGGCGGATTATAATTCGAAGACCGGAGAGGGTTTTCGCAAAAACCGATCAGGGTTTCGGCGTTGGCAGGTTCGTTCGTCCCACCGCCCTGTTAAGTTGTGCGTTTAGCGCATGTGTGAAGTGTTCTCCTGGCGCGTCCTGAAGCCACAGGTGTTTCCTCCCTTACCTGTTGGTGATGCGCCCGCCTTGCCTCGCTCGCTGCGACAGGCTGAGCGAGGCTTCTTTTTTATCAACGCATCCAATACCGAGTCGCATTTTCGATGCGCGTATTGTGAATGCCCTGCAGACCTCAGGCCTGACGCTCCGGAACATGCACCACGAGGCCGTCAAGCGCCTTCGTCACTTTGATCTGGCAGGACAGGCGCGAATTCGGGCGGACGTCGAAGGCAAAATCCAGCATGTCCTCTTCCATCGCTTCCGGGCCACCGACCTTCTCCACCCAATCCTCATCAACATAGACATGGCAGGTGGCACAGGCACAGGCGCCGCCGCATTCAGCCTCGATGCCGGGCACGGAATTGCGCACGGCATTTTCCATCACGGTCGAGCCATCGTCGGCATTGAGGTCAAAACGGGTGCCGTCGAAAGCGACGATGGTCAGTTTGGTCATGTGAATGAATTCCGGTATTCGTGAGTTAAGGGTAGATCCGGAATTTTTCTTCCAACAATTCCCGAGGGCAGTCAACAATTGCGCCACCGAAACGGCTGAAACCATTTGGTGGCGCGATGGCAAACATCGGTGATCTCAGGCGGTGTCGGCTCAACGCGACAGCTTAAGAATGAAATTCTCCGCCTCGATGACGCAGGCCGTGACCGCCGCCATGCGGGCGGCGTCGCCGGCATCGCTTTCGAGCGCATTGGCGGCATCGGCCACCTTGAACGCACCGACGGCACCTGCTGCGCCCTTCAACCGGTGCGATGCAGCAACGATGCGCTTGCGATCGCCGCTGCCGATTTCCTGCAGGCACGACCGCGCCTGCCGGGCAAACATCTGAAGCACTTCCACTTCCAGGGCCTTGTCGCCCATCGTCTGCTTCGCCAGGTGAACCAGGTCGATCGCCCGCTCCCGCGACGGCGCCGCGCCTCGCGAATTGTCCGGGGCTTCGAACGCGATATTCAATGCTGCCATGTGCCAACTCTCCCGTCTTATATCTATAACTGTCTCAGGGATCTGCCGCATGCTTGCGGCCTCCGGATGGCGATCGAGTTAAATTTTGGCACATTCGGGGCGTAAATCTCGCGACATGGTTAACGCGCGTTAAACATGGCTAAATTATTAGGTTTTCAGCAAGTTGCACGGACGAAAAGTGTTAACAATGGCTTAATGTGGCAAGGCGCCGACAGTGGAATTAATTGTCACGCTTGGGGGAATGTGTCACTACGGTACTGACAAAATGGGTTTATGGCGCGTGCCTTTGCCCAAGGGGTGGATAGTGGTAATGTTTTCATACCATCCGTTTGAAAAAGCGGTTATCCACTCTGAAATGTAATGGGAAATCCATCTCGGCTTCAGTCGGGAGCGGATAACCTTATGGGAGGCAGGGTTCGTCTTTTCCGGACGTTGGCGGATTTTCGGAGAAGACACGGCAGGCCCGATCGAGTTGTAACGAGGCGTAACCGTATGGCGAACAAAAAGTACATCGAGTCGATCGAAGACAAGGCCTTTCAGGCATTGGACGAAGCTTTGCAGATCGATTTCAGTGACGAGAGCTTGGAGCATCGCAGCGGTTCAACGCCTGACGCCCCGGAGGCAAGAGTGTCTGAGCCATCGAATCCGCCTGCAAGACAGACTCAGGATGATGCAGCACGAAAGGCAGCAGCCGCGCGCAGCGCCACCGCCGCCGCAGCAGCGGCTCGACCGAACGAAGTACCGAAGAGCCCCATCTTTGCTCCGGCCAACGACGCCAACCGTGTCAGCCCAGCCAGCATCCTGAAATCCCTCGATAGCGGCTCTCAAAGCCACGCCGTTCGTAACGCAACTATCTTCTCGCTGTTCTGGATCGTGGGTGGCCTCGGCCTCGCCTTCCTGCTCTACGGACCGCAAATCTGGAGCATTCGCTCTGTCGCCGATCTCGCCGCCCTTCCCGGCGTCATCGCTTGCGTCATCGGCATCATCGTTCCCGTCCTTCTGTTCTATGCTTTCGGCGTGATGATTTCGCGCGCCCAGGATATGCGCAACGCCGCCCGTTCCATGGCGGAAGTCGCGCTGCGTCTCGCCGAGCCGGAAACCGTCGCTTCCGAGCGCATCATGACGGTCGGTCAGGCCGTGCGCCGCGAAGTCTCGGCCATGAACGAAGGCATCGAGCGGACGATCGCCCGCGCCACCGAGCTCGAGACGCTCGTTCATACCGAGGTCAATGCGCTGGAACGCAGCTATGCCGACAACGAGCTGCGTGTGCGCGGTCTCGTGCATGAACTCGGCTCCGAGCGTGACGCGATCGTCAACCATGCCGAACGCATCCGCTCGTCGATCGTCGGCGTGCACGACCAGATCAAGGAAGATCTGTCCCTGGCTACCGAAGAAATCGCCGTGCGCCTGTCGACCTCGGGTGAAGCCTTCGCCTCGATGATCGATACGCGCGCCGCGACGCTGATGGAGAAGTCCGATTCCGCCGTGGAGGCGCTGGGCACCCTGCTCTCCGCCAAGACCGACAGCCTGCTGCAGAACCTCAATGCGTCCGGTTTTGCACTCAGCCAGGAATTTGACACGCGTCTTGAATCTCTATCTTCGACGCTGGCGGAGCGTGGCAAGGAACTGTTGGGCCAGTTCGAAACCCGTGCCTCGACGCTCGATGCCAACACCGAGAAACTAAACACCGCGCTCAATGATCGCGCCCGCCAGTTGAATGAGACGCTGGTTGCCCGCACCCGAGAAATCAGCGAAAGCCTGACCGGCAGCGAACGGTCGATCACCGGCACGCTCGATGATGTGCTCTCCAAGCTCAACAGCGCCCTCGACGAAAAGGGCGCAAGCTTCCGTCAGAGCCTGCAGTCGACCGCCGACGACACTATTATGGACATCGATCTGCGCTCCGGCTTCTTCGAGGAGCGTCTGCAGTCGACCGTAGCGCAGATTTCGACCGCCTTCGACGAACGCGTCTCGGAATTCACCTCGGCCTTCGACAAGCGCGCCGGCTCGCTGGACAGCAAGCTGTCGGAAAGCCTGACACGGATCAACGAAACGCTAAGCGGCGGTTCGGATGCCATTGACGGCATTCTGAATTCCAGCATCGAGCGCATCGGCTCTTCGCTGACTGACCAGTCTTTTGCCTTGGCAACGACGCTCGCCACCAGCCAGGAAGTACTGGAAAGCGCGATCGGCTCCAAGGCCGGCGAGATCGCCTCCGCTCTCCAGGGGGCGACGAGCGGGATTGCCTCGGCCCTGACCTCCGGCACCAGTGAACTGAACTCCGCCCTCACGTCGCATGCCGGCACCTTCACGTCGGCCGTGCAAGGCGTGACGCGCGACGTCTCCGCTGCCCTGCAGAGCGGCACCGAAGAACTCACCTCCGCCTTTGCCGGCCGCTCCAACGAGCTCAACAACACGCTTGCTGCACATTCCGGTGAATTCACCAAGGCTCTGCAGACGGCTACGTCGGACATCTCCTCTGCGTTGAACAAGGGCACGAGCGAGCTGACCAATACTTTCCTCGGCCGTGCCAGCGAGATCAACAATACGCTCTCTGCCCGCACCGGCGAAATCACCCAGGCGCTGGGTTCGGCGCATGAGCGCATCGACGCGGTCATGGCCGAGCGCAGCAGCTCGCTGTTCGGTGCGCTTTCCGACAATCAGGCGCGCTTCGAGCAAACGCTGGCCGAGCGCTCGGAAGGTATCATCAATGCCGTCAGCGGCAGCCATGAGCATCTGACCGCTGCCCTTGACGAGCGCACCGCGATGCTGGCGATTTCGCTTGCCGAAAACCAGCTTCGCCTCGAGAACACGCTGGCGAGCCGCGCCGATGCGATTGCCAGCAACGTCGCCGAAACCCACAGCAAGCTGGCCGACACCTTGGACGACAAGGTCATGGCGCTCGCCATCGCGCTATCTGACGGCCAGTCGCGTATCGAAGATACTTTGACCGGCCGGTCTGAGAGCCTGACCAGCGCGCTAGCTGACACCCACAACAAGCTCGCCGACACGCTTGACGACAAGACGATGGCTCTGGCCATCGCTCTCTCCGACAGCCAGGCGCGCCTGGAAGACACCCTGTCCGGCCGGGTCGAGGGCTTGGCCGGCGCCATTGCCGATACGCACAACGCACTTGCGAGCACCTTGGACGACAAGACGAAGGCGCTGGCCGCGGCACTCACCAGCAGCCAGTCCCGTCTGGAAGAGACACTCTCCGGCCGCGTCGAAGGCCTGACGAGTGCAATAGCCGATACCCACAGCAAGTTGGCCGACACACTCGACGACAAGACGATGGCGCTTGCCGTCGCTCTCTCCGAGAGCCAGGCACGTCTGGAAGATACCCTCTCCGGCCGCGTCGAAGGCCTGACGAGTGCAATAGCCGATACCCACAGCAAGTTGGCCGACACGCTCGACGACAAGACGATGGCGCTTGCCGTCGCTCTCTCCGAGAGCCAGGCACGTCTGGAAGATACCCTCTCCGGCCGCGTTGAGGGCCTGACCGGTGCGATTGCCGAAACCCACAGCAAGTTGGCCGACACGCTCGACGACAAGACGATGGCGCTCGCCGCCGCTCTCTCGGAGAGCCAGGCGCGTCTGGAAGATACCCTCTCCGGCCATGCCGAAAGTGTTGCCGATACGTTTGACGGCAAGACCAAGGCGCTTGCCAAAGCCTTGACCAACGGCCAGTCGCGCCTCGAGGAAACGCTTTCCAATCGCGCCGAAGCAATCACCAACGCCTTTACGGGCAGCCACAACGCCATTGCCGACGCGTTGGACGAAAAGGCGATGGCCCTGGCTATTTCGCTCTCCGACACGCAATCGCGGCTCGAAGATGCGCTTTCCAGCCGTCTGGATGCCCTTTCCGATACGGTCGCCGGCACGCACGACAAGATCGTCAGCAGCCTCGACGACAAGACGCTGGCGCTAGCTATTGCGCTGTCTGATAACCAGGCCCGGATCGAGGAAACTCTGGCAAACAGCGCTGAGGCGATAGCCCATTCCGTCAACAGCGGCCATGCGACACTAACCGACACGCTCGATGACAAGAGCATGGCGTTCGCCATCACGCTTGCCGAAAATCAGAGCCGCTTTGAGGGTGCCCTGGAAGCCCGCGCCAACGCCCTGCTCGACAGCGTTGTTGGTGCGGAGTCCCGCGTTGCCGGCGCTTTTGGTGACAAGGCCGACGCCATTCGCGCCGCCTATACCGAAAATCAGGATCGCCTCGACCGCTCGCTCGGCGCTCATACCGAAGCGCTCTCCGGCCTGCTCGGCAGCAGCAGCAACCGGATCGAAACCGTCATTGGCGGTTCGGCCGAACGTATCGAAAACGCGCTCAGCACCACGACGCGTCAGCTTGAAAATACGCTGGGCGTCGGCCTGTCGCAGATGGATGAAAGCCTTGCCTCCGCCTATGAGCGCATGCGCACCACTTTGGAAGATCGCAGCAATGCCATCAGCCTGACGCTCCGCGATGCTCATGCCCAGATCGACAATACGATGACCGAACAGGCGACTGCGATCGGTACCTCGATCGCCACCAGCGCGAGCATGCTGGAAATGTCGCTCGAAGATCGCGAAGCTTCGCTGCGCCAGACCATCGACGCCAGTGCAAGGACTCTCGAAGAGCGACTGCATGGCGGCGCCGGAGATATTGCCGGCCGTATTCAGCAGGCAGCCGGCGACATAACGCGCTCGGCCGAGACATTCTCGACCAACCTCAATCAGTCGATCGACGGCATGACCAGCCGCTTTGCCGAGACCGGTTCGCGCGTCGAGGCCAGCTTGTCCGCCCTGGAAAACCGTATCCATGACGGCGTGGGCGGCGTTGCCGCGCAGGTCGATGCCGCCGGTAACCGGTTGTCCGATACGCTGGCAAGCGGCGTCGCCCAGATCGACCGCAGCGGCGGCGATACCGCGGCCCGCATCGCGGCTGCGCTCGACAATCGTCTGGCAACCATGGCGGAGGCAATCGACAGCCGCACAGCCAATCTGAGCCAGGTCCTTGAAAGCGGCAGTGCCCACATCGAAGAACGCCTGTCGACCATGGACCGCGCGCTGAATATCGGCCTCGAAGCCGTCAACCGCACCATTGAAGGCAAGGCCACCAATCTCGCCACGACGCTGCGCACCGCCGTCGCCGATGCTGCTCAAGGCATGGACAGCGAAGCGACCCGCACGGCTGATCTGCTCGCCCGCACCGGCCAGCAGTTCGCCGACGATCTCGGCAATCGCAGCGATGCCTTTACCCGCGCCATGAACGAACGTTCCGAAGAGATCGTCACGCGTGTCTCGGAAACGCATAATCGTCTGGCGAGCCAGGCCGCTGCCGTCGCCCAGACTTTCTCGGAAGCCGGCAACGCGATCGTCAACAAAGTTGCCGAGGCCGAGGGCCTTGTCGGCAATCAGGTCAACGCCATCTCGCAGGCGCTATCATCCGCCGAGCAATCGCTGGAAGCCCGCGGGACTTCCATCCGCAACACGCTCGCCGGCGGTAGCGAACAGATCGCCTCCACAATGTCGCAGGTCGAGCGCGCGCTCGACGAACGCAGCAATGCGATCCGCACCAGCCTCGAAGATCGCGCTCGCGAGATCAACTCGACACTTGCCGATGTCGACAAAGCTCTGGAAGCCCGTGGCACTTCGATCCGCTCTTCGCTCGACGAGCGCACGCGCGAGCTCAATTCCATGCTCGCCGGCCGCTCCAGCGAGCTCTCGCGCCTGATCGACGAAAAAGCCCGTCCGATCGTCGACCGCTACGCCGCAACCGGCCAGGAAGCAGCAGCACTGATTTCGGCCGCCGCTCAGGAAAGCAGTGATCGTCTGCGCGCTGAGAACGCTGCTTTGATCAACGCCATCGCATCGCGCACCAATGACACGCTGGCGGCAATTTCGGCCCGCACGGAGCATGCCGCCAACGCGGTCAGCGCGCTGGAGAACAACCTGCTTGCCAGCGTCAACGGCATCATTGAGCGTTTGGCGGAGAACAACTCTGCGATCGCCGGCATGCTGAACAGCGCCGCTGAGGAGTTCACCACTATCGACGGCCGTCTGAGCGCGACGTCCGCCCGGTTTGCCGACTCTGCATCGAAGGCGGGAGAAATGGTCGCCGCCTCGACGCGACTTCTCGAGGGCAAGGTCGACAAGCTCTCGGATATTTCCGGCAAGACGCTGTCGCAGGTCGGCGGCATCATTGGCCGCTTCGATGAGCATTCCAAGGTTCTGTCGCAGGCCTCCCAGCTTCTGGGCGCTGCGCAATCGAACCTCGTTTCGACCCTGGAAGAGCGCGAAACTGCGCTGCAGAACTTGTCCGTTGGCCTGGTACAGCGCTCGGAAGAGATCGAAAACACCATGCGCGCCCTCGGCAGCATGGTGGAAAGCGCCTTCGACCGTGCCGAACAACGTTCCAACCAGGTCACCGGCAATCTGCGCCAGGGCGTGCAGTCCTCCTTCGCCGATATCGGCCGCGTGCTTTCCGACGCAGAGACCCGGGCCGAACAGGCAGCCGAAAGCATGCGCAGTGCGCTTCAGAAGGCCGGTGAAGAAGCCAACCAGACGATCGACGGCACCTTCGCCAATGCAGAGCGTCGCTCGGGCGAACTGACGAACCGCCTTCGCGGCGGCCTCTCCGCTTCGATCGCCGATATTGAGCAAATGCTGACGGAAGCCGGCAAGACCTCGGACGGTGCAGCCCAGCAGCTGCGCGAGACGCTGCGCGTCGCCGTCGATGACGCTGTCGGCCGGTTCTCGGGTGCGACCGACGAAATTCGCCGCTCGGCGGGTGACATCCGCAGGGAACTCGACCTGACCCGCAGCGAACTGAAGCGCGGCGCCTTCGACCTGCCGGAAGAGGCCAAGGAAAGCGCGGCCGCCATGCGTCGCGCGGTCGCCGAGCAGATCAAGGCACTGCAGGATATTTCGCAGATCGTCGGCCGCTCGACGCAGCAGCTGGAAATCTCCGAACCGGCTGCCCGTGCGCTAGCCGACGTGCAGCCCGCTCAGCGTCCCCGTCCGGCAGCGCCTGCACCGGCCGCTCCCCGGCCCCAGCAACCCGCACCGCAGCCGCCCGTTCAACCGGCAGCACAGCAACCTGCGCCGCAACAGCCGGCTCCACAGCCGCAGCAGCCGCCGATCGAAGCTTTGGGCCTTCGTGGTACCATAGCCGAGCGTCCGGTTGCGCCGCAGCCGCGTCCGGCCGAGACGCCGGCTCCAGCGCGCCAGGAACCGGCGGGCGGCGGTTGGATCAGCGATCTCCTGCGCGGCGCCTCGCGCGACGAACTTGCCGACCTGCCGCCGGCTCGCCAGACCGCGCCACGTACGCAGACCGAAGCAGCGCCTGTAGCGCGTAATCCGCGGCATGTGGTTGAGTCGCTGAACTCGCTTTCGGTCGATATCGCGCGTGCGATCGACCACGATGCTTCGGTCGATCTGTGGCGGCGTTATCAGCGCGGCGAACGGGATGTCTTCACTCGCCGCCTGTACACGCTGAAGGGCCAGCAGACCTTCGATGAGATCAAGCGCAAGTACGACCGCGAGCCGGAATTCCGCACCGCCGTCGACCGCTATATCGCCGATTTCGAAAAGCTGCTTTCGGACGTTGCCCGCACCGACCGCGACCGCAGCGTCACGCAATCCTACCTGACCTCCGATACCGGCAAGGTCTACACCATGCTCGCCCATGCGGCCGGCCGTTTGAGCTGAGCATTCAGCGCAATACTGGAAACGAAAAAATCCCCGGTGATCGCCGGGGATTTTGATTCGAGCAGGGAATACTTGCGAAGTTCAGATGTGGAGAAAGTCGGCCCCAAGGACCGCCCCTCTCTCATCGCTAATATCCGGTTCAACTCAGCGAGCGATCTGCACCTTGGAGATCAAGCCACTGGTAATACCGACAAGCAGGAAGCTGTTGTTGATGCGGACCCAGTGATAGCCCCGCGGCGGAGCCGGCAGACGATAACGGCGATAATCGACATGAGCAGCGCGGCGGCGATCAGTGGCGGATAGCCGTCGGCCCTTAACCCAACCGCCTTTGCGAACGACGACTTTCTTCTTGACGACATTCTTCTCAACGACGACAGCCTGCTTATTCGTCGGTGCCGTACTGCCTTCAGCAGCCATCGCCAGTGGTGTTGCCAAAACCGAAGCAGCGAGCAGGACGGAGAAGAACTTTTTCATTGGAATGTTTCCTCAATTTATTATCTACGCGGGCAAATTTATCCCGTAAGACATGAAGCGAATCTGAAGATAATATTACAATTTTGTAATAGAAATTACATGCTTGCGGGGATTTGTTAATCGAATGGTTGCGTGAGGCTGACGACAACTGGCAGCTCGAAAAGAGATTCGCCCGCCTTTTGCATAAAGGCGGGCGAATGATTGATCAATGATCGAGGCAAATCAGAGCTCGTCGTAGTTGAACCAGTCGAAATCGGCGGTCTTTGCCCGACCCGATGTGTCGAAGGCAAACATGCCGGCGAAGGCACCGGTGAAGGAGCCGTGTTCGCCGCGGCCGCCTTCGTCGGAGATGACGCCGGCGTCGAGGACCGGGCCGATGGCCTGCCACGCTCCCATGCCCTCGGCCTGCCAGAAGAACTGCAGGTCGTTTTCGCGAACCTCCATGGCCAGCTGGATGCGTCCATCCGGAACGGAGACGCCGCCTTCGATTGGGAAACTCAGCCGACCATTCGGATAATCGCCAGCGCAGGTCATGATGGTCACGCAGCGACCGAGCTTCTCATGCAGGGTAACGGCAATCGCATGCAGCTTGAACCTGTTATAGTAGTGCGTCAGACCGGCGACCTGCTGGTAGGTCTCCGGCTGAAACTCGACAACCGTTTCGGCGCGGAAACTGTGATGCTCCTGCCGACGGGCGACAAGCGCTTGCTCGAACCAGGAGCCGATACTTTCCCGCGCAAATAGACGCAGATGACCGGGCCGTTCCGTCAGGCTGAAGATGCGTTCCGGCTGCGGCGTGCGCAACCACTGGAAATCCATCGGCAGCTTACCGCCATCGAAAATGTAGCCGCTGCGGCGCGGCTTCTCGATCGGCAGAGCGTGGCGCAGGCCCTGCACTTCGACGTCGGGAACCACCGTGCCGTTTTCGAGGTAGAGCCAACCATCTTCCTTCCAGACGCATTTCTGCAGGCTGGTCTCGCGGCCGAGCGTACAGCGGCGATGCGGCGGCAACGGCCGGCCGGAGAGATGCGTGTGGTAAAACTGTCCATCGGACGTTTCGACATATTGGCCATGCCCCGCCCGCTGCAACACGGCTTCGGGATGATCCTTTGACGTGATTAGATATTTGTTGGGATGCAGCTCGTAAGGCCCATCGATGTTGCGCGAGCGCGCCATGGTGACGGCATGATCATAGCCCGTGCCACCCTCGGCCGTCGTCAGATAGTACCAGCTGTCGCGCTTGAAGAGATGCGGCCCCTCGACCAAACCAAGCTCAGTGCCCGAGAAGATGTTCCTGATCGGCCCCTTCAATGATTTCGTCACCGAATCCCATTCCTGCAGCAAAATACCGTCGAAGGCGGGCGTTTTCGGCGAACCGCCATAGCTCTCCGTGCGGTGATTCCACTGCATATTGACGAACCATTTGCGGCCGTCGTCGTCGTGGAATAGCGACGGATCGAAGCCCGAGGAATTGACATAGGATGGCTCGGACCATTCGCCTTCGATCGTTGGCGATGTCACGATGTAGTTATGCGCATCCTTGAAATTGCCGTCGTAACGCTTGACGTCGGTGTAGACGAGCCAGAACAGGCCGTCGGCATAGGAGAGACATGGCGCCCAGATGCCGCAGCTATCCGGTTCACCGCGCATATCGAGCTGCGAGGCCCGCTCCAACGGCCGGCGCACCAGCGTCCAGTTCACCAGATCGCGCGAGTGATGGATCTGTACGCCCGGATACCATTCAAAAGTCGAGGTGGCTATGTAGTAGTCCTCGCCGACACGGCAGATAGACGGATCGGGGTTGAAGCCCGGCAAAATCGGGTTGCGGATCATGGGACAATCTCCTCCAGAGAACACGTCACTATGCGCCGCTCGGGCGGCAATGGATACGTAACCGGCGACTGCCTGCCGGTCACGACGAGGACAAAGCAAAACGCCCAGAACCAAGTTCCGGGCGTCGCTGAATGATTATTCACGCTCGGCCGACTTCGCCCAGAGATTGATATCGGCCTCGCGGGCGTAGACATCGATCTCCTTGAGTTCTTCCGGTGTGAATTCGAGATTGTCCAGCGCCTTGACGCAATCGACGATCTGCGACGAGCGGCTAGCGCCGATCAGCGCCGAGGTGATGCGATTGCCGCGCAGAACCCACGCGATCGCCATCTGCGCCAACGTCTGGCCGCGCTTCTCGGCGATCTCATTGAGCTTGCGGATATTGTCGATGATCGACGGGCGGATGAAGTCTCGCTTCAGGAAATGGTTCTGAGCGGCGCGGCTGTCCTCCGGGATGCCACTCAGATATTTCGTTGTCAGCATGCCTTGGGCGAGCGGCGAAAAGACGATCGAGCCGATGCCGAGGTCTTCCAACGTATCGACCAGACCGTCATCCTCGACCCAGCGATTGAGCATGGAATAGCTGGGCTGATGGATCAGGCATGGCGTGCCGAGGTCCTTTAGAATGGCTGCCGCTTCGCGCGTGCGCTGCGAATTGTAAGAGGAGATGCCGACATAGAGCGCCCTGCCCGAACGAACGATATGATCGAGCGCGCCGCAGGTTTCTTCGAGCGGCGTGTCCGGATCGAAGCGGTGCGAATAGAAGATGTCGACATAGTCGAGACCCATGCGCTTCAGGCTCTGATCGCAGGACGCGATAAGATACTTGCGGCTGCCCCATTCGCCGTACGGACCCGGCCACATGTCATAGCCGGCCTTGGAGGAGATGATCAGCTCGTCGCGCAGGCCGGCGAAATCGGTGCGCAGGATTTCGCCGAAGGCGGTTTCGGCGCTGCCGGGAGGCGGACCGTAATTATTAGCAAGATCGAAGTGGGTGATGCCGAGATCGAAAGCGGTACGGCACATATCGACCTTGCGATCATGCGGAGTGTCACCGCCGAAATTGTGCCAAAGCCCCAGCGAAACCGCAGGCAGCTTCAGACCGGAGCGGCCGGTTCTATTGTATTTCATGTTCGCGTAGCGGTCGGATGCCGGTTGCCAAGCCATAGTTCCAATTCCTTCGAGATGAAAAACGCGCGGGCTAGTCGCCCGCGCGCAAACTAGCTTTTCCTGCGCTTACTTCAAGAGCGCCTGTGCCTCTTCGATGCCGAGCGCCGCCGGCTGCGTGCAGGTCGTGGTCAGATCGACAAAGCGATTTTCCACACCCGATTTCAGGATCGAGGTCATGACATCGACACCGTGCAGCGTCCGGTCGAGCGAACAACGGGCGTCCCGGCCATCGATCAGCGATGCAGCCATGTCGGCGAGACCAGCCGTACGATAGTTGGCACGCGGGCCATTCGGGCTTTCCTGATTGGAAATGCCGAAAGGATGCGCCCATTCGTTGAGCGGCTTGATGTCCTTGCTGCGGCCGCTGACCTCGACCGTGCCGCCGAAGAAGTTCGGATCGGGCACGTAGAGCGAACCTTCGGTGCCGTAGAGCTCCATGTTGGCATGGCGGTGCGACCAGACATCCCAGCTTGCCGTCAACGTCACCGTCGCGCCGCTGACGAATTCCAGCAGCGCTTGGATCGTCGTCGGCGTCTTCACCGGAATGACCTCGCCGTTGCGCGGCTGGCTGGTGATGGTACGGGTTTCCGACGCCATCGAGGTCATGGCGCCGACGCGCTTGACCGGACCGATGAGGTTGATGAGGTTGGCGATATAATAAGGGCCGAGATCGAGGATCGGGCCGCCACCCGGCAGGAAGAAGAAGTCCGGGTTCGGATGCCACATTTCCATGCCCGGGCTCATGACATAGCAAGCGCCCGAGGTGATGCGGCCAATACCGCCGTCGTCGACAAACTTACGGGCGAGCTGATGGGCGCCGCCAAGGAAAGTGTCGGGAGCGCAGCCGACGGCGAGCCCCTTCTCCTTGGCGATGCGGCGCAGCTCCTCGCCCTGCTCCAGAGACAGCACCAGAGGCTTTTCGGAATAGACATGCTTTCCGGCCTCCAGGATGCGCTTGGAAACCGGGAAATGCGCGTCCGGGATCGTCAGGTTGACGATGACGTCGAGCTCGTCATTGGCAAGCAGTTCGTCGATCGTCTGAGCCTTGACCTGATACTCCTCGGCACGCAGGCGCGCCGCCTCCATGTTGATATCAGCGCAAGCCAGCACTTTCAGGCCCTTGAAGAGCGGAGAAAGCTTGAAATAGGTGGTTGAGATATTGCCGCATCCGATGATGCCAACGCCAAGTTCCTTAGCCATGTGGGATGCCTCAGTAAGTCTTGAAGGATGCGATGGAACGGGTGATCAGGCGATCGACATCGCTCGGATTGTCGTGCTCGAGCACGTAGTGCTTGGCCTTGGTGCCGGCGAGAGCCTTCATGAGCTTCGGCCATGGAACAGTGCCGTGACCGAGATCGGCCCAGCCGTCTTCATTCTTGTTTTCGCCCGCAGGAGCGATGTCCTTGACGTGGACAGCGGAAATGCGCGAGCCGAGCTTTTCGATCCAGGCAAAGGGATCGGCGCCGCCGCGGACGACCCAGGCGATATCAGCTTCCCAGGAAATGTCCGGAGCGCCTTCGAAGATGCCCTCGATCGGCAGAGAGCCATCAGCCAGCTTGACGAATTCGAAGTCGTGATTGTGCCAACCGAATTCGAAGCCGGCGTCCTTGTAGGGCTTGCTCATCTCATGCAAGCGCTTGCCGAACGCGCGCCAGCCGGCCGCGTCCTTCGGGCGCTGATCGGCGGCCAGATGCGGTGCGTAGATCGAGTCCATGCCGAGGATCTTGGCGATAGTCAGCGACTTCTGCACCTGCCCATCGAGAAAGTCGGGGCTGAAATGGCCGCTCGCCATGGTCAGGCCGTTCTTGTCGAGCTCAGCGCGCAGGCTCTTTAGACCAGCTTCGTCCAAATCGGCATAGATGCCGCCAAAACCTTCGACTTCCGCATAGCCGGCCTTGCCGAGCTTTACGAGGATATCCGAATAAGGCTGGAAATTACGGGCGCTATAAAGCTGGAATCCAAGTTTCGTCATCGATATTTCCTCCAATGGCCTCGCGGCCTTCTGTCTTGGGCCTGCGGCCCGTCAATTGCCACCGAATGGCGGCCGGATGCTCAGTCCACCGATTGGCTGGCCACCGATTGGCTGGACTGCAAGTCGTAGAAGCGGAAGTCCGGGACACTACCGGCAAGCGGTTTGGCCGGCGTGAAGACAATGCGGCGGCTTTCGCCGGCGCCGAGATCGAAGGCGTTGTCGGAGTAACGCCCTTCCGTCTCGCTCTCGATCATCACGAACAGCGCCAATCCCTTTGCGGTCACGGTCAGTTCCACCGTGCCGTTCTCCTCGATCTCCTCCCGCAACACCGTAAGACCTCCGGGCTGAAGCTCCAAGGCCTTATAGGTGCCGTGAACATAGTGCCCTTCACCGCCCATTCCGTTCGATGCGGTGAAATGCCACGCCAACAGACAATCGGCCGGCACCTGAGAGGCATCTATCGATAGCGCGGTGATGGCTGCATCCGGTGTGCAGACAGCATGCGCCGTCGTCAGTGGCACGCGCTCGCCGTCGAGCTTAAGCAGCGACACGGCGATATCGACGGTGACGTCCGCATTGGTGTCGTTGACGAGTGAGAAGCGGATGGTGTTGTTGTCTTCGGAGGGAATGGCAGCGACCGAAACCGGCTGGAAGAAGCGACGCACGAGATAGTGCATCGCCTTCCAGCGCCCGCCGTAATCGAGGCTCGACCAGGAGGCCACCGGCCAAGTATCGTTGAGCTGCCAATAGACAGTGCCCATGCAATGCGGTTTGAGCGAGCGCCAATATTCCACCGCCGTCTTGATGGCGAGCCCCTGTTGCACCTGGCTCAGATAGACGAAATTCGGAAAATCCTTTGGAAAGCGGAAATAACGGAACATCGTACCGGCAATGCGCTCGTTGCCGCCGGCATTCTTCTGGTGCAATTCCATCACCGGCGACGCGATATTCATGTCCTTGGCATCGGCATAAGTCTTGATGACAGGCAACGACGTATAGGACTGGAAGCCGAATTCCGAGCAGAAGCGCGGACGCACCGAGCGGTAGTTGTCGAAAGACTTGTTCTCGTGCCAGACCGACCAGTAATGCATATCGCCGGAGCCATCGGCATGCCAGGCGTCACCGAAGTTGAGATAGCCGGACGCCGGGCTCGACGGCCACCAGATCGCATCCGGCGCGGCGTTCTTCATCGCCCGTTCGATCGTTCGGTTCAAACGATCATAGGAAACCAGGTAGCGGTCGCGGTCGTTGCGGGATTCCTCGAACCAGGTCAGCGCCCCCACCAGCTCGTTGTCGCCGCACCAGAGCGCGATCGAGGGGTGCGTCGCCAAGCGCTTAACCTGATAGCCGACTTCGGCCTCGACGTTTTCGAGAAAATCGCCGGTCGAAGGATAGAGATTGCAGGCGAACATGAAGTCCTGCCAGATCATCAGGCCCAACCGGTCGCAGATGTCGTAGAACCAATCCTGCTCGTAGAAACCGCCGCCCCAGATGCGGATGATGTTCATGTTCGCCGCCGCAGCGGATTGCAGCAGGTCCTCGGTCAAGGCAGGGTTTGAACGTGAAAACAACGCATCCGCCGGGATCCAGTTGGCGCCGCGGGCGAATATCTCCCGTCCGTTGACCTTGAGTGCGAAACGGCTGCCCGCTTCGTCCTCGTCGGTGATCAGTTCAACGATGCGCAGACCGATCTGTCGCGTCTCTGTCTCCGAATTGGTCTCGACGGAGAGCCCATAAAGGGCCTGCTCGCCACTGCCGGCCGGCCACCAGAGCTTCGGCTTGTCGATATGGAAAACATGCGTCACCGAGGTCTCGCCGGCGTTGACGCCGACATCGAGCCGCAGCCGCTCGTCGTCGAGCGAGAAATAGACCTGAGCGACGCCGACGCCCTTTGCAAACAGCGCCACGGTCACCTTGAGGTCGACCGAGCCGTCGGCATTGTGCAATTGACGGGTAACGACACTCTCAATACGGGCAGTTTCGAGCTTCTTCAGCGCAATCGTGCCATAGAGGCCGAGCGGTGCGATAGCAATGTTCCAGTCCCAGCCGAAATGGCACTGCGGCTTGCGCAACATGTTGCCGTTCGGAATCGGCGAATTGGCGGTGCTGTAGGGAATGTAGAACGGCTGCTTCGCTTGCAGTTCGGCGCCTGCCTTGATGCTGGAATGCAGCACGATGCGGACGGTATTCTCGCCTGTCTTCAGTGCCTTGGAGACATCAGGGCGGTAGCGCTGGAAGCAATTGTTGCCTTCGAGCACCAGCGTGTCGTTGACATAGACGCTCGCCACCGTGTCCAGATAGTCGATGTCGAGATACCAGTCGCCTCCTGCGTCATCGAGCGTAAAGCTGCGTTCGACCTGCCAATCCTGCTTGGCTACCCACTGAACGACCTCCTCGTTTCGGCCGAAATAGGGGTCCGGAATGACATCTGCAGCATGAAGCGCGGTGTGGACATCGCCCGGCACGGGCATGGAAAGAGAATGATCGCTGTCTGGCGACGTAAGCCGCCACTGACCAGCCAGATCGACTGTAATATTGCCATTGAATGAAGACGACATCGGACCTCCCGAACCGCTGCGAATGGAAGTGACAGAGTCACCTCCATTCATATGATCATATTCTGAGTTCTGTCTGTGCGTCAAAGAGCGAAGCGAGCGACATATCGAATCCGAGCTTCACGGGCGTACCCGCGCTGAAACGCCGCGCCCCGTTAATGCGCACCGACATGGTGTGACCGGCATGCTTGAGCCAGAGCAGGTTGTCGGCGCCCATCGGCTCCTCGATATCGACAGTCGCATTGTGCACTTCCGCACCAGGCCCCAGATCCTCGTTCACCTTGATGTGCTCAGGCCGGACTCCGAGGATGACCTTGCGGCCCGATCCCAAAGCCTCGCCGGCATTATAGCCATCGAGCGAGAAAATCACATCGTTGGTGGCGAACGCTACCCTGCCCTCACGGTTCACCAGTTCGCCATGCAGGAAGTTCATTGACGGCGAGCCGATGAAACCGGCCACGAAGAGATTGCGCGGTGCATTGTAGATCGTCGTCGGATCATCGAGCTGCATGATGATGCCGTTCTTCATGATGGCGATGCGGTCGGCGAGCGTCAGCGCTTCGATCTGATCGTGGGTGACGTAGATCATCGTGTTCTTCAGCGACTGGTGCAGTCGCTTGATTTCCACACGCAGTTCCGAGCGCAGCTTGGCATCGAGGTTCGACAGCGGCTCGTCGAAAAGGAACACGTCGACGTCACGCACAAGGGCACGGCCGATCGCCACACGTTGGCGCTGACCGCCCGAAAGCTCGGCCGGCTTGCGCTTCAAAAGCGGCTGGATCTGCAGGATCTCGGCGGCACGCGCAATGCGCTTGTCGATCTCTGCCTGCGGCACCTTGGCGACGCGAAGGCCGAACGACAGATTCTTTTCAACCGTCATCTGCGGATAAAGGGCGTAGGATTGGAACACCATACCGATGCCGCGGTCCTTGGGCTCTTCCCAAGTGACGTTTTTGCCCTTGATGAAGATCTTCCCTTCAGTGATGTCCAGCAGACCGGCGATGCAGTTGAGAAGGGTGGACTTGCCGCAGCCGGACGAGCCGAGCAGCACGAGGAATTCGCCGTCGTTGATCTCGAGGTTGAGGTTCTTCAGAACGGTGACCGAGCCGAAATCGAGCGACAGGTCTTTGATGGAAACGCTGCTTGTCATGGATCACCCCTTCACTGCGCCGGCGGCGATGCCCCGAACGAAAAGCCGTCCGGAGACGAAATAGACGATAAGCGGCACCGCGCCGGTCAGAAGCGTGGCGGCCATGTTGACGTTGTATTCCTTCACGCCCTGGACGGCGTTGACGATGTTGTTGAGCTGCACAGTCATCGGATAGTTTTGGGTTCCGGCAAAGATGACGCCGAACAGGAAGTCGTTCCAAATGCCGGTGATCTGGATGATCATGCCGACGACGAAGATCGGCAGCGACATCGGCAGCATGATGCGCAGGAAGATTTGCCAGAAGCCTGCACCATCGACGCGCGCGGCCTTGAACAATTCAGGCGGCAGTGAAGCGAAATAATTGCGGAACAGCAGCGTATTGATCGGCATGCCAAAGATGGTGTGCACCAGCACAATGCCGCCCAGTGTCGAAAACAGGCCAAGCTCGCGCAATACGATGACCAGTGGATAGAGCATCACCTGATAGGGAATGAAGGCGCCGAACAACAGGATGGTAAAAAAGACCTCAGATCCTTTGAAGCGCCAATTGGCGAGTGCATAGCCGTTGATCGAGGCGATAGCGATCGAAACGATGACGCTCGGAACAAGGATCTTCACCGAATTCCAGAAGCCGATCTGAATGCCGTGGCAATACAGCCCGGTGCAGGCCTCCGACCAGGCCTTCACCCAGGGCTCGAAGGTGATTTCCATAGGCGGGGCGAAGATGTTGCCCATGCGGATTTCCGGCATGCCCTTCAGCGAGGTGACGACCATCACATAGAGCGGCAGCAGGTAATACAGCGCGGCCAGGCTGAGGATGCCGTAGAGCATGACGGTCCGCGGAGCGAAGCGACGTTTGGGCTTTGTGCCCGAGGGTTCGATGGTAGCGGCAAGTGCCATTGGGGTCTCCCTTATCTGCGCTTCTGGCGGAACTCGACCAGAGCCCACGGCACGACGAAGATGAACACTGTGACCAACATGACGGTCGAGGCGGAGAGCGCCTGACCGAGATTGCCGCGCTGAAACATGAAGTCGTAGACGTATTTCGCCGGCATCTCCGAGGCGAAGCCCGGTCCGCCGTTCGTCGTGGCCACGACGAGGTCGTAGACGCGCACGATGCCGGAAGCGATGATGACGAGGGTGGTGACGAAGACGCCGCGCATCATCGGAATGACGACGAAGATATAGGTCCGCCACGCCGGAATGCCGTCCACGCGGGAAGCTTTCCAGATCTCGCCGTCGATCCCCCGCAAACCCGCAAGCATCAACACCATGACGAGACCGGTGCCCTGCCAGAGGCCGGCGATCACCAGCGCGTAGATCACCGTTTCCTGGTTGCCAAGCAGAGCGAAATTGGCGCCCGCAAAGCCCATATCCTGCAGCAGTTTCGGCAAGCCGAGACTGGGATCGAGGATCCATTGCCATACAAGTCCAGTGACGATGAAGGACAGAGCGAAGGGATAGAGAAAGATGGTACGAAACGTATTTTCGAACCGGATCTTCTGATCCATCAACACGGCAAGAAAGAAGCCGACCACGAAAGCGAAGATCAGCATGAGGATGCCGTAAGTGGCGAGATTGCCGATCGAGATGTTCCAACGATCCGTCGTCCACAGACGTTGATATTGCGCAAGGCCGACGAAACGAGTGCTTGGAAGCGATTTCGAGTCGGTAAAAGAATAGATCACGGTCCAGAGCGTGCAACCAACGAAGACGACGATCACAGTCAGCACCATCGGAATGGCGGCGATCTTCGCACTGAGATTGCGGAACAGACCAAATGGTCGGACAGCACGAGCCATCGGATACCTCCCTTGGCGGCGGGAGCCCGGACCGGCGAAGAATTCCGCCGGCCCTGCTTTAGCCGTCTCAATTGATGAGATGGTTGTGTGCTTTACTGCGCCTGCTTGATGATGTCGGCCTGCTTGTTGATGGCATCATCGACCGACATCTTGGATGAGAAGAACTGCAGCGCGAGGTCGGTGAGCTGACCTTGCGTGTCGGAGTCGAGCATCTGCTCGGTCGACGGCAGCACATTGTCGGGGGTCGCAAGAATATCGAGACCCTTCTTCATGCAGGCATTGGCAGCAGTCAGGTCGACGTCGCCGCGCACCGGCAGCGAGCCCTTGGCGAGGTTGAACTTGACCTGCGTCTCCTTGGAAAGAAGCATGCTGGCGAGTTCAAGCTGAGCCTTGGTGATGTCGGGATTGCTGTTCTTCGGGAAATAGAAGCTATCGCCACCGGTATCGAGCAGCGCATGGAAACCGAGCCCGGGTAGGCAATCATAGTCCTTGCCGGCAACCTGCTTGGCGACACCGAATTCGCCCTGCGCCCAGTCACCCATGACCTGGCCAGCAGCCTTGCCGGTGATCACCATGTTGGTGGCGACGTTCCAGTCACGGCCGGAATAGCTGTCGTCAACCATGTCACGCGCCTGAGCGAAGGATTCCCAAACCTTGCGGTTCTCGGGGCTACGGACAGCCTCTTCGCTCTTCTTGTCGTTGATGGCGAGGTAGAGATCCTTGCCGCCGATGCCGACCTGCATGACGTTGCGAATACCGTCGACTTGCCAAGGAGCGCCCGTCGCGAGCGGAACGATGCCCTTTTCCTTCAGCTTTGGAGCGTCGGCTGCGAACTCGTCCCAATTGGTCGGAACCTTGAGGCCGTTGTCTTCGAAGACATGGCGGTTGACCCACATCCACTGCCAGGAATGGATGTTGAGCGGCACGCAATAGATGTGGCCGTCATACGTGCAGGCGTCGAGGAGCTTGGCGGGACGGATGATGTCCTTCCAGTGTTCCTTCTCGGCGAGATCGGTCAGGTCGGTCATCAGGCCGGCTTTGACGAGTTCTTCCGCGTCACGGCCCGTGTTGAGCTGGGTTGCGCCCATCGGATTGCCGCCGAGAATACGGCTGACGATCAGCGGGGTGGCGGTCGTGCCCGCACCGGCAATGGCGCCGTCGACCCAGTGATTGTCACCCAAAGCGTTGTATTGATCAGCAAGAACTTTGACTGCGGCGGCTTCGCCACCCGATGTCCACCAATGCGTTACTTCGAGATCTGTCGCATTTGCCGAAAGAGCCGGAATCGCGACGGATGCGAGCATAGCTGCGGCCATCAAACGAAAATTCATGAGTTTTCCTCCCTCACTGAAACGTTGCCGGAAAAACGTAGTCTAATCATTTTCGACGCGCAACTAGCTGCTCGCAAAATTTTCTTCATCGCACAAATATACGACTTTAGATTACATTTATTTCATTGAATGATGCAGCGCGCCCAACGATTCATCACTTTCTTTCGCAATTGCAATATCACTCTAATTAATTGATATTACTGAATTAAGTTTGATTAATCGATTTAAGTTTGCTCATTCCGATTTCGCATGTGCAAATATTTTTGGTGAAGCCTGTGAATTCAACTCCTGGGTATTCCGCCTCCAGCAACGTCAGAAAAAACGCTCGACTTTTCTACTGTATCGTTACAGATTTTCGAGATGAGAGAGGAGTGATCAGATTGCGGATATGCTTGCGGCACTGCTGCAGGCAATATAAGCGGATTGGTCGCGGGAGGCGGCCGGGAGGCAGCATTGTACGACATGGACAGCAAGAAGATTTCCGGCGGCGGCACCCAACCCGCGCATGAGCGACCGACGCTCAAGACGATCGCCTTCATGACCGGGCTCGGAATAACCACCGTTTCACGAGCCTTAAAGGATGCCCCGGATATCGGCGCCGAGACCAAGGAACGGGTACGCATGGTCGCCCGTCAATTGGGCTACCAGCCGAATCGCGCCGGAGTCCGTCTGAGGACTGGCAAGACCAACGTCATCGCTCTGGTACTCAGCATCGACGAGGAAATCATGGGCTTCACCAGCCAGATGGTTTTCGGCATTTCGGAGGTGTTGGCCGGCACGCAATATCACCTCGTCGTGACACCGCATTCGCACAGCAAGGACCCTTTGGTACCTGTGCGCTATATCCTCGACACGGGTTCGGCCGACGGCGTCATCATATCGCGCACTGAGCCGGACGACCCGCGCGTTCAGCTCATGCATGAGCGGGGCCTGCCTTTTGCCACGCATGGGCGCACGGATATGGGCATCGTTCATCCGTTTCACGATTTTGACAATGAGGCCTTCGCCCATGAGGCGGTGCGTGCTTTGGTCACCAAGGGACGCCGCCGCCTCGCGTTGTTGCAGCCCTCCAGCAAGCTTACCTACTATTCGCACACGCGCATCGGCTTTCAGACCGGTTTGCACGAATACGGCGCTGAGGAGATCCCCTTGAGGGTCACGACCGACACGGCGCTCACCGATATCCGGGATGTGATCGAAGCGCTGATGCGCTCGCCTCACGCGCCCGACGGCATCGTCTGCTCAAGCGGTGGTAGCGCCATTGCTGTCAATGCCGGCATCGAGGCCGCCGGCTTCCGCCTCGGCCGCGACATCGACATGGTTGCCAAGCAATCGACCGACGTACTGAACTGGATCCGCCCGGAAATCATAACAATCTACGAGGATGTCCGTCATGGCGGCCGGGAGCTGGCCAAGGCCGTCATCGCCCGCATAGACGGTATCGAACCGGAGCTGCTGCAGAGCATCAGCCTGCCTGTCTGGCCGAAAGGCTGACGGCAAAGAAAAGGCCCGCCGGATGTCCGACGGGCCCTCGTACGTTCACACCAAAAGACGGCGATCAGCCGTTCGCGCCGCTGCCCCAAGGGCCGTGATGGATGTCCTTGCCATCGACGCGGTCGAAGCCGTGGGCGCCGAAGAAGTCGCGCTGCGCCTGAATGAGGTTCGCGGTGCCGCGGGCCTGGCGATAGGCATCGAAATAGGTCAGTGCCGAAGCCAGAGCCGGAACCGGCAGGCCGGAGGCCGTGGCGGCCGAAACGATGCGGCGCAGCGACGGAATCGATTCCTTGACCATTTCGGCAAAAGCCGGGGTCACGATCAGGTTGGCCGCATCCGGTGTCTTGGTGAAGGCGCTGGTGATCTCGTCGAGGAACTGCGAGCGGATGATGCAGCCTGCGCGCCAGATCTTGGCGATGACCGGCATCGGCAGCGACCAGTTGAACTCCTTCGAGGCTTCGGCCATGACGGCAAAGCCCTGTGCATAGGCACCGATCTTGGCGGCGAACAGCGCCAGTTCCAGATCCTTCAAGAGGTCGGGACCGAAGCCGATCGGGAATTTGTAGTCCGGCGTGCCGAAAATCTTCTCGGCGGCTTCGCGCTGGCCCTTGATGGCCGACAGGCTGCGGGCAGCGACGGCAGCTTCGATGGCGGTTGCCGGGATGCCCATGTTCTGCGCTTCGATCGCCGACCACTTGCCGGTACCCTTCTGGCCGGCCTTGTCGAGGATGACGTCAGGCATGGCGCTGCCTGTTGCCGGATCCTTGGCGGACAGAACCTTCTCGGTGATCTCGATCAGGTAGGAGTTCAGCCGACCCTTGTTCCATTCGCCGAAGATGCTGCTGATCTCGGCCGCGTTCTTGCCGAGTCCGTCGCGCAGGATGCCGTAGATTTCGGCGATCATCTGCATGTCGGCATATTCGATGCCGTTATGGATGGTCTTGACGAAATGACCGGCGCCGTCGTTGCCGAGCCAGGCGACGCACGGATCGTCCTTGTATTTGGCAGCAATCGAAGTCAGCACTTTCTCGACGCGCTTGTAGGACTCTTCGGTGCCGCCGACCATGATCGACGGGCCATGGCGCGCGCCTTCCTCACCGCCGGAGACGCCCATGCCGATGAAGGTCAGGCCGGTATCCTTCAGACGGTCGAAGCGCGAAATCGTATCGCGGAAATTGGCATTGCCGGCGTCGATCATGATGTCGCCCTTGTCGAGATGCGGCTGCAGCGCCGCCATCTGCTGGTCGACCGGATCGCCGGCCTTGATCATGATGATGATCGGCCGGGGCGGACGGATCGCTTCGACGAATTCCTCAATCGTCTTGCACGGAATGATCTTGTCCTTTAGCGCACCCGCGTTCGCATAGAACTCATCCGTCACCTGCGGCGTGCGGTTGAACACCGCGATTTTATTGCCTTTTTCGGCAATGTTGAGTGCCAGATTCGATCCCATGACAGCGAGACCGATCAGTCCGATTTCTGCCTTTTCCACGACAATCCTCCAATGATCTGCTTACTGCGCTGTGCGTGCTTCAGGACGGCAAAAAACGCAGTAACACTTTGAAATGACACATAACCCGAAAATCGACTCCGATTTTCGGGTTACACGTTGGACCGATGTTGTTGCACTCCGAGCGGGAAACGGCAAGCCTTTGTCAGCTTCGAATCGTCCCCATTGCAGGACCATGCAAGAATGACGCAGGATTCTTCAGGAGCTCAACTTTTCAGTTGGGCCGGTCCGCACCCAACCGCAGTTCATCAAAGACGAATATACAGGAGGAGGCATCCATGTCGACCATGACCGCAAAGATCGTTCATATCTCCATCGATCGTCATTGGAAGGAAGTCTACGGCTTTGCCGGTCGTCCGGAAAACATGCCGCTCTGGGCCTCCGGTCTCGCGTCCGGATTGGAGCAGGATGGCGAGGATTGGATTGCCAAAGGCACTCTCGGCACCGTCCGCGTCAGCTTCACACCCCGCAACGAATTCGGAGTCATCGATCATACGGTCACGATCGAATCCGGCTTAAAGGTCCATAACGCGCTTCGGGTCGTGCCGAACGGCGATGGCTGCGAGGTCATGTTCACACTGCTGAAGCTGCCTGGGATGTCCGATGAGCAATTCGCCGCAGACGCGGCGCATGTGCTGAAGGATCTCAGCACACTGAAGTCCCTGATGGAGCGATAGACAACCGTTAAAGCGAGCGCAGCGTCCAATCGACGATCTGTGCCGTCACGCCGGCAAAGGCCGCGTCGAGCCCTCGGACGAAATCGGCGTTGCTACCGCCGCTAACCGGCACAACTTTACGGAAGACGCCCTGTGCTTTGATCGTGCCCGAGCGGTCATTGAGGATTTTGACTGAGATTTCGACAGTGGCCGACCTCTGACCTCCCACCGTATCGATCTCGAAGGAACGGATGTCGGTGACGATCTGGTAGTCGATCGCAAGGCCCTGCCCCGGTACGCCGACACCGCCAAGCTTTCCGGTGTTTTCGAAGGCTTCGACCAGCTTCGATTGCACCATCCGGGTCAGCCTGTCGCTCCACTGCGACTTGCTGAGATACTGAATCTCTGAGGGCGAAACGCGGATGACGATCTGGTTGCTGTCGAGCGCCTGCAGCGCGGTCGGCGGCGGGATCAAGATTTGCCGGCTCTTGACCGACGGACCGCTCGCCTTGACCGAAGCGGAAAGATCATATGTGTCGTTAGTGGGGGCTGAGCCGCAGCCGCTGAGCAAGGCTGCAACCAGTGGCAGAATAATCGCTGCCTTCCGATACACCTGATAACGCTCACGCGAAACGCAACCGACCATATTCCGCCTATCCCCTGCAGCCAATAAATTGCTATTCATCAATGCCGCGCCCGGCCATCATATTGCTTGACAGTATCGCCGCCGAAAATCAGGCGCTGCGGATTGCGGTCGAAGTTAGTGATTGTGTTGTTGAGATTGTCAACCGTGCCTCGCATGTCGTTAATGAGAGACTGCACATCGCGAAGGCCGCCATTCGAGAATTTCTGCAGATTGTCGGCGATCGGGCCGATCCGGGCATTGAGATTGTCCGCCATCTTCTTGAAGGATTCGAGCGTATCTTTGGCTTCCGCAAACAGCGACTGTGTGTCACCGGAGCCGAGCAGCGAGTCAACCTTGGTAAGAATGCCGTCGACCTTGCCGGAAGCGGAGTTTAGCTTGTTGGAAATATCCTTGGCATTGGCAATTGTCTGATCGATATCCTGCTGGTGGGCCGCAACCGAATTGGCGACATCGCGGATGGATATGACGGCCGTCCTGGCGTCCTTGGTCACCTCTGCGATATCGTCCATCGAACCCTTCACCTTGTTGGGATCGATCTGCGCTACGATCGCATCGACGCGGTCGAGTGTCTGCTGCGCCTTTTGGCCAAAGGCGTTGTAGGTATCGGCAGTCTGCTTGAAGCTGGCGATCGTCGCCTTCAGATCGGTCGTCGCATCAGCCACATTCGCGGTGATCTTGTCGGCATTGTTGACGACATCGTTGATCTTGTTGGAATCGACAGCGCGCACCAGCTTCTCGATCGCATCAAGGGTAGAGTCGACGCGGGTCGACACGCTCTTGACGGTATCGGAAAGCTGTCCGACGCTGGCGAGGAACTTGTCGATATTGCCGGAATTGTCCGACAGCGCCTTTGAAAATTTCTGGGCGTTACGCACCGTATCGGTCAGCGGTCCGCGGGAATCCGAGATGAAGCCCTGGATATCGCCGATTGTGTCGTTGGCACGGTTCAGGATCTTGTCGGCGGTGGTGAGCAGGTTCGTCACGCTCGACTGGTCGGCGAGAAGCACCGCCCGCTTACCGGTTTCGATCGACCGTTTGAGGATGTTCTCGTCACCGTTGCGGCCGCCGGAAAGCTCGATATAGGCGGCACCGGTCAAGCCCTGGATCTCCAAAATGGCCTTGGTGGACGTATAAACTGGCGCATCCGCGCGCACCTCGGTGAAGGCGAGCGAATAGTTCGGATCATCGGCATCGATCGAAAGCCCCTGCACCGAGCCGACCTGAATGCCGTTGAAGCGAACGGGCGAACCAACGCTCAGGCCGTTTGCCGAGCCCGGAATGCGTACGACAAGCTCGGCCATCGGACCGCCGCGGCCATACTCCGCCATCCAATAGACGAAGCCGAAAGCGGCCGCGATGACCAGCAGTGTAAAGAACCCGACAATCGTATAGTTGGCTTTGGTTTCCATTGTTCCAGTTACTTTTTGCGGCTGTGGGCGCCGGCGCCAGTGTCGTCGTTGCGATCCCCGATGTCCTGCCGCGGCACGATCGATCGCGCACGCTTGCCCCGAAAGTAGGACTGCACCCAAGGGTCGTCGCAGGCGAGCATGTCTTCAACCGTACCTTCCACCAATACCCGTTTCTGTCCAAGAACGGCAATACGGTCGCAGACGGAAAAAAGGCTGTCGAGGTCGTGAGTCACCATATAGACGGTCAAACCGAGCGTGTCGCGTAGCTTGGCGATCAGCTCGTCGAATTCGGCCGCGCCGATCGGGTCGAGGCCGGATGTCGGCTCGTCCAGGAAAACGAGATCGGGGTCGAGGGCCAGGGCCCTGGCAAGAGCGGCGCGCTTGATCATGCCGCCGGAAAGCTCGGACGGGTATTTGTCGGCAGCATCGGCGGCAAGGCCGACCATGCGGATTTTCAGATGCGCCAGTTCGTCCATCAACTCCTTGGGCAGGTCGAGATATTCCCGCATCGGTACCTGGATGTTTTCCTTCACCGTCAGCGAGGAAAACAGCGCACCCTGCTGGAAAAGCACGCCAAGGCGCATGTCGAGCCCGTTGCGCTCTGGCTCGGAGAGCTTGTCATAATCTTCGCCAAGGATCTCGATCTTGCCCGAGCGGCGCGGCAGCAGCCGCAATACCGTGCGCAGCAGCACCGACTTACCCGCGCCGGAAGCGCCGACGAAACCCAGGATTTCGCCGCGGTAGATATTGAGGTTTAATTTGTCGAGCACCACTTTCGATCCGAAAGCGACGGTGACATCCTGCGCCGACAGTACGATATCCCTGCCTTGCTCATCCTTATCCAACGGGATTTCCGAGTGAAGCGCGCTCATCTTTGCCAGCCCCTCAGAAATCGATCGCTGCGTAGAACATGGCAAACAGCCCGTCCATCAGGATCACCACGAAAATCGACTTCACGACGGACGAGGTCACATGCTGGCCGAGCGATTCAGCGCTGCCGCCCACTTTCAGCCCTTCGACCGCCGCAACGATGCCGATGACCAGCGCCATGAACGGCGCCTTGATCATGCCCGAGATGACGGTGGAGAGACTAACCGCTTCGTGCAGGCGTGAAATGAAGGTGGCGAAGGTGATGCCGGAATAGGCCCAAGCGACCGTCGCCGCGCCGAAGAGCGAGGCGAAATTGGCAAGGATCGTCAGCAGCGGCAACGCAACGGTCAATGCCACCAGTCGGGGGAAGATCAGAACGCCGATCGGGTTCAGACCCATGACCTTCAGAGCGTCGACCTCTTCGCGCATCTTCATCGAGCCGATTTCGGCAGTAATGGCGCTGCCCGAGCGGCCGGCGATCATGATGGCGGTCAGAAGCACGCCGATTTCACGCAATTGCAGGATACCGACGAGATCGACGACGAAGATTTCAGCGCCGAAATAGCGGAGCTGGAATGCGCCCTGCTGAGCGATAATCGCGCCAATCAGAAAAGACATCAGCAAGATGATCGGCACCGCACGCACGGCCATATGGTCGATCTGATTGACGATCGAAGCCGGCGAAACGCCACTGCCGCGCCCGAACTTGAGTTGTGCGCCCCGTACCGCCGAACCGAGAATATACATGGCCGCGACGAGGTTGCCCCAGATCTCGTAGACGCTCTCGCCGATCGGCGCGAAAATCCGTTCCGCCAAGGATTTCTTTGGCTTGGGCTCCGCAACTTCGTTGTTCCGGTCTTCGGCAAAAGCAGTAAGCAGCTCATCGATATGGGGATTGGAGCCTTCGATCCTGACGCTGGCGCCATGCGCTTCCTGGCTCTCCTGCAAGCGACGGATCAGCAACGCGCCGGCGGTATCGACGTCGGAAAGATCGGAAAGATCGATCACTACCTGACCGCCGCCGCGCCGTTTCGTAAGCTGATCGATCTGCCGCAGCACGCCGTGCACATGAGCACTGCGCCAATTGCCTTCCAGCCGATAACGATGCCCGCTGCCATCGGGCTCGTCATCGATCCTCGGTGCATCGGGTTTCTGTTCGGCTACTTTCAAACTCATGCGTCTTTCAGATCTCGCGTCACGGTCGCCGACTCGGGAATCCCAGCACGACGCCAATGGTTAATATCCGAGTGCATAGGCGATTTCTATGCCGCGCCGATGTCAAAATATGCCATAGCATCTTGATATCCAAATGAATTCGTTTCGCGCCTCAGGAGGCCTTGCTAGCTCTTTCGCCAAACGTCGAACCGCTAGGCTGAAGATTGCGGGCGAAGATCACCATAGCAAGGCCGAATGCTGCGATACCGGCCATGATATAGTAGCTGGAAAGACCGAGCCACGTATAGAGATAGCCGGACGCCAGGGTCATCAGCCCGAGAAACATGCCGTTATAAAAGAAATAGGCACCCTGGGCTGAAGCCTCCTGGCTTTCCTGCACCGAAGCGACGATGCGGCGCTGGATGCCGGTATGTACGCAGGCATAGGTGCAGGAATGAAAACATTGCAGCACGAAATAGCCGAGAAAGCCGAGGTTGATCGGAAATAGTATCCAGCGCACGATACACATGGTCGAGCCGAAGAAAATCAGCGTCCAGGCACTGAAACGGCGGCTCAGCATTTTCGACATGAAGAAAACCATAACCTCCGCCGTTACCCCAATGCTCCAGAGTACGGCGATCTCCGTGCCGGAAAAACCGAGCTTCCGCCAATAGATCGATGCGAAAGTATACATCACGGCATGGCTCGACTGCTGCACCGAAACACCGATCATGGTGATCAACAACTGCGGTGAGCGCAGCCCGCTGCCGGTGGGCGCCTGCAGGTTGATCGGCTGATTGCGCCGGCGTGTCGGCCCGATGCGCGGACAGAAGAAGGCCATCATCATTGTCAGGACGAAGCCCCCGACCATGGTGGGGAGAACCATGGTGCCGCCCCATCTGCCGATCATCTGACCGCCGATAAGAGTCGAGAAGATGAAAGCGATCGATCCCCAGACACGCATCGAACCGTAATCGAAACCCCATCGCCGTACGCCGGAAATGGCGATCGATTCTACGACGGGTACATAAGGTGCGTATGTCGCCCCCTGAATGCCATAAACCAGCAGCACCGACCAGAAATCGCTCGTCCAGTAAAGCGCGATCGCCGTCAGAAGCGATAGCGCGCCTGACCAGAACAGCACATTGGCCCGCTCCTCCATGCGATCGGCGAACATCGCGACAACAGGCGCGACGAGAACACGCACCACCATCGGCACGGCAAGGATGAGGCCAATCTCGCGGTCGTTAAAATTCAGCCCCGCCAGCCAGACAGGGAAAAACGGCAGAGCGATCCCGTTGACGAGCAACGGAGCACAATAGGACAAGGCGGTGCGCAAACGAAAATGGGGAGGCGCGCCCTCGCCCTGCAGAGATTTTGTCGCGGGAATCATGACAGACCTGAAGGGAAACCGATTTTTCCCTATCACCCTATCGTGAATACGACTATGGCGAGAAATGGTCTTACCGAAACGTTTCGGAGAAAATACGAGCCTGTAGTCAGGTTGCAACGATCAAGAATTGTGACGGATCGTTATTGGACCTGTGAAGCGGCGCAAAACTACGCCGCCTGCGCTCCAAGCGCTTTCGGCAGATCCTCGACAGTTACGCCTACCGGCTGTACTTCGACAATCGACTGCCAGGTGATCAGCTCGAAAGTGCCGTCTTCATGCTCGGCGATCGCCGTGCAACTTTCGACCCAATCACCGGTGTTGATATAACGGATACCATCGAGATCCTCGATGACGGCGTGATGGATGTGGCCACAGATGACGCCATCGGCATCGTTGCGCTTGGCCTCTTCAGCCACGACGCGCTGGAACTCGCCGATGAAATTGACCGCATGCTTCACTTGAAGCTTCGCCCAAGCCGAGAACGACCAATAGGGCATGTTCAAGCGGCGACGAACAGCGGCAAGGCCAATATTGATGAGGATTGCCATATCGTAGGCCCAATCGCCGAGATAGGCGAGAAGACGCGCGTTGCGGACGACGACGTCGAATTCATCGCCGTGCAGGACGAGATACCTCTTTCCGTCAGCGGTCTCATGGATCGCCCGCTCGGCCACTTCGATGCCGCCGAAGTGCATGCCGGGGAAATCGCGCAGGAATTCGTCGTGATTGCCGGGGATATAGACGATGCGGGTTCCCTTGCGCGCTTTACGCAGCAGTTTCTGCACAACGTCGTTGCAATCTTGCGGCCAGTACCAGTTACGCTTCAACCGCCAGCCGTCAACAATGTCGCCGACAAGGAAAATAGTGTCCGCTTCATGGTAGCGCAAAAAATCGATAAGATAGTCCGCCTTGGCCGCTTTCGAGCCCAGGTGCACGTCAGAAATGAACAACGTTCGAAATTGCCTGACATCCATGTTTTCATTCACGAACTTTATGTCCGTGCCCTACCTACGTTGGCTATTCCAAAATCAGACTCGTGTTTCAGGATGATGACAAATCCTGTGCGGAGAGCTTGTCGCAGAGGATCAGCCGCGCTTTGCAGCTATAGCGAGATCGGGCCGATCGGTTGTAAAACTGGCGACGCCGAAGCGGAACATCGCCTTTGCCGCTTCGCTCGTATGGGCCGCCCACCCATGCACCGTCACGCCGTTTTTCTGAAACAGATCCATCACCTCGGCGTCGATGGACTCGGCACGCAAGGCGATCTCGCGAATGCCGGACTGGCCGAGCGCCGCAATGACCCCTCTCCAGCCAATTTGTGCGACCGTCAGTGGCGAACAGAGAAAAATGAAGCCGAGAAGTTCGCCGACATTGAGGCCGCGCTCGTCGAGTGCGGTACTGAAGGCTTCCAGGCGTGACAGCGCGAAACTTGTCACCATCGTCCGCTTCAGCATGTCGGTCGCCAATAACTCGTCCGCAATACGGCTTTCCATGCCTTCATAGGGCTTGCCGTCCAGCCTCGTCTTGATCTCCAGCCGGAGGTCGACCGCAGACGGCCCGAAGATGTCGATGGTTTCGGCAAGTGTCGGGATGGTCTCACCGCCGCTGCCGATGACGAGGTGGCGCCTCAATTCGTCATAGCTGAAATCGGCGATCGCACCCTTGCCGTCCGTCATGCGGTCGATCAGCGCGTCGTGATGGACGACGAGCTTGTTGTCCCGGGTCTGGTGCACGTCAAATTCGACGAGATCGACGTCGAGTTTGGCAGTTTCGGAAAAGGCAAGCCGAGTGTTTTCAGGCCAAAGATGTGTACCACCGCGATGGGAAGCGATGAGGGTCATGGGGGGTCCTCTGTTTGTCGCCCTCATAGGCCCGCGCCATGAACGTCGTATGACGCATTCGCCCTTCGCTTGCCACTGGGTCCAAAAGTCACAGTTTCCAGCGCATAACCCCGAAAATCGCGGACGATTTTTGGAAAGGCTTATGCGCCATCTAAAGTGTTACTGCGTCCTTTGCGCGTCCACAGGACGCGCGTCGCAGTAAACAGGAAAAACAATTGTGAAAACGCCGCCACAAAAAACCTTTCCTCTGCGTCAATTGCATACTGTGCACCCTGAGGGATTGATGTATGCAGTGGACTCAGACGCGAGCGCGCGAGCAGGAATGGAGGAGCGTAATGGATACGCACGACACATCGAAGGCAGCCAAGAATATGGCGAGTGGCAATCTCGACGAGCAGGCTCTCTTCTTTCATCGCTATCCCCGTCCCGGCAAGCTCGAAATCCAGGCGACGAAGCCACTCGGCAACCAGCGCGACTTGGCGCTGGCTTATTCTCCCGGCGTTGCCGCCCCTTGCCTCGCCATCCGCGACAATCCGGAAATGGCCTTCGACTACACCTCGCGCGGCAATCTTGTCGCGGTCATATCCAACGGTTCGGCCGTGCTCGGTCTCGGCAATATCGGTCCGCTTGCCTCCAAGCCGGTCATGGAAGGCAAGGCCGTCCTGTTCAAGAAGTTCGCTGGTATCGATGTCTTCGACATCGAAGTCGCCGCACCAACCGTCGATGAGATGGTCAGCACGATTTCGGCGCTGGAGCCCACATTCGGCGGCATCAACCTCGAAGACATCAAGGCGCCCGAATGCTTCGAGGTCGAGCGTCGTCTCCGCGAAAAGATGGAAATCCCGGTCTTCCATGATGACCAGCACGGCACCGCCATCATCGTTGCCGCAGCCATTCTCAATGGGCTGGAGCTGGCCGGCAAGACGATCGACGATGTCAAGATCGTCGCGTCCGGCGCCGGCGCCGCTGCGCTCGCTTGCCTGAACCTCCTGGTCATCCTCGGCGCCAAACGCGAAAACATCTGGGTTCATGATATCGAAGGCCTCGTCTATGAGGGCCGCGTCGAATTGATGGACGAATGGAAGTCCATTTATGCCCAGAAGAGCGAGAAGCGTGTGCTTGCCGAGTCGATCCCCGGCGCCGACGTTTTCCTTGGGCTGTCTGCCGCAGGTGTTTTGAAGCCCGAGCTCTTGGAGAAAATGGCGGAAAAGCCGCTGATCATGGCGCTTGCCAATCCGACACCCGAAATCATGCCGGACCTTGCCCGCGCCGCTCGGCCGGACGCAATGATCTGCACCGGCCGTTCGGACTTTCCGAACCAGGTCAACAACGTCCTCTGTTTCCCCTATATCTTCCGCGGTGCGCTCGATTGCGGCGCTAAGACGATCAATGAGGAAATGAAGATGGCTGCCGTGCGGGCCATCGCTTCGCTTGCCCGCGAAGAGCCGTCTGACGTCGCCGCCCGCGCCTATACCGGTGAAACGCCGGTGTTCGGACCGGATTATCTGATCCCCTCGCCCTTCGATCCGCGTCTGATCCTGCGCATTGCGCCCGCCGTCGCGAGAGCTGCAGCAGAAAGCGGCGTAGCGCTGCGTCCGATCGCCGACTTTGACGCCTACATGGACGAGCTCAACCGCTTCGTCTTCCGCTCCGGTTTCGTCATGAAGCCGATCTTCGCCGCCGCGAAAATCGCAGAGCGCAAGCGTGTCGTCTTCTCGGAAGGTGAGGATGAGCGCGTGCTGCGGGCCGCCCAGGTTCTTCTTGAAGAGGGCACCGCCGTTCCGATCCTGATCGGCCGTCCCTCCGTCATCGAGACACGTCTGAAGCGCTACGGCCTGAAGATCCGGCCGCATACCGATTTCGCCGTCATCAATCCGGAAGACGATCCGCGCTTCCGCGAATATGTCGAACTCTATTTCTCGCTGGTCGGCCGCAGCGGTGTCATTCCGGAAGCGGCGCGAACGATCGTGCGCACCAATACCACCGTCATCGGCGCCCTGGCGTTGAAGCGCGGCGAGGCGGACGCACTGATCTGCGGCCTCGAAGGCCGCTATGAGCGCCATTTGCGTGTTGTCCGTCAGATCATTGGCAAGCGCCCGGATGTCCAGGACTTCTCGGCACTCAGCCTCTTGATCTCGCAGCGCGGCGCGACGTTCTATGCCGATACCTATGTCACCTTTAATCCGAATGCAGAAGAGATCGCCGAATCGGCGGTGCTGGCGGCCGAAGAGATCAAACGCTTCGGCATCTCGCCTCGGGTGGCCCTCGTCTCGCATTCGAACTTCGGCTCACGGGAATCGGAAAGTGCAACCAAGATGCGCAATGCCCTGGCGCTTGTTCGCGAGATGGCGCCGGAGCTGGAAGTCGACGGCGAAATGCACGGCGACAGCGCCATTTCCGAAAGCCTGCGCCGTCACGTCATGCCGGACAGCACGCTTTCCGGCGAGGCGAACCTGCTCGTCTTCCCGAATCTCGATGCGGCCAACATCACCCTCGGCGTCGTCAAGACCATGACCGACGGCCTGCATGTTGGTCCGATCCTGCTCGGCACGGCTCTCCCTGCCCACATCCTGTCGCCCTCCGTCACGTCGCGCGGCGTCGTCAACATGGCAGCCCTGGCTGTGGTCGAGGCATCCCAGCCGAATTGAGCAAATACACGCGTCCGGCGGCCGTCCTGAGAGGCGGCCGCGGCGAAGCTGTTGACGGCTGGTTTCCGGTTGCATCGGCAATTGCCCTGCTTGGCAATCTCGCTTAGCGGTCGCAAAGGTAAGAACTACGCTCCGCCTTGGCCAATTCGCAAAAATACTCCCGCAAGAAGCGCATTTCTGATAGGTACGTTGTTAAGCTCCACGCTGTATCGTTCCCTGAGGTCGAACCGCTTTCGAAGAGCAAAATTGTGAACCGCGGCAGAAATTTCTCCTCCTGTCTTTTGCTGTCCCTGTTGGTGACGGCGCCGGCTTTTGCGCAGACGAATACCATCTGCGACGAGTTGCGTGGCCGTTATGCCAATGTCACCGAAGTCATCGGTGCCAGCGCCGAAACACGGCAGCTTTCGCGCGCCATCGTCAAACAAAACCTCATGATCCGGCAACTGAAGAGCGATATGCGCAATCAGGGTTGCTCTTTCGACAGCAGCATGGTGATCGTCGGCTCCGGGGATAGTGGTGCCTGCGACGAAATGCAGATGTCGCTGGACCGGATGCAGCAGGATCTTGGTTCATTGATGGATGAGCGTGAGCTGAGTTTAACCCGCGTCGACGCCGAGGGGGCACAGCGCCGCCAATTGCTGGCTGCCATGCAACGGAATGGCTGCAGTGCTCCGGCTTCGGCCCAGCCGGACACCATTATCAATACCAGATTGAAGCCGGAGGCTTACGCGCCTGAACAGCAGTCGCTGGCGCAGCCGGAAAGTTCGGTCACGACAATCGAGACGAGGAAGCCTCAGACGGACGCCACGCTGCCGCAACGGCAGTTTCCGGTGACCTCGGCGCCGGCGATGACTCAGGTTCAGCCCAAACAGGTACCACAGGACCGGCCCTACGATCCCTCGGCAAACAAGGTGCGCCAGGTCGGACCGCAATTCCTCGCGACCGACCAGGGCAACCTCGATCTCAAACATCCGAAGGCCGCTGGACCGCAGCCGGCACAATAGGCGCTCTCAGCAGCGAGACGACAGACTCGTCGCCGGTTTCCCGCGCCAGATCACGGTATGAGCGGCCGGATGCATCCCTCACCGAACGGTCGGCGCCGCGCTCCAGCAGGAGACGCACCGCATCGACGCGACCATTGAGGATCGCAAAGCCTAGTGGCGTCAACCAGTCGCGTTCCGGGCTCGCCTGCCCGCGCGGGCGGAAATCACCGAAGCGGGTGTCTGTCTGCTCGGGGTATTTATCCAGAAGCGAAGCCAATTGCTCGATCTGGCCAAAGGCCGCGGCAGCAAAGATATCGAGCGGTTGCGTCTTGAGGAATTCAACCATCTCCGGCTTGCCGTTATACTCCGCCCAGCCGATCGGCGATGAATAGTGGTAGGGATCGCGGATGGTGGTGTCGGCGCCGTACTCGATCAGCAGCTTCACCATATCGATATGGCCATGCAGCGCGGCCTCATGCAACGGCGTGCGACTGGTCATGGCGTTGACGTCGAGGCCGAGGGCGAGCATGCGACGGGCAGGCTCGACAGCATTTTCACCCGCAGCTTCGTGCAGCATGGCGGGGTGGGCGCGCCGCATCGCCTCGGGAATGTCGAGGTCAGTCACCATTCGTCCTATTTGATCCACCGGTATTTCGCCGGTCATGATCTGAAGGTAGAGCCAATCTTCTTGCTTGAGACGGACGGCGGCGGCACCCTTCCCCACGAGGTATAGCGCCAGCTCGTTGTCACCACCGATCTGCGCCCATTCGAAAGGCGTTCGGCCATTGACCGCTTTGTTGACGTCCGCGCCGTGCTCGACCAGCAACCTGACCCGTTCTCTCATGCGCTTCTCGCATGCCCAGGCCAGTTGATAATCGAAGACCGTCTGCGAATTCGCCACCAGTCCGCCGTCTTCGCGCACCAGCCAATTATTTTTGTCGGCAGCAGAAAGCCCGTATTCCAGCAGCAGTTCCAGGCAGGAATTATCAGGCTCGAACATCCGGTTATAGAGTGCCTGGCTGTCGTTCGCTGCCGCTCCGGCGTCGAGCAGCAAACGTGCGAAGGCCTCGCACTCCGGATGCGGCGGCTGCCGGACCTTGCCGGCTTCCCCCTCTCCGAAAACACCGGTCAACGCCGTGAAGCGATATTGGCCACCATCGAGGAAGAAGGCGTTGGGATCGGCCCCGCGCTCGATCAAAACCCTTGCCGCAGGCAGGCTGGAACGGCCGGGCAAACGGGCATAGGCGGTGTAAAGCAGGGGCGGCCAATCGTAAGGCCCGCCTTTCCGATCAAGAAGCTGCGGCTGGCGATCGAGCCAGCGCGTTACGCCGGCGCCGTCGCCAAGCGCCGCGGCAATGTAGATACTCTCCCCGGCAATGTCAGGATTAGCCTCCTGCAATTGCAGCGCCTCATCGAAGCGTTCCGGATCAGCCGGAATATGGGAAAAGTAGGAAACCGTCACCAGCGACAGGAATTGATTGGCAAGCTGGTCTCGTGGGGTTTCCCCGCGATTGGCGCTTACCAGATGTGCCTTGAGTTTCGTCCAGCTCGAGAAGCCATATTCACGGGCAAGAACGAGCTGGATGTCCTGAAGCCCGACATCCGTGACGTTAGCAAAATACGGCGCGACACGGCTACGTGCCGCCTCATCACCGGAGTGGATGGCTTTCAGAAAAGCCTTGGCCTGCTTTTTCAGGGAATCGATGGTGGCGTTGCCCGCCAAAGAGCGCGTGGTCACGAAAGACCTCCTTTCATTTACGTCCGGTATCCGCGCCCACAGACTGAAAAGAGGTGTGGCAGTCTTACGTTCTATGCATCAGGTGGGCCTAGCCCTTCCCGCGGATCGGATGCGCCCTGCGAACGATGCGGAATTTATAGCGGAGCATCTGACCTGTCCAGAGCCGTCAGGCCGGCTCATAACGGACATAGGCGAATTCATCACCATTAGGCGCCCAGTTCGGCACATTGATGGTGCCTTGTCCGCCGAATAGCTCGAACAGCGTCGTGAGGTTGCCACCATCCATGTCCATCAGCCGCAGCCGCACATGGAGATCGCGCGGATGGTCGAAGACATCGGGGTCGTAGGAAATCAACACGACCTTGTCGTTCTTCGGCGACGGATGGGCGAACCAGTTGCCGTAGTTGTCGCTTGTCACTTGCTGGAGACCAGTACCGTCGGGATGGATGCGCCAGATCTGCATCAGGCCGGTGCGACTGGAGTTGAAATAGATCCATTGCCCGTCGGCGGAATAGTCAGGCCCGTCATTGCGGCCCTCGCCATGCGTCAGCCGTGTCTCTTCGCCGCCATCGATCGAAATCGTGTAGATGTCGAAGATATTATCGCGGATACCGCAATAGGAAAACCGACGCCCATCGGGCGACCAGCCATGCCAATAGGACGGCAGGTTACGCGTAACCTGCCGCGGCGTTCCGCCCTCGGACGGCAAAACATAAATGCAGGACTTGCCGTGTTCCGTCTTGTCGGAAATGGCAATCAGCGAACCGTCGGGCGATATGCCGTGGTCGTTGTTGCATCGCGTCGCAAAGCCGGTATCGACCTGAACCGCCTCGGCCTTCCCGTCAAGCGGGAGCCGATAAAGCAATCCATCGCCATTCAGCAGCAGATAGCGCCCGTCCGGTGAAAAATTCGGCGCCTCGACCAGCCGATCGGTCCGCCAGACGACGCGGTTTTCACCGGTGCGGATATTGTAGATCTCGACCGAACTGCGCATTGCTTCTCCACTCGTCGGATGGCGTTACGATCAACGATCGCGGAACCGGTTGGTGATCGGATAGCGCCGATCGCGACCAAAATTCTTCTTGGTGATCTTCACGCCCGGCGCAGACTGGCGGCGCTTGTATTCGGCGAGATAAAGCAGATGTTCGACGCGATGGACGGTCGCGACATCGTGGCCGCGCGCAACGATCTCTTCGACGGCCATCTCCTTTTCCACCAGGCACTCCAGGATATCGTCAAGCACCGGATAGGGCGGCAGCGAATCCTGGTCCGTCTGGTTCGGCCGCAGCTCAGCCGAAGGCGCCTTGTCGATGATGTTGTACGGGATCACCTCGCCTGACGGTCCAAGCGCGCCTGGTGGCACATGCAGGTTGCGCCAACGCGACAGCGCATAGACCTGCATCTTGTAGAGGTCCTTGATCGGATTGAAGCCGCCGTTCATGTCGCCATAGAGCGTGGCATAGCCGACCGACATCTCCGACTTGTTACCGGTCGTCACCACCATCGAGCCGAACTTGTTGGAGATCGCCATCAGGATGGTGCCGCGGGCACGGCTCTGCAAGTTTTCCTCGGTGATGCCGCTGTCGGTGCCTTCGAACAGGTCCGAAAGCGCTGAGGTGAAGCCGGTCACCGGTTCCTCGATGGGCACGATGTCGTAGCGGCAGCCAAGCGCCTTGGCGCAATCGGCGGCATCTTTCAGGGAATCCTCGGAAGTATAACGGTACGGCAGCATGACCGTGCGCACCCGCTCTTCGCCAAGGGCATCGACCGCGATCGCCGCACAAATGGCAGAGTCGATGCCGCCGGAAAGGCCGAGCACGACCGATTTGAAGCCGTTCTTATTCACATAGTCGCGGAAACCCAGCAGGCAGGCACGGTAATCGGCCTCCTCGCCTTCCGGGATATGAGCCATCGGACCTTCGGTGCAGTGCCAGCCGCTGCCGTTCTTCTTCCAGGTCGTCACAGCCAACGCGGTTTCGAACTGACTCATCTGGAAAGCCAGCGACTTGTCCGCGTTGAACCCGAAGCTTGCGCCATCGAAAACGAGCTCGTCCTGCCCGCCAACCTGGGCGGCAAAGATGAGCGGCAAACCAGACTCGATCACCTGGCGGAGTGCAACCTGATGACGGACATCGACCTTGCCGCGATAGTAAGGCGAGCCGTTCGGAACCAGAAGAATTTCCGCCCCGCTTTCGGCCAGCGTTTCGCAGATGCCGAGATCGTTCCAGATCTCCTCGCAAATGGGGATACCGATCCGAACACCCCGAAAGTTGACCGGCCCCGCAATAGTGCCTTCGTCGAAGACCCGCTTTTCGTCGAACTCGCCGTAGTTCGGCAAATCGACCTTGTCCCTGATGAAGATCACTTTGCCACCGTCGAGCACGGCCACGGAATTATAGCGGCCGGTGGCGTCCTGGCGCGGAACGCCGACGACAACGCCCGGCCCACCGTCGGCGGTATCTGCCGCCAGGCTTTCCACAGCCTTCCAGCAGGCGCGGATAAAAGCCGGCTTCAGCACCAGATCTTCCGGCGGATAGCCAGAAATGAACAGCTCCGTCAACAACAGGAGGTGCGCGCCTTCGCGCGCTGCCTCGGCCCGCGCTTCCCGCGCCTTGGCTAGGTTGCCGGCGACATCGCCGACCGTCGGGTTCAGCTGGGCGACGGCGATGCGGATGGTCTGGGTGATGGGGCTTTGTTCTGTCATGCCATATATTTAGCGAGCGCAACCCTGTTCCGCAACAGCCTCCCGCTATCTTCGTTCGCCAAAGACAGCGGTGCTCGCATAGGCAGTATTTTCCCACCGAAAAATACTAAGCAAGCCTTGCGGTTCATCCGGCATTCATGACAAAGGTGTGACAATTATATGAACGCTCTGTAACATTCGGAGAGACCGGTGGTCGCCCTGGTACCCAGTTCTGCGTCGGCAGGCAGGCTCGCCATTCTGCAAAAGCTTGGCACGGCGAGACGACAATCGACGGTTCTACGTCAGCTTCTCAGCCTTATCCTGACTTTCCTGCTTGCGCTCCTGACCGTCATATCAGTCGAATGGGTTGCACGTGGCGAACTGTCGGATATTGCAGGTTATTTCATTTCGCCCATCCATCCCGGCTTCACCACTGTCGGCATCGTCATACTGTTGATGCTGCTGCTCGACGCCAGCTTCGGCCGTGCGCATCAATCGATATTGGTGGTTGCGCCTGTGGTCCTGGTTCCGGCCTTCATTTCCAATCAGAAGCAGTATTATCTTTCTGATCCGCTCTACCCGTCGGATTTCCTTTTTGCCCGTCAGACCATGGAACTCATGCCGGTAATCGTGCGCGAGCGGCCATGGACCGCGGTTGCCGTTGCTATCGGCATTATCGCCTCGATCGCTGCCCTCGCCTTTCTCTGGCGCTATGCGTGGCGACATGCAGCAACGCTTTCGCGCAATGCGAGGATCACGCGGCTGTCCATCTGCCTGCCCCTCATGGCTGTGTTCGTCTCGCAGATGGATCCAACGCAAAATTCGTTCATCCGGGAAAAGCTGCGCATCATCCCGATCGTTTGGGACCAGAAGGAAAACTACGGTTACAACGGATTCATCATCGCCTTCTCGCTGAACCTGCCGATGGCCGATGTCAAAGCGCCAGTGGGCTATGGACAAAATGCGATCGACGCGATACCCGCCCGCAACTACGCTTATCTTTCCGGCCCACGCGAAAAGCCCGACGTCATCATGCTGATGAGCGAGTCCTTCTGGGACCCGACCAAATTTTCCAAACTGACCTTCACGCCCGATCCCATGCCGAACATCCGTGCCGCACAGTCGGGCTATGTCTTCTCTCCCGAATTCGGCGGCATGACCGCCAATGTCGAATTCGAGGCGCTGACCGGCTTCTCCAACGCCTTCCTGCCGTACGGCAGCATTCCCTACCAGCAATATGTCCGCCGGCCGATACCATCACTTGCCACCTTCTTCCGCGGCGAAGGCTATGCCGCCCGTTCCATTCATCCGTTCAGCGGCTGGTTCTGGAACCGCAACGAAGTCTACAAGGCTTTCGGTTTTGAGGAATTCCGCACCGAGGACACCATGCCGCCAATGGAGAAGCGCGGCCTTTTTGCCTCTGACGACTCGCTGATGAAGGAGATCATGCGCGAAGGCGACGCGATGGACCGGCCGTACTTCTTCTTCGCCGTCACCCTGCAGGGCCACGGCCCCTATGAACCGCATCGCTACGCCGAAAATACGGTCGACATCAAAGGCGATCTGAGCGACGCCGATCGCGACACGCTGGCAACTTATACGCAGGGCGTTCGAGAAGCTGACCAAAGCTTGAAAATGCTGATGGATTGGGCTTCAAAGCGCGACCGCGAGACCATCATTGTTCTCTGGGGCGATCATCTGCCGCCGCTTGGCACTGTCTATCCTGATACCGGCTACATGCCCGAACAAGTGGCGGCCCGAAAAGCGCCGCTCGATGTGATGAAGCTGGAGCATGAAACGCCGCTGGTCATCTGGTCGAGCAAGAAGGGCGTGCGCAGGGATGTCGGCACGATCAGCCCGTCGCAACTGCCCTACCATATTCTCAAGACCGCCGGCTATGAGCACCCCTTCTACACCGGCTTTCTCGGCCGCGTGCAGAAGAAATACACCATCATCGATCGTTACCAATTGGCGACGCGCGACAATCAGGCTTTTCCGGATTGGGCTCGCAAAGAGCAGAACCTAGATCCGCTGATGCGCGATTATCGCTATCTACAGCATGACGCGATGTTCGGACGGGAATACGGGCTCGATCGCTTCTTCCCATCGCATGCCTGGCTTGTCAGCCAAGGCAGTTAGGCTGCGACCCTTTTCGCATTGCATTTCCATCGGGCAATCGAATACTTGCGCCAAAAGCGATCAAGTTTTCGGAGTGTTCCCATGTATAATCTACCCAATTTCGTTCACCAGCATTTCGACAAGACAGCCGAGGAGCTGGGCGAGATCGAAAAGCGCGTATTGAAAAAGGCGCATGAGCGGAAAATCGTTTCGACCGATATCAATGCGGCCTTCTCCGCCAGAGCCTCTTTTGGCGAACGCCTCGCGGACAGCATTGCTCGTGTCGGCGGCTCCTGGTCGTTCATTGTCTGCTTCCTGCTGTTCCTGGTATTCTGGTGCGTCGTCAACACCATCGTTCTTCTCACTCGCGCCTTCGATCCCTACCCCTTCATCTTCCTCAATCTCGTCCTCTCCATGATCGCCGCGATCCAGGCCCCGATCATTATGATGTCGCAGAACCGCCAGACCGAACGTGACCGCTTCGAGGCGGCGAAGGATTATGAAGTCAACCTCAAGGCTGAACTCGAGGTGCTTTCGCTGCATCAGAAGATCGACATGCAGGTCCTGACGGAGCTATCGGCGCTGCGCGAGGAATTCGCACGGCTGAACAGGAGGATCGAAGACAAGAGTAGCGGCAGCTCGATCGTCTAAACCGTCGAAGCACCGAGCAGTAGTGATGCTGCTGACCTAGCTGCACGTGTGGGGCTCTTGCCGCACACGCCGCACTTCAGGAATAACCTAGTCGGAAGGCCCCGCCGTCAGCAATCCCGGCCGCCCCTGCTTGTATTGTGGCAGCCCGTCGTCGATTTCGTAAAAATCGCCCTTATCGGCGCAATAGATGTGGTAGGCCAGTTTCAGGTCGCTGGGTTGATCGAAAAGCCCGGCCATGATCGAGATTTCCCCGGCGCCATCAGCCACCCAGAAAAGCGCCGAACCGCAGGTTCGGCAGAAGCCGCGGCGGGCAAAGGAGCTGGCGCGGTACCAGGTGATCGCGTCTTCACCTTCGATCGTGATGTTGTCGAGTGGAACATTGGTCGCAGCGTAATAAAATCCGGTCTGCTTGCGGCACTGCGAACAATGACAAGCGACAACCTCTCGCAACGCGCCATGTGTCTTGAAACGTACGCTGCCGCAAAGGCAAGCGCCGGTGTGTTCGTCATTCATGCTGAACCCTCTCTTTTCTTTACAACCTTGACGACAATGCCGCTTGCGTCAAATGCAAAGAAATGAAGCAGGCTTCAGCGAGATTGATTGCGAAAGCACAAAAGCAAACGGGCCGGTATGAGCCGGCCCGTTTGCAAATGATGTCTCGATGGCTCGCTATCAGCCGTGCGCGCGCAGGCGCTTTTCGTCGCGACCGCCCTTCATGCGTTCAGCGAGCAGGAAGGCAAGTTCCAGGGCCTGATCGGCATTGAGGCGCGGGTCGCAATGGGTATGGTAGCGATCCTGCAGATCGTCGGCCGTGACGGCGCGGGCGCCGCCCGTGCATTCGGTCACGTCCTTGCCGGTCATCTCGATGTGGATGCCGCCCGGATGCGTGCCTTCGGCGCGGTGAATCTGGAAGAAGCTTTCGACTTCCGACAGGATGCGCTCGAACGGCCGGGTCTTGTAGTTGTTGAGCGTGATCGTGTTGCCATGCATCGGATCGCAAGACCAGACGACCTTGCGGCCTTCGCGCTCCACGGCTCGAATGAGGCGCGGCAGGTTGTCGGCGACCTTGTCATGGCCGAAGCGGCAGATCAGCGTCAGGCGCCCGGCTTCGTTGGCCGGGTTCAGAATATCGATCAGGTTGAGCAAATCGTCAGCTTGCAGTGAAGGACCGCATTTCAGGCCAAGCGGATTCTTGATGCCGCGGAAATATTCGACATGCGCATGGTCGGCCTGACGCGTGCGGTCGCCGATCCAGATCATGTGGCCGGAGGTGGCGTACCAGTCGCCCGAAGTGGAGTCGACGCGCGTGAACGCTTCCTCATAGCCGAGCAGCAGGGCCTCATGGCTGGTGAAGAAATCGGTCTCGCGCAGGCTTGCATTGCTCTCGGCGGTGATGCCGATCGCTCTCATGAAATCCATGGTCTCGCCGATACGATCGGCAAGCTTGCGGTAGCGCTCGCCCTGCGGGCTATCCTTGACGAAGCCGAGCATCCACTTCTGAACATTCTCCAGATTGGCATAGCCACCCATGGCAAAGGCGCGCAGCAGGTTTAGCGTCGCGGCCGACTGGCGGTAGGCCATCAGTTGCCGTTCCGGATTGGGGATACGCGCTTCTTCGGTGAATTCAATGCCGTTGATGATGTCGCCGCGGTAGCTCGGCAGCGACACACCATTCTGGGTCTCGATGCCCGAAGAGCGCGGCTTGGCGAACTGACCGGCAATACGACCGACCTTTACGACAGGCAGTTGCGCACCAAAGGTCAAAACGACGGCCATCTGCAGGAAGGCGCGGAAGAAGTCGCGGATCGTATCCGCGCCATGCTCGGCGAAGCTTTCGGCACAGTCGCCACCCTGCAGCAGGAAACCGTTGCCTTCGGCAACATTGGCAAGATGCGCCTTCAGACGACGAGCTTCACCGGCAAAAACGAGCGGCGGATAGCTTGCAAGCTGTGCTTCCGTGGCTGCCAGCGCCGCCTGATCCGGATATTCCGGCACCTGCTGGATCGGTTTTTGCCGCCAACTGCTCGGTGTCCAATTCTCTGCCATCTCACTCACCTGTTTCCGCACCCGGTCTTCGCCAAGTGCCCCGCCGTCGTAAATAACGCGCGCTTATAAACCTTTGCCCGCAGCTTGCAAAGGCGGACCATCTATTGGAGATCGTCTTTTATGCGCGGTGGAATTACTGCGCTATTCCTTATACGCGCTCGCCGTTGCGGATGCGATAGCTCGGCGTATACATCGTCACCAGCTCTTCGGAGGCTGTCGGGTGAACGGCCATGGTGCGGTCGAAATCTTCCTTGGTGCAGCCGGCCTTCACAGGGATGCCAAGCAATTGCGCCATCTCGCCGGCGTCATGGCCGAGAATGTGTGCGCCGACCACCTTGCGATCGGCAGCATTGACGATCAACTTCATCATCATCTTCTCGCTACGGCCCGACAGTGTCGCCTTCATCGGCCGGAACTGGGCGCGATAGACTTCGAGTTCCGCATAACGCTTGGCGGCGTCCTCTTCGGTCAGGCCCACCGTGCCGATCTCCGGCTGGGAGAAGACGGCGGTCGGGATCAGTTCGTGATCGGGACGGGTCGGATTGTTCTTGTAGACGGTTTCAATGAAACACATGGCCTCATGGATCGCCACTGGCGTCAACTGTACCCGGTCGGTGACATCGCCAAGCGCATAGATGTTCGGAACCGAGGTACGCGAATACTCATCGACGACGATAGCGCCGAGCTCGTTGACCGCCACACCGGCAGCTTCGAGCCCGATATTCTTGGTATTCGGCGTGCGGCCGAGCGCCAGCATCACGGTGTCTACCTTCAGCACCTTGTCGTTCTTTGTCCGAACGCTCAGGCCGTCTTCCGTCTTCGTCACGCTTTCGATGATGTCATGGCAGAGGACATGTATGCCTTTGCCCTCCATTGCCTCATGCAGGCCCTTGCGCAGGTCCTGGTCGAAACGCGACAGGATCTCAGCGCCGCGATAGATCAATGTCGTCTCGACGCCGAGCCCGTGGAAGATGTTGGCGAATTCCACAGCAATGTAGCCGCCGCCGGCAATCAAGATCGATTTCGGCAGTTCTTCCAGGTGGAAAGCCTCGTTGGAAGAGATGCAGAACTCGTGGCCGGGCAGCGCCGGATGCAGGTTCGGCGTGCCGCCGGTGGCGACGACGATCGTTTCAGCGGTGACGGTTCTGCCGGTCTTGAGCAGGCGGATCGTATGGGCATCGACCAATTCGGCGCGTGTATCGAAGATCTCGGCCTTGGCGTTGTCGAGACCTTTCCGGTAGAGTCCCTCCAGGCGGGCGATTTCTTTATCCTTCGCCTCGATCAGCTTCTTCCAGTCGAATGTGCTTTCGCCGACCGTCCATCCGAAGCCGGCCGCGTCCTCAAAATGCTCGCTATATTGCGAGGCGTAGACGAAGAGCTTCTTCGGCACGCAGCCGCGGATGACGCAGGTGCCGCCATAACGGTACTCCTCCGCGATGCCGACCTTCTTGCCGAGCGACGCGGCAACGCGCGCACCTCGCACCCCCCCCGAACCGCCGCCAATGACGAAAAGATCGAAATCAAACGAAGGCATCGGATACTCCTGCAAAAATAAAGATAAGGGTCGGCACTGATATAGGATTTCAAGCAGCAAAAAGAAAAGCCCGGAGCGATACCCGGGCTTTGAAATTCTAGGGTCCAATCCATGATCCCGAAACGGACGCCACGTTTGCGGATAGGATCACGGCAAGGGATCGCGCTTATTTCTTTGCCGGTGCCGGTGCCGGCTGAGCGTTGTTGGCGCCGTCGGTCGCCGGAGGATTGACAGGCACCTTCACAACCTTCTGCAACGCATCATTGCTCTGGTTGGCGAGATCGCGGGAGATACCCTGACCCCATATATCGGCGGCCTTGTAGAGCGCACGCGTTGCAATCGGGCCGTCCTTGAGAAGCTTCTTGCCGGTCGGCGAGTTATAGAAGTCGGCAATCGCCTTTAGCTCGTCGGCGGTGAAAGCCTTCGCATAGGTTACAGCGGCTTCCCGTTCGAGATCGGCACGGCGCGGTGCGAGAGCGAGAGCCGTGGCATCGACGGTCGAATTGATGGCGTCACCGAAGTTCGGGTTCGCCTGGATCATCGTGCTCTTCAACTGTTCGGCGAGATTCGGCAGGATGTTGTCGAACTGGTTCGTGATGCCGAGTGCGTTGATGGCAGCCCGTGCAGCCTTGATCTGATCTTCCGTGACTTCCTGAGCGCTGGCGGAACCGAGCGCGATGCCTGAAAGAACGATGGTTGCAGCGGCAAAACGGCCAAGACCCGCTATTTTGATCATGAGTTCAGTGCTCCTATGTATTGTTCGCCTGCAACGTGCGTGCGCCGGTGGGACCGGCAATGATCGCAAGTGTCGCCATGTTGATGAAGAGCCCGTGTTCGACAACACCGGGAATCGAATGCAGCTCAATCGACAGCGCCTCTGCATCAGGAATGCGGCCAAAAGATGCGTCGATAATGAAATGCCCACCGTCGGTCATGAAGTTGCCATCACCCGACTGGCGCAGGTTGAGTGCGCCCGAAAGACCAAGGCGAGATGCTGCCTTCTCGATCAGGATACGTGTGGAAACGAGACCAAACGGATTGACCTCGATCGGCAGTGGGAACGCGCCAAGCGTTTCGACGATCTTGCTTTCGTCGGCGATGACGATCATCCGCGCCGACGAAGCCGCGACAATCTTTTCGTGCAGCAATGCACCGCCACCGCCTTTGATCAGCCGCAGAGCGCCGTCGACCTCGTCCGCACCGTCGATAGTGAGATCAAGCTCGGGAAGTTCATCGAGCGATTTCAGCGGCACGCTGAGTTCGACACAGAGCCTGGCCGTGCGCTCGGAGGTCGGAACGCCCTCAATCACAAGACCTGCTGCCACTTTCTCGGCGAGCAACCGAACGAACTCTTCCGCCGTGCTGCCCGTGCCGATCCCAAGCCGCATGCCGCTCTCGACATAGGCCAGAGCCGCCCTCGCAGCCTCGATCTTCATTTGGCGGGCGTCCATACGCCACCTGCTCCCGATTGTTACGTTGGAGTGGTGTTTACACGGCTCTCCTGGCAAACGAAAGCCAAAATAACGGCACAGAATAGAAAACCGCGACCATATTCGAAGAAGCTTGCGGAGCCTTCCGTTGCAATTGTCTGCCCGATCTTCTAACTCGGGAGGACCTGCTTCTTTTTCTTACCTAAAGGTCGATTCCTCGTGAAATCTCCCCTTGTCGTATTCGATCTCGACGGCACATTGGTCGACACCGCACCAGATCTCATCTCGAGCCTGAACCACACCATCGCCGCGCTCGATCTCGCTCCCGTCGGTTATGATAACCTGACACATCTCGTCGGGCATGGCGCGCAAGCGATGATCGAACGGGCCTGCCGCCTGCGCGGCCACGCGCTCGGGTCTGGCGACCTGCCGCCGCTTCTTCAGCGCTTTATTGCCCACTATACCGAGACCATGCCTGGCGACAGCAAGCCGTTCCCCGGCATCGTCAATGCCATGGATACTTTGAAGGCGGCGGGCTTCGGCCTGGCAGTTTGCACCAATAAGCTGGAAAAGCTTGCCGTGACACTGATCGAGCGGTTGAACCTGACGCATTATTTCGATGTCGTCACCGGCGGCGATACTTTTGCGGTGCGCAAGCCGGATGCGCAGCATCTGATCGGCACGATCGAGCGCGCTGGTGGAATGGTCACTTGCGCCGTCATGGTCGGCGATAGCGCTAACGACATTCTGGTTGCGCAAAATGCCGGAATCCCCTCGATCGCCGTTCCCTTCGGTTACTCCGACGTCGGCGTCGAAACGCTGGGGCCCAGCCGCGTGATCGCCCATTATGATGAGCTGACGCCCGAACTCGTGCGCACATTGCTGGCTGCCTAGCAAACGCGGTCACTTTTAATGTCATGTTGCTATATCACGAAGCTGGTTTGGCTCAACCAAACCGTTGCTATCGTTGAATTTTCGTGACCCATTGAGAATGGCCTGGGACGGAAAGCCGCACTCAAATTATCCCCAATGCCATTGGCATTCATCCATCACACAAGGAAAAGGCGGCCCCAGGGACCGCCTTTGTCACTTTCAAACGCCGGTCGTTGCTCAGATCTGAGCCGTGCGCGCCTTGGTCGTTGCGTCGAGCGCCTTCTGCGTCGCTAAATCGCGATCGTAGACATCGTTGAAATACTGCACGACGCCATCCTTGTTCGGCCAGGCGGTGAAGTAGGCGATGTAGATCGGGAACTTCTGCGGCACGGCCACGGCCTTGTTCTGGCCGGTGGCGATCTGCTTTGCGACATCGTCGACCGTCGTGTTCAACACGGCAGCGGCCATAGCGCGCGGATCGGCAAGACGGACGCAGCCGTGGCTGAGCGCACGCATGTCCTTCTTGAAGAAACTCTTTTCCGGCGTATCGTGCATGTAGATCGCATGCGAATTCGGGAAGAGGATCTTCAGCTCGCCCAGCGCATTGTCGCTGCTCGGCGGCTGGCGGACTGAGACATTCTTGGTGGAGCCGTACCAGTCGACACTGGACGAAGCGACAGCATGACCGCCGACTTCGACCTGATAACCCATGCGGTCGAGATAATTCGGATCGGCACGCAGTTTCGGCAGCATTTCGTTGATGATGATCGACTGCGGAACGCCCCAGAACGGGTTGAACTCAACGGTCTGGATCTGGTTCTCGAAGAAGAACGTCTGATGCTGTTTACCGCCGACGACGACGCGCATCGACAGTTGTTCCTGGTTATTGTTGTGATAGTAGACCATGAAGGCCGGCTGGTTGATGAAGACGTAGCGCGGACCGAGTTCGTCCGGCAGCCAGCGCAACTGCTCCATAGCGATGACCAGCTTCTGGATCTTCGTGTCGTTGTTTTCGCCGACCATGGCGCGAACCGAAGACTGGCCGATGACGCCGTCTGATGTCAGGCCTTTTTCCTTCTGGAAGTCTTCGACCAGCGAGACGAGTTCCGGCGTATAGTCCGGCGTGCCTTTATAGGCTGCAAGCGTTACGGCGTTCTTGACCTTCAGCGCATCCGAGCCACGATGCTGGATGGCGTTGACGATGTTGGCCATCTCGGGCGAACTACCGCCCGGCTTCAGGATGCCGTTCAGCGAAATGGTGATATGAGCGCTGTCGCTGCTGCTTTCGCCGCGAAGTTTCGCAAGCTCAGCCTTCAGCTCAATGAACTCCTGGTTCGAAGGACTCCGGCTGTTGAGATAGGCGGTAACATCCGGGCTTGCATGCAACAGGCCGAGAACCGGCGTCAGATTGACGTCCTTACGTTTGAAATCGTGATAACCGGAGATCTTATTCGGGTCGAGGCGGCCGCGGATCGTATCCTGAACGAACATCAGCACCTTGCCGGAAAGTGCAAGCTCAAATTGCATCAAGGCGCGGTCACGCATCGTCGGATCGACACTCGCCGGATCGAAGCTCGGCGCTTGAACGGCATAGTCGGCCGGATCGAGGCCGACGGAGCCAGCATCGGCCAGAACAGCCATAGCGGCCTTCGCCTTGTCATTGATAACATTGTCGGCAACCCAGACGAGCGGCTTGCTCTGGTCGGCGTAATAGGCCTCGAGCGCCTTGGCGACGTCATTCGTCGCCATCACGCGAGCTTCGGTCAGATAACGACGCTGCGAAGCGCTGGTATCGACGGCAACCGGCGTCGCCGACGCATCCGCAACAGCTCCGGTCACCACCGGATCGGCAAAACGGTTGGATGCCACAAGACGCATGGCCTCGGGCTTGTAGGTATAATATTGAGGCGCGCTGACCGTGGGAAGCGGTTCTTTTGTCTGCGCTGGCGCGTTGACGCCAAGGCCCGCCTGACCCGGATTAGCGGTGAGCGGAGCGGAGACCTGTGTGCTCTGCTGGCGCCCCTGCCCGCCGCGAATGAAGTCCATGAGGGTCATGGCGTTTGCGGATGTCGCGCCCGCGGCAGACATGCAGCAGGAAAGAGCCAGGACGGATACTGCGGCTTTGGTGACAAGTTTCATTCTCTAATCAGTCCCCGTATCATGCGGTAGCTTCGAGACAGACGGTGCTGTTTTCAAATCAACTCGGCCGCGATGTTCCAAACATCGTTTAACCATTAGAATGAAAACGACCAGACCCCGCCTTTCGTTCAATGCCTCAACTTTGTGTGAGAAAGCGGAAGCGTCCTTCGCGGTTTAGTTCACACAAAATTATGAAATTATTAGTTAATTTTTTATTGAGTTTTCGCGCGGTTTTTGAGTGGCAATAAGAGCGCCGTGAAGAATATCTATCGAGCGTGTTAAAAAGAACACGGCCTTCCTTATCGCTCACAAAACATGACATGGACAGTCATGAAGCCCCTCCTTCGCTGTTTTCTTAAGCGTTGTTCGGACCTATATGACAGCTATCCTTTTTCAACGGAAAAGCAGGACCAGAGATAATGACCGCCACCCGCACCGAAACCGACACTTTTGGCCCGATCGAAGTGCCAAGCGACCGCTATTGGGGCGCACAGGCTCAGCGCTCGCTCGGCAATTTCAAGATCGGCTGGGAAAAGCAGCCGCTGCCGATCGTACGCGCCCTGGGTATTGTCAAACAGGCCGCCGCACGTGCCAATATGGAGCTGGGTCAATTGGATCCTGCTCTCGGCAAAGTGATCGTCGAGGCGGCCCAGGAAGTCATCGACGGCAAGCTCAATGAGCATTTCCCGCTGCTCGTCTGGCAGACTGGCTCCGGCACGCAGTCGAATATGAATGCCAATGAAGTGATCTCGAACCGCGCGATCGAAATGCTGGGCGGCGTCATGGGCTCAAAGAAGCCGGTGCACCCGAACGACCACGTCAATATGAGCCAATCATCGAACGACACTTATCCGACAGCGATGCACATCGCCTGCGCCGAGCAGATCGTTCACCACCTGCTGCCAAGCCTCAGACATCTGCATACGGCACTGGAAAAGAAGGTCGCCGCCTTCGCTCATATAATCAAGATCGGCCGCACCCACACGCAGGATGCCACCCCGTTGACCCTCGGCCAGGAGTTTTCCGGCTACGCCGCCCAGGTCGCCTCGGCCATCAAGCGCATCGAATTGACGCTGCCGGGTCTTTATGAACTCGCGCAGGGCGGTACGGCCGTCGGAACCGGCCTCAATGCACCGATCGGCTTTGCGGAAATGGTGGCGAACGAAATCGCTGGGATCACTGACCTGCCCTTCGTCACTGCACCGAACAAGTTCGAGGCGCTGGCCGCCCATGACTCGATGGTCTTCAGCCATGGCGCCATCAATGCGGCCGCCGCCGCTCTCTTCAAGATTGCCAATGATATCCGCCTGCTCGGCTCTGGGCCCCGCTCCGGCCTTGGCGAGTTGGCGCTGCCGGAAAACGAACCGGGTTCTTCGATCATGCCGGGAAAAGTCAATCCCACGCAATGCGAAGCCCTGACGCAGGTTTGCGTCCACATCTTCGGCAACAATGCCGCGCTGACATTCGCCGACAGCCAGGGTCATTTCGAACTGAACGTCTACAATCCGATGATGGCGTATAACTTCCTGCAGTCGGTCCACTTGCTTGGCGACGCAGCCGTCTCCTTCACCGACAATTGCGTCGTCGGCATCGAAGCGCGCGAGGACAATATCAAGGCCGGCCTGGAGCGCTCCTTGATGCTGGTGACGGCGCTGGCCCCGAAGATCGGCTACGACAATGCCGCTAAGATCGCCAAGGCCGCACATAAGAACGGTACGACGTTGAAGGAAGAGGCTTTGGCGAGCGGGCTGGTTTCGGCAGAAGATTACGATGCGATCGTCCGGCCGGAGGCTATGATAGCGCCGAAGTGAATTCTGCGAAGTGAAATGGAGCTTCCGGTATCTGCCGGAAGCTCGCCCTCTGCGGTAATTAATGTACCGACGCGGTGATCGCCCTGTAGTGCACCGGAGCGCTGTTTCCCGACTGTTCCGGGATCATATCCGCGGCGGTCAAAACATCGGCCGGATTGATCGACGCCAGGATCTCCTTGTGAAAGGCGCGCTGCAAATAGCCGTCATGACCGAGCGCCAGCATGCTTACGCCGACGACCACGGCAGCAACCGCCAGCGGAGAAATATGGTGATGATGATTGTGGGAGATATCCATGATCTCAACCCTTGTCCCAGACCTCTTTGGGCACCTCGCCCTGCCTGTTGATGTAAGATGTGCTCCTTGCTGGTCGTTCTCTCAAGAGCGCGATTTGAGCACCCATTGTCTACGCGGCATTGACAACCACACCTCTTGAAATTTAGTCGCAGCATCCAGCCAATTGCATTTGGACCTTGCCGGATTTAGACCGTTCGCAAACGTCTCTTCCGCCACATCAAGGCATTGAAAGGTCCCCCATGGCTGACGATCTCTTCCCCCTCGGCGACGACGCCACCCCCTATCGCAAGATTTCCGGCGACTATGTCTCCGTCGATACGTTCAAGGGCCAGGACATCCTGACCGTCGATCCCGAGGGCATCCGGCTGCTCGCCGAAGCGGCCTTTGCCGACATCAACCACCTGCTGCGCCCCGGCCACCTGCAGCAGCTCGCTTCCATCCTCGAAGACCCGGAAGCGACCGATAACGACCGCTTCGTCGCCTATGATCTGCTGAAGAACGCCAATATCGCCGCGGGCGGCGTGCTGCCCATGTGCCAGGACACCGGCACCGCGATCATCATGGGCAAGAAAGGCCGTCGCGTCTGGACCGAAGGCGGCGACAGCGCGGCTCTGGCGAAAGGCGTGCTCGACGCCTACGAAAGGAAGAACCTGCGTTATTCGCAACTCGCGCCTATCAAGATGTTCGAGGAAAAGAACACCAAGAACAACCTTCCAGCCCAGATCGACATCTATGAGGAAGGTATCGACGCCTACGAATTCCTCTTCGTCGCCAAAGGCGGCGGTTCGGCCAACAAGACCTTTCTCTATCAGGGCACGCCATCGCTGCTCACCCACGACCGCATGCTGGATTTCCTCAAGGAAAAGATCCTGACCCTCGGCACGGCAGCCTGTCCTCCCTACCATCTGGCGATCGTCATCGGCGGCACCTCGGCCGAGATGAACCTCAAGACCGTCAAACTTGCCTCGACGCGCTATCTCGACTGTCTTCCCACGGAGGGCTCCGAAAGCGGGCATGCCTTCCGGGATGTCGAAATGGAAAAGGAAATTCATAAGCTGACGCAGAGCCTTGGCGTCGGCGCGCAGTTCGGCGGCAAATATTTCTGTCATGACGTTCGCGTCATCCGCCTGCCCCGCCACGGCGCTTCCCTGCCGATCGGCCTCGGCGTTTCCTGTTCCGCCGATCGTCAAGCCAAGGGCAAGATTACTCGCGACGGCATTTTCATAGAGCAGCTCGAAACCGATCCGTCGAAATACATGCCCGAAATCAACGAGGCGAAGCTCTCCGAATCGATGGTTCGCATCGACCTCGACCGGCCAATGGCCGATATCCTGGCGGAACTGTCTCGCCATCCGGTCAAGACCCGGCTGTCGCTGACGGGCACGATCATCGTCGCCCGCGATCTTGCGCATGCGAAAATTCGCGAGCGCCTGGAGAAAGGTCAGGGGATGCCGGACTACCTGAAGAACCACCCCGTCTACTACGCCGGCCCGGCCAAGACGCCAGCCGGCTACGCCTCCGGTTCGTTCGGCCCGACGACGGCCGGCCGCATGGACAGCTATGTCGACCAGTTCCAGTCGTTCGGCGGCTCGATGGTGATGCTCGCCAAGGGCAATCGCTCGCGCGCCGTGCGCGAGGCATGCAAGGCGCATGGCGGCTTCTATCTTGGCTCTATAGGCGGGCCGGCCGCCCGCCTCGCTCAGGACTGCATCAAGAAGGTCGAGGTATTGGAATATCCGGAACTCGGCATGGAAGCGGTCTGGAAAATCGAAGTTGAGGATTTTCCGGCTTTCATCGTTATCGATGATAAGGGCAACGACTTCTTCCAGGAACTAAATCTCGGCTGACTTTCGTCAGCCGTACAGACAAAAGAAAGGCGCCGGTTCGGCGCCTTTCGTATAAATATTTCTATTTTAGAATAGAATTAATTCTCAATCCGAACTTACATATAATATTTTATATTAATTGCCTTAATCTTTTTCAAAGAATCTTAGGCTATGTAAAAATAGTGCTTTCAATAAATCATATTATGGAGTTCGCCGATGAGTACGGTGGTTGCGCCCAAGGCGCAAGTTCCCGACGTGGCAGGACAGATTACCTACGCCATGCGATCCATGGGGGTCGCCCCGATCCCGCGCAATTATGAACTATTCTACGAAGCCTATATTGGTTCCAACCCTGCCCTTACCCGCGAGCTTGCTGCACTCGGCAGCAGCGCTACACAAGAGGAACTGGACGCACTCGGCGCCCAGCATTTCGCCCACCATGCCGGTCGCGTCTTCGATGACGCACATGCCCGCCTGATCACTGAACTCGACGGCGTGTTGCGCACGCTGCGGCAAGAACAGACCTCGCTGGAAAGCTATAACCGGCTGCTCGGCGAAACCTGCGAACGCATTACGTCCAAGAACAACAATAGTGTCGACCTGCTGCGCGGCGCCATCGATATCCTGGCGGAAGCGACCGGCGACACCATGGCGCACGGCGAAAAGACCGTCGAGAACGTCGCCCAGCGCAGCCAGGAAATGGACCAGGTGCGCAAGGAACTGGACGAGTACAAGCGCATAGCCAATACCGATGCGCTGACGCGGCTCTCCAATCGCCGTGCCTTCGATGATCGCCTGGCCGCGATCTTCGATAACCAGATGGCGCGGCCTGTGACGGCGCTGGTGCTGGCCGATATCGATCATTTCAAGAAGATCAACGACAGCTACGGCCACCCGGTCGGCGACAAGATCCTTGCCACCGTTGCCTCCATCATCCGCGCCAATGTTCGGCGGGAGGCCTTCGTCGCCCGCACCGGCGGCGAGGAATTCGCACTGATTCTTGAGGGCAATACGCAGGAAGAGGTCATGGCGATCTGCGAGCGCATCCGCCGTGCGCTGGAAGCAACGCCGTTCAAGAATTCCCGCACCAAGATCAATTATGGGCCGATCACCATCTCTCTCGGCATCTGCATGGCCTCGGAAGCCACAGACCCCGGTGAACTCTATAGCAAGACCGACATCGCGCTATATTGCGCCAAGAATGCCGGCCGCAACTGCAGCTATGCCTATCAGGACGGTATGCAGAAAGATTTCACCAAGAGCTGGCTTATCTACAAGAGCTAAAAACGAGACGTAAAAACCAACCCGTCGGCGCCAGTTCCTTAGGTGCGCCGGCGGGTTTTTGTTACCACATGCTCTTGGCGGCTCGCGCCGGCCATTCACGATCATAGGTCTCCTGATCGAAATCGCCCTTCGCCGCCTTCAGCAGCATGCCGGGTGTCGGCAGGCTTGCCGGATCGGCAAACGTCTCCGCCTTCCAGAGTTCGGCACGCATCACCGCCCGCGCGCATTGAAAATAAACCTCGTCGATGGTGATCACTACGACGCTGCGCGGATGCTTGCCCTCCATCTCGAAGCTCGCCAGCAGGCTCTCCTCGATGGAGACGACCGCACGGCCATTGAGGCGCATCGTGGTGTTCGAGCCGGGGATCAGGAACATCAGCGCAATGCGGGGATCCCTGACGATGTTGGCAAGCGAATCAACGCGATTGTTGCCGCGCCAGTCGGGAAGCAGCAGCGTCTTGTCGTCCTGCACGCGCACGACACCACCCAAATCGCCGCGCGGCGAACAATCCAACCCCTCCGGGCCAACCGTCGCCAGCGCCATGAAGGGCGATGCCTCGATCATTTGGCGATAAAGCGGCGTCAGTGCATTCGTCACCTTGGCGACCGACGCCTCGCTGGTGCCGCCATAAAGCTCATTCAATTCGTCAACGGAAGTGATGATCCGCATGTTGCCTCACGTCTTTTTGATCCAGATACCGGCGGGTTAGACGCAAGGCGTGACGTTGCTATGACACGCGCCGCACTGGCGTCCGAACAAACGATATAACCGTTTTACCATCAGTTTCGAGTGCATTTTCTTGCCAGGCGGGTGCCTGCGCTTCCCCTAGGAATTCACCGATCGCCTCCAGCACGGGAGCGGCGCTGACGATGCGGCGATGGCCGAAGCCGTTCGCCCAGAGGAGGCGAACATGGTCACCCGCGGTGGCATAGGCGCGAGCATGCTCGGCGCTGACTTCCTTGTCGTCCTCGGCATGGATAACCAGCACCGACCTACCGAGGTCGCGAACGCCACGTCCGGCGTCGTATTCGTCGAGCGTCCTGCCGGTGACATGGCCGACCTCCGCCTCAAGTGCTGCCTGCGTCACAGGACCAAGCCGCACCATCCTGCCGAAATCCGTGAACAACCAACCCATCGCACTCGGCGCGCCGATCAGCACCAGGCGATCCGGCAGAACCGGCTCGATACCCGGCAGAAAACCAGCCGCGGCAATCGCTATGGAAGCACCACCGAAAGAATGGCCGATGGTCGCATCGAACGCACCAAAACGCTCCGCCGCCGCAGCGATGGCCGAAACGGCGAGGCGCACATTGAGGAAGCGCCCCCGTGAGCGGCCGTGGCCGGGCAGATCGAGTGAGATCACCTCGGCACCGCTGCTCGCAAGAAACGCGGCTAGTTCCGACATATATTCACTGCTGGAGCCCCAGCCATGGACGACAAGAAAGCGCTTACGCCGGCCGTTGGCGCCGCCGTTGAAGCGATAGGCCATCGCCCGTCCGCCTTGAAAGGGCAGCATGATCTCCTCGGCGGAGCTCAGACGCGCCCTACCCTCCGCATACGCGGCCTCCGCCTTGGCGCCCCGAGGCCGGCGCGAAGGTGTCAGACAGAAAAGCTTGAAGGCGGCCTTGCCGGCAAGTCGCGGCGAAATCCTGCTAAGGCTGGACAAACCCAGCCGGGTGACCTTAAGCGCAAAGGATGACATAGTGAGAATCCAATAATGTTCAATCATGAACAATAAAGTACAACGATGAACAAAAATCAATCCCTACCTTGGGACCATCCGCGTTTTCGTAGCTGGATCGCTGTCGCCCGCGCCTGCCAGCTAATGCAACAATCGCTCGGCCGGGCACTCGCCCATCTCGACATCAAGCCGCCGCATCTCGACATTCTCGTCAATCTCTTCCGCTTCGAGGGCATTTCGCAGCAGGAGTTGGCCCGCAAGCTGCTGGTCGGCCGTTCCAACATGAGCATGCTGTTGCCGCAAATGGAAAAGCGCGGCCTGATCGAACGCCGCGGCGACAAGCACGATAAGCGCGTGTTGCGGCTTTATCTGACCGGAGAAGGTCGGCGAGTGACCGAGGAGGCTATGGCCATCCAGACCGACCTTATCGACCGTATGCTTTCGGACGCACCGCTCGATGAATGCGACATCATGACGGCGCACATGGAGCGTATCGTCAGCCTGTTGCTGCAAGAAGAGCGTGAGCCTCTGGAAGCAGTCGACGATTAGTGATTGCTCGGCGGTCGGGCCAACGGCACGGCGCGTGTCAGTGAGGCAAACTCCCAGATCGCCACGACGACAAGTACGGCAGTGGCGAGAATGCCGAGCTGGTAGACATCGACCTCGGCGAGCGCAAGAAGCAGCAGTGCGAGCCCCGCAAGGCCGACGAGATGCGACAGCGGCGGCCGGCCGGTTGTCGTCCCTTTGAACCAGAGATTGCCGATAAGGAACACCGCAGGGCCGCCGAGAATCGCCGCTCCCGCATGCATATCGGCTTGGTCGTGCGGATGAGAGAATAGGAACTCATTGCCGACGACGCTGAGAATGATGCCGGCGAGAATCGGGATATGCGCATAAGTGAAAGCCTGCCGCGCCAGGCTGCCGGGCGTTTCGTCCTGCTCGATGCGATGGGCGGCGCGTTCGTGGCCGAACTGGAAATAGATCCACCACATAGCGACGGTGCTGACGAAGACGGTAATGAACACCGTGACGATCAGCGGTGAAAGCGGCTGTTCGGCAAATGTCTTGCCTGCCTGCAGGATTGCTTCGCCGAGGCAGATGATGATGAAGAGTGCGCAACGCTCGGCAAGATGAGCACCGGAAACATCCCAATCAGCCGCGGTCGACTTGCCCAGGCCAGGCACGGCAAAGCCGAAAGCGGGTGCGGCATATTCGATTGCCAGCGCCGCAAGCCAAAGCGCCACCCGCGTCTCACCTTCCATCACGGCGCCGGCAATCCAAAAGGCGCCAGACAACATCAGCCAGCAGGTGATGCGGACGAAATTGCGATGATTGGCGGGGCTGACATCCCTGAGGGCATAGACCGTGAACAGCGATCGCCCAACTTGCATGAACACATAGGCGCCGGCGAAGAAAATGCCTTTCTCAGCAAACGCATCCGGAATGGATGCCGAAAGAACCAATCCGGCAAGCATCAGCACGAAGAGCATGATGCGCACCGGCATCCGGTCGGGATCGAGCCAGTTCGTTACCCAGGCGGTAAATACCCATACCCACCATACCGCAAAAATCAGCATGCCGGCTTCAATGGCACCGAGGGGCGTGAAATGATCGCCGAGCGCATGCGAAAGCTGTGAGATCGAGAAGACGAAGACCAGATCGAAAAACAGTTCGACGAAAGAGACCTTGCTTTCGTTTTTGCTGCCTTTGGCACGCAGCCAGCTTCCAGTATCTCCGCCTGTCATGCCTGCCCCCCTTGCTGCAATAGCGCTAGTGCGGCTTGCCTGCCACCTCGCGGCTCAAGCCCTTTTCCTTCAGTTCGGCCTCATAGGCCGCGAAAAGTTCTGGACCTTTCTCGCCGAGTTCACGCAGATAGGCCCAGGTGAAAATGCCGGTATCGTGCATGTCGTCAAAACCGATGCGCACGGCGTAGTTGCCGGTCGGCGTCATCGACATTATCCCGACATTGCGTTTGCCCGGCACCGTGATCTTCTGCCCCGGTCCATGCCCCTGTACCTCGGCTGATGGCGACAGCACGCGCAACATTTCCGCCGACAAATCGAAGCTCGCCCCGTCATTGAAGCTCACCACCAGATGATGGCGGTCCTTCGACACTCTCAATTCGGTTGGCCAGACGTCGCTCATCGGTTTTCCCATGCGTTTCAATGCGTATCCGGAGAAGTAGGCCGCCACTCGTTCACGTGCAAGTGCATTCGAAATGCATTTCCCTTGACGCAACAATCGCCTATGCACACATTAACATGACAACGGAGGTTTTCGTGAACAGCATTGTCGGTACGATAGGCAACGGATCGCCGCTGGTGGCAGATGCGTCACCCATGATCGACCCTTTCGGGCGGGCGGTCACTTATCTGCGCGTTTCGGTGACCGATCGCTGCGATTTCCGCTGCACCTATTGTATGGCGGAACACATGACCTTCCTGCCGAAGAAGGATCTGCTGACTCTGGAAGAGCTGAACCGGCTCTGTTCCGCCTTCATTGCCAAGGGCGTCCGCAAGATTCGGCTGACCGGCGGCGAGCCGCTGGTGCGCAAGAACATCATGTTTCTGGTGCGCGAGCTCGGCAGGCAGGTTCAAAACGGCGACCTCGACGAGCTCACGCTGACCACCAATGGCTCGCAGCTCTCGCGCTATGCCGAAGAACTCTATGATTGCGGCGTGCGCCGCATCAACGTTTCGCTCGACACCCTCGATCCCGATAAATTCCACGCCATCACCCGCTGGGGCGATTTCGCCAAGGTGATGGAGGGTATCGACGCTGCGCAGAAGGCCGGCCTGAAAATTAAGCTCAATGCCGTGGCGCTCAAGGACTTCAACGAGACGGAGATGCCCGAGCTGCTGCGCTTCGCCCACGGCCGCGGTATGGACCTGACCGTCATCGAGACGATGCCGATGGGCGAGATCGAGGAAGACCGCACCGATCGATACCTGCCGCTCTCCAAATTGCGCGCCGATCTCGAACGGCAATTCACGCTGACCGATATTCCTTACAAGACCGGCGGCCCGGCCCGTTACGTCGAAGTCGCCGAAACCGGCGGCCGTCTCGGCTTCATCACGCCGTTGACCCATAATTTCTGCGAGAGCTGTAACCGCGTGCGTCTGACCTGCACCGGCACGCTCTATATGTGCCTCGGCCAAAACGACGCCGCCGACCTTCGCACGGCCCTGCGCGCGACCGAAGACGACGCCCTTGTCTACGCCGCCATCGATGAGGCCATCACCCGCAAGCCGAAGGGTCACGATTTCATTATCGACCGCACCCATAACAGACCGGCCGTCGCCCGCCATATGAGCGTGACGGGCGGCTGATAACGTCGGAAAAATCCAGATGCACATCAAGCTCATTCGCAACGCGACGCTGAAGATCAACTATGGCGGTCACGTATTGCTGATCGATCCCTATTTCGCGCCACGCCACAGCCTGCCGTCCTTTACCGGACGTTCGCTCAACCCGATGGTGGAACTACCCGGCTCCGTCGACGATATTATCGAAGGCGTCGAACTGGTGATCGTATCGCATCTGCATACGGATCATTTCGATTCGGTAGCCAAGCAGCAATTGCCGAAATCCCTGCCGATCCTCTGCCAACCCGGCGACGAACAGAATATCCGCGAGGCCGGCTTCACGAATGTAGCGCCGTTGCTCGCAACGACCGTCTGGCAAGGTATAACCATAACGCCGCGACAGGGTAGCCACGGCGTCGGGCCGGTTGTTGAGAAGATGGGCCCGGTTATCGGCCTCACGCTGGAGGCAGCCGGCGAACCGCGCGTGTATTGGGCCGGCGATACGGTGCTCTATCCTCCGGTTGCCAAGACCATTCAACAGACCTCACCCGAAATCATTGTCACGCATTCCTGCGGCGCCCGTTGGGATGGCGACCTTATCGTTATGGATGCGGAGCAGACGATTGCAGTTAGCCGCCTCGCGCCGCAATCCGTCATCGTCGCAACCCACATGGAAGCGCTGGATCACGCGACTGTTGGCAGGCACGGCCTTCGGGAAGCCGCCGAAGCCGAGGGGCTCGATCCTTCCCGGTTGCTGATCCCGCCGATGGGGAAACGCTCTATTTTGATCGATAGACTGATCTGAACTCGACAGGCGAGAAGATTTGCCACTTCGGGCGACCGAAGACGACGGTCCGCTTCAGACCACAATCGATAAAATAACCGCTAACCGACTGGCTGACGCATAGTCGCCCTCCATATGGAGCGGCTGACTTGAGGTGTCAAAAAATAGAAATGCCGGACAATAAGTCCGGCATTTTTAAACGTTTAAAACATTTACTTAAAATATTACTTTAGGCGGCGCGATATCGGTCCATGCCGTTGTCGTAGCCTTGGTATGTCTCATCACCATCACCCGTGCGGAAACGGTCGATCTTGTCGGAGAGCGTGTCGACGCGTTGGCGTAGGCCATGAATCTCGGCATTGTTTTCTTCGACCATCGCAGCGTTCCTTTGCGTGATCAGTTCGACTTCGCCGACCGCACGCGTCACCTCTTCGATGCCGGTCGATTGCTCGGCCGTTGCGGCGGAGATATCGGCCACAAGCTTCTGGACGCCAGTCACGTGCCCGATGATTTCGGTCAGCGCAGCACCTGTCTGCTCGACCAGATAGACCCCGTTCTGTACCTGCGCGGAACTTGCCGAAATCAGACCCTTGATCTCCTTCGCTGCATTGGCGCAGCGCTGCGCCAGTTCGCGCACCTCCTGTGCAACGACGGCAAAACCACGACCGGCCTCGCCGGCGCGGGCCGCTTCGACGCCGGCATTCAACGCCAGCAAGTTGGTCTGGAAGGCGATTTCGTCGATCACGCCGATGATGGTGGCGATCTTTTCCGACGAGCGGTTGATCTCGCTCATGGCGCCGACGGCCTTGGCCACGACTTCGCCGGATTGGGTCGCATAGGACTGGGTCTCGTTGACCGAGGCGGCGGTCTGCTTGGCGCGATCGGCGGTGGAACGCACGACATCGCTAAGGCGATGCAGAGCCCGTGAGCTCTCCTCGAGAGCTGCGGCTTGCTGTTCGGTACGGCGCGCGAGATCGTCGGCAGAAGTGGCGAGATTGCCGGTACCGCCCTTGATCTCCTCGGCCGTGTGGCGGACATCCGTCAGGGTCTCGCGCAAGGCTTCGACAGCGTGATTGTAGGTGAATGCCATCTCGACGAAATCCGCGGAAAGGTCTTCGCGCATGCCCTCTTCCAGATTGCCGTCGGCAAGCTTGGCGAGAACGTCGGCGAGTGCATTCAGCGCCTGTTTCTGCTCGGCTTCGATACGGGCGCGGTCGGCGGCACGCCGCGCGGCCTCTTCGGCCGACAGTGCGCGCGCACTCTCGGCCTCCCGCTCCAGCCGGACGTTCTCCAGAGCAGCATCACGGAAGACGGTGACGGAGCGCACCATGTCGCCGATCTCGTCGCCGCGATTGCGGCCGTCGATCGCCACTTCCAGATCACCGCTTGCAAGCCGCGTCATGATCTCGGTAACCCGCTTCAGCGGGCCACGCAGCGTCTCCACCAACATCAGGCCGCCGACGATGGCAAGCAGCGTGCCGAGGATCATGGCAATGACGGAGACATTGGCGGAACGCTCACTGTCTTCCTTGCCGATCTCCTGCGCCTGGGCAACGAAGCTGCGCAGCGACGTCATGGCGTCCGCCAGCAGGCCGTTGGAATCGACACGTGTCTTTTTCCAATCGGCCGCAGTCTGCAGCAGATCCGCCGAACCCTTGGTCAGGCCATCGACCAGAGGCTGAGTGTGGGCGGCAAAGTCGCGCATGGTGGCATTGGTCTTGCCGAGCGCCGAAATCTTTGCGCTGACGTCCTGCAGGTCCTTCAAATCCGTGATGACGGCATCGCGCGAGGCGGCGTCACGGACATTCTCCATACGTGCCGCATGCAGCGTCAGGCGATCGATGATGCCAAGCGCTTCATCGACGTGATCCAGCAGCTCCTTCTGGCCGTCGATGATCTTGTCGAGGCTGACGAAGCGGTCGGCAGCAGTATCGCTGTTCTTGGCCGATTGCAGGGTCATGTCTCCTTCGATCTTCACGAAGCTCTGCAGGATCGGCCCCATGGCCTCGACCTTCTGGTCGGAGGTGCCGCTGCCCTTCAGGACTGCGTCGAGCTTGTTGGCCGCCTCCGCCGCGCTGTTGACCAGCCCGGCGCCCCGCTTGGAGACCAGGGCTTGCGACGTGGCGACCTGCTTCAGAATGGCATCGGTGTAGGTCCGCGCATCGGAGATTTCCTCATCGGAATCGGCGGCCATCTGCACCTGGATGCGCAGGTTGCTCATCTTCTCCGACAGGCCCTTATACGCGGCGGCGTCGTAGAGCAGTTCCTTGGCGAAGGTTTCCTTGTCGCTGAAATCCTTGCGGATGATGTCGATCTGCTTGCCCGCAGCCTTCCCGCCGGCTTCGATGCCCAATACCGCCTTCTGGATCGCGTCGACATCGCTGTCTTGCTTCTGCTTGATATTCCAGAGGGTGGTCGTCTGGCCACGCATCTTGCCGGCTAGATCGCTGACGGCGGCGATCTTGGCGCGCTGATCGTCACTGAGCAGACCGCTCAGCCGCTGGACGCCGGCTGCCTGCGCATCGATCTTGTCCGCCAGCGCTTTGCGCGTGTCATCGGACGGCGACGTGGTGAACTCCTGCAAAGCAGCCTGCAAATTCTCGAAATCACTGATGTTTTCGATCGTCGCCCGCGTCACCGTCATATGGCCGTTGAGGATATTCGCCGTATGATAACCGACCAGACCGACACCGGCGATCAGCACCACCAGCGGTATGACGAAGATAAGAACCTTGGTCACGATCCGGCGACTTTGCAGAAGACGATCAATGAAGAACATGCCACGCCCCAATCAAATTGGTTGGTATCCGGCGAAGGCGGGACCGTCATTCCTGCTGCGCTGCGGTAAATGCTTCTGCCTCATGCAAAACTGAGGCGAGCCTCGGGAAATAAGATTGAATAAGGATTAATCGTGGATGTAAAAGGTTGTACCATCGACGAAAAACCTGCAATCCAGTCCCATTTTGCGATTTCAGCGCGATTATTCGCGTCGTCAGCTCACACTTTCGTTGCAACGCACAATCGAATTTGACCGCCATTACACCGCGAACGATTCCAATTTGTGGAAAACCGCAGTAGATCGAGCTGATATATCTAGGGAATCGCTTCATGCCGCGGACGAAGAATACGCAGGGTGCGCTCTACATGGCCGCAGCAATGGCCGGTTTCTCCTGCAGCGACGCACTATCCAAATCGGTAATCGTCGCCATGAACGCCGGCGAGATCATGTTTCTCCGCGGGCTCTTTACCAGCATCTTCGTCTATCTGCTCGCCTGGAACATGGGCGCCTTGCGCTCTTGGAAAGTCATTCTGCAGCCGATGATCGCGCTGCGGGTCATCTGCGAAGCGATCGCGGCAGCGACTTACATCACCGCGCTCGGCATGATGCCGATCGCCAACGCCTCTGCCATTCTTCAGGCATTGCCGCTTGCCGTTACGCTCGGGGCGGCCCTGTTTTTGAAGGAGCCGGTCGGCTGGCGGCGCTGGACGGCGATCATCGTCGGCTTCGTCGGCGTACTCATCATCATCCGCCCTGGTCCCGATGGTTTCACCACAGCCGCCCTGCTCGTCGTCGCCAGCATGTTCGCCACCGCCGCCCGCGATCTGGCGACGCGCTGCGTCAGCAAGGATGTGCCGTCATTGATGGTGACGGTATGTACCGCGATCTCGATTTCCATCTTTGGCGCCCTGTCGATCGCCCCGCTCGGCGGCTGGCAGCCGATCAGTTTCACCTCGTTCTCACACATCCTGCTCGCATCGATCCTGGTGCTGGTCGGCTATCAATCGGTAATCCAGGCGATGCGCACGGGCGAAATCTCCTTCGTTGCACCGTTTCGCTATCTAAGCCTCATCTGGTCCGCTTTGCTCGGCCTGCTGTTCTTCGGGGAGACGCCGGATGCCTGGACCATGATCGGCTCCGCCATTGTCATCGCCTCCGGTCTCTATACATTCTATCGGGAGAGCAAACGGCAAGCGGCCGAGCGTGTCGCCCAGGAATCAGAGCCGCGTGTGCCCGCCTGAGGTCGCCAGCATGCCCGGCTTCATCACCGATCCCGACGATGTCCCGCCCTATCTGCTCGCCGGCGGCCGTTCCAGCCGCATGGGCGCGAACAAAGCCTTTGCCCTTCTCGGCGGCGAAAGACTTCTGACGCGTATTGCAGCTCGCATCGGACAGCAGCAGAGAATGCCGGTCGCGCTGAATGCAGATGCCGACTGGCCGGATACGGCGGGGTTGCCACTGGTTCCCGACATCATCCCCGGCAAGCTCGGCCCGCTTGCCGGCGTGCTCGCCGCCATGCACGATGCGCTGGTGAAGCACCCGCATGCATCCCATATCGCTACCGTGCCGATCGATAGCCCATTTTTCCCCAGCAATCTCGTGGCTCTGCTGGCTCAAGCGATCGTAAGCCGAGACGAAATGGCGATTGCCTCATCGCTGGGCCGCGATCATCCGGTATTCGGCCTCTGGCCCGTCTCCATCGCCGACGATCTCGAGACCTGGATTCTCAGGGATGATAAGCGGCGCGTCAGGGATTTTCTCGCACGCCATACTGTCCGAACGGTCGATTTTGCGATGATCCAAACCCCGATCGGCCCCCTCGATCCCTTCTTCAACATCAATACGCCAGACGACCTGATCGCTGCAGAGACATGGCTCGCGGCATTGGAGCAGCCACAATGACAACGAACCGACCCAAAATCTTCGGCATCGCCGGTTGGAAGAATTCCGGCAAGACCGGGCTTGCGGTGCGGCTCGTCACCGAATTCACCCGCCGCGGCTACAAGATTTCGACCATCAAGCATGCTCACCATGATTTCGACATCGACAAGGTCGGCGCCGACAGCTTTCGCCATCGCGAAGCCGGAGCGCATGAAGTCACCATCGTCTCCGGCACGCGCTACGCCATCATGCACGAGCTGCGCGGCGAGCCGGAACCGAGCTTCGAGGAAATCCTGGCGCGGCTCGCCCCGTGTGATCTCATCCTGATCGAAGGCTACAAGCGCGAGCCGATCCCCAAGATCGAAGCCCGTCGCCTGGAGGCCGCCAACCGTGCGCCCTTGGCGCCGCAGGACCCGCATATCGTCGCCATTGCCACGGACCATCCGGTGGAGGATTCCGGCGCGCTGACTGTCTTCGATCTCGATGACACCTTGGCGATCGCCGATTTCATCGCCACAACGGTTGGACTTGGCAAACCAACCAAATGACAAAGGCCGCCGGTTTCCCGACGGCCTCACGCGTTTGAGACAGGAAAAGCTTACTGTGTCGAAGCGACCGGGCGCACCAATGCCGTGACACGGCGGATGGTAACGCGACGGTTTTCCTGCTCGGGCCCCTGCGTATTCACCTTGAGATATTGCTCGCCGTAGCCCTGGGTCACTACGTTTTCCGGCGGAATACCATAGACATCGCTGAGGACGTTGGCGACGGATTCGGCTCGCTGATCGGAAAGGACCAGGTTGCTTTCCGGAGAGCCGACCGCGTCTGTATGGCCTTCGATCAGGAAAGTCTCGGTCGGATCCTTTTTGACGATCTGGCTCATGGCATCGGCAACGCCGCGCAGCGTGCTCGCCTGCGACATCGGGATTTCCGCGCTACCCGTCGCAAAGGTGATCGTATCGAGATCGATACGCCGCACCTTGTCGCGGATGCGGGCGGAATAACGCACCTCGTTCAGCGAATAGACCCGCTCCACCGGCTCGACCGGCGGTTCGCGCAGGAAGTCGTAATAGTCCGCCTGACGATCCGTGCCGGTATCGATGATGTACTGGTTCAGCGGAATGCGCAGGCGCATCGGCGGCAACTCGTCGCCGGGATCGCGGAAATAGTCGTCGTGATCCGGCTGATCCTCCAATTCCGGCGAATAGAACAGCACATATTCACGGCCGCGCGCATCGATGCGCGAGCGCTGGATGACGTCGCCGTAGCGGTTGCGCACGGTGATAATGCGATCGCCATCAGGCCGGTCGATCGTTTCACGGTAACGGTCGCGGGGAAGCTGCTCGTAGACTGGACGCTCGCCGTCGCGGACGAAACGCTCGCTATCGTCATGACGGACGACGAAGTTGTTGTCGACATTCAGGATGACGCGATTGCCTTGGTTGCCGTTCGGCTGGACCGTGATGCCTTCCGGCGACACGAAATCCGGCCGGCGGTCAAGCCGTCGCCCCTGCTCGCTGGTTATGGCTTCGATCCTCACAGGCTGTTGCTGCTGGCCGCCGGCTGCGCGCTGCGCATCGGCATCGGATGTCGGTGGCTTGCTATAGACCGGCTGCTGTTGCACCTGAACGTTCTGCCCCTGCCCGGTCTGGCCGCCCTGACCGCCGGCCCCTTGGCCACCCTGACGATGGCCGCGTCGAGCTGCATCCTTGTCGCTGTCCAGCACTGCAGCGCCGTTCTGTACCGGCAGAATGACGGTCTCGTTGCTGGCCGCGGGATTTTCGGCGATCTTCTTTCGGCGCTCCAATTCTTGTGGCGAGACCTGCCCGCCACTGGCGGGGGCGGCCGTCTGGGCACCCTGCTGCACGGCACCATTGGCAGGCGCCGGCACGGCGTTGCCCTGCGCGGGAGCACCGGTTTCGACATTCGGCTGTTGTTGTTTGCCGGTCTGCGGAGCAGCCTGGTTCTGTGGCTGAGCCTGCTGTCCCTGGCTCTTCTGAACCGGCTGCTGTTCGGGATTGGCCGCAGGCTGTTGCCCGGTCTGCTGCTCATTCTGCGGCAGCTTGCCATGACCCGGTTTCTGTCCTTGCTGTTTGCCGGGCTCGACCTGATTTCCAGGCTGAACCTGGATCTCCGGCTGGGCCTGCTGGGTAGTAGGCGCCGGTTGTTGAGCTGGGGCTGCCTGCTGTTCGGCCGGTGCTGCCGATTGCCCCTGCTTCTTCTGATGCTTCTTCTGCTCGGGTTGGGTTTGAGTCTCCGGCTGAGCCTGCTGGCTCTGAGACTGCTGCGCGGCGGGCGCCGGTTGTTGAGCTGGCGCGGCCTGCTGTTCCGCCGGCTGCTGCGCCGGTTCGGCCGATTGACCTTGCGGCTTCTGGTGCTTCTTCTGCTCGGGTTGGCCCTGCTGTTGCGTTTCAGGGGCAAGCTGTTGCTGAACGGCCTTCGTCTGCGGTGTTATCTCCGGCTGCGCCGCTGGCTGTTGCTCAGCATTCTGCTTGTGCTTCTTCTGTTCGGGCTGACCCTGCTGTTGCGTTTCCGGCGTCGCCTGTGGCTCGACGGCCTTGGGCTGCTGGGCTTCCTGTTGCTGCTGGTGAGGCTTCTGCTGTTCGGGCTCTGCCGCAGGCTGCCCTTGGGGCTGGGCTTCCTTCATCTTGTGCTGCGGTTCGGCTCCGCCCTGCTGTGCGGGAGCGGCCTCGTGCTTCTGGCCTTGCGGCTCGCCCTGCTCTGCGCCGCCCTGCTTCTTGCGCTTTCGCAACTCCTCTTCGGACTGCCCGTCCGGAGCCTGTTCCTGGGCAACTTCGAAACTCGCATTGCCGTCGGTGGCGACCGATCTGGCGGCATCGCTGCTCAACGGTGCGATGGCCTGCTCGCGCAGCGCTGTGGCGGCCGCGGGCTCAAATGCCAGTGATAAGGACAGCAGCGGAAATGCAGCGCTGGCAAATAGTCTGGATCGCTTTCCCATATGTGGGATCTCCTTTTCTTATCGTTATCCGCCAAGTTACGGATCTCAGCCCGTGGAGCTGATGCCGCATGATCCCGGCCGATTTTCGGTGCCCTTGGGGCTGAATCGCGGCAATTGGTGATATCCTCCAATAGAATTAGACACACTGAATTAACCCCACCTGAACGCGCTGGAAGGCTGCCATTCAGCTTTGCGGGATGGTGCAAGCGCTTTGGGCCCTGTGTGCAAGGCAAAACGGCTTCGTAATTCCAGTTGCAATTTACGGGAAAAAAGTACGATTATCTGACGGAGGCGGGCTACTCACCCGCTCCATTCTGGCCGGCCGCCAATGAAGAAAAAGAGCTGCCGGCCGCCAACAGAGAGGATCAAAATGCGCATCTCTACTCGTCTTTTTGCTGCCGCGTCGCTCGCCGCGATGTCGCTCTTCGCTGGCGCCGCGCTCGCTGACGGCGACTCGATCGTCATCGGTACCGACGCCACCTACCCGCCGTTCGAATCGCTCGACGCCGCCGGCAAATTCGTCGGCTTCGACATCGATATCGCCAATGCGCTTTGCGATCAGATGAAGGTCAAATGTACCTTCGTGAACCAGGATTTCGATGGCATCATTCCGGCCCTGCAAGCCAAGAAGTTCGACGCCATCGTCTCGTCCATGTCGATCACGCCAGAGCGTGAAAAGACCATCGACTTCACCAACAAATACTACAACACTCCGCCGGCCATCGCCGTGCCGAAGGATTCGACCGTGGCCGAAGCAACCGATGAGGCCCTGAAGGGCAAGACCATCGGCGCGCAGTCCTCGACCACGCATGCCAACTACGCCAGCGCGCATCTGAAGGACGCCGAGCTGAAGCTCTACCCGTCGCCAGACGAATACAAGCTCGACCTCGCCAACGGCCGTATCGACGCCGTCATCGACGACGTCGTGGTTCTCTCCGAGTGGGTCAAATCGGATGCCGGCAACTGCTGCAAGATGCTCGGCACGCTGAAGATCGATCCGGAAATCAATGGCGTCGGCGCCGGCATCGGCCTTCGCAAGGGTGACACCGCGCTCAAGGACAAGTTCAACGCCGCTATCGCTGCCATCCGCGCCGACGGCACCTACAAGAAGATCCAGGACAAGTACTTCGACTTCGACGTCTACGGCGAGTGATCGCCGTCGATTCCTTGGGAAAAGACGACGGCGGAAGCTTGCTCTTCCGCCGTTTATGTTTGACAACGACTATATAAGAGAAACGCGGCAAAAGCCGCTGGGGGAATTGCGGTATGGGCGGATTGTTTTCCGCGTTTGGTTCCTTGTGGGCCTGGGTGAATAACGTCTTCGATCCACTGTGCGGCCCGGTCGGGCTCTTCACCCTATTCGGTCAGAACACCGTTATTGCCTGCGGCGATACCGGCTGGGGCGATGAGATTGCCGGCGGCCTCAAAATTACAATAACAGTGGCCGTCCTGACATTGCCGCTCGGCTTGGTCATCGGCTTCCTCGTGGCGCTGGCACAACAATCCGAGGAGAAGCCGCTGCGGCTCGCAGCCGGCGTATTCACCACCATCTTTCGCGGCCTGCCGGAGCTCCTGACCCTATTCATCATCTATTACGGCATACAGATCCTGCTGCAGACGGCCCTTGCCTACGTGGGCTACACGGGTCAGGTCGAGATCAATGCCTTCGCCGCAGGCATGATCGCCCTTTCGATCGTTTTTTCCGCCTATTGCTCGGAAGTTTTGCTGTCAGCCTTCAGAGCGATTCCCAAGGGGCAGTATGAAGCGGGTGATGCTCTTGGCTTTCATCGCGCCCGCACCATGCGCCTCATCATCCTGCCGCAGTTGATCCGAATTTCTCTCCCCAATCTCGGGAACCTCTGGATGAACCTGCTGAAGGACACGTCCTACGTTTCCGTCATCGGGCTTGCTGATATCATCCGTCAGACGGGCCTTGCCGTACGCGCGACCAAGGAACCATTCTTCTTCTATCTGGTTGCCTGCGCCCTCTATCTGACGCTCGCCGTCATCTCCTCGGCTGGCTTGTTTTACCTTGATCGCTGGGCCAAACGCGCGGAGTTTCGCCGATGAGCTACGCTGAAGCATTGATCCCGGCGCAGCCGGCGCCACCGGAGACGATGAAGCGCTTCTCCAAGGCCCGCATTGCCGGTTATTTCTTCCTGGCCCTCTGGGCTCTGCTTGGCATCGCGCTCATCGCGATGATGATCACCAATTGGGACAACGCGAAATTCTTTAAGTTCGGCCCGCGTTTTCTGCACGGCCTCTGGATCACGGTGAAGCTGGTCGGACTTTCCTTCATTCTCGGCGTAATACTCTCTGTTCCGCTCGCCTTCGCCAGAATGTCGAAGAACAGAATTTTGAACGGCCTGACCTATTGCTATGTCTATCTCTTCCGCGGCACGCCGCTGCTGGCGCAGATCTTCATGGTCTATTACGGCTTTCCGCAGGCGCGCGGCTTCATTGACAGTATCGGCCTCTGGTGGTTCTTCCGCGATCCCTTCAATTGCGGTCTGTTTGCCATGACACTGAACACGGCAGCCTATCAGACCGAGATTGTTCGCGGCGCCATCCAGAGCGTCCATCACGGCCAAAGCGAGGCTGCCGCGTCGCTCGGCCTTCATAAGCTCGTCACCTTCTACAAGGTCATCTTGCCGCAGGCGTTGATCGTGGCGTTGCGCCCTTACGGCAACGAGATCATTCTCCTGATCAAGAGTTCGGCGACGGTCTCGATCATCACCGTCTACGATCTGATGGGCGAGACGCGCTATGCCTTCTCGCAAACCTACGACTACCAGACCTATCTCTGGGCGGCGATTTTCTATCTTTCCATCGTCGAGCTTATGCGCAACGGTTGGGCGCGCATAGAAGCCTATCTGACGCGCCATCTGAAGCGTTGACCTTGCCGCGGCCGGCGGCTCGTTACGCCGTCCGCGGCCTTGGCAGCACTCATCCCACAACGCTGCTATCACATTGATTTTCGTAGCGAAAATTATTTTTCGCAACACTTTTGCAAAGCTTGGGTTTAACATGAGGTGTTTCCATTTTTTGTGACATCAGAGTCACGAAAAACAATGGGAACAGAAAGAGAGACCTCATGCACAACGACATGCAAAAGCAGTTGCAGGGCTATGGGTTGACCACGGCGCAGATACTCTACCGCCTGCCCGATCATCCGCAATTTCTGCAGACCTATATCTGGCAGGACTATGATCTCGCCCCGAATTTTCCAGAGATGCGCGGCTTCCTGAAATTCTGGCAGGAGAAGCTGGACGGACCGCTACATTCGGTGCGTTATGTCCACCGCCGGCTGATTTCGGCGACCGAATGGCGGGCGGTGAAGGGAGAGTTCATCCTGCACTAGTCTGGCTCTATCAAACGATCAGACATGCGCTTCGCCATGGGTAAAATCGCCGTCGTCCGGCCCGCGGCGCAGCGCGCCATAGAGAACGACGGCGTAGAACACAACGACGACCGTGATTACCGGCCAGCCGGGGATCGGTCCGAGCGCGGCATTGTCGGCGATATAGCTCCACGAATGCGCCAGCTCTTGCGGGGCGCCTTCTGTTTGCAGCTTTGGCGTCGAGATCTTCAAGATCCACGCCAGCAGCAGGATCACATACATCCAGCAATAATTCCGCCGCAGCCGCCTCTGCATCGCCTCGAAATAGCTGAGCAGAAACCGCGGTGCACGCAGGCTCTTGGCAATCGACAGCGCCCAATCGGGATTGAGCTCGGCTTCGGGCGCCAGGATCTGCGCAAAATAGCTGCGCTCCAGTTGCCGCACCCGCGCCCGGTAGACATCGAAGAAGCGATACCGCCGCGCCTCGATCATCAGCAGCAATGTGATCAGCATCATGCCGAACAGCAATACGCCATGATGCGACGTCGGCGTCGACAGCGATACGGAGAGCAGCGCCGCAACGACCGTGATCGCCCAGTTTGACGTCCGGTCGATACGGTCGCGCCAACTCGTCATCCGCGCGAGCTCGCCGCGGTAATAATGGTTCAACGTGTTGGTGATTTCCCCTGCCGTCGTAGGTAGCGGCGGCCGTTTGCGATCCGTGGCGCTATCCATGAGGTGAGACGTGGTGAGCTCGGTGGCCATCGTTTCTTCCTCCCTTTTTCTTCTTTCGCGCAACGGCCCTATGGCCAGCCGCTGCTGCAGACGAATATTTTGCTCCTTCAACGCAACCATTGCAAAAGCCATTCAAGCGCCTTAAGGCCTGCTTGACGAATGGAAAGGCTGGTCACTCATGGCGAAGAAAAAGATCGACGAAGACGCGCTGGCGGAAGCCTACAACCGCGCCCTTGCGCTCGAAAGAGCCGGCGATATCGACGCTGCGGTCAAGGCCTATGAGGATGTGCTGGCGATCGATCCCGACGACCATGGCGGTGCAGCGGTACGCATCGCCTCGATGGGCCGCGGTGAAACGCCGGTAAAGGCGCCGGACGCCTATGTCGAGACCCTGTTCGATCAGCATGCCGAAGTTTTCGAGGACGTGCTCGTCGAACAGCTCGGCTATCACGTTCCGGTTCTCGTGCGTCAGCGGCTGCAGGCACTCGGCCTCGGCCCCTTCAAGCGCATGCTCGATCTCGGCTGCGGCACGGGCCTGACGGGCGGCACGCTGCGTGACATCGTCGAGGATATTACGGGCATCGACATTTCGGAAAACATGGTCGAAGCCGCCCATGAGAAGGACATCTATGAAACGCTGTTCGTTGCCGAAGTCGAGGATTTCCTCGACGACAATGACGAAGAGCCATTCGACCTGATCACCGCCACCGACGTCCTGCCTTATCTCGGCGCATTGGAGCCGTTGTTCTTCGGCGCTGCCGAAAACATGACACCAGGCGGCCTCTTCGTCTTCTCCTCGGAAACCCTACCCGACACTGCCCTCGCCGGCCGTCCCTATATGGTCGGTCCACACCAGCGTTTCGCCCATGCGGAAAGCTATGTGCGCGAGCGGTTGACCGCGACCGGTTTTGAGCTGATCGAAATCACCGACATTAATGTTCGTATGGAAGACGGCCAACCGACACCGGGCCACCTCGTCATCGCGCGTCTCGTCGCGGAATAAGACTCCCCATGCAGGATATCCAAAATAGTTATCCAATTGGGTAACTATTCCTTGCTCGATTGCCTCGGATCTGTTACTTAGCCATTTAGGTAAGTTTCAGCACGAAGCCTCGTTATGGGAAAGGTCTTTGCATGTCCCTTATTCTCTTTCAGCACCCCCTTGCCTCCTTCTGTCACAAGGTCCTGATCGCGCTTTATGAGAACGGCACACCGTTCGAAAGTCGCGTCATCGATCTCGGCAACGAAGTGTCGCGCGCATCGCTGCTGCGCCTCTGGCCAATTGGCAAGTTCCCTGTCCTGCGCGACGAGGCGCTCGACAGCACGGTTCCGGAAACCAGCATCATCATCGAATATCTCGACCGACATTATCCCGGCCTGACGCCTCTGTTGCCGCTCGATCCAACGGATGCGCTATGCGTCCGCCTCTGGGATCGCTTCTTCGATCTCTATGTTCAGGAACCGATGCAGGCGATCGTTGCCGACAAACTTCGCCCCGAAGGCGCGCATGATCCTCAAAGCGTCGCGCAGGCGCAGTCGCTGTTGTGCACTGCCTACGGCATGATCGAGCAACAGCTAGGCGAAAAACTCTGGATCGCCGGCGACGCGCTGACGATGGCGGATTGCGCCGCAGCTCCGGCACTGTTCTACGCCGAAACACTGGTCCCTTTCGGCGAACAGCACGTCCGGCTGAAGCAATATTACCAGCGACTGCTCGCTCGTCCGTCCTTCGCCCGTGTGCTCAAGGAGGCGATGCCCTACTTCCATCTCTACCCCTATCATGAAAAGCTGCCCACCCAGTTCCGGCCGGAACGCCCGCATGCTTGAGGAACCCTTGGCACTCGACCGGATGTTCCAGGCTTTGTCGGATCACAGCCGACGCGGCATGATCGACCGCCTCGGGCACGGCCCCGCCTCGGTGACGGAATTGGCACAGCCGCTCGCCATGGCACTGCCGACCGTGATGAAACATCTACATGTCCTGGAGACCAGCGGTCTGGTGCTTTCGGAAAAGGCCGGACGGGTGCGAACCTATCATCTGCGGAAGGAAGCGCTGGCATCGCTCGAGCGCTGGATTGCCGAACGCAAAGCCGGCTGGAACAGCACCTTCGACCGGCTGGACCAGTTTCTGGCCGACAATTCCGAGGAGACAACGGTGAAATGACTGAGAGATCGACGGAACACACGACACTCACCATAGAGCGCCATTTCAAGGCGCCATTGCCGCGCGTCTTCGGCGCCTGGGCAGTAGCCGAGAACAAACGCCAGTGGTTCGCCTGCCACGGCGATTGGACGCCGCTGGACTTTCAGCTCGACTTTCGTCCCGGCGGCAGCGAGAGCAACCGCGTCGCCTCGACGGATGGCGTGATACACGCCTATCAGGCCCGCTACATCGACATCGTGCCGAACGAACGCATCATCTACGCCTTCGATATGGCACTCGGCGACGAGCGCATCTCGGTGTCGTTGGCCACCGTCACCTTCGCATCGGAGCCAACAGGCACGGCGATGCTCTTTACCGAACAGGTGGTTTTCCTCGACGGCTATGGCGACAATGGCTCACGGCTGATGGGCACGGAAATAGGCTTCGACAATCTGCGGCTCTATGTTGAGGGCAATGAGACCAGGCCGAACTAGTTGGCTCTCGCATCACCGAGAATCGCCGCCAGCAACTGACCTTCGAGTTCGGCCAGCGCCGGATTGCCGTGGCGGCGAGGATGCGGATAGGGAACGGCGAGATCGAGCACGATCCGCCCCTCATCCAGGACCACGACGCGATCCGCCAGATGCACGGCTTCGCTGACATCATGGGTGACGAGCACGGCAGTGAAACCGAGTTCCCGCCAGACGCGGTTCAACAGCTCCTGCATACTGATGCGGGTCAGTGCATCCAATGCGCCAAGCGGTTCGTCCAGCGCCAGGACGCCCGGTTTGCTGACCAGCGCACGGGCGAGCGCCACGCGCTGCCGCTGGCCGCCGGAGAGCCGTGACGGCCATTCGCCAGCCTTTTCCGCCAGTTGCACCTCAGAAAGCACAGCCGCAGTCTCGGACCGCACAACTTGCTGCGGAACACCCTCGCCGAGACCGACGGCGACATTGTCGGCGACAGAAAGCCAGGGCAGCAACCGCGGCTCCTGAAAGACGATGCGGGCATTCGGCGCCGCTTCACTTTCGTTAGCGGCCGCGAAACGCAGATGGCCCGCCGTGGGCTCATCCAGCCCCATTAGGATGCGCAACAACGTGCTCTTGCCGCAACCGCTTTTGCCGATGATGGCAACGAACTGGCCGGCGGGAATATCGAGATCGATGCCCCGCAGCACGCGATTGTTGCCGAAGCTCTTTTCCAGGCCCTTGATGCGGATGGCAGCCGCACCCGTCTCCTGTCGAATGTCTTCGGAGGGGGCCAGATACGCGACAGCGGTCATGGGATGCTCCTCAGTTCTGATAGGCCGGGTTCCAGCGCAACGCCCTGCGCTCCAGCGTCCGGGCAACGACGTCGGCGAGCTTGCCGAGCACGGCATAGATGACCAGCGTCAGCACCACGACATCGGTCATGCCGAACTCACGGGCATTGTTGGCCATGTAGCCGATGCCCGACGACGCAGCGATCGATTCCGCCACGATAAGCGTTAGCCACATGATGCCGAGCGCGAAGCGCAGACCGACAAGGATAGACGGCAAAGCGCCGGGGAAGATCACCTTCTTGAACAGGGTCCAGCCACTCATGCCGTAGACCCGGCCCATCTCGATCAATCCGCGGTCGACGTTGCGAACGCCATGATAGGTGTTGAGGTAGATCGGGAAGAGCACGCCGAGCGCCGTCAGGAACAGCTTCGATTCCTCACCTATCCCGAACCAGAGGATGACCAGCGGCACCATCGCCAGATGCGGAATGGTGCGCAGCATCTGCAGCGTCGTATCGGTCAGTTGCTCCGACAGCCGCGACACGCCGTTAGCAATGCCGAGCAGGAAGCCGACCGAGCCGCCAACGAGCAGTCCCGCGAAAGCCCGGCCGGCGCTGACCAGGATATTATGTGGCAACTGCCCGGAAACCGTCGTCTGCCAGAAGGCGACAACAACAGCGGCCGGCGACGGCATGATGCGTGTGGAGATCCACCCAACCGATGATCCGAGCTGCCAGATCGCTATAACGACAAGAGGCAGCAGAAAGGGCAGAAACCGCTCCGGGGAGACGACTGGCCTCGCCGACTTGACCGGGCGAACCCGGCTCTCCGCGCCGGCGCGTACGAAAGATGTATCGAATGCCGACATTGGGATCTCCCTGGAAGGATCGCGTTAAGAGCCGGAAACGACTTTCAGATTGCCGCCATGGCTGCCGCCGGCGAAGATCTGCTTTGCCCCGAATTCGTTGCGGAAGCCGGCTCTCTGCTGATCGCGCGTTAGCCCAAGTTCGGGGAACAGCAGTTCCGCGACGCGATAGGCCTCTTCCAGATGCGGGTAGCCCGAACCAATCACCGTTTCGATGCCGATGTCCTGATATTCGCGCAGCCGCGCAGCCACTGTCTTGGGCGACCCGACCAACGCCGTGCCTGCACCGGCGCGCACGAGGCCTACGCCCGCCCAGAGGTTCGGCGAAACCTCCAGTCTGTCGCGGCGGCCACCATGAAGAGCCGCCATGCGCTTCTGACCGACGGAGTCGGATTGATTGACAAATTGCTCCTGCGCTTCGCGGATCGTCTCGTCGTCAAGCTTGGAGATCAGCCGGTCGGCGGCGGCCCATGCCTCTTCGTCCGTCTCGCGGACAATGAAATGCAGGCGGATGCCGAAGCTGACTTCGCGGCCCTTCTTGGCGGCAGCGGCGCGGACCTTCTCGACCTTCTCCGCCACCTGTGCCGGCGGCTCGCCCCAGGTTAGATATTTGTCGACGCGACCGACGGAAAATTCGATACCAGCATCGGAAGAGCCGCCGAAATAAAGCGGCGGGCGTGGCGCCTGCACCGGCGGCAGGCCAAGCCTTGCGTTGGTCGCCGTGATATACTTGCCCTCGAATGTCGAGGAGCCCTTCTCCATAAGCTCTTCCCAGACGGTGAAGAACTCATCGGCATGGGCATAGCGCTCGTCATGCTCGAGATGAATGCCGTCACCGGCCAATTCGGCGGGACTGCCGCCAACCACGATGTTGAGCAGCACGCGGCCGTTCGAAACGCGATCGAGCGTCGAGGCGAGACGGGCGTAATAGGCCGGTGATGCCGTGCCTGGACGGATGGCCACCAGAAACTTCAGCTTCTGTGTGTGCGCCGACAAAGCGGCGGCGGTGATGAAGGACTCCTCGCAGGAGACGCCTGTCGGCAGCAACACGCCGGAATAGCCGAGCCGGTCGACCGCCTGGGCAATCTGCGTGAGATAGCCAATTTCCGGCCCGCGATTGAGATCGGTCGAGCCGAGATAGGTGCCGTCGCCGGAGGTCGGAATGAACCACAGGAAGTCGATGGGATTGGCAGTCTCGGTCATGGTGTTTTCCTGTCTCCTGGACGCGTTTGATCGGGAGCCGATCTCTCAGAGGTCTCTACTGGGAGAGTGGCATAGACCACCGATTATATCGACAATATCGATTTTCTATTGTAGCCCATGTAGCGAAATATTTTTCCCCGATGCGCCCCGCGCTCATCATGTTTCGAGCGCGGGCCACATTGGCTGTCAGAAAGCAAGCTCTTGTGGTCAGCTCGCCTTCGGTCTCCAGACGATATCGGCAATGGCGAGCTTTTTCGGTACGATGCCGAGCCCGTAAAACTCGTCCGCCAGCCCCTGCTGATAGGTGATCGCGTCATCGCTGATCGTCGAAACACCGCCAAGATCGAAATCGGGGCGCGTCAGCGTCACTCGAGTGATGTCGGCAGACACGCCCGTGATGGCCGCAAGCGCCGCGACGGTATCGTCAAGATTAGCCTGCGCCGCGGTACCAACCTTTGCCAATTCATCGATTACGTCCACGATCACCTGCGGATTGTCCTTGGTGAAATCTCCGTTTGCCAGGAAATAGCTGAAGGAATCGACGATGCCCCGCGCCGTCGCCAGGATGCGGGTATCCGGATCGGCCTCTGCGATGGCGAGGTAGGGATCCCAGATCGACCAGGCATCGATTGCGCCGGTCTTGAAAGCGGCGGAAGCATCTGGCGGCGCAAGATCCAGCGCCTGGATGTCGTCCACCGTCAGACCGCCCTTGCGCAGTGCTTTTACGGTGACGTTGTGAGCGCTCGATCCGCGCTTGAATGCCACTTTCTTGCCCTTGAGGTCGGAAAGCGTCTGAATCGGCGAATCCTTGCGCACCAGGATGGCCGAACCCTCCGGGCTTCCCTTGTATTGCCCGACATAAAGCAGGTTGCCGTTGGCGGCCTGTGCGAAAAGCGGCGGCACATCGCCCGTGGCGCCGAAATCGAGCGCACCGGCGCCAAGCGCTTCCAGCAGCGGCGGGCCAGAGGTGAACTCCGACCATTCGACGGAGATGCCGCGGTCGGAAAGACGCTTTTCGAGCGAGCCCTTGCGATTGGCGAGCGCCAACACGCCGTTCTTCTGCCAACCTATGCGGAAGGTTGTTGCGGCGGCAGCACGTACCGGCCGGATGGAAGGCAGTGCTAAGGCGGCTGCCATGGCACCAAGAAGGCTGAGTGTCTGTCTGCGCGAGATCATCGAAAGTCCCTTTCCCCACCGGGCCGGGACGCTTCCTGCGAACACCGGCTCTGTTGTCGATATCCAAGAATTGCAAATCCATAGATTATATCGACAACTGATATTGTGAATTTCTGCAATTGAGACGAAATTCGATTTCGACAAACAAATGAAACGCGGAATTATCTTCCAAGACATATGAGACCGCGACAAGTTTGCCGACAAATCGGTCTTCCGCCCCCCTCACCTTTCCGCTAAGCCTTCAGGCAAAATTATCGGAAGGAGTCTCGCGAATGGCAAAGGTCGCTTTTATCGGCATGGGCGTCATGGGTTATCCCATGGCAGGGCATCTGAAGGTCAAGGGCGGTCACGACGTCACCGTCTACAACCGCACCGTCGCCAAGGCAGAAGCCTGGGCTAGACAATTTGACGGCAAGTTTGCCCCCACCCCCGCCGCTGCGGCCGAAGGTGCCGATTTCGTCTTTACCTGCGTCGGCAATGACGATGATTTGCGCTCGGTAACGATCGGCAAGGATGGCGTGCTCTCCGGCATGAAGGCAGGCGCGGTCCTGATCGACAACACAACGGCAAGCGCGGAGGTCGCCCGTGAACTCCATGCCGCGGCCAAGGAAAAAGGCATCGACTTCATCGACGCCCCCGTTTCCGGTGGCCAGGCGGGCGCGGAAAACGGCGTGCTGACAGTCATGTGCGGCGGCGATGAGGCGGTCTTTGAAAAAACAAAACCCGTCATCGATGCCTATGCCCGCATGGTCGGCCTGATGGGTGCTGTCGGCGCGGGCCAGCTCACCAAGATGATCAACCAGATCTGCATCGCAGGCGTCGTCCAGGGCCTAGCCGAAGGTATCCATTTCGGCAAGCAGGCCGGCCTCGACATCGAAAAGGTGGTGGAAGTCATTTCCAAGGGTGCGGCCGGTTCCTGGCAGATGGAAAACCGCCACAAGACCATGAATATCGGCAAATACGACTTCGGCTTTGCCGTCGACTGGATGCGCAAGGACCTCGACATCGTGTTGTCGGAAGCCCGCCGCAACAAGGCCAAACTCCCGATGACTGCCCTCGTGGACCAATTCTACGGCGACGTCCAGGCGATGGGCGGCAACCGCTGGGACACGTCGTCGCTGCTGGCGCGGTTGGATAAGAAGTAATGTAAAGCAGCCTGCCCCAAAGATGATTCTTTATTGAGCGTCATTGTCGAAAATGACGCTCAATCGTCGCTCGACTTCGCATTCTCCAGCATCATGTAGTCCAGCGGCAGTTCCGTCGAATACTTGATCTGTTCCATTGCAAATGCCGAGGAAACGTCGCGGATTTCGATCTTGGCGATCATGCGCTTGTAGAAAGCGTCATAGGAGGCAATATCCGGGACTACGACGCGCAGAAGGTAATCGACGTCGCCGCTCATGCGATAGAATTCCACCACCTCCGGGAAATCCGCGATCACCTCGGAAAAGCGCTTCAGCCATTCGATCGAGTGTGTGTTGGTGCGGATCGATACGAAAACGGTGACCTTGGTGTTGACCTTTTCAGGATCGAGCAACGCCACGCGGCGGCGAATGACGCCATCCTCTTCCATCTTCTGGATGCGGCGCCAGCACGGTGTCGTCGACAGCCCGACTTTCTTTGCAAGGTCGGCCACGGCCAGGGTGGAATCCTCCTGCAGCAGACGCAGGATTTTGCGGTCAAGACGGTCCATTTCGAGTGCCCTTTCGAATTATATTCTCTCTATAGCGCATTTTTGCCGGAGGAAAAGAAACTTGTTTCAAGAAACGAGGATTTTCACGCGCTCCCGCAATACGGGCAGCAACTCCACCTCGAACCAAGGATTGCGCTTCAGCCACCCGCTGTTGCGCCAACTGGGATGCGGTAGGGGCAAAATCGCGGGTGACCGGTTGGTAAGGAGATAACGCCGCCATTCCGAAACGGTTTCCGTCATCGATGCCATTCGCGCCGAGCCGAGATGCCAAGCCTGAGCATATTGACCGATGGTCAGGACGAGTTCGATTTGCGGCATCACATCCATGGCTCTTTGCCGCCAAAGCGGCGCGCATTCCCTGCGCGGCGGCAGGTCGCTCCCGTTAGCGCTATAACCGGGGAAGCAGAAACCGATTCCTAGAATGGCGAAATGATCGGCGTTGTAAAAACTGTCGCGGTCCACGCCGAGCCATTGCCGCAGCCGGTCGCCGGAGGCATCATCGAACGGCACGCCGCTTTCGTGCACGCGCAGCCCCGGCGCCTGCCCGGCGATCAGGATGCGCGCCGTCGCCGATAACACGGCGACCGGCCTCGGTTCATGCGGTAGCCTGTCCGCCTCCCCGCGCATCGGCGCGTCCCGGCAGACGCGACAGACCGCAATGGCTCTGCGCAGTGCCTGCAACTCATCTTCCGACGCCATCATCGATCCCATCCCACAAACCGTCGCAAATAGTCGCCCAACCCGGCTAGCGGATCATTGCCGCGAGCATGCTCTACCTGCTCCTCGCGCCGATAGTCGCGCGGCCGCTCGAAATCGCCGGCCCAAAGCCCAGCCTTTGCCTGCCGCGCCGCAGCCTCCTCGGCGGCGTAGCCGCCATAAGACACGGCCATGCCGCTGCGCACCATCGCGCCATTGATGTCGACGTCTCCCGCTCTGCAGGTCACCAGCAGCCGGCCGTAGCGGTCATGTTCGCTCCCCCGACATTCAGCCGCACCCGTCTTCATTAGTCTCTCAAGTGCTTTGCGCGCCTCTTCGCCGCAGGCCCAGACCACATGACCGCGCTGACATTGCTGCCGATATTCCGGCGCGTCGATGCCGAGCAGCCGCAGACGGTCACCGTCCCGACCGAGCGTATCGCCGTCAACGACATAAAAGCTTCCCGTTTGAACGAGTTCTGGGCGATTGTTCATCTTCAGCGCCAGCAAGCCGATCAGCCCCAGCAGCGCGAATGTGGTTACGCCGTCACGAAACAGGCGGCCGGACCGCGTCACGCTTTTGCCTCCTTAAAGAACAAACCCTTGGCAAAGATGGCAAACAAACCATTTCCGAGCAGTATCTTCTTAAGGTTTGGCCGCTAGTCTGTAACCCTCGGCAAGCCAAGTTTCAACGTATCCATGAGCACCGGCGTCAGCACATCGACAGATAAGATCATCGTCGACCGATCGCGCAGTCACCGTAACCGGGCTGTATCGAAGGCGGTGCGGCAGACGCGCGAGCGCTTGCAATCCGGTCACAGCCGGAGCTTCGACCGCGAAGTTATGATGATGCACGTCGACACCCTCCTGCAGGGTGCTTCGGTCATGCCGATCTTCGTCGTCATCGTCGCGGCCCTCGGCGTCTATCTGACGCGCGACGCGCAGATTTTCATTTGGGCCATCCCGACCCTTTCGGCACATGCCATCAACATGCTGCTCGGCCGCCGCGCGAAGAAACGGGAGATGACTGCCGAAAGTGCCAGGAAATGGCGCCAGATGCTGTTGCTTGGCCAGTTGCTCATCGGCTTTTGCTGGGCGTTCTTCGCCATGCACAGTTGTTCGACCTGTGGTGGCGACAGCTTCCTTCTCTACAACGGCGCGACACTGCTGGTGGCGATTTGTGTCACTGCGATGGCGAATTTCATGTTGCCGGGTGCCGTGCCCTTCTCCTTCGCGCCCGCAACAGTCGCGCTTGCGGTCAAAGCGGCGCTGACGCGCAACCCTTCCGACATTGCGCTCACCGCCGCCGTCGCCGTCGCCGTCATCTTCTTCACTTTCATTACCAATCGGATGTTTCAATCGAACTTGAAAATCCTTTCCTTCCAGTCGGAAAAGGATGATCTGATCGCCGAACTGGAAGTCGCGAAGTCCATGTCGGATGAAGCACGCCGCCGCGCTGAAGAGGCCAACCTCGCCAAATCCCGTTTCCTAGCCTCGATGTCGCATGAGCTCAGAACGCCGCTCAACGCCATCCTCGGCTTCTCCGAGGTCATGTCGGCGGAGGTCATGGGGCCGCTGAACAATGCCACCTATCGCGAATACACCACCGATATCCATCGCTCCGGGCAGCATCTGCTCAACCTGATCAATGAGATCCTTGATCTTTCGCGCATTGAGGCCGGCAAGTATGAGCTGAACGAGGAGGCAATCTCGCTGCTGGATGTGGCGGAGGATTGCATCGGCATGGTGCAATTGCGCGCGCGTGGCAAGAACATCTCCATCTCGCCGCAATTCGAGCCAAAGCTTCCCTCGGTCTGGGCCGATGAGAAATCCATGCGCCAGGTGATCCTCAATCTTCTCTCGAATGCCGTGAAGTTCACGCCGCAAAATGGTGAAATTACTGTCAAGGTCGGCTGGACCGCGGGAGGCGGGCAATATGTGGCGATCAAGGACAATGGTCCCGGCATTCCCGAGGAGGAGATACCGGTGGTCCTTTCCGCCTTCGGCCAGGGTTCGATCGCCATCAAGAGCGCCGAACAGGGTACCGGTCTCGGTCTGCCGATCGTTCAGGCGATCCTCGCCAAGCATGACGGTCAATTCATGCTGAAGTCCAAGCTGCGTGAAGGTACGGAAGTCATCGCTATCCTGCCGGCCAAGCGCGTGTTGCAAAGCCTGCCGGCCATCGAAGACGCGCCTTTGGTCGAGCGCCGGAAGAAGAGCTTCGCCTGACGCTCACGCCATGAAACGGCCAGAGCATCCCACGTTCAGGCGGAATCGCCTGCAAGCGATTAAGACGCTCTAGATTCAAAGATTAGAGCGACCTTTTTGCGTTCGAATGAACGCACGGCGCTCAGCGGAAAAACAGATGGCTGGCGATCGTGTAGAGGAGAAAGAGACCGGAAGCGACCAGCATGCAGAGAACCGCGAAGGAGCCGAGATCCTTGGCATGCTTGCCGACGTTGGAAATCTCGGGCGAAATCCGATCGATAACTTCCTCGACCGCCGTATTCATCGCTTCCACGGCAAACACGCCGAGAAACAGCACGACGGCGATCATGATTTCTGCAAGCGTTGCTCCGACGATGACAAGCAGGATCAATCCAACGGCTGCAAACAAAAGCTCCTGCCGGAAAGCCGATTCCTGCAGCAGGCGCTGAAAGCCGCCCCAGGAATAGCCGGCAGCGGCAAAGAAATGCCGGATACCCGTTTCCTTGGTTACCGCTGATTTCGAAAATTCGACCATCCCTGCCCCGCTTGCAATGTCCTAACCGCAATTTAGCAGCCTTGCGAATACCGTCTCGCTGTTCTCAAGGCAAGCCGACAACTGAGTCGACCAAAAAAATCATTACAGATTTATGACATAAATCGAAAGTCGGTCGGAATTTTGGAGGCGGAACACTTTATTGCCGCCGCCCAGCCGTTTCATCATCAATGTTTGTTGGCAACCCCGGCGCTCTCAAAGGTCGCCATGCCGGAGTGGCAGGCGGCAGCGGCCTTGACGATACCGGCGGCAAGCGCAGCACCCGTGCCTTCGCCAAGCCGCATGCCGAGCGCCAATAGCGGCGTCTTGCCGACCTTGTCGATGGCCTTGAGATGCCCCGGCTCAGCCGAAACGTGACCGATCAGGCAATGGTCAAGGGCGGACGGATTGGCGGCCTTGAGGATCGAGGCAGCGGCGGTTGCCACGTAGCCGTCGATAATGACCGGGATACGCTCCATGCGGGCAGCGAGGATGGCGCCGGCCATGGCGGCGATCTCACGGCCGCCCAGGCGGCGCAGTACTTCCAGCGGATCGGAAAGATGATCACGATGCAGCGCCACCGCCTTTTCGACGGCGGCGATCTTGCGCTTCAGCATCTCGCCTTCCGAACCAGTTCCGGGACCAACCCATTCTGCAGCCGTGCCGCCATAGAGCGCATAGTGGATGGCGGCGGCGATCGTGGTGTTGCCGATGCCCATTTCGCCGACGCAGAGCAGATCCGTGCCGCCGGCAATCGCTTCCATGCCGAAGGCCATGGTTGCAGCGCAATCGCGCTCCGTGAGTGCCGGCTCTTCGGTAATGTCGGCAGTCGGGAAATCCAGCGCCAGATCAAACACCTTCAGGCCGAGATCATAGGCGACACAGATCTGATTGATCGCAGCACCGCCGGCCGCGAAATTCTCTACCATCTGCTGCGTTACCGCGGGAGGAAACGGCGTGATGCCCTGCTTGGTGACGCCGTGATTGCCGGCAAAAATCGCCACCAACGGCCGGTTGACGGCAGGCGGTCGGCCGGTCCAGGCGGCAAGCCAGAAGGCAATCTCTTCGAGGCGGCCGAGGGCACCCGGCGGCTTCGTGAGCTGCGCGTCACGCTCGCGCGCCGCCACCAGCGCTCGGGAATCCGGACCCGGAAGGTCGCGTAGCAGCGTGCGGAAATCATCGAATGGCAGGCCGGTAACGCTCATGAATGCCGTTCCTTGTCTTTTGATGTCAAATCAGGTTTTTTGCGTGCGACTCTATTAGTCGTCGGCACGGGTGCGAACAACTCCAAAAACGCCCGATGCTGTCGCAGGGATAACGGGGAGAGGATGAATATTCGGGAATACACAAGCAACGTTGCGCGCGCCGTCGCCTTCTTAAGCCGCATTCCCGTGCCGCCTTCCTTCTTCGAAGGCTACGACGGTAAGCTCGACCGCATCTCCCGTACTTTCCCGCTCGCCGGCTTGCTGATTGCCCTGCCCGCCGCGATCGTGTTCGCCGTGCTGCTTGCCTTCCACGCCGACCCGTTGATGGCGTCACTGTTGGCACTTGCAGTCCAGACCATAACAACAGGCGCCCTGCACGAGGACGGTCTCAGCGACACGGCGGATGGCCTTGGGGGCGGCAAGGATCGCGATAGAGCACTCGCCATCATGAAGGATAGCCGCATCGGCACCTATGGTGCGATAGCACTGATCCTCTCTTTCGGACTTCGTGCCGCAGCGCTTGCCGTCATCGCTCGCGGTCTCCCGCACTTTGCCGCAGCCCTTGCTTTACCGGCTGCTGCAGCGCTTAGCCGCGGTGCCATGGTCTGGCATTGGTATGTTCTGCCTGCCGCCAAGCCGGACGGAATTGCCGCCTCAGCCGGGAAACCGGATTACGGCGCAACGCAGATGGCGCTTATCACCGCGCTGGTATTTTCTGCTTTTCTGCTCTGGCCGAGCCTCAGGCTTCCCGCCTTTATCCTATGCCTTTTGGTCACCGCAGCCGCGGCACTTCTCTTTACGCGGCGGGTGCGCCAAAGGCTTTCCGGTCACACCGGCGACACCATCGGTGCAACGCAGCAGATTTGCGAGATCGCCGCCTTCTGTACCCTTGCCATGTGCGTTTGAAGCATCGATATATGGCCTTATGCTCACACCCTGCATCCTTGTCTGCTCCATCGACATCAACACCGGCTATTGCTTCGGCTGTGGGCGTACGCGCGAAGAAATCGGCGCGTGGATGACCTACAGCGACGGTGAGCGCAGTGAGATCATGCAGGTCCTGCCTGAGCGCCTTGCCACCGTCGAACGCAAGCCGCGCCGGGAGACCCGCCGCCAGCGGCTGGCGCGGGAGCGCAGCGCCGTATGAACCGCCTGAACGTCGCGCTCGCCATCATTGGCATCGGTCTCGCGCTCCTCGTATTCAACAATAACGGCGGTACGACTTTCGGCATGGACAACGACGACTTTGCCGGCGTCGTCTATCTGGTACCGCTCGCCCTGATCATGAGCGCCGGCATCTGGGCTAGCCGCCATACCGCCAGCCAGTCTCTCCGCAATCTGCTGATCTGGCTGGTCATCATCATGGCGCTGGCGACGGCCTATATTTACCGCCGCGATGCCCAGCAAGTCGGCGATCGGCTAATGGCCGGCCTGCTGCCCGGACACGCTGTTGTCGTCACGACCAGCGAAGGCGGCCAGGAAGTCATTCTACACAAGCTGTTGAACGGCCATTTCGAGGCGCAAGTGATGATCAACGGCCAGCCGATCGACATGCTCGTCGACACCGGAGCCAGTGTCATTGCTTTATCGCAGAAAGATGCCGAGCGCGTCGGCATCATCCCGGAAAATCTCACCTATTCCATGACGGTCATCACCGCCAACGGCCGGGCCAGGGCTGCCCCGGTTGAACTCGGCTCCGTCGCCATCGGCCCGATCCTGCGCCGCGACGTCAAAGCGACCGTCGCCGAAGAAGGCAAGCTCGACCAGAGCCTGCTTGGCATGAGCTTCCTCGAAACGCTGGGATCGATGCAGATGCAGACGGATGAGCTGCGGTTACGGGATTGAGCAGCATACTTCGATGAGACTCGAAGCATCACGAGCCAATTAAACGCTAGGCACGATGCATACGCCATCATAGATCTCGAAAGTTCAGCCGTCATGTCGCCGACCAAAACCAACACGACGACGGAGCTTATGCTCCTGCTCATGCTCGCGACCTTGTGGGGCGCCTCCTACACCTTCATCAGGATCGGCGTGACGACGATTCCGCCGATCACCCTGATCGCCTCCCGCACTCTCATCGCTGGCGGCGTACTGTTTGCGATCCTCCTCTGGCGCGGGCTGACGCTGCCGCGGGATCCCGCCACATGGCGTCGCTTCCTCGTTCAGGCTTGCTTGAACAGCGTCATTCCGTTCACCTTGATCGCCTGGGCCGAGCGAACGGTGGATGCCGGTCTGGCGACCATACTGAATTCCACCACACCGATCTTCACCTTCGTGCTGGCGGCGACCCTGCTGCGCAACGAGCGCGTCACGATACACAAGCTTTTTGGTATCGCGATCGGATTGACGGGCATCTGCTTCATCATCGGCGTCGACGCCTTGAACGGTTTCGGCCGGCAATTGCCGGCACAGCTTGCCGTCGTCGCGGCATCGATCTGCTATGCCGGAGCCTCCCTGTTTGGCCGCAATTTCAAGGGTCTCGATCCGATGATGCCGGCAGTCGGCTCGCTTCTCTGCGGCGCCGTCATCCTCATCCCTGTCAGCCTGGTTGTGGATCAGCCATGGACACTTGCGCCTTCGACGGCATCGGTCGGCGCCCTCTTCGCGCTTGCAATCCTGTCGACTGCCCTTGCCTTCTCGATCTATTTCCGGCTGATCCAGACCCTTGGCTCGATCGGCACTACTGCGCAAGCCTATTTGCGCGTCCCGATCGGCGTCGCCATCGGCGCTGTCTTTCTCGGCGAGCCCCTGACTCCGACAGCCGGCATTGGCCTCGTCTGCGTCATTATCGGCGTGATGGCCATGACGATGGCACCTCGGAGGAAAGCCGCCCAAGGATAAAGAGGCCCGCTCGACGCTAGATCAACGACGACAAATCGTCCCACACGAAGATGATGTTGTCCGATCGCCAAATCGGGCCGGGATCGATATAACGTCCTGCCATCCGTCCGCCCAACGACCGGTAAAATGCGATTGCCGGATCGTTGCCGGCAACGACGCTCAGAGCGGCGCCGGGATAATGGAGGCCGGCAAGATGCCGCGCCAGTTCCCGCATCAGGCGACGGCCGAGACCCTGGCGTTTTGTGGCAGGATCTACATAGAGAGACCGTATCTCCCCTCGCCCTTCGAAAACGGGCTGCGACGGCGCGCCGACCGCGCCTATGCCGACCAACCGATTGTCTTGCTCGGCAAGAAGCACGAGTTGATGACGACCAGGCTCGGCCAATGTCAATGCCCACCGAGCTTGCCGATAGCCTTCGTCGAGTGTGCGAAAAACTTCTGTGGGTGCAAGCCCTCGATAGGTCTCGCGCCAGACAGCGACGTGCAGGTTGGCGATGGCCGCAGCGTCATTGGGAGAAGCCGATCGAATATTGATATCCATCGTCAATCAGCCGCTTTTTAACACTACGCCTCGCAGCGCTCCTACAAGATAGAGCGACCCGGTAACGAGGACCCAGCCACCATTTTCTGACGCCATCGTCGCGGCGCTTTCCAATGCCTTTCGCACATCCGGCTCAGATTCACAGGCGATTCCCATGGATGTTGCCAACGCCTCCAGCTCGCTGGCCGGATAAAACCGGCCGGACCCTGACGCCTCTGTAAACAGTACGTGGGCAACGTAGCGAGACAGGACCGTCAGGAATCCCCGTGCATCCTTATCGGACGCCAGCGCAACAATAGCGACGCATCTGCTGTCGAACTCTTGAGAGCGGCTAATATCCCGCAAAACAGCCTCGATATTGAACGGAACATGCGCGCCATCCATCACTACTGGCACCACACGTGGGGCCGTGTTTGGGGCTCCGGGCAGTTTGAAGGCAAGCCGCTCCATCCGTCCCGGTAGACGCGCGCTATCCTTGACCGCCTGGTCAAGCAGCCACGCGCCGATTGGAATTCCTACCTTACCACCCTCGCGCACGCGTTCGCCGTGCTGTCCCAAATAATCGAGAACGATGCCAACAAGCGCTGCATTTCTGTCGGCAATCGTTGCATCATCTGAAAAATTGGTGCGCAATACGCGACAACCGAGTTCGTCTGCGCGTTGCTGCAAAACCTGGCCCGCAGCGTCGCTAATGGGAAGTGTCGTTGCGAGGACCGCACCGGGCTTTAATATGCCAACCTTCTCGCTCGCAATCGCTTCACGTGTGCTGCCGAGAATTTCCGTATGCTCGAGCTCGATATTGGTGACGACCGCGACCTCGCCAAAGACGACGTTGGTGGAATCCAGCCGACCGCCAAGGCCGACTTCAACAATCACCCAGTCCAGACCGGCATCTTTGAATACAAGAAAGGCGGCGGCGGTTATCACGTCGAACCAGGTGGCATCCTCACCGGCCGTCGCTTCCCGCTTTGCAGGCTCGTAGCTGTCCAGCGTCTGTTCCAATGCCCTTGCCAGTGCGTCGTCTTCGACCGCGCGGCCTGACACGCTGATCCGCTCATTCACACGGTCGACATGCGGCGAGGCATAACGGCCGACCCGCCATCCCGCATGCAGCAAGGCGGCCTCGATGAGCGCAGAAACGGAACCCTTGCCCTTGGTACCGGCAACATGGATGGCACGGAAGCTTCGATGGGGATTGCCGAGCCTCTGCATGAGATCGAGCATCGGATCGAGGCCGACACGCATCTCTCCGCGTGGCTTGCGCTCCCAATTGGTCAGCAGATCGAGGCGCGAGAGAACATCGGTCAATGAATGGCGCTGAGGGATTGTGGGCATGGTACACCTGCAACAAGGCTCGAGTTGGATGCCCAGGCGCGCGGCTTGTTTATCATCTCACCCACGCTCCCCGATGGTTTGCCATCTTGCTTCGCCAGTGACGTGGGCATCGAATTTATGAACTGCAAAGACAGCAATGGCAACCGGCGTGTTTGCAGGAAAGCGCCTGTCAATCAGTTCCTTAACCGATAGCCCGTCTTGAAAATCCAGCCCAAAGTCGCGAGGCAGATGATGAGGAAAAGCGTGATCATGCTGAGGCTCAGCACCGGATTGACGTCGGCGATGCCAAAGAAGCTCCAGCGGAAACCGCTGACAAGATAAAGGACCGGATTCAAGTGACTGACTGCTTGCCAGAAGGGTGGCAACATATTGATGGAATAGAAGCTGCCGCCGAGGAAGGTCAGCGGCGGCACGACCAGCATGGGAATGAGGTTGAGCTGCTCGAAATTCCCGGCCCAGATGCCGATCATGAAGCCGAACAGGCTGAAAGTCACCGCCGTCAGCACGAAGAACAGGATCATCATGAAAGGATGCTCGATGGTGATATGCACGAAAAAATTCGCCGTCAGCAGGATGATCAGCCCGATCAGCATGCCCTTGGTCGCAGCAGCGCCGACATAGCCGAGGACGATTTCCGCCATGGCGACGGGTGCGGAAAGAACCTCATAGATCGTGCCGGTGAACTTCGGAAAATAGATGCCGAAGGAACCGTTGCTGATGCACTGGCCGAGCAGCGTCAGCATGATCAGGCCCGGCGTGATGAAAGCACCATAAGAGACGCCCTCCACCAACTGGATGCGCGAGCCGATCGCAGCACCGAAGACGATGAAATACAGCGAGGTGGAAATGACAGGTGAGACGACGCTCTGCAGCAGCGTGCGGCGCGTACGCGCCATCTCGAAGGCATAGATGGATTTGACCGCCTCGAAGTTCATTTGTCTTCTCCCACCAGCGATACGAAGATGTCTTCGAGCGAGCTCTGCTGCGTCGACAGGTCCTTGAAATGAATGCCCTCGGCCGCCAAACGCGACAGCAGCGCCGCGATGCTCGACTGCTCGTGCTCGGAGTCGTAATCGTAGATCAACGTCGTGCCATTCGGCCCCAGCGATAAACCATTGCCATCAAGGCAATGCGGAACGGCGTCCAGCGGCTCCAAAAGGTCGAGGATTAGCTGTTTGCGACCGAGCTTGGCCATCAGCGCCTTCTTCTCCTCTACAAGCAGCAGCTTACCGTCATTGATAACGCCGACGCGATCAGCGATCTCCTCAGCCTCCTCGATATAATGAGTCGTCAGGATGATGGTGACGCCGGACGCTCGCAGTCGCTCGACCACATGCCACATATCTTTGCGCAGCGTCACGTCGACGCCCGCCGTCGGCTCGTCCAGGAAGAGGATCTGCGGCTCGTGCGACAGTGCCTTGGCGATCAGGACGCGCCGCTTCATGCCTCCGGATAGCTGGCGTAGCGTATTGTCTCGCTTTTCCCAGAGCGACAGATCGCGCAGCACCCGCTCGATATGTGCCGGATTCGGCTTCTTGCCATGCAGGCCACGTGAAAAGCTGACGGTGTTCCATACCGTCTCGAACTGGTCGGTCGTCAGCTCCTGCGGCACCAGGCCGATCATCGCGCGCGTGGCGCGAAACTCCCTGACGACATCATGACCGCCGACGGTCACTGTACCGCCGCTGGGATTGGTGATTCCGCAAACGATTGAAATCATCGTCGTTTTGCCCGCGCCGTTCGGCCCGAGCAGCGCCAGAATCTCGCCCTGCTCGACATCGAGATCAATGCCCTTCAGTGCCTGAAACCCGTTGGAATAGGTTTTGGTGAGGTTACGAATAGAAATGATCGGGGCCATGATGCAGGCGAAGTCCGGCTTTTCTGATTAGTTTTGCGGCGTTTGCCCGCTATATAGTCGCCAAGCGGCTTTTACCATCCCGCCAGAATGGAACAGTGCGTTCGCTCAAGGAAAAGAAACAAACCACTGTCTGTCATCAAATCGTGACCTTCGTCGGGCATATCTTGCCTTAGGTGAGCAACGACTGTCGCACTCCGCCCAACGCCTCTTGGCGACAGCGTCGGCGCCGATGATATTTCAAGATTGATTGCCCTCGCATCCATACTGCATGCGTCATTGCAACATGAAATTCTTTTTCCGGAGCCAGCAAAGATCCCCTGTCGTTGCTGTGCGCCACTCCAGCCGGCCTCGTGCCGGCTTTTTCTTTTGCCGGCTACCGATTGGCAATTTACCAATTGCCGTTGACGCCGCAACCTGCCGGGGGCAGCGTTTTGTTTTCGAAGCGCGCCTTCAACATCGAGCAACCCTTTTCGCGGATCGAGTCCGGCATCATCGTGTTGAGACCGATGCCAACTTCGTCAAAAGGATTATCGGCATAGGCGACATAGGCATACCAGCGCCCGCCGATCACGAGAATGATCGCCACGAGAGCGGCGACCAGCGCCTTCCCCAGGCCTCTCTTCCTTCTTGGTGCCTCTACCATCCAATAGTTCTCCCGTCTCGGCGGCCGCAGTAAACTGCGATTCCATCCGCAGGTAAACCAGGTTTCGCCCCCGGCAAATCCGCTGCTGACCTCGGCGAGCCGGGTACTACAGGCTGCAGTAACGCCGCCCGCCCCGGCGATCCCTGAGATCGAAGTGGAAATGGTTCCAGTGCTCGGCGTTGCTGCCCGGACCGAGCACGGTGTCGAAATAGCGGCAACTGTCGCTGCGCACCGCTTTCAGCAGCCGGCCCTCGCGGAAGGAGAACAGGCCCTTCCTACGGACATCGATCACATGGCCGTTTTTCAGAATGAAGGTGCCGACGTCGATGGCATTGCCATGGGCGTGTTCCGACATCGGGTTGTAGCGTTGATGGCTATTGTTCATCCGGCGGCAGGAATAGCCGCCGAGCGGCACGATGGTGCCGATACCCGTCCAATAACGCGTGCGGGCCGCCGGCGCCAATTCGTTCTTCACCCATTTGGCAAAGGCAAGCGTCACCTGACAATTCAACGTTACTGCCGGCCTGACGGCGATGTTGCCGGAAAGCCCACTCAACGAAACCGGATAAGGAACCTGGCAGGCCGGGCCACTGGAAATTGCCGGCTTGTCGTTATAGACGACGCCCATGCGTTGCAATTCCTGCCGGCAAGCGATTTCCGATGCAGGCATCACGCCTGGTGTCGATTGCGGCGCCTCCTCCTGCTGTTCGATCCGCGGCATCGGATTGTCGACGCGTGGCAGCATCGCGACTTGTGTGTTCGGCTGTTGGCGTCGGATTGGCGACTGATTGAGTTCGGCCTGCGCGGCTGGCCGTTGAATGATGGAGCGGTTGGCCTGCACCGGCGTGTCGGAGCCGATACCGTCGACGACAGGCTGATCGGTCTCGCCCTCGGCAATATTCTGGCCTTCCTCCTGCGCCAACCCGACGACCGGTCCGGACTGATCTTCCTCACTCGGTCCGACACCAAGCTCGGCGTCCATGTTGACACCTTGGGAGGGCAGGTCCGACTGCTGCGCCAGGCCCTGCTCAACGTCCGTGGTGGTCACGGCTTCATCGCCGCTGCCCATCGGCAGGCGGCCCTGTTTGGCGGCAGCCGAGGCGGGCATCGAAGCGGCGCTCTGCCTGTTGCCGGAAAGATTGTAGGTGTTGGTGTAGTTGGCGGAAGCGGAATTTACGGGGGCCTGATCGCCTTGATAGGTGAACTGCCTTTGCGACACGCTGCGGTGTGGCTTGATCGAGCCGACACGGGCGCTGCTATCGATGTTCGACGGTGGTACGAGGCTGTCGGCCGTACAGGCGACCAGCGCCGACGATACTAGCAACGGCAGAGCAGCCCGCCGCAGAAAGGACAAATACGCCATACTTTAGATCCGCTCCTGCTGCCCCAGCCACGGTCGGCAACTATTACGAATCTTAAATAAAAACGGTGAATGAATGCTTACCGCCTAATGGAAGATGGACGTCACGGACAGCTCCGAAAGGCGTGAAGCGTTCCGAAAAAAGATCATCTTCAATCGAGAGACCTGTTGTCGAACGTAGACGAAGTCTTTCCCATCGCAGCTCGATTGCGTAGGTTGAACGCCGGAATCAAAGGCTTTGTCGATAGGAGCGACTGAATGAACGACAGCGTCAAGCCAAGAGGCGAGTTGACCCTGCGCACGCTGGCCATGCCTGCCGATGCCAATCCCGCCGGCGACATCTTCGGCGGCTGGGTTATGGCGCAGATGGACTTGGCAAGCGGCATTCGCGCTGCCGAGCGGGCCCGTGGCCGCGTCGTCACCGCCGCCGTTAAGGAAATGGCTTTCGAGCTGCCGGTGAAGATCGGCGATACCTTGAGTGTCTATACACATATCGAACGTGTCGGCCGCACGTCGATCACGCTCAACGTCGAAGCTTGGGCTCACCGTTCGCGTTACAACAAATTGGAGAAGGTCACAGCCGGCACATTCATCATGGTGGCACTCGACGAAAATGGCGCGCCGAAGCCCGTTCCTTCGGAGAGCTGATAGGATGGAAGCCGCACGGACGCCCGAGGTCTACGTCTATATCAGGACGGTGATGAGCATGGTCATCGGCCTTGCCCTCGCCCAGCTCCTGATGCGCCTCGCCGGTTTCGTGCAATCGCCTGGCAAGAACCGCGTCTATCTGGTGCATCTCGGCTGGGTGCTGTCGATGTTCCTGTTCATCATCCATTTCTGGTGGTGGGAATATAGGCTGCAATCCGTGGCGGAAATCAATTTCGGCGTCTATCTTTTCCTCATCTGCTTCTGCTGCCTGTTCTATTTCCTCTGCGTGCTGCTGAATCCTCCCTCGATCGAGGATTATGGCGGCTTCGAGGAATATTTCATCTCGCGTCGCCGCTGGTTCTTCGGCCTCCTCGCCGTCACCTACGCCGTCGACCTCATCGATACGCTGCTGAAGGGTGAGACCTATTTCCGGTCGCTGGGCTGGGAATACCCGACGCGCAACGTCGTTTACATCGTCCTCTGTATCATTGCCGCCATCACCGCCAATCGCCGCTTCCAGGCGGCGTTCGTGACGATCGGGCTGATCTACCAATTTACCTGGATTTTCCGTCTCTATGATGTTCTTCCCGGTTGAGAAATCCGGCCATACAGGGAGCGACGCCCATGTTTTGTTGCATTCCATGTAAGGGAACGGCGGCGGCGCACCGAATGATGTCGGTAAAACTACTGCCATCTCCATGTTCTACAACCCTTGAATATCAGCTTGCAGGCGGGAGGACGTACCTTTGAAGCTCAACAGCTTTGCTTTTGGATTGGCACTTGCTCTTTCACTGGCTCCGTTTGCTTATGCCGATGATCCCGCGCCAGGACCGGGCGATACCTCGATCGCGCTGAAATATTGGGTGCAGTTCGCAAAAGAGGGCAATGCGGCTGCCCAATATGGCCTCGGCTATCGCTATGCCAACGGCCAGGGCGTCGAACATGACGATACGCAGGCTTTCGAATGGTACCAAAAGGCGGCAGCACAGGGGAACGCCCAGGCCGAATACGCCCTCGCCTACATGTATTCCAACGGCCGCGGCATCGATAAGGACCAGGAACAAGCGAATGCCTGGTACCGCAAGGCCGCCGAGCAGGGCAATGCCGATGCGCAATATGCTATCGGCTATTCCTATGCCAATGGCCGCGCTATGGATGTCGACAACGAGCAGGCGGTCGGCTGGTATCAGAAATCCGCCGCCCACGGCCAACCGCAGGCGCAGTATGCCCTTGGCTACATGTATTCGCATGGCTTCGGCGTGCGCGAGGACGATACGATCGCGCTCGGCTGGTATCGCAAGTCGGCCGACCAAGGGCGCAGCGATGCGCAATATGCGCTAGGCTATATGTTTGATAACGGCCTTGGCTCAGCCGTGGATCAAAGCCAGGCTGTAGAATGGTATCAAAAATCGGCCGACCAGGGCGATGCACAGGGCGAATATGCGCTGGGCTACGCCTATGCCAACGGCCGAGGCGTGGATCGGGACGATGGACAGGCTTACTCCTGGTATACGAAATCTGCGGAGCAGGGCCGCCCCGACGCGCAATATGCGCTTGGTTACAGCTTCGCGAGCGGCCTCGGCGTTCCGCAGGACTATAAGCAGGCGCTGCAATGGTACCGCAAATCGGCCGAGCAGGGCCGCGCGGATGCCCAATATGCCGTCGGCTACTTCTATGCCAATGGTCAGGGCGTACCGGTAAATAATGATGTTGCGGTCGAATGGTATCGCAAGGCTGCCAAGCAAGGAGACGCGCAAGGCGAATACGCCCTCGCCTTCATGTACGCCAGCGGCCGCGGCCTTCCCGAGAATTACGGCAAGGCGCTGGAATGGTACCGCAAGTCGGCCGACCAGGGCCGCTCGGATGCGCAATATGCGCTGGGCCAGATGTATGGCAATGGTCAGGGTACATTGTCGGACAAGGCCGAAGCGGCTGCGTGGTATCGCAAATCCGCCGACCAGGGCAATTCGGAGGGCCAATGCGCCCTCGGCTATCTCTACTACAGCGGCAACGGCGTTCCTAAGGACTATACCCGGGCCGCCGACCTCTTTCGCAAGGCGGCCGAGCAAGGTGATGCCCTCGCCCAATACCGCTTGGGATACATGTACTACAATGGCTACGGCGCGCCCAAGGATACGAACCTGGCTTCCGATTGGTTCCACAAGGCAGCAGACCAAGGACTGTCGGAAGCGCAATATAACCTGAGCTATATGGCCGCCAATAGCGACGGTCCGCTCAAGGACATCGGCCCGGAGAGCGAAGAACCCGTCAAGACGAACGGCAAAGGCGAAGCACCGGGCTGGGTGGTTCTCCAATTGCTGACGACGCTGTTGCCATAGGAAGACAACGATGCGCGGACGTTTTTCGCCCGCGCCCATTGCCGCTTTTACTATTCATATGAAGAGATTACGAGCTGAGGGGTAGGTCGTGCATTTCAAGAGGATGGCCATCGGACTGCTTTTTGCTCTGTCATCCATTGGCATTGCGCATGCGGATCTTGGGCAGGACGCCTATGACCGGGGCGATTACAAAGCGGCGCTGGATTATTGGCGCCCCCTTGCGAATAGGGGCGACGCCGCGGCACAACTGAAACTCGGCGAAATGTACGAGGAGGGTGATGGCGTCGAGAAGGATCTCACGCAGGCGCTCAACTGGTACCGTAAGGCGGCCGACCAGGGCAGTGCCGAGGCGCAGTTCGACGTCGGAACCATGTATGACGAAGGCGAAGGTGTCGCAACCGATGACGCTCAGGCCATCGTCTGGTACCGCAAGGCCGCGGAGCAAGGCTATCGCGACGCGCAATACAACCTCGCTTTGATGTACGACAACGGCGAAGGCGTGACCCAGGATAAGGCGCAAGCCTTCCTCTGGTACAGCAAGGCAGCCAAGCAGGGCGACGCGGATGCGCAGTTCAATGTCGGAGTCATGTACGACAATGGGGATGGTGTGACTCAGGACAAGAGCGAAGCCGTCGGCTGGTATCGCAAATCCGCCGACCAGGGCAATGCCGACGCGCAATACAATCTCGCTATCATGTATGACGAAGGCGACGGCGTGCCTCAGGACAATGCAGAGGCTGTAGCCTGGTACCGCAAGGCGGCAGATCAGGGCAAGATCGAAGCGGAATATAATCTCGCCATCATGTATCGCGACGGAGAAGGTGTGGCCAAGGACGGCAATCAAGCTATCTCATGGTTCCGCAAGGCAGCCGATCAAGGTGATGCCGATGCGCAATATGATCTCGGCGCCATGTATGCCGATGGCGACGGAGTTGCCGAAGACGATGCCCAGGCGATCATATGGTTCCGCAAGGCGGCGGATCAAAATGACGTCGACGCTGAATACAATCTCGGCGTGATGTATCGCGATGGCGAAGGCGTTGCCAAGAACGGCCCCCAGGCGGTCGACTGGTTCGAGAAGGCGGCCGCACAAAACTATGCCGACGCAGCCTTCAACCTTGGCGTCATGTACCGCGATGGCGACGGAGTACCGGTCGATTGGGCAAAATCCTTCGAATGGTTCCGTAAAGCCAAGACGATGGGCCGAAACGACAATGAGCCCGATGACAACAAGGACAGGCCGTTGCAGAAGGGCATCCCGATTTGAGATGACGGGATGGACGAAGCCGCTCCCAGCCTTGCGCCGACACTCCGCTACGCTTAGGTCTTGCCCGAACAGGAATCATGGATGGGAGATCGCCGGATGCGGCTCAGACAGATAGGCCTCGGACTGACGCTAGCGCTCTCAGTCGCCTTCCATGCACACGCGGACGAAGGGCAAGCCGCCTATGACAAGGGCGACTATGCCAGTGCCCTCGCCTATTGGCAGCCTTTGGCAGACAAAGGCGATGCGGTGTCGCAAGATGGGCTCGGCAGCCTTTATGCGCTCGGAAAAGGCGTCCCGCAGGATTATGCCCAGGCCATTGCCTGGTTTGCCAAGGCGGCCGATCAAGGTCTGCCCAAGGCGCAATTCCATCTCGGCTTCGCTTATCTCCGCGGCGATGGCGTCACGAGAGACCGCAATACGGCGATAGGCTGGTTCCGGAAAGCCGCTGCTCAAGGTTATGCGCCGGCGCAGAGTATTCTCGATCAAATGAATTGAGTAAGAACGCTCGCGTCTAGAGCATGTCCCCCAGGCTCCAATGGTTGCTCCAGCGGGCGTCGATTTCGTCCTCGACATTCTGGTAGCGGATATCTGTCGACAGGCGCAGGCGTCCGAGCGGGTCGCGGTTGGTCGTGGACGCATGGATCATGTAGGGACTGTGCAGCATGATATCGCCGGCCTCGTAATCGGCGGCGAGCCAGCGCGTATTGAAGCGCTCAGCCATATCGGGCAGATCCTTGGAGACCCAGCCGCCTTCGGTCATGTTCTTGTTGAAGGCGCTGACGCGTTCCTCCGGCGTGAGCGATGCGCCCTTGATCGCGAACTCCTTCTCCATGTCAGCGCCGATCCTATGCGATCCCTCGAGATAGACGAGGCCGCCCATGTCGATCGGAATGTCGCCAATCGGAATCCAGGCTGTGACGATGCGGCTCGTGCCGCCGCGCAGATAGACGAGATCGTAATGCGCGGGGGTGACGGCGCTGGTATTCGGCCGGGTGAAGCGCATGATCTTGCGCTTGTGCAGATAGGAGATGCCCTGCAGGAATTCGTCCATGAAGCAAGCGAGCCGCGGCTGCGTGCAGAAGCCCTCATAGGCCACCGAACGCACCAGCGACATCAGCCGCCGGTCGGCCAGCGCCTTGTCGGCTTCTCCCATGGCGGCGAGCCCGGTCATGGGATCGGAGTCAGGTTGAAGAAGCCCGGTTTCCATCAGATGCGCAAACACCCAGGCGCGGAAATCGAGCACATCCTGTCGCTTCAGAAATCCCTTGAGCCAGAGATAGCCATGCTCATGATATTGCTCGCGAAGCGTCGCTACATCGGTCGCGGCATCTGTAGGTTCGAGATAGCCGAAGCGGTTCTGCGCCACCGACAGGATCTTGCCATCAGCCTCAAGCGGTGCCAACCCGGACACTGTTTCATCCAGCACAGAACGCAACGAACCCGACATCTCAACCCTCCCGGAATGCACCATTCGCCGGCGCCTCTCCTCAAAGGCTGGGCCGACACATCGTCCGAATCATAAGACGAATGGATTTCGCTGCCTAGCGCTTCCTTCTCTTTGGCTTCGTCTGGTGGATATATCTCCTAATCGTCTGGCGCGACCAAGCGCTCTATGACCGTTTCAGCGACTGCAAAGTGATGAGGGCTGAACCGCCGCGCCTCACCTTTGCCGCAGATACGGGATTGCTACATCGGCCGGAGACATGGAAGAGTACCACCGCAAATAGCGTCCTATCTTAGCCGCCAGGAATCGACCGTCGTGATCAAAACATCCGCTGCACTGCCCTCCTCACTCTTTCCGTCGCTTCGCATGGGATTGCTGGCTATCGCCTTCGCCCTGCCGCTCTCGCCTTTGCCCACAACGTCCGCGCAGGCTCAGGCCGCGCCCGGCTCTTGCTGGTCGGTGCTGCAGAGCAAGTTCGGTCCGCAGATCGAGAAATCGGTCAACGAGGCCGACCCCTGCAAGAAACTGCCGGGACTAGACCACAAGGAAAAATTTGAGGTCAAATCGCTCGATGTCTGCAGCGCCCCCGGTGGTGTGCAGATCAACGCCCGCGCCGATCTCGCCTGCAAATCGCACGGTATCGTCCAGGCGACGGTCAAAGGGCAGCTCGAGGCTTCAGTGACCGTCGATGCCGGCGCCTGCAGGATCACCGATTCCCATGTCGGCGTCAGCGGCCCGATTGGCGACCTGATCTCTCAAGTGGGCGGATTACAGGAACTGGCCCGCGGCTTTGCGCAGGCAAAGATTTCCGAGATCTGCGGCAAGTAAGGCTGGAGGCCGGCGGCGCGGAGCCGCCGGCCATGCTTCGACGGGGGCGGCGATCAGATCGGCATCGCGCCTCGGGACTCCTCCATCCCCTTCCCGCCGAAGCGGATGCCCTTCTTCTCGAAGCCAAAACCGGAAAACAATGCCACGACGACGGCAACGATGATCAATACGATCAACAGCGCGAAGGCATAGTCGCCGTTCCAATGCGCCGCCAGGCCCGCCTGAATCGTGGCATTGCCGGATGCGAGCAGGTTGCCGAGCTGATAGGCGAAACCGGGGAATGTGCCGCGCACCTCGTCCGGCGACAGCTCATTGAGATGTACCGGCACGATGCCCCAGGCGCCCTGCACGAAGAACTGCATCAGGAAGGCGCCGACAGCGAGCAGCACCGGCCCATGCGCATAAACCCAGAGCGGGGCGACCGGGATTGCCAGCACCGAAGCGATGACGATCGCCCGCCGCCGGCCGATGCGTTGCGACAGCGCTCCGAAGAACAAGCCGCCGATCATCGCGCCGATATTGTAGACGATGGCGATGGCGCCGACCGTGTAGCTGTCATACTGCCGTTGGGCCTCGAGAAAGGTCGGGTAGAGATCCTGTGTGCCATGGCTGAAAAAATTGAAGGCGGTCATCAGTAGGACTGCCCACAGGAATAGCGGAATGTTTTCTCGCAGGACAGTAAGGAACGGCCGCTGGGGCTTCGCCTGCCGCGCAAGAAAGGATGGTGATTCCTGCACGCTGCGGCGGATGTAGAGCACCAGCAGCGCCGGCACAGCGCCGACCATGAACATGCCGCGCCAGCCGATGATCGGGAACAGCAGGAAGAACACGATCGAAGCCAGCAGATAGCCGGAAGGATAGCCGGCTTGCAGAATGCCCGACACGATGCCGCGCGAGTCCTCCGGCACGGTTTCCATCGTCAGCGAGGCGCCAACACCCCATTCGCCGCCCATGGCGATGCCGAAGAGCGCCCGTAGTATCAGGAACATCGTCAGCCCTGTCGAGAAACCGGTTAAGAACTCGAAGATAGAATAAAGCAGTACATTCGCCATCAGCGTTATCCGCCGGCCGAAGCGATCGGCGGCGAGGCCAAAGATCAGCGCACCCACCGCCCGCATGGCAAGCGTCAGGAAGATCGCCACCGAGACAGCGGGGACATCGGTATGAAACTCGTCGGCGATATGTTTGAGAACGAAGACCAATATGAAGAAATCGAAAGCATCAAGCGTCCAGCCGAGATAGGCCGCGATGACGGTATTGCGTTGTTGCGGGGATAAAGAGCGTAAACTATCCAATGCTGACATCATGGTCCTCCGACCGGATGGCGGCGGCGAGGCGGGCAATTCCGGATGCCGTCGAAGCAAGGTGGGAGCCCGGCACTCTCGCCAGGCGGGTTCGACGCTGCGGCGGGCTCCTCCTCCCGCCCTCGCGGAATGAGTGCGGCGGATGGCTGGGGCAGCCTACGCCAACGCCTTTGCAAAGCGAGGGTTCCATCACATTTCGCGTGATCGACCAGCGGAAAAATCGACTGTCTGTTTCCCTTTTGTACTCTTCCCCCCTTCACATCCGCACTGACTCCCTCCATATTCCGCCCATGGCAAAATCACCGAAACATTTCCCCGCCCCGACTGGTTTCGAAGAGGCGCCGCAAGCCTCGTTTGAAGGCGCGCCGCTCAGCGGCAGCGTCGCCGATTGGGTCAAGCAGCTCGAAGCGGACGCCGAGGCGGCCGGCGTGGAAACACAGCGGCAGATCGCCTCGAAAGCCGGCAAGCACCGCAAGAAGGTGGAAATCGCCGCCTCCAAGTCGGCGCGCGGCACCTCCATGGGCGGCTCAACCGATCCGAAGACGCGCGCTGCGGCAGGTCTTAATCCGGTCGCGGGTATGGATACGTCACTGGAGAATGCCGCCAATGCCGGTACCGCAGTCACCGCGACGGTCGAGGCGCTGTCGGCACTGATCGAGAGCGGCAATCCGCTGCATAAGAACGGCAAGATCTGGACGCCGCATCGCCCTGCCCGGCCGGACAAATCCGAAGGCGGCATCCCGATCCGCATGGTCTCGGACTATGAGCCCGCCGGCGACCAGCCGACCGCGATCCGCGACCTCGTCGAAGGATTGGAAAATGGCGACCGCAGCCAGGTGCTTCTCGGCGTTACCGGCTCCGGCAAGACCTTCACTATGGCGAAGGTGATCGAGGCGACGCAGCGCCCCGCCGTCATCCTGGCGCCGAACAAGACGCTGGCCGCTCAGCTCTATTCCGAATTCAAGAATTTCTTCCCGGACAACGCGGTCGAATATTTCGTCTCCTATTACGATTATTACCAGCCAGAAGCCTATGTGCCGCGCTCGGATACCTTCATCGAGAAGGAATCCTCGATCAACGAACAGATCGACCGCATGCGCCACTCGGCGACACGTTCGCTGCTGGAACGCGACGATTGCATCATCGTCGCCTCGGTCTCCTGCATCTACGGTATCGGTTCGGTCGAGACCTATACGGCCATGACCTTTCAGATGAATGTCGGCGACCGGCTGGACCAGCGGCAATTGCTGGCCGACCTCGTGGCGCAGCAATACAAGCGCCGCGACATGGATTTCATTCGTGGTTCCTTCCGCGTCCGCGGCGACACGATCGAAATCTTCCCGGCCCACTTGGAGGATGCCGCCTGGCGCATCTCCATGTTCGGCGACGAGATCGACGCCATCACCGAATTCGATCCCTTGACCGGGCAGAAGACCGGCGACCTGAAATCGGTGAAGATCTACGCCAATTCGCACTATGTCACCCCGCGCCCGACACTGAACGGCGCTATCCGCCATATCAAGGAAGAGCTGAAGATCCGGCTCGCCGAGCTGGAAAAGGCCGGCCGTCTGCTGGAGGCGCAGCGCCTGGAGCAGCGCACCCGCTACGACGTCGAAATGCTGGAAGCGACCGGCTCCTGCGCCGGCATCGAAAACTATTCGCGCTATCTCACCGGCCGCAACCCCGGCGAGCCGCCGCCGACCCTGTTCGAATATATCCCCGATAACGCTCTGCTGTTCATCGACGAGAGCCACGTCTCCGTCAGCCAGATCGGCGGCATGTATCGCGGCGACTTCAGGCGCAAGGCGACGCTGGCCGAATACGGCTTCCGCTTGCCCTCCTGCATGGACAACCGTCCCTTGCGCTTCGAGGAATGGGACGCCATGCGCCCGGATACGATCGCCGTGTCGGCAACGCCGGGCGGCTGGGAGATGGAGCAATCCGGCGGCGTCTTTGCCGAACAGGTCATTCGCCCGACCGGCCTGATCGACCCGCCGGTCGAGGTCCGCTCTGCCCGCACCCAGGTCGACGACGTCGTCGGCGAAATCCGCGAAACCGCCGCCAAGGGCTACCGCACCCTCTGCACCGTGCTGACCAAGCGCATGGCCGAGGACCTGACCGAATATCTGCATGAACAGGGTGTACGTGTCCGCTATATGCATTCCGACATCGACACGCTGGAGCGCATCGAGATCATCCGCGATCTTCGTCTGGGTGCTTTCGACGTGCTCGTCGGCATCAACCTCTTGCGCGAAGGTCTCGACATTCCAGAATGCGGCTTTGTCGCCATCCTCGACGCCGACAAGGAAGGCTTCCTGCGCTCGGAGACGTCGCTGATCCAGACGATCGGCCGCGCCGCGCGTAACGTCGACGGCAAGGTAATCCTCTATGCCGACAATATCACCGGGTCGATGAAGCGGGCGATGGAGGAAACCAGCCGCCGCCGCGAAAAGCAGATGGCCTATAACGAGGAACACGGCATTACCCCGGAATCGGTGAAGGCGAAGATCTCAGACATTCTCGACAGCGTCTATGAGAAGGACCATGTCCGCGCCGACATCGGCGGCGCCTCCGGCAAGGGCTTTGCCGATGGCGGCCACCTCGTCGGTAACAACCTGCAGACCCACCTCAACGCGCTGGAAAAAGCCATGCGCGACGCCGCCGCCGACCTCGACTTCGAAAAGGCCGCCCGCCTGCGCGACGAAATCAAACGCCTCAAGGCCGCCGAACTGGCCGTCATGGACGATCCGATGGCGCGGGAAGAGGCAAAGAGCCTGGAAAGCAAGGGATCGTCATCGCCGGCCAAGCGCAGCGCGAGCCGAGGACCGAGCGCGACGATCGAAAATGCCGATCAATCGACCTCCTATTTCGCCAAGCCCAACCTGGACGAAATGGGGCCTGGCAGCGACGCCGGCACACCCCTCTTCCGCAAAAACACCCTCGACGAAATGACCGTCGGGCGCACGGAAAAGCCGGTGATCGGCAAGGTGCCGGACAAGCCGATCATCCGAGCGAAGCCGGGCGTCGGGTCCTATGAGGATGCGGTGGATGAGAAGCAGAGGAAGGGCCGGACCAAGGGGAAGACGGGGCGGCCTGGGAGGTAGGGGCTTTTCAGTTTCTTGTGGCGGCTTTCGGACCCATAGCGGACATTGACAGTCTAGCCATTAAAGGACAGCTTCGCGCCCCCATTTCACCCGTTCAGACACCATGTCAGTGTCCCAAAAGCTGCCATCGAGCTGAGCGCCATAAAACTCAAAGACGAAAGCAACGCCAGCCTGAAGTTACCTAAAGGCGGAAGCCGAAAAACGAGCCTATAATGAGCACTTCGGAAGCTGGTGGTACTTCCGACATTAAATCGACGGACATCCCCCCGCTCTTAATTCCTAGATGTCGAAGCCGAGATGCCGAGCCATTTCGGCCGGTGGAGTAATCGGCCACCGCAACGAAAAATTTAAGCGCGACAAGTCGTATCTTTCGCTTCGCACCAAGCAAATTGTCACTGTCGGAAGCACCCTCCGGGAACGCTCCACGTACTAGCACCAACAGGTGTCACCCGGCACTGCCGGGTGACAGAACGTCCGGCCGAGGTCCGGTCGATGTCGTCAAGACCTGATGAACGAGAGCAGGTCGGGGTTGAGGACATCCGCATGTGTGGTCAGCATACCATGGGGGTAGCCTGGATAGGTCTTAAGCGACCCGTTCTTGAGCAGGTCGACCGCACGCGGCACGGAACTTGCGAAGGGGACGACTTGATCGGCCTCGCCATGCATCACCAGCACCGGCACGGTGATCTTCTTGAGGTCTTCGGTATAATCTTCCAGCCAAGAGTCGACAGTCGCGTAGTGAGCCAGGGCACCACCGGCCATGCCCTGGCGCCACCAGTTCGCAATGATCGCCTCCGAAGGCTCGGCCCCGTCGAGGTTGTAACCGTAGAACGGGTTCTCAGGGACGAACCGGAAGAACTGCGACCGGTTGCCCAGCACGCCCGCGCGGATCGCTTCGAACCACTCCGGCGACTGACCGGACGGGTTTTCCTCGCTCCGGTACATGTTCGGAGTCAGGGAAGCGACCAGTACGGCCTTCGCGACGCGCTCCGGGTGGCGGGCGACATAGCGAGCCACCTCACCGCCACCCGTGGAGTGGCCGATGTGGATCGCGTCGCGCAGGTTGAGGTGCTCGGTCAGGGCCGCGAGGTCGGCAACCCAGTGGTCCATGTCGTTGCCGGTGCCGGGCTGGTCGGACCGGCCGTGGCCGCGCCGGTCGTGGGCGATCACCCGATAGCCGTGGCGAAGGAAGAAGGTCATCTGGGCGTCCCAGTCGTCCGCCGACAGCGGCCAGCCGTGGCTGAAAACGATCGGCTGGCCTGAGCCCCAGTCCTTGTAGAAGATGTTTACGCCGTCCGCGGTAGTGATTGTAGGCATCGAGTCGCTCCTTCTCCGATTGGACACAGTTGATTGGGAAATACCTCCGGTGAGGCGCGTTTGATCATATCCCAAAATTGCGACGTCAACTAAATCCCCCCTTATATGAAAGACAAATACCTTGTAGGTTCGAGCTATGCCTTAAAGGTATAGCGAGGACCCGATGGAACTGAGGCATTTGCGCTATTTTGTTGCTGTTGCGGAGGAGGGAAGCTTACTGACCGCAGCCGAGCGGCGGCTAAACACTTCCCAGCCCTCACTCAGCAGGCAAATTCGCGATCTGGAAACCGAAGTCGGAGTAAAACTGCTGGAGCGGCAGCCGCGCGGCGTGACGCTCACCGCCGCCGGTAAAGTGTTTCTTGATCACGCGCGTCTGGCGTTATTGCAAGTCGAGGCGGCTGCGGAAGGGGCCCGGCGGGCAGAACGGCCGGAGAAGCAGTCGTTCGTTATCGGTTTTCTCGCAGGGCAAGAGGTCGTGTGGCTACCCCATGCATTGCGCATTATTCGTGAGGAAGCGCCGGAGGTTGAAATCATATTGTCCAGTCAGTCTTCCCCGGACCTGGCTCTGGCACTGATGCGAGGCAAGCTGGACGTCGCTTTCCTTCGCCCCGAGACGCAGAGTGTTGGTGTGTCCTTTAAGTTTTTAACCAAGGAGCCACTGATCGCCGTGCTGCCGGCGGACCATCGCTTGACGTCGCGCAAAAAGATCCGACCGCAGGACCTTGCCCGCGAAACTTACGTCAGTTCGGCTAGAATTTCTCCGGTATTGCAATCCGTGATCCAGGAGTACGCGTCGAAGGTTGGGATTACCCTCAAGGCAGAGTACGAAGGTGACGGCTTACCATCAGCAATGTCGCTCGTCGTGTCTACAGGTGGAATAACGCTTATTCCGCTTTATGCGCAAAATATGCTGACGCCAAATGTCGTTGCTAGAGCACTTGAGGGTATGCCTCCGACAATTGATCTCACCTTAGGATACAACGATTCAAATTCCTCACCTTTGCTCCGCCGATTTTTGTCTCGTTCTGACGAATTAGTCGCCAACGTACAAAATCAGAGCATCATCCGCTACGCTGAAGTTCCATAGTAGCAATCAAGCTCCTGCGATTTCTACTTGTTGGCGCGCTCCCGAATTTTGTTCAGCATTCTCTAATTTTGGGTATCGACCCATCTCGACTTTTCCGATCCACCGAGCAACTCCTCTGATCGATTGATGAATGGCCGCTATCGCAGTTTGGTCCTCGAATGCGGACAGACCGCTCCCGGCCCCAAATCGGTCACCGCTTCGTGGGGAGCGCATGTCTGCTTTTGGCGCAAAGCAGCCGTGGTGTCTCGGCTGCTATTGACCCTAGCGTCCGTTCTTCTATGCGCCTCATCATGTCGCAGCGCCACAGCCCCTTCCTCGTGGAAGCGACAGGACCGGTCGGCGTGGCTTGTTGTACATGCACTCCAAAAGTCAGGCTGCGGGGCTGATATTCTGGTTCAGCCGGAAAAGGTTTCCGGAATCCAAACGTTGCTTAAGCCGCGCCAGACGCTGATATTTGGTCGCGCCATAAGCTTCGACGGCGATCCCGGAATCGACATCGCCTTGCTCGTTGACATAGTTTCCCTCCATCGAGGGGTCGACCAAGTCGCGGGCTGTTTGGCGGCCCCAATCGATGCATGAAGGGTCTTCGGACGGGTCGTCCCAGACCGGCTCGGTCAGCCAGTAATAGCTAGCTTCACGTCCGGAATAGGCGGTGGCCTCCTCAGCCACATCGCGCACCGCACCGCCGAGCATCAACACGCTGATCTCGCAATCGTCCGTCGGGGCATCTGCGATCTGGCGGAGCATGTGCGGAATGGCAGCCTCGTTCATGTCGCGCCAGAAACCGCCTTTCACATAGTAGCGCCGCAGCCATGCGAAGAGTTCGTCATTGCGGCTCTGCAAATCGAGGAAGGTCATGGCGGTCATGCCGCCGTGCCCCGTTCCGGCCAGAGAGCCGAAGGGCGCCAGCGCCCGTTCCGCACCCCCACGATCTCCCAGCCAGACGACGGTTATGGTGAGCTCCGAACCGGACAGGGTGAAATTCAGGGTGAGATCGCGCGGCACCGTGCGCGACAGGTCGCGAAGACGGCGAAGGCCATCTACGGCATTGGCCAGCGGGTAAGTCCAGCGTCCGACGGCAACGGGACCGAGGTTGTGCATTCGGAAGAGAAAGCGGGTCACGACGCCGAAATTGCCGCCGCCGCCCCGGATGCCCCAGAAGAGCTCCGGATCGGATGCCGCATCGGCCCACACGACGTCACCCTTGGCCGTGACGATCTCCGCACCGAGCAGGCTGTCGATCGTGAGGCCGTATTTGCGGCTCGCCCAGCCCATGCCGCCGCCGAGCGTTAGGCCGGCGACACCGGTGTGAGAAATGACGCCTGCAGGCACCACAAAACCGTGCGGGACGATGGCCCGGTCGAGATCGCCGAGAAGGCAGCCGCCGTCAACTTCGGCGGTCCGCCCATCCACGTCCATTTTTATCGCCCGCATAGGTGACAGGTCGAGGACGAGCCCGTCGTCACAGGTCGAGAGGCCCGGAATGCTATGGCCACCACCGCGGACGGCAAGGAGGGAGCCGGAGGCCGCTGCGGCATGCACCGCGACCCGTACATCCCGCACCGTTCGCGCCCGGACGATCGCGGCCGGACGCTTGTCCGCAATGCCGTTCCAGACCCGCCGATATTGATCGTAATTGGAATGCGTCGGGGTCAGGAGCTCTCCGTCGAGCTGCCCGGCCGCGATTTCCCTCAGAAGCAAGCTCGACATGATCCGCCCCCCGGCTGAGATCGCAAGCTTAACCATATAACACGGCATGACGACCGCTGCATGCGCAAAACAGGATATGCGAATAGGGGTTTGGCGGCTATGCGAGGTCGAGGTCGGCAACGGGCAAGCCATGCGATCCACCCTGAGTTGCCGACCTTTATCGACATCGTGATGGCTGTGTCCCAGGTTCGGCTCAAGAGTGGTACTTCGTTACTTTGAACGGCCGCTAATGGCGCCAAGCGGACAATGATTGTGCAGGGATAACCTCCGCGACTATTGAGCTCATCGTGAGCAAATTGTCACCAAAGCCATACCGTCGATCCCTGCTCGCATAACTCCCCGCTGCAACGTGGTGCCAAAAACGAAACAAATGCGGCGATCATGAGGGCATGCATCACATTCCAACCACTTGAAATTCCAACCCTATTTCGCGTCATTCCCCTTCGCCTCAATATTGCCCCTTACCTTTTGTCCTGTCGCCCATATGCCCGCTCGGACATTTGCATCCGGGTGACTGGCCTGATGTGCCAATGCCGGCAGCGCCAAGCAGCCTCGTCAGTTCGCCTAAGCCGCTTCGACAGGATGTGAACTCACTCGGGATAGGACTCAACGCCCTCTGGCGCCACCTTGTGGAAGAGGATGAATACCAGGGGGTTGCCGGGCTCGGACATTGCATCGCTGCGCTGGCCCGTTATCTCTCCGGCCACGCCGCTCGTATATTCCGCGACCACTTCGCCGAAGCTGTTGCGCTGGATGGCCAGCTTCTGTCCGGGTTCGACCTTGTCGTTGAGCTTGACCAAATGCTCGACGATCCCGCCCTGGGTTGCCAGGATCGGGAACGCGCTGTTGCCGATGAAGACATTAACGTCCTTGCCTGTCCGGCCCATCGGCCCGGCAACGATGCCGTGATGCCTAAGGACGTTCATCGTGCCTTCCACGAAGAGCGAGATCATTTCGATGTCCAGGTGGCGGGCAGCCCCGATCTCCGGGCAGAAGGACGGGATGCCCACGGCGATAAACGCGTTATGCAGGACACTGGGATATGTAGGGTTATCGAAGATCTGGCCGACGGGATAGAGCTCCACCATCGCCTTGATCTCGGGTACGTCCATCTCTGCAATATTGAATGCGGAGACTTCGAATCCGGTTGTTCCGGTGTGGAAGTCGATCGCAAAGTCGGCGTTCGGCCGCAACAGCCGGTTGAACAGCAGCCCGGCGTGTCGGCTGGTCGCGGTGAGACCATTCTCGTTCCCAGGCCATTCCCGGTTCATATCGATCAGATCAATGCCCCTGCCCTGATTGGGCCACCTGCGCTGCATGCTTTCCATGGCCGGGCGTGCCACGTCGGTGACCGCCATGACCGTGCCCGACATCTGCGCCGGATCGAGCTGGTTCATCACGGCCTGGACCGTATGTATGGAGCTCATCTCGTCGCCATGCACGCCACTGGTCAGGACGCCGCGCTTGCCCGGCTTCGCTCCCTTGGCGACGATGACAGACACATACCAGTGCTGCCCGGTCGGCATCTCTACGCCCTGAAAATACAAAAGGTGCTTCTTGCCGGGCTCCAGGTCGTTGACGTCGAGCGCGCTGACGACTTTCGTCCCCTGGATCACATCGCCGGTATAAACCGTCGCTTGTGACGCACCCGATGCTTGGCCGGCAGAGGAAGTCGTTGAGGCTTGGGCGTTCACGGAGCCCGCGTTGGCCGCCAGTGCGGCCGCGGCGCCGACCGTGGCAATGGAGGCCTTTAACAGATCGCGGCGATCGAGGCCTTTTCTAGGTTTGTCCGACATGACTAGGGTCTCCCTTATGTCGTGTGAAAAGCTAAAGTCGAATGCTGAATGCGTAGACTTTCATCACCAAACCGCTCGCATAGGCCACTCGTCGCGGCCAGCGATCACTTCCTGCCGCGAGCGGCAAGATATTGCTTCAATCGCGTGATCTGGTCGGCAGACCAGCCCTGTGTATCCGTCACGGCGAGCCATGCGTCCACATAGTGTTCGGGTGCAAAGACATGACCGTAGCCCATCGGCGTATTGGTCGCGACGGCCATGTCGATGACCAGCTGCAGCATCGTCACGACCGGGTACCACCGCAGCTCCGGCGAGACGTCCGGGCCGCGTGGCGCATCCATCCACTCGGGACGACGATAGAGATCGCGATAATCGAAAAACGTAATCGGATCGCTCGCATACTGGAGGTAGACGATGCGCATCGGACCCCAAGGCGCGTTTGCCGGACCGGCGTCGCCGTTCTGGTTCATGAAGCGGACGAACGAACCATCCCGGACCTGCGGCAACCAAGCCGGCGAGCCGGCATTGCGATGCTCGGTCATGTTGCGCCATATTCTGCTCTCGAAGGGCGGGCCGCTCCACAACGCCCCTTGAATGGGATCGCCAAGGATCTCGAAAAGCTCCATCGATTTTTCGGAGTTCATCGCACCGAGGCTGAGACCGTGCAGATAGAGCTTTGGCCGCTTATCCCGAGGGAGCGTCGTCCAGTATTCATAGACGGCAGCAAACAAAGCCCTTGCCGCCTCCGAGCCGTAGTCCGGCTCGACCAGCAACGACAGCGGACTTGACAGATAGGAGTACTGCAGAGCCACGCTTGCCACGTCGCCATGGCGAAGATATTCGAGCGTGTCCATCGACGCGGGATCGATCCAGCCGGAGCCGGTCGGCGTGATGATGACGAGTATCGAGCGTTCGAAGGCGCCGACACGCTTCAATTCTTCGACGGCGAGTTGCGCCCTTTCGTCCGCCGTATCGGCCGCCCGAAGCCCGACATAGACCCGGATGGGTTCGAGCGCATCCGTCTGAGTGAAGGCGCTTATTTCCGCCGCGGTAGGCCCCGTCGCAAGGAACTCCCGCCCCGCCCGTCCGAGTTCTTCCCAGCTGAGGAGGGAAGCCGCGCTGCCCGTCTTGAGTGGAGCTGTCGGCTGCGCTCGATCCGGTTCGATTAGAGCATCAAACGTCGCGAAAGACGAATCGACCACGTGCAGCGCGTAGCGGACGAGCACGCCGTTCGCGATCGTCCAGAACAACAGTATCGCGACAGCGAAGCCGATCACCTTCGAAACCCTGCGCGGGACGAAACGATCCGACCTTTCTGAAATTAAACGGGAGATGCGCTTGAAGAGCCGTACTGGCGCGACGAGCACCAGGAACGTGACGATCGCGATGATGCAGACTTCAAACGGGTGTGCGCTCGTCACAGGCTCGAGTTGCATCAGCTGACGGATTGAATTCTGCCATCCTGCAGTCTGCCACAGGAACATTATGGCGACGACGGCACATGCGGCCGTGACAGCAATCTTGAGAACAAGCAAAAGCCGCTCACGCGGTTCCGGAAGCTCCATATAAGCCCACAGCCAGTGCCATGCGGCCCCTATGCCGTAACCGACGGCGAAACATGCCCCGGAGAGCACGCCCTGGGTCAGATAGGTTCGAGGAATGAGGGTCGGCGTAAGAGACGCGACGAAGAACAGCGTACCCGCGACGAGGCCGCAGGCAGAAAGCGAGCGCCAGAACTTTATCACCCAGCTACGCATACAGTCGCTTCGCTTCTCTGAGGATGAAATATTTCGCCATTAACGATTAATATGTGCAAGACGTAAAGTATTCTCGTCTGCTCAATTCGGCAAATCGCAAGATCAGATCGGGTCATATTGCGTTCCTCAGAATCTGCTTCCCGAGTGGAAGTCCGATGTTTGAGAGCGGTTTGACCTTGCCGGAAGTCCCGGCGAGCCAGGAGGCTACTCGATTGAGAGTCAGGCCTTCGCAAATAGGGCTCGTTCTGGCCGCCTCCTCTAGTGACGGCTGATGCCGCCAAGCGGACCATGATTGTGCAAGGATAGTCTCGGCCGTTATTCAAATGAGCTCATGGCGAACAAATCTTCACCAAGCCATGCCGTCGATCGTTGCTCGAATAACTCCCGCTGAACGTAGTATCAAAGTGGAACAAGGACGCCATCATCAGGGATATGGACCACCTCCCCAACCCGTTGAAATCCCCGCTCTATCTCGCCTCGTTCCCGCCTCGCCACAATTTTGCCCCTTGCCTTTTGTCGCAAATCCTGTCACCCATATGGCCGCTCGGGCATTTGCATGCCGGTGACTGGACTGATTTGGCAATGCCGACTGCGCGAGGCAGCCTACAGAGGTTTATCCTCTGCGTAGACGTTCTTTCCCCGTACGTGAACTTCTCGACTGGCTTTCGCATGGCGCGGGGGCAAAGCCGTCCGGGAAGGTTCCCGGACAGAATACTCAGACTGTAGGGAAAAGGACTATCCCAATGGCCACCAAGGGCATCGTAAAATTCTTCAACCAGGACAAGGGTTTTGGTTTCATCACCCCGGACGGCGGCGCTAAGGACGTATTCGTCCACATTTCCGCTCTCCAGGCTTCCGGCATCCAGTCGCTGCGCGAAGGCCAGCAGGTCACCTTCGACACCGAGCCGGATCGCATGGGCAAGGGCCCGAAGGCTGTCAACATCAAGGCTTCCTAAGCCTTAGTTGATTACCCGGATAAGGTTTTGAACGGCGCGGCAAAAACCGCGCCGTTTTTCGTTTGTGGGTGAGGAGCGGTTCGGCACAGCCGAAGCAATCGACCCAGTGGGTCGATTGCAGCGACGAACGCCCGGAGCCCAAAGCGAAGGGCCGGCGCGTGCGGCAAATGCGGAACCCCATCTCGCCCCTGGCGGGCGAGAAAGCAATTTCACCAGTTTAGAAATTGCAAGTGAGGGGTCCGTGCCTTACGCACTCACCCGCTCGCTCTGACCCATAAAATCCACCGCCGCAAATGCCGCCGCGATCACCTCCGGCCCTGCCCCCGGCTTATTGGCATCGGTGGAGAGGATTTGGCGATAGCGGCGCGCGCCCGGCAGGCCGGTGAAGAGGCCGACCATGTGGCGGGCGACATGCTGCAGGCGGCCGCCATTGGCAATATGGCGCTCCGTATAGGCCATCATCCGGTCGCGAAGGTCGGTCCAATCCGGCTCGACGGACGGTTCGCCATGGAAGCGGTGATCGACATCTGCGAGGATGGCGGCGTTCTGATAGGCGGCGCGGCCGAGCATGACGCCATCGACATGGGCAAGATGCGCCTCGGCCTGATCCAGCGTCTGAATGCCGCCATTAATGCCGATGAAAACATCCGGCCAACGCTGTTTCATCCGGTAGACGATATCGTAGTCCAGCGGCGGGATCTCGCGATTTTCCTTCGGCGAAAGACCCTTCAACCAGGCCTTGCGGGCATGGATCCAGATCGCATCGGCGCCAGCGTCGAGCACGCGAGTGATCAGCTCCGGCAGTGCCTGTTCCGGCTCCTGCTCATCGACGCCGATCCGGCATTTCACCGTCACCGGTGCCTTGGAAACCGCCTTCATCGCCGCAATACAAGCCGCCACCGTCTCCGGCGTCAGCATCAGGCAGGCGCCGAAGGTGCCCGACTGCACGCGATCCGAAGGACAGCCGACATTGAGGTTAATCTCGTCATAGTCATAGGCTTCGGCGATCCGCACCGCTTCCGCAAGCTTGTCCGGATCCGAGCCGCCGAGCTGCAGCGCCACCGGATGCTCGCTGACGTCATGACCCAGCAGCCGGTCGCGCGGCCCATGAATGATCGCATCCGCCACCACCATCTCGGTATAGAGCAACGCGTGGCGGCTGATCTGCCGGTGCAAAAAACGGCAATGCCTATCCGTCCAGTCGATCATCGGGGCCACGGCGAAAACGGGCTTGCGGCCATAAAGGCTATCCGCCTGCACTCCGGGCTTTTCTGCCGATTTGGTCATGTCTAGTTTGCTCGCATAAACTTTGTTTGGCCCATTCCAAGTTTCTATCGCTGCGTCGAAGCGACCTTAAAAGGCGTGCAGCAACAGGATGGGCACGATTTCGAAAGGCGATATACAGCAGAGATAGGAATAAAGCGAGACGGCGTCAAAGTTCACAGCCTGCCGCAAATGGTCGCCCAGCAAAGGTGTTGCAGTGGGATCACCAACGCCGCCGCCAATATCTGAGCCTCAAGGCTTTGCTGCCGCGGGTTCGGTCTTCGGCTTCAGCAAGGTGACGAGAAGAAGGCCGACGATGATGATCGCCGCCCCTTCGAGGTGATATGTTTGCAATTGCTCGCCGAGGATCAGATAGGCGAGTATGGCGACGAAAATTGTCTGCAGATAAAGAAGCACGCCGGCGCGCGCCGCGCCCAGCGCCTCAACGCTCCGATTGAAGAGGTAATAGGTTATCGCTCCGCCAGGGATCGCCACATAGGCGAGCGCGATCAGCCCATTGCCGTTGAGCGCCGTGCGCTCGTCGGAACCGAGCTCCCAGAGGTAGAAAGGCAGCGCCGTGAGCACTGCGGCGCCCAAGAGCAGCACTAACAGCGGGAGGCGCTCTATATCGAATTTCGCGCGGCGAAGCAGAACAGTGTAGAGACTGAAGCAGAAAGAGCCGGCGACGATCCACAGCTCCCCTGGATTGATATCGAGGCGCATCAATGCCGCCGGGCTGCCCTTGACGACGATGACCACGATCCCGAGGAAGGCGATGATCGATCCCGTCACCTGCCATATTCCCATCGGCTCGCCCAGAATGAGGCGGGCAAGGATCATCGTGATAATTGGAATTAGAGCCATGATAATGCCGGCTGTTGTGGCATCCGCATGTTCCAGGCCGGTGAAGAGCAGGCCCTGGCAGATCGCAAGCCCGATTCCGCCAATGCAGAGCAGTTCCAGCGGACGAGCCCTCGCAAGCGCAACCATGGCGCCAAAATGCCGGCGCACGATCGGCAAGAGGATGGCCCAGGCGATCGCCACGCGCCAGAAGCAGAGCGCCCAGGGTGGCATTTCGTGAGAGACCCATTTTGCGGCGATATAGACGCCGGCCGACAGCAGCCAGCAGAGGACCGCCACGGAATAGGCGACCGAAAGCGAATTGCCCGTCGCCTGTGCCGTCCTAACCTGATCGGTATGAACCCCCAAGACATTTATCGCCATGGTTTAGTTATGCCACAGTTCCCGTCGTCTGCACAGATCAGCGGGTTCGCAGAGGCTACGGCAAATGTCCAGCCATCGTTTCTCAGGGTGTCAGTGGACACGCAAAACCCTTCTGCGCCACGCTTTACACCAAAACGTTTCCGAAGGTTGGTTTTCCCCCCCACTCCATTGGTGCTAGGTTGCCGTTGGAGTCGGAAGGCATGGATCTTCCGGCAGCAGACGAACTATTTGAAGAGAATATCATGACCGAACAGTTTGCCACCGTCATCCCCCTACCCGCACCCGTCCTACTGCCGATTGAAGGCGAAACCGCATCTTTCCCCGTCCGCCGCGTCTATTGCGTCGGCCGCAATTATGCCGACCACGCGATCGAAATGGGCCACGACCCCAGCCGCGAACCGCCCTTCTTCTTCCAGAAGAACCCGGACAATCTTTTGCCGAATGGCGATTTCCCCTATCCGTCGTTGTCGTCGGATGTGCACCATGAGGTCGAGCTGGTGATCGCGCTGAAAAGCGGCGGCGCCGACATTCCGGCCGATCAGGCGCTGGATTGCATTTACGGCTATGCCGTCGGCATCGATTTCACCCGCCGCGACCTGCAGGGCGAAGCCAAGAAGCTCGGCCGCCCCTGGGAAATCGGCAAGGCCTTCGAACACTCTGCCCCCGTTTCCGCTCTCGTCCCGGCAACGCGCGTCGGACATCCCGACAAGGGCGGTATCTGGCTGATACGCAACGGCGAGTCGGCGCAGAGGGGCGACCTGTCGCAGATGATCTGGAAGGTGCCTGAGATCATCGCCGAGCTGTCGAAACTGTTCACGCTGGCGCCCGGCGATGTCATCATGACCGGCACCCCGGCCGGCGTCGGCCCTGTTACGCGCGGCGACAAGATCAGCTGCGCCGTCGATGGCGTCGCGACGCTGGTGCTGAACGTCGTTTGATCGAGGAGAAATGCGATGCCGCTCTATGCCCTTTCCGGTCTGGTGCCGAGGACGCCTGATCCCGGCCGCTATTGGATCGCGCCGGACGCAAGTGTGATCGGCAAAGTGGAACTCGGCGAAGATGTCGGCATCTGGTTCGGCGCGGTCCTGCGCGGCGACAACGAGCCTGTTGTCGTCGGCAAAGCTACGAACATCCAGGAAGGGGTGCTAGTGCACACCGATCCCGGTTTCCCGGCCACGATCGGTGAGGGCTGCACCATCGGCCACCATGCGATCATCCACGGCTGCACCATCGGCGACAATTCGCTGATCGGCATGGGCGCTACCGTCCTGAACGGCGCGAAGATCGGAAACAATTGCCTCGTCGGTGCCAATGCACTGGTTACCGAAGGCAAGGAATTTCCGGATGGCTCGTTGATCGTCGGCGCACCGGCCAAGGCGATCCGCGTTCTGGACGAGGCTGCCATCGAAGGCCTGCGCCGCTCAGCCCGCAACTATGTCGCCAATTGGCAGCGCTTTGCGCGAGATTTGAAACGGCTGGATTGAGAGATTTCCTGCATCGATCGCCCAAGCCCTGGAGGACGGTAGCGCCGGTCGTGTCGCCGCGCCGATGACATTACAATCCATGCGATGAGAAGTCGTAGAGCGACGAGTTCACCCAGCCTTTGCCGAATGCGATCGCGCCCTTGCGGTTCAGCACGACATGCCGCCACCTCGGATTTGACGTCTTCGATCGCAGATAGCTCATGCAAAGAACTTCCAGCCTTTCCGCCCCGGCCGGGTTTCTCCATAAAGCCCCATTCTTGTTGGCATCCGTGACGTGACCGCTAGTGCCCGTTCGGCTCGCCAGGAAGTCGCAGATAAGGTCGTCCACCTTGTCGGGCCGGTTCAGCGCGATGAAATCCTTCACGGCCTGCGGCGTCAGTCCCTCGAGATCACCGTTCTGCGTTGCCACATCGAAAAACCAGCAAAACAAGCGCTTGGATGCCTGTGTGCCATTTCGCGTGTTTGCCCACCTATCCGCCCACCGATAGGCTGTGTCGGCAACTGCATCGATGCGGATCTGCTGTTGCGTGCGCATTTCGGGCGTCCCCATCAGCGTACGCAATTCCGATTTCGCCAGGGCTTTCAAAGTCGTCCCGTTTTGCCAGCCGCGAACGATGGCAAGCCCATCCCTGATCGAACCCGAACATGCCTGCCACATCTCTGCCCCGAATGTCGGCATCGCCGCCAACACGACAGGTTTGCCCGCCGCCCTTACGAGCGGCTGGAGCGAGCCAAGGCCGATATTCCATTGCAAGGCGCCACAGGAAATCCCCATCCCGTCGAAATCGCCGGAGACGCCCTTGAAAGGGTCGCCCGAGGTTTCGAATCCGGGCGTGATCGCTACGGCTGACGCGGTCCAGTCTTGTGGTGCGTTGGGCATGTCCGTCCCCCCAGATCGGCTCGGACTAAAATCACATTAGGCATTCGAGAATGGCGACCCACGGAATCTCTCTGCCCGAGCTGGTCACCCGATTTCTCAAGTAACCGGTATCAGTCAGCTTGAGGCGTTTCTGGTCGACATTGTCTTTGATGTTGCCGCCCATGGTCAGCGCGTGCGTCGCAGTCAGCCCAATGACGATGTCGCCGTGCGAGGGATAGAAACTATCTGCCTCATAGATCATCGCCGCTTTTTCGTAATTATAGGTAAGGGCATATTCGCGCCCCCCGACGATGATATCGCCGACCTTCGGTTTATAGGCATCGCTCTTTCGCGCCTTGTAGCCGAAATTGTTGATGGCACCGCTCGCCTGGTCCATTGCTTTCTTGACATAGTGGCAATGCGCCTGGGTGTAGAGAAATTTTGTCCCCGCCCCGCCAGTCTTCACGCAGAAGGAAACAAAGGCTGAAGACCAAGCCGGTCTTACGCCATCGGAGACGGTCCTGCCATCGAGCTGGTTGTTGCCAACGCTCTTCCAGTAGTCTTTCACAAAGAGATAATAATCCTTGCTATGCTGCGGCCTTCCCCAGGTTTCTTTTCCCGCTCCATTGTCCCAGCGGGCATATTCCGCATTACAGGCCGCTACCAGATCGTTCGTGAACTGTGTCATTGTTACCCCCCAACAATAACCTCCGGTAACCGAAATTAGATGGCACAATTCTGAGGGGAGTCAATATATTAGCAAATAGTAATTTAAAACTAGAAACCACATCTTCCTAAACTTGGACACCAAAACCAGACGTTGACCTACGACGTCGACGCCGGATATCGCGAGGGCTGGAAGCATCCATCAGGCGGCGCAGCTTGCGCAGTGCCCTCGGATTTCGATGGTCGACTTCTCCGCCTTGAACTTCTGCGATTTCAGCCAGTCCATCAGCCGGTGATCCACTTCATGATCGTGGAATTCGATTACCTGGCCGCAACTCTCGCAGATAGCGAAGGCGACGAGGCCGTGGCTATGGCAATTCTCATCCGGATGGGCGCAGGCGACGAAGGAGTTGATGCTCTCGAGGCGATGGACGACACCATATTCCAGCAACTTGTCCAGCGCCCGATAGACCTGCAGCGGCGCGCGAAAACCATGGTCTCGCAGCTTGTCGAGGATGGTATAGGCGCTTAGCGGCGCCTCCGCCTTGGTCAGGACATCGAAAACAAGCGTCTGGTTCTTGGTGAGTATCGGAGTGGTCATGATTCCTGTCCTCCCTGTTGCGCCGTCGGCGCGCCAGCCCTGCGGGCAAGGGGCAGCAGACTGATGATAAACAGAATGAGCGCCGCGACAACAATCGACGGGCCGGAGGGCGTGTCGTAACGCAATGAGCCGAACAGCCCGCCGACGACGGCAATAGCACCGATCAATGAGGCGAAAACCGCCATCATCTCAGGCGTCGCGGCAAAGCGGCGAGCGGTCGCGGCAGGAATGATCAGCAGCGCGGTGATCAGCAGGATGCCGACGATCTTCATGGCGATGGCAATGACGACTGCCATCAGCAGCATGAAGAACAGCTTCGCTCGCTCCGGCTGCAGGCCCTCTGCTTCGGCCAGCTCCGGATTGACGGTGGACGCGAGCAAGGGCCGCCAAAGCCAGGCAATCGCCGCCAATACCAGAATGCCACCGCCCCAGATCAGCGCGATATCCGAGCGGCTGACCGCAAGGATATCGCCGAACAGGAAAGCGATGAGATCGATCCTTACCCAGCTCATGAAAGCGACGATGACGAGGCCGATCGCTAGCGTCGCATGCGACAGAATGCCGAGCAAAGCATCCGCCGACAGTGCCTGCCGGCGCTGAAGGAACAGGAGCAGGATCGACACAGCCGCTGCGACCGCGAAGACGGAGAGCGTCAGATTGAGCTGGAAGAGCAGCGACAGCGCCACACCGAGCAGCGCCGAATGCGAGATCGTGTCGCCGAAATAGGCCATGCGCCGCCAGATGATGAAGCAGCCGAGCGGCCCGGTGGTCAGCGCCAGCCCGACGCCCGCAACGACGGCGCGCAGGAAGAAATCGTCAAACATGGCGTTCTCCTGCGGCATGCTGATCATGATCATGGTGAGCATGGTCATGATCGTGATGGTCATGGCCGTGATGGCCGTCATCCGCGCGGCAGTTATCGGTGATCGAGCCGTCAGCATGCTGCACGCGGCCGTCGGGCAGGTGCGTATGGTCGTGATGATGGCTGTAGATCGCCAGCAATTGCGCCGCCCGCGTGCCGAACAGCCTGACATATTCCGGGCTCTGAGTGACCGCTTGTGGCGTGCCACGGCAGCAGACATGGCCATTGAGACAAACAACGGTGTCAGTCGCGGCCATGACGACGTGCAGATCATGCGAGATCAGCAGAATGCCGCAGCCTTCTGAATTGCGGATCGATTTGATGAGATCGTAGAGCGCGATCTCGCCATTGAAGTCGACGCCCTGCACCGGTTCGTCCAGCACCAGCAGGTCCGGTTTGCGGGCAATGGCGCGCGCCAACAACGCCCGTTGAAACTCGCCGCCGGAGAGATGCTGCACTTCCGCCTTGGCGAGATGGGCGATACCCACCGCCTCCAAAGCCGCTTTCAGCTCCGGTTCGGGCAACGGCCCGGTCAAGGTCATCAAACGATGGACGCTCAGCGGCAGGGTCCAGTCGATAGCGAGCTTCTGCGGGACATAACCGACTTTGAGACCGGCGATGCGCTCGACGCTGCCCTCATCCGGCTTCAACACGCCGATCGCAGTCTTAGCGCTCGTCGACTTGCCGGAACCGTTCGGGCCGATCAGGGTGACGATCTCGCCGCGGCTCACTGAAAAATCGACGCCGCGCACCAACCAACGTCCGCCGCGGCGGACGCCGACGTCATGGAGCGACACTAGTGGTCGGCTCTTGTTGTCCACGGAAGAAAGCATGAAATTTCCATTTGCGCTGTTGCGCCTTGCTATCGCACACGTTATAGCATAACGCAATTGATGTAATAACATAACAGAACCCATTCAAGGGCAATATCGCATGATCCTGCCAAAGGCCATCTTCCCCCTTGCCGCATCGCTTTTGTTTTCCGGGCTATTCGCCGCCCCCGCACTCGCAAGCGATCCGCCGGAAGTCGTGGTATCGATCAAGCCCGTTCACTCCCTCGTCGCCGCAATCATGCAAGGCGTCGGCACACCGGACTTGATCGTCGATGGTGCCGCCTCACCACACACCTACGCGCTGAAACCATCGAATGCGCGGGCACTGGAAGGCGCAAAGGTGGTCTTCTGGGTCGGTCCCGGCATGGAGGCTTTCCTGGAAAAGCCCCTCTCGGCCCTCGGCTCGAACGCGCTCGTCGTTGAACTCGATAAGGCGCCGGGCATCGCCAAGCTGAAATTCCGTCAGGGCGGCGCATTCGAAGCGGATGACGATGGCGACGAACCGGCGGCCGACGCGGGCGATTCGCAAGATCACGACGACGGTCATGGACAGTTCGACACGCATCTTTGGCTCGATCCGCACAATGCCAAGGCGATGACGGCTGAAATCACCACCACATTGGTCGCAGCCGATCCCGCCAACGCCCTGACCTATGAAGCGAACCAGAAAGCGCTGGACGACAAGTTGGACGCGCTCGATACGGAAATCGCTTCGACCGTCGCGCCCGTAAAGAATAAGCCCTTCATCGTCTTCCACGATGCCTATCAGTACTTCGAGCGCCGCTACGGGGTGCATGTCGCAGGCTCAATCACGGTAAGCCCGGAAAGCATCCCCGGCGCGGAACGGGTGGCGGAAATCCACGGCAAGGTCGCCGATCTCGGCGCCACCTGCGTCTTTGCCGAGCCGCAATTTGAGCCGAAATTGGTCAATGTCGTCATCGAGGGCACATCCGCAAAATCCGGGGTGCTCGATCCGGAAGCGGCGACACTGCCGCAAGGGCCGGATCTCTATTTCGACCTGATGCGCAACATCGCCAATTCCCTGAAGACCTGCCTCTCCTGAGAGAGACAATATATCGACGAAAGCAGCGGGCCATTTGCTCGCTTTTTTCACAATTGGAAACGTAATGATATTACATTACAAATGAGGTTGCCATGAACAGGAAACTCCCGGTCACCGTCCTCTCCGGTTTTCTCGGCGCCGGCAAGACGACGCTGCTCAACCATATCCTCAACAACCGACAAGGCCTGCGCGTGGCGGTCATCGTCAACGACATGAGCGAGGTCAACATCGATGCCGCGCTGGTGCGCGACGGCGGCGCCGATCTCTCGCGTACGGAGGAGCAATTGGTTGAAATGACCAATGGCTGCATCTGCTGCACGCTGCGTGACGATCTCCTGAAAGAGGTGCGCCAGCTCGCCGAGCAGGATCGCTTCGACTATCTGCTGATCGAATCCAGCGGCATATCCGAGCCCCTACCGGTCGCCACCACCTTCGAATTCCGCGACGACAACGGCGCAAGCCTGTCGGACGTTGCCAAACTCGATACGATGGTGACGGTGGTCGATGCCGCCAACCTGCTTGCCGACTATGGTTCGACCGATTTCCTCGCCGATCGTGGCGAGACCGCCGGCGACGGCGACAACAGGACCCTGGTGGATCTCCTCGTCGAACAGATCGAGTTCGCCGATGTCGTCGTCCTCAACAAGGTCGGCACGGCGACTGCAGACCAGCGCGATGCTGCGCGCAAGATCATCGTCGGCCTCAATCCGGATGCACAGCTTATCGAGACCGATTTCAGCGTTGTGCAACTGTCCGACGTTCTTGGTACAGGCCGCTTCGATATCGACCGCGCCGAGACGCATCCGCTCTGGTACAAGGAGCTGCATGGCTTCAGGGATCACATTCCCGAAACGGAGGAATACGGCATACGCTCCTTCGTCTATCGCGCGAAGAGACCCTTGGACCCCACAAAATTTCAAGCATTCCTCAATCGCTCATGGCCGGGCGTCGTGCGCGCCAAAGGCTTCTTCTGGCTCGCCACTCGGCCGCACTATGTCGGCGAGATGAGCCAGGCTGGCGCGCTGGTTCGCACCGGCAAGATGGGCCTCTGGTGGGCCTCTGTACCGCAAGAGCAATGGCCACGCGATCCCGCCTTCAAGCGGGCGATTGGCCCCTACCTCGATCCAATCTGGGGAGATCGCCGCCAGGAACTGGTTTTCATCGGCGCCGATCCCATGGATCAGCAAAAGATAACTGCCGAGTTGGACGCCTGCCTGATCGAGGCCAACGAATTCACGCCCGAGCGCTGGAGAAATCTGCCAGACCCCTTTGCGAGCTGGAACAGGTCGGCCGCATGAGCGAACCCCACGCCATAGACTTCCGCTGCCTTTGCTTCGAATGCGAGGTGGATGGGAGCGAAAACGAATTCGTAGCAAGAGACTCGAAGGTCGGTTCCTCGGCTTTCGATGACGAAGAGGAAGAGGACAACTACATAAGCGCCCGCACATTTGCGGGCGTGATCGAACGTCTATTGTTCGGAGCCTGAATGGACCGGTCAAGCCACCAGCATGTTCGCCGGAACAACGCCGACTTCATGCACGACCAACAGAGCGCCGATCACTTCGCCTCTCGACTTGGTCGCACGCAGCGGCGTCATCCGGCAATGCAAGGTCTTGTTTGCCTCTGCCGGGCGATAGGCCGGATAGAGGCAATCAACCGTCTCGCCAGCAAAGCACGCGTCGAGCTTGATCTTGACGCTGTTTTCAAACCGTTCGGGACCGATGAACTCTGAGAGGTGCCGGCCGACCAGCTCGATCGGTTTCGACTCCAGGAATTCGGAGTTGGCCGCATTGCTGTAGAGATAGCGATAATCGCGAGTGATGACGGCGACACGGTCCGGCAGGCTGTCGAGAATGACATCGTTCAAAACGTTGTCTTCGTCGAAACCCGCAACCTCGCCGACGTGCTCGTTTTTCTCTGTGGAAAACGCCATCAGCACTTCGGCCGCAGCCTCGCTGGCGCCGCCGAAATAGCGATCGATCAACGAAGACAAAGACGCAGAATTGCGCACCACCCGTGAGCGGTCATCCGATTCCTCGCGGATGAGATTGCTCATAAATTGCAACTGCATGTACATTTCGAGAAGACTGGTGGCTTTATAGGCTAGGATCGCTGTGACGAGCGGCTCCAATTCGCGATCAAGTGAACCTACAAGTTCATCATCACCCAGTTTGATCGCCCGTTGAATCTGGGTGCATTTCATGGAGAAGGCATGAAAGAGTGCCAGCAAAGTTGCCCTCCTGTCCTTGCCCATAGTTCAGCATCGGGCCTCATCCCGACACGACCATGACCAAGAATCTTCAGCCTGGCGTCCGCTATCTCGCCAAACTTTCTTGCGATTGAAATAACATGACTTACCCTCACATTCAATCCTGGTGAATTGAAGTTCTCGGGGAAGGCGAATTTTTCGAAAGGCAAGACTTACCCAAGGTCAAATATGGGACCTCATCGGCCTTACATTGGTTCATTCTGCTACGAATGGTTTTATTTAAGTAATTTCTTAAAAACAGACTTTTTGATATTCCAGCGGTCGTGATACCACAGCCACTGCTCAGGATACTCCCTCACCCAGCTTTCTACCTTGTCGTTCAGCAACTGCGCCGTCGCGGGCAAATTGAGATTGCCGCGCTCGTCGCGGGGCATCTCCAGTCTCGGTTCGATCTCCAGCCGATAGCGATTGCCGGGCAACCGGATGCAGCGAGCTGGGTAAACCTCGCAATCGAACTGACGGACCAGTTTCGGCAGCAGCGGATTGGTCTTGACGTCGCGACCGAAGAACAGCGTCTTCAACCCCTTGCGAAATTTCTGGTCGACCAGCACGCCGACGCCGCCGCCGGCCTCCAATTGCCGCGCCAGGGTGAAAGACGATCCCGCATGCGAGGGCACGAGGTTACCCATGCGCTTGGCGCGAAAATCGAAAACCTTCTGTGCCACGTAGGGATTGTTCGGGGGGCGAAAAAGCACGGTGACCTTCAGTCCGAAGGACGCTCCCGCGACCGGCAGCAGCTCGAAATTGCCGGTATGCCCGGTAAAGACGATAAACGGCCGCGGATTTTCCCTGAGATCGAGAAAGATCGGAATGCCGGATACCTCGATACGGCCCGGCTCCTCGCTGAATGGATCGAAATCGAACAGCCGGTCAAGGAAGACATATTCCGCCGCCAGTCGCCCCATATTGCCCCAACTCGCCAGCGCAATCTGGCCGATTTCTGCCTCGCTCTTCTCAGGAAAAGCGTTGCGCAGATTGGTCATCATCAGCTTGTGCCGGCGCATGCGCGGCCCGATCTTGCGGGTCAGCCAATCAGCGAAGTTGATGCCGCCGTCTGCCGGAAACAGCTTCAGGAAATTCAGAAAGCCGAAGATGATCTGGGCGATCAGCCATTGACGGAAATGCCTGACGGCAAGCACGATCCGGGTAAGGACGAGCTTCACGCCGGTTAATCCATCTTGAGAATGATCTTGCCGAAAATCTGGCGCGATTCCATCCGCTCCAGCGCCCGGTCGATATCGCCAAAGCTCACTTCGGTGTCGATCACCGGATGCACCAGTCCGCGCGCCATCTTTTGCATGGCATTCGCCATGTTTTCCATCCGACAGCCGAAGGAGCCGAGCAGCTTCAACTGCTGCTGGAACAACATCATCAGGTTCATCTCGGTGGAGACGCCCGAGGTCGAGCCGCAGGTAACGAGACGTCCGCCGCGCTTCATGCACAGCATCGAACCGGCCCACGTATCTTTCCCGACATGTTCGAAGACGACGTCGACGCCCTTCTTCTTGGTCAGTTTGCGCACGACGCCTTCGAAGCGGTCGGTGCGATAGTTTATGACGTGATCGGCGCCGAGCGCCTTGGCCTTCTCGATCTTGTCGTCGGAGCCGACCGTCGTAATGACGGTGCAGCCGATCTTCTTGGCAAGCTGGATTGCAGCCGTGCCGATGCCGGAACCGCCGGCATGGACGAGAATAGTTTCACCCGGCTCCAGCTTGGCGTTATCGAACAGCATATGCTCGACAGTGCCGAAGGTGACCGGCGCCAGTGCCGCACCGATCGCATCGACACCGGGAGGAGCCGGGACCAGCAGGCGTGCCGGCAGATTGACCTTCTCCTGTGCGAAACCATCGAGATGGAAACCATGTACGCCGCCGACATGTTCGCAGAGGTTGTCGCGGCCTTCACGGCAATGGCGGCAGAGCCCGCAGGTGCGCGCACCATAGATCGACACGAGCTGGCCCGGCAGCACATTGGCGACCCCCGGTCCGATCGCTTCGACGACGCCGGCGGCTTCCGCACCGATGACGAGCGGCATCTTGCGCTTGGCGAACGCCATCCCGCGCCAACCCCAGACATCGATATGATTGAGCGCGACCGCTTTGACGCGCAGGGTCACCTCACCCGCACCAGGAGCCTCGGGCTCTGGTAGATCGGTGATCTCAAGTTTGCGGTCGTCGATCAATTGCAAAGCGCGCATGGCAAAATCCCCCGCCCCTCGGGCGCAGTAATGTCTTTTTCTTCGAAGGCCCGATTAAGCCGGTTCGAGCGCCATGACAAGGCTGGCGTTCTGTCCGCCGAACCCGAAGGAGTTCGAAAGGATGGCGCCTACCTGCTTTTCGCGCTTCTTGTTCGGCACGACGTCGAGAATGATCGACGGATCGGGATTGTTGTAGTTGATGGTCGGCGGCAGCGTACCAGTGAGCATCGTCTGCAGCGAGAACACGGCTTCGACCGCGCCGGCTGCCGTAAGCGTGTGGCCGATCATCGACTTGTTGGACGATACGGGGATAGTCGGCAACCGTTCACCAAAGACGGCGGACATCGAACCGTATTCCATCTTGTCGTTTTCCGGCGTCGAGGTGCCGTGCGCGTTGATATAACCGATATCGGTCTCCGCCATTCCCGCATCGGTAAGAGCAGCCCGGATCGTTGCGATCGCGGGGCCGCCGTCCGGCGACGAGCGCGTACGGTGGAAGGAATCGGCCTTGTCGCCGGCACCCTTCATGATGCCGAGGATCTTCGCACCGCGGGCCAGTGCTGATTCCAGTGATTCCAACACCAGCGTTGCGGCACCTTCTGCGATGACAAAGCCGTCGCGATCCTTGCTGAACGGCTTGGATGCCTTGGTCGGCGGGTCGTTTTGCGTCGACAGCGCCGAAAGCAGCGAAAAGCGGATCAGCGCTTCGGCACTGAGCGAGCCATCAGTCGCGACCGTCAGCGCTCGCGTCGTGCGGCCCTGCCGGATTGCCTCGATGCCGAGCTGGATCGCGGTAACGCCCGATGCACAGGCGGTGGATAGGGTTACAGGCAGGCCGCGCGTGCCGAAACGGTCGGCAAGACGCTCGGAAATGGCACCGAACAGGGCTGCCTCGTGGAATGCCGGATCGGGGCGCTCACGCATTGCGGCAAGGAAGCGCTCATAAACATCGCCGGGATGATCCGCCGGCGGCGAACGGTCGGCCAGATCGAAGCGCGCGCTCCATTCCGGTTCGATCGGTGGTGCGGCAAGGAAAAGCGGCGCATTGAAATCGCCGGAAATGCCGGCTTGGGCCAACGCCTCGATCGTGGTCTCGCGGGCGAAGGCATAGGAGCGCTCGACGGCGTTCGGCACCGGGATGTCGATGAAATCCACCGTGCCGGCAATGCGCGTCGAAAGCCCGTCGGTCGGGAAGCGGGTGATGCCGTGGATGCCAGACGTACCTGAAGAAAGCGCGTTCCAATTATCCTGCAATCCCTGGCCGAGCGAGGTGATGATGCCCATGCCGGTAACGGCGACGATCGGGCGGCCAAGATGATCCTTATAGGCGGATGCGGTCATGATCTTAACTCCTCACGCTTCGGCTGAAAGTACAGCGACGCCTTCTCCGCGCGCATGACCAATGGTAGTCACGACAGCCTTACGCGCGCCGGCTGCCATCGGCTTTTCGTGCGTCGTATCGAAGGGCGGCACCTTGGCCTTGTTGGCGACGGCAAGCGCTGCGAAAGCGATTCCGAGCGGAAACTGGCTCTCCAGCCCATGACCAGAAATGCCGGAATAGGCGCGAATAGCGGCGGCCGGAAGCTGTGCTTCGAGCACGGCTTTTTCGCGCTTGGCAAGATCGGGGATCGCTGTGGTGCCTGAAAAGACAACGGTCGACTCTTCCTGGCCCTGCTTGGCGGGCGTAAGCATGCGCTCCAGCCGCGCCTCGAACTTGCCGTCGTCACGGCGACCGCGATCGCCCTCGACTGCATCGATGGTCGCATAGATGAGCGCCCCCCGGCCTTCCGCATGGGCACGCGATTCCAGCACGAGGAAGGCGCTCAGTGATCCCATGATCATGCCGCCGCCGTCTTCCGACTTGCGCGACCAGATGGGATGCCAATCGCCGAGGGCATGTGCATTGACCGACTCGATCAACAGGATCATGTCCAGACGCTCAGCCGAAAACGCGCCGCCCACCAATGCATGGCTCGATTCGCCCGACTTGATACGATGGAAAGCGGTTTCGACGGCGGAGATGCCCGAAGCCTCCTCGCCCATGAAGGTCCGCGACGAACCAGTGACTTTGTGAACGATGGAAATATTGCCGGCGAGCAGATTGGAAAGCTGTGCCAGGAACAGCGTTGGACGGAGCTCGGTCGTCAGCTTCTCGTTCAGAAGCAGCTCGCGGTCGTTGCGCTTCAGGCCCTCGTCGACAATCAGCGTATCGACATTGAGATCGCGCTCGCCACCACCGGCCGCAACGATCATGTCCATGCTGCCGCAAGCCTCGAGATCGTCCTTGAATCCTGCATCATCCAGCGCCAGGCCAGCAGTGAAGACGCCAATACGCTGCCAGTTTTCCATCTGCCGTTGATCGCCGCGCTTCGGGATCTGCTGCGACCAGTCGATCTCCGGCAACGGATGCACGGGATAGGGCTTGAATTTCTCGGTTTCGACGATGGTCGGCGGCACCTTGTCCGATGTCAGCACGGCGACATGCGCATCCTTGCCGACGCCCTGACAGGTAACGATACCGATACCCGTGATCACCACATCATTCTGAGCCTTGCTCATTCATCAATCCTCTTAGAATGCGGCGCCATGCAAGCCGGAAACCTCAGCCATTGGCGGCGATGGCATCGAGAAGCCCAACCTCGCCTGCCCGCTTGCGCACGATATCGGCGAGCGGCACCTCATTAAACGGCATGGTGCGCAGCTTCAACTGCGCATCGCAGATCTTCTTGCCGGCTATGGTGATCCGCGCCTTGGTCACCGCAAAGCCCGAACCGTCATGCTCCAGTTCCGCAACGATGTCGAGTTCGGCTTCCGGCTCGACGAAGGTGCGCATCTTGGCGCCGTCGACTGACATCAGGAACGGCATATAGGCAAATTTCGTCGCCGCGAGCACGAGCATGCCCGACGCCTGTGCCATGGTTTCGATCAGGAGGACGCCGGGAACAAGCGGCATGCCGGGAAAATGGCCTTCGAAAACAGGGCTCTTCGCCGGGACAACCGAATGCGCCTTCAAAAGGCCCTTGGACAGATCGACCGATTCGACCCGGTCAATCATCTGGAAATATTCCAGCAGCATCAACGCCTCCGATCCGACCCGGTGACACGTTATGGCCCGGGCAGGATACGATAGTTAAGAATGAAACCGCCCGGCCGCCATATTCAGGAGCGGCTGGGCGTCAAAAAAAGCAAAGACGTTGCTCAGCCCTTGGCGGCGCGCAGTTCGTCGATCTTGGCGCAGAGATTCTTGAGGACGAAGTATTCCTCGGTCGAAACCTTGCCCTCGTTGACTTCCTGCGTCCATTGTTCCAGCGGAATCTTGATGCCGAATTCCTTGTCGATGGCAAAGACGATGTCCAGGAAATCGAGGCTATCGATGCCGAGGTCGTCGATCGTGTGGCTCTCTGGGGTGATCGTTTCACGGTCGATTTCGCTTGTCTCAGCGATGATGTCGGCAACTTTGTCGAATGTAGCAGTCACGCCCATACCTCTTGAAATGATAATTCAACCCTCCTCATAGGGAAATCCATTCCAAAAGCCAATGGTTTCCACCCGAGACCCCCGTAATTTGGCGAAGCACTGTTGCCTAAACAGCAAAGATACTTCCGATGCACAATTGCCGGAATAACGGCCGACATGCGGGCAAGATGCGGCAGTATTGCGGCTTAGCGACAAAGCAAAGCAAATTAGTTGCAATCCCACCCATATCGCCCGAGCAAAGAGCAAGCGACGATCATTGGTTGATGACGATACGCGTGTTGCTCAGGCCCACCTCCGATGTCAACGAGAAGAAAGTCGCGGCGTTTCGCGGCTCGAGACGGACGCAGCCATGCGAGGCGGGCCGGCCGAGATGCTTCAGCTCATAGGTGCCGTGCACTGCATAGCCGCCATTGAAAAACACCGCATAAGGCATAGGCGCATTGTCGTATTTCTTCGAGCGATGATCGCGCGACAGCCATTTCGCCGTATAGGAACCGGTTGGGGTCACATAGCCCCTGCGTGCCGTCGATACCTTCCAGCGATACTTGAGAACGCCGTCCTCGGAAACGGTCATCGTCTGCGATCGGAGATCAATATTGGCAAGAACAGTCGCAGCCTGTGCTGAAGCGACATGAAACTGCAGGCATAGACATGCGGCAGCGGCTGCCAGTATTCGTTTCATCTTGTCCCCTTCCATCGTTTGCTTCTTTTTGAAACAATTCCGACGGACGGAAAAACTATCACCTCTCTAATTATACTAGATTAATACAGATAATGAACAATTCGTTAATGCGGACCGGCCAATTACAACAGCAACAGGAAGGCGATAAAGGCAACGAGCGTCAGCATTGTGCATGCCGAATAGAAGATCGAGATGCCGGCCTCGACATCGCTGACGGTGGCGATATCGCGGCCGGAACCGTTGATCATCGGTTCGCGCACGACCTGGCCGCCATAGACGCGCGGCCCGGCAAGCTGGATATCCAGGGCCCCCGCCATCGCCGCTTCCGGCCGGCCCGAATTCGGCGACCGATGCAGCCCGCCGTCACGGACCGCAACGCGAATGGTATTGCCGAGCGCCGAAATCCCCTTCTTGGCGAGTGCGCCGGCGGCAATCAACAGAATCGACAGCCGCGCGGCCGGCCAGTTGGCGATGTCGTCCAGCCGGGCGGCAGCCCAGCCGAAGTCGATATAGGTCTCGGATTTATGGCCGATCATCGAATCGGCGGTATTCAGCATCTTGTAGACAAACAGGCCCGGCAGGCCGAAAACGGCATACCAGAGCGCCGGCGCCACGACGCCATCCGAGAAATTCTCGGCAAGGCTCTCGATCGCGGCGCGGCAAACGCCGGGCTCATCCAACGTTTCTGGATCACGGCCGACGATACGCGATACGGCGCGGCGTCCACCGTCCAATCCCTCGCTGCGCAACGCCTTTGATACCTCGCCGACATGGTCGGCCAGGCTCTTCTGCGCCAGGAAGATCGCCACCAGCCCTGCCTCGACCAAGATGCCGAGCCAGCCGAAAAAGGCGAGCAGTCCATGCACGGCCCAGCCGGCAATGACCGCGCCGAACAGCAGCGCGACGATCGACATCACGCCGTTGCGGCGGCGCGTCAAACCCGGCAGTTCTTTTGCGTTGAAATGGCGGTCGAAGAAGGAAATCGCCCTGCCGAACAGTACGACGGGATGCGGCACGCGCTGCCACAGCCAATCGGGATCGCCGATGATTCGGTCCAATAGCAATGCCAGAATGAGGATAAGCAAGTGTTCGTCGGTCATCATATCGAATAATCCTCGAGCGCCCCGGCAAGCCTGCGATCGGCCTCCTCGTCCGGAGCAAGACCAATACGCAGCCAATTCGGCGCATAGTCGAACTTGCGGACGAGAATATGATGGCGGCAAAGATGCGAATATATGTCGCTTGCATGGTCGTCGGCAACAAGCGCGAATAGGCCGGTGCCTCCGACCGTCTTGAGTTTGGCCCCGCTCAGAACAATGTCCAGCGCCGCCCGCCGATCGAGAATGCGGTTGCGAATGGTGGTCGTGTCACCCGCCATCAGGGAGGCGGCCAGTGAAAGCGCCGGTCCGGAAACGGCCCAAGGGCCGAGCCAGTCTTCGAAACGCTCTGAGATCGAGGCTTCCGCGATGGCGAAACCGAGGCGCAGACCGGCTAACCCAAAAAATTTGCCGAAGGAACGAAAGATGATGAGGTTCGGCATCGAGGAAGCATACGGCGCAAGGCTGCTTTCCGGCTCCATATCCCCGAACGCTTCGTCGACTACGAGCATGCCGTCTCGATCCTGCAGCCGATCATGCAATTCCCGCAACCGGTCGACGGACAGCGTTCGGCCATCCGGATTGTTGGGATTGACGGCGATGACCAGATTGCGCCCGAGACTGAGATCACCGATCTCGGCAATCTTAAGGGCAGGCAGATTGGCCAGCGCAAAGGCGCGGGCATATTCCCCGTAGGTCGGCGACAGGATGGCGGCACCGCTCACCGATCCAAGCCGCGGCAGAAGCTGGATCACCGATTGCGTACCCGGGACCGGCAACGGCAGGATATCGCCGCTGCGATAATAGATCCTCGCCGCCTCCCTCGTCCGTTCCACCAGATGCTGGTCCGGCAGCCGGTGCCAGGCTGAAACGGGAATCTCCGGCAAAGCGACGGGATTGGGATTGATGCCGGTCGACAGATCGAGCCAGTCCTCCGGTCGTCCGCCGTAAAGACGAGCCGCTGCCGTGATGCCACCGCCATGCACGATCCTGTTCGTCATGCGGCGTCACCACCAAGGTCGATCAGGTGCATGTAGGACCCAGCGACATTGCCGCGTTGCAGGCCGGCCGTGCCAAGATCTGCCCCAAGCGCGTCCTTGACTTCAAACAGCCGATCAGCCGCGCCTTCGGAGACGATAGTCGAATAGTGAAATTCATGTGCCGTCATCGGCCGCTCGAAGAAAGAACCGGCAAGTGGTGTCACGCGCCGGTAACCGAGATGCCGCTGGCGCTTCTCATAGCTGGTGACGACCGGTAGCAGGCCGAGCATCTCATGGCGCACGCCGGTCGCATCCACCAATCCGTCGCCAAGCACCATATAGCCGCCGCACTCGCCATAGATTCGCACACCGCGCGCGGCTGCAGCCTGTATCGCCCCATGAAAATGGGTCGCGGTGGCAAGCTTGCCCGCATGCAGTTCCGGGTAGCCGCCCGGCAGGTAGATAGCGTCTGCATCCGTCATCGGAGCCTCATTGGCAAGCGGCGAGAAAAACGAAATCTCCGCCCCGCGCCGGCGCCAGCCAAGCAGCATATGCTCGTAACAGAAGGCGAAAGCGATATCGCGCGCGACAGCGATGCGTTGTCCAAACGGCATCAGCCGGGCAATGTTGGCGGCCGATGGCCGGACGATATTCTGGTGGGCAGCGCGCAGCAGCAATCCGAAATCACATGCCTTGGACAGCGTCTCCGCCGCATGTTCGATGAATTCCTCAAGCCCCGCATGTTCCCCCGCCTGCACCAGCCCGAGATGCCGCTCCGGCAGCGTGAGCCCCTTGTCGCCGCGAATGACGGCGGCCACGGGAATACGCACGGCCACCAATGCCCGGCGCAGCATTGCCTCGTGCCGGTCGCTGCCGACGCGGTTAAGGACGACGCCGGCGATGCGGACATCGGCGCGGAAATTAGCAAAGCCGCTGACCAGGGCGGCAACCGATTGGGACATGCGCGAGGCATCGACCACCAGCACGACAGAAAGCCCAAGAAAAGCAGCGAGATCAGCCGGCGTGCCGGAACCATCCGCCGCGCCATCGAACAGCCCCATCATGGCTTCGATGACCAGCATTCTTCCGCCGGCACGATGCAGCGCCGAATTGGCGGAGATCAATTCGCGCCGCATGCCCCAGGGATCGAAATTGAGGCAGGGCGAACCGCTGGCAGCCGCGAGGAAGGCGGGGTCGATATAGTCAGGGCCGGCTTTGCCCGGCGCCACTGCGATCCCCCTTTTCCGCAAAGCCCGCAAGAGGCCGAGCGTAACCGTGGTCTTGCCCGAGCCCGAGGCGGGCGCGGCGATCAGCAGGCCGCTCATGCCGATACCTTGTGAGCGGCACCCGCCCGCACTTCCGTCTCCGGCAGGAGCTTGCGGCCGGATAGAGCCCCCAGCCAATCGAGGGAGGGCCGCAGCCGTACGACATCGCCGACCACGACGATCGCCGGCGGTTCCAGGCCGGACGCAGCGACATCGGTCTCAGCCTGCCCCAGCGTCGTCTCCAACACCTGCTGCGCCTGCGTGGCCGCATTGCAGACGAAAGCGACCGGCTCGTCGGCCGAACGGCCGGCGGCGATGAGATTGGCGCTAATCTGCGCAATATGCTTCATCGCCATGTACATGACGATGACGGGCGAGCCCCTGCCGATCGCTTCCCAATTGATCGCGTCCGGCACAACGCCGGAGGAATCGTGGCCCGTCAGGAAGGTGACGGCATGATTGACGTCGCGATGGGTGACAGGAATGCCGGCATAAGCAAGACCGCCGATACCGGCGGTAATGCCCGGCACGATGCGGAACGGAATGCCGTGTTCGACCAGCATCAACGCCTCTTCGCCGCCGCGCCCGAAGACAAAGGGATCGCCGCCCTTCAACCGCAACACACGCTTGCCCGCACGCGCCAGCTCGACAAGGCGCAGCGAAATGTCCCGCTGCTTGGCGGACGGCTTACCGCCGCGCTTGCCCGCATATTCCAGCATTGCACCGGGATGGGCGAGTTTCAGGCAATCCTCGTTGACGAGCGCATCGTGCACGATGATATCCGCCTCCGCCAATCCTTTGGCCGCGAGCAAGGTCAACAGCCCGGGATCACCCGGCCCGGCGCCAACGAGCCAGACGGAGCCCGGCTCCAGGGCCGGCAGATTGGAAAATGCGGTATCGTTCATCCCACCTGTCCTATGCTCGGATGGCCAAAATTGCAATCTTGAGAATGGGATAAGGCGGCTCCAGGCTCGACTCCCATCTCCATCCCGGGATGATAGGACAGACCGGATCTCAGTGGCAGCGGCGCTGCGCTATTCGCTTTTCCCCAAGCGACGAAGACCGCAAGGAAAAAGACGATTTCATCGCTCAAATTCTTTGATTCGAATTGTCAGAGGGCCGGCACAACAATTTGATAATATTAGAAAATAGACAGTCGCGCGAACAAGTATCTTTTGGAGAGGACGGCGTAACCGCCCTCTCCAAATCTGATCTCAGTGGTTCGCCTTGTCGAGAATCACATCGCGGATCAGATCGATAACCGTTTGGGAGCGGATGCCTGTGCAGACGATCTGGCTCGGCAGATTGTCCCATTCGCTCGGCGGAAAACGTCGGCCGTTCGGTTTGACGATGGTCTGGCCGTCGGCAATGCCGCCGCAGACGACACGGACCGCACCTTCGATGGTATCGAACAGTTCCGGCGCCACGACATAGACGCAGGCGCAGCTATCATGCACCATCATGCCGTCGTCCACTGCATGGCTATAGAAGTCGATATAGGATTGCGACAGGTCCGACAACAATTGCACGGACGGACCGCCGGCCTTCGCCATCTCGGCAAGATAGCTGCGGCTCATCGTGGTAATCGCGGTCACGTCGAGGCCGACGACCACGACTTTCCAGGATGCGGTCATGACGGCATCGGCGGCTTCCGGATCGCCATGGATATTGGCTTCCGCCACCGGCGTTACGTTGCCCGGAACATAGAAATTGCCGCCCATAATGACGACATCCTTTACCAGCCTGGCGATCTCAGGATCGTGCTTTAGCGCCAGCGCCAGATTGGTCATGCGGCCGACGGCGACCAGCGTTACCTCGCCCGGATTGGCACGGACAGTATCGATGATGAACTGATAGGCCGGACGCGGATCGGTCGGCAGCTCGATCGTTGCCGGAACCGCAATATCGCCAAGGCCGTTGTGGCCGTGCACGGAGGTGGGCCAAGCCCGCTCCTGCCGCGACGGATCGAACGTGACGCTGGCGCCACGGGCAACCGGGCACGGAATGCTCCACTCGCGCTTCAGAAACAGCGCATTGCGCGTGGTCGTGTCGACGGAAGCATTGCCGAACACCGTGGTGACGCCGAGAAGATCGATATCCGGATGACGGTGCAGGAAGAGAAGCGCCATAGCGTCGTCGACGCCAGGGTCCGTGTCGTAAATGACCTTGTGCATGATTTTTCCTTGTTATCCTTTTGATGAGCCTGACCTTATCCAAAAACCGCGCCGCAGTTTTAGGGATCAAGCTCCGAAGTCGCCGGGACCCGCGCGAACCGCGAACGGCGAAATGCCTCACCATAGCCACGGCCGCCATTTCTGCAATATCGGATGCAATTTCATCGCAGGGTGCGACAAAACAATGCCGGCGAGCCGACAATTCAGCCGATTTTCGCAATCGCAGCAGTGGCAAAGCCGGATTTTATTTTTGGAAGAACAAGCTCCGCGATGGGTCCAGCAGCAGCCAGGGCGGCGGCTTCGGCGACGCCGTGGCAGCCGACGTGAGCGAAGACGAGTTCCGACGGATTCTTCAAGCGCGGCGTCTCACGTTCCAGTGTTGCAGCATCAAAAAAAAGCAGCGGCAGGCGAAGATGGGCCGCCACCTCCAGTATCGCCGGTTCGTTATTCCGCGTATCGATCGAAGCAATCGCAAGGACCTGATCGACCTCTATCCCGATCTCCCGCAAAGCCCGTTCAGCAAGCAGACGCACATCGTTCCAGTCTGTATCGCGCTCGCAACCCAGGCCGAGAACATAGCGGCGGGTGGAAACAAGGGAGTGATCGGACGGCGTCATGGGAAAAGAGCCTCGCAGGGAAAGTCAGGAGAATCTGCCGTTGCCGCGCACCATGCTAGGGCGCGTCAAAAGCACACTCACGCGACCATCTACAGAACCATCCTCCTGCCCGTCAATTTCACCGACTGTGTCTCAACTGCAATTGCGGTTGCGCCGGTCGAATGCAAGAAGGCGCACGAAACCCCATGCCTCCGAGTTTCTCGCCTTGCAAGACATCACCCTTCATCTGCTGCTTCTGCTCTTCGCCGCCGCCTTCTTCGCCGGTTTTGTTGATTCGATTGCCGGTGGCGGCGGGTTGATCACCGTGCCTGCCATGCTGCTTGTCGGCATCCCGCCGTTGCAGACGCTCGGCACCAACAAGCTGCAATCGATCTGCGGCGCGGCTTCCGCGACCATTGCCTATGCCCGCCAGGGCCATGTGCAGCTTCGTACGCAGTTACCGATGGCGTTGATGGCCGTCGGCGGCGGCATGTTGGGCGCGACGCTGGCGACGATCATGCCCGGTGACGTCCTGCGGATCGTCCTGCCATTCCTCTTGATCGCCATAGCGCTTTATTTCGCCTTCAAGCCCAATCTCAACGATATCGAAAAACACGGCCGCATGAGCGCAACCCTCTTTGGCTTCACCTTCGTGCCGCTGATCGGCTTTTACGATGGCGCCTTCGGTCCCGGAACGGGCTCGTTCTTCATGCTCGCTTTCGTCACACTCGTCGGCTTCGGCATGCTGAAGGCGACTGCGCATACGAAGCTATTGAATTTCGGCTCCAACCTCGGCGGTTTGATCGTCTTCATCTTCTCAGGCGTCATCCTCTGGAAGGTCGGCCTCACCATGGGGCTTGGTCAGTTCCTCGGCGCTCAAGCCGGTTCACGGCTTGCCATGCGCATCGGCGCGAGGCTGATCAAGCCGCTGCTGGTCATCGTCTGCATCGCCTTCGCCATCAAGCTGCTTGCCGACCCGACCAATCCTGTACGCAGCTGGCTGGGGTTTTGATACCAGGCGGCTTTGATTACCTGCCACGTAATTGATAGTGCTGAAGGGCTCACCCATGATCGCCTTGCCTGAATGGTTCAGGTGATCCAAAGGAGTTGACCCTATGACCGATGCGACAACAATTGCCGAACGCTATCTGGCAGTCTGGAACGAGACCGATGCGGAGCGCCGACGCGCCCTCATCACTGAAGCCTGGACTGAATCCTGCACCTACGTCGATCCGCTGATGCGCGGCGAAGGCCATGAGCAGATCGACGCACTGGTCGCCGCCGTGCATACCCGTCTCCCCGGCTTCCGCTTCAAGCTCGCCGGCCCGGCCGATCGCTACGGCGAGAACATCCGTTTCTCCTGGAGCCTCGGCGCCGAAGGCGATGAGCCTCTGATCAAGGGCACGGATTTTGCCATTCTCGACGGCGAAAGGCTGAAAACGGTTCACGGCTTTCTCGACCAAGCCCCGGCGGCCATATGATGATGCCCGCCCGCCCTCTCGGCGACTACTTGCGCGAATGGCGGCAACGCCGCCATTTGAGCCAGCTCGAATTCGCCCTCGAAGCCGAGATATCGCAACGGCATCTCAGCTTCATCGAGAGCGGGCGCTCACTTCCAAGCCGCGACATGCTGATGCATCTCGCTGAGCGCCTGGACGTGCCGCTTAGAGAGCGCAATCCGATGCTGCTGGCCGCTGGTTTTGCCCCGGTCTTCCCGGAGCGTTCTCTGGACGATCCGGCGCTAGCTCCCGCACGCCGGGCCATCGACGTCATTCTGAAGGGCCACGAACCATTTCCGGCACTGGCGATCGACCGGCATTGGACGCTGATCGCCGCAAACGCCGCTGTTGCGCCCCTGCTCTCCGGCGTCGTCGATGCCACGCTGATCAAGCCGCCGGTGAATGTCCTGAGACTCAGCCTGCATCCGAACGGCCTTGCGCCGCGCATCTTCAATCTTCAGGAATGGCGCGCGCATCTGCTGGAAAGGCTGCGCCAGCAGATCGTAGCGACTGGCGACCCGCTGCTTTCCGATTTATTGAAGGAACTCACGGCCTACCCTATGTCGGCAACACATAAGCCAAGCGCGCCCAGCCGCGATTATGCCGGCATCGCCGTACCGCTCGAACTCGTTACCGACGCCGGACGCCTCTCGTTCATTTCGACAACCACTATCTTCGGCACGCCCGTCGATATTACCCTGGCGGAACTGGCGATCGAATCCCTTTTTCCTGCGGATCAGGCGACGGCCGAGGCGTTGAAAGAGATGGCCGCACTCGTGCAGGAGAGTTGATGAAACCGCTCGACCAAGCGCTTTCTATCTCGATGGCCCGACGTTCGGGCAAGTTTTTCAGTCGCTAACCCAACACAAACTCTCCCACTTCCAACGCCACGCCGTTGACCATGGCCTCGACCCGGTGCAGCCCCGGATAATGTTTGCGCGTGGTCAGGTCATCCAGGCGCAATGCCTTGGAGAACTGCGCCGTTTCGCCGGACGCCAATGAAACTGAGGTCAGCTTGAAAACCTTTGGCCTTGCCAAGCCGTTGGCCTTGACGAAGTGCACGGCAAAATCGACCAGCAGGGATTGCGCGGCTTCTCCGTCGTTAACGAGGGAAAAGCCGATGCGGACGATATCGCCCATCTGCGCCCTCGCCGGCATTATCTCGGCGCTGCCGACGCGAATGCCTTCCGCGCCGGAATAACCCATCGCACCGATCGCATCGGCCTCGCCGCGCTTGACCGCGGAGCGGAGCGCGTGGCGGATCAGCCGTCGACGCTCCTCCGGCGCATCCACGCCCCAGCGGCGCACCGTGTCGATGAGAATGCCGGGATGATCCTTGCCGATATCGTTGAGATTGTTGGCGACGGAACGCCGGACATAAAGCTCCGGATCGTCCTTCAGCAGCTCCAGCAGCTCCAGCACGGGCGCCGGATCGGCCTGGAAGCCGCGGAGCCGCTGAGCCCACGGAAGGCGCGGGCGAGTGCCTTCCGAGACCAGCCGTCGGACATGCACATTGGCGTCGCCGGCCCAGAGGCGCAGCCGCTCCAATGTCTCGTGCTGACGTTTGTCGAGAAAGGTGCGGATAGAGAATTCGGCGGTAAAACGCTTGGTCAGCTCATATTGCGCCCGCATGGACGGTTCGAAGTGTTCGATGCCGTTGTCCGCTACAAAAATCGTATGCGGCAGATAAAGAAACGGCGTCATGCCGAAATTGTCGCTGCCATCCATTTCCGGACCCAGCGAGCGAATGAGAATATCGACCGCCTTGGGATAATCTCCAGGCAAGAACGCCTTGAGGCTACGCGCAATCGCCCGCCCGCGATCCATCAGCTCCAGCGGCTCATACCCGTCGAGCGTCGCGGCAACGAACCTGTTCCTGTCGAATGCCGGATGCACCGCGCCGATCATTTCGGCGATACGGGTCGGCACCTCAGCACCGAAGCGATCCTTCAGCCGTTCCGCCATGCTATCCCTCAAAAGCTCCGCAGTTGTTCGAAGTGCAGCACGCTGGTGCCGGCATTGGCAGCATCGATCTGCATGTGATCGAAATAGTCGAGACAGTCCTTGCTCGCATGTACCTTCGGCATCGCGGCGGCCGCGTCAGCATGAGAGCGCCACCAAATGACATCGACATAGGTGCCATCACTGGCGCGCACCAATTCGCGATTGAGATAACCGGGCTGTTGCTTCAAAAAGCGATCCTGCATTTTTGCAGCCGCTGCCAGAAGCGCGCCTTCGGATACGTCGCGGCGAAGCCTGAATGGCGCCCATTCCATAACTTTTCCCGTCATCGTCTTATCCTCGGGTTGAGTCAGATCGCCCTTCCTTATTGCTTAATAGGACAGATAACGACATATTTCAGCCATGGCACGCAAAGCAGATGGAACAAGGCTGAACAGGCTGGAAGAGCTGAAAGGGCTGCTTCGCGAACGTGAGCACGCGACCGCCGCCGAGCTCGCGGCCGAGATGGGCGTCAGCCTGCGCACCCTCAACCGCGACATTGCACTGCTACGCCAAAGCGGCCTGCCGATCGACGCCGACCGTGGCCGTGGCGGCGGGATGCAACTGCATCGTAGCTGGTCGCTCGGCCGGCTTCATCTCGATCATCTCGAAACGATCGACCTGCTGCTCAGCATCACCATTGCCGAAAAAGTCGGCTCGCCTTTGCTGTTGCAGTATCTGACTTCGATCAAGCGCAAGGTGTCCGCTGCCTTTGCCGAAGGCTACCAAGGCCGCATCCGCGACTTGCGTCGCCGCATCATCGTCGGCGGGCCAGCAACGCTCAACGTCGTCAATAGCTACGTCCCGCCGAGCCGGGCCAATCTTGCACTTGTGTCACAAGCCTTCTTCGAGCAGCGGCAAGTGATCATCGATTACGAGGCACGCGACGGCGTTGTGACAAGCCGCCGGATCGAGCCGCAATTCCTCTATTTGAATGCGCCCGTCTGGTATCTCATCACCTGGGATCACCTGCGCGACGATATCCGCACCTTCCGTGTCGATCGCATCCGCTCGGCCGAACTGCAATCGACTACTTTTCGCGTCGGCGATCCGAAGATCTACATCGCCGCTGCCGATCAAAGCGCCTCGCTTCTCTAGAGTGCCGTGCGTTCACTCGAAAGCGCAAAGGTCGCTCTAGTTTTTTGGAATCTAGAGCATCCTATCCGCTTTCCGGTGATTCCACCTGAAAGCGGGATGCTCTAGTCAGAATTCGACGCCCGGCTGCCCCTTGATACCGGAGCGGAACGGATGCTTGATCAGCTCCATTTCGGTGACGAGATCGGCGATCTCGATCAGCTCTTCCTTCGCGTTGCGGCCGGTCAGCACAACATGGGTCATGACAGGCTTCCCTTCCCGCAAGAAGGTCAGAACGTCATTGATATCAAGATAATCGTAGCGAAGTGCGATGTTGATTTCGTCGAGCAGCACCATCGAATTTCGCTCGTCGCGGATCAACTCCTTGGCCTTCTCCCAGGCCGCAGCAGCGGCTGCCACGTCGCGGGCACGATCCTGCGTCTCCCAGGTGAACCCCTCGCCCATGGTGTGGAACTGGCAGATATCGGAGAAATGCTTTTCGATCAGATCCCGCTCGCCGGTCCACATCGCGCCCTTTATGAACTGAACCACCGCGCACGGCTTCCTGTGGGCGATATGACGAAAGATCATGCCGAAAGCGGCCGACGACTTGCCCTTGCCCTTGCCGGTGTGGACGATGATCAGCCCCTTCTCATCCGTCTTCGTCGCCATGATCTTGTCGCGTGCGGCCTTCTTCTTGGCCATCTTGTCGGCATGGCGCGCGTCATCGTTCCGTGGCGCTTCTGCGCCCGTTTCGGCCATCTCTTCGCTCATACTGCTCTCCCTGGAATTATCGATTTCTGCGCCAGCGGTCCGCCTCGCCAAAGGTAAAGCGCCACCAACGGTGTCCTCTCGGTTCGCATCGCGTGGCGAATATCCGAGGGGTGATGAATGATCTCGCCCGTCCAGCGTGGCAGGAAGGCTTGGCTGTCCTTGCTCCACTGTGAGCCATCGGTCAGCGGGATATAGATTTCCTCGGCGATATGATGGTGATCCGGATAGTGCACATCCGGTCCGAGCATCAGGAAGCCACCGGCCATTTCGTCGCTGACGAAGTGGCCACGCGTACCAAAAAGCTCGACCCAACCGTATCTCTGCAGAAAATCAGCGCCAAAATCGGCGATGTTATAGGTTTGCGCCCAGTGCAATGCGCTCGCCGCCGCCGCGAGACCGGAAAACAGTTCGCCCTCTGCGCCATCGACTGGTGGATGGAGCACATTTAGATAGTCCAAGACCGGCAGACTATGAGGCTCAAGTGGCCGCTCAGCCATCCGCCAATCGAAACCTTCGACGAAACGTCTCAATACGGGATCGCTTCGCGAAGCGACGTAGCCGTGAAAAACCTGAAGAAGAGCATCGACCACGCTCACGCCACGACCTCCTTGTCCCTCACCAGCGTCTTCAGATCGAATTGTGCCGAATTGCTGCGTGGCGTCCAGAGCTGACGATCGATCGCTTCCAACAGACGCTCCTTCATCTCCCGCAAAGCCGCCGGATTCTTCTCCGCCATGAAATCACGCACCCGCGGATTGGCGACAAAAGCCTGATAGACCGCCTCGAAATGGTGATTGCGTACAGCACCCGTCGTCGCGGCGAAGGCGAAGAGATAGTCGACCGTGGCTGATATCTCGAAGGCGCCCTTGTAGCCGTGGCGCATGACACCATCAATCCACTTCGGATTGACGACGCGACCGCGCACCACACGGCCGATCTCCTCTTCCAGCGAGCGGATGACCGGTTTTTCTGGCCGGGAGTGGTCGTTGTGATAGATCGAAGGACGCGCGCCTGCGAGCTGTTCCGCCGCAGCCGCCATGCCGCCTTCGAACTGGTAGTAATCGTCGCTGTCGAGCAGGTCATGCTCCCGATTGTCCTGGTTCTGCACCACCGCCTGGATCGAACGCAGCCGCTCCTCGAACACGCCACGCTCGGCCCGACCTTCGTCGCCGGCGCCATAGGCATAGCTGCCCCAGACGAGATAGGCTTCTGCCAAATCGGCGCGCCGCTCCCAACCCTTTTCGTCGATCAGCGCCTGCAGGCCGGCTCCGTAAGCGCCGGGTTTGGAACCGAAGATGCGGTAACCGGCTCGTCGGTTAGCCGAAGCCTCATCCAATCCGGCAGCCTTTAATCGTTCGACCTCGCCGCGCATACGCGCTGCAATCGGATTATCGGCGGGATCCTCATCCAGCGCACCGACCGCGCGGATCGCTTTATCGAACAGCGCGATCTGCTCCGGAAAGGCATCTCGAAAGAAGCCGGAAATGCGAAGGGTAACATCGACCCGTGGCCGGTTCAGGAGAGCCGGTGGGATGATCTCATAGCCGGTAACCCGCCGCGAGGTCATGTCCCAAACTGGCCTGACGCCGATCAAGGCCAGCGCCTGGGCAATATCGTCACCGCCGGTGCGCATATTCGACGTGCCCCAGGCCGTCAGCCCGAAGGAAACCGGCCACTCTCCGTGATCCTGCACATAGCGGCGGATCAAAAGCTCGGCCGACTTCTTGCCAAGCTCATAGGCCGCAGGCGTCGGGACGGCGCGGCTGTCGACGGAATAGAAATTCCGACCCGTCGGCAAAACATCCGGCCTGCCGCGCGTCGGCGCACCGGAGGGGCCGGGCGGCACAAACCGGCCGTCAAGGCCTTTCATAAGCGCAGCAATTTCGGCGTCACCACAGGCGAGTATCGAAGGTTTGAGGCGAGATTCGATTCCGGCAAGGACGGTAAGGGTTTGCGGCCAGTTTTCGGGACAGGCAATTTCGCCGGCAACGAACCTCGCGGCCAGAAGTTCGATACGCTCGACGGTATCGCCTTGTGTGCGCCACGGAGTGTCGGACCTGTCGGCGAGAATATCGGGACGCGATCCAATCCATTCCGCCGCCATATCGCAATCCAATGGATCGAATGGCTTCTGCGGAGGAATACCCCCCTCTGTCAGCTTCGCTGACATCTCCCCCACAAGGGGGGAGATCGGTTGGAGTATGCCGCTCCGCTCTCCCAAATCGCTGCGCATAGCGTCAACGGGTTCAATCTCTACTTGATACGAAGAGGCTCCGCGGGCTAACGATCTCCCCCCTTGTGGGGGAGATGTCGCGAGAGCGACCGAGGGGGGTATCGCACCCTCCGCTCTCTCTGGTCCGAACGCATCCCTAGCAATCGCCCGCTGCAGGCTCTGGTCGCCGTCCTCACCCAACCCCCGCGGCACACGCGCCAAAGCCACCGTCAAATCTGTCAGCAGCCTTCCGGATGGGGATACGCCGAAAACATGCAATCCGTCGCGGATCTGCATTTCCTTGAGGTCGCAAAGATAGGCGTCGAGTTTCTTCAACGCCTCATCCTCGCCTTCGCCTTTGGCAATGCCGGCATCCTGATCGAGCCCGATGTCGGCAACCAGATCGAGGATCTGCTTGCGCAACAGCCGGATACGGCGAGGGTCGCCGCCGGAGGCCTCGTAATATTCGTCTACCAGCGCTTCGAGATCCTTGAGCGGCCCATAGCTTTCAGCGCGGGTCAAAGGCGGAGTCAGGTGATCGATGATGACGGCGCTCGTGCGCCGCTTGGCCTGCGTACCCTCGCCGGGATCATTGACGATAAAGGGATAGAGATGCGGCATTGGCCCAAGGATCGCTTCGGGATAACAGGCTTCCGAAAGAGCCAGGGCCTTGCCGGGCAGCCATTCGAGATTTCCATGCTTGCCCATGTGGACGACGGCATGCGCGCCGAAGGATTGACGCAGGAACGCATAGAAAGCGAGGTAGCCGTGCGGCGGCACGAGGTCCGGAGAATGATAGCTTTCCTTTGGATCGATATTGTAGCCGCGCGCAGGCTGGATGCCGACCAGCACGTCGCCGAAACGGGTAAAAGGCAGGGCAAAGGCGCCGTCGCGAACATAAGGATCGCTCTCCGCATTGCCCCAACGGGCGGTGATCTCATCCTGAATCTGGATGGGAAGAGACGAGAAGAAATATCTGTATTTGCTTAAAGAAAGCGTCTCGCGAACGATCCTGCCATCGTGGCCGGAATTGGTCGGCCCATCCATCAAATGACGCATCAATGCATCGCCGTCGGCGGGAATATCGGCAACCGGATAACCCGCCGCCTGCATCGCCTTTAGTACTTCTATCGTACCCGCCGGCGTATCGAGCCCGACGCCATTGCCGAGTCGTCCGTCTCGGTTTGGATAGTTGGCCATGACCAGCGCCACACGCCGGTCCTGCGGCGATATTCTGCGCAACCGTGTCCAATTGGCTGCCAATCGAGCGGTATAACGCATACGGTCCTCGGCCGGCTCGCTCGCAACGATATTGGCCTCGACGCGATCATCATAACGTGCCGCTGCCTTGAACGAGACAGCGCGGGCCAGCACACGCCCGTCCACCTCCGGCAGCGCCACGTTCATGCCGAGATCGCGCGCCGATAGCCCCTGCGATGAGGCTTCCCAAGCCTCCCTGGAGGACGCCGAGAAGATTGCCTGCAGTACGACGGCGTCACTCGCCTCCAATACGGTCGGCTGGCGATCAGCCCCTGGCGCCGAAACGGCAAAGCCGGTTGTGTTGATCACCACGTCCGGCATCAGCTCAGCGAAAACACTTTCGAGAATACCGACTGACACTGAATCTTTGAGGCTATAGGCAAACACCGGTAAAGGTCGCATGCCTTCGGCAATAAGAGCCTCGATCATGGCTTCAATAGGCTTGGTTTCGCCGCTTTGGACGAGAGCGCGGTAGAAAGAGATTGCGGCAGTCGGGGGGACAAATCCCTCCTCCGCTGCTGTTGACGACAGAGAGATGCTTCTCCACTCATCAACGCCGATGACGCCCCTACCCGGCCACCAGATTCCCGCTTTCATCAACGGCGCCGCCGGAGCCGGTTTCTCCGCTCCTGACAGCATCGCCTCGGCATAGCCGAGAAATGCCCGTGAATTGGCGTCACCGCCTTCGATCAGATAGGACCAAAGTGCATTGAGGTCCTCGAGCGCAACGTTGGAAAACGGCGTGAGCCCCGGATCAGGCTTCGAATCCCCCGGCAGCACTGCGATGAACGTGCCGTTGCGAACAGCGCAAGCATGCAGTGCCTCGAGCGCATAGTGAAAATAGCTGGCGCCACCAAGTGCCCGCACGACGATCAGCTTCGCATGCCGCGCCGTCCGCTCGATGTAGGTGTCGACGGACATAGGATGCTTGAGGCTCATCAGGCTCGCGAGCCGCAACGAACGAGCGGTCTCCCCCCGCCCATAAGCAGAGGCAATCGCCGCAAGCTCGGTATCCGCGGCCGACAGGAACAGGATATCGCCCGGCGACTGGCCGAGATCAATCGCCTCCTCGCCATCGCTGATCGTTCCCCTTTGGGCTAGGAGGAGATGCATGGCTTCGCCTTAGACCAACGCTTCCATGGCCTTGCGTACGATCCCTTCATCCATCTCATGCAGTCCAATCACCACCAGCCGCGTCGCGCGCGCTTCGCCGGGCGTCCAGGCGCGATCGAAATAGTGGTCGATACGGCTGCCGACAGCCTGGATTTGCAGGCGCATAGGCTTGCCGGGCACATCGACGAAACCCTTGAGGCGCAGGACATCGTGTTCGGCAATCACGCCCTTCAACTTCTCGACAAAGACAGCCGGGTCGGCAATCGGACCGAGATCGACGACGAAGCTGTCGAATTCATCGTGATCGTGGGGGGTGCCGTCCTCGTGCTCCAGCTGGTGATGCGATTTGCGGTTGGCAATGTCGCCTTCGGTGCCAATGCCCAGGCCGAGCAGGATGGCAGCCGGAACGTCACCATTTTTCGCTTCGATGATGACAGGCTTACGGGCGGTGCGGGAAGCAACTTCGGTGCGGACGCGGCTAAGGCCGGCAACGTCGATCAGGTCGGTCTTGTTGAGGACGATGAGATCCGCGCAGGTCAGCTGATCCTCGAACAGCTCCTCGATCGGGCTTTCGTGATCGAGCGATTCGTCCTCGACGCGACGGGCTTCGACAGCATCGTGATCATCGGCGAAACGGCCGGCGGCTACAGCGGCGCTATCGACCACGGTAATGACGCCGTCGACGGTGACCTGGGTGCGAATATCCGGCCAGTTGAAGGCGGCGACCAGCGGCTGTGGCAGAGCCAAGCCGGAGGTCTCGATAACGATGTGATCCGGGCGTGCTTCGCGCTCCAGAAGCTTAGTCATGGTCGGGATGAAATCGTCGGCCACGGTGCAGCAAATGCAGCCATTGGTCAGCTCGATGATATCGTCTTCGGTGCAGTTTTCCGCGCCGCAGCCCTTCAGCACGTCGCCGTCGACGCCGAGATCGCCGAATTCGTTGATGATGAGGGCGATCTTCTTGCCACCCGCGTTCTGCAAGAGATTGCGGATCATCGTCGTCTTGCCGGCACCAAGGAAGCCGGTAATGACGGTGGCGGGAATCTTTTCCTGGTTCATGCGGATCAACCCTTCATTTTCAGCGGCAGCCCCGCCGCGATAAAATAGACTTCGGCGCTCGCCGCCGCGATCATCTGGTGCAACCGGCCGGCATGATCGCGGAACTCGCGCGCCATACGGTTTTCAGGCACGATGCCAAGCCCGACCTCGTTGGAAACGAGGACAAGACGCGACTTTGCCTGTGGTAGAAATTCGGTGAGAGCGGAAAATTCCGCCGCGATGTTGCGCTCCGCCATCATCAGATTGGTGACCCAAAGCGTCAGGCAATCAACGAGAACAGCGCGGCCCTCTCCGTCGATCGCCGCCAGCCGGGCCGTCAGATCGAACGGCTCCTCATGCGTCGTCCAGAGGAAATCACCCCGCTCGGCGCGATGCTGGGCAATACGATCGCGCATTTCCTCGTCCCAGGCTTGCCCTGTCGCCACATAGTGACGGTCGAGACCCGTGTCCGAGATCAGCGATTCGGCGAATCGGGATTTGCCGGAGCGTGCGCCGCCGAGAACAAGGACGGCACGGGACAGTGAGGACGGCATCAGCTATCTCCGCCCCACACGAGGGCGAAGGTCGGCACGACGCGTGCTGAAACCGAAAAGCAGGCGCTTGCACGCCAAAAACTCATTTCGCGCCATGACAACCTCCGTGCTGGCAGCGGGACATCCGTCCCTGGGGTGGGCCTTGTACCCGGCACGCATGGCAGGTCTCCTGGCTCGCGGATGAGGCGCAGCAAGCGGGGGCGGACCGAAATCGGTCACCCCCGATCCTGCACCAGCGGATCTCCCTCGCCTTCCCGGCTAGCATCATGAAAAAGCGGACGATTCGTAGAACTAGAGGCGTCCAGCCTTGGTTGATCACGATGCCACGCCAGTGGCTTTTCCGTCCCGAAGTTGCTTTCGCCCGCCCGCACCACGCGGACCATCAGCGAAATACCCTCAGACCGGATGGAAGACCCTGACCGCTCTACAGTCGCGGGGTCGGCTGTGATGAGAACGCCCGAGTTGGGTCCGCTCCTTCACATTCCCTTTTCATCCCATGCGGCAGATCGCCGCTCGGGAACCATTCGTTATGCCGCAATGATTAGGCTTTCGGCCCCTGCAAGTCAATCAAGGCAGCGGATACGACATTGGCTGTCCCAACGGCGAAATAGGCATAAAAGTCACGGCGTCCGCCGGTCTTTTTGCCGCATTTCTTTGATGTTAGGAGTTTATAGAAGCTAAGCGTATCCCTCTGAGCACAAAACTATCGTCTGTTCCCCATGTTGCAGAAATTCCAACCGCGCCGCCTCGGCGTCTTCTCCGCCCTATTCGATCTCGGTCGGTTCAGGGCATTGCTGCGTCGTGGCGAATTGGGACTTGTTTTCGCCGGCGCTCTGGTGGGCATAGCCTCCGGTTGCGCCGTAACAGCGATGAGCTTCATTTCACGCAAGCTTCACAGCGTCATCTATGGCATAACCGACTACGAGCGCCTTAGTTCGGCAGCGGTGGCGATACCCGACAAGTCGGTACTGCTGATCGCGCCCGTAGCCGGCGGCATCATCCTTGGCATCCTGCTCTATGTATTGTCGCGCACGCGCAAGAAGCCGATGGTCGACCCGATTGAAGCCAATGCGCTGCACGGCGGCCGTATGTCGCTCACCGACAGTATCCTCGTCGCGGTGCAGAACCTGATCTCGAACGGTTTCGGCGCCTCGGTCGGGCTTGAAGCGGGTTACACACAGCTTGCCGCCGGCATTGCGTCGAAATTCGGCCATAAGATGCAGATGCGCCGCGCGGACTTGCGCATGCTCGTCGGCTGCGGCGCTGCCGGCGCCATTGCCGCGGCGTTCAATGCGCCGCTGACCGGCGCCTTCTATGCCTTCGAGCTGATCATCGGCAGTTATTCCATCCTCACGCTGACACCTGTCGTCGTCTCGGCGCTGATATCGACTATGATCGCAAGATTGCTCGCCGGTGACGACTTCGCCATCGACATCGATCATTTCGGCGAGATCGTCCCCGCTGACTATCTTCCGGCTGTCCTGCTTGGTGCTTTCTGCGCCGGTATAGGCATCCTGATCATGCAAGGCGTCGCCTGGGTCGAAGAGTTCGCGCGCAAGAGCTCCATCGCGCCGCCCCTTCGCCCCGCTCTCGGCGGCCTCGTTGTCGGCCTGTTGGCGCTAATCTCGCCGCAGGTTCTGTCGGCGGGCCACGGCGCACTGCATCTCAACCTGTCGACAAATGTGACCCTGGGCGCACTGGCCGGAATCTTCATTCTGAAATCGCTGGCATCTGCCGTATCGATCGGTTCCGGCTTCAGGGGTGGATTGTTTTTTGCGTCGTTGTTCATGGGCGCACTGCTCGGCAAGATCTTCGCTTATTGCGGCCCCTATTTCGATCATGCCACGCTGACGCCGGCTGTCTATGCCGTCGTCGGCATGAGCTCGCTTGCCGTCGCCATCATCGGCGGGCCGCTGACCATGACCTTCCTCGCGCTCGAAATCACCGGCGATTTTCCGATCACCGCGCTGGTGCTCGCCGCCGTGATCACCTCATCGCTGGTGGTACGCACCACCTTCGGCTATTCGTTCGCCACCTGGCGCTTCCATCTGCGCGGGGAAAGCATCCGCAGCGCCCACGACGTCGGCTGGATCCGCAACCTGACGGTCGCCCGCATGATGCGTCCGGATGTGCACACGGCTGATGTCGACATGAGCATCGAGGAGTTTCGCCACCGTTTTCCGATCGGCTCGGCCCAGCGCGTCATTCTTATCGACAAGGACGAGAAATATGCCGGCATGGTACTGATGCCGGACATTTATGCGAGCCCGGTCGAGAAGGACGACCAAGAACACGGCCTTGCCGATTTCATCCGTCATCGCAACGACTTTCTGCAGCCGCAAATGAATGCCAAGCAGGCGGCAGCCCTGTTCGACCAGACCGAAAGCGAAGCTTTGGTGGTGATCAACGACCTGATCGAGCGCAAGGTGATCGGCCTGCTCACTGAAAGCTATACGCTGCGTCGCTACAGCGAAGAACTCGACCGCCGACGCCGCGAGGTTTCGGGCGAGATTTAGTGTAATTCCAGGAAAAGTGCGAAGCGGTTTTCCGTCCGGAATTTCGAAAGAACAAAAAGAGCGGTTCTGCGATTCCATGAAAAGCTGAACCGATCTAGTGCACCAGGCTGTCGAGCCAGGCCGGATCGAGCACCGCTTCCAGCTCCGCCGCAATCTCGTCCAGAGCGACCTCGACACCGGCACGATAATCCACACGCTCGCCGGTCAAACCGAAACTAGCCAGCAGCTTTGCCCGGTAGGCATCGCTGGTGAAAAGCCCGTGCAGGTAGGTGCCCATGATCAGGCCATCGCCGGAGCGCGCGCCATCCGGCCGGCCGTCGATCATGGTCGAGGGCCGATCGCAGTCGACGCCTTGCGTCACACCGAGATGGATTTCATAGCCCGAAAGCGGCGCATCGTACTCCCTGGAAAAAGCCACGCTGTTGCGTAGAGTCTTTTCCGGCGCCATCTCGGTTTCGACATCGAGCAAGCCGAGCCCTGGCGTCTCTGTTACTGATCCCTCGATACCGTGCGGATCATGCACCATGCGGCCGAGCATCTGGTAGCCACCACAAATACCGATGACACGCCCGCCGCGGCGGGCGTGAGCCACTATATCCTGATCCCATCCTTGCGCCCGCAGATCCAGGAGATCGCCGATGGTCGACTTCGAGCCCGGCAGGACCACGAGCCCCGCATCCGCGGGCAACCGCTCGCCGGCACGAACGAAGACGAGATCGACATCCGGCTCGGCGCGAAGCGGATCGAAATCGTCGAAATTGGCGATGCGCGGCAGGACGGGCACGGCGATCTTCAACGCGCCGTCCGAGCCCCGCGCCAGCCGCTCCAGCACCACCGAATCCTCGGCCGGCAAGCGGCTTGCCGCCTTCAACCAGGGTACGACGCCATAGCATGGCCAGCCAGTGAAACCCCCGATGGCATCGACGCCTTCGCCGAATAGCGAGATATCACCGCGGAACTTGTTGATCAGGTAGCCACGGATCATCCGCCGGTCTTGATCCGGCAGGATATGATGCGTGCCGACCAGCGAAGCGATCACGCCGCCGCGGTCGATATCGCCGACCAGCACCACCGGGACATTGGCACGGGTCGCAAACCCCATATTGGCGATATCGCCCTGTCTGAGGTTGATCTCGGCCGGCGAACCGGCGCCCTCGACGATCACCAGATCGGTTCCGGCGCGCATGGTCGCAAAGCTTTGCAGGACGGCGCCGAGCAGTTGCGGCTTCAGCGCCTGATAGTCCCTGCCCTTTGCCTGCCCCCAGACCTTGCCGTGCACGATAATCTGGCTGCCGGTCTCCGACTGCGGCTTCAGCAGCACCGGGTTCATGTGCACCGATGACGGCACGCGCGCGGCAAGCGATTGCAGCCACTGCGCCCGGCCGATCTCGCCACCGTCCTCGGCGACCGCTGCATTGTTAGACATGTTCTGCGGCTTGAATGGGCGCACTCGAACGCCCCTATTGGCGAACAGGCGGCAAAGCCCAGCCACCAATACCGTTTTTCCGACATCAGAGCCGGTCCCCTGCAGCATGATCGCCTTCGTCATCCCTCATCGCTCCGATATGGCACTACCGCTGGAAATACTGGATTTTGCCTTGATTTCGCCGCGACAATTAACGGCAAAAAACCGGATATCCGAGGCAAAAACGCACCACTTCGATATACGCTCTGTTTGCGACATCGGATGACGATTTCATCCATTGTTCACCGTGCTGAAGAGGATTATCTCCACTGCCAAATCAAACAACGAAAGCCGGTCGATCCGGCCCAGAGGATACCCCGATGCTCTTCATCTTCAACAACAAGAATTCCATCCAGATCGCCTGGAATTCGAAACTGCCGTCGCGTCGCCCCGACAACCGCCTGCAGCAGCTCGATACCCGCTTCGGCCTGATCGGCTTGATCCGCACCTATAGCGCCGGTTGATTGGCCGTCAAGCCTTCAGCCCATCGCACAACCAGCCGCCAATGCGACCGCATCGGCGGCTTTGCTGTTTCCCGTCATTCAGATGCAGGCAAACAGCGCGCCTCGCGTGAATTTTAGCGATATCTTATATCGATTCTCCATGAGACCGTTAGAGCAAGCCCTAAAACGCGAAAACCGCGCGATCCGAGGATCAACGCGGTTTGCCAAAAAAACGCCGGCTCGCTTGCATCTCACACTGCAAGGCTCGCTTTCTCCGGTACGCACAACCTGACCCGGAGAGGCAGCGGTATGCCCGCCACGCCCTGATTGATAGCCGGACATCGTTACCGGAGGGTTATTAAGAGCTTAAATAAGGATGAATCCGAAAATTTTTCGAAAATTTTCTGGTTTTTCTCACGAGGATGAAAACGACGCGAATGGAATAAAAAAAGTCTTTGCCGGACGCGATATTTTAGCAATCATTAATCTCCACTCACTCGGAGAGCATGACCCGCAGCTTCCATGCCCATTTTACAGCCACGAATAGCAGAAAATAGGCTAATTCAAGCGCTTATATAAGCTTTTCGACAAGGCGTGGTAAGTCCGTTCAGCCGACAACAGGTTGATTTCTTCACTCAAATCCTTAGGCTGCATGCCGTCGATGTAAAAAGAGCACGGCTGTGACAGGGTTCCGTAGCCGCACAAAGAGCAAACGCACGACAGCAGGACAGAGGACCGGGCAGACGTCGTCAGCGGCGGGTGAACGGTTGTGGTTTGACCACGCTGACGGGGGGATCGGCGGGCATCATGTCTGCCTGGAGTCGATTCCCATAACTTAACGAGAAACTGGGAGACATTATCCAATGAAGAAGCTCATCGCTTCCGCCATCTTCGCACTCGGTGCCTATGCCTTGGCTGGCTCGGCACAGGCTGCAGAATGCGGTGACGTGTCGATCGCCGAAATGAACTGGGCCTCGGCTGGCGTCGCCGCGCAGGTCGACAAGATCATCCTGCAGAACGGTTATGGCTGCAACGTCACGCTCGTTACCGGCGACACGCAGCCGACCTTCACCTCTATGGACGAAAAGGGCGAGCCTGACGTCGCGCCCGAACTCTGGGTCAATGCCGTGCGCACCGCGCTCGACAAGGCCGTTTCCGAAGGCCGCCTGATCGAGGCCGCGCCGCTTCTCAGCGACGGTGGTGTCGAAGGCTGGTGGATTCCGAAGTTCCTCGCCGATGCTCATCCGGACATCAAGACCGTCCAGGACGCGTTGAAGCATCCGGAGCTCTTCCCCGCCCCGGAAGATTCCTCGAAGGCCGCCGTCTACAATTGCCCGTCGGGCTGGAACTGCCAGATTTCTACGGCCAATCTCTATAAGGCGCTTGGCGCCGAAAAGCTCGGCTTCACGCTAGTGGACACCGGTTCGGCCGCCGGCCTTGACGGCTCGATCGCTAACGCCTTCGAAAAGAAGACCGGCTGGCTCGGCTACTACTGGGCTCCGACCGCGATCCTCGGCAAATACGACATGGTACGTCTGAGCTTCAACGTCCCGCACGACAAGAAGGAATGGGACGCTTGCACGGCCATCCAGGATTGCGCCAATCCGAAGGTCAATTCCTATCCGGTTTCCGACGTCTACACTGTCGTGACCAAGGCCTTTGCCTCCAAGGCTGGCATTGCCATGGATTACGTCAAGACCCGCAAATGGGACAACGGCACAGTCGGCAAGGTTCTGGCCTGGATGACGGACAATCAGGGCACGAACGAAGACGGTGCAAAATACTTCCTGAAGACCTATCCCGACATGTGGACCAAGTGGGTTTCTCCGGACGTAGCTACCAAGGTCAAGGCTTCGCTTTGACATGAGACGTCAGGACTGGCGGCTGGCATTCTGCCGGTCGCCAGTTCCACATTCGCAGCGGCTGCGGTGACGCTCATACCGACAGACCGGCGCGGCCACAGGTCGCAACAAGTGCAGAATGGTGCCTGCGAATGGTGTAATAAGGAAGAAGCAGCCTGAAGAACCGGTCGCAGCGCTGCCATACCGTCCGCGCGTGAAAGCCACACGCATGGGCTGGGCAAGAACCGGACAAGAAGGGGAAGTTCATGGCTATTCAATGCAGTTTTTTGCCGGATGTTCTATGTAATTTCCCGGCGATCGACGACACTCTCATTCGCGCCGCGCGCAAGAACATCGACGACGGCTTCAGGGGCATGGTACGCGCCTATGGAAACGTCATCGACGCAGTCGTTCAGCCGCTGCAATGGTTCCTCAACTACCTGGAATGGCTTTTCACCAATACGCCCTGGTTCGTCGTACTCCTCGTCATGATGGCCGTCGTCTATGCCGCCAGCCGCAATCTCAAGATCGTCGCCGGCACCGCCATTTCCATGATCCTAATCGGCGTCTGCGGCCTGTGGGGCGACACGATGGTGACGCTTGCCATGGTAACCGTCTGCACGCTCATCGCCATCGTCATCGGCCTGCCAATCGGCATATTGATGGCCCGTTCCGACCGGCTGCAATCGATCATAAACCCAACCCTCGACGTGATGCAGACGATGCCGAGCTTCGTCTATCTTATCCCCGTCGTCGTGATTTTCGGCATCGGTAAAGTCCCCGGCCTGATCGCCGTGGTCATCTACGCCGTTCCGCCGATGATCCGACTGACCAATCTCGGCATCCGCCTCGTCGACAAGGAAGTGCTGGAGGCAGCCGACGCCTTCGGCTCGTCGCACCGGCAGAAACTGTTCAACGTGCAGATTCCGCTCGCCTTGCCTACCATCATGGCCGGCATCAACCAGACCATCATGATGTCGCTCGCCATGGTCGTTGTCGCCTCGATGGTCGGCGTCGGCGGACTTGGCAAGAACACGCTGCAGGCCATCAACAACCAGTTCTTCACCGTCGGCTTCCTCAACGGCTTCGCCCTGGTGGCGATTGCCATTATCTTCGACCGAACGAGCCAGGCCTATGGCAGACGGCTCCAGAAGCACTCGGAGGTCATCCATGGCTAGTCACGCGATCCAGATCAAAGGCCTTTACAAAATCTTCGGCCCTCGCGGGCGCGACTATGTGGATGCGGTGAAAAACGGGATCGGCAAGGCCGAACTCAACGAAACGCATGGCCATGTCCTCGGGCTGCAGGACATCAACATCGACATGCCGGCTGGCGCAATCACCGTCGTCATGGGTCTCTCGGGCTCCGGCAAGTCGACGTTGATCCGCCACATCAACAGGCTTATCGAACCGACTACCGGCGAGGTGCTCTACAATGGCGTCGACGTCTGCAAGATGGGCGAGAATGCTCTTCGTGAGTTCCGTCGCCACAAGACGGCAATGGTGTTCCAGAAATTTGCCCTCCTGCCGCACCGCACGGTGATTGAAAACACCATCTACGGCCTGCACATCCAAGGCGTGGCCCGGGCCGAAAGCGAGAAGAAGGGCCATTACTGGATCGAACGCGTCGGCCTGAAGGGATTCGAGAATCACTATCCGAACCAGCTTTCCGGCGGCATGCAGCAGCGCGTCGGCCTCGCTCGTGCACTCACCAACGACGCCGACATACTGCTGATGGATGAGGCCTTCTCCGCACTCGACCCGCTTATCCGTGTCGACATGCAGAGCGTTCTTCTCGATCTGCAAAAGGAGTTGAAGAAAACCGTCGTCTTCATCACCCACGATCTCGACGAAGCGTTGCGTCTCGGCGACAAGATCGCCATCCTGCGCGATGGCAAGGTCGTGCAGCAGGGCAGTGGCCAGGAAATCGTGCTGAAACCTGCGGACGACTATATCACCGCCTTCGTCAAGGAAGTGAACCGCGGCCGCGTTATCCAGACCCAGACGATCATGAAACCGATTGCCGGCGAAGCGCATGGGGTCCGCGTATCCGGCGACATGACGCTGGAAATGGCCGCTAAACAGATGACCGACGGCGGACACGCCGCTGCCGTCGTCACCGATGCCGGTGGCCGCCCGATCGGCACGATCGATCTGCAAGGCATCATCGCTGCCATGGTGACGCCGACAACGCATGAAACGACGCAGATGGCGGCGGCCTGAAACACATCTCCATCGTAAAAGCGGAAAGCGCCCTGCCCCGGGCGCTTTTTTCTTGTACATCACATTATCGAGCAACCTCTGCCTTTATCCTGGCATTGTTCTCATATAAAGAAATGTTTATATCTGCATTTCGCTTGAGATTATCCGACGCAATCGAGGAGACGCCATGACCGTCACAGCCAATCCCTTGACCGATCTTCTTGCCGAAAGGGGCGTGCTGCTCGCTGATGGCGCGACGGGCACCAATCTTTTCGCCATGGGTCTGGAGGCCGGCGAAGCGCCGGAGCTCTGGAACGAACAGCATCCCGAACGGATCACCAAGCTGCACCAGGATTTCGTCGATGCCGGCGCCGACATCATCCTTACCAACACTTTCGGCGGTACTCGCCACCGGTTGAAGCTGCATCATGCGCAGGACCGAGTTCACAGCTTGAACAAGACGGCCGCAGAGATTGCCCGCGCTGTCGCCGACAAGGCTGGCCGCAAGGTCATCGTCGCCGGCTCTGTCGGCCCGACCGGCGAATTGTTGATACCGCTTGGTGCGCTGACCTATGAAGACGCAGTTTCCGCTTTCGCCGAGCAGATCGAAGGTCTGAAAGCCGGCGGCGCCGATGTTGCCTGGATCGAGACCATGTCGTCGTCCGAGGAGATCCGCGCCGCCGCGGAAGCCGCCATCAAAGTCGGCCTGCCCTATACCTATACGGGCTCCTTCGACACCGCCGGCAAGACGATGATGGGTCTGCATCCGAAGGACATTCACGGCGTTGCCAAGGATGTCGGCGAAGGTCCACTCGCCGTCGGTGCCAATTGCGGTGTCGGGGCTTCGGATATCCTCTCGAGCCTGCTCGACATGACCACTGCCGATCCGGCCGCCATCGTGATCGTCAAGGGAAATTGCGGGATTCCTGAATATCGCGGCGCCGAGATCCATTATTCCGGCACGCCGCCACTGATGGCAGACTATGCGCGCCTTGCCCGCGACGCCGGCGCCAAGATCATCGGTGGCTGCTGCGGCACCTCCTGTGGCCACCTTGCCGCCATGCGCCAGGCGCTCGACAGCTACACGCCCGGCCCGCGCCCGACGCTGGAAACGATCATCGAGCGGATCGGCCCGCTGCGCAACAAGACCGCCAACGAAGGTGGAACCGCACCTGTACGTGAGCGCCGTCGGCGGAGCTAGAAACAATCGAGCGGGATGCCCTTGAACGGTCATCCCGCCGATACTTTGGATCGCGGTATCGTTTAAAGATGTTCTGCATCCTGATGGCCGATCCACGACAAAACGGCGCCGGAGGTCGACTCTCCGAGTTCAGCCCAGAAGGCTATTTCTCGCCGCCGAGGACGCGACCCTCGGTGAAATGCGGCACGACGCGGCTCTCGAATGCCTTCAGGGCCGCACCGATTGCCTGGTGCATGTCGAGATATCGATAGGTACCGAGCCGTCCTCCGAAATGGACGTTCATTTCAGCTTCGGCGCGCGCTCGATACCGCAGGAAGACATCCTTGTCCTGCCGCGTGTCGATCGGATAGTAAGGCTCGTCCTTTCGCTGCGCCGAACGCGAATATTCCCTTACGATGATGGTCTTTTCGGTCTGATAGCTTCTTTCGGGATTGAAGTGGCGAAACTCCAGGATGCGCGTATAGGGGATGGTCTCATCGGCATAGTTCATGACCGCCATGCCCTGGAAGTCGCCGGTGTTGAGGGTCTCTTTTTCAAAATCGATCGTACGCCAGCCTAATTCCCCTTCCGAATAGTCGAAATACCGATCGATCGGACCTGTATAGACAATGGGCAGCCCTGGCGGCAGAGCCGATTTCAGCGAAAAGAAATCGACACCCAGGGCGATATTGATCTTGGGATGCTTCAGCATTCTCTCGAAGATCGCCGTGTATCCGTCGATCGGCAAGCCCTCGTATTTGTCGTTGAAATATCTGTTGTCGAACGTGTAGCGGACGGGCAGCCGCGTGATGATATGCTCCGGTAGATCGCGGGGGTCGGTCTGCCACTGCTTGGCGGTATAGCCACGGATGAAAGCCTCGTACAAAGGCCGGCCGATCAGCGAAATCGCCTTCTCTTCCAGGTTCGCGGGATTGCGTCCCGCCATCTCTGCCGCCTGGTCCGCGATCAGCGCCCGCGCCTCGTCCGGAGAAAGACGCCGGTTGAAAAACTGGGAGATGGTGCCGAGATTGATCGGCATCGAATAGACCTGATCCCGATAGGTCGAATAAACTCGGTGCTTGTAATCGGTAAATCCCGTGAACCTGTTCAGATAGGTCCAAACGACTTCGTTCGGCGTGTGGAAAAGATGCGCGCCGTAGCGGTGAACCTCAATCCCGGTTTCGCCATCGAACTCGCTATAGGCATTGCCACCGATGTGACTCCGGCGATCGATCAGAAGAACATTCTTTTGCAGTTCGTTGGCGACCCGTTCGGCAATCGTCGCACCATAGAAACCTGCGCCGACGATAAGCAGGTCAACGTTGGAAAAATCGATCATGAAACTTTCAGGTCCCCGGGATTGGAAAAGAAATCAGCTTGCCAGCTGGGTAGTCACCGCGACGCATCGCCATCTGCAAGACGACGCATCAGTTCACACCTGGAATCCTTGTGTAATTGAACCCATAGGACTTCCAGAGCGCGGCTTGCTCGGCAATTGCAGACCGCACGTCATAGCTCGCGCCAATTGGCCTCGTATGAACTATACCAACCGCGTCAATGATGCCCATGCGCGTTGCGGGTCGTCCAAGGAATGAGGGCCACAAATGATCCAGGCCGTACCCCGAAACCGCATCCTTGATGCTGCCGACGCAAATGCGGAGAGCGCGGCGCGAAAAGAGCGGGCACATGATCTCGACGAAGGGTTCGAAGCGCACGTCGCCGCCCTGGCGCTGAGCGGTTATCGGATGATTGATGTGACAACCAGATTCCTGACGAAGCGCTGGCTGCGCTAGATCGAGCCCGTATTTGCGCGACAGATGGAACATCTTGTTCAAATCCGATCCGCTGCATAGCAGGTCGTCGTCGGGCAACCAGATGCGATCGTAATTCCAAAGCGGGCTATCTTCATAAAACAGATCGAAGATCGGCTTGAATTTCCGTTGGTTCGGCGCGTGGGTGAGATATTCCGGCGACACCGATGCGTCAGGAATTTCGTTTCCGTACCAGCTTACACAGAGATCCCAGGTGCGCGTATTGTCATCGAGACCGTCGAACCAGCGCGGATGCAACGATGCACTATTGGCGCGCACCACGACGAGATTTGCCCGGCGCTCGCCCGCTGGCGGCTGTTTGATAAATCTGGCTCGACGCTCCATGTGAGATGGCGTCGGCGATACCGGATGAGGCGGATGGTCGACAAGGTTCAGAATATAGATAGCCTCAACGCCAGCCAAGACGGCGTGGCCAGCAAGCGCCACGACCACCGAATTCACGATACGAGCCGCGGTGAATACAATCGTTGGCACCCCTTCGCTATCGAGGATGCAAAGTTTGCCATTGACCACGTACCAGTGATCGAGCGATCCGTGGAAGACATTGCCGACCAGGCCTCCGGGAGCAAGCACAAGGAACGGCAACAACTGCCGCCCGTCCAGATCGCTCAACTGCCAAGATGTTCCCGAAAGCATCTCTGCCTGCAAGGGCGGAGCATCGGACCATTGTTCTGCAATTGCCACACGCTCCGCATGCGTAAGAGTTTGCAGATTTGTCGCTGCAAATGACGTCATAGACTGCCCCCTATTCCTGGCCTTGGAGCGACCGTTCGAGTTTGCGAGAAATGACGCCGCAAAGCGCCATCAGACTCCCAACTCACAATCGAACTAGATTGATAAGCACCTTGTCAGTCATTCCTTTTGCGAAACTTGCAGAGGCCTCACGTTTGCGGTTGCCACTCGAAATCGCCGTCAGAAATCGAAATTGACCAGGGCGCCTTCCAGTATCGACTGCACCTGGGCCGGCGAGGTCCGAAACGGCTTGGATATTCTTTCCCTCAAAGCATCCTGAGCGTTCCCCGAGGTCGGCGCCAATGGAGACGGAGCACCCAACATGGCGGCCACGGCGTTGGTCTTGGCGGTGTTGCCCGGCATCGTCACAATCGGTGTCGACAGCGTCGCGGCCGCAACGAAATGGTGAAAACGCCCGGTGATCATCAATTCCGCCGACCGGATCCAGCCGATCCAATCCGAGAACGAAGTTGGACGTGCCAATTGAATATTCGGGATAACCTTCTTCAATGTCTCGTAGTGAACAGCATCTTCCCGAGGTTCCCGCTTGAAACCGCCAGCCAGGAAGACCACGGGAACGCTCGTCGGACCAAGGATAGCCGCAAGCATCCGGCCCAAATTCATTGCAATATCCGGCGTCCAGTGAGAGGCGCCGCCAATAAGGATCGAACTCGGCATCTGCACCGGTTTCGCGTACATCCTGATATAAAGCGGCAGGCAATCGAAGCCGACCGAATGCTTGATCCCCATGCGCTCATAGGTCTTGGCGGACCACTCGTCTCGAACGACGATCCTGTCTAAATCTCGAAGACATTCGGAATAGAACCGCTCCACATCCGGGCTCGCCGGTTCAGGTCCCCCCGAAGGAAAACAAGCGTGGTTGATCAGATGGACCCGCTTTCCCATCATTTTCGCGAGCTTGAGCACCGACAGGAGCGTCCGCGGCGCCCGATGAAACCTGTGAAGGGTGCCCTCCCCGTTGACGACCAACAGGTCGGAATCGCGGATAGCCCGAAAGACAGTACTGTTGACGACTTGAAGCTGCTCGGCGAATTCCACCATGGCTTGATGACTGGCGCTCGTCGGCGGATAACCCAACCCCTCATGCGTCGTATCCACATCGACAGATGCAATCGAATAGCCGGAGTGAATGACCGTTTCATAGATCGCCATGGATGTTCCATAGCACCCCCAGTGGTAGCCGGTGGCGGTATTGTTCATGAACAACGCCTGCCCCTTGTGCCCCAGCGGCAGACGCTCATTGGATGCGTCTTCCACGGCAGAAACCGGTATGAATTCATTTTGATGCTGCATCGTCGATCCCTAAATTATACCGGTTTCCGGAATACCCCCACCACACAAACGCACGCTTACATTCGACGGCTGAGTTTGCCGGCATCATTTACCGACGCGTTATGAAATGACCTGGCGATCGACGGAATGCTGTCGGGTGTGGCGCCCAACAACATGTCGACATCGGGCACGGTGGAATCCTGTAGGGATTTCCAGGCAGCCTGCATTCGATCGATGACGGGGCTGCGAATTGTAAAAGCCGGTATGCCGAACAATGGATAGGAATGAACCAGGAAGCTCGAATATACAGACACAACGGCTGAAATCGTCTGACGATTGGCCAAGATGACGGGCTCGATCAGCGGAGCATCGGTCTCCAGCAAACGAACGCCGGCCGCAGCCAGGCTCGAATTGCCAAACAGATCATCAATGGGCGCGCGCGGATGCGGCTTTAGCCAGACATCGAAGCCAGCCGCGCGAAGCATCTTCGCAGCAGGCTCGCAGGCTTCGAAAGAATGGGAGCGGCTGCCCGAAATGTGCGGTGGAAAGCCCATCGCCAACATGACAATGTTACGAGGATTTTCGAAGATCGGGATACTATAACAATTTATAGTCTTCTCAAGCAGTTGGGTCAGCAGTTTGACGTCGATTGGCTGCGAAACGATTGATGCTGTGCGCAATATCTTTGGCGAAAGCGCGTAGAATCGCGTGTTGTTGTCCTGAACGCGCACGTTCAATGCCTGAGAGTAGGTTGTTAAGCCTTCCTCGTAGAACGAATATCGCGAGGCAGGAAATTTCTGGCCCACGAAGCCAGCCATGTGGAAATGAGAGGAATAGACCTCGTCGAAGTGGCAATTGAATGGATTGGAGAATCCGGCGTTATTCTCGTAATACTCATCATGACCGACAGTGCGGACAGATGCCCATCTGTCGTACATCTGATAGGCCCATCTGGTGTTACCTTCGGCACCTTGCCTATCTATCGTGATAAGAAGGTAATCGTCAGTTGCCGACCCCTGTTGCGATGCCAATGTTGCAGCAATCGCCGTCGCAAAGTAGCCGGTCGAAATAAACAGGCGTTTGGGGCGACCAACGCCGCCAATATTCTTTATCACTGAGGCAACGTCGTGAATGGCGCGCTGGTCCAATGCCGCCTGCGTTTTGAGAGCTTCTCTGAGCTGCGAAATTTCCATCCGCAGCTTCTCCGCCGTGTCGCGAAGCTCTTCGACCTGAACCGATACGAGATCGTCATCCGCTTCGACATTCGTCGACGGCTCCGCCTTTGGGTATTCAAGCTCTGGGGTAGCCTGCTGCGGCAAAGGCTGCTCTGGCGTCATTCTCGAAGCTGCTGGCGTATCGAATTCCGCGCCGAAGAGATGCAGCCACAAGCGCTCGAGCACATATCCGTAGACCGGCCGGCCTAAGGTTGCCTGATATGCGATTTCCAGGCTCTTCCGCGGCCATTTGGCGATCAGATCGTTGCGAACGGCAAAGATCGCACCGTAGGAGAAGACGCCAAAAGAATTCGCCTTAGCTTTATTCGCCAGTTCATCGAGCCCGCATTTGCGAAGGAAATCGCTGGCAACGTTTTCTCCTTCCGGCGGGCTGCCGTGGAGTGCGCAATAATCGCGGCTTGTGCCGAGGGCACCTTCGTCGACGAAATCCGGCGGACTCCAGCTAGATAGCGAGAAGCGCTCCGGACGAACGCGCAGGCGCCCACGCAGACGCTGTTCATATTCGGCGAGCAAGGGCGCCGGAGGAATATTCTGATCGGAGCTCCATTGCCAGGATAGCGGCTGCAGGCTGTCCCATTGCCGCCAGTTTTGCAGCAGCGGCAGAAAATCTGGACTATGGGCGAAAGGGTCGCCCCGCGTGAAGACCGTGAACGAATCGTCGTCCCGCGGCTTCGTCAGCATGTGGTGGATATATGTTTCCGATTCCCGGCCGACATTCGGCCTGTCAACAATGTGCTCGGCTCGGTCAACAATAAGCGGATCGTTGACCGGCTTGCCCTTGTTGTAGATGAAGATCTCGAAATCACTGGGAATATTCAGGACCCAATCGAGAGACTCGTCGTAGCGGGCGATAACAATTGAGTTCATATGACATCTCCAGGCACAAGCAGTCACCGGCGACGACATAGATGAAACCGCGCCTCGATTGACCGCTCCGCGCTGCCGATCATGTCGTATCAAGTTCGGCGAACCGCTTTGACAGAGGGATAGAAACCAAAGCTTGCACCGGGCTGGAGCCTGGATGCCGCATCGCGGCCGCCTGGAATGGGCGTGAATTCTCCAGCCCCGCGAAAGCAACCTCTCCTATCTAGCGACAAAGCTTGCGCTCAGAATCGTGCCGATGCCTCTGGAGAAGTCGATGTCCTCTATTGATCCCCCCGTCCTTTCGATCTGCGTTCCGACGTACAATCGCCAGTACATGCTCGAGCGCAATGTAAGCTTTCACCTGGATGCCTTTCGCCGGCTGGGCATTCCCTTTGAGATCGTGATCGTCGATGACTGCTCGACGGACAATACCGCCGCTTATATCCAGTCCATCTCGCATCACCCCGAAATCAACGCCTACCGCCGCGCAAGCAATGCCGGTTTTCTCAGCAACTACGCCTTCGCCATGCAGCGCGCCCGTGGTCAATACGCGGTCTTCCTGGGCGACGATGATTTGCTCATTCCGGAAAAGGTCATCGAATACATCCGCCTGATGGTGAACGACAAACAGATCGGCATGGTGCAAGCGCCGTGGATGCTGGTTGACGGGCGGCCGGGCGGCGGAGACATGCAGCCTTTTTATCACCTGTCCTATCCCACGCGTCATGCGAAGGGCGATTTCCATTCGATGCTGGAATTCATTCTGGAACGGCACATCTTTCCAGAGTTCATGATCATCAGGCGCGATGTCCTGGCCAAGGCCATCTCCAGCCCGACGCCCTTCATCTTCTGGGCATTTCTCTATACGACGCGCGCGCTCGACAAGGCCGATATTCTCTTCATGCCGGAACCCTTCGCGCGTGTGACCGCGGTTTCCGATGACCCGCGCCTGCAGCAGGGCAACAAGGAGTGCATGTTCCAGTGGGACACCTACAGAGGCGGCCTGGAATATCTCGCCTCGCAAGCACTTCGCGACGGCCGGCTTCCCGCCGATTACAGAGCATCTCTCATGCACCGCATCACGCAATTCATGCTGCAGCGCCAGGCCGTGGCGATGCGCCTGCATGTGAATGCGCAGAATTGGGTCGAGGCCTACATCATGTATCATCGCATGGCAGCCTACCACCCATCGCCGCTGCCGCCGGAATCCTACGATCAGATCCGCAAGCTCGCCGGGATCGCGACCGCCGCAACGGAAGCGATCGCATTCAACGGCGAACCCGTCATTGTCGAGCCGATCGTCGACGACGCAACGATCAATCTTCTGTCGCCATCGATTCGGGAGCGTTTGAGCCGGGAAATTCCGCAATTCGACAGGTCAGACAAGCCGAGAGCCTTCCTTCGCTTCACTCAGAACTTTCCGGCCAATCCCGGTCCGAAGGACGGGTTGTTCGATATTCTCACCTATATCGAACAGTTCGTTTGAGGCTCTATTCAGCCCGGCAGCAACTCGGTCACGGCGATAATCGGGCCGAGCGGGAATAGCCCATCCCGCCTCTGCCATTCCGGTATATCGAGGCTGGAGATGCTGCCATCGAGGAAGAGCGCGTTGGTGCAACCGAGATCGTCGCGAAACAGGGTCGCAAAATCGTGGAAGCGAACGGCACCATCGGATAGGGCGAAGATCACCTTGCCGTCCGCGGAGACGCCAACGCCATTGCGCGTCTTGAAACTGGTGCTGTCGGCAAGGAACGACGGGTGCAGCTTGCCGTCGATCACCAGCATCGGCCCGGATTGCGTCGCGTAGAACGGCTTGATGCCCGAAGCCAAGAAGGCTTTGCTCTCCAAAATGCCGGCATGGCCGGGCTGAATATAGAAGACGCCGTTCGGCAGCAAATGAAAATTGCCCCATCCTTTGTTGGTGTTGATCGCTCTCTGTTGCCTGCCTTCTTCGATATAGAGGCCAACCGGCGACTGATCATCCCGGTACATGCCGCCATTCATCGCGAACCGCACATAGATGCGATCCTGGCGGAGATCGTTTTCCAGCGCCCGGAACGAACCGTAGGGCTTGCCGCTGCGGTCCTTCTCATAGAGCCGGATACCGTCGGTGGCGGGATCGAAGGTGCAGACCGTATAGCTGTCGCCGAGATGCAGGACTTTGCGGCAGGCCTCGTCGGCAAAAGCCGTGGTGGCGCAGGCAAGGATGGCGAGCAAGGTCAGCAATCGAATCAAGCGCACAACTCCGGAGCGAATTTCGCAGCGTCAGAGCGCAACGGAAATACGGCAAAAGAAGGAAATCCCGCACCTTTTTAGGATCGAAGCGCCGCCATGTGAAAAGCGAGCTGCGCCTGCGAATAGCGATAGCCTGTTCCCACCGGACAGGCATTGCGTGCCAGGCAGCCTCCGGTCATGCAGCCGGCTTTCCCCGCATCCGTGCGGAGATGCGACCGACAGCCGGCAACATCGAAACCGGTGAGCGTGATGGCGTCGACCGGACAGGCGGTGAGGCAAGGCTTTTCGGCGCAGTGATCGCAGGCATGCGCAACCACCATCCCCCGCTCATCGTCTTCGATCACGTCAGCAAACCCGAGCGCACCGCGATAGCCGTGCCATAAGCCATAGTCCGGATGGATCAGGATACCGAGCGGCGATGTTTTCAAACCTTCCGCCTGCATAGCCCATCGCTGAAACGGCTGCCACAGCGGATCGGAAGGGAAATAGGCCGTCGCGTCGAATGCGGCAGCGACAGGCCGGATGATCGCCTTCGACCAGTCGTCAAGCGGATCGTTGCGACCTGCATTTTCGGACGATTGCCGCCACCGGGAAAACGGCTGCCAGATCGAGCCGCCGATATTGCCGAGCAGAATCACGCTCCGCGCCGGTGTCCCATCTGCCAGTGCCGGTCCTTCGCCTTCACCGAAGGATACGATCCCGCGAACAAAAACTCCGTGCGGAGCAAGCGCCGCACGGAGTTCCCCAACAATGACGGAGCCGATGCTCATCGCGGCCCCTTATATTGATAGTGCGGTCGCCAGACCTCCTTCTGGATCAGATCGGCAACGCGTACCGCACCGCCTTGCTCCCTGGCGGCATCGGGCTCTCTTCAGGTGAAAGCGTCCGGCATCGAATCCTTGCGCTTCTGGATGTAGGCCAGCAGCGCCTCATCGATCGCGGGGTCGAGCGGCGGCGCTTCGTAGTGATCGAGCCAGGAGCGGCAAAGCGCATTGGCACGTTCCTCGATGCGCTTCTGGCCTTCGATCTCCCATTGCTCGAAGGAATTGTTATCTGCCAGGGCCGAGCGGTAGAAAGCCGTCTGGAAATTGGCCTGAGTATGACCGCAACCGAGATAGTGGCTACCGGGGCCGACTTCGCGAATCGCGTCCAGCGCCTGGCCATTTTCCGAAAGATCGACGCCCTCGGCCATCTTCTGCATCATGCCGAGCTGATCCTGGTCGATCATGAACTTCTCGTAGGAGCTGACGAGACCGCCTTCGAGCCAGCCGGCCGCATGCAGCACGAAATTCGTGCCGGCAAGCAGCGTCATGTTCAGCGTATTGGCCGATTCGTGCGCCGCCTGCGCATCGGGCACCTTGGAGGCGCAGAGCGAGCCGCCGGTACGGAACGGCAGGCCGAGACGCCGGGCAAGCTGGGCTGAACCGTAGGACACCAACGACGGCTCCGGCGTACCGAAGGTCGGCGCACCCGACTGCATGGAAATCGAGGCAGCAAATGTGCCGTAGAGCACAGGCGACCCCTTGCGGATCAACTGCGTGAAAGAGGCGCCGGCCAGCACTTCCGCCAGAATCTGCGCCAGCGTGCCGGCGACGGTCACTGGGCTCATCGCACCAGCGAGGATGAAGGGGGAGACGACGGAGGCTTGATTATGGCGTGCATAAACCTTCAGCGCACCGAGCATGGTCTCGTCGAACACCATCGGCGAGTTGGCGTTGATCAGGTTCAACGTGACGCAATTGTTTTCGACGAAATCGTCGCCGAAGACGATCTTCGCCATTGCGATCGTGTCTTCAGCGCGTTCCGGCGCGGTGACCGAGCCCATGAACGGTTTGTCGGAATATTTAATATGGCTGTAGACCATATCGAGATGTCGCTTGTTGACGGGGATGTCGACCGGCTCGCAGACGGTGCCGCCGGAGGAATGGATCGACGGCGCCATATAGGCGAGCTTCACGAAATTGCGAAAATCCTCGATCGTCGCATAACGGCGGTTGCCTTCGAGATCGCGGACGAAGGGCGGGCCGTAGACAGGGGCAAAGATCGTCGCCTTGCCGCCGACATGGGCGTTACGGGCGCTGTTGCGCGCATGCCAGGTGAATTCCTTCGGCGCGGTTTTCAAGAGTTCGCGGCAGAGCCCCTTCGGGAAATGCACCCGCTGCCCCCGAACGTCGGCGCCGGCCTCCTTCCACAGCGCCAGCGCTTCCGCGTCGTCGCGAAACTCGATGCCGATTTCCTCGAGCACAGTGTCGGCGTTACGCTCGATGAGCTGCAGGCCTTCCTCGTCCAGAACCTCATAAACGCCGATCTTTCGGACGATATAGGGAAGCGACGGGCCTGGTCCGCCGCCGCTGCGCGATGCGCGCCGCGCTGCCGCACCCCTGCCCTCGCCGCGCGAACGCCGCCCGCCACCATCACCGCCCGCGGCCGGTTGCTCAATCATATCGTCCATGATGCTTCCTCACTCCTGCGCATGAATGCGTCTATCATTGCCCCATGCTACCCGATTCCGTCGCACGGACGTTCCTTTATGCGCCAGCGACTAGCATAGGACAGACATGAAGGACGCGAAATTGCTTCATTTCCATCCGTCGCGAATTATCCGCACGACGTCGCTTTCGAAAAGAGTTTTGTCATGCTTCGGGTCTATCGGTAATAGCGGCAGTGTTTTATACAAGCCCCTGATGCATCGCACGAAAACGGGATGGAGCGCATGTCTGACGACGAAATCATTCTCGCGGAACTTTCGGACGAGGAACTCGTGCAGCAGATGCATGACGACCTCTATGACGGACTGAAAGAGGAAATCGAGGAAGCGACCAATATCCTCCTCGAACGCGGCTGGACGCCCTATGATGTCCTGACCCAAGCGCTCGTCGAAGGCATGCGCATCGTCGGCATCGACTTTCGCGACGGCATTCTCTTCGTTCCCGAAGTGCTGCTTTCCGCCAATGCGATGAAGGCCGGCATGAGTATCCTGCGGCCGCTGCTGGTCGAAACCGGAGCGCCGAAGCTGGGCAAGATGGTCATCGGCACCGTCAAGGGCGATATCCACGACATCGGCAAGAACCTTGTCGGCATGATGATGGAGGGCGCCGGCTTCGACGTCATCGATCTCGGCATCAACAACCCGGTCGAAAACTATCTCGACGCCATCGAACGCGAACAGCCCGATATTCTCGGCATGTCGGCGCTTCTGACAACGACCATGCCTTACATGAAGGTCGTCATCGACACGCTCAAGGAAAAGGGTATGCGGGACGATTATGTCGTTCTCGTCGGGGGTGCGCCGCTCAACGAGGAGTTCGGCAAGGCAGTCGGTGCCGATGCTTATTGCCGCGACGCGGCCGTGGCGGTCGAAACCGCCAAGGACTTCATGAAGCGCAAGCACAATAGCCTGGCTGCTGGCGCCTGATCGTGACGGACACCAGGCCGGCGGCAACTCTAAGGGTTGCAGCCGGCGGAGCGGCGTCCCAAATCAGTTGCTGGCCGCCTTCTTTACCGAGTGACCTGCAGCCTCGGTCGCGTTGACGGCATTGGCTGTATCCCTGCCCATGCCGCGAATTGTGTTGGCGCATGAAGCAAGTACCATAAGAACTGCGCAGGCGGCGGCGATTTTGGTGAGTGTCGGTGCAGTCATGATCGGGAGCCCTCTCGGAATGGATATTGATCGACAAAAGGCAGAGACAAATATTCCGCCCAATAAACGCACAATCGCCCAAAAAGTTCATGTGATCGCGTGCGGCGCAATCGCGCGCGAAATACTGGCGATCACCAGAATCAATAGCCTCGATCATGTCGACCTGCACTGTCTTCCCGCCATCTACCACTCCTATCCACAGAAGATCGCACCTGCCCTCAATGAGGCAATTGCGGACGCGCGTTCGCGTGGCTTCGAGAAGATTTTCATCGGCTATGCCGACTGCGGCACCGGCGGCGATATCGATAAGATCTGTGAGCGCGAAGGCATCGAGCGCCTCTCTGGCCCGCACTGTTATTCCTTCTTCAGCGGCAACGACGCCTTTGCCGCTCGCGAGGATGACGTCACCTCGTTCTTTCTCACCGATTTCCTGGCCCGCCAGTTCGAATCCTTCGTCATTGTGCCGCTCGGCCTCGACCGGCATCCGGAGCTGAAGGACATGTATTTCGGCAATTACCGCAAGGTCGTCTACCTCTCGCAGGAAGAGGATCCGGCACTGCAGGAAAAAGCAAAAGCAGCCGCAGCCTATCTTGGCCTTGACTACGAATATCGCTTCACCGGCTATGGCGATCTCGGCCGCGAATTGCTGGCTGTCTGATTACGACATTCCAACACCTATCCCCGCTTGCAGCGCCCGTCGGACGTCGCCATGTTGATACGCCTCGAAGGTGTTGAATCACGGCGGAAAATCCGATCCTTTTTGCACAGCGGCGAAGTTTGCCGGTGGTTGCGGAGATGCTTTCTTTGCCGCGTCGTTTTTCGGCATGGGCCGCGTCGTGGCGAGCGCAGTCTCTGCATCGGCGGACGTGCATTCTTGATCAAAGAGGAGAATTTTTGCATGGCGGATCGCATTGTCGTCTATTGGCGGGACATCCCCGCCCAGGTCATCATCAAGAAGGGACGGCAGACAGCCAAGCGCGAACTGTCGCTCCGCTTCACCGAAGCGATTGATATGTGCGCCATGCGCACGGGTGCCGCCGAGACGGACGACTATCTGGCTGAATGGCGCAAGGCCGATCCTGTCCCGGTCTCCGACGATCTCGAGGCAGAGGCGGACAAGGCCGCAAGCGAGCTCGAAGCCACCTATGACCGAGAGCGCCTGGTGGCGCTGGTAAAGGCCGGGGGCCGCGACAATGGCTGACGCCATCCAGAAACCGGGCAATGCCGCCGCGGGTGCGAAGGCAGCCAGCGGCGCCTACACGCCATCAGGCGTTTCGCCGAACCGCCGCGCCCGCCGCAAATACACTGTCCGTCTCTGGGCCGTGCGCCATTCGCGTTTCCTCGAGTGGTTCTATCGCCGCTTCGCCGATGCCTTCCTGCTTTTGCATCCGCTTTGGAAATCGATCGGCTACGAGCGCGTCGAACGACCGATCACCTTCGTCGAGCGCAATGTGAAAGGCTTTCTCTTCGATTGCCGCATGTGCGGCCAGTGTGCGTTGTCGTCGACCGGCATGTCCTGTCCGATGAACTGTCCGAAGCAACTGCGCAACGGCCCCTGCGGCGGCGTGCGCGCCAATGGCAATTGCGAAGTCGAACCCGATATGCCCTGCGTCTGGGTGCAGGCCTGGAACGGCTCGCGCAATATGGTCAATGGCGACGCGATCTTGAAGGTGCAGAAGCCGGTGAACCAGTCGCTACGCGAAACATCCTCCTGGCTGCGTGTGACCGCGGAAGCTGCAGCGGCGCGTGAAGCGGCGAAGAAGGAAGCCTGATTGATGGCGCATATCGATGAAAATCCGCTTGGTGCGCATCTGCCTCTCGATCCCCTGCCCGGGCATTCCTCACTCGGGCGGCTGGAGCGCGTGCTGCGTCGCGGCGAGTTCGCCGTCACCGCGGAACTGAACCCGCCCGATAGCGCCAACCCGGAAGATGTCTACGAACGTGCCTCGATCTTCGACGGCTGGGTGGACGGCATCAACGCGGTCGATGCCTCCGGTGCCAATTGTCATATGTCCTCGGTCGGCATTTGCGCGCTGCTGACGCGCATGGGCTATGCGCCGATCATGCAGATCGCCTGCCGCGACAAGAACCGCATCGCCATCCAGGGCGACGTGCTGGGCGCTGCCGCCATGGGCGTGTGCAACATCCTCTGCCTGACCGGCGACGGCGTGCAGGCCGGCGACCAGCCGGGCGCCAAGCCGGTTTTCGATCTCGACTGCATGTCGCTGCTCGAAACCGTGCGTATCATGCGCGACAACGCCAAATTTCTCTCCGGTCGCAAGCTGACGTCCCCGCCGAAGGTTTTCCTTGGCGCCGCCATTAATCCCTTTGCACCGCCTTATGACTTCCGTCCCTATCGCCTGGGCAAGAAGATCGAAGCCGGCGCGCAGTTCGTGCAGAGCCAATATTGCTATGACGTGCCGATGTTTCGCGAATACATGAAGAAGGTCCGCGATCTCGGCTTTCACGAGAAGTGCTTCATCCTCGTCGGTGTCGGTCCCTTGGCGTCTGCTAGGACCGCACGCTGGATGCGCTCGAATGTTCCGGGCGTCCATATTCCGGATGCGATCATCAAGCGCATCGAAGGTGCCGAGGATCAGAAAAAGGAAGGCAAGCAGCTCTGCATCGATATCATCAACGAGGTGAAGGAAATCGAGGGCGTGTCCGGCATTCACGTCATGGCCTATCGCCAGGAAGAATATGTTGCTGAGATGGTGCACGATTCCGGCGTTCTGACCGGCCGCCAGCCTTGGAAGCGCGAAGCCAACCCGGGCGATGCGGCGATTGCCGAACGCTTGGAACATCTTCGCGAAGGCAAAGAAGAGAACCAGCAGGAAATGGCCGAAGCCGCCGCCCACCATCCACCGCATCAGACGCATTGATATCGAGAGCGATAGGCGGAGGAGCCTACCGCTTGTAACCCCCATCGCGGCACGATAGACCACCTCCATCGAGCCCGCCGACCAGAGTCTAGAGACCAGAGGATCAGACAGACATGACGCGCACCATCGTTGCTTCAGCCACTCGCGAAATCATCATCGGTTTCGACCAGCCCTTTTGCGTGATTGGCGAACGCATCAATCCGACGGGGCGCAAGAAGCTGGCCGCCGAGATGATCGAGGGCAATTTCGATACCGTCATCAAGGATGCGTTGGAACAGGTGGCCGCCGGTGCGACCATGCTGGACGTCAATGCCGGCGTCACCTCGGTCAATCCAAACGAGACCGAGCCGGGCCTGCTGGTGCAGACGCTGGAAATCGTTCAGGGCCTTGTCGACGTGCCGCTGTCGATCGACAGCTCGGTGACGGCCGCCATCGAGGCGGCGCTGAAGGTCGCCAAGGGCCGGCCGCTGGTCAACTCCGTGACCGGCGAGGAGGAAAAGCTCGAAGCCATCCTGCCTCTGGTGAAGAAATACGATGTGCCCGTGGTCGCCATCTCCAACGACGAGACCGGCATTTCCATGGACCCCGACGTTCGCTTCGCCGTCGCCAAGAAGATCGTCGAACGCGCCATGGATCACGGTATCAAGCCGCAAGATATCGTCGTTGATCCGCTCGTCATGCCGATCGGTGCGCTTGGCGATGCCGGCCGCCAGGTCTTCGCGCTGCTGCACCGCCTGCGCAACGAGCTGAAGGTCAATACCACCTGCGGCCTTTCCAACATCTCCTTCGGCTTGCCGCACCGTCACGGCATCAATGCCGGCTTCATCCCGATGGTGATCGGCGCCGGCATGACCTCGGCGATCATGAATCCCTGCCGTCCGCAGGAAATGGAAGCCGTGCGCGCCGCCAACGTGCTGAACGGCACGGATGCGAATTGCACCAACTGGATCATGACCTATCGCGACTACAAGCCGGCCGAAGGCGGCGCAGCAGCACCCGCTTCTGCCGCTCCCGGCGCTGGTGGCGGTCGCCGTGGTGGACGCGCGGCTCGTGCTGGCGCAGGCGCTGCGAGGGAATAGCGATGTATCCGAGCAGCCGGCTTTCCAACGATCTCGCGACGCTCTGGTTTCAGGCGCCGATGGTGATCGCGATGCGTACGCAACAAATGTGGATGGCGGCGATGACCGGCGGAACCATGAACGCCGCGGAACTCAACCGGATGGTCTCGGAAAAGATGATGGCTGCGGCGGAAAGTGCCGTCGCGGCCAATATTGCCATGACCCAACAGAGCATCAAGGCAATAACGGCGATGGCAACGGGCACCACCACCTCATCGCACCGCGCTGCCGACGCGGTCGTCAGGGCCACCGTCAAGCCTTACAGCAAGCGCGTTCGTTCGAACGTGCGCCGCCTCACCAGACAGAAAGGCTGATCCGTGGCCCAAGCCAGCGACAGCACGAATCCCCTCGTCCTTTTCATGCCCTCCGGCAAGCGCGGCCGTTTTGCAGTCGGCACACCGGTGCTGGAGGCCGCGCGGCAGCTAGGCGTCTATGTCGAAAGTGTCTGCGGCGGCCGCGCGACATGTGGACGCTGCCAAGTCTCCGTTCAGGAAGGCAATTTCGCCAAACACAAGATCGTCTCCGCCAACGATCATCTTTCGCCCATCGGTCCGAAGGAAAGGCGCTATGCCGAGGTGCGCGATCTTCCTGAGGGGCGACGCCTCTCCTGCTCGGCGCTGATCCAAGGCGATCTCGTCATCGACGTGCCGCAGGATACGGTGATCAACGCGCAGGTGGTGCGCAAAGCTGCCGATGAGCGCGTCATCGCCCGCGATACGGCCGTGCACATGTGCTACGTCGAAGTCGACGAGCCGGACATGCACAAGCCGCTCGGAGATCTCGACCGGCTGAAGGCGGCGATCGCAGCCGATTGGAAATATGACAATCTCGAAGTCGACTTCCATCTGATCCCGCAGGTGCAATCGATCCTGCGCAAAGGCGAGTGGAAGGTCACCGCCGCAATCCACCGGGATCACGAAGAGGACCGTCCGCGCCTGATCGCGCTTTACCCGGGCCTGAAAAACGAAGCCTATGGTATCGCCTGCGATATCGGTTCGACGACGATCGCCATGCATCTCTCTTCGTTGCTGTCGGGCCGCACGGTGGCATCCGCGGGTGCATCCAATCCGCAGATCCGCTTCGGCGAAGATCTGATGAGCCGCGTCTCCTATGTGATGATGAACCCGGATGGCCGCGGCGCCATGACCAACGCCGTGCGCGAGGCGCTGAACGGGCTGATCGACAAGGTCTGCGCCGACGGCGGCGTGTCGCGCCAGGACATTCTCGACGCAGTCTTCGTCGGCAATCCGATCATGCATCATCTCTTCCTCGGCATCGACCCAACAGAGCTCGGCGGGGCGCCGTTCGCGCTCGCTGTCTCCGGCGCCGTGCATTTGACATCGGCTGAAGTCGGCCTCCCGATGAATGCCGGCACACGCATCTACATGTTGCCCTGCATCGCCGGCCATGTCGGCGCCGACGCTGCCGCCGCGACGCTGGCTGAAGGCCCGCACCGCCAGGATGAAATGATGCTACTGGTCGATATCGGCACCAATGCCGAAATCGTGCTCGGCAATCGCAACCGCGTTGTGGCAGCCTCCTCGCCGACCGGCCCCGCTTTCGAAGGCGCGGAGATTTCCAGCGGCCAACGCGCCGCTCCCGGCGCCATCGAGCGCGTACGCATCGATCCCGTCACGCTAGAGCCGCGCTACCGTGTCATCGGCATCGAGCCATGGTCGAATGAACCCGGTTTTGCCGAGGCAGCAGCCACCGTCGGCGTCACCGGTATTTGCGGCTCGGCCATCATTGAAGTGGTCGCCGAGATGTTCCTGACCGGCATCATCTCCGAAGACGGCGTCGTCGATGGCAGCATGATGGCGCGCTCGCCCCGCATCCTCCAGAACGGCCGCACCTACTCCTATTTGCTGCGCGACGGTGAGCCACGCATTACGGTGACGCAAAACGACGTGCGCGCCATCCAGCTCGCCAAGGCCGCCCTTTATGCCGGCGTCAAGCTGCTGATGGACAAACAGGGCATTACTCATGTCGACCGCATCGGCCTTGCCGGCGCCTTCGGCACCTTCATCGACCCGAAATACGCAATGGTGCTAGGCCTGATACCGGACTGCGCCCTCGACAAGGTGAAGGCGGTCGGCAATGCCGCCGGCACCGGCGCACGCATGGCACTCCTCAATCGCGGCCATCGCCGCGAGATCGAGGAAACCGTCAGCAAAATCGAGAAGATAGAGACGGCGCTTGAATCAAAGTTTCAGGAGCATTTCGTCTATGCCATGGCACTGCCGAACAAGGTGGATGCTTTCCCGGAACTGTCGAAGGTCGTCACGTTGCCGGAACGCAAACAGCTCGCGGACGATGAAGGCGGAGGCCGAAGAAGACGCCGCAGCCGCGAGTGACTATCGGCCCGTAGTCATCAAGCCTGACTGCGAGAAGAAATCTGATGACGAATCTTTGAACAATGGGTGCTGATGATGCTCAGCTTGGAGACCCCACGACTCCTTCTCCGGGCTTGGCGGGATAAGGATCGCGTGCCATTCGCCGCTATCAACGCAGACCCTGAGACGCGTCAGTATTACTATCCAAGCCTGCTCACGTCCGCAGAAACGGATGCCTTGATCGATGAAGCCCGGAAGGAATTGATAAGCGAGGGAATTGGCTTTCTTGCCGTCGAGCGCAAGTCCGACGGCGCATTGATCGGCGGAGCTGGGCTGTCGCGACCAGGACCGGAAGTTCCCGGCAACTTTCCCCTTGAGATCGGTTGGATTCTGGGTCGTTCTTACTGGCGTCAGGGCTACGCGACCGAGGCAAGCTATCGCTGCTTCGATTTCGCTTGGGACGAGCTGCAGATTGATCAACTGATCGGGTATACGTCCAGCATCAACTTGCCGTCACGCCGCGTGATGGAGAAGATTGGCATGGTTCAAGTGATCGGAGCGGATTTCGACGACACGACCGTACCTCCGGGACACGTATTACGTCCCCATGTGCTGTATCGCATCGCGCGACCTGGATGAAACGTGCTTCCAATGTACGCGACGTGGCCCGTTTCAAATTCGCCAGAGACCGTGCGGGTCAACGTCCTTAGTAGTCCACATCTTCACACGCGGCTCACGCGGCCATTTTCCGCCCGATCTCTATGAACGCCTGCCGGATGCTGTCGGCCACCGCTTTCATAGGTCCCGTCATCTGCGATGCCGTCAGTAGGCGAATGTCGAAGGAGGTAAGTTCCGGCAGCCCCTCATTCGGCCCGAGAATCTCCATATCCTCACCAATGTAGGAACGTGGAAACGGCGCGACCGCAAGATCAGAGACAATAGCCGCGCGCTGCGCCATGGTGTGGGCGCTGAGATAGGAGACGCGGTAAGGCCGCTTCTGCCGTTCCAGCTGGGCCAATGCTTCCGACCGCCAGATGCAACCATCTTCCCAGATCGAGATTGGCAAGGGATCACGGCGATAGGCCGTACCGCACTTTGCCCCTGCCCACACGAGGCGTTCGGTATAGATGACCTCGCCCTCGGTCGGGAAAGGCCGTGTCGCACAGTTGATCAGCGCCAGATCCAGCCGCTGCTCCTCGATACGCTTCTTCAATTGAAGACTCATATCGACAGTCACGTCGACCATGATGCCCGGATAGCTCTCCGAAAAGCTCTTGAGAATGCTCGGCAGCAAGCGCTCGCCGATATCGTCCGGAGCGCCAAGCCGCACGACGCCGCTGAGCTCGGGCATGATGAAACGCGACACGGCCTCGTTGGACAGCGCCAGGATGTTGCGGGCATAGGAGAGCAGCATCTCACCATGCTGCGTCAGGCTCACAGAACGCGCGTCGCGCAGGAACAGTGTCACACCCAACTGCTCTTCCAGCTTCTTGATCTGCATCGAGACGGCAGACGGCGTACGAAAGACAGCATCGGCCGCAGTTGAAAAATTGCCGGTTTCGGCGATGGCGACAAAGGTGCGCAGAACCTCATTGTCGAGCAGCGGTATGGGCCGGCGGAACGGTACGGTCATATCGGCTTCCTTCAATTTTTCTGATCCTAAGTACCATATCATTTCATTTGTCTGAATGTCAACGAAGCACCATATTAGTCCTAACGAAATTGATACCGGCAGCCGAAAAGGAGCAACTACCATGGCTGGCACAACACTTCGCGAGGCATCTCGGTTGTTCAATCTCCTGCGCGCCCGCGAAATTCAGCGCACGGCGCAGCACACGCTCGATGACATTGCGACGCGCTTTCCGGCGCATTTGATCGACGATGTCAACGCCCGCGGCCTGCCCCCGGATCGTATGCTTTCGGTATGGGCGGAAGATATTGCTGATTCTGGTAAGGAATTTTTTCCGATTCGATAGGCTCCATCTCATCAAATAAGCATGTCGCTTACGAAGGCCTCTCCTCCTTTTCGATCGAAGATACCCACTCCCGGAACGATCGGTTTCAACCCCAGGCGGCCAATGGATTTCATAATCGAAGCGGTCGCCAAGCGGCGGTCGGATACCAACAAGCGCGATCTAATTTCAGCAATCGAGATAAAGCGCTCCTGTAACTCCCAAACATTTCTCATTCGAAACTTGCCTGCTGGGAGAAGACCCGCATTTTGCAGTGGTGGGATTGAGCCATTTGTGATGCGCAGATAAAATAATACGTCTCGCCATGTCACTTCCGTTTCTGGATCGATTTCATTTGTCTGTGCCTGACACAAGGCAGTGACCGCGGTTTCATCAGTGGTGTATAAGCACTTTGCGAATGGCTTACGATCTGAGCGCTTAATTGTTACCTGAACGTCTCCTCTGAAAACTGCATCAAAGACAATAGCCCACGGATGACGTGAGGTTCTGGATGCTTGAACGATCTCAACAACGGGTCTCCCTACAGCCCATTCCTCCAGACTGCTTTGGAACTCCTTCGGGTCAACAACAGGCGCGACTCCTGTTGCACCCAAACCTCGGCGCAACTTGTCATCAGGACACCAGATTGTACCTAATTTGTACAAACCGAGTACTTCACCCACCGGTAGTCCGATTGCGTTAGCTTGCGCCCTAACAGCAGGAGGAAAAAAGTAGGTCACGGATTGGAATTCTTTCTCGGAAGAGAACCTGTAATGTCTCCGAATGCCGGAGCAAAAGTGCTCGGTTAGCTCTCTTTGAAGAAACACTTTGAGATCTTTGTGGTACTTGGGAATCCCACGCGTTAAGGGGTGGACCCACTGCTTATTCGTATACTTCTTTGTGTGCTCGGTAATTGCGGACAACTCGAAAAACCGACCCGGCCAATTTAGAAGCGCTCCCGAAGCTTCGACGAGCGCTTCAAGGGAGACGCTGTAGTGCCTGCTCGCCAGAAAGTCTGCCCCTTGCCACTCTGGTCTCTGTTCAAAGTCGAGTAATTTTGCGAGCTCAATAATAAGAGTGAATAGCGCCCCACGCGAGAACGATCGCAAATCCTCGTGTAGCCGCCAACCCCGTGCTTCGCGAGCTGTTTGGTCCGGATCGACCAGGGATTGCACGAACTGAAAAGAAAACTCGTCGGGTAGCTCGATCTTGGTCTGTGGGAAATCGCAGAGATTGGCACCACAGCGTGAGCAGGTTGAGACCCCGGCGGTGTATTTGAAAATCAACGGGGAGCGGCATTCTGGGCACTCTTCGAGCAACGTCTCGCGGTTAACCGGATCACAGGGGAAACAGCGTAGCGACCATATAGCCTTTTGATAGCAGTGTTCGCGGAGATATAGCGGCGATACACGCCTGCGGCTGCTCAGGTTTGAAGGTGAAATATTCGCGCCAAAGAAATTGATCGCGCCGTTATTTTTCCGATAGATGAGAGGACTGATATAACTCTCGTTAATCCCGAGTGCGTGTGCAACCTGACCTGCGTCAAACTCATGCTTCGCGAATGAAAAGTGAGACCAGATCGAATTTCCAGTCCGTCGCATAAGTTTGTCGACGATGTTAACCGCGTGGAAGCCGTTATATTCCACCGCCCTGAACAGAAGATCCGCCAAACCTTCCCCAGGCAGTGGGTGCACCGGCAGCGCGAGGCTACCATATTCATAGGGCTCAAACGCAGACGTGTTTTCCTGGGCCGTCATGTTGTCCATACGAGTCCACCCTCCTCAAACTTTCTCGGACGTTCGTCCGTCGCTACTTCGACTGGCGGCGATCCAGCTCAAAATCGGAGTCAAGGTCGCGGTCGCGGCTGCCAAAACACCCTCAATGAGGATGTATTTTTGAAACGAGTCAACCCATAGCTGTTGCGGACAGAGTGCGTCTCTGGAAGACGGCTCAGGGGTCTTAAGGACGCGGAGAAATGGTCAAAACAAAAACAAGAATGCGAATCGCTTCTTTGATCGGAGACCACCAAATTCGCATTGCAACCAACGATCGGACTTGGTCAGTCGGTTTGAGCCGACCGCTCAGTAAGAATGGTTCGAGGAGGTGTTATGGCTGCGGCCAGCTGAGCAGTCAGGAATTTGGGCGCATATGCACCATCAAAATCGGTCGACACACGTGCTAACGCTATCCGTTGGCCTTATCTGTTCGATTTGGGTTTCCAGCTGACGATCTCCATCGAACCCCTGCCCCGTATGATACCGTCGCAGGTGTAAATTCGAGACCTTTGTCTTCGAGCGCGCGAATGATCTTGTTGGTCACTTCCGTGCTAACGTGAGCAAGCTCGCCCATTTCAAGTCGCGCAACGGCCTTCGGATGCACCCCCGCGAGCTCGGCAATCTCCTTCTGTTGGAGGCCAAGCATACCACGTGCGGCGCGCACTATTTCGCCACTGATAATCATCGACATGGAGCGATGAAGAAGGCTCGTGTGGAAATGTCAACACTGAGTTGAACATCTGTCTTTCAAAGGATTATTGTGTCTTCGAGGGACACTATGTTGACTCCAGAGACAGAATCGATGATTTTACCTTAGAGAAAAATTCAGCGCTTCAGACTTTTCAGACAAGGATTCGTCGTGATTCCTCGAAGGATTCGCTCCGACTTCTCGTGCAAACACCGCGCATCATGGAGAAAATGATGAAACCTTGGGTACGTGGGCAGCTAGAAGGAATCCTTCCACGCGTTCAGTCACTGGCGGTCGATTTACAGGCCGTCTGGGATAGCAATTGTGAGTTCACGCCAAAGGATTTCGCCGCCTTAAGCGACTATGCCATCGACGTTCGAATTATCCCGTGCCTGGACGGACGGACGACTGGGCATCCCAACATTCGTGATGGTCACCTCGCTCGCACAAGCGAAATCTTCTACGTGAGTGAGAACCGCCGTTTCGTCCGCACGCTTTCGCGTTGGTATATGCTCGACATCCCGCTTCCTGAGGAAGCTGCGGTAAGGGTGGTATTCCCATGAGCGATGAAAACGAGGACGTCATGGATTTCATCGCCGCGCTCACCGAACGGAAAACTACGCCATCAATCAGAGTCAGCAAGCAACTCATGATCAGGTATGCCAGCAGATCGCCCTTTCGGTTTGCGGCGTTTATCGCGATGGCGGCCGCCATCGTTGACGTCTATCGGCGAGCTGTAGAAACCTCAACGGTGATGGTCCTTCGTATACCAAAGGTATGCGATCCACTTCCATTCGTCGGCATCGCCGAAGACATCCTCGGGATTGAAGGGAGGCACTTTGGCGGCACCCATCCCGTCTACACGGTGTTCAAGGTCGAAGGCGATAGATTTGCTGTCGACGAAAGTGATCTTGCTTCACACCTTGGAAAGATGCATCCCATCGCAATAGCGCGAGTGGACGCAGATCTTCCCGACGCGCTTAGCGTTTGCGTTACTCACGATATCGAGCTCGATCTTTTCAGCGATCGAGCGATGCGATCGTTACGGCGCGTCTACAAGTTTTCTCCCCTTACGAACGATGACATCAACTATTTACGCGGTCAGCCGCCCGCGATCATCAACGCCGTCTTCCGATTAGGCCGCTCTCCAAGGCGAGCAATAGAGCGAAGTCGCGCAATCACGGCGGCGGAGCCGGAGGCTCTGCAGGCGGACTCGTCTGCCATTGAATTCCTGACTCTGGACGAGGTCCCAGGCTTCGGCAAAGCGAGAGAGTGGGCGGTCGAATTCTTGCAGGATTTCGAACGATGGAAAGCTGGCGCAATCAGCTGGCGCGAGCTGGATCGGGGCGTCCTGCTCTACGGCCCAAGTGGCTCCGGAAAGACACGCTTCGCCCAGATCATCGCGAATACAGCAGGCATGAACTTCCTTCCTCGATCACTGGCGGAGTGGCAAGGCCGAGGGCATCTTGGTGACACCTTGAAGGCGATGCTCGCCGACTTTAAACGAGCGAGGGAAAATGCGCCGACACTGCTCTTCGTCGACGAGGCCGACAGTTTCGGCGATCGGAATACATTTGCGCATGAGTACGCGAATTACAGCACGCAGGTCGTGAACGCCTTCCTCGCGGCGATCGACGGCAGCATTTCGCGCGAGGGCGTCTTTATCATCGCCGCCACCAACTATCCAGCTGCGTTGGACCCTGCCCTGCTGCGGTCCGGCCGATTGGAAAAGCAGATCAGGCTCGATCATCCGGACGCTGAAGAGCGCTTGGAAATCCTTTCCTTCATGAGCCCTCACCTGGCCGGAGAGCCCGGGCTTCGTGAGCTGGCCGCGCGGCTGCAGAATTGGCCGCGAGCCTCGCTCGACGAATTTGTCCGTCAGGCCAGGCAGACGGCACGAAAGGATGGTCGAACCCAGGAAAGCATTGCTGACCTCCTGGTCAGGCTGCCGAGTCCACAAAAGCTCAAAAAAGAGCACCTGCATCGGATTGCCGTCCACGAGGCCGGTCATGCGATGGTTGCTTGCGCCCTTGGCCGACACGTGCGCGAAGTCAAAATCCGGACGACCTATGATCCGGCTGATCGTAGCGATATCTGGGGCTTCACCGACGTCGAGCCATCGTCAATGAAATTCCTTCGAGCCGACGAAGAATTCCTTGGCGATATCAGGGTGATGCTTGCGGGAATTGCCGCAGAAGAATTGCTTTTCGGCAGCCGGTCGACGACCTCCGGAGGGACCGACGGAAGCGATCTTCATCGCGCGAATCTTGCAGCTTTTGAATATGTGGCAAGATTCGGTTTCGCAAAATCCCTAATCCAGGTCGACCGCCTCACGGCCGCGGATCTTCATCTTGATAAAGAACTTCAAATTGAGGTGAATCTGCTTCTCCACGAACAGCTGAAAGAAGCTCGTAAAATCCTTGAGGACTGCGACAGCGCGTTGCGCCAGATGGCGAATGAGTTGATGCGCACCACGAAGATGGATGCCCATCGGGTCAAAGTCTTCTTCCGTCGCTCGGACGGCTACAAAACCCACAAGTACCCGTGAGGATTGGACGATGGATTTCGCACACGAATATCGTCTTCGTCACTCGGTCGGCAGCACAATTCCTTCGGATGTTGCCATCGTTGCCGGAAATGGATGGTTTCATATCATTCAGAACGCGGCCAACAAACTTGCAGCTCTTGGGCTTAGCAATCTGGTTTCGATTTCCATCACACACGTCGCGGCAGTCGACGGAGGCCTTCTAATTGACACCAACGTCGACGAGGTCGCGGCCACCCGGGCTATTAGAAATGCAGCTGCCTCCATCTGTGCGCAAGCAGACGACGAAGCTCATGGACAGTGTGAAAGCTGCGGCGGCCCATGGCGATCGGTTAAGGCTGGCATGACCTGGCGGATGCGTTGCGATGATTGTGAGGTGCGTTGAACATGACGCGAGACCCCAACAAAAAACTACGATGGCTATTAGACAATGTGCCGCATGACATTGTCGTCCTTTCAAGTTGGCTCGAAGAAAAAGGCTACAGCCCGGCACTGTTGCGTCAATACCGGAAAGATGGCTGGTTAGAGACAATCGATCGTGGCGTCCTGACACGCTATCTGAGCAAAGTGCGTTGGGACGGAATGCTCTACGGCCTGCAAGCGAATGCCAGGCTTCCGGTCCACGTCGGCGGCCGTACAGCGCTTGCGATTCATGGAAAGGCGCAATTCCTTGAACTCTCGCGATTGCAGGTGACACTGTTCGCGCCAGAAAATGTCGAACTGCCGAGATGGGCGAGGACTATAGACTGGGGCTCCGACATCCATCTCCATCGAACCTCCTTCCTTCCCCCGGATCTTGAACTGATTGACATCGATCGCGGGAATTTCACAATCAAAGCTTCTTCTCCGGCGCGAGCGATAATGGAATTCCTTTATGTTGCTGTTACCGACGAAGAGCTGATTGAAGCGCGCGAGATCATGGAGCTTCTGAACAATCTCCGCCCGGCCAAGGTTCAGGGGCTCCTTCGGGCTAGCAAATCGTCGAAAGTGAACCGGCTCTTTCTGGATTTCGCGGAGAAGGCTGAACACACATGGCTCAAATACCTAAACATCGACAAAATCGACCTCGGCGAGGAAAGCGCGGGCTCGACCGACATGATTGGCCAATCATCGTCGGCAAACCGTATAGGGCCATTGCCTCACGCAGCCACCGACCTCGTGACTGAGGCGGACAGTTTCGTAAGACGTGTTACTTTCGAGCTAACGGGAGACCGGCTTTGGAGGGCATACCTTCAAATGAACAAGGAATTCTCGCCTGACGATGACCCGGACACCGAAATGCGAGAGGATCTCTGGCGTCTCGACCCAATGGCCTACAACAAGATTCTGGACAGCATGGAACGAATTATTCGTGTCGCGTTCAATAGCGCCTAGCGGCTGTCTCGAACCCGAAGCATTCCACAAAAACGTGAAAACAGCACCGCCCGGCGACGCGTCTCCGGCGCGAGAATTCCTTGCACTCGAAAGGACCGGCCAATGCGAGCCTGGATCATCAGCGATATTCACTTTTATCCAATGCAACGTCACTGGGGTCGTTGCTTGCGAATTCCTGAAGCCGATGTATGCATCTGCGCTGGCGACGTTTGCGACCACATTCTGGACAGCATCAGCTTCCTGCGCCGCGAGATCGAACCGCGTATGCCGGTCATCTTGGTTCTGGGCAATCACGATTATTTTGGAAGCAGCATCGACCATGCGCTTGAGCAAGCCCGCAGCCTAACGGAAGGCACCCGCATTCGGCTGCTGGAAAACGAGACGATGACGATTGGAGACGTGCGCATCATCGGCGCGACGTTGTGGACCGATTATGCCGTGTCGGTGGGGTTGGACGAGAGTGTCCCTGCCTGGAGGCGGCAGCGCAAGGCGTTCGGTCTCGTGCCGTATTTATTGCTCGACTACCAAAAGATCTATCGATCGGACGAGCGCCGCCCGGGGGAGACGGGCTTGGTCACGATCCAAGAAATCCTTGCGCGCCACAATGACAGTCGTCGCTATATCGCGAATGAACTTTCAAAACCAATTGAGGGCCGCACGGTCATCCTCACCCATCATGCGCCACTCATGCAATCAATGGACCCGGATTTCTATGGCGAGGCAAGTGGGGCGGCGTTCGCTAGCGACCTGTCTTCCCTCATTGAGGAGAGAAAGCCGCACCTTTGGATCCATGGTCATATTCATAAATTCCGCGATTACATGTTCGGTGGGACGCGGATCATCTGCAATCCGCAAGGCTGGGAGGCACAACGTGAGACGGGCGGATTTCAGACTGATTTCGTTATCGATCTGTGAGCGGCGCCCAGCACACCGTGCGAAAGGTATAGAAGGATCAGCCCCTACGGTTTGGACAGCGGGATATTGATTGTCGCGAAAATGGCGTGACCTTCGAGCCTGCGGTAGGAGTCGAACTCGAAATAGGCCCGCAGTTTGGCGTAGATTTGTCGGCCGCCCAAGTTGAAATTGTAACCAATCTGCGGCCCGATTCCACTCGGGCGCGACTTGTTGGAACCGAGACGGGCGGCCTCTCCTTGGTCGGCGGTGAGCTGCTGGTAGTGGTAGCCGACGACACCGACGAAGAATTGTTTCGTGAGAAACTGGCTGGCGGCAAGGTCTACGTGCAGGTCAAGCCCGTTCGTGGAGTCGGTCGATGGATTCCTAAAATTCTTGGTGAGTCCGAGGGTCGCCGAAAACTCCGTGCCGGTTTTGGTGTTCAGATTGGTGTATGCACCCCCGGCATCGATCGCGGCGTGGCCGATGCCGATGCTCGCAAGCGAATTCGGGTCGTAGCTGCCAACCGGTATGTTGCCAGTGAGATAGGTCATGGGCACTTCCGCCGACGCCCCGCTCGCCGACCATCACCAGACGTTCAAGAACCGACCGCTTTCAGTACATACTCATTTCCGTGTCGTCCACCTCGACGCCGTCGGTCACAAAGAAAAATGACGGCTCGAGGTGGAGATCGTCTGGACATTACCTCTTACCACTTGTTGACTCACCCGCGGTTGAACAATAACTTGCTAACTCGGTCGTTAGGCTTGTCCTCACATGACGGATCAATCTCTTCAGCGTCGCCTTGCCGCCATCGTCGTTGCCGATGTGGTGGGATATTCACGCCTGATGGAGGCTGATGAAGTCGCAACGCTGACGAACCTTAGGGAACTCCGTTCTGGCGTTATCGAGCCGGCTGTGATGCGCCACAACGGTCGCATCTTCAAGGTCATGGGCGACGGATTCTTAATCGAATTCTGTAGCGCGGTGGACGCGGTCGCAGCAGCGTTGGAAATGCAACGGCCCACCACTGCTGTTGAGGCTTCCGGAGACCGGCACCTGCTTTTGCGTGTTGGCGTCAATCTGGGAGATGTCATTGACGACGGTTCAGACGTCCTCGGCGACGGCGTCAATGTCGCGGCGCGCCTCCAGACGCAGGCCGCACCGGGAGGCATCTGCATTTCAGCCAGTGTTCACGGCGAGATCGTCGGCAAGATTAGCGACCGGTTCTTTGATGCAGGAGAACGCTACCTAAAGAACCTGACTCGCCCGGTCCACGTGTGGCATTGGCCGGATGCGCTGCAGAGCATATTGCCGCTGCCCGAATGTCCCTCGATCGCTGTATTGCCGTTCACGAATATGAGTGGGGATGAAGCGGACGCGCATTTCGTCGACGGCTTGACCGAAGACCTGATCACCGACCTTTCCCGTACGGCTGGCCTGTTCGTCATCGCGCGCAATTCCGTGTACGGCTACAAAGGCAAGCCGGTCGACGTACGGCTGGTCGCCCAGGAACTCGGCGTCCGCTATGTCCTCGAGGGGAGCGCCAGACGCGCAATGGGCCGTGTCCGCATCAATGCCCAATTGGTCGACGCGCTTGGCGGCCGGCACTTGTGGGCCGACCGGTTTGACAGGACGGTGGAAGATGTTTTCCAGTTACAGGATGAAGTTAACGCCAAGATTGTTGAAGCCCTCGTCGGCCGGCTGATCATCCCGACGCAGCGCAATCGACCGAAGAACTTTGAGGCATACGATCTGTGTGTGCGCGCCCGCCTCCTTACGGAAGAGTCGCCGCAAACTGAGCGTGAGGCCTATATGCTGCTCCAACGGGCCGTTAAGCTCGAGCCATCATATGCCGAGGCGCTCGGTCTGCTCGCCTATAACCGTTGGCTTGCCTGGACTCATTTCGGCGAGCCCGAAGATCCTAACCGTCGGATGGCGGCGACGTTCGCACAGAATTCGGTCGACCTAGATCCCAACGATGCCGGCTGCCGTTACGTTCTGGGGACCATTTTGGCTTATGAGGGGCGATGGGAGGAATCGGAGGCCGCCTTCGCCAAGGCCCTGGAGCTGGACCCCAACCACGCCGACACTTGGGCCGCCATGTCGGACTTGTCCGTGCTGGACGGCAGGGTTGCCGACGGACTAGCGCAGATCGAAAAGGCTTTGCGGCTAAATCCCTACCCAGCCTGCTGGTATCTTTGTCATCTTGGGCAGGCGCAATACGCCGCGCATGACTATGAGGCGGCAACCGCTACGCTCCGCAGGAAAGAGACGTATCGCACCAACTCACGCAAATTTCTGGCTGCTACGCTTGCACAGTTGGGCCACCGTGAGGAGGCCCGGCAAGAAGCAGAATTGTTCCTGATCGCCCACCCTCATTTCACGATCGGCCATTGGCTCAGCTCCCAGCCGCTGCGCGATGCATCTGTACGAGACCACTTTGTCGACGGCTTCCGAAAGGCTGGCCTGCCGGAGATGTGACAGCGGGTGGGGACAATCCCGACGCGTTCGAGGACTTGATCAATGGATATGCGCTGCGCGAGAACGGCGGTCTGGATCGCAGTGCCAAGCTTCTTCAGACGCTCCACAAAACGCGTCAACAAGCTCGAGTCTCGCATGACTTTTCGGCTGGACCGCCTTGCATCATGGTGGCGATGACCCCGTAGCCCAGAATGAAGACCGGATGCTTTGCGAAACATTTAAGCAGCTTCGTCGAGACATGAAGGCGACCACGCTTACTTCCGCCATCGGCGGCGCAAAGATGCCGTTACCTTCAAACTAGACAATGTCTGCCTTCCGGCAGGTGCAAGGTCTGCTTCAACGGCCGACAGGGGGGCGCGAAGCTGCCGGGCGCGTCATGGCCGCCGGCGGGAATAGCAATAGGCTATTTCTCATCGAAACCTATTGGCGGGTCATTGCTGGAATAGGCTTAGAACGTTCTTTGGCGCTGAGTTTGCGATCGAGAGCGATTGGATGGCCAATTGTTGCTACGTTTGCTGCGCTGAGAGCTTAGAGGATTCGTCTTCCATATCATGCTTGCCAATCAGACGCCTACGCGAGACTCGCATTACGAGCGCCGACGGCCGGCTAAGCCCTTGCCTCGGCCTCTGCACGTGGCCTGATTTTCGGAGTCAGGCAGCAATCGTTGTGAGAGCTCGTCAAAGCTCGAGACATAGCGGCCATAGCGCTCGATGAGCTAGCCATCCGCTGAGCGATAGTCAAATGCCGGCATCGAGAATATCGGAAATTCGAGCGAAGATCTCCGATCGGCGCCAGGAAGCGCGCACGATGCCAATTCCTTGTCTGTCTCCGTCAACTGGGAAGCCAGCGCGGCGAACGCCTTGCCCATTTCGATATGATCAATGTCTGTGTTCGGATCGTCGACCTGCGCGATAACCCTCTGGCATGCCGCATCCACCATGATGAGCACCCCGCGGGTCTTCTCCGCCAGCTCCGGCAAGCAAAGCCGATACATGCCTGTACATCCGTGCCTTTACGAGCGAGACGGCCATAGCGAGCCTGAACCTCAGAAAGGGGCAAGGTCGGCAGAAAAGCGGTGGCGTTCGTAACGCCGCACCACGGGTTTGGTCGAATGCTTGGAGATCATCCCCAGTGATACCATTCCTATCAGCACCGACCGTTGAGGCGACGGCGCGGTGTGGATCAATCACGCTGGTTGCGATCGCAGACCCATGACAGAAACCGTTGAAATATGGTCCCTGCACCAATGCTTCGACAACGCTGACGATGAATGCCGGCGGCTGGCGCTGTGTATATTGTGGTTTCCATATTCCGCGTAGCGGCGACCTCCTCGTCCTGGGCAAAGGGCATGAGCATGACATGGCGCCGACTATCGAGACCTCATGGAATCACCCGCGGCTCGGCGAATCCGAAGCGGGCAATCTCTGGAACCCAGCGACGGAGATTGCCGTGCGGAGGCGGCTCCGTTCCGATGCCAAAGAAGCGATCCCAAACCGCGGCGTCGGACTCCTCGGACGGTCTTTCGAGCGGCCAGATATGCGGGGCCGCTGAACCCAAGGCGAGGATTCGTCCAATCGAATCGTAGTCGCGGATAGAGAGCAGCGCCTCCCGCCCTTCACGTGGGAGTGAAGCACGCAGGATCAAATAAGATCGAGCGAACCGTTTGAGCCGCCGAGGGGTCTCGCCCGCGATTGTCCCCCAGCGAACAATCATGGCTCGCTCTTCCTTGGAAAGGGTAACGGGTTCCGCGTTCGGCAGCTGAATGATGGGGGGTGGCGTCGATCCGCTACCGGTCGGCGTTTGGTTCGGGCTGACACCAGCGGACTGGCCCGCACCATGCTGCGCGACTCCGCCTGTTCCCGATGTACCGGTAGCCGCCGTCGGCAACGCTGCATTGAGCAATGCCTCGCGGCCCTTAGTGCTCATTGACGGCACCCAGAAGGGAACCTGGAATATCTTCTCAAGGTATTCCTCCGGATCGAAATGGGTGTCGCCCGACCGCATAAGAAAATGCTCTTGCAAGGAGCGTTTTAGCCAGCGGACGTCGACCCCCACCACCACGACGAAGAGATCGGATGCAAGCAGGATGTGGACCGCTTCGAGCACGGCGACGACCACCTTCGATGAGCAACGGTCTAGATCATCGATGAACAAGACAATGCGATCGACCCGACGCGGCGACTTCGGATCCTTGGCGACTTCAACGAGATGGGCCTCAAGCTCCTCGAGGTCGCGGCGAATGCGTGTCGGCAGGCCCAGATGCTGTGTGTAGTCGATACTAGTCGCCCTGGAAGTGACAAACGCCGCCAGCAATCGAGCTGGCGCAAGTGCCGCCACTTTCGACTCAAGTGTGACCACGTCGACACGAGCGTTTTCGAGGTCTTTACGTGCGCTGATCGCCTCCGCTTCTGCCTTTTCAGCGTCTTCAGCGGCCTTCTTCGCTTTTTCGGTGGCCTTCTTTGTCGTCTCCTTGATTCCTTCGTCCCTCGCCGCCTTCTCTTTCTGCGTCGCGATTGTATCCGCGTCCTTCCGTGCCTTGATGCGAGCCTCGACTTGCTCGGAAGCGTCCCCCAGTTGGTTGATGACCGCAGGTGCCCGCGCCAGCGCGTCCTGCAAGCGGTCCCAAAGCGGCCCTAATCGCGTCCACAGCCAGCCAAGACTCGCGAGTGTGGTCAGGAATGTCCCGGCGATCGCCTCCGGTAGGTGGAGGAAATAGAGAAGCACAAGAAGCACTGCGAAAACCGCGGCGATGGCACCGGCGAACAGCAGCGATTTGCGCGTCCGTGATTCCCAACCAACGACTGCGGTGAGGCGTGCAATCGGCCCTTTGATCGCCTCGATCCGCGCGCTCGCAGCAACCAGTTTGTCTTTGGTTGCACCAAGTTGTTTGACGAGGTCTTCACCAGGTTGACCCGCGATCACGCGCGGCGCAGGAATTCCGAACGCTACAAGCAGCGTCGCAGCATCGCCAGCGAGAGCAACGGCACCACGGATGCGCTCAGCGACAGCGACATCAGCTTTAACAGCGGCGGCTCGCGCGAGCTCAGCCGATTCGGCGATGGCGCGCGCTTCTGCCTCGCTGCGCAGGGCCTCGTCTCGGGCCGCACTCGCAATAATTGCCTTGCCTTGAGCTTCACTTAGCGCCTGCTCTGCGAGGCGCTGCTTGGCGATGGCTGCATCAAGATCGATGCGCACGCGCGCACGCTCCTGAGCTTTTTCGGCTGGCGAACCGGGCAGAGGGGTGCCAGCCTGCCGCTCCGCCAGATGCGTGCTGAGTTCCTCAAGAATACGCACAAACAAAGACGCCCAAAGCGTCGTTTCGGCGTAGTGCCAAGCGTTGAACGTAATCCGCACGATCCCCCTGCAGAAGCGAGGCGACTCCTCAACGCTCGCGCGCTTGGCGATTGCCTCGAGCGAATCTCCGATCATATCGATCATGGTTGACTTGCCGCTGCCCCAAAGGCCGAAGAGGCCGATTGCGAGTGGCGGTCGGACCTCCCTGTCAGCGATCACGCTCGCAAAGGCCGACGCGTACCGCAGAAATCCGAGAAGGTCGGTATGAGGTGACCTGTCGTCGGTAATGAGGGGTGTCACAATGCTTTCGCCGAAGACCAGGCGGACCCATTCCGGGTATCGGTCATCCTGATGGTGATGCTGCACCAGAGTCAAAAACTGAGCGCGCGCATCAGCCCAAGCAGACGGGGTATCGCTTCCGCGCGGTGGCGGCAGTCGGTGCACTGACGGCGGCAGTGCTGCCTCGTCGGGTGCCAAGGCCGCTCCGATGATGTGTCGAAGCTCGACTTGCCGTCCTGGGCTCGTTGCCGCGGCTAGCGCTCGCGCACGCTCGAGGAGAGTGTGACATCCTAACGCAATCGAGCGAGAAACCAACCCCTCGGGCAAGTCGGCCTTGGCGATATCGCCAAAGGAATTCTGGAACCAATCGAAAATCGGATCCCCGGCGAGCAATGCGGAGGCGCGGGCGAGACGTGGAAGAATGGCTAGCGCTGGCCGCCCTAATGGGCTCGTAGGTCTCTGACTGTAGCTATCCTCTGAGTCGACCGCTCTCCTGCATTTGTCGTCCACACCTTCCCAGGCGCTGGTCGGCGCTGGGAAGTGCCGCATCACCTCGGGCGAAAAATGGGTGTCGCTAGGCGAGAAAAGGTGCCACTCGTCCTCGACGAATTTTGCTGCATAACTCTTCACAGAATCAACGATCCCATTGCCATGCTGTCCCGTTGGAACGAGCAAGAAGCTTGCTAGCAAGTGGGCAGTGCCTATTGGTGGCAGTTCCTCAGCGGCACTTGGCGCAGGTAACGAAGTGTCAACGGCGCTGGAAGCGGCGATCCCAGCTGTTATTCGGAGCTGATCCCTAACTGAGGTTGACAACCAGCCATCGGGACCTGAAACCAGCGTCTCTCCAGAATCGACAGCGTCGAGGGCCGCTGCACGCAAATGCAGATCAGGAACGAGAGACGATGTAGTGGCGAACAAGCCACGCTGTTCGCCCCAACGGAGCCAGCGGCCTGCTGGATCGCTCGCAGTAAGCAGAGCGCCAAGTACGCCGGACCAAGTCACAGGAGGATCGTCAGGTGAATATCCCGGGCTGACACTTCCGAGATAGGACGCCAATCTGAGAACGCCCAACGCGTCGGCATCTAGCGGCCTACCGGTTGCCTCTTGGGCAGTGTTTTCAAGACTGTCGACTTGCTGGTCCATCACCTGAGGCTATCACAGATCGGGAAAACAGGCGACGATTTCCCAGGGTTTCGCCGTAGTGGGTGCCCGTCGGCAATGCGTTGCGGGTCCTTGCGATGGCGCCTGCGGATCGCGCTGATAGACCTCGACATAAGAATCATGGGCAACCGTTAATCATCAGGTGAGTCCTTGCCGTGCAGTCAACGAGCGCGGAGGTGAGTTTTCGCCTCTCTCACTGGGCGCGGCGGTGACCACTAGGGCCGACAACTACCCTAGCGTTAGTGAAAATTCCTGCTCTTGATCTTCAGCGTGTCGCTATGCAGGTCCGGTATGAATATGTCCCGAGGCTTACCCGATCGATTTATGGAAAGTTCTTATCGCTGTGAGATTGAAGCAACGGCGACCTAAGCGAAATGCCAACCTACCATCGCGTTCGTGCAGATTGCGCAGAATTCGGATTCTCCCCTGCCGATCTTCTAATCGTGGCCCTCTAAGAGATGTCCAGGCGTCGGCTGCTTTCGTTCTGGCTGGAGTGTCACATCACCGAAATCCGTGAGTCCGGTCATTATGGGGCAACCCCACTTGCCGCCGACCGTTTTTCAGCCAAGAATAATAGCATCCAGTTTGGAATGGCAGCATGTGGGTGGATTTAGACGAAGACGACATTGCCAAAATCGTTCAGGCCGTGGGACCAGGATTATACGATAAGCTGATCCACAAATCCGATCCGGATGCCGAGAAGTTTCGAGACGCTGCCAATGAAGATGATTACACCCATGTCGCGATCGATGCGCCGGTGGATCGAACACGCAACGGCGCATACGTGCTATGTTGGCGTTGGGTATACAACGAAACTGTCGGTTACTTATCGCTTTCGGATTTCGACGAATACGACATTGCGGACAGCACCCGCGAAAAAATTGAAGCTCTGCGCGAGTTCCAGCTCGATGACTTCGATATCGAGGACGAGTGCGGATGCCTGAGCGACGGCGCGATCGATAAAGCTAGGTGGGAGCTCTCGCTAAAGGACGGTGTCCTTAAGTTTGCGATACTAGAAGATGACTCAAATCATGCCGAACTTTGGTCGTACTCGTCCGACTGGACAGTTACCGAACTGAATGTAGATGTGGCCTTTGATTTCATTTCGAAGGCGGTGAACAGGTATCGAGCATCAACACCCAATGGCGAGTTTGAACCTGTGAAATGAGGCGATACCCCATTGATGTGCCGGCGAGAATCCTGGCGACGGAAGTAATGGAGGGATTGCAATAAGTGCTGCATGTCGCTGATTTATATTAGGATCCAAGAACTAAGACCCTTGCGAGTAAGGTCTGAATGGGGTGTCCCGTGAAAGCTAAGGAGATCTACGGTCGTGACGCCGAAACGCTAATCGCAATTGCGGCGATCACAGCGAGCCGGGCGAACACCTAAAGGAAACGAGCGTTATGAGGATTGTCCTGGTTCTCATGGATTTTTTGCTTGCGGCGTGAACGTGTTCTGCGTCCGTGGCGCGCTCTTGGCCAGCCGCCATCATCGTAATCTCGTGTGGATACGCCGCGAATTGGTAGATCGGCCAGCCCCCCAATCCGCGCGGCGCCTAGCTGCACCACGGACGGGGAGTGACCGGACATTACGTGCCGCTGCAGACGAAGGGTGTTGCAAGCCCCTCCCCGATGAGAATGTCACTGACATCTCGGTCACCGGCATAGAGTACTGCACAGTAACGGCTATAGTTGCATTTCTCGGTGCCCTCCGTTCCCGCCCCGGACAAGCGTAAGCGACCCTCTCGAGTCGAAGAGGCATTGTCGCCACCAACGCTTTCGGCCGAGCCGTAGCCCGGTCGCCAAGTTCCTTTTCGTATTCGCACCGCAGGCTGAACACCTCTGGCGCGTTAAATTCCACCAACCTGGTGCCGAAGAACTCACCCTCAACATGGATCGTCTCACCGTCCGTGACGGTGAATCTCGTCGACGAAAAATTTAAAGGATCTGAAGATTGGGCGAGACGTGGCAGGAAGCGGGTGTCCGAGAGGTCAGAGAAGAGACTGGGGTACTCAGCCCTAAAAGCCTTATTGTTTCAGAGGTCGTGACGGGAGAAAAGTAACCGGTGTTCCGCTCCCACGTTGTTTTCGCCGCCCTAATTTGTGATCGGCTTTCCATGGACGAGCAACGGGAGTTTCTCCATGGAGAGTACATTGGAGGTTCTCACGACCAGGAAGTCTGGACGTGAGGTTCACCGGCATTGGCCCGACGAGGTCAAGGCGCAGATCGTTTCGGAGAGCCTTCGGCCAGGCGCGATGGTGAATGAGGTCGCAGAGCGGCATGGCCTGAAGCCGAACCACCTGTCCACTTGGCGAACCATGGCGCGGCAAGGCAAGTTGGTCCTGCCTGCACCCGAAGATGCGGTGGAGTTCGCAGCGGCGGTCGTCGATCCACTCGTTGTGGAGCCGCTGATCAATAAAACTGGCCGCCCCGAGATCATCATCGGTTCGGTCACGATTCGCCTGGAAGAAGGCGCGTCTGCCGCCCGCATCGCCGCTGTCGCGCGTGCCTGCGCGATTCCGGCATGATCTTTCCATCGAACCGGGTTCGGATCATGGGATCATGGTGGCGACCAAACCGCTAGACTTCCGCAAGGGCCACGATGGCCTGGCGGCGCTGGTCAAGAACGAGCTGCACAAGGACCCTTTTACAGGGACGGTCTACGTATTCCGCTCGCGCAAGGCGGATCGCCTGAAGCTGATCTACTGGGATGGCAGCGGCCTATTAATGGCATACAAGCGGCTGGAGGAACACACCTTCACTTGGCCGGGCATCAGGGACGGCTTGATGACCTTGGGCCATGCTCAGTTCGAGGCGTTGTTTGCAGGCCTTGATTGGCGTCGGGTTCATGCTGTGGAAGCGAAAGCGCCAGACGCTATCGAATAGCTGCGGCACGATGACTCGGGCGGCAAATTCCGACGGCGAAGCGACGCTGGTTTTGATAGACTTCCAGCATGTTGGACGCCACCGATCTTCCCGACGATATTGCTGCTTTGAAGGCGATGCTGATCGCGGCGCAAGCGCGTGAAGTCCGCAAGGACGAGCGGATCGAAAGGCTGGAGAAGCTGGTCGCCGCTTTCAAGCAGGCTACCTTCGGCCGCAAATCCGAGAAGACCGACCCTGAACAGTTCGACCTCGCACTGGAGGACCTGGAAACGGCCATCGCGGCCATCCATGCCGAAGACGAAGCGGATAGCCTTCCGGGGAAGCCGCACCCCAAACCACGCGCCGCGAATCGCGGCTCTCTTCCCGCCCATCTTCCTCGTATCGAGGAGATCATAGAGCCAGAAAGCTCGATCTGTTCTTGCGGCGGAGACCTGCATTGCATCGGCGAGGACGTGTCCGAGCGGCTGGACGTCATCCCGGCGCAGTTCCGCGTCATCGTCACTCGCCGCCCAAAATACGCTTGCCGCGCCTGTACTGATGGCGTTGCTCAGGCTCCAGCGACTGCTCGACTGATCCACGCCGGATTGCCCACTGAGGCAACCATCGCGCATGTGCTGGTCTCCAAATACGCCGATCATCTGCCGCTTTACCGGCAGGCCCAGATCATGAGCCGCCAGGGCATCGATCTTGACCGGTCCACACTTGCCGATTGGGTCGGTCGGGCAGCATTCGAACTGCGGCCTGTCTTCGATGCCTTGATTGCCGAGCTGAAGCGCTCGACCAAGCTCTTCATGGACGAGACCCGTGCGCCGGTACTCGATCCCGGCTCCCGCAAAACCAGGACCGGCTACTTCTGGGCACTTGCTCGTGACGACCGCCCGTGGGCTGGCGCTGCTCCACCAGGTGTGGCCTTCACCTATGCTCAAGGTCGCGGCGGGCAGCACGCCGAACGGATATTGGGAGGATTCACGGGCGTCCTTCAGGTCGATGGATATGCCGGATATGGGTGGAGGCGGAACTCAAAGACGTCGGTGATCAAGCTCTGATGCGCGGGTTGGTTACCGCATTTCCGATTGTGCGTCCGGGGCTGTTCCTATCTTACTGCGGGCGTCGGTCGGTTCCGGCCACAATGCGGATGACGGATATTCCCCTACCGTTGTCCCGCATCCGCCCATACGCGAGGTGCAAGTTTGCAGCAGGGACCTATGTTCTGATCGCCTGCGCCTGCCTTGCAACAGCCCACATGAAGCCGGCCAATTCTCGGGCAATTGCAGTGCAAACCACTGTCGTTCGTTTTCCCCGTGCGGCCAACAAGCGATATCGAGCCGTCAACCGGCTCTGAGCCTTCCACGCGATCTCTCGCACTCTCGATGGGGCATGCTCCATGAGGTAGATTTTCCTTACGCCTAGTTTCGGCGGATGCCGATACGTCCACGCACTCTCAACAAGCATGTGTCGAACTCGACCATTACCGGCCTTGGTTATTGCGCCTCGTCTCACGGTTTCGCCTGTGGATCGCTCGCCAGGAACGAGACCGAGATAACCCATCAATTGGCGGGGGCTTTCGAATCGGGTCACGTCACCGACTTCCGTGGCGAAGGTGACGGCGACAACCAAATCGACACCACGCAGGGTCTGCAGTGCTCGAACGACCGGCGCGAGAGACCAGTCTGGGAGGAACTCCTCGATCACTTTTTCCAGTCGTTCCACACGCTCCTTCAAGACGCGCACTGCCTCGACCATTTCCTGCAGCGCTATCTGATGCGCCGGATGATCGAACTGCTGCTCCTGGAGCCAGTGCAGATACCGCATTGTCCAGGCTTTCTTGCGTGGATAAATCCGACCATGTTTGAGCATGAAGGCCCTGGTCTGTTGCCGATGAACCCGCAATGTCTCGACAGCGGCAGAGCGGGCGCGAACCAAATCTCGCATAGCTTCATGACCCTCGTCGGGAACCCAAACCGCCGTCAGCTCGCCGGCCCGCAACAGCCGAGCGAGCGCAAGTGCATCTCGACGGTTCGTCTTCACCCGATCTCCGGGCTTCCTGGGGATCATTGACAGGGCGACAACCATACACCCATCGCCAAGGGACCTGATGAGCCGGTGGAGGCCATAACCGGTGGGGCCGGCCTCGTAGCAGAAATGCACGCGATCAAACTTCGCGGCAATACGCTGGATAACACGGCGCATGCTGGCATCTGATGCTTCAACCTCGCCGAAATAGCGGACCTCTCCGTCCCGGCCGAATTCCGCAATCGCAATCGCATTCTCCAGCTTGGCGACATCGATTCCGACAAAAGCTTCTTTATAATCTGCCACGGCTCGTCCTCCTGTGATGAGGATCGGCTCGGCCTATCCGAGCAACCCTCGGAAGACCAGTGCAGGGCGAGCCACCTCCGGTTACGAAGACGGACATACATGGTGTAATCGCGGGCACGAGGCCCCTCTGGATCCGATCGCGATCTTGGAAGGTGGCTGCTCCCCGATTTGATGAGATACGGGCTCTCGACTGGACGCCGGGCCCAACATCAATGGAGAACAGCCATGACAGAGTATATCGGTCTCGACGTGTCAATGAAAGAGACGGCAATTTCGATCCGTCGCGCGGGTAAGCGGATCTGGCGCGGGAAGTGCGCCTCTGATCCCGCCGCCATAGCCGAACTTATCCGCATGCGAGCGCCAAATGCGGAGCGCGTGGTGTTCGAAACGGGCCCCCTCTCGGATGGTTCTATCATGCTCTGCGCGCTGAGGGACTGCCTGCCATTTGCGTCGATGCTCGTCACGCCAAAGCGGCGCTCGACATGGCCGCCAACAAAACCGATGCCAATGACGCCGATGGGCTCGCGCATCTGGCGGAGGTCGGTTTCTTTCGCGAAGTCCGGGTAAAGGGCTTCGACAGCATGCTCTCTCGGACATTGGTCGCGGCTCGAACGAAACTTATGCGCACGACAGTGGACGTGGCAAATCAGATTCGAGGAGTGATGAAGACGTTTGGTCTTATTGTTCCATGCAGCATGGGTGGCAAATTTGAGGTGCATGTTCGCTCCCTCCTGGCCGACAATGTCGGCCTTTCGCAGATAATTCTGCCGCTACTTGAAGCCTGGCGTAACCTGCGCCTCCAGGCAACAAGGTTGGGGCGACAGCTCCTCGCCGAAGCGCGTAGAAACCAGCAATGTCAGTTGTTGATGTCGATCCCCGGCATTGGAGCGATCACAGCCACCGCTTATATAACCGCCGTCGAGGATCCAGCGAACTTCAAGCGATCGCGCTCGGTGGGCGCCTGGCTGGGGTTGACGACGCGGCGCTATGAGTCCGGCGAGGTAGACTAGGATGGCCATATCTCCCGACGTGGAGACACCCATGTGCGTTCCCTTCTCTATGACGCCGCGGTCGTGATCCTGACAAGCAGCCGGGCGGACAGCGATTTGCGCAGTTGGGGCATAAAACTACGCGAGAAGATCGGCTTCAAACGTTCCGCTGTCGCTGTCGCCCGCAAACTCGCCGTCATCATGCATGCGATGCTTCGCTCCGGTGAGCTCTTCAACAGGGCGACAGCCGCCACCTAACTTTCCAGCTCTGTAGCGCCCACGGCGTGAAGAGGCGTCCCTGCCGGGACCAAGGCTGGTCCATTCCCTTAAGACCGTTGCACCGCGAGTTTGCTCGGAGCGTGCGAGACATACATTGGAAGGACTGTCCCGCGAAGCACCATAATGCGGCGACCTATGTCGACCGCGTAGACGACCATGCTCCCGGCAAACAACCTCCCGCACCTAAAAGGCGCTTGCAAATCTCGCTATTAGACGACGGTCTTACGGAGAAAACGGAACTCTGAACCATCTTTCGCGCATTCTCGTAAGCGCGTAGTCTGAAAAGGCACTTCACGGCGAAGACGGCAGGCACTCGACGTCGTTGTCGTCACAGAGCCGCCAGATCCAGCCTACATCGCGTTTGTGACCCATGCACGGCAGGTTCGCTTAGCTCAATTACGTCTTCCCGCTAATATCTCGCGATTGAGGGCCTCGAGGCCCTCTTACTCACCAGACGCACGGCGGGGGTTAAACCAAAGCAAGTCCATCTGCCGAACGGGCTCCCTCTGTTAAGAGAGCGCCTTTTAAAAAAATCAACGTCAAGACTTCCGCCGTCGGAAATTTTGAAGTCTCATTACAAAATCTCGTTTGGAAAATTTCAGCTATGGACAATATCATGATAGAAGATTCGGAGTTTCTTGAGCAAAGGCAGCCCTACAAAGGGTTCGGCGACTTGCCGTTTGCATTTCCAACCGGTTCTTCCGTCAGCTTCAACAAAAACTCGATTGAGCTGATCCTAGACCCCAATTCTTTGGTGGGCAGCGGCCTCACGCTGCAAGTTCCTAGAGGTTGCTCGGGGCGTCACATCGACGAAGTTCTTTTCGGGCAATGGACGCCACTGCCAGCCCCAGTCCCCGAACTTACCAAAGAGCTGCTTACAATGGCGAAAGTCGGCATTCCGGCGGACGGAAGAAGTCACGCCCAGAAGCTCCTCTCTGAACTCTACGATCTCTTGGATAGGCGTCTTCGCAATTTGGGCGTCGGGGAAAGCGACTACCGACGGGAGTGTCGCCGGAGGGCGTCTGGGCGCGTGGATCTGTGCCTCGAAACGCTGCGCGAAATGGAAATGGAACCGACGGACCTTACAGGGTGGTGGATAGGCCACTCTCCTGATGGTTTGCATGTGGAGTTCGGCAACATTTATGATGACGTCTACTGGTCGATTCCTTTCGAAGCGGATCATTCGATCCAGACTCTGATCAAAGATATTGAGGAGTGCCGACCATCATTGGAAGAACGCCTCTACTGGAACCTTAGCTGGCGGGAAGAGCCCAAAGATACTGCGTTCTTCGACCGGATGCGGTCCTATGCCACGGTTGTGGAAAGAGTGCCGCCGTCGGAAGACGAGATTGCAGCGAAGTCTGCCGAAGAGGTTGACCGGTTTCTCGAATGGTTGAAATCGGAACCCGACGCGCTGCCGGACGCAACGATGCTACTCTGCGAGACAGGAATAGAATTCGCATGTCGTCCGGAATTCATGAAAGCGTCTGCCGCGCCATTTTGCGATCTTCAATTTGAACACGAGCTATCCACCGATATTTTGATCGGCCACATTGAGAGGTTCCGAGGGTCCCTTGAGCAATGCCTAAGATGGTTCCTCGGTAGCACCGAGCCGCCAAACGACATCCGCTTTTTGACTACTATTGAAGAACATATGGGCTGCGAAATCTACGAGCAGAAAGCGTTATATCCCCGGCCGAATTTTTGGCCACCGGAATACTATGATCCCGGATTGACGAAGCTTCATTCGGCGGCAGATTTATTCCGATAAACCTCGCCCAGTAGTGCCGCGTGGAGCGCTCTCTATTTCGCCTGACAGTTCAACATGTGTTTAATGATGGAATGTTAGCCTCTGTGGAGTCCGCCCTCAGGGGCGCACCCACAAGTGGTTAAATTCGGGGTCTGACTCAAATTTGATGACTTCGAGGTCGAACCTGGGCCCGTTATCAAAAAGGAATCAGCAGTATGTCGACCAAATTCCGTCTGTCGTCCCTGATCCCGGCCGGATTGATTGTTGAGCGTTCCGACGAGAGCGAGGATATCACTGTTTTAGCACGGCCTGCCGCTGAACGGCGTTCATGTCCTCTGTGCAACCGTATGTCTGATCGTATTCATGCCGCTACGTTCGGACAATTGCCGACTTGCCCTGTGCTGGCACCAACTGCGATTGTCGGCACGACGCTTTGTCTATGAGATGTCATCCTGCCACCGCCGAATTTTCGTCGAAAGGTTTGGCGAGCGTGTCGTCCGGAGCGTGGTCGTCGCACTGCTCGGCTTGATAGGGTGGTGCACCATCTCGGGTTGGCTTGGGAGGGCGGCCTGCAGCCGCCTTTGCAAAGCGCTTGATGATCCCTGTTAGCAATGACACGCTGATCAGTGCGGTCAGAAGAAAGTCCATGATGCCCGAGAATGAGCTATACGCCGCGGCGTTGACGATTGGGCTTTCCGCCGGAATCACCGCTACGGCACTGTCGTATGCGACCCTGAAAAGCACAGGATTATCAAGCTTCTGCCGGATCGGGAGATGGCGACAGTTTCGACCTTCCTTGCTCTACACGCTATCGAGTTCCTTCGCCGCATCGCCGGCCGCTTCATATCCGCCAATCTCCGCTTCGCGGGTCAGATATCCGAGCATGGCGTTCAACACCGGCTCCGGCATCAGCCCAGCGCCCGCATTATTCAAGTGGATGCGGTGTAGCACACCAGTTGTCTCTGCTCTGACTATTTCAACATCAACAGCCATCTCTCTCCTCATATTTTATAGCCATCAAAAGCAGGCGCAATCATACTCGCCAAGGCGAGAATATCATGGCAATTGCGAACGCAACTGCTGGCGGAACATGGAAACACAGCCTTCCCGCTCGCAATCGAAAGACACAGGATATCAAAAACGCAAATGGCAACAACACGGACCCGGCCGTGACGGAAGCTCCCATGATATCTTTCTCGGCCGGAAGTGAGAGCGGACGTCGCCGTTTAAGCAAACTCCCTGTCGGGGCGGTGCTGGATGCTCCGATGGAACATGGCAACGACCGACGGTCTTGTGACGCGCCTCTCTAAATTGGGTTGGCGGCTGCCTGCCACATGCACGGTAGCAAGACCCCAATGTTCAGAGACTCAAAGCTCCTTCACCAAGCTGTCCGCTATGTTCCTGATGGCTGTTTCGTTTCGGCTGAAAATTGTCCACTGGCCAAGGTTTCGTGCCTTGACTAGTCCAGCCCTGCGAAGGATAGCCAGATGATTGGACACAGTGGATTGCGAAAGCCCAGACAGCATCTCGATGTCGCTCGGCGACATACCTTCTTTCGACACAAAACAGACGAGGGCGTAGGCGTCCGGGTTCTTGAGCCAAGCGAGAATATTCCGCCTGACCGGGCTTGCCAGCGCTTTAAAGATTAAGTCGCTGTCGACCATCCTGCACCTTTCGCGATAACTGAAGTGTTCCAGATACGGAGACGCCCCTACAATCTGTCCAACGGCTGCACATGGCCTACCAACTGAAGAGAATCACGCGCGGCATTCGCGCCATCCACTTCGAAGCGTAGCTGGCTGTCAGGACAAGCTCGTTGCCGATTGCAAGGATCGCCACCAGAGGCTGGCGGAAGACTTCGAGTTCTGAGTGGTTCATGGCAGCCACTCGCCGGTCAGCAACGCGCGGGTCGCCGCTGCGATGTCGACCTTGCGCATTAGGCTCTCGCCAACAAGGAAGGTTTTGATCCCGACAGCATCGAGACGCTTGCAGTCGGCATTGGTGAAGATACCGCTCTCTCCGACCAGCAGCCGATCGTCCGGCACCATGGGCGCCAGCGTCTCGCTGACGGACAAGTTGACTTCGAAGGTGCGCAGGTTCCGGTTGTTGATGCCGATCAATGGCGAAGACAGCTTGAGGGCCCGCTCCATTTCCTCGGCGTCGTGGACCTCGACCAATACGTCCATCCCAAGGCCGAACGCTTCGTCCTGCAGCCGCGCAGCGTCGCTGTCGGAGAGCGAGGCCATGATCAGCAGGATGCAATCAGCACCCCAGGCGCGGGCCTCGTGCACCTGGTAAGTCTCGAACATGAAGTCCTTGCGCAGCGCCGGAAGCGAGCATGCGGCCTTTGCGGCGGCAAGGAATTCCGGTGCGCCTTGGAAGCTCGGCTTGTCGGTGAGGACGGAGAGGCATGCCGCGCCACCGGCCTCGTAGGCAGCGGCCAGGGCCGGGGGATCGAAGTCCGGGCGGATCAGGCCCTTCGACGGGCTCGCCTTCTTGATCTCGGCGATCAAGCCGTATAGCCCAGCTTTGCGCTTTGCCGTCAATGCCTTGCAGAAGCCACGTGGCGGCGCCTGGTCGGACTGCGTCGCCTTCAGGTCAGCAAGCGAAACCTTGGCTTTTGCGGCTGCAATTTCTTCGCGCTTATAGGCTTCGATTTTTGTCAGGATATCGGTCATCGCATTCATATTCCATCAATCGACTTCATTGGAGACGGCGATCAGCTTCTCGAGTGCCAAACGCCGTCGCTCCGCTATCGAGCGTTTGGCTTGCCAACCGCATGCCATCATGGATCGTATTTGGTTGGATAAGGGATCTTATAGCGCGCCAATTGTCCCGAAAGCAGCCATCGAATGCGTCAAAATCTCACCGTGCCTGTCAGTCCGTGAGGACATACACAAGCCTACGAATCACAGGTGCTGCAATTACCACGATCGGAAGCATGACTGTCCAGGAGAAGAGATAGGCCCGCAGCCAATGGGCGGCAAAGGCTCCCTCCACGTAGAAGGGAAGGCTCGCGATCGCAGCCCCGACCGCGCATGTTATGCCCGACTGGATCACGCCGAAGACAAAATGTTGGTATTTCCGGGAAATTCTAGACATCGGTGATGTTCCTTGGGCGCGTCCGTCGCGTAGAATTCAAGCGGCGTGCTTTACTCCGATCAGGCTGCGATGCACTTCATGCGCGTTACGCTCCACCCAGTTATGCTGAACGAGCCCGTCCTCGCGCACATGCATCACAGCGGTACCTGTCATGGTAATCGGAGAGCCGCAAGCGGGCGAGCCCATGAAGCCGTTGTTTCTACCCGTGACGATCCAGCGGGAGACGACGCGGTCGCCCGTTTCGTTCTGGAAGATCTCGACGACGTCGAACCGGAAGTCGTCAATGCTTGAAAGAAAGGTTGTAATCCACCTCTTGAAGGCTTCCCGCGAGCGGACCTCGACGCCGCCTGTGGTGATGACGAAGTCTTCCGCCACCAGCTGGTCGACGGCCTCGGGGTTCTTCGATTGCCATACTTCCCGCCAGAAATTCTCGACGATTTCGACCGAATTTCTCTTTGCCATGCCTAACTCCATTGGAGCGCTGCGGTCCCATGTGACCCGCTAAAGACGCCCGATCGCCAAAACGTCACGCGTTGCACGTTCGCTTCTGCGATCATTGTTGGAGATTAGGACAAAGAAGACAAACGAATAATAATAATAACATCTAGCTGAAAACCTAATTGATAAAACGATGATCGATCTCAAACGGCCCTGCCCCGCCTTCGTGACTGCCTCTGTCAGGTAGCGATCGCGCACTGGAGTCTTCACACAGGAAGCGCGCGACGGGTGAGTATTCGAGGTCTTCGGTTTAAAATCGGGGAGACCGGCCAAAGACGCGGGTACCCCTATGCCATATGCGTAAGGGGTGGTATCCGGTGTCGAGACTGTCAATTCCCAAAGACCCCAGCAATTCGTGCGGTGCCCGGTATCGACCTGCTTCACAGAAGCCCGACTGAGGTGGTTGACAGGTGGCCGCCTTTCGGCGGCCACTGGCGGGCTAGCCGAAGATAAAAGGGCTCTCGGTTTTCGGCGTCTGATTGATGAAAACACTCTTGGCTTCGAGATACTCATAAATCGCCCGACTGCCGTTCTCGCGGCCGATCCCCGATGACTTCACGCCACCGAAGGGCGCCATGTAGCTCACAAGACGATAGGTGTTGACCCAGACGCTTCCGGCTTCGAGTTGCTTGGGGATCGACATGGCGCGGGTCAGGCTGCTCGTCCACACACCGGCCGCCAAGCCATAGTCACTGTCATTGGCGATCGCAACGGCCTCTTCGTCATTCTGGAAAGGTAACACGGCCAGCACCGGACCGAATACTTCTTCGCGGGCGATACGCATCTTGTTATTGACGCCGATAAAGATCGTCGGCTCGACAAACAGTCCCTTTTCGAGGCCGGGACGCGTCGAACGACCGCCTCCCATCGCGCAAACAGCGCCTTCGGCTTTGGCTATCTCGATGTAGGAGAGTGTCTTTTCCAACTGCGGCTGGTTCGATACAGGGCCGATGTCCGTCCTTGGGTCGAGGGGATCACCGAGCTTGGCATCGCTCATGAACTCGACAAGGCGGCTTACAAACTCGTCATGAATGCTCGCATGCACGAGTAGGCGGGAGCCGGCCATGCAGCTCTGGCCCGCGGCCGAGAAAATACCGGTGACGGCACCCCTGAGCGCGTTTTCCAGGTCGGCGTCTTCAAAGACAATGTTGGCCGACTTGCCACCAAGTTCCAGCGAGACACGCTTGAAGGTCTTGGCTGCGTTTTCATAGACGCTCCGACCGCCGCCCTCACTGCCCGTGAAGGCGACCCTTGCGACCATTGGATGGGTATCCAGTGGCTCGCCGACTTCCTTGCCGAACCCGGTCACGACATTGAGGACGCCCGCTGGGAGGCCTGCCTCCTCACATAGCTGCACAAAGAGGACCGACGAGGCAGAGGAGAACTCAGAGGGCTTCATTACGACGGTGTTGCCCGCCGCAAGTGCCGGCGCGATTTTCCAGACCGCCAGAAGCAGTGGTGAATTCCAAGGCGCGATTGCTGCGACCACGCCAAGCGGCTCATAAGTCGTGTAGTGAAAGACGCCGGGCTTGTCGAAAGGAGTGACCTGGCCCTCTATCTTGTCGCAAAGGCCGCCATAATAGTAGAACCAATGAGGCAGATATAACATCTGCTTCAGCATCTCTGCCTTGATCTTCCCGTTGTTCTTGACTTCCAGATCTGCCAACCGCTCTGCGTTTGCAGTGAGAATATCGCCGATCTTGTGCAGCAGTAGGCCGCGTTGGGTTGCGGTCATCGTCTTCCATGCCCCGGAGCGGAACGCCTGGTGAGCGGATCGCACCGCCAGATCGACGTCCTTAGAATTTGCGCGCGGGAATGTTGCCCAATTCTCTCCCTTGAAGGGATCAAGGCTATCGTAGGTACCTCCGTCAATGGCGCCGCGATCCACGCCGCCGATACGCATCTGAAACTGTTCCATGGCTGTTGCTCACTTCTGAGGTGGATTGATGCGCCATTGTAGCCACAGCCCGCCACAACAGTTGTGAATTGCTGCTTATGGGCATTTAGAGATGTTAACGCGATTTTTTGCGCCGATTGGTTTGAACATTGAAAGTGTTCCCCCTCGAAAGAGGCGTTCGGCAAGTTAAGCGCTGTTGTATATTTTGCGCGTGATGGACAAGCGCGAAGGACCAGCTTCCATGAGCGAGTATGACAACTTAGCGATGTGCGAGATTGCATATTTCGGTAAGTTCCGGCTGGTTGCAACCCGGAGGCTGCTTTACCGAGAGGGCAAAGAGGTGGCGCTGGGCGGAAGGCAACTCGATATCCTCACGGCACTTGTTGAACACGCGGGACAGGTTATGTCCCCACGTGACCTAATGGAGCGTGCCTGGCCAAACATGGTGGTGGAGGAGGTAAATCTTCGGGTACACATCGCGAATTTACGCAAAACGCTTGGTGATGGGCGGGACGGCGCGCGGTATATAAACAATGTGCCCCGCCGGGGATACTGTTTCCTCGCACCTGTGCGGCGAGTGCAAGAAGTCCAACCGCTTGAGATGGCCGTTGGGGCCATATCGCTTCCGGCACAGAGGTTGCCAACCCCATTGCCACGAATAATCGGCCGCGAACAGATCGTCGCCGAACTCTCGAAACTGCTCCTCTCCCACCGCTTCGTTAGCGTTGTTGGATCGGGCGGGTTGGGCAAGACCACGATTGCTGTCTCGATAGCCCACGCGGTGGCCGATGATTTTGGCGGTGCAGTGTTTTTCGTCGACTTGGCTTCGCTCGCCGAGACGGCGCTGCTGTCGACAACCGTTGCCTCGGCTGTCGGATATCGTGCCCTGTCGCAAGATCCTGCGGACGGGCTCGTCGCATTCCTCGCTCATAGTCGGATCCTCATTGTCCTCGACAATTGCGAACATGTCATTGAGGGAGTGGCAAAGCTGACTGAACGTCTCTTCAACGAGGCGAAGGATGTGCACATTCTGACGACCAGCCGGGAATCCCTGCGGGCCGAAGGCGAGAACGTCCATTTGCTGATGCCGCTTGAGTACCCGCCCGCCACTCCCTCGGTTACTGCCGCCGCTGCCCTTGCTTCCCCCGCCGTTAGGCTGTTCATGGATAGAGCGGTGGCTGGTGGATATCGTTCAGGTCTGACCGACGCTGACGCTGTTGTCGTTGCGGATATTTGCCGGCGGCTGGACGGTGTCCCGCTAGCGATCGAATTGGTCGCCGGCCGGGTAGGTATGTATGGAATTCGGGGTACCGCCGATCTCCTCAACAATCGTTTCGATTTGCTTTGGCAAGGTCGGCGGAGTGCGTTGCCGCGCCATCAGACACTTTCAGCGATGCTGGATTGGAGCTACAACTTGCTCTGTGCCCGTGATCGGCACGTCATCAACATCCTGTCTGTCTTCGTCGGAGAGTTTACACTTGAGGTGGTTCAGGCCATCTCGGAAGGCTTCGCCTGGAGTCGGCTTGATGTCGGCCTTGCGATCGGAAGCCTAGTCGATAAATCCTTGATCGGGACAACAGAAGTCGACGGAGTAATTCACTTCCGGCTGCTCGACACCACCAGAGCATACGCTTCCGAGAAGCTGGCTGAAAGTGGCGAGCAAGGTGCGGTTTCCCGCCGGCACGCACTTTATTTCTGTAACCTCCTCAAATCAGCGGCGATAAATGTGCTCGAATTCAGCAACCGCGATTTGAGACCGTTGGCCTCCCACGTGGCGAACATCCGCGCAGCCCTGGAATGGAGTTTTGCCAGCCCCTCAGACATATCAATCGGCACTGAACTTGCGGCACTAGCCACACCATTTTTCCGTGGTCTATTCCTGCTTGGTGACTGCCAGCATTGGTGCGAGCGAGGGTTGGCGGAACTGGACAATTCAGAACGAGGCACGTTCAAAGAGCTGATTTTGCAAGAAGGGCTGGCAATCTCGGCAATGCTCACCCAAGGCAACGGTGAAGAAGTTCGAACCGCCATCGAACGCGGCCTTATGCTTGCCGAGACCCTGAATGAGGGCCAACATCAGTTGCAACTGCTTGCTGGCCTCCACCTTCACCTTATCATCAAAAGCGATTTCCTCGGCGCTCTCGAGGTTGCGGAACGCAGTGTCGAGGTTGCCGACAATATCGATGATATTGACGCGCGAGTTATAACCGAATGGATGCTTGGTACTTCCCACTACCTACTCGGGAAACTGGAGATTGCACAATTTCATTGTGAATTGGGTTTCACTTATGCCGCTTCGCCGGCTTCGACCCTTTCGGACTTTTTCGGCTACAACCATCGTGTGCGTGCACTTATCGTGCTAGCCCGTGTGCTTTGGCTGAGGGGTTTTCCTGATCGTGCGGCGGTAGCGGCCAGGCAGGCGATCGAGGACGCAGAAATCCGGGGTGATCCCTTAAATCACTACAACACCTTAGTCTTCACTGCCACGATCTTTATACAGAGGGGCGACTTTGAAACTGCCGAACATTGTATCGAAGACATCGGTGTAAACGCCGAGCGACATGGATTAAAACCCCTCGGTACACTTGGGATCGCATTAGAGGGAGAACTTGCCGTCGCGCGCGGAGAGCCCGAGGTCGGGATACCGTTGCTGCGAGGCGCGCTGACAAGTCTGCGCGCGGAACGACATAAGGTGGCGACCGCGGAATTCGCTTGTGCCCTCTCCGCTGCATTGGTGCGATGCGGAAGCTTTCGACAGGCGGCCGAGACCATCGATATGCAGATCGCGCAGACTGAGCCCTACGTAGAGACGTTCGAACTTCCCGAACTGTTGCGTGCTCGTGCGGAAATTTGGCTGGCGCAACCGAACCCTGATTGCGTTGCCGCGGAAGAAACGTTGGGGCGATCTATCGATCTAGCGCGGTCGCAAGGAGCGCTCGCGTTAGAACTGCGATCTGCGACAGTGCTGGCTCGTCATTGGATTGCGCAATCTCGTCAGAATGACGCTCGCCGCTTATTGGCCGAGATTTTCCAAAGGTGCACGGAAGGCTTCGATACAACGGACCTCAAGGCAGCGCGGCAGCTTCTGAATGAACTCCGCATACCGCGTTGGCCGGAGATAACCACATCTTTTTACAACGTTAAACACGAAGAACGAGCAGAAATCTGCCATACCGACGCGATGCCTTAACCTGCGGCCGCGCCGCCTAGCGTTCGGTGCCATATGACCCCTTTTAACGATCCTTCATCCTCGATAGCTCATCCAAGACCGGTCGGGGCGTTCGTCGAAGCGACCAATCGACGCGATCTGAACGGCCTGGTTGACGCTTTTGCGGACGACGCGCTCGTCAACGATCAGCTCCAGGATTATTGGGGCAGAGGGGAGATCGAAGGTTGGGCCGCGCGCGACATCATCGGTGATGGCCTGTCTATGTGCGTGGTCCATACCAGGAAACACCATGGCCACTTGATATTGACTGCGAACGTCGACGGCAATTTCGACAAGCGCGGCCTTCCTGATCCGCTCGTTCTCACCTTTTATTTTTCGGTAGCGAGCGACAAGATCGTCCAGCTTATTATTCTCCGTAACCGATCCGGAACGTAATACGATGGCAGACGCAACGACCGCCTCCGCCACAATCTTGCCAGGACCAGGAAAACTGGTGTTGGCTCTAAGAATGATCGCAAGGCCACCATCCTCCGCCGCCTTCGGGTCTCCTTCCCGAAGCGCGCATGGTGGACAGCGGAGGATTGACTGAAAAATTGTTCTATACGTTTATTTTGGCCCCGCCTTCTGCAGTTCCTACGTCGGAAGCTACCCAGCAAGGGGACGTCGGGGTTTTTATTCGTACCACTGAGGCGCTGTTTTGAACGTCGGCCATGCGTCTGGATCATGCCCTGTGACGACCTGCGCGCCTGTCTGGTTCGCAATGGCGTGCAGTTTTTGCACCGATCTCACGGTGTCAACTGCGGACGAAAGAAAGCCTGGAAGTGCCTTCTCGTTCCAATGGTCCAGTGTATATGCCGCGTCGACGGTAAGAAGGAAGGGCCCGGCAGTGGCGAGGTTGACAAGAAAAGACTGGTGTCCTGGCGAATGCCCAGGTGTGAAAAGGACGATCAAGCTACCGTCGCCGTAAAAGTCCAGGCGATCTGTATGGTCGCCGTCCAGGAACTGCCACTTAAGTCCTGGGCGGTCAAAATCATTGCGACAGTACCCGGGGGCTGCGTACCAGTCCGGTGTGAACGCATATTCGTATTCAGCTCGTTGAACGACATGTGTTGCATTCGGAAAGCGACCAACCGACCCGGAGTGATCGATATGCAGGTGGGACTGCATGACGTAGCGAATGTCCTCCGGCTCCAGTCCGATTTTTCGAAGCTGGGCAACGCATCCCTCATCTGGTGCCATGACCGGATGGTAGACGTCGGCCGCTGCGCCCCAATAGCCGCGAGGATCTGTCGCGGCCTCGATCGCAGTGCCTCCGTCGATTATCATGTTGCCCTTGGGATGCTTGAGTACGTAGAACGGAACCGGGATCTCATATGGAGCCCCATCTCCCTGGTTCATTTTGATATTGTGCACTTTGCACTGCACTGATCCGGTCTGCAGCATGTAGAGACGAATATCGGACATGGTGAACTCCGTTGTTGAATTGTTGTTGGCTTCGCTTGGCCATTGGCCGCCATTTGGCGTTTTGAACGCCAGCGCCTTCAGCCCGCAATCCGTGACGGGATCGGCAGGGCGTCGTTGCACGTGGTGTGATCGGATGTTGTAGAGGGGGCGGGCCTGCGGTCGTAGCCGGTATCCCGTCCCCCAATTATCCTGACAGGTTCATAGTGAACCGACGGATCAAAATGACAAACGAATAATAGCGATCGATGCTAGCTGAAATGCTAATAGATCGCAGCGGCCGCGTTAAGCGTTAAAGAGACAATGAAGAACGCACATGCCGTCATTCTGGCCGCGGGCACCCGAACTCCATTACGATCCGCACCGATGCGCGGCTCGCAGACCCCACACGAGTCTCAGCGTTGATTGGCAGCGAACAGAGGTGTGTCGAGCGTCAGGCTGCCACTTTCCTGTAGTGTCTCGCTGAGGAGAGCCACTAGCGGCTGGACGATGTGCTGCGTTTCCGGCTTCTCGCCGATCACGGAGACTTCGGCCGTCGGCAGCGATGGCCAGTGCTCGGAGGGCGGTACTATCTGCAGTCCGTTCTGGGCGAAGGACTTGCCGAGAACAGTGACGCCGAGTCCACCGAGCACGGATGCCTGAATGCCTAGCAGGTTGCTTGTCGTGCACGCCGTCACCCATTCACGCCCGATCGTATCCAGCGCCTCTGTCATGACGGCGCGATAGATGCAGGGCGGCCGCATCATGACCAATCGGGTCGGTCGGCGATCGTCGGCGCGATAATCGGGGCCTGCTAGCCAGACCAGCGGCTCGCGCCAGATGACACGGCCCGGGCGAGGAGAACCACCTTTCCGCGTCTTGGCGATGACGACGTCTAGGTGGCCGGCTTCATATTCGGCAAGCAGGTCCTCGCTTGCGGTCGTCGTCAACTCAAGTTGCACGTCGGGATAGAGGTCGCTGAAGCGGGAAAGCAACCGGGGCAGTTGCGTTTGGACGAGGTTCTCGGAGATGCCGAGCCTGAGGGTGGCGGTCTTGGGGGGATCCCGCAGTTCCCGCATGAAACTCTCATATTGGATGAGTAGCCGCCTTCCCGCTGTTAGAAGCCGCTCGCCGTCGCGCGTCAGGCTCAGCGAGCGGCTATTTCTGTCGAAGACGCGCATCTGCAGGATATCTTCGAGCCGCAATACTTTCTGGCTCACGGCCGATTGCGAGCGGCCAACGACCTCGGCGGCGGCGGTGAAGCTGCCGGTCTCTGCGACCGCCACGAAGGCTCTCAGCAGATCCGGATCCAGGTCGGGAACGTTCATAATCAAGTAGCCTTTCAACTAGATGAAATTAATATTATTCGTTTGTCTTCTTCATAGCAATCTCCAAATGTGTGTTCAGTTGAAAAGCTCGGTGCTGACGCTCGGCTTGCCAGTATTCCGCATCTATCCGTAGCGCGGACCCTCTACAGCGGCGGCGCGATCCACCACACGAACCTCAGGAAAAAATATGGAATCCCGACACGTGCACGACGAAGTCTGGCCGCGCTATGCGCAGGAACGGCTTCTATTCCTCTGCAAGCCGATGGCATGTCTCGGTGCCGACATCGCACTCAGCATCGTGGCTGCCGTCATCATGATCGCGGTAATCTAGGACTCCACCGCGATCATCGGAAACCACAGGCTCAGCTATCTAAGCGCTCCAGACTGGCCATGCCAAACGGCAGGAGGGACGCGGCTACTCTCCCGAAAAACGAACGGACTACCATCATGACTTCAGCACACAAACCCACCTTTGTGCACAACGCTGCGCTTGGTGTAACCCAGATCCTGCTATGGGGAGGGTCTTACTTCCTCATGGCCGTCATCGCAAACCCGGTCGCCACATCAACACACTGGTCGAATGCCTGGGTCGTCGGCGCGCTCTCGATCGCGATACTTTTTTCAGGTTTGCCCGCTCCGTTCGTTGGGCGTTTGATCCGGCGAGATGGCGGGAAGCCGGTTCTGATCGCCGGATCGATCATCCTGGCCATCGGCCTGGTGATCGTTGCAGGCGCCTATTCGCTTCCGATCTTCCTCCTGGGTTGGGCCGTTATTGGAGCCGGCATGGCCGCCTCCTTGTACGATCCGCTCTTTTCTACAGTCGGACAGGCATATGGTAAGGACGCCCGGGGCGCCTTGACCCACATTACCCTGATCGCAGGCTTCGCCATTACGCTGTGCTGGCCAGCAAGCAATGCTCTCGTTCAGGCCATCGGCTGGAGGGGGACGTGCCTTGCCTACGCCGCGGTCGCAATTCTAGTGGTTGTTCCCATCTTCGCTTGGGCAATCCCCTCTCACGTCGAGACGACCGAAACAGCAGATTCTTTTCCCGAGAAGCCCGCAACTGCCACAACACCCAAAGGTCTCTACCGCCTTGCCGCATCATTTACTGTTGCGTCCATGATCATGACGGCGGTGTCCGTCGAGCTTCTGATGCTCCTGGAGCAGCGGGGCATTAGCACCGAGCATGCTGTCGCGCTTGGAGCGCTGATTGGTCCAGCACAAGTTATCGCACGGGGTTTGGAAGGCGTCTTTGGAAAACGCGCCCACCCCTATTGGAGCCATCTGGCTTCTGCTGTCTGCGCTCTCGTCGGCCTGCTGGTCCTCGCTTTGGCGCCGAGCTTTGCGTGGCTGGCAATCATCCTCTACGGCGCGGGTAACGGAATGCGTACGATCGTTCGAGGCACGCTTCCGTTGGCATTGTATGGCCAGAATGAATACGCAACCGTCATGGGCAGGCTCGCAAGACCACCATTGATTGGCCAAGCCGCAACGCCGCTGGCGGCGGGGCTGGTCATTGAGCACTTGGGCAGTGCGGCGCTTCTGCCCGGTCTACTGGCTGTCGCAGCGGTCAATCTGCTACTGTCCTTCGCCGTCTCTCCGCTGATTTCTGCCGGAAAGAACCCGGTGGAAGCCAAGTCCGAAACCGCCCCTCTACCAATCCCCGCAGACACTCTGGCGGATGAAGAGCTTGCACTATCAGAAGCGGCGCGCGTCTGACGGGCCTTGCGATAGCACGAGAATTGCCATGCCTGACGATACTCTCAATATCGCCGCCCCGACGTCCCGGAGCGGCGATTTGATGCGACGGTATCCCCTTGGGCGAAGGGCTTTACGCGTTGAACCGCGGCGTCAGCAGATCTTCAAGCCCGATGCGGCGGAACATCTCGGCGCGGGCACGGTCGGCGACGCCGTTGACGATCTCGGCGCCGTCCTCAGACGGGTCGATGTGGACGCAGAACGGCCTTGTGCCGAAGGGTGCCGATCACGTCGACAATGGTGACGGCGACGCTTCCGGCATCGGCAGGTTCGAGGGTGGCAAGGCCCTTCAGCGCCTGATCCGGGACGCCGGCATAGGGCCCCTGGTCATATTCGGCCGCCCGATCCTTGTCGGCGGGAGAGCCGGAATGCGCAAAATGGTTCGTGCCCTTGGTGAAGGCGCCGGGAACGATCATCGAGGTCTCGATCCCCCAGCGGGTGAGTTCCGAAGCGCGTCATGATGCCTGCATTGTTGATGAGGACATCGACGCCCCCGAATGCAGCCTCGGCTGCATCGAACATGCGGCGAACTGCTTCCGCGTCGCTGACGTCGGCCTTGGAGGTCAGCGCCTTGCCGCCCTTCTGCTCGATCTTCCGTGCAAGCTCTTCGGCAGGAGCCGCATTGCCGGACTAGTTGATGACGACAGTGAAACCGTCGGACGCAAGCCGCTCGGCGATGGCAGCACCTATGCCGCGTGAGGCGCCGGTGACGATGGCAACCTTGTTTGCATTCTCGGGCATGTCTCTCTCCCTCGTGTCTGCGCTCAGCATGTTTCAGGCAATGACATCCCGGCGATCGCTTGCGCTGGGATCGAGATCGCCATCGCGGTTCCTATAACGACCTCTTTGGTTGCAGCGAGGAACGAGCAATTCGCAGCGCAGCACGGAAGCAAAACAGGCATCTCAGCCCGCGCTCCCAGAAGCAGACTACCCGACCATTGGATACTCAGGTGCACTGTCATCATCTTCACTGACGCCCCCGCCCCCCGCGGCCTCTTTCGCTCTTGATCCTGCCAAAATGAGAAGAACGGTGCGTGTGACAACTCGTAAATCAACGTTAAACGCTGTATCCTGCTGCCTAAAAGCAGCCTCCTACGTTGCATGGTCCGAAGCCTAAGCGGATGCCCTTGGGTAGCTGAGCAAGGAGTCACGGTGACACGCAGTGCGGATGAGTGCCGACTACTGAGCGCGACACTGGTGGCCCGCCTTGCACTCGCGACCACTATGATTTGCCTTGGCTGGCTCGGAGCCATCGGCGGCCCCGCGGCAGCCAGTGGCGTCAAGGTTGCAACAATTGCAACCGAGATCGTCCAGGTTCACGTGGAAAGCAAAACGGATATCAGGTTCCGTAGGATTTCCCTATCTCAGGGGCTCTCACAAACGCGCGTTTCCCAAATCGTACAGGATAATCAAGGATACCTGTGGTTCGGCACCCAACACGGCGTCAATCGTTACGATGGGTATGGGTTTCAAGTGTTCAAACATGTCGCAGAGGACCTAGATAGCTTAAGCGGCACCTTCATCTACGCACTGTTCAAAGACAGGTCGGGGACGATCTGGGTCGGCAGCGACCAGTTTCTTGATGCTTTCGACAGTGCCACTGGAAAGTTTCGCCACTATCAGGTTGATAAAAGCAACCCCACCGTCATTCACATCAGCCAGGACAAATCAAACCATCTCTGGTTATCGACGAGCCAGGGGCTTTACCAGCTAGATCCGGTGACGGGAGAGACCAAGCGGTTTGGTAGCGACCCTGCAAATCCTGATGGGTTGTCGAGCAACGATATCAAGTCAACAGGAGAAGACAGCACCGGATTGTTCTGGGTTGCAAATGGTGCAGGACTGGAAGCCTTCGACCCCTTGACGGGGCAAGTGTCAATCCGAATCCCACTCCGTCAGGAAGTACGAGAGTTCAAGTTTCATGAGGATGCTCATGGCACATTCTGGATAGCCTTCGGTTCTGGAAGTGGTTTTGCAACTTACGACCGAAAGTTAAACCAGCTTACGAGATACTCGTTTAGTAGCTCGACTTCTGATGGAAGCCTTTCCGGCGTTTACGACATTCTCGAAACCACAAATGGTGACATATGGTTCGCCACAATGGGATCTGGCTTACTGAGATTCGATCGGGACAACTTCCAATTCGACAGTTACCAAAACGACCCTACCGACCCTCAGAGCCTGGCCGAAAATCGTGCAATCGCCGTGTTCGAGGATAACGAGGGAAACATCTGGACGGGGTTGCACGCTAGTCCGCCGAATATGTTTCCGCGAAACCCTTCGCCATTTCGTAGGCTATGGCCGTTTCCGGGACATGTCGACAAGCTGGGTGAGAGCTTGGTCAACACCGTGTTCGAGGACAGCAAAGGTGACGTGTGGCTGGGAGCCGGCGGAGCGCTGAACCGCATATCTGCCGATGGAAAGCGGTTAGAGGTTTTCAATCCCGCGGGAGCAAATACCTCGACGGAGGTGTTGGCGATCACGGAGGACTCGTCGGGAATAATCTGGATCGGCACGCTTGGCGTTGGGCTCATTTCCTATGACAGATCAACCGGACACTTTACTTCCTACCGCTATGCTCCAGCTCGTACCGATTGGCTCAGCAGCGACGTTGTAACCAGGATATACATCGATCCTTCGGGCACGTTCTGGCTGACAACCTGGAACGGATTGCAGAAATTCGATCGGGAAAGCTCGCGCTTTACGACATTCAAGCGCGACCCCTCCGCAAGCGCCGAGACCTATTTTTCAATCGTTCCCGATAACAACGGTGACCTGTGGCTTGGAACGACAACTGGGCTGGTGAAATTTGTCATTCGGACAAGCGCCTTTACGACCTACAAACATGAGCCCGGCAACCCTTCAAGCCTTAGCAACAACACCGTCAACAGCATTTACATCGACAATGGGACTATCTGGGTGGGCACGCAGAACGGCCTCAACAGGTTCAAGGTAGAGACAGGCAAGTTCGAAGCCTTCTATAGCCGCGACGGGTTGGCCGGCAACGTGGTCAGTTGCATCCTGGGAGACTCGGATCGGCTTTGGATGAGCACAAATCGCGGCATCTCCAGTATGAATGCCCATGACAAGAGCTTTGTGAATTTTTCGAGCGTCGACGGATTACCGGGTGATGATTTGACTGGTTGGAACGCGTGCGCTCGGGGAGCGCAGGACGTTCTCTATTTTGGCGGATTCGCGGGCGCAACTGCTCGAAAAAGCAAAGTAATCGAACATGACGACTTCGTCCCAAGTGTGGTTTTTACGGACCTCCAAGCTGGTGATTCAACGCGAGCGTTCGTTCCCAGTGTAGATCCGGAGAAACCACCCCAACCCGTAGTCCTGTTGTATGATGCCAGCCACATCAACGTCTCGTTCGCCGCGCTAAGTTTTCGCAGTCCTGAAAGTACGAAGTATCGATATAGGCTTGCGGGTCTCGATTCAAATTGGCACCCATTAAATGCTGACCAGCGCTCGATCAGCTACGCCACGCTGCCGACTGGCAAATTTGAACTCATCGTTCAGGCAGCAACGGGACGCGGAAGCTGGAGTTCTCCCGGTGCAAGCCTCCAGATCGAAGTACTTCCCCCATGGTGGCGGACCACGTGGTTCTATACGGTTTCTGCTGCCCTTGTGCTGGCGGGATTGGGGAGTACCTATCGCTACCACATAAGAAGCGTCGCGGCAGATTATAACATCAGGCTGGAGGAGCGGATAAACGAGCGAAACAGAGTTGCACGGGAGCTTCACGACACCCTGTTACAGAGTTTCCAAGGTCTGATCTTCCGTATGCAGGCTGTCCGACAAATGCTTCCAACTCGGCCCAAAGAGGCGGCTGACATTCTCGACTCAATTCTCGAGAGAAGCGACGAGGCGATTGTGGAAGGTCGGAATGCTATTCAGTCGCTTCGCGAGGCAAATCTAACCGATGTGGATCTCAGCCAAGCGATCAGGTCAATTGGTGAAATCTTGTCTGCAGAGTCCCGCGCGACCCCTCGCCCGAGATATCGTCATCACGTTACAGGCGACCCCATGGACCTCAGCCCAAAAATCCGGGAAGAAGCACACCGCATTGTTGGCGAGGCGCTGAGAAACGCGTTCAAACATTCCGGCGCAACGCTCATTGAGTGCGTCATCCAATACAGCATTTCAGGGCTTTCAATTCGCGTCAGGGACGACGGCGCGGGCATCGGCCCGGCTATTCGCGGTGGCTCTGCTGGCCATTGGGGTATTGCAGGAATGAAGGAGCGCGCCGCAAAAATAGGCGGGAATCTTATTATTGAGAGCGGTTCCGGCCAGGGTACCACCATCGAGCTTGTGTTGAAATCTCACGAGAAGGGTCCACTCTTTTCACGGTAAAAGTATCGCTGATGACAAAACCGATCAGAGTCATGACAGTGGATGATCATCCATTGATAAGGGAGGGGTTAGCCGCACTTCTGGCGGGTCATCCCGATATATCTATCGTGGGCGAAGCATCCGACGGCGATGAAGCCACGGTCAAATTTGACGAATTGCTCCCGGATGTAGTCTTGCTCGATCTCCAGATGCCAACGATGTCCGGGCTCGAAGCCTTGGAGGTTATCAAACGAAAGCATCCATGGTCTCGATTTATAATCCTCACCACCTACGACACTGAACAACTCGCGAGCAAAGCGCTGAATGCAGGCGCTCACGCGTACCTCCTCAAGAGTTCCGTCCGTCGTGAACTTGTAGATACCATCCATGCCGTCTTCAGAGGGCAGCGCCGGATTGCCGCAGACATTGCTGAAAGCTTGGCGGAGCACGCTGACGATGACCAGTTGACCCAACGAGAGGTAAGTGTGTTGGAACTCATTGCGGGCGGAAATTCAAACAGAGCGGTTGGTGAGTGCCTTTCGATCACAGAGGAAACGGTGAAGGGGCATGTGAAAAGCATCCTCGTGAAATTGACGGCAAAGGATCGAACGCATGCCGTCGCGTTGGCAATAAAACGAGGGATCATCGAAATTTGAGATGATCTTACCGAGCGCCGAAGGGAAGCGATCATTGGCACGCGGGCCCATGGTTTGAGCCAAAGCTCTCCGGTTCCAATGGGGGACCAACCAGGGAGCTTGCACAGTAGCTGCTGTCTCTGACGGGGCTTAAGTCTCTTGCGAGTACCCACAAGAGCGAGCTGTCTGAGGTCCAGCGTATTGAAGCTGTCGGTTCACTCTAGATTTAGCGACTACGCCGCAGCTGTCAGTACTGGCTTTCCGAGGAAAAATGCGTCGAGATTAGCAACGACAAGCGCTGCCATGCTGCTAAGCGCCAAGTCAGTGACACCAGCGATGTGTGGTGACAGGTACATGTTCGGCACATTGCCCCAGCGCCCCAGGGAGACAGGTTCCTCCTGAAACACGTCCAGCGCCGCAGCACCAAGTGCGCCCTGTCGAAGCGCTTCGACCACTGCATCTTCATCCACAAGTGATCCCCGGGCTACGTTGATGAGGACGCCTCGGGGGCCAAGCGCGTTAATTATTCTTCCGGAGATCAAGCCGCGATTTGCTTCGGTGGCGTTTGCGGCAACCACAAGCACGTCGCTCCAGCCCGAGAGTTCGATAAGATCTGATGCTTTCGGCCAAGAAACGTAGGGGTTATCGTGCGGAGCCCACCATGAGGTCACCATGCGCATAACATCTGCGCGACGTGCAAGCGCTTGTCCAATACTGCCGAGCCCTACAATCCCGAGGTGAAGACCAGAGATGGAAGTTGTCATCAGCCGCTTTCCCGATTGCCACTCGCCATCCTGAATCCAGCGACTGCCGATGGAAATTTTCCGAAAGATGTTCAGGATCTGCCCGATCGTAAAGTCCGCCACGTCCTCGTGATTTACGTTCCGGGCATGGGTGACGATGATACCGTGCCCGCGCGCCCAGTTGACGTCAACGCCGTCGTAGCCTGTGTTGAAGCAGGCGATGAGGCCGAGGTTCGGCATCGCATCACAAACGCTCTTGTCGAACGGGCGGCTTCCGTCGACAATAACTGCGCGCGCAAGATAAAGGCCAGGATTCGGCGCCGTGCCGAGTTGGACAAGGCGATACCTCGTCCCGATCGCCGCTTGAAGAAATGGCGCGAGGTTGGGGTCCGCGATAGCCACCGTCTCTTGACGATTTTTGTACATCGTTATCACCGTTTGCCGATATTTGCGGTCTGAGCGGCCATTGGAGCAAAAGCCGAATTGATCGGCTGCACGCCGACCTTTTGGCTTCCGCTCGCTTCTTCGAGTATGTCTTTGGCGTGACGGGATGCCGCTTCGTGAATCCTGGACCTTAAACACGCTCGCTTTCTGCAACTGGCGAATGCTCGTCCTCTCGGATCTCAGTGTTCAAACACTATCGCGCTTTTCCGAGCGTCGATGTTTCGCTGCCTACAAACCAAGCTCTTGGAACGGCATTGAAGCGAAAGTGAACAAGGATTTCGAGTTAAAGGATGTGAAAAGGAGTAACGGTGTCGTTGGTTGATGAGGTTGGCAGCGGAAAGTGGTGCGCATTCGCATCCGTTGCCCGAACGCCGGATCTATTATCGTACCAGGTAAAGTTTACGCTCACTGGCGGTCATGCCGGGCTTTTACAGTACTAAACACCATTGCACACCACTTTACTTTCGCCGGATGCCTGTCCGAGTTATCACCAGCGAACCCGGGCTGCTCTCGCACTTGCTTGAGCGCCTTTCTTTGGAGCAAGTGTGCAATGTTCACAGAACTTGAATGGCCCCCACTCTCGCCAATCCATACAGGTTTGCAGGGGCTATGCCCCCGCTGCGGACAAGGCCATCTCTTTCAGGGATTTCTTACGCTGCGGAGGAAGTGTGAAGTCTGTGATCTGGACTATTCCTTTGCAGACCCCGCCGATGGACCTGCATTTTTCATTATGATGTTTGGGTGCGTTCCGTGCATGATTTTCGCAGTCTGGTTTCAAACCAAGTTTGAGCCAGCGCTTTGGGTACATTTGGTCACGAGCATGCCGCTCATGCTTGTGACTTGTTTGCTACCTTTGCGGCCTGTCAAGGGATGGCTGGTTGCAAGCCAGTACTTTCACAACGCGCACGAAGGCACGATTGATAGGGACTGGGACAGCGGGAATTCGACGAACCAATGAGCTGGCCTAGATTGCGCGCAACAGAATGGCGAGCGCCCCAACGACGCTTATCGTTCAAATAAGCCATGCTCAAAATGAGCTTTTTGACGAATTGCAGACCTCCAGCATTGGCGGTCTCGAAGTTAGAAGTGGAGTCGGACATGCAAAGCCCCATCCAGCTCGACATTTCTCGCCGTGACTTGCTGATTTCCTCGGCCGCTGCCGTCGCGGTCACCGGGGTCGCCGGAGGAGTGGCGGCCCAGTCAGCGGAGGATGAAGCGGCTTACACATCGAAGGTCTCGTTTACGGTCAATGGCCAAAACCGAGACCTCGACATCGACAACAGGACGACGCTGCTCGAGGCATTGCGCGAGCATCTTCATCTGACGGGCACAAAGAAGGGATGCGACCACGGACAATGCGGCGCTTGCACCGTCATCGTCGACGGCCGTCGCCTCAACTCTTGCCTGACGCTCGCGATCATGCGCCAGGGCAACGAGATCACCACGATCGAGGGTCTCGGCAAGCCCGGTGACCTTCACCCAATGCAGGCAGCCTTCGTCAAGCATGACGGGTTCCAGTGCGGGTACTGTACGCCCGGCCAGATCTGTTCCTCCGTGGCTGTGCTCGAGGAAATCAAGGCAAACATCCCGAGCCACGTTACAGGCGATCTGACAGCGCAGGGGACGGCCACAGCGGTCGAAATCCGGGAGCGTATGAGCGGCAATATCTGTCGCTGCGGCGCTTACTCCAACATCGTCGATGCCATTGTCGAAGTCGGGGGGACGAAAGCATGAAAACCTTCACCTACGAACGCGCAAAATCCGCCGCGGCCGCAGCTAAAGCCGCCGCCAGTAACCCGAACGCCAAGTTCATCGCCGGTGGCACCAACCTTCTCGACCTGATGAAACTCCAGATCGAGACGCCGACGCATCTGATCGATGTGAACGGCCTTGGCCTCGACAAAATCGAACTCACGAACCAAGGCGGGCTGCGCGTCGGAGCACTTGTGCGCAACACGGACCTTGCCGCCGACCGAACGGTCCGTCGTGATTACGGACTTCTGTCCCGAGCAATCCTGGCTGGAGCGTCCGGGCAGTTGCGCAACAAAGCGACGACGGCAGGCAACCTCCTGCAGCGAACGCGCTGTCCGTATTTTTACGATACGAACCAGCCGTGCAACAAGCGCCAACCCGGCAGCGGCTGTTCGGCGATCGGTGGTGCGACACGCTCGCTCGCAGTCATAGGGACCAGCGATGCCTGCATCGCTACGTATCCGAGCGACATGGCAATCGCCATGCGCGCTTTGGACGCTGACGTCGAGACTGTGAACGAGAGCGGTCACACCCGTTCCATTCCGATCGCCGACTTCCACCGCCTGCCTGGGGATACGCCCCACATCGAGACGGTACTTGAGCCCGGCGAGTTAATCACGGCCGTTACGCTGCCGCCGCCGATCGGAGGCAAGCAAATTTACCGCAAGGTTCGAGACCGCGCCTCCTACGCTTTCGCCCTGATTTCGATCGGTGCAGTCATTCAACCCGATGGGACGGGACGCGTCGCTGTCGGCGGAGTTGCCCACAAGCCCTGGCGCGTCGAGAAAGCCGAAGCGGAGCTGCCGAAAGGGGCGCGGGCTACCACAAATATCCTTATGGCGGATGCCCATCCGACCGAACAGAACCGTTTCAAGGTGGACCTCGTCGAGCGCACGCTTGGCGCTGTCATTACCGAGGCAAGAGGTTGAGCCATGCAGTTCGATAGGCCAGCAACAACCAATCCGATCGACCAGCTTAAAGTCGTGGGCCAGCCGATCCCGCGCATAGACGGCCAGCTCAAGACAACCGGCAGGGCGATGTATGCCTATGAATGGCATGATCCCAAAATGCCATATGCCTACGGCTATCCGGTTGGCGCTGCGATCGCCAAGGGCCGCATCAAGTCGATGGACGCATCTGCCGCGAAGAAAGCACCCGGCGTGATCGCCGTCGTGACCACACTTGACGTTGGCGACCTCAAGAAGGGAAAATTCAACAACGCCAAGCTCTTCGGCGGCGACGAGATCGAGCATTACCACCAAGCGATTGCGGTCGTGGTCGCCCAGACGTTCGAGCAGGCCCGTTCAGCCGCCGCTCTAATAAAGGTTGACTACACGAAGGAGAAAGGTGCCTTCGACCTCAGGCAAGAGATGCGGGCTGCCGTTAAACCCGAAAAGCAATTTGATGAGCCGGACACTGCTGTCGGAGATTTTGACGGAGCTTTCAAAGCTGCGCCAGTTACGCTTGATGAGAGCTATGCGACGCCCGACCAATCCCATGCGATGATGGAGCCGCATGCTTCGATCGCGGCGTGGGACGGCGATGAACTGACGGTGTGGACCTCGAGCCAGATGATCGACTGGTGGCGGACAGACCTCGCGACGACCGTTGCTATCGACAAGGAGAAAATCCACCTGATGTCGCCGTTCATCGGCGGGGGCTTCGGGGGCAAGCTTTACCTGCGCGCCGACCCCGTTCTTGCTGCTTTTGCCGCTAAGGCCGCAGAGCGCCCGGTCAAGGTGGCCTTACCCCGCCCTCTCGTCATGAACAACACGACTCATAGGCCAGCCACAATCCAGCGCATTCGCATAGGGGCAGAGCGAGACGGCAAGATCACGGCGATCGCGCATGAAAGCTGGTCCGGCGACCTTCACGGCAGCCGCCTCGAAGGCGCAGTGGCGCAAACGCGGCTCCTTTATGCCGGAGCCAACCGCATGACGGCGATGCGGCTGGCGACCCTCGACCTGCCGGAAGGCAACGACATGCGTGCACCTGGAGAAGCGCCGGGACTGATGGCGCTTGAAATTGCCATTGACGAAATGGCCGAAAAGATCGGCATCGATCCGATTGAGTTCAGGATCATCAATGACACGCAGGTCGACCCGGAAAAGCCGGAACGGCCGTTCTCGCATCGCGATCTGGTCGGCTGCCTGAAACTCGGGGCGGATCGCTTCGGCTGGAGCGAACGTCGTCGACCGGGATCGAAGCGCGAGGGAAACTGGCTCATCGGCATCGGCGTCTCCGCCGCCTTCCGCAATAACCTCGTGCTTGCCTCTGGAGCGAGGGTCCGGTTGGACAAGGACGGGATCATAACTGTCGAAACCGATATGACGGACATCGGCACGGGTAGCTACACCATCATTGCGCAGACGGCCGCCGAGATGATGGGCGTCACGGTCGACAAGGTCGGCGTCCGCCTTGGAGATTCGCGCTTCCCGGTCTCGGCAGGGTCTGGCGGACAATTTGGTGCGAACTCTTCCACATCGGGCGTCTACGCAGCCTGCGTCAAGCTGCGCGAGGCCATTACCCAGAAGCTCGGTTTCAACTCCGACGACGTGAGCTTCGAAAATGGCACGGTTCGCTCCGACAACAGATCGGTTCCACTCACCGAGGCCGCAGGTTCGGAGGTCCTCATCGGCGAAGACACGATGACGTGGGGCGATCTCACGAAGACCCACCAGCAATCGACATTCGGTGCACACTTCGTCGAGGTCGGGGTCGACGTCGCCACCGGCGAGAGCCGTATCCGCCGCATGCTCGCGGTCTGCGCTGCCGGCCGGATCCTCAACCCGATCACGGCACGCAGCCAGGTTATCGGGGCGATGACCATGGGTGCGGGTGCTGCGCTGTCCGAAGAGCTGGTCGTCGATACGCGTCGCGGCTTTTTTGTGAACCACGATCTCGCCGGCTACGAGGTGGCGGTCCACGCCGACATCCCGCATCAGGAGGTGATCTTCATGGACGAGACCGATCCGATGTCTTCGCCGATGAAAGCCAAGGGTGTGGGTGAACTTGGCATCTGCGGCGTTTCCGCAGCGATCGCCAACGCTGTTTACAACGCGACCGGCGTGAGGGTACGTCATTATCCGATCACGCTAGACAAACTGATAGGCGGCCTTCCCGACGCCGCCTGACGCGATGACCCGGCAAACCACTGTCGCAAACCTGAAGAGGATTTGCTTTGAAGTTACACATTGCTGACGTTTGCATGCCGACACCGATACGAGCTGCGGCGACGGACGATCCGGGCGAAATTCTTCGGTTTGCCGAAGAATGGTTCCAGCCGCACTGGCAACGCATGTCGAAATTCGCGGCGGGCAGCAAGGTCCCTCGGGTCGCTAGTAGCGATCGAGGCGGACGGGCGTTCTGCGGTTATCTCTCCGGCGGATGTGTCGAGGCCGCAGTCACTTCCGAGGCTCTTCTTGCGATGGCGGAAGGGCCGAGACCAAATAGTGAGTTTCGGCGACGGCTCATCCTCCTTCGACATCATTTTGCCCTGTGGCGGAATTTCTGTAGCAATCCACCTGGTGCGCGATGTCGGGGCTGTTCTAAGCGGGCTTGAACGCCGCGATGTTCGCCAACAAGCAGCACTTGTGTACAGTCCGGCTTCGCAAACGAAACTGATCGCCAATCAACGCCTCTGCGGTCGGGGTAATATTTGCGTCTGGGATGACGTGAAATATCTCTCTTTTCCCTAGATGTGAAATCACGGTTCCGGCGTCTTTGCAGGACATTACAAGTCTTCACACAAATATCTTCCCGGTTCGTGTTTTATAGATCGTGGTCCGAGGCATCCCTTGGATGGACGCTTCGCGGAGAAGCTTCTCAGTCAGCGATACCGGATCTCACCAGCGAGCCTCGAGAACGATGTTCATCGATGGACAATGCGACCGCGAAACGCCTCCTAAAACGACGGGCTTTGACCCGCGGGAGTTGATGATGAAGATGGTCTGGTTCAAGCAGAACAAATCTCCGACCAAGCAATCTGCCAATCTGACAAATGTGACGGTGTTAGTGCCAGCCTTTCAAGAACGCACGACCACACATGTTCCGGTCAAGTCGCTCATCATTCCGGCGTTAGCGATCTTGATTGCAATTCTGGCCGTCGCTGGCGCTTCGTTAAACTGGGATTCGTGGATCGCCAGCCGAACTGTGCAAAAGACCGACGATGCGGCGGTGTACGCCGATATGTCGACGATAGGTGCTCGTGTTAGCGGCACGATCGAAGCAGCGTATGTCGACGATTATGCCAAAGTGGCAGCCGGAGATGTGTTATTTTCGATCGACCACGTCCCCTATGAAGTGGCGGTGCGCTCCTCTCAAGCAAAACTCGAAGCCGCACGCGCGCAGCTCGCGAACAACGCAAATCAGCGCGCCTTTCAACTTGCGCAGATCGATGTGGCCCTTGCCCAACAGCAAGCTTCGATCGCTGATGAGGTAGAGACAAACCAAGAATTGCAGCGGCAAATCCGGCTTGGGAGCGACGGTCGTGCAAGCTCGATCCAAAATCTTGAAAAGGCGACCGCCGCTCATGCGCGGGCGCTTGCGAATTCCAAAATGAATGAAGCGACAGTCGCTGCTCAGCGGGCTCAGCTCGACGTGCTTGCAAAACAGCGAGACACGCTAAGCGCAGATGTCGACGCGGCCTCAGCTGAACTTGCCGCTTCCGACCTCCAACTCAGCCACAGCTACGTGCGTGCGCCATTCGATGGCGTCGTTGCAAGGCGCAATGTGCAACTTGGTATGTACGTGACGGCTGGAACGAGCATGATTTCCATCATTCCGCTGCCTCACGTGTACGTGCTCGCGAACTACAAGGAAAACCAATTGGCGAACGTGCGAGAAGGGCAACCCGTCGACGTCTCCGTCGATATGTTTCCCGGACAGGTTCTTCGCGGCACCGTTTCGAGGATCGCACCTGCGAGTGGCTCGACGTTTGCGCTCCTCCCGGCTGATAACGCGTCCGGCAACTTCACGAAAGTCGCGCAACGGCTGAGCGTCCGCGTCGAACTCGATCCTACTCAACCGTATTTCGAACGCCTTCGCCCTGGCATGTCCGTCGTCACGCGAATCCTCACCCGGAAATAAGGGTCAAAGGAGGACGTTATGTTAGCCAAACTTCCGTCCCAAAGCGACCGCTCCCGGCCGATATTGGTGGTCATTGCCGTGTTGATGGCAGCGTTCCTGACCGCTTTCGATGTCCGCACGGCAAGTATCGGCTTGACCGACCTGCGCGGGGCTTTCGGTTTGAGTTTCGACCAAGGTTCGTGGCTTAGCACATTCGCGACGGCCCCACAGGTTCTCGTCGCTCCATGCGTTGCCTGGCTGGTTACGGTGTTCGGCGTCAAACGAGTGATGACGGTGCCAACCTTCGTCTATGCCGCCATATCCATTACCATCCCGTTTGTCCAAAGCTTCGAGGTCTTGCTGCTGATGCATGCCGCAAGGGCGGTTCTTCTCGGTATTTTTGTACCGGCTACCCTGATGACGGCTTTTCGGAACCTCGACAGCGAATACTGGATTGTGGCGCTTGCTTCCTACGTCGCGAGAATTCCCATCGCACAGAACCTCGGCGTCTACACCGCCGGCAGCTACACCCAAACGATAGGATGGCACTGGCTGTATTGGCAGGATGCTTTCATTGCACCCATGATCGGTATCCTCCTTTGGTTTGGCGTGAGATCGGTGGAGATCAATCGGGACCTCCTAAGGCGCGCAGACTGGGGTGGCATGGCACTCTTCGGCGTTACGCTGACGATGCTCTACGTTGCACTGGACCAAGGCAACCGATTGGATTGGTTTCGATCTGGTTTCGTAGTGTCAATGTTCATCGCGTCCGGATTTCTGGCATTGGTCTTTTTGTCGCATGAGTCCCTTGCCAAAGACCCCTGGGCGCATCTCTCTGTGATGTTTTCGCGCAATATTGCTTTGAGCTTCCTGGCAATTTTTGCATTTATGGTCGCCAGTCTTTCAAGCTCGTTCCTGGCGCCGAACTTCCTGATTTCCGTAACCCATTTACGCCCAGAGCAAATCGGCAACTTTTCCGCTCCCTATGCCATATTGCTGCTTGTTTGTGCGACGGTCGGAGCGGTGATGCTCGTTCGGACGATTGGTCCGCGCCTCAGCCTGATCGCCGGTTTCACATGTTTTGCTCTATCCTCGTGGCTCGGCACTTCACTGACCAGCCTTTGGGCAATACCCGAGTTCGAGATGATCGTTGTGCTGCAGACAGTCGCTGAAGAACTAACCTTCTTGGCCGCTGTCATAATGATACTGAGCCGCGCTGACCCTGCTCGTGCGATCGCCCTCTCCGCCTATATCCAACTTCTCCGGCTGATATGCGCTGAAATCGCCACGACCACTATGGCAACCTGGATTAGGCAGCGCGAACAGCTGCATTCGTACCTACTCGGGTTGCATGTTACCAATGGAGCGTCGGATTTGAGTTCCACATTGACCGCACTGGGTTCTGGTTCGGGAACAAGCGCTTCTCAACTGGATTCCGCAAGGCGGGGCGTTGGGCTGCTTGCAACAATCGTGCAACGGGAAGCGAACGTCCTGGCGTACATCGATGGCTTTTGGATTGCGTTTTCAGCGGCGATCGTTGGGATGTGTACGGTGGCGCTCATGGCGCGTGCACCACCGCATCCACTAACGCAGCGCGGTATGTAGCCCACCACCGAGTGAATGCTCTGCTCCGTGTGAATCGGCACCGAAGCTTGACCCCCGGACAAACGGCAGCAAGTGCATGACTTTGCAGGCAAAATCACGATCCGGGCAGGGTCATCATCGGCGCCGATCGTGACCCCAATCGATTTCCATTTCGTATCTGTAAATCAAGGCCTTACTCAGTAGTGACAAGGGGGCAACCTTCGATGCTGATTCACAGTCAGCTAACGGTTGCGTCGAAACGACAGGCGTGAAATTGACCGATGTCCGCTTCGGGGCCGACTCCCGACGAACGCCTCAGCCGGAAAGCGCCAGGAGCAGTCGCTTTGGTAGCTCGCCAAGAATGCGAGTTTCAGCCATTTCGAGACGTTCGTTGGAACCCATGTGTCTACCGTTCAAACTGACTACGGCAAGGTACACTCCGGCAAGTGAAAGGGCTTTTCCGCCTTCGCCAAAATATCGGGCTTCGCGCAGGCTGGAAATTCTGCAAGCCGGAGGGCTTCGACGATGCGCTGGCGTTCGGCATCGCTCCACCCCGAAGAACTTACGATTCCCTGGATTGTCAAGTCAGGGAACCGTTTAAGAGCTTCCTTCACCGAAGCTTTTGCGTCCTCGGTGCGGCCCACTGCAGCCAGTGCGCCCGATTTCAACGCCCAGTGAACGCCTGACATACTTTCTGGAGAGGTTCGTTTGTACATACCGACCGCTTCTCCATACCGGCCCGCCATGAAATAGGCGACTGCGAACGGCCGCACACTCCACATGGGAAAATTCGGATTGAGCCGAATCGCCTGGTCAACCATCTGAGCTCCCCGTTCGGGCTCGCCCAGTGTGGATGCCCATCCGAGATAGAAGGTTAAAATTTCGAACTGGTTTGGGCCGAGGCGCAAGGCTGTTTCGAATTCCGCCTTGGCGCGCACAAACTCATCGGAATCGGCAAGACTAATGGCATACACTGCATGCGCCTCGGCATCGCTCGGATCGAGCTCTACAGCGCGACGCGCCGCCCTGGCGGCCAAACTTCGATTCTTGTCAGCCTCGACTCCGAAGTTGGCCAGCCAGTCATGAGTATGGTGCAGCTCGACCCAAGCGCGAGCAAGCCCTGGATCCAGTTCGACTGCGCGCGTGAGCAGCCGCAAAGCCTCTTCGACATCGGGCCTGGTGACACGTTCCAGCCGTTCGGTGCCGAGGAGATAGAGCTCATAGGCGTTTAGGTTCTCAGGCGGCCTTCGGTGCGCCGTGAAGCGCCCGGCTTCCTGAATCAGGCCTGAGCCACCCCCAAGGCGATTCGAAAGCTGCTCGGAGATTTCGGTCTGGATGGCGAATAGATCCTTGGCCGGCCGGTCCCAGCGCTCCGACCAGAGATGTTTTCCTGTTTTTACGTCGAGAAGCTGTGCTGTGACCCTCACCTGATCTGCCTCGCGTTGGATTGAGCCTTCCACCACAAAAGCCGCGTCGAGTGTCTTGCCCACTACGCTCAGGCTGGTGGGCTTATCCCGGTATTGATCAGTCGAGTTCCTGGCGATTACCTGAAATTCGGGATACCGCGCCAGATCAGTGATGATATCTTCGGTCAGACCGCTGGCTAGGCGCGCGGTCGCCTCGTCGCCGTAGCTCTCGAACGGCAACACCGCTACCGTGGGCTTGCCGCTCACCGTCGATGTCGGCCAAAACTGCCAGATAGACCCGACCACGGCTAGAAGAAGGGGAAGTCCCACTGCTCCTGCCAAAACCCAGTTTGACGGCGATGGCAATCGCGGTTTGCGTCTGACTTGTCCTTCAATGATGACACGGAATGCACGCACCGGTTCGACAATGTTCTTCACCCTCTGTTCGCCCATCGGCTCGAATCCGAAGGGAAGCTTCTTCTCAACCTCCCGCGCAACCTTGCCGGAGACACAGATGCCCCCGGGCTCCGCCAGTTGTTCAAGTCGCGCAGCAATGTTGACCCCTTCGCCATATCGGTCGTCGCCATCGACAATCAACTCGCCGAGGTTGATGCCGATCCTGACCTGAATCCGCTTATCTTCTGAAACAGCAGCGTTCCGTTCGGCCAGCCCGCGCTGTAGCGAGACGGCACATTCAACAGCGTCCACGACACTGGCGAATTCGGCGAGCATCCCGTCGCCCATCAGCTTGAAGACGGAGCCGTGATGGCGGCCGATCTCCGGCTCGAATAGCTCCTTGCGCCCGGCGCGAAGGCGCTCAAACGTGCCCGCCTCATCGCGTTCCATCAGGGCGGAATAGCCCACCACGTCGGCAGCGAGAATTGCGGAAAGCTTGCGGTCCATTTGTTTGACCCCCGCCCGAATATAGAATTTGTCCCGCTGAAAGGGAACGTCAGCTCTACCGGGAATGCCGCTTTTCCGTTCCATTTGCGACGTTCAGGTCTGGCAGAGGTGGGCCGACAGGCGACACAGCTTCCCGACGCCACTTCCGGTTCGCGCCAATTGCTGGCGTTCAGTCCAGAGTTAATCCAGCCCCGTTCAATCGATGCCGAATACGCTCTGAATTCGGAGAGGTTGATACCGCCTCAATAAGACGGCCTATATTCCCATGCAGAACTGCCTGGATCACTGGGTCTATTTCTTCTTCAACGCTCCGAAGGGCTGCTTCATTCAGTCGACATTGAAGGCGCTCATGCAGAATGAATTCCAATATTTTGTGCCGCAGTTGACTGCCCTGAAGGGCCTCGAGATCGGGCTTCTTGATGTACAATTCAAAGCTATGTGTCAAAAAGCCTGAATCGACCGGGAGCGAGAGAACCAAGCCAATGTCATCCTCAAAGACGCTGAGCTCCCATCCTCGGCCAAAGAGTTTTCTACGCAATTTTGTCACCAGCTACCCCAAGCTGCTTTGATAATGCTCTAAAAACGTGACCGTCCGCAATGGGTCGATAGAAGCCTTTGAGCGCATATTACACCACCGAGTAATTCCACGGGAGGAGTTCTCCTATCCGCTCTGCTTGTGGCCACTGACGATGGCGGTGAGCGTGCTCGTTAAATACGCAAGTGGGTCGACGGCGTTGAGCTTGATGAGGTGGATGGCTCCCTCTTCCGGCGCCATAGTGAAGGAGCGGTCACGATGATCGCTCTAACAGGGAGATGTCATCCATGAACGCAGTGACGACGATTGGGCTCGATCTGGCTAAACGAGTTTTTCAGGTTCAAGGGGCGGATGCAAAGGGCCGCCCTGTCCTTCAGAAGAAGCTACGCCGAGGAAGTGCTCAGCTTCTTCGCCAAATTGCCGCCTTGTGTTGTCGGAATGGAGGCATGCGCCTCGTCGCATCACTGGGCACGCGAGATCCGCGCTCTCGGCCATGACGCCCGAATGATCCCCGCCTCGTACGTGAAGCCCTATGTCGCGCGGCAAAAGAACGACGCAGCAGACGCTGCAACCGTCTGCGAAGCAGTCACGCGACCGGCAGTTCGCACAGCTCCGATCAAGTCGCTAGCGCAACAGGCGTCTCGCGTCCTGCATCGCACACACGAACTTCTTTCGCGGCAGCGTGTTTCGCTGATCAATGCGATCCGTAGTCACATGGCTGAGTTTGGTGTGATCGCGCCCGCTGGTACTCAACATGTTGGCTCGCTGATCCAGCGGATATCCGATCCGAAAACGCCGATCCCAGATGCGGTTCGAGCGCCGCTAGGCATCCTAGTCGATGAGTACGTCGCCTTGAACGCGCGGATCAATGCTCTCGAAGCGCAGATGCGGAAGAATTGCCGCGAAGAGCCTGAATCAGCCAGGTTACTCAGTATTCCAGGCATTGGACCGATCACCGTCAGCGCCATATTGGCTGGAGTACCGGACATCCGCGGCTTTCGATCGGGTCGCGACTTTGCCGCCTGGCTTGGACTTGTGCCACGCCAGAACTCGAGCGGTGGCAAAGAGCGGTTGGGTCGTATTACCAAGATGGGTGATCGCACCATCCGACGTCTCCTAGTCATCGGCGCGATGTCGACGATACGCTGGTCGCGGAGTAAGCAGAACTTCGCTCAAAGTTGGCTGGGGCGCATTATCGCCCGCAAGCCGATCAAGCTCGCCGCCGTTGCCTTGGCAAACAAAATGGCAAGGATCATTTGGGCGGTGATGACGCGCGAGGAGACTTATCGAGCGGCATAAGTATCTATCGCCAGGATCAGGCGGATCCTGACGGTGGTGGTGCAACGGCGCTGAATGGAAAGATGACGCGACAGTTGTTAGACGAGATCGGGACACCCAGTAGACTTGTAGGCGCTTAGAGCGCGTGAGCTTGTTATGGACCCGGTCCGCGGATCTCATCTGGGCCGGCGGCCAGATATGCCGCCTTAATGTAGGCCGGACACATGCAAGCCGCCGACTTTCGCGCATCAGTCAAATAAGCCTCTTGCATCACGGGAGCCATCCACACATGCAGGTCTCAATGAGGGAGGCGATGGTCGCCCAATTCTCGGCTCCAGCATCGTGTCCGGCGAAGAGCGCATTCTTACGATTGAGGGCAATGCCCCGTTCATTCTGCCCATGTCGGGGATGACGTCGAGGTCTATTACCGCTGGCATCCGTATTTCGGCCAGAGAGTTTCTATTTGCCGTGTCGAAGAACGAGCGACAGGCCGGTTTCTAAAGGTTTTGGTGCCGACAGGTGTCGTCATCGCGATCTCAGGGTGGATGATTGATCCTGTGGTGTGCGGCGGCATGACCATGGGAACGCCACGCGTCGATCTTGCGGCGCTAGTCGAATTGAACAGGCTGGTCTCTGGCGGCACCATAGCGGCACTCTTCCGAAGTGGACGTAGAATCACTCAGGAGGACCATGATGAGATCCCGCGATACGCTGGTGCCGGCGTCGGGCCGGCAGCTCGACCTGATATTCAAAACCCGGACGCTCGACGGACTGAGCGACAAGGATCGCAAGAAGGCGGTATCAACTCTGGCTTGCCTGCTGATGCAGGCGGCCGGTCTGGTCGTCGAGGAGCTAAACGATGACCGGCACTGATTTGATGCCGACGGCGCTTCTCGCTCGTAAGGCCGTTGTGTATGTACGGCAGTCCTCGCAATCGCAGGTCATGACCAATCTTGAAAGCCAGCGACGGCAGTATGATCTTGCTGACGTTGCGCGACACCACGGCTTCAGTGACATCGAGACCATCGACGACGACCTCGGGCGCTCTGCCAGCGGAACGGTCGCCCGCCCCGGCTTCGATCGTCTCGTTGCGCTGCTGTGTGCCGGTAAGGTTGGTGCCGTCCTATGCTTCGATGCATCACGGCTCGCACGCAACGGACGTGATTGGCATCATCTGCTCGAACTTTGCGGCCTTGTTGAAGCCCGCGTCATAGACCACGACGGTGTCTACAATCCATGCCGCCCCAACGACCGTCTGCTATTAGGCATGAAGGGCAGTATTAGCGAGTTTGAATTGGGCGTGCTGAGAGCCCGCATGCTTGATGCCGCCAGATCAAAAGCGCGCCGTGGCGAATTGCGGCTTTCCGTTCCGTTCGGCTACATTTGGCATCGTGAGGCCGGGCTTGGGCTGGACCCCGATCTGCGTCTGCAAGACGTGATCCGATCCATATTCGCCCGCTTCCATGAGCTCGGAAGTGCGCGTCAGGTGCTGCTGTCGATGACGAAAGATCAGGTTCACTTCCCGCGTCCGTCGGATGAAGGGCGCATGACCAACTTCGTATGGAAGCCAGTACGTTATCGCAATGTGATCGGCATCCTCAAAAACCCTTTCTACGCGGGTGTCTACGTCTATGGAAAGAGCGAGAAGCGGACTGCCATCGTCGATGGACGGGCTCGGCGCAGTTACGGGCACGGCAAACCCGTCGGCACTTGGGAGGTGATGATCCGGGACCGCAATCGGTGCCGAGCCAGTGTGGGTGATCTCGACGAACTTGCGCCGTGCATGCGCCCAACAATAGGCGAGCTGAATGTCGGGACCAACGCGATCCGGTGCGAACAAGCGATTATATCCCGCGTAGCCATCCATGCCAAGCACCGCGACCAGTCCCGCCCCCATCTAGCAGATGAGCGTCACCGTTCCAAAGAGCATTGCCCAGCGCGTTCCGTCCATCGACGTACTCCTGTGTCCAAGCTTCCAACCTCCAGGTCTGTGTCTCGCTTCCATCTGCGAGGACACCTACGATAGCGGGTGTAGGCCGGGCTACCGTTTGGACTTTCGAACGACCCCTGGTGGGACGGCAGTTGGCTCTTCAGTTGGTGACGAGGCCTCGCCGTCTTCCGTGAACCCGTCCCCTCCGGACGTGGCGGCGACATGTCCGTCTTCGCCCGGGGTCGAGGTCTGTGGAAGCTCCGGATCCTTGCCTTCCAGTTCAGCCGCGGCTTCATGCCAGTGACGCTCGTGCTGTCCTTCGGGGCGGCCCTGGCGCTCCCATTTTTCGCGTGCCAGTCTTCTAACTGCTTCCTCGCGATCATCTTCCATGATTTCTCCTCCGATAAGTTATTGGGAGCGAACTCGGACCGCACGCGTATGTTCCTGCAAAGTTCGGAACATTCGGAAGCGCCTGTGTTTGAAGTCACGAACACGAGGAGATTTCCATGTCGGACAACGAAACCCACGAAGTTTTAGTAACTGGGCTAAAGAACGCACACGCGATGGAGAACCAGGCTCTGTGATCATGAAGCCCCAGCTTTCCAGGATCGAGAACTGTCCGGAAGTCGCCGCGAAGCTTAAGCAGCACATTCGGGAGACTGAAGGACAGATCTCCGTATCGAAGAGGTTATCGACGGACTGAACGAGGATCACTCGTCGCTCAAGGACAGGTCGATGGAAAGCAGCGACAAGGCTGAGGGTGCACTGAAGCCGCCGTCGGAAGCCGAAGTCGACGCCATGCTCGACGCCGAAGGAAAGGCTTCTCTCGACAAGCTCAAGAGTGCCTCTGGCAAGGCCTACGAGAAGGCTTACATCCGGCGCAGCTCGAAGGGCACAAGAAGCTTTTGACGATCCAAGAGGACTATTTGGGGTAGGACAGAACCGCGAACACCTGAGCGTCACGAAGCTTGCACGCGGTCAGATCAACGAGCATATCGACCACCTCGACATGCTGAAGTCGAAGGTCGGTTAACAACGCTCACGAGCCGGAGCGAGTAAAAGCGGGCGTGGTGTTTGAGCCGCCCTGTTGGTTCGGCGAGTACTGAGCGACCGGGCCGCCGCAGATATTGGAACAGCCGCCCCGGAGTTCCCACGATGAAGGGCGTGCCGCCAGAACACGGTTGCGGCGGCCCGCGAATGGAGCGGATGAGCGAGAAACTCTAACGCCCAGTCGTCCGAATGCATCGCCAACGAGAGCTGAAGGCATGCTGTTTCTGCGGAAGTGCCAATCAGGACGGGAACCTCTGCGCAGCTTTAAGGTTGGGTTGCCGTAACTCGCACCTACGGAGATAACGATGTTCCTAAAAATCCTCTCAGTCTCAGTACTTTCGCTGTCGCTTGGCCTAGCAACGATGGCTGTCGCACAGCAATCCGGTAATAATAGTAACGGCTCGGGCTCATCGAGCGGCTCGGGCTCGTCCAGCGACTCGGGCGCGTCTAGCGGGTCTGACTCCAACAACGGCGCCACCGGCACCAACAATAGCGGTGCTGGCGCATCGAACGACGGTGGCAACGCAAGTGACTGCAATGGTCAATCCACCTCGAAAAACACCACCAGCATGAAGCAGGACAAAGCCGCCAATCCAGCCGCCTCCTCGAACTGTAACTGAAACAGGCAGAGGCAGCGACATTCCTGACGCTGCCTCGCGTTCGGCGTTAGACAGAGGAAGCTCAAAGAACAAAACCGCCGGTGGCAACCGCGTTTGGCCGATGCGAACCAATCCCCCGGTGAACACTATCCTCTGGTCGGCTGCGATCGGGGTGGCGGACTGGCGGACGAGAAGCGATACCATGTGACGGTCGACGCTGGCGATACGTAGCAGGTCATCGACACCATGACGAACTGCCAGCAGCCTCGAACGGCAGGGAATTTGTCCGGCTGGGAAAAAGGACGCCCAAGACCTCCTCGCGGACGAACTCAATGCCTGCGAGGCTGACGGCCGCGAAAGCCCCCTCCCGTAGATACCCCCGGCCCAGGCCGCGATTGCGGAACCATTTTTTGCAAAAAAGCGTTCCCTCGCTGAATACAACCGTTTGAACTGGAGATCTCATCATGGGTCGTGGCATTCTTCTTTGGCTTCTGGGCGTTCCCCTGCCGATCATCATCCTTCTCGCAATCTTCGTACGATAGTGCCACGAGGGCTGTGACCACGGGAGCTACCCCTGTCATCCAAATGGGCCGATCGTCGGAGGCGCTGGCGTGAGCCCATCGTATCTTCCTCTCGCACCTGCGCCGACCACCACGGCGTTGCCATGGTCAGGCGAGAATGCATAGCCTTCTCCGGACCACCGACCCTGGTTTCTAGTCAGGCGGTTCTCGCCTCTTGGTCCGCGCGTTTGTGAATTCAGGAACAGTTGGAGATCGGCGTCGTTATCGTTATTGACAATGGAGATCAGAATGTCGAACGTTTCAAAGATAGGTATCGACGATATCAACAACGCGACCAATCCGAATACGTTTGGGCGCTCGATGGAAAGCAAGGCGCAGATAAAAGACGCGGCTGCGAAGGGCTCCACTTACGCGGATGGCGAGCCCCTAAGGATCTATCGCCTGGAACCGATCGCCGCGCCGGAGGACCCCCGCTGGGCCAATTCACCGGGACATGGAGTAGTCATCGTTGCAGCACGGACGACTGGAGATGCCCGCATCGTGGCCGCGAGCCGCGAGCTTGATTTTATGGAAATCGATGCGGCGCCCGCCGATGATGTGACCACGGCCAATGCCAGTGCCTTCCGCGACGAAAAGCTCTATACCGTGATCGAAATCGACCGTGACCGCACCGACGTCGCGAGAGGCGTGCTTGAGGGAAACATCTCAGTCGACACAATCCGACCTGTGCAGCCTGATTGATCAGCGGCAATACCCGCATTGTTGGCCGCCAGCTACTGATCTTTGGCGACATCCGCGCGTTATCTTCCTGAACAATAAAGATTGACCGGGTGGAAGATAGCCGATCAAGAACGACAGCGGCGAAGGCTCCCACGAGGGCATCACTACTTCATCGACCGCTCGCTGGTGGCGATTCATGACAGGATGGCTTCGCCCACGAGCGGCGGTCCATCGTTCGAGAGCATCAGACTCTCAATGATAGTTCGCCTCGTACAACCGTCCGTGGGCGCATGGAACCTAGTACGAGGCCGGATGTTATCCGCCCCCTAATCAGTAGACGTCCCTCGAGCTGCATGGACTTTCGTCATGGTATCGTATTTGGCAGCGCCCAACAGGCTGCGGCGCATTGTCGTCATCAGCGATTTCCAGGATGGGAAATCGGAAGCCGGGGACTTGCAGTCCGTGCGCCAATTTCGGGAACAATGGCTTGCAGGGCAGCGTGGAAGCATTCCACACGCTCCGCACTTGAGGCAGGCGGTTGAAGTCGTCGGCGGCTACCTGGAGCGGCTTCCCCTTGCGGCAGTCCGTGGCGGGCTTGTTGACTGTGCTGAGATTTGGACACATTGGCGTGGCGAGAAACCGCCTCTCGACCAGCCTAGTACTAGCCAGTTTCTAACTCGTCGCGCCTTTCGAATGAATGGATCAGCAGCGCCGCACGCTTCGAATGACATGCTCGGCCATCTTTCGGCCTTTGGGCCGCCATCGATCTTGTGCGTGTGGGGCCTCGGCGTCAGTGAAGACGTGCTGTTAGCTTGCCAGGACAGTTTTAAGATCTATAATTCGATCGACGCACCTGCCTTACGCGTGCCCTTCGAAGTAAGTCGGCATTTCGACCTTATTCTTACAGGCTCCGAGTGGCAGTCACAGATAGTGCGCTTGCGCCATCCGACCATCCCCACCGCGATCATGCCGATCGGGCCCGAATTCGCCTCCGAGTTAACATTCAAGCCACTGGGCCTGCCTAAGACCCATGATGTTATCTACGTTGCCGCCGCGCAACCTTACAAACGGCACGACATTTTGTTTGAGGCTCTGAACAAACTGCCTCGCTCTTTACGCACGATCTGCGTCTGCGGCTACGGCGAGATGATCGACATTTTGCGCCGGCAAGCCGATGAACTTAGGATCAATGTCGACTTCATCGATCCACCGGGAGTGCCGTTCGAAGAAGTGAACCGGCTTATGAACCAAGCGCGGATCGGGGTCGTCTGCGGCGTCGACGATGGCGCTCCTGCTATCCTAACGGAATATATGTTGGCCGGAATACCGGTCCTTGCCAATAGCAAGCTGCGCTGTGGTCTACAGTACATTACACCAAGAACGGGTCTCATGGCTCCGGCAGAGAACTTTCATGAGGGAATCCGCGACATGCTGGCACGGCATGAGACGTTCGCTCCCCGCGAGGTTGTCCTGGCAAACTGGACGTGGCCACATACCATCCGGAAACTGAAGCGCATTATTTCTCGCTCTTAGGCGGATAATTGGCAGCAGTGGGAACTTTTGCGCTGATCTGGAGTTCGCAGGCACTTCTATCACGAGGTGCTCAACGAATATGCTCAATTCTGTCCCGCAACCGTCTGACCACACTGTATTCCTCGACGCGCCTCTAATCTGCTTCTCGCATTTGAGATGGGACTTTGTTCTTCAAAGGCCGCAGCATTTGATGCAGCGCTTTTCACGAGAGCGCCAAGTCTTCTTTTTCGAGGAATTCATACCGACAGACCACCATCTCGCCTACCTGGAAATCCACCCATTTGAAGGCACAACGGTCAAGTCGATCCGGCCGCGCATCCCCCATTGGTGGAGCGAATCCGAACGCGAGTCCGCGCTCAGCCAGTTGCTTGACGAGCTGATCGCACTTCAAGGAGGCAGGCGTCCGATCCTGTGGTTTTATACGCCGCTGATGTTCACCTTTGCGGCACATGTCGATGCGGTTGCAGTTATCTATGATTGCATGGACGAACTGGCGAACTTCAAATTCGCGCCGGCGAATCTGAAGAAGACGGAGACGGCGCTGATGGCCCATGCCGACGTGGTCTTCACCGGGGGGGCCAGCCTCTACGAAGCGAAAAGAAACCAGCACGACAATATCCATTTGTTTCCGTCGAGCGTCGATACCCATCACTTCGCCGCCGCCCGCGACCAGTTGCGCGAGCCCGCCGATCAAGCAGCGATCCCTCGGCCACGTCTTGGCTATTATGGCGTGATTGATGAAAGGCTTGATCTCGACCTTATCCGCTTGGTCGCGTCGTCCCGACCTGACCTGTCCTTCGTGTTTTTAGGACCAGTCACAAAAATCTCTCTCGATGAATTGCCACGGGCTTCCAACATCCATTATCTCGGTCAGAAGGCCTACACCGACCTTCCCGCTTATCTCTCGGGCTGGGATGCTGCACTCATGCCATTCGCGCTGAACGAGGCCACGCGGTTCATCAGCCCGACGAAGACCCCTGAGTATCTGGCCGCAGGATGTCCAGTGGTCGCAACGCAAATCGTCGATGTCGTCCGCGGTTACGGCAAAGTACCAGGTGTGTTCTTGGCCGAGGGCGCCGAGGCTTTTGTGGACGCGTGCGATGCCGCGCTTGTGATGGCACGCTCGGATGGCGCGTGGTTGGCGCAAGTAGACGAGATCCTCGCCCAGTCCTCCTGGGACACAACCTTCCGCAGCATGTCGACGCTTGTAAGACAGGCCGCCTTTCAAACAACCGGCCCTGTCGCTCCCGCGGCGACGGTGGGCGCGCGTGCGGTGTGCCATTCAGCGCCGAAAGCTTACGACTATGTTATCGTAGGGGCGGGATTTGCTGGTTCGGTTCTGGCCGAGCGCCTGGCCGTAGAGAGTGGCAAGACAGTTCTCATATGCGACCGGCGGCCCCATATCGGTGGGAACGCCTATGATCATTACAACGAGGCTGGCATACTTGTTCACAAATATGGGCCTCATATATTCCATACAAATAGCGAGGATATTTTCGCCTATCTTTCCCAATTTACGGCGTGGCGACCGTATGAACATCGGGTGCTTGCCCAAGTCGGCGACCTGCACCTTCCCGTTCCGATTAATCGCACGACGCTGAACGCGCTCTATGACCTCGATCTCACAAACGAAGCTGCCGCAGCGCGCTTTTTAGCCGACCGTGCCGAGCCATGCGATCCGGTGAAGACAGCGCGCGACGTCGTGATATCGCAGGTAGGCTCCGACCTCTACCGGACATTTTTTGAAGGTTATACTCGCAAACAGTGGGGGCTTGATCCGTCGGAGCTTGACCGATCGGTGACGGCTCGGGTCCCGACCCGCACTAGTACGGACGACCGGTACTTCCTGGATAGCTTCCAGGCTATGCCTCTAAACGGTTACACGCGCATGTTCGAAAGAATGCTGGACCACGAAAACATCACGGTCATGGTCGGCACAGATTTTGCCGATATCAAGCGCGAAGGGCTTGCAGATCATACCATTTTTACAGGCCCCATTGACGAATACTTCGACTATCGATTCGGACGTTTACCGTATCGTAGTCTGGAGTTCCGCCACGAGACGCATGATGTCAGACGACTGCTTCCGGTGGGAGTCGTCAACTACCCCTCCGAGGATGTGCCTTACACCCGCATTACGGAATATAAACATCTGACCGGACAGGTGCATCCGAAAACGAGCATTAGTTATGAATACGCGCGTGGCGACGGAGATCCCTATTATCCCATTCCACGCCCAGACAACCAGGCGCTTTATAGGCAATATGCTGCACTGGGACAGGTGCGAAACGACGTAACGTTTGTTGGGCGGCTTGGCACCTATAAATACTACAACATGGACCAAGTTGTCGGTCAGGCACTGGCGACGCACCGCCGCTTGCAAAAGCGCCATGAGACAACCAAAGCGCTTGCCGATGCTTAACTTGACGAGAAAGCCCCGCGTCCTTCTCGCAACCGATAGCCTCGATCCCTCTGGCATGGGCGAGCACATGCTCGCTTTAGGGCGTGCTTTAAGCGGGCGGTGGGATGTAACGATAGCGTTGATTTCGCAAGATAGTACGGGATTGTTGGCGCGTGCCGCACGTTACGGAATGGGCGTGAAGCTGGCTGAAAATAGCGACGAATTTCACGACTGGTTGTCAAGATCGGAGATCGATCTGTTGCACATCCACGCAGGAATTGCATGGGAGGGGCACGACTTGGCGGCGGGCGTAAGCGCTCGCACCATCCCTATCATCCGCACCGAGCATCTTCCTTATCTCCTCACCGACCCAGAACAGCAAGAACACTACCGACGTGAAACTGAAAGACTGGCGCATCACATCGTCGTTTCCGAGGCTTCGCGAAAAAGCTTTCGTAAGGCGCATGTGGCGCCGTCGCGTTTGACGGTCGTGCGCAACGGCATCTTTCCGCTTCTGCCTGCGAAGACGCCAGCCGCTTTGACGCAGGAACTGGGAATGGCCGGCCGAATTGTCCTGCTGACCGTCGCACGCTTCACGAAACAGAAAGATCAGGCGTCGCTGGTGCATGCCCTGCCGGGCATTTTAAAAGTTTATCCTTCTGTTGCCGTGCTTTTCATCGGATCCGGCCCGGAGGAAGAACCGGTCAAAGCCCTTGCGAGTGAATTGGGAGTAGGCTCTTATACCCACTTTCTGGGACACAGATCCGATGTCGCCGATATCATGGCGATCGCTGATCTTTTCATTCTTCCATCGCGCTTCGAAGGGCTTCCGCTGGTGGTTCTGGAGGCCATGTCGCTCGCTATTCCGGTGATTGCAACACGGATCGGCGGGACGGTAGAGGCCCTGGGTGAAGATCATCCCTATTTCGCCGAACCAGGAGTCTCAATGTCGCTGGCCACAGTCGTCAATCGGGCGCTTGGGAATCCGGAGCGTCTGGCGGCTATAGGCAAGGCCGGCCTCGAACGTTTCGAGCGCGACTTTTCCGTCCATCGAATGGCAGCAGAGACCGGAGCCGTCTACGAGCGATTCCTGATCCATCCGGCAGATCAAATGCGAGAGGACAATCCCATGGAAAAAACACGGCTGGGCTTCATCGGCGTCGGAGGTATCGCGCACCGGCACCTGGACATTCTGACCTGCTTCGACGATGTCGAACTTGTAGGATTCGCCGACCCCGATCGTGGCCGAGCCGACGAAGCGGCGATGCGCTTCGGCGCCAGATCATTCAGCCATCATCGCGAAATGCTGGACACGCAAAGGCTTGATGCTGTCTACATCTGCATCCCGCCGTTTGCCCATGGCGAGCCTGAGCGTGACCTTATAGAGCGCAGAATTCCTTTTTTCGTTGAAAAGCCCGTATCGCTGGACCTTTCATTAGCTGAAGAAATCTCTGCAGCCATATCGAATAGGAACCTCATCACGGGTGTCGGCTATCATTGGCGTTATCTCGATATCGTCGACGAGGTGCGGGGCCTGTTGGCGGCCAATCCTGCACAACTGCTGTCCGGATATTGGCTGGACTCGACACCGCCCCCCCGATGGTGGTGGAAAGAGGACAAATCCGGCGGCCAGATGGTGGAGCAGACGACGCATCTTCTCGATCTCGCGCGGTTCCTGGTCGGTGAAGTAACCGATGTTTACGGGCGCTCGGGGTACAAGGACAGACAAGGTTTTCCCGGACTCGACGTGCCGACCGTTACGACCGCAAGCCTCACCTTTGAAGCAGGAGTGGTCGCCAATTTCGCGTCGACGTGCCTTCTTGGCTGGAGCCACCGCGTCGGGCTGCACATCTTTGCTGATCAGCTTGCCATCGAGCTGACCGACCGTGAGCTTATGGTTGATGTCGGAAGGGGCCGGCCTGTGCGTCGTGCTGACGGGGACCCGGTGTGGCGTGAAGACCGCGATTTTATCGACGCCGTGCGCGGTAAAGAAAATCGAATCCGTTGCCCCTATGACGATGCACTTGCCACGCACCGGCTTGCCTTGGCGGTGGTATCTTCCGCTCGCAGTGGTCAACCCGTACACCTCGCCCGGCCAGAGATAAGCCGGCGGGAACTAGAGCCCTTGCTGATGCAGCCTCGGCCGGAAGCGGTTCAAGGGCTTGCGGTTGGCCATCGCCGGGTTCGCTCCCTCGGCATCGAGGCCCCGGGCCGGGCCGGTTTCTTCGAATATGAGGAAGGTCCACCAGCGGAGGGTCAGGTGCGGCTTGACACGCTGTATACTGGCTTATCCGCCGGAACCGAGCTGACATTCATGAAGAACACTAATCCTTATTTTCGATCCCGCTTCGATGGCGGGCGTGGCGTGTTCATCGATAACGAGCCCGACTTACACTATCCCGTTCCATTCCTTGGCTACATGGAGGTCGCAGAAGTCTCGGAGTCAAGGGCGCAGGGTTTCTCAAATGGGGCAGTGCTTGCCACGACCTACGCGCATAAGACCGGTCACACAGCGGACCCGTTCCACGATCTGCTTGTCGATTTACCGCCGGAGCTTGACCCGCTGCTTGGCGTCTTCGTCGCCCAGATGGGGCCAATCGCCGCCAACGGGATACTGCATGCCGATGCGGAAGCGTTCGGGACAAATGTCGCTACGCTAGGCGTGGGCGTTGCCGGCCGGCCGGTGATTGTCATCGGGGCCGGCACCGTGGGACTGATGACCGCCCTCTTTTCCCGATCGCTCGGCGCGTCGGAGGTCGTGATCACCGACCCCTCGGATTTCCGACGCAGCAAGGCGGACGCCATGGGGTTCACCGCGATGACGGAGGAGCAGGCCTGGCAGCATGCCAAGGCTTGCTGGCACGACGGCACGATGGGTCGCGGTGCGGACCTCGTATTCCAGACACGGGCCCATGCAGGTAGCCTGCACACAGCGCTCAAGGCCTTGCGTCCGCAGGGCACGGCGATCGACCTTGCCTTCTATCAGGGTGGCGCCGATGCATTACGGCTCGGCGAGGAATTTCATCACAATGGCCTTAGTATCCGCTGCGCGCAGATCAACCGTGTCCCACGAGGACTGGCGCCCCTCTGGGACCGCCGCCGACTTGCCCACGCCACTGTAGACCTCCTTTGCTCAGAAGGTAGAACGATCCGGGAGCACATGATCACCCACGTCGTCCCGTTGAACGAGGCTCCCGCTTTCCTAGTCGATCTGGTCGAGAAACGGCCGGAGTTTCTGCAGGTCGTATTCAAGGTCGGCGAATGACTGTTGAACCAACACCTATCCGAATCCTTTTCGTCTTCGCCTGGCTAGTCGTCGGGGGAGAAGAAACCGAGGTGCGGCTACTCGCCAAAAACCTGGACCGTCGGCGCTATCGTATCGATGTTGTCGCCTGCTTCAGGAGGCCCGGCATGCCGGATCAGACGCACGAGCAGCTCAGTTCCCTCGGGATCGACGTTGATACACTACCTTATGAACTCTCATTCGACGATACGGTTCGCTATCTTGCCTCCAAAATCCCCGGCTATGATGTGGTCATCTCCTGCCAGAACGTCGCGGATATCTATCCCGCTCTGGAGCGCCTCCACCTTCGCCCGCCCCTCATCGAACATGGCGGGCTGGTCTCCGAAGCGCTGGCGGGCCCCAAGCATTTTACAACACGCTACATCGGAGTATGCCGTTCAATTCGCGACGCTGCTGCATCACGGATGCCGGGGCGCGAGCATCATGCCCTGGAGATCCCGTCGATGGTCGATCTATCGGCGTACGATACTCTACAGCGGGGCCCCACCCGCGCAAGCCTCGGTATCGCCGAAGACGAGATTCTAATTGGTTGGGTCGGCCGGCTCGATCCCAAGAAGAATGTCGAAGACTTTATCGAAGCAGCCGCAATGGTGAAAGCCACCACGCAACACGCTCGTTTCGTGATTGTCGGTGGACACGATTCATTCCTGCCGGACTATGCGGTCAAGCTGAAAAGCCTTGCCGCCCGACGAGGAATTAGTGACGTGCTACAGTTCCTCGGCGACAGGAAGGATATCCCCGCGCTGATGGCGGCATTCGACATCTTTGCGTGGCTTTCGCGCGGCGAAGGCATGCCACATGTCATAGCAGAGGCTGGTGCAGCCGGCCTGCCCGTGATCGCCACGGCCGACAACGGCGCGATGGAGCAAATCGCTGACGGGGTATCTGGGTTGTTCGTTCCCTTTGGAAATCCTGCTATCGTCGCCGAGCAGATGCGCTCGCTGATCGAATCCCCTTCGCGTCGGCGGGCACTTGGCGCCTCGTTGCGGGGGAAGGTCGAAACGAGCTATTGCGTTGACGCGGTGTTACCACAATGGGAGCAGTTGCTAGATAGTGTCCTTCGCGAACACAGGGCATCCGGGCCCACCGGCCTGTTCCAATCCTTCCTGCAAGGCGGTTTCGAATGTTCGACCCATCAGCTAAGGTCGAACGAGGAAGAGACCCAAGGCCGTCGTCTCGACATGATAGCCGCTATCGGCCACGATCGTTATGCCGAGGAGGATTACCGCCAGCTTCAAAGTTTTGGAATCCGCACCGTGCGGGATGGTTTCCGATGGCACTTGATCGAGAAGTCCGGTGACTTTGACTGGTCGAGCGCTCGGCCGATGATCCGAGCAGCCGCAAATACGGCAACGCAGGTCATCTGGGACCTGCTGCATTATGGCTGGCCGGACGGACTAGACATCTGGTCGTCACGCTTTGTCGATCGCTTCGCCCGTTTCGCGTCTGCATGCGCTCGAATGGTGCGCGAGGAGTGCGATGACATTCCCTTTTATTGCCCTGTCAACGAGATCTCGTTTTTCTCCTGGGGCGGCGGCGACGCGGGTTATTTGAATCCTTTTGCCAACGGTCGAGGTTTTGAGCTCAAAGTGCAGCTTGCCCGTGCCGCGATCGCTGCTATGGAGGCTATCACTTCTGTGGACGCTCGTGCGCGCTTTGTTCATTGCGAACCCGTCATAAATGTCATTGCTGATCCTTCGCGTCCCGAACATCGGCGCGCTGCGGAAGGACACCTCCAGTCGCAGTTTCAAGCCTGGGACCTGATTGCGGGCCGGATGTGGCCCCAGATCGGAGGAAGCGAGCGCTATCTCGACATCCTTGGCGTGAATTATTATTTCAACAACCAGTGGATCCATGGAGAACGGCCGATTGATATTGGTCACCCACTCTACAAACCCCTCAGCAGAATTCTGGTCGAAACCTTCGCGCGATACGGCAAGCCGATACTAATAGCCGAGACAGGTATCGAGGACGAACGACGCGCGTCGTGGTTCGAATACGTAGCAGGGCAGGCCGCAATAGCAATGCAATCTGGTGTGCCACTTGAGGGATTGTGCCTATATCCAATCGTCAATCATCCTGGTTGGGACAATGATCGGGCTTGCGAAAACGGTCTCTTATCCGCCGATATCACACGCTCCGGGCGACGCGTTTATCAGCCACTAGCAGCCGCAATTCTAGATACGCGGATTGGGACGTTCCGTTCGGAAACATTTGGTTTTACCGGCTTAGGGCCCACGGTTGCCACCCATCAGACCCACACTGGTTTAACTCGGCGTGGGACCGGAAAGCTTGGCGATCAAAATTGACAATACATGGGCGTCGCCTGGCGCCGACGAAGACCTTCCCGAGCGACATGGGTATGCCTGCCATGGCAGGCAACGACACCGTTCGCAAGACTGAAGTCGAGGGTCGACGACCGCCAATCACAGTCGCAGTCCCACTCCGGCCAGAGCCAGAGTAAGGCATTCCATCGCGTCTAGGAACGAGCATAGCACGGGCCGGTTAAATCAGCCGGGCTTTCAAATCTGAAGCGACGCAGAGAATGTTCCCCATCGCGGAACATTCGGTACGAGCGAAGGTTAACGGGCAGTTTCAACGAGGAGAATATGATGGACCGCCGTACCCTCCTCGCTTCTGCCGCCGCCGAGATGCCAACGATGAGGCGAGAAAGACGACAACACTATTGCGACCGCCCAGCTAATGTAACTATCGGCGGTCTTCAAGGTGCGAGCGACGTCGGTACTGCTGCGGGCGGAACAGGCGTCCGCGCCGTCCTGGCGAATTGCGCGAGACGGAAGCGAACCTTAGGATGTCGGATCTCTAGGGACGGCCTGCTCAATTTGGTCGAACCTGCACTGCGACGGCTTCTTATCGGGCCGCCAACGCATCAGCATGGTGCCATGCCGAAATCGATGCCCGGTCACATGGTCGAACCTGACTTCGACGACGAGTTCAAGCTTTAATGGCTCCCACTCACCCGTCCGTTCGGTACTCCATCGGCTAGGACCGCCCGGCGCCTTGCCTGTAAATCCTGGGGGCCCGCGCAGGGCTTCAAGCTTCCTCGTGAGCACTTTGCGTTCGGCGTCCGAAATGGTCGAGGTGAAGCCCACGTGATCCAGCTCGCCCTCTTCGTTGTATAGCCCCAAGAGAAGGGATCCGACCTCTTTGGACTTGGTTGAATAACGAAAACCGCCGACCACGCAGTCGGCCGTCCGCAGACGCTTAACCTTCACCATGGCTCGAGTTCCGACTTCATACTTCCCGTCGAGGCGCTTGCAGACCACGCCATCCGTCCCGCCGTTGCCAGCCTCCAACAGCCACCGGCGGGCTTGTTCGATGTCAGTCGTGAAGGGCGACAGGACGAGTTCTGCCGGTTTCAGATGTGGGTTCATGACCCTTTCCAAAGAAGGGCGCCGGTTAGCCAATAGTTCGTCGACGTACGAGGTCCCATCCGGCGACAAAAGGAAGTCGAACAGGACAAGCTTGGCGGGTGTCGACGCGGAGAGTTTGCGAATTCGGCTCTCGGCAGGATGCAGCCGCATCTGCATGGCCTCGAATGAGAGCCTGCCCTCGAGTTCGATCACCAGTTCCCCGTCGACGACGAACCTTTCGAGTGGCAGACCTCTCAGCAAAGACAGGATCTCTGGAAAGTAGCGACCGAGCGGCTTTCCCGACTTCGCTCTGATATCGACGACGTCGCCCTCCTTAAAGGCCAGGCATCGAAATCCGTCCCATTTTGGCTCGAATTGCCAGCCCTCCTCGTTGGGGAGCTCGTCGGCGGATTTTGCCTCCATCGGCTCCAGGTCGAGTGGCAATCCAAACTCCTGAGCGTCGGAACTCTTCGCCATTGGCTATCCCTAAGCGGCTGACCGTTTCGAGGACTTGGCCAAAAGTTCGATCGCCTTTTCAAGCGAACGCTCGCTATCGAGATAGTCCTTCCAGGCGTCGGTCTTCTCAAGAAGAGCCGGCACTGTTCTGACGGTGAAGCGATTGGGATCGAGATCTGCCTTCACTTGCGGCCAGGTAAGCGGCATCGACACTGTGGCGCCTGGACGGGCTCGAGGCGACAACGGAGCAACAGCCGTGGCCATTCTGTCGTTTCGCAGGTAGTCAAGAAAGATGCGGCCGTTACGGAGCTTCTTGGCCATATTGACCAGATATTGGTCGGGGGCGTCCCTCGACATCTGCAGACAGACATCGTGCGCAAACGACTTTGCGACAGGCCATGTCATTTTGCTCTTCTTGTCCACGACCAATGGTGTCACGACATGAAGGCCCTTGCCTCCGGTCGTCTTGCAAAAGCTAACCAGTCCAAGAGCATCGAGACGATCCCGCATTTCCTTCGCGGCTTCCACGACGACGGAAAAGGGGACGTTGGTTCCGGGGTCGAGGTCGAATACGAGCCGACCCGGCATCTCGGGCTGGTCCGGCTCGCAGTTCCAAGGATGAAGCTCCAGCCCCGATATTTGGGCGACCGCCGCGAGCCCTTCTATACGGTCGATTTGAAGGTACGGCTTGCGGTCGCCGAAGACCGTCACCAGCTCCAGAAGGTTCGAGGTCCCAAGTCCGGCGTGACGCTGGAAGAACTGCTCGCCTCCAAGACCATCCGGCGCGCGAATAATAGAGCAAGGTCGGCCTTTGAGATGCGAAAGCATCCACGGACCGACGGCTTCGAAGTAAATCGCAAGGTCGAGCTTCGTCACAGGCTTGGCATCGCCTGCGTCCGGCCATAGCGTCTTGTCGGGGTGGGATATGAGGACGCCCATGACATTTGCCTTCGCGGACGATTTGCGACGGCTGGCCTTTGGGACTTCCTTCTCAGGCTCAGGCACTTGGACGTTTTCCGGTGCAGCCGGCATTTCCGCCTGGACCTCGCCTGCGGGCTTGTCTTCCCGCAAACCCTTGAAGGCAGCCTGTCTAACCTGGCCATCGGCAGTCCATCCTGCAAACTCGATTTCCGCCACAAGCTCGGGCTCGACCCAGAAGATGTCGCTACCTTTCTTTGGCGCGCCGATACCGGTGAAAGGCGAAAGGTTCGATTTCATGGCTCGAAGACGGGGCAGAAGCGTCTCGACCTTGCTTGCGGAATACCCCGTCCCCACACGTCCGACATAGACAAAGCTATCTCCACGGTTCACCCCTACCAGTAGAGAACGAAACTTGCCGTTGGTCGTCGCCCAGCCTCCGATGACGACCTCGTGCCCGGCCCTGCATTTGGACTTCGCCCAGCTATCGGTCCTGCCCGACTGGTACGGCGCATCCGCCCTCTTGGAAACGATCCCTTCAAGCGAGAGTCTGCACGCAGACTTGAGCACGGCGTCGCCACCTGTGTCAAAGTGATCGACAAATCGAAGGCGCTCATTCTTTCCCGCCTCCTTGAGAACTGCCTGGAGCCGGGCCTTTCGATCCACTAGAGGCTTGCCTCGCCAATCGATATCGCCTTCGAACAGGAGATCGAAGGCGAAGTAGACGAGGTCGGACGTCTTCCCTTCGGAAAGCGCTGCCTGCAGAGCGGCGAAGTCCGGTGCGCCGTGTTCATCGAGGGCACATATCTCACCGTCGATGATGACGTCCGGGAGCGCGGAGACCGCCTCCTCGATGGCTTGATATCGTGCGGTCCAATCGAGCCCCTTCCGGGTCTTGAGGGAGACCTTGCCGTCCGACACCCGCATCTGGATGCGATACCCGTCGAACTTGATCTCATGAATCCAGCCGGCCCCGGATGGTGGCCGTTCGCGGCTCTCGCACAACTGCGGAGGTACGAAGTCAGGGAGGTTGCTCGGCGCCTTCGGTTTCGTGCGCGAAGGTTTTTCGTCTTTCTCTTTTCCGACTTTCCGTCGATGCGAGGCAAGACCCGTGCTGCTGTCCCAGACGGCGTCCGCTTCGACGGCGCCGCCGGATGCCATAAAGGGCTTTGGGTTGCGGCCCTTTCCAGCGGCGATGTCCTCCATCGTGCGCCCGGACGCCACCGACGTGGCGTCGCCGAGAACCGCGGCACCGTTTCCATCGACGGCAAACTCGTCCCTATGCTTGATGAGTAACCAATTCCTACGCTCGCCGACGTCGCGATCATTCTTCATGCGGACAAGGACGAAGCTGCCATGAAGGCGTACTCCCTCGAGCGTGAACTTGAAGTCGCCTTTCTCGAGAGCCTGCTGGGGTGTCTTCTTGCCTTCGGGTTCCCAGTAGCCACGGTCCCAGAGCATTACGGTGCCGCCACCGTATTCACCCTTTGGGATCGTTCCCTCGAAGTCTCCGTAGTCCAGCGGATGGTCTTCAACTTCCACAGCAAGCCGCTTGTCTCGCGGATCCAGCGAAGGGCCGCGTGTTACCGCCCAAGACTTGAAGACTCCGTCAAGCTCCAGGCGCAGATCGTAGTGAAGCCGGGTGGCGTCATGCTTCTGGATGACGAAGCGCTGGCGGTTGGAAGGCTTAAGGCGGCCAGCGCCGCTCGGCTCCTGAGTGACCTTGAAATCGCGTTTCGATCTATATTTGGAGAGCGTGTCGTCCACCATGAATGCCTCGACCTTTTAAATTGCGGCAACGGAACTTGCTGGCGTTTCGGCCTTTGGACGAGCCGGGCGGTACGGCGGCGGGCTCTTGGTGGGAGACGAGCCTTCCCTATCTTCCATTAGGCCTTCTTGATAAGGGGTGGTTTCAGTCCCTCGGGCCATCACATCGTCGCTGGTCTAACCTGACCGCCCTCGCCTGCCTCAGATGTTCTTCGGGACGGATGAATCCGGACGCGCCATGCTGGCCATCTGGCCGACCCTCGCATTCCCTCATCGCATACGCTGCCCGCCTGATTGCTTCTTCGCAGACGTCGGTCATTTCATGCCCTCCCTCACACCCGAACTCGGTCGCGAGGCGAAGGTTCCCGACGGACACCGCGATCGCACCACTAAGGCGATCGAGGCCAGTCAAGCGGCTTCGATCGTTCAGGGCGATTCCGGTGTTCAAACGCTGAATGCCTGCCACCGGACATTCCAGCTTTCACCACGCGGATTTTTCCAAATGCTAGATGTTTGAATCAATGCGGTCCTCCCGATTGATGAATGTACGGTTTCGAACATGGAACAACGTGCGTTATCGGGCATTGGCCCACTTTAACGGGAGCTACGCGGTTGCAGGCATTATCGAGTTCTACCAGCATTGAGGAGGAAATTGTAACGCTCATACCAGCGCTTCGGTCATTCGCCTTCCGGTTCGTGCGGTCCAGCAGCGATGCCGACGATCTTGTGCAGGAGGCGATCTTCCGGGCGCTCGGTCACCTCGACCACTTCAGACCAGGTTCCTGCATGAAGTCATGGCTGTTCACGATCATGCGGAACGCGTATTGCAGTGCGTACAGGCGAAGAATTCGTGAAAGCTGCGGCGGGCTGGACGACGCAGTGACCTACGACGTGCCGGTATTGGCTGGACAGGATTGGGCGCTGCGCGCGGTGGACGTGGACGCAGCGCTTCGACGCCTCTCGGCCGGGGAGAGAAAGGCTATCCTTCTCGTTGCCAACGGTATTTCGTACGAGGACGCCGCGGTGGCCTGCCGATGCAAAGTCGGCACCATCAAGAGCCGCGTTTCGCGGGGACGGCTGCACTTGGCGGAAATGCTCGGCGATGCCGACCCCGTCGCCGCGATCTCGATCAACTAGGGATTATCAACGAGTGATGGGATACGGCTCGTATTGGGCCCGACGCCAATCATCGAAATAACTAGCGCCACTAGGAGCCTGCGCAATGCCCATCGCCAGAACCGAACTGCAACCTGACGGTTATTATTGGGCACGCCGCATAGAAAGCGACGAAATGGAGGTTGTGCAGGTTTCGACCGTGTTTGGGCGACATCCCGACTACCTCACAGTAGCCATCCTGAGTTCGGATCAGCACTACACCTTGGAAGAATTCGAATTCTACGCCGTGATCTCGCCTCCCGGCGCCGCGAACGACTAGGGATTTGAGGGCACTTGGAACACAAATTGCGGATGAGGATGCAGGTCGATAGAGTGGCAGCATTCGCGGACGGTACCGGTTCGCCCGATGTGACGAACGACTGCCCGGGACCCGCAGCTCGAATGTGTACCCGGAAAACGTGAATTGCTTAGGGTCCGCACCGAACCGGAGATCAAAATTCTTGACGAAGACGACTGATTTCATCGCCGAGCTTGTCCGGGCCGCGAACGAAGTCGAGAAGCTGGGACCGTCAGAGAAGCGCCGGCTCCTGGAGCGCGGATTGTCGATGGCTCGAGCACTGCGGGAGCTGATCCTGAAGACGGGCAAGGTTGCACCGATCAACGTGGCTGTCGACCACGCGATCTCGGGCGTCGCCGAAAATATCGAGGAGATATCCAATTTGACAGTTTCGAGGAGCCTGCTGGCGCTCGCTGAGGAGATCAGGCGGCTACGAATACTGAATAATTCCTAGAGGGCCGGGAAACGCGGCGAGAGTGGCCGCCCCTGTTCACCGGATTCAGGCCCTTGTCGCGGAACTTCTCGTACATCGGGTGGGTCTTCAAGGGATGCTGGATGGTGATGACGAATCTCGGATCGATCCCACCTGCTTCTAACTTCTCCGTTAGGGTCCTCGTGTACTTTTAGACGTGGGTCTGGCCCATCTTCGACGTCAGCCCTTATTCATCGCCGCGCCGATCGTTGTCGACCATGCCGACATAGACGCCGGGGATAAAGACTGTGCCCCCTTGCGGCAGTTCATGATACCCTCACGGAGCACATGAACGCGGTCAGTGGAGAGATAGACGGCGGCTTTCGCCTTGTCGAGAAGAGGATGATCCCCGATGAACTTTCGCCGACGATCGACATTTCCTCCCAAGCGGATGTCCAGAGCGCGCGACATCCTCAGAAATCAACAAAAAGGTGCCGTTCTGTGACCAGCGGTTTCGGCGGGCATTCGAAAGCCCATGTCTTGATGCACGAGACGGAAGAGTTATCACGATGATCATCCGCATCGCCCAGGCGATCGTTTGACCACACAAGGTCACCCTTTCCATGCCACAGACGCGGGCGGCCGCGGCACGATTGGGACGCTGTTCACTGCAAGGCCTGCGGAGAAACCCTCAACTCCTTAGCAGCGGCGGGTTTTGATCTGACGTCTTCCTGCTTAGATATCCGACAATATTCCTTGTATGATTGTCAGTATTGAAAATCGGCACTGATCTGCCACATTTCCGTTCATGGGGACCACTCAAGGACTTGGAACTGGGACCCCGATTGCTCACCGAAAGGGCCTCGCAGAGCAAAGTTGTCGGAAGCTGTATTGTTTGGGTTACGGGCTTGGAACAAAGCGTCCGATTGCCGGTTCTGAGCGGAGGAATATCGCCATGGTCAGACAACTGTGGGATCACCCAGTCACGATCGAAACCGTGAAGCTCGGACACTACGTCATGATCAACAGCACTGAACGCGCGGCAGAATTCTTGCTGAACGAATGGCCAGATACCGTCGAGGGCAAAGCCTATGTCGCTGCAGCTCAAGTTCTTGTCAAAGTCCATGAAGGCCGAGCGACCATCGGTGAAGCTCGTGAAGCTTTTATCGCTGCGGCTCGTGAGGCAGGGGTATTTATTTACGAGGAGTGAGGTCATGCTCTCCGAGGCAGGCAGGCGTGAACGCGTTTGACGCCAGAGCCGCATAGAGCTTCAGGTTTGATTGTCGATCCGGACTCCAATGATCTCGCGCTCAAGAAGCTTCCCCAGTGGCCGCGGCTTCGGGAATCGTCTCCCGATAAATCTCAATCAACGGCGCCTGACCGCGCTCAAGCCGATCCAGCCGCTCAATGTGAGAACTTTGCCGGAGGGCTGCTTGTGGGACATCTGCAAGAGCGATGTTTGGACTTGAATGCAGGAGAACCCAGTTCTGGCAGAACTCCTACTTAGCGAAGGCGCAGGTAGCGCCCTTCTACTTCCTTCCGAAAGCCAGCCGTCAAATCCAGTCGATTCGGGCAATCCTCGCCAGACGTGTAGAAGCGGATTTCGTACTCGAGTCCCAGGTCCTCGAGCTCAAGCTGAGAGCCCATAGCCTCCATAATCTCACTCGGCTACAGGCCGTTTAAGGCAGCCGTCGAAGTTCAGCCATTCGGCCGAATTACGACTTTCACGCAGCCATCTTCCTTATCGCGGAAGGTCCTGTAAGCAGCGGGCCCTGCTTCAAATCCGATGCGATGGGTGGTCAGGAAGGACGGGTCGATCTTGCCTTCGATGATGAGGTTCATCAGTGGTTCGAGTTAGCGCTGCACGTGCGTCTGCCTGGTCTTCAGCGTGAGCCCCTTGCCGACGAAGGCACCAAGCGGCACCGGGACCGCTGGACCAATAAAGACGCCCGGAAGCGAGACAGTCGCGCCCGGACGGCATGCGAGGATTGCCTGGTTTAGAACGCATGGCCGTTCCGTTGAGGTAAGCTTGGACTGCACGGATTGCATGCCCCTGCCCGTGCCGTGGCTCTCCATTCCGACGGCTTCGATGACAGCGTCGGGACCGTTTCCGCCGGTCATCTCGACGATCCGCTTCTGCGGGCCTAGTCGGTGTAGTCGAGCATCTCGGCGCCCGTCTGCTGAGCCAGCGCCAGCCGCTCCTGCACCGTGTCGATGGCGATCACTCGTTCTGCGCCGAGAAGGAAGGCGGACTTTATCGCGAACAGGCCGACCGGATCGCAACCGAACACCGCAATAGCTTGTCCCAGCCGGATGTCGCAATTCTCCGCCGCCATGTAACCGGTCGGAAAGATATCGCTCAAGAACAGGACCTGCTCGTCGCTGAGACCGTCGAACCTTGATCGGTCCGACGTCGGCGAAAGGCACGCGCAGGTACTGGGCCTGTCCACCTGGGAAGCGGCCGTACATGTCGGAATACCCGAACAGGCTGCAGTCGGATACCCGATCTGCTCGGCCTGCTTGGCGCCAGAAGGATTCGACCGTTGGCACAATGAAAAAAGGCTGCGCTGGCACATGGAGCATTCGCCGCAGGAAATCGTAAACGGTACGACTACGCGGTCGCCGATCCTAAGCTGGGAATTTCCGCGGCCGACTTCGACGACCTCTCCCATGGTTTCATGGCCCATCACGTCGCCGGCATGCATGCCCGGACCGCCGTAGAGATGCAGGTCAGACCCGCAAATGGCGCAGCTCGTCACTTTGATGATCGCGTCGCGACGTCCTGAATGATCGTCCACTTCCTCACATCGAATGTCGCCGCTTCCGTGCCAGGTCAATGCCTCATGGTCGATCTCCTCTGCGCGTTCTCGTTTTGGATGAGTCGATTGCCGTTGCGGAGGTCAAGGCTGTCCACCGCCGCCGGCCGCGCCATAGACTTGACCCGTCGCATAGCTCGCCGTCGGGTCTGCAAGCTGGACGTAGATCGACGCCAGCTCGGCCGGTTGGCCGGGACGACCCATCGGCGTCTTGCCACCGAACTGTTCGAGCTTCTCCATGGTCGCGCCGCCCGCCACCTGCAGCGGTGTCCAGATCGGACCGGGTGCCACGCCATTGACGCGGATGCCCTTCGGGCCGAGCTGCTTTGCCATGGATTTGGTGAAGCTCATGCCGGCAGCTTTGGTCATCGCGTAATCGACCAGATCCCCGGAAGGATCGTACGCCTGCTCGGACGTAGTGATAATGATGGCCGAGCCCGGCTGCAAATGCTTGAGTGCCGCCTTGGTCAGCCAGAACATCGCGTAGATATTCGTCTTCATCGTCGCGTCGAAGCCTTCCGTGGTGATGTCAGAAAGCGCTCCGGCCTGCTGCTGGCGGCCAGCATTGCTCACGAAGATATCGAGACCGCCCAGGGCCTTCGCGGCGTCTTCCACTAGCTTCTCACAAAATGCCTCGTTGCGGAGGTCGCCTGGAAGTGCCACACCCTTGCGGCCTTCCTTCTCGATCAACGCGATGACTTCCTTCGCGTCCGGTTCCTCGTCAGGAAGATAGTTGATGGCGACGTCGGCGCCTTCGCGGGCGTAGGCGATCGCTGCGGCACGTCCCATGCCGGAATCAGCGCCCGTGATGAGAGCTTTGCGACCCGCCAGGCGACCGGAACCCTTATACGAGATCTCGCCGTGATCTGGCTTTGGGTTCATCCGGGTTGCAAGACCGGGGAACGGTTGCTTCTGCTTCTCGAAGGGGGGCTTTGGGTGTTTCGTGGTCGGGTCTTGCATGGCAATCATTCCTCTAACTTGGTCCTTGAAAACGCGGGGAACGCGGATGCGACCAGTCTCGCTGATCGTCATCCGTCTTTGCTCCCGTTCGTCGTTGAGACGAGACAAACCTCGGTGGGCGCTACTTGTTCCACCGCCAGCGCTTTCGAGCGGAACCAACTGATCGCATCGCCGTCGTTGATGCCGCAAACTACGCCGATCTTTACTTGGCTCATTTGACGGTTAACGTCCGGATATCCCACGGCTGGCAGACCAATAAAGTCGACGGCAATTCCCAAGGCATGCACTTGTGCACGCAGAATATCCCCAAGTTCCCCATAGCCGCATACCCCGACCAATTCGAGTGTAGTTCGCGAGATCGTTTGCCGCGAACTGGCCGAAAAGGTCGCGTGCCAGACATGGAGAACCGGTCAATGTCGGTCGACCTAGTCGCAGCAAACTTTGCGGACTTACGTGTTTCCGAGGTGTCACCTTTGAATCATTCGCGATCAGGCCACGTTTCATCCTGCTCGGCATCGGCGTCTCTGAAAGTGACCGCTAGCAGGAGCGAAATATGTCCTGGAACATTCGGATGAAGCGGGAGTTGGGACCGCATTCACAGATCCGTAAAAAAACTCCGGAGGCTTGTACAATGTCCCAACCATCCATCTCCCGCCTGCCTGGTGATACTCCGTATGCGGTCAACCCGGCCGACCCGCGTCTTACGGCGACCATCAACAAGATATCCTGGGGTGCGGTGTTTGCCGGCGTCGTTCTCGCCCTCGCCGCCCAGTTCCTGCTCAATCTTCTCGGCGTCGGGATTGGCGCTGCGGTTCTCGACCCTGCCACATCGGACAATCCTACAGCGACCAGTTTCTCCATCGTCGGCGGCCTCTGGTTTGTCGTTTCCGGCATCGTCGCGTCGTTTATCGGCGCCTACGCGGCGAGCCGGCTTTCCGGCCGTCCTAGTAAGTCCACAGGCGGTTTCCACGGCATCACCTCCTGGGCTGTCACCACTCTGGTCATACTCTACCTCTTGACGACCTCGGTTGGCGCACTCGTCGGCGGCGCTTTCAGCGGCCTTTCGAGCGTGGTCGCCGGCGTCGGCAAGACGGCAGCAACCGTGGCGACCACCGCAGCGCCTGCGATTGCCGCGGCAACCGATCCGATGGCCGATATCGAACGGCAAATCCGCGAGGCCAGCGGTGGCACCGACCCGCAAGCCCTTCAAACGGCGGCAGTCACGGCGATGAAAGCCGTAGCGACCGGCGACCGAAGCAAGGTCGAGGACGCCAAGGCCCGTGCCGCCGACGCTCTGGCAAAGGCGCAAAATATCCCTGTCGACGAGGCGCGCGCGAAGATCGATGAATACGAGTCCAACTACAGGGCATCCATCGATCAGGCAAAGCAACAGGCTTTGGAGGCGGCACAGACCACGACGGAGGTGGTTTCCAGAGGCGCTCTGATCGGCTTTCTCGCACTCGTTCTCGGCCTGATTGCAGCTTGGTTCGGCGGTGTGGCTGGCACGAAGCCAAGCCCCCTCCTCGAAGAATATAACCGCGACCGGAACCCATAGTCATCTCAACACAATGAACACTGACATGCATAACTAAAACCTCAGCGATCTCCTTTATGAGACCCACAAGGACATCTACTTCGCTGAGAAGCAGATACTGGGATACTGGCGGCCCTGCCCAAGATGATGGAAGCCGCACATTCATCTGAGGAAGCATTCGAAACCCGTCGCGGCCAGACCGAAGATCACGTAACGGGCCTGGAAAAGGCCTTCGCCAGCAGGCCGGGGCGGCCGATAGCGCTATTTTAATTCAAGTTATTGTGTATAGAAGTTGTCATATTTGCACAGTATTTAACAACCGCCGGACGTGCCCGCGACCGGCTGCTTTACACCTCAGCCCCTATTTCTCGCAGAATAGGGGCTTTTTTCATTGGTGCATGCATTCTCCCGGTAATGATCGGGTAGGCCCGCCGCAAAGGGGCGAGTAGCGACGGGCCAGGGCATCATTATGCGATACCCCTGTGGCATCCCGGCCACATGCATATCGAACCTGGGTAATGGGGAAAAGTTCCAGCGCATTTGGGAATCGCGCGACTGACGGTGCGCTGATGGGGGACAGAGTGAGGCTAGGAGTTTGATCCAGACTGTCCTAATTATAAGCTTATTATCTAATAGGCACACCAATGGATATTTCAAAAAGAACCCCGCCTGAACGACCTGAACGGCGGGGTAGAAGTGAGTGTCTCTGAAAGGATTGTAGCGAGGCCTAATACAAAGATCAAGTTGTGCGTGGGCCCCTCGTGGGGGACGTTCCAACCGGACGGATCCTCCCGTTGCCAGACAATTTCTTACAGTTTTTCAAAAGGTAGCTCCCGCATCCAAGATAGGATTTTTGGCGGACCGTATTCGCGCAGGTAAGTGCTGCCTTCGCGACCCCAGGCAACAGCATCATCGTGTAGGTCGGCGATCACTCGGGCCTCGTCTATGGCCTCATGGACAGATTCGATTTGCCGCTCGAAGACCGGAACAATCCGAGCCGTGTCCAAGGCATCCTGCCCCCCACCATCAGCATCGAACAACCTGTTGAGGAACTGACCATCGACGGCGCAAGGATGGTTTTTCAAAACACGCCAGGCACCGAGGCGCCAGCGGAGATGAACACCTGGTTCCCGGACTTCAAGGCATTCTGGGCGGCGGAAAACATCGTCAAAGCCTGCACAATGTTCTTACGCTACGAGGGGCGCCGGTGCGGGATGCCCTAGCTTGGTCGCAATACATCAACGTTGCGCTATACCGGTTCGGCAATCAGGCGGATGTGATGTTCGCATCCCATAGCTGGCCGCGTTGGGGAAAAGAGCGGATTGCCGAAGTGATGCGTGGATAACGCGTATGCGAATTTGAACAACCAGGTTCTGCACTTGGCAAACACGGGCGTCACTATCAACCAGATCCACAACGTCTACGAGCCACCCACGAGTCTGCAGGAACAATGGTACGCCGTGGCTATCACGGCTCCTACCTGCACAATAGCCGGGCCGTGATTCAGCGCTACCTCGGATTCGGGGATCTGAACCCTGCGACATTGGTCCCGCTGTCGCCGGAAAGAGTCTGCACCGCTTTACGTGGAAATGATGGGCGGCGCCTCCAAAGGTGATGGCGAAAGGCCGTGATCTCTATGCCGAGGGCAACTATCGGCTTGCCACCGAAAATCTGAACAAGCTGGTCTATGCTGAACCGGACAATCAGGACGCAAAAGATCTGCTCGCCGACACCTACGAGCAGATGGGCTACCAGTTCGAAAGCCCCAGTCTCCGTAACAGCTTCTTGGCCGGCGCCAAGGAACTGCGTGACGGCGTCATCGTGGTGAAGCTGCAAAGGCGGGCAGTCCCGACTTTGTGCGCGGCACCAGCATCGAGCTTTTTCTCAACTATCTCGGCATCCAGATGGACAGCCGTAAGGCGGAGGGCATGCATTTCAAGATCAATCTTGTCACGCCGGATAATGGCGAGAAGTTCGTTGTCGAGATGAGCAACGCCACGCTGACCACCATCGCCGGCTATCAAGCTGACGACGCCGATCTGACGATTGCCATCGACCGCCGCGAACTCGAGGATGTGATGATCGGCACTGCGAAGCTGTCAGACAAGGTGAATGCCGGGAAGGCAAAAATGGAAGGCAATCCGCAGGTGCTTGCTCAGCTTGGCTCGACAATGACCACGTTTGACAACTGGTTCGAGGTTTTGCCGGGCACGAGGAGGCACGAGGCACTCCCAAAGGCTGAGCTCTTACAGGACGACGCGACCTACTACGAGGGCCCCTAGGAAGGTCTGGTCCCAAAATGCGCTGCTGACTGGGGCAGATGGGCAAAATAAAAGCCCGTCACCCAGGGAGCGCGTGACGGGCTACCGCGGAGGCGACGCCACGGAACGAACTAAAGGGTTCGATAAAGTTCGAACCGCAGGCTTGCTAGTATGTTCCCACCGCTCGCAAGAAAATCAGGACTCCTCTCGGATCGCCTCAATGATGGCTTCGACTTCGCCCGTCGTGATGAGCGCGAGCATGTGATTATCGGCCGGATCGACAAGAGCCGCCGCCCCTTCGCGCTCACTCCATCCGGTCGCCAACGCACGCGCGGCGACCTGGACAAGTGCGGACTGCAACGCAAATTGGCACGCGATGCGCCGGTCTGGATGATCATCAGAAACGGAAGGCGGCGGAATATGGCTCTTAGCTAAAGTCTCGTAAGATCGACAAAGCCGTCAAGGCTAATTCGGTTTGGGAACAAACCTGGGTCAGCCTGTTTCAGCACAATGGCAAGATATTTCTTTCACATCCGTAACACTGGCGCCTGCGAAAAAGACGACGAGGGTTTCGAACTACCTGGCATCGAGGCGGTGAAAAATCTTCGCATGGCAGTACGCAAATTGGTCATGCATATGGCGACGCACGGCGAGCCGATAGTTGGGTTATCCTTTGAGGTCGCCGACGAAAAGGGCGACATCGTGCTGGTGTTGCCATTTGAATCTTTCCTTGATTGATCAGCGAAGCCGCTCCTTTGAGAGGCTTAATTCTTCGGAACGACCTCAAGTGCTTGCTGCATCATCGTGGCGAAGCTCGCAAAGCTTTCCAGCGCATAAGCCGCGCGCTGAGCGTCCTCCTTGTTCGTAACTAGTGCTGCCGCGTCCTTCAAATCGTTCCCAACGAGTTGCATGACGCCGTTGACGAAAAGGTGAGGATCGCCGGTAACAATGCCAACGCGGGCCAGCAGTTGGGCAATGAGCAATTCCTGCACCGAGCACCTCGCGTCTATATCTCGAACACGGTCAGTGAGCTCATCGATTTTTTTGGTCATGATTTTCGCCCCCAATATCACTCTCGATGTGGGTCATCAGCCTGTCATAATAATCTTCAACCTTCGACGCAGCTTCGCTAGCGGTTCGCTCATATCCCTGTGGAGGTTGCAGGCGGGGTTCGAGGCCGAGCCCTGGCTCATTCCATAGCCACATCCCTTCGTGCAGCCCCTCTCTCAACAGGGCCGATCGGAATGTCGCCGTCCCAACCACATAGATCGGTCTGGCGTGTCTGACGGCCGTCTTGAGGCTGCAATGTCAGCAGCCACGTGTACCGAAATATACGTCGGACGCCTTCATCGAAGGGAAGATGTGTTTCCGATTCGGTCATCTCATTCTCCAAAACGCACGTCATGTTCGCCACGTCGGGGATTAGCGGCTTTTGCATTGTGCGATAAGCACAGCCGCACACTTCAAACGGCGGGCCAGAGGCTTATGTTCCTGCTGCCCTTTAAACGTTTGCTTATTCTTACAGTTTTCCGAGAGGTAGCTCCCCCATCCAAAACAAGACTTTTGGGGGAATGTATTCGCGCAGGTAGGTGCTGCCTTCACCCAGGCAATAACGCCGTCACGTCGGGCGTCGATCTTCAGGGCCTCGTCCATGGCCCCGTGGACGGACTCGATTTGCTACTTCCCGCTCGTGCCGACAAGTCACTACGGCAATGTAAAATCCGTCTTTGCTTGCATGTTTCTCTTACCGCTGAGCAGGCGCCGTCGCAGGCGGTGTTGCGGTTGTTGGCGGCTGTATCGAGGTAGTCTCCGTGCAAGGCCAAAAGCTCCACGCCAGTGCGGTGATCACAACTACAGCCAAGATAACTATCCAGGGCGCCTAGGTACGGATAGGTGAAGCAGGTCTAGGGTCACGCGTCGGTCTATTGAAATCATCGTTCATGGTCTCCTCCACATCCTTCATCGAAAGCTGCGCTCGAGTTCCTTAATCACCAGTGGCCCGAACGGGAAGCTCTGCTATTGGGCCGCAAAACGGGGCTGCCTTCTCCCACTGCGCGTCACAACGAGCGTGGATGTTGCACGGCAAGCGTTCGTTGATGCCGCTGCCTATGCGAAGATATTGGCATAAAGCGACCACCCTACCGCGGCAAGGTCCGTTTGGCCCGTCGCACCCCACGCGACGGGCCTGGCTGCGTAGTCAATGGGAATGGCCGACGCAGCCGCGAGGTCCGGCGCCCCCGGCATCTCGCAAGCCCTCGAACTCCGCTTTTCAAGATTTGTTCCTGGCGAAAAATAGAAAGTGACCCGCCGCGGCGCTGTGAGACGACGTTTGGCGGCGGGTCGGGGAAACCGAACCGGGGTCGTGGTTGATCTCCTTGCCTAACGAACATTTTGAAGGAAACAAAGTTCCTGTTCTTTGCCAGAACCGTCCGTTGCCTTGGTGTCGAGACTTCAACTGACACCAGAGAACGCCGCACCCTATGACCGGGATTCAATCCAAAGGACGGCAAAGACGTCTGCGGGCCTAGCGCTCAGCTAGCCATTTTTCACGCCATTCTCAAACTGCGCGGTGAGCCAAAAATCCCGAATCCTTTAGGTCGGCCGAAACGTCATAGGAGAGTGAAGGGAAGCAAGGATCCCATTCGCTAAGCCACAAAAGGAAACCAGATGTTGTTGATAACTGGAGGTACAGGTCAGAACGGTCGTATGACGATCGACGAGTTCGTGCGCGAAGGGCAGCACGTTAGAGCCCTGGTACGAAACCTCGCCAAAGCCTCGGACATTGGACTCGATCGGCTCGCCGAAGTGGAGCTGGTGGAGGGGGACATGGGCAAACCCGATACGCTCGATGCGGCACTCGACGGCATTCAGCGGGTGCTAATGATCTCCTCTCCCACACCCAATATGTTCGAAACGCAGTGCTGCTTCATTGACGCATGCAAGCGAAACGGCGTCCGGCACATCATTAAGTTTTCCGGTGCCGAATCGGGAATTGGTTTCGATCCATCCAAGTTTCGCTTCACGCAAATGCACGAAGACATAGAGGATTACTTGGAACGATCTGGATTGGCCTGGACGCATATCCGCCCGTCCCAGTTCATGCAGGTATACTTGCGCGAAGCCCCCGACATCGCCGCCACAGGGCTACTGCAGCTGCCATTCGAGAACATCGAACTATCGCCGGTTGACGTGCGAGATATCGCGAAGGTCGCCCACCGCCTCCTCCATGATGGTGGTCACGAGAGCGAAAGCTTAAACATGACTGGTCCCGAGGCCCTGACAATGGATGATATCGCCGCGCGGATATCGAATGTTATCGGGAGGCCGGTGCGCTACGTAGCCATCGCGCCTGAGAAACGCCGTGAAAGCTTGCTCGCCAACGGAATGCCTACCAGCTTTGCCAATGCGCTTGATGAGCAACTAGCTGAACGCCTGAAACGACCTCGGTCCCGGGTTTACCTCACCACCCATGAGAAGTTCGGAGTTCGACCAACGACGTTTGCGGAGTTCGCGGAGCGTAATGCTGACGTGTTTCTCGGCAACCGGAGGACGACATAAGCAAACGCCTTCGCTACATGGTGCTGCGCTACGGAGACGGGCGTTTCGTCCATTTCGTCGAACAAAATGAGGGCGCGCCAGGGCTCTCAGACCTTCAGGCATTTCGCACGTTTCAAAAGGATGCCAGTATGCGAATTCAAGAGCGACCGTTGGCCAATGAAGTCGAAGTCGTGGGCGCCTACGGCTTTGGAATCGATATCGCCCAAAACCGGACTGGAAGATGACGTCAGCCATCCCTAATGACATTCACGACCACCAAGTATTCGAGAAACGTTTGGGCGATCTACGCCCCAAGGTTCATCGCTACTGCTCTCGGATGGTGGGATCTGCAATCGATGGCGAAGACATCGTCCAAGAAGTCCTCGTTAAAGCCATTGAGACCTGGGCGGAGAAGCAAATCCTCGATCTCGAGAGCTGGCTTTTTCGGGTAGCCCATAATGCTTCTGTCGATTTTATACGTCGCAGGAGGCGGCAGGACGTTCTGCGTTCTGAGGAAGATCCAAACATGGCTATCGACGATCGCGTGTTGGCAGATGCACGAGTTATCGCGTCAGCCGGCCTCAAGACCTTCATGTACCTGCCGATTTCACACCGCGGCTGCGTCATTCTTATGGACGTGCTGGGCTACTCCCTGCGAGAAGTCGCCGAGATCACAGGATTGAGCATTCCAGCAGTAAAGGCCTCATTGCATCGCGGTCGGATTCGCATTCGCGAAGTTGGCAACGTGGACGCTAGGACACCGCCGGCCGTCTTGAGTCAGGATGATCTGAGGCGACTTGCGAAGTATGTCGATTGCTTCAACGCCAGAGACTTTGACGCAGTGCGCGATATGCTTGCGGACGATGTTCGGCTTGAACTCGTCTCGCGTGTCCGAATGGAGGGGCGCCAGGAGGTCTCGCGCTACTTCGAGAACCTGTGTCGGTTCTGGCGAGAAGTGGCGCCGGGCTTGTCCAGCGAGGATGCCGCTGTGGAAGCCGGCGTCTCGGCCCCCGTTGGGAACCGGTGCTTTCGGAGTTCAGGTGGCATGCTTCCCACACATCTATCGCCCTGGCAACGCCATCGGCGCTATTGTCTGTCATATTTGCAAGATTTAGAAAAGCCATTGTTAGAGAGTACCATTTCGCTGGCTAGATGGCGAGGCCGCGCCTAGCAGGTTTATGGCAACGGCCAACGATCGCTCGAACAGGCGATCAATCGGCTGTCCAAGTCGATGAAGCAGGCCGACTGAACGCGCAAGCCATCAGATACCGTAGCATCGATCGAGTTCTTTCAGCGCAGACTGCACCTCATCGATTGAGACCGGCTCTGGCATTCCGGGCAGTTGACGGAGGGCCGGTTTTGACTCCACAGCGTAAAAGTCCGACGCCCAGGCCGCGAGGATCGCCCGCTTGTCGTCAACTGAAAGTGTAGGCGCTCTCACTAAATCGATCGGCCGCCGAAGTTGCATACCCTGAAGCAGGACCGTTGGCCCCATAGCCATCGCGCTGCTGGCCGCCTACTGCAACGTGTTGCGCATCATCGGTCCTCACCTCACGTGCGGATCACGGTCGCGCCGCAGGCGTGAGGCGGCGATCACATTGGTTTCCGGCGCCAGCAGATCGTGTTTCTCGGCAAATGCGGCAAATAGGCCGCGAGCGGTATCCGCTTCAATTTCCCCACGCAGTGCGGCACTGCACGCCTTGAGCGCGACCGAATGCGCGGTATCCCGGAGTGAAGCCGGCCACTCGGAAAGATGCCGGTAGGCGTCCATCACGCTGCAAACCTCGGCCGGAAAGCCGAGGCCGACAACAATAGAAACAGGCTGTTTAAACATATCGGGTTTCATCGCTCTCTCCTTCCCAACCCGGATATATGGGCGCCGTATCCACGGCGCCCTTGTTCCTGCGGACAATGCGGTTTAAGCCACCTTCTGCCCTTCGATCTGTGCGGGCGCAGCAGACTGCAAAGCGGAAGCGCTCTGGATGGAGATCTTGCGCGGCTTCAGTGCCTCCGGGATCTCGCGAACCAGATTGATCGATAGCAGACCGTTCCTTAGGTCCGCGCCATCCACCCTAACATGATCGGCCAGCTCGAACCGGTGTTCGAACGGCCTGCCGGCGATGCCGCGATGCAGGTAGCCTTCATTGGCTGTCTCCTGCTTCTTGCCGGTAACGGTCAGAAGGTTGGACTGAAAGGTGATGTCGAGCTCGTCCTGGACGAAGCCTGCCACAGCAACGGAAATCCGATAGCTGTCATCGCCGGTCTTGACGATGTCATAGGGCGGCCAGTCGCTGATCGAGCGGGCGCGCTGGGCGTTTTCGAGAAGATTGAAAACCCGGTCGAAGCCGACGCTCGAACGGAAAAGAGGTGCGTAGTCGTAAGATGTCGCCATAGCCATATCCTCCTTGAAGCAACATGGATACAGAAGCGCCGAAAGATGGCGCTCCCAGCAAGGGCCAGCCCTTTCATCAGCGGCTGGCGGCAATCGATTTGGTTTCTGGGATTTTCGGATTCAAGAGCTCGGCAAGAAAAAATTCTGGCCTTTTTTGGCGTGGCCGAAGCCAGTCAATCTAACTCGTAAACCACAGCATTATCCTGGACTTCCCGAAGGCATTTGTAGGACGCGTGCCGCAGATTGCCGTCACCAGTTGGTCAATTTTCTCTTGGTCGTTCTCGCGAGCGAGGTCTGCTCCCGCTCGCTTGAGGATCTCGAGCGCGGGTACGCTCCCACAGCGCCATCTCAATCTCGCGCTTCTCGGTACGATCTCACAGAAATTTCACGAAACGGACACGCTTTCTCTTATCATCCATTATCGGGGTTGTCTTGCCGACTGCCCCTATGCGGCCATCGCCCATCTGCATCCGCCATCCTTCGCCGCTGCCCTTTCCCTTGGACCTGGCGTCGGCCAGTTCCGCCTCGATGAGCGCGGCGCCTCCTCCTTCCGGCGGAAAGTTCGCCTCCAGGCTCTTGCTGAGAGCATTTTGTCTTGCGACCAACCCAGGAGAGCTTCAGCGCCCTTGCTCCAGCCGGTGATTGTGCCATCGACGTCGAGCAATGATGATCCCGGTATCAACGGCGCTGTCGAACACCTGCTGGAGGCGTTCGGCGGGGAATCGGGAGGCAGTGCTCATTCGATGGCCTGGTCGTTGCGGTGAAGATCGCCCGGCGCGACACAACACTCTTGATCTGCATTGAAAAGATGTGCGAGTATCCAAGCAATGGGCAACCGACAAGAGCTGGCGCGTGATGCAGGCTCAAGTGCTGTCTTCACCGGCCATAGTTTGCCGGAGCGCCTCTTCGAGTTCGGCCATTTGATAGGGCTTGCGCAGGATCTTAATCCCCTGTGCCTCCGCCGCTTGTTTGGCCGCCTCCGAATAACCGCTGGTCAGCAGGATGGGCAGATCGTTGCGACGCAGGCGGATCTCCCTCGCGAGCTCCACGCCGTTCATCCCGCCTGGCATCATGATGTCCGAGAACACGAGGTCGACGGTGCGGCCGTTGGCCAAGGCGCCAAGTGCAGCTGCAGCTGTCGCCGCCCGCACCACCTGAAATCCCAGCTCGTCGAGCATCTGAGCAACGAGCGCAGCGACTTCGTCGTCATCTTCCACCAGCAGCACGTTGCCGGCTGCTTCTGCCCGCCTGCTCGCGACATGCAAATCGACAAGGTTGTGCTGATCAGACGCAGGACTGTTCGGGGAGCGCGGCAACAACAGCGAGATCGTGGTTCCTTTCCCCACTTCACTTTCGATCTCTACTTTCCCACCGGACTGCTGAGCAAACCCGTGAACCTGCGCGAGACCAAGGCCCGACCCCTTGCCGATGTCCTTCGTGGTGAAGAAAGGCTCGAATACCCTCGCCTGCACCTCAGGTGTCATTCCGCAACCATCGTCGGCGATGACGAGGCGGACAAAGTCTCCTTGACCGCTGCCTTCTGCCCGTGCCGCCTCATTCTCAGCAGTGATCTTAATCGTGCCCCCCTTTGGCATCGCGTCGCGCGCATTGACCGAGAGGTTTAAAACCACGAGTTCGAGTTCGCTGGCATCGACCTCGACCGGCCACAGGTCTGGTGAGAGATCAATGACGACGTGGACGTCGCCCCTCAAGCTCCGGTCGAGCAACTCGCGCATGCCGCCGATCTGCCGCGCCAGGTCGACGGTTTGCGGTTTGAGATCCTGACGCCGGGAGAAGGCCAGCAGCTGTCGTGTCAGGCCCGATCCTCTTTCAGCAGCCTGCCGCATGCCGTCCATCAGCCGCTTGCGCCTCGCCGGGTCCGCCTGCCGATCAAGCATTTCGAGGCCGCCGGAAATGACCATGAGGAGGTTGTTGAAGTCGTGAGCAACGCCACCCGTCAACTGGCCGATTGCCTCTATCTTCTGCGCCTGACGAAGTTTCTCCTCGACCTGTGCCCGAACGCGCATCTGGTCGCGCAGGGCCTTGTTGGCCGCTTCGAGCTCCTGTGTTCGGGCCACGACGAGTTGCTCAAGCTCCTGTGCGGAACGCTCGCGTTCCTCGAGCAACGCGCGAAGTTCCAGCTGCCGCGTTCGTGCACGAAGCGCTGCCTGTATCGTGCTGACCAGTGACAGCGCCTGGACCGGCCGCTCCAGAAGAGCAACATTGCGTAACCTGGCAATCAGCTCCTGCCGCCATGCTTCGATGCCCACTTGTTCCTGGCGGCTTGTGAGGAGGATGAAGGGAAGATCCGACCACGGGGGTTGGTCGAAGACCCATTTGTATAACGAGCTGGCATGTGTTCCAAACAGCGCTTCTTCGGCAAGAAACGCTGCTGAAGCTCCTGCTTCAAGTGCTGCCACGAAAGCAGAAAGATCGCGACAGGCTTTTGCAGCGATCCCATTGCGCGCGAGCAGGTCGACCGAAGCGGCCGCATCCCTGCCGACCGGCGCAAAAACGAGAACTGGGTCGGGCTCGGATTCACTCAACGCTATCATGTCCGTTAGTTGAACTCACTGCTGGAGCCGCGGTAAAATGGGGCGATCCCGCCAGCACGCCAATGAAGCCGGCCGTCGGCGGCCCAAGCCGAATCCCTTTATCCGACAGGCTGAATTCGCGAACGCTATGCTCGTGCTTGCCGCTTCGCTTTTTGACGACCGAGATCGCACGACGCACCGTGCCGTTCACCTCGAAATAACGCAGCATCACAACGGCATCGCTGAGGTAGCTCAGGTCGAGCGGCGCTTCGAGAGGACCGACGAGCCCATGTTGAGCGAGAACAAGGATCGTCATGACACCGCGCTGCCCGAGATAGGTCAGCAATTCGTGCATCTGCAGGATCAGGAAACGCTCGTCCGGCATTGCATTCATGTAGCCGTTCAAGCTGTCGATAACGATGACGCGGGCACCGTCGTTCTCGACGCTTCTCTGGACGTTGGCCGTGAATTCGCCTGGCGACATTTCCGCCGGATCGATCTGCTGCAAGCGGATCATCCCGCTTTGCAGATGTGCCTGCAAATCGAAGCCGAGAGTCCTGGCTCGCGCCTGCAGGGTTCCTCGTCCTTCGTCGAAAGCGTAAATGACGGCGTGCTCGCCCCGGTCGGCAGCTGCCAACGCATAGGTCAGCGCGAGCGACGACTTGCCTACGCCGGCCGCGCCGAGAAACAAGGCATTTGTCCCCCGTTCGAGCCCGCCACCCAGCATCTGATCGAGTTCTGCGATGCCGCTCGAGGTAAACTCCTCCTCAAATGCATTATGGTGATCCGCTGCGATCAGCCGGGGGAAGACGTGGAGCCCGCCCTTCTCGATGATAAAATCATGATAACCCCCGCGATACTTGACGCCGCGCATTTTTACGACCCGCAGACGCCGCCGCTCTGCGCCGTAATCGATCGCGGTCTGCTCCAGCAGGACGACACCGTGCGCAATGGAATGAAGCTGAAGGTCGTTTTGCTGAGACGACAAATCGTCGAGAAGAATGACTGTACATTGCCGGCTGGTGAAATAGTGCTTCAGCGCAAGCACCTGTCGCCGGTATCGCAGGGGACTATGGGCAAGCAGACGCAACTCGGACAGGCTGTCGATAACGACCCGCTTTGGGTTGAGCTCGGACACCCGGTCGAGGATGAGCTTCGTCGTCTCGTTCAGTTCCATCTCCGCCGGGTGAAACACCGTGAGTTCGCGATCCGGATCGAGCGTCGTTTCCGGAGGAACAAGCTCGAAGAGGGTGACGCCGTCGAGGGACCAGCCGTGGCGTTTGGCGACAAGCTGCAGTTCGCGTTCCGTCTCCGACAGCGTGATATACAGCACCTGCTCCCCTTGCCGGACGCCTTCTAGGAGGAATTGCAGAGCTATCGTGGTTTTGCCTGTGCCGGGGCGGCCCTCGTAGAGGTACAAGCGGTTTTCATCCAGGCCACCCTCAAGGATGAGATTAAGCCCCTCCACACCGCTGGAAATGCGCGGCGCGTCGATGGTCTCCACTTCATGTGATCTTTCGGACATGTCCTACCTGTGCAGCGTGACTTAGAGGTGAAAGGATATAGATCGCTGGCGTTGAGCCTCAAGTGGCTGTGATGGCGGCGCTAGGACGGTCACGAGTCCACAACCCTTTCCGGCCATCACGCGGTTACGATGCAGGCAGGATCCTCCTTGGGTTGTTCGAGATCGCCCCTGCGATCCCGACTAAAAACTTCGGAGCGCGAGGCTGGTTCCGAAATTTAACATCTCGTGAAGCGAACGTTCGATCGGTCTGGGCGTGACGGCCGCCGTGCGAGATGGCGAAGTGCGGAACTTTGGTCGGAGACCAGGGATTTCCATGCGTTTCAAGTCTCACATCAGCGAAGGCGACATTCCAGACCCCCAGGGCAAAAAGTCCGCCTATGGCGACTAGCAGAAGCGCAAGGCCGAGCACATCGAGGAAGGCTAGAAGATCGTGGCGTTTCCGAAAAGGAAGCGGAGCGCCGCGCCTGGGCCACTCTCAACAATGAAAGGGGCGGTGGCAAAAAATGCGGATCCGGCCGAGGTCAGGCCGAAAACCACGCCTCCTCCGCAAAGGGTGGACCTAAGGCGCTGCTGCGGCGGCAGCCACTTTGGGCCGCTCTTCGCGAAGCGACCGCCGGCCTCAGGAGCACCTTAACTTAGTTGGTTTTGGACTTTTTAGCCTCCCGTGTATCCAGCTAACCGCGGGGACAGGCGGGAGTGTCGGCCCATCGGAAAGCGACGCACTTGTCCAGAGGATGCTGCACTCCATCGCGATTTTCAGCCGCTGTCCTTCGCAGCACGTGTATTACTTTTGCTGAGGCGTCCGACCCTTGTAGAGGCGTATCGAGGTCCAGTTTGGGCGAGGTCGTGGAACGCTGCGGACTGGAACAGCGTCGCGCGGGCGACTAAGGGGAACAACACCTCGAATAATACTTCGACCTTAGTGGGTGCTGAGTTCGGCCTCTTCTGCTGCGGCGAGAAACTCTCTTCGGGCATCCTCAACACCGATGCGACCAGCAATGGCTGCTCTACAGGCATTGCGAGCTTTGATAAAGCGCTGGCCGGATCTCTTTGGCCATAGGTCCGTTAGGACAATCATCGCGTCGAATGGACCATTCACGGTTCTGTATCCCGACACGCCGAAGCCGACCTCGATTGGTATATTCCACTTTTCCGACATTGTTATCTCCTCCGAAAAGACCGCTCTTGGCGGCGGCCATACGAATTCAAGATGGCACCGGGATCTGCAGGATCAAGACTTCGGTCAGGAAACGTACTCGCGGAGGGTGGCAGCGGGAAAGCGTCTCGTCTCGTGCTAGAGCAGCCTTCCCGAACAGCGCCCGACGAATCGTTCCTGCTGCTCGTTGGTGTCGCGCGAGATGTCAGATCGAGACTGCCGTGATCGAATCGAAGCCGGTTCTCGTTAGCCTCCCCCCGCTGCTCATCACTCTCCAATGGACACCCCCGGCGAACTAGCACCAGCTTGCCGCCGGAGTTCAGATCATCTCAACTTTTGAAGTCCCAGGTAGCCTTTTGCTCCGCCATGCCGTGAAGGGTTCCGGCCAGCCGTCCCACCGGAAGCTGGCCTGAAGGAAATCAGCTTTTTCGGATGAGGCCAACAGGGAGCAAGTGGTCAGCGGGCTAGAGTGGCTAGTCAAAATCGCTTCGTCGCAGCTCGAGCCGCACGGTTGCGTGATATTACGCCGCCTCGGTCCTGTCGCTGCCCAGCCAACCGAACTCGCGTCATTCGCTTCTCCTACATCAATTCGACGCGCCGCGGCGCCCCAGATTTTGGGCTCAAAATGATGAGAGGCCTTGATTGATCAGCAAATCCCAGGATATCGTCAACGCGACGCCTAGGGAGCTCGCCAAGTGGAGCGAGGCGGTGAAGCCATTGCAGGCGCGTTGAGCTTTAGAGGTCGAGCAGCGAAGGATTATATATCGCTTCCCTTAGCTTCAGCCTGCGCCAGCCTCTCCAGAAGGGTCTGAAGTCTGGCATCTGGTTTGGATGGCGCTTCAAACGCTGGAAGTGACCGCAGATGCTGGACATGCTCATCCTCCAGCGCACGGCTGGAAAATCGCCTTGCCCAAGCATCGTCGTCTCGTCGTGTTTGGTCCATATCGCGGACTCCGTCGAGATTGCACGCAGGAAACGCAGAGCCTGCGGCACGGTTCCTGTCAAAATCGCGGAGGGGCGACTGCCTTGGATCAGGGACCCAAACTATCAAGGCTACGTTCACTATTATAAAAGGGCATTGAAGCTGAAACCGCTCGCGCCGCCGCCAAGGTGGTTTCTATACTGTGCGTTTCGGCGTGCGTTTGGCAATCACCCATTAGTTGGGGACCCGAACAAATACGGAAAGTAACAGATTCGAGATCGGTCCAACCGGGCTGCCTATGTCGACTGCAGCGCCGAGGGGTTACCTGCGGTCGGCGCTCAATCCGAGAAATGGATGAAGATGCGGGGGAGTTCAATGCAGCGTGAGAACTATGAAGACAAACGAGCAAGCTGCAAAGCATGCTGCTAGTGTCGTAACCAGATCCATCTCAGCCTCCTGACAGTAAAGCTTTAACACGTCGACGGATTGTTTGGTTCCGTCTCCGACGGAGATCGGCGGGAAGTCGAGCCGCGGGAACTCCGGAAGCGAAAGAATATTGAGGGTGGCGGGCATCCTTGTTGATGACCGTACCTTACCCCGCTTCGGCTAGCCCTTTTTATGACGGTCGCCCGAAAAAACCTTATGCGCTTATTCAGCGCAGGAGAACACATATCCTTCGCCGCGCAATCGGTCTAACGAGCGCCTTCGCTGCTGAGATATCTGGAGCAATATGAACTGGATGCCGAGACCAAAGGCAAGGACGCTCCTCTCTGGCCTTCTTTATCCACTTCCGAACGAGATTGGCATTCACGCCGTGCGACGAGCTCATCTCGAGAGGTAGGGTCATATCGACGGCGGCTGTCACGACCAACAGTCTACACCAGCAGTTTAGTAGTATCGTCCATGATTTGGTGTCCACCTATTTTTGGTGGACAGGTCCTCGTGGCGGGATCTGCTGTCGCTTTGCTATGAGAGACGAACCGAACGCAGCGTTTGCGGCGTTTCTCCATCGCTGGCCGTATCCGGGTCATCGTGAGTTCGGTATTGCAAAGCGTAGATGCGCTGCGCTATTCTTCCCATGGAAGCGCCGAGCTCGCCCCTACCGCGTATGTCGAGGCGGCACTCGCTGCGAAGGCGTTCGCTCGATGCTGCGGACCGAGGATCATGCGTCCGTTGCCCCCGCTTGCCTTGTCAGGGGCAGCTGTTTGGGGCGCGCCTGGGAGGATCTACGACAGCCAACTTTCAAGGCGCGGTCGACCCGTGTGCAACGCACGCTTCCTAGCGTATCACCAGCCCAGCCCGAGCCGGCGTTGCTCCTCCTTGCATAAGAGTCAGCTTCTCTTCGTCAGTGAAGTACTCTCTCTCTCTCTTCGTCACTCGACCATTTTTCAATGGTGGTCACGGTGTACTCGCCGCAGGTCTTTTCTTTCTCAACGCTATACTGAGACGGCTTAAGCATGAAATCCTCCCTGCATTTATCCAGTCATTTTACAAAACGCTGAAATGACGTCATGTGCCCGTTTCATCAGCAGACCATCTTCCACAGCCTTGGTGCAGCTGCCGAATGAGATTCAGTGTTTTGAAAGAAGAGGCGGTGGTGGGTTTCGCGAGTTCGAAAGGTCATTGGGTCAGCCGCGTCTTACCGGCCGCCCAGCAAGTAGCTCCATTATTTTTTTGTTGAGCGCTCGGCGCAAGTGCGCGAATTCGCGCTTGCCGGCGTCCGACAGGGTACAGGGCACTAGTCGCCCGGGGAGGCTGTCCGTCCCCTGGGTCGATCGCAATGGGTGGTACTCAAAAGGAACGAAAAGCGAGTGCGACCCCTCGAATGTTTGCACCGCTTAATCTTCTGGTCTGGCAATCACGAGCGATCGAACGCCACGTCTGAGGCTCGCTTACTGTGCATAACCTTCCAAAAGATCACATTGAACGCGATTTTCAGAAGGAGCGACACTGCGGCAACTAGATCCTTGATATGGCCGGCGCCCCTGGGAGCTCGCTTTCTACTAAGCTGCTGCTGCATGGCAGTCCTCCGGCAGTTCCAATTCGCCTAGCGCCCGCAACAGATCGAAAAAGTTGCTGTCACTCGCGGGGAAAAAGGGCACGACCTGCGAGAAAAACTCCGGTCGCGCGCCTCTTCCTGGTTTACAATTTCTTTCACTGAGGTGAATGGGCTTCTCAAACATGCCACGCGCCATTAGAACCTCCTGTCTTGGCTCGTCTTTTTCGATACGGGTTTGAGAGTACTGGCCGTCAGGTTGGTGTTTTTGATTTGGTAAAAGGCCGATCTTTGTTCAAGTCTCTGACACGAAAAATGGCTGGACGACTTCTCACTTAGCTTTGTCCAGCTGAGAGAGGATGAGCAGAGTGCGAGTAATGGCTTAGCTCCCATTGGCGCAATGTGGCGTCATGCGAAGAAACGTTTCCTTCGCACTCTGACGCGCCGCTTAAGGGGTAGATCGAGGTTTCAGCCGACATTAGGTCCAGCATGATCCCTGAGGTCCAGCGGACTGTGGGCCTGGCGCTCGACGCTTTCAAGTCTTTGGGCTCACGAAGGGTGATCGCTCGATCCGCATGACAAGCGTCTCGCCCTGGAGGCCGAAGACCATCTTCCACCTGCGGCGATTTCGATGGCACCTTCCCAAAGGCGAGCATGATGGCGGAACATCGGTTACGATTCTCGTTCTGCGCATTCCAACAAAACATTCGCTCATGGAATCGGCGAACGGCAATCCTCCGGCCGCCAGCAGCATCAACGTCATTCCGCTCATGCTTTGAAGCGTAAGCGTCTGCCAGCAGCGCTGCGCCGACACCAACTGCGATTGCCGACGACACGGCTCGCTCCACATTCAGCGAAAGTCTCCATCAACTCCCTAATTGTGCGCGCCAGAGCGGGGGTTGCTATCGTAATTTGGCAGTCGATAGGCTCAAACCTTGGTGGCGGGCGGACTCAGAATTCCTGGCGGGTTCACATCTTTAGTGGACTGAGTGACTCGTCATCCGATAGGGATGTACGGCATTGAACCGCGAGATCATGGCCGTCGCCTGCTGCAGTACGCGCGTGGCGTTCCGCACATCGTCGCGCGCCAACTCGTCGGCATTGATACGGATCGCCTCGGCCATATTGGCGGAAAGCACAGCGAAGCGGCGCTCACCCTCAACAAAGGCTTCACGTGCAGTCCCTTCAAGGACGCGTGCGATATCGACAAAGACCTCTTCGCGTTCTTCGATGCTGAGGTTTTCGATAATCTTGATCTTCTCTTCCATATCTGTCTCACTCTGAACCGACGTGCGATGCGACCGAGCTCATCTAGCCTCGATCGCGAAACAGCTAAGAAGAGAAAAATCCGGATTCAAGACCTCAGTGCAGCTTGAACTCGCCTTCGACACGGCGCCATTCATTCGGTCCGATCAGGCGCTGGTGGGTGTAACGGACGGAATGCAGCGGCCCGTCGAGGCTGTCGCGCCAGAAGTCCAGGAACCTGTGCATTTCGGGAAAATCAGGTGCGAGATCGTAGTCCTGCCAGACGTAGGTTTGCAGCACGGATTCGAAATCGGGAATGCGGTAGAGGATGTGCGCGGTGGTGAGACCATAGCCATTGAGCTGACGCTCCAGATCCGATGAGAATTGCATGCTTCATCTCCGTTTCATGACATTGCAAAAGTGGCGCAAAATTTTGCGGTCATCAACTGATTTCTGAACGCTCCTCTAAGCTTTGCTGTTTCTTTCCAGTGTGTTAGCAGCCATGTAACACGAGTGCTAATTTTTTCATTCTGACCTCTTGAAATCGAAAAATCCCGAAAATAAATTTTCCTCGCGAACGCTCATTCGAGGTTCGTACCCGCCCGGACTGGTCATCCGGTCCGGCCAGGGATCAACGTCATCTTTTTTGCTCAACGGAGGAAAACATGTCGTTCCGACCGCTTCATGATCGCATTCTCGTCCGCCGGGTCGAATCCGAAGAAAAGACCAAGGGCGGCATCATCATTCCCGACACTGCCAAGGAAAAGCCGCAGGAAGGCGAGGTCATCGCCGTCGGTCCCGGCACGCGCAATGAGGCCGGCCAGATCCAGGCGCTCGACGTGAAGGCCGGCGATCGCATCCTGTTCGGAAAATGGTCCGGCACCGAGATCAAGATCAACGGCGAAGACCTGCTGATCATGAAGGAAAGCGATGTCATGGGCATCATCGAAGCCCAGGCGGAACAGAAGCAAGCCGCCTGAAGCAATAAGTCTTTAATTCAACCTATCAGTCAAATAGCTGCCTATCGAAGGAGTGAAAAAATGGCTGCGAAAGAAGTCAAATTCCACACCGATGCCCGTGGACGCATGCTGCGTGGGGTCGATGTGCTGGCCAACGCCGTGAAGGTCACGCTCGGTCCGAAAGGTCGGAACGTCGTGATCGATAAGTCGTTCGGCGCGCCGCGTATCACCAAGGACGGCGTCACCGTCGCCAAGGAAATCGAACTGGAAGACAAGTTCGAGAACATGGGCGCCCAGATGCTGCGCGAAGTGGCGTCGAAGACGAACGATCTAGCCGGGGACGGCACCACAACGGCGACTGTCCTTGCCCAGGCGATCGTCAAGGAAGGTGCCAAGGCTGTGGCCTCCGGCATGAATCCGATGGACCTGAAACGCGGTATCGATCTTGCCGTCGACGCTGTCGTCAAGGAACTGAAGACCAACGCCCGCAAGATCTCCAACAACTCCGAGATCGCTCAGGTCGGCACCATCTCGGCCAATGGCGACGATGAGATCGGCCGCTTTCTCGCGGAAGCAATGGAGAAGGTCGGCAACGAGGGTGTCATCACCGTTGAAGAAGCCAAGACCGCTGAAACCGAACTGGAAGTCGTCGAAGGCATGCAGTTCGACCGCGGTTATCTTTCGCCTTACTTCGTCACCAATCAGGACAGGATGCGCGTCGAGTTCGAGGATCCCTATATCCTGATCCACGAAAAGAAGCTCTCTAACCTGCAGTCGATGCTGCCGGTGCTTGAAGCGGTCGTCCAGTCCGGCAAGCCGCTGCTGATCATCGCTGAAGACGTCGAAGGCGAGGCTCTTGCAACGCTCGTGGTCAACAAGCTGCGCGGCGGCCTCAAGATCGCTGCCGTCAAGGCTCCCGGCTTCGGCGATCGCCGCAAGGCCATGCTCGAAGACATCGCCATCCTGACCGGCGGCACCGTGATCTCCGAAGATCTCGGTATCAAGCTGGAAAACGTCACGCTTAATATGCTCGGCCGTGCCAAGAAGGTGGCGATCGAGAAAGAGAACACCACCATCATCGATGGCGTCGGCTCGAAATCGGAAATCGATGGGCGCGTTGCCCAGATCCGCGCGCAAATCGAGGAGACCAGCTCCGATTACGACCGCGAGAAGCTGCAGGAACGTCTTGCCAAGCTGGCGGGCGGTGTCGCTGTCATCCGCGTCGGCGGCTCGACGGAAGTAGAAGTGAAGGAAAAGAAGGATCGAGTCGATGATGCGCTGCATGCAACCCGCGCAGCGGTCGAGGAAGGCATCCTGCCGGGTGGTGGGGTGGCGTTGCTGCGGGCCGTCAAGGCACTCGACAATCTCACGACCGCCAACCAGGACCAGAAGGTCGGCGTCGAGATCGTCCGTCGCGCAATTGAGGCTCCTGTCCGTCAGATTGCCGAGAATGCCGGCGCCGAAGGCTCGGTGGTCGTCGGCAAGCTCCGTGAGAAGGCTGATTTCTCATTCGGCTGGAACGCTCAGACCGGCGAATATGGTGATCTCTACGCCATGGGCGTCATCGACCCCGCCAAGGTCGTTCGCACCGCGCTCCAGGATGCCGCCTCCGTTGCCGGTCTTCTGGTGACGACGGAAGCGATGATCGCCGAGAAGCCGAAGAAGGAAACTGCGCCGGCTATGCCGGCTGGCGCCGGAATGGACTTCTAACGGTCGATGAGGCCCGCCCCTTCGCGGGGGCGGGCTGCATGTGGAGCGTTAAATGACGTTGAACTTGCCGTCGAAAGAAGAGGCGCGCCTGTGCGCCAGCGTCGTAAAAGAGATTGCCCGTGCGAAAGGGGTAACGGACGACCCGTTCTCTATCGGAACGCTGACGACAACAGTCGCCAGATTGTTCAACAGGGGCGTGCGAGAGCGCGACGCACTACTGTCAGAGGCGATGAAAATCGCCGACATACCGGTGGCTCGTAAGGAGCGGTACGCGCATCTTGATAAGTTCCGGAATATCAACCCAGGAACCATCGATTTATCTATGGAGCCAGAAAATGAGAGAGGACATCAACAACAGTAAAAAGAGTCCGGACGCGGACGCAGCAATAAGCGCTGCGCATCTGCTTCATCCGGGAAGTCATTTCGGTCACCCTCGCGACGTGCTCGCCGCCGACATCAGCGATGACGAGAAGCGCGCCATTCTTGCTTCCTGGGCGTCCGATATCTTTGCCATCGAGTCCATTCCAGCGCTTCGTCTGTATCCCGGCACGGATAAAGCCGTGTCTTACGATGAGATCATCGAAGCGCTAAGAAGCCTCGATGCGCGTGATCAGCAATCTGCCACGCAAAGCACGTCCAGTTCCTTCGACGTCCCCACGACCCATCGTCGCAGGCCGCGATCGCGTCGGTTTGGCGGGGTTGGCCCATGCAGCTATCGGAAAGGAGAATTTCGCCGACAGCTATTCGAGATGTAGAGATCCTATCTGACTTGCCGCGTCCCTCTTCGAGGACGCGAACCCGGTTTTTGCCGTCGACTCTTTACTCAGTTGAGGAGGTTTTGCCGATGAAGATCGCTCAGATCGCCCCACTCGCCGAGAGCGTTCCGCCCAAACTCTATGGGGGAACCGAACGTATTGTTTCCTATCTCACCGAAGAACTTGTCGCCCAGGGCCACGACGTCTCACTTTTTGCCAGCGGCGACTCCTTCACCAACGCGCGCCTGATTTCGTGCTCGGATGTCGCGTTGCGGCTCAATCCGGCCATCAAAGACCATCTGCCGCATCAGGTTGTGATGCTGGAGGAAATCCGGCGGCGGGCGCATGAATTCGATGTACTTCACTTCCACATCGATCTCTTGCATTTCCCCCTGATTCGGGAATTCGCCGATCGCACGGTCACAACATTGCATGGACGTCTGGACCTGCCCGATCTCAAGCCTTTCTACCGGGCCTTTTCCGATATTCCTTTGGTGTCGATTTCCATCGACCAGCGCCGGCCAATGCCACCGGTCAACTGGTCGGGGACGGTCTATCATGGCCTGCCTCTCAACATGCTGCCCTTCACGAAGGAGCCCAAAGGCAACTACCTCGCCTTCCTGGGGCGGATATCTCCCGAAAAGCGACCCGACCGGGCGATCGAAATCGCTGCAAAAGTTGGCATGCCCTTAAAGGTGGCCGCAAAGATCGACAATGCAGACAAGGCTTATTGGGAAACGATGATCGAGCCGATGATCAGGAGCCATCCGAACGTCGAGTTCATCGGCGAGATCAACGAACATCAGAAGGCGGAGTTTCTGGGCAATGCGGACGCACTGCTGTTCCCGATCGACTGGCCGGAGCCGTTCGGACTGGTGATGATCGAAGCGATGGCCTGCGGCACACCGGTGATTGCCTTCGGATGTGGTTCAGTCCCCGAGGTTGTCGACAACGGTATCTCGGGCATCCTGGTCGATAGCGTGACGGAAGCCGCCGAGAACGTCGAATGGGCGCTGCGTATGGATCGTCGCAAGGTACGCGAGACCTTCGAAAAGCGCTTCTCTGCTCGGCGAATGGCGCGCGATTACCTCCACATTTATCGCAATCTGCCCGGTGTTCGCACCAAGGCGGCGCCGTTGCGCCGTGCCAACGGACAGGATCTTGATCTCCAGGTCGTGGCATAGGAGACATGTTGGTATGGCGAGCATCTCTGCAGACAGCAATCCAGCCGATGCGTCGGCAGGCCCGGCCGCCCCAGGGGGCCAGTTCTTCATTCCGGCGACGGCTTCTTTGCAGGAGCGGCGGCCTCTTACCCTCAAGCACGGCGACATCTTTGCCGTGTTCGATCACAATGGGGATGCACTCGCCGGGCCCGACAGCCCGGAGGGCATTTTCCACCGCGATACGCGATATCTGTCGCATCTTTTCCTGACCATCAACGGCAAGCGGCCGATGCTGCTGTCGTCGACGCTCCGCGACGATAATGCGACAATGACCTGCGATCTGACCAATCCGGATCTCTTCGACGAGAAGGGGAAACTCGTCCTTGCGCACGATCTTATTCACATTCGTAGAACACGCTTCCTGTGGAACCAGCACTGCTATGAACGCCTGGCCGTCAAAAACTATGACGAGCGGCGGCAGCATGTGCGGGTCGAAATAGCTTTTGCCAGCGATTTCGCCGATCTGTTTGAGGTCCGGGGGACGTCAAGAGCGCGGAAGGGCCACCACCTTCCCGCCGTTATAGAGCACGACACTGTTACGCTCTCTTATATGGGGCTTGACGACCGAAAGCGATTCGCCCGGCTGTCCTTTGCCCCTCGACCGGACCACATCGGCAGTGACCATATCATCTATAATCTCGTTCTCGAGCCGCATGACACAAGATCACTTTTTCTCGATATTGGCTGCGACCATACCCTAAGCGATCCGGGCCAAGGTTCCTTCTTTCTGGGGCTGCGTGACGCCCGCCGGGCATTGCGCGCTTCTTCGTCGCGCGCGGCCTCGATCGTGACGTCCAACGACATTTTCAATGAGGTCGCGCGGCGAAGCGTCTCGGATCTATACATGCTGCTGACCGACAAACCGGAAGGCCCCTACCCTTATGCCGGCATTCCATGGTTCAGCACCGTCTTCGGACGCGATGCCCTGATCACCGCACTGGAAACGCTGTGGTTCGATCCGCATATCGCCCGAGGCGTGCTCTGCCATCTGGCGGCTAATCAGGCGACCGAGATCGATCCCGCGTCTGATGCCGAGCCTGGCAAAATCCTGCACGAGGTCCGCTACGGAGAAATGGCGGAACTGGGCGAAGTGCCCTTCCGGCGCTATTACGGCAGCATCGATTCAACACCGCTGTTTGTCATGCTGGCAGGCGAATACCTGAATCGCACCGGGGACCTTGCCACCCTCGAGACCATTCTCACAAATATCGAGGCAGCACTGACGTGGATCGACGAATACGGCGATCGCGACGGCGATGGCTTCGTCGAATATGGTCGGCAGACTGAAGAAGGGCTGATCAACCAAGCCTGGAAGGACAGCCACGACTCCGTGTTCCATGCAGACGGGACGCGTGCCAAAGGGCCAATAGCGATCGCGGAGGTGCAGGCCTATGTCTATGGCGCCTGGGAGGCCGCGGCGGAGATCTTTCGATGGCTGGGGCGGCCGGAACGCGCGTCGAAATTCCTGGCAAGGGCGGAAGGGCTGCGCCGGATCTTCGACGTAGGTTTCTTCGACGAGGAACTCGGCACCTACGCACTGGCGCTCGACGGAGACAAGCGTCCCTGCCGGGTCCGCTCCTCCAATGCCGGCCACGCGTTGTTTACCGGTATTGCCTATCCGGAACGGGCGAAGGTTGTTGCCCACACCTTGATGGGCGCTTCGTCGTTCTGCGGCTGGGGAATTCGCACAATCGCCTCAAGCGAAGCACGCTATAATCCGATGAGCTATCATAACGGCTCGATCTGGCCGCATGATAATGCCTTGATCGCCAGTGGCCTCGTTCGTTATGGCTACCGCGCTCAAGCCATTCGGATTTTCGAGGGCTTGTTTGCGGCGTCGACCTATATCGATCTGCGGCGGCTCCCCGAACTCTTTTGCGGGATGTCGCGGCAGCGCGCGCAGGGCCCGACCTTCTATCCGGTCGCATGCTCGCCACAAGCCTGGGCGGCGGCTGCCCCTCTCCTGTTGCTGCAGTCTTGCCTGGGTCTCGATTTCGAGCCGAACGGCCGGCTCATCAGCCTCAACGAGCCGCGGCTACCGGCTTTTCTCAATGAGGTCATCTTGCGGCGCCTGCAGGTTGGTACCGGCTCGGCCGACGTCGCCATTCGCCGCTCGGGCCAACAGGTTGTGGTCGATGTCATCGATCGCCGCGGCGATGTTCGCGTGCTTACGACCGCATAAAGGCCCGCAATAAGCACAACACGCAAAAGCTTCGGAGAGTTCAGACTGCGTTGCACCCGTCGCGATGATCTGCTCGGCTTACGGGAGGGCTTAAAGTTCCGCTTTTGCTTGTATGTTAAAAGCTTATGGTCTGCCATCGGACGCAATCACTCCAGGATTAGCGCTGAACAGGAAACGCAGCGCGCACCGAAAGAATGCAATCCCGAACGGTGGGCAAGAACTGTCAACCCGCTGAATCATGCATGTGACATCACCCCTCCTTTCTAACCGGCTCTTGAAGGATCACCTGTGGAACTCGGGTCGAGCGTGAAGTCGCGCACAGAAGTGCGAAAGGGGTAACCGCGACGGCGAACACATCGCTCCTTGGAACCTTCAGGCGGAACAACGGTTGGCTGTCCATGCCCTATCCTGTCGAAATTCTTCTTCCCGTGACGCACATCCGTCGAAACCGGACGAACCTCGACCTTGTTCGCGACGAGCTAACTACCAAGTTTGGCGGGGTGACCCTGCATCTCCAGTCCCCCGCCGAAGGTCTCTGGGACGACGACGGGGACGTCGAACATGATCGCATTGTCGTCGCGGAGGCTATGGTCGACGACCTCGACCGCTCATGGTGGTCGTCTTATCGAAAGGAATTGGAAGCGGTTTCGGCAGGACGCGATCGTCGTCCGCGCGATCGAGATCCAACGGCTCTGACGGAGATCGCACAGATTCTGATACGTTTGTAGCAGGAGCACGGCGGATTGGGTAATGTGGTTTCTGCCTCCCTCGACTTTACATCGGACGTCGTTCGACCGCTCGACTGGCTCAGTCTCTATCTTCGTAAGCCCGCATCTGGGTTGTGACTCCCAGACCTGAAGCGTGCTCTAAGATATTAATCTCAGAGGCGGTTCCCGGAACGTCGTCTGTGTCATGGAAATGCCTTTCGATGTCGTGGTCAGAGGGTATAGGCAACAAACCCCAGCAACTGGCATTGGTTCCGCGTGCACCAAAAATGCCCGGAGCGTTCCTCGCCTGCTTGATGCTGACCTCGAAGTACGCATCGCCAGATGTAGATTTGGTGTTGTTCCGCCGGCCTACGGAAGCTCGGTGGAACTTTGACGCGCAAATACTGTTTCCCGTTTTTCGTATCAGCCCAAGGAGATTTTCAATGCCCCAAGGTGACAAGTCGGCATATACCGACAAGCAGAAGCGCAAGGCCGAGCACATCGAGGAAGGCTACGAGGATCGTGGCGTTTCCGAGAAGGAAGTCGAACGCCGTGCCTGGGCCACCGTCAACAAGGAAAGCGGCGGCGGCAAGAAATCCGGCTCCGGCCGCGGCCACGCCGATAACCATGCCTCCTCGGAAAACGGTGGACGCAAGGGCGGCGCGGCGGCGGCATCGAGAACCAAGGAAGAGCGTTCCGCTTCCGCCAAAAAGGCGGCTGCGACCCGAAAACGCAACGAGCAGCACTCCCATCATTGAACTGGATACGGCGTCACCGCCAATGGCGCCGCTATCTTGAGGAGGTTTCCCCATGCCTAAAAAGAAATCAAAACAGAAGTGGTCACAGGGCGTGACCGACAATAGCGACGCGATGGACCTTGAAGGCGGGGTCTTCAAGCAACGGAGCGCCAAGAAGATCGCGGACTCGCTCAAACACTCTGCCGAGGAAAGTCCCCGCCGAAAGGCAACCGCATTCCAGTCCGCGATGTCGATGCTGACGTTCTACATCAATCGCGCCGGTAAACAGTTGTCCAAGTCCCGACTTTCGAGGCTGGAGCGTGCCAAGGACGAGCTACGGCACGACTTTGGCAAGCAGCCAAAGCGCTGACGAGCGCCACGCAGTGATCCAGAGAATGATAAAACCGCCGAATGACAATCCCCGGCCGACGACCACGAAGGCCAGCAGGCTTTGCAGGCATCGTTTCTAGCGATTATCGACCAAGCCGATACCGCCGGCTGACCTCAGTGTCTGGTGCTGCAATCTCTGGGCGAGGTGGCTGACAATTTCTAGATCGTATAGCTCGCGCCGTAGGCCGAACTACCAGCTGTCGGCACATTTGGTTCCTATACAGTTCGCTTCGCCGGATAATTCCGCGATTCCGGTGTCGCTGATGATCCGCAGATCACCGGGGGAACGTTGCCGCCGCGAAAGCACCAGGCCGTTCGTCGTGGCCTCGGGCATCTTCCGTATGCTTGGGCCCGCCGCGCGTCGAAATAAGCGCGGGAGAGCCTTTTGACTTTTATTTCATGAAAAATGCGGCAACCATTCCAATGGCACAAAGAGCCATGGCGGCGGTCGAGAGCCATCCGAAAAATTGGAGCCAGGGCCCGATCGTGTGGTCACCCATAACCTTTGAATTGGTCGCCATCAGCATCATCACGACCATGATCGGGACCGCGACGACTCCGTTGATCACCGCACTCCAGTACAGAGCATCTATCGGATTGATGCTGCTAAAATTCAATGCAGCACCCAGGATCGTTGCAACGGTAATAGCCCAATAGAAAGCCTTTGCTTCCCTGGGTTTTCGCGCCAGTCCCGTGGGCCATTTCAAGGCCTCGCCCAGACCGTACGCAGCGGATCCGGCAAGAACCGGCACGGCAAGCAGGCCCGTGCCGATAATGCCGATGACAAAAAGGATTTCGCCGAATTTGCCGGCAATAGGCTCCAGAGCCTTGGCGGCGTCCGCGGAACTATTGATATCGGTTATGTTATGGGCGTTCAGAGTGGCGGCGGCCGTTACCATGATCGAAAGCGCGATGAAATTGGATACCCCCATGCCAATGAATGTATCCAGTGTAATCCGCTGATTGGCCTCCGGCGCTTGCTCGGGGTGATCTTTGAGCGGGTCGCGCTTTGGCTTTTCCTTCAGATCCTCCGCTTCCTCCGAAGCCTGCCAGAAAAAGAGATATGGGCTGATCGTTGTGCCGAAAATGGCAACAATCGCCGTCAGGAAGTCTGCCGAAAATGTGATATGTGGGATGAAGAATCCCACTGCGAATGCAGTCCAGTCGATTTTGACGACAAAGAGGGTTGCCACATAGGCGAGTAGCGCCAGGCTCAGCCATTTGAGAACGCGCACATACTGTTCGTATTTCAGAAACACCTGCAGCGCGGCGGAAGCGAGGCCGAAAATAACGACATAGAGCAGGGACGAGCCGCCTAGCACAAGCTTGGCGGCATCTCCCATCGCGCCGACATCGGCACCGATATTGATGGTGTTCGCGAGAAGCAGAAGCGTGACACAGGGCAGCACAAGCGCGCTGGCGTAGTATTTCCGGAGATTGCCGGCCACGCCACGACCAGTGGTTCGCCCCAGTCTTCCGCTTATGATCTGGATCGCCACCATCAGAGGATAGGAAAAGAGCAGCGTCCAGGTCGCGCCGTAGGCAAAGCGAGCTCCAACCTGAGAGTAAGTAGCGATGCCGCTCGGGTCGTCATCTGAAGCGCCGGTTATGAGCCCGGGCCCGAGGACTTCCAGGATGCGCGGCTTACTTGGCTCCACGACAGAATTGAGTTTGTCGCGGTTGTCGCCGTCATCCTGCGGGGTTGGCATGAGTGTTCTCCTTTCCGCCTGATTTTAAGACGGATTTCACGCTCAACACTCCTGCAAGTTGGAAGTTCCCGAAGCACGAACTTGACACCCGGATCCCTTCTGGGTTGGTATGCACCGGACCTCGACCACCGCGCTGGAATTGCGCAAGCAATCTCCTACTCTGGGCACGCTTGATAAGCTCGCGACGGCGCTTGGCGTGACCGTCTTCGACCTGATCAAGGACCGACAGCCCGAGTAGCTAATGGTTGGCACATGCCGAGCAGATTGATGAGAACCGAGCGGACCTGCGGCCACGGAAAATCGTCGGTGTCGAGCCTCGGCGCCCCGTGCATGATGATTGAGTGCAGTTTGCCCGCAATCGCCGGCAGGGTATGGGCGGGCATCGCCCAGAGTGCGGCCACAAGCCGGCTTTCGTGATCGAAAGAAATCGTCTCGGCGGTCTTGGCGCCGCTATAGCCGACAAATTCATCGACGGCGTCCCAGTTTTCGCGACGTTCGGCGAGATCCCGCTTGGCGCGTTCGCGTTGATCGGCGAACGCATCACCCTCCAGCCAGCATTCGATTTCTTCTTCCGTCGTGGCAATCAGCGGTTTCTTGCGGGACGGAAGGTGGATTTCCACAAACGGGCTGCTGACGAGGCTGAGCACTCGCGTTTCGAGCCGTTGTTGCACGAGGCACAGCCGGGCGAAAACCTTGGGCCCGGTATCCGATTTCGAAATCCGACATAGCACGGGTAGTCTTGGTGGGCTATGCCACGGTCTTAGACACCGCAAAAGCCTGACACAGCCAGATGCAGGCATGCTCTGGCGGGCGGCCCCTTCAAGCAAGGTGCCGGCGCAAGCCAAGTCCTCAACGGAAGGCTTTCGAAAATAGAGCCAATATTGCGCGCGAAATGATAGATGAGGAGCGACGCTTGCGCGACGAGAAAACCGCACGGTTGCGCAATGCCCGCGAAGCCAGGAAGCCACGGTCGTGAGTGCCCGGCAAACTCGCGAGATGTCACCTGTTGACCGGCGAGCGGTGCTGGAGAGTTTGGCATCGAACCTTGAGTGTCATGCTAGATGCGCCGGCGCCGAAGGCAACGAAGCCCTCGAGATAGTGATGAGGTGTCCTTTGCCAATGCAATTCGCGCCGTATCGGCTGGCAATGCTGTCAACGATATCTCTCTCGCCGAGGACGTAGCCGCGAAAGCGGTCAGCCTGCTCGCCACCCTGACTATCGGAAGCGGCCGACCCTTCATTGATCAGCTGCCCGCCACCCACAGCTGATACGCTCTGGGGTCCTGGCAATGAATGGGAACTTTATTTCCTTCGAAAAGTTCGGTAGGCGAGGAAATCAACCACCTTCCTGTCTCAACTGGTTCGGTTTCCCCGGCCCGCCGCAAAGCATCATTCCCTCAGAGCCCGCGGCGGGCCACTTCCTCGATTTTCGCCAGGAACAAATCTTAGACAAAAAAGTTTAGTCGCTTGCGAGATGCCGGGGGGCGCCGGAACTCGCGGCTGCGTCGGCTATACCCAACCTTTGACGACGCAACCAGGCCCGTCGCTTGGGGGGGCGACGGGCCGAACCAATTTGACGATTTCGCATAATGCCACAATGCGAAAACAGCCCTGATAATTCGCCGGGAACATATTCCAAGACCGCAGTTTGGCTCCTCGCGACGATAGGGTTGTCCCTTCTGTCGCCTCCCGTGCGGTGTAAGAGCCCGTCACGCGCCCCTGGTGACGGGCTTTTAACTTGTCCATCTTGCCCCATCTCGGCAGAAAATTTTTTGCCACTAAATGGAAACCAAAAGGTGACCGATAATGCGGATGAGCCGGCAATACAAATGGCGGCGGCTACGGCTCGAGGCACTGGTATTGCGCTGCCGATGCCCGCTGCCTGACGGGTTGCAGGCGGCTGCCGCCATTTTGAGTAGGTTATGGAACGAACGTTTTGCCGAGGCGCTCAGCTTCCGACGGTTGGGAACTATTCCGCGATTAATGTCTGTCAAAACGAACGGCTTCCCCGATCAGTCAAGTACAAATCTAAACGGTAATGTCAGGACGACATTGCCGCTTTCGTCAGTGACCTCAAACCGCATGCCATCGATAGGGTCGCCGTCGATCACCATCTCCGCAATCATTTCGCGGGCCGCCGTCATCGCTTCTCTCTTGGCCGCCTCAAAGTCTGGAAAATCGAAACCTCGATCGTCCGGGAGGAAGGTGTCGCTGGTGCGGATATGGAAATAATACTTTGGCATGCCGCTGAAACTGATCAACCGATGGTTTGTTCCGGCGCCCAACTCTTGACGGCGGCGTCTGATCCACCGACACTTTAGCTATAAATTATATTCCGCCACCTACAGCTTTCGATGAAGGATGTGGAGGAGACCATGAACGATGATTTCAATAGACCGACGCGTGACCCTAGACCCGCTTCACCCATCCGTACCTGGGCGCCGTGGATAGTTATCTTGGCTGTAATTGTGATCGCCGCACTGGCGTGGAGCTTTTGGCCTCGCACGGAGATTACCTCGATACAGCCGCCAACAACCGCAACACCGCCTGCAACGGCGCCTGCTCAGCAGTGAGGGAAACCTGCAAGCACGGGTTTAGTGGCCTGTCGGCACGAGCTGGAAATGGCGGGCGCCCTTATCGATCCGGGCGATATTTCATATGCTGGCGCTAATCACGAACGGTGAAGTTGAAGCCATCGTTAAGGCGATCCGAACGAAGTCCTGTTTTTCTTGCGAGCGGCGGGAACATACTAGCAAGCCTGCGGTTCGAACTTTACCGCACCCTTTAGTTCGTTTCGCGGCGTAGCCTCCGCGGTAGCCCGTCACGCACTCCCTGGGTGACGGGCTTTACTCTCCATCTCACCCAGAACATTTTGAGAACGAGATTTTCGGGGACACCGATGAAAGGCGGCTGTTCTCGAGTCGAGGAGCGCGCAGTAGAAGTGCAGGCAATCGAACATCGACAAGCGCACTGCTGCGAAGAATTACAATCCGTGATGATCTTTTTTCTCTCTTTGGAACAATGAGCGCGCGGCTCGGTTACTTGCCACAGGGAGGCGCATTCGCCCCATGTCGTCCTCCCGTTTCCCAGGCCCGTCGTCGAGGTCCCACCGGCGACGGGCTCCCTCGGAACGAGATGATCCAGGAATGAACGCTCTGCGGGTGAACCAGTCAGATAAAGCTTGGTCGGACTAGAAGCCCAAGTTGCGCAAAAGACTTTTCTCCACTACTCCACAATCTCAAAAGAAAATTAATCATGCCGGCCTAAGACTTTTATTACCTCAGCGAACTGAGCTGCCAAGATGCCCACTCCACGTCTTAGATTCGATCTTGTCTGCGATCCGACCGATCACTGGACGGTATGGGATCATGATGTTGAGACACCCGCGTGTTTCGGTGGAGAGATTCTACATGGGTTAAGTGAGAGTCGGGCCCAGCAACTGGCCGAGATCCTCAACGAGATCTATCCGAGATCTCGTATGGATGGGAAGATCAAGTCCACAGTACACTGATCTGCGGCTCCCTACCCTCTTCGCTCATCCTATTCTTGAATAACGAGAATGTGGCTCTCCGAGTGGCAAAGCCGGCACAGCGCTCGTCGGCCCTAAACTTAAGCCAATAATGGTGCGTTTTCTAAGATAAAAACTCTCATTCCCGGAGAGAGACCATGAAACTTGTGCAATTGACCTTGATTGGGCAAGCCGCGATGCCTGTCTTCGTAAACCCTGAAAAGATGGCGTCTCTAGTCACGCTTTCCGATCGAACCTCAATAGTCAGGACGGCGACTATCGCTCACGGGGCAGCGATAGTTTACGATGTCAGAGAGCTGGCCGCGGAAGTTGTACGACTTCTCACGGCCAGTTCGGTTCAGACCCACCGGAGCAGTCCAGACCACGTGACTGTGCGACCTAGGTGAAGATGGTGAAGTGGGACAGAACAAGTTAGCGGACCGCCGCGTCATATGGACGGCTTACGGCTGTGAAGGCGTGATATATCGCTATTCCGCGTATGGGCGGAACATGCTTAGAACACGCGAGCCGATACGAGGCTGGCAGCGCCGGTTCATTTTGAACGCTTGTGCGAGGAGCCCGGCTGCAAGAAGTGGGGCGGTTCCGGCGCGATGTTGGTAAAGGCGAAACCCGCTGGTTTTGCTATGAGCAACGATGGCTGGAATATCCGCTGCCGAAAACGGTATTGTCATGAAGTCATTTTAAGTAGACGATAAGTTGACCGCCAATTGTGGCGATGACAAACGAGACCATCAAATCGAAAATGATCAGCAAGTATCTCGGTAAGCTTGGCATTGTTCTGGACTCAACCGACCTGGCCGTCTGTCAACGCGCTTTTGATGCCATTTTACTAAAATGGAATATCGCGCGCGATAATGAAGACGCCGAACAAACAGCAGCAACCATTATTGCACTGTACCAGCAGGGAATACATGACGAGGACAAGCTCGTGACCCTCGCCAGTCCCCACCCGCAGCGGAAATAAAACTTCCTCAGTGAGGGAACAAGGCGATTGTGGATTTCGATATTTTGCTTTTGTTAGTCGCGGCTAATAAGCATATTGTTGTGATGGGTGGCTGAATCCCCTTCGGTCGCCCTGTCCCTAGCCTAATGCCGTATCCTCAGCATTAGTTGCCTTGGGTTTTCGACCTCACCGTTGCGCCCCCCGTAGCGGTGAGGTTTTCCAGAGGCGCTATTGTCCTGTCCGCACATCGTTCAAAAAACCTAGGCCGGCTTATATGGTGGCATGGGGGGCCGCCCGGTATCGCACTTCACCAAACGGCGATACCCTTGGCCCGTCGCTTGCGTCCCAAACCGCAGCGGCTGGCTTCGATTTGATGTTTCCCGAATTGTTGGCCGAGCTATCGATTGAAGAGTACCCGCTTCCTCAGCGCCGTAAGAAAGGCGTCACGCGCCGTCCGGTCACGGACTGTTTAAAATTCGCGTCATGGTCACACCAGAGATTGCTGGAAAGGCGACACGCGACTCCGTAGGCCATTATGACGCACTAAAGCGACTCAACGGGATGGATGAATGGACGACGATCTCAAGGCCGACGAACGGCCGCGCGCACGAGCCAATTCATTTCGAGCATTGGTGCGAACATAATGGCTGCAATAAGTGGGGCGGTCACGGCTATGAACCCGGCCAAGGCGAAAACCCGCTGGTATTGCTTTGAGCACGATGGCATTTTCCCCGCAGTCAAAAGACAAAAAATGCACGTATCGATGGAACAAATTGAGAAGCTCGATGTTGAGCTATCGGTTGGCAATCGCGCGGATTGACCAACCACCTCCAAGCCGAGCCGCCGCTGGCCACGCCCCTGCCAGCGGCGGTTTTTGTGCGCCATGTATAATAGGCCGAGTTTGCCGACCTATTTTCGACCGCAGGAATGATCGGAGCGGATGCCATGCAGCCTTTGCAGGTATCGAACACCGGCGGTCCGACCGTGAAGATCGTTCCGTTCTTGAAAGCAATTGCGAACGATCCCGCCCCGATGTAACGCGCCAAAAGAATTCTTTGCATTGATCTGAACACATATTCCATCTCGCCCAGTGCGATGTGGAGATACTTTTCAGCGATCTTTCTTGGACCCTGATCTGGGTAGCTCCTGATCTCTGAACGGAGCTCGTTGTCGCTCCAGAGGCTGGGAGATTCTTGGATCTGAGCAGACGGTTTTGGCATAGTATCTCCTGTCTCGCCGCCAGTGCGATACCAGTTTCATTGTGATGTTCTGAGAAAAGCCGCCTCGAAGGACGCCTTAACTGTCATGATTAAAAGCATATATGATCGGTATTTGCCGCCCGACTTTTGGTCATCAGCGCGGCCGCCACAGCTAGAGCCTTCAGAGGCTCGTTCAGGAATGATAACAGTTTCCAGCAAACGCGGTGGTTATAAAAGAAGCGGAGACCCATGCGGCAATAGCGAAAACACGGTATTTCCTCCATTGCCCGCGATCCATGTCACGTTTCGGTCTGCCACTCAAACCATTGATTAAAAACAAAGGCACGCATTGGCGAGCCAGATTTTTCCGCTGCCTTTTACGGAGAGCAGTGTTTCGACCGCATCAGGTGAGGCTCGACAACTAGAGCCGCGGCAGGAACAAGAGCTCGCAAATTTTGTTTGATATATGCCGCCGGTTCCCGACGGCTTGCAGCGTGGCAGATGCTGCAAAACGACCCGCCGCGACGTTTCCCAACTCCCGTCGCGGCGGGCTTTTTGCCGAACGGCGATGGAACAAAAAACGCATTGGATCGTTACGCGCGTGGGCTAGTGACCTAGCTTCCTTTCCGCACACTTAGCCCCACTCATAGTGGGGCTTTTTTTATTTTTCCCCTCAAATAGACAAAAAACAAAAAGCCCCGATCCGGTGAACGACGGGGCTAATGATCCAGCAAACCGGGCGCTGCCGCGCCCGAGAGTTGATTTAGGGCATAATTATGCCCCGTCGCCTGGTGCTGAAGAGCAGGTCGGCTCGCAACCGGAACTTCCGGCCGTCGGCAATTTCGATCTTTAGGCGTTTCGCCTTGCCGTTATTATCGGGACATCCAGGTAATCGCGAACGCTCTTGAGGTCGCTGATAAAGCGCCGCCGCTCGCTGTCGCGATCATTTCGGTCGCGGATTCGGAGCAGGTAGGACGGATGGATCGTAACCAGGACAGGCGTGCCGCTTGCTGCCGGCAAAAACGTGGCCTCGTTCCTTTGTAAGTCCGACAGATCGCCCCATCAGAGCGTAGAGGGCTGTCGCCCCGAGCGCCACGATCAGGTCAGGCCGCAGAAGCTCTAGTTCCCCGCCCAGCCACCAGGCGCAACGTTGTATCTCACCGGCGTTCGGCTTGGCATGAAGGCGCCGTTTGACGCGTCGTTCGAACTTAAAATGCTTGACCGCATTGGTCACGTAACAGAGCGAACGATCAATACCGGCTTCCTGCAGACATTCGTCGAGCAGCCTGCCCGCGGGGCCGACGAAAGGCTTGCCGGCGATGTCCTCCTGATCTCCTGGCTGTTCGCCAACCAGCACAACCCTCGCCCCGGACGGGCCCTCGCCGAACACGGTTTGGGTGGCATGCCTATAGAGATCGCAGCGTTCACAGGTGCCAGCTTGGCGCCGGAGCGCGCTCAAACTTGTTACCTGTGGATGGGGTTCTGCAAAAGCAGGCGGGACCTGCGCCTTGTGGGTGGTCGTCGGCATTGCCTGCTACCCCTCCTCGCCCGGATATTGGGATTTCTTCAGAAGCTTGGCGAGATGGGCCGTGTTGCGCGCCAGCATGGATACCATCGTCTGGACGGCTTCGGGTGTCTTTTTGAGATCGACAAAATTGGTCGATCCCATGGCCTCTCCAACCCAGTAGGCCACCGCATTGGCGGGGATCGTAAAGCCGACATCGTTGAGAGCCTGGAAGAGTTCCGCCGAAACGTGATGAGCGCCGTCTTCGTTGCCGACCACGGCGACGGCGGCGACCTTGCCATAAGACACCATGCGGCCCTGATCGTCGGTTTCTTCGAGAAATGCGTCCATGCGTTCCAGTGCCCGCTTGCAGACGCTGCCCGGCTGTCCGAGCCAGATGGGCGTGCCGACGAGCAGGATATCTGCTTGCAGAACGTGTCTGCGAATCTCCGGCCAGGCGTCGCCTTCGCCCTCGTCCGACGTCACGCCCGGCTTGATGTTGTGATCGGCAAGTCGAATGGTCTCGGTTTCGACGCCGTGCTTCTTGAACTCTTCAGCAATGAGTTCGAGCAATTTGCCAGTGGAGGATGGCTCGGAAGAATCCGAGGACTTCAGGGTGCCGTTCAAGGCGAGTGCTTTCAAAGACATGGTTGCTTCCTGTTGCGAAAACGGGTCGGCCATTCCAACGACCTCATGTTCGGGGTGCGTTTGTGCCTCCGGTTCGCAAAGCGAAACCGATCATCAGGTGAGTTGTTCCCTGCGTGCCGACTGCCAGGGAACAATCGCTTTGCGGATGCGGTTTCCGTTTGAAGAACGAAAAATCCCGAACATGGAGTTTCATCCATGCAGGCTGTGCGCATCCATCGTCGGCAGACCGGAAGTCATGGCGATCGAGGAGATGGATCGTCCGTCCCCGGCTGCCAACGAAGTCCTCATCAAAGTCTTTGCAGCAAGCGTCAATCCGGTCGATGCGATGCGGTTCGTGGTTCCGAAGACACATGGTCAGCAGGCCTCCTCGATGATCTTCCGCACACGCGATCTGTCCGTCCGTCAGAGAACGCAGCTCATCAACGCCCTCCGCGCGCACTGGGCTGAGCACGGGGTAGTTGCACCGCAGGGAATCGCGAACCTGGCCTTGCTGACGCAGATCATCGAGGATGCGCAATCGGGCCCCGAGTCGACCTGCTATGGTCCGGAGGAACGTCTTGCTGCCACACCCTTCCGATGGCCGCTCCCGAGAAAGTACCCCTGCTTCAACGAGGCATCCCCCGGCCGCTGGTCAAAAACCTTCTGCTCGATGTCAGTCTCTCCACAAGATTCCAATCGCGACGGCCGCCGCCATGAAGGCGTCGCGGGCGTCATCCACCGAGGCCCGCCCTTCGTGCGCATTGATCAAAATCTTCTTCGCCAGAGCATGTAGCTTATCCGGTTTGTCTTTTGGCCATTCCTGAAGTAGAAATTGCATCGCTCGTTTTGTATCGTTGATAGTCACGTATTTGCCGGGGTCGCGGGTTGCGACCGTCACTGTGCCGTTCCAGAGATGTTTCGACATGGGTGTTTCCTCCGCGGCTAAAACGTCGGCCAACGCGTGGTGTTCCACACGGCGCGACACAAGCAATGCTCGCCACGCAATCATTCCGGACTGGCTGAAAAATCGCCCAAGACCAACTCGGACCGGTCACTGTCGGGGCGCAATCTTTGGATGTCACTCGTGCATACTCTCCATGCGATTATTCCCTGCCATTTATCCGAAGGAGACCGGTGCCACCAATGGCTCGCCCATGATCAATATTCGGGTGGCCATCGTCCGAACTATGCCTTCACCTTCCGGCGCCGATCAGGCTCGGCGGGCAGCAACACTCTCCGTGAATGCACCATTCTCGTTCCCGCATGTGGAGCGTTTGATCTTAAGAGAATCGATGACACGCTTGGTCTTTGTTCCGGCCAATGAAAACGCTCGCCCCTTCAAAAGATGCAGCAACTCAAAGGCCTGTTCGTGACCGGCCAGACGGACGGCGCATCCGTCCTAGGCCTTTGAATCTAGATTCGTTTCTACTCGGAACAATTGCTCGGTGGTTGGGTTGAGTCGCGTTGGCTGCGTCAGGAGTCCGCGCAGATCGTTGCCCCGCGAGCGAATTGGAAAGGCTATATCAAGTTTGGAGAAGTCGCGTTTCCCGTGGCTTTTTACACGGCGGCATCGTCGACGGAGCGGATCGCCTTCAACAGGTTCGACGACCGCTATAAGGCGGCGGTGGCTGAACTGTTGAGGTCCGTGGACGCTAAACATCATGCGCCCGCGCCGCCCCGTGCTCGAAGAGGCCCACTCAACGCTGCAGTCTCGTCCGATCAGCAAGCGCGATCGCGACCAGCCAAGTCTGCCCTTCGACCCCATGCCCGCGAGGATCGAGCCCTGCCTTGCGCTACTGAAGCAAACCGTACCGGGGCGACGATTGGCTCTACGAAGTGAAGTGGGACGGCTATCGATTGGCCATCCACGTCGAGCCGAAAGCGGTTCGCATCGTCACCCGCGGAGGTCACGACTGGACCGCCCGCTTCCCGGCGATCGTCGCAGCTGCAAAACAGCTCCGCGTGACGACCGCCATACTGAATGGGGAAGCCGTGGTTCTGGACGATTAGGGGAAATCGGATTTCGGTGCGTTACAGCGCTCGCTGGGAGGTCGATGCGGAAAGCGGGTTCGGCCGAATCCATCCTCTACGCCTTTGACCTGCTCTATCTGGACGGGCACGATCTAACAGGTACCGAGCTCTCAGTCCGGCGCCACCTGCTCGAGGATCTCGTGCCCGAGGCGGAATCGAGTGCCATCCGGCTCTCGGATGAGCTTCCGCTGGACGCATCAACGCTCCTCGAACACGCCTGCCATCTTGGTCTGGAAGGCATTATCGCCAAGCATCGAGACGGGCGCTACCGCAGTGGCCGCACCAATGATTGGCTAAAGATTAAGTGCGTCCAAAGCGAGAGCTTCATGATCGTCGGTTACGAGCAATCGACATCGGCCCGTGGCGGCATCGGCAGCCTGCTGCACGCCGGCAGACGCGGCCTCGATTGGATCTACGTCGGATCGGTCGGTACAGGTTTCAGTGCGGGGATGCTGAGTTATCTGAAGAAGACCCTCGCCGGTTGAAGCGAGGCGGCCGGTCGTGGCCGTGAAGGGCAACCGTTTCGTCTTCGTCCAGCCGGCCCTCATCGCCGAGATCGAGTTTCGCGGCTGGACCGATGATGGCAATCTTCGACATGCTTCATACAAGGGGCTTCGGGAAGTCCAGGACAATGCAGCTGTCTTCGATATGACCGGCTTCATTCGAAGCTGACGGCTCGGATCAGTCCGGTGCAAGATTTCAACGCGCGTGAAAATAGGGAGAGAGAACATCCGCGACCTGGCCCATGTCACCATGTCATATGTGTCCTGGGATACCATGTAGCACAAGATGAGCCGGAACAGTACCTACGGTCGGCGATTTGATATCAGGTACCCGAAGAGACACAGGACACAGGCGAGAGCCTCACGGCGTAGGGCATAGCCTCAGGTGCCCTCCAGGACACCTCGACATTCCGCGTCTAGGTGGTTCAGTTGATCAGCCGTAGCGTCGGCCTCGTCCTTGTCTTCAAGCCATGCAACCTCAATATCGTGGAGCACGACCACATCTCCCGTGAACACGTTGATCACCGACCAAAAGCCATGGCCTGTCTTCTTGGGGCGAAACCTCCGGTTCTTCATAGGCTGACATTAACGTGCTCCCCTAGCGTTTGCGATAGTCTTTTTCGTCGCGGGTTCAGTCTCACTGGGTCGGATTCTTCCTGCGTTCCTCCAGGTTCAGCAGATAGGCCATGTCAAAGGCCAACTGTCCACTTAAGCCGATGAGCAACACACCAAGTATCTCGGCTTCGTGCTCGGTAACGGTATCGAATACGGACCAATTGCCGTGGAGGTCTTCTTTTGCCGAGTACCTGATGGGGGCCATGATCGCTCACCTGAGGAAGGCAGTAGTGAGGTTAACGTCCCAACCATAATAATGTTTTGATAGAAACGACTGAGCGCGCAATTAGAGGCGCGTTCGGTGACAACACCCCGAACGCTCAGTGCAGAGTAAGGGCTCCCTTACGGATCAGCTCGTGGCGGTTCAGGAGATCAACCATATAGTCTGCCTCTTCGGCAGTGAGGCAACGGACACGTACCCCATAACAACAGGCTCTGCGGTGCGTACGTCTACCACCGTCCAGTAACTGTTGTGCTCGTTCTTCTTGACATCGTACCAGAGCGTCGCGATGGGGCGATTTTACCGCTACTCCAGAATGTTTGATAGAAATTTCTGCGTCCCATCGGGCATGGAATAGCCGCCACTCCTACTCGGAATGCTCTGTCCAGTTCGAGGCCCTTCCGGTGTAGCATGTCTTGCAGGTTCATGAGGTCAACCAGATAGTCCGCCTCCTCGTCGGTGAGGCAGTCAACGACGGTCTCAAGTGACCGCCCCGACACCAAGGTCGTTGACGATGACAAGGGATTGTCATCGTGAGCACTCTGACAGGATCCTGCTGATACGGGAAGGCGCGGATCTCGATTCGAGGGCAGCCGAAACGGACCGGTATCTGCCCTTGCATGGAACTGCCGGCAGGAAAGTGGATCGGCTATTGTCGCGAGGCTTGGCTTCATCCGGTCGAATGTGCCGACCAGTTCCAACTCAGGGCGGGTGTTCCCCTTGCTATGAGCGGGCAGTCCGACCAAGTTCTGCCCCTTGGTTCGAAGCCTCGAACGCCGAGGTCTACTGAGGAGCGTCGCGCCGGTCAAACATTCCGTAACCCCTTATGACACGGACGCGACGCATGCGGATATCTTCGCCGGCCTTGGCGCTGTTCGAAAATACCTCGGCAGCGCTTCTGTCTTTCTGACGTCACTCGGCGTCAGAACGGCCTCGAAAAAGATCCCAGGCAGCGGCGCCCTCACGGCTATTACTGGGCACGCTGAAATGGCGGCGGTGCAGGTTTCGCCCGTGTTCGGCGTGATCCGATAACTCCACTGTCTATGGCTGCTCGCTCAGTTTTGACACTTTTGAAGGCATCCATCGTAGTGCTCTTAAGACCAAAGTCCGTCGTACATCAGACCTAAGCCCAGACATGGAACTCAACGTTTTTGCCCCGCGTTCCCGCTGCGGCAGATGTCGAGTTTGGCACTGAGATGGTTTGGAGGTTCGAATGAAGGCGGTGGCATCACTGGCATTTTCGATCGCAAGCGCAACAAGCCTGTGCGTCGGTGGCGCCTCTGTTGCGTCCCATATGGTAGCGCAGCCCAACCGCGCCGCTTTGCGCGTGGAGGAGGAGCCCGACCTTTGGACCGCGGAGCCCCGTCCGGTGGACCTGTCCAAGCAGCGCTATCAAAGGTTGCCGCCCCTGCTCTCCAGTTATGCAGAGGATCAACTACGCAATCAGCTTCGCACGGCGAAAACGGTTACCTCGCGTCCATCGACCGATGAGGCTCGTACCCTTGTCGATTCCACAACAAGACACACTGAATGGTGCACCGCAAGGTATCGCTCATACAATGCCAAAACTGATACCTACCTATCGTTCAGTGGGGAGGAACGTCCCTGCATATCGTCGCCCTCGGATGAAGCAGTGTCACCGTTTGCAGCGTCTCGGCCATCCGACGATCATGTTGCGTGGTGCTCTACCAGATACGCATCCTATCGGCTTGAGGACGATACCTACCAGCCCTACTCCGGCTCTCGAACCAAATGCATATCTCGGATCGCGCGACCCGCGCCGGAGCAAGTCACGGCGAGCGGATATTGATCGCCGTCTGCGTTGACACTGTTTGGACCTTCTTTATGCGCCTTTCGCGTCCACGAGACGGACGTCATCCGCGTATCCATCGCTGCAACCGGGCTGCAGAATCAATTGTCTCGGTTGTATTAATCTAGACATTGTCCGTTGATTTTTCGCGTTATTTTGACCTCGCCGAGGCCATTTGCGGCCGTTTCCCGCAACTTTTGCCGGAACTAAACCTCTTTTCGACCATTGTCCCTAACGAACCGGCACGGTGATGGTCAGCCAAAAGAGTGGCGCCGCCCGAGCTGGTGAACGTGCCCATCTGAATGAAAGGTAGGTTCACGATGACTGGCAAACTGTTCACTTCCGCCGCTGCTGGCGCAATCTTTGCCACAGCATCGGTTCTTTCGCCGATGGCTTTTGCTCAATCACAGCAGCGGTCGACCGACAACGGTGCCGCGCCGATGACACAGACCACCCCGGCAATGCCAGACACAACCAAGCCGGCTACCACAATGCCGCAAAATGATGCCCAGGCTCCGGCCCCGGCACCGACAACAACCACGGCGCAGGCCGGTGGGTATCTGACCGAGCAATCGGCCGACCAGATCAGCGCCAAGACCTATATGGGCCAGTCAGTCTATAACGGTCAGAATGAAAGCATTGGTAGCATCAACGACCTCATCCTGCAGAAGCAGGGCGGTGTTATCGCTGCAGTCGTCGGCGTCGGCGGTTTCCTTGGCATCGGCCAGAAGAATGTCGCCGTTCCCTTCGACAAGATCGACCTGGCGCAAAACGCCCAGGACGGCACCATCAAGCTGACGACGACCGAAACGGCCGACTCGCTGAAGGCCGCACCGGAGTTCAAGACACTTGCGATGCAGGCCTCTGAAAAGGCCGCACAGACCCCGGCAACCGCCGCGGTGCCTGGAACCGACAGCACGACGACCTCGTCGACGACCAATAAATGATGAAGGTTCTCGTGCAATATCAAAAACGGCGGTCTTTGCGGGCCGCCGTTTTTCGTATCTGTCGCAGCGGTAGCGTTTAGGGCTTTTGCGCCCTTCAGCGATTAGATGTCGTTTGAGATTTGTGATGAAAGCGGCAATATCGCCCGGCTGCTTCTGATATTCGGGTTGCGGTGTAGTCGGCTTTCGCGGCAACCTCTTCGAGATTGATATCTCTCGGTTGATCATCGCCTCCGTTGTGAAAACTCGGGACACGAATACGAGCCAGAAGGCAGAGATACCCAACATTCAACCCAATCGGGCAACCCACGCCCAGTCGCGCCGCATTGCCTTGACGGCGAACATCCCGATTGCCGCGATATCTCCGAGCTCCCAGATAACCTGGCCGACAATGAACCATCCATTCATCTGCTTACCCCTCCGGTTTATCGAGAGATGAATAGCGGAAGGCGAGCCGCAATCAAGCCATGGCTTTAGGGGTACGCTTCATCCGTGGCCGGTAAATGCCGTTATCGGTCGAAGGCACCGAAATGGACATTTCCTTAACTACAACCGAAAAGAAGCATCGTCGAAGCATTTACAATCGACGATGAGAAGTTCATCCGTCCGTCGACTTTAGAGCTCTTCGCATGACGCGTTCGAGACCCGATCCAAGCGACATGATCGTCAATAGCCCCGATCCGCGCCAGACCGCGCGGCGGTCTGTTTTTGGATGTTGGTGACAAGGAGACGCGGCAATGACGAATTGGAATTCCAGAGCAAACCGGATCGCCAGAATTGGTGTCAAAGTCGGAGGAATGTCCGTGGCGGCCGGCATGGCCTGGTGGGGCATCGTCGAATGCGTCTTGTGGGTCGCAAGGAACATCGAGGCATTAGGGGTTTCCCCGGGCGCGGTTTTGACGCCTCTATGCATGGCGGCCGTTTGCGCGTTTCTTTACTGGCTCTCGGCGGAGGTGTCGTCCATCGTCCGACGCCGCCTGGCTGGTCTTGCGCGAGAGTCAGGACGCAGGCACCTGGTAAGACGCGGGTTCCTTGTCGATGGAGCATGGCGTCCTTAAATGCCGCTGGCCAGACTGCGGCGAAGGCATTCTCGGCAGGAGCGATCCTGGCATTTATCGCTCTGGCTATTGGCGCAATCGCGGCTTGGATCCGAGCGCCAGTCGGCACCACGCACGTTGTGCGCAACGAGGGAGTCTATATCGCGCGCTGAGCGTTCGCTTCGAAGGCCGCCTCACCGGGGCGGTCTTCTGGGGACGAGAGCCATCTGTGAAGCTTTGCAAGGCCTCGAGCCGCCCGCAAGATCAACACTGTCCGCGCCGGCGCCTGCTCAGCAATAGAGACGGTCCACCAGCAGTAGAGGAAAATGAATCTTTGGCAAAAGATGACAAACCGCCGGTAGTGAGCGCAACGGATGTGAAGCAAGCTGACAAACGCGATGATGGCGCATATGGGCGTGGCGCGAAAGCCGGCCAACAGTAGAACCCGGAAGATGGCAACCCCTGCTCCGAAGGCAGCTCCGCGGCCAAGTCGTTTGAACACGGACAACTAGACGCCCAAAAAGTCAGAAGCAGCGACAAACCGCCGGGAAGATAGGCGCCTTCGTTCGATGCGTCCGATATCTCCATCTCATTGGAATTAGTTTGCCAGTCCTCATCTAAGGGCGTAGCGTAACTTATCGTTGCCCAACTGAACGGGCGGCTGCGACCGAGAGACGCAAGCGCTCTCGCCCTGAAGTACGAAAGGGCAAGCCATGTTCAGCTTACCCGCAAAAGAAATAAATCTTCCTATTTCCATTTCGAAAGTCCGAGAAATCTTTAAAAGCGCATGTCTGCGCCGTGGAATACGTCAAAATAGCTACAAGGCTCAGGACCTATCCACAGTAATGCTCTCTATATACGCTATGGGAATCCGCGACAGCAGTCGATTTCGCGATTTGGCCAATTTCTATCCGTGAGCGGGCCAGGAGGCTGACACAACCTCGGGCGCGATGTTTGCGGTCTTGCAGGCTCTACACGCCGCGGCAAACGGGATCTGAGGGGAAACAATAGTCCGCTATTCTTGATCCAGGATCCGATCATATTTCCTGACAATGTCCATGCTGCCAGGCATACACCCAATCGGCCACTTAGGTCGCAGTTCGGACTTGTGATGGCTCGCGATTGCCATCGACTCGCTTGCGTCCCAACCGCAGCTGCGGGTTTTGATTTGGCGCCTGCCGATTTGTTGCCAGACCTACCGTTGGCCGTACGCAGTGGCGAGGACGGCCTCAAACTGTTAGGGTAACTAACTCTGTTGGCAGAAAAAGCCCGGCACTACGGCCGGGCGATGAGATTTAGTCGTGATGCTCGGGCATTTGCTTGAGCTGATCTTTCGTCCAGGTGGTGAGCGCGTGGACATTACCGTCCTCGTCTCGCATGAAGTCGAGATCGGTCAGTGGAACGGCTACTGGCTTTGCTCCGATGCCGAGGAAACCGCCGACATCGATGACCGCGGTACTGCCGCCACCTGTGCCGTGAACATGGTCTACGCTGCCAACTTCGTGGTCATCAGTGTCATAGACTGTTGCACCCTCAAGGATCGCAGGAGTGAGCTCGGCAGGCTCCAGTCGAACGTGATTGGTGTGATCCATTTCGTGTTCCTCCATGTTGGTCAGACTGAACCAACCCGTATGAAGGTCGTTTGTTCCACCCGCGGACGTCTCTCGATGCTCGCAACCGTGAGCGTGGCCTTCAGCCGAGGCGGACGGGATTCGATTCTGCGTTCATCCTTGCACTGTTTCTGTGAAAACGGCCGAAGTGACTAAAATCCCGCCCAACGTCAGATCGATGGGCATGGTGCCGATGTCGACGACAGTGGCGAGATGGTCGAGGAACATTACCACCCAATCGTCCGAATACACATCGCCAACGAATGCGCGAAAGCGTGCCGCTTCTGCCGAAGTCCTAATCAGGACGGGGACCTCTGCGCAGCTTTGAGGTTGGGCTGCCGTCAATCCTACTTAGGAGAAGACAATGTTCCTGAAAATCCTCTCGGTCTCAGTGCTTTCGCTGTCGCTTGGCCTCGCAACCGTGGCTGTCGCACAGCAATCCGGCAACAACAGTAGCAGCTCGGGCTCGTCGAGCGATTCGGGCTCCAACAACGGCGCCGCTGGCGCCAAGAGTAATGGCGCCGGAGCGGCCTCCGATAGCGGCGCTGGCGCATCGGGAAGCAGCGGAGCATCGAACGACGCTGGCAAAGCAAGTGACTGCAACGCCGACTCGACATCGAAAAATACCACCACCTTGAAGCAGGGCCAAGCCGCCAATCCAGCCGCCTCCTCGAGCTGTAATTGAAGCAGGCAGAGGCAGCGACTGTCGCGTCGCTGCCTCGCTTTCGGGTGGCGATACGAAGCCCAAAGACAGCGTGCGCCATTGTCTCAATCGCATGCGGCCGACGCACTTGTGCAACGTCCAGTTCGAACACGATCCAAAGGCTCGGGCTTTCACGTTGGAACAGGCATCCTGCCGGAACGTTTTCATTGAAAGGTCAGGAGGCAATAATGACAGGAAATCTGGATGCGCAGCAGCCTAACGAATTGGGGCGGACGTGGAATCTCACCAGCAGGGTTCGAACCAAACCACGGGCGAAAGCAATCCCCTGGTTGCTTGCGATCGGGGTGGCGGAACGCGCGGTGTTTGTTTCTCATGTGCTCTGAGCGCAAAGGGGATCCCCCGGCAGATCGGCAGGACGACAAGTCAGGTAAGGACGAGAAGCGATACGAAGTGGCGGTCGATGCTGACGATACATGGCAGGTCATCGACACCATGACGAACCTGCCGGCAGCGTCGAACGGCAGGGAATTTGTCCGGCTTGGAAAGCAGGACGCCGAGGACCTTGCGGACGAACTCAATACTTGCGAGGCGGAAGGCCGCGCGAGCCCCCTCGTCTGACAACCACCTAAAGGTCATCACGTTGGGCTACCAAACTCGAGGAGGTCGTCTTCCGGGCAGAGACAGGAAAAGACGAAGCGACATTTTTTTACTCAATCTCATAGCCAGCTGCATGATCCTGCTTCTTTTCGCGTAACCTTTAAGACGAGTGTCGCAGTGCCGCCAATTCGGGCGCGGCCTCAGCGATCGAAAGAAAATGATGCGCCCACCCGTGGCCACCACTTGTGAAAATCCAGACGCTTCGTGGTTCAATGGTAGCCATGGAGTCGAGAGGAACGACCTATCGCTTGTTTGGGTAGATCTCGGTGGCTGGGTGACCGGCCACCGTCTTGTGCGCCTTGAATCGCGAAGCTATGTCGTGCCGGACGCCGTCCGTCAGCGAGACCATGCCGAGCGGCATCCCTCGTGCCAATTTGCGGTGCACTCCGCTTTTTTGGACGTTATCCGCGGCTAGACAGCGCTTGCATTGCCTTTTGTCCTGCACGAAAACGTTGGCGCGCCGTGGGGCCTGTTGCCGCCGAACTGGTTGACCTGACTTTATGCCAGCATCTTTGCGTGGGCGGCGGCATCAACGAACGCTTGCCGCGCGACATCGACACTCGTTTCGTCGCGCAATGCAAGAAGGCAGCACCGTTTGGCCGCGCAATACCAGGAGCTCTCACGTTCGGGCCACCGGTGATTAAGGAACTCGAGCGCAGCGTCCGGGCCGCTTACTTCCTCGCGAAAGCCGCTCCCAACTCGGACGTAAACCGGCACTTTCCAGGCAAGTTTGAAATTGACTTTGATAACCTCGGCCATTTGCGCCCCATATTTGAGCTACAGAACAGCCGGGGAAGGCGAATGTTCCCGAAACTACCAGCAACACGGCCGCAACAATTGGGAACAAACTAATGACTTGCTCGTTTTTATCGCGGGCTTTTTAAGCCAAGGCCCAAATTCCGCACTCTCGTTAGCCCCGCTCCAGCGGGGCCTTTTTTCGAAATGGGGTAGAAAATGCCTCATAGCTATGGCTTGTTCCGGGTACTCAGAGAGCCCGAAACGCGCCGCCCATGGGTGAACAAGGCAATGGCCTTCTGACAATTTATCTTGAAATCCCATTCCGGGATCATCTGTCATTTATTGACGGTAGGAAGTTCTCGACCTGCTTCCTCTCGTCGTCAGTCAGGCTCTCGATGTTTTCTTTCCAGAACTTTGCCGCCTCTTGCGGCTCGCTCTCCCATTTTCGGGTATCAGTGATGTTGTCGTCGATTTTCGATTTCCGGGTGCCGCCCAGGCTAAGATATTTCTTCGCCAATTTCGGAGAGCGTGTGTCTTCTATGCCCGCAGCCTCCTTTTCAGATGCGGGTAAACCGTCGCGAGAGGCTCAATGTTTCGGAACGCAGTACGCCGATCCGTGAGTGCAAGCGCCTCCTCTTCGGAGTCAGCATGATTTCCTTAGTGCACGGCCGGAGTAGTGACAGCGCGACGAAAATCTGGTTCTTCGAGGTTCCGCACAAATCGGAAGACGCTAATATGGATGCCGGAGAGAACGACCTGCGTTTCATTGCCGTTATGCGGCGCTATTTCGCTATAAAAGATGAGCTGGCAGACTTGAAGTCGTCGCTCGAGAAAACGCGGAAAGCGACGGGGATGGAAGTAGGAGAATTCTACTACGTTCACGGCGACAGCGAGCATGTGGCCCAAGTGATCCGAACCGTCGCCCTTAAGAAGGAGATGGACATTCTGATGGGTTTGGCCGAGGGCTGGGCGAGAGGAGAAATCATCAGTCTCGATACACCGTCCTATTGATTCGCCGATCGGTGGCAAGGTCACCCTCTTGTGGCAAGCAAGGGATGATGAAGGAATTATCTTTATCAAGTCATGGATATCCAGGCCGGCGGTTGTTCATAGGCTGACCTCGATCTGCAGTTGAAAATCTGCAACACGCTTCTCGGAGATGGTTGTTTTTGTCTGCTTCCTATATTACGCCACCGTTCCGTCAGCGCGCCGCTGCAAAATGAAACTGGGAGAAAGCCGACAATGGCGATTGGCAGTGTAAAATGGTTCAATGCGACGAAGGGGTTTCGGCTTCATTCAGCCGGATGACGGCAGCGCGGATGTATTCGTTCATATCTCGGCAGTGGAACGTGCCGGCATGCGCGGTTTGACCGATGGTCAGAAGATCACTTACGAACTGGTGAAGGATCGCAAGTCCGGCAAAATGTCGGCTGACAACCTGGAGGCCTGATGGGTCATCGAAGTGATGCGCCGCACAAAGTCTGCTCAAAGGCGGCTTTGACGGACAAGCGATCGGCGGTCGTTTGGCGCTGAGATTAAGGCTCGATCAGGAGAGGAAAGCAGTTGAGCGCAGTCTTACGGGTCCGTGAATCGGCCCTGGCTCGCGGTTTGCGCGCGTACCTCATCAAGCGATAAGTCCGTAACACGAATTGCGCTGGATCATGAGAAGCGGTTACGCCGCCTGTGGCTGAGGCGGCGATTCCATCATGGCTCGCTGGCTCCCAGTCCGCGCTGTTCCAGTTTCAGATGGAACATGGTTTCGATCGGCTGGACGGATCCAAATGGTCGGCGGTGCGGTTTTCAACGTAACAGCGGACCGCCGAACTGCGCAGAATAGCGGGTCTTGATAAGAGAATCGCTGACACCGCCAGGGGACCAAATGGCGCCATTGTGCGCCCAGAGCCTGAAGCAAACAGCTGCTTCAAAACGTTTCTCAACTACCGCCACTTCGGTGGGTGCTCTACGTTGTACCTTAGTTCCGCGGCCGTCGCGAACGGACCAAAGAGCTGGAGAAGCCTCACTTCGTTTTCCCTGCTTAGCTGATGCCGTTCACAGAAATCCGTAACGGCCCAAACACGGATTGGGACTTCGCCAGTTACCTCTTTCGGCTGGATGCGCTGCATTCAATTCCTCCTCGTAGAACGCGGGCTAACATACACGACGCTATTTTAGATAAAAGTAAAATACGACATCTTGAAAGGAAATGTCCGATACCGGACATTTCCATCACCGTGTGCGCCTCCCGTCCGATGAGAACGCGGGTAACTATCGCCCTGCTCCGCTCGCATTCAAGGCGACAGCCTGCAAATCCAGCCAGCAATGTGCGCCTCGGCCGCCTTTCCCGGGACGAACCAGGCTTTCGTGTCATCATTCTAACGCGATAACGTTGGAGGTCTCGTCCTCCCGGCAAAAGGAAACATTCCAGAAAGAACCGCCCGCATTGCGTGGGCAATCTGGGCTATTCGCAGGAGACGACGTTCGCCGATGCTCTCCGCAGTTCAATCCTTTCAAGACCAAAGCCTGAAGCCAACATCTTGGAGCGGGCCGGTTCAGATCGCTATTGGATATCGATCGCCGCCTGCGCGACGCTGCTCCTGGGAGCGGACCATCTATTTTCCCCAAGATAGGAGGCCGAAATGGAACAGCATACCGTGGAGCAGTTGAAAACCGTCGCAAAGATCAGGCCGACATACGCTCGCCTGGAACTATCACAGTCTAAGCGGCTTGAACGATGGGCGGACGTTCTGGAACGCAGTGCCCGACCGTTTCTCAACACGCCTTACGAAACCGAATAACAGCCCGCAGCGGAGCAGGCAGCCATGCGAGGCGACTACACGCCGATTGCCGTCGCATATGCTGATCCGGTCCTACGGGCGGCGGGAATGGAAACCGATAGCTACGGAGAAGCCAAGCGCTTCTTTGAACTGACCGATCACCAGCTGCACAATCTTGTATACTACTGCCATTTCGGCGCACACGTCAGTGCGGCACCGGTCGCCCGCCGGTTGCGATCGATGGCAGCGCGTAATCCGCAGCGTCAAGGGCTCCGCTTTCTCGGTTTGTCGAGAAACTGGCTGGCACCATTGGTTATCGTCGCCGGGGCGCTTCTATTGCTTTTTGGCGCATATTTGTGATGCACCGTACTCGATACAGCTGCCATCGGCACGATCCAAACGATAGTTCCGATGTGTTGAATGCGGCCGTCGCAGCTCTGGCTGGTGCACTCGGCGGTCGACAGCCACTTCCTGACGCTTGCACTTCCAAAACGTGCCGTACACTTTTTAAGCCTCGCCGGCATTCGCAGGGGCGTTTTATTCTCGGCAACGTCCGCTTGCCGAACAGGCCAGATCGTTTGCCAAGGAAGCAAAAAACACGTCATCTGGCCGAACGTCTTGTGACCGACCGCTGGTTGAATTAACCTACCAGGGGTCGAGCGGGAAAGCCCTTTTTCGAGGGCTGATGGGACGATGATGAGCATACCGGCGACCTGCCGCACACAAGCTTCGGTAGCCTGTCGAACGGTGTGGGACCTTAGTCCGCGCCAGGCCAGACCAAGGTCCTACCCACCCCAGACTGAAGCCTCACAACCGGAACAGACCGGGTTCTCAGATGTTCTACCCTAGCTCCGTTTCATGCGGAGGAATAGGAAACACAAAGGAGAATCTGATGAAAACGAAAGCACTTAGCATAGCTGCCCTCTCCCTTGCATTGACGAGCGGGTACGCTTTTGCACAGTCTTCTACCGTTACCGGCGCCGCAGGCGGGGCGGTGACGGGTGCCGTCGTGGGTGGTCCGGTAGGGGCCGCAGTCGGCGGTGTTGCGGGCGCTATCGTTGGCACTGCTATCGATCCGCCGCCGCAGAAGGTTGTCACCTACGTGCGTGAACAGCCTTTGCCCGATGATGCGGTTGTCGTGAAGGAAAAAGTCGTAGTCGGCCAGCCATTGCCGGATGCCGTCGTGATACGAACGATTCCGGAAAATCCGAAATACGCCTACGCTGTGGTCAACCACGAGCGCGTTATCATTGAGCCTTCTTCACGCAAAGTGATCAAGGTACTTGACTGATCGACTATTGGAGAGTGAGGCCGGCTCTCCGTTCATACCTCTCGAGCAAGATGCAAAGCCCGGCGTCTCTCGGCGCCGTGGCTGGTTTGCGCCCCGTATGGGAAAAACAATCGAGAACATTCTTGTCGCGGGTGCGCGTGGACTGAGCGCGTCGACAACAACGGCGCTTCCGACCTCAGCCAGATCAGTGACAGTCACAAACAGCGCAATATGCAACGGTCCTCCCGAAGACCGTTGCATCAGCGGAGATCCAGCGTACGTGGACGAGCACATCGACCTTGACGCGATCGATAGTTCGAGAAAGCGTAAGTTATCGGGCGGTTCGCCGACGTCCGCTGCGGTTGTCGGCGAAATGTCCGTCATCGGTATAGCTGCGCATCAAGAGAGTCCAGGACAAGGCCTCTCGCGCAGCCTCGACTGTCGCCTGATGCGAAACGCAGCAAGGCATCTTTCCCTAGCCAGCGGATGGAATGTGCCTCTTCGAAGGCCATCAGACATTCCGGAAAATGTTCCCGGATTTCGAGGTTTTTCCGCGCCTCCAAAGCGCTCGCATGATAGAGGAGTTATTGTCATTCAGGACGATCGCCATGCTCTCGCCGATATTGGCGGAACAACCATTTGCCTCCGCGTGTGGGCGTGGGAATTGCGACGTGAAGCTGGAATTCCGGGCCAAAATCCGCCTTCATCGGCTTCCGGGGTGAATTGCGACAGAATGGTGCTGATTTAGGCCCGCCTCGTAGATTCACTTTCAGCTCGCACGAGGCCCATCTATAAGTGGTCAAGTTAATCTGGAGCGGTTAATGAACGATTCGACGATCACATATAGCCCGATGTTTTCGGACAAGCGGCTTTTGATCGTTGAGGACGGGGATTTCCTCGCGGACGAGACGCTCCAAAAATTGCGGGAACTGGGCGCTATTCTGATTGGCCCCATCCGTGATGTCGGGAACGCTCTTGAGCTAATCGAGAGCGAAACCGTTGATGCTGCGATTCTGGACCTGCATCTCGGCGCGGACCTTGTGCTTCCAGTTGTGGAAACGCTCGAGAGGCTGAACCTGCCGTATTTGTTCGCGATAGGCCACGGTATGCCCGTCGTTCCGGTCGGATTTACCGGTTTTGTTCTCTGTGAAAAAGCAGCCGAAATCGAGTATATCGCCAAGGCGCTGTTTGGCAGCCCAAAGTGGGATGTCTGAAGTTATTTTGGAGCTGCGACGCATTGGGCGATGTTAGCCGATATCCTTGTCGAGTTGAGCGGCAAGCTGCTGGCGGGCTCGGTTGATGCGACTCTTCACCGTGCCGATTGCACAGCCGAATTTATCCGCCGCATCGTCGTAAGAGCGACCCTCGATCACCACATATTCCAGTACCGCTCGATAGGGCTCGGGTAGCAGGCTGCAGGCCCGTTCCAATTCTCTTGCTCGGATTGTCTATTCCTGGGACGGCAATTCCACGCCGGACCCGGACACGCATTTCTTGCTGCCGGGCGCCTCGCGTTTGGCAATGCGGAACTTCGTGCAAAACGTATTGCGCATGATGGTAAACAGCCAGGATTTCATCCGTGTTCCAGGATCGAATTGCCCGAGGTTGGCGAGCGCCTTTGTCAGGGTTTCCTGAACCAAGTCCTCGGCATCAACAGAATTTCTGTGGAAGGTCCTGGCGAAAGCGCGAAGAGCCGGAATGAGGCTAACAATCTCAGCCTGCAAATCCCCTGACCGGGACATGTCGATCACAACACTCTCCTCCACCCGCATCATTGGAACGATGCTGTTGATGTTTGTGTGCGCACCTATTGGAACGCCACAAAAATCTGGCTCGGCGACCTTGCGGATGCCGGTAGGTTCATTCCAACGATCATAAATTGAGCGAGTCGCTCCGATGACGCCTGAATCCCTTCGGGCTTTGTCAAGCGCTCTTCGCATCCCCTAAGGAACGGCACCATGTTCAGGTTGTTCCGTGTAGGTCCATAAAATTATTTAGCATCACCTCATATACGACGGCGAGACAACTATTAGGAATGACGGCTTGCTTCGCCTCACTGGTAAGGCTTGATCTTGATGCTCGAAACGTGGGTGGGCCGATGTTTTTACAGCTGACCTTCGGCCCGGGGCGGCCCGCCAGAATGAATGCCGATGGCAAAACACGCAGGAAAAGAGGTTGGGCGCGTCAATCGCCAAGGTCGATTTCCGCAATCAATGGAAGATGGTCGGAAGCAACACTCGTCAACCGATTTCGAGGTACGGACGTGCCAAGGACGGCAAGATCAGCGCTGACGAAAATATGATCCAGCCGTAGCAGCGGATAGCGCGAGGGAAAGGTCGGCCTCACCGGTTGATTGCCGGAAAGTTGGACGTCCTTCAATGTGCGGGCGGCGAGACGATAGGCTGCCGAGGCGGGAACGGCGTTGAAATCTCCGCAGAGAATGGTCGACTGAAGGTCCATGCCGCTACCCTTCAGCCATGCAGGCCCTAGGAGTGTCGTCATTTGGTGGATCCGATCGCGTCCTCGAAGGCCAAGATGGGTGTTGACGAGATGCAACTGCCTGTCTCCCACCATGACTTCGATGGAAAGCGCCCCCCGCGGTTCGCCCGATGAAGGCAAAGGACCGGCCTTGATCGCCTTTGTCGGCAGATCCGTGATGAGCGCGTCTCCGTATTGCTCGTCGGCTAGCGTCAAGGCCGGATTGAAGTGCGCCTCCATCTTCAGCAACGAGGCGATCATGCCCGCCTGATCGACGCCGCCGGTTCTGTGGCGGCGAACGTCAATCTCCTGCAGTGCCACGATGTCTACCCGTGCCTCTTTAATGACCGCGGCGACCCGGCCAGGGTCGATCTTGCGATCCGTACCAATGCAACTGTGCACGTTGTAGGTCAGAATTCTGATCGATCGTCCGTGGGGCATGGCCGGGGAACACCAAACTCGTCCGATCGTTCCACATTATCAGGGCGGAGTTCCATGCCCAGAGGAATCGCCGATGACCTTGAAAGCCTGATTTGGAATAGCCTGGTCATCGCAGCGATATCGCTCGCATTCTTCCTTCTGCATCGCATCCTCCAGCATTACAGCGTATATGACATCAGGACGGGCGGACTCGGCACTCGGCGTACTTGAGTCGACCGTCGCCTACATTACGCCGGATGTGGCCTCCATCGGCGCCTTGATCGTATTCCGCTGCATCTATTGCCTAATCCCGCTCATGCTGGGAACGACCCTCCTGATCGCCAGCGAACTGGCGTTTCGGCATCGCTCAGTTGGAACGAAGGAGCCGGCGAAGGCGGCCGACAAGGCGACGAGAACCCCGTCGCCCTAGCGGACGGGCGGGATCAAATATCGCGGTTCCCGCAATCGGCTCCGTCCTTTCGCAGGTCGCCGCAAATGGCTTGAGGCACCGGGCCCCGACATTCAGCTCGGCTATCGTCTCGATCAGCGATCCACTCCGTCGAAAAGCATTTCGAACGGCGCTGGCGGCGCAGCCGAGATATTCCGCCACGAGCCGGTTGCGCAGTTCACCGATCGCCAAGCGGTGGGCGGGCCTAAGTGCCTGAAAGAGAACATCGCATTCGGTGTCGAGCCCCTCGGATCGGTGGTTGAGATTAGAGGAGCCGATGCGCAACAGATTGTCGTCGGCGATCAGGAGTTTCGAGTGAACAAGCAGTTCGACCTGCTTTTCGCCATCGGGAACGACCGGATAGAGGACACGCAGCCGACCGTGACGATCGGCATTCATGAGGCGCCGAATTATCCTGTCGCGATTCCGTCCCATGACAAAGTTTTCGATCAGGCCATGGGACTTGCGCGTGCAGATGATGACGACTTCCGGGCCGTTGTCTTCCCACAGGCGCGCTGCGATGGCGTCTGCGACATTAAACGACGCGAGGTATTGCGTTTCGATATAAAGCTGACGTCTCGCGCTGGCGATCACCTCCTTTGTCACGACGATTCCTTGACCCAGGCCCGATCTGAAGAAGGTGGCCGGTTCGGTTACCGCAAGCCTGACCGGCACATTCTCAAGCGATACCGCGAGATCGCCTGGCCAGTCGACGGCCGTCTGCGCCGGCAAGGCCCTGTATTCTTCGCCAGTGGCATCCGTCCATCGTCGCCTCGCCACAGAGGCGATAAGCCTTGCGGCGTCCCCCGTTACAATGGCTTGCAGATCGTGAAGCGGCTCGTAAAATACCCCCTCCGGATCGCGTTTCAGCTTGTCGCGAACCCTGTGGCCCCACGTGTCCCAACGCCGCGACGTCAGATCGATTCCACCGACGAAGGCGACGGAATCGTCGATGGAGACAAGTTTCTGATGGTGACATCCTCGAATGGAGGGCTGGATGGCGAACCGCAAGTTGATGTGATTGTTCTTCGGAAAACTTTTCTTGCGCAATACCTTCAAGGATTTCTCGGAATAAAGCGGTCCCAAGGCCCAGATCAGAATACGAATCTCAAGATCGGGATTGGCGTCCGCCAGAGTATTCAGGAGATCCCCCAGCGTTTCGCTGGATTTCTCGGGCTGCAGGCGGATATCGGGATTGAAGTCCCATCCGATGATCCAGATCCGTTTTCGCGCGTGGCGCAAACTGAAGGCCAACCGAGAGAAATACGCACTGCCATTGATTAGGAAGGCCGCCTGCGCCGCAATACCTTCCAACCGTACATCTTCGGCTTTCAGCGACATGGCAGAACCATTTCACTCCTCTCTGTGTCCGACAGCCGGTCGAGCCCCGACAGGTCCTTGTCGCTTTTGCCCTAACCAAACGCCCGGATTTTTCCAAGGTTCCGCCGAAGGGCGCTTGACGATAGTGCCGCCATCAAAGCCGGATTGGAGGAACAAGTCGCCAGCGTCACAGTTCCTATTGAATGGCGAAGACAGGCACGATCCGCATCGGTATCTCGGGTTGGACTTACGCCCCTTGGCGCGGCGTCTTTTATCCGGAGGGTGTGACGCAGAAGCGCGAGTTGGCCTTTGCGTCCAGGCAATATTCGTCGATCGAAATCAATGGCACTTTTTACGGCCTGCAACACCCGGAGGTCTTTGCGAAGTGGCGCGACGAGACGCCGGACGATTTCGTCTTTGCGGTAAAAGGCTCCCGCTACATCACTCATCTGCGCAGGCTTCGCGATGTCCAAACTCCGCTCGCCAATTTCTTCGCTTCCGGCGTGTTACGCCTAGGCCCCAAGCTCGGACCCATCCTCTGGCAATTTCCGCCCCGACTGCGGTTCGACCCCGATCTCTTTTCCGCATTCATGAGAATGCTTCCGAAGGACACGGTCGCCGCCGCCAAACTTGCCCAACGGCACGACGACGACTAAATGGTCGCGACTGGGTGAAGGCGGATGGCGAAAGACCTATTCGCCACGCCTTCGAAATCCGCCACGAGAGCTTCGTCGACCCGGATTTTATCGACCTGTTCGCGAGCATGAATTCGGGCTTGTCTGCGCGGACACGGTCGAGTGGCCCCTGCCGATGGACGTGACGGCCGACTTCGTCTATTGCCGTCTCCACGGCTCTGAGGAGCTCTATGTCAGTGGCTATGACGATAAGGCCCTGGATATCTGGGCAGGGAGGATCGATGACTGGACACACGGTCGCGAGCCGGCGAACGCCAATCGCGTCCTTAAGCCGCTGAAGCGGGCACGCAAAGGCCGCGACGTCTATGTCTATTTCGACAATGATGTGAAAGTGCGCGCCCCCGCAGACGCGCGGGCGCTTGCCGAACGGCTTGGATTGGCAGCTCCCGCCATTGCCAAAAAACATTCAAAATTGGTTGCGGCTTAATATATCCGTTATCCTGGCGCCGAGAAAGACTGACCTAACGAAACCACGTCACGTCTGCCGTCCCCGTCCACCCCAGAAAATCGCTTCTGAGACCCTATTTGTCCTTCCCAAGGTCCGAGGACGCCGAGGACGAACTCGTCGATCATGACAAATATTTGTTGGCGCCTGGAAAAGCGTCCGCCGCGCCAGGCGCATCCGCGCCGACACTTTCGGCAACGCTATGCGCAGTCTTCAACGGTGTCGTAGCGGTGATGATGACACTGATGATTGGCTGCTAAAGGCCAGATCATAGCAACGTACACCGTTACCGGCTCGCTTCAGCCCATACCATGAGTTCGGGCTCGCTGTAGTCGTGGCGATACCACCGGGTGGTGCCGTCGAAACGAATGTAAATGTCATCGGCAGTTTTTACTAACTGGTCTGGAAGGCGGGGAGCGCTGCAGGAACAAAATGCGGAACCCTCGAAACGCGGACAAAGTCTCCTCGTTCCACCAACTCTTGCCGCGGAATTCAACGACGTTGCGGTGACGGGGGTCGAGCTGCGTCAGAATTAGTTGCAGTCTGTCCGGATCATAGCGCACGCTTGGCGGCAGTTGAAAAAGAAAGCTCGACGGGACGTCTGCCGGGTAAAACTCTCCTTTCCAATGCCAATAGAACCATCCCGAGCAGCCGATATGGGTGGCCCCAGACATGCGGTGTTCGGGTGCTGCAGGCTCAGCGTCTCGCTCGCTTGCCATCCGTGCCACGTGCATCTTTTCGGCACGATTAAGATTTGCAATGCGCTGGTTTTGCCTACGCTCCGCTCGGCGCAACCTCCGCTTTTCAATTTCTTCCCACGAGGATTCTTTCACGTCAGCTTCCCCGACAAGGTAAACCGGGCTTCGGGGCGCGATCGTTCGATCGGATAGCTTGCCTTTCCATGCAACCATCTTGAAGTAGCGCCGCGCCAAACCAGAGGGTAGAAAGAGCCCAATATGGGGCTCTTTCATTTTTCATTGCTCACTTGGAGTCCTTATGGCTCTGTTGGCCAGCTTTGACATGCTGCTCGTGTGATCCACCCTGCTTGCCGGTCGAGCTCGCGCTTTCCTTGCCCGAAGCGCTTTTGCTTCCTTCCGACTTAGAGCCGCTTTTGCTGCCCTGCGTTCCGCTGGTAGATGGCATGATATACTCCTCCGTCGATCGAGATCATGATTGATCCCTGCAAAGCCAACCACGATCGTGAGGAAGTGTTCCGCCGATGGCATCAAATTTTTGAAACGGGACGATCAGACGATAGCACAAACCTGTCGCCACCCGAGGGAATCATGGAACCGAAGCCCTCTCTGACCACCTATCGGTCAAACGTCGCAATGATCCGTATGGAATTCGCCACTCCGCGAAAACCCTCCTTTGTTGAGGCGTAGCGAGGGCATACACTGCGGCGGTTGACACAGTTGGCCGAAAGGGTGTTGCAGGTTCAAGGGTAACCAAGCCTTGCAGTCACTGCTTTTCATCGCTATCCGCGGCGCCTTGCAGCAACACCAAATACTCGTGCTCTGGCTGACCGTAAGATCCAGCGGAATATTGCTCCAGACCTGGTCGGTCCTTAACGACGACGCGTCCGCGTTCAGACCGAATTAGACCCTCGCCCTCCAGGATATGCAGGGCCGTCGTCACGCTTGGCCGTCGGACCGCCAGCATCAAGGAAATAAATTCATGCGTGATCGGCATATTGTCCGTGTCCAGACGGTCGTGACACATTAAGACCCATCGTGCCAGGCGCTGATCAATTTTGAACGCAGCATTTGCGAGCGCGGTGTACGCTACTTGCGCGGCGAAAACATAAACGTAGCGAGACAGCAAATTGCTGAACGCCGTGCTTGTGGCAACGATGTCCTGAAAGGCGACGACAGGAAGGCGGTGCGCATATCCTTCAACCTGCATCACGATATCGTAGGGGTTGGTGTTTGCACCAACCGACGACGCAGTTGGGGCAAAACCTTCTCGCCCAAACATACCGGCTTCGGCTTTCAGGCCAGTCTCTGAGACGGCCAGAACAGAACCGATTCCCGAAGACAGAAAGTAGACTGATTCCAATGGCTTTCCCGCTTGGGCAATCTGCAAGCCTCGAGGCAAATAGACCCTTTCCAAGCGTTCCATAAACGATCGCTGCTCGGTCTCCGGGAGTAAAGTGATCAAGCCGTTGTCGGTCCCTAGCCTATCATCCATCGCACTGCCTCCCGCTTTGCCATGCGCGACGAGATACGCCTTGATAACCTGCCCGTCACGCACGGATTCACTGCGCCAAAACTTCCCGACCCCATCCATGGCTGGCCCAAGTCCCGGACCCGGCGGTCTTCAATTTCTATTCTGAGACAGCGCCGCGTTACTCGAGGTCGTGCTCCCTTTCTATAGTGAGCGCCGGTTCTCCAAAACGCGCAAAAGCAAGTTCCGTTTTCTCTTGCGCTGGACAAGATCAATATCACTGACAAGCTTTGCGCCGCCCTCGCGCCGCTCCAATGTGATCTTTCGGCTATGGAAGGCTTCCAGCTCTGCTCGATGCGCTACACTTATGATGGTGACCGTCGGCATTTCATGGATCACCATCTCCATCATCTTGTCCTGGCTTTTCTCATCGAGTGCTGACGTTGCTTCATCCAGCACGATAATATCGGGATTGTGTAGGAGGAGACGCGCAAACGCGAGCCGCTGCTTTTCGCCACCGGATAACGTCTGATCCCACGGCCATCGTCCTCGATCTTGTCGTTCAGATAATCGAGTCCCACCTTGTCGAGGGCTGCCTTGATCTCATCCAGCGTCCAGCTATCGGCGGCACGGGGATAGGCGGCAGCACGAAGAAGCGTCCCGGAAGGGATATAAGGCCGTTGCGGTAACATGAACAGTCGTCTGTCGGCGTGGAAATTGACACTACCGTCACCCCACGGCCAAAGACCTGCGATGGCCCGCACCAGCGTGCTCTTGCCCGAACCGGATTCTCCGGCTACGAGCACGCGCTCGCCTGGTTCGATCACGACCTGTGTTTCCTTGACCACGGCGGTGCCTTCGTCAAGGGACACCGAGAGATCGTTTAGGCTCAGCATCGCTTCGCCTTCAGTTTCACCGCGCTGGATGCGCCCCAAGGCGTTGCTCTGTTCCGCGCGCTCGAGCCCGTCGAGCGACATCATTAGCGAAGCAATGCGCCGTGCACAGGCGTTCCAGTCGGCGAGACGGGGGTAGTTGTCGACCAGCCATCCGAACGCGCTCTGAACGATGGCGAAGGCAGAGGCAGCCTGCATCACCTGTCCAAGAGTCATGCTGCCTTCGAGAAACTTTGGAGCGCAAAGCAAAATCGGCACCACTGGCGCAAACAGGCTCGACCCCTGGGACACAAGCGTTGTGCGCATGTGCTGGCCTGCAAGGAGTGCCCATTGCCTGAGCACATTGGCAAAGGTCTTGTCGAGGTCGGTACGCTCCTCCTCTTCACCGCCGAGCAATGCGATACTCTCGCCATTTTCCCGCACGTGCGTCAGCGTGTAGCGAAATTCCGCTTCCGACTGATTTTTGACCTCAGAGACGTGGACGAAATGGCGGCCGATGACCGCCATCGAGCTGGACGTGATCGCGGCGTAGAGTACCGCAGTGATGACGAGGAAGCCGGGAACAGTGACGGTCGAGCCTGCTATTGTCAGAATTAGAGCCCCACCGATTGTCCAGAGCACCACGATGAAGGTTGAAGCGGACAGAAATGCGGATATGACACCAGCGATGAAATCGACGGGTGACTCGGTGGCAATCCGCAAATCCTCCGAGATACGCGCTTCGGGGTTTTTGTGGTCGCCGCCGATGAGGTTCAACTGATAATAACGGCCGTTTGCGAGCCAGCGCCCGATCACTGCCGTTGTGAGCCAGGAACGCCACCGGCGATGGATCATCATACGAACGGAGACTTGAACAGTGACAAGGGCGACGCTTCCGAGCACGAGTGGCAGGAACACGGCGCTCAGGAAGTAGACGGTGCTCGCATCGTGTCGTTCTATGGCGTCAAAGATCCCGCGATTCCACACATTGATTCCGTACTGGAAGCCGACATTGATGCCGATCAGGGTCAATAGCCCGATTGAGCACGGCCAAGCGAGCCCGTCCCCGCCGCGGCCCCAGTAACCGCGCGCGCTGATCCAGAAGCGCGTTAGCAGGTACTTCTTGCGCGCCTGCTCGGCCCCCTCGGGCGTCGACTCTCGATCGGGTTCGATGACATTTGGCGGCGGAGCGACCTCAGTCGATGCCTTCTCTTGGTGCGACTTCTCGGCGCCATACGGTTCGGTACCGTCGACCGATTTCGGATCGAATTTAGCGTTGGTCATAGGCACGCAACGGCCTAAAAATCAAAAGGTTTCATGATGCCATGTTCGACACTGGCATCGGAGGGTCGAGAAAATGAGGCAGACGTTGGTCGAACTCAAAAGCCCTTAGAGGGCCTGTTCACCCCAAGAGCATCAAGCTGGCCACATCTCGGTCCAGCTCTTCGAGAATCATCCCAAGAATGCAGCGAGCCTACCCGATGGCAAACTCATCTTCGTCTCCTCGAGGGTTCGCTTTCATGATCTCAGCGTCCTTTGGCAGCAAGGCTCTTGCAAGGCGAGAAACCTCAATCCTCCGCTTCCAAATTCTTCTTGCTCTCCTCCACAGTCACCGCCTAGCTCATTGAAATCCCGTGACAAAGATCACTTTCTCCCAGTATCTCAGCTAAATGAAGCCGCGCCCGCGAGACCCGACTTTTGATAGTGCCGATCTTGCAATGACAGGACAATGCGGCGTCCTCGTAGGAAGCACCGGCTGCCACGAGCAGAAGGGCTTTTCTCTCCCCGGCACTCAGCTGCGCGAGCGCAGTATCGACGTCGATTGCGCGCATAGCCCAATCCTGTGTCGCTGACATCGGCAGGTCGTAGCTCGCAGCATCATCGAGACGACCGCAGCTTTCCCTCACGTGACGTCTGTATCCGGTGCAATAGGTGTTACGGATGATCGTAAACAGCCATGATTTCATGCTGGTCCCCGGTCTGAAGTGGTCAAGATGGCTGAGTGCGCGGGAGACGGCCTCCTGGACGAGATCGTCAACATCGTTGTTGGAACCAACGAAGCGGTGGGCGAATGCGCGAAGTGCCGGTATGAGGGCAACGATTTGCTCCTCGATCCTGAGCGATGCCGATGCAGCATGAGACATCCTGTGGTCTCCCCTTAAAGTTGGGGAATGCCCGGCAACAAACGTTGTTCCTGTCCGCTATCGTACAGTGGGAGATCCCAAAATACGCAATATTTTCAATATGGATCACGCTTCAGTACATTTCTCCTAGGAGCAATCTGTCTCGCAGGGCTTAGGGAGGGAACTGTGCTGCCTTTGGCGGGACCACGCATTGGACAAACGCCGTGACGGAAGTACCACGAAAACGAATGAAACAACTCTGAAGGCGTCTCTCACCTTGGCAATAAATAGGGAAATCACCGCCTGAACTGTCTGCACAGGGTGGGAAAGTTTGCCCTTGCCGCGAGTGTAGGCCTCGCACGGTCCCAGGGTGATGGAATATCCGTGAGTTCTTCGCAGATCGCGCATTTGCCCGGATGCGGTTCTTACCGCATCATCTGAACCGATCGCTATATTGCTGGCTCGGGCTTGATCTGGATTCCGAACGACAAGGAATTGTCCTTTGCCATTCGAGCCCGAGACTCGTCCGTGCCTGAGCAGCCCTATGCGTGAATCCGGCACCTCTGCTCTGCGCTCTGTCTCCCGCGCAAAGCCGAGGCACCACAACTTATTGTGGAGTAATTTTCTCCTGCGTTAGCTGTCCAACCTCTTCGATGATTCGGTCCTTTGCCGTGTCGTGGACGTCGGAAACGATGGATACAGCCTTGTCATAGGCGTCCGATGCAATGCCTTTGCCTTGTTCGACAATATCAGACGCTTGAGAGACCAAGTTCTCTCTCACCGTATCCGCTGCATCTCCGAGGACTTCATCCTCTTTCTCGGTATGGGGAAGCGCTGCACCGATTGCCGCGCCGACAGCAAACGCCAACGCGCCGCCGACCAAGGGTTGATCGCGCAGGTGCATCAAGATCGTCTCATTGAGACGATTTGACTGATCCAGGAGCTTCGATCCTGCCGATGATGACGAACTTGAAACCGAGCTTGCCACGTCGCTCACCTTTTGAGCGACGTTTCCCGCCGCATCCTTGACCTGCTTCCAAGATTCTGAGGCCCAACCTGCAGATGCGTCCAACATGGCGCCGGCCTCATCTCTTATAGAGGTCATCTGCTTGCCGGTGGCGTCTGCAAAGCCGCGATAGGTCTTTCCGCTTGAATCGATAAAATCACCTGCCCGACGCCCGGCTTCGTCTGTCAAAGCTTTGAAGCGTTGCCCCGCATCATCAACGAAATGACTATAGCGGGCGCCGCCAATCTCTTCGGGTGGACCGATAAGACGTACGCTCCCATGAGCAGGGTATAGCGGATAATCGTCATCGGGCGCAGCAGCGGAATAACGTGCCGCCGGTGTTTCACTTTGTTTGGTCATGAGCCACGCAAGGCTGACACCGACCAAGGCCACGGGGAGCGGATTGGCCTTGACAGCGTTTCCGAGATTACTGACAAACTCGCCGCCACCGCTTCTCTTCGCATAGCCAAGCACTTCGTCGAGCAACTGCCCTGGAGACAGTCGTTCCTGGATAGCGCCGAGCTGATCTTCGATCCTTTGGCGATCGACATCGATTTCTCGCTGAATGTCGGCTGACGATTTTTCTAAAGAGTGATCCATCACATTTTCTCCTTAACGACATCAACATCACGGCGAAGCGATGCGGTCGTCCGATCAAGCTTGAGATTGCTACCGCGCAATGCATCCAGTCCTTTGGACAGCAAAACCCAGGCGATAGCGGCAATCACCGCGCCGACAATCAAGGCAGAAAGCGCATTTGCAGCGACCTGGGTCATGCCTTGGTCGACCATCAACGCCGCGATACCGCTCACCATGGCGCTCAAGAGGACGCCAACGGCGCCTATTGCGAGGACAAGGCCGATTAACAAGACTTCGACGCCGCTCAGCGCTTTTGCTAGTTTTTCAGACGCTTCCGTCTTTGCAAGGTCGATCTCCTTGCGCAGAAGGCCGGTGACATCAGAGACGAGGCCGCCAATCAGTTCAGAAAGAGGGGTGTTGTCTATCGTTTTAACCATTATAACGCCCTCCAGACAGTGGCGAAGGGGCCATTCCTTGCGAGGCATTAGCTCCGGTCTGCTCGTTTGCAGCGCTAGAAGAGCTGCGTTTTGCGGAAGCCGTCAGAAATCGACTTGCCGCCAACCCAGCAAGCGCTGCGACACCCAGGAAGGCCAGTGGCTGCTTGCGGCCGAACTCTTCCGCCATGCCGACTATCTGACCGAAATTACGACCTTCGATTTTTCTCGCAAACGACTGAACGCCGTCGCCAATCTCCTTTGCATAACGGCCGACCTCCTGTTGATCACTATTTGCCAATTCAGCACCTACTTTTTGCAACGCAGATGCGATTCCACCGACCTGACGTGCGGCAAAGTTGCTCCGTTCCACGACCGTGTCTTGGACTTTCTCCATGGCCGAACTGGCGCCGTCCTTGACGGCCTCTGTGGCCGCACTGATATCGGCGCCCACCTTGGCCTTAAGGTCCTGCACACTGGGCGGCGAACTGGTGGATGTATCGCTGCCGGCTTTGTTTGTCGGTTCGTCCAACGCCGGCACTGTGTCGACCGGAGACCGTGTGATTTCGTCTGGCATTTGTTCCTCCCACATTAGTTAGCGCGGCAACTGCCGTAGACGCCGAACCAAGCGGAAGTACTTTTGTTCCGCCCAGAGCCATCCGGAACGGCGCGACCGCACCGATCATCCTGCGATGTGAGATTGGGACCGCTCCATTCGGCGGAAACGGCGCTTGCGCAATAGCCATGAACTGGTGGGCAGACGCCTTCGGCCGTTCCAAATTGATCGGTTATCAACACGGCCCTAGGTGGCGCCTATCGGGCGCAAATCTCGCGTCAACCCGGGGGACGTCTGAAACGGCATTAGCCAAATTGCCGTGATGCCGAGGCCAGCGAGATAATCCAGGCGATGCATCAGCCCCTGGAAATCCCCAACGCCGTCGCCATTGGCGTCCATGAAGGTCTCGACGGCCAAGCTGTAGATGACTGCGTTCTTGTACCAGAGGTCGTTGATCATATCGGTCTCCGAGGGTTCCCCAATGGGCAATGGCGTCGCCCACAGATTGTTCCCGCGAAGGATGGACGTGTTGTACCAGGAGGATTCTGTCCGGCTTTTCATCGGCGGCGCGAATAGCCAACGGGAACGTTCAGACCTTCGAAGGTCGAGGCATGTCCTGCAGCGAGGTGGTTTTGCACGCGCCAAAGCTCTGGATTGCGTATTTTTCGGTGCGCTGGCAATGGATCGGCGCTGAGTTTCAACTGCGATCGACATTTATCTTTCCGTGAGGGCAAGAAACCGCCGGTCGCCACTGTTGAGGATCGCGTTCGGCGCTTCAGGTCATTTATACCCAGTTCACCTTGGTGAAGGATTTCGGGATGCGTCCTCCACAACGACCTCGTCGTTAGGGAGAGGACGGACAGTTTTCGTTGGAGAGATATTATAAGCCCGCCCGATATGGCGGCGGTGGAACACATGAGTTGGCTCCAGCGTCGATCGGGGCGTCTAGAGCACGTCCGTTTTAATCAGGGTCATATTCGCTATGCGTCCGGCAGGCGTCTTATGGCGATAACGGATTAGTTGTCATCAGTTGCCGCGTCTGTTTACCTGGGCCAGTTATCGAGGTCCGATATTGTCGGCGATTCGCGGAGGGGAACATCAGTACCAGCAAAAATTTAACATCGACCGGCCATGAAGCGAGTGACGCAAGCTGGCTCGATCTTCATTTCGAGTCATCGCGGCCGGAATACGAAGACGCACTTACCCAGGTTGGAATGCAACATGGCTGGAGCGTGCTCGACGCGGGATGCGGGGGCGGAAGCTTCCTTCCGCTCATCTGCCAGCTGACTGGCTCCAACGGGTCCGTGGCAGCACTTGATCTTGCGCCTGAGAACATTCAACGCGCCGAGAGCTTGATTAAGGAGGTTCCTTATGGGCCGAAGGTGATCACCCGCGTCGGCAGCATTCTGTCACTTCCCTTCAATCATGCTTCCTTCGATTGCGTGTGGTCGGCCAATGTTATGCAATATCTCACGCCAGCGGAATTTCAGCAGGCGACCGATGAGGCAAAACGCGTATTGAAGCCCGGCGGCATCCTCGCCGTGAAGGATTTCGATTCAACGCTTCTGCAGATATTGCCTATGGATCGCGGCGTATTTACCCGCTTCATGGCGGCGCGATTGCAGACGTTCCGCGACAAGGGCGTGCTTGGCACCGATTGTGGCTCTTCGCTTCCAAGACGTTTGCGGGACGCAGGGATGGAGATCATATGGCGCAAAGGCTGGCTCGTTGAACGGTGGGCCCCGACTGGCGAGCACACGCGCAATTATGTACGCGACTTAATCTCCTATTTCACGACTGTAGCGCCGGATTACGACCTCCCTGAAAGCGATCAGTATTATTGGAAGGAACTGGCAGCAAATCCAGAGAGCCTGCTTGATCAGCCTGATTTCTGCTACCGCGAATTCTTTGTTCTGACGGTTTGCAGGAACGCGGCGATCTGAGAGCAGTCCACTTTTAATCAGGGTCATCGCCAGAACCCGGCTGCGAAGATCGTTGCTCAATGCTCGTGCCATACTCCCTCCACGCAAATCATCATTATTGTGTTGGCGCGCTGAGCCGGCGCGAAAACCGGCTCAGCGATAGAGACACCGGTATGCGCGTGGCGGAGTCGAGTAATCGTCGGGATCACGGCCCAATTGAGCGTAAGGATCCAGCGTTTCGTTAAAGCGCTCCCATCCCTGCTCGTTATAAAGTGCCCGCCGCTCGCCGAGGTTAACCCGTGGCAGACTTTCAAGGATTTGGTTCGCGGCGACGATTTCGTCGCCTTCAACACGCGCTACGACCAGCGAAGCCATTTGCATCCTCTTCCGGCACTCCCGACTTTACCAGAGCACCGACCATCCCACCGGCCGCGCCGCCCACGACAGCGCCTCCAGCTGCGCCCGCTAAGGCTGCGACAAGCCAACCTGCGGCCACCACAGGACCGACACCGGGGATAGCAAGCATTCCAAGCCCGGCAAGTAGGCGGCCCGCTCCACCGGCCACCGCGCCGACACCTGCTCCCGCACTGGCGCCCTCAGAGGCTTTATTGCCTTGTTCTTCGACCTTGCTACCCTCGCTGGTCCTGGTGACGATGCTGACGTTACCCGACGCAATACCAGCGTCTTCCAGCTGCTCAACGGCAAGCTTGGCATCGTCATGGTTATCGAAAAGTCCAGTTACGATTGCCATGGGATATTCCTTCCTCTGTGTTCTGATTGCGACCGGTATTCACTTCGTGACGATATTGCCTTGGTAGTCGAGCGCAACTTGGACTGGCTTCGAATCCTTCATTGCGGATGCTCTCCACACGCCTTGGTCGTCGAGTTGCAGATTGGTGACGTTGGAATAACCCGCCTTCTCCAGTCGCGACCTCGCTTGGCTTTCGGTAAAGCTGTTCTTGCCCTCCACCGGCGCCCCGGGGTTTTTTGTATCGGGCGTTGCGACCGCAGGCGTCTCCTGGGTGGCCGTCGGCTGCTCGGTTTGTGCAAAGCCAGCCGATGCGACCATAAGAAGAGCGGTCGAAATCAGCAAAATTTTCCTCATTGGAGTTCCTCGCTGTCGTCTTCTGAATTGAAGTCTGCAAACCTAATCAAGTGAGGGCGCTTATGTTCCGCGTGCATCAGAAGAATCCGCTGGAGCTCAATAGCGTTCGTAAAGCAAGGAAGGCTGTTGGAATTATAGCTCGCAACTCAGCCGGTGGATCCAACGCGGCCGATAGTGGATCATCAGTCGCCGAAGAACGGCAAGCCGTCAGCCGGGTCATGTCGGCAGCAGATGCAGCACACCATTGCACCTTACGGATACCTCGGCCACCCGCGAAGTAACACGCTGAAGTTAAGATCCTCAGCGAAGAAGTTGTGTCAGTCCAAGGGATATCCGCGACCTGGAGCTGTATGGCATCCCGGTGATGGGTCGGGGCTAGACAGCGCTGGTTGGGAATTCAATCTGAAACACGAGGCGCATTGTGGCGACTGTGTCTCGCCGCACGTTTTCGATCGAGACCGACAAGACATCACCAGCTTGCAACGGTATGTTGTCTGACGCCATCTCGGCCAACGTCGCCTTCGCCTGCGCGATGGCGGCGATGAGATCCGGATAGTCATAGCCGGTATCGCCAACGATGACTCCATCCTTATCGGTCGTTGTGAAGAAAAACGTCGTCATCGTCATCCTCGCTGATACATCGAAACACTCAACGGGGATGAAAGTTCAATGGCTACCCACAATATTGCCCTGAAAGCACGGCGGAATTTGCCGCAATGACACTCAACCGGACGCCCAAGAAGCTGAAGAAGCACGGGCAAGCGCTCGGTCGACGACCAGCAACGCCACGAGGCTCGTAAGGATGCGAAGAAGCTGCGATACGTGGCCTAGTTCTTCGAACTTCTTTTTGGCGACAAGCGTGGCATCCGTCGTCACCGATTTCTCATTGGCGCAATGGCGAAGCTTCAGGACTATCTTGGATTGCTGAACGACCTTGCGACCGGTCCTAATGTTTTACGAAAGCATGGCCTGACTAACCACCCAGCTTGTGACAGTGTCGCCTCCCATGCGGACAAGGGTGCTCTGATAGACCAAGCACAGGCTTCTCTTGACAACGTTCTAGACGCGAAGCGATTTTGGCGGTGAACACAGTCGGCGTCACCCACCGCTTCTATGAGGCGCGCGGGCTCGGCGGAGCGGAGGATTTTCAGATGTTTCGGCCGTCGATCGCTACAGTCCTGGTAGCGCTGCTCGCGCTCTCGGCATGCGCCAACACGATGCGCGGCATGGCGAGGGACGCGAAAGAGACGGGGCAAGCCATGGATTCAAGTGGCCACGCCGTCCTCAAAGCTGGTGCCAGCGGCAACAAAGCTGCCAACTAGTCTCATTTCGCCGACGGCCGCACCTGCCGCGGAAGCATTGGCGTCAGGGGGAACAATGGCGGCGGAGGAATCGCCATGGAGCGCGTGTCGAAGCGGATACCCACCCTCCCATCGTGGTCGGCCGTATCCTCCCCGGGGAGTTTTCAACGCTGCAGCAAAGAAGGATCAGCTATTTGCACTGTGGAACAGGGCCCTTGATTGCACGTTATTTTAGGCTGGCTTTAAGACTGAACGCTGGGCCGTTCATGAGAAAGAGCGATGATCACGCGACGGACGCTCGTAGCATTGATGGCAGCTTTTCCGACGCTCCGGCCGGACTCCATTTTCGCACGGAAAGTCGGCCGGGAACCTATTTTACAGCTTCAGTATCCGGCGCCTACGGCGTCAGCAAAGCCTTCCGTAGAGCGCTCGAAGCCGACCATGGTCGAGATCAAACAAGCTCGCGACATCATCGATTTGACGCCGAGTGGGCCGCGCCCGATCGACATAGCGCAGAGTTTTATCGATCGCTACTTCGACACAAAGCCGACAGTCATTTCCCAGCGTCCGCCGCCTGCGTCCTTAAACCCTTTGATCGCCGAGTTTCTCAAGCCTACATCGCCTTACTCCAATAATGATCCGATTCCATGGTGTGCCGCATTCATCAATTTTTGCATTTGCCGCAACGGCGGAGCGGGCAGTTTGAGCGCATCCTCTCAATCATTTCTGCCACCGGCATTTGCCGCTGTCGATCGTCCCCAAGAAGGCGACGTGGCGATCTTCACCTGCTTCAGCGAACCTAAGGGCCAGAATATCGGACTAGGCCACGTCGCCTTTTTCAGGCGCTTCGTGGATGAGGAGCGCATTGTTGTGGTCGGAGGCAACCAAGCGACTCAAGAGTATTCCAGCATTATTTCCGAGAAGATCATGCCGCTTGGCGATCAACCAGTGCGAAGACGCCTTATTACCGGAGCTGTCGTCTCGGTGAGGATGCGTTTGAACATGTTTGTCCGGCCAGGTAGCTTCTATGAACGCGAAAGGCCCTAGCGATTGGATTTGGAAGGCGAATTTCCGCCACCGTCTATCTAAATTTCTCTAATGCCCCGCTAGCGGCTGAGCCACGGTATCGACGACAGCTAATTGCGGAGGCAAATTTCTCTTCTGTTCGTCAAGTGTCAACCAATGGGGAAGTAAACCAGTCTCCCTGATCACTAGGATTTGAGATCCGCTAAGGCTCGCTCGGTAGCACGCAGCGCGCATCGCCAGGACTTGATCAGCGTGCTCGTACTTCCACGCCCGCGTGCCGCCAACTACGTTGCCCCAGGGTCGTTCGGTCGATCCCCCGGAATCTCGTCCCTTGACTAGTATGTACGTTCATAAAGGCCAATCCAATGGATACAATTCAAAGAGCTTTTTGAAGGCGTTCTCGAGTATACCCGCCATTTACAGCAGGGCGGGGCCATCCGTCATTGCGGCACTTCGCCATAAACCAGCGCGATCGAATCATCGACCGTCCGCACCGCCTTGCGCAACACTGAAGCCGGCGCGCCTCGGTCTTCTTGCCGCCTCCTCGGCCGCCAGTATCAGCAGGCAGACGAGTTCGACCACTTGGGGCCTGCCTGCAATGCCAACAAGACGAGGTAGGCGCGCTCGTACTCGGTGATTTTCGTCTGTGTTTCGTTGTTCATTGCATCGTTCCCTCTACCTTCGCAGTTGATCCCTTTATCCGCCGCCAGCGCTGCAGCTTGACATAATTCGCGTTCTGTCTCGGACCACGTCGCTGAGCGGCTCCTCGCGAGGTGGCCCACAACTGCCGCACCAGCGCCCCCAGTAGAACTCGCCATCCCAGCCGAACCGGCGTTCATCCAGGTTGACGTAGGGCCATTTGTTGGCGAAGCATTCGTTGTAGGCCTTCTGCCGGAGCGGCGGCAAAATAGCCTTCAGCCGGCGGAACTCCTTTTCGCTGGCAATTCGCGTCTGGGTCCGCACCTGGGCCCGCACCTTGGCCTTGACGCTGGCCTCCTTGCGCTTTTCGGGGGTCCAGCGAGCCTTGTGGTTAGCACTCATCTTAGCCCGGACTTCCTCGACAATCTTCCTCTCATGCCTTCTCCTCCAACCGTTCCAGCATCCGGCTGACCGCCTTGGCATCCTATTTTCCATTTCGGCTAGTCGGCACATTCATGTCGTTCAGCTCGGATATCGCCTGCAGGGAGAGACCCTGTTCGGCATCGGTCCCGCCAACTGGGCCACCAGACCGGATTTCTGCTGCTCCCGCGCCGAGACCCAGGTGTAGACGACATACTGCTTCAAAATCGTCATCCTACCATGAGGCGCCTCAAGGGCGGGATTTGTCGGGGTGGGCAATCAAACCCATACCCTGGCGGGTTTAAATCGCTGCGGATGGGCTTTGTTCCACGATTTTTGTGAGAGAAGTAGGCCCTTTCCACCCCACCCCCGCGTGGCCATTGACCGGAATGGCTGGGCTCCACCCTGCACGCCAACCACTAAGACGTCCTTTGGCTTCCGACTGTCGTTCGAGCATACGAGAGATGGCCATTCGAGTGTAGGGCTGTCCCGCGCTCGACAGGTAGCCCCTCGGCGAGCTTATCCGGCAATCTCACTCAATGACCGCCTCTCGAGGAAATCGTCCGGCTGCAATCCTTCCAGCAACATGATCTCGCGACGTACATGGGCAAAGCTTCAAAGTCTGTGACCGGATGAACCTCAATGCGGCAGAACATTCTGGTTCATTTGGAAGATGTTATCCGGGTCGTAGGCACGTTTGACCTGCTGAAGCCGTGCATAGGTTTTAGCACCGAAAGCATCTCGAACCAGCCTGTCGCCCTCTCCCAGGCCGGGAAAGTTGAGATAGAGCCGGCCCGTGGAATGGGGCTGCATGTCGCGCCAAGACTCGCGAACCCAACCGATGTTGGCATCATCATCTGCAGGATCGGACCAGATCGCATCGAGGCTGAGCATGAACGGCATGGAGCGATCACCAAAGGCGGTGGCATCGGCTGCGACACGCTGGACCGCACCGCCGAATTTCCAGATCGAAGCGTAGGTCATATCGGAGGGCCGTTTTGCCAACCGATTGATCATCGCGCCGATGACATCATCATCGAGACCGGAAAGGTAAGTCGATTTCCAATAGCAGCGGTCTCGGCCCTTGGGGAACAGCCCATCATAGATCCTCTGGAGCACACGATACCGCGTGCGGCCGCTGAAATCCAACAACGGTTCGCCAAGGCTGCGCAGCGGCCGGGTCGCGCACTCACCCTCGTCGGCCGGACCGTCGTAGACCGTGGCAAGGGCGAGCACACGCCTGCCCCATGTCTCCTCAGGATAGGCCGGATCAGTGGGTATGGTGGAGAATTCCGCAAGGCCGCTGACTTCGTCCGGTGCCGTGGCCATGTAGTCCCGCCATTGCGGGAGGATATCTCTGGCGTGCTCCTCGGGATAGGCGGGAGCACAGAACATGATCTCGTCCGCGATCGGATGGAGGCGGAATTCGAAGTTCACGACGATGCCGAAATTTCCGCCGCCGCCCTTTAGCGCCCAAAGCAGATCTGTGTTTTCGCTGTCGCTCGCACGGATAAGGTCCCCTCTGGCAGTGACCAAATCAGCGGATATCAGATTGTCGCAGCTCAGACCGTGAGTACCCCGCAGCCAGCCGATGCCGCCGGACAGCGTCAGTCCGGCCACCCCCGTCATCGAAATCAGCCCGCCAGGTGTGGCGCGTGCGAATGGCGTGGTTGCTGCATCGACATCGCCCCAGGTGGCTCCCCCTTCAACGTTTGCCCGATCGAGTCCGGGGGCGACGCGAACGGAGTTCATCTGCGACATGTCAATCATCAACCCGCCATCGCAGACGGCGTAACCGGCGACATTGTGTCCGCCGCTGCGAACGGCGATGGCGAGCCCCTGGGTGCGAGCGTGGTTTACCGACGCCACAACGTCGGCGGCATTGCGGCATCGGACAATCAGAGCGGGCCGTCTGTCGATCATCCCATTCCATACTATCCGCGCAGCGTCGTAACCGGCGCTTCCAGGTTCGAGCAGTTCACCGTGTAATGTGCTGCGGAGTTCTTCATGGGTCATATCCAGATCTCCTCTTGGTGCGCAGGAGCCTAGTACATCCGGAGGTTTGGGTCTAAAGTCGAAAATGCTGAAAGGCGGTCATTTCTGCCATGCGCGGCCAAGACAATCGTATCAATGTCGCCATTCTCGCGGTGCCGGAGGTCACGGCCTCCGCGTTGTTCGGCATGTTCGACCTGTTTTCTTCACCTGGGCGAGATTGGTCGTTCATCGTAACGGGCCAAGCGGGAGAACAGCGCATGCGTCCCTATGTCGTCGCGCGTTCAACCGACGGCTTCGCGGCTGCGAATGGCATCTGGGTGAAGCCGGACTATGGTTTCAGCGACTGCCCTTCACCCGATATCGTGTGCATCCCGGATTTCTTCGTCAATCCGGGCAAAAGCGTCGCGGGGATGTATGAACCTGAAGCAAGTTGGCTGAAGCAATCCCACGACGATGGCGCGATGCTGGCCAGCGCCTGTTCCGGTGCTGTCTTGCTTGGCGAGGCCGGGCTACTCTTCAATTGCGAGGCGACGATCCATTGGGGTTATATCGCGACACTCACCAACAACTATCCAGGCGTCAAGGTCAGGGTGAATCGGTCGCTTGTGCTGAGTGGCGAGGCGCAACGCATTGTCAGGCAGGGGGTGGATCGAGCTGGCAGGATCTCGCACTCTATCTGATCGCGCGGTTTGTCGGCCTGAAGGAAGCGATGGAGGTTGCCAAGGTGTATATGCTGCAATGGCATGACATGGGACAGCAGCCCTTCGCGTCGCTCATGAGCCTCCGGCAGACGACGGATGCGGCGATCAACAGATGCCAGGAGTGGTTGGCGATGAACTATAAGGTTCAGAGCCCGGTCGCCGCGATGGTTGCCCTTTCCGGCCTTCCGGAACGCTCGTTCATCCGCCGCTTCACCAAGGCCGCAGGCATGAAACCGCTCAGCTACGTGCACGCGCTGCGTCTCGAGGAAGCCAAACAGGTGCTGGAAACAACCGATCTGCCGATCGAAGCCATCGCCAACGAAATGGGATACGAGGATGCAAGCTTCTTCAGCCGCCTTTTTCGACGCGAAACGGGCCTGACCCCGGCCCACTATCGTCTGCGTTTTGGCTCCTTGCGCCAGGCGCTCAAGCACATCTAGGCGAGGCGTCCGTGCGAATTGCCTGGCTTTCCGGCTGGGGCACAAACGAATTCAGCTGGTCCTTCCCGTCAGCCATGCCACGCCCTACAGCTTCATCTGGCGCCAGCGTGATCGCGGGGGATCTGCTAGCCGACAACACACGCCTTTTGACGAGGAAACCACCCGCGAGTCTCCCGACGCGACGCGTGATCACCCGTCTCATCGGGCAAAGATCGCTGCAATTGCTCGATCGCGAGATCCCGAAGTTGGCGCTGCAAACGATTGCTGCATCGGAATAGAAGGACTTGCACTTCCATGGTGGAAGTCTCGAAAGTGAGTCGGTCCGTCAAAAAGGTCTGGGAAACCCGACATTGGCAAACGCCAGAGAAGGCTGTCACAGGTCGCCCTTATGCAGAGATATGTGCGGCTTTGTTCAAAGGTGACCGGGAAAGGCCTCACGGAAGTGGCCAACGTGACTCCAGGCACGAAGACGACAACGAGCCCACGCGGAAATAAAAAGTTACCCAAACTGGTCGAACAGGGCTCTTGGCTCGCGGTTTTGACTTTGATCTTGAATTCGTCACTTCTAAATTCGTTTACTGCGATATTTCCTCCCCCCGCCGAAGCCCGCGTAGGCGGGGGCTTTTTATGCATCGATCGCAGATGGAATAAAGAAATTCTTGGGACGTCCTCCCGGTGAGTTATCTAACCTAGCTCACTTCCGCACGGTGCTTAGCCTCATCCGAAGTGGGGCTTTTTGTTTGCAAGCTTGCTTTGTTGCTCAGCGGGAGCGTTTTTCCTCGCCAGGAAGTCGGAAGGAACTTAAGGCTGACGCGGCTGCATCGTTTGCCGAATGGCACTCAGCGGCATCCCGACGCTCGAGATCAGTAGACGCCGAGCACGCTTTAGAGCGAACTCGGCCTACGCGCAGAGACGGTCTGATGCGACCACAAGGCGTATCGACAGACCGTCGCGGTTCCATTCCCGAGAAATCTCGCCGCCGAGCTGATTTCGTACCGTCGCCTTGGCGAGGACGCTTCCGAAGCCATCGCCGTCGGTTTGCCGATCGACGGGCGGCCCGCCGCTTTCACTCCAGGTCAAGACAAAGCGGTCCCCCTCATCGACACATACGATATCGACGCGCCCGTCAGGGGTGGAGAGAGCCCCATATTTTGCGGCGTTGGTCGCGAATTCATGCATCAACAAGGCGAAGCTCGTAACCGCTGCGCCAGAAATAGCAGTATCGGCACCGGTAACGGCGACCCGGGATTGCCGGCTGCCGGTGCCGACATCATAGGGTGCCACGATCGTTTGGATGAGCGCGTGCAGCGTGGTCGTCTGCTCATGTCTGCTGGTTGCGCCGGACGTCCTTGGAACCGTTAAGGCATGCGCCAGCGCCAATGCATTCAAACGGGCGGAAACGGCTGATGCAAGTTCGCCAGGCGTTGACGCGGTACGGGCACTCAACGACACAACACTGCTTGCAAGGGCAAATAGATTTTTGACGCGATGATCCATCTCCCTGATCAAAAGATGTTGCTGCTCTTCAGCGCGCCGCCGCTCGGTTATATCGCGTGCGATCTTGGATGCGCCGATTACACGACCTTCGCGATTTTTGATCGGCGAGACCGATAGCGATATTTCGACGAGGCTGCCGTCCTTGCGTCGCCGAATGGTTTCATAGTGATCAATGCGTTCGCCACGGCGCACGCGAGCCAGAATATCCGGCTCCTCACTCTGCCGGTCCAGCGGAATGAGCATGACAATGGGCTGGCCGATTGCTTCCTCCGCCGTGTAGCCGAACAGCCGCTCGGCGCCGCCGTTCCAGGTGATGATTTTGCCGTTCAGGTCTTTTGCGAGGATCGCATCGTCGGAGGATTCAACGATCGCCGCGAACCGTTGGGCGGCCTCCTCCGCAATTGTGCGATCCGTCAGATCGACAAGCATGTTGACGGCGCCGATAAGGTTCCCGGCCGCGTCAAAGATCGGCGTTGGGAATGCGAGGAACGGGATACGCGTGCCATCCGGCCGCTCGGCAATCGCCTCACGCCCTCTGATTGGACGTTGCTCCTTCAATGCGGTCGCCATGGGGCATTCGGCGTGCGGAAGTGGCGTCCCATCGGGCCAATAGAGTTTCCAGGAGCCGCAAAACTCACTCTTTCCGAGCTCAGGACTGACGCCCCACATTGCGGCGGCCGCTTTGTTGTAGAACGTAATCCGACCGATGGCATCAGTCGTGTAGACGGCCTCCGGCAAGGCTTCCAGGACGTCCGGAAGTGCCAGGGGATGCTGAAAAGGATGGGGTTGCGATCCAGTTCCGGCGGGCACGTCGAAGTTCATGTCGGCTAAGTCGTTCTCGTTGATCGGCAGATGGTTCATGGCGTTCTCCGCTACCCGGCACTGCTGCTTCGCCTCCCAACCGGATGCCCGGACGGTATGGCTGGGTGAACGCAGTTAGTGGACGACCATTCCACTTAGACGATGATGTCATAGTATTATCCCATTCACACGACGGAATACAGTAGAGTTGCTTCCTTGAGCGCGATGGCTGCAGGGGAGGATTCCACCAGATCACCGCAGGTTTCCCGCTCGAGCTTCGGCGGCCGACACATCAAAGAGCGCCGGGCTGCCAAGGAAGATCCTTTTGGTCGTTTGGATGCGTACTCCTGCCTTGCGGTATTCGCGCAGGGCATCGAAAACGACATCTAAACCAGGCGTCCCGCGCCTGAGTTTTTGAGTTCCGACGCTTTATGTCCGCGCCAACTGTCGGGGGAACAGTTCGGAAATCACCCCTCAAGCTCCGATCCCGTGTCTGGCGATTGCATGTTCGACCGCGGTTCGAAGCTGCTCTTGCGTAAACGGCTTCGTCAACCGCAATAACCTCGAAAGTGCATCATCGTTTGGCAGCTCGGCATAACCCGAAGCCAAAATCACTGGCAGCCTGGGGAATGATGCAAAGATGAACCGAGCCAATTCAGCCCCGGTCATTCCCGGCATGGCATGATCGGTTACGACAAGATCGAAACCATGCTCAGAGGCCAGGATTTCGACCGCTCGGGTTGCGGAAGATGCCTCGACGGCGACATGGCCCAGATCTTCCAACATCGCGGCCGTCCCCATGCTGACCAGGACGTCGTCATCCACGACGAGAACCTTTAGGGCATGTGCGTGCGCCGGGACACTCTCCTGCGGTGCTGTTTCGGGTAAAGGCGCCGCAAGCGCTGCATTTTCGGCGACTGGCAACCACAGATAGGCCGTCGTCCCATCACCCTTGACGCTCCTTAGTTCTAGGGCGCCACCAGATTGCGCGGCGAGACCGTGGACCATGGATAAGCCGAGGCCTGTCCCTTTGCCGAGACCTTTCGTGGTGAAAAAAGGCTCAGTTGCGCGAGATGCGGTCGCTTCATCCATCCCTTCCCCGTTGTCGGATACTGAGATGCGCACGTAGCGTCCCGCCATGAGACTGGTGGGGCGGGAAACGTCATTCTCCAGCGCAGAAACGGTAATCGTGCCGCCATCCGGCATAGCGTCACGGGCATTTACAAAAAGATTGAGCAATGCAAGTTCCAGCTGATTACTATCGACCAATAGCGGCGGAATGCGTAAGGGGATCTGTTTCTTGACGTCTATTCCTGGCCCGAGTGCCCTACTCAGAAGGTCTTGAATATTGTCGAAGAGCTTGACGAAATCGACCGCCTCGGGCTTTAGTTCCTGGCGGCGCGAAAATGCCAGCAGCCGCTGCGTCAACGCAGCGCCACGCTCGGCCGCCTGTATCGCGTTGGCAAGCAGCCGCGCGGTTTTCTCGTCCTTCGGAAGCCGCTTTTCGAGCAGATTGAGACTGCCTAACACCGCCATCAGCAGGTTATTGAAGTCGTGTGCGACGCCACCTGTCAGCTTTCCGACCGCATCCAGCTTTTGCGCCTCGAATAGCTGCGCAAGCGCTTCTTCGCGCTCACGCGTCCTTTGATCGATCCTCTGTTCGAGTTCTCCATTCAGCTCGCGCAACTGTCGCGATGAAGCCTCGAGTTCCGCAGTACGCTCGCGTACCCGATTCTCAAGATCTGCATTCAGAAGCTTGAGCTCCCTCGTCTTCCTGTAAAGGTCCGCAAATACCCTCACCTTCGCGCGCAGCACTTCTGGAATGATCGGCACGGCGACGTAGTCGACAGCGCCCGCCGCATAGCCCCTTAAACGATCGGGCTCTGCCATCATTACGGCAGATACAAAAATAATGGCTGTATTCTGATAACGGGGATGCTCCCGGATCATGCTGACGAGTTCGAAGCCGTCCTGCTCAGGCATGCACACGTCAACCAAAATAACGGCGATTTCGTTGCGCAGGAGCTGCTCCAGTGCCTCTCTGGCAGATTGAGCCTTTATAAGGTTTTCACCAAGATCCTGGAGGACCACCTCATAACTTAGCAATTTTGCCGGTTGATCATCGACGAGAAGAATGTTGACAGCGGGGGTCATGGCCATGTCCTCAACGATGCAACCACATGCGCAGGGCTGAAAGCAATTGCTCCGTATTGACAGGCTTTGCCAGGTAGTCCGAGGCACCGGCTTCAAGGCACTTTTCGCGGTCTCCTTTCATGGCCTTAGCGGTCAGAGCAACGATTGGAAGGCGCCGAAATTTTGGATCTGAGCGAATGACCTGCATCGTTTCATATCCGTCCATTCCAGGCATCATGATGTCCATCAGGACGATGGCGACCGCCGGATCCATATTGATCACCTCGATCGCCTCGATGCCGGTGGTAGCAGTAAGGACCCTCATTCCTCGACGCTCCAGCACGCTGCTCAACGCAAAAATATTACGTGCGTCATCATCGACAAGCAACACGGTCTCTCCGACGAGATCCTCATCGGATCTATGCAATACCTCAAGCATTGCCTGCTTGGCTTGCGGCATGTCGGCGACAACTCGGTGGAGGAACAACGCCGTCTCGTCCAACAATCGCTCCGGCGATTCCACCCCCTTGACCACAACACTGCGGGCCATCGTGTGCAGCTGCGCATCTTCCTCCGGGGAAAGTTCACGGCCGGTGAATACAACGACGGGAACTTCTGCGATCTCTCCATCGTCGCGAATCTTTTCGAGCACTTCAAAACCAGACATGTCCGGCAGGGAAAGGTCGAGCACGACGCAGTCGGCCGGAGCCTGCTTGAGCACGCTCAGCGCCTCTGCGCCGGATCCGACACTGGTGATGTCGATATCATCATGGCCGAGAAGCGCGGCGATGCTTAGGCGTTCCGCCTCGTTGTCTTCGACAAGGAGGAGCGTTTTACGACGGGGTTCCGCGTAGGCCTTAAGCCTGGAAAATGCCCGGGCGAGGCTGTCCGTCGTTGTCGGCTTGCTCATGAATGCGAAGGCTCCGCGCGTCAAACCATGCTGCCGGTCCTCGTCAAGACTGATGATCTGAATGGGAATATGGCGCGTTGCCGCACTTTGCTTCAATTGGCTGAGGACGGTCCAGCCGAGCATGTCCGGCAGGAAGATGTCGAGTGAGATCGCAGTCGGCCGATATTCCTGCGCAAGGTTCAGAGCATCGCTTCCGCGCATGGCAACCAGCGCCTTGAGACCGTTGTCATGTGCCAGGTCCACGAGGACCCTTGCATAATGTGCATCGTCCTCGACGACGAGCAGCACCGCGTCCCCCGGGTCTGATATCGCTGCGGTCGTCCTCGACAACCTCCAAGGGTTTGTCTGCACGGCGAGCTGCGGCCGCCTCCGCCAATTGCACCACATTGGTCTGCGCCGGAATAGCTTTTGGCGCGCCAGAGCCGGCGCCAACATATGTGAGGGGGAGATAGAGCACAAACGTGCTGCCCACGCCTGGGGTGCTGCGGAGCTGGATCTCTCCCCCCAAGAGGTTCGCGAGCTCACGGCTGATGGCGAGCCCAAGCCCGGTGCCGCCATATTGTCGGCTTGTCGAGGCGTCGGCCTGCTGGAATGCCTCGAAGATAATTCGCTGCTTCTCCGGTGGTATGCCGATGCCGGTATCGGCGACCTCAAAAGCAATGACGGAGGGGACATGCTTTAAAGAGGGGTGATCCGAAGACCAACCCTCGGTCACCGACATGACCCGAAGCGTAACACCGCCCTCCGCCGTGAATTTAAAGGCATTTGACAGCAGATTCTTGAGGATTTGCTGGAGCCGCTTGGAGTCGGTGATGATACTCCTCGTGACATCCTTTCCGACATCGACGGAGAACGAAAGATTGCGGTTTTCGGCCTCATGCCTGAACGGTCGGGCCATAACTTCAAGCAGGTTGTTTATGAAGATCTCCTCGGCATCGACGGAAACCGTTCCCGACTCGATCTTCGAAAGGTCCAGGATGTCGCTGATGAGATTCAACAGGTCCGTCCCGGCACTATGGATGGTTTTGGCGAATTCGACTTGCCTGCCAGAAAGATTGCCGTCGGGATTTTCGCTCAGTTGCTGGCCGAGGATAAGGATGGAGTTCAGGGGCGTACGCAACTCGTGGGACATGTTGGCGAGGAATTCCGATTTGTATTTCGATGTGAGCGCAAGCTCTGCGGCCTTTTCCTCCAGCGCTCGCCGCGCCTGCTCGATTTCCTGGTTCTTTGCCTCGACTTCGACGTTCCGTTCCTCAAGCTGCTGGGCCTTCTGTTCCAGTTGTTCGTTGGTCTGCTGCAATTCCCTCTGCTGTGTTTGAAGTTCGGTTGCGAGCTGTTGCGACTGCTTGAGCAATCCTTCCGTCTGCATCGTTGCTTCAATCGAGTTGAGCACGATGCCGATGGACATTGTGAGTTGGTCCAGAAAGGAAAGCTGCAATTCCGTGAACTCGCTTGCCGATGCAAGCTCAATTACCGCCTTCACTTGCCCCTCGAAATGAACCGGTAAGACGATGGCGCTCTTTGGGAGTGTCGAAAAAATTCCGGAACTGATGGGTACGACCGTGTCAGGAAGATTGGTGATAAGGATTCGGCGAGCATCGCTCGCGCACTGGCCAATCAGCCCTTGGCCGAACTGGAGCAAGGGCGGATGTGTGGCATCGATCCCGTCGGCATAAGTCGACAGCAGCGAGAGCCTCGGATAGTGCTCCTCTGCGTCCACCTGGTAGATCACGCCCTGATGTGCCCCAACCAGCGGTGCCAGCTCGGAAAGGAGCAGTCTTCCGACAAGCGTAAGGTCACGCTGACCTTGCAGCATATTGGTAAATCGGGCAAGGTTGGTTTTAAGCCAGTCCTGTTCGGTATTTTGCTCGGTCGTCAAACGCAGGTTATCGATCATTGTATTGATATTGTCTTTGAGCTCGGCAACTTCGCCCCGCGCCTCGACTTGAATCGAGCGGGTTAGGTCGCCCTTGGTCACCGCTGTTGCGACTTCGGCAATTGCACGGACCTGTGTCGTGAGGTTTGCGGCGAGTAGATTGACGTTTCCCGTCAAGTCTTTCCAAGTGCCGGCCGTGCCCGGCACGTTCGCCTGACCGCCCAGGCGGCCCTCGACGCCTACTTCGCGGGCGACCGTCGTGACCTGGTCAGCGAAGGTTGCGAGCGTATTGGTCATATTGTTGATGGTTTCCGCAAGTGCGGCGACCTCGCCCTTGGATGCCACAGTGAGGTTCTGCTTGAGATCGCCGTTGGCAACGGCTGTCACGACCTTGACGATGCCGCGTACCTGCTCGGTGAGGTTGGCGGCCATGACGTTGACCGTATCGGTCAGGTCCTTCCACGTGCCCGCCACACCGGGTACTTGCGCTTGGCCGCCGAGCTTTCCTTCCGTGCCAACCTCGCGCGCCACGCGCGTGACTTCACCCGCAAACGCATTGAGCTGGTCCACCATCGTGTTGATGGTGTTCTTGAGTTCGAGAATTTCGCCCTTCACGTCGACGGTGATCTTGCGCGACAGGTCACCTCGTGCAACTGCCGTCGTCACTTCGGCAATGTTGCGCACCTGCGTGGTGAGATTGGCGGCAAGCAGATTGACGTTGTCCGTTAGATCCTTCCAGGTTCCCGCGACGCCTGGCACAACGGCCTGACCGCCGAGACGGCCGTCGGTGCCGACCTCGCGTGCGACGCGGGTGACTTCACCAGCAAACGAGCGCAGCTGATCGACCATGGTATTGAGAGTGTCTTTCAGGAGCAGAATTTCGCCGCGCACATCGACGGTAATCTTGCGCGACAGATCGCCGTTGGCGATTGCGGTGGCGACCTCGGCGATATTGCGGACCTGAGCGGTCAGATTGCCGGCCATAGAGTTCACACTGTCGGTCAGGTCCTTCCAAGTGCCGGCGACGCCGGAAACCTGCGCCTGTCCGCCGAGCTTTCCCTCCGTGCCGACCTCTCGCGCCACGCGCGTCACTTCACCGGCAAAGGCGTTGAGCTGGTCCACCATCGTGTTGATGGTGTTCTTGAGTTCAAGGATTTCGCCCTTCACGTCGACGGTGATCTTGCGCGACAGGTCGCCTCGCGCAACGGCGGTCGTCACCTCGGCAATGTTTCGCACCTGACCCGTGAGGTTGGACGCCATGGAGTTGACGTTCTCCGTCAGATCCTTCCAGGTTCCGGCGACCCCTGGGACCTGGGCCTGACCGCCGAGCTTGCCCTCCGTGCCGACTTCGCGGGCAACACGGGTGACTTCGGAGGCGAACCGGTTCAACTGGTCCACCATCGTGTTGAGGGTTTCCTTGAGCTGCAGGATCTCCCCCTTCACATCGACGGTGATCTTGCGCGATAGGTCACCGTTGGCGATTGCCGTCGACACTTCAGCAATGTTTCGAACCTGGGCCGTCAAATTGGACGCCATGGAGTTGACGTTGTCGGTCAAGTCTTTCCAGGTGCCGGCGACACCTGGCACCTGCGCCTGGCCGCCGAGGCGGCCCTCGGTGCCGACTTCGCGTGCTACGCGCGTGACCTCGCCTGCAAAACCATTCAGCTGATCGACCATGGTATTGATCGTTTCCTTCAGCTCCAGAATTTCGCCAGACACGTCTACGGTAATCTTGCGGGAAAGATCGCCGCGGGCAACGGCAGTCGTCACCTGCGCGATGTTGCGGACCTGTGCCGTCAGATTGCCGCACATGGCATTGACCGAGTCTGTCAGATCCTTCCAAGTGCCGGCGACACCGGGCACAAGCGCCTGGCCACCGAGCTTGCCTTCTGTACCAACTTCCCGCGCAACGCGGGTAACTTCCGATGCGAACGAGCGGAGTTGATCGACCATTGTATTGATCGCTTCCTTCAGCTGCAGGATCTCGCCCCGAACGTCCACGGTGATCTTCTTGGAAAGGTCGCCGTTGGCTACAGCGATTGTCACCTCCGCGATGTTGCGAACCTGCGCTGTCAGGTTCGAGGCCATAGAATTGACACTCTCCGTCAGGTCTTTCCAAACGCCCGTCACCTCCGCGACCTGCGCCTGGCCGCCCAACTTGCCATCCGTGCCAACCTCACGGGCGACGCGTGTTACCTCCGATGTGAAAACGCTGAGCTGCTTGATCATTGTGTTGACGATGTCGGCGGAGCGCAGGAATTCTCCCTTCAGCGGTCTGCCGTCAACATCGAGGGGAACGGTCTGGAGGAGGTCGCCCTTGGCGACAGCTGTAATGGTGCGCGTCACAGCGGTGGTTGGCCAAAGCAGGTCGTCGATAAGCGTGTTGATCGAGCCTTCCATGTCCGCCCATGCGCCGTTCGCAAGACCAAAGCGGACACGTGTGCTCGTTCGCCCATCGCGCCCGACAACCTGACCGACATTTTCCAGCTGCGCGGCCATTTTCTCGTTCGCGGCAATGATATCGTTCAAGGTATCGGCGATCTTTCCGGTGACCCCGGTCAGATCTGATCGCATTCGAACTGAAAAGTCGCCCTGCCGCATGGCTAGGAGGACCTCCAGCAAAACCCGAGCGTCATCGCTTACCATTGCCGTCATGCCCAATTTTTGGAGCTCGCCTGAATCCGCGTCATTGCGCTGAACGTCACTGCCCTGTCTGCTCACAGAAATCCCCTCCGTTAAAGTGTCGATTTAACTAGTGCTGCTTCCGAAAAATGGTATGGAGACTAGAGGTCGGCGGCATAGTTCTTGTCGCATGCAGAGGCGATGCAGTATTAGGACTTACAGCCGCTGCAAATAATTGATCGGGAGGCGGCTAACCTTCCTCAATATTAGTAAAAACAGAATTGGCTAACCACCTGCCGGCGATGCGATCAAAGGGCCTTTCCTTGCGCTGCGCGCAAAATGCCGGCTATGTGGTCCTAACACCGACAGTGTTCGGCTGGGGATAGCCATGGAGCGGTGCGGCGTCCACATGACTAGCCGGCGCTGCTCTTTCTTCGCGGGAATTGGCGGGGATGAGAGATCGCCGCCACGGCGATGGTTGGGCGTTTAGGCGTCCAATATCGCGCCTCACCAACATCCTCCCGGTTGGCATGGCCGATTTGCTTTTGTCGTAGTGTGTTTGTACACTGTACCGATCGCTCGACCGCTTCTGGTTCAATGTCAACATGCGTTTGTAAGGGTACACAAATGAAGCCAATTCAATTGAAAATGGCGCGAGCCGCGGCCGGTTTGGGTGTGAGGGAACTAGCCGAAAAGGCCGGAGTTACCGCAAACACGGTCACTCGCATTGAGAACGGCGCGGATGCCAAACAGTCGACGCTCGACGCCTTGCGAGCGGTATTGGAGAAGGATGTGATCTTCTTAGAAGACGGCGCAACCACCCCTGGCGGACCAGGCGTGCGCGTACGCCTGGCTTCCCGATCAACGATCGACACGAACGAGGGTCAAGTCATTCAATATCCGGAATTCCTCGAAGGCGACGGCGGCCCGGGAAGTGGCGGCTAAAGCATATTCCCAATAAAGCGACCACAGATGGATCCATGACGCCACTCAGGCCGCCGAACACGTCACCGAGGCCATGCGCCTTCAATTCGGCTGTGCGCGAGGCGTTCGGCGCTGGCTTAAACGGGGAGATTGACTTCGTATAGATGCGGTCGACGAGATTACCGGAAGTTCCGATTAAGCTGATTAGCTTTACCGTGCGCCTGTCGGGTAGGCCGCCTTGACAAGTTTGTGAGTTTTCAAGTGCTTAAAACGTTTGTATTGGCCCATTTAATCCAAAATTATTTCAAGCTGGTTTGAGGCCTTAGAAGGGGCCAGAATGACGCACGGCCGCTAGATAGCATTGACGCAGCCGCGGAAGCACCAGAGCGGCTACGTCTTGCCATTTGATCAAGATCGCTAAAGCCATCGAGCCACTGCATCCCACTAACCCTTCTCGCGCCTGCATAAATCCCGCATCGTTCCAGGATTGGGAGCGGCTATCACTGCTGACACCCGGTACGGAATTGTGATTTCTGGCTTAGGGGATGGTCGGTTACTATCTGTGGTTAGCCAGAAGGAGAAGACCATGAAGATGCTTCTAGTAGTGGCGGCGGCCCTTGGCCTATCCGCTCCAATGGCGTTTGCCGAATGCGCCTATCACGCCAAGAACAATGCGGCCGTCGACGAAAAAATGACCACAGCGAGCGTTACGACGGACAATCAGACGACATCTGATGAGCTTGTATTGCTCAAGAAGACTGACCGGGTGTCAGAGGAAGAAAAGCCCGCGAAATAGTGGTTGGCGCTATCGAAGTACGCTGCCGCAGGTCCGTCCACGCGGACGCCAAATGGCGCGATTGATTTGCTCTCAGGAACGATCGCGCTTCGACGGCGTTTGCCGTAGAGACGGAGCGCGAAATATGAAAAAGACGAAGAAGAAAATCGTTGAAGCCACGGTGAAGGTGGACGGCAAGCGTGTGCCGGTCGGTCTCATGAATACGAAACAAGCGCTGGATATGCCGGCAGAACAGGGCATGAAATTCAGCCATCCGGACAAGAAGCCGGGGGAGACTGGTGTTCTTTTGAGCCGGGAAGAGCTTCATAAGGTCGTTAAGAAAAGGGCCAGCGTCGACACATCGAAGCGGTCCACGTAGATAGCTGGATCCTCGTCTCACCTCTACCCGCAGCGTCAACTCCGCCGCAATGCATTGACGATCACAACGCCGCAAATAGCGGCGATGCCACCGATCGCACCGATTATTGAGGGTTTTTCTCCCAACCAGATGAAGCCGATCAGCGTTGCCGTTGGCGGCACGCCGTAAAGGAAGTTGGTTGCCCGCGCAGCGGAAAGCCGCTTTAGAGCGACGGCCCAGGTCACATAACCGATTGCTGTCGGGAAGATCACCAGATAGGCGATACTCCAGTTCACGATCGCCGGCGCAGCCAGTAGGGCCTTGAGGGTCGCGGGAACTGCGGGAAGAAGAGGAAGTGAACCAATCAGCAGAACCCACACGGTCACTGTCAATGCTGGCAAGCGGCCGAGAACAGGCTTTTGGAGAACGCTGGCGACGGCCGAGCAGGCAGCAGCGCCGAGGATCAGAATGGCATTGAGATCTAGGTTGAACCCGTCTTCCCCGCCGGCGGCAATCAGTGCCACACCACAAAAAGAAACTGCCGTGCCGACCCATCCCCAAAAGCCGAAGCGCTCTCCCAGGGCAAAGGTGGCGATCAACGCGGTGAAGACCGGCATCGTGTTGATGATGAAACTCGCCGGCCCCGCCGGCACAGTTTGCTCGCCGGTATTGAGTAGAACGGCATAAGCGGCAATGAAGAGCACAGCGGCGATGGATATCCGCGTGAGATCTCTCCTACTCGGTGCAGTCCACCGGACCGCCAGATAGCCAAGAGCGATAAGACCGGCCGTCACGTAGCGCGCGGTGGCGAGTTCGACCGGCGTCAGAGGACCGAGACAGACGCGAATGACGACAAATGAAGAGGCCCAAAGGACAATCGTGACGACGATGGCCAGAATGGCCGTCAAGTCAAATCTATTCTTCGCTTCTGATTCGCCCGTCATCACAGTCATCGTCGCCTCCATCCGTTAATCCAGCTGAATTACGCTTTCGAAGCACGGCTTGAAAAGCACCGCAATCAATGATCTGATGTGATTATGGTTCATAGCTCGCAAACCCTTCCACCGCTCGATACGCTTGAAACCTTTTCCCGAGCCGCACGCCTTGGCTCATTCTCCGCGGCCGCTGAACAGGGCGGCGTCACGCATGGTGCGGTTTCCCGGCAAATATCACGATTGGAGCGCTGGTTAGGCGTTCGGCTTTTCGCGCGCCAGGCTCGCGGTGTCAGCCTTACTCCGGAGGGCATGCGCTTCTTTGCCCGGACGCAAGAGGCGCTTGCTCTCCTTAGCGATACCGACGAGCGTTGGGTGCCCCGGCGAAACAAGACAACGGTTCGTCTTTCCCTGACGCCTTCTGTCGCCTCCTTATGGCTCTTCTCGCGTTTGCCAAAGCTTGAACGCGACGACATTCACCTCGATCTTGTGCTCGAGCATCGGCTGGCGGATTTTAGCGAAGGAACTGACCTTGCCATTCGTTGCGGAAAGGGGCCGTGGGCCGGTGTACGCGCCATGGCTCTGTGGCACGAGAAATCGTTTCCGATTGCGGCCCCTTCCTTGATGGAGCGGCTCGGGCAGGACCGCGACGCGCAATCGCTGCTCAAGATGCCGATCCTGCACGATTCCAATATTGAGGGTTGGCGCCGCTGGCTCGCGGTCGATGATGTCGAGTATCTGCCTCGCGGCCAGGATCGTCGGTTCGAGGACTATAATCTTGTCATTGATGCCTGTGTTCAGGGTGTAGGCATTGCGTTGGCGCGGCCGCCGCTTTCAGATGCAGCGCTGGCTTGCGGTAGCCTGGTTCCGATTTCCGACCGGTCGTTGGACTACCACGTTTCATTCCACCTTATCCGACCTGACGGTGCCTTGAGCGGACCGACAGTGGAACTCACCCGGCGTCTCTTACGCGAGGCGGGGCATGCCGAGGCAGCGATCACCGCCTTTACCGCGCCGGCCAGGGCGAGGTAGGTTGCTGGTGATGGAATACCAATGTCAAATTTCCGAGTCTTGTCGCGGCATGCTCGCGACCTCGCCCGATCGACATAGCGCAGAGTTTCATTGATCTCTACTTCGACACAAAGCCGACCGTCATTTCCCAGCGACCGCTGCCTGCGTCCTTAAGCCCTTTGATCGCCGAGGTTCTCAATCCAGAAGGCGCGACGCCGCGCTCCGCGGACTAGGGGTGGGCCAGCTTGCAAGTTTGGGAGACTGGTGCCAGCCGTTTGCTCTATAACATTTCTATCCGAACCGGCGACATCCCTCGCCCGCGTCGTCGGTACGCTCCGTATTCGGAAATGATGAGCTATTCTGCGCTTCCAGGATATGACAAGGCCCGCTTGGCGTCGCGCGCGACCACGCTGCCCGCCGCTGTTGGACAGCGCCGGCACATGACGTAGAGGAACCGCAGCGCCTCTGGTGTATCAGGGCTTCGAACCAATGAGGTCCTCCGAGCCGGACCGCCTACTGGACGAGTTGGGTTTCAAATTCCTCTGGCGATCTATGGTCAAGGGGCAAGGGCAGCCGCTTTGCATCTCAGTCTTGTAGTACTCGGCAATCTCTCGACCAAACATCAGCAAAGGTTTGGTAGCCCACGAGACAGGGTGGAGCATGGCCGCCACGTCAAAGCGCGCCGCCCGTCACCGGATTGACGATCGGGCGCTCGCTTTCATATCCTTGGCTCCCGGCCTTTGCACGGTAGGAGGAGCAAGCGATTCCTTGTCGCCCGGCTCGGGCTTTTCCGGTATCGTCCTTACGTCTTTCGGGCGACGTTGCTCGGGGTGGCATTTGTGTCGTTGGTTCCCATGGTCGTACTCCTTTCAAGCACAACACCGACGGGAACCGTTCGTAACGCTTCGGGCTTTCGTGGTCGTTGAGCTATTGGGCGATGCCGCACTCCTCGACCATAATCGTTCCCTTGGGCAGGGGTTTTGTCGGGCGCGCTTTCGCGCCCTAATTCTCGATCTGCAGGAAGCATGCGAGGACTTCAGGTGGCAACGGGTACTGGTAAGAGGTTCAACTCTGAAAAGGGTTATGGGTTCATTCAACCGGACGATGGTTCGCCGGATGTTTTCGTGCATATTTCTGCAGCCGAGCGGTCGGGCCTGCAAGGCCCTCAAGGACCGGCAGAAGCTCAGTTACGAGCCGACGAAGAAGACCTTCGGGCTCTCTAGCGCGCGACAGTCCGGCAGATGGGGAGCGCAGGCGAAGGTTGGCATCGCTCCCATCTGGACGTAGGCGTCCGTAAGCCCCTTTGCCGACACCGAACGTGTCACCCACACTGCGCGCTCCATCGCAGCTGTTCGACCGAAATAGCGTTCAAGTCTGGTGGGCACCGAGACCGAGCCACACCAGTCAAACAGCGTCTCTGCGTCAGTACATTTCTGGCCACCTACATCCGGCGTGTTTCCATCTCGGACCGCAGGAAATCGGAGATCGCACGCGCAAGGTCGCTGCGGTTTTTCTCGGCGACATGATATCGGCTTTCCATACCGAACCCAGTCACCTCGTCCGCCCAACTTTTCCAGATCGCGACGGGGTCGCCTTACCGCTTTCGACAGGACGGGTTGTCGCGTGTGCAAGTCATAACGAGCCGCTTCGATCCCGACCTGGATTTTTCGGGAACTATCGGGAATCGCCTTCGTTAGGCTCGCAGAAGGAGATATCAGATGGTTAGCACCTACAATGAGACCACCTCGTCGGTGGCGGCGAGCACCGCGAATAACACCCTGACGGCATTCTTCGACAGCCGTTCTGACGCCAAGAGCGCCGTCGAACGTCTGAAGGGGGCGGGCATTCCCGAGCGCGCCATCCGTTTTATGCCGGATTATGAGTCCGATAGCGATTTAGCGACAACAGCTAGCGACGACCGCTCTGGCTTCTGGGCGAGTCTGTCGGACTGGTTCTTCCCTGAAGAAGACCGCGCGACCTACGCCGAAGGTCTTCGCCGCGGCGGGTTCCTGGTCTGCGTACAGGTCGACGATGCAAGCTACGAGACGGCGCACGATATCCTCGACGACCAAGGTTCGATCGATATCGACGAGCGTGCCGATACCTGGCGCAAGGAAGGTTGGGATGCCCAGCGGTCGAACGAAGCGTTCGCGAGCTACGAACGCAATGCCGGTGTGAGCTCTATCGAGCGCACGCAGCAGGCTGCCGCCTCGCGTGAGGATGCGTTCGCTACGGATCGCGACGAAACGATTCCCGTGGTCGAGGAGAAACTCCGCGTCGGCAAACGCGACGTCAACAATGGTTCGGTACGTGTCCGCGCATATACGATCGAAACGCCCGTTCATGAGGACGTCAAACTTCGCGACGAAAACGCCGAGACCGAGCGTCGGACCTTGGACCGCCCCCTGACGGATGCTGACCGCTCCTTCCAGGATCGTACAATCTTGGCCGAGGAGCATCACGAAGAGGCCGTTGTTCCGAAGGACGCCAGTGTCATCGAGGAAATGGCCCCCCGCAAGACTGCCAGTGACCGCACAGAGACCGTGAACGACACCGTCCGAAAGACGGAGGTGGAAGGCGACGATAAGCCGACCGGCGGTCAGTCGCAGTCGCAGAATCGGTTCGGCCAGAGCCAGGATCAGGGCTTCCGACGCGACTAGACGGAATAGCTCGCCTTGATGCGCAAGCCCGGCCACATCGCCGGGCTTTTGGATGCCGCTTTTCAAAGCTCATCAGTCACGCCCGACGGTACTCAATGCTCCGTTCAACAAAATCTCGTGGGGCTATCTTGTGATACCCGCTCGCAGGAATATTTGCTTACTCGCCGACAACGGTGACATCAGCCTCACGAGCGGCCATAAAGAATGCTTCTCGTGCCTTCTCCACGGACTTGCCGCCGTCCAGCGCTTCTTGACACGCTACCAAAGCGTTGACGAAGGATGGCCCGTCGGTCGCCGGCCAATAATGCAGCAAGATCATCTTGAGGTCATGGACGGTTGAGGCTTTTTTTAATCCACCGCCGGCTAAGACCTTCACTTGGATCGGCGTTATAGAAATGTGCGTCATCGGCTTGTCTCCCACTGACAACTAACACGGTCACCTTCCAAGTGTTCCGTCTGGAGGCCACGTCACAAAATTTGTGAAAGGATATTTTCGACCCAACTGAATGACGCTTTGAATTTGAGGGTTGTGTGCTATCGTATCGGGCGAGTGGTTTCCAATTTCGCCTCCTACCGAATGCAGAGTGGAGCTGACATGTCCGGTCCTATACTCCTGCTTGAGGATGAGCCACTCATTGCCATTGACGTCGAGGATCTGTTGCATCGAGCCGGATGGACCGATGTCGCGACATTTTCGAGCTGCAATGACGCAGATGAGTGGCTTAAGGCCAACACCCCGCCTTAGCCATCGTCGACCCGCAATTGCGGGATGGCTATTGTACGGACTTTGCGCGCACACTCAGCGATCGGTCGGTGCCATTTATCTTGTATTCGGGAAGTTCCTCTGCGGACCTTCATGCCTACTTCAAAGCCGGTATCTTGCTGCCAAAGCCCGCAGAGCCGGAAAAACTGCACACCGCTATTACCTCGTTGATTGACCTATCATCGTCCGTTGGGGGCAGTCATCATCCTTTGTCCACGCGACGCTGTTCCAGACCGAATGGCCGCCACCCGCAGAAATCCGAATGACCGGCAGACACTGCTCGCTGGTAGTGCAAAGCCGATACCCAGTCGACGTAACCTGTGCGATCGAGCGGGGCGGGCTAGGCTGATCGCAGCACGGTCCTTACCCGAAAAACCTATCCATTCCCGCTCAGGCTCCGATCAGACCAGGATCATGATTTCTTGGCACCGCCAATTCGATCCCGCTCAACAAATTTGCTGAAGCGGCTAGTCTTTCCGTCCTTCGTCTTGTCCTGGTAAAGGAACGCCAGCTTGTTCTGGTCGAAGATCTTGAAGAACTCATCCCAGCTGACTTCCTCCAACTCCTCGTCCTTCTCTCCGAAGTCGATGCGAAGCACGCCGCCCTTCCCTTTCGTGCGGATCACCGAAGGACGCCCGTCCCGCGCTTCCGCCCACTTCTGGATCGTCTTGTGGTCAGTCGTTGTGTCAGAAGTGCTCATCGTTTCCTCCTTGGTTGTTTCTGCCCGCCGCGGCGACGAACGTGCTCACAGCAGCGGCCGGCTTTTCTTCCAATTGCGATATGGCGCGAGTACTTGCCCGGAAAAGCGCCGTTCGATTTCATCCTCGATCATCGCGATACGCGAAAGAATCTCCTCCCGCTTGGCATCTTGCGAATCTCCGCTCGCCGTTTCCAGCGCGTCCATTGCGGCAAAGACCTCATCATCCGTCATAGCCTCAAGCCGTGAGGGGAGCTCCGCGACAGGTTCTTTGGAAGGGTCACTTGCTGGGATTGGTTTCTCCGAAGCCGACGATACAGGAACTCCAAACTGACATTCGAAGTTCCTTGAGACAGAGAGAACTGGGACGCGTGTCCGGAAAGACCTGATTGCAGCTGAGACGCACTGGGACACCGCCTTGGATCACGGAGCTTCTTGGTAGACCAGTTGGCCTTGCTTCATTCGCCGCGTTGCCAACACGCCGCTCCTCGTCCAGTTGACAACGCTGGTCTTGAGCTCCTCGTCGTGGAAACCGCTCGGCTTTATCTTGAGCAGATCGACGTGCTCTCCTGTCGTATTGCCACCTTGGAGAAGGCGCTCAGATCCGAAGCGAAACGTTTAGAGAATCCGGCCCGACTGACGTCCATGCCCGGAATGGGACCGATCACCGCAATGGCGATCGAGGAGTTCGCCCCGGCCATGACGACATTCCAAAAGGGGCGAGACTTTGCGGCCTGGCTCGGTCTTGTCCCCCAGGCAGCATTCGAGTGGAGGAAAGCAGGTTCTCGGCCGAACGTCGAAGATGGGCCAGCGTGACATCCGGCGGCTTCTGATCATCGGCGCGATGACGGTGATCCGATGGGCGTGAGTCAAGTTCCTTATCGCCCCACTTGCCGGATTATGACGCATGGCGAGCCTCCGTCTTTCTCAAGGTGTCGTACTGTTCGACATTTGCCTTGGGCTCGTTGGTGAGCGTCAGTGCCTGGGGTGCGTCGAGGGTCGGTGGCGTGAAGGATTTCCCATCCACGAGGCGATGCAGCAGGTTCAACACACGGGTCTTGGTCGGAACACCGGACTTCAGCGCCATATCGACCGCCGACAGCACAGCTTGTTCATCGTGCTGACGGACAAGAGCCACGATATCGACCATCTCGCGGTCGCCGCCCGGCTTCTTGAGCGGATATTGCAGCAGGTTCTTGAATGCGTCGGGTAGCTCGGCGAACGTTGCACCGTTGCGGAGGGCACCCGGCTTGCGTTGCACGACCGCCAGATAATGCCGTCGTAAATCGTCGGCCCTGGTCGGTCATGGGAACGATCGATGACGCGGCGGTGCTCGCAGACGATCTGGCCTTCTAGACAACGACACGATCCGGGTAGACTCGAAGGCTTACCGGTCGGTTGGCAAAGGATGCCGGACTCTATAGCGGTTGCGCTCCAGATGCACTATGCAGGTTGGGGTGACCCGTTTCGTATATTCGACAAACCCGTCGAACGGCCTGGAAACGGGCATGAGAGCCAGCGCTTCTTCGGCCCAGATGTCGGCAATAGTGCCGCGCATCTGACCATGTGGGGTCTTTGCCCAGAACTCCTTGCAGCGAAGCTCAAGCCAGTCGTTCAGGTCTTCCAGCGATGGAAAGCGTACGATCGGTTGAAAGAAACGATGACGGGCATCCTGAACATTCTTCTCGACTTGTCCCTTCTTCCAGCCGGACGCAGGATTGCAGAAACTCGGGTTCGATCACATAGTGGCTGGCCATTGCCAAAGAAGCGGACGTTAACGTCACGCTCCTTTCCTCGGCCAATCTTGTCGGTCGTCGTGCGCGTGTTGTCGTAGATGCCACGATGCCGCCGAAGACGCGGAACGCATGATTGTGCGCGTCGAACAGCATCTCGTGCGTCGGCGGCAGATAGGCCCGGACAACAAAGGCGCGGCTGTAGCTCGGCTTCGTGTGAGCAATCTGCAGCTTGGTGCGCTCATTGCCAATGACCGCCCAATCCTCCCACCAATCGAACTGGAAGGCTTCGCCGGGCTCAAACGCCAAAGGTACGTACGTCCCACGACCGGTCGTCTGGAGTTCTCTCTGCCGGTCCGCTTTCCATTCTCGAGCAAAGGCCGCAACGCGGCAGTAGGAGCCGTCATACCCCAGGGCTCACCAGACCAGAATGCAACTGCTTTATCGTCCTTCTGCTTGCGGCTCTTATTGGATTCCGTCTTCAGCCAGGCCGATAACCGATCCGCAAACGGGTCAAGCTTGCTCGGCCGCTCCGGGACGTTGAACTTCGGCTCCACGTCGCCCGCACGCAGATACCTGCGGATAGTATTCCGGGATCGGCCCGTCCGGCTGCATTCCTCCCGGATCGATAGATGCTCTCGAAAATGCCAGCGTAGCGTGCCGCAGTATTTGGTCCTCGGTCCAGGCGCGATATTCGATCTCGGCGATAAGTGTCGGTTGCACCCATATGGCGCCCTTGCGCTTGACGGGGACAGGTGGCTTCGACGTCTTCAGGGTATCGAGATCCTTGCGCAGCTTTATCGTTTCGCGCAGCTTAAACCCGGTCCCTACCCCGCCAACATAGACGAGGTTATTGCCCTTGCGCGCAGCCGGTATTAGCCGGCCTATACCACCCCGAGCAGCCGTCGACGGCTCATATCCGACGATGAAAAAGCTGTCGCTCTGGATGCATTTGATCTTCACCCAGTCGCCGCGCCGATCGGAATGATAGGGCGCGTCCAACTTCTTGCCGATGATGCCTTCAAGGCCGTGTTCGCATGCCGCTGCGAGAAGAACGTCGCCGTCGCCCTCAATCTCTTCCGACAGCCGTATAACGCCGGCATCCGCCTTGACCAATCCGGACAATATTTGGCGGCGCTCGGATAGCGCCATTTGGCGCAGATCGTGGCCGTCGAAATAAAGGAGGTCGAAAGCGTAGAAGATCGCTTCACTCCTACTCGGTTTCCAGCCGCGTCCGCCGAGCGCCAGTTGAAGGGCATCGAAATCCGATCGACCGACCTCGTCGAGCACGACCGCCTCGCCGTCGAGGATCGCGGTCCCACCAATCCCGCGCGCAGCTTCTGCGATAGCCGGAAAGCTGCGCGTCCAATCGTGGCCGCCCCGCGCCAGGATGCGAACGCCCTGCGGCTCGATATGGACAGCCAGGCGATAACCATCTCACTTGATCTCATAGACCCATTCCGGCCCCTTCGGCGGCTTGGCGACGGACAAAGCAAGGCACGGCTCGATACGGTCCCGCATTGGGTCGAAAGGAAGTCGTGGCTGGCCAGGATCGCGCGGCTTGCGCGGCCTGGTGGGTAGTGCTTTTCGATTTCGCGGAGAGGTGCCTGCGATTTCGGTGTCTTTAGCTTATTGAGCGCACCGAAAAGTCAAAGAGTCGAGTTCGCGCTGTCGACGTGCCTGCAATGAGTGGGAACTTTGTTTCCGCCGAAATGTTCAATAGGCAAGGAGATCAACCAGCCTTCCCGGTTCGGTTTCCCCGACCCGCCGCGAAACATCGTCTCTCAGCCCCTGCGGCGGGTCACTTGCGTCAGCAACAGATTTTCGGCAACTTGGTGACGCGCGAGGTGCCGGGGGCGTTCCGGAACTCGCGGCTGGGTCGGCAATGACCAAGTCTGACGACGCAGCAGGCCCGTCGCGTGGGGGTGCGACGGGCCGAACCGACCTTGCCGCGGTTTAGGGTGATCGCTTTATGCCAACATCTTCGCATAGGCAGCGGCATCAACTAACGCTTGGCAAACTACTCCGCGATTAAAGCATCTCAAAGCGAACGGCTTCACTGATCAGTCAAGGTCAGATTCAAATGGCAACACCAGCACGATGTCGCCCTTTTCGTCGGCGACCTCAAAGGATAACCCAACTATCGGCTCGCCGTGCGTCGCCATATGCATGACCAATTTGCGTACTGCCATGCGAAGATTTTTCACCGCCTCGATGCCAGGTAGTTCGAAACCCTCGTCGTCTTTTTCGCAGGCGCCAGTGTTACGGATGTGAAAGAAATATCTTGCCATTGTGCTGAAACAGGCTGACCCAGGTTTGTTCCCAAACCGAATAGCCTTGACGGCTTTGTCGATCTTACGAGACTTTAGCTAAGAGCCATATTCCGCCGCCTTCCGTTTCTGATGATCATCCAGACCGGCACATCGCGTGCCAATTTGCGTTGCAGTCCGCACTTGTCGAGGTCGCCGCGTGTGCGGTGGCGGCCGGATGGAGTGAGCGCGAAGTGGCGGCGGCCCATGGGTCCTCTTGACGAAAGGCATCGTGATCCCCAACTTATTTTTTGTCGACGCCCAGGTGGGGTCGGCACAAGTCAGGGAGCCCCAGCTTCTTGGCGCTCCCTTGTACCTATGTTGCTCTACGGAGGATGTAGCTATGAGAACAAATCTCGACTTTTCCCCCTTCTACCGGTCGAGCATTGGCTTCGACCGCATCTTCGACCTTCTTGAAAACGCCAACCTCAACGCTGAGAACTGGCCGCCCTATGATATCATCAGGCTTGGCGAAGATGCGTACCGCATCGCCGTCTTGGTGGCGGGTTTCGCTGAGGACGAACTGACGATCACGCATGAGGCAAACATGCTGGTGGTCAACGGCGCTAAATCGGAGAACGGGGAGGTGCAGTACCTCCATCAAGGCCTCGCTCTAAGGCCGTTTGCGCGCAGATTTGAACTCGCCGATCACGTCATCGTAGAGCGCGCGAAGCTCGAAGACGGACTACTCGTCATCGATCTCAAGAAGGAAATACCTGAGGAGATGAAGCCCCGTCGGATTCCCATCAAATCCGAGAGGACGAAGCCAGCTTCGAAGCAGATCGAAGGCAACAACGCAGCCTAACGCTGTGTTCGACCCTCGCCTGTTTGCACCATAGGAAAAGAAAAACGGAAGAAAGGATGACAGTCATGAGTGTACGTGACCTGATCCCATGGAGCCGCGGCAACAACAGCCAACCTAGCTACCGCGGTGATGACATGGATCCATTCCTAACGCTGCACCGCAATGTCAATCGTCTGTTCGATGAAGTCTTCCGCGGCTTCGGACCACCACCGTTGTTTGGTGGCACGGCGCCTTTCAATGACTCGTGGCCGCGCGTGGAGATCGAGGAGAATGACAACGAGATCCGTGTGATAGCCGAAGTTCCGGGCATCGAACCCGACGGCATTGAGGTGCTGGTGGAAGATGGTATGCTAACGCTTCGCGGCGAGAACAAATTGGAAACCGAGGACAAGGATCGTCGGTTCAGCGAGCGCTACCACGGACGCTTCGAGCGGCGGCTGGCTCTTGGCCGTCAAATCGATGAGGATAAGGTTGCCGCGACGTTCAAGAACGGTCTCCTCGCAGTGACGTTGCCGAAGACCGAAAAGGCGCGAGCCAATGTCAAGCGGATCACCATCGACAAAACCAAATAATATCGACCGCCAAGCAAGCCGGGGGCGGAAGGCCCGGAACAGAGTTTGCCGCTAACCATCCCAATCGGCAACATCGTGTCAGTTCGCTTTGCACGCCGCCTCAGGTCGCTGCTATGCCGTAGCGTCCGACTGGAACGAGCGGAAAGTTGGCGGCTGCTCTTGTCGACCTGGCCGATCACATGCTCGGGCTCATCACGACAGGCAAAGTCGAAGCCATCGTTGAGGCGATCCGAAAGCAATCCTGATCGTCGGGAACATATGAGCCAGGCCGCAGTTTGGCTCTAGCGACGGTCGGGTATCCCTTCGGGCGCCTCCCGTGTGGTGGGAGAGCCCGTCGCGCCATTCCCTGGGTGACGGGCTTTTAATTTGTCCGTCTTGCCCCCATATCTGCGCAAAGCGGGGCTTTTTTTGGTCTTTCTCTATCGGTCGATAGCGGGTGCAGCCGCGAAACTCTTGACGATGGAGAGATTGCCATCGTTGCCTTCGGAGCGTATTTTTTTGATCGGTCGGCATTTATTGGCCACGGCCGCTTGGGAGACCATTCGTGCTGCGGCCTCTGGGAGGAACGGCATGGTCGATTTTAATTATTTTCGCGCGTTTGACGACGTGGATGGCTTAGTGGATACCATCACCGTATGTTGCAAGAAAGCGGAAGGTCGATCCCTGTGCGAGGAAGATCAGATGTTGATCAGCCTCATCCTCAATAAGCGGCGCCTCGCTACACTTACAAACTATTCCAGCCTCTCAAAACGAACGGCCTCACTGATCAGTCAAGTACAAATCTAAACGGTAATGTCAGGACGACATTGCCGCTTTCGTCAGTGACCTCAAACCGCATGCCATCGATAGGGTCGCCGTCGAGCACCATCTCCGTAATCATTTCGCGGGCCGCCGTCATTGCTTCTCTTTTGGCCGCTTCAAAGTCTGGAAAATCGAAACCTCGATCGTCCGGGAGGAAGGTGTCGTTGGTGCGGCTATGGAAATAATACTTTGGCATGCCGCTGAAACTGATCAACCAGTGGTTTGTTCCGGCACCCAACTCTTGACAGCGGTCGCACTTGTCGACCTGGCCGACCATCATCCGCTCGAATGCGTGTCGCCTTGAAGGCGGCCGCGAATGGATCCTCGCTCACGTGGCCGGCGACAAGGCGATTGCCGGCATCGAGGGCATCGGTTTGATATTGATCCTTTTTTTCGCGTAAAGGTTGTTGCCGTGAAAAAAGTCGCGGCGGACGAATTGGTTCCTCGGGCGCGTCAATGTGAAGGTGACAGGATCGCCTCAATCTCGCAGATCACCCCGCCGGGATCGTATATAATCGTCGATCTGCCGTTCATCTCCGCAGCCAGCAATCGTTCGACGAGGCGAGAGCCAAAGCCTTTCCTTGTTGGGATTACTACGTCAGGCCCACCGCTTTCCCGCCAACGCAGCTGCAGATTTCCGGTTTCCATATCGTAGTTCCATTTGATCGAAACTTTGCCTCTCGGCACGGAAAGCGCGCCATATTTGGCGGCATTGGTACTGAGCTCGTGAAGAGCGAGCGAAAGGGACGCAACAGCCTTCTGGGGCAGCAAGACAGCGGGCCCGGAAATATCGAAACGCTCAGACGGATATGGGGCAACGGCCTGCGCAACCACCGCCCCGAGTTCGGCGCGCTGCCAGTTGCCGTCGGCGAGCAAATCGTGAGCCTGCGCCATTGCTGAGAGGCGCGCCTCGAATGCGGCGACCGCTTGTTGCGCTTCGACCTCCTTCGAGAATGTCAGCCGCGCAATGGCGATCACTGTCGCGAACACATTCTTCACCCTATGGTGCAGTTCACCAACCAGGACTGCCTGAAGCTGCTCTGCCTCCTTCTTTGCGGTAATGTCGTGGGCGATCTTCGAGGCGCCGACGACCTTTCCGGCGCTATCATAGATGGGCGATACGCTGAGAAGAACATCGACGAGACCACCGTCCTTACGCCGCCGCTTTGTCTCATAGGGTTGTACCACCGATCCGGCCTTGATCCTATTCAACAGCGCAGGCTCTTCAGCGAGCCGATCATTGGGGACCAAACCCAAGACGGATTGCCCAATGATCTCCTCAGCCGTATATCCATAAAGCCTTTCAGCCGCGGCGTTCCAGGCTGTGATCGTCATTGCGAGATCAATGCCGAGGATTGCATCATTAGACGACGCTATGATTGAGGCCAACTGCTGTTCGACCTGTTGGACCTTTTTTCGTTCGGTGATATCCACGGAAACGACAACAACCTGTTGGATCCGGCCTTCCTTGTTTCGAAGAGCCGAAACCGTATTGTTGACCCAGACGAGGCTTCCGTCTTTTCTGATGTATCGCTTCTCCATGTCGAAGCTTTCGCCCGTCTCTGCTAGACGGGTAAACAGCCTGGTCTGCTCGGGCAAATCATCGCAATAGGTGATATCCCTGATGTTTTTACCGAGAAGTTCCTGCTCCCGGTAACGGACAATCTCGCAGAACCGCTTGTTAACGTACAGGATCTGCCCATCCAGGCTGCTTTGCCCGATCCCGGCCGCCGACTGCGACACCACAGCCCGCAGTCTTTCCTCATTCTCCTCTAGCGCCCGATCGGCCGCCACGCGGTCGGTGGTTTCGTTTACGATGCAGAAGACACCGCGCACTGCTCCCCCCTCATCGCGGATCGCGGAGTAGGAAATGTCGAAGTAAACAGTTTCGGGATATCCGTGCCGCTCGATGTAGAAAGGCCGGTCTTTGGCGGCCACCGTCTCGCCAGTCTCGAGCACCCGACGCAAAAGTGGCTCAAGGTCATCCCAAAGCTCGCTCCAGTTCTCCTTTGCCGGACGGCCAAAAGCCCTTGGATGTCGTTGCCCGATCGTCGGTGCGTAGGGCTCGTTATAGAGAGCCACAAAATCAGGCCCCCAGAACAAAACGATCTGTGCCATCGAGGGCAGCATGATATCGACTGCTGTCTTTAGGCACGTTGGCCACTCCGACGGGGGGCCAAGGATAGATTGATCCCAATTGCCGCTCTCAATAAGCCGCGAGATCTCGTCCTTGCCCCAAAGAACCTCCCCCTTACTGGTAAACATCGCTACCCAATCCAGTCCGATGGCGCCGGCATGCGTGCCGCTTCCGCTATTTGACTGAAACTTATGCTAAATAGCAGTTATGGCAAGAGGTGTTGGCGACGGGCCCACTCGACTCCAGCTACGGAGTCCGCCTCCTTAACCGTTCGCTAGCGGGAATACCCTATCGCCACTATTCGAGCTGGACCGGCCGATTTCCTTGCAAGCGGCGGGAACATATAACCAAGGGAGCGGTTCGAACTTTAGCGAACTTTTAGTTTGTTCCGCGGCGTCGCCTCCGCGGTAGCCCGTCACGCACTCCCCGGGTGACGGGCTTTTGATTTGTCTATCTTGACTCTCTTCCTCACCCAGAACATTTTGGGAACGTGGCAGGCGGCGCTACGAACAAAATGACGAGGAAATCATGCCGCGCGATATCCGCGATTCAACGCCACCCTTCGAGACACTGTGCAATGTCGTCGCCGCTTGCTTCGGCCGGCTGCGCCAGCAAACCAGACGAGATTTCTCAGGCTATAGCATCGGGAAGCGCCGCGATTTGTCGGTCGTTCCGCATATCGCGCTGAACATGGCGAGCGAGATAGTGCGTTCCGTGAATATCGCCGATGATGGCCAGGAAGTCTCCGCGCCAGTGATTGCGTCACGCATCGAGGCGATCCTGTTGGCCGCCACGGACGAAGAGGCGTTCAAGCTGGCAAGCGTGAACACCGAAGACCGGCACGGGTTCATTGAGGAGGTGGCCAAGCAAGTGCGCGATGCCGTGTTGAACGCCTACACCGTGACGGAAATCGAGCGTGAGCAGAATCCGCCGCCGGCCAAAGAGACGAACGGTTGGATGTCCCATGAATGCATCAAGTCGGATGAGAAGCCGCGGTACAAATGGCGGCATACCTGGGCCGGAGACAAAGGCGATGACTTTGTCGGCTACGATGGCACGACCTGTCTCGGACGGGTATTCCGGATCGATTATACGATGCAGTCTGAGAAATGGTTCTGGCTTGTGGAGCATGTGCCGCTGGAGCGTCCCGAACGCGGATGCCCTTCGGCAGGTTGGGAGTGGACCGCCAAAGAGGCCGCCTGTCGAGCCGAAAAATGTTATGAAGCCATCATGCGGCTGAATGGGAAGAGAATAGCATAGCCATGTGTGCGTGCGTCGATATCTGCGGAACCTTTGTTACAGCCAAAGGTTTAGGTCGCAAAGGAGTACTCCCATGAGTGATGATATCAACAAACCCAGCCTCGACCTCAGAACCACGCCCGTGCGTCCCTCGCCTTGGAAATCGTGGATCGCGGTCCTTGCGGTTATTATAGTCGCGGCGCTAGCTTGGAACTTCTGGCCCCACGCCGGCACAATAAATTCCAGCGTCCCGGCCGCTCAGACGACCACGACGCCACCTCCAGCTACCGCGACGCCGCCTGCGACTGCACCCGCACAGTAGTGATTGGATAAAGGCTGGAGCCCCGGCCTCGGCTCTCTACCGTTAAGTTTGGAATGTTGAAGACATGGCAATGCAACACAGCCGCACCGCGTTTATGTGCTACGTTGGATCGATCATCGCAGTGGGATGCGTTATCGCCGCCGGAATACTTGTTGCGCCGGGGTCAGACCAATCCAATCGGGTTCCCGCGTCACCCTTTGCCATAAACCGGGTCCAATAAACCACCGACCGGGAAGCCGAAACCATTTTTGATCTCATCAAGCGCACCAAGGGAACATACGCCCCAGCCCAGTGTTGAATGAGTGCGGGTCAAGTCCCATCCCGCAAAACTGCAATGCAGCTAATGCCCGTCGCGCTTCCTCTCCCGGTCGCGGCGGGCGTTTTCTTTTCCGCGTCTTGACTCCCGCATCCCATGAGAACATTATGAGAACAAACAAGGGCAGCGCGAACGTCACTGGCTTCGATGTCGCGTGAGAAATAACCGAATTCGCAATTGATGACAGCCGGCCGCAATGCCGGCGAATGGAGACGCATGTCCAATGAGCGCTGAATTAGCACCCTCTGACGAGTCGGAGTTCGATCCCATCGAAGCAATTCTTGAAGCCCATGGCGGCGATGCGCGGGCCGCTATCGCCGATCTCGTCGGCCGGTGCCAGCACCTGAGATATCAGCTTTCAATCGCCTCAGTCGTTGTGAGCAAAGGAATGACGCGCGGCTGGACACCCAGCTTTGATCAGACCTGAAGGGGAAAGGCCATGAGCAACGAAGATCTTGACAATGATTTCGACGAAACAACGCCAAAGGCCGGCATTCTAACAATAAGCCAAGAAGATGCACAGGCGCTCCATGATTTCGAGGTCTTTGTCGGCGGCGATTGCTTTGATGTTTGGGATAGAGACGGCACCCGCAGCAAGTCGGACCTACTGATGAAGCATCTTGCTAGGATCCGCGCGGTACTCGCTGAGATCGGCGAGGATCGAACTATCAGCCAGGACGGCGCGAAGGCAATCCATGACTTTGACAACTTTGTCGGTCGAGACTGCTTTGACGTTCCCCGTCCCAATGGTGCCAGGTCCAAATCTCTGCCTCTTATGAAACATATGGATCGCATGCGCGAAGTCATGAACAAGCTCATGGATTATCCGGAGGTGGAGACAGGATTTTACACCGCTGTGCGAAGTGCGCGTGGGAACGCTGAACGCGTTGTTGACGGTAGAGATTGGGGAACGATCATCCCTTCGCGGCTACTACGCCAGTGTATTTTCCATTCCGGACGCCATCCCGTTCGGGTCACTGGAATTCTTTGTCGACGAGCAGGCTGGCGAGGCCTGCGGGCTGTTTCTAATACCGAATGGATTTGAGGTACTGATCGCCGGACCGAGTTGGATAAAATCCGGTGCCGATATTGACGCGACTGTTCAGATGTTCCTCGACGCAATACCGGATGACGATGTTTTGTTCGCGGGCGATCAAGACAAAGAGCCGCGTCAGAACAATCAAGGTGCCGGCCACACCACGTCATTGTTCGCACAGAAACTATGACTTTCCGCGGTCTCTGGGCACTGCATGTATCGCGCCGAGATTGGGGACTTACAGAACGCTGCACGCGCGCTATTGCGGCGAAAGCGACCAGGTGCTTTGTTTGCCGAGCGGGAGAAGGCACCAGCTTTCGGTGATCGGCCGAGGCGCGAAATCGTCTATCCTGAGGAGTTTGGGAAGTTTAGCATATGGTCGCCGACGGAGGTCAGTATGTGTAATCTCTACAATGTCACCACCAACCAGGAAGCCATCCGACAATTCACCAGGGCGATGATCGACAGCATCGGCAACCTACAACCATCGCTCGACCTCTATCCCGACCAAATGGGTCCGATCGTCCGGAACACAGGGGCCGGTCGTGAATTGGCGATGGTGAGATGGGGACTTCCGAGTTCGCAACAGGCGCTGATGCAGGCCACTAAAAAGCGCGCCGACAAGCTTCAGGCAAAGGGCACACCATTCGACTTCGGCCAGTTATTGAGGATGGAGCCAGATGGCGGCACGACCAATGTCAGGCGCACCGAAAGCAAACATTGGACCCGCTGGCTCGGCGTCGAAAACCGATGTGTTGTGCCATTCACACGGTTTGCTGAGCCGGACCACAGAAGCCGTGTGGAGGGGGGCCGCGTTCCGAACGCCTGGTTTGCCGGAAACGAGGATCAGCCGCTCCTGTTCTTTGCGGGCATATGGGTGCCGCAATGGCGATCGGTTCGAAAGATCAGAGAGGGCGAGGTTACCGTCGATCTCTATGGTTTCCTGACAACAGAGCCGAATAGGGTCGTTGGCGAAATCCATGAAAAGGCGATGCCGGTCATTCTTCGGAATGTGGAAGAGATCGAACTATGGATGACTGCCTCATGGGAGGAAGCAAAGCGGCTTCAACGTCCCCTGCCGGACGACGAGCTGCTATTGCTTTTCTCGGAAGAGCCAGAGAGGAGCAAGAGCCATGTCTAAACGACTAGATGAACTCGCGGATCTCGTCAGGGACATAGATGCGCGATGCCAAGTGCAGGAACTGTTCATCGCCCAACTGCTTGCGCGTGTCGGCATGGTAACGGGCGACCCGCACCTTTTCGTCAATGGCGTCATGCAGCTTGTGGCGAACGATTTTAAGGAAGCAGCGGCCATAGTGACAAACAAGGATGACGCGCAGCGCACGGCTTATGCGCTCGAAAGCTTCGCGAAGTTCGCCACAATGATGCAACAAGCAATTGAGGCAATTCCGGAGAAGTCGGTAAATTGAGATGACCGACGACACGCAGACCGATACGAGACCAGCCGCGCCGGTTCATTTTGAACACTATTGCGAACATGCCGGCGGCTGTAGCAAATGGTGTAGTCATGGGTATGAAATCGGGCGGGGTGAAACCTGCTGGTTTTGCTATGAGCAACGATGGCTGGAATATCTGCTGCCGAAAACGGTATTGTCATGAAGTCAATTTAAGTAGACGATAAGTTGACCGCCAATTGTGGCGATGACAAACGAGATCATCAATCGAAAATGATCAGCAAGTATCTCGGTAAGCTTGGCATTGTTCTGGACTCAACCGACCTGGCCGTCTGTCAACGCGCTTTTGATGCCGTTTTACTAAAATGGAATATCGCGCGCGATACTGAAGACGCCGAGCAAACAGCAGCAACCATTATTGCACTGTACCAGCAGGGAATACATGACGAGACAAGCTCGTGACCCTCGCCAGTCCCCACCCGCAGCGGAAATAAAACTTCCGCAGTGAGGGACCAAGGCGATTGTGGATTTCGATATTTTGCTTTTGTTAGTCGCGGCTAATAAGCATATTGTTGTGATGGGTGACTGAATCCCCTTCGGTCGCCCTGTCCCTAGCCTAATGCCGTATCCTCAGCATTAGTTGCCTTGGGTTTTCGACCTCACCATTGCGCCCCCCCGTAGCGGTGAGGTTTTCCAGAGGCGCTATTGTCCTGTCCGCACATCGTTCAAAAACGCGCCGGACATTCCAGCCTAGGCCGGCTTATATGGTGGCATGGGGGGCCGCCCGGTATCGCACCTCACCAAACGGCGATACCCTTAGCCCGTCGCTTGCGTCCCAAACCGCAGCGGCGGGCTTCGATTTTTTGGCATCTCCGCTATTATTGGCCGGGACCCCTTCTTGAAACGCAAAGGCTACGCTTCAGCATCCCTGACGTCGGGGGACGTTTCCATCCCTTCCTTGCCCGAAATTGAACGTGACCTCCGGGCGTCCCTTGCGGAACTAGTTCGCTGTGCTGTTGTTTTTCCATCGGGAGGATACGACAATGGCACACCAACCGTGGAACGAAACAATAACAATCGAAAGTCGTCAGATCGGAACATACGTCACAATCGACAGTACCGAAAGAGCAGCCCACTACATGTTGCAGGATTGGCCGGGAGAGGAGAGCGGTGAAACTATTGAGACTGCCAAACGAGTGGTGCTCGATGCTTACAAAGGAAATGCCTCAATTCAATCCGCTCGTAGCGCCTTCATAGCAGCGGCACAGGAAGCGGGAATACTTTTCTTCGAAACGTCGTAATTAAGGACAGCTCGAAATGCCACCAGAGAGGAGGCTGATTTACCTTGCTGCCTTCGATAGGGATGAAGACGGAGAGCTGGTTCCAGTCTTCGAGCGGCAAATCGAGTCTCTTCACGAGGCCCTGGACGAGGCTTGGAAGATCGCCGACCAACACGATGGCGTTATTGCCTGGGTTCGGGAAGGCAGTACTTACCTGCGCGAATATGGTCCCCCAAAAGTCTTGTTTTGGACGGGGGATCTACCTCTTGAAAAACTGTGAGAACTTGTCTGGCAACAGAAAGATCCACCGATCTGAATGTGACCTTTCCCTCTAGCACAGCACATCCACGAACTTGATCTTCCTTTTCGCGCTTCGCTAAAAATTAAACTAGGCACGTGCTCACTTCCACCCCGTCGCTCAGACGGGGGTTCTTTTTGGAGTAACCGTTTGTGCCTATTGGCTAATAAGCTTATAGTTGGTGTGGTCTGGATGTAACTCCGTAGCCTCACCTGCGTGCCCGTGAAGGTGAGGCCTTTTTTATAAGGAGCGATTTTTCGCCGGAACCATTCCAGAATAGGCAAGTTCTTCGAGTGGGTCACAGGGGTGGTGTCACATATCCCGATGACCGCGCCGCGGTTTGAAGAGATCAAAGGCGCTTATCTGAAGGCTCTCACGAGGGATCAGGCGGCCTGACCTCACTTATCAAACACGTAAACCTCGCCTTCCTCGAGCGCGGCAATGAAAGCCTGCCTCGCACTTTCGGGGTCGATGTTTCCTTCTGCGGCGTCCAACATCGCTTGCTTGGCCTCCTTGTACGCTTGACCTTCTTCCAGTGTTGGCCACTCGTTCATCATGTATTCCAATGCGCGATCGGGGCTCGGAATTCTTATCCTCCCGCCGGTCGCTCTCGCTTCGACTGTGACGGGCTTAGTCCACAAATGCAGTGCCATTTGATCAATCCTCCGCTCGGCGAACGTGCGGCATGCGTGAATGTTCCGGGAAGGGCGGCATGACGTTCTCCAAAGCTTACGCTCCTTACTGCCCCGATGTCGAAAAAATAGCCGAAGCCATGGGCATTAAGCCGCACACGCTGATCGGCTCATCAACGCCGCAATTAACAAGCGATACGAGAAGAGCATCGTCAGGTGTTTGATCCGGTCGAGTATCGCCGCCATCATAATCTCCGGCTTCGTGCCGAGCTGCGCGAGATCCGCAGGAGGCAAGACGCGAAAGCTTCAGCTTGGAGCTGGCGTCGATCGCAAAAGCCCGTTGATCAAGATCGAGAGCTACAAATGAGCAAACGAATGCTCAGAAAATCAGCCTCGATCACGCTGGATGCCAACGTGGAAGATGCGATAAGGAATGGCTGGAGACGGACGCGTATCTGCCGGTGCGGGCGCTAGATGAGGATGGCGACTGTACCGGATCAGCTTGAGACGCCCGCTCGGAACAATGGGACAGAAATGTCGTTCCCCTTCAAAAGGAGAAAAGCATATGCCGACAAATATTCCGACGTCTGTTAAATCGCCTCGTGGCCCGACACCATCTCCCGGAGTGCCAGATCGTACTCAGGAGAAGCCGCCATTAACGCCGGCTCAGGATCCGGGCGACACCAAAAATCCAAACGACCCGCCGCTTGATCCAGCCCTATTGCCAACCGGGGATCCGTCCGGTGCTGCCTGAACACCTGACGGGAGGCCATTGAACAGATAGATCGTAGCGAGCGGTGATGAAATGAGCGGTATGGTGGCGGGTATTTCGAGTGAATGTAGGCGAGGTTTTTACGACGCCCAACCGCGGGCTTCTTGGCGTTTTCATTTGGCGGCATGACATTCGCGGCGTTGCTAGTTGCAGCGCCGTTTGTCATTATCGGGTTTGATATCCGCCGGGCTTTATGATTGTCAGTATTGAAGATCTGCGTCTTATCCGTCGCTTGCGGCACAACCGCAGCGGCGGGCTTCGATTTGGCACCTCCCTATCGTTGGCCGGAGCTACTCCTTGAAGAAAAATATCTGCGCTTCTTCAGCGGCGGAAAGAAAGGCGGCGCGCGCCTCAGCGGATGTCAACCTTCCGTCGTGGGCGTATAAACGCCTGTTTTGCCGCGGCGAAACCCTTGCGAATTCTCTTCTTGGCCATTGTTGCAGCATGCACTCAGCGACTCTTTCGGTGCCATTGATCGTTGCGTATCGCCAACCTTATCGGTCTCGATCGTTATAGGATCGCTCCACTATAGAGGTGGCATCTCACATCCTCCTTCGGTGCGGGAACGTGAACGGATCTCCTCCCTTAGGGATTTTCTTTACAGTCGTGATTTTACGTCATTTTTTGCAAATCTCCTTCGCTCGCGGCGCGAGTGCAGAGAAACTTACCTTTCCTCCAGCTCTTCCTTTGTGAAGGTTTCGTCAGGCGTGGTCTGTCAGGCATATTTTCAGGCAACCCCCAATCGTCCTGCCGCTGGCCAACACAACGGGATGCCCCGACCAAGAAGTATCTGGGGCGGGTCTTGAGGCGTCGCAGAGGCGGCCTCGCTCAAGGAATCAGGTCCTCGTTTTCGGCAACACCGGAACAAAAGGCGATCCGGGAGATTAGCACTCGTGACGATCACGCAGGTGCACCTGACCGGGCCTCCAGGCCGCGGATGTGTCGATCAAACAACCGCAGTAAAGAAAGAAACGGCCCATGGCAACGAACTCTAGGAAGACTCTCGACGACCTGTTCCTAGATACTCTGAAAGACATCTACTTCGCCGAAAGGCAGATCTTGACGGCATTGCCGAAGCTAGCCCGCGCCGCCGTATCCGAAGAAGGCAAGGCAGGATTCCTGCAGCACCGCGACGAAACCCAGGGCCAGATCGAGCGCCTCGAGCAGGTGTTCGAAATTCTCGGCCAGCCTGCCCGCGGCAAGCCCTGCGAAGCGATCCAGGGCATTCTGTCCGAAGGCGAAGGGATCATGGAGGACTTCAAGGGCTCGCCAACTCTCGACGCCGGCCTGATCTCGTCGGCACAGGCCGTAGAACACTACGAGATTGCGCGCTACGGCACGCTAATCGCGTGGGCGAACGAGCTCGGCCTGACGGACGCTGTACCGCTGTTGCAGGCGAATCTCGAAGAAGAAGAAGCGACCGACGCCAAGCTCACGCAGCTTACGGAAGCCCAGGCGAACGTCAAGGGCAAGGAAAAAGGGCCTAAGGCCGCCTAAACCTTAAACCCGGCAACCAGACGGCACGCTACGCGAACATTCGAATGTGCCGTCATTCACATGAAGGAGAGCAGTCAATGATGAGCGGACCACTAAAAGCCCTTTTGGGCGTGCTTGCCGTCGCCGGGTATCAGAACCGCGACAAGATCGGTGAATTGCTACGGGGCATTCAAAACCCGCAGCGAGGCACGAGCGCTCCACAAGGAAATGCCAGCGGGCAGCAGCCCGGTGGACTCGGCGGCATTTTCGGTGGCCCCGGCGGCTTCGGCGACTTGCTTGGGGGTCTGTCGACCGGCGGCATTCTGAGCGGGGGGCTCGGCGACCTGCTAAAGACGTTCCAGCAGAACGGACACGGCGAGAAGGCCGAATCGTGGGTGCGGCCCGGTCCAAATGCCGACATCGACGACCAGCAGCTCGGCGAGGCTCTCGGGCCCGACGTCCTGAACGAGCTCGCTGCAAAGACAGGGCTTACGCCCGACGAGATCCTCAGCCGTTTGAAGCGTGACCTGCCGAAGGCGGTCGATGACCTCACGCCGGATGGGAAGATTCCAGATGCGCAGGACGATTTCCTTTCTTCCGCCAGCAGGGCCACCAATCCGGGTGGCGGAACAACGATCTAGCGTTTCGCGGATCTCATCGCCAGGTCGAATACGGCGCCGCCGAACTGGCGGCGTTTACATGTTGAGGTATGCTCGCGATTTCAGAAGTGTAATCAGGCGGGTCGGCGACTTGTTTTGCCCAGGTCCAACCTTCAACGGTGGCGCCATTCTATCACCTCGGCGACGACGGCCGCCTCGCGATGTCGACCCGCGTCGCCAGGGTGATCAGCCCGTCTTCCGGAAAGGCTTCGCTGTAGCAGGTGCGTCGCGAACACCATCTGCTCGTTGAACAGGCCTTCGACGTCCTGGGTCACCGGGCTTCAGGAACAGATAAGATGGCCGCCGAATTGGAAAAGCTGCTCGACGTCGGTTCTGCGCCCGAGGCGAAGGCTTTCCTGAAGGCGCAATGCAATCTGCCTGCGACCGAGCTGGCGACCTACATTGGATTCGCGAAGACGTTCAAGGGATCGAAGGAAGTCGTTCGAAGGATTCGTTGATCGCCAAGGCGCAGGCCTCGTCGACGAGGTGCTCGATGCGAAGCGCTTTTGGCGCTGAGTTCTGGAACCAACCAGCCCGGCTGTTGTTCGCGTTCGAAGCTAGGCAGCCCGTGATCCTTGATCCGGCCGCGTATCGGAGGCGAACGAACTGTTGAAGGCGAACCTCGATGAACGGCTTAAATACCACCCGGTGTCGAGGGATGTGAATTCCAGTCGGTTCGAGGGGGAACCCAGATCCGCTTTGACGATCACCACCAACCTCGCCATTAAACGTGTCAGGTGGCGTCGCAAGATTGGACCATGGCGAGAGACGCCGCCTTTTCCGCGAGGACTCCTGGCGTCGGTGGCCGTTCGCGGCCTGCTGACAAAGACTGGGAATGTTGCGCCGCTGGATCGGTCCGCGGAACAGGATCCAAGATATCGCGCGGCGTGTCGGAGATGTCGAGGTCGCTTCTGGCCCGGGCCGCCCAGATACGAACTCTGAGAATCCTCAATCGCGAAGACGCTTGAGCGGCGGTCAAAGACCGCCGCACTTTCGTTCACGCAGTCCGCCGAACCATGCGTGCAAGCGCAATCAGGATGCAGGCTCCGATGAAACCGGCAATCAGGTAACCGAGCCAGCCGCCCAGCACGACGCCGAACAGCGAAAGGATAAAGTTGGCGACGATGGCGCCAACGATCCCCAAGATGATGTTCATGAGCACGCCCATATTGGACTTCATGAACATCTCTGCGAGCCAGCCTGCAAGGCCGCCGATGATGATAGCTGCAATCCAGCCGATGCCTGCGTTTTCCATGTGCGTCCCCTGTATGTGAATTTGCAAATGTGGCCGTCTCGTCCGACGGATTGTCATGTCTCGTCGCTTTGAGGAGACGTCCAACATCGAAACACTCGTGAAGACGGTTGGTTCCGCAGCCAACCAATCAATCGTCCGTCGGGCAGTCGTTGGAGGGCTCGTCCACGATCGCGGCGTCGTCATCCGCCGGATCGAGCTCTCGCTCGTAGGAGACCCGCATGTTTTCGATTTCGGCCGCTATCGCCTCGAAGGTGTCCTTCTGATTCGCGCCGGCCGCCACGAAGCCGTCGATGAAATCTTCGAGTTTCAAACGCATCCCGCCTCTACAGCCGGAATCCGTCATCTGCGCGTCCTCCTCTTCACAGGTTAGTCGGCAAAGCTCGATCCAGACAAACTCATGATCGTTGCTGCGTTCCCAGCCCCGCACGTGCTTGTCGACCTCGGCCTTCAACAGACGCTCGGCCGCCTCCGAGCTCAGAAGGAAATGGTCGATCTTCAGGCCTTCGTCGCGGGCGTAGGTATTTCGGAAGTAGGCCCAGAGATGTAGATGATATACTCCGGGTGAAGCGTGCGAAGCGCGTCGGTCCAACCTTGGCCCACCAAAACATTAGGAGACCGCACCCACCTCAGGTAACCGTAGCCACCGCAGTGCGCGCAGGGGGCCAATATGGCAGGAATGGAATATGCTGTCGGCGCAGCGGGCGTGGCGATGGTGTGCCTTATGCTCGAGATGCTGGCCGTGCTGGGCGTTGGTGGCCTGTGGTACGGCAAGGCGGGTACGGCAAGGCCGGCTGGTGGCCCCTGATCTACATGGCCATCCTCGTGGGGATTATCATCAAAATCACGATCTAATTAGTTGTAGCCATCTGAAACACGTGGAAGAGTAGCCGTCCCGAATCAAATACTCCGTGTGACCATGGAGGCATTGGTCGATCATTGGGTTGGGGCGTTGGCGACGGGCGCCGTCGTCCCGGTCACGGGCGGGGAAATCATGATCTGACTCGAGCGAGAGCTCTGCCATTGCTAGCGGAGTGATGCCTCCAGAATGAAGACAGGAGAGGCTGTTCCGATGACGCTAGTGAGGTCGAACCCTGCACTGTTTAGCAATTCGCGAAACTCGGCCTCGGTTCGCTCGCGGGCACTGCCGAACATGGCCATCATCTGCATGTCGACTAAATATTCCGTCGGTGATCCGTAGCAGGGATCGGGATTGATGAGCCCTTCGATAACGAGCAACCGGGCGTCCCTCTGCATGGCTGCCCGGCAAGACCGCAGAATTCGCGACGCGTCGTCATCCGGCCAGTCATGCAGCACGCGAATGAGCAAGTAGATATCGGCATCAGCCGGCACACCATCAAAAAAATTGCCATCGTGGGTAGTGATGCGGCCCCCGGCGAGCGCGTCGCGCGGTATGGCCGCAACGACGTCTGTCCTATCGAAGACAATGCCGCGCGTCGCCGGATAGAGGGCCAGGATTCGACGGAGCGTCTCGCCATTGCCGCCTCCGATATCGGCAATCAGCCGAGCCTTCGAGAAATCATAGGTCTCTGCGACGACACTGTGGCGCTTGTCCGGAAAGTTCGCCATGAACGCATCGAAGATGCGGGCTTCGTCGGGAATGCGGCGCAGGTAGTCGAAACGGCCCGTCCCCCACGCTACTTCGTGCGGGACCTTGCCGTGAAAAGCGGCGTCTAAATCCTCCCAGGCGCGCCAAGAACCGGTGACTGTCCAAGAACGCGCCCCGTAGTGCATGCTGTTCGGGACATCGGTCCGCAACAGGAGAGATCGTGATGTGTGGGTGATCGCGCCTTCTCTGTCGATGCGGAAGATTCCGAAAGCAGCGAGCATGCGTATCGCCCGCAGCAGCGGCTCCGGAAGGACGCCGCTGGCTGCCGCAAGCTCGCGACATTGGAGACGGCTTCCGGCAATATCCTGTCGGCGATCCCCAAGTCGGCAATGAGCCGGATCACTCGCGATATTTGGAAACCTCGAATGAAGAGGTCCAGCGCCAAACGATTGTCGTCAAACTCCGCCATTGGAGTTGCGCCTTTAGCGTTTAGGGAACGCGTTGATGCGACATCATAACTCACAATAAGGCAAATCCGGCCAAAACTCCATGGCGAGTGCGCTGGCTTGGCAGCGTCGAAACTCTCTGAAGTTTTTGGCGCTCGTCAGTAGAAACTGAAACGAGGAGAATTCGCCAGCTTCGCGTCTCGAAGAAATCCGGCCGCGGGGTCGTCGTATTACCTGACGTCGTCGTCGACATCATCTGCGGGTCTCAGGTCGCTGATCTAAACGAGGTTGTCCTTTAAGCTCATTGCTCGATCACCATGAGAGGCTGAGGCAAGCTGCGAACGCCGCCGCGCATCGGTTCAGGCTCTCACCACAACTCAGGTTGGGGCATTCAGTTTGCGGAGGGTGATCGAATAACGAAGCTGGTCGACCGGGGGGATGGAATGCTCCCAGAGGGTTTTCGCGGAGGGATTGGGCCCAACTTGTCGTCGCCATTCAAGCGGTGGATGCGCATGTCGGCCACCACGTTGAGAGCATCGGAGTCTATCAGGCTGGGGACATCATCTTTGGCAAACACTATGCCGCCGCGATGGAGCACGATCGCGAGGGGGCCACAGTCGCTGACATCCGCCGCCTAAATCTTCTAGAAGACGACCTCGGAGAGTTACCTAACATCGTTACCGCCGATAGCGAACTGGAGATCGAAAGGCAAACCGGTTGAACATGATCTCCATGCTTCGCTGGGAGTTAAGCTCCGGTTTGAGTATCGAAACCTGACTTTCTGAAAGATGTCGCGGAGAGCGCTGCGACCCATGGGCATCCTGTTTTGATCAAGTGGGGATGGGGAGAGATGGGCGGTGGATTTGGGAGCGCAAGTATCGAAATCGACTTGGTCTATGATGAGACGGACAGATTACATTGCCGCCATTAACTTGGTCCGCCGCGTTTCGAAGCAGACTGTTCGATCAACCGCCGCGCGAACCCGGAAAGGACTATAACCAGGGCGGCGGCCAGTTTCCGCCGAACGATTACACCTCAGAGCCCAGCGTCGACAAAATGGGTGATCATTTCTATCCCGTTTCGCAAACGTTCGGCTAATCGCACTGGCAAAACGGGCTGCTGGAGAATGTCAGTTGTGATCAGGTAGCATCTTTGTCAGACGGACCTGAATTCGATATGGTTGTATATTTCTAATATGCGTGGCAACGTAGTTGTCCCCACGGTGCAGCTGTAACCGGGGGCGCATTGGTCGACCGTTAGTGGGGGCGTAGGTCGGCCAATGTGGATCAGCCCTTCCCCAAGGCAAAGCCCGACATGCGCTCCAGAGCTTGTTGGCTTGCTCTTAGGGGAATTTATTTAGTGGCAATTGCCCTAACAGATTACCGGATCTTTCGGGCTGTACATGAAACAATCGGACAGCCACCTGGCCGGTGGCTAAAGCATCGGAAGACTAGATTACAACGAGTACTTGCCGTAACGCTTTCATCTGGTTTCACAGCCGGTAGGTAAATCGATGACACAAGCCACGCGAACGATGATCGTTATGGACGCGGGAGAATCCTGGTTCCAGCTCCGTGCCGGTGCTTTGATCCGGTCTAACGGGGACGTTCTCATCCATCGCCCTGTCGGTGACCCATTCTGGGTCCTGCCCGGTGGGCGCGTGTAGTTTCACGAGGCGGGAGCCGAAACACTCGCACGCGAAATCGAAGAGGAGATCGGCTGCTCGGATATGATCGGTCACTTGCGTTTCGTTATCGAGAACTTTTTCGAATTGGTGGGACGAAAGCTTCACGAGGTTGGCTTCTACTATGAAGCCGAGTTGGCCAAACCCCTGCCCTTCCACGAGACCGACATTGTGCACCGCGTCCGGGACGGAAGCGCCGACCTGGAATTTCGCTGGGCATTCCCCCGCAAGGCTGTCCTGGATCAATTCGACCTGATGCCTCTGCCACTGCGTGCCCTGATCGAGACTATGCCATCGGGCGTCCAGCACGTGGTGCGGCGCAACGCTGTCTCATGATGGGCTCGGGGTGCCCGACGCTGCGTTAGTCGGCGCCACACAAGCGCCTCGCGTTCTCGATCCTTCGTGCAGCTTTTGGCGTCTACTTGACATAGCATTTTAACAGTACGTAGTCGTATGGTTGTCCAGTTGCCTCGCGAGGAATGAATTGAAAACCAATATTGTGATAGCTGCGACAACCGTTTTCCTCGTTGGCTGCGAAACACAGAGCAGCCACAAGCCCTTGCAAAGTTATCCAGAGTGGGTTGCGTATCAAGATTGTCTCTATGCTAGAGCGCAGGCATATGCGCCTCAGCAGGGATCACCACTAGAGTTGGGCACGATCGCCGCATCCGCATGTGAGAGCACCCGCTTGCTCGGCCTGCAAGCAATAAGCAAGAACGAGAGCAGATACTTCGTAAAGGGGGTCGCAGATGGCTCCAGTCAATCCGGCCCGAAATTGGCCGCTGAAATGATTGTCAAGATACGAAGCAGCAAGTAACCGCTAGATATCGTCTTCAGCTGGTTCGAACGTGCGCAAGGATCGCCGACGGAGTATTGAGAATGCCCAGAAGTGGATACTGAAGGTTTTCGCTCAATGGAACGCCCTGCCAATTTCAACATCGAGTTGTTCGTTGTTCGAGTGGGCGAGTGGGTGGGCATATGTTGGTGGATTTCGACGATTCGTTTGCCGTTCATAAGGCATGCTCGACCCAGCTCGCTTTTGAATTCTAGGCATGACCGTGATTGCGGTCGAGGACGCCGTCCGGGTCGAACTAAAGGCGATGCAGGCGAGTAGACTACAAACATACATAGGCGACTGTTCCCTTGCCGATGGGGTCATGCATACAGTCTCGAACCTCGATTCAACTGCAGTTGTTGTCGATTGGCTTGGCTGGCGACGCATCGCCCAAAGTCAAAGCTATCAAACAAAATCGGAGAACTTGCACTTCTCGCCGAAAATTACTTAGGATTGCCGCATCGTCATTGCGAATGAGCGACCAACTGCCGGGACAGAAATGGACGAGTTTGAGCGGGCGAAGTACCGACGCACTGTCATTGTAAGTACGATCGTTTGGACTCTTCCGTTTTTGTTTCCAGCCACTTGGCTCGCACTTCGCGAACTTCCGCCTGAAGTCGCCTGCTCTTTCCAAAATGTTTGGCTGCTGCGGATGCTGTGGCCGTGGAATGCAATCACCTATGAGGAGCTGAAATTTCTGCACTTCTCCGACGTGGACAAATGCATGATCCTGGCGGGACGGTCGATATTTTCCGCTTATGCCGCTGCGCTGACCGGACTACTGATTTGTATGGGCTGGCGACATCAGCCACCTTACAAGGGTAACCAACTGGTACCGGCCACGTTCGGTCTCATGTTCGCGATAGGCTATTGCGCATTGTTCAGCAAGTTTGACGACCAGTACCATGGTCGCCACGCCGAATTGGTTTACAAAACCTCCAATGGGGCAGCTTTGCTTGCGACAAAGACGTTGCCCCATATTCTCATTGCATATTCGGCAATTTTGTTTTGGCTGATGAGCCTTCAGGACTTTTTTAGAGCAAAGATTGCTGAAATCAAGACCCACGAGTCAGGACATTCTTTAAACGAGATCAACGAGATATTAGGCGGAGACCGGATTGGTAACGTCAAACCCCCGGTGCATCGTGATCAAGTGAACGGCGAGGACATCGAGAAACCCCGCGTCTGACCCAACCACCAACATGCGACAAGTTGACGGCGAGAACTTTTCTGGCCGGAGCGATCGAGAGGGCGAGAATGATAAACATTGAAATCTCGTCGACCCGAACTGTCGCCAGACCCTTTACACCGGAAGACGCCGCCGAGGTTTTCTCCTGCATATCGCGCGAGATAACCCGGTTCATGGCCTGGGAACCTCCGGCATCAGAGGCCGACTTCGCTGAAGTTTGGCAAACGTGGCTTCCCGCCATTGAGCACCGATCCGATCTTCATCTGGTCGCCCGCGACAAAAGTGACGGCCGATGTCTCGGTATTGTCGGCTTACACGCTCTGCAATCTGGTACTCCGGAGCTTGGGATATGGCTTCGATATGATGCCCATGGAATGGGGATCGGCCGCGAGCTGATCGGTGCGGTCGCGGCTTGGGCAAGCGAAGACGCTGCCATTGAATATTTCGAATACCCGGTTGCAGAGGATAACATCGCCAGCAGAAGGATTGCTGAGGCATATGGCGGCCATATTGCGGAGCGACGGATCAATCCAAAATATCGCTCGGTCGTCTATCGCATTCCGCCCATCTCCTCCTCAAAGCGGATTTAACTTGGCCGATCGATAGATGCGCGTTGACGCTTCGAAGCGCTGGTTCAACCGGTGAAAATGTGCCGTCGGCGGCTATATTCCGAAGCGGGCATCTTCTGCTGGGAGGCAGCCACGTCCGGGAGAAAGGAGCAAGATCGTTCCAGTACCGTCCCTGTCCGAGGGTATCGCCTTCGCGCGAAATGGGGACGGCAATCTCGCGTCCTTCAACGAGCCAATCGCCAAGTCACCGTCATAGCCGAAGCCGTTGTCATCGCATTCTTTGTGACCGTCGCACTGCAGCCTTGCCGACGTAACTCAAATCGGTTTGCTTGCAAGTGGCAGATTATTTCTTGGATTCAAATCTTTTTGATGATGTCAGCTCATTGCCGCAGGTCTTCAGTAAAGCAATTTTCAATATATTCGCCACATCGTCACCTGCGTTGCCGATCAATAAATATACAGCTCAGTTTTTCACCTAAAAAACGACCCAACAGCAAGTACGACAATCCCACAATTTAAAATTTTCTAATTAATACTTTACAGACAATGCACCCCTTTCAATCGCCACGAAATGAGCACGATAACGCATGTCGTTCCGCATCACTCTCCTTTGCTTGGTGTGTGTGGATGGCACTACTGTGCGCGTTCACAGTTCCCTGGGTCGATGGCCTTCAGTGGAACTCCTACACCGTCACGATGGCGGCGCTGTGGATATCTGGCCCTGCCGTCGCCCTGACCTTGTCGGTCATCTTGTTTTTATTCAGGCGTCCGCCATCTCAATTTGTAACGCGCATCATCGCCGCACACTTCGGAGTTTGCCTGCTTATCAGCCTGAGTGTTCTGCTTGCGCCATGGGCTGCCCGTTTGGTCATGTCCGCTATGTTCGCTGCAATGCTCGATTGACCCATTCTGGTTCTCAGGGATGAGAGAACAGTTGATCGAAGTGTTGTTGGTCTGATCGCGACGATCCTACTGTTGATCGTCGGCCCTTTGGCAGCGGTATTTCTGGGTTCATCGCTCAATGCGAAGATCGTAGAGTGGCGGGCACTCGCTATCGCTCGGACAAATCCATATTGCTTATTGGTCCCTTGGAAGGACGACGCAATTTGGTACAGGCAGGTCGAGCAGTGGGCAGATCTAAAGAGCTTGACGATGCAGACGCCCTACGGTGGGCTACATGGCGATCATCAATTCGGATTCCCCGCCGTGCTTCTGATCCAAGCGGAAGGAAAGAGTGAATTCTATAACTGGTCCTATGCGGCTCCGGACTTTTTGCCGCTTTCTGATTTTGAAGTCAGTGAATTTTCTTTTGTAGACGACAGCTGTAAGCCGAGCACTTATTTTTTCGCCACGCTTCAATAATCCGATTGATTGGAAGCCGCCTCTACGCCCGTCTGTTGATCAACTGCTTATATGATGTCGAATGCCCTGACCCGCGGGTGGTTCGTCAGGAAAGCGGCCAATGACGTGGAGATGGACGTGCGGGACGGTCTGGTTGGAATACCGACTGGCCGCCTAACGGTTCGCCCTGACCGAATCGGTGCTTCGACTGTGGGGATGTGATAGTGTCACGGTGCAGCCGTTGAGCAATGGTGGCGGATGACCCAGAGGCGATTACAGGCAATCATGGCTACCGACATTGTCGGATACTCGCGGCTGATGGAAGCCAACGAGGAACAAACGCTTGCCGCTCTCGCACGATTGCACGGCACCATACTAGCAACCGAAATCGGCTCGCACCAAGGACGGATCGTCAAGCTTATCGGCGATGGGGTTCTGTCGGTATTTGATACCGCGAGCGAGGCGGTGTCCTGTGCCATGAACATCCAGAAGCTTCTCGGGAGCGAAGCCGAACTTACGGTCTGCCAAGAACAAATCCGCTTGAGAATTGGTATCAATCTTGCGGAAGTCGCCTTGATTGAGGGTGACATTTTCGGCGAAGGGGTGAATGTGACCTCCCGTCTTGAGCGGGAAGCGAGTTCGGGCGGCATCTGCATCAGCGATGCCGCATATGCTCAGGTTAAAGGAACTGCGCATTCACTATTCAAGGACGGGGGAAATATTCGACTGAAGAATATCGCCAAACCGGTCCATGTTTGGCATTGGCCTCAGGCTCCCGTTCCGCGAGCCTCGGGGAGACCGGTCGTAGCGGTGTTGCCCTTCCGAAACCTAAGGGAAGCTGATGATCAGCCATTTGTTGCCGATGGTTTCACAGAAGACATCATAGGAGGTCTAGCCCGCTTTCGAAGTCTATCGGTGATCGCAGCCGCTTCGTCGTTCGCGGCCAAGGATTTGTCCGAAGATACTACCGAGGTCGCTCGGAAATTGGGCGCAACCTATCTCGTCACGGGCGATCTCAGGCTTGCTGGAGGTGTGATCAGGGTAACCGTCCGCTTGATCGAGGCGGCAAACGCTCGGCTCATCTGGTCGGAAAAATATGACCGCTGCGCCGGGGATATCTTCGACATTCAGGACGAAATCGTCAGAATGCTCGTCTCAAGTCTCGTGGGTCAAATTCACAACATCGATTACCAGGAGTCTTTTCGTAAGGCACCCGACAATCTCGCGGCCTACGAATTCTACCTGCGTGGCCTCGCGCATCTTCGAGGGTATGAATCCGATGACAATCTTAAGGCCTGCGAGATGTTCGAAGCTGCTGTCCATCGCGACAACGGGTTTGCTCTCGCCCACGCTTATCTCGCTCTGTCGCAAATCGCGGTGCACGGATACGCCAAGGCTTCGCCCGATGTGCTTCGCGATTGCACTTCCCTTGCGAGAAGGGCAGTTCTCCTTGATGAAGCAGAGTCGGGTTCACACCGCGTGCTCGGTCTCGCCCTTCTATATTTGAAGGACTTCGATGGTGCGGAAGGGGAGCTTCGACGGGCATGCGCACTCAATCCAAGCGACGCGAACGCCGCCGTCCAATTGGGCGGACTCCTGGCGCGGCGCAACCGCATTGAGGAGGGTGTTCGATGGATCGATGAGGGTTTGCGGCTCAATCCATTTCCGCCGCACTGGTATTATGCCGTGATAGGGAATGCGATGTATTTGAGGGGTGCCTATGAAGAGGCTTTGGCCGCACTTCGTCGGCTTCCCAATCCCGGCAAGTTTACTTGGGGACGGATAGTAGCTTGCCTCAATCGAGCGGGACGGTCGAAGGAGGCAGCCGACGAAGCACGACTTCTTCTTGCCGCCCATCCTGATTTCACTATTAATGAATTCTTACGGGATGGCGTTGTGGTCGAGACTGAGGGCCAGCGTCTGCAGTTCCGAGAGGGTTTCGACCAACTTGACCTGCCCAACTAGCTGAGTATCCCTTCACACACGCGGCATTTCAAGTGAACGGCGACCCGAAACCGGGCGTCGAATGGTTTAAGTATTTTTCGCTAATCGGTCGAGAGTTAATTGTACCCAGTCTTTGCGCATATCCTCCAAATGTTGTGAAGCACATCTAGGCAACGTTTGTAACGTGGCACAACCATTGTGTACTTATTTGCCTTTATAAAGCAATTTATTTATTATATTCTTATATATCTCATGTTCTTCTGAAGACTATTTCAATTATTGGACGAAAATTCGTCTGGTGCGTTTTGCAATTTCCTGAAAATTGTAAATTCAATCGAGTCGTCAGAGAGGGATTTTTCCAATCGACCGAACGCGCCATTGATCAATAGTACCATTCGACTACTTTATTTGCAGTAAACATAGGGGTGGTGCTATGTCCTTCACGCTTGCTGTTAAAGATGCTCTCGATTTCGTCAGCACAAGTCTTTACAGGCTTACGCGTTCGTCTTCTGCTGCGGTGTCGTTAAAAGAAATAGCACAGGTGACCGAGCGGGCTTGCGCTGACGAGGATGGGCTCGCTCTTTTTCGGTCTGGCGTAAACACTTCAGGTCAGTCAGCCGCAACCATCTTCGCTGCCAACTATCCACGGTCAGGTCGAACCGAGGACATATTGGGCAAGCTGGCGACCCAGGCCTTTGTCTGTCAATTCAAGATGTCATTCGATCCTGTCGCCAACGTTCATGCAATCGCATCGGATGTGATCCATACACTCACGGATGCCCGTCGACGTAAAAAGATGAGTGAGGGTCTCACCTCGGCGGTGGAGAAGGTCGAACATGACCTCGCCGAGCCGAATCTTGATCAAACCGATCTCATGTCATCGATCGACGAGGTTTTGGCACTCTGCAAACCGCTCCCGAAAGAGTTGAACGATCAATGGCAAGTCGCAAAGGACGCCTATCTGTTGCGGGCCATATTTGAGAAGCGACGCGAGATGCCAAGTCGACTGGCAGAGATCAAACCTAAGCGGAAACCAGTCCCGGCGTTGGTTGAACCCGGGACGGAAACAAGCCTCGGTGCCATGGCCGATCAACGGCTTCAGGGCGCACGGTTCCTGAATGCGGACAAATATGAGGTGATTGCCGGATCGGTAGATGGTCGGAAGGATACGCATCACGATCTCGAAGAAATGCTCAAAGAGGTTTTCGCCTCAAATGAAGAAACTCGGGAACCTTGAAGAGAACGCCTCATCATCTTGGCCTTCAGCTCAAAGACAACCGAGATCTGCCGAATGGTATCTGCTTTCCAGCGGGACGGCTTCCCTTGCGCGGAAATCGAAGGACATGGTGCAAGTGGGCTACCACTATGTAACGACAGCCGGGAAAAGTATGCGACGGGAAGGCTAATGTTGAAACTGTATATGCATGCGGCAAGACACTGATGAGGCGAATTAGGGCGTTGGCTAGATGTTAGTGATTCCACGGTCCTTGTTGAAAACAGTTCGCTTGCTTTTGCGGCCGACGTCCATTGCCGATCCAAAGCGGGCGTTCGAGATCAGGAGCGACTGGGAAGTGACGCGTATGCTGAGCAACGCCTTGTTCCCTCCCGACAGACGAAAGATTGAGGAATGGTTTTTTCAGCACGAAAGCGAATGGATCGCTGGCACGGCGTATCGTTTTGCCATCGAGCAAGCAGGACAAATGATCGGGATTGCCGACGTCGACGGCATTACCGAATACGACGGAAAACTGGGCTATTGGCTGGATTGGGCAAGCTGGGGTAACGGTTATGCATTCGAGGCCGCGCAAGAGTTGGTACGCTTTGTCTTCACTGATGTTGGCCTACCAACGCTTAAAGCCGGTCACGCGGCTGATAATCCTGCGTCGGGACGCGTGTTGACAAAATTGGGTTTCACCCAGATTGAAAGCACGAAACTTTTCTCACGTCCCCGAGGTGAGACCATCGTCCAGTGTCGCTATATGCTTGCTTCCAGAGACTACTTTGCCAGCTCCCATGGCGGGCCACGCTGAGTCCGACGCGCCTGGATAATCTTGGGTCAAGGTCCTCAAGAACTCCATCAAGAATCTCTTCTGGTAGCCTCAGGGGCTCCTCAGGACACCCCTACGTTCCTCGTCTCGGTGGTTCAGAAGATCAGCCGTATCGTCGGCCCCGTCCTTGTCTTCCAGCCATGCAACCTCAATATCGTGGAGCACGACCACATCTCCCGTGAACACGTCGATCACCGACCAAAATCCAAAGCCTGTTTTCTTGGGGCGAAACCTCCGGGTCTTCATGAGGTGACCTTAATGTGCTCCCGTAGCGTTTGCGATAGTCTTTTTGTCGCGGGAAAACTTCAGTGCAGAGTAAGGACTCCCCTACGAATCACGTCGTGGCGGTTCAGAAGATCAACCGTGTAGTCTGCCTCGTCGGCAGGAGAGGCGTTTCCTTGGTGACCGGGTTGCCTACCGCCGGGTTGGCCGCGCTCCCACTCAGAGAACAGCTCTTATGCGACGCAACGCCATATATTCCCACAAAGCCACCACAAAAAGGACGGCGGTTGCGAACATCTGGATGTGATAGTTGTCCGTTATGGGCAGCAGCAGCGCCACCATCACGAGCAAAACGAGCCCAACAATATGCGAGACAGGCATCTCGCGGGCAGCGACTAGTTTCACCCAGATATTCCCTATGAGAAAGAGCGCCGGACCGCCCAGTATCGCGAGAGCCTCCTTGGGCGTGCTTTCCTCGCTCGCATGCGAAAGGCTCAAGTCTTGGCCAACGGCCGCGATGATGATGCCTGCAACAATTGGCAGATGGCCGTATGTGAAAAGGTTGAGCGCGACACTCTCCGGTTCAGACGTCGCTTCCGCCTTGTCCGCTGCCTTTTCCTGGCCGTGATGAAAATAAATCCACCACATGAACCCTGTGCTGAGGAAAGCACTGCAGAAGACAGCAAACGTCAAATCGCCCCCCATGTGTTCGGCGGCATTGCGGCCGCTCGTCAGGATTGTCTCGCCGAGGCAGATTATCACGAACAGTGCACAGCGTTCGGCCATGTGCTCGCCTGAGACATCCAAAGTCTCACGCGCCGATTTTCCCATGCCGGGAACGTAATATCGAACGGCTGGTGATGCATACTCGATCAGAAGCGCAAGCGACCAGAGGGCCGTACGCACTTCCAGCGCTCCCGCTATCCAAAATACACTCGACACCAGCATCCACAGGGTAATGCGCAAGAAAGTCAAGAATGATGCCTGATTGACGCCGCGAAATGCATAGAGCGTGAAGACAGAGCGCCCGACTTGCATAGCGCTATAGACTACGGCAAAGACCGGACCTTGCGTTCCAAAGGCTTCGGGTATCGCAATGGCCAGCAGAATGCCGCCGAACATCAGGCCAAAAAGCAGCAGCCTGACAGGGTCTTTGTCAGTGTCTAAGAGGTTTGTGACCCATGTAGTGTTGATCCAGACCCACCAGATCGCAAAGATTAGGAGAAGCGATTCAATCGCGGCCGTCGAACTGAAATCGGATGCGAGCGCATGTGACAGCTGAATGAGCGCGAACACAAAAACCAGGTCGAAGAAAAGTTCGGGAAAGCTGGATTTGGTTTGATCTGCACCCTGCTTTCGAACCCAATTTCTGCTCCGGTCACTCGCCATGTAAAGCGCCGTTCCCGAGGATCACGTTGCGAAGGTCCGGGCCGCTTATGATGAAAATCAATTGCATCGAAGTCCCACTCGACTGACGATGGAAAAGTAGGGCGCGAGTTTGCTGTGACAATTGCTTGTTCAAAACACGACGCTGCTTGCCGATGAGAAGGCGCATCGCGGATCTATGCCACCGTCCGGTGAGGAAGGCACGGACAGCATGAACGCGCCCGGCCTTTATTCGCTCATCAGATGGTGGATCGCTCACGCTTCGGTTAGGGGGTTGAGGCCAGCACCTACCTTTGCCGGGTCAAGAACAGCAACGCACCGATCAATGATAGCAATCACGATTGCACCCCGTCATAGAGAAGCCGGGCGGCTTCGATTTCATGTTGACGAGCATCGGCCCATTTCGACAGCAGACCCAATGGTTCGAGAAGGCTCGTTCCCATCTGGGTCAGGCGATACTCAACGCTTGGTGGCTTTGTCGGAAATACGTGGCGCGTGATGAACCCGTCGCGCTCCAATTCACGCAATGACTCCGTCAGCATGCGCTTGGAAATGTTTCGGACGGCTCGTCGAAGTTCACCGAACCTTCTGGGCTTAACAGCAAGGGCTATGACCAACTGCATTGTCCATTTGTCGCCGATCTTGTCAAAAAGCCCACGGACCGCGCATTCGGTCGTGCGCCCTTCAGGCTCATGGCGTGCGAAGGATTCAACCAGCTCGTGAACTCCTCCCTCTAAAGGTCCCCTTTTCGTTACCTGGTCTGACAAAAGTGCCTCCTTACGCGCCGTTTCGCTGCTCTTTATATGGGTGTGGTCTTCAATCGAAACCACAGAGGCAACCTATGTCTATTCACGAAAACCCTAGACTGCTCGTGACCGGAGCCAACGGTAATCTCGGACGCGCGACAGTGAAAAACCTTCTTCTAGCAGGGGCAACAAATGTCGTGGCAGGTTCGCGGAATACGGATCTCATCTCTGACCTCGCCAGTGCGGGCGCGAATACAACGACCTTGGATTTTCATAATCCTGGTTCGCTTTCCGCTTCTTTTAGGGGTATCGACCGCGCCCTCATCATTTCGCTGGATGCAAGGCAAGGCTCTCCGGAGGAACGGGTGCGCAGCCAGTTATCGGCCGTAGAAGCGGCAGCTGCTGCCAAGGTTAGGCGCATTGTTTACACCTCGATGCACAAGCCAGAACCCGGCGCACTCCTTGCGGTTGCTGCAACGCACTACCAGACTGAGCAGGCGATCGAGCAGTCGGGAATTCCGTTCTCGATCCTCCGTGTGAACAGCTATGCCGACAACGTCTTCTATTGGCTGCCTCCAGTCCTTGCCTCAGGGCGCTGGGTTACGGCAGCGGGCAACGGTCGCACCGCGTACATTGATCGCCTCGATGTTGCGCGGGTAGCCGCCGCTGCACTCACCGGCGCCGATGAACTCGGCTGCTTGAATATTAGCGGACCAGAAGCGCTCTCAGCAAGCGATCTTGTCTCCTTAGTGAAGGAGGTGTTCGATATGTCAGTCGACTTGATCCACGTCACTGACGAGGAGCGAGAGAGCGGATTGATCGCCGCAGGCGTCCCGAGCCCCATCGCTAAAAACCTGGCCGCTTTGGACGCGACGATACGCGATGGTGCGTTCGACACCGCCAATGACACCGTCCTGCGGCTAACAGGCACCCCACCTCGCACGTTCGCTGAGTTTCTGAGAGCAAACCGCGGAGCACTGCTGAATGCTGCGAAGCGGTAACAATTAGACTGCGCCTGGGCTACCGGACACAGTTACTCCGCCCTTGTCTGTTCTTCGGCGTGGTAGTGATAATCGACTGCACCCTATCGCGGCGGCGTGCCCAAGGCTTCCCATGAAGGTGATCAGATCGAAATGGTCACAACGGCCTTTGTTAGGGCCACGGTATGAGGCGGATGCTTCTAAAGGTTCGCCTCATCTCTCCAGCCTTGAGTGCCTTTGTTCCGAAGTGGCGCGCGAAGTCCACTTATGCTTTGGCCTTTGAGCATCAGCGGTGTGGAACGAACCAATAACAATCGAAAGTCGTCAGATCGGAAAATACATCACAATCGACAGTATGGAACGAGCAGCCCATCACGTCTTGCAGGAGTGGCCGAGAGAGCAGAGCGGCGAGACTTTTGAAACTGCCAAACGAGTGTTGCTCGATGCTTACGAAGGAAATGCCTCAATTGAATCCGCTCGTAGCGCCTTGATAGCAGCGGCGCAGAGGAAGCGGGAATACTTTTCTTCGAAACGTCATAATTAAGGACAGTTCGAAATGCCACCCGACAGCAAGCTGATTTACCTTGCTGCCTTCGATAGGGATGAAGACTGAGAACTGGCTCCGGTCTTCGAGCGGTCAATCGAGTCTCTTCACGAGGCCATACGCGACCCCCGGGAGATCGCCGACCAACACGATGGCGTTATTGCCTGGGTTCGGGAAGGCAGTACTTATCTGCGCGAATATGGCCCCCCAAAAGTCGTGTTTTGGACGGGGGATTCTACCTTTCGGAAAACTGTGAGAACATGCCCGTCCGGCAACGGGAAGATCCGCCCGATCGGAACGTCACCCCTCTAGCGGCACACGCACAACTTTATCTTTATATTAGGCATCGCTGAAATTGCGTTGGAGACGCTCACTCCCACCCCGTCGTAAATTCTCTCTCGCCATCCCTCTCCCGCGCGATAATGCAGAAGCGCACTTGAACTAGCGGTGTCGATCAGAAGGACATACACGCCCCCGTGCGCCTGGGACGAAACGATCTTTCATGCATCGGCGGTGACAACGGAAGAGTTTTCGCGCTTCCGGCCGTGAGATAAAATCTCAATCCTACTATATCTATAAAGTCACTATACATTAATGGGGAGCGCGATCGATCAGACACGGAGCCCATGATGAGACGTAGGACTTTGTTGCAAGCTGTCATGATTGGTCTGCTTGCTGCTTCAGGAGCAACAGGCTCGTTCGCTGCCGACCCGTCAACCAAGTTAGTCGTTGCAGATCAAAGCGAGCTCGTTCGCAATCTGCTAGACGCCAGCGGAGAGCGGAAGAACATCAATTTCGATATCGAATTTCCTAATTTCGCTGGTGGTCCGGCGATCCTGGAGGCTATTCGAGCAGGCGCGCTCGACATCGCATACGTCGGAGATACGCCGCCAATCCAGGCCAGGGCATCCGGCACCCTTCTCCCGATTATCGGAACCTTCACGCGTGACGTCGCCGAATACCGCCTGACGACCAGGCCCGGACTGGTCATTAACAAGCTCTCCGAGCTTAAGGGAAAGAAGGTTAGCTACGTCGAAGGATCCGGGCGGCAGGTATTTCTCATCGAGGCCCTGAACCGGGCCGGACTGAAACTCAGCGACGTCCAGCTTGTCAATCTACGCGTTGCGGATCTCCCGGATGCAGTCAGGTCGGGCGCGGTCGACGTCGCCGTCTTGCAAGAACCATTCGTCACCAGACTGACTAAGCAGGCGGGAGCCTCGCCGGTCCTGGACCCCGAGGAGCGCAAGCTTCTTCCCAGCACCTCCTATTTCTACGCCCGGCCGGAAGCTCTGGCAGACCCGAAGAAGGTCGAGGCCATCAAGGAATTCCTGACTGCATTCGTGCGTGCTGGCAGGTGGAGCAACGAACACAAAAAGGAATGGGCGAAGTTCTACTACACCGATTTTCAGCATATTCCGACGCCTGATGCCGACGCGATCATCAGGGGTCAGTCGCCTCTGATCTTCCAGACATCGGTGGAGGCAGTCCCGCACCATCAGAAGCTGATCGACACCCTTTATCAGGCCGGGTCGATCAAGGAACGCTTCGATGCGAAGACCTCCTTCACCGATACGTTCGATCAGGCGATTGAGCAAGCCCGCCAGGGAGGAAGTTGATGGCCGACGTACTCCAATCTTCTGTTGCGCGTTCGCCCAGCCGGTATGGCAAAGGCGAACAGCGTGGGGTTGCGACCCCCGCGACGAAGTCAGTCCGACTTACCCCGGCTAAACTACCCGCAGGATTGCGGCTGCTTGGCCCAGCGCTGATCGTCATCGTCTGGGAGGCTGCGTCACGGCTCGGCTTTCTGTCGCCATATACTCTTTCGGCGCCCTCGACTGCCCTGCAGACCGGGTACGACATGATCCTCGACGGATCCTTGCTTCCGCACCTTCTCGCCTCCGCCGGTAGGGCGTACACCGGCCTTTTTCTGGGCGTAATCGTCGGCGTCGCCCTTGCTCTGCTATCCGGACTGACGCGAACCGGTGAGGCTCTCATCGATGGCGTTGTCCAGATCAAAAGAGCGATCCCCACGCTTGCATTGATTCCGCTGGTGATCATCTGGCTCGGAATCGGCGAAGAGATGAAGATATTCCTGATCTTCACCACCGTTCTGGTGCCCGTTTATATCAACACCCACGCGGCACTTCGCGCCATCGACATCGGACATGTCGAGCTCGCACGCACGCTGGGGCTGACGCGGTTGGAGTTCATTCGCCACGTCGCGCTTCCAGGGGCGTTACCCGGCTTTTTCGTTGCCCTTCGCCTCGCAGTCGCAATCTCCTGGACCGCGTTGGTTGTGCTCGAACTCGTGAACACCCAGACTGGCATCGGATATCTGATGAACCGGGCACGCGACTGGGGCCAGACCGACGTCATCGTCGTCGGTATCTTTATCTACGCGGTGCTCGGCCTCGTATCGGACGCGGTGGTGCGGTTCATCGAGGGACGCGCTCTGTCCTATCGGAGAGCTCTCGGGTCATGAATGCACATGCTCGCATTCCAAATGCCGTCGAGCTTCGGGATCTGTCGCGCAGTTTCAAGGGAAAGACGATCCTCGACCGTGTCTCGCTAGAGATACCGCATGGCCAATTCGTCTCGTTGCTCGGCGAATCCGGTTCCGGAAAGACCACGCTTCTCCGTGCCCTGGCGGGACTCGACGACGACGCCGAAACCCTGGGCGAATTCTATGTTCCGGAGAACACGTCGGTCCTCTTCCAGGATTCGAGACTGCTTCCCTGGAAGTCCGTTATCGAAAACATCATCCTCGGCTTGCGCCGCCCGGACGCCCGGCCCGCCGCACTCGACATGCTGAACGCCGTCGGATTGGGCGACAAGTCGGATGTTTGGCCTTCGACCCTATCGGGTGGCCAGAAGCAGCGTGCATCGCTGGCGCGGTCCCTCCTCCGTTCTCCAGAACTGTTGCTCGCCGACGAGCCGTTCGGAGCGCTCGACGCCCTCACCCGACTGCGCATGCAGGAACTGCTGATGCGCCTGGTGGAAAGGGAAAGACCGACGATCATCCTGGTGACGCATGACGTAGACGAGGCGCTGCTTCTCTCTGACCGCATCCTTGTTCTGAAAGAGGGGCACATAGCCGAAGACCACCTCGTCCCCGCGCCGCATCCGCGACGCGCCCATGACCCCGAATTGCTTTCGCTCCGTGCCAAGCTCCTTCTGAGCTTCGGCGTCACTGAGCGCGTTTGAAAGGTATCGATAATGTCCCGGCAATTGCACCTGAATCTCTTTCTGATGTCGCGCGGCCACCACGAGGGCGCGTGGCGCCATCCGGGCTCCAATCACAAGGCGCTGACCGATCTCGAACTCTATGTCGAGGCTGCCCACATCGCCGAAGCCGCGAAGTTCGACGCGGTCTTCCTGGCGGACACCTTGGCCGCCGGGAATAGCAGTGGACTGGCTTCCTCCGGTTCGCTGGAGCCGATCGTCCTGCTGTCTCTGCTCGCGGCCCACACACGGAAGATCGGGCTCATCGGCACAGCTTCAACGACCTACAGCCTGCCCTATACGCTCGCGCGCCAGTTTGCCACGCTCGACCACCTGTCCAAAGGCCGCGCCGGATGGAACATCGTCACCTCCTGGGCACCTGAAGCAGGCGCCAACTACGGACTCCAGCAGAACCTCGATCACGCCGACCGCTACAAGCTCGCTGAGGAGTTTGTCGAGGCGGTAGACGCTCTCTGGAAGAGCTTCCCCTCAGATGCTGTCGTCGATGATCGCGATGCTGGCCAGTATCTGGATCTTTCACGCATCACGCCCGCGAACTACCAAGGCCAACACTACCGGACAAAAGGCCCTCTGAACGTTCCGGGGAGCCCGCAGGGACGGCCAGTCTATATCCAGGCCGGGCAATCGGATTCAGGCAGGTCCTTTGCTGCTCGATGGGCCGAGGCAATCTTCACAGCTCACATGACGATCGATTCCGCAAAGTCCTTCTATTCAGATGTGAAGAACCGAGCGGTCGCTTATGGCCGCCGTCATGAGGACATCGTTGTCCTGCCAGGGATCAGCGCAGCCATCGGCTCGACGCAGCGCGAAGCCGATCAGATCTGGGAGGAGCTTGATGCACTCACGAGCACCGAAGTCGGCCTCACCCGGCTAAGGGCGCGCTTTGGCGGACATGACTTCAGCCACGTTCCGCTGGACCGTCCGCTCACCAAGGAAGATTTTCCAGATCCCAATGCGGTTGAGGCATCCAAGAGCCGCGTCATCGGTTACGTCGACATGTCCTTGCGGGAGAAATTGACCCTCCGGCAGTTGTTGCGCAAGCTCGCTGGCGCCCGTGGCCATTTTGCCATCTCGGGCACGCCGGAGAGGATTGCCGACATCATCCAGGAGTGGTTCCAGTCGGGCGCTGCCGACGGTTTCAACGTCATGCCGCCAATCATAAACAGTCAGCTCTCGCTGTTCGCGGACGAGGTCGTGCCGATCCTCCAGAAGCGCGGTTTGTTCAGGACAGATTACGAAGGTGATACCTTGAGATCGCATTTCAGGCTCGGCGAGGTCGAAGCTGATCGTACCTTCGCCCAATCCGCATAGCGTTAATGGCGATTGGCGGTGATCGATCCGCGATGCCGGAGAGTCTTTGGTAGAACGATGATGAACGCTGTCGAGAGATTAGCCCGAACGCAAAATGTAAGTGTGCTCGAAGTCCACGCTGCATCCGATGCAGTGGCTTTCTACGAGCGGATTGGTTGGGAAATGGTCGACGCGGACCGGGCGAGCCCTCTGATGACGAAGACCTTGTAATGACCGCACAAGGCCGGAAGCAGACGAGAACATCGACAGCTCTATGCCAGACGCTGGCAAAATAAAGATTGACCCTTTGCACTGACGAATGCATTCATGCGCGTTATGAGCAACACACACGCAGCATCGATGAATGAAGGCCGCAACCAGCGGGCCGTCTTCGCATGCGTGTTCGGAGGACGAGGTCTTCGCGTCCGGTCGTGATGCCGCGCGTATTCGCGCGACCGACTGGACGTAAAGCATCCACCCCATCCTCTTAATGGCCATCATGGAGATTCGGCCATGCTCAGTATTCTGAATGTAAATTCGCTCGTGCACTGGGAGGAACGTGAAATCCTCCGACGTGAAGAGTTTATCCGATATTTTTCGGAGGAAGTCCGCGCCTTCCTCCGGTCCATTAATCCGGCCTGGGACACGCGGCGCGTGGAAGCCCCCGCGCTCGTCCCCCGACACCTCATCTCCGATGCTTACGAGAACGCCGATGTCTGGGTGCAAGAGAAGCTGACGGGCACCGAAACGGAACTTGTCCTTCGTCCAGAGACCACCCCTTCTACCTACGCCTACATGGCGCATCTCCTCAACACTCATTCCGGTGCTAAGTTGCCGCTCTGCGTCTGGCAGGCTGGACGCTCTTACCGTCGTGAGCAGGAGCAGACGACCGCGCACATGCGGCTCAAGGAGTTTTGGCAGATCGAGTTCCAAGCGGCCTTCTCCGCCGACAGCGACATGGACTACCACGCGGCATGTCTTGAGCCCGTCCGGAAGATGATCGCCTCGGTGATCAATCTTCCCACTCGAATTGTGGAATCCGACCGTCTGCCGAGCTACTCTCAGGTCACAATGGACGTGGAGGTTGACAACGGTTTCAAGTGGATGGAGATCTGCTCAATCTCACGTAGGACGGACTTCCCACGCAAGTTCGTCTCCCGAGCGAAGGGGGGCGCGACCCGCGAACACGACGTCCTCGTCCTAGAGATAGCCATCGGCCTAGACCGTTGCCTTCACAATTGGTCAATCGCCGCAGACCGGGCCTAATCGAGATCAACAGGTGCCTTTGTCGTCTCGGTCTGAGCTGAGGCGACACATTCAATGGCTGGGTCTCCAGCTTGATGACCACAATTGGGCCGACAGCGGAAGACGGCCACTTCCGGAGCGCCAATAGGCGAAGCCCAGCGCCACCCCGAACACGCCAATTAGGGGACTTTGCGGCGTCGCCACTCAGTCCCGTCAGCCGTTGTCGATTTTAACGCCCATAGGCGGATCGCCTTCTCCGCTCGCGCCGTCAGTATGCAGATGGAAGCCATGAGTTCCATCTTCGTAAGTTCGCCTAATTCAGCCAAAGCCTTGCACAAGCGAAGTTCGGCAATCGCTCGCAGGGTTGGGTTCTGACGAACGATTTTTCCGAGCGGCCCGGCTTTCAGAAGCACCGCAGTCATGGCGTCCAGATCGCCGCTCGAAGCCTTTTGATCTTGCGACTGGGACGGGCGTTGCCAAAGGGCTTCTCGACGCGGTAACTAGCTACCCTACCGGCCATCGTCAGGAATCAATTTGCACCCCATTATTTATGGAATGACTGGATCAAGCCCATGAGCAAAGACGGACCCCACCTCGCACGTCTCGCTGAATACACAGAAGTGATGATACGTGGCGAGACGTTTGAACAGTTCGGTGCTGTCTGTCTCCGCACCGGTTCACAAGGTCGGATCGAAATCCTGCTTGTTACTACCCGCGAAACGCGCCGCTGGACGATACCAAAGGGGTGGCCGATCAAGGGATTGAAGCCGCACGAGGTCGCGGAGCGTGAAGCTTGGGAGGAAGCGGGCGTTAAAGGCAGAGCCAAGAAGAGACCCCTTGGCTATTACACCTATCTCAAGACACTCGCCGACGGGAATAAGGCTCCCACGATGGTGGAAGTGCATCTTCTTGCAGTCGATAAAGTCTCCGACAAGTTCCCTGAATATAGGGAGCGTACCATAGAATGGATGTCTCCCGTCGAAGCGGCCACCCGCGTAGAGGAGCCAGAGCTAAAGGGATTGCTTGTGGCTTTAGAAACGCGCCCCGCCGCTTGAGCAGTTTGCAGCGCCTTGGCTAAAATGTGGCGCGTACGGCCTGCTCCACCATGACGTCATTACCCTTGCGCAAATCCCCTTCCGTGATCCGGTCGGGAATAACAGGCTCGATACCGACTCCTTAGAACTGTCGGCCATTTGGAAAACTCTGCCGTTTTACCCCGACTCACAGGCGCATCCCGTCGCCCAAATCAGCCCTAGTAGCGCCGAAACCTTTTCGAAAATTGAAGTTGTCCTTCTATGCTGCCATGGCTGCGGACATACAACTGGGAGCAATGCGTCACGCAAACGCGGGATCGATCTCCCAGGACCTGGAGCAAGTGAAACATGCCGAGATTGCCAACGAGGGGCAGCTTTTTCGGAAGAATAATGCATGAAGAACTATGGGATGCCCTAAAGGGACCCTTTGTTACAAGATTCTTCATTGGCGTCGGAATGCTGGTCGGCTTGTTAGGCGTAGGAGCCTTGGGTCTCCATCCGATCTTCAGGGCTGCTCTCGGCGTTGTTTTGATCCTGCTATGGAAGCCCCGATCATGGTTCAAACGCTTACAAGCGCGTCATCCCCGCCACTACTAGTAGGTTGAGATCGCAACCTACGGCGATGGAATTCCACCCTTCCTCGCCAGCATATTTCGCGTTTAAGTTAGCGGCCATCGAGGGCTATTCGGATTGATGAATGCTGAGGTGAGAATGCCGAAAAATTCCAACAGGGACTTTCTCGAATTCCATGGACTACCGCCAGACGTAATCTTATCCATCATCGACCGTGCTCAGTTCCTCGCAACGGCCTGGACCGACCGAACGATGCCCCAAAGCTTGTTTGGCAAACGCGTTGCGCTGATTGCCGATGATAGTGGCTGGAGAAACACGACCGCCTTTGATCTGGGCGTACAGGCTCTGGGCGGCATCTGCGTGACCTCTCCAATCAGCTTTAATCTCCGCGAACCGACAGCTGATTTGGCGCAATATCTCGACAACTGGTTCGACATTTTGGTTGTCCGAACCAAGGAACTATCGATGCTGAAGGACTTGGCATCGTGCGCCAAAGCTCCGGTGATCAACGCACGAACAAAATCCAATCACCCGTGCGAAACGCTCGGCGATCTCGCTTATATCCAAAGCAAGAGAGGAACCCTTGAGGGACTAAAAATCGCCGTGGTCGCTCCGGATGCGAATATTCTTCGGTCCTGGGTTGAAGCGTCCATATCGTTGCCGATCCAGGTCAAACAGGTCTATCCGGAAAACTGGCATGTTCGGGACGTGTCGCTACTGAACCCCAACTTTGCCGCCAGCACCGATCTGAGTGAGATGTCGAATGCAGATATCATCGTAACGGATTGTTGGCCCAGCGGGGCAAGTGAACACCATATGCTGCGATATCAGATATCAGCATCAATGCTTGAAACGTGTCGCCGCGATGTGATCTTCCTCCCCTGCCCGCCTGTCGCTAGAGGACAGGAAGTGACAGTGGATGCAATGAGCCATCCAGCCTGCCAGAGCGGCGTTGCAAAGGCATATCTTTTGCACGCACAGAACGCCTTGCTTGAATGGGTTGCTGCCTAGTAGAGGGCCAGCCCCTAACCGAAATGTGGAATCAAAGTAGATATTGGTGCTAACTCCGCTTGCACCATGGGCGTTCCCGGCGGCTTTTCTTGCTTAGAATATCTTCGTCAAGCATTCTGAGGACTCAGTTGTCGCAGAATGCCTATCTTTGTGACGTCGCATTCAGTCGAAATACCGTAGCTTTAATCGGGACTCTTGCGAATCTGAGTTCAATGGCACCGAGGGCACCGCATGTCATCTATAACCACTGGCAATGAAAAGCAGTATAGCGACAGCCGAAAGCTTGCCGCCCGCGCTCGCCTCAACAGCGAATATACGATTGCCGAAATCGGCTGGTTTCCATGGGTGGCGAGACAGCTACCCCTCAACGCCGGAAATCGCATTCTGGATGTTGGCTGCGGCCCTGGCTGGTTCTGGGCGGCGACGGTGAACGAACTGCCGGAAAGTCTCGACCTCACCCTTTCCGATCTCTCCCCAGGTATGGTGCAAGAGGCGGTTGAGCGCTGTCAGTCATTGGCGTTCGGTGAGGTCACAGGTCAACAAGCCGACGCGACCGCCTTGCCCCTTGAGGACGGCTCTTTTGATGCCGTCATAGCAATGCACATGCTCTACCATTTGCCGGACCAGCCGCAGGCCATCGCGGAAATGTATCGTGTGCTGAAGCCGGGCGGTTTCCTTGCGGTGACGACCAACGGGGCTGGCAACATGCGCAAGATGTATGAGCTGACAACCGTGTTCGGCAGTCCTCCCTATGATCCTGCCGGGGCCGCTTTCGGCTATGACACTGCTGAACGGCTCATGCAAACCCAGTTCGGGAATGTCACCATGACGCAGCATCCAGCCCGGCTACGGGTAACGGAGCCGGAAGACGTATTCCTGGCGCTCACGTCCTATCCGCCCGGTGACGAAGCCGACGAGGCACGGCTTGCCGCGTTTCGGGATGCGATCACCGAGGCATTTCGGGTGGGCGACGGCGTGCTTGAAGCCGAGAAAGAAACCGGCCTGTTTATCAGCCGGAAAGCGTCCTGAATTGTCGCGAAATTCATGCAGCGGATCGTAGTCTTAGGTAACGTTGAACTCGGCCCAATAGACGACTGGCAACGCATAATCGACAGCACCACCGTTCGGGGCCATTCTCAGGCTGCTGGCGCAAAAGGGGGACTGATAAGGAGGCCTTTGGTCGATAACGCGGTGGCTTTTTTCGGGAACGTCAGGCGCGTTGTTATTTGGAATTCCCCACAAAATAGATTACATCTTGGCATTCGTCGAAATATATATCTGCCAATTTGCTTGTTTTATCATTGATCATGTCAATGAATATTTCATACGGAACGAGTTCGACAGATTCTACTTCTCCTTTATCAATTGAAATATCTTCAAAACAAAATGTACCTCGTGCAATATAAATATCGTTAAAGTGCTTATCTATATATGTGGGGCTTAGGATCGCGTCTCTTCTATACGAAAACAAGAAATCAATTTCATATCCATCCGGATTCAAACCAAGCTCCTCTTTTATCTCTCTTCTCGCCGAATCCATGCTGCTCTCGCCTGCATCGATGTGACATAGAACTGAAATGGTGAATGCACCTGGATAATGGTCCACATATTGTGACCGCTTTTGGAGGACAATCATGTTGTCTTGGTTGAAAAGGTAGAGATGGATCACGCGATGAGGCTTACCTAGTGCATGAACCTCTTTTCTAGTAAGGACCTCTCCTGTGCGCAAACCGTTTTCATCAAGAACGTCGATTAAGCCGCTCATTAATTCCTCCTTGCCCAAGCAAGATTAAGGCCTGCCATGTGGTTTGTCTGGGTTCCCACATGAATGTAACCTGTGTTGCGAGCGTAACTTAACTTCGGACGGAACCGCAATGGTTGTGTTGTCCCATAGCTAAATGGGGTCAGGACTGCTTGATCAGAGCCTGAAAATGACGGTTACTGCTGGTTCATTGTAACGAGCGGCGGCGCGACAGGCAGCATCGGCACGATGTCGATGAATCGGAGAAGCATAGATGCCCGACATTGCGATGGGTGCCCTAACCCAGAACGGAACCGTTCTGCTTGCAAGACGAGGTTCCAAGCGCAAGGCGCATCCAAATCGTTGGAGCCTCCCCGGCGGCCACATTGAGAATGGCGAAGACGCTGAGACGACGATGTGTCGAGAACTGATGGAAGAGATCGGCGTCAACCCAGAGCATTGGCAGTTTGTCGGGAGATTCGTTTCAGAATCGCCGCCCGAGGCATCCGCCACGTTCCATGTCTATCACGTCGATAAGTGGCGCGGCTGTCCGCGCCTCATCGATGATGAACATACCGAGCTAAGATGGTTTACCGCTGCCGCGATAGGATTCGAAGCCGAGTTGGCGCTCCCTCAGCTTGCTGAAATGCTCGGGAATCTAGCTATGCACCGAAGAGCGGAGTCCGCTTAAGCCTCACAGCGATTATGGCGTCACGTCGGATTGATCGGTCCGGGGCCTAAGTCGCTCGGCAGGAATGCCCCTAAATCCAGGCGACGCAAAAGTCAGTTGTGTATCCAAACCTCGCAAACTGGGCAGGCTGGTAATTGGTTGCTACGATGGCCGCCGTATTAACCCGGAGAATTTTAGAGATGTATGTTGGTCGAATTGTTGGAGTAGGTCGCAATCGAAAAGGCGATTTGACCGCTGCCTATAGGGTTTCAAGCAGATCATACCCTAACAGGAATGCAGAAAAGCTGGGCAACACTGTGAAAATTATTGCTCAGCCGGGTAGCGCCGACGCAGCATCAGACAGCCCTTACATCGCCTATGAATGTTTAATTTGGAATGCGCGTTTTGCAGTTGTAAGCAACGGCACTCACACAAGACCGATTTATGAGCGGCTTCAGGCAGGCAATGCCCCGCGAGATGCGATTGTGAGCGTTCTCGTTGGCTTAGACCGTGAGTTCGATCAGCACGATACGCCCCGAATTTGTGGTTTGGTTGACCTTGCCGAAAACAGGCTTTGGCTCGGCAGCATAACCGCTACCAGCTTATCAGTTATGCCGATAGAGGCCCAGCCTGGCCAGCTCGCGTATATCACGACCTATGAGTTTCCTCATCCTCGTGTTGAACAAATCGATATCGACTTCGACGCTGCTGACCCGAATGCAATTTGCCGCCATATAATCAATGCATCGGTCTTCTCTCAATTCGAGAAGCCTGTTTGCGCCACGTCCTGGATCGCGTCAGCATCAGAACATGAAAGCGCGACGCTCAACTCTATCCGTTGACTTCATGCAATGGGATGACCTACTTCGGGCCGACATCGTCAATGCCGATTGAAAAATCCTCAAAAGTGCCGAAGTAAAATTCCCCAATTATGCCGACGTGGACGAGAGGGAGAGATGGCCATTTTTCGGTGGCCTGCCGCGCGGTTTTGATGGCGGCGCGAAGGCGGGCCGAGCGATGAGGGCTTTTGAGCGGACGTGCTCCGGCATGAGTTCGGCATGTTGACGGGGCCAGTAGCTTGAGCCCTCGATCTGGATGACGACAGCATGGTGCAATATCCGCGCCACGCGAGATCGCTGCCAGGTTAGAACGGTCGCGTCGCCAGAATTGCTGCGGTTCGTCGGTGCGCCAAACTTGTCCTGGAATTTCGAAATCGGTTTGCCACGCCATTGGCTGCCGACTTTGTTGTAAGATGCAGCAGCGGCTATTCGATCTCGCAGCCAGGCTAGACGTCTTTCGCATAGCCTGCCCTCCGCCCTCTGCGGTTCATGCGTGTCAAGAAGGATCAGCCTTCCATACGACGTATCGATCACCTGGAAGTCGGGCCACTTGTCTCGCAACTTCAGCGTAGGCGAGCGGATGTCCATCGTGGGTTAGATCCCCAGTGATAATGCACAAGGCAGCATCGCCATGCTCGCGAGAAATTCGGGAAATGCATCGTTCCAACTGCTCGCCGGGGCGTAGCCCGTGAAGCTCCTCGCCAGGTGTCGTAAGATGAAGATCGGAAAGATCTACGAGCTTCAGCACTGTGCAGCTCCGGCGGCAGGAAATGCTTTACTCAGGATCACGCTTCGGTAGTTCGTATGCGACCACTGCGCATACTCCGCGAAGCGATAGCCCAAGCGTGAATACCATTCGACGAGATGATTGGCAGACTCGGCGGTATCAAGCGCGATCTCTCCGGCCCCACTTGCGACCGCCCGGCTCTCGACCGCCTTGAGTAGACGTAGTCCGATCCCTTGTGCTTGAAGTGCCGGATCGACCGCAAACTGGCCCAGAGAAGCAACGTCTGGTCGGTCGTACCAAGGGCATCCAGTTGTCTGCTTTGCGGATCGGAACAGGATGGTCCCGCAAACCTTCCCATCTAGCACGGCGACAAGGCAGGTACCCTGACCGATGCGGTTGCGTGTGACGGTCTCTGTCTGATGGGTTGCCATGTATCGCAGTCCCATCCGTGCAAGATGTCCATAAGCATTGTGGAGAAGGGCCGTCAGCTCTGAGATGGAATCAGACGGCTGCAACAGTCGGATCAGGGCGAGTTCTGTCATCGGAAAGGTCCATTTCTATCAACCTGTTGTGGCTGTCTTCCCCTTAATTTACAATTGAGTTAGCGTGAGCGATCTGTCAGGAAATCTCACATATGCCCAGATCGCTCCCTCCGCTGAACTCTGTGAAATCGTTCGAATCCGCCGCTCGCAACGGGAGCTTGATGAGCGGCGCGGATGAACTAGGCGTGACGCACGGCGCAATCAGCCGCCAGATCAAGATTCTTGAAGACTGGCTAGGTGTTCGTCTGTTCATAAAGGAGGGGCGGAGAATCACATTGACGGCGGACGGAAAGCAGTTCCTAGAAGAGGCTACAAAACTCCTCGACGGGCTGGCACTCGCGAGCGAACGCCTTACAGGCAGTGAGAAGTGCAAAGTTCTCAGGATCAACGCCCCTCAAACCTTCACGATGCGCTGGCTCATCCCGCGCTTGCCTGCTTTTGCCAAGGCCCATCAGGGAATTGAGATTCGCCTGGCGGCTTCGATCGATCCGATCGAAAAGGTCACCGATCATTTCGATCTTGCTATACGGCGCGGCCCAATCGAGGATGGCAGTACGCCTTTCCTATCCGAAAGCTGCGTTCCCGTAGCCAGCCCCCGGCTCATCAAGGCACTGCCCGTAAACTGCGTTGCAGACCTTGGCGCACATACATTCCTGCACGCCGAGTCCGTAGCATCCCTATGGCCGCGTTGGCTCGACAAGGCAGGACACCCGCAGCTGACCGGAAAAGCACAATTGCGTTTCGAGCCGCTTTATCATTCTCTACAGGCGGCGATTGATGGCGCAGGCGTCGCGATGGGACCAAGCGCACTTGTGGCGGCGGATATCGCTGCTGGTCGGCTCGTCAGATTGTTCCCGGAACTACCTCTGACTATGGAAGACTTTCATGTACTCGTGCGGCCTGCTGTTGGCATAGCACGTCATGTCGGATTATTTCAGCGTTGGTTGATAACTGAGGGATCACAGGATGCTGAGTTTTTCGACAGATTCTCCAAATCGCTAGGCTAGCAATCGCCGTCCCATTTATCGGCCACAAAATCGGGGTTTCACGGCCGACTTTCTTGAGCGTTTAATGACCGCAATGGGCCGACAGGAGCAGGCGGCGTGCCTCTCGCACTTGACCGAAATCCTATGGTAGAGGTCGCTTATAGCAGCCATGATGGACGCGGCAACTACGCGCCAAAACCGGACGTTGCTGTCACTGACTGCTCGGCTATAGTTGGCGGCGGATGACCACAATCCCATACAAATTGCATTTTGAGAACGATCAGCAAAATGTCGGAAAAATATAGGCTACCTGAAGAGTTTCTTACCAACCGATTTCTGGTAAGGCGCATTGTCCCATCTGACGCTCAGGCAATCTTTGATGGCTGGAACACCGATCCAGAAGTAACGAAATATCTGACCTGGAGGCCACATTCAGAGGTTCACCAGACGCGAGAGGCGGCTGAACGCAGTCATCGCGAATGGGATACAGGAGCATCGTTTCCTGCCGTAATCTGCCTTCGCGACCAGCCGAACGAATTGGTCGGGCGCGTAGATGCGCGACCTGTCGGTCATAAGGTATCCTACGGATGGCTTATTCGTAGAGATCGGTGGGGCGACGGGGTTGCGAGTGAGGTTGTCAGGTGGGTTGTAGAGCATGCGCTTTCGCACCCCTCATCTTTCGTACTGAAGCATCTTGCGACGTGATGAACGGAGCATCAGCTAGGGTTATGGAAAAGGCCGGAATGACAAAAGAAGCACTGCTCCAGCGTTACCTTCTGCACCCAAATATTTCGGATATACCGAGAGATGCCTTTTTATATTCTAAGGTGCGTTGAGGGCAGGCGATGACTGCTTCGCGCCCGCTGTCTGTTTCCGCACCCGCTCGCAAAGGCGGGTCGAAATCCTACTTGTTGCCACTCGCGAAACACGCCGCTGGACGATACCAAAGGGATGGGCAATCAAGGGATTGAAGCCACACGAGGTCGCCGAGCATGAGGCTTGGGGAGGAAGCGGGTGTCAAAGGCAAGGCCAAAAAGAGACCCCTTGGCTATTACATCTACCTCGAGAGACACTCGCCGACGGGAATAAGGCTCCCGCACTGGTGGAAGTACATCTTGCAGTCGAGAAAGTCTCCGATAAATTCCCTGAATTCAAGGAGCGCACCACAGAATGGATGTCGCCCGTCGAAGCGGCGACCCGCGTAGAGGAACCAGAGCTGAAGGGGTTGCTTGTGGCTTTGGAAACTCGCCCGGCCGCTTGAGCAGTTTGCAGCGCCTCGGCTAAAATGCGGCGCGTACGGCCTGCTCCATCATAACGTTATTATCGTTTTGCGCAAAAGCTCAATGACATCGCACACAGACGGACCTTTTATGGGAGGTGGGTCCGTTCGCTCACAAAACTCGCGCCATACGAACAAGGTCATCTCCGCCCCATCGGTAACCGTTTCTCCTGGCCCATCTGCAAATGTTTCGAGGAGCCGATAACGGGCATCATTCCAAAACAATTCCTCGACCCAGCCATATATCGGGATCACGTGAAAGTGGATCGGATATCCCGGAGTGTGACCGTAGCGGCCGATGTAAACTCGCTCGGAACCCAGACCCGATTTCAACGCATTCTGAGCTTTGGCAAGCAACGGTCCAAGTTCAGCCAGAGCCTCACTCGAAAGCTCACTCAGGTCATTGGTGAACATCTTGGAACTGACCATGAGATAGCCGGGCAGCACCGAGTTGATGCGATGGTTCACCAACCATCCTTCGGTTTCGGCAATCTGGAAGCGTTCTGGAATATCGTAAACTGTGCCCATGCGCCAAGCTAACAAGTTTGGGACCCTAGGCAACGACCGTAGCCGCGTCGGCGTCGTTCAGCCATCTGCCAAGGCTGTCCCGGACATCGCGACTGTTTCAAATTGACGAGATTTAATTCCGGCCTGCCGCTGAACCGTCACCCTGATGTGCAAGCTCAGCGATAAAGGCAGCACGGATACGCTTGGCCAGCTGTGCCATTTCGTTGTCATCGATACGCAAGACGCCGTTCTCGGCCATTAGAGCATGATATTGTTGCGCTTCCAAGGGAACGCCTTGCGGTAGCGGCGCAACATGGAAGTGAACATGGCTGTTTGCCTGCCGACTGCCGAGTGAGAGAACGTATATGCGCTCCGCGTCGAACATCTTTTTCAGAACGCGGGATAGTACGTACACCAGTTCCTGCAAGTGAAGGTATTCGGTTTTTGAAAGGTCGTGCGAAAGGTCCTCGCGATGTTCACGAGGGCATACTAGGCAATACCCCTGTAGTGTTGGATATTTGCTCAAGAAAATGATCGCTTGAGCGTCTTCGTAGACACGATGATGAAAGAAGGCTGGGTCATTGGCGACGCAACGGCAGATGAAGCATGGCCTTGATCCAATTCCGTCGAGGTAAGCGTCTAGGTCGAATCGCTGGCGTTCCGTCACGACTGCCCTCCCCTTATTAGACGTGGGTTGCATCCGCATCCCGGTTCGACCGAACACTGCATTCAGAATAGACGATCAACGAACTGTTCGGTCTCCCAGGTGCTGAGAAAATTCGCTTCCCGCGCAATCCAATCGACCGCATACCGACCGCAGTGATCACTATCGTCACCTGCCGATCCAATGCGGCCATCATCGTAGTCAGCCTAATCTTCTCTTCCATGCTGGAATTAATTGACGTTCAGATCAGCTCGCCTACCGCCTGATCCAGAAGCCTGCAAGCTTCCCGCAACGGATCATTCTCGTCGCCAGAACCGAGAAGAGGCTCTAACTGCGTGTAGGCCAATGCCATACTGTGAATCGCATCGTCGATGGGCCCCTTGCGAAGCTCGGCCACGTCCAATTGAATTCCTTTCAGAACATCGGCAGTTGAGTTTTGCGTGATGCCGCGTGCTCTCAGGTATTGCTCATGTTGGCGAATCATTGCTTCCGCCGCCGCTGCTGCATCCCAAACACTATCCAGGTCACTATCGCCGTCGCCTTTGATGGGTTCGCCCCATATTGACGCTGATATTTGACGTAACCACCCGAGCATTTTCATGCTATTTCACCACTATTCGTTGAGGAAATATAGTCAGCCGACGGCAACAAGGCTAGATCGTTGACCAGTTGTTCCGACGACTGGCTCGTTTGACCAAGCCTTCGCACTGACCCGAGGCTGGGGCCCGAGCCCCGACCAAACCTGAAGGAGATCCGCTTCCTCATGTAAACTAGTGGGACGATCGATACGCGGACGGCTCAATAAAATAACAAAGCCGCGTGGTTCACGGAAGTGGTGACTGAAGTAACCGGTGGCTCTCTGTGTATGCTCAGAAGTACGGTTGCCCTCACTTTTGACGGCGTTTCGCGTCACGCAATCTGTCACGCGACATCCCGCTTCGAGCATTCTAAAGTTAAAGCTCCGGAATATTTCCTCCCCCGCCGAAACCTAGTAGGCGGGTTTTTTATGCACTCATGAAAGGCGGAGCCGTTCGCTGTAAGCGCAACGTCTATCTCGACTTTTGCGCAACTCCGGATAGAGTCGGCCCGATTAGAATTATTGGGCATATTTCGAAGATTGTTTAGGTAGGCGTTCCTGCATGCTTGATCTATCTCAGCCTTGGGTGATCGGCCCAGTCGCTTGGCTAGCGACGATTGCGGCGGTGATTTCTTTCTTAGGTTCGCTTATCACACGCAGAGGGCTCACGGCGGGATCGCTCCTCAGTTGCCCGGCCCTCGCAGCCTTTGCAGTTGCTGGTGCGTTGTATCTTTGGCCACCTCCCACGTGGCCGCTTTTGACGGTCTTGCTCGCACAAGTTACGTCAGCAATCCTATCCATCATGTTGGGTTTCCTCTTGCGAAGCGTCCAAGTCAGCAAGGATTCCGCGCACCATTTGAAGATTCGGCCACGGCCTGATCTTCAGCTAGTCCGCAAGACGCTACTGTACGGGATGGCTTTGCTGGTTCTCTGGGATGGTCTAACGATGATATTTTATCATACCCGATGCGAGGACCTTACCTATTCGCGTGATGCTGCGAGGTGCATGAATGGCGAAATGATAATGGGAGTCCATGGCCCGTTTTCTAACGTCTACTACGCCTGCTACTTCGGAATTTTGGCTTTTGCCGTTCCCATTTGGGTGGGTTTCATGATGCTTCGGCATTGGGCGACACGTTCGGAGGAGACACCGAAATGATGGACGTGCTGTTTTCTAGAAAGGGCTGAAACAGGTGTGGGACAAGCTCAAAAAGCCTGATATCAGGGATATTTTGCACCGGGCGTGGATCACCTGGAGATATTTCATCCCATTTCTTGCCGCTTCATATGTGGCGATGTCCCTATATCCAAGCGATTGGGTTGCCGTGCCATTGGTGGTCCTGAATGTTGGGATTGGCATAACCGTCTCTAACGTCGTGCACATTGCTCTGCGGCGTAACATGCCCTGTATTGGGATTTGCGGATACACCACAGCGGTTCAAGGCGAGGCAATTCCTGTCGGGCTTTCCAACGGAAAATATTTGTTTGTTCTACTCGGTGTCGCCGACCACTCGTTTAGATCCGGAAACATGCCGTATCAAGCGTTTAGGCCTCTTCCGCCGTATAGGAAGATAAGCGAACTTCCCCGTAATCCTTTGAACGTCCCACCGAAGTATGTTCCCACAATCATTTACTTCGCCGATATGGCGGATCCCGAAAGCGCGGTCATCGCCAACCAGGACAATTTTCAAACTCTCGTGGGAGAAAATGTGCGCTTGATGAACGTATCGGTGAAGCTGACGGACGACCACGTTTCAACGGGGATCGATCACTTGCTTCCCTGGGTCAAAAAGCAGGAGGTCGTGCAGAAGTCGAACGAAAATATATCAACGTCACATTTTCGCTATCCAGAAACAGACAGCAAATCGAAGCCATTGCAATCTGATTATCCCCGGTTTCTTGAAAGGAATGACTGGTAATGGACGCAGCTCTAATGGATGCTGTACTTGCAATGAATGCGTATGACGCTAGCGGAACAACCGGCATCATTACAGTAAGTACTCTCGGAAATTGGACTAATATCCGGGAGGATTCAATTCCTAGCCAAAATTACTTTGCAGTCGTATATCAGGACGTTAGTAATTACACCCTGGCCTAATGATAGGTGCCCAGAGCAAACGTCCCTTCATCGGCCATTGGTGCCAGCACAAGACTTACCCAGAAGTACATGAGATACCCAAGCTTTGAGATAAAGGCTGGCACCGCGCGGAGCACATCGATAGCGCGGCTCAGTTGAACCACGACCACGGCTGAAAGGGCTTAAAGAGGCTGAGCGTTTCTTCTTTGTCTCGGTTTGTGGCGTATGCAAGATTTTCCTCGGACAGACCTAGTGCGACGACTACATCATCAACGTTGCCTCCGTCCTTGTAGTGCCGCCGCAACAATTTAAGAATTCGGCGATCAAGGTCCCAATTTTTATCGTGGTGCGGCAACCAGCGGCTGAGTAAATCCTGCGACTCTTGTGACACTTCCCCTGCAAGAACGCGCGGCCGAAGCATCGGCAAAACATTTGCCAAAACACCATGATTGTTTCCAATCCCATTGGCGATACAGAGCACGAAAATGAAGCTCAGCATGCGCGTTTCGTCCGAATATTCGAGGTCGCTCTTTCTGATTCCCTCTAACCACGTCCGGGCAGCGTTTGGACCGCCAACTGGATACTCGAATAGCCGCGCACATGCGGCGACCGCACTCCCACTTCGCAATTCGTTGACGAAGGGAAGAAAGTCGACAAAGCCCTCTGCGAAGGCTTTTTGCCATCCTCTACCCAAAAGCCGGTCTTGGAAAAGTTCCACAGCGACTTCAAGGACGGCTTCCATCCGAACCGCTTTAGGAGCGCCTTGGAACGCCTCCCGATCCCGCTCAAGGATAGCTCTCAAGATGACAAGATGGCTCTCGTCAGTGACAGAGAGCACAAGATCGAACAAATCACCGGTCGAAACACGTTCCAAGACAACATCCGCGATCAAATCCGGTCGCTGTCGCATATAAGGGACCAAAAGTTCGGCAGGGAAACGATCTGAGGCGAGTATCTCAGTCGACAGGCAACAGGCGAGCGCTTCGAAGATGTCCTGAGCTATCGGTCCGAGCGGATCCTTGCGTTCTAGCAAGGCCGCCGCAACATCCGGAACAGTTTCAGCCGGTATGTCTACGAACAGCGAAACGATCTCATTTCGCGCCGTCGAGGCCCGGTCCATATAATGATCACTGACAAGGCGTATCATTTCGGCCGGGCGCACATGCGGAACTAGCGACAACGAGCTTACACCGAGACCAAGAAGATCGCGTTTCAGCGTTTCAGCCTCGCCGTCTCCGAACCTCTGAAACACCTGTTCTGCAAGTTGCGGCAAACCTTCAGGATCGTTGCTCATCGCAAAGAAATTCACCAGATCAGCAAACGCCTCTTGGGGCTTATCGATGTCCTTTCCATACCGCCACAAAAACCGCCGCAACGGCGTCACGTTAGAAGCATTGGCATCGTGAACAGCGTACGGCAGCCACCGAGGGAAAAGATTATGTTCATTCGCGGACGGGTGTTCGTCGAACCGGAAGGACTGGCTGCGCATAACCGACGTGGAGGGTATCGAACGAAAACCGAACTGGGCCCGTAATCGGGGCCATTGCTGCGACCAGATGGCCAGGATCGCCCGCTCCCAGTCTTCGCTCGGGATGTCATCATAACGGAGCGGATATCGCAGATAAGTCGCAGCGAGGAGTCGCTCAATTGTATCCGGCTCGGCCCGCGAACCGTCCCGCGCTCTCCGAAGTACAGTTACTTGGGACGAGTAAAAGTTGTTCGTCTCGTAGTCGTCCGGACGACGGAACAGCGGGTGAAACGTGCTCAAGTCGATCTGCGATGAAAGGACTGGTCGTGGCAGCAGCAGGACGTGACTCCACACACAGCCGGGACGTGGCATCTCCGGAGCAAGCCAGGTTCGAATAAGCGCGTACCGTTTACTGTCCGGCAATAGCGCCCCTGTCAGATAGCTTTGCGAAGCCGTGAGGCGAGCGCCGGGCGCTAGATCAGATATGGCAGCCAGTTCGTATAGATCGACCGACGAAAGGCTGACAGAGGACCGCAGTTGGCGATGGCCATTGGAGTAACCAAAGACCGCCTGATCCACTGCATTGTAGTCGTCACTCACCATTTTCTAGGCCACTCAACCAACGAACTGGGTGCGTTAGATCATGCTCGCTCGCTCCATTTCCGACAATCCGAATTCTTTCGCTAGCTTTCGAAAGTTGCAAGAGCCTCTCACGATCACCTTTTCCGGTTTCATCGCCTTGCTCTGGGACCTCGCCGCCTTGGGCGGACACGCCGTATACTCTCGTCGCCACTCGCGAGTTTCGCAAATATTGATCTAGAAGAGGCATCTCTTCCCGAAGCCAGCGTTGGGGATCGTCGTGATCTGGTCCAAGGTCCCAAGCGGATATGATGACCGCGATGTGTTCCGGTCGACAGTTGACCGGGACATCGGAGAAGGACTGCAACAGATCGACAAGCTGGACCTGCCGTGGCGTTTTGGCAGGATCGAAGTCTTCGACCATCGATTCATCTTCGGGAACGTCCTCAGAGGTATCTCCCACGTAAGGGGCCATATCGAGCAATGTGACATCATCACGGACGTGACCAGCGCTGACGAACAGCATGAGCCCACCAACATCGGTGAACTCCCCGGCTGCGTCCTTGCTCATCTCGCGACTAGCATAGGCGCGCTCGAATGTCTCACCCGCTAAGTCCACGAACTTCAACGCGATATTTGATCCGCTCTTCGGATCGCGAAGGTTCATCGCAATCTGAGCAAGTTCCTGCTGAGAGGTTCGGGGGACCCGCCAGCCGTCGGCCCAGATTTGTGCAAGCCGCTCAAGATACGCATGGTCCCCGATGTGCAGCCCGCGCTTCAGGGACGTCGGAACCTGGCCAGAGTCAACCAAATACCATAGCGCCGCCGCAAAGGTGGTCTTTCCGGTAGACTGCAATCCCATGACAACATGGCGTATCGTTTCGCTCAAAACTAGCTCCACCGCCCTAACAACAGGTCGAATTGCCGCAAACCATCCGCGACAGGTAACGGTCGAGTGTCGATAGCAACGGGAGCTTCGCACCAACGAGCGACCAGCTCTTGTAGACCTACAAACCCGATCAAATGGTTGGCGCTGGGCAGCGCGCATATTTCATATGTCGCAAACCCGGGCCAATGCGGCTTGAATTCGTCCATCAACTCCTTTTCGTAAGCTCTCACTGCCTCAAGTAGCGCCGGATCACTTTCGGGCCGCGAAACCTTATCGAGCTTGGTCACAAGAACCTCGATTTTCGCTCGCTTGGGCACCGCTCGATTATCGATGAGCGCTCGGATCAACTGACTGAACGTGCGCCGGTAGGTTGCGCGTGTTTTGATGTTTGTCAGCTTGGCGGCGTCCAGCAAAAAGCAAACGCGGTCAGCCAAAGCCAGCTCCCGTAACTCGGGTATCAGCGCCGTGTTGACGCGGGCGTCATCAAAATCCTCGCCCGATCGATCCGATATGATTAGGTCGGTCGTATTGTTGCCGCTACTGAGACAGAGGTGGAAAAAACCCACGTTGTCAGCGCGGCTTGTACGATACGTTGTGGGCGTCGCTCGCCTGGTTTTTGCGAGCGCCAAATGGTGACGCTCCGCGAAGGCCCGGAGCGTTTTGCTGGTGACAAACGAGTATTCGCCTACGCTTCCTTTGCAAAACATCCCATAGAGACATGCAAGGAGCGTGGTCTTACCGGCCTTCTGTTCGCCGACCAAAACGATCGTGTGCGTCGGAACCCTGTTTCGAAGAGCCGTCAACTCGGCGGTTAGAATTCGTTCGTTCGGGCACAGCCGAACGTTGTCAGTCGCCGTCGGAACAGTCGCCGCAGAAGGACCCGGCTCATCGTCACCGGAATCAAGGAGCTTCTCATCATCTTCGCTGTATTGCGGACAAGCGTCCACCGGGTCATTCCCCAGGACACATTTCCCGCTGACTCTCACATCGCAGCTGGGGTTGGAACAGACGTTCAAGCTCAAAGCACCCAATTTTGCTTGATGAGCAATCGCTCGTGATAGGCTTGGAGCGCGAACTCGTATTGGCTTGCAACGAGGTCGAGGTGAAGACCCGTCCGCATCCGGAATTGGTCATTCGTCATAGGGGCACGATTTAGGACGACCTCAGCAACTACGGCGTGAATTGGTGCCATCGCAGCATCTTTGACCGTCGCCGTTACGATACCAATATAGTTCTGGGCCTGGAGCTGCTCAATCAGCTCAGACAATTTCATGGCCCTGTCAGCATTCTCACCAAGTGCCCTACGGATGACGCCATAGGTGCCGTAAGGGCCTGGCAGCCGATTGACCATGCTTGCGGTATCCATCCCGACGACGATTGGCAACACAGCCTGCGGCAGCGACGACAATGGCTTATCCAGAAGGAAACTGTGCCCGCCCAAATGCCACCAGAGCAAGTCAACCTCCTCGGCGAGCCGTTGATTCGCGGTGCGAAGGCCACCGATAGCCGCGTTTGCGGCGTTCACCAACGTGGTTATCTGCGTCCGGTAATCCTTTGCAATCGCATCGACAATTTCCGTGATCGGGCCGTTGTCTGCATCGAACTTTGTAACTTCTTCCGAAAACGTCGCCGCCGTCGGCATCTCTAGGTCGGCGATCTTGATGTCAGCGCCACGCGTTCGGACTAAACGCGCAAGTCCATTTCTTGCCTCGGTAGCGAGTGACTCCGCTTCCGGTCCGCGTCGATTTTCACCAAAATAGGCTGCAAGGATCGCAACATGCGCACCCAAGCTTCCAAGAGCTAGCCGCTGCGACATCACCAGGGAGGCCATCCGAGCAGCCTCTTCTCGGTCGAGCATGCCGAACATCTCGTCCTTCGCCTTGATGGCGGACGCGAGCCAAGCTGGAGCAGTGCTTCCAACCGGGTGAGGCAATCCGAGCGCGATCCTTGTCAAATCGACTATCTTTTCGGGCTGGGTAGCTTCTTGCGCAACAACCTTAAACGCCTCTTGCCGAGCCGCCATAACATCGCGGGGTGCGCTCGGTTGAAGATTGTGATAACGATCGATGAAATTGAATTCAGCCATTGGCGCTCCGAGATGTCTGCTTTTCGTCTATCGCCCGATCCAATTCGACAAGCACGCCTTTGTCCTCGGCTCGTCTGATGGCCGCGAGCGCGGATTCGTAGTCCAATAGGCCTTTGTCGCCATCACCGCCGAGGGCAAGGCTCTTGATGATCGCCTTTTGATCAGCCGCCGCTAGGTCGAGCATCTTAAAGGCAACTGACCGGGCAGTCGGAGGCTTTCCACTCACTTTCACCTCCTCTTTCACAAGAGGTATCGCGGGCTGCTCTACTGGCGCTGCGACCGCACTAACCGGCTCTGTCCACGTGGCCAGTTTATGGGTGAATTCCCACGTCATGTTGTCATCGTCGTCTGGAAGGGCTCTAAATTTGCCCAGTTCGTGTTGGCGGACCCAAATTTCGATCCTCAGCTCTCGCTTGGCATCTGTGCCCTGGACGTCGATGTCGATGATATTGTAGCCTGGCTTCCAATTAGGCTCGTCGCGATCCGGCTGCAAAGCGCCAGCTTTGATGCGCGTGAAGTTGACACTCGGGTTCACACGGAGTGTGTGTTCATGGCCAAAGAGATGGACCTTGGCAATCTTTTCCACTCGATCCTGAAATGGCTGTGCGTTGCGCAGCCAATTAAACGGGTGATGACACATGACAAGATGCGCCACGTTTGGGCCCCCTCTCTCAATCTGGGCGGCCGAGGGATCGACAAACATCTTCTCGGGTTTATCGTGCTCGTCGCAAACAAGCACTGAATTGAAACCCCAAACGCGAAGGGTTGACTTGTCGTTCAGTTCGAAATCCCTTCGAACAAATGGCATTTTCCCGGAGACCTTGTCGAACTTACCGACTTCACAGAGAAACCGTGCTGCGAAGCGGTTGTAGTTTTCGATCCTGCTGAAGAGGGCCTTCGAAGACTCGCCATCGTCCATATACTTAGTTATGGCGTCATTCGCTTTGTCGAGTGGTCGATCACGCAGAAGCTCGCGAGCCCCGGCATAGAGCGCCGAATTGCCAACCTTGCGATCAACGTCGTGGTTCCCGGGTATCACGATGACGTCTTCCGGCTCACATCCGCTAGCTGGACAGAGGCTGTCCCTGATCCATCGTAGGGCAAAATCGTATTCCTCTTCCTTTCCGGCGAATGCAATGTCGCCCGAGATTAGGATAACATCGATCTTGCGGTCTAACCGCTCGACCATGTCGCGGACGTCGTCGATCATGTCGTCGCGTAGGCCAAGGTTCGGGTCGTATGGCTTATCAAGGTCGGACGCGCGGAAATGGATGTCCGACAGATGGAGGAATCGCATTGCATGAACTCGGTCAATTCTGAGGCCTGGAGAATGCAAGTATAACGATAGTTTCGCAAGTGGCGGCAGACGCTCTGGAACAGAAAAATCCGGGTGATCGGATGCGGCATCGGCGATGGTGGCTGGCGGATATGACTTTCGGGGAGCCGTCCAAAGGGCACTACTTGCTACGGAGCTTGCGTTAAAGGCGGGTGGCGCCACGCGTGGGCTCACCGAAAAGCAGCTGAAGGATGGCTACGGCCACAAGACTGGCCGCCTCCTTGCATTCTTGAAAAATCATTGGCCTGATCTGGATAAAGATCGGATCTCAAAAGCGCTAGCGTCACATCCGCCGTACGCTCCCAGCCGATGTTCTGCCGACCAACCCGAACGGAAAGGAAATTGGCTACTTGGTGATGGGGGCCCAATTCATCGTCGCTGAGATCGTGCGGCAGGTCAGCTATCGAAACTCCGATCGAGTATGACACCGGCCTCTGAACGACAGTATCCAAAATAGAAATCGGAGCACTGTCGCGCAACAAGGAATGTGAGACGCCTATCCTTTCGCCTCCACCTGTGCGGCATGGCTCAAAAGTCGGTGTCCGATAAGACAGCTTATCGGGCATGACGTGTGCAAAAGCGACGAAACCGAACGGACATGCCCATCAGCGACCCGATCGAGCTGCAGATACGCCAACGGCCACAAGGGGTGGGAGTTCAATACGATCAAGGAACTTGCGAAGGCAAAGGGGCTTCCTGCCCGAGCGGGCGAAAAGCAGGCGATACAGTTCTTCGGTTAGACCGAATGCAATCCGAGATATGATATGGCCTGGTCGCGCTGCCAGAAGGTCACGTCTCCAGACGTGGTTCGCTTAATTTCGGCATTTTGAAGCTTCCGATATAGGGTGGCGATCGGACGGCAAGCTATTGCAGCAAGCGTGTTCAGTTCAAAGCTGAATACCCATGATTTCCGCAACTCTGCAAATTTCCCGATGGTCGAAACGCCTGGCATCAAACCCGCTCGAATTATGTTTGCTGCGACCGATCGTGTTCGATCGATAATCATCGAAACCTCACTGTGACTGATGGGGACATTCCGAACTTCCGCATTAGGAGCCTCTCCCCCGATGACGGACCGAAGGCATCGAAAGTCGTTCACGAAGAGCTCAGCAATGAGGCCCCGTTTTGATCTAGATCCCCGCCAGACCTCAAGCCGTCCATCAAGTATTGCCTGCAAAATCGATGACCAGCTCCCGTCTAGTGAAGGGTCCAGCGCAAACCGGCTCGACACTAGACTGAGCGCGCCTCTTCCCATCCCAGGGCGAACTGCCTCGGCGAGGTTGGTCGTCAAACCTCCTTTGATCTTGAAGTCGGGATTGCGCCCGAGCCCTGTGATCGCACTCGCCAATTCTGGTGCCCATCCGGACTGATAGAGCCTCCAGACTTCCGGGACTGGCAGGCCTATGGTTTCGGAAAAACGCCTAACATCGTAGACATCCCGGAATGCGGTCATAGTTGTTTCGCGGTGCCAGCTCGCCGCCCAAGCGTCAACGCCTTTGCCGCCTCTTTCCTTTATGAGTTTCAGCAACGCGGCCCTCGGATGCTTCAATCGACTAGGCTCTTCGGTCGCCGCCGTTTCAGGTGTTTTCAAAGGCGCCAAATCACGATGTCTCACTGCTTCGGTGCGCCGAGCGCAGTCGAGCAACGCTTTGATCCGGCTTCTGATCGTGACGGAAAGTGTCGGGTCAAACTGCAGCCGACGCAGCGGTTTGCACTTGAACCAGCCAAGCTCTCCACTGTTCGATGACTTGGCGATTGTCTCGTCTACCAACTCCATGAAGCCCCGCGGCCAATCGAGAACGGCCCGGCCAGCCCGTTCGAGATGGTGCGGTTTTATTGAGGTTTCGTGTCTAGAAAATTCAACACGCTGACATGTTTGAGCGATCCGGACAGCCAACTGAAACAGATCACCTTCACTCTCGTTAGACAGTTCCGTTCCAGACGAAAGCGAGATCTTTCGATTGGCGCTTTCAGGATCGAGAAGGAACGACACGAAATCGAGTGCTTTGTCGTCTCCGGGTTCGTAAATATGTTCCGGGACATTACGCAGGTCGGAAGTACATTGATCGCAAATCCAGCTGTCGCATGCGTAATCCCAGCCAAGCATGGCATCACACGACGGGCAGCGGTGGAGAAGGAACTCTCGACTAACCGGATCCAAAGGCAGAGGTTTTAACGACCAGATTGCTTTCAGCGTCGCGCTGCGTGCCAGCGCCCGGGGCGCGACACGGCGGGCGCTCGATATGTGACCGCGCCGGACTCTGTGTCCAAAAAAAGCGACAAAGTCCCGGCTCGTGTACTCGCGGGGCCTCTGGCCTAAATGTAGTGCGTTTTCCCTCATACCTATACCGAGAACCCGCGCAACGCTGTGAAGGTCGACGCGACTGTCGCAACCTGCCAAGGCTGACAACTTCCGCACCGAGGTACATTCCGCAAGACTGAGAATAACCTTTGTTTGCGGAAAGCTATTCCACCAACAAGCCCTGTAAGCAGCCTCTCTCAAGCCCTCGCCACTACCGATCTCCACGGGCAGCGCCACGGTCCTGAGCTGGTCCGAAATTCCCTCCATGGCGGCGACGAGCTCGTGAAAGTCAGGCACGGCGCCCCGCTTTCTCCCTCGCCTGCCGATCTCTGGTGAATGGATTGTAGGCGATAAATTTGTTTGGGATCGCATAAAGGTTCGTGGCCTCTTCAAGGTGCCTGAAGTCCACGCTACTGGCCCCTTCGTCGCGAGCAACGAAGGCCGCACGCTCTACAAGCCGAGAAATCCGACCGGGCAGGCCGCCTGTCGTTTCCACTAAGCAAGCAAGAATGTTTTCTCTAACAAAATTACTTCTACTTTCGAATAGTCCACGATCCCGAAGCAAGATCCCGAGTCTTGAGCAATATTCCTTGAGTATCCTAGCCTCAGCGGGCATGCTTAATTTGAGTGATTCCAATACAACTGGAAAATCGATGCTGCAGATCTGCGTGTCGCTTTTAATTCTCTCGCTGCCTTCCTCTGTCCCGGCGATCACAATGGGACAGCCCGCGAGCTTGGGAAAACCTCGCAAACTGTTGTGGGTACGCGTCGCATCGCTATCGTTTGCCTTACGCATTCTCAGATTGTTGGCCTCGTCGAACACCAGCAACTCGGTCTTGAAACGCATAATAAAATTATGGATCCGATCAAGCATTTGGTCCGGACTGCCATTAAAAGGCAACGGATCACCGAAAGCTTTGAGCGTCTGCGCCAAAAAACTCCTTCGGCCGGATTCGCCGTTCAAGGTGACAAAAACTGCAGTCCTTTGAGGAAATGGCCCGTTTGGACGATCGGGATCGCGATTGCCCGGAAATCGGGTCTCCATGTACCAATTTAAGATGGTAGTTTTTCCTGCATGCGACTTGCCGAATAGGGTGACGCAGCCAGCTTCGGTCGGCGTCGCCCTATTGTCGTTCAACGCACACCTGCGTGCCTCTCTGAGGCGGTCAATAGCCTTGTGAGCTTCTTCCACCTTCGGAACAGGAATCCGCATGTGACGAATTTCATGCGTGATATTAGGTAGTACATCCTCTCTCAATGTCCGCTCCTTTGTTCTAGTGTCAGTGGCGGGTCGCCTTCATCTCGGCTTCCAATTGGTCGAGATAGGCTTCGCTATCGGCCGCAGACATCGCATACGAGGGATGCGATGCCGAATCTTCCCGATCGAGAGACGGCGGCTCGGCGGCTGGTGTGCTTCGCTTTCGCGGTGGGCCTTTTTTCTGCGGGGTTTCAGGCATGTGGCGACCTTCTTCGGCCGCAAACGCAATCGGGATATCGACATGAGAAACGCCGAGATCCGTGACAGGTATCTCGACCTCGTACTGGCGGACGTCAGGTGCGATGACCACCGCCCTGCCACCTTCGAGCAACCTCGTCGTTGTCTTTCCGGCCCTGTGGCTTTGCTTTGGCAACAGCTGCTCCAGCCGCTCGAAATATTCCCTAAGGTACTTAGCCCTCGTCTCGGGCGGGTAGCGCAAGTTGAATATCTTCTCGTTGGCCTTTTTCGCTGCTGACGCGAATTTAAACGAAACAGGCGTCTTCGCGAAGAGCGGATCGCAGTTAGGTAATTCGACGGTTTCACCACCGGGGCCCATCACGCCTATGGAACTGCAATCGTGAGGTTTCCACAACACTGTGATTTCGAGGCTGTAGGGGTCCCCTGGCTTTCCTTTCGCTTTATCGGAAAACATCGCCAACAAACGAGTGACCGATCCTTCGTGGTGGTAACGATGGCCCTTGAAGTAAACACCGTTCCTGGTAAGAGTAGCTTTTGGCTTTCGTCGACGAAGGATGAGGTCAAGCAGCCGCATGTCATTGACCATGTCCCTGCCATCCTTTCTTAGTCCGTTCGCCCATCGGAGTCCGGGCGGTTCACCCGTACCGCGATGAGGTCTCATGTGGTGCTCAGTTATGAGCTTATGCGTGGTAAGCTCGTCGATCTCGTCGAGGTCAAGCCGTGCGTATTTCTGGAAGTCGGCGGGATTGATGCTATCGTCGTCGATCGAAAAGCCGCCCGGAAGTGTAGCCATCACGCGCTTGCAAGTCCCGATCGCTCGTTCGACGATCGCCTTCCACTCCGGGGAAGCCAGTGCCGCGTATTCGATCCCGATACTCATCGAGAGTAGGCCAAGCTGGACGCTGTCTGTGACGTGAACCCTGAGGTTGTCGAGCACGACGGTTTCCGGCGGACCGTAACCGTCTGTTGCATCGGGAAGATCGGGAAATCGCTTCCTCCACTGGACCTTCGGCGTCATCACCATCTTCAGACACGCCATAAAAGTGCGGATGGAAGGTGGCTCGAAAGTCAGGATGAGTCCGAGTGTCATTCTGCTGAAAACGTCTACCGCGTAGACGACTTCTACCCGCTTCGCTGCGAGAATTTGCTGTCCTTCCTCATTCTCGGACGGTACACCAGTGGTGGCGCTCTTCGGCAGCGCTCTATTGACGAGATCGCCCGTCCGCCTTTTAACCGCAGACCACATATTGCCTAAGGTCTGATCGATAATGACAATCTGCAATGGGCGAACCGCGTCCTGCGGCGTGATCGCACCCTTTAGGCTTTTATTCGCCTTACGCGATCCGTGAGCGCGCTCAAGGTTTTTCGGCGTCGAAGCCTGTTTGAACCAGGTCCGAAACACCCTGTCTGTGGGCGGTTCCGGTCGTTTGCCCAGAATACCGACGCCCTCGTCACGTTCTTTGTAGAATTGACCGTAAAACCACCTATATGCCTCTGCCTGATCTGGAAACTCTCTCCGGAAAACCTTGTCGATCGCCTCGCTTGCGAGAACATATGTCCACTCCGGCCAAATTCCTCGTGTCCTTACTGCGGGCTCTTTCCGAAGGCAGTCGACTAGGCTCACGTGACCGACTCTATTGCGAACAAGGTTTCGAATGGTCGTTGCTGACGGCTTCCACTTATCAAGGCCGCGCTTTTCAGCCTCCGGGAACCACGCCGAAATAAAGGCCGCTAAATCGTCTTCGGTTTTCGTATAGTCGAGATTGACCCTGCGTTGGTCTATGTATTTGTTGGCGTAAAATTGTTTGGTCGCGGCGTGCGTTATCGCCTCTCGTTGCTTTTGCCAGTCCTCTAACTCTCCTAAAGTGACCTGCCGTCCCTCCGGTCGGAACAATGTCAAGAGATGCCGCACAGATAAAGCACTAAGCTTTTCTCCGGCTCTCGCCGTTCGAACGATATTGCCTTCCGCGTGCTCTAGTGCGAAGGCGGTTGTTTCCTTGGGGAAAGTTTCGCCTTCCGGATACTGACGCAGTGTAATCGCTTCCGGGTCCAGCGCGACAACGACGTACTCGCTTGGTACTGTGGCGTTCAGCAGGAGGAACCTGTCGTCGATCGAAACATCAAACATCGCGCCCGAACTCTGCCTGTTGCCTCAGCCAGACGGGAGCGTCCGGGTTCAAACCTCGCCTGAGATCGATCGACAAAAACTGCTTAAAGTGTAGGGCCTTCACGAGCCTCTCTCCGGCAGGCTGTCCACCTAGAGACTGACTAAGAGATCCAAATGGCAGGCACCGATCTCGCCCGAATGCCAAAAGACCACGGGACTTTTCGAGGTCGCCGACGCGGTCGCGAGCCCCGGCTTCGAGCTCAGTGATAACCCGCATAAACTTGCGATCGATATGCGTCGCCTCGCGTAGGACGAAGAATGGCTGAGCAACATGCTCGTAGATCGCCTCGACCATCTTCATTTTCGTCTGATTTGCGGGGTCCTCTAGACTTTTGTCCTGCTCCGATTTCATCTCCAGGACTATCGGGACGCCTTCATCGGATGCGACAGCGCGGGTGAACGGATCTGCAACGATCTCGAACAACGGTCTGCCGCTGGACAGTTCTTCTAGGAAACTGGGGTGGACATGAGCCTCGATATCCGGGGTATAACGAAACTGACGTTTGATCCCGCGCACTCCGATGAAGAGACTGTGGGGCTGCGAGTTGATTGTCATTACCCGGGAACAGGCAGCAAGCATCCTAAGGGCGGGTTGTTCCACCTCCCGTGATTCCCAGGGAATGCCAAAGTGCCTGCTCTTATTTAGCGGCTTGAGGCCGACGGGATGGGTTCTGCGCCCGCTTGCGACCCATCGAACTGGAGAGTCTCCCTTAGCTCTGCCGAAAACAAAGTATTCGATAAGATATGGATCCCTCTCGCCTGACATAAAGAGTCTCCGCTTTCGATTGAGCAAAATAGTCCATTGATGACCGGTGCCGGACCTGTGCCGCTATCCCGGGCACGGATGAGGAAAGGGCACCGGAAAACGCAATTTAACAAAACTCGAAAGCTACAAACCGGACATGGCCGCGATGTCTCGGATGCCCCGCTAAAGAAACCGGGGGGTACAGTTTGGGGCGACGCGAATGCAACGCGCGGGACCACCGGATTCATTGGAAAGGCGTTGTTAGTCTCGGGCGGCCACCGTCCAAGAACAAGTACGGCAATTAGGCAATTGGGTGAGCTAAAGCTCTGTCGGCTGCGTAGACTTCATGGTAGTCATCTCGTAGTTCCTCATTCAAATGTTCAGATGTTCGAATGTGTTAATGCTGGCACGTCGCAGGCGGGTACAGCTTCCGGAACCAGGTGACATTACCACCACGCAGAGGTCGGTAGTACAGGGTACAGAAATAATGAACAGGAATTTTCCAACCCAAGAAACCGAACATCGGTCCGGTCACAGCTTTCAGGACGCCTATCGACTCGTCGCTGGACAAGTTGACCGGCTCCGCAAAGCAAGGCGGGCGATCGATGTCGAATTGGAGAAGGCGGAGGCGGCTCTTGATCTTCTTCGCCAACTCACGAAGTCGAAATCCGGCGACAAAGATAACTCCGAATACCGCGACCAAAAGCGTTCTGGCAAGCGGTTTCACAAAGGAAGCATGGCGTTTGAAGTCGTGACGCGCGCGAAGAGAATACTGCTGGAAGCGGGACGTCCGCTCAATCGATCCGAGTTGCTTGAGCGCTTTAATGCTGGAGAAGACTTCACAATAACAGCACGCGACCCCGCCCGCTTCATCGGTCGAACTCTCTGGGAAAATCCAGAATTTGTACATTTTCCGAAGGTCGGGTACTGGATCGTCGGAGCTGAACTTCCTAATGACTTTCCGGAATTCAATCATGCTGAACCTCGCTAAAAATCCGCAACCTCGGCTCATTACTTCACTCACGCCCTTCACGATTTTCTCGTTTGCAGCCGATGCATCCTACGTTGGTGAGATATTTAACGGCCCAGCCGGAAGGCAGGCACTGCATCTTAACTTCGGCCTCGGTAGGCCGTAGTCCGGCGCGGATAATCGGAACACCGCGCCGGGCTATCGAGTGTCGCCGCTAAAACGGGTCGCGGCTTGGGCGGCTGGACACCGCGCATAATATGTTACGCAGGACGTCGTCCACCTCGCGGAAGTCAGGAAGTTCGACCTCCTGGGCGTCGAGCCCATCGATGTTGAACTGGAAGTGAGGGTATACCTTGGGACATTTCATGATCGCACGTCTCCCGATGCGAACGCCGTCGCGTCGCTTTCAATGAACAGATTCGGCTAGCGGCAAGCGAGGCCGACAGCTAGCTGGGTTGGATGGAACCTGGGCGAATCAATCACGGGACGGAACTGAACGACGCGGCGGAGCACAAGTCGCAGTACCCCAAAATACACGTTCGGCTCTCTCTGCTAGGCGCAAAGCGTTATCTGAGAGGGGCGGATTGAAAAAAACTCCGGGATATTGTGCCTTACGGCCTCGCAAAGGGTCCACCGAGCGATTTTCGTATTGATTCGCCACAGGGCGCGTACTAGATTCGTTGCACTGGCTTGTTCCTTTCAAGTCATGCTGGCGCCGCTCTAATTGGAACCAGCTCGTTTTGAACGGACCGCACGCCAATGCGGTCCGTTTCCATTTTAGCCGATGTGCTTGGTGGCATAGCACCGCCTCACTTCGACAGAGCCACCATGCTCCATGCCGAGGCTTATGGGAAGACTTGACATTCGGCAGCTGATCTGAGCTGAAATCTGCTATTCCAAGTCCAGATCCCCATTCTCCCGTCGGGGGACCGCTCAGGCCCTCCCAAATCAGTGACAAAATGCAGCGTGACAGATGCGCCGCCCAGCCCTTTGTCCCAGTTCGCGAGCGTCGGTTGGAGGCCCGATCGGTTTCAAAGGTTTTCCTTGCAGGCTCAAAAAACCGCAAGGAAATCCTTTGAAACAGCGACGCGAAATAGACTCCATTCCTCGGGGCGCGAAGACACCTTCTACAAGGTGATCCGCGTCGCGCCGAATTTGCTCACGACCAATAGTGTCAACATTCAATACTGGGCGAGATAGAGCACGCAAAAGCTCCTCAGAACTCGGCTGCATAACGGTCATTCGGTCAGACAGAGCGCGGAATCGATCTTGCGCGTCGAGCGGTTTTCAAGCGGAAATCCAAGACTTCATAAATGGGAGAAATGCACCGGCCGTTTCGTGCCGAAGGAATTCGCGTCTCATAGAATTCCTTTGCATGCCTCACGAAGTCGGTAGCCAGCTCACTCACGAAGGCGCTTTGGGCTTTTTTAGCGCTGGCCCCCGGCTCGCCCAGAAATCCTTATTGTGATGCCCTGTCAATCGGTCGATACCATCTCCACGGCCCGAATAAATTAACAACAACTTCTCGATAAGTTAGTGCGTCAGGCTTTCCCATCGTGAGCTTCAGACGCGTTTTCGGCGACGGTTGGGTTTGAATGAACCTTGGAAAGCCACACGCTGATTCGAGCAACTTATGTGTTATTTGCGCGCTCCCGCAGGTCGATAATAGTCGAAAATGCGCGAATTGCGGTCTCAAATCGAGTCATCTGGCCGCTCGCTGATTCGTCGAGATCCCGCCGCCAAGGATGGGAAGAGATAGCTTTCCACGCCAACGAACAACTCCACTAGCGGGCTGCCGCGCCGCTCTTTGCTTTTGCGCCTTCGATGTCAGTACGCAGAACTTCGTTGTCAAGCAGCGGAATATGGCGACGAACCGATACGGTCATATTTGCATCTTTCAATTTTTTTGAACCTATGCACCACATCATATCGTTTGTCTGAACGTCAACGAAGCATCATATTAGCCTGATCAAATCGAACATGGACAGCCAAAGGAGCGTGATCATGGTTGGCGAAGCACTTCACGAAGCTTCTCGTCTTTTCATCATATTGCGTGCGCGTGAAATCCAGCGCACGGCACAACATACGCTGGACGAGATTGCCACGCGCTTTCCCTCACATTTAATCGACGACGTTAACGCGCGCGGCCTTCCTCCGGACCGCATTCTCTCGGAACTGTCGAAATGCAAGTTTGGCGACAAATCTCGACTTCTAAGCCTTTGAGAGAGCACGTCCTTGGAAAGAATATCGATTCTAGCGGCGATATTTCTTCCAAAAGAGGCAACAAACTTTTCCGACTATATTCGGCCCTCGAACGAAAGCCCGCCAACGTGCGATCGTTCAAGAATGCTAATGACAGCTATAAGATCTATTCGCTTGATTGATGAGTGAACCGCTCCCATATTAGCTCGTAAAGGTCGCGACCTTTCGGGCGTCTAAGAACCGAAAGGAACCTGGAAATGACGACGATTGCCTATAGAGATACCGGCAGGACGCGGAACCCGCTCCCGTCGCGCGGTGGTTTTGTGCAATTCATCACGCGGATTGCCGATCGCTGGCAGCAATGGCGCTCCGAGCGCGAGCTCGAGTCCCTTTCGGACGACATGCGCAAGGACCTGGGCTGGCCGGCCGTCGACGAAACCAAGAATTCCAAGGCTGCGCGATGATTGCGATATCCTATGAATTCTGAAGGCGACACTCAACCACACCGAGTGTCGCCTTTCGAACATTTATGCATCTGAGCGCGTATTTGGTTTTATCTTGATTATTGTCGACATATATATTTGGTTGCTTCAGGAAATTGCTTACCCCCCTTGCCTGCTTTCTTTATAGCGGCAATTTTAGTGAGCTTGCACAATTATCCCTTTGCGGCCGCTATTATCCATGCCAATGTCGCTATTAGACCATCGAGCCGACGCATTTGACGCAAGGTATACGGGATGGTCGTGGAGCATGGATTTTCCTGATATGAGCAAGACTCCGATTAAGACGCGTTCCCTGGTTTTCTTTCTCGTTCCCCATTTTACCATGCTGCCGTTTTCCGCCGCGGTCGAGACGCTGCGGATAGCAAACCGCATGCTCGGTTATCCCGCCTACACCTGGCGGCTAGCCTCGACAGACGGTCAGAAGGTCTATTCCTCCAGCGGCATCGGCCTCGAAGTCAATTCGTCGCTCGCCGACGAGCGCCGCTATCTTGGCGGAGAAAACCGGCCGAACATGGTGCTCGTCTGTTCCGGCATCTATGTCGAGGAGTTCCACAACAAGTCCGTCAATGCCTGGCTGCGCGAGACCTACAATCGCGGTGTCGCCGTCGGCAGCCTCTGTACGGGCGCGCATGTGCTGGCACAGGCCGGCCTCCTCAACGGCAAGCGCTGCGCCATTCACTGGGAAAACCTCCCGGGCTTTGCCGAGACTTTCCCGCAGGCTGAAGTCTATGCCGATCTCTACGAAGTCGACAGCAATCTCTACACCTGCGCCGGCGGCACCGCATCGCTCGACATGATGCTCAATCTGATCGGCCAGGATTTCGGCGAAAACCTCGTCAACCGCGTCTGTGAGCAGCAGCTGACCGATCGCGTCCGTAGCCCGCACGACCGCCAGCGCCTGCCGCTGCGTGCCCGCCTCGGCGTCCAGAACGCCAAGGTGCTGTCGATCATCGAGCTGATGGAAAGCAATCTCGCCGAGCCGCTGTCGCTGCTGGAGATCGCTGACGATGCCGGCCTGTCGCGCCGCCAGATCGAGCGCCTGTTCCGCCAGGAAATGGGCCGCTCGCCCGCCCGTTACTATCTCGAAATCCGCCTCGACCGCGCGCGTCACCTGCTGGTGCAGTCCTCGATGCCGGTTGTAGAGGTGGCTGTTGCCTGCGGCTTCGTATCTGCCTCACACTTCTCCAAGTGTTATCGCGAACTCTACAATCGTTCGCCGCAGCAGGAGCGCGCTGAACGCAAGCTCACCATGTCGTCCAACCGTACAGGCGTCGTCGTCTGAAGCGGGCCGATGGAAGCGGCTATTCCGCCGCTTCCTCCGTCATCTTGATGTCGGAATAGACCTGATTGCGGCCCTTGTGCTTGGCCATATAAAGAAACTGGTCGGCGGCGTTGAGATAGTTTTCGAACGCCTCATAGCCTGCAATCTCGGCGACACCGATCGACACGGTCACCGATAGCTCCTCGTCGTCCGCGTTCACTTTCAGATTCGACAGATTGACGCGCACCTCGTCGCAAACCGCGGTCGCGGCCCGTGAATCCATCTCGGTGAACAGAATAGCGAACTCCTCGCCGCCCAGCCGGGACAGCAGGTTCTCGCTGCCTTCGAACAACGAATGAAGCCGGCCGGCAACGGCCTTCAGCACCTGATCGCCAATCTCGTGGCCATAGGTGTCGTTCAGATGCTTGAAATGATCGATGTCGAGGATTGCGACCGAGGTCGGCCGGTGATGGCGCAGGCATTCATTCACGATCCGCGGGCCGTGATCGTAGAAATAGCGTCTGTTATAGAGCCCGGTCAGATAGTCGCTTGCCGCGGCGGCGCGCAATTGCTTTAGCTGCATCAGCGTTTCGACATTGAGCGCGATGCGGCATTGCAGCTCTTCGGCCACGAACGGGCGATAGATGAAATCACTGGCGCCGGCCTTCAGAAAGGTCGCCGACAGCAGGCGGTCGGCCGACGAGGAGATGCCGATGACACGCATCCGATCCGAACCATAGCGATGGCGAATACGCCGGGTCAGTTCGTAGCCATCCATGTCGGGCATATGATGGTCGGTCACGACCACTTCAATATCGCCATACTCGTCAAGCACCGCCAGCGCTTCGACGCCGGTCCCGGCTTCGGCGACCTTGAACTGCTGCGCCTCCAGAAGCTCAACCAGCACGCGCCGTGCCGACGGTATGTCGTCCACCACCAGCACCCGCGTGCTGCGATTGGAGATGGCGCGCCGTACGGTAGAAACGAGATTGTCGAGGGCGAATTCATTGTCCTTCAGAACATAGTCGACAATGCTGCGCTCCATGATGCGGTTGCGCATATCCATGTCGAAGGACGCGGTGAAGACGATGGTGGGAATATGATGGGCAATGGCAACATCCAGCGCCTCGCCATGGGGCGAATCCGGCAGATTGAGGTCGACCACCGCCATGGTAAAACCATGTTCATCGACCGCCAGCGCTTCATTCAGTTTCTTCAGCGAGGCGCAGTGGGTGACATTGAGTCCGAGCTCGGTTTGGAACCGATGAGACAGGACGGAAGAAAACATGCGCGAATCTTCCACCAGAAGTATCTTCTGGCTGCCGCGGCGACGGCTATGGCCATCGCTGAGGAAATCCGCGCGGAACACCATTTCCCTTTACGTCCTCCCAGACGACCTGGCACGCACTGATCGCGGTTGCCCATTGCGAGCGAAACGACATCGCTCTTCAGTTCCATCGTGAACAGGATTCGTGAAGAAATTGGAACCATAGATTGCAGAAATCTTGTACAAAAAATGAGTTATCCTCATATTTTGTATTTCTGAATATCGATCGATCCCTTCCTCCGGCACGTCAGGCACTCAACCTTATCTGCCGCATCGATTGGATCTGCAGCAACGTGTCGAGATTTTGATTCACGCGGCAATAGAATTCTTCGTCGATGAACGGTCGCAAAATGAAATCATTGCCGCCAGCTTTGAGAAAGCGCGCCGACAACAGACGGTTTGTAGAGGACGAGACACCGATGATGCGCAACTCATGCGAGCCGATGCTGGCGCGGATTCGGCGCGTCAGTTCGAAGCCGTCGATATCGGGCATGTTGTAATCGGTGACCATCAGGCCGATGTCGCGGTTGGCCTTCAGGATCTCAAGCGCCTTGTTGCCGTTCTCGGCGACACTGACACGGAAATTATAGCGTTTCAGGCGGCTGGACAGCAGCGCACGTGCCGTGGCGCTATCGTCGACAATCAACACATGATGACGGTGATTGGTAAGGAAGCGGCAGATCGACTCCGCCAGCAGATCGACGGCGAAAATATTGTCCTTGAGAATATAGTCGACAATATCCTTGGCGATCAGTTCGTCGCGCATACCTTCCTGGAAGGTACCGGTGAACACGATCGTCGGAATGCTGAGATCGATTAGATATTCCAGCGCCTCGCCCTTTTCCGCCCCCGGCAAATTGATGTTGGAAATCGCCAACCGGATCGGCTCCGACGACTTGTCGTAGGCAAGCTGCAACTCCTCGAAGTTCCGGCAGATTTCGATGTCGATGTCGAAGAGTTCCTTCAGCTTCGCGCTGATCATCGATGTAAAGACATTCGAATCCTCGGCGAGAAGAATGCGCGCTCCAGCAAGCGAGCCGCCGGAATACTGCATTCCCGAAATACCCAAAAATGGCATGATAAAACCTGCTAATAGAAAATCGGCCCCTTCCGAATTTTCTACAGCAAAGCGCTTGAGTATTTATTAAGTCGACTGGTTTCCCATAAATGAAGAAGGCAACCACGGGGTCGCCTCCTCATATACTATACTCTGAAAGTTCAGATATCAGGCACGTAGCGCCGCATTGTCCGGATCAAACGGGCTCTCGCCGACAACGGTCGCGGTATAGATCGTTCCCAATATCTTGATCTTGAGCTTCGTGCCCTCCACGGCATAGCCCGGCTTCAGCATCGCGAGCGCCAGCGACTTGCCGATGCGGAAACCGTAAGTGCCGTTGGTGGCGCGGCCGATAAGTTCGCCGGCTTCGTTATAGATCGCTTCCGAGCCACGGGCATCGACATCGTTGCCGGTCTCGACCACCAGCGTCGCGAAATTCCACTTCAGACCCTTATCCTTATAAGCAAGCAGCCCTTCGCGACCGAGGAATTCCTTCTCGGGCTTAATAAAGCGGTCGAGCGCCGATTCATAGGCATTGTACTCGATCGACATTTCACGCGGGATCAGCCGGTAGGACTTTTCGACCGACATGGAGAGCATGGCACGGATGCCGAAGGGCTTGATGCCGAATTCGGCGCCAGCTTCCATCAGCTTGTCGAAGATATAGTTCTGCATTTCGATCGGATGATGCAATTCCCATCCGAGCTCGCCGACGAAATTGACGCGCAGCGCATGGGCGGTCGCCGCACCGACCGAGATCTCCTTGCCGGAAAGCCAAGGGAAATCCTTGCTTTCAAGGCTGGTGCGGGTGAGCTTCTTCAGGACATCGCGCGACCTCGGGCCAGCGAGCACGAGAACGCCGAGGCGCTGGGTGATCTGCTGCAGGCGAACCGAGCCGTCCGTCGGCGCAAGCTTGCGCAGGTAATCATGATCATGCGCTTCATAGGCACCGGCCGAGACCAGGTAGAAGCGGCCCGGGGCCCATTCATAGACCGTGAATTCGGCGCGCACACCGCCCTGTACCGTCAGGAGATGGCAGAGCGCGATGCGGCCGCGCTTCTTCGGAATGGCATTGGCGAAGATCGATTCCAGCCAGGCGCGAGCGCCGGGACCGGATACTTCCATCTTGGCGAAGGCGGACATGTCAAGGACGCCGACCTTCTTGCTGACGTTCAGCACTTCGTTGCCGACATGCTCGAAATAGTTGGAGCGGCGGAACGACCAGCGCTCGACGACGCGGCCATCTTCGGTCGGCGGCGCGTAGTTGTGGTTGGTCAAGACATCTACGCCGACGCCGAGCTGGTCCTTCGGAACTTCATAACCATCAGGCGCAAACCAGTTGGCTCGTTCCCAGCCGTAGACGGAGCCGAAGACAGCACCCATCGCCTTCAGACGATCATAGACCGGCGTCGTCTTCAGCGGGCGGGCGGCGGCACGTTCTTCGTCCGGATAGTGCATAGTGAAGACGTTGGCATAGGCCTCTTCGTTCTTCGCGATTAGGTAACCTTCGTTGGCATAGGGGCCGAAGCGGCGGGGATCGACGCCCATCATGTCGACGGTCGGTTCGCCGTCGACGATCCATTCGGCGAGCTGCCAGCCGGCGCCGCCGGCAGCGGTAATGCCGAAGGAGTGGCCTTCATTGAGCCAGAAATTCTTGAGGCCCGGCGCGGGGCCGACAATCGGATTGCCGTCCGGCGTATAGGCGATAGCACCGTTATAAACCTTTTTGATACCGACTTCGCCGAAGGCCGGAACACGCGTGATTGCCGTTTCGATGTGCGGCATAAGGCGGTCGAGTTCCTCCTGAAAGAGCTCGTATTCGCTGTCGTCGGATGGGCCGTCGACATAGCAGGCCGGGGCACCGTGCTCATAGGGGCCGAGCAGAAGACCGCCATTTTCCTCGCGCATATACCAGGCGCTATCGGACTCGCGCAGCACGCCCATTTCCGGCAGGCCCTTGGCCTTGCGCTCCAAGATCGCCGGATGCGGCTCGGTGACGATATATTGATGCTCGACCGGGATAACGGGAATGCTGATGCCGACCATCTCACCGGTCCTGCGGGCAAAATTGCCCGTGCAGGAGACGATGTGTTCAGCGGTGATTTCGCCCTTGTCCGTCGTCACCTTCCATAGCCCGTCGGGGAGTTGCTCGATCGCCGTTACCGTGGTGTTGCGATAGATCGTTGCACCGCGGTCGCGCGCGCCCTTGGCCAGCGCCTGCGTCAGATCGGCTGGCTGGATATAGCCGTCATCAGGATGCTGGATCGCGCCAAGCAGGCCATCCGTCTCGCAGAGCGGCCAGATTTCCTTGACCTGCTCGGGCGTCAGAATGTTGACCTTGACGCCGATCGTCTCGGCAATCCCGGCATAATACATGTATTCGTCCCAGCGATCCTTGGTGCGGGCGAGACGAATATTGGAGACCTGGCTGAAGCCGACATTCATGCCGGTCTCTTGCTGCAGCTCCTGATAGAACTTCACCGAATATTTGTGAATCTGGCCGACCGAGTAGCTCATATTGAAGAGCGGCAGCAGACCGGCTGCATGCCAGGTCGAACCGGAGGTCAGCTCCTTCCGCTCCAGCAGGACGACGTCGTCCCAACCCTTCTTCGCCAAGTGATACAGCGTCGAGACGCCGACGACGCCACCTCCGATAACGACGGCCCGTGCATGTGTTTTCATGGAAAAGCTACCTCTTTAGGATTGAGCGACCCCGGCCCCTATCCGGGAGAAATCACCATTGCCGTGGACTATGCAGTTCCGGTTCGCCCGCCAAATGCCTGATTACGACATGGGGAAAGCTTGCCGCGACGATGTGTGGATAGACAAGCGGGAAATAGCTTTTTTCCGTATTTTCATGCGGCTCGGGTAAGGATGGCGGACTCCCTCACCCATTGCTGCGCCATGAAACTGTCGCGATCACGTCACTGGGCTGGCGCCCTGCCGCGACGGCGGCCGACGCTCTTGGCCTCCTGCGGCTGCGGCAGTCGCTCTTCGGCCGGTTGAGCAATGTCTTCCACGACATCTTCGCTCACGACTTCCGGCCCATCCGCGGAGTCGGCGAGATTGGTGCTCGCCAAAAGGTCGGTCTGCCTGCCCCGCTTGCTGTCGCGGACGATGTGCAGCTCCTGATGCGGATAGGGAATGGCAATCCCCTCTTCACGGAAACGCTTCAGGATATCGATCCGCAGATTATTGCGGATCTCCATGCCGTCGGAAAGATCGGAGAGATAGAAGCGCATCTCGAAATCGAGCGAGGACGGACCGATGCGCAGGAATTCGACGTGCGGCTCCGGATTTCTGAGGACCTTCGGGATGTCGCGTACGAGCTCCAGCAGTAGATCCATCACCCTTTGCGGATCGGCATCGAAACTGACGGAAACCGGAATTTCCGAGCGAGCCAGCCGGTTGCGGTGCGTCCAGTTGCCGACCGAGCCGTTGATCAGTTCCGAATTCGGCACGATGATCGACTGCTTGCGGAAAGTTTCGATCTCGGTTGCGCGCACCGAGATGCGCTTGACGATACCTTCCGAGGTACCCGAAACGATCCAGTCGCCGACCTTGAAGGGCCGCTCGACCAGCAGGATCAGGCCCGAGACGAAGTTCGACACGATATTCTGCAGGCCGAAACCGATACCGACCGAGAGCGCGCTGGCGACGAGTGCCAGGCTCGACAGATCGATGCCGGCCGCCGAAATCGCGATGATCGCCGCCACTGCGACACCAAGATAGCCGATGCCGGTCCTGACGGAGTTGCGCACCCCCAAATCCACCTGACCGCGCGCCATGACATTGCTGTCCAGCCACCGCTGGAACCAGCGCGTCACCAGATAGCCGCCGGCAAAGAGCAGGACGCCCGCCAGGATGCCAACCAGCGAAATCGACATATTGCCGATCCGGATTTCGGTGAACAGCCGATAGGCAAGCAGCTCCAGATCCTGGATATGGAACCCCCAGGAAAGCAGGATCAGCGGAATGCCGGTCAGAAGCGCGACGGCGTAGGTTGCTAGGCCGGCAGCAAGACCAGCCTGATCGAGAGCGACGTCACCGAGCTCGAAGCGGTTTTCGAGGAAACGCCCGATGGCCGTCTCGGCAAAAACGCCTTGCCGCGACACCGATTTTCCGAGCTGGAAGCCGAGATACATCGTCACCAGAACGGCGCTGGTGACGATCAGCTGCGTTGCGATGAAACGCGCCAGACCGACATAGCCGATAACGGCCGTGAAGATCAGCAATATGCCGAGCACCCGAAGGATAATCGCCATGCCATGCGGCCAGTGACGGCCGGGGGCATCGGGATCGCTGTTCTTTGCAAGGATAGGCGATCCGAAGGAAGCTGCAATCAGGATCAGGCCAATCAGCAGAGCCGCAAAGAAGCTCTTGGCCACCGTCACGACAACTGGCGAGCCCATGGATTCGCTGATGCGGTCGAAAACGTAGTCAAGACCGTTGACGACGGCCATAGCCTGCATGCACCAACTGAGCGAACGGGCGCCTTTATTGGACAGTTTAACGAGCCGCCAATGTGGCCTGAAAGGTGCAAAAACGGCATTGGTCAGACGGCCGACGAAATAGACCAGTCCGATGAAACCGAAGAAAGCGGCCAGTATCGGCGCGATATCCGGCCGCAGCACATTGAAATTCGACAGGCAAAAAAAGGATGTAACAAGGAATGCGACCAGCGACAGCGTGCGGATCAGCGTCGACCAGAAGGCGACCGAGAGGCGGCTGATATAGGGCGGATTTTCGATGTTTTCGTCCCGCACATAGTATCTGCGGAACAGCCGGTAGCCACCGGCCAGAAAAATCAACCCCGCACCGAGTGACAGGAAGACTGCGACCAGGAACGAGCCGAGCTTGGCCTTCAGGACGAAACCGATCCAACTTGTCACTGCATCGCGGAACTCTACGCCTTCGTTGCCCAGTGCTGCGCCCGCATCCTCGAACGTGCCGGCAGAGATTCCCGTGCGTTTGAACAGAGTCTCGGCAAACAGCTTGCGACGCATCTCGATGAGCTGCATCGCCAGCCGATTGGTCGCAGCAACGAGATTGTCGGAGTCGACGGTCACAGCGCTGATTTGGGAACGTTCGGCGTTGAGACGGTCACGCTCCTGGGTGACGATCGCCGCTTCCGGCGGCTGGCCCTCCTTAGGCGGCGGGCCGAGCTGCGTCAGGCGCGCATCGATCTCGGTGGAGCGCGGCTTCAACCGCGCCGAAATCGCCGCTACGGAGCGACCGAGTTCATCCGTCCGGCCCGAAAGTGCCACCAGCGCATTGTCATCAGCCCCTCCTTCTTTCGAGTCATCCTCGATCGAGGCAAAGTCCTTCTTGGCCTTGTTGAGATCGGCAACGGCAGCGTCCAGCAAACCGTTCGCAAGCTGTGGCGACTGGGGCGGCTGACCGGCGGGCTGCTTCTCCGGTTGCTGAGTAGGCTGGGCCTGTTGCTGATCCTGCGCCAAAGCGTGCCGGCCCGTCGAAGGACCGGCAACTATGGCTGCGCTCAGTCCCAGAAGCAGCACGGGTAAAAAACGGAGGCGGTGTTTCAGCAGGCGCAAGCAAAGCTCCTCGTCGCAGATAAAGTCGCCGGCGGCTGAACAAACGGATTCGCCGCACGAAAAAATGGAAGAATAGAATCTTCCTGTAGTGTGATTGCGAATTTCATACTGCCTTGTAAGGCAAAGAAAGGCGACACAAAGGCATTCACCAGCATTATCCCATCAGAAGCCTGCTCCGGGCTGGGCGAGATAATCTTTCTCAGCCTCTGTCGAGACGCGTCCAAGGATGGCGTTGCGATGCGGGAAGCGGCCGTAGGCAGCAATGACTGTGCGATGCCGAAGCGCATAGTCGATCTGCTCATCAATACCGAGTGAGCGGAAAAGCGCGACAGCCCGATCTTGTTCGGCAAGGTCCTCGGCGTGCTCGAACGGCATGTAGAAGAATATCCGCCATTCCGCCGGCACCCCACGATCCGCACCGACCTCCAAAGCCTCTTTGGCCGCCTGTAGTGCCAAACCATCCGTTGCGAAAGCAAGCGGTGTGCCGCGATAGATGTTGCGTGCGAACTGATCAAGGACAATGACCGCTGCCAGCCGGCTTTCGGGCGTTGTCCGCCAGAGATCAGGCACGCCGGCTGCCAGTGCCAGGTGCGTGTCGCGAAACCGGCGGCACATCTCTTCGTCGAGAGCAACGGTCGAGCGGAACCAATCCTCGCTCGTGCATTCCTCGAACCAGAAGCTCAATACTTCCTCAGGCGTACAAACAATCGAATCTGCGGCCATTTACTATCCCCCCGGCGTGCCCGTCGGGAGATAGGTCCACGGGCGCCGGGAGGCAATGGTGAAAGCTGCCCATAGCTCAGCTTTTTCGAAGGATCAGAATGAAGGCGATGCCGCCGGCCAGACCCGTGACAATGCCAATCGGCATGTCCTCCGGCGCCATGATCAATCGCGCGGCCATATCGGCCCAGACCAACGTCAAGGCTCCGAAGGCGGCACTCAAAGGCACGACGCGGACATTGTCGCCACCGACGAGCAGCCGGACGAAATGCGGCACCATCAGTCCGACAAAGCCAATCGCTCCGGAAAAGGCGACCATGACGCCCGTCAACAGCGCCGTGACAACGAACAGCAGGAAACGGAATTGCGATACGGCAATGCCGAGCGTCGCTGCCGTCTCGTCGCCCATGGCAAGCGCATTCAGCTCCCGCGATTTCAGCATCAGCACGGCGAGGCACACAAGGAGCACGCTGGCCGGATAGATCAGATGCTGCCACTGCGCCAGCCCCAAGCCGCCGAGCATCCAAAAGACGACGGTGTTGGCCGCTCGGGGGTCGCCGAGGAAAATCAGGAGGTTGCCAAGCGCGGTAAAGACAAAGGCGACAGCCACGCCTGACAACACCAGGCGGTCAGCCGAATGTGAGCGCGTCAGCCGAGTCACGAGCGCCACGGCGGCAGTGGCAAGCAGCGCGCCGGCAAAGGAGAATAACGGCACTGTCAACAGCCCGAGGATGAGCCCCGTATGCAGCAGCGCCAGGATCGCACCGAAAGCCGCACCTGAGGAAACGCCGAGAAGATGCGGATCCGCCAGCGGATTCCGTGTCAAAGCCTGTAACACCGCACCGGTGACCGCAAGCCCGGCACCCACGAGCAATGCCAGAATGACGCGGGGGAAACGCACATCCCAGACAATGCTTTCCTGCCCGCCGGACCAGGTGATGGGAAACAAACCGGCATGCAGCTTGTTGCCGACGATCGCCCAGACGGTCGCAAATGGGATGGGTGCTGCGCCAAAGGAAACGCCAGCCGTAATCGATATGGCGAGGAAAGCAGCAAGGAGAAGGATCAGAACGGGAAGGCCAAGGCGCATGCGAAAATCCAAAAAGCGATCCGTCCAGCGATCGACCGGACGGATAAGCACTGTCATTCGTTACATCGCTTCCGGATGGAACGCCCTCGCAAGCGCTGCGATCGCTTCGATGTTGCGCGGTCCAGGCGTGGCCTCGACATAGGGAAGCACGACAAAACGGTCGTTCTTCACCGCATCAATGTTCTTGAAGGCCGGATTGCTCTTCAAAAAGGCAATCTTCTGGGTCGCGGTGACTTCGCCGTAGTCGACGATGACAATGACTTCGGGATTCTTCTCGATGACAGGCTCCCAGGAGACTTCTGTCCAGCTCTTTTCGACATCGTCCATGACATTGGTGCCGCCGGCCGCTTCGATCATAGCTGTCGGGATGCCGTAGCGGCCCGAGGTGAAGGGCTTTTCCTCGCCGGAATCATAAACGAAGACGCGGGTCGGCCTGTCGACATGACTTATCTTCGACTGGATATCGCTGAGCTGCTGGCGATAGCCGGCGACCAAGGCCTCGGCTCTATCCTCGACACGGAAAATCCTGCCGAGATTCAGCAGGTCGACGAACATGTCGTCCATGGTCGGCTTGTTCTTCTGCATGACGAAGATGCAGGATTCGGTGAGTTCATAGACCCTGATGCCGAACGGCGCCAAAGTCTCCGGCGTCACCTCGCCGCCCACCTTCATGCCATAGTTCCAGCCGGCGAAATAAAAGTCGGCATTGACGCCGAGCAACACTTCCTTGGTCGGATATTTCGGCGATAGTTCCGGCAATTCCTTGATGCCATCGCGCAGCTTTTCATCCAGCGTCTTCCAGCCCGAGACACCGGTGTAGCCGACCATGCGATCTTGCAGCTTTAGCGCCAGCATCATTTCGGTGAGGTTGACGTCGTTGGAAACGGCGCGCTCCGGCGCCTTGTCGAAGGTGACATCGCGATTGCAGCTACGCACGGTGACGGGTTCGGCCAAAGCAGCACCGGCAAACAGCGTACCGAACAACAAGGCGGTAGCGGATAAAGACATGCGGAAAGACATGGATAGCTCCAATTAACGAAGAGAAAAAGTAAAGCGATGGGTTGCGTCGCCGACCACCTGGCGTCTGGCCTCGACACGGAAGGCAGATGAGATGCGCTCAGCGGTCAGAACTTCGTCAGGCAGGCCATGACCGATCAGGCGGCCGGAATCGAGCACCGCAATATGCGTCGCGAAATCGGCGGCAAGATTGATGTCGTGCAACGTGGTAATGATCGTCCGGCCGAGGCCTTTCAACAGCTCCAGGATTTCCAGTTGATGGCGGATATCGAGATGATTGGTCGGTTCGTCGAGGATGATCAGCTCCGGCTCCTGCGCCAGCGCGCGGGCAACCAATACCCGCTGTTTTTCGCCCCCCGAAAGCGACGCGAATTGCCGGAGGGCAAGATGTTTGAGCTCCAGGCGGAGAAGCACTGCCGCTGTCGCCGCATGATCCTCCTCGCTCCATCGCGCCATGCCTTTGCGATGGGGAATGCGGCCCATCATCACCACGTCGCGAACGCTGAAGGGAAAATCGCCCGGCGTCTCCTGCAGGACGGCGGCGATCCGCTGCGCCGCCTCGCGCGGGCCGATCGACCAGAGATCGATGCCGTCGAGACGCACCAAACCCCGTTGCGGCCTGACACCGCGATAGAGGCATCGCAGCAGTGTCGATTTACCCGCCCCGTTCGGACCAATGATTGCCAGCCGATCACCGGCTTTGACCGACAGGCTGATGTCTCGGATGATCGGCTTGCCCCTATGTGGCCCCCAGGTGACGCCGTCAGCTTCCAGCCGCAAACATTTTTCCAGCATGGCCCCGTTCCTATTGCAAAAGCGCCGCTTGGCGCTCAGCCGAAACGATGGCGGCCGGAATGCGTGCCAATGTCTTGCCGTCTAACATTTTCGGGCGTTCGCCTTCCCGCGTCAGGCCATCAGGCCGATCGCGATAAAGCTCACCGAAGGAAGCGAGCGCCTCTATATCGGCCTCGCCCGCGATGTCGCCGAAGAGATAGGTCGCCTTTGCCGTTGCCTGGAAGGCGACGGTGCATGGCCGCTCGCAGCCAGCCATGCAGACGCTGCCTTCCAGGCTGAAATCGTCGGAAAGTGCAGCGCCAGCCTGGGCAATGGCCGCCTGCAGATGCTTCAGCAGCTTGAGACCGGGATGGCATGGCGCGCCGACGTGGCGGCAATTCGTGCATACGGTGATCCGATGCGTCGCTTCTTTCGCTTTGTCCATGAAAAGCCTCCCGGAGATCTCGCCGGAGGCAAAGTCAAGATAGGGCCTGCGGGCGCGACAGCGCCCTCGCCCAACCACTGAATTTCCATCGGAACACCCCGTCCGTTGCGGTTGACGTCGTCGATGGCAGGTCTCCTGGCTCGCGGGTCACAGCCCGTTCGCACCTTCCCGGCATCAAGCCAGTGGCATGTCGCGAACGCGCTCTCCGCTTACAGTTGCGGGGGCAGCCACGGTTTTGGCCCCTGATGGGTAATCCGCACCGTGTTCCCTTTTCAGCCGCCCTCCGGATGATTCCGGCGGCAGCACCATCGGCATCGTTCATCTCATAGAAAATCCAAACGGGCAATGGCGGTATCATCAATGTCTGCACTTGTCCCTCAGTCCAAATTGGCGACAATTCCTAGAAGGATTCGTTATGTTATTACGTTACGTATTTCAATCAAAAAAAGAGATATGGCAACAGGCTTGAAGCCCGTATTGATGGGCTATGGCGAACGCGAGGGGTTATCTCGCCTTTGGGGGCGAGATAACCCCTCACACAGCCTTGCACTGAGGATAGAACCGCGTAGCCACACCCTCGGCGGCCGCATAGGCCTGGGTGACGATCTCCGGCACCAGATCGATATCCGGCAAGCTCCCGAGTCCCAGAGGCCCGATGGCAAAAAGCCCCTCCGTCGTGCGGCCATCCACGGAAAGCGCACCCGTTGCTTCCACGGCCAAGCCGAGACCAAGTTCGTCCGGCGTGGCGAGGCCTGCGTTGATCAAACTCCGCATCAATGGCGTGTCGAGATCAGGCTCCTGGCAGCGGCAGTCGATTACCTCGTCGGCATAGACCTGCTCCACACCCTGCTGGCCGGCCGGCTTCAGCGTCAATCCGGTCGGCGTGCGCCGTAGGAATTGCCCTCGACGCAACAGCGTATTGCCCTCCGCCAGCTCATGTTTCAGCCGAACATGCAACGCTTCCGGCAGGCGATTGCGGTGGCTGTCGTAAAGGGCACGCAGATGGCGGTTGAATTGCTGCTTTTGTCCTGCCGGCAACGAGCGCCAAAGCGAACGCGCATGCTTGCGCAGGCCGTTCATGACGGACTGCCAGCTCTGCCCGCTCGCCTCGGCATGCTCACAAGCCCTGCGGATAAAACGCACGATCTCACTGAGACTGCCGGGCATTGCCTCCGCCGGAAAGACCGGATCGGCATTGCTGCGCGTATGGCTTTGCGGCAGAAAGCCGCGTTTCGAGACAATGGTGATCTGGCCATCGTAACCATTGTCGCGCATTTGCAGCAACCGGTCGACGACGCGCAGACCATTGCCGAGCAATACCGTATGTGGGCGCGACACCAGGCGGCGGGCACGAACAGCCGTCGGCGTCGCCACGGGTTCACCGCTCTGCGGCTCGTGATCGGCAATGCCGTAACCTGTCGCCAGGATTACCATATCGAACAGCGGATTGGAGGCGCCGGCGCTCTCCACCAGGAAGCAGTCGCCATGGCTGCGTCGAAGGCCGATCACCGTCTCGCTGCTGACTTGCACGGTGATATCCCGCCGCGAGGACAGCGCTTCGGAAAATCGTTGGTAGACATAATCGCTGAAAATGCTCTTCGGCACGAAGATCTGCAAAAAACCCGGAATCGCGGCCGGCACCGCACTGCGGAACGTGGCATTGGTACAGAGCCAGTCGTTGAAATCGTCTGGATCGCCAGCGGAAACCGAGAGATCGCGTACACGGCTGTTCAGGATTTCGCTGCTATGGCCGGAAGCCAAAGCCTGACCGCCACTGACGCTAGAATTGGGATCGAAAAGCTGCAGATGAAACGGCGTCCGCATCGTCTTCATCAAGGCGATCGCCATCATCATTCCGGAAAAGCCGCGGCCTATGACGGCGATGCGAGGCATTGCATAGGCCTGTGCCGAGGCATTTGCCCTGGCGGAAAAAAGTCCCTGAACCGTCATATCAACTCCTGGGGCAAGAGGTGGTCGATCATGCTTTTCTAAGGGCATACTGATACTTTGCCTGTGAACCGCACACAGTTCGCGGCCATCAAACGCCTGGCCGCTAGAGCGCCGTGCGCTCGTAAACGCATAAGGGCCGCTCCGGTTCTTTGAACCCAGAACATCGTTTCCGTTTCGGTGCTCCACCTGAAAGCGGGATGCTCTAGGCGGGTTCCCACTCAAAGCGAAGAACCCTATTCCCTTCGTCAACCGGTACACTGCGAGCCTATCACCGGCTCAAAAGGTCTGATTGTTAGTATTGTCTACTTATTTAGTCGTATATGAAAGCGCGAAAATGCGGCGGTAGCAAGCGCTTTCTTGCGACAGCCGTTTTTGATGGCAAGTGACGTCCAAGCAGTTCAGCTTTTCGCTGAATCGCAACACGGCTCTATGTTTTTGTTTTTTCGCAATTCCGGACGAAAAACGGTTTCGCACTTTTCCCGGAATTGCTCTAGGACATCGCCTCGCACAAGACGTCGCGCAACTGCGGTCTTGCCTGCATGGCCTGCTGATCCTCGACCGTTTTGGTGAACGCAGAAAACAATCGGTAGCCCTGCTCCCACCGACCAAAACCGCTGGCGATATTGATGTGGTCGGCATAGCCGACATCATGAAGCTCGCTGTTCCAGCGTGCAGGCCGATTTGCGAGATTTGCGGCAAGCAGGCATCCGAGACTATGCGTGATGAGCCAAGCTACTCCCACCGGTTCCAACTCGCTTTCCAGCGCCGTCAGCCAACGCTGCAGCACCGGCCGTGACCATGAAGCCTGACGGACGATGGTTGCAGAGGAACGATCGCGCGCCCAATGGCGCTGTCAGTGGCCCTCGGCGGAGCCGTTCAAACCGGGAAGGATCAGTGTCGCAGCCATGGCACTCTCCTGGATGGAAGGCTGCGGCTGTAACAAGCCGCACGCTTACAATTTCTCCATTCAACGCCTATTATCGTGTGTAGCGAAATCTAGATAAGCAAAGAGAATCTAATGTAAAGTACATCTATAGAAATTACGCGCTTATCAATTTCGCACAGCTAAGTCACTGATATGCCATCGGCTGATGGGGTCATGAATGGGAACTGTTTCGCAGTTGCACGAGCGTACGAGGCCGCTCGCACACCGCATTCAAAGCGACGAGGAAGCGCTGGAGATCGCGCGATCGCTGGCCGCCAATTTCGCCCAGCAGGCAAGTGACCGCGACATCAACCGCGTGTTGCCCTATGAGGAGCTGGAGGCCCTGTCGCAATCCGGGCTGCTCGGTATCACCACTCCGTCCGAATATGACGGACTCGACATTTCCAACTCCGTTCTCGCCGAAATCATCGCCATCCTGGCCGAGGCCGATCCTTCAATCGCCCAGATTCCGCAGAACCATTTCTACATTCTCGAAGCACTGCGCATCGACGGCAGCGAAGAACAGAGGAATTTCTTCTTTACCAGGGCGCTTGCCGGTGACCGCTTCGGCAATGCATTCTCAGAACTCGGCACCAGAACGGCCGGTCAATACAACACGCGCCTGACACCGGACGGACTTGGCTATCGCGTCAATGGCCGCAAATTCTATTCCACCGGCGTGCTTTTCGCCGACTGGATCGCCATTTTTGCGCTGAACGCACGCGACGAACTCACAATGTCTCTCGTCCCACGCGGCACCGAAGGCATCCAGGTCATCGATGACTGGGACGGTTTCGGTCAGCGCACATCCGGCAGCGGCACAACCATCCTGCACAATGTCTACGTCAACGCCGACGCCGTCGTCTCCCATCACAAAGGCTTTGAGCGGGCGACGACCATCGGTTCCGTGGGTCAAATCATCCATGCCGGCATCGATCTCGGCATTGCCCGAGCCGCCTTTGCCGAGACGGTGGAGTTTGTGAAGACTAGCACCCGCCCCTGGATGGACAGCGGCGTCGAGCGCGCGGCGGATGACCCGCTGACCATCGCCAGGATCGGCCAGATCGCCATCCGGATCGAGGCAGCCGCCGCTATGCTTGAACGCGCCGGCAAGAAGATCGATGTCGCTCAAATCAATCCAACGGAAGACCATGTGATCGACGCCACGCTTGCCGTGGCGGCCGCGAAAACCCTAACGACGGAAATTGCCATTGAAGCCTCGAACACGCTGTTCGAGCTCGCCGGCACCTCTTCCACGCGCATCGGTCTCAATCTCGACCGCCATTGGCGCAACGCCCGCACCCACACGCTGCACGACCCGGTCCGCTGGAAATATCATATCGTCGGCAATTATCATCTCAACGGCGTGTCGCCGCCGAAGAACTGGACTTTATAAAAACAAACCGCCGGCCTGAGGCCGGCGGCGAAGTCCAAACGATCAGACAGATAGCTCAGCCGATATTCGAAGCGCGATAATTTTCCTGTTCTTCGATCTCGATTCCCGGCCCGCCTCCCGCGACGAACTGTTCCAGCGTCATATTGTCGAGAATGGCAGCGATCGCATCTCGAACTTCCGTCATTGAACGGCGCACATGACAGCGCTCCGGATCGGCGCAGTCATCACAGGCTTCATACGCCGTGCGGCTGGCGCACCGGATCGGCGCAAGCGGACCGTCGAGCGTACGGATAACATGACCGATGCGGATGTCGGAGGCGGGACGCGACAGCGAATAGCCGCCGCCCGGTCCCTTCTTCGAGCGCAGCACGCCGGCGTTGCGCAGTTCCAAAAGGATGGTGTCGAGGAATTTCTTCGGGATATTGTTGCGTGATGCAATGTCGTTGATGAACGCAGTCTCGCCCGGCGCGAGGCGCGCCAAGTCCACCAGCGCCTTCAACCCGTATTTTCCTTTTTTCGTGAGCATCGCTGTCCGCTTTACTGCAAAATCGATTGTTGGGAGCCCGGCACGTTCGATCAAGACTCAACCGGCCGGCCTTGTCGCCATTGACCACGGAACTAACGCCGTCGCCTCATACGAACAATACAATAACTCACAAATTGTATAGTTTATATGAGTAAATTTGGGCAAATGTATCGCCCAAGCCACGATTTTGCAGTTTTTTATACCTTTACGCCATGCTGCTATCGACTTTTGGCTTGTCATGCGCGCGCTTGGTGTAGTCGGCAACTGCCGATGCCACCTGCTCGGCGACGAAGACGGCATGCTCGACCACTTCGGGCAAGCCCATAAGTTCGCCGAAGGTGCCTCGTGCCAACGGCCCGGAAATGAACAGTGATGGTGCCGCCTTACCGTCGGCGCCGAGTGCCAGCGATGCCGTGTTGCAGGCAAGGCCGAGCCCTGCGTCATCGATGGCGAGATAGCCCGCGTCTGCAAGCTCGCCGATCCAGCTTTGCGAGTCTAGAATCCCGCGATGGCCCGGCCCTGTCGTCACCACCACAGCATCGAATTGGCGATCGAGGCTCTTGCCGGAACGACTGAGGCGAAGCGTGCAGCCGATCATCCCGTCCTTGACCTTTACAGAGGCGACGGAAGCCGCGAGCACCTCCAGCCTGCCTGCGCTGATCGCCTCCTCGCTGACCGCCTCCACCTGCGGCGCAACGCGAAAGCGGTGTACATCCCAGAAGGGCCGCAAATGCCGCACCACACGCCGTCGCTCGTTGATCGGCATCGCCCGCCATAGATCCTGACCCTGGGCGCGTACCTGATCGATGACTGCATGCCAACTCCGCCCCTCGCCTTCCGCTTCGCGAATGGCGGCGCGCACGTGCCGTAGAAGGTCGAGCGCAGTCCGTGACGGGTGACTGACGAAATCGCCGAACAACTCCTGCTTCACGGGCGCATGACCACGCGACCGCAGACCGCGCCGGGAAATAGCTGTGATCGGTCCCTTATGACCACGCAGGTTGAGGGAAGCGATGACGTCGGCAGAGGTCAGGCCGTTACCAACAACAAGCACTCGGTCGTCGGCGCGGACGGCATCGAGCGCATCTGGCCGCGTCGGGTCCGCGACAAAACGCGGATGGCCGGTAAGCGCATTTTGTAGCGGCTGCGGCGGCTGGGGCGACGGATGGCTTGTGGCAATGACGAGGATATCCGCCTCCACGCGCCGCCCTGCCTCGCCAGTGATCACCCAGTGGCCGTCCAGACGCTGGACATCCTCCGCTCTCTCGGCAACGTGGGTGACGGCACCGCTGTCGACGAAAGGCTGCACCATAGTGTTAACATAGCGACCAAAAACCCCGCGCCGCGGAAACAGGCTGCCATTCGCCGCGACAGCCGTCTGGTCGCCCGCCAATACATTGCCTTCTTCAAGCCAACGCTGGAAATGTTCGAGATCGTCGGGCAGCAGGCTCATCTTCGCCGCCGGCACATTGATGCGGTGCGCGGGATCCTGGGTATCATAGGCCAGCCCTGCCCCCAACCGTGCGCGCGGTTCGAAAATGAAAAGCTGACCGGGCTGCAGCGGCTTGTATTGCATGAGGTGAAAGGCAACCGCCGTTCCGGAGACGCCGCCGCCGATGATTGCGATGACTGGACGATCACGCGATTGATCGTGAAAATGAGTGGTCATCGCCAAATCCTTCCCGACGGATCGATTGGGAGGCATACCTCGCCGCCGTCAACCGCGCATGCCCTAAGGGCACAGCAATATACTCTACAAAATTTATTGACAATAGAATGCCGGCGGCAACCGGATGGTTCCCAAAAAACCAGGTCCTCGCCATTCAAGCCGATATTGCCTTTGCGAACAAGGACTTGTTTTGTGCCCCGCACAACAATGTTATTGCACCGCAGGATGTAAAAATCTTGGCATACACCGAACAAAAGCACATACTGCAGATTGTTCTGGTTCATGTTCTCTGGGAGGAGAAATAACATGGAACTGCTGCATCTGCTGACCCCCTTCGACTACACGCTGATCCTGGTTCTTGCAGCCATTTTCGTCTTCAGCATCATGGAAGGTGGCGGGCATAAAAGGCATTAGGCAAGCGCCGACTCAAGCGACGGAATATGCCCAATAGGCAAGGATGATGAGTTGACGGATTAGCGCGCATCATCGCCGCTCCTCCCATTTTTCCTCTGCAAATTTTATAACTCCGATCCCGCTTCGAATAAAAGCGATCTATAGACCGTGTCTAGAAGTAGAGCCGCTGACTCTTAGTCGGCAGGCAATCGGCCTATTTTATCCCCGAACAGATTGCGCCCACAACTTGTGGCTTTGACATCCGATGGCCGGAAACCACAGTTCCGTCACCGACTCCAATACGAGCCGGCCTCTCTATTTCAATGCAATCCTGGGAAATTTGGTGGTGATGTGCGCTGGCGAAGCGCCGGAAGCTCATGGATGGTTGGGAGGCGTCTTGTGGGTCCAGCGCATGACTGTGGCCGGATCCACAAGGTCTCTTTTCTTGAAGAGGAAGCCTTAGTTTTTTCTTGAAGTGGAAGCCTTAGTTTTTGCCGCCATTCCTGCGGACTCTATCGCCCTTGGATTTCGATGACGACGTCTTGGCGTCGTAAGCTTGGCCGAAGTTGGTTCCGCCAAGATGGCCTCCCCCGCTAGTATTCTTCACTTGGCGATCTGCTCTTTTTTGGAGCTGTTCAGCATCGGTCTTTTTCATGAAATTTCTTTCGATAGGTATTAATGAAAAGCTTTGTAAACCCGACTGCCCAAGTCGCTTCGATGGTCATTGCCAGTACATCCGTGGTCAAAGACGTGAAGCGGTCTAGGCAGTTAGGCGATATTGAGATTTTCCGCGGCGTTCTTGCCCGTACGGCTATCCCGCACGATATCGAAACTGACCTTCTGGCCTTCCCTAAGGAGGGTCATGCCAGAGCGCTCAATGGCGGAGATGTGAACGAACACGTCTGCGGATCCATCGCTTGGCTGGATAAAGCCAAAGCCCTTATCGGTATTGAAGAATTTTACTACTCCGTCGTTCATGACGATTTCCTTTCAATCGCATAGAGTTTAGCCGCCCGGCGAAAAGCCGACGGCAAGTGATCGATTTTGAGAGGAAAGATTGGCTCGAACGCCAGGGGCGCAAAACAAAGCTCAACAAGCAACTTCGATGCGACCGATTTATACGGCAACTGTGTTCTAACGAGGGCCGCCGTAGGCTCAGCGGAAAGCGGAAGTAGAGCCAAACCACATGGGCGATGATCTCGGCAGGAAAACGGTGGCGTTTGTAACGATGCGTCGTGATATCGGTCGGTCGGGGCGTGCTCATGCCGACGACTACCAGCGAAAATGTTAAGGCGATGCTACCTCGGAGGATCATCTTTCCAAAGGTGTCACTTACCAACACCTTGGCTTAAACCTCGGATAAATTGGCGCGAGAAAAGCACGTAGAGGACAACAAGCGGCACCACGCCAAGCGTCAATGCGGCGAGAAGGGCCGGATAATCGCTGAGAAACTGTCCGACGAATTGTTGGACGCCGAGGGTGACTGTCTGGTTGTTCTTGCTGGGCGCCAGAATCAGCGGGAACCAGAGGTCGTTCCAGACTGGTAGCATCGTCAGGGTCGCGACAGCGGCGAGACCCGGCTTCACCACAGGCAGCACGATAAGGAAGGTGCGGAACTCGCCTGCCCCGTCCATCCGTGCCGCCTCCTTGATCTCGGTCGGCACCGTGCGGAAATAGGCCATCATCAGTGTCACCGCGATCGGCACGCTCATTGCGGTGTACACGAGGATCAGTGACGTCAGCGTATCGACGAGCTGCCAGGCGATCATGATCTCGAGGATCGGAACAGTGCCGAGGCGGATCGGCAGCATGATGCCGACCACGAAGAGGCCGGCGATCACCGGCGTTATCTTCAGCCGGTATTCGGTGAGGCCATAAGCGGCCAGCGCAGAGAAGACCACCGTCAGCACGATCGTCGAGACCGTGACGATCAGGCTGTTGCGGTAATTCAGAAAAAAGTTGCCGCGCGTAAAGACGCGGATGTAGCCGTCGACACTAAAGGTCTTGACCGTCGGCAGGTCGAAGGGGCCGCCAAAGATCGCGGGCGTCGTCTTGAAGGAGTTCAGAATGACGATGCAGATCGGCCCGAGCGCCAGGAGCACGAAAAAGATTAGCAGAGCATGGACGATGATGCGGTCGAGCGGCATGGCCTGGCGGCTGGTGCCGTAGAAGGTGGAGCTGACTTCGTTGGATGATGACATCTGTTGCCCCCTCAGATCTGATGCGCCTGCAGGCGGCGTTGGACGAGCCAGAAGTATGCGGCCGTCACGAAAAGAATGATGACGAAAATTACGGTTGCCACTGTGGCGCCGAGGTCGAGATCCGCCACCTGGCCGCTGGAGCCGAAGAACGTGCGGTAGAAGAGAGTTCCGAGAATGTCAGTGCTATAGTTCGGGCCAGGTGCCGCTCCGTTCAGCGCGAAGACCAGATCAAACCCGTTGAAGGTCCAGATATAGGTGAGGATGACGATCAGGCCGAATTGCGGTGCGATCAGCGGGAACTTGATCGCCCAGAATATCCGCCAGTTTCCGGCACCGTCGATACGTGCCGCCTCGACGACGTCGTCTGGAACGGAAAGAAGCGCGCTGTAGAGAAAAAGCATGGGGATGCCGACATACTGCCAGACGGACATGAGCGAGATCGTCGGCAATGCTGTCAGTTCATTACCAAGCAGCGGAAAAGCGACGAGGCCCCAGAGCGGATTGATGATCAGGCGCCAGATGAAGCCGACGATGACGACTGAAAGCGTTGCCGGAACGAAGAGCAGCGTGCGGTAGATGCCCTCGGAGCGCTTGAGGAGACCGGACGTCAGAAGCCCAGCCATCAACAGCCCGACCGGCACTTCGACGACCAGATGGATGATGAAATATTCGACATTGTTCAGGAGCGCATTCCAGAAGCGCGCGCTCGTGACGGGATGGGTGAAGAGATAGTAGTAGTTCGCCAGGCCGACGAAGGCGCGGCCGCCGGGACCGTCGGTGTCGAAGAAGCTCATGACGATCGAGGCGGCAAGCGGTAGGACAGCGAATGCGAGATAGATTGCGAGCGCAGGCAGCACAAAGAGGAAGAGGCTCCAACGAGCCGTCGCAGGACGTGTCACCCGGTATCTCCGTGGTCTCGTCGCCGGTAAAACGCCGGCGGGTATCGGGAGCCTCGCGCGTGATGATAACCCGCACGCGAGGCGCTCTTGCTTACTTTTTCTGCGGTGCGTACCAGGACGCAAGGCCTGCCTGAAGCTCGGCCGTCGCTTTTTCCGGGGTGACGTCGTCGCCGATCATCATCGTCTGCAGCACGCGCCAGATCTCGTCGTCGAGCGGCGGGTTGCCGGCGCTCAGACGGTCAAGCGCAAGGCGCGGCGTCAGCTTTGCGCCCTTTTTCAGATCGGCGAATTTCTGCGCCAACTCATTGTTGTAGGTGACCGGCGTCTTGCTCATGGCGAAGAAGCCAGGAGCGGCATTGACGTAAAGTTCCTGGAATTCGGGTGTCGCGAGCCAGGAGAGGAAGGTCTTTGCCGCATCCTTGTGCTTGCTCGCCGCATTGATGCCAATCGCCATGTCCGGCATTTCCTGCAGGTAGCGCTGGCCGCCTTCCTTTGCGGCGGGCGGAGCGAAGACGCCGACGTTCAGACCGGTGGCAGTCACCTGATTGATGTCCCAGGAGCCGTCCGGAAGGATCGCTGCGCGGCCGATCGTAAAGAGCTGCGTCATATCGGCATACTGCAGGCTCGCCTGGCCTGCAGGCAGGAACGGCTTCCAGGCCGCAAAGGCCTTGAAGGCTTCGACGAATTCCGGATCCGTCAGCTTCTTGGTGCCGTCGATCAGGCCCTGGCGGCCTTCCTCGCCGTTCCAGTAGGACGGACCAATATTGTAGAGGCCGTTATAGGCGAGCTGCCAGGACTCCGCGGAGCCATAGGCAAGCGGCTGGTATTTGCCGCTATCCTTGATCTTCTGCAGCACCTTGATGAACTCGTCGGCCGTCTTGGGCACATCGAGCCCCAATTCCTTGAAGATATCGACATTATAATAGAAGCCGGCGAGTACGGCGGCGACCGGCAAGCAGTATGGCGTTCCCTTGGCGTCCGTCCAAGCCGCCTTGGACGTCTCATCGAAGGTCTTGATGGGGTCAAAATTCGCCAGCGAATCGAAATAACCGCGACCAATCCATTCGCGATTAACGTCGAAGGGGCGGCAGGTCAGGAGATCCGGGCCGGCACCGGCTTCAATTTGAGATTGCATCGCAGCATTGTATTCATTGGTGTTCACCGGAGCGAACTCGACCTTGATACCGGGATTCTTGGCTTCAAAGGCAGGTATGATCTTGTCTTGCCAGACGGCGATGTCTTCGGTTCGCCAGCTGCCCAGCTTGATGGTCACATCTTCAGCGAAGGCACTACCGGCTACCAGCAGGACGGCCATCGATGCAAAGGCACTATTGAGCAATGCATGCTTTGAAAGCATTTGATAATCTCCCATTCTCGTCGCTTGAAACTGCTCCCATGCCGGCTCCTTATATTGCCGTCCGGCGATTGATGATGGACAATACCTCTCAATACAAGTTGTGACAAGTTATATTTTTTGTTTCCCATTTTTGTCTTATGTGGTATTCGAATTGGAAGGGTGGCGGGGCCATCAAGGGTAGATGGAGGAGCAGAACATGATCGGCGTCGGACTGCTGGGATCGGGATTCATCGGAGAGTGTTATGCCGACGCCTTGCTTGATGTTCGCAATGCAGAGTTGCGATCATGCTATTCGCGCAGCGGCACTCGCGCCAAGGAGTTTGCGCAGAAGTGGCATGTGACCGCGCATGAGACGATGGATGCGCTCTGCGCCGAGGCTTCCGTCGACCTAGTGATCATCGCGCTTCCGAACGAGGTTCATCTCGAAGCGACGAAAATTGCTGCGAAACACGGGAAGGCGGTGGTCTGCACCAAGCCGCTTGCACGCACCGAGGCAGAAGCCGCCGAAATGCTCAAGGTGGTGATCGAAGCAGGCATCTGGCATGGGTATGCCGAGAGCTCCGTCTTTTCTCCGAACATCGCCAAGGCCTATGAGATGGTGAAAGCCGGCGGCATCGGCAAGCTTTTGACCATGCGTGCCCGCGAGGCTCATTCGGGTCCGCATGCCCCGCATTTCTGGGATGCTGAAACGGCCGGCGGCGGCGCGCTGCTTGACATGGGATGCCACACAGTAGAATCAGCACGGCATTTCTTCGGCAAGGACAATCCTGTAACCGAAGTCATGGCCTGGGGTTCGACGATGGTGCATGGCGACAAGACGACCGGCGAAGATGCCGCAATCGCCCTCCTGAAGTTTGCCGGCGGACAGTTGGCAACCATCGAATCCTCCTGGATCGAAAAAGGTGGCATGCAGCTGCGCCACGAGCTGGTGGGCTCGGAAGGCCGCATCGTGACGGACAGTTCGGTGGGACCGGTCTGGGGCTTTGTGGGCAAACCGGTGGGCTACACCGTCGAGAAGGCGGATGCGGAAACCGGTTGGGTTTATCCGGTGCCCGAGGAAACACGCGCCTATGGCTTTTCGCAGCAGATGCGGCATTTCGTTGATTGCCTCGCGGGCGGAAAGACGCCTTCGGAAACCTATGAAGATGGGGTGATCGTCAACAGGATCATCGACGCGTGCTACCGGTCCATGGAGACCAAGCAGTGGGAAAAGGTTGCGGTGGGCTAATGATCGGAATTGAGGGCCAGCCGGCACCCCTGCAGTCGGATTCTCCCGAACCCTTGTGGCAGCAGGCCGCGAAGGCGATCACGAGGGAGATTGCCGCGGGTAAGCTCGCCTCGGGCAGCAGGCTGCCGCCGGAACGCGATTTGCTGACGCGGCTTTCGATCAGCCGTGTTACGCTGCGCCGTGCACTGCAGAGCCTGGTGACCGATGGCGTGCTGGTGTCGTCACATGGACGTGGCTGGTATGTGGCAACGGAAGCGCATCAGGAATTTCCGCAGACACTAGAATCCTTCAGCGAGACCGCAGCTCGTCTTGGCCTTGCGCCGTCATCGCAGGTATTGCGGGCTGAAGAAGCGCCGGCAAGCCTCGATGAGGCGGAAGAGCTCGGCATTGCGCCCGGCGGGCCCATTTTTCATCTCGACCGCATACGAATGCTGGATGGCGTACCGGTTGCGGTCGATATGTCATTCTTCCCTGCGATCCGGGGAATCGACATGTCCGCGATCGATTTCAAGACGGCCTCGTTGTTCCGCCTGTTGACCGGCGCAGGGTTCGACCTTGCCCGAGCCGAGTCGACCATCGAAGCACATGCTGCCGATAAGACGCTTGCACGGCATCTCGGCATCGAGCAGGGCATGCCGATCCTTGCGATGCGCCAGCTCGTCGAGGACAGCAACGGGCGTCCGGTCATGGCATCGACGATCCGCTACGCAGGCGACCGTTACCGCCTGCGGACATCCTTTTCACGCACCGCGAAAACGGGCGGCTGATACCGCACGGATAATCGGACGGCGGCCGGTGGCTCATGACGCCGGCACATAATTTCAGGACCAAGGAGAAGACCGGAATGGTCAAAGGTTATATTTCGCTTGCCGACGCGCGCGCCTCCCAGGCCAATGCGCTGGAGAAGGCGATTGCCGAAATCGGCAACGAAGTTCGCAATATTTCCGAGGCACTGAAAGGTCCAGGCCCGATTTTCATGGGGATCGGCGCAAGCTTTGGAGCAAGCTCGGCCGCCGTCTGGGAATTGCGGTCGCGCGGCGTGCATTCCTGGCGTCTCAATGGCGGTGAATATCCCGTCCCCTTCCCGGCCTCCAGCCACCCGGTGATCGCTGTCTCGCAGAGCGGCAAGAGCACCGAAACTCTTGCCGTGCTCAACTCGATCGACCGCAGCCTCCGCATGTCCGTCGTCAACGCCAAGGATTCGCCGGTCGCCGCCGCCTCGTCGACCAACGTCTCGCTCGGCGCGATCCCCGACAGCTATGCCTCGACGATCGGCTACACGGCAACGATCGCGGCCCTTGGAATGATCGCCGAGGCCTGGGATGGCAGCGTGGTCGACCCGTCCTGGGCGCAGATCCCGGCCAATTTCCGCCAGCTTGAAAAACAGCTCGCGTCACAGATCGGCGAAATCCTCTCCCGTATGAAGAACGCGACCTATGTCGACTGCGCCGGGATCGCCTCATCGGCCGGTTCGGCCGAGGTCGGTGCGCTGCTACTGCGCGAGATTGCCCGCATCCCGTCGACCGGCATGTCGACCCGGCAATATCTGCACGGTGCAATGGAATCCGCCGGAAAGGGCGTGCATATTCTCTTCGGGGACGAGCGGGAGGCAGAATTGGCGTCGACGCTGGCAAAGGCTGGCCATCACACGATCCTTGCAGGTCCCGTGCAGGCAGCGGAAAACGATTGGCTGACCTATATCCCGTTGCCGCGGGTGAGCGCGACCCAGCGGCCGATTTTGGAGGCCGTCATCATGCAGACCATTGCGGTCGAGACTGCCATCGCCCGGGGGCTCGATCCCGACGCCTTCGTCTTCCACCACAACGACACCAAGGTGGCCTGACGATGAGCAAAAGCGAATGCCTCGTTGCGCTTGATGTCGGCGGAACCAAGACGCACCTGGTCGTCGAGACGCTGAACGGGGAACGCATCCTCGACACGGTGATCTCGAGCCAGGATTGGGATGCGGAGCCTGCATCGCACGGCGCCGCCTGGCTGGCGGCACGCCTGAAGGCCAATCTGCCCGCCGGTATTTCGATAGCATCGATAGCCTTCGGTGCGCAGGGCATCAATAATCCTGATACCGGACGTGACCTCGAAGCGGCACTGCTTGAGCGCGGTTATCGTGTTCGTGCCGTCAACGATGCGGCGCTCATCGTACCGGCTGCCGGATTCAAGCAGGGCATCGGGGTCATTGCCGGAACAGGTGCGATCGCCGTTGGAACCAATGCGTCAGGGCAGCCGATGTCTGCAGGGGGCTGGGGATGCGTGATTGGCGACGAAGGCGGCGCGGCAGCGCTAGTGCGCGAAGCGGCGCGCGCCGCGCTCAAGGCAAACGACGAAGGCAAGCCGGACGACGGATTGCTGGCCGCCCTGATTGCGGACTTCAGAGTCGAGGATGCAGAACGGCTGACCCGGAAGGTCAATGACTATCCGACGGCCGAGAACTGGGCGCCACACTGCGCGGCGGTCTTCGATGCTGCGGATCGTGGGTCGCGCCTTGCCGCAGATGTCATCTCAGAGGGTGCCGGCCATCTTGCCGCCCTTGTCGGCCAGCTCAGAAATCGCGGCGCAGCCGGCAGCGACGTGGTCGTTGCGGGCAGCGTGATCGTCAAGCAGACCCGGCTGCTCGATGCGTTCAAGGTTGCGCTTGGCTGGCACCATCCGCAGCTTGCGGTCCATGTTCTCAGCGTTTCGCCGGTGGAGGGTGCGCTGTTTCTTGCGCGCGCAGCACTCACCGCCGCAAACGAATAACGAAACGAGAATGTTGAAGATCAGAGGCCAGCCGGATGATCCCGCTGGCCTCTTCGTTTTATTCAGGCGCCTTTCCAGACGAGCTTGGCGTTTGCGAGCTCCCGAGCGCCGAGCCCACCAAGCTCGCGGCCGAACCCTGAACCCTTGACGCCGCCGAATGGGGCGCGTGGATCGGAGCGTACGAAGTCGTTGATGAAGACGGCACCGGCTTCGATGCGCGAGGCGACGCGTTCGGCGCGCTCAGGGTTAGTGCTCCAGACCGCAGCGCCGAGGCCATATTCGGTGTCGTTCGCCAAGGCGACCGCCTCGTCTTCGTCCTTGAAGGTGAAGAGCATTGCGACAGGTCCGAAAAACTCCTCACGCGCGACTGCAGCCTCGCGCGGTAATCCCGCAATGACGGTCGGCTCGTAGAAGTAGCCGGGCCCGGCAATCTGCTTGCCGCCGGTCAGGACACGCGCTCCGGCTTTTACCGCGTCGTCCACCTGCCGCTGGACATTGTCGCGGATATCCGCGCGGGCCAGCGGACCGAGTTTCGTCTCGGCCTTCATCGGATCGCCGACCGGGATGCGTTTGACTGCATCGACGAAGGCGGCGGTGAAGCGTTCGGCAATCGGCGCGTGAACAAAAATCCGCTTGGCGGCGATGCAGCTTTGCGCATTGTTCGAATAGCGCGAGACTACGGCCATCTGCACTGCCTTGTCGAAATCGGCATCGTCGAACACGACGAACGGATCCGAACCGCCAAGTTCCAGTACCACCTTCTTGCCGAGCGAACCCGCCTGCTCTGCGACCGCCCTGCCCGCTGCCGTGCTGCCGGTGACGGTGACGGCCGCGATGCGCGGATCCGCGATCACGGCCGGAGCGCGTTTGCGATCGATTACGAGATTGGAATAAAGCCCGTCGGGCGCACCGGCGTCGAGGATGAGCTTCTCGATTGCCGCTGCCGATCCCTGAACCGTTTCGGCATGCTTGACGATGACGGTGTTGCCGATGAGGGCGGCCGGTATGAAGAAGCGCAGGACCTGCCAGAAGGGAAGGTTCCACGGCATGACACCGAAGATCGGGCCGATCGACTGATAGACGATCTTCGCCGGTGTGCCGGGGATCAGCTCGTCGGCGACGTAGGCCAGGCCGTCGCCAGCGAAATGCCGGGCGCCGAAGGCCGATTTCTTGATCTCGCCCTGAGCCTCGGCGAAAGGCTTGCCCATCTCGGAAACGCTCAGTGCCGCATATTCATCGACACGCGTTTCGAGAAGGTCCGCAAGGCGGTTCAGAAACGCCGCGCGTTCGGAAAGTGGCCGCGCCGACCATTGCTTCCAGGCATCATGGGACCGCTGAAGGATCTGTTCGACCTCGCTGTCGGTGTGCTCTTCGTAGCTGGCGATCAATCGACCGTCGGTCGGATTGTAGGAAAGGAAGCCCATCTAAATCTCCTCTTGTTTAGCAGGCAGGCATTGAAGTCAAAGAAACGTCAGCCGCTTTCTTGCAGCAGGGAAAAACTGGCGGCGAAGCAGAGCGTCAGGCCGCTCAGCACCGCAAATTCGCGCCGCCACGGGACGAAGCTCTCTAACGCCATCCACCCGGCAATCGCCGCCATCCAGAGCACGTTCGTGACGCCTCCGGCGAACTGCAGCAGAACCATGGCGATGCAGCAGGCGGCGTGGCAGAGCGCTTGCCTACCCATCCAAAGGCGGGTGCGAATCAGTATCAAGGCAGCGGCCGCGAGCATGGCGGGCGCAAAGAGCGGGGCTTCGAACCGCCCGTCTCCATCGACCAAACCCAGTGGCTGGAGCAACCATTCGCCGAGCGCCCCAGTCACTGCCGCGGCAAAAAGCATTGCAACCGAAGGAGCGGCTGTCCTGGCGCTCCGGAAAGACGACGCGCGGTTCAATCTGCGCGACAGGAGGGCCGCAGGTGCCGCCATCGCGACCATCATTCCCAACCAGGAGAGGACGAGCCCTCCCAAATCCAGAGGACCAGCGACGGCTGCACCGTCTGACCGACAGATGGCATCGCGGATTGCCGGCGGCGCACAATAAAGGGCGAGCCAGGCCGCAAGACCAAGCGCCAGCATGCCGCAATCGCCAGCAACGCCGCTGATATCCCGTCTTGTCATTGCCAGGGCCATGCGCTTGTCCAAAGCTTCATCATCAAAGGACCGGCGGCGGGATGCCGCCGGTCGTTCCGCCGCAATCAGCAGCAGCTTCCCTTGTCTTGTCCCGCCAGCACACTCGCCTTGTTGACGACGGGCGGCAGATTGTTTGAGGGATTGACCTCGAAGAAGCCGGCCGGCGCCAGCGAGAAGCCGCAGGAAATGCAGGGCTGTACTGGAAAGTCCTCCGCCCGGACGACATGGTGCAGGCCAAATGAGTGCCAGAGCACGATGTCGGTGTTTTCGACGTTCCGGTCCTGCTTGACGAGCTCGGCCAAACCATCGCTGCCGTCCGAATTGGCGACGAACTCGCCCGCCGGATAGCGTTCGTTCTCGTTGAACGGCGTGACCCAGATGTGATTGCGGATGAAATTGGAGCGGATGCCGGAAGGGCCGTCTTCCTGGATCATCGGCGTGACGCAGTTCGGTGTATGAAGCTTATAGGCGACAGGCTTGTCGACGTGGTTCAGCCTGTTCGGATTGATGACCTTCCAGCTGCGATGGGTGGCAAGATCGGCCCGGCGCGCTGCCTGAAGCTCGGTTTTCAGCACCGTGTCGACGGCGTGGAAGGCGTTGCCGTACGGATTGCTGTCGCTATAGGGTTCCATGTAGGAGTTGGTTTCGACGACGCTGTTGCCGCTGCCATCTACCGCCATGTCGAGGCGGGCACAGAAGATGTGCTGGTGGATTGGGGCGCCAAGCCCGGGCTGGATTTCCGTCGAATATTTGTCCGGCTTCCCCGGGTGGCAGGCATTGGTATTGACGATGCCGGTCGCCTTCATCTCGAATTCGATCTCGCCGGCCTGATCGAGATACCAGTATTGGGCATATTCATAGTTGCCGACCGTGCAAATGCTGGAAATGACCAACTTGCGTCCGCGGTGCAGCACCGTTCGTCCGGTGCGGAAATCCCAGTGTTTCCAGAGGATGCCTGCGTCTTCCTCATGGATGCAGACAGCCTTCTCGATAGTCACCACCTCGCCTTGCAGTCCGTTAACATGGGCGTCGAGATACTGGATCTGGCCGAGGCAATCGCAGCCGAGGCGAAGCGAGTTGGTGAGCTTGCCGAAGCCGTATTCCCCGACATCGAAGATGTTCTGCCGGGCGTGGCCGTAGAGCGGCGATCCATAGGGAACGACGAGTTCGGCCACGGCAGCACGACGCACGACCGAACGGCCGTCATAGCGGATATCGTGGAGAACAAGGCCCTCGCGCGGCGTAAAGCCGATGGCGAGCGTCCACTTGTCCCAGGAGATCGCGTGGTCCTTGATCGTGAAGCTCACACCATCCGGCTGAACGACGTCGAGCGGCTTCAAGGGCGCGTCCGGCGGCGGCAGGAAGTCCGGATCGTAGTCGTATCGCGTCATCGGGATGGGCGGATGATCGGGATAATCGTCGACGCGCAGCACCTCGCCGGTCTTTACGTCGATGACCGCATTCAGCCCTTCGATCGGATGGGCATAGTAGTTGCCGAACTCATGGACGCGCAGCCAGGAGAAGGTGTGGGAAATCAGCCTGCCCTCCTCGTCCTCGTGGCTGAAATTGCCGCCCGACCAAGAATCGACGATGACGCCGGTCATTTCCGTGATGCCGCGCTTGCGGCAGGCTTCGATAAAGCGCGGATCGTTCTTGACGTTGACTTCGACGCTCAGCATCTGCTCGACCATGAAGCCTGCGCGTGCCGTCGGGAAATGCTTGCGGCGGATGATCGTCTTGTCGGCTATCGAAACAATGAGCTGCCAGACGCCGTGGACCTCAAGATGGTTGACGTTGACGCGCGCCTCGCGCGGCAGCGAAATGCCTTCCAGGTGGGCGCGGTATTCGGCGGGTGTGGGTTCGCGCAGATCGATGTTTTCGAACAGAACGCCGGGGCCGAGTTCCAGATCCGCCTTCACGGTCGCAACGACGGTATTGATCTCGTCCGGCGTCAATGGCTTGAGTGCCTGCAAATGTTCCGGGGGCGCAGGTGCGGCAGCGGGTTTCAACGTGGCGGGTTTAACAGCTTCATTCATGGTTCTGTCCTCGGATTCATGGCCTGAAAGCTGCACGCCTCAGGCCGTCTTGCGCTTGATTGGCGGATCACTGGCGGAGCGACGTCCAGATGCGGTCATAGGCTCGGGTTGCCTTCTCTTCGCAGGCAGGCGCAAAGACGATCTTCAGATCCTTCGGCGGATTGAACTCCGGCGACTCGCCCGTCTCCTTCGGCAGGAACTTGTCGGAGCCGGTGACGGCGCTCTGGTAACCGGTCGATTTCTGCTGGAGGGCGATGTTTTCCGGGTCCATCAGGAAGTTCAGAAACTTTTTGGCATTCTCCAGATCAGGGGCGCCTTTCGGGACCGCGACGTTGTCCATCCAGCCGACGACGCCTTCCTTGGGGAAAACGTATTTGACCGTCGGCTTCTGTAGGCGCGAGGCAAGCGCCTTTCCCGACCACTGTTCGTGCATCACGGTTTCGCCTGACACCTGCCGTTCGGTCGTGCCATCGGAATTGTAGACCTTCACGAAGGGCTTCTGTGCTTCGAGCAGGGCGTTCAATGCCTTGAGGTCGGCCGGGTTGCTGTTGCACTGGTCCTTGCCGAGGTAAAGCAGAGCGAGCGACATGACTTCCGACGGCGAGCCGAACATGCCGATCTTGCCCTTGAGGTCGTCGGAAGGCTCAAACAGCGCCTTGAGGCTGTCGGTTGGGCCCTTATAGACGGCGGTGTCGACCGAATAGGATGTCGTCCCCCAAACCCACGGCACGGTATATTCCGCCTTCGGATCCCACGAGCGTTTCTGCCACTTCGGATCGAGGTTCTTGAAGTTCGGCATGGAAGCCACGTCGACCTTCTCGAACAATCCCTGCTTCACGAAGATCGGCACGAAGTCGTTGCTGATGATCATAACGTCGTAGCCGGCCGCACCCGAGCTGATCTTTGCCAGCGCCGTCTCGTTGGAATCATAGGTGTCGATCGTCACCTTGATGCCGGTCTCAGCCTCGAACTTCTTGACCATTTCCTCGGAGGTATAGTCCGTCCAATTGTAGATGTGCAGAACACCCTCGCCCGCATGCGCGATGTTGGGGACGGCAATAGCAAGCAGGCTGGCCGTTGCCAGCATCCTCTTTGCGATATTCATGTTCACCCTCTTCATTTTGGTTATTCGTTGCCTTGGCTCTTTCGCCCGAGCAGCAGCGCGCCGGTGACGAGCACAAGCGAGATGCCGAGCAGGATCGTGGAAATGGCGTTGACCTCCGGCGTCACACCGAGGCGCATCATGCCGTAGACATAAACCGGCAAGGTGGTCGATCCGGCGCCCGAGACCATCAGGCTGATCAGAAAATCATCGAGAGAGACGACGAAGGCCATCAGGGCGCCGGCGAAGATCGCCGGCAGCAGCAGGGGAAACGTCACGCGCCGGAAAAGCTGCCATTCGCTGGCATAGAGATCCCGCGCCGCTTCTTCGAGATTGGTTCCCAAATCGCGCAGCCTTGCCTGGATGGGCAGCAGGGCGAAGGGAATACAGAAGACCGTATGGGCGATCATCAGGTTGAAGAGCCCGTTGGTCATGCCGAGGGCCGAAAAGAAGATCAGCGTCATGATCGCGACGATGATTTCCGGAACAATGAGGGGGAGCGCGATCAGTGCTGTCACCGTGCTGCGCCCTCCCTTCAGGTCACCGCGCTCAAGGGCTATGGCCCCGGCCGTCGCGATCACTGTGGAGGCGATTGTCGCGGCTATGGCGATGACGATGCTGTTGAAGGCTGCGCGCCGGATATCCTCGTTGGCGGCCACTTCCGCAAACCAGCGGAAGCTGAAGCCGGACCAGACGGTCACCAGCTGATTGGCGTTGAAGGCGTAGACGACGAGGATCACCAGCGGCAGGTAGAGAAAGGCGAGTATGGCCGCCGTAAAGGCACCAAGACCCGGCGTGTAGCGCCAGTCGAAGGGCCGCCGCGCGCTCATAGCCGTGCCTCCTCGGCTTTTGTCGAGCGCACGACGAAGATGAAAAGAACCGCGATCGTCACCAGGATCGAAAGTGCCGCGCCGAATGGCCAATTGCGCGACGAGGTAAACTGCATCTGCACCAGACTGCCGATCAGCAGCTTCTTGCCGCCGCCGAGAAGATCCGGCGCGAGAAAAGAGCCGAGCGACGGCGCAAAGACGAGGCTAGCGCCGACCAGGGCACCGGGCTTTGCAAGCGGCCAGATCACGCGCCGGAAGACAGCGCTGCGGTTCGCGTAAAGATCATAGGCCGCCTCGATCAACCTCGGATCGATCCGCTCCAGCGTCGAATAGATCGGCAGGACCATGAAGGGCAGGAAGGTATAGACGAGCCCAAGCAGGATGGAGGCGTCGTTGTAGAGCAGCGGCAAGGGCGTCGAGATCACACCAGCAGCCTTGAGAAGGCCGTTCGCCAAGCCTTCGTCGCGCAGGATCAATACCCAGCAATAGGTTCTGATCAGCGTATTGATCCAAAATGGCAGCGTGACCAGAAAAAGCAGTGTGCGACGCCGGTTTTCGCCCTGGCAGACCAGATACCATGCGACCGGAAAGCCGAGGATCATGCAAATCGCCGTCGTCAGGCCCGCGAGATAGATCGACCGCAGGATGATGATCACATAGCTCCACGAGAAGAGCAGCGTGTCGTCGAAGTCTCGCTGGAAGAGAAACTGGACATATGCGTCCAGCGTCAGCGGCATGTCCACGCCGCCATAGGGATTGGCCGTCATGAAGGAATAGGCGACGGCCACCAGAAGCGGCACGACCATGAAAATGCCGATGACCAGGACGGCGGGTGCGGCGAGCGTTAGCGTGCGGTGTGCATTCATCCGCCCCTCCCGCTAGTTCGCCAGATGCCGTTCGGCATCACTCGGCCAATCGAGCACTACGGCCTGCCCGGCATCGAGACCGGCGACCGACTGCCGGCAGCGGCTGCGCAGCCGATCGCCATTTTCGAGCACGATTTCGTAAAGCGTATCGAGGCCGAGATAGGTCACCGAGGTGACCGTTCCTCTGATCCTTCCGGGAAATCCGTTTGTCGGCGCCGAGAGTGCGATCCTCTCCGGCCGCACGGCAACGAGGATATCGCTGCTGCGACCGACCATCGCGCCCGGCAGGACATTGGATTCGCCGATGAAATCGGCAACGAAGCGGCTCTTCGGATTGTCGTAGATTTCGCGCGGTTCGCCGGTCTGCAATACGCGGCCCGCCGACATCACGGCGATATGGTCGGACATGGCGAGCGCCTCTTCCTGGTCATGCGTGACCAGAATGAACGTGATGCCGGTTTCCCGCTGCAGTCGCTTCAGCTCGCTCTGCATCTCCTTGCGCAGCTTCAGGTCAAGGGCGCTCAGCGGCTCATCCAGCAACAGCACCTTCGGGCGAGGCGCCAAGGCGCGAGCCAGCGCAACGCGCTGCTGCTGACCGCCGGAGAGCTGACGCGGCAATCGCGAGGCCAAGCTTTCCAAACGCACGAGCCGCAACGCCTCGGAAACGCGGGCTTCCCGCTCCAGCCTTGCCACCTTCTGCATCTGCAGCCCGAAAGCGACGTTCTCGGCGACCGTCATGTGCGGGAACAGCGCGTAACTCTGAAAAACCGTATTCACCGGTCGCCTCTGCGGCGGCAGGTAGGAGGAGTCAGCCCCTTCAATCCTCACCGTGCCGGAGCTTGGAAGCTCGAAACCAGCTATAATTCGCAAAAGTGTTGTTTTACCACATCCTGACGGCCCAAGCAGTGTGAAGAACTCGCGATCGCGGATCTGCATGCTCACACCGTCCAGAGCCGTAAACGTTCCGGCCCCCTTCGTCGGGAACGATTTTGAGACATTCTCGATGCTGATCATCGCTCGCAACGTGGCCTCTCAATGCCGATAAATAACTATTTAGTTAATAGCTAGCAGCGGCGAATCTGCATTGTCAAGTTGAACATCCCAATTTTATTTTTTGCCGCATTCCGCCGTGATGATGAATCAGATTAGAAACAAGATTTATTTATCTTATTGTTATTATTTGATTATATCGTCTCATGTAAAAACAGGCCCTCCACTTTCACATCGGCAAAATACAACCATAGATAATCCATCAGCCGTTTCGCCGGGAAACACTGGTTAAGTCGCGGACAGCGGTGATGAAGCAGGCTTTACCTGCGTCTACGGGCAGTCTTCATTGATTTCATCCTAGTTTTACGTTCACCCTCATTACGCTGGGAGCGCGGTGCTGGCGGCCGGTTATGTCCGGCTCTTTCGCGACCCCAGAGACACTGGCAGGCACGCTGCTCGCATGATTGCCGCAGAAAAGATAACACAACACTTTTTAATTAAAAGACTTTTGATAAAGGCGATCACAATGGTATGAATAAACGCATGAATCTCCGCCTCGACCGTGAAGGCGTGCTGCCTGGCACGAACCTCCTTCAAACCCGCACGCTCAACCGCCGGGCCGTCTTTGACGCCGTACGGCGCAGCGGCCCGATCACGCGTACCGAACTGGCGCAGACGATAGGCCTGACGGTCCAGGCTATCTCCAACATCGCGGCAGAACTTGAAGAGGCGGGCCTCATCCGGCAGCAGGGCAAGCGCGCGGGCCAGCGTGGCCAGCCCGCCGTAGAATTGTCGCTCAACCCGAGCGGCGGCTACACGATAGGCCTCAGCCTCGCCTATCAGCACGTCACCGGCCTGCTTGTCGATCTGACCGGCGCCGTGGTGGCGAGCGAAACCCATAGCCTCAAGGAACGCGCCCCGGCGACGACCGCCGATGTTCTTGGCGACATCGCATCCCGGCTGCTTGTTGCCGGGCACGTGCGGCGCGAAGACATATGGGGTGTCGGCTGCAGCGTACCGGGCACGGTCGAAAATGGCACCTTCTGGTACGACAAGGTACAGGAGGGCGACGAGTGGACGAAATTCCCGCTGACGGCGCGCCTCGAGGAACTGACGGGGATCAAGACATTCGTCGAAAACGATGCGACCGTTGCGGCCATCGGCGAACGGCTCTACGGGATCGGCCGCGCCGTCCGCTCGTTCTTCTATCTGCACTTCAACCTCGGCATCGGCGGTGGCCTGGTGCTGGACGGACACCACTATAGAGGCGCGTTCGGCGGCGCCGGCGAAATCGGCCACCTGATCGTGAAGCCTGGCGGGCGGCTCTGCGCCTGCGGCAGCCGGGGATGCCTTGAGCAATATGTCTCCTTCTACGCAGCCGCGGAAACGATCTGCGGTCCGACGCGTACGCCCGATGAGGTTTCGGCTGAAGAGCTGGTGGAGCGCCTGCTCGATGACGATCCCCGACTCACGACCTGGCTGCGAGAGGCTGCGCAATATCTGCGCATCGCCATCCGCAACATCGAGGCGATGTTCGACCCCGACACCGTCGTCATCGGCGGCGGTCTGCCGGCGGAACTGCTCGAGCGCCTCATCGATGCGACGTCGCCGCTACTGCCGGCAATGATCCATCGGCATGCCAATACCCTGCCCCGCCTGATGCGGGCGGAGCACAGCTCGGAGCTTCCAGCCCTCGGCGCCGCGGCGCTGCCGATCGCCATCGCGCTGCAGCCCAATGTCTCGGGCGCCAGTACAAACGCCGCAAGCTTGGCCGGAACCGACAATCCTGCGCTCGTCGCCCTTGGTATAGATTTGTCTCGCCGCTGAACGCGTCGTCGGCCCGTCTGCCTGCCAATTTTGCCGACAGCGAAGGTGAGCTATGAGCGCGACCGTTGGTAAAATTGCGCTCATGACTGTGGCCGAACAATAACTGTCGAGCCTCGGGCTACATATGAACCTTGGCATTGTCACCCATGTCGGGCTTGGCGCTCGTCAGGGCGGCCGCAGCCATTTTGATATAGCTGACAACCGTGCCTGGGCTATCCCAATACTCAGCGAAGGAAGGCGTGACCTTCAATACTCTGATCGACGGGTCTTCAGGGCCGTCCCACCATGCCTTCGCGGGGGTCGCCCAGAGTTCCCTAATCATCTCTCGATCGTTTTGCACCTCAGCCGTACCTGATACGGAAACATATTTCTGGCCCTTGCTGTCGCCGAAAGCCAAGCAGACCTTCGGATGCTGTGCAATCTCGTCGTCCTTATGGCTTGTAACGTCCGTGAGAAAATAGAAAGCATTTTCCAGTCGTTCGGCGTAGGCGGACATTGGGCGGGCACGGAGGTCTGTGCCTGTCTGAGTGGTGAGCATGCAAAAACCGATCTTGTCGGCCAAGTCCCACACTTTCTGAATGTCGTGTTCAAAGTCGGGCATCGTCTTCTCCATTTGGCTTTGTGAGAAGAACCGCCGCGCCGGTCCAATGTTCCAAACCGGACCCCGCAGGTGGAGAAAATCGCAGGGCGGAGCCTGCTGCTCAAGTCGTGATCGTCGGGAGACGTCCGCGTGGCCTTGATGTCGTATGCTGCCTCCTTCTTCCGCGTTCTGCCGATCACTGGAGTTCCGCGTGTCCTCCTTCGAGGGTCTTTCGAAGGCACCTAGCCGCCCAACCAGCCTCTAACCTGTTCGAGCGTTCTCCGTTCCTGATCCGCTTCCATCGAGAAAACCGGCTTCAATTCGGCGCGAGGCGCGAGAGATGTCAAGATATCGACGCTGTTGCCAAGCCCATATCCGCCATGGGTAATGAAAGGATACATCGCCTTGGCTGACAGGTCGTAGGCCTGAACGAACGAGCGGATCACCGGCGGCGCGGTCATCCCCCAGATCGGAAACCCAAGATAGATCGCATCGTATTGGCGCATGTCCGGGATGGACGTTACGAGAGGCAGGAGGTAGCCAGCCGCTGTCTCGCGGCTGGCCTAGGCCACGCCTCCTCGTAGTCCTCCGGGTACGGGACTGCGGGATTGATCTCGAACAGAGCGGCACATTTCGCTCTCCGGATCTGGTCGGCGATCACCCGCGTGTTCCCGTCCGCGAGAAGTACGCAACCAGCGACGACGAAGATGGAAACTCCACCTGTGCCAAGCGTCAACACCGCTTGACCTGCCTGAAGTGGCTTTAGTCCGTACAGGCTGTTCCACGCTGTGACCGCGGCGATCGGCAACGTGGCGGCTTCCTCGAACGAGAGGTGTTCAGGGATCGCGACGACCCCCTCTTCGTTCAGCACGACAGTCTCCGCCAGCATCCCATCACGCGCTCCACTCAACATATGATGGAACGCATCGACAGGCTGGGCGCCGCCGATCCAGTTCTGATTGAAGTTGCCGGCGACCCGGTCGCCGACCATCCACTTTGTCACGCCTTCGCCGACTGCCATGATCTCGCCTGCGCCGTCTGAAGCAGCGATTACCCGAGAGTCCCGCACGGGAAATCCGTAGGTGCTATCTGCGAGAAGGACGTCGCGGAAATTCAGCGACACGGCGTGGACGCGTATCGCCACCTGGCCGCGCCCGGCCTGGGGAACCTCGCGGTCGACGAGACGCCAGCTATCGAGTCCTGTCCGTTCACCAATTTCAATTGTTCGCATGTCGTCATCCTTTCCAATTTCCTTTGAAAAGGGATAGTCGGCGACCACCGTAGAGACAATTTTGACAAATTTGACTTCGTGTTGAATGAAATTCAACATGAGATATCGGATAAATGACCTATTGGCTTTCGTTTCTGTCGCCTCTCAGCTCAGCTTCCAGCGCGCGGCTATCGAACGGGGAGTGACGCGCTCGGCGCTCAGCCATTCCATCAAGGGGCTTGAGGAAGACCTGGGCGTTCGACTTTTGAACCGCCATACAAGAGCTGTGTCTCTGACCGAACCTGGGCATCAGCTTTTCCAGAGGCTGAATCCAGCATTCAACGAAATTGCGAGCGCAGTTGACGACCTCAATCGTTTCCGGGATTCGCCATCCGGTTCGCTGCGTCTCACGGCGCCGCGCGCCGTCGCGCAAACTATCCTGAGTCCTGTGATCGCCAGGCTGACCGCCGAAAATCCTGGGCTTTCAATCGATCTCTCTTCTGATGATCGGCTCGTCGATATCGTCGCCGAGGGCTTTGATGCCGGAATACGCTTCGGCAAGAGCCTGCAACCGGACATGATCGCCGCTCGCATGACATCGGTCTTCAGTTTCGCCGTTGTTGGAATGCCCGAATACCTGAGTGTTCGCGGTATTCCACGAGCTCCAAAGGACCTGCTGGAACACCAGTGCATCCGCTACCGGCTGCCTAGCGGAGTTATATTTCCGTGGGACTTCGCAATGGGCGACGAACACGTGAGCGTGTCCATTAACGGGCCGATTACTTTGGACGACCAAAGCTTGATGATTGAAACGGCACTGGCCGGAGGTGGGCTGGCTTTGGTGTTCGCGAACCTCGCAGACGACCACATTAAGAATGGCCGTCTGGTAAGGTGTCTTTCAGACTGGGAGTGCTCGCTTGGTCAGCTTTATCTTTATTACAGCAGCCGGCGACACGTATCGTCGGCTCTCAGGGTGCTGATTGATAGCCTCACGTAAAGACCTCGCCGGTCGTTCGGCGGCCAATATTTCATGGAAGCTCGACAACACCCCTACGCGGTCCGCCCGGAGGCTGGATGATCGATCGCTTGAAGCGCGATCAGACGACGCCGTAGGGAGGCGCGATCACGTTCGCATACGAAGGAGCGAGACCGCCCTCGCCTGCCAGAACTCCGAGCCTTATGGCCGTGAGGTCCTCCATGAACGGACCGATGATCTGGACGCCGATCGGACGACCGCCGCGCGACGTGGCGAACGGGATCACCGTGGCAGGTAGGTCGGCGGACTTCGCCACCGACGCCCATACGATCAGGTCGTCGTTTTTGACGTCGACGCCATCGATCTTCACGGTACCCGCGTCCACTTCCTCGTGGGTAAGACCAGTGATCGGCGCTGCAGGACAGATGACTGCGTCATAGGCCCGGAAGACGTCCTTCCACTGCCACCGGAGCCCGATGCGCCTTTCCTGGGAATCCAGCCATTCGGAATGCGAGAAGACGGCCCCGCGGAGAAAGTTGCCCCGCATGTCCGGCTCCCGTCCCAGTTTGCCGTCGAGCGCCGACAGCTTGGCCCGCGTCGCGTCGTCCTGACCGGTGCTCAGCGCGGCTCCGAGGAGCCGCATGTAGTTTTCGGTCGACGCATCCAGCGGGGGCACGATGGACGCACCGTCGACGACCTTCGCGCCGGCTGACGCAAGCCTCCGCCCGAACTCAACAACCGCAGAGGAGACTTCGTCGTCGGTCGGAACGAGAGGATGGCTGTCGAGAACGAGGACGCGGTAGTCTCGCAGCGCCTCGTGGCGCGGGAATGCAAGCCTTCCCTTGAGCGAAGGCAACAGATCGTCGTCAGGGCCTGAGATCACGTCGAGGGCCAGCGCGAGATCGCGTGCCGACCGTGCAATCGGACCCGGCGTGGACATATCGAAAGGCGCGACGCGGCCAAATAAACTGTGTCCCCGCTGCGGGACCAGTCCGAGCGAGGGGCTGTGGCCGAACAGACCACAGAACGAAGCCGGATGGCGTATGGACCCGCTGAGGTCGGAGCCAATGTCCAGGTAGCTGAATCCGGCCCGCACGGCGACTGCGGAGCCCGAAGACGACCCGCCGGGAGACAGATGGGCGCCCAGCGGGCTGAGCGTACGACCGTAGACTTCGTTCGACGATCCCAGACCATCGAGAAACGTCGGCACGTTGGTCTTGCCGAGTACGATCCCGCCCTCATCTTCGAGGCGCCGCACCGCGATGGCACTGGATGCCGGAACGTTGCCTGACATAGAGGTCACGCCCCAGCTCGTAGGCAGTCCGGAAACGTCGAAGGATTCCTTTATGGTGGTCGGCAGGCCAAGAAGGCGTCCGCCCTCGCCGGACGTTCGCCGGTTTTCCGCGATCCTGGCGGCCTCCCTTGCCCGGTCGAAATCCTTGACGACGACCGCGTTGATGCTGGGATCGTTCACTTCAATCTTCGAGATCGCAGCTTCAACGAGTTCGGTGACCGAGATTTCCCGGTCATGGATCATCTGAACTGCAGTAGTCGCGTCAACGTCTGGGAGCGTCATCTCATTGCCTTCGGTTCTTCGCCCGAAATGACCAGCGGATCATTTCAATGCGGAATTGATCGCAGTTAGGCTTATTCGTGGTTGTTGCCGAAATGCAAGCTGCTCAGCATGTCGAACATCGGTTTCACTGAGGCGTTCTTTCACATTCCGGCGCTAGCTCTGCCACCAGGATGTGTAGATCCGCCCGTCCCCGCCACATATGAACAGATCCAGATTGTTCCCGGCGCGCGCGATGGCCGTCGCTTTATGGCCGGCGGGGAAAACGCCGCCTATGTTGCGCCAGCGGTCGTCTAGGTTTCCCGGACCGCGCGAGGTCACGGCGATGGCGACCGCAGCCGGGAAGAATCCGCCGATCGGCGCCCAGTGGTCGTGAAGCCCGGACCATTCCTGGCCTTCGTACACCGTCACGACCGTGGCTGGCAGAGTATTTGCCATCGAAACATAGCAGGATGAGGTGAGAACAAGCGGACTAAATCAACGTTGCCAGTTTCTTGAAGTTCATTGTCACCCGCGCTGCGTTTTCACCTCCAGGAAGGAAGTAAACCCCTCCATACACATCGATAAGTGATGTGAATATCCATCAGTCTTTCAATTTCATCGTTTTTAATGATAATTGTGGAATAATTTTACTACTAATTTAGTATATTTTTGCCTGTAGATTTTTCTGGCCGGAAAACCATTTTCTTCGGGGTCGTAGAGCGCGGGAGGCTCGTCTCGGAGGTAGGTCAATGCAACGAACCTATTCGATCGCGTTTGTGATTCTGGTCGTTCTATTTTCCGCAGCAACGGGTAAGGCAGAACCCGTCCGCCGATACGCCATGGGCAATCGGCAAGAGGTGAGCGGATCGCACCAGGAGGCAAGCCGGTCCTACATGCTGCAGACGGTAGGCGTCCAGGCTAGCTGCTTTCCGGAGAAGCTGCGCAACATCCTCTCCCATATCGCAGCAGAAACTCATCGAGAGCCGATCGTCACCTCAGGCCTCAGGGCGCATGGCCGAACAGGCTCCCTACACCGGCGCTGCATGGCAGCCGACATCCGCGTGCCCGGCGCGTCCTATCGCGCCGTAATCGCAGCCGCGGTCAGCGCGCCTGACATCGGCGGCATCGGCACATACTGCAACGGCATCGTTCACGTCGATCTCGGTTCGAAGCGCTTCTGGAACTACTGCTCGCGCGGCCGGCGCTTCTTCCGTCCGGGTTCGCCGTTGATCGCTTCGGCGGAGGACGCGGCAGGCCGCTTGCGGTTCAAGTTGCGCCGAACCATAGCCAAAGCCACGCCGCCCATCAGGAAATCGACGACGAAATACACGACCATCACGACAAGTGTCAGCAAGGCCAAGGTGTCGGTCTTGGTCAGCAGCGTCGAGCTGGAAGCCAAAAGCGGCTCCGAGCGATAATTATTTTTAACCTAGGATGGGGCAAATTTCACTTCTGGCCATGTCGCACCAGATCGATTTTGTGATCTCGCTCAGAGGGTGTCAGGGCTTGTAGACCGAAGGCAACGGCGGAAACCCCGCGGATGACCTCAAGGCGATCAGCTCGGATATAGTTCAATGCATCTACGGCATTAAAGACCATCACAAGTGAAGGTAACCTCTCGAATCATTTGAGTTCGCTTGCATTTTACCGATCCGCTTAGGGCAGCGCGTTTTGGTATGACGAGCTGTTCCGTGGAGCAGATTGAGCAGAGTAAGTTTTCTAAGCCGCCTGGAAATTTAGTAGGGAAAGAGTTCCAAGACCTTTGCGAAGGTCGCTTGCGTTCCGATGCAACTTCGCGCCTTGCCGCCCGTCGATCGGGCTTGCTGCGATGATGGAGATCCAATCTTCGTGATGACGCACAATTCGATCGGGCTCGGCGAAGACGGGCCGACACATCAAACCGTCGAACATCTGAGTGCGCTGCGGGACATCCCGCGGCTGGCTGTCTACAGGCCGGGCGATCCGATCGAAACGACAGATTGCTGGGAAGCGATCTTGGACGGGCCGCGCGAAGCTGCTTTAATCGCGCAGTCGCGCCTGCCGCTCCTTCGGAAGGCACCGTCGGAAGAAAACCTTGGGGCCAAAGGTGCCTACGTGCTTCTGGAAGCCGAAGGGGGAGAACGGCTATTGACAATCTTCTCCACCGGCTCCGAACTGCATCTGGCGGTCGAAGCTCGTGCCGTCCTGCAGAAAGAAGGCGTCCGGACCGCCGTTATTTCGAAGGAATGGCGTCCGAGTGAGGTCGAACTCGTTCCTTAACTCTTGAACGAGTGATCGATATCGGCGCGGCAGGCGTCACGGACATAACGATTCCGGAATGCTAGTATGTCGTGTTTCAGGACGGGAACGGCGTTGAACGGCGAGTCGACGTCCTTGCGCGGGACGTCCAGGTTCTTCAGCGCCTGGCCGAGTAGCCTTTCGGATTCGCCGAACCAATAAACATCGGCGATATCGATGAAGTTGACGCCGGCTTCGAGCGAGCGCTCGACGATCTGGTCAGCTGCTTTGTGGTCCACACCCGCCATGGCGCCGCCGCTGCCTGCTTTGCTGATCTTCAGTTTGGTTTCATCTTGCGGTGGTAGCAAACCTCGCGCGAACAAGACGCCCCCCCCGGAAAATTGCTCGCGCAGCATGAGCCGTACCCGGTTCCCTGGCCCTACCTCCCTGCCACGAGGTAGGGCCATTTCATTCGGTTGCGTCTCCTTTTAAAGGGATAGATCCCCTTGCCTTACGGTAGGAGGCCGCTAGGTGCTTTACGCTGAGCAGCACTTGGGGAGATCAGTTGGCGTACGATTGGAGCGGCGTCAGGACGCGCCGGATAAAGGCCTTAAAGGTGGGGATTTCACTCGTGATCGCGGCTGCGGCTCTCGCAGGCCCGGCAATGGTGCTGCTTCGTTCGCATCACTGAAGCCTACCCGCCGTAGAGCGAAGAATTTCGTTTGGCCAATGAGATGTCCGTCAAATCTTCGGGTGTCGGCCCAGAACGACACAGCACTCAGTGGATATTAATCTCGCATTTCCGACGCGAGGACGCTTGCTCTGGCTTAACCCGGCAACGGGCGATTTATTGCACGCGCTGAAGCGGGGACACCTACGCGACGGCCGGGAGTCCCGGAGCAACCCTTGGTCGGGAACGTGGGACTCCCGTCATCAAGACTAGAGCTTCTCAGCCGCGGCAAAGAAGTCATCGATCTGCGCTTCATCGTGGATGAGCGCTTGCCGTAGATCTCCTTGCTGCACTCGATCCCGTCATCAAGCATCGGCAGTTCACGCCGGCAGAACAGCGCATTGAAGGCTGATCCGTAAAGCGCGGCCTTGATGGCATATTTTCCGAGGACGCGATCAGTCTAACCGCCGCCACGCGCGCCGCCAAAGAAGATTTCGCGGAACAGGCAATCAACGAGAGCTATCTGCGGTCCTTCCCGAGGAGCCCAGATAACCCTACGTATCAGATCCACCATGTTCTTCGAGCCATTGCTCTTCTGTTGCGGGCTTGGCGCTGACCACGAATCAAGGGCTCGATAAGGAGGGCGCCAATTGACGGCGCCCGTAATTCTCGACGACGGCAACGGCCCCTCCGGCGAGGACAGTTGGCCCTTCTCACGCAACGCTGCGATCGGGGACTCTACGAAATCCTTCAACTGGCTGCGCGTCACCTTCAATCCAAGTCCGCGCGCGATGGCGTTCATCGCCTAATCGGCTACGGCTTAGAGTTTCTTCACTGCAAAGGCATCCATCGCCCGAGCGGAGTAGACAAGAGCAGCTCCTGCATTGACGGAGATGGCTGTTCCCAGCGCCTCGATGATCTCTTCCTTCGTAGCTCCCGCCTTGATGGCGTTTTCGGTATGGACAACGATGCAACCGTCGCAGCGCACTGTGACGGCAACGGCGAGCGCTATCAGCTCTTGAACCTTTGGGCCCAGCAAACCGGTCTTGGTGGCGGCATTGCCGAGAGACTGATACCCCTTGACGATATCGGGGCTGACCTTTCCGATCTCACCGAGGCCGGCATAGACCTGCTTATGGTATTCGTTCCAATCCATCATAGTCATAAAATGATCTCCAACATGCATTGCGTTGCGGGCTTAACTTTCGAAGGGGGTGTCCATCAGCAAATCGACCAGCGATATCGGCTGGTACGCAGCTACGAAACGCGCGCCGAAGTCGCTTGCAAAGGTGCCGTAGGTGGTTTGCGGGGCGTTCGCGACGATGCAGCAGACGCATTCGGCAATCTGCTTCTTCATACCAAGGCGGGGATAGGCGCCGACAATGGCACGCATCTCGTCGGATGGAATCTTGTTGTAGAGCCGTCCGGCGAAATCCAGACCGATACCGGCTGTGCAGAGCGCCACTTCCGCCTCCTTGTAGAGCCCGATCGACGGCGTGGAGTTCAGTGCGACGCTGTCCCAGATCAACTGAGCCCGGCGATCGTCAAAGCCGGCTTCACGAACGAATTCTCGGGCAATGTCGGCGCCCTCCACCTCGAAGCGCCGCGGTCCCTTGAAATCCTTGGTCAAGGTGATGTCGTGCAGGAGCGTTCCGATGGCGACCACTTCACCATCATATTCGATGCCTTCCATCTCTCCGATCCTGACGGCAAAGAGCCAGGATCGGACGACATGGTTGAACATATAGGGTTCGGAGCACTCCCGTGCATAGTCGATGGCCTTGTCGATCAGTGGCGTGGAGGGAACCGAAATGCCGGCTAGCACTTGCATGGCGGGGGCGGTCATCACTTATACTCCTTCGTAAACCAGTTTCGTGAAAAAGCCGCCGTCGATGACGAACTGTCCCCATTTGGCGTCTAAGGAAGCCGAAGGCTTGGCAGCAACGATGTCATCGACCGACCGGCCCTGGCCTTTGAGGGTCGCGACCTTCTCCCTGATGGCGACGAGCATGTCGCGGAAATCCTGAAGCTGGGCGCGAGTACCGATCGGACCGTGCCCTGGGATGATGATGGTCTTGTCGGTCGCCAATATGAGGTTGGCCTCCGCCGCGCGGATGGAGCCGTCGATATTGCCGCCGGTCGAATAGTCGATGAAGGGATAGATGCCATTCCAGAAAGTATCACCGGTATGGAGAACGTCGGCTTCCTCGAAATAGACGGAGATATCCCCGTCGGTATGGGCTGGTCCGTAATATTTCAACGCTAGCGTTGAATCGTTGAGCCTCATCTCCTTGGAGTCGGTGAAAACTTCAGTCGGGATCGCTGCTGCGGCAACAGCCGGAAAATCGAACTTCCAGTCCTCGACGCGCTGGGCCGACGACAAGCGCTTGCGGGTGTTTTCGTGGGCGAGGATGACGCCGCCGGCGCCGTTGACCCATTCATTGCCGTCCGTGTGGTCGAAGTGCCAATGCGTGTTGACGAGATGCTTGATCGGTGCGGCGTCGATCGAGGCCAGCGCCGCTTTGATCTTCGGCTGCGACACGGAAATGCCGGCATCGACGAGCAGCTTGCCATCCGGGCCGGTCAGGACCGCCATGTTGCCGCCCGAGCCCTGAAGCGCGCTAACGCCGCGCCGCAGGGGGGTGACGCTGATCTCGGCGTTGGCTGCATCGGACTTGATGAAGAAGACGATCGCCCTCGCTTGCGCGAAAGCCTCGCTCGGCGTCAACCAGGTGCCGGTCGCGGCCATTGTTGCGGCGCCTGCGCAGCAGAGGCAGAAGCCTCGGCGAGACATCATGGCGGAATGAAATTTGGTCATGATCGAATGATCCTGTTTTGCAACGAGAACGGCGTGATGTTGCGATGGCTCAACCGCGGATGAAGGCAAGGAGGTCGTCGTTGACCCGGTTCTTCAGCGTCGTGCACATTCCGTGCGGAGCACCCTCGTAAATCTTGAGGGTCGCATCCTTGATCAGGGAGGAAGAAATCAGCGCTGAATCGCGGATAGGCACGATCTGATCGTCATCGCCGTGCAGGACGAATGTCGGCACGTCAAAGCGCTTGAGATCCTCCGTCAGGTCGGTTTCCGAGAAGGCTTTAATGCAGAAGTAGGATGCCGGAAATCCTGCGCTCATGCCCTGCATCCAAAATGCCTCGCGTACACCTTCAGAAACTGCCGCACCCGGTCGATTATAGCCGTAGAAGGGCATGCTCAGATCCTTCCAGAACTGCGAGCGATCGGCCTGGACTGCGGCACGCAATTGGTCGAAGGCTTCCATCGGCGTGCCTTCGGGGTTGGCCGACGTCTTCAACATCAAGGGCGGTACTGCACCGATCAACACGGCCTTGGCGACGCGGCCTGTGCCGTGTCGACCGATATAGCGAGCCACCTCGCCACCGCCGGTGGAGTGGCCGACATGCATCGCATCCTTCAGGTCGAGGGCGGAGACGAGTTCCGCGAGGTCGTCGGCATAGTGATCCATGTCGTTGCCGTGCCAAGGCTGGCTAGAGCGGCCATGACCCCGGCGATCATGCGCGATGCAGCGGTAGCCGTTCGAGACGAGGAAATACATCTGGTCCTCGAACGCATCAGCGCTCAAAGGCCAACCATGGCTGAAAACGATCGGCTGGCCCGTGCCCCAATCATTGTAAAAGATGTCTGTACCGTCGGAGGTCTTAAAATAGGACATGCTGAAATCTCCTGCGCACTATTTTCGATATGCGCGGAAGCTAGTGCATGGCCGAGCACAAATGCTTGTGCACACCCAGCCTGATTTGGCGATTTATGCGAAAACCGACTTTATTGACATCAGGTTCGAAGGCTGTGGCGGACGACGCAGCGAGGCCCGCACACGTTCAACTGGCAGGTTATTTTTCGCTCTCCCGGCAATGCTGGCGCCACTCGCGTGGCGACGTCGAGAAGCGCGCTCTGAACGCACGACTGAAATGGGCGAGATCGTTGAAGCCCCAGGAATAGGCAATCTCGCCGATCGATCGCCCGCGATGTACGGGCGATGCCAGCGCCCTACGACAATGTTCCAGCCGCAGGCCAAGGACATACTGACGGAACGACGTCTGTTCGTCTGCGAGCAGTGAATGGATGTATCGCGGCGAGATGCCGCTCGCCCGCGCCACCTCGTCGAGCGTGAGTTCGGCCCTGTTGAGATGAGCCTGAATGTAATTCTTGACGCGCAAGCGCATGAGCGTTCGGTGTCCAGACGGATTGCTTTGCTTGCGACCCAGTCGTTCGCCAATCGCCAGGGCGAGCACATCGAGCGCCTGGTTGGAAACATATTCGGTGATTTCGGGAGCCAGTCGCCCGGCCGCGCGCGACAGCCCCGCCAACATGTCGAAGGCAATGCCGGCCAGCGGCTCCTCCCGCCGCAAGGTGGTTGCCGTCAGGTCGCCGATCTCGCCGATACGGCTCGTCAGCATCTGCCGGGGCAGCGCCACCAGCGACTGCATGGAAGTGCCGACCTCCTCCTTGTAGGGCCTGTCGACGTCGATCAGCGCGAACTCGCCCGCCCCGATGACTGCCTCGCGGCCGTCTTGAAACACTGCGCAAGTCCCTTCGGATATCAACGGAATGATGACGAGATCGTCACTTCCCTGGGCGATATGCTGGCGCGTGCGGTTGACCGTATGTCTTCCGACTGTATTTTCGGCAAAGAGCATCGGGCCGACCCAGGTCTGATCAATCGAGGCATGGAAGGCCTCCGGCACATCTGACGTTATGTCCATCCTGAGATAAACGGACGCATATATATCCTGAAATCGGGCGAATTGACTGTCGTCCGTCGCCTCGTCCGTTCGGAACACCACCGCCATGATGTCGCGCCCTCATCGGTTAATGTGAATTCGTAACGTTACAATAAATTAGAGGGTATAGTTTCCGTGAGCGTTAATTTTGGACCGAAATCACCCAAGAGACAAGTTTTCGTTCCGATACGGTCAAATGGCTGCGGAGAAAACGTTGGGCCATTGTGCTAATTCCTATGCCGCGGCAAAGGCCGGTACATGAAATTTTTAACGTTACTAGTTGGCGGATCAGCTTCTTCGTCGTCACTGCGGACAACGTCGACAACAATCACGGCTCCTTCCGTTCGATCTGTGGATGACGCCGGCCGTGTTGGGACAATGGGACGTCGAGAAGGCACCGGGTTCACGCTGTATTTAATCAACCTGACGCAAAAGCTTTACCCGAGCAGGCGATCGGAGGCGCGAGATGCTCACTCGGACGGAGACTGCAAAAGAGATTGTCGCTTTTGGCCCATTTCACCTTTGTCCCGCCGAGCGCCTACTCGAGCGAGAGGGACATCCCTTGACGATCGGGGGCCGGGCGCTGGACATTCTGCTCTGCCTCGTCGAACGGGCCGGAGAAGTCGTCGGCAGGAGTGAACTGGTCGAAAAGGTCTGGCCCACAGTCACGGTTGAGGACGGAAGCCTGCGCTTCCACGTTGCCGCGCTTCGGAAAGCCCTGGGAGATGGGAAGGATGGAGCACGTTATATTGCAAACGTGCCGGGCCGTGGCTATTGCTTCGTCGCTCCCTTCACACGCGACCGAGCGCAGTCCGCGAACGGCGGCGCAACTGATGCCGCCCCCATTCTCGGCGCGCCGCCAGGACGTCGCATCGGACTGCCGGCGCGCTTGCCGCGACTGATTGGTCGGGATGCGATGATTACAGCAGTAGGAGGACAACTTCTGGACAAGCGTTTCGTGTCGATTGTCGGCCCGGCTGGCATCGGCAAGACGATGCTCGCACTCGCCGTGGCACATCGGCTCGTGCCGCATTTTGACGGGTCAGTCTATTTCGCCGATCTCGCCCCCGTGACGGATCCCGCGATGCTCCCTTCCACCCTGGCTTCCCTCTTTGGACTGAGCGTCCGCCATGACGATCCAGAGCCGAGCCTAATCCGCCTTCTCGAGGAAAAGCCCGTCTTGGTGATCATCGATTGCTGCGAACATGTCGTCGAAGCGGTCGCCCTATGGACGGAGAGGATGTTCGCAGCCTCTCCGCGCTTGCATATCCTGACGACCAGCCGTGAATCGCTACGGGTAGAGGGGGAACATGTCTACCGACTTTTTCCGCTCGATATTCCGACGGAGTTGGAAGGACAAACGGCAGCCGATGCAATACGTTTTCCCTCCGTGCAACTCTTCGTAGAACGGGCCGCCGCCTGCGTCGATCGGTTCGAACTCAACGATGCCGATGCGCCGATCGTATCCGAGATATGCCGACGACTCGACGGCATCGCTCTCGCCATCGAGCTGGCCGCAGGCCGTGTCGAAGCCTATGGTGTTTACGGCATCTCCAAACTTCTCGATGACCATTTCAAGCTCTTCACTCGGGGTCGACGCACTGCATTGCCCCGCCATCAAACGCTGAGCGCAGCTCTCGATTGGAGTTATGACCTCCTTACCGATGGCGAACGAGCCGTGTTACGGCGCGTCGCCTCCTTCGCCGGCAGTTTCACCTTCGACGCAATCGAAGCCGTGGCGGCGGACGGCGAAGAAGCTCAGCTTATCGATATTGTCGCCGACCTTGCCGCCAAATCGCTCATTGCAGTCGAGATCGGCACCGGGAGCCCGCGCTATCGCCTTTTGGCCACGACACGTGCCTATATGCTCGCGAAGCTTGCCGACAGCGGCGAGCTATCATGTTGCTTCTTAAGGCAGGCCGAACATTTTTGCCGGCTCCTGCAGCAGGCCGGCGAAATATCGCCGACTGAAGTGCCGGTCACGCCGCTGATCACTCACGGCGAGGACATCGTCAACATCCGCGCTTGCCTCGTCTGGATGTTCTCGGCGGAACGTGAGCCCGACCTTGGTGCTGCCCTTGCTGCCGCGGCGGCGCCGCTGTTTCTTGAACTGTCACTTTTGACCGAATGCCATGCCTGGGCTCGACGCGCGATCGAGGCACTCCCGCCGGAGGCGCGTGGAAGCAGCAGCGACATGAAGCTGTATATGTGGCTGGGGATTTCGATCACCTTCACCGAGGGCAATACAGAGGACGCGGAAGCGGCCCTCTTGCATGGCCTCGCAATCGCGCGCGCGATCGACGACAGGGATCATGAATTCCTGTTTCTGGAGGCGCTCTATATCTTCCAACTGCGGGTCGCCAATTTCCATGCGGCAGCCATGATCGCCTCGGATGCAAAGACCATCGCGGACGACCGGGAACGCAATGGCAAACGCGCGGCAGACTGGATGCTAGCCTCGTCGGACCACTTCGCCGGCAACTACGCAAGCGCGCGTCGGTACAGCGAGCGTGAATTGAACGGCGCCGAGACTGGCGCATCCGCGCGCATGCCGCGCTTCGGTATCAACCATCGAATTCACGCCCATGACGCCTTGGCAAGGACGCTTTGGATACAAGGATATCCAGACCAGGCGATCGCCATCGCTCGTCGCTCGATCGATGAGGCGCAGCGTCTCGGTCATGGCGTTTCCTCGTGCATCACCCTGTTGTGGACGACATCGCTAGCTCTGTGGGTAGATGATCTTGCCTTTGCCGAGCAGTTGATCGACGCTCTTGTTGATCTTGCCCAAAAGCACTCACTTCCTCCATATCACGCCGTGGGCCTTGGCTGGAAAGGCGTTTTGTCGTTCGCAACCGGAGACTGCGATGGAGGGGTGAAACTGTTACAAGCCAGCATAACGACGCTTGCCTCCATCCGATACAAAATGCTCAAGACCGTCTTCCTCTCGCATCTTTCGGAAGGGCTGATCGCTGTGGGCGAACAAGCTCGCGCTCTGGCGACAATCAGAAAGGCTGCGGATCGGGTCGCTTGCACGGGCGAGCTGTTGTATTGGCCTGAAGTCTTGCGAATTCAGGGCGATGTCCTTCGAGCCAGCAAAGAGAATTCGATGGGGGCGGAAGAAGCGTATCAAGCCTCCCTTCGGTGGTCACGCCAGCAGGCAGCCCGCTCCTTTGAGCTGCGGACCGCAACACGGCTCGCGGACTTGTGGCACGCGCAAGGCCGCACCTGCGAGGCGCGTGCGTTGCTGGCGCCCGTGTATGGCAGTTTCACGGAGGGTTTCGAGACTGGAGATCTCAAAAAGGCAAGAATGCTCATTGATCGGCTGTCTTGAGTGTCATTCAAACCGAGCATCGAAGATCTCGGAGCGCAGCAGCTCAACTGCCGGATCGGGCCGTCCGTCCGCACCCAGAAGCAAGGAGCGGCGCAAGGTAGGAATGACGATGCCAGAAAAGCTCTGATGCGCCCAGGTGTATTGCGCGACCATTCGCTCGCCGGCTTCCCGCGCGGCATAGTCGAGACGACGCTGCAAGCAATTGGCATCGATGTAAAGATGTTGTTCGCGCGTGCAGAGGACATCGTTCTCGAACCCGATCCTCAAACGACGCCAGGTCTCGCCGCTCTCATGCCAGAGTCCAGCATCCTCGCATCGGACACCTGGACCGGCGAATAGAAACGGCGCGCCCAAGTCGTGCCAGATCCGGTAGCCGCAGAAGAACGCAAGCTCTTGGGCGCTCCATTGACGCTCATCGACCTGTCCAGCCAAGGCCGCAGGTGGGCCAGTCCATTCGCCAAGCACCGTTCCATCCAGTTGCTGGAGCAATATCCAATCAGGGCTGTAGAAGCCGACCTGGCCGACGGCGCCAAATCCTGTCATGCGAAGGTACGGCTCGAGCGACTGCCCTTCGACGACCATCTCCCTCAGGGCTCCGCCCCAACCCTTGCTTTCCAACAAGGATCCGTCGATCGACATATGAACGACGAAACGCCGCATATCTCGCCAATGCGCCAGGCCGCCATGAGCTTCGAGGACTTCATCCAGCAGGGTCATGCGGAACGCTCCGCCGCGGTAGCGACCGACGTCCGGCCGTGGAAAAAGGAAGAGCACGGCGACCAGTCTATGCTGAGACCGATCGCCGTGGCGGAAAGTCGACGTCTTACTGAGCGGCGGCCTCGATATCCTTGACGAGATCGGCGGGATCCGTCAGGAACGGCGTATGGCCGGTCTGAAGCGTCAACTCCTTGCGGACGGGCGTCGCTTCGACCATGGCCGCTTGGAGCGAGGGGCTGACCACCTGGTCTTTGGCTGTATGAACATAGACCTTGTCGACCTTGCCGAAATGGGCCTCCGTCAAATGAATCGGTGTGACTAGCGGCACCAACGGTTCATCGACGATCAGATTTGGAACAGCGCTACGGAACGTGGCGTTGCAGTCGAGGCAGAAGACGTTGGCGCGGGCATTGTATTCGATCGCGGCGATACCCTTGTCCTTCATGATCTGAAGGTGCGGACCAATCTTGCTATCCTTGTCGGAATTACCGAGGTCGAGCAGAGACTGGCCGTCCTTGGGCAGATAGGCTGCGACGTAGACAAGTGTCTTGATCCGCTTCGGCTCGGCTTCGGCGGCGGCCGAAATCGTGAAACCGGCGAAGCTGTGACCGACGAGTACCACGGGCTGCTTCGGTTTGCCGATCGCCTTAACGACCGTGTCACGATAGAGGTCGAGGCTGACCTTGTTCGGCGCCAGCGGCGAATTGGGACGACCCGGCAACGTAACGACCTTGACCGGATAGCCGTCCTTTTTCAGCATCGGCGTCACTGCCTGCCACACGTCACTCTGCTCCCAAGCGCCGTGAACGAGAAGAATCTCCGGTTTGCTTCCGGACTTGGCAGCGGCGGTGCCGGCCGCCGATATGATCGCGGCGACGGCGATGGATTTCAGCGTTTTGCTCATGATTTGACTCGCGGTTGAATGTGATGGGGCCGGCCACAAATCCTTCTGGCTCGGACGAGTGCCAGTTAATCCCATGCCGCGCAACTATGATTGGAAGAGCGCATCGCTCCTTTTCCATTTCGCGCGCCGTCATTCGGGATCCTCTATGCTGCGACGGCGTCTACCGGCGATTGGCGCCGCTCCCGCCGCCAGGCTGCCGGGCTCTCGCCGATATCCTTGCGGAATCGCTTGCAGAGGTGTGCCTGATCGGCAAAACCGCTGGCAAGCGCGATGTCGCAGAGGGCGGCATCGGTCGTCAGCATCAAATGCTGGGCATGTTGCAGGCGGCGCCCCACGAGATAGGCATGGGGAGACTGCCCGAAACTCCGTTTGAATGCTCGCGAGAAATGGGCGACGCTCAAATGAACCAAGTCGCCCAGGGCTTCGATGCGAATAGGATCCGCCAAATTGGCTTCTATGTGAGCGGCCACGCGCCTCCCCTGCCAAGCCGTAAGCATGCCCTGCCCGCTCGGATGATCGTCCTTGGCGAGCTGGCGCTCAGCCTCGATCTTCAGCAGCGTCGAGGCGCGCGCGATCACGGCCTTGGCTACCTCGCGATCATGCTCAATTTCACGGACTGCCCTCTCCAGCAATGCGAGAATGCTCGCGGCGAAATGCTCGGCACCGCAAACCCTTCCCGCGCGTGAGTCCAATGTTGTTTGCATAACTATCCCATCCTCTATGACGACCGCGTGCTAACAAACCTCCTGGCGCCGTGCGGAAGGTGCCGCAAACCGCGTGATTTGGCGTGTTAGAGTCTGCTAGTTGTTGTTAGGTGCGATGGTAGCGTTCGGCGCGACAAGAGGCGCAACTGAAGCAAGTTCTGACAAGCATGAACCGTTTTGGACAAGCCATCCACGAAGGTTGCACCTATGTTTCCGGTCATGTCGTTCTCAGCCCAGGATCGCAATATGACCCGATCGTCTTCACCGCCCAAAGCCCTTGTCACCGGTGCATCGTCCGGGATCGGCGCAACCTACGCAGATCGGCTCGCAAAGCGCGGCCACGACCTTCTCCTGGTCGCGCGCGATGGCATGCGTCTGAACGCGCTGGCGGAGCGATTGCGAGAGGAAACCGGCGTCGCCGTCGACATCCTCGCGGTTGACTTGACTAACCGGTTCCACCTCGAGCGGGTGGAACAACATGTCGCGGAAGACCCAACACTCCGGCTCCTCGTCAATTGCGCCGGCCTGGGATCGAGGGGGCCGATGCTATCGACCGGGAAGGCAGATATCGAAGCCATGGCGAGCCTGAATATCACCACGTTGATGTTTTTGACGCAGGCGGCCGCAAAAGCCTTCGCAGAAAGGGGCGGCGGCGCCATTATCAATATCGGCTCGGTCGTCTGCTTGGCCCCCGAGAAATTTAATGCGCTGTACGCTGCCAGCAAAGCCTTCGTGCTCGCGCTGACGCAGGGGCTGGACAAGGAAACGCGACCATATGGCATTCGGTTACAGGCGGTGTTACCTGGCCTCACCCGAACCGAAATATTCGAACGAGCGGGTCTCGATATCGACAGGCTCGATCCGACGATGATCATGGAGGCAGGCGAACTGGTCGACGCGGCGCTGGTAGGGTTTGATCGCGGTGAGTTGGTCACCATTCCTTCCCTGCCCGACATCGGTGACTGGGATGCCTTCGAAGACGCCCGGCGGCACCTTGGGCCCAATCTATCCCGTCAACATCCGGCCACGCGCTACGGTATAGAGGGATGAAATGTAGCGTTTCTCAGGCGAGGTCGCGAAGAAACGATAGTTTGGCGGGCGGCGCAGGATGAAAAGAGCACAGCCCATACGAGGTGCTGTCAAGCCGTTTCGTGAGGGACTGGACGGGGATGTACCTGTGTGAGTTCGGGCACTTGCACGGGTCATCGACCGATGACAATCACCCGTTCCTTGTACGCCATAGCCTTGCCTACGACCGCGACAAGGGCAACGCGCTGCCCAAACGCCGCGCGATGGTTAGCCTCGCTCCTGTGGGCGGTCGTCCATCGCCTCGAGCGCGAGGAACGCGGCTTCCAGCGCCGAGAGGATGCCCTCCGCAGGACGCTGCGGCTGCGCCACCTTGGGTTCCTCAGCGACCGTCCCTCCAGGAAGAAAGCTGCCGCCGAGCCTTTCGATATACGAAATCATGCAGATTCGTCCACGAGGACATCGACGGCCCACACCGAGGAGGTCGTATCCTCGATCAGGACGACGGGAGGAGGCGCGCAAGTTCAAGCGTCAAGGCGAGCTATTTCCTATGCTTACAAACTAAGGAAATGCCGGCTTTTCTCGATATCCATGCAGATCGAGCGGTCGAGCATGTAGTGTTGATCTAGCAACATCCTCACTTCGGCCGATCCTCTCGCTTGAAACTCCATTCGCCGATCGACGACTAGCTCGGCAGCCATTCTCATCAGCCTGGCCTTCTCTTTGCTAAGCAACTCCTTGGCGGCTCTATACTCCTTGCCGAGGATGCCGCTGATTTCCGCATGATATTCCGGAGGCAGCACGAACCCCGCGGCAATCTTCTGCCGGTCGACATGGAACCTCAAACTTTGCCCATCCCATAAGAGAGAACCATCTGGGTCGCGATTTGGGTCGCCATGTCGAGATCGGATCCGGATGCACCGGCTCCCCCGATCGACCGCGAGCCCTGGACGACCTCTTCCGCAGCCATTCCTGCAAGCGAAATACGGATTCTTGCAAGCAGCGTGGCTTCGGTGGGAAGAACAGTCTCAGTCATCTGATAATGCACCCTTTATGCCTTGCAGGGGCAAAAAACCTCCAGGTCGGCGGATCCAAGAGCATTAGGGATGATTGTTGACAACTCTGAGCGCTAAGCCGCTTTAGAGCAGGTCCGTTGGATGCACGGTCTAGGATATCGGCTCGGGATTTTTTCGGGAAATTTGGTACTTCAGCAGGATAATTCTCGCCGATCCCTGCCCGCATCTGCCGACAGCGATATTTACAAAAAAGCCACCTCTGTTTTGAAAATCAAAAGGATAGCTGGTGGGTGATGTAGGGCTCGAACCTACGACCCGCTGATTAAGAGTCAGCTGCTCTACCAACTGAGCTAATCACCCGTACCGCTCGCTCGCGGTGTGAACGGGCATATAAATAGGATCGGTTTGATTGTCCAGCGGCCAGATGAATTTTCTTTGGCTATTCGTCAAAAAAATTTCGACGAACGACAAAAACCTTATGAAATCAAAGCTCAAGAATTCCCGTCGCGACGCGTACGGCCTGGCCGCCGATGCGAGCGTTGACGATGTCGCCACCATCGATGTCGATATGAAGATGGATGAAGGATGGGCGGCCCATCTCCACGCCCTGCTCGACGATGACGGGATGATGACCATCCGGCAGCCGGTCGAACTGGTTGATGGCGCCAGAAAGTGCGGCCACGGCCGAACCCGTCGCCGGGTCCTCGACAATGCCCATCCCGACCGGGAACATCCGGGCATGGAACTTGGCGGTATGGTTGACCGCGCCGCGGCAATAGATGAAGGCGGAAGCGAGCGCACCGTCGACGAAGGGCACGGTCTTCTCCCAGAGCTGTGGATCGAACTCCAGTCGCTCGGCCGCACCGACATCATGCACCGGCACCAGCAGGAACGGCACACCGGCGCTCCAGATCGACGGCACGTGATTCTCGAAGCCGATTTCGGTGACCTTCAAACTGAGCGCATTGGCGATATCGGCGCGGTCGAGCGGCAGCATGATTTGCTGCGATTTCCGCGGCAGGTCGAATTCGGCAAAACTCGCCTTTTCCTGCCGGAGCCGGACGGCGCAACGCACCGGCCCCACCCGCTCGTCCAACATCGAAACCAGGTCGACGTCACCGCCATGGCTGGCATGCGCCCGCTCAGCCAGCGCTATCGCCGTGCCGACGGTCGGATGGCCGGCGAAGGGTAACTCACGGCCGGGCGTGAAGATGCGTAGGCTCGCCGTATGGGCCGGATTCTGCGGCGGTAGAACGAACACCGTTTCGGAGAGATTCATCTCCTTGGCGATTTCTTGCATCGCCTCGTCGCTCAGCCCCTCCGCGTCGAAGATAACGGCCAGCGGATTGCCCGCGAGCTTGCTGTCGGTGAATACATCATAGACACTGAAGCTGCGAGCCACTCCTGCCTCCATCACATGACTCTAGACTGTACAACCCTGCTCAACCATACATAACGGCAACACATTTGAGCGCAAGCTAAAGCTATTCCTGACGATCGAAGAACCATGCAAGGATAGGCGGCATCGCCGAACTATAGTGGTGCGCCGCAGGATCGGCCGAGCGGATGGCAATCGCGCCGTCGATCTCCTTCTCCTCGTCCACCAGCATATGCGCCCTGATTCGCTCGAGCATCTCCTCAGCTGTCCAGGGAAAGCGGAAGATGCGAAAAAGGGTGAGGGAAAGGTTCGTATGCGTGGCGTAATAGCCCGACTCGGCGGCCGCGTCTTCGAGATCGAGGCCGGTTTCCTCCATCACCTCGCGCCGCATATTGCCCTCGATATCGCAGCGCCCGTCGACGATATCGTTTTCATCCATCGAACCTGCGGCGCAATAGACCTGGCCGGGATTGGCGGTATGCTGGGCCATGCGAATGGCGATGATCGCGCCATCGGAGGAGACGGCGACCGGAAAGGCGAAGACATGAAACCCGCCGTGCCGTTCCTTTTGTTTACGCCACCAGAGGAATGTGGAAAACGGCGTGATATACGCTTCGCCTTCCACAGCCCGCTCGCTGACCGATAGACGATGCTGAAAGATCATGCGGCCATCGAAAAGTGCGGGGTTGGCGGCGATCTCCTTCTTCCAATTTTCCTGCGCCGCCTTGGCCTCGCTAACGTGAAAGGGGTGATCACCGGCAATGACGGTGAGATCAATGCGAGCGACCGGGAATACGGTGTTTTCCGGCGGCCAATCGGCCTTGTGGTTTTGCAGTTTGAAAGCGGGGGTCATAATAGATCCAATGTCATGACGACGGGGCAATGATCGGAGGCCTTCGGCCTGTCCCAACCCGTGCGCGGATAACGTTCTACCTCTTGTCCGGGCGGAAATATGGTACGAAAAGGCTGACCGGAGCGGATGACGTCAGGCATGCGCGTCGCATTGGCGTGCGCCAGGGCCGGAGACAGCCAGATATAATCAAGCTGGCAAAGCCACTGCTCCTGCGGCCCACGAGCGTGATATAGCGTCCAGCGGTCCAACGCATCGCGCCGACGCATGACGTTTTCAACGAAGCCGTCGTCACTGAAGACATCGAGCGCGCTGGTCTCTTCATCCTGATGTTTGAAGCGATAGCCGGTGTGGCGCGTGCCGATGACATCGACGCGCTCCTGATAGTCGTTCATATCGCCGCAAATGGCGAAATTCTTCCTCGCCGTATGACCGGCGCCAAAACGGTTCTCGATGATGCGGCGTACGGCGAGCGTCTCGGCCCGACGGACCGGCATGGTCGAATCGCGGCCATCGACGCCTTCCCGCCCTGGCCCCATCGATTTCAGATGCACGACATACAGGGAAAACGGCACGCCGCCGATGGTCAAATCAAGCTCCAGGCAATCCCGCTTGAAAATCTTGTCATCCAGGTGAAGGCCAAGTTCCGCCAATTCATCGTTGAAAAGACCGAAGTCGCGATAAGTCACCATGGCGTGACTTCTGATGTCCTTCAGTACGATCGGCTGGCCGTCGCGGGTCTCCTCGCGCATCATCACGGCAACATCGATGCCTCTGGCATCATTGCCTTCGATCAGGAATTTCCACCGGTAGCCATTGCCGACCATGCGGTAGAGATAGCCGTATTCGAATGCCTGCAACGCCGCCATGCTGTCGACTTCCTGCAGGCAGATGATGTCGGCATCCGCATCGGCGATCGCAAGCGCCGTCATCTGCCGCGTGTCGTCAGTGGCGGCCACGACGCGTGCCGCTTCCAGTTGCTGATAGATGACTTCGTTCTGTACGTCGAACAGCTTCAGCACGCGGTCCTGGCGCAACTGATTGCGGAAACCGGTGTAATCGAAACGGGTCAGCAGGTTTTCGACATTGAAGGTGGCAAGGCGGAGGGACATCTAGCATTCCGGTTTGTGGGGATATGAGCCGGTTTAGCTTTCCAAATTCAATTGGTCTTGGCCGTGACGGTCGATTTGAACTTGCCCATGAGATAGGGGCCGGACAGAACGGGGGCATATTTCGGTTCCTCGCCCGGCGGAAGGCAGGATGGCAGGCAGGCGATCTCGGCAAACCAGTTCGGCTGATGGAAGAACGCTAGCGACTGCCGGCGTTGCATGCCGCCTTCTTCCGGCGGCGGATTGACGACGCGGTGCACGGTCGAGACCCAGCGATCATTGGTCCACAGCGCCATCAGGTCACCGATATTGATGACAAAAGCGCCGGGTATCGGTGGCACCGGCGTCCATTGGCCGTCCGGCGCGATGATCTCCAGGCCTTTGGACCCCGGCTGCGGCAGCAGGATCGTCAGGCTGCCATAGTCGGTATGCGCGCCGGCGCGCAATTGGCCCGGCTGTGGTGCAACACGCTGCTCCGGATAGTTCAGCGCCCTGAGCGCGCTGATCGGCGCATCGACGTAGCTGTCGAAGAAATGCTCATCGAGACCGAGTGCAGTGGCAAAGACCCGCATGATCCGTGCCGCCAGATTTTCCATCGAACGGTAATAGGCCTTCCATGCATCCGCAAACCCTTCAGGACCGTCCGGCCAGATGGTGGCGGCATAGCAGAAGCCGAGCGCTGCCGGATCCGTCATACCGGCCGGCACAGCGAGCGGCCCGCCGTTGAAACTCTCCTTTAGATCGGGCGGCGTGTCGACATTACGCGATTTCGCCAATGCCTCGGTGCCAGGACCGAGATAGCCATAAGGGTAGCCGGGATAAGGCGCTTTCGCCCGTTGTTTGACATCGGCTGGCCGATCAAAAAACGCTCTTGTTTTTGCCCATACGCCGTCGATCACAGCCTCATCGACACCATGGTTGGCAATCGCCAGAAAGCCAGTCGAACGGCAGATCTCGTCGACCTCCGCACCAAGCCGCCTCTTCTCCTCGTCGCCGGCCGCCTCGAAGGCGCCGAGATCGAAAATCGGGAAGCTTTGATCGGACATGGCGCGACTCCCATTCGTGACATTGGGCAACTCAAGCACAGGTGGGGGCCGCGAACAACTATCTTGTCCTTCTGCTCGCGATGCCGATTACAGCCGCCATGCCGACCGGATAGCGACCGCATAGACATCGCCCGCTTTCATCACCTCGCGGCTGTAGGCCCTCAACGTCTGACCGTCCGGTAGCGACAGCCGCAACGCGTAGCGTTCGCCTTCGTAAAGGACGGAGTCCACCTTGCAGGAGATGCCATCGGCATCGGCGAGAACGTCCTCGGGCCGAACGAGGATGTCCGCGCGCAGCGTCTTGCCCTCCTGCTCCCGCCAAATCGTCTTCAGCGTCGGCCAATCGATCAGCCGCTGCTTGCCGTCCGGAAGGGCAAGCGACAGGATCGCGCCCTGCCCCACCAATCCGCCAACCAGCCGGCCTTCCGGCCGCGCGTAGATTTCCGCCGGCGCGGCGACCTGCAGCAGCTGTCCCTCGGACATCACGGCGACATCGGTCGCCAGCGCCATGGCTTCGCTTTGATCGTGGGTGACATAGACCATGGTGGCACCGGAGCGTTGATGGAATTCGCGGAAGGTCTCCTCCATCTCTTTCTTCAGATGCCGATCAAGATTGGCGAGCGGCTCGTCAAGCAGCACAACGTCGGGCGATGTCACCAGGCAGCGCGCCAGCGCTACACGCTGACGCTGTCCGCCGGAAAGATCCGCAGGCCGCCGTTCGGCATAGTCTTCCAGCCGCACGGTCGACAGCGCCTCTCGTACCTTTTGGCGATAGCGCTCGCCGGAGATGCCGCGCACTTTGAGGGGGTACCCCACATTGTCGGCAACGTTCATATGCGGCCAGAGCGCATAGGACTGGAACACCATCGCCATGTTGCGCCGCTCCGGCGGCAACATATTTGCGGCATCGGCGAGCAGACGTTCGCCGAGATGGATCGAACCGTCCGTCGGTTGCTCGAAGCCGGCGATCATCCTCAGCACTGTCGTCTTGCCACAGCCGGACGGCCCGAGCAGCGCCAGGAAACCGCCTTCGCGGACTTCGAGCGACAGCGCTTTGACCGCGGGGCGGCCGCCCGTGCCAAAATCCTTGCTGACGTGATTGAGGATCAGCTTCGCCACGGCACCACTCCTTTCGGCAGGCGCGTGGCCAGGATTTCCAGCAGCAGCATCATGGTGACGACCATGGCAATGACGATGACCGACATGGCGGAGGCGAGATCGGCGCTGCCGCCATCATCGAGGTTGTAGATGACGACGCCAAGTGTCTGAGTGCCCGCCGACCATAGCAATGCGGAAACAGTCAGCTCGTTGCAGGCGATGAGGAAAACCAGGATCACCGAAGCGCCCGCCGCCGGTGCGATCAGCGGTACGATGATATCGGTCAGGCGGCGGAAGAAGCCGGCGCCCGAGAGACGCGCAGCCTCCTCCAGCGCGGGATCGAGCTGCAGAAAGGCGCTCATCACCGGCTTGAGGCTGACGGCGAAATAGGCCGAGAAATAGGCGAGCAGGATGATCCAGATCGTACCGTAGAGCGTGATATTGAGAACCGGCAACGGTGCCGCGAAAACCAGGATGAAGCAGACGGCAATTATGATCCCCGGCAGCGAATAGGGAATCTCGATCAGTCCGCCGACGATCCGGCTCAGCATATCCTTGCGTCGCGTGAGGGCGTATGCCGCCAGGACAGTCACCGCCAGGAGACCAAGCGCCGTCATCCCGGCGAGGAACAGGGAATTGGAAAAAGCGACGCGCGTCACCGTCTGCCGAAACAGGATTTCGGTGAAGGCATGCAGCGACGCCGTCTTGAAGGTCAGCGGCACGCCATAGGCCGGCACCAGCGCGCCGGCGACCAGCGCGAATAAGGGTGCGACCAGCATGATGAACAGGATTGCCCAAAGCAGCGGCATGGCAGCAATACGCCAGCGGCCGAGCGCGAAGGCAGCGGAAGCCCCGGAAAGGCCGATAACGCGATAATCCCGCCCCTTCAACGCCCTGCCCTGTACGGCAAGGCCCGCAACCGAAATCACCGCGATCATCGCCGATAGCACGGCGACATCCCCGAAGGTGCGTGGGCCAAAGGTCGAGAATTTGGTGAAGATCAACGTCGACAACGTGAAGATCGAAGCGGGTATCCCGAGGATGGCCGGTATGCCGAAATTGCCGATGGAAGAGACGAAGGCGATGGCGGCGCCAGCGATGACACCGGGCAGTGACAGTGGCAGGATGATGTCGCCGAAGACGCGAAATCCGGAGGCTCCAGAAAGCCTCGCTGCCTCGACACCATCGCGCGGCAGCGCCATCAGGCCGGCTCGGAGCGCCAGATAGACCAACGGCGCGTGCTGGACGCCATAGAGCAGCGCAATGCCGCCGACGGAATAAAGCGGCTGCGGCGAGCCGAGCGGCGGGGCGATATGCAGCGCCTTCAACAAGGGGCTGGATGGACCGGACATCTGCACCCAGGCGAGCGCTGTCACCTGCGGCGGGATCATCATCGGCAAAACAAAGAGAAAGCCGAGCGGCCCCCTGCCCGGAATGTCGGTCAAAGTCAGCAGAAAAGCGAAGAGGCAGCCGAGCAGCACGGAAATGACTGTGCCGAGCACGGCCGTCTCGATCGTATACCAGGTCGAGCGCCAAAGGGCAGGATCGGTGATCAGTTCATAAGCACCGCCGCGCAGAAGCGCCTCGATGCCAGCCTCCGCCAGCCGCGCCAATGGTAGCACGCTCAACAGCATCACGATGGTAACGACAAAAGGAAACAGCCAGGCTGGCTGGCTGTTTCCCTTACGCACATATCCGTACATCGACCGTCCAGATTGGATCACTTCGATCCGTAGTAGGAAGAGAAGGTCTTCAGATCCTGGTCGGTATTCTTCAGAGCTTCGGCCGCATTCAACGGCAAAACCTTGATGCTGTCACGTGCCGGGAAACCGGCGGGCAGCGGCATGCCGTTGCGAGCCGGGATATAGCCGAGCTTCAGGAAGCCTTGCTGGCCCTTTTCCGACAGAGCGTAGTCGACGAACTTCTTGGCGGCGTCGACATGCTTGGCGCTGGCGAGGATGCCGACCGGCTCGGTCACGGCCGAAACACCTTCGGTCGGGAAAACGAATTCCAGCGGCGCGCCCTTGGCCTTTTCGCGGATCGGCATGTAATCAACGATCATGCCATAAGCCTTTTCACCCGAGGCCACGGCCTTCAGCACAGCACCATTGCCGCCAGAAGCGATTGCGCCGTTGGCAGCGAGATTCTTGTAGTAGTCCCAGCCCAGGCTGCCGATGCCGGCAAGCGTCTGCGCATGAATGAGAGCCGCACCCGAAGCAAGCGGGCTCGGCATGGCTACGAGACCCTTGGCTTCCGGCTTGGTCAGATCCTGCCAGCTCGCGGGCTTCATCGAAGCGGCTGTGTTGTAGACGATGCCGGTGGTGATCAGCTTGGTCGAATAATAGTAGCCGTCGGCGTCATAAAGCGCTGGATCGTAATTCACGGCTTCCGGCGACTTGTAAGCCATCAGTTTGCCGGCTTCCTTCAGGCGCTCCAGCGTCACCGTGTCGGCGATCAGCAGAACGTCGGCCACGGGAGCGCCAGCCTGAATCTCAGCCTGAAGCTTGGCAATGATCTGCGGGGTGCCGTCGCGGACCCAATCGACCTTGATGCCAGGATTGGCAGCCATGAAGCCATCGACGGTCGCCTGTGCATCTTCGTTCGGCTGGCTGGTGTAGAGGACGAGGTCGGCAGCGGCGGCCGAGCCAGAGAAAAGGGCGACGGCCAACAGGCCGGCGAAAGCGGAAACAAACGTCTTCATGAAGCGTCCTCGACTGGGTGATCAGAAGGGTTCCTTAGACGTGCCGATTAACATGATTGTGACAATCCGCAATCGCCGACCGAACCGTTCATACTATCATTCGACCTTGACCACCGGCGCCCCGCACTATTTCTTAGCGCACGAATTTCAGATCTGATTTTGGAGGGTAAATCTATGGAATATCGTCTGCTTGGCCGCTCCGGCCTCAAAGTTTCGACCATCACGATGGGCACGATGACCTTCGGTGGCGTTGGCTGGGCGAAGACCGTCGGCGATCTCGGTGTCAGCGAGGCGAAGCGACTGGTCGACATGTGCGTCGATGCCGGCGTCAACCTGATCGACACGGCCGATGTCTACTCGCAAGGGGCTTCCGAAGAAATTCTCGGCGAGATCATCGGCGGCCCGCGCAAGAACGGCGTATTGATCGCCACCAAGGCCCGCTTCCCGATGGGCCAGGGCGTCAACGATGCCGGCTCCTCACGCCAGCATCTGATCCAGGCATGCGAAGCCAGCCTGAAGCGCATGAAGACCGATGTCATCGATCTCTATCAGTTGCATGAATGGGACGGCCAGACGCCGCTCGAGGAAACGATGGAAGCGCTGGACACGCTCGTCCGTCAAGGGAAGGTGCGCTATATCGGTTGTTCGAACTTCTCCGGCTGGCATATCATGAAGGCGCTCGGCGTCAGCGAGCGCGACAAGCGCGAACGCTTCGTCAGCCAGCAGATCCACTACACGCTGGAAGCCCGTGACGCCGAATACGAACTGTTGCCCGTCAGCCTCGACCAGGGCCTCGGCGTCCTCGTCTGGAGCCCGATCGCTGGCGGCCTCCTTTCCGGCAAGCATCGCCGCAACCAGGCGACACCGGAAGGCACCCGCCAGTTCGCAGGCTGGACCGAGCCGCCGATCCGCGACGAAAACCGTCTGTGGAACATCGTTGATACGCTGGTGGAGATTGCCGATGGTCGTGGCGTCTCGGCTGCACAAGTGGCGCTCGCCTGGCTGATCGGCCGCAAGGGCGTGACGTCTGTTATCATCGGCGGCCGCACGGACGCACAATTCAAGGACAATCTCGCCAGTGCCGAGCTGAAGCTGACAGAAGAAGAGCGCAAGCGCCTCGACGACATCAGCTTGCCGCCGCTGCTGTACCCCTACTGGCACCAGCGCAATACAGCAAGCGACCGACTCAGCGAGGCCGACCTGTCGCTGATCGCGCCGCATCTCGCGAAGTAAACTGGAAAATGGCGTGGCGGCTTAGGCCGCCATCGCCCCGATCTCGCTGGCGATCAGCTTGCCAAGCCGCGAAATGCCCTCATCGATCATTTCGTCATTGGCGCAGGAGAAGCTGACGCGGAACGTGTTCGGGCCGGAGCCATCCGCGAAGAAGGCCTGGCCGGGCACGAAGGCAACCTTCGCCGTCTCCAGCGATTTTGCCAGCAGCTTGGCCCCGTCCATACCCTTCGGCAGGGTGATCCAGACGAACATGCCGCCCTCGGGCTTCGTCCAGCTCGTACCCGCAGGCATGTATTTCGCAAGCGCCGCCAGCATGCAGTCGCGGCGGTGGCTATAAGTCTTGCGGACCTTGGCGACCTGCGCATCGAAGCCGCGTTCGGCGACATGATGGATGGCGATCTGATTGATGGTCGAGGAATGCAAATCAGCCGCCTGCTTCATCAGAACCAGCTTGCGGATAACAGGCGCATTAGCGACGACGAAGCCAACGCGAAGACCCGGCGCCAACGTCTTGGAAAAGCTGCCGCAATAGATCGTCCGCGTGTCGTTGATATTGCCCTTGCGGGCAATTTCGAGCGCCAGGATCGGCGGGATCGCCTCGCCGTCATAACGCAGCGACTGATAGGCGGCATCTTCGATGATGGCGATATCCAGTTCGTCGCCGAGATCGATCAGCTTTTCGCGAGCAGCAAGATCGACGGTTTCACCGGTCGGATTGGCAAAATCGGCGGAGAGATAGGCAAACTTCACCCTGCCGCCCGCCTGCTCGGCGGTCGCGCGATAGGAGGCCGGCGTACGGTTGCCGTTCGGGGTGAGCTGATCATAGGTCGGCTCATAGGCGTTGAAGGCCTGCAGCGCGCCGAGATAGGTCGGCGCGGTGACCAGCGCTGTGTCCTTTGGCGACAGGAACAGCTTGCCGAGATAGTCGAGCCCCTGCTGCGAACCGGAAACGATGAAGACGTTTTCGAGTTCGCAGGGAATACCAACCGCGGCCATCTGGCCGACCAGCCATTCGCGCAGCGGCTTGTAGCCTTCGCTGACCGAATATTGCAGTGCCGCGTTGACCGCCGGGCCGGAAAAGATGTCCGCATAAGCCTGCTTGAACTCCTGATCCGGAAACAGCGCCGGATCGGGAATGCCGCCAGCGAACGAGATGATGTCCGGACGCTCCAGCAGCTTCAACAGTTCGCGGATTTCAGAGGCGCGCATACGGCTCGAGCGCGTCGCAAAGATATTTTCCCAATTCAACATGGGGCTTCCTCGTAATTTTTGGTCTTTGTGCCACAAGATCACGCAACAAACGATAAGTCAATAATGCTGACCTAATTTGTTTGTGATGGTCACATTGTTGCCTGCAGCCCCTCCTTCGGCGAATATCCCGGCGTCAGGCGGCCGAGGTAAAATCATCATTCGCCCATGGAGTTTCGCCAATATGGACTCGTCAGATACACAATTCTACGATCAGAACGCGGCCGTCTATGCGGTGCGCGACCGGAGTCTGCCGCAGCGCCGGCTCGACGCCTTCCTGAATGCTCTTCCTGCCGGCGCATCGATTCTCGAACTTGGCTGCGGCGGCGGTCAGGACGCAGCCTACATGATCTCTCGCGGCTTCAACGTCACTCCAACGGATGGTTCGCCGGAAATGGCGCAGCAGGCGGAAAAGCTGATCGGAAAGCCGGTAATCGCCCGCAGGTTCGAAGAGCTGGAGGACGATCAAATCTACGACGGCATTTGGGCCGAAGCGTCCCTGCTGCATGTGCGACGATCGGATCTTCCAGGGATATTCAACCGAATCCGCAAGGCATTGAAGACCAGCGGCATATTTCACGCCAGCTTCAAAGCCGGAGACACCGAGGGTTACGACAGCTTCGGCCGATACTACAACTACCTCTCGGCCGACTGGCTTAACGATCTGCTCATCTCGACCGGGTGGAAGGACATTTCACTCAATGAAACAGATGGCGGCGGCTACGACGGTAAACCGACGAAATGGCTGCGGATGAGAGCCAGGAAAAGCACTCGATCAGCTACTTGAGCCATAAGACACGTCCTGAAATGCTCAGGGCCGAGGAAGTCTCCTTCCCCGGCCCTCTCATTAAGCTATCGGCTCAAAGAGGCTTAGTTGACAGCCTTGTCGACCAGCTTGTTCTTGCCGATCCAAGGCATCATGCCGCGCAGCTTGGCGCCGACTTCTTCGATCTGGTGGCTGTCGTTGTTGCGGCGGATACCCTTGAAGCGGGCAGCACCCGAACGATATTCCTGCATCCATTCCGAAGTGAACTTACCGGTCTGGATGTCCTTCAGGACGCGCTTCATTTCAGCCTTGGTTTCTGCCGTGATGATGCGCGGGCCGGAGACGTATTCGCCCCATTCAGCGGTGTTGGAGATCGAGTAGTTCATGTTGGCGATGCCGCCTTCATAGATCAGGTCGACGATCAGCTTCACTTCATGCAGGCACTCGAAATAGGCCATTTCCGGTGCATAACCGGCTTCGACCAGGGTTTCGAAACCGGCGCGGATCAGCTCGACGAGACCGCCGCAGAGAACGACCTGTTCGCCGAAGAGGTCGGTTTCGCACTCTTCGCGGAAGTTGGTTTCGATGATGCCCGAACGGCCGCCGCCAACGCCGCAGGCGTAGGAAAGCGCGAGCTCAAGGGCATTGCCGGAGGCGTTCTGATGAACGGCAACGAGGCAGGGAACGCCGCCGCCCTTCTGATATTCGCCGCGAACCGTGTGGCCCGGGCCCTTCGGCGCGATCATGACGACGTCGACCGAAGCTTTCGGCTCGATCAGGCCGAAGTGAACGTTGAGACCATGGGCAAAGGCAATGGCAGCGCCGTCACGAATGTTCGGAGCGATGTCGGCCTTGTAGATGTCGGCCTGCAGTTCGTCCGGGGTCGCCATCATCATCAGGTCGGCCCAGGCAGCGGCTTCGGCAACGGTCATGACCTTGAAGCCATCGGCTTCGGCCTTCTTGACGGTGGGCGAACCAGCCTTCAGCGCAATCGCAACATTCTGTGCGCCGCTGTCCTTGAGGTTGAGCGCATGGGCACGGCCCTGAGAACCATAGCCGATAACAGCGACCTTCTTGGACTTGATGAGATTGAGATCGGCATCACGATCGTAATAGACGCGCATAGTTTTTCCTTCCCTTTGCTTGCCTAACGTTGGGTAAATTCTTCAGACGGTCGCTGCCGCTTCCGCCAAAACCTTTTCCGTGCCGTAGAGCCTGAGGAAGGCACTGACCGCCTTCTCCGCCTGACGGCTGGTATCCTTCAAACCGGGCTCGCCGAGCAGCATGCGCACGTGCAGGTCGGAAACAATGAGCCCATAAAGCGTATGATACGCCTCGTCGGCATCCATGAACCGCAACAGCCCTGCCCGCTTGCCGGCGTCGATCAGCCCGCTGGCGCGCCGGTCGATCTGCCGGCGGCCGCGCTCGAGCAGAAGCTTGCCGAGCTTCGAGCCGTCGCGGTTCGATTGGCCAATCGCCAAACGATTCAACGCCAGCGACACGTCGCCGGCTAGGACTTCCAGAAGATCGCGGGCGAAAATGACGAGATGATCATGCAGGCTCGCAGCCGTCAGCCGCTCGCCGTTGCGCTCGAAAGTACGCACCTTGCTCGCCTGATAGGCGATCATTGCCGACAGCAGACCATCGCGGTCGCCAAACCATTTATAGAGACTTTCCTTCGAGCAATTGGCGGCGCGCGCAACGCCCGAAGTCGTCAGCGCCTTTTCGCCGCCATCGACGAGCAACCGCAACGCCTGCTCCAGAACGGCGTTCTGACGCGGCGAAAACTCGCTCGACTGTCCTGCTTCGCTAAGCACGGTGGCCACTCCCAAATGCGTACCGTACGGTACGGTTCGTAGCGTGTTATGACTGAGGGCGAGGTAAGCGTCAAGCAGAAATCGTTGCTGCACCGCATCAATAAGACGAGTGGATTATTCCGCGGCGACCGAGTTCCGCATGCTTTCAACATCCCTCAGCGGCGGCAGGCCGTAAAGCCGGCTGTATTCGCGGCTGAACTGCGACGGGCTCTGATAGCCGACGCGATGTCCGGCGGACCCGACATCCAACTGCTCGACGATCATCAATCGCCGCGCCTCGTGCAGACGGAGCTGTTTCTGATATTGCATCGGCGTCATGGCGGTTACGGCCTTGAAATGATGATGCAGCGAGGAAACGCTCATGCCGACGCGTTCAGCCAGCTCTTCAATGCGCAGCGGCTGGGCGAAATTGCCGCGAAGCCAAGCGACGGCCCGGGCCACCTTATTGCTCTGGCTCTCCGCCATGGCGATCTGCAGCAGCCGCGGCCCGTCCGAACCGCTCAGCAGACGATAGAGGATTTCCTGTTCGATCAGCGGCGCCATGGCGGGAATATCGTCCGGCCGGTCAAGCAGTCTCAGCAGCCGCAATGTAGCGTCGAGCAGCTCCGGCGACGCCTCATTCACCGCCAATCCGCGCATGCCTTCCGCTGTCATTGCCTCACGCGGAATGCTGACGCGCGACAACAGCTCGTTCAGACGCTCACTTTCGAGCGCCATAGCCATGCAAAGATAGGGCGCTTCATTGGCAACACCGGTGATCTGCGTCGAAACGGGAAGGTCGAGCGCTGTCAGGACGTAGTGGCCAGCGCCGTAATGGTAGGTATCCGCACCGATCGTCAGGCTCTTACGTCCTTGAACCACAACCGAGAAGGCTGGTCTGTAAGCCCGATGCTCCAACGGTGTCTCCATCGATTGCCTGTGCAGGGTAAGGCTGGCGATCGGTGTGGTCGATTCTCCGTCCCGCGTGGCGAAACGGGCAATGATGGACGCGAGTTCCTGATTGGGATTGAAGGGCAGAGTCATGCGCAACCAACTGTTTTTGAGGGCTTGTCGACGTTTATCTAGGTCACCGACCGCCCATTCGGAAGAGTAGCTGCTCATTTAGATTCGTAGAATCGTACATAAAGCTTGCAGGATCGCTCTAACGCTCTCGCCCGCTTCGGATGCATAGTCGGCCACCTCAGTTTCCACCCCTCACCCAAAGCCAATCCTAACAAAAAGGAACTCTCCAATGGCTATTGCAAAGGGCTACGCCGCGACCGATGCGTCCAAGCCGCTCACTCCCTTCACCTTCGAACGTCGCGAGCCGAACGAGGACGATGTCGTCATCGCGATCAAATTTGCTGGCATCTGCCACTCGGACATTCACCAGGCCCGCAACGAATGGGGCAATTCGAGATATCCGATGGTGCCTGGCCATGAAATCGCCGGCATCGTTAGCGCCGTCGGCTCGAAAGTGACTAAGTACAAGGTCGGCGACCGCGTTGGCGTCGGCTGCTTCGTCAATTCCTGCACGACTTGCGCCACCCGCGATCTCGACCTTGAACATTACATGCCGGGCTTAGTCCAGACCTATAACGACGTCGAAGCCGACGGCACGACACCTACTTATGGCGGCTATTCGGATTCGGTCGTCGTCAAGGAAGGCTATGTCCTTTCCATCCCCGAAAATCTTCCGCTCGACGCAGCAGCCCCGCTACTCTGCGCTGGCATCACCCTCTACTCGCCGCTGCACCACTGGGAGGCCGGTCCCGGCAAGAAAGTTGCGATCGTCGGCATGGGCGGCCTCGGCCACATGGGCGTCAAGATCGCCCATGCGATGGGTGCAGACGTCACCGTTCTCAGCCAGACGCTGTCGAAGAAGGAGGATGGCTTGCGCCTCGGCGCTGACCACTACTACGCCACAAGCGACGCCGAGACCTTCAAGACCCTCGCCGGCACATTCGACCTTCTCATCATGACGGTCGGTATCGCCGTCGACTGGAATGCTTATCTCGGCCTGTTGAAGGTCGATGGCAGCATGGTCGTGGTCGGTGCCCCCGAGCATCCGGTCCCGGTCCATGCCTTCTCGCTGATCCCCGGCCGCCGCAGCCTCTCTGGCTCCATGATCGGTTCGATCAAGGAAACCCAGGAAATGCTCGATTTCTGCGGCAAGCACAACATTGCCTCGGAGATCGAGGTAATCAATATCGATCAGGTCAACGAAGCCTATGAACGCGTTCTGAAGAGCGACGTCCGCTATCGCTTCGTCATCGATATCGCCTCGTTGGCCTAACCCTGCCAAGGGCGGCGTCCTACCGGGTGCCGCCCTTTTCTCATTACTCGCGCATGGTTTCCCTCTGCGTGATCAGCCGGGCACTGTGCTGACGGCTGATGTAGATCCAAAGCCAGCTCCAGGCGACCGCAAAGCGCCAGCGCGTGCCGATCAGGAAGTAGATATGGGCGAGGCCCCAGACCCACCAGGCGATCCAACCCCTGAGTTTGATCCAGCCGAAATCGATGATTGCAGCACTCTTGCCGATCGTGGCGAGACTTCCCTGATGATGATAGTGAAAAGGCCCCGGCGCCGGCTGGCCCGATAGCTTTGCCCTTATCACCTTGGCGACGTAAGCGCCCTGCTGCTTGGCGGCCGGCGCGATACCCGGAACGGAGCTGCCATCCCCGCGCATCACCGCCGCCGTGTCACCGATGACGAAAATATCCGCCTGGCCAGGCGCCCTCAATTCCTTGTCGACCACAACGCGGCCGGCACGATCGGCGGCAACGCCCAGCCATTCCGCCGCCGGCGAAGCCTGTACGCCGGCTGCCCAGACGATCGTACGGCTTTGGACGAAGGTTTCTCCGATCGTTACGCCTTTTTCGGTGCAGGATGTAACAGGCTTGCCGGTGCGGACTTCGACGCCCAGCTTTTCCAGCGCCTTGTGAGCGTAAGCAGACAGCCCCTCGTCGAAGCTTGGAAGTACGCGCGGTCCGGCTTCGACAAGAATGATCTTTGCCTTGGTAGTGTCGATATTGCGGAACTCCTTCGGGAGGGTCGTTCTGGCCAGTTCGGCGATGATGCCGGCAAGCTCGACGCCGGTCGGCCCAGCGCCGACGATGATGAAGTTCAACAGAGCATCGCGGACCGCGGGATCGCTTTCCAGCTCCGCCTGCTCGAAGGCCAGCAGAACGCGACGGCGGATCGTCGTTGCATCCTCCAGGGTCTTCAACCCCGGTGCTACCGGCTCCCATTCGTCATGACCGAAATAGGCATGGGTCGCACCGGTGGCCAGCACAAGCGTGTCATATGCTATCGTCTCGCCGCCCTGCAGTGTCACCACATGCGCCTGGCTGTCTACGCCGACGACCTCCGCCAGCAGCGTCGTTACTTCTGGCCGATCGCGGAAGAAGCTTCGGATCGGCCAAGCGATCTCGGACGTGGCGAGCAAGGTGGTCGCAACTTGATAGAGCAAGGGTTGGAACAGATGATGGTTACGCCGGTCGATCAGCGTGATGCGGACCGGAGCTCCCTTGAGATCGTTGACGAGCTGCAGGCCGCCAAAGCCACCCCCGACGACGACAACGTGATGATCCTGCATGACGACACCCCGTATCTGTTTTAGCTTCGCAAACGTAGGGTTGAGGACGATGGCCAGCAACCACCTTTTATGCATGGCACCTGTGCGGGCACGCGAACGAACTCGCCAAATGCCATCGATTGCTATTCGGCATAGCTGACCGGGATCGTCACCCCGCTTTTCAACACTTCCATCGAGATCGACGCCGAAACGTCAAAGAGCTCCACACGGCGCACGATCTTCTTGTAAATGACGTCATAATGCTCGACACGCGGCAGCACTATTTTCAAGATATAATCGTGATTGCCCGTAAGCCGGTGTGCCTCGACGATCTCTGGAATATCGCCGATCGCCCTGCGAAACGCCTCGATCCACTCGTCTGCATGATGCGCAGTCTTGATCAGCGCATAGACCGTGGTCGGTACGCCCATCTTCTCGCGGTCGAGCACGACGATGCGCCGAGCGATGTGGCCGCTATCTTCCAGCCGCTGGATGCGCCGGGAACAGGCCGAGACTGACAGCGCTACACGGTCGGCAAGATCGGTCACCGAAATGCCGGCATCGGTCTGCAAAAGATCGAGAATCTTCCGGTCGCGTTCGTCAAGCATGTGCAGCAATCTCCGTCATCGCGCGGCAATTTTGCGCAAAATAACATGCTTGCGCAAAATTTTGCAGATGAGATCGCATATGCGACAAAGATTGCAAACACGAGGCGGGTGAAATGTTTCATTATTCTGCTATTCATCATCAAGAACGGAGAGCAGCAGTATGCGCATTATCGGCCTGATCGGCGGCATGAGTTTCGAGAGTTCGGCGGTTTATTATCGTCTTATCAACGAGATGGTTCGCGACAGACTGGGCGGCCTCGCCTCTGCCGAGGTGCTCATGCATTCCGTCAATTTCGAAGAGATCGTCACCATGCAGAAGGCCGGACGTTGGGACGATGCCGCTACCCGTCTCGGTGATGCTGCGCACCGCTTGCAGACCGCTGGCGCCGAGTGCGTGCTGATATGTACCAACACCATGCACCTGATCGCTCCCGAAGTTGCCGCTCGTGTCTCCATCCCGCTGATCCACATCATCGATGAGACGGCAGCCGCACTGAAGGCCGCCGGTCGCGTCAAGCCGCTGCTGCTGGCCACCCGCTATACGATGGAACACGGCTTCTACACCGACCGCATGGCCCGCAATGGCGTCTCGGTCATGGTGCCGGGCACTGAAGACCGAACCGTTACCCATGACATCATCTTCAACGAACTCTGCGCAGGCATCGTCAAGGAGGAGTCTCGCCGGAAGCTGATGGCGATCATCGAGCGCGCGAAAGCCGAAGGCGCCGATAGCGTCATCCTCGGCTGCACCGAGATCTGCCTCATCCTTGACCCGAACGCGCTGATTCTGCCGGGGTTCGATACCACCGCGATCCACGCACAGACAGCCGTCGATTTCGCTCTCGGCGGGGAAAAGACAAGCGCTAGCCAGGCCGCCTAATCAAGCCAAATTTACTTGACTGAGTCCAACAAATGATGGACATCGTCTCCTATATTGTAGGGAGACGGTGTTCATGCTTGTTACTACGGAACTTGCGACCATCGACGCGGTCCGCGACTTCAATCGCTTCTATACTAGTTTCCTCGGCATTTTGAACAAAGCCTATCTCGATAGCCCTTACGCCCTGACCGATGTCCGCGTATTGTTCGAAATCGGCTCGCGTGGCGGCGTCGTCGCCTCGACATTGACGCGTGACCTGCATCTCGATCCCGCCTATCTCAGCCGCATTCTCAAACGCTTTCGCGAAGACGGCTTGATCGAGACCAAGCCTGATCCGGACGATCTGCGCAGCCAGATCATCACTGTCACCGACAAGGGACAGGGGCAGTTCCATGAGTTCGTTCGCCGTTCTCGCGCTGAGATCGCCGGACATTTCGACGCGCTGGCCGTCGGTGAGCCTGAACGTGTCGTCGACGCGATGCGAACGATCCAGACGGCACTCAGCTCAAGCGCCAATGCCATGCCGGCCGCCATCATCCGAGGCCATCGGCCCGGCGATATCGGCTGGATCGTCCAGAGTCAGGCGCGCTTCTATTGCGAAGAGTTCGGATGGGATCTGCGTTTCGAAGGCTTGATCGCAGAGGTCGCTGGGCAATTCCTCTCCAAATTCAATCCGCAGAAGGATAAATGCTGGATCGTCGAACGAGGAGGACTGAATGTCGGTTCCGTCATGATTGCCGATGGCGGCGACGGGGTCGCAAAACTCCGGCTGCTTTATGTCGACAAGACGGCGCGAGGTCTCGGCCTCGGCAAGCTGCTGGTCGGCGAATGCATCCTTTTCGCCCGCAACGCCGGTTACCGTCAGCTTTCGCTCTGGACGAACGATATCCTCGACACCGCCAGGGGCATCTATGTCCAGGCCGGTTTCCGGCTCGTCTCGGAAGAAAAGCACCGCATGTTCGGGCCGGAATTGAACGGCCAGACGTGGGTGCTGGACCTCTAAAGCAGCTGATGGCGCATCACAATTATGTTGCGCTGCAAAAATTCCGCTTGATTGGGAAACGATCATTTCCTAAACAGTGTGCATGACGACAGACACACTGGATATTTCCCCAAAGCTCCGCGGTCGCCCGCGGGAATTCGATATGGACGCAGCGCTCGATCAGGCACTGCGGGTCTTTTCCGAGCGCGGTTATTATGCCGCCTCGATCAGCGAATTGACCGAGGCTATGGGGCTGACTGCAGGCAGTGTCTATAAGGCATTTGGAGATAAACGCGGCATCTTCCTCGCCACCTTCAATCGCTATCGCAAGGTACGACGCGGTCTTATGGACGAACGCCTCGCCGTTGCGCCCAACGGCTATGAAAAGCTGCGCGAGTTGCTGACGGTCTATGCCGAATCGTCCAGCGGCGAGGTCGGCCGCCAGGGTTGCCTTGTCGTTGGCAGTGCCACCGAGCTCGCTCTTTTCGATGAGGAAGCCGCCTACCGTGTCGCCTTCGCCTTCGACACTGACGAACAGTTTCTCATCGATCTGATCCGCCTCGGACAGGAGGACGGATCGGTGCCGGACCGTCTCGATGTGGAGAGCACGGCTCGCACGATGCTCTGCCTGATGAAAGGCATGCGTCTGATCGGCAAGACCGGCCGCACCCGAGAGCAGATGATCGCTGTCGCCGAAACCGCCATGATATTACTGAACTGACTTTTCACATGAATTTTGGGGAGATCGCTCCCCTGCCCGCATCAAGGATCAAGACATGCCTGCAACCGTCGTCAGACGGGAGAGCGCTCAGCTCCCCGAAAAGACCATTTCGCCGTTGATGACCTTCATGTTCGCCTCCGCCTGCGGGCTGGTGGCCGCCAATCTCTATTACGGCCAGCCGCTGGCCGGCCCGATCAGCCAGGCGCTCGGCTTCACGCCGGCGGCAACCGGTTTGATTGTGACGCTGACGCAGATCGGTTACGGCCTTGGTCTCTTGTTGATCGTCCCGCTCGGTGATCTCCTGGAAAACCGCAGGCTGGTGCTGACGCTGATCGGCCTTTCGGCTGTGGCGCTCGTCGGTGCCGCCTTCGCTTGGTCACCGTCACTTTTCCTGCTTGCCTCGCTCTGTATCGGCCTTGCCTCCGTCGCAGTGCAGGTGCTGGTGCCGTTTGCTGCCCATATGGCGCCGGATGCCAGCCGCGGCGCGGTTGTCGGCAATGTCATGAGCGGCCTGCTTTGCGGCATTATGCTGGCGCGTCCAGCGGCGAGCTTCCTGTCGGAACTCTCCTCTTGGCATGCGGTCTATATCCTCTCCGCCGGTATTATGCTCGGGCTTGCCGTTATCCTCCGCGCCGTCCTGCCGACCCGCGTTCCCCACACCAAGTTGCATTATGGCCAACTGCTCTCGTCAATGGGCCATCTCGCGCTGCGTACGCCGGTGCTACAGCGCCGCGCCCTTTATCAAGCCTGCATGTTTGGCGCCTTCAGCCTGTTCTGGACGACGACGCCGCTGCTGCTTGCAAGCCCGGCCTTCGGTCTGACGCAGAACGGCATTGCTCTCTTCGCGTTGGCTGGTGCCGCGGGCGCGGTCGCTTCGCCGATTGCCGGCCGTGTCGCCGATCGTGGCTGGACGAAGCTTGCCACCGCCTTCGCCATGGTGCTCGCCATCGTCGCCCTCCTCATCGGTCACGCCTCCGGCAGCGGTTCGCTGCTGGCGCTCATGACATTGACACTCTCCGGCATCCTGCTCGATTTCGGCGTGCAGACCAATCTCGTGCTCGGCCAACGCGCGATCTTTGCGCTGAGCGCCGAACATCGCAGCCGCCTGAACGGTCTCTACATGGCGACATTCTTTGCCGGCGGCGCGCTCGGCTCGGCAATCGGCGGCTGGGCCTATGCCACCGGCGGCTGGAATTTCGCCTCCTGGATCGGCATCTGCTTCCCGGTCGTAGCGCTGCTCATCTTCCTGACCGAGCGGCAAAAGTGATCAGGACGGCTGCGGAACGACATTCCGCAGCCAGTCGCATTCACTGAAACCTGCCGCGGCAAAGGGGTCGATCAAGGTGCCTGAGACGATCGCCGCCAAGATCTGCGGAGCCGGTGGCACCTTGGCGACGGTGGCGACCAGCCGGCCCCTGATCCACGCAAGTCCTGCCGAATCCGACTGGTAGAACGGAGTAAAACGCCGGGGATTTAACGGGCCGGCTCAGTCCTGCGATTGATCGAAGCGGGCGCGTGCATTACGCACGGCGTCGTGATTAGCCTCAGCCCAATTCAATAGCTGCGCCAGCGGCCCGTAGAGCGAGCGACCGAGATCGGTCATGCGGTATTCGACGCTTGGCGGCTTGGTCGGAAACACCTCACGGCCGATATAGCCATCGCGCTGGAGGTCGCGCAGTGTCTGGGTCAACATGCGCTGAGAAATATCAGGCACCATGCGCCGCAGCTCACCAAAACGGTACGGCCGCTGCGCCAAAGCTTCCAACAACAACACCGACCACTTTCCACCGATCTGCGAAATCAAATCCCGCACCGGGCAATTCGTAAAATCGAGTTTGCTGATATCGACGACGCGCGGCGGGCTCTCTGTGTTGCGCAGATTGACGACGGTGCTGGCGCTCATGTCGGGTCGGTTCCCTTTTGGTAACGTAGGGCTGAAAAACTGCCTCCTTTACAAGCCGAAGTCAATTCCTATTCTAGTGCTAGTCTCTTTTTGAGAGCGGTAAAACCTCTGCAAGTCCGCGGCGGTAGAATAAGGATAAAGACATGAGCAGCACCCTTCTCGTCACCGGCGCCGCGGGCCAACTCGGCCAGCGCGTCATTCATCACCTGCTGGAGACATACAAGGTTGCGCCCGGGCGCATCATTGCCGCCACCCGCAGCCCGGAGAAGCTGGCAAGTCTCGCCGCCAAGGGCGTCGTCACCCGCAAGGCCGATTTCGATGACGCCGCCACCCTGCCGGCCGCTTTCGCCGGCGTCGATCGCCTGTTGATTATCAGCACCGACGCGCTCGCCGTCCCCGGTCAGCGCATGAAGCAGCACACGGCCGCCGTTGAGGCCGCAAAGAAGGCTGGCGTCAAGCATATCCTCTATACCTCGATGCCGGCACCGGATAATTCCCTGGTCACCTTCGCGCCCGATCATCTCGGCACGGAGAACGCCATCAAGGCAAGCGGCATCGGTTACACGATCCTGCGGAACGCCTGGTATTTCGACAATTACCTGATGGGTCTGCCGCATAGCCTGGAAGCCGGCAACTGGTACACCGCGACCGGCGGCGGCCGCCTCAGCAACATCAGCCGCGAGGATTGCGCGCTGGCCATTGCCGCAGCCTTGGCTTCCGACACAACGGAAAACGCCATCTACACGCTGACCGGCTCGACCGCGGTGACCATCGAGGACGTAGCTAGCGTCGTCAGCAAGATCACCGGCCGCCCGCTGGAAGTCGTGCAGGTCAATGACGAACAGTTCGCGGCCGGCCTGACCGGCGCCGGCCTGCCGAAATTCGTCGTCGACATGCTCGTCTCCGCCGACGCCAACACCCGCGCCGGCAATTTCAACATCCTGACGAACGACTTCAACAAGCTGACCGGCAAGGAACCGCAGACGCTGCGCAGCTTCGTCGAAGCGCATAAGGCGGCGCTAACCCACTAACTTTTGGGATATACGTAGGCCCGGCGCGCAGCAGCGGCGGGCCTTTTCATTCCGTCAAACCGCCTGTCCACATGCCCGGCGGAACCGCCGCACCGTTTCTGCCATGCCGTATTCCAACGCGTCTGCGGTTAGGCCGTGGCCGATGGAAGCTTCGGCGAGCGCCGGAATGCGCTTGAGCAGGGCCGGCAAATTCGCGACCGTCAGATCATGACCGGCATTGACGGCAAGGCCGTTGGCAAGTGCCGCGTCCGCAGTCTTGCCGAGACCATCGAGAATGACGGCAGCCCGCTCCGGCGCGTCATAGCAGCCGCCATAGGGGCCGGTGTAGAGCTCGATGCGATCGGCACCGATCGCTTTGGCGATCTTCACGGCCTCCACATCGCCGTCGCCATCGGCAAACAGCGAAACGCGGCAGCCAATCTTCTTGTATTTGGCAATGACGTCGGCAAGCAGGTTATGATTTTTGCGGAAATCCCAACCGTGATCCGAGGTTGCCTGCGACGGATCGTCGGGCACCAGCGTCACCTGCTCCGGCTCGACGCTGGCGCAGAGATCGAAGAACTCGTCGGTCGGATAGCCTTCGATGTTGAACTCCGCCTCTGGAAACTCATCATCGATCAGCGCCCGGATTTCGGGCAGATCGGAGAAGCGGACATGCCGCTGATCGGGCCGCGGATGCACCGTCAGGCCGCTGGCGCCAGCGGCAAGTGCGACCCGTCCGAGCCCGGTGACGCTTGGCCAGGGAAGATCGCGCCTGTTGCGCAACATGGCGATGGCATTGAGGTTCACGGAGAGCTTGGCGGGCATAATCGAAATCCATGATTTATGAAGAGGATAATACCTCCGTTTTATGCGATTGCACGCCGTAAAACCAACGAGATTCGAACATCGACTCATGCAAAAGATTGATGGTCTTCCCCTCTTTTGCCGCCCCATCCCACCGACGATACGCCCTTCGGGCAACTTATAATTTCGGCGAAACCGGATAGCGTCGTTGTATCGGGTGCCTGATTTAGGTGGCTCGGGGAACGAGGGGGCCAAGCTCGCCCGTGGTAATTTTGTCCTTATGAAACTTAAGAATTTTCATCAGCGACATCTGCGTTTTGTTGATCGCGTCATTGTGAAAATGAGTTGGGCGTAGCTGCGGCCTCCTCCGTCAACCAGACAAAATAATAGGCACTCAATCACGGCGTGGGGCGCCGCGACAAAAAGGGGATGGAGAGAATCATGGAGGGACTCATGTCTGACGGTTCCAAACGTCCGTTTGCTGCCGCCAATCTTGTTTCAGAGGCGCGCGCCAAGTACCGGTTTCTGCCTGAGTCGGCACTTCCCTCCAACCTGCCGGAAGGGGCGGTCGCCATTGCTGATATGGCTAGTGCTTTCAATGTGACCCACAGGACGCTGCACTTCTACGAGGAAAAGCGGCTGATCTCGGCCGATCGCCATGGGCTGATGCGCATCTACGGCACCGACGATGTGCTTCGCATGGCCGTCATCACCGTCTGCCGTGAAACGGGCATGTCGATCGCCGTCATTCAGGAGATCATGGAAAAACTCGATGAGGCGGAAACGCCTGACGAAGCCGAGGCCATCTTCCGCACAGCCCTCAACCACCGCAAACGCGAACTCATTGCTGAAATGTCGGCATTGAATCGGCAAATGCAGAAAGTCACCGATCTCCTCGATTATGACAGCGCAGCGGAAGCGCTAGACACCCGCGGCGATGACATCTGATCTTCACGGGCACAACGCCGATTGCATACGCACGGCGCAATGGCCATTCTCCTCGACGGTACAAAGGTGAACACAGAAGCTTTACCGGACGATCGTCAGCGTCTCCGCGGCGCGTGTGATCGCCGTGTAGAGCCAGCGCTCGCGCGTATCGCGGAACGCCCAGCTTTCATCGAATAGCACCACATTATTCCACTGCGAACCCTGCGCTTTATGCACGGTCAGCGCATAGCCGTAATCGAATTCATCGTAGCGCTTGCGTGTCGACCAGGGAATTTCGCCCTCGACATCCTCGAAAGCCTGTTTCAGCAGCTTGATCTTCGCGGCACCCCGATCCATGTCGTCGTCTTCCGGCCGCACAAGCAGATTGATGCCCGGCTTGGTCGTTTCCCGCGAAGACGTCATCACCTGCCAAAGCGAGCCGTTGAGCAAACCCTTGGCGGGGTCGTTGCGCAGGCAGACCAGCTTATCGCCGGATTGCGGATATTCGGTGCTGAAGCCCTTGAGCTCGCGCAGACGCTGATTGTAACGCCGGCGGGTGCGATTGGTGCCGACCAGCACTTGGTCGGCCTCCAGCACCAGCGGCTGCGTGACCTCGTTCTTCGAAATCACCTGCGCCGTGCCGTAATCGCCATGCATGATCTCCTTGCCCTCTCGGACATGCATCGCGAGCTGAATGATCGGATTGTCTCGCGCCTGACGATGAATGTCCGTCAACAGATAATCCGGCTCCTCATTGGTGAAGAAACCGCCGCCCGAGACCGGCGGCAACTGACCGGGGTCGCCGAGCACGAGGATCGGTGTGCCGAAGCTCATCAGGTCCTTGCCAAGCGCTTCATCGACCATCGAACATTCGTCGACGACGATCAGCGCCGCCTTGGCGACCGGGCTCTGCCTGTTGATGGTGAACATCGGCGCGATTGATGTTTTGCCGGTCTCCTCATCCTCGACGGCCTCCTCACCGCGCGGACGATAGATCAGCGAATGGATCGTCTTGGCGTTGCTGGCGCCGCGTGAGCGCAGCACCTGCGCCGCCTTGCCGGTGAAGGCGGCAAACAGCACATCGCCGTCGACATGCTCGGCAAAATGCCGCGCAAGCGTAGTCTTGCCCGTACCGGCATAGCCGAACAAGCGAAACAGCGGCGAGCGCCTCTCCTTCAGCCACTTGGCAACGGCCTTGAGCGCTTCGTCTTGTTGTGGCGCGAATTGCATGCGGCCGACTTGGCAGGATTCGGCCAGCAGAAGCAAGCGGTAAAAGATCGCGATTTATTGGGAATAAAATCGAGGCGATTCGTGTCTCATGTCCGGCAACGCAAAAACGTGGGGCCTAGACCATAGGTGTCTACCATTCCGAGGAGAAACATCATGAAAGCCGCGAAATTCTTGCCGATCCTGATCATGGCTTCGGCCGCCGCCACCTCCGCCTTCGCCGCCGCCCCGGTAAAGACCGGCGAAACCGCCAAGGGCAAGGTTCTGACCGGCGAAAACGGCATGACGCTCTACACCTTCAAGAACGACAAGAAGGATGTCTCCAATTGCAATGACGATTGCGCGAAGGCATGGCCGCCGCTGATGGCCGATAGCAAAGCCAAGGCAGAAGGCGCATATTCGATCATCACCCGCAAGGACGGGAAGAAGCAATGGGCGAAGGACGGCATGCCGCTCTATTTCTTTGTCAAGGATGCCAAGGCTGGCGATGTCGCCGGCGACGGCTTTAAGGGTGTGTGGGATGCCGCACGGCCCTGATCGGACCGACCGGGATGCGGGGGGGACCTCCTCCGCACCCGACAGCTTCGAGGCCGAGATGCTGGCGCTTCTCCCCTCGCTGAGGCGCTATTCGCGCAGCCTCACCCGCTCCGACGCCGATGGCGAAGACCTTCTTCACGATTGCGTGGAAAAGGTGCTGGCGCGGCGCAGCCAGTGGCGCGGGCTGAATCTGCGCGGCTGGGTGCTCACCATCATGACCAATCTCTACCGCAACGACCTGCGTCAGCAAGGCGACCGGAGCTTTGTCGATCTTGACGACAGCACCGATCTGCCGGCAGCAGAGACCAGCAATGATCCTTTGGAACGCTCGCGATTGGAAGCGGCATTAAACAGCCTCGGAGAGGAATACCGCGCCGTGCTGATGCTGGTCGTGGTCGAAGGCTACAGCTATCAGGACGTCGCCACCGCGCTGGATATCCCGATCGGCACCGTGATGTCGCGCCTGTCGCGAGCGCGCCGGAAAATGACCAACCTGATGAATGCCGATAATGTCATTGCGCTTCGGAGACCGAAATGAGCGAACGTAACCCGATCGTGACCGAAGCGGATCTCCACGCCTTTGCTGACGGACTGCTGCCCCCGGGCGATCACGCGCGGCTGGAAGCCTGGCTTGCCGAAAATCCCGAGCAAGCGGATATGATCGCCGCCTGGCAGGCGCAAAACGCGGGTATCAAGTCCCTGTTTGCGCAATACGAAACCTCGAAGGAAGGCGACCGCGAACTGGTATTGCCCACCCCTGCGCCTGCGCCGGCCGCAACGGCACGCCGGTTCCGCTGGTTGTCGACGGCCGCCGCCTCTCTGGCAATCTTCCTGGTCGGCGCTGCCGCCGGCCATTTCGGCCCGCAGCTTCTGACGCGGCCGGATATTCGCCTGACCGGCATCGAAGCCCTGCCGCGGCAGGCGCAATCGGCATTCGTCGTCTACGCCAGTGATGTCCGCCACCCGGTAGAGGTCGGCGCGGATCAGGAGGCGCATCTTGCCACCTGGCTTGGCAAACGCATGAATGTCGCCGGTCTTAAGGTGCCGGCCCTGCAGACGCTCGGTTTCCAGCTTGTTGGCGGGCGGCTGTTGCCAATCAACGGCGTGCCTGGCGCGCTTTTCATGTATGAGAACGCCACCGGCCAACGCCTGACCGTGCTCGTCGGCAGCAACAAGGAAAACACCACGACGAGCTTCCGCTTCGCCAGCACCGGCACGGTCGAGACGTTCTACTGGATCGACGGCAGGCTTGGCTACGCCGTGACCGGCGAGATCTCACGGGACATGCTGAGGCAGGTGGCAGACGAATGCTATAAGCAGTTCTCGTCGTAAACTACTCAGCGCTCCGGATCGTTCTCCAGCAAAATCGGCTTTCCGTGCGGTGTGGCTTCCGCCGCACGCTGCCAGCTCTTTTGCAGATCAAGAATCATACCGGCATCGGCGATGCCGCGGCTGATCAGCAGACCGGAAAGCGCCGCCACCCAACAGTCGAAATAATCGCTTCCATCTTCAGCCCGGCCAGGCTTGTGCAATTCGGCAGAAAGCTGCTCTGCCCATTCACCCCAACTGAACAAGCCCTTCTCGTGCAGATGCACAGTCATGGCAAAAGCCTCCGCCGCCCATGGCTCGGGGAAGACCGGTTCGCCATCGATGGATTTCGGTAGTTGCGGCGATTGGGCCAGGGGCGATATTGTCTCAGGCGCGCTCAAGGTAGCTCTCCCAGGCGTCGATGGAGATGCTAAGCGTTGGATCGGCGCCCTCACCCCAGATCTCCGGCGCATCGAAAACGATCGTATAGATCCATTGTGGATTCTCGCTCTTGCCGTGGGCGTTGTCGTCCGGGAAAACGAAAGAGCCTTGCACGGCCTCCACTACACCCGTCCTGGCTCGCGCATAGCGTGGCAAACGGGTATGCCCTGTCGGATTGATGTTTCTCGTCCGTACGCGATCGCCGACCGCAAAAAGCGGCGCGGCATCGACCGGCCGATCACAGGGCCCGCCCTTGGCGAGAGCGCCGGCGACCATATCGGCTTTCAGGATACGCTTCGGCACAGCGCCTTGCTGCGACGAACGACCGTGTCGCAACTCCTCGTGCGTTACAAAACCATGCCGTTTCAGCAGCATCTCGACCCCGCGCGTCCAGATCTCATAATAGCTGGCGCCAAGGTATTCGGCGGGAGGGATATTTTCGCGCGCATGCCGGCTTTCATCGATACTCCAGGCGCCGAACGCGCCGCAGGAGAGCGTGATGCCGAGCGCGCGCTTTTCCCATTCGGCATGAAAAACCGGTTCGTTCGGCTCCGGGGCCACCGGACCGAAGCCCATCTGCCCACCGAGATCGTGCGGCCCGTTCATATTGCCTCCTCCGGAGCCTTGGCGATCGCCGTACCGATCATGGCATCGCGGCTGACAAAATTGGCCAAGGCTGCCTCACTCAACCCCTCTGTACCAACAGGGCGCTCAGGGATAACGAGATAACGCAGTTCCGCCGTGGAATCCCATACCCGAATTTTCTTCCCCTCAGGCAGCGTCAGGCCAAATTCGGCCAACACGCCGCGGGGGTCGACGACGGCGCGGGAGCGATAGGCCGGCGCTTTGTACCAGACCGGCGGCAGGCCGAGCACGGACCAAGGATAGCAGGAGCAAAGCGTGCAAACGATCAGATTATGCGTTTCCGGCGTATTGAACACCGCGCGCATATGCTCGCCCTGCCGGCCCGTAAAACCGAGGCTGGCAATTGCCGCTGTCGCGTCACGCCTCAACCACTCGGCAAACTCCGGATCGCTCCAAGCTTTCGCCACCACCTGCGCCCCGTTGCGCGGCCCCACCTTCGTCTCATAGGTCTCGACAATGACATCGATCGCCGCCGGATCGATCAGCCCCTTTTCCGTCAGCAGTGTCTCCAGCGCTTTCACGCGGGCCTGCATATCGGAATAGTGGTTGTCATGATCATGGTGATGATGGTCGTCATGATCGTGCATAATAAATCTCCCCGTCGAATAGGCCTTAGATCTAAGCCTTTGCCATACGGCCGCCAAGCGCCTTCTTTACCGGTTGCAACAGCGATCAGATGCCGCAACCCCCTGCCTTTGTTGGCGCGTTTGGGTAGTCTGCCGAGCATGAAGATTTTGATTCTCGGTGCAACTGGTTTCATTGGCTCGGTGATCGTGGCACGACTACGCAAGGATGGGCATATGGTCACTGGCCTTGCCCGCAATCCTGATCGGGCGCGCGTAAAACACCTTTCGATTGACTGGATCAAAGCCGATCTGGCCGAGATGACAGACCCGTCGGACTGGCACGGGGTGCTAAACAGCCATCAGCTTGTCATCAACTGCGCCGGTGCCCTTCAGGACGGGCTTTCCGACGATCTCGCCGCCACGCAGGAAAGAGCGATGCTGGCGCTCTATGCCGCAGCCTCCAAGTCGGCAATCGAACTCGTCGTACAGATTTCCGCGCGCACGGAAGGCGGAGGCCAAGACCAGCCGTTTCTGGCGACAAAGCGCAATGCCGACAAGGCGCTGGCGGCAAGCGGTCTCAACCACATTATTCTGAGACCGGCGCTCGTTATTGGCCGCAACGCCCATGGCGGCACGGCATTGCTACGCGCGCTTGCTGCCATGCCTGTTGTCTTGCCTCTCATCCATGCGCAAAGCCCCATCGAGACGGTCTCGGTCGATGATGTCGCCGCCATCGTTTCAGCGGCGATTGCCGGCGAATTCCAATCCGGCACCGATATCGATCTTGCCGCCGGTGAGGCACTGACGCTCCGCGAACTCGTCGTCCTTCATCGAAACTGGCTCGGCCTCCCGCCAGCGCGGCTCGTGCCGATACCGACCGGATTGGCAAAGCCGGTAACGCGAGCGGCTGATATCGCCGGCAGGCTTGGATGGCGCTCGCCGCTGCGGTCGACTGCGATGGCCGTGATGTCCGAAGGAGTTCTCAGCCGAAGGAATGCGCGATACCTCCCAAGCCGACCCTTGGCGACGGTAGCCGAAACGCTGGATGCCAATCCCTCCGGCGTTCAGGATTTGTGGTTTGCGCGCCTCTACCTATTAAAACCGTTGATGATCAGCGGGTTGGCACTCTTCTGGATGCTGTCGGGCATCATCCCGATGCTGTCCCCGATAGCCGCAAGCCGGCACTTTCTGCCCTTTATGCCTGATGGCATGGCAACGGATTTGACCCTGACCACCTGTCTCCTTGACATAGCCCTTGGCGCCTTTGTCCTTGTGCGGCCCTTTGCGCGGTCGGCATTGCTCGGAATGCTCGGAGTCACGTTCGGCTATCTTGCCGGCGGCACGTTGATTGAACCATCGCTTTGGCTCGATCCGCTCGGTCCATTTGTCAAAATACTACCGTCGATCCTGCTGACATTTGCCACGCTTGCGGTATTGGAGGAACGCTGATGCTGGCAGAGGAGCTTCTTCGCCTTGTGCATGTCATCGGCGCCACAGTGCTTTTCGGCACCGGCGCCGGCATCGCCTTCTTCATGGTCATGGCGCATCGTACAGGCGATCCAAAGCTGATCGCACATGTCGCCGGAACAGTCGTGATCGCCGATGCGATCTTTACGGCAACCGCCGTCATCCTTCAGCCAATAACAGGCTATCTGCTCGTGCAGTCGATCGGCTGGTCTCTCGAAGAAGGATGGATCGCTTTGTCCTTGCTGCTCTATGTGTTGACTGGAGTTTTCTGGCTGCCGGTCGTCTGGATACAAGTCCGTTTGCGCGATCTCGCTCGAGCGGCATCAGCGACCGACATGCCCTTGCCAGCAGCCTATCACCGTCTCTATCGCATTTGGTTTGCTTGCGGCTTCCCCGCTTTTTTCGCGGTGATTGGCATCCTCTGGCTGATGCTCAATAAGCCATCCATACCACTACTTTAACATCGGCCAGAGGCTGAGTACCAGCAGGATCGCCATGGTGATGTTGAACCATTTGAGGCGAACGGGATCGGAAAGCCAGTCGCGCAGGGCCGAGCCAAAACCCGCCCAGGTCGAAACGCTCGGCACGTTGACCGCAGCAAAAGCGAGGCCGACGAGCAGCACGCTAACCAGATAGAGCTGCGGATTGGTGTAGGTCGCCATGGCGGTCACCGCCATGACCCAGGCCTTGGGATTGACCCATTGAAAGGCCGCGGCGCTCAGGAAACTCATCGGCTGCACGCCGCTTTCTTTCTCGCTGAGGCTTCTCGACGAAGCGATCTTCCAGGCGATCCAGATGAGATAGGCTCCGCCGGCGAATTTCAGGCACATGTAGAGCAAAGGCACTGTGCGCAGCAACGCTCCCAGACCCAGCCCAACGCCAAGCAGCAGCGACAGAAAACCGGCGCCTATGCCGAGCATATGTGGGATCGTGCGGCGGAAGCCGAAATTCACGCCCGATGAGAACAGCATCATATTGTTGGGCCCAGGCGTGATCGATGTCGTGAAAGCAAACAATAGAAGAGCCAGAAAAGTATCCAGCGCCATATAACCTCCCCGGACGCCGCTCTTCCGCTTAACGGAAACGCCCAATATTTTTGTGACGCGCATCTCCGCGGCGGCACCTGTGTCACGCGACCCTAATTCGCCTTAGATTTTAATGCCATAGCGTGATTGTCACGGTGACATGAATGGCGTCGATTGAAATCCCGACAAATGCACTTATCCTTCGCCTCCCCCAGCATTGAGGACAGGACATGCACGACCCCATTCCGACCGTCACTCTTCCCTCCGGCATCTCGGTTCCCGCGCTCGGCCAGGGCACATGGAACATGGGCGAAAAAGCCTCCAGTGCCAAGGAAGAGATTGCCAGCCTAAAAGCTGGGCTCGATCTCGGCATGACGCTGATCGATACCGCCGAAATGTATGGCGAAGGCGGCGCGGAGGAAATCGTCGGCAAGGCGATCGAGGGGCGGCGCGATGAGGTGTTTCTCGTCAGCAAGGTCTATCCCCACAACGCAAGCAGCAAGGGGACTATCCAAGCTTGCGAACGCAGCCTGAAGCGGATGAAAACCGACCGCATCGATCTTTATCTGCTGCATTGGCGTGGAGAGTATCCGCTGGCCGAAACAGTGGCCGCGTTCGAAAGCCTGAGGGCCGCCGGCAAGATCGGCGCTTGGGGCGTTTCGAATTTCGATCTGGACGACATGGAGGAACTGCTGGCGATTCCCAACGGCGCCAACGTGGCCGCCAATCAGGTGCTTTACAATCTCGGCCGGCGCGGCATCGAGTACGATTTGCTGCCCTGGTGCCAGGAGCGCAAGATTCCAATCATGGCCTATTCGCCGATCGAACAGGGCCGGCTGGCGCATCATCCGGATCTGATCCACATCGCCAAAACCTATCAGGCGACCCCGGCGCAGGTCGCACTCGCTTTCCTGCTGGAGCGCGATGGCGTGATCGCCATTCCCAAGACCTCCAATGCGCAACGAGTTGCAGAAAACCGTGAGGCCGTCTCGCTCGACATCACCGACGAGGATTGGGCTACCCTGGACGCCGCCTTTCCTCCACCGCCGCGAAAGAAGCCGCTGGAAATGCTCTAGCCGCGGGCCTGCGCGCTCTGCGCCGCGACGATCAGCTCGATCGCCTGGAAAATATCGATCAACCGCCAGTTCGCGGGATCGCGATAGGTCGGATAAAGCGAGAAGGCGGCGGCGGCAATTTGATCGACAGTCCGCAGCCTGCTTCGTTTGTCGGCGAGAACTGCCTTGGTGTAGACCCCGAATTGATCTTCCGTCACCCCCCACCCGGCATAAAACGGCGCGGCATAGCAACGGACAGGAATGCCGCGCAGCAGTGCATCAAAGCCAAACTGGCTGGAGACCGTCCAGACCTCATCCACCACATCAAGAATCGATGCTACTGACACGGCATCATAGAGAAATATCGCACCACCCTTGCCGGCAATTGCCGTCGTCAGATAACCCTTGCGGTGGCCAGCCATGACATCTGGATGCGTCCGGATCAAACATTGCGCGCCGGTTGCCAACGCATCGGCAAGCATCCGCTCGAACGAGGCGCTCGAACCGAGGGCCTTGCCCACAGAGATATCGCCGACGACCTGATCGACCAGGAGGATACGGCGCTTCGTCGACCGCTCTATCGCGGGCGCCTCATGCGGCAGATGGTTGTATTTGGATAGCTTGTTACGGACGATCTGTTCGCGGATGGTTTTGCCAAGCTCGCCAATGCGAGCATCGTCAGCCCCCTGGATCAACCGTTCCAGGCGTGACGACCGGCTAGCATCCACCGGCAAACCGAGGTCGTCAACGACGATCGAGAGCGGGATGGCGCCGGCTTTTCCGAGGCCCACCGAGCGTAAAAATCCATCCTCAAGGTTCCAGTGCGGCAACCCCCTCAGACGCGAAATCATCGCTGCCGTCTTTGCCGGCGTTCGTCCACCCCACGACACAATGCCGCCAATGCCAGGCGACAGGGTCGACGCGATCGTCTGCGGCCCAAAGTATTGGCCAAGCCAAGGAAAGGCATTGCGGACGTAGAAGGTAGCGCCAAGGCGCATCCCGGCTGGCGGATACCAGCCTTTTTCGGCGATCTCCTGCAAATCTTCCACGGCAGAAAACGCCACCCGCTGACCTCAATCGATAGTAGACTTGACCGCTCAAAAGCGCCGCGCAAGCTACGCGACGCCGATAGGTCGGTCAACGACGGGCGTTCCTCACATTCCCTGCGGGCCGCGGTTCATCGCAGCAATGCCGGTGCGGCAAACTTCGATCAGGCCGAGCGGCTTGATGATCGCCACGAACTGGTCGATTTTCGAGGACTTGCCGGTGATCTCGAAGATGAAATGCTCGACGGTAGCGTCCACCACCCTGGCCTGGAACGCGTCGGCCAGACGCAGCGTTTCGGCACGGGTCTCGCCGCTTCCCGCCACTTTCAGCAACGCCACTTCGCGCTCGATCGGCCGTTCCTGGCCGAGATCGCGGGCGCGCACCGTCAAGTCGACGACACGATGAACGGGCACGATGCGTTCAAGCTGTGCCTTGATCTGCTCCAACACCTGCGGCGTGCCGCGCGTGACGACCGTAATGCGCGAGAGATGCGCCTGATGCTCGGTCTCGGAAACGGTGAGGCTCTCGATGTTGTAGCCGCGGCCGGAGAAGAGGCCGATGACGCGGGCAAGCACGCCGGGTTCGTTGTCGACCAGCACCGAAAGCGTATGGCTCTCGGCCGCCGCGGTTTCCGGCGAAATGAAATAGGCGGAGCCCGTGGGTTGAAGGTGTGGATTCATTGTCCTTGTTCCGTTTCCTCGGTTCTTATGTTCAAGATGCCAGCTCAATGCTGATCTGGATGTCGATTTGGTCCAGCGGCCCAGGACACGGCAAGTCTACCGTGTCCCGGCGATCCGATCAAACGAGCTGCCGACCCTTGGCATCGATGGCATTGGCGACGGCTTCGTCTGTGGCTTCGTCCGGCAGCAGCATCTCGTTATGCGCCTTGCCCGAGGGGATCATCGGAAAGCAATTGGCAAGATTGGCAACACGGCAGTCGAAAATGACCGGCTTCTTGACGTCGATCATTTCCTGGATGGCCGCGTCGAGGTCGCCAGGCTTCTCGCAGCGCAGGCCGACGGCACCATAGGCTTCCGCCAGCTTCACGAAATCCGGCATTGCCTCGGTATAGGAGTGCGACAGGCGGTTGCCGTGCAGCAACTGCTGCCATTGGCGCACCATGCCCATATATTGGTTGTTCAGGATGAAAATCTTGATCGGCGCATTGTGCTGGATCGCCGCCGACATTTCCTGGATGCACATCTGGATCGAGGCATCGCCGGCAATGTCGATGACCAGGCTTTCCGGATGGGCGATCTGTACGCCGAGAGCGGCCGGCAGGCCGTAGCCCATGGTGCCGAGACCGCCCGAGGTCATCCAACGGTTTGGTTGCTCGAAGCCGTAGAATTGCGCCGCCCACATCTGGTGCTGACCAACTTCGGTAGTGATGTAGGTGTCGCGATCCTTGGTCAGCTCGTAGAGACGCTGGACCGCATATTGTGGCATAATGACATCGTCGTGCGGCTTGTAGGCGAAGGAATTGCGTGCACGCCAATGCGCGATATTCTTCCACCAATCGCCAAGACGATTGGCCGCCGGCTTCTGCGGCAGTGCCCGCCATAGGCGAACCATATCTTCCAGAACGTTGCCGACATCGCCGAGGATGCCGATGTCGACGTGAACGTTCTTGTTGATCGAGGACGGGTCGATGTCGATGTGGATTTTTTTCGAATTCGGCGAAAAAGCGTTCAGGCGGCCGGTAATGCGGTCGTCGAAGCGCGCGCCGATACAGACCATGACATCGCAATCATGCATCGCCATGTTGGCTTCGTAGGAACCATGCATACCGAGCATGCCGAGCCAGTTCTTGCCGGATGCCGGATAGGCGCCGAGACCCATCAGCGTCGAAGTGATCGGAAAACCGGTCAGCTCGACCAGCTCGCGCAACAGTTTCGAGGCTTCCGGACCGGAGTTAACGACGCCGCCACCGGAATAGATGATCGGCCGCTGAGCACTTGCCATCAGTTCGACAGCCTGCGTGATCCTGTTGAGATCGCCCTGAACCTTCGGCTGATAGCTCCTCTGGACGTCATGCGATTCCGGCGGCGTATAGGTGCCGGTAGCGAATTGAACATCCTTTGGAATGTCAACGACGACAGGACCCGGGCGGCCGGACTGAGCGATGCGGAAGGCTTCGTGGATGACAGCAGCGAGCTGGTTGACGTCCTTGACCAGCCAATTGTGCTTGGTGCAGGGCCGCGTGATGCCGACGGTGTCACATTCCTGGAAAGCGTCCGAGCCAATCAGCGTCGTCGGAACCTGGCCGCTCAGGCAAACGAGCGGGATCGAATCCATCAGCGCGTCCTGCAGCGGCGTGACGGCATTGGTCGCGCCCGGACCGGAGGTGACCAGCATGACTCCAACCTTGCCGGTCGAGCGGGCATAACCTTCTGCCGCATGGCCGGCGCCCTGTTCGTGGCGCACGAGGATATGCTGGATATCGTCCTGCTGGAAGATTTCGTCATAGATCGGCAAAACCGCGCCGCCTGGATAACCGAAGACGTGTTCGACGCCATTGTCCTTGAGCGCCCGCAGCACGATCTCCGCGCCTGTCATCTGATTGCTGCTCGCTTGATTATCTTTGCCGGTCATACGTTTGTTCCGCTATCTACTGAGGGTTCGGAAAAGTGAAATCTCGATTTCGGGCATAAAAAAAGGCTCCTGGGGAGCCTGTCGTCTAGCGCATGGGTGGCTATCGCCGGATGGTTACACCATCCTGCCCATGCGCTGTCCCACCACGATAAGAGCCGTCGAGTTTTTCATGGGCGGAAGTGATAGACAGAAAATTTCTAAGCGTCAACGTATTCCGCAATAAAAAATCGCGGCTTTGCTCGATCCTCTTAAAATGCAGAGGGGCTCGAAAGGGTTTTGTTAAGCCGCCCTCCCTATGCTACGCCTCCTAACGCTGGGAGTAGCCGTTTGCTCAACAATGATTTGCAGACGTCCGGCAAAGCTGGGGACCTTGATCGTCGCGACAATCTGAAGCCGGGAAATCGCTTCCTCGGCCGTGTTGTTGCGTGCAGCGGCTCCAGGGCAACCATCGCTGCGGTCGCCGAGGATGGCGGCACGGATCTGACAGAACTTTGGTCCGTCGGAAAACTTATCTCGATCAGCGTCGGCGCCAATCGCGTTGCTGCCCTCGTCTACGCAATGAACACCGGCAACACCGGCTGGGGCGAAGGGCAGGACAATCTTTTCCGCATCGAAGTGGAATTGCTGGGCGAAGTCCACGTCGGAGCAAACGGCCGTGAGGAATTTTCGAGCGGCATCTCTGCCTACCCCTATCTCGGTGCCATCGCCCACCGCATCCGCGCTAGCGACCTCATGCGCATTTTCGATGCCGGCAAGGACAGCAGCTGCGTCATCGGCAAGCTGACGCAAGATGAAAGCATCGATGCCGCCATCCATATTCCTTCGATGCTATCGAAGCATTTCGCCGTGGTCGGCTCCACCGGCGTCGGAAAATCGACCGCCGTCTCGTTGCTGCTGCACAAGGCGATCATCTCAGATCCCAAACTGCGCGTACTGATCCTCGATCCGCACAATGAGTTCGCCGCCGCCTTTCCCAAACATTCCGTCGTCATCGATACCGATACGCTCGACCTGCCCTTCTGGCTGATGCGCCTCGATGAGTTTGCCGAGGTCATCTTCCGCGGCCGTCCGCCGATCGCGGACGAACTGGACATGCTGCGCGACATTATTCCGGAGGCGAAACGCGCCTTTCGCGGCAGCGACTCGCCGCTGATGCGCCGTCAGACGGAAAAAAGCTCGGTAACGGCGGATACGCCGGTTCCCTACCGCATGGCCGATCTGCTTGCCCTGATCGACGAGCGCATCGGCCGGCTCGAAGGGCGGCAGGAAAAGCCGCATCTGCGTTCACTGAAGATGCGCGTCATCTCGGCGATCAACGATCCGCGTTACCATTTCATGTTCTCCAACAACACGATCAGCGACACGATCATGGAGACGATCGCGCAAATCTTTCGTATTCCCGGCGATGACAAGCCGATCTGCACCTTCCAGCTCGCCGGCATCCCTTCCGAAGTCGTCAATTCCGTCGCTTCCGTCCTTTGCCGCATGGCCTTTGAACTGGCGCTCTGGAGCGAGGGCGCGATCCATATGCTTGTCGTCTGCGAGGAGGCTCACCGCTATATTCCCGCCGACCCTACCCTCGGCTTCCTCCCGACCCGGCAGGCGATCGCCCGTATCGCCAAGGAGGGCCGTAAATACGGTGTATCGCTCGGCATCATCACGCAGCGTCCAGGCGAACTCGACCAGACAATCCTGTCGCAATGCTCAACGCTGTTTGCCATGCGCCTCGCCAACGACCGCGACCAGGACATCATCCGTTCGGCAATCCCGAACTCTTCGATTTCGACGACCAGCTTCCTCTCGTCGATCGGCAATGGCGAGGCCATTGCCTTCGGCGAAGCCATAGCCGTACCCATGCGTATGCGCTTTTCCCGCGTCGAAGAGCACCTGCTGCCGAAGGCCAATGGCAGCGTCGCCAGAGTCAGCGAGGACTCACCCGATACCGTCGACCTGCGCACGATCGTCAGCCGCATGCGCTCAATCTCCGGCCCCGATATTTCCGCCTTCCAGCAGAGCTATGCAGCCTCCAGTGGCGCAGCCACCGATTTGGACGAGGATATTGATGATGACGATATCGAGCAGTCTGCCCCCACGCCCATGCCACAACCGATGAGAACTGCCGCTCAGCCAATCGAGCCCTATCGGCCCGACATGCTGCCCCGAGCGACGGCCCCGGCTTTCGGTGCGGCGGCTCTCCAGACATCGATCGATAGCCGACTTGCTGAGCTGCGTCGCGAGTTCCGAAGTGATGATGGTGCAAGCAATCAGTCCGCATCGGCGAAAGAAGTTTCGCCGTCCGTGCGGCGTGAACCGGGCCTGTCCTTGCGCGACAGCATCCTGAAGAAGCCGCTGAGCAGCCTCTACAACAAAGATTGACGCCGGCTAAGGGCTGATGCGTTCCCAGCTCTGATCCATCTGATTGCGAAACCAGGTCATCTGTCGTTTGGCGTATTGCCGCGTCGCGGCAGCGCCGGTTTCTAGAACCTCTTCACGCGTCATCTCGCCCCGCAGCATCGCCGCAATTTGCGATACTCCGATCGCCTTCATGACCGGCATCTCTTCCGGCAGTTCCAAGGCCAGCAGCGCCCGTACCTCATCTTCAGCGCCCATGGCGAGCATTTTTTCGAAACGACCGTTGATGCGCTGATGCAAAACGGCGCGATCGGGCAGCACGACGATCTTTCGCGCACGATCAGCATCGATAATGACAGGCCCGGTCTTGCCCTGAAAGGCGATGATGGACTGTCCCGTCGCTGCGCGCACTTCCAGGGCACGCACGATACGCTGGCCATCTTGGGGGCTGAGGCTTCCTGCCACGGCGGGATCGCGAATGACGAGCTCCCGATGCAGCGCCTCGGCTCCCTCCCTCAACAGCCGCCCCCTCAGACGGCTGCGGATCTCTGTCGGGATATCGGGCATGTCGGAAAGCCCACCAGTCAGGGCCTTGAAATAGAGCCCGGTACCCCCGACAAAAACCGGCATCCGTCCTTCTTCGCGCAATTGCGCCACCAGCACCGCAGCCTCGCGCAGCCATACGCCGGTGGAATAGGCTTGCCCCGCCGGCACATGGCCGTAGAGATGATGCGGAATGCCCTGCATATCCGCTTCGGATGGCCGAGCCGTCAGCACGCGCAGCGTGTCGTAGACCTGCATGCTGTCGGCATTGACCACTACGCCGCCGTGTGCGCGCGCCAATTCCACCGCAAGTGCGGACTTGCCGCTGGCGGTCGGCCCGGTTATCAGGATCGCGTCGATATCGCTCATAGGGTTTCTGATCATGGCCTTCGTTGCCACGCTTATTGCCAATCCGTCAAACCCCGTTCTCATTCCGGCAGTTGCCGAGCGGGCGGCGGACGCCGTCAAAGCGCTGGGACTCTACTGGCTGGCCGATGGCATCGCATGCGATATTGCGTTCCGTGACGGCGCCGACCTGCAGGCAGCAGAAGCCAGCATTCTCGCCGTCATTGGCGGCGCGGCGATCGATCTGGTCATCCAGGACGCGGAAACGCGCCGCAAGAAATTGCTGATCGCCGATATGGATTCCACCATGATCGGCCAGGAATGCATCGACGAACTGGCGGCCGAAGTCGGACTGAAAGAGAAGGTCGCCGACATCACTGCTCGCGCCATGAACGGTGAAATCGCTTTCGAGCCCGCTTTGCGCGAGCGCGTGGCGCTGTTGAAGGGCCTGCCGATCTCCGTTGTCGATGACGTCATCACCAAACGCATCACCCTGACCCCCGGGGGGCCGGAACTGATCGCCACCATGAAAGCCAAGGGCTACTACACCGCTCTCGTTTCCGGCGGCTTCACCGTCTTTACGAGCCGCATCGCAGCCACCTTGGATTTCGACGAGAACCGCGCCAACGTCCTGCTGGAAGACAACGGCATCCTGACCGGCCTTGTCGCCGAACCCATTCTCGGCAAGCAAGCCAAGGTCGATGCGCTCAACGACATCGCCGAAAAAATCGGCATATCGACCGATGAGGCGCTTGCCGTTGGCGATGGCGCCAACGATCTCGGCATGCTGCAACTCGCCGGCTCAGGCGTTGCCCTGCACGCCAAACCAACGGTTGCCGCTCAAGCCAAGATGCGCATCGACCACGGCGACCTGACCGCCCTGCTTTACATCCAGGGCTATCGGAAGACGGATTTCATCAAAGCGTAGTATCAACGCGAAAATGCAGACGATTGGATGCGATCTATGATCATTACCGAAACCGAACGTCTTGTCATCCGCAACTGGCGCGACGCGGATCGTGACCTCGTCTTCGAGATCAACTCCGATGATGCGGTCATGGAGTTCTTTCCTTTCCGCCGCAGTCGCGCGGAAGCGGATGCATTTTTCGATCGCGTCCACTCCATGATCGCCGAGACCGGGCTTGGCTTCTACGCGCTGGAGCTCAAAGCAAGCGGCGAGACGATCGGCTTTTGCGGGCTGGCGCAGACAAATTATCTGGAGCCATTCGTCCCGGTGGGCACCGTCGAGATCGGCTGGCGGCTGGCAACGCGGTATTGGGGCAAGGGGCTGGCCAGCGAGGCGGCGCGGGCACTGCTCGCTCATGGTTTCGAAACGCTCGATCTCGATCAGATCGTTTCCTTCGCGGTTCACAACAATATCCGATCGACGTCGGTGATGGAGCGGATCGGCATGCATCGGGTCGACGGTGGGGATTTTGATCATCCGGGTGTCCCCGATACCTACCCTCACCTGCGGCGCCACGTGCTCTATCGCTTGACCGCAGCCGAGTGGCGTGCCCGGCAATGACGGTCATCGAGACGCCGCGGCTAGTCCTGCGCCCGTGCCAGGAAAGCGATCGCGATCTCTTCTACGAACTCAGCTCCGATCCTGTCGTCCTCGAATTCTTTCCCTTTCGCCGCCGCCGCGAGGATGCCGATGCCGTCTTCACCATCATCAGCGGACTGATGCCGGAAGACGGTTTCGATCTTCTGGTACTGGCACTGAAACAGAGCGATGAGCCAATCGGCTTCTCCGGACTTTCAAAACCGAAGCTTGAGCCATTCCTGCCCCAAAATGCTGTTGAAATCGGCTGGCGACTTTCAGCCCGCTATTGGCGTCAGGGCTATGCCAGCGAGGCCGGTGCAGCCTTGTTACGCCATGGTTTCGAAACGCTGGAACTCGACGAAATCATATCCCTAACCGTGCACAACAATCATCGCGCCTTGGCCGTCATGCAAAGGATCGGCATGCACCTGGATCCGGCCGGAGATTTCGATCATCCGGATATCCCCGCCACCCATCCACAGCTGAAGCGCCATGTGCTCTATCGCCTGAGCGCCGTAGAATGGCGCCGGCGACAGATGCAAGCCGCCAAAGGTTGAAGCAGTCTATTCCAGCGCCACCGCGATGAAACGCAGATCGCCATTCGGAGAAGCGATCATCATCTGTGCGTTGCGGCGGCCTTCCCGCTTCAACGATGCAACCTTCTCTGATGCCGCGGTCGGCGTCTGCACGAACTCCTGCGCAACTTCCACGACGACTTCGCCGGGCTTCAGCCCCTTGTCCGCCGCAGCCGAACCCGGTGCAACTTCTGTAATCACCACACCATCGACGCTGTCGGCAATGCCGAAGCTCTTGCGGTTTTCGGCGTTCAGCGCCGCGAGTTTCATGCCGAGCACGTCCTGGGTAGCCTGCGGCTGTGGCGCTTGCTGTTGCTGATCGTCGTCCTGGTCCTGCCCGTCGGTTCCATCATCGTTGCCATCTCCCTCATCAGGATTGATGACCCCGTCGCTGCCGCCGTTGTCATTGTCGTTAGGCGCGAGCTGAGGTGACTTATCCTTGCCGCCGCCACCCTTATCGCCCTCATTGCCGTTGTCGCTGCTCGCAGCGGCCGCCTGATCGCTATCCTCGAGCCGACCGAGCGTGACCTTGACCGTCTGCTGCTTGCCGTCGCGCATGACAACGACGTCCACTTCCTTGCCGACAGGGCTCTCAGCCACGACACGCGGCAGGTCGCGCATTTCGTCAACGTTTTTGCCATCGAATTTCAAGATGACGTCGCCGGCCTTGATCGAACCGTTATCCACCGGCCCGCCCTTGATGACGCCGGCCACCAGCGCGCCTTTGGCGCTATCGAGGCCGAGGCTGTTGGCTACATCGTCGGTTACCGGCTGGATTCGTACGCCGAGCCAGCCACGGCGGGTTTCGCCGAAATCCATGAGCTGTTTGACAACGCCCTCAGCCAGTTCGGACGGCACGGCGAACCCGATGCCGATGGAACCGCCGCTCGGCGAAATGATAGCCGTGTTGATACCGATCACCTCACCCTTCATGTTGAAGAGCGGTCCGCCGGAGTTGCCCTTGTTGATCGCCGCGTCGGTCTGGATGAAATTGTCGTAGGGACCGGCATTGATGTTGCGGCCACGGGCAGAGACGATGCCGACAGTCACCGAGCCACCCAGGCCAAAGGGATTGCCGATCGCCATTACCCAATCGCCAATCCGCATCCTGGAGGAATCGCCGAATTTCACCGCTATCAATGGATGCTTTGGTTCCACTTTGAGTACGGAAAGGTCGGTTTTGGTGTCGGTGCCGATCAGCCTTGCCTTCAGCTTGGTGCCGTTCGGGAAGATCACCTCGATATCGTCGGCGCCTTCGATGACGTGGTTGTTGGTGACGATATAGCCGGATGAATCGATCACGAAGCCGGAACCGAGCGAGCTGACCTTGCGGTTGCTGTTGTCGTTGTTCCGGTTCTTGAAGAAGTCGTTGAAGAATTCCTGGAACGGCGAATTGTCCGGCACCTTGGGGGTTGCCGGGCCATCGCCCTCATCCTTGACCTTTTGGGACGTGGAAATGTTGACCACCGCGTCGAGCAGACCGGATGCCAGATCGGCGACCGAGGCCGGACCGGCACTCATCGCCGGATTGCCCGTGACCGGCGGTGTGTTAGGCGCCACGGTTGGATTTTCGGTCGTCGTTGCGGTCGAGCCGCCCATCGGAGCCTGGGCCGGATTGGTCGCCGTGGCCGGTGTCTGACTATTGGGGGTAACGGGCGCCTCAGTGCCCGACGCGGCATTGCCGTTGGGTGCGCTCGTAGAACCTGTGGCTGGAGCTTGACCCGTTTCGCCGGTCGTTGTCGGTGCTGTTGTCCCGGAGTTGGCTGGCGCCTGCGTTCCAGTCGTCGCGTCGCCGCTTGGTGCGGCAGTCGAACCGGTCCCTGGTACCGGCGTGGTAGCCGAACCGGTCCCGGGCGCTCCCGTCGCGGTATTCGAATTGGCCGGAGGCTGCGTGCCCGTCGCTGCGCCGCTATTCGGCGGCGTCGTCGCGTCGGCGGAAGGCGTCTGCGTCGTCTGCGCATACGCCCGCTCGATGCCGCCCAGGGTCGGACCGACAATCAGCGCCACACTGGCCAGAAGAGCGAACGAACGTCTGAAAGGCAGGCGATTGGTCGAGGCCATCAGGCATCCTCATCGAGAAAGGGAAGTCTTGTATAAGCATCAACATAAGGCGGAATGATGAAGCGTGAAATCACCTTTTTGCGAAATCCTCGCACGTCTGACCGGCCCTTGGAATTACGTTGAAAATGACGCGAAGCACCATAAAAACAAGAGGCCGCCGACAGGCAGCCCCTTGGATTTCAGCAGGTTGCCACGCGTCAATTTGCGGGCGTCGTTGTCGACGGCGCGGCCAGCGCCGGTGTACCTGATGTCGGAGCCGAGCCACCGGAACTATCGAAATATTTGAAGAATTCCGACTGGTTCGGCGGCAGGACCAGCGTCTTGCCGCCCGAGGTGAACGACGCGCGATAGGCCGCCATCGACCGATAAAATTCGTAGAAGCTCGGATCGCGCGATGAGGCATCCGCGAAGATGCCGTTGCGCTCGGCTTCGCCCTGACCGCGCAGGATTTCCGAATCTTTCTGCGCATCCGCGACGATCTCAACCACCTGACGATCGGCAATGGCGCGGCGACGTTGACCTTCTTCGTTGCCGCGTGCGCGGATGAGTTCGGCCTCGGCCAGACGCTCGGCCTTCATGCGGTCATAGGTCTGCTGCGACACTTCCTGGGTGAGATCGGTGCGACGAATGCGAACATCCTCGATATTGAGTCCGAGGGTCTCCGCATCGCGATGCAAGTCATCGCGCACTTCCGTCATCATTGAGGCACGTTCATTGGACAGCGCCGCTTCAAAGCCGCGCAGACCGTAAACCCGGCGCAATGAAGCGTCGAGTCGGGTTCTAAGACGAGACTCCGCCGAATCACGATCGCCCGATACTGTCTCGCGGAACTTGCGGGCATCGGTAATCTTGTAGACGACGAAAGCATCGACCTCATAGAATTTGCCGCCCGAAACCTGGACGCGGATATTGTCCAGATCGAAGCGCAACTCCTGATCCTGGATATATTGCACCCGATCGGCATCCATGAAGGCAAAAGGCAGCTTGAAGTAAAGACCAGGCTCCGTTTTCACGTCACGGATCTGACCGAAGCGCAGAACGATCGCCTGTTCGCGAGCATTGACTACGAAAACCGAGGAATAAACGATCAGCAACAGCACCGCGAGCGCGATGAGAATCGTTGGCAAACGGCTGGACGTCATTATTTGGCCTCCGGCTGAAGTGCGGTCGCAGGCTTGCCGGACTGGCCGCCCGTCTGAGTCGTTGACTGCTTGCCGAGATCATTCAGCGGCAGGTACGGCACGACGCCCTGCTTGTCGTCGATGATGATGCTGTTCGAATTGCCGATAACGGCCTCCATAGTTTCAAGGAACAGCCGCTTGCGGGTCACGTCAGGCGCCTTGACGTATTCGTCGTAGATGGAGATGAAGCGCTGTGCCTCACCCTGGGCTTCCTTGACGACCCGATCCTTATATGCAGCCGCGTCTTCGCGAATCTGCGCCGCGCGGCCACGGGCCTGACCCAGCTTCTGATTGGCGTATTGATTGGCTTCTTGCACCTGCTGGTCTTCGTTCTGCTCGGCGCGCTGCACCTCGTCGAAGGCATCGGCCACTTCGCGCGGCGGTGATACATCCTCGATCGGCACGGCATTGATGGAAATGCCCGAGCCGTAGCGATCCATCGTATCCTGAATGATGTTCCTCACCTCGACCGCGATTTCCTGGCGATTGTCGCGGTAGATATCCTGGGCCGGACGGCGGCCGACCACTTCGCGCATGGCGCTTTCGGCAACTTGCTGCAGCGTCTCGTCAGGAGTTTCAAGCTGGAAGAGATAGGCTTGCGGATTGGTGACGGTATAGAGCACGGAGAACTGCACATTGACGATGTTCTGGTCGCCCGTCAGCATCAGGCCGGAATTCGAACCGGAGCTCGAACGGCCGCCGATATTGCGCTGCTGTTCGGTAACCTTGACGATCTCGACGCGATCCATCGGCCAGAAATGGAAATGCAGGCCGGGCATAGACACTTCGGCGCGCGGCTGGCCGAAACGCAATTCGACGCCGCGTTCGTCCGGCTGAATCGTATAGACGCACTGGATAAGCCAGAAAATGCCGATGACCGCTGCGACAATGACAAAGGCGCCGCCATTGAAGCCGCCGGGAACGAGCCCCCTCAGCCGGTCCTGGCCACGGCGAATGATGTCTTCAAGGTCCGGTGGCCCACCGCTGCCGCTTCCTCGCGGCCGGTTCGGTCCCTGCCCCCAAGGCCCTTGATTATTTCCACCGCCACCGCCGCCCCAAGGGCCGCCGCCGCCATTCTGATTGCTCCAGGGCATTCAAACCTCTTTGTTTATTGACTCCCAGTATCGCGCCAAACTTTGAAATTCGCAGGCGGCGGCGATTGTCCTCCGTTATAGGTATCGGCGCATCTGCTTTCAACGCAACTTCAGGAAGTTCGTCGGATTTATTGGAAAATAGTTGATTTTTGCGTGCAGCTTTTATGCTTTTCGCCGGAAATAGGTGACGAAACGCGTCGGATAATTGTCCTTTTCGCCTGCAGGCACGGTAAGCTCGCTTTCGACCTGCCATAGGGCCGGATCGATCGCCGGAAAGGATGTGTCGCCATCCACCTCAGCTTCCACATGCGTGATCAACAGCCGATCGACAAGACCGATCGCCTGCCGATAGATTTCACCGCCTCCGAGGATGCAGATCTCGCCAACACCGGTGTCTGCCGCAAGGCGGCTCGCGGCGTCGATGGCTTCGCCGAGCGAATGCACCACCTTCACGCCTTCGGCGGAAAACCCGGAATCGCGACTAATCACCACGTTCGGCCGGCCAGGGAGCGGCTTGCCGATAGATTGAAACGTCTTGCGTCCCATGATGACGGGTTTGCCGAGCGTCATGGATTTGAACCGCTTGAGATCGGACGACAGCCGCCACGGCATATCCCCGTCACGGCCGATGATACCGTTGCGCGAGACGGCAACGAGAATGGTTTTTACGGGTTCTGCCATCTTTCACCCTCAGACGGCGATCGGCGCCTTGATATGCGCGTCGGCCTCGTAGCCTTCCAAAGAGAAATCCTCGAACTTGAAATCGAAGATGTTCTTCACTGCCGGGTTGAGCCGCATGGTCGGCAGTTTTTTCGGGGTACGGGTCAACTGCAATCTGACCTGCTCGAAATGGTCGGAATAGATGTGGGTGTCACCCAGTGTATGCACGAAATCGCCGGGCTTGAGCCCCGTCACCTGCGCCACCATCAACGTCAGCAGAGCGTAGGAGGCGATGTTGAAGGGCACACCGAGGAAGGTGTCCCCGGAACGTTGATAGAGCTGGCAGGAAAGCTTGCCGTCGGCAACATAGAACTGGAAGAGGCAATGGCACGGCGGCAGCGCCATATCATCGACCTCCGCTGGGTTCCAGGCGGAAACGATATGGCGGCGGGAATTCGGGTTCGTCTTCAGCCCCTCGATCAGATTGGCAATCTGGTCGATATGGCGGCCGTCAGGTGCCGGCCAGGAACGCCATTGATAGCCGTAAACCGGGCCGAGATCGCCGTTTTCGTCGGCCCAATCATCCCAGATCGAAACGCCGTTCTCCTTGAGATAACGGATATTCGTCTCACCCTGCAGAAACCATAGCAACTCATGGATGATCGAGCGCAGATGCAGCTTCTTGGTGGTGAGCACCGGAAAGCCTTCTGAAAGGTCAAAGCGCATCTGATAACCGAAGACCGAGCGTGTGCCTTTACCGGTACGGTCGCCGCGGTCAATGCCGTTATCCATCACATGCTTCAAGAGATCGAGATATTGCTTCATCGCACCCGCCGCCGATTCCATTCCTCCCCAATTTAATGGCAAGTCGGCACGAAACCAACCATGGGCAAGGATAATCCCTGCAATTCTCGCGCCCCGCCGATCGATTGTTGCGGCAAACCGGTGTTCGAGCGAAGCATTTATGACAAATCCCCTTCCCTTCGCCTGAGGAAAACACTATATCAGCCATGCCGGTCTTCGGGCCGGCTATGGCGATAAATGAGCGGTGTAATAAACCTATTGGACCCGGGGGCGGTACCCGGCGCCTCCACCAAAAACCGGCCGGGTCAGACCGGCTTTTGATGGGGGCGAAACAGGATCGACAAGGGTGTAAAGATCGACTTTTCGCTCGGCATTGTACCACCGTTATCGGGCTAAAATTGTAGTTGCAAACGACAACTATGCGGAAGCTCGTCTCGCTGCTTAATCGCAGTGTGGCACTTCAAATAAAGTCCTAAGGGGTCGCACTCTTAGGCGGGGTTCGAAGGCACCTGGCAACAGAAGCCTTCACCTTCTCCCTCTCTTCGATATTATGTATGATCAGGTGGTGACTCGCGCACGGGGGTTTCCCGCTTGCGCTCGGCGTGGCATAAGCCTTAGAAAAAACATGGCCAACGAAAGACAGGAAAGCATGGGGCAGGATCATATCCGCTACGACATTTTGGCACAGGACGCCCTGCGTGGGGTCATCCGCAAGGTGTTGACTGAGGTCGGCGCTACCGGCCGTCTGCCCGGTGACCATCATTTCTTCATCACATTTCTGACCGGTGCGGCCGGCGTGCGCATTTCGCAGCACCTGAAGTCGAAATATCCGGAGCAGATGACCATCGTCATCCAGCATCAATTCTGGGATCTGAAGGTCACCGAGAGCCTGTTCGAGATCGGTCTTTCCTTCTCCGACGTCCCGGAAAAGCTGGTCATCCCGTTCAACGCGATCCGGGGCTTCTACGATCCGTCCGTGAATTTCGAGCTGGAATTCGATGTGCCGCTCGCCGAAGACGAGGAAATGCCCTCCGGCGAGATCACCGCCTATCCGGTATCGGCGGAGAACAGCGAAGAGCCTGCGGCTGCCAAGGACGGCGAGGAGAAGAAACCGGGATCGGTCGTCTCCCTCGACGCATTCCGCAAGAAGCAATAGCATTCGGGAAGCGTAAGCTTCCCGTTTCACATCGGCAGTTGGGGGAGACATCGATGAGCGCCGAAATCGTTAATCTACGCCAGTTCCGCAAGAAGCAGAGCCGCTCTGAAAAAGAAAAGCAGGCGGAACAGAATCGGATTACGTTCGGCCGCACGAAAGCGGAAAGGCACCTGACCAAGGCGCTCAACGATAAGGCCTCGAAAGCGCACGAGGCCGGCCACATCGAACCATCCAATACCGACGATTAAATTGCTGAACCAAGATCGAAGCCCTTCCGAAATCAAACAATTACCCCAGCATTTTCAATCATTTTTAGAATCACTTCTCCCGTTCCGAACTTTTTTTGATCGATCCGCCGATGATCCGCAAACATTCCGCGACGCTCCATGGCCATCGCACAAGCTTTTCCCTTGAGGACGCCTTCTGGACCGAACTGAAGGCCATCGCCAATGCGCGCGGCACGTCGCTTGCGGCGTTGATCTCTGAAATCGACGACGGGCGCGATGCAGCGAGCAACCTTTCCTCGGCGCTTCGGCTCTATGTGCTGAAATGGCTGAAGGATCGCACCTAAAGTGTGGCGCGTTAGCGCAATTCCAGCAAAGGTGCGAAGCGGTTTTCCGCCGGAACTGCGAAAAACAAAAGATAGGGCACTTCTGCGGTTTACTGAAAGGCTGAACCCCCAGCCCCAGGGCCGGTGGATATTCACAGGATGGCCAGGAGTGAGCTGACGAGGTGGACCATTGCCGCGAAGCTCACGTCAGTTTTTTTCGTAACGAGCGGCGATACGTCGTTCGCCTTGAATTACAGAAAAAATTCTCGACCAGATGGCGCCATTTGCGAATCTCGAAGTCGCACGAGACGCGCTTGGATCGGTCGGCCTTGGGCGGAACGACGGCAGCGGCGCTCCCCGGTGATGTCTCAGTTTGAAATCTCAACGCGATCTCGCTTCAGAAAAGGGAGGGTTTTCCAATGGCTGATGCCCGATGCAGTTGCGGCGCTCTGACGCTAACGCTTTCACAGCCATCAAAATTGGTTGTCGCCTGTCATTGTCTTGACTGCCAACGAAGAACCGGCGCGCCATTTGGCGTGGGCGCCTTCTATCCGGCCGACGCCGTCGCCATTTCCGGAACTCCGAAAGAGTTCACCCGCGATGCAGCAAGCGGCGGGAAGGTCCACACCTATTTTTGTCCAAACTGCGGGTCAACGATCTATTGGAAGGCCGACAACCTACCGTCGTTTATCGGCGTTGCAGTGGGCGCGCTGGCAGACCCCAAATACCCTGCCCCCGTCAGATCGATTTTTGAGCAGTCGAAACACAATTGGGTTCAGTTTGATGGTGCCGTCGAACACTTCCAACAAAGCAGTGTGGCAAAGAACTCAAACTGAGACACCACCGAACCTGCTTTGTGCGATTGAATGTCCACAGACCTTGGAATGCGATCGATCTTTCACTCTTGTGCTCAAAAGGATCCACCCGCTCCCAGCAAAGTCCATCTGAAAACGGGGCGGCTCTGGCATAGTCGGGGAGCGCATCCTACCTAGCGATGCCGGGAAGGCCATTAAAGTTCAGCGGTGCACTCGTCTGCGGCGCTTGTCCGTTAAGAGCCGGCAATTGCTGCGCTTCGGCCTTCGCGCGGGCTTCCGCGTCGGCCTTCGCTTTGGCTTCCGCATCGGCCTTCGCCTTGGCTTCCGCATCGGCCTTTGCCTTGGCTGCGGCTTCCGCCTGCCTTTCTGCCGCGGCCTGGCGCGCCAGCTCCCTCAGGCGCTTCTCCTCGGCGCTTCGCTGCTGTTCGATTACCGCATCGCGCTGACGCTGAGCTTCGCGTGCAACGGCGGTATATTTATAGAGCGCCACCTCGCGCCGCAGCCGCTGCTTTTCCAATACGCTCGCCTGAAGCCGCTCGACGCGCTGGCGCTCGCGTTCGAAGGCGCGCAGCGACAGGAAGCTGGTGATGTCGGTTACATCCATCGTCCGGCCTGGCGTCGCCAACGGACCGGCGAAATCGAGGCGCAACGCCGGTTCGGCGCCGCTTAAAGCCTCGTTGCCGGCATTGAAATCGATGCCGAGCGAGCCGCGCATGCGCTCATCCGGCAGGCTGATCTCGGCATTGCCGGAAAGCTTCGCCAGGTCGTTGCCGGCACTGATATTGGTCGCCCGGATGACACCAGTCGAAATGTTGAAGGGTATGCTCATCGCAGGCAGGGCCGCTTCACCATTGTTGAGCAAAGTCTGCACAATCGGCAACACTTTGTCGGCAGTGATATCGCCCTGAATCTGGTCCGTGGCCGACAACAGTGGCGGCAACACAGAAAGATTGAGGCCGCGCACATGTGTGTCGCCAAGCTTGATCTCACCGGAACCGCTGGCGTTGGCGGCCAGCTCACCCAAGCTCTTGCCGCTGGCCTCCATGCTCAACCCCAAGCCGAAACGGCCATTGGCGAGCGGCGCACCATCGCGCTGCCAGGCCACGGCGGCAAGATCGCCGTTGGCGAGGTTGAGTTTGGTCTGCATCAATCCGGTACCGTCGGAATTCGCAAACATCAGGTTGCCGGCGAGCGTGCCGCCGTTCCAGGCACCGGCAATGTCGTTCAGCCGCAGCTCCTCGCCCTTATAGGCAGCATTTGCGCTGAAATCCGAGATCGGACCGAAGATGCCCGGCCACAATTGCTTGGCCGAAAGCTTGATGCTGAGATCGAGACCGCTGAACATCGGCAGCCCGAGCTTGGCTTTCGTCAGGTTGCCCGTTGTCGCATCCGTCATCGGCCCGTAGATCGCTTCGCCGAACCAGCCGAGATCGGCCTTGTCGAGCGCCAGTTCGCCGGTCGCTTTGATATTCTGGGCCTTGCGATCAAAGGTCAGTGCGCCCGAAACATTGTTGTCGGCAAGCTGGCCCTTCATATCCGACAGCACGACCTTGTCGGCATCGAGTGTAGCGTTCGCCTGGAATTTAACCGGCAAGCCCGTACCCATCTGTGGCACGCCAATACCATTCATGACGAAATAGGGATCGAGATCGGCACTTTCGAGCGAAAGCGCGATATTGCCGTTGAGGAAGCTGTTGGGACGCACGTCCACCTTGCCATTGGCGGTGAACGAGGTCTTGTCGGTGGCAAATGTCAGCGCCGCATCCGCCGGATCGGTGCCGTTTGCCGTCACCTTCAGCGTCAGGCGGCCGTTGGCATCGGCTTCGACTGGCAGCGGATCGAGCCCCGCCTGCCCGAACAGGATAGAGGTCACCGAATTCTCGAGCGTCGCCTCGAGCGTCGTCGTCCCCTTGCCCGTCAGCGCCAGCAGGTCGGACATGCGATAATCGAGATTGACGCGGCTGCCGTTGGAAACGCCGGCGAGCGTCACCGCCAGCCCATCACCCTGATCGCCGCCGAGCGTCAGCGCGCCGCGCAGCGCAGTATTTCCATACCAGGCAGCATTACGAACCAGCCGATCCATCGCCGGGTGATGTGGCAGATGCTGGCTCAGCATGTCGAAGAACGGGCCGGGATCGGCTGCCTTGAAGGTGATTTCGCCCGAACCCTTATAGTCCAGCAGCGAACCATCGGCACGACCCGTCGCGGTAATTTCGGCGCCGGCGACATTGCGCACTGCAAGCTTGTCAAGCGTCAGCGCGCCATCCGCAATCGAAAACGATGTCTCGACATTGTCGGCCTGCACGCCGAAAGCGGCGAATTTATCCGCTTTCAGATGTGCCGTAATCCGGTGATCAAGCAGGGTCTCGCCAGCATCCTGGCCGGTGAACAAGCCGGTGAGCGCCCTCAGCGCATCGAGATCGAGCGCGTCGCCACTGAGATCGACGGCAAGCTTCGGCGCCTGGTTATCGGCCGCCGCCTGCCGGTCGAGCTGGCCTTTGAGCGTGGCCGAACCGATGGCAATTTCAAGATTTTCGAAGCGCTGCTCCTCATGACGCAGGCTGACATCGGCGGAGAAGCCTGCCTGTCGCAACTGCCGGATCGCCGGATCGACCGAACCCACCAGCCATGATGCTAGGCCGGATGGCTGGCTGGAGGCGACAACGAGGTTGCCGATGAAATTCGGCTCGCCCTGCAGCATCAAATTGCCCTTGGCCTCGACCTGGGTGCGGCCCGGCAGAGTGCCGATCGCATGGTCGACCTTCCAGCCGGTTCCGGCAGGCTCCAGGTCGAGCTGTACATCACGGATGGTCGTATCGCCGGCAACAATCGCCGGCAGGCGGAAAGTCGCCTTGCCAGGCACCTGTGGCACCGGGATTTCGGCTGCGACCGCAATCAGGCTGTTCAGCCGCTGACGTGCTGAGACCGCGGGATTGCGGTTGGTCTTGCCGTTGGTGCCTTGAGTGTTGCCGAGGCGGTTGACATCGATCTGCTGGCCATCGGCGGTCAACAGAAACTCCGGCTTGGTGCCGGTGTCCAGCGTCGCCTCCCCTGTCACGACATAGGGGTCATCCGTAGCACCCACCTCGAGGCGATATTCGGGGATCCGTATGCGTTCGTTGGTCAGCTCGAAGCGACCTTTGGCGCGAGGCTGAACCTGCTCGTCGGCGGGTTTGTGTGTCTGCTTATCTTCAATCCCCGCCGTGAACAGGCCGATATAGTCCGGCTTGCTGTTGACCAGCTTCAACTCGCCGTCGAGATCGATATTGAGTGGATGGCGGTCCGGCAGCAGTCGCGTGCGAACACGCAATACGCCGTTGTCGTCAGGCTGGCTGCTGGAGATGCTGAAATTGCCGTGCTCGCCGTCGAGCGCTGCATCGCCATCGATTCGCCACGGACCTGCCAGCGATCGCGCGGACATTTCCGCGTTCAAGCCGGTGATGTGCCGCGTGCGGCCGGATTGCTCGTCGATGAACTGGATGTCGCCGCCGTCGACATGCACACCCTCCAGCACCACCGACTTGGCGGGAATTTCCGGCTGGCTGCCGCGCATCCAGTCGAGCGTGCCGTCCTTCAACAGCCGTAGACGTACTTTCGGCTCGGAAACACGCATATCGAAGATCAGGGCTTCGCCGGACAGGAATGGCGCCAGCTCGGCGTCCATGGAGAATTGGGCGATCTGTACCAGCGGCGTTCCGTCGGCTTCCTGCCCTACGCGAACATCATGCAATGTCACGGAAGGAAAGGGCAAAAGACGAGCGTCAACGGTGCCATGAACGGTCACCTTCTTGCCGATGATCCGACTCGCCTGATCCTCGAAATTCTTGCGAAAATCGGTCCAGTCTATGAAGAGCGGAGCAAGCAGCGCCACGAACAGCACTACTACGAGTACTCCCCCCAGGAAAACCAGGACCTTACCTAACAATGCACACCGTCTCCATTCTGCATTCCAATTACGATATCAAAGCGCCACTTATTCAAACGGACACATACGCCTTAGATCTTCAGCCTAAGCCTGATCCCTATCCGAACTGCGTCGCAATTCTTGGGACCATGCTGCAAATCTAGGGCATCTTAACCGCTTTCCATGACGCCATCTGAAAACGGGATGTGCTAGCCTAACGCCATTCACGCCGGGGGCAAGCCAAGATCATGGCAATATTCCATTTTTCAGTTGCCGTGGAATATCTTGCCAGGGTTGAAAATCGCATCCGGATCAAGCGCCTGTTTGACCTGGCGCATCAGATTGACGGCGCCGCCAAGCTCCTGTTCGAGAAACGACATCTTTCCCTGCCCGACACCGTGCTCGCCGGTGCAAGTACCCTCCATGGCCAGCGCCCGCGCATTCAGCCGTGCAACGAAGGCCTCGATGACGACAATACCTTCAGGCGTCTTGTCGTCGAACAGCACCAGGACATGGAAATTGCCGTCGCCGGCGTGACCGACGATCGGCGCCAGCAATCCGTGTTCCTCGATATCGGCCTGAGTCGCGGCAACGCATTCGGCAAGTTTCGAGATCGGTACGCACACGTCCGTCGACAACGCGGCCAATTCCGGCGCCAAAGCCCGCGCCGCCCAATAGGCGTCGTGGCGCGCCTTCCAGAGTTTGTTGCGCTCTTCGAGATTGCTGGTCCAGAGGAACTCCCCGCCGCCGCATTCGGCCGCGATCTCGCCGAATTGAGCCGATTGCAGCGCGACCGTCTCGTCCGTACCGTGAAACTCCACGAACAATGTCGGCTGCTCGTCATAGGTCAGGCCGGAATAGCGATTGCAGGCCCGCATCTGGACGGCGTCCAGGAGTTCGATGCGAGCGACCGGAATGCCCATCTGGATGGTCATGATGACCGCATCGCAAGCCGCCTTCACGCTCGGAAAGGCGCACGCGCCGCCGGCGATCTTCTGTGGAATGCCCTGCAGGCGTAGCGTTACCGACGTCAGGACGCCGAGCGTTCCCTCGGCACCGACAAAGAGCCGGGTCAGATCATAGCCGGCGGATGATTTCCTGGCACGACGGGCGGTACGGACCTCCTCCCCATTGGCGGTGACCGCGGTTACGGCGAGTACATTATCCTTCATCGTGCCGTAGCGCACCGCGTTGGTGCCTGAAGCACGCGTCGACGCCATACCACCGATCGAGGCATTGGCGCCGGGATCGATCGGGAAGAACAGGCCGGTATCGCGCAGATAGGTGTTGAGCTGTTCGCGGGTGACGCCAGGCTCGACCGTGCAGTCGAGATCCTCCGCATTCACTTCAAGCACCCGATTCATCCGGCTGAAATCGATGGAAATTCCGCCATGCGGCGCATTCACCTGCCCCTCGAGCGAAGAGCCGGTGCCGTAGGCGATGATCGGCACCTTGTATTCCGCGCAGGCTCTGACGACCGCTTTCACATCGTCGCTCGTCTCGGCGAAAACCACCCCATCTGGAAGCTGCGCCGGGATATAGGTGGTCGTATGGGCGTGCTGGGCGCGAAAGCTCTCGCCAGTCTGGAAACGCTCGCCGAAGGCCTGCTTCAGGACACCGAGGACGGCAGTAATGCCCGCCTCGTTGCGTATCCCCGCCTTTGCATCAGCCAGAGCCATGTTTCCGATCTCCCATCACAAGTATCGCAGGCGCGTTAACCCTTTTTGCGGTTCTATGGGACATCAAAGCTTTGCTGTCCAGTCACGAAATAGCCCGTAGTTTCCGCGCGGCGTCTGTATCGGTGACTCCAGATCGAGCGGTCTCAATTGCTCCCCGCAAGCGGCCGCATTTGCAGATCGAAACTCGACTTCACCACATTGTTGGAAATGATCGCGAGTGTGCTTTTTCCCTCCGGGCAGAGGTCGCTGGAAAGGCGATATTCGTAACCGTTGTTGAGAAAGGAAAACTGTCCGGCCATCACGCCGGCCTTGCACAAATCGGCGTGCCCGGCCGTCGCAGCAGCCAAAGGCGTATAGTGCCCGCCAATCTGGATTGCGTTCGACGTTTTCTTGTCGACGCCGATATAGTTCAGATCGCAGGAGGTCGTAATACCGGCGACACTGCTCGCTCCGTCCGCATCGCAGGTGCTGTAGACATAGACGTAATTCTTGTCCGATTCGAATGCGACGCCATTGGTGAATTTCACCTCGGTCGCCTTGCCGTTCAACTGCGATGGAGTCCCGACCTGGGATATGCTGAGATTGCCGCCATTGTATTTGAACGCATAGCCGGAGACGTGGCTTGGCGTGCCATCCGCCTCGTGATCGTTAACCTCATTGCCGCTATAGATATCTGCTTTGTCGTGCTTGTCATTGAGCACCACCAGCTTCACATCCTTGCAATCATAGTCGCCACCGCAGCGATCGACGATGAAGGCTTCATGCCCTTCGACCTGCAGGGAAAAGGCGGGACTGCTTCCAAGAAGAGCAGCGAAGGAAGCGGCGACAGCAACCACTCGGCCCGGCACTAAACCAGCGCGAAAAATCTGCTTGGGAGCCGGTGCGATACCGGCTTCGCGACCCATGCCCGCCATCATATCCGTTAAAGCCATTGCACCGATCTCCCTCGCCTTCATGGGTTGTATGGGGCAACTGAGCCAGCCTGTCCAGTCAAGGATATCCAGGGAAATAAACACGACCGGACGCTATCGTCGTTAGGCGATGCGCAGACTACGCGGCATGCAAAATCTGCAATTATTTTGGGCGGAATTCGATGCAGTCAGCACAAAGCTCTCTCAAAAGGTGCACGCACGTCCGCGAACTTGCCGGTGATGGCATGACGTTGTTGATGGTGACGCACGAAATGAAGTTCGCTCGTGACGTCTGCTCGCGCGTCGTCTTCATGCACCGGGGTCGCGTCCATGAAATTGGTCCGCCGGGCGACGTATTTGCCAATCCGCAAATGCCGGAACTCTAACATTTTCTCGGCGTGCATTGAGACCTGCCGAAAGGGCTGCCGGTTAATCTCGCACCCGCGTGTTCCCGAGCATTCCAACCCAAGCGCCCGGCGCCATGCCGAATGCCTTCTTGAAATGCCGTGTCAGATGGCTTTGATCGGCAAAACCTGTGGCGGCAGCGACCTCGGCGATCGGCTCGCCATCGGCTATCATCGCCTTGGCCCGTTGCAGCCGTCGCATTAGCAGGAAGCGATGTGGGCTGGTAGCGAAAGCGGCGCGGAAATGACGTGAGAGCGCAAAACGGTCGAGGCCGGTGATGCGCTCCAGTTCCGCCGAACGGACATCCCGCATGGCATGTACTTCCAGATAGTCGCGCGCCGTTTTCACCTGTCCCCAGGCAACGCTTCCCAGCGGCTTTTGCGGCAGGCGCGCATGTGACGCGAGCCCCGTTGCCAGCCGCGAGACGAAATCATCGACGAAGAGTTCGTCCAACTCGCGGTCGAGCTCGCCCAGCGCTGACAGCAGCAGGCCGGCGAGACGCTTGTCCTCGACCACGGGCTCATCGACAAAGGGCAAGCCGATGCGCGCGGCTTCCAGGCATTGCATCAGCATCGACGGTTCGAGATAGAGCATGCGGTAGAGCAGCCCGTCGTCGGTCGCGGCGCCGCCGTCATGCAGCTCGTCCGGATGAAGGACGATCACCCGGCCCGGCAGGCTGTAGCGCCGCTCGCCGCGATAGCTGAAGGTTTGCACACCACGGATGGTGACGCCGAGGCCGTAGGTGTCGTGCCGGTGCGGTTCGAACGCATCACCATGGAATTGCGCCTGGATGCGCTCGATACCGGGGTAAGCGGGTGCGGATACGATGCGGTTCGCTTCCGGCATCGTGCACGAACGTTCAAGACCTTCGAAGATCCGGCCGGCAACATCCTCGGACAACGGCTCATTCCCAGACTGCATAAGAGAGACAATCAATGTTCAATACCAAAATCGCGATCGTTCTGCGAAGCAATCTTCAATCCTGGCAAAAACTGAATGTGACTGCCTTCCTGTCCACCGGCATTGTCGGTCAGTTTCCTGATATCATCGGCGAACCCTATCGTGATCGCGCCGGCAACACGTACAACGCGCTGTCGATCCAACCGATGATCGTTCTATCCGCCGACGAAGCGACGATCGCCACGATCCATCGCCGCTCCCTGGAACGCGGCGTCACCTCGTCAATCTTTATCGAGGAAATGTTCTCGACCGGCCATGACGTTGCCAATCGCGCCGTCTTCTCCGAATTTACTCCCGAAGACGCCAAGGTGGTCGGCATCGCGTTGCGCGCCGACAAGAAGATCGTCGACAAGATCACCAAGGGCGCAACGATGCATTCGTGAATGAACTGCAGTCAAACAAAACGGCCGGGTCATCAAGCCCGGCCGTCTTTGTTTGAATATCGATGTCACGTCAGCCGTTCTGGGTGATCGGCGCGATCTGGATTTCGACACGGCGATTCTGGGCGCGGCCTGCTTCCGTCGCGTTGGTGGCGACCGGCTGCGTCGGTCCGAAGCCAACGGCGGAGACGCGACGCTGGTCGATGCCCTGGCTCGAAAGATAAGCGGCAACCGAATCGGCGCGGCGCTCGGACAGATCCTGATTATGCTGCAGGCTGCCGGTCGAGTCCGTATGGCCGTTGACGTCGATCAGCGTGCGATTGAACTTACGCAATACGATCGCAACCGAATTCAGAGTCGGATAGAACTCCGGCTTGACCGCATCCCTGTCGATATCGAAGGTGATCGCCGAAGGCATGTTGAGAATGATGCGATCGCCGACGCGTGTCACGGAAACGCCGGTGCCTTGGAGCTGGGCACGCAGCTCGGACTCCTGCTGGTCCATGTAGTTGCCGATACCGGCACCTGCGAGCGCACCGACGCCGGCGCCGATCAGCGCAGCATTGCGACGCGAGGCCGGCGAATGGCCGATGAGAAGGCCGGCAACCGCACCGACGCCGGCGCCGATCGCGGCACCTCCCGCCGTGTTGGACACCTTCTGCTCACCCGTATAAGGGTCGGTCGTCGTGCATGCATTGAGAAAGGCTGCCGAGATGGCAAGGATGGCAAATTTCTTGATCATGGAATCGTCGCTCTCCGGTTCGATGGTCCGCAGCAGATATGAAGCATTGCGGCAATATGATGAAGCGCAATTTTCGCGCACCTGCTGGCGAGCTGCCCAGCCATTGCTCCGGAGTGCTTTCCCCGAGACCGACGGCGTCGAGGAAATGGGATGCGCTCTGCCGACCTCTGCCTATTTCCCTTGAAATCCAGGCTCTGCGCGATCAGAGGTTCTGGAAAAGCTGTCTGACGGTGTCGTAGCTTGCATTGGCAATCGACAGCGATTGCAACCCCAATTGCTGCTGGGTCTGCAGCGCCAATACCCTGCTTGATTGCTTCTCCATGTCGGCATCGACCAGCTTGCCGACGCCGCTGGTGAGCGAATCGCTGAGATTGCTGGCGAATTGGTTTTGCAGGGTGACACGCGTCTCCAACGAGCCGAAGGCCGATCCTATCGTGTTCATTTGATGCAGCATCGCGGTGACGGTATTGACCATATCCACCAAATCGCCCTGTGTCGTATTGGCGTCGAGCGAAATCTCTACCTGCCCGCTCGTGTCGCCGTTCTTGCTGCCGATCAGCACATAGTTCTTGGCTGCCCCCGCTTCCGTTGCAAAGGCAGTGGAGGTGAGCACACCATAACCGCCGGTGCCGCTTGATTGATCGTCGATCAGGTATCTTGCATCCGTCGATACGATAGGACCGCTGGTCGAGCTGACGCCTTCGTAGTTCAGCATGCCGACCGAAACCGTGCCATCGGTATGACGGATGAAGGAGCCGGGAATCTGATGTGGCTCGGTCGGATCGTCACCATCCTGGAGCATCACCCAATTAACGCCATTGAAGCTCGCCGACTCGCCGACGCTGCGGAGCTGGTCCTTGAGCTCGGTGATCTCGTCGTTGAGTTTGGTCTTGTCGACGCTGCCTTCATAGGCGGTCACCAATTTCGACCTGATCTCAGTCACGATATCGATTGCGCTGTTGATGCCCGTGGAGGCGGTACTGACCGTGGCGGATGCAAGCCCGAGCGCATCCTGCACTGCCGAGACAGCGCCGATATCGGTGCGTGTCAATGTCGAGATTGTCCAATAGGTAGCGTCATCCTTGGCGCTCTGCACACGCAGACCGGATGACATCTGACGCTGTGCGACACTCAGATTTGACTGGGTGTTTCTAAGGACTTCAAGGGCGGTGGTGACAGGGGAACTAACCCTGATGAAGGTCGAAAAAATACTCACGGCACATGGACTCCGGACACAACAATACGCAACAAGCACAAGGAGACATTGGAACCATGCCGCGAGCTTTCATGCGCGCGGGCCGACCAAGTCGGCGAACGTTGAGCCCGGCAAAAACAGCGCCTGAACTCCAGCGGTTACAGGCACCTATGATTAGCAATCATGCTTAAAAAAGGGATAATCGAAACGGGCGATTTACCATAAATCGCCCATCGACCCGGAAATGACCCGTCTTGTTGAGATCGCGGTTACTCCGCCGCCCTGAGCTTGGTCACCTTTGCGCGCAACGCCGCTTCCGACATCTCCTCGTGCAGGCGCAGCTCCTCATGCGCCTGCGGCTTGGCGAAGCGGGCGATCAGGAGATAGGCGACGGGTGTGATGTAAAGCGTCACCAAGGTCGCAAAACCAAGGCCGCCAACGATCACCCAACCGAGCGCGATTCGCGCTTCCGCGCCCGCCCCGTGGGCGAATACCAAGGGCACGCCGCCGAGAATGGTGGCGATCATCGTCATCATCACCGGGCGCAGACGCAGCGCACAGGCTTTTTCGATTGCCGCGCGCACGCTCTCGCCCTTGTCACGCAATTGATTGGCGAACTCCACGATCAGGATGCCGTTCTTTGCCATCACGCCGACAAGCAGCACGAGCCCGATCTGGCTGTAGATGTTGAGGCTGGAACCCGTGATGACGAGCGCGAACACGGCGCAGGCAAGGCCGAGCGGCACCGTCGACATGATGATCAATGACGACAGCACGCTTTCGAACTGTGCGGCAAGCACCAGGAAGATGATGACGATGGCAAAGCCGAAGGTCAGCGCCATGCCGCTGGAATTCTCCTCCAGCGTCGCTGCCTCCGCGAGAGGGATCAACCGTGCACCGGGCGGCAAGAGCGGCGCGGCGATCGCCGTCACCTGCTCGACCGCCTGGCCGAGCGACATGCCGGGCTTCAGGCCGGCGGTGATAGCGACGGAAGCAAGCTGTTGCTCGCGGGTGAGCTGCGGCGCGACCGCCCCCTCCTTCAGGCTGGCGATGACGGACATCGGTACGATCTTGCCGTCACCAGTCTTCAGGAAAACGTTTTCGAGATCGGTCGGATCGTCGATCGGCCGCATGGTCGAAGTCAGAAGCACCGGATAGGCCTCGCCGGCGACAAAGACATCGACGACGGAGCGCCCTTCGAGCAGCGATTGCAGCGCCGTCGACAGGCCGGTGATATCGACACCGAGATCGGAGGCGCGCTCACGGTCGATCGCGACGGAGACCTGCGCCTGCGTCGGTTCGTTGTTCAACCGTGGCGTATCGAACTGCCCGGTGGCGTCCAGCGCCTGCACCAGCTTCAGGGCCGCTTGCGTCAGCGCCTCGTGGTCATTGCCGGTCAGTGCCATTTGCACGCCACTGCCGGCACCACGGATGCGCAGGCTGTTCGATTGGATGACATTGCCGCGCAGCGCAGGCACCTGGGCCATTGCCCTGTTGATATCGGCGACAATTTCAGTCTGCGTGCGATGGCGGTCGCTCCAGGGCGCGAGCGTCAATACCATGAAGCCGCTGTTCATCTGCCCATTCTGGCCGGAGATCGCATAGACGTTGCGGATGTCGCCGCTATCCATCAATGGCTGCAGATTCTCCTCGACACGCTGCAACTGATCCTTGGTGTAGTCGAGGCTCGCGCCTTGCGGCGTGGTCAATCTCAGCATCACCATGGCACGGTCCTCATTCGGCGTCAGCTCGCTCTTGACGCCCATGAAAGCGAGGACCGCGGCGGCGGAAAAGATCGCGCAGAAGACCATGACCACCAGCGGCGCATTCAGGCAGGCCCGGAGCGTGCGGCGATAGACGCTGGAAAACAGCTCGCCGAAGCGGCCGAGCATGCCGTGATCTTCGCGCATCTCCTTGGTCAGCATGCGCGAGGCCAGCATCGGGCAAAGCGTCAGCGCCACGATCGACGACAGACCGACGGAGAAGGCGAGCACGAAGCCGAACTCACGGAACAGGCCGCCCACCTGTCCTGGCAGGAAGGACAGCGGAATGAAGACGGCGGCAAGGGTCGCGGTCGTCGCGATGACTGCGAAGAAGACCTCGCGCGTGCCAAGAACGGCGGCCGCCCGCGGTCCCATCTTTTCCGACCTGCGCCGTACAATGTTTTCGAGAACGACGATGGCGTCGTCGACCACAAGGCCGGTCGCGAGCACGATCGCCAGTAGCGTCAGGATATTGACGGAAAAACCGACCATATAAAGCGCCGCCAGCGTGCCCGTCAGCGCGACCGGCATGGTGACGGCCGGGATCAATGTCGCGCGCCAGTCCCGCAGGAAGAGATAGATCACGACGGTGACGATCAACGCCGACAGCACCAGCGCCAGTACCACCTCATGAATCGCCCCCTGGATGAACACGGCGTCATCGCTGGTGATGGCGATGCGGGTGCCTTCGGGCAGCGATTTCGACAATTGCGCCACCACGGCTTTCACGCCGTTGGAGATGTTCAGCGTATTCGACTGTGCTTGGCGGATGATACCAAGGCCCACGCCCTGCACGCCATTGGAGCGCAGCGCTGTCGTGCCGTCACGGGGGCCGAGCGTCACGGTCGCGACATCGGCCAGCCGGATGCGATCCTTGATGATTAGCCGTGAGAAATCCTCGGGCGTCTGCAGCGCGGCCGTCGCGCGCACGACGATATCCTGCCGCGTGCTCTTCAGCGATCCCGCCGGGACATCCAGCGCGGCCGTCGCGAGCGCCGTCGTCAGATCGCCGATTGTCAGCCCACGCCCGGCAAGCGCTGCCTGATCGACATCGATACGGAAAATTTTCTCCTGGTCGCCGTAGAGCTCCACATCGGCAACACCATCGACGGAGGCCAAGCGGTCGGTGATCTCGTTGTCGACCAGTTGCGTCAAGTCGTCCATGGTCAGCGTGCTGGAGGTGACGGCAAGGCGCATGATCGGCTGCGAATCCGAATCCGCCTTGACGATCTGCGGCGCATCCGCTTCCTCGGGCAACTGCTCTGCGACACGGCCGATGGCATCGCGAACATCATTGGCAGCGACGGAAAGATCGGTCGCAGTGGTGAATTCAAGCGTCACGCGGCTCTGGCCGAAGGAGGAGTTCGAAGACATCGATTTCAAGCCGCTGACGCGTGCGACCGCACCTTCGATAACCTTGGTCAGCTCCTGGTCCACGGTCTGCGGCGCGGCGCCATCGAACATGGTCCGCACGGTCACCACGGGACGGTCGACATCGGGCAGCTCACGCACCTCGACGCCGAAATAGGCGGCAAGGCCGGCAACGACCATCAGCGTATTGAAAACCAGCGCCAGGATCGGCCGGCGCACGAAGAGAGCGGTGAAAGTTTGTTTGCCGGTACCTGTGCCGGCCTCAGCAGCGTCGCCAGCGTCGTTGTGATGCCCCATCATTGCGTGACGACCTCCGCCGCCTCGGCAACATCACGGGCAAAGCGCACCGCACCGCCCTCGGTTACCCGCTGCAATCCTTCGGTGACGATCAGGTCACCATTCTCGAGAGCGCCCTTGACCAGCACCGCATCCGGATTGCGCTGCACGACGTTGACGCGCACCTTGGACGACTTGCCGTCGACGATGCGCCAGACATAGGAACCCTCTCCGTCCCATTGCACCGACAGCGGATCGACGGAAGGATAGGTCTCGCCGGCAAAACGCATGCCGACATTGAAGGACATGCCGGCGCGTAGCTCGTCGGATGCATTGTCGATACGAGCGCGGATACGCAGTGTCCGGCTGGTGCCGTCGATCCGGTTGTCCACCGCCTCCACAGCGCCCGAGAACTGTCGCCCCGGCAGAGCCACCGATGTCGCGTCGACCGGCTGGTCGACCTTGACCGTGTTGGCGAAACGCTCCGGTACCCAGTAGTCGACAAGGATTTCGGAGCGGTCGTCGAGCGTGACGATGCTGGTCGTCGTGGTGACGTTGTCGCCGATGACGACGGGCACAATGCCGACAATGCCGTCGATCGGCGCGACGATATCCCGACGCTTCAGCGCCAGCTCGGCCGACTGCAGCGCCAGCCTTGCACCTTGTTCGGCGATTTCGGCGTCGAAAACATCCATGCGGGACACGCTGGATTTGATGGTGTGATAGAGCTCCGATTTCTCGGCTGCGCTCTTCAGCGCCACTTCCGCCTGGCCCCGGGCGATGATCTGCTCGTCATTGTCGAGGCGAGCCAGGACCTGCCCGTGCTTCACCCGGTCGCCGGATTTGATGAGGATCTCGCGGATCATGCCCGCCGCCTGCGGCGTGACCACGACGGAGCGGATGGCATCGCCGGTACCGATGGCGCTGAGACGATCGTTGACCACGCCACTCACCACGGCCTCAGTCACCACCAGCGGCGTATTGGTGCCATGCCGCCCGTTGCCGGGCGTAGCGGCATTGCCCTTTCCCGCTTCGTCTCTGCCGTCAGCCGGTGCAACTACCGCCACCCATGGCTGAGGAACGCCGATTTTCGTCAGCAATCCGGCCGTGCCGGGCACGAAAATCAACGCCGCGGCGCATCCGGCCACGAGCACGATGAGAGATAGGAAAAGCTGCTTCCAGGCGGTCATGCACGTCTCCGGCTCGGGTTGTCAGAGGCGATGAAATCGCGTCGTAAATTCAGCATGGTCTCTCCAAGAATCCTTCGCGTTTCTCGGGACCACGCTACAGGCGAAGTGGCAATATGCCGCACGATTCCGCCCTATTTTCAGCAATATCGATCTTTTGCCGTTCTGCGGCAAGATTTGCACGGCATTATGACGAAGTTGTAATCTTGCCGTGAACAACGGCACGTTTCGATGCTCGCCAGTAAACGGCCGCAGAATACGCGAGGTGAATTATTCAAAGGCTTGCGCACGGAAAAATGTGCACTTTTTGTTCTATTTCCCGGCCGTTTCTTTTGCCTTTCGGGGCAGAATCATTACATTGAGCCGCATGACTATCGGACATGACGACATTCCCTTCTTTGACGAGGAGCCGGAGCACCTTGCTCCGCATGCGGCGATGCGCCGGCCTGCGCCCGCACCCGGCCCCGCAGGCGGCGGCATCGCGGCCCGCGCCATGGCGGCGCGTGATAGCGGCCGCCGGCCCGACTATCTCGCCGGCCTCAATCCGGAACAAGCCGAAGCAGTCGAGACGTTGGATGGGCCGGTTCTCGTGCTCGCTGGCGCAGGCACTGGCAAAACCCGCGTGCTGACGACCCGCATCGCCCATATCCTTTCCACGAACCGCGCTTTCCCCTCGCAAATTCTCGCCGTCACCTTCACCAACAAGGCCGCGCGCGAGATGAAGGAACGTATCGCGTTGCTCGTCGGCGGCGCCGTCGAAGGCATGCCCTGGCTCGGCACCTTCCACTCGATCGGCGTCAAGCTGCTGCGCCGTCACTCCGAATTGGTGGGCCTCGCCTCCAGCTTCACCATTCTCGACACCGACGATGTCGTGCGGCTGATCAAGCAGCTGATCCAGGCAGAGGGCATCGACGACAAGCGCTGGCCGGCCAAGCAATTCGCGGGGATGATCGATACCTGGAAGAACAAGGGTCTCAGCCCGGCCGAGATTCCCGAGGGCGATGCCCGCGCCTTCGCCAACGGCAAGGGCCGCGAACTCTATACCGCCTATCAGGCCCGCCTGAAGACGCTCAATGCCTGCGACTTCGGCGACCTTTTGCTGCATCCGATCAATATGTTCCGACAGAACCCGGATGTATTGAAGGAATACCACCAGCGTTTCCGCTATATCCTCGTCGATGAGTATCAGGACACCAACACGGCGCAATATATGTGGCTGCGTCTGCTGGCGCAGCGGCCAAAGGGCGAATTGCAGAATGTCTGCTGCGTTGGCGATGACGACCAGTCGATCTATGGCTGGCGCGGCGCGGAAGTGGACAACATCCTGCGCTTCGAAAAGGATTTTCCCGGCGCCAAGGTGATCAAGCTGGAGCGCAACTACCGCTCCACCGAGCACATTCTCGGTGCCGCCGCGCATCTGATCGCGCATAATGAGGGCCGGCTCGGCAAGACGCTGTTCACCGACCGCTCCGATCCCGACGACGTCAAGGTGCAGGTGCATGCCTCCTGGGATTCGGAGGAGGAAGCCCGCGCCATCGGCGAGGAGATCGAGCAGCTTCAGCGCGGCGATTCCAGCGGTGTCAGGCACAATCTCAACGACATGGCGATTCTGGTGCGCGCCTCCTTCCAGATGCGCGAGTTCGAAGATCGCTTCGTCACGCTTGGCCTCAACTACCGCGTCGTCGGCGGCCCGCGCTTCTACGAGCGCCTCGAAATCCGCGATGCCATGGCTTATTTCCGTCTCGTCTGCCAGCCGGCCGACGACCTTGCCTTCGAGCGCATCGTCAACACGCCGAAGCGCGGTCTTGGCGACACCACCGTGCGCGCATTGCACGATTATGCCCGCGTCCGCGACATTCCGATGTTGGCGGCGGCAGCTGACATCATCGAAACCGATGAGATGAAGCCGAAGCCGCGCAAGGCACTGTTCGACGTCGTGCAATCCTTCCGTCGCTGGCAGGGTCTTCTCGAGAACACTCCGCACACCGAGCTTGCCGAGCAGATCCTCGAGGAGTCGGGTTATACCGACATGTGGAAAAACGACAAATCGGCGGAAGCACCGGGACGGTTGGAAAACCTGAAGGAGCTCATCCGCTCGATGGACAGCTTCGAGTCGATGCGCGGCTTCCTCGAACACGTCGCCCTCGTTATGGACGCCGAGCAGAACGAGGATATGGACGCCGTCTCGATCATGACGCTGCACTCCGCCAAGGGCTTGGAATTCGAAACCGTTTTCCTGCCCGGCTGGGAAGAAGGCCTGTTCCCGCACCAGCGCTCCCTCGACGAAAGCGGCCGCGCCGGCCTGGAGGAAGAACGCCGCCTCGCCTATGTCGGCCTCACCCGTGCAAAGCGCCGTTGCCACATCTGGTTCGTTTCCAATCGCCGCATTCACGGCCTCTGGCAATCCACGATCCCCTCGCGCTTCCTCGACGAATTACCGGAAACGCACGTCGAAGTCGCCGAGATGGAGCAATCCTATGGCGGTTACGGCAGAGGTGGTTACGGCCAGTCGCGCTTCGACAAGGCAGACCCCTTCGCCAACTCTTATTCCACCCCGGGCTGGAAGCGCGCCCAGGCGAACAAGACCGACGCCACCCGCGACAACTGGGGCTCGCGCTCAGGCCACGCCGTCGAACGCATCGGCTACGGCGAAAGCGGTCCCAAAACCCGCACAATCGACGGCGAACTCGTGGCCAAATCCACCTCCGCCGAACCCTCCAAATTCGCCGTAGGCGACCGCGTGTTCCACATCAAGTTTGGCAACGGCAATGTCTGCGAGATCGAGGGGAACAAGCTGACGATCGATTTCGATCGAGCGGGGCAGAAAAGGGTGTTGGACGGATTTGTGGAGAGGGTGTGAAGTTGCCGAGGGCGTCTTTCCGCCGGGAGCGGCCATTGTCGACGTTCACTATCAACTCGGCCACGCCTTGAGCGCTCTCTCGACCGTGCCGTAAAGCTGCTCTCGTTTTGCACCCGATCGGGCGTCGAAGGCCATCCCCCATCCAACGGACATTAGGAAACGAGCGAGTTCGTCGGGATCAGCACCAGGAGGCAGATCCCCGGACGCTTTCGCCTCCTGAAGCCGATCGCGCAATCTCGCACGCCGGGCTTCGCGAAGCTTTGATAGCTCGCCTCGGATCGGACCTGCGTCATCGGCGCCCGCCAGCGCGCAGTTTACCGCCAGGCATCCGGGCGGATGAGAGGCGTCCGTGTAAAGATCGGCCATGCGACAGAGCATGAGTTCGGCGGCGCCTCGCGCGGTCGGCTCGTTCAACGCCGCCTCAGCGTAGCTTAAGCGCGTTTCGAGATAGTGCTCGAGCACCCGAAGGAACAGACCGTCCTTGCTGCTAAACGCAAAATAGAAGCTCGGTGGCGTTATACCCATGGCGTTGGTCAAATCGGCAACCGACGTCCTCTCATAGCCATTTCGCCAGAATAGGTCCGTCGCCGTCTCAATCGCCTTATCGATATCAAGAACCCGCGGTCGTGCCATCTGCTCCCTGCCTCATCTCAGCCATCCTACGCTCTATAGTGATCACTATATAATGTTCTTGACGGATCAAGCAAACCATTAAATATAGCGATCGTTACAATTCATTTGCCGTCTCGCTCAGCGTACGGCCTTCTGTTGAACGGAGCTTTCATGCAATTCAAAAAGTTTAGTCGCACCGGTCTTATGGTGTCCCGCCTCTGCCTTGGAACTGGAACGTTTGGCAAACAAACCGACGAAGCCGAATCGTTTCGGGTCCTTGATAAGGCGGCGGATGCCGGCGTGAATTTTATCGACACCGCTGACATATACCCCGGCGGCGCCACTATGTCCGAGGTGGGAAGATCCGAGGAAATCACGGGCCGCTGGCTGAAGGGCAAGCGCGACCGTTTCATTCTCGGAACCAAGGGCGGGGGGCCAATGGGAGCATCCTCATGGGATCACGGCTCGTCCCGCAAGCACTTGCTCGATGCTATCGACGCATCCCTCCGTCGCCTGAATACCGATTATGTGGATCTTTATCAGGTTCATATGGACGACGCCGAGACGCCACTGGACGAAACCGTCGAGGCGCTCGACGCGATCGTTCGGTCGGGCAAGGCGCGCTATATTGGCGTCTCGAATTTCCTGGCCTATCGCTTGGCGCGTGCTATCGGCCGCCAAGACACTTTGAGGTTGGCGCGTTTTGTTTCTGCGCAGCCACGTTACAACCTTCTGTTTCGAGAGATCGAACGCGAACTGCTACCGCTTGCCCAAGAGGAGAATCTGGCAGTTATCCCGTTCAATCCTCTCGCTGGTGGTCTCCTAAGCGGAAAATATCAACCTGATGAAAAGCCCGATACCGGACGTTTCTCAGCAGAAGTCGGTCAGTTCGGCGCCATGTACATGGCTCGCTATTGGCATCAGCGCGAATTCGAGACAGTCGGCAAGCTACGCGAGATAGCCAACGAAATCGGCGAACCTCTGACAAAGCTCGCGATAGCGTGGGTGCTAGCAAATTCGACGATCACCTCAGTCATTCTCGGGGCGAGCCGGACAGAGCAATTAGCTGACACGCTTGCAGCCGCAGACTATAAGCTCGAACCGGACCTAAAGGCGAAGCTTGACGATCTCACCGCTGAATACCGTCGAGGTGACGCGACACGATAGAGATGCCACACAGGCCCCCGAATAACCCCGGGGGCCCGCTCTGCAATTACAGCGACTGCCGGGTAGCCATCAGGACTAGGACGGTACGAGCTCGCCGCTCCGGACGCTGGCAAAATCGCTGACGGGAGACGTTTTCCATCCCGCTCACAGCATCCCAGCCGTGCCAAATCCGCATCGCTAGCACACTACCAATCTCGGACCAATCGCTTATATCGAGTTTTGCGGCTTCGAGTTACCGCGCGTCTCGCGATCTCCCGGCAAGCCGTTGCCAGCCTGCCGTTCGGCTTACCCAAGGGCCCCCACCCTCGTCTGGCAAAATCAAAATTCGAGGACAAAAAAGTGGTTGGCATAGCAACAAGCTCTGCGCCCACAAGCGCCGGTGCATCCGCACGCCAAGGCCAGGGCAATTATCAATTCGCGCTCATCGCACTCACCTCACTCTTTTTCATGTGGGGCTTCATCACTTGCCTGAACGACATTCTGGTGCCGCATCTGAAGAGCGTCTTTCAGCTCAATTACACCCAATCGATGCTGATCCAGCTCTGCTTTTTCGGCGCCTATTTCATCGTCTCACTGCCTGCAGGCGCGCTGGTCAAGCGCATCACCTATAAATGGGGCATCGTCGTCGGCCTCGTCATCGCCGCGATCGGCTGCGCTCTCTTCATCCCGGCCGCCAGTTACCGAGTCTACGCGCTCTTTCTCGGCGCCCTCTTCGTGCTCGCCGCCGGCATCACCATCCTGCAGGTCGCAGCCAACCCTTATGTCACCGTGCTCGGCCCGCCCGATACCGCAGCCAGCCGCCTGAATCTGACGCAGGCCTTCAATTCGCTCGGTACCACGCTCGCCCCTTGGTTCGGCGCCATGCTGATCCTCTCAGCTGCAACGGTCGCAATCACCAATGCGACGCCGGAGCAGCTCGATGCGATCAGGCTTACCGAAGCCAGCGCAGTGAAATTCCCCTACCTACTGCTCGCCGCAGCCTTCCTGGTGCTTGCCGCCGTCTTCGCGGCGCTGAAACTGCCGGAGGTCGAAGACGAGGAGACGATCGAGCCCATGCGTGGTGGTGGATCGGCCTGGCAATATCGCCACCTCGTTCTCGGCGCGGTCGGCATCTTTCTCTATGTCGGCGCCGAAGTCAGCGTCGGCAGCTTCCTGGTCAACTTCCTGAGCCAGCCGGACATCGCCCATCTCTCGGAGGCCGATGCCGCCCACTATGTCTCCTATTTCTGGGGTGGTGCCATGATCGGCCGCTTCATCGGCTCGGTGGTCATGCGCCATGTCGACGACGGCAAGGCGCTGGCTTTTAACGCCGCAATCGCTGCCGTCCTGCTGCTGATAACCGTGCTCTCGACAGGCCATGTCGCCATGTGGTCGGTGCTGGCGATTGGCCTCTTCAACTCAATCATGTTCCCGACGATCTTCAGCCTCGCGCTGCACGGTCTCGGCAGATATACCAGCCAGGGCTCTGGCATCCTCTGCCTCGCCATTGTCGGCGGCGCTGTCCTGCCAGTGATCCAGGGCGGACTTGCCGACACCATCGGCATCCATCTCGCCTTCCTGATGCCCATCATCTGCTATGCCTACATCGCCTTCTACGGCCTCAAGGGCCACAAGCCCGCGTAACCTCTCGAAAACCGTCGCGCCCCACCTTATCTTCAGGTGGGGCATAAAAGGCTTGATCCGACGCGCAACGCTTGACATCGTTGCAGCGCAATAGAGATGGAAGGATAGCCATGAAAGCGCTGCTGCTGATCGACATCCAGAATGGTTTCTGCCCCGGCGGCAATCTGCCGGTGCCGGATGGGCATCAGGTGGTTTCTATCGCCAACAGGCTGATCGATAGCGGCAAATACGACATGGTCCTCGCCTCCCAGGACTGGCATCCCGCAGACCACGGCAGCTTCGCCTCCGCCCATCCCGGCAAGAAGCCCTTCGAAATGGGCATGCTCACCGGCAAGCCGCAGATGATGTGGCCGGATCATTGCGTCCAGAATACCGAAGACGCCATGCTTCACCCTGACCTGAACCTCGACGGTATCGACTTCATCCAGCAGAAAGGTCAGAACCCGACCGTCGACAGCTATTCCGCTTTCCGCGACAATGATCAGGCAGCCCTCACCGGGCTTGCCGCGCACCTGCGCGCAGAGGGCATTACCCAACTCGACATCTGCGGGCTGGCGACGGATTATTGCGTTAAATTTTCGGCGCTGGACGCCGTTGAAATGCTGCCGGGCGTTACGGTCCGATTCATCGAGGACGCCAGCCGAGGCATCGATCCGGCCGGTGTCGAGGCGGCGATCAACGAAATGCGGGTACGCGGCGTCACCATCATCGGCAGCGAAGACGCACTTGCTTAAAATCCCTCCTATCAGGCTAAACCTTCTCTAAAGAAAATGGCGCAAGCTGTTCCCGATATTGAAGATATTGGGACATTTCGCGTGCAGTCGATCACCATCAACGGCCGTTTCCTCAGCCAGCCCTTATCGGGCGTGCAGCGTTTCGCCCGCGAGCTGACGCTGGCGCTCGACCGCAAGATCGCTGCCGGCACTGTGCCCGCTGCACTGAAGGGTATCAACTGGCGGCTGGCCGTCCCGCGCGATACCCCGGTCGATATCGGGCTTTCGGCCATATCGGTCGACGCCTTCAGCTCCGGCCCCGGACACGTCTGGGAACAGACGGCGCTGCTTGCCCATTCGCGAGGCGGGCGATTGATCGGCTTCGGGGGCAGCGGTCCGCTGCTCCATCGCCGCCAGGCCGTGGTCATCCATGACGTGACGATCTTCCGTCATCCACAATCCTTCAAGCGCAGCTATCGCCTGCTGCACGGCGCACTCGGCTCGGTGCTGACCCGCACCGCGAAGATCGGCACCGTGTCGGAATTCTCGCGCAGGGAATTGGCCTCCGTCTTCCATGTCCCTTCCGACGGCATCGATGTCGTCTACAACGCCGTCGATCATTTCGCCGCCATCGAGCCGGATGAGACGATTATCGGGCGCCTGGGTCTCAAAACGAATGGCTTCTTTCTGCTGGTTGGCACGATGAAGCCGAACAAGAACCTCGATTTCGCCATTCGCGCCTTCGAGGCGCTGGGCGACCCCGATCAGAAGCTGGTGGTCGTCGGCGGCACCGCGCCGACTGTGTTCAAATCGGATGGCCCCGAATCGAACGATCACATGCTCTTTCCCGGGCGGCTCAGCGACGCAGAAATTGCCGCGCTCGAGCGCCACGCCACCGCTTTCGTCTTCCCAAGTCTCTATGAAGGTTTCGGCATCCCGCCGCTCGAGGCCATGACGCAGGGTTGCCCGGTGCTCGCCGCAGACATCCCCGCCGTGCGAGAAGCCTCCGGCACCGCCGCACTCTATTTCGACCCGACCCGGCAGGATGAACTGGTTGCGGCCATGCGCCAGATCGCCGGCGATGAAACGCTGCGCGAGGACCTGCGCCAAAGGGGCCGCGAGAATGTTGCCCGTTTCTCCTGGGACCGCAGCGCCGACCGGGTGCTGACCATGTTGGAAGATCTATGATCTACGACTGGGTCTGCGGGCGGAACATCTTGACGAAATAGCTGTAGAGGCCAAGCAGACAGAAGGCCGCGCCGCCGGCGATTCCCGTGCCGACCGAAATCCACAGCGAATAATCGAAGCCGGCGGTCGCAAATACCGGCACGGCAAGCCCGGCGGCGGAAAGCACAACCGGCTGCCAGATGAAATCAAAGGGCAGCGCCATCAGCACTTTCACGCCGATCACCATTGCGATCAGCGCCCCGATCATGCCGCCCGCCACCAGTGCGCCGTCGCTGAAGGAAGTAAGATAACCGCCTGCAAGTGCGCCTGCATTGAGCAGCGCGCAATCCACTACGGCCAGCAAAAAGATTGCCAGCAGTCGATGGCGCAGATGCGCCGGCGTCGGCAGCATGTTGAGCGTCAAGGCCCGGCAGACCGACAGGCCGGTGACGAACGGCGCTGCACTCAAAAAGCCATCGCGCAGACCCTGTGCGATGACGAATTGGCCGACCGGTTGGAGCAACGCAAAGATCCCTGCTGCCGTCATCAAGGTGAAACCCGTAAGCAGCGAATAATAAGCGCCAAGCTGCCGCCTGAACGCCGGTGTCGCGCCCTCGCGGTCGTAGGTTGCGACCACATCGGGATACTGGATAGCCTGCAGAGCCGAGACAATGAGCACGAAAGGCCTCTGCAACAGGTCGAGCGCCAATAGCGCGCCCGCTGCCCCTCCTGCTCCCAATGCTGCCGTCAGGATCGATTTCAACCCAAGCGGCGCCAAAAGCCCGATGACCGAGGCGCCGGCCGCGACACTGCCATAGACAAAATGCTTTCGCACCAGGGGCAGCTGGAAACCGGCCGCCTCGCGCAAACTGTTGCGGGTCAGGAACATTGCCAGCGCACTATAGGCGACATAGCCGGCGAGCAAGCCAGCGACCGCATAAGCGAAATTCGGCATGATCGCCGCACCGGCCAATGTGCCGACCGCCAGAATTGTGGCCCGCGAACCCTGCAGCCGCGAGAAGGCCCGAAACTCCTGACGGAAACGCAGCATAGTCAGATGCAGGTCGCTGCCGCCCTGAAAGATCGCTACCAGGCCCCCGAGCACCGCGATCTCCGTCGGCACGGCGAAGAAGGTCGACGCGACCGCGGCCAGGATGCAGATCACGGCGCAAGCAGCAAATTGGACGCTCAATGCCGTACGTTCCGCTGCCTCGCTGCCTGCCGCCTGGCCCGGATAGAAGCGGCTGCAGGCGAAGCGGATCCATTCGAAACAGAAGATCGCCGCGAACTGGCTGATGGAGATGAACAGCGAATAAGCGGCATAATCCGCCGGCGACAGCAAATGCGCGACCGCGATCAGCAGCCCGAAGGCCACCGCCGCCTGATAAAAATATGCCGCCAACGCTACGATCTTTGCCATGGCGGCAGCTAACAGCAAAAGATTGAGAAAAGCGCTAAGCTATATGCGCAACATATGATGGACAGGGGCCAGAGGATGTCCTCCTTGAATTGCCTTTTTGCACCGCACACGTTAGAAGGACGCGCCAAATCAAAGGGGTGGGAGACGGAGAGGCGTTGGGCGGCGTCAGTCCGTGGAGGAGTGCCAGCATGGAAACGATTACCACGATAGCCGCATTGCGCGAACACCTTTCCTTCCACCGCAAGACCGGGAAAAGCATTGGCCTGGTGCCGACCATGGGCTATCTGCACGCCGGCCACATGGAGTTGGTCGCCCGCGCCCGGGCGGAAAACGACATTGTCGTCGTGTCGATCTTCGTCAATCCATTGCAATTCGGCGCCAACGAGGACCTTGCAAAATATCCGCGCGACCTCGAGCGCGACAGCGCCGTGCTGCGCGACGCCAAGGTCGATTTCCTCTTCGCACCCGGTGTGGCCGACATGTATCCGCGGCCGATGGCGACGCTCGTCGATGTGCCGAAGCTTGGGATGGAACTGGAGGGTGCGGTTCGCCCCGGCCATTTCTCCGGTGTTGCCACGGTCGTCACCAAGCTTTTCAACATCGTCCAGCCCGACAGCGCCTATTTCGGCGAGAAAGACTATCAGCAGGTGGCGATCATCCGCCGCATGGTGGACGATCTGGCTCAGCCGGTCCGCGTCGTGCCGGTGCCGACCGTCCGCGATGCCGATGGCTTGGCGCTGTCCTCGCGCAACGTCTACCTCTCGAAGGAAGAGCGCGCTGCCGCCGACATCGTACCGCAAGCGCTGGCTGAAGCCGAACGGCTCTATGGTGAGGGCGCCGACGATCCCGCCGCCTTCGAGGCAGCACTGCGTGCGTTCATTGCCAGCGAGCCGCTGGCAATGCCCGAAGTCACCGCTGTCCGAAATCCCGATACACTGGAACCGCTGACGAAACTGCAGGGACAGCCTATCCTCGTCGCCCTCTTCGTCCGCTTCGGCACCACCCGACTACTGGACAACCGCGTCATTGGTCTCAAGCAGGCCGCCAGCGACAAGGCCGCCTGAGATGAGCACGATCGGACAGACCAAGCGCATCACCCCCGCACAGATCGAGGCGATGAAGGGCACCCGCCCGATCGTCAGCCTCACGGCCTACACGACACCGATCGCCCGCCTGCTTGACCCGCATTGCGACCTGCTCCTGATCGGCGATTCCCTCGGCATGGTTCTATACGGCATGGAATCGACGGTCGGGGTAACGCTGGAAATGATGATCGCCCACGGTCAGGGCGTCATGCGCGGCGCAAAAAAGGCCTGCGTCATCGTCGACCTGCCTTTCGGCTCGTATCAGGAATCGAAGGAACAGGCCTTTCGCAATGCGGCACGCATTTTGAAAGAAACCGGCTGCAACGGCGTCAAGCTGGAGGGCGGCGAAGAAATGGCCGAAACCGTTGCCTTCCTCACGCACCGAGGCGTGCCGGTCTTCGGCCACGTGGGACTGATGCCGCAACTGATCAACACCACAGGCGGCTATCGCTCGCTCGGTCGCTCCGACAAGGAAGCTGACAAGATCCGCCTTGACGCCAAAGCGATCGCTGAAGCCGGTGCTTTCGCGATCGTCGTCGAAGGTACGGTGGAGCCCCTCGCCCGCGAGATCACCCAGTCGATTGCCGTCCCCACCATCGGCATCGGCGCGTCGGCAGCCTGCGATGGCCAGATCCTCGTCTCCGACGATATGCTTGGCCTCTTCAACGACTTCAAACCCCGCTTCGTGAAGCATTTTGCTGAATTGGCGCCGGTGATTTCAAAGGCGGCGGAGGCCTATGCGGAAGAGGTGAAAGCCCGGACATTTCCAGGCGCGGAGCATATATTTCAGGTGAAAAAGTAGCGGGACGTGCCGCAGCCTCTCAGTTTAACTTTGCTCTTCCGATTGTTCACCGCTTCCCCGGCTGTGGATGGCTTACCGCCTCTTTCTCCAAAAGATAGATCGCCTCGCCGAAATCCTCCATCTTGGTCATCAGCGCCGCATGGGCATCACGCAGGCCCTGATTGTAGAAATGCGGACCGATTTCGGTGGTGAAGAAATCGAGCAGGAATTCCGCCGGCAGCGCGCCGATCGTCTGGTCGAGTTCGTCGGAGAAATATTGCCGAAGCCGAGCCACGATCGCGGCTTTTTCCTCTTTCGGGAAAGTAATGTTCTTCACGTATTGCGCTCCAACGTTTTACGAGCAAATCCAAACGGCTAGATCAACGAAATCAATTGTCCTATCAAGGAAATTGAATTGCCGGCATCCCACACGCAGCTTACAGCTCGAAAGGTTTTCCATAAAGGACAGAGCGGGCAATGAGTCGCGCGGATTTTTTTGAGGGGTTGAAGGGTGGTATCCCCGTCGGCCTCGCAGCCGCGCCCTTCGGCGCATTGTTTGGGGCCCTGGCGCGCGACCAAGGCATGTCGCTAGGCGAGCTGACCCTTATGAGCGGCACGGTCTATGCCGGCGCTAGCCAGATGGTGGGCCTCGATCTATTTGGCCATAACGTCCAAGCGTGGCTGATCGTGCTGTCGATCCTAGCGGTCAATTTCCGCCATGTGCTCTATTCGGCGGCAATCGCGCGTTACATCAGGCATTTCTCGCCCGTCGAAAAATTCCTCACCTTCTTCCTTCTGGTTGATCCGCAATTCGCCGAAACGATCAAGCGCAACGAGAGTGGCAAGCCGGTCACCTTTGCGTGGTACTTTGGCTTTGCCGCGATGGTCTATGTCCCCTGGGTGGTGCTGAGCCTCATCGGCGGCCTGCTCGGCAGCCTCATCGGCGATCCGAAGACGATCGGCCTCGATATTCTGCTGCCGGTCTATTTCCTCGGCATCGTCATCGGCTTCCGCAAACGCGACAACTTCCTGCCCGTGGTCATCGCCAGCACCGCTGCCTCTGCCATTGCCTATCGCTATGTCGGTTCGCCCTGGCATGTCAGCATCGGCGCTCTGGCCGGCGTTGCCCTTGCGGCTGTGCTGCCGCCGGTCAAGTCGAATCGCAAACCCGACCTTGTCACCGAAAATCACGAGGTCTGACCATGACCGATTTCGACCCGCATATGGTCCTGCTGATCTTCGCCGCCGCCGTCGTGACCTACCTTACACGCATCGGCGGCTACGTCCTCATTACCAAGATGACCCGCATCCCTCCACGCGTCGAAGCGGCACTGAATGCAGTGCCCGCGGCCGTGCTGACAACTCTCGTCGCCCCCGCCTTCTTCATCGGCGGCTGGGATACCAAGATAGCGATGGCAGCGGCGTTATTGGCGGGCTTGCGATTCTCGCCGACATTCATGCTGATTGCCGGCTGGATTGTCGTGATGGCGTGGCGGCACTTCATCGGGATTTGAGAACGAGATGGGCTCCATCTCACCCTTGGCAGGCGAGATAGAGCCCCTTCCTCAGCGACTCAATTCCAGCGTCGCATTCTCCAGCCAGGCCAGGATGTCCGGATCGTGGATCAACGGCATCAGCGCCTCACGGGTCTTGACGTGATAGTCGTTCAGCCAATGCAGCTCGTCATGCGTCAGCAGCTCCGGAAGAACGAGGCTGCGGTCGATCGGGCAGAAGGTCAGCGTATCGAAACCGAGCATCGGCATGTCGCCGCCTTCAACCTCCTCAGGATCGCGAATGTAAATCAGGTTCTCGATGCGGATGCCGAAATGGCCGGGACGATAATAGCCGGGCTCGTTCGACAGGATCATGCCGGGAAGCAGCTCCTGCGTCGATAGCCGCGAGATGCGCTGCGGGCCTTCATGTACGGAAAGGTAGGAGCCGACGCCATGGCCGGTGCCATGAGCGAAGTCTACGCCAGCTCTCCACAGCGCGATGCGCGCCAGCGGATCGAGATCGCAGCCGCGCGAGCCCTTTGGGAAACGCGCCGTGCTGATGGCGATCATGCCTTTCAGCACAAGCGTAAACAGGCGTTTCTGCTCTTCGGAGACAGCGCCGATACCCACCGTGCGAGTGATGTCGGTTGTGCCATTGATATATTGCGCACCGGAATCGATCAGAAACAGCTCGCCGGCCTGGATCAGCCGGTCTGTCGCCGTCGTGACGCGATAGTGCATGATCGCCGCATGCTCACCGGCACCGGCGATGGTGTCGAAGGAGATATCCTTCAGCGGGTTCTGCATGCTCTGACCGACGCGTGCCCGGGTTGCCTCCAGTCGCTCGGCGGCGGCAATTTCCGTGACCGTGCCCGACTTGCTGGTGTCCAGCCAATAGAGGAATTCGACCATAGCGGCACCGTCCTGCAGATGAGCTGCGGCCGACCCGTTGATTTCTGCGGCATTCTTGCGCGCGCGCGGCAGCCGGGCTGGATCGGTGCCTTCCACCACCTCGCCGCCCTCGCGGCGGATGATGTCTGTCAGCGCGTAGGAGGCCAGATCGGGATCGACGAAAATGCGCCCGCCATTCGCCGAGACGGCGCCCAACTGCTTGGCGAGATCGGAAGGTGGCAACTGCTTGCAGATCTGCGCCAGATAGGCCTCCGCCTCGACCTTGGTCTTGCGCTTGTCGAGGAAGAGCTGCGCTTCGCCTTCGGCATGGATGATGGCGCGGGCAAGAGGATGCGGCGTATGCGGCACGTCGTTGCCGCGAATATTGAATATCCAGGCGACCGAAGACGGATCGGTGATCAGTGCCGCCTTGAGGTTCTTGGCCTTCAGATCGGCCGCAATCGTTGCCAGCTTGTCTCTGGCCAGCACACCGGCTTGCGCGATGTCCTGGATGATGACGGCCCCTAGTGGCTCAGCAGGCCGATCGCTCCAGAGCTTGTCGAGCGGGTTGTGTGTCAGGAAGATGAGCTTGCCTCCGATTTCCGCCAACGCCTTTTCCAACCGCCGGACCTCGGCACCGGTGTGCAGCCACGGATCGATACCGAGCCTGAAACCTTTTGGCGCATGACGCGGCAACCAGACATGCGGCGGCTCGTCAACCAAATCGCCACCGGTGAAGACCGATTTGTCGACCTGTTCGGCAAGCTGCGTCACATAGCGGCCATCAACGAAAACCACGGCTTGAGACTGTGTCACAAACGCAACACCCGCCGACCCAGTGAAGCCGGTCAGCCAGGCCAGTCGCTCTGAACACTTGGGCACATACTCGCCTTGATATTCATCGGCGCGGGGCACGAGGAAGCCATCAATGCCGAGATCGCCGAAGGCGGCGCGTAAACCGGTGACACGTTCGCGGCCGAATTGCGGGGTGGAAGTGACGTCGAAAGACTGGAACATAGCGTAATCCGAAATTGATCGAGAATCCGTGAAACTGAGCGGTGACAGCATGTTAGAGCACGATCGCGAGAAGTGTGAAACGATTTTCCGACCGGATCGCGCGCTATTGATCCGATAAGGAGCGCCGACTGATGAACACCCAAGTGAGGAGAATCGCGCGTTAACGAATTCGCCCATTTCGTGAGCAGCCGAAGTCGATTGTGACATCTTAACGGCGGGCAATATGCATGAACTGCATAGCTCCCATGAAACATGCCCCCTGCCACGCAAAAGGGCGAGTCGCTATATGGAGCGCATCAAACGGGTTCACGGCGAACCCACTCGAAAAGGACTATGACAATGCCAATCTATCGCTCCGCATATGTTAGCCCGGCGCTGGCAGGCGAGCGTCGCACCGTACGCCACTCCATCGGCGCGCTTCGTCAGCTCGAAGTCGAAACGTCGAAGGCAATCGGCACAAACCGTGGCGGTCGCCACTAACAGTTACAGAACTACGCGTTCGTATTGGATCGCGGTCCGGAACTCCTCCTCCCTCCCCGGCTCGCATCCAGAACGGTAGAGCCCGCTTGAGCACTCCTCCTCCACACGCTCGCGGGCAGGATCGGTCAAATACCGATCTGCAAGGCGGTGCTTCGGCACCGCCTTTTGCATTTTAAGACCTACGGTAAAGTCCCCTCTCCCCGCTCGCGGCGATAGGGTGAGGGTGAGGGGCAAAGGGTCCGGCATATTCTGCAAATGCCGCTGAAATCGAGAAGGCCCTCATCCGACTTGCCGCGATGTCGCTCTGCTCGATTGCTCCAAGCCACCTTCTCCCCGCATGGCGGGGCGAAGGATTCTAAGGCCGGTCGAGATGGATCGTGACCCAGCCGTTGCGCCAGATGGTGCGCACATGGCGCATCTTCACACCGTTATAGGCCGCCAGTACTTTCCAGCGTTGCTCGGCGAGGATGCCGGAAAGAATCACCGAGCCGCCGGGAGCAAGATGGGCAACCAGCTGCGGCGCCATCCTGATCAGCGGCCTGGCAAGAATATTGGCGATGATCAGATCGAACGGCCCGTGGCGGGAAAAGGCTGTGGAATGGAAGCCAGGCGCCGTCTCCAGTGCGATACCGGAGGCGATGCCGTTGCGGCGGACGTTCTCGCGGGCAACACGAACCGCAACTGGATCGATATCGGTGGCAAGAACTGGAATATTGCGCAGTTTGCGCACGCCGATCGCCAGCACGCCGCTACCGGTGCCGAGATCGAGCGCATTGCGCACCCGACGGCTGGCGAGCACTTTTTCGATCGTCTCCAGGCAACCCGCCGTCGTGCCGTGATGGCCCGTGCCGAAGGCTTGGCCGGCATCGATCTCGATCGCGATATCGCTCGGCCCCACCTTGTCGCGGTCATGTGAGCCGTGCACCACGAAACGCCCAGCCCGAACCGGCTTCAATCCCTCCAGCGACTTGGCAATCCAATCGACATCGGGAATGACTTCCCTTTCGATGACGAGCTCGGGAAAAGCACGTTTCAACACACTCGCAAAACGGGCGCGCACGTCGTCTTCGTCATCTGCGTAGAGATAGATCGAAGCTTCCCAGATATCCTTCTTTTCATCGATCTCCGTGGTGGCAATCGGCAACTCTTCGTCTTCGAACACCGGCGTCATCAGATCGAGAATCTGTTCGGCCTTTTTCTCGGTCGTCGTCACGTACAGGCGGATTTCACTCAAGTCTTCGGTCTCTCTTAATTCTTATTCAGCCCAGTCGATCCATGGCGGCCTTGGCGTGTCGTAGCCGGCGATACTATGAAGCAGCCTACGCCGTGCAGGTCCGAAACGCAGAAGCGACGGCGCGAACAGATTGCGCATGGCAATCGCCAGCGGATTTTTCATAGTGACCAGTCGGGTCAGGCCATAGGTCTGCTTCAGCACCTGTTTCACGGCTGGAATTCTGAGGGCCGAATACTCCTCTTCGCGGCCTTCCGCAATGAGCCAGGCGAGCCAACAGGCATCCTCTATGCCGAGATTCATACCGCGCGCTCCCGCCGGGGAATGAATATGGGCCGCATCGCCTGCCATGAACACGTTACCCTTGGCCATCGGCTCAACATGGCGGAAATGGATACGGAACTGCGAGGCCCATGTCTTCTCGGCAACCACCTCCGGATGAACGATACGGCCTTCGAAGTCTTCCAACGTCGAAATGTAACGCAGCACATCGGCGGACACCGGCAAACGCCCGAGCATACCGGGATCGCAAAGCGTGATTTCGGCGAAATGTGCATCCACCGGTTTGGCATACCGAAAATCGGCGATATAGAAATAAGCCTCCAGCGCCTCGCCGGGAAACCCAGCACCAAGCGCCTTGCGGACGGCCGAATGCGCACCGTCGGCCCCGATGAGGATGTCCGGGCGAACCGTTTCCGTAGCCCCATCCGCACGCCGCAGCGTCACCTCCGGTTTCAGAAGATCGGCGATTATTCCCGCGTCGACTGCCGTTTGCCACTCCGGCGCAATGCCGTAGGCCGCAAGCGCTGCAATCAACAACCGTTCGGTCGCTCCCTGCGCTAAGCCATGAATCGCGCAAAAGCGGCCCGGCAACCGCCTTGTATCGACATCGGCAAGGACCTTCGCTCCGGAACGGATGCGGAAATGTCCGATCGGCTGGGCGGCTGCGACAATATGGTCGGTGACGCCGGAGGCCGAAAGCAGCGTCAATGTGCGGGCATTGATGCCGAGCGCCCGGCTCTCTTCCAGAGGCACTGGCCCTTGGCCATCATCGATAATACGCGGGACAAAGCCGCGGCGGGCAAGTTCCAAGGCCGCAGTCAGGCCGGCGGGGCCCGCACCTGCAATCAGGATGGATTTGGTTTTCCGCTCTCCTCCGGCCCCGTCCCCCATCGGCGCGTCTATCCCTTCTTGATCAGGTTTTCCAATTTCTTGACCGCTATGTCCGGGTCTTCCTGATAGGCTATCGTGCCCGCGAAACGGCCGGTGGAGTCGAGCAGGAAGACGGAGGCGGTGTGATCCATGGTATAGTCGCCGTTCGGGTCCTTCTCGTCGAGCGGAACTTTCTTGGCGTAGACCCGGAAGCCCTTGACCATATCCATCACCTTGCCGGGATCACCCGAAATGCCGGTGATGCGGCTCGAGACGTTGGAGACATACTGGTTTATGATCGCGGGCGTATCGCGCTCCGGATCGACGGTTACGAAATAGGCGTTGAGCTTCGTCCCGTCGGGATCAACCTTCTGCATCCAGCCATTCAGCTCGAATAGGGTCGTCGGGCAGACGTCGGGACAATGCGTGTAGCCGAAAAACAGCGCCGTGGGTTTGCCGCGGAATGCCTGGTCGCTGATCGGCTGGCCATTCTGCGCGACCAGCGTGAACGGCACCCCGTACGGGCCCTCGCTCGCAGCCTCAGGGGACTTGAAAGTGCCAAAGCTCAACCAACCTAACAGCCCGGCCACAATCACCACGGCTATCCAGACAACAATCCGAACGGTCTTCATCGCTGCTTTTCCTCACCATGCCCGCTTCGGCTCGATATGTGGGGCAGCGGGCATCTTTGCGTGGGTGTAGCGGGTTGAAGTGGAGGACGCAATTCAAGAAGATGTTTTTGGACGCACGGGTGACCCCATCTCGATATCGAGGTCCATAGTTCACCGTATCTGGCGGTTCCACGTCCGGAAAATCCGGGCCAAGCGCAAAGATACGGAAGACGCCCACACGTTAAACCAATCCTAACCACTCCGCGCCAACATCGAAACACAAAGGCGAGGTCCGACTCGCCAGCCGCCGAATACGCGGCAGACCGATCTTCTTTCAGAAGGGCATGACGCCCGCCGGAGCAGCGAAGCGCTTTCGAGCGCCAAAGCCACCGGATGCTGTCGCTGCCCTGGCCGCCTCAGCCGATCCCTTTTCAATCACGACCGCCGCTTGCCGCCGGCGCCAAACGGGAAGTCCTTGACCATGACGAATGCCATCAAACAATCGGGCGCCTACCTGGAGATCGTCTCCTTCCATCTTGGCGATCAGGAATTCTGCATCGATATCATGGCTATCCGCGAAATCCGCGGCTGGGCGCCGGTGACGCCGATGCCGCACACGCCGCCCTATGTGCTTGGCCTCATCAACCTGCGCGGCGCGGTGATCCCGGTCATCGATATGGCCTGCCGCCTCGGCATGAAGATGACCGAACCGTCCGAACGGTCTGCCATCATCGTCACGGATATTGCTGGCAAGCTCGTCGGCCTGCTGGTCGAGCAGGTTTCCGACATGATGAGCATCAAGAGCGAAGATCTGCAGCCGCCGCCGGAGATCATTCCGGAAGCGCAGCGTGCCTTCTGCCGTGGCATCGTGGCGTTGGAAAAGACCATGGTCTGCTTCCTGAACCTCGACACTGTCATCGCGGACGAGCTGGCGCAGGCGGCTTGATTTTCAGAAAATGCCTGAAACCAAAATCGCCCTGGAGCAGCAGCTTCAGGGCGATCGTGTTTGTGTGACCGACGTCGGCGGGGTGTTGCCGGTGCGCCGGTCGCGCAGGCCGTGAACAGATGGAAGTGGCACTTCCACGTTCATCCCTAGAACTGCACGAAAACGGTGCAATCCGAAAGCGACCAAGAGGTATTCAGCAACCAAAGAGCAGGACTTTTTTTGGTACAAACCCCTTGACGATTGTCGATGCGGTATCTCGGTAATCTTATTTAGGCTTGCCGTTCTTCCAGGTAACATTCTGGCCGAACAGCGGAATGGTCGAAATCGCCATTTTCGCCGAACCGTTGGTCAATTCGCGCGAATGAATGAGATAGATCAGCGTGTCGTTCTTCTTGTCGTAGATTCGGTCGACCACCAGCTTCTTCCAGATCAACGACAAGCCGGCGCGAAACACTTCCTCGCCACCCTCTGACAGGCTGATATTGCCGATCTCGATCGGCCCGGTCTGGCGGCAGGCAATGGAGTTGTTGGAGGGGTCCTCAAACCAATTGCCGTTCTTCAGCCGGTCAATGACACTCCGGTCGAAATAGGTGACGTGGCAGGTGACGCCGGACACTTCCGGATCGGGCACGGCATCGACCAAAATGTCGTTGCCGGTCCAATCCACCCCAACCTTGCCGACAATTTCGGCCGAAGCGGAAACAGGCGCGAGCGCCAGGAACGACGCGGCAATGGCGGCATGCAATTTCAGTGAAGTCATCGAACATCCTCCAACATCGCCGCCGGTCGAGCAGCGGCACCGCTAAGGTAAGATGGCGGGCCGGGGATGCAAGGAGGTCGGGGCGCCACACAAGCGCCCCGCTGTCGCTCATTTTTCTTTCAACACCACCTCGCCGGTCTCCAGAAGCGATTTGAGGTTGGAGAGAATTTTCGGCCAGCCGCCGGAAACGGCGCCAATGAACTTTGCGTTTTCCAATTCCATCGTATGGGTGACGGTGAGCTTTACTGAATCCCCCACTGGCTCGATGTCCATCACGCATTGCGACCAGCCTTCAGCCTTCAATTCGGGCATGAATTCGTTGCGCCATTTGATGGCCAGACGCTTCGGTGGATCGAAGGCTTCGATCTCGCCCGTGTCGGTGACCCGCCCGTCCGGGTAAGTCATCTTCCATGGTGAGCCGACCTTCCAATTGGTCTCGTGCTCGATGCCGAACCAATATTTTTTTATGAATTCCGGCGTCGTCAACGCAGACCAGAGCTTGTCCGGCGTCGTGCGGATGTAGGTGACATAAACAAAGCTGCTTCCGGTCATGACATTTCTCCTCTTGTTGGGTGGCTTGCTGTTCACGGTGATCTGACGGCTGCTACTGGCCGCCATCGCCCTCCAGAACTTTCTTGAGAGCGGAAAGAGCGCTTAACTGCCGGCGCTCGAACTTGTTGATCCAGCGTTCGGCGATGTGATTGATCGGAACGGGATTGATGAAATGCAGCTTCTCCCGGCCCTGCCGCTGCACGGACACCAGGTTCGCCTCTTCCAGGATAACAAGATGTTTCGTCACGGCCTGGCGCGTCATCTCCAGCCCCTGGCAGAGTTCGCCGAGCGTCTGGCCATTCTGCTCGTACAGCCGGTCCAGCAACTGCCGCCGGCTTGCATCCGCCAAAGCTCGAAAAACCGCATCGTCGTTCATATTGAATATGGAACCATTTAGTTGCCTATTATTGATCTTATAGGCAACTATTTGGTTGCATGTCAAGCGACATGTTCAGAGGTCACGGCGGGAAAGCCGATCGAGACAAGGCTCGTCAGATAGCTATGGCGTATTGTTCCTGCTCCATGCGCAGATGATCGAGCATCCGCGCGATTCCCTCCTCCAAGCTGACGCGTGGAGAGAGCCCGTAGGAGCGCTGCAGGGCCGTATCGCCACAGCGATAAAAAACCCCTTCGGGGCGATCGCAGAGGCCGCTTACGACAGGATTCCAGCCGATTTGACGCGCGATGGTTTCCGCTAGTTCAATAAAGGATGTAGCAGTGCCCGTCGAAAGGTTGAGGCTGGCACCATCTGGTAACAATTCCTTGGTTTGCCAGATGAAATCGATGCAATCATCAATATGGATGAAGTCCCGGCATTGCCGGCCCGAGCCCCAGACGAAGACTTCCGCAGCGCCTCTTTCCCCAAGCAGGCGGCGACATATGGCCGGAAAGGGATAGGCGAGATCCTGATCCTCCCCATAGCCGCTGAACGGCCGATAGGCGATCGCCCGGTTGCCATAGCGCTCGACATAGAGCTTCATCAGATATTCGCCGGTCAGTTTCGCCCAACCATAGCTGAGATCGGGCACGCCGATGGCAGCCTCGAAGGAAATCATATCTTCAGAAAGTAGCCGATGGTTCGCGACCGTCTGCAGCGAGACGGGATAGGCCGCACTGGAGCTGAAGAACACGACACAGCCGGGTTTGGTGTGTGCGGCCCATTTCCACAATTCGGTATCCACCGACAGATCCTCGGCGACATCGAGCGTCCGCGCCTCGAGCGTCACGCGGCCGCCGACCAATGCGGCAAGATGGAAAACATAGTCGAAATGTTCTTGAGGGCGGGTAAAAAAGGCGCGGCAGTCTTCCTCGAAAAAGGTAAAGCGCGATCCGGGGAAGCGCTGCCAGAGATCGGGATGCCGTGCGCCCGTCCCTTCCACCAACGAGTCGACGCAGACGATATCCAGTCCCTCCGTCAAAAGCCGTCGGATAAGATGCCTCCCAACAAAACCACAGCCTCCCGTTACCAAAGCCCGCGCCATTTTATTATCCCTTTCAATGAGCGAGGAAGCCGCTCTTGCCCGTATAAATATCGACCATGCGTTGAGCCCACTCCGTCTTGCTCGGCGCAATTCGCTTGCCAAGCGCGAGCGCGCCTTCGCAAAGTCTCTGCATCAGCTTGTCGTCATCGGTGCTTGCCAACCGTTCGGCCAGCGAACCGGCGTCACCACTCGTAAAGACCAGCCCAGCGCTGTTCCGCTCCACCTCGGCGGCGATCAACGCATTGCTGCTGACGATGACGGGAATGCCAGACATCAATGCCTCGGCGGCAACCAGGCCGTAGGGCTCAGGCATGCGCGACGGCATGATGAAGACGCGCGCCTCGCTGGCCAGCGCCGTCACCTCCTCGTCGGCCAGCCAACCCGGCACCCAACAATGCGGCAAAGCCTGCTGCATCTCGGCGAGCAGCGGCCCGCGGCCGATCAGCGTCGCTGTCCGCCCGGTCTTGTTCAACGCGTCGGCGAGCGTGCGTACGCCCTTCTCCCAGCACATACGCCCCAAGAAGACGGTGCGGCGATTGCGCCAGGCTTCCACGGGAGCCGGCGTCAGGGGCTCGGTCGGCGTGCGCAGCGTCAGAAAATGCTGCAGCGGACCGGAGCGCAGATAGGTTTCCATGCTCTCATGCGCCAGTACGATGCCGACGCGACTCCAGAATTCTTCACCGACGCCGCGCTGTGTCAGTGTGCGGCGAAAGCGCCAGAGCTTGTGGAAATAGTTGCGCTTGTCGCAATTGGTCGCAAGACACCCTGCCGACAGCGGCCGGAGATTGCAGACCGTACCGCTCTGGAAATTGATCAGCCCTCCGTTCGGACAACTCAGGAAGAAATCATGCGCCGTGATGATGACCTTGGCCTTATGTTTGGCCAGTGCGTAAAAGATCGACGGCGAGAGAATCTGCGACCAGCCGTGCACATGGACAACGGTTTCCTCGTCCGTTTCGTTCAACAGCTCGTCCAGCGCCTCGTAGGCGCGCTTGTTGTAATTTTTCTCGAAGACGTCGGCGAAGGTTGGCCCATCGCGAAGAGGTCGTTCTCCAAGTGCGACCGTGCGGATGCCCGCAAAGCGCGGCTTCAGCCCTTCCCCGTCATCGCCGACCAGGATGGCGCAATTCAGCCCGGCCTGCCTGCTCGCATCGATGCATTGCAACGCCACTTTGGTCGCACCGCCGCGAATGATTGAGACATCGTTGACAAGTATAAGACGCATGGAACCTGGAACTCACCAACAGTATTTGTGCGGGACCAGACGAAAGGGATTCGCCTTTTACATCATGCCCCTGGCGGTATTGAGCGGCCTGTTCCGAAGATATTCAATTCATCCTTTCGCACTAAGGCGAGTGGTCGCACGGCATGCGCGATTAGACCTGCGACCCCAGCTACTTCCGTTAGGGGAGTTGACTTCTGGAAAAAAACGCTGAAAGTTCCGCGCATGATCGCAAACCGTACCATCGTGATGCATATTCTCACCACCTCACCCCTTGCAGGGCGAGTGGGAGCGGCATTGCGTTAAGCTGACTGCGATCCCCACCAGACCCTGCCGAGGCGAGCAGGGTTTGACGGCTCCGCTCTCCTCCCGAACCTCAAGGAGAGCAATGTGAATTCCGAATCACAAGATTCAGACGAGCGACAATCCCGCAAATCGGGCGCTGTGGAAATCCGCGCCGCGCGACCATCCGACGCCGAGGCGATAACCCTTATCGCCAACCTGCCCGGCTATCGCGCCGGCACGCTGCGCCTACCCTTTCAGAGCGTCGAAGAAACCCGACAATGGCTGGAAAAGCCCGTGTCCGATTCGATCAGCCTGGTTGCCGTGCTTAACGGCCAAGTCGTTGGCAATGCCGGCATGCGCCGCCATTCCGGCCGACAGATTCACACCGCCCACCTCGGCATGGGTGTCCACGACGACTTTACCGGCCGGGGCATCGGCTCTGCGCTGCTTGCCGCCCTCGTCGATGCCTCCGACAATTGGCTGGCGATCAAACGCCTGGAATTGACCGTCTATGTCGACAATGAAACTGCGATCCGGCTTTACGAAAAGTTCGGCTTCGAGACCGAAGGGCGGCTCAAGGCCTTTGCGTTTCGCAATGGCGAATATGTGGACGCATTCACGATGGCGCGCGTGAGGATGTAAACAGCGACGGGCGGCGCTCTTTCGATTCGCCGCCGTCGATCATCCCCCTATCAACGCCAGCCATTCATCCTCGGTCATGACCTGCACATTGAATTCCCGCGCCTTGTCCAGCTTCGAACCCGCACCAGGTCCGGCGACGACGATGTCGGTCTTTTTCGAAACCGAGCCGGAAACCTTGGCGCCGAGGCTTTCGGCCTTGGCCTTGGCTTCGTCGCGCGTGAATTTCTCGAGCGAACCGGTGAAAACCACCGTCTTGCCGACCACAGGACTGCCCGATGTGGTCGGCTGTTCCGCCTCTTGCGGCCGCACCTCTTCAAGCAGCTTTGAGATCACTGCGACGTTGCGCGGTTCCTTGTAAAATTCGACGATGGCACGAGCCACCACTTCGCCGATCCCTTCGATATTGTTGAGATCGTTCCATGGGTCTCCCGCAAGAGGCGCCGCCTCCTTCATCGCCACTTCGAAGGCTTCGTAGGTGCCGTAGGAGCGCGCCAAGAGCTTCGCCGTCGTCTCGCCGACATGGCGAATGCCGAGCGCGAAGATGAAGCGGTGCAGAGCGATATCGCGCCGCTCGTTGATGGCTGCATAGAGCTTGGAAACGCTGACCTTACCGAAGCCGTCGATATTCTCCAGCTTGGTAAGCGAGGACTGTTGGCGTCTCTCCAATGTGAAGATATCGGGCGCAGTGCGCACCTGCAGGGCCGGATCCTCGTTCTCGAAAAAGAAATCGATCTGCTTTGAGCCAAGACCCTCGATGTCGAAGGCATTGCGCGACACGAAATGTTTCAGATGTTCCGTAGCCTGCGCCCGGCAGATGAAGCCGCCGGTACAGCGCGTCACCGCATCGACCTTGCCGGTCTTTTCATTGATGTCGCGCACCGCATGGCTGCCGCAGACCGGACACACCTTGGGGAATTCGTAAGGAACGCTTGTCGCTTCCCGCTTCTCCAGCACAACGTCCACGATCTGCGGGATGACATCGCCGGCGCGCTGCACGATCACCATGTCGCCGACCCTGATGTCGCGGCCATCGCGGATTGGCTCGCCCTTGTTGCCAATGCCCTTGATGTAATCGGCGTTATGCAGCGTCGCGTTGGTCACGACGACGCCGCCGACGGTAATCGGCTCCAGCCGCGCCACCGGCGTCAGTGCGCCCGTGCGGCCGACCTGTATATCGATGCCCATAAGTCGAGTGAACGCCTGCTCAGCCGGGAATTTATGCGCTGTCGCCCAGCGTGGCGAACGCGAACGGAAACCGAGACGAGCCTGCAGTTCCAGGCTGTCGACCTTGTAGACGACACCATCGATATCGTAATCGAGGTCCGGACGCTGAAGGCCGATCTCGTCATAGTGCGCGAGAATGTCGGCGACCGAATTCAGCCGCTTCATCAACGGATTGACCGGAAAGCCCCATTCCCCGAATGTCTGAACCATGCCGAACTGCGTGTCGGCCGGCATGTCGGACATCTCTCCCCAGGCATAGGCGAAGAATTTCAACTTGCGGCTGGCCGTGATCTTCGGGTCGAGCTGGCGCAGCGAGCCGGCCGCGGTGTTACGCGGATTGACGTAGGTCTGCTTCCCCTCCGCTTCCATCTGCGCGTTCAGTGCCAAGAAATCACTCTTGGCCATATAGACCTCGCCGCGCACTTCCACGACCGCCGGGGCGCCGGCAGGCAAGGTCTGGGGGATCTCCTTGATGGTGCGGATATTGGCGGTAACGTTTTCACCGGTCGTGCCGTCGCCACGCGTCGCGGCGTTCACCATCCGGCCGTTCTCGTAGCGGATCGACATGGAAAGCCCGTCGATCTTTGGTTCGGCGGTAAAGGCGATCGACTGATCGGGCAACCGGCCAAGGAAACGATAAACGCCGGCGACGAAATCCTGCACATCTTCCTGCGAAAACGTATTGTCGAGCGACAGCATCGGCCTTGCATGCACAACGGGCGCAAAGGTTTCGGATGGCGCAACGCCGACCCGCCGTGACGGGCTGTCAGCACGAATCAACGCCGGGAAACGCGCTTCGATGGCATCGTTGCGCCGCTTCAGCGCATCGTATTCCGCATCCGAAATCTCAGGTGCATCCTGGCCGTGATAAAGCGCGTCATTTCGCGCAATCTCGGCTGCCAGATAGGCAAGCGCTGCGGCTGCCTCTTCTTCGGTCAAATCTTCAACAGGCTTCTGTTCGCTGCTCATGGATTCGCACTCCCGGATTTCCGAGATGTTTTAGAGAAAATTTGGGGAATGGGAAGTGGAGAGGATGAGGCTTGAAGCCCTCAGCCGTTGCCCGCCAACAGCCGCTTGGCGGCCGCCCTCGCCTCTTCGGTCACCGACGCGCCGGCGAGCATGCGGGCGATTTCCTCGGTGCGATCCTTGGGAGCCATGGTAGCGACGCGGGTGGAGATTTTCTCGGAGCCGTCGGCGACCGGGCCTTTGGAAATCAGCAAATGCGTCGCCGCACGCGCGGCGACCTGCGGCGCATGGGTGACGGAGAGCACCTGCACACGCTCGGAGAGTCGCTTCAGCCGCTGGCCGATTGCATCCGCCACTGCGCCACCAACACCAGTGTCGATTTCGTCGAAAACCAAAGTCGGAGCCGAACCCCGATCGGCAAGCGCCACCTTCAGCGCCAGCAGAAAACGCGAAAGCTCGCCACCGGAGGCCACCTTCATGATCGGTCCCGGCCGCGTCCCAGGATTGGTCTGTACATGGAATTCGATGACGTCGATGCCCTCGGCCGTGGCCTCGTCGGCATCGGTGGTGATCTCCACCATGAAGCGCGCCCGCTCCAGCTTCAGCGCCGGCAGCTCGGCCATGACGGCGCCCGCAAGCGCTTCGCCGGCGTGACGGCGCTTGTCGGAAAGACCTCGGGCGGCGGCGTCATAGTCAGCCTTGGCAACTGCCAAGTCGGCATCCAGCCGCGCCAGCCTCTCTTCGCCGGCGTCAAGATCGGCGAGCTCGGCAATCATCTTCTCGGCCAGCGCCGGAAGGCCGGTGACCGGCACGGAGTATTTGCGTGAAGCAGCGCGTAGCGCAAACAACCGCTCTTCCACCCGTTCCAGCTCCCTTGGATCATATTCAGTCTTGCGGAGGGCCGCCTCCACTTCCATCTGCGCGTTGGAGAGCTGATCCAACGCTGCGTCGAGCAGCGCTACGGTGTCTTCCAGCAAGCCCGGCGCCTCATGGCTCTTGCGCTCCAGCCGGCGCACCAACGAGGCAATATGCGGCACAGGCGAGGCATTGCCGTTCAGAAACTCTGAGGCTTCAGAGATATCGCCGGCGATGCGCTCCGCCTTCATCATCCGCGAGCGACGGTCAGCAAGGTCGTCCTCTTCGCCATCTTGCGGGGACAGCTTTTCCAGTTCCTCGACCGCAGCGCGGAGATAATCGGCTTCGCGCGCGGCGTTTTCCACCTGCTCGCGCTGTTTCTTCAGCGTTCGCTCGGTGTCCCGCCAGGTCTTGTAGAGCCGTCCAACGGCTTGCGTTTCGTCGGCGATGCCCGCGAAGGCATCGAGCAGCATGCGGTGGGCGTCTGTATCGACCAGGGCACGGTCGTCGTGCTGTCCATGAATTTCGACAAGAAGCTGGCCCGCCTGGCGCATCAGCTGAACGCTGAGCGGCTGGTCGTTGACGAAAGCCTTGGTGCGGCCATCGGCGGATTGGGTACGACGGAAGATGAGGTCGCCATCGTCATCGATGCCATTTTCGCGCAGAAGCTTGCGGGCAGCGTGCTGCATGCCGACATCGAAAACTGCCGTCACTTGGCCGCGATCCTCGCCATGACGCACGAGATCGCCATCGCCGCGCCCGCCAAGGGCCAGCGAGAGACTGTCAAGCAGGATGGATTTGCCCGCGCCCGTCTCGCCGGTTAGTACCGAAAGCCCGGTTTCAAAGGCAAGATCCAGCCGCTCGATCAGAACGATATCGCGGATCGAAAGCTGGACCAGCATGTGCGCTCAATCTCACGTCCCAAGAAGAAGTTTCTTGCCCGCTCTCGAAATCCAGGAGCCTTCGCTTTCACGTGGCTCGACACCGCCGGACTTCAGAAGCTTAAAGGAATCAGCATACCAGCGGCTGTCCGGATAGTTGTGGCCGAGAACGGCCGCTGCCGTCTGCGCTTCCGGTACGATGCCCATGGCATAGTAGGCTTCGACCAAGCGCGCCAGCGCCTCTTCGATCTGATTCGTCGTCGGATATTGCTCGACGACGATACGGAAGCGAGCAATGGCCGCAAGGTAATCCTTGCGCTCAAGATAGTAGCGGCCGATCTGCATTTCCTTGCCGGCGAGCTGGTCGCGGGCAAAGCGAATCTTGGCCTGCGCGTCGCTCACATATTGCGAGTTCGGATAGTCGCTCACGAGCTTGGACATCGCCTCGATCGTCTGCTGCGCGGCACGCTGATCCTGCGTCACGTCGACGATCTGCTTGGCGTAGGATGAACCGACGAGATACTGAACGTAATCGGCATCTTCGGAGCCGGGATACTGCTTGAGATAGCTGTTGCCCGACTGGACGGCATCATCATAGCGGCCGGTGCGATATTTGACGAAAGTGCTCATGACCAGCGCTTTGCGCGCCCATTCGGAGAAGGGCTGCTGCTGGTTGATGGCGTCGAACTTGCGTCCGGCTTCCGTCATATTGCCGGCCTTGATGTTGGCAAGGCCCTGATTGTAGAGGGTTTCCGGCGGATCGGTCTCGACGCCAAGCTTGGTGATGTCGATATCCTTGTCCGTATTGCAACCCGTTACCACCGCACCGGTACCGGCCAGGAGAAGCGATACGAGCAAAGCCCGTGCTGTAATCTTCATGCTTTCAGACCCTGCAAAACCCATCGGATGACTGTCCCACTAGCCGTTGTTGCGGAAACGGCGTTCTCTCGCTGGCGTTTCTAGCCGCAAAAGCACCATCAGGGCAACGCAATGATGATGCATTAACGCATTTTTGTGGCAAAGACTGCGCGATGGCAGGCTTTAGCCGCTGTATTGACAGGAGATTTCGTTTCCAGCCCTCCTGAACGCGATGCCTTGCCCGGCTTTGAAGCACTGCTGGCGAATCTCCTGTTAAAAAAAGAGCCGCCCCCTTTCGGGAGCGGCGACTTTGCCACCTGGCTTTCTGGAGGTCACGCAGACCAGGGGGCGAATTCGGGAGCATTGACGGCAACGAAATCGCGGCTATGCGCACGCTGACGCGGAGCAGAAGTTTCGACGACGTCATAAGCCGAGGGATCGCTTAACAGCGCCTTCAACGCATTGGCATTCATGCGGTGACCGCCGCGATAAGACCGGTAGCAGCCGATGAACTGAGCGCCGGCCAGCGCCAAATCGCCAACGGCATCCAGCGCCTTGTGACGAACGAATTCGTCCTTGGCGTAACGCAGGCCCTCGACATTGATCACTGTATTGTCGTCGGAAATGACAACGGAATTTTCGAGCGAAGAGCCGAGCGCATGCCCCGAAGCCCAGAGACGCTCGACATCACGCATGAAGCCGAAGGTGCGGGCGCGCGACAGCTCGGTCTTGAAGGTCTTCGCGGTCAGATCGCCTTCCCACTTCTGCCGGCCGATCAGCGGGCAATCGAAGTCGATCTCGACTTCGAAACGCGTACCGTCATAAGGGCGGAACTCGCACCAGGAACCACCGGCTTCGATTCGCACCGGCTTCGTGACGCGGATATAGCGGCGCTTGACGCCGAGCGAAACGATACCTGCCTGCTCGATCGCTTCGATGAAAGGATAAGCGCTGCCATCCATGATCGGCATTTCCGCGCCGGTGACTTCGACGATGACATTGTCCAAGCCGACGGCGTAAATCGCCGCCATGACGTGTTCGATCGTCGCGACGGAGCGCGCCGGCGAAAAGCCGAGAACCGTGCAGAGATCGGTGTTGCCGACCTGCGAGGAAACGGCGCGCAACTCAGTCACGTCGCCGTTGTCATGCATCCGCTGGAAGATGACGCCCGCGCCGGCTTCGGCCGGATAGAGCGTAATCGACACATTCGCACCGGAGTGAACACCGATACCCGAAAGTGTTACAGGGCTTGCAATGGTGGTTTGAAAACCCAGTAATCCGATTGCCATATAAATTCTGCCTTCGTCTGTCTGTTCCAGACCGGGCGGTCACCTTTGGACCCCTGCCCTCATTGCTGGTTCAGTCTGTTACCTACTCCGCGAACTCACATGCAACAGTTGCCAAATGCGATTCCGCAGGCTCGCTTGCTACCTACATACGCGCGGGGACATCGCATTCCAAATCACTGTTTCTTTCGTTTTGTTACGAAAGCAGACGATTGAATTTGCTAGGTAATTTTAGAATTAAAGACAGGTCGAAAATAAAGAAATCCGGGGCCGATAAGCCCCGGATTCAACAAACATGGTTAGCATCCTATTAATAGGATGATCTTTACCGGATCAATTCGACTGCCGGCGCAGGAAAGCCGGTATTTCGAGCTGGTCGTCTTCCTGGGTTGCCATGCGTGCCTGCGGAACCTGACGGCCCTGCTCATCGAGCTGGCCACGACGCGGTGCGTAGAGGCTGGCTTCCGGTGACAGCGGACGGCGCTGTTGCGAGGCGGCGTTCGGAGCCGAAGCCGTCATGTCGCTGAAAGCCGGGTCCTCGTCGCGGCGACCAAGCGAATTGGTGATTCGCTTCAGCAGGCCCATCGGACCGCGCTCCTCGGTAGCTTGGGCGGCAACCGGCTGAGCCCGATGTTCCATCTCGGCCTTCACGACCGGCGGGAAATCCTCGACCTTCGGCATGCGGACCTGCTCGGCAGCCTGCCGGATGACCGGCTCCTGACGGATCGGCTGCTGCATCTGCGCGGGAGCCGGCTGGTGCTGCATCGGGGGCTGCTGATGCATGACCGGGGCCGGCTGCTGCTGAAGCGGAGCCTGACGCATCGGCTGTGCCTCCGGTGCGGCTGCAAAGATGCGGCTCTGCGGACGGAAGGTTTCCTCCTGAGCGACCGGCTGCTGCTGCATTACCGGTTGCTGCTGGCGGATAGGCTGGATTTCCAATTCGCGTTCCATTTCGGCTTCCGCCATACGGATGGTCTGCGCGATCGGATCGACAACGGCCTTCGGTGCCTGCGCGACATGGGCAGGCTGAGCTGCGGCCGCTGCCGGAGCAACGGCCGCGGAGGGACGGACAACCGGCTTTGCGACCGGACGGAATTCCATAGCCTTGTCGGCCGCTTCGTTGATCGCGCGATCGATGCCGGTCGCGACGACGGACACACGGATGATGCCTTCCAGCGATTCGTCGAAGGTAGCACCGAGGATGATGTTGGCGTCTGGATCGACTTCTTCGCGGATGCGGGTCGCAGCTTCGTCGACTTCGAACAGAGTGAGGTCACGGCCGCCGGTGATCGAGATCAGCAGGCCCTGTGCACCCTTCATCGAGGTTTCGTCGAGCAGCGGATTGGCGATGGCAGCCTCAGCAGCCTGCATTGCGCGTCCCTGGCCGGAAGCCTCGCCTGTGCCCATCATAGCGCGGCCCATTTCGCGCATGACCGAACGGACGTCGGCGAAGTCGAGGTTGATAAGACCTTCCTTCACCATCAGATCGGTGATGCACGCAACACCCGAATAGAGAACCTGGTCAGCCATCGAGAACGCATCGGCGAATGTCGTCTTGTCGTTGGCGATACGGAACAGGTTCTGGTTCGGAATGACGATCAGCGTGTCGACCGATTTCTGCAGTTCCTGGATGCCCATTTCGGCGAGCCGCATGCGGCGACCACCTTCGAAATGGAACGGCTTGGTGACAACGCCAACGGTCAGGATGCCCTTGTTGCGGGCGGCCTGTGCAACGACCGGCGCAGCACCCGTGCCCGTGCCGCCGCCCATGCCGGCGGTGACGAAGCACATGTGGGTACCGTTCAGATGATCGATGATCTCGTCGATGCACTCTTCAGCAGCCGCGCGGCCGACTTCCGGCTGCGAGCCGGCGCCGAGGCCTTCGGTGACATTGACGCCGAGCTGGATGATCCGCTCTGCCTTCGTCATCGTCAAAGCCTGTGCGTCTGTATTGGCGACGACGAAATCGACGCCTTGCAAGCCTGCCGTGATCATGTTGTTGACGGCATTGCCGCCACCACCACCGACACCGAACACGGTGATCCGCGGCTTCAGCTCGGTGATATCTGGCTTATGCAGCTTGATAGTCATGGTACCCGTTCCTTCTCTCTATGGCCGCATCGCCACGCCGGCCAATTCACTATATTTCACTCGCCTGACCCCTGCCCGGAAAGCGCTTGCCGCGATCCGGGATCAGGCACTCAGAAACTCTCCTTCAGCCATTGGCCAACGCGACCGATGCGGCTGTTGTTACCCCCAAGCGACGAGAGCAGACCGCTGCCCGCCGCATGTGTCTCCATGTCCGCAACCTGCGGATAGATCATCAGTCCGACCGCCGTGGAAAAGGCGGGGCCTTTGGCCGCCGTCGGCAAGCCGGATACGCCCATCGGGCGGCCGATGCGGACGTTGCGGGCAAGGATGCGCCGCGCCACGTCCGGCAAGCCGGTCAACTGGCTGGCACCACCCGTCAGCACGACGCGCTTACCAACGATCGGGCTGAAACCGGAACGCTGGATACGATCGCGGATCAGCTCCAGCGTCTCCTCGATACGGGCCTTGACGATGCGCGACACCAGCGCCTTCGGCACCTGCGTGGGCTGGTCGCGTTCATCCTCGCCGATCGGCGGGATGGAAATCAGTTCGCGCTCTTCCGAAGAATTCGCGAGCGCAGAGGCATGCACTACCTTCAGCCGCTCGGCATCCTCGATGCGCGTCGAAAGACCCCTGGCAAGGTCGGTGGTGACATGATGACCACCGAGGCTGACGGCGTCCGTGTGCACCAGCTTGCCTTCGGCAAAGACCGAGATCGTGGTCGTACCGCCGCCCATGTCGATCGCGGCACAACCGAGCTCGACTTCGTCGTCGACGAGAGCGGCGAGACCGCTGGCATAAGGCGTTGCGACCATGCCCTCGACCGAAAGGTGCGCGCGGTTGATGCAGAGTTCGAGATTGCGAAGGGCTGCGCGCTCCGCTGTGACCACATGCATATCGACACCCAGCGCGTCGCCAAACATCGCCAGGGGATCGCGGATGCCGCGTTCGCCGTCGAGCGAATAGCCGGTTGCCAGCGAATGCAGCACGGCGCGATCCTGGCGGAGCGACTGCTGGCAAGCGGCGGCAAGGACTTTCTTCAAATCGTTGGCCTCGACCTCCTGGCCGCCCAAATCGATGGTGGCGGTATAGATATCGCTGCCGAGACGACCCGCGGAAACGTTGACGATCAGGCTGTCGACAGTGAGGCCGGCCATGCGCTCGGCGGCATCGACCGAAAGACGGACAACGTTTTCCAGCGCGTCGAGATCGGCGATCACACCGGTCTTGATGCCGCGCGAACGCTGATGGCCGATGCCGATGATCTCGATATTATGCGTGCGGTTCGGAAGAACCTGGCTTTCCTCGCGCGGCGTAAGCCGGCCGATCATGCAGACGACCTTCGTCGAACCGATATCGAGAACGGATACGATATGCGACCGCTTGGAGGACAGCGGCTTCAGGCGCGGCAGACCGAAATGGGACGAACTGAATAAGCTCATGTATCCTGCCCTGCTTTCTTCAAAGCCTTGGTTCTTGCATCCAACGCTGCCTGGCGGCGAAGCGCTGCATCCGGGGTCAATTCAATGGCGGTACGGTCGTCAAGGCGAAGGTCGACAGCGGCAATATCGCGCTGCAGAAGGTTCTCGTCCTTGTCGAGCCTGGTAAGTCTTGCGAGGGCGCCATCAATGTTGTCTTCCGGCAATTTGATGATCACACCATTGTCGAGATAGAGATCCCAACGACGGCCGGCGACGCGTACGAAAGCCTTCACATGGCCACGAACATCCGGCCAGTTGGCAAACTCATCATCGATCGACGCCGCAGCCGTTTCGGCATCACGGCCGACGAAAAGCGGCAGCTTGGCGAACTTGTTGTCACGCAGCGGCGCGATCACACTGCCGTCCTTCTGGATCAGCGACAGTTCGGAACCATGTTGCCAGATGGCATAAGCCTTGCGTTCCGTGAGCTTCACCTCGACGGTCTTCGGATAAACCTTGCGGACCTCGACGCTTTGCACCCAGGGCAGGCTCGCGATCTTCTGGCGAGCCGCATCGGCATCGAGCGCCACCAGCGAAGTCGTGCCGTCGAGACCGAGAAGCTGCAGGATTTCGATTTCCGAGGTCTGATCGTTGCCCGAGACCTTCACGTCTTCGATTGCAAAGCCAGCAGCCGAAGTCGTTGCCTGCGCGACGTCCTGCGTATGGCCACCGATCGACATGCCATAAAGGCCCGTCGCAGCCAGGAGAGCGAGAGCGGAGACCGTGCCCGTATGGGCTGGAATGTTGACGCGGCCGGAACCTAGGCTCACGAGGAAGCGCACAGCACGACGCATCGGCCGCGGCAACACGAACGCATCCTCGACATCGTCAATCGCGAGTGGGACACGGTGGCGGGACCGCCTCATATTTTTGACCGTCAGCGCAAACAAGACGCGTCCTCCACCATCCACCGGAGAAATTCGCCAAAAGAGTAGCCGGCGTGAGCGGCCATTTCGGGCACGAGCGAGGTAGGTGTCATGCCTGGCTGAGTGTTGATTTCCAACCAGATAAGCTCGCCCTCTTCGGAAAAGCGATCGTCATAACGGAAGTCAGATCGACTGACGCCACGGCAGCCGATAGCTTGATGCGCCCTTAACGCTAATATTTGTATCTTTTGGTAAAGATTCGGTGAAATTTTAGCAGGGATGACGTGTTTTGATCCACCCTCTGCATATTTGGAATCATAATCGTAGAAGCTATGTCCCAGCGGCACGATCTCGGTCACGCCAAGCGCGGTATCTCCCATGACACCGCACGTCAGCTCCCGGCCGTAGATGAAACGCTCAACCAGCACTTCATCGCCATAGCGCCAGTCGGAGGAAGCGATGATCTGCGGCGGATGCGCCTGATCTTCCTTGACGATCACGACACCGAAACTCGAACCCTCCCGTACCGGCTTGACGACATAAGGCGGCTTCATCGGATGTTTGCCAGCAATGGCGAAACGGTCCATTACCAACGAATCGGCGACAGGAATGCCGACGCCATCAGCCACCCTCTTGGCACGAGACTTGTCCATGGCGAGCGCCGAAGCAAGCACGCCCGAATGAGTGTAAGGGATCTGCAGATATTCAAGAATGCCCTGGATGGTGCCGTCTTCACCGAAGGGACCATGCAGAGCATTGAAAACGACATCGGGTTTCAGATCAGCAAGGCGCGCGGATACATCCCGCCCCACATCGACCCGCGTGACTTGAAAGCCTTCGGCCTCGAGGGCATCGGCGCATGCTTTTCCCGAAGACAGGCTAACCGGCCTCTCCGAGGAAAATCCGCCCAAAAGGACAGCCACATGCTTGCCACCCATCAATACCCCCAAATTCACCGTCTTCAATCGACGTCTGCCTGATCGCTAAGTAGCGATTCTCGCTACGTCTTTTACCGCTCCATTAGAACAGCATTAAGGTTAATGAAGCGTTTACTTTCGTTAACTTTTGGCCGCTCTCGCTGACATCGATCTCTTCGAATCAAATCGACTTGAAGAATTCTGCCATTAGAATCAGAGAGTTGCTATGTTTGAATATCGATCTTTAGAAATTTTTAAACAAATAGGCCCGCGCAGGGGTGTCCGGCGCGGGCCTTCGCGAGGCTTATTGCAAGCCTGAATCAGTCGCGATCGTCGACCAGTTTCCAAATGAGTCCGCCGAGCGCGCCGCCTACGATCGGGGCCACCCAGAACAGCCAGAGCTGCTGCAGCGCCCAGCCGCCGACGAATAGTGCCTGGCCGGTCGAACGGGCCGGATTGACCGACGTATTGGTAATCGGGATCGAGATCAGATGGATCAACGTCAGCGCGAGGCCGATGGCGATCGGTGCGAAACCGGCCGGCACCCTGCTGCTGGTCGAGCCGAGAATCACGATCAGGAAGAACAACGTCAGTACGATTTCGGCGACCAGTGCCGATACAAGGGAATAACCGCCCGGCGAATGCTCGCCGTAACCGTTGGCCGCAAAACCGCCGAGCTGGAAATCAGCCTTGCCGCTGGCGATCAGATAGAGCACGGCCGCTGCGACTATCGCGCCGACGACCTGAGAGATGATATAGGGAATGAGCTGCGAACCGGGGAAGCGGCCGGCAACCGTGAGACCGACCGAAACCGCTGGATTGAAATGGCCACCCGACACACCCCCGACCGCAAAGGCCATGGTGAGCACGGTCAACCCAAACGCGAAAGCAACACCTAGAAAACCGATACCGAGGCTCGGAAAAGCTGCCGCAAAGATTGCACTTCCGCAGCCGCCGAACACAAGCCAGAATGTCCCAAGAAACTCCGCAATCAGTTTTTTTTGCATAAAACTATCTCCTCAGCCCTCAACCAGAGTGCAAGTTAGCCACTTACGAAAAAAGGGTTCCGGTAAGATTTCACCGGACAGGCGCCTATAAAAACGGCAAACGCTCGCTCAATTGCTTACGAATCAACAAATACGGCAAAAGATTAGCACGCATTCAATCGTTTCTTGCTTTTTAAACGTTTGCGCTGAACAAAAATTGCGCTAAGGACACACGCTTCCCGCTAAGGAAACCTTAGCATCATCTAAATTGGTAGGACCATGACTGACGCGATATCTCCTTTATCGCCGACTCCCTCGTCATCGAACAGCGTCGTTGCGAATTCCCCGGCACGCGTTCTGATCGCGAGCCTTATCGGCACAACGATCGAATTTTTCGACTTTTACGTTTATGCGACGGCGGCGGTTATCGTCTTCCCCAAGCTATTTTTCCCGGCAAGCGACCCCACTTCGGCGACGCTTCAATCCTTTGCAACCTTCTCCATCGCCTTCTTCGCCCGGCCGATCGGCGCGATGATCTTCGGCCATTTCGGCGACAGGGTCGGCCGCAAGGCGACGTTGGTGGCAGCACTGATGACCATGGGTCTTTCGACCGTCGTGATCGGCCTTCTCCCAGGCTACGATTCGATCGGCGTTCTCGCACCGCTGCTGCTGGCGCTCTGCCGTCTCGGCCAGGGTCTTGGCCTCGGCGGTGAATGGGGCGGCGCAGTGCTACTCGCCACGGAAAATGCACCCGAGGGCAAGCGGAGCTGGTACGCCATGTTCCCGCAGCTCGGCGCGCCGATCGGCTTCATCCTGTCGGCTGGTCTGTTCCTGATCCTGCGTGAAAGCATGCCGGATGCCGACTTCCTCGATTATGGCTGGCGCATTCCCTTCCTCATCAGCCTGGCGCTGGTGGCAATTGGCCTTTACGTCCGTCTGAAGATCACTGAAACACCGGAATTCCGCCGTGCCATCGAAAAGCAGGAGCGCGTCTCGGTTCCGATCGCAGTCATCTTCCGCTCGCATCTCCGCAGCCTTGTGCTCGGCACCATTATCGCGGTTGCGACCTTCGTGCTCTTCTATCTGATGACGGCATTCACGCTGAGCTGGGGCACCCGACCGGTCGGCACAGGGCCGCTCCCGGCAGGTCTCGGCTATTCGCAGGGCCAGTTCCTGGTCGTCCAGCTCGTTGGCGTCGTCTTTTTCGGCCTGACGATCCCGATCTCCGGCCTGTTGTCGGATCGCTACTCGCGCCGGCTGGTTCTGATCCTGACGACGATCGGCATCCTGATCTTCGGCCTGTTCTATTCGACGCTGCTGACCGCGGGCCTCGCCGGCGCATTCGCTTGCTCGATCATCGGCCTGGCTTTGATGGGCTTCACTTACGGCCCGATAGGCGCGGCACTTGCCGCCCCCTTCCCGACCGCCGTGCGCTATACTGGCGCATCGATGACCTTCAACCTCGGCGGCATCGTCGGCGCCTCGCTGGCGCCTTATATCGCCACCTGGCTCGCCTCGAACTACGGCCTCGGCTATGTCGGCTACTATCTGGCGCTGGCCGCTGTTCTCTCGTTGATCGGCATTCTGCTGTCGGGCAACGACGAAGTTTGAGAGAATTTTGAGAGCTTCGCCGTAACCAATTGAAAAGGCCGGGTGAAAACCCGGCCTTCTTTTTGCTGAATCAAACACTAGGGAAAGGTGCGGCGAAAAGCCTATTCCGTCGTCACACCCTGAAACGGCCGGACCTCGCGACCAGGCATGAAGCAGCCGAGACGCTTGATTTCCCATTCCAGCTTGATGCCGGAATTTTCGAAGACCTCGCGACGGACCTGCTCGCCGAGATATTCAAGATCGTAACCGGTCGCCTGCCCCATATTGATCATAAAATTGCAGTGCAGCGACGACATCTGCGCGCCGCCGATGACGAGGCCACGGCAGCCGGCTTCATCAATCAGCTTCCAGGCGGAATGTCCCTCGGGGTTCTTGAATGTCGAACCACCGGTCTTCTCTCGAATCGGCTGCACCGTCTCGCGATGCGCACGCACGGCATCCATCTCGGCGCGGATCTTGGCCCGATCCTCAGGATATCCCTCGAAAAGAACATGGGTAAAGATCAGATCGTCCGATGCCGTCGAATGACGATAGGTGTAACCCATCTCGGCATTGGTCAGCACATGCTTCTTACCCTTGCGGTCAACCGCGTGCACTTCGACGACGCGATCGCGCGTCTCGGAGCCGTTGGCGCCGGCATTCATGCGTGCCGCGCCTCCGATACCGCCGGGAATGCCGTAATAGAAGTGAAAGCCGCCAATGCTGTTATCCATGGCCATGGCGGCAACATGCTTATCCGGGCAAATGGCGCCAGCCAGGATACGGTTCTCACCCGCAAGCTCGACCGAACCGAAGCCCTTGGCCGATAGGCGCAGAACAACACCCGGAATACCGCCGTCGCGCACCAGGATATTCGAACCGACACCCACCACCGTCAGCGGCACTTCGGCCGGCAGGACTTTCAGGAAATCGATCAGGTCGTCCGTATCATGTGGCTGGAACATCAGCTCCGCCAGCCCACCGGCGCGAAACCATGTGACACGATCCATCGGCGCATCCGGCGTCAACCGGCCCCGGATATCCTTTACGCTGTCGCCGAGCGACGCCAGAAGCTTTTCCCCATTCACCTGTTTCATGCGGACTTACCCGAGAGGCCTTCCAATTCCTTTGGCAATGAAGCTGCCCAATAAGTGATGCTGCCAGCCCCCAACAGAACCACAAAATCACCCGGTCGCGCAATCTCCGCGACCATGCGCGCAAGCTCTTCCTGGGACGGCAGATAGCGCGCGTCACGATGGCCGCCTGCCTTGATGCGCGACACCAGCGCCTGCGAATCCGCACCCTCGATCGGGTCTTCGCCAGCGGCGTACACCGGTGCCAGGAAAATACTGTCGGCATCGTTGAAGCAGGCCGCGAACTCCTCGAACAGGCTCGACAGGCGCGTATAGCGATGCGGCTGGTGAACGGCGATGATCCGGCCCTTGCAGGCCTCGCGTGCCGCCTTCAGCACGGCCTTGATCTCGACCGGATGATGACCGTAATCGTCGAAGACCTTTACGCCGTTCCATTCGCCGGTCAGCGTGAAGCGACGTTTGACGCCGCCGAAGGAGGCGAGCCCCTTGGCGATAGCCTCATTGGAGATGCCGAGCCGGTTGGCAACGGCGATCGCCGCGGTCGCATTGGCAATATTGTGCCGGCCGGGCATCGGCATGACGAGATCCTTGATTCCGATGACCTTCCCCGTGCGGCGCCTGCGAATTTCGATGTCGAACAGCGAGCGCGTCCCGTCGATGCGCACATTCATGAAGCGCACATCGGCCTGCGGATTTTCGCCATACGTGATGACCTTGCGATCCTCGATGCGACCGACCAGCGACTGCACTTCCGGATGGTCGAGGCACATGACGCCAAAACCGTAGAACGGCACATTCTCGACGAACTGCCGGAAGGCGGCGCGCACAGCGTCAAAATTGCCGTAGTGATCCAGATGCTCCGGGTCGATATTGGTGACGACTGCGACGTCGGCGGGCAGCTTCAGGAACGTACCGTCCGATTCGTCAGCCTCGACCACCATCCACTCGCCCTCGCCCATGCGGGCATTTGTGCCGTAGGCATTGATGATGCCGCCGTTGATGACGGTCGGGTCAAGTCCGCCGGCCTCGAGCAGGGTCGCGACCAGCGAGGTCGTCGTCGTCTTGCCATGCGTGCCGCCGATGGCGATGGCGTTGCGGAAGCGCATCAGCTCGGCCAGCATCTCGGCACGGCGCACCACCGGCAGGAGTTTTTCGCGCGCGGCGGCGAGTTCCGGATTGCTCTTCTTGATGGCAGTCGAAACGACCACGACCTCCGCGTCGCCGAGATTCTCCGCCTTGTGACCGATATGGACCGGGATGCCCTTGTCGCGGAGCCGCTGTACGTTGGCGCTCTCCGACTGATCTGACCCCTGCACGCGATGGCCGAGATTATGCAGCACCTCCGCGATGCCGCTCATCCCAATGCCGCCGATACCGATAAAATGTACAAGGCCGATAGCCTTCGGCAGCTTCATACGCCCGCCCCCTTGAATTCCTGAATTGAACGTTTTGCGGCAACAGCCTCGACCATATCGGCCAGCAAGCCCGCCGCGTCCGGTTTGCCCGCCTGCTTGGCCGCCGCCGCCATCTTTACAAGCTTCTCCGGCATCGTCATCGCGCCGCGCAGGATCGTCGAGAGCTTCTCCGGCGTGAGCTCGGCTTGCGGAATGACCTTCACGCCCCCCGTGGCGGCAAGGGCAGCCGCATTGGCCGCCTGATCGTGATCCAGCGCGTAAGGATAGGGCACAAGAATTGCCGGGCGGCCAATGACGGCGAGTTCAGACACGGTCGAAGCGCCAGACCGGCAGAGAACGAGATGTGCAGCACCAATGCGCTCGGCCATGTCAGTAAAGAACGGCGCGACATCGGCGCCCATCTCCAGCCTCCTGGTGCAGCTATTGACCGTCTCCATGTCTTCCCGACGCACCTGCTGCGTAATCCGCAGGCGCTTGCGCAACGGCTCCTCCAACAGGCTGATCGCCGTCGGCACCGCCTTCGAGAAATATTGCGCACCTTGGCTGCCACCGAAGACGACCAGATTGAACGGATCATCCGGGCCGGACGGCACATAGGGCCGCTTGGCCGCCTCGATCACGGCCGGACGCACGGGATTGCCCGTCGTCACCGTCTTCTCCGGAAACGCGCCGCCCTTCTCGGGCAGGAAACCGCCGGCTATCGCCTGAACTCGCCCAGCAAGCGCCTTGTTCGCGCGGCCCATCACAGCATTCTGCTCATGAATCATGGTCGGCACGCCCATGCGGGTAGCGGCAAGCAGGGGCGGCACGGTCGGATAGCCGCCGAAGCCGACGACGCAGAGCGGCTTGGTATTGCGGATCAGCTTGCGCGCGGCGCGCATGCCCATCCACAACTTCCAGAGCGACTTTGCGACCTTTACAGGATTCTTCGAGCCGATCGTTGCCGATGGTACGACATGAATCTCATCGGCCGGGAACTTGCCGGCATAGCGTTCGGCGCGGCTGTCGGTGACCAAGTGCACGGAATAACCGCGCTCCCTCAGCTTGTAAGCCAGCGCCTCAGCCGGAAATACGTGGCCGCCGGTTCCGCCGGCGGCAAGCAGGATAATACCTTTACTCATGATCTTCGCTCCCGCGAATACCCCTCTAGACAGGGCATCCCCCTAATATAGGAAGCCGCCACGTCCGCGTCACCGAAGTGCGTCAAGCTTCCTTCATAGCTCCGCGTCATCGCGAAAGCGAACAAAGAATAGGCGTAATCCGGGCGATGGGGGTGAAGCGCAGACGGGTCCAAGACGATCACTCCGCCGGCAATCCGTGCGTCACACGAAAGAGACTGCGGTCCTGCGCCCTCTTTTCCGGCCGATGACGCGTCAGGGCCAGAATGAAGCCCGCCGTTACGCATATAGCGGTCATTGACGAGCCGCCATAGGAGATCAGCGGCAGGGTCATACCCTTGGCCGGCAGCAGCTGCAGGTTCACGCCGACATTGATGATCGACTGAATACCAATCTGCAGCACAAGGCCTGCGACGGCAAAGCGGTTGAAATCGTTCTTTTCCCTATAGGCATGCGACAGGCCGCGCAGCACCAGGAAGGCGAAAATGCAAACCAGTACCATGCAGAAAACGACACCGAATTCCTCGGCAGCCACGGAGAAGATGAAGTCGGTATGAGCATCCGGAATGATGCGCTTGACGATGCCTTCCCCCGGCCCGACGCCGAACCAGTTACCGTGGATGATTGCTTCCTTGGCGGTATCGACCTGGAACGTATCGCCCTCACCGGTCATGAACTTGTCGACGCGAAGCGCCACGTGGGGAAAGACGTAGTAGGCCGCCACAAAGCCACCGGCACCGAGGCCGCCAAGCACCCCGATCCACAGCCAGGGCATGCCGGCCATGAAGAACATACCGCCCCAGACAGCAGTGGTAAGAATCGTCTGCCCAAGGTCAGGCTGCGCAACAAGGAGAGCCGCAACGATACCGAAGAGGATGATGGCAAAGAGATTACCCGGAATTTCCGGCTGGCGCGCATGCTCGGCAAACAGCCAGGCGCAGACAACGACGAAGGCCGGTTTCATGAATTCCGATGGCTGGATGGAGAGCGCCGCGATGTTGACCCAGCGCCGCGATCCCTTGACCTCGACACCGAAGAACAACGCGAACAGCATCATCGCCAGCGAGACGATCAGCAGAATGACCGCCGTCCGGCGTACCTGCCGGGGCGTCATGAAGGAGATACCGATCATCGTCGCGATCGCCGGCACCAGAAACAAGGCATGACGCTTGACGAAATGGAAGGGTTCGAGCCCGATGCGCTCGGCGACCGCAGGCGACGCCGCGAAGGAGAGCATGAAGCCGATACCGATCAACAGGATGAATAATGCCAGGAATACACGGTCGATGGTCCAGAACCAATCGGCCAAGGCCCCACGTTCAACGCGGCTTACCATATCAATCGCCTCCTGTTGCTGACCCGACCAGCATGGTGACGCCCTCGATCGCAGCCACGTGGCTCACGAAGGCATCACCCCTGACCTCGAAATTCTTGTATTGATCGAAGCTTGCGCAAGCCGGTGACAGCATCACCGCCGCCGCCTCATGTTCGTCGCTATCCGCATCGGCTGCGGCGTGGGCGACCGCGCGCTCCAGCGTTCCTGATATTTCGTAGGGCACCTGCTCGCCGAGCGTCGCCGCGAAGGCGGGCGCCGCTTCGCCGATCAGATAGGCCTTGGCGATGCGCGGAAAGAGCGGCGCCAGCGTCGTGATACCACCCTCTTTCGGCAAGCCACCGGCGATCCAGTAGATATGATCGTAGCTGGATAGCGCCGGTGCGGCGGCGTCCGCATTGGTTGCCTTGGAATCATTGACGAAGACGACACGGCCGCGTCGGCCGACCGGCTGCATGCGATGCTTGAGGCCGGGAAAGGATTTGAGCCCGGCACGGATATCGTCAGCGGAAACGCCGACCGCCAGGCAGGCGGCGATCGCGGCTGCAGCGTTCTGCGCATTGTGGCCGCCTCTCAGCGTCTCGATGCCGTCGAGATCGGCAATCTCCGAGGTCGCGCCAGTCGATGCCTGGATGATGCGGCTGCCTTCGGCATAAATCCCGTGAGCCAGCACATGCCGGCGCGAGATGCGGATCACCTTGCCGCCCGCCCGTTCGACGCGGTCGGCGATCAGTGAGGAATAGCTGTCATCAACCCCGACAACTGCAACGCCGCTGCCGGCCACCAGCCGTTCTTTGATGTCGGCATAGTGTTGCATCGTACCATGCCGATCGAGATGATCGGGCGTCAGATTGAGCAGAATGCCGGCGGAAGGATTGAGGGTCGGAGCAAGATCGATCTGATAGGAGGAGCATTCGACGACGTAGTAACGCTCCGCCTTGGGCGGCTCGAGCGTCAGGATTGCCGTTCCGATGTTGCCGCCAAGCTGCGTGTCGCGGCCGCTCGATTGCAGGATATGAGCAATCAGCGCGGTGGTGGTCGATTTGCCGTTGGTGCCGGTGATGGCGATGAAAGGGCAATCCGGCGCATGTGCTCGCCGCTCCCGGACGAAGAGCTCCACGTCACCGATAACCTCGACACCGGCGGCATGAGCGAGGTCGACGGTCCAGTGCGGCCTCGGATGCGTCAGCGGCACACCGGGTGACAGCACGAAAACCGACAGCCCGTTCCAATCGATCGTTCTGAGATCGGCGACAGGGATGCCCTCAGCGCCAGCCTTTGCCACGCTGTCGGGATTGTCGTCCCAGGCGGTCACCTCGGTACCACCGGCAACAAGCGCCCGCGCGGTCGCAAAACCTGAGCCGCCAAGGCCGAACAGTGCGACCTTTTTCCCCTTGAGCGTGGTGACAGGGATCATCGCCGCCTCACCGAAGCTTCAGGGTCGAGAGGCCGACCATCGCCAGGATGACCGCAACGATCCAGAAGCGCACGACAACTTGGCTTTCCGTCCAGCCCTTCTTCTCGAAGTGATGGTGGATCGGCGCCATCAGGAAGACGCGGCGGCCGGTCATCTTGAAGAAGCCGACCTGGATGATGACCGAAAGCGCCTCCAGTACGAAAAGGCCACCGATGATCGCCATGACGATCTCATGCTTGGTGGCGACAGCCACCGAACCGATCATGCCGCCGAGCGCAAGAGAACCAGTGTCTCCCATGAAAATGGCCGCCGGCGGCGCGTTGAACCAAAGGAAACCGAGGCCGGCGCCGATGACCGCGCCGAGCACCACGGCCAATTCGCCGGTGCCGGGCACGAAGTTGATCGCCAGATAGTCGGCGAAGACGTAGTTGCCGGCGAGGTAGGCGATGATGCCGAAAGAGGCGGCCGCGATCATGACCGGTACGATGGCAAGCCCGTCGAGGCCGTCGGTCAGGTTCACGGCGTTACCCGCGGAAACGATAACGAAAGCACCGAACAGCACGAAGAACATGCCGAGATTGAGCATGAAGTTCTTGAAGAACGGGAATGCGACCGACGAACCGAAGGTCGAACCGGCGGTGCCGGAGGACAGCGCCGTGCTCATCATGAAGTAGACGGCGATGGCGGCAATGACGAATTCGATGCCGAGGCGGGCACGGCCGGAAAAGCCCTTGTCGCTCTGCTTCGTGACCTTGAGATAGTCGTCATAGAAGCCGATGGCGCCGAAGCCCAACGTAACCAGCAGCGTCGCGACCACGTAGACACTGGCGAGATCGGCCCACAGCAATGACGACACGACGATACCGGCCAAAATCATCAGCCCGCCCATGGTCGGCGTACCGGCTTTCTTGAAATGAGTCTGTGGACCGTCGGCGCGAATCGGCTGACCTTTGCCCTGACGTACACGCAGGGAGGCGATGATTCGCGGCCCGAAGAGGAAGACGATCAACGCCGAAGTGAACAAAGCGCCGCCGGTGCGGAACGTGATGTATCTGAACAGATTGAGAAATCTGAAATGAGTACTGAAAAAATGAACGTGGTCCGACAGTTCGGCAAGCCAGATCAGCATAAGAGCCCTTTCTAAAGCCCCTGATGGGAGTGAGGCTCCGTGTCGGAGAATGCTGGAAACTTGTCAAGCAAAGCTGCCACGATCTTCCCGAACCCTATCCCCAGCGACGATTTCACCATCAAAACGTCGCCTGGGGCGACCGAATTGAGCACGAATTCCGAGAGCTCCTCCGTCTTCTCACGATATTCGACATAAACACTTTCCGGCAGCGCATCCCTCAACGCCGCCATCTCCGGACCTGCCAGCCAGACATGCTCGATGCCGGCCGCCAACAGCGGACCGGCAAGGTTGGCATGCACTCGCTGGGCATAATCCCCCATTTCCAACATATCGCCGAGGATGGCGACCCGCCTGCCCGCTCTGCTGCCGACGTTGGCATCCGGCAACGAGGTCGCCAGCAGCGCGATAGCCGCGCGCATCGAAGCGGGGTTGGCGTTGTAACTTTCATCGATTAGCGTGAAATAACCATTGCCGATCGCGCGTTTGTGGCGCTGCCCCCTGCCCTTTTCTGCCCGCAGCGTCGCCAGCGCATCGACCGCCTTGTCGAGATCGGCCTCGACAAGCATCACTGCGCCGAGAACGGCTAACGCGTTTTCCGCGATATGCCGACCGGGTGCACCGATCGCCACTTCCATCGTCTCGCCGCCGATTGTCAGCCACAGCGTCGAATTCTCTTCCGATGCATTGAACTCCGCCAGCCGCACGTCCGCCTTGGCATGCTGGCCGAAACTGTGCACGTGCTCGACGCCGGCGGCCAACGCGGCGCGCTCCAGGAAATCGAACTGGTCGTTGTCGCGGTTGAGAATGACGTGACCGCCCGGCACAACGCCGTCGAAAATCTCCGCCTTCGCAGCGGCGATCTCCGTGATGTTCCTGAAATTGCCGAGATGAGCCGGCGCGATCGTGGTGATGATCGCCACATGCGGCTGCACCATCTTGGTCAGCGGCCGGATTTCCTCTGGATGGTTCATGCCGATCTCGAAGACACCGAAATCGGTATCCTGAGGCATGCGCGCCAAACTGAGCGGCACGCCCCAGTGATTGTTGAAAGAGGCTACGGAGGCATGCACCTTGCCTGATGGCGACAACGTCCGGCGCAGCATCTCCTTCGTGGTGGTTTTGCCGACAGATCCGGTGACAGCGATGATGCGGGCTTGCGTACGCTGGCGGGCGGCAACACCCAGCCTGGCGAGCGCTGCCAATACGTCGTCGACAACGATCTTCGGCACAGTCAGTCGGCCCATCGCCGGCAGCCGCGCCTCGCTGATCACGATCAACGCCGCGCCGTTCGCCATCGCCAGATTGGCGTAGTCGTGGCCATCGACGCGATCGCCCTTGATGGCGAAGAACGCTTCGCCCGGCTTGATCGTGCGGCTGTCGATGGAAATCCCCGTAATGCCCTCGGGCAAGCCCCCAAAGGAGCGGCCCGCAATGGCGGCGATCATGTCTTCAGTTGTCCATAGCCAGCTCAAGACTTTACCTCCTCCAGTGCTTTGCGCAGTTCGGCGTGGTCCGAAAAGGGCAACGTGACGCTGCCGATCGTCTGACCTTCCTCATGCCCCTTGCCTGCGACGATCAGCGTATCGCCGGATTTCAGCATGCCGACCGCCTCGCGGATCGCCTTGGCGCGATCGCCGATCTCGGTGGCGCAGGGCGCCGCCGCCATGATCTCGGCGCGGATCGTCGCCGGCTCTTCCGAGCGCGGATTGTCGTCGGTGACGACAACCACGTCGGCCAGACGGCAGGCGATTTCACCCATGATCGGCCGCTTGCCGCGATCGCGGTCGCCGCCGCAACCGAAGACGACGATGACGCGGCCGGTGGTGAACGGCCTCACCGAATTTAGCACATTTTCCAAAGCATCCGGCTTGTGCGCATAGTCGACATAGGCAAGTGCGCCATCAGGGGTATGACCGACAAGCTCCAATCGACCGGAAGCGCCGGCAAGCTTTTCCAGCGCCGCCATGGCAACCGGCGCGGCAACGCCGGTGGAAATGGCAAGACCGGCCGCAACCAGCGCATTAGCGACCTGGAAATCGCCGGCAAGCGGAATGTGAACCTCGAAAATATCGTCGCCAATATGCACTTCCGCGATCTGCTTGTGACGGAAATGCTCGACGCGCTTCAGCGTCAGGAAATCGCCCTTGCGGCCGACGGTACGTATGTCCTGCCCGGCGTCGCGCGCAGCCGCGATCGCCGGCTCCGACCACGCATCATCGGCAAAGATTATCGCGGGGGAGCCTTTCGGCAGCAGATCACGGAACAGCCGCATCTTTGCAGCCATGTAGTCCTCGACCGTCGGATGATAATCCATATGGTCGCGGCCAAGATTGGTGAAGGCAGCGGCAGCGAGCCTGACACCGTCGAGGCGGAATTGATCGAGGCCATGGCTAGAGGCTTCCATCGCCGCATGAGTGACGCCCTCGCCGGCAAGCTCGGCAAGCAACTGGTGCAACGACACCGGATCCGGCGTCGTCAGCGAGCCGTAGTCGTTGCGCGTCGGCGACACGACACCGGTCGTGCCGATCATCGCCGCGGGATGACCCGCATGTGCCCAGATCTGACGGGTGAAAGAAGCGACCGAGGTTTTACCGGCAGTACCGGTAACGGCGACCATCGTCTCGGGTTGCCTGCCGTAAAAGTGCGAGGCGGCGACGGCGAGGAAACGGCGCGGCTCCGCAACGGTCAGCAGCGGCGCGCCGGCGGCAACAGCGCCATGGCCCGCGACAACGACCGATGCACCGCGCGAAACTGCATCGGCAATGAAACTTGCGCCGTCGGCTTTCGTGCCAGCGACAGCGATAAAAGCCATGCCGGGCGCAATCCTACGGCTATCAGCGGAAAGGCCTGTTATCTCAAGATCGCCAAGTGTCCCGCCGACTTGTTCGTTGAGTTCCGGAAACGCTTTTCCGGCAATGTCCCGCAAGTTCATCGAATATACTTTTCGCCTTCTCGATCAGTCCGCCCCTCGCGAATCGACCCGTGTATTCTTTCACGCTTAATAAGACACCAGCAAGGCCGAGTTGCCGTTTCCGAAGCTGGGTTGGATTCCGAGAATAGGCGCCGCCCGTGCGATGATGTCGCGAGCGATCGGCGCCGCCGTATAGGCCGAGATGGTGCCGCCATGCTCACCGGTCTTCGGCTCATCGCAGAAGGTCATGATGACATATTGCGGATTGTCGATCGGGAACGCAGCCAGGAAGGTGTTGAAATTCAGTGTGTGCGAATAGCGGCCGTTGACGACCTTATCGGCCGTGCCGGTTTTGCTGCCGACGTCATAGCCAGGTACGCGGGCGGCGCGGCCGGACCCCTTGGAGCCGTTGAAATCGAGCAGGAAGCGGATGTCGTCGCTGGTGCTCTTCTTGACGACGGTCTTGGCGATCGCATCGGCCTGCTCCCGGGTTCGTGGCAGGAAGGTCGGCTCGATCAGCTTGCCGCCGTTGACGAGGGCCGCACCGGCGACCGCCGTCTGCAGCGGTGTCGTGGAGACACCGTGGCCGAAGGAGATGGTGATCGAGTTGATCTTCTTCCACACATGCGGCTGGCTCGGCATCTTCACTTCCGGCAGCTCGGTGTCCATTTTGTTGAGCAGCCCCATCCGGGTCAGGAATTCCTTGTGCGCATCGATGCCAATGAGGTCAGCGATCTTCGCCGTGCCGATGTTAGAGGAATACTGGAAGATTTCCGGAACGGTCAGCACGCGATGCTGTCCGTGGAAGTCATGAATGGTGAAGCCGCCGATGCGGATCGGGTTGGTGGCATCAAAGGCATCACGCAGCGTGACCTTGCCGGAATCGAGCGCCATCGCCATGGTGAAGGTCTTGAAGGTCGACCCCATTTCGAACGTTCCGTTCGTCATGCGGTTGAGCCAGCCTTCCGCGGCACCCTCGTTCGGATAGTTCGGATCGAAGTCGGGGGCCGACGCCATTGCCAGCACTTCGCCGGTGCGAGCGTCGAGTACCGCTGCACCCGCGCCCTTTGCCTGGAAATTGTTGACGGCGTTGACAACGGCATCATGGACGATGTCCTGCACACGCAGATCGATCGACAGTTTCACCGGCTGCAGCGGCTGGTCATTGGTCATGCCGGCGGCCGCGAGATCGGCAAGCCCCTGGTCGTCGATGTATTTCTCCATGCCCGCGACGCCACGATTATCGATATTGACGTAGCCGAGAATGTGGGCGGCGGTCGAGCCGCCTGGATAGAAGCGGCGCTTTTCCGGACGAAAACCGATGCCGGGAATGCCGAGCGCCAGGATCTGGCTCTGCTGTTTCGGCGTCAACTGCCGGCGAAGCCAGGCAAAATGCGAGGTCTTGACGGCAAGTTTCTTATAGGTGCCCTTGGTGTCGAGGTCGGGCAGGACGGTGCGCAATTCCTCGACCGCCTCATCGGGATCGATGATCTTGTTCGGTTCGGCAAACAGCGACACCGTGCGGATATCGGTCGCAAGCAGCGCGCCGTTGCGGTCGACGATGTCAGGGCGTGAGGCCATCAGCCGGTCAGGCGGCAGGATGCTCGACGTCGTATCCGGCGGGGTCATGGCGAACTGGGCGAGACGACCGCCGATGATGCAGTAGACGACGGCAAAGCTCGCGACCAACAGAACGACACGGCTCTTGGCCTGATTGGACTTGCGTTTACGGGCACCTTCAAAGGTCGATCCACTGAAACCGTCGTTCGGGCGGTTATTGCCGTCGGTGGAGAAATGCGCCTTGCTTTTCAAGACCATGATGCGCGAAAGAAAAGACATCACTCGTCCACCGATCCCGTTGCGATATTGTCGACTTCTTGTTTTTTGCGCTTCAGCAGCGACGGCGCCTTGGCAACCGGACGCGGCGCAGGAGCGGCGGCGACATCGGCAATCGCCTTTCTGATTTCCGCGTCCGTCGTGTCGCCATTCTTCGACGCCGCGGCCGAATTCACCTTGCTGCTGGCTGCTTTGGCGCTGCCGTCCTTCGCGCCATCCTTGGCATCGGCAATGGTTTCCGGCGGAAGCTGCGAGCGCAGCATCGGCAACTCGTTCGGCTGCACAATCGCGGTCGACAGGGTCGGCTGCAGCTTGAGTTCGTCGTTATAGTTATTGACCAATCGCTCCAAGCGGTTTGGCTGCACGACCAGCGCCCAATCCGCCTTCAGAAGCTCGATCGTGTCCTTCTCCAGCTTGATCTCCGATTCGAGGCGATGAACCTCTTCGAGCTTCAGCTCGGCACGATGTTTGATCGTGTAGGTGACAGCGGCCATTGCCGTCATGACGCCAATCAGAACGATGTCAAAAGTCTTCAGCATATCAACCTCCGAGCTTTTCGAGACTGGCGAGATTGGGCAGATCGAAGATCGAGAGATCGGCAGCCTCAGCCGTCGCAGCGGTGCGAACACCCGCGCGCAGCTTGGCCGAGCGCGCCCGCGGATTGACCTCAGCCTCCGCGTCGCTTGCCGAAATCATCGGCTTACCAATCGGATCGAAGGTCGCCAGCCGCTCGTGCACCATGGGCATATGGCGAGAGCCGGTGGCGCGGCCCGAGCGATCGGCGAAGAACTTCTTGACGATCCGGTCTTCCAGGGAATGAAAAGTAACAACAACCAGACGACCGCCCGGCTTCAGCGCCCGCTCGGCGGCAAATAGCGCCTGCGCCAGCTCGCCGAGCTCGTCGTTGACAAAGATGCGCAGCGCCTGGAAAACCCGGGTCGCAGGATGGATCTTGTCCTTGGCCTTCCGCGGCGTGACGATCTCGATCAGTCCAGCGAGATCGCGGGTCGTGACGAACGGTGCTTCCGCCCGCCGCTTTTCGATTGCATGCGCGATGCGCGGCGCCTGCTTCTCTTCACCGAGAAAGGCGAAAATGCGAATGAGATCGGCCAACTTGGCGCGATTGACGACATCGGCCGCCGATACGCCGCTTGCCGACATGCGCATGTCGAGCGGGCCGCTCTTGTTGAACGAGAAGCCGCGCTCGGCCTCATCAAGCTGCATCGAAGAGACACCGATATCCAGCACGACGCCATCGAGCCCGTTATGCGGCGCGTGGTCGGCAAGCTGCGAAAACTGCGAATGAACGAGAGAAAGATGGCCTGCATGAGCAGCAACCATCGCCTGCCCTGCCGCAATCGCAGTCGGATCGCGGTCGAGCGCAATTACATCCGCACCAGCCCTCAGAATAGCCGAGGTATAGCCACCGGCGCCGAACGTGCCATCAAGAATGAGCTTGCCGGCGACCGGTGCCAGCACCTCAAGCACTTCTGCAAGGAGAACCGGAATGTGGCGAACCGGTCCGCCACCGGCATCAGTCGAGCCTCCGCCAGGATTCGCCGCCATTCCGTTTCCCCGTCCTATTCCGAGCGCCCGCCCGCCAGCTTGCGCTCCTCTCGTGCCTGCGCCTGCAAGGCTTGGAAAGCCTCCGGCTGCCACAATTGAAAATGATCTGCCCGCCCGACGAAAGTCACTTCGTTGGCGATACCGGTGAAGCCGCGGATAAAATCCGTGACCATCAGCCGCCCTTCCGCATCGAGCTTCATGAAGACCCCGCCCCCGTGAATCAGGAGCGACATCTGGTTCGCCGCCGGCGAAAAAGGATCGTCCGCCGCAATCTGCCGCTCGAACCGATCGAGCAGATCGAGACCGCCGACGCTGATCGCCGGGAACACAAAATCCTGGAAACAATACAGCTCCTGGATATTGCGCTCCACCAACACCGAACGAAATGCCGCCGGCACGGATACCCGGCCCTTGGCATCGATCCTGTTGGTCGCATTCGACAGGAAGCGGTTCATGACGCGAAACACCCGTTTCCCATGACATACGGGCGATCATTCGCCCGCAGACATAGCCAAAATCGGACACAGCTTCGCAAGCCGAAAGAGAGAATACCCTTCCGACGCCTCCGATAAAGGAGGGATCAAGGCTTTGCGATGAATGGGCATTGATTTGCCCTTGTGCAGTGTGCTCTTGGGATACCATGGGACCATATGGGCGTCAATGGGATGAAGCCACGGAGACGTGGCCACAGCCTGAATATTCATAAGCCGTTAAGTTTAACGAAAGGTTAGGATCGCCCTGAACGGACGCTTCAAAACGGTTTGTTTTCACAGGCGAAAACGCCTCTCCTCGGCAGAGTGCAGAGGCTGAAAACCAAGGCTTCTGACAGCCTGAAAATTGTTTCCGCAAGGCGCACTATAAGCATCGGCATCGGGGAAGGAAGATTTGCCAGTTGGCCTGTAAGCCGGGTTCTGTATGGCTCCGACCGAGGCCGGAACGTGGCAGCCATTCATCTGGGACGCCGCTTGCGCGCCGCCTCATGCAACCCACCCGGATGACCGGCCCGGAAACGGGCTGGACCGCTTTCGCGGTCCGCGTCATCCCTATTCGGTTTTGCTCCCGGTGGGGTTTACCGTGCCGTCGCTGTTGCCAGAGACGCGGTGGGCTCTTACCCCACCCTTTCACCCTTACCCGATCCGAGGACCGGGCGGTTTGCTTTCTGTGGCACTTTCCCTGAGGTTACCCCCGCCGGACGTTATCCGGCACCGTGTTTCCGTGGAGCCCGGACTTTCCTCACCCCACCGCCTTTCGGCATTGGTGAAGCGCGGCTGCCCGGCCAACTGGCAGGGCTCCATTAGCCGAGACCGCCGGCAATTGCCACCGAAATATGCGGCATTGTCTCCGCTGAGGCCTAAGCACGGAAATGTGCAGAGAAATCCGTGCGGTAGCCGTCATCCTTGATTCGACCTTCAAGCAACAATTCCGCCCCGAGCCTGCCGATCTCGTCTGAACTCTTCGCCGCCGTGCCGCACCCGCCGGTCAGAACAGCGACGCGCGGCGACGACGTGTAACCGATCATGGGATAGCTGGTCGGCGAATAGGAAACGGCACAGGAATTGGTAAAGGCCGACGGCCCGGTCACGCCGGGAACCAGTTCGTGGATGATCCGCGTCAAGTGATCGCGTGCCTTGTCGCGGCCGGCGGTTCGAAACCACCTACGCAGATCCGGTTCGCTTTCGAATTGGAGAGCGTCCGGGTCGCCGCCGATCTTGATGTAGTATTTTCCGTCCGGGTAGCGGATCGGAGGCAGCAAGTAAATGCTGTCGATATTGTCAGGCTTGGAAGATATCAGCGACGGCATGGCCGAAAGCGCCTCGGCTTCCGCCTCGCTTACCTCGAAGAAGGTCACCGTGCGGCCATAAACCTTCATCTCAACCGGCCGCGGCAACAGATTCTCGGCAATGGAAAAACCGCCCGCGGCGAGGAGGACTTTCTCCGCCCGGAATGTCTCGCCTTCCGCCGTGGTGACGACCGCCAGGCCGCCCTCGTCGCGGATCGAGACGACGGTCTGCTTGATGATGCGAGCTCCCGCTTTCTCCGCCAGCAACGACTGTGCCTTCACCAGCCGACGCGGGCTGATATGGCCGGCGCCGTGTGGCTCGTAGACGCCCTCACTGCCTTCCGCAAAGGAGAAGAAGGGGAATTTCGCCCTCAACCCGGCATCGTTCAGAACTTCTGTCTGGACACCGAGTCGAGACGCGGCATCGACGACACTGCCGACATAGGCATGCGTGCCGCCCCGCTTCGGCCCGACCACGAGGCAGCCGACCGGCGCGTAGAACTGAATGCCGCTGTCGCGCTCGATCTCGGCATAGCGAGCGATCGAGCGATTGGCGAGTCGCGCCCAGTCGGCGTCGGGATCGATGGTGCGGGTAATCCGGCCTTCGTCGTAGTGACTACCGAAAACACCCTGATGGTTCGCGCGGTCCTCGGGCTCATCCGGTCCGATGACGGCTATGCCGTCCACTTGTTTGGCCAGATGGCGGGCGGCAGCCGCCCCCATCATCCCCCGACCGACGACGATGAACCTGAAATCCGCTGCCATGTTATGTCCCTCGCAAATGATCGCGACTCGATAACATGGAAAGCGGTTCAGCCCTACCCGCAATCCTCTCAAAAGCAGCCATTAATCAAGGAGCGCCAGCACCTTACCGCAATATTGCTGCGAGATCGGATTCATGCGCGTCGCAGCGTGACCGGCATTGTATTTGAGGATGGTGTTGCACGTCGCTCCACCGCCAAGTTCCTGCGCCATGGCGAGGTATTTCATGCCGAACTTGATGTTCGTATCGGGATCGTAAAGTCCCTTGGCACTTCCGGAATAGCCCATCAGCTTCGCTGTCGTGGGCTTGATCTGCATCAGGCCGATCTCGCCGGCGCTGCCGCGCCGCTTTGGATTGAAATTGCTTTCGATCTGAATGACCGCCGTCGCCAATACGACCGGCACGCCGTTCTCCTTGGCATATTTGGCAATCAGGGCCGAATAGGGATTTTGTTCAGTGAAGGAATTTTCCGCATCGCGCAATTCGGCAGGGACACCGGGCATCGGATAGCCGGTGGTACGCGTGATGACCTGCAGAGGAAAGGTCTGGGTTTTCTCGCCGAGCGGGTCGGCAAAGGCGCAATCATATCCTGTCAGCAGCACGCTTACGCATGCTGCCGCCGCAACAATCAGATTTTTCATGTAGTCTTTTGTCTCCGGGCGCGGGACCGCGGATAGCAGAAAGCTATCGATCCGGCGCGAGGCAAAAAGAGCCGCCGGAGTGCACGGTCCCCGTTATTCTTTACGGCCGCGCGACACACAAACGAGATTTGCGCGACCGCCGTTTAGCGAGCGTCGTTAGACCAGCGCAATGCGGAGATAATAGGGAAATGATGTGGCGCTGCAGCACGTTACGCATTTTGAGCGTTACGGCGCCTCTGCCATCGCAAAAATGAGGTCAGCCTACCCTTAGGAAAAGCGAGGCAGCGCGGACAGCAAACGATGCAGCGTGTCGATGGTCGAAAAATCGGCAATCCCGTCCACGCGCTCTTGGCGGAAATGGCGCTGAAAGGCCTCGACGTCCCCTTCCAGCTTCGTGGAGAATTCGCCTGTAATTTCCGTGCCGTAACCATAGAGCGAGAGCATCGATTGCAGCGCCTCGATCGGCTGGCCGACATCGCCCTTCTGGAAGAACCGTCCACCAGTGATCGGCGCCGGTTCGACCCAATGACCGACGCCTGCTGCAGCCAGTCGTGCCCACGGGAATTTTTCGCCCGGATCGACCTTGCGGACAGGCGCGACATCGGAGTGTCCAAGCACACGCTCAGGTGAAATCGCCCAGCGCTGGCCGCAATCGCGACACAGTTCGATGACCGCTTCGATCTGCGCGTCGGGAAAGTCCGGCAGCCCGCCGGGATGACCGGCATTGGCAATTTCGATGCCGATCGACAACGAATTGATATCGGCCTCATTGTGCCAGACGCTTTTGCCGGCGTGCCATGCGCGGCGTTCCTCCGGCACGAGCTGGATCACGCGCCCATCCTCGAAAACGAAATAGTGGCTCGACACCTGGCTCTCGTCACGACAGAGCCAGTCAAGCGCGACTTCGGCCGTACCCATGCCGGTATAGTGCAGAAGGATCATGTCCGGCTTATGCCCGCCCCTGCGCTCGCCATGGTTTGGCGACGGCTGCACGCTGGCGCCGGAAAAATCTGCCGCAAAGGAACTCATGCGGCGCGGCGTTCTTTCTCGATTTCCGCATAGGCCGCATTGAGCGCCGCCATGCGCTCATTGGCGATAAGGTGGAACTCTTCCGGCACGCCGCGCGAGACGAGACGGTCAGGGTGGTTCTCGTAGACCAGGCCATGGTAGCGACGACGGATGGTCGTGAAATCATCCTGGGGCGACACGCCGAGCACCTTGTAAGGATCGCGGCCGCCGACACTGACGTGGCGCGCCATGATCTGCTCGAACCGCTCTTCACTCATATGGAAGATCTGGGCAATGTGCTGCAGGAAGGCTATTTCCTTCTCGTGGATCAGGCCATCGGCCTTGGCGATATGGAAGAGACCATCGAGCACGTCTTCCAGCACCGGGCAATTCTTCGTGCAGGTAACACAAAGCGACGATAGCTTCTCGGCATAGGCCTCGTAGCCGGCGACGTCCTGGCGCGCCAGATTATAAAGACGCGCGACGTTCTTCGCCTGATCCGGCGGAAATTCGAATATCTCCCGGAAGGCGTTGACCTCGTTCTCGGTCACCACGCCGTCGGCCTTCGCCATCTTGGCGGAAAGCGCGATGATGGCAACGGAAACAGCCACCTTGCGGCGGGTTTCCGGATCGCCTTCGAACACCGTACGGATGGCTTCAACCACCGCCGACAGGGCATTGCCAGCGGTGCCACCAATAGCATTCAGCAATTTTTCCCAAAACGACATGATGGTCTCGACTACCCCTTCTGAATAGAAACACCTTGATCAAATAATGGTTGCGATTGCAAGCAGCCCATTGGTCGCACGGCGGAAAACACTTTTCACAATTCGGTAATGATGGCGTGTTTGAAGCCGCAATTTGTGATGCCGCACGATCGGCCAGCTGATCGCCCGGATGAAAAAACAATGGGCGCCTTTCTTAAATTCTTTACTTTACAGCAATGCCCGCCTGTCGCATCCATTCGGACGGCAATCACCGAAAATGAAGCAGCTCGGCTGCAAGGAGGATCCCCATGGCCAAACAAAAAGTCGCAATGCTCACCGCCGGCGGATTGGCGCCCTGTCTCTCCTCCGCGGTCGGCGGCCTGATCCAGCGCTACAGCGACGTGGCGCCCGATCTCGACATCATCGCCTATCGCTCCGGCTATCAGGGCGTTCTGCTGGCCGATCGTATCGAGATCACGCCTGGCATGCGCGAACGCGCCCATCTGTTGCACCGCTACGGCGGCTCGCCGATCGGCAACAGTCGCGTCAAGCTCACCAACGCCGCCGATTGCGTCAAGCGCGGCCTCGTCAAGGAAGGTGAAAATCCGCTGCGCGTCGCCGCTGAGCGCCTCGCCTCCGACGGCGTCACCATTCTTCATACGATCGGTGGCGACGACACCAACACGACGGCCGCCGATCTTGCCGCCTATCTCGGCGCCAACGGCTACGACCTGACCGTGGTCGGCCTGCCGAAAACGGTCGACAACGACGTCGTGCCGATCCGTCAGTCTCTTGGCGCCTGGACGGCGGCCGAAGTCGGCGCACATTTCTTCGACAATGTCAGCAACGAACAAACCGCCGCGCCGCGCACCCTCGTTGTCCATGAAGTCATGGGCCGTAGCTGCGGCTGGCTGACGGCGGCGACGGCCCGGGCCTATATCCAGAAGACCAGCGCCAATGAATATGTCGAGGGCTTCATGATGAACGCCGCCATGAAGAGCATCGACGGCCTTTATCTGCCGGAAATGGCCTTCGACATCGAAGCAGAAGTCGATCGCCTGAATGGCATCATGGACAAGACCGGCCAGGTGACTCTGTTCGTTTCGGAAGGTGCCGGCCTCGACGCCATCGTCGCCGAACGTGAAGCTGCCGGTGAAACCATCAAGCGCGATGCCTTCGGTCATGTGAAGATCGATACCATCAATGTCGGCAACTGGTTCCAGAAGCAATTCGCCACCCTTCTCGGTGCGGAGCGCTCTCTCGTACAGAAGTCGGGCTACTTTGCCCGCTCGGCGCCCGCCAACGGCGAAGACCTGCGTCTTATCCAGGGCATGGTCGATCTCGCGGTCGAAAGCGCATTGAATAAAGTGTCCGGTGTCACCGGTCACGACGAAGGCCAGGGCGGCAAGCTGCGCACCATCGAATTCCCGCGCATCAAGGGCGGCAAGCCCTTCGATCTGTCATTGCCGTGGTTCGGCGAGGTCATGGATCATATCGGGCAAAAATACGCACAGTCCTAATTGACGGATCATAAATCCAATGTCTTTGCTGGCGGCGAATAGGAATAGAGGAGGATTCCATGTCCATCGAAACCTGGCTCGCTTTCGCCGCCGCATCCTGCATCATGCTGGCAATCCCCGGTCCGACCATTCTCCTTGTGATCTCGTATGCACTCGGCCATGGTCGCAAGACGGCACTGGCAACCGTGACCGGCGTGACGCTTGGCGATTTCACGGCGATGACCGCCTCGCTTGCCGGTCTTGGCGCACTTCTCGCCACTTCGGCGACTCTGTTTACGATTCTCAAGCTGATCGGCGCAGCCTACCTCATGTTTCTGGGAATCAAGCTCTGGCGTGCCCCGATCGTGACCGGCCCGATAGGCGATAACGACAATCTTCCAGAGGAAAAACCACTGAAGATTCTGTTGCACGCTTATGTTGTGACGGCATTAAACCCGAAGAGCATCGTCTTCTTCATCGCCTTCGTGCCGCAATTTCTCGACATGTCGAAGCCGTTCCTTGAGCAGACCCTTATTTTGGAGGCGACTTTCCTGACTTTGGCAGCGTTGAACTCATTGCTTTACGTTTTCATCGCCGACATGGCCCGTGGTTTTATCCGCAAGGCAAGCGTGCAACGCGCCGTCAACCGGACAGGCGGAACCCTGTTGATTGCGGCCGGCGCAGTGACCGCCGGATACCGCCGGATGGCCGCTTGAGGCCCGTCCAGGGTTGCGGGGCGATCACGGATAGGTTAATGGGGGATTCATAAATTTATCAACCCTGTGACTGATTTGCATCGCAGGGAGGTTTGGTTTTTTCGAAAGTGACAGAATGGTAACGATCGGATTTCCCAGCCTGAAGCGCAGCGTTGCCTTTTCGGCAATGATGTGCGGCGTCCTTGCGGGGTGTGCAAGCACTCAGCAACAGACGTCCCAGGCAGAACTCCCGTCGGCACAAACCAACGTGCCGCATCCGAATACAAACCCGGCTACGGTCGGTGCTGCATCGTCTTTGGGCGGCGCAGCGATGGCATCCACCACACCGGCAACAGGCCCGCAGATCCAGCCGCAGCAGCAGGCAGCATTGATGAAATCCGATCGGATTGTCGCCGGTTCGGTTGATCAAAATCAGGTCCAGGCAGCCCAGGACCGCATGGCCGCTCCGGTGGCGAATGCGCCGACCACAGTGAATCAAGGCACCGTCGCCATTGCGGCCGCGACCGGCGCGCCCACGGCAAACACGTCCGCAGCGGCCGCGTATGCGGCCTCCGACGAACCGGTGGTCCCCGCCGTTGTTGCCATCCCGATCCCGAACCCGGCCCGTCCGGGCGATACCGCGCTTCTGCCCGTATCGAGTTCAGTGGCTGAGGGGCAAGCGACCATTCCGATGACATCGGACATAGCGGCGATCCAGTCCGTCGTTCCGACACCCCGCCCCGATGAAAATGCGCCGATCATGGCGCCTGCTGAAGTCGCCTATGCCGCACCCACGCAGATCCCCGGGATGGGTTATGCGGATACCCGCATGCACTACGATTTCAACTTCGATGCCAGCGGCCCCACGGTCGTTTCGGCAGTGCTGACCACTCAGAATTACGATTCCGATGTGCCGCCGGCGGAGAAGACCTACGTTTCGAAGCTCATCCAGAAATACGCCAGACTTTATGAAATTCCGGAATCGCTTATCCATCGCGTTGTCCATCGCGAGAGCCGTTACAATCCGAACGCCTATAACAGGGCCGGCTATTTCGGCCTGATGCAGATCAAATACAACACGGCTAAGTCGATGGGTTACGAAGGCCCGCCTTCAGGCCTGCTCGATGCGGAGACCAACATCAAATATGCCGCGAAATATCTGCGCGGCGCATGGATGGTGGCGGACAACAAGACTGAGAACAAAGAAGCCAGTGCTGTTCAGCTCTACGCACGCGGCTATTATTATGACGCCAAGCGCAAGGGCCTGGCGGACATAGCCCACGGCAACTACTGATCATCCCCGATCATTCTGCCAGCGCCGGTCGGACCTAGGTCTTGGCCGGCGTTGTTATATCCAGAATCCTCTTCAGCAGAATTTGCGGCTTGTAGTCCACCCAGCCCGGCGTCAGTCCCATGCGCACCAACACGAGATTGGCTGATGGTACGATAGCGACGCTCTGGCCATCATGTCCGAGCATCCAGAACGTATCCGTCGGCAGGCCGAATTGCGCATCCGAGCCACCCGGCCCTGCAAGCCAAGCCTGAACCTGCGTATAGATGCCCTCCGATGCCGTCGTAGGTGTACGCATCGCGCCGACAAAGCCTTCCGGCAACAGGCGCTGCCCCTTCCAGACACCATCCTGCAGCAGGAATTGCCCGAAGCGCGCCCAATCGCGCGCCGTCGCATAAAGATAGGAGCTGCCGACATAAGTGCCGCGCTCATCGGCTTCCAACACCGCGCTGGACATGCCGAGCGGCGCGAACAGCGCATCACGCGGATAGGCGATGGCAGCACTCTCATTCGGAAGCTTGTTCATCCAAAGCCTTGAGAGCAGCGTCGCCGTACCGCTGGAATAATTGAAGCGTTCGCCGACCGCGGCCTCTTGAGGCGCGTCGGCGGCAACCCTCGTCGAGTCCGGCTCGAGATAGAGCATGCGCGTCACGTCGGAGACAGCGCCATATCCTTCATTGAAGGCCAGCCCGCTCTCCATGCCGAGGAGATCGCTGAGCTTGATGTTCTTGCGGGCATCGTTGCTCCATTGCGGAAAAAGGTTCTGATCGTCGAAGGACATGCGGCCGGAAAGCATCAGGCGGCCGATGATGGCGGCATTGACCGTCTTCGTCATCGACCAGCCGATCAACGGCGTGCCCTTGTCGAATCCGTCGCCATAGGCCTCAGCGACGATGCGGCCATCCTTGACGACAACGATGGCACGCATTGCAGGGCCGGCAAAGTCGGAATTGGCAACGAGCTTCGAGAGCGCGACACCGGTTTCATCCTGACCCGGCGTGACCTTATCGCCGTCCGGCCAAAGTGAATCGCTTTTGGCCGCCTTCACCTTATTGAGGAAGACTGCGCTGCGTGCCGCCGGCAGATCGCCGTCGGGCACCGTCGTGCAACCGAGCGCGCCACGATAGAGTGCATAGTTTGGTGCAAACATGCCGAAGAAGCGGGCGGTTACCACCCCATCCTCTCGATTAACCGAGACCCGGATGAGTTTCAGCGCCGGATTACCCGGTGCCTGCACATCATTGGCCAATATCTGCTCGGGATCGCGCTTGGCGATAAAGGTATTCGAGCAGACGATTTTGGCGGCGTAGCCATCGCCGACCCTCAGCAATTCCGGTGGCGAGACCGAAAGCCAGACGGCACCACCTGCGACAATGATCAGCAGCAGAAGAAAAAGAGCCCCGATCACTCTCGATATCAAACGCATGTCACACACCCTCCGAAAGCATGCGGAGACAATCAGGAAACGCTGCAATATGAAAGGCCTATCGTCATCACAGCGCTGCAAATGTCAGCGAGACGGTCCTACGGCTGGGTCTACCAACAGCCGACGTCATCAGACTGTAGCATTGCCGGGTTACACGCCCTGAACCTGACAAATTGGTGACAAGACTCAGATGACGGAATTCGCCCCGGATGCCGGTGTCCGCAAGAACCGGAAAGTCAAGGAAGCTGTTCTGCAACACAAAGCCCTGTCGAAGGCTGGCTTTTCCGAACGCCTGTTCGGCATGCTGTTTTCCGGCCTTGTGTATCCGCAGATCTGGGAGGATCCAGATATCGACATGGAGGCGATGGAGCTTCAGCCGCACCATCGTATCGTCACCATCGGTTCCGGCGGCTGCAACATGCTCGCCTACCTCTCGCAGAACCCGGCTTCGATCGATGTCGTCGACCTCAATCGTCATCACATCGCGCTGAACAAGCTCAAGCTCGCTGCCTTCCGGCTGCTGCCCGCTCATGCCGATCTGGTGCGCTTCTTCGGCACGCCCGGCGTCAGCGCCAACAGCCAGGCCTATGACCAGTTCATTGCGCCGCGGCTGGATCCGGCAACCGCTTCCTATTGGGACGGCCGCGATATGTATGGCCGCCGCCGCGTTACCGTGTTCAACCGCAACATTTACAAGACGGGCCTGCTCGGACGCTTCATCGGCGCCGCGCACGTGTTGGCACGCCTCCATGGCGTCCGTCTCGCCAAGATGACGGAAGCGCGCACGGTCCGCGAACAGCGGCAGTTTTTCGACGACGAGATTGCGCCGATCTTCGACAAGCCGATGGTGCGCTGGCTGCTCGGCCGCAAGAGCTCGCTCTTCGGCCTCGGCATCCCGCCGCAGCAATACGACGAACTTGCAAGCCTTGCCGGTGACGATTCCATCGCGGGCGTCCTGAAGCACCGCCTGGAAAAGCTGTCGTGCCATTTCCCGATGCGTGACAATTATTTCGCGTGGCAGGCCTTCGCACGGCGCTATGCGGCCCAGCATCAGGGACCGCTGCCGACCTATCTGAGGCCCGAGCACTACGCCGCCATTCGTGCCAATGCCGATCGCGTCGACGTACATCACGCCAACTTCACCGAACTTTTGGCGTCCAAGCCCGCCGCTTCGCGCGACCGCTATATCCTGCTCGATGCGCAGGATTGGATGACCGACGAACAGCTCAACGACCTCTGGGCGGAAATCACCCGCACGGCCCGCGAAGGCGCCCGCGTCATTTTCCGCACCGCCGCCGAAAAGAGCATCATCGAAGGCCGTCTCTCCCCCGCCATTCGCGACCAGTGGGTCTATTTCGAAGAGCGCTCGCAGCAGCTTAACGTCCGCGACCGCTCGGCGATCTATGGTGGCTTCCATATCTACGGGAAAAAAGCGTGAGCCAGGCGGACACAGGTCTCCAGACAAACTCGAAGAACCATGCCGGACTGATGGACGGCATGTATCGCTACCAGCGGCATATCTACGACCTGACCCGCAAATACTATCTCTTCGGCCGCGACCGCACCATCGCGCACCTCAACGTGCCTTTCGGCGGCTCTCTGCTGGAAGTAGGCTGCGGCACCGGCCGCAACATGCTGCTTGCGCATCGCCGCTTTCCATCGGCCAGGCTATGCGGCCTGGACATCTCCCAGGAAATGCTGATCTCGGCCCGCAATAATTTTCGTGGCCTGAAGCAGACGCCGGACTTCCGCGTCGCCGATGCCACTGCCTTTTCGGCAGCCGATTTCGGTGTCGACGGTTTCGACCGCGTCATGATCTCCTACGCTCTGTCGATGATCCCCGATTGGAAGAGCGCAATCGATGCCTCGCTCGATGCGGTTAACCCCGGCGGCGAACTGCATATCGTCGATTTCGGCCAGCAGGAGCGCCTGCCTGGCTGGTTCCGCACGATGCTGAAGGGCTGGCTGAAGAAGTTTCACGTCACGCCGCGAGCCGACCTCCGTACCGTGCTGGAGAATCAGGTTCAGGCGCGTGGTGCGAAGCTGATGTTCGAAGAGATCGGACGGGGTTACGCATGGAGAGCCGTCGTCATTAAGCCCGGCGCCTAGCCAAAAGAGTGGAATTCGGCATGAAATTCGCTCAAGCAGCATTCCAAGTATAAGAATTTACTTGAAGATAACGCATTTTTTACGTTGATATGGTGAAAAAGTGGCAGGGTCGGCTGACAACAGCTTGGTCCGTCGCCTCTTTTGGATTTTTGGGGACCACAGATCACGGAAGCCAAACCTTGGGGCAGCAAGATTACTCGCGCCATAACGGGATATCCATGCGCAGGCTTCTGTCATGCTTACTGCCGCTCGCCCTCCTGCTGAACAGCTGCACCATGGGCTATGACAGCTTCCAGACCGCGTCGCTAGCGAAGCCGCGTTTCAAGGATACGAAGCCGCAGGACTTCGGTCGCGACCATCCAGAACGCCGCCCTATCCACGGTATCGATATCTCGAAATACCAAGGTGACATCAACTGGCAGTCGGTGAAGAGCTCCGGTGTCGCCTTCGTCTTCATTAAGGCGACCGAAGGCAAGGACAGGATCGATCCCCGTTTCAGCGAATACTGGCAGGAGGCCAATACGGCCGGTATTCCCTACGCACCCTATCACTTCTATTACTTCTGCTCGACTGCGGACGACCAGGCCGACTGGTTCATCCGCAATGTGCCGAAAAACGCGATGATGCTGCCGCCAGTGCTCGACGTCGAGTGGAACCCCGGCTCCCCGACCTGCCGTACCAGACCGGACCCGGAAACGGTGCGGACGGAAATCAAGCGCTTCATGGATCGCCTTCAAGCCTACTACGGCAAGCGCCCGATCATCTATACCTCGGTCGACTTCCATCGTGAAAATCTTGTCGGTTACTTCAAGGATTATCAGTTCTGGGTCCGGTCGGTCGCAAAGCATCCCAAGGAGATCTATGCCGACCGCAGCTGGGCTTTTTGGCAGTATACATCCACCGGGCTTATCCCTGGTATAAAAGGACCGACGGATATCAATGTCTTCGCCGGTTCTGAACAGAATTGGCACAACTGGGTGGCGGCAGTACAGAAGCAGGGAAATTCTTGAGACTGCCTGAATTTCTCTCTTGCTTCTGTCACAATCTTCTGTGAAAGCGACCTTATTCTGTCAGCAAAAAGGATCGCCTATGGCCCCCTATACCATCAGACGCAGCGCACTCGCGTTGGTCTTCGCTTCAGCCATGGCGAGTGTGGCAATGGCGCAGAACGCGACTCCTGCCGCGGCGCCGAATGCAGGTGGAACCAATGCCCCACAAGTGGCCTGTGGCGGGGACCTGTCTTCCTTTCTAGCCGGCGTCAAAGCCGATGCGATCGCTGCCGGCGCGGATGCTGCTGCCGCGGACAAGACCCTCGCCGGTGCGCAGATCGACCAGAAAGTCCTCTCCATGGACCGCGGCCAGGGCGTATTCCGCCAGACCTTTCTCGAATTCTCGCAGCGCACTGTCAGCCAGGCCCGCCTGGATATCGGTCGCCAGAAGATGAAGCAGTATGCCGACGTCTTCGCCAAGGCCGAGCAGGATTACGGCGTACCTCCCGGCGTCATCACAGCCTTCTGGGCCATGGAAACCGACTTCGGCGCCGTTCAGGGCAATTTCAACACCCGCAACGCCTTGGTCACCCTCGCACATGACTGCCGCCGGCCGGACTTCTTTCGTCCGCGCCTGATCGCGCTGATCGAATTAGTGCAGCGTGGAGATGTCGACCCGGCAACAACGACAGGCGCATGGGCCGGCGAAATCGGTCAGACGCAGATGCTGCCTCCCGATATCATTGCCTACGGCACCGATGGCGATGGCGACGGTCACGTCAATTTGAAGACAAGCGCACCCGACGTCATTCTGACCACGGCAAGATTTATCCAGCATCTCGGCTTCCAGCGCGGTCAGCCTTGGCTGCAGGAGGTCACGGTGCCGGATAATCTGCCCTGGGAGAAATCCGGCATTGGGGGCACGCTCACGGCGGCCGACTGGTTCCAGCTCGGCGTCAAGCCGCGCGACGGCAACACGAGTTTCGGCTCGCTTCCGGCCGCCCTCATACTGCCGCAGGGCCGCAAGGGCCCGGCTTTCCTGACATATCCGAATTACAACGCCTATCTCGGATGGAACCAGTCGTTCATCTACACGACGTCCGCGGCCTATTTCGCCACGCGCTTCAGCGGTGCTCCGACCTACAACAAGGGCACACCGGAAGCGGGCCTGAACGACGTCGATATGAAGGCGCTTCAGACCAAGCTCACGGCACGGGGCTACGATGTCGGCAAGATCGACGGCATTCTCGGCTCGGGTACACGCGTCGCCGTCCAGAAGGAACAGTTTCGCCTCGGCCTTCCCGCCGACGGTTGGGCGACGCAGTCACTGCTGAACGCGCTCTAACCGCTACTGCTCTGCTACGAAAGGCGGCCACTGGCCGCCTTTTTGTTTTGTGGAACCGACAATTATCCGGTGACTTTTCGGCATCTGATCGGGGCTCGGCAAGAAACGGGTGGAAAGCGCCTCTCCTTCCGCCAAGATAAGCCCACGATGGCGGAGGCAGACCAGATGAACACCACCAATGGCATGAACGCATTGACCTGGAGCCTGCTGCTGGTGCTCGGGTTGATCTGGGGCGGCTCGTTCTTCTTCGCCCGCATCGCCGTTCATTATGTGCCGCCGTTTACGCTGGTTTTCCTCCGCTTGTCTCTGGCGGCAGTAGCGCTGCACGCCTACATCGCCGGCCGTTTCGGAATCTACGATTTGCTGCGAGCACATTGGCGGCAGTTCCTGTTGCTGGGCCTGATTAACAACGCCGTGCCGCATGCGCTGATCTTCGTCGGCCAAACGCACATGGGCGCTGGGCTCGCATCATCCTGAACGCGACGACGCCGATCTGGACCGTATTGATCGGCAACCACTTCACCACCGACGAGCGGTTGACATCAGCCAAACTCGCCGGTTGCCTGACAGGGTTCGTCGGCACAATCGTGCTGCTCGGCCCAAGCATGACAAGCCGCGCCGAGGTTCCGCTCTGGGCGCTGCTGCTGCCGATTCTCGCTGCGGTTTCCTATGGCTTCGCCGCGATCTACGCCAAACGTTTCAAAGGCATGGCGCCACCTGTTATTGCGGCAGGTCAATTGACCGGCTCCGCGGCTCTCATGCTACCGGTGGCCCTTTTGCTTGATCAACCCTGGACCTTGGCAACACCGCCGGCCAGCGCGCTCGCCGCCATTCTCGGAATGGCACTATTGTCGACCGCCTTCGCCTATATCCTCTATTTTCGCATCATGGCGCTTGCTGGCGCCACCAACGCCTCGCTGGTGACCCTGCTCGTACCGCCGAGCGCCATCCTGCTCGGCTCTCTCTTTTTGGGCGAGCGACTGGGCATCGCCGAAATCGCCGGCATGCTGCTGATCAGCGCCGGCCTGCTCATTCTCGACGGGCGGATTTATGCGCGCATGCGACCGAACGCGAGAACGAGTGGCCTCTAGCTCAAGCAACAGTCTGCCTGACCAGCCTGCGAATCGCAAACGGCACGATTCGTGGTTCAGCGGAAGACATCCGCCTTAATCTTATTCACAGCTAAATTAACGCTACATTAAATTTCGTGAATGGCGCGCCATTCAAAATTTTCCATAAATAACAACAACTTACTGGATTATCACGACTCAAAACCTGCGTAACCTACCGCGACGCAGCATCGAATTCGCTTTCCAAGCGACACATTTCCGACATAGACTTTAACAGTTGACTGAGGAGGAAGACATGGGATTGACGCGATCCATCAACGTCCTAGTGGTCAGTGCAGCGTTCGTATTCGTGGTGACGATGCTTTTCATCTGACGAAGTAACGAACAACGCAGGCAGCCGTACTCCTGAAAGCTAACAAAACAACCTATTCCCTTTAAAAAGCGCATGCCGGAAATCGGCATGTGCTTTTTCATGTTCGCATGCCAGCTTTGTCAGGCTGCAGCGCCGGCGCGTGCATCCGCCTTGCGCCGGATGCCCAACCGTTCGAGAACCGCTGAGACGAGCGGCGAGCGATTCATTGTGTAGAGATGAAACTCATGGATGCCGCGACGAACCAGGTCTTCGATCTGCTCCGCGGCGACATCCGCGGCAACGCTCGCCCGCTTATCGGCAAGCTCGTCGAGGCCGTCAAAACGCTCGTCCAGCCAGGAAGGGATGCTGGTGCCGCAGGCGCCGGCAAAGCGCTTCAACTGCGTCAGGTTCTGTATCGGCATGATACCGGGCACGACGGGAATCTTGACGCCGACAGCGCGAACGCGGTCGTGATAGCGTTCAAAGGCATCATTGTCGAAGAAGAATTGGGTCAAGGCCCGGTTGGCGCCATTATCGGCCTTGCGCTTCAGCATGTCGATATCGGCGGCAGTGTCCCGGCTTTCCGGATGCTTTTCCGGATAGGCCGACACGGAAATATCGAAATCACCACGTTCGCGCAATGCCGATACCAGTTCGGCGGCATTGGCATAGCCGCCGGGATGCGGCTGGTAAGCAGAGCCGACGCCACCGGGTGGGTCACCACGCAACGCCACGAACCGGCGGACCCCAGCGGCGAGGAAATCGTCAATGACGCGATGCGTATCCTCGCGCGTTGCGCCCACGCAAGTCAGATGCGAAGCGGTCGTGAACGGTGTTTCGTGAATCATCCGGCGCACGGCGGACAATGTCGGCGCCTTCGTCGAACCGCCGGCGCCGTAGGTAACGGAGACGAACTCCGGTTGCCACTCGGTCAAATCTGCGACCGTGTTCCACAATTGCGCCTCGGCCTCTTCCGATTTCGGTGGGAAGAATTCGAAGGAAATGCGGATGCCACGCTGGCCGTTTTCAGTCTTTGAAGACATATCAAGCTCTCCCGGCAAGAACAGGGGACGACTGGCGGTCCTGCCCGGCAGCAATCAGCAGCCGCGGGTCGCGCGCCAGCCAGATCGTGACCGTCAGCGCTTGACCGCCCTCCCTCCCCGAATGAAGGTCCAGCACCTGCTCGACATCGAGCCCCGCCAGTTTCAGCCATTCCGATATGGTCTGATGCGAGAAACCGAGTCTCAGATGCGCATGTTCATCGCGTAGATACTCCAGCCCATGCGGGGCGAGATCGATGATCACCAGCCGGCCGCCGGGCCTGAGCATTCGCGCCGCCTCGTTGATGGCGATCTCCGGCTGGTCGAGGAAATGCAGCACCTGATGGATGGTGATCAGATCGAAATCCTGCGCCTCGAGCGGCAGATTGAAGATGTCGCCATGCCGCACCGAAGCGGCGGTAATGTTCGATCGATCGAGATTGGCGCGCGCCACGGCCAGCATGTCGCGGCTGGCGTCGATACCGACTGCGCGGCGATAATGGCCCGCCAACAATTGCAGCATCCGGCCCGTACCGGTGCCGAGATCGAGAAAAGAATCTATCTGCTGCGGGCCTATCAACTCAATCAAGGCCTTATCGACATCCTCGTCGGCCACGTGCAGGCGGCGCAGTTCGTCCCATTCGGCTGCATTGCGGCTGAAATAGGCTTGCGCCCGCTCGGCACGAATACGCTTGACGGCGGAAAGGCGTTCACCGTCGCGCAACAATACAGGATCATTTTCGGCCGCGTGCCGGAGAAGCGTACGCACGAGGATGACGGCCTTGCCCTCCTGCTTCAGACGGAAATAGGCCCAGGCGCCCTCCTGATAGCGATCAATCAGGCCGGCCTCGCCGAGCAGCTTCAGATGCCGCGAAATACGGGGCTGTGACTGGCCGAGAATTTCGGTAAGATCGGTGACGGTGAGATCGCCGGCAGCAAGAAGCGCCAGCAGACGCAGCCGCGTGGGTTCGCCTGCCGCCTTCAGCACATCCACCAGATCGTCCAAACCGAATTTCACCAGATCCGTCATCCACCACCCAATCAAGATATAAAGATATCTTTATGTGATTTGCTCGCGCTCTGCAAGAGCGAATTGGTTCGTAAGAGAATTCGACGTCGGAAATCTGTTAGTTTCTGTCGGCGGGAGAATATGCGCATCCTGTGTGAAGACAAAGAAAAACCCCGGACGAGCCGGGGTTCTCGATAGACCGAAATCCGTGAACTTAACGCGTCAGCCGCTTGTAGGTCACGCGGCTCGGATTGATGCTTTCGACGCCGAGGCGGCGCATCTTGTCCTGTTCGTAGTCTTCGAAGTTACCTTCGAACCATTCAACATGGCTGTCGCCTTCAAAGGCGAGGATATGCGTCGCCAGGCGGTCGAGGAACATGCGATCGTGGCTGATGATCACGGCGCAGCCCGCGAAGTTTTCAAGCGCAACCTCAAGCGCACCGAGCGTTTCGGTGTCGAGGTCGTTGGTTGGTTCGTCGAGCAGCAGGACATTACCGCCGGCCTTCAGCATCTTGGCAAGGTGCACGCGGTTGCGCTGGCCGCCGGAAAGGTTGCCGACCTTCTGCTGCTGGTCGCCACCCTTGAAATTGAACGTCGAGCAATAAGCTCTGGAGTTCATTTCATATTTTCCGAGTTTGATGACTTCGGCGCCGCCAGAAATTTCCTCCCAAACGGTCTTGTTGCCGTCAAGCGCATCACGGCTCTGGTCGACGTAACCGAGATGAACCGTGTCACCGATGCGGATGGAGCCGCTATCCGGCGTTTCCTGGCCGGTGATCATCCGGAAAAGCGTCGTCTTGCCGGCGCCGTTCGGGCCGATGACGCCGACGATACCACCCGGCGGCAATTTCAGCGACAAGTCTTCGATCAAGACACGATCACTATATCCCTTGGTAATGCCTTCCATTTCGATCACCACCTGGCCGAGGCGTTCGCCAACCGGGATGATGATCTGCGCGTCGCCGGGACGCTGATTTTCGGCAGCGTCGACCAACTGGTCATAGGCACGGATACGGGCCTTGGATTTCGCCTGCCGTGCCTTCGGGCTGGAAGCGATCCATTCCTGTTCGCGGGCAAGAGCTTTCTGGCGGCTCGCCTCTTCGCGGCCTTCCTGCAGCATACGCTTCGCCTTTGCCTGCAGATAGGCAGAGTAGTTGCCCTCGTAGGGAATGCCGCGGCCGCGGTCCAGTTCGAGGATCCAGCCGGTGACGTTATCGAGGAAGTAACGGTCGTGGGTGACCATCAGCACCGCACCCGGATAGGCACGCAGGTGCTTTTCCAGCCAGGCGATCGTTTCCGCGTCGAGATGGTTGGTCGGTTCGTCGAGCAGCAGAACATCCGGCTGCGACAGAAGCAACTTGCACAGCGCCAAACGACGGCGTTCGCCGCCGGAGAGGTTGGTGACGTCGGCATCGCCCGGAGGGCAGCGAAGCGCGTCCATCGCCATTTCCACCTGGCTTTCGAGGTCCCAAAGGTTCTGGCTGTCGATGATATCCTGGAGCTTGGCGCCCTCTTCCGCCGTCTCGTCGGAATAGTTCATCATCAATTCGTTGTAGCGATTGAGGATCTCGGTTTTCTTGGCGACGCCTTCCATGACGTTCTCGAGCGCGGTCTTGGCTGGATCGAGCTGCGGCTCCTGCGGTAGGTAGCCGATCGTGGCGCCTTCAGCCAGCCAGGCCTCACCGGTATATTCCTTGTCGAGGCCGGCCATGATGCGCAAGACGGTCGACTTACCGGCGCCGTTCGGGCCGAGAATGCCGATCTTGGCGTCGGGATAAAAGGAGAGATGAATATTTTCCAGGATCTTTTTGGCGCCATAGGCCTTATTCAGACCGGCCATATGATAGATGAACTGACGTGCCATAGCTTGGGTTGCTCCACGGGCGGATAACATTGCGAATTGTGCCGCTATGTAGGCGAAACCCCGCCCTCGGGCAACGGCGAAACCTTGTCCGAGGGCATTTATCCGCGCCGAACCGTCGCTGGATCTCAGAAACCTGCCGCGTCCACCACGCCTTGATCGCAGCCGAATGATGTGCTGCCGGCGTTCTGGATCAGTTGCTCGAGCCGCGGCTCGCCGTCTTGCGATGGCCGGATGGCATCCTCCGACAGACCGATCGTCAGTTCCGAGATCACGCGCACCTTGCCGACCCGGCGGCAGCTCATCTTCACGCGATCGCTGGCGCCTTCGCCAAAGCTCTTGTCGAAAGCGGCCTTGATGGTTTCGGCGTCGAGTGTCTTGCCGATATTCTGCGCAAAAAGATCGCGCACGGCAGAAGCATTGAGTTCATTGATCAAACCGATCGCAGCCCCGAAATAATCATCAGCGCTGAGCTTGGTGCAAGTGCCGTGTCTGATCCACTCATGCCGCTCCAGACCGGATTGAGTGCCGGGCATGACTTTGTCCAGCGCAGCCTTGGTTTGCGCGGACAATTGAACAGCCGGCAAGTCTTTCCAGTCGCTACTGCGATCGGACTGCTTCAGATCATCGGAAACATCGCAATATTCCTGCCGCATCGGCCAAAGACCGTGCAGGGAAAAATTCTTGGCATCAAAGTCATTCGGTGACTGATTTCGGCACTCTGCCTTCTTTTGGTTCGTCGCGCAGAAAGCCGGCTCCCAACTTGCCGCCAGAATAAATCGCGTCCGACCCCGGCTATTCTCCTGCGCCATCACACTCGTCGACATCACCATCGCGGCCAGAACCGCAACTGCAAACCCCTGAAGCCAATGCCTCATTCCACGCCTCCAAACAGAACAATATGAGAACAAATAAGCAGCTTGATTGGCTGGACGCAACCCTGAATCGCAAACGTCGCGGAGATTTATTTCTGTGAGCTTCACCTACCCTCCATTGCAATCCTGCCGGCAATGACCTTTCGTCCGGCATGGGGAGGAAACGCGCATGTTTGCCGAAACGAGGCATCTGGATAGTCCGACGGGCGCGACACTCGCCTATCATCATTCGCCGGCACAGGGCGGCGCGCGTGGCGTGCTTCTCATCAGCCACGGCCTTGCCGAACATTCCCGTCGCTACGAGCATTTCGCCGAAGCCATGGTGGCACACGGCTATCATGTCTACGCCCATGATCACCGCGGCCACGGAGAGACGATCGCTGCGGACGCGCCGATCGGCCGCTTTGCCCGGAGAGATGGTATCGGGCAGGTTATTGCCGATGTGCTGGCAATGCGCGAGCTTGCCGCCGCCGCCCATCCCGGCCTGCCGGTCATCCTCTTCGGCCATTCCATGGGCGGCCTGATCAGCCTCAACGTGGCGGTGACGCATCCCGATAAATTCGATGCGGTCACGGTTTGGAACTCGAACTTCAACCCCGGCCTTTCCGGGCGCGCGGCGCAGGTCATCCTGAAGGCGGAACGCATGCTGAAAGGTTCGGACGTACCGAGCGGGCTGCTGCCGAAGCTGACATTTGACGCCTGGGGCCAATCGATCGCGAACCGCCGCACTAAATTCGATTGGCTGTCGCGCATTCCTGCGGAGGTGGATAAGTACATCGCCGATCCGCTCTGCGGCTTCGATGCCTCGGTCTCGCTGTGGCTGGACATTTTCGAACTGACCTTCCGCGCACCACAAAAAGCCCATCTCGATCGGCTTCGGCGCGAGATGCCGATCCACCTCATCGGCGGTGGGCATGACCCGGCGACGAACAATGGAAAAGCGATTTCCTGGCTGTCAAACCATTTGAAAAAGGCCGGATTCTCACATATCACCATGTCCATCTATCAGGACATGCGGCATGAAACGCTGAACGAGATCGGCGCGGCCGCAGCCATTTCGGATTTTTCGGACTGGTGTCAGCAAGTGACGGCAAGAGCCTGATCCCAAAGGAAAGTTAGAATGAATGCCATCGGCGGTTCCCTGCCCCGTTTGCGTCAGTCGGAGCTGACATTCGGCTTGATGATGATGTTCCTGTCGGTCGTCCTGTCGCCGATCATCGACATCTTCTCGAAGCTCGCCGCCGTCACTGTTCCGCCGGCGGAGGTCACCGCCGCCCGCTTCATCCTCCAGTGGCTCTTCGCGTTGCCGATGATGGCCTTGCGCGGCCAATGGGGCTCATGGTCGCTGCGCCGCAGCGGAGTACATGCTATTCGCGCCGGCGTGTTGACGTTGTCGATGGTCTCCTTCGTCACAACCCTGCAGGTCATGGAGGTAGCCGACGCCATCGCCATTTTCTTCGTGGAGCCGATCATGCTGACCATCCTCAGCAGCATCTTCCTGAAGGAGACGATCGGTTGGCGACGTTATACGGCCTGCGCTGTCGGCTTCTTCGGCGCTATGCTGATCATTCAGCCGAGTTTCGAGGAGGTCGGCTTCGTGGCTCTGCTACCTGTCGTCACCGCACTCTGCATCGCCGTCTATGTGATGATCACGCGCGTCGTCTCGCATAGTGAGGATGCCTGGCCGATGCAGTTCCAGACCGGTGTCTGGGGTATGGCGATCTGCCTCGTTCTGCTCGCGATCGGCCACGGCACTGGCTCGCCAGTCATCGATTCCGTCATGCCCGATGGCACCGCGATGCTCTATCTTCTTGGTGTCGGCGTCACCGCCGCGGTCGCCGGCGTTCTCACCGTCCATGCCTATCGCGCAGCCCCGGCATCGACACTGGCGCCGCTGCAATATTTCGAGATCGTCTCCGCGACGATCTTCGGTTGGCTGGTCTTCGACAACTTCCCGGATCTGATCAAATGGGTCGGTATTTTTATCATCATCGCCTCCGGCCTCTATATCCTCTGGCGCGAGCGACGCTTTGCTTCCAAGCCCGTATCCGATACATCTGAGACCACTTTCGCGCCCTAGCCGCCCTCTGGACCGACATGACCGATCATAAGACCAAGAAACCGCCCCTTTCCGGCATTCGCGTCATCGAATTGGCCCGCGTTCTTGCCGGCCCCTGGGCGGGACAAATGCTGGCCGATCTCGGCGCCGATGTCATCAAGGTGGAGAACCCGGACGGGGGTGACGACACGCGCCAATGGGGGCCACCCTTCGTCGAGGGCAAGGATGGGGAAAACCTTTCGGCCGCCTATTACCATTCCGCCAATCGCGGCAAACGCTCCGTCATCGCCGATCTCAAGACTGAGGAAGGCCAGGCTCTCGTTCGACGGCTGGTCATGACCGCCGACGTGCTGATCGAAAATTTCAAACTTGGTGGCCTGGTGAAATACGGGCTCGATTACGAGAGCCTTAAGAAGATCAATCCCGGATTGGTCTATTGTTCGATTACCGGCTTCGGCCAGACCGGTCCCTATGCCGCTCTCGCGGGCTACGACTATATTGTCCAGGGCATGTCCGGCTTCATGTCGATCACCGGCGAGCCTGACGGGCAGCCGATGAAGGCAGGCGTCGCGATCGCCGATATCTTTACCGGCATCTATGCGGTCTCCGCGATCGAAGCGGCATTGATCCACGCGCTGAAGACCGGTGAAGGCCAGCTTGTCGACATGGCGCTGCTTGATGTCCAATCCGCCGTGCTCGCCAATCAGAACATGAACTATCTGATCTCAGGCAAGGCTCCCACACGCCTCGGAAATGCCCATCCCAATATCTCGCCCTATGAGGTTGTGCCGACCGCTGACGGTTATCTGATCCTTGCTGTCGGCAATGACGGACAATTCCGTCGCCTCTGCGCGATCCTCGGCATCGATACGCAGGCAAATGATGAGCGCTATGCAACCAACAAGGCCCGCGTCGCCCATCGCCACGATGTCCGCGCTGTCATCTCTGCAAAAACGCTTTCCTGGAAGAAGGCGGATCTGATGAAAGCCTGCGAGGACAATGCCGTGCCGGCCGGCGCGATCAATACGATCGAAGACATGTTCGCCGATCCGCAGATCCAGGCTCGTGGCCTGCGGATCGATCTCGAGGATGCCGCCGGCACCGTCATCCCGAGCGTGCGCACGCCGGTCGTCTTGTCGGAAACGCCGTTGACGTATACGCGGCCGAGCCCGCGTCTTGGCGAGCATCAGGAGGAGGTTCTGGCCGAATTGGCGGAACTGGAAGGAAAGGCAAAACTATGAAACGCACCGGCGGCCAGCTCATCGTCGAAGCACTGAAGGCAAACGGCGTCCGACGCATCTCCTGCGTTCCCGGCGAAAGCTTTCTTGCCGTGCTCGATGCGCTGCATGACAGCGATATCGACGTGCTCGTCTGCCGCCAGGAGGGCGGTGCGGCGATGATGGCGGACGCTTGGGGCCGTCTGACGGGCGAACCCGGCATCTGCATGGTTACCCGTGGCCCTGGGGCAACCAACGCTTCTGCCGGCCTTCATATCGCGCGACAGGATTCGATCCCGATGATCCTTTTCATCGGCCAGGTGCAGCGTGATGCCCGCGAGCGCGAGGCCTTCCAGGAAGTCGAATTCCGCCGCGCTTTCACCGAATTCGCCAAATGGGTCGGTGAGATCGATGACGCCGCCCGCATTCCGGAATTTGTCACCCGCGCCTTCGCCGTTGCGACATCAGGCCGGCCCGGCCCGGTGGTGCTGACCCTGCCCGAGGACATGCTGCGCGACGAGGTCGAAGCCCCGCATGCCAAGCACTATATGCCGGTGGCAGCCTATCCCGGCCGCAACCAGATCGACGATCTCTATCTGCGCCTGATCGCAGCCGAGCGACCGATGGTCATCCTCGGCGGCACGCGTTGGGACGAGGATGCGGTTGCCGATCTCAGAAGCTTTGCCGAACGCTTCAAGCTGCCGGTCGGCTGCTCCTTCCGCCGGCAGATGCTGTTTGATCATCTGCATCCGAATTACGCTGGCGATGTCGGCATCGGCATCAATCCGGCGCTGGCAAAGGAGATCAAGGAAGCTGACCTCCTGATCTTGCTCGGTGGCCGTTTCTCGGAAATGCCGTCCTCCAGCTATACGCTGATGGACATCCCCTACCCTCAGCAACAGCTTATCCACATTTATCCCGATCCATCTGAGCTCGGCCGCGTTTACCGCCCGGATCTGGCGATCTGCGCCAGCCCCGCCGATTTCGTGGCGGCACTCGCCGATCTGGAAGCGCCCGCAGACCCGCGTTGGGCAGAGCGGACGGCGCGCATGCACGCCGCTTATCTCGCCTGGTCGAAGACGCCGGAAAAGAGCCCCGGCGCCGTGCATATGGGCCGCATCATGGACTGGATAGAGGCCAATACCGCGCAGGATACGATCTTTACCAACGGCGCCGGCAACTATGCCACCTGGCTGCACCGCTTTCACCGTTTTCGTCGCTTCAACACCCAGGCCGGGCCTGCGTCGGGTTCGATGGGTTATGGCTTGCCGGCGGCGGTTGCCGCCAAGCAGCTCTTTCCCGAGCGCGAAGTGATCTGCTTTGCCGGCGATGGCTGTTTCATGATGCACGGCCAGGAATTCGCGACCGCCGTGCAATATCACCTGCCCTTGATCGCGCTGGTGATCAATAACGGCATGTACGGCACCATCCGCATGCATCAGGAGCGGGAATATCCCGGCCGCGTCAGCGCCACGGCGCTGAACAATCCGGATTTTGCGGCCTTTGCCCGCGCTTACGGCGGCCATGGCGAAACGGTGAAGACCACCGAGGAATTCGGCCCTGCCTTTGAACGCGCGCGCGCCAGCGGCAAGCCGGCAATCATCGAGATCGTGCTCGATCCCGAGGCGATCACGCCGTCACGCACTTTGACGGAAATTTCGCAAGCAAAAAGCCGGTGAGTGCGAGCTCACCGGCCTTGCAAAACACGTCGGATCAGATCAGTCGATCGCGGCGGTGACGATGAACTCGACCTTGTATTTCGGTGCAGCGAGCTTGGCCTCGCTGGTGGCGCGGGCCGGCGTGTTGGCTGGATCGATCCAGGCTTCCCAGGCGGCGTTCATTTCGGCGAAATAGGAAATGTCAGAGAGATAGATCAGCGTCTGCAGGATCTTCGACTTGTTGCTGCCGGCGGCAGCGAGCAGGCGATCGACTTCGGCCAGTGCCGACTTGCATTGATCCGTGACGCTTTCGCCTTCACCAACCTGACCAGCGAGGTAAACAGTGTTGCCGTGGATGACAGCGCCGCTCATGCGGGCTCCGACGTCGATACGCTTGATGCTCATGGTTTTCTCCTGATGTTGTCCGGTGACGGGTAACAAACCGGGCGCTGCCCACCGGCAACGCCCTCAATCTCTTGTATGTTTGGAAGTCGTCGCTCAGCCGCGGATGTGATGCGTCTTCTGATAGATCGCGGTCGAGCGCGCTCCGGAGCGGCAGTAGCCGAGCATCGGCCGTGGAAATTCGTCGAGCGCGTCGACCATGCCCTGCACGGCCTCTTCAGTCACGCCCATCGGTCCAACGGGCACATGCGCGATTTCGAGGCCCAGCTCCTTAGCGCGAGCTTCAATGGCGGAAAACGGTGTCTGATCCGGGCTCTCATTGTCCGGGCGGTGGCAGACGATTGAGTTGAAACCCATGGCCTTGATCTGATCGAGATCCTCCAGGGTGATCTGGCCGGAAACGGAGTATTCGTCATCGATCGGGCGGATATCCATGGTTCATTTCCTCTGTGAAACCGAGGGCCATGGTCTACGCCGCCATAAAGCAAGCGTCAACCGTTCAGGCCTTCAGACGAAGGCAAAGTTGAGCGCGAAACTCCGGGCTTCCCCGGGCTGAAGAATATTGAATTCACCCGCCTCCTGGAGCTCGGCGCGCGATGTCAAGCGATGCGAAACCGGCTCGATGCCGAGGACATGCGCCGGCGCGCGCTGGTTGCGCCAGACCTGCAGGAACGGCAGCGTATCCGTACCGAATCGTACCCGCAGCGATTTGCCGCCGATGGCGGCGATCGGCCCGAGACACACTTCCGACCAATCCCCGCCCTTTGCCGTCGCCGGCACACAGAAAAGGCCGCCCAACTCCTCGCCGAAGGTCCAGGGGAAACCGCTGTTTTCCAGCATCCGGCCGGAGAGGCGAACGCCGTCATCGAACCATTTGCCGCCGACATTCATATGATACATCAGGAAGACCGGCATCGCCTCGATGGTGGTGTTGACGACACGGTCCGTGAGCGAAACTTCGCCCGTCGCGCCGTCAATGCGCCAATGGCGCTCCAGCCGCGCCGTGCGGTGTTCGGCGGTCACAATATCTATATCGGCGCGGCACTCCGCATTGCCATCCTCGAAACGGGTCCACAGGACTTTGGCGGGATGCGAGGAGAAAGAGCCGTGCAGCGGATAGCGTTTGCCCTCGAAAGCACCCGACATCGGTTGCGGATGGCGGATATGATCCGGGCCACAGGTGAAGAGAAAGCCCTCCAGCGAATGATCGATGCGCGGGTCACCATCATCCGGAATGGCGCGTCCTGGCGCAAGATTGTTGCCGTCGACGATGCAGGCGCCGATATCCAGCACGGAGCCTTCATCCAGCGTCAGTTTCGGTCCCTTGGCTGCGGCAAAATCCATCATCCCTCCAATCCTCTCTGGTCGGGTCCCGATTGGCCGCCTCATCAAAAATGGCCTCAAAACGGGACAGGACAAGAATTAGCGGTGGTTTGTCTTACCGATCGTTAACTTGACGCCTTGATCACACGAATTTTTATCTTTTATTCAGCATGATAATCTTAAATTCCACACTGGCGTCAAAATTGCCATGTGTGTGTCGGCTCAGCCATCACCCGAGGATTCGACAGACGTGAACCGGTTCCTGAAACTCAGCCTTACTCTGGCCCTCGCGGCCACGGCATCTGCCCTCGCATTGACCAATGCGCAGGCACAGTACTATCGCAACGGGAACAACGATATCATTCTGGTGACCCCCGACGGACGAATCCTCGATCAATATCCGGACCAAAGCGTCGTGACCGTCGCCCGCGACGGGCGTGGCCATCGTGTATTGATCGACCGCTACGGCAATGTCGTCGCCACCGAGATGCGGGCGAGCACCTATTACCCGCGCGCGCCGGGGCGCCAAGTCTACAATGACGACGGCTACGGTAACGGCAACCGATATGGCGACACGCAGCTTTCCGACAATGGCGGCTACCGCGACTATCGCCAATATCGCGGCGATGACTACGGGAATAATGGCGGCTACACAGACGACGGCTATGGCCAACAGCAGGATCGCGGCGTTGTCACCAGCGGCATTCCGCGCGACGGCGATATCCAGCGCGAGCCGCTCGACAATCAAGCATTGCCGGACGTGAACGGCCAAATCCAGCAAGGACAGGATCAGTCCCAACCGAATCCGAACAGCAACGACTATGCGTCGATCGATCCCCAGGAGCAGACGCCTGGCATCGAGCGCAAGCCGCCGGCCGAGCCCGTCATCACGCTAAAGGGCAAGTCGAAATTGGAGATCACCGCGCTTGAGGTCTTCCTCTCTCGCCAAGGCATTTCGCCGGGCGCGATCGATGGCCGCATGGGTGCCAATGTCACCAAGGCGATCTATGCGTACCAGCAGATGACCGGCCAGACGCTGAACCCCAACGATACCGATTCGATCCTCGAGCAACTGCGCCTGTCGGGCGGCATGCCGATCGAAAACTACACGATCACGCCTGCGGATGCCGCCGGCCCGTATGTCGCATCGATCCCTGAAGACTACGCCGCAAAGGCGCAGATGCCGTCGCTCGGCTATACCTCGACCACGGAAATGCTGGCCGAACGTTTTCATATGGACGAAGGCTATCTGAAAGAACTCAATCCCGGCGTTGACTTCACCGTTCCCGGCACCACGGTCAAAGTGGTGAATACCGGTCCGGGCAAAACCGGCACCGTCGCAAAAATTCTCGCCGACAAGGGCCGCAAGCAGGTTTTTGCCTATGATGCCAGCGGCACCCTGATTGCCGCCTACCCTGCCAGCATCGGCTCGACTGATACGCCCTCGCCCTCCGGCACGGTCACGGTCGAACGCGTCGCCTTCAATCCGGGCTACACATACAATCCGAAGATCAACTTCAAGCAGGGCGCCAACGACAAGATCCTCGACATTCCGCCTGGCCCCAACGGCCCGGTCGGTGTCGTCTGGATGGCACTGTCGAAGCCGACCTACGGCATTCACGGCACCCCCGATCCTTCGAAGATCGGCAAGTCGCAGAGCCATGGTTGCGTGCGCCTGACCAACTGGGATGCGACCGAACTCGCCAAGATGGTCAAGCCCGGCGTGGTCGTCGAATTCGTCGATTGATCGCACTTGGAACAAATAGAAAGGCCGCCGGATGTGCCATCCGGCGGCCTTTCTATTAAGAACGCTTGTTAGGCCGCGCTGCGGATCGCCTCATGGCCGACGCTGCGGGCCGAAGCCGTCAGCCGCGCCGGCACAAGCCGCATCATTTCCTCGGCAAAAGCACGGGCGTTTTCCTGAGCCTTGTCGAGATTGCTGACCCGGTTTGGATCCATCGTATAGAGCGATCCGCCACAATCGAAAATATCGCGGAAGGCCGAGCGTTCGATGATCGGCGTTTCGAGAACCGTGACACTACGCTCGGACAGCAGCGTTTTCACCACCTGCAACGCCCTGGTGGTTACCATCGAATTCACGCGGGTCAGAACGACGGAATGATTGATGTGAATGCCGGCCCGCTGCTCCAGATATTGCAGCAACTCCAGCACCTGCGCCCCGCCTCGCGCATCCATCGCACAGCCTTGGATCGGAATGAGCACATGATCGGAGAGACCGAGAGCCGTTGCCAGCAACGGCGTACGAGCGCCGGGCAGATCGAGAATGAAGTAATCCGTCGCACTATTCTCGGAAAGATGCACGGGCAAGGATGCGCTGGTCACGAAATCGATAACGGAGATGTTTGGCACATGGCCCGAGATTTCGTACCAGTGCGAAATCCAGTGCTGCGGATCTGCGTCGAGAATGGTAACGCGATAACCGCGTCGCGCCAGTTCCGTGGACAACAGCAAAACTGCAGTCGTCTTCCCCGCGCCACCTTTGGTATTCGCAAATGTGATAACTGGCATTGTCGGTCTCCGGCAAGATGGCGGCGAGCACGAACATCGCTCTTTTCAGCACCGGCTGAGTCATTGGTGCAGTTAACCTATTGTTTCGAAATATGGTTAATGAAGGCTTAACGATGTCCGCTCGTTGAATCGGCAGTGCGATGCGCACAAAAGCGCCGCACGGTAGTGACAGCTACCAGCTTCCGCTTGTGGGCGCGAATTGGATTTCGCCGCTTGTGGCCCTTACGGTCCTAAACCGTGATGGTCAGCCTCTTCCCCTTAAAGGAAACGAACAGGGTAGGATGGACTTGCAGCAACTCCTACTGCTCTGAAACGTGATGATAGTCGGCAATGGCTCGTTGAAGTTCGTCGACGGGCGATTCTGCAGCCATTTTCTTACCTTCCAACTCTTTCGGCATTTTCCACCCCGGATCGATTCCGTCCATGTTGGGGAGTTCGTGTGCAATCCCCTTGTGGCAGTCGATGCAGGTCGCTTTGCCCGGAAGAAGATATTTAGTGTGGATTTCCGCCGCGCGTTGTGTCTGCTTCTGCAAATCCATGGCAACCGAGGAATGGCAATTGCGGCACTCTAGGCTGTCATTTGCCTTCATGCGAGCCCATTCATGCTCTGCAAGCTCCAGGCGCATTGCAAGAAACTTGGGACGGGTGTCGATGGTGCCAAATATCTTGCCCCACACCTCCTTCGAGGCCTGCATCTTGCGGGCGATCTTGTCTGTCCATTGATGGGGTACATGACAATCCGGACAGGTTGCTCGCACGCCTGAGCGGTTGGAGAAGTGGATGGTGCGGCTCAGCTCCTGGTAGACGTTGTCGTGCATCTCATGACAGGAGGTGCAGAATTTTTCGGTGTTGGTTATTTCCAACGCCGTGTTGAACGCGCCCCAGAACATGACGCCACCAACGAAGCCGCCGAGCGTTAGGAAGCCGAGACCAATCGTACCGGCAGGCGTCGCCATGATCCGCCAAGCCCAAAGAATAGCTTTCCTGATCCACGCGATCATGCCTCACTCGCTTCCTGCGGGCTTGAAGCCCAATTCGCTCATGTCCTTGAACGTGTTGCGCACCAATGGTGGTGTATTCGCCTGCGGAACGTGACAGGCGGTACAGAAGTACCTACGCGGCGACACGTCCGCGATCATCTGGCCGTCGCGTGTCATGTAGTGTGTTACGCTAATCATCGGTGCGCCTGAATCCTGTGTGAATTCGCGCTTGTGACACGAGAGACATCGGTTCGCATTCACCGACAGCTCGTAACCCTCTATCGAATGCGGGATGATCGGTGGTTGGTCGGGATATGCCCGCATCTTGCGCTGGTCGTCGATGATCCATTTCGGCAGCACGGCAGCGGGACCGGTTTCCATGGACGGCGTGGGGCCTTCGAGCTGTGGCACCGTTTGCGTCACAACCTGACCAATCGCGGCGGTGGTCACAAACACCGATATGCCTGCAGCGACTACAATCCATTCTGGCCGCCTCAAATGGCGACGGGGAGAATCTTGACCGCGCATTTTTTGAAATCCGCCTGTTTGGAGATAGGATCGGTGGCGTCGAGGGTTACCTTGTTGATCAATTGGCTGGCGTCGAACCAAGGCACGAAAATGACACCCGAAGGCATCCGGTTCCTGCCGCGGATGTCGATACGGGAACGAATTTCGCCCCGCCGCGAGACAATCCGCACTTCTGCTCCCTGGTTGATGCCACGTTTACGGGCATCCTCCGCATTCATGAAACAGCGGGCACCGGGAAACGCCCGGTACAGTTCTGGCACCCGCATCGTCATCGATCCGGAATGCCAATGTTCGAGCACGCGACCGGTCACCAGCCAAAAGTCGAACTCCTCATCAGGAGATTCCGCAGGCGGCTCGTAAGGCACGGCAAGGATCACCGCCCTTCCGTCGGGTTGGCCATAGAAATTCACCCCTTCGCCCGGCTTAACATAAGGATCGTATCCTTCGCGATAGCGCCACCTTGTCTCCTGACCGTTGACGACGGGCCAACGCAGCCCACGGACCTCATGGTACGTGTCGTACGGCGCAAGATCGTGACCGTGCCCTCTGCCGAACGCGGCATACTCCTCGAATAGCCCCTTCTGAATGTAGAAGCCGAAGGCCTGGGCTTCGTTGTTGTCGTACTCGCCACTGACTTCGCTGAGAGGGAACCGATCGACCTCGCCGTTGCGATACAGCACATCGAAGAGGCTTTTTCCGCGATAATCCGGATTCGCATCGAGAATATCTTTGGGCCAGACCTCGTCGGTGATGAACCGCTTAGAGAACTCGACCATCTGCCACAGATCCGATCGCGCCTCGCCGGAGGCTTGCACGAGTTGATGCCAGACGTGGGTCCTCCGCTCGGCGTTTCCATAAGCTCCTTCCTTCTCCACCCACATCGCCGCGGGAAGAATGAGGTCGGCGCTCATCGCCGTAATCGTCGGGTAGGCATCGGAGACAACGATGAAGTTGTCGGGGTTTCGATACCCTTGATAGGTCTCGTTGCTGGTGTTGGGCGCGGCTTGGACGTTGTTGTTTACCTGAACCCAGTAGAAATTGAGCTTGCCGTCCTTGAGCATGCGATCCTGCTGGACTGCATGGTAACCGGGTTTCTCCGGGATTATGCCATGCGGGATGCGCCAGATTTCCTCCGCATGCTTGCGGTGTTCGGGGTTCGTCACCACCATGTCCGCCGGCAGCCGATGAGCGAAGGTGCCAACCTCGCGTGCGGTCCCGCAGGCTGACGGCTGACCAGTCAATGAAAACGGACTGTTGCCAGGCTCCGATATTTTTCCCGTCAGCAGGTGCAGGTTGTAGATCATCTGGTTGGCCCAGACACCACGGACGTGCTGATTGAAGCCCATCGTCCAGAGTGACATGACCTTGCGTCCACGGTCTGCGTAGAGTTCGGCGACTTGCTCGAGATATTCTGGATCGACGCCAGTGAGCTTTGCCGTCTTCTTGAGCGTGTACTCGGCTACAAATGCCTTGAATTCTTCGAAATCCATCGGTGTCGTCTTCGCCGGATCAGCAGAGTTGGCAGCCTTCACTTCCATGGGATTGTCCGGCCGCAGGCCGTACCCGATGTCGGTCACGCCGCGGGCGAATTTTGTATGCTGCTCGACGAAAGGCTCGTTGACGCGCCCGGTCTGGATGATGTGGTTGGCTATGTAGTTCAGGATCGCAAGATCGGTTCCGGGCTTGAAGACGATCGGAATGTCGGCGAGGTCCATGCTTCGATGCGTGAACGTCGAGAGGACCGCGACGCGCACGTGTGGCTGCCCAAGTCGGCGATCCGCAACACGCGTCCAGAGGATTGGATGCATTTCCGCCATGTTCGAGCCCCAAAGCACGAAGGCGTCCGCGTTCTCGAAATCGTCGTAGCATCCCATTGGCTCGTCCATGCCGAAGGTGCGCATGAAGGCGTAGGCTGCTGATGCCATGCAATGGCGTGCATTGGGATCGAGATTGTTGGAGCGGAAACCCGCCCGCATTAGCTTTGTCGCGGCGTATCCTTCGAAGATCGTCCATTGGCCGGAACCGAACATGCCGACAGCCGTTGGCCCCTTTTCCTTCAGGACCTTCTTGCACTGGTCGGCCATCACGTCGAACGCCTCGTCCCAGCTCACGGGCGTGAACTCGCCATCCTTGGCGTATGCGCCGTCGCGTTTGCGCAGCAAGGGCGTTTGAAGTCTATCCTCGCCATACATGATCTTCGACAGGAAGTACCCTTTGATGCAATTCAAGCCACGATTGACTTCCGCCTGCATATCGCCGTGCGTGGCAACCACCTGGCCCTGCTTGACGCCGACCATGACGCCGCAGCCCGTCCCGCAGAACCGACAAGGCGCTTTCGACCATTTTATTTCCAGCGCGCTGACACCGCCCGGCACAGGCTGCGCGGCAGCAGGGATCGCTATGCCCGCCGTGGCAGCGGCAATGGCGGCTGCGTGGGCCTTGAGAAGCTCACGCCGTGTCAGTTCTCCAGCCATGGCTCTGCACCCCCTCCATTTCGACATGCTCGAAAACCATATTTGCCGCGATCACCCCATCCAGCAGCGAGATCGTCGCCAGGCGCTCCCCTAAAACGCTCGTACTCGGCCCCTCGATAACGATGATGATCTTGCCGTCACCGTGACCATGGACTTCCACGTTCTCCATGTGCGCCAACATCGCAAGAACGGACTGCGTGTGAGCAGGCATCGTGGTGACCACGGCGCTCGAAACATGATAGGCGAACGGCGTCTCAGACATTTGCGGCCTCCAGTGCTCGCGACTGAAGCGCGATTGCGCCGACTGGACAGACGCTCAGACATGCGCCACAGCCGCTGCACGCGTCTTCGCAAACCTCCGGTGTGAAGGGACCGCCGATACGGGGGCGAAACCGAATGGCCAGCTCAGGACAGCTTTCACCGCAGGATTGACAGGCGACATCATTCCTCGCCAGACATCTGTCGGTGACGACAGCGCTATGCGGGAAATGCCTGATTTCCACCGGCCCGAAAACAGGCTCCGGACAGGTTGCCTTACACTCTCCGCAAAAGGTGCATTCACCCGATGCGAAATCGATGAAAGGCAAACCATCGGTCATTCGGATTATTCCGGTGGGGCATCGCTCTGCGCAGAGCCCGCATCCCGTACAGTTCTCAAGGCCGCTCGTGGAAACACCGGGCGGGCGGGCGACGACCTCCCTCGCGACCGGGCGGCCCAGCAACAACTGACGACGGGATACACGCTCCGAAGACATGGGAAGCCCTCAATGCGAAGGTGGACCAGGTGGGCCGAATGCGATCTGGAGCATCCAGACGATGAACCCGTAGCCGCCGACAACACCCACGGCAACCAGGGGCCAAATTCCAAAGGCGAGCGCGAAGAAGATGAGTCGTTCTCTATATCGAAGCGAACGGGAATCAGCTTCTCCTGGATGCGCATCTACCAGCTTTGGCATGGCGACCCCTCCACAACTTAACCTAACATAAGTCGCGCTTCATTCAAAACAGGGTAGTTGTTCGCGGAGAACCGCCGTTTCGAAGAAACGGACTTCTTTCTCGCCAAGACACTCTAACTCGGCCTCCAAAGGTGTCAGCCACCTTCAATGTGAGACGCCATTGCAACTATTCAGAGCCGGCCTACGGACGGCATTGTTAGAACATCAACGACCATGTCTGCTTCTGGGCGCATAGTGATCACATCCGGTTCATCGGCGCCGGAATTCAGTTGATGATATTTGCCACTGAATAGAAAAAATCGTGCCGCAATCGTCTCACGGCACGTCCGAAAGCTGAAACGATACTGCTCAGAAGCAGTCGCGGAACAGCGCCTTGGTGTTTTCGAGCGTCATCGGCACCGGATTGCCGCCGGCGCTCGGATCTTCGATCGCCATGGCCGAAAGCTCATCGATGCGATCAGGTGCGATGCCCATGGCCGAGAGGTTTTCGGGAACACCGAGTTCGGCGCGCAGCTTCAGCACATAGTCATAGAAGCCATCGAAACCGCCGGTGATGCCGAGATAAGCAGCGGCACGCGCGATCTTGTCTTCGATAGCCTTGCGGTTGAAACGCAGGACGGCCGGCATGACGACGGCATTGGTCATGCCGTGATGCGTGTTGTAGACGGCGCCGATCGGGTGCGACAGCGCGTGAATGGCCCCGAGGCCCTTCTGAAAGGCGACGGCGCCCATCGCGGCAGCGCTCATCATGTTGGCGCGAGCCTCGAGGTCCGTGCCTTCCCTATAGGCGCGCGGCAGGAATTCCTTGACGAGCCGCATGCCTTCCAGCGCGATACCGGCAGACATCGGGTGATAGAAGGGCGAGGAATAGGCTTCCAGGCAATGGGCGAAAGCATCCATCCCTGTCCCGGCGGTGATGATCTTCGGCATGCCGACTGTCAGTTCCGGATCGGCGATAACGACGCCCGGCAGGAACTTCGGATGGAAGATGATCTTCTTCACGTGCGTTGCAGAATTGGTGATGACGCTGGCGCGGCCAACTTCCGAGCCAGTACCAGCGGTCGTCGGCACGGCGACGATCGGAGCAATGCCCTCGACATTGGCACGGGTCCACCAGTCACCAATGTCCTCGAAGTCCCATACCGGGCGCGTCTGCCCCGCCATGAAGGCGACGCACTTGCCGAGGTCGAGGCCAGAACCGCCGCCGAACGCGACGACGCCGTCGTGACCGCCATCCTTGAATGCCTTGACGCCGGCATCGAGGTTCTTCTCGTTCGGGTTCGGATCCACGTCGGCGAAGATGGCACGGCCGAGGCCGGCGTCTTCAAGAATATCCAATGCCGTCTTGGTGATCGCCATCGAGGCGAGCCCCCGGTCGGTGATCAGAAGCGGCTTCTTGATCCCCAGGCTTTTGCAGGCATCCGCCAGCTCCGTGATCCGGCCCCGGCCGAGCTTGACGGCGGTGGGATAGCTCCAATTGGCTGAGATATTGCTCATGCTGTGACTTTCTTCAGATGGTAGGATTTCGGGCGCGTCAGGTTGTGGAAGCCGATCACAGAAAGCGAGCCGCCGCGGCCGGTTTCCTTGACGCCGGTCCAGCACAGCGCCGGATCGAGATAGTCGGCGCGGTTCATGAAGACCGTGCCGGTTTCTATGTCGCGGCCGATGCGCGAGGCGCGCTCGACATCCTTGGTCCACAGCGAAGCCGTCAGGCCATAAGGGCTGTCATTCATCAGTTCCAGCGCTTCCGCGTCACTCTTCACCTTCACGATACCAACGGCCGGGCCAAAGGTTTCCTCGCGCATGAAGGCCATCGAGTGATCGACATCAACCAGGATCTGCGGGGCGAGATAAGCGCCGCCGTCATCGGCCGGGAAAAGCTTGGGATCGACCAATGCTTTAGCGCCCTTGGCAACCGCATCGGCGATCTGTTCACGCACCACCTTGGCGAAACGCTTGTGCGCCATCGGGCCAAGCGTGGTTTCCGGATCAAGCGGATTGCCGAGCTTGTAATTCGATACCCAGGCGACCGACTTCTCGACGAAGGCATCGTAGAGCGATTCATGCACGTAGATGCGCTCGATACCGCAGCAGCACTGGCCCGAATTGTAGGTAGCGCCGTCCATCAGCGTATCGACGGCGGCCTCGAGGTCGGCATCTTCCATGACATAGCCCGGATCCTTGCCGCCAAGTTCGAGACCGAGGCTGGTAAAGGTGCCGGCGGCAGCGCGCTCGATCGAGCGCCCGCCTTCGACCGAACCGGTGAAGTTGACGAAGTTGAAACTGCCGGCGGCGATCAGCGCCGAGGTGGTTTCATGGTCGAGATAGATATTTTGGAAGACATCGGCGGGAACACCGGCTTCGACGAACGCTTGCACCAGCCGCTCGCCGACCAGCAGCGTCTGGCTGGCATGCTTCAGAATGACGGTATTGCCCGCCATCAATGCCGGAGCGACCGTGTTGATGGCCGTCATATAGGGATAATTCCATGGCGCTATCACGAAGACGATGCCATGTGGTTCGCGCTCGATACGACGCGCGAAATTCGCGCTGTCTTCCACCAGCATCGGCGACAACGCATCGGCGGCGATCGAGGCAACGTAGTTCGAGCGCTCGTTGAAGCCTCGATATTCTCCGCCGTATTTTATCGGACGGCCCATCTGCCAGGCAAGTTCCGGCACGACGACATCGGCCATCTCGTTGAGGCGGGCGACACCTTTCAAAACAAGCTGGACGCGGTCTTCCAATGGGCGACGGGCCCAATCCTTCTGCGCCTTGCGAGCGCGGGCCACCACTTCCTTGGCCGCATCCAGCGACAGTGCCGGACGCTCGGCATAAACCTCCCCGTTTACCGGGGATACGCATGTGATCATGGTCATGATCGAAATCCTGTTTTTACAGTCACGAATATATTCTCGACTCGCCCCAGAGGAAGTACCCCAAGGACCTACGCCGTCCAAAGGAGCGATTTACCGCAGCCGCCTTCCCTGCCCACGCCTGGCGACGAAATTTGGGCAGATACCAAAAACCACCGACAGGCTTAAGCTCTTTCGAATCCTCTTGCCACCTCCCAATCGGTAATGCGGCGATCATATTCCTCCTGCTCCCATTCGGCAGCACGGGTGTAGTGATCGATCACGTCGTCGCCGAAGGCAGCGCGCAGCATTTTTGAACCGGTCAGCGCCACCGCAGCGTCGCGGAGGGTGCGTGGAATTTCACGAACCTCGCGGGCTCCATAGGCATCTCCCACGAAAGGCGCCTCCAGTTCGAGCTTGTTCTCGATGCCGTCGAGACCGGCGGCGATCAGTGCCGCAAAGGCGAGATAGGGATTGAGGTCTGAGCCGCCGACGCGGCATTCGATGCGGATTCCCTTGGTCTCGGCGCCACAGAGGCGATAGCCCGCCGTGCGGTTATCGGTGCTCCAGATCGCCTTGGTTGGCGCGAAAGTGCCTGCCACAAAACGCTTGTAGGAATTGATGTAAGGCGCGAGGAAATAAGTGATTTCGCTGGCATGCGTCAAAAGTCCGGCGACATAATGCTTCATCAGCGGTGTCATGCCGTGCTCTTCCCCTTTGTCGAAGAACAGTGGCGTCTTGCCGTCGGCGCTCCACAGCGACTGGTGGATATGCGACGAACTGCCGGCAGCATTGTAGTTCCACTTTGCGAGGAAAGTGATGGCCTTGCCCTTCGACCAGGCAATCTCCTTGCAGCCGTTTTTGATGATCGCATGGCGGTCGGCCATGGTTAGCGCATCGGCATAGCGGACATTGATTTCCTCCTGCCCTGCCGAGGCCTCGCCCTTGGAATTCTCGACCGGAATATCGGCGCCCTGCAAGCCGGTGCGGATCGCCCGCATCACATCCTCTTCCTTGGTGGTCTGGAAGATGTGGTAGTCCTCATTATAGCCGCTGACGAGATGCAGGTTGCGATAGCCCGACTCGCGCGCACTGTCGTAGCTCTGGTCGAACAGGAAGAATTCCAGTTCGGAGGCCATGAAAGCCTTCATGCCCATCGCTTCAAGCCGCCTGATTTGCTTCTTGAGGATGGCGCGCGGCGAATGCGCCACCTCTTCGTGCGTGTGGTGGTCCAGGACATCGCAAAGCACCAGCGCGGTGCCCTCGAGCCAGGGAATACGACGAAGCGTGGCGAGATCAGGCTTCATCGTGTAGTCGCCGTAGCCCTTCTCCCAACTCGTCGACTTGTAGCCGGAGACGGTCTCCATCTCGAGATCGGTCGCCTGCAGATAATTGCAGCTATGCGTTTCCTTCCAGGCGCTCTCGACGAAGAATTCCGCCTGGAAACGTTTGCCCATCAAGCGACCCTGCATGTCCACCTGACATGCCAGAACCGTATCGATGCGCCCCTCGGCCACATCCTTCTTGAGGTCGTCGAACGTATAGCTAGTACTCATGAGTGATCCGCCTGAACAGTGAATTGGGACGTCGGACAACAAAACGGCAGTCCGCGGCAGGGAGCAACCCGGCGCTGTGCGTTTCGTTTGTACCGGTGAAGGGGCCGCACGCAGGCGGCCCCGCCGTTTAAGAAAAGCAGCTCCGACGCTTAGCCTTCGCCGACAGCCGCTTCGGCTGCTGCGATCTCGGCCTTGCGCTTGGCGATCGCGTCGCCGATCGGCGGACCCCGGAAGCGGCGGCGTTCGAAGCCGAACCAGACGATTGCCGTCAGGACGAGGAAGCCGACGGTGATGATACCCGCCCAGTCATTCGGCGGCTGAATGCCGATGACGAAGATCACGATCATCGAAATGATCGTCAGCACCGCAAAGAGCTTGAACAGCCCCTCGCCGAGGTTCCACGGTCCCATCTTATCCCACTTCGCCGTGCCCCATGCGAACAGGCCGAGCGTGATCGGGATCGCGAAGGAGAAGAAGAGGAAGATGACGGTGCACGAAACGACAATGGTATACACCGGCGTATCGCCGATCGACACCAGCGACGAACCCCAGACGAACAGCACCGCGAGGATCGAGCCGGTCCAGATCGCGGAAACCGGCGTGCGATGTTTTGGGCTGACCTTGGAAAGCGCTTTCGATGCCGGAAGACCGCCGTCACGCGAGAACGCGAAGATCATGCGCGACACCGACGTGACCGTTGCGAGGCCGCATAGCCACTGGCTGATGAAGATCAGGAGATACAGGATATCCTTGATGATAGGGTTAACCTGGGAATCCATCGCCCAGAAGAACACGTTCCAGCCCTGCTTTGCGGCATCGTCCATATTCGGGAGCATCAGAACGAACGCACACAACATGATGTAGCCGAACAATGCCGACCAAAGCACAGAGGCTACCATGCCGCGCGGAACGGAATGCGCTGCCTTGACCGTTTCCTCCGAGGTATGTGCCGAGGCGTCATAGCCGGTGATCGTGTAGATCGGCAGCAAGAGACCTAGGGCAAAGACCCAGAAGGTGGAAACCTGCGGCCAGACCGGAGCTCCGGTCGCCGACCCGTCGGCAGCGATTGTCGCCACGCCGGAGTAATTCGTGAAGGTGAACAACCGTGCGAAATCATAGGACGGCGCTGCGACCAGGCACACGATTGCTAGCGCGATCGAAGTCGCGAAAATCAGATAGCCGGAGAAGTCGGTCAGCTTTGCAGTCAGCCCGATACCCATGTGGTTCACGAGTGCCTGAAGGCCGGTGATGACGACCAGGAACAGGATACGAATCAATGTCGTATCGGCCATGCCGAAGTAGCCGCCGAAAGCGCCGAGAAAGAAATAATAGGTGCCGACATTGATCGCGCCGAGAACGGTGACGAGACCGAGCAGGTTGAACCAGGCTGTCAGCCAACCGGTGAAGCGGTTGCCGAGAATCGACCCCCAGTGATAGAGCCCGCCGGCGGTCGGATAGGCTGAGCTGATCTGCGCCATCGCAATGGCAAAGACCAGAGAAATAAAGCATCCAACCGGCCAGCCGATGCCGATCGCAGCACCACCTGCACCCGAAGTCGCCTGGGCGAGCGAATTGATGCCGCCCGAAAGAATGCAAATGATTGAAAAGGACACGGCGAAATTCGAGAACGAGCTCATGCGCCGCTCCAACTCCTGAGCATAGCCCATGGAGTGCAGAATATGCACGTCCTGCTTCTTGTCTAACTCTGTGTAATCAGACATGTCATTCCCCCTAAAACCCGGTCGTCCGCGGAATTGCGGGCAACCATGTATCATGTGTGCCGCCAGCTTTTTGCCGTACGGCCCGACTGCAGTTGAACTGCTCCCCGGGGTCCTTTCTTCTATGCTCAGGCTTCCAGACTGCTCTGGATTAGCCCGGTCAGATAGCCGGCCACGACCCCTTGGCCGACGTCATCTCCGATGAGGTCGTTGCGGACCTCGATCATAACGTTATGCAAACCATTGGCGAGCCCATGCAATTTCAGCGTATGGGTGACGCCGTCCTCTGGCCCGTAAGGCTCGTTTCGTTCAGTCCGGTAAAGCGGCGAATGGGCCGCTGCATCGAGCATGCGATCGGCCAGCCAGCTGTCTTCATCGTGAAGAATGCCAAGCTCCACTGCCCTCTGCTTGCCGTTATACACAGGCGTAAAACTGTGAACCGTGACGATCACGGTATTTTGTTCCCTCGCGGCCCGTTCTTTCAACAGAGCCCGAATGCGATCGTGGAACGGTATATAAAGAGCGTCGGTGCGTGCCTGTCGGTCGGCAGCCTGCAGGTGCTGGTTGCCGGGGATCGTATAGATCTCGCTGATTTCCGGCATGGCGCCTGCGCTTTCCGGTGGCCGGTTGCAGTCGTAGATCAGGCGCGAAAATCGTTGGTAGACCAACGTAGCATCAAGATTGTCACCCATTTTCCTGGCAACGGCCAGTGCGCCCGGGTCCCAGGCGATGTGGCTGGAAAGCGCTTCGATCGAAAGGCCCAGATCGCCGAAATACTCAGGCAGCGTGCGCGAAGCGTGTTCACAGATGATCAAAACCGCACTTTTTCCGTCCGGCCGTTCGACCGCGACGCAATCGCCATCAGCTTCCGTCAGAATGCCTTGTTGGGCAAGCATCAAAGGCGTCCTACCCCTTCTTAATTAAATCTTTATAAGAAAAGAATTCTTCAGGTTTCAGCGACTGTCAACTAGAAACTGAAATTATTTCTTCATTTGTGACATTGACTCGAAATGTGACAGCGTAGTTAAATCCCTACAGGAGACTGGCATAAGACCGTCCCGGGGAGCAAAAATCGAGTGAGCAATGCGTCGAAAACAGTTTCAGACGTAATCAATGCCCAATTCGACGCGCTGACGCGCGCCGAAAAGCAGCTGGCCAAGAGCCTGCTTGACAACTACCCGGTTTCGGGGCTGGGCAGCATTACGACGGTCGCCGAAAATGCGCGGGTTTCCACGCCGACTGTGGCACGCATGGTGCAGAAGCTCGGTTTCAAGGGTTATCCCGACTTTCAGTCCCGCCTCCATCAGGAGGTTGAGGCGACCATTTCAAATCCGCTTACGAAGCATGACCGCTGGGCATCCAATGCCCCTGGTACACATATTCTCAATCGCTTTGCCGACGCAATCATGGGCAACCTCCGCCAGACCTTGACGGATATCGATGCGGTAACTTTCGATGGCGTCGCTGCACTGTTGTCGGAGCGCAAGCGCGGGCTTTATTTCGTCGGTGGACGCATCACCGGCGCACTTGCCGAATATTTCTTCACCCATATGCAGGTCATCCGTCCGAATACGACGCTGCTCTCCTCCAATTCCAGTTCCTGGCCGCAATATGTTCTGAACATGAACCCCGGCGACCTGCTGGTGATCTTCGATATCCGCCGCTATGAGCAGGAGATGGTCAGCCTCGCCGCCGCGGCGCGCCGCCACGGAGCCGAGATCATCGTCTTCACCGATCAATGGGCGACCCCTGCCGCCAAGCATGCGAAACACACGTTTCGCGTGCAGATCGAGGCACCGTCGGCCTGGGATTCCTCCGTCGTAACCCTCTTCATCGTCGAGGCCCTTATCGAAGCCGTACAAAGCTCGACCTGGGACGAGACGAGTGAGCGCATGAAAACGCTCGAAGGCCTGTTCGAACAAACAAGGCTGTTCCGTAAGCTGAGCTAGGGAGGAAGGGAAAGTATAAAATTACTTCTGGGGATCGGCCGGCAAGACAGCGCCTGTCATCATTAGCGACTAAAAAGCAAATCCCCGATGTTTCAAGAAACGCAACCCACTGGAACCCGTCACACAACCTTCATGCAACGTCATTAACAGCAACGCCAGACACTGAAAACCCAAAAGGAGGAATACCAGTGATCTCGAAAATTCATCGTCTTCTGACGCTCTCCACTGCGATGCTCGTAGCTTCGACTGCCATCGCTGCTGCTGAACCGAGCGCAGACCTCATCGCTGCCGCCAAGAAGGAAGGCACGCTGACCACCATCGCTCTGCCACACAACTGGTGCGGTTATGGCGATCTCATCGCTGCTTTCAAGGCAAAGTACGGCATCGACGTCAACGAACTGAACCCGGACGCTGGTTCGGGTGACGAAGTTGAAGCCATCCGCGCCAACAAGGGCAACACCGGTCCGCAGGCTCCCGACGTCATCGACGTTGGTCTTTCCTTCGGCCCGACGGCCAAGAAAGACGGCCTGCTGCAGCCTTACAAGGTTTCGACCTGGGACTCGATCCCGGACAGCGCCAAGGATGCCGACGGCTTCTGGTACGGCGACTACTACGGCGTTCTCTCCTTCGTCGTGAACAAGGACGTCGTCAAGAACCCGCCGAAGGACTGGGCTGACCTGCAGAAGCCGGAATACGCCAACACGGTATCGCTCGCTGGCGATCCGCGCGCCTCGAACCAGGCTGTTCAGGCCGTTTACGCAGCCGGTCTCGCCGCTGGCGAGAAGGATGCAACCAAGGTTGGCGACGCTGGCCTGAAGTACTTCGCCCAGCTCAACAAGGCTGGCAACTTCGTTCCGATCATCGGCAAGTCGGCTTCGCTCGCTCAGGGTTCCACCCCGATCGTCGTTGCTTGGGACTATAACGGCCTCGCATGGCGCGACAGCCTGAACGGCAACCCGCCGGTCGACGTTACGGTTCCGGCTTCGGGCGTTATCGCTGGCGTTTACGTTCAGGCGATCTCGGCTTTCGCTCCGCACCCGAATGCTGCCAAGCTCTGGATGGAATTCCTCTATTCCGACGAAGGCCAAATCGGCTGGCTGAAGGGCTATTGCCACCCGATCCGCTTCAACGACCTCGCGAAGAACAAGAAGGTTCCGCAGGACCTTCTCGACAAGCTGCCGCCGGCAGCAGCCTATGAAAAGGCTGTCTTCCCGACGCTCGACGAGCAGAACGCCGGTTCGGCTGTCATCACCAAGCAGTGGGACAGCGTCGTCGGTTCGAACGTTCAGTAATCTCATTCGACATGACCTCCCCGTTTCGGCGGGGAGGTTTTCCATTTCCGACGCCGCAAATTGGGGCCCCTCATGAGCACCGTCACAACATCAACGGTCAGTACTGCACCCCTGATCAACAAGCGTGTCGTCGTCGACTGGTTGGGCATTGCCCCCTTCGCGATCTTCACCCTGTTGTTCCTGATTGTCCCGACGCTCTACCTCGTCATGGGCGCGTTTCTGACGCCGGACGGGAGTTTCACGCTCAAGAATCTCGGCGACCTGTTCACGCCGACCATCATGAGCGCCTATTGGATCAGTATCAAAATCTCGGTCGCCTCGGCACTCGGCGGCGCGATCATCGGCTTCTACCTTGCCTGGGCGCTTGTACTCGGCGGTCTCCCCTCCTGGGTCCGCCACGGATTCCTGACCTTTTCCGGCGTCGCGTCCAATTTCGCCGGCGTGCCGCTAGCCTTCTCTTTCATCGCAACGCTAGGCCGCCAAGGCCTTGTGACCATATTGCTTGCCCATTTCGGTTTGAACCTTTACGCCACCGGCTTCAATCTTCTGAGCTTCTTCGGCCTCACCATTACCTATATGTATTTCCAGATCCCGCTGATGGTGCTGATCATCACGCCGGCGCTGGACGGCATGAAGAAAGAATGGCGCGAAGCTGCCTCCATTCTCGGCGCCACCAACAAGCAATATTGGCTGATGGTCGCCCTGCCGATCCTCTGGCCCAGCCTGCTCGGCACGACGCTGCTGCTGTTCGCCAACTCCTTTGGTGCCATCGCAACCGCAATTGCGCTTACCGGCAGCTCGCTGAACATCGTCCCGATCGTGCTTTATGCGCAGATCCGCGGCGACGTGCTGCACAATGCCAACCTTGGCTATGCTCTGGCGCTGGGTATGATCGTCATCACAGGTATTTCAAACGTCATCTATATCTTGATGCGCATGCGCGCTGAACGGTGGCAAAAATGAAGCTGCAAAAATTCTTTGCCTGGATCGCAGTCGCCATTGGCGTCATTTATTTCTTCGTACCGCTCATCGGTACGCTGGAGTTTTCGCTGCGCATGCGCCGCGATGCCTACAGCTTCGACGCCTACAGATCCGTCTTTTCGGACTTCGGCTTCCTGGTCGCCTTCGGCTTTTCCATGCTGATGGCGCTTCTGACCATCATCTTCGGCATGCTTCTCGTCGTGCCGACTGCCTATTGGGTGCGGCTGCGTCTGCCGCAGATCCGTCCTATCGTCGAATTCGTCACGCTGATGCCGCTGGTCATTCCCGCCATCGTCATCGTCTTCGGCTATCTCCGCCTCTATAATTCGTCGTCGATCCTGCCGCTGACTGGCTATAACTCGACGACTAACCTTCTGCTCGTCTGCTCCTACATTGTGTTGTCATTGCCCTATATGTACCGTTCGGTAGATACGGCTATGCGCACCATCGATGTCGGGACGCTGACGGAAGCGGCGGAAAGCTTGGGTGCAAAATGGACGACGATCATGTTCAAATGCATCTTCCCGAATGTGATGAGCGGTGTGCTTTCCGGTGCTTTCATCACACTCGCGATCGTCATGGGTGAGTTCACCATGGCGTCGCTGCTCAATCGTCCGGCCTTCGGCCCCTATATGCAGCTCATCGGCGCCAACAAGGCTTACGAGCCGTCGGCGCTGGCGATCATCGCGCTTGCTGTGACCTGGCTCAGCATGGGCCTCCTCCAGCTCGTTTCCCGCTTCTCCAAATCCGCTCCGATTAAGGCGTAAGGCTTCACACCATGGCTTTTCTCGAACTTACCAACATCAAGAAGTCCTTCGGCGAAACCAAGGTCGTTCACGACTTCACTATGCATATCGAGAAAGGGGAATTTATCTCCTTCCTCGGACCGTCTGGCTGCGGCAAGACGACCGTTCTCCGCATGATCGCAGGTTTCGAAACCCCGTCTGCCGGTACGCTGACGATCAACGGCAAGGACCAGCGTCCGCTGAAGCCGAACCAGCGCAACATCGGCATGGTATTCCAGGCCTATGCGTTGTTCCCGAACATGACAGTGCATGACAATGTCGCCTTCGGCCTCAAGGTCGCCGGTGTCGCCAAGCCCGAGATCGACAAGCGCGTCAAGGAAATGCTCGGCCTGATCAAGCTCGATCATCTCGCCGGCCGCTACCCCTTCCAGATGTCCGGCGGCCAGCAGCAGCGCGTCGCGCTCGCTCGAGCCATCGCCGTCAAGCCGCAGGTTCTCCTGCTGGACGAACCGCTCTCGGCGCTTGATGCCAAGATTCGTGTATCGCTGCGCGAAGAAATCCGTGCCATCCAGCAGCAACTCGGCATCACCACCGTCTTCGTGACGCACGACCAGGAAGAAGCTCTGTCGATCTCCGACCGCATCGTTGTGATGAACGCCGGCCGTGCCGATCAAATCGGCACGCCCTTCGAAATCTACAACACGCCGGCCACGCGCTTCGTCGCCTCCTTCGTCGGTACATTGAACCTCATCGAAGGTAAGGTCGTCGATCCGGACAGCAACCGCATCATGATCGGCGATCAGGGTGTGACGCTGAAGCAATCGGTCACCGCCTACAAGCCCGGTGACACCGTATCGCTGGCGCTGCGTCCGGAAGCCGGCTCGCTGGCGGAATCGGCCAAGGGCGATACGGCCTTGACCGGTGAAGTCTCATCGGCGCACTTCCTGGGTTCGGTCATCCGCACGCGCATGAATGTCGGCGGCAACACCATTTCCTTCGACATGTTCAACAGCCCGGGCATGATGCCTCCCAGCGTCGGGGAAAAGGTGACATTGCGTTTCGCTTCCTCCGATCTGCTCGTCATTCAGGACTGATCGACGGGACAATTGGACAGATTTTTCGCAAGCGCCGGGTAAATCGCCCGGCGTTTTTCTTTGTTTTTTGTTGCACCGCATTTATAGTCCAGCCGTTCTCAGGGCGGGGTGCAATTCCCCACCGGCGGTATGGAGACTAGTCTCCGAGCCCGCGAGCGCCTTCCGCTTCGCCGGAAGGGTCAGCAGATCCGGTGAGAAGCCGGAGCCGACGGTATAGTCCGGATGGAAGAGAGCAAGCTGGATCGACAGCTCCTCCGCGCGAGGGGCTTAAGCGATCCTGCGTGTTCGCCCAAGGGATATTAAGTTAAACCCTTGAAAGGCAAAGTTCATGACTATTTCCATTTCCACACAGCCGGGCCGCATAGCGTTGATCCGGGCCCGCTGGCATGCCGACATCGTCGACCAATGCGTCAATTCCTTCGTTACCGAATGGCAGAAAACCGAGGGTGCCTCCCCCATCGACATTTTCGATGTACCAGGTGCCTTGGAAATCCCGCTGCATGCTCAGACGCTCGCGCGAAACGGCCGCTATTCAGCGATCATCGCGACCGCTTTCGTTGTCGACGGCGGCATCTACCGCCACGACTTCGTTGCCGATACCGTTCTCGACGCGATGATGCGCGTTCAACTGGATACCGGCGTGCCGATTCTTTCGACCGTGCTGACGCCACATCATTTCCAAGAGACGGAAGCGCATATTCACTTCTTCAAGCAGCATTTCGTCATCAAGGGTCAGGAAGTGGCGAACGCCTGCCGGCAGATCCTGAGCGAACGCGCCAAGCTGCTGCCCTCGGTGACGGTCTAAGGTAAGATGGTGGAGGCGCGGCAAAGGCTCGCCTCCATTTCTCCGCCAAGGAGCATCGTATGACTGTCCTGCGCATTGTCCCCAATCTGCATGCCGTTGATCCCGCTAGCGCTCGTGTCTTCTATGGCGACCTGCTCGGCCTGGATATTGTCATGGACCACGGCTGGATCATCACCTTCGCCTCGAAAGCACCGACCGCGCCGCAGATCAGCATCGCCAGCGAAGGCGGCTCGGGAACCCTTGTCCCCGATCTGTCCATAGAGGTCGATGATGTCGACCAGATCTATCACCGCGCCCAATCGATGCAGTTCGATATTGTCTACGATCTGACCGACGAACCCTGGGGTGTCAGGCGCTTCTATGTTCGCGATCCTTTCGGCAAGACGGTGAACATCCTGTCGCACAAATAGACACGTCGTTTTATCCCACATCAACTTTGAAGGTCACCCGTTCCGCTGGCCACAGCGCCTCCGCAAAGGCGATGGGCACACCGGCGGTATCGACGTCCACCTTGAGGGTAACAAGCACCGGTAAGGACTTCGGCTGGCGCAACAGCCTCGCCTCTTCGGCAGTCGGCATGCGTGCTTCGATCTCAGTCGATAGACGCACATAGTCGTGGACGCCGTAGCTGGCGAGCGCAGCAGTAATCGTCGGATAGCGCAGCCTTGCCTTGTCGAAATCGGGAAAACGTTCCGCCGGATAATAGCTGTCGCCACATTCGATAGGCATGCCATCGGCCGTCATGACACCGCGGCGATGGATCACCGGGTCGCCCGGTGCAAGCCGCAGTCGCGCGGCCACATGCTCGGACGCAGGAATGATCTCGTGGATCAACAGTTCGCCGCCGGGCTCGAAACCCTGGTCGACCATATTCTGGGAAAACCGTGTCTTCTTCGAGAGCGTATAGTCGAGTACGCCCTTGTGAACGAAGGTTCCCCGTCCCTGCTCCGCGCGCACCAATCCGCGCTGCTCCAGACGGCCGAGCGCCTGTCGCACAGTAAACCGGCTGACACCAAAGCGCTGCATCAGCTCCGGTTCCGTCGGCAGCCGGTCCCCCGGCGCGAAAATCCCGGCGGCGATGTCCGCCGCCAGGATTTCGCCGATCTGATGCCAGAGAGCGCTGCCGCTCTTGCGATCGATCGTCTCCATGTCACACGCGCTTCTCAAGCCGGAACAACAGCTTGTATTCAGCAGGATAGCTCAGCGCATCAAGAATACTCGGATAATATTTACGATCCTTCGACCCGCTGACGAAGCCGTCATAGCCGAAACGCCTGACGGAGACATCAAAGCCCGCTGCTACGAAGGCATCGATATAATCTTGCGGGGCGCGATCCTGCACCGGCGCATTGCTGTTGGCGCCGATCAGCTCGCGCCACTTCGGCCAAAGCGGCATCTCATTGTGGCAACCAGTGACGGCATAATAGACGCCGCCATTGCGCATGACCTCGAACATCTGCTCGGCATGCCGCTTGAGCTCCGGCAGGAGGTAAACGACCTCATAGCTGAAGGCGACATCGAAGCTGTCGGCAAAGGGAGTGAGATCAGTGGTCACATGAAATTGCAGCGGCATGTTACCCTTGGCTGCGACAGCCGCCGCAACTGAGTCCGAGGCGATGTCGATGCCGACACCGCGGCGGAATGGCCGCATCGCGTGAAGCAGCCGCAGGAAGCCGCCGCGATTGCAGCCGAAATCCAGCACCGTTTTCGACGAAAAATCCCGCTCCGGCACGGTCTCGATGAAATGCCGCCAAAGCGGACTATGCGACTCCGCCATCGCGATGTCGCCATTCGGTTCGGTATGCCACGTTGCGTAGGTAGTTGCTGCGTTTGTCATGATGCGCTCGCTGTTGGAGTGGACTGAGCGAGCAATAACGCAGCTCTGTGACAAACACATGAATTCGTCCGGACGACTGGACTATTTGAAGCTATCGTTGGACAAATAAAAAGAGGGCCCTGCCGAAGCAGAGCCCTCTTCAATTTGTTAATTACCAACGCTTACGCCCGAATGGCCTGATCGTTCGCGTCGAAGCGATGCATATGTCCTGTGTCCGGCGTCGCATAGACCGTTTCGTCCGGCTCGTATTTGTGTTCGCCGAACAGGCGCACGGTCAGAAGACCGGTATGGTCGGATTCGAGATAGATGATCGTGTCGGCGCCGAGGTGCTCGACATGGATGACCTTGGCGGCCCAAGTTCCCTGTTCGCGCGACAAGGTGATATGCTCGGGGCGGATGCCGATCGTCTTGGCGCCACCTTGCTCGAGCTTTTCCGCGGCGATGAAATTCATCTGCGGCGAACCGATAAAGCCGGCGACGAAGATGTTGGCAGGGCGGTTATAAAGCTCCATCGGCGAACCGATCTGCTCGATCGCGCCGGCGTTCATCACGACGATCTTGTCGGCCAGCGTCATGGCCTCGACCTGATCGTGGGTGACATAAATCATCGTCGCCTTCAGGCTGCGATGCAGACGGGCGATTTCAAGGCGGGTCTGCACGCGCAGCGCCGCATCGAGGTTCGACAGCGGCTCGTCGAAGAGAAAGAGTTCCGGCTCGCGCACGATGGCGCGGCCGATGGCAACGCGCTGACGCTGGCCACCGGAAAGTTCAGCCGGACGTCGGGCGAGATAAGGTCCGAGGGAGAGCATGCCGGACGCCTTGTCGACACGGCTCTCGATCTCATCCTTGGCGGTGCCAGCCTGCTTCAGGCCGAGGCCCATATTGTCCTTCACCGTAAGATGCGGATAGAGCGCGTAGGACTGGAACACCATGGAAATGCCGCGCTTGGCCGGCGGTGTCACGGTGACGTCCTGGCCATTGATCAAAACTGCGCCCGAGGTCACATCTTCTAGACCGGCGATGCTGCGCAGAAGGGTCGACTTACCGCAACCGGAAGGGCCGACGAAGATGACGAACTCGCCGTCCTTCACCTCGAGATCGATACCCTTCAGCACGTCATGCGTGCCATAAGCTTTGCGGATGGATTTCAGTTGAAGCGATCCCACAGTCTCTTATCCCTTACAAATAAACGGGCTTGCCGGTGCGCACGCTCTCGTCGGCGGCGAGGCAGATACGCAGCGATTGAACGGCGTCGGCCATATGGCGGCTGAGATCGGCATCCTCTCGGATCGCCTTCAGTACGAAGGCCTGCTCGAGGTCGCACAGCTCCTGATGACCTGGCTCGCCGTCCATGCGCAGATCCTGGTCCGGCCGGATGAACTTACCGTCCGGACCGGTTTCGGCGGTGTGCAGCCGGATAACGGACGTCTTGGTGTGAGTGTCGATGTCATCGGACTTCGCATTCGGGTCCATGACGATAGAAACCGCACCGTTCGGCGACATGACATCCTTAACGAAGAAGGCGGTCTCGGAAATCATCGGCCCCCAGCCGGCCTCATACCAGCCAACCGAACCATCTTCGTAGATCACTTGCAGATGGCCGTAGTTGTACATATCCGGCGCGATCTCGTTCGACATACGCAGGCCCATGCCACGCACCTCGACCGGCTTGGCGTCAGTGATCTGGCACATGACGTCGACATAATGCACGCCACAATCGACGATCGGCGACGTCGTCCGCATCAGCGCCTTGTGCGTTTCCCAGGTCGGGCCGCTCGACTGCTGGTTCAGGTTCATGCGGAAAACATAGGGGCCGCCGAGCTTGCGGGCTTCGGCGATCAAGCGCATCCACGACGGATGATGGCGCAGGATATAGCCGATCACCAGTTTGCGGCCGGCTTTCTTCGCGGCCGCCACCACACGTTCGGCATCCTCGACGGTCGTTGCCAGCGGCTTTTCGACGAAAACGTCGCAGCCGGCTTCGAAAGCCATCACCGCATAGTCGGCGTGACTGTCGGAATAAGTATTGATCGAGCAGAGATCAGGCTTCAGCTCTTTCAGAGCCGTCTCGAAATCCGCATGGATCGTGTACCCCCGCAGCTCATCCGCCAGCTTCGGCGTGGAGCGGTTAACGAGGCCCACCACCTCGAAACCAGGATTGTTGTGATAGGCGAGCGCATGGCTGCGGCCCATATTGCCCAGGCCGGCGACGAGAACACGGATCGGCTTTTCGGATGAGCTCACTTGACTGCTCCAGAAGTAATGCCGCGAATGAGTTGGCGCGAAAAGATAACGTAAAGCACGAGGATCGGCAGGATGGCGAGCGACAGCGCCGCCAGCACTGCATTCCAGTTGGTGACGAACTGGCCAATGAATATCTGCGACCCCAGCGTAACAGTCTTGGTCGCCTCGCTCGGTGCCAGGATTAGCGGGAACCACAGGTCGTTCCAGATCGGGATCATGGTGAAGACAGCAACCGTCGCCATGGCAGGACGCACCAGCGGCAGCACGAGACGGAAGAAGATCGCATATTCACTGAGCCCATCGATGCGCCCGGCATTCTTCAGGTCATCGGAAACAGTACGCATGAATTCCGAGAGAATGAAAATCGCCAGCGGCAGGCCCTGCGCCGTGTAAACGAGGATCAGCGAGGTCAACGTATTGACCAGACCGGCGGCGACCATGCCCTGCAGGATGGCGACCGTGCCGAGGCGGATCGGGATCATGATCCCGATCGCGAGATAAAGCCCCATGATTGTATTGCCCCGGAAACGGTATTCCGACAGCGCAAACGCGGCCATGGCGCCGAACAGCAGCGTGAAGATGATCGAGACGATTGTCACGACGAAACTGTTCTGGAAATAGGTGGCGAAATCACCCTGCCCCAGTACTGTCTTATAGCCGATCAAGCTGAAAGTGGACGGGGTGGGAACGCTCAAGGGCACGCGAAAGATCGAAGCGCGGTCCTTGAACGAGTTGACGATGGTGAGAAACACCGGAAACAGCGCTATCAGCGTGTAAGCAATGAGCGCGAGATGCACGAGGCCGGTGCGGATAAGGGAAGTGCGTGCCTTGGACATGGTCGCCTCTCCTCAGAACTGGTAGCGGCGGATGCGCCGCTGGACGATGAAAAGATAGAACGAGACGCCGGCGAGGATGATCAGGAACATCACCGTCGCAATGGTAGCGCCCATCGAGCGGTCGCCGGCCTGTAGCTGGAAGCCGAAGAACACACGGTAGAGCAGAGTACCGAGAATATCCGTGGAACCATCCGGCCCTGCTAGCGCGCCTTGAACAGTATAGACAAGGTCGAAAGCGTTGAAATTTCCGACGAAGGTCAGGATCGAAATGATGCCGATCGCTGGCAGCACAAGTGGCAGTTTGATCTTCCAGAACTGGCTCCAGCCTGTGATGCCGTCGCATTCGGCAGCTTCGATAACTTCCTCGGGAATGTTGAGCAGCGCCGCATAAATCAGCATCATCGGAATTCCGACATATTGCCAGACCGAAATCAGCGCGACGGTAACCAGCGCCGTACCAGGCTTACCAAGCCAGGGCGCAAAGAAGGACTTCAGGCCGACCAGCCCCATCAGATCGGGTGCGACACCCCAAAGCGGCGACAGGATCAGTTTCCAGATGAAGCCGACAATGACGAAGGACAGCAGCGTCGGCAGGAACATGGCCGTGCGGTAGAAGGCGACAAACCGCAACTTCGGCAGAGAAAGAAGTGCTGCGAGCGCAACACCGATGGGGTTCTGTACGCACATATGGATGATGAAAAAGATCACATTGTTGCGCAGCGCATTCCAGAAATCATGCGCCCAACGTTCATCCCCAAACAAGACCTTGAAATTATTGAGGCCGACAAAGACAGGCTGGTTGTCGACGACATTGAAAAGCGAGAGCCGCAACGTCTCGATTAGAGGCAGGATCATCACGGCCGTATAGACTATGAAGGCCGGAAGAAGGAAAACGAGGATATGCCAGCGCATTTGGCGCTTGATCGGTGCCGCGGTGTGTGCGGCAGATAATTCGGCTTCGCTCATGGCATTCTGCCCGTTTTTATTGGCTGCAGCTCAGGGCGGCAGCGCAAATGGTCAAATTCGTCCGCAATCCCGGCCCCAAACAATTGTGGAGAAACGACGTCCGGCGCGTCACGATGCTGATATCTCGACTGTCGCCAGCCTGGCGCCTGTCGCATAGAAAATGAAGAAGGGTGCGGCTCTGTCTTGTCCCGGCAGCCGGGAAAAGCGGCAAGCCGCACCCTCTATCTTTCTCTCTGACCGCCTACCGCGCGGGAAGAGAGCGAGGACGAGGAGCTTAGAAAGGCCCCTCGTCCGGATGCATCAAGGCAGGATCACTTGGCCGGCTTGTACCAGCTGTCGAGGCCCTTCTGCAGCTTTGCGGCAGCAGCGTCCGGCGTATCCGTGCCGTTGATGACGTTGGCGGATTCCGTCCAGGTGTCGTTTTCCAGGTTCGGCGTGCCGCGCGACAGGATCTGGTAGGTCGAGCGAACGGTCGACTTGTGATTGTCGCGCCAGGAGACAAATTCCTGGGCGAGCGGATCGGTCATCTTCACCGGATGCGAGTTCAGGCTGAAGAAGCCCGGCAGCGAGTTGGCGTAAAGGTTAGCGAACTCGTCGGAAGCAACCCAGCTCAGGAACTTCTTGGCTTCGTCCGGATGTGCGCTCTTGGTATTCAGGCCGACGCCGATATCCGGATGGTCGGAGATGTAAGCCGTGTCGCCAGCCTTTGCGACCGGCGGCGGGAAGGCACCCATCTTGAACTGGGCCTGCGTATTGAACAGCGCGATTTCCCACGAACCGGCCGGGTAGATGGCAGCCCTGCCGAGCGTGAAGAGGTTCTGGCTGTCCGCGTAGCCCTGGGCCTCGAAACCGTCGCCGAGGTAAGGCTTCCACTTAGCGAGTTCCTTGTAGGGATCGACCCACGGAGCGTCGGTCAGCTTTTCCTTGCCGGCGATCAGGGCCTCACGACCGTCTTCACCCTTCCAATAGTTCGGACCGATGTTCTGGTAGCCCATCGTAGCGGCTTCCCAGAGGTCCTTCGTGCCCATGGCCATCGGAATGTAAGTGCCGTCAGCCTTGATCTTGTCGAGAACCGCGAAGAATTCGTCGCGGGTCGTCGGAACCTTCAGGCCGAGCTTGTCGAAGGCGTCCTTGTTGTAGATGAAGCCGTGGATAACCGAAGCCATCGGCACGCAGAAGGTCGACTTGCCGTCGTCGGTGGTCCAGGCGGCCTTGGCCACCGGCGAGAAGTTGTCCATGCCCGGCAGCGACGTCAGGTCGGAGAGCTGCTTCTTGTTGAAGAGGTCCAGCGAGGTGAACGGGCGGCAGGTGATGATGTCGCCCGCAGAACCGGCGTCGAGCTTGGCGTTCAGCGCTGCGTTGTACTCGGTCGGAGCCGTCGGCGAGAAGACGACCTTGATGCCGGGGTTCTTGGCTTCGAAAGCCGGGATGATCTTGTCCTGCCAAATCTGCAGGTCGTCGTTGCGCCAGCTTTCAAGCGTCAGCGTCACGTCCGCCGCATGCGCAAAGCTAACCGAGGTCAGCAGGCTGGATGCGAGGAGCAAGCCCTTCAGAACATTGTTTTTCATTTCCCTCTCCTGTTTAAGCGCCTGGAATAAGGCACTGTTCTCGATCTGAAAAATCCGCTGGCATATCCGAGGAAACAGCCAACGCTCCACAAGGACCGCCAACATTGCCGGCCCCAAATGCACAAGGGCACGCGAGGCACTGTGCCTGATCGGCCCGACGTGACCTGCCGGACGACCGGACAGAGACACCAGAAACTCAACACACGGGAAATTCATGACAACGCTGTCGCATGGACCCTCTTGATCCACGCGGCTCCTGACAACGGCAGAGGTCCGCCACCTTCTGCTAGGCCTTCCGGCTATTGTTATCCTGCCGGTTCTGCCGATGCCTGTTCGAACTGTTCCCTTGACAAGAATTAAGGCCAAAAAAATACCAATTGTCCAGCCGAATTTAACTTTTAGGAGCGAGAAAAAACGACAAAAAAATTTTATCAATATTTTTCAATATGATACAGAGACGAAAAAAGCGACGCATTGCCTATTGGTAAATGGTATTTTTTTGGTATTGTAGGAAAAAATGGGGAATGGGTGGTATCCGGAGGATGCGATGGCGGAGTTTGCGATCGGTATCGACGGCGGCGGGACAAGCTGCCGCGCTGCTGTGACGGACAGAATGGGCAAAGTTCTCGGCACCGGCAAGGCGGGTGCCGCCAACATCCTTTCCGATCTCGAAAACTCTTTGATCAATATCGTCGCATCCGCACGACAGGCACTCAACGATGCAGGACTCGATCCGGAGCTGGCGTATAAACTGCCCGCAGTTGTTGGCACGGCCGGTGCCAATGTCGGCGACTACGGCAAGCGCATCGAAAAAGCCCTGCCCTTTGCGAACGGCCACGTCGTCACCGATGCAATGATTGCGCTTCAGGGTGCGCTCGGCGATGCCGACGGAGTCATCGGCGCATTCGGCACCGGCTCCGTCTACAACGCCCGCTGTAAGGGCAAGATCTGGGGTATCGGCGGCTGGGGTTTTGTCGTCGGCGACCAGGCCAGCGGTGCGCGTCTCGGCCGCGATTTGCTGGAACGATCGCTTCTGGCACGGGACGGTGTACGCCAACCCTCGCCGCTTACCGAGAAAATCATGACGGAATTTGGCGGCGATCCCGAACGCATCGTCGAATTCGCGCATGTTTCCAAACCAAAGGATTTCGCGCGTTATGCACCGATGGTCTTCGAATACGCCGAAAGCGGCGATGTGATCGCTGTCGGCATCGTGAAGACAGCGGTAAGCGCCATCTCCGAAAGTCTCGATGCCCTGCTCTGGCCCGAATGCCCGTCGATTTGCCTGCTGGGCGGCCTCTCGAAGGCATATCATCCCTGGCTCGATGCGCGGCATAAGGCGCTTCTCACGGAACCGAAAGGCGACGTATTGCGCGGCGCGGTCGAACTGGCGGCCAAGCTCCTGCAAAATGACACGGGGGGCACGCCATGACAGAGGATCTGAGCCATATCTTTTCGCCAGGACGCCTGCTCGCCGGCGGAACCGGTCCGCTCTATGTCAAGCTTCGCCGGACGCTCGAAGACGCCGTCAAGGTCGGAACGTTGAAACATGGCGATGCCCTGCCGCCGGAACGCGACATCGCCGAATATGCCGCCGTCAGCCGCGTGACAGTGCGCAAGGCGATCGACGATCTCGTCGCCGAAGGCGTGCTCGTCCGTCGCCACGGCTCCGGCACCTTCGTCGCCAAACCTGTTTCCAAGGTCGAACAACGCCTGTCCCAGCTAACGTCTTTCACGGAAGATATGGCCCGGCGCGGCATGACGGCACGCTCCGAATGGCTGCACAAGGGCGTGCACACCCCTTCGCCCGATGAAATGATGATCCTCGGCCTCGCAGCCGACACCAAGGTCTCCCGCCTCAGCCGTCTGCGCATCGCCGACGACCAGCCGCTGGCCATCGAACATGCCAGCGTCTCCGGCGAGTTCCTGCCCGACCCATCGACCGTGACCGCCTCGCTCTATGCCGAGCTCGAAAAGCGCCAGGTCCGCCCGGTTCGTGCCGTACAACGCATCTCCGCGACTAACATGAAAGAAGCCGACGCTGGTCTGCTCGGTGTCCCTGTCGGCGCCGCCGGCCTATCGATCGAACGCATCTCCTACCTCGGCTCGGGTCGCGCCGTGGAATTCACCCGCTCGCTTTACCGAGGAGACGCATATGACTTTGTTGCGGAGCTGACGATCGGGCCGACCTAGAGCATCCCGCTATCAGATGGAACCACCGGAAAGCGGACAAGATTCTCTGAATTCAAAAGACTAGACCGCGGAATTCACGAGAGCCGGGCAATCCAGTCGGCGTGATCGGCAAGCCCGTCGCAAACCTCGTCGACAGATATCAATGGCATATTGTTTTCTATCGCGGTCGCAGCAACGGGCATTTTCCACCCCGGCTTCGAACCCGATCGTCACGCCGCATCGTCCACGGCAGCATCGCGCTTTTCCGGCACGTAGTTGAGCACAGGTCCGAGCCAACGCTCCACTTCGGCAATCGGCATGTCCTTGCGGGCCGCATAGTCTTCGACCTGATCTCGCTCGACCTTGGCGACACCGAAATAATAGGAGTCGGGATGGCCGATATAGAGGCCGGAGACAGAGGAGCCGGGCCACATGGCGTAGCTTTCGGTGAGCTTCACGCCCGTTGCCGCTTCCGCATCGAGCAGACGGAACAGGGTCCCCTTCTCGGTGTGGTCGGGCTGGGCAGGATAGCCCGGTGCCGGGCGGATGCCGGCATAAGATTCCGACAACAGGTCGTCGCCGCTAAGGTTTTCATCCTTGGCATAGCCCCAGAACTCGCGCCGTACCCGCTCATGCATCCGCTCGGCAAAAGCCTCAGCGAAACGATCGGCTAGCGCCTTGACAAGGATCGAAGAGTAATCGTCATTGGCACGCTCAAAACGCTCGGCAATGGCTATTTCCTCGATACCTGCCGTGACGACGAAACCGCCGACGTAATCGCCGACGCCGCTCGAAACCGGCGCCACAAAATCCGACAGAGCCACGTTCGGCCGGCCGTCTCGCTTCGACAATTGCTGACGCAATGTAAAGAAGGTCGCGAGTTCGTCGGTGCGACCCTCATCGGTGAACAGGCGGATGTCATCTCCGATCGCACCCGCCGGCCAGAAGCCGACGACGGCGCGCGGACGGAACCAGTTTTCTGCTATGATTTTTTCCAGCATCGCCTGCGCATCGGCATAAAGCTGTCGTGCTGCTTCACCCTGCTTCTCGTCTTGGAGGATTGCCGGGAAACGGCCCTTCAATTCCCAGGTCTGGAAGAACGGTGTCCAGTCGATATATGTGGCCAGTTCCGCCAGATCGTAGTTCTCAAACACCTTCGTTCCGAAGAACTGCGGTGTCACCGGCTTGTAATTAGCCCAATCGACCTTCTCGGCATTCTCGCGGGCCCTTGCGATAGGCAGGCGCACCTTCTCCGCCTCGCTGCGGGCATGCGCCGCGGCGACCTTGGCATATTCAGCGCGGACCGTATCGACATAGCCCTGCTGAGCCTCCGGCGACAACAGCGCCGAGACGACACCGACGGCACGGCTGGCATCGGTGACATACACCGTCTGCCCCTTTTCATAACGCGGATGGATCTTTACAGCCGTGTGCACACGGCTGGTGGTCGCGCCGCCGATCAGCAACGGGATATCAAACCCCTGACGCTCCATTTCCGAGGCGACATGTACCATCTCGTCCAAGGACGGGGTGATCAGCCCAGAGAGGCCGATGATATCGACCTTCTCGGCGATTGCCGTTTCCAGGATCTTCGTCGCCGGCACCATAACGCCGAGATCGATGATTTCGTAATTGTTGCAGGCGAGCACAACGCCGACGATGTTCTTGCCGATATCGTGCACATCGCCCTTGACGGTCGCCATCAATACTTTGCCCGCCGCCTGACGCTCACCGCTGCCACCGTTGGCAAGCTTTTCCGCCTCCATGTAGGGCAACAGAACGGCCACGGCCTGCTTCATCACACGGGCCGACTTCACCACCTGCGGCAGGAACATCTTGCCCGAGCCAAAGAGATCGCCGACGACATTCATGCCGGCCATCAGCGGACCTTCGATGACATGCAACGGACGATCCGCCTTTTGCCGTGCCTCCTCGGTGTCCGCTTCGATATATTCGGTGATGCCATTGACCAGCGCGTGTTCCAGCCGCTTCTCGACCGGCCAATCACGCCAGGCAAGATCCTGCACTTTGGCCTCCCGGTTGCCGGCGCCACGAAAACGCTCGGCTATTTCGAGCAGCCGCTCGGTGCCATCGGGCCGGCGGTTGAGCACGACATCTTCGCAGGCTTCGCGCAGCTCCGGATCGATGTTGTCGTAGACCGCAAGCTGACCGGCGTTGACGATACCCATATCCATACCCGCCTGAATGGCGTGGTAGAGGAACACGGCATGCATCGCCTCGCGCACCGGCTCGTTGCCGCGGAAGGAGAAAGAGAGATTCGATACGCCGCCAGAGATATGAACCAGCGGCATGGTTTGGCGGATCGTCCGCGTCGCCTCGATGAAGTCGACGCCGTAATTATTATGCTCCTCGATGCCGGTCGCGACCGCGAAGATATTCGGATCAAAGATAATGTCTTCCGGCGGCAGCCCCGCCTCTTCGGTCAGAAGGTTGTAGGCACGCGCGCAGATCTCGACCTTGCGCTGATAGCTATCGGCTTGCCCCTGCTCGTCGAACGCCATGACGACGACGGCAGCGCCATAGTTGCGCAATAGTCGCGCCTGCTTAAGAAAATTCTCTTCGCCCTCTTTCAGCGAGATCGAGTTGACAATCGGCTTGCCCTGCACGCATTTCAGGCCCGCTTCGATGATCGAGAATTTCGAGCTGTCTATCATGACGGGCACGCGGGCGATATCCGGCTCTGCGGCGATCAGGTTGAGGAACTCGACCATCGCCTTTTCGGAATCGATCAGGCCTTCGTCCATGTTGATGTCGATCACCTGCGCACCGTTTTCGACCTGGTCACGCGCAACGGCCAATGCTGCAGTATAGTCGGCATTAGTGATCAGTTTGCGGAACTTTGCCGAGCCGGTGACATTTGTGCGTTCGCCGACGTTGACGAAGGGGATGTCCTTGGTCAACTCGAAGGGTTCGAGGCCGGAGAGCGACATGAACGGGCGGTGCGCCGCAAGCTGGCGCGGCTGACATTTCGAAACCGCTTGAGCGATCGCGGCGATATGCTCCGGCGTCGAGCCGCAGCAGCCGCCGACGATGTTGACGAGGCCGTCGCGAGCAAAGCCTTCGACCTGCGCCGCCATCATGTCAGGCGTTTCGTCATATTGGCCGAACTCGTTCGGCAGGCCGGCATTGGGATAGGCGCAGATGAAGGTATCGGCAGCGCCCGAAAGCTCCTGCAGGTGCGGCCGCATGGCGTTGGCGCCGAGCGCGCAGTTGAGGCCGATGGTGAAGGGATTTGCGTGGCGCACCGAATTCCAGAAGGCCGACGGCGTCTGGCCGGAGAGCGTCCGGCCGGAAAGATCGGTGATCGTGCCAGAGATCATAACCGGCAGGCGAACGCCTTTCGCCTCGAACCGCTCCTCGCAAGCGAAAATGGCTGCCTTGGCGTTTAGCGTATCGAAGATCGTCTCGATGAGGATGATATCAGCGCCACCGTCGATCAAACCGTCGATCTGCTCTCCATAGGCCAGTCGCAAATCGTCGAAGCTCACCGCGCGATAGCCGGGATTATTGACGTCGGGAGAAATCGAAGCGGTACGGTTGGTCGGGCCGATGGCGCCGGCCACAAAACGGCGCCTGCCGTCCTCGCGTTCTGCGCGGATTGCCGCCCGGCGCGCAACTGCCGCCCCCTCCTTGTTCAGATCGTAGACCGCACCTTCCATCTGATAGTCGGCCTGCGCGATGCGGGTCGAAGAGAACGTATTGGTCTCGAGAATATCCGCGCCGGCCTTGGCGTAGCGATAGTGGATCTCCTCGATGGCATCTGGCTGAGTAAGAATGAGAAGGTCGTTGTTGCCCTTCTGATGACAGGCGCAGCCAATGAAGCGATCGCCGCGGAAATGATCCTCGTCAAAGCCAAGCCCCTGTATCTGGGTGCCCATGGCGCCATCGAGCACGAGGATTCGCTCGCTCGCCGCCTGCCTCAGGGCCGCGAACACTTCGCTGCCATCGCGCTTCGCTGTTTCCGATCCGAAAAGATTGTCAAACATAAGCGAACTCCATTGGCCTGATTGCGACTTCGCACTCAGATCACATAAAGATATCTTTATGTCAACATATCTATGCCCAGGTGAAGCTTGACGCAAGGATAAAGCTTCTATTGTTTGCCGCACTTCCGAAAATACCATTGCGACCGGCTGGTAACCCCTTCAGCCGTGGACAAAGCAAAGCAGCCGACACAGTTTCATTCCATAGAGTCATGACAGGACTTTCTGGCGGCGCTATAGGGCTTATGGCAAAAGAGTCTTGGGAGGATAGCATGAGCATACAGCGTGAAACGGCAGCACTCGGAAATTGGAGCACGCGAGCCTACCACCGGCGCTGGCTGCTTGATCAAGCGAGCGGGCTTTTCGATTTCTTCCAGTATCGCGGCATCAATCCCAAGGGGGGATTCTACGATATGGACGATGCGGGCAGGCCGCTCGATGCGGTCAATCCTGTGCGCGGCATTCATTTGACTGCGCGTATGGTGCATTGTTTCTCGATCGGTTCGCTGCTCGGGCGTCCCGGCTCCGAAGATATCGTCGATCACGGCATGAACTACCTTTGGAAGCATCACCGCGATGCCACGCATGGAGGGTATGTCTGGTCGCTCAACAATGACGGTCCCGTCGATGCAAGCAAGCAGGGCTATGGCCACGCTTTCGTGCTGCTCGCCGCCTCCTCTGCCAAGACCATCGGCCACCCTCTCGCTGACGGCATGCTCGCCGATGTGACCGAAATTCTGAACACGAAATTTTGGGAAGATAAACACGGCGCAATCGCCGAGGAGTTCAATCAGGATTGGTCGCCGATCGACGGCGGCAGCTATCGCGGCCAGAATTCCAATATGCACCTGACGGAGGCGCTGATGGCCGCCTTCGAAGCGACCGGCGACAAAACGTACCTCGACAAAGCCGAGAGCATAGCCGATCTCGTCATCCGTCGTTCCGCCGGTTCTGTTGGTTGGCGCGTCGCCGAACACTTCAATGCCGACTGGGTGCTGGACAAGGATTATCGCGGCAACGAAATGTTCCGTCCTTCCGGCACGACGCCTGGCCATTGGCTGGAATGGGCGCGCCTCGTCCTGCAACTCTGGTCTCTCGGTGGCAAGCGACACGATTGGATGCCAGACGCCGCTAAGGGTTTGTTCTCCCAATCGATGTCATTGGGCTGGGATGATGACAAGGGCGGCTTCTTCTATACGCTCGATTGGGCTGACGTCCCTGCCAAGCGTAACAAGCTCTGGTGGCCCGCCTGCGAAGGTGCCGGTGCGGCACACTATCTCAACGAGCACGTGCCGAGCGATTTCCACGAGGAAAGTTATCGCAAGATCTGGGGCACCATCGGCCACTTCTTCATCGACCACAAAAATGGTGGTTGGTATGAGGAACTGACGGAAGACCTAGTTCCTGCCCACACGATTTTCCCTGGCAAGGGCGACATTTATCACGCCCTGCAGGCCTGCCTCATCCCACTCTTCCCAGCAACCGGCAGCCTGACCAAAGTCATCGCCGAAGCCGGCGGGAAAATCTGAGATCAAGGGCGGCGTCCGCTTTGAGCGTGACGCCGCAATTGACCTCTACGACAGGCTGAGATTGTGCAGTTCGTGGCCAAGCGTGAGCGCCAGGGCTTCCACGACGAGATTGTGGTCTTCACGCTGCGGAAGTCCCGACACGGTGACGGCCCCAATGCAGCCTGTGCCGTTGACAAAGATCGGAAAGCTGCCGCCCGATGCGGCATAGTCGGCACTGGAAAGTCCGTTGTCCTCGATCGTCTTACCCTGCTGTTCCAGCCGCAGCGTGCTCGCGTAACTGCTGCGGAAATAACGCAACACCATATTGCGCTTGCGGCGAATCCAGTTGGAATTATCAGGCGTCGAACCGGGCAACGCGATGTAAAAGACCGGCATGGAATGCAGCGTAATGTCGATCGCGACACCAAAATTGCGCTCGCTGGCAAGGTCGTGCAACAATTTGCCAAGCACCCAAGCCGTCGAAAGATCGAAAGCATCGAAGCGCAGCGTCTCCTCCTGCAGCGCAATGCGGCTAAGGTCGTGTTCGAGCGTCATGGAAATCCTTCCTCCAAAATTGTTCGGCTTATCAAACGCGGACGAGGCGATTTGTCCACTCATCTCTTGGGCATGTCTAAGCCGAGCCGCCATTTTTGCCAAAAGCAAGGATCGTAGTCTTCGGGCTCGAAAGCCTCGAACCACCATCCGGCTAAAAAGTCAGCTCGCCGACATGGCCCCCCAGTCGGCTGAGATATTGAGATCTACGCAGATATGAATTTCCACCGCTGTCTTCTGGCATCGACCAGCGACCGTGACCTGGTACCGAATGTCGCCTCCCCTTGCCCCGCAAAGACGAACAGGTCATTGATAGCGCTCCACAATCAACCCGCCGAAGGAGCCTCCTGTCATGAACGCAAAATATGCACTGCCCGCCATTCTGGCCTGCACTTGCACCTGCGCTATGACCCCGGCATTGGCTAAAGATCCCGCTCAATTGGTGCTGCGCGACGGCTTCGACGGCACGGACTTCGCTCCCACAGGACATCTCTACTATCGCAACAATCTTGAACAGGAAGCCGGCAAAGTCGAATTCCAATCGGAGGTGAAGCGCACGGGCACTGGTGCGCTGAAACTCAGCGTCAAGCCGTTGTGCGCACAAGGTAAGGAAAACTGTAGCGAGCGAGCCGAAATCTGGGAGCGCACGAAATATCGTGTCCCCTATAACCAGGGTGTCTGGTACGGTTTTGCCGTCAAATTCGCCGATCCCATCCCCTCCGGTGATCACCGCTATCTCATTGCGCAGTGGAAGCGCGAGATCGGGCCGAAGGCAAAGGGGGACTTCAGTCCTTTCCTGGCGCTGCGACTAAACAATGGCAAACTCTTCGCCACCGTCGAAACCAACTATGTCGCCCCAGCGACGACCGACGTCAGCGACGCAACAAAGACATGTGATGACCATAAGACGCCAGTCTGGTTTCGCTCCGACACCAACCAGATGCGCGCCCTGGTCGCCACCGACAGCAAGTGGGGCAAGGAGGACGGCAAGGAATTTACCGGCTGCACCAGTGCCATCACCGTTACCGACCACGGCAACAAGCTGCCGACGCCGGATTCCGGCTGGATCGATTTTGCCATCTACAGCAAGCCAGGCCCTGACGGCACAGGCCATATCGAACTCTTCGCCAACGACAAATGGATTGTCACCGTTAAGGGACATATCGGTCATGCCGACAAGGGTCTGGGCAAAAACCAGTATTTCAAGTTTGGCCCCTATCGCGCCGCCGATACGACGGATTGGACACTCTATTACGACGATTTCCGCCGTTCGCCACGCTGCTCCGATGTGCTAACGGATGCGAATCTCTGCCCGATGAAATGACCGATTTCAGCATGTTTCGCCATCAACGACGAAACTCAGAAAAGTAATTGCCGAAAGACCATAATTTCATAGAATTTGGCTGAACTTTTTCGCCTCTCATTGGTTATCTGCCTCAGCAGAGGAGGACCACGGAAATGCTCACCACTCATCGCGATTGCAAACACCATGTGGAGAAAAATGCCATTCCTTCACTCGGCGAAATCGAGGGGCGTGTCGCAGTCCTCGAAGTCGTCGCCCAATCCGCGCTGACGCATGTCTTCTACGAAGGCCATGTCGACGTCGACGCGACCTTGCTGTCGGAGATTCGCAGGGCCATGCATCGGAAATGCCGCGAACTGAAACTCGATGGCGAAGACACAGCCTCCGCCCTCTCCTATGCCGAGGAATTGATTGAAGCAGCAGTCGAAGCGTCGCATCCGGTCCATCAATGATGCCTTCGCGGCCGAGACTTATCCTTTTGATCATGGTGGCGCTGGCCCTTGCGCTGGGCGTCGTCTTGTTCGCCGTGCCGCGTAACGGCAAGGATCAGCTCGAAAATCCGGCGCCGCACGCGCCCGATCAGACGCCGCAATAGCTTCTCGTCCAGCGAGCATATGTCCCGATACGAAACTGGATCTGTATCATATCAGGCTGGCATTAACGCCGGCGAGAGAAGTCGATTGCAATCTTTTGAAATCAAAGCAGTCTCTGCTCCGCCCCGCTCAAGTGTGAGCTTCCAACAACGGTGTAGCGAATGTCTATGATGGTCAACTCGCCCCTATATCCCGATGATGTCGACATTCTCGCCGGCGCGCTCTATGCTTGGTGCGCCGAACGCAGCATCAAACTGCAAAGCCAGGAAGGCCTGTCCGCGGCAAATGTCGCGATCAGCCTCTATGACGCCGGTTATCAGACACAGGATCAACTGCTGGGCGCCCTATACGAGTACGAATTTCATTGAAATTCATAGCGCCGTTCAGCCGAAAACCAGCGCTTCAACTGGAAGTTGATCTCCTATTACGGGCTCAACTATACACTTGAGCCTTTCCGCGATAGCCTGACAAATCGAGAACATGCCGGCGTTTCCTCTGCATCGGCTCTTCCGATCGATGCCTAAAGTCCGCGTGCAGCGAAGGAGGCCCCTCCTCCGCCGCCGTAATCATAGGGCTATCACGCCGCGGCCTTCCGCAACACAGCGGCGATGCAATTCCGCTCCTCCAAAATCCCTGACCATTCGTCTGCATAAAACGGAGAATCGTAGATCAGCGTGAACGGACCTTTGTACCCGGCGGCATTGGAGAGCTCGACACAGCGAACATAGTCCTCGGTATCGAGGCCAGTTTCAGAATAATGCGCCTTGGCGTGGCAGAGCTCGGCGCGGCCCATGATCCTGGCCAGATCGCCGTATTTGCCCGCGCCTTTCCAATTGCCGAAATCGCCGTTGAGACCAAGCTTGCCGTCGAGAGCATCAAGCACACGATTGACCTCGACCGGCCCCGGCAACAGCGAAAACCAGTTTTCAATCACCAGGCGGATACCGGTGTCGGCAATCCGTTCGGCCAGCCAACGAAGATGTTTTTCTGCCCGGGTCAGCGCCTCGTCAGTCGGCTGCGACTTGCCGGCAATTACGCGCATATTCTCGGCGCCGAGGGCCACAGCAATCTCGATCCAGCTCGCCATCCATTCAGCATCGCGCTCCGCCGTCTCGGGACTGCTGAGATCGCCGTCTTCGACCAATAGCGTCTGCAGCTTGACGCCGGCCTTATCGAGGGCATTCCGCAGGTCGGCAATATAAGAAGGCGAGCAGCTCGGTAGATGAAACGAGCAGATCTCCATGCGGAAAATGCCACGTTCGGCGAACTGTCTCGGGAGATCGATCAGCTCGACCGAACCCTCACCATAGGTCGGCTGGCGCGCCGGCGCGTCCAAGCCGCCAGGCTTGTAAGGATAAGTGCCTCCGAGCGCGCGATGTAGCGACCATGTGGAAACGGCAAAACGATCTGCTAAATCAGCCGTGGAACCCATTGATATCTCCTCCTTTTAATGCACGATCGGCATATCGAGATTGCGAACATAATCCAGAGCATCCTGACGAAACCGTTCTTGTCGGTCGTCTCATGACCCGGTTCATAAATTCCAGTGCAAACCGCCCGCACCCCATATGCTCCAAAACGAATCCCCAAGACCCGCTTGTCGATATTCGAAAACGGCAAGGTCCTTGTTGGTGCGGCTTGAGCTTTCATCGCGTTCATTTGCTTGACTAATCATGCCTTGCCAACCGCTTCATAAGCGCGATCGCGTCATTCGCCAAAACAGTGGTCAGCTCAGCCGACGGAAGCGATCGCGCCAATTTCGCGGCCTGACCGGACCAGAGGTTGGTGAAATCGCCGGAGTCAGCCGCCTCCGCCTTGGCACGCAGCGGCGCCAGTGCACCACCAGCCGTTGGAAATGCTGGCGCCAAATGGGAAAATGGCCCAACCTCGTGCATGATACGGTTCATCACCCCCCGCGCTGGGCGTCCGGTGAAGACATTGGTCAACGCCGTATTGTCGTCGCCTGCGCGCTCGAGCGCTGCGCGGTGAACCGGAGGAATTTTCGCCTCGGGCGTAAATAAATAGCTGGTACCGATCTGCGCGGCGGCGGCGCCAAGTGCGAAAGCTGCCGCAATCCCGCGTCCGTCCGCAATTCCGCCAGCGGCAATTACGGGAACGGCGACAGCATCGGCAATCTGGGGCACCAGCGCCATAGTGCCCACCTGCGTCGCCATATCTTGCGTCAGAAAATTGCCGCGATGACCTCCTGCCTCGAAACCCATGGCGATGACAGCATCGACGCCACGTTCGGCAAGCCATTGCGCCTCTGCGACCGTGGTCGCTGAAGAGATGATCTTAGCTCCGGTTGCCCGTACCCGTTGAATTAGACCCGCGTCCGGCAGCCCGAAATGAAAGCTGACGACCTCCGGCCGATAGGTCTCTACAATTTCACAGAAGAAGGTATCGAACGGCGCCCGTCCGCCAGCCGGAATCGGTGCGGCGGGATCAAGCCCCGCCTCGACATAGTAGGGCGCAAGCCGCGCTCGCCACGCCATTTGCCGCGCGGGATCGTTTTCGGGCACAGTGTGGGCGAAGAAGTTCACATTGATCGGCTTTTTCGTCGCCGCTCGTATCGTATCCAGAGCTGCCCGGAGTTGCTCGGCGCTGTATTGCGCGCTTGGCAAGGATCCGAGTCCGCCGGCCTCACTGACCGCAATCACCATCTCCGGCGTCGTCGCGCCTGCCATTGGCGCCTGTATGATAGGGATGTCGATGGCGAATAGGTCAAGGATCCGGGTTTCTGGCCATTGGCTCATCACAGGCGCCTTTCATCTCCGATGTCTGCCAATCACTATTACCAGCGTAATGACGGCGGTGATAATGTTTAGTTCAGATGAAAGCCATCGTGCTTGGCAATGGAAACGGAAATCCCACGTCGCCGCTCAGTTAATGTGCTTCAGCAAAACGCTGTCCAGAACGATGCAAAATCCACAAACGCAAAAAAGGCCCTCTCCCGTTAAGGAGAGGGCGAGATAGGGAAATTGCCAGCACGCGGTGAAACCGACAAATCCATCGGGGCAGACTGAAATAATTGCGACAATACGGCATATGACGGCGGTGTCAGGGCACGGCCCTTCCGCCTCTGATCCACCGCGAAATCGAATCGAAAATCAAGTCGGCGATCCACATGGCGCAGACACCGACCACGAAGGCCGTGGCATTCATGGCCGCAACGTCTTTTTGCGGCAATGGCCAATTGACGGCACGCAGATAGTAAAGCGCCGGCTCTGTCAAATAAGCCGCCGCCAGCGCCCCGCAGATGGGTGATGCGACGATTTCTCGCGTGGTGTATCGACGACGAGATAGGCCGCGCAAAATGCCGCCGGAGAGGCCAGCGATGACAACACCGACCTTGATGCCTAACGCATCGAGAAATTCGTTGACCGTCATGACCTGTCTCTGCAAGATCTTGAAATGAGAATCTACGGCTTCCTTCCAACTAAGATAGCCAAGGAGGCCGCTCTCATTTAACGACTGGCGGCTGAGGCTTCACCAAGCCGGGAAGCCCGTCGCGGGTAATATTGATTACCATCTTGAGCGCCCCGAGGGCGGCAACGACATAGGCCGTGAAACTCGGACCGATAAGGGATTGCGAACATTCCAGTGTGCCGTCGCCAAGCTGCGTGCAGCCCGTCGCCAGCAGAATGGCGACCAACAACGCCGACAACGTGATCAGTATATTCAAAGCATTGTGCAGAGCATTGGTATTCAACATAAGGTTTCCTTTATGAAAAGGTGAAATTTATTGTACCTGTCGGGCGATGTTGAGCGCAGCATTGATTGTCGCGTAGGCTTGCGCCACTTGTGCCAGGACTTCCGCTGCTGTTTCGTGCTCCGGGTCAGCGCAAAGTGTTCGAACGCCGATGTAAACCGCGGCTTCTTTGTCGATGACCGACTGCTTGACTGCACCGAGCGTGGCGATGGACATGAAAGCGGCATGCGCTGTTTCCAATGCTTGACAGGCCTTCTGAAGACTTTGCTGGATCGAGCTATTGAGCGATGCAGTCTGACAACCGGACAAAGCAAACCCGGCCGCCGCCGCAAAGAGCAGAGCGCGCATGTGATAATCCTTTTGCTAAAGGGAAAATGATTGTGTTGTGCTGTCGCGGTCCGGCGATGCCGATTAACGCGCTGCTTCGATCGCTGCGGCGAAGGACTTGGCATAGCCTGCAATGTCCGCGGCCCGATCAGTGCCGTTGATGATTTTGCGAGCGCCGATCCAGTCGGTCACTGTCGCGCCGAAGCAGTCGGCCAGCCTTCTGCCGGTGAATCGGCCATTGATCATGCCGTCGCGCAAGATCTCGACAGCCTTGGCCGGATCGAGTGCCAGGTCGGGTTCATCAGCAATGCCATATTTTTCATAGTTGTCGTGACCGGTAATCTGCACCAGACCCCGCCCACGATAGCGCCAGCCATCGCCACTTGCCTCGTCGCCATTGCCCATGCGGTTCGCATAGGCGCGATTCGCTATGCGTTGCGGCTGACGGGCATAGGTCGCCGCTTGCGCTGCCGTGAAGCATTTCGGAAATATCGCTTTGAGGCCCGCGGCAGAGTAGTTGAGATTTTCCACAATGGCGCACATCGTGTTGTCGCTTTCGTGATAGGTCGTCGCCAGCATGTAGGAGAGCCAGCGCACATCGAAGGGGCTCGCCTCCCAGCTGTCGAGGATGGCCTCGATGCCGTTCACCTGATTTTGCGACAGCCGCCCGCCGAACAACGGCAAACGCACCGCCGCGAAGAATTTCGCGCGATCCATGAATGGTCCTTTGGCTGTTGTAGATTCGGCGACAGAGCTCTGAAGATCGCTTGGATCTTCCTCAATACTGGCAATCTAGCCGCCTAGTTCCTCCATAGCGGACGGAAACTTTTAGGCTCTTTTATTCCAACTGGGGGGTCACGTTTCTGCAACTTCGCAGAGACCACTCTGTACGGCTTCACCGCCCGGCGAGATCATCGTTACTTCACCGACGGGGCCCATTCCTGGCCTCTCAGACGCAACTTCAGCATCTTATTTTACCTCTGTTGCGCTCGCGCCTGTGCCACCTGTTCGGTAAGTTCGTCAACAGCATTGGCAAAACGTTCAACCTCACCTTACAGAAACTCATTTTGTTTCCTGAGAGAATTCACAAGGGTAGGCATGAAGTTCTTCCCCTTACGCTGCAACCGCCGACCACGCAAAGGCGTCAATATCCGCCGCCGTCTTGATCGTGCCAGCCGCGATGCCTTGGACAACCGCATCTTCTGCAGCGAAGCTCGCCTGCACATGGGCGCCGACCGCATTTGCGACAGCGGTCACCTCAGCGGCCGCCAGATTGACGAAGCCGCTTGGGGTCTTGAAACTCACGGTGACGGTCGGGTTAGCCTGGACGTAGGCATAGGCTCCGGTGATCAGCGCCTGGCTCTGGCGATCGGTCATCACCGACATGCCGTTAAGCACGATGCCGCCAGTCTCGACCGCGTAGCGCTTGGCTGCAGCATAAGCCTGCAGATCGACGGGAACGGGCTCCGGTGACCAACCGGCGACGACTGAAACAAGGCTGGACGGCGTTTCCGGCCAATCGCCAGCGGCATCGACCAAAGCCGTTTCCTGCTTGCTGAGCTGATCAAGGACTGCATCCTTGTCGGCGGCCGGCAGTCCCGCAGTGATCTTGGCGCCGAGCGCAAGCCAGTAATCGGCGACATTGTAGATCTGCTGCCGGCCGAGCCAGAAGGCGACGCACGCCATCCAGCGATCGGCCTTGTTCTCGGCACGGGCTGCAAGCAGCGCCTCCACCATCGGTTCATACATGCTGTCAATGCGATACATGGGCAGTCCTTTTTGCTTAGGTTTGGGCATAAGCGCGCACGTCCCGCCAATCGATGGCGGCGGCGGCGCGGATATCGGGGGCTGTGGTTGCGACTGCGAGGGCGGCCTTTGCCGATCGGCGGCGGCTTTCGATCATCTGCGCCCCCGTCGCCCAATGCTGATCTCGCGTCAAGATCTCGACGGCCTTCTCGAAACGGCTAACGCTATCGTCGGCCGCTTCGGCAGTAAGGTTAGGCGTCTCTCCATCGGGTACGTTGGCACCCTGCTGCAGATCGGCAACGATCAACAGAGCCTCTTGCCGTTTGATCGAATAGACGGCTTCCTGGCCGGGTATGAGGGTAACGAACAGGGCGCGAACGACGGCGACCTGATGATCGATTTCGGCCATCATCTGTGTCTTGAGCTGGCTGAGGTCGGCACGATGATCAAACCGCATGAATCGTCACCTCGAAATCGCGATAGGCGGCCGGTGACTGGAAAGAAAATTTGTGATCGCCGGGCACATCGGTGACGAATTCGAAGACATTGTCCGCGACGGCGACGATCCGGCCCTCATGAATGACCGAGGTTCCGGCCGGCACGGCAAAGCGCACCTCCTCCGTGCCATCGGCCTTGATGGTGAAATCCGTCACGTCAACGGCTGTGCCCTTGGTGGTGATGATGCCGTCGAGGACATAGCAATGCGCGTCGATATCGCGACGGTATTGGTCGGCTCGCACTTCGATAGCCTTAAAGCCCTCGCCATAGATGCCGGCATAATCCGGCAGTAGGCTCAAGGCGCAGTCGCCGCTCTGACGGATTTTGCCGTCCGGGCCATGGATGATGTAGTGAATCGTTCGGTCTTCTAACGCTGTCACGGAGTTACCTCTTGAGCGCTGTCGCGGTGATGTTGCTTTCGTTCCAGCCGATGGTGTTGCCGGGGCAAAAAATCTGCAGGATGTAGGTATGGTTGCCCGCGCCGGGAGCGTCATATAGGCCCGAGACCGCCACAAGGCCGGCCGTATAGGTCGCTTGAGAGGTCTGGCTGTTGCTGCCACCTGTGCTAGTGACGACGGTCTGAACAACGCCGAGATAGTAGGTCTGGCTGAAGATCGCGCCCCCGTCGCGGAAGATGTTGCAGCCGACCGGCTGGGAGTTCTGGCTACCGCCATTCTGGTTGAATTGGCCGAGTGTCATGGCGTCGATCACGACGCGGCCATCGCCGGCAACATTGACGACGCAGCTCACAAGATTGATGGTCCCGCCAGCGCCGATGGTCTGCGTGCCAGCGACGCGTCCGGCGCCGACAGCAGTGACCGCTCCTCCGGAGATGTTAGACGTGCCGACCTGCAGCGAGCCGATGACGGCCGAACTGATATTGACCGCACCGAGATTGGCGGTAAGCGCATCAAGGCTGTTCACCGAGATCTTGTTGGCGGTAACCGCGCCGTCGACGATCAGCTCGGCACTGACGGCCCGGCGCATGACGGGCCGCGACCAGTAGCAAGAGTTCCCTGCTCCTGCGGTCTTGTTGACCTGCAAATCCATGGCAAGCGCTGTAATGCCAGAGGGCACGGTGTATTTGCCCTGAAGGCGCACCCATGCGTTTTTGGTGTTCGTTCCAGTAATTAGTACAGGCGACACCGTGCCTGAAGGCGAGCGCGCGAAGGCATAGACATTGGCCAAGTTCGCATCGGTATTAAGAACCCAAACATCAAAAGCATAGGTTTCACCGGGCGAGACCGCGACGAAGTTAGAATAGGCGCAGTCTCGGCCGAGCGACTGCAGGAGGTAGCCCGAAGCATCGCCCTGGCCGTTGTCGAGGTAGAAGTTCTGTTTGTTTTGCGTCGTCCAACCGTCGATGCTGCCTGCCTGCCAGCCGTTGTCGGCCATGTTGGAGAAGTCGGTCAGCACGAGCTGCTTTGCGGTGATGGCATCGGCCGCGATCTGGGAAGCACCGATCGTATTGGCCGCCAACTTGTCACCCGTGATCGTCGCGGCCGCAATGGTGGTTGCAGTCACCGCACCCGCCGCGATCTTGCCGGCTGTCACCGCATTGGCTGCGATCGCATCCGCCGTCACGGCGTTGGTGGCAATCTTGTCGGCCGTGATGGCGTCGGCGACGATGCCGCCGTTGGTGATCATCACCACGCCACCATCGCTCCAGGGCGTAAACTCCGACGCGTTCGCCGGGCAACGGCAGAGCATCGGCTTGTTGAGGAACATATAGCTATCAGTTTGGCCGGCGATCGTTTCCCATTTGCGGACATGAATGGCCACCGCGACCGCATTGGCAGGAGCAGCACCAACGCACCTGAGACGTGTCCAGAGGTCCGGATTGGTCGGGCTGCCAGCTATACCGTTGTTCTGATTGGCCGTGGAATAGCCGACAGCGAGGCCATCTGAACCGATCCACTGCAGCCGCAGCTCGACCAAGCAGCGATGGGCAGAGACGTAGGCGGACACTTCGAACCAGTCGCCCGGAGCACAGGGCACGCCATATTTGAGGCTGTTCGGCAGCGTCGGGGCGTCAGGCCGCAACCATTGAACGTCACTGTAATAGTTGTTGCCTGACGGTGCGCCATAAGAAAGCATCAGGGTCGGGCAGTTCGGTCCGGCCCATGTTTCAGTGACGGCACGGATACGAAAAATTGGGCTGGGGATCGGGCCACTCGCGAAGCTGATCACCCAGCAATCCATGCCCATAGTGAAACCTGCGTTCTGCAGCAGGTTCTTGCCAGAGCCAACCGCGAGCGCGTCCGTGGTGACGGAGTTCGATGCCAATTTGGCCGCCGTGATGGCATCGGCAGCTATTTCAGAGGCTGAGATAGCGCCTACAGCGATTTGAGCGCCGGTGATGGTGTCCGCAGCTATTTGAGCGGCAGTGATGGTGTTAGCCGCAATCTTATCCGCCGTGATCGCCCCTGTGATGATATTGCCGCCCGAAACCATCGTGATGCCAGATGGTGACCAGGGGGTGGGCTGTGACTGGTTCGCGTTAGCCTCGCCGAAATACAGCCGCGTCAGGAAGATATAACTGTTTGCCTGACTCGGCAGAGTGCCTTTGTGGCGCAGGAACGCTACGCACGTCACCGCGCCAGCGGGAGCTTGCGCCTTGAACCAGAACCTTTGGTAGTTGGCCAAGTTGAAATGCGGGTCGATGTTTTGCGCTGCTGGGAGAATACCCGCGTTCGGGTATGCTAACGCTGCGCCATTTACATCGAAAAAGCCCATATAGGGCAGAAGGCCGTTGCTATTCAGGCCCAGATAATAGCCTGAAAACTCAAACCATTGCCCCGCCACGCAGGGGTATCGGGCGACCTGCCCTATCGTGAACCCTGTGGAGTTGACTGTAGCGATGGTAGGAGCGACACCATATTCGATACCTTGCGTGTTGTTCGCGCAGAAAATCTGCATCGCACCGCCTGTAGGTGCGTAGGTGTCGGTACGGTAGGACACCGTAAATCCAGGACCGTTGGAGTATTCATAGCTCCAATTCGCAAGGCCAGCCGAGAAATCAGAATTCGACAGGAAGTTGCCGCCGCTGCCGATAGCCAGTTTGTCAGCAGTGATCGCGCCTGCCGCGATATTGGCCGCCGCAACGGCATTGGCTGCGATCTTGGTAGCCGTGATCGCACCGTCAACGATCAGATTGCCCGTATCGCGGCGCTGGCAGGAAATGAAACCAAGAGCGTAGCCACCTGTGGTGATAGACCCGGCTGCCACCGTTACGTCGATCCATGCGTATATAGCGGTGGCCGGAACGGTGATAACCGCGTTCCTCTCAATATATGCCGTGTCGGCAGCCGTGTAGTTCCCGACAGTTGGTGCGCTGACGAGTGATATCTTGTCTGCCAGCAGAAAGCGCATACGCACCGTGAGGGGATTGTTGGGTGCCCCCACCGCCTTCGCAAACACCTGCAGGAAATACTGCTCGCCAGGAAGGACGGGAAAGATGTTCGAATTTCTGGAGGCGAGGCCAGTCGCGCCTACGCCGACGTTCATATACCAGCTACCGACGTAGGCGTTTGCCGGGTCATTCACGATGGTGATGCCGGTGGACTTCGACCAGCTAACATCGCCCGCGCCAAAGTTCGGGTTTTCGACGCGGTTCGTGAAGTCGCCAAGCACCATCTTGTCGGCGGTGATCGCGCCCGCGGCTATCTGTCCAGCCGTAACCGCGCCTGCCGCGATGTTCCCTGTCGTGACCGCGTTGGCAGCGATTGCGCCCGCTGTTACCGCACCGGCCGCAATGGTCGATGCGATGACCGCGCCGGCCGCAAGCTTAGGTGTCGAGATCGCACCATCGGTTATTTGCGTGCTGACGATTTGCCCGGCAACATCCGTGGCCGGGACCGCTGAAGTCCATGCGCTGCCGGTGTACCGGTAAAGCTTTTCGTCTGTTGTCAAATAGACGAACCGGCCTTCGACGTTACCTGTAGAAGGCAGAGCCGAAACGATCTCGACCGCCTTTATGCTAGACGCAAGCTTGGTCGCATCAACGGCAGCAGCGGCGAGCTTCGCCGCGCTGATTGAGCCGTCCGCGAGTTTGCTTGCATCGACCGCCAAAGCGGCAAGCTGCGGATTGCCGATGGCCCCATTGGCAATCTGCGACGAGGCAAGCTGGCCGGTGATGTCAGTGGACGCAACAGACGCCACGTAGGCAGTGCCGTCCCAGCGATAGAGCTTGCCGTTCCAAACGATCGTCGTCGTGGATTTGGTGGTCGGCAGGCTCTCACCCGTGGCGATCCCGACAGGCTCGATGCTGGAGGCAAACTTGGTGGCGTCGATCGCCTCCGAAGCGAGCTTCTGAGCCGTCACAGCAGCATCGGCCAACTTCGACGAAATTACCGCCTGATCAGCAAGCACCTGCGCGGTCACCGCCGCGACTTCAATCTTGGCTGTCGAAACGGCCGCATCGGCTAGCTTCAGATTGCTTACCGCCTCATCCATGATCTTTTCGGCAGTCACGGCCGCGTCGGCGATCTTGGAGGCGATGATGGCGCCATCGAGAACGTCGCCCGATTGGATTAGGACATTCGGTGTCTTGACTGCCAGCCAGGCCGACCAATCCGTGGCGCGGTTGGACTTGGGGACGTAACGGCCCCTCGCCTCGTAGTCGGTGTTCGACAGCGTCCATTGCCCCGAGAGCACCCAGGAGAACGGTGAGGCATAACGAGTGCTGTCACTATCGAAGACGATATCGCCGGTCTCCTTCAGCCGGACTTGCACCCACACGCGCTCGACATCGTCCATATCCGGCGCGCAGCTGATCTTGATCGCCGGCCGACGATCGATGCCGCCGGCGTCTTTCACGGTCGCCGGCTCGACGGTCCAGCCGACCATTGGCTGTGATGGTGGCGCAATCGGGCCGATCCAGCCGGTAGCGATGGGCAGTTGCAGACCGCTGTGCCAGTCGTAGTCGGCGGGATCGACTTCTTTCAGTGTGACGACGATCAGGAAATTCGGCTGTGGCTCGACCTTGACGACAAGGAATTTCTTTTCGTCATAACCGTTGCGCGCCGAAGTCCAGGAAACGACATCGTTCGGCTCCAGCGGATAGGCATCCGGCGGCAGCGCTATCTGTTGCACGCGAAAGCGCCGGTAGTCCTGGATCATTGCCAGACCGACGCGCTGCACCTGATTGGCAAATGGCACGGCCGGCAACTGGATCTGCGCCGGCAACCGACGATTGCCATCCTGAGCTTCGAGATCCGCGTTGTAGCGGCCGGGCGCATCCTTCGTCGCCCATTTTTCGGCCGGTTCCGGATAGGTGGCTTCGATGGCGTTGTAGGTGTCCGAAAGCGACGGAAACGGCTGAAAATCCTGCTCCTCGGTCACGACGATGTCGTCATCGGAAAAGGAGTAGACGGCGCCACCCGGCGCGCTGATCAATATCTTGAATATGCCGCCGACCTCGGCCATGCGGCCGTTGCAGCCCTTCAGAAGCTCGGAAACGACGTCAAGCGGCTGTTGATCGCATTGCACGTCATAACCGGCGCGAAATGCCGGCTCGGCGCTGCCGTCGTCAAGAGTGACCCCCGCATCGCAGGCGTTGGCAGCCGCCATCCAGTTCGCAGCCGGCAGACAGAAGGCGGCGATGTTCTGGCCGCCACAGACCCATTCCTGACCATAGTAGATGCCGCGCGCCAGATTGTAGATCATGATGGCCGGATTGCTGGAGGGCTCCCAGCTGGCCGGATTGTCCCAGCGATGTACGCCATTGCCGCCGGCGGAAGAATCCTTGCGGATATCGTAAAGCTGTATCGGATGCGGCTGGTAGAGGCCGGCCGGAATGCCGGAAAAGAGATCGCTGTTGTAGCGAGCCGTCAGGATCACGACCTGGCATCCCCGCCCGATCATCGTCGGCTTCCACGGCCGGTCGGCATTGGCGCCGAACTGCGCCATCAGAAATGGATCAGCGCTCGTTTGAGTGCCATCGAGAAACTTGATCCAAAGGTAATCCTTGCCATCGACGCGATATTGGAGAACAGGAAAACCGCGTCCGTCGGGATGCGGTTCTTCCCAAAGCACGCCGACTTCCTGGTCGTCGATCCACACGCTGGTCAGGCCGCGCTCGCCGGCATAGTTGGGCAGACTGCCGATCTCGATGACATCGGTGAAATAGGCATTCGGGGTTTTGCCGTCATCTCCCCAGGTGCCTGCATATTTGCGCTTGCCGGCGGTTGCATAGCTGCCGATGACGAAAGACATGGGGTGATCGTCCCCCATGCTGATCTCAAGCTTGGTCCCGGCTGGCTGCGGCTGATCCTTCTTCGCCATCGCCTTTTCGATGAGCGACAGGCCGACATTGAGGGCGACGGTCAGCACCAGCTTGCCGATAATGCCGATGGAACCAATCGAGCCGATAGCTTGAGCGATTGCGGTGATCGCCAGGCTGATCGGATCGGCATGGGCAGCATCCGCCATCAGCCAGAAACCGAGAACGTTCAAGAGGAGGATCAGGAATTTCATGGATCTGGCGACCTCGAATGACGCATGAAGAGAGTGCGCCGCCGACGAGATCGACAGCGACAAGTCACCGATAGGTGATGAGGAAAGGCGTAATTTCCGTGCCGGCTCAGCCGACCTTAAAAGCCCGCTTGGCGTCGAGCAGGTCGACAGTGCCGAGGCCGGTCTCGCGCAGCACGAAGATGCGCTCGCCATTGACGACGCCGAGGGCGTATCCGAAGGGGCCTTCATGCGGAATGGCGGCGATATCGCCGATATGCGCCTCGCTCGGATGGATTTCCGGCAGCATGGTGGCGACGAGATCGGCCAGATTGTCGAAGCCGGCCGCCTTCATCGTTTTCAGCGCGCCGGCGGCGGTCGAATACTCGCCGCGAAACTGCGCGGCGCAATCGACGCCGGTGATCGCCAGCACCAGATTGCCGGCAAGCCCCGGCCCGCAATCATGGCTGCCCCAGGCAAAGGGCGTCCGCTTCAGGCGGTCGATTTCGGCAACGAAACAGGCACGCCAGTTCTTGACCCTCAGGAGCTCGGTCATGCTTTCTGCCCCCAGGGGATCTGCCAGTTGGCAACGGTGCTGGAATAAAGGCCAAACTCGTCGCCGCTGCGGCGCTTCTGGCCCTCATAGGAGGATTTGGCCGGATTGTTGCGCTCCAGCATGGCGATGGCGGCCGAGATGGCAGAAATCTCGATATCGCCGTCCTGGCCGACAACAGGCGTCTTGATCGGCGCGCCGTCGGCGATGCCGAGAAAAGAGATTTCCGGCGCGGAACTCGGCTGGCGCGTGACCGGATCGAAGGTCATGTCGTGTATTTCCACCGGCGCCAGGCGCAAATCGTAGCCGCGCAGGAGCTGCTGCGCGACCGGCGCGATCTGTCCGATGGTGATCGTCACGGTTTGAACCGTCAGATCGGCCGTGCGCGCGATCGGGCTCAACTGAAGATTGAGGCCGCCATAATAGGTCCGCCCCTCCGACACGCCCGTGATACCGGAGATGACGGAGATGTCGATATCGTCGTCCCCGGTCCAAAGACCGATCGAAGCGACGTCCCCGGTATCGAAGCTCTTGCCGGTGATCCAGACGAAACGACGGGGCACGAGCCCTGTGTCGCGCGCGCCGGTCAGCGCCGCGAGGAAAGCGGAAGTGATGTTTTTCATCGGCTATTTCTTCTGAATGATCTTGAAGGTAGCGCCCGTGGTGATGGGGCCGCTCGCGGTGCCGGGATTGTGGCTGCCCGGCATGACGACGCATCTGCAGGCCGGACGCAGCAACGCCACGCCCAGATTGGCGGTTATGCCGGTCGGCAGATGCGGAAAGACGCCGAACACGGGCGTGACGCCCGCGGTGTTAGCGGCCACCGTCTCGGACACTTCGAGAAAGGCAAAACGGTCGCCATAGGCGATCTGCATCTTGTCGCCGATGGTGAGCCTGTAGTCCTCCGGCAGCCCCTTGAGGCTCATCGAGGCATTGTCGGCTCCGAGCGCGGCAATGCTGACACCAGCGCTGCCGAGCTTTGTCCCGTCGCGATCGGCCTGCGGATATCTAGACAGCGGATCATAAAGAAAAAGCGCCTCCTGGGCGCCGTGAAGTTTGCGGATGCGGGCGGCGATCTGTTTCGCCTCGTCATTATACATGTCGGCCAGCGTCACCGTTCCCGTCCAGAGCGGCGGCGCCAGCTCCGCCTGCCAGACCCGGCCATCGCCGGAGCCGGAAAGCTCGTCATTGCGCTGGATATCCCAGACCACGCCCGAAATCTTCAGGAGATCGGCGAAGTCCGGCAGGCTGTAAGGATAGGAAACGGCCATCAACGCCTCCGAGGATTGCGGTTGATCTGCGCGACGCGATCGGGAAGCTGCTGATTGAAATCGTTCAGCCCCTGCCGCGTCGAACTCTTCGCCTCGCTCTGCGCGACATTCTTCACATAGGCCTTCAGATTACCGTTCTCATCGACCGAAACCCCGACCGTCACATGCACACCGGAATTGGCGCCGGAAGCGCTGTTCTGATTGACGGCCTTGAGGCGATGGTTGGGAACGGAGGCATTCGGCTGCGCCCTCGAAAATTGCGGCCCGCTTTCCGCCACCAATCCGCCATCGGCATAACCGCGCCGCCCGACACGCATCGCCTCGACGACACCGATACCGCCGGCCCGGGCAATATCCTTCTGGCTCCAGACGATCTCGCCGGCATGCACGACACCCGCGGGGTCATTAACCCCGCCGGCGCCGGTGTAGCCGCCGTCGGCAAAGAGCCCGCCCGAACCGCTCGCTATCGCGGCGGCCGCCTGAGGCGACTGCGCAAGGATGCCGAGATCCAGGCCACCGCCGCCACCGAAGAGCCCTCCGCCACCAAACAAACCGCCGCCGGCGGCTGCGCTGTTGACCTTGAACAGGCTGTTGAGCACATCGTTCAGTAGCGTGTCGGAAATCTTGGTGAGCACGGAAATCGCCGCTTTCCCCAGGGATTTCCAAAGGCCTTCGCCATTGCGCAAGCCGCTGACGAGCGTCGAGGCGAAATCGCCGGCAAGCTCGCGGGCGTATTTCAGCTGTTCATTGTAGCGAATGATATTGGCCGAGGCCGAATTCATGTCGATCGGAAGGCCATATTGCTTCTGCGTCGAAGCGACCGTTTGATCGATGGTCGAGCGGCCCATCTGTTCCTGCTGGAACTGGATATCGCCCGCGAGCTTGGCATTCGCGGTCGCCGTCGCCAAGGCATTGTACTGTGCAATTCTGTTCTTGATATCTTGTATTTGGCCGGGGGCCGCCGCATGAGACTTATCTTCTGTTGCGCGCAAGAGCTCCAAATTCATTTTCAAAGTTTCGACGGCAATGCTGTTAAGCCCTATAGTTTGGGCTTCCGTCCGCATTTGTTCGATACGAGACTCGACGGATTTTTGCAGCGTATCATATGCGCTCGTAGCTTCTTGGGCTGGGCGAATCAGACCGCGGCTTGAGCCGAGCCCTGCTCCATTGTCGATAGTTTTTGGCGGCTCAAGTGCCTTTTTTTGTGCGTTCAGACGTTCGCGTATATCGCTGTATTTGACGGGAGCACCGGCATCTGGACCAAATCGATCATCGAAATTTTTTACGCGCCTAACTGTTTCCTCTTGAGAATAGCGGCTGGAATGGGGTGTGGTACGCACCGCGTTACCCAAACCTTGAACATTCTTCATTGCTTGTAGGGCGATCAAACCAAATTGCCGAATTTCCTCCAAAGCCTGAGAGAGATCAGGATGAGCGTTGCTGAGTTCGCGGATTTTCTGATTCAGTTCTTCTGCACTGCTTTGATTTGCTTGCAAATTTCGAAGCAAATCCTCAAGCACCCGTTGAGGTTCCTGCAGTTTACTGGCACCAAAGGGATTTATTTTACTAACCTTATCCTGCATCTCGGCAAATGCCTGTGCAACAGGGTCGATTTTATCACGCAAGACCGATAGTTTACTTTGAGCTGCAACTGCATTGCTCGAATATTCTCGCAGTTTTCCCGCAACTTCCTCTGTTATTTTACCAGAATTCTGAAGCTCAATTATCTCATTCTGAAATTCTATCGCCTTTATCTTCCCAGATTCAATCGATTTATTGAATCTGTCGATGGCTTCTATCGCCGGATCAAAAGTAGTTGGCGGTATATATAATATCTGGTCGGCATAAGGCGCTTGCTGCCCAAGCATATCCGCAAGAATTGAACGAGACGCCTTTTCACCCTCAGCTTTGAGCGTCTTCTGGGCGTTTTTGTAATCGTCTTTCAGATTGGCGTTTGTAATAGTGGGGCCTAGCTTTAAAGCCTCTTCTTTTTGCTCGTTCATTTTCTGATAAGTCGGCCCGAGCTCTGCAATATGCTCTGCATGTCGCTTCAGTATCTCGTCAACGCTCTTAACGTCTCGGCCAGCGTTTAAAAAATACTGTACTGCGGCAGCTCCTGCGAAGGTGAGCGCCTGCGTTACTAAACCTATGGGATTAAGCATTGTTAGAAATGCATTGCCCAAGCCCTTCACAAGCCCAGTAAGCCCCCCTGCTCCGCTGAGCATTTCGCCCAATTTTCCGCCTTGTTGAAGGCCAATCATAAATGGGGAGTCGCCACTTGCCATTCGGGTGCCCATTTCAATGAGGACATCCTTCAGGTCTTTCGCCTTTATGCTCACCGCCTCGATTGAATTTTGGTTGCTCTGGCTTTCTACATTCATGCCGGTGAGTGAACCCGCAACCTTGTCAACGGCTCCCGCTGTAGAAGAACAGCTGTTCTTCCATTCTATCATGACAGCCGTCGCTTTGCCGATCGCTCCTGTGCTTGCGGCCGCTTTGACGCCTAGCGTACTAATCGCGCGAGCCGCCGCCCCTACTTCCATCTCAACGTTGTCTGCCGCAACAGCAACACGATTTATGCCTGCAGCAGCCTGATCAGCACCAACGATCGTGAATTTCACACCCAAAGTTGCAATATCTGTCACTGGCATACCTTTTCAAAACATGCGAAATACAACCCTGCGCTTTGAGTGGGGGATTTCGTGATTAGATTGTGGCGATTGGCCGGTCTGGCTCTTCTGCTGCCAGCCATTGGCGGCTGTAATTTTTCTGAATCGAAATTGGTGACCGTGTGCGAAGAGGTTTTGAAACTGAGACTTATAGCGCCGGCAGGATACAAGCGGGTCGAAATCGAAGAATCCAAAGAGCCTCTCGGCCGCGACGACTACAAACGTTATTTGGCCGGGGACGAATATGGGCCACTCATCCAGGGAGCCAGGATGAAGGATTTTGACCGAGGCCGTGTAAAACCTCAGATGTTTGAGGTTCTCATAACTTACGATGCTCCTAACGCCTATGGCACACCAATTCGCGGCACCTCCAGATGTCAGTATCCAACTGACAATGAAGACACCTCCAGAGCGGACCGTCTCTACGTAATGGTTGACGGCAAAACGAACGCGGAGTGGTTAGAGACGCAGCGCTAAGAAAAGCGGGCGACTATGAGGTTTCAGCTACTTCTGACTGCATTCTCCGCGTGCACTCCCCTATACGGGATGGATTCGCGACACATTCAGACGGCTGTTCAGCTGAAGTAACGGCACCCCACTGGTACTCCTTAAAATTTCTGAGAGACACTTATGGACGTTTGGCTAAAAGCTTTGATCGCAACCGCATGCGTAGTGGTAATCGCGAGCGCCGCGATTGTCGGCGGTGTTGTTGGCTGGCAATACTACCAGGCATGGCAGGAGGAGAAGGCTGCCAAGCTTGCCGAACGAAAATTCAAATGCACCGATGCATTGAGAGAAGAAGTCCGTGCGAAAGCAGGAGAAAAGACATATGGTTCATTAGCTCTCATGGTTGCTGAAGCAGATAGTTGCCGAGCGGAGTTTCCTGATATTCGAGCCTCGTTCTGCTTTCGTCTCTGGAAAGACGTAAAGCTATTCAATGCAGGGGCAACTACCGACTTTTTCGACAAAATGACCTCTGCGGCGACCAAAGAGGTTGACGCGTGCAACCAAGAATTTGGCTACGCTGAGCCAGAAAAGAAGCCTCTTCCTCAAAACACGAGTGAGTGGAAAGCGGCCACACCATCAAAACCTGCAGCGGTGCTAACAATGGTGGCAACCTGCGAAGCTGCATTGAAATTTCGCCTGGGTTCATCAGCTACCTATACTCAAGTTGACCATTCCAAAGCCCAATTTCCAATGGGTCGCAGTGCATTCGCAAGCTACCTTGAAAAGACCGACGACAGCCCTTCGATGCGGGAAGAGAAGCTGAAACAGTTCGATCAAGGCGTTCTGAGACCGGTAGAGTTTTATGTCTATTTGAGCACAAACGCCATCGTCCAAAGCCGATATCAGCGGATTGAAGCGGCCTGCAGCTACGTCGGCATACAAGGTACCGACGCCGGCGCTGCCGTAGACAATGTGAGACTTACCTACTGAAGTTCTATAACCAGACCCTCTACCCCGCCTCCCGCGCCCTGATCGCCTCCGTCTCCTCCTCCACGGCCTGGCAATAGCGCCCATCCATCGCCTTCAACACAGCGATCTCCTCACGGCGCAGGAGGTTGCCGGTCAGGCGCAGCCAGGCCAGCATTTCCTGGTGGGAGAGCGGCGCCGGGCCGGAAAATCCGGGAGCCTGCGCAGAACGGAGGTCCCAGAACCAGTCCCAGAGCGCATATCCGGCCTCCGGCACTTCGGCTTCCGGACTGTCGAGTTCGAAAGCCTCGTTGCGCTCGCGCCGGGTTTCGCCGTTCTTGTCGCGCACGCAATCGTAGCGTGCGACGATCCTTACGGCTTCGGAGAGCCCTTCGGCAAGCTCTTCATAAAATTTGCGCGGTCCTCCGAGGCGCCGGCCACCTGGTCGTAGATCCAGCCGGCCTCCTCGACGACTTCGCGGGCCTTGTCGAAGGAAAGCTCGGGCTGCTCGCCCTTCCACTGCTGCTCGCCCCAATTCCAGGAAGCGATGGCGGCGGCGGCCTTGTCGAGATATTCGGCCTCGACCTTGCTGGTGGTCAGCTTCTTCTTGCGGCTGGCGAGGAAGCGATCGCTATGCTGGCGAACGATCTTCTTCACCTCGTTGCTCTCGGCCGAGCGGATCATGAGGGAGATGCCGAGCGGCTCCTCGGTTGCCGGATGCAGGAGCTGCAGCTCGAAGAGATCTTCGGAATTGACGAGACTGGAGATATCCAAGGAAACACCTTATCGGTTGGAAAATACGGAAGTGGCCGCGCGCCCGGCTTGAGCGCGCGTGGGCTCGTAAGAGCGCGTTTACGGCGTTGCGACGGGATCGACGCGGATCGGCAGCTGGTTGAGGCCGATCTTGAACTTCTCCAGATCGAAATCGTCGGAGCCGCCGCCGGGATAGAGCGGGCCGGAAACGACGCCACGCGAATAGAAGATCGTGTTGGTCATGCCCTGCGGCGCGTCGTTGCGCTCGATCTTGATCGCCATGTTGTTGACGTTGAGCGGGTCGCCGAAAGTACGCAGGATGACCTGGCCGTCATCGTCGGCGACAGAGGCGACCTCAAGCTCCGGGTCGCCCGCATTGGAGACGCCCTTCTGCTTCTGCTGCACCGGCTCGTCCAGCGTATTGTAATTGTTGATGGTGGAGTCGGAGCCGAAATCGCCGATATTGCCGACCTTGCCGACCTGCACCCAGGTCAGCGCGGCATAGGTGCTGGCCGTCAGATCGGTATTCTGGGCGGTCTCGCATACGTAGACCTTGGAGCCCTTCTTGGTACTTTTGTTCGCCATGGATCATCTCTCCGGTTCAAAGGCGGTGTAGGGAATGGTGACCGGTATCTGCACGCGGTCATCCTCTTGGATCGGGCCAGAGGCCCACGGCTCGCCGCTGATCGTGATCTTCACGTCAGAGGCAAACAGCGTCTTGTTGTTGAAATGCTCGATGATCAGGCCGGCGGTATCGAGCGGCTTGATCAACCCGGCGCCGGCCTTCCAATAGACCGACACCTGTAGAAGCCCGCGCTTTTGCTGCGGGTCGTCGCCCAGCGTCACCTGCCGGGTGCGGTTCGGCAGGAAAGCGACGGCCAAATAATTATCCGGCTTATCTTCTCCCGAAGGAGGAAAAGCGATGCCGGGCTGCGCCACCGGTAGCGGCGGTGTGAAGGTCAGCGCCGCCAGGTGATCCAGCAGCGCAGCCAGAATGAGTGCGTCCGTTGCCGTCGCCATATATCCTGCCTGATTGTGAGTTGAAGAAGCTTTGCTTTAAGCCGTCTCGCGCACGGCCTGCTCGACGATGTCGGACCAGCGCTGCGCGGCAAGTCGCACCATGCCGGCGCCCGCCTTGCCTTCGTTGCCGAATTCGACGGCGGCCGCATAGGGTGCGGTAAAGCCCATATAGATCATGCCGCCGAGCGGCACGCCGAGGATCGCCAGATTGACCGGCGCAGCATCGAAGCCAAAGCTGCCGGCAGAGGCAGGATCGGGCGACGCCCCTGCCCGCAAGACCGGTATCGCCGAACCCGAAACCCGGAAGGATTGCGCCAGAGCCCCGCCATCGTCGGGCGTGCCTTCGACAACGGCCTCGGCCAACAACCGGGACGAGGTGTGAACAACATCCTCCATCCGCCGCTTGGTCTTTTCGACCCAGGCGGAAACGGCAGCGGAGAAATTGGAAGAGGCCATTGCATCAGCCCTCTGAAATGATTCGGTTTTGACGGCACGCTCGCAAACCCGATGAAGGAGCGGGCCGTTCGAAATCTAGCAAGGTCAAAGCGCCGTAGCGCACGCGGATTGCGGAGACGCCGCTTTTCCGGGCCATACTCCGACTTGCCGGCCGCTCGATTTGGGATGGTGACATCAACCGATCGAGTGCCAGGAGGAACCGGAGAAGCAACCAAAGAGCAAGCGCAGCGCGAAAACGGGCAAAAGCGCTCACTGGCGCACCTGCAATTGCCAGAACACCGTAGTCCCGCCCGGCGACAGCGGCAGCACATCGACGATCGCATGCTCGATCCCGGCAATCAGCAATCTGTCGGCAAGCATCGGCGCAATCGAAAGCCCCGCCGTGGACAGATAAATCATCCGGTCGCCGCGTTGGATCAGGGTATCGCCGATATGCACCTGCGTATAATCGAGATCGACCAGCATGCAGGCAAAGTCCTGGTTCGTCTGCACCGGATCGTAGTCCGAACCCGAATTGGTGATGCGCCTAAGCTGAGCCGGCTGGCCGAACTTGGCGATCAACCGCTCGGCCGTGGCGCGGCTTTTGGCGTAGTCAAAGCCTGTCATCACACCACCAGAATGCCCGGCAAAACCGGACGCAAGAAGGGATAGAGCAGACCGTCGAGAATGGTCATTACCGGCCTTACCGCAGCAATAATGTCGGCTGGCGATCCTGCCACCACATATTCCGTCTCCAGTGGCCCGACCTTTTCCCGCCTGACGGCCTGTGCCGCGATGACAACTGGGCTCAGGCTACCGGACTCGGCAAGCTCGACAGCCGCCGCCTCATAGGCCGCGTAAGTAATCGGCAGCGGCACGACGTCCTCGGGAATGCTCTCGCCGTTGGCGGTGACGGCAGCCTTGCGCGGCCAAGAAAGCACCTGGTCGTAGCCACCAGCGCGAAGACCGGGAAACCGCCGTTCGTACAAGCCGTCGACGACCTGCGATCCGCGCAGCAACGCCGCCGCGCGCTCATCTTCGCCGGCCGCGGCCCAGACTGTAATGCCGCGATCGGCAAAATAAATATCGGCAGCATCGAGCGTGCCGTAAAACGATGCAGGCATGAGAACTCCGGCGGTGAATGAAGAGGACGCAGGCCCTCTCCCCGTCGAAACGGAGAGAGGAAAGATCAAATCACGCCGCAGCCGTGATCTCGTCGCCATAGGCCATGGCGGCCGGCAGTCGCACTTCCGTGCCGCCGGTGCGGGCGATGATGCCGGTTTCGAAACTCATGATCGACTTCTGACGCGGCTGCAGCACGCGTCGCGGCATCGGCAGATGGAAGCGCAGCACTTCCGGGTCGCGGCGATAGACGACCATCCGGCCGCCGCCGTCCTGGGATGCCGTAGCAAGCTCGCGCAGCGGCTGGATATCCAGCGGCTGGCCGGTCTCCGCCGTGTAGACATTGCCCTGGCGCAGGAATTCCAGCACGGTGATATAGCCGTCGCCGTCGGCAAGCCGCTTGGTGGCGATCATACGGAAGGCCTCCGGCGGCAGGCGCAGGCTGTCCACCCATTCGACTTCGCCCGTGCTTTCGCGCACACCGCCGATCAAATCGTTGACATCGCGCAAGATCTGATCGGCCGTCTTTGCCGACCAAAGCGTTGAGCTGCCCGTGCCGTCGGCGGCGACATCGACGCGCGAGACGTTGGGATCGTTGACGAACCCGGTCCATCCCTTCTCCGTCGAACCGATCATGGCGACGGAATTCAACAGGCGCTCGATTTTGTCGGCGGCAAAAATGGCGTTGGAGGCGTTGAGATCGAGATTGTAGAGCGCCGCCTGATTGACCTCTTCCAGATTCCATTCCCAGCCAGAGCCGATCATCGCGAAATCATGGCTCGCGCTGTCGCGGGTCGACTGATTGAAGGGCATATCCGTGCCGGCGCCCGAGAGGAATTTCGCCTCGCCTGCGCTGTCGACGGTGAAGAAAGTCGTGCCAGCGGCCCATTCGTTGCCCTCGGTGACCACGGGCACATGCAGGCCGTAGTTGAACGTGGGATAACGGCGCTGATAGATGCGCGTCTCGATATTGCGGCCCTGCGCGATGACGAAGGAATAGGCCGCCTGGGCGTCGGCGAAATGCTGTCGAACGAATTGGTTCATGGATTAGGCGCTCCTGTGCTTGAGCGAGATTTCGACGATGTCGCCATTGCCGCCGCTCGTGTCGAAGAAACAATCGGGAATGGGACCGACGATGCCGGTGCCGGCCGCGTTGACATAGGCGTTGGTGGTCGGGTTGTAGTAGACGGCGTCACCGTCGGCGACCGTACCGCCCGCCCGCACATACATCTGGCCCGAGGTCAGAAAGGCCCCGGTGATGAACTGCGCATAGCCGTCCACCTGCGTGGCACCGGGCAGCACGGTCGGCGTCAACACGGCAATGCCGAGAAACTTGCCGCCAGCGGCATAGGGCGCAACGCCGTGATCGGCGAGGCCGCGCTGAGCCGGTTGGCCGAACTTGATGCCGGCGGCATTTTCCACCGTGCGGCTGATCTTGTTGGATTTTTCCTCTGAAGCGATCTGCCCGTGCAGGCCCTTCTGAGGAGCGTTTCCATAGGTGGTCTGATAAGTCGCCATTGAAGCGTCTCCTTTTCGTTGACCTGATTAGATGGGATTGGCCGGCAGATGGGCGGACTGCAGGTCACGCACCATGGCGGCATAGGCGGTGAACGCCGCGGACATCGATGTCTGCGATGTGGCGATGCCGTCCTTGACGGCGGCGGTAAAACGATCCGGCGTCTCACGGATGGTCTCGACCAGCATGTCGAAACGAGCGTCGATATAGACCTCCGACCGGCCCTCGACCGCCCCTTCGCCGACCTTGGCGACGACAACCGCCTTGCGGATTGCCGCATCGGAAAGACCTGATGTCTTCACATCACCGATGATCGCTTTGGCAAGCCCGATGAGATCGGCGCGGGCTTCGGCCCGCCGTTCGATCTCTGCATCGGACATAAGCCCGGCCTTGGCGGCATGCAGCTCGGCATCGCGAGTGGCGATGGCCTTCTGGTATATGACGTCGGCATCGACGAGCCGTTGCTGCAGCGTGGCGATAACCTCAGCAGCCTGGTCGCTGACCTCGAACTCGACGCCGTCGACGATGATCGTCTTTGTAGACATCGTCCCTTCCTTCTTCTGCTGGTGATCGGAAACAGGACGTGGGGCTGCGAGAGGAGCGCAGCCCCACGGTGCGGCTGCATCGCCGATGCGGACTTGGGATCCCGCACGGCCACGGCGCACGATGGCAATGTGATTGATGCGAATGTTCTTCTGGATAGCGTCGTAGAGTTCGCCGGCAGGCGTCAGACCGGCGGTGAAATCGAGATCGCAGACATAGCCGGCGGATAGTTCCTGCTTGCCACTTTCGATGTCCTGAATGGCCGCCTCGTCGCTAACCATAAGAGGCACGCGAATGAAAATTCCCTCACCGGCAATCTCATCGCCGGTCTGGCCGACGGAGTACTTTTTCCAGTTTTCCGACGTAACCATTTCCGGCGGATGCTCGTTTGTCACCGGTCGGTGAGCCGCACTCTTCAGCGTATCCTCGGAAAAGACTTCCGCACCCGGTCGATAGACCCGTACAGTGCGCATCTCCGGCCTGCCGATCTCCGCGCCGAGATAGCTCTGAATACCTGTACGAGCGATCCGGGCATCGGCCACAAGATAGCCGTCCCCGGTCCGCCGCGTTCCCGCGACGGTGACAATGTCTGTAAAATTCATGATGGATGCCCCTTGGTCGAAATCGACTTTGGTTGATGGTGGTATGCCCGCGAACTACTAGGCGGCGGTGCTTCTCAGCGGTTTGCCCGATGCCGGGTTATGTTCCCCGTTGTTTTCAGGAACAGTCGCTGGCTGACCTACCTGGTCCAACCCGCGGAATTCCTCGATTGCCGCCTCCAGCCCCGGCAACGATCCGTCCTCGACAAACGTATTAACCAGTGCCTGCGACAACGCTTGCCGCGAGATGATCTCCTGTCCGGAAGCTGAACCGAACAAGGCTCGCGCGGCGTCGGCCTTGGTCTTGAACATGTCGGCCTTCTCCTTCTCACTCATCTGTTCCAAGGGCGCCCACGCGTAGTAGATATCTGGATCGCGGACGCCGGTTGCGGAACGAATGAGGCATTCGTCCAGGCGGGACATGGCGGGCGTGAAGTCGAGTTCCTGGATCGCCTGAATGCGATCATGATAGTTCTTCATATCGCCGTCGCCGGTGGCGTTGAGGCCCGCGGGGGATTGGCCGAGCAAGCGGGTGACTGGAATATCGGCGGCACCGGAGACGACCTGCATGAAGGCCATGAGGATGTCAGTCAGTCCTGCTAGCGGCGCACTCTTGCTATCGTATTCTTCCTCGGCATCAAGGATCAGCGTGCCGTTTACCCCCTTAATGGTGTTGGCCAGCGTATAGCGGCGCAACACGGCATCCTCGTAGGCCTGATTGCCTATATTCGCCGAGAACTGCGGCACTTTGATAATGTCAATCTTCGCTTCGAAGACGAGGCTGGCGATATTGGCCGCCGTGCTGTCGGCATTCTTGATGGCATCTAAGGTTGCAGTGAGCACGCTCTCGCCCCAGCCGTGACTGGCCTGCCCCAACGTCCCGCCAAAATCCTCGTCCGGCGCCATGGCGCCGTTGAAGATCACCAGTCGCGACGGGTGGATCGCGACCTGCACTCCGTTAGCGCCGGTCAGCGTGTAAAATTTCGGCCTGCCATACCATTCCGAGGTCGGGTCGCGGTCGATCTCTCCCGCGGCAAGCTGACGACGCGTCAGCACCGTCAGATGCTTCAATCCGCCTTTGCCGATGCGCTCGACATCAAGCGGCCGCGAGGGATCGGCGTCGCCGGCGCCGATGAACAAAGCCGCGCCACCGAAGAGCCGCCCCTTCTTAGACGCTTCCAGTACTTTGCCGCGCAGGTTCAGCCGGCGCTCCTCGGCCTCGATTGCCCCGATCTGATCACTCTCGGCCTGCCAGTTGCGCCATTTGCGGCAACTATCCAGCGCTGGAATGTCGACGATCTTGCGCGGCAGCCAAGAGCCACGGTAGGCGGCAATGATCTGTTCGTCGGTCAAAATTGGCTGGGCATAGAAGACCGAGGCTGCCTTGTCTCGGTCGGTCCCCATGCGAGACGCAAGGCTCACCAGCCCATCGCGAACCATCGAGAGTACGTGTCCCATGGATTATCCTTTGGCATTTATGTGATGGACTAGCCCTCATCCGGAAGGCCTAGAAATTCTTGAAGCTGAAGGAGGAGCCCAGCGCCAACTCGTTCAGCGCGTCGGCGAAAGCATCCACCTGATCGTCGAACTGCGCATTTGGAAAGGCGCAGACTTCATCGAGGAACGCCTCATTCCAATCACCACGCAACAATTTGACATTTCCAGCCTCCGCCTGCGCGGAAGCCGGCTTGGCGCGCGTCGCCTTGTCACCGGTGATGGACAAAACCTTTATTGGAAAGCCGGCAAGCAGCTTGATCTTCGTTTCGGCATCGGCCTTGCCGGCGGCACCGGGATCCTGAGGCATGCGGATCATCACCGTCGGTCCGTCCTGCGTCCCCATGTTCTTCAAATTGCGCTCGACCTCCGCCGGCGACCAACGGCCACGGGCGATAGTTTCGACATAAAAGACGCCATTGGCCTCAGCCATGCGCAGCCCCACCGTCCAGTCCGGCTGGCGGCCCGGACGTTCCTTCGAGGCCGCAAAATCCCAGGCGCGACAGCGCTTCGCGCCCGCCGGCACGGCATCGACGATTTCGAAGTCGCCACGCTGGAACAAGCCGCCGGAGCGCGGGGATGGCCGCTGTTGAAACTGCCCAGCGACGGCATAGGAACCGAGGGGCACCTTATCCCGCTCCACGACGGCGCGCGGAAACCGCTCGGGAAAGAGCAACTCGCCCTCCTCCGTGCGCGGATCGGCAAACCCGATCGATGTTCGGCAACGACGCTCCGGCTCGAACTCCATCGGCAACATCAGATGCTCGTAGCCGAGCCCAAGCGTCAGGATCGTGCCGGAAACATCCGCCTCGTGCAGTCGCTGCATGATCACGACAATTGCCGAACGCTGCGGATCATTGAGCCGCGTCGGCACGGATTCACGGAAGGTGCGGATGGTCGACAGCCGTTCCGCTTCGGATTCCGCACCATCGACGGAATGCGGGTCATCGATGATCACTCGGTCGCCACGCCCACCCGTTAGCCGTGAAAACGGCACGCCCTGGCGAAAGCCGGTGCGTGTATTGGCAAAGGCCGTCTCGCCCGTCCTCGTCAGCTTAACCCGGTCGCCCCAGAGCGTCTGATACCATTCCGAGGCGACGAGATCGCGCATGCGCCTGTTATCGCGTTTGGCATAGTGTTCCGAATAGGATGAGCCGAGATAACGCATCTCCGGCATGTTCTTCGGTCCCCATTCCCAAGCGGGCCATAAGACACCGCAGAGCAGCGACTTCATCGTCCCAGGCGGCACGTTGATCAGCAGCCGTGTGATCTCGCCGGACGTCACCGCCTCGAGATGTCGGCAGATGGCGTCGATATGCCAACCATAGACATAGTCGACGGATGGTTCGATCACGTGCCAGGCCTCGCGGACGAAACCGACAAGCGACTGACACCGCGCCCGAATACCCTCGGCATCCTCGGCAATCTGCCGGGCGAGTTCGGCCTGCTCCGCCTCAGCCTTGCGTCTCGTCTTCTCCTCGCGGATCGCTGCCATCATCGCCGCCGGGTCCGGCAAGCGGACCGAAGAGGGATTCGAGTGTCGCAAGCTGCTCATCCGTGGCATTGGTTAAGTCGATCGTGAAACTCTGGCCGCCCTTGGCCCCGCCACTTTGGCGTTCACTCGGTTTCTGGTGAACGTAGGATGCGGCGATCTTCGCCATTTCATCCCGCCGTTTCTGATCCGCCTCGTCGTCGCGCATGACTTTCAGCATATAGTCGAGCGGCGTATCGCCGGCGGACACGGTCTTGCGCCTGCGGACACGCGGCTTGCGCGGCGCGACAGGCTTGTCGGCAGTGGACATGCTTTGGAATTTCCGATGGAACGTTGAAAGGAAACAAGCGCCTGACAAAGAGCCGCTTGCGGTCAACAGTGCGTCGCTGCAACTGTTCTCATCATGCCAAAATCAATACCCCAATTCGGCGCAGTTGGCGACACCCTTGATCGGCAAGGCGGCTGCAAGGATTGGGAAATCTTTGACGACGCCACAGATAATCATTTGAAATCACATCAAAATATCGCATTCTATCGTCCGACGATCGAAGCAAGATTACTCTCCTCCTCCCTCGAAGCGGCTTCAGCATCAGACGAGCGAATGACCAATAAACACGATCGACATCATCCCGATCAAGATCTCTTACAGATCCGCACGATACCTATGAGCGAATGGGATTCGAAGATTGACGCAGCGCGGAACTTCATCTCCGCCAATCTCCCCGTCCTGCCTGTCCCTTCAATTCCAGAGATTCGCCTGCATAAGGCCGGACCGCAAAGCGGCTTGTGGCGGCTTGCCGAGCAGGATCAGGAGTTTGGCTCACCCTACTGGGCGCATTATTGGGGTGGAGGATTGGTACTGGCGCGGTATCTTCTCGACCGGCCTGACGCCGTCGTTGGCCGCCGCGTGCTCGATCTGGGAGCTGGCTCAGGCATTGTCGGCATAGCGGCCGCAAAGGCAGGCGCAACGGAGGTGGTCGCGGTCGACGTCGATCCCTATGCCGTTGCCGCCATGGCGTTGAATGCCGCCGTCAATGACGTGACAATTCTACCGGTTCTTGCCGATCTGACGAAAGGCGAGCCTCCCGCCGCGGACATTGTCTGCGTCGGCGATCTCTTTTATGAGGCCGCGCTTGCCGAACACGTTACCGCATTTCTTTACCGTTGCTTGCAGCAGGGTATCGAAATCCTGATCGGAGATCCATGGCGCGCCCATCTGCCGCGTTCGCGCCTGCGATTGCTGGCGGAATATGCCGTGCCCGATTTTGGCGATGCCTCCGGTGGCTCGAGGCCAAGCGGAGTATTTGCATTTGAGGGGGACCCGCCGCAGCAAAGTCGGGGCGGTTAACATCAATCCCAACGGCGAAAGCCCCGGGGTTGGACCGGGGCTGAGCGCGCGAGCTTAAGCTCTCATCTTTGCACGCCGCCGATTCTCTCGTTCCAGTCGCTTGGCCAATGCCGCCAGTTCCGGGCTGGCCGCATCGAATACCGGCTTTGCGTCTTCCGGCAGCCAATGCGTCTCATGCTTCACGAGCGGTGTTTTCACCCGCTCGAGACTGCCACCCGAATTCGGCATCATCGGCGATATGCGTGACCAATCGGGTTCCTGCAGTGAGGGCGAAATTGCGAGCAGCGCATTGGCGACGCTTTGAAATTCACTCTGAATCCGCCGCTCTGCCGTTCGCCTCACCCGGCCGGTCTTGCCACAAAAATCGCGGAAGGAACCGGCGACATGGGGCGCGGCAAGACAGACCGACCATCGGGAAAGCAGGATACGGCGCTCCTCATCCCTGACATGTGTCAGCAGCCAACCTTGCAGCACTTCTTCGGCACGACTGATTGCCGCTGCGTTCGGGCGATAACGGATGCGAATGTCGGCATGATCGGTTGGTTCGGGAAGAACATCCGGCCAAAGCGTGCGCACCTGATCGGGGCGTACACCGCGCACGTCAAGATGGATCATCGTGTCGGCAGCCTCAATGAAACGGGCACGAACTATCAGGCTTAGATCGGCAATCTCAGCCGCGCGTTCCGACAAGTCATCAAACTGCAAGGCGCTGTGGTGCATCAACTCGTTTCTCCAGTTCCCGATAGATCAAAATCCGAAGCGTCGCGCGTACCGGCCACGGCCGCCGCGCCACGGCGTCGGCGCGCAAAGCGCCAAGCGCGATATCGTCGAAGGCGGCCAGCAGATCGCCAGGCCGTTGCAGCGCCCAATCCTGACGCTGAACGAGGATGTCGGAGACGGCTCCAATCGTGTCTGACCATAGTTCGTCACGATTGTTGCCGGTCTGGCGAATACAGCGCAACACGAAGACCAGATGTCCGTCGCCGTGCTGCCCCCTAATCTCCTGCATTGTGCCGCGCGCATGGCTTTGCGCCGGGGCGCGACGGCGATGAACCGGGACCAACTTGATGCCGAGGCCGTCAAGAAGAGTGTCGAGCCTGCCTTTGCTCATGGGTATATTGCCTCCCTTCCGGAAGAAAAATGAACGCGATCAGCGGCAGTTTTTGGTCATGCCACCTTCCCGTTCGCAGCTCCGGCATCGGCAAAAGGATGCTTAGGCTTGAATAGGGCGTCCGCCTTTGACATCGCCTCCACCCTCGCCCCATCGCGCAGCATCGGTGTGTTGAGATAAGCAACCATCGCCTCACCGGCCGCCGCCTTGGCCGCATCCTGGGTCGAGAAGACGATGGGTTCGCCGCGATGGTCCCTCAGGACTTCATTCGTGGCGCGGTGGACCTTGCGTATCCAGCCGAGATGACCTCCGGCGACAGCTTCAGTACCGATTTGAAATTCATTCACGGAAACCTCCTCTGGCCGCCTCGGGCCAGCTCTTCGAATTAAATTTTAGAAGTGGTTCAAACGCCTAGCAGCAGGCCGTCCGCGCTCACGGCGCATGGAATCTCTAGCGTGGCCCGAATGACCAAAGTGCTCGACGCCCTCTTTGGTTGGCCTCTCGCTGATGCTCATCTTCGGTCATCCGGAAATGGACCAGATCTCCCTCCAGCGCTCCGCTGGCATCATGCTCTTCGCTGTCAGATATCCATGACGAAATGATCGGCTTCAGAGCCGCAAGAACACAGATCAGGAATAGGGCGGCACCGACACAGGCAAGAAAACCTTGAATCATCTCGCTCATATCGCCTTCTCCGTACCGGGCTTGCTCCCGATCGAACCGGGATCGAACATCTCCGTTGGCTGCACGTGCTCGTCGCAGCTTTCACAGTGCCGCTCGATCACCTCCGCAATCGACAATGCCCGGCCACAGCCGGGGCAGCCCCAGAAGAAGTCGAAATAACCTGAGCTCAAATCCAACATTCGGCCCTTCCTAGTCGAGATCATACGATCACTCCCAAAACCCTTGTTCGCCGAACGCAAACCGCCTCGGCACTTCAGCCTGCAGCAAATTTCGCCGCCGACACCTTGATAGACACAAAATATGTTGTTATTAATGTCGATGTCAACATGATTTATGTTAATTATTTTGCGAGTGTTGGATCATGCAGAAATCCATGGGCGAACGACTGAAGGCGGCGCGCGAAGCCGCAAATTATTCCTCGGCGACGAAGGCGGCGGAGGCACTTGGTATCGGCCTGTCCACCTATCGGGCTCACGAAAACGGTCAGAACGAATTCGGACCCGAGATCGCCGATCGCTATGCCAAGAAATTTGGCACTACTGCCGGCTATCTTCTGACCGGCGAAGGTTCAAGGAAAGTGGAGCGGCCAGGACCACGCATGGTGGTCACCTCCTTCGATCCCGATGAACAATACAATGAGGGATTTGCCGAGGGCGGCGAAGAGCTCAGCTACAGCCGGGAGCATTGGCAGCCGAAGATCGAAGGCGCGACGCCGGAGGTGGACGTCAAACTCGGCGCCGGCAGCGGCATTGTCGGCGAAGTCATCAATCTGCCAGTCGGCGCGGGCAATGTCGCTGGCCACAAGATCGTTGCGGAATGGCTCATTCCTTCGGGCTATTTGCGCAACGAGGCAAAGGCATCGCCGAACCATACCATCATCATGGAAGTGATCGGCGATTCCATGCAGCCCACCTATATGCCCGGCGACCGCGTGATCGTCGATCTCTCGCAGAACCAGATGGCGACCGACACGGTCTATGCCATCAGCGACGGCTATTCAGAACCACAGATCAAACGCCTCCAGCGCGTTCCCTTCACCCAGCCGAGCCAGGTCAAGATCATCTCCGACAACCCGGCATTGGAAACCTTTACGGTGGAATTGGCGCGGCTGACGATCATCGGGCGCATCTGCGGGCATATTGCCAGGAAATAGAGCGGCACAGCTCTTCCCCTGCCCCGTCAGCCATCCGCTTCCAGCTTACGCGAAGCGAATCGACAGGGTGCACTTAGCGGAAACAAAAGAACATCTATTGTGTTTTTCTTCAATCAAAAGACACAAAATATGTTGACACATATCGTGCCATATGACAGTTTGCCTTTCACGAGCCGGCGGCCCGAAACGGAATGAGCCCGCGCAAGTCTGGGGATCTTGCGTGAAGTCAGCGAAACCGGATCGGAGGTCGGATGAATATCGATGTTGCAACCCAACGGGTGCAGAAAGGGAAGACGTCATTCATGCCTGCGATACCCGATGTCATGACTACCGCCTGGACGCTCTACCACCAAGACACGCGATTATGCCGGCCTTCGACCGCGGCCGCCCGGCGTAAATGGTTCGCCCGTGCACTCTCGAGGGCTTGGAGATGGGCACGCCAACAAGCAACCGAGGCGACCAAAACTGAAGACCAGAGCCGAGCCGAGCGAATTGCAAACTTATGGCTGGAATTGCTGCGCATCGACGCCAGACCCTTTGGGATGTCAATTGCCAGGGATCGGGCAACGATGATGGAGGAGATCCATCACCTGTCAGCCAAATCGCTCGTATCAGTTGCACAAATGGCCGCGTGATGATGTCTGCCGCCGTTTTTTCTTGTGAATACTCATTCGACGAACTCACTATCAACCTCTGCGACCGCTGGGAAACGGGCCTGCTCCTCTACGGCAGCGCCGAATTGACATCGGCAGGAGACGGTTACGATGGCGAGTTTTATGTCTCCGCGATCCGATTGGACGGAGGCGCGCGGTTGGCACGGCCGAACCACGTCAATAACGCAGGCGGCTTTGAGGCCGAACTGTTCCGGCGCATCGCCGCCGTGATCGAAAACGACAGGACATCTGCCGGCCGTCACGCCGCCGAGTTCTTCTCCGCCGAATATGAACAGTCTAGTGAGACCGATTACGATACAACTCGCGAAATCGAACAGGAAAAGGCATTGGAACCGGTGGCTTGATATCCCTGCAGATTTCCCCTGCCACCAAAGCAAGGGGCGGATCAACGGCGTGAACTTCCGCCGATTCGCGACGTAGAAGCTGTCATCGTCGCCATCTATCGCGTTGTCACGGCTCTAACCCGGCATCAGATTGCTCCTGCGATAGCGGGGCTCCCGCCGACCCGGTCTACACGTCTTTCCATTTCGAAAACGTCGCCGCCTGCCCGCGCCGATTTCCGTCGCGATCGATGAGCTGCCAGACGATGCCGTCTTCCATCCAGAAACGCCGTCCCGATTTTGCAATTCGCAACCCGCGGTAACCCGAGATAAAACCGTCGCGTGTAACCGCATCCAACAATTGCTGACGTTCGGCCCGATTGGGAAGCTCAGCCGAAAGACGCGACGGCAAAGTGGTAAATTCGTCCCAAGGATATTCGAAACAAGCCTGGCCGGCTTTATTGGCATAGATGAAACGCGGATCAGCGTCGGTATTGTGCGCCACGACCACAAAGGGGGCATCGTAATAAAGCCAACCCGGCCCCTGCCCCTCGCCGACAAGAGGCCTCCCGACGATATGGGCATAACTTCCGGTGAGCAGATCGAAAAACTCGCGATCAACCGACAAATCTGAGGCGTCGCGTTCGGGATTAATGATCATGGAGTATCTTTCCTATCGAACACATCTGGCTTTTCTCTAAGTCAGATGTGCCGGAAACCAAACAGGAAATCTTGCTATAGCTTGTTATTGGTCTAGTCGCATGAATTCGGAAATGGTGGGCCGCGCCCAGAACGAGTTGCATCGCCGTGGCGACGTTCGTGAGCCGGCGCCAATAGAACCAGCACAACGAACACCGCTGCATGATTTCGCACAGGCGACGACGAACGGTCGCCTTCAATTGTCAAATGGCGGCTCGTAGGTCTGACAGTTAGAAAGACGGCAGCTGCCATCTTGCGCGGGAACCCAGTCGTCGGTCGCAACGTCTCCGGAAGCACAATATCGGCTGTCGCTGACGTATCGGTCGTATAAAGTCCCCGAAGCGCGCGAACCGGGATGGGTGACGATGACGGCCCCTTGAGTATTAATTATCTGACGCAGCTGGGAGCAGGAGTGGCTCATTGAGCTCACCCGAGATATCGCGCTGGCGGGCGTGCTGGCACCGACGGCGATGAGAAAGATACCGAATGCGATATATTTGCTTTGGGACGCGATCATAGGAGCGATCCGATCGCCTACGGGGTGACCGTTCGCGGCGATGGTGCGCTGTGATTTTCCTTTTAGATGCATTTTCTTTCTCCACTAACTGCCGGATGTTGACAGCGGAGAGACTGCCGGCGTCGCGCTACAAAACCATTTCGAACCTGGAGAAGTCGATTACGGCTGTAAGACGGCGTCCGAAGCCTCTATTCGATCGTCCGCAGAAACGCCACACCCCACCGCTACGGTCGCCCGCCTTCCATGACTATCGGTTGAAGGGCTTTGAAGTGCGCTAAAGAGGCGTGCGGGAGGTTCGTAGCGGGTGTCTTCAATGCTGCCAACCGTACTCTCGACTCGAGCGGGCACAAGATACCACCAGTGCACAGAGCGCCGCAAAAACCCAAGCCCCATGAGGATGAGCGCAACCACAAAACACCAAGCTTCAGGCGGGAGATCGTGCCGCCCTTCATGCCGAGTAACCTCACCATTGAGGAACCCGGCCAACGACCTGACCTTCAACCCGAACTTTTCGGACTGGATCATGGGATGGCCGATCGGGTGGACCGATCCGATGCAGCCGGTAACGGGGTGGTCTCTCTGGCTGCAACGTATGCGTGGCGAACTCTCAAAGATGCCCACTTTGAAAGGACTTTAAATAGGGTTTGAGAGGACATCAAAGACCGTTCGAATTGCGGAATTCGGTAGAAATGCCGCTGGGACATCCGTGAGCGCTTTGCGCCAGAAGCGGACCTTGGCTTGGCGCTCCCGCAGGTCCGCTTTGGAGGTGTAGTAAGTCGAGCACTCCCGTCTTAAGGGCCGGATTTACCCGCCCATCGAAGCCTCTTCCATGTTTTCCAGAACCTGGTCGATCGAGAAGCTACCGGGCTTCTGCCTCGGCGGGAACTCCCTGAACGTCTCGAGGAACTTGGCCACATAGGCCTGCGCTGGCACTAGTACGAACAGATGCTCAACCCGCCATCGTTCGTAGTCCATTCCCTCCTCATCCGCAGTCTCAAATGGATCGGAGCGAAGATTGAATAGCTTCGGAAGACGCAGGGGCTCAAACTGGTCCTGCCAGACGTCAAGCCCATGAGCACGTTGCTCGGCGAAGACAATTTTCCATTGAAGATAGCGGAGCCCGACGAGACTTCCGTCATCCACGAAGTAGATGAACTCTTTGCGCGGATCATCGCCGGTTCCTGCGAGATAATCCGTGATGTTGTAGCCATCGAGCCGAACCTTGAACGTCTTAGCACCGACCGTGTGCCCAGTTAGCAGCTTATCCTTGATGTCCCGATCGCCGGCTGCGGCGACCAGCGTCGGTATCCAGTCTTCGTGAGCGATGATCTCGTTGTAGGTCGTCCCCGGCTTTATGACGCCCGGCCACCGAACCGCGCAGGGCACGCGATAGCCGCCTTCCCAGTTGGTGTTCTTCTCACCGCGGAACGGTGACTGGCCGCCGTCCGGCCACGTGAACTTCTCCGCACCGTTGTCGGTGGAGTACATGACCACAGTGTTCTCTGCGAGGCCGAGGTCATCCAAGGCCTTCAGCATCTGCCCCACCATCGCGTCGTGCTCGACCATCCCATCGGGATATATGCCGAAGCCCGTCTTGCCCTGGCTCTCCTCCTTTAGCCGCGTCCAGACATGCATGCGGGTCGCGTTCCACCACAGGAAGAATGGTTTATCCTGCTCCTTGGCTCGATTCAGGAAGTCGATCGCGGCATCGGTCACCTCCTGGTCGATCGTCTCCATTCGCTTCTTGGTAAGGGGTCCGGTGTCCTCGATGCGGCCGTCGGCATAGGTGTGCAGGACGCCGCGCGGCCCGAACCGTTTCTTGAACTCGGGATTCTTCGGGTAGTCAGGGTGTTCCGGTTCGTCTGAGGCATTAAGGTGGTAGAGGGAGCCGAAAAACTCGTCGAAGCCATGCGCCGTCGGCAGATGCTCGTCCAGATCGCCGAGATGGTTCTTGCCGAACTGCCCCGTCATGTAGCCGAAGGGTTTCAGCAAGTCTGCAAGCGTGGGATCCTCGGCCTGCATACCTTCTTTGGCGCCCGGCAAACCGACCTTCAGAAGACCCGTTCGATAGGGTGACTGTCCGGTGATGAAAGCGGCGCGTCCAGCGGTGCAGCTCTGCTGGCCGTAGTAGTCTGTGAAAAGGCCTCCTTCCTTGGCGATCCGATCAATGTTCGGCGTCTTATATCCCATCATTCCCTGATTGTAGGCGCTGACGTTCCAGTAGCCGATGTCATCGCCCCAGAGGATCAGAAAGTTCGGCGGCCTTCTGCCCGGCGCGGCTGCTTGCTGAGCACTGGCCGAAGGCGCACTTGAAGCGAACGCAATGCCCCCAAGGGCAAACGCACTGGCTCCGAGCAACAGCTCCCGGCGGCTGGCAGAGAATGAAGCGGCTGCGGATGTCTTGTTGTGGTCGTCACTCATGGCACTTACCTCCTTCGCCGTTGAATGGACCGTGATTGTGGATCTGTCTGCCGGACAACCTTGCGCGCGACGAGGCTAAAAGGAAATACACATGCGGAGAAAAGGGTCCATCGTTGCCAACTTCTGCTTTGAGGGACGAAGCAGATGCAGGGGAGACATCCGACGGCCGACGGCGGCTGGCTAGAACCTAAAAGCTGACTGGTCGTGAAAATGGAAATTTGCAAAAGCCGGTGACAAAATTGCAAAAAGGCGCGACCGGCTACAATGGCGCGACCGGCTACACCCTGCATGACATCAGAAATTCCCGAACGTCATGACAAAATTCCGGAAATTCGCGACCGGTTACACCCACGTCGGGCCCACTCTTGGGTGGGCTCAAGCCCGATTTTATAATGATTAGAAGGAGGATGGTGGGCCCGGAGGGACTCGAACCCCCAACCAAGCGGTTATGAGCCGCCGGCTCTAACCATTGAGCTACAGGCCCGGCACGATTAAAAAATGATCGTGCATGCAGCACCGGGGCAATGGTTCCCCGGGAGCCGATTTGGCTCTAGCCCAATTTGTCTTTTCCCACAAGGGACTGCCGCAATACCTTCACAATCAATCCGCAAAAGCGAATCCGAAGGAAACACCAACCAAGGAATGAGCCATGGCCCTGATGAAAACCAGAGATTTTGTTTTTGCTGCTCTTCTCGGCGCGACTCTCCTCGTGCCCGCCACCCGTAGTTTCGCCGAGGACGCAAAACCGCGAGAGGCGATCATCACTGTCACTGGCGAGGGACATTCGGCCATTGCGCCGGATATGGCCGTTGTCACGCTCTCGGTCGTCAAGCAGGCAAAAGCCGCCCAGGACGCGCTCGATCAGAACAACAAGGCGATGGGCGCCGTGCTGGCAACGTTGAAGGACAGCGGCATTGCCGAGCGCGACCTGCAGACATCGGGCTTCTCGATCCAGCCGCAATATGTCTATCAGAACGACAAGAACGGTCAGCCGGTCCCGCCGACACTAACCGGTTATCAGGTGACCAATGGTCTGACAGTGCGTGTTCGGGATCTCTCCAAGCTCGGCGCCCTCCTCGACCAGGCGGTCAACCTTGGCGTCAACCAGGGCGGTGATATCCAGTTCACCAACGACAAGCCGGATGCGGCGCTCGAAGAAGCGCGAAGGAACGCCGTGGCCGATGCCGCGGCCAAAGCAAAAACGTTGACCGACGCCGCGGGTGTCAAGCTCGGTCGCGTCATTTCGATCAACGAGGGCGCCATCGTCACGCCGCCACAGCCGTATATGCGCTCCATGGCCACGGCGTCCGCTGACAAGGCGGTGCCGGTGGCGAGCGGCGAAAACACCTATAACGCCTCGGTCAGCATCACCTACGCAATCCAGGAATAGCCGCAAACAAAACCGCCCTTCGCTCATGTCCGACCGGACAGAACAAAGGGCGGTTTCGTGGCCCCCGCCGATAAAGCGAAAGCGTCAAGCGGTGGCCGCCGGACGCAATATGTCAGCAAGCGAAATCAGCGGCCAAGCAGCGGGCAACCGCGAACATTGGCGAACATCATCGTATCCGGACCACGGCGGCCGAAACCATCGACAATGACGCGACGCGGCGTCACGTCGACGACGCGAGCGCGCCGCAGGCCATAGCTGCGGGCAACATCCATGGCTTCCCGCGGATCGCAGCCACGGCGGTCGTAGCGCGGCGGCGGGTTGTCGTAGTCCGGCGGTGGCGGCCGATGACGACCTGGGCCGATATAGATGTCGACGCCCTGGGCGGAAGCATATCCCGCCGTGCCCGTCAGCGCGGTGACGGTGATCGCGGCTGCGATCCCCAACTTTGCCAGCAATTGTTTCATTGTGTCCTCCATGGAGCGAGAAGCCTCTCTCAGTATCGCGCGGCATCCCTGAGTGAGGGCCTTGGGAGTAACGGCACGAAACTGAACAAGTTCAGAATCAACCGTTCATACGCTGTTCAGGTACAATGAAAGCAAAAACGAGGCCAGAGACGGAATCATTGAGCAACAGAAAATAAAAGCCGTCCCTTTTATGAGGACGGCTTCACTAATCTTGAGATATCGCCAAGGTATCGCGATCGCAACGGCAAACGCTCATGCTATCTGCCGCGAGCTACCGACATCAGCGGCGGATCAGCGGGCAGCCCGACACGTTGGCGAAAACGACGCGGTCCGGACCACGGCGGCCAAAACCTTCAACAACGACGCGGCGCGGCGTGATGTTTTCGATATTGGCGCGGCGCAGGCCCATGGCGCGAGCCTTCTGAATGGCAGATATCGGCGAGCAGATGCGGCTGTGATAGGGGTCGTAGCGCACTTGATGAATGCTGGCCGAAAAGTCATTGGCGGATGCCGTGGAAACGGTCGCGGAGACGGCGCCGAGCGTGATGAGAGCTGCAATGCCCGCCTTGGCGAAAAGACTGATCATGGGTGTTTCTCCTTCAGGTCCCTGCTACGGATCGTTGCGATCCCGATATTTGGCCCGATACTTCGACCCGATATCCGTGGGATTGGAGCCACATTAGGTCAGCCAAGCTGAACCGAACACGAATTGTCCGTTCAGATTGTATTCAGGACAATTAACAGTCGGCTTACGCGAATTTTTTGAGGATTCAGGCGGAGAGATGCAGAATGATTTGGCGCCGATGCGGCCGATCACGATGCTCGAAAAGATAGATGCCCTGCCATGTGCCGAGCGCCAGACGGCCGGCCATCACGGGGATGCCGATCGACACCTGCGTCAGCGCTGCCTTGATATGCGCCGGCATATCATCCGGCCCCTCCGCCGTATGCACGATCCAGCGCATGGAGGGGTCAGAAGACGGCGGCACGAGCCGGCGGAAAAAGGCGTTGAGATCTGTCTTCACGTCAGGATCGGCATTCTCCTGGATCAGAAGGGAACAAGAGGTATGGCGGACGAATACGGTCAGCAGTCCCTCACCTGCTCCTGAGCCTGCCGAAGCGGCCGCCCGGACGAAATCCGCCGCCTGCCCTGTGAATTCGTAAAGTCCTTGACCATGGGTGGACAGGGTAATGACGGTCTGCGGCATGGCATCTTCCGGTGGTGATCATAATGAGCCGCCTGAGGTCGGCCGCGGCAACCGGAAAGTCAAGCCCGGTCGCCGTCGCCAAGATAAATCAGAGCTGTAGAAAGATATCGAAACCGCCGTAGATCATACGCTTGCCATCGAAAGGCATGTTCGTCATCTCGTCCTTCAGCCGCGGATCGGCCATGACCTTTTCCAGCACGGCGTCACGATGCTGGCGAGTTTCATAAGTGATCCAGGAAAAAATAACGACCTCGTCTTCCTTGGCCTGCACGGAGCGGGGAAAAGACGTCAGCTCGCCATAGGGCACATCATCGCCGATCGACTCGACATAGCTCAGCGCACCATATTCCTTCCAGACGTCGCCGGCCTTCCGCGCCAACGCCTTGTAGGTCTCGATCTTGTCTTTCGGAACTGCAATAACAAAACCATCCACATAGGGCATGGCAGTCTCCTTTGTTCTGTTTCCACCCTCAAAGGACGACCGACTATAGCGTGATCCGACAAGAGATGCACTTTTCCATTCCGATTACCCGAATGTCGTCAGCCTTGTGTGCCCGTTGCGTCCGCTCGCGATGCGAATAAGCTTGGCATTCCAGTTTCATAAACAATCAGCGAGGGGATGGTTATGACGATTGAATTCAGGACCGACCCGTATCCTGAAAACGAGGCGCTCAACGCCTTGTGGGCTACGGCTTGGAACGACGCCGCCGCGCGCGATTTCTCGCTGATTCTATCAAGAAGCCTCACCCATATCGGCGCCTTCGACGGAGTGCGCCTCGTGGGCTTCGTCAATGTCGCCTGGGATGGTGGCATACATGCCTTTATCCTCGATACCTGCGTCGCCCCCGAATTCCGTCGACGGGGAATAGCAACCAGCCTTGTCGAAATGGCAACGAACGTTGCGCGCGAACGCGGCGCGGAGTGGCTGCATGTCGATTTCGAACCGCATCTTGGCGGCTTCTACCGGAACCTTGGCTTTGCTGCGACAGAAGCCGGCTTGATCAGGCTGCGCGATTGACGGCGATCGCCCTCTCAAGCAATTGCGTTGACCCGAGATATCAGCCAATTGCGAAACAATGCCGCCGATGGGTTTTGCAAGGCATTCGGCGGATAGAGCAGATTGTAGCTGACGGCTGCCGGCTGAACCTCCACGAAACAACGCACCAACTGTCCCTCCGCGAGGTCTTTCGCGACAAGAGAACTACGAACCAGTGCAAAGCCGAGGCTGTCTCGACATGCTCCAAGCATATCGGCAAAGGATTCGAATAGAGGTCCGTTCTCCGTCGCCTTGCCGATGTCGAAATCCGCTATTCTGTCGCCGCTATCATGACCAACCACCTGCTCGTACCAGCGCTGCCAATCCAGCACGGTATGCCGCATGCCGGAGTAACGCAGCAGGGGCGCCGCCTTTATGGCGTTTCGCTTCGGCAACCGCTCAGACAATTCTGGCGAGCTGACTACAAACTCCTCATCCAGCAGTAGTTCTTCCAAAACAAGCCCGGCCTCGGCTCGCCCGAGCCAGATCGCGAGATCGGCGCCGTTAGGCCCGAAATCGGGTCGCTGATAGCCGACAGTCATCTTCAGCTCGATGTCGGGGTAGCGTTGGCAAAAGTCCCCGAGCCGCGAAGCCAGCCATTGGCTCGAAAATTCCGGCGTCACCGACAGCGTCAGGGTGCGAACCGACACGCTCGCCCGCGCCTGATACAGCGCTGTCTCCAATTGAGAGATTGTCTCTACAATCGCTGGGTGGAGACGCGCACCCAGCGGCGTCAATCTTGCGCCTGACCGGCCGCGATCGAAAAGCTTGCCGCCGATCCAGCCTTCAAGCTGTGAAAGCTGATGACTGACTGCAGTCTGCGTCAACCCCATCCTCTCGGCCGCACGGCCAAAACCACCGGTTTCGGCGATGGCGCAAAATGCCTGCAAGACGGCCAGCGGCGGAAGCGGTCTTTTTCCCATGAAAATCCTTCATGTATGATTGCTGAAAGCTTCATTATACATCGCAGATTTCCCGCCGCATCCTTTTAAATCATGAGAGCATACGGCTTATGAAAGATGAGAACTATTCATGGATTCATTCTGATACGTTGTGTCGGAGAGCAGACCAGGCGGCTGCTTCGGGAACTCGCTTGTGTCCGAAAGCCACGTGCTGAAAAGAAGGTCGGACGCGAAAGTATCCTCTCAGTCAACGGCCACCTTAGGCGAGATGCCGGGCTGGACAATATGGCGGATGATCCATGAACCCGCGAACCGCCGGCCTTCGTACGATCCCAAACGTTCGGCGCTTTCAATGCTCGGTTTTGTCGACCGCACATCACCCGTTGAGTGTCTTGACCTTGGTCAAGTCCGGAAAAATCCGCATCCAGAGCAGCACGACCACGATTGTGCCGACGCCGCCGACAATGCCGGTGAGCACCGGGCCAAGCGCGCTGGCCAGCATCCCGGATTCAAATTCGCCGAGCTGGTTGGACGTGCCGATGAACAGCGAGTTCACGGCATTGACGCGACCGCGCATGTTGTCGGGCGTCAGGAGCTGCACCAGCGAACTGCGCACAACGACACTGACCGTATCCGACGCGCCGACGATGAGCAGCGCCGCGACGGAGAGGATGATGTTGCTGGAGAGCGCGAAGACGATAGTCGCGATCCCGAAAACGAAAACGGCAAACAGCATCTTTTTGCCGACATCCGTCTGCAGCGGTCGGCGCGCCAGCCAGATCGACATGACCAACGCACCGATGGCAGGAGCGGCACGCAGAAGGCCGAGACCCCAGGGACCGGCATGCAGGATGTCGCGCGCAAACATCGGCAATAGTGCCGTGGCGCCGCCGAGTAGCACCGCGAAGAGATCGAGCGAGATCGTGCCCATCATCACCGGCCTGCTCTTGATGAAGGAAACACCGGCAAAAACCGAGCTCAGCGTCACCGGCTCGCGCGACGACGGCTGCCGTCGCTCAACACGGATCGAAATGACGTTGAAGCTCGCGATGACATACAGCACGGCGGACACCGCGAAAGGCGCAATAGGATTGACACCATAAAGCAGGCCACCAAGCGAAGGTCCGATGATGAAGGCGGTCTGCATCATCGACGTGGAGGTGGCGATCGCCATCTGTAACATCGACGACGGCACGATATTCGGCAGTAGTGCAGCCATGGTCGGTCGTTCGAAGGCCGTGGCGGCGCCCATGACGGCAACGGCGGCGAGGATGCCGGCCGGACCGATCCAGCGCTGCCAAACGGCGACGGCAAGAACCAGTGCCGTCAAGGCTTCGATCAACTGGCAGACCAGACCGATGCGCCGCCGTTCGAACCGGTCGGCAACGTGGCCGACGATGAAGGTCAGGATCACCATCGGCAAGAACTGGCAGAAGCCAACCAAGCCAAGGAAGAAGGCGCTATGCGTCTGATCGTAGATCATCCAACCCATGGCAACGGTGACCGACTGGAAACCGATGGAGGAAAAGACGCGAGAGGCGGCGAAGGAACGATATCCGGGATGGCCGAGCGCGCTCGCACGGTCTTGACTTTGCAGGGTGTCCATATGTCTTTCTTCGGCTCCGGCGTAGCGCGCGGAATAAGCTTTATGAGCAATATGAAATATTTATTTAAGTCCCCTGCTCTGCCCGAATGCCGTCCTTGTCAACTGCGTTTTTGCCTGGATCGACAAATTGCTGCAAAAGCACGAAGACCTAGAGATCAAATCGTGGTGAAGAACAGCTGAGCAGCTCGGTCTTTGCCTTGACCCGCCATGCGACGGCGAGCTCCGCGGCAATGGTCGCGATCAACCTCGGCACGTCATTGCTGGCCGAGTCATGCATAGCCTCGGCAACGATCAGTACGGATCGCGTATCCCCGCGAACGGCGGAAAGGCCGCTCTGCCGATTGGTCCAGCGCCGCGCATGCGCCCGTTCCGCACTGTCGGCAAAGATAACCTCGCGCTGCTCCGGATGCTCCGTCTCGCCGGCGAAGGTCAGATACGTCTCTCTGCCGGTCGCATGTCTGACTTCGAGATCGCCGGAAATTTTCGCCAGATCGAAGACGGCAACGGGAATGGCGAAGGCGATCGAAACGGCGTTGCAGATATCGACCAGCGGATGCAGTTGCGGCAGCGATTTTTCCTGGCGGAATCGTCTGAGCAAAGCCTCGGAAGCGCAGCGATATTGCGTCGGCTTCAGCCCCATTTTCGAGAAGGTGCGCCGCCAGGCTTGGATCTCGAGCATCTCACCTTCCGAACTGATTGCCAGCCGTTCTTCGGCTTTCGCATGGAACTTCGCGATACGATCAGCAACCGCAGCATCCGCGGTGATCCCCTCCACGAAGAGTGCGCCGGCGACCAGATCGGGGAATTCGTTCCACATCTCATTCGAATGGCGGAAATACATGGCTTTTCCTTCTGCATGGTTCTGACTTGGAGCAGCAGAAGAGCCCCAATGCCGACATTCGGTCTTGAAGGAAATTGCAGATGCTTTCAGCGCATCGTGTCAGCATAGGCGCGTGGCGACACACCAAAATTGCGCACAAAAATCCGTGTCATATGGCTTTGATCGGCAAACCCGCTGGCAAAAGCCGCTTCAGCCAACGGCATACCCCCGCCAATTAGTCGCCGTGCTTGATGGATCCGCCGCTGAAGCAGATAGGCGTGCGGTGTCAGCCCGGTCGCTTTGGCAAAACCGCGCAGGAGTTGGAAACGGCTAAGCCCGCTCACCTCGGCGAGATCTGCCAGCGTTACGGGTGTCGTCGGATCATCATCAATGAGATCGCGGGCACGCATGATCGCGGCGGGAGCCGTGACATCGTCATCCGCGTGCCGCTGCTCGCGCATCACATCGGCAACAAGCGATAGCAACAATCCATCCCGCCGCAGCCCAGCCTCCGCGCCATCCTGGACGATCACCATCGAAAACAGCGTCCTGAAATGCGCTGCCGCCTGCCCGTAGCGAATGACGGGGGAAGGAAATTCCGAGCCACGAGCGTCATCTACGCCGATATCGTCCAAGAGATCGGCAATCAGTCGCGGATCGAAATAGAGCATCGACCAAGCCCGGCTCTCTCCAACCGGCATGCCGTCATGCACCTCGTTCGGATTAAGGGTGATGATGTCGCCGGCCTCGGCCCGCACTACGCCACGCCCGCTCAGCGATATCTGCGCACCGCGCTCGATGACGCCGAGGCCGAACTGATCATGTGTATGCCTGGGAAAACTATGCCCCGTCTCCGCCGCCACGGCTTCGATGCCGGCGATGGAAGAGCGAAACATCCTGAACTGACCGGGCTTCATGCGTGCCGCTCTTCCGGTTTGCTGAAACTTGTCATTGCGATGCTTGGCCGGACAGCGATACGCGACCACCACGATGCCAGGTTCGGATGAGGCGCGATCATGTCGCGTCCCTCAGGTGCCATGAGAAAATAGTCGAACATCGGCGCCACATAGAGATCGGCAAGCGTCAGGTCCAAGCCGCAAAACCAGGGACTGTCGCCGATCAGATCGGACAGAGCGGCAAGGCTGATTGCGGCTTTGGAAAGGCTCGCAGCAATCCGCTCTTCGTCGGCGGCAATGCCCTTTGCGGGCTTCGAGACCCGTTCCACACAAACGCCCCACACGAGATGAGGATAGAGATATCCGTCGGCTATGCTGACGATCTGGTTCATTCGCGCCCGCTGCCGAGGCGCTACAGGCTGCAGGCGCGGCCCATCGAATGCCTCATCGACATAGCGTGTGATCGCCGCCGTCTCATAGAGACGAAAATCACCGTGCTCGAAGGCTGGAATCCGGCCGAATGGGTGCCGCTCCAGATAGGATGCCGACGGCCCGCCCTCAGCAAAAATGTCGATCGGCACCCGCTGATGATCGACACCCTTTTCAAGCAGCGCGAGCCGCGCAATTCGCACGTAGACGCTATAGTCCGCGCCAAAAAGGCAAGGCTTTTCCATGTCTCAACGCCATTCGGTTCATCAACCGACATCTTCTCGGACTCGGCCGTCGCGGTCAATGGTCAGCTCTAGCGTCTCAACCCTCCCGCGCTCGCCGCACCTCGTAAGCCTTGAGATGCGCATAAACCGTCTCTAGCATGAAGTAGGACGGCCGCTTCACCGGATCGGCGCGATTCAGGAAATCGCCGATGATCTGGTCGCTTTCGATGCGGCCGCCCGCCTGGATGTCACGCAGCATCGAAGCGGTGATTGGCGAACCGGCACGTGTCAGATTTTCGCGGATGCGCTCGTCCGCCGCCTTGGAGAGTGCGAAGCCGTGCCCCGCGGCGATCTCGGCGCATTCGTCGATCAGCTTCAATGCCAGATTGCCGGCGCCCGCGGCAACGAAGTCGCCGATGGAGGAGCGCATCAGACAGGTCATACCGGCTGTCGCCGCGATGAAAATCCACTTTTCCCACATGTCGCTGAGGATCGTCTCGCTCGCCTGCGCCGTGAAGCCGGCATCGGCAAAGGCCGCTGCGATTGCGTCGATCCTCGCCGGCATGCCGCCACGGCGGTCGCCATAGGTCAGGCGGTGGAGGTCGTTCATATGCAGGATTTCGCCGTCCGGCCCGATCGTGGTCGAGATGAAGCAGGTGCCACCGAGCACAGCTTCGGCGCCGAACCGCGTCTCCAGCCGGCCGAGATGCGCCATGCCGTTCAAGAGCGGCAGGATTGCCGTTTCAGGTCCAACAGCCGGCGCAAAGGAGGCTATGGCATCTTCGAGATCATAGGCCTTGCAGCTCAGCAAAATGAGGTCGAAGGTCTCGCCAAGTTCATCGGCAGTGACGAGTTTCGGCGCGGCGATATGGACGTTGCCCAGCGGGCTGCGGATGACAAGGCCTTTCTCGCGCAAAATCTCCGCCCGCTTCGGCCGCACCAGAAAGGTAACGTCACGTGCGGCCGCCGCCAGCCTGCCCCCGAAATATCCGCCAATGCCACCGGCGCCAACCACGAGAATACGCATGCTGAAAATTCCTTTGCCTACATGATGGGAGTTTCAGGTTTGTCAAAACCGAACGAAGGTCAAGCAACGAGATGACATGGCTGGCAAGCGATACGCGCAATGGCCGGCCTGACCTTGTGATGCCGAACCTTAGGGTTTCCTCCGCGCCATTTGCGGTAAATTGACGGCATCGGAAAGTCGCCGAATCGATTGGCTTGTGTTAAAGTGACCGGTCATATAAATTTGAGTGCAGCTTCTATTAGGATATATTGTCATGCCCAGACCCAGCGTGCGCGGAAAATTGGTGGATGCCGGATATGAGACCCTTTTTTCTCAGGGGTTTCAAGGCTCCTCCATTCAGGACATCACCGAAGCCGCCGGTGTGCCGAAAGGCTCTTTCTTCAATCATTTCAAGACGAAGGAGGCATTGGCACTCGAGGTGTTGGCGCGATACGAGGAGGTCGGTCGCGGCGATCTTCTATTCGATGAAACCAAACCACCCCTCCAGCGATTACGGCAGCATTTCGAGTTCTTGGCCGACAGGCTGGAGGGATGGGACTTCAATCGCGGCTGCATGATTGGCAATTTCGCGACGGAGATGGCAGATACCTATCCCGCGATACGCGAAGCCCTGTTCGATGCCTTGACACGCTGGACCGACGCTATCGCTTCTGTATTGCGCAGCGCTCAGGCGGCCGGCGAAATCGACCCGCGGCAGGATGCCGACCTGTTGGCACGCTTTCTGGTAAATAGTTGGGAAGGCGCGGTTATTCGCTTGCGCGTCGTTCGAAATCGACAGCCGCTGGACGAATTCTTTACCATCTGCTTTGGCGCATTGCTGAAATAAGGCCGCCTTCCGCTTCAACCGACAAACTACCCCTCACTTGCCCGCTTCCCCTCCCTGGGTTTTAGCGGTCTCATTCAAGGATACAAATTTTTCGTTTGACATTTCAAAGTGACCGGTCACATTTAAAACATCATCTGAACGGGGAGCCGGCCGAGCGTGGCGGGCGACCCAAAATTTGAGTTGAGGAATGTAAGATGCTTGCCATCCATCTGAATGCCTATGGCGATCCCGCCGAAAACCTGGAACTCGTCAATCTTCCCGAGCCGTCGGCACCGGGGCCGGGCGAGGTTCTCATCGGCGTCGAATTCTCGCCGATCAACCCGGCCGATCTGCTGCTCGCCATGGGCTATTATGCGCTGCGCCCCACCCTGCCGAGCGTCATTGGCAACGAGGGCGTTGGCATCGTGCTCGCCGTCGGCGATGGCGTGACCAATGTCAAAATTGGGGATCGGGTTGTGCCACCGCTGTCAAGCTTCCTGTGGCGTGAGCGTCTGGTCATCCCCGCCAAAAGCCTGGCCGCCCTGCCACAGCATGCCGACCTGAAGCAATTGGCAATGCTCGCGGTCAACCCGGTGACTGCTGCCCTGCTGCTAAGCGAATTCAGAACGCTGAAGCCCGGCGACTGGATCGTCCAAAGTGCAGCCAATTCCGGCGTCGGCCGATCGGTAATCGCTTATGCGCAAGAGCGCGGCCTGAAGACCGTCAATATCGTTCGTCGCGAAGAGCTGGTGGCGGAATTGAAAGCCGCAGGCGGTGATGTCGTTTTGGTTGACGGGCCTGATATCGTCGAGCGCGCCAAAGCGTCAATCGACAATGCCGAGATAGCTCTCGCCCTTGATTGCCTGAGCGGGCCGGCCACAGCCATGCTAGGCGCCATTCTTTCCCACGGCGGCATGCTTGTCAGCTACGGTGCCATGAGCGGCGCGCCTATTGCGCTCAATCCCGGCGACCTGATTTACAAGGCGCTGACGATCAGGAGCTTCTTCCTGGGTCACGAGCAATACGCCGCCAAGTTTCCAGCCTTGATCCAGCAATCGGCAAACCTTGTCACCGCCGGAAAACTGCATGTGCCGGTCGCGGCAACCTATCCGCTGACAGCCATCAAGGATGCCATCGTGCACGCCAAACGCGGTGGCAAGGTCCTGCTGGATATTTCCGGCGACTAAACGCCCAGACAACATCACCTAATTTTGGATCTCGCTGCCCCACGCCGCGCCGAAACGGCGCGCGACGAATACTGCATGCCATTTAATTTCGCGCAGAGTTTCATTTCTGAGGATCACCTGCTCCCGGGAACCTGCGCCAACACGGGAAAGGACCCGCTTATGCCTAATGCACTGAAAAAACTTGCTCTTTCCACTGCCTTGCTTCTGTCTGCGGTTACCCTGCCGGTGACCGCTTTCGCGCAGGAACACGGCAAGGTGCTGGTCATTCTGTCCAGCGCCCACCAGCTCGAACTCCGCGACGGCAAGAGCTACCATACCGGCTACTACCTCGATGAATTGGAAATTCCCCTTCGTAAGATCGTCGATGCCGGTTATACGCCGGTCTTTGCCGATCCGAAGGGTGACGATCCCAGCTTTGATCCGGTCTCGAATGACAAGATGTTCTATGGTGGCAACGAGGCAGCACGTGCGGACGCCGTGAAATATGTCGAAGGGATCAAGGAGCTGCATCACCCGAAAACACTGGCCGCAATCTTGGCTGAGGGCACAAGCGACTATGTCGGCATCTTCATTCCCGGCGGCCATGCGCCGATGCAGGACTTGTCGCAGGATGAAACGCTCGGCAAGATCCTGACAAGTTTCCATACCTCCGGCCGCCCCACAGGCATTATCTGCCATGGCCCGACGGCGCTGCTGTCGACGCTCGCCGATCCCGTCGCCTTCCGTAAAGCGATGGTTGCCGGCGATTTCAACGCAACCGCCAAACTTGCCGCCGGCTGGCCCTATGCCGGCTATCGGCTGACGGTGTTCTCGTCGGGTGAGGAGCACGCGATCGAGGGCCAAGGCAATCAGCTCGGCGGTTCGGTCCAGTTCTATGCCGCGGACGCGCTGGCCCAAGCCGGCGCCCATGTCGATCGTATCGGCGCCTGGCAGGTCAATGTCGTCGAGGATCGCGAAGTGGTGAGCGGCCAGCAGCCCTTCTCATCGGATGCTTTCGGGGACGCTTTCGTGGCAAAGCTGAACGCTGCTAAATCGCTGTAATATCGTTCGCGGCCACGTTTCCCCTCCAACCCGGTCAGCCTCCGCTGGCCGGGTTACCACTTTCAAAGTGGCAAGATCATCCCCGCACTATCCCAAGGAGGCGATGATTTCGCGATAAGCGGCCTCTGGAAAAGCTTTCAATGTACGCGTACGCACGTTGCCACCCATCCCGAGCGTCAGAGAGAAACGGGCAACCACCGCATCATCGGGCGCCTCGCAAACAGCGACCATGTCATACTCACCCATGGTCAGGAAAAATTGCTTGAACGAACCGCCCATCTCTCCCAACTGCTTCTTGGCAGCATCCAGCCGCCGTGGCGACTCTTTTACGTTGCGTATCCCCTGTTCGGTCCAATTGATCAGAACGATATACGTAGTCATCTCACACCTCCTCTGAAGACGCAGTAACGGTTTGACCCACACGTAAGCCGTCGAAAATCCACCTGGATTTTCTGGTTACGCGCCGCCGCCCCGGTTCGATGTCCCCTCCCGCAAATGCAATCGCCCCAAGAAAAACCATAGGCTTGTCACCCTGCAGCGACAATAAACCTAATCCCCATTCATTCGGGTGAGGAGATGATGCGGTCACAACCTACGCGCACTACCGATCCGGTGCATCGGCATTCGCCTGTTGCGCTGTCGCCAGCGCGGCCCGAGTGTCCGCCGCAACAACGGCCGCCGGCAAGGGTGTACCGCGCTTGCGCTCGCGTGCCAGCGTAAGTAGGCCGGAAAACACGATAAGGACAATGCCGAGTGCCATCGGCAGATCGATACTGTCGTTAAACAGCAAATAGCCGAAACCGATCGCCCAAATCATTTGGCTGTATTGCGGCGGCGCGACGAGGTTGGCCGGCGCCAAATGCGCGGCGTTCATCAGCAAAACGGTGCCGACGGCGCCGAGAAGGCCGTAGCTCGCGAGGAATATCCATTGCCACGCTGTCGGCCACATCATCTCGGGCAGCATTAGCAAACCGCTGACGATGAGCGTACCGAACAACGCCGCACCATAGAGCGAGATACGCTTCTCCTTCGAGCCAAGCGCGCGATTGATGACGATCGAGACTGCCCCGCTTAGACCGCCAATTGCAGCACATAGATGACCGATCGAAAGCTCGCGAAAGCCTGGCCTCAATACGATGAGCACGCCGATGAAACCGAGGATCACCGCTGTCCAACGCTGCCAGCGCACATCCTCCTTGAGAAAGACAACGGACAGGATGGTGACAAAGGATGGTAGTAAGAACAACAGCGCGAAAGCCTCCGCCATCGGCAGCTCGGTAAAAGCCACGATCGAGCAGATGGCGCTGATGGCGCCACAGGCGAAACGCAGCATCCACAACGGCCGGTTCCTCGTCTTGATGACGTCCAGCCAGACATCTCCGCGCGCCTTCAAAAAGGGGATCGCCGCGAAGCCGAACAGCGAGCCGATAAAGGCCACTTGGTAGGCCGGCAGCGTCCCGTGCAATATCTTGATCGACGCGTCACTGAACGCGAAAACGGCATAGGATGCAAATGCCACGAGGACACCACGAAGCGTGGAATGACCGGCGGCCACGGAGTTGGAATCGGCTGTGATCGATGACATCGGAATTGTGCAATGCGAAGGGAGGGAAATTGAATCAAGCGCTTGCGAGCAATTGTATGATGAAATAGGCCAAATTTCGATCACGCGGGGAAATAAACTATTGTTTCAAGGTGGTGAGGCAGTTGTTGCCCATCAATTGCTGGGAACGCCCAGTTTCTCCAGCCGACTGGCGGGGATGCGACCTTTAACGGCATAGGAGAAAGCGACAACCTTCAAGGCATCGTCATCAACCTGGCATTTGAATTGGACCTGTTGCCATCCTTTGGGCGTTTGAACTCCAACGCCATCGCCGTAGGTGCCAACTTCCGATATCATGTTCGGTGTAATCAGCGAGTTATAAAAACCAACTGCCCGAAGTTCATGGCCGAACTGCAGCTTTTGCTCGCTAGCGCAAAGCTGCCTAACACGATCGAGCCGCGGCAGCTTTTTCCAGGCGTCCAATTCGTCCTTCGACATGCGTGCCATCTCCGTACCGGAGTAGAAACGCTTGGCCTGGATGAACTTGCCCTGCTGGCCGCCTCCAGTCTTCTGTTGGGTCTGCGACGGATCGGATTTCGACGCCTCTGGGGCACCGTCCGTTACCGACGCTTGCTGCTGCGGTCGAGGTTGAGGCTCAGGAACGAAGGTGGTTCCAGCCGTTGGGTCGCTGGGGGCGCCAGACGATGGGTCCTGCGATTGTTGCTGTGGCTGTGCTCCACCGGTTGTCGGAACGGCGACATCCGGCGCGACCTTGGGATCGGCTGCGGCCTGCTGCTGTTGCGCCTTCGGGTCTGACTGCCCTTCCTGGGCCGTTGCGAGATCGGATGCCGCACCGTCCTTTTGTTCCGCCTGTGTGCCTGCTGTGTCCGTCGAAGGCTTATCCGGTTCGGCAATCTGGGTGTCGGACGGCTGGTCCGTCGCCAGCTCTTCCGGCGTCGGCGTCGACCCAGGCTCACTGGAATTGGGATCGGTCGCGGACGCTGCGGCATTTGGCCGGGCCGCATCCGCCTGCGCATCGGTCTGCGCTGCCTTTCCTGCCTGTACCTGTTGCTGGGATTGGGCATCGGCATCGGTCGCGGGCGGCGTTGTATCTGACTGCGACTGCGCGCTGGCATCTGCCGCGGCCTGCTCGGCTGGCGTCTGCTGTGCCGGAGGCTCGGTAGACGGCGTAACGTTCGGCTGCTCGGTCGGAGCATCGGGCGTCGATTGATCCGCGCTTTGCTGTTGCGCCTGGGTATTCGAGTCGGCAGGCGGTGTTTGGGCCTGCTGCTGAGCCTGTGTCGCCGGATCGGGGCTAGGTGGCGTCTGGTCTTGCTGCTGCGCTTGCGCCTGGTCTTGAGGCTTCGTCTGACTATCGGCCGGCGTCGGCGACGGTGTGTCACCCGGCTGCGACTGCGCGTCAGCCTGCTCCGTAGTCGGCGCCGGCTGATCGGCCTTTACATCGGTAGGCTTGTCCGCCTGCGTCTGCTCCTGCGATTTCGCGTTCTGGTCTTGCGCATTGGGATCGGGAGCCTTCTCAGTCTTTGTCTTGCTCTCGTCGCTCAGCTTGTCGGCGGTCTGTTCGCCCTCTGTCTTGTCGGTGGACGCGGCCTTAGGATCCTTCGAAGGGTCCTTCTCATCAGGTTTTGGCGTCGGCGTCGGCACGCGGCCGGATCGATCGGTCGGCGTCGCAGCGTTCTGCGCCTGCTCCTTGGGCTGCGGCACCATCTCGACATTGATGCTGTCTTCAGGCTGCGGAATCGGCACAGCCACCACCGGCAGCAGGAAAAGCGCTGCGAAAAACAGGATATGCAGCAGGATGGAAGGGATCAGTCCCCATCCACGCTTATCCGGTTCCCGCTGTTCGGCGACGCGCTCCATCGGTCAGCGGCCGCAAGGCTGACGACACAGGGCAGACGGAGAAGCGCTCAACAATTTCATGCAAACCTTACCGAACAAACGACAACAGACGACGCCTAGATTCCCGACATATGGTGTTAAACATCAAGGCGAGAAAGAGGCAGCCGGGAAATTGCAGACTGTTTGTCTGATCACAGCTCCACGATGCCGGGAAAACAATCCTGCGTGATCCCAGGCAAGTTTGGGAGGAAGACCCTTGCCAAAACAGTAACACACAACGTTGCGCATTTAGAAGAACTTGTCCGGAAGCCGGCAGTGCAGGCGTATCTGACAAACAAAAACCCGGCTCGCTTTCGCGAACCGGGTTCGATTTTCTGACGGAGCGAACCGCTCAGCTATCGAGGAACGAACGCAGCTTGCGGCTGCGGCTCGGATGCTTCAGCTTGCGCAGCGCCTTGGCTTCGATCTGGCGGATACGTTCGCGGGTAACCGAGAACTGCTGGCCGACCTCTTCGAGCGTATGATCGGTGTTCATGCCGATGCCGAAGCGCATGCGCAGCACGCGTTCCTCGCGCGGCGTCAGCGAAGCAAGCACCCGCGTGGTCGTCTCGCGCAGGTTCGCCTGAATGGCGGCGTCGATCGGCAGCAGTGCGTTCTTATCCTCGATGAAATCGCCAAGATGCGAATCTTCTTCGTCACCAACCGGTGTTTCGAGCGAGATCGGCTCCTTGGCAATCTTCAGCACCTTGCGCACTTTTTCCAGCGGCATGGCAAGCTTTTCAGCCAATTCTTCCGGTGTCGGCTCGCGACCGATTTCATGCAGCATCTGGCGCGAGGTACGGACGATCTTGTTGATCGTCTCGATCATGTGCACCGGAATGCGGATCGTGCGGGCCTGGTCGGCGATCGAACGGGTGATCGCCTGCCGGATCCACCAGGTGGCGTAGGTCGAGAACTTGTAGCCGCGCCGATATTCGAACTTATCGACCGCCTTCATCAGACCGATGTTGCCTTCCTGAATAAGATCAAGGAACTGCAGGCCGCGGTTCGTGTATTTCTTGGCGATAGAGATGACCAGGCGAAGATTCGCTTCGACCATTTCCTTCTTGGCGATGCGCGCTTCGCGCTCGCCCTTTTGCACCATATGCACGATGCGGCGGAATTCCGAAATCGAGATCCCGGTTTCGGTCGCAAGGTTCTGAATTTCCTGGCGGATGTCGCGGATCGTGGTGTTTTCGCTCTTGGCGAATTCCTTCCAGCCGCGAGCAGCGAGATTGCCGATCGACTTCATCCAGTTCGGATCGAGCTCGGCGCCCTGATACTGCTCCAGGAACGAGTCGCGCTTGACGCCGTAGGATTCGGCAAGACGGAGCAGCCGGCCTTCGTTCTGCACGAGACGCTTGTTGATGTCATAGAGCTGCTCGACCAGAGCGTCGATGCGGTTCTGGTTCAACGACAGCGACTTGACGGACTTGACCAGCTCGTCCTTCAGCTCCTTGTAGCGGCGCTCCTGCGCCGACGACAACGTGCCGGAAGCCGACAGACGCTGCTCGACCTGCTGGTCCTGCAGTTTGCGCAGCTTCTTGTAGGTCTCGGCGATCGTGTCGAGGGTCAGCATGACCTGCGGGCGAAGCTCGGCTTCCATCGCGGCGAGCGAGAGGCTGGATTCGTCCTCGTCCTCTTCCTCCTCCTCGATCGGCAAGCCTTCGCCGCCGACATCGGTGATATCATCATCGCCGGAGGAACGGCCGCGGCGGGCCTTTTCCTTCTCTTCAGCAGCCTTGCGATCGGCCTCTATCTTTTCCGGGCTCTGGAACTGCGGCGCAGCCTTGGCCTCGGGACCGGAATAGGTGGTCTCGAGATCGATGATCTCGCGCAGCAGCGTCGTGCCTTCGTTGAGTTCGTCGCGCCAGATAATAAGCGCCTGGAACGTCAACGGGCTCTCACAGAGACCACCGATCATGGTCTCGCGGCCGGCCTCGATGCGCTTTGCAATCGCGATTTCGCCTTCGCGCGACAGCAGTTCGACCGAACCCATTTCGCGCAGATACATGCGCACCGGATCGTCGGTGCGGTCAGTCGGCTCTTTCTTCTTGGCAGTTGCAAGCGCCGAGCCGCCGGAAGGCGCGAGTTCGCCGCCTTCTCCATCGTCGTCACCGCTGGAATCGTCGTCGTCGCCGCCGCTGGTTGCTGCGCCCGCCTCTTCGACATCCTCGTCTTCAATGACGTTGATGCCCATATCAGAGAGCATAGCCATCGTATCTTCGATCTGCTCGGACGTCACTTCTTCGGACGGCAGAACGGCGTTAAGCTCGTCCATCGTCACGTAGCCGCGCTTCTTCGCGGCCTTGATCATCTTCTTGACCGCGTCGTCGGAAAGATCGAGAAGCGGGCCATCGGAGGCGCCGTCGCGTTCGACTTCAGCTTCTTCGTTCTCTTTGACCTTGGTTGCCATCTCTATATCGTCGCTTTCCCTGACGCTTAAAACTTATACGCGGTGAATGGCCGCGCTGGCCCGGCGCGCCTCACGCCAGCCCCGAATCACCGACAAACACCTAACGGAATGACCTTTAATGCCTGATTAACCACGATCACCGGCACCGGACAGCAAAGCTGGATTGCGTTTGGATTTCCGGCCATGGTATATGTGATCCGCCTGATCCAGTTCACCGTTTTTTCCGAAGACAAACGGTGATTCCTACAATTTTTGCTTTCGTCAAGCTTTTCCAGCAAAAAAGCCCCTTAAAATCGTGAAAAAGCCTTATCCACAGGCTCAGCACGCCACAAACAATTGCTTTGCGTATTTAGGAAGTCCCCGCGCGATGACAAGAGCAGGTTTGTGAAACCGCCTGAATTTCCTCGGCTTGATGACCAGATCAAGCCGCAAATCGGGTCAAATCCAGTCCATAACCACCTTCCCGGAGTTACCGGAGCGCATCGCTTCGAAACCTTCGCGGAATTCATCGATGCCGATGCGGTGGGTAATGACCGGCGAGACGTCGAGGCCACCCTGGACGAAGGCGATCATCTTGTACCAGGTTTCGAACATCTCGCGGCCGTAGATGCCCTTCAGGTTCAGCATTTTGAAAATGACCTTGTTCCAGTCGATCTCGAAGCCGGCCGGCGCAATGCCGAGAATGGCGATCTTGCCGCCATTGTTCATCTTGTCGATCATGTCGCGGAAAGCGGGTGCAGCGCCCGACATTTCCAGACCGACATCGAAACCTTCGGTCATGCCGATAGACTTCATCACATCGGCAAGATTTTCCTTCGAGGCGTCGACGACATATTCGATGCCGAGCTTGCGGGCGAGCGCCAGGCGATTCGGATTGATATCGGTAATGACCACCTTGCGCGCGCCGGAACGCTTGGCGACCATGGCGCCCATGATCCCGATCGGTCCGGCGCCGGTGACCAGCACGTCCTCGCCCACCAGATCGAAGGAAAGCGCAGTGTGCACCGCATTGCCGAAGGGATCGAAGATCGCCGCCACTTCGTCCGGGATATCATCGGGGATTTGCACGACGTTGGATTCCGGTATGCAGACGAATTCGCCGAAGGAACCGGGACGGTTGACCCCGACGCCGAGCGTATTGCGGCAGAGATGCCCCCTGCCCGCCCTGCAGTTGCGGCACTTGCCGCAGACGATGTGTCCCTCGCCGGAGACGCGCTCGCCGACATGATATTTTGTGACCGCCGAACCGACCTCGGCAATCTCGCCGCAGAATTCATGACCGACGACCATCGGCACCGGGATGGTCTTTTGCGCCCACTGGTCCCAGTTCCAAATATGGACATCCGTTCCACAGATCGCCGACTTCTTGACCCGAATCAACACATCGTTCGGCCCGACCTCGGGAACCGGGACATGCTCCATCCACAGCCCGACTTCAGGCTTCGATTTGACCAGCGCCTTCATCATGTTCGACATGAGCAGTCGTCTCCATCCGATTCAAATGATTCCGAGTTCACGTCCTGCCTCGGCGAAAGCGGCGATCGCGCGCTCGACATCGGCGCGTGAGTGAGCCGCCGACATCTGCGTGCGGATGCGCGCCTGCCCCTTCGGCACGACCGGAAAGGAGAAGCCGATGACGTAAACGCCCTTTTTCAGCATCAGCGCCGCCATCTCCTGCGCCAGCTTGGCATCGCCGAGCATAACAGGGATGATCGGATGATCGGCGCCCGCCAGCGCGAAACCGAGCTTGGTCATTTCGCTGCGGAAGAACTCCGCATTACCACAAAGCCGCTCGCGCAGATCATCGCCGTTTTCGATCAGGTCGAAGACTTTCAGTGAAGCGGCTGCGATGACCGGAGCCAGTGTATTGGAGAAGAGATAGGGGCGCGATCGCTGCCGCAACCATTCAACGATCTCGGCTTTCGCGGAGGTGTAGCCTCCCGATGCACCGCCGAGCGCCTTGCCGAGCGTACCGGTAATGATATCGACCCTGCCCTCGACGCCGCAATATTCCGGCGAGCCGCGGCCATGATCGCCGACAAAGCCGACGGCATGGCTGTCATCGACCATGACCATGGCGCCATATTTTTCGGCGAGATCGCAGACGCCCTCAAGATTGGCGATGATGCCATCCATGGAGAAAACGCCGTCGGTGGCGATGAGCTTAAAACGGCTGCCCTCGGCCTTCTTCAACTCCTCCTCCAGGGCCGCCATGTCGTTGTTGGCGTAGCGGAAGCGCTTCGCCTTGGAAAGGCGCACGCCGTCGATGATCGAGGCGTGGTTCAGCGCGTCGGAGATGATTGCATCCTCTTCCGACAGCAACGTCTCGAACAATCCGCCATTGGCGTCGAAGCAGGAGGAATAGAGGATGGTGTCCTCCATGCCGAGAAAGGCCGAAATCCGCGCCTCGAGCTGCTTATGCTCCTCCTGCGTGCCGCAGATGAAGCGCACCGAGGCCATGCCGTAGCCATAGCGATCGAGCGCCTTCTTCGCAGCCTCGGCCAGTTCCTCATTGTCAGCGAGCCCGAGATAGTTGTTGGCGCAGAAATTCAGCACCCTCTCGCCGCCAGCCACGGCGATCTCGCCCGCCTGTTTCGAGGTGATGACACGCTCGGATTTATAGAGGCCGGCCTCTTTCAGACCGGCAAGTTCAGTACGCAAATGGGTTAAGAAAGCAGATGTCATCGTCACATTCCGATGCTGGTCGTTGACGGAGGCAAGCCGAGAAATAACACAGGATTCGGCTTCCTGCTGCATCCAGCAGCGTCAAAAAAGCACCGAGCCGTGACGTCAGTGCGATATGACCGCGATGGCCTCGACATCAGCCGTCGAACTGACGAAGCAAATGCCGGGTTTTCGGCTTCGTTCCACATTGCAAATATTGAAAAAATTATTTGACTGAGTCCACTATCTGTCTGTAGGTCTAGGCTGTTGATTGTGAGATGAAAGAGCCATGAGCATATTCCATAGATTTTCGCTGAAGGGCCGGGTCGCGCTCGTTACCGGAGGCGGACGTGGTCTGGGATTCGAGATGGCACAGGCGCTTGCCGACGCTGGAGCGCATGTCATCATCAATGGACGCACGGCTGCGACGCTTGACAATGCCTTGGAAGCCATTCGCGCGGCGGGCGGCACCGCGGAAGCTGCCGCTTTCGACATCGCCGACCGAGAAGCACAGCGGGCCACGATGGCGGATATCGAAAGAAACCATGGCCGCCTCGACATACTGATCAACAATGTAGGCGCTCGCGACAGGCGCCCGCTGGCCGACTTCGACGACGAAGCGATCCTCGATCTCCTCAACACGGATCTGGCTGCCTCGATCATGCTCTCCCGCGACGCAGCCCGTCTGATGAAGCGGCACAATCACGGGCGACTGATTTCGGTCACCTCGATCAGCGGCCATGTCGCTATGCCCGGCGACTGCGTCTACCCCGCGGCCAAACTGGGGTTGACCGGCCTTATGCGTGGCATGGCCGTGGAATTCGGCCCGCACGGCATCACAAGCAATGCCATTGCGCCGGGCTGGTTCGCTACGGAAACGAACGCCGCTATGGCGGCGAACGAAGAGCTTATGCCCTTCGTGCGCCAGCGCATTCCGGTCCAGCGCTGGGGACGCCCGGACGAGATCGCTGGCGCGGCGCTGTTTCTCGCCAGCGACGCCGCCTCCTTTGTCAACGGTCATGTGCTGACTGTCGACGGCGGCATGACCGTCAGGATGTGAATACACCCGGGGAGAAAATGTCACCGATTGGTGAAATTTTCTATCGCCTTCAGGAACGCGTCCCCGTAACGTTCCAGCTTCGCCTGCCCGACACCGGAAATGCCTAGGAGCGCTTCGCGGCTCGTCGGACGCTCAGTCGCAAAGGCGATCAGGGTCGTATCCGGAAACACCACATAGGGTGGCACGCCGAGCGCCTTGGCGATCCTGGCGCGCTCGCTTCTCAGAGCCTCGAATAGAGGTTGCGCCTCGCCCGACAGGCTTGACTGCCGCTTCTCGATCCGAGCCGCCTTCTTCGCGCGCCGGCCTGTCTCCGGCCTATCCTTACGGAAGAAAACCTGACGCTCGCGCTTGAAAACCGCCCGCGCCTCCGGCTCCAGCTTCATCGCACCGAAAGCAGTATGATCGATGCTGACGAAGCCGCTCGCCAGCAGTTGACGGAAAACCGACTGCCAGGTGCGAGCCGGAATTTCCTTGCCGGCCCCGAAAACCGGCATGTTCACATGGCCGAAACGCTCGGTCTTCTCATTGACCATCCCCATCAGCACATCGATGACGTGGCCGGTGCCGAAACGCTCACCCGTGCGATAGACGGCGGCAAGCGCCTTGATCGCCGCTTCCGTCCCATCCCAAGTCTCAACAGGCTTCAGGCAGGTGTCGCAGTTGCCGCAACCACGGCCATGCGCCTCGCCGAAATGCGCAAGGATCGCCTGCCGCCGACAACCGGCCGTCTCGCAGATGGCAAGCAATGCGTTGAGCTTGGCGCGCTCGACACGCTTGATCTCTTCCGCCGCATTGCCCTCGTCGATCATCCGCCGCCGCTGGATGACGTCGGCCATGCCATAGGCCATCCAGACTTCGGACGGCAAGCCATCGCGTCCTGCGCGGCCTGTCTCCTGATAATAGGCTTCGACGGAGCCGGGCAGATCGAGATGGGCGACATAGCGCACATTCGGCTTGTCGATGCCCATGCCGAAGGCGACCGTCGCCACCAGGCAGAGATCCTCTTCCTTCAAGAAGGCATCCTGATTGGCGTCACGGACCGACCGATCCATGCCGGCGTGATAGGCACGCGCGCGGATGCCCTGCCCGTTCAACCATTCCGCGGTATCCTCGACCTTGGCTCGTGACAGGCAATAGACAATGCCGCTATCGCCACGATGACCATCGAGGAAACGCAGCAATTGCTGGCGCGGCTGATCGCGCTCGACGATCTCATAGGTGATGTTCGGCCGATCGAAGCTGGTGGTGAAAACCTCTGCGTTATCAAGCGCCAGCCGCTCGATGATATCATCGCGCGTATGCGGATCGGCCGTCGCCGTCAACGCGATGCGCGGCACATCGGGAAAGAGTTCTGCAAGCTTGCCGAGGTCGCGGTATTCCGGCCGGAAATCATGCCCCCATTGCGAGACGCAATGTGCCTCGTCGATTGCGAACAGCGCAATCTTCGCCTTGGCAATCATCTGCTGAAAGCCGTCCGTCAGGATGCGCTCGGGTGTGACGTAGAGCAGATCGAGCGTCCCGCTGGAGACGGTGCGATAAACATCGCCTGCCTCCTCGCGAGACAACGATGAATTCAGTGCCGCCGCGCGGATACCGAGTTGTTTCATCGCCTCGACCTGATCGCGCATCAGTGCAATCAGTGGAGAGACGACAATGCCGAGCCCATCGCGGCACAGCGCCGGAATCTGGAAACATAGCGATTTGCCGGCGCCGGTCGGAAACAGCACGACCGCATCGCCGCCGGAAACGACATGTTCGACCACCTCCTGCTGCTTGCCGCGAAAAGCGGAATAGCCATAGACCCGCTTGAGGATATCGAGCGGTGAGGCACCGGAGCTACGGTTTCCGAACAGCGCATTGTCGGCGGAAAACCGCGGCTCCTGTCGATCTGGCTGTGACATCTATTCCTTATTTCCCCGCAGATCCCTTGATGCGGCCGGACAGCACGCCAAAACCATCGATGATCGCTTCCTGGTTTTCCAGCCGCACGGCTTCAAGCTGCACTTCCTGCAAAGCGCGCATCAACTGCTCGATAAGGTCACCGTCACCCTCTTCCGTTGCCTCCGCGATTGCGCGTTCCAGCTCGATCTTGTGCCAACGCAACGCCTTCGAACGCTTGTGAAGCGCAAGCGCCTGGCGATAACCCTCGCGCGCATCTTCCGTGGCGGCTTCCTCGGTCGCCGTCCAGAGGCGGGCGTTGCGCACCTGCTGGTCGAGGCTCCTCAACAAAGCCGCGAAACCCTGCTCCTCCAACTGCTCGAGCAGCCGTTCGCGACTGAGCTGCGGACCGGCCGTGGCCGCCGCAGCGCCGAGCATGGCGGACCACAGACGCTGCAATTCGCGGCTCTCGTAATCGATCGCGGCTATTTCATCATATTCGTCCTGCAGCAACAGCGGATGATTGACGATGGTCACCGCCAGCACGCTCTCGCGCAGGCCCGGAATGTCTTGATGGCCCTTGATCATGCCCGAACGCGTCAAGCGATCCGAAGCTCTCATGTCGGCGACCGGCTGCCGATCCCTGCTCTGGCCACCACGACCGCCGAAATTGCGGCCATTGCCGTCGCGGGAAAAACCGCGTCCCTGCTGATTGCCGCTACGCTGAAACTGCGGCTGGAACAGCCCGTTCAGCCGATCGCGCATGTCCTGTTGATAGTGCCGGCGGACGTTCTCGTCTGATATAACCGAAACCATCTGCTTCAGCCGCGCCTCAAGCTCGGCGCGCGCCTCTGGCGTATCGAAGGTGCCGTTGTTGACTTCGCGGGTCCATATCATTTCCGCGAGCGGCTTTGCCTGCGCCATAACCTTGTCAAAAGGCATGCGGCCATCGTGGCGCACGAGATCGTCCGGATCCTTCCCATCCGGCAAAAGTGCGAAACGGACCGTGCGGCCGGGCTTGATATGCGGCAACGCCAAATCAGCCGCGCGATTGGCGGCGCGAATTCCGGCGCCGTCGCCATCGAAGCAGAGCACCGGTTGTGGCGTCATCTTCCATAGGAGCTCTAGCTGGTTTTCCGTCAGCGCCGTGCCGAGCGGCGCAACCGCATTCTCGACTCCGGCCTGATGCAGCGCGATGACGTCCATATAGCCTTCGACGGCAATGATCGTCCCCGCGCCTTCATTTCCCTGAGCTGCACGGCGCGCGCGGGTGAAATTGTAGAGCACATTGCCCTTGTGAAAGAGCTCGGTCTCATTGGAATTGAGATATTTGGCCGGTGCGTCTGATGACATGGCGCGGCCGCCGAAGGCGATCACCTTCTCGCGCGAAGATAGAATGGGGAACATGATGCGGTCACGGAAGCGGTCGTAGGAGACCGGCACATTCTCGTGCACGACTAGGCCACAGGCTTCCATCTGCTCCTTCAATACGCCTTTGCCGGCTAAAAACTCTTTCAGCGCATTGCGGCTGTCCGGCGAATAGCCAAGGCGGAAGGTCTCGATGGTGCGCCCCGTCAGACCTCGGTCGCGAAGGTATGCACGCGCCCTCGCCCCGTTTGCCGTCTGTAGCTGATCCTGAAAGAACTGCGTCGCCATCTCCATGACATCGAGCAGCGATGTGCGTTCCTTTTCACGCTTTGCTTCCATGGGATCGGCGACCGGCATGGGAACGCCCGCCATATCGGCGATCTGCTGCACCGCCTCGGGAAAACTGAGGCCCTCGAGATCAGTCAGGAAACGGAAATGATCGCCCGTGACGCCGCAACCGAAGCAGTGATAACGGCCCTTGCGGTCCTCGCAGTGAAAGCTCGGCGACTTTTCGCCATGAAACGGGCAGCAGGCCCAGTAATCACCTCGCGGCACATTGGTCTTGCGCCGATCCCAGGTCACACGTCGACCAATCACGTCCGAAATGGGGACGCGGTCGCGAATCTCATCGAGAAACGTATTGGAAAATCGCATGACTACCTCTGGCTCGCCCCATATAAGCAGGAATGGCGCGCATTGCCACGAGAACCCCTCCAACACGCCCGCTATTCACAGCCCGTCATTGTTGGTTGAAGCGCAACCCTTCCGATCACAACTCCGTGAGAACCTCGGCGCAATTAACGTTCGCATGCCCTCCTAAAAAGCATTTTTGACATCATCTCAAACAAAATCCGAAAAGCTCTTTGCAGCCTGTATGTGCATTGCAGACACCCGCGGCCACAGCTTCACCGTGCAGGAAAAGCGATTAAAAAGCAAAGAGTTGCTGACTATCAGGGAAAATGAGCAAGGGCGTGCAATGGCGCCTGCCGCAACCATTGGCCGAAGGCTGGAGGGCACGCGGTCTTGTCCATTGGTGGCGCATTTGCGGCACGGTTCGTAAGCCAAACATTATTTTTTTGTAATTTGATTGTTGGTGTGCGCCGCAATAGCTTTCTTCTCACGGGACGAGACAAGCCGGCGAACAAAATGCTTCGCGACGCGACATGCCTAGACGCCCCGACGGACGGGAAACCAAAGGTACAGGTTTTCAGTTTGGGAGAAATCAAATGCGCGTTCTGCTCGTACCCTTTGCTGCCGCTGCCCTCTTCGCCACAGCTACCTATAGCTCGGCTATGACGACTGACAGTGTAGCCCCTGCGGCCACGAGGAACGTGCTTTATACCGGTGCCGGCTATCAATTGCCGGTTGATATGAAAGTTCCGGCCCTCAAGACCGGCATTAAAGTTCAGGTGTCCTGGTTGGAGACGCAAGGCGCGCCTCAGCAAGTCAGGATTATCAGGTAAAGTTCACCCCATACCCAGGTGAGGCACCATCCCTACCCCCGGCGCCGCCTCACCTGGGTGCCTTTGCAATAGACGTTTGATTTTTGGGCCCCACCCTGCGTCATCAAACGGCTGCAAAGCGCAAGAAGGCAGGAGCACCCCCAGCTCCTGCCTTCTTTAATTTTTGCAGATGTGGAGCGAGGCATCCAAAACAAAGTGCCTTCAGCCGCTACTACCGGCTCATCAAGTTTATTAACGTCATGTCATTGCAGTTATATTAGAAGATTTTATTATACATAGCCTTCCGTAAATTCAATTGACAATTGTTCTGGCCGTGCCAATGAATTTCCCAGTTCATCGGAAACCTTTGCATGTCGTTTACAGCAAAAGAACTTGCTTCTGATCTTGGTTTCTTCACGATTGTTCTCGGCTGTTCGCGCGAGATGGTTGCCGCCTACGCTGAAAATCCCCGCATGAGCTCGATTTTTGCCTCGCAGCAACGCTGGCTGATGGCACAGGCGGGCTTTGCGCTGTACTACGGTGGAATCGACGGAGAGCAACCGGGCATCTATGCTCGGCGCTTTGTCGATTACGTTCTCAAACATGAGATCGCCAGCCACAATACGGCGCTAAGTTTCATCCAGGAAATGCTCGCCTATCGCTATATGCGCTATCTGCCTGATTCATCCGATAAACGTGTTCGGCCGATGGAGCCGACCGAAACGGCGGTCGAAAACTTCGCGAAATGGTTCCATATCCATCTGATGGTGCTCGATAGCCTGGATGACGGCAGGCGGACTGTAACTTTTGTCGATCGTCCGGAAATCGTTGCGACGCTACAGCCGGCAATCGCAGCAAGAATCATTGCCAGCGATCAAGTCCGTCATCCCGGCGAGACCTTCGATCTCTTCACCTGGGCAAATTCCGGCGGCGTAATGATGGACTACCTGATCTCGCGTATCGGAACGGTCGATCCAACGGCCGCACGAACGGACATCGGCCCGATTTCATTCAGCGAGATCTGCGATCGATTTCTTATCTCCAGAACGCATGTAAAGCGGCTGATGAGCAAAGCATCATCTATGGGGAGCGTGGGCTGGACGGGTAGTCCGGGCAAAAGCCACTTCTGGCTTTCGCGTGGCTTCATTCAGGAATATTGGGATTACCAGGCCGAAAAATTCGCCATCATGGGCGCGGTCTGGGAAGAGACCTTCGGCGCTCAGCCGGAGCCGGCGCCGATGGACGGGCAGAGGCTTACTTCAGCAGCTCTTTGAGGATCGCCGAGGCCTTGGCGAAATCCATCTGACCGGCATAGCGCTCACGCAGCGCGGCGACGCACTTGCCCATGTCCTTCAAACCCTGGGCACCGAGCTCGGCCACGGCCGCGACGCAGATCTCGCGCACCTTCTCGTCGGAAAGCTGCTCAGGCATGAAGCCCTGGATGACAGCAATTTCCTCGCGCTCCTTGTCGGCCAGCTCCGGACGGCCGCCATCGATGTAGATCTTCACCGACTCTTCGCGCTGCTTGATCATCTTCGCCAGCAACTGCAGGATCTCGTCGTCGCTCGCCTGTTCCTTGCCGAGACCGCGATTGGCGATGTCCTTGTCCTTGATCGCGGCGAGGATGAGGCGCACGGTCGAAAGCTTCGCTGCATCCTTGGCCCTCATGGCATCCTTCTGGGCACTGGAAAGCGTTTCGCGGATCATGTTTTTAACTCCCAAAGCAGGCCGGCGACGATCACCTAGCCTCTCATTTCGCGTTGCCAGTCTCATAGACCATGAGCGGCGATCATTGCAATTGCGTCCGACCGATCGAAAGCTGGCGAATTCCTTAGCGGGAAACGAACAGGGCGCATTGACCGGCACGCCTTGTTTGGCTATGTCCAGCATCTGCACATTAGATCGATATTAAGGTCTCGAGCCGCGACAGACGTCGCCGGCTGCAATCTGCGACAAACATGGCGGAAGCCCCCGGTCTTTTCAAGGCCGCGCACGACGCCGGAAACGGGATGACAATGACCGCGACAGCCCCATGGACAACTGAAAAGCCGAGTGCCCTGCTCGTTCTCGCCGACGGCACCGTGATCGAAGGCAAGGGCATCGGCGCGACCGGTAAGGTCCAGGCCGAAGTCTGCTTCAACACGGCGCTGACTGGTTACGAGGAGATCCTGACCGACCCCTCCTATCTCGGCCAGATCGTCACCTTTACCTTCCCCCACATCGGCAACGTCGGCACCAACGAGGAAGACATCGAGGATCTGACACCTGCCGCCCGTCACGGCGCCGTCGGCGTCATCTTCAAGGCCGACATCACCGAACCTTCGAACTACCGCGCCGCAAAACATCTTGACCAGTGGCTGAAGGCTCGCGGCATTATCGGCATGTGCGGCATCGACACCCGCGCCCTGACCGCCTGGATTCGCGAAAACGGCATGCCGAACGGCGTCATCGCCCATGATCCGAACGGTGTCTTCGATATCGACCAGTTGAAAGCGGACGCCAAGGCCTGGAGCGGCCTGGAAGGTCTCGACCTCGCCAAGGTCGCCTCCTCCGGCCAGTCGTCGCAATGGTCGCAGACGCCCTGGGTCTGGAACGAAGGCTACGGCGAACTGAGCGCCGATGATGCCAAGTATCACGTGGTCTGCCTCGATTACGGCGTCAAGCGCAATATCCTGCGTTTGTTCTCCGGCCTCGACTGCAAAGTCACTGTGCTGCCGGCAACCGCATCCACCGATGATGTGCTGGCGCTGAAGCCGGACGGAATCTTCCTGTCAAACGGTCCGGGCGATCCGGCGGCAACTGGCGAATACGCCGTGCCTGTCATCAAGGACCTGCTGAAGACGGAAATACCGTTGTTCGGCATCTGCCTCGGTCACCAGATGCTTGGTCTCGCGCTCGGGGCCAAGACCGCGAAAATGCACCAGGGTCACCATGGCGCCAATCATCCCGTCAAGGACCACACGACCGGCAAGGTCGAGATCGTCTCGATGAACCACGGCTTCGCAGTCGACTCGAACACCCTACCGGAAGGCGTTGAAGAGACGCATATTTCCCTCTTCGACGGCAGCAATTGCGGCCTGCGCGTTTCGGGCAAGCCGGTCTTCTCGGTGCAGCACCACCCGGAAGCTTCTCCGGGTCCGCAGGACAGCCATTACCTCTTCCGCCGCTTCGTCAATCTCGTGCGCGAGAAGAAGGGCGAGTCTGCTTTGGCCGAGCGCGCATAAGTAGCCCATCATCGCCGTCGAATAGCAAAGCCCCGGATCGATCGCCAATCCGGGGCTTTTTCTTGGGAGGTTCTCTGTGCGAGGCCGGTACTTGGCCATTCGCTTCATCACGCCGACATGCGACGGCGCCTCACTTCCTCGAGTTCGCTCGTCATGATTTCCTGCAGGAATTCGAAATCGGATTGGCCGAAGGGAACCAGGCCAAATCTCAGCTTGTAGCCCCAATTCTTGTCCTGTGTGAAATCCAGCCAGTCCAGCAAAGGACGGATGGGCTGTTCAGGCGTGTCCAGCCAGTCGACGTCGCGGCGATATGCCTTGCCCGACATCATCTCACCCTGATAGGGCTCGCCGTCCCGGACATATCCGATCGCCGTGAAGCTCTGAAAACCGTCCTTTTCACCCGTGGCCACCGACGGGGAGTAATAGACCACGCCGTCGCCCGGTTTGACGCGCTTCAGTGGCCCCTGCTTGCCGTGGTTGACTTGCATGAAGCCATTTCTCCGCCCATGCCGCACGTGCTCGGCACAGGCCACAGCCAGCCAATACGACTTTGCCGCCGGCTTCTCATATCGATGAGAAGCATTGGAATGCCCAAGCATGTGCACGACAGTACCGCGGCTGGCATGTTCTTCCAGCGAGAAGAGCGTCGCCTCGCTGTGATCGCTTGCTCTCAGTGTCATGATCTGCTCCCATCAAATTGGTATATGACCAATATACGGGATCATGCTGTCAATATTTGTCAGCAGTCTTGCCGCTCAGGCGTAAAAAATGGCCGGCATCAGCCGGCCATTTTCTCCGAGCGGACCAGGATATAGAACCGCGCGCAGAGCATCGTCGCCGCCGAGGCGAGCCCCAAAAGAAAGCCGAACCAGATGCCGATGCCACCGAAGCCAAGCGGGAAGGCAAGGAGCCACGCCAGGAAGAAGCCGATCGGCCAATAGGCAATCAATGCAAGGATCATCGGCACGCGCGCATCCTTCAGACCACGCAGCAGACCGCTGGCGATCGCCTGCAGACCGTCGACGAGCTGGAACAACCCCGCGACAACAATCAACGGTGCGGCATAGGCGAGCACCTTCGGCGCATCGGCCGAGGTCACGTCAAGAAACCAGCTTCCGAGCCATGTCGGCATGGTGGCGAACAGGATGCTGCCAAACAGCGAGATGCAGCTCGAAACGATGAGCACGACGATTGCCGCGCGCGTCAACCCCGCGTGATCTCCCTGCCCATGCGCAACACCAACCCGAACGGTCGCCGCCTGGCTGAGGCCGAGCGGGATCATGAAGGCAATCGATGCCCATTGCAGCGCGATGCCATGCGCGGCAAGCTCGATCGTGCCGATCTGTCCCATCAACAGTGAAGCGGCCGTAAAGAGGCTGACTTCTGCCAAAACCGTGATGCTGATCGGAAATCCAAGGCGAACCACTTCCCACAATGCATGCCAATCCGGCCGCCAAAGACGGACGAAGATTTCGTAGCGGCGTGTGTCTTCGCGGCTCTGCACATAAGCGACGATAAACAGGAAGCCCGCCGTTTGAACGGCGACCGACACCATAGCCGCGCCATGCAGCCCGAGCGCCGGCATGCCGAAATGGCCAAGCACCAGGCAATAGGCAAGCACTGCATTCATCACCAACATGGTGATGGTGACATAGAGAATGACACCGGCTCGGCCTATGGCGCTGACCAGGGCGCGGATAACGTTGTAAAGCAATCCCGGCAGCACGGCGAAATGGCCGATGGCGATATATTCGCTGGCAAGCTTCGCCACGTCGGGCTTCTGGCCTGCGGCCAACAGGATTTGCTCGGAATAGAGAAAGGCCGGCTGGGCCACCAGCCAATAAGCAGTGACGACCCAAAGCCCCATGCGCAACGCCCGGCGGACCGAAGTGACGTCGCCATGACCATAGGCCTGCGCCACCAGCGGCACGACGGCGATCGCGAAACCGGAACCGAAGATCAGAATCGTGAACAGGAACTGGCCGGCAAGAACCATGGCGGCCAGTTGCTCGGCACCGAGACGGCCGACGATCATCACATCCGTGGTGTTGATGCCAAGCTGCGCCAGCTGCGCGCCGATCAGCGGAATGCCGAGCGCCAGCGTGGCGCGGACATGCGCAGACCACGAATTATTGTTGTCGTGCGCGAACGGGCGCGCAGCTACCGGCATATCCATCTCGAAAACTCGATTTTAAGACAGCGCAAACCGCCCTACCCTAGGGTGCGCAAGCTTGTCGACTTAACGCAACTTCGCCCGAAAAGCCAGTCGGCAAAGCCTTGATGCTGAAGAATTCATCAGATCATCAAAATATCTGATGATTATTTAGGCCACTTCTTGAACGGATGGCTCCGCCACGGCTTTCGGCTCATCCTTATGCACCTTGGCAACAAAGACGATCACCGCAGCAAGGATGAGGATCGCCGACATGATGAACGGCGCGCCGGCGAAGACGACCGGTGCGGTTGGCGCGGTGAAATAGCGAAACAGATAGGGAAACAACACCGGTCCGATGATCGCGGTAATGCTGGTGAGGCTACCGAGAGCGCCTTGCAGTTCGCCCTGCGCCGACGGCGGCACTTTACTTGCAGCGATGGAGCGCAGCGGCGCATCCGAGACGTTTTCGATCACCGTAACCACGATGACGGCATAGACCATCCAGCCCTGCCAGGCGAAGGCATATCCCAGCAGGCCTACTCCCGAGAAAATAAGCCCGAACACCACAGTCTTCCATTCGCCGAGTATCGGCACGATGCGGGGCAAAGCGAACCCCATTACCAGCGCCATACCGATGCCGTAGGTGCCGAGCGAAATGCCGATCTCCCACGAGGTCCACCCATAACGATAGGATGTGACAAAGGACCAGACGGCCGGAAAGACGCCATGCGCCAGCCAGTTGAAGAACATGACGACGAATATCCAACCGAGGCCCCGATAACGACGCACCTGCCGCAACGCACCGAGCGGACTGGCGCGCCAGAACTCGAAACGACGACGGTTCTTTGCTTCCAGCGTTTCCGGCAGCAGGAAAAAAGCGCCGATAAAGTTCAGGAATGAGAGCGCCGCGGCGCCATAAAAGGGTGCGCGCGGACCGAACTCACCGAGGAAACCGCCAATGACGGGGCCGAGCACAAAGCCGACACCGAAGGCCATGCCGATCAGGCCGAAATTCTTCGCCCGGTTCTCGTCGGTGCTGATGTCGGCGATATAAGCAGAGCATGTCGAGAAACTCGCCCCGCTGATGCCGGCCAGGATACGGCCAGCGAACAATATCCAATAGGTACCGGCAATGGCGCAGATAAAATTGTCGATCGCGAAGGTCAGCACGGAGGCAAGCAAGATCGGACGGCGGCCGAAACGGTCGCTCAAATTGCCGATCAGCGGCGAGAACAAGAACTGCATGGCGGCATAGGCAAGCAGCAGCCAGCCGCCGTCTGTGGCCGCCTCGCTGACCGAAGCGCCCGTCAGCTCTTCCAGGTATTTCGGCATGACCGGCATGATGATGGCAATGCCGATGACGTCGAGGAACAAGATGATGAAGACCAGGAACAGGCCGCGACGTACGAATTTCTGATCCATCATGGAGTTTGCCTATTGGGGGCCCCATCTCCATGAAGAGACAGAACGTGAACGAAAAACCGGAGCGTCCCCCTTACCTAAAGATTTTGCCGGAAACAATCAGTGAACGCTTCAATCTTCTTGATTTATCGGCCGATTTTTTTGATCCTTGGCGCAAAGATGACGCCTACACCTCGTTCATCCGGCGCTGCTCCAATTTCAGAAAATCGAGGAAGGCCCGAAGCGGCGCCGGCATGTGGCGGCGGCTTGCATAATAGAGAAACGGGCCGGCAAAAGCTGCTTCCCAGTCTTCGAGAATCGGTATCAGGTCACCGCTCGCGATCTGTGGCGCAACGAATTCCGTGAAGGTCCGGATGAGGCCGTGACCCTCCACGGCAGCGCTGCGTTCGATATCGACCGAATTGGTGGCGAGAACCATGGGTGGCGAAATAACGACCGTCTCCCCGTCCTTTTCGAACTCCCAGGGAAAGGCCGAACCGCTGACGAAGCGGTGGCGGATGCAGCGATGGTCGAGAATGTCGCGCGGGTGACGGGGCGTACCATTTGCCGCAAGATAGGCCGGAGACGCGGCGGTGATGTAGCGTTGCTGCCGCGGCCCGATCGGCACGGCGATCATGTCCCGTTCCAGCCGCTCATCATAACGAATGCCAGCATCATAGCCCGCCGCCAGCACATCGATAAAACTGTCTTCGGCGACGATTTCGACCGAGATGCCTGGATAGGCTTTGAGAAAGCGGTTGATGATCCCCGGCATGATGACGATGGCAGCCACCGTCGGCACATTCAGCCGCAAAGTTCCGCCAAGACTGTCACGAAATGTATTGATATCGTCGAGCGCGGTGGCGATTTCGCCTATCGCCGGCGTCAGCCGCTCGATCAGCCGCTCGCCCGCCTCTGTCGGCGTGACGCTGCGGGTGGTACGGTTGAGCAGGCGTACACCGAGCCGCTCTTCGAGCCGTCGCAGCGCTTCACTCAATGATGACGCGGAGACATGGCGCTTGCGTGCTGCCTCACGAAAACTGCGCTCGCGGGCAACGGCGGCAAAGGCATCGAGGTCGGCAAGCGGCAAATCATCCATTGTACAAAATTTCAAACAACCCGTTTCGATTTACCCAGATTATCGCACAAAAGCCGATAGAGTAAAACCATTCTCGAAGACGCCGCTTAAAGATGACGAGGGCGCCGCTGACCAAGGAGAACTGAAATGCAGATGCATCAATTGGGCAAGGCCGGCCCTAAAGTATCCGCCATCGGCCTCGGCTGCATGGGCATGTCCGGCATGTACGGACCCTCCGATCGCGCCGAAGGCATCGCCACCATCCACGCTGCCCTCGATGCCGGCATCAACCTGCTCGATACCGGCGATTTCTATGGCATGGGCCACAATGAAATGCTGATCGGCGAGGCGATCAAAGGGCTGAAGCGCGACGATTTCCTGCTCAGCGTCAAATTCGGCGCGCTGCGCGATCCGGCTGGCGCCTGGTCGGGCTATGATGCCCGTCCGACCGCGATTAGGAACTTCCTCGCCTACACGCTGCAGCGCCTCGGCGTCGACTATATCGATATCTACCGCCCCGCCCGCCTCGATCCGAACGTACCAATCGAAGAGCAGGTCGGCGCCATGGCCGACCTGATCAAGGAAGGCTATATCAGGCATATCGGCCTTTCCGAGGTTGGCGCCGACACCATCCGCCGTGCGGCAGCCGTGCATCCGATCGTCGATCTGCAAATCGAATATTCGCTGATCTCGCGCGGCATCGAAGATCAGATCCTGCCCACCTGCCGTGAACTCGGCATCGGCATCACCGCCTACGGCGTCCTCTCCCGCGGCCTGATCAGCGGCCACTGGCAGAAGGATGCGGCGCAGAAGGGCGATTTCCGCGCCTTCAGCCCGCGCTTTCAGGGAGGCAATGTCGAAAAGAACCTGGAATTGGTGGAAGCATTGCGCCAGATCGCCGACACCAAGGGTGTCAGCGTCGCCCAGATCGCCATCGCCTGGGTCGACGCCCAGGGCAAGGACATCATACCACTCGTCGGCGCCCGCCGCCGCGATCGCCTGACCGAGGCTCTCGGTTCGCTATCCGTCGAATTGTCCGAAGCGGATTTCGCAGCGATCGAACGCGCAGTCCCGAAGGATGCCGCCGTCGGCGGCCGTTATCCGGAAGCGCAGCTGGCGCATATGGACAGTGAAAAATAAAAGCGGCTCCGCCTTCTCCCCTCGTATGGCCGAGGGGAGAAGGCGCTGGAACTCACACCGGATTGTTCAGCGTATCGCAGTCGCTGAGCTTGCCGGATCCGAAGCCCTGTTTGAACCATTTCACGCGCTGCGCCGAAGTACCATGGTTGAAACTGTCCGGGACGACATAGCCCTGGCTGCGCTTTTGGAGCGTGTCGTCGCCGATCTGCTGCGCGGCATTCAGCGCCTCTTCGAGGTCGCCTTCCTGCAGAATGCCCTTCTGTTGAGTGAACTTTCCCCAGATGCCGGCAAAGCAGTCGGCTTGCAGCTCGATGCGCACCGACAACTTGTTCGCATCCGCCTCGCTCATATTCTGGCGCGCTTGATTGAACTTCGGCAGAATGCCGAGCAGGTCCTGAACATGGTGGCCGACTTCGTGCGCGATCACATAGGCCTGCGCAAAATCGCCGGCAGCGCCGAACTGATCCTTCATCTGCTGGAAGAAGGCCATGTCGAGATAGACCTTCTGGTCACTCGGGCAATAGAACGGCCCGGTTGCTGCCGAGGCCGTGCCGCAGGCTGAAGGGAAACGGCCCGAGAACAGCACCAGTTTCGGATCGGTGTAGGTCTGGCCCATCGACTTGAAGATGCCGGTCCATGTGTCTTCCGTATCGGCGAGCACCGTCGCCACGAACTGCTTCATCTCGTCGTTGGCGGGCGGGGCATTACCGCCGCTCGAATCGCTCTGTTCGTAACCAGGCCCGGTGCCACCATCCAGGGCGCCGCCCTGCTGCAACAGCCCCATCACGTCGATACCCATGGCCTTCAGCACCAGGAAAATCACCACCAGAATGATAATCGTGCTGATGCTCAAGCCGCCGCCGCGCCGCATGCCGCCGCCGGGAAAGCCCATACCGCCGCCGAAGGGACCACCTCCCGAGCCGCCCCTCATCGGCGACGAGCCGCGTTCATCCTCGATATTGTCGGATTGCCGACGTCCCTTCCAATCCATAATGCACCTCCCGGCGATGCAGGTCCTTGAGAGAACAAGTCTAGCTCTTTCTGAAATATACCGTGTCACCGTAAATTATGAAAACCAGAAAGAAAAAATTCATCATTGCGCGCATCGAACCTTCGATACCAACAAAAACTGGGCGGCCATTCTTTAAATATCTCAGGCGCAAACCTACTTGGTTGCACGCGCCAATATTCTTTACGTTGCATTTTACGGTCATGTGGACAACCGCAATCCCGCCTTTCGCGGACATTGCAGTTGAGTGACCTATATGCGCGTCATAATTGAAATGTAAAGGCGCGTGAACGTATGCGCTATGCGCCGAGGGTTTGATGAAACGATCGATGAGTGTGTCCCTGCTGCTGATGGGAACGGCAGCGCTGACAGGCTGTGGCCAGAAGGAAGAAACAGTCCAGATCTACAAGGACGTCGATGCCTGTATCGCAGGTGAAGTCTTCTCTGCTGCCGAATGCCGATCCCAATTTGCCGCCGCCGAAACCGAGCGTGAACAGAATGCGCCTGCCTATGAAACTGCGGCGAACTGCGAAAAGGACTATGGCGTCAACAATTGCCAGCCGACGACCAGCCTGCATCAGGCAGGCACAGGCCACTTCATTCCTTTGTTGGCTGGGTACATCGTCGGCAGCGCCTCCAGAACGCTCGACGCCAAGGCACTCTATCGGCCGAACGGCAGCAACGATTTCCGAACGGCGACCGGCCACAGCCTTGCAAACGGCACTTTGCTTGGAAAGCCCTCCTATGCCGCAAAGAAAAGAGATGACGATACGCAATCGTCGTCGTCTTCGGGCGGCGGAGGTGGTGGCATCTGGAGATCGTCCTCCGAGCAGTCCACACGCTCGGCCAGCGCAGTGGAACGCGGCGGCTGGGGTTTTCGCGGCTTCCACCTTTCGGGCTAAGGCGGTGAGGCGATGAAACGCGTTGTCATGAACGAGCGGCCCGATTGGAAGGCCGACGCCGAAGCTTGTGGGTTCACCATCCACTCTATGTACGGGCAGCGTTACTGGGATGAGCGGCACGCCTACGCCTTTACCCTCGAGGAGGTAGAAACAAGGCTGGAAGATCCTTCCGCGAAGCTGCTGCGAATGTGCTATGCCGCCGTCGACAGGATCGTTTCGGATGGTGCGCTGATGCAGCGAATGGCCATTCCGCAAGCCTATCACGACGCTGTCCTCCGCTCCTGGCGCAGCCATGAGCGCGATCTTTATGGCCGTTTCGACCTCTCCTATGATGGCAACGGTCCGGCAAAGCTGCTCGAATTCAATGCCGACACGCCGACCAGCCTGTTTGAAAGCGCCGTTTTCCAATGGCGATGGCTGGAGGACATGAAGGCGCGCGGACAGATCTCGCCGGCCGCCGACCAGTTCAACTCCATCCACGAACGCCTGATCGAAGCTTTGCGTTTTCTCGCCGGCCCATCCCAACGCTTGCATTTCGCCGGCATGCTGGAATCGGAAGAGGACCTGGTGACACTCAACTACCTCGTCGATTGCGCGGCCCAGGCAGGCTGCAAGACGAAGCTGATTGCAATGCCCGATATCGGCGTCGACCACAAACATTGGCTGATCGATCTTCAGGACGAGCGCATCGACTGCCTGTTCAAGCTCTATCCTCTAGAAGACATGGTGCGCGAGCCTTTCGGCCGGCATCTGCCGTGGACGCCCACGCGTGTAATCGAGCCCCTTTGGAAACTCACACTGTCCAACAAGGGGCTGCTGCCGGTGCTATGGGAGATGTTCCCCGGCCATGAAAATCTGCTGCCTGCTTATTTCGAGGATGATCCGCGCATCGGCGATCTCGGGGATCGCTATGTCCGTAAACCGCTGCTGTCTCGCGAAGGTGCCAATGTGACACTCGTCAACTATGAAGCCGGCAATGGCAGCTATCATGTCGAGGGACCCTACGGCGAGGAAGGCCATATCGTGCAGGCATTGCACCTGCTTCCGCGCTTCGGCAACGACTGGACCGTGATCGGCTCGTGGATTGTCGCCGGCCAGCCCGCCGGCATCGGCATTCGTGAGGATGATACGCCCATCACCCGCGATACGTCTCGCTTCGTGCCGCATTACATACTCGATACTTGAGTTCGAGGAAAAACCACGGGATATGGGTCGGGAAAAACCGAGCGCGGGCAGATCGCCTCGCACTATCGTCCGTCTCTTCCGAATTCCTGTCGATTCCGCGATTTATGGGGTTCCGTTTGCAAATACATTTGCCTATAAGCCGCTTCTAGCCTGAAAAGACTTGCCCATGCGCCCCGGCCGGTGATCTCCCACCCTGGCCGGTTTTTCGCGCAACAAAAAACGGATGTGAGCCCATGCCGAAGCGCCAAGATATCAAATCGATCCTCATCATCGGCGCAGGACCGATCGTCATTGGCCAGGCTTGCGAATTCGACTACTCCGGCACGCAAGCCTGCAAGGCGCTCCGAGAAGAAGGCTACCGCGTCATCCTCGTCAACTCCAATCCGGCGACGATCATGACCGATCCAGGCCTGGCGGACGCGACCTACGTCGAGCCGATCACCCCGGAAGTGGTCGCCAAGATCATCGCCAAGGAACGCCCGGATGCACTGCTGCCGACCATGGGTGGCCAGACGGCACTCAACACCGCGCTCTCGCTGAAGCGCATGGGTGTGCTCGACCGCTACAATGTCGAAATGATCGGCGCCAAGCCGGCCGCGATCGACATGGCGGAAGACCGCGCCCTCTTCCGCGAAGCCATGGCCCGTATCGGGCTCGAAACCCCGCGTTCGATGTTGGCGAACGCCACCGACATCAAGGATACTGACCGCAAGACGCATGAAGCCGAACGCACCAAGCTGAAGGCGCAGCTCTCCGGCGACGACCTCGACAAGGCGCTCGACGAACTGGAGAACCAGTGGAACCTCGGCGAAAGCGATCGCAAGCAGCGTTATATGAGCCACGCCATGGCAATCGCCGCCCAGGCGCTCGACCATGTCGGCCTGCCGGCCATCATCCGTCCCTCCTTCACCCTGGGTGGCACCGGCGGCGGCATTGCCTATAACCGTTCGGAATTCTTCGAGATCGTCGGCGGTGGTCTCGATGCTTCGCCGACCACGGAAGTGCTGATCGAAGAATCGGTGCTTGGCTGGAAGGAATTCGAGATGGAAGTGGTCCGCGACAGGGCGGACAATTGCATCATCATCTGCTCGATCGAAAATATCGACCCGATGGGCGTTCATACCGGCGACTCGATCACCGTCGCCCCGGCACTGACGCTAACCGACAAAGAATACCAGATCATGCGTAACGCCTCGATCGCGGTTCTGCGCGAGATCGGTGTCGAGACTGGTGGTTCGAACGTCCAGTTCGCCGTCAATCCGAAGGACGGTCGCCTCGTTGTCATTGAAATGAACCCGCGCGTGTCCCGTTCCTCGGCCTTGGCGTCGAAGGCCACTGGCTTCCCGATCGCCAAGGTCGCGGCCAAGCTGGCGATCGGCTATACGCTGGACGAGCTGGAAAACGACATCACCGGTGGCGCGACGCCGGCATCGTTCGAACCGTCGATCGATTACGTCGTCACGAAAATTCCGCGCTTCGCCTTCGAGAAATTCCCCGGCGCATCGCCGGTGCTGACCACAGCGATGAAGTCGGTCGGCGAAGTCATGGCGATCGGCCGCACCTTTGCCGAATCGCTGCAGAAGGCGCTCCGCGGCCTGGAAACCGGCCTCACCGGTCTCGACGAGATCGAAATCCCCGGCACTGAAGAAGGCGAAGGCAGCCAGAATGCCATCCGCGCCGCCATCGGCACGCCCACTCCCGATCGTCTGCGCATGGTGGCTCAGGCTCTGCGCCTCGGCATGACGCCGGAAGAGGTACATGAAGGCTGCAAGATCGATCCCTGGTTTATCGCGCAGCTGAAGAACATCGTCGACATGGAAGCCCGCATCCGCGAACACGGCCTTCCGAACGATGCCTCCAACCTGCGCATGCTGAAGGCCATGGGCTTTTCGGATGCGCGCCTCGCGACGCTGACCGGCAAGCGCCCGAAGGAAGTTGCGGAACTGCGCAACGGCCTGAACGTCCGCCCGGTCTTCAAGCGCATTGACACCTGCGCCGCCGAGTTCGCCTCGCCCACCGCCTATATGTATTCGACCTATGAGACGCCCTTCGTCGGTTCCGCCCGCTCCGAAGCGCAGGTTTCCGACCGCAAAAAGGTCGTCATCCTCGGCGGCGGTCCGAACCGTATCGGCCAGGGCATCGAGTTCGACTATTGCTGCTGCCACGCGGCCTTCGCGCTGAAGGATGCCGGCTATGAAGCGATCATGATCAACTGCAACCCGGAAACCGTCTCGACCGACTACGACACCTCGGACCGGCTTTATTTCGAGCCGCTGACCGCTGAAGACGTGATCGAGATCCTGAAGGCGGAACAGGAAAACGGCGAGTTGGTTGGCGTCATCGTCCAGTTCGGCGGCCAGACGCCGCTGAAGCTAGCGGAAGCCTTGGAAAAGAACGGCATCCCGATCCTCGGCACCGCACCGGACGCGATCGACCATGCCGAAGACCGCGACCGTTTCCAGAAGCTTCTCATGAAGCTTGACCTCAACCAGCCGAACAACGGCATCGCCTATTCGGTGGAACAGGCCCGCCTCGTCGCCGCCGAGATCGGCTTTCCGCTGGTGGTGCGCCCCTCCTACGTGCTCGGCGGCCGCGCGATGCAGATCATCCATTCGGAAAGCATGCTGCAGACCTATCTTCTCGACACCGTGCCGGAACTCGTGCCGGAAGACATCAAGCAGCGTTATCCGAACGACAAGACCGGCCAGATCAATACCCTGCTCGGCAAGAACCCGCTGCTGTTTGACAGCTATCTCGCCAACGCCATCGAAGTCGACGTCGACTGCCTGTCTGACGGCACCGACGTCTACGTTGCCGGGATCATGGAGCATATCGAAGAGGCCGGCATCCACTCGGGCGACTCGGCCTGCTCGCTGCCGCCGCGCACGCTGTCGCCCGCAATGATCGACGAACTGGAACGCCAGGCAAAGGCCATGGCCAAGGCACTGAACGTCGGTGGCTTGATGAACGTGCAGTTCGCCATCAAGGACGGCACGGTCTACGTGCTGGAAGTCAACCCCCGCGCCTCTCGCACCGTGCCCTTCGTCGCCAAGACCATCGGCGCACCGATCGCCAAGATCGCCGCCCGCGTCATGGCCGGCGAGAAGCTGGATGCGACCTTCGCCGCCTATGGCGAAAAGCCTGATCCGCGCAAGCTCAAGCATATCGCCGTCAAGGAAGCCGTCTTCCCCTTCGCCCGCTTCCCGGGCGTCGACATCCTGCTTGGACCGGAAATGCGCTCGACCGGCGAAGTCATCGGCCTGGATACGGATTTTGCGCTGGCCTTCGCCAAGTCGCAGCTCGGCGCCGGCGTCGAACTGCCACGTGATGGGACCGTCTTCGTCTCCGTCCGCGACGACGACAAGCCGCGCGTCCTGCCCGCCATCCGTATGTTGACCGAGCTAGGCTTCAAGGTGCTCGCAACGGGCGGCACCCAGCGCTACTTGGCCGAACAGGGCATCAGCGCCACCAAGATCAACAAGGTGCTGGAAGGCCGTCCGCATATCGAGGATGCCATCCGCAACCGCCAGGTTCAGTTGGTCATCAACACGACCGACAGCAACAAGGCGATCTCGGACTCGAAATCGCTGCGGCGTGCGACGCTGATGCAGAAAGTGCCCTACTACACCACCATGGCCGGCGCCGAAGCTGCGGCTATGGCGATCAAGGCGCTGAAGGCCGGCAACCTCGAAGTCCGACCGCTGCAGAGCTATTTCTGATGGGCAGCCCTTCTCTTGATTTGAGAGAAGGGCTGCCCTCATCGGCGTTCGCGACCCTCCCGCCTCAGAAAATCTACCAGCGTGCGGACTGCCGGCGGTATATGGCGCTGACGGGGATAGTAGAGGTGCCATCCCGGAAAGGATGGCGAATAGTCCTCCAGCAAGGGAACGAGCCGGCCCTCTTCGATGAACGGCCTCACGCGGTGCTCTGCCCAGTAGGCAATGCCGACACCCTGCAGCGCTGCCGATATAGCAAACGCGCGATCCGAAACCACAAGCGGCCCATTGACCGCGACCACGAACCATTGGCCGTTGCGCTGGAAATCCCAATTGTAGATGCCGCTGCTTCCCGGCTGCCGCCAGTTGATGCAGCGATGCTGCAAGAGATCCGCCGGCGTTTCGGGGCAACCATGCCGGGCGACATATTCCGGCGAAGCCACCGCTATCTGCCGCAGATCCGGCCCGAGCGGTACGGCGATCATGTCGTTTTCGAGGAGCTCGCCAAGGCGGATACCGACATCGAAACCCGCCTCGACGATATTGATGACGGTATCGTCGACGGCGAGGTCGAGCGTGATCTCCGGATAGGCCTGGTGGAAGCGCCCAAGCGCCGGCTCGATGAAGGTGGTGGCCGCAAGTCGCGGCGCATGCAGACGCACCGTGCCGCGCGGCGTGTCGCCGAGGTTCCCGAGGTCCTCGACCGCCGCTTCCATCTCCGCCATTGCCGGCCGAATGCGCTCGATCAACCGCGTTCCGGCATCCGTCAGCGATACTCTGCGCGTCGTGCGATTGAGAAGCTGCACGCCGAAACGCTCTTCCAGTTCACGAATCCGCTGGCTGAGCGTCGAGGGGGAAATGCGAAGCTGGGCCGCGGCGCGGGCGAAGGTGCCGAGCTCCACGATGGTGATGAAGGCCCTGAGGTCGGCGAATTCGCTGCCGCGCATTTAGACTCCGATTATGCCGTAATCCCTAAAGAGTGTTTTCAGTTTATAGCAGATAGTCCCTCAGGCGATATCGGTCTAGAGAGTGCTCTATCTCGAGCGAATGCCCTCCCACGCGTTCGCTCCTCTCCTGGAAAACAAGTTATCGTCAAATGTCCGACATAGAAATTGTGGAGGCGAAAGCCGCCAATGAAGCACGGCCGTTCATGGTACTTTTCGCCGCCATGACCGGCATCATGCTGGTTTCGCTCGACGTCTCGGTGGTCAACGTCGCCGTCGAATCGTTGCAGTCCTCTTTTCACGTGCCGCTTGAAGAGTTGCAGTGGGTGCTGAACGCCTACACGCTTTCCTATGCCACCTTCCTCCTCAGCGCCGGCGCGCTCAGCGACCGCATCGGCGCCCGCGCCACCTTCCTCTGGGGCTTCGCCATCTTCCTCGCGGCGTCGCTCGTCTGCGGCGCAGCGCCGAATTTCCTGATCCTGACGCTGGCGCGTGTGGCGCAGGGCCTGGGAGCAGCACTGTTGGTGCCTTCCGCCATGGCGCTGCTCCAACGCGCCTTTCCGGAAAGCCGGGAACGCGCCAAGGCCGTCGGCCTCTGGGCTGGCTCGGGAAGCCTCGCCATCGCTGCGGGTCCGCTAGTCGGCGGAGCCTTGATCAGCCTCGTCGGCTGGCGAACGATCTTCCTCATGAACGTGCCGATCGGCATCATCGGCATCTGGTTGACGCTTCGCCATGGGCCGACCCTGCTCGCGAGGACGAAGCGCGATTTCGACCTTGCCGGTCAATTTACCGCGGCCGCCGCGCTCGCGTGCCTGACAGCCGCCGTCTCTCATGCCGACGTTGCCGGTAGCGGCGTCTGGATCGCGGCAGGCCTGATCGTGGCCGTCCTGTTTGCCGTCGCCTTCTTCTTTATCGAGAGCAGCATTCGCCAACCGATGGTGCCGCTTGGCCTGTTTCGCAATACCGGCTTCACCGTCGCGACGTTCGCGGGCTTCATCCTGAACTTCGTCTTCTATGGAATGATCTTCGTCTTCAGCCTGTTCTTCCAAACGGTGCAGGGTAAATCCGCCTTTGCCGCTGGCGTCGCCTTCGTGCCGATGAGCGCCGTTATCATGATCGTCAACGTCGCGGCCGGCCGGCTTGCCGCGCATTTCGGTATACGCCCAACCATGATGGTCGGCCTGCTGTTGGCGACGGTCGGCTATGCCGCCATGTTTTCCATCGGCGCTGACGCGAGCGCCTTCATGGTCGCCCCCACCTTCATGATCGCCGGGGCAGGCATTGCGCTCGCGATCCCCTCGGTGATGTCAGCGACATTGGCCTATGCCGATCCCCAATCCGTCGGCATCGCTTCGGGCGTGGTGAATGCCGCAAGGCAGGTCGGCGGCGCAATCGGCGTTGCGCTGTTCAGCGCCGTCCTAGGCACAGCGGCCGGCAGTGAATTCGTCGCCGAAATGCATATGGCGAGCATCATCTCCGCCGTTGGCCTGATCGCCGCTGCGGCCTGCGTGATCCTGATCATGCCGACGCTCCATCATGTGGAGACCGTACCGACGAGCGGAATGACGGAGCATTAGCGAAGACATACCCCTGCCCGCTCAGCGGTCGACGAGTGCTCCAACCCGCCGGCCGATGAGTGCATAAAATCAGGCTTCAGCGGAGATCGGCCAAGACCAGCCTCGCCATAAGTCACCGAATTTTCTGGAAATCGGCTGTCGCAATCTGCTATAGATGACAGGATAATGGCTCTGTATGGTTCCGAAGTACCGCTTCGGGACCTGTTTTCTTTTGTGTCTGCGACAGAGCAACGCAGGGAGTGAAGGACAAGAAAAATGGTTGAAAAGGTACCGATGACACAGAACGGGTTCGTCAAGCTGCAGGAAGAACTGCGCTGGCGTCAGCAGGAAGAGCGCCCGCGAATCATCGAAGCAATTTCGGAAGCGCGCGCCCATGGCGATCTCTCCGAAAACGCCGAGTACCACGCCGCCAAGGAAGCCCAGAGCCACAACGAAGGCCGCATTGGCGAACTCGAAGACCTGACGGCGCGCGCCGAGGTTATCGACCTCTCCAAAATGTCCGGCTCGAAGATCAAGTTCGGCGCCAAGGTGAAGCTCGTCGACGAGGACACCGAAGAAGAGAAGATCTACCAGATCGTCGGCGACCAGGAAGCCGACGTGAAGGCCGGTCGCATCTCCATCTCGTCGCCGATCGCCCGCGCGCTGATCGGTAAGGAAGTCGGCGATTCCATCGAGGTCAATGCGCCTGGCGGCGCCAAGGCCTACGAGATCCTCTCCGTCTCCTGGGGCTGATCGCCCGTGCGCGATCGCGACGCATCGCACTCAACCGATCTCAGCGAGATCGAGGTCATCGCGACGAACTTCAAACGCCGGCTCTCCGGCGTTACGTCTACGATCGTGCAATTGATCCCGAAGCAAATCGAACTCGGCTGCCATATCGCCACGCTTGGTCCGGGCTTGCCAGAAGATCTACCGAAGCTTGGCTGGGCGCGGCTTCCCGGCCTTTGGATGAGGCCACGCCGCCACCGCGTCCGTGTCTGGCACGCCCGCCGCAACAACGAGATGCTGGTCGGCTTGTTGCTGCGCTCCGTGCTGCGCATGCCGCTGAAGCTTGTCTTTACCTCGGCGGCCCAGCGCCGCCACACCGCCTATACGCGGTGGCTGATACGACGCATGGATGCCGTGATCGCAACAAGCACCCGCTCCGGCAGCTTCTTGCAGGTGCCGCACACCGTCATCCAACATGGCATCGACCTGAACATGTTTCATCCGCCGGAAGTGCCCAACGATCGCATGGCCGCCACCGGCCTGCCCGGCACCTATCTGATCGGCTGCTTCGGCCGCGTCCGCCATCAGAAGGGGACGGATCTTTTCGTCAAGGCGATGATCGAACTTCTGCCGCGTTATCCGGACTGGACCGCCGTTGTCTGCGGACGCGTAACCGCTGAGCATCGCGGCTTCGGCGACGAACTGGTAAAAATGGTGACCGCAGCCGGCCTCAGCGACCGCATCCGCTTTCTCGGTGAAGTCGACGATATAAGGCCTTGGTATCGCCGCGCGACACTTTATGTTGCCCCTTCCCGCAATGAAGGTTTCGGCCTGACGCCGCTCGAGGCCATGGCTTCACGGACCGCTGTCGTCGCCTCCGACGCCGGCGCCTATGCCGAGCTTGTTGTACCAGGTGAAACCGGCGCGATCGTGCCCGCCGGCGATGGCGAGGCGCTGACGAAAGCGATCGCCTTCTATCTCGCCAATCCCGAACAGACGCTTAGCCAAGGCGAAAACGCCGTGCGGCACGTGCGCAGCGAATTTGCCCTGGAAAAGGAAGCGACGGCGATCGGTGATATCTATCGGCAACTGCTCGGTGGCGCCGGCTGAACAGACGGCTTACTGGCCGAGGTCGATGCGGTTACGCTCGATAAAATCGATCATGGCCCGATCCTCGACCACGTCTTCCTCGATGCTTTTGACCACAGACAAAACCTTGTCCCGGTACTTGGTCGGCGAGGCATCATAGGCCCATCCGCGCGCCAGTTTGGCCATCAGCTCCTCGCGGGATTTGGTGTAGTAGTGATTGAGCTGCAGAAACCGGTTCGAATAGAAATCCGGCGATTTTCGTGCGCGGCGCGTGAAACGCTTTCCGGCATCGTTCGCCGTCAAATCGCCGAATGCGCGGGTCTGGAACTGGTGCACGCTGACTTCCGTCACTTCGCAGGGGTCGACGATACACTTGAAATTACTGACATTTTCCTTGCGGGTCATCGGGTCGGCGCCGCGCATCGTGTAGTTCAGCGCCAGCGGGCCACCGGGAGGCGTCGCATGGCCGCTGGTGGCAAACATGTGCCATGGCAGCGAGACATTCGGAAAGTCGCCGACAGCTTCAAGCGCCTCCTCCACCGTGCGCCCCTCTTTCGGCAACAGAAATTCGTCAACGTCGATGAAAGCCATCCAACGGTACGCGCCACCGAAATTGAGAATGGCGTGGGCAAAGACGATGACCTGACCGTTTAGGGGTGCTCCCGTGGCGGCATCTGTCATACGTCCTGCCCAAGGGATGATCGTCAGCGTGTCGGCATCCAGGAGATCGCTCAGAATTGCGCGGGTCTCGTCCGTTGATCCATTGTCATAGATATAGAAATGGCGAATGCCGACAGCGCGATGGAACCGCACCCATTCCTCGATGTAGCGCGCCTCGTCCTTGACGCAGACAGCGACGGCGATCCCGTGCCGACCCTCTTGAGGCTGCGGCGGGTCGATTGCAAGCCGCTTCCCGTCCGATATCTTGGGCTTCAGCCAACCCATACATCTATTCCCTGCAACTCAGATCGTAGATACGGCGGCAAACCGCGCATCATAACCAAATCCATGCTTCAATAATGCCGACACCGGCGAATAGTTGACAAATGTCACGCCTCGCTCTGAAGCGATTTCCTTTGCCAGAATAAAATGTTCAAGGATGCGGTCTTCAGCCTGGGCGATGCCCGAAAAGGCGGTTTCATCGCTGGTTTCGTAAAAACGGGGCTCACCGGCATTAGAAATGTCGATGCCGAGGAAGCCGATCGTTTTGGGTGAACAATAAAGCGCGAACTGCAGCGCCGACACGGCAACCGAGCCGCCTTGGAAAACACCGTGATCCGGCGCGAAGGAAAAACCGGCGGAGCCGGTTGCATTGAGCCGCACGAAATCGAGCCGCTTGATGTCGTCGATGGAGCGCCGACGTGCGCCGTAAGGCTTACGGATGTCGTCAATCAGAACGATCGTCTTGTCCGCCAGCCAGCGGCTGTCGAGCTCGGAGATCGCCCGCAGCACGGCGACGGAAAACAGGCATATCGTACCGGACCTGATCCTGCGCCGCATCATCTCCGAATGCCGCCAGACGAAACGCTCGTCCTCCACGGCGATGGCAAGCGGCGCGGCGATCTGCTCGCCGATCAATCCGATGGCACCGTTCAATAGAACGGCACTGCCTTTCTCCAGATCGGTCAGATCGCAGTCGCGAATCGATGGGCCGGAGCCGACGATATGGATGGTTTGGCCGGACTGTTCGCGCAAACGATCGGTGGAAGAAAGGTCCGCGACCTTTGCGCGATGGTAAAATACCTCCCCTACGCCATTCCTCCGGACGATATCGAGCCCTGGAAACCAGTCCTGTGCATGGGCACGAGAACCGCCGAGCAGCAGGCGCGCGCCCGTCTTGATCAGCGATCGGTGCCATGGGCGATCCGCCATCTCCTTAGAGCTCCACCAGGCCGAGCTTCTTCACCTGCCGGATGGTCAGCATGGTGCGCACCGTGTCGACATGCTCGTTCGCCGTCAGCACCTCGATGACGAAATCCTGGAACCTGGTGAGGTTCTCGGCAACGCAGTGCAGCAGGAAATCGCTGTCGCCGGAGACCATCCATGCTTGGCGCACAAGCGGCCACTCGGCGGTCGCACTGGCAAACGCCTTGAGATTGGCCTCCGACTGATGCTTGAGACCGACCATGCAGAAGGCGACAAGGTCGAAGCCGAGCTTCGGGCTGTTCAACATGGCATGATAGCCCTCGATGACGCCCGCCTCCTCCAGCTTGCGCACCCGGCGCAAGCAAGGTGGCGCGGAGATGCCGACGCGATCGGCGAGTTCGACATTGGTCATTCGCCCGTCGCGCTGGAGTTCCCGTAAGATCTTGATGTCGATGGCGTCGAGTTCAGCCCGCAGCACTTTTATTGCCTTTCTTTAATTCCCCACCGGCAGCTTCTATATAAAGCGAGGAAATACGCAAGAAAGTTTCCCTCGCGTAACCGAATCTTACACAAAGCAGATTTGCTCTGTTAGTAATGCAAGGCTGCCCTTGAATAAATGCATGCGGCAATCATAAATGGGTCGGCGGATCGTGAAATCGCCTGCTTTGCCCGTTTGAAGCCGACGCTTCCGAAGCGCTGAGATTGAAAGGACTTACTATATGCCTGCCCGCCACACCAAGGTGCTCATCATCGGTTCCGGCCCCGCCGGCTATACGGCTGCCGTTTATGCCGCGCGCGCCATGCTGAAGCCAGTTCTGATCGCCGGCCTTGAACAGGGTGGCCAGCTTATGATCACCACGGATGTCGAAAACTATCCAGGCTTCGCCGATCCTATCCAGGGTCCGTGGCTGATGGAACAGATGCTTCAGCAGGCGCAGCATGTCGGCGCTGAGATCGTCAACGACCTCGTGACCGAAGTTGACACCAACCAGCGCCCCTTTGTCGCGCGCACCGACAGCGGCCAGGTCTGGACTGCCGACACGCTGATCATCGCGACCGGCGCCAAGGCCAAGTGGCTGGGCATCGAGAGCGAACAGCATTTCCAGGGCTTCGGCGTTTCCGCTTGTGCCACCTGCGACGGTTTCTTCTATCGCAACAAGGATGTGATCGTGGTCGGCGGTGGCAACAGCGCGGTCGAGGAAGCGCTCTATCTGTCCAACATCGCCAAGTCGGTCACCGTCGTGCATCGTCGCGATTCGTTTCGCGCTGAAAAGATCCTGCAGGAGCGCCTGTTCGCCAAGCCGAATGTAAAAATTCTCTGGAACACCGAAGTCGCCGAAATCACAGGCACGCCGGCCAAGCCGCCGATGCCGCCGTCAGTTTCAGGCGCACGCCTGCGCGACACCCACACGGGCATTGTCACCGACGTGACGATCGACGGCGTTTTCGTTGCCATAGGCCATGCGCCGGCGACCGAGCTTTTCAAGGGCAAACTGAAGCTCAAGGACAATGGCTATCTCTGGACCGCACCGGATTCGACGGCGACCAACGTCGAAGGAATCTATGCCGCCGGCGACGTCACCGACGATACGTTCCGACAGGCGGTCACGGCAGCGGGGATGGGCTGCATGGCGGCGCTTGAAGCGGAACGCTATTTAACCGGGCACATGCCCGTCGCCGTGGCTGCGGAGTGATGCAGCCGATGAGGGGAAGCGGCATGCCATTGGACTGGGACAAGCTGCGTATTTTTCACGCGGCTGCCGAAGCGGGATCGTTCACGCACGCAGCCGACAAACTGCACTTGTCCCAATCCGCCATCAGCCGCCAGGTCAGCGCACTCGAGCAGGATGTCGGCATCAAGCTGTTCCATCGCCATGCCCGCGGCCTGATCCTGACCGAACAGGGCGAACTGCTTTATCGCACCGCGCATGACGTTCTCTTGAAGCTCGAAACGGTCAAGATGCAACTGACCGAGACGACCGACAAGCCGAGCGGCAAATTGCGCGTGACGACGACGGTCGGCCTCGGCCAGGGCTGGCTGACCGACAAGATCCAGGAATTCCTGCAGCTTTATCCCGACATGCAGATCCAGCTCATCCTCGACAATGAAGAGCTGGACGTGAACATGCGCCATGCCGATTGCGCCATCCGGCTGCGCCAGCCGCAGCAGTCGGATTTGATCCAGCGCAAGCTTTTTACCGTGCATATGCATGTCTACGCTGCGCCCTCCTACATCAACCGCTACGGCGAACCGCAGTCGGTGGAGGCTCTGGACGAGCATCGCATCATCAGCTTCGGCGAACCGGCGCCGAACTATCTGCTCGACGTTAATTGGCTCGAGATCGCCGGCCGCTCGTCGGACAACAAGCGCGTTCCGCATCTGCAGATCAACAGCCAGACATCGATCAAGCGTGCCTGCCTCCTCGGCATCGGCATCGCTGTGCTGCCGGACTATATCGTCGGCCGCGACCCTGGACTCATTCAGCTCGCGATCAATGCCGACGTACCGTCTTTCGACACTTATTTCTGCTATCCCGACGAAATGAAAAATGCTGCCAAACTGAAGGTTTTCCGGGATTTTATCGTTGCCAAGGCACGTAACTGGAACTTCTGATCTGGTCTAACGCATTGGGAATTCAGCTTTTTTCAGCGTAATATATCTGTCACGCGTATGACGCATGGCTGATATGCACAAAACAGAGTTGAAGCCTGCCCATTTAACTACCATATCGCACATAGCTGATGCACACGGTGGCTTTTCCTCCCAGTTCCACCGCATTGGCTGTTCCCCTCTGGAGGTTTTTAACCTTCATACCTATAGGGCCTCGGTTGTTACCGGAGGCCCTTTTTTTTGCCTTTTTGCGCCAGGCGTCGCAAACGCATAACTGCCATGCACAAAAAAGCATTGCGCACTGCACAAATTAGCATCATACCGCACATAGCTGATGCACATGGTGGCTTTTCCTCCCAGTTCCACCGCAGCAGCTGTTCCCCTCTGGAGGTTTTTAACCTTCACACCTATAGGGCCCTGGTTTATTCCGGTGGCCCTTTTTTTTGCCCAATTTCTGAGCAGGCCACCAAAGTGCATTGCATAAGATAATTTGCTGCGACGCACCTTGATATATCGAAAAGCGACGATACATAAATCGTTACTTTTCGATATTCATTTGGTGAGCGTCATGGACAGAACTGAGATATTGAAGGCATTGGCCAATCCGGCCAGGCTCGAAATCCTCAATCAGCTCAAAGATCCGCACACACATTTTCCGACACAGGAACACCCGCTGGAACTGGGTGTCTGTGCCAGTCAGTTCGAGCGCTGCGGCCTGTCGCAATCCACTGTTTCCGCCCACCTCGGCACATTGCATCGCGCCGGTCTGGTGACCACCAGGCGCCTCGGTCAGTGGATTTTCTACAAGCGGAACGAGGAAACCATCGCCGAATTCCTTGCCACGCTGCAGAAGGAACTTTGACATGCCGCTCGCCCTCATTGTCCTGGCGTTGAGCTCTTTTGCCATCGGAACGACTGAATTCGTCATCATGGGCCTGCTGCCCGAAATTTCCGCCGATCTGTCCGTCACCATCCCGCAAGCCGGCTGGCTGGTCACCGGCTATGCGCTCGCGGTGGCGATCGGTGCGCCGATCATGGCCGTCTCCACGGCGCATCTGCGTCGCCGCTCGACGTTGATCATGTTGATGGGCTTCTTCATCCTCGGCAACCTGCTCTGCGCGATCGCACCCGGCTATTGGGTCCTGATGATCGCCCGCATCGTTACTGCGCTTTGCCATGGCGCCTTCTTCGGCATCGGCTCGGTCGTTGCTGCAAGCCTGGTCGCCGAAGATCGCAAGGCTCGTGCCCTCGCGCTGATGTTCACCGGCCTGACGCTTGCCAATGTGCTCGGTGTGCCGCTCGGTACGGCGCTCGGTCACGCTTTCGGCTGGCACGCGCCTTTTTGGATAATTACCCTGCTGGGCGTCGCCTCGCTTACCGGCTTGGTGCTTGTCCTGCCTAAAGGCGAAGAAGTCCGCCAGGACAGTCTCGCTCGCGAAATCTCGGCGCTGCGCGGTCTCGGCCTGTGGCTGTCGCTGCTGACAACGGTGTTTTTCGCCGCGGCCATGTTCACGCTGTTCACCTATATTGCGCCGCTACTGCGCGACATCACCGGCGTTTCGCAGCGATGGGTAGCCTTGACGCTGCTGTTGATGGGTATCGGCCTGACGATCGGCAATCTCATTGGCGGCAAGCTCGCGGACTGGCGGCTCGGTACCACGCTTGCCGGCACCTTCGCGGCGATTGCACTGACCTCGGCCATCTTCAGCATTACTAGTCATTCCTTCATCCCAGCCGAGATCACCCTCTTCCTCTGGGCTGCGGCATGCTTCGCCGCAGTGCCGGCGCTACAGATCAACGTCGTTGGTTTCGGCAAGGATGCGCCGAATCTGGTGTCAACCATCAACATAGGCGCCTTCAATACCGGCAATGCACTCGGCGCCTGGGTCGGCGGCACCGTCATCGACGCCGGCTTCTCGCTGTCGCGCGTGCCGCTCGCCGGTGCTGCCATGGCGCTCCTCGGCCTTGCAACCGTCGCGTTGACCTTCACGACCGTCAGAGCGAAGCGCGCCGCGCCCACCTCGTAAGCTTCTCCTTCAATTCTTCATCTCGTACAACAGGAAAGGATCTTCCATGATCAAACTCTTTGAACCGACGAAACTTGGCGATATCTCCCTCGCCAACCGGATCGTCATGGCGCCGCTGACCCGCAATCGTTCTCCGAATGCGGTTCCGAACGACTTGAACGTCAAATATTATGCCCAACGCGCTACGGCCGGCCTGATCATCACCGAAGCGACCGCCATCACCCATCAGGGCCAGGGCTATGCGGATGTACCCGGTCTCTATACCAAGGAAGCCCTCGACGGCTGGAAGAAAGTGACGGATGCCGTGCATGCCAATGGCGGCAAGATCGTCGTGCAGATGTGGCATGTCGGTCGCATTTCCCACGCCACGCTGCAGCCGAACGGTAGCAAGCCTGTCTCCTCCACCGCCAAGCGCGCTAACGCCAAGACCTATCTGGTTAGCAGCGATGGCACCGGCGCCTTTACCGAGGTCTCCGAGCCACGCGCTCTTGAGGCCTCGGAAATTCCAGGCATTATCGAGGATTACCGCAAGGCCGCCCGCGCCGCGATCGAAGCCGGTTTTGACGGCGTCGAAATCCATGGTGCCAATGGCTATCTCATCGACCAATTCCTGCGCGCCGGCGTCAACGATCGCACCGACCAGTATGGCGGCTCGATCGAAAACCGCGCCCGCTTCCTCTTCGAAGTGGTCGACGCCGTAACCAAGGAAGTCGGCGCCGGTCGCACCGCCATCCGCATCTCGCCGGTAACGCCGTCGGGCGATTCCAGCGACCCGCACCCGCAGGCGCTGTTCACCTATGTCATCGAAGGTCTGGCGAAGTATGGTCTCGCCTATATCCACGTCGTCGAAGGCCAGACCAGCGGCGCGCGTGACTTCCTGCCCTTCGACTACGACGCCCTGCACGCGGCTTATAAGGCTGCGGGCGGCAAGTCGGCTTGGATGCTCAACAACGGCTACGATCGCGAGATGGCGATCGAAGCCGTCGAGAGCGGCAAGGCCGACGTCGTTGCCTTCGGCAAGCTTTTCATCTCCAACCCGGATCTCGTTCGCCGGCTGAAGGAAAACGCACCGCTTTCGGCCCTCAATCGGGAAACACTCTATGGCGGCGGCGAAAACGGCTATGCCGACTATCCGACGCTGGACGAAGTGGCTTAACTCGCACCGTTTCGGCCATGATGGAAAATCCCGCTGCGAGGCGGGATTTTCTTTTTGGGGATAGCCGTTAGAGTACCCGCATGTTTGAACCCTATCTAAAGCGCTGGTCGCTCACGCCGGATGGCGAAGCGATCGTCACACATTCCAGCCACCTCCTACCCGTTATCTGGCGCGGCTTGCCCGCCATGCTAAAAGTCGCACTTGATATTGACGAGAAACTCGGCAGCCAGGTCTTGCGCTGGTGGAACGGAGACGGCGCCGCACATGTCTACGAACATGATAGCGACGCCGCACTTCTGGAACGGGCGACCGGACCTGGCTCGCTGCTGACGATGGCGATGGAAGGCCGTGATGACGAGGCAAGCCGGATCATCTGCCGCACGGCCGCGAAGCTCCACGCGCCGCGGCCAACGCCGTTGCCGGATCTAGTCCCGCTTGACCACTGGTTTCGCGAGCTTGAGCCGGCCGCACGCAGCCATGGCGGTCTTCTCGCCACCAGCGCCGATATTGCGCGTCACCTCCTCGCGGATCAACGCGACCTTACCGTATTGCACGGCGACATCCATCACGAGAATGTCATGGATTTCGGTCCCCGCGGTTGGCTCGCCATAGACCCAAAGCGCGTCTACGGCGAGCGCGGCTACGATTTCGCCAACACCTTCTGCAATCCGGAGCTCCCCATCGTCACCGCGCCTGGCCGCCTACAGAGCCAATTGCCGATCGTCTGCGCCGAGGCGAAATTGGAACCGAAGCGCATGCTGCAATGGATCGTCGCCTACGCCGGCCTTTCCGCCGCCTGGTTCCTCAGCGACGGCGATACCAGGAATGCCGAGTCGGATTTTGCCGTCGCCAGCATCGCGCTGGCCGAACTCCAGATCTGACGGCGCGCCTCATCGCGCCGACAAGCAGCCGATTGCCGCAAGGCTCGCCTTCACCGCCTCATCGATCGGGGTATGCGGTTCCTCGCCGAGCACGGCCACGAGCTTATCGTTTCTCATCTGCAACGGTACTTTCCAGAGATAGCGCATTTCACGCAACTCCTTCATCAGCGGCACGAAGGGTGCGGCAAGCGGCAGTATCCACCAGGGAAAGGATTTTTCCGTCACCCTATGTCCGACCGCGCGCTCGATCGCACCAACCATCTGCCGGCCATCGCCATCCCAATGGCCGCGCATGTGATAGACGGCGAAGGCCGGAAGCGCATCTCCCTTCTCGATAAGCCGGATCATCGTTTCCGCGACATCGGGTAGATAAGCCCATTGATGGCCGATGCCTACCCTGCCCGGATAGGTCACCGATGCCACCGGCTTACCAGGTTTTACGATGCCCTGTGAGAACCAGCTGTTGGTATGCTGGCCGAAGAAATCTCCGGCACGAAGGATGATGACCGGCGTCCCGCCCTCTGCGGCCGCCTTCAAGCGCCGCTCCATTTCGACGCGGATTGCACCCTTGCGTGTCTGCGGATGCTGCGGGCTATCCTCGGTCACGTCGGGAAGGACATCAGGCCCGAAATTATAGACCGTGCCCGGCAGGACGATGCGCGCGCCAACCGCTTTCGCGGCTGCGATCGTGCTGTCGAGCATCGGCAGAACAAGTTGCGCCCAGTTGCGATAGCCAGGCGGGTTTACGGCATGCACGATCACCTCAACCCCCGTCGCCGCCTTCAACACGTCGCTCGCCTGCATTGCATCGCCCTGCACCCAGTCGAAGCCGGGCTCGCGGCGCGCTGCTTCTGCGGCGTTGCGGTTCAGCGCCCGGATGCGCCAGCCGCGGGCGGCGAGCCCGCGAGCCATCGCGCCGCCGATACCGCCGGTGGCGCCCAGCACGAGAGCGGTCTTTCCATTGTTCATCTGCTCAGTCATTGTCATCTCCATCGATTTGATGGCGTGACTATGCCGCGCGACCGCAATAAACGAAATTGCCGAAAAATCTGCATATGATATACAAAAATTTATGACAGCATCGGAACCAAGCTGGGATTTCTACCGCACCTTCCTCGCCGTGCTCCATCATGGCTCGCTTTCGGCCGCCGCCCGAGATCTCGGCCTGACCCAGCCGACCATCGGCCGCCATATCGACGCGCTGGAAGAAGCCGTCGGTGCAGAGCTCTTCACACGCTCGCAGCAAGGCCTTCTTCCGACAGACGCGGCCCTCGCCCTCAAGCCCTATGCGGAAACACTGGCCAGCACGACCGCTGCTCTTCTCCGCGTCGCCTCCGGTTCCCGGGACAACGTCAGCGGCACGGTTCGCATCAGCGCCAGCGAAGTCATCGGTGTGGAAGTGCTGCCGCCGATCCTCGCCGGGCTGCAGGCAGCACATCCCGATCTCGTCATCGAGCTCTCCGCTTCGGATGCCGTGGAAGACCTGTTGCAGCGCGAGGCCGATATCGCCGTGCGCATGGTAGCGCCTACGCAAGATGCGCTGCTGGCGCGTCGTATCGGCATCGTCTCCCTCGGCTTGTTCGCACATCGCAATTATCTTGAACGGTATGGCGAACCCAAGAGCATCGGGCAGTTGCGCCAGCACAAGCTGATTGGCTTCGACCGACAGACCGCTTTCACCCGCGCCATGTTGAAGCGCTATCCCCTGCTGGACGGCATCTCCTTTGCCTTCAAGTCGGACCATAGCATCGCCCTGCACAACGCGTTGCGCGCCGGCGTCGGCATCGGCTTCTATCAAGTGCCGCTTGCGAAAAGGGATGAGAATCTTGTTCGGTTGCTGCCCGAGATCGAACTGTCGCTCGACACCTGGGTCGCCATGCATGAAAACCTGAAGACTTCACCGCGCTGCCGCGTGACATTTAATGCGCTGGTGGTCGGGTTGCTCGACTACATTAGGGCTGGCGGAGAGCAGGAGAGATCATGACCGCGAGCAATCCAGTTGAACTCGTGCCGTATGATCCGGATTGGCCAGTGGCCTTCACACGTATCCGCGAGAAGCTTGAGGGGCTGTTGAGGCCTTATGTGGTGACGATCGAACATGTCGGCAGCACATCCATTCCGGGCCTCGCGGCAAAACCGCTCCTGGATATAGACATCGTTCTGCGCGGCCTAGATGACGTACCAGCCGCTACACAAATCCTTCTTGCGCGAAATTACGAACCACGCGGCAATCGTTACGATGACGATGTCTGGGCGTTCATGCTCAGGGACGGCACGCCGCCCGAACGGATTTACATTTGCCCGCCAGACAATTTGACGCACCAGAGGAGGATCATTTTCCGCGATCACCTGCGATCGCATCCAGAGGCTGCAGCAGCTTACGCTGCGCTTAAACAGGATCTGGCGGCAAAATTCCGATATGACGGCGATCGCTATACCGCTTCGAAGCGGGCCTTTGTTGATACAATTATCGACCGAGCGTTACGCTAGCAGCAGTTCTAGGCCCCGGGGGCCGTGTCGACCGGCGGGAAATGCACCTTGCCGTCGACAACCTCCGTTTCGGGTCGATCACCGCCGTCGGTATATTCTTCGTGCCATTTGCCCCGTTCATCCTGCCAACTGATCTCGGCCGAATCGCCGCCGACCTGCTGCTCGGCCGCCACGATCCTGGCTGCCTCCACTGCTTCGGAATGGGTCGGAAAGGCCTCTGAATAGACGTCGCCGAAGCGATACGCCCATCCGCCGTCATGTGGCACGATTTCATAAGTGACCTTGACCATGCATAGCCTCCTTTTCCTCTGCCAAGACCTTAGGATCCGGGTGCCACCCGGCAGGACCGCGGTCCATCTGAGACGATTTCGAGGATGCCGCGATATTGGGTTGGGCAGACCGATCCATGCAGTATTCCATTAAACGGCGCGGACTGCAAATTTTGTCATCCACGCGCATGCTTGATGTGAGAAATCATTGATTTAGAGTGGGAAAGTGAATCGGTGCAAGAGGTGGGGATCTTGGCAATATCGAGCTGGCTGAAGCAGGAAAAGTTCCTGATCATTGCATTTGCGGTCGCAGTGATCGCCTATCTCGGCGAACATGCGGTGCTGGATATGGGACGGGCCGCATCGCTGGTGGCCGCCGCCGCACTGATTGCGACCATCGTACTTGTCTCGATGCGTGTCGCCCATCATGCCGAAATCTTGGCGACTAAAGTCGGCGATCCCTATGGCACGATGATCCTGACGCTCTCGGCCGTCGCCGTGGAAGTCATCATGCTGGCGATCCTGATGGGCGGTGAGAGCTCGCCGACGCTGGTCCGCGATACGATCTATTCCGCCGTCATGCTCGATATCAACGGCATTCTCGGCTTGGCTGCCCTGATCGGTGGACTGAAACACGGAGAGCAGCCCTATAACGACGATTCCAGCAAGACCTACGGCGTGATGATCCTGACGGCCATGGGCATTTCGATGATCGTGCCGGAATTCATTCCCGACGCGAAGTGGCACTATTATTCAGCCTTCACTATCATCGCGATGATCGCGCTTTACGCTCTCTTTCTGCGTATGCAGGTCGGCAAGCACAGCTATTTCTTCAGCTACAGCTATCCCCGCATTGAGAAGAAACACGGCGCGGAAGACGACCATCTTGGCGAAGGCTCCACCGCGACCTCAATCGTTACGATCCTGATCGGCGTCATACTGATCGGCGGGCTAGCCGAATTCATGTCGGCCTTCATGGATGTCGGATTGAGAGACAGCGGCGCGCCGCCGGCGATTGCCGCCATCGTCGTCGCCGCCATTTCCGCCGCCCCTGAGATCCTGACGGCGCTGCGGGCGGCACTACGCAACCGTATGCAGGCGACGATCAACATCGCCATGGGCGCCTCGCTCTCGACCGTCATTCTCACGGTGCCGGTCATGGAGGCGATCGCGCTCTATAGCGGCCAACCCTTCATTATGGCCATGTCGCCGGTACAGACCGTAATGATCATGATCACCCTCATCGCCGCCGCCATCAATCTCAACGATGGCGAGACCAATGCCATCGAAGGCATGACCCACTTCATCCTCTTCGCCACCTTCATCATGCTGACGGGATTGGGGCTTTGACTCTGATTTCAGAGGGTTAGAGCGGGTAGTGGAATCAAATTCGGAGAGACTTGAATCTCTTGATGAGCCGGCATTGACGCCAACCGATCGACGCGAAAAAGCCCGCCATCGCTGACGGGCTTCCGAAGTATTTATCTAAGCTACTTACTTGCAGGCTGCGCAGAAGCGCTGGATGCGGCGGCATGCTTCCTCGAGAAGCTCTTCCGAGGTCGCGTAGGAGATGCGGAAGTTCGGGCCGAGGCCGAAGGCAGAGCCGTGGACGACGGCGACACCTTCCGATTCCAACAGTTCCGACACGAAATCTTCGTCCGTCTCGATGACCTTGCCGGTCGGCGCGGTCTTGCCGATCAGGCCGGCGCAGGACGGATATACGTAGAAGGCGCCTTCCGGCACCGGGCACGAAAGTCCCTTCGCCTGATTCAGCATCGATACGACGAGGTCGCGGCGGCCTTCGAAGATCTTCTTGTTGCGCGGGATGAAATCCTGCGGACCGTTCAGCGCTTCGACGGCAGCCCACTGCGCAATGGAAGTGGCACCCGAGGTCTGCTGACCCTGGATCATGTCCATTGCCTTGATGAGCTGCAGCGGGCCTGCGGCATAACCGATACGCCAGCCGGTCATCGCATAGGCCTTCGAGACGCCGTTCATCGTCAGCGTACGGTCATAGAGGCTGGGCTCGACCTCGACCGGCGTGGCGAATTTGAAGTCGCCATAGGTCAGGTGCTCGTACATGTCGTCGGTTAGAACCCAGACATGCGGGTGCTTGACCAGCACGTCCGTCAGCGCCTTCAGCTCGGCATGCGTATAGGCAGCGCCCGACGGGTTCGATGGCGAGTTGAACATGAACCACTTGGTCTTCGGCGTGATCGCAGCTTCGAGATCGCGAGGCTGGAGCTTGAAGTTATTCGCCTGCGTCGTCGCAACGAACACCGGAGTGCCGCCGCATAGTGCGACCATTTCCGGGTAGGATACCCAGTAAGGAGTCGGGATGATGACCTCATCGCCAGCGTTCAGCGTCGCCATGAAGGCATTGAACAGGATCTGTTTGCCGCCCGTGCCGACAATTGTCTGCTCCCAGGTATAGTCGAGATTGTTCTCGCGCTTGAACTTGGCGGCAATCGCCTTGCGCAGTTCCGGAATGCCGGAGACCGGCGTGTACTTCGTCTCGCCGCGGTTGATCGCGTCGATGGCGGCCTTCTTGATATTATCAGGCGTATCGAAATCCGGCTCGCCGGCGCCAAGTCCGATCACGTCACGGCCTTTTGCTTTCAGTTCGCGCGCTTTCTGGGAAACGGCGATGGTGGCAGAAGGCTTTACACGGGAAAGAGCGTCGGCAAGAAAGGCCATGATGATCGGTCCTAATCGGTTGAGGTGGGCAGAAAGCCTGTGGACCAGATTTCTGCGCTAAGCTCTATGTCGAATGTAGGCCGCCGTTTCAAGCAGAAAGGCGTCACAGTGACGTTATTTCGGGCGCCGTAGACGGCGCGCCACACGTCATCGTTGGGCTGCCAAACGCGCGCCATTTTCCCAAACGAAGCTGCCCCACACGCTCCGGCTGAAGTGAGTGCATGGAAAGCGGTCAGATGCGAACACGCTGCCCGACGGTTGAATCATTTTGCGAAGCGCCTGATTCAATCTCTCACGCTGCCAAAATTCCTTCACAAAATCATACAGTTCGTCATACATCTTGATTGCCACAAATTAGCCTTAACAAATGCTTTACGGCGCCGCAATTCGGTCCTGAAGCAGCCCGCTTCCCACACTCTTATCGTGCAATCGCAGCCAGTCACGCAGGGGGTAGCCATGTTTCTGGATGACGAATGCACAACCGAGCGCCTGAGGGCGCGCAATCTCCTCTCTTCTTTCTCAATCGCAATGACAACATTGGCCGCGCTGGCGGTCACGATGCTGTGTCTCATCACGGCTGCGCGCGCCGAAACTGCTGGCCAGTCGAGCCAATCCGGCCAGCAACTCGCCGGCCTCATCCGTCCGAACGACGTCAACAGCGGCTCGTTGCTCTTCCCATCCAAAGAGCCCGGCTATTATGTCGAGGCGCCGCGCCTGAAGACGGATGTCGAGATCGACGTCACCGGCCCGGTTTCCCGCGTCAAGGTCACCCAGCGCTTCCAGAACCCGAGCAAGGGCTGGATCGAAGGCACCTATGTTTTCCCGCTGCCGGACAATGCAGCAGTCGATACGCTGCGCATGCAGATCGGCGACCGCTTCATCGAAGGTCAGATCAAGCCGCGCGAAGAAGCCCGGCAGATTTATGAGGATGCCAAAGCGCAGGGCAAGAAGACAGCCCTGCTCGAGCAGCAGCGGCCGAACATCTTCACCAATCAGGTTGCCAATATCGGTCCCGGCGAAACCATCGTCGTACAGATCGAATACCAGCAGACGGTCCATCAGTCGGCTGGCCAATTCTCGCTACGCTTCCCGATGGTCGTAGCTCCACGCTATAACCCGCAGCCGATCGTACAGAGTGTCGAGTTCAACAACGGCACCGGTTTCGCCGTACAGCAAGATCCGGTCCCGGACAGAGAGAAGATCGAAGCCCCGGTTCTCGATCCGCGTGAAAACGCCAAGATCAATCCGGTATCGTTGACCGTCAATCTCAAGGCCGGCTTTCCGCTCGGCGAGGTGAAATCCGCCTTTCATGAGGTCAATGTGACCGAAAACGGCGAACAGGGCCGCACGATTTCGCTGAAAGGCGACTCGGTGCCCGCGGATCGTGATTTCGAGTTGAGCTGGAAAGCGGCTCCCGGCAAAACGCCAAGCGCCGGCCTGTTCCGCGAAGCAAAGGACGGCAAGACCTACCTGCTGGCCTTCGTAACCCCGCCGCCGACGCCGGATGCAACGACCGAGCAGCCGAAGCGCGAGGTGGTCTTCGTCATCGACAATTCCGGCTCCATGTCGGGCCCGTCGATCGAACAGGCCCGCGCCAGCCTGGCACTTGCGATCTCCAAGCTGCATCCCGGCGACCGCTTCAACGTCATCCGTTTCGACGACACGATGACCGACTATTTCCACGGTCTTGTCGCCGCCACGCCGGACAACAGGGAAAAAGCCATTGCCTATGTCAACGGCCTGACAGCCGACGGTGGCACGGAAATGCTGCCAGCTCTCTCGGACGCGCTGCGTAATCAGGGACCGATCGCCAATGGCGCGCTCCGCCAGGTTGTCTTCCTAACCGACGGCGCGATCGGCAACGAGCAGCAACTCTTCCGGGAGATCAGTCAGAACCGCGCCGACGCCCGCGTCTTCACCGTCGGTATCGGCTCTGCCCCGAACACCTACTTCATGATCAAGGCAGCCGAAGCCGGCCGCGGCACCTATACCGCCATCGGTTCTCAAGATCAGGTCGCCGAGCGGATGGGCGAGTTGTTCACCAAGCTCGAAAATCCCGCCATGACCGACATTGCCGCCAGCTTCGACAATGCCAAGGCTGACGACATCACACCGAACCCGATGCCTGACCTCTACACCGGCGAACCGGTCGTGCTGACAGCCGCGCTCTCCGACGCACAGCCGACCGGCAAGCTGCAGATATCAGGCAAGACCGGCGCCCAGCCCTGGCGCGTCGAGATGGACATCGCCAACGCCGCCGAAGGCAAGGGCATTTCGCAGCTTTGGGCGCGTCGCAAGATCGACGATATCGAAGCCCGTGCTTACGAGACCCAGGATCAAGGAGCCCTGGACAAGCAGGTCGAAACGGTGGCGCTCGCGCATCACCTCGTCTCGCGCGTCACCAGCTTGGTCGCCGTCGACGTCAGGCCCTCACGTCCAGCCGACCAACCGCTCGGTTCAGCCAAGCTGCCGCTGAACCTGCCCGCCGGCTGGGATTTCGACAAGGTCTTCGGCGAAGACGAAGTGCCGATCACTGCGCCTGGCGGCGAACACAAGGCCTCGGTTGAGCCGATCGGCCCGACGGATGAACAGGCCAAAGTGGATCAGGCTGATGTCAACGGAGCTATGCTCTCCAAGGGCGGGTTGGCAAAACGACAGACCGCGCTGGCAAGCCAGATTGCCGCTGCGCCGACACCCGCCACCGCCAGCATGATCGCTCGCCAGGCCACATCCAGCATCAACCTGCCGCAAACGGCGACACCGGCCGAACGCAATATATTGATCGGCTTGGCGCTACTCGTTCTGGCGGCGACTACGGCGGGGCTCATGATGCTGCGCCGCTATGTGTTTGGACGGTGATTGCGATGGAAGGGGAAAGTATTTTGTTTTCCCCTTCTCCTCTCGGGGAGAAGGTACGCAAGGGATCCGCTGGAGAGAAGAGGTTTCATCGCCTCGAAAACCTTGCTTTCGCCTGCGTCGCAGTCCTCGCCCTAACGGGCCTGACCTTGCTCAGCAGCGGCCTCTACATGAAAGCCAAAGCCGAGCTCGCGCAGATCTTGCTGAAACGCGCTTTCGCCGCCGAGCTGCGGGGCGAGGATGCAAAACCCTGGCCCTGGGCGGATTTTACCACCGAGGCTGAGGTGCGGGCGCCGCGGATCGGCGCGGAGGCGATCGTGCTTGCCGGCGCCAGCGGACAGGCGCTGGCTTTCGGGCCTGGCTGGCTGACAAATACGCCACAGCCGGGTGAAGAAGGCACCGCCGTCATCGCCGCTCATCGCGACACGCATTTCCGCTGGCTGAAGGACGTCAAACCGGGTGATTTAATCGAAATCACACTGCGTGACGGCAAAGTACTCACCTTCCGTGCCGGCCAGGGTCGCGTCGCCCGTTGGGACCAGAACGGCATCGATCCCGCAGCCGCCGGGCGTCACCTGGCGCTCGCCACCTGCTGGCCGTTCGGCGCCGTCACGCGCGGGCCGCTGCGCTATATCGTGGACGCCGAGCTGGTGGAAACGGACGGCAACGGGGTCACGCCGCGCGAACAGACAGCTTCGATGGACACAAAGACGTTATCGCGGCTGTAGCGCGCCTTGAACAACAATCTGCCCATCCCACGTTGGATTAACAGTTCGTGGCAAGGGAGGAGACGGATTGAAACGCCTTCACGGAACGGGAATTTCCGTTGTCCTTGCTGCTTCTGCGTTGCTGTCGGCGAATGCCGCCCTCGCCGATCCGGTCAAGACCATCGATACGCTGAGGGTCAAGGTCAAGATCGAGACAATCGCAAGCGGGCTCGATCATCCTTGGGCAGTGGAAGTGTTGCCGGACGGCGCCTATCTTGTGACGGAGCGACCAGGCCAGATGCGCGTCATCCGCGACGGCAAGAAGTCCGTTCCGATCGCCGGCATGCCGGATGTCTATGCCCGCGGCCAGGGCGGGTTGCTCGACGTGGCTCTCGATCCGAAATTCGCCGGCAACCGCACCGTTTATTTCACCGCCTCCATCGCCACGGACAGCGGCAACGGCACAGCAGTCTTCCGCGCCGTCCTGTCGCCGGACGAGCGGCGGCTGACCGACGTGAAGCGCATATTTCTGATGAACAAGCTGTCGCGCGGCAGCATCCAATATGGCTCGCGTATCGCAATCGCCAAGGACGGAAGCCTGTTCGTCAGTCTCGGCGACCGGGGTCAACAGAATCGCGCCCAGGATTTCCACGACGATGCCGGCTCGATCATCCATATCGGGGCCGACGGCAGCATTCCCGCCGACAATCCATTCAGGGATGGCTTAAGGGCTTTGCCGGAAATCTGGTCCAAAGGACATCGCAACCCCCAAGGCATCGCCTTCGATACCGCAGACGGCAAGCTCTATACGGCTGAACACGGCGCCAGAGGCGGGGATGAGATCAACACACCAGAGGCGGGCAAGAACTACGGCTGGCCTGTCATTTCCTACGGACGCAATTATTCCGGCACCAAGATCGGCGTCGGTACAGCAAAAAAAGGCTTGGAGCAGCCGATCTTCTATTGGGATCCGTCGATCGCACCCGGCGCCATCGCCGTCTATCGCGGTAGGATGTTCCCGGAGTGGAGGGGCAATTTCCTCGTCACCGCGCTGAAATTCAAGCTGCTGTCGCGTCTCGATCGCAATGGCACCGGCAAGGTGATCGAACGGGAACGCATGTTCGAAGATGATTTTGGACGGCTGCGTGATGTCGTCGTCGCGCCGGACGGCGCGCTGTTGATCACGACGGACGAAGAGGACGGCGCGTTGCTGCGTATTTCCCGGGCAGCGGAATAGTGCGTCGCCGTTGGTGCCCTTTCGCCTTGCCCAGGGGAAAAGCAACTGCTAACGGTCGGCTTCCCCTCTTCTCCCCCTCCCGTAGGATGTAGATGACTCGCATACAGGCGAATTTGGTGTTGTTGTTGGCTGCCGCCATCTGGGGCGGCGGCTTCGTCGCGCAGTCGACGGCAATGAAGGCGATAGGGCCGTTCTGGTTCATCGGCCTGCGCTTCGCCGTCGCCACCATCGTTGTCCTGCCCTTCGTCTGGATGGAAAACCGCAAGACTGAGAAGCCCCTGACACGCCGGAACTGGCTTTCCTTCTTTCTCATCGGCGTCGCACTCTTCGGTGGGGCGGCAACGCAGCAGATCGGACTTTTGACGACGACCGTCACCAATTCCAGCTTCATCACCGGCCTTTACGTCGTCTTCGTGCCGCTGATCGCCGTCGTCTTCCTGCGTCGGCCACCACACTGGATTATCTGGCCGGCCGCGTTGACCGCGCTCGGCGGCATCTACCTCCTTTCCGGCGGCTCCTTTTCGCGGCTGACCATTGGCGATTTCCTGACTGTCGTCTGCGCCCTCTTCTGGGCAGCGCAGATCACCCTTGCCGGCTCATCCGTCAGCGAAACAGGCCGGCCGCTCGGGATCTCCGCCATGCAATTTGCTGTCACGGCGGTCGCCGCCCTTGCAGTCGCTGTGGTTGCCGAGCCGATCAGCATCGCCGACATCCAAGCTGCGCTAGGTCAAATCCTCTATGTCGGCATCTTTTCGTCCGGCCTTGCATTCGTGCTCCAGGTGATCGGCCAGCGCTATACAACCGCGTCGCAGGCTGCGATCTTCCTCTCTTCGGAGGCTTTGTTCGGCGCGTCGCTTGGTGGATTACTGCTCGGCGAGAGCATGGGACCGCTCGGCTATGCCGGCTGTGCCCTGATGTTTATCGCTATGCTTGCGGTGGAACTGGTGCCTGAGCTCGTCCGGCGGCGCAGTGTCGTCGCGTGAAAGTCCGTTGAAAATACCCGTTATGGCTGCCTTGCACGGTCGTTTATGAATTTTTTTCGAATGATCCGAAAGACGGATTCTGAGTATATCATTTGGGAAAATTTCGCCAAAATTATATCGCAAACGATACAAAAACCTTAGAAACTCATTCTCAATGAGGGAAAACTTCCGAATCGCGTTAACACACTTGCGTTACGGCAGTGTGCTCTCCGTGACACGTTAAAAAACTTTTGCTTGCCAATTCCCCATAAACACAGCACTCTCAGCGTTGTTCGGGCATTTTTACAGCATGGGAAGTCCTTAATAAAGTTGCGCGCCGGAAACGCTAATATTCCGGTCAGCCTGGTTGAGAAACGAGCGCGAAAATCGCTTCGAGACCACGCCGAGGTATAGGGGACCTTTTCCTTCAAATTGCGAGAACTGCCTGCAAGCGCCCGCAAGGGCAATACAGCAATGCTGCCCGTGTGGATGGTGGGCAGAGAGAAAAGGACCTGACGCATGGCCGAGACTGGCACTGTAAAGTTTTTCAATACCGATAAGGGCTTCGGTTTCATCAAACCGGACAAGGGTGGCGCAGACATCTTTGTGCACATTTCCGCAGTACAGGCTTCTGGTCTGGCAGGATTGTCGGAAAACCAGAAGGTAAGCTTCGACACGGAACCGGATCGCCGCGGCAAGGGACCGAAGGCCGTCAATCTTCAGATTGCAGGCTGAGAGCGCCCTACGGCTGTCATTCGAGTTGAAGCCCGGCAGAGATGCCGGGTTTTGTCATTCAGTCTGTATTCAGCTTGCCGTGTCTAGTCTGCCTCCATGTAAGATTGGGAATTACGGTCTTCCGGTTCCCCTCAGAGGACAGGCTTATGAACATGCTCGGCAAATCCCTCCTTATGGCTGCAGCGCTGACGCTGACATCCATTTCCACCGCTTCGGCCGATGATCGTTGGCATCATCACAATGGGGACGGCTGGGCGATTGGCGCCGCGGGCCTCGCTACCGGCCTGATCGTCGGTTCTGCGATCGCCAGCCAGCCACGTTATGTCGAACCTGGTCCGGTCTACGTCGACCCCGACTACGCTCCACCCGCGCCCGACTACTATCGCGCTCCGCCGCGCCGGGTCTATGTCGAGCGTGACGTCGGCTATTACGCTCCGCAGCCGGTTGGTTTGCGTCCCTGGTCGTCGCAATGGATGCGCTATTGCTACGACCGCTACAGCAGCTTCGACGGGCGCAGCGGCACCTACCTCGGCTATGACGGCATGCGCCACTTCTGCACGGCCGACTGATCGCCATACCGGCTGATGTCTTAAAATGAAGCGCCGCCATTTTGCGGCGCTTTTGTTTTGGCTTCACAGCCCACGCAAGAAGGGGTTGGTGCGGCGCTCCTCGCCAATCTGGCCGCCCGGGCCATGGCCGCAGATGAAGCCGATATCATCGCCCAGGGGAAATACCTTGTCGCGGATCGACTCCAAAAGCTGCTGGTGATTGCCGCCCGGCAGGTCGGTGCGGCCAATCGAGCCTTGAAACAACACATCGCCGACGTGGGCAAACTTCTGTGTTCTGTTGAAATAGATGACATGGCCCGGCGCATGGCCAGGGCAGTGGAAGACTTCGAATTCATGCTCGCCGAAGGAAACTTTGTCACCGTCGTTCAAGAAGCGATCCGGTACCACATTGCGTACGCCCTCGATGTTGAACATCTTGCCCTTAGCCTCGATATCCTGCAGCAGCGGCCGGTCGTCTTCATGCGGTCCAATGACCTCAAGGCCCAAAGTTTCCCGGAGTTCGTCCGCGCCGCCAGCATGGTCGATATGGCCATGCGTCAGCCAGATTGCCTTCAGCGTAATGCCATTTTCGCGCACCGTCTGCAGGATGACATCGACATCGCCGCCGGGATCGACCACGACTCCCTCCTTCGTCTCCGGATCGAACAGGATGGTGCAATTCTGTTCGAAGGGTGTCACCGGAATGATGCCGGCCTGGAGCATGCCCATGGGAAGCGCCTCGTCTGTTGAATGCATATCCTGCCGGTATAGTCCCAAACACCGGGCAAAACAGCCCCTTCTCCTGGGAAATTGCCGAAGCCGCGGGACGCCTGGCGGAACACTCAGTCCTCCCGGGCGTTTGCACAGGTAGACTCCCCTGAGCAAAAGGAGAAAGCCAATGTCCCCAAAGAGAAACCTGTTGCTGACTGGTCTCGTGCTCCTGAGCAGCGCCGGGCTCGCGCAGGCGCAGATGTCGGCGACAACGGCGACCGATCTTAACGTCCGCACCGGTCCGGGTCCGCAATACCCGACTGTCGGTATGGCGACCCGCGGCTCGGAAGCGACCCTTGATGGCTGCATCCAAGGCAGCAGCTGGTGCCGCATCGATGTCAACGGCATGCGCGGCTGGGTGGATGCCCAGGCCCTAAGTGTCGAACAGAACGGCAATCCTGTTGTCGTCGAGGAGCATTACACGGAGCTCGGCGTCCCGACGGTCACCTATACCGAGACCGATTCGACGACGACGGGCAGCGTCTCTCCCTCACCGGACGACGAACTGATCGGCCCGGTCGAAGAGGTCGATGCCGTCACTCCACCGGCTGAAGTCCGCACCTACATCACGCAAAACCCAGTCGACACCATTCGGCTGCGCGGCGATGTCGTGGTCGGCGCCACCCTGCCGCAGAGCGTCATCGTCCATCGTATCCCGGATTATGATTACAGCTACGTCGAGGTGAACCGCCAGCCCGTGCTGGTCGATCCAAGTACCCGGCGCATCGTCTACGTCTACCGCTGATTCGTTGTCACAGGCAGCAATTCGTCAAAATCATAGGCGGCCAAGGGGCCGCCATTCATTCTCCGCAGTTTTTCCCCCAGATAATTGCAGAATTCTCCCGTGTGAGTTGCCTTTCTATTTCCACCGGCCGATGCATGATGTAATCCTAATATCGGTGAGGATTACTGCCACTCCCGAGGCTCGGTCCGGGATGCGGCGTGAGGGCATCCGGAAATGGCTTCCGGGACAATGGGAGAAGGGGCAATTATGGAAAGTTTGGGGCCTATCATCACGCAACTGATCGCCGGTGCAATCGGCGGTAACGCGGCCAGCGCCGCCCTGAAGCAGCAAGGGATCAATCTCGTCGCGAGAACGGTTGCCGGCGCCATCGGCGGTCTTGGCGGCGGCCTTATTCTCAACCTCATCGGCAGCGAAGCGCTGACCGGTCTTATCGCGCAGGGCATTTCCTCGCTGATCGCCGGTGGCGTGCTCTCCGCGATCGTCGGCGCAGTTCTCGGCCGCAAATAAGACGAGGTATCGGACGCAACGAAAGCCGGACGACCAAATGGACCCCGGCCTTCGTTGACTGTTCCAAAGCCTTATTCGGCAGCCGCGGCAGTCGGGTAGACTTCCTTCATGTAGTCGTTCATCAGCGTTTCGCTGATCGATGCCGGCGTGAAACGATAAGGCCCGATTTCCGACACCGGGGTCACTTCAGCAGCCGAGCCGGTCAGGAAGCATTCGCTGAAACCGGACAGTTCCTCCGGCAGGATCGCCCGTTCGACCACCTGCAAGCCGCGGCGTTTGGCGAGTTCGATCACCGTCTGGCGCGTGATACCGTTCAGGAAGCAATCCGGCGTCGGCGTATGGATAACACCGTCCTTGACGAAGAAGATGTTGGCGCCCGTCGCTTCCGCCACCTGGCCGCGGTAGTCGAGCATCATCGCGTCGGCATAGCCTTTGGCTTCGGCGGCATGTTTGGAAATTGTGCAAATCATGTAGAGGCCAGCCGCCTTCGAGGCGCAAGGTGCGGTCTTCGGATCGGGGCGGCGATATTCAGCGACATCGAGACGAATGCCCTTCAGCTTTTCGGCCGGATTGAAGTAACTGCCCCATTGCCAGATCGCGATTGCCACGTTGATGCGGTTGTTCTGGGCGGACACGCCCATCATCTCGCTGCCGCGCCAGGCGATGGGCCGCACATAGGCTTCGGAAAAGCCCTGGCGTTTCAAGAGCTCGATCGTCGCCGCATCGAGCTCGGCAACGCTGTAGGGGATTTTGAAGCCGAGAATATCGGCGGACTTGTGAAGACGCTGATTGTGCTCGGTCAGCTTGAAGACCTGGCCACCATAGGCACGCTCGCCCTCGAAGACCGCGCTCGCATAATGCAGACCATGGGTCAGCACATGAATCTTAGCGTCCTTCCAGGGCACGAACGCGCCATTGAACCAGATCTCCCCATCCAGTTGATCAAAAGGAACCGATGCCATCTTAATATCTCCTCCGGCGCCCGGACGCCATGACTGTTGATTGTTGTCCCCATTACGCATTATCCACGATGTAGTGGGGAAAATATGAGACGTATTGGAGTTTTGCGAAGCCGGGCTTAGTTTCCAAATATGGCCATATCCGTCCGGGCGGCGCAAGATCGGCGGAAACTAGCAGCGACGTAAAAATACGTCAATAAAGCTGACATATTTTTGCGTAAAGTTTCCCGATTGCCCCAAAATAGGAAAGGAAATGCCAACGTGCCACGACAGACGAGCCAAAGAGCGGCAAAACCGGAGCTGCTGGCAACGCCGATGGAGAATGTGGGGATCATCGATTTCGAGATCATCGAGCTGCTTTTCTTTGCCTATCGCGACTTCGTGTCTGATCCGGATCAAATCCTGGACAAGAGCGGATTCGGGCGCGCGCACCATCGCGTCGTTCATTTCGTTAACCGCGAACCGGGCATGACTGTTGCGGACCTGTTGGAAACGTTGAAGATCACCAAACAGAGTTTGGCGCGGGTTCTCAAACAATTGATCGATTCAGGGTATATTCGTCAGGTGGCCGGGCCTGAGGATCGTCGGCAGCGTAAGCTCTACCCGACGCAAGCCGGCCGCGATTTGGCATTGGCGCTGGCGGAGCCGCAATCGCGCCGTATTGAACGGGCATTCGAAGGCGCGTCTGATGCGACGCGCGAAAGCGTCAAACGGTTCCTGAGGGGAATGCAGGACTGAGACATGATCCCGAACCGAAGAACCGCGAACCGGATCTCGGATAAGATCATCTCAATCAAACAGATAGAACAAGATCGAGACGGATTGAATGACGACAAAAACAGCAATTTCGGACGATGCAGCGCACCTCCTGGTCGTGGATGACGACACGCGTATCCGCGCCCTACTCAACCGTTATCTCATGGAAAAGGGATACCGGGTGACGACCGCTGCCGATGGCTCCGAGGCCCGCCGCAAGCTCGAAGGGCTCGATTTCGACCTGATCATCATGGACGTTATGATGCCTGGCGAATCCGGCATCTCGCTGACGGCGAGCCTTCGAGCCATCAAGAACATTCCGATCATCATGCTGACCGCCCTTGCCGAGTCGGAAGCCCGTATCGCGGGGCTGGAAGCCGGCGCCGACGATTATCTGCCGAAACCCTTCGACCCTCGCGAACTCGTGCTGCGCATCAACAATATCCTCCGACGCAACGCGCCGGCCGACGCGCCGAAGATCGAACAGGTGATGTTCGGGCCTTATACTTTCTCCCTGACCCGCAAGGAGCTGAAGAAGGCCTCGGAGCTCATCCGCCTGACTGACCGGGAGCAGGAAATCATGCTGCTCTTTGCCAAGCGCGCCGGCGACACCATCCCCCGCCACGAGTTGATCGGTAACGATGCCGAAGTCGGCGAGCGCACCATCGACGTGCAGATCAACCGTTTGCGCCGCAAGATCGAGGACGACCCTGCCAACCCTGTCTGGCTGCAGACCGTGCGCGGCATCGGCTACCGCCTGAGCATAGACTAATATCAACTCCCAGGGATCAGCGGCGATGGTGACATTCGACTCGATCAGGCGCGATCAGGAGCACACGCCCTCCAATGGTCTTCGCTGGTTTTCTCGCTGGTTGCGCCGGCGGCTGCCGACCGGCATCTACGCACGCACGCTGTTGATCTTCATCCTGCCGATGATCATCCTGCAGGCGGTCGTGACCATCGTCTTCATGGAACGCCACTGGCAGATGGTGACGCAACGCCTGTCAATGGCCACTACTCGCGACATCGCCGCCATCATCGATATTATCCAAACCTATCCGCAAGACGCCGACTATTCCGAAGTCACGCAGATGGCCCGGCAAAAGCTCGACCTCTCTATCTCGATCGAGCCGAAGGGTGAGCTGCCTCCGCCGCGCGAGAAGCCGTTCTTCTCGATTCTCGACGGCATCTTGAGCGACGAAATCCGCGACCAGATCAACCTGCCCTTCTGGATCGACACAGTCGGCAATTCCAGCCTTGTCGAAATTCGCATCAAGCTGCCGGACAAGGTGCTGCGCGTCTTTGCCAAGCGCAGCCAGACCTACGCCTCGAATACGCATATCTTCATTCTCTGGATGGTCGGCACATCGCTGGTGCTGATCGGGATTGCCGTGTTGTTTCTGCGCGGCCAGATCCGTCCGATCCTGGCGCTGGCGCAGGCCGCGGAAAGCTTCGGCAAAGGCCAGCGGCGGGACGACTATTCGCCGCGCGGCGCCGATGAAGTCCGCCGTGCAGGCCTCGCCTTCATTCTGATGCGCGAGCGCATCGAGCGGCAGATCGAGCAGCGCACGGCGATGCTCTCCGGTGTTAGCCACGACCTGCGTACCGTGCTCACCCGCTTCAAACTGCAGCTCGCCCTCGTTGGTGATAGTCCCGATCTCGTCGGCCTCAATGAGGACGTCGAGGACATGCAGAGCATGCTGGAGGGCTATATGGCCTTCGCCCGCGGCGAGGCGGAAGAGGATGTCGGCAAGCTCCGGCTCAGCGATATCCTCGACAAGGTCGAACAGGACTTCTCGCTGCACGGAAAATCCATGACTTTTTCCATCGAGGGCGACAACGAAATCTCCGTCCGGCCGAACGCCTTTACGCGGCTGGTGACGAACCTTGCCTCCAATGCCCGCCGCTACGCACACACGCTCCACATCGAGGCCAAGCACAGCACCAGATGGCTGACGATCATTTTCGATGACGATGGCCCGGGCATTCCCGTCAAAGCGCGCGAAGATGTATTCAAGCCGTTCTTCCGGCTGGACGAGGCCCGCAATCTCGACAATTCCGGCACAGGCCTCGGCCTTGCCATCGCCCGCGACATTGCCCGCAGCCATGGCGGCAACGTCACGCTTGGCGACAGTCCACAGGGTGGCCTGCGCGCCACCATCCGCATTCCAGCCTAAGAGGGGACGCCGCATGCCGATCGACATCAACGACATGCATTGGCTGAATCTACCGCCGGCCTGGGAAATGAACAACGGCCGGCTCATCGTCCGCTCCGGCGACAAGACCGACTTCTGGCAGGGAACCTATTACGGCTTCCACCGCGACGACGGCCATTTCCTCGGTCGCCAACGCCTTGGCGACTTCACCGCCGAGATCACCTTCATCGGACACTACCGCGAACTCTACGACCAGGCCGGCCTGATGGTCCGCCATGACGCCACCCATTGGATGAAATGCGGGATCGAATATACCGACGGCGCCAAACATTTCAGCGTGGTGGTCACCAACGGCAATTCCGACTGGTCCGCCTTCCGGCTCGATCATGAGTTCGACGCCCTATCTGTGCGGGTGACGCGCAACGGCGACGCGCTTTTCATCCAATATCGCACCGACAAGATGACCGAGTGGCGCATGGCCCGGCTCGCCTGGTTTGATCCGGCTCTCGAAGAGGTCTCCGTCGGCCCGGCCTTCTGCTCCCCGCAGCGCGAAGGTTTCGAGGCTGAATTTTTGGATTTCAGTCTGACCGATCCGGTGTCACGGGATATTCACTAACGGCAATACACCGTTGAACTACATCATCTTCTTGCCGTTCGGCACCGGCTGCGTCACAGCCGCAAGCACGATCGCGCCCGCTTCATCCTCGAAGCCGAGAGTGAGCACTTCGGAGCGGACGGGACCGATCTGGCGCGGCGGAAAATTGACGACACCTAGGACCTGACGGCCGATGAGGGATTCCAGTGTGTAGTGCACGGTGATCTGCGCCGATGAGCGCTTGATGCCGATCTCCGGTCCGAAATCGATCTTCAACTTGAAGGCCGGCTTGCGTGCTTCCGGAAAAGGCTCCGCCTCGATGATCGTGCCGACGCGGATATCCACGCGCTCAAAATCGCCGTAGGTGATCTCTTCCGCCATACGCACTCCCTCTTAATACTGGGAAACTTAACCGGCCAGTTCCTGCGCGCGCTTGCGCGCTGCCTCCAGCGCCTCGTCGAACAGAGGCTGCATGCCGTCTTCCGCCATCAGAATGGCAAGGGCAGCGGCGGTGGTGCCGCCGGGAGAGGTTACATTCTGACGCAGGCGCGAGGCGTCATCGGGGGACTGATGCAACAATTCACCAGCCCCCGCGACAGTTTCCCGTGCGAGTCGCATGGCGAGGTCCGCCTGCAGGCCAAGCTTCCGGCCCGCCTCCGCCATGCACTCGACGAGATAAAAAACATAGGCCGGTCCGCTGCCGGAGACGGCCGTCACGGAATCGATATCGGCTTCCTCCGGCACCCATTCGACCGGACCGGACACCTTCAAGAGATTTTGCACCAACTGCCGCTGGCGCTCGCCGACCTCTGCATTGGCAAACGCACCGGTGACCCCCCGACCGACCATGGCGGGCGTGTTCGGCATGGCGCGCACCATCGCAGTTCTACCCAGGTGTTTCTCAAGGAAAGCGAGCGTCCTGCCGGCAGCGATCGACACTACCACCGTTTTCGGTCCAATCGCCGCCTTGAACGGCGGCAATACCGCTTCCATAACTTGTGGCTTGACGGCAATGAAGAGAACGCCGGCGGTGACGTCAGTAGGAACACCGGTGACATGGCTTGCGCCCGCGTCGGCGATCAACTTCAGCATCGCCTCGGACGGCTTGGGATCGACGACGGTCACCGAAGAACCCGGCACACCGCTTTTCAGCCAACCCGTCAACAGAGCGCCGCCCATGTTCCCGGCCCCGATCAAGATGATGGGGTCGGAGGATGCAAAAGCGCTCGAGGATGCCTCTGTTGCCATATCAGGCTTCGCCTACGGTTTCGAAAAGCACGGCCTCCATGGCGCGATTTGCGTCAAGGCCGGACCACACTACAAATTGGAAAGCCTGATAGTAAGCTTCGCAGGTGTCAAGAGCGTTGGACAGCAGCACTTCCACCTGCCGATTGGTTGGCTCGGCGCCGCCGGAGAGCAGTAGCGACTGCCGGAAGATCACGATATCCTCCTGCCGCCACAGATCGAAATGTCCCATTAGCACCTGACCGTTGATGCAGGACAGCAGCTTGATGACCTCGTTGACGCGAATCTCCGGCACCTTAATGTCGAAGGCGCAGGCAATGTGCAGCGCCTCGAACTCCTCCATCCAGGAGAAGGAGACATGGTAATCGGTCCATCGACCTTCGACGGTCATGGCGATTTCATCCTCGCCGGATCGCTCGAACGACCAGTCATTATTGGCGGCCACGAATTCGATCATATCGACCGGATTCGATTGTCGTTCGACTTCCATTTCCATAAGGCTCATGCAGCACCTTCTTGACCGGAACGAATGCAGCTTCCTTGTGTTCGAACACTGAAAGAACGCAAACAGTTTTTACTCCGGAGACATCCTCGGGATGATGTTGAACGGCTGCCAGACTAACGCATCCACCCTGTCCGGAGCTTACCAAGTCCGTTTCGAATCATCATTTAAAATCAGTGTATAGCGGCATGCCCGGCATGCCAGCCCCTCATCAGAGATTTTGGCGAAGGGCGCTGTGGAAAGCTCTTCCGATGTCTATTCAGAAGGGAGTCATAACTGACTCTGGCGATTGGCTTTTTTGCCTGTGTCCACAGGTGGAAAAACCACCGAAAATTTTAGAGGAAAAATGCGCGGCAGATGCGTGCCGCGCCGATTTCTCGCAAAATGAATCGCGATTATTTGCCTTCGGAGGAAAGACGCGCTTCCAACGCCTCGATTCTGGCGAGCAGCGCTTCGTTTTCATCCCGCGCCTTGATCGCCATTTCGCGAACGGCTTCGAACTCCTCACGCTTGACTATATCGAGGCTGTTCAGCCAACGCTCGGCCTGGGCATTGACCGCTGTTTCGATCTCTCGGCGCACGCCCTGGGCAGCACCGGCGGCATCGGTCATCAGCTTGGCGAATTCGTCCAAGATACGGTTCGGTCCAGTGCTCATAGTGGTCTCCTTGCGGCCGTCGGCCCCGAAAAATGGACGGCTTCATATAGGGGCCAGATAGGTCTGAGGTAAGATTTCCCAGGGTCCGATGCAAGCAAATTGAGATAGAACGGGACAACCTGACCCGCGGCGAGAGACACACGAATAATCGACTTGACCGTTTCAATACCGAACGCCATGTTCCGCGCACACTGGATTTAGCATGCTCTTATCCAAAAACTGCATCATAGTTTTGGGAATCATGCTCTAACGGACCCGAGAATCTTGCTGACATCCGCCAACCTTGCCGCCATCCTACCGTTTCCTGATATCGATCCGATCGCCTTTTCGCTCGGTCCGCTGTCGGTCCACTGGTACGGTCTTGCCTATGTCGCGGGCATCCTGCTCGGCTGGTTCTACGCAAGGCGGCTGGTCGACAATGGCAAGCTTTGGCTGAACGACACCGCACCGTTGACGCGTGCGCATCTGGACGACTTCATTCTCTGGGTCGCCTTCGGCATCGTGCTTGGCGGTCGCATCGGCTATATCCTGTTCTATGATCTCGATCCCGTGCTCGCCAATCCGATCCGCGCCATCGAGGTCTGGAATGGCGGCATGTCCTTCCACGGTGGATTAATCGGCACCACCATCGCTATGATCTTGTTCGCCAATCGCAACAAGATCCCGGTCTGGAGCCTGTTCGATATCGTAGCCGCCGTCGCCCCCGTGGGGCTTTTCTTCGGCCGCATCGCCAATTTCATCAATGGCGAACTCTGGGGCCGAACTACCGACGTGCCCTGGGCGATGGTTTTCTGCAGCCCGCATGTCATCGCCGCTCACGAGGGCGTCTGCCCTGCCGGCCTTGATCCGCGCCATCCGAGCCAGCTTTACGAAGCCGGCATCGAGGGCATCGTCCTCTTCGTCGTCCTCTTCATCCTCACGCGCTGGGCGTTGGCGTTGAAGAAACCCGGCACCGTCAGCGGCGTCTTCGTCATCGGCTATGCCTTCTCGCGCATTTTTGTCGAATTCTTCCGCCAGCCTGACGAACAGCTCGGCTATCTCCTTGGCACGAACTGGCTGACCATGGGCATGGTGCTCTCCCTGCCGATGGTCGCGGTCGGCCTGTGGGCCGTCATCCGGGCCCGCCACGTTGCAGCCAGGCAGACGGCTTGAACTCTGGGTTTAATGTCGCATGATCTTCCCGAAAGCCGCCTCACATTTTTCGGGACCATGCTTTAGCGAGACCAAACGATGACGACCGCGCTCGGGGAAAAAATCAAAGCCATCATCCGCACCAACGGACCGGTCAGCATCACCGACTATTTCTCACTCTGCCTCGCCGACCCGCAGCATGGTTACTACAAGACGCGTGAACCTTTCGGGCGTGTCGGGGATTTCGTCACCGCGCCCGAAATCAGCCAGCTCTTCGGCGAGATGATCGGCGTCTTCATGGTGCATGCCTGGCAGCGCCACGGCACACCCGCCGATGTACGCCTCGTCGAAATCGGCCCCGGCCGCGGTACGATGATGGCGGATATGCTGCGCGTCATCGAAAAGCTGGCCCCGCCTCTCTATAACGCGATGAGCGTGCATCTGGTTGAAACCAGCGAGCGCCTGCAGGGCTTCCAGCGCCAGACGCTTGAGATCCACGGCGACAAGGTTTCCTGGCATTCGGACTTCGATGACGTGCCGGCGGGTTTCACTTTGCTTGCTGCCAATGAGTTGTTCGACGCTATTCCCATCCGCCAGTTCGTCCGCACCGCCAACGGTTTTCGCGAACGCACGGTCGGGCTCGACGCCAATGACGACTTGACGTTCGCGGCCGGCGTCGCAAGCTTGGACCCCGCGCTTCTTCCAGACGGGCCGCTTCCTCCGGTCGGCACGATCTTCGAGTTCGCCCCTGCCCGCCAGGCGGTGATGACGACGATCTGCGACCGGCTTGCCACCCATGGCGGCACGATGCTCACCATCGATTACGGCCACATGGCGACGAGTTTCGGCGATACGCTGCAGGCCGTGCGCATGCATGAATACGACCCGCCGCTGGAGCACCCGGGCGAAGCGGATCTCACCAGCCATGTCGATTTCCAGCATCTGGCCGAAACCGCTGTTGCGTCCGGACTGCATATCAACGGATGCTGCCATCAGGGCGATTTTCTTATCGGGCTTGGGCTGCTGGAGCGAGCCGCGGCGCTTGGGCGCGACCATGACGCCGCAACACAAGATGGCATCCGTGCCGCCGTCGAACGTCTTGCGGGCGCCGGCGAAGGCAAGATGGGCGAGCTTTTCAAGGTACTGGCAGTCTCCAGTCCAGCGATCGATCTTCTGCCCTTTCGTCCCATCCGCTGAACAACAGTGTTGATCTCCGCGGATTGACAGAGCGCGCATGGCTGGGCCAACATCCCGCTCAAATCGAACCGCTTCGCCACAGAGGCGTTATTTCATCACGAAAGAACACATCAAGGGACGCAGCATTGCCGACTCCGATCGAAAGCACGCTGCTGAGCGCCGCCAAAAGCGCCGGCATTCGCCATGGCTATTTCACCCGTGACGGCGGTGTTTCAGAGGGCCTCTATCGCGGATTGAACGTCGGCCTCGGTTCCCACGACAATCGGGAGCATGTCCAGGAAAACCGTCGCCGGGTCGCCGGCTGGTTCGGCCTGCCGGTGGAACGGCTTGCGACCGTGCATCAAGTCCACTCGCCCGACGTGATAGCCGTCGACGCGAATTATGACGGCACTCGCCCGCAAGCCGACGCCATGGTGACGGCGACGCCGGGGATAGCGCTTGGCGTGCTCGCCGCCGATTGCGGCCCGATCCTCTTCGCCGATCCTGAAAACCGGGTGGTAGGCGCCGCCCATGCCGGCTGGAAGGGGGCGCTGACCGGCGTCCTGGAAAACACCATCGAAGCGATGGTCGCGCTCGGTGCCAAGCGGGAAATGATCACCGCCTGCCTCGGCCCCTCGATCAGCCAGGCGAGCTACGAGGTCGGTCCGGAATTCGTCGACCGCTTCGTCGCCTACGACCCTGACTACGCCAGGTATTTCATTCCGTCCAAGCGGGTCGGCCACGCGATGTTCGACTTACCGGGTCTGACGATCGACCGCCTGTACAAGGCGGGCGTAACTGCCGAAAACCTTAATCTCTGTACCTACCCCGATCCCGACCGCTTCTTCTCCTATCGCCGCACCACCCATGCGAAGGAGCCGGATTACGGCAGGCAGATTTCCGCCATTGCCATCGAGGAGACGTTTTAAATGGCCCTGCATTTCGCACGCAGCGAATTCGCTGCTCGCCTGGCCCGCCTCCTTGCGAAAATGCAGGAGGAGAAGCTCGACGCCATGCTGCTCTTCGCGCAGGAAAGCATGTTCTGGCTGACCGGTTACGATACGTTCGGCTACTGCTTCTTCCAAACGCTGGTGGTAAAGGCTGACGGTACGATGGTGCTGCTCACCCGCTCGGCCGATCTTCGTCAGGCACAGCTCACGTCGGTCATATCCGACATCCGCATCTGGGTCGACCGCGTCAACGCCGATCCGACGCTTGATCTCAAGGAATTGCTGGTGGAGCTCGATCTCCTCGGCGCCCGTATCGGCGTCGAATACGATACCCATGGCATGACCGGCCGCGTCGCCCGCCTGCTCGACAGCCAGATATCCACCTTCGGCCAGATCGTCGACGCGTCCTACCTCGTCAGCCGTCTGCGCCTCGTCAAAAGCCCGACCGAGATCGCCTATGTCGAACGCGCCGCCGTGCTCGCCGACGATGCGCTGGACGCAGCGCTCGCTCTGATCAAACCCGGCGCCGACGAAGCCGATATCCTTGCCGCCATGCAAGGCGCGATCTTTTCCGGCGGCGGCGATTATCCCGCCAACGAATTCATCATCGGCTCCGGCGCCGAGGCCCTGCTCTGCCGCTATAAGGCCGGGCGCCGCAAGCTGGATGTCAATGACCAGCTAACCCTTGAATGGGCCGGCGCCTATGCCCACTACCACGCCGCCATGATGCGCACCGTCGTCGTCGGCACCCCCAGTCATCGCCACCGCGAACTCTACAACGCCTGCCTCGAAACCATCCAGGCGATCGAAACCGTGCTGAAGCCCGGCCATACCTTCGGCGACGTCTTTGATATGCACGCCAAGATCATGGACGAGCGCGGCCTTGCCCGCCACCGGCTGAACGCATGCGGCTATTCGCTCGGTGCGCGCTTCTCGCCCTCCTGGATGGAGCACCAAATGTTCCATGTCGGCAACCCGCGGGAGATCGAAGAGGGCATGTCGCTCTTCGTGCACATGATTATCATGGACTCGGACACCGGCACCGCTATGACGCTCGGCCAAACCTATCTGACGACATCCCAGGCTCCGAAACCTTTGTCGCGCCATCAGCTCGAATTTCTTAACCGTTAGCAGCGTAAAATAGCGATCCTGAACGGGGAGACCGTCGAAGGAAAGGATCGCGCAAATGGGACTGGTCAGGACAACGTTGATTTCCGTTGGTTTCTGCTTTGCGCTCGCCGCCTGCAATACGACAGATGCCCTGACCCCACCCGAGAGCATCGGCGATGTCGGCTCCAGCCCGGTTACACAACGCGATGTCGAGCGTATGGCCTCCGCGCCGCAACGCCAGCAGAATTATGAAACCGCGCAGGACAGCTACAGCTACCAACGACAGGGTTATCAACAGCAGGGTTACCAACCGCAGAGCTATGGCGGCAGCGGCTCGCTCGACGATCAGGCGGCCGCGCTGAGAAGCGGCGGTCGCAATCCTTATGCCTCCCGCCCGCTCGACGGCTCGCGGACGGCCTCCATCCAGTCGCAGGATACGCAAGCTTCGGACGCTGACGAACAGCGCGAAGCCGACAGCCGCCTCGCCGACGATCCACAGCCGCAGCAAGCGGCTCAGGATCAGCAGGACGATCAGCAACAGCCGGAACAGCAAGCCTCCCTTCCCCCCACCACGGCAACGGATAGAAACAGCGTCCGTTTCCTGCCGATCATCGGTGCACCGGTCCAGGCCGTCACACCGCTGTCGCGTCAGCTCGGCGCCGAGGCCCGCGCCCTCGGACTGACGATCAAGAGCTCGAGCGATTCCAGTGCCGGCTATATCCTGAAGGGCTATCTCTCCGCCTTCGAGGACGGACCGCAGATTTCCGTCACCTATGTCTGGGACGTCCTCGACAACAGCGGTGCCCGCCTGCACCGAATCCAGGGATCGGAAAGCGCGCCACTGAAGCGCGGCGATCCATGGGCCGCCATCCCGCCCTCCGTCATGCAGAAAATCGCCACCGAAACCATGTCGGAATTCAATTCCTGGCGCGACACGCGCGGTGGATAGCCACAAGCTTTTCAGAAATATGAAAGCTATCTTACTCTAGCCCCTTGCATTCGAGACCAAGCCGGTTAAAAGCGCGGCTATCAGGTTGGTAACAGGCGGGCCAAAATGAAGATTTTCGCAGGGAATTCGAACAGGCACCTCGCCGAAGCGATCTGCAATTATCTCAATGTTCCCTTAGGCAAGGCCAGTGTCCGGCGTTTCGCGGACCAGGAAATCTTCGTTGAAATCCAGGAAAACGTGCGCGGCGAGGATGTGTTCGTCGTTCAGCCGACGTCGTTTCCGACCAACGATCATCTGATGGAACTGCTGATCATGATCGATGCGATGCGCCGCTCGTCGGCGCGGCGCATAACCGCAGTCATCCCCTATTTCGGCTATGCCCGCCAGGATCGCCGCGCTTCCGGGCGCACGCCGATCTCGGCCAAGCTGGTGGCCAATCTGATCACCGAGGCTGGCGCCGACCGCGTTCTCACGCTCGACCTGCACGCAGGCCAGATCCAGGGCTTCTTCGATATCCCGACCGACAATCTCTATGCGGTTCCGGTGCTTACCCGTGACATCAAGGCCAACTACGACATCAGCAACGTCATGGTTGTTTCGCCGGACGTCGGCGGTGTCGTGCGTGCCCGTGCGCTCGCCAAACGCCTCGACTGTTTGTTGGCGATCGTGGACAAGCGCCGTGATCGCCCGGGCGAATCCGAAGTGATGAACATCATCGGCGAAGTGGCCGGCAAGGATTGCATCCTGATCGACGACATCGTCGATTCCGGCGGCACGCTCTGCAACGCGGCCGATGCCCTGCTCGCACAAGGCGCAGCAAGCGTCACCGCCTACATTACCCACGGCGTTCTTTCCGGCGGCGCCGTGACCCGCGTCACAAACTCGAAGCTGAAGGAACTGGTGATTACCGATTCCATTCAGCCGACGACGGCGGTGCAATCTGCCCCGAATATCCGCGTCATCAGCACCGCCAGCCTGATCGGTGAAGCCATCAACCGCACCAGCCAGGAAGAATCGGTATCGAGCCTGTTTGACTGAAGGCCAGCCGGCTCTCTTCTCACGCAGGTTTCGCGTCAACCGGATGGCTTTGCCTCCAGGCAAGCAGCCCTATTCCAATAAGCCCGGCAACAAAGACCGCTGCACCGGCGCCCATGATCGATGGGCCGATGCCGAACCAGGCAAACAGGCTGGGCGACATGAGATAGGCCAGGAAAAGGCCGAGGAAGATCGCACACATCAGCAGTCGGTAGATCTGGGCCAGACGATGAGGTTCGCTGCGCGTTTGCATCAGATGCAGCATCGCAAGGTTTTCGAAGGGACCGTTGATTGCGGCGAGGCACGCGACGACCATCAGCCACAGGCGATCATGCATCAGAGGCAGCAGGAAGACGCCGGCGCCGAAAATGAGCTTTGCGGTGATGATCCACACGACTGGTCGGCGCGGCTTTATGTTGCTGAGGATCAGGTTGGTCGTCACGTTGCCGACACCATAGGCCGTCATCATCAGGCTGTAATCCGTCAGAGGATCGGTGCTGGTCTCGCGCAGGTGCAGGATCATCCCGAGCAAAATGCCCATCGCCCAGGCGATGTTCCCCATCAGGTTCGTGAATAGACCATACAATATGGCAGCATGGCCTCGCGCCATCCGCCACCCACCCAACACACCGTCAATCACCGCGGCCGTCCCCGAGAATTCGCGGCGGCGTGGCGCGGACGGCAATCTGGCGACAGCCATCCACACCGCCAAGGCGGAAAGCAGGAATGTCGCCGCCGTTACCGTGAAAAACTGCGATTTCGGCAGAAACCCGTTGACCAGTGCAATCAGGCTCGGTCCGAGGATGCGGGCCATGCGCCTCGTCGCGTCGAACAATCCGTTGGTCGCATGACGAATGTCTGGATCGATGGCGATTGTGGGAAGCGTTGCCTGCAATGACGGATCGAAGGCAGCCGTCAGCAAAGCAATGCATCCGGCGAGCACCATCAACAGCGGCAGGCTCATGAAATGCATGAATCCGGCGACGGACAGGACCAGCAGGAGAACAGCGCGCAGAACGTCCACCGAGATCATCGTCGTGCTATGCCGCCAGCGATCCGTCAGAATGCCGCCGAACAGGCTGCCGAAGAGGAGCGCGCCCGACTGCAAGGCGGAAACATAACCCGCGTCGCGGCCAATGAAATCCGCCGCGATCCACACGACGGCGACCATATAGAACTCGGATCCGGTCGCCGCCAACACCTGGCCGGCCCACAGGAGCGAAATCGAGCGCTGGGCCAGCGGCCTTAAGACAAACATGTTTGCATTCTGAAATTAGATCGACTTACTTGATGACTTGTCCGTTGATCGTCACGGACTCGTCGTCGGCGATGCTGACGTCCCAACGCGAGCGCCCGTCCGGATCGGTCTTGGCAAATCCCTTGGCCATCATCAGGCCGAAGGACATTTGGTTGAGATCCGGCTCCGTCTTCGCAGCATTTTGAACGGCGGCGATGGTCTTATCGAGATCGCGCGCAAGCACCGTCATCTTCACGGAGACACGGTCCTTCTCGTTCAACCAGCCACGCATGCTGCCGGAAGCTTCGATATCGTAAAGGCCTGAGACCGCACTGATTTTCGGAAAATTGATCGTCATCGTTCCATCCGGAAACATAGCCCGCTGCAACTTGTCATCCATGGGTGCCGTCCCCCCGGGATTGTTGAAATCGGTCTGCTGCAGAACATCCATCAGCGCGGTAAAATTCAGGTTCGGCAATTGCATCTGCAATTCGGCGGCATCGGGAATAAAGGCGACATAATCCTGAGGCACTAGACCGGAGGCTAGAGTCAGCTTCTCAGCTCGCATGCCGAAATCGGCATTCATCGCGCTAGCCGGTCCAGCTACCTTGAATGAGTAGTCCATCTGCTGCAGCCCGCCATTGCCGAGCGGGGTCGTCACGGAGAGGTCTTTGGCGGATACCGCCTCTTCAAGCGAACCGGCAAGCGGCATCGCGTTCTGCAGCAAAGCCTTGAGCGCCGCGCTCTCACTGTCGGACAGGGTTTTTGTGTCCTTATGGTCCGAGATGAAGCGCAAGATTTCATTCAACGCCTTCAGCGGCAGCTTGGTCGCGTTGGCCTTGAAATCGATCGCCCCGATCTTGAGTTCGCCAAACGTCGCGGTATCGGAGGAAATCTTGTCGTAGAAAGATTGCAAGCCGCCGGTCATCTGCAGGTCGAGCTTGTCCGGCTCGCCGCTGCTGGACGAGGAGAGCGTGTAGCTGGCACCATCGATCGCGATGTCGTTCTTCTGCACACCGTTGTCGGTGGTCTTGGTAGCGAGCGTGATGCCGCTGCCCTTCACGTCCATCGAGCGAACATAGTGGATGGCAGGGTCGAAGACCCCCGCGAAGCTGGATGACGCCAGCGCATAACGAAACTCGACGTCGGGGCCGCTGCCCGGCTTCGAGCGCGCCGTTACGTCGATCGCGTTATTGCCTTCGATATTCCACAGGCCGCTATCCTGCGGCGTCGCAAGAGCCATGAGCGGCTTGAGCCCGGTAATGTCGAAACCGGTGACGTTCAACTTGTCGAAGAGTTTCTGCAGGTCGTAGGTGACTTCATAGTGGCCGCCCGCCGGCGTCACTGCAATGAACCCGCTCTTGACGAGATCGTCGGGTAGGAAATGCGTTAGGTTGCCAAGCAGGTCCCTGGCCCCCTGCTCATTGACGTCAGCCGCCTGCGAGGCGCCGGCCAGACCAACGGCGAAAACCGCTGCGGCAGCAACTGCCTTAAAACGCATAATTCACTCCCCCATGATGCTAGGAAAAATAGTTTGAAAGCGGGAAAACCCTAAACATGATTCTCAATTGAATGATGACGCCGCTCACGCGCCGGCCAGCAAGTCGGACGTGGCCTCAAAGCCCCTTCATCACCTGCCCGTTCACCGTGACGGTCCGATCCTCATCCATCGTGACATCCCAGCGCAGGCGGCCGTCCGGATCGGTCTTGGCAAAGCCCTTGGCGGCGATCAGGCTGAAGGAAACGCTGTTGAGTTGCGGCTCCGTCTTTGCAGCATCCTGAATGGCGGCGACCGTCCTGTCGAAATTGCGGGCGAGGATCGTCGCCTGCAGCGAGTAGCTTGGGTGATGCTTCGTGGAGCCCTTCAACGCGCCGGAGACCTCGACGTCGTAGACGCCGGAAGCCACGCTGATTCTCGGGAATTCAAGGGTCCCATAGCCGCTCGGGAACATGATGCGCTTCAATGCTTCGCCAGAGACCGGCGTCGCGCGCGCGGTCACCGCTTCCAGAGCCGTGTCGATAAGACCTTCGAAATTGACGTTGGGAATCCCGAGCTGCACATCGACCGTCTCTGGCAGGAAGGCCGCATAAGCGGGCGGAATAAGGTCCGCGTCCGGTGTGAAATGCTCGGCCCGCAGGCCAAAATTGATGTTTGAGGCCTTGGTCAGGCCATCCATCCTGAAACTGTAGTCCAGCGTTTTGACGCCAACTTTCCCTCTATCGGTCTCCACAAGCGCGTTGTTCAGCGTCACCGTCTCGTTCAGCGAACCAAATACCGGTAAGGCGCGGCGCACCAGTTCCTCGAACTTCTCGCTGCCGCTTTCCGACAATTGTTTGGCCTTGATGTGCTGAATGAAGAAGCGGACGAGTTCACGCAGCTCCTTCACCGGCAAGCTCGTCGCGGTCACTTTGACATCGATGCTGTCGGCACTCAGATTGACGGATGGGGCACCGGGCGCGGCGACTTGTTCGCTGAGATGCTGCAGCGTGCCCTGCGATTGCAGATCCACTTTGCCGGCCTCGCTGCTGTCAGTCACCGCATGGGTGAATGATGCACTATCGATCGTGGCATCTATCCTATGCCCGCTATTTCTGCCGCTGCCGATACTGGAGAACTTGGCGCCACTGCTCTTCACCTCCATCGATCGCATCACTTCGATCGTCGGGTCGAAAATGCCGTCGACGGAGCTGGATGCAACCGAATAGGTGAGGTCGGATGCTGGCGAATGAACCGAAACGTCGAGGCTATTGTCGCCCTTGAGATGCCACCTGCCTTGGTCAACCGGCTGTGCAAACAATGACAGCGGCTTCAGGCCGGTAACCGAAAGCGCGCCGGAATTGATCTTGTCGAAGAATTTCGCGAGATCGTAGGTAATCTCATATTGATCTCCCGCGGGTTTGACGGCGACGAAACCGCTGCGGGCGAGATCGTGCGAGAGCGAATGCGTCAGGATATTGCGCAACTCCCTGGCGCCCTGCTCATTGACGTCGGCCGCCTGCGAAACACCAGCGAGACCGATAGAAAAAACTGCGGCGGCGGCGATAGCCTTGGGGCGCATACCCGACCTCTCCCTTTGACGCTGATCGATTGGAGTCGACTGTTGAAGAGGCCGACAGTATATGTCAAGCCATTGATAGAAATAGCATCGTCGGCTCTTTACCATGAGTTGCAAAGTCATCACAGATGCGCTTTCTCCGGAGATGCTTGCGCCGTCGGCCTCTTTGTATTATACGCCACGCGTCCGCGTAGACACCCTTGGAGGCAACGCGGATGAGGCAGGGCTTGCTCTCCTCCAGTTCAATCGATCCAGGTATGCCTATGATCGGATGAACTCTCCAAATAACCTCGAAAGGAATAGCCATGAGCCACGAAAGCTACGAGCTCAAGGCCGAGGCGCGCGAACGGGTTGGTAAGGGGTCCGCCCGTGAACTTCGCCGCAACGGTTTCATTCCCGCTGTCATCTATGGTGACAAGCAGGCCCCCATTTCGATCACTCTCAACACCAATGAGGTGACGAAGCGCATTCATGCCGGTGGTTTCCTCACCACGATCGCGACGATCGACGTCGACGGCAAGAAGATCAAGGTTCTGCCGAAGGACTACCAGCTCGATCCGGTCCGCGACTTCACGGTCCACGTCGATTTCCTGCGCGTCTCCGGCAATACCCAGGTGACCGTCGATATCCCGGTTCACTTCGTGAACAACGAAAAGTCCCCGGGCCTCAAGGCTGGCGGCGTGCTGAACATCGTTCGCCACGAAGTCGAAGTCCACTGCCCCGCCGATGCGATCCCGGAATTCTTCACTGTTGACCTGTCCGATCGCAAGAGCGGCGACAGCATTCACATCTCGGATGTGACCTTGCCGAAGGGCGTGTCCCCGGTCATCACCGACCGCGACTTCACGATCGCAACGATCGTCGCTCCGGCTGCAGGTCTTTCGGAAGAAAGCGGCGAAGAAGAAGCCGGCGCTTAATCGCCGTCTTCATCGCGACGCAGTCAGACCCGCCTCCCCTCAAGGGGATGGCGGGTTTTTCATGTATAGATTCTAATAAAAGCAGTAAGAAATCTAAAAATTCCTGAAATCAATACTCGATTTAAATCCATTAACCCCACGGTTTCAGCAACATTTAACACATTCGTGAAAGTTTACGCCGAAGAGTTGTAGAGAACGGCCAACCCCAAGATCAGCCGGTCTACGACTGGGGAGCAAGCGGAACTATGAGCCATTCCGTCGAAAACAGGTTTTTCGCGATCGTCTGCGGCGCGCTGCTGATTTTCGTCGCGCCGCTCTTCGTGTTATTCCTTTTTCTTTCGTCAGAGCGCGCTGAAAAGGAAATCAAAGACCATATTTCCGTCCTGCTCGTCGCCAACGCCCAGGCGCTGGCGAAACCGCTATGGGACCTCGACGAAGACAGCGTCACCCAGATCAGTGCAACGACGGTCGCGGAGGGCGCAATCGTCAAGGTTAATGTCCGCGACCTCTCCGGCCAGCTCGATGTTACCCAATCAACCATCCCGAGGTCCTACAAGGGCCTGCTGGAGTCCATCGCCCGGCCAATCATCTACAACGGCGTGGACGGCGCGAGAAATCTCGGCACCATCACCGTCTATTACCCGGCGCTCGGCCTCTTCGACGGCTTGAAGAATGAGGAGATCGTCTTCATCTCGATCTTCATCTTCGCCGTATTGACCGTTTTCGGCGCTGCCCTCATCGGCAATCGCATCTTCGTCATTCAGCCGCTCATGCGGCTGACCCATGCCATCGAAGCGACCCGGCGGCTCGGCTCGCGCCATCATGTCGATTGGCAGTCGAACGACGAAATGGGGCGTCTCGCGCGCAGCTTCAACGACATGCAGAGCAAGCTGGAGCGGGAGGAAACCGAACTGAAGCTTGCCCACCGTCGCGCCACCGACACCTATAATCTGACGCCGGCCATGCTGTTCTCGCTCGACAAGGACGATTGCATCGCCGCCGTCAGCGATTATTGGTTGGCCGCCACGGGTTACGCTCGATCCGACGTGCTTGGATGCAAGTTTGCAAGCCTGGTCCTGCCGGAATCTCGCGAGAAATACACCGAACGCAAGCGCAGCCGTCCGGACAGTGCCGCCCGTCTCGACGTCACAGTGAAATTCCTTTGCCGGGATGACCGGGTCATGGATGTGCTGATCCTCGAGACGACGGCGATCCAGGATGGCCTTTCGCTCTCGGTCATGACCGATGTCACCGACCTCAAGCAATCCGAAGACCGAAACCTGCGCCAGGCGATCACGGATCACCTGACCGGCCTGCTGAACCGTCAGGGCTTCGAGACGGCGCTCGATGCCAAGATCAACGAGGCGGATTTGCGCAAACGCGAACTCGCCTGCCTGTTCGTCGATCTCGACCGCTTCAAATGGATCAACGACAATATGGGTCATGCCGCCGGCGACGCGGCGCTCCGCGAACTGGTTTCGCGCATGCAGGCACGATTGGTGCCGGGCGACATCGCTGCCCGCCTCGGTGGCGACGAATTCGCCATCCTTCTGCTTGCCGAAGACGCTGAGAAAAGGGCGTTCGATATGGCGGCGCGCATTGCTGAAGTCTTCGATACGCCTTTCGGTGGCGACGCCCGCCTTAGCGCCAGCATCGGCATCGCCATTTATCCGCGCCATGCCGCCAATGCCGCGGAGCTACTGCTGAAATCCGATATAGCGATGTATGCCAAGAAGCGCGACGGCAAGAATGGCGCGCAGATCTTCGATAACAGCATGCTGGACGATTCCCGTCGCCGTGCCGAGCTGGAGAGCTACATCGAAAGCGGCTTGAGCGACGACTGGTTCGAAGCGCACCTGCAGCCGATCGTCAATATCGACGATCGCTCCATTGCCGGCTTCGAAGCGCTGATGCGGCTGCACCATCCGCAGAAGGGCATCCTGCCGCCGGCCCGGATCATCGACGTCGCCGAGGAGACCGGCTCGATCGTGCGCATCGGCAACCGCATTATGGAAAAGGCGATCTCTCACTTCGCCCGCCTCTCGCACCTCGACGGCATGCAGGACACCTATCTCGCTATCAATTTCTCGCCGCTGCAATTCGAGTCCGGACTACCGGTGCGCATCGCCGCCCTGCTCTCCCGCCACGATATCCGCCCGGAGCGTATCGTCGTCGAAATCACCGAAGCCGTGTTGATGGACGACAATCCGGAGACGCGCACGGTCATCAACGAGATCTGCCGCTATGGCTGCCGTATCGCGCTCGACGACTTCGGTACCGGCTACTCGTCGCTGAGCTATATCAACCGTTTCCCGGTCGACATCATCAAGATCGACCAATCCTTCATCCGTGCAATCAACGATACCGCCTCCGACGTCAGCGCCAAGAGCCGCATGCTGGTCGAAAGCATCACAACGTTGTCGCACAAGATGAACTGCACCGTTATTGCAGAAGGCATCGAGACCGAGGAAGAGTGCGCAACCCTGCGCGCCATGGGTCTCGATTATGGCCAGGGCTATCTTTTCCACCGGCCGCAGCATCCGAACGATCTCGTGAAGACGCTTGCCGGACCGCGAGCTGATTACCTCACCCCTGTGGCGCAAGCATCATAGCGAGACGAGGAAACACATGCGAAAACTGCTGCTCTCGGTATTTTTCAGCCTGTCCTCGCTCAGCTTCCCTATCATAGCCCACGCCGATACCGTCAATTTTACCACCGAAGAATATCCCCCCTTCAACTATCGTGACGGCAAAACCCCCGTCGGCGCGACTGTCGAACAGGTGGAAAAGATAATGAGCGATATAGGCGTCGACTATTCGATAGACGTGATGCCTTGGGCTCGAGCCTATAGTCAGGCGCAGACGACCCCGATGACCTGCGTCTTTGCCACCGCTCACAATGACGCTCGCGACAAACTGTTCAAATGGGTCCAGCCGCTGCTGATCGATCGCAACATCCTGATCAAGCATACCGGATCCAGCGTCACAGCCACCACGCTCGATGACGCCCGGCACTACGTCGTCGGCACATGGCGAGAAGATTATACCGAGACGACGTTGCGGCAAGCCAACTTTACGCGGATCGATATCGCTAGCGACTTCAGAGCTACGCTGAAGAAGCTGATGAGTGACCGCATCGACTTGATGCCGATATCCGAAATCTATTTCGACAAGCTGAAGAAGGATGGCAATGCGGTAGAAGAGGTCGCCGTTCTCTCCGCACAGCCGATGGGCATAGCCTGCCAGAAGGATTTCCCGGACGATCTGCTGAAGAAGATGCAGACCGAGCTCGATAGCTTGATCGCCAACGGCACGCAGAGGCAAATATTTTTGAAGTACGGGCTGCACCTCGGTAACTGACAAGATTGCCGCCTTGACTTTGCCGTCAATTCGCTGTCGTGAAGGGCATCAGCATTTTCCAAGAGGTGAAGCGCAATGCTTCTTATCGCGGGTCTCGGCAATCCCGGCGCCAAATATCAGGACAACCGTCATAATATCGGCTTCATGGCCGTGGACGCGATCCATCGCCGCCACAGCTTTTCGCCCTGGTCGAAGAAATTCAGGGCGGAAATCGCGGAAGGCGAGCTTGGCGGCCAAAAAGTTCTGCTGATCAAGCCACAGACCTTCATGAACCTCTCGGGTGAATCCGTCGGCGAGGCCATGCGCTTCTACAAGCTGGAGCCCTCCGACCTCGTCGTCATCTATGACGAACTCGATCTGCCTGCCGGCAAGGCACGGTTGAAGACCGGCGGCGGCCATAACGGCCATAACGGCATCAAGTCGATCGATGCCCATTGCGGCCGGGAATATCGCCGGCTGCGTCTCGGCATCGGTCATCCCGGCGTCAAGGAGCTCGTGCACAATCATGTGCTCGGCGACTTCGCCAAAGCCGACCAAAGCTGGCTGGAGCCGCTGTTCGACGCTCTCGCCGACAATGCCGACATGCTGGTGCGCGGCGAAGATTCGCAGCTCATGAACAAGATCGCGCTTGCCCTGGGCGGCAAGGCGGAAGAGGAGACGCCGAAGCCGGAAAAGAAGGCCGTGGCAAAATCACACATCCATCAAGCTCGCAATCATAGCCAGCCGCGGATGCCTGAGAGTGGCCCGATGGCCGAGATGCTGAAGCGAATGTTCGGCAAGAAGGACGATTGAATGGCGGCGGCAGCAACGGACGGGGCCATAGATATTGTGATCCGCCCGGCCGCCACCGGCGACCTGCCTGCGCTGCTGGCCCTCTACCGCCATCTTAACCACGACGATCCCAACATGGATTCCCGGCTTGCGGAGGACCGCTTCGCGGAGGTCCTCGCTCATCCCGGCATGACGGTCTTCGCAGCCTTCGAAGGCGACCTCGCCGTTTCCTCGGTTACCCTGATCGTCATCCCCAACCTGACGCGTTGTGGCGCTTCCTATGCATTGATCGAAAATGTCGTCACCCATGCCGATCGCCGCCAGCGCGGCCATGCGCGGGCGCTGATCAAAACGGCCATCGCGACGGCGTGGGAGAAGAATTGCTATAAGGCGATGCTGCTCACGGGCTCCAAGGAGCCGGCAACGCTGCGCTTCTACGCCAATTGCGGTTTTTCACAGGACAAGACCGGATTTCAGATACGACGTCCCGTCGCGGGCTGACATCCCTCTACCCCCAACCTATTCTTCCGGCTCAGTGGTGAACATCAGCGGAAAGCCGGCGCTTTTTGCCAGATCGATCGCTTCCTGCGCTTTGGTCTCGGCAATATCCCTGGCGCAGACCATGACCACGCATGTACCGAGCTTATGGGCGGTCATCATGACGCGATAGCCGGCCTCCTCGCTCATACGAAAGACGGCCTTCAGCACCATGATGACGAATTCACGCGGCGTGTAATCGTCGTTGACGAGAATAATCTTATAAAGCTTCGGCCGATCGACCTTTGGCTTCGTCTTGGTCTTCGGTTTTAGGACAACATCATTGTCACTCATCGGAGTCACCGTTGATGACAGGGAAAAGGGCTTGTGGCTGATAGCAAATTTATACTGCACTGCAACCAGTCATTCAAGGAAAACAACGTTTTCAGGACGGTTATCAGATCAATCGACCGTGAGGAGAAGGCAACTCCGACGTGGACTACAATTCCATCGACCCAGCACCGAATGTCCAGGCCCCGCGCAATCGGCTGCATCGCTAAAGCGTCCTCCTCTGCAGAAAATCGGCGCATCCTCCGCGCAAGGCTTGACCCGCAACGGCCCTTCGCCCATACGCACAGCAAAGATTTTCAAGATATGGACAAGGTGCCATGGGTTTCAAATGCGGTATCGTCGGGTTGCCGAATGTCGGCAAGTCCACTCTGTTCAACGCGCTGACCAAGACGGCGGCGGCGCAGGCAGCGAATTATCCCTTCTGCACGATCGAGCCGAACACGGGTGAAGTGGCGGTTCCCGATCCGCGCATGCGCAAACTAGCTGACATCGCCAAATCGAAGGAGCTGATCCCGACGCGCATCTCCTTCGTCGACATCGCAGGCCTGGTGCGCGGCGCGTCGAAGGGCGAAGGCCTGGGCAACCAGTTCCTCGCCAATATCCGCGAAGTCGACGCCATCGTACACGTGCTGCGCTGCTTCGAAGACAGCGACATCACCCATGTCGAAGGCCGCATCAATCCGGTGGCCGACGCCGAGACGATCGAGACCGAACTGATGCTCGCCGACCTCGAGAGCTTGGAGCGCCGCACCGAGCAGACGCGCAAGCGCGCTACGGGCAAGGACAAGGAGTCCATGGCGATGCTGCCGCTCATGGACGCCTCGCTCAACCTGTTGAACGAAGGCAAGCCGGTGCGCACCCTGCTGTCGAAGCTCGATGCCGAAGAAACCCGCATCCTCAAGGGCCTGAACCTTCTGACCTCGCACCCCGTCCTCTACGTGTGCAACGTTGCCGAGGCTGATGCCGCGACCGGCAATGAATATACGGCCGCCGTCGCCGCCATGGCCAAGGAGCAGAATTCCGAAGTGGTGATCATTTCCGCCGCCATCGAAGCGGAAGTGGCGCAGCTTCCCGAAGAGGAATCTAAGGAATTCCTCGCGGCTCTCGGCCTCGATGAAGCCGGCCTCGACCGGCTGATCCGCGCCGGCTATAAGCTGCTGCACCTCATCACCTATTTCACCGTCGGCCCGAAGGAAACGCGTGCCTGGACGATCGAACAGGGCACCAAGGCCCCGCAGGCCGCCGGCGTCATCCATTCCGACTTTGAACGCGGCTTCATCCGCGCCAACACCATCGCCTACGACGATTATATCGCCTTCAACGGCGAAACCGGTGCCAAGGAAGCCGGCAAAGCGCGCGACGAAGGCAAGGAATATGTCGTCCAGGACGGCGACGTCATCCACTTCCGCTTCAACACTTAAGACACGACGGGATTTCCGGCCTCACCTGAGCGCCGGCAGCCTTCCCTGGACGGATGCCGGCAGCAACCGGACGACAGTGCGGCGCAGATGCGGCCAGCCGACACCGATCACCAGCACGATCAAGCCGACGATCATCAGCACGATGAAGCTGACCTTGTCGAGACCGGCATTGTTCTGCCGCAGAATGGCACCGATCGCGACGCCGAGTGACATCAGCCCCGCAGTCACGAAAGCGCGCCTGTCGATGATCAGGCCGATCAACATCATGATCACCACAACAGCGACGATGATCAGCGCCTGTGGATAGCCGCCGTGCTCGATGCCGGTAAAGAAAAAGGTGTCGCTGTTACCGGCCTGAATCTGAAATATTAGCAGGATCGCCGTGTAGAGCAGCGCCGGCGCCGTGGCGAGATGCAGCCAGAAAGCCACATCAGAGCGACGCGTCCTGCGGCTGGGATCGCTGAGATCGAAACACATCGCCACAGCGAATGCCCCGAGCGCGGCCGCGAACATGATGCCGAGCGACAGCAGCGGATAATTCAGCACGACATTCGAGGCGCCGGTGGCAAGGCCGATCAGATAGAAGACGGCGGCCAGCAATAGTGTAAACAGCGAGAAGAGCAGCATCGCCAGCGACAGCGGTACGCGATAACGCCAATAATACAGCGCAAGCAGCGGCGGAAACGGCAACGCAATCGTGATCCAAGAGGTCATGAGACCCGGGCCGCCGGCACTTTGCGCGCCGAAATACATCACGGTTACCCAGAAGGTCCAATAGACCAGCGCGATCGTCAGCACGACAGCGGGAAGCGCAAGACGCTGGCGACGGACCAGGATTTCGGCCAGGACAATGATGGCCGGCAGCGGCCCGTAGTAGCCGGTGAGGCCCCACAAGCCCGCGAGGAGGACAATGATGCCGATGGTGATGAGCACGTCATGAAAGCCGCGGATGAAGCGCGGCGCTTCGCTGTCCTCCAGCGGATTCGCCAGATCATCCTCGCGAGGTTGCGAAAGATCGTTCCTGACGACCGTGTTGCTGGCGCCGATATTTCGCTCGGCCAGATAAGGCAAAAGCCGAGCCGCCTGATCCGCGGAAATAATCCCCTCGCCGGTGGCGCCTTCCAGCGCGGTCTTGAGATCGCTCATGTCTATCCCTGCTTGGTGACGATGTTGCCAAGCCTCATCACATCGCCGGCGCGCAATCAAGGGCTGCGAGTGCTGGCGGGTGATCGCCGCGCCTCTTTCCCATCGCGGCCATGAAAATGCTTGCGCCATTGCCGCTTGGCGTGCGATTGCGCACGGACGGAATGAAGAGACCGGTGGCGGATATGGCAAAACTGACATATGAGGATTTTCAGTCGGGACAGGTGTTTCCGCTCGGACCGAAACATGTGACGGCCGAGGAGATCATCGAGTTTGCGCGCGAGTTCGATCCGCAACCGATGCATCTCGACGAGGCCGCCGGCCGCGCCAGCATTCTGGGCGGGCTTGCTGCCTCCGGCTGGCACACATCGGCGATGTTCATGCGCATGATGACCGACAGCTACCTGCTCAATACCGAATCCGAAGGCGCACCGGGTATCGATTTCATGGATTGGAAAAAGCCGGTGCTGGCGGGCGATACGCTTTCGGGCCGTTCGATCGTACTCGAATCCCGCGCCATGCGTTCCCGCCCCGGCATCGGCATCGTCAAGTTCCGTCACGAGGTGGAGAACCAGCGCGGCGAGCTCGTTTGCCTCGGTGAGAACTCGACCATGGTCCGTATGCGCATGCCCATGGAGGCTTCCGCATGAAGATGACGGAGCTTTTCCTGATCGGCGAACGGGCCGAGATCGGCAGCCATACGTTCACGGCCGAAAACATCGTCCGCTTTGCCTCGCGCTTCGACCCGCAGGTTTTCCACATGGACGCGGAGGCAGCCAAGCAAACATTGTTCGGCGGGCTCTGCGCTTCGGGTTGGCACACCTGCGCTGTCTGGATGCGCACCTTCGTCGATTATTGGGGAGGCGAAACTACCCGCCTCCAAGCCGAAGGCAGAAAACCGCCAAATCTCGGCCCTTCCCCCGGCTTTCAGAAGCTGCAATGGCTACGCCCGGTCTTCGCCGGGGACACCGTTATTTATGGGGTCACCTTGCTTGCCAGCCGCCCGCTGGCGTCGCGCCCGGGCTGGACGCTCAATACTCTCCTCTGCGACGGAACCAACCAGCACGGCGCGGCGGTGTTGCGGTTCGAGAGCACTGTGCTGGAGTTTGAGTAACACCTCGCGAAGCACGGTTGCGAAACGTGTGGCAAACGTAGGGCCCTATCTCGCCCTCTGCGGGCGAGATTTCTTCAATGCCCGGCGAATTCAACCAAAGTGTGAACGGGCACATCGAGCGCTTCCAGCTTCTTGCGGCCGCCGAGATCCGGCAGGTCGATGACAAAGCAGGCGGCAACGACCTCGGCACCGATCTGGCGCAACAACTGTGTGGCGCCCACAGCGGTGCCGCCGGTAGCGATGAGGTCGTCGACCAGGATCACCTTCTCGCCCGGGTTTACGGCGTCCCGGTGCATCTCCATCTCATCGACACCATATTCAAGGCTATAGGCGATGCGTACGATGTCGTGCGGCAGCTTGCCCTTCTTGCGGATCGGCACGAAACCGGCCGACAACTGATGCGCTACGGCACCGCCCAGAATAAAGCCGCGTGCTTCCATGCCGGCGACCTTGTCGATCTTGGTGCCGGCATAGGGTTGCACCAGTGCGTCGACTGCACGACGGAACGCCTTGGCATTGCCGAGCATCGTGGTGATGTCACGGAAGATGATGCCGGGCTTGGGATAGTCCGGAATGGAGCGGATGCTGGCGGCAAGCTCCGAAGCGATAGTGTCCATGTAAATATGTACTCTCAGGCTATAATGGGCCGGCGCACCCTATCAAGACCCGTGTCCGATACCAACAAAAAAGGCGACCGCAACGGGCCGCCTTTTTCTGATTGCATGGCTAGACCGCTTAGTGCGCGCCGGCCTTTGCGTAGACAGACCGCTTGGTGAGATAGATCAACACCGAGAAAATCAGCAGAAACACGATGACCATGAAGCCAAGGTGCTTGCGGTCCTCGAGATGAGGCTCCGAGGCCCACATCAGGAACGACGCCACGTCCTTCGCATACTGATCGACCGTCTGCGGCGAGCCGTCGTCATAGGTGACCTGGCCGTCGGAGAGCGGCTTCGGCATGGCGAAGGTCGCGGCCGCGTCGAAATACGGATTGTAGTGCGAGTTCTGCGGCACCGTGAAGCCGGCTGGTGCATCTTCGTAGCCGGTCAGCAACGAGTAGATATAATCCGGGCCGCCTTCCTGATACTGCGTGAAGATATCGAAGATGAACTGCGGGAAGCCGCGTTCGACTTCGCGCGCCTTGGCAAGCAGCGACATATCCGGCGGTACCGCCCCGTTGTTCGAGGCGGCTGCCGCCTCGTCGTTCGGGAACGGCGACGGGAAATGATCGGATGGAAGAGCCTTGCGGGTGAACATTTCGCCCTGCGGGTTCGGACCGTCCTGCACTTCGTAATTCGCCGCGAAGGTTTTGACCTGCGCTTCCGAATAGCCGAGTTCTTCCAATGTGCGGAACGGAACCAGCTTCATCGAATGGCAGGCGGAACAGACTTCCGTATAGACCTTCAGGCCGCGCTGAAGCTGCGCTTTGTCGTAGTAACCGAAGGGGCCGGAGAAGGTCCAGTGCTGCTCCCTCGGTTCCTTGAGCGGATAATGCGGCGTCGCGGCTTCCGCGGCGGGCTTGGTCTCCGCGGCAACGGCGGCAACCGTGGCGCTGCCCCCGATGAGTGCGATCGACAAAAGGCCGGCAACAAGCTTTCTCATTGTTCTCTTCCTCTATCGCCGGTTACGCTTCAACCGGAGCGGCTGTTTTGCCATTCTGCTTTTCAAGGACCGCCTCCGTAATCGAATTCGGGATGCGTCTTGGTGTTTCGACCAGGCCGAGAACCGGCATGGCGACGAGGAAGAACAGGAAGTAGAACAGCGTCGCAAACTGCGAGATCACGACGAAGTTGCCTTCGGCCGGCTGCGAGCCGAGCCAGCCGAGCAGAATGGCATCGGCGACGAACAGCCAGAAGAACAGCTTGTACCACGGACGATAGACCGCCGAACGGATCTTGGAGGTATCGAGCCAGGGCAGGAAGAACAGCACGATGATCGCGCCGAACATCGTCAGAACGCCGCCGAGCTTGGAGTCGATCGGGCCGATGTTGAAGGTGATCGAGCGCAGCATCGCGTAGAACGGCAGGAAGTACCATTCCGGAACGATGTGCGCCGGCGTCTTCAGCGGATTGGCCGGAATGTAGTTGTCTGCATGGCCGAGGAAGTTCGGCAGGTAGAAGACGAAATAGGCAAACACCAGCAAGAAGATGGAAACGCCGAGCGCATCCTTCAACGTTGCATAGGGTGTGAAGGCCACGGTATCGGTCTTCGACTTGACTTCAACGCCGGTCGGGTTCGTCTGGCCGGTCACATGCAGTGCCCAGATGTGCAGGATAACGACGCCCGCAATCATGAACGGCAGCAGGTAATGCAAAGAGAAGAAGCGGTTGAGCGTCGGATCGTCGACCGCAAAGCCCCCGAGGAGGAAGGTCTGGATCCAGTCACCAACCCATGGGAAGGCCGAGAAGAAGCCGGTAATGACGGTCGCACCCCAGAAGGACATCTGACCCCAGGGCAGAACGTAACCCATAAAAGCCGTCGCCATCATCAGCAGGTAGATGATCACGCCGAGAATCCAGAGGATTTCGCGCGGCGCCTTGTAGGAGCCGTAATACAGCCCACGGGCAATATGGAGATAGACCGCCACGAAGAAGAAGGACGCGCCGTTGGCATGCATGTAGCGCAGCAGCCAACCGTGGTTGACGTCACGGACGATCTTTTCGACGGAGTTGAAGGCGATCGTCGTATCTGCTGCATAATGCATTGCGAGAACGACGCCGGTCAGGATTTGCAAAACGAGCATCACGGCCAGCATGGCGCCGAACGTGTAGGCATAGTTCAGATTGCGCGGGACCGGATAGGCGATGAAACTGTCATAGACCATACGCGGCAGCGGCAGCCGCGCGTCGACCCATTTTTCGAGCCCCGTGGATGGCTCGTAAGACGAATGACCACTCATGATTCAGCTCCCCCTCAACCGACCTTGATCTTCTTTTCCGACGTGAACGCATATTGCGGTATGAAGAGGTTTTGCGGCGCAGGCCCATGGCGAATGCGACCGGCGGTATCATAGACCGAACCGTGGCAGGGACAGAACCACCCGCCATACTCCCCAGCCTGGCCGAGCGGTATGCAACCGAGGTGGGTGCAGACGCCGACCATAACGAGCCAGTTTTCCTTCCCATCGCCTGCCGAACGGGCAAGATCGGTTGCCTGGGCATCAGCCGGAAGATTGGCATTGCGGGCGACTGGATCCTTCAGGTCCGAGATCTGCGCGCCCTTCGCATCGTCGATTTCCTTTTGCGTGCGGTTACGGATGAAAACCGGCTTACCGCGCCATTTCACCGTCAGAGACATGCCAGGCTCCAGGCTCGACACATCGACTTCGATGGAAGCAAGAGCAAGTGTCGATGCATCCGGCCGCATTTGATCGATAAACGGCCAGGCGACGGCAACCGCGCCCACTGCGCCAGCCATTCCCGTCGTCAAATAAAGGAAATCTCGGCGAGTTGGCTCGCCCGTGGAATCACTGCTTGTAATATGCTCGCTCAAGGCTGGACCATCCTCTTCCGCAAAACCCGCAGCTAGACGCTACGGTATCCCCCTCACGCACGACGAATCAACGGGACCATAATTCCGCCATAGATTCCTCCGTAACCCGCCGCGTTCTAAGCTTGATCGCAAATTATGTCCAGTCTTGGCAAGGGGTGGGGGCACAATGTCGCGGGAAAACTGCGCTATTTGCCCGCGAGTGCCGAGCTTAAAATCCAAGCCGTCAGTCAAACCGGCGTAAACACATGAAATATCGCGAGATTCGCACAATAGATTTTTGTATCGCGGAGCAAAATAAACAGCGATTTCAATGCTGCATTGCAACATAATCGGCCACATCCTCACCGCTGATCTATACTAAGCTTTACTTCCTACTCCTTAAATCTGAATGGATTTAACGAGCGACTTATGCGCCTTTATGGCGCCGTCACCGCTCCCAGAGCCACTAGAAATATGGCTGAGGACACAATTATGAGACACACGATCTACTGCGTTCTATGCGTCCTTGCCTCGCTGGCGCTGGCCGTACTTGCGGCGCGTTATGCAACCGATCTCTGGCTGCTCGCCTTCTTCGAAAGCCTGCAGACACACATCAGCCTTTTCGCCATCGCGCTCGCCCTGCTCGCCCTTGTTTTCAAGCGGCATTGGTATGCGGTTTTCCTGCTCGCCTTCGGCGCCGGGCTTGCGGTTCATTCGGTCGTGATGCTACGCGAATATGCCGCCTCCCCTGCCGCGAACCCTCCCGCCGCGGCGGAGGCAGTCAAGACCTTCAAGCTGCTTTCCTTCAACATCGAGGACAGCAATCTCGAAAACGGCGCCCGCATCGCCGACCTCATAGTCGGCTCGAAAGCCGATGTGGTGGAGATTTTCGAGGCGAGTCCGATCGGCTCGCAGCTTCAACGCATAATCGACATCTATCCGTATCGCATTGGCTGCGGCGTCATGACGAACGATTGCGATTCCCTTATATTGTCAAAGCGACCGTTTCGAATGCAGTCGATGCGCAGCCTCGGCAGCCTCTGGGACAATCGTTTTATCCTCGCAACCATCGACATGGACGGCCAGCCGGTGAATTTTGCGTCGGCCCATCTCAGCAAGCCCTATTTCGATGAGTTTCACATGGTCGAGCTTGATATCATGGCGCAGCTTCTCAAGGACGTACGCGGCCCGCTAATCCTTGCCGGCGATTTCAACGCATCCGTCATCGCGCCCGACATGCGCTATTTTCTGAAAGAGACCGACCTGCGCCATAGTTTTCCCGAGCCCGCCACGTGGCCGATCTCCGGCGGCGCCTACGGCATCGCCATCGACCATGTCTTCGCGCGTGCGCCGCTCCAGCTGAACTCGGTCCAGCAGATACCGGATGCAATGGGATCGAACCATTACGGGCTGGTGACGGAATTCAGCATCCCAAGATAGCGTATTGAATCCGCGAAGAATTATGCGATCTGTTCCGGCAATCGGGAATTACCCTACTCCGCGTCTGCCGCGATAAAACCGCCGGACTGACGCGCCCAGAGTTCGGAATAGAGCCCACCGCGTGCAATCAATTCCTCGTGGGTGCCGTGTTCGATGATCCTACCCTTGTCGATGACGATCAGGCGATCGAGCTTGGCGATGGTCGAGAGGCGATGTGCAATCGCAAGCACCGTCTTGCCTTCCATCAACGTTTCCAGATTGGATTGCAGTGCCGCCTCAACCTCGGAATCCAGAGCAGAGGTCGCCTCGTCCAACACCAGGATCGGCGCGTCCTTCAGCATGACGCGGGCAATCGCGATGCGCTGGCGCTGGCCGCCGGACAGTTTGACGCCGCGCTCGCCGACATGGGCGGCATAGCCCTTGCGGCCCTTCTGGTCCTCCAGCGTCCCGATGAATTTATCCGCCTCCGCCCGCCGCGTCGCCTGTGCCATCTGCTCCTCGCTCGCTTTCGGGCGACCAAAAAGAATATTGTCGCGGATGGAACGATTGAGCAGCGCTGTGTCCTGCGTCACCATGCCGATCTCGCCGCGCAGCGACTCCTGCCGGACGGCGGCTATATCCTGTCCATCGATCAGGATGCGCCCGCCTTCGAGATCGTAGAAACGCAGCAGCAGATTGACCAGCGTCGTCTTGCCGGCACCGGAGCGACCGACGATGCCGACCTTCTCGCCGGCACGAACAGTCAGCGAAAAATCGTCTATGACACCGCTGCCGCGCCCATAGTGAAAGGTTACGTGTTCGAAGCGGATTTCTGGACGGACGATCTGCAGATCCCTGGCACCTGGTTGATCGACTAGGCCGATCGGCTCGGAGATCATCTCGGCGGAATTCTGGATCGTGCCGAGATTGCGCATGATTGCATTGAATTGCGCCATCATGCGACCGAACAACATGTTGAGCCGCAATACCATGCTGAGCGTGAAGGCAACCCCGCCGGTTGAAATCTCGCCTGCGAGCCAAAGATGGATAGCGAGGGCCGCGATCGTCGTGATCATCACGCCGGACAGCAGCGCCAGCGACGAACGAACGCCGGTCAGAAGCCGCGTGAACGGCATGACGGCCGCCTGAAAGCGATCGAAGCCTTTACGGATGTAGTCGTCGTTCTGCTCTTCTCGGCCGAAAAGCTTCAGGGTCTGGATATTGGCATAGGCATCGACCATGCGGCCGTTCAACATCGATGACGCCTCGGCGGCGTTACGCGCATGGCGGCGAATGCGTGGCACGAAATAGCGGGCGAGCAGTGAGAAGACACCGATCCAGACTGCGATCACCAGCGCGAGGCGCCAATCGAGCCCGCCGACCAGCGCTATGGTCGAGGCCGCGTAGATGATGATGAACCAGACCACCTGCAGCAGCGACACGACAAGATCGCCCGTCGACTGCCCCGCCGACCAGACCTTGGTAACGATGCGGCCGGAAAAGTCATTCTGGAAGAAGCTTACCGACTGGCGTGCGACATGCATGTAGGCCTGCCAGCGCACGAGATTGAGAAAGCCGGGGACAACCACCTGTTCTTCAACCAGCGCCCCAAGGCTGACCACCATGAAACGGACGATAAGCACGACGAAGACCATGCCCAGCAGCGCTTCGCCATGGCCGGAAAGCAATCCTGCCCAGCCCGCTCCCGGCTGTACCTTGTCCAAAATGTCGACGAGATGCCCGACGAACCAGAACAGCGCCGCCTCCAGCACCGCCACGGCACCGCCAAGTGCCGCCATTGCCAGAAACGGCCCTTTTGCTTGACCGACATAGTACCAGATGAAAGCCCAAAGCGACCGCGGCGGCCGAAGATCGCCAGTGCGGTAATATGGATCAATCCAGGTTTCGAACAAGCGATAGACGGAACGGATCAGCATCCCAGCGATATAGGAGGTTTTGCCTGGGGTGCAAAGGAAGGTGGGTAAGTGGAAAGGTTATATTTTTGTCATGTTTGAGATGGCCGCAAACCGTCAAACGGACATCGAATGAGTTGGATCATTGAGCAGCGCCAGCCGAAACAAAAAAAGGGCGAGCCCGAAGCTCGCCCCTTCTCATTCTGCTGCCGCCTCGGCCTCTTCGTGATCCGCCAGGAATCCGCCGGACTGCCGGTTCCAGAGGTCGGCATAAATACCGCCGTGCTGGACCAGATCGTGATGGGTACCCGTCTCGACGATGCGGCCCTTGTCGAGGACGATGAGGCGGTCCATCTCGGTCAGCGTCGACAGCCGGTGGGCGATGGCGATTACCGTCTTGCCCTGCATCAGTGCGAAGAGGTTTTCCTGGATCGCCGCTTCCACTTCGGAATCGAGCGCCGAGGTTGCCTCGTCGAGCACCAGGATCGGCGCGTCTTTCAGGAAGACGCGGGCGATGGCAATGCGCTGCCGCTGGCCGCCGGAGAGCTTGACGCCGCGCTCGCCGACCTGAGCGTCGAGCCCCTTGCGACCCTGCATGTCGGCCAGCCCTTCGATGAACTCCCAGGCATTGGCGCGCTTGGCCGCCTGGATCACCTCCGCATCGATCGCTTCCGGATGACCATAGGCGATGTTGTCGCGGATCGATCGGTGCAACAACGACGTATCCTGCGTCACCACGCCGATCAGCGAGCGCAGGCTGTCCTGCGTCACCTTGGCGATATCCTGGCCATCGATGGTGATGCGCCCGCTTTCGAGATCGTAGAAACGAAGCAGCAGATTCATCAGCGTCGTCTTGCCGGCGCCGGAGCGGCCGACCAGACCGACCTTCTCGCCGGCCTGGATATCGAAGGTCAGGTTGTCGATGACACCTTTGGTCTTGCCATAGTGGAAGCGGATATGATCGAAGTGGATCGCCCCCTGTTTGGCGGTGATCGCGGGTGCCGCCGGTACGTCGACGATATCATGCGGCTTCGTCAGCATCTCGATGCCGTCGTAGATCGTGCCGATGTTCTCGAACAGCGCCGAGACTTCCCACATGATCCATTGCGACATACCGTTGACACGCATGGCGAGGCCGATGGCGATGGCGATGGCGCCGATCGAAATCGAGCCGCTCAGCCAGAACCAGATCGACAACGCCGAGATGACGAACAACGCCACGCAGTTGTTGACGTAGACTGCGATGTAGAACAGCGTCACCTTGCGCATCTGCCCGTAGACCGTCTGCAGGAATTCATCCATGCCGGCCCTGGCATAGCCTTCCTCGCGGCCCGCATGCGAAAACAGCTTCACCGTCGCGATATTCGTATAGCTGTCGACCACCCGCCCCGTCATCGTCGAGCGTGCATCGGCCTGGGCGGCTGCGATCTTGCGCAGCCGCGGGACGAAATAGCTGACGATGCCGATATAGACCGCGAGCCACACCACGATCGGCAACGCCAGCCGCCAATCCGCCGCGACGATCACCAGGATCATCGACAGGAAATAAGTGACGACATAGACGAAGACGTCGAGGATTTTCATCACGGTTTCGCGCACGGCAAGCGAGGTCTGCATCACCTTTGTGGCGACACGGCCAGCAAACTCGTTGGCGAAGAAGGTCATGCTATGGCGCAGCAGGAAGCGGTGCATCTGCCACCGGGCGATCATCGGATAGTTGCCGAGCAGCACCTGGTGCATGATGATGGAATCGAGCACGGCCGCCAGCGGCAGGCCGACCAGCACCATCGCGCCCATCCAGAAGAGCTTCTGCCACTCCGTCTGCAGGAATGTCGCCTTGTCCGCATGCGACAGCCAATCGACGATATCGCCAAGGAACTGGAACAGAGCCACCTCGCCGATGGCGATCAACATGGTGAGAATGGCCATGGCGATCAGCCAGGGCGCGGCCGGCTTGGTGTAGTGCCAGCAGAAGGCAAAGAGACCCCGCGGCGGAACGTCCGGCACTTCGCTCGGAAAGGGGTTTAGTCGCTGTTCGAACCAGCCAAACATGAAATGCTCCAAAGACTCGACCCTTCCGCCACCGCTTCTGCGTCTAAAGGGATCGCAGACTGATATGGTGGCCGGGCGATGAAAGAACGAGGCCATATCGGCCGCGTAATGAATCGAAAAGGGGGAACTCGCAAAAACGCGCTTAAAGCGCCCGGATCATAGCCATGGGGTCATGGCCGGGAGGCGCATCATCACAAACAAGATATTCATCTGAGCCTCCCCTGTCGCAAGTTGTAGAGCGGTTGTGTTTTACCGTGCATTGATCAGTTTGAAAAGGGAAATGTGCCCAAAAATGCGCCGGAATCTTCAATTCTGCTGATGAAGACATCACAGAAACAAGGGGATTCGACAAAAAGCAAAGACAACTCCCGGCAATTTCGCTAGTTGCAGGACATGACTTCGCTGCGCATCGCCCTCTACCAGCCCGACATTCCCGGCAACACCGGCACGATCCTCCGGCTCGCCGCCTGCCTCGGCCTCGGCGTCGATATCATCGAGCCGGCCGGCTTCGACATATCGGATCGCAACCTCAAGCGCGCCGGCATGGATTACCTCGCCGCCGTCACACTGACGCGACATGTCAGCTGGGAGCGTTTCGAGGCCTGGCGAGCGGAAAGCGGGCGGCGATTGGTGCTCGCCTCCACCAAGGCAGCCGAACGCTATACGGATTTCGCCTTCCGCAAGGACGACATCCTGCTCTTCGGCCGCGAAAGCGCTGGCGTGCCCGATCATGTACATGAAAAGGCCGATAGCCGCATCCTGATCCCGATGGTCGGCGGCCAGCGCTCCATCAATGTCGCGATGTCCGCCGCGATGATCTCGGGCGAGGCGCTGCGGCAGACAGACTGGTCGCAAATGTCGCGGCAAATCTGAAAGCCGCGGTGGCCAATTGCCGTTGGCATGTCGGGTAAAGTGTGAGAAGCTTTTTTACGGAATGCTTTACCGTACGGCAGCCTGGCGAGGTGACCCATGTTCCAGACGGCATTCACGCTCACCCTCACTCAGTTCGCGCGCACCCTCAGCCTCCCCGAACGGCTGCAGCGCTCACCGCTACGCAATCTCACCCTGGAAGCGCTTCGCCAGCGCAACACTGCGTTCGACGCGCTGTTCTACGACGTCAAAGTCATCACCCCGGAAGAGGCCTTCTACATCAGCGGCTCGCTTGCGGCCGAAGGCTCGATCATGATCGTACCGCCGAGCGGTGGTGGCGCGCTCACCCTTTGCGAAACGCTGGAGGAGTTCGCGCTCCGCGGCGGCGGCGATGCGCAAGCTCTTGCCGTCGCGGGCATCGGTGGCTCCGCTCTCGGTGCGGCTGCCTTCGCCCGCAACGTCGCCGACGCGATCGACGCACCGGTCGCCGTGGTCATCTCAGGCTATGGTCTGGCTGACATCATCACAGAGGCGTTTGGCGGCCACTTCTTCTTCGGTCATCTGAAGGGCCTGCGGCCTGTATTCCAAATGCTGGACGATTTCGCCGGTCGGCCCAAATTCGGCGCCGCTGACATGAATGACGACGAGACGTCATCGCGCACCAGCCTCGACACCAGGACCGTGCGCGCGCTTCTTGCCGACCCCCGCTTCTCCTTCCGCCTGCTTGCCGGCCACTCCAAAGGCAATCTGGTCATTTCAGCTGCCCTTCATGAGCTCTGCAAACAGGACGAAGTCCGAGCCGAAAAGCTGGCGGAAAGAGTGAAGATCGTCACCATCGGCGCGCGTATCGCCATGCCGCCGATCTTTTCCGATGTGGTCGATATCATCGGCGAATGGGACTGGTTCGGCGAGATGAACTCCAGGCCATTCATTCCGGCCGATCAGCGCGTGCCGCATGCATGGCATCACACCAACACGGATCTGAGCGGCCATCTGCCTGTGACCTCCGTGCTCAAAGAGATTTTGGCCACTGCCCCGACTTCGGAAAAGGCTCAACCGGCACCGGCATTGCATGTCGTGGCCAAGGCGGAGGCATCAACCGTGGCAACGACCGAAACCGAAGTCCCATCGTCCCCGCTGCGACCGATGCGACGGCCCGCAACGATCAAGAAGGTCAAAGAGGCTTTCTCCGAAAAAACGTTGGCCGACATCTCCCCAATGCGAGCCGATTTTTCCGGCGAGATGCAGCCGCCGAAACCGCACTAAAATCGGGCACTGCGCAAATATTGTGTCCATATGTCGCTCGCAGTGTTGGACCACGAGCCATCACAGGCATATAATCCTTAGCCGGCAAGCGAAAATGCTGCGATTCACCAGACAGATTCAAGCGCTGAAATCCGTGCCTTTTCAGTGGTTTTCCTTCGGTTTCCGATACTCGTTGAAAACATGGCGGCATGAGAAAGATATAAAAAGACGAAATGGAATCCACTGTCGTCATGATCAATTTGTTCGGGGCTGTGGCTTTGCTGCTGTTCGGCCTCGCACAGGTGAAGGATGGGGTATCGCGCGCCTTTGGCGCCAAGCTGAGAACCAGTCTTGCCAGCGGTACGCGCAGCGGGTTTCGCTCCTTCGTCTCCGGCTTCGTGGCAACGGTCGCGCTGCAGAGCTCCACTGCAACGGCGCTGATGATCGCTTCCTTCGTTGAGCGCGATCTCGTCCTGCCGAGCATGGCGCAAATCGTGCTGCTTGGCGCCAATGTCGGCACCGCGGTGACGGCCTGGATCGTCGCGACCGGCATCGAATGGCTGTCACCGCTGATTATTCTCATCGGTATCGTGCTTTATCGCCGCTCATCCACCACCAAACAGGGGGCGGGTGCAGCGCTGATCGGCATCGGGCTGATGCTGCTGTCGCTGCAATTGCTGAGCCTTGCCACCGCGCCGATGCGGCAATCGCCGGCGCTTGCCGCCTTTATTAGCCTGCTCGACGGCGCTCTGCCCGTCGCGTTGATCTTTTCGGCCGTGCTCGCCTTCGTCTCGTCCTCCAGTCTCGCCGTGGTCGTGCTGATCCTGTCGCTCGCCTCGACCGGCATTCTCTCTCCAGCTCTGACTGTCGCGCTCGTTCTCGGCGCCAACCTCGGCGGCGCGATCCCGCCGGTCATGGCCACCCTCTCCGGCCCCGCCACTGCGCGGCGTGTGACGCTTGGCAATCTGATCGTGCGCACCATCGGCTGCCTCCTTGTCCTGCCCTTTGCAGGCTATATCGGCGAGTGGATGCAGGCCTTGCATTTTTCACCGGCTAAGCTGCCGGTGGATGTGCATCTGCTCTTCAACATCGCCCTTGCCATCTGCGCCTGGCCCTTCTCCTCCTTCCTATCGAAAACGATGCAGCGGATAGTGGCCGACGATCCGCAGGCCGACGACGGGCCGAAGTTTCTTGATCACAACGCGCTCAACACGCCGGTCGTAGCACTGGCGAGCGCCACGCGCGAAGTCCTGGGCGTCGGCGATCTCATCGAGCGTATGCTGATCCGAACGGAAAACGCGTTCAACAACAACGATCTGGCTCCTCTGAAGGAAATCGCGGTTCTGGAAAAGCGCGTCGACCGGATTCAGCAGGAGGTGAAGATCTACCTTTCGAAGCTGGGACGCGAGGGGCTGGATGACGAAAACGGCCGCCGCTCGATCGTCATCATCGATTACGCCATCAACCTCGAACATATCGGCGACATCATCGAAAAGGGCCTGGCGGAACAGGTGGCAAAGAAGATCGGCAAGGGCCTGACCTTCTCGGACGATGGCTATCAGGAGCTGCAGAGCCTCTTCAACCTGACGATCGACAATCTCCGCATCGCCCAGACCATCTTCGTCACCCGCGATTTCAACCTCGCCCGCCAGCTCATGGAGGTGAAGGTTGATGTTCGCCGGCTGGAAAAACAATCTTCCGAGCGTCACCTCGAACGCCTGCGCGACGGCCGCGTCGACAGCCTCCAGACCAGTTCGCTGCATCTCGATATGCTACGCGACCTGAAGCGCATCAACGCCCACATCGTCTCCGTGGCGCATCCGATCCTTGATGAGAGCGGGCTGCTGATCGAGAGCCGCTTGCGGAACACACAATAGCCGGTTCAAGTAATCCGCGCCGCGCGAGGGCGAATATAGAGATCGGAAAAGGGAAGAAAAACCGTCTCTTATGCATTGATTACACGCAATAATATCGAAATTCGAGAGGCATTATATTGCCGCCACTTTAGAAGCCTATGCTGTAGGGCATTCTCAGATGACAAGCGGAGGAAGCGTCATGCGTCTGAATGCCTATCTGATCTTCGATGGCGATTGCCGGCAGGCTTTTGAATTCTACCGCCAATGCCTTGGCGGTGAACTCACAGTCATGGATTACAGCCATCCGGATGTGGCAAGCCACATGCCGGAGCACTGGCGCGAAAAGGTCATGCACGCGCGGCTGACGGTCGGCGACGCTGTTTTGATGGCCTCGGACGGCAGGCCAGGCGAAACCGGCAAAAAATACGGTTTCTCGGTTTCCGTTCAAGTCAACAAGGCAGATGAAGCGGAGAAGTTGTTTGCAGCATTGCAAGAGGGTGGGACGGTCACCATGCCGATCACCGAAACGTTCTGGGCAGATCGTTTCGGCATGCTAGTCGACAAATTCGGCGTGCCATGGATGATCAACTGCGAGCGTTCGACCGCCTGAATATATCGGTCGATTCAATCCGCCGACGGTAGGCGTCGCATGGTGAATTCGATGCGATCGCCTTCGACCTGCCGCCAGCTTTCGACTTCGGTCCAATAGGCGGCTTTCGGAAATTCATCGAACCACTCGCGCGCCTTGGCCCGGGCTTCCGGGCGGCTGAGACAAAAGGTCTCGCGGACAAAATCACCTTTGCCGCCACCAGCGGGCTTTTCCTGCCGGTAGCGTGATATTCTGCGTCTTAACCCGTCAAGGGGCGGCGGTCCGGGTATTTTCATGATGAAACCTCGCCTTTGAGAGGGAACATAATACCGCATTTGGCAATTTGCGAGTCGATTTTCCGACGGAGCTGCACGCTGGTGACGGTGCAGTGTTGCTGATATTCACATCAGGAATCGAATCGCGGGCCTCTGCCGCTCGCACCGCCGGAGAGCATGCATGGAACGACCGGAACTACCCAAAGGACTGCCCGAGGACATCGAAGAGAAAAAGGAAGCTGCGCGGGGCTGGTTTGAGAGCCTGCGCGACGCGATCTGCGCCCAGTTCGAGCAGTTGGAAGACGAGCTTGTCGGCCCCCTCTCCGACCAGGAGCCGGGACGCTTCGTCGCCAAGGACTGGCTGAGGGAGAACGGTGAAGGCGGCGGCGGACGCATGTCGATTATGGAAGGCCGTGTCTTCGAAAAAGTCGGAGTCCATACTTCCACCGTTTACGGCGAATTCTCGCCCGACTTCCGCGGCCAAATCCCAGGCGCCGAGGAAGATCCGCGCTTCTGGGCCTCCGGCCTGTCGCTGATCGCTCATCCCGTCAATCCGAATGTGCCGACCGTGCATATGAACACGCGCATGGTAGTGACGACCAGCCATTGGTTCGGCGGTGGTGCCGACCTGACACCGATGCTCAACCGGCGGCGTACGCAAGAGGATTCCGATAGCGCCCTCTTCCACCGCGCGATGCAGATTGTTTGCGACCGTCATACAGTTGCCGACTACCAGCGCTATAAGACATGGTGCGACGATTACTTCTATTTGAAGCATCGCAATGAACCGCGAGGCATCGGCGGCATTTTCTTCGACTGGCTGCATTCTGGGGAGGAGGCAGGTGGTTGGGACGCCGATTTCGCCTTCACACGCGATGTCGGGCGCGCATTTTCCATGGTCTATCCGCGGATAGTGCGCTCGAATTTCAATGACGTATGGTCCGAAGAGGATCGTGACGAACAATTAATTCGTCGCGGGCGCTATGTGGAGTTCAATTTACTTTACGATAGGGGTACAATATTCGGGCTGAAGACTGGCGGCAACGTAGAGTCAATCTTATCGTCCTTGCCTCCCGTCGTGCGTTGGCCGTAGCATGCCGAAGATAAATAATCAGAAAAACCCTGTAATCGTTAGGAGGAGTACCTAGGTTAGGTAATGCTCGTTTCAATCGGAGGAGGTTGTAATGGCAGTACAGAATCAAGTGGCAGAAAACGCGAATGAACAAAAGCTTTCGCGCGCAGTCGATACGCCGGAGTTCATGGTCCGGCTGGCTGAGGATATGAGGATCAGAAGCGGGTCGGATCTGCCACTCTCCTGCTTCATTGAGCAGGTCAGAATGCAATTGGCCGGCAAGTCGCCAAGCGATGTCGCTCGCATGGTATCCGACCGCCCGGCAAGACAAACGCCCATTCCGAAGTATCAATCTTCGGATTGCTTCAAAGCCTGGGCCATGCCGGATTAATATCCGGGAAGCATCGTCCGGCAGGGTGGAGGCCCTGCCGGATATCCGAAACCTTTCCCCATCTTTTGCGTTTTGATCTTCATGCCGTTCGGCATGAAAGATGACGTGGCGTCGAAATATCAGGAGGCAGATATGCGACTGTTCGAATGTGGTACCCTCGTGCCTGGTTGCGACTGGCACACTCGCGCCAATGACGATGCCGAAGTGGTTCGCCGTGCCGTCGAGCACATGCGTAGTGCCCATGGCGAGACAATCATCCGCGAAAACATGATCGACAATATCAAGGCCCGCATTCGCGATGAAGCGAACGCCGCCTGATTAACTGACGACGACTATAGGGACTCGATCAACTCCTTGAGCCGGGCGAGAAGAGCCGTCCGGTTCAGCGCGAAATTGCTGTCGAGCCATTGTTGCTCGAGTTTACCCAGGATATCGCCGACCCGAGGCCCTGCGCTGAGCCCCGCGGCCAAGGCATCTGCGCCATTGACCGGAAAGACGGGTCTTTTCCAGCGCGTCGTCCGCTCCAGCAACTTGCTCAGCCGCGCCGTGCGTGCCATCTCCTCGAAATCGCCTTCCGCCTTGCCCCGTGCAACGGCAAGCGCCAGTTTCAACCGGGCGCCAATGCCAGGTGCATCATGGCGGTAAAGCAAGCGATCCAAGGCCGCTTCAGACACATCATCCTTGATACCGGGCGCATTCGCCCAATCCTGCAAATAGGCCGCCTCGGCCTTCGACAGCCGCAGCCGCTCGGCAAGCTTTGCCAGTCTCGCCGCATCCGGTGGGACGATGGCCGCCAACCGCAGCAGCGGATCGGGCGTCCAACCGAGTGCTTGTTCCGTGGCCACAAGCGCCGGAACGGCATCGATACCCCATTTCTCCGTCTCCGGCAGCACCTCGGTCAAAATTCCAACCTGTCGCATCCAGAGTAGCGCGCGACCCGGATCTTTGGCCGCGAGCAGCTTCTTCATCTCCGACCAGACACGCTCCGCCGAAAGCATCGCTATTTTCGACCGCGCTGCCGCGCAGGCGCGCAATCCGTCCGCATCCGGTCTGCCGCTGCCGTAATAGGCGAAAAAGCGGAAGAACCTCAGGATCCGCAGATGATCCTCGGCAATCCGCGTCGCCGCGTCGCCGATGAAGCGAATATTGCGGCGTTCCAGATCGGCGAGCCCGCCGACCATATCGAAGACCTCGCCATCCGCCGAGGCATAGAGCGCGTTGATCGTAAGATCGCGCCGTTCGGCATCGGCTTGCCAATCATCGCTGAAGGCCACGAGGGCACGGCGGCCGTCCGTTTCAACATCTCGCCGCAAGGTCGTGATTTCGAAGGGTTTTCCGTCGACGACGAGCGTCACCGTCCCATGCGCGATGCCCGTTGGCACCGCCTTGACACCAGCGGCAGCAGCCCTTTCGACGACAGCCTCGGGGAGCAGCGTCGTGGCAATATCGATATCGGCAACAGGAAGTCCCAACAGGCTGTTGCGCACTGCTCCGCCAACGACACGCCCCTCGCCGCCATCGGCGTTCAACAACGCCAGCACCCGCTGCAGCGCCCCGTCCTGGAACCAGGTTTCACCGGCCACCGAGGTCATGAATAGAGCCTTTCGTAAAGCGTGCGGACAATGCCGGCGGTGATGCCCCAGATCATACGCGGACCGTATGGCATACGGTAGAAATGACGCTCGATCCCCTGCCAGACCATGCTGTCGGTCACATGATGACCAGGGTCCATCAGGAAGGAGAGCGGCACTTCGAATGCATCCTCCACCTCGGTCGGATTGAGCGCCAGTTCGAAGCCGGGCTTGACCACCGCAAGGATTGGCGTGATGCGGAAACCGGTCGCAGCCAGATAAAACGGCAGCCGTGCCACCGGCTCGATGAAAACATCCGCCAGCCCGATCTCTTCACCCGCCTCACGGACTGCCGCCATTTCCGGCGAAGTGTCCTCGGGATCGATGGCGCCACCGGGAAAAGCGATCTGGCCGGAATGTTTGCGCAATGTCGAGGTGCGCAGGGTGAAAATGACATTGGCGTCGTCGCCATCGTCCACCACGGGCACCAGCACCGCGGCATCACGCAACTTGAGGCCTTCGACGTGCGAGGTGGTATGCGGATTGAGCGCATGATCGCCATGGTCGCGCCAGGCAAGCTCGACCGGGCCGCCGCTCTGGTTCAGCGCCCGGCGCCGGAATTCGGCGGCGGAATAAAGGGGGTACTCGCTCATCGCGTCAAGGCATCCAATTCGGCAACCGGCATGACAGGAAAGATCGTGCCCCCGGAGCGCACGCAGAACATCTCGCGCCCGGCAATCTCCACGGTCTCGCCGAGTTCGACGAGATCATACATCACGGCGCGTGTCACCAGCGCTTCCAGCCGGCCACGAACATGCAGATAGGGTTTCAACTCATCATTCTCACCGCGAATGACGAAACGGATCGGGTGCTCCCTGCCCGCCTCGACAACATCGCCGACATTGGTGCGGAACGTTAGCACGCGTTTGCCGTCACGTTCGGTCACGCTCATCTCGACAGCAATAAAGGGTGCGTCGATGACGCGGATGCCGACCTTTTCCACAGGCGTGACGAGATAGGTCTTTTCATCCGCATCCCTGCGCAGCACCGTCGAAAACAGCCTGACCAGCGGCGCACGGCCGATCGGCGTTCCCATATAAAACCAGGTGCCGTCGGCGCGGATTTCCATGTCGATATCGCCGCAAAACGGGGGATTCCAGCGGTCGACAGGCGGCAGGCTCTTCTTGCGTCCGCCGGCATCGCCGGCGGCGCGCGAAATCAGCGCCGCCAGACTGGCTGCATCGCTCGCCGCTCTGATTTCGTCGGTTGCCATTCTTCCGTCCCGGTTTGTGCTTAGTCACGATTACGACCGTTTCTCACGAGATAGTCATTCGAAACGCGCTTGTCAGCCATCTTCATGGCGATAAGTTGTATTGATTATGAGGCAAATGTGTAAGGTCTGCGAATCGCGCGTACCGTTTTTCAGCCGTTGGAGACGCAAATGGGCATGATCAAATCGACCGAAACGAGCCTCGACGACCAGGCCATCATCGCATCCGCCGAACAGGCGTTGAGCGATATCGCCTCCATTCGCGCCGAAGTCTCGAAGGTTATCTTCGGCCAGGAAAGCGTCGTTGAGAATACGCTTCTTGCCGTGCTGGCCGGCGGCCATGCGCTGCTTGTCGGCGTACCGGGCCTTGCCAAGACCAAGCTGGTGACTACGCTCGGCGCCGTCCTCGGCCTTGCCGCCAACCGCGTACAGTTCACGCCGGACCTGATGCCGTCAGATATCCTCGGCTCGGAAGTCATGGACCAGGATGAAAGCGGCCGTCGCTCCTTCCGTTTCGTCAAGGGTCCGGTCTTCGCGCAATTGCTGATGGCCGACGAGATCAACCGCGCTTCGCCGCGCACCCAGTCGGCGCTGCTGCAGTCGATGCAGGAATATCACGTCACCATTGCCGGTCAGCGCTACGATTTGCCTGCGCCGTTCCACGTCCTGGCAACCCAGAACCCGCTGGAGCAGGAAGGCACCTATCCGCTGCCGGAAGCGCAGTTGGACCGCTTCCTGCTGCAGGTCGACGTCGACTATCCGGAACTTGCCGACGAACGCAAGATCCTGCTCGAAACCACGGGCCTCGGCGAAGCAACGCCGCACGCCGTAATCGATGCCGAGCGATTGATGGAAATCCAGAAGCTGATCCGCCGGATGCCGGTCAGCGATGGCGTTGTCGACGCCATTCTCTCCTTAGTGCGTTCCGCCCGCCCCGGTCAGGGCAATGAAGCGACCGACAAGCACGTCGCCTGGGGTCCTGGTCCGCGCGCCGGCCAGGCGATGATGCTCTGCGCCCGCGCTCGTGCGCTCTATGAAGGCCGGCTTGCGCCGTCGCTCGATGATGTGCATGCGCTGGCCGAGCCCGTGCTGGAGCATCGGATGGCGCTGACCTTTGCGGCTCGCGCCGAAGGCATGTCGGTGCGAGATGTTATCGCAGGGCTGATCAAGCAGTCTAGATCGTAACCCCGGGTGTCGAGGAGAGTATAACGCGTGGCATCCATCGGACAGATCGTCAGCCCGACCCCAGGCAATGATGCCCTCTCCCGCGCCCGCAGCCGCGCCGCCCTCGTGCCGGATTGCCTTGTCGAAGCCAAGCGCATCGCCAATACCGTGATTGCCGGCTGGCACGGCCGGCGCAAGCGCGGCATCGGAGAGAATTTCTGGCAGTTCCGCCCCTATAGCGAGGGCGAAAGCCTGTCGCGTATCGACTGGCGCCGCTCGGCCCGCGACGACCATACCTATATCCGCGACCACGAATGGGAAGCGGCTCATACGATCTGGCTCTGGGCCGACATGTCGCCGTCGATGATGTACAAATCGACCTACAGCCATGTCTCGAAGGAAGGTCGCGCGCTGGTGCTGATGCTGGCGCTGGCCGAAATCCTCGCCCGTTCCGGCGAACGTATCGGCTGCCCCGGCATCATGGAGCCGGTCTCCGCCCGCAACGCCGCCGAACGGCTTGCGGCGGCGCTGATGCACACTCCACTCGAAGGTGGCCTGCCGCAGACCGCCATGATCCGCGGCTGGAGCGACATCGTGCTGATTGGCGATTTTCTGGACGATGCCGACAGTGTCATGGGCCGGATAGGGCCGCTTGCCCGCCGGGGATTGCGCGGCCATGTGGTCGAGGTCGCCGACCCGGCCGAGGAAGTCTTCCCCTATAGTGGCCGCACCGAATTTAGCGATCCGGAAAGCGGCGCGAAGCTGGTGGCAGGCCGTGCGGAAAACCTGCGCGAGGATTATCACCGCGCCTATCTCGCTCGCCGCGAAAATCTAGGCCAGGCGCTGCGTCATCTCGGCTGGACCTTTGTGAGCCACCGCACCGACCGGCTGGCGTCGGAGGCGCTGGTCGCCGTCCATATGTATCTCTCCGGCATGCCGGCCAAAGCGACAGTTGGGGGGCAGCCATGAGCGGTCTCTCCTTCGCTTTCGCCTCGCCGGCGATCCTCGGCGCTTTGATCCTGCTTCCAGCGATCTGGTGGTTGCTGCGCCTGACGCCGCCGCATCCGAGGGCGGAAGTCTTTCCGCCGTTGCGTATCCTGGCAACGGTTCTGAAGCGCGAGGAAACGCCGGCGCGCAGTCCGTGGTGGTTGACGCTGCTACGTATGGTGCTTGCTGCTCTCGTCATCCTCGCCATCGCCAATCCAATGTTCAATCCGCGCACCAATACACTGTCGAGCAGCGGGCCTTTGGTACTCTTCATCGACAATAGCTGGGCGAGCGCCACCGACTGGGATCGCCGCGTGCAGACCGCCGATGCGCTGATCGACGATGCCGATGCCAAAGGCATCCCCGTCTCCATCGCCTTCACCGCAGACCACAGCAACGACACCACGCCCGGCGCTGCCACCGCCGCCCGCGACAAGCTGCATGCGGCCAATGCAAGGCCGCTGGTGCCGGATCGCCAGCGCGCAGCCCAAGCGGTCAAGGCAGCTTTGAACGGCACCAAGCCAGGTACGATCGCCTTCCTCTCCGATGGCGTCGAAAGCAAGGACAAGGACGATATTCTCAACCAGCTCGCCGCCTTGGAGCCCAGCGATTTGCGCCTGATCGAAGGCGACGGTAGCGAAGTGTTGGCAATCACCGGCGCCACCAACGCCGCCGACAACATGACCGTCACCGCGACGCGGCTCAACAGCAACAGCCCGCTCCGGCTGGGGCTCAGCGCGCTGGACAACCAGGGGCGGCCGATCGCGGCTGGTTCGTTGAATTTCAGCGGCGGCCAGACCGTCGCGACCGGCACCATCGCCGCCCCCTTCGAGATGCGCAATGATTTTGCCCGCATCAGCATCGACCGCCACGCGAGCGCTGGCGCCGTGCATCTGCTCGATGACGGTTTCAAGCGCCGCCGCGTGGCGCTGCTGTCCGGGCAGGCCGCCGACGAATTCCAGCCGATCCTGTCGCCGCTCTATTACATCCAGCGCGCCTTGCAGCCCTATGCCGATCTGGTCCAGCCGAACAGCGCGGATTTGGCAAAGTCGATCCCCGAGCTGCTCGCCGGCAATCCGTCCGTCATCATCATGGCCGACGTCGGTCGCCTGCCGCAGGAAAGCTATGCGCCGCTGCAGCAATGGATCCAGAACGGCGGCACGCTGGTGCGCTTCGCCGGGCCGCGCCTTGCCGCCGCTCCCGCCGATGACCCGTTGGTGCCGGTGACCTTGCGCCAGGGTGAACGTACTTTCGGCGGTGCGCTCTCCTGGGCCGAACCGCAGCCCCTTGCCGATTTCCCCTCCTTCGGCCCCTTTGCCGGCATGCCGAAGCCGACCGACGTCCTTATCAAGCGGCAGGTGCTGGCTGAGCCGACACCCGATCTTGCCGAGCGCACATGGGCAAGCCTTGCCGACGGAACGCCGCTGGTGACCGAAAAGCAGATGCAGGCCGGCCGCATCGTGCTGTTCCATGTCAGCGCCGAACCCGAATGGTCCGATCTGCCGATCTCAGGCGACTTCGTCGAGATGCTCCGCCGTATCGTCCAATTGTCTCGTTCCGGTGGCGTCACCTCGACCGAAAGCGCGCCGAAAACCAGCGAAGCCATGCCCCCGTTCCGGCTGCTGACCGCCAAAGGCGTACTGACCAGCGAAACCGGCAATGCCCGTCCGCTCGACCCGAACAACAAAGGCGCAATCGCTGCCAATTTCGACAATCCGCCCGGCCTCTACGGCTCGGAGGAAGGCTTTACCGCGCTCAATGTCCTGTCCGACGGCACGGAGCTCAAGCCGCTGGATGCCTCCGGCGCGAGCCTGTCGGTCGCGCGTGAGGGTCTTATCGGCGGCGAGGCTTGGTCGGCCAAGCCGATCCTGTTCACCATCGCCTTCCTTGTGCTTTTGGCAGACAGCCTGATCGTACTCTTTATGAATGGTGCCTTCCCGCGCCTCAGGAGATCGACGAAAACGATCGCCGGTGGTGCCGCAGTGCTGTTGCTGGCAATCTCGGTTGCCGCCTTCCTGCATCCGACGAGCACCTGGGCCGATGATTCCAAGCCCGGCGACGACACGATCTATTCGAGGCTCGACAAGACGCATCTCGCCTATGTCGTCACCGGCGAATCCGACGTCGACCATATTTCCGAGCGCGGCCTTGCCGGTCTCTCCGATTTCCTCACCTATCGCACGACGCTGGAGCCTGGCCCACCAATCGGTCTGGACCCCGCCAAGGACGAGCTTGCCTTCTACCCCATCATTTATTGGCCGATTTCCGCCACCGCGCCGATGCCGTCCAATGACGCCATCAACCGCATCGACGCCTATATGCGCAACGGCGGCACCGTGCTCTTCGATACGCGTGACGCCATCGACACGATGGGCGACAACACCACGCCGAGCCCGAACGGCCAACGGCTGCAGGCGATCCTTGCCAATCTCGACATTCCGGCGCTGGAGCCCGTGCCGTCAGGACACGTACTGACGAAATCCTTCTATCTGCTGTCCAGCTTTCCCGGCCGCTACGCCGACAGCCCGCTCTGGATCGAGGCGCGGCAGGATACGCGCAGCGACGGCAACGCAGTCGCCTCTTCGGACGGCGTGACCCCGATCATGATCACGGGCAACGATTTCGCCGGCGCCTGGGCGACCGACGACAATGGCTCGCCGCTGCTGCCGACCGTGCCGCCCGATGAGACGCAGCGCGAATATGCCTATCGCACCGGCGTTAACATCATGATGTACATGCTGACCGGTAACTATAAGTCCGACCAGGTGCATATTCCGGACATCCTGGAACGATTGGGGCAATGAGATGAATATCGGTTTCGCCCCTTTCCTGCCCTGGCCAGTTCTCGCCGCCCTTGCGGTGTTGACGCTTGGCATCGCCGCGCTCGCGGTCTACCGGCGCATGCGCGGCAGTTGGATCCGCGCGCTCGCGGCATTCGCCCTGCTGGCCGCCCTTGCCAATCCCGTGCTGATGCAGGAGGACCGCGACCAGCTCTCCACCATCGTCCCCGTCATCGTCGACCGTAGTCCGAGCCAAGAGACGCCGGAGCGCCTCAAGATGACCGACGATGCTCTGGCGGCCCTTCAAGACCGACTGGCGCAATTCCCGCGCATCGAGCCTCGCATCGTCGAGGTGCGCGAACCTGCCGAATCCGAGTCGCCCTCAACACGGCTCTTCGCTGCACTCTCCTCGGCGATCGCCGATGTGCCGCCTGCCCGTGTCGGCGGCGCGATCTTCCTGACCGACGGTCAGATCCACGATATTCCCGGCGTCAATCAGGCGCTCGGCTTCGACGCGCCGATCCACGGTCTGATTACGGGCAAGCCGGACGAGTTCGATCGGCGCATCGAGGTGGTGCGCGCGCCTCGCTTCGGCATCGTCAACGATGAACAGCAGCTCGTGCTACGCGTGGTCGATGACGGCAAGAGCCCGGGCGGCTCCGCAGCCGTGACCGTCCGGATGAACGGCGATGAGATTGCCACGCTGCAGGCAACGCCCGGCCAGGACACGCCCTTCAGCTTCAAGGTGCCGCGCGCAGGCAACAGCGTGCTCGAGTTCGCCGTCGCCGAAGTGCCGGGCGAAGTGACGCCCATCAACAACCGCACGGTTCAACTGATCGAGGGCATCCGCCAGAACATGCGCGTGCTGCTCGTTTCCGGCGAGCCGCATGCCGGCGAGCGCGCCTGGCGCAATCTCCTGAAATCAGACGCCTCCGTCGACCTCGTCCATTTCACCATTCTGCGTCCGCCGGATAAGCAGGATGGTACGCCGATCAACGAGTTGTCGCTGATTGCTTTCCCAACACGCGAACTCTTCGTCGACAAGATCAATTCTTTCGACCTGATCATTTTCGACCGTTATCAGGACCGCCCCAACGTTCTGCCGACGATCTATTATGATTACATGGCCCAATATGTCGAAAACGGCGGCGCGTTGCTGGTGGCCGCCGGTCCCGAACATGCGGCCGGCAATTCGATCGCGTTAACACCGCTTTCCTCGGTGCTCCCGGCCGAACCGACCGGCCAGATGATCGAGAAGCCCTTCTATCCGCGCCTGTCGGAACAGGGCCGCAAGCATCCGGTCACGCGCGGTCTTGACGGATCGGACACCGAGCCGCCGCATTGGGGCCGCTGGTTCCGCAGCGTCGATGTCGAGAAGCCGCAAGGCCAGACCGTGATGGTCGGCGCCGACAATCATCCGCTGCTGGTGCTGAACCGCGTCGGCCAGGGCCGCGTCGCCATGCTGCTGTCAGACGAAGGCTGGCTCTGGGCGCGCGGCTTTGAAGGCGGCGGACCGCATGTGTCGCTCTATCGCCGTATTGCGCATTGGCTGCTGAAGGAGCCGGCTCTGGAAGAAGAGGCGCTGACGGCGCGCGCCGCCGGCCGCACGCTGGAAGTCACTCGCCAGACGATCGGCGACGATCCCGGCCCTGCCACCATCAGGGCGCCCTCCGGGAAGACACAGACCATGCAGTTGAAACAGACGCAGCCGGGTCTGTTTCAGGCTGAGAAGCATATGGACGAGATCGGCCTCTATCAGATCACCGACGGCAATCTCTCGACGCTGGTGCATGTCGGTGCCGTCGACGCGCCGGAATTCAAGGCAATGATCTCGACCACTGAAACGCTGAAACCTTTGGCGGAAAAGACGAAGGGGCTCGTCACTCGTGTCGCCGGTGCCGGCGGTGGTGTCACAGTCCCGCCGATCCTGCCGGTGCGTGGTGCGGTGCGCATCGCCGACGATCAGCGTCTGACTATCCGCATGACCGACGAGACCGTTCTGAAAGGCGTCAACACGCTGCCTCTCTTTGCGGGCTTTGCCGGCCTTTCCGCCCTCCTCTTCGCCTTCTCCGCCATGTGGTGGCGTGAAGGACGGTGAATTTCATGCCACTATTTGATTTGACGGATGCTCCCTCCGAAGGTGACCTTGCTGCGATCGGCGAGGGCCTGACTGCCTATAACGCCGCCGATATCGGCCCCTCAGGGCGTCGCCCGCTCGCTGTCCTGATCCGCGACGAAAGCGGCAAGACGATCGGCGGCATCTCCGGCTATACGGGCTGGGGCTGGCTGTTTACCCAATGGCTGTTCGTGCCGGAAACGCTGCGCGGCCAGGGCACGGCCGGCAAGCTGCTGGAAGCGGCCGAGACGGAAGCGATCGCCCGTGGCTGCCACGGCGCCTGGATCGACACCTTCAATCCGCAGGCGCTGCGCGCCTATCAGCGGCAGGGCTATGCCATCTTCGGCGAACTACCGGAATTTCCGATTGGCCGCAGCCGTTTCTTTCTGCAGAAAAAGCTGTCGCCCCGCTGATAGTAGCGAGGCGACACTTTTTGCTTCTGTTCCAGAGCTTTAGACGGCAATCTTGCCGCCGCCGGTCTTGGTGATGGCCACCACTGCCGGGCGGACAGGCATGTCCGGCTTGAAGTCGGGCCAGCGCGTCGACAGGTCCTCATAGTAGGATGGACGGCCGTGGCCGGACCAGTCATCGCCGCCATCGCCAGGGTGCTGTACAGCAACGAACGCCGTCTGATCATCGGGAAGGAACAGAGGGCCGCAAAGCTCGGCACCGACAGGCACGCGATAGAACAGTTTCGACGTTGCCCGCGCATCGCCTTCCGTATCGACGGCCCAGAGGCCGTCGGTTCGGCCGGTCGCCTTGTTGTTGTTGCCGTCCGTCGCCACCCAGAGACGGCCGGCGGCATCGATCGAACAGTTATCCGGCATGCCGAACCAACCGTTCTTCGTCGTGTCCGTCGAGAAGGAGGCGCCGATATCGGCGACGGAAGGATCGCCACATTTCAGCAGCACTTCCCACTTACCCGAAGTCGCGGAAAACGCGCCGTCATCCTCGCTGATCTCGATGATATGACCGAAAGCGTTGTCAGCGCGCGGATTGGCGGTGTCGATCTGTTCCGGTTTGCGCTTGGTGTTGTTGGTCAGCATGACATAGACCTTGCCGTTGACGGCATTAGGCTCGATGTCCTCCGGCCGGTCCATCTTGGTCGCGCCGAGCAGGTCGGCGGCGCGACGTGTTTCAATCAGCACGTCAGCCTGGCTGGCAAACCCGTTTTCCGCCGTCAGCGGGCCTTGGCCAAAGCTCAGCGGCAGCCACTGCAGCGTGCCGTCCTCGGAGAACTTGGCGACATAAAGCGTGCCGCTATCAAGCAAGTCGAGATTGGCCGAGCGGTCAGCCGCATTATACGTGGCCGCTGTCACGAACTTATAGACATAATCGAAGCGTTCATCGTCACCGAGATAGAGGACCACGCGTCCATCCTTGGAGACGATATTGGCTGCACCCTCATGCTTGACGCGGCCGAGCGCGGTGCGCTTCTTCGGGATCGACTGCGGATCGAAGGCATCGACTTCAACGATCCAGCCGTATCGGTTCGGCTCGTTCGGCTCCTTGGAAAGATCGAAACGATCATAAAAATTTGCCCACTCGTAGCCGCCTTCCGGTACGCCGTAACGCTTGTAGTTGGCGGCTTCCTTATGACCTTCCGGCAGCTTGCCGGAGAAATAACCGTGGAAGTTTTCCTCGGCCATGATGTAGGTGCCCCAGGGCGTCACGCCGCCGGCACAATTGTTCAGCGTGCCGATGACCTTGGTGCCGGTCGCATCGGCCGATGTCTTCAGCCGGTCACTGCCGGCGGCCGGGCCGGTCACCTGCATCTCGGTCGTCGCGGTGATGCGGCGGTTATATTGGCCGTCCGGCACCACCTGCCACTTGCCGTCAACCTTGCGGATCTCGACGATGGTGCCGCCGTGCGCGGCCATTTCAATGTCAACCTGCGCCTGGCTGAGCGGCGCCTGCTTGATCTTGCCGTCGGCGATCGTCACCAGGCCCGGAAACATCAGATGCGGGTTTGTATATTCGTGATTGACCACCAGCAGGCCATGCTCGGAGGAGCCGTTCAGCGGGATATAGCCGACATAATCATTGTTGTAGCCGAATTGGCGGCGTTGGGCCTCGGCCGTCTGGTTCTTGGGATCAAAGGCAGGCGAATCGACAAAGAGCGCGTCGCCCCAGCGCAGCAGCACATTGGCGTCATAGCCTTCAGCGACGTGATGATCGGCATCGACACCGGCCTCGACTTCCTTGAAAGCGAAAGCCGAGCCGCCGGCTGCACGCGCCTTCTCCGCGCTCACCAACGCGAGCGGCCCCACCGTCGCAGCGATTGCGGAAACAGCGAGCGACCCCTGCAGGAAGCCGCGGCGTGAAAAGCGACGTCCGATGATCTCCCCCATCGTCGGATTGTCGGTACGATTGTGGCCTTCCCCATCGGCCTCTTCCAGTTGACTGGTCGGGAATATATCTTTCTGCGTGAGATTTCCGGTCATTGCACTACCCCCAGGTTTAGCAACTGCCCTAAATTAGGACCAGGAAAACTCTAGGTTGGCCATATGACAGGTAAATGAAAAAATGCCTGCGCGAAGAGGCACGCAGGCGGCAGGCTAGCCGAGCCTGTGGAAATCGCTATGGCTAGACCGCGATTGCCGTCATCGGCAAATCTTCGTCGTCATCCTCTTCATCGACGACAACCGAGACAGCCGCGTCACGCCAGGCAATCGTCCCGTTCAGCCGCGCATGCGTATCGGCGGCAATCGGCACGACGAGAACCCTGTTTGGATCGACCGGCCCCGGAAAGGCGAGCGCGTTGTAGGCAACCTTCTCGAAGCCGAGCGGACCGTAGTAAGGCGGATCGCCCACTAGGATCACGGCTTCCGAGCCCCGGCGCTTGGCCGCTTCGACGGCGATCCGGACGAGCTCGCGGCCGATACCTTGGTTCTTGTGCGACGGCCGGACGGCGAGCGGTCCCAGCAGATGCCCCTTGACCGAACCGGCCAGCACCGGCGTCATCCGGACAGAAGCGATCGTCTCGCCGTCATCGGCGCAGATGAAGGAGAGCGAGCGGTCATGCGGCCCCTGCTCGCGGATCCGCGCTGCGGCACGGGTAAACCGGCCGGGACCAAATGCTTCTTCGTTGATGAGTTCGATGACAGCGTCATGCGACGCGTCCTCGGTGAGGTAGACCAGATCGTGCTTGTACATTAGACCAAAGAAACCAGATAGACAGACGGGATGGCTCTCGAAAACGCTTGTCGAGCGTTCGGGATCATCGGCGTCGTCGCAGGCTTCTGGTTGCTTTCATGACAAGTGGTCCTCAAAGTGTGACAAGCCCGATAGCAGGAAATTTTCCGCCCGTCCAATGTAAAATGCGAGCGGTTGTTTGTTGAAGCATGATCATGTCGGGATCATGTCACCGGTTCAAGCATGATCTCATCCGAAAACCGCTTCGCACTTTCAAGGTCATGTTTGTGACGCACTGTTCATCGTTTGCCGTCTCGATATTCCGCGCGCATACCGTATTTTCCAGGTCAAGTTTTTCGACAGGATCTCCAAAGGATAAAGCAATGGGCATGTTGGTTGACGGCGTCTGGCATGACATCTGGTACGATACAAAGGAAAGCAAGGGCCATTTCAAGCGCGCAGCTTCGCAGTTCCGCAACTGGATCACCGCGGACGGCGCGCCAGGCCCGAGTGGCACGGGCGGCTTCAGGGCCGAGGCAGGTCGGTACCATCTTTACGTCTCGCTCGCCTGCCCCTGGGCGCACCGCACCTTGATAGTCCGCAAGCTGAAGAAACTCGAGACCCTGATCTCCGTCTCCATAGTCGATCCGCTGATGCTGGAAAACGGCTGGGAGTTCAAAGGCAGGGATGGCGGCACCGTCGATCATCTCTTCGGCGCAAAGGCGCTTTGGGAAGTCTACATCAAGGCCGATCCACATTATTCCGGCCGCGTCACCGTTCCCGTCCTCTGGGACAAGCAGACCGGTACCATCGTCAACAACGAATCCTCCGAAATCATCCGCATGTTCAACCGCGCTTTCGACGGCCTGACTGGCTCCAAGGACGATTTTTATCCGGTGGACCTGAGCGGCGACATCGATGCGCTGAACGAGGTCGTCTACGATACGGTCAACAACGGCGTCTACAAATCCGGCTTCGCCACCACCCAGGAGGCCTATGAGCAAAATGTCCGCCGCCTGTTCGAAACCCTCGATATGCTCGATAAGCGCCTGGAAGGAAATCGCTACCTCTTTGGCGACCGGCTGACCGAGGCCGATTGGCGGCTATTCACCACGCTCGTCCGCTTCGATGCGGTCTATGTCGGCCATTTCAAATGCAATATCCGCCGCATCGAGGACTATCGCAACCTGCCTGGATATCTGCGCGACCTTTACCAGGTCCCCGGCGTCGCCGGGACGACTAACCTCGCGCACATCAAGGATCACTACTATCGCAGTCACAAGACGATCAACCCCACCGGCATCGTCCCTGTCGGCCCCGACCTCGATCTCGATCGCGCCCACGCACGGGAGCGGCTTGCAAAGGCCGCTTGAGGCAGCAACGTCTACCAGTAACTCGAGGGCGGCGCGTCGCCCTCCAGTTCCTTCAGTCGCCGGTAGGTTGCTTTGGTCGTTCCAGGCGGCAGGGCGTCGACCGGAAAGAACCCGCTTTCAACGATCTCGAGATCCGGTCTGCGCGGTGCGGTCTGTTCGACCTCCACACGGTAGAAGACGACATGATCGCGCTTGCTGGCACGGTTGTTAAAATAGACGTGAAAGAGCTGCGGTCGACCTGATATCACCAGATTGCCCTCCTCCCGCAATTCCTTCGCCAGCGCCTGCTCCACCGTCTCATGCCGCTCGACACCGCCACCCGGCATATGCCAGCCGGCAACATACGAATGCCGCACCAGGAAAATCCGCCCCTGCTTGTCGAAACACGCCGCACGCACACCCATGGTCATACTGCGGGTGAGCACGAAATAACTGTGGAGCATTCGACTGAAAAGCTTGGCCCGCCAGGTGCGGGCTTCGTCGGAAGCAGGACTGTCGTTCATGCCGCGGCTCCGCCGTTGCGATCCGCTACTGAAAATCCGATGTATTTGTTTTGACAATAGATTGAGCTATGTCTCATCCCATGTTCAAGCTCGCGCATATTTCCGACGTTCACCTGGGCCCCCTGCCACGGCTTTCGATCAGAGAACTGGCCTCCAAACGCATTACGGGATTTGTGAACTGGCACCGGAACCGGCGCAAGCATCTTTTTGGCGGTACGCTCGATGTTCTGCTCGACGACATCAGGTCAAAGCAGGCCGATCATCTTGCCGTGACTGGCGATCTCGTCAATCTCGCCAGCGGCATCGAGATCCGCACCGCGGCCGAATGGCTGAGGACTCTCGGTGACCCCGCCTTCACCTCCGTCGTGCCCGGCAACCATGATGCCTATGTGCCCGGCTCCTACGAGAAGGCCATGCGCGCCTGGTATCCCTATGTCCAGGGTGACCACGCGCCGGCGGAGTGGCCGCAGGACTGGCACATTTTCCCTTATTTGCGCATTCGCGATCGTGTCGCGCTGATCGGCTGCTCGACGGCGGTGGCGACGCCGCCCTTTGCGGCCAGCGGCTTCTACTCGGCCAGACAGGCACGTGAGACGGTGAATATGTTGCGCGCTACCGGCGAGGCCGGCCTCTTTCGCGTGGTGATGATCCATCACCCGCCAATCCGCGGCGCCACTAGCTTCTATAAGCGCATGATCGGCATCCGCCGCTTCGCCGCCGTCGTCTCGACCGGCGGCGCCGAACTGGTCCTGCACGGCCACACCCATCTCAATACGCTGCATTGGCTGAGAGGGCAGACCGGTCCGGTACCCGTCGTGGGCATCGCATCGGCCTCGCAAGGTCCTGGCGGGCTGAAGCCCGCTGCCGCTTACAATCTCTTCACCATAGCAGGCCGTCCCGGCGCCTGGGAGCTCAAGGCCGAGCGCTTCAGCCTCAATGCACGAGGTGACGACGTACAAGCCCAAGGCATCGACATCCTGGCGTCATAATCTGTGGTATTTTGTGAATGCCGCCCCGTCGTTTCGGTAGCGTTTTCGAATATCCGGAGCTACAATTCCCTCCTGTGATTTCGGGAGGATACCATGGGCTTTGGTGTAGCGATGAAGAGTTCTGCCGTGACGGCGCTTGCCGTGGGATTTCTGTTCGGTGCCAGCCTGCAGGCCCTTGCCGCCGGCTCCGATAGCGACGAGACGGCTCCGCCGCCGAAGAGCAAAACCACGACAAGATGCACTGATGGCAAGGTCTGGGATAAGGAAAAGAAGGCATGCGTGAAACCGCAGAAAAGCGGTTTCAACGACGACCAGCTTTTCCAGGCAGCGCGCGAGTTCGCCTATGCCGGCCAATATGACAACGCCATCACCGTTCTGAAGCTCGCCAAGAACCAGGACGATCCCCGCATTCTCAACTATCTCGGTTATTCCAACCGCAAGGCCGGTCGCATGCAGCTCGGCATGACCTATTATCGCAAAGCCTTGCAGCGCGACGAGAACTACATTCTCGCACGCTCCTATATGGGCCAGGCGCTGCTTGAACAGGGCGATGTCCAGGCGGCGCGCGTGCAGCTTGTCGAAATCCGCGACCGTGGCGGCGAAAACACCTGGGCCTATCGTTCGCTGCTGCAATCGCTGAATGGTCAAATCAGATATTGAGACGGGCGCGGACACTCCGTTTCTCAAGATCGTGTGAGAAGTGGAAAGGAAGCGCACAACCGCTTTTTTGAAGACTTGCGAAACGGCACGAAAATGGTTCATACCAACACAGAACAATCCTTCGGCTCAGTCAGCTTTTTCCGAAAGAAAAGCCATCTTTTGCCGGAGGATGCCTGCAGCTCGACAACCCCCAACGTCTCTCTGGAAAGACAATGCCTACGCCGGTAGCAGCCATCGACATCAGACGCGATCTGGTCGGCCTTCTCCCGAAGCTCCGGCGCTTCGCCGTAACGCTGACCGGCGATCTGGCGGAGGCGGACGAACTCGTGCAGAGCGTTTGTCAACGCGGCATCGCGAAGTTCCATCTCTGGAACAATGACGGCCGGCTGGAAAGCTGGCTCTACACCATGGCCCGCCATCAATGGGTCGATGAGGCCCGGCGCCACAGGCTGCGGCCTGCCACCAAGGGCAGCGCGCTGGAGCAAGGCGAATTGGCAACGCCGGGTACGCATACGAATCCGGTCGAAGCAAACGAAGCGCATCAAATGGTCACATCTTTGCCCGAAGGACTTGCCAGTGTCTTCCTGCTCGTCGATGTCGAAGGGCACAGCTACAAGCAGACGGCCGATATTCTTGGCATCCCCTTGTCGACGGTGGCGTCGCGGCTTTCCAGCGCCCGCCTTCGCCTTGCCGCTCAAGGTCACAGCCGCTCGCCGCGAAGGTTTTAAGCATTGCAGGATATGAAGAAGATGCCGCTCGAAGCTCGCTTGTCCGCCTTTATGGATGGCGAGACAAGCCGCGAGGAGAAAGAGGAGCTGGAGAGGCTCATTGCCTCCGATCCGGAAGCGCGACGGATCTTCAATGAGCTGAAGCACGGCTCCGATGTCGGCCGCAAGGCTTTCGACGAGGTGCTGAAGGAGCCGGTGCCGCTGGCACTGGTGCGCTCCATCAAAAGTGCGCAGGCGCCGAAGGCGCGCGAACCCGCCCCTCGCCTTTCCCGGCCATCCCTGAAGCTCGCTCCGACCGGTCGCCAGGCGCTCGCTGCGGCTCTTATCCTGTTCGTCGTCGGCGGTGGCATAGGCTATCTCTTCGGCATCCAGCCGGCAGGCGCACCGGCTGTCGCTCCGGCAGCACCGGCGCCGAACCGCACATGGCTGGACGATATCGCCGCCTATCACCGTATCTATTCGCATCAGCCGCACCATATCGTCGAAGTGCAGGCAACCGAAGCGGACGAAATTAACAAATGGCTGACGGGCACCGTCGGTGTGAAATTCAATGTACCTGATCTCGCCGCCGACGGGCTGGTCTTTCAGGGCGCACGCATGTTCATCGCCGATGGCAAGCCGGCCGGCCAGTTGATCTACAAGGACCTCGACGGCGATGTCGTCGCCATCTGTTTCATGAAGGATGACAGCGTCGCCGACGACGGCAATTTTGACGAAACCATCAAGGATGACGTGAGCATCGTATCCTGGCATCGCAACGGCACCGCCTATGCCGTCGTCGGCCCCTCCTCCGATGCGATGCTGGATGAGATCGCCAACCGGGTATCGACAGAAATTTGAGTTTGCCGCTGGTTAAACTTGCGACTTCGGTCCAGCCAAGGATACTATTCGTCTGCCAATCGTACCCGGAGGCATCATCCGACGGGGCGCATTCCCTGGAGATCGACCATGTCCGACATTCTGCTGACCATCCCGGAGATTGACGAGCGCGTCGCGGCAATAAGAGAAAATCTTCGCGAGTTGATCGAGCAGGCCGCCGCCTACTCCGGCGCAGCGGACGAGGAGCTGGCGGCGGAGCGCATCGCAGAACAGGAAGAAGAACTCGAACGCCTGATGAAGCGGCGCGACGAGCTTTCCAAGCAGAAATCCTGACCGCGAGAGAACGGCGGGCGCTGGTTGCCCCGCCCCCCTCTTGTTGCAAGATTAGCGAGACGGCGCCGGCGAAACCGTCGTCGCAGCTTGCTCACCTGTAAAGATGATGAAGGCGAACAGCAGCACGCCGATGAAGGTCACTATCGATGCCGCTGCCACGACCGGTTCCATCGCCATGTTGCCGAGAAGCATGAGATAGAGTGCCGGCACCATGACTGCGACGCCGGCTGTGTAGATATAATATTGAATCATCGCCAGCCGCCTCTCCGCCTTGCGCGGGTTCAACGCATAGTAACCACCGAATATCGCGCTGGTAACCCAGCCAAGAAGATTCGTGTGCGCATGGGCGCCGATGACGCTGTGATCCTCGGTGATAGCCATTTTCAGGCCCATCCCAATTCCAATGATCAGAAAGATGATTGCTGTCTTGAAATACAGATTGGCAAGGCGTGGCATGAGTTCCCCCCAATAGGTTTGCCGGGAGCTTAAAATATCACGCCAATCATTCTCGCTGGAATATAGCCTAATGGCCAATAGTAGGTCGTCTAGCGTCGCTGGTTCGCGCCTCTTCTGGGAAGAGACGGAGTTGCGCCTCGGGCCCTTGTCATCGCGCTCATCCGCCATTTTTGCTGACATCGACGCCATCATGCGCTATACAACCGCCAAGCGACTTCAATGGAGAGCGTTTGATGAGAACTCACGGCACAGGAAACCACCGCTGAAAAGCAGTGCCGTGACGGGCTGCCTGTTCAGCCCATCCATCAAATTGCCATCTCTCGCCCCTGGAGGGCACTCATGTTTCGTCGCTTTGAAAAGCTCGTCGATCCATTCCAACATTATGATGATCTGAACCCACCGCCGGATACATGGCGGTATCTTAAGCGCAACTTGCGCCCGTTCCGCTTCGTCATGGCAATGAGCCTTGCCCTGACCATCATCGGCGCTGCCATCGAAATCTGGCTCATCGGCTATACCAGTCAGCTCGTCGACATTCTGGCAGCCGCTCGGCCGGAGCAACTTTGGGCATCCCACGGCACCGAATTGCTGGCCGCCGCCGCCCTTGTGCTGATCGGACGGCCGCTCGCCGGCTATCTCAGGGAAAGCCTCGATGACATCGCGTTTCGGCCGAATGCCGAGACGCTCTTCCGATGGCGGGCCCATCGCCATGTTCTGCGGCAATCCGTAGGCTGGTTCCGCAAGGATTTTTCCGGGCGCATCGCCAGCCAGGTGCGCGACATCGGCAATTCCGCGACCGGGGCGGCCTATGCGGTATTGCACACGCTATCCTTCGTCACGATCTATGTTGCCGGATCGCTCTGGCTCATGGCCTCGATCGATCTGCGTCTCATCTGGCCATTGCTCATCTGGGTCTGCTGCTATCTGGGTTTGATGGCGTTTGTCATCCCGCGGCTGCGCAAGGCATCCGAGGAGTTTCAAGGCGCCTACGCCTCGCTCACGGGCATGCTGGTCGACACCTATGCCAATATCGACATCATCAAGCTTTTCGCCAACGCAGCCGAAGAAGACCGCGAAGGGCGGGAGCGCTTCGCTGCCGCCCGCAAGACATTCGTGCGAGTTCAGAAGCTCGAAGTCATGGTCAATTCCAGCATGCTGTTCCTGGGCAGCTTTCTGATCGTCGGGCTGGTCGGCTATGCCGTGATCCTGTGGCAGGCCGGCGGTGCACCGCTCGGTCTGATTGCGGCCTCGCTCGCCTTGAGCTTCCGCATCACCGGCATGGCCGAGTGGATGCTCGACGCCGTATCGTCGCTGTTCGGCCACCTCGGCGCGATGCGGCAATCGCTGCTGACCGTGGCGCAGCCGCTTGCCATTACGGATGAACTTGATGCCCGCCAACTCGTGGTCAATCGCGGCGCGATCAGCTTCAAAGAGGTGACGCATCACTACGGCAAGGGCAATGGCGGTCTGGACGGCGTTTCACTGCAGATCGCACCGGGCGAAAAAGTCGGCCTTGTCGGGCGCTCCGGCACCGGGAAGTCGACACTCGTCAATCTACTGCTGCGGTTCTTCGATCCGGAGGCGGGCTCCATCGAAATCGACGGACAGGATATCCGTGGGATCGTTCAGGAGAGCCTGCGCCGGCAGATCGGCATGGTGACCCAGGATGCTGCTCTGCTCCACCGCTCGGTTCGCGACAACCTCGCCCATGGCGACCCTCGGTTTTCCGAAAGCGCGATTGTGGCGGCAGCGGACAAGGCGGCAGCAAGCGGATTTATCGCCACCCTCCGAGATCACGAAGGTCGCATCGGCTACGACGCGCATGTCGGCGAACGCGGAGTCCAGCTATCAGGCGGACAAAGGCAACGCGTCGCGCTTGCCCGCGCCATCCTGAAGGACGCACCGATCCTCGTGCTCGATGAGGCAACGTCTGCGCTCGATTCGGAGGTGGAAGCCGCTATCCAGGATACGCTCTATCGCGTCATGGAGGGCAAGACTGTCATCGCGATTGCCCATCGCTTGTCGACCATCGCGCGCATGGATCGCATCGTCGTTCTCGATGAAGGGCGGATCATTGAGGACGGCACGCATGGCGAGCTGCTAACTCAAAACGGCATCTACGCCGCTTTGTGGGCGCGTCAATCCGGCGGCTTCATCGGCGACGACGATCCCATCATGGCCGAGTAAGCGCCGAACAAAACAAAAAATCCCCTCGACGATATCGAGGGGATTTTGTCTTCAGCGGACTATACGGCTGAAATTCAGCCCTTCTTGGCCTGGGTATCGAGCACACGGTTCGCCGCCGAGACGATCGCTTCGAGAGAAGCGGCAACGATGTTGGTGTTGATTCCGGCACCGAAGAGCTTGCCGCCGGGATGGGAGGTCTCGACATAGGAGATAGCCGAAGCATTGGAGCCATGCTGCAACGAATGCTCGGAATAATCCTCAACCGTCATCGGGATGCCGAGATAGATCGAGAGAGCATTGATGAAGCCATCGATCGGGCCGTTGCCACGGCCTTCGATGCGTTTCACCTCGCCATTGTCGGTAATTTCGGCGGCGACGACACGCTGTCCCTTATGCTCGGGATCGGCGAAGGTATGGTGATCGACGAAGCGGATGCGGGCGCCGGACTGGGTCACGTAACGCTCGATGAAGTGCTCGTAGATGCGCTTCGACGGCAGTTCCTTGCCTTCTTCGTCGGTGATGCGCTGGATCTCCTCGCGATATTCCACTTGGAGATTGCGCGGCAGGTTGAGCCCGTAGTCCTGCTGCATGATGTAGGCGATGCCGCCCTTCCCCGACTGCGAGTTGATGCGGATGATCGCCTCGTAGGTGCGGCCGACATCCTGCGGATCGATCGGCAGATACGGCACTTCCCAAACCGGATGGTTGGCGACCTTCGCCGCCTTCATGCCCTTGTTGATCGCATCCTGATGCGAACCCGAAAAGGCCGTGTAGACCAGTTCGCCGACGTAAGGGTGGCGTTCGCCGATCGCCATCTGGTTGGAATATTCGAAGACTTCCTTCATGCGCTCGATGTTGGAGCAATCAAGCTCGGGATCGACGCCCTGCGTGAACATGTTCAACGCCATGGTGACGACATCGACATTGCCGGTGCGCTCGCCATTGCCGAACAACGTGCCTTCGACGCGGTCGGCACCGGCCATCAGAGCCAATTCGGCAGCAGCGACACCTGTGCCGCGGTCATTGTGCGGATGCAGTGAGATGATCAGGTTTTCCCTGTTGTCGAGATTGCGGCACATCCATTCGATCTGGTCGGCATAGATGTTCGGCGTCGCCATTTCGACAGTGGACGGCAGGTTGATGATCAGCTTGTTGTCCGACGTCGGCTTCACAACCTCGATGACGGCGTTGCAGATTTCCAGCGCCACGTCCAGTTCGGTGCCGGTAAAGCTTTCCGGCGAATATTCGAAGCGGTAGCCGCCACCGGCCTTGGCCGCCATGTCGGTGATCATCTTGGCCGCATCGACGGCGATCTCCTTGATACCCTGCACATCCTTGGCGAACACCACGCGGCGCTGCAATTCGCTGGTGGAATTATAGAAATGTACGATCGGCTTATTAGCGCCTTCCAGGGCCTCGAAGGTGCGGGTGATCAGCTCCGGCCGGCACTGCACCAGGACCTGCAGCGATACGTCGTCAGGCACATTGCCATGCTCAATGCACCAGCGGGCGAAATCAAAGTCGGTCTGCGATGCCGAGGGGAAGCCGATCTCGATTTCCTTGAAACCCATTTCCAGCAACAGATGGAACATGCGGGCCTTGCGATCGTGACCCATCGGATCGACCAGCGCCTGATTGCCGTCGCGCAAGTCGACTGAACACCAGATTGGCGCCTTGGTGATGGTGTTGGAAGGCCAGGTGCGGTCGGGAATGCTGATCTGCGGATAAGCGCGGTATTTCACCGCTGCCTCGGGCATGCCTTTGGGGGAATGGCTGTTCGCGTCCATGGTTTCGTCTCTTCCTTTCCCGTCATTTGCCCCGCGTCTTAACCGATCGTGTGCGGCTTGGCGATGACAAATACGGACCCGCTACGGGGTATCCTGTCGATTTTGGGGATATGTCGCGAGGAGCGATGGCCGGGCGGGCTCTACGGCCGCCGAGCGCTCCTCAAAGGACCCGGCAACCGCGCGTAAGGCCGAGAAGGAGAAGCGAAGTAAGGGCGCGCGTATTGTCACGCAGGGCAACGCGCCCACGTGCAATCTGTTCGGAAATCTTTGCGCCAGTCGTCTTCATGGCCGCGCTTATAGCCGCGCCATAAAAAAGAAGCAACCCCTTTGCTCACCGTTTGAGCAACTGCACCCCATGCGACAGCGCCATCATCAATCCGCCGGCAATCAGGCCCCAGAACGCGCCAGAGATCCCAGCAAAGGAAACACCCGATGCCGTAACTAGGAAGGTGATCGCGGCGGCCTCGCGCGATTCTGCCTTTTGAAAAGCGTTCATGGCCGAGTTGGAAAGCGCGCCGACCAACGCCAGGCCGGCGACGGCTTCGATCAGGATCGGCGGCGCCAGCGCCACGAAGGCGGTGACCGCACCGGCAAGCAATCCGAGGACGATGTAAACGACCCCGGCCACGATTGCCGCCCAATAGCGCCGCTGCGGGTCGGCATGCGCATCCTGCCCAGCGCACATGGCGGCGGTGATCGCGGCGAGATTGACGGCATGGCCGCCGAACGGAGCGCTGAACACTGAAAACAGGCCGGTGACGGCAAAGAGCGGGCCGGGCTTTGGATCATAGTGATGGACCTTCAGCACCGCGATGCCCGGAATGTTCTGCGACGCCATGGTGACGATGAAGAGCGGTAGCGCGATGGAGACGAGGCCGGCGACGGTGAAGGCCGGTCTGACCAGTTCGACGCTCGGCATCAGCGAATGCTCCAGCGATGCCAGCGCGCCATCCGGCACCTTTACACCAAGCGCCAGCACCAGCGCGAATGCGGCGAGTGCCGCCGGTACTGCCCAGAGCCGTTTGAACGCCCCGACGACGATCCAGGCGATGATGATGGGCAAGCCGAGCAGCGGATTGAAAGCAATCGCCTTTACGGGCGCAAAGCAAAGCCCGAGCAGTACACCGGCAAGCATCGCGTTCGCCAACGGCGCCGGTATCGCCGCGACGGCGCGGCCGAGAGGCCGGAACAGGCCGGCAATCACGATCAGCACCGCACAGACGCAAAACGCACCAACCGCCGCGGGAAAACCGCCATCGATGGCACCCGCACTGGCCAGAAGTGCTGCCCCGGGCGTCGACCAGGCTATGCTGACCGGCAACTTCGTCGCGACACTGAGCAAGATGGCGCAAAGCCCCATCGAAATCGACAGGGCCGTCAACCCGGATGCAGCCTGCGCGTCCGTCGCACCGACCGCCTGCAACCCATGCAGCACGACTGCGAAGGAACTGGCAAAGCCGACAAAGGCGGTAAGGCAGCCCATAAACAAGCTTTGAACGGAAAAATCTTTGAGCATAACGGCGGCTGTAGACTCGTGAATGCGGTGGAAAGCGCATGGAGCATCACAAGCGGCGGTCGTGCAAGTGCAGTTTCGCGAAGAATGGAGCGGCGTCAGGCAAAGCATGCATCAGCGACGTGCGGAGAGGTGACTACGGGGCGCGCGGGGATCGGACAATCCACCCAACGGAGCGCCATTCTGGTGATGGGAAGGGTTGGACGGGGTTGCGCATCGACCATCAAACATGTGTCATGCACATCTCATACGGTTCTGAATTTCAACCGATCACCCTGGGCTCCCAGGGTAAGCTTGATAAAACTCGGCTGACTCAAATTGATGAATACATGAGGGGGAACGATCTATGTATTACGCCATCCTGGCCTATCACGAAGAGGAAGTAGTCGAATCCTGGACCAAGGAGGAGGATGCGGCCTTGATGACTGAGCTCCTCCAGGTGAATGATCGCCTGGTCCAGGAGAAGTCTTTGGGACCAGCCGCCCGGCTTGGCCCCACGCAACGCGCCGTGACGCTGCGAGGAAAGGGTGCGGGTATGGTCACGGACGGTCCCTTTGCTGAAACCAAGGAGCAATTGCTGGGCTTCTACGTTGTGGATTTTCCAACGCTTGAGGCAGCAGTTGCAGCAGCGCGCGACCTCCGTCGCGCCAATCCGACGGCAGTCTATGAAATCAGACCGATTTCGCTTTATCTACCCGGTGCGCCATTGGAATCCCGCGACGAGGACTAGCGACAACAAAAACGCCCTCGCCTGCCTTTCCGGCAAACGAGGGCGCTTTCAATAAGCAAAAGCCGCTAGATCAGATATCGGCGTGCGACGTCACGATCCGCGAAACCAGGCCATAAGCCTTGGCCTCTTCCGCAGACAGCCAATAATCACGATCCGTATCCTTGGCGATCTTTTCGATCGGCTGGCCGGTTGCTTCCGAGAAGATCCTGTTCAGGCGCTCGTTCATCTTGATGATCTCGCGAGCCTGGATTTCGATGTCGGATGCCATGCCGCGCGTGCCGCCGGACGGTTGGTGCAGCAGGAAGCGCGTGTTCGGCAGGCAAATACGGCGTTCCTTGGGAGCCGCGACGTAGATCAGCGCACCGGCGGAAGCGACCCAGCCGGAACCGATCATCCAAACCTTCGGCTTGATGAACTTGATCATGTCGTGAATGGAATCGCCGGATTCGACATGGCCGCCGGGCGAATTCACATAGATGCGGATATCTTCATCGCTGGCGGCGGCGAGTGCCACGAGCTGCGAGCAGACCTTCTGCGCCAGTTCCTGCGTAATGCCGCCATAGATGAAGATCGAGCGCGATTTGAAAAGATTCGCCTCCGCGTCCTTGCCCAACGGCAGCTCTTTCGTCTTTTCTTCCTGTTCGTCTTCGTCGTTCATTCGCAAGTCTCCAGCAGATGTGTCCTACCGCACATAGTGCGACTCAATGCGTAAAACAATGCCGGAAAAAGGCAAGGCGCGAATAGCCAGGGAAAGCTTGGCGTTATGGTTGCGGATTACCGAAATGTAACTTGAAGAGGCTTTGAAAAGCCGGAATTCCATCCTACGTCATTGGAGCGCGAGGAGAATCGCGCCCGAAATTTGCAGCAACAGATAGCCAAGGAGGCCATCATGTCGCCTGAAGAACGTCAATTGCTTGCGTCCCTCTTCGATCGCGTCCGCACTACGGGCAGCACCCAGCGCGATGCCGATGCGGAAGCCTTCATCAACCAGTCGGTTCGCGAGCAGCCTTATGCGCCCTATTTCCTCGCGCAAGCCGTGCTCATCCAGGAACAGGGCATGAAGGCCGCAGCCGACCGCATCCAGCAGCTTGAAGCGCGCGTGCACGAGCTGGAACAGCAAGGCGCCGATAATCATCCGCAGGCCCAGAGCGGCGGCTTTCTCGGCGGTCTGGGCTCGCTTTTCGGCGGCCAGCAGCAACCGCAGCGTGGCCCGGCGCCGCAAGCCGGTTACCCGCAACAGCAGGGCCGTCTCTATGACGATTACGCCCGCAATGCGCAGCCTCCCCAACCCGGCCCATGGGGCGGCCAGCAACAGCCGACCGGTCCCTGGAGCCAACAGGCCGCGGCTCCCTCGGCAGGCGGCAGCTTCCTGCGCGGCGCCCTCGGCACGGCGGCCGGCGTCGCCGGCGGTGTCATGCTGGCGGAATCGCTCTCCAGCCTATTCAGTCCCCATCTCGGCGGCACCAGCGCCGGTGGTCTCGGCGGTCTCTTCGGCGGCACTGCCAACGCAGCCGAACAGCCCGTTCAGGAAACGATCATCAACAACAATTATTTCGGCAACGACGGCAACGACCAGAACGATAATGGTCAGACAAATGTCGACTACGCGTCGAATGATCAGGACGACAACGACGATGACTATGACGACTCGTCCGACAATGGCGGCGACGACAGTTCGTTTGCTTGAAGCCAATTGTCTCTGATTGCAAAAAGCCGCCTCCCTCGGGATGGCGGCTTTTCTAACTCACCCACGCCCGCGATAGGGCTGTACGCCCTGATCCGGCAGCCAGACACCTTCCGGTGGCTTGCCGGTCTGCCAGAAGACGTCGATCGGGATACCGCCGCGGGGATACCAGTAGGCGCCGATCCTGAGCCATTTCGGCTCCAGCAGCTCGACCAGCCGCTTGGCGATATAGATCGAGCAATCCTCATGGAAAGCACCGTGGTTGCGGAAGGAATGCAGGAAGAGCTTCAGCGATTTCGATTCCACTAGCCATTCGTTCGGCACGTAGTCGATCACGATATGGGCAAAGTCCGGCTGCCCCGTCATCGGGCAGAGCGAGGTGAATTCCGGGGCGGTGAAGCGCACGACATAGTCCGTGCCGGCATGGCCGGAGGGCACCTTTTCAAGCACGGCTGATTCGGGGTTTGCGGCGGTTTCGGTCTGGCTACCGAGCATCGACAGGCCTGATACATCGGTTGTAGGCATCTTAATTCTCCTTGATCACTTTAACGCGGATGCCATGGGCCTTTTCGCCCTCGGGCTCCACATGAATGGTTATTTCCGCGCCCGCATGGATCGCCCGTATGGCGTCTTCAAGGCGGTCGCAGATGCGATGCGCCTCGCGGACTGGCATCGCCGCTGGCACAACGAGGTGGAAATCAACGAATGTGACGGCGCCTGCCCGGCGCGTCTTCAGATCGTGCACGCCGAGCGAACCCTCCGCATGCGTCGCGATCGCCGCCTTGATCACCGCTTCCTCTTCCGGCAGGACGGCCTTGTCCATCAGCCCGTCGATGGAATTGGAGATGACTTTCCAGCCTTGATAGAGAATGTTGATGGCGACGAGAATGGCAAGTACCGGGTCGAAAATCGGATAACCGGTGCCGATTGCCAACAACAGGCCAACGAGCACACCGACCGAGGTATAGACGTCGGACATGATATGCTGTCCGTCCGCCGTCAGTGCCGGCGAGCGATGTTCGCGTCCTGCTCGGATCAGCGTCAGTGCCCATAGGGCATTGATCACGCCGGCGGCAAAGTTGATAGTGAGGCCGAGCACGGGCGCCTGCATCGGTTGCGGGTTGCTCAAGTGCCCTACCGCCTCCTGCACGATCATCAGCGCGGCGACGATGATCATCGCACCTTCGGTGACGGCGGAGAGGTATTCCGCCTTATGGTGGCCGAAAGGATGATCGTGATCCGCCGGCTTCTGCGCATAGCGGATGACGAAGAAGGCGATAAAAGCGGCTACGACATTGACGAAGGATTCAAGACCGTCCGACAACAGCGCAACGGAGCCCGTCACCCACCAGGCGACCATCTTCAGCCCCATGACGCCGAGCGATAGCGGAATGCCCCAGAGGGCCAGCCGCCGTATCGTCTGGTTGCCCTGTTCGTTCATGCGTTTCTCCAATACGGATGCGCCCATGCTTATGCGAGTGAATTGCAAAAACTGCGCCATTCAAATGCAAAACCGCCCACGCGAAAATCGCGCGGGCGGTTCATTGGGCTCATATGATGCAGAACGCGCCGTTTGTCAAAGGACGGGTTGGACCTCGCGCATCACAATTTATCCGAAATATAGCAGTTAAACAAAGTTAAGAGGCCGCCGGACCAGCCTCACGCAAAGATCGACAATAGCCGGGTAGACATTCCACGACGATTGCGAACAGAACCTATGCTTGCCTGTGAAAATCATAGTGGCACCTTCCCGCGCAAGCGTACACTAAGCTATACATCAGCCCGGCACGGCCCAGCGAGCGGCATTCCGCCAATGAAACGTCGCCGCTCCCTCTAGATCCACGGTGGAACATGCCCTCCCTTGATGATCCCGTTCATCCGCACAATGTCCCTTCGGTCGCCGAGCTGTCGCCAAAGGAAACTGATCATCTGATAGCGGCATGCGCGTTTTCGGACGCGGAACGCGCCGCCGTCTACCGCGCCATCGAAACCCGCCGCGACGTACGCGATCAGTTCCGGTCTGACCCCCTGCCCGAAGATCTCGTCAGGCGGCTGCTCGAGGCGGCCCATCGCGCGCCATCCGTGGGCTTCATGCAGCCATGGAACTTTATCCTGGTCAGGCAGGCCGAAACGCGGGACCGGGTGTGGCAGGCGTTCAACCAGGCGAACGAAGAAGCCTCCCTGATGTTCGAAGGAGGACGACGCGCGCAATATCAGCGGCTAAAGCTGGAAGGTATCCGGAAGGCCCCGCTCAGCATTTGCATTACCTGCGATACGCAGCGCGGCGGGCCCGTTGTGCTTGGGCGGACGCACAATCCAGCGACAGACGTCTATTCGACGGTATGCGCCGTTCAAAATCTCTGGCTTGCAGCGCGTGCCGAAGGTGTAGGCGTTGGCTGGGTCAGCATTTTTCACGAGGACGCGATCAAGAACATCCTGAACATACCGGCGCATGTCAAAATCGTCGCATGGCTATGCGTCGGCTACGTCGACGAGCTCTACGACATGCCCGAACTTGCGGTGAAGGGATGGCGCGATCGCCTTCCGCTCGACAAGCTTGTCTTCGAGGAAGGCTGGCAGGATTGCGAGGACATGTAAGGGCCGCCGCTCTCCGCCGCCCTCGACAGGTCCAGGCGTCACGATCTGAACCCGACAAACGAGATCGCGTTGCCATCCGGGTCACGCACGTGAAAATCGGTGCCGCCCCATGCCTGCTTGGTAAGCGGCTGAGCGAACTCCACCCCCCTGGCCTTGAATTCCTCGAATAATCCCTGGACATTCGAAACTTCGATCGAGGCCAGGATCAATGACTTCTCCTTTACCGCAGCGGCCGCAAAATAGGGCTCATGGACGAGCCGCAAATGGATCCAAATACCGTCACGCGACACCGCCCCATAGAATGGTGGTGCACCATGCAGGAAATCCGCCACGAAGCCCAGCTTGTCCCTGAAAAAGGCCGCGCTGGCAGTCACATCCCGCACGAAAAGGATCGGCACGACACTTTTGAAAACCGGCGGTTCCGTTGGTGCGACCGGCGTCTTCAACGCATCCGCCGCAACGACCTTCAACTCGGCCCAATTCCTGTGACCCGCTTCGACCGCGACGATCTCCTGCGCCAACGTCAAAGGGAATTTCATAGCCAGTATCTCGCGATCCGTCAGCGACTTGAAACGGTCGAGTGTTCGAACTCTCCCGCCAATGGAATAGTCATGATCACGGTGCCAGCGCATCAGCAGCTTGGCTTGTTTGCGATAAGTATCGAGGGTTGGCATAGGTAGACTCCTGCTGAGGATAATCAGCGGGCAGGCCTAGCCCTTTCGGCCCCAATGCCGATGTGCCCCACAGGAACGCAGAAAGATTAGTTTACAACCTGCGGCAAGTCAAACCACCTCACGGCAGAGCATGACTTACAGCAAAACGCTCATCCTCATTATGCAGGCGCAGCGACCACCTCAGCATCCACGGCAACGCGGTCCAAAAACCGGAGGCCAGACCCGCCTGTCTCAACGCGGCGGCCGTCCAGGTATTGCATCCCATAAGCGCGTTGAAATAACCCCGCGCCTCGAAGAAGGCGTCGTTCTGTCCGTAATTGCTGCCAATCAGCGGGCTCGGCAGATTATCCGTCTGCTCGAAACTGCCGAGAACGAACCGTTTGAGTCGCTCCAGCCCCTCGGCATCGATACTGATCGCCATGACGCCCGGAGCATTCGCCGGAATTTCACCCGCCAGCTCAGCATGGATGACGGAACGGTCCAGAGTGAAGCTTTTCAGGACAGGGCCAGCCTTCAAATCAGCCCATGTCCTCGTCTCCGTATAGAAGCTCCGGCCGCCCCAGCCGAAAACGAGATAGCGCACGTTTGGATTGTCGAGATCAAGCCCGGCTGTCCGCAGGAGTGCGAAACGCGTTGTGAGATCGCGATCGACGGGTATGGCAATATCCGTGTGAATAGGATTGCTGAGCATAAGGATATGCTGCGAACGCTCGGCCTTTGCCGCCTGCCCGTCATGCCAGAGCGGCCGCGGTACGACGATGCTGAGACCAGCGATGGCTATGAATGCGAGCGCGGCGAAGAAAATGCTTTTGAATATCTTTGAAATCACCGACCGTAAGCCCCTACCGACATTAATTGTCTCTAGGGCTTGTTGGCTCTTTCAAGGCAAAAAACATCCCCATGCACTTTTTTCTTGTGCATGGGGATTATTCAAGCGCCAGTGGCTATGATATTGCGTCACGCCGCCTTCGTTTTCACCTTGCGCGCCAGATGCGCGACAACATTCTCGATCATCCGCATACCGGCATCGCCACCGAGCGTCATGATCGATTCCGGATGGAACTGAACCGCTGCAATCGGCTCCTTGACGTGTTCGATGCCCATGATCGTGCCGTCCTCGCTTTCGGCCGTAATCATGAAATCGCGCGGCAGGGTCGAGGGATCGGCGAAGATCGAGTGATAGCGGCCGACGGTGACTTCGCGGCCGAGACCAGAGAAGACCAGGCCCGGCTCCAGCACGCGGATGCGCGACGGCTTGCCGTGCATCGGCAATGCCAGATGGCGAAGCTCGCCACCATAGGCTTCCGCCAGTGCCTGCAGGCCGAGGCAGACGCCGAAGATCGGCAGGCCTCGCGCCCTCGCCTTCTTGATCGTCGCCTTGCAGTCGAAATCCTTCGGGTTGCCAGGTCCGGGCGACAGCACCACCAGATCCGGGTCCAACCGGTCGAAGACCTCTTCCGGCACGGGCGTGCGCACGGTCGAAACGGTCGCGCCCGTCTGGCGGAAATAGTTCGCCAGCGTGTGCACGAAACTGTCTTCATGGTCGATCAGTAGGATTTTTACGCCCTTGCCGACGGAAGCGACATCGCGCTGCTGCTTGCCGGAATTCGCAGCCTTGGCATCACGGATGGCGGAGAGCATGGCGGAGGCCTTCAGTTCGGTTTCGGCTTCTTCTTCCTCAGGGATCGAGTCGTTCAGCAATGTAGCGCCGGCGCGCACCTCGGCAATGCCGTCCTTGATGCGCACAGTGCGCAGCGTCAGGCCGGTGTTCATGTCGCCATTGAAACCCACCATGCCGATCGCCCCGCCATACCAGGCGCGCGGGCTCTTCTCATGGCTCTCGATGAAGCGCATCGCCCACAGCTTCGGCGCGCCGGTGACGGTGACAGCCCAAGCGTGGCTGAGGAAGCCGTCATAGGCATCCATATCATCGCGCAAGCGGCCCTCGATATGGTCGACCGTATGGATCAGCCGCGAGTACATTTCGATCTGCCGGCGGCCGATGACCTTCACCGAGCCCGGCTCGCAGACGCGGCTCTTGTCGTTACGGTCCACATCCGAACACATGGTCAGCTCGGACTCGTCCTTTTTCGAATTCAACAGCTTCAGAATCTGCTCGCTGTCGGCGATCGGATCGTCGCCGCGCTTGATCGTGCCGGAAATCGGGCAGGTTTCAATGCGCCGGCCGGAGACGCGAACGAACATCTCCGGCGAGGCACCGACCAGATATTCCTGATTGCCGAGATTAATGAAGAAGGAATAGGGCGACGGATTGATCGCCTTCAGCCGCTTGGAAATATCGGACGGCTTGCTCTCGCAGCGCTCCATGAATTTCTGGCCGGGCACCACTTCGAAGAGATCACCCTTGCGAAAGCTCTCCTTCGCCTTGACCACCAGTTCGGCATATTCGCCCGGGCGATGATCGCTCTTCGGCGGAATAGCATCGGTGTGGCGGAACGGCTCGGCGGCGATCTCGCCCGACTTGCCTTCCGTGGATACACCGCCCTTGGCGAAATCGTAACGATCGATCCAGGCCTTGGCGGAATAGTTGTCGACCACCAGGATTTCATCCGGCAGGTAAAGCACCATGTCGCGCTGATCGTCGGGACGCTTGAGCTTCAGATTGATGGCGTCGAACTGGAAGGCGAGATCGTAGCCGAAGGCACCATAGAAACCGATGCTGGCATCGGCCTGCGAATAGAAGAGGTCGGTCACCGCGCGCAGCACGGTGAACACCGTCGGCATCTTCGAGCGCTCTTCTTCTGTAAAGACGCGATCCGGCGTCTTCACCGTCAGGTCGAGCCGGCGGGCGGTCGATGCGCCAAGCGTCAGTTCCGGCACCGTCTTCAGTTTTTCAGCGATGAAAGTGAGAACGACCTCTCCGCGCTCGTTATAAGCTTCGATCCAGACGTCTCGGCCGAAACAGGACAAACCGAGCGGCGGATCGACGATGGCGGTATCCCAGCGGGTATAGCGGCCGGGATATTCATAGTTCGACGAAAACACCGCGCCGCGGCGCTCGTCGAGCTTGTCGATATAGGACGAAACCGCATCCGCATAAGGCGTCGGCCTGCGTTGTCGGGTGACGGTGATCCCGCCCTTCGTTTCGTAGATTTCCGCACCATCATCCCGAAGGATCGTTACCATTGTTCCTCACTCCGTTATCGGGCCCGGATGACAGGCGGCCTCAAAACAAAAAAGCCGCCTCGAAATCTCGGGCGGCTCACTCGTCGTCTTTGAACACGATTGGTCGAGGCCGCTTCAGCGAGCCCACCACCAAACTGCAATGTTGTTCAAGGACATATTCATGGGGGAATTGTTAGCTTCAGATGAGATGATGTGCAAGCGGGAATGTGATGCACCAGCCATTCATCATGTTTATTTGAAACTGCAAATGCAGCTCACAGTACCGAACTCGGCTAATCGCCATATTAGAAAACCCAAATTGCCAACAACCTCATTCATCCTTATTCTGCGGGCTTTGGCGGGTATTGGGGGGTCAGAATGGGTACGGGGGAAGCAACCGTAAAGGCTGCGGTCATAGACCGTGTTCGCGCTTTGGAATCGGTAGCCAATGACCATCGCGCTGAATTCGATCAGCTGCGTCGGATGCCGCCGGCGGTCATGCAAGCAATTATCGACAACGACCTGCTGCGGCTGTGGGCGCCGGCATCGGTGGGCGGCGCGGCGCTTTCCGCCCATGAATTGGTGGACGTAATCATTGCCGCGTCAGAGATCGAAGGGGCAATCGGCTGGATGCTGACGAATTCGGCCGCCGCCAGCCGCCTGGCCGCTTTCCTGCCGCCCCATTTCGCACATGCCTGGTTCGCTTCTCCACGCTCGCTCACGACTGTTTCCACTGCGGCGAGCGGGCGCGCCCTACCCGCTGACGGCGGATACAGGATAAGCGGCAGATGGCCGTTTTGCAGCAGCAGCCAGGAGGCGACACGCTTTTGCGGCCTCTGTGAAATTGTGACCCCGGAAAATTCAACCGATACGCCAGAGCTGATCTTTGTTCATCTGGATATCGACAGCGTGAAGATCGAAGACAATTGGCAGGTCTCGGGACTGCGTGGAACGGGAAGTTGTGACGTTGTCGTCGACGATGTCTTTGTCGAGGCAAACGGCGTTCATCCATTTGTCAATCCTGAGCCTCGTGAAGCCGGGTTGCTCTATCGCCTGCCAACCTTGTCGATTTTTCCGTTGACGGTGAGTATTGTGCCGCTTGGGCTCGCACGCGCGGCACTCAAAGAGTTTCGGAGCCTGGCAACAAAGCGGTCCCGTGCCGGATCAAGCCTGCCTCTGGCCGAGCGCGAATGGATCCAGTTCGAGATCGGCCGGGCGGAAGCCCATCAGCGAGGGGCCCATGCCTTCATTCTTAAAGCGCTCGATGAACTCACAAGCTCGATCGACAGCGCTCCAGAGCGATGGATCGAAGCACGGGTCAACTTTCGTCTAGCGCTGACCTATTCCGCCAATGCGTGTATCGAGGCGGTAAATATCATTGCCGCGTGCGCAGGCACGTCCGCGATCCAGGAAACGCATCGGATCGAACGTATAGGACGTGATATGGCCGCCGCCACAAAACATGTCGCCATGTCCGCGAACAACTATCTTGTTGCGGGCCGCGTGGCCCTCGGTCAACCGCCGGGCGTGTCGCGATTCTAAGGGGGACGTCCCCCGCTCACCTGCTCGCAGCTTGAGAGTGTCGGGGAAGCCAGGAAGATCGCCTATCCACTTGTCGCGGAGCTGAGATCCGGTTTCGGTTCGCGGCTCATCGGCTACAGCCGATCGCTTCTCATGCGTGCCCCCTCAAAAAACTCCTCCGGCCCATCCACTTCGACCAGCCGCTTTTTCTCAATCAGCCAGAAGCGATTCCCGATGGCGCGGACGAAGCTGCGGTCGTGGGAGACGAGCAGGCAGCTTGCCTCTTGCGCCATCAACTCGCCTTCCAGCGCCTCCTGCCCATCGATATCAAGATGGTTGGTCGGTTCGTCCAGCAGGTAGAAGTTGGGATCGGTCAATCGCAGCACCAGCATGGACAATCGCGCCCTCTGCCCGCCCGAGAGCCTGCCGATAGCGCGGCCCTGCATGTCGACACCCATACCAGCGCCCGCAAGCAGCGTGCGCGCCCGTTGTTCGCCGAGCTCGAACAGCCGCGTGATCACGCCGAGCGGGGTGTCGTCATGGCCGAGATTGGACAGCGCCTGATCGCTATATCCAAGCGCCAGCGATGGCGTGGCTTTGATCGCCCCCATGCTCGCCTGATCGAAAATGGCCTTGCGGATCATCTCCACAAGCCGCGTCTTGCCCGCGCCATTATGGCCAAGCAGGACGATGCGATCGCCCTGGCAGATCCAGCGTTTGCCAGTCTTGAACAGCAGTGTGCCATCCGGCGTTTCGACAGAAGCGTCGTCGAGCGTCACCAATATCTTGGCCTGGATGCCGCGATTGGCGAGCTTGATTGCGCCGGACGAACGCTCCTGATAGCCAGGCCGGGTGGTATCTTCCAGGCGTTCCGCACGCGCTTTGAGCTGCTTCGTCTTCACCGTCAGCAAGTCACTGCCGGAATTGATGCCGAGATTATTGAGCTTGGCCGCCTGCTTGCGCAGTTGCTGTGCCACCTTCATGTCCTTCTGGTAGCGCCTCTCGTCGGAGGCGTCGGCCTCATCGAGCGCCGCCCGCGCCCGGCTATACGGCAGGGAATAGGCCTGCGATTGCTCCTGCCGCAGGAACAGGGTGCGATTGGTGACAGCATCGAGAAAGGCGCGATCGTGGCTGCATATTACAATCGGCACGTCGCGGGGCAGAGCGTTCAGCCAATCTTCGAGCAGCGCGATCTTGGCGAGATCGAGATGGTTGGTCGGCTCGTCCAGCAGCAGCACGTCGGGTTCGGTCACCCAGATACGGGCAAGCATGGCAAGCCGCTGCCAACCACCGCTGAGCTCGGCAAGCACCCTCTCCCGCATCGCCTGCGGCACATCGAGCGAATCCAGCGTGACATCGACGCGCCAGCCCTCGCTCTCGGCCTGTTCCGCCGGCAGAGCGCGCAGAACCGCATCGTAGAAAGAGACATTCGCCAGATCGGCGGGTACATTCTGTTCGACGTAGCCGACCCGCAACCCGCGCGAGCGGGTAATGTCGCCCACCGTCGGCTCCAGCCTGCCGGCAATGCAATTGAGCAGGGTAGATTTTCCACGACCATTTGCGGCAACGACGCCGATGCGGTCGCCCGCGCCAACGGTGAAATTGAGATTGGAAACAAGCGGCACACCCAGAGTGACGCCGAAATTGCGGAGATTGATCAGAGTCATGGTCTTCTTCCGGTCTGAGCCGAGCACGGCCGCAACGCCCATCGGCGTGGTTATCGGCGGGAACTCGGTTGAATATCGTCACACAGCCACGCGAACAGAGGTTCGGCGCTGCGTTACCCAAAAGGGCAGACCAGAAGGAAATGAGTGAGTGACAGCCTCTGATCAGCCCTGCAAACGCATCTGCAGGGCATGAGTCGGACCGAACTGGCGATTACGCCAGACAAACGTCATCATGCGGTCCTCCTCTCTCAATAGGTTGCGCAACTTTGATAGCATTGAACGCTGCGATATACAATTGTTCGTCACCTGCTCGCATCGCACATAACTCACCGCAAAAAAAGGGCGATGCCGAAGCACCGCCCGCCCAATTTGCTGCACACGATGAGTTCGCTCAGAACTTCTGCGTCAGCGTCAGCTTGAAGGTTCGCCCCGGCTCCGAATAGAATTCGTGCGGCTGGGTCAGGCTCGTCGAGGCGACGTTGAGTGCGTCGTAGTAAGTCTTGTTGAAGATGTTGTAGACACCGGCGCGCAGCGTCAGGCCCTTCACCTGCTCCGGCTCCCACCATCCCGTCAGGTCGAAGATGCCGTAACCCGGCGTGCGGAAGCTGTCGCCATCCTTCTTCGGCTCGCTCGTCGCGGTGATTAAGGTCAGGTCCGTTCCCCAGATCTCGGTGGCATAGCCAATGGTGAAGGCAGCCTTTGCCGGAGCGACGGAGTCAAGCCATTCGCCGGTATCGGAGTCCTTGCCGTTGGCATAGGCGAGCGCACCCTTGATATGGATGCCGTTGTCGAACTTCTTGTGCGCGTTGACCTCGATGCCGAAGATGCGGACGTTGGCGCGGTTGAAATAATCGGTGATCCCCAGCGGATAGGTGCCTGTCGGATCTACGGACACTTCCGTATCGATGAAGTTCTTGTATTTGTTGTAGAACCCGCCGATATGGCCGCCGAAATCATCGTCGCCGAGGTTGGCGCCGATTTCGACGCCGTTGCTGGTCTCCGGCTTCAGGTCGGGATTGCCGTAGCTGACATAGCCGCCGGGTACGCCGTAGTTCAGATAGAGCTCGCTGACATTCGGCGCACGGAAGCCCATGGCCCATTGCGCATAAAGTTCGACATTATTTTGCGGCTGGTAGGCCGCGCGCAGCTTCGGCGAGAAACGGGTATCGGACTGTCCGGACGGCAAGGCGGTATAGTTGGCACTGTCGCGGTAGGCGTCGGTGTTTTCAGGCGAATAGTCGTACCAATCGAAGCGCAGGCCCGGCGTCAAAGAGAAGCCGCTGGAGCCAATCTCGATCTTGTCGTCGACGAAGGCGCCGACGCGCTTGCCGTCGACATCGGGCATATCAGACTGGTTGGTGTGCAGGAATGCGCAAGTCGCGCGCCAACGAGGAAGATCGCAGTTGTCGCCGCCGGCCGAATATTGATGCGTCTTGGTGAAGGCGACGTCGAGGCCGAAGGTAACGTTGTGATGCAGGCTGCCGGTGTCGAAGGCCTTCGACGCATTGCCGTTGAAGCCGATGCTGCGATCCTCGACCTCGTTCCGGCGCCAATAATCGCCGATAACGGAGGTATAACGATAACCCTCGGCACCGTTTTCGCGCATGAGGTTCTGCCAATAGAAGACCGCATTGGCGGTATCGACAAGCGAGTCGGCGCTGTCGGCCTCGTATTTATAGTCGAGCGACAGACGGTTGCGCTCGATACCATCGGTCTCATCGTAATTGCCGGGGCGGAAATTGCCCGTCGGGCTCTGCTTGCTGCGCCAGTCGGTATCCGTGTCCTTGTTGAAATGTTCAGCCGTGATGCCGAAGGTGCCGACATCCGTGTATTGGCGGATCTTGAAGAGGCCGTTGCGCTGGCTATAGTCGGCCGGATCGGCCTCAGTGCGCTTGGTGGAATAGCCGCCGACGTCACCGTTGTTTTGCAGCTCATGTCCATGCGTGTATCCGCCTTCGAAAAGGACGGCGGTATTGTCGATGCGCTTGGCAATTGCCGCCGAGCCGCCGAGGCTGCGGTCGTCGCCATTATAGCCGAGTTTGAAGACGCCGCCCCAGGTGGCGTTGGGGCCGATCAGGTCCTCCGGCTCCAGCGTGCGCAGCACGAAGGCGCCGCCAAGAGCACCGGAACCGGCACGGCTGGAATCGGCACCGCGCACAACGTCGACTGTCGATAGTGTATTGAAGTCGAAGCTGTTGACGCCGCCGTCCGCGTCGCGAGCGCCGTCGAGCAAGAACGGGATCTCGATGCCGTCGATCGTCGTCAGCACACGGTCGTTTTCGAGACCACGAATATTGATGCTGCCGCTGGTGCGGTCGAAGCCGACGCCGACTTCAGTGCTGCGGCCAAGGTCCTCGATACGGGAAATCTGATTGTCATCGATCTCCTTCGCCGTCGTCTCTGTGGTCGTCGGCGAGTCGGCAAGCACATCCTTCGATGCTTTCCCCTTGACGACGATCGGCTTCAGCTCCGTTACGCGGTCGCCCTTCGGCGCCGCTTTGTCTGCGGTCGCATCATTCTGATTTGCCGTCTGCGCATAAGACGACGTGCAAAGCCCCAGGGCCAAAAACGCAGTGCACGCCAAGAGAACCGAGCGGGATCGCCGGACAACCATAACCATTCCTTTCGAATTGCTTCACCGGGCTGGCTGGTTGGTGCTCTGACACACGCAAGGGGCTGGCTGGGTTCATTCCGTTGAACGAAGCGGAGCAATTTCCGCCTTCTTTCTGCCGCATAAAAAACATGACTATTATTGTCAATATATCCGACTGATATAATCATGAATAAAATTATCATGTTTAAAAGCAGACCGATAAAGTTGCTGAATTGCAACGAAATCGCCGCATCGAGCGTTCTCCCGACGTTGCTATTAGAAATGGGTGAAATACTTGATGCTTTTCCGGATCATCTCCGTCACGACCGCCGTCGCCATGTTGACAGCGGCCTCCCTCCCCGAAACCGGCCCGATGCCACAGCCCAAGCCGGATAGTGAGCAAACCCAGTCGCCCGGCGAACTGCCGATACCGGCACAAAAACCGGCGGTTTCGGAGACCCAACCGACCGTCAGGGAAATGCAGGGTCCGCCCAGGCCGCCCCTGACCATTGCGACGGAATCGGACGAAGAGCATCAAGCTTGCATTGGAAAGTTGAGCGCGATCGGTGCGGTGTTCAAGGATATCCCCCGCATCGACGATGGCAACGGCTGCGGCATCGACAAGCCGATTGCTCTTTCCGAACCTTTGCCAGGCATCAAATTGAAACCGGAAGGCACGATGCGCTGCGAGGCCGCCCTGGCGCTTGCCCACTGGATGAAGGAAAGCGTGATACCCGCCGCCGCAACCGCGCTGGAGGACAACGGCAAGATCACCACGATCAACCAAGCCTCGACCTATGTCTGCCGGCTGCGCAACAACGCCACCACCGGCAAGATTTCGGAACATGCCCGCGGCAACGCCGTCGATATCGCCAGCTTCACCTTCGAAAACGGCAAGACCATCGGCATCGAGCCCCGCCACGAAGATCCAACGCTTACAGGCGCATTCCAGCGCGCGGCCAGCGCCTCCGCCTGCCTCTACTTCACAACCGTCCTGGACCCGGACAGCGACGCTGCGCACGAAACGCATTTCCACCTGGACGTGTTGAAGAGGAAAGGCGAGTTCAGATATTGCCACTGAACCCTAAGTCTCAGGCTCCTCATTGGAACGGCATGTTCACAATACCGTGACTGTTAATCCTCTACCCGCCCTACAGTAACCATGATGGTCGAAAAGCGTTGCATCGCAGGGCTTTTCGCGAAAACTGCGCCCGTTGCGAATGTGGAAGGTCCCCCGACGGGCGACCGCGATTGCTATGACCGAAAATATTGCATTGCCACTTTATCGGCACAGTCTGGAAAGGCCGGATGCGCTGGCGCTCTCCGTCAATGGGAGGGAGCTCAGCTATCGTGAGCTTGCGACCCTGTCGCGCCGCATTGCCGGCTGCCTTCAGACGATTGCAAGAACCCGGCGTATCGGCATTCTCGCGTCCCGCAGCCTCGCCGCCTGCGCCGGAATTCTTGGCACCGCATGGTCAGGCGGTACTTATGTCCCTCTCAATCTGAAACTTCCGCAGACGCGCCTCATTCATCTCTTTTCGACTCTGGAACTCGACGCGCTGATCGTCGATGCCCGTGGCGTGGCGCTTCTGACGCCGGAGGTAGTTGCCGCGGCACCCCGCACCATCCTTGTCGGCGATGACGCTCACGGCATTCCTTCAGCCGAAGGTGCCGATATCAGATCGTTCTCGATGCTGAATAATCAGGGCCCCGAAAAGCCCGCCGATATCACAGAGGATCATCTCGCCTACATCGAATTCACCTCCGGAACGACTGGCGTTCCCAAAGGTGTCATGGTGCCGGCCAACGCCGTCAATCACTATCTCAAAGTCATGCAGGATTGGTTCTGCCTGACGCCGGACGACCGGGCAGCGGAAACCTGTGACATCACCTTCGATCTGTCCGTCCATAACATGTTTCTGACGTGGTATGCCGGCGCCTCCCTGCATGTGATGAACCCGCTGCAGATGGTTGCCCCTGCCCGCTTCATTCGCGATAGGGCGATTACCAGTTGGCTGTCCGTACCGTCGATCATCGCCATGATGCGGCAGAACCGGACGCTGGAACCCGGCACATTGCCGAGCCTTCGCCTATCCTTCTTCTGCGGCGAGGCGCTGCCGGCGGGAACAGCCCGGGCCTGGGCGAAAGCTGCGCCGAACAGCCGGGTAGAAAACATCTACGGCCCGACCGAGGCGACGATCGCCTGCCTGCGCCAACCCGTCATCGAACCCATCGCCATAACGCCGAACCGCGAGATTGTCGCGATCGGCAGGGCCTATCCCGGAATGGCGGCACGAATCGTCGATTCGGCACTGCGGCCATTGCCATCGGGCATTCCCGGCGAAATCGCCCTTTCCGGCGCGCAGCTTGCCAGAGGCTATTTCGGTCAACCGGAGCTCACGGCGGAACGTTTTCCCCTCATCGAGGGCGAGCGCTGGTATCTGACCGGCGATCTCGGAGTCGAGGACGAAGACGGCATCTTCCACCACCTCGGGCGCCTGGACAACCAGGTCAAAGTCCTCGGCAATCGCATCGAACTGGAGGAGATCGAAATGCATCTGCGCGCGGCATCCCAGTCGGATCATGTTGCCGCCGTCGCCTGGCCGCTCTCGGATGGTTCCGCGAAAGGCATCGTCGGATTTGTGTCGGGCTCGGCACTCGATGAAAACACGATCAAGGACGATCTTCGCCAGCGGCTGCCCTCCTATATGGTCCCAAGCGCCGTCCATCGCGTCGGTGATCTGCCGCTGAACGGCAACGGCAAGGTGGATCGCAAAGCGCTTTTGACAAGCCTCGACACAGGGACCGCTGCAGTCACGGAGAATGCTCTATGACCGACAGCACCCTTTCCGGCGCCATCGTCCGCCCCTCCATGATCGCCAGATTGCTCGGCTGGCGTCGCGCATGGCTGGAAATGGACAAGAATCCAGACATGATCCGGTTCGCCGGCACGGTTCACGGCTCGGTGATCATTCACGCTGCCTTCTTCGCCGTCCTCCTTCTCGCCGGCCTGGACATCGGCTTCGGCACGGCGGCGATCGCCATCGCCGGGCTGATCGGTTGTGCCCTTCTTCCATCGAAGCGCGCCCTGGTCATCGCAGCTTCCACCCTGGTGTTCCTGATCGTCCGGCCTTTTCACGCCTTTGAATTAGCTGAAATACCGCCTGCCATCATCGAACGCCTTGGCCTCACCGGCACCAATCCGAAAATCCTGGCCTGGGCCGCAACTGCCCTGTTCATGATCGCCGCATGGATCGCCCTTTACCTGCAGGGCCGGTACCGCGAGACGCTGCCTGCCAAGCGCCCGCTGCTGTCAATGATTATGCTCTTCTGGCTGCTTGTACTCCTCGCCGTCGCGGGCATGCTGCCGGCACTGCCGCAGGCGTTCCTGTGGACCTTCCTGGCCGCCTTCGCCTCCGGATTCTGGTTTCTCGCCTATGCATTGGCAGACCAGAAAGCGAAGGACTCGACACGCAACGGCATGCGGCTCGGCCTGTTTCACCCCTTCTGGGATGGACCGCCATTGCCCACGGGCAAAGGCGCGGCCTATCTGAAGAAATTCGAAGTCAAGGATGAAACCAGCCTTGCCGTTACCCGATTGAAGGCACTGAAGCTGATCGTCTGGGGCGCGCTGCTCACCGGCCTCTACATAGCGTTGACGAAGCTGCTCAATGACTATGCCGGCTTGCCGACCTTGCACCGCGCCATGGAGCTTTATGCAGCCGGCACACCTGTCCCCGCTTACGAAGCCTGGGCGGCGCTGGTTGTTCACTATCTGCTCGATATTGCTTTCATTGCCGGCTGGAGCCATGTCATCGTGGCGATCGTGCGCATGGCGGGCTATGCCATTCCGCGCAACACGGTCCGCCCACTCTCGTCCCGCACGCTCGCCGAATTCTGGAACCGATATTATTTTTATTTCAAGGAACTGCTGGTCGATTTCTTCTTCTTCCCGGCTTTCCTGCGCTACTTCAAGAAGCAACCCAAGCTGAGAGTGGCCTTCGCGACGCTTTGCGCGGCCTCCTTCGGCAATGTGCTTTTCCATTTCACCTGGAATCTCAATCTGACGCTTGACTACGGCCTGCTCGGCGCCATGCAGCATTTCGAAAGCTACGCGGTCTATTCGCTACTGCTCGCCGGCGGATTGATCATCTCGCAATTGAGAGGCCGCAAGCCCAAGCCGGAAGACGGCTTTCTGCGCTATGAGGTCCTACCGCGCATCGGCGTCGGCCTGTTCTTCTGCCTTGTCGCTGTCTTCAACGAGACGCCGGAACTCTTCACGATGCACGATCGCGTCGCCTTCTTTTTCAGCCTGTTTGGAGTAATGTGATGACCATCATCGTGATCGACAAATTGCGCGCCACCGTCGGCGACCTGCTTGCTGCCCGCGGCGACCGCAACCCATTTTCCGATACCGAACCTCTTTTCACAGCCGGCCGCCTCGATTCCCTTGCAGCAACGGAACTGATCGTCGCGCTGGAGCAGGATTACGGCCTCGATCTCGCGACCGCCGACTTCGATATTTCGGCGCTCGATACGCTACGCGATCTCTCGAAGCTGGTGGCAACCGTGCATTCGTAAATGCGCTGGGGTCAGTGGAGTCCTTGGGAAATTTTGACCGGCTACAAACCCAGTTGCACCGGAATCAGAACTTAAAACAATCCCTCGATATATCCCTGATCATTAAGGAAAATCCGTTCTGCTGCCGGTGATTTCGGCAGACCCGGCATCGTCATGATCTCGCCGGTGATGACGACGACGAAGCCGGCGCCGGCGGACAGACGCACCTCGCGAACCGACACGATGTGCCCCTCCGGGGCGCCGCGGACATTGGGGTCCGTCGAAAAGGAATATTGCGTCTTCGCCATGCAGACAGGCAAATGGCCGTAGCCCTGATCCTCCCAGGCGCGCAACTGATCACGCACGGCCTTATCGGCGGTCACCTCGCCGGCGTGGTAGATCTTCGACGCGACGATCTCGATCTTTTCGAGTAGAGACAGATCGTCGGGATAGAGCGGCTGAAATTTCGCCTGGCCGGATTCAGCCAGCTCGACCACCTTATAAGCGAGCTCTTCAATCCCCGCAGACCCCTCGGCCCAATGGTGGCAGAGGATCGCCTCGGCGCCGAGCCGCGCAACAAAGTTCTTTAGCGCCTCGATCTCCGCATCCGTATCCGAGATGAAGTGATTGATGGCAACGACAACGGGCACGCCGAATTTGCGGACGTTGGCGACGTGCCGGCCGAGATTGGCGCAACCCTTCACGAGGGCGCCAACATTCTCTTGGCCGAGATCGTCCTTCTTGACGCCGCCATTCATCTTCAGCGCCCGTACCGTCGCGACGATAACAGCCGCATCTGGCGAAAGCCCGGCCTTGCGACACTTGATGTCGAAGAACTTTTCCGCGCCGAGATCGGCGCCGAATCCTGCCTCGGTCACGACATAGTCGGCAAGCTTCAACGCCGTGCGGGTGGCGATCACCGAATTGCAGCCATGGGCGATATTGGCGAAGGGGCCTCCGTGCACCAAAGCCGGATTGTTTTCCAATGTCTGCACCAGGTTCGGCTGCATCGCATCCCTTAGCAACACCGCCATGGCGCCGTCAGCCTTGAGATCGCGGGCATAGACCGGCGTGCGGTCGCGGCGATAGCCGATGATGATGTTTCCGAGCCGCTTTTCCAAATCCTTCAGATCGGAAGCCAGACAAAGGATGGCCATGACTTCGGAGGCAACGGTGATGTCGAAACCGCCCTCACGCGGAAAACCGTTGGCCACGCCGCCGAGCGAGGCGACGATATCGCGCAGCGCCCGGTCGTTCATGTCCATGGCGCGCCGCCACGTAATGCGGCGGACATCGATGTTCTGTTCGTTGCCCCAGTAGATGTGATTGTCGATCAGGGCCGCCAGCAGATTGTGCGCCGAGGTAACAGCATGGAAATCGCCGGTGAAATGCAGATTGATGTCTTCCATCGGGATGACCTGCGCATAACCGCCACCTGCCGCCCCACCCTTCACGCCGAAGCAGGGTCCGAGCGAGGCCTCGCGCACACAGACGATCGCCTTCTTCCCGATGCGATTCAGGCCATCGCCGAGGCCGACGGTCGTGGTCGTCTTCCCCTCGCCGGCCGGCGTCGGATTGATGGCGGTAACGAGAATCAGCTTGCCGTCTTTCTTATCTTTCTGGGCGGCAATGAAATGTGCGCCGATTTTCGCCTTGTCATGCCCATAGGGCGCAAGGTCTTCGGCCGGAATGCCGAGCTTGGCGCCGATCTCGACGATCGGCAATTTCTTCGCGGCACGCGCGATTTCTATGTCGGATTTCACCGCTGTCATAAGACCCGTTCCCGCCCTGAACATGGAGGCAATCATCCTGTCGGGATAACCCAATAAATATCTACTGTGAATAGCTGCAGATTGCAGTGCTTCATGAAACTGTCCTGTCTTGCCGCAAGTCGGACACGCACTTATTTTCGCGGACTGGCTGCAGGATGAACGGAAAAGGATAAGATATGAAGTCCCTGGAATTGCTGGTCGAGCGCATCATTCTTTCCAGCCGTTGGATACTAGTCGTCTTCTACCTCGGCCTGGCAGCCGCGCTTGCAGTCTATGCCGTCTCGTTCGGCTACAAATTCCTGAAGGTCGCCGCTGGCATCTTCGACTACGACGAAGCGGACATGATTCTGGCCATCCTCGGCCTCATCGATGCCGCACTGGTGGCCAGCCTCATCGTCATGGTGATGATTTCCGGTTACGAAAATTTCGTCAGCCGCTTCGACGAGGCTGATAACGAAGTCTCCTTTCTCGGCAAGCTCGATTCCGGCAGCCTGAAGATCAAGGTTGCCTCCTCGATTGTGGCCATTTCGTCGATCCATCTGCTGCAGATCTTCCTCAACGCCACTCAATACGAGAATGGCAAGCTGATGTGGCTGACCATTATGCACCTTGCCTTCGTCGTCTCCGCGCTCCTGCTCGGCTATCTCGAAAGGATCATGGCGAAAGCCAAAAGCAAGGACGCCTGAGGTCCGAAAACATGGTCATTCGCCGACCGCTGCCGGCGGAGCGGAAGCCGCCGGCGGTGTAGCGCACTCCGCGATCGATTGTTTGTCCTTGCAATCCCTTGCGGCAACGAGTTGATCGGCAGCGGCAAGTTCCGTCGTCAATCTCAGCTTCAGCGCATCCATCTGCGTGATGAGATGGATGGAACTCGGCTGGGTGCCGAGCATCAGATCGACGAGCGATTTGTCGATGCCCATCTCCTTCAGGAAGCCGACAAGCCTCGCCCTCTGTTGTCTGTCGAGCTTGGTCGTGTCGTGTTTACCAACGAATTTCCGCCCGACCTCCTGCTTGGAGAGGATCTTTCGCTTGCCATTCACCGTTTCATATTCGGTGCGATACTGAACGCGTACCTCTCGGTAGGTCGTGGTGATCTGATGCACGCCGAGCAGCGCGAAGGGGCTGGAGACCCGTTGGATACCGCCGGCGAAAAACAGCGGGCAGGCCGAAAAGCAGATAGCACCGACCGAAAATGTCTCACCTTTGATGGAGCCATCCTTTGCGCGAGCAGCCGAACAGATTGGCTCGGCATAAGGGCAATCGCGGGAGCGCGTCCTGCCGACCGCAATCGCAAGTTTCTGCTTGCGGATGGCATAGGCCATCTCCATAGCGGCCCGGACATCGCCACCCGGCGAGCTGACGATGATCGGCAATTTCCTGCCGCCGAGGCGTTTCAGCAGCTTTTGCAACTTCTTCGACGAACCCGCCACGATCTGCCCCTCGGCTGAGATCCAGTCCGGACAGTTGTTGTCGGCGCGGCACCAAGCCATGTCACCATGAACCAACAGGAATTGCATGGGCTGACCGACGGCAGAACCGGCAGCTTCAGCAGACGTGAAAGAAAGCAACAGAAGAAAAACTGTTGTCAGGAACCACAAGGTCCTTTGGCAACACCGCGCGGCACGCTGCGGGAACAAACGAAACATCATGAAATACAGGCCTGGAAGCAATTGCTATGGCAAGACCGATAGCAATCGCTTTTGACCTTCGCAAGGCGCGCTTCAATTGTCGTTCGTCAACCGTCGCCCATGGCGATCAGGCTGGCATTGCCGCCGGCAGCGGCCGTGTTGACCGAGATCACCTGCTCGAGCGCAAATCGCTGCAGATAGGCCGGCCCGCCAGCCTTGAAGCCCGTCCCGGAAAGCCCCGAGCCGCCGAAAGGCTGCGTCCCGACTACGGCGCCGATCATATTGCGGTTGACATAAACGTTACCGGTATCGAGCGCTTCAGTGACGGTCTTGATCGTCGTCTCGATGCGGCTATGGATGCCGAGCGTCAGGCCATAGCCGGAGGCGGCGATATCGGCCAGCACCCGAGGCAACTCCTTCGCTTTCCATTTGACGACGTGCAGCACGGGACCGAAGACTTCCTTCGTCAGGGCCGCCGGCTTGTCGAGTTCGACGATGTGCGGCGCAAAGAAGCTGCCTCCATCAGGCGCCTGGCCGGCATAACGCACTTTCTGCGTCTTCTGCATATCGCCGATATGAGCTTCCAGCATTGCCTTCTGCTTTTCGTCGATGATCGGACCGACGTCGGTATCGGCTCGACTGGGATCGCCGAGCTTCAATTCGCGCGCCGCCCCTTCGATCATCTGCGTCATATGCTCGGCGACATCCTCCTGCAGAATCAACAAGCGCAAGGCCGAGCAGCGTTGCCCGGCCGAACGGAAGGCCGACATCACGACGTCGTCGGCCACCTGCTCGGCAAGCGCGGTGGCGTCGACGACCATGGCGTTGAGGCCGCCGGTTTCGGCGATCAGCGGCACGATCGGCCCATCCTTGGCGGCAAGCGCCCGGTTGATCGCCCAGGCAGTGCGGGTCGAGCCGGTAAAGGCGACGCCGGCAAGGGCCGAATGCGCCGTCAGTGCTGCGCCCACATCCGGTCCGCCGGGAACGAACAACAAGGCATCCGCCGGCACACCGGCCTGATGAAGCAGTCTTGCCGCCTCATAGGCGATCAACGGTGTCTGCGGCGCCGGCTTGGCGAGCACGGCATTGCCAGCGACGAGGGCAGCGGAGACTTGGCCGAGGAAGATCGCCAAAGGGAAGTTCCAGGGCGAGATGCAGGCGAACACGCCACGCCCGCGCCAGAGATAGCGATTGTCTTCGCCGGTCGGCCCCGGCATTTTCACCGGGCTGGAGAAGAGACGGCGCGCCTCGCCCGCATAGTAGCGACAGAAATCCACGGCCTCGCGAATTTCGGCAATACCGTCATCCAGCGTCTTGCCCGCTTCCGCTGCGAGCAGCGCCAGCAATCGGTCGCGGTCGGCTTCCATCAGATCGGCCATCCGCTCCAGGCAGGCCGCGCGCTCCTCGACCGGCCGGCGTGACCAAGCTCTGAAACCCTTCGCCGCGACTGCAAAGGCTTTATCGATATCCGCCGCCGTCGCGTTGCGCACAGAGCCGACCGTCTGTCGATGATCGGCCGGCGAGATGACCGGCGTTTCGGAGCCGGATGCGTTGATACCGGGGATCAGAGGCTTCGCTTGAATGGCGCTCACACCCTTGCCGACGCCCGTCATCAATTTTTCCAGACCCTGACGATAACCGAATTCGAAGCCGGCGCTGTTCCTACGCTTGCCGTAAAGTTCTGCCGGCATCGGAATTCTGCTGTTGCGGGCACTGGCACCAACGTCGAACTGCAGCTTGATGGCCGGCCGTTCGAGCAATACCTTCACTGGCACGTTCTTGTCGCCGGCCATGGCGACAAACGAGGAGTTAGCGCCATTTTCGAGAAGGCGGCGAACGAGATAGGCGAGCAGGTCGCGATAACCGCCGACTGGCGCGTAGATGCGGCAAGCGATGCGGTCATTTCCGGCAAGCAGATGATTGTAGAGGGACTCACCCATGCCATGCAGCCGCTGGAACTCGAAGCCCGAGCGGTCATCGCCGGCGAGCTCGAGAATGGTCGAAACCGTCAGCGCATTATGTGTGGCAAATTGCGGAAAGATACGCGCTCGCTTGTCCAGCATGAGTTTAGCGCAGGCGAGATAGGAAAGGTCCGTCGCCTGCTTGCGCGTCCAGACCGGATAATCCTCAAGTCCTCGCTCCTGCGCGCGCTTGATCTCGGTGTCCCAATAGGCGCCCTTGACGAGGCGCACCATCATCCGGCGGTTATGGGTGGCGCAGAGCTGGTCAATGTAGTCAATTACCGCGGTCGAGCGCTTCTGATAAGCCTGGATGGCGAGGCCGAAGCCGTCCCAGCCCTCCAGCGACGGATCGGCGAAGACGGCGGCGATGACGTCGAGCGACAGTTCCAGCCGATCGGCTTCCTCCGCATCGACGGTGAAATTCAGTTGATGAGCCTTCGCCATCTGCGCCAGCTTCAACAGATCGGGCACCAGTTCTTTCATCACCCGTTCGCGATGGGTGGCGAGATAGCGCGGATGCAAAGCCGATAGCTTGACGGAAATCCCCATGCGGTCCGGCAGGGCTTTGCCCTTGGCATTCTTTGCCATCCAGCCACCGATCGCCTCGATCGCCATGGCGTAGGATTGGAAATAGCGCTTGGCATCCGCAGCGGTTCTCGCGCCCTCGCCCAGCATGTCGAAGGAATGACGATAACCTTTCTCCTCGCTTTTGGCAGCGCGGGATAGCGCATCCTTGATGGTTTCACCGAGGACGAAATGGTGGCCGAGGAAGCGCATTGCCTGCTTGGTGGCGTTGCGCACCGTCGGCAGGCCGAGCCGCTTGACCAGACCGCGCACCACGCCTTCTGGCGTGTCGCCAGGGCGCAGAATACGGGCGGAAACGCCAAGCGCCCAGGCAGAGGCCGACACGAACCAGCTGTCGCCCCTCGCCTCATGCTCGCTCCAGCCACCCTCCTTCAGCTTGTCCTCGATCAACTTGTCCTGGGTCAGTGCGTCCGGTACGCGCAGCAGCGCTTCGGCAAGCACCATCAACGCCAATCCTTCTCGCGTGGAGAGCCCATATTCGCGCAGAAAATCCTCAACACCGCCCATCGAGCCGGAATTGTCGCGGATAGCCTCGATCATCCGGCTAGCGCGCTGATCGATCGCGGCATCCTGCCGCTCGGTAAACGACAGATCATCGACAAAGGCATGCAGCAACCGGTCGTCGTCACCGGCGAATGGCGCGTTGAATTGAGGAAATGCGGGCGAAATCTGGCTCTTCATAGGGTCCTCTCCGTGATTTCGGCAACATAGCTGTTCTTTTCTGGTGTTTTCCACCGAAGTGAGGCATCTTATATGGATGTTTCGCTGTGCTTTTGCGACGGAGTAGTGAGAAATGAAGGAACTCGACAGGCTCGACCGGAAAATTCTCCGCGCCCTGCAGAAGGAGGGTCGGCTCACCAACATCGAACTCGCCGAGCAGGTCCATCTTTCGCCGACCGCAACGGCAGAGCGGGTCAAACGATTGACGCGTGACGGGTATATCACCGGCTACATGGCGATCCTCTCGCCGGAGAAGCTCGGCCGCTCCCTGCTCGTCTTCGTGCAGGTCAAACTTGACCGTACCACGCCGGATGTCTTCGACTCATTTTCCGACGCGGTGAAGCGCAGTGACGACGTGATCGAGTGTCATATGGTCGCCGGCGGTTTCGACTATCTCGTGAAGGCGCGCGTGGCTGGCATGGAGGCCTATCGGCAGTTTTTGTCCGAAGTCATTTTGCCGTTGCCGGGGGTGCGCGAGACGCACACTTACGCCGTAATGGAGGAAGTTAAGGGAACAACATTCCTGCCCGTATAGGACCACTTTATCGAAAAGTAATACAAATCAGAACTTTACCATATTAAGACATATGAAAATGGAATTATTTCTGATTGGTGTCGCAAATTTGTCTCTAGCATTCGCCCGGAAATCCGGTATTTGATAGCGATAACACGCTATGGGCGCTTACATAAAAATGTCCTATATCATCACTGCTGAGAGACAATTATTGCTTTCCGCCGAGTTGGCCACAGCCCGGACACAAACGGCTTTTGCACAGGCGTTGGAGCGTACCAGTTCCGCTTTCGGCTTCAGCCACGTGGCCCTCATCAGCGCTCCGGTTTCCGAAGATTCCATGCTGACGCCGTTGGTCATCGAAGGCTCGATGCCGCCGCAGTTTCTGCGTGATTTCGACCGTCATCAGTTGCTCCGCCGCTGCCCAATGCTGATACGCGTGCGGGACTCGGTGATGCCGCGTCCGTGGCATCTGCTGGAAAAAGGCGCCGCCTACGATATAGAGATGCCGCGCGAGCTGCGCACACTCCTGACCAGCCATAATTGTCCAATGGGCGTTGTCATTCCCATCAATTCCTCTGACGGACAGCGTCTCGTCTTCTGGTTCATGGGCAACCGCAGCAGCCTTGGCCAGAGCGAGCTCAACGAGCTCGCCATGATCATGTTGCAGGGGCTCGACACCTACAACTGCATCAAGCGCAACGACGGTTCCATACCGCATATGCTTTCCGCCCGGGAGCTGGAAGTGGTTCGCTGGACTGCGCAGGGCAAGACCTCGGTCGAAATCGGCCAGATCCTTTCCCTCTCCGATCACACGGTCAACGCCTATATGACCAATGCGATCAGGAAGCTCGATTGCGTTAATCGGACACAGTTGGTCGCCAAAGCCATCCGTTTGAAACTGATCAGTTAATCGTTTTAGCAAGTCCCTCCGTTCTCAGCGATAACGATCGCCTTGCCCTTTAACGACCACCGAGAACAGTGCGCATTTCCACCAGATTCGAGCGTACGCGCAGGATATAGAAGCCCATTGTCGCGAGATGGCTCGGCATGATCCAACCGTCTTCGCGCCCGTTCGAGATAATGAAGGGCTGGATCCGCAAGGCGGCCTGCAACTGCTTCATGGTGCCCGACCAGAGCGTGCCGAGATTGCGCTCAGCGATGACCTGCTGGAAATCGGCGCCGACAGCGCTCAGGATTCCGTAGTAGCCGTAGAGCTGACCGTAGGCGAACCAGAAACGATCATCGGCGCGCATATCGAACCAGCCGTAATTGTGGTTCTCAGATCGCTCCGCCAGAATGTCCGACGTGCTGCCGAGGTCGTTGGCGACACGATCGATGAATTGCAGAAGATTATCGGCGCGGCTGTCGAAGACGGCATTGCAGGTGCCTAGGTCCGTATTGAACTTGCGTAGGCTGTTGATGGCAGCGCGAAAATAGCTCGGCGTCGGCGTCTTCGGACCAAAGGGCCGCATGCCGAAATACCAGCTCGTTTCGTCGAATTGCAGATTGCCACGGGCACTCTGCAGGTCGCCGTTGATGCCGGAGGTGCCGCGCACGCGCCCAAGCGTATCAACCAATTCTACCGACGTGCGCCGTACAGCCTGGTTCACGCCGCGCTGAAAAGCCGCCTTGTTGTCGAGGAAAGGCGTGTCATCCCAGCTCATGCCGAAGAATCCGAGCTTGAAGAGCAGCATCGAAGAGATCCAGGCATTCTGGTTGACGTTGAAATCGGTAAGGTCGGCGGTAACATCGACGATTGCCGACGTCTGACAGGCTTTCGGCGCATTCGCGGCAGCCTGTTGTCCATCTGCTGCCGGCAACTCCTGTCCCGCCCCGACCTTGCGGTCTGAAAACTTGTAGACGTCGGGATAATTGGCGTCGAAGCCGCTCCAGACCTGCGTCTGCCAGATGAAATAGACGTAAAGCACCAGCATCAGCGCCACGAAAGCGGCGATCGGCAGCTTGATCAGCCAACTGCGTTGCCGGTACCAGCCGTGGGCAGCAAGGAAGGGCCACAGGATCCCAACGACAAGAAGCCCCAAGCCGCGCGCAATGGCACGACCTATCCGCTTGAAGAACGCAATGATCGAATCAAGCATCAACCTCTCCTTTGCTACGCCGCACGCCCTTCGGACGAGCAATAGGCGCAGCACTATATGCGGCCATACGGCTATTGTTGCTCCAGCAGATATGTGTTCCCGGAGGAGACAGCAACCGGCTGTTGTCATTTTTCAGCCAAGGACAATGATCAGGTCTCAGGCTCGGTCTCTGCCGGCGGCGCGATGTGCGTCGCCTGCGCGGTCAGCAGATGGGGCTCCAGCCGTCGCGTAAACACATCGTCGGCACGAGACTTGCGCGCTGCGAGATCATGTCCAGCAAGCACATTCGCCTCGAAGGCCGTAATCAGGGCGGCCACTGGCGCTGGTCTTTCGGTGGCGGGTAGCGGTGGCACGGCTTCCGACATCACGGCCTTCAGCAAAGCAATTCGCTGCTCGATATCGACAGTGAGCTTGCCCGTCATCGCATTGACGGCAGCGATTTGCGCGTTCAGGACATGCGCCAGTTCCTCGTAGATATCGATCAGCCGCTGTAGAGCCGCTCGCCCCGGCTGCAAAGCCCGCTCCTGCTCGTGGAGATCATCCTGCTCGGCGAGCAGCCTATGATATTCCGCCTCCAGTTCGGACCGTGAATCCGCATCGCGAGCAGAAGGGGCGCCATTGCGCCGGTCGGAAATTCTCGGAATTAACGCATCGGCTTGGCGCTGGACTTCCTCGATATCGAAATCAATGTGCCGACGCCGCTCGATGATCCGCACCAAATGCGCCTCACAATCGCGAAAGGACCGAACCAGCGCCGACCTGGTGGTCTTGAACTGCTCATCGAGCGAAGCCGAAGCCGCCAGTAGCGCCTCGAGATCGGCCGCTATCGACGCCGGCTTGGCGTGGCCCAGCCCGATCTTGCGCCCCTGCACTCCCGAAGTGTCGATCCCGGCCTTTTCATCGAACAGTCGCCGATGCTGCAAGTCTGCGGTTGCAGTGACCAGATCGAGCTCTTTCACCAGCGACAGGCTCCGGGTTTTCCAGCGGTCGAGCAACTCGATCGTCTCACGCACTAACGCCTCTTCTACCGGGAAATTGATGGTGTCGAGACGCCCGTCGCCCTTGGCGTGGCCGCCGAGCCCGGCATTAGCCGCGTCCATGCCTTTGATCGCATCGTTGAGCGTCACGCGCGTCTTGTCGATCTCGCCGTCGAAGGAGTGGGCCCTGACCATGAAAGCATCTCTCAATTGCGGTTGATAGCAAGACTAACCGCTTAAACGTGCAAAGAAAATGCCTGAACGCTCAAACCTGCCCTACTGCGCCACAGCCGGGCTCTTCAGATAGGCGATGAGGTTGTCGAGATCCTTGTCGCTCTTCAAACCCGGGAAAGTCATCTTCGTGCCTTTCACCAGGAATTGCGGACTGGGCAGGTATTTTCGCAGCAGCGCCTCGTCCCAGACCTTGCCACCGGCGCCGAACGCCTTCATCGCCGGCGAATAGTTGTAATCCGGTACGGTGGCAACGGGGCGACCGACCACCCCCATCAGCGACGGCCCGACGTGGTTCTCATGCTCGGTCGCCGTGTGGCAGACGGCGCATTTCTTGAAGACTGCCGCGCCTGCGGCTGCGTCTCCGTCGGCGAGGGCAGACGAGGCGAACAAAAGAACGGCGGCTACGGCCGCCAGACAGCGCAATTTCATAGCTCCTCCCGATCGGACATCTGGAAGCGATCCCCAATTGCCGCGACCATAGAGAAGTTCGCCGCCGCCTGCCGGATGACGCAATGCCGCGGGCGCCTCATTCCCCGGCCATTGCCTCTTCCCAGTGTCGGCGACAGAGCGAAACATATTTGTCGCTGCCGCCGATCTCGATCTGCGCGCCCTCGTGCACTACCCTGCCCTGTCCATCCAGGCGCACCAGCATCGTCGCCTTGCGGCCGCAATGGCAGATCGTGCGCACTTCACGCATCTCGTCGGCAATCGTCAGAAGTTCCTGCGAGCCCGGAAACAGCTTGCCCTGGAAATCGGTGCGCAGACCGTAAGCCATGACCGGCACGCCGAGGCGGTCGACGATGTGGGCAAGCTGCCAGACCTGCTCGCGCAACAGAAACTGCGCCTCGTCGACGAAGACGCAGGCAAGCGGTTCCTCGACATGCAGATTATCCACCATCGCAAAGAGATCGTCCGCTTCATCGAAGGGCGTGGCGGCCATCTCCAGGCCGATGCGCGAGGCGATCTTGCCACGACCGGCCCGATCATCGAGCGCGGCGATGAAGGCAACCGTGCGCATGCCGCGTTCCTGATAGTTGTAAGCGGCCTGCAGCAGCATGGTCGACTTGCCGGCATTCATCGTCGAATAATGGAAATAGAGCTTGGCCATGACATTCTCCTTGAGCGTTTCATGGGTGCTCCGTTGCAGGAAGGAAAGATGCCTTTGGCGAAAACCACAGGAATTGCGACTGGCCGCGCGCAGGACAAGATCGTCTGGCACACGCGACCGGAAAATGCAGAAGTCGCAATCACCCCCTGCAAACCGGCGCAAATACACTGAGGTCGCTTGAAAATGTCAGTTATTGGTGGTTGCTTGGGAACGTTACACTGGGAGTCACAAAATGATAAAAATGACTTTTACCGCATTTGCCTTCGCTTCAGCTCTCTCCGCGCTGACGCTGGGTGCAACCACCGCCTCTGCCGCTGAACCGGCAAGCTGTAGCACCGTGCATTTCGCTGATGTGGGTTGGACCGATATTACCTCGACCACCGCGACGGCCTCCATCCTTCTGAAGGCGCTCGGCTACGACACCGACGTCAAGGTACTCGCTGTTCCGGTGACCTATCAGTCGCTGAAGAACAAGGATATCGACGTCTTCCTCGGCAACTGGATGCCCTCCATGGCCGAGAACATCAAGCCGTTCGCCGAAGACAAGTCGGTCGAAACCGTTCGCGCCAACCTGGAAGGCGCCAAATATACGCTGGCAACCAATGAAAAGGGCGCCGAACTCGGCATCAAGGACTTCAAGGATATCGCAGCCCACAAGGACGATCTCGACGGCAAGATCTACGGCATCGAGCCGGGCAATGACGGCAACCGCCTGGTCATCGATATGGTCGACAAGAACAGCTTCGGCCTCAAGGGCTTCGAAGTGGTCGAATCGTCCGAACAGGGCATGCTTGCCCAGGTGTCGCGCGCCGACAAGGAAGGCAAGCCGATCATTTTCCTCGGCTGGGCCCCGCATCCGATGAACAGCACCTACAAGATGACTTACCTCACCGGCGGTGACGACGTTTTCGGACCGAACTTCGGCGGCGCGACGGTTTACACCAATGTCCGTGCCGGCTACCTGCAGGAATGCCCGAACGTCGGCACCTTCGTCAAAAACCTCGTCTTCTCGCTGCCGATGGAAAACGAGATCATGGGCAAGATCCTGAATGACGGCAAGGAGCCGGAAGCGGCTGCGACTGAATGGCTGAAGGCCAATCCGACGGCGATCACCCCTTGGCTCGCCGGCGTCACCACCAAGGATGGCGGTGACGGGCTCGCAGCGGTCAAGTCCAAACTCGGCCTGTAACGTCGGGGGATAAGGGGCGGCTCAACCGCCCCTTTCTCTTCCGTGGACGAGAGACCACTTCCCTTCTATTGCGCCACACAACGGGTAGCGACCCGTGTGGCGCAATAGGCCGTTATTCTCCGGCGGCCCTATCCGGAACCACTTGAGACGTCCGGAATCGCCGCCCCAATGGTGGGCAAAGACGTGAACTGGTTAACCGATTATCGCATCCCCATCGGTCCGTGGGCAAAAGCCGTCGTGGATTGGCTGACGACCAACGTCACCTGGTTTTTCGATGGGCTTTCCTTCCTCGTCGCACATGTGATCAAAGCGCTGCTCTTCCTGCTGCAGGCACCGCATCCGCTGGTCGTTGTCGTCGTTTTCGCGGCCATTGCCTACTGGCTGCGCCGGAGCATTCCGGTCGCGGTCCTGACCTTGATCGGCCTGCTGATCACCATCAATCAGGGCTATTGGAAGGAAACGACGGAGACGCTGGCGCTGGTGCTCGCCTCGACCTTCGTCAGCATGCTCGTCGGTGTCCCCCTCGGCATCGCTGCCGCCCGCCGCCCCTGGCTCTATGCCTTCATGCGCCCGATTCTCGATCTGATGCAAACCATCCCGACCTTTGTCTATCTGGTGCCGGCGATGATCCTTCTTGGCCTCGGCATGGTGCCGGGCCTGGTCGCTACCGTCGTCTTCGCCATCCCAGCGCCGATCCGCATGACTCGTCTTGGCATCATCTCGACGCCGCCGTCTCTCGTCGAAGCCGCCGAGTCCTTCGGCGCAACGCCGCGCCAGGTGCTACGCAAGGTCGAGCTCCCCTTCGCAACGCCGCAGATCATGGCTGGCCTGACGCAGACGATCATGCTCTCGCTCTCCATGGTGTCGATCGCGGCGCTGGTCGGCGCGCCTGGCCTCGGCGTGCCGGTGCTGCGCGCGCTGAACAGCGTCAACGTCGCCAAGAGCTTCGATTCCGGCGCCTGCATCGTCATCCTGGCGATCATTCTCGACCGCATGTTCCGTGCCCCCGGCGAAGGAGAACGCTCATGACCACCGCCGTCGGTTTCAACAATGTCAGCATCATCTTCGGCGACCGTCCGGAAGCAGCGCTCAAGCTCGCCGACGCGGGCAAGTCCCGCGACGAGATCAGCAAGGCGACCGGCCTGGTGCTCGGTGTCGCCAACGCCACGCTCGACATCGAGGAAGGCGAAATCCTCGTGCTGATGGGCCTGTCCGGCTCCGGCAAATCGACGCTGCTGCGCGCCGTCAATGGCTTGGCGCCGGTCGTGCGCGGTGATGTCGTCGTCAAAAGCAAGACGGGGCCGGTCAATCCCTATAGTTGCAACCCCAAGGCGCTGCGCGACCTGCGTATGCACACCGTGTCCATGGTGTTCCAGCAGTTCGCATTGCTGCCCTGGCGCACCGTCGCCGATAATGTCGGCTTCGGATTGGAGCTTGCCGGCGTACCGGAGGCCGAACGAAAGAAACGCGTCGACGAACAGTTGCAACTCGTCAACCTGACGCAATGGGCTAGCCGCCGGGTCAACGAACTCTCCGGAGGCATGCAGCAGCGTGTCGGCCTCGCCCGCGCCTTCGCCACCGGCGCGCCGATCCTGCTCATGGACGAGCCGTTCTCGGCACTCGATCCACTGATCCGCACCCGCCTGCAGGACGAGCTTCTGGAATTCCAACGCCGCCTGAAGCGTACGATCCTCTTCGTCAGCCACGATCTCGACGAGGCATTCCGCATCGGCAACCGCATCGCCATCATGGAGAGCGGGCGCATCATCCAGTGCGGCACGCCGCAGGAAATCGTCAAGAACCCTGCGGATCAATATGTTGCCGACTTCGTGCAGCACATGAACCCGATCAGCATGTTGACCGCCCGCGACGTCATGCAACAGGGCCTCGGCCACGCCGCGACAGGCGGCTCAGTCACCGCCACGGCAACATCTACAACGCCGCTCATCGATATTCTCGATGCGCTGACACGCCAGCCGGGCAACATCGGCGTCGTTGACAACGGTGTGATCATCGGGACGATTTCCGCCCAGGATGTCGTGGCTGGCCTCACCAGCCACCGGCGGAAGGAGTAGATCTCGAAGCCCCTCCGCCGCGAAGAGGGGCTTCGTGTAGATCACTCGATAAGTTCCCGAACGATCTCTTTGCCCAACTGAGGAAGAGCTCAGCACCCTGGCTTGCCAGAGTTAGGACATCATTGGCGTCGGGCGTGTCCTTTGCGAACGCAAGGAACTACATCGGTATGTGCTGTGAGAATTTGGGGACGAATGGGCAATGCAAGTCCCAGCCATCCCCTCCTTCGCTGCATATTGCGACTGAATGCGAGCCATCCTTAGAATTGTTGCGCGTCGACCAGATGCTTGCGGAAGAACGCGAGCACTTCGGCATCGAACTCCTTGTGGAACGCTGTGCGGTCGAAGCCGGGCCCATCGGCGCAGATTTCTGGCGCAATCTTCGACAGTTCGGTCGGACAAGGGGCCAGGAAGGCGAAATGCTGCGAATTGGGCACAGCATGAAAATCGGGTTTTGACGGCAACTGGTTGGCCGCGCCCACGACGCTCTCGGGCGTCACGCCGCCGCCACCCCGCTCGGAGCCCCATAGCTGCACCGGTACCCTTACATTCTTGAAACTCTCCACCGTGAAGAAGACGCTGAGCGGGTCGGCGACCACCGCAGCCTTGATGCGTGGGTCGTGGGCAAGTTCAGGAAGCTCTCCTTTGTGAACCTGATCGCAGGGTGCGCTGTCCTTGCCTTCGCATAGCCTCAAGCGCTTGCCGAAATACGGCTTGGCGCCTACGGCGACGAGCCCGGTGTAGCCTCCGCGTGAAAAGCCGAAGATGCCGATGCGCCCGGCATCGACCCTTGCGGCATCAGGCCATGAGCCGAGCACGAAGTCGATCACCCGCTTGATATCGGCCGGGCGCTCCATGAAGACCGAGAATTCGCCAGTACGGCTCTTGTCCATCGCATTGTCGCCGGGATGGTTGATGGCGACGACGATGAAGCCGGCATCCGCCAGGATCTCGGCTGTATCACGATGATCGAGGAAGGTGCCGCCCCTGCCATGCGAGATGACGACAAGCGGCAGCTTCTTGCCGGCAATCGGGCAATCCTTGGCGACGGACATGATGAAGGGGCCAAGTTTCACTTCGTTTGCCGGTTGAGCACACGGATACCAGACCGCCCCTTTCAGTGGCTGAAGCGCCCCGCTGCCCGGGACATCAATGAATTGGAAGCCGGCTGCGTGCGCCAGCGAGGTCGCAAGACAAAGCAGGGCGGTAAGGATGAAGCTCAGGCGGCTCATTGTCATTGCTCCGTTTAGCGAAAAGTACCCTTCGGTATGGTCGGTGCGATGAAGCATCGTGACCGCATCAGGACGCGTGCGAGCCGCGCCAGAATACAGATCAACCACTACCTTGCATAAACAGATAGCTTGTTATATGCATACTGTAAACCCGAGGCATTCATGACCGACTCGATCCAAGTTCAATTACGAAAAGGCGCCCTTGATCTATGCGTCCTGGCCGTGCTGTCGCGGGGCGAAAGCTATGGCTATGAAATCGCCAGCACTTTGGTCGCCGCCGTCGGCATGGGAGAAGGTACGATCTATCCTCTGATGCGCCGGATGCAGAATGACGGTCTCGTCGCCACCCGTATCGTCGAGTCAAGCAACGGGCCACCCCGTAAATATTACCGGCTTACGCCTTTGGGCCGGACGATTTTCGAAGCTCATCGCCGCGACTGGCGCTCCTTCGCGAGCGCAGTCGATAAACTCCTTGAGGATTTGCCATGACCAGGGACGCCTTCTTGCGCACGCTGAGACTGGGGCTCGCCGGCCTGCCGCCTCAGGAGATCGACGATATCGTTGACGACTATTCCGCCCATTTCGCCGAATCCGAAACTTCCGGCCGTAGCGAGACGGAAGTCGCGGCGGCGTTGGGCGACCCGGCCAGGATTGCCCGGGAGTTGCGGGCCGAGGCCGGGCTGCGCCGCTTCGAAGCCCATTGGAGCGTGTCGAACATGTTGGCCGCTGCGCTGGCCCTGACTGGCCTCGCCATCGTCGACATCCTTTTCCTGCTGCCGCTTCTCATTGTTACCATCTTCGTTGCGCTCGGCCTTGCCATCGCGCTGGTGGCTATCGGCGCAATGGGTCTGAAGATCATCCTCACCACACTGCTGTTTGAGGTTGGCGGCCCGGTCACGATGACTTTGAGCCGCGTCCTCATCGGCGCCGGGCTGGTGAGTTGCCTTATCGGCGGTGGCGCTTTGCTGCTGCTGGGGTTGGGCACGGGCATACGCATATTCGGGCACTATGCCCGGCTGCATTTCCGCCTCGCTCAACTGGACCAAGACCGCGTTTGAGCCCGGCATGACACAACCTTGAAGGAAACCGGACAATGACTGGAAAATTGGCATTCGTCGCGACGACGGGATTGATCGGTGCAGTGGTCTTTCTGGCGCTGGGTATCGGACTTTCCGGACGAGAATGGGCCAATGCAACGCATTTGTGGGGCGCGGTGCCGTCCACCTGCGGATCGACCGCCTCCACCAAACAGCAGGTTACCCTGCCCTTCACCGCCAGCGACAGTCTGGCGATCGATCTGCCGGCTTCGGTCCGCTACCAGCCGGGGGACAAAGCGGAGGCTATCGTGAGCGGCGACCCAGCGCTTATCGACCATGTGCGGATGGAAGGCGGCAGATTGAGTTTGGATTGTGATCCGGGCTGGTTTGAGTCCCGGCTCGACGTCAGCCTGTCGGGGCCGGCAATATCAAACTGGAAGCTGCTTGGCAGCGGCGATCTTACCTTGTCGCAAATCAATCAGCCCCAGTTGCGGTTGAACATCCGGGGAAGCGGCAGCGTCGCGGCCACCGGAACCGCCGATACGGTCGGCCTGAACATCTCCGGCTCGGGCGCCGCACGGCTCAAGGACCTGGCCGCCAAATCCGTTCAGATAGACATTCGCGGCAGCGGCGACGCGCAAATGACCGCACAGGCGGATGCGGACGTCTCGATTTCCGGAAGCGGTAACGTCGAGCTGTTCGGCCGCCCGATCTTGCGGCGCTCGGAAATCAGAGGCAGCGGCCGCATCGTGCAAGTGCCATAGCCCCGGCAGCTCGCAATCGCCGGAATGCGCGCATGTCGATTGTGCTGCCGTTCAAGCCGGCATCGCTCGGCATAGTTGCGACAAGTCCTCATCAGAAATTTGGGAGGTTCTTCATGAAATGGCTGTTGAGGTTGCTAGCGATCACGCTCCCGATTTTTATCGCCGAATCCGCAGGCGCTGTCGGTTTTCAATACCTTTCCATTCCCGACGATACGGGCAGACCGATCGAATTGGGCATCTGGTATCCCAGCAACTCGATCACCGCGCCCACAACTTTGGGGGATGTCGCGCAAACCGTTGCCGTCAACGGTGAAATCGCAGGTGATCACCTACCCATGGTCATCTTTTCCCATGGCAGCGCGGGCCGCTTTACCGATCGGTCAGAATCGGCGCTTGTCCTTGCGAAAGCAGGGTTCGTCGCTGTCTCTCTGACATATCCAGGAGACAACTACAAAGACAGCGGCGACAAGGTCGTGCAAATTCTGCTGAACCGCCCCCGTCAAACAAGCCGGGTTCTGGACTACATGATGCAAACATGGCCAGGACGCGATCATCTGGAGAAATCTGAAATCGGCTTTTATGGCTTTTCAGCGGGCGGCTTCACCGGTCTGGTCGCAATCGGCGGAACTCCCGACTGGAAGCTTTTCCCGGTTCATTGCGCCGCCGACCCGCTGGAAGGTGTGTGCCAACAGGGCAGCGCGGCGGTCTTGTCGCGACCGCAGGTAGCAGCACGGCCGGTGTCCGAATGGCAGCATGACGCTCGCATCAAGGCGGCGGTGCTGGTATCGCCGGGGTGGGCGTTCTCATTCGATCCAAGCTCGCTCAGTAAGATCAAAATCCCCGTCGAGCTTTGGGGCGGCAGTGAGGATCACGTCGTTCCCTTCGAAAGCAATGTCGGATACCTGCAACGCTACCTCCCTCATGTAATCGCTGTGCATGATGTCAAGGATGCCAGGCACTACTCGTTTCTAAAGCCCTGCAGTGAAGCTGCTCGGGCCCTCAATCTGGAGATCTGCTCGGATCAACCTGGGTTTGATCGAGTCGCTTTCCAAGAGAGTTTAAATCGAGATCTGGTGCGGTTTTTCCGCTCCGAGTTGGCTACCGACAAGTGATGCACTGTTTCACAAAAATGCTGACATTCGCGATAAGATTGTCAGTACGGAAAAACCAGGAGCGTTTCGGGCGCAAAACTCAGTCGCAAAAGTCGGAGTTCTGCGACCCGACCTTGCGGCGGCAAGTATTCCACATGTTGGTTGGGACCGGGAAAGAAGCGGTCTTGTTGTCCCACTATCCTCGGAACACGTCGCTTTGCATGCCCCCGCCGTTGCCGATACGATACCGCAGCCCGATTCAACACACCTATCACGTTCGCCGAGTGTCAAATGACGGAGGTCACCATGAACGACAAGCCGTCCGTGCTGCGGGAAACCGATGACGAGGCGCGCAGGCAGGCGCGCATCCTGCTCCGCTCCGCCCGCTATGCGGCCCTTGCCGTCATCGATCCCGAGACCGGCTTTCCCTCCGTCAGCCGCGTGTTGACCGGTACGGATATCGACGGTGTGCCGGTCATTCTTGTCTCCGGCCTTTCAGCTCATACCAAGGCGCTGTCGAAAGACCCGCGCGCCTCGGCTCTCTTTGGCGAGCCCGGCAAGGGCGATCCGCTCGCCCATCCGCGCCTCAGCGTTCAATGCAGCGCCGAGCGCATCGATCGCGGAAACCGTCTACACGGACGCATTCGTTCACGTTTTCTCGCCCGCCATCCCAAAGCGAAGCTCTATGCCGACTTTCCGGATTTCTGCTTTTTCCGCCTCGTACCGCTCGCCGCCAGCCTGAATGGCGGTTTCGGAAAGGCTTATATTCTATCGGGTGACGATCTGATGATTCTTTCGGCGGCTAACGACATGCTCGCCGAACAGGCAGATGCGATAGTGCGAGAATTACTAGCCCACCATCCGGATATCATCACAACCATTGTGGGTAGGCTGAAGGGATCGGGCGGCAAAAATTGGCGGATTTGTGGCCTAGATATGGCAGGAATCGACCTAATTTGGGGAGATGAGGCCCTGAGATGGGAATTCAACCCACCTTTAGGGGAGTTGCCAGACGCTCATACATACATATCTAAAATAGCATACTCGATACCTTAAATTTAGGTATATACAATCTTTGGCCTATATTGGTATTGTTACTTATCGGATTAACTCCCCGGTTAGAAATATCGCAATTTCTGATGTACGCTCCGCATTAGGAAGATTAAAAGATGAAGACAAGAAATTTGGCCGAACACTCCAACGTGGCGGCAGCATTATTATCTGCAATGGCGAACCCGAAGCGCCTTATGATTCTTTGCAGCCTGGTCAAGGGTGAAGTTCCGGTTGGTGTATTGGCCAACCAGGTGGGGCTCAGCCAATCTGCACTTTCCCAGCATCTTTCGAAGCTGCGTGCCCAGAAGCTGGTGAAGACCCGCCGTGACGCTCAAACGATTTATTACTCTAGCACTTCGGACTCGGTTATTCGGGTTCTGGATACGCTGGAAGACATTTATTGCGAACCGGAAAAAAGTAGATCGGCTGCTTAATAGCCAAAATTGGCTCTAAGTATGCGGAGGCAAGATCTGTAGGGGAACGATAGTTCCAACCTTAAGATCCGGCCACTTTCATCACCACGTATATAACTGATTTGGCTGGCAAATTTTCTAATTTGCCAGCCTTTTCGCGTGTGGCTCACCCTTTTGGGTGAGTGCCATGCGGCAGTATTGCGCGGCAGGCAGCAGCACGCCGGTCGAGACAGGACCAAAACAAAACCACCGCATGCCATACCCTTTATCTTGGCCCCCACCTTTGTCTTGACGCCAAGGGACCTGCTGATAATTTGACCGGGTAGTAAATAATTACGCGGTTCCACGCCGCGATCGGGAAATGGCCCCCGAATGGCCATGGAGAACAGCATGTCCGACCGTTTGAATGCCACCCCCAATGATCTGCGCGCCTTTTGGATGCCGTTTACCGCCAATCGCCAGTTCAAGAAGGAACCACGCCTCTTCGTCGGCGCCAAGGATATGTACTACACCACCCATGACGGGCGGCAGGTACTGGACGGAACGGCAGGACTGTGGTGCGTGAATGCAGGCCACTGCCGGCCGAAGATCACCGAGGCCATTCGCCAGCAGGCGGGCGAACTCGACTATGCACCGGCCTTCCAGCTCGGCCATCCTAAGGCCTTCGAGCTGGCAAACCGCCTGGTGGATATCGCGCCCGAGGGTATGAACCACGTTCTCTACACCAATTCAGGCTCTGAATCGGTCGAAACCGCGCTCAAGGTGGCGCTTGCTTATCATCGCGTGAAGGGCAACGGCTCGCGTTTCCGTCTCATTGGCCGCGAGCGTGGCTATCACGGGGTCAACTTCGGCGGCATTTCCGTCGGCGGCATCGTCTCCAACCGCAAGATGTTCGGCACGCTGCTCACCGGCGTCGATCATATGCCGCACACCCATGTTCCCGGCAAGAACGCCTTCACCCGCGGCGAACCCGAGCACGGTGGCGATATCGCTACTGAACTTGAGCGTATCGTTACGCTGCATGACGCCTCTACCATCGCTGCTGTCATCGTCGAGCCGGTCGCCGGCTCCACAGGCGTCCTGATACCCCCTAAGGGTTATTTGCAGAAGCTGCGCGAGATCTGTACCAAGCACGGCATCCTGTTGATCTTCGACGAAGTCATTACCGGCTTCGGTCGTCTGGGAGCCCCCTTCGCCGCTCAGTATTACGACGTCGTTCCGGACATGATCACAACGGCCAAGGGTCTGACCAACGGCGTCATCCCGATGGGCGCCGTCTTCGTCACATCGGAAATCCATGACACCTTCATGCAGGGACCCGAGCACATGATCGAGTTCTTCCATGGCTATACCTATTCCGGCAATCCCATCGCCTCGGCAGCCGCTCTCGCCACGCTCGACACCTATAAGGAAGAAGGCCTGCTGACCCGCGCCACCGAGCTTTCGGACTACTGGGCCGATGGGCTGCACTCCCTGAAGGACTGCCCGAACGTCATCGACATCAGGAACACCGGCCTGATCGGCGCCATCGAGCTCGACCCCATCGCCGGCGAGCCCACCAAGCGCGCCTTTACTGCCTTCCTCAAGGCCTATGAAAATGGCCTGCTGATCCGCACCACCGGCGATATCATAGCGCTCTCCCCGCCGCTGATCATCGAAAAGCACCATATCGACGAACTCTTCGGCAAGCTCAGGGATATCTTGCAGAATAATATCTGAGGCTTAGTCTCGTAAGAATCAGCCCCTCATACCCCCATTGTTGCAAATGCAGAATGGTCGGGCATGAGGGGCGAACTTTATGCCAGGAATGACCATGTCGGAAAAACTTGAACGCTATATCGACCAGGGTGTCGGCCGGGAGCCGGCGGATATTGTGCTCAAGGGCGGGCGGTTCTTCGACCTGGTGACGGGCGAACTCGTCGCCTCGGATGTCGCCATTTGCGGCGACCGCATCGTCGGCACCTGCGGCGACTATCAGGGCCGCGAGGAGATCGATGTCTCCGGGCGGATTATTGTTCCGGGCTTCATCGACACCCATCTGCATATCGAGTCCTCGCTGGTGACGCCGCATGAGTTCGACCGTTGCGTCCTGCCCTACGGTGTGACCACGGCGATTTGCGATCCCCATGAGATCGCCAATGTGCTCGGCACGGAAGGCATCCAGTATTTTTTGGATTCCTCGCTGGAGACCATCATGGACATCCGCGTCCAGCTCTCCTCCTGCGTGCCGGCGACGCATCTGGAAACATCGGGCGCCGATCTGCCCATCGAGCGGCTCCTGCCCTTTCGCGACCACCCAAAAGTCATCGGCCTGGCGGAATTCATGAATTTCCCGGGCGTCGTGCACAAAGACCCGATCTGCATCGCCAAGCTCGACGCCTTTCAAGGCGGCCATATCGACGGCCATGCGCCGCTGCTGCGCAGCAACGATCTCAACGGCTATCTCGCCGCCGGCATCCGTACCGAGCATGAATCGACCACCGCAGAGGAAGCTCTCGAAAAGATCCGCAAGGGCATGCATATCCTGGTACGCGAAGGTTCGGTCTCCAAGGACCTGCACGCGCTGATGCCGATCCTGACGGAGCGCCTGTCGCCCTATCTGGCGCTTTGCACCGACGATCGCAATCCGCTCGACATCGCCGAGCAGGGCCATCTCGATTATATGATCCGCACGGCGATTGCCCATGGCGTCGAGCCGCTGGCGATCTATCGCGCCGCCTCGATCTCGGCTGCCCGCGCCTTCGGCCTGCGTGACCGCGGTCTGGTGGCACCCGGCTGGCGCGCCGATCTGGTCGTCATCGACAGTCTGGAGAACTGCAAGGCGGAAACCGTTTTCTCCGCGGGCCGGCGCGTCACCGCGGAACTCTTTGCCACCCGCAAGCCGGTCGCCCCGGTCGGCCTCGACAGCGTCAGAGCACGCCCGATCAATGCCGCTGATTTTGGCGTGCCGGTGACAGAGGGCGAAAGCTCGGTCATCGGTGTCACCCCCGGCAAGATCATCACCGAACACCGTCGCTACCGCCTACCAGTCAAAGGTAATCAGACCGACATCGACCTTAGCAACGACGTGATCAAGGTTGCGGTCATCGAGCGCCACGGCAAAAACGGCAACCATGCCAATGGTTTCGTCCAGGGCTTCGGCCTGAAGAAGGGCGCGATCGCCTCGACGGTCGGCCACGACAGCCACAATATCTGCGTCGTCGGCGTCAATGAGGACGATATGGCCCGCGCCGCCAATCGCCTCAGCGAAATCAACGGCGGTTTCGTCGTCGTCGAAAATGGCGTCGTCACCGGCGAAATCGCCCTGCCTGTCGCCGGACTGATGAGCCTCGAGCCCTATGAAAGCGTGCGCGATACTCTACATCATCTGCGCCAGGCGGCTTACGCCCTCGGCGCAACTTTGGAAGAGCCCTTCCTACAGCTCGCCTTTCTGCCGCTGCCGGTCATCCCGCATCTGAAAATTTCAGATCGGGGTCTTGTCGATGTCGATAAGTTTATGCTGATCGGCTGATCATCCCACCTGTCCGCAAAACACGTCCAACGCCGCAAGCGTCACCACGTCGCTGGCGTTGGCGGACGCAAAGCCCGGCATCGGCACGGTCTTCGTCACCTTAACCCCCTTTGGCAGAGCAACCTTCACGGGCTTGCGGGACAGGTTGAAGACAAAGAGCAGCGTTTCGCTGCCCTTCTTGCGCGTGAAGGCAAGAACATCCTCCTTGGTATCGAGGAAGGTCATGTCGCCGTCGAGCAGCGATGCATGCTGCTTTCGGAAGGCCAGCGTCTCGCGATAGTGGTGAAGAACGGACTGTGCATCCGCTTCCTGCTTGTCGACGGCGAGAGCTGCGTGCTGATAAGGCACCGGCAGCCACGATTTCTCCGCCGTGGTGAAGCCGGCATGCACGCGGCTCGCCTCCCAAGGCATCGGCGTACGGCATCCGTCGCGGCCCTTGAAGGCCGGCCAGAAGCGGATACCGTAGGGATCGCGAAGATCCTCGAAGGCGAGTTGCGCCTCGGGCAGGCCCAATTCCTCGCCCTGATAGAGACAGATCGAGCCGCGCAAGGTGGAAAGCAAGGAAATCGCCAGCTTGGCAACACGTGGCTGCTCGGCCTCCGTTTCGGCAAAGCGGCTGACATGACGGTTGACGTCGTGATTGGAGAAAGCCCAGCAAACCCAGCCGTCGGTGACGTTCTCCTGGAAATCGCTAACGCAGCGGCGGAAATGTTCCGGTGTGAAATCCGGCCCCAGGAGATCGAAGGTATAGCACATGTGCAGCTTGTCGCCGCCGCTGGTATAGGCGGCCACCGTCTGCAGCGAGCGGGCGCCATCGCCGACTTCGCCAACGGTCGTACGTCCCTCGTATTGATCGAGCAGCGCGCGGAACCGCTTCAGGAAGCCGATATTCTCCGGCTGCGTCTTATCGTAGAGATGGTTCTGCATGCCGTAGGGATTGCTTTCCGGTGCATCGAGCCCGCCAATGGCAACCAAGGCTGGCGGGTTGTCCCTCAGCTTCTTGTCGCAGAAATAATAGTTCACTGTATCCAGCCGGAAACCGTCGACGCCGCGATCGAGCCAGAACTTGACCGCGGTAAGTACCGCATCCTGGACTTCGCTATTGTGGAAATTTAGGTCGGGCTGCGAGGTCAGAAAATTGTGCTGGTAATATTGCCGGCGCACGCCGTCCCATTCCCAGCCCGGTCCGCCGAAGATCGACAGCCAATTGTTCGGCGCCGTGCCGTCCGGCTTCGGATCGGCCCAGACATACCAGTCCGCCTTGTGATTGTCCCGGCTCGCTCGGCTCTCGATGAACCATGGGTGGCGGTCCGACGTGTGCGAGATAACCTGGTCGATGATGACCTTGAGGCCGAGCGCGTGCGCTGATGTCATCATCTCATCGAAATCGGCGAGCGTGCCGAAGATCGGATCGACGTCGCAATAGTCGGCGACGTCATAACCCATATCGGCCATGGGAGAGGTGAAGAACGGAGCCAACCAAATGGCATCGACCCCCAGCGAGGCGATATGCGGCAGGCGACGGGTGATGCCTTTGATATCGCCGAGCCCGTTTGCGTCGGTATCCTGAAACGACCGCGGATAGACCTGATAGATCACCGCACCACGCCACCAATCGGCTCCCGCCGCTTTGTCCGTTGATTTCATGAAACAATCCGCCTTGATTTCGTGTCGCCTTTCAGATCGCACACTAAGCCTTGGGCGGCAAGCCGCAAACCAATCGAAGTATGAAGCCTGGGATTGAGTGAGCAAAAAATTGTGAAGTGGTTTCGGAAAACTGCCAATGTAGATATTCACAGCCACGAACCGCGGCTCGCTTTGGGACTTGAAAGCGACGTTGCATCAGATAACTTGCGACATTGACCTGCACGTACAGGTCACCTGCGGGATCAAAAATAGCCTTGAAAAACAAGGCCCATAACTCCAGAAAGGTGGGGATTGGCATGACTCATTTCACCAAAAAATTCATCGCGTCGGCGTTCGTCGGCACCTTGTTGAGCTTCTCCGCGCACGCGGCGACCCTCAATATCCACAATGGTGGCGACCCCACGTCGCTCGATCCGCAAAAGATTTCCGGCGACTGGGAGAACCGTATCGACGGCGACATGTTCGAAGGCCTGGTGACGGAAGACCCAAAGGACAACCCGATCCCCGGCCAGGCGGCAAGCTGGACCATCTCCGCAGACCAGAAGGTCTACACCTTCAAGCTGCGTGACGGCATCAAATGGTCCGACGGCACGCCGGTGACCGCCAGTGACTTCGTCTTCGCTTTCCAGCGCCTGATGGACCCGAAGACTGCCGCCCAATACGCTTACCTGCAATATACGATCCTGAACGCCGAAAAGATCAACAAGGGCGAAATCAAGGATCTCAGCCAGCTCGGCGTCAAGGCGATCGACGACAAGACGCTGGAAATCACGCTCGAAAACCCGACCCCCTATTTCCTCAACGCTCTGATGCATTACACGGCCTATCCATTGCCGAAGCATGTCGTCGAAGCCAAGGGCGATGACTGGGTCAAGATCGGCAACATCGTCACCAACGGTCCCTATAAGCCGACCGAATGGGTACCGGGCTCGCATGTAACCAACGTCAAGAACGATCAGTATTATGACGCCAAGGACATCAAGATCGACAAGGTCAACTTCTATACGCTCGAAGACCAGGCTGCGGCGCTGAAGCGTTACCGCGCCGGCGAATTCGATATCCTGACCTCTTTCCCCGCCGACCAGTATGATTGGATCCAGAAGAACCTTCCTGGCCAGGCGCATGTGGTTCCGTTCCTCGGCACCTATTACTACGTCCTGAACGCCACCAAGCCGCCTTTCAACGACAAGCGCGTCCGCCAGGCTCTCTCCATGGCCGTCAACCGCGAAGTCATCGGCCCGAAGATCCTCGGCACCGGCGAACTGCCGATGTATTCCTGGGTGCCGCCGGGCACCGCCAACTATGGCGAGCCTGCCTATGTAAGCTGGAAGGACGAACCCTATAGCCAGAAGGTCGAAGAGGCAAAGAAGCTGCTCAAGGAAGCAGGCTTCGGCCCCGACCATCCGCTGAAGGCCCAGCTCCGCTACAACACCAACGACAACCACAAGCGCATCGCGGTTGCGATCGCCGCCATGTGGAAGCCGCTAGGCGTCGACATCGAGCTCTACAACACCGAGACCAAGGTGCATTACGATGAGATGCAACGCGGCCAGGTGGAAATCGGCCGTGCCGGCTGGCTCGCCGACTACAACGATCCCATCAACTTCCTGAACCTGTTGTCGACCGGCGTCGAAATGAACTATGGCCGCTGGAGCAACCCGCAATATGACGCGCTGATCAAGCAAGGTAACGAGCAAACCGACCTGAAGAAGCGGGCCGAGATCTACAAGCAGGCCGAACAGCTTGCGCTCGACGACAGTGCCGCCATTCCGATCTACTATTACGTTTCCCAGAATATCGTTGCTCCGAAGGTCCAGGGCTTCGTGGACAATATTCAGGACATTCACCGTACCCGTTGGCTGTCCATCAAAGAATAATAGGAAAAGGCCCCGCCCGCTCTTGCCGGGCGGGGCCTCAACGCACCCATGTTTCGCTACGCTCTCCGTCGCCTGCTGTCGACAATCCCCGTCTTGTGGATTGCCGTAACAGTGTGTTTTTTCATCCTGCGCCTTGCTCCCGGCGGCCCCTTCGATGGCGAAAGGCCATTGCCACCGGAAGTCAAAGCCAACCTCGCGGCCCACTACAATCTGGATAAGCCGCTCGTCGAACAGTATGTGATCTATGTCGGCGATGTGCTGAAGGGCGACCTTGGTCCTTCCTTCGCCAACCAGGATTTCACCGTCACGCAGCAGATCCTGACCGGTCTTCCCTATACGCTGACAATCGGCGGCGCCGCCTTCGTGCTGGCTACAGTTGTCGGTGTCTTCATCGGCTGTCTTGGGGCGCTCTATCAGAACCGAAGCGCCGATTATTGGCTGGGCGGTGGCTTGCTCATCGGCCTGGTCATGCCAAGCTTTCTGATCGCGCCCATTCTACAACTGGTCTTCGGAAACGAACTCGGCTGGCTGCCGGTCGGCGGCTGGGGTGACGGCTCGATCAAGTTCCTCATCCTGCCTGTCATCGTTCTGACGCTGCCGCACGCAGCACGCATCTCGCGCCTGATGCGCGGCTCTATGATCGAGGTGATGAGCCAAAACTTCATCCGCACTGCCAAGGCCAAAGGCATCGGCCCGCGCCTGACCGTCATGCGCCACGCGCTGAAGCCGGCGATGATGCCCGTCGTCTCCTATCTCGGACCGGCGGCAAGCTACCTGCTCACCGGTTCGCTGGTGGTGGAAAGCATCTTCGGCCTTCCCGGCGTCGGACGCTACTTCGTCGGTGCTGCGCTCAACCGCGACTACGGCATGGTGCTCGGCACAGTCATCTTCTACATGGTGCTGATCGTGTTCCTGAACCTGCTCGTCGACATCACCTATGCCTGGCTCGACCCGAAAGTGAGAATGCGATGATCCTCAACCCCGCAAAACGAGAATTGCTGGAAGCGGAATTGCTGTCCGCCGAGGGGCTCGCGCCGAAGGGACGTTCCCTGACCGGCGATGCGATGCGTCGCCTCCTGCGCAACAAGGCTGCCGCCCTGTCCCTCATCGTGCTGGCACTGCTGGTCCTCATCGCCATCTTCGGCCCGAGCTTCCTGCCCTTCAACTACGAGGATCCGGATTGGACCTCCTTTCGTGGCCCGCCAGATTTCGCCGCCGGCCACTATTTCGGCACCGACGGCAACGGCCGTGATCTGCTGGCGCGTACGCTCTACGGCACACGTGTTTCGCTGACCGTCGCGCTTGTCGCCACGCTCGTCTCGGTTATCATCGGTGTGCTCTACGGCGCTGTCTCGGGTTATTTTGGTGGCCGTGTGGACGCCATCATGATGCGTTTCGTCGACATCATGTACGCGCTCCCCTACGTCCTCTTCGTCATCCTGCTGATGGTGATCTTCGGCCGCAACGTCTATCTGCTGTTTGCAGCAATCGGTGCGCTTGAATGGCTGACCATGGCGCGTATCGTGCGTGGCCAGACACTCTCCATCAAGCAGCGGGAATTCATCGAAGCGGCGCGGGCTTCTGGCCAGCGATCGATCAAGATCATCCTCAAGCACATCGTTCCAAACCTCGTCGGGCCAGTCGTTATCTATGCGACGCTCACCATTCCCGAGATCATCGCCACGGAAAGCTTCCTTTCCTATCTCGGCTTCGGCGTGCAGGAACCGCTGACTTCGCTTGGTACACTGATCGCCGATGGCGCGGCCGGCATGGAGACCACGCCCTGGCTCTTGTTCTTCCCCGCCGGCTTCCTTGTCGCCCTGCTGATGAGCCTGCTCTTCATCGGCGACGGCTTGCGCGACGCTTTCGATCCGAAGGATCGCTGACATGACAGATACGCTTCTCGAACTCAAAGACTACTCCATCACCTTCCGCACACCGGAAGGCGAGGTCGCTGCCGTTTCGAAGATGAACCTGAAGATCGGCCGTGGCGAGCGCATCGCCATCGTCGGCGAATCCGGTTCCGGCAAGAGCCAGACCTTTCTTGGCCTGATGGGCCTGCTCGCCAAGAACGGCCGCACCAGCGGTCAGGCGCTGCTGGACGGCAAGGACCTCCTGACGCTGAAGCCGCGCGAACTGGACCAGGTCCGCGGCAAGGACATGGCCATGGTCTTCCAGGACCCCATGACCGCACTCAATCCGTCGATGCGCATATCCAGGCAGTTGACGGAACAGCTCGAAGTCCACGGCGGGCTTTCGGCGCGCGCGGCTTCGGCTGCGGCGCTGGACATGCTGAAACGCGTCGGCATTCCCGATCCGACACGGCGCTTCAGCCTCTATCCGCACGAGCTTTCCGGCGGCATGCGCCAGCGCATCGTCATCGCCATGGCGCTGCTCACCAAGCCGAAGCTCTTGATCGCCGACGAGCCGACGACGGCGCTCGATGTCACCATCCAGGCGCAGATCCTCGATCTCTTCAACGAGCTGACAGCGGAAATGAATACGGCGCTGGTGATGATCACCCATGATCTCGGCGTCGTTGCCGGCCTCGCCGATCGCGTCGCCGTTATGTATGCCGGCCGTATCGTCGAGGAAGCGCCAGTGGAAGAGCTTTTCGAAAATCCGGCTCATCCGTACACCGCGGCGCTGCACGCCTCCATCCCGCGGCCGGATCAGGATGTCGACGATCTCGCCGTCATCCCCGGCCGACCGCCGAACCTGATGCACCTGCCGCGCGGCTGCGCCTTCTCGCCGCGCTGCGCCCATGTTCAGGACGACTGTCTGGACGCGCCGCCGCCGCTCGACCAGCTTGTGCCGCAACGCTGCGCCGCCTGCTTCCACCCCATCTCGGCCCAGCAGGAACGGAGCTTCATCCATGGCTGAACAGACGCTTTTGAAGGTCGAGCATCTGACCACGCAATTCGAGCTGCCATCGAAATCTTTCTTCAAACCGCCGATGATCCTGACGGCGGTCAACGATGTCAGTTTCGAGCTGAAGACCGGGCGCACGCTCGGCATCGTCGGCGAATCCGGCTGCGGCAAGTCCACCCTCGGCCGATCCATCCTGCGGCTGATCAAGGCGCAGAAGGGCCGCATCATGTGGCAGGGCGGCAACCTGCTGGATCTTTCCGAAGAGGAGATGCGTGCCGCCCGCCGCGACATGCAGATCATCTTCCAGGATCCGATCGCCTCGCTCGACCCGCGCATGACGGTCGGCGACATCATCGCCGAACCACTGACCGTGTTCGAGCCGAAGCTGACAAAAGCGCAACGGCAGGAGCGCGTCCGCGAGATCATGGCCGCGGTCGGCCTCGTGCCGGAAATGATCAACCGCTACCCGCACGAATTTTCGGGCGGCCAGGCACAGCGCATCGGTATCGCCCGTGCTGTGGTGACGCGGCCGAAGCTCATAGTCTGCGACGAGCCGGTTTCCGCCCTCGACGTCTCGATCCAGGGCCAGGTGATCACGCTGTTGCGCAAGCTGCGCAAGGAGTTCGGCCTGACGCTGATCTTCATCAGCCATGACCTCTCCGTCGTGCGCCTGATCTCGGACGATGTGCTGGTACTTTACCTCGGCAAGGTGGTGGAAGCGGGCGACGCCGCCACGGTCTTCGACCATCCGGCCCATCCCTATACGCAGGCCTTGTTCTCAGCCGCGCCCATCCCCGACCCGAAATTGGCGCGTGGCCGCGAACGCATCCGCTTGCAGGGGGATCCGCCCTCGCCGCTCAACCCGCCGCCCGGCTGCGTCTTCTCGCCGCGCTGCTGGAAGGCGACGGATATCTGCAGGACCAAGATGCCGCCGACCGAGCAGGTTCGCCCCGGCCAGGCTGCGGCGTGCTATCATATGGACAGGCCGTAAGGCTCAAGAGGTGGACGGCGCACCCCGCGGTCCACCTTGCTCAAGCAGCCGCATCCGCGTATGCAGCAGCAAAGCGAAACGCAGGAGGAAGTCTTGGGCGGGCATTTTCTATCGATCGGCGAATGCATGGTGGAACTGTCGCAAGCCGAAGACGGACATCTGCGCAAGGGTTTTGCCGGCGACACCTTCAACACGGCGTGGTACGCCCGCGCTTGCCTGCCCGCCGGTTGGTCCGTCGATTATTTCACCGCGGTCGGCGATGACGCAATGTCCGACGAGATGCTGGATTTCATGAACGCGCATGACATCGGCACTTCGAATATTCGCCGCCTCCGTGGCAAGACGCCCGGCCTCTACATGATCAACCTGAAGGACGGCGAGCGCTCCTTCAGCTACTGGCGCGACAGTTCTGCCGCCCGCCAGCTCGCAGCCGACGGCGACAAGCTGCGCACAGCGATCGAAGCCTCCAACGTCCTTTATTTCTCCGGCATCACGCTGGCGATCCTGACGCATGAGGATGCGGAGACGTTGCTTTCCGAGCTTCGCCGCGCCAAGGCCGTTGGCAAATTGGTCGTTTTCGACCCCAACCTGCGCCCGCGTCTCTGGTCGGGGTTCGATGCCATGCACACGATGATCGGCGAAGGCGCCCGCGCCTCGACGCTGGTCATGCCGAGCTTCGACGACGAGGCCTCGCATTTCGGCGACGACTCGATCTCCAGCACCATCCGTCGCTACCGGCTGCACGGCGCCAATATGGTCGTCGTCAAGAATGGTGCCGAAGGTGCGACGGTCGGCACCGACGCCGGCGAAACGCTCGTTCCAGCCGTCAAGGTCGCCAAAGTCGTCGACACCACCAGCGCCGGCGACAGCTTCAATGGCGCGTTCCTCGCCCATTATCTGGAATATGACGATCCCGTCGCCGCCGCCCATTTTGCCGCCAAGATCGCTGCAAAGGTCATCCAGGAACACGGGGCTTTAGTGCCGCCGGAAAAGCTCCAAGTCTCTAGGTAGGCGCTGTAATATTTCCATCATGGACACCCCGCACAATAGAAGAGGCGCGGGAATCATCTTTGCTGCACCGTAGTTGGTTGTACCGACACTATGAGGGTGCGGTGCGGATGGAACGTTTTTGGACATGTTGCAACGCTTGTCAGACATTGATCACAGAGCATGGGCCGAAGCGGCTACCCCGGTCGCAACGCCGGAGCGCCTGCTCATCGTCAGCGATGCCTGGCATCCGCAGGTGAATGGCGTCGTCCGCTCTATCGAAAATACCAATCGCGAACTGGCGCGCATCGGCGTCGATGTCGACATGATCACGCCGGAGGGTTTTCGCAACGTCCCCTGCCCGACCTACCCGGAAATCCGCCTGTCGATCGCAAGCTACCGCAAAGTCGCCGCCAGGATCGAAGCAGTCCGGCCGACCTACGTACATATCGCAACGGAAGGCCCGCTCGGATTGACGGCCCGGCGCTGGTGCCTGAAAAACGGCATGCCGTTTTCGACCAGCTATCACACCCGCTTCCCCGAATATGTCGCGGCCAGGCTGCCGATCCCGCAAAGCTGGCTCTACGCCTTCGTCAGATGGTTTCACAATGCCGGTTCCGGCTGCATGGTGGCAACGCCGAGCCTCGCCAATGAGCTCAAGCAGAAGGGAATCCACAATCTGCTACCCTGGAGCCGCGGCATCGACTCGACGCTTTTTCGTCCGCAGCCCCTGGAGGACAACCCCTTCGGCCTGCCTCGCCCGATTTTCATGACCGTTGGCCGCGTGGCGCTCGAAAAGAACCTGCCGGCCTTCCTCGACCTTAATCTGCCCGGCTCAAAGGTGGTCGTCGGTGACGGACCGGCGCGCGCAGAGTTGCAGAAACTTTATCCGAAGGTGCTCTTCCTCGGCTCGAAGTTTGGCGAAGCGCTGGCGCATGCCTATTCGCAAGCAGACGTTTTCGTCTTCCCGTCAAAGACCGATACATTCGGCAATGCCATTCTGGAAGCACTGGCGAGCGGCGTTCCCGTCGCTGCCTATCCCGTCACCGGCCCCGCCGATATTCTTGGCGGCAACGATGCAGCAGGGGTCGTCGACGACGATTTGGCGAAAGCCTGCCGTGCAGCACTCTCCTCTTCCCGCGAAGCGGCTCGCGCCCTGGCGCTCAACTATTCCTGGGAAGCTGCCACGACACAATTCATCGGCAACGTCCGCGTCGCCAATCATCGCGGTCGGATGTTGGCGCGAAACCGCTGAGCGTAAGCTGTTCGTCACCCGCCGGCGGCAATTGTCGCGCGCGGTGCAAGGCGCGTATCGGCTCAATATTCCCTTCGACCCTATAGACGGCGAGAAATGCAATGGCCGGGCCGCTGCATCCCTTGGCAGCATGTGACGGCCACGGTCATGTTGCCGCCGGTGCTGTCACCCGCCGCTACCGGACGGCAGGGGTCGACATTGAATTCCATGGCATACTCCGCCACATACTTGATAGCGGCATACGCCTGCTCGCGGGCGGTAGGATATGGCACCTCTGGCGAACAAATTTTGAGTTGGGCTCCAGGGCGCAATCGGCGGCGGCGGTTCTTAAGGCATTTTGCATCGGGCAAGACCGCTTATCGATAAAATTATGAAAATGCATAACTGTCATGCATTTTTATGTATACGATTATTTATCGCACGATTTAAATAGAGTCGCTTACGGAGTGTTAGAGATGACAGACGATCCATTGAAACTGGACACTTTCATATGCTTCGCCCTCTATTCGGCGAACCATGCGATGAACCGGCTATACAAACCCATGCTCGATGAGCTGAACCTCACCTATCCGCAATATCTCGTCATGGTGACGTTGTGGGAGGAGGACGGCCAGACCGTCGGCGGTATCGGCGAAAAGCTTTTTCTGGAATCAAGCACGCTGACGCCGTTGCTGAAGCGCCTGGAAGCTGCCGGCTTCATTCAGCGTACCCGCAGCAAGGAAGATGAGCGACAGGTGCTGATCCGCCTGACGAGCGAGGGTGTAGCGTTGAAGAAAAAAGCCGCAGCCATTCCCGCTTGCATCCTTGATGCATCGGATACCACGGCCGACGAACTGACGCGGTTGAAGGCAGAAATCATTACGCTGCGCGAAGCGCTTAGCAGGAACGCGGCCTGACCCTTCAGGCCTTCACCGCTTCTTTTTGGTCTCGTAAGGATTTTCCGACGAGCGGAAATGGATGCGGATCGGCACTCCCGGCATGGCGAAATCTTCACGCAGGCCGTTGATGAGATAGCGGACATACGATTCCGGCAGCGCATCCGAGCGCGTGCAGGAAATCATGAAGGCAGGCGGGCGCGCCTTTACCTGTGTCATGTATTTCAGCTTGATGCGCCGACCGGAAACCGCCGGTGGCGGATGCTGAACCTGCTGCGTCTCCAGCCAGCGATTGAGCTTGGCGGTCGACACGCGCTTATTCCAGACCTTATCGGTATCGACGATCGCCTGCATCAGCCGGTCCAATCCATCGCCCGTCTGACCGGAAATCGGCACGGCGCGAATACCGCGCGCCTGCGGCAGCAGCCGGTCCGTCTTTTCGCGCAGATCAGCAAGCACGGCCTGACGATCCTCGATCATGTCCCACTTGTTGAAGGCAAGCACAGCAGCGCGGCCCTCGCGGATGACGAGATCGACGATTTGTAAATCCTGCTTCTCAAAGGGAATGGTGGCGTCGAAGACGATGACCACGGTCTCGGCGAAACGAATGGCGCGCAACGCATCGGCGACTGACAGCTTTTCCAGCTTTTCGATGACCCTGGCCTTGCGGCGCATGCCGGCGGTATCGAACATTTTCACAGTACGGCCGCGCCAGGTCCAGTCGACCGAGATCGAGTCGCGGGTAATTCCAGCTTCCGGACCGGTAAGCAGCCGATCCTCGCCAAGGAAGCGATTGATAAGTGTCGACTTGCCGGCATTCGGGCGGCCGACGATGGCGACGCGCAGCGGTCGTGTCTCGTCATAGACCGGCTCCTCGTCGATTTCTTCACCGTCCTCGCCGACGGCTGGGCGTGGAATGCTGACATTCGTCTCCGCCTCGTCATCCCTCGGCGGAAACGCGCGCTCATGGCCAAGCGCTTCGACGATCGCGTCGCGCAGATCCATCATGCCCTGGCCGTGCTCCGCAGAGATCGGGCAAGGCTCGCCAAGGCCGAGCGTGAAGGCATCATAGAAGCCACTGTCGGAACCACGCGCTTCAGATTTGTTGGCGACAAGTACCACCGGGCGGCCGCGCTTGCGCAGCATTTCAGCCAGCGCCTTGTCGACATGCGTGAGGCCCATCTTGGCGTCGACGACGAACAGCGTCAAATCGGCCTCGTCGATCGCCGCTTCCGTCTGGGCGCGCATTCGACCTTCCAGCGTTTCCTCGTCGGCTTCTTCGAGACCGGCGGTATCGACAATGCGAAACTTAAGGTCGATCAGTCGCGCGTCGCCAGGGCGGCGGTCGCGCGTCACACCCGGCGTGTCGTCGACAAGCGCCAGCTTCTTACCAACCAGACGGTTGAAAAGAGTGGACTTGCCGACATTCGGGCGACCGACGATCGCGACCGTGAAACTCATTTAGTGATTTACCCTTCAGCCGTTTGCAACCGGAGCCTTGCCGGACGCGGTGATGAGATCGAGCAGCATCTGGGCGCGGTTGCCGACATTGCGCGGGCTCTGGGGATCGTCGACGATCGCCTGGAACCATTGCCGTGCCTTGGCGAAATCGCCGGCTTTATAGGCGGCGAGACCCAGCACGTCGCGTGCAGAATGCCGGAAAGCATTGGCCGGCACGGCCAATTCCTGGGCCTCTGCCGCGACCTGGTCGTAAGTGCCCGTGTCGACAAGCAGATAAGCCGCGCGCAGGCGAGCCGAATCCTGGATAACGGTCGGAACGCCGGTTTCCTTGCCGATGGCCGAGAAGGCCGCAATCGCGCCAGCGGTGTCGCCCTTCTGCGCCTGCAGAGTGGCGGCCCGCATACGCGCCAGCAACGGATAGGAGCCGTGTCCATTTTTCTCGATGGAAGCGAGTGCAGCCAGTGCCTCGTCGGTCTTGTTCTGGTCGGCAAGCGTCAGCGCGGAAATGAACTGATCCCCGCTGCTGCCCGCCTGATGACCCTGCCAATAGCGATAGCCGCTATAGGCAGCGGTGCCGAGAACGATAAGCACGGCGCCGCCGATGATAAGCCGGCCAAAACGGCGCCATACGAACCGCAACTGGTCCGAACGCAGTTCCTCGTTCACCTCGCGGATGAAGCTATCGTCGTTGAATGCCATTCTCGTCTCCGGCTCAGGCCAAATTATTCCAAAGAGCTTATGGGGTAGTGTAGTGGGGCCTTCTACTCCATTTTACGGCCGTTGTAAGGGGGAACGGCAGAAATCGTCACATAACGAGCGGCGAAACCCCGATAATCCACTCGTGAAGCTTCCAAATGATCAATCCCCAGACGACGATGCCGATGACGATGGCGTAAAGATCGTATTTCGCCGAAACGAAGGGCCGAAGCGAAATCTCACCAGCGCGTTCGCGCCGCTTCAGCGAAATGCGCAGAATGACGCCCCAGGCGAGGAACGCGGCAAAGAGCAGCATGGCGGCGCCGTCGCCATTGGAAAGCAGATGCGCCAGCGCCCAGATCTTCACCGAGAGCACCATGGGATGCTTGGTTCTGACCGCGATATGCCCCGCCGGCAGCAGCGAGGCGACAAAACAGATCAGCGCAAAAAGCATCAGCAGAATAGTGATGTGGCTCATCCAGAACGGTGGAGACCAGATTGGCGTTGCATCCCTCGCCTGCCCGAAGCCGTAGATCAACAGAATCAGCGTAACGATGCTGGCGATCGAATAGCCGATCTTCCAGCCGGGTTCTCCGAGGCTCGAAATCATCGAGCGGCGGAAACCGGGTACCAGGACGCGGATCAAATGGACGCCGAGGAAAAGAATAATGCCGAGGATGAGCAATGACATGAGTGAAATCCCGTTCGTGTCTTGTGAAGACATCAGTATCGACTATGGCGAAAAATTGCCAGCGCGACCGCAGCTTTGCCGCATTTCAACAGCAGGGAAAAGCCAACCTCTTGCATGATCCCGACCCGAAAACCCGCGAAGCGAAAAGTGCGAGCGGTTTTCGGGGAGAACATGCCCAATCAAATAATCCCGGTGCCCATGTTTCGCTTTATCTCTTTTACCTCTCTCGCCCTTTCCCTGGCTCTCCCGGTTACGGCACAAGCCGATGAAAAGCCGAAGCAGCTTGTGATGATCTCCTTCGACGGCGCGCATGACAATGCACTGTGGACGAAGAGCCGCGAGATCGCTTCGCGCAATGGCGCGCATTTCACCTATTTCCTGTCCTGCACCTTCCTGATGAATCATGATCAGGCCAAGGCCTATCAGGCTCCGGGACAGAGGGCCGGCAAATCGAATGTCGGTTTCGCCAAGAGCGAGGACGACGTGCGCACCCGCGTCGCCAATATCTGGGGCGCGCATCTCGAAGGCCATGATATTTCCAGCCACGCCTGCGGCCATTTCGACGGCAAGAAGTGGACATCGGCGGACTGGCAACAGGAATTCATGAACGCACGCATTGCGCTGCGCGACGCCTGGAAGAATGTCGGCGAAGCGGACAAGGAGCCCCAGGGCTGGCAGGAGTTTGCGACAAAAGATGTCAAAGGCTTCCGCGCGCCGTATCTTTCCACCAGCGACGGCCTGGTACCGGCCGAAAAAGCCATGGGTTTCCAATACGACGCCAGTCTGGTGACCAAGGGGCCGATGTTGCCGCAGGTGGTCGACGGCATCTACCGCTTCGGCCTGCCGCTGATTCCCGAAGGCCCCGACCACCATCTGGTGATCGGCATGGACTATAATTTCTATGTCCACCATTCCAAGGGCGTCGAAGACAAAGCGGACAGCAAGTCCTTCGAAGACCGGACCTTCGATGCTTTCGAAGCCGCCTTCGCCAAACAATATGACGGCGACCGCATCCCGCTGCAGCTCGGCTTCCATTTCGTCGAAATGAACGACGGCGCCTATTGGCGGGCCCTAGACCGCTTCGTCAGCGACGTCTGCCACAAGGACGGCGTCGCCTGCGTCAGCTATTCCCAGGCGATCCCGCTGATTGCGGCGCGGGGTAAGGGGCAACAGGGGTAGGCGAAGTGGTCACCGCCCCGCCTTTCCCGAGCTAGCTGGACCTGCGTTTGAGGCGCCAGCCAGCCCTTCGCTGGTACCCAGGGTGTTCGTCCGGGCTCTGCCCGACCGCTCCTCACCCTCACCCATCAACATGTACGACGCCAGTCTCACGCTCGAGATAAGTCTGGTCGATTTTCGGCAGCGGCTCATCATCGATTGCCGCTTCGAAGGCCTTGAGGCGCTTGTGGATCGACAATAGCTCGATGATCGTCGTCCAGGAATTGACGAGATACTGGAACGAATTGCTGACCTGGCCGAAGGCCGTCGCGATCTGCTGGTATATGCCGTAGGTGATTGCACCTGCGACAAAAGTCGGAACCAGCATGAACAACACGAACATCGAGTCTGCCTGCAGATAGAAATAGCGGGCGACGTTGAAATAGACATAGTGGAAATAGATGCGGAAGTAGTTGCGCCTCACATTTGCGAAGAGCTCCCCGACGGTCGCCGGCTGCGCGCGGTCGGCATTATCTTCGCCGTAAACGAGCTCCTTGCGGTAGGCCGCCTCCACACGCTGGTTCTTGAAATTCAGGCCGGGCAGCTTGATGCCGGCAACCGCCAGCAGCACCGTGCCAAAAACCGACCAGAAAAGCGCCAGCCAGAAGAGCGAGTGGGAAATCTTGCCGATAATCGGCAGCTCGGTGACATAGCTCGAGAGCGCAAGCAGAATCGGCAGAAACACGATCAGCGTCATCACCGAATTGATCAGGCTGATACCCAATCCTTCCAGCGTGCTCGAAAAGCGCATCGTATCTTCCTGCACGCGCTGCGAAGCGCCTTCGATGTGGCGCAGCTTTTCCCACTTCGACATGTAGAAGCTGTTCATCGCGGTGCGCCAGCGGAAGATATAATGGCTGGTGTAGAAGTCCGTCAGGATAGAGACAAACATGCTGAGGAAAGCGATCTGCGCAAAGATAATCATCAACGTGTAGAAACTCTCCACGGTCACCCCAGGCTGCTTCGTGAGCGCAGCCTGCAATAGGTCACCGAAAGGACGGCGGAAGTTGTTGACGACCACAGACACTTGGACACCAAAATAGGTGACCAGAATAATCAATGCCGAGCCCCAGATCGACCAGAGCTTCCAAGGATGATCCCAGGCTTTGATGTGCCATGCGCCACAGAAGATCACCGTGCATAAAAAGAAAAACCCGTAGAACCAGAGATTCCCCCACAGCAGGAAATAACTGAGATCATAGGGCTCCTGCCCTTCTGCTGGCATGACGAAGCCCAGATGCGTCCCCAAATCGGAAAGAGACGCATACCAGACCGCTATACATAAAATCGCCCAGACCACCATAGAGGTGAAGAACAGCTTCGGCTGAGGGAAGAAAGAGTGAAACACGAGAGGCAAGCTTTCTTGATTGGGTCCAGTGACCGCAATGACGTTTATTCGCGGCGAACCTAAGGCAGTTCGGTAGAGGCGGCAACCGGCCTACTCGTATTCTTACATAGATGTAATCGCTTATCCCATGATCGTGATGCGATTGTTCAGCGCCGGTTTCCCGTTTTAGGAAGTCGAACCCGTCGCCGCTCCGCAATCGGCACCCCCACACAGCAAAAATTCGACGCCCTCTTGCATGACGCTATCTTACGATATATATCTTACGACATGACTAACGATATAAATCCTCATCATCAAAGGAGACACGCTATGAGAGGCTTTAGAGATCGCATGTTCGGCGATAGCTTTGACACCGTCGAGGCATATATCCTACGACATGGCGAAAGCCGTGATTCACACGGGCGGCACAGGAGAGACTTCATGAGAGGCTTCAAGGGCGGCATGTTCGGCGGCGGGTTTCGTACCGGCCGGAAATTCGACGCCGCCGATCTGCAGCTCATCATCCTCGCCCTGCTTTCCGAGCAGCCCCGGCATGGTTATGAACTGATCAAGACACTGGAAGAGCGATCCGGCGGCTTTTACGTGCCGAGCCCGGGCGTCATCTACCCCGCCCTCACCTATCTGGAAGAAACCGGCCTAGCCGAAGTCGAAGCCAGCGGCACGAAGAAGCTCTACCGCATCACCGAGAGCGGCCAGAAGCGGGTCGAAGAGAACCGCGAGCTGGTCGAGGCGACGCTCGCCAAGCTGGCTGCCATCGGCGAAAGAATGGCGCATGTCAAACGGGCTTTTGACGGCGAAAACACTGGCGACGATGAAGGCCGTGACGGCCCATTCGGCCGCGATGCCGGCGATGTTCACCGCGCTCGCCACCTTCTGCACACGGCGCTGCGCTCGAAATATCCATGGAGCAAGGCCGAAGGTGCACGCATCGCGGCGATTCTCGAACGCGCCGCCGCGGATATCATCCGTGCTGAGACGAAGGCGGAAGACTGAGATCCTGCCGCTCAGTTGTCCGCTAGGGTCAGGATCATCGGCCCGTTGCGGGTGGCGACAACGGTATGCTCGAACTGAACCGTGGCCGCGCGTGGATCAGCATAGAGCGTCCAGGCATCGTCGCCGCCCTCCGCCCAGGTGGCACCGAGCGACAGAAACGGCTCTACGGTGAAAACCAGGCCGTCCTGCATGATACGGGTTTCATCGGGATCGGCCCAGGTCGACACCTCCGCCGGCTCCTCATGCAGCGAACGGCCGATGCCGTGGCTGGCGAGATTGGCGATCAGGGTATAGCGATTCTTCTGGGCAAAGGCACCGACAGCGTGGCCGATCTTCGAGAAAGGCGCGCCGCTGCGCACCTGGTTCAGCCCGACCCATAGAGCCCTCTTACCGTCGCGGCAAAGACGCTCGACCTTCGGCTTGACCGGCGGCACCGCGAAGGACGACCCGGTGTCGGAAAAGAAGCCATCCTTCTCGGCGGAAACATCGAGATTGACGAGATCGCCGGCCTGAATCACCCGCGGGCCGGGAATGCCATGCGCCACTTCCTCATTGACGCTGATGCAGGTGGCGCCAGGAAACTTATAGACAAATTCCGGTGCGGAACGCGCGCCGGAGTCTTCCAGCACCTTTCGGCCGATGGCGTCGAGCTCCAATGTGGTGATGCCAGGCTCCAAAGCAGCCGCCATCGCCTGCAGCGCATTGGCGCAGATGCGGCCTATCTCCTTCAGCTTGGTCAGTTCGTCGTCGTTCGAGATGATCATCCACGGCTTCCGGCTGGCATGCGCCTCCTGAGGCAGAGGCTCAAGCCGTCGCTTTCGCCTCTTCGCTTTGTTCAGTCAATGCCTTTCTGACAAGCGGCGCGACTTTCGTACCATAGAGCTCGATGCCGCGCATGATCTGCTCATGCGGCATTGTGCCGATCGCCATTTGCAGCAGGAAGCGGTCATTCCTAAACAGTTTGTGATGAGCGACGATCTTCTCCGCCACCACTTCGGGATCGCCGACGAAGAGCGCGCCATGCGGCCCGCGCGATTGTTCGAAATGCGCAGGGGTCGTCGGCCCCCAGCCGCGCTCGCGGCCGATGCGGTTCATCACCTCGGCCTGCGGCCCGTAGAACTGATCAGCGGCCGCCTCTGTCGTATCGGCGACGAAACCGTGGACGTTGATACTGGTTTTCAGCTTGGCCTGATCTTGACCAGCGCGGCGGGCGGCCTCGCGATAGAGATCGACAAGCGGGGCAAACCGGCGCGGCTCGCCGCCAATGATGGCGAGCGCCATCGGCAGGCCGAGCGCACCTGCACGCGCCACCGATTGCGGCGTGCCGCCGACCGCGACCCAGATCGGCAATGGATCCTGCAGCGGTCGAGGGTAGACACCTCGCCCATGGATCGGCGCGCGGAGTTCGCCCGTCCAATTTACGTGCTCGCTGTCGCGGATCGCCAAAAGCAGGTCGAGCTTTTCCTCGAAAAGCTGGTCGTAATCTTCGAGATTATAACCGAAGAGCGGGAAGGACTCGATGAAGGAACCCCGTCCCGCCATGATCTCGGCGCGACCGTTTGAAATGAGGTCGAGCGTCGCGAACTGCTGGAAGACGCGCACCGGATCGTCCGAGCTCAGCACTGTCACAGCGCTAGTCAGTCGGATGGTCTTCGTCTTTGCCGCAGCCGCTGCGAGCGCGACAGCCGGGGCCGACGCCGCATAATCCGGCCGATGATGCTCGCCGAGCCCGAAAACATCGAGGCCGACCTGATCGGCCAGCTCAACCTCCTCGATCAAATTCCTCAGGCGGCGCGCTGCTTCCGCGCCCTTGTTGAGAGCGGGATCGGGATCGACGTCCGCGAACGTATAGAGGCCAAGTTCCATGATTAAAAATCCATCCGTTGTTGACGGACGAAATAAGAAGACAAGGCGGAAATCGCAAATATGAATTGTCGAACGGTTTGTTCGAGGAAGTTGATAGCGACCTCTAATTCGAATCCGAAATCAACGCTTTGTTCGCTACTTCGGAATCACCTCATGTTGAACATCAAAGGCGTGGGTCATCCGCCAGCAAAGCCCAGCGCTCATGATCGCACCAGACTCCACCGATTTTCAGATATTTGGGCGAGAATCCCTCCTTGCGGAAGCCGAGCCTTTGCACCAACGCGATGGAGGTATGGTTCGCAGGCTGGATATTCGCCTCCAGCCGATGCAAGCCGACATCGTCGAAACCGTGGGCGATCGCCAGACGCAACGCCTCGGTCATGAAACCTTGGCCGGCAAAGGCCACCATACCGTGATAGCCGAGAAAGGCGCTACGGAAACCACCCCAGACCATCTGGCTGATATTGACCACCCCGACAATGCCGCCTGAGCCGGCGTCGCGCGCGACCAGGCCGATATTGGATCCCGTCACGGTCTGCCCGAACCAGGCGTCGAAGCCATCCCGATCCACGAAAGGGTAGGCCCATGGCTCATGGTAAGCGCGGCTCGCGACATTCGCCGCAATCAGTTCGCCGGCATCCGATTGCCTGACCGGTGCGATGATGACTTGTGGCATGGCTCGCTCCACGAACAGATGAGGGAGCGAGCCATATCAAATCGAATCCAAAATCAACAGCTTCAGCGCATAAACGGAATCATTTTTCGAACTGCTTCATAGCGTAGATAGAGTCCGCCCCAGGCGATGACGCCGAGATAAAGACCGAACAGCAGATGCGAGAACACCGGGCTAGCGACCCGGAGATGCGTCGCCATCGCCCCGCCGAGCAGACCAGTAAGGAGGATCGCCCCGAGAACCGACGTCTGCGGAATGGCATAGAGAACGGCGCAGACAAGCGTGATGACGCCGAGCAGCCGCGCCAAAGCCGGATCGCCGGAATAGCCGAGCGCTGCCATCGTCTCTGTGACGACAGGCAAAGGAATGAGCTTGATGACGCCGTCGAAAATAAGAAAGGCGACAATCAAGCCGCTGAGAATAGTGCCGGCCACACGCTGTACCCGCGAGCTGGACGGTGATTCTGTTGCATAGGACATTGCTGTATCCCCCGGAATTGAATCAGAAATTCAGAGTTTCGCAGCAAGAGCCGCCAGTTGGTCGGTGCATTGGCCCCACCCCTCATGAAAACCCATCTTTTCATGCGCTTCGCGATCTTCCGCCGTCCAATGCAGGACTGTCGCGGTATAGCGAGTCTTGCCGTCGCCGAGATCGTCGAGCTGGATGGTGCCCACCATGAAGGGTTTGGCCGACGGCACCCAAGCACTGGTGAAGGCATCCGTGAAGACGATCCGCTCATTCGGCACCACCTCGAGATAGACGCCGACGTTCGGGTAATCCTCACCCTCGGGACTGCGCATGGTGACTGAGCTTGTGCCGCCGGTACGAACGTCGAGTTTGGCCGCCGAAGTCGTCCAGGGCAGTGGTGCAAACCATTGCTTCACAAGCACCGCTTCCGTCCAGCAGCGGAAGATCTTCTCCCGCGGTGCGTCGATGACGCGGGTGAGAGAAAGCTCGTGGCGGGTATTCCGTTCGGTCATGTCGTGTTCCTTTCTTTCGTCTGAAACGGCCTGATCGGCCTATGCCTCAAGGACGCCGAAAGCAGCCTCTTCCCGACATGCGTGAGGCTAATTTTCCGATTATTTTGCGACTGCCGGGGCCGCCGCGCTGAGGCGATCGAGCTGATGACGGATATGGGCAGCTTCGGCGGGTGAATGGGCAAGCGCGATGGCACGATCGAAGGCAATGTGCGCCTCGTGCGGCCGGCCCAACTGCGCAAGCAATGCGCCCCGAAGCCCGTGAAAGTAAAAATAGCAATCGAGTTTGTCCGTCAGCGGCTCGACCAATGCCAGCGCCTCCTCCGGTCCCTTGAGTTTGGCAACAGCGACAGAGCGGTTCAGGGTGACGACCGGCGACGGGTGCAGCCGCTCCAGCGTTTGATAGAGCAGATCGATCTCCGCCCAGTCCGTATCCTCGGCCCGCTTGGCCCTGGAATGCAGCGCCGCGATCGCGGCCTGAAGCTGATAGGGTCCGGGGCGGCGATGGCGGATTGCCTTGTCGAGCAGAGCAAGCGCCTCGTCGATCAATTTGCGGTTCCAGAGCGACCGGTCCTGTTCCTCCAGCAGGATGATCTGGCCGTCTGCATCGAAGCGGGCCGTATTTCGCGATTGCTGCAGCAGCATCAGCGCCAGCAGACCCATGATCTCCGGCTCTGCCGGAAAGATGCGCAGCAACAGTCGTCCCAATCGGATCGCCTCATCGGCAAAGGCAGAAGCCTCGCGGCCCGGCCCGCCGGCGGAATAGCCCTCGTTGTAGATGAGATAGATCATGGCACTGACCAGCGCCACGCGCTCGGCCCGCTCGACGGCACCCGGCGTCTCGAAAGGCATGCCGGCAGCAGCAACACGCGCTTTGGCGCGGGTGATGCGCTGCTCCATCGCGCTTTCGCTGACGAGAAAGGCACGAGCGATCTGCGCCACCCTAAGACCGGAGACGACGCGCAGCGCCAGCGCGATCTGTTGCGTCGCCGGCAGGTCGGGGTGACAGCAGATGAACAGCAACCGCAGAATATCGTCACGATAGTTGGAGCCGTCGAGCCGGTCTGCAAGATCGCTTTCGGCGTCGCCAGTATCGGAGATCGCCTCTTCGTCCGGCAAGCCTTGCGTCTTCGACTGCTTGCGCACCGCGTCGATGCCGCTGTTGCGGCCGACGAAGATCAGCCAGGCAACGGGATCGCGGGGCGGCCCCTTGTCCGGCCATGTCTTCAATGCCCTGAGGCAGGCCTCCTGAAACGCTTCCTCGGCAATGTCGAGATTGCGGAAATACCGCAGCAACGCGCCGAGCACCTGCGGCCGGGCGTTGGTGAACGCGATATCGATCCAGGCTAGATCCGTCATGTTGCCATCGTCCCCGGTCTAAAGGCATGAAGCGGGCGGATCTCATAGGAGCCGGCACCAGGATTGGCGATGGCCAGTTTCTTTGAAAATTCAATCGCTTCGTCAAGCGTCTCAAAGTCGATGACATAGAAGCCCAGCAATTGTTCCTTCGTCTCGGCGAAGGGTCCGTCGATGATGAGCGGCTCGTTCTTGCCCTTGCGCAGCGTCGTTGCCGCCGTTGTCGGCATCAGCCGGGCGACCGGGCCGAGCTTGCCGGCTTCACCGAGCGGCGCCTGCACCGCGATCAACCGGTCCATCGTCACCTGCTCCTCTTCCTTGGACCAGGAAAACACGGTGTCTTCGTCGTTGTAGCATAGGATCGCATAGAGCATCAGGACATCCTTCTTTTATAAAGACGAAAGAGTATCGCCTGCGCCGACACGGCGCGTCAAAAATTATCGCAGGAGAAAACTACACGCCGCCGCGCCGGACCATTAGCGCCCCAGCTTTTGCATCCAGGACAGCAACCGCGCCGATCGGCACGCTCGACGGACTAGGTCCATGTCCAAGCGGCAGGCCACCGAGCACCGGCACGCCGAGTGCATCGAGATGTTCGCGCAGGATATCGATGACCGAGAAACGGCGGTCGAATTCAAAGCGGGTGAATTGGCCAATCGCAACACCTGCCAGACCATTCAAATGCCCCGCCTTACGCAACATCGTCAACTGCCGGTCCACCTGCCCGCGATACATGTTGACGGCTTCAAGCAACAGGATGGCACCGCGCAAATCCGGCAAGGCCCAGCCGGCCGCCGTAGCGACCATATCGAGATTGCCGCCGATCAATCGCCCGGTGACCGCTCCCTCGGTCGTCAGAGCCGACGTCGGCTCCTCGGGGCGCGAGCGGATGACGATATCCTCTGAAGTCATGAGCGCCCGACGAAGGGAACTGCTGGTTTCCACGCTGACATCCTGTTCGCCCTCGTTGACGAAAAGCGCGCCATGGATACCGACCTGCCGGCAGTGCTTCCACAGGCTGAGATGTAACATGGTGATATCGCTGAAACCGATGAGAAACTTCGGATCACGCCGGACTGCCGCGAAATCCAGCCGGTCGGCGATGCGGTAAGACCCTTTGCCGCCGCGCGTGGCGAAGATCGCCCGAACCTCGGGATCACGGAGCGCGGCATTGAAATCCGCCAATCGCTCCTCATCCGTCCCAGCAAGATAGTCCTGCTTGCAAAAAGCATGTTCGCCGAAATCGACGTTGAGCCCCCAGCTCTTCAGCATTTCAGCATGCCTTAAAATAAGGTCCTTGTCGGGCGGGCTTGCAGGCGAAACGAAACGGACTCTGTCGCCGCGCCGGAGCGGCGGCGGCATGAGAACGCGGTCGGATTCGGTTCGATCAAGTGATTCCATGCCGGGATTTTGGCACGGAACGATGATGGGCGTTAGCCTTCGGTCGCGCGCCTATGTGACCGCCTCGATTGCGACCGGAATTCCCCTCTTCAGCGAATTGCTGACCATGCATCTCGCCTTGGCCTGATCGATCACCGGCTGAGGATCGGAACCGTCGAGCGTCTCGCATGATACCGTCATCGTCGCAGCCTTGGTAAACGACAGGTCGCTCTCCAGGTCCACGCGCACGGAGATGGAGATTTTTCCCAACCCGACACCCATCTCGGCTGCAACATAGTGCAGATCGTTGCAGAAACATCCGCCGATCGCCAATCCCAGCAGTTGCGCACCATTGAAACCAAGCCCCTGCCCGCCGGCACGGCCTGGCGGACGGTCGACGACAACGGTGTGGCCGCCGGCCCAGCCCAACGCCGCCTGCGTATCCTCGACATTGCGCAATTCAACGGTCACGGACACCATGGCTGATCTCCTCATTCGTCGGAAAGACGAACGATTGCACGATCAACGCAGGGATGGAGTCAAGAGAGTAGCCCGTTTTGAGGCCGGACGTGCAGACTTTTCAGGGCTTTCCGACTCCTGTCGGGCGGGGGCCTTGCCGTCCCACAATGGCAATCCGAGGGATTCCGATACGGTTGGATCGGCCGTAAAGACCGGATAACCCCGCTCCATCAACCGCAACAGAATTTCCCTATCCCTTTGAATGTGCAGCCGGGCCAGATTTGCGTGGTTGTAGATATGCCCACCGGAAGCGGGATTGATTCCGGTGATGATCACCGCGGTGGCACCGTTATAGAGCGCGAAGAGCACGGCATTGATGCCGTTCGAACATTTGTCGTCCGCACCCAGTTCGCTGCATCTTACGCCGCCAACCAGGTCGAGAAGCGCCATACGCTTATAGCGATCGACGATTTCAAGATTGTCGTATCGATAGTCGAAAGCTTTCAGCCCGTCCTCCAGCCGCTCGCGCCCTTTTCGCCAGAGCAGAACGTAAAGCTTCTTCGTCCGCTCGCCACTGAGGACGCGGCGCACTTCGACGGCGTTGGTATTCGTCCCCTCGATCTGGTTGAATTGCACGAACGTGACATCCGGCGCCTCGATACCCCAGGCCTTTGTCACGACCTGAGAGCCGTTGATGGTGATGACCTTGAACGTTCTGTCGAAATCCGCGGGCTTGTGTGACACCGGCGCCGATCCGACCACGACAACGGGTCCGGAAAACGGCTCGACGAGCGTGGGAGGCTTCGGCCGGCAAAGCCAATATTTCACGCTCCGATAAAGGTGTTTCTTCAATTCCGTAAAACTAGCTGCCATGTCCCGCCCTGAAGTCGCGAAAGGCGTTCACCCGAAGACAGGTGAGCCCAACCACAACCGCTTCAACGACATAGGTCGCTGAATCGTTCCCCGGCTTACTATCGCTGCTTCATGCTATATTAGGAAAATAAAGAAATCTTACACAGTCTAATCTTAGGTGAGCTGCCTCTTAACCGCGCCTACTCGGTACTCAATGTCCGTCTTACTGCGTCGCGCCATCCCTTCAGCTTCACGGTCCGTGTCTTCTCGTCCATCTCAGGCTCGAAGCGCCGGTCCCGGGCCCAAGCCTTGGCAAAACTCTTGCGGTCTGGCCAGACGCCGGCGCGGCTACCGGCAAGCCAGGCGGCGCCGAGTGCTGTGGTTTCGAGGATGGTCGGACGGTCGACGGGCGCGTCGAGCAGATCGGCGAGCCGCTGCATCGTCCAATCGGAGGCGACCATGCCGCCGTCGACCCGCAAAACGGTCTCCTTGCCGCTGCCGTTGCGCCAATCCTTATGCATGGCGTCCAGCAGATCGCGCGACTGGTAGCAAACAGCCTCCAGCGCAGCGCGGACGATTTCCGCAGGGCCGGTATTGCGGGTCAGCCCGAAGATCGCGCCGCGGGCATCCGGATCCCAATGCGGCGCGCCGAGACCGGTGAAGGCCGGCACCAGATAGACCTCCTGCATCGGATCGGCCTTTTCCGCCAGCCCGTCGGAATCGGCGGCGCGCTTGATTGCCTTCAATCCGTCGCGCAACCATTGTACGGCCGCTCCGGCGATGAAGATCGAGCCTTCCAGCGCATAGGTCGTTTCTCCGTTCAGCCGGTAGGCGATGGTGGTCAGCAGGCGGTTTTTCGAGCGCACCATGTCCGTGCCGGTGTTGAGCAGCGCAAAGCAGCCGGTGCCGTAGGTGGATTTCATCATGCCGCGCTCAAAGCAGGCCTGGCCGATGGTCGCCGCCTGCTGATCGCCGGCGACGCCGAGGATGGGAATCGCCGCCCCGAAGATCGACGTGTCGGCAACGCCGAAATCGGCGGCGCAGTCCTTCACCTCCGGCAGCATGGCGGCGGGAACGCGCAGAATCTCGAGCAGATCTTCGTCCCACGCGTTGTTGCCGATATTGTACATCAGCGTGCGAGAAGCGTTGGTCGCGTCGGTGACAAAACTCTTGCCGCCGGTGAGCCGCCAGATCAGGAAGGTGTCGATGGTGCCGAAGCAGAGCTCGCCCTTGGCGGCACGCGCGCGGGCGCCTTTCACATTGGCCAGCATCCAGGACAGCTTGGTGCCTGAAAAATAGGGATCGAGCAGCAGTCCGGTATGGCGGGTGAAGAGCTTTTCCAGATCCTGTCGCTTCAGCTTCTCGCAATAGCTTGCGGTACGGCGGTCTTGCCAGACGATGGCGTTGTGGATCGGCTTGCCGGTCTTGCGGTCCCACACCACAACGGTTTCGCGCTGGTTGGTGATACCGAGAGCGGCGATATCCTTTGCAGTAATGCCGGCCGTCTCAATAGCCTTGTTAACGGTCGAAACGACGGAGGCCCAAATTTCCTCCGGGTCATGCTCGACCCACCCAGGCTTCGGATAATGCTGCGTGAACTCCTTCTGCTCGATGCCGGCGATCTTCATGTCACCGTCGAAAACGATAGCCCGCGTCGACGTCGTACCCTGGTCGATCGCCAAGATATAACCGCTCATGCATTCCTCCCAATTGTTCCTGTCCCAAATCAACAGATACGGCAGCAAAACGAATGTGAAAAGAAAGCAAAACGAAATTTTTGCGGAAATGCTTCATTCCACCTCGCGAATATATGAAGCGAACCGTCGCAAAAGAGTCTTGCAGCGATGCGATTGCCATATCCGCCGGTTTGGGACTAACCTCAAACCGCTATTGCGCTGCAACATCAGCCGCGCCGTCCAAGGAGAAGATCATGGCAAGAACAGTCGTTGTCACCGGTTCTACAAGCGGTATCGGCCTCGCCATCGCGACCGCCTTCGCCGCCAAAGGTGAAAACATCGTCCTCAACGGCTTCGGCAAGCCCGAAGAAATCGATGCCATCAGGAACACGCTCGAAGCGTCTGGTGGCGGCAAGGTGATCTACCATCCAGCCGACATGACCAAGCCCGCCGAGATCGCCGATCTGATCGCGACAGCCAATTCAACCTTCGGCAGCGTCGACGTCCTCGTCAACAACGCCGGCATCCAGCATGTGGAGAAGATCGAGGACTTCCCGATCGAGAAGTGGGACCAGATCATTGCCATCAACCTATCGAGCTCGTTCCATACCATCCGCGCCGCTATTCCGCTGATGAAGGCGAAGAAATACGGCCGCATCATCAACATCGCCTCGGCCCACGCCCTCGTCGCTTCGCCCTTCAAGTCCGCCTATGTCGCCGCAAAACATGGTATAATGGGCTTGACTAAGACGGCAGCGCTCGAGCTTGCCGAATTCGGCGTCACCGTCAACGCCATCTGCCCCGGCTATGTCTTGACCCCTCTCGTCGAAGCGCAGATCCCGGATACAGCCAAGGCGCGCGGCATGACGGAAGAGCAGGTCAAGAGCGAGGTCATCCTCAAGGCACAGCCCACGCATGAATTCGTCAAGGCCGAAGAGATCGCAGCATTGTCGCTCTATCTTGCCAGCGACGATGCTCGTCAGGTCACCGGCACGCACGTCTCGATTGACGGTGGCTGGACCGCGGAATAACGATAGATGGTCGAGCATGATCCCAAAAAGTGCGAAGCGGTTTTAAGATCATGATCAACCAAACAGACGGAACGAGATAGCGGTTCGAAGAAAGTTGTCTCGTTCCTTGAAAAGCAAAAAACAATTGGGAACGATATGAACGACAGCATCCGCTTTATCCTCAACGGCGAGGATATCTCTCTTTCCAGCCTGCGCCCGACTGAGACGCTCCTCGATTTCCTGCGTCTCAACCGGCATCTGACGGGCACGAAAGAAGGATGCGCGGAAGGCGATTGCGGCGCCTGCACTGTTCTGGTCGGCCGGCTGATCGATGGCGGACTGCATTACGAGGCCGTCAATGCCTGCATCCGTTTTGTCGGCTCGCTGCATGCCACCCATGTCGTCACCGTCGAACATCTGGCCGCCAAGGACGGCACGCTGCATCCGGTGCAGCAGGCCATGGTCGACTGTCATGGCTCGCAATGCGGTTTCTGCACGCCGGGTTTCGTCATGTCGCTCTACGGCCTGTGGCTTACGACCGAAAAGCCGAGCCGGGAGCAGATCGAAAAATCCCTGCAGGGCAATCTCTGTCGGTGCACAGGTTATGAGCCGATCGTCAAGGCAGCCGAACAGGTGAGCCAGATGCGCCCGAGCGCCCTGTTCGACCCCCTGGAAAAAACCAGGGCCGACATCATCGCGCGCCTCTGGGCCATGCAGGACGGCGATACCATCACCGTCACTTCCGGCGAGGATCGCCTGATCGTACCGGGCTCGGTCGCAGCGCTTGCGCAAGTGTTGGCCGACGAGCCGAAGGCAATCATCGTCGCCGGCTCCACCGATGTCGGCCTCTGGGTCACCAAGCAGATGCGCAAGCTCGACCCGGTCGTCTTCATCAATCATCTGACCGACTTGCAGAAAATTACCTTGGAAGACACCGGCCTGACCATCGGCGCCGGTGTCACCTACAGCCAGGCGTTTGCCGCCATGGCCGAGAAGATCCCGGCGCTCGCAAGCCTGATCAACCGCATCGGCGGCGAGCAGGTGCGCAATATGGGCACGATCGGCGGCAATATCGCCAACGGATCGCCTATTGGCGACACGCCGCCGCCACTGATCGCGCTCGGCGCGACGGTCAAGCTGCGCTCCGTTACTGGCACCCGCGCGTTGCCGCTGGAAGACTTCTTCATCGACTACGGCAAGCAGGACCGCAATCCCGGCGAATTCGTCGAAAGCGTCTTCGTGCCCTACCCGGCCGAAGGCACTCATTTCGCTGTTTACAAGATCTCCAAGCGTCGTGATGAGGATATTTCGGCGCTCTGCGGTGCTTTCCATCTGGCGCTGGATGCGGCCGGCAACGTTGCCGATATCCGCATCGCCTTCGGTGGCATGGCCGGCACGCCGAAGCGTGCCCGCACGGTCGAAGCCGAGCTGATCGGCAAGCCCTGGACGGAGGCGACGGTGACCGCCGCCCGCCCCGCCTTCGATGCCGACTACACGCCGCTCACAGACTGGCGCGCCACCGCCGAATACCGACAATTGACTGCCAAGAACCTGCTCATCCGCTTCTATCTCGAAACGGCCGGTGCGCCGCAGGAATTGCAGCGCTTTGCAACGGTGGAGGCATAATCATGGACAAATCCACCTTCGAGGAACGCAAGGTCATCAACGGCTCGATGCATGGTTCGCTGAAGCACGACTCGGCGCACAAGCACGTGACGGGTGCTGCCGACTATATCGACGACCTACCGGAACCGGCCGGCCTGCTGCATGGAGCACTCGGCCTCTCCGACCGCGCGCATGCCGACATCGCCGGCATCGACCTCTCCGAAGTCAAAGCCTATCCCGGCGTCGTCTGGGTGTTCACGGCCGAGGATATTCCTGGGGTCAACGATACCAGTTCCAACGGCATGCATGACGAGCCACTGCTCGCCGATACCAAGGTCGAGTTCCACGGCCAGCCGATCTTCGCCGTCATCGCCGAGACCCGCGAGATCGCTCGCCGGGCAGCAAGGCTCGCCAAGATCGACTACCGCGACCTGCCCCATTGGAGCGATATCGACGGGGCGCTCGCCAACGGCGGACCGGTCGTCTACGAGCCGATGACGCTGAAGCGGGGCGAGCCGGAAGCCGAGATGGCCAATGCCAAGCACCGCATCAAGGCGCAGATGCGCATCGGCGGCCAGGAGCATTTCTATCTCGAGAGCCACATCGCCATGGCGATCCCCGGCGAAGACGACGAAGTGACCGTCTGGTCATCCACCCAGCATCCGAGCGAGATCCAGCATATCGTCGGCCATGTCCTGAACATTCCGTCCAATGCCGTTACCGTCAATGTGCGCCGCATGGGCGGCGGCTTCGGCGGCAAGGAGACGCAGGGCAATCAGTTCGCCGCACTCGCCGCCGTCGCCGCCAAGAAGCTCGGCCGCGCCATCAAATTCCGCCCCGACCGCGACGAGGACATGGCAGCCACCGGCAAGCGCCATGACTTTCTGGTCGACTACGAAATCGGCTTCGACGATGACGGCCGTATCCACGCCGTCGATGCGACCTACGCCGCCCGCTGCGGCTTCTCCTCCGACCTCTCCGGCCCGGTCACCGACCGCGCGCTGTTCCACGCGGATTCGAGCTATTTCTACCCGCATGTGCATCTCGTCTCGAAACCGCTGAAGACGCACACCGTTTCCAACACCGCCTTCCGCGGTTTCGGCGGCCCGCAGGGCATGGTCGGCGGTGAACGCTTCATCGAAGAGATCGCTTATGCGCTCGGTAAGGACCCGCTGGAGATTCGGCGCGCGAATTTCTACGGCCAGCCCGGCTCTGGCCGGACGCTGACGCCCTATCACCAGGAGGTGGAGGACAACATCATCCACCGTATCGTCGATGAACTCGAAGACTCCTCCGACTATCAGGCGCGGCGCGATGCCATCGTCGAGTTCAACCGCTCCAGCCGCTTTATCCGCAAGGGCATTGCGCTGACGCCTGTGAAATTCGGCATCTCCTTCACCATGACCGCCTTCAACCAGGCCGGCGCGCTGGTGCACGTCTATCAGGACGGCTCGATCCACCTGAACCACGGCGGCACCGAGATGGGCCAGGGCCTCTACACCAAGGTGGCGCAGGTGCTGGCCGATAGCTTCCAGGTCGATATCGATCGGGTGAAGATCACTGCGACCACCACGGGCAAGGTTCCCAACACTTCGGCGACTGCGGCCTCCTCCGGCTCCGACCTCAACGGCATGGCTGCCTTCGACGCCGCCCGACAGATCAAGGAGCGCCTCGTTGCCTTCGCCGTCGAGAAATGGAGCGTTGGCGCCGAAGAGGTGCAGTTCCTGCCGAACCGGGTGCGCGTCGGCGATCTCGAAATCCCCTTCCCCGATTTCATCAAGCAGGCCTATTTCGCCCGTGTGCAGCTTTCCGCCGCCGGCTTCTACAAGACGCCGAAAATCCATTGGGACCGCAAGGCCGGCCGCGGCACGCCGTTCTATTATTTCTCCTATGGCGCCGCCTGCTCCGAAGTCTCGATCGACACGCTGACCGGCGAATATCTGATCGACCGCACCGATATCCTCCACGACGTCGGCCGTTCGCTGAACCCGGCGATCGATATCGGCCAGGTCGAAGGCGCCTTCGTGCAGGGCATGGGCTGGCTGACCACGGAAGAACTCTGGTGGGATGACAAGGGCCGGCTGCGCACGCACGCGCCGTCCACCTACAAGATCCCGCTCGCCTCCGACCGGCCGAAGATTTTCAACGTCCGCCTTGCCGAATGGTCCGAAAATGCCGAGGCCACCATCGGCCGCTCCAAGGCCGTTGGCGAACCGCCCTTCATGCTCAGCATCTCGGTACTTGAAGCTCTGTCCATGGCCGTCGCGAGCGTCGCGGATTACCGTGTCTGCCCGCGGCTCGACGCGCCGGCAACACCGGAACGGGTGCTGATGGCGGTCGAGCGCCTGAAAGGGATGTGACCATGGCGATCCGCGAAGTGCTTTCCGGCGTCATACCCAGGAGCGACTTCCGCGCATTTCTGGCGGGCCGCCCCGTCTCCATCCTTGTCGAGATCATCGGAACGCAGGGCTCCACCCCGCGCGAGGCTGGAACCTTCATGCTCGTTTCCGAAAATGCCATCTGGGGCACGATCGGTGGTGGGCAGTTCGAATTTTTGGCGATCCAGAACGCCCGCGAATTGTTGATGGGCGATGGCGTCGAGATGATGGACATACCGCTCGGGCCGGAGATCGGCCAATGCTGCGGCGGTCGCACCCAGCTGCGTTTCCAGAAAATGACGACACAATTGCTGGAAGAGCTCGAAGCCAAACGGGCGAGCGAAGCGGAACATCGACCGGAGACCTATCTCTTTGGCGCAGGACATGTCGGGCATGCATTGGCCGCCGCGCTCGCGCCTCTGCCGCTTTCCGTGACGGTGATCGAGACCCGGAAGGAGGAATTGGCAAACCTGCCGGCAGAGACGAAGACAAAGCTTTCGCCAATGCCGGAAGCATTGGTGCAGGATATTCCCGCAGGCTCAGCGATCGTCATCCTGACCCATGATCACGCCCTGGATTTCCTGATCGCCAAGGAAGCGCTCGCCCGCACCGACCTTGCCTATGTCGGCATGATCGGCTCGGTGACCAAGCGCGCCACCTTCTCCCATTGGCTAACCCGCGAGGGCGGTGACAAGGCCTCGCTTGAGCGGCTGACGCTGCCGATCGGCGGCGCCGCGGTGAAGGACAAGCGCCCGGAAGTCATCGCCGCCATGACGGCCGCAGAGTTGCTGACGGCCTTCGCGGCTTACGCCATCCGATCATCCTCGTAACGCGGACCGCGCCCGTCGAGAAAACCGAGATCGCGTTTGAGCCGGTCGGGCATCTCATCCAAATCCAGCCTCGGTGAAGGCCCTGTGCTCCCCGCAAAGACCTGCGTCAGTACCCCCAGCGCTCGAGCCAGAACGGAGGGTCTAGCGGCATTCATCTGCTCTATAGCATAGCAATCCATGAAAGCACCTCAATCCAATCGATGATATGGATTGCAGTTTGCCGCTGAAAATGCTGGAATTCCAATCGAACAACCGTCTGTATACATAAAGAGAACTTATCCATGAAACTGTCAAAACAGTTTCCGCTGAATGCACTCCGCGTCTTCGAGGCCGCCGCCCGGCACGGCAGTTTCACCCGCGCCGGCACGGAACTGGGCATGACGCAGACGGCCGTCAGCTATCAGATCAAGCTTTTGGAGGAGAATGTCGGCGAGCCGCTGTTCCTGCGCCGCCCGCGCCAGATCGAGTTGACGGAGGCGGGCGCGCGGCTGGCGCCGAAGGTCAGCGAGGCCTTCAGCATGCTGCATGAGGCAATGGCTTCGGTCAGCGGCGGTGCCGAATCCACGCTTCTCATTCATTCAACGCCGACCTTCGCATCGCAGTGGCTGGCTCGCCACCTCGGCTCATTTCAGCTACAGCACCCGAATGTCGCAGTACGGCTCGCCACATCAGACGCGCTCATTGATTTCTCCCGTGAACCGTCCGATATCGCCATTCGCAATGGGCGCGGAACATGGCCGGGCCTGCGCGCGCATCTGTTGATGAAAATGAACTTCACGCCGATGCTCAGCCCGGAGTTGGCGGCCAGCATCGGCGGCGTCCATACGCCGGCCGATCTTCTCAAACTTCGGATCATCGATGCCGGCGACCCTTGGTGGGCACAATGGTTCGAAGCAGCCGGAGTTCCCGACCCTGGCCTGCAAGGCAGACCGAAAAGCAGGCTTGGGGCGCAATCCTTCGAGGCGAGTGCCGCGATCGCCGGACAAGGCGTCGCCGTCCTGACACCCGAATTCTATGCCGACGACTTAGCCGCCGGTCGGCTGATCCAGCCCTTCGATATCCTCTGCAACGATGGCTCGAACTATTGGCTTGCCTACCCCGAGAACAGGCGTCATACGCCGAGAATCCGTGCCTTCCGGAACTGGATTCTCGGCGAATTCGGTATGCCGTTGGAATGAGCGCCGCTCAATAGGCCATATCCGGCGCATAGAAGCAGCGCGGCGTGTTCTCGTCCGGAAACAGACAAAGGTGATAGGCGCCATCCGGTGAACGCATTGTCTTGCGCTGTGGTAGCGTAAAGATATGAGCATGCGTCACATAGCGATGATCGCCGGGATAGAGCGTAATCCGATAGCCACCCGGGATAACGGTCACCGTGCGCGAGGGGATCATCTCGCAATCACCGGTCTGACTGTCGCCGTTGCAACAGTAGGGATCGTAGGTCCAGCCGGAGGGCGCGTCGTGCGCCATGGCAGAGGTTGCAAAAAGGAATAGTGCAAACGCCAGTATACCACGCATGGGCAAATCTCCGACGATACGGCGCCCCGGGGGCTCCGCTGCCCGCCTATCGCCGATGACGCTGAAAAAACGCGTCCAATTTTCATCTATGGCGAAGTTGGCGCTCGACAAGAGCGGCTGCATATCGGTCACGGAAGTGTGTGGTCCCGTTACGAAAAGCAATCCCTTGATGAAACGCCCCTTCCCTCTGCGCCCAACATTTTGCAAGGTGTCGAGTCGGAGGAAGAAAAGGGGAACTGAATGTATGAATATGCCATAGCGTGGGAATGGCTGGCCTTTGCTGCCCGCTGGTTCCACGTCATAACCGCCATTGCCTGGATCGGCTCGTCCTTCTACTTCATCGCGCTTGATCTCGGCCTGGTGAAGCGTCCGCATCTTCCGCCCGGCGCCTATGGCGAGGAGTGGCAGGTTCATGGCGGCGGTTTCTATCACATCCAGAAATATCTGGTGGCCCCGGCCACGATGCCGGAACATCTGACCTGGTTCAAATATGAGAGCTATTTTACCTGGCTCTCCGGCTTCCTGATGCTCTGCATCGTCTATTACGGGGGCGCCAATCTCTTCCTCATCGACCGGCATGTACTGGACGTCAGCGTTCCCGTCGCCATTCTGATTTCGCTGGCTTCCCTCGCCGGTGGCTGGATCGTCTACGATCTGCTCTGCAAATCGCCGCTCGGCAACAACACCTGGGGTCTGATGGCGGTGCTTTATGCCGTCCTCGTCTTCATGGCCTGGGGCTATACCCACCTCTTCACGGGCCGCGCCGCCTTCCTGCATCTCGGCGCCTTCACGGCGACGATCATGTCGGCCAATGTCTTCATGATCATCATACCCAACCAGAAGATCGTAGTCGCCGACCTGATCGCCGGGCGCACGCCGGACCCGAAATATGGCCGCATCGCCAAGCAGCGCTCTTTGCACAACAACTATCTGACGCTGCCCGTTATCTTCTTCATGCTGTCGAACCATTATCCGCTGGCCTTCGGCACCGCTTATAACTGGATCATCGCGGCGCTGGTGTTCCTGATGGGCGTCACCATCCGCCATTGGTTCAACACGATCCATGCCCGCAAGGGCCGCCCCACCTGGACATGGATCGTCACCGTCATTCTCTTCATTCTGATCATATGGCTTTCGACCGTGCCGAAGGTGTTGACCGGCGAAAAGGATGCCGACGCCGTCGCGCCCGCTTTTCAGCAGTTCGCTGCGGATGCGCACTTTCCGGCGGTGAAGCAGATGATCTCGACGCGCTGTTCGATGTGCCATGCCGCTGAGCCTGTTTTTGAAGGCATTGCGCGTGCGCCACAGGATGTGATGCTGGAAAACGACGCGGAAATCGCTATGCATGCCCGCGAGATCTATATTCAGGCTGGCCGCAGCCATGCCATGCCGCCCGGCAATGTCACCGACGTGACGCCGGAGGAGCGCAAGCTGCTGGCCGCCTGGTTCGAAAGCTCCGTCGGAGAAAAAGACCAATGACTACCCTTTTGCGTGGCCGCATGCTCTCCTTCAAGCGCGCGCCAGAGAACCTGACCGATACGGACAGCTATTCGTATGAGCACGATGGCGGCCTGCTGATCGAGAACGGAATCATCGCCGCCATCGGCCCTTATCTAGAGGTCAAGGCGAAAGCGCCTGCGCATGTTGCCGAAGTCGACCATCGGCCGCATTTGATCTTGCCGGGCTTTATCGACATGCATCTGCATTTTCCGCAAATGCAGGTCATCGCCTCCTATGCGGCCAACCTTCTGGAATGGCTGAACACCTATACTTTCCCGGAGGAATGCCGCTTTGTCGAAAGCGCCCATGCGCAGCGCATAGCCACCCATTTCTACGACGAGCTGATCCGCCACGGCACGACGACGGCGGTTGCCTATTGCTCCGTGCACAAGACCTCCGCCGACGCCTTCTTTGCCGAAGCCATGCGCCGCAACATGCGCATGGTCGGCGGCAAGGTGATGATGGACCGCCATGCGCCGCAGGGCCTGCTCGACACACCGCAGATGGGTTACGACGAGACGCGCCAGGTGATCGCCGATTGGCACGGCAAGGGCCGCAACCATGTCGCCATCACCCCGCGTTTCGCCATCACCTCGACGCCTGAGCAGATGGAAGCAGCCGCAGCCCTTGCCCGTGAATTCCCTAATCTGCATATCCAGACGCATCTCTCCGAAAACCACGACGAGATCAAATTCACCGGCGAGCTCTATCCAGACGCGATCGACTACACCGATATCTACGCGCGCTACGACCTGCTCGGGCCGAAGAGCCTGTTCGGACACGCCATTCACCTTTCCGAGCGCGAAGCCGACGCCATGAGCGAGGCCGGCGCCATCGCCGTCCATTGCCCGACCTCCAACCTGTTCCTCGGCTCCGGCCTTTTCCCGCTGAAGGCTCTGGCACGCCGCGAAAAGCCCGTCCGCATCGGCGTCGCCACCGATATCGGCGGCGGCTCCAGCTATTCGATGCTGCGCACAATGGACGAGGCCTACAAGATCCAGCAGCTTCTCGGCGAACGCCTGAACCCGCTGGAAAGCTATTATTACATGACGCTCGGCAACGCCGAAGCCCTGTCGCTGGCCGACAAGATCGGTACCCTCGATCCCGGTACCGACGCCGACCTTGTCATCCTCGACGCTGCCGCCACGCCGGCCATGGCGCTGAAGATGGAAGTCGTGAAGACGCTCCCGGAGGAGCTCTTCCTGTTGCAGACCATGGGGGACGATCGGGCGATCATCGAAACCTATGTTGCAGGAAAAGCCGCGAAATCGATCCTGCAGTAAGGCGATCCAGATCCTCCGTAATAGTCATCGAAAAGGCAGAGAGCCATGACCGCGCCGCTTACCATTGCCGAACTGAAGAAGCTCGCCAAACGGCGCGTCCCCAAAATGTTCTTCCAATATGCCGATTCCGGTTCGTGGACCGAGTCCACTTACGATGCGAACGAAGCTGATTTCAAAAAGATCAAACTTCGCCAACGCGTCCTCGTCGACATGGCCAACCGCTCGCTGGAAACTCGCATGATCGGCCAGACGGTGTCCATGCCGGTAGCGTTGGCTCCGACCGGGCTGACGGGCATGCAGCATGCCGACGGCGAGATGCTGGCGGCGCGCGCCGCGGAGGAATTCGGCATTCCGTTCACGCTGTCGACCATGAGCATCTGCTCGATCGAAGACGTTGCCTCGGTAACGAAGCAACCCTTCTGGTTTCAGCTCTATGTCATGAAGGATCGCGACTTCGTGATAAACCTCATCAACCGCGCAAAAGCCGCAAAATGCTCGGCTTTGGTGCTGACGGCCGACCTGCAGATCCTTGGCCAGCGACACAACGATCTGCGCAACGGCCTGACGGCGCCGCCAAAACTCATCCCGAAACATATGTGGCAGGTGGCGATGCGGCCGCGCTGGTGCCTGGACATGATGCGGACGAAGCGGCATTCCTTTGGCAATGTCATCGGTCATGCCAAGAACGTCACCAGCCTGGCGTCACTGGCGGGCTGGACCCATGAACAATTCGATCCAAAGCTTTCGTGGAGTGATGTCGGCTGGATCAAGGAACGCTGGGGCGGGCCGCTGATCATCAAAGGTATCCTCGATGTCGACGACGCCAAGGCCGCGGTCGATACCGGCGCAGACGCGATCATCGTTTCCAACCATGGCGGCCGTCAGCTTGATGGCGCCCCCTCTTCTATCAGTATGCTACCGAAGATCGTCGACGCCGTCGGCGACAAGATTGAAGTGCACGTTGATGGCGGCATCCGCTCCGGCCAAGACGTGTTGAAGGCGGTGGCGCTCGGCGCTAAAGGCACGTTCATCGGCCGCCCCTTCCTCTACGGCCTCGGCGCCATGGGCAAGGAGGGCGTAACGCGGGCACTGGAGATCATCCGCAACGAGCTGGATATTTCCATGGCCCTCTGCGGCAAGCGGGATATCAAGACGGTGAACCGGGAGATTCTGGCCGAGGTTTAACGCAGCCACCCTGTCGCCAAAGCGCTCGCCCACTCGGAACGGCCTGCGCGCGCAGCAAGTGCTGCCATCGCTTGATGATCGTAAGCTACCTGCCGGAATGTCGGCAGCCACATGCCTTCCACCTTTTCCAGAACTGCATACGAGGCGAAGGGGTGGCCTGCCTCGACCTTGTGACAATGGGGCAGATCATCATCGTAGGCTGGACAGCCGACACTGCCGGGATTGACGATCAGGCGCCCGTCACGAAGGCGAACCGCACGCGGGATATGGCTATGGCCGCATAGGATCAGCGGAAGATCGATTCCGGCAGCCAGCGCCTCGATCTCCTCGATCGGCTTCAGATAGATATGGCCTTCCGGCGCGACAGCTTCGAGCCAGTAGACGTTGTCGTCCTTCGGCGTCGCATGACACAGGTAAACCTCGTCCATGTAGATGGTGCTGAACGGCAAGGTGTGCAACCACTCGAGATGGTGTCCGGACAATTCCGCATGGGCGGCACTGTCCGAAATATGCATCTTCTCCGGCAGCTGTTCGATCAGATACCGATCGTGGTTGCCGCGAACTGTCACTGCATCGAGCGCAAGTAGGATATCGGCCGTCTCCCCTGCCGTCAGCGGTCCGCTAAAGCAATCGCCGAGATTGACGATATTGTTGATGCCTTGCGCGCGGATATCGGCGAGCACCACTTCCAGCGCCAGGTGATTGCCGTGCACATCCGCAATAACAGCAAAACGCAAGGCTCAGCTCCCGCGATAGGTGGAATAGCCGTAGGGCGAAATCAGCAGCGGCACATGATAATGCGCCGTCGTGTCGGCAATGCCGAAGCGGATCGGCACCAGATCCAGGAATGCCGGTTCGGGCAGCTTGGCCCCGGTTGCTCGTAGATAGTCACCGGCGCGGAAGACCAGCTCGTAGGTGCCGGCGACAAAATTGTCGCCGATCAGGATCGGCCCACCGTCGACGCGCCCGTCGGAATTGGTCGTGACCGTCTTCAGATGCTTCCGCGTCTCACCCTCGATCTTGAAGAGATCGATCGCCAAGCCTTCGGCCGGCTTGCCGAGGGCAGTGTCGAGCACATGGGTGGTCAGTCCGGTCATAGGGTCGGCGCTCCGATGATGAAGGGGGTGTCGAAGAAGAATTCCACCAGATTGTTGCCCGACCCGTCACGATCGACAACGAGAAAGTCACTCGGCTGATCGAGGGTCATTAGCGGGTAATGCCAGACATTGCGGCGATAGTTCACGCCTTGATCGCCACGCGCCAGGAAGACCTGCGGCGTACCCGGCTTGCCGTCCTCGTCCTTCGCAACCACCACGAGGAACTGCCGATCGTTCAGCGGTACGAAACACTGGCTGCCGAGGGGATGGCGCTCCATCATGTCGATCGCGTATGGAAAGGCCCGCGGCTGGCCGCGAAACAGATTGATGATCACTCGCGCGCCCTCGCCCACGGCCTCAGCGCCTGAAAGCGCATGAAACCGTTCCGTCGTACCGCCATTGATCAGCTTCATCGTTGCCGGGTCCGCCTCGATGACGTCGCCGAAGGGCGCGAACGCAGTCTTGGTGAGAGGAAAAATATCGAGCGTCTGGGTCATGGTCGTCACTCCCCTTCTGCCCGCCAGTGGCGGATGGATTCGAGTTGCGTGAGCAATTCGGGGACTGAATGCCCAACCGTCGTCCAAATATCCTCGACGTTTGCAGTGACGCCGTGCGACAGCAGGCGCTCGCTCATAGTTTGCATCTCATTCCAATGTAAATCCGGATGATCCGGTCCGAATTCCGGATGTTCATTCAGCAACTGTGCGGCCGCCGCACCAATGGCACAGAGGCTATAGGCGACAGCATACTGGGTACGATCATCGGCCAGGAACGACGCCCTGTCCATTCCCCGAACAAAAAGACGCGCGTCGGACGCGGCCTTCTGCATGTGATCCAGGTAGTGGACTAGACCTCTGCCGGTCATATCCTAGGCCTTGTTCCCATAAAGCCTGAGCCGCATCACGCCGCCGTCCGGGTGCATGGCGAAACGCACATGCGTTACCGGGCCGATCGCGGCGAGGACATCGCTGCCATAGTCATGAATATGGTCCATCTGCAGCTTCTGGCGCGAAAGCATGGGCTTCCAGCGTTCGGAGGCGGCGATCTCCGCATCGGTGAAGGTGTCGCCGTGGCCGGGCAGATAGGCACCGAGCAGTTCGCAGGTGTCCGGAAAATTGCCTTTGAAGAAGGCGGTATCGACGATGACGCGGTTGATGGTGCCCGGATGGCCGAGGCGGATGATCGTCCAGTCATGGCCGGGGCCGCGCCGGCGCTTGGTTTCCCAGCCGTCGCCCATGTTGAGGCCGCGGCCCGGTCCGAGCATCTTGTCGGGATGGCCATAATGCGCGTCCGACCAGGCAAGCGCCTTGGCGCCGTTGAAAATATAGCCGAGGTCGACTTCCTCGGTGTTACCGACCTTCGACCAGTCGAAATAGGCTGAGCCGTAAACGCGCAAACGTGCCACGCCGCCATCGGGATAGATGTGCATCCGAAGATGCGTCCAAACCTTTTCCTTGTCGGCCACTTCGAAGAAATGATGCGCACTCGAGCCGAGCGGCGATTTCACGAGGATCTCGGTCCAAGCGGTCGCGTCGGTCGGATCGCCGCTTTCGACGAAGGCAGCCTCGATCGAGCAGTGCGGCGGATAATTGCCGGTGAAATAGCTGGTATCGACATCGAAGCCGAAGATACGGCCCGGCATGGCGAGGCGGATGACCGACCAGTCGTGCCCCGGTACGCGCTTGCGCCGGCTTTCCCAGCCGTCCATGTATTTGCCGTTGTCGTCATAGAGATCCGGATCGAAGCTTGCCGGCACATCCTGCAGCATGCGGTCCAGCGGCGCGAAGAACTCGTCGGTGGCATAGAGCCCCTTGGCGCCGAGGCGGGCGGAGGCAAGGTTGATGGCACCGACCGCGAAGGACGGAAGGCTGGTATCGGCATTGTCGGTCATTCAAGTCTCCGGAAGCATGGATTGCAGGCGCAGCAGGGCGATTTTCTCCACCTGCGCCGTTGCGGTCGCAAATTCCGCGTCCCGGTCACTGCCGATCCGCGTCTCGAAGGCGGCAAGGATGTCGTCTTTGCCGAGCCCCTTAACCGCAATAATAAAGGGAAAGCCGAATTTCGTCACGTAAGCCGTGTTGAGCTCGGTGAAGCGGGCATGCTCAGCTGGTGTGAGCCGGTCAAGCCCGGCGCCTGCCTGCTCCTTGCGGCTGTCCTCGGTGAGCTTGCCCGCAATTGCCAGCCGGCCGGCGAGGTCGGGATGCGCGCGCAAAACGCCAAGCCGCTCGTCAGCACTGGCGGCGCGAAAGATGGCGACCAGAGCGCCATGTACGCTGCCTGACGTCAACGGTTCGGCAATATTGCCGGCGTCATAGGCACGTTCGGCAATGAACGGGGAGTGCTCGAAGACACCGCCAAAGCGGGTTACGAAATCGTCGCGTGATATCATTTTAGCGCGCACCCACGGGAAGGTGATGCTGGTACCAATGGTTGGCGATATCGATGCGCCTGGGCAGCCAGACCTTGTCGTGCTTCAGCACATACTCGATGAAGCGCCTCAGCGCCGCCGCTCGACCCGGCCGACCAACCAGACGGCAATGCAGGCCGACGGACATCATCTTCGGGCTGCCCTGCTTGCCCTCTTCATAGAGCGTGTCGAAGGCATCCTTGAGATAGGTGAAGAACTGATCGCCGGAATTGAAGCCCTGCGGCGTGGCGAAACGCATATCGTTGGTTTCGAGCGTGTAGGGGATGATCAGGAACGGCTTGCCCTCGACACCATCGACCCAATAGGGCAGATCGTCGGCATAGGAATCCGAGGAATAGAGAAAACCGCCCTCCTCCATCACCAGCCGCAGCGTATTATCAGAAGGTTTGCCCTGGTACATGCCGTGGGGGCGCTCACCGGTCAGCTCGGTATGAAGGCGCACGGCCTCAAGGATGTGCTTGCGCTCCAGATCCTCGGGAAAATCCTTGTATTCCAGCCAGCGATAGCCGTGGCTCGCGATCTCCCAGCCGGCCTCCTTCATGGCGGCGACCGCTTCCGGATTGCGGGCCATGGCAAGTGTCACGCCGTAAACGGTTGCCTGCACCTTGAGCTCGGTGAACATGCGCCACAACCGCCAGAAACCGGCACGCGAACCATATTCGTAGATCGATTCCATATTGAGATTGCGCTGGTTCGGCCAGGGTGCCGCACCGACGATTTCCGACAACAAGTTCTCCGAAGCAGGGTCGCCGTCGAGTACGCAGCTTTCCCCGCCCTCTTCGTAATTGATCACAAACTGCACCGCGACGCGGGCATCGCCCGGCCATTTCGGATCGGGCGTATTGCGGCCATAGCCGATGAGATTGCGGGGGTAGGTATCGGACATCAAAGCACCTTCTCAAATATGTGAAGACGGTAGCATTCACGGCCGGAAAGTCGAGACGGAAAGTGCGAAACCCACTTTCCTTTTGCTTATAAGCGCTTAGGCAATCTTGCGGGCGCTGACCTTGCCCATTGGATGCAGAGAGTGCACCCGGAACGGACCGCCGGTGCCCTCTTCCATCATCAGCGCGATATTCGATACCGGCACTGGCTCGGTAAGTGCCGGCTCGAAGAAATCGCGCAACACCCGCTCCATGCGTGGCAGATCGGCGGGGGTGACCGTGCCCGTCAGCATCATCTGGAAGCGGAATTCATCCATGACATGTGGATGGCCCCAGCGATGCAGATTGGCGAATTGCGCGGCCGACAGGCTATCGGGGTCGCTGCGCTCGATTTCCGCTTCAGTCAGGGGTGCCCGATAGTGATCGAAGGCCTGGACCAGCGACGCCGCCAGGAAATGCATTTGCTGACAGGGCTCGGACGGCACCAGGCCGAACGTACCGCCGAGGCGCGCAACTTCCATCTGCGGAATCTCGAATGGCGTTACCGTGCCGGAAAAACGCATCAGGTCGCGCAGCAACGTCGCCTCGGACATATCCTCCGCCAGGCGAAACGGCGCTTTCAACGTGCCGTTAAAACCATAGCGGCGCGGCACGGCGGTATGGAAGGCGATCTCATGAATACCAAGCCCGCGAATGGCGGGCGGATCGACCATCTCACCGGAATAGACATTGCGGCCGAGCCAATTTGCGGCCACGAGCGTCAGCGGATCGCTCGCAGACGGCGTGAAGCAAATGGCGTAGCGCATAAAATCTCCTCCAGAGCGCGACAAACCGGCCGATCCAACCGGAAGCCGATGGGCAAGGAGATAGGTGATTTGCGTGACAGATTGACGACCCGAGCGGGTTTATATTCACGTTTTATGTGATGCTACCGTAATGTGGTTCGAAAGCGCGAAACCTTGGGGCAACTTGAAAGAACTTGGAATTTCCAATGCCTCCCGGACCGCAGCTTCGGCCAGGCGATGCGCCAGACCGAAACTGACCTTGAACCCGCCGGTCAGCGCAATGAGCTGCGGATAGTTCGGATGCGCTCCCACCATGGGATCCCGATCGATCGCCTTCGGCCGCAAACCGGCCCAGCGTTCGATCACCTCGGCACCAGCCAGCGCCGGCGTCATCATCCGCGCAGCGGTGAGCAGGTCTTCCAGTTGATCATCCGTCGACAGCGGATCGTCGAAGCGATTCTCGCTCGTGCTGCCGACCGCCACCAACCCGCCCTCATGCGGAACGATATAGAGCCCGTCACGGAAAATCACCGGCAGGCCGGCATCGACATCCGCCTTCAGTAACGCCGCTTGCCCCTTGACTGGCTGGCCGAGGGGAGAATGACGACCGGGCGTCAATCCATCCAGTATCGGAAAGGAGCGATGGCCGGCGGATAGAATGCAGCGGTGGAAACAGATAACGCCTCCGGGGGTCACCGCAACGCAGCGATCCGGATCGATGCTCTGGATGTCCAGTCCTTCGACAAGCCGAACATGTTTCGCCTGACGAAGGAATGACGCAAGGACCGCGATCAGCGAACGTGGCGCCACGCGTGCAGCGAGCGTATCATGCACGAAACCGCTTTCGCCAGAGGCCGGTTCGATCCAGCCGCTAGCGGGCGGCGAGTCCAGGACATGCCAATAGAACCGGTGCTCGCCGAGACGCCAATTCGTCTCGGCGTCGCGTGAGTGACCGAGAGCGATCTTGCGCAAGTGCGGCCTCGGTAACGGAATGAGACGACTGGAGCGGCGATAGCCGGCCGAAAGTCCGGTCGCCGCTTCAAGGACTGCGATTTCCGTTTCCAAGGCAACAAGCGCCTCGAGCTGAAACTGCTTCTTGTTGTCCCAGCGATCCGGCATATAGGGCATCAGCGCACCGAGAACGCCGCCGCTTGCCCCCTGCCCCAGCCGACCGGCATCGACGAGCATCGCCTCGATGCCCAGGCGCTCCGCATGCACCGCCGCCCACAGGCCCATGATACCGCCGCCGATGATCAGCAGTTCGACGGACGATTGACCGGCAAGCCCCGGAGGATTATCGGCTCTTCCCATGACAGACCCAGTTTCCGAACAGACACCAGCGGCTGAGGCCAATGCAAGCCAAGCGCTTGAATGGCGCGACGGCGATATGCCCTATTCGACCGCCTTTGGCGACCATTTTTATTGCCAGACCGACGGGCGGCTGGAATGCGGCCATGTCTTCCTTGCCGGCAACGGCCTCCCCGCTCGTTGGAATGAACAACAAAGCTTTCTGATCGGCGAACTCGGCTTCGGCACCGGCCTGAATTTTTGCGAGACCTGGCGGCAATGGCGACAACATCGCCAATCGAATTCGAAACTCCACTTCATATCTTTCGAACTTTACCCGATGCGCTCCGAGGAGATCGATCGCGCGTTGTCACGCTGGCCTGAAATCGATGCTGAGCGTCAGGCGCTTGTCGCTGTTTGGCCAGAAGTACCGGGCGGCATCGTTACGCTCACGCTCGACGCCCAGACGCGCCTCAGCGTCGTCTGTGGCCCGGCGATCGACGGCGTGAGCCAAGCAGCAGCAGGCTTCGACGCCTGGTATCTTGACGGTTTCGCCCCTTCACGAAACGTCGATATGTGGTCGCCGGAACTGATGCAGCATCTCCACGACAAGACAGTCTCTGGCGGCACCTTCGCCACCTACGCCGCCGCCGGCTTCGTCCGCCGCAACCTGCAGGCAGCAGGATTCACGGTCGAACGACGTAAGGGATTTGCAGGAAAACGCGAGATGCTCTGCGGCGTGAGGCAGGCTTAGTTGCTGGAACGCTCGCTCTGAAGCGCAGCATCGCCGAGCCAGCGGCGGGCCTTGGCTTCCAGGAGTTCGGGGCTGATCGGTTTCGACATGTAATCGTCCATGCCCGCCTCCAGGCACATATCGCGGTCGACTTCGAGCGCATGCGCAGTGACGCCGACGATCGGCACGTGCCAGCCCTGCCCGGCTTCCGCTTCCAACTGCCGGATCATGCGGGTCGCCTGGTGGCCGTTCATGACCGGCATGGAGACATCCATCATGATCAGCGATGGCCGAAGCTGACGCCAGGCATCTACGGCCTCCTGGCCATTCTGGACCACGAGGAAGCGCAGGCCTGTGACTTGCAAGATCTGTGTGAAGACGATCTGGTTGACCTCGTTATCCTCTGCGACGAGGATATCGATGGCGCTGACAGGTTTCGCTGCCACCTCGCGTTCGACGGTATCGATTGCGGCGGCCGCTTCGGCCTCGATCGGCAACTGCGGAGCGGAGGCGGTCTCATCGCAGTTCATCCGCTGCCGGCGCGCAGTGCGCACGACATCGATGATGGTGCTGCGCAGCACATTGGCGCGAGTGGGTTTCATCAGATGCGCCTGACCATTTAGCGCCGCGAATTCCTTGTCGCTGCCGGCGACATCCATGGATGTCAGAAAGATCAGCGAGACGCCTTCGAAGCGCGAATTGGCACGGATGGCACGCGCGACGTCATCTCCGTTCATGTCCGGCATGTGGTAATCGAGGATCACGGCATCGACCGGCACACCCATATCGAAAGCGGCATGGAGGATAGCGAGCCCCGTCTTGCCGTCTTCGGCGGCGTAGCCGTCAAAACCCCATTGCGCCAACTGCTCGGTCAATATCCGCCGGTTGATCTCGTTGTCGTCGACGACCAGGATGCCGGCGCCTTTGACATTGACCGGCACCGCGCGCGGTTCATTGCGAACGGCCGCCGGCGGCACGGGCAGATGTACGCTGAAGACCGAGCCCTTGCCCCATTCGCTTTCGACTTCGAGATAGCCGCCGAAGAGATCGACCAGCCCGGCGGTAATGGCGAGGCCGAGACCTGTGCCCTCGTGACGGCGGGTCGAGGACGCATCGACCTGCGAAAACTTCTCGAAAATGGAATCGAGCTTCTCGTCGGGAATGCCGACACCGGTGTCCTCGATACGGAGCGTTAACATGACCTCGTCGTTGTCAATCGACCGGCTGTTCACCTCGACCAGCACATGGCCGCGCTCGGTGAATTTGATCGCATTGCCGACGAGATTGGTGACGATCTGGCGGAAGCGGCCGGCATCGCCGAGCACCATGGCCGGCACATCGGGCGTCGTGCGCACCAGCAGCTCGATATCCTTTTCCGCCGCCGGCGACGAGAGGAGTGTCATGACATCCTCAACCGCCTCGGCCGGATCGAAGGCAGCCTTGCGCAGACGCATCTGCCCAGCATCGATCTTCGAGAAATCCAGGATGTCGTTGATGATCGTCAACAGCGCATTGCCCGACTTGACGATGATATCGATGAAGGTCTTCTGACGGGCGTCGAGATCGGTCTTGGCCAGGAGTTCCGCCATGCCGAGAACACCATTCATCGGCGTACGGATTTCATGGCTCATATTGGCGAGAAATTCGGATTTGGCGCGGTCGGCGGCTTCGCTGCGGGAAAGCAGCAGTTGCAGCTCGGCCTCGCGCTCCTTCATCTCGGTGACATCGGTCAGAACCACGGTCCAGCGGCGATTTTCGCTGATCGTCGCTTCGAATTGCATCCAGCGCTCGCCGGCGACCTGGAACACCGCCGAGACCGGCTTGTTCGCCGCCATGCTCTCGCCCCAGGCAAGGCGAACCGCCTCCGGCTCGTCGCCGAAATCGCCGCGCGCGGCGCAATGATCAAAGGCGATGGACCAATGCTTGCCGACCTCGAGATAATCTGCGGGAACGCGCAGCATGTCCTTCAATGCATCGCTCGCCAGCATGATGATGCCGTCCTGTACGATCAGCAATCCTTGCGACATGGCGTGCGTGGCGTCTGTCATCAGCTCGCCGAGGCGCTCCAGCGCAACACGCGCCTCGGTGATCTCTCGGGCTTGCTGGCGCACGGAGGAGATGTCGGCATAGGCGATCAGCGTGCGGCCGTTCGAAATGCGGCGCGCATCCATGATGACGGATTTACCGTCGGCAAAATTCATCTCGGTCTGGAGATGCGGTCCGGCGTTGCGGAAGGCGTCCAGTCGCGCCTGATAGACGTCGTCGATGCTGCCGGCATCGGCGTCGTAACGGCCAAGCTCGAAATGCTTGGCAACGAGATCGCGATAGTGCCGGCCTTCGAAGCGCTCGTCCTTCGGGAATCCCCAGATGTCGTAAAAGGCATCATTGGTATATTCCACATCATAGTTGCCGTCATGGATCATCACGCCGATCGGCATTGAGCGCAGGATATTCTCCAGATCCTGATGCAATGCCTGCGCCTGCGCCTGCGCCTCGATCAACTGTGTCTCGCGCAGCTTCAAAACGGAAATATCGGTCATGGATCCGACGGCGTAGCGCTTGCCGTCCGAGGTGACGACGCGGTTGACGCGCGTCATGATCGGATGCTTCACGTGCAGCCGATCAACCACTTCGCCTTCGAATTCGAGCCCGTGCCCTTCGTTCAGCACGCGCTCGTTTTCCGCAAAGAAATCGTCGGCGCCGTTTTCGAACATCTCGTGTTCTGTCTTGCCCAGCGCCTCGGCGCGGCTGAGCCCCGTGATGGCCGCATAGGCCTCGTTGGAATAGATCAGCCGATGGCCGGCATCGCGCACGAAAGCGGCAACCGGCAGGTCTTCGAGAATGGTACGATAAAGTCCGATCTCATCGACGCCTTTGCCCGGAATATCGTGGTCTCCCGGAGCCAAGGACGAATGCGAAGGCACAACTGGCGAATCAAGAAACATTCCGAAGACGTAGAAGCGGTCTTGCGAGGGCGAAAAACTTTCGATCTGCACCCGCGAACGGTCACTGCCCGTGGGATCGAAGCATAGCGCCGTCTCCTCGGAGCCGAACACCAACGCCCGGCGCTCCTTGTCTTCGCGGTCGATCTCTTCGCCGCTGTCGAAGAGATCGCGGCTGCGATTGCCGATGAAATCAGAGATATCGCGCCGAAAAAAGCGCGCATAGGCTTCGTTGACGGCGACATATCGCAGATCGCTGTTCTTGACATAGGCCGGCTGATCCAGATCGGCGATCCGGCGACAGGCCATCTCCAGCAGTGCACCGTCCGAGTTCAACAGGACCCCTCTTCTCACCACTCACGATAGGTTACTGAAGCAATGCTTTATCACAAATCGCTTTAACAAGCCGTTAACCATATTACCAGCGCGTGGAACGTCGCGTTCAGGCCACTGACTATCCCAGAACAGTCATTCCCAGGTCGCAAACGACGGCAGCATTCGACGTCGAACTCTGCCAAGAATCACATCAGGACAATGGTGGAGCGAGACTATGAGCGACGATAGAAACACGGCCTTGCACGAGACTGACACCGCTACCATTCCGGTCGAGCGCCGCCGCCGAGCCGGGGGTCGGGGCGCCGAGCGCAGCCGCAAGCCGAGCGGCGCGAAATATCTCAATCTCGTCAACAATCTCGCCCGCACCGAACTTCTGTCGCCTGAAGCGCTCGACGACATTCACGAGGCGTCGTTGACCATTCTCGAAGAGATCGGCATGGACATCATCCTGCCGGAAGCGCGCGAGCGCATGAAGGCCGCGGGCGCCGTCATCGCGCCTGGTACGGAGCGCGTCCGCTTCGACCGCGGCATGATCACGGAGCTGATCGCCTCAGTCCCTTCGACCTTCACTCTGCACGCCCGTAATCCGCTCAGAAACGTTCAGATCGGCGGCAGGAACCTCGTCTTTGCCCAGGTCGCCTCGGCACCTTTTGTCGCTGATCGTGAAGGTGGCAGGCGGGCCGGCAATCAGGAGGACTTCCGCAAGCTGATCAAGCTTGCCCAATCCTACGACATCATCCACATGACCGGCGGCTACCCGGTGGAGCCCATCGATATCCACGCCTCGGTACGCCATCTCGACTGCCTCGCCGATATCGTCAAGCTCACCGACAAGGCGTTCCATTGCTATTCGCTCGGCAAGCAGCGCAATCTCGACGCCATCGAGATCGCCCGCATCGGCCGCGGTATCAGCATGGAACAGATGGAGCGCGAGCCCTCGCTCTTCACCGTCATCAATTCCTCCTCACCGCTGCGCCTCGACGGGCCGATGCTGCAAGGCATTATCGAGATGTCGTCGCGAGGTCAGGTCGTGATCATCACGCCTTTCACGCTGGCGGGCGCCATGGCGCCGGTGACCATCGCTGGCGCGCTGGTGCAGCAGAATGCCGAAGCGCTCTGCGGTATTGCCTTCAGTCAGATGGTGCGCAAGGGAGCGCCGGTCATGTATGGCGGCTTCACCTCGAATGTCGACATGAAGACCGGAGCGCCCGCCTTTGGCACCCCCGAATATATGAAGGCGGTCATCTGTGGCGGCCAGCTCGCCCGCCGCTACGGCATCCCCTACCGCACCTCCAACACCAACGCCGCCAATACGCTGGACGCGCAGGCGGCCTACGAATCGGCACTATCGCTTTGGGCGCTGACGCAGGGCGGCGGCAACTTCGTACTGCATTCAGCTGGCTGGAGCGAAGGCGGGCTGACCGCCTCCTTCGAGAAATTCATCCTCGATGTCGACATGCTGCAGATGGTCGCCGAATTCCTGACGCCGCTGGATGTCAGCCAGGACGCGCTGGCTCTTGACGCCGTGCGAGATGTCGGCCCCGGCGGCCACTATTTCGGCACCGCGCATACGCTCGCCCGCTACGAAACCGCCTTCTATTCGCCGATCCTTTCGGACTGGCGCAATCACGAGACCTGGACTGAAGCCGGCCGGCCGACGACCTATGATCATGCCAACCGCGTCTTCAAAGAAACACTCGCTCATTACGAGCGCCCGCCGCTCGATCCAGCGATCGAGGAGGAGCTTGACGCCTTCGTTGCAAGGCGCAAAAAGGAAGGCGGCGTTCCGACTGATTTCTAGAGTGAAATCAACAAGTTTTGCTCATCTATTATGAAAAAAATTTAATGTGAGGCTCCTCTCATTTAGCCACGACTTCGCCTCGATTCCTGCCCAGTTTCGGTCCTGGCTTCAGTTGGGGGCCTTTTGTTAGGGAAAGGAATTTTAATGTCCGTGCTTCGCACTGTAATGGCGACAGGCCTGATAGCGCTAACCCTTGGTGGCGCGGCTGTCGCAACCACCACTTCGGCAAGCGCTTCCGAGCGCGGCGCCTTCTGGGGCGGCCTCGCTGCCGGCGCCGTTGGCGGCGCACTCGCTGCCGAAGCCGTCCGACCGGCTTATCCGGCTTATTACTATGGCCCGGCCTACGAGCCCGTTTACTGGCGTCCGCACCATCACTGCACCTGGGGTTGGCACCGCGACCGCTGGGGCCACCCGCACCGCGTAGAAGTTTGCCGTTAAGGCTTGAAGCGCATCGCTTCCAGTGATGCCATGCCTGAATTGACAGCGCCGCCGGCTCCCGGCGGCGTTTTTGTTGCATCCGCGAACAAGCTTTCGGTGATACCCCTTGACTTTGGCGGTGAATAAGACCAAATGCGCCTCAGCTTTCACCTTCCGGCCGCCGCGTGAGCGTGCCCTGCGGGACTAGACGTACGCAAGAGAAGGACAAAAGCGCTTTTAAAATGAGACCGCACCCCAAGGCGGTCGGACGCGCTGGAAAGCTTTTTCCAACTAACAAGTTCCCACTTCACGCGGGGTTCTTGACGCCAGAGAGAGACCGGACCGCATGGTGCGACCCGGCCTATTTGCTTTGGCGCCCCGAAAGGTATTGAATTGACCGATTTTCACTCGCTTGGTCTCTCCAAGCAGATCGTCGATACGCTGTCGCAAAACAACTTCGCGACGCCGACGCCCATCCAGGCACAGGCTATTCCGCTTGTTCTTCAGGGCCGCGATCTCATCGGCCTCGCCCAGACCGGCACCGGCAAAACAGCCGCTTTCGGCCTGCCAATCATCGAGATGCTGTTGAAGGATGCCAAGCGCCCCGACAACCGCACGGTCCGCACGCTGATCCTCGCCCCGACCCGCGAACTGGTCAACCAGATCGCTGATAACCTGAAACTCTTCGTCCGCAAGACGCCGCTGAAGATCAATGTCGTCGTCGGCGGCGCCTCGATCAACAAGCAGCAACTCCAGCTGGAACGCGGGACCGACATCCTCGTCGCCACCCCCGGCCGCCTGCTCGATCTCATCAGCCGCCGCGCCCTGTCGCTCGGCCAGGTCAGCTATCTCGTCCTCGACGAGGCCGACCAGATGCTCGACCTCGGCTTTATCCATGACCTGCGCAAGATCTCCAAGCTCGTCCCGGCCAAGCGCCAGACCATGCTGTTCTCGGCCACCATGCCGAAGACGATCGCCGATCTCGCTTCCGAATACCTGACCGATCCGGTCAAGGTCGAAGTCTCGCCTCCTGGCAAGGCCGCCGACAAGGTGGAGCAATATGTCCACTTCGTATCCGGACAGAACCACAAGACCGAGATCCTGAAGGAAACGATTTCCGCAAATCCGGATGGCCGCGCCATGGTTTTCCTGCGCACCAAGCACGGCGCAGAGAAGCTGATGAAGCATCTCGATCATGTCGGCTTTGCCGTCGCTTCCATCCACGGCAACAAGAGCCAAGGCCAGCGCGAGCGCGCCTTGCGAGCCTTCCGTGATGGCGAAGTCCGCATTCTCGTCGCAACCGATGTCGCTGCCCGCGGCATCGACATCCCCGGCGTTTCGCATGTCTATAACTACGACCTGCCGGAAGTGCCGGATGCCTACGTCCACCGCATCGGCCGCACCGCGCGCGCCGGCCGCGACGGCATTGCCATTGCCTTCTGCGCTCCGGATGAAGCCCGCCTGCTGCGCGACATCGAGCGCCTGATGGGCATCGAAATCGCCGTTGCGAGTGGCGAAGCTCCGGCTGACCGTGGCCGTCCGGCTCGCGGCAACAACCGCGCAGGTGGTCGTGGTGGCCAAGGTCAAGGCCGTGGTGGTGCAGGTCAAGGGCGTCCGGAAGGGCGTTCGGGTCGCCCCGCCGGCCGTCCGCAGCGTGACGGCGAAAATGGCGAAGCCCGCGCTCGTAGCGGCGAACGCCAGGAACGCCGCCCGCGTGACGATCGTCCGCAGCGCGAAAACAATCGCAATGCTGACTTCCGCGGCCAGCGACGCGACGAGCGCACGCCGCGCCCGGAAATAGACAACGATCTCGCTTCGACGTCCGATTTTCGTCCGGCCAAGAAGCCTCATCACAATGGCCCGGCAAACGCCAATGGCGCATCCCACGAAGCCGGCGCCCATCGCGGCCCCCGCCATGCTCACGGCCGCCCCTCGGGCCGCCATAGTGAGGAGCGCGGCCAAGGCCACGCCCACGGCGAACACCGCGAAGGCGGCAACGGCGGCATGAAACGCAGCGGCCCTCGCAATGGCGGTGGCGGTGGTCAGCGTCGCGAACGTGCTTGATTGAATGAAAAAAGGGGGCCAATCGGCCCCCTTTTTTGCGACTATTCTGCGAAGCCATGGGGTTCTTGCACCAGAGCGAGAAGATCATCCCACAGATGTGCGATCCGTCAGACGGTCGTCCCGACCTAGACCGACAGGTTCTGCCACGACCTATGCTCGCCCAAGCCCTTCCGTAGAAATCCCCCATTGGGATTGTTTCCCAGGACAAAATGGCAGCAATTTCGAAATTGCGGGGATCTCACGAAAATCTGGTTCCGGTTGGTTAAGAACATTTGGATGGTTGTTCCGCCTAAATCGGCCTCTGCATAGGTAGAATATCGGCATATTTGCAGAATTCCCGATCTTTAAGGCAAGACGTTGCACACGACAGCATTGACACGGTCGATGTCGGCAAGCGACTGGGGGCAACTCTTGCTTCTCGGCGCCCTTTGGGGCGGCTCATTCTTCTTTGCCCGCATCGCCGTCGCCGAAATTCCGCCGCTGGCGCTGGTCCTCTACCGCGTATCGATCGCTGCAGTTGTCCTGCATCTGTGGCTGCGGTTGCGCGGCATTTCGTTCTCTCCCGCCTTGGCAAGAGCTGGCTCATTCCTGTGCCTTGCATTGCTCAACAATGTCATTCCGTTCTCGCTGATCTTCACTGGACAAACGAAAATCGGCGCGGGTCTCGCTTCTGTGCTTTATGCGACAACGCCTCTCTGGACGATGCTGGCGGCGAACCTGCTGACGGCCGACGAGAAACTCTCGACAGCAAAACTCGCGGGAATAGGGCTTGGGATCGCTGGAGCGGCTGTCATGATCGGCCCCGGCCTTCTCTCCGATCTCGGCGGGCCAACATGGGCAAAGCTTGCGGTCATCGGAGCTGCGATCTCTTATGCGCTTGCCGTCGTCTATGCCAAGCGATTCAAGGATATCAAACCATCCGTCGTTGCAACCGGCCAGCTCACCGCCTCCACCATTTTGATGGTGCCGATTGTCTTCCTTTTCTACGGACCCCAGGACATCGTGAGCTCGAGCCTTTCCATCTGGATGGCCGTCGGCGTTCTCGCAGTTTTTACGACAGCATTCGCTTTCATTCTCTATTTCAACATCATCGCCTCGGCCGGCGCGACAAATGCATCCCTCGTGACGCTGCTGGTGCCAGCCAGCGCGATCATGCTGGGCACGGCCTTTCTTGGTGAGCGGCTTGAGTCTTATGAATTCGCCGGACTGGCCTTGATCGTTTCCAGCCTGCTTGTCGTGGACGGCAGATTATTTCGCCGCTGATCGGCGGATGCCGCCGCCTGCCCTATTCCGGCACCACATCCGCCGTGCGCCGATTGGTCAAGTAGACGCCGATCACCACGACCGCCGTGCCGATAATGATCGGCAGGGTCAGCGGCTCGCCGAAAGCGATCGCTGCTTCGATGGCGACGGCGGGCGGCATCAGATAGATCAGCGAAGCAGCGCGCGACACCTGCCCTCGGCGGATAAGGTAGAGCAGCAGGCCGACCGCACCCATCGACAAGCCGAAGACCGACCAGATGAGGGCAAGGATCGCCTCGTGCGTGCCGTCGAAATGCAGGTCCTCGAACGTCAGCGCCAGGGGCGCAGTCACGATGAGCGCGCCGACATATTGCAGCGTCGCGATGGTGCGGAGGTCGCCGGTCTGCAGGTGACGCTTCTGATAAAGCGTGCCGTATGTCACCGAGACCATCGCCAACAGATTGACGCCGAGCGGGATCGCCGATTGCCAGAGATTGGCGGCATCCGATGTCAAAAGCTTCGGCGAAATGGCAATCGCGATGCCGATGAAGCCAAGCACCAGACCAATCCGCTGCACCGGCTGCAGGCGCTCGCCGACCAGATAAGGCGCAGCCATCGCCGTCATTAGCGGCTGCAGGGCAGCGATGATGCCCGAAATCCCCGCAGGTACACCGCTGGCGATCGCCCACCAAAGACCGCCGAGATAAAACCCGTGCAGAAAGATGCCGGAATAAATCGCGCGGAAGACGCTGGACCAATCGCGCGGCCATTTCGCACCGGTAAAAGCGCAAAACAGGACGAAAGCGAGCGCGGAAAGGCTGTAGCGCATCACAAGAAAGGTGAACGGACCCGAGTGCATCGCCGCATATTTCGCAACGATCCAGCCTGTGGACCAGAGAAAAACGAAGATCGCCGGCGCGAAAGTGTCGAGGGACATGGAGGCTCAGACTGAAATTGATTTGCACGCTCGAACCGGGCCTGAATTGAAACCGGAACGTCACTTGCGCAAGCTGCAGCCGCTGATAGCCGAAGACGGTCGGAGCGTCAAAATCGAACAGCTGAAAACAACCATCAATTTTTCTTCACGTCGGTTTCCCGACCGCTGGGTTCAGGGAGATCAGGCATGCCGCAGCCACCTCGACAACAAAAATAAGCAAATGCGTAAATTTTGATCGCAGCCCAATGGCGGTAGTCTTTCATTTACCGGTGCAGCGACCCAAAATGCCTGGAAATCCGGCACTTTGGGCAGCTCTGAAATTCGTGCATTGAAACGCGCATACTTCTTGCATTGTCAAAACTGTTGTATTCAAATGAGAAAAAACACGGGGACCGCACCTTTGGCATTTGATGAAATGATAACTGCGGATGAAAGTCCGCGCGCGCCTTACGAAAAATACTTTGAGTGGTACTCCGGCCAGGACAGGGGCCATCTAATTGCCAAATCCCGCGATGCGGAAAACATCTTCCGAAAGACCGGTATTACCTTCGCAGTCTATGGACATGCGGACTCTGCCGAGAAACTCATTCCCTTCGACATCATCCCCCGCATCATTTCCGGCCGTGAATGGCGCAAGCTCGCCCAGGGCATCGAGCAGCGGGTCATCGCGCTCAACGCGTTCCTCGACGACATCTACCACAAGCAGGAAATCATCCGCGCCGGCCGCATCCCGCGCGAGTTAATCGAGAAGAACGACGCCTTCCTGCCGGAGATGATCGGCTTCCGGCCCCCTGGTGGCGTCTACACCCACATCGTCGGCACCGATATCGTTCGCACAGGCGAGGACCAGTTCTACGTGCTGGAAGACAATGCTCGCACGCCTTCCGGGGTCAGCTACATGCTGGAAAACCGGGAGACCATGATGCAGATGTTCCCGGAGCTGTTCCATCAGAACAAGGTGCAGCGCGTCGAGGACTATCCGCTGCTGCTGCGCCAGAGCCTCGCATCGCTTGCCCCTCCCGGCTGCACCGGCAAGCCGCGCGTCGCCGTTCTGACCCCCGGCATCTACAACTCCGCCTATTACGAGCATTCCTTCCTTGCCGACATGATGGGCGTTGAGTTGGTCGAAGGCTCGGACCTGCGCGTCATCGACGGCAAGGTGAAGATGCGCACCACGCGCGGTTATGAGGCGATCGACGTGCTCTACCGTCGCGTGGACGATGACTTCCTTGACCCCCTCACCTTCCGTCCGGATTCGGCGCTCGGCATCCCGGGCATCATGGACGTCTATCGAGCCGGCCACATCACCATCGCCAATGCGCCCGGCACCGGCATCTCCGACGACAAGGCGATCTACTCCTACATGCCGGAGATCGTCGAATTCTACACCGGCCGCAAGCCTATCCTCGAGAACGTGCCGACCTGGCGTTGTTCCGAGCCGGACAGCCTGAAATATGTGCTGGAAAACCTGGCCGATCTCGTCGTCAAGGAAGTGCATGGCTCGGGCGGCTACGGCATGCTGGTTGGGCCAACCGCCTCGAAGAAGGAGCGGACGGAATTCGCCGAGAAGCTGAAAACCAAGCCGAACAATTATATCGCTCAACCAACCTTGTCTCTGTCGACCGTGCCGATCCTGGTCAACAAGGGTATAGCACCTCGCCACGTCGATCTGCGCCCCTACGTCCTCGTTTCCGATAAGGTGCGGATCATCCCCGGGGGCCTCACCCGCGTCGCGCTGAAGGAAGGCTCGCTGGTGGTCAACTCCAGCCAGGGCGGCGGCACAAAAGATACCTGGGTTCTGGAGGACTGACACGGACATGCTTGGAAGAACCGCGAATGGCCTCTACTGGATGTTCCGTTACATCGAGCGCGCCGAAAACATAGCCCGCCTGGTCGATGCCGGCCAACGCATGTCGCTGACCCGCAGCGGCGCGGTCGAAGACGATTGGGACGGCGTGTTGCAAAGCGCCGGTGTGCGCGAAGCCTATGACGAAGTGCATGGCAAACTGACCGGCGCCGACGCAATCGACTATCTGATGCGCGACCGCTCCAATCCGTCGAGCGTAATGTCCTGCATCGATTACGGCCGGAACAATGCCCGCATGGTGCGCACGGCGCTGACCCGCGACACCTGGGAAGCGACCAATGAATGCTGGATCGAGCTGAAGACATTGCTCGGCAAGCGCCTGAGGACCGCCGAGGTGCCGGAGATGATCGAGGTCATCAAACGCCGCGCCGGACTGATCCGTGGCGCGTTTCACGGTTCGATGCTGCGCAACGAGCTTTACAACTTCGCCCGCATCGGCACCTTCATCGAACGCGCCGACAATACGGCGCGCATTCTCGACGTGAAATACTACGTCCTGCTGCCGTCGATCTCGCATGTCGGCTCCTCGCTCGACAATGCGCAATGGGAATCGATCCTGCGCTCTGTCTCCGCCCATCGCGCCTATAAATGGGCATACGATCCGGAATACAAGCCGGCCAATATTGCCGATTTCCTGATCCTCAACGGCCAGATGCCGCGTTCGCTTGCCTATTGTTACGAAAAGATTGTCAGCAATATCAGCTATCTCGGAGCCGAATACGACCAGCGGCTGCCGGCGCATGAGACGGCCGATTCTATTCGCAAGATGCTGCAGACACTCACGATCAAGAACATCATGGATCAGGGACTGCACGAATTCCTGGAGGATTTCGTTTCGCGCAACAACAAGCTCGGCGCGGAAATCTCTGACGGCTACCGGTTCTATCAGTAAGCGGATCACACTATGAGACTGACGATCAGCCATACCACCGAATACCGCTACGACGAACCGGCGCAATTTTCATTGCAGCGCCTGCGGCTCACGCCGCTCACCGGTCCTGGCCAGACTGTCCTCGACTGGAAGCTCACGGTCGAGGGCGCTCATCCGGAGGTGGAATATGAAGACCAGTTCGCCAATCGCGTAACGCTGGTATCGCTGGACGGCGAACAGGAAGCAACCCGGATCGTCGCCACCGGCGAAATCGAAACGCAGGACCTCAACGGCGTGATTGGCCAGCATAGCGGCTTCACTCCGCTCTGGCTCTTCCTGCGGGAGACGCCGCGCACCAAGGCCGGCAAGCTGGCGAAGGAACTGTTGCGCAACCTTTCCGGCGACAACGAACTCGGCAAGATGCATGCACTGATGGGCGCGATCCATCAGACCGTGGAATACAAGCCCGGCACCAGCGACACGGAAACAACCGCCGAACAGGCGCTGGAAAAGAAGAGCGGTGTTTGCCAGGACCACGCCCATATCTTCATTGCCGGCGCCCGCGCGCTGCAGATCCCGGCCCGCTATATATCCGGCTATCTGTTGATGGAAGGCACGACCGAGCAGGCCGCCACGCATGCCTGGGCCGAAGCGCATATTCCCGGTCTTGGCTGGGTCGGTTTCGACCCGGCTAACGACGTCTGCCCCGACGCGCGCTACGTTCGCATCGCCACCGGCCTCTGCTACCGCGACGCGGCCCCCGTCTCCGGCATGCGCGTCGGCACGCCGGGCGAAAGCCTCTCGGTCAAAGTGACGGTCGCGAGCCAGGGCCAAAGCCAGAGCCAGAGCTGACAACCAGGCAAAAGCGAGATTTTTCAAAGAAAAGCTCCGCCAGGGATTGCACGGCTCTGACGGGTGGCTTGGCGGCTTTATTCACAAGCCTGCGCCGCGATTACTGACGAGCAGGACTCTTGCGCGCGCGATCGCCTCACTCCGACGATGCTGATAAGGCAGCCGATCATCAATGCAAGCCCTGCAATGAGGAGCGCGACGTGCATGCCACTCGGAAGATCGTCCGATCCGCCCGCCACCAAGGAGCCGAATACACCGACACCGATCACACCACCTATTTGACGGGCGGCATTGAGAGCACCGGATGCAACGCCGCCATGCTGGCGCTGCACGTTGGCGAGAACCGCGGTAGTCATCGACGGCACGGTAAGCGCAACACCGATCCCAGCCGCTAACATCGGACCCACCAGAATGCCGTAGGGCGTCGCAGCGTCGGCAAGGCCAGCAAGAGCAAGATAGCCGCAGCCTGCGAGGGCCTGTCCGATCGCCATGGGCAGCCTCGGCCCGAAGCGTGCAGTGAGCCAACCCGCCACCAGACTGGCGACAGTCACGAGCGCCGTCATCGGCAGAAACGCCAGTCCCGTCGCGAGCGGAGAAAAGCCCTTCACCACCTGGAAGAACAGACTGAGCACGAACATCAATCCGTAATAGGCGAAATTGCTCAACAGCCCGACCAGGCACGCAGCTCCCACTGCCGGCGTCGCAAACAACGACAGCGGCAGCATAGGATCAGCGCTGCGCGCCTCGACTAACAGGAATGATGTTGCGGCAACGATAGAACAAGCGAAGCCCGCGAGGACTGCAGGAGACGTCCATCCGAGTTCGCCACTTTCGATGAAGCCAAAAGTCAGCGCAGCCAGGGCAACGATCGCGAGCGCTTGGCCGATCAGATCAAGGCTTCGGTCTGGCACCTTCGAACCTGATGGCGCGTGAACAATGGTCAACCACAGACCGATGAGACCCAATGGCAGGTTGAGAAAGAAAATGGTCGGCCAGCCGAATTGATCGACCACTACGCCACCGACGACGGGACCAGCCGCAAGCCCGAGGCCGCCGGCGCCAGCCCATATGCCTACGGCTCGCGCGCGCGATGCTGCATTGGGAAAACTGGCATTAAGGAGCGCCAGCGAAGACGGCACGCAGAACGCCGCGCCTATGCCCTGCGCGATCCGGCCAGCAATCAGCATGCCAAGGTTTGTCGACATGCCGCAGATGAGCGAGGCGGTTGTGAAGAGAACAAGACCTGTCGCGAATACGCGTTTTGCGCCGAAGCGATCACTGAACGTGCCGGCTGACGGCAGGAGGCTCGCAAACAACAGCGCGTAGGCATTGATGACCCATTGCAAGCCAGTCACGCCAGCGTGGAGCGACACTTCGATCCGTTCCACGGCGACGTTTACCACGGTGACATCGAGGATGATCAGGACAAAGCCGAGGCTCGTCGCGATCAGGGTCAGGCGCGGCGACGCGCCTGTCTTGGCATTGGAATTTTTCATGCGGAGTGGCTCCCAAACGACATTCGGACACGCACGTTCCGCGTGAGAACGTCGCTGTAGAGCTTTATGTATTGCTGGAAGGAAATTTGATAAACTGGCAGCTTCTCGCATCACTACCTAGGAAATATTGGTAATGGACATCTTCCGAGCGATGGATCTTTTCGTCCGCATCGTCGACAAAGGCAGCCTGACGGCCGCAGCGGCGGATTGCGATCTATCACCGACCATGGTCGGCAATCACCTGCATGCACTGGAAAATCGGCTCGGCGCACGGCTTCTGAACCGTACAACGCGGCGGCAGAACCTGACCGACTTCGGGAAGAGTTATTATCAACGCTGCGTGGAGATTCTCGAACTCGTTCGTGGCGCCGAGGCCTTGGCCCTCGAGGCGCAGTCGGTGCCGAAGGGGCTCTTGCGAATTACGGCGCCGGTCACATTCGGTACAGAGCAGCTCATGCCGGCGATTGCCGACTATGCAGCGCGCTATCCAAAGGTAGAGCTCGACATCGTTATCACCGATACGGTGGTCGACTTGGCCGAGGATGGATTCGAGGCCGCTATCCGCATTGGCAATGTGCGCGATGCGGATCTGGTCGCTAGGCCGTTGGCGCCGTATCAACTCATCCTATGCGCCGCTCCGCAATATCTGGCGGAGCGCGGCAGGCCGCAGCGACCGGAGGATTTCAGCCGACACGATTGCTTGGCCTACAATTTCTCATCGCGCTCGGAATGGCGTTCGACGGAGGCTGTATGGCGCATAGCTGGGCCAGGCGGTCGGATCACCATCCCTTTTGCCCCGCGTCTGCGCATCGACAGCGCCGAAGGACTGCGTCGCGCCGCGCTCGCCGGGATGGGTATCGTCATGCTGCCTGAGATCATGCTATCGAATGACCTCCAAGCAGGCCACCTTGTTCGTCTTCTGCCTGACTACGATCATCCGATTCGGCCGTTGAATCTCGTGTATCTGAGCGACCGGCGCATGCTGCCAAAACTGCGCAGCTTCGTCGATTTCGTTGTCGAGCGGTTTGGAGCCGAGCGCCGATCAGTCGATCACTCATCGCGAGTCTGAAAGTCCCGCGGTTGAGTAATCCTGCAAACTCATAACTGCGGCAATGCTGGTCTGGTGCGGCTCTGTGCCTCCTCAACGCGCCTCGCCACTGGGCAAAAGGAATTCTAACCCGTTGCGCCGCCCGATCTCAACCACACGCGAAATATCCAGCGGCTCTCCGCTTGGCGGCGGCAGATCGCTGGTGCCTATGGGCATTGCCTCGCCCGCTTCCGTGAAGAAGCCGTCGTGAACGCGGCCGGGCGCATTGATGATCAGAAGCCGTCCCGGCGCCGGACCGATATTGCGGAACGCGTGAATGGCGCCGGTCGGTATCTTCACGAAGCTACCCGTCCGCGCCTGGACCGTTTCGCCGTCGACCATGAATTCGAACAGGCCGTCCAGAACATAAAATGCCTCATCGTCATCGGGATGCCTGTTCGGCGGCGCACCCGCCCCCGGTGCCGTCAGCGTCTCGACAAGGCAATAAGCCCCACCCGTGTCGAGGCTGTGAGCATGAAAGCGAAAAAGATTGCCAAAGAGATGATAGGTATCGGCCTGCAGGGCTGACATGGTGATCCCCCGGATGTCGGACTAAAGATGCAATCCGGAGAGAATTATATCATGAACTGCTGATCAAAGCAGTGCGGCCGGAAACGTGCCCCGACACACGCCGTATACCTGCCGAACGACAGCGACCTACGAAAAAGGGCGGAACTCTCGTCCCGCCCTTTCCCAATTCCAAGCAACAATCTCAGTGGCTGTCGCGATTCATCGGGATCTCGGAGCCGCGTGAGCCAACCAGGAAGTCCAGGTCGGCGCCGGTGTCGGCCTGCATGACGGTCTTGACGTAGAGGCCGCCGTAGCCGCCGGTGAGCGGCTTGACCGGGGAAACCCATGCAGCGCGGCGCTTGGCCAGTTCTTCGTCGGAGACTTCGAGCTGAATCGTGCGGGCCGGCACGTCGACCGAGATGATATCGCCATTCTGAACCAGCGCCAGAGGCCCGCCATCGGCAGCTTCCGGGGCCGTGTGCAGGATGACGGTGCCGTAGGCCGTGCCCGACATGCGGGCATCCGAGATGCGGATCATGTCGGTGATGCCCTTCTTCAGCACCTTGGGCGGCAAGCCCATGTTGCCGACTTCGGCCATGCCCGGATAACCCTTCGGGCCGCAATACTTCAGCACCATGATGCAGTTCTCGTCGATGTCGAGATCATCGCGGTTGATGCGGGCGTGGTAATCCTCGATGCTTTCGAAGACGACGGCGCGGCCTTTGTGCTGCATCAGATGCGGCGAAGCAGCTGACGGCTTGAGAACGGCGCCCTTCGGGGCCAGGTTACCGCGCAGAACCGCGATGCCGCCCGACTGCGTCAGCGCCTTTTCGCGCGAAACGATGACGTCCTCATTGTAGTTGACGACATCCTTGACGCCGGCCCAGATGCTGTCGCCGGTGACGGTGATCGCATCCTTGTGCAGCAGTCCCATGTCGCCGACCGCCTTGATGACGACAGGCAGGCCACCAGCATAATAGAACTCTTCCATCAAATATTTGCCGGAAGGCTGGAGGTTGACGATGGTCGGCACTTCGCGGCCAAGGCGATCCCAATCATCGAGCGACAGATCGACGCCCACGCGGCCGGCAAGCGCCAAGAGATGCAACACGGCATTGGTCGAACCGCCGACCGCACCGTTGACGCGGATGGCGTTTTCGAAGGCTTCCTTGGTCAGGATATCGGAGGGCTTCAGGTCTTCCTTGACCATGTCGACGATGCGGCGGCCGGAAAGCTGCGAGATCACGCGGCGGCGGGCATCGACAGCGGGGATGGCGGCGTTGCCCGGCAAGGTCATGCCGAGCGCTTCGGCCATCGACGCCATGGTCGAGGCGGTACCCATGGTCATACAGCTACCGGCCGAGCGGGCCATGCCCTGCTCCGCGTCCATGAACTCTTCCAGCGTCATCTCGCCGGACTTGACCATTTCCGAGAACTGCCAGACCGCTGTGCCGGAACCGACATCCTTGCCCCGCCACTTGCCATTCAGCATTGGGCCGCCGGAAACGAGGATGACCGGGATGTCGACGGAAGCCGCGCCCATCAAAAGGCTTGGGGTGGTCTTGTCGCAGCCGCCGAGCAGCACGACACCGTCGACAGGATTGCCGCGGATCGCCTCTTCGACGTCCATGGCGGCGAGATTGCGGAACATCATCGCCGTGGGGCGCAGTGTGCTTTCGCCGGTCGAGAAAACCGGGAATTCCACCGGGAAGCCGCCCGCTTCGTATACGCCGCGCTTCACGCGCTCGGCAAGGTCGCGCAGATGCGCATTGCAGGGCGTCAGCTCCGACCAGGTATTACAGATACCGATGATCGGCCGGCCATCGAACGTGTCGGCCGGCAAGCCCTGGTTCTTCATCCAGGAACGATGCATGATTGCGTTCTTACCGGTGCCGCCGAACCAATCGTAAGAGCGCAATTTGCGCGGCCATTCTGCTTTCTTCTTCATAGTCTCAATACCTTTTGAGTTGTCCAAGCAACCTCGTGTGAGCCTGGACCTTGAAATCGATGGTCAGGCCAGTGTGTACGCCGTCTTGACCGTGGTGAAGAATTCGGCGGCGTATTTGCCCTGTTCGCGCGGGCCGAAAGACGAACCCTTGCGGCCCCCGAAGGGCACATGGAAATCGACGCCCGCCGTCGGCAGGTTCACCATCACCATGCCGGCTTCGGCATTGCGCTTGAAATGCGTCGCATGCTTCAGGCTGGTCGTGGCAATACCGGAAGACAGGCCGAACGGCGTGTCGTTAGCGGTTGCCAGCGCCTCTTCGTAATCCTTTACCCTGATGACTGAGGCGACCGGCCCAAAGATCTCTTCGCGGCTGATGCGCATCTGGTTCGTCGCTTCGGTGAACAGCGTCGGCTGCAGATAGAAGCCGGGCGTTTCGCGGCTGACGAGTTCGCCACCGAAGGCGAGCTTGGCGCCTTCTTGTTTACCGATCTCGATGTAGTCGGTGTCGGTCTTCAATTGCCTGGCGTCGACCACCGGACCGATATGCGTGCCGGCCTTGACGGCGTTGTCGACATTCAGCGTCTTCAGCTTCTCGGTCAGAGCCGCCACGAACCTGTCGTGGATGCCCTCGGTGACGATCAGGCGCGACGAGGCCGTGCAGCGCTGGCCGGTCGAGAAGAAAGCGGAATTGGCCGCGGCTTCGACGGCAACCGTCAGGTCGGCATCGTCAAGCACGACCATCGGGTTCTTGCCGCCCATTTCGAGCTGATACTTGCGGCCGTGCTCGACGGAGGCGAGTGCGACGCGTTTTCCCGTGCCGACCGAGCCGGTGAAGGTGATGCCTGATAGAACCGGGCTGTCGAGCATCGCCTGGCCGACGACCGAGCCCTTGCCCATGACCAGGTTGAGCACGCCCTTCGGCAGGCCGGCGCGGTGGAGAATATCGACGATCGCCCAGGAACAGCCGGGCACGAGATCGGCCGGCTTGAAGACGACGGTATTGCCGTAGCAGAGCGCTGGCGCGATCTTCCAGGCCGGAATGGCGATCGGGAAGTTCCAGGGCGTAATGATGCCGATGACGCCGAGCGGCTCGCGGGTGATCTCGACACCGATGTTCGGACGTACGGAAGGAACCACTTCGCCTGCCAGGCGCAGGGCCTCGCCGGCGAAGAATTCGAAGATCTGGGCGGCACGGATCGTTTCACCGATCGCCTCCGGAAGCGTCTTGCCCTCTTCGCGGGCGAGCAGCGCGCCGAGCTCATCCTTGCGCGCCATGATCTCGTCGCCGGCCTTCTTCAGGATGGTATGGCGCTCGAGAATGCCCGAACGCGACCAAGCGGGAAAAGCTGCCTTCGCCGCCGCAATGGCGTCGGCTACGTCCTGGACGCTAGCGCTGGCATAGAGACCGACAACCTCGTTGGTATCAGATGGGTTGATATTTTCGGCGCTGGTCGTGCCGGTCCATTCGCCGGCGATCAGATTCTGATGAATGGTCATGGCTTCATGCCTCCCTGGATCTTCTTGGAAACGGCCGGTCACACAGGGCAGCCGGCCTCGATATATTAGAGCTGGCGAACCGCCACATTCTCCTCGGCAGCAACTGCAAGCGGATTGCGCAACGGCAGACCGAAGTCTGCCACTTCGATTTCGAAGACATCGCCCGCTTCCGGCTTGATGCCATCCGCGAAGGAGAGCGTCGCCGTGCCGAACATGTGGACATGCACGTCGCCGGGAACGCGGAACAGGCCGTACTTGAAGTGGTGGTATTCGAGATTGGCGAAAGTATGCGACATGTTCGCCTCGCCCGAAAGGAACGGCTTTTCGAAAATCACCTTGTCGCCACGCTTGATGCGCGAGGTGCCCCGGATATCCTCGGGTGCGGCACCGATGCGGATTTCCGGACCGAAGCTTGCCGGGCGCAGCTTGGAATGGGCGAGATAGAGATAGTTGATCCGCTCGGTAACGTGATCGGAAAATTCGTTCGACAGCGCAAAGCCGATGCGGAAGGGCGAGCCGTCCTTGGCGATGACGTAGATGCCGGCCATCTCCGGTTCCTCGCCGCCATCGAGCGCGAACGAGGGAGAGACGAGCGCCGCGCCGGGTGCTGCCGCACCATAGCCGTTACCCTTGTAGAACCATTCCGGCTGCACACCCTTCTCGCCGGCCTTCGGCTTGCCGCCTTCGATGCCCATCTTGAACATCTTCATCGAGTCCGTCAGCGTCTCTTCGGCCGCTTCAGTTGCCTTCTTGTGCATTGAATCGCGGGTTGCAGCGGAACCGAGATGCGTCAGGCCGGTGCCGGTCAGATGCAAATGAGCCGCGTCGGGATGCGTGATCGGCGACAGGAAACGGCCTTCGGCATAGGCTTTTTCCAGATCGATCGCTTCTCCGAGCCCATGCGCCTCGATGACGGAGACGAGGGATTTGCCGCTATCGGCAGCTTCCAACGCCAACGCGTAGACACTGCCCGCGTTGACAACAGCCTTGGCAGCAGCGCCCGGTCCGTTGCGGACGGCGACGACGATCTCGCCGTTTGAACCCTTGATCTGGGAAATGAGCATATTTTCATCCTTTCCTAATGGACAGAGGGCGGATGCAACCTACCGTTCCGGCTCTTAACGAGAGCCGGACTCTGTCATGGATTTGGTTTTAGATCGTTGGCTGGTCGCGCGAGACGCGATCAGCCCCGGTTCTTATTGTAGACGTCGAGGAAGACCGCGGCGAGCAGCACCGCGCCCTTGACCATCTGTTGGTAGTCCGTGCCTAGGCCGTGCAGCGACATGCCGTTGTTCATGACGCCCATGATAAACGCGCCGATGACGGCACCGGTGATCTTGCCGACGCCACCGGAGGCCGATGCGCCGCCGATGAAGCAGGCCGCGATAACGTCGAGTTCCAGACCCGTGCCGCCCTTGGCGGTAGCCGAGTTCAGGCGCGTGGCGACGATGATACCAGCCAGACCGGCAAGCACGCCGATGTTGATGAAGGTGTAGAAGCTCAGGCGCTGGGTATTGATACCCGACAGCTTGGTCGCCTTTTCATTGCCACCCATGGCGTAGATGCGGCGGCCGATGGTCGTGCGGCGGGTAACGAAGGCATAGCCCGCAATCAGCACCAGCATAAGGATCAGAACGTTTGGCAGGCCCTTGTAGGTGGACAGCAGATAGCCAAGAAACAGGATCGCCGCACTTACCAGCAGGTTCTGCGCCATAAAGAAGCCGAAAGGCTCGACGTCGATGCCATGGCTTTCGTTCACTTTACGACGGCGCCAGGCGAGAACGAAGAGAACGACCGGGATGATGATCGACAGCAGCAGCGATGTCGAATGGATCGTCCCCATGTTGATGAAGTCAGGGATGAATCCGGTGCTGATCAGCTGATAGTCCGGGGGGAACGGGCCGATGCTCGTGCCGCTGCCTGCAGCCGTCATGACCGAGAGGGTCAAACCGCGGAAGATCAGCATGCCGGCAAGCGTCACGATAAAGGACGGAATGCGGTGATAAGCTATGAAATAGCCCTGCGCAGCACCGACCGCACCGCCCAAGGCGAGGCAGATCAGGGTCGCCAGCACATAATTCATATGCCATTGAGCAATGAGAATAGCCGCGACCGCGCCGATAAAGCCGACGATCGAACCAACAGACAAATCGATGTGTCCCGCGACGATCACCAGCAACATGCCGAGCGCCACGATGACGATGAACGAATTCTGCAGGATCAGGTTTGTAAGGTTCAGGGGCCTGAAGAGAACGCCGCCGGTCGAAATCTGGAAAAACACCATGATCGCAATCAGCGCGATCAGCATGCCGTATTCCCGGATGTTGTTGCGGATATATTCGCCGATGGAAACCACGTTGCTGGTATCTTCGGTGGCTGGGCTGGCCGTAGTCATTAGTGCTTCTCCCCTGAGCGCATGATAGCGCGCATGATGGTTTCCTGGCTCGCCTCTCCCTTCGGCAGTTCGGCGACCATCCGTCCTTCGTTCATCACGTAGATGCGGTCGCAGGTGCCGAGAAGTTCAGGCATTTCCGATGAGATCATCAGAACGCCCTTCCCGTCGGCGGCAAGCTGGTTGATGATGGAATAGATTTCGTATTTGGCGCCGACGTCGATGCCTCGCGTCGGCTCGTCGAGGATCAGCACCTCGGGATCGGAGAACAGCCACTTCGACAGCACCACCTTCTGCTGGTTGCCGCCGGAAAGATTGACCGCCTCCTGGAAAACACCGGAGCTGCGGATACGCAGCTTGGCACGGTAATTGGTCGCGACCTGCAGCTCACGAATATCGTCGATCACGGTCGCCTTGGAGATACCGAACAGGTTGGCGAGCGTCGTATTGTGCAGGATGCTTTCGTTGAGGACGAGGCCGAGCTGCTTGCGATCTTCGGTGACATAGGCAAGACCCGCATCGATCGCCCTGCGCACGGTACTGACGTCGACCGGCTTGCCGTCGACCAACACCTCGCCGCTGACTCTGTGGCCATAGGACTTGCCGAAGACGCTCATGGCGAACTCGGTGCGTCCGGCGCCCATCAGGCCGGCAATACCAACCACTTCGCCCTTTCGGACGTTGATATTGATGTCGTGCAACACCTGGCGGTCGCGATGCTGCTGGTGAAAGGCGCTCCAGTTCTTGACTTCGAAGATCGTCTCACCGATCGGCACCGAACGCGGCGGGTAGCGGTCCGCGAGTTCGCGGCCGACCATGTTTCGAATGATGATGTCTTCGCTGATCGCTTCTTCATGACAGTTCAGCGTCTTCACCGTCATCCCGTCGCGCAGCACCGTGATCTCGTCGGCCACCTTGCGCACTTCGTTAAGCTTGTGCGTGATGATGATCGAGGTAATGCCCTGATTGCGGAACTCCATGAGGAGATTGAGCAGCGCGTCGGAGTCGCTTTCGTTGAGCGATGCGGTCGGCTCATCGAGAATGAGAAGCTTCACGCTCTTCGACAGGGCCTTGGCGATCTCGACGAGCTGCTGCTTGCCGACACCGATGTCGGTCACGAGCGTGTTCGGAGATTCCTTGAGGCCGACCTTGGCGAGGAGTTGCTTGGTGCGGTTGAACGTTTCCTGCCAGTTGATCACGCCTTTGGCGCCGACCTCGTTGCCCAGGAAGATGTTTTCGGCAATCGACAGAAGCGGCACGAGCGCCAGCTCCTGATGGATGATGATGATGCCGACTTCTTCCGAGTCCTTGATGGTCTTGAACTGGCGAACCGCGCCGTCGTAAAAGATGTCGCCGTCATAGCTGCCGGCCGGATAGACACCTGAGAGCACCTTCATCAGGGTGGACTTGCCGGCCCCGTTTTCACCCACCAAAGCGTGGATTTCGCCCTGACGGACCTTCAGATTGACATTTTCCAAAGCGTTCACGCCGGGGAACGACTTGGTAATGCTCCGCATTTCGAGGATGGTATTGTCCATTGTCCGTATCCAACGCCACGGCCGAACATAGCAGACCGGGCGATCGTCATAAATATCAGAGCCAGGGCCCGCCTTTCAGCGAGCCCTGGCCGGCATGTAGGAAGATTACTTCAACTGATCGGCCTTGTAGTAGCCGCTGTCGACGAGAACCTTCTGATAGTTGCTCTTGTCGACGGCAACCGGGGTCAGCAGGTAGGACGGAACGACCTTGACACCGTTGTCGTAGGTCTTCGTGTCGTTGACCTCAGGCGTCTTGCCTTCCATCAGAGCGTTGACCATGTCGACGGTGACCTTTGCGAGGTCACGGGTGTCCTTGAAGATCGTGGAGTGCTGCTCGCCTGCGATGATGGACTTGACCGACGGAATTTCGGAGTCCTGACCGGTAACGATCGGCAGCGGCAGGTCGGCGGTGCCATAGCCTACGCCCTTGAGCGAGGAGATGATGCCGATGGAAAGACCGTCATACGGAGACAGAACGGCGTTGACATGCGCGTCGGTGTAGTTGGCCGAGAGCAGGTTGTCCATGCGGGCCTGAGCCGTCGCCGGATCCCAACGCAGCGTGCCGACCTTGTCCATGCCCATCTGGCCGGACTTTACGACCAGCTTGCCGCTGTCGATGTACGGCTTCAGGACAGACATTGCGCCGTCATAGAAGAAGAAGGCGTTGTTGTCGTCCGGCGAACCGCCGAAGAGCTCGATGTTGAACGGGCCCTTGCCGTCCTTGAGGCCAAGGCCGTCGACGATCGAGCCAGCCTGGAGAACGCCGACCTTGAAGTTGTCGAAGGTGGCATAATAGTCGACGTTGCCGCTGTCGCGGATGAGGCGGTCATATGCGATGACCTTGATGCCGGCGTCATGAGCCTTCTGCAGAACGTCCGACAGCGTCGTGCCGTCGATTGCGGCGATGACCAGAACCTTGACGCCCTTGGTGACCATGTTCTCGATCTGCGAGAGCTGGTTCGGAATGTCGTCGTCGCCATATTGCAGGTCGGTGCCGTAGCCGGCGGCCTGAAGCTGCTTGACGATGTTGTTGCCGTCGTCGATCCAGCGAGCCGAAGCCTTGGTCGGCATGGCGATACCGACAGTGCCCTTGTCTGCCGCGAAGGCAGGCGCCACCAGCGTAGCGACGCTGAACGCAGCGGCCGCCATCAATGAGATAATGGATTTCATTACTCTCTCCCTTGTTAATAATGCGGCGGACGAAAAAACGCCCGCCCGAAGCTGCGGCAGGTTCCGTAGAAGGAAGGTTTACTTCTAATTGTGAGAAACGAAGTAGGTCTCCTCCACGCTCTCACGTGCATGAGCTGCACCCAGCGCACGAGCGGCAAACTCGTATGATTTCGTATAACTGTCAAATAGAATAACTGGCGCAACATATACCCAGTTTGGTATAATGTTAAAAAATAGTACTTTTTTGCCGACGAACGGGAAATTTGGCCGTCATGGAGAAAATATATAACGATTATTCGAGCGAAGGCACCGAGATTCACTCGGACAGTTTTCGCGACGACACCCTGCTCAAGGCCGGTTTGAAGCTCAATCACCTGCGTATGATCGTCACGATCGAGGACCATGGGCAGATTTCGGCGGCGGCTGAGTCTATGAACATGTCACAACCTGCGGCTTCGCGGATGCTCTCGGAAATGGAGTCGATTGTCAAAAGCCCGCTCTACGAGCGTGTCGCGCGCGGCGTGGTGCTGACGCCTTTCGGCTTGGCGCTGGCCAAGCGGGCACGCAAGATTCTGCTCGAACTGCGCGAGGCGAACCGCGAGATCGGCGAGCTTAGAACCGGCAAAGGCGGCTCGGTCTTTCTCGGCGCCGTGACGGCGCCTGCGATCAGCCTCGTCGTGCCGGCGATCCAACGCGTGACGCGTACCTATCCCGGTATCGAGATCAATATCGAGGTAGAAACCAGCAACGTGCTCGCCCGCGAACTGCTCGCCGCCCGCCACGACTTCATCATCAGCCGCATTCCCGACGAGCTCAATCCGCGCCTGTTCACCGCCCATGAGATCGGTGTGGAGAAAGCCTGTCTCGTGGTCCGCAATGGCCATCCGCTGCTGAAGAAGGGTGTCGCCAGCCTCGAGGATCTCCCGGGCTACGATTGGGTCTTCCAGCCTCCAGGCACTTTGCTCCGGCGCAAGGTGGAGGATATCTTCATTACGGCCGGCGTGCCCTTGCCGGAAAATATCATCAACACCTCCTCGCTGCTTCTGACGCTTGCCATCGTCTGCAGGACGGACGCCATCACCCCGGTCGCGCTCGATATGGCGCAATTCATGTGCGGACAGACATCGCGAGCCGGCGAATCCTGCATCTTGCCGATCGATTTCGATATCGAGGTGAAACCCTACAGCCTGATTACCGCCCGCGAGCGCGCCATGCCGCCGAGCGCCCGGCTGCTGCACGACATGATCCTGCAGGAAAGCAGGAACCTCGATCCTGCCTGAGCTTGCCTAAATACCGCCTCACGGTTTCGTCGGGCGGCCTTCCGATTGAGGATCACGCCTGCACCCATAAGCTCCACACCAACTTGCATCGCTATCCCAGACGCTTCTGGAGGCAGGCATGTTGTTTGGGCAATCGCTGTTTCAATCCGTCCTCGATCGTCTCGACGCGGAAGAAGACAAGTCAGAGAAAGATGAGGCGGCGCATCGCATTCGCGGCCTCAATGTGAGCTTTGCCGCGACCGTTTTCGGAGGCGAGGCGCCGGCATCTTCTCGTCCGGACGATGCCTATGTCGACAATCTCGGCAACGAAATCCCCTCGCCCGAGCCGTTACCAGAGCCCGAACAGAAAGAGCCGGAGCCGCCCGTAATGCCGGAGTATCTGGCGCGAACTTCGCGGGAGGACGTAGCGGCCGAATTGGCGATTTCTTCGCAGAGCACCCTTCAGTCTCTCCATGAAAAACGCCGCGCCTTCGCCAAGATCAATCATCCCGACGGTGTCGCCCCACCCTTCCGCGAACAGGCGACGACACGCATGATGATTGCCAATCAACTGATCGACGAGGCTATACGGCGTCTCACGCGATAGTTATTTCTTTTCGTCCGTCGGCTCTTCGTCTTCTGTCTCATCGCCCGCAACAGCGCTTTCAGCCTCGACCTTGGGCGGCTGCGGATTGAAGCTTAGGAGCAGCATCCAGGCAGCGTAGATACCAAGTCCGCCCGCAAGGACAGCCCAGAAAGGCTGCGGGCCTCGGGCCTCGATAATCGCCCAGCCGAAGCAGATGGCAACGATCAGAACCCGCACCCAAAGCGGCTTATAGACGGGATGATTGGGGTCGATCAGTTGCATGGGCCTCGTTCGCCTGTTGGAGAGATCTTGTCTTTAGCGCATGATCCCGAAAAGTGCGAAGCGGTTTTCGCATAAGATCATGCCTGTCCAATCTAGCGCACGAAGGCGATTTGAAGATAAGCCATTTTCGCGACATGAATTTCGGAATTGTGAAATGCTGGCGGCTTGACGCCGCCATCGGAAAATGGAATGAAAATTCCATAAAGATTATTATTCAGTCCATTTATTCCGAATTAGGGAGGTGAAGATGACTGTCAGATTTGGTCTGCTCGGCGCCGGGCGCATCGGCAAGGTGCATGCAAAAGCCGTGAGCGGCGACCCCAACGCCAAGCTCGTTGCCGTGGCGGATGCGTTTCCGGCCGCCGCGGAAGCGATTTCCGCCGCTTACGGCTGCGAGGTCCGGACCATCGAAGCGATCGAGGCCGCCAATGACATCGACGCCGTTGTGATCTGCACGCCGACCGACACCCATGCCGATCTTATCGAGCGTTTCGCCCGAGCCGGCAAGGCAATCTTCTGCGAAAAGCCGATCGATCTTGATGTCGCCCGCGTTAAGGCCTGCATCAAGGTGGTCGAAGAGGTGAAGGGCAAGCTGATGGTTGGCTTCAACCGACGCTTCGACCCGCATTTCATGGCGGTCAAAAAGGCCATCGACGACGGTCGCATCGGCGCGGTCGAGATGGTGACGATCACCTCCCGCGATCCGGGCGCCCCGCCGGTCGACTATATCAAGCGCTCCGGCGGAATTTTCCGCGACATGACCATCCATGATTTCGACATGGCCCGCTTCCTGCTCGGCGAGGAGCCGGTCGCTGTCACCGCCACCGCCGCGGTCCTCGTCGACAAAGCGATCGGCGAGGCCGGCGACTATGACAGCGTCTCCGTCATCCTGCAGACCACATCCGGCAAACAGGCGATCATTTCCAACTCCCGCCGCGCCACCTACGGCTATGACCAGCGCATCGAGATCCACGGCTCGAAGGGCATGGTCGCGGCCGAAAACCAGCGGCCATTTTCCATTGAGGTCGCCAACGGCGACGGCTATACCCGCCCGCCCCTGCATGACTTCTTCATGACCCGGTACACCGAAGCCTACGCCAACGAAATCGCGAGCTTCATCGCCGCGATCGAAAAAGGCGCTGCGATCACGCCATCCGGTGCCGATGGCCTCGCCGCGCTCAAGCTGGCAGATGCCGCGCTGCAGTCGGTCAAGGAAGGCCGCCTGGTCAAGGTCGACTGAGCAGCCTCCATTCCGCAAGGACCTTGATCCTCCCAAAATCCGTCGCGAATCGCTTCGCGGCGGAATTTTCTTTGCGTGCTTCGCCTTGGTCCTGACTGGGTCCATACGGAAACCTCTTGCGAATCACATAAGTACGTGCTTATCTGTTCTCATGATAGAGAATGAGATATTCCGGGCTTTGGCCGATCCGACCCGCCGCGCCATCTTCGAGAAGCTGGCTGCGGGCAGCATGAATGCCAGCGCCCTGCGCGAAGGCATTGACATCAGCCAGCCGGCGATGTCCCAGCATCTTGCTGTTCTGCGCAGTGCCGGACTGGTCAGAGAGGAACGGCAGGGGCGTTTCGTGAATTACGAAGTCGATCCGGAGGGGCTTGCGCTCATTGCCCAATGGCTGGCGAAATACCGCGCCTATTGGCCTGCCCGCATTGAAGCTCTCAAGGTCTTGCTGAAGGATATGGACCAATGAACCACGTGAAGATTCCGGAGCGGAAAAACGTCATCGAACTGGAATACGACTTCAGCGAGCCGCCGCAAAAAGTCTGGCGCGCGGTCAGCACCCCTGAACTGCGGGAAAACTGGCTGCCGAAGGCAGCTTTGGCCGATCCCGAGGCGATATCGGCCACGCCAGGCAAAGAGGTTTGCTACAGGCTGCGGGATGACCAGCCTCCCTTTCTCGAAAGCACCGTGACCTTCAGGGTCGCCCCGAACGCAACCGGCGGCACGAACCTGCGGATCATCCACGAGCTTGACGATGCGCGGCTTCGCAAGACCGAAAAGGCAGCGGCCAACAACAACGGTCTGACCGTCATGCGCGCCGCCTGACACACTAAACAAATCAACAATTTCAATAACATTGGAGTTCGCCGATGCGCGAAGCGATGCAACTCGTCCCTATGGTTATCGAACAATCCAGCCGGGGAGAGCGGTCTTTCGACATCTATTCCCGGCTGCTGCGCGAAAGGATCATCTTCCTGAATGGCGAGGTCAATGACACCGTCTCGGCCCTTGTCTGCGCGCAACTCCTGTTTCTCGAGGCGGAAAGTCCGAAGAAGCCGATCAGCCTCTATATCAATTCGCCTGGAGGCGTCGTGACCAGCGGCCTCGCCATGTATGACACCATGCGCTACATCCGCGCGCCGGTATACACGCTTTGCATGGGGACCGCCCGCTCGATGGGGTCCTTCCTGCTGATGGCGGGCGAACCCGGCCAGCGAACCGCCCTGCCCAACTCCAGCATCCATATCCATCAGCCCTTGGGCGGCTTTCAGGGCCAGGCCTCCGACATGCTGATCCACGCCGAGGAAATCATGCGCACCAAGCACCGCATGACGCGACTTTACGCCGAGCATTGCGGCCGCTCCTATGAGGAATTCGAACGCGCCATGGACCGCGACTACTTCATGACGGCCGAAGAAGCGATGGAATGGGGCTTGATCGACCGCATTTTGAACGTTCGCGAGGAAGACCAGCCATTAGTTCCGGCGGATTGATCTCAATCGTTAGGCTGTGCCGGCCTTGTGGCCGCACCCTGCTCTATCGCGGGCATCAACTGGCCTCGTCGCGCAATTCTGCGACCGAAGTCCCTCTCTTCACGATGTCATTATCGATGATCGAGAATGCGCGGTTCAAATGCCCCTCGAAGACGAGCGTCGGCTCGTCGATGACGACACGCAGTTCCGGCATGCCCTCCATCCGCACGACATGGGATTCCGCCAGCCCTTCCGTTATGCCCTCGATCAGCAGATCGTAGTAGCGCACGCCCGGACCGGTGATGACGATCGGCATCCGCTCGTGCAGGCTCAGGACCCGCGAGAGGCCATTGCCGAGCGCGAGGCCTGCCTGGCGAAAGGCGAGCACATTGCGGCGTCCGCCTTGCCGCGCGCTCGCGGCGATCTTGTCGAGTTCGGCAATCGGAACGAACTTTGCCGGGATCGTATCGAGCGGCACGTCGAAGGCCGTGCGCAGCATGGCATAGAACCCGGCATAGGCTTCGATGCAGCCACGCGCGCCGCAACGGCAGAGACCGCCGCCCGGCACATGCATCATATGCCCGAAATTCGGTGCCGATATTTGGTGATTGCCCTCATGGTCCCGGCGCACGATGCCAAGCCCGATGCTGTGGCCGAGCGAGAGTGCTGCAAGCGCCCGGAAGTCGCGGCCCGCTTTATCTTCCTCTTGGCGACCGACGGCAGCGGCGACGAGCAGCGTCTCATTGCCAAGAATGATTTTTGCCGACCATTCGTCGCGCAGCACCGCGGCAAAATCGATCTGCTCGCGCCCGAAGATCGGCGACCAGCGCAGCACCGGCTCCGAACTCTCGACCAGGCCCTTGCTGCTGATCGAAATCATTACAACCTTGTCGCGCGGCAGTTGCGAGCGGGTGACGATTCGGTTCAAAGCATCACGCAAACCGGTCACGAAAGAAGCGACGCCCGAGACCTTCTGCGGTCTGTCCTCGGTGAAGCGATCGATAAGCCGGCCAGCATAGTCCACAAGCGAATATTGCACGGCGTCCGACGAAATGATGACGACGATGAGATAGCCGCAGTCGCGCCGCTGCGAGAACAGTACACGCGGCCGACCCCGCCCGCTTGCGGCCTGCTGCTCCGCCTTCTCGATGATCTGTGCCCGCTCAAGATCGGTGGTGATGACCGATATTGTTGCAGACGAAAGCTTGGTGAAATCAGAGAGTTCCGTATGCGCGAGCGGACCGTGGCGGCGCAGCGCCGTCAACACCAGAACACTGTTCTTCTGGCGGACCAATTCGGTGCTCGATTTGGCCAGCATCATCAAGCCTCCCGCTCATTCCACCCTCCTGTCCGCATCTCCAGCGGGCTCTTTTCAGTGGCCGATTAAACCTGGCAGTGCGGTGTTGACAGTTGAAAAAATCTCTGACACTAAATTTCTCGACTGTCGAGAAAAAAAATCCGAACCTTTCTCGTCAGCGTTATCGCGGCGGCCGGCGGGAGCTCAGGGCACGTGCGGTCGCATTCACTCGGGAGGATAATATGAGAGCTTTTATTAAGCTGGCTGCTGGTGCGGCCATTGTTTTGACCATGCAGACAGCGGCCTTCGCGAAGGATCTCGTCGTCGGCGTTTCCTGGTCGAACTTCCAGGAAGAGCGTTGGAAAACCGACGAAGCTGCCATCAAGAAGGCACTTGCTGCGGTTGGCGCCAAGTATATTTCTGCTGATGCCCAGTCTTCCGCCTCCAAGCAGTTGACCGACGTTGAATCCCTGATTTCCCAGGGCGCCAACGCTCTCATCATTCTGGCTCAGGACTCCGACGCCATCGGCCCGGCCGTTGAAAAGGCTGCCGACGAAGGCATCCCGGTCATCGGCTACGACCGCCTGATCGAAAATCCGGCTGCCTTCTACATCACCTTCGACAACAAGGAAGTGGGCCGCATGCAGGCTCGCGAAGTCCTGAAGGCCAAGCCGGAAGGCAACTATGTCTTCATCAAGGGCTCGTCGTCCGACCCGAACGCCGACTTCCTCTTCTCCGGCCAGATGGAAGTGCTGAAGCCCGCCATCGACGCAGGCAAGATCAAGAACGTCGGTGAAGCCTACACGGACGGCTGGCTGCCGCAGAACGCGCAGCGCAACATGGAACAGTTCCTGACCGCCAACAACAACAAGGTCGACGCGGTCGTCGCCTCCAACGACGGCACCGCCGGCGGCGCTGTTGCCGCTCTCGACGCCCAGGGCCTCGCCGGCTCCGTTCCGGTCTCCGGCCAGGACGCCGACAAGGCAGCTCTGAACCGTATCGCACTCGGCACGCAAACCGTTTCCATCTGGAAGGACTCGCGTGAACTCGGCAAGCGCGCTGCCGAAATCGCCATCGATCTCGCCAATGGCAAGACCATGGACCAGGTCAGTGGCGTCCAGACCTTCAACGGCGGCCCGAAGCATGTTGCCATGAAGTCGGTCTTCCTGACGCCTCTGCCGATCACCAAGGACAATCTGAACGTCGTCATCGACGCCGGCTGGATCTCCAAGGCTGAAGCTTGCCAGGGCGTAAAGGCCGGCAGCGTTGCAGCCTGCAAATAAGCTGTCCTTGAACGGTTGACCCGATCATAATAGCGACGCCGCAGCGGCATTCCGTTGCGGCGTCGAATGCGGATCAGGAGCTGACAACTCTCCCTTGCATTTGGAGACAGAGCTTCCCGCATCGTGCTGCGCCATCGCATATCCCATTGATCAGCCGGATGGCGGTCATCGGGACCGGAACGAAGACCGGCCACACAGGCGATGACGCATTTTTGAGATTGGCGCGGTATCGCCGGCGATAGCCTAGATTGCATCGCAGGCCGCGCCCAACAGTGGGAGAACGGCAAAGCGATGGCCGACATGACACAGTCCACAACATCGAGCGGTCCCCGCAACGCAGAAGCCGGCGCAATCACCCGCTTCCTGCGTGCTACCGAAATCGATACCCGCCTGCTCGGCATGATCGGAGCGCTGCTGATCATCTGGATCGGCTTCGATCTTTATCTCCGGATATTCGACGGCCGGGAATTCCTGACCGCCAGAAACCTTTGGAACCTTTCGGTGCAGACCTGCGAAATCGCGGTCCTTGCCACCGGCATGGTGCTGGTCATCGTCACGCGCAACATCGACCTTTCTGTCGGTTCGCTGCTTGGCTTCGTCGCGATGATCATGGGTGTCATCCAGGCCAAATGGCTGCCGCAATATCTGGGCTTCGACAGTTCCTGGACCTGGATCATCACGCTGATCTGCGGCCTGGCGATCGGCACGGCAATCGGCGCCTTCCAGGGCGCGATCACTGCGTTCATGAATGTCCCCTCCTTCATCGTCACGCTTGGCGGGCTTCTCGTCTGGCGCGGCCTTGCCTGGTATGTCACCAGCGGCCAGACCGTGGCACCGATGGACTCCACCTTCCTCGTCATGGGCGGCGGCGGCGCCACCGGTTCGATCGGCGCGACCTGGAGCTGGGTGGTGGGTGTGATCGCCTGCCTGCTGATCATCGTCGGCATCGTTGGCTCGCGCCAGCAACGAAAGCGCTTTCACTTTCCGCGCCGTCCGCTTTGGGCGGAATATTTCCTTGCCGGCCTCTGCTCCCTGATCGTCCTCGGCACGGTCTATCTTTTCAACAGCTATTATTGGCCGATCGGCATCGCCAAGCGCTACGCCACAGACCATAATATTGCCTGGCCGGAGACGGGATTGGACATTCCCTACGGCATCTCCGTTCCGGTTCTCATCGCCGTCTTCATCGGCATCGTGATGACCTTCATCGCCACGCGCCTGCGCTTCGGCCGCTATGTCTTCGCGATCGGCGGCAATCCGGAAGCTGCTGAACTTGCCGGCATCAAGACCCGATGGGTCATCGTGAAGATCTTCGCGCTGATGGGCTTTCTGGCTGCCGTTGCCGCCGCGATTTCCACTGCGCGCCTGAACTCGGCCGTCAACTCACAGGGCACCACCTACGAGCTCTTCACCATCGCCGCAGCCGTCATCGGCGGCACCTCGCTCGCCGGGGGCAGCGGCACGGTCGCCGGCGCGATGATCGGCGCCCTGGTCATGCAATCGCTGCAATCGGGCATGGGTCTCGCCAATGTCGATACGCCAATTCAGAACGTCGTCGTCGGCGTTGTCCTGGTGCTCGCCGTTTGGCTCGACATCGTCTACCGCTCGCGCGCCAAGTAAAAGGAATTCGGAACCATGACGGATCAAACCACTCCGCTTGTGGAAATGAAGAACATTTCCATCTCCTTCGGCGGCATTCACGCTGTCGACAACGCCTCGGTCGACCTCTTCCCCGGCGAAGTCGTAGCCCTCCTCGGGCATAACGGCGCCGGCAAGTCGACACTGATCAAGATTCTTTCCGGCGCCTATAAGCGCGACAGCGGCGATATCCTGATCAATGGCGAACCGGTCGATATCCGCACGCCCCGCGACGCCAAGAAATACGGCATCGAGACGATCTACCAGACGCTCGCCGTCGCCGATAATGTCGACGCCGCCGCCAATCTCTATCTCGGCCGCGAGCTGCAGACCCGCTGGGGCACGCTCGACGACGTCGCCATGGAGGCTTCGGCCCGTAAGGTGATGGGCCGCCTGAACCCCAACTTCAAGCGCTTTAAGGAGCCGGTGAAGGCGCTCTCCGGCGGCCAGCGCCAGTCGGTGGCGATCGCCCGCGCCATCCTCTTCAACGCCCGCATCCTGATCATGGACGAGCCGACGGCAGCCCTTGGCCCTCAGGAAACCGCGCAGGTCGGCGACCTGATCAAGCAATTGAAGAAAGACGGTATCGGCATCTTCCTCATCAGCCACGACATCCACGATGTCTTCGACCTCGCCGACCGCGTCTCTGTAATGAAAAACGGCCAGGTCGTCGGCCACGCCCGCACCGAAGACGTCACCAAGGACGAAGTGCTCGGTATGATCATCCTCGGCAAGGTCCCGCCCAAAGCCATCCCCGGCCCCGGCGCGATGAAGAGCTGAGCCTGATATCGCAAGCAAACAATCAGGGCCGCGCCCCCCAGAGATCGCGGCCCTTTTTCATTCACACAAACCGATATGTGGTTTCCCGCATTTTCCGCATTGAAGCCAAACGCTTCCTAGGCTAAGAACCACCTCATCGGACAGGCGAGTCAAATCGCCTCAGGCATGCACCCGTAGCTCAGCTGGATAGAGTGTTGGATTCCGATTCCAAAGGTCACAGGTTCGAATCCTGTCGGGTGCGCCAAAAATCACGAACAAAAACAAGAACTTATCAGTTTCTTTGTGGTAAGCCTGCGAAGGTTTGCTCCCAGAGCTAAAGGTTTTGCTGTCCTTTCGCGATAGGAATGCGCCCGAGGTGTTGGAGGCCTTGTAACTGGTCTCGCTGAAAGTACTCCATCCCCAATCGCTCTCTCCCGACAACTGCCAGCTCTCCGAGGCTGGAGGAGTCGACGAAACATGGAAACCGATTGTCCCTGCGCCGCAGAACTGCATGCCGCGTATCGCATAGGCGCAGTCAGCCTGCGTCCCCCAAGATCGCTACACTTGTAACCCTTTCGATCGATTTTGAAACACCCCTGTCGGCACGGCGTTTCATTTTTTCGGAAGAGCAAAATCAGGCGCTCGCGTCACACAGCGGGTGCCACGACTTCGAGGTCCATTTCATGAACAAGCTAATCTTCCTTCCCTTCGATCCGAAGCACGAACGTTTTGTCTTCGCTCAGAACGAGTATGGTACGATGCCAGGGGGGTTCAACAAAGTGCAGTTGGCCCTTGATCATGAACTGCAGAAAGGTCGAGCGCAGGTTGCGGTCTGGTGGCAGTCGGGCGTACGCGACCCATTCCTGTCATCTATGAGCACAGGTCAGATCTATATCCGCGGGCACGGCGTCGCCGGCATGGACTCGATCGAAGGTGGTCGCGGCGGAGAGCGCGTCAACAGCAAACTTCTCGCCGACCGTCTCATCGAAGCCGGCCTTCCGAAAGCCTATGACGGCAAGATTAAACTCTTCAATTGCCACAGTGCCGAGACCGGCTCGAGCACGCTGCCGGACGGGCAGACCAATATGATGCCCGGTTTTGTTGGGACTGCTTTCGCGCAACTCGTAGCCGATGAACTCTTTTCTCGCGGTTACCGGTCATGCTCCTTCTTTGGGTATACCGGGGCGATCGATTCCTTCCCGAAACCAGGCACCCAAGGTCAGCATTACTACGTTCGCGAGATAGGAAAGAACGCGGCCGGCAATTTGGCACAGCTTGAAGGACCGCGCGCCAAGGATGCCCGTGTTCAATTCTGGCCGAGGACGACGGCGTCCCGAAAAACCACCGTCTTTGGCCGTATGCTCGGCTTTGGGCGCCGATAGGCAAGCGACGGTAGCCTGCCTAAGAACAGCGCTTCCCAGCTTGACGCAGAATCTACCTGCCAGCTGGAACTGACGGCAGGCACTGTCTATCCAGCCCTCCAAGCATCGCTCCACCAAACATCCATGAACAAACCGTAACTTGCCTCTCCGCCCATTGAGCGTGACACTTCTATTGCGCCGGATAACTGAGGTGAGAGACATGTCGAATTTGGAAATGCTCGTCAGACGCCGGATCGAAGAAGAACGCGCCAAAGGAACATCCCCGGAGCGGATAACGCAGCTCGTTCAAGAACTCTTCAACAGCCTGGACGCCGCCCAGGCGCACCCTCCCCGTGCGGCTCCGCGTGATCGGTTTTCATAACTGAATCACATATCTATCAAATTCGCCGGTTCGAACCTTAGCATCTTCGCGCCGGCGCATCGCTAGCTGCAGCAACCGCCACCCTGCTCAGTCGGGCCACAACAAGCGGCAGCCACTTTTCGGTCCTGCTCGGCGAGCCAGCGGTCGCGTGGCTTGCAGCTCGCCGGCCGTGGCGACAGGTCGATATGGACTTGGGCCATCCGCAACGCTGGAAGTGCTGCCCGATAAAGTTGCATCGGCCTCACACCGTCGCTGACTTCGAAGGTAAGCTTGGCCGAGTCGTCGAGAGAGACATGATCGGACACTTTGCGGATGATGGCCGCGAATTTGCCGGCCGGCATATGGGTGCGGCCGCCTTCGTCGATATCCCATAATTGCACGAAGAGTTCCGTCCAGGCTTCCGGATTGGCCCCGCAATCGAGTGCCGAGAACTGGCCTGCCTTGACCTCGGTCACATGATAACCCGCCTTTACCGGTTGCCCGTCATAGTGGAACACCAGCGGCAAATCCCTTGCACCTGAGAGCGCCTTCAGAAGCTCGCCGAGGGTGATGTCGTCATTCTCAATTTTTGAGTTGTTCAACGTGTCCATTTGCGTTAATCCTCATTTCAATGATTCAAGGATTATTGAAATATGGATGAACGTCAAGCCCTCGGTGCCTTCGGCGCCCTCTCGCAGGAGACCCGCCTGCAGATCATCCGCATGCTGGTCGTTTCAGGCCCCGGCGGCATGGCGGCAGGCGCGATTGCGGAAAGAGCGGAGGTCTCTCCCTCCAATGTGTCGTTTCATCTCAAGGAGTTGGAACGCGCCGGCTTGATTGTGGCGCAGCGCGCCTCCCGCTCGATCGTCTACAGCGCCAATTATGATGCGCTTGGCGGCCTGGTGCGCTTTCTGATGGAGGATTGCTGCAACGGACACCCGGAGATTTGCGCGCCCGCTGCTGCGGTCGCAGCCTGCTGCGCACCCGGTAACGGGGAGAAACTGCAATAATGTCCTCCTTCGATCTGCCGCGCCGGCTGGTGGCCGAAAGTTTGGGCACCGCGCTGCTCGTTGCGACCGTCGTCGGCTCCGGCATCATGGCTACATCGCTGACGCAGGACACGGCCCTCGCCTTACTCGGAAACACACTCGCGACAGGCGCGATCCTTGTGGTGCTGATCACTATTTTCGGGCCGATTTCCGGAGCGCATTTCAATCCGGCGGTATCGCTCACCTTCGCTTTGACGGGATCATTACCCAGGCGTGATCTCGGCGGCTATGTCCTTGCGCAAATCATCGGCGGCATCGTCGGCACCATGGCGGCGCATCTGATGTTCAACCATCCCGTTCTGGAGTTGTCGACAAAGGTACGCACCGGCGGCGGCCAATGGTTTGCCGAATGGCTGGCGACGTTCGGGCTGGTCGCCACCATTCTCGCCGGCATCCGTTTTCAGCAAAAATCCGTACCGTGGCTGGTCGGGCTTTATATCACCGCCGCCTATTGGTTCACGGCCTCCACCTCATTCGCCAATCCGGCCGTAGCACTGGCCCGCTCATTGACAGACACATTCGCCGGCATCCGCCCCGCCGATCTGCCCAGCTTCATCATCGCCGAGCTGATCGGTGCGGTCTCGGCCCTCCTTCTCATGACCTGGCTGCTTCGGCCCAACAACTCCACGGAGGCAAAATCATGAACGTCACCATCTATCACAATCCCGGCTGCGGCACGTCGCGCAATACATTGGCGATGATCCGCAATGCCGGCATCGAACCTACGGTCGTCGAATATTTGAAAACGCCGCCCTCGCGCGAACAACTGGTCAAGATGATTGCCGATGCCGGCCTGACCGTCCGCGAAGCCATCCGCCAGAAAGACACGCCTTATGCCGAACTCGGTCTGGACAATCCTGCCTTGTCCGACGAGCAGCTTCTCGACGCCATGCTTGCCAATCCGATCCTGATAAACCGTCCCTTCGTGATCACGCCGCTCGGCACCAGGCTGTCGCGTCCCTCCGAACTTGTGCTCGACATCCTGCCGAATACGCACAAGGGCACGTTCACCAAGGAAGACGGAGAAAAAGTGCTCGACGGCGAGGGCAAGCGCATTGTCTGATCTGCCGGCCGCCGACATGGAGCACTTGCGCTCGCCCGATCGGGAAGCGCTGCGTCGACCGATTTCCACACATCCGCCGCGCATTCTCATCCTCTACGGATCGTTACGCACGGTGTCCTACAGCCGCTTTCTTGCACGGGAATCCGCCCGCCTGCTCCAACATTTCAGCTGCGAGGTCCGCCTTTTCGATCCCGAAGGTCTGCCACTGCCGGATGGGGCGCCGGTCACACATCCCAAGGTGCAGGAATTGCGTCAGCTTTCCGAATGGTCGGAAGGGCAGGTCTGGATCAGCCCGGAGCGCCATGGCGCAATGACCGGCATCATGAAAACACAGATCGACTGGATACCGCTTTCCGTCGGCTCCGTTCGGCCGACGCAGGGCAAGACGCTGGCGGTCATGCAGGTGTCGGGCGGATCGCAATCATTCAACGCCGTCAACCAGATGCGCATCCTTGGCCGCTGGATGCGGATGGTCACTATCCCGAACCAGTCCTCGGTCGCCAAGGCATTTCAGGAATTTGATGCTGAAGGCCGCATGAAGCCGTCTTCCTTCTATGATCGCGTGGTCGATGTCTGCGAAGAATTGGTGAAGTTCACGCTGTTGACGCGCGATATCTCAGACTACCTCACCAATCGCTACAGTGAGCGCAGGGAAGAGGCCGAAAAGCTGGAACAGCGGGTGGACTTGAAATCGATATGAGCTCCAATGTCATGGACGGCGCCGCCCTAAAACCCGACGTCGAGCGCGTCCCGGTTGCGGTGATCCTAGCCCTCGGCCTGACGCAGAATATTGGCTATGGCACGCTCTATTACAGCTTCAGCATTCTTGCCCCTTCCATTGCGAAAGATTTTAGTTGGTCGAACGAGTGGATATTCGGTGCCCTCTCCGTCGCCCTTTTAATCGGCGGGTTGACCGCGCCATGGACCGGACGCGGGATCGATCGGTTTGGCGCGGGGCGCATGTTGACGATCGGCTCGATCCTTGCGGCCCTTGCGCTGACCGCTTGCGCCTTCTCACCGGGAAAGACGGTGTTCGTCGTTGCTTTGATCGCCGTCCAGATCTCCTCGAACCTCGTGCAATATGGCGCCGCCTTTGCGCTGCTCGTGCAAATCCGCCCCCGGACTGCGCAGCGCAGCATCACCTATCTGACCCTGCTTGCCGGCTTTGCCTCCACGATATTCTGGCCGATCACCAGCGCCCTCAATGCGCACATGTCCTGGCAGAACGTCTACCTGATCTATGCGGCCCTCAACCTCTTCCTCTGCCTGCCGATCCATGCCTGGCTATCGGGCGGCCTCGCGCAAACGCGAAAGAGCGACACGTCGAAGACGGAGCGGGCCGTCGCCGGCAGCTTGGCTCCCGCGGCGCGGATGACAGGTTTCCTCCTGATGGTGACCGGCTTTGCGCTGCAAAGCTTCGTCAACGCAGCCGTTCTCGCCCATATGGTACCGATGCTCTCGGCCATCGGTCTCGGCAGTGCAGGCGTCACCGTCGGCACCCTCTTCGGACCGTCGCAGGTTCTCAGCCGGTTCACCAACATGATTTTCGGCCGCGACCTCTCCCAATTGACCTTGGCGCTTATCTCAGCCGTGCTGATGCCGGGTGCAGTCGCACTGCTCACCTTGACCGCGCCATCTCTATCTGGCGCCCTCGCCTTCGCAGTCCTCTTCGGCCTCGGTTCCGGCCTCAACAGCATCGTGCAGGGAACCCTCACCCTCGCCCTCTTCGGCAGCGACGGCTACGGCCAACGCCAAGGGCAGGTGTTGGCCGTCCGCCTCGTCGTCTCCTCGGCTGCCCCTTTCGCAATGGCCTTCATGATGGAAAACATCGGCGTTCCGGCGGCACTCATGTTCACCGGTGCGCTTGGCTCTATATCCATTGCGGCGTTCCTCGGCATTGGCCGGCTGGAGCCCAAATCTGACCCGCTCTGATCCCGCTGAGTGGGCCGACCGCCGCTGCGCGGCGAGAGCGGTTCACGGAACGAAGCATGCGCCAGTTCCCCGACTCGAAGAGCAGAATATAAGGCAGTCTTAATGGAATAGCCGCTATAGACATGCGATAAGGGCCAAGAAACGGGGGGCGCCATCCATGTCCATTGGGAATTACCTTCGCACTATACTGTCCGCGCTCGCGTTGCTTTGCAGCGCCCTATGCGCCGATGCGGCCGGGCGGATTATCTATCTGACCTTCGATGACGGCCCGTTGTCGGGGACGGCGAATGTTCTGGATGTCCTTGCCGAAGAGCAGGTGCCGGCAGCGATGTTCATGGTCGGGCTGCATGTCGAATCCGGCGGTGAGCAAAGGGCGCTGTTGATGCGTGCCAAGGCGCTGCCTTTGATCACGGTTGGAAATCACAGCTATAGTCATGCGAACAATCATTACAGAGACTACTATTCCAACACCGACGGCGTCGTAGCGGATATGCTCAAGGCCAACACCGTGCTTGGCCTGACGCCTTGGGTCTACGCCCGTTTGCCCGGACGCGACGTCTTTCGCCTGATCGATTATTCCAAGGACGATCTTTCAATGGATCCCGCCCACTACGAGCGCGAAGTGGTCGACTACGACTATGTTGCCGCGATGAAGTTCCTGATCTACGGATGGGACTTCGAATGGGCGCATTCGAGCGACGGCAAGCCGGTACAATCCGTCGATCTTCTAGTCAGCGAAATCGATCATCTGTTCGCCTATGGCAGGTTCATGAAACGCAATGAGATGATCCTGCTGATGCATGACGAGATGTTTCAGGATCGTTTCGACGGCAAGGGAAAACTCAAGTCCCTCATCCAGCAGTTGAAGCAACGCGGCTATGCGTTTGGCGACATAAAACAATATGATCCAAACCCGTATACCGGAATTTCCGTTCGCTCATCGGCCAAGTAATTTCGCGACAACTGCACGGACCGGGCATCATGAGAGTTCGGATCACGCAATCTAACCGGCAATGCAAAAACATTCGCATGCCGTGTCGGAAATGCCGACTATCCTCCGTCCTTGGGCGAGAACGGCGATACGGCAATAGTGGATCGCCGAACACTTGAAAAAACGGAGGATTTCAACATGGGCAAAACAATCGCAATCTGCCTTGGCAGACTGATCTTCGGCGCCGTCTTCGTGATGGCCGCCGCCTTCAAATTCGCGGACATGCAATCGACGGCGGGCTATATTGCCTCGGCCGGTTTTCCGCTGCCGCTGTTCCTCGCCTGGATCGCCGCCTTCTTCGAAAGCGCGCTTGCGATCTGCCTGCTGACGGGGGCCTTCTTCTCGGAGGCGGCGTTGCTTGCAGGAATCTACGTCATCTTCCTCGCCTTCAGCTTCCACGGACCAAGCCGCTGGAGCGGCAATCAAGCCGAATTCGGCTTCTTCATCGATCATTTCACTTTCCTCGCCGGCCTGCTGTTTGCCGCGGTTCACGGTCCTGGAGAAAGATTGGCCGTTCGTGTCGGCATGCTGCGATCGGAGACCGGCATCTGATCGCAGCCGTTTTCTTCAAGAGTGACGCACTTCTCGCCTTGTAGTGTATAGTTGCTGCTGCGATCGGCGGTTGGCGCGCGTCCTGAAGAGGGACTGCGCCGCAGCCATTCGGGAAACTGCGCATCAGCTGCCGTGACCGTCACCTGCGTTACACACGACATGGGGGGAGAAGCCGCAATGAGCGATGATCGCGTCTACAATGTTCTATTCCTCTGCACGGGCAATTCCGCCCGTTCGATCCTTGCCGAATCGATCTTGAACACCGAAGGCAAAGGCCACTTCCGTGCCTTCTCGGCCGGGAGCTATCCCAAGGGCAAGATAAATCCTTGGAGCATCAAAACGCTTGAAGCCCTTGGATATCCTTCTTCCGGCTTCAGTTCGAAGAGCTGGGATGTCTTCGCCGAGCCGGGCGCACCGCATATGGATTTCATCATCACCGTCTGCGACGAAGCCGCGGGTGAAGTCTGCCCGATATGGCCCGGACATCCCGCTTCCGCGCATTGGGGTATCGAGGACCCTTCCACTGTCGAAGGCTCCGACGTGGACAAAGGTCGTGCCTTCGCGCAAGCCGCCCGTTATCTGAAAAATCGGATCATGCTCTTGGTCAACCTTCCGATTGCATCGATCGACCGGCTGGCACTGGAAGCGCATCTGCACGAGATCGGCCAGATGGAAGGCTCGACATCGCGAGCCGAGGCGGAGTGATATTCTTCCGGATTGCTGCGACAGCAGACTAACAAGCGATCGGGCGCGACATCGTTGGAAAGTTTGTTGGCGGAACTTCTCCAGTGCCCCTTCAAATGATTGGCTGCGGCTTTCATGATCTCGTCGCGCATTTCGACAGTAGGTTGACTCGCAGCCTGGCAGGGATGGTTGATCGAGCGACAGGTTTGATTTCGGTCAAAGCTCGCTCGTTCCATATCCGGCATAATCGCAGCATAGAAAACCCGGTGAGCTTTTAGCCCGGCGTAAGGAGATCGTATGTATCGGAGAATTGTTTGTGCCCTTGACATAGGTAAGTTGCAGAAGTGCGAACGGCTCCTGAAACGGGCGGCAGCATTGGTCGATGACGGTGGCGAGATTGATGTAGTGCACGTCGTCGAGGAGGTACCGAGCTATCTCGCCGACCTACCGCAAGAGGTCGTTACCGACGCGATCAGAGACTCTCAGGAAAAGTTCGAGAATCTCTGCCGCCGCATGGCGATCTCGGCAATGGTCAATATCCGTACCGGAAGGCCGGCAACGGCCATTCTCGCGGTTGCGGAAGAGAGGAAGGCCGACCTCATCATCGTCGGCTCCCATATTCCGGACCTTTCGAATTATTTCCTGGGGGCAACCGCCGACCGGATTGTGCGGCATGCGAAATGCTCCGTCCTGGTGGAGCGCGGATGAGAGCAAACACGCGCTTGTTTCTGAAGCGGGGCCCAGTCTTTCGATGGTCCCTTGGGAAAGCAATGGAAGCGGCGCTCGAGAGTTTGCTCGCGCAGATTGACGCATGGGTGAGACGTCGATTGCAAATAGGGCAAGATGACTTACAGTGATTTCAGAAATTTCTGAAATCACTGACAATGGGGTACAACCATGAATCTTCCGCCTCTCGTACAATCCTTTGTGCTTCATTTTGGGGAAATGGGTTCGCGCTGGGGCATCAACCGCACCGTCGGACAGATCTATGCCCTGCTCTTCGTCTCTCCGACACCGCTCTGCGCGGAGGAGATCGTTGATGCGCTCGGCATTTCCCGTTCAAACGTCTCAATGAGCCTGCGTGAATTGCAGACCTGGAACCTTGTGCTTCTCAGGCACAAGCCCGACGACCGTCGCGACTTCTTCACGACGCCGGACGATGTTTGGCAGATCCTGCGCACGCTTGCCGAAGAGCGCAAGAAGCGCGAGGTCGATCCGACGCTTTCGATGCTGCGCGAAATCCTGATGCAACAGCCGGCAAGCGATGCCGAGCGCCATGCCCAGGGGCGGATGAGCGAAATGTACGGCCTGATCGAGCGGCTGACCAATTGGTATGAAGACGTCAGGCAGTTGGAGACCGAGCGGCTTGCGACTCTGCTGCTGCTCGGCTCGAAGGTAACGAAGCTGCTGGAGACCAAGGACCGCGTCGTCTCGCTCGGCCGCCGCCGTTCCAAGACGGCGAAAGAGGATTGAACGATGACGGCTGCTTTCTTCGATCCCGACATCACTCCGGAAGAAACACAGGCGGCGGTGCCTGAAGCTGCACCGGCCGCGAAGCGAGATCGGGCAACCCGGAAGCAAAAGCCGGCTGGGCTTTTGCTTGCCGCAAGCCTGCAGACCGCTGCAGCGCTGGTCTGGATTCCGCAGGCAGCCCTTCTGGCCCTCAGCGTCGGCATCATAAGCGATGGTGGTAACACAATCGACGCGGTACTTGCGGCGCTTGCCATATTGGCACTTGGCATCATTCGCGCCGCTATCGATGCCGCCGGCGGACGCATCGCTTTCCGCACGGCCAGAAACGAGCTTACATCGCGGCGCAACCTAGCCGTTGCCGCACTTGCAGCCCGATCGCCCCTCGACATTGGCAAGCCGGCCTCCGGTTTCGCCGCAAGCGTCGTCGGCGAACAGGCGGAGGCGGTCGTGCCCTATCTCGCCCGTTTCCAGCCGGTACGAATGAAGGCAAGCGCCGTACCGCTAGTCATTCTCGCCTGCATCCTCCCGGTTTCCTGGGTTGCGGGGCTTATCCTGCTTGTGTCAGCGCCGCTCATTCCTGTCTTCATGGCTCTGATCGGCTGGCGTGCCAAAGCGGCCAGCGAAAAGCAGCTAGCCGAGACCGGCGGTCTCAACGCCTTTCTGCTCGACCGCCTGCGCGGCCTTGCAACGATCCGGGCACTCGGCGCCGTCGACATCACTGCCGTGCGGTTGCGTGCCGATGCGGACTCGCTGCGAAACCGCACGATGGCTGTATTGAAGATCGCCTTCCTATCCTCCGCCGTTCTGGAGCTCTTCGCCGCTCTCGGTGTTGCCGCAACCGCCGTCTATATCGGCTTCAGCCTATTGGGTGCGATCAATATCGGTACGTGGCACGGCCAGCTGACTCTTACGCAAGGCCTTTTCATCCTTCTGCTCGCGCCGTCCTTTTTCGAGCCTCTGCGCGAACTCTCAACCGTATGGCACGATCGCGCCAACGGCGAAGCGGCGCTTGCAGCACTCGACGCCCTATCCTCGCACGGATCTGCGATTCTCGGTAGCGATGAGCCTGACCCCGACGACGCACGAGCCGTGCTTGCGGCTCCCTCCGTGCAGATCGACGGATTGGTCTTCCGCCACGCGCCTGATCTTGCAACGGTGATCGACAATCTTTGTCTCGACGTCGCGACCGGAGAACATATTGCCCTTTGGGGTGCCAGCGGTTCGGGCAAGACCACCATCCTGTCCCTGATCGCAGGGCTTGCATCCCAGGAAACCGGCATGATCAGAATCGGCGGCGTCCCACTAACCGAGAACAACGCCGGCGCCCTTCGCCGTCGCATGGCCTGGATCGGACAGAGGCCGCATATTTTCTCCGGCAGCCTGAAGAGAAATGTCAGTCTTGGCCGTGCCGATATCGACGATGGCGCCATCGAAGATGCGCTTCGCGCGGTGCGCCTGGACGGCGTGATTGCTGCGAACGAGATTGCCGCAGTCGGCGAAGGCGGCCTTGGCCTCTCCGGTGGTGAGGCGCTGCGGCTGGCACTGGCCCGCGTGGCCGCCAACCATGACGTCGGCATCATCATCGCCGACGAGCCGACGGCCCACCTCGACGCCGCGACCGCGGCTGATGTGACCGAGGCTTTGCTGGCCCTGGCGAAGGGCCGGACGCTGATCGTCGCCACCCATGATCCGCGGCTTGCGGCGCGCCTCGACCGCATCATTCATCTTGAAACGCAACGCAAAGGGATTGCCGCATGAAACGGAGCCTCACAACGCTTCTGCCGGTCATCCGCCTGTTTCAAGCCGAGCGTGGACGCGGCCTCTGCCTCGGCACAGCGCTCTCGGCATTGGCTGTGCTAGCCGGTGCCGGATTGCTCGGCCTTTCCGGCTGGTTCATCACTGCCACCGCGCTTGCCGGCATTTCGGCGACGAGCGCTATTGTCTTCGACGTTTTCGCACCATCGGCCGGCATCCGCCTGCTCGCCATCGGCCGCACGGCAGCGCGTTATGGCGAGCGGCTGGTGACCCATGACGTGACCCTGCGCGTTCTCGCGGCATTGCGCGAAAGGCTCTTTCGCGGCTGGGCAGCACCCGGCAACGCCGCGGCCATGATGCGTCGCCCGGCCAAACTGCTGTTCCGGCTGACTGCCGATATAGATGCGCTGGATTCGCTTTACCTGCGGGTGTTGCTGCCTGCGGGCGTCGCCCTGCTGTCGGCTCTCGCCATCGGCGTTGCACTGGGTCTGATGCAGCCGCTCTTCGGTATTTTGGTCGGCCTTTGGCTTGTTGCCACCGGCCTCGGCATTCCTTTGATCGCCGGCCGGATGGCAATGAAGCCCGGACGCCGCCGTGCCCATGCGATGGAAGCGCTCCGCGCGCGTGTCATCGATCTGGTCGCCGGTCAGACGGAGCTCGCCATGACCCGCCAACTGCGGGCGCAACGCATCGCCATCGACGATGCCGACCGGAGGCTGGCCGAAGCAGACCATGAATTGAACAGGATCGAAAATGCCGTCAGCGTCGGCTTTTCGCTCGTCTCCACGCTTCTTCTGACAGCTACGCTTCTGACCGTCGCTACGCTGACCAAACAGGGCATTATAGGCGCTCCAGCGGCCGCCTTCGGCTTGCTGGTCGCCTTCGCCGCGACAGAACCTTTTGCGGCACTGCGCCGTGGCGCGTTGGAGCTCGGCCGCACCTTGCTTGCCGCCAAGCGCATTGCCCCGCGCCTGGCCACAGAAGGCGTGGCCCCGGAGATCAGGCAACCGCCTCAGGGTTATGCGTTTCAGCTGAAGGCTGTCAGCGCGTCCTACGAGAACGCACGGCATCCGGCCGTGGAGAGCCTTTCCCTGTCACTAGCTGCCGGCGAGCGGCTTGCGCTTGTCGGCGTCAGCGGCGCCGGAAAATCCACGATACTGGCTTTGCTCGCCGGCGAAATCGCTCCGGCTTCCGGCACGATCGCCTGCCTCAGGGCAACGATGCTGACGCAGCGCACGGAGCTTTTCGACGATACGATCCGCGGCAACCTGTTGCTCGCCGATCCGCTTGCAAGCGACGAGCAGCTCCGTCACGTGCTGCAGGCCGCCAATCTTCTCGCAGATATCCAGGCGCTACCGAAAGGGCTCTCGGCGCGCCTCGGCGAAGGCGGCATCGGCCTGTCAGGTGGTCAATCGCGCAGGCTCGCGCTTGCCCGGCTTTTCCTGCGCGACACACCGCTCTGGCTGCTCGACGAACCGACCGAGGGGCTCGATGGCGAAACCGCGCGCGCCGTGTTGAGAGAAATCGCCACCAAAGCCGCCGGCCGCAGCCTCGTCATCGCTACGCATATCCGCCGTGAAGCCGCGATCGCCGATCGTATCGCGATGCTCGAACATGGCCGCATTACAGCGACGGCGCAGCGCGGCGAACAAGAATTCGATGCCATCCTGGACCGGCTGCGACCGGACTGAGGCGGCAAACTGACAGTGCAATGACGGCGCGTCTGATAGCGCGCCATACCGACCAAACCCCGTGGGACCGTGGGAGAAACACTATGGAACTCGACATCGTGGCGCTATCGCGCCTGCAGTTCGCCATGACGGCGCTTTACCACTTCCTGTTCGTGCCGCTGACGCTCGGCCTCTCCGTGTTGCTTGCCATCATGGAGACGACCTATGTGATGACCGGACGGCAGATCTGGCGCCAGATGACCAAATTCTGGGGCACGCTGTTCGGCATCAACTTCGTGCTTGGCGTCGCAACAGGCATCGTCATGGAATTCCAGTTCGGCATGAACTGGAGCTACTACAGCTATTATGTCGGCGACATCTTCGGCGCGCCGCTGGCGATCGAGGGCCTCATGGCCTTCTTCCTGGAGGCAACCTTCGTCGGCCTGTTCTTCTTCGGCTGGGAAAAGCTCTCCAAGGTCGGACATCTCGTTGCCACCTGGGCAGTCGCGCTCGGCTCCAACTTCTCAGCCCTCTGGATCCTCGTCGCCAACGGCTGGATGCAGAACCCGGTCGGCTCGGCGCTCAATCCGCAAACGATGCGCATGGAGATTACCAGCTTCTTCGATGTCGTCTTCAATCCGGTCGCCCAGGCGAAATTCGTCCATACCGTGTCGGCCGGCTATGTCTGCGCCTCGATCTTCGTGCTCGGCGTTTCAGCCTGGTACATGCTGAAGGGCCGCCACATAGAGATCGCCAAGCGCTCGATGACGGTTGCCGCCTCGTTCGGCCTTGCTTCGGCTCTATCGGTCGTCGTCCTCGGCGACGAAAGCGGCTATCTGTCGACCGAGCATCAGAAGATGAAGCTCGCGGCGATCGAGGCGATGTGGGAGACCGAGCCGGCGCCGGCCGCCTTTACCGCCTTCGGCTTTCCGGATCAGCAAGCACGCGAGACCCATTATGCCGTGCATATCCCGTGGGTCATGGGCCTGATCGGCACCCGTTCGCTGACGACCGAAATCCCCGGTATCAACCAGCTTGAGGAGCAGGCCAAGACCCGTATCCGCGACGGCATCAAGGCCTACGACGCGCTGATGAAGATCCGAGCCGGCCAGCTGGCTGTTGCCGGTGCTGCAGCGCAGGATACGTCCACCCAGCAGGCCCGCACCTCTTTCGAAGATATCGGCCATGAGCTCGGCTACGCCCTGCTTCTGAAGCGTTATGTCGACGATCCCCGCCAGGCGACCGATGCGCAGATCGATCAGGCCGCCCGCGATACCATTCCGAACGTGCCCACCCTCTTCTGGACCTTCCGCGTCATGGTCGGTCTCGGCATGTTCTTCATCCTGCTGACGGCAACCTTCTTCTGGCTCTCGGCCCGCCGCCAGCTCGACCGTTATCCTCTGTTGCTCAGAATCGCCGTCTTTGCCATCCCGCTGCCCTGGGTTGCCATCGAGTTCGGCTGGATCGTCGCCGAGTTCGGCCGCCAGCCCTGGGTCATCGAAGGCGTGCTGCCGACCGCCGCCGCCGTCTCCAATCTCGGCGCTGGCAACGTGCTTCTCACCCTGCTCGGTTTTGCCGCGATCTACACCGTGCTGATCGTCATCGAGATGAGCCTGATGGTGAAGGCCATTCGCAAGGGCCCGGAACCGGACGACGAGCCGGAAGCCGACCTTGTTTCCGAAACCCTCGTTCCCGCTGCGGAGTAACGACCATGATCCTGCATGAATTGATCGACTATGAAACTTTGCGCGTCATCTGGTGGTTGCTGCTCGGCGTCTTACTGATCGGCTTTGCGGTGACCGACGGCTTCGATCTCGGTGTCGGCGCACTCCTGCCCTTCGTCGCCAGGACGGATACCGAGCGGCGCATCGCCATCAATTCGATCGGCGCGACCTGGGAAGGCAACCAGGTCTGGCTCATCCTCGCCGGCGGCGCCATCTTCGCCGCGTGGCCGCCGCTTTATGCGGTCTCCTTCTCTGGCTTCTATCTGGCGATGTTCGCGATCCTCTTCGCGCTCATCCTCAGGCCGGTAGCGTTCAAATACCGCTCCAAGCGCGAGAGCGCTCGCTGGAAGGCCGGATGGGACTGGGCGCTGTTCATCGGCGGTTTCGTTCCTTCCCTGATCTTCGGCGTCGCCGTCGGCAACGTCCTGCAAGGCGTGCCGTTCCGCTTCGCCGACGACATGCGGATCTATTACGAGGGCTCGTTCTTCGGCCTGCTCAATCCCTATGCATTGCTCTGCGGCCTACTCTCCGTCGCCATGCTCACCATGCATGGCGCGGCATGGCTGCAGTTGAAGACGAACGGCATCGTAGCCGAGCGGGCCCGCAGATATGGCAGCCTGGCGGCGCTCGTGACGATCGTGCTCTTCGCTCTTGGTGGCCTCGCCCTCTGGTACGGCATCGACGGCTATCGCATCACCAGCGAGATCAACCCGATCGGTCCGTCCAATCCGCTTTTGAAGACCGTCGATCCCACAGCCGGTGCCTGGTTCGCTAACTATGGCAGCCATCCCTGGATGATGATCGCTCCGATCCTAGGCTTCCTCGGTGCAATCGGCGCTCTTCTGTCGATGCTCGCCCGTCGTGAAGCAGCCCCGCTGATCTTTAGCGAACTCGCCGTCGTCGGCATCATCTCGACGGTCGGCGTCTCGATGTTCCCCTTCATCCTGCCTTCCTCGCTCGATCCGCGCTCCAGCCTCACGGTCTGGGACTCATCGTCCAGTCATATGACGCTCTTCATTATGCTGGTCGTGGTGCTGATCTTCCTGCCGATCATCTTTCTCTACACCGCCTGGGTCTACCGGGTGCTGTGGGGCAAGATCGACGCCGACACGGTCAACGACAAGAGCGGTCACGCCTATTGATTTGATAAAAGGAGAAAGAACATGTGGTACTTCGCCTGGCTCCTCGGCTTTCCCCTTGCCGCCGCCTTCGCCGTCCTCAATGCAATGTGGTATGAAATCGTCGAGGACAATACAAAGGCGAAAGAACTGGCCAAGAAGGCTCCCTAAGGTCGATCTTTCAGATTGCCCAGGCGCGGCGCTTTCGTCGCGCCTGGGCTAGAGCATCTTATCCGCTTTCAGGTGAGGCCACCTGCAAGCGGATAAGATGCTCTAGCGGCCCAGGTACGATGGAACAAACGGCAGCTGAATGCCTTTCGCCGCCGTGATTCCAGTTTGAGGGCACCCCGCCCTCGCTTTGTGCACGGCGGTGCATTCACATCTCGTTCTATTGACAGATACTCCTTTGATGAGGCTGGCACCATGGCGAACGGAAACCTGCTTTTGACTTTCAATGCCGGATCATCGACGGTCAAAATCGGCCTGTTTGAGACCAAGGCAGATAAAGCCCGCCGCATCGGCAAGGGACTGATTGATTTCCGCCGCCGCCCCCTCACCTTTCATCTGACGCAAGGCCCAACGACCCTCGATCGCTCTCTGCACACGGATGCTGGCGAACAGTTGCACCAGGTCGTCGACGAAACTTTTGGCATCCTCAGCGCGCATTTCGACATGTCCACATTGAGCGCCATCGGTCACCGTGTGGTCCATGGGGGTGATTTGTTCACCGGTCCGGTGCCCCTCGACGAAGCCCGTATCCGCGATATCGAAGGATTGACCGCGCTTGCGCCGCTGCACCAGCCGCAGGCGCTGCGCCTGATCCGCGCAGTCAGGCATCTGCGACCAGCTCTCGCGCAGACCGCCTCCTTCGACACCGCCTTCCACGCAACGCAGAGCGATCTCGTCCGCCGCTTCGCTCTGCCGCGCGCGCTGCATGATCAGGGGATCAAACGCTACGGCTTTCACGGGCTTTCCTATGCTTTCATCGCCGCCGAGCTGCGGCGTCATATCCCCTACACTGCCGCCGGCAAGGTCGTAGTCGCCCATCTTGGCAGCGGGGCCAGCCTCTGCGCCCTCGACAAGGGTGAAAGCCGTGATTGCAGCATGGGATTTTCAACGCTGGACGGCATTCCGATGGCGACGCGCTGCGGCGCTCTCGATCCCGGCGTGCTGCTGCATCTTCTTGGGCCGAAAGGCAGGACGCTAAAAGATGCGGAAGACATGCTCTATCACAAATCCGGTCTGATCGGCGTCTCTGGCATCAGCGCCGACACGCGAGACCTATTAAAGGACCCGCGTGCGGAAGCACGAGAGGCGATCGACTTGTTTTGCTTGCGCGTCGCCGGCGAGGTCCGGCGGATGGCTACAACACTCGGCGGCCTGGACAGCATCGTCTTCACCGCCGGCATCGGCGAGCACCAGCCGGAGATTCGTGCGGCGATCAGTGCACATCTTGCCTGGCTCGGACTGACGATCGACTCCGACGCCAATGCAGAGAACGCCACCGCGATCAGCGGCGCAGACAGCCGGATTGGCGTTTTTGTCATTCCGACCGACGAGGAACAGGTCATTGCCGACGAAGCCATATCGGTCCTGCCGCGGGAACGATGATTTTTGAATCTAGAGCATCTTACCCGCTTGCACGTGATCCCATCTGAAAGCGGGATGCTCTAGCGCACTTCCTCGGTGATTACTTCGAAGCGTGAAAGTGTTGCAGGGCCGAAGGCGGTCGACATGGCGACGTCGGTGGCATCGCGCCCCGTCGCCATCAAAATCCGTCCGATGCGGGGCGTGTTGTGGCGCGCATCGACCGTATGCCAGTGACCTCCGAGATAGACTTCAAACCATGCGCTGAAATCCATGGGATTGGGGTCCGCCGGCACGCCGATATCACCGAGATAACCGGTGCAGTACCGCGCCGGGATATTCAGGCATCGGCAGAGCGCGATCGCAAGATGCGCGAAATCGCGGCAGACGCCGATCCTGTCGGTGAAGCCCCCATAGGCTGTCCTCAGCGCATCCGCCTTCATGTAATCGAATGTGATGTGATGGTGGACAAAATTGCAGATGGCTTTAACTCTGGACCAACCGAGCGGCGTAGACGAGAACTTCGCCCAGGCGAAATCTGCCAGCCTGTCTGTGTCGCAATAGCGGCTGCCCAGCAGGAATACGAGAACGTCATTCGGCAGATCCTTGATGGCATGCTGCACAGCGCTTTCGGGGATGACGTCGGGTTGTCCGTCGTCGTAAATCTCGAACTGGGTGGAAATCGTGATCGGCCCCGGCGGTGCCACGATCCGGCTGCAGGCATTGCCGAAGACATCGGTATAGCTGAATGCCTCGATCGGCTGGTCGAACATCAGCACCTGCTCACCGAGCAGATCGACGCGGCGGGAGGGGTGAATGTTCAAGACGAGCAGCATCGGCGTCGGCTGTATGCACTCATAGCCGATATTAAACCCAGCGCGTATTTTCATCGTGTGTTCCTTGTTGAAACTCCGTCTCGAAGCCTATTGCTGAACGCCGTCAACGATGGACGGTTCCCCAAGCGCACGACTTCATGGGCGCGCCTATGCGGTTGTTACATTCACCTGCACGGTCATGGTGTCGAAGTCGGCCGCCTCTCCATCAAAACTGCCGCTCAATGGAACTGCCTGACTGGGATCGCGGGAAACCGCAACACGAATAAGATCCCGATTGCCGACGATACCGTTGGTCGGATCGAATTCCACCCAACCGGCACCGGGAAGATAGATCTGGCACCATGCATGCGTCGCACCACCGCCAAGGGTCGTGGAGCCATCGCGGTCCGGGACATAGATGTAGCCCGTGACAAACCGAGCTGCGAGACCGAGGGCGCGCGCGGCCTCCATCATCAGCAAAGCAAAATCCCTGCAGGACCCGGAGCGAAGCAATAGGGTCTCGAGCGGCGTCTGCGTCCCGTGTTCGGAACGACGCGAATAGGAGAAGCTTTCGCGAATGGCATAGCAAAGCGTCATGAGCAGATGCCCGGTCTCGGTCGGCCGCCCATGGCGAATGAACTGCCGCGCCCATCGCCCGACCTCATCATTCGGATCCGGATAGTGGCGTAGCATCGCCGGCGCGAGATCCGGAAGCTCCTCCTCATCATAGCTGAAGGGATAGTTCAAAGCCGCACTGTCGATTTTAAGATCCAAACCGACCTGCGGCGTATGATCGAGCGTGATCCATGACTCGAATCGAAGTGTTAAAGCCGAACGGAAAATATCGACGATCGCAACACAATTGCCGAAGACATCATGGATCCAGCGCACCTGGCGAGGCTGTGGGTCGGTCACCAGCGATGCCCCAATCAAGCGCTGATCGAAGCTGTCGCGAGGCCGGAACATCAGCCTGTGCTCCCCGAACGCAACCTCACGGAAGTAGCGGTATGTCGTGATATGCCGAACGGAAAAGAGAGTCATGAGATGATGCTGTCCGCTCTGCCGTCGCCAAATGGTCATTCGCTCCTGACGAGCCGTAAAATGCTGGGCGAGCGCAATCCTACACCGCTGCCGCACGAGACGCGAATCGTCGAATATCTCCTCTCGCGAACGTGAGAACTTAGGATATTGCGCGCTGCGCTATGATGACTGCTGAGAACAACAGGGATGCGAGAATGGAAGTCTCGATGAAGAAGATTATGGAGTTTGTCCGGAACTTTGAGAGGATTTCAAATCTCATTTGAGAACTCCTTTGCCTACAAACGGAAGGCATATGCCGTGTCCAGCAGTGTCGCTGGCGACTATAGGTTTCCCCCAAGCTCCGGCGAACCGCTAACCAAAGGACCTACGCGACGATTTTCAGCTTCAAGCTGCCCCGCCGCGACAAGCATGAGCGCCTGCATTTTTTCCTGCAACTCGCTCTCGACCAGCTTCGTACCTGCAGCCTGAGCGTCCGTAAGAATTTTATCCAACACGCCTTTGTCGTTGCCTCCAGTCATTCGCGCGTTGATGATTTCTGCGACGTAGGCTTCAACGTCGACGAGACCGATCCGGCCCGCGACCCACTGCGCCAAAAGCCTGTCGCGCCGAGACCTGACCTTGAAGGCCATTTCGAAATCCAGAAAATACTTTTCCTCCAATGCCTTCTCGCGGTCTGTGAGCGCGGTCATATCGCACCGCCTTCTCGCTGAAACGCCGCCGCGCCCAACAATTTTTCAAGAACATTCGGATCGATCTTCAGAACTTGTCGCGTCCTTGTGTCGGCGGAAATCGCCGGTAGATGAATAAACGTTGCGACGCGCTGGTACGCTAGCCGTGATAGGCCTTCGATCAGTTCTTCATCCTGTTCGATCTTGTAATCACCGGCCGGCTGAATTTCATCCAGGTCGGGCAATCTGAACGGCAACGAGAAATGGACAACAGTCTCGGTCGTGCGTGTTGACATGGCGAAGACCTCCAAAGGGTCGAGCCGGGACCTGCCTCGATGCAGGACAAATGGAAAACACACCCGCAGCATCGCTCTTGCCGGCGACGCGGGCGCATCTCATCGAAATTCGGAAAGATGATGGGCCAGGCGACTCTTCTACCGCGATGCCATCTCAACCAAACGATGAAACACTATACGCTTAGATTAAGTTCCTATTGGGGCGCCACATGGCTCAGAAATGCGTCCGCGGCTCCTTCCGACATCAGATCATTCCATGCGTAATGCATTGATGACCCGCCTCGCATTGGCCCCTGAACATTGGCTTGCTCAAGGTGGCATCAATGCTTGCTGCGGAATGATGTTGCACTGCATCCGAAAAGAGCGCACGGTGCAGCATCGGCAATCATTATATGGGCACTGCTGCTTGGGAACCACAAACCCGAGCCCATGGCGGATGACACGCTGTCTTCCGTGACCAGCTATTTTCCAGCAGCACAGCCGAATTCATATCCGCTCCCTCTTTTGGGAGAAGATAGCTGGGGCAAACGAGAACAGCGTTCCCGTTAAGTCCGGTAAGTCGATGGCACTGCACATCGGCGGGCCAGGATAATGCTCTCAGACCTCAAGACATAGGATTTAATCACAATGACCAGAGATGGAAATCGTCGAACTTTGAAAGTCAGAGGACATTCTCATTGTGGGATGAGCGAGAAAACCGACACCGTGTTTCGCGAGATCACGACTGGTAAAGTAGACGAGCGCCTGGAAAAGGCCGCGCTTCTGAAAGCTCTCCGCATCGAGAGAGAAAGACCGACACGGCCTCAACGGATAAATTGATCGGATATCGATCAAAGTTTAATAGGCTTGTTGAGAGGGTGGGCCTGGATTCTTACCTTCCAGCACGCAATCCAGGTTGCTCGCAAAGGATATCTCTCCGACGACTGGAGCAAGATGACTAGCTCGCATAAACCATCCATACGGCGTTTGAACCGCAGCCTCCCTCACCATCAAATTTTGGATTGGACGCGGATCCGGGATGCGTGATCCTGCCGCTCTTGAAGTCACCTGCTCGCCAGGACTACGCCGGACGGTCCGAACACGCGTTATATTTCAATATCAATCACCTCGAATTCACATCGCGGTAAGTGCTGTCTCGCGACTGCCATCACCTCCTTCAGGTTGCCGATATCCGAGGCAACGGCATCCTGAAAAGGCGCAGCAAGCACCCCCGACAATTGATGGGTTTTTAGCGCCGCTCCGGATGGTTGTGATTAGGGCACCCCTACATCTCGCCACATTGGGTTGCGGCCGGATTAATCCCCATTTTATCATGACATGACACAATAACGGGTATAATATTCGCGCCGAGATGGAACGCATTTATCCTTGGGGGGCGACACGTGTCCATCAGTTCACGAATGAAACGCCGAATAGGTCGCGATGCGCCGACGGTGATCATCATAGACCACCATACACTTGCCCGCACGACTATCGTGAAGCTTCTTGAGCACGAACTCGCCGGCTGGGATTTTGTTGATATGGTCTCTACTGAGAGTCTTGATAGGGCTCTTGGAATGGATGTTCGTCTGATCGCTCTGGATTTGGCGGGCAGAAGTGTTGAGAGTGCTTGTCTGCTTGATGATCTCACGGCGATCGCGGAACGCTTTCCCGACGCGCCCGTCGCACTGCTATCGAGTACGGATGACGTTTCAATCGCGTCTCAGGCGCTGAAAATGGGCATTCGCGGCTTCTTCACGACCTCCATTCCCATAGAGATCGCTCTTGCCGGGCTGCGGCTCGTTCTTGCAGGCGGTATATTCTGCCCGCAGCCGTTGGACATGCTTACCAACGGCTCAACCAGGCACACCGACTCTCAAGATGGCGATCAAAGGGTGATAGAGGCGCGTGCGCATGGCCCGGAGCTTGCCGACTTCACGCCGCGCGAAGCGGATGTGCTTGCCGAGCTGCAGCGCGGCTGCTCGAATAAAGTCATCGCGGGAAAGCTCAACCTGTCAGGCCACACCGTGAAAATGCACGTGCAGCATATTATGCGCAAGCTGCAAGTGCAGAACCGAACCGAGGTGGTCGCCCGTTTGGGCTATCGGCTAACCAACGGGCATGATGCGACGGCATCATAAACTACGCGCTTTCCTTGTTGGATGTCTTTTCAAGCATTTCGCTCAACGTCGCCGCTGCAAGCATGGTTTCGGCCAACAGCTTCTTGAGCTTTCGGTTCTCCTCCTCCAAAGCCCTCAGCCTCTTGACGTCGAAGCCGACATTCTTGAGCTGCAGGGATTGCCACCGATAGAAGGTCGGCTCGCTGATCCCGTATTTATTGCAGACATCCGTCACCGTCATGCCACTCTGATGTTCCTTCAGAATGTCCATGATCCGTTCGTCGTTGAATTTTCTCTTACCCATCACTGCGTCCCTTCGACGGCGACATGCTAGAAATTCAAAGGCGCCGGGAAGGAATGGTGGGAGTACCAATCCATATTCGCGTCGCATTTCCAAGCCGTATGCTTCGGAGTTCGCTTCAGTCTTCGCGAAACGCTCTGTTGAAGCTATCCAGAAGCGGTCTGATTGCGTAAAACGCGACACTGCTCTTGCCCGTTTCGATCAATGTCTGGGCGGGCATGCCCGGAACCAGTGCGACATCGTGCATCTTCGCCAACCGTTCGTCTGTCACACGGATCGTCGCCGCATAATAGGCCTGACCGGTCTGCTTATCGACAAGGCGATCCGCGGACACATAGTCCACTGTACCTTTTAGCAGCGGAACCCGCCGCTGATTATAAGGTAGAAGATGAACTTGCGCTTCCAACCCCGGGCGAACCAAATTGATATCCTCCGGCCGTACATGTGCCGATATCACAAGAGGGGCGTCGCGCGGCACCAGATCGACAAGCGGTTCGCCCGCGCCGACCACGCCGCCTGCCGTGTGAATGCGCAGGTCCATGATCACCCCGTCCTCAGGAGCCCGGATTTCGGTCCTGGCAAGCTGATCGTCGATCGCCCGCAGACGTTCGCTCAACTGCAGGATCTGGCCTTCAGTGTCGCGCAGACCTTGGGCGACTTCATTTAACCGATCGCTCTGCAGCTTTACCAGATTGCCCTGCGCCTCGCTGATCACCTGATATGCGCGCGATATCTGAGCGTCCACTTCGCCGGCCTGACCCTCGATGTCAGCCTTCTCGCGGTTCAGAATGAAAATTCTGCCCTTCCTCTCCGCTCCTTTGGTGACGAGACTCGCGGCCGATTCTAACTCCTGCCGCGAGATTTCGGCCCTGTCGGCGAGCGAGGCCTTTTGCGCGCCGAGCCCGATGATTTCCTGCTGGACCTGCCTAATCTTGTCCTGCGTGATCGCTATTTCGGACTGCATGACCTGACGGCGCGTCTCGAATATCGTCTGCTGCCCGACGATGATGGCCTTGACCACGGGATTACTGTTCATCAACGCGCGGAGGTCCTGTGGAAAGGTGACCTGGTCGCTATCGCTCTGTTCGGCAAGCAGGCGCGCGTGCATCCCCTCGGCGTCCCAAAGCTGTCCCTGAATACTGTCGCGGTCGGAACGTGATTTCGTATCGTCGAGTTCGATCAGAACCTGCCCCGAAGTGACGGTATCGCCGTTCTTGACGAGTATTTGCCGGATGATCCCGCCCTCCAGATGCTGGATGGTCTTGCGACTAAACTCTGGTTCCACGACACCGGCGGCAATTGCAGCGCTCTTGAGAGGGGCGAAGGCAGACCATATTCCGAAACCGAGGACAAACACGCAGATCAACAGGTTGCCCGTCCGCTTCACCGATCGCAGCACCGGCATCGGCGACGGCGGCGCCAACCTCGTGAAATCCGCATCAAGGACCGGTGAATAGCTCAGGAGCTTCTTGGCAGCCTCCAATCTTTGGGCAGGTCGGCTGCTTGGGCTTAACGTATTTACAAATTTGGCCGAAGCGCCGGAAGGAAGAGCAGTCATGGCGCAGCCTTTCCTTCCAAGGTCGGTGTCGGCGACGGAGGGCGAAGGTAGGTATCGTATATCTGCTCGCTCTCTCCAAACGCATTGACCATGCCATTGCGGATGATGGCGATCTTGTTGGTGACGGGCAAGACGCCCATCCGGTGGGTAATGATAACGACGATCATTCGCCTGGATCTCATTCGTTCGATCGCGTTGAACAAGATGCGTTCGCCATCATAATCCAGACTGGAATTTGGGTCGTCGAGCACCACAAGCTCAGGATTTCCGTAGGCGGCTCGCGCCAATCCGAGCTGCTGCCGCTGAGCGCGAAGCAGCAAGCTTCCCCCATCGCCGATGTCGGTTTCATATCCCTGCGGCAGCCGCATGATCGTTTCATGCAATCCGACTAGTTTTGCCGCTTCGATAGCCTTGGCTGGGTCCGTGCCATCCAGTCGCCCGATGACGTCCTTAATGGCTCCGCCGAAAAGTTCTATATCCTGCGGCAGATAGCCGACATGATGCATATTGCTGCAGAGGCGCAGCGCCGATATGTCGACGCCGCCCAGGAGCGTACATCCGGTCGTGGGGCGCAGGACGCCGGCCATGACACGGCCAAGCGTCGACTTGCCGGACCCCGACGGGCCGATGAGCGCAACGCAATCACCTGGCGCAAGCCGCAACGTGACGCCTTTCAATATGGGCCGATCGGCAAACGGTAGAACATAACTGACATTGTCCAGGATAAGACCGCTGGGCTCTAGGGTGGGAATCGTTCGCGCATCGTCTTCGGAAGAAACCACGATCAGCATCTTGTTGAGACGATTGAAGGAATTTCGAGCAAACGCAAACGAGCGCCACGCGCCGATCGCGCCCTCGACCGGCGCAAGGCCGCGGCCGAGTAGCAGGCTAGCGACAAAGATGATTCCCGGACTGCTATTATTTCCGAGAACCAGCCACGTGGCTGCTCCCATGACAAGAATTTGCGTTAACGTCCTGATGGATTTCGAGAATCCCAAAATGATCTCGGTCCGATGCATGGCGGTGTCCTGCGCTCTTCTTGCCGCCTCGGCATCGCGGTAGACGATTTGCGCCGCGCCGTCCTGCATCCCCATGGCGCGGATCACCTGAATATATCTAAGGGCCGTCGCAAGCCGCACGTAGCTCCTCGACAGCGCGAGATTCGCTTGCGCGATCGGTTGCTGCGTCGCCAACTCCGTCAGCAGAGCAAGCGCCAGAAGAGCGACTGCGCTAATGAGGCCGATCGCACCCAGCAAGGGATGGACGAGAAAGAGCAGCATCAAAAATACCGGTGCCCAGGGGACATCGAAGAGGAGCGCACTTGCCGGCGAATCGAGGAACTGGCGCAGCGAGGCAAGGTCGCGGTAACAATCGGCCGCCACGCTGCTATCGGCGCGGGATGCATATTCGAACGACGCATTCAGAACGTACGGGCGCAATCGGTGGTCCAGCCAACTGCCGATGCGCGAAAGCGCTGCCCTGCGCACAATATCCAAGGTGGACCCCACCACAACAGCAACGGCGATGATGAGCGTCAGCATGATCAGCGTATCGGCGCTACGGCTCGACAGCACCCGATCATATATTTGTAAGAGATAGATAGAAGGCGCGAGAAGAAAGAGATTGTAGCCGCAGCTATAGAGGAAAACCAAGCCGAAGGCTCCGGCGCAGGCCCGAAGAGCCATGACCAGTTGAGTCTGCGGACGCTGGGGTTGTGCAAGACTCGTCGGCATCATCAGATCTCGCAACTCTGGATTATGACAAGGCGAATGCTTAATCGAATCGTCATAAATACGAGGATCGCTAGTCGGAACCGGCGATCCTCAGGACCCGAATCCACGGGCCGGCTGGCATAATCGATTATGAACCGAGGTGGTGCACGTCGATGGTGCCGAAAGTATTGTCGAAATGATCGAAAGCGTTCGACACCGCTGTGGTTGTGGTATCCATATGAACCAACGCGGCCGTGATATCGCCACCTTTAGCCGTGTTGCCATTGCCGCCGTCGCCACCGACGCCGGACAGGATGGTGCCACTCTGAATGACATACGACGGGTTGTATTGCGTGGCGGTCGTGTCTGCCGCAACGGCTGCCGTGTCGCCACCGCTCAGCGAGCCTTGGCTGCCGTTCGATGTGCCGCTGCCGCCAGCTCCACCCAAGGCGGTCTGTACGGCAAGCAAGCCGTTCTGAGCGTGAGCAGCTCCGCCAGCTCCGCCACCACCGGCGTCCCAGTCGGCCTTTTGCCAGACATGATCGCCATTGTGCAGATCAGTGTGGGCGCCGTCGACGTACTGTGAGTTCTTAATGTATGCACTGGGGTCGTAGTGGATATCCCCCTTGCCATAGCCATCACCGCCATTGCCGGCGTTTGCATTGCCCGCGTCGGAATCGTTGAGTTTGATCGTGTCATTTATCTGTGGAATAGACATAGTTGACTCCTCTCCTATTCGGTCCGGATGTCTCCCACGGCCCGATACCCGGTATGTCAATACCAGGCAAGAAAACCGCTCATAAACAGTGCTCGCGATTCAACCGATGAACCAGCCGGATATTCGGAGATGCCCCTTTGGGTGGGGTATGGCCGGGAAAGAGGATGTATCCCAAATGGTTATACCCAGGCGCCACAGCGTCTTGCGTTCAAATCAACGCACAAAGGACGCTCCGGGCTTTTGAATCCAGAGCATCTTGCCCGCCACTCTCAGGTCATTCCCAAAAAAAGAGAATGGCGAGCGCACGGCTCCACGACGGAGACGATACTTTCGTTACAAATGCTTCATTGAGAGTTGGAATGGGATTGGAGCGACCTGCGTGTGTTCCTGCGAACACACGCCTCTAGCTGTGCAGGAAGTTGAGGATATCGTCGACGAGGGCCGAATGGGCATCCGTCAGGTTGCCCTCGCCGCCATGGCCGCCGATGCCTGCCAATTGCAGCGTATGCTGATCGGTGAGGACATGGTCGATCTGCTGGGCATCGGCCGTGCCGCCGGCAGGAACGGCGATGTTGATGGGATGAAAATATCCAATGCTGACGTCGACCAAACTACCGTTCGCGGATCCGTGTCCGCCACCGCCGCCCACACTGTTTCCAGTGAAGATCGTGTCCGACGACATGTTGAATCCACCGCCATCACCGCCGATACCCGCAATCTGGACACCGCCCTGGTCGAAAATCGCGTTGTTTGTCTGATGGGCTTCCGCCGAGCCGCCGGCAGCACCGACCGCGATGTTGATTGGCGAGAAAATGGCGAGATTCACATCGATCATGCTGCCTATAAAGTGGCCGTCGCCGCCATGGCCCGCATAGTTGTCGCCGGTGAGAATGAGAGAATTTCCAGAGTGTGTAGCGGCACTCTCGAAGGACCCGCCCCCGGCAGCCACGTTATGGTCGCCACCCGAGCCGCCAATGCCGCCGATCTGGGTTGCGCCTTGCAGAAATGCAGCGTTGTTCACCTGTTCCGAATGAGCCACCGAACCCGGGCCGCCGGCGACGGCGGTATTCACCGGAGCGAAAACGGCAACATCCGAGCTCACGATACCGCCGAAAAACAAGCCGTTACCACCGCTTCCGGCATGACTGACGGTAGCGCCAGTTCCGCCAATCGCGACATTGCCGCTTCCGCCATTGCCGCCGATACCGGACAGTTCGGTAACGTGTTGATTCATAAACGCATCATTGCCCTGGTAGGCATTCACTGTCGAATGAGGACCGGCCAATGCTGCGTTGGATGGCACGAAGATGGCCAAGGGATTGCTGCTGATCAGGCCGGTCGCAATTCCGTCGCCGCCGCTTCCAGCGGAATTGACGTTCGCGGCGGGGGCAACATCCAACGGCAGCCACGTGGGAACCAGGGCGAGATGTCCGGCACCGGAACCGGAGATCACGTTTTGACCAACGCTCGCATTGGGCGCGTCTTCCCCTGTCAGACGAGTTTCCGTCATCGCGGTCTCCCCTTTGCACTCTCACGCGTGGCGCGAATTATCGTACCCATTGTGGAATGGGACGCGCAAAAAGAAGAGCCTGCAATTCGTCTACGCCCATATGGGCAGGATAACAGCCATTTGGAGATCATACCATTTGATGGGATGCGTCGAGTACAAGGAGATTGGTCGGCGCGCCGTGCAACATGACTTCGCGTTCGAAAGTGAAGCCGCATTTTTCCAGAACATGCCTGGAGGCGGCATTGACTGAACGGACGAGGCCGATCACCCGTTCCGCACGCAAGTCGTTGAATGAAAAGGCCAAAGCCTCCTTCACCAATTCGGTCGCAAAGCCGTACCCCCAACTATCCGGGTGCAGATGATAGGAAAGGTTGAGACCATCAAACTCCTTCGACACCGTCACGCCGCCAAAGCCGATCAGCCGACCGTCCACCTCGACAGCCCAGCGTCCAAAACCATGATTGTGCCAGTGATCCATGTCACGAGAGAGACGTCGGGCACTCTCTTCAGGAGTATCCGGCGTCGGATCAGGCCGATGCGCGACGAGTTCCCGGCGGGCAAAGAGCGCGGTGACGAAATCGAGATCCACTTCTGCAGGCATTCGCAAAAGCAGACGTTTGGTGTGTCGAATTTCTCGAAGGCTCATACCGCCTCGGCCAAATGAACCTGATCGAAGCAGCAGGCGGCGGTGGAAACACCCATGCGGCATCCGGAAGCTTCCAATGCCTCTGCCGCGATTTCCACGAACAGTCGGCGGAACCACACGGCCCGGCTGTCGGTCCGGTCGACACGCCGGTAGAGCATCGTCACCTGTTCGGCCGGCAGATCGAGCGGCGGTTCCGAAATGGTCAGGTCATGAAGCTGAGCCATGCAGCGCGCAATCGATTCCGGGATCGTGGCGATGGCCGGCATTGCCCGCAAAGCCGTCGGCAAGGCCGAAAAGCGGGGCACGGTTGCCACCACCTGGCGGCGATGGCCGGTGCGGGCCAGAGAGACATCGACATTGCTGGATGTATTGCCCTCAAAGGACACGGTGACATGAGCGGCCGCGGCGAAATCCTCGAGGCTGAGCGGCGCTGTGAGCCTTAACTGCTGAGGGTCGTAGATACAGACCGATGCCTGCTCGAACAACGGTGCGCGAATATGCCAGGACGCCGGCTCCTCGTGCACCGAGACACTGAAATCATACGCACCCTCATCCAGCAAACGCGCCGCGTCGCGCTTGTCAAAAGCCACGCCGATCAAGCGCGAACCCGGCGCCATCAGGCGCAATCGCGCGATCAGCGGACCGAAAAAGGCCGATTCGAGATTGTCGCACATACCGATGCGGAACTCGCCTTGCCAGCTTGCCGGGTCGAAGGCGGTCGGTGGACGGATGGCGCGTTCGATACCCGAAAGCGCGTCTTCGATGGCGGGAGCAATGGAAAGAGCGCGCGGCGTCGGCTGCAAACCGCGCCCAACACGCACAAACAATTCGTCGTCAAGTGTCTCGCGCAACCGGCGCAGCGCAGCAGACAGGCCGGGCTGGCCGAGCAGCAAGCGCTCGGCAGCACGGCTCACATTCCTTTCCTGCATGAGCACGGAAAAGGCGAGCAACAGATTGAGGTCGATCTTTCGAAGTGTGGCATCATTCATCATCGCCAGTAATACCTGACATGGTTACTATCAATTTGCAATAGGGTTCGAAGCTGTACATTTTCTCGTTCCCTGCCGCTCTCAGCCTCCCAAGAGGCGGCAGCATAGAAAGGAACGATCCCGATGACTTCTTCCACTACCCGAAGCGGGGCCGGATTGGCGTTGCTGCTGCTTTGCGCCGCCAACTTCCTGGACGCCATGGACGTCTCCACCATTGGGGTGGCCCTGCCCGCAATCCAGAAAGAACTCGGCATGCAGGCGACCTCGCTGCAATGGGCCGTCAGCGCCTATGTGCTCGGCTATGGCGGCTTCCTGCTGCTCGGCGGCCGCGTTGCCGATCTCTTCGGCCACCGCCGCGTGTTTCTCTGGTCGCTCGGCGTATTTGCCGCCGCCAGCATTGCCGGCGGCTTCGTCGATAGCGCGCCGACCCTGATCGCCGCACGCCTGATCAAGGGCATTGCCGCCGCATTCACCGCACCGGCAGCCCTTGCATTGCTGCTCTCCGTCTTCGGAGAAGGCAGCGCCCGCGCCAAGGCGCTCGGCGTATTCTCTTCCACCGGTGCTGCCGGCTTCGTGCTCGGCATGGTGCTGGGTGGTGCGGCAACCATCATCAGTTGGCGCGCGACCCTGGTCATGGGTGCACCGGTCGCCATCTTGGCGCTCATCGTTGCCCCGCTCGTCCTGCCCGCCGATCACAAGCGAAGCGGCGCGCGCGCCCGCTTCGACTGGGCCGGTGCCCTGACGATCACCCCAGGCCTGCTGCTCTTCGTCTTCGGCGTCACCAATGCCGCAGCCGATGGCTGGCAGGCATTCGCAACCTGGGGATCGCTCGTTGCAGCGCTGATCCTGATCCTGCTGTTCCTGCTCGTAGAGTCCCGCCATCACGATCCGATGGTGCCGCTTGCCATGTTCCGCCGCGCCAAGCTCAGCCATGCCAATGCCATCGCCGCACTGTTCCAGGGGGCTTATGTCGGCTTCCAGTTCATCGCGACGCTCTATTACCAGACGGTCGTCGGCTGGTCGGCATTCGCCACCGGTTTCGCCTTCGCTCTCGGCGGCGTCTGCGTGATGTTCCTCGCGCCTCGCTTCGCCACGGTCGGGCAGAATCGCGGCACGACCTTGCTGATGACGTTCGGCGTCGGGCTGCAGGCAATCAGCTATCTCTTCTGGGTATTGTCGGCCGGCCAGATCGATACGATTGTGCTCGTCGCCATCTCGCAGCTGCTGCTCGGCGTCGGCTATGCGATGACCTATCCGTCGATCCAGGTCGCCGCACTGTCTGACGTCAGCGAAGAACAGTCCGGCCTGGCTTCAGGCATGCTGTTCGCCTCTTTCCAGATCGGCGGTGGCATCATCCTGGCGGCGGCATCGGCGGTCTTCAGCGCCGCGCCGAGCTTCGGCTGGAACCCCTATATCGCCGGTACTGCCTTCATTGCCATACTGGCTGCCGCGGTCACATTGCTGGCTGCCGTGGGACCAAGGACATCGACATCACGTTCGAATGCCTACCAGGCGGCGGAATAGCCGGCGTCGCGAGTACCCGCACCGTTTTGGGTGCGGGTATCCGCGATCAGACAGTTTCGACTTGCGAATACCATCATGACGACAGCGCTGCCGCCTCGGCGGCACGCCGCATCAGCAGATCACGCTCCCGCTGGTTTCCTGCCAGTGCAACGGCCGCCTCGAAAGCGGCTCTCGCCTCCCCGTAGCGAGCGAGCTTCTGGAGCAGATCGCCCCGAACGCTCGGCAGCAGATGATACCCCCTGAGCGCCGGCTCGTCTGCGAGCCGATCGACAATTGCCAGCCCCGCCTCCGGCCCTTCCGCCATGCCCACCGCGACCGCGCGATTGAGTTCGATAATCGGCGAAGGCACAATCGCCGCCAGCTCTCCATAAAGCCCGGCAATGCGTGACCAATCGGTCGCGTCCGCCGTCCGAGCTTCCGCGTGGCAGGCGACAATTGCCGCCTGCAGTGCGTAAGCACCGCCCGCACCGCCAAGGTCCCGCGCCCGCGCAAGTGCTCGCAGTCCCCGCCGGATCTGAAGCTGATCCCAAAGGGCGCGGTTCTGTTCCAATAGCAGGATCGGCTCGCCCGCTGCGTCCGTACGCGCCGCAGTGCGTGAGGCGTTCAGTTCCATTAGCGCCAGCAGCGCATGCGCTTCGGGTTCGTTTGGCGCGATGGAGGTCAGGACGCGGCCCATGCGCAGCGCTTCGTTGCAGAGTTGCGGCCGCAGCCAGTCCTGGCCGTGCGCTGCGGTATAGCCTTCGTTGAAAATCAGATAGACGACCTCCAGCACGGAGGCGAGCCGTTGTGCGATCTCCTCGCCGCAGGGTGTCTCATAGGCCAGCCCCGATTGCGAAAGGGTTCGTTTGGCGCGTACGATGCGCTGGGCGATCGTAGCCTCGGGCAGCAAAAAAGCCCTTGCGATCTCCTCTGTCGTCAAACCGCAAATCATGCGCAACGCCAGGGCGACACGAGCCTCCCGCGATAGCAACGGATGACAGGCGGTGAAGACGAGACGGAGCAGCTCGTCGCCTATGTCGTCGTCGAGGGCAGCGTCCAGATCGGGCATGGCCTGCTGCTCCTCGTCCATATCCCGGGCGATCATGTTATGCTTGCGCTCGAGCATCTGCCGGCGGCGCAGCTGATCCAGCGCCCGGCGCTTGGCGGTCGCCATGAGCCATGCGCCGGGTCTTTCAGGAACGCCGGTCTCGGGCCACCGTTCAAGGGCCGCCAACAACGCCTCTTGTGTCAGGTCTTCGGCCAACGGCACGTCGCGCAGCATCCTTGCCAGGCTGGTGATCAGCCTGGGCTGCTCGATCCGCCAGACGGCCAGGATCGTGCGATGGGCATCGGCGGCCGTCACGGCCGCCCGCCCCCGCTTTCGGCTATTCGCCTCACGCGACCGCAGCCGAGTGCGGTTTGCATACGTTCTCCATATCCGGCGTGAAGAACGGACGAACCTCGCACGTCCCTTCCCAGCCCGGCATGTAATCGATGTGGAGCTGCATGAATTCGACGGTCAGCGCCAGTGCCTCCTCCTTGTTCTGAAATTCGAAGATCGCGTAGCCGCCGACCACTTCCTTGGCCTCGACGAACGGGCCGTCGACGATGACGAGCTTTCCGTCCTTGATACTGACGCGGGCTCCGGTTTCCATCGGCATAAGTCCAGCGGTGTCGATCATGCGGCCGGCCTTGATCTCGCGGTCGGCGAGCTTACCCATGGCTTCCATGAGTTCCGGCGTCGGCATGCCGATTTGGGCGGAAGTGATGATAGACATGAAACGCATTTGACCATTCCTTTCGAGGCGAGCCGCTGGCGCCATTGCCGCTGAATTGTCTCGCTCAATACGACGACGAAGCAACCCCTCGGAAATCGACAGACGATTTGAAAAAAATGCGTGGCTGAGATTCCAACTCGATCAGGGGGGCGAAGCGGATCGATCGAACGCCCCGCCAAAGCCTCCAATTCGTCGAAAGCCGTCAGCACAACCACCCTATCAATTCTGCATACACGCGGGCAACCTGCCGAATGTCGAGAATCGAAGGCGCGCCATGCTCAATATTCCAAATGGGCGCCGGGCACTCTTCATTGACTTCGAACGGTCGTTGAAAGATGGTTGGAACCAACGCCAAAGCCATTGGAATTTGAAGAGGTAACGTACTCTCAGCCCTGGCAGGCATGAAGCCGTGGAAGCGGACAATAGGAGTTTGCGTTTTATGTTCGATCACATCTCGATTGGCGTCAAAAGCCTGGAAAGAGCGCGACAATTCTATGATGCGACGCTAACGCCGCTCGGCTATGAGCGGCTGTCGAACTTCGACGGCACGATCGGCTATGGCGCGGAACGTGCACAGTTCTGGGTAAGCCAGGTGGAGAGGCCGGTCCCGGCGGATCGCGGTTCCGGCCTGCATTTCTGCTTCGTCGCGCCGAGCCAGGCGGCGGTTGACGCCTTCTACGCCGCTGGGATCGCCAATGGCGGTGAAGACAACGGCAAGCCAGGTATCCGGCCGGACTACAGCCAGTTCTATTATGCAGCCTTCATTATCGACCCCGACGGCTATCGCCTCGAAGCCTATTTCAAGACCGGCGAGTGAGGGCTACGGCAAATCGAGGAGCCGACGGTCAGGCGGACGCGTTTCAAGCCGGCCTATAGATGTCGCGCCTCCGCGGGCGCGCGCTCCCAGGCATCATTGCGCCCATCATAATAAGTGACCGGCGCAGCCATCAGTTCGTCGATATCGACGCCGTCGAGGCAGGCGACGTTCACGTTGAAATATTTTTCGCCGGTCAATTTGGGAACATCGACCCATTCGAAGGCATGCACGCCGCAGTTCCTGCAAAACAAATGATGCGCGACTTTCGAATTGAATTGATAGTCGATCAATTCAGCTTCGCCCGCGATCAATCGAAACGCATCGGGACGAACGTCGACGGTCCAGAGACGCGGTTTCGCGCAGACCGAGCAATTGCATTTCCCCGTGCCGGCGCTGATGTCCACCGTCGCCTCGAAACGGACGGCACCGCAATGGCAACCTCCTCCATAGCTCTTCCTCATTGCCGCCTCGTCTCCTTCCCAACGAGCTCGATCGCGCCCGCATCATGCAAGACGCCGATATCGACGATATCTTAAAGAAACAAGCTGGGCCACCATAGCGCCGCGAGAACACCAATCAGTGCAGCTTCCTGTCCGCTATGTTTCCTAAGCATTTGATGTTTCAGGCTACTGTCAGGCTTCTGCCGTAGGGAAGGCTGGGCGAGAATCGTCAGCGCGTTTCGCGGAAGGCCGACGAACCATTGTCCCACCCTGTGTGCGATGACGGAAGACGGCGTTTCCTGATGTATGATGACTATGCTGCTTACCCCAAACATGCGACGTCGTTCAGCAAGCCGCTTGCCTCGTTCCTCGCGCTGTTCGTATTTTGGTGTTTGCTCCTTCTTCTCTTCAACAGGTTTCCCCAGATCGATCTTTCTGTCGCCCGCAGCGTCTTTACGAATGCGCCTTGCGCTTCGACCGATCCGGCCGGCGAGGTCTGCGGCATGTTTGCCTATGACAAGGATCGGCTTTTCGTCTTCCTGCGCTCCATCACGCTTGCTTTGCCTTACATCGCGGTCGCCGTGCTGCTCGCGGTCCCCTTCCTGTCCTGGAGGAAGCTTGGATCCCATTGGCGCACGCCGAAAATCGACCAGTGCATAGTGGCGCTGTTGTCACTGGCCCTCGGCTGCGGCCTCATCGTCAACCTGGCCCTAAAGGGATTCTCCGGCCGGCCGCGCCCCCGCAATACCGATCTTTTCGGCGGAACGCTGGATTTCGTTCAGGCAGGCTCGTTTGCTGGGAAATGCCTCAGGAATTGTTCTTTCATTTCCGGAGAGGCGTCATCGGCCGGATGGCTTCTCTGTCTCATCCTGCTGCTGCCGCCGCGCTGGCGTCTTCCCCTAGGAGTACCGCTCGCCGTGGTATCGATCATGATGCCGACGATGCGTGTTCTGACCGGTGCGCACTATCTGTCCGATGCGGTCTTGGGTTGGCTTTCGTCGCTGGTAATTTTTGCAGCCGTTTTGACTGTCTTCGAAATCTTCGGCTCCAGATCGCTGCGTCAGCCTTGAAAGCAGCTTTGTGGCGGCGCCATTCAACCGGTTTTGGGAAGAAACTTCGCCTGACGATTCCTCAATTTTCCGGCGCTTGGAGATGTCGTTGCTTTGCGGATGCGAGCCGTAAGTTCGGCAAGCCCGAACGGTTTTATGAGATAGTCGACCGCGCCAATATTCATTCCAGTCATTTGATCTGATAGCTGGTCATAAGCGGACGTGATGATCACCGGCGTGGAATCGACCTTCGTCCCCATGTATTTCAGCAGTTCCAGGCCACTTCCGTCCGGCAGGCGAAGGTCCAGGAGAACCACGCCGTAAGCGCCGGCAATAACCGCCGCCATCGCGGACCTCAGGTCCATCGACCAATCGACCGCCCAGCCTTCGGCAAGCAAATGATCCTGCACTGCGTTGCCGATAGTGGCATTGTCTTCGACCAGCAAAACCCGCACGACTTCCCCCTTATTCTAGGAATGAAGCTATGATCGGGATTTCTGACGGCGACCTGAAGTCCGCGTGACTGCACGACGAAAAGCGCAGATAACGGGAATCGTTCGCCAAACAATCGCCAAATAGCCGTGTAAAAGCGTGCGTTGTTCAGGTAAATGTCAGGAATGGCGGGCAACGTCGCGCGCTTAAATAGTCAAAGCCGCGTCCTGTGCGTGCTGCGGTTTACGGTTTCCCGACCCGCCTTGCAGGAAACGCCTTGGAGAAAACCATTGAACGATAAAAGTACTCAGCCTGGCCGACAGGGCGTCCGGCCAGCAATCGGTAGCGTTACTCTGTGCTTTTTAACCACTCTTTATATCCTTCTTGTGACAAACCGGATGTTTTGGACGAAGGCTTACGGCTATTTTGTCGCTAACCCTGCCGCCTTCGCCGCGTTCGCCGTTGGTATCTCTGCCGCAATCATGGCGCTCTTCACGCTTTTTTCCGCCAAATACGTCACGAAGCCGATCCTGATCTTCTTCGTTCTCGTGGCGTCGGTGTCCTCGTGGTTCAACGATCAGTTCGGCGTCATCATCGACAAGGAGATGATCCGCAATGCGGCGGTATCGACGGGCGCCGAGGCAGGTCACCTGATCACGCTGCGCTTCGCGACGCATGTGTTGCTGACGGGTATTTTGCCGTCTCTGGTAATTGCCTGGGTGCGCATCGCCCATCGCCCCGTTTTCAAGAAGCTAGCCTATAACACCGTCGTCGTCCTCGCTTGTGTCGCCATCTTCATGATTGCCGGCACCAGCTTCTACAAGACGTTCGCGGGCGTCGGCCGTGCGCACCGCGATCTGGTAGATACCCTTAACCCGGTTATGCCGATCGCCAGCGCCGTGCGCTACGCCATCGACTCGCGGAAGGATTCGAGCATCGTTGCACAGCCTTTGGGCACGGATGCCCACAGGGTCGGCACGGTCGACAACGGCAAGCCGCGCGTAACGATCATCGTTGCAGGCGAAACCGCGCGCGCCCAGAACTTTTCGCTCGGCGGCTATGGCAAGATGACCAATCCGGAGTTGGCGAAACAGAATGTCGTCTATTTCCCCAACACCAGCAGTTGCGGAACAGCGACGGCGACCTCGATCCCTTGCTTGTTCTCCGTCTATACGCGGACGCAATATACCCACCTGAAAGGCCTCGAAACGCAGAACCTGCTTGACGTGCTGACCCATGCCAAGGTCGACGTGACCTGGTTGGACAACGATACGGGCAGCTACCACGTCACCGACCGCGTTCCCTACACCTATCTGCCGACATCGGCCGATCCCCGCTTCTGCAAGGATGGCGAATGCCTGGACGCGATCCTGGTGGACAAGGTCGACAACTGGCTAGACCACATTAAGGGAGACAGCGTCCTCGTACTGCACCAGCTCGGCAGCCACGGCCCGGCTTATTACCAGCGCTATCCCGACGAGTTCCGCCGCTTCACGCCCGACTGCCGTGCCAATGATTTCGGCAGTTGCACGCCGGAAGAGATCACCAATGCCTATGACAATACGATCCTCTATACGGACCATATCGTTTCGGCGGTGATCGATAAATTGAAGCAGCGCTCAAGCTCGCTATCCGGCGCAGTCGTTTATTTCTCGGATCATGGCGAGTCGCTCGGCGAGAATGGGATCTACCTGCACGGCACGCCCTATATCATCGCCCCTTCGCAACAGACCCATGTACCCTTCCTGGTCTGGGTGGCCGACGATCTGGCGAAGACGGGCGGCTATGACATGGCCTGCCTAGCAAAACGTGCCGCTGACGGCACCCATTCGCACGACAACATCTTCCACAGCGTCCTCGGCCTGATGGATATCGCGACGAAGGTCTATGACCGCAGCCTGGACGTGTTCGCCGAATGCCGCCGTCCGCCGAACAAGTTGGCGCAGCTGAATTGATGGCGGCCAGCCTTGAACTTGAATCGCGGTCTCGCTAAGCCGAGACCGCAATGCGCCCCGCATCGTTCAAAGTCGCGCCGGCTGACGCACCGTGCGCTCGTTCTCCACATTGCCGGTGTTGAGGGTCGTGTTCCTCTCCAATAGCAAGACCTCGCATGTCGGCTCTCCGGTCGGGCAGTGTTCGACGCCATGCGGCACGATGATGTACTCGCCGGGGCCCAGGATGATATCGCCGCCGTTCTCTTCACGCAGCTTCATGCGAAGCGTGCCCTTGATAACGTGGAACAACTCGTCCTCCTCTTCGTGATGATGCCAGTGAAAGGCCCCCTCGAGTTTGACGAGTTTGATCTGGAAGTCGTTGATGTCGCCGCCGATCCGCGGACTCCAGGTCTCGCTGAAAGCCGCAAAGGCCTTCGTGAGATTGACTTTTTTCAGCCCTGACATGCGTCTCCTCCTTCTTGCATCAGCCATCGAATGCCCGGGACATATTGACGGCAGCTCCGCCAAACGCAACGTTTCCCGGCGAATTCATGGGTGAAATCCTCCCCGCCTATGCCGCCATCGCCGCGATATCGAATTCTTCGAAGGGAACCTCCGAAACTTTGCGGGTAGTTCGCAGGAGAGAACGCGAGTAAATGCCTCCCAAACTTAATTGCGATAGGCGATGGAAAAGATCATGACGGCAAGCTTTGTCGAATTCGGGCTCGATACCTTTGGCGACGTTACCCACGACGAGAGTGGAAAACTGGAATCCCATGCACAGGTCATCCGTAACGTCATCGACGAAGGCGTGCTCGCAGACCAGCTCGGGATCGATTTCTTCGGAATCGGCGAACATCATCGCCAGGACTTCGCCGTCTCCTCTCCGGAGACCGTGCTGGCCGCGATTGCAGGGCGCACATCACGCATTCATCTTGGATCGGCCGTTACCGTTCTGAGTTCCGACGATCCGATCCGCGTCTTCCAGCGTTTTTCGAGCGTGGATGCCGCATCGAACGGCCGCGCAGAGGTAATTCTCGGTCGTGGCTCCTTCACCGAATCCTTCCCGCTGTTCGGCTTCGAGCTGTCGCAATACGAAAAGCTTTTCGAGGAAAAGCTCGATCTTTTCGCCGCGCTGCTCACCAACGAGCCGGTGACCTGGAAGGGCAGCATCCGGCCGCCGCTCAACAATCAGCGGGTTTTCCCGACGATCGAGAACGGTCATCTGAAGACATGGATCGGCGTCGGCGGCAGTCCGGCGTCAGTCGTTCGCGCGGCGCAGTATAATTTGCCTTTGATGCTGGCGATCATCGGCGGCAGCCCCTATCGTTTCCAGCCCTATATCGATCTCTACCACAGGGCCTTCGCGCAATTGGGCGGAGTGGTTCAGCCGATCGGCATCCATTCGCCGGGCTATATCGCCGAGACCGACGAGCAGGCCCGCGAAGAACTGTGGCCGAGCTACAAGGCAATGCGTGACCGCATAGGCCGCGAACGCGGCTGGCCGCCGATGACGCGCGACGAATTCGAAAGCGAGATCGAAAACGGCTCACTCTATGTCGGCTCGCCCGAAACGGTTGCCGCCAAGCTGACGCCGGTCATCAAGACGCTCGGCATCAGCCGTTTCCAGTTGAAATACAGCGCAGGCACCCTCAGCCATCAGAAACTGATGCGCTGCATCGAACTTTACGCCAAGGAAGTTATCCCCGCCGTAAGAGCGGGGATAAACGAGAGCATCTGACGCTCGATTTTCAGCCGAAGGTGAAGGCGTATGCCTGGACGCCGGGATCAAGGAACTTGATTTCGAACGTATGGTCGGCGACAGGCCCACTTTGGCGGACAAGTTGGTAAAGCCGCTGGCCTGTCACCGTGCCATTGCCGTCGGCGTCGGTATCGACGCCGTGGTTATCGCCCGGTGCCTTGCCGTCAACCGTTACCTGGAAGCGGACCGGCTTTCCGTCGGCACCGGGACCAAGCACCAGATGCAGATCGCGGGCATGGAACCGATAGTAGACGCTGCCATTGCTTTCATTGAGGCTGGCTTGCTGGGCTCCGACGGTCCAGTTGCCTGTCAGGCCCCATTCGTTCAGCCGCGGTGTTGAGGCCGTATAGATAAAGGGTGCGTCATTAGCCGCTTTGTCGCCGGCTAGGAAATTCTCGGAACGCATGTAGCCGACATAAGTCTCCGGCGACTTTACATCCGCCTGATCCGATGCCGCCTCTGCACCGGTTGCCTTGACATCGACGACATCGCTCGAGACGTTGGTCTTGCCGGCTTCGGCGAGCAGCTGCTGGATAACGCGTTCGGATTCGTCGTAGCTGCCTTCGCCGAAATGATGGTGGCGCACGCGTCCCTCTGCATCGATGAAATAATGCGCCGGCCAGTACTCGTTGTCGAAGGCGCGCCAGATGGCATAGTTGTTATCGATGGCGACGGGATAGTTGATCTTCAAGTCGCCGATCGCCTTCTTGACGTTATCGACATCCTTTTCAAAGGCGAATTCCGGCGAATGCACGCCGATGACGACGAGGCCCTGGTCCTTGTATTTCTCGGCCCAGGCGCGAACATAAGGAATGGCGCGCAGGCAATTGATGCAGGAATAGGTCCAGAAGTCCACCAAAACGACCTTGCCCTTCAGGGAAGCGGCGGTGAGTGGCGATGAATTCAGCCATTGGATTGCGCCGTCAAAATTCGGCGTTGTCATTTCGACAGGCAGTTGTTCGGCCGACGGTGCCTGTGGCTTGGCCTGCATCATCATGGCGTTTGTAGCGCTCATCATGGCTTGATTGCCGACCGGCGCATTACCGCTCATGATCGCGTCGCCGTCACCCTTCATGACGACAGACTTCATCGCTCCGCCATCACTGTTCATGACGACGGATTTCATTGCACCTCCTTGTGTCTGATCCTGTTCCGCGCCCGGCTGGGCATGGAAGCGATCGACCAGATCCTGTTCCAGCGATGCCGTACTGGCAAGCGAAGCCTGCGTCAGGAAACCGGTGTCGAGGCCGAAGGCGATAGCGAAGACGGCGACAAGGACCAAGGCTCCGAGACCGCGGCGTACCCATTCGCCCGCGCCGAGAGATTTTTTCATCGTCTGGTAGACCCGCCCGCCAATCAGCAGCGCAAGGCAAAGCGACGTCGCCGCACCAAGCGCATAGGCCAGCAATAGGAGCGTCGTGCCGACGCTTGCGCCCTGAAGAGCAGCGCCCGTCAGGATCAGCCCGAGGACAGGACCGGCACAAGGCGCCCAGAGCAGGCCGGTAGCGACGCCGAGCAGCAGCGACGCGGCTATGGTCGAACCGCCACCGCGGCTACCACGATCGGCGGATTGCGACAGTTTTGCACCGAGCGAGACGAGCGGTCGGGTCAGATAGTCCGACAGCGCCGGAAACAGTAGAATGATGCCGAAGACCGCGAGCAGTGCCATGGCGGCAAAACGGCCGTATTGATTGGCCTGCACTGCCCAGCCGCCACCGACGGCGGCAAGGGTCGCGACGGCTGCAAAGGTCGCCGCCATGCCGACCAGCATCGGTAGCGTGCTCTTCAGGAAAGGTTGTCCGGCCCGCGCGAAAACGAAGGGCAAGACCGGCAGGATGCAAGGGCTGACGATCGTCAGCACCCCGCCGAGATAGGCGAGAACGAAAAGGACCATAGTCTGCAACTTTCGTCGGCTAGGCCGAAACCTCGTGGAATGTCATGGCAACGCCGTTCATGCAGTAGCGCAGGCCTGTCGGCTTTGGCCCATCGGGAAAGACATGCCCGAGATGGCCGCCGCAGCGGCTGCAATGCACCGCCGTCCGCGTCGTGCCGAAGGAATGGTCCTCTGTCGTACCGACGGCGCCGTCGATCGGCGCCCAGAAGCTCGGCCAACCGGTGCCGCTGTCGAACTTCGTGCTCGAAGAGAAAGCGTCCTGCTGGCAGCCGGCACAGGCGAAGTTGCCCTTGCGCTCTTCGTGCAGCAGCGGGCTGGAAAAAGGATATTCAGTCCCCTCCTCGCGCAGCACCGCATATTGGTCCGAGGTCAGCAACTTGTGCCATTCTTCATCGGTGTGAGTGACGGGAAATTTCTCGGCCGCAACGGCAGGGCCTGTTTCCAAACCAAGTCGGGTCGCGACCGCACCGAGGCCAGCCGCGATGAGGAGAAGTCGTCTGTTCAACATTCCTGGAACCTCCCATGAAGGGGACGATTTTCTGTCCCATAGATAATACGGGACGGACACGAATTTTGTTACGCATGTGCGGGCGAAGCACTGAAACGTGATCGCAGGATCGGCTTTCCGCACCGTCCTAGGAGTCGGTAAAAAGAGCAGGCGCCGCAATTGCTGCAACAAAGCTCGCAAGGCTCGCCGAACGCAGCGGTACGAACGGTTTTCCACTCTCACGGCAGAGGCGCTTCACCATGCCGGCAGCGGCATGACTGATGCAATCGACGGGAAAGACCGTGGCGACGGCTTGGCTGACCAGACCGGGCAGAAGTGAATTATTGTCCTCGATGCCGCCGTCATGAATCATTAAATCGATGCCGCGTTTCGACGCGAGCAACCGCAGCCGCTCGAACAAATTGCGGCGCCCGCCGACATAGAGGATCGATGCGGTCTCCGCCTCCGGCGCATTGTCGATGGCGCCGTCGATCTCGTTTGCGGCAAAAGCGGCCTCCAGGCTGTCTGCCTCGTGCTGCAAGGCTGTATTGTGCTGGGCGAGCGCTGCCGCCCGCTTTTCCAGCTCTTTGACCCGCTCTTCAGCTTGAGCGAGACGAACGGCAAGCGCGTCTGCCCGCGCGCTCTCCGCCTCCAGCCGGTGCAGAACGGCGATCTGTTCGGGACAGTTCTCGACGACATCGTCCTCGGCAAGCCTTGCGGCTTGTACCCGAACAAGGCTCTCCTCCAACTCATCGATCCGTTGCTGCAGCCGCGCCCGGTCCCTCGCCGCTGCGTGAAGTCGTTCTTCCTGACGGACGATCTTTTCCTTCTTCGCATCGACCTCGATTTGCAGCGCCCGCAGGCGCGCGATATCCAGCCGACTGGAGCTGCCGACCAGATGCGACAACATATGCACCTCACCAAACACTTCCTGTGTGAGAGGCCGATCGGTGGCGGGATGGCTCATCACGGCCCAATAAGCGCCGGATATCTCGCCCTGCTCCAGGCATTCATTCCAGAGCGCGCGAAGTTCGTCAGCCGTCGATAGTTTTGAGAACCGTTTGATCATGGTCTCATGACGGCGGTCGAGCGCCTTGTTGAGCAGCTTTCCGGCTACGCCGCGCTCGCTCGCCGCCCGCACGCCGCGACTGTGCAACACATGATCGCTTGCCATCCTGGCATCGGGCTCACCCAACTTGACCAGAAATTGCCTGAGTTCGGCTGCCGTCAAACATGTCCCGATAATCGAGCAATGAAAAGTCGGCGAAATCTCCCACGTCTTCCGGCGTTGTTCCCGCTTGGCATCTCTGCCGATCGGTCCACTCGTCGCTTTTGACGGCAAAGTCAGTTCGCTGACAATACTTTGACCGAGCCCCTGCGCCTGACGGTGGCGGTTATAGTCTGCCAAAAGCGACATGTCGTTCCCAAGCGTTATATTCCAATGAATACTACGGTAGCGGCTAAGCGGCGTGCGGACAAGGATTTGCCGATAACTTTCTTGAGATCGCGAGGTTACCTCCGCGGCGATCCGATATCGCCGCCGCCTCATCATTGTCATGCTGATGTAATAAACATTACCTATATCGTCATCGGTAGCATTTGCTACGCAGAGATAGGCAACTGGCATGACTACAGACACCCAACCGCAGGCGACATTCGACGCTCAGATTCTCGCTGCGCTTGAGGGCCTCGCACCCGCTGAACAGCGCGTGGCCCGTTTCTTTGTCGATCAGAAGCAGGCGGTGCTGTTGAGTTCCGCCGCACAGATCGCTCAACTTGCTGGCGCCAGCGACGCGACCGTGGTGCGCACCGCGCGGGCGCTCGGCTTCGAAAGCCTCTCAGCGCTCCGTGCGGCCCTGCTCTCCGAACTGACCGGAACGCCGTCGCCCGGCAATCGCCTCGAACGAACGCTTGCCGAGACGGGCGACGATGCTACCGGCGCGCTTCGTCATGTCATCGGTATCCACGAAAGCGTGCTGGACGTTCTGCGCCGTCCGGAAATCGCCGCAAGCTTTGCGCGCGCTATCAATATTCTGGCTGATGCAACGAGGCGTCATGTCTTCGGTATCGGCCCATCAGGCGCGATGGCGGATTATGCCAGCTTGCAATTCAATCGCATCGGACTGCCCACCAACGCGCTTTCGGCATCGGGGGTCGCCTTGGCGGACCGCCTTCTCTGGCTTGGCAAGGGCGATGCCGTTCTGATGATGGCCTATGCGCCGCTTTACCGCGAAGTCGAAGTCGTGCTCGACCAGGCCGGCCGACATGACGTGCCGGTGATCCTGATCAGCGACAATCTCGGCCCACTCGTCGCCGACAAGGTAGCGGAAATTATCCCCATCCCGCGTGGCAAGGCCGATCATCTCGCCATGCATGGCGGCACCATGGTGCTGATCGAAGCCATGATCGTCGGCCTGGCGGGACGTTGCCGGGAAGCAGCTTTCGACAGTCTCGATCAACTCAGCGTCCTGCGCGGCTCCATCGACAAGGCATGGAGCAAACGTGGCACGAAGAAAAAGAAATAATCAAGTAACTCTCGATAGACATAAATATTTCAAGAAAGAATTATAGTATAAAATTGCCATAACTATATCCTCTCTAAAGAGTACGGGAGAAAGCAATGCTTCATAAAACTATAGCTGGACTTGCGTTTGGCGTAGCGCTGACGTCAATGGCCGCTCCGGCCTTTTCCGCAGACCTGGTCCTTTACGATGCGCTCGATTTCAGCGGCAAGGTCGCCAAGGCCTTCGAAGCCAAGACCGGCCTCAAGGTCGATGTCGTCGAGCCGGGCAGCACCGGCGAAGTGCTTGGCAAGATCGCGGCCGAAGGCAACAATCCGCAATTCGATATCGTCTGGCTGGACGGCTCGGCGGTGATGGAACGCATGGCGTCGGATCATGTCCTGCAGCCGATCCCGGGCGATGTCTATGACAAGGCCGCCTTCACCGATTTCGGCAAGTCGCTGATCCCGGCAAGCCATGCCTTCCTGCCGACCGGCGCCAGCACTACGGCTCTCGAAGTGAACACCAAGAAAGTCGCCGCTGACAAGACGCCGAAGTCTTGGGCCGACCTCGCGCATTTCGCCGGCACAGTCGCTGCCAAGGACCCGAACCTCTCCGGTCCGGCCTATCAGTGGCTCGCAGGCTTCTTCCAGACCAACGGCATCGACGCCGGCAAGGATCTGCTCGGCAAGGTGCTGACCACGAAATCGCTCTCTGGCCTTTCCAGCGGCGGCAAGGTTAACACCGCCGTACTGACCGGCAACGCCTCCGTCGGCATCAACCAGGACAGCGCCATTTTCGCGAAGATCGCCAGTGGCGAACCCGTGATCGCGGTCTACCCGGCTGAGGGTTCGATTGCCCTGCCGCAAGGTCTCGGCATCAGCGCCAAGACGACGCATATGGATGCCGCCCGCAAGTTCATCGACTTCGTGACGAGTGCCGAAGGCCAAGCCGCCATGCAGGACGGCGACGACACCGACTTCTTCTTCATGCCCGTCATTGCGGGCGTCAAGGCAAAGCCCGGCCGTCAGACGGAAGTCGCCTTCGTTCACCTCGACGACAAGGTCGCCTCCGCGCACGAGGCCGAATGGAAGCAATGGTACAAGGATCATTTCGTCCCATGATTGAACGGAGCTCATGATGACCGTTCTGAATCATGAAGGAGCCGCGGCATTCGTCCGCGGCTCCAGCAGCGGACGCTTATCGCCGAACCAATTGCTGCCTCTCTTAGGCCGCCTCTGCGGGCCGATCGCTATTTACGCAGTGTTCCTCCTCCTGATCGGGCTACCTCTCGCGCTCGTACTGGTTCAAGCTGTGATGCCGCGGCTGTTCGATATCCAGGCCGGCAGTACCGCATTCAGCCTGGAGCCGCTGGCGCATGCCTTCGCCTCGCCGCGTATTCTCCAGTCGATCCTGAATTCGTTGGAACTGGCCGCAACAGTCGCCGTTACAACCACCGCCCTTGGCGGCGCCTTCGCCGTCCTCGTGCAGCGATGCAACGTGCCCTTGCGCGGCGTCATCGCCGTCACGCCCTGGCTGGTGTTCCTGACGCCCTCCTATCTCAAGGCACTGGCCTGGGTGCTGCTGATGTCGTCCGGCGGCTATCTGGCCCAGCTCGGCATTCTGCCGCAGTCCTGGAGCGAGGCTTTCTTTGGCCTTGAAGGCCTGGTCTTCGTCCACACGCTCGGCCTTTTCCCATTGGCGAGCTTCATCATCGCCAGCGCGCTTGCCGGGCTCGGCAGCGAGCTCGAGGACGCGGCGCGGCTGTCCGGCTCGTCCCCGCTAAAGATATGGCTGCGGATCAACGGCCCGCTACTCGCGCCGGCCATCGCCCTCAGCGTCATCGCCACCTTTGCGGAGGTGCTGTCGGATTTTGGCCTCGCCTCGACCATCGCCCGAACCTCGAACTTCGGTGTCCTGACATACGGCATCTATTCCGCGACTAGCGACTATCCCGTCGACTTTGCTTCGGCAGGCGCCCAGGCGCTGATCCTCCTGGCTTTGGTCCTGCTCGTGGTGGCGGCCGACAGGATGCTGCGCCGCCGCGCCGATCCCCGCTTGATCTCTGGAAGAGCGCGGCCAGCACGCCGTTATGAGCTTGGTTTCTGGCGGTGGCCTGCGACGATTGCCGCGCTTGCCGTCGTCTTTCTTTCGCTGATCCTACCACTGCTTGCAGTCGCTATCCGGGCATTGAGCCAGACCCTCGGCCACGGGCTGGATTGGAGCAACTTCACGCTGATCAATGTCCAGACGGCGTTGAGCCTCGGCACGGCGGCGAACGAGGGCCTGTTACGCAGTCTTGGCTATGCCGGCCTGACGGCGATCATCGCCAGCAGCATCGCCCTGCTTCTCTCAGCCCGGCTCGACCGCTCCAATTCGCTCATGCGCACCATCGCCATAGGCCTATCTCTCGGCGCGGTCGCCATTCCAGGCATCGTCCTCGGCTTCGGCTACATCCTCGTCTGGAACCGCCTGCCCGGCTTCCGCGACTGGCCGTTCCCGCATTATGGTGACGGCTCGCTCCTGGTGACCGGCTATGTCGCAGCCGCCTTGCCCTATTGCCTCGTCGTCATCCTTTCGGCCATCGGCCAGATAGCGCCGAGCCTGACGGATGCGGCCCGGCTGCAAGGCGCCGGCGCAATTCGGCGCCTGCTCGCCATCACCCTGCCACTGGTCTTCCTAAGTGTGGTGACGGCCTTCCTCCTGACCTTCATCCGCACCGTCTTCGAACTGCCGATGTCGCAAATGCTCATTCCGCTCAGCGGCCCGGCGGCCCCGACGCTGATCCTGAAACTGTTCAGCCACGATCAAGACGGGCTCGCCTGCGCCATCGCATTGTTGGCGATGGCGGTTGCCGGCGGCGGCGCGGCCATTGCGTGGATGCTGGTGCGGCGCTTCATGCCGGACCGTAGCCGCAATACCAGAGGAGAGAATGCACAATGACCGCTTCACTGGACTGCTCCGATATCTGCAAATCGCTCGGCGGCCGCGCAGTGCTCAGCAATCTCGATCTGAAGATCGCAGCCGGCGAGGTCGTATCGCTGCTTGGCGCCAGCGGATCGGGAAAGACGACCTTGTTGCGCATCATTGCGGGGCTGATCAATCCGGACAGCGGCATCGTCAAGTTCGACGACGCCGTCGTTTGGAGCAGGCAATCCGTCGTGCCGCCGGAGAAGCGCCGCGTTGGCATGGTGTTTCAGGACTATGCCCTCTGGCCGCATATGACCGTATCCCAGAACCTGTCCTTCGGGCTGCAATCACAACGCCTGTCCGAAACGGACGTGGCGGCGCGGCTGGATCATGCCCTCGATGTCACCCGCCTGGCCCCCTATCGCAACCGCTATCCGGCGGAACTGTCGGGTGGCCAGCAGCAGCGCGTGGCAATTGCCCGCTGCCTTGCCGCCCGGCCGGCCCTGATGCTGTTCGACGAACCGCTCAGCAACCTCGATGCCGCCCTGCGCGAGGATATGCGGGTAGAGATGATGGAACTGGTGCGCCGCGAGGCCACCACGGTGATCTATGTCACCCACGACCAGGCCGAGGCCATGGCGGTGTCCGATCGTATCGCCGTCATGCGCTCCGGTGTCATCGCGCAGTTCGATACGCCGCAAGCGATCTACGAGGCGCCGGCCGACGCCTTCGTTGCCAGCTTCATCGGAGGCTTCTCCATCGTTCCGGGCGTGGCGCGCGACGGCCACTTCAAGATCGAGAATACCCCGATCGAAGCGTTGCGCACGGCCGGCGCCCAAAGCGGCAGCGCTCTCCTCGTCGTTCGGCCGGAAGATGCGCGACCATCCGATGCCTATCCCGACAACCGACTTCAGGGTATTGTTCAGTCCAGCGCTTTCCAGGGACGCTGTTGGCGCCTGATGATCGATATCGGGCCGCATCGCATCCGGCTCGACTGGCCGCAAGCCATGCCCGCCGGCGCACCACTGACCTTCTCCCTGCCGCCCGAACGTTGCATGGTCCTTGCTGCCTAGACCATGATCTTATCCGAAGAATGTAACCGGCTTTCGGATAAGATCATGCGAAATCAAAAACCTATCCGTTACTCAGGATTCATTGCATGAACAGTCTCACACCCATCCTTTCCACCATAACGGCTTCTTTCCTCGGTTCCTTCGTCGAGGTCGTCGAAGCCTTCACCATCGTCCTTGCTGTCGGGGTCACGCGAAGCTGGCGTCCGGCGTTGACGGGTGCTGCTCTCGCGCTCGCGGTGCTTGCCGCCCTCGTCCTCATCTTCGGCCCGCTGCTGGCGCTGGTGCCGATCACCACGCTGCAATTCGTTGTCGGCGTTCTCCTGATCCTGTTCGGCATGCGCTGGCTGCGCAAGGCCATTCTGCGCTCACTCGGCGTCATAGCCCTGCATGATGAAGAAGCGGCTTTTTCCAAGGAAACGGCGGCCTTGCGCCAGCAATCCGAGGACCGGCGCGCCGACTATCTCGCCGGCCTTGCCTCGTTCAAGGCAGTGCTATTGGAAGGCGTCGAGGTGGTCTTCATCGTCATCGCCGTGGGCGGCGCCCATGGCTTGACGCTCTATGCCGGCCTCGGCGCTCTGGCCGCCTTCATCCTCGTCATGCTGATCGGCCTGCTGGTGCACCGCCCTCTCGCCACCGTGCCGGAAAATACGCTTAAATTCGTCGTCGGGCTGATGTTGACCAGTTTCGGCATCTTCTGGACCGGTGAAGGCATCGGTGCGGACTGGCCGGGCGCTGATCTTGCACTTATCGCCATCTTCGCAATCGTTACTCTGGCGTCCTTCGCCATTGTCCGCAGCTTGCGCGGCTCCGCCGGCAAACCCACAGCAAAGGCAGCCCAATGAACGTTATCCGCATCGCCATATCCGAACTTATCGGTATGTTCATCGACGACGGCAGCCTTGCGGCTCTGTCGCTGATCCTGGTTCTCGCCGTTGCGGCGGCAGTAAAGCTTGTCGCCCTGCCACCGCTGTTCGGCGGAGTTCTGCTGCTCGTCGGCTGTCTCGCCATCCTGATCTACAGTGTCCGTCGTGCAGTGAAACGATAAGATAAGTATTCCCCTGCAAGCTATTGGGCGGCGGGGGAAATCACCTGTTCATAGCGGTCGAAACAAGGCCTGATCGGCATAGACACAAACGCTCTTATCTTTCGTGTTCAGGCAACGGCGGAAGACTGCGATCGAGAAGCGCCTCGATAAAGGTACCGAGATTTCCCTCTCCACCGGCAGTAAGCCAGGCGTGAACCATCCGCCCCGCAAGTGCCTGTTCCACCGGCAGGCCGTTTGCCCAAAGCGTTGCCGGAAACGACCGCGCCCGCGTGCGGGGATCGAAGGGCAGGACCAGTGGCCCGATAGTGACCGGCCGGCTGAAATAGAGCGTCTCACTATTGCCGCCGTGAAAGGCCGCGCGTTGTTCCGGCGTCGGCGACAGTCGCCCAACCCAGTCGATCGCCTCAGGCATGGTCTCGGTCCGCCAAAACATAACCGGTGCTTCCGAGCCCCAAAGAAGGCGGCTCCATCCGGTCCGAGCGACGACAGCCTCCGCCCAGGTCAGAACGGCCGCCGGCGGGAAGCCGCCATGCCGGGAGAAGACGACATAAAAACGAGGATGGGCGAACAGCATCGCAGCCGGACCATAAGCGAGAATCCTGGGATTATCGACGCCCGCGAAATGTCCCCCGATCACGATGGCGTCGGGATTGCGCTCGAAATTGGCAAGCAGGGCGCGGGCGGTGCTGTCGGAAGACGGCTGTCCGCAGACGATGGCAATCCGGTCCTCGGCGGCGAGAATGTCCAGTAGCCATGACCGTTCAACGACATCCTCATCCGTCAGTCTAAGGCCGCTGAATCCAGCCGCAAGCTGCGCGCGAACGACGCTCTCCATCTCTTCGCGGTCTTTGCCGAGAGGGACGCCGAGGCCGCGGAACTTGTCCGGCGACAGGCTGATCGCCGTGTGAATGGCAGCGAGATCCGGGCTGCTGTCGAATGAGCAGAGCACGGCGCGACCGATCCCGGCGCGCGCCATGACACCTTCGTAATCTGCAACGCTCTGGAAGCGCGGCATGCCGACATGGGCATAGGCATCGATCAACAAACGATTGTCGCTCATGGCTGGCTCACTGTCCTCCCCTTTTGCCGCGGTCATTCCGCATCCTGCGCGCGATAGACATCGACGGTCATGCGGGGCAGTTGCGCAAAGTCGAAAGCCGGATGGAAATCATTGACCAGCTTGACGTTGAGATCGACCTCCTCTGGCCAGCGCATGCCGACGATGGCCGAATGGACGCGGCTATCCGACAGTACGAATTCGAGGCAGACCTGAAAGAGATCCTTCGCCTTCTGCCAATCGGGTGCCAGATAACGAGCACCGCGCTGGAAAATGCCCGAGGTCATCGTGCGCATGGTGACGACGCCGACATTTTCCTCTTTCGCCTCGTTAAGAATATGCCGCGCCGCCGACTGATAGATGAAGTTATAGGCGAGCTGGAAGACATCGAACTCCTTGTGCTTCAGGAATTGCCGCGCTGTCCAGGGCTCCTCCGCCGTCAGCCCGATGAAACCGACCTCGCCCTTCTGCTGCAATTCTAGCAGCCCTTCGAGCGGACCGCCCTTGACGATATGCTCGTACTCTTCCGCCGAGAACATGCCGCCGTGGAATTGTACGATGTCGAGCCGATCGGTATTGAGGCGCTTCAGGCTGTCGTGCACGCTGGCTATTACTTCCGCCTTGCCGACGCCGTCCCAGCGAACCTTGGTGGCCAGCACGCACTCCTCGCGCCGGGTCTTCATCACTTCACCGATCAGCCTCTCGCTGTTGCCTTCGCCATAGGCGGGGGCTGTGTCGATATAGTTGATGCCGAGATCGAGAGCGTGGTTGACGGTAGCGATCGCCGATTTCCGCCCCTCTTCCGACCATGGGTCCCAATTGTTGGCGCGGTTGAGCCCGCCGAAGGGATATCCGCCGAGGGCGATCCGCGATACCTGCAACCCGGTTCTGCCAAGAGCTATTTTCTGCATCGATCTCTCCATGTCATCTGTGAGACAGCCTCCGCTGCCCCGAAAGCCATGCGCCGTCAGTTGAGTTCGGCCAGCGCGGCGCGAACACCCGTCAAATTGTCGAGGCGCATTTCCGAATATTTTCGACCGAGCACGACGCCGGCGGCACCGCCTTCGAAGGCGGCAAGTACAGCCGCCTTGACCCGCTCGGGCGTGGTCCGGCTCAAGTCGGGACCCGACGTGTCGTCGGCATCGATCATGGCGGCGTCGCCAAGCGCCGGCCCCGAAATCTCCGTGTCATCAGGCTGACCGACCGGAATATCGACATCGATCCCGGCATAAATGACGCAACGCCCCTCGCCGCCGACAAGAGCGCGCTTGGTCTCGCGCCTGACATAGTCGGCTGAAAAGCCGGTCTTCGGCAGATCGCCATAGGGACCCTCGTCGAGACCCAACATCTTCAGCATCAACGGATAGACCTGCTCCGGATCGGCATCGCCGAAGATCGTGCGGCTGACGCCAGCAATGAACGTATGAAAGCGCGGTCCGGCGGCGTTGTCATAGGCCGATATCTTCAGGAAATCGGCGATATGGCTGAGATCGGCATAGTTCTGGCTCGCCCGATAGAACGGGCTGAAGGTGATGTTCTGCGGCATGCTCCAGCCGACTTTCATCTCCGGCCGATAGGCGCGCACCGTGCCGAAGATGTCGCGATACATCTGATGCTGCCCGTCGGCCCAGAGCGATTGCCAAGAGAGCAGTTCGGGATAATTGAGCAGCAAGCGCCAGAAGGTCACGAACGCACCATCGGAAGGAATAGCTCCCCGGGCGATGTCCGCATTCCAGAGAACCAGTTTGCGATATCCTTCCTGCGACCGCCGCCAGCTGATGCCGCGCTCGGCGCCGAGCGCCTTGCAATGGTTGCAGTAACAGGTGATCAACCCCAGACCCTGCCGCGTCGGCTCCTGGATCAGCCGATCGAGCGGGCTTGGGCGCTCCGACGACCACATGATGCCGTCAAGATCGTAGCTCTTGATGTAATCCTCGATCATGCCGAGATGCCAATTGCGATAGTCGGGATTGTTGAAGCACGGCCGACGCGCGGGCTTGTTCCAGATATCGACTTCCAGGCATTTCAGGAAATTCGGATAGCTGCGCAGATGCCGCGCGTGGCTGCTTTCGTCCATCATGGCGAAGCTTCGGATCCCACGCCGATTTGCCTCGGGAATGACGTCACCCAGCATGTCCCAATCCGGATATTCCGGCGCTCTGCCCGCCGGCCCCAGGATGGTGTTGGCGTAATATTCCGGATGGGTCTTGGCATAGTTGCCACCACGCCAGTCGCGCTCATACGCCTTTACACCATGATCGGGAAACGGCCGGCCCGGCTCCGCCCGGCCGCCGGTGGCGCGGTCCCAGGTCGGCGTCGCAAGAAACAGCGTATTGACGCCGGCCCGCTGCTGAACCGTGTCCAGTACTGTCTCGACGCCCTCGTCCATGAAGGACACCGCACCGACCTGAATTGCCACCAAACGCTCAGTCATTGCCTTTCTCCGTCCTTGCCATTGCCCATGGGGGCCGCCTCATCCCTTCAGGCCCGTGGTCGCGATGCCTTCGACAAGACGCTTCTGGAAGAACAGGAAGACAAGGAAGACCGGCACGAGCGACAGCGTCGTCATGGCGAACATCGAGCCCCAGGACGATTGCCCCGACGCATCGAGGAACTGCCGAAGGCCAAGCGAAACCGTGTAGTTCTTCTCGGCATTGAGATAGAGAAGCTGCGAGAAGAAGTCGTTCCACGTCCAGATGAAGGTGAAGATCGTCGTCGTCACCAGTGCCGGCATCATCAGCGGCAGGATGATCAGCGTGAAGATCTGGAACCGATTGCAACCGTCGACCTTCGCCGCCTGTTCCAACTCGAGCGGAATGCCGCGGATGAACTGCACCATTAGGAAGATGAAGAAGGCATCGACCGCGAAGAACTTCGGCACGATCAGCGGCAGGAAGGTGTTGATCCAGCCGAGTGAGTTGAAAATGATGTATTGCGGTACGACGGTGACATGGAACGGCAGCATCAACGTGCCGATCATCAGGGCGAAGAGAATGCCCTTGAAGCGGAAGTTGATGCGCGCGAAGGCATAGGCCGCAAGCGAGCAGGACAGCAGATTGCCGACGATCGCACCGACGCAGACGATGAAGGAATTGAGAAAGAAGGTTGAAAACGACGCGCCGGTGCCGAGCGTCCAGCCTTTGATGTAGTTGGAAAAATCGAGGCTCGTCGGGATCGGGTTGAGATTGGAGAATATCTCTCCCTCTGGCTTGAACGAACTGCCGATCATCCACAGCAGCGGATAGAGCATCAGAAAGGCGCCGGCGATAAGCACGACATGCAACAGCCAACGCTTGTCCCGGCGTTTGCGCCTCATCCTGACCGGGTTTGCTGCAAGGCTTGCCATCTCCGACTACCTCTCATCCTCGTAGTGAACCCAGTATTTGCTGGAAAGAAACGCCAGCGCGGTGAATACGCCGATGATGATCAGAAGTACCCAGCCCATCGCCGAGGCATAGCCCATCCGGAAATTTCCGAACCCCTGAAGGTAGAGGTAGAGCGTATAGAACAGCGTGGAATCGAGTGGCCCGCCCGTGCCTCCGCTGACGATGAAGGCCGGCGTGAAGGCCTGGAACGAATTGATGATCTGCAGGATCAGATTGAAGAAAATCACCGGCGTCAGCATCGGCACCGTGATCATCCGGAACTGCTGCCATGGACCGGCGCCATCGACGATGGCCGCTTCGTAAAGCTCCTTCGGGATCTGCTTCAGCCCCGCCAGGAAAATGATCATCGGCGAGCCGAACTGCCAGACGTGCAGGATGATCAAAGTCCATAACGCCGAGTTAGGCGAAGATACCCAGCTCGCGCCCTCGATGCCGAAAACAGCGAGAACCTGGGCGACAATGCCGCTCGGACCGAAGACCTGCCGCCAGAGAATGGCGATCGCCACGCTGCCGCCTAGCAGGGACGGCACGTAATAGATGGCGCGATAGAGTCCCAACCCCTTGATCTTCGAATTGAGCAACATGGCAAGCGCCAGCGCGAAAGCGAGATTCAACGGCACGGCGAAGGCGACATAGGTGAAGGTCACCCTCAGCGAGGTGAGATAACGGCTGTCCATCGTGAACAGCCGGACATAGTTCATCGCCCCGATCCACTTCGGCGGGTTCAGCAGGTTGAAATTGGTGAAGGAGAGATAGAGCGACACCAACGTCGGGCCCGCCAGGAACAGCAGCATGCCGATGATCCAGGGCGTGAGGAAGAGATAGCCCCAGCTGTTGTCGCCGAGCTGTCTTCGACGCTGCCGGGGGCGCTGCAGGGGAGAAGATGAGGCCAGCGCTGCAGGTAGCGCGCCGTGTCGCGCTGCCTGCATGTCGCTTTGACGTTGGGAGGACGACATCAGTTCAAAATGATCCCGGCTTCATCGAAGAACTTGGTGACGGTATCGGCGACGTTGCTCTGGCCGAAGGCTACTGCCTGGTGTGACCGCTGCATCAGGTCCTGCACCTGCCCGCCGGTCGTCGGCCAGGTGACGCCGGGCGCGGCGGTATGGTCCTGGGTGTATTTGATGACGTCGGCCATGCTCTGCTCGATCGGTGAGACATCAGGCAGGATCGACTCCGCAACCTTCGCCGATAGCGGTACGCCGCGCGCCATCAGCTGGATCTTGGCGGCATCGGGGTCGTTGGTCACGAAGTTAAGGAAATCGACGGCCAAATCCTTCTGCTTCGAAGCGGCGTTGACGAAGACCTGCATGCTGGCATTGATAAAGGCACCGAAGGTCGGCCCGGACAGCGCCTTGCTGTTGATGCCGTTGGGGACGACGGCGCAGACGAGCTTGTTCTTGGTCAGCGCCTGCAGCGATGATGCGATGGAGCTGTTGACCGGATACATCGCCGCCTTGCCGGTGATGATCGGCGAGGTCTCGAAGCCGCCTTCGGCTGCTGTGATCTCTGCCGGCGGCACGCCGCCAGCCTTGCGTAGATCGTCCCAGAAAGTGAACCACTCCGTCAGCTCCGCTTGTTCGAAACCGAGTTGGCCATCCGTCGTGAAGGTGGACTTGCCGCGCTGGCGCAGGAAGAATTCGAACGGATAAAGTGAGCGTGTTCCGGCCGGCGCCCAAATGTCGGCGGAACCGTAGACCTTGCCGCCGCTCGCCTTGGTGATGGCCTTGGCCTTGTCCGCATATTGATCCCAGGTCCAATCCGGCCCCGGCAAAGCGACATTGGTGTCCTGGAATACTTTCGTGTCGAGGAAGTAGCAGCCACAGGCCAGTCCCCAGGGGATGCTATAGAGCTTGCCGCCGACCTTGATGGTTTCAACGACGCTCTTGTTGGCATCGACGAGATTGATCTTGTCGCTGGCTATTGCGTCGTCCAACTGCAGCAAGCGACCAGAGGCGATGAGCGCCTCGCGATTATCGGAGATCTGCATGATGTCGGGAGCGCTGCCGCCGGCGAACTGGGTGGAAATCTTGTCCTGGTAGCCGATGAGGCCGCCATATTGCGCATCCATCTTCAGGCCAGGATGCTTGGATTCGAACAGCTTCAGGAGCTTCAATGTCTTCTGGTGCCGATCGTCGGACCCCCACCAAGCGACGAGCATTTCGGCAGCTCCCTGCGCCCGAGCGATCTCGGGCAGGAGCCCGCTTCCGGCAAGCATCGCTGCGCCGAGCAGCAGGTTCCGGCGACTAAGCTCGCCTGCAAATGTCGCCAAATCGTCCGCGGTCTTATTCTCGGCCATGATGTCGATCCCCTCCTCCTGGCTGTTCAGGGTGCGGACATCGTCTCCTCCCGATGCCCAGCGCTGAATGCATGGGATTCTTTGATCACATTCCCGGACCGGTATCGAATGGTTTGCGGATGCTTTTCCGCATCGTGGAATTCTCGTGTAAAGGCTGACGACTGCATCAGGATTTCCCCTAGTTTGGCGACGCAGATCAACCGAGACATGAGTGAGCGATATCCATGGCATTGGAACCCTGGTACAAGACGACGCTGCGCTGGGCCCAGACGAATCTCGTCGAAATCGACCCGGCGCGCTATGACGAGCAATGGTGGCGGGAGCATTGGCGCAAGACGCGCATCCAGGGTGTAATCGTCAACGCTGGCGGCATCGTCGCCTACTACCCCTCCGAATTCCCACTGCACCATCGCGCCGAAACGCTCGGCGAACGCGACCTCTACGGCGAGATCGTCAAAGCGGCCCGTGAAGAAGGGCTGAAGGTCATCGCCCGCATGGACTCCAACCGTGTGGCGGAGGATTTCTATCGCGCGCATCCGGATTGGATCTGCATCGACATCGACGGCAAACCCTATCGCCAGGCCGACAAGTATGTCACCTGCATCAACTCGCCCTACTACAGCGAATACCTCCCGAAAATCATGGAGGAAATCATCGGCCGCAGCCAGCCCGATGGCTTCGCCGACAACAGTTGGGCCGGTATCCCACGCAAGAACATCTGCTACTGCCAACACTGCACCAAGCAATTCCGAGAATGGTCAAAAGTCGAGCTGCCGCGCCGCCACGACTGGGCCGACGAGAGCTATCGCCTCTGGATCCGCTGGAACTTCAAGCGGCGCACAGATCTCTGGGAACTCAACAACAGGGTGACCACCAAGGCCGGCGGAGAGCATTGCGCCTGGATGGGCATGATCAGCGGCGATGTCCTGAACAACAACAACCGCTTCATCGACCTGCCGTCCATCCTCGCCCGCAGCCCGATCGTCATGCTCGACCATCAGCGCCGCAACACGACAGACGGCTTCGAGGACAATACCGAAGTCGGCAAGCGGCTGCACGAAGTCGGTGGCTGGGACAAGCTCATTCCCGAAAGCACGCCGCAATATCAGCTCGGTTCACCAGCCTTCCGCCTTGCCAGCATGCCACCGGCCGAAGTGCGGCTCTGGTCGTCCTCCGGTTTTGCCGGCGGCATCCAGCCATGGTGGCACCATATCGGCGCGCTGCACGAGGACCGGCGCCAATACAACACCGCGGAGCCGATCTTCACCTGGCATCAGGCCAATCAGGACATCCTCGTCAACCGCAAGCCGCAGGCCGATGTCGCCGTCGTCTGGTCGCAAAACAATCATAACTTCCACGGCCAGGATCAAGCCAACGATCGCACGATGAACCCCTATCGAGGCGCCACCCGGGCGCTCGACAGGGCTGGCATCACCTATCTGCCCGTTCATGCCGACGATATCGGCAAGGCGGCGGGCCGCTTCGGCGTGCTGATCCTGCCCAACCTTGCGGCGATGTCGGACACTCAAGTCGCCGCCGTCGAAGCCTTCGCCGCCCAGGGCGGATCGGTCATTGCCTCATCGGAAGCGAGCCTCTACGGCGAATATGGCGACAAGCGCGCCGATTTCGCTCTGGCGAAACTCTTCGGCGTCCATGCCAAGGGTGGCAGCCGCGGCGCTCAGGAGCCGGCAAACCCCGACATCGAAACCAGCTTCCGCCACACCTATCTGCGTCTTTCCCCGGAACTCCGCGCCAAGGTACACGGCCCGAAGGACAAGACCGCGCCGGCCGCCGATGGCAGCCGCCATCCTGTGCTTGCCGGGCTGGACGGAACCGATACCCTGCCCTTCGGCGGCTACCTGCCTGTCGTCAGCGTCGACCACGACGTCAAGGTATTGGCCACCTACATTCCGGATTTCCCGATTTATCCGCCGGAAACCTCCTGGATGCGCCAGCCCTATTCGGACCTCCCGGCCATTACCGTGCGCGAGACGGCCAATGGCGGCAAATTCGTCTGGTTCGTCGCTGACCTCGACCGATGCTATGCTCGCGACGAACAGTTCGAACATGCCAAGTTGATCGCCAATGCCGCGCGTTGGATGCTCGGTGACCGTTCGCTGCTGAGCCTCGAAGGAACCCATGGCTTCATCACCGCGACGCTCTACAGTCAGGATAGCAGGCAGATCATCCACCTCAACAATCGCATCCTGACCTCGCGCGTGCCGGGCCGGCAGAACGAACTGCTTCCGATCGGCCCGGTGACCGTCCGGTTGCGGAAGGAGCCCGGCGCAGGCAATTCCGCCGAAGTGTCACTGCGTGTAAGTGGTCGGAAGGTTGCGGCAAAATCCGAGGGCAACGAACTCGTCATCGAGGTCGGCGACGTACTCGACCATGAGGTCGTCGTGGTCGATTGGTCACGGTGAAATCGGGGAACCTCTCCCCTCTCCCCGCACGGCGGGGAGAGGGTTAGGGTGCACGGAGGCCAGGCAACGACGGCGGTGCCTCACAATCACCAAATAATTGATTGAAATAAGCTTTCGAAAATTCTTCTCCCGGACGGGAGAGGGAATTATCGGTGCCCGCTTTATCCCGGCATCGCCCCACCGAGAGCGATGGTCAGCTCCCGCGCCGTCTCCGCCACCAGCCGCCCGAGTACCGGAATACGCTCCATCGGAATACGCGACGGCAGTCCCGACACGGAAATCGCGCAAACACTTTCGCCTTGGTAATTGTACACGGCAGCCGCGACGCAGCGTAGGCCGGTGACGAATTCCTCGTCATCGATGGCGTAGCCATTCTCGCGGATCGTTTCGAGGTCAGCCTCCAGCGCGGGACGGCGCGTCAGCGTGTTCGCGGTGAAGCGGCGCAGGCCGGAGCGCGACAGGACAGCCGTAATGTCGTCCTGTGAATATGAAGCAAGAATGGCCTTGCCCATGCCCGAGGCCGGCATTGGCACGCGACCGCCGATGCGGTTGATGGCACGGGCGATTTCGCGGCTTTCGACCTGGTTGATCAACACCACTTCGCCATCCTCGACAACGCCGAGATTGGCCGTCTCATGAGACTGGTCGCGCAGGCGACGCAGAAACGGTAAGGCCGGTGCCACGAAACTGCGCTGGCGGGCGAAAGCCGAACCGATGGCAAAGGTCTGGCGGCCGATATGCCAAAGGCGGTCCGTTGGGTTGAACTGGATGAACTGACGCTGCTCCAACGTCGTCAATAGGCGGTGCACCGTCGATGGCGCAAGGCCGGTGCGACTGACGAGATCGGTCAGCCGGTTGCCTTCATCGTCCTCCCCCAGGACTTCCAGCAACATCATAGCCCTCTCTACGGATTGGACGCGACCGTGAAGATCCTTCTCCTCCATGAATGCCATCACTCCCTTTTCGACCGAATGAATCCGGGCACGATCACAGGCATGCCTCGCCCACTCACGGCCGAGCGCCTGCAACATCCCCATCGATTGAAATATCCTCCCGAATGGCGGCTTGGTCTGACATCCGGTTCAGCCTTTCAGGCCGAGCGGATGCGGCCATCAACCAAGTCGTCACGTGATGATGGTAGCGCTACCGTCTTTGGCCGTCAACGGCTATGTTTTCATTCGCCGATGGACGACAGGAGGTTTTGGAAGATTGTTTCAGCGGAAAAAATCGGGCGGAATACCCGATATTACCAGGTTCCCCTGGCGGGATTCCGGGCGAGACCTCCATGACGGTCGGTGCTGCCGCGTTTCATGACTTGGAAGCCGAGATCGACGACCTTCGGGCCCGCCTCATCGCCATCGAGTCGGCGACGCAAGGCCAGCACGGCCTCATGACCGGATTCCCAACGCGGGCTCCGCACGCTGCTCAGCGAAGGATGCGCCGCCTCCATGATGTCGAAGTCGTTGAAGCCTGCAATACCGAAATCCTCCGGCACACGGATGCCGCGCTGCATGCATTCGAACAACACGCCGAGCGCCATGCTATCGTTGTTACAGAAGACGGCATCCATACGCGGATCGGCTTCCAGAAGGCCGCTCAACAGCTTACGGGCGCCGAGCGGGGTAGCGAAGCTCATTTTTTTCTCGTCCTTGTGTTCGTGCACCGGCTGGCCTGTAACGATCGGCGTTATCAGCTTTGGATTGTACATGCCCGCTTCTTTCAACGTATCCGTCAATCCGGCGAGGCGCCCAAGGGAGCGGCTGTTCATCCAGCCGCTCAGGAAACCGATATTGCGATAACCGGCCTCGATTAGATGACGCGTAATGGCCCGGCCGGCCTCGTAGTGGGAAAAACCAATCACCGTGTCGATCGGATCGTCCGTCAAATCCATGATCTGGATGACCGGGCATCCGGCATTTTCCAGCATGGTGCGGGATCTGGCATTCTGATCGGTGCCGGAGATGATCATGCCGGCCGGTTTCTGTCGCAGCATCTGCCCGATCAGGCGCTCCTCCTCATCCTCGTTATAATGGGTGTTGCCGACCTGTATCTGCAAATTGCTGCCGTCGACACCGTCGTAGACACCCCTCAGAACGTCTGAGAAGATGTTCTGGGTCAACGAGGGAACAAGGACGCCGACCACATCGGTCCGGATCGAGGCCAAGGCGCGGGCATTCAAGTTCGGAACGTAGTTCAGTTCGCGAACGGCGTCATCGATCATCCGCCGCAGTGCTTCGGAAACCTGAGTGGGATCGCGCAGTGCCCGTGATACGGTAATGGCCCCGACACCGGCGCGGCGCGCCACGTCGGCGATTGTAGGACGGCCGTCGGTCCGGCGACTACGCAAATTCATTCCCCCAAATGCTCGAATGCAGACCCCTTGCCTTCTGCACGAAGACCAATCGTAAGGCAGGTCGGCCCGTGTTCAAAGCCGGTTTGTGAAATTCGCCACAGGCATTCGAAATGCGCTTGACGACCCTAATTGGTAGCGCTACCGTAACTGCGCGTTGCTCGTCAACTCACCTAAGCCAATAAAAAATCAATAAAATTTGTAGGGAAGAGATGCGACGCCTCGATAGAGGAGGATTCGAGCGTGACATTGACCAGACGTACCTTTATGGGCCGTTCCGCCGCCGTTATCGCCGGCGCCGGCCTGGCTGCCAATTTCGCAATGCCGGCAGCGGCGCAGAATACCACCGAGCTTAGACTGGCCTTTGCCGCCCGCGGGCTGCGCACCATCGACCCGGCTTTTTCCATCCAGGGCGCCGACGAATGGGCGATCATCCACATCTTCGACCAACTGATCGACGTGCCGCTCGGCCATTTCCCCGACAGCATGGATGAGGTTCAGCCGAATCTCGCCGAGAGCTGGACCATGTCGCCGGATGCCAAGACCTGGGCATTCAAGCTCCGCCAGGGTGTCAAGTGGCACAAGGGCTATGGCGAGATGACTTCGGACGATGTGCTCTTCACGTTCGAGCGCCTGCGTGATCCCAAGCAGCTCGCCGCCAACCACGTTCTCTTCAACAATATCGCCGATGTGAAGGCCGATGGACCCTATCAAGTCACCTTCACTCTCAGCCAACCCGATCCGCTATTCCTCGTCGGCCCCCTTGGTCATTTCTCATCCAGCATCGTGCCGCGCAAGGCGGTGACCGAGAAGGGCAAGAATTTCGAAAAGGATCCGATCGGCACCGGTCCGTACCAGCTCGTGAGCGTCGAGAGCGATCCTTCGCAGGGCGTCAAGCTGACGGCCAATCCGGAGTATTTCGGTCCGGCGCCGCTGACCAAGGACCTGCATATTCTCTACATCGCTGACACGACGGCCCGCACGCTGGCGCTGTTTTCCGGCGATGTGCATATGATCGAGGGCGTACGCGCACCCGGTTGGGTACCGTCGATCCAGCAACGCGGCGCCGGCTATCATTATGATGTCGCTTCGCCGGGCAGTATCTTTACGGTTTCGTTCAATATGAAGGTAAAGCCCTTCGACGATCACCGCGTCCGCCAGGCCATGGCCTATCTGATCAACCGCGACGAGATCGCTGCAGCACTTGCCCCCGTCGGCCTCAGAACTTACGGCATCAACCCGCCGTCCTATCTCGGCGGCTTTACCGCGGACACCATTCCCGCTGAAGTGCGGTACGACTACAGTCCCGACAAGGCGAAGAAGCTCCTTGCCGATGCCGGCCTGCCGAGCGGCTTCACCTTCAAGGCCGACACCTCGCAACGCGAGGACTATCAGTCGATCATGCTGATCATCCAGCAGCAACTACGCGTCGGCGGCATCGAGATGCAGCTCAACATCAAGGATCATACCGCGTTCCATGCCGATCAGGGCAAGGACACCAACACGCTCTACCAGCGTTCTGCCGCCTATCCGCCGGTTCCGACGGTCGCCATTATTGAGCAGTTGAGCAAAGATGCGGAAGTCAAGGCGGACGGTTCCGGCGGTCCGAATTTCAGCCACTATGGCGTCGTCATCCCTGGGATCGACGATATGCTGGCGAAGGCACAGGACGAGCCGGACATCAACAAGCGCATCGAACTCGTGCATGATATCGAGGTCAAGTTCCTGACAGACATGCCGCTGCTGCCGATCTGCGACAACGGCTACATGCTTGTCCGTGCCCCGAACGTCGATCTCGGCTACGAACTCAAGTCTGGCTACGCCCATTGGCGTCTGACGAAGACGAAGATTACCTGACGGTAAATTGACGGGGGGGCTGACCCACCCTCCGTCGCAACCGAATTCAAAACGCCCGGGAGCCTCGCTTTCGAGTGAAGTGGTTTTTGCGCCTGTGCGATCCGATACGACCGGACCGCAAGCCTCATATCCGCGGTGCGGAGCTTAGTCTTATCTTACGAGGAACTCTTGATATGGGCATTTTTTCAGCCATCACGATCGTCCTTAGCGACGACGATGCATCCGGGTCCGACGCCGTTCGCTGGGCGACGGCTGAGCTGAAGCGGACGCTGGACAAACGTGATGTCGCGACAACAATCGCCGGAACAGCGGGGCCAGGGCTCAACATCGAAATAGCGAGCGGTGCCCAGTGTTTCCCGCCGAAGATTTCCGCGCCTCGTCCTGAGAAAGAGGAATCCTTCGCGCTCCACCGCGAAGAGAACCGGATCCTCGCCTGGGGGGCGGACGAGCGCGGCCTTGTCTATGCTTTGACGGAATTGGCCGACCGCGTTCGTTATGCCGACGGCGAGGATTTGTTCGCCGGCACCTTCCCGCTCGTCGAGCAGCCCTCGGCGCGGGTGCGCAGCATGGCGCGGCTGTTCTGCAGCGAGGAGGAGGACAAGGTCTGGTTCTACGACAAGCAGCAATGGCGCGATTATCTGACCATGCTTGTCTCGAACCGCTTCAACCGCTTCGCCCTGACGCTCGGCATGGGCTACAACTACCCCTACCACAATCCCTGGATATCAGACGTCTATTTCTATTTCCCCTACCCGTTCCTGCTGCAGGTTCCAGGCTACAAGGTGGATGTCATCGAGCTTTCCGAGGAGGAGCGCGATACCAATCTGGAGATGTTGAAATTCGTCGCCCGCGAGGCGGCGAAACGCGGGCTGGAATTCCAGCTCGCACTCTGGACGCAGCGCTATGATTTCGACGACGTGCCGCGCGCCAATTATACCGTCCGCGGCGTCACCAACGATAATCTTGCCCCCTATTGCCGCGATGCGCTGACTCTGCTCCTGAAAGAAGTGCCCGAAATCACCGGCCTGACCTTCCGTGTCCATGTCGAAGGCGGCATTGCCGAGGGCGATTATGGTTTCTGGCGCGAGGCATTCGCGGGTGTCGCCGCCGCCGGCCGGCCTGTCGAGATCGACATGCACGGCAAAGGGCTCGACCATGAGATGCTGCAGATCGCCCGGCAATCCGGCATGCCCTTCGCCGCTTCCCCGAAATACCTCGCAGAGCATATGGGACCGCCCTACCACCAGTCCGCCATCCGCAACAAGGAGTATCCGCCGGAAGTGGCGCGCAGTGAGCGCGAGCAACTGAGCGAAGGCTCGCGCAAATTCCTACGCTACAGCTACGGCGACCTCCTGACCAAAGACAAGGACTACAAGGTCATCTACCGCATCTGGGCGGGCACCCAGCGCGTATTACTCTGGGGTGATCCGGCCTTTGCCGCCGGCTACGGCCGCAGCTCGATGTTTGCGGGCTCCGACGGCGTGGAATGGTGCGAACCGCAGAGCTTCAAGGGACGCATGGGCACCGGCATCCCCGGCACTCGCTTCAACTACCAGAAACACGGCATGCCGACCCGCTACGACTGGCAGAAATACGACTACCAATACCGTGTCTGGGGCCGTCTGCTCTATTGTCCGGAAGCGCCGCGCGAAAGCTGGATGCGCTATCTCGAACACGAATGCGGCGATGCGGCCGAGGCCTGCGAACAAGGTCTCTCATGGGCGAGCCGCGTTTTGCCCCTCATCAGCCTCACCCATGGTCCTTCCGCGTCCAACAACCATTATTGGCCGGAGGTCTACACCAACATGCCGCTGATAGAAGGAACCGGGCAGCGCGCCTACGGCTTCGACATGGAAGGACCTGTCCGTTTCGGCAACGCGCCGACCTTCGATTCCTCTCTCTTTGCCAATCCGCGCGAATACGCCGAACTGCTGCTCGCCGGTAAGGAGTCGCACCGCTATACGCCGCTCGATGTTGCCGACTGGCTGGAAAAGATGGCCGACGGCTGCGATCAGGCCGTATTCGGTGCCAAGAAGACCGCGAGCTTCGGCAAGCCGGCTGTGCAGCGGATGATCGTCGATATCCAAATCTGCGGCGGCATCGCCCGTTTCTTTGCGGAGAAGTTCCGCGCCGCCTGTTGGGCCGAGCTGTTCATTGCCACCAAGGTGTCGAAACTGATCGAGCCTGTCATCGACCATGCCCGCCGCTCGGTTATGGCCTGGCAGACAGCCGCCGACGTCTCGCGCGACCTCTATCATGACGACCTCACCTATGGACCGCAATCCTGGCTGCGTGGTTCCTGGCACTCCCGCCTGCCGGAAATCCAGGCGGAGATCCTCGATCTGGAATCGCTCCGCGGCGGCGGCAAGACGGAATCCGTGCAGCCGACGGCCGCGGTGCAGGCGGCAATCGATGCCCTGATCGGCCGTAACCCTGTGCTGACGCAAACATTCAATATCGAAGCGCCGCTCGCCTTCAAGCCCGGCGGTGACTTTACAGTCCGTGTCACAGACGCGGTGGACGAGGCGCCGGTGCTTCACTATCGTCATATCAATCAGGCGGAACGCTGGAAGGCGATGACGATGACGCGCAACGGACAAGGCTATTCAGCCGTGGTTCCCGGCGACTACACGAACTCCAAGTTTCATCTGCAATATTTCATCAGCGCGAAGAAAGACGGACGCGCCGTGCTGTCGCCGGGGCTGGAGGAAAACCTCGCGAACGAGCCGTATTGCACGGCATTGCAAATCTAGGAGCTTACGAACATCGGGCGCGGGCAGGCGGCTGTCCCCGATGCCAAGCCGTTTTGAAACCACCGATCGGAGACGGAGGGAGCCGTTTCCCATCGGTGGCGTGGAGGAGATGGAACTATGGCTCGATACTTATTGCTGCGGTTGCTGGACGCGATCCCGACCGTTCTCTTGGTCCTGACGCTGGTGTTCATCGCCATGCGCATCCTACCAGGTGATCCGGCGATCGCCGCGCTCGGCGACATGGCAACCGCCGATCAGCTCGCGCAATTCCGCGCCAAGATGGGCCTCGATGCGCCGCTCTGGCTGCAATATATCCATTTCGTCCTCGGTGCCTGCACGCTCGATTTCGGCAAGTCGATGATGACCAACCAATCGGTGCTCGGTCTGATCGCCTATAACCTGCCTTTTACGATCGAGCTGACCGCCGTCGCCATGCTGATTGGCACCGCCATCGGCATCCCCTTCGGCGTCGCTGCCGCCACCCATCGCAATGGTGTGCCGGACAGCGGCATGCGCGTCTTCTCGCTCATCGGCTACGCCATCCCCGACTTCTATCTCGGGGCGTTGCTGCTGATCGTCTTCGCCCTCAATCTCGGCTGGTTCCCGATCAATGGCGGCGGCAGCAATTTTCTGGATAGCCTCTATCACGTCTTTTTGCCGGCACTCACCCTCGCTCTCGTCAAGGCCGCATTTATCGGCCGGTTGACGCGCACGTCGCTGCTAGAAGTGCTCGGCAAGGACTATGTGCGCACAGCCCGCGCTAAGGGTGCGGGCGAAACCCGCGTCATCTACCGCCACGGCCTGCGCAACGCCCTGCTGCCGTTGACGACCGGCATGGGTCTCAGCCTGCTGACGACACTTTCCGGCTCGGTCGCCATCGAGATGGTCTTCAACCGGCCGGGCATCGGCAAGCTTCTGATCAACGCCATCGCCGAGCGCGACTATGCCGTCATCCAGGGCGGCGTCATCGTCTTCGCCATGGTCGTCGTTCTCGTCAATCTGGTGATGGACCTTCTCTATATCGTGGTCGATCCGAGAATTAGGGTGAAGTGAGATGACGCTGACCATCGATCGCGATCTCCCCGAGATCGCCCCTGCTCCGACTTTCTCCACCCACCTGCAGCATCTGCTCTTCGGCCGGGTGTCCACCATCTTCTCGCTGCTGCTGATCGTCATCTTCGTCGGGGTCGCGCTCCTGGCGCCGTTGATTGCACCCTATGATCCACTCGCCCAAAGCTTCCTGGCGATCAATAAGGGTGCATCGGCCCAGCATTGGCTTGGCACCGATCAGTTCGGCCGCGACGTGCTGTCACGCATGATCTACGGTTCGCGCAACTCGCTGATCTTCGGCCTCGTCTCGCCGCTCCTTGCCGCAGCGTTCGGTACCACGCTCGGCGTCACGGCAGGCTTCTTCGGCGGCACGCTCGACCGGCTGGTATCGCGTCTGATCGATATTCTCCTTGCCTTTCCGGAACTGCTGCTGGCGATTATCATCGCCGCGGTTCTGGGCGGCGGTTTCTGGAATATCGTCGCCGTCATTACCGTCGCCTTCATTCCGGGCTTTGCCCGGGTCGCCCGTGCCTCGACGCTCTCCGTCAAGCAGGAGCCCTATGTCGAAGCCGCGATTGCCGCCGGCGTACGCACGCCCGTCATCATCTTCCGCCATGTCATCCCCAATATCGCCGCGCCGATCGTCGTGCTGATGACGCTGTGGGTGGCTTCGGCCATCCGTCTGGAAGCGGCGCTGAGCTTTCTCGGCATCGGCACCCAACCGCCGAACCCGAGCTGGGGCAACATCATCCGCGACGGCCTCAACAATATGTTTGGCTCCTCCTGGCCTATCATCAGCGCTGGCTGCGCCATCACCTGCGTCGTGCTCGCCTTCAATCTGCTCGGCGATGCCGTGCGTGACGTGCTGGACCCGGAGACTGCCTCATGAAACCACTGCTTAGGGTCGACAATCTGGCGGTGGAAGTGAGCAGCAAGGCGGGCAAGGTGCGCCTCATCGACGCCGTCAGCTTCGAGATCGAAGCCGGCGGCGCGGTCGGCATTGTCGGTGAATCCGGCTCCGGCAAATCGATAACGTCGCTGGCCATCATGAGGCTGATCCCGGACCCGCCGCTGAAAATCGCCGAGGGTCGCATCGAGTATGACGGCATCAACCTGCTGGATCTGCCGCGCTCGAAAATGCCGGAGATCCGCGGCCGTGATATCGCGATGATCTTTCAGGAGCCAATGAGCTCGCTCAATCCGGTCATGACCATCGGCGACCAGATCGGCGAGGCGCTAAAGCTGCATTCCCCCGGTAGCCGCGAGCAACGCCGTGCCCGCATCATCGAGTTGCTTGGCCTTGTCGGAATTCCCAAACCGGAAGGCAGGCTCGACGCCTATCCGCACCAGTTCTCGGGCGGCATGCGCCAGCGCGTAATGATCGCCATGGCGGTCGCCTGCAATCCGAAGCTTCTGATCGCCGACGAGCCAACGACGGCGCTTGACGTCACCATACAGGCGCAGGTGCTGGAGCTGATGCACAAGATCAGGAAGACGCTGAACACTGCGGTGCTCCTCATCTCCCACGATCTCGGCGTCATCGCCGATGTCTGCGACCGGGTGATCGTCATGTATGCCGGCCGGGTGGTCGAGGATGCCGACGTCCGCTCGGTCTTCCGCGCGCCGGCCCATCCCTACACCCGCGCTTTGTTGAAATCGATCCCGCGCCTCGGCGGCGACCAGACGCGCCTGTTTCAGATACCGGGTTCGGTTCCGGCGGCGGGCTCGGTGAAGCGAGGCTGTCCCTTCTATGCCCGCTGCACGCTCCGCATCGACCGCTGCGCAGCCGAAATGCCGCCGATGTTTTCCTTCGGCGCTGCGCACCGCGCCGCCTGCTGGGTAACGTCGAGAGAAATGTCGGCGACACCTACGAAGGAGGTGGTGAAATGAACGCCATCCTGCGAGCCGAAGGCATCAGCAAAGTCTTCTCCGATGGCGGCGGTCTGTCGTTCGGCACCCCGAAACAGGAAGTTCGCGCCGTCGACGATGTCGATCTGGAAATCAAGCGCGGCGAGACGATCGCGCTGGTCGGCGAATCCGGCTGCGGCAAATCCACACTGGGACGACTGCTGCTCAGGCTGATCCAGCCGAGCGGCGGCAAAGTCTGGTATGACGGCACGGAGATCACGGCACTTTCCAGCGAAGCGATGCGCAATATGCGCCGCAAGCTGCAAATGGTATTTCAGGACCCCTATGGATCGTTGAGCCCCCGCCGCTCGATCGCGCAGATCGTCGCCGAGCCGCTGGATGCTTTCGGAATGCTCCACTCCGCAAAAGAACGGCGCGACAAGGTGGCAGATCTCCTGACGCAGGTTGGCCTGACTCCGGCCTTCATGGATCGCTATCCGCGGCAGTTTTCCGGCGGCCAGCGCCAGCGCATCGGTATTGCCCGCGCGATCTCGGTCGAACCCGATTTCATCGTCGCCGATGAACCGGTCTCCGCGCTCGACGTTTCCGTGCAGGCGCAGATCATCAACCTGATGCAGGATCTGCAGCAGCAGAAGGGCTTTTCCTTCCTGTTCATTGCCCATGATCTCGCCGTGGTGCGCCATATCGCCGACCGGGTGGCGGTGATGTACCTCGGCCGAATCGTTGAGATCGGCCCCAAGAAACTGGTCTATGACCTCCCGCAGCATCCTTATACGCAGGCCCTGCTGTCGGCCGCTCCCGAGCCGGATCCGGATCTGAAAAGCCGCCGTATCATCCTAGAAGGCGACGTGCCGAGCCCGACAAATATGCCGTCAGGCTGCGCCTTCCGTACCCGCTGTCCCCTCGCCAAGGATATCTGCAGCGCAGAGCGACCGCCGCTCCGCGAAGTCGCTCCCGCTCAATGGGCCGCCTGTCACTTCGCCAAGCCCAATCCGATCCCGCTCAAGGCTTGAGAGGCACGGGGTTTTCCGCCAGTCTTTGTCGAGCAGGCATTGGAAACATCGGAGGACAAAATGACTCTTCAGGGAAAAATCGCCCTGGTCTCGGGCGCCACGCGCGGCGCCGGCCGAGGCATTGCCGTCGAATTGGGAGCCGCTGGCGCGACCGTTTATGTCACCGGGCGTACGACGCGCAACCATCAATCCGATTACGCCCGCCCGGAGACCATTGAGGAAACAGCGGAACTGGTAACGGCAGCCGGCGGGCACGGCATTGCGGTGCAGACCGACCATCTCATTGCCGACGAAGTACTACGGCTGGTCGAGCGCATTCGCGCCGAACACGGGCAGCTCGATATTCTCGTCAACGACATCTGGGGCGGCGAAAAATTGTTCGAATGGAACAAATCGGTGTGGGAACACAATCTGGATACCGGCCTGCGCCTGCTGCGGCTCGGCATCGATACGCATCTGATTACCGCGCATTTCGCCCTGCCGCTCCTGATCGAGCGCCGCGGTGGTCTATTGGTCGAAGTGACCGACGGCACCGCCGAATACAATGCCGACCACTACCGGCTTTCGCCCTTCTACGATCTCGCCAAGGTGGCTGCGACACGCATGGCCTGGGCGCATTCCAAGGATCTCGCTCCCTATGGTGCAACCTCCGTTTCGCTGACACCTGGCTGGCTGCGGTCGGAAATGATGCTCGAGGGCTATGGTGTCAGCGAGGACAATTGGCGCGATGCCACCGCCAAGGTCCCGCATTTCATCATCTCGGAAACCCCACGCTTCGTCGGTCGTGCCGTCGCAGCGCTTGCCGCAGATCCGGATCGCGCCCGCTGGAACGGTCAATCGCTTTCCAGCGGCGGCCTTGCGCAGGTCTATGGCTTCACCGACCTCGACGGCTCCCGCCCGGATGCCTGGCGCTACGTTCCCGAGATTCAGGATGCCGGCAAGCCGGCGGACGCGACCGGTTATCGCTAAGTCGCCGATCCACCCTCGACAGAGCGTCTCGCAGATGCGAAGAAGCACGAGAGTTTCAGCGCGATTGAGAGGCGTTCAAATGAGTAGCTCGCATCCGGAAATCTACCTGGTTCGGCATGGACAGACGGAGTGGAGCCTGTCCGGCAGGCACACCGGGCGAACCGACATCCCTCTGACATCAGCCGGCGAAGACGCCGCCCGCAAAGTCGCCGGCCGCCTCCCCGCCATCGATTTCGCCGCGGTCTGGTCGAGCCCGTCGCAGCGCGCCAAGAGCACCAGTGCGCTGGCTGGCTTCGGCGATGCGCGTGTCATCAAGGACGATCTGGCGGAGTGGGATTATGGCGCCTACGAGGGCATCACCACCAAGGAAATCCTGGCTCAGCGTCCGGGCTGGCAGCTGTTTCGCGACGGATGTCCCGATGGCGAGACAGCAGAGGATGTCGGTGCAAGAGCCGATCGGATCATCAGCCAGCTTCGAGAGTTGAACGGCACCGTCCTGATCTTCTCCAGCGCGCATTTCCTGAGGGTCTTCGCCGCCCGCTGGCTCGGCCTGCCGCCGCAAGACGGCGCACGCCTCGTGCTCGACACCACCAGCATCAGCGTTCTGGGCTACGAACACGACGTGACGGAGCCGGTCATCCGCCGCTGGAATCAGGTTTAGTCAGCCGCGCGATCTTTGCCGCCGCGGCGTCTGCAGCCTCGGGTGCCATGCGTGCTATGCCGAACAGCAGCCCCGGCCGCGGCGGGCCAAGATGCAGGGCAGACATGGCGCGAAGTGCGAAGCCTTGGGCATTGATCCTCTGCACAATCGCCCGGTCATCCACGCCTGCGTCCCGGAACCAGGTCGCCAGTTGCAGCCCACCGGTGCCTTCGCCGATCTCGAGCCGGTCTCCGCAATGGCGGCGCAACGCGGAAACAGCTGCTGCCATGCGCGCAGCGTAGACCACATTCATATGTCTCAGATGAGTGCGAAAGCGGCCCTCGCGGATGAAATCGGCAAGAGCGGCCTGGATATGGATCGGCACGACGGCCCCTCTCAGCCGCTGCGCGGCCGCAGTCTCCGACACGAGCCAGGACGGCACGACAGCGTAGGCAACCCGCAGTCCCGGCGCGAGCGTCTTCGAGAAGGTGCCGAGATAGGCAACCACCTCCCCCCGATCGATACCTTGCAGCGCGGCGATGGGGCGCGAGGCATATTGGAATTCGCTATCGTAGTCGTCTTCCAACACCACCGAACCATTGGCGCGAGCGAATTCGAGCAAGGCCAGACGGCGCGGCAGGCTCATCGCCACACCGGTCGGATATTGGTGAGAGGGCGTGACGTAGATCAGCCGCGGTGGCGGACCGACAGCCTGGGCGACATTGATGCCAGCCTCGTCGCATGGCACCGGCACGAGATCCGCACCCGCCATCCGCAACAACGCTTGCGCCGTCCCATAGCCTGGCTCCTCCATCCAGGCGACGGTCCCATCCCGACGATCCGGCCGCAGCAGGACGCGTGAGAGCAGATCGATGGCGGCTCCGGTCGAAGGAACGATGAGCAGTTGTTCGGGACGAGCGATCACGCCGCGCGTGGTGGAGATATGCTCGAGGATCGCCTCCCGCAATTCGCGAATACCGCTGTGAGCGCCATAGCCAAGATCGTGAACCCGAAGCGAACGGCCGCGAGCGCCGAGGCAACGCGCCCAGGCGGCATGCGGAAAAGCCGCAACATCCGGCACGCCGGGCTCGAAGAGGCCGCCCACGTTAGCCTCGATCGCCGGCATCGGGCTCTGCGTCGTCGCCGCGACTTGTCCCTGTAAAGGTGGCGTAGTGAAAGCAGCGACGCGAGTCGCAGCACCCGTCGTCGATTGCAGATAGCCCTCCGCTTTCAGCCGCTCATAGGCGTTGACGACGGTGGAGCGCGCGACGCCGAGCGAGACCGCCAGCCGCCGTGTCGACGGCAGCCGTTGCCCCGGCGGCATCTGCCCCCGGAGAATGCGATCGCGCATCACGCGATACACTTGGCCTTCCAGGTCGCCTGCGGCCCGATCCAGCGCCGGCCATTGTGCAACAGATGCCATAACATCGCCTCAAGTGGTCTGCTAAAAATGGAAAAACTGGCTGTTTATAACCTACCTCTTTGGCAGCAAAGATCAAAGGATACCAATGAGGAAACCATGGCTGATCTTTATCCGCCGCAGTCAGACGACTATCCGACCGCTGAACGCTCGCGCGTGCGGCGGGAACATCATCGCGGCAGCCATGCCCGTGCTGACGTCTATACGGTTTTGGACGCTGTACCCCTCTGTCACGTCGGCTATGTCATCAATGGCGCGCCCTATGTGACGCCGACGCTGCATTGGCGCGAAGGCGACCACGTCTATTGGCACGGCTCCGCCGCAAGCCGCTTTCTGCGTGCGGCAGAGGATATGCCCGTCTGCCTCACCTGCAGCATCTTGGACGGCTATGTGCTCGCCCGCTCTGCCTTCAACCATTCGGTCAACTACCGTTCCGCCATGGTTTTCGGTACGGCCCGCCTGTTGGAGGATGCCGAGGAGAAGGCCGACGCACTGCGCCGCTTCGTCGAGAACCTGTTTCCGGGCCGATGGGATAGCCTGCGGCCGATGACCGGACAGGAATTGAAAGCGACATCGGTATTGCGGATGGAAATCGAGGAGGCGACGGCCAAGGTCCGAAGCGGCCCGCCGGGCGATATCGGCGAGGCGGATTTTCCCGTCTGGGCCGGCGTCCTGCCGGTGCGCAGCCATTTGGTTCCAGCGGAAGCCGCGCCTGGATTGCCCGATGGGATAGAGCTACCCGAACCGCTCGCGGCGCTGATACAATCGGGACGGATTCGATAGATTGTCTCCGCATTGATACCAAAGGACTTTGATATGGACCTCGCGAATTGGAACGGCGTGTCGCGCCCCGAACGGATCACCCTGGAAGGCCGCTATGCCCGACTGGAGGCGCTCGACATGGCGCGTCATGGCGCCGACCTCTACGCTTCGGCGCGAGCGCCCGGCGCGGAGGATCGCTTCCGCTATCTGTTTGAGCAAGCGCCAGCCGATCTTGCCGCCTTCACGCCCTGGCTTGAAAAGGCTGCTGCCAGCACCGATCCCCTGTTCTTTGCTACGATCGACAAGCGGACCGGCAAGGCCGAAGGCCGGCAGGCGCTGATGCGTATCGATCCCGTGCATGGCGTCATCGAGATCGGCAGCATCCTCTGGGGGCCCGCGATCGCCCGCAGCCGCGTTACCACCGAAACGCTCTTTCTCTTCGCCACGTACGTCTTCGACACGCTTGGCTATCGCCGCTTCGAGTGGAAATGCAACAATCTCAACGACCCGTCAAAGCGCGCCGCTGAGCGTTTCGGCTTCACCTTCGAAGGCATCTTCCGCCAGCACATGGTCGCCAAGGGCAAGAACCGCGACACCGCCTGGTTCGCCATGATCGACGCCGACTGGCCGCGCCTGAAGGCCGGTTATGAGCGGTGGCTACGCCCTGAAAATTTCGACGAGGCCGGGCAGCAGAAGAGCAAGCTGACGTTTGAGTGACGCCTTATCCTCTCGGCACACGTCTGCGGTCTTAAAGCGACTTTCGAAAATACACCACGCGTTCGGTTTCCTCGAAACCCGAGGCGATATGAAATGCGTGGCTTTCCACGTTGTCGAGCAGCGCATCCGAGCCAAATTCGCGGCATCCGGCAGCGCGTCCCCAGGCGGCAACCGCTTTGCAGAGCGATCGCGCGACGCCCTGCCGCCTATGCCCAGGCAGCACATAGATACCCTCGAGGAAAAGCACCGGAGACGTCTCGCAGCCGTTGACATAGTCGTGCCGGAGTGTTGCCTCCGCAAACCCCACGACATCCCCCGCCTGCCCACAGGCAAGGTAGGCAATGGCGTTTTCATTCGACAGAAGCTGTGTCAGCTCGGCACGATGATATTCGATCGAGCTTTCCGGCCAAAGTTCGGCACGCAGACGCGACCATGCGTCCAGATGTTCGGGATTGACTTCCTCTATCCGCATGGCTCGACCTCCAACAATCCGAGAAGCCAATTTATCAGACTGGAATTGATCATCGGAAGATTTCGCTTCCTCGCCCACAATCATCGCGGTACATATCGCGCATATTTGCGCGCCAACCCACCCGATTGACGAGAATTCGAGGACAATGGCATGACATTTCAGAACAGTTCGCGTGTCTACGCTGCTGTTTCATCCTTGTTGTGGCCGGCTATCTTTTGCGCCGGGCTGACAGGCGCCTATTTTGCGTTTCAGTCGCATATGCAGCTCCTTTGGTTCAATGTCGTCTATCTCTCGATTGTGGCGACGATTGCGCTGTTCGAGCGGCTCATGCCCTATGAGGAGACTTGGCTGGAACGCGACGGCGAGACGTTCAACAATGTCGCGCACACGCTTTTGAGCAAAGGTAGCGTACAGATCGCGGCGGCAATCGGCACGTCTTTTCCGATGGCGGTAGCGACCGTAGCGCAACCTTTCCTGAGCCACCAGGCAAATATCTGGCCGGAGCAATGGCCGATGGCCTTGCAGGTCGTGCTTGGATTGGTCATTGCCGAATTCGGCCTCTATGTCGCCCATCGCCTTGCGCATGAGTACCTGTCGCTTTGGCGTTTTCATGCCTTGCATCACAGCGTCGAGCGGTTGTGGGTCATCAATACCGGACGTTTCCACATCATCGACTCGCTGTTCAAGATCGCGCTCGGCCAGATCCCGCTCTATCTCTTGGGCGCGCCGCTGCCGGTCTTCCTGTGGATCGGCGCGGTGACGGCCTTCATCGGCCTCCTTACCCATTGCAACATTGATGTACGCACCGGCCCGCTTGATTGGTTCCTCTCGACGCCGCGCCTGCACCGCTGGCATCACTCGAAGCTGCTTGCCGAGGGCAATACCAACTACGGCGAAAACCTCGTGATCTGGGACCAGATCCTTGGGACCTATTACAACCCGCCCCGCCCTTCCTCCACCGACATCGGTATCAGCGGCAAGGTCGCAAAGGGCTTCCTTGCCCAGCTCGTACAGCCTTTCTCGACCAAGGGCCGCAAACAGATCATCGGGAAGAAGCCGAAAGAGTTGCTGGCCAAGGAAGAACAGGCAGCAAGGGCGGCTTCCCTTCGCGAACAAGCCGACGAGCCGATCCGCAAGACGAGCTAAGGGATGATCATGAACAGCATCCCTCGCTTGCCATCGAAACGCGCGGTATTCGCCAGCCTTTGCCTTGCGCTCGGCGCTCCGCTTTCCGCTTTCCGCTTTCGCGACTGATCAGGTAGGCGTCGGCCCGCAATATGATACGACCCATGTCTATGTCGCACCCGACAAGGCCGATGCTTTTGCGAAAAGCTTCCTCGCCACCTTCGGCGGCACCAGCACAAAGCAGGTGACGACTACGGTGACGCCGACACCGAGCAGCACGACATCACAACTGTTGCAGACACCGGCCGGCTACGTGTCGCTCTTCGGCTTCACGACGCCGATCCCCTACCCCTTCGGCCTTGAACGCACCGGCTATCTCGTCACCGACATGGACGAGGCGGTCTCAGCGGCAAAAGCTGCGGGCGCCGACGTCCTCGTTGCGCCCTTCCCCGATCCGATCGGCCGCGATGCCGTCATCCAGTGGCCGGGCGGCGTCAACATGCAGCTCTATTGGCACACGGTGACCGCCAGCTATCCGCCGTTGCAGACCGTGCCGGAAAACCGGATCTACGTTTCGCCCGATCGTGCCGGTGCCTTCGTTGAGGATTTCATCGCCTTTTCCCATGGCAGGGTCGTTTCCGACGATCCCAAAGCCCCAGGCGTTGAGATTGGCCGGCCGAACGACACCTTTCATCGCATCTGTCTCGAATCGATTTTTGGCAAGATGACAGTGCTCGTCACCGACGGGCATCTTCCCTATCCCTACGGCCACGAGATCACCGGCTATGAAACCACCGATATGAAGGATACGCTTGCCAAGGCGACTGCAAGTGGTGCTGCCGTGCTCACTGGCCCCTACGCCAGCGACAGCCGGGAAGCCGCGATGGTGGTGTTTCCGGGGGGATATATCGCGGAGATTCATGCGGCGACGAAATAGGTTTTCGCGTCTCCGCAGCATTCATATTCGGGATGGCAGGCGCAGAGATTTTTTCGTTGAAACCGGCGCCGCCGAAATCCAACATGCAACCAATGCTCGGAAACCTATTTCAAACCGAGAAGATATTGTCATTTAACGTGTATTGAAAAAGACACCCCACGGGGTTACCTATCCCACGCAAATTAATGGCCATGACAGATTAGGAAAATCATTGAAATGGAAGGGAGATTTACCACAGATTATCTCAAGCAACTCCATAGAATATTTTTCACATCTCGTGAAATAGACCGACTGGAACGAGAATTCATCAAGCAAGGCATAGCACATTTTCATGTTTCCGGCGCTGGACATGAGTCGACGGCGCTGCTCAATGAATTCCTCCATGATGACGACTGGTTGCATCTGCACTATCGCGACAAAGCCTTGATGCTGGCGCGCGGCATGCCCATTCGTGAGTTTTTCTCGAGCCTTCTCGCAACAAGCAATTCCCATTCCGCCGGCCGGCAGATGAGCGCGCATCTTTCCTCCCGCGCTCTCAACATCACCTCCATCGTCGGCCCCGTCGGTAACAACGCATTGCATTCCGTCGGCGTTGGCGCGGCGCTGAAACACAAGTCCAGCATGCCGATCGCCATTTGTTGCGTCGGTGATGGCACCACACAGCAGGGCGAATTCGTCGAAGCCGTGGCTGAAGCCGTGCGCAGCCAATATCCCGTCGTCTTCATCGTCGAAGACAACAGTTTCTCCATCTCGACGCGCACCACCAAGCAGACCTTCTTCGACCTGCCGGACGGACCCGCTCCTTCTTTCTACGGCCTCGATATCATTCGCGCCGATGGCGACGATCTGCAGGCGTCGCGCGAAGCTTTCCGCAAAGCCATCCGCCATAGCCGCAACAACCGCACGCCGAGCCTCGTGGTTCTCAACGTCGAGCGCCTGTCCGACCACACCAATGCCGACGACCAGAAGACCTATCGCACCCAGGAGGAGATCGAGACCGGCTCCGTCCGCGATCCGCTCGTCAATCTACGCGCCGCCCTCCACAAGGCGGGTGTCGACGCTGCCGCGCTGGAAAAGATCGAGAGAGACCTGACCGCCGAGGTGCAGGCAGAAGCAGCCCTTGCCCGCAAGGAAGATGCGCCGCACGTCGAGCCTGAAGCAAAGGCGCCCTACCCGGCCTCTTTCGACAAGACAACCGAATACCGCGGCGGCAAGAGCGCGGCGACGCTGACCATGCGCGAGGCGTTGAACGGCGTGCTCGACAAGCAGCTTGCCAACAATCCCGATGTTGTCCTTTTCGGGCAGGATATCGAAGACCCCAAGGGCGATGTCTTCGGTGTTACCCGCGGCCTCAGCACGAAATACCCCGAACGCGTGCGCAATGCGGCGCTGAGTGAATCGACTATCGTCGGCACCGCCGTCGGCCGCGCGCTTGCGGGCCAGCGCCCGGTCGCCTTCCTGCAGTTCGCCGATTTCCTGCCGCTCGCCTACAACCAGATCGTCTCGGAAATGGGCAGCATGTACTGGCGCACCCAAGGTGCCTGGGAATCGCCTGTTATCCTCATGGTGAGCTGCGGCGGCTACAAGCCGGGCCTGGGGCCATTCCATGCGCAAAGCTTCGAGAGCATGCTCGCGCATACGCCCGGCATCGACGTCGTCATGCCCTCCAGCGCGGGCGATGCTGCCGGCCTGCTCAATGCTGCCTTCGAGTCGCGACGCCCGACCGTCTTCCTTTATCCGAAGGCCGTGCTCAACAACTCCGATGGCCGCACATCCACCGATCTCGACAAGCATTTCGTCCGTCCCGGCCTCTCGCGCTATGCCGCCCGCGGCCGTGACCTGACGCTGGTCACCTACGGCAACACGGTTTCGCTTTGTGCCAAGGCGGCCAGCGCCTTCGAAGCCCAAGGATTTTCCGTGGAGGTCATCGACCTGCGCTCGATCTCGCCCTGGGACGAAAAGGAAGTGCTCGCGAGCGCCAAGCGCACCAAGCGCCTGATCGTGGTGCACGAAGACAATCGCACGGTCGGCATGGGCGCGGAAATCGTCGCGACTGTTACCGAGAAGACCGACGTGCCCGTCATCGTCCGCCGGCTCGCCCGCTCGGATGCGCATGTGCCGTTCAATTTCCGCAACCAGTTGGAAACGCTGCCGTCCTACAGCAAGCTGGTCGATCTGATGGCCGAGGTTCTCGAATGCGAGGTCACCTGGCACGAAGAGGATAAGACCGGCCCGACCGCGGCGATCAAGGCTATTGGCTCCGGCCCTGCAGATGAAAGCGTGCTGGTGACCGACCTTCTGGTCAAGCCCGGCGATACGATCGAGGTCGGACAGCTGGTCGCCGTGGTCGAGGCGACCAAGGCTTCGGTCGAAATCTGCGCCAATATCGGCGGCGTGGTGCAAGAGGTCTTTGTCAAGATCGGCGATCAGATCGCTACCGACAGCGCACTTCTGACTGTCGATGCCAACCGCGCTCTGAGCGAGCGCAATTTCGCACTGGCCTCGGAGACCCAGAATAAATTCGTGCTGCGCCGCCTGAAGTCGCATGCGATCCCGGCGCTGCGCCGCCATTCCGGCAACTTCTCCGAAATCGCCGTAAGCGGCATGGGCTTTGCGACCGGCGCCCGCCGCGTCAGCAATGAAGATATCATCCACAATTGGCCGAACCGCCGCGCCGAGGAAATTTTCGCTCTGACCGGCATCAAGAGCCGCTATTGGGTCGGCCCTGATGAAGGCACATTGAGCCTGGCGACCACGGCTGTCCGCGATCTGCTGCGTCAGACCAATACGACGATCCACGATATGGATCTCGTCATCGCCGCCACCGGCACGCCGGATATCGCCACGCCGTCGCTCGCAAGTCGCGTTGCTGTCGCCGTCGCCGAAGATGGCGTGCGGCCGTCGCTGGCCGCCTATGATATGGGGGCCGCCTGCTCCGGCTACCTCTACGCTCTGCAGCAGGCTTACGACTTCATCGCCCAGCAGAACGACGCCAAGGTGCTGATCGTCACCTCGGAAGTGCTCTCGCCGCTGCTTGACATGAACGATTTCTCTACGGCCATCCTCTTCGGCGACGCCGCCACGGCTTGTCTGGTAACCAGCCGCGACATGGCGCGCAATCCGCTGTTTGCCGCCAGCCGCCCGGTCATCAGTGGCCGTCCGGAGCCGGGCGACCTGCTTTATGTGCCGCTGCCGGATGAAGGCGTCATTTCGATGAACGGCCGCTCGGTCTTCACCGAAGCCGTGCATTCCATGTCGCGCTCGATCGAAGACGCCTGCGTCGATGCCGGGCTGGAACTCGCCAATCTTGACCTTCTGGTGCCGCATCAGGCCAACCAGCGCATCATCGATACCATTGCCAAACGCAGTGGCAGGCCGGCGCTCAGTGTCATCGAAACCTATGGCAATACCAGCTCGTCGAGCATTCCGCTCGCCATGATGCATGTCGCCAACGAACGCTCCGAGCCGCTCAACCTCGGCCTCGTCGCCTTCGGCGGTGGCATGACGTCCGGCGCGGCTATCGTGCGCACGATAAAATAGCAATCACTGCCAGAGCAAACCGCCGTCTTCTGCGGACGGCGGTTCTGTGCGGAGGCGGATCCTCAACGCTTGATTTCTGGTCATTAACGGCATCGATCCAATACCGTTCTGCTGGTGGTAGTTGTCTTAGCCTGTTCTCGCCGGATAAATCCCGGAGCCGCCAGACCATCGGAAAGCCGACACTGCGGCCTGGGCCGATGGTAGTCTACGCATAGGTAGAGCGCAGCATCAACAAAATGCAACCTAGCTCCCCCATTGTTCATTACAATTCATCCATGTTTGGCCGTTCGTCTTATTGAAAAGCACCTGAGCGGTACTTTACTTATTAAGCATGGCACAGACACCAAGTCCTTCGCGCCGATCGCTCCTGCGTTACGAACTCGTTCCGGATAGCGCAGCCCGGCACGCGTTGGATGAGACCTTTGCCGCATACGCGCAGATGATGACGATTCTGACGGAGGTTGCTTCTGACAAAGCTGGGGCTAACCTCGTGCTTTTGCATGATCTTGCCTATGAAATCATCCGCGAACGCACCGGATTGCCCGCGCGTTTTGTGACGCTCGGACTGCGTGATTTTGCGGCCAATCGCGGCGGAGCGGTCGATGTCAGCCGCCTGCCGCTCGATGAAAAACTTTTTGCCATTAAGGGTCCGTCGGACCTGACGATCTCGACGGTGCGCGGCCGTGTGGCCGTTCCTTTCGACGTGGCCGGTTATTTCAGGGGATGGAAGAGCATCTTTCCCGCCTACCTGATCGCCGATGGCGGCCACTATGAGATTCACATCGGCGTAACGCCAAACTCCCCCCGAACGGAGGAAAATATGATGATGAATGAAAGCATACTGTCCCGCATGGGACGACTGATAGCCGGCCTCGCCAACGCGGCGGTCGACAAGGCCGAAGGCACAAACAAGATCGCAGTCGTCGAGCAGGCGCTGCGCGAAATCGACACTGCTGCCGACGAGGCCCGCACCGATCTCGGCAAGTCACGCGCCGAGGAATACCGAATCCAGAGCCGCCGAACTGAAATCACCGACGATCTCGCAAGCCTCGACGAAAAGATCCGGCTTGCGGTCTCGGCCGGCCGGAACGATCTCGCCAAGGCCGGCGTCGCCCGTCAGATCGATCTTGAAGCCCAGATCGCTGCAATCGACAAGGCGCTGGCCGATGCGCATCAGCAGATCGACGAAGGTCAGAAGGCCCTGCAGGCCATACTCGCCACACGTCGCGAGGCGGAAGCCCGGCTGGTCGATTTCAAACGCAGCGCGGCCCGCCACTCGCCCGAGGAAGCAACGGGCGGCAAGCCACGCAACACGGCCACCGTCGACGCCGCCCGTGCCGCCGCCGCGGTCTCGCGCATGACCGGCGTCCCCGCGGGCGAACCCGCAACCAGTGCGGAACTCGACGAGCTTGACCGGCTGCACCGGGAACAGGCCATCGAAGCCCGCCTTGCGCGCTTCAAGGCCAATAGTCAGTAACGACGATGCACCTCTTTCTCGCACCTGAATGCGCGCCCTTTGCGGTCGCGGCAACAATCCTCGTCGGCCTGATCGTGATCGAAATCCTGTCGATGATGCTCGGCTTTTCCTTGAGCCAGTTGATCGGCAAGCCGCATTTGGAGAGCCATGACGGCTTTGTCGCCGGTTTGCTCTCCTGGATCAATGTCGGCGGCGTGCCGCTGTTGATCCTGGTCCTGCTGGCGCTTGGCATCTTCGCCTTTACAGGCTTTGCGATCCAGACGGTCGCCGACATCGTCTGGGCGCCGCTGCCGACCATCGCTGCGGTGCCGCCGGCTATCCTGCTCACCATCCCGATGGTGAGAGGCTCGACACGTACCGTCGCGCGGCTGGTCCCGCGCGACGAGACCTATGCCGTTGATATCGCCGATTTCGTCGGTTGCACGGCCAAGGTGACCATCGGCCCTTTGGACCAAGGCCTGCCCGGCCGCGTCTCTGTTAAGGACGCGCACGGCAACTGGCACCAGTTGCGCGCCGGCGCGGCCAAAGGCGAAGGCCCACTTGCAGTCGGTGCCAAAGTCCTTCTTGTCGACCGCAAGGCCGACATCTTCATCGCAGTTCCCGCCCCATCGGACCTTATCGGTGCCGATGATCAATCCTCTACGGAGCAACACTAATGAACGGCCTATACGACCTTATTCTGCCAGCAGGCATCGGCATTGTCCTGATCCTCGGGATCGGCTTTGTCCTCGCCTCGCTCTATGTCCGCTCAAGCCGGGACGAAGCCTATGTGCGCACCGGCCTCGGTGGCCAGAAAGTCGTCCTCGACGGTGGTTCCGTCGTCTTGCCGATCTTCCACTCGATCGCCCGCGTCAACCTCAAGACCCTGCGGCTGGAGGTCCACCGCGGCGAAGGTGACGCGCTGATCACCAAGGACCGCATGCGTGTCGATATCGGCGCCGAATTCTATGTGCGGGTAAAGCCGGACATATCCTCCATTGCGCTTGCAGCCCAGACGCTTGGCAGCCGCACCAACGACACAGAGCAACTGCGCCAGTTGATCGAAGCGAAGTTCGTCGACAGCCTGCGCTCCGTCGCCGCCACCATGAACCTCGATGCCCTGCAGGAGCAGCGCATGGATTTTGTCAAGGCTGTGCAGGAAGCCGTCGGCGCCGACCTGCAGTCGAATGGTCTCGAACTCGAATCCGTGTCGCTGACACGCCTCGATCAGACGGATATCAAGCACTTCAACGCCAACAACTTCTTCGACGCCCACGGTCTGGCGGCACTCACCCGTGTCACCGAAGGCCGCAAGAAGGAGCGTAACGAAATCGTGCGCGATACCGAAGTGGCTATCGCGCAAAAGGACCTGGAAGCTCGACAACAATCCTTGACCATCGAGCGGACGAAGCGCGAGGCCGAACTCAGCCAGCAGCGCGACATCGCCAACAAATCCGCCGCAACCCGAGCCGAAACCGCGCAGCAGGAACAGGCCGCCAAACGCGCGGAAGAAGAAGCCCGCATCGCGGCCGAGCAGGCAATCGCCGAACGCGAAGCCACTGCGAAGCAAGCGCGTGAATCCGCCAATATCGACTCGACCCGAGCCGTGCAGCAGCGCGACACCGAAGCGAAACGCGATATTCAAATCGTTGCGCAGGAAAGCGCCATTGCGGTTGCCAACAAGAGCCGAGAGGAGTCGGAAGCAAAAGCAAAGGCCGAGGCTGCCCGTGCACTCGCTATTGCCGCGGAAGAAAAGGTCGGCACCGCCCGAGCCGTCGAAATCGCCGAGCGTGAAAAGCAGATTGCGGTGATCGACGCGCAAAAGCGGGCTCAGACCCAGGCGACGGCCGTCACTATTGCCGCCGAAGCCGAAAGGCAGGCGGCAACCAATCAGGCCGACGCTATCAAGACCCTGGCTACCGCCGAGGCCGATGCTGCGATCATCAAGGCCAAGGGGATTCTGGAAACCGGTAAGGCAACGGCTGAGAGCGAGGCGTTACTCAACGAAGCCCGCAACAAGCTCAGCCCGGCCATTATCGAGTACGAGATCACCCGCGAACGCATCCGCATCGTCCCCGCGGCGCTTGCAGAAGCGGTCAAGCCGATCGAGAAGATTTCGGATATCCGGATCTTCGACACTGGCGGCATGCTTGGTCGCAACGGGAACGGGACGAACGGCAGCAGCGGCGTCGGCTTGGGCGAAGGCCTCGCCGGTCAGTTACTCTCCTACCAGGCCAACAAGCCGATCCTCGATCGCCTGCTCAAGGAAGCCGGCTTCCAGGGAGACAATGCCATCTCCGCACTGCTTGCCAATCTGGATAGCAAGACCGCTGCTGCGCCTCCGAACGGAGATGATCTCGAAGACGTGGAAGTAGACAAGTAGGCGGCGTAGCAGCTCCACCTGCGCTACCTGTAAACAAAACCCCGGAATCCGCAGAGGATTCCGGGGTTTTCCATAAAGTTCGCAGGCGATGCGCGTTATGCCTTCGGACGGTTTCTCAGCGCTTCGGCTTCGGCGTAGAACTTCTTTTCCCATTCCTTGTGATTGTCGAGGCCTTCGCGGATGAACGGCGTGAAGATCGCCAGGTTCATCAGCGCCCAATTGACCAAGCGGGCCGGGAATTTCAGCGGCTTGACGAAATCGACGAACAGAACCACGCGCGTCTTGTCGGTATGGTTCCAGGCCTCGTGCTCATAGGCATCGTCGAAGATCAGCGCCTTGCCTTCCTGCCAATGGCAGACCTGCTTGTCGACGCGGATGGCGAGCTGGTCGTTCGGCTCAGGCACGATGAGGCCGACATGCAAGCGCAGTACGCCGTTATAGGGGCCGCGATGGGCCGGAAGGTGCTTGCCCGGCTCGAAGATCGAGAACATCGCCGTTTTCAGGCCCGGAATTTTCTGCACCGCCGCCCAGGTGTTCGGGCAGGCTTTGATGTTCTGCTCTGACTTCACGCCGAAACCGACAAGGAAGAAGGTCTTCCAACGGCTATCCGTCGAAATGGTCTTCACGTCGGTGGAGATGTCCTGGAAGGTCGGCAGCTCGCTCTGGCGCAGCAGGACCTTTTCCAGCTCGGCGCGGATCGCGGGATATTCCTTCTCGATCTCGGCGGCCCATGGGAAGGTCGCATTGTCATAGACCGGCGGATTACCGAGCTTGGCGTATTTCAGATTGAGGCTTTCGGCCCAGGCGACGATGCCCATGAAAAAGCGCGTCATGGCGCTCGGGCGGTCCATCGGCGCAATACCGGCTGTACCGAAGGTTTGCTCCGAAGCATGCGGCTCAGTGGTTGTGGGAGCTGGTGCGCTCAAAGTGCTCTCCGTCATATCTGTCTGTAGGGGCTATCTGGGGGAGGAAAATCTTGTCTCAGGGGAGACTGCGTGGAAATCTTGGAGAGGCAACAGGTCCGACAATTTCAGTGTTTGCCCGGCCCATCCCTGATCGGTGCCCGACTCCTCTGTTATGCAATGATCACAATAGGCGATTATATGAGTCCGTTAGTCGAATTTCGCAAGAGAATCCGTTCGCGAGAGCGGCGCTTTGTTGTGCGATGAAATCTCAACGAATTTCCTGAAATCTGTGTCGCAGAATCGGCAAAAATACGGCCGATAAAGATGCTTTTTGCCGCAGGCGGCTTCACATTTTCGACAGCCAGCCGGTGCCAAACAATAATTGCCCAGTGAATAGTTTTATGCGGCCTGGCCTTGCCCGAGCAGCCGGATAATCGTGAGCCCGACGATCAGCGCGGCCATCGACAAGAGGACAGATAGTGCAACATAGATCAGGGAGACAGCCCACTGACCGCGCTCCCAAAGGGCGACGGTATCCAGTGAAAAGCTTGAGAATGTCGTGAAGCCGCCAAGGATTCCGGTCGTGAGGAAAAGCCGCAGCTCTTGCGACAGGCCACTGCGGAGGACGAAATATTCGGTCAACAGACCCATGATCAATGAGCCGACGATATTGACCGCAAGTGTCCCAAAGGGAAATGCGAGGCCCAGCAAGCGGGCGGCGGCTTGATTGACACCGAGACGAAAGGCGCCGCCCAATCCAGCGCCAAGGAAGACGATCAGATAGTTCATGGAACTCCCCTCGTAAAATCAGACAACGATATCTGATTGCGGAACATGCTGGCCTTGCTCTCAAGGCCGACCGCATCGCAATGCTTTGGCCGCAACTTATCGCGCTGCCCGATGCAGATGCGGACCAGGCCGATTTCTTTCGGAGCAAGTTCGCGACGGATCATGATCCCGAACTTTTTCGTTGGGATTGCGATGGCGCCTGGAGAGCTCCGCCGATCGCGTCGCCCAACGCATTGGCCTTGAAATCGCGAACGTGACGAAGGGGAGTATCAGAGGGAATGTGATTGGCTGCGGCGCTTTTTGCAATGCCGATGCGCTGCGACAGATAGATGCTAGTGTGGCCACTACAGATGTAGGCAAGGAAGCAGGCAACGGCGAGATAGACGGTATGCGTCGAGCCGAAGAGTTCGACACCCATGATCATGCAGGCGAGCGGTGTATTGGTGGCCCCCGCAAAAACCGCCACAAAGCCGAGTGCCGCGAAAAGATCGACCGGCGCGCCGAGAACGGCGGCAATGGCATTGCCGAGTGCGGCGCCGATGAAGAACAGCGGCGTCACTTCGCCCCCTTTGAAACCGGCGCTGAGTGTCACGATCGTAAAAACCGTCTTCCAGAACCAGCTCCAATAGTCGATGCGCCCCGGATCGAAGAAACCTGGAATCGTCGCATCGCCGGGATTGGGCGACCAGACACCGAGGCCAAGATATTCGCGCGTGCCGAGGACATAGACGAGGCCGATCAGCACAATGCTCGCAATCACCGGCCGAAGCGGCGCATAAGCACACACCCTTTTGAAAGCCGCTGACATCCCATGGGAAATTTCGCTGAAGCAGCGGGCCATCAGTCCGAACAGCACGCCGGCGACGCCGACCTTCGCAAGTAGCAGCGCATCGAGATGGAACGTGCTTGCCGGCGTGCCGGCAAGATAGGCGATGTGATATTGAATGTGCTCGATACCCCAGGCATGGCAGGTCCAGTCAGCCGCAATCGCTGCCGCAAGAGAAGGGATCAGAGCCTCGTATTGCATGCGCCCGATGGTCAGAACCTCGAGCGCAAAGACAGCACCGGCAATCGGAGTGCCGAACACTGCACCGAAGCCGGCGGCAATACCGGCCATCAGCAGGATACGAACCTCGGCGTGGCTCAGCCGGAAAAGCTTGGCGAAGGCGCTCGCGATACTGCCGCCGAGTTGCACCGCGGTCCCCTCGCGCCCCGCCGAACCGCCGACCAGATGCGTCAATACGGTCGAGACCAGGATGAATGGCGCCATGCGCAGCGGCACACCGCCGCCGGGCTCATGGATCTGATCGACGATCAGATTATTGCCGCCTTCCGCCCCTCGACCAAAGCGCTGGTAGGCCAGCACCATCAGGAAACCCGCGACCGGCATCAAAAAAATCAGCCAGGGACAATCGAAACGCGCCTCCGTCGCCCGGTCGAGGCTCCACAGAAACAGGGCGCAGAGCGAGCCGACCGCGGCGGCCATCGGTAACACCAGGATCATCCATTTGAATATGCTGCGCAGTTGCTGAAAACGATGATGAAAAAATGCGGATGCGGACATCAGTTCGCCCCTCCCGGAAGACCAGCGGCAGGCCCGTCGGGGACAGTTATCATTGATTGAGAAAGGGGTAACAGCAGGATTACGGGCACGACTCTACTCCTTCGCCCACCGGGCGTATCGAGTAGGAGTCATCAGCGTCTCTGGAAATTCAGAGTAGCGGTTCGGCCACCATGGCCCGGCAGAATCCATTGCCGTTGGATTTTCCATACAGACAGAAGAGCGCCCCTGTCAATCCAGGTGTCGCAAGCTCGGCCTCCATCAATCGGCCTTGGCGACCATCTCGATCGGCGCAATCAACCCGCCTACGACCGACGTGCTGACATTGCCCATCCTCTCCGCTGCCCTCGGCCCCATCAGCGCACCGAGGCTCAGCGCCTGTCCGCCGTTTTCGGCGCTGGCGCGCATTTCCTGCGCCAGCCGGATCGCCAACGCGCTACGGTCCTGTTCGAACTCCACCGTCAAGCGGGCATCACTAAGCAGTTGTCGATAGGTCGCGGGGCTTCGCACGAAGCTCGTCTCCGGCGTCATGGCCCAGGGCATCGGATACGGCAGCGCACCGTCGCGAACCTGCATGATCTCGTAAAGGCCGAACCGACCGCCACGCTTCAGCACTCGCCGGATCTCCCCGAACAGTGCCGCCTTGTCTTCAATGTTCATGCCGACATGGATCAGCGTCGCCCGCTCGAAGCTTTCATCGGCGAAAGGCAGTGCCAGCGCACTCGCCCGCTGGAACGACACCTGCATGGCCATGCCGCAGCGCGCGGTCAGGGCATTAGCGACATTGACGAATTCATCCGTCAAATCGATACCGGTGACGATACAGCCATACTCGCTAGCGATATAGCGCGCCGATCCGCCAATCCCCGATCCAATGTCGATGAGCCGCATACCATCGAGCAGATCGAGATCTTTGGCGAATTCCACCGTTGCCTCGCGCCGTCCGAGATGGAATTCGTCGACACCGGCGAGGTCGTCAATGCTGAGGTGATCGATATCCTTGCCGCTGGCCGTGAGAGCGCCAAGGATCGTCGACTCAAGCGAACCATGCGTATAGTGGCTTGCAACCTTTTCTTCAGTGGACATGATCCCTCCTCCCATGATTTCGCACTCACACGATCTTGGAGGAATGCTGCGCCCGCGCCCCTGCTCCCGTCAAGCGATAGAGGCAACAGAACCGCCCCTTCGGACAAGCGGCGCGCGAGGCAGGTCAGGGAAAATCGTAACGCACGCCGGTCAGTGCTTTACCGCGCTGCCACAGGCCTTCCCGCATATCGCGTTCGAGTGCGGCTTTGGGCAGCTTGATATAACCAGGCGAACCCCTCGATTGGATCATGGTCGTCGGGCCGATATAGGCCTCCGGGCCGGCTTTCGCGACAGTAGCGGCGAAGACCACCGTATCCGCGACACGATCGAGCGGATAGCCTATCGTGTCCATCAGCCTTTCACCGATCCAGCGGACGGCGCCGGGCGCATGTCGCTGGATTCCCGTCTTGGCAGTTCCCGGATCAACACCGATGCTGGAGACGCCGATCGTCGTTCCGCGCCCGTTGAGCTCGGTGGCAAACAGCAGTCCGGCGAGCTTCGACAGGCCATAGGCGCGCATCGGACCATATTTTTTCCCAAATTGCAGGTCGGTCAAATCGAGCTTGTACCAGCTCGCGGCCCGTGCGCTGACTGTCACCACCCTGCCCCTAGCCGCCCTGAACAGAGGCAACAGTCGGCAGGTAAGCGCGAAATGACCGAAATAGTTGGTGCCCATATGCATCTCGAACCCATCCTTGGCCAGCGTCCGCTTCGGCAGCGCCATAACGCCGGCGACGTTCATCAGATAATCCAGAGGCCCGCCGTCCCTGAGCACGCCATCGGTAAACTCGGCAACCGAACCGAGATCAGCCTAGTCCAGCCGCCCGAAACTGAATTCCCCAGCCGGTACCGCTGCGCGCACCTCTGCCAGGGCGCGTGCACCCTTGCCGACATCGCGGCTGGCGATCAACACCCTGGCCCCCTTCTCGCCCATCGCCTTAGCCACCTGGAAACCGATACCAGCCACGCCGCCGGTCACCAGCACCCGCTTCCCATCCTGCTGCGGCATATCTCTCGCCGTCCAGATCGCCATCTCGCTCACATCTCTTGCTCAACTAACAAGCCATATTTTTGCATAAAGTGCATATATGTAATTTGTGCAAAAAATACAGGCGGAGAATGGACGCGGGACTCTCGCGCAACAGGATCGTCAATGGGGGATGAATGATATTCAGGGTTTTCGTAAAGACCGCGGCAGACACAGGCCCATCTCGCCTTTGGCGGGCGAGATGGGCCCATGCATCCGCCGCACCTCGGCTGCGTTTCGTCGGCTATGCCGACCGCGCCTCACCCCATCCTGATTCCTGCCAGCAGCAGGGAGAGTTCCGGTTGCCGGTTCGTATCGGTCTTTCGGTAGATCGATTTCAGATGAGCGCGGGCCGTCTGATAGCTGACGGTGCGGTGTGTCGCGATGTCGTGCAGGGTCATGCCCTGGGCAAGCATCAGGGCGATTTCCGCCTCGGCGCGGGTCAATCCAAAAAGCTTGGTCAGCGTCGCCGGCCGCTGTCGGACCTTCTCCTCGGGATCTTCGACGGTGGCGAAGGCACAGGAATGGCAGAAAACATCCTGCAGATCGCCGTCGAGGCGTTGCATGCGCACGATCAGCGGCCGCCGGCCTTTGCGGCTGAGCAGCAAGATTTCCGGCTCCCCGGATGCCAGCAGGTTTCCGTCTCCGAGTACGGCTTTGAGCCGCCGATCGAAGGCGTTCGCGTCCTCCTTGCGGGTCGGTCGCATTTGCCCTTGGGTGATTTGCAGATCAGGCCCGAGCAATCGGCGCATCTTCTCATTGACCGTGGTCACGAGGCCCATTCGGTCGAAAAACACACAGGCGACATTGGCCATCTCGAAGGCGGTCGCCATGCCCTTCACTTCACTCGCGGATATGTCGCGCATTATTCTCGCCGTGATCATGAGTTTCTGACGTATGCGATGCAAACTCTCTGCCTCCCTCCGGCTGTAAGGACCGTCCTCGATCCGCCGCTGCAAGGCAAAAGCCAGAAAATCGTCGCCGGATGAAAATCCAATCATTGCAGACCAACGAAGGTCGAAACGCGCCTGGGCGCGGTAGAAATCGAGGGTCTTGAAGTCGTCTTCGCCCGCAAAATCCTGTTCGAGCATCACCCCTGCCCGCCGCAACATCGACACGTGGCGGGTGCGAAAATCCTGCTTGTACCATTCTCCCGCGAAATAATCCTCCATCGCGGGAACAAGGCTTTCGGTGACGATGAAGGTGTGAAGCAGCCGGCCTTCGATCGGCACGATGTTGGCGCCGTAGGATCCGCTTGCCTGGGAGACTTTCTCCAACACAGCCGGCCACAGCGTCGGATCCAGCGCCGCGCCGAAAAATCCGTCCGTCGCCCGGTCGAGTGCATGAAGATCGAACCCCATTAGCCCCTCATCTCGGCCACATCGGCCGATCCAAGCATTTCACCCATTACGTCCCCCAACGTTATGTGCGAATCAGTTTATTGATGCGAATTCTAAATAATACAAGCAACATTTTTGGTATTAGCGATATTTTATAGAGTACATTAAATATAAACTGTATCTAATATACAGAGAAACATCAATGATATCATCATATTACCAAGAACATCAAAACGCGCCTTGAAATTCTACTGTTTCCCCAAAGAAACGGCCGCTCGAAGGCGGCCGCTTTGAACGTCGGAGATAGAACAGAGGTGACGTCAAACCTTCAGTTCACGTCGCTCCCTTTCCGTGACCATCGCAAGATCGAGCACACGCTGCAGATTGGCGGCATGGCGGAAGCTCGGGTCCTGAGAGCTGCCGGTCATCACGGCGTCGGCAAAACGCTGATAATTGGTCGGCACGGGCGGAACCTCGATAACCCTCCATGTCGCGGTTTCCGTATCGTCGCCAAGGCAACCGCGCAATTCAGAACCGGCGGGACTATGGGAGATCTCCAGCCCGCCGCGCTCGCCATAAATACGCAGCTTTAGCTCGTTGAGATGCCCCGTCGCCCAGCGGCTCGCATGCACGACACCGAGCGCGCCGTTGGCAAAATCGACCGACATCGAGAAGCTATCATTTGCATCGAGCGTATATTCACCGATGCGCTCGTCCGGCGCCTTGTTGAAGGTCTTCAGTCTGGCGAAGACATGATCGATATCCGTCGCCGCGCCATAGGCGGCGAAGTCGAGGATATGGATGCCGATATCGCCGAGCACGCCGTTCGAGCCGTGACCGGTCGATAGCCGCCACAACCATTTGGATTCGCTTCGCCAATCGCCCCAGGCCCTGGAGACGAGCCAGCTCTGCAGGTAGGACGCCTCCACATGCTTCACCGTGCCGATCTCGCCTGATATCACCATCTCGCGCGCCCTCTGCAGCGGCGCGACGTTGCGATAGGTAAGGTTGACCATATTGACGACGCCGGCCCGTTCGGCCGCCTCCGTCATTTCCAGCGCCTTGTCGTAATTCTCCGCAAGCGGTTTCTCGCAGAGAACATGCTTGCCCGCGGCAAGCAGCGGCAAGGTCGTCGGATGGTGAGCCCGGTCCGGCGTAACGTTGGTCGCCGCATCGAACTCGCCCCAGGCGAGCGCTTCGTCCAGCGACGAGAAGCGTTTCTTGATATCGAACATATCGGCGAAGGCTGTGAGCCTCGTCGCGTCCGTATCCACGGCGCCAACGATTTCGACGCCTGGGATACGGGCGAAATGCTCCACATGGTTCTTCGCCATGCCGCCCGTGCCAACGACTATAAGACGCATATTATACCTCAGCGATAACCGGCTTCGCCGGCCTGGTGGAGTTTCGGACCACGCTCGACGATCGGCTCCAGTGCCTTTTCGACCGGCACATTCGGCGCGTCATGGATGTTCGCCTGCGTGCCGAGCGGATTGTGCGCCCACTTGACGGCGTTGATGAGCACCTTCTGCACAGTCTCGTTGTGATAGGTCGGATAGGTCTCGTGACCCGGGCGGAAATAGAAGATATTGCCTGCGCCGCGGCGCCAGGTCATGCCGGAGCGGAAGACTTCGCCGCCCTGGAACCACGAAATGAACACCGTTTCCAGCGGTTCTGGAACGGAGAACTGCTCGCCGTACATCTCCTCGTTTTCCAGCTCGAAATGTTCGCCAAGGCCGGCGGCGATCGGGTGGCGCGGATTGATGACCCAAAGGCGTTCGCGTTCACCCGCTTCGCGCCACTTCAACGCACAGGGCGTACCCATCAGCCGCTTGAAGATCTTCGAAAAATGGCCGGAATGCAGCACGATAAGGCCCATGCCCTCCCAAACGCGCTTGGCGACACGCTCGACGACCTCGTTATTCACGGCGCCGTGGTCCTTATGGCCCCACCAGACGAGAACGTCGGTGTCCTTCAGACGGGCCTCGCTCAGACCATGCTCCGGCTCCTGCAGCGTCGCCGTCGTCGCCTCTATGCCGGCATCGGTGTTCAGTGCCTTGGCGATCGTCGTGTGCATGCCTTCCGGGTAAATCCCAGCTACGACCTTGTTGGTTTGCTCATGAATATTCTCCCCCCAAACGACGGTGCGAATGGTCATTTCGGTACTCCTCTAAACCCATTGAAATTGAATATGTTAGGCAATCCAAAGCGCTTTGAGAGTCAAGCACTCCCCAAGCCCTCCATCCGGCTTTCCCGAGCAAGACATAGTACCTCATTAGCGATTTGACAAAGGCAAAATTGCCGCTGCCGAAAACGTTTTCGGTCATATGACATAAAGCGTGATATAAATCGCGCGACACCCGTCTAGTGTGACACGGATTTCGAAAAGAGATTGACCACGAGGACCCCGGCGATGATCAGCCCAAGGCCAATAACTGCCGCAAGATCCAGTTTCTGGCGGAAAAACACCAGGCCGACTGCGGAGATCAATACGATCCCAAGGGCGCTCCAGATGGCATAGGCGATGCCGACCGGAATGACACGTAGCGTCAGTGACAAAAAGTAGAAGGCCGCGACGTAACATACGACGAGCACGATGGACGGTCCGAGGCGAGTGAACTGCTGCGACATCTGCAACGCGGTCGTACCAATCACCTCCAGCACAATCGCCACCAGCAGCATCGCATAGATGGATGCGTTCGCCATTCCGGTCTTCCCTTGATTTCTAAAGCTGCGTGAGTTCGATCAGCCGGTCGACCAACTTCTCCCGGGCGCTCTCATCCATTTCATGGCTACCGAGCAAGTCGGCAAGCCAGAGCCCATCGGTCGCCAGCAGCACGACCGCAGCATCCACTGAAGAATCCGTGCCGACATATTCCTCGCTGCGCTCGCGCACCCAGTCGCGCCAGCGTTGCCGCAATTGCGGTTCGCTGAGCAGCACCATCGTCACCTGCGCCCAATCCTTCGTTTCCTGCGGTTGATCGCGAAGCGCGAGGCAGGCGCGGAGATAGCCGCGGGTAAAACGCCCATGCGGCAATGGATCGGCCCGCATCGCCTCTTCGATTGCCCGGTCCAGGCGTTCGATCAGGCTGTCGAACAGCGCCTCCAAAAGGGTATTCTTGTTGGGAAAATGATGCAGCAGCCCGCCTTTGCTGATGCCGGACGCGCCTGAAACGGCATCCAGCGTCACCGCCATCATCCCCTTCTCCGACGCCAGCCGTGCCGCCACCTCCAGCAACTGCTGGCGGACGAGCAAAGGCTGCTTCTTTCTGTGGTGCGCGGTGGACATGCTGACATAACATACCAATTAGACGGTTTCGTCAAGCAATCTTAGCTCCAATGACCGCTATCCCAACTCGGATCAATGGATGAATCGCCGCTGCGATAATCTACGACTTAAGAACTATCCAGCCGTTCTTACTCTTTTTCCGCGAAATGCTATCCTCAAATGCGCGATGCCCGGGAACATTGGTGATAAGATGATAGTCACTCTCGCCACAACAAAACTAGCTATCCTGGCGGTCGCCAATCTCGTTGGCTCGACAGCGACCGCAAAGACATTGATCGGCGAAACACCGCCGATCCGCGACATGCTGGAGATCGCCTTTTGCCACTATGATACCATGAACCGCCGGCGGTTGCGGCAAATGTCCTGCCGCATAGCCGACGAACTGAAAAAGCGCACGAAGCTGGATGAAGGCACCAGCAAGGCAATCTTCCTGGAGACGGAAGAACTGCTCGGCATCTACGGCCTGAACGACGAGGAATTCGCCAAGCTCAACCTGAACTCAAGCGCGGCTGCCGACCGAATTCTCAGCCACAAGCGTTTTCCAACACTTGCCGACAAGATCGAGATGGAAGGAGAAATCAGAAACATTCTCATCGCCATCTATGAAGGCATCAGGCTCGATCCGGAACTATTCCAGGGCCTGTTGCCGCACATATGCACGAAGCTCGTGACCGATTTTGAAGATTTGAAACGATACCTGCAAAAGGAGCACGAACTGCAACGCGCCCGTCCTCAGCCGATCCAGCGGGAGTTCGGCATGGCGAGCCTGGATTTCCAAGACTACTACATCGCCAAATGCCCGGCTTCCATGAAGGAATATGATGAGACTGCGGAGCTAGCGAAGGCGCAATTCGTGGCTCCCGGCGAACTGATCGATCCGGCCGACGACAGAAAGGCATTTCAAAGAAATCCCTACAGCATGGTCGTTTTGTTAAACCGGAAGCGCAATGTCGTCGGCTTCGTCGACATCTATCATCTGCCGGACGAAAAGCTCGACGCCGCACTCTATGACAAGGATGGCACGGTCAAGGTCGACCCCAATGATTCCCTCGACTACGAGGCTGCCCGGCGAGCTAAACGGGCCTATATCGCAACAATCCTGGTGAAAGCGGAAAAGGGCATCTGCGTCGCCCGACGCTCGGCCGCCCTTGTGTACGGAATGTGTGAATTCTTGCTGAAGCATCAATTTCACGGCACGGACACCATGGAATTATGGGCGATCGCCTCCACCGAGGAAGGGGAGGCTTTCATAGAGCATCTGCCATTCAGCTATGACCATCTCGTTCGATGGCAACCAGAGCCTTCGCAGGAAACAAAGCGCGTGTTCAAGGTTGAGCTCGAAAGATCCGCACTGGCGCAAGCCCAGGCGAAATTTTTCGCTGACTACGGCCTGCGCAACGTACATCTGTGCATTGAAGACTATAGCGCAAACCCCTTCGGAACATCGCGCATTTAAGCGCAAAACTGCGGGGCCTCCCTCAGAACCGCTCCGACGGCGGGCCTGCGTACATTCGCTCGCAGTCGGCGTCGGCGATGCCTTCCGAACTTCCTCGAACTTCAATGCGGCTGATATTCCGCTCCCTCAATCGCGGAATGATGGGCGACATCGTTCTGGTCGAAGATCGTCAGCTTGCTACCATTGACGGCAAATGCGATCGGCGATCCCGTGGCGATGGTGGTCATGCCCGGGTCGGTCCCGATGATCTTCGAGCCATCCTTCAGCCTGACATGGACGAGCGAACGATCGCCCAATCTCTCCACCGTCTCGACCGTACCGGAAATGTCCCCCTTTTCCGCCGTCGTGGCCACCAGATATTCGGGCCGGATGCCGAGCGTCAATTCGGAGCGGGCCATGCCGTTCAGTGGAACCGACGTCTTGATGATCGACCCATCGGGCAAGGTCGCCGTCGCAAAGCCTCCGGCTTCGCTGACACCAGCCACATTGACGAAGTTCATGCCCGGGGAGCCTACAAACTGCGCGACATAGCGCGTCGCCGGACGCGTATATATTTCCACCGGCGTGGCCACCTGTTCGATCTTCTTGTTGTTCAGCAGCACGATCCGGTCGGCAAGCGTCATAGCTTCCACCTGGTCATGGGTGACGAAGACCATCGTTGCGCCCAGCCGTTCGTGCAATTGAGCGAGCTCGACGCGGGTGCGGGTGCGCAGGCCGGCGTCGAGGTTGGACAGCGGCTCGTCGAACAGGAAGACCTCGGGCTCCCGTACGATAGCGCGGCCGATAGCGACACGTTGGCGTTGACCGCCCGAAAGCTCGGATGGCTTGCGGTCGAGCAGATGCGGCATCTCCAATATCTTGGCAGCCGCGTCGATGCGCTTCTCGATCTCCGCTTTCGGGGTCTTGATGTTCCTGAGGCCGAACGACATGTTGTCGCGAACCGTCATATGCGGATAGAGCGCATAGGATTGGAACACCATCGACACGCCGCGCTCTCCGGGCGGAAGCTGGTCGACGCGCTTGCCTCCGATCCAGATCTCACCGCTCGTGATCGACTCAAGCCCGGCAATCATCCGCAGCAGGGTCGATTTTCCGCAACCGGACCCGCCCAGAAACACGACGAACTCTCCGCGCTGGATGGTGAGATCTATGTCGTTCAGAACCTGCACCGCACCGAAATGCTTGGTGAGGGATTTGATGTTGATTCCTGCCACTTTTTCCTCCTCCAGGAGAATTGAACCTTGTCAGACCTGCCTTTTCCCTCGGTCTATTTGACAGCACCAACCGCTACGCCTCGCGTCAGCGTGCGTTGGAAAATCAGGAAGAAGATCACCGTCGGTGTAACGCCGAGCAAAGACGCCGCCGCAATCGCGGTTGGATCCTGCGTATTGGCGCCCGACAACACGCCCATGGCGACGGAGACCGTCTGGTTATTGTTGGAGACCAGGAAAACCAGGGGAATCAGGAACTCGTTCCAGGTCCAGATAAAGAAGAAGGTTGCCAGTACTGCAAGCGTCGGCCGCAGTATCGGCACGATCACCATCCAAAGGATTTGCCACCGGCTCGCATTGTCGATCTGCGCCGCCTCGATGATCTCACGAGGGAACGTCGTTAGGACCGATGACAGAAGATAAGTGCCGAAGGCGGTGTGCAAGACGCCGAAGATCAGGATCACGGAGAGCATCGAGTCGAACAGGCCCACCTGCTTTGCCATGTAGTAAAGCGGGTAAACCAGCGCTTCCTGCGGGGCCATGATGGAAATCAGCAAGACCACCAGCAATACTTTTCCGCCCCGTACGCGCCCGATGCCGATGGCATAAGCATTGAGCAGGCTCAGAACCACAGCCAATATGGCTGTACAGCCGCTGATTAGAATGCTGTTGAAGAGCTTGCGGGTGAAATCGACAGTCTGCCAGAAGTTCTTGAGCGCGGTCAGGTCGAAACTATGCGGCAAGGCAAGCGGACCATTGGCCGCATAGTCCGCCGGCGTCTTGATGGCGTTCAAGGCCGCCAGCAGGAACGGAAAGAGCGTGGCAGCAAGAAAGACGAGCAGGATAGCCAGGACAATCCAGCGGGCAAAGCCCTTCTTCTGGCCATGATGCACATGCATTTCCGATGTAACCTCGGTCGAAAGCGAAGCCGTGGTCGTCATGTCAGCGCCCTCCCTCTTGTTTCGATTGCATGCGCAGGAAGACGACGCCGAGCACGATCGTCATCGCGGTCTGCAGGGTCGCGATTGCCGCCGCATAACCGACGCGGTTTGTCGTGAAGAAATGATAGTAGGACAGATAGGAAGGCACCGTCGTTGCATTATCGGGGCCGCCAGACGTCAGAACGTATATCGGCGCGAAGACCTTGAGTGCCGCGATCAGCGTCGTAAGGGCAACGACAAAAATCTCAGGCATGAGCATGGGAATTGTGATGTAGCGAAAACGCCCGAACCAGCTGGCATTATCGAGTTCGGCGGCTTCATAGAGCGATGGGTCCACTCGGGCCAATCCGGACATGAATACGACCAGGCAATAACCGACCTGGACCCAGACAATGACGGCGGAAACCGCCCAGAGCGCATAGCTTGCGTCCCCCAGCCAGTTCTTCGCCAGGAAATCGAGTCCAATCCCTTTCAGTACCGCGTTGATGATACCGATCGGATTGAGGATCCACGCCCAAAGAACGCCTGCTGCCGTCAACGGCAAAATCTGCGGCAGATAGAAACCGGCGCGAAAGAAACTCGACCAGGTTTCGCTGAACTGTGCACTGATGTAGTCAAACAGAACCGCCGCCAGAACCAGCCCAAGAAGAATGGGCACGATCGTCATCGAAATGATGAACAAAAGCGTGTGCTGAATCGAACCCCAGAACACCGCATCGGCAAGCAGCCTCTGGTAGTTCTCAAATCCGACGTAGCGTGGCGGAATGTTTCCGCCCTTCCAGGTGGTGAAGCTGATCGCGAAATTGGCGATCAACGGAACGAGCACCACCAGGATAAACCCCAGCATGCCTGGGACCATATAAAAGTAGTAGCCTGCTTTCCCGGCGTTCTGAGACTTCTCCATCGAATTCCTCCAGTCCGATACGGCGAGGCGGCATTGAAGCCGTCCCGCCGCCGTGAATTGTTGCCGATGGTGTTATTGAGCCGCCTGCACGTCGTCGTAGGCCTTCTTCAGGCGCGCGACGAACTGATCGGGCGTCGTTGAGCCATTCACCAGACCGGTGGTCGCCTGGATGAGCAGCTCATAGTAGCCCGGTACCGGCCAGTCCGGATAAAAGCCCAGGCCACCCTTGCTGGAGATCTGGTTGAAAAGTTCAACGTTGCGCTTGCCGACCTCGTCCGTGATGGCTGCCGGATCGGCAGCGATAGCGACACCGCCGAGATTTGCCTGCGCGTTCTGGTTTTCCTTGCTCAACACAAGGCCGATGAACTCATAGGAAAGATCCTTGTTCTTGGCGCTCTTCGGCACCATGAACATGCTGCCGGTAGAACCGGTGCTGTACTTCGATGTCGGGAAGATGAACTGGCTCCACTTGAAGTTCTTGATATTGGTGGCGAAATTGCCGTTGTTCCAAGTACCGCTGACAAACATCGGCGACGTGCCGGAAGAGAACAGGTTGTCGGCACCGCCGGTGCCCTTGAGGCCGGTCGAGTCCTTGGAGATGTAGCCCTTGTTGACCCAGTCGACGATCGTCTGGGCGGCGAACAGGAAGGGCTTGGTGTCGAGCGGAGCCTTGAGGCCCTGGTAGTTCTTGACCCAGGTATCATCAGCCTTGGTCAGTGCCAGCGTATAAAGCAGATGCTGCGCGTTGGAATCGACAGTGCCGTAGGCGAGCGGCGTGATGCCCTTCTTCTTGAAGGTATCGAGAGCGGCCACGAACTCTTCAAAGGTGGTGGGCACCTTGACGCCATTCGCGTTGAACATGTCGATGTTATAGAAGACCGAGACAAATTCGGCATAGGCGGGAATGCCGATCATCGGACCGGAGCCGTAGATGCCGTTTTCGTCGTATTTGCTGAGCTGCGTATTGGTTTCGTTGAGGATCTTATCCCAACCGCGCGACTTGAATTCATCGTCGAGCGGCGTCAGCAGTCCCTGTGAAGCGACGAGGCCGGCCGTGGCGTTGCCCTTGTTATATTCGAGCACATCCGGCGCCTGATCCGAATTAAGGATGAGGCTGCCAGCCTTCTGCAACTGCTCGAAGGTCTTCTGTTCGAAATTGATATTGATGTCCGGATGCTTGGCTTTCAGTTCGCCGAGCGCCTGCGTCCATGCCTTGGCCTGCGCGGTATCCGGCAATTCGTACCACCAGACGTTAAATGTCTTGCTCTGGGCTTGCGCCACACCGGCAGCCAGCAAGAGCGACATGCCGGCGGTGATCGCCAGCTTCGAAAACATGTTCATATATTCTCCTCCACTTTGCGAACCGTGACGGTATCAGTCCGACGGCATGGCTCGCGATGCCTGTCGGCGTGTTCCTCTTGGCTTTGCGTTTGTCCGCTCCCCTGAGCCAACAACGGGTCGTTGGACCTCTTAACGCTCCTCCGTTTTGAAGTCCGGGCGGGGCTGGAGCGTTACAAGGCGCCGCTCCAGCTCCGCGAATTAACGCACAACTCTTTCCTTAAATCGATCCCGATTTAAAGCGTTGCATGCTATTCGACGAATTCACCGCCGCGGCTCTTCTTCAGATAGTTGAGACCATGGACTTGACCAGTCATTTCCAGCTCGTTGCGATAGACCGGATCATGCCAGCCTTCGATATCGATTGAACCGGACCAACCGGCAAGGCGCAGTTCGGAGATGATATCCGTCCAGTTGCTGTCGCCGAAGCCCGGCGTGCGCATGAAGACGAACTTCTCCTTGCCGAAAATGCCATGCTCCCGGATGACGTCCCAACGGATCGTCGCGTCTTTGCCGTGGACGTGGAAGATCTTCTTTGCCCATTTGCGGATCTGCGGCAGCGGCTCGATCAGATAGACCATCTGATGGCACGGCTCCCATTCGAGGCCGATATTGTCGTCGGGCGTCTCGTTGAAGATCAGTTCCCAGGCATCCGGATTATGCGCGATGTTCCAGTCGCCGGTCGCCCAGTTGCCGTCCATTGCGCAGTTTTCGAATGCGATCTTGATGCCTTTGTCGGCGGCGCGCTTCGCAAGTTCGCTCCAAACCTGCTTGTAGCGCGGCAGGCTGTCTGTGAGCGGCTTGTTGCGGATGCGGCCGGTAAAGCCGGCAACGCAGGTCGCGCCGAAATGATGGGCGTTGTCGATGCAATCCTTCCAGCCCTGCAACGTCTGCTGGTCGAGATCGGTGCCCTCGAGCGGATTGCCGAACATGCCGAGTGTGGAAATGGTGATGTCGCGGTCACCTATCGCCGCAACGCAGCGCTTGCCGAGCTCCGCAAGGTTTTGGCCGTTGGTCGTCTGCCAGAAGAAGGGTTCGAAGCTTTCGAAGCCGAGATCGGCGATCTTGGCGATGCCCGCGGCGGCATCTTCGTTGGTCGCCCTGATCATCGTGCCGATGCGGATGGCCTTTGCCGGATTTGTCATAATCTCACTATCCTTATGCTGAAATTTCGATACGTCGGCCCGACTTGGCGCTTTCGATCGCACCGAGGACCATGGCGAGGCTGCGGATATTGTCGCGGCTTTCAGTTTCCGGCCGCTTGCCTGTCTTCACCGCCTCGATGAACGAGGCGATGACGCTGGCATGCCCATGCGTCTCGTCATCGTGCTCGGGACCGGGAACTTCGATCGGGGTAAAGCCGTGCAACAGGCCGGGCTCATGGCCGGCAACGGAGGCTTCAAAATTCTCCTCACCGTCCCAGGTCAGCATGCCCTTGCTGCCGGTGAGGCGCCATTGGCTCTCCCAGCTCGTGCGCTTGCCTTCGGCGCACCAGGAGCCGCGATAGCTGAAGACGACATCATCGGAAAATTCGAACAGCGCATGCGCGGAAGCACCGTGCTTGTACCAGGAACCGACAGGATTTTTTTCGACGCAATAGACCGAAAGCGGCGTCTTGCCGGCAACGAAACGCGCGGCGTCGAAAGTATGGATCGCCATGTCGAGCAGCAGCACATTGTCCATTTCTTCCCGGAACCCGCCGAAATGCGGGCCGAGGAAGAAATCGCAATGGATGCCGGTGAGCTCACCGATAGCACCCTCCTCGACGAAGCGGCGCATGCGTCGCACGCCGGAAATAAATCGGCGGTTCTGGATGATGGCATGCACCTTGCCGGTCTCGGCGGCAAGATCAATAAGGGCAGCGCCCTCGGCAAGCGAGGTCGCCATCGGCTTCTCGCTGAGAACATGGCAACCAGCCTTCAGCGCAGTCGATACGACGCCGAAGCGAGCGGCGGGGATGACAACGTCGAAGACGAGATCGGCCTTTGTCGCGGCAATGACGTCAGCAAGATCCGAGCCGATGACAGCCTCTTCGAGACCGAACTCTTTGGCAAGGTTTTCTGCCGTCGCGCGATTCAGATCGACAAGGCCGACAATCGTAATGGCTTCGGCGAGCGACGGCGTCGAGGCAATAGCTCGAAGCCAACCTTTGGACATAGCTCCGCACCCGCACAGAATGGCATTAAATTTCACGATTTCCTCCTGCGAACGGCGCCAAACTCCTCGTGACACGCGTCCCGTAAACGTTTACGATCCTATGCGAAAAGAATTTACTGTGTCAATAGAGGGGGAGCCGGAAATTGCCGCAGGGAGGAAAATCACAGTCGATGAAGGGGATTCGTCAGCTTGCCGAACATCTCGATATCTCGATCGGTACGGTGTCGCGGGCGCTGAACGGCAAGCCCGATGTCAACGAGGAAACCCGCAAACGCGTGCTCGCTGCTGCCGAAGAACTCGGCTATGTCGCCAACCAATCCGGACGCAGTCTCCGGCAAGGTACGACCAACGTCATCGGCCTGATGATCGAATCCAGCAAGGAAACGATAGAAGACAGCGACAACTTCTTCCTCGGCCTGACGGGCGGCCTGCAAAGCGTGCTTGCCCGCCATAAGCTCGATTTGATCATGCTCCCCTGCCCCAACGATGAGGACCCGTACGAATATCTGAAGCGCATGGTCGCAAGGCGCGTGGTCGATGCCATGATCATTTCGGCGACCCAGCGCGTCGACAGGCGCATCGACCTGCTTTCCAAGGCGAAGATCCCCTTCGCATCGCTCGGCCGCAGCCTGTCGAGCGGCAATTCCTCCTGGATCGACCTCGATTTCGATGGCGTCGTCAATTGCGCCGTCGACCGGCTGGTGGCGCATGGGCATCGCCGCATAGCCATCGCCGCGCCCTCGAGCGATATCAACCTTGGCTACATCTTCCTCGATGGCTATCGTCACGCGTTGGAGCGGCATGGGATCACCTATGATCCCTCATTGGTGATCCGTGTCAAAACGAGCGAACAAGGCGGTTATCAAGCGGGCCACGCACTGTTGCAGATCAGCAACCGGCCGACGGCGGTGATCCTGATCTACGAGTTGATGGCGATCGGCCTTTATCGCCGGCTGACCGAGGCCGGCGTCATTCCCGGTCGCGACCTGGCCGTCATCGGCTTCCGCGAGGAGCCCCGCGCCAAATTTCTGCAACCGACACTGACCTGCTTCCGCATGTCGCTGCGCGATCTCGGCGCCGAACTCGCCGAAACCCTGCTTGCTACCATGCCCGCCTACAGTCACTTCTATCCCAACAGCGCGCGCAACATGATCTGGCCGCTGAAGCTCATTCCCGGCGAAAGCGACAGTTTCCATCTGATGGCAGCAGAATAGCGGCGCCGGATCCCAAAGTGCAGAACGATCTTTGGACGGGATCATGCCATTCCAGCGCCGAAACGCCGCATGAGGATATCGGCAGTTGCGGCCAGCCTTGCGAGTTGCCATTTAAAGCGCGGCGAACGGGGACCGGCATTTGAGCGAAGAGACCATTACACTTTACCAGGCGATCGGCGGCGATCCGACCGTGCGGGCGCTGACGGCGCGTTTCTACGAACTGATGGATACCTTGCCGGAAGCGGCGAACTGCCGCGCCGTACATCCGCCGAGCCTCGAAGGCTCCAGGGAAAAACTCTACGAATATCTGACCGGCTATCTCGGCGGACCGCAGCTCTATATCGAAAAACGCGGCCATCCGCGCCTGCGAAGCCGCCATTTCATTGCCGCCATCGGCCCGAGGGAGCGCGACGAATGGTTGCTCTGCTTCCGCCGCGCCATGGATGAATCCATCCAGAACGAGAAGCTGAGAGCCATCATCTGGGAGCCTATCGAGCGCCTCGCCTTTCACATGCAGAACCGGGAGTAAGAGAAGACATGAGTTTCAGCGCCGTAATCCGTCCACTTACCCTGTTTGTTGCCGGCATCCTCGGCGGCGCTGGGGTCGCGCTCGCAGCAGCGGCATCCCATGGCGGCGATGCGCATTTTCTCGGTTCCGCCTCGACCATGTGCCTGGCGCACGCTCCCGCGCTGCTCGCCCTCTACGCCGGATACGATCGCATCCGCACCGCGCCAGTGGCGGCAGTGCTGCTCGGGTTGGGAACGCTGATCTTTGCCGGCGATCTTGTCATCCGCCATTTTGGCGGCAACTCGCTTTTCCCGCTGGCCGCACCGACAGGAGGGCTCGGCATGATAGCGGGATGGGCCGTGGTGGCGCTCGGAGCATTCTTCAGGAAAGGCGCGGCGAACGCTTGAGATATCGGCATATTCGCGCCCTATCTCTCAGCCTATTCAAAAGCTTAGCAAAACTTCTAAACCGGCAGGATTGCGCAGGGCGAGGAGCACATCCTATCGCCGTCAGACGCCGGCAACCACATTAAATCCTTCGAACCGCGGCGGTCCCCAGTACAGCGCTTTGTTATCTCCGGCATTGCGGTGCGCCATGCGGAAATTCTCGGATTTCGTCCAGCTGATGAAATCCTCTTCGCTGCGCCAGACCGTATGCGAGGAAAACAGCGTATAGCCTTCCTCCACATTCGTACCGCCACGCAGCAGGCGGAACTCCAGGAAGCCCGGGACATCTTCCAGCCGGGAATCGCGCCCTTTCCAAACGGCCTCAAAAGCGCTCTCCGAACCGATGATGACCTTGAAGCGGTTCATCGCGATGTACATGGCTGGATCTCCCGGCGGTCAGACCTTCTTGCGACGGCCGGCAGTTTTGCCCGGCTTCTGCGTAAAGGCAATGACATTCGTGCCGTCGCGCGCAGAAACACCCAGCTGCGCATTTGGTTCTTCACCTGGAAGGCGCGCCTCCCAAAAGGGAAAGGCCGTCACGTTGGAAGCCTGCCGTTGCTCTTCGGCGCGGCGCATCAACAGCTCGTAGAGCTCCGGCACCAAGCCGTCGCCATTTTGTGAGGCCAGCTTGTGCAGGCCGATCATCATGAACCCGTCAGGGCCTTTGTCAGTCATCGGGAATTGTCTCGTTCGTTCATCGTCTGCAGCGCCCGCTCGAGGCTCGACTTGCTGCCGTTGCGCAAGGGTATGAAGGCCTTGCCGAATTTCTTGCAGCCGGTCTTCACCCGCAGGCAAGCATCATGGCTGATACAGTCGATCGGGCAGAAGACGCAGTCGACGGAAGGCAGCACGGTGTCGATGCGCGACACCGCCTCGCGCAAGCCCCCATCGTGATGGATCAGCTCGGCGCCGAAGCTGCTGGCGATCTGGCGCAGATGCGCCACCTGGCAATCGCGACCGCCAACATAAAGGAAGCTGCGCCCGTCGAGACTGGATCTTCCGGATACCTGCACCGGCGTTTGCGCCTCGCGGCTATCGCGGCCAAAATCCTTTTTCCCCTTACGCGCCATGCATCACCCGTTTTCTGGTTACTCTTGCGCACTCGATTCCAGCGAGCGCGAGCGGACCATATTAAAGTTGAGTTTTACAGTAAAGTATAAAGTTGATAATTTTCATCATATTTTATCGCGACCTATCGACCTGTCACCTGAACCTCTTGCGTGAAGGACCAACTGGGCTTGCCCCATTCCGGAGGCAATGGCGGAAACGGCGCGGCGCGGCGTACGCCATCGGTGACAGCTTGATCCAGTTCAGGAATGCCAGAACTCCGCGCTACGGAGAGCGAACTGAGCTCACCATCCGCACCGATCGTCAGGCGCACGCGAATCGTTATACCCTTCTCGTATTTCGAGGACAGGCGCACGGCGCGACGAATGCGGGACTGCACCTTGCCTGGGTAATTGGCAAGAGCCGCACTGCCCGAGCCGGTGCGCCGGCCGTCGGTTAGCGAATTCGTATCCGACTGCGCCGTTTCGGTGCCTTCGGCAGAGCCCTTTTTCGAATCTTGTTCGCTCTCGCCGCCGGAGCCGGCCTTCACCTTCACAGCCTTCGGCGCCTGTTTCTTGACGATATCTTTTGGCCTTTCGATCGGCTTGGCTTGTTGAACCGGCTTCTCGACCGGGGTCAACACTTCGGTGGGCGGTATGGCAGCCTGCGCAGTTTCCGTCGGCTGCACTTCAACAGGTTTCGTCTCGGTGGGTCGGACTTCGTCAGCCTCAGCATTCGTCGGCTGCACCGACGCCGTGATCGGCTGAACTACTGTCGTTTCGGCGGGCGCCTGCGTCGCGAGCACCTCCGGCTCCGGGCTGACGGCTGTTTCCGGCGACACCTGCTGCTGAGGCTGCGACGGCTGCGCGGCCTCCACAGTTTCGGGCGTCGGTTGAACAGCTTCGGCAGCCTCCACCGGCTGAACAGCCGTCGGTTGGGGCTGAACCGCCTCCGCTTCCGTGGGTTTTACATCGGTTGGCTGCACCGTTTCCGGTTGCACTGCATCTGCCGTGACCTGCTCGGGCTGTGGCTCCGCGCTTTCTTCACCCGCCGACATTTGATCCAAATCGGAGCTGCCGAGCATGATGACGCTGACAGTATCGCCCGCCTCTTCCTCGGCATCTTCGGGCGCCGCAACCATCGTCACCAACAAAGCCGTGACAATGGCAGCGTGAAAGAGGAAGGAGCCGAGGCAGGCGAAGGTGACACTTCTCCTGATTGTCGCAAGAGCGCGATCCGGCCTCTCCGTCAGCGCATCCATGATGGGCGGCTCGGACGCATCCGGCACAGGCTCCGCCGGATGATCGGGAAAGGAGCCTATCTGCGTGAAGCGGCTATAATGAGCGACCGCCTCAGCGGCCGGTGGGCGCGGGACGCCGTCAAGGCCCGCTAACTCGTGGCCTGGAAGGACACTCGGATGATTGTCATTCATGCTATCGCCGGCGCGGCGACGCTCGATGGAAACCTTGACCGAGCGGGAGGCCATGGTCTCAGCCTTCGAAAGGAACGGAAAGCTGTGAACGTGTCGTGAGAGCGGCCTTACACTCCCCCGCTGCCGGGCCATCGCATACCGGCGTATCGTTGATGATAATGCGGCTGACGGTCTCGCACTTCACGCCAGGCATATCGAATTGACGTACCCGCTTCTTGCCGACCGGCAGATCGCGAAAATCAAGGACGGTAACGCGGTCGACCGCATTCTTGTCGTTGAAGAAAGCGAGCTCGAAGGAGATTTTTCCGATCGGCGTCGCCAGATCATTTTCCGCGACGAAGGTCATCATGCATCCCTTCTGGGACGGCACCAGCGCATTGAGTTCAACACTGAGCTTCTGGGCATTCGCCGTTGGAGCCGCAGTCGCATCCTGGGCGAAGGCCGAGACGGAGGGTGCCATGGCGAACAGCCCACTGGCGGCGACCGCCAAAATCGTCTTCGTCGGCATCAGCAATCTCTCCTGAATATCTCTTGGCGAGCGCGGACGAACATCAATGCCTGTGCGTGCATCGCCCAAAATTTTAAACTTGACTCCAGCAGTCTTCTATTGCGTCTTTAGGAAACCTTGAGTATGTGAGTCAAGATAAATCTGGCCGGAGCATTGCCCGGCTCCCCATGAATTTTCAGGCAAAACCAAGCAGGATGATTGCTGAGAAAACCCCAATACAGCCGGTGCCGCCGACAGCCGCACCGCACATTAGAATTGTCGAGAGCACGGATATTTTTCGTGGCCAGACTGAAATCATGATCAGGCACGAGGGCGTCATCTACAGGATGAAGATCACGCGCCAGGGCAAACTCATTCTCAACAAATAGGCATAGCAGATGACTGAGACGACCAAAGAGACGATCCGATTGGCCCCCGCCGGCATCCGCGCCTTCCGCGCCGAAAACTCAAAAATGCGCGAGCGCGATATCGCTGCTCGATTGGGCGTTTCCGAAGCGGCGCTGGTTGCCGCCGAAGTCGGCATTTCCGCTATTCGCATCGATGCAGATGTCTACCGTTTCCTCGATCGCGTCGCTTCTCTCGGCGAAGTCCTGGCGCTGTCGCGCAACGAAAGCGCCGTGCACGAAAAGATCGGGGTCTACGAAAACATCAAATCAGGCGCGCAAGCAGCCATCGTGCTCGGCGAGAACATCGATCTGCGCATCTTCCCGAAGCGCTGGGCGCACGCCTTCGCCGTCACCAAAACAGATGGCGACCAACAGCGGCTGAGCCTGCAGTTTTTCGATAAGGCCGGCGACGCCGTGCATAAAGTGCATCTGCGCCCCGCATCGAACGTCGCTGCCTATCATGCCATCGTCGCCGAGCTGCGGCTCGAAGACCAATCGCAGGATTTTATCGAGGATCGCTCCGGTTATGACGTCAGCGAGATCGACGGTGATGTCAGCCGCGATGAACTGCGCGACCACTGGAGCCGCATGACGGACACGCATGAATTCTTCGGCATGCTGAAGAAGCTGAAGATCGGCCGCCAGGCGGCGATCCGCGCGGTTGGCGAAGACTACGCCTGGAAGCTGGAGACGAACGCGGTCGCCGAGATGATGCACGCCTCCGTCGGCGAAGGTCTGCCGATCATGTGCTTCGTCGCCAATGACGGCATCGTGCAGATCCATTCAGGACCGATCTTCAACGTGCAGGCCATGGGTCCCTGGATCAACATCATGGATCCCACCTTTCATCTGCATCTGCGCCAGGACCATATCGCCGAGGCCTGGGCCGTGCGCAAGCCGACCAAGGATGGTCATGTCACCTCGCTCGAGGCCTACAATGCCAAAGGCGAGATGATCATTCAGTTCTTCGGCAAGCGGCAGGAAGGCTTCGACGAGCGCCGTGATTGGCGTGCCATCATAGAGAACCTGCCGAAGGCCGACGCCAGCGTCGCCGCGTAAGGATCAAGCCATGACGATGTTGAAGAACCTCAAGCGCATCAAGCCGTGGGAAATCGCGCTGACGGCACTGGTGATGGCTCTGCCACTCGTTCCCGCGAGCCCGATCAAGGGCAGCTACAATCTGGTCGAGCGCGCCCGTGCAGCGGAAGCACCGAAAATCGATACTTCCCGCCTCGTCTCGATCGGTGGCGACGTCACCGAGATCATCTATGCGCTCGGCGAGGAAAACAGGCTGATCGCCCGCGACTCCACCAGCATGTATCCGCAGGCGGCAACCAAGCTGCCAGATGTCGGCTATATGCGGGCATTGTCGCCGGAAGGCATTCTCGCCGTCAATCCGACCGCCATCATAGCGGTGGACGGCTCCGGTCCGCCGGAAGCTCTGGCCGTGCTGCGCAATGCCAGCGTGCCCTTCGAGACCGTGCCGCAGACCTATGACCGCGACGGCATCTTGAAAAAGATCGACGTCGTCGGCTCGCTGCTTGGGGTGCCGGACAAGGCGAAGGCACTCGAAGGCAAGGTCGCCGCCGATCTCGACGCCGCGATCACGGAATCCGAGAAGCGCGCTGAGGCCGAACGTAAACGCGTGCTCTTCATCCTCAGCAATCAGAATGGCAAGATCCTCGCTTCGGGTGGCAACACCGCCGCCGACGGCATCATCAAGCTTGCCGGCGCCATCAATGCCATCGGCAATTTCTCGGGCTACAAGCCGCTGACCGATGAAGCGATCATCGAAGCCAAGCCCGACGTGATCCTGATCATGGACCGCGAAGGCCCGCTGTCGATGAAAGACGACGACCTCCTGAAGCAGCCGGCGATTTCGTTGACACCCGCAGCCAGCCACAAGGCGATCATCCGCATGGACGGCCTGCATCTGCTGGGCTTCGGGCCGCGCACCGCAAGCGCGGTGCGCGAGCTGAACGCGGCGATCTACGGGGGCTGAGATGGCACTCAACGAGGTCATGCCGGGGGTGAAGCGCATGTCGCATGCTACGGCCCATCGCGAGGGCGACCGCACTTCCCTTGCTCTCATCGTCCTGACCGGCCTCGTGATCGCTGCCCTCATCGCTTTCGCGTTCTCGATCACGACTGGCGCATCGAATGCCTCGATCGTCGACGTTGTCGGCGGCATGGCAAGCGGCGGAGCGGACAACGCGATCAGCAGCCGCGACCGTATCATCATCTTCGACATCCGCCTCCCCCGCGCCATCCTCGGCTTCCTGATCGGTGGCGGGCTCGCAGTCTCCGGCGCCGTCATGCAGGGCCTGTTCCGCAATCCGCTGGCCGATCCCGGCCTGATCGGCGTTTCGGCCGGCTCCAGTCTTGGCGCAGTGGCGATGATCGTGCTCAGCGGTAGTATCCTCGCTCCGGTCACGCGTGTCTTCGGCATCTTCTCCTTGCCGATCGCCGCCTTCATCGGCGGCCTCGTCACGACCATACTCCTCTACAGAGTGGCGACGCGGCATGGACAGACATCCATAGCGACCATGCTGCTCGCCGGTATCGCGCTCGGCTCGCTGGCGCTAGCGGCAACAGGCGTCCTGATCTACATGGCCGATGATCGGCAACTGCGCGACCTTACCTTCTGGAGCATGGGCTCGCTCGCCGGGGCGACCTGGACCAAGATTGCTGCCGCCGGACCGATCATCATCCTCTCCATGCTGCCGCTGCCCCTCATGGCGCGCGGCCTCAATGCACTGACGCTCGGCGAAGCAGCAGCCTTCCATATGGGCGTCGCTGTGCAGCGGCTGAAGAATGTCGCCATCGTCAGCGTTGCGGCCGCGATCGGCGCTTCCGTCGCGGTCAGCGGCGGCATCGGTTTCGTCGGCATCATCGTGCCGCATATCCTGCGCATGGCGATCGGCCCGGACCATCGCTTCCTCCTGCCGGCTTCCGCCCTTCTTGGCGGCTCGCTGCTGATCATCGCCGACGTGGTGGCCCGCACGATTGTTTCGCCCGCCGAACTGCCGATCGGTATCATCACCGCCGGTGTCGGCGGACCGTTCTTCCTGTGGATGTTGCTTCGGCAGCGCTCACGCCTCAGCCTGTGAGTTTTCCATGATCGACGTCTTGAACCTTTCCGTCCGGCTCGCCGGCAAGACAGTCGTGCACGATGCCTCCTTCACCGCCAAGGCCGGCGCGCTGACAGCGATTTGCGGACCGAACGGCTCGGGCAAGACGACGATCATGAAGGCTGTTTCGGGGGAGCTTGCCTATCAGGGTTCGGTGCGGCTCAACGAGGCCGAGATCGGCAACCTTCACGCCTGGAAACTGGCCGAAATGCGGGGTGTGCTGCCGCAGGCGAGTGCCATTTCCTTTCCCTTCACCGTTCGCGAAATCGTCCGCATGGGGCTGACGACCGGGCGCAACCGCCACCCAAAACAGGCCGATCGCATCGCTGCGGAGGCCCTCTCCTCCGTCGATCTCGCAGGCTTCGAGGGGCGTTTCTATCAAGAACTTTCCGGCGGCGAGCAACAACGTGTCCAACTTGCCCGAGTGCTATGCCAGATTTCGGAGCCTACTATCGACGGCAAGCCTTGCTGGCTGCTTCTCGATGAGCCTGTTTCCAGCCTCGATATCAGCCATCAGCTCACCATAATGACGCTCGCCCGCCAATTCTGTCAGCGCGGCGGCGGTGTCATTGCCGTGATGCATGATCTCAATCTCACCGCCCTCTTCGCCGATCAGATGGTCCTGCTCAAGAACGGGCGATTGCAGGCGGCCGGTCCTGTGGCCGACGTTTTGACCGATCGGCATCTGCAGGATGTCTTCGGCTGTGCACTAAGGGTCAATCGCGTCCCCCTAGATGGCGTCCCATTCGTTCTTGCCCACAGCGCGCTAGCAATCTGATTGCCCTTTCGTTGCACAATCCGGAACTTTTCGTTGCATCGCTGCGTTGATGACCAGTGATCCAGATCAATGTTCGGCGCACTCAGCAGCACACTATGTCTGGCAGCATTCAGTCATCGCAAAAGGTGGCGCAGCTTTCAGGCGCCAGGACAAAGATGCTAACGAGTTAAGGGAGCAAGACCATGGCGACATCAATCCTCCATTCGGCGCGAGCCAAGCGTAATGGCGGCAGCCTGCACGACATCGAAGCCAGCATCGAGGAGCAGATCGAACATCTGCGCAACGAAATTGCCGCTTTTGCCAAGATCGTCGGTGAAAGCGGTGCTAAGCAGAGCCAGACGATGCGCGCGCGCGCCGAGACCGGGTTTGAGGATCTGGCGGCGCGCGGCGAAGACCTGCTGCGTGAGTTGCAGCATGGCTATGCCAGAGGCACGCGCGAGATGCGCCGGACTGTGCGCCAACACCCCATTGCCACCATCGGGGCTGCTGCAGCTTTCGGCTTGGCGTTTGCCCTGCTTCTGTCGCGTCGGTAAGGAGCCGCAATGCTAGCTCCGTTTCTCGGCCTGCTTCTCTCGGGCAGTTTGAACCGTACCGTTGCGCGCACCAAGCGCAGCGGTATTTTTATCGGCATCGCCGCGATTCTCATTCTGACGGCCTATGCCTTTGCCCTGATAGCCGCGGCCATCTGGCTGGCAGCCATCTACGGCGCAGCCGTTTCGGCGCTCTTGATTGCCGCCGGCGCCCTGCTGCTTGGCCTGATTGTTCTGGTTATCATGGCGATCATCAACAAGCAGGAAGAACGTCGCGCCCAAGAACGCCGCGCCGCGTTGGAATCCATGGCCGTCGCGGCACTCGGCCTCGCTAAATCGCAACCGCTGCTAACCGCAGCCATCGCTGCCGCCCTGGTATTCGGCAACTTGCTTGGCACGAAGACGCGGGATGATTGAGAGCGACTTGATCAACCCCATGTGGCATCACAAGTCCTCACATCACCACAAGCAGCTCAATTCCTGTGAGTCGTTGGCCAACGCATAGAAGCGCTGTCGTGACCGCGATCGATCTCGAATGAGCGTTATGCCGCGCCATAGGCCTATCGCGCGACAGATTGCGTCTGCGCCAAAGGGCGATGACAACAGCGATCCAGATTACGTGATCTAGAAAGCAAACGCTTTGGACGTCAGCGGTGCGGAAGTGGCGTCCGGGCCGAAGTCCGCTTCTCCGGAAATCTGCAGCAATTCCTGCAGACGCTGGCGGGCGCGGTTGACGCGGCTTTTGATGGTGCCGACGGCACAGCCGCAAATTTCGGCAGCTTCCTCATAGGAAAAACCGGAAGCGCCGACGAGGATGATGGCTTCGCGCTGATCGGCCGGCAACTGATCCAGCGCCTTGCGGAAATCCTGCAGGTCGAGCGCGCCATATTGCGAGGGATGCGTCGCCATCGATTCGGTAAACAGGCCGTCGCTGTCCTGCACCTCGCGACCGCTTTTGCGCATCTGGCTGTAAAGTTCGTTGCGCAGAATGGTGAAGAGCCAAGCCTTCATATTCGTGCCCATCTCGAAATGGTCCTGCTTGGCCCAAGCCTTCATGATCGTGTCCTGCACAAGATCATCGGCGCGGTCGTGGCGGCCAGTCAACGAGATGGCGAAGGCACGCAGGCTCGGCAGGGCAGCCAGCAGTTCGCGCTTGAAGCTCGGTTGCGGTTCCATGACGCTTCCCCCTTAATCGGAGACTTTTACGGAAGCTAAACGTTCAGCCTGATCCAGCTTCTCAAGCAGATCAAGGAAACGATCGGGGATAGCCTCATCCTGCACCGCAGCGTAAAAGGATCGCAGTCGGTTGCCGATCTGATTATTGGGATCGAGGATGTCGACAGCACGCACGTCAGGCCGTTTGCGGTCCGTATCCTCTTGATTTTGGGTGGTCATTTAACCTGCTCGCTTCCGCATTTTCTTGCGTTCATGGGTTCGGGTGTGCCTTTAAGGCATCCCTGGTCTGGGAGGCCAGTCTGCCTCGCCCCTATCCGCTTCGGCCCGAATCGGACAGGTTGAAACCTACTGTTTGTCGGCAGGGTAATGCCCTTATTTAAAAAAAGTTCCGGCGCAGAGGAACTTTTTTACAGAATTGGCGTTTGTTCGTTCATTGCAGCTTGGAGGCTGTGTTTCAATTAGAAATTGGTAAAGGGCGGGAGCCATTGATGACACTTTCCACACGCATTGCGCCGCATCTTCCCTTTTTGCGCCGCTATTCCCGCGCGCTGACGGGAACCCAGACATCGGGAGACGCCTATGTCGCGGCGGTTTTGGAAGCGATCATCGCCGATCTCACGATCTTTCCAGACACGCCCAACGATCGCGTTGCCCTTTATAAACTCTTCACCAAACTCTTCGGTTCCTCGGCGGTCCAGATTCCCGAGCCGACTTCACCCTATGCCTGGGAGCAGCGTGCCTCGGTGAATCTCGCGAAGGTTTCTCCGATCGCCCGCCAGGCCTTCCTTCTTGCTTCCGTCGAAAATTTCCGCCTCGGCGAGATTGCCGATATTCTCGACGTACCGGAAACTGAAGCCATGCAGCTGCTCGACAAGGCGTCGCAGGAAATTTCGCGCCAGGTCGCAACGGATATCATGATCATCGAGGATGAACCGCTGATCGCGATGGACATAGAGCAGATGGTGGAAAGCCTCGGTCATCGGGTCACCGGCATCGCCCGCACCCATGCTGAGGCGGTTGCCCTTCACAACGCCACCAACCCCAGCATGGTGCTCGCCGACATCCAGCTCGCCGACGGCAGCTCAGGCATCGATGCAGTCAACGACATTCTCAAGACATCAAGCATTCCGGTCATTTTTATCACTGCCTTCCCCGAGCGCTTGCTGACGGGCGAGAGGCCGGAACCGACCTTCCTTGTGACCAAGCCATTCAATCCCGACATGGTGAAAGCCCTAATCAGCCAGGCCCTTTTCTTTAATGAAACCACAAAGGTGGCCGCCTGACACGATTTGACACCTTGTCGCGGAACAAAGATAGCGGCCGGACGTTCCGGCTGCTTAGGGACGCTTTACCGACTGTTATAGCGATTGACTGTATAAACCGGCTTGAGTTCTTCCGGTTGAGAATACCCTGTCGGCGGGTTTCTCGAAATTCGAGTGAAAGGCAAGCCGGTGAATACGACTGAACCATTATCCGGCGCGCCTTTAAGTTTCGAAGGCAAGGCCGCTATGATGGAGCGGGCGCTTGGCAGCGCTGGCATCTCAATCCTCTTTCAGGATACGACCCTTGCGATCCGCTATGCCGAAAACTTGCCCGACCACCTGAAACCATCCCTTATCATCGGCGGCACCGATCTCCATCTCTTCGGCGAGAAAGACGGCGAACATCTGTTGCAGCTCAAACGTGGAGTGCTGGAAAACGGCAAGCCCGTCAGTGCGGAAGTGGAGCTTCCGACCGGCGATGGGGTGCGTATTTACGAGCTGAAGATCGAGCGCATCGGCGGGCGTAAATCGCAGGGCCTGCTTTCGGTGATCTCCGAAGTCACCGAGACCCGTCACCGCGAAAAAGTACTGAAATCGCTCCTGCGCGAGCTGTCGCACCGCTCCAAAAACCTTCTGGCTATCATCCAGGGCATCGCCACGCAGACGGCCCGCCACACGCTGTCGCTTGACAATTTCCTGATCAAATTCCGTGGCCGCCTGCAGTCGCTGTCGAACTCGCAGGACCTGATCACCGATTCTAGCTGGCGTGGCGCGTATCTGTTCGAACTCGCTGAGAAGCAGTTCGCCCCCTATTGGCCCGATGCAGGGATGCCGATGCCGATCTACGGGATCAATGCGCATCTGACTCCGAATGCGGCCGTCCATCTTGGCCTTGCCCTGCATGAATTGATCGTCAATTCCGCCTCGCACGGCGCCATCTCCGCCGGTGCCACCAGCATCACGCTCAATTGCAAAGAGGCCGAGCTCAACGGCAAAAAGGCAATCGAGGTGGCTTGGTCGGAACACTTCTACTTCCCTGCCGACCATGAGTTCGAGGACAATAGCTTCAGCCGCACCGTGTTGGAGCGGGTGGTCCCCACCTCCATGAATGGGCGCGCCCAGTTTGCGATCAACGATGACAGCATAGGCTACCGCCTGACGATCCCCGAAACCGAATATGAAATCCTGAAGCGCCGCTGACGATCCCGAACAAAAACCACAAACGAAAACAGCCAGTGCGAGGGCGGCGCACTGGCTGCTTTTCACTCATCGGGAGGGGACCGTGAGTAGATGCCCGGCGATGACTTTTGGGGGGCGTGCATCGGTTGATGCGATCATCACCAAGACACATTCTTAACGACGGTGCCGGGCCTTGGTTCCCATCTTTTTTAAAAAAAATTCTGATTTTTTCTTTGGCGCCTATCGCAGCTGACAAAAAGGACGCCAACGGCCACCAGCCGGGCTTTCAAAAGTCCAACCGAAATCCAGGAAATTTATAGTTTACTTTCCAGAAAATCATCGACCGATTTCAAAAATACAACATAAAAACATGCCGTTAGCAGATGCCCCTCCGTCGTCTGCAACGCTGTGCAATCGCAACCACAATATCTGTTTCGGCAAAACCAAAAATCCAAAAATTTTACCGTTTGATAAATTTTTTATCCTGAGTTACCGTTTGTTCCACTAGCCGTTTACTATAATGAGGGAACTTCAATGGGACGACTGGAAACTGGGATTCATAAAGGCAGGCTGACGCCAGCCGAATATGATGCGAATTTTTCCGACCTGCATCCGCGCCTTGACGATCATGAGGCGCTGGTCGCTTCCGACCGCTGTTATTTTTGCTATGACGCGCCGTGCATGACGGCCTGTCCGACCTCCATCGACATTCCGCTGTTCATCCGCCAGATCTCGACCGGAAATCCGATCGGCTCGGCCAAGACGATCTTCGACCAGAACATACTGGGCGGCATGTGCGCCCGCGTCTGTCCCACCGAACAGCTCTGCGAGCAGGCCTGCGTGCGCAACACCGCCGAAGAGCGCCCCGTCGAAATCGGCCGCCTGCAGCGCTACGCGACCGACGCCGCCATGGGTGCAAACAAGCAGTTTTATGCCCGCGCCGCCTCGACCGGCAAAAAGATTGCCGTTGTCGGCGCCGGTCCTGCCGGCCTTGCCTGCGCCCACCGTCTTGCTGTGAAAGGCCATGACGTCACCATCTTCGACGCCCGCGAAAAGGCCGGCGGCCTCAACGAATACGGCATTGCCACCTATAAGACGGTCGACGATTTCGCGCAGAAAGAGGTCGACTATGTGCTTTCGATCGGCGGCATCGAAGTAAAGAATGGCCAGGCACTCGGCCGTAATTTCAGCCTTGCCGATCTTTCGTCGCAATACGACGCAGTCTTCCTTGGTCTCGGCCTAGCCGGCGTCAACGCGCTGCGTGCCGAAGGTGAGGATCTCGACGGCGTCGCCGATGCCGTTGCCTATATCGCCGATCTGCGCCAGGCGAAGGACAAGTCCGACATCGCCATCGGCCGCCGCGTCGTCGTTCTCGGCGGTGGCATGACCGCGATCGATGCCGGCGTGCAGGCGAAGCTGCTCGGCGCCGAAGAAGTGACCATCTGTTACCGCCGCGGCAAGGAGCACATGAACGCCTCGGAATACGAGCAGGATCTCGCCACCTCCAAGGGCGTCATCATCCGACACTGGCTGGCGCCGAAGCGCATTCTCGAAAAGGACGGCAAGGTTGCCGGCATCGAGGTGGAATATACCGAGTTGCGCGACGGCAAGCTGACTAGCACCGGCGATACCGGCGTCATTGCGGCCGACCAGATCTTCAAGGCGATCGGCCAGACATTCGAAGCCTCCGGCCTCGGCGCATTGCGCATGGAATCCGGCCGCATCGCCATCGACGGCGAAGGCCGAACCTCACTCGACGGCGTCTGGGCTGGCGGCGACTGCGTCCTCGGCGGCGACGACCTGACAGTCTCCGCTGTCGCGCAGGGCCGTGACGCGGCCGAATCCATCAACCGTGCGTTCGCTGCCGCCGCGCAGCCGACCGTTGCTGTCGCTTGAAGGGAGAATTGATATGGCTGATCTCCGCAATAATTTCGTCGGCATCAAATCTCCGAACCCGTTCTGGCTCGCATCGGCGCCGCCGACCGACAAGGCCTACAACGTCGAGCGCGCCTTCAAGGCCGGTTGGGGCGGTGTCGTCTGGAAGACGCTGGGCGAGGAAGGCCCGCCTGTCGTCAACGTCAACGGCCCGCGCTATGGCGCGATCTGGGGCGCCGACCGCCGCCTGCTCGGCCTCAACAATATCGAGCTGATCACCGACCGCGACCTCTTCACCAATTTGCGCGAAATGAAGCAGGTGAAGATGAACTGGCCGGATCGCGCCCTCATCGCCTCGATCATGGTTCCCTGCGAGGAGCAATCCTGGAAGGCGATCCTGCCGCTGGTGGAGGAAACCGGCGCAGATGGCATCGAGCTCAATTTCGGCTGTCCGCACGGCATGTCCGAGCGCGGCATGGGCTCCGCGGTCGGCCAGGTGCCGGAATATATCGAGATGGTTGTGCGCTGGTGCAAGCAATATACCCGCATGCCCGTCATCACCAAGCTGACGCCCAACATCACCGACATTCGCAAGCCGGCCCGCGCAGCCAAGGCCGGCGGCACCGACGCCGTGTCGCTGATCAACACCATCAACTCGATCGTCTCCGTCGACCTCGACAATTTCGCGCCGAACCCGACCGTCGGCGGCAAGGGCAGCCACGGCGGCTATTGCGGCCCGGCGGTCAAGCCGATTGCGCTCAACATGGTGGCGGAGATCGCCCGCGATCGCGAAACCTACGGCCTGCCGATCTCCGGTATCGGCGGCATCACCACCTGGCGTGACGCGGCCGAATTCCTCGCCCTCGGCGCCGGCAACGTCCAGGTTTGCACGGCAGCGATGACTTACGGCTTCAAGATCGTAGAGGAAATGATCACCGGCCTCTCCGATTGGATGGACGAAAAGGGCCACCGCAATTTGGACGACATCATCGGTCGCGCAGTGCCCAACGTCTCCGACTGGCAGTACCTAAACCTCAACTACATCGCCAAGGCGAAGATCGACCAGGACGCCTGCATCAAATGCGGTCGCTGCTACATCGCCTGCGAAGATACCTCGCATCAGGCGATCACCAACATGGTCGACGGGGTCAGGCATTTCGAGGTGATGGATGAGGAATGTGTCGGCTGCAATCTCTGCGTCAGCGTCTGTCCGGTCGAAAACTGCATCACCATGGAAGAGCTGCCGGCCGGCAGCCTCGACAAGCGCACCGGCAAGGTCGTCGACCCGAACTACGCCAACTGGACGACCCATCCGAACAACCCGATGGCACGGCAGGCAGCGGAGTAAGATAGGCCCGTTCCCAATAGATCAGCCTTCGCGCTTATGTTGACACAAGCGCGAAGGCTGGCGATTGCGCCGCATTCGAAAGGTCAAGGCCGGCGCATACCGAGCCCATCGACGAAGAGTTTTTCCAGATAGCGCGCCGCGTCCTCGAAACGCCCGTCGCCCGAATGCTCCTGCCCGAGCACCGCGCGCACCTGTACGTCGAAATCCGCATAGTGCTGCGTCGTCGACCAGATGGAGAAGATCAGGTGATAGGGATCGCATTTGGCGATCTTGCCGGCCTTCGCCCAGGCGCGGATGACCTCGGCCTTTTCGTCGACAAGGCTCTTCAGCGGCCCCCGAAGTTCATCCTCGACATGCGGCGCCCCCTGCAGCATTTCATTGGCGAACAGGCGGCTTTCCCGCGGGAAATCGCGGGCCATTTCGAGCTTGCGGCGGATATAGGAGCGGATCTCGCTTTCGGGATTGCCATTGGCATCGAAGGCGCGCAGCGGCTCCAGCCATGTAAACAGCACCCGGTCTATCAACGCGCGGTGCATGGCTTCCTTTGTGCGGAAATAATAGAGCAGATTGGGTTTCGACATGCCGGCGACTTCCGCGATCTGGTCGATGGTCGATCCGCGAAAGCCATGCACTGAAAATACATCCAGCGCGGCTTCGAGTATCACTTCCTCTTTTTCTTCCTGAATGCGGGTGCGGCGTTGCGTCTTGGCGGCTCTGGGGATGGCCATGTCTGCGATGTTTCTCCTTGAAATCCAAGCCCTTCGGCCAAGCTCTCATTCCCCCGCCCACGCTCTAAATATGGGCAATTGCCTATAATTTTGTCGGGAATTTTCGTGCTTTTCGTCTTGAGCGCCGCCACGGAAGTTGTAATGTTTACCAATCGGTCAAATTATCCGTCAGATGTCTTATAAAGGCAACCGGCGATTTTCCGGGGCGAGAAAAACAAGCAAGCGCTCCGGAGAGTGACCATCGGGAACAATTGGGCATGCACCTTGCATGACCCGGGACAAACAGGTGAGGATTGCATCATGGTGGTAGCGCCAGGAGAAAACATGCGTATCAACGGCGATCGCCTTTGGGACGCACTGATGGATATGGCGAAGATCGGCCCCGGCATTGCCGGCGGCAACAATCGCCAGACGCTGACCGACTCCGATGCCGAAGGCCGCAGCCTTTTCAAGACGTGGTGCGAGGATGCTGGCATGAAGGTCGGCATCGACAAGATGGGCACGATGTTCGCGACCCGCCCCGGCGTCGACCCGGACGCACTGCCTGTCTATGTCGGCTCGCATCTCGACACACAGCCGACCGGCGGCAAATATGACGGCGTGCTCGGCGTATTGGGCGCGCTTGAAGTCGTCCGCACGATGAACGATCTCGGCATCAAGACCAAACATCCGATCGTGGTCACAAATTGGACCAATGAAGAAGGCGCACGCTTCGCCCCTGCCATGCTCGCCTCCGGCGTCTTCGCCGGCGTGCATTCGCTGGACTACGCCTATGGCCGCAAGGACCCGGAAGGTAAAACCTTTGGCGAGGAGCTGAAGCGCATCGGCTGGCTCGGAGAAGAAGAGGTAGGCAGCCGCAAGATGCATGCCTACTTCGAATATCACATCGAGCAGGGTCCGATCCTCGAGGCCGAGGAGAAGACGATCGGCGTCGTCACGCACTGTCAGGGCTTGTGGTGGCTGGAATTCACACTGACCGGCAAGGAAGCGCATACCGGCTCGACGCCGATGAACATGCGCGTCAATGCCGGGCTTGCCATGTCGCGGATCATCGAAATGGTGCAGGGCGTCGCGATGGAAAACCAGCCGGGCGCCGTCGGCGGCGTCGGTCAGGTATTTTTCTCGCCGAATTCGCGCAACGTGCTGCCCGGCAAGGTGGTCTTCACTGTCGACATCCGCTCGCCCGACAAGGCGAAACTCGACCGTATGCGCGCCAAGATCGAGGCTGAGGCGCCTGACATCTGCGATGCCCTCGGCGTCGGCTGCTCCGTCGAGGCCATCGGCCATTTCGAGCCGGTGACCTTCGATCCGAAGCTCGTCACCGCCGTGCGCAACGCCGCGGAGAAGCTGGGCTACAGCCACATGAACATCATCTCCGGCGCCGGCCACGACGCCTGCTGGGCTGCCAAGGTGGCGCCCGCCACCATGGTCATGTGTCCCTGCGTCGGCGGCCTGTCGCACAACGAGGCCGAAGAAATTTCCAAGGAATGGGCCGCCGCGGGTGCGGATGTCCTGTTCCATGCGGTCATGGAGACTGCGGAGATCGTGGCGTGATACCGCGTCTCGCGCAGCAACAGAATTTCACACATCGGGAGCAGACGCCATGAGCACAGTCATCAAGGGTGGAACCATCGTCACGGCCGATCTGACCTATAAGGCCGACGTCAAGGTCGAAGGCGGCAAGATCGTCGAGATCGGGCAGAACCTGTCCGGCAATGAAGTGCTCGATGCCACGGGCTGCTATGTCATGCCGGGCGGCATCGATCCGCATACGCATCTCGAAATGCCGTTCATGGGCACCTATTCCTCCGACGATTTCGAGAGTGGCACGCGGGCAGCGCTTGCCGGCGGCACGACGATGGTGGTGGATTTTGCGCTCCCCTCACCCGGCCAGTCGCTGCTCGAAGCACTGACAATGTGGGACAACAAATCGACGCGGGCGAACTGCGACTACTCCTTCCACATGGCGATCACCTGGTGGAGCGAGCAGGTCTTCAACGAGATGGAAACCGTCGTCCGCGACAAGGGCATCAACACCTTCAAGCACTTCATGGCCTATAAGGGGGCGCTGATGGTGGATGACGACGAGATGTTCTCCTCCTTCCAGCGCTGCGCCGAACTCGGCGCGCTGCCCCTCGTCCACGCCGAGAACGGCGACGTGGTGGCGCAGATGCAAGCGAAACTGCTTGCTGAAGGCAATAACGGCCCGGAAGCGCACGCCTATTCCCGCCCCGCCGAAGTCGAAGGCGAAGCGACGAACCGCGCCATCATGATCGCCGATATGGCCGGCAGCCCGGTTTATATCGTTCATACCTCCTGCGAACAGGCACACGAAGCCATCCGTCGCGCCCGTCAGAAGGGCATGCGCGTCTATGGCGAACCGCTGATCCAGCACCTGACGCTCGATGAGAGCGAATATGCCAATGCCGATTGGGACCATGCCGCCCGCCGCGTCATGTCGCCGCCCTTCCGCAACAAGCAGCATCAGGACAGCCTCTGGGCCGGCCTCGCCTCCGGTTCGCTGCAGGTGGTCGCCACCGACCATTGCGCCTTCACGACCGAACAGAAACGCTTTGGCCTTGGCGACTTCACCAAGATCCCGAATGGTACCGGAGGCCTCGAAGACCGCATGCCGATGCTCTGGACCCATGGTGTCAACACCGGCCGTCTGACCATGAACGAGTTCGTCGCGGTGACGTCGACCAACATCGCCAAGATCCTCAACGTCTATCCGAAGAAGGGTGCGATCCTCGTCGGTGCCGATGCCGATATCGTCGTCTGGGATCCGAAGCGTTCGAAGACCATCGCCGCCAAGACGCAGCAGTCGGCGATCGATTACAATGTCTTCGAAGGCAAGCAAGTGACGGGCCTGCCGCGCTATACGCTGACCCGCGGCGTGGTTGCCATCGAGGAAAGCACGGTCAAGACGCAGCAGGGCCATGGCGAGTTCGTCAAGCGCGAGCCTTTCACCGCCGTCAACCGCGCGCTCTCGGCCTGGAAAGACGTCACGGCGCCGCGCAAGGTTCAGCGCAGCGGCATCCCGGCCAGCGGGGTGTAACGCTTGGCAACGGCGTTCCGGTCCATCGGCTCACAACGGCACATACCGCTCCAGATCCGGCAACAGGACAACACTTTCCTGTTCGTTCGGATCGGTGCGGGCGATGATGGCTGTCGCCGGCTGATCGCTGAGATTGGCAGGCAGATGTGGAACGCCGGCCGGAATGTAGAACATCTCGCCGGCGTGAACGACAACATGCTCTTCCAATTGATCGCCGAACCAGCAATGCGTCTCGCCGGACAGCGCATAGATCGCCGTTTCATGCGAGGCATGCATATGCGCCTTCGCTCGTCCGCCGGGCGGTATTGTCAGAACATGCATGCAAATACCGGTCGAACCGACTGTCTCTGCGGCGATACCCTCGAAGTAGTTGAAGCCTTGTTTCCCGGCATAGGTACCGCCGGGCTGCACGATGCGGCAGGTGGGCTTCGATGAAACGCTCATGCCATTCCTCCGTAAAATTCGATAGCTCTGCGGCATCCTCAGGTTCTAAAACCACCGCGATGCCGTGTAGAATAACACGCAATCCGCCACGACTGCGCGGCCAAAACATGACTGGTAGGTGTTAATGACGTCATCCGCTCCCTCCGTCGTCTCCGCGCGAGACCTCTGCCTCACCTACGAGACAAATGACGGGCCGGTGCATGCGCTGAGCAATGTCGATCTCGACGTGCGGAAGGGCGATTTCGTCTCCTTCATCGGCCCGTCCGGCTGCGGCAAGACCACGTTTCTGCGCGTCATAGCCGATCTCGAGCGCAAGACCTCCGGCGACATCACCGTCAATGGCATGACCCCCGAGGAGGCGCGCACCGCCCGCGCCTATGGCTATGTCTTTCAGGCGCCTGCCCTTTATCCCTGGCGCACGATCGAAAAGAATATCGCCCTGCCGCTGGAGATCATGGGCTATGCCAGGACTGATCAGGCCAAGCGCATTGCGCAGACGCTGGACCTCGTCAACCTCACGGGCTTTGCGCACAAATATCCATGGCAGCTCTCCGGTGGCATGCAGCAGCGCGCCTCGATCGCCCGTGCGCTCGCCTTCGACGCTGACCTTCTGCTGATGGACGAGCCCTTCGGTGCACTCGACGAGATCGTCCGCGATCATCTCAACGAAGAGCTGCTAAAACTCTGGAAGCGAACGAACAAAACTATCTGTTTCGTGACGCACTCGATCCCGGAGGCGGTTTATCTCTCCACCAAGATCGTCGTCATGTCGCCTCGTCCCGGCCGCGTCACCGACGTCATCGAATCCACCCTTCCACTCGAACGCCCGCTGGGCATTCGCGAAACCCCTGAATTCCTGGAAATCGCCCATCGTGTCCGCGAAGGACTGAGGGCGGGACATAGCTATGAGGAATAGGATCACACCATGAACCCGCAATTCCTCCTCTGGCTCACCGGCGCCATGGCGATCTTCATCGGCGGCGCGACCGCTTCGCGGGCTTATATCGCCAGCAACAACATATTGGTCCTCATTCTGGCGCTCTGCCTCTACTGTGTCGGCAATCTGATGATGGTTCGGCTCATGCGCGAGGGCGGGCTGGGCCTTGCGATTTCCGCCTCCGCCATCGCCCAGCTCGTGGTCGTCAATATCGTTGCCTTCATCGTCTTCGGCGAGCGGCTCAGCTTGCCACAGCTAGCCGGCGTCGGGCTCGGCATTGTCGCGATGGCGCTGATGCTGTTTCCCACGGAAGGAGGGGCGTGACCATGGAGGAGCAGCAATTCTTCAAGCACAAATTCGTGCCGGTTACGACCATCGTGCTGGCGATTCTTGTTCTGTGGTACGCCTTCGCCATCATTCTCAACACCCCGTTTCAGCGCGATCTTGATCGGCGCGCCAACGTCACCTCCACGACGATGGAATTCATCGGCAAGACGCTTGCGCAGCCGAAGCCCATCTTGCCGGCGCCACATCAGGTGGCACAGAATGTCTTCGAAAACACCTTTCTGAGAGCCCCGACCAGCAACCGCAGCCTCGTTTACAATGCCTGGGTGACGCTGTCCTCCACAGCGGTCGGCTTCGCTTTCGGCACCGTGCTCGGCATCCTGATCGCCGTCGGCATCGTGCATGTCGTCGCGCTCGACCGGAGCCTGATGCCTTGGATCATCGCCTCGCAGACTGTGCCGATCCTGGCCATTGCGCCGATGGTCATCGTCGTCCTCGCCGCGGTCGACATTACCGGCTTGATCCCCAAGGCATTGATTTCGACCTATCTTTCCTTTTTCCCTGTCGCTGTCGGCATGGTGAAAGGGTTGCGTTCGCCGGAGGTCATGCATCTCGACCTGATGCGCACCTACAATGCCAGTGCTGCGCAGACCTTCTGGAAGCTGCGCGTCCCCGCGTCGATCCCCTTCCTCTTCACCTCGATGAAGGTGGCGATTGCCGCGAGCCTTGTCGGCGCCATTGTCGGCGAATTGCCGACCGGGGCCGTTGCCGGCATCGGCGCAAAACTGCTCGCGGGCTCCTATTACAGCCAGACAATCGACATCTGGGCGGCGCTCGTTGCCGGCTCGGTGCTGGCGGCGATCCTTGTCGCCATCGTCAGTATTGTAGCCCGCATCGTTGATCGCTCGATGGGAGGCCGGCCGGCATGAAGGGCATTCATTTTTCCTGGCAGGGCCTGCTCGCCCTTCTCCTCTGCCTCGCTGCAATTGCCATGCTGCCGCTGCTTACAGCAGACGCAGTTGCTCCCTTTACCGGTGGTGTAACGATCTTCATCCTGTTGCTGATCGCCGCTGCCGCTGCGATTTCCTTCATCAATCTGTCGCCGGCTTTATCGGCCACAATCCTGTTCATCGGCGCACATGGAGCCGCATGGCTGCTGCTCTCGGGGATCACCGGCAACGAAGGCAATGCGCGCGTATCCTTCTTCCTGCTAATCGCCGCCGCCTGGCTGCTCGCCTGGCGCTGCGTCTCCGTGCTGTCCACGATCCGGCCGCGCTCGGCTGCGGGCAACTATGGCCTACGGCTGCTGATTCCGGCGATCTTCGGCGCCTGGATATTGATCATCTGGGAAGCCGCGACCCGTGGCGCCGGCATCCCTTTCATCCTTTTGCCGCCACCGGGTGCCATCGGAGCGAGGATCGCCGGCTCCATCCCGACCCTATGGACCGACGTGCAGCAGACGATCTTCAAATCGGTACTGATCGGCTACATGATCGGCTGCGCCAGCGGCTTCCTCGTAGCCATTCTTGCCGATCGCGTCGCGTTTCTCCGTCACGGCCTGCTGCCGATTGGTAATCTGGTCTCGGCATTGCCGATCATTGGCGTCGCCCCGATCATGGTCATGTGGTTCGGCTTCGACTGGCAGTCGAAGGCCGCCGTCGTCGTCATCATGACCTTCTTCCCGATGCTGGTGAACACGGTCGCCGGCCTTGCCGCCGCCGGCAACATGGAGCGCGACCTGATGCGCACCTACGCGTCGAGCTATACGCAGACGCTGCTCAAGCTTCGCCTGCCGGCCGCAGCTCCCTTTATTTTCAATGCGCTAAAGATCAACTCGACCTTGGCCCTGATCGGTGCCATCGTGGCGGAGTTCTTTGGCACACCTATGTCGGGCATGGGCTTTCGCATCTCGACCGAAATCGGCCGGATGAATGTCGACATGGTCTGGGCGGAAATCGCAGTCGCCGCGGTTGCGGGGTCCGTCTTCTACGGTATCGTCGCCATTCTGGAGAGGATGACGACATTCTGGCATCCGTCTTTCCGTGGTGGACAGACGTAGCCTAAGATTCCGGCCAAGGGATCAAGGCATAACTTCAGAGGGAAAAGGACAAAAAATATGAAAAAACTGATGGTTGGATTGATGGCGGGCGCAATGGCGCTGGCCGCAGCACAGGCAGCGATGGCTGCCGACAAGGTGACGCTGCAGCTCAAGTGGGTGGCGCAAGGTCAGTTCGGAGGCTACTTCGTCGCCAAGGATAAGGGTTTCTACAAGGAGGAAGGCCTCGACGTTGACATCAAGCCGGGCGGTCCGGATATCGCGCCGGAGCAGATAATCGCCGGCGGCGGCGCCGATGTTATCGTCGACTGGATGGGTGGCGCCCTGGTTGCTCGCGAAAAGGGCGTGCCGCTGATCAACATCGCCCAGCCCTATGACAAGTCCGGCCTGGAGCTGATCTGCCCGAAGGACGGCCCGGTGAAGACTGAAGCCGATTTCAAGGGCCATACGCTCGGCGTCTGGTTCTTCGGCAACGAGTATCCCTTCTTCGCCTGGATGCACAAGATCGGCCTGAAGACTGACGGCGGCAAGGACGGCGTCACCGTCCTGAAGCAGAGCTTCGACGTTCAGCCGCTCGTCCAGAAACAGGCCGACTGCATCTCGGTCATGACCTATAACGAATACTGGCAGGCGGTCGATGCCGGCTTCAAGCCGGAAGACCTGATCGTCTTCAACTATACCAAGCTCGGCAACGACCTTCTGGAAGACGGCCTCTATGTCAACGAGACCAAGCTGAAGGACCCGAAGTTCAAGGCCAATATGGTCAAGTTCGTCCGCGCTTCGATGAAGGGCTGGAAATACGCCGTCGAGCATCCGGATGAAGCCGCCGAAATCGTCATGGACAATGGCGGCCAGGACGAAAATCACCAGAAGCGCATGATGGGTGAAGTCGCCAAGCTGATCGGCAGCGGCAAGCTCGACCCAACACTCTACGATCGCACGGTGGCAGCGCTTCTCGATCAGAAGATCATCAGCAAGAAGCCGACTGGCGCCTATACGCATGAGATCACCGACGCTGCGCTGAAATAGGTCCGACGTCCAAAAAAACCAACGGAACGCGCGGGGTGCATCCTCCGCGCGTTTTTTTCATTTTGTAACAGAGGCGATAAAAGGCTGGCTTTGTCGCCGCGTTTGCCTGAAAAGCCATGCGTCGATCAAGCTTCTGAATGGACGCATCACGAACCTGTGATTGATTCGTGGTGCAACGCACATTAGAATTATGCGGCGACAGCGACAGAAATCATTTTCTCGTGATCTTGCAGGATTTGGAAATCGTTCCCACCTAATGGGACAAAATGAGATGAGGGACTTGCAGGCATGACAGACGGATATTGATCCGCCGGGAAGAGCCGGCCGCACGCATGGACCCCCGTTTTCGCGACGGAAAACAGCGAAATCCATTTACACAAAATACCGAACTGGAATTGAACGCATGGCCTTCACGCCGCACAGATTTCTGAGCACGACCGCAATGTTGCTTGTTCTCCTGACGGCGCCGGCGGCCCTTGCCGAGGAGCCTGTCGTCACTGCGCCAAAGCAGAACCTACCCGCGATCGTCGTCACGCAGGCCGTGACGCGCAAGCTGACCGACAAGGTCGTCGCCACCGGCACGGTGAAAGCGGTGGAAGAGGTTTATATCCAGCCGCAGGTGGATGGCCTGTCCATCCGTTCGCTCAACGCCGATGTCGGCGACAAGGTCGAGGCAAACAGCACGCTTGCCACGTTGAATGATGATGCGCTGGTTCTGCAAAAGAGCCAGATGGAGGCGACGAAGGCCAAGGGCCAAGCTACGCTTGCCCAGTTGCGAGCGCAGCTCACCGAGGCGCATGCCAATGCGGAGGAGGCGGAATTGCAGCGCGTCCGCGCCGTCGCGATGGGTGCCAAGGGCACGGTCTCGACCTCATCGGTCGAGCAAGCGAATGCTGCTGCTGCCGCCAACAAGGCGCGCGTGGCCTCGGCCGAACAGGCAATTGCGGTTGCCGAAGCCGATCTCAAGGTCATCGACAGCCAGATCGCCGATACCGACCTGAAACTCGCCCGCACCGGCGTCAGAACGCCCGTCGCAGGCACCGTCGCCTCGCGTAACGCCCGCATGGGAGCCATCGCCAACGGCAATGGCGATCCGCTGTTCACAATCATCCGCGACAGCGACCTGGAGCTGGTGGTCGATGTTTCCGAGAGCGATATCACAAAGATTACCCTCGGCCAGAAGGCGTTGATTTCGCTTTCCGGCAGCCGCGAAAAGCTAACCGGCTCCGTCCGCCTTGTTGCGCCGATCGTCGATGCGGTCACCCGCCTCGGGGCGGTGCACATCTCCATCGATGACGACCAAAAGGCTCGCGCGGGCATGTATGGCAGCGCCGAGATCATCGTCCGCGAGACACAGGGTGTCTCCCTGCCGTTGACGGCGGTCAACAGCGACGAAAATGGCTCTTCCGCCCGCAAGGTCGAAGGTGGAGTCGTTAAATTCGTCAATGTCCAAACCGGCATTCAGGACGGCGCTTATGTCGAAATCGTCAACGGCCTGAAGGATGGTGACGAAGTCGTCGCCAAAGCCGGCGCGTATGTCCGCGACGGTGATCACATCACACCCGTCAAAGAAGCGCCGCAAGCGTCCAACTGAGCGAGAACGGCAAGATGAACTTTTCCGCCTGGTCCATCCGAAATCCGGTCGCGCCGCTTCTGGCTTTTTTCCTGCTGATGGTGGTGGGCGCTCACGCCTTCTTCAATCTGCCGATCACCCGTTTTCCGAATATCGACGTGCCGGTCGTCAACGTGACCGTGACGCAGAGCGGCGCCTCGCCCGCCGAACTCGAAATGCAGGTGACGAAGGAAGTCGAAGACGCCGTCGCCGGCATCAACGGCATTGACGAGATCCAGTCGACGGTCACCGACGGCCAGTCGCAGACCGTTGTCATCTTCCGTTTGGAGGTGCCGACGGAGCAGGCCGTTCAGGATACGAAGGACGCGATCGACCGCATTCGCGGCAATCTGCCGTCGACCATCGATGAGCCGATCGTTTCCAAGGTCGACGTCGAAGGCCAGGCGATCCAGAGCTTCGCCGTTTCCTCGCCGAACATGACACTCGAGGAGCTGTCCTGGTTCGTCGACGATACGGTCAAGCGTGCGCTGCAAGGCCAGGCCGGCATCGGTCGCGTTGACCGTTACGGCGGCGCCGACCGCGAAGTGCGCATCGAACTCGATCCGAACAAGCTGAACGCCTACGGCATTACCGCGCTTTCGGTCAGCCAGCAGTTGCGCGGCACCAATATCGATCTCGGCTCCGGTCGCGGTCAGGTGGCCGGCAGCGAACAGGCGATCCGCGTCCTTGGCGACGCCCGCGATGTCGCCCAACTCGCCGACACCACCATCGCATTGACCAACGGCCGCTTCGTCAAGCTCTCCGATCTCGGCTTCATCAAGGACACCTATCAGGAGCCGAAGTCCTTCTCGCGTTTCAACAGCACGCCCGTCGTGACCTTCGGCGTGTTCCGTGCCAAGGGTGCCAGCGAAGTCACCGTCGCCAAGACCGTGGCCGACACCTTGGATAAGGTGCGTGCCGAGAACCCGAGCGTCTCGATCGAGCTGATCGACGACGCGGTCTACTACACATACGGCAACTACGAAGCGGCGATGCACACGCTGCTGGAAGGCGCATTGCTCGCCGTTCTCGTCGTCTTCCTGTTCCTCAGGAACTGGCGAGCGACGCTGATTTCGGCTGTCGCCCTGCCGCTTTCGGCAATCCCGACTTTCTGGATCATGAACCAGATCGGCTTCTCGCTGAACCTCGTCAGCTTCCTGGCGCTGACGCTCGCGACCGGTATTCTTGTCGACGACGCCATCGTCGAGATCGAGAACATTGCTCGCCACATCAAGATGGGCAAGACGCCCTACCGCGCTGCGATCGATGCCGCCGACGAAATCGGCCTCGCTGTCATCGCGACGACCTTCACCATCATTGCCGTATTCGTGCCGGTCTCCTTCATGCCGGGCATTCCAGGCCAGTATTTCATCCAGTTCGGTCTGACGGTCGCCTTTTCGGTGTTCTTCTCGCTGCTGGTCGCACGCTTGATCACACCGATGATGGCCGCTTATTTCATGCGCGCCGAGGATGCCGTCGATGACCATCAGGACAATGACGGCCGGTTCATGCGCGGCTATAGCTGGCTGGTTCGGGTAACGACGAGGAGATGGTATACCCGCTATCCGACATTGCTTGCCGCCTTTGCGTTCTCCGTCGCCTCGGTTTTCGCGCTGATCATGTTTGTGCCCGGGAGTTTCATCCCGCCGGAGGATGCCTCCCGTATCGTGCTGTCGGCTGAACTGCCGCCGAATGCCCGGCTCGATGACACCGAGCAGGCAACCAACGAAATTTATAGGCGCGTCAAGGATATCGACGGCGTCGAGAGCGTCTTCGTCCTCGGCGGCGCCTCGCCCAAGGGCGATCTGGAATTGCGTCGCGCGACGGTAACGCTGACACTCGGCAAGCTCGATCAGTCGCTCGTCAAGAAGCTGGTCAACGATGTGCTGGGTTCGCTGCCCGTCATCGGCCCCCATCTGCCGAAGGTCGCCGTCCATGGCCGCATCAGGCCGCAATGGGAGATCGAAAAGGAAGTCTTCGCCAAGCTGCGCTCGATTCCCGACGTTCGTATCACCAAGCTCAACGACCGCGGCGACCGTGACCTGACCTACAACTTTCTATCCCGCGACGAGAAAGATCTAAACGAAGCGGTCGGCATCCTCGAAGCCAAGCTGCGCACCGATCCGGCACTTGCCAATGTCAGCGCCGACGGCGCCCTGCCGCGGCCCGAGCTGCAAATCTATCCGCGCAAGGACGAGGCAGCTCGCCTCGGCATCACGCCGCAGCAGATTTCCGACACGGTGCGCGTGGCGACCATCGGCGATATCGACGCCTCGCTTGCCAAGATTTCGCTTGATGACCGCCAGATTCCCATCCGCGTTCAAGCTTCGCTTGGTATGCGCCGCGACCTTGCGGCGATCCGGGCATTGCGCATCAAGACCGCCATGGGCACCACAGTGCCAATGTCGAGCGTGGCAGACATCGACTATTCAGAAGGCCTGTCTTCGATCAAGCGTAACAACCGTTACCGTGTCGTCGCGATCGGCGCAGACCTGCCGCAGGGTGTGGCGCTGGACACGGCTTCGAGCCATTTTCTCAATATCGTCAACAATGCCAAAATTCCGGCCAGTGTCCATCTGGCTGAAAGCGGCGACACCAAGATCCAGAAGGAAATGCAGCAGAGCTTCGGCAACGCCATGCTGCTAGGCCTGCTGCTGGTGCTGACCGTGCTGGTGCTGCTGTTCAAGGACGTGATCCAGCCCTTCACCATTCTGCTGTCGCTGCCTCTGGCGATCGGTGGTGTGGCGCTGGCGCTGATCTTGACCGGCAATGCTCTGTCCATGCCCGTCATGATCGGCATTCTGATGCTGATGGGTATCGTCACCAAGAACGCCATTCTGCTCGTCGATTTCGCGATCGAAATGATGCATCATGGCATGCCCCGGTTGGAAGCCGTGGTCGAGGCCGGCCGCAAGCGTGCTCGGCCAATCATCATGACCTCTATCGCCATGTCGGCCGGCATGTTGCCATCCGCACTTGGCGTCGGCGAAGGCGGCTCGTTCCGCGCACCGATGGCGATTGCGGTGATCGGCGGCATCATCGTCTCCACCGTCCTCAGTCTGGTGGTCGTGCCGTCCTTCTTCCTGATCATGGACGATCTGTCGCGCCTGCTTGCCTGGCTCTTCGGCCGTCTCGTCGGCAAGAAGGATGTGGATGACGAGGTTCTGACCAAGGAAAAACTGGCAACCGCCGTCAACGAAAATCGCAAGACGCTCACCGCACTGGAAGAACGTCTTGACGCCATGGAAAACAACAGCGCCCCTCAACGCGGCGCAAAAGCCAAGACGAATATCTTGAAACTGCCGCCGTTCGCCGCCGAGTAAAACGCGGCAAGTTGACTAAATGGACGTGACGATGGCAGGGCGGCTTACAGGCCGCCCTGTTCCTTTAGGAAATCGACGATCGTTCCAACACCATCGCCCCGCTTCATGTCGGAGAACACGAAGGGGCGGGCTTGGCGCATGCGCGTCGCGTCACGGTCCATGACATCGAGATCAACGTCGACGAAGGGTGCGAGGTCCTTCTTGTTGATGACGAGAAGATCGGACTTGGTGATACCTGGACCGCCCTTGCGCGGAATTTCCTCACCCTGGCAGACCGAAATCACATAGATGGTGATATCGGCAAGATCTGGCGAAAAGGTCGCTGCCAGATTGTCGCCGCCGGATTCGATGAAGACGACGTCGAGATCGGGAAGCCGCTCGTTGAGGTCCGCGATGGCCTGCAGGTTGATTGTTGCATCCTCGCGAATGGCTGTGTGTGGGCAGCCGCCGGTTTCGACGCCGACGATGCGATCCGACGTAAGCGCCTGCATGCGCACCAGCGCTTCGGCATCCTCGGTCGTGTAGATATCATTGGTCACTACCGCGACGGAATAGTCGTCGCGCATTGCCTTGCACAGCTTCTCCGTCAGCGCCGTCTTGCCCGAACCGACGGGGCCGCCAATGCCGACGCGCAGAGGTCCATTTCTCGATTTCATGCCCGAAACTCCGATAAAGTCATAGAATAGCGAAGCATACGCGTCTCGCACAGCGGCGAATGACGTAGGATCTGCTTCGACCGCAACATTTGCTTGAGCCCTTCCCTCAGGAGCGAAAGAGCCGGGTGCCCTGCGTCTCATGACGAAGGCTTGCTATATCGGCCTGCACCGTCGCCGCACCGATATCATCGAGACTCGATTGCGCAGCTCGCTTTGCGACCTCGGCGATGACATCCTCCAATGCCGCCAGGATCGCGACGCCGTCCTTCTGTCCGGTCACTCCGAGCCGAATGCCGGCCGACAGCATCTGCGACGCCAGCGCATGCAGGAAGGCCGCGACCGCTTTTTCCCGGGATATGCCATGCGCGCCAGCCACCGCACCAACCGCCACCGGATAGGCCGTCTTCGCGGGCAGGATGGAAAAGACCGGATGCGGCCAGGCGCCGGCGGCGGAGAGGAAGGCTTCGCCGAGTAGCATGGTTTCCTGGTGGCGCTCCTTCGAACCGGCCAGCGCTTCTGCAAGCTCGGCTGTCTCAACCAGCCGCGCGGCATCCTCCGCCGCGCCATGTGCTTCTGCAAGCAAGACGGCGTCGTTCCAGACCGAGCCATGGCGGATCAACGCCGCGATCCATTCCCGAAGGCTCGTGACATCCCGCACCAAGCCGTCATGGACAGCCCGTTCGAGGCCACCCGAATAGGCGAAGGAACCGACGGGGAAAGCCGGCGACAGCCAGGCCATCAGCCGCAAGAGCGCCTGCAGATCCTTATCCCCCGTTGGTGAAACTCCGGTCATCGACGCTCAGTCGTGCGAATGATCGTGATGGTCGTGCCCATGCCCATGATCATGATTATGCCTGTGATCGTGACCGTGCGAATGACCGCCATGCGCATGGTAGGCGCCGCGCGCCGGCTGGAAAGCTTCGCTGACCTCCGTCACCGTTGCGCCGAGACCTTCGAGCATGGAGCGAATGACATGGTCGCGCAGAATGAGGATGCGGTCTTCCTCGATCTGTGCGGAGAGGTGCCGATTGCCGAGGTGCCAGGCAAGCTCGATCAAATGCCGGCGATCGCGCGGCTTAATCTCGAACAGCTTTTCCGCAGCGGCAACGATCTCGATCAGCTCGCCGTCTTCGCGCACCAGCAAGTCGCCATTGGCGAAGAGGACCGGCTCTTTCAGATCGAGCATTACCATCTCGCCGTTTTCGAGATGCAACAGCTTGCGGCGCAGATGCCGGAGATCATGAGGTAGCTCGACACGATGGATCGGGTCGGAGGACGGCGTGCCGGCCGGCAGATAGGAAGTGACGCGTTGCATGGCTTGTCCAATTCAAAGCTTTGTCAGACCATGCAAAATAGCGACTTTCCGCGCAAGGACCAGTGCCGGTTTCGCAGAGCTATATCCCCTGTCCGTAGCGATGTTGCTCCACATAATCGCGTGCAGTCTCCTGCTCCCCTTCAATTATGCGGCGATGCCAGACATGATTCTGCCACTCACTTTCATGAACGACACGATTGCGGCCGAGCGCCTTGGCAAGATAAAGCGCCTTGTCTGCAGCGGCATAGACCACCTCTTTCTTGCGCTCGCCCCATATGTCGGCGATCCCCGCCGAAATCGTAATCTTCACCGCGCCGCCTTCGACGGCAATAGCGTGATTGGCAATCAGCGTTTTCACGCCCTCGATACGGGCGATGCGTTCGGCCATGTCGCGGCCGTGGACGATGGCGCCGAACTCTTCGCCGCCGAGGCGGGCAACCGCATCCTTGCCTTCGAAAAGGTTGGAAAAGATCTGCGACACGGCAACGATGACGGCATCGCCGGAGGCATGTCCATACCGGTCATTGATCATCTTGAACCGGTCGACATCAAAAATCACCAGCGAGGCATTATCCGCCACCTCGTCCAGGGCCTCGGTAAAGGCACGACGATTCAGCAGGCCGGACAGCATATCGGTACGGCTCAGCCGCTCAAATTCGGCGCGAGAGACGGCGAGCTTATGAATGGCATAGCCGGCCAGCAGCGCCAAAAGGCCAGAGACGATGCCGCCGATAAACCACGCAAGCAGGACGCCGAGGCGAATCGCATCCAGCAATGGTAGCGGCAGAAGCTCCAACCATTTCAGGACGGCTATCAAGAGGAGGATGATCGCAACCGACAGAATGACCGCGAGGAAACACATCTTAAGCGCGAAAGTAAAGATCGCGCTGCGTTGCTGAAAGTTACCATGTTCGGCTTGCAGCGAAATCCACCATTTCATGCGATTCACCTTCCTCAGCCCTTGCTCCGAGAAAGCAGTTAGAAGCGAAGGCTCTTCCAGGTCTTTAACGCAATAGTTAAAATGTGTCGCGTTTCCCAACTTATGAACCATTAAAAATGATCGTCATAGGCGAACCTAACGTAAGGGTATGCAGCAACTCTGGCATAGGCAATTACAAGTCTCTGATTATACTGAATTAGTTCGGACGCCTTACGAAAAACCGCAGGGCATTTAGGCGCGTCGCAATAAATCGAGGATAAAACGCCGCAGCACCGCACGGGATAGAAAGTAACGCCGCCGGTCCGACCATTATAGGTCGGCATTGTAAGACCAAGAGCGCCCCGGCTCAAAAAAGCGTCAATGATCGGCAATCAACTGAGCGAGTTTACCGTGGTTCTTTTCGAGGTAACGGCAATTCTTCTGGAAACTGGCATAGAGCCCCGCGGTGGCGTGTTTCCTGATCGGCGACACATCTTCGTTCGTCAGCAAGGCCCTGATGGCTAGGGCAAAGCCCCATTCGTTCTGCGTTAGATAGCCGAGACGCCGGGTCGACCACCCCTGCGTACCACTGCCGACATCTCGAAACTGACTGAATTGAAACGACTGATTGCCACCGAAAATGCCAAAGCCGAAAAAGACCGTGGCCAGATCGGTCACGAATTCCTCATTGCTGTTCCAGTCGGCAGACCTTGTCGGAATGGAATGCAGTACGGAGTGGCAAAGCTCATGAGCGAGAACAGCGATCAATGCCCCAAGATCGCGGGCGATCTTGGGGTCGTAGCTGATAATCTGGCGATTGTTGGCGGCACGATAAGTGCCCGCCGCTTGCCCGGGCAGGTTCTTCACCACGGCCAGATGCCCGACATGCGCATCAATCGCCTCACCCTGTCTGCGTAGTTCGAAGGCTCCGGTGTCCAGTTTCAGCAACTGGCAGAGTTGCGAAAATACGAAGGCCACATGCTCGTGCCCAGACAGCCCCGATTTCGGAAAATCGGCGTGCGTTGGATATTTCGATGCGAATGTCTTCAATGCGGTCGCGCCGCCGAGATTGTCGAGCAACCATCCCCATGCGGACAGTTGCCACTCGACGTCGTCGGCATCTATCGTCGGCTTGGAAGACCAGAACATGCTCAGAACAGGAAATAACGCTGCGCCATGGGCAACACCGTCGCCGGCTCACAGGTCAGAAGTTCGCCGTCGGCACGCACCTCGTAGGTCTCCGGATCAACCTCGATATGCGGCGTCAGGCTGTTGTGGACCATCGATGCCTTGGAGATGCCGCCGCGGGTGTTCTTGACGGCCACGAGGCTCTTGGCGACACCGAGCCTGCCGGCGAGACCGGCATCGAGCGACGCCTGCGACACGAAGGTAACCGAGGAGTTCGTCAGGCTCTTGCCAAAAGAGGCAAACATCGGGCGGTAATGCACCGGCTGCGGCGTCGGGATCGAGGCGTTCGGATCGCCCATGGGGGCGGCCGCGATTGAGCCGCCGAGCAGGATCATGTCCGGTTTGACGCCGAAGAAGGCCGGATTCCAGATCACCAGGTCAGCGCGCTTGCCGACTTCGATCGAACCGATCTCATGGCTGAGGCCATGAGCGATCGCCGGATTGATCGTATATTTGGCGATGTAGCGCTTGACGCGAAAATTGTCGTTGTCGCCGGTTTCCTGGGCCAAGCGGCCGCGCTGCCGCTTCATCTTGTCGGCGGTCTGCCAGGTGCGGATCGCCACCTCGCCGACACGGCCCATGGCCTGGCTGTCGGACGAAATGATCGAGAAGGCGCCGATATCATGAAGAATATCCTCCGCCGCAATCGTCTCCTTGCGGATGCGGCTTTCGGCGAAGGCAATGTCCTCCGGGATCGACGGCGACAGGTGATGGCAGACCATCAGCATGTCGAGATGCTCGGCAATCGTGTTAACCGTATACGGACGCGTCGGGTTGGTCGAGGACGGGATGACGTTCGACTGGCCGCAGATCTTAATGATATCGGGCGCATGGCCGCCGCCCGCACCTTCGGTATGAAAGGCATGGATTGTACGGCCCTTGATGGCGCCGATCGTGTCCTCGACGAAGCCACTTTCATTCAACGTATCCGTGTGGATCATCACCTGCACGTCATATTCATCGGCAACCGTCAGGCAGCAGTCGATCGCGCCGGGCGTCGTCCCCCAATCCTCGTGCAGCTTCAACGAAGTTGCACCGGCAAGCACCATCTCCTCAAGCGCGCCGGGCAGCGAGGCATTGCCTTTGCCGGCAAAGGCAAGATTCATCGGAAAGGCATCGGCAGCCTCGATCATGCGGGCAATGTGCCAGGGGCCTGGCGTGCAGGTGGTGGCGAGCGTCCCGTGTGCGGGGCCTGTGCCGCCGCCGAGCATGGTCGTCAGGCCACTCATCAGCGCCTCTTCGATCTGCTGCGGGCAGATAAAGTGAATATGGCTATCCATGCCGCCGGCGGTGACGATCTTGCCCTCACCCGCGATCGCCTCCGTGCCCGGCCCCACGATGATGTTGACGCCCGGCTGCATATCCGGATTGCCGGCTTTGCCGATCGCAACGATTCGGCCATCCTTAAGGCCGATATCAGCCTTGACGATCCCCCAGGTATCGACGATCAGCGCGTTGGTAATGACGGTATCGACGGCGCCGTTCGCGCGCGTCACCTGGCTCTGCCCCATGCCGTCGCGAATGACCTTGCCACCGCCGAACTTCACCTCCTCGCCATAGGTGGTGAAATCCTTCTCCACTTCGATGAAAAGCTCGGTATCGGCAAGCCGCACCTTGTCGCCGGTAGTCGGCCCGAACATGTTGGCATAGGCGGCGCGGGAGATCTTGTAGGGCATATATCAGGCTCCTTGGGAGGAAAGAATGAGAGTCTTGTTGGCAATGCGCCTCAGGCGACCAAGGGAAATATAAAGATCGACCAACCGCTTCTCCGCAGCAAACGGATGACCATCCCAACCGGTATGGCCGAAGCCGGTGATGGCGATATCGTCGTCGGGGTAGCGCAAAAGCAGTCGAGCGATCACGATCATACCGCTGCTCGGCACGACATAGGGGCCGGGCTCATGCGGCCTGAGTGCCTCGTCGACACTCTCATGAACGGACTGATCGATGACCACATGGCGCTTGCCGGTGGCATTGCAGAAAGCGGTGAATTGATCGGTGTAATCGTCGCAGAAATCGTTGAGTTCCGGATGCGATTGCGACAGCGGAACGCGCAGGGCGGCGAACTTGCGGGGATCGCGCACACTCCAGATTTCCGATGCGGCAGCAACCGGCGGGCTGTTGCGCCATTCCGCAGAACCGAGCATCGCACGCGCCGGCCGACCGGTATTGCAGACCGCGACGACATCGGTGCGGCTGCCGCCGGTCTCGATGGAGCGGCAATCGTTGAAACGCACGACCAGGTCGGCGGCGTCGATCTCCGTTGCCGCCCCTTCCGCGATCTCACCGTTGCCAACGATCATGATCCTGCGTTTCGCGCTCACTTCGCACCTTCTGGCCCATCGGCCAACGTCTTCAACTCTTTGGTTCTTTGCACGGTCAATGTCGCCTTGCATCCGGAAACGAGCATCGGCTCCATCGACCCGCCCCTCGCCTGGAATCCTTCCGCCTCGCACTCGCCATCGCGATAATCGACCCAAGCGCGCTGCGCCTTGACCAGCGCCTTTTCGGCGCCCTTGAGGTCGGCGTCCAGATCGGAATCGATGGCAACCATCGCCGCACGCGTCTTTTTGTATTGCTCGTTCAATGCCTTATCGGCCTTGTCGTAATCACGCTGCGAGCAAATGTTCATGTCCATCTGCGTCTGGGCATTGTTGCAATCGACCTTCGGCTGGTCCGGATCGTTCTGCGCATAGGCCGAACCGCACATCAAAACCGTCGCGACGAATGTGCCGGACGCAAGCAATCTCAAAGACATATTGCCCCTCCCTGCAGGTCTCACAGTTTGCCCATGATCTGCTGGCGGAAGCCGTAGACCTCGCGTTTGCCGGAGAGCGGGATCAGCGTCACCGAGCGGGTCTGGCCAGGCTCGAAACGCACGGCGGTCCCTGCAGGAATATCGAGACGCATACCCTTGGCCTTGTCGCGATCGAAGGCGAGACCGCCATTCGTCTCGGCAAAATGATAGTGGCTGCCAACCTGCACCGGACGGTCGCCGGTATTGGAGACGTCAAGCGTTACGGTCGGCGCGCCAGAATTCAGTTCGATGTCGCCGCCTGCAACAAAAATTTCACCTGGAATCATCGTCTTTTCCTCTGCCCGTCGTTCAGCGGATCGGCTCGTGCACGGTCACGAGCTTCGTCCCGTCCGGAAATGTCGCCTCGACCTGTACGTCATGGATCATCTCGGCAATCCCCTCCATCACCTGGTCGCGGGTGATGACATGGGCGCCGGCTTCCATCAGTTCGGCGACTGGGCGACCGTCGCGGGCGCCCTCGACAACGAAATCGGTAATCAGCGCGATGGCTTCGGGATGGTTGAGCTTGACGCCGCGCTCCAGCCGTCGCCGCGCCACCATCGCCGCCATGGAAATCAACAGCTTATCTTTTTCTCTCGGAGTGAGGTTCATCGCCTACCTATGTGATTGCTATTTGCTCGAACTACAGATTCCAGACTTTCGGCACTGGCGTTCCGTTGCGCAAGGCGGAAATGACCGGGATCAGGATTTTTCTAAGGGCGAAGCCGTCAGGCGCCGCCAGCCGTACCACCAGCTTGTCACGCCATTGACTGGCACCGCCCATCTTCCCCTCGATAAGCGGCCGCACCTTGGCGAGATAGGTCTCCGCCAGCGGCCCGGCATAGAGCAACGTCGCGAATGCGACTTGGCCGCTAAGGACGGCATGTTCAGCCGTCAACGCCGCGACATCGCCGTCGAGCCTCAATTCTTCGGCATGAATCAGCCTCCCGGCGCGACGAATGCGCCAGCGATCGCGGAACAGTCCTTGTAGCATGGCTTCGCCCATGGCCTTGCGACCCAATAGGATCGCTTCGACGGCCAGAAATTCGGCGGTCTCATCGAGATCGACATCGAGCCTGCGGGAAAGCGATGCGCGGTCGAACAAAATCGTCTCCTGCGGCAACCAATCGACGCGTGCCTCAGCACCGACCTTGATCGAAGTCACGACTTCGGCTGTGCCGGCGGATGCCTTGTAGATCTTCTCGCAGGCCTGGGTGGTCGCATCGATGCGCGTCGCCGGCCCGGCGACGATACTCCAATCCATGCGGTCGCCGCCGGTCAACCCACCGGCAGTGTTGATGATGACGGCTTCCATGGAGTTGTCGAAGGTATCGGGCAGACGGATCTTCGCCGCGCCTTCCTGGAAAAGTTCGGCAAGGCGCGTGCGTCCATCAAGCGCCTTGGCCGCCAGATGGCCGCGCCCGCGCGCCCTCTGCGGTCTCGTGCTCGCCCCTAGCATCGCCATTCCGTGTCTCCGCTCATTACATCATGTCATCGCGGGTCATTGAAACCCGCCAGCGAACAAAGGCAGGCAATTTCCGTGCCTTGTGCAGTTGCGCGGAACAGCGGCCTGCCGTAGCGGGCACCCGCTGCATTTTTCGCCAGATGATGAAAAGAAGGGCATTTCGCCTTAGACAGTCAGATGCCGGCGCGCCTCGGGCGTATCCAGCGTCTCTCCCAGGCCTTCATGAACGATCTCGCCACGGTCCATGATATAGACGTAGTCGGCAAGTTCGCGGCAGAAATCGAGATATTGCTCGACCAGCAGGATCGCCATGCCGGTGGAATCCCTGAGATAGCGGATCGCTCGGCCGATATCCTTGATGATCGACGGTTGAATGCCCTCGGTCGGCTCATCCAGCACCAATATTTTCGGCCGCGTCACCATCGCTCGGCCGATCGCCAACTGCTGCTGCTGACCGCCGGAGAGATCGCCGCCGCGGCGCGACAGCATGGATTTCAGCACCGGAAACAGATTGTAGATGTCCTCGGGAATATTGCGGTCGCGGCGCGGCACGGGTGCGAAGCCTGTCTCCAGATTCTCCTTGACCGTCAGCAGCGGAAAGATTTCGCGCCCTTGCGGCACATAACCGATGCCCTGTTTGGCACGGGCAAAGGGCGCCATGCCATTCAGCGTCACGCCGTTGAAGGCGACCGAACCCGCCGACAGCGCATGTTGGCCGGTGACGGCGCGCAGCAGCGAGCTTTTGCCGACGCCATTACGCCCGAGCACACAGGTGATTTTGCCCATCTCCGCCTTGATCGAGATACCGCGCAGTGCCTGAGCGGCGCCATAATGCAGATTTGCGTTTTCAACTGTCAGCATCTCATCGCCCCAGATAATTCTCGATGACTTTCGGATCGTTGCTGACGAAATCGATCGAACCTTCGGCCAGCACTGAGCCTTCCGCCAGGCACGTCACCTTGACGCCGAGGTCACGGATGAAGCCCATGTCGTGCTCCACCACCACCACGGAACGCGTCTTGGCGATCTCCTTCAGCAGCACCGCTGTCTCCGCCGTCTCGGCGTCGGTCATGCCGGCCACGGGCTCGTCGACCAAAAGCAGCTTTGGCTCCTGCGCGAGCAGCATGCCGATCTCCAGCCATTGTTTCTGCCCATGCGAAAGGTTGGCCGCCAGCTCGTCGCGTCGGTGGGAAAGGCGCACCGTATCGAGGATTTCGTGGATGCGGTCACGATCTTCCGGCGTCAGGCGATAGAAGAGCGTCGCGAAGACGCCACGTTTGCGGTTGAGCGCCAGCTCGAGATTGTCCCAAACGGTATGACTTTCGAAAACGGTCGGCTTCTGGAACTTGCGGCCGATGCCGAGTTGGGCGATGTCTGCCTCGTCCTTCTTGGTGAGATCGATCTGGCCGTTGAAGAACACCTCGCCCTCGTCAGGCCGCGTCTTGCCGGTGATGATGTCCATCATCGTCGTTTTGCCTGCGCCGTTCGGGCCGATGATGGCGCGAAGTTCCCCCGGCTCGATGACGATCGACAGCGAATTCAGCGCCTTGAAACCGTCGAAGGAGACGGAGACGTTGTTGAGATAGAGCATGCTGTTGGGCTTGATGTTCGGGATCATGGCCTTACTCCGCCGCCTGAATGGTCGTCTTGCCGGCTTCGTCTTCCTCTGCCTCGGGCTTCGGGCTGACCAGCTTGCGACCGCTGCCGATATATTGCGCCACCGTGCCGACGATGCCCTTGGGCAGGAACAGCGTCACCGCGACAAAGAGGCCACCCAGAGCAAAGAGCCAGAAATCGGGGAACAGGCCGGTGAAGATCGTCTTGCCGCCATTGACAAGGATGGCACCGATGATCGGGCCGATTAGCGTTGCCCGACCGCCGACCGCTGTCCAGATGACCACTTCGATCGAATTGGCGGGCGCGAATTCGCCGGGATTGATGATGCCGATCTGTGGCACATACAGTGCACCGGCAATGCCGGCCATCATCGCCGACACGACGAAGACGAAAAGCTTCATGTGTTCGACGCGATAACCCAAGAAGCGCGTCCGGCTCTCCGCATCACGCACACCGACCAGCACCTTGCCGAACTTCGAGCGCACGATGGCCGACGACAGCATCAGCGCCAGCGCCAACAACAGCGCCGTGATGGCAAAGAGCACGGCGCGCGTGCCGTCGGCCTGGATGTTGAAGCCGAGAATGTCCTTGAAATCGGTCAGGCCGTTATTGCCGCCGAAGCCCATGTCGTTGCGGAAGAAGGCAAGCAGCAGTGCATAGGTCATCGCCTGCGTGATAATAGACAGATAAACGCCGTTGACGCGTGAGCGGAAAGCGAACCAGCCGAAGACGAAGGCCAGCAGGCCGGGTGCGGCCAGCACCATGATCATCGCGAACCAGAAGTGATCGAACCCGTACCAGAACCAGGGCAGTTCCTTCCAGTTCAGGAACACCATGAAGTCCGGAAGGATGGGATTGCCATAGGTGCCGCGCGAGCCGATCTGCCGCATCAGATACATGCCCATCGCATAGCCGCCGAGCGCGAAGAAGGCGCCATGGCCGAGCGAGAGAATGCCGCAATAGCCCCAGACGAGATCAAGCGCCAAGGCGAGCAGCGCATAGGTCAGATATTTGCCAAACAGCGACATCAAATAGGTCGGCACATGCAGTGCGCTGGTCTCCGGCAACAGCAGGTTCGATAGCGGCACGACGAAGGCGACGGCAATCAATATCGCGATGGCGATACTGATGCGGCGGTCGAGCGAACGCAAGATAAAGGCCGTGATCATGCTTCCACCGCCCTTCCCTTGAGGGCGAAGAGCCCGCGCGGACGTTTCTGGATGAAGAGGATAATGAGAACGAGCACAAGGATCTTGCCGAGCACCGCCCCCGCATAGGGTTCGAGGAACTTGTTGAGGATGCCGAGCGAGAAGGCGCCGACCAGGGTTCCCCAGAGATTGCCGACGCCACCGAAGACGACAACCATGAAGTTGTCGATAATGTAGCTCTGGCCAAGGTTTGGCGAGACGTTGTCGATCTGTGAGAGCGCAACGCCTGCCATCCCCGCAATGCCCGACCCCAAGGCAAAGGTGAATGCATCGACCCAGGGCGTACGAATGCCCATGGAGGAAGCCATGCGCCGGTTCTGCGTCACCGCCCGCATCTGCAGCCCGAATGCCGAGCGCTTCAGCAGCAACAGCAGGGCGACGAAGACACCGAGCGCGAAAACGATGATCCAGAGACGGTTCCAGGTAATCGAGAGATAGCCGAGATCAAAGGAGCCGGACATCCAGGAGGGATTGCCGACTTCCTGATTGGTAGGCCCGAAGATCGAGCGCACCGCCTGCTGCAGGATCAGCGAGATGCCCCAGGTGGCGAGCAGCGTTTCCAGCGGCCGGCCGTAGAGAAAGCGGATGACGCCCCGCTCGATGACAAGGCCGACGGCACCGGTCACCAGAAACGCTACGGGCAAGGCGATCGCCAGTGACCAGTCGAAGAGTTCCGGATAGGAGCTGCGGATGACGCTCTGGACCATGAAGGTGGAATAGGCGCCGAGCATTACCATCTCGCCATGCGCCATGTTGATGATGCCCATGACGCCGAAGGTGATGGCAAGCCCGATGGCGGCAAGCAGCAGCACCGAGCCGAGTGACAGGCCGTACCAGACGTTCTGTACCGCATCCCAGATCACCAATTGGCTTTGGATGCCGGCGATGGCGGCGGCGACATCGGGCTTCAGGCTGTCATCGACGGAAACCGAAGAGAGAATGCCGATGGCGTCACGCCCACCTTCTGTCTTGATCGTCTCGATCGCCGCCTTCTTCTGCTCCGGCGAACGATCGGAACTTAGCACGGCAACCGCGCGCGCCTTCTCGAGCACGCTGCGAATTTCGCCATCTTTCTCGTTTTGCAACGCGGCTTCCAGCGCCTCCAGCGAATCCGCGCTCGGCGATTTTAATACGGATTGCGCCGCCTCCAGTCGGACACCACGATCCGGGCTCATCAGCGTCAGGCCGCCGAGCGCCGCACGGACCGAGCGACGGAGATTGTTGTTGATCTTGATCTTGCTGAGATTGCCCTTGGCTTCCTCGCCGGCTGTCTGCCCGGTCAACGGATCGATCAAGGCCATGACGTCACCGGAAGATCTGGCGATGAAAACCTGATTGTCGGATTTGCGAACGTAGAGATCGCCGTCCGAAAAAGCCTGCAGCGCCGGCACTACCTTGGGATCGCCGGTCTTGGCTAGATTCTTGACGATTTCGTCGGCCTGCTGGAAGTTCGCCGGACCCAGCGCATTGATGAGACTATGCGCATCTTCTTGGGCGCGCAGCGCGGTCGAGGTCAGCACCACTATCAGGCAAAAACCGGCGGCCAGCGCCAAGGCCATGCGGTAAACAAATTTGTCGAACATCACGCTTGTCCCCTCATGCTGCCGCGGGCAGAGGAGCCTGCCCGCGGCAATCTGCGCGCATGATCCAGAACGGTAGGACCGCGTCAGCGAAAAGTGCGAAGCGGTTTTCGGATAAGATCATGCGATATCAAGGAATTATTCGAGGCGGCTTATCGCCGCCCCGACATTGGGCGGTACTCAGGAACCCTTGCCGCCGCACTTGCCAGTGGAAACATTGAAGTTGCCGCAGTTCATCGGCATGCGCCAATCCGAGATCAGATCCTTGCTGTCAGGCAGATAGTCGGACCACTCATCGCCGACGACTTCAGGAGTCTGCGAGACGATGTCGAACTGGCCGTTGTCCTGGACTTCGCCGATCAGCACCGGCTTGGTGATGTAATGGTTCGGCATCATGGTGGCATAGCCGCCCGAGAGGTTCGGAACCGAGACGCCGACGAGAGCGTCGATCACCTTGTCCGGATCGGTGGTGCCGGCCTTTTCGACGGCCTTCACCCACATGTTGAAGCCGATGTAGGCGGCTTCCATCGGGTCGTTGGTGACGCGCTTGTCGTTCTTGGTGTAGGCGTGCCATTCCTTGATGAACGCGGCGTTTGCCGGCGTGTCGACGGACTGGAAATAGTTCCAGGCGGCGAGATGGCCGACCAGCGGCTTGGTGTCGACGCCCGCCAGCTCTTCTTCGCCGACCGAGAAGGCGACGACCGGAATGTCTTCCGCCTTGACGCCCTGGTTACCGAGTTCCTTGTAGAAGGGTACGTTGGCGTCGCCATTGATCGTGGAGACGACAGCAGTCTTTTTACCGGCCGAGCCGAAAGTCTTGATCTTGGAGACTTCCGTCTGCCAGTCGGAGAAGCCGAACGGCGTGTAGTTGACGATGATGTCTTCGTCCTTGACACCCTTGGACTTCAGGTAGGCTTCAAGGATCTTGTTGGTCGTGCGCGGATAGACGTAGTCGGTGCCTTCCAGAACCCAGCGCTGCACGCCTTCGTTCTGCATCAGATAATCGACGGCAGGGATTGCCTGCTGGTTCGGAGCGGCACCCGTATAGAATACATTGCGCTCGGACTCTTCACCCTCGAACTGCACGGGGTAGAAGAGGATCGAGTCCAGTTCCTTGAACACCGGCAGGACCGATTTACGCGACACCGAAGTCCAGCAACCGAACACGGCCGAGACCTTGTCCTTCTGAATCAACTCGCGCGCCTTTTCGGCAAACAGCGGCCAATCGGACGCCGGGTCGACGACGACGGGCTCCAGCTTCTTGCCGAGGACGCCGCCCTTCTTGTTCTGCTCGTCGATGAGCATCAGCATGGCGTCTTTCAGCGTCGTTTCCGAAATTGCCATAGTGCCCGAAAGCGAATGGAGAACGCCGACCTTGATGGTGTCGTCGGCGGCAAAAGCTCCGTGGAATGCGGTCGTCGACATGATGGCGCCCAGAAGCGCGCCGGAGACAAGAGTCTTCAGTTTCATGTATAGTTCCCCTCTTTTTGTCTGCCGCAACAGTTCGTAAACAAAGATTAACCGTTGCCTGCCGCGACTATCCGGCAGCACCAAGGGATTCCACATACGTAATATGACGTAGGAAGCGGGGCGAAATGTGCAGCATATTAGCAGTTCATGCACTTAAGGACTGCGACGATCCGTGTTACGACGTGAATTACACTTGCCAAACTATTTGAGGGCAAGACTGCTGAAGGGTGGGCATGGCAGCGCGGCAACGCATCATTCCGGTCAGGCGCGAATACAATCGCTGGGTCGCAAACCAGACGCTGGAAGACTATGCCCTGCGCTTCACCGCCAAAAGCGCCCGACAATTTTCCTCGCAGCGCATCTCGCAGACGGCGATCGGCGCCATCTCTTTCCTGGCGTTGGAGGCGATCGGCGGCGCCATCACGCTCTCCTACGGCACGACCAACGCCTTCTACGCCATCATCGTCGCCAGCATCGCGATGCTTGCGATCGGCCTGCCGATCAGCCGGTACGCCATCCGACACGGAGTCGATATCGACCTTCTGACCCGGGGCGCCGGCTTCGGCTATATCGGTTCGACCATCACGTCGCTGATCTATGCCAGCTTCACCTTCATGCTTTTCGCGATCGAGGCATCCATCATGTCGGGCGCGCTGGAGCTGACGCTCGGCATACCCTTGTGGATTGGCTATATCGTCAGCGCCGTCATGGTCATTCCGCTGGTGACGTACGGTGTCCGTCTGATCAGCCGGTTTCAGCTTCTGACGCAGCCTTTCTGGATCGTCCTCAACATCCTGCCCTTCATCTTCATCGCCTTTTCCGACTGGGAAAAATTCGATCTCTGGCGTGCTTTCGCCGGCATCCATCACCCCGCGGCAGTGGCCGGCAGTGCCTCGCCTTTCGATCTCGTGGAATTCGGCGCCGCGTCGGCAGTTATCCTGGCGTTGATGTCGCAGATCGGCGAGCAGGCCGACTTCCTGCGCTTCCTGCCGCCGGAAGGCCGCCGCAAATGGCGGCATCACCTGGCGATTTTCCTCGCCGGTCCTGGCTGGGTGATCATCGGTGCGCCGAAGCTGCTGGCCGGCTCGTTCCTGGTGGTACTGACGCTAAGCTCCGGCGTCCCGGCCGATCGCGCCGCCGATCCGGCGCAGATGTATCTCACCGCCTTCGGCTATATGATACCCTGGCACAATGCCGCGCTGCTCTTGATGGCCGCCTTCGTCATGGTCTCCCAGTTGAAGATCAATGTGATGAACGCCTATGCCGGCTCGCTTGCCTGGTCGAATTTCTTCTCGCGGCTGACCCATAGCCATCCCGGCCGTGTCATCTGGCTGGTCTTCAACGTCGCCATCGCCCTACTGCTGATGGAACTCGGCATCTACAGGCTGCTGGAAGAGACACTCGGCATCTTCTCCATCATCGCCATGGCCTGGCTCTGCACGATCTCCGCCGATCTCTTCATCAACAAGCCGCTCGGCCTTGCCCCTCCCGGCATCGAGTTCAAGCGCGCGCATCTCTACGACATCAATCCCGTTGGCCTGGGGGCCATGGCGCTGTCGGCAACAATTGCCCTCATCGCCCATTTCGGCGCCTTCGGCACGATCGCCGCCTCGCTCGCCCCTTACATCACCTTGGTTATTGCGCTCGTCGCCTCGCCCACGATCGCCTGGGCGACCAAGGGCAAATTCTATCTCGCCCGCAAACCCCGCCAAAGCTGGAAGAACCTCGCCACCATCACCTGCTCGGTCTGCGAACATCCATTCGAGCCGGAGGACATGGCCTGGTGCCCGGCCTATGCCGCGCCGATCTGCTCACTCTGCTGCTCGCTGGACAGCCGCTGCCACGACATGTGCAAGCCGAAGGCGCGGTTCAACACGCAGGTGGGCACCGTCGCCAAGACGTTGCTGCCGGAGACCATCGTCGCCAAGCTCGCCACCCGCCTCGGCCGCTACGGCATCGCCGTCGCGGTGGCGCTGACCGCCGTGGGTGCCATCCTGGCGATGATCGCGCATCAGGTCGGCTCCGCTTCGCCCGAAACCGCCGTGGTGGTCGACCGCACTATCCTGATCGTCTTCTTCGTCTTCGCCGTCATCGCCGGCGTCGTCTGCTGGTTCTATGTGCTCGCCCACGACAGCCGCGTCGTCGCGGAGGAAGAATCCTCCCGCCAGAACACGTTGCTGCTCAAGGAAATCGCCGCCCACAAGAAGACGGACGCCGCATTGCAGACCGCCAAGGAGGCCGCAGAAGCAGCGAACCGCGCCAAGAGCCGCTACGTCGTCGGCTTGAGCCACGAGCTTCGCACGCCACTCAACGCCGTGCTCGGTTACGCCCAGATCCTCGAGCGCGACGAGACGATTCCGGCGCCGCGGCAATCCTCGCTGAAGGTGATCCGCCGCAGCGCCGAACATCTTTCCGGACTGATTGACGGCCTGCTGGATATTTCCAAGATCGAAGCCGGCCGGCTGCAGGTCTATTCTAACGAGATCAACATTCAGGATTTTCTCGACCAGATCATCGACATGTTCCGCCCGCAGGCGCAGGCCAAGGGTCTTGCCTTCATCCATGAGCGGTCCGCCGCCTTGCCCGATTATGTCCGCACCGACGAAAAGCGGCTGCGGCAGATCCTCGTCAACCTGCTCTCCAACGCCATCAAATTTACCGATACGGGCAGCGTACGTTTCGAGGTTGGCTATCGCAGCCAGGTCGCGAGCTTCACCATTGCCGATACTGGTCGCGGCATCGCGGAGAAGGATCTTACCCGCATCTACGAGCCCTTTCAGCGCGGCGAGGCTGAGAGCATCCGCCCCATGCCGGGCCTCGGCCTCGGGCTGACCATCACCCAATTGCTCACCAATACGCTTGGCGGCGAGATTGCTGTTGTCAGCGAAAAGGACAAGGGCTCGACTTTCAAGGTCCGCCTGATGCTGTCGGCGGTCATCCGGCCGATGAAACCACCAGCCCAGGAGCAGCGGATCGTCAGCTATGAAGGCCCGCGCCGCACCATCGTCGTAGTCGACGACAACGAGGATCATCGCGAGTTGATGCGCGAAGTGCTGTCGCCCCTCGATTTCATTGTCTTGACAGCCGCTGGCGGGCCGGATTGTCTGACGCTGATCGAAGGCATCAAGCCGGATCTTTTCCTGGTCGATATCTCCATGCCGGGCATGAACGGCTGGCAATTGGTCTCGCGGCTCAGGGAGAGCGGCCAGATGGCGCCGATCCTGATGCTGTCGGCCAACATCGGCGATGGTGCCGCCGCCAAGGACAGCGACGACAGCCATAATGACGCTATCGCCAAACCTATCGATATCCGTCAGCTTCGCGACAAGCTAGCACTGCATCTCGGTCTGAAATGGGTCTATGCCGACGGCTCCGCACCCGCCTTGCCGAAACCCACGCCACCGATGAAGAGCCCGGGGATAGAGCATGTGCGCGAGTTGATACGGCTTGGCGAGATCGGTTATGTCAGAGGCATCGAGGCGAAGCTCACGGATCTTGCCAAGCTCGATCAGAACCAACCCTTCACCGATGCTTTGAGAACCTATGTTCAAGCCTTCGACATCGGCGGTTTTCTGGATTTCCTGCGCAAATTCGACAATGAAAAGGTAGAACCGATTGGCTGAGCCCGCCCTTCCCCGCGATATAGTCTTGCTCGTGGACGATTCGCCGGAGGCGCTCGGATTCCTGACCGATGCCCTTGAGCAGTCGGGCTTTTCCGTGCTGATCGCCACATCGGGCTCGGCAGCGCTGAACATCGTCGAACGCATCACGCCGGACCTGATCCTGCTCGATGCCGTGATGCCATCGATGGACGGTTTCGAGACCTGCCGGCGGCTGAAGGCGAACGCCGGCATCGCCCAGATTCCCGTAGTCTTCATGACCGGACTGACCGAAACCGAGCACGTCGTGCATGCGCTGGAATCGGGCGGTGTCGACTACCTCACCAAGCCAATCAACGTTGATGAACTGCGTGCCCGCATCCGCGTTCACCTGCGCAATGCCCGCTCCGCCCAGAGTGCCAGGGTCGCGCTAGATGCTGCCGGCCGGCATCTGCTGGCGGTCAAAGGCGATGGCGCGATTCATTGGTCGACCCCGCAAGCCACACGCCTCATCAACGCCGCAACAGGCAGCGACGACGGCCTTGATCTTGTGGCGAAACACATCGCCACTTTCATGCGCGAGCGCGAACGGCCAAGCCCGGCGCGCGACAACCTGCTCTCGATCAGCAATGGCGGCCAGGCGGCTCTGCAGCTCGCTTTCCTCGGCGCGATCGGAGCGGACGAATATCTTTTCCGCCTGACCGCCACCAACCAGCGCGCCGACGACGGCGTGCTGCGCCAGCATTTTGCGCTCACCCAGCGCGAATCCGAAGTATTGCTCTGGATCGCCAAGGGCAAATCAAACCGCGATATCGGCGAGATTTTGGGGCTCTCCGCACGGACGGTGAACAAACATCTGGAGCAGATTTATGTGAAGCTCGGCGTCGAAAACCGGGCCTCCGCCGCGGTAAAGGCGGCGCATGTGCTGCATGAAATGTAATTCTACCATCGCCCGAGGCGGAGAAGGGCTTAAACCACCCGATCCGGCGGCTCGCGCCCTTCGAAAAATGCGGTGATATTATCCACCACCTTCATACCCATGGCCGTGCGCGTCTCTTCGGTCGCACTGCCGAGATGCGGCAGCAGCACGACATTCTCCATTGCCTTCAGCCTCTCCGGCACATTCGGCTCCGCTTCGTAAACGTCCAAGCCGGCACCACGAATCGTGCCTTGCTCCAGTGCAGAAATCAGGGCCGCCTCGTCGACAACGTCGCCACGGGCGGTGTTGATCAAGAAGGTGCCGGGCTTCATGGCGGCGAAGCGGGCTGCATTCATCAGATGGCGGTTTTCCGCGCCGTCAGGGCAATGCAGCGAAACGAAATCGGAGGCTGCAAGCACATCCTCGATCGTCGGAAGTTGCATTGCACCGTAGCGCGCCGCTTCCATCGGATCGATGGCGGAACGATTGTAGAAGGCGACATCCATGCCGAAACCAAAATGACAGCGCTGCGCGAAAGCTCTGCCGATGCGGCCGAAACCGATGATGCCGACGGTTTTGCCGGTGACTTTCGTGCCGATCATATGCGTCGGCCGCCAGCCGCTCCATTCGCCGGCACGCAACTCGCGTTCCCCTTCCCCGCCGCGGCGCGCTACGGACAGCAACAGCAACATGGCGATGTCGGCGGTGCAGTCGGTCAGTACGCCCGGCGTATTGGTGACGACGATGCCCTTCTCCCTGGCTGAAGCGACGTCGATATGATTGAAGCCGACTCCGAAATTGCCCAGGATTTTCGTCCTGATAGCATCGCCCTCGAAAAGTGTAGCCGGCAGTCTGTCGGAAACGGTCGGCAGCACAGCATCATAGGCCAGCAAAGCCGCGCGCAACTGCCCGGCATCGAGCGCGATATCATCCAAATTGAACGTCGCATCGAAGCGTTCGGAAAGTACGGCCTCAACTGCCGCCGGCCAGCGCCGGGTGACGAGAATACGGGGTCTGGTCATGCTGCATCGTCTCCTGCCAAGATGGGCTCAGACTTAAAGCACGATTGTTGCGAAGGAAATGGCGTTCGTCACGGCCCAAACGGAAAGAAGCCCGGCCAATGACCGGGCTTCATAGATCGAATGCGCCGCCGGAAATCCGGCGTCGCAAAGATTACTTTTCGATTTCGGCGTAGTTGTACTTGCCGTCGGAGCCCTTGGACCACTTGTACATCACGTAGTCCGGACGGGTGATGTCGCCCTTTTCGTTGAAGCCGAGTTCGCCGATGGCGGTCTTGAACGGACCCTTTGCCTTCAGCGCGTCGGCAACAGCCATCGGGTCGTTGGAGCCGGCAGCCTTTGCGGCGTCGGCGATGACCTGCATGGCGGCGTACGAATAGAGCGTGTAGCCTTCCGGCTCGTAGCCGGCAGCGCGGAACTTGGCGACGAGATCGACAGAAGCCGGGTTCTTGCGCGGATCCGGCGAGAAGGTCATCAGCGTGCCGTCAACGGCGTCGCCAGCGATCGAGGCCAGTTCGTTCGAGACGATACCGTCACCGGACATGAAGTGAGCCTTGACGCCTTGGTCGGCCATCTGACGCATGATCAGGCCGGCTTCGGTATGCAGACCGCCGTAGTAAACGAAGTCGACGCCGGCTTCCTTCATCTTGGCGATGAGGGCCGAGTAGTCCTTGTCACCAGGTGTGATGCCTTCGTACATGACTTCGGTTACGCCAGCTGCGTTGAGGTTCTTCTTGGTTTCGTCGGCAAGGCCTTGGCCATACGGGGTCTTGTCGTGAACGACGGCAACCTTGGCACCCTTGAAGTTGTCAGCAATGTACTTGCCGGCAACCGCGCCCTGCTGGTCGTCACGACCGCAGGTACGGAAGGTGTTCCACAGGCCACGTTCGGTGAAGACCGGGTTCGTCGAAGCCGGGGTGATCTGAAGGATGCCGTTTTCGGCATAGACTTCCGAAGCCGGGATGGAAACGCCCGAGTTGAAGTGGCCGACAACGAACTTAACACCGTCAGCGACGAACTTGTTGGCGACCGAAACGCCCTGCTTGGCGTCAGAAACGTCGTCGCCGAGTTCGAGCTTGATCTTTTCGCCGTTGATGCCGCCGGCTGCGTTGATGTCGGCAACGGCCTGTTCAGCACCCTTCTGGAGCTGAGCGCCGAAGGCAGCGTTTGCACCCGTCAGAGGGCCTGCAACGCCAATGATGATGTCAGCCTTCGCAACGCCGCTGAACGCGATCATCGCCGACAGAGCCACGGCCGACAGAAGATACTTCTTCATATTGTTACTCCCAATTTTTTGAGCGGGTTCCGTTTGATTTGCCCTGCGCAATACCCACCAATCATCGCGCCGGTAAGCTTGTATTTCGGTGTCTGGAGGAGATGATCCCGTGAACTTGAAGCCGTTTTCAGACAGGATCATACTCAACCTTGAATTCAGACTGAGCCTAGTTTCGACGCACTGTCAATTCTTCTTCTTCCACGAGAAGGCCGAGGTCTTTTCGTAGAGCCAATAGTAGTTGTTCACCATCTGATTCGTGCGGCGATAGCGGTATCCAGCCGTGGAGAAGATAAGGAGAAGAACCACGTCGAGAATATAGTTGTAGGGGTCGAATACCGGGCCGTTGAACAGCGCATGATGCAGGAATTGCAACCCAAGGCCGATTAGAAAAGTATAGATGACGGCCAGCGGATAAGAGTTCCAGTTGCTCGCCACAGCCCGGCCGGCGCGCCATGCCGTCCAGAAACCCAGGAGAACGATAACCGCACGAATGACGATGCGCCCGCCGCTATCGCTTTCGAAGAAAAGTCCCTGCATATCAAATTCTCCGCAGAACGAGGCTCAATGGTGACCGCCTTCGAGATAGGCGGAGCGCACTTCCGGATTGGCGAGCAGTTCCTTGCCGGAGCCGCTCATCGTCACCCGGCCGTTGACCATGACATAGCCGCGGTCGGAGAGCTTCAGCGCGGCAAAGGCGTTCTGCTCAACCAGGAAGACGGTGAGCCCCTGGGTTTTGTTCAAAACCTTGATAGCTTCGAAAATGCCCTTGACGATCAGCGGAGCAAGGCCGAGCGACGGCTCGTCGAGCAGAAGCAGCTTCGGGCGCGCCATCAGCGCACGACCGATCGACAGCATCTGCTGCTCACCGCCCGACAGCGTACCGCCGCGCTGCGACTGGCGCTCCTTGAGGCGCGGAAACAGGGTGAAGATCTTCTCGACGTCCTCGTTGAAATGTTTGAGTTTGTCGAGGCTTGCGCCCATCTGCAGGTTTTCATAGACCGTCATGCGCGGGAAGATGCGCCGCCCCTCGGGCGACTGCGCAATGCGCAGCCGGGCGATCTCATGGGTCGGCATGCGGGTAATGTCGCGGCCCTCGAAGGTCACCGACCCGTTGCGGGCCTGCGGGCTGCCGCAGATGGTCATCATCAACGTCGACTTGCCGGCACCGTTGGCGCCGATCAGGCTGACGATTTCGCCGCTGTTGACTTCGACGTCGACGCCGGCAAGAGCACGGATATTGCCGTAATAGGTTTCGACACCCTCAACTTTCAGAAGCGGTTGCCCCGTCATCAGCGTTCGCCCTCTTGGAGGTGCTCGACTTCGGCAATCACCTCTTCCACTTCTACATCTTCGACGCCGAGATAGGCCGCGATCACCCTTGGATCGTTCTTGACCTCATCCGGCGTACCATCGGAAATCTTCTGTCCGTATTCAAGCACGACGACGTGGTCGGAAATTTCCATGACCACCGACATGTCGTGTTCGATCAGAAGGATCGACGTGTCGGCATCCCTGCGAATGCTGCGCAGGAACTCGTTGAGCACCAGCGACTCGCGCGGATTGAGACCCGCAGCCGGCTCGTCCAGGCACAAAAGTTCTGGGCCGGTGCACATGGCGCGGGCGATTTCCAGCCGGCGCTGCGCGCCATAAGGAAGATCGCCAGCCGGATCGTCGGCGCGATCGACGAGATCGGCCTTTTCCAGCCAGAAGCGCGCCAGCTCGATGGCGTTCTTGGCCTCAGCGCGATATTTGCCGATGCCGAGCAGACCGAGCACGGTATAGCCGGATGCCTTCATCAGCTTGTTGTGTTGGGCCACCAGCAGGTTTTCAAGCACGGTCAGGCCCGAGAACAGACGGATGTTCTGGAACGTGCGCGCCACCTTGGCTTCGCGCGTGATCCGGAAATCCGGCAGCCGTTCCAGGAGGAATTGTTTGCCGCTCTTCTGGTTGAGCGTGATCATCCCCATCGTCGGCTTGTAGAAACCGGTGATGCAATTGAAGACGGTGGTCTTGCCGGCGCCGTTCGGGCCGATCAGCGCAGTGATATCGCCGCGCTTGGCCTCGAAGGAGAAGTCGTTGATCGCCATCAGGCCGCCGAATCTCATCGAGAGATGATCGACCTTGAGCAGAATGTCGTCAGGGGTTGCGGTCACAGCGTTCATCAGCCGTGGCCCTCCTTGGTAAAGCTGCCGGACACCGCTTTTCGCTCCTTGAGGAAGGCGGTCGGCTCGCGGGTCCCGACGAAGCCGCGCGGTTTCACTATCATGACGACGACCATGGCGAGGCCGAAGATCAGCATGCGGTAAAGTTCCGGGGTAAAATCAGGGCCGAAGATCAACTTGAGGAAATCCATGTCGCGCAATAGTTCCGTGCCGCCAACCATGGCGATCGCGGCGATGGCGATCCCCTTCAACGAACCCATGCCGCCGAGAACGACGATGGCGAGAATGACAGCTGATTCGAGGAACACAAAGGATTCCGGCGAGACGAAACCTTGGCGCGCGGCAAAGAACGAGCCGGCAAAGCCGCCGAACATCGCACCGGTCGCAAAAGCCGTCAGCTTCGTCGTCACGGTATTGATGCCAAGCGACCGGCAGGCGATTTCGTCTTCTCGAAGCGCTTCCCAGGCACGGCCGATCGGCATGCGGCGCAGCCGGATCGTCACATAAGCCGTCAACATGCAGAGCGCGAGGATGACGTAGAACAGGAAGATCTTGTACCAGGCCGACGACATCGGCAGGCCGAAAGTCCGGATGACGTTATGCGGATCCTTGAGATCGAAGGTGTAGAGGCCGAACAGCGAAGCTTTGGTGATGTTGGAAATGCCGAAGCTGCCCCGGGTCACATCCGTCCAGTTGGTGAGGACGATACGTATGATTTCCCCGAAGGCCAGCGTCACGATCGCCAGATAGTCGCCCCGCAGACGCAGCACCGGGAAGCCGAGGATCACGCCCCACAACCCTGCGAAAATACCGGACAATGGCAGCAGGATCCAGAAAGACAGGCCAAAATGCGTCGACAGCAGCGCATAGGAATAGGCACCGACCGCGTAGAAGGCGACGTAGCCGAGGTCGAGCAGGCCGGCCAGGCCGACGACGATATTCAGGCCCCAGGCGAGCATCACGTAGATCAGGATCTGGATACCGAAATTGTCGACATAGGTCAGCGATCCCTGCGGGCCTAAAAGCGCCACCGCCAGCAGCGGATAGATAAGCAGGAAGACCAACGCAATCTTGGTGAAGTTCTTCGAGATGAAGCCGGGTTCGGCTTCAACAGGCGGAGCCTTCGCCTTGGTCGCCTTCATGGCCGCCAGATAGGGTTGCACGAACACCGTCATGACGAAACGGCCGACAGCGGCTACGGCGACGATGGATGCCAGCAAGCCCCAGCGCTGAACGATGATCAGCCTGTTGTCGATGTTCTGATCGGTCTTCAGGCCGATATAGAGCACGAACATGCCAAAGGTGATGACCGCCGTCCAGAGGGCATCGGTAAGCCCCTTCTGGACAAGGCCGGGAGCGGTCTTGCCTGGAACGAAGTTTGAATTTGCCATGGCGTTATACCTTCTCGACTTCCGGCCGTCCGAGAATACCCGTCGGCTTGAAGATCAACACATAGGCCAAGATGCCGTAGGTCGCGACATCCTTATACGCGATAGCGAAATTTCCCGACCAGAACGACTCGATGAAACCGATCATCAAACCGCCGAGAACGGCACCCGGCAGCGAGCCGATGCCGCCAAGAACGGCCGCGGTGAACGCCTTGACACCGGGAACGAAGCCATCGGAGAAATTGGCGACGCCGTAATACATCAGGTACATCGTGCCGGCGACGGCGGCGAGCGCTGCGCCCATGATGAAGGTGATGGAAATGGTTCGGTCAACATTGATGCCGAGCAGCGCCGCCATCTTGCGATCCTGCTCCGTGGCGCGTTGGGCGCGGCCAAGCGCAGTCTTGTTGACCAGATACCAGAACGCCGCAAGCAGAACGATAGTGATGATGAAGACGATAATCTGCTTCAGCGACAGCGACACGCCATCGAAGTTGTAGACATCGCCCACCAGTGTCGGGATCGGCTTATTGCGCGGACCCTGTGCGACCTGAATGAAGTTCGACAGCACGATCGACATGCCGATCGCCGTGATCAGCGGCGCCAGGCGAAACGAACCGCGCAGCGGCCGATAAGCGACACGTTCGATCACCCAATTCCACAAGCTCGTCATCAGCATCGCGACGATGAGCATCACCAGAAGCAGGATCGCCACTGGCAGGCCTGCGAAGAGCGATACAAGAACCAGGTAAGTGATGAGAGCGGCAAAGCCACCGAGCATGAAAACGTCGCCATGGGCAAAATTGATCATGCCGATGATGCCGTAAACCATGGTATAGCCAATGGCGATCAGGCCATAAATCGACCCGAGAGTCAGCCCATTAAGGAGCTGCTGGATAAAATAATCCATATGTCATTTCCCCTGGATGCGGAGTCTGTGGACCGCATCTCTTATTGGTTAGGGTTCCCCCGAAAGGGCCCGTGGGCGCGATTCCATACTGTTTTCGAAGGAAATGTGAAGCCAAAAAGGCAGGAAATTGACAAATTCTTTTCAAATGGTCGTGCAATGACGCGATTCGAACCAGAAAAGGCAGAAAAACGGCATCTCCTGGCTCAAAAATAGCCAAGATTGACCGAACGGGTCTTGTGGACTGAAGACATCTCGTCAGAAACGGGCTCCCAGAGGAACCCGTTCTTGGCCGTTTGAGCTCGACTGTCAGGAGCGCATGCGCGCACCGTCGACATCAAACAACGGCTGTGATTGCAGCGTCGCAGGCAATATTTCGCCGAGCAATTCGATCGACCATCCCTGCCCCTCGTCGGCTATCTCTGTCGGCACATAACCAACTGCGACCGAAACTCCGGAGGCATGCGCATAACCGCCAGAGGTCACCCAGCCGCAGACGGCGCCGTTGTGATAGATCGGCTCATCACCGATGACGTCCGCATCCTTGGCCGCGAGAATGAAGGTGCGTAGCCTCATAGCTCCGCCTTCCACTTTCTCCTTGGCGGCCGCCGACTTGCCGATGAAATCAGCCTCCTTGGAAAGCGCGACGAAGCGGCCAAGCCCGGCCTCAAGCGGCCCGTAAAGAGGACGGTATTCGCGCGCCCAGCTGCCATAGGATTTGTCGAGGCGCAGCGCGTTCAACGCCCTGAGACCGAAGAGCTTGATACCGAATTCGGCGCCCGCCTCCATCAGCAGATCGAAGAGATAGCGCTGATGCTCCGGCTTCATCCAGATCTCATAACCGAGATCGCCGGTGTAGGAGACGCGGCCGACGATGGCAGGCGCCATGCCGAGATCCATACGCCGTATGGACATGAAGGGGAAAGCGGCGGCAGAGACATCCTGGTGCGTCAGCTTTTCCAGGAGCTTGCGCGCGTTCGGCCCCGCAATCGAAAGTCCAAGCAGCGACAGACCGAGCGCCTTCAGTTCTACCGATCCGTCCTTGGGCAGTTGGCTCTCGAACCAGCGCATATGATAGGCTTCGGCAATGCCGGAGCCGATGACCAGGAAATCGCCCTCGCCCAATTTGGCGAGTGTGAAATCGCCAATCAGCTTGCCATCATGCTTCAACATCGGCGCCAGCGTCATGCGGCCGACGGCAGGAATGCGGCAGGCGAGCAGCCGGTCGAGAAAAGCTTCCGCGCCCGGCCCCTTGACCGAATATTTGGCAAAGCCGGAGGTCTCCATCAGCCCGACGCTGTCGCGCACCGCCTTCGCCTCGGCGCCAACCACATCGAAATCATTGGAGCGCCGCCAGGAGAATTCATCCGCTTCGCCCGCGGGCGCGAACCACAGCGCCTGCTCCAGCCCGTAGGAGGCGCCGAAGACGCCACCCGCGGCCTTGAGCCTGTCGTAAATCGGCGTGGTCAGCAGCGGCCGTGCCGCCGGCAATTCCTCATTGGGATAGCGGATGGAGAACCGCCGGGCGTAGTTCTCGCGCACCTTTGCATTGGTATAGGCAAGCGTCGCATAGTCACCATAGCGCGAGACGTCCATAGCGAAGACGTCGAAGCCGGGATCGCCATGGATCATCCAGTTGGCGAGTGCCAGCCCCACGCCGCCGCCCTGACTAAAGCCAGCCATCACGGCGCAGGCCGACCAGTAGTTCGTCAGCCCCCGCACCGGCCCGACCAGAGGATTGCCGTCCGGCGAGAAGGTGAAGGGGCCGTTGATGATCTTCTTGATGCCAGCGTTGTTGAAGGCGGGGAAATGTCGGAAGCCGACTTCGAGCTCCGGCGTGATGCGCTCGATATCCTCGGCCAGCAGCTCATGGCCGAAATCCCAGGGTGTGGTCACCGGCGACCAGGGTCGGCAAGCCTTTTCATAGGTGCCCATCAGCATGCCTTGCCGCTCCTGGCGCAGATAGATCTCGCCATCGAAATCGACGCAGTGCATCAGTTCCTTGCCGCTCGACTTGTTGAAGTCGGCGACCTCAGGCATGTCCTCGGTGATCAGATACATGTGCTCCATGGCAAGCACCGGCAGCTCCAGCCCGACCATACGTCCGACCTCGCGCGCCCAGAGACCGGCGGCGTTGACGACATGTTCGGCGATAATCTCGCCCTGATTGGTGATCACCCGCCAGGAACCATCCTCGCGCTGCACCAGTTCTTCGACCTTAGTATGCAGGTAAATGTCGGCGCCGTTCTTCTTCGCCGAGCGGGCATAGGCATGTGTGGTGCCATAAGGGTCGAGATGGCCTTCGACGGGATCGTAGAGAGCGCCGACGAACTGATCGGGATCGAGAAGCGGCATCATTTCATGCGCTTCCTTCGGCGTCAGCAAGGTCGCCTCAAGGCCATTGTAGCGGCCCTTGGCAAGAATCGATTTCAGCCAGTCGAAACGCTGCGGCGTCGCCGCCAGCATCAAGCCGGACGTCATGTGCAGGCCTATATCCTGGCCGGAATAGTCCTGAATCTCCTTATAGAGCTCGACCGTGTATTTCTGCAGCTTGGCGACGTTGGGATCGCCATTGATCGTGTGCATGCCGCCGGCCGCATGCCATGTCGACCCGGAGGTCAGCTCGGAACGCTCGAGCAGCACGACATCCGTCCAGCCGAATTTCGTCAGGTGATAGAGCACCGAACATCCGACGACCCCACCGCCGATGACGACGACTTTGGCATGGCTTTTCATCTAAAAATCCCCTGTGTTCGGCGCGAAGTCTGCGGGGGGTTTTCCCATGTGACCGGCCGCATTTGCAGGGCAGCCTAGAGACTATCCCGGAAGCCAAATAGCCCGAACTGCGAAACCGATCTGCCTGTTTGCGCCATCGCAATTGTTCGGATCGCGCCATCTTCTCTCCGACGCACAAGCCCTTCGGAAAACCGCTTCACGCCTTTTCGATTTATGCGCTCAATCCGCAAATCCAGCCGTCAGCGCGAACTCGCGCCCCATCTCCATCAGTTCCTCGAACACGCTGCCGGCATAGGAGCGCGGGACGATGATCTCGAAGCAGTCGGGACCGGTGCGGGCCAGATTGGCGCTGACATGGCAACATAGCATGTTGGCCGACTGTCCCTCGGCGAAGACCTGCGGATGCAGGTCGACGGCCACGCATTTCGCCAGGATGCGGCGGACACTCGGGCCTGAAATGCGCAATATCCCCCGGCCATCGCTCTGTTCGAAGAAGGAAACGCGACCGGCATCCAGAATGGCAAGATCGCGCGCCAGGGTCTCGGCCGCCAACACCTCCGATACCGCCAGCCATTCATCCGGCCCGGCATGGCGCACCGAAATATCAGACATCGCTTTCAGCGCCGCCAACGTCCAATTTCCCTGTCCGGCATGGGCGAGCACGGAGAAGATGACGGGACGGCGGACGACGGCAAGATGGTTCGGATTGGGCTCGCCTTCGAAGCCGGAGATGTGATCTTCCAGCACGTGCCGGTTTTGATATGCGACGCTCATCGGCCTCTCATCCTAAAAGCTTTTTGTTGTCAGGATCGACGAAGATCGGATTGCAGACTTCGGCAAGCACCTCCTCACCGCGCAGCCCGTCCCAGACAATCAGATGTTCACCGATTCGCTCGCGGCCGGATTTTAGGAAAGCCAATGCGATGGCATGACCGAGAACCGGGGAGAAGCAGGCGGAAGAAACATGCCCCTGGTCATTCGCCGTCGAAGGCTTGGCGCCTTCCTTCAAGAGATGGGCGCCTGCCCGAATCTCCTTGGTGGCATCGACCGGCTTGAGCCCGACAAGCTGGACGCGATCGGCCGCAGTGAGGCCGAAGCGGGTCGAAAGCCGCTTGCCGATGAAATCCGGCTTCTGCGTCGCCATCATCCGGCCGAGGCCGACATCGTCGGGCGTGGTGCGGCCATCGAGCTCACTATGGGTGACATGCCCCTTCTCGATGCGGAGCACATTCAGCGCCTCGACTCCGTAAGCGCAGATTCCATGCGCCTTACCCGCCTCCATGATCGCATCCGCCACCGCTTCGCCATAGCCAGCGGGAACCGCGAGCTCGTAGGCCAGCTCGCCGGAGAAGGAGATGCGGAACAGCCGCGCCTTCAGCCCGCCCTTCAGCATCACCTCAGCGGCGGCCAGGAACGGGAAGAATTCGTCGGAGATGTCGTCTTCGACAATCTGTTCCAGAACCTGACGCGCCTTCGGTCCGGCGATCGCCATCTGTGCCCATTGATCCGACGAGGAGACGAAACGCACATCGAGTTGCGGCCAGAGGGTCTGGACGCAGAATTCCATATGGGTCATCACCTCGCCGGCCATCGCGGTCGTGGTGGTGAGGAAGAAATGATTCGGCGACAGTCGGCTCGTCGTGCCATCGTCGAAGACCATGCCGTCCTCGCGCAACATCAGCCCGTAGCGCGCCTTGCCGATCGGCAGTTTCAGGAAGGCGTTGGAATAGAGCCGGTTGAGAAACTCCGCCGCATCCTTGCCGAACACTTCGATCTTGCCGAGCGTCGAGACATCGCAGAGGCCGACATTGTTGCGGACATTCAGGACCTCACGGTCGACGCTGTCGCGCCAGGTCTTTTCCCCCGGACGCGCAAACAAGGCCGAGCGATACCAAAGGCCGGCTTCGACAAAAGTCGCGCCATTTTTCTTCGCCCAACCATGCAGCGGCGATTCCCGCACCGGCTGCGCATGCTTGTCGCGCGCCGTGCCTGCCAAGGCACCGAACGAGACGGGCGTATAAAAAGGCCGGAATGTCGTCGTGCCGACAGCGGCCGGACTGACGCCGCGCATGCCCGCGATGATACCGGCAGCGTTGACATTGCCGAGTTTACCTTGATCGGTCGCCATCCCGCTCGTCGTATAGCGCTTGGCGTGCTCCGCATGGCCAAAGCCTTCGCGCAAGGCTAGGCCTAGATCTTTGGTGTGGACATCGTTCTGGAAGTCGACGAAGGCTTTGTCCTTGGCGCCCGGCACATGCCAGATGGCCGCGAAGGTCGGATCGTAATCGCCTTCGACCTCCGGCATCTCAGCCTCCTGTGCCTTGCGTCCGAGGCTTTCGACCACCCGCCGCGCTTTTTCGGCGCCATCGGCAAGACAGCCCGGAACATTGTCGATGCCCGCAACCGATCCGGCAATCTCCATTTCACCGCCGACCGTCGGCGCCATGAAAGCCTGTCTCTCTTCCGACCATACCGGCTTTGCGCCACGCTGACAGGCAAGATGAATAATCGGCGACCAGCCGCCGGACATGGCGAGTGCATCGCAGGCGATGAGCTCGTCCAGGCCACCACGATCGGCAATCACACCACTAATCCGATGCCGTCCCTTCGTGGCCTGTATACTGCCGCCATGGATGATGCGAACGCCCTGTGGTGCAGCGTCTGATGACGCGCTGCGCGTATCTATGATGGCCGATATTTCGACGCCTTCCGCAGCCAGATCCAACGCGGTGCGATAGCCGGACCCGCCATTGGTAAACACCGCCACCTTCTGCCCCGCCACCACACCATAGCGATTGAGATAGCTGCGCATGGCGCCAGCCATCATCACGCCGGGTTTGTCATTGCCGCCGAAAACCAACGGCCGCTCTTCCGCGCCGGTAGCAAGGATGGCGCGTTTGGCGGCAATGCGCCAGAGACGCTCGGCCGGCAGATCGGGTGACGGCATCGCCACATGCTTCTGCACTTTTTCGACCGCGCCGAAGACATTGTCGTCGTACCATCCGAACACCGTGGTGCGCGGCATCAAAGTGACATTCTCGAAGCTCTGGAGTTCCTCGAGCGCTGTGTGCACAAAGGCATCCGCGGAAACGCCGCCAATCGATAGTCTCTCCGACAGCAGTGATCCACCCAGACGAAATCCTTCGTCGGCAAGGATGATGCGCAGTCCAGCGCGCGCCGCCGTCAGCGCCGCCATCAGCCCTGCGGGACCGGAGCCGATCACCAACAGATCGCAATGCGCCCAGGCCTTCTCATAGCGATCGGGATCGGCCTGCATAGCCGCCTTGCCGAGACCGGCTGCGCGGCGGATCAGGGGCTCATAAACCCTCTCCCAGAAAGCCGCCGGCCACATGAAGGTCTTGTAGTAGAAGCCGGCGCCGAAGAAAGGCGAGAACAGGCCGTTGATCGAGGCAAAGTCATGCTTCAGTGACGGCCAGCGGTTTTGGCTGACGGCGTTCATGCCCTGATAGAGCTCGGCGACGGTAGCGCGGGTGTTCGGCTCCGCACGTCCGTCCTTGCCGATTGTCACGAGCGCGTTCGGTTCAGCAGAACCCGCCGTCAGAATGCCGCGCGGGCGGTGGTACTTGAAGCTACGGCCGACAAGTAACTGGTCGTTGGCAAGAAGGGCTGCGGCGAGCGTGTCGCCCTCCATCCCTTTCATATCCCTGCCGTCGAACTTGAACGAAAGCGGCCGGCTGCGATTGATGAGCCCGCCGGAGGAAAGACGATAGGCTGTCATTGCGCCGCCTCCCGCGCCTTGTCCGCGGCATCGGTGACGGAAAAGACCTCGTGCGTGACATTGCTGCGATCGACGATCAGCCAGCGGCGGCAACCGGCCGCATGATGCCAATATTCGAGAATGCGCCCGCGCTCGTTGTCGCGGACATGGACATAGCGATGCCAATCCTCATCTGGAGCAGACGGCGCCGGACGGACGACGGATGCAGAGCCGCGAATGCTGAACTCTTCTTTCGGGCGCGCACCGCAATGCGGGCAGGTGATCAAGCTTGCCATTGGTTTCGTGCCCTCAATGCAGATTAGGCTGCGGACCCTTGCCGCCTTCGTCGATCGCAAAACCGCGTTCAAAACGGTCGAGGCGCAGGAAGCGGCTGACCTCGTGGCTTTCGCCCTTGGCGATCAGATGAGCGAAGCAGAAGCCGGAGGCGGGCGTGGCCTTGAAGCCACCATAGTTCCAGCCGCAGTTCAGATAGAGATTCTCGACGGGCGTGCGGTCGATGATCGGTGAGCCGTCCATGCTCATATCCATCACCCCGCCCCAGCTACGCAGCACGCGGACGCGTGACAGGCCGGGAATCAACGACACCCCCTCCTCCATCGTATGCTCGACGGTGGCGAGATTACCGCGCTGGGCATAGGAGCTGTAATAATCAATATCGGCGCCAAAGACCAAACCGCCCTTGTCCGACTGCGATATATAGAAGTGGCCGGCACCGTAGGTGATGACATGATCGATCACCGGCTTCAGCCCCTCCGAGACGAAAGCCTGCAGCACATGGGTTTCGATTGGCAGTTCCAGATCCGCCATGCGTCCGAGGATCGAGGTATGGCCTGCTGCCGCCAGTGCCAGCTTATTGCAGCCGATGAAGCCGCGCGTTGTCTCGACGCCGGTCACGGCACCGCCTTCGCGGCGGATACCGATCACTTCGCATTGCTGGATGAGATCGACGCCGCGGCTGTCGGCGCCGCGCGCATAACCCCAGGCGACGGCATCGTGCCGCGCCGTGCCGCCGCGTGCCTGCAGCAGCCCGCCGAGGATCGGAAACCGGGCGTGGTCGAAGTTGAGATAGGGCATCATCTTGCGGACCTGATCGCGGTTCAAAAGTTCCGCATCGACCCCGTGCATGCGCATGGCATTCCCGCGCCGGGCATAGGCGTCGCGTTGGCCATCGGAGTGGAAAAGGTTGATGACGCCGCGCTGGGAGACCATGGCATTGTAGTTGAAGTCCTGCTCCAGTCCCTCCCAAAGCCGCATCGAGAATTCGTAGAAGGGCTCGTTACCAGGCAGGAGATAGTTGGAGCGGATGATGGTGGTGTTGCGGCCGACATTGCCGGAGCCGAGATAGCTCTTTTCCAGCACGGCAACATTGGTGATGCCGAACTCCTTGGCGAGATAATAGGCCGTCGCCAGTCCATGCCCGCCGCCGCCGACGATGATCACGTCATAATACGGTTTCGGCTCCGGGGTTCGCCAGACAGGCTGCCAATGACGGTTTCCTGAAAGCGCCTGTTTCAGAACCTGATATGCCGAATAACGCATGTATTAATCCCAGTCTCTTGCCGGGCACACATTCGCATATGCAACAAAAACGACAAGTCCGGAAAGGACGGAAAACCTTCGCAAACAGAACATGTTCTTTCCCGAATGCGCAGCAAAGCGGAGCACTGTATCTCAAAAAACACGCAACCCCCGCAGATGTCGCCGACTTCTGCATTGGGATGCAAAGCCCTGTTGCGAAGTCACGATGCAATCGCTACGCGGTAAAAACGTGATCGGCGCAAGGTCTAAACTTCATGGCGAAGATTTCATAACTATATATGTTCAAGGTGCGAAACGCAGACGAGCTGCGGAAAGACGAACAGGCGAATGCTCGCGACATTTGAAAAAGCAGCCCTTGAGGCAGGTAAGGCCATCCTGGAGGTCTACCGCGCAGGCTACGCTGTCGCCTTGAAGCAGGACATGAGCCCCGTCACCATCGCTGACGAACGCGCCGAGCACATTATTCTCGAACATCTGACGCGCGACTTTCCGGACATTCCCGCAATTGCCGAGGAATCGGTGGCCGCCGGCAAGGTTCCCGACATTCGCGGCCGCCCCTTCTTCCTCGTCGATCCGCTCGACGGCACGCGCGAATTCATAGAGCATCGTGACGAGTTCACCGTCAACATCGCTTATATCCAGAATGGCGTTCCCGTCACGGGGATCGTCTTTGCGCCAGCACTCGGCGTTGCCTTCACCGGCGAATCCGGCAAGGCGCGGAAGCTCGTCATCACCGACCACTTCACGGTTGCCGACCGCTCTGTAATCGCGGTGCGGGCGCGGCCTGAGAATTTGCTGGCGCTTGCCAGCCGCTGCAACACCAGCCCAAAGACGGATAGCTTTCTGGCGGAAAATGCCGTCTCCGCCTGCACCTCGATCGGCTCGTCGCTGAAATTCTGCCTCCTTGCCGAAGGCAAGGCCGATGTCTATCCGCGCTTCACCCGCACGATGGAATGGGACACGGCGGCTGGTGACGCCGTATTGCGTGCTGCAGGCGGTGCTACCCTTACTCTCGACGGTCGTCCGCTCTCCTATGGCAAGACCGATCAGAGCGAAGATTGCGATTTTGCCAACCCCAATTTCATCTGCTGGGGCGGCAAGAAGAACCTGGTCGGTGCGTGAGCATCGGTCCGGAAGCGTAAGTTTTCACTGACGAAATGTCATAGAACGATCGACTTTTCCGCTGCAATAACAGCGGATTGCATGGCTTGTGGCGTCATCGTGATACGGGCAAATCAGTCTGTATCGGCTTTCCTTAAAATTCTTAGCAAAGTGTTACTAAGCGCTTAGGCAATTTTTAAATGTGGCAAGTTAGAGTGGCTCTCGTGGTCTTGAGTATGTGTAGAGAGTCCAATGACCGAAATGATACGTCCCCGAGTGAAGTATGTCATCGGCCCCGATGGCAGCCCGCTGACGATTGCTGACCTTCCGCCGCCGAATACGCGCCGCTGGGTTATCCGTCGTAAGGCCGAGGTTGTCGCCGCCGTGCGCGGTGGCCTGCTGAGCTTGGAAGAAGCCTGCGAACGTTATACGCTCACTGTCGAAGAATTTCTCTCCTGGCAGTCGTCCATCAATACCCATGGCCTCGCCGGCCTCAGGACGACCCGCATACAGCAGTATCGTCACTGACGACTGCTAGCTAGACGCGACATTCGTTTGATCTTCACTTCGGGCCTTTTTCCTTCCTCAACAGGATATGAAGAAGGCCCGAAAACATGGTGGAACTCGCATAGAACCAAAGGCCCGGCTGCGAAAACGCGGTGGCGAGCCCACTGGTCTTGGCGGCGGCAATGACGATTGCCACCAGCAGCACATCCGCCATCGACCAACGCGCCAACTGCGGCACGATATGGTCGAAAAAGAACCCTCCCTCGCTTTTTCTCTGCGTCCCCACCGCTTCAATCGCCAGGCTCACGGTCTTCAAAATCGGCAGCGCCACTGAGACCAGAGCGACGATGGCGGCGAGAAGATAGTTTTCCGTCCGCCAGAGAGAAGCGATGATCCCGAGCAGGGATGGCGTATCGCTAAAGAAGTAAAGCTTTTCGAAACGAACCAACGGCAATACCAGACCGAAAGCCAGCAGGAACGGGACGGTAACCAAAAGCACGGCTTGCAGATTGCGCATTGGTGCCTGAAACCTCCCAACTGGTTGCATCGCCCGTTTCACAGCCGCATAGCGCATGAGACCGGAAATCCAAATCGTTTTTCGAACGCTGGAATGGCTGCGCGTGACCGCGGCTTGCCACCGGCAGCAGGTTTGTTAGCATCGGTCTAAGACAAGACGCTTACCCACGTCGAGCCGAAAACATTGGTAGTCAAAGGGAAAATCATGGACATTCGCAACGAAGACAACGCATCGGGCGGCCGCTATGCCGCAACGGTTGAAGGCCACGAGGCGGAAATGACCTTTTCCCGCGCCTCCCCCAAGCTCATCATCATCGACCATACCGCGGTTCCGGATGCACTTCGCGGCAGGGGAGTCGGCCAGGCCCTCGCTCTTCACGCCGTCGAAGAGGCACGCCGCGGCGGCTGGAAGATCATCCCGCTCTGCCCGTTTTTCAAGGCGCAAGCCCAGCGTCACGAGGAATGGCGCGATGTGGTGAACATGTAGCCACGCCGTCAGCACAGATAGTCGGCGTCTCCATTTGAAAACACCAAAAGCCGTGCATGGCCGGCCACCCACCATGGCCAGTCATGCACGGCTTTCGAGCCGTTTCCGCCGCTTCTCGCATAACCTCGAAAATCGTTCCGATTTTGGAACGGAATTATGCGAAATCAAGAAAGGGCGACGGAATGGTTAATTCAGGCGCGTGCCCTTACAGGGCCCGAACCATCGCGCTCTTCGAGCGCTGCGGCTTTGGCGTATTCGGCCTGCATTTCTTCCAGCGATGTTTCCAGCGCCTCTTCCTGCACCTGCAACTCCCGGATCGACACCTGCAGGTTGTCCGCACGCTGACGTGCGGCCTTTGCAAAGGTCGGGTAGGCGAAGTGGTTTGGATCGGAAATGCCGGACTTTTTCTCTTCCAGCACGATCTGGCTTTCCAGATCCTTTGTCATGCGGTCGAATTCCGCCATCATCATCTGCAATTGCTGCAGTTGACGACGTTTTTCGTTCACCTGAAACTCTTTCAGGCGAGTTAGGCTCTCACGTGACTTCATACGCATTACTCCCGTGATGCGAGACCCCGGCTCTCGATATGTTGACCCACCGCACCGCTTTGAAACGGCTTGGTTAAAAAAAATTCCAGCGATCTTAATAAAAACCTACCGCTGGTAACCTTTCGTTTACGGGCATCGTTAATGATAGGGACGATCATTTAAGGGTCAGTAAATGTCACGGTCGGAATTCGAGATGTCGGCATTGGTGAGTCGAATGAATCATTTAGCGTGTCTTCTTAATGCAACACTTTAGGAATGATATTTGCTGATTGTCTTTGGAAAACAGTGCAATGGAAAAATTATTTAATAAATTCGATACGTCTTGCCAGAGTGAATCAGAATTTGTTAACCATTCCGTGGCAGCTTCCAAATCAGGCAGTGATTTGTTCGGTATCGCGTAGGGGGCTGACGACCTTTCGGCGGCGGTAAAGGGGATAATTATGCGGGTTCTACTTATTGAAGACGACAGCGCGACAGCGCAGAGCATCGAACTGATGCTCAAATCCGAAAGTTTCAACGTTTACACCACCGATCTCGGTGAAGAAGGCGTCGATCTCGGAAAGCTCTACGACTACGATATCATTCTGCTCGATCTTAACCTTCCCGACATGTCCGGCTATGAAGTGCTTCGCACGCTGCGCCTGTCGAAGGTCAAGACACCGATCCTCATCCTCTCCGGCATGGCCGGTATTGAAGACAAGGTTCGCGGTCTCGGCTTCGGTGCGGACGACTATATGACCAAACCCTTTCACAAGGATGAATTGGTCGCGCGAATTCACGCTATCGTCCGCCGCTCCAAGGGCCATGCCCAGTCGGTGATCATGACCGGCGAACTGATCGTCAATCTCGACGCCAAGACCGTCGAAGTCGGCGGCCAGCGCGTGCATCTGACCGGCAAGGAATACCAGATGCTGGAGCTGCTTTCGCTCCGCAAGGGCACCACGCTCACCAAGGAAATGTTCCTCAATCACCTTTATGGCGGTATGGATGAGCCGGAACTGAAGATCATCGACGTCTTCATCTGCAAACTGCGCAAGAAACTCGCCAACGCCGCCGGCGGCGCCAACTACATCGAAACCGTCTGGGGCCGTGGTTATGTGCTGCGCGAGCCCGACAGCAGCGATTTCGCCGAAAGCGCCTGAGCCTCCTCCCCCCACCGCCGAAACATCAAAATCCCGCCTTCTCAGGCGGGATTTTTTATGCCGTGTTTTCAAACACCAAAAAAATAAGGCCGCCCGAAGAGGCGGCCATCATGGCTTCAACAGTCTTAGAAACAATCAGGCGGCGACGGCGCGATTGCCGAAGACGGCGGTCAGTATCTTGCGGTCGAAAGGCTTCAGCAGGAAATCGGTAGCACCGGCGCGCTTGCCGGCCATCAGCTTGCGCAGGTCCGCTTCGATGACACAATAATAGATTTTCACGTCCTTGCCGTTCGGCATGGCGCGAATGGCGGCGATCAGGTCGAGGGCGCCCTCCATGCCGGCATCAACGATCAGATAATCGGGGATTTCAGCCTGGCAGCGCGTCAACGCCTCGCGGGCATCGCCGGCTTCGCTGACGAGAAAATCGAGTTCGGACAGAATTCGCTTGCCGACCTTGCGTACGACATCCGACGTATCCGTAATCATGAACCGCTGCATTGTCAGCTCCTTCGCGCCCGGCTGCCATCGATCGGGCACCAACCTCAAATTGGGACGATAGGCGCACGAGGCTAAGGATTCGTTACCGTTGTATTCTTAATTGCGCGACAACCGAAAGTCTACAGGAACAGAAATAATACAGCTAGAGATAATGCTGCAACTGGATATGCGGCTGCAGCATTATCGATATAAGTCGTGTGAATCGTATTTATTCGCCGCGCATGGTCGCGATAAAAGTCAGCTCTTCCGGCGTGGCGTTATAAGAGAGTTCCATTCCGCTCTCATCGGCCAGAAGCACGGTATAATAGGGCTGGATAGAGTGGGCATCGACTGCCTCTTCCAGTGTACCCGAGCAGATCTCCGCGAATTTCGGTGGCACCCGCATCATCCGGCCCTTGGCCGTGATCGTGAATTTCGCGTCGAGTTCGGGATTTTCCAGCGCGACCTCGATATTGCCGCCGCGCGGAATCGAGCCATAGGCGACGAGGAAGAGATTGAGCAGCAATTTCACACGGTTTTTGGCGACGATGGCGCGCGGGCCGATCCAACTGACCTCGGTCTTCTTTTCGGCGGCGGCGAAATCCTTGGCGGCGCGTTCGGCTTCGCCGGTATCGATCGAGGCACCGACAGAGCCGGATGCGCCAAAGGCAAGGCGAGCAAATTTGAGGCGGACGGAGGCGTTGAGGGCGCTGGTGCGGATCAGGTCCATCGCGTCGGCATCGGCGCCGCCCTCGTCGAGCAGCTCCAGGCCGTTGTTGATCGCACCGACCGGAGAGATCACATCATGGCAAACGCGGCTGCACAGCAGCGCTGCCAGATCTGGTCCGGTCAAGGTGAGGTTCGGATTCTTCGACATTCATTGTCTCCTGAATGCTGGCAAGGCGGAACGCAGTATAATTCTACGTTGCCACGGCAAGATTGCCCGAGGGTTGCCGCAGGCGGCGTACCGCACGCCATAAAGACACCATATTTGGTAAACCGATTGTTAAGATGATCGACGCAAAATGCATTCATCACCACCAGACCCTTACGCGCGCGATTCGCGGTGCGGAACATGGGGCGGAACGGTCTGGACCGAGGAGCAAGGTGTACTCGGCGCGTTCATGCGAATGCGCAGCGCATCCGCTCCCCTTCGCACCGACCATGATGAACGGATGACTGTCATGCGCTATCAACTCCTGAAGAGAATGCCAAGCCTCGGCACGAGAACGGTCGGCCTCGGCCTGATCTTAACTTTCGTTGCGCTCGTAAGCTTCGCGTTGCCGATTCGTCAGGCGGCGGCTGCGGCCAATAACCAATATTCGATGCAGGAAATCGTCGACGCCGGCCATTCCTTCTTCGGCTCCACCAGCGGCGGCCTCGCCAAGGTGGTCGAGCGGGCCTTTCAGCAATATGGCCTGCCGAACGGCTACATCCTCGGCCAGGAAGGTTCCGGCGCCTTCATCGCCGGCCTGACCTATGGAGAGGGCCAGCTCAACACCAAGAATGCCGGCGAACACCCGCTCTATTGGCAGGGTCCGTCGGTCGGCCTCGATTACGGCGGTCAAGGTACCCGCGTCATGATGCTGGTCTACGACCTGCCGAGCATCAACAGCGTTTATACCCGCTTTGGCGGCGTCAGCGGACAGGCCTTCGTTGTCGCGGGCGTCGGCATGACAGTGCTGAAAAACAACGACATCGTGCTGGTGCCGATCCGCACCGGCCTCGGCGCTCGTCTTGGCGTCAACCTCGGCTACCTGAAGGTTACACCGAACCCGACGTGGAATCCTTTCTGATCCCCAGGCGATATTCCCCAATTTCCCCCTGGCCCGCGCGGATCGCGGGCCTTTTTTCGTGACGAACTTCCGGCACGCGCCGGTAAACCATATCCGATTTAAATGCTTGCCCACGCGCCGACCTCATGCTTAATCATTTGCTTAATCACTTTATTGAGACCGAAAACAACTCCTAAATGCTGGCTGCGCCGTGATTGAATTCGCTCTACTGTTTGGATTGGGCTTTCTGACCGCGGCTTTTCTGGTCTTCCTTATCGCGCCTGCGGTGCATCGCCGGGTCGTCTGGTTCACGGAAAAACGACTGAAGGCGACCATGCCGCTGAGCCCGCAAGAGGTGCGCGCGCAGAAGGATATGGCACGCGCCCTCTTCGCCGCCGAAAACGCCAAAACCGAACAGGTGCTGACGCAGGAACGCGACAAGAGCGTCGCCCTGCAAATCCGCAACGGCAAACTTCAGCAGGAAGCTGGTCGCTTCGCCTCTGAAAACAGCGAATTGCGGACCAGGATCGACGACATGGAGGTCGAAGCCGGTGAACTGCGCTCGCGCCTGCGCCGCGAGGAGAGCTATATCAGCCAGCTCAAATCCGGCATTCATGCCGCTGAACAGGTCGGCGCTGAGAAGGATGCCGACATCGACGGCTTGCGCAAGCGGATGACCAAGATGGCGGCCGACGCCGACAATCTGAAGATCGATCTCGCGACCCGCGAGACCGAGATCGAGAGCCTGAAGCTTCGCATCAACACACTGCGGGACGAGCGCGACACACTGCGCCAGGACCTGAACCTTGCAAGCCTGCGTGCCAAGGATGCAGAATTGCGGCTGGGCCAGGAAAGCGACAAGGCGCAGCGGCTTGAGGAACGGCTGGACCGTGAGATCGCCGGCAATGCCGACAAGGAAACCGCGATCGAACGCCACGTTCAGGACGTGGTGCGCCTGAAGGAAAAGCTGGAAACGGCCAATGCCGAGGCGCAGGAAGCCGGGCGGGCGCTGCGGGCCGCCGGTCTAGTCCCATCCGGCAAGCTGACCAACGGCTCGAAGCCGCCGGCCGGACCGAGAATCGTGGAAATTGCCAGCCATGACGCCAACGCAGCAGAACCGGAGCGCAACGTGGAAGACGACATCGCTCAAATGACGGAAGAGGTGCGCAACCGTGCCGCAGCCCTTTCCGATCGCCTGCTCAAATCACGCTCGCCCTCGCATGACCAAGCCATGCGCGAGGAGATCGCCACCATCGCTGCCAACATGGTGGCACTGACCGCCTTGAGAGAAGGCGACAAATCGCCAATCTTCGATCTCCTGCCAAAGGAAACGGGTGCCGCCGAGCAAGGCGCACGCGTCAGCCTTGCTGAACGCACTGCGGCCCTGCTGCCCAAGCAGCAATAAGGGCTTAGTACAAAGACGGAAAGTTCAGACGCGTTTGGTCAGGGACGCCAACGCGAAGAGCGCGATGCCGCTCGCCGTCGCGACGTTCAAGCTGTCGAGGCCCGGCGCCTGCGGTATCCGCAGGCTGCCAAAGGTAGATAAGATCTTCTGCGGCAGTCCCTCTCCTTCAGTGCCAACCACCAGCGCCATGCGATCAGCCGGCGGGACGGCGCGAATATCGACCTCGCCGCGTGGCGAGAGACTCCAGACGGAAAAGCCGCGCTCCATCAGCGCGGTGAGCAGATCGACACCGCTCAGTTGACGACAATATGGGACAGTCAGCACCGAACCCACCGAGACGCGCAGCGCTTTGCGATACAGCGGATCGCAGCAGGTTTCGTCGAGCAGCACCGCATCGGCCCCGAAGGCGGCGGCATTGCGGAACATCGATCCGACGTTGTCGTGATTGGAAATGCCGCTGCCTGCAAGGACGAGCGCCCGCTCCGGCAACTGATCGAGGAAGGCAGCGATATCCCTTTCCGCCTTGCGTCGACCGAGTGCGAGCACGCCGCGGTGCAGATGGAAGCCGACAATGCCGTCCAGCACCGAGGCTTCTGCAACATAGACCGGCACATCAGGCGGAAAGGCCGCGATGATCTCCTCCAGCCCCGCGACGCGGTTGCGCAGTAGCAGCACCTTTTCGGCCACGAAGTCTCCGCCTGCCACATGCGCCTCGGCCAGAAGCCGCAACACCACCGTACCCTCGGCAATGAAGCGGCTCTCGCGGCCAGTCAGATCGCGCTCGCGGATATCGCGAAATTCGGTGATGCGCGGATCGTCGGGATGCGTGATCTCGATCAGCCGGTCGCCCGTCATCGCAAAGCCATCAGTTGGAAAGCGATATGGTCGCAACGATGCGGCCGATGCCGTAGTCGAAGACCAGAGCCTGGCGCTGGCCGCTGGCGAGCGTGCCATAGAACAGCACCTGGCTTCCCGAGAGCGCCGTGGACTGCACGGTAAAACCCTGTGGCAGCGCTGCGGTCACGGCGACGGGTGCATCGGAGGGAATATTCGAAGCGGCAGAGCCCGCTGCCTTCGGCGCGGCGCGCATCGTCTTGTAGACAACGGCGCCGAACACCGCCATAAGGCTCACCACCATGATGGCGGCCGAGACGATCTGCAGGCGGACCATCTTGCGTCGGACATTTTCCAGGGCCGGATCGAGGGGCTTTTCCTCTTGATCGTCTGGCTCGAGATTCGTCATCGATGCGTCCTTATTCCCTAGAGAGCGCCTATGCGCCGGAGAAATGCGTTTGAGCGACCCCTTTAAAGAAGCCGCGGGCATTAGAAAAGTCCTAACCGCCGATGAATCCGCCGAAGGCCGGCTCGACGCATGGCTGACGGCGCAGGTCGGCGAGGAGTTTTCACGCAGCCGCATCCAGGCCTTGATCAAGGACAATGCCGTCCTGCTCAACGGCGCACCGGTTACCGACGCTAAGCGCAAGGTGCGCCCGGGTGATACCTACCAGATCACCCTGCCCGAACCCGAAGACCCGACGCCGCAGGGCGAAGACATTCCGCTCGATGTACTCTACGAGGACGACGACGTCATCGTCATCTCCAAGCCGGCCGGCCTCGTGGTTCACCCCGCCGCTGGCAACTGGACGGGCACGCTGGTCAACGCGCTGATCCATCATTGCGGCGACAGCCTCTCCGGCATCGGCGGCGTACGCCGACCCGGCATCGTCCACCGGCTGGACAAGGACACCACCGGCGTCATGGTCGTAGCTAAGAATGATATTGCCCATCGCCATCTGTCCCAGCAATTCGCCGACCACGGCCGCACCACGTCGCTGGAACGCGCCTATCAGGCGATCGTCTGGGGCCGCCCCCGCCAACTGATCGGCACCATCGACGCGCCGCTCGGCCGCTCCACTGGCGACCGGACCCGACGCGCCGTCAAGCGTCCGGATAATCAGGACGCCGACGAGGCCATCACGCATTACGAAGTGCTGGAACGTTTTCACGAGGCTCCGGACGCCACCGCACTCGCCTCGTTGATCGACTGCCACCTCGAAACCGGCCGCACTCATCAGATTCGCGTCCACATGGCGCATATCGGCCATCCTCTGCTCGGCGACGCCGTCTATGGCGGCGGTTTCAAGACCAAGGCCAACCTCCTGCCGGAGGCTGCCAAGCTAGTCGTCAACCGCTTCCCCCGTCAGGCACTCCACGCCTATCTCCTGCAATTCGAACATCCCCGCACCGGCGAAGTGATGCATTTCGAAGCGCCTCTGCCGGACGATATGGAGGAGCTGGCCGCAGCCTTGCGGGGTTGAAGAGCGGCCTCAAACTGCTTGAAAGGGCCATGGCAGATTGGTGACCGGCCCTCCCCATAGTGCCACTGGTATGGCTTGCAATTCGCGGGAGAAGCTATTCGACATCCTCGGTTAAGCCGTGCGCGAGGAGACCATCCTCTGCGGAGGTAGTCCCACGCTGTCACGGCAATCAATCCGAGGCTTTAGTCTTCGGATGAGACCTTCGCGAAATCGCCGCCCGTGATTTGTCTCAGTCCCTGGCGCAGAGTTGCGACGTTTGCGGCCCCGTTTAACTGCTCGAATTCTTGCTGGGCCTTCTCCCAGAGAGGCTCCGCTCTCTTGTGCAGGAGACGGCCGTCCTTGGTGAGTTCAACGATACGAACCCTGCCATCTGCAGGAGACGGCTTGATGGTAACGAACCCGTCGCGTTCCAGGAAGCCGACCATCTTTCCCATCGCCGTCCGCTCGATGTCGAGCCGCTCGGCGAGAACGTTGACCGTGGCACCGTCAGCCTCCTCAAGAGCCGCCAAAATTAGAAACTGCGTGATGCGCAGCCCGACCGGCTCAAGATGGTCATCATAAAACCGCGTAATCTGTCGGCTCGCCTTTCTCATGGCGGAACAGTTGCACTGATCGATTCCAAGCGGTTGGTTGGCCGACAACATTTCAGTTTCCTTTCGATTTCATTCTTTACCCGAGCCATGGGCGCGAAGCTCAAGGAATCTCCGCGTCCCATAGCAATTCCCGGCATCGCCGGATTTAGAATAGCCCCTCCGGCGGGGCGATGTAGCCGGGCACTTCGTCCGCAAGTGTGCTCTTCAGCAGTGCCGTCCCTTGATCGGCCATGATCTCACTCTTGCCAGCAGCGAGTGCGTCATAGGTCTGGCGCACAACGTCCTCCGGGCTGGCCTTCGGCACGTCTATGCCGCTGGTCAGATCGGTATCCACGAATCCGACATGCAAGCCAAGGACCTCGATGCCGCGATCGCGAAGGTGGAAGCGAAGCTGGTTCGTATAGCTCCATGCCGCCGCTTTGGATGCCGCATAAGGTGTCAGGAAGGGCCGCGGAAGCCAGACGATGTCGGACAGCACATTGATGATGGCGGCATGTGGTTTGGCCGACAGGATTTGCTCGAAGGCCTGCGAGACGCGCACCACGCCATAATAATTGGTGTCAAAGAGGCGCTGCGACTGCGCTTCGACATCGTCTGCCAGAGGCCCGTCGATTAGGGCGGCGATCCCTGCGTTGTTGATCAATAGCGTCGTATCCGTTGCCAATCCTGCCGCTGCGGCGATCGATGCTTTATCCGTGACATCGATCCTGACCGGGACGATGCCCGGCTCGTTGAAGCCGCTCGTGTTGCGCATGCCCGCGTAGACCTTCGATGCTCCGCGGCGGAGTGCCTCGCGTGCGAAGGCTAGGCCCAGGCCACGATTGGCACCGGTAATGAAGACTGTGTTGTTGGTGACGTCCATAGCAATTTTCCTTTCTAGGGCCACAGGTCAGCGTACAGATGTTTGTCGCTGGCCTGGCGGTCGGTTGGGTTCAAAGAAAAAGGTCTTCGGGCAACTGCCCGGAGAGCGCCCCGCGCAAATGGTCGGCGAGTGATAGAACAGAGCCAAGCGGGCTCATCCGCACGCTGACCCGGGGCACCGAGCCGTCGGAGGCGTGATCGACGACCACGCCGGCGGTCAGCTTCTCCCCGTTCGTCAGAACGGCCTCATATTCGAGGAAGAGCCGGGAGCCGACGATCTGAAGGAACGTCGGCGTCTGCGAGGCATAGAAGGTTCCGACGGCATTCACGGCGAGCCTGATCTCGTCGCGTCCGATGACGGAACCGCGCAACACAGAGCTGGTCAGCTCCGCGTCGGTGGTCAGGTCATCCAGAAAGGGATGACGTTCATCTTGAGCATGTGACATTGTAGAATCTCCGATTTTTCTTTGTGGAATTCACGCGAAGGCGGCGCGATTGTTGGAGACAAATTGCTGGACCGAGAGAGCCGGAGTTCCGGTAATCGTCTCGACCACATCATTGGTTCCCGAGAAGATGCCGTCGCGATAGTTCTGGGCGACTTCGACGAGGTGCTGCACAAGGAACGGCGGAAACTTGTAGAGATTTTCCATCTTGTCCTTGAACGCCTCTATCGAGGGCGGCGCATATTCGATCTTCGCGCCAAGCACTTCGCTCATGACGGCGGCGATCTCCGTGTGGTTCATCTCGACCGGACCATGGAGCGGATAGATCTTACCTTCATGCCCCTTCGGATTCGCCAGGACATGAGCGATCACCCGACCCTGATCATCGGAGGAGATGGGCGCGTGCCGCCCGCTTTCAAAGGGGAACTCGATCTTCTTTGTGGCCCAGATTTGCTTTGCGAAATGCGGATAGACGAGCCAGTCAGCAAAGAAGGTAGGGCGAAGATGCGTCGTCGGAACACCTGACCAGTCGAAGACCCGCTCGGATATCCAGTGGTCCTGCGCTGCATGGCTTGCCGACTCCCGGCGCGCCGAAATCTGCGACATGTTGACGATTGCCGTGACGCCTGCCTCCTTTGCGGCCTGTGCGAAGTAAGCCGCGGCACCAATGATTCCTGGCGCGATGGGATGAAGGAAATATGCCGATCCGACGCCTTCCATGGCGGCTCGAATGTCGTCTATATCCGTAAAGTCTCCAACGGCAATATCGACCCCTCGCTGCCTGAGAGCCGCTGCCCGCTCATCGTCCAAGCGCACATAGGCACGCACACTTTTGCCCATCTTCAGGAGTTCATCGATAGCCGCGCCTCCGGTCCGTCCCGTTGCACCGCTTACAAGTATCTCAGCTTCGCTCATGATCGCTTCTCCATTGCTAAATGAGAGCATATGCTCTTACTGATGTCGATATAGGAGCATATGCCCCTATTGTCAAGCTTTTTCATGAATGCACCCTTCGCCTTGATGGACCGAAAAGGAAAGGTTGATCACCACTGGTTGCAATTTTTGGCGAATACCGCAAATGCGTGACTGGACGCCCGGCCCTTCGCCGCCTATAATAACAAAGAAACCGATCTCCGGCACGCGTCCCTCAGTCATCCAAAAGCCAACGCGTTTTTGGTATTGAAGCGGCAAAATCTCACAAGACCGGAGCATTCGGGAGGATAGTCTCAAGGGCAAACATTACGGCGGACATAGCTGTCACGCCGGTGTAACTCTTGCGTGACTACGTTCTTGAATCACTGTTTTGCCGTACTTATCTACATATTGGTTTAGTGCGGGGTCTTCAGGACCTGCACGCCTTGGTCTGCTTCGCAAAGGGCGCGCAATACGCCTCTAGAAGGGGCCAGATCTCGAATAGGAGGGTGCATTCATGACCCGTAATACCTTGCCGTCCATTACCGCCGGTGAAGCCGGCCTCAACCGTTATCTCGACGAAATCCGCAAGTTCCCGATGCTGGAGCCGCAGGAAGAGTACATGCTCGCCAAGCGCTATGCGGAACATGCCGACCGTCAGGCCGCGCATAAGCTCGTCACCAGCCATCTGCGCCTCGTGGCGAAGATTGCCATGGGTTATCGCGGCTACGGCCTGCCGATCGGCGAAGTCGTGTCGGAAGGCAACGTCGGCCTCATGCAGGCCGTCAAGAAGTTTGATCCGGAACGCGGCTTCCGCCTGGCAACCTATGCCATGTGGTGGATCAAGGCCTCGATCCAGGAATATATCCTGCGCTCATGGTCGCTGGTGAAGATGGGCACGACCGCCAACCAGAAGCGTCTGTTCTTCAACCTGCGCCGTCTCAAGGGCCGCATCCAGGCCATCGATGACGGCGATCTGAAGCCGGAGCATGTTGCGGAGATCGCCACCAAGCTGAACGTCTCCGAGGAAGAGGTCGTTTCGATGAACCGCCGCCTCTCGGGCGACGCTTCGTTGAATGCGCCGATCAAAGCCGCTGAGGGTGATTCCGGCCAGTGGCAGGATTGGCTTGTAGACGATCACGACAGCCAGGAAGACGTGCTGATCGAACAGGACGAACTTGACACGCGCCGCCGCATGCTGGCCCGCGCCATGAGCGTCTTGAACGACCGCGAGCGCCGCATCTTCGAGGCTCGCCGCCTCGCCGAAGATCCGGTGACCTTGGAAGATCTGTCGGCTGAATTCGATATCAGCCGCGAACGCGTCCGCCAGATCGAAGTCCGCGCCTTCGAAAAGGTGCAGGAAGCCGTGCAGAAGGATGCGCTGGAACGCGCCAAGGCACTGCGTGTGGTTGAAGCCACCGCTTAACTCTTCGGATATCAGCCGTTACCGTGAAACGTTACCGACTGAATTCAAACAAAAAGGCGGACTGAAAAGTCCGCCTTTTTGATTCCGGTGATTTAAAACCGCTTATTGGCCGCTCGAAGCGACACCGCCAAGCGCCTGCCACTCGGCGATCGCCTTGTTGAAGGCGTCGGTACCGGCCGGCCCCTTCTCCATGGTCAGCAATGCGCGACGGCCATTGCGGTAGACCACGGGAATGTCCATCCAGTTGCGGGTTTTCAGGAGATCGAGATTGGTCTTGCGCGCATCCGGAAAATCGTTGAGCGCGACCATATAAACGTCGTCGGTAACCTTGGCTGGCACCGCGATCAGAGCGTCGCCACGATCCTGTTCGGTCGACTTGAGCGCGATGCGCTGAACGCTGTCGATAGCGCCGCCTTCGAAATTCGGCGGAACCTGGAAGGCAAGCTCAACCAGATGGCTTGCCGGCAATGAGGCGTCCGTATTGCGCGACACCGTGATCGTTGCAGTCAAACCACGCACGGGAACACTGATGAGACCCTGGACGGAAGGTTCCGGCCGGCCATCCTCGCCTTTGCCTTCCTGCAGCGACCAGGTGATCGTGCCTTCGAAAGCCGTCGGCGACGTCTGGCCGAGACGCTCCTCATAGAGGAATACTTTCTGCCCATCCGTAACCGGCGCCGTCTGCTGTTGCGCGGCGGGCGGCTGCTGTTGGTTGGCAGGCGGTTGTTGGGCTGCAGCGGATGCCTGCTGGTCCCCCGAAGGCGGTGCAGAGTCCGGCGCAGTCGCAGCCGGTGTTTGCGCAGCATTCGCATTGTTGGCGGGCGCCGTCGCCACTCCGGCCGGAGGGGCGGCAGCGGCTACATTCTGTTCCGCCACAGACTTGCCTTCGGCCACACCCGGCTGTCCACCTGCTGGTGGACCCTCATCCTCTTCGGTGCCGTTGGCCAACAGGCGCTGGGTGAACTTCGTGCTGACCGTATTGGCATCGTTGTCGAGCGAGGCAACATTGGTGTTGGCCGCTGCGGGCGGCTGCGCGGCTGCATTATTGCTTTGTGCAGGAGCGGTCGTAGCCGGCGTCGATGCCGCAGGCGCGGTCGCGGCCGGAGCCGCCGCATTGTTGTTGGCCGTGTCGGAAGCCGGAGCGGTGCTGGTCGCGGTTTTCGGTGCCGAACTGATAAGGTCGGCGACCATCTTGTTGAGCGCTTCGCGGTTCAGCCAGGCGGCATAGCCGCCGCCAGCGACGATCGCAAGCCCGAGAAGCGTCAGAACAACGCCGGTCACGCTGAAGCGGCGACGCTTCGGCTCCATGCGGAAGCTCTTACCCTGCAGCTTCGATGCCATAGCCTGATCGAGGTCCGGCGGTATGGAAGAACCGCCACCACGCTCCCCATCGGCGAACTTGTCGAAACCCGCAAGCTCCTTGAGCTCGCGCCAGCCATCGCCATCGTTCTTCGGTGTTGCTCTGGGCGAAGAATGCACATCGGCGAAGAGATCGACATCGTCAAAGGCATTGTCCGGCATCTGTCGGCCGGGCTGGGCCGGTTTGACGGCTGGCGCCGGTACCGCCGCCTCCAGCTCCTCGAAAACGTCCGCATCCCAGGCAAAAGCCTTGTCGGCTGCCGGTGCCTTCGCCGCGGCAGGCTGCTCCACGGGATGACCGAAGGGAGCCGGTACAAAGGCGGCAGCAGGCATGACAGCTTCGGTCACCGGCTCGGATGCACCACGCTTTACAGGCGCATCAACCTCGGCCCAAATCTCTTCGACCTGACTGATAACGTCATCGGCCGGTGCCTGAGCGGCATGCGTCTGTGGAGCAACAGGCTCGGGCTCGGCGGCAACGACCGGCACGTCCTCTGCGTAGTGCTCCGGTTCTTCTTGATGAGCTGGCTCAGCAACAGGCTCGACATAGGCCTCGGCGTGATGAGCCAGTGCAGGCGCGTGCTCCTGCGGCGCATCGACCCACTCCTCTACCGGCTCGTGGTGGTCAGCGGACTGCTGAACATGCGCGGGATCTTCGTAGGCAGGCTCTTCGTGCACCGGCTCGTAAGCGGCAGGCTCCTCCTGCGCATGGGCCTCCGCATAGGCTGGCTCCGGTTGCTCTACATGAGGCTCGTCCGCAGCGTGATGCTCTTCAGGAGGCGCATGCTGCGGCTCCTCCTGCACTGCAGGCGCTTCCGCAACAGGCTCTTCAGCAAGCGGCAACGCCTCCGCATGCTCGGCTTCCACCTCAACGATCGCGGCTTCCAGCTTGTCGAGCTGACGGCGCAGCATCTCCTCCGGCGGGCGCGGCTTCATGCTCTCAAGCTGCCGCTGAACGGCACCGCGAGCCCGCTCGTAAACCTTGACCCGCATCTCGGGAGTATTATCGGCCAAGCCATCCACGGCCCGTCGAATGACTGCTACAAAATCCGCCATCAGTACTTTCTCATGATGCCCGGCACGTGGCCGGACCGGGATTCGTCATTGATCCGCGACATTAGTCCTCAAACGGATCGGTCACAAGTATGGTGTCTTCGCGCTCAGGACTGGTCGAAAGCATCGCTACGGGCGCACCGATCAATTCCTCGACTTGCCGGACATATTTGATCGCCTGCGCCGGCAGATCGGCCCATTTACGGGCACCGACGGTCGATTCCTTCCAGCCTTCGAGCGTGATGTAGATCGGCTCGACGCGGGCCTGCGCGGCCTGGCTCGCCGGCAGGTAATCGATCTCCTCGCCGTCCAGTTTGTAGCCGACGCAGATCTTCAACTCGTCGAGACCGTCGAGCACATCGAGCTTGGTCAGCGCGATGCCGGTAATGCCGGAAGTCTTCACCGTCTGGCGAACCAGCACGGCATCGAACCAGCCGCAACGGCGCGGACGACCGGTGTTGACGCCGACCTCGCGACCGACCGTCGACAGGTGCTTGCCGATCTCATCGTGCAGTTCGCATGGGAACGGCCCTTCACCGACGCGCGTCGTATAGGCCTTGGTGATGCCCAGCACATAGCCGAGCGCTGTCGGGCCAAGACCGGACCCGGCAGCGGCCTGGCCTGCAACCGTGTTTGACGAGGTCACGTAGGGATAGGTGCCGTGATCGTTGTCGAGCAAAGCGCCCTGCGCGCCTTCGAAAAGAATGCGCGCACCGGCCTTGCGCTGCTCGTCGAGCAGCCGCCAGACGTGGTCGACATAGGGAAGAATATGTTCTGCGACCGAACTCAATTCCTCATGCAGCGCGTCGAAGGAAATTTCGGCAAGGCCCATGCCGCGGCGCAGCGCATTGTGATGCGTCAAAAGGCGATCGATCTTGGCCGGCAGCGTTTCCGGCTCGGTCAGATCTATGACGCGGATGGCCCGCCGGCCGACCTTGTCTTCATAGGCCGGGCCGATGCCACGGCGCGTCGTGCCGATCTTCGTGCCGCTGTTGGAGGCGGCGTCCTCGCGCAGAGCGTCGAGGTCACGATGGAGCGACAGAATCAACGGGGCGTTTTCGGCGATGCGCAGCACGTCGGGCGTCACCGCGATGCCCTGGGCACGCAGCTTTTCGACCTCAGCGACAAAATGATGGGGGTCGACGACGACGCCATTGCCAATGACGCTGAGCTTGCCGCGAACCAGTCCCGAGGGCAGCAGCGCGAGCTTGTAGCTGACACCGTCGACAACCAGCGTATGACCGGCATTGTGGCCACCCTGAAAGCGCACGATCACATCGGCGCGTTCCGAAAGCCAGTCGACAATTTTGCCCTTGCCTTCGTCACCCCATTGCGAACCGATCACAACTACGTTCGTCATTTCTCCATTCCCGCTTCCTGCGCACAGAGGCGCGCCTTGCTCAAACCCGCGCATCTATAAAGCTTTGTTTTTGGGAAAGCGACCCTGTTGTCTCAGGAGATTCGGCTTTTTACGTGACGAATCAGCGCCTCCAACAGGATTTTTCCCTTCTGCGCGCGTTGATGGGAGGCAATGTCACGACCGCAGTCTGTTTATCGACGCCTCCTGCCGAAACAGCTGGCGATTCTAGGAAATGGCTGGCTTGATGGTGATGAAGACGCCCCGCCCGCTCTATGCAAAGGGTTAGGCGACATGCAGCATCGCAGGGGTTCTTGATCCCATGGGATTTCACGCGCCCGTTCGCAGGAAAAAGAACGGATCTAACCGAGTTCGAGCGTAGTTACGGCAAAGACGCGGTGAAGTGGCATTTGGGGTGCTTCACCACGATACATTCGTGCCGTTTCGAACACTGGCAACAGCCCGAAAGCCTCGGCAAGCCTGATCGCGTCAGTGTTGTCTGCGGGCACGTCAAGGTACACAGACCGGCCCTTGGCCTCCGGCAGCAATTTGGCCAACAAGGCCGTCGCCACTTTGGGGCTATTTGCGAACAGCGGACCGACCTTATAACCATCGAAACAGCGCCGAATCGTGCCGTAGCCACGGATCTTGCTGCCGCCGCCGACAATGACGGACTTTCGTTTTTCCGGCGCGCCGCACCAGGCGGTGAGGAACGAATAGCGCAGCCCCGGAAAAATGCCGGCATCGTACCGCAACAAGCCTTCGAGCTTCGTCTGCGTGACCGGACCGACGTCTACACCCCCTCCGCCTTTTTCGGACATTTCCGGGATGCCACCATAGCGCACGGTGCGATAGGCCATTTCAAAGCCGCGGCGGCGGTAGTTCTCCTGCTGCGCGACGACGCCGTCGAGACCGATGGTACGATTGCCCGCGAACGCCATAGCTTTGTTCCACAGCGCCTTGCCATAACCCTTACCGCGAAATTCGGGATGGACGATGTAGAGGCCGAGAAAGGCGAAGCTTTCACCGTAACGCACGACGGAAATGCAACCGACCGGCACCTCGCCGATCACACCGACAAAGAATCCGGAAGGATCTGCTTCCCAAAACGCCGGGGCGTCGTCGATACCGGGATTCCATCCCTCTTGCCGCGCCCATTCGAGAGCGAGCTCCAATTCCCCAGCCCGCATTGTACGCACGGCGAAAGTCGACTTCATGCAACTGCCCCGAATCGCCCATTCGTCCCCCGCCGGAACGATTGCGCCCAATTTATCTTGCTGCAACGCGATAGCAATCACAAGCGGTATGCTGCAGTATGCCTAACGGGTCAAATTCGTGGTGGCGTTGGGCGCATAAGCGGCCGGTTCGACCGATTGCGGCCGGCCTTGGAGCGACAGTTTTGCGATCCGTGCCGGCGTCTCGCTGATCACCTTGCCGCGTCGGACGACAAAGAGCCTGGCGGCGCGCATGCGGACGGCTTCGATCGGATCCCGAGCCTGCAGCACCACGAGATCACCGTTGCAGCCAACCTCCAGCCCATAACCGTCGATACCCATCACCTTGGCCGGATTGACGGTGACCGCATCGAAACAGAAGCGCATGGCTTCACGCGAAGTCAATTGCCCGACATGCAATCCCATATGGGCGACATCCAGCATGTCGGCGCCGCCGAGCGAATACCACGGGTCCATGCAGCAATCCTGGCCGAAGGCGATGTTGATGCCGAATTCGCGCATCTCCTTGACCCGGGTCAGCCCGCGCCGCTTCGGATAGGTATCATGCCTCCCCTGCAGCACGATGTTGATCAGCGGGTTGGGGATCGCATGCACCCCCGCCTCCGCGATCAACGGCAGGAGTTTGGAGACGTAGTAATTGTCCATCGAATGCATCGAGGTCAGGTGCGAGCCGGCCACCCGGCCGTGAAGCCCGAGTCGTACCGTTTCGGCGGCCAGCGTCTCGATGTGGCGCGACAGCGGATCGTCGGTTTCGTCGCAATGCATATCGACCATCAAACCGCGCCTTTCGGCGATCTCGCAGAGCGCACGCACGGAACGCGCGCCGTCCTCCATCGTCCGCTCGAAATGCGGAATGCCGCCGACGATATCGACGCCAAGATCGAGAGCGCGCTCCAGATTCCCTACAGCTGTTGGCGAACGGTAATATCCGTCCTGCGGGAAGGCGACGAGCTGCAGATCGAGATAGGGCGCGACTTGCTTCTTCACCTCCAGCAGTGCTTCGACGGCAAGCAAGCGATCGTCGCAGATATCGACGTGAGTCCGCACGGCCAGCAACCCCTGCGACACAGCAAGGTCGCAATAGCGCAAAGCTCGCTCCGCCACCGCTTCATGTGTGAGCAACGGCTTCAACTCTCCCCAGAGCGCGATGCCCTCCAGCAGCGTACCCGACGTATTCAGCCGCGGCAGGCCGAGCGACAGCGTCGCGTCCATATGGAAATGGCAATCGATGAACGGCGGCGAAACCAGTTGCCCATCGGCATCGATCACGCGCCCCGCCTCCCCCTCCATACCCGACTGAACAGCCACGACCTTGCCGCCGGCAATGGCGATATCCTGTCCCTGGCGACCATCGGGAAGGCTGGCATTGCGGACGATGAGATCGAACGTCATGGGGAATTGCCTTTGGATTAGGAGAAGCCTTATCGGCATGTCTAGCATGCCGCGGTGGGCAGACAAGCCGCTCGACCGGTCGAAACAACGCCGGTGAGGACGGGTATCGTCTTTATGACACTTCTGTCGCAACCGCCTGGATAAGCACCATCGCGTATAGGCGTCACCGGCGATCCTGTGTATAAGCGCAGGCAATCGCCAAAGACGGGATCGCGTTCCGACGCTGAGCCCGCCGCTAGCAAAAGGAACGAAGTTTCATGCACATCACCATGATCGGTTCGGGTTATGTGGGTCTTGTGTCTGGGGTCTGCTTTGCCGACTTCGGCCACGACGTGATTTGCGTCGACAAGGACGCCGGCAAGATCGAGGCGTTGCACCGCGGCGAAATCCCGATTTTCGAGCCCGGTCTGGAACAGCTCGTCGCCGACAATGTCCGCGCCGGCCGCCTCTCTTTTTCGACCGAAGTCGAAACCAGCGTTGCCGCTAGCGACGTCGTTTTCATCGCCGTCGGCACGCCGTCGCGCCGCGGCGACGGTCACGCCGATCTCTCCTATGTCTATGCCGCCGCCCGTGAGATCGCGCAGCACGTCAAAGGTTTTACCGTCATCGTCACCAAATCGACCGTGCCGGTCGGCACCGGCGACGAAGTGGAACGCATCATTCGCGAAACCAATCCGAATGCCGACGTTGCGGTCGTCTCCAATCCGGAATTCCTGCGCGAAGGCGCGGCCATCGAGGACTTCAAGCGCCCCGACCGCATCGTCATCGGCCTCAACGATGACCGCGCCCGCGGCGTCATGACAGAGGTCTACCGGCCGCTCTATCTCAACCAGGCGCCGCTGCTCTTTACCGCCCGCCGCACCTCGGAGCTGATCAAATACGCCGCCAACGCCTTCCTCGCCATGAAGATCACGTTCATCAACGAGATGGCTGATCTTTGCGAGAGGGTCGGCGCCAACGTACAGGAAGTGTCGCGCGGCATCGGCCTCGACGGCCGCATCGGCTCGAAATTCCTGCATGCCGGTCCAGGCTACGGCGGCTCGTGCTTCCCTAAGGACACGCTGGCGCTGGCCAAGACTGCACAGGACTACGATAGCCCGGTGCGCCTGATTGAGACGACGATTTCGATCAACGACAGCCGCAAACGCGCTATGGGCCGCAAGGTGATCGCAGCCATGGGCGGCGATGTCCGCGGCAAGGCTATTGCCGTGCTCGGCCTGACCTTCAAGCCGAACACCGACGACATGCGCGACAGCCCGGCGATCTCGATCATCCAGACTCTGCTGGACGGCGGCGCGACCGTTACCGGCTACGACCCCGAAGGCATGGACAACGCCCGCCAGGTAATCGACAACATCGTCTATGCCGATGACGCCTACGGAGCGGCGCGCGGCGCCGACGCTCTCGTCATCGTCACCGAATGGAACCAGTTCCGCGCGCTCGACTTCAGCCGGCTGAAGGCCGTCATGAGGGCCCCCGTTCTTGTCGACCTCAGAAACATCTATCGCCATGACGAGGTCACAAAGCACGGGTTTGCCTATACCAGCATCGGCAGACCCATGGGCGGGGCCGAACTGTAAGCAAAGGCCGACGAATGCGCTATCTTATTACCGGAACCGCCGGGTTCATTGGTTTCCATCTCGCAAAGCGCCTGCTCGACGATGGGCATTTCGTTGTCGGCTTCGACGGCATGACGCCTTACTATGACGTCAAGCTCAAGGAAAAGCGCACCGCCATCCTTGCCCGCTCCAATGGCTTCAAGGCTGTCACCGGCATGCTGGAAGACAAGGCGGCGCTGGATCACGCCGCGGAGCTCGCGGAACCCGACGTCATCGTCCACTTCGCAGCCCAGGCAGGCGTACGCTACAGCCTGGAAAATCCGCGGTCCTATGTGGATTCCAACGTCACCGGCTCGTTTAACGTGTTGGAGCTGGCGAGAAGCCTGCAGCCGAAACACCTGCTGCTTGCCTCCACCTCCTCTGTCTATGGCGCCAACGAGAAGATCCCCTTCGCGGAAAGCGACAAGGCCGACGAGCAGATGACGATCTATGCGGCGACCAAGAAGAGCATGGAACTGATGGCGCATAGCTACGCCCATCTCTTTCGCGTGCCGACCACCGCTTTCCGCTTTTTCACCGTCTACGGTCCCTGGGGCCGTCCCGACATGGCGCTGTTCAAATTCGTCGACGCCATCAGGAACGATCGGCCGATCGAAATCTACGGTGAAGGCAAGATGAGCCGCGATTTCACCTATATCGACGATCTGGTGGAAGGCATCGTGCGGCTGATCGACGTCGTGCCGTCGGAAGACAACCGGATCGTTTCGGAAACCATCTGCGACACATTGTCGAAACACGCGCCGTTCCGCGTCGTCAACATCGGCGGCGGCCAGCCGGTCGGGCTGATGACCTTTGTCGAGACCATCGAGGCGATGCTCGGCAAAAAGGCGATCCGACACATGCTGCCAATGCAGCCCGGCGACGTGCACAATACCTATGCCGTGCCCGACCTGCTGATGGCTTTGACCGGTTTCAAGCCGCAGATCGAAGTCGAAGAAGGTGTGCGCCGCTTCGTCGAATGGTATCAGGAAAACTACTGAGAAAGCTGGCTGATCCGGCCTATCCGGCCCGGTGATAGGCCCGGTCGAAATAGATGAGCCCCTGCCCGCCGTCACGCAGACGGATAGCATCGACTTCGCACATCAGGATATCGTGCGTACCGCCATCGGCGCGGTGCACGATGCGGCAGTCGAACGAGACGAGCGCATCCTCCAATGCCGGCGAGCCGGTCGAAAGTTCCGACCATGCGGCCGCGGCAAAACGCTCCGCCACCGGCGTCTTGCCCCCGAAGAGGCGCGACAAGTCCTGATGTCCCTCCGAAAGCACGTTGACGCAAAGAACACCGTTTTCCGTGACAGCAGGATGAACCGAAGCGGTGCGGTTGAGACAGACGAGCAGCGTCGGCGGACTATCGGAGACACTGCAGACGGCGGTCGCGGCAAAACCGGCCAGTCCAGCCGGTCCGTTGGTCGTCACGATACTGACAGCCGCCGCCATCCGCGCCATAGCGTTACGGAACTCTGATTTGACCACATCGGGATCGGCGACAGGCACCGCCTTCTCGATCGCCACGGATGTTTTCATGTTCATTCCCATCATCCCCACAACTCGCGCCGGATGCGGGCAAAAGTAGTGGGTCAAGACGCTAGTCTCAAGCAACGCTGTTTCACGGAACCCGCATTTGAAGAGCAATTAGTTTTCTATAAAATCTATAGACAAAAGAAAAGCAATTCCCTCCTCCCCCATATCGCACATTCCCTAAATTTGGAAAAGCCAACCATTGTTGACATCGCCGACTGAAGATTTTATAGCTGAGGATGTACTCACTCATTAAATGAAGCCATGGCACGTCCCCTCAGCGAAGAAAAGCGTAACGCCATATTGGCGGCGGCGGCCGAAGCCGTGGCGTCGCTTGGCGTTTCCGCCTCCACCGCGAAGATCGCCAAGGATGCCGGCATCGCCGAGGGAACATTGTTCGTCTATTTCCCGACGAAGGACGACCTGCTCAACGAACTCTACCTTGCGCTCAAGGCAGACATGAGGGCCGCCATTGCCGCCGGCTATCCGACAGAGGCGAGCGTGAAAGAGCGTTGCGAGCATCTTTGGAACCAATCAATCGATTGGGGGGCGAAAAACCCGGCAAAGCGGAAAGCCATACGGCAGCTCGGCGTTTCGGACAAAGTGACCGAGGCGAGCCGCAAGACCGGCATGGCTGCCTTTCGCGACATCCAATCGATGCTCGAAGAAGGGTTTCGATCAGGCATCTTGCGCCAGCAGCCAAAAGACATGCTTAGCGCCACCACTGAGGTGCTGACCGATATGGTCCTCGAATTCATCCATCGGGATCCCGGCAATATCGAGAATTATCGGCGTGCAGGCTTCCAGACCTATTGGGGGGCGATTTCCAACAATTGAGCCCTTTTTATTTCTACGAATAATGAGCATGTACTCACTCAAAAGGAGACAGAAATGACAAAGACGTGGTTAATAACAGGAAGCGCCAACGGACTCGGACGCACGCTGGCCGAGGCTGTTCTCGGCGCCGGCGACCGCCTGGTGGCGACGGCACGCAATCCGGGCCGGCTCGACGACCTGGAAAAGCAATATGGCGATCGGATCAAGATCGTCGCCCTTGACGTCACCGACGCTGCGGCGGCGAAAGCGGCTGTTCAAATGGCAGTCGATACCTTCGGTGGCCTCGACGTGCTCGTCAACAATGCCGGCTTCGGACATATGTCGCCGTTCGAACAGGCATCGGAAGACGAGTTCAAAGCGCAGATCGACACGAACTTCTACGGCGTCGTCAACCTGACGCGAGCCGCCCTGCCCGTGATGCGCGCGCAGCGCTCCGGCCACATCATCAACATCTCCTCGGTCGGCGGTCGCGTCAGCACACCGGGCCTCAGTGCCTATCAGGCGGCTAAATGGGCGGTCGGCGGCTTCACCGAGGTCCTCGCCAAGGAAGTCGCGGCCTTTGGCGTCAAGGTCATTGCGCTCGAGCCCGGCGGCATGCGCACCAACTGGGCGCAGACCGCTGCCGGTGCTGATGTCGAGCTGTTGCCCGAATACCAGCCGAGCGTCGGTGCTGTCTACGGTATGCTGAAGCACCTCGCGGGCAAGGAATTCGGCGATCCCCAGAAGATCTCGGAAGTGATCCTCGATCTGGCCCAAAGGGACACTCTTCCCAACCACCTCCTCCTCGGCAGCGACGCTCTCTTCGTCTTCGGCCTGGCGGAAGCCGCACGCACCAAGGCAGCGGCGGAATGGGAACAAGTCAGCCGCTCAACCGATTTCGACGGCAGCGACGTCTCGGTATTCACCGGCGGCGCGATCGAATGAACAGTGGACGGCATCGCGGGCGGCAACGGTCGCGATGCCCATTCCGCAGAGCGTGCACACAAAAAGGCAGCAGCACGCCCGCAAATTGATGCTTTCCCCCGCCATAATCCTTGCCGTATCCGTTATGAAAGAGAAGCACATGAGAGGAAATGGCGATGGCGAAGCCCTTCTATTGGAACGAACTGACCACCTATGATTTCGCCGGCCTCTCGCCCGACACCACCATCGCCGTACTGCCGATCGCCTCGACCGAACAGCATGGCCCGCATCTGCCGATCGCGACCGACGTGGCCATCGCCAACGGCATGCTGGCCGAAATGAAGGCGCAGCGCCCAGACGACCTGGACTTCCTGGTGCTGCCGACCCAAGAAATCGGCAAGGCCAACGAACATATCTACGGACCCGGCACGCTCTCCCTCGGCGCCGAACTGCTGATCCCGGTCTGGACGGCGATCGGCGCGAAGGTTGCCGAGGCCGGCATTCGCAAGATGGTGATCGTCAATTCCCATGGCGGCAATCTCGACATCATGGGCATCGTTGCGCGCGAACTACGCGTACGCTACCGGATGGCCGTCGTTGCCACGCAATGGACGCGTTTCGGCACGCCTGACGGCATGATCAGCGACCATGAGCAGCGCTACGGCATCCATGGCGGCGACGTCGAGACCTCGCTGATGCTGCATTTCCGCCCTGAACTGGTGCGCATGGACAAGGCCGAGAACTTCGTCTCCAAGGCGGAATGGATGAAGGAGCAGTCGAACTATCTGCAGCCGCTGCCGCCGCATTCGCTCGCCTGGATCGCTCACGATCTCAATCCCAACGGCGTCGTCGGCAATGCCGCCAACGGCACGGCAGAAAAGGGCGCGCTCATCTGCCGCCATCAGGTCAAGGGTTTCATCGAAATGCTGCGCGATCTCAGGGACTACCCGTTGTCGAACCTCTATTCGAAGTAGGCATCTGGCCGGCGGCGTTCCGACGCGATCAGGATATGTCCTTTCGCCTGCAGCTCCTCCACCAGGCCGGCCAGTTCGGCGAGCAGATATTCCACGAACAGGCTGGTCGCCGCATCGAGCGGCGCACGTGTGCGGGCAAATAGTTTCATCGGCTGATGCCGCGAATGCGGCTCGGCAATCGGCCGGAACACCAGTTCGCCCCGGCGGCATTCGGTGATGACGTCGAGCGGGTTCAGCAGCGTCAGCCCTGCTCCGCATTTGACTAGCTGTTTAAGCATCTCCGATGCATTGCTTTCCAGCACCGGCTCGACTTGTACCGACAGCCGCGCCAGCGTCAAATTGATGATCTCGCGCAGGCTGGTGCCCGGCTGCGCCAGCAGTAGCCGCTCCTCCACGACATCGGCGAGGCTGATCGGCCCAGGCCCGATCAGCGGATGACCCGGCGGCAGCACGACGCCGATCGGAATATCGAAATTGCCAAGCGAACGGATGCCGGGTGTCGCCGGGATGTTGAAGCCGAGGCCGATATCGACTTCGCCCGACAGGACCGGCGCCACGGTCGTCGAGCCGGAATCATTTCGCAATTGGATGAAGACACGCGGATGTTCGGAGAGAAAACGCGCGATGATCTCCGGCAGCGGCCCGGAGGCGAGCCCGACCGTCGTAACGATCCTGACTTTGCCGGCCTGCTGCATCTTGAGACTGCGGATGCGCCCTTCCAGCCGTTCGTAATTCTTCAGCACCTCGCGAATATGCTCGATGCAGAGCTCACCCGCCGCCGTCAGCCTGAGCCCACGCGGCAGCCGCTCAAACAATGGCGCTCCCATCTCTTCTTCCAACGCCAGGATCTGCCGGTTGACCGCCGAGGATGCCACATTGAGCCTAGCCGCCGCTTTGCGGATCGAGCCGCAGCGGGCAATCTCGTTGATGTAAAGAAGTCGCCTCGAGTGCAGCATACACATCCCCATTGCATAAAATTTGCCCAGGCCGCACAATTTAGGCACAGGCGCGGGCTGAGATGCCTAAAAGGCATCAATGCGCACGAATTTTGATGCTTTTCAAAGCGCAAGGCAATCGCTCAAATGCAGAAAATGGGCGTCACTGGCGGCGTCCCATGGCAGATAAGGGGAACAACCGGCCATGTCCAATGCATTGAAGACCAAAGCATTTCTCGCCGTCATGGGCCTGCTGGCCTCTATTGCCGCGGCTGAGCCCGCGAGTGCCCTCGACAAGGTGACGTATGGGACCAATTGGCTGGCCGAGGCTGAACATGGCGGCTTCTACCAGGCGATCGCCGACGGCACCTACAAAAAATACGGCCTGGATGTTGAAATTGTCCAGGGCGGCCCGAACGCTGCCAACCAGGCGCTGCTGATCTCCGGCAAGATCGACTTTTATATGGGCGGCCCGCAGCAGGAAATCGATGCCGTCAAACAAGGCATCCCAATTGTCGATGTCGCCGCGATATTCCAGAAGTATCCGCAGGTGCTGATCGCCCATCCGGACGCCGGCGTGGAGAAATTCGAGGACCTCGCCAAGCTGCCGACCCTGTTCATGAGCAAGGACGGCTACATCACCTATTTCGAGTGGATGAAGGCGAACTTCCCCGGCTTCAAGGACGAGCAGTTCAAGCCTTATAATTTCAGCCCGGCGCCGTTCCTTGCCGACAAGCAGTCGGCTCAGCAGGGCTTTCTGACCTCCGAACCCTATGAAATCCAGAAGCAGACCGGCTGGGAGCCGAAGGTGTTCCTGCTCGCCGACGCCGGCTATTCGCCCTACGCGACGATGATCACGACGCAGACGTCATTGGTTCAGAAGAATCCCGACCTTGTGCAGCGCTTCGTCAACGCCTCAATCGAAGGCTGGTACAATTATCTCTACGGCGACAACAAGGCGGCCAACGATCTGATCAAGAAAGACAATCCCGATATGACGGACGAACAGATCGCCTATTCCATCGCCAAGATGAAGGAGTACGGCATCGTGGAATCCGGCGACGCCGTCGACAAGGGCATCGGCTGTATCACCGACGCGCACTACAAGAAGTTCTTCGACCAAATGGTGCAGATCAAGCTCTTCGACGCCGACACGGATTACAAGAAGGCTTTCGACTCGCAGTTCGTCTGCAAGGGTGTCGGGATGGCGCTGAAGAAGTAAGTTCAGTACCTCCGCCTTGAAGGGGGGAGGTCGCCGCAAAGTGGCGGGTGGGGGTAACACCCGGAGATGCTAGGGATCACCCCACCCCGGAGCTTCGCTCCGACCCTCCCCCTCAAGGGGAGGGTGGATCAACAATGAGCCGAACCATGACCCCGTCTGAAGCAATTGCAACCACCAAGACCGAGCTGCGCAAGCGGCCGCTGGTCGTTATGGAGCAGGTCTCCAAACTCTTCTCCAACGGCACGCTGGCGCTCTCCGGCATGTCGATCAATGTTGAAAGCGGTGAGTTCATCAGCCTGCTTGGTCCCTCCGGCTGTGGCAAGTCGACGGCGCTGCGCATCATCGCCGGCCTTGGCGGAGCCTCCAGCGGCACGATCGACTGGCCGAGTTCACGCATCAATTCCAAGGGCCTTCCGGAGGGCGACATCAGCTTCGTCTTTCAGGAACCGACGCTGCTGCCCTGGAAGACCGTCTTCGGCAATGTCCATCTACCGCTGAAGCTACGCGGCGTTTCCAAAGTGGCCGCCTACGACCAGATCATGGGCACATTGGCGACCGTCGGTCTGCAGGATTTCGCCGACGCCTATCCACGCGAATTGTCTGGTGGCATGAAGATGCGCGTGTCCATCGCCCGTGCGCTGGTCACCAAGCCGAAGCTGCTGCTGATGGACGAACCCTTTGCAGCACTCGACGAGATCACCCGCCAGAAGCTCAACGACGATGTGCTGCGGCTGTGGAAGACCACCGGCATCACGGTGATCTTCGTCACCCATTCCGTCTACGAGTCCGCCTATCTTTCAAACCGCATCGTGGTCATGAAGGCGCGGCCCGGCCGTGTGCATACAGACTTTCCCTTGGACACCAGCGGCGAGCGCGATCCCCTCTACCGGTCTTCCGAGGAATACCGGCAAGTTTGTGAAAAGGTGTCCCGTTCCCTGATCGAGGCCATTGGTTGGCCGGAGGCCCATTGATGAGTGACAGCACCAGCCTATCCGTCAACCTCTCCGCAGAAGCGGCCGATGCGCCACCGGAAGCGGCCGTGCGGACCAGGATTGCCGAACGCTCCCTCGGCATTATCGTACCGATCTTGACCGTTGTCGTCTTGGTCGTCCTCTGGCAGCTTCTCGTCATCGGCGCCGAAATTCCGCAATATATCCTGCCGAGTCCGCTCGCCGTCGCGAAATCGCTGGTGTCCGATTGGGGCATTCTCTCACCGGCGCTTTGGGTGACAACCGAGATCACCTTCATCTCGCTGGCACTGGCGCTGATCGGCGGCGTCGGCTTTGCGATTTTCCTGGTGCAATCGCGCTGGATCGAACTCGCCTTCTATCCGCTCGCCGTCATCCTGCAGGTGACGCCGATCGTTGCGATCGCACCGTTGATCCTGATCTACGCGCCGACCCGCGAATCCGCGCTGCTGATCTGCGGCTTCCTCGTCGCCTTCTTTCCAATCCTCTCCAACATGGTGCAAGGCCTGAAGAGCGTCGACCATAATCTCCTGAACCTCTTCGATCTTTACGGCGCCTCGCGCTGGCAGATGCTGTTGCATCTGAAGCTGCCGGCGGCCCAGCCCTATTTCATGACGGGCCTCAGGATCGGCGGCGGCCTGTCACTGATCGCCTCCGTGGTCGCTGAATTCGCCGCCGGTTCCGGTGGTCCCAATTCCGGCCTCGCCTTCCGCCTTCTCGAGGCGCAATACCGTCAGAACATGCCCCGCCTGTTTGCCGCCCTGCTGCTCCTTTCGGCGCTTGGCGTCGCCATCTTCGCCCTCACCTCCTTCATCTCATGGCTGAGCCTGCATCGCTGGCATGAAAGCAGCCTCAAGCGGGAAAACTGATGTCCTATTCCTTCATGTCCCCGCCGAACGCGGCGCGCTTCGTGCTGAGCAACGCCACTGTCCCGGCCGTGACTGTCGCCGGCTTCAGCGGCCCCTCAAGCGAGGGCCTTATGAAAGCCGACATCGTGGTTGCGGATGGCCTCATCAAGGACATCCTGCCGGCCGGCAGCGCGCCGTCGGAATTCGCCAAGGCCGACATGAGAGACGGCATGATCTGGCCAACCTTCGCCGACATGCATACCCATCTCGACAAGGGCCACATCTGGGAGCGCCGCGCCAATCCGGACGGCAGTTTCGTGGGCGCCCTCGACGCCGTGCGCGCTGACCGCGAGGCCAACTGGTCGGCTGCCGATGTCAGGAAGCGCATGGAATTCTCACTGCGCTCGGCCTATGCCCACGGCACCAGCCTGATCCGCACCCATCTCGATTCGCTGGCGCCGCAGCACCGCATTTCCTTCGAAGTGTTCTCGGAGGTGCGCGAGGCCTGGAAAGACAAGATCGCGCTGCAGGCTGTCGCCCTGTTCCCGCTCGATGCCATGGCCGAGGACGCCTTCTTCGCCGATCTCCTCATGGTGATCCGCGATGCCGGTGGCCTGATCGGCGGCGTCATGCAGATGAACCCCGATATCGACCGCCAGCTCGACAAGCTGATCCACGCCGCGATGGACAGCGGCCTCGATATCGACCTGCATGTCGATGAGACCGAGGACAAACAGGTGCTGACGCTGAAAGTGATTGCCGAGGCGGTGCTGCGCAACGGCTTCACCGGCAAGGTCACCGCCGGCCATTGCTGCTCGCTCGCCCGCCAGGACGAGGATGTCGCCGCGGCCACGATCGATCTCGTTGCCAAGGCCGGGATCTCCGTCGTCTCCCTCCCGATGTGCAACATGTATTTGCAGGACCGCCGACCGGGCCGCACGCCCCGCTGGCGCGGCGTCACCTTGCTGCATGAGCTAGCCGCCGCCGGCGTGCCGACTGCCGTCGCCTCCGACAATACCCGCGACCCCTTCTACGCCTACGGCGATCTCGATCCCGTCGAGGTCTTCCGCGAGGCCGTGCGCATCCTGCATCTCGATCATCCGCTGGATACGGCTGCCCGGGTTATCACCACCTCGCCTGCCGATATTCTCGGCCGCTCCGATATCGGCCGCATCGCCGTCGGCAGCCCTGCCGATCTCGTTCTCTTCAGCGCCAGGCGCTGGAGCGAATTCCTCTCCCGTCCGCAGTCCGACCGCGTCGTCCTTCGCAAAGGCAAGGTGATCGACCGCAGCCTGCCGGATTACCGTGAACTCGATACCGTTATTGGAGCGTGACATGCCGGATTATCAGCTCATCAAGAAAGAACTCGAGGGCATCGCCGTCGAAGACAATCCGGCGCTGGTGCGCCAGAAGAGTCGGGATTTCTACTGGTATTCGCCGATCCTGAAGGCACAGCTCGACAATGTCACCGCCGACCTCGTCGTGACACCGAAGACCGAGGAAGAGGTAATCCGAACGCTGAGGGTCGCCTATGCCCATGATGTGCCGGTTACCCCGCGCGGCGCCGGCACCGGCAATTACGGCCAGGCCATGCCGCTTTCCGGCGGCATCGTCTTGAACCTCGCGGCCATGAACAAGATCAAGGAAATCCACCCCGGCCGCGTCATCTGCGAGCCAGGCATCGTCATCGCCGAGCTCGACCGCCAGACAAAGGCGCATTCCGGACAGGAACTTCGCTTTCACCCCTCGACCGCGCAGACGGCGACGATCGGCGGCTTCATCGCCGGCGGTTCCGGCGGCGTTGGCTCGATCACCTGGGGCGGGTTGCGCGATATCGGCAATATCCTGCGGCTCCGCGTCGTCACAATGGAGGCCGAGCCGCGCGTGCTCGATCTCACCGGCTGGGACCTGACCAAGGTCAGCCACGCCTACGGCACCAACGGCATCATCACCGAGATCGAAATGCCGCTCGCCCCGGCCTACGACTGGGTGGACGTGCTGGTCGGCTATGATGATTTCATGGAAGCCGTCCGCTTCTCCGACGCGCTCGCCAAATGCAACGGCATCCTGGTCAAGGAAATCGCACCGATCGCCGCGCCCATCCCTTTCGAATATTTCAGCCGGCACAAGCCCTATATCCGTCAGGGCCAATCGATCGTGGCACTGATGATCGCGCCGCATTCCATGGACCCGTTCCTGGCTTTTACCGGCCAGCAGAAGGGCGAAATCACCTTCCGCTCCGACAAGGTCGAGAGCATGAAGGGCATCCCGCATGCCTATGAGCTCGCCTGGAACCACACGACGCTGCGCGCCATCAAGGTCGACCCAACCATCACCTATCTGCAAGTGCAGTATCCGGGTCCGGATCACGTCGCGAAGGTACAGAAGATGGTCGAGATCTTCGGCGACGAAGTGCCAGGCCATCTCGAATTCATCAAGTTCGACGGCCAGATCCAGTGCTCCGGTCTGCCGCTGGTGCGCTACACGACGGAGGCGCGGCTGGAAGAGATCATCCGCATCCATCAGGACCATGGCTGCCCGATCTTCAATCCGCACCGCTATACGCTAGAAGAAGGCGGCATGAAGCAGACGGATATCGTCCAGCTCGCCTTCAAGAAAGAGACTGACCCGAAGGGCCTGCTGAACCCCGGCAAGATGATCGCCTGGGACAACCCGAACTTCGATTTCAAGGCCGGCAAGAACTATCTCTTTCCTGGCCTTGCGGCGCTGATGGAGGCCTCATGAGGGTTCTCGTCCTCCATTCGCATCCCGTCGAGGAAAGTTTTGGCGCAGCCCTGCACCGGCAGACGATCGAGAGCCTGAAAACGGCCGGTCATGAGGTCGACGACTGCAATCTCTATGCCGAGGGCTTCGACCCCGTGCTCTCCCGCCACGACCGGATGATCTATCACGATTATCCGGAAAATACCGAGGCGGTGAAATCCTATGTCGAGCGCCTGCAGCGGGCGGAAGCGCTCGTCATCGTGACGCCAGTCTGGAATTTCGGTTTTCCGGCGATCCTGAAGGGCTATTTCGACCGCGTCTGGTTGCCGGGTGTGACCTTCGAACTTGTAAACGGCAAAGTGACCTCGAAATTGCGGCACATCCGCAAGCTCGGCGCCGTGATGACCTACGGCGCCGATCCCTTCCGCGCCTTCATCGTCGGCAACCCGCCGAAGAAGATCATCAAGCGCATGCTCCGCGCGATGATCAAACCCTTTGCCCCGGTCGTCTTCCTCGCACACTACGACATGAACCGCTCGACGGATGAGACGAGAAAGCGGTTCCTGGAAAAGGTGAAGCGGGAAATGGAGCGCTTCTAGAAATCGCACCGCCCATCTTGGCGATGAGCACCCGACGTCAGTACGACGGCTTTAACGTCGATATCAACAGGAACATCGGTCGCTCGCGCTCGATTACTCGATCCGGATACATGGCCAGGTCCTCGTCGGTCGGCGTCCACTCTTCGACATGCATAATCCGAAAACCACTGCCTATCAGTAGGTTGAGCGTCGTTCCCATCGTGCGGTGCTGCTTTACGACACCTTCCGCGAGCCAGTTCGTCACCCGCGGTCCCTCCATCTGATAGCTGTCAAGCGGCCACGTCTTATAGCCTTCGGCATCGACCAGCCAATCCGGACGTCGCGGCGCCATGTAGATCGGGTGCTCGATCGAGAAAATCAGTCGACCGCCTGGCTTCAACGCCTGATGGATTGTGGCCAGAAGCCCGGCAAAGTTTCTGATGTAGTGAAAAGCAAGCGAACTGTAGACGAGATCGAAAGCAGCCGCCGGAAGCTGGAGATTTTCAAGATCGGCCTTGGCGTAGCGAATACCCTCACCTTCCGTTTCGGCCTGGGCGCGTGCCAGCATATTGTCGGAGACATCCAAACCCAATATGCCGGAGGCGCCGTGCTCCCTCGCCCAGCGGCAGAACCAACCAAAGCCGCAGCCAAGATCAACGATATCAAGGCCATGCAACTCGGGCAGCATCGCCCGCATCGACGGCCATTCCGCCGCGCCCGCCAATCCGTCGATCGATCGTTGAAGCTGGGAGTAGCCTTCGAAAAAGTCCGGATCGTCGTAGATGTTCTGGGTCACATTCGCCTCCAAACGCCCGATAGCATCCGCCCAAACCTGCGTCGACCTCACAGGTCAACCATCTGCTCGCTGCAGGGTGCTTTTACGTTACCTTCGCTGCGGTAACCTCAACCTCCACCAGAAACTCCGGCCGCGTGAATCCGCCGACAATGATCAGCGTCGAAACCGGTTTCGGGTCGAGCGTGTAGCGGTCACGGACAGCCATATAGGCGGGAAAATCCTCGCGTCTGGTGACGAAGCCGGAAATGCGGATGACGTCGGCGAAGCTCATGCCCGCCTCCTCGAGGATCACCTTGATCGCCTCGAAGCAGAGTTCCGCCTGCCTGGTGATGTCAGGTGGAACGCTATCGTCAAGCGCAATGCCGAGTTGGCCGGACGTGACCAAGAGGCTCGCGCCGGGCGGCACCAGCAGGCCATGATTGTAGTTGCCGAAGGGACGGCGGACGGAGGGCGGATTGAAGGTCTTTTTCATCGTCGTCGGTTCCCATTTGATCGGGCCGACTTCAGCATTTCGCTGGCAGCCGGGCAAGCCGCTCAGAGTGCTTGCGCCGGTTCTTCCGCCCGATTTCGCCTCACTTCCAGCAGGATATGGCCGAAGAGCGCGGCAAGCACGATCGGGCCACCGATCAATGTTGCCTGCGACGGCCGCTCGGCGAGGAATATCCAGACCCACAAAGGCGTCAGCGGCACTTCGAGCGATGTCAGCAAGCTGGCATCGGCGGCCGGGATCAGTCGCGAACCGAATGTATAAAGGCTGAGACCCATTGCGTTCTGGATGATGCCGAAGGCGATGATCAGGCCGAGATCATGGCCCGATACTGTCAACGGCGAAGCGAACCAGAAGGTGATGAAGGAGCAGAGCCACGCGGACAAGGCCATCGCCGGCAGCATCGGCACATCCCGGTGCTGCCGCATGACGACGGCGAGACCGGCGACCGTAAACGTCATGACGCCGGCCAAGACCTTGCCAAGCCAACCACCGCTGCCGGCCGCCTCGCCGGACAGCATCACGAGCACGCCAAGGAGTGCCACGGCGCTGGCGACCAACGTCGCCACACTTGGGCGTTCCTTGATGAAGACATAGGCGACACCGGCAGTGACGAAAGGCACAGTCGCGTAGATCACCATCGCATCGGCGACGGAGGTGTAATAGATCGAGCCGATGCCGCTGATCATCGACGCGGTGGAAAACACCGTCGCGGCCAGCGACGGCCCGCGCATGGAGCGAAGAATGCGCCAGGCATTACCCCGCTCGATATAGAAAAACAGCGTGAAGACGCCGAGGCCGGATACGATGCCGCGGCAGAAGAGGATGGTCATCAGATCGGCGTGGATCGAGCGCACGAAAAGACCAGACGTCGACCATGCCAGGGCTGAAAACGCCACATAGATCACGCCCAGCCGATATTGCTGCTGCTCCGCCAGCGTCACGACGAATCTCCCCAACCCCTTTAAGCCTCGACTATTATCGAGCGCCGGGAGAGCCTACAAGCGAAGCTTGCGGCGAGAGATGTCGCTGGCACAAGAAGAGGAGGCAGCGGTTGCAGAACCGCCACGCCTATCTCGGCCCCAAATACTCCTTTGTCTTGCGGATATTCCGGGTGCCTTTAGGGTATGAATATTCGGCAGAGGGAGAATCAATGCAGCTATTGCTGGCAGGTCTGTTTGCGTGCGGCTGCGTGAGCTTGGTCGACGCCCCGCTGTGGCCGGCTGCCGAAAGCTACATCAATTCGACGATGGTATGCAGTCAAAGCGGCAATCCAGGTAATTGTCAGCACACGCGGGATATGTGGAAAACAGAATACGATGACGCCACGGCCGGAAAGTATCAGGGCCAGAGAAATGTCGCATTCTGCCTGAGCACGGGCTGCGACAACGCCATTCAACCCGACAAGATCCTCGGCTGCGCCTGGCGCCTCGTGATCATCAACTCCAGACACGCGGAGCAGGATCGTACCGACACCATGAATCTCAAGCATTTCTGCGGGTCGACTTATGTCGATCAAGTGGGACGACGCGCAGCCGAGGCCCAGGCAAAGACAATGCTGGAACTCATCGGGAAATAGCCGGGCGCATTGCGATCGATAATCGCTATGCGCCCGGTTTCGTTCATATTCAGGCGTAGGGCGCGAAGAAGCTGCGGATCGCCTCGATCTCGTTCGGGCGGATATCATGGCCGCCCGGATGCCATTCGAGTGTCACCTCAGCCTTCTGCCGCGTGAAATAATCCGCCAGCGCTTTGGTCACCGGCGCCGGCGAGATCGGGTCGCGTTCGCCGGCGGTAATCAATACCCGGCTGCCGTCGAGCTTGGCGTTGTCGCGCGGCTGGAACGGGATCAGCGGATGCATCAACACGGCGGCATCGAAGAGGTCGCCGTGTACGATCAGCACATTGGCAAGAATATTCGCGCCATTGGAAAAGCCGAGACCAAGAACCTTTGAGGCGCCGTGGTCGACCGCCAGGCTTTTAACATAGGCGGCCATCTTCTCCGTTGCGCGGGCAAGGTCGGCCATGTCGTAAACGCCCTCGCCCGTGCGCCGGAAGAAGCGCGCCGCGCCATGTTCCGAAACGTCGCCACGCGGCGAGACAATGGTCGCTTCCGGCAGCAGGCGGTTGGCGAAATCGAAAAACTGGTTCTCGTCACCACCCGTACCGTGAAAGGTGAATAGAATGGGCTTGCCGGGTGCACCGGGCTTCACCCGGTGCACATAGGTCGTATCCGTCATGATATCCCCCTTAATTAAGCGTCCAACGGTTCAAGATGCTGCTCGAGCAACGCACGCAGATGAGCGTGCTGTTCCGGCAGCTTCAGCGCCTCGCCGAGATGGGCCGTATCCTCGTCACGGTTGAAACCGGGCTCGTTGGTGGCGACTTCGAACAGTACGCCGCCTGGCGTGCGGAAATAGATCGCCCAGAAGTAGTCGCGGTCGATGACCGGCGTGACCTGGTATCCCGTATCCATCAGCGCCTTGCGGACTTCGAGCTGCTTTGCGCGGTTCTCGACGGCAAAGGCGACGTGGTGAACGGAACCCGCACCGGGAAGCGCGCGGCCGATGTTCGGCATGGTTTCGAGATCAACGAAATCTGCGCCGTTGCCGCCGGGAATGGCGAGCCGCTTGACGCCTTCATGCGTGTCGACCACTTCATAACCCATATATTTCAACAGCTCAGCCGTGGCGCCCTCGTCCCGCAGCCGCATGGCGACGGAATGAAAGCCTCTGATCGCATGTTCTGCATCGACGCCGCCATGGGTCCAGGGCTCGCGATGGTCGTCCTTGACCTCGACAAGCGCAAAGCCGTCACCATCGGGGCCGGCGAAATGCAGGCGCTTCTGGCCGAAGGACTCATCGGTCTTCAGAGCTTCGACGCCCTGCTTGCCAAGCCGGTCGGTCCAATAGCCGATCGCGCCTTCCGGAACGGAGAAAACGGTATTGCCGACTTCGCCGGTGCCCGGACGGCCACGGGCCATCTTCGCAAACGGGAAATAGGTCATAATCGTACCGGGCGTGCCGATCTCGTCACCGTAGTAGAGGTGATAGACATCGGGCGCGTCGAAATTGACCGTCTTCTTGACGCGGCGCAGGCCGAGCGTATTCGTGAAGAACTTATTGTTGGTGCGGGCGTCTTCCGCCATCGAGGTAACGTGGTGAAGACCCTTGATCTGGTTGAGCATCTCTAACCCTTGTCTCGCCCGCAACGGCAGGCGTTTCTGATGAGTAGAAGATGGTCGCAGAGGCCGTTTTTCGATAGCCCCTATTAGCCAAACGGATTGTCTCCAATTGTTGAACGATGAAAAGCCGTCGTTCAATATGGCATCAGCTATTGTTTGGATCGCTCGGCAGAGCCCAGTCGATCGGATCCTTGCCGTGCTCGACCAGATAGGCATTGGCCTTGGAGAAATGCCGGCAGCCGAGGAAGCCGTTGTGGGCGGAGAGCGGCGACGGGTGCGCAGCTTTCAGCACGAGATGCCGCTGCGTATCGACGAACGCGGCTTTCTTCTGCGCGTAGGAGCCCCAGAGCATGAAGACGACGCCGTCACATTCGTCGTTGACCCTGCGGATAACGGCATCGGTGAAGCGCTCCCAGCCCTTGCCCTGATGCGAGGCGGCCTGTGATTCCTCGACCGTGAGCACGCTGTTGAGCAGAAGCACGCCCTGCTTCGCCCAGCCTTCGAGAAAGCCGTGACGCGCCGGCGGAATGCCGAGATCGGTTTCCAGTTCCTTGTAGATGTTGACCAGCGACGGCGGGATGCGCACGCCGGGGCGAACGCTGAAACACAGCCCATGCGCCTGGCCGATGCCATGATAGGGGTCTTGCCCGAGGATCACGACTTGCACTTCATCGAGCGGCGTCAGGTCCAACGCTCGAAAATATTCGCTGCCGCGTGGAAAAATCACCTTGCCGCGCTGCTTCTCTTCGACAAGAAAGGATTTGAGCTGCTGCATATAGGGGCTGACGAATTCCTGTGACAGCGCCTCTTTCCAGCTTTCCTCCAGCTTGATACCCGCTTCCGCCATCGCCCTTGCCTCCATCTTTCGTCAGCATTTCGATTGAGGATGAAAGCGATGGCGTGTCAAGAAAATGGCCGGTGCTGCGGCCGAGAGATCACAGTTTTTGAAGGGTGGCGCGGTTTGATTCCAATCTTATGTGTTAAATGCCACCAATGGCAACTTTCAGGCCCATAGCGGACCTTAGACAGCATGCAGCCCGGAAGGACTGCTGAAGCCTTCTGCCTCAGTGGGTCCGAAGGAAGTGGCGACGACTCTCGACAAACTCTCCAGTGAATTTACCCCCTGTCAGCAAGGCGGAGGAAGAAGAGCAAACATCGATATAGCGGTTACGACCCTATCGGTGCGCCGTTAGCCGTAGGAAGAGTATACTACCTCCTCTCGAGGGTGGTGGCGACATCGCCCCCCGCTCGTCACCACTCTCGAACACTAGGATGAAACTAGCGCCGCCGGTCCTTCGTAAGCACTTACGGGCACCCCGGATAGGGAGCCCGCCATCCTATAGCGCCTAGTTGTTCGCGTTGGCGAGCTCACTCCGGACAATTGCTTATTCATTCGCGCCTAGCTGTGTCGGCCCCAGTTTGAAGGCAACCTTGTCGAGCTTTCCGGTGAAGGGGAAAGGCACGTTGTAGTCGCCGTCGTCGACGGGAGTGCGGGTATCGACGCCCACGTCGAAGGTTTCGTCGATCGCCATGATGAAGGGCACGGTGTGCGGGACTTTCTGGTTGGCGACTTCCTTGTCGTCCACCCTTAGCACGCCGGTGCCGCCTTTTCCGAAGCCCGGCCCATCGTAGGTGAAGTCGAAAACGATGGTGTGCTTGCCCGGTGCCAGCGGGTCCTGCCCTTGCCAGCGAAAGCGTTCAAGATCGACGAGGTTATAGAGGAATACCGGCTTGCCCTTGAGCAGATAGAGGCCATAGCCACCGAAGCGGCCACCCAAAGTGGTGATCATTCCCTCCGCCCCGCCCTGGGGAACATCTACTTCGGCGGTTATGGTATAGGACTTGTTCAGGATGCTCGGTGCGTCACTAACCGGTATGCCGGACACCTCGCCCGGGTAGGTGAAGAGGCTTCGCCCTGCAGTCGCGCTGGGCCGTGGCGCTATGATGCGTGGCAGGACAGAGTTGTCGAGAGGAAATACGTTGTACTTCTCTGCCTCCACCAGGAACAGCTGCTGCAGTTCGCGCAGCTTGTCGGGCATTTTGGCGGCGAGGTCGTTGTTCTCAGAATAGTCGTCGGTGAGGTTGTAGAGCTCCCATTTATAGCCGTTGATGACATCCTCGGGTAGCTTCGCGGTGCCGAGGAGCCAGGGTGGGGCTGGTGGGGTCGTCGCCGCGATCCAGCCATCGTGATAGATCGCGCGGTTCGCGAACATTTCGAAATATTGGGTGGTGCGTTTCGAGGGAGCGTTGGCGTTAGCCTTGTCGAAGGTGTACTCCATGCTCACCCCCTCGATCGGCTTTTGCGCGATGCCGTTGACAACCAGAGGCGCCGGGATGCCGGTCACCTCCAGGATGGTCGGCACGATGTCGATCATGTGGTGAAACTGCGTGCGGATCCCGCCCGCGTCCGTGATGTGGTTTGGCCATGCGATGACCATACCCTGCCGGGTACCGCCGAAATGCGACGCCACTTGCTTGGTCCATTTGAACGGTGTGTCAAACGCCCATGACCACGCGACCGACATGTGCGGATAGGTTGGGGGGAGTCCCCAGGCGTCATAGGCCTTCAACTGATCCGCGATCGGAAGATCGAGAATGCCGTTGTAGGCGGTCATCTGGTTTGGCGTGCCGACAGTGGTGCCTTCGGCGCTGGTGCCATTATCGCCGCTGATATAGATGATCAGAGTGTTGTCGAGCTTTCCCTCATCCTCGACCTCCTGGATTACCCGGCCAATCTCATGGTCGGTGTAGGCCGCATAGGCGCCGAACACTTCCGCTTGATGCGCGAACAGTCGCTTTTCGTCAGCGGTTAGCGTGTCCCACTTCTTCAGATCATCCGGCCAGGGCGTCAGTTCGGTGTTCGCGGGGATCACACCGAGCCGCTTCTGGTTGGCGAAGATCTGGTCGCGCAGAGCGTTCCAACCCATGTCGAACTTGCCCTTGAACTTGTCGATCCACTCCTTGGTTGGCTGGTGCGGTGAATGGGTACCGCCTGGGACATAGTAGAGGAAGAACGGCTTGTCGGGCGCGGCTGAGTTGAGCTGCCGTAAATGGCGGATCGCTTCGTCCGCCAGATCGGTGGTGAGGTTGTAGTTGGGCTTCCCGACCCAGGGGAAAATCTGCGTGAGGTTCTGAAAGAGGTAGGGCGTCCATTGGTCGGTCTCGCCGCCCATGAAGCCGTAGAAATAGTCGAACCCCATCCCGTTCGGCCATTGGTCGAATGGGCCGGCCGCACTGTACTGGTAGCTCGGGGTATTGTGGTTCTTGCCAAACCAGGATGTCGCGTAGCCATTTTGCTTGAGGATCGCGCCGATGGTGGCGTTGTCGACGCCGATGACGCTGTCGTAGCCAGGATAGCCGGTGGATTGTTCGGAAATGATGCCGAAGCCGACCGAGTGGTGGTTGCGTCCGGTGATCAATGCGGCCCGCGTCGGTGAGCAGAGAGCAGTTGAGTGGAACTGCGTGTAACGCAGCCCCATTTGCGCTATTCGATCCATTGTCGGTGTCGGGATTACACCGCCGAACGTGCCTGAAACGCCATAGCCCTGATCGTCGGTCATGATGAGGAGGATGTTAGGAGCACCCTTGGGCGGCACCACCTGAGGCGGCCAATACGGTTTCGACTGGCTGGCCTGAAGGTTGATCTCGCCCCCGAACGCTGGCGGTTGTGGGGGCAAATATCTCCCATCAATCGTCGTCGTTGCATCGGGCGAGCCTGGGGTGCCGGTGACCTGCTGTGCGCATGCCGAGCCAACCGACAAGGCGAAGGCTGCGGCGGTCGAGGCCAATGAAATCAATCCCATAGGTTTCATGACGGTTTCTCCAACTAAGTGATGATCGAATTTCCTTTCATTCCATACGGTTCATTCACTTGCAGTAGGCGACGTCTGAACATTAAGGCCCAACGCGCGAGTATAGCACAATGGTCGAGCGGTTCGGCCGGTAAGATCGGATTAATTCCGTCCCGGTCGCAGCGCGAAACGCCATCGGTTGCAGGGCTCGTTGACGCAATCAATTTCAGCGTTAACCCCACAAGGTTCTGGTCGAGGGCCATCATGTTGTCGTGGTGGCGGACCAGGGGAGGAAGAATTGGAAGATAATCATCCACGGGTGCTACTACTGGTACACGCCGTTGGCCTGAGACCGCTAGATTGGCGATTCAACCTAGTACCTCGTCTCCCTGTCCCGGATCGGCGCCCATGAGACAGAAGCGGCTTAATTGAGAAGAGAGGATTTCCGGCTCATCGTAGCTCGATCGGAGGAAGCGAAGATGAGACAGAAATCCGGGGCCCAGAAACCAGCGGCCGAACATGGCAGCCTTTGATCTTTTTTTGCCGGGATGCTCGCCGTAGCCATCAATGTGATGGTCTCTCCCTTTATAGACAGAGCGTATCGAAAAGAACGCGAGCGAAGGGGCGTCGGATCCGGGACTGGCGCACACGAGCGGCTATTCCGCACTATGCCAAGGAAAAAGTTCGGGACGAGAGCACAGGGTAGATGCCGGGAACACTTCATAAGGCCCGCCGACCGCTTATGGCGCAATCCGGCCAAGGTGATAATTCCGGAGAGGGCTGGTGGCATCTGCTACACAGCGCAGCTTGATCGTACCCGAAAACCGCTTCTCCCCTTCAACGATCACCCCTTGATCCGCGCCATCTGCGGATCATAGAGCGGCTTCAGCGACACCTGGCAAGGCACGCGGCGTTGGGCAACGTCGAGCTCATAGCGGCCGCCGAGCACGAAATCCTCGGTAACCCCATCGGGATCGCGGACATAGCCGTAGCCGATCGGCTTGCCGATCGTGTAGCCGTAGCCGCCGCTGGACAACCAGCCGACGCGCTGGCCGTTGCGATAAATTGTCTCGCGGCCGAGGAGTACAGTTTCGGGATCCTCGGGCACGAAGCTGGCGAACAACTTCTTTACCCCCGAAACCAGTTGCCGCTCGATAGCCTCCCTGCCGCGAAAGGCGATATTCTTCTTAATCTTAACCGCCCAGCTAAGCCCCGCCTCGACCGGCGTGTGGTCGGGGCCGATGTCGGAGCCCCAGGCACGATAGCCCTTTTCGAGCCGGCAGCTTTCGATCGCGCGGTAGCCGGCATTGACCAACCCGTGATCGCGGCCGGCGGCCATCAGAGCGTCGTACACCGTAGCCGCATATTCCACCGGCACATGCAGCTCGTAACCAAGCTCGCCGACATAGGTCATACGCAGCGCTCGAACCGGGCAGCCGGCAATGCCGATGGTCTTCACCCGCAGGAAAGGAAATGCAGCGTTCGACACATCCTCTGACGTAACCGCTTCGAGCACTCTGCGCGAATTCGGCCCCATCAACGACAGGACAGAGTAGGCGGAGGTAATATCCACCAGTTCAGCATGCATCTCAGCCGGGATATTCCTGGCGATCCAGTCGAAATCATGCGTGGCGAAGCCGGTGCCTGTCGTGATGTAGAATTCGTTCTCGGCGACGCGCGCCACGGTGACATCGCATTCGATACCGCCCTTGTCGTTCAGCATCTGGGTATAGGTCAATGCGCCAACCGGCTTGGCGACATCGTTGGAGGCGATCCACGAGATCGCCGCTTCGGCATCTCGCCCCTTCAGCACGAATTTTGCAAAAGACGTCTGATCGAAGATCACGGCCGCCTCGCGCACCGCCCTGTGCTCGCGGCCGACGGCATCGAACCAGTTCTGCCGGCCATAGGTGTAGATATCCTTCGGCTCCTCGCCGGCAAAGAGGTCGGCAAACCAGTTCGGCCGCTCCCAGCCGAGCTTTTCCCCGAAACAGGCGCCCTGCGCCTTCAGCCGATCGTAAAGCGGCGACTTGCGGCAGGGGCGGCCGCTCGAATGCTCCTCAAACGGCCAGGCCATGGTGTAATGCTTGCCATAGGCCTCGAGCGTGCGAGTACGTACCCAGTCCGTATCAAAATGCGGACGGCCGAAGCGCCTGATATCGACCGGCCAGAGATCATAGGGCGGCTCGCCCTTCGCTACCCATTCGGCAAGCGCCATGCCCGCTCCGCCCGCTGAGGCGATGCCAAAGGCGTTGAAGCCGGCTCCGACGAAGAAGTTCATGAGCTCCGGTGCCTCGCCGAGGATAAAATTGCCGTCGGGCGTAAAGCTCTCGGGACCGTTCAGAAGTTGCTTGATGCCCGCCGTCTGCAGTGCCGGCACACGCATCAAGGCTTGCTCCATGATCTGCTCGAAGTGGTTGAAATTGCTATCAAGCAGCGTGTAGTGAAACTCTTTCGGAATGCCGTCGATCGCCCAGGGGATCGGATTCGGCTCATAGCCGCCCATGACCAGCCCGCCGACCTCTTCCTTATAATAGGTCAACCTGTCGGGATCGCGCAGCGTCGGCAGGTTGGAGGGCACGCCGAAGGATTCGGTGATAAGGTACTGATGCTCGACGGAGACGAGTGGCACGTTGACGCCGAAGCGCGCCGCAAAGCTCCGCGTCCACTGCCCGGCGCAGACCACGACGCGCTCGCATTCGATGCGGCCCTTGTCGGTGATGACAGCGCGGATCCTGCCCTTGTCGATCTCCAGATCGAGGACTTCGGTATCCTCGAACAGGGAAACGCCGGCCATGCGGGCACCCTTCGCCAGCGCCTGGGTGATATCGGAGGGATTGGCCTGCCCGTCGGTCGGCAGATAGGCCGCACCGACCAGATCGTCTATATCCATCAGCGGCCACAGATCGAAAGCTTCCTGCGGCGTCAGCAGATGCATCTGCAGCCCGAAGGATTGCGCCGTCGTCGCCTGCCGCTTCACCTCCGTCCAGCGTTCTTCGTTGCAGGCAAGGCGCAGCCCGCCATTCATCTTCCAGCCGGTGGCAAGCCCCGTCTCGGCCTCCAGCCTTTTATAGAGATCGACGGAATAGCCGAGCATCTGGGTGATGTTGGCGCTGGTCCGCAATTGACCGACGAGACCGGCGGCGTGGAACGTGGTGCCCGAGGTCAGCTTCTTTCGCTCCAGCAGGACCGTGTCTGTTAGCCCGAGCTTGGCAAGGTGATAGGCTGTCGAACAGCCAACAATACCCCCGCCGATGACGACCGCCTTCGCTGTTTGGGGCAGTTCTTTCATCGCATCACCTCAAGAATTCCGGAATGATTGATAGGCACGTTCAAATCGCGCCAGATTTTCGCTCGTATAGGCTGAATAATCGAAATCGATACGGGAATGGATCTCCGAAACCATGCTCCACATCGTCTCGCGCAACAGCGAAGCGCATTTCATTGCCTGATAGCGCCGCCGCAGATCGTCGCTTGCCGGCGCATCGAAATAAGCCTCCAGCATCGTCGTTTCCTGGTCGTCGGAAAATTCGTTGTTGGATGCAAGACCGCCGAGGTCGAAGAGCGGCGTGTTGAAACCGGCATAATCCCAATCGATCAGCCAGAGTCTTTTTCCATCGTCGAGGAAATTGGCGGCCAAAAGATCATTGTGGCCAAAAGCGATGTCGAAGGGCGATGCGGCCCGTTCCAGTCGCTCGGCAATATCGAGGAAAGTCGGCAGCAATGCTCCATGCCGACTACCACCCTCTTCGAGAACGGCGGCATAGTCGCGTACGACATGAAAAACCCAGAAGATGACGCCGGCGCCACGAAAATGTTTCGCGACATTTTGGTGGCATGAACGGACAAGCGGTACAATTCGCGGCAGTATCGAGGGCTCGCGAATATCCTCCGCTGCAAGCGGCTTGGCGTCGATGTAATCCAGCACAAGAATGCCCGGCTCATAGTGAATGACGGCGGGCGATAGTCCGGCCGCATGGGCAGCCTTGCTCGCCGCTAGCTCGTTGGCGCGGCTGATGTGGTGAACAGGAATATCCGTTCCCAGCCTGACGACAAAACGCCGACCGCCATTGGTGACAAGGTAATTGCGATTGGTGATGCCGCCCACGAGCGGAGCGATCTCGATCGATCCGCGCCAAATGCCAAGAGCATGTATCTTGTCTTCGGGCGTTACGGTCATCCCTCCTCCGGCGCGACGGCGCGCGTCTTTCGGATGCAAAAGGTTCCCCACAATAGGGGAACTGTCAAGAACTAGCCACAAAATGAAACGATCATTTGGTTTTTTGTTGGATTATGCGGGGAATGAAGGTCTAATCCCTATTGGGCTATGGATATTTGCAACAGAAAGCTTCACCGTAGGTGAGATTTGACTTAAAAATTCAATCTCGAGGTGATTGGAACGAGATAACTTGCCTTCGAGTCGTTATCGCGCTCTAGATGTTTGATCAGGCATGGTCTTATCCGAAAGCCGCTTCGCACTTTTTGGGATCATGCCCTAGATAGGATCGATACCATGTCGGACATCTCCCAGGTGCCGCTTCATTCGAATCATCGGGAACGCGAGATCCTGGAGGAGTTACGGCTTGCGGGCGGCGCAAGCCGTATTCAGTTCCTCGCCGAGCGACTGGCCGTCTCGGAAGAGACCATCCGCCGCAATATCCGCAGCTTGGAGGCCAACGGTCTCGTCACCAAGGTCCATGGCGGCGTCCATATCAAGGACTCGATCATAGAGCAGCCTCTGCATTTCCGAATGAACGAGAACGCGGAGGCCAAACGCATGATCGCCGCCCGCGTCGCGGCAATGATCCAGAACGGCGACACGCTTTTCCTCGACATCGGCTCCACGACGGCTTTCATTGCAGTAGCGCTGCAGAAACATCAGAACCTTTTCATCGTCACCAATGCCGTCTCAGTCGCCCACGCGTTGGCGACCCGCAACGGCAACCGCGTCTTCTTCGCCGGTGGCGAGCTGCGCAGCCACGACGGCGGCGCCTTCGGCATGGAAGCGACTAATTTCCTGCGCCGCTTCAATGTACGCCACGCCATATTGTCGGTCGGCGCCGTCAACGCCGTCTCCGGCTTCATGCTGCACGATCTGGAGGAGGCGGAATATTCACGCGAAGCCGCGCGGCGCGCGGAAAACCGCATCATCGTCGCCGACAGCGCCAAATTCGGCCGTAGCGCCCCAATCATCATCGACGATCCCTCCATCTACGACATGATGGTCACCGACGACGTGCCGCCTCCGGATATTCGTGCCATGCTCGACCGCAACGAAATCGACCTCGTCGTCGCCAATCAGCGCCGGATGGAGCAGCGCTAACTAAAGCAATACGAGGAAAAGTGCGAAAGCGGTTTTCCGTCCGGGATTGCGAAAAAACAAAAAGATAGAACGGTTCTGCGATTCCGTGAAAAGCTGAACCGCTCTAATCCCTGCACATGGCTTCCAGCGTCAATGCCGCCTTGCTGGCGTGGCGCTCTTTGTGGCGCAGCAGGCGGAAACTGCGGATGGGCAAGTCGAACGCTGCCCGAACCAGTAATCCCTGCTGTAGATAAGCCATAGCCGCCGCGCTGGAGATCGCCGCCGCACTCTGTCCGTAGCAGACCGCCGACAGCACGGCCTCGTTCGACGGCAGCACCAAAGCCACGCCAAGATCATGCGGTGACGTACCGAGCTTGATGATGGCATTTTCGAACTCGGACCGCGTGCCCGAACCTTCCTCGCGCATCACCCATGACGTGCCGGTGGCAAGATCGGCAGCGGTAAGCCGCCGGCCGTCCGCCCAGGGATGATCTGGCGGCACGACGATGACAAGCGCATCCTGCGCTACGACCTTCATCGACAGAACCGGCGCGTCCACCTCTCCTTCGACGAAGCCCAGTTCCGCGGTGCCTTCGATCACCGCCTCGGTGACCGTACGCGTATTGCCGATCGTCAAATCGAGGTCGATACCCGGATAGTCGCGGTGAAAGCGCATCAGCACGGGCGGCAGCCAATAGCTGGCGATGGTCTGGCTGGCGCGCAGGCTGAGCCGGCCGCGCTGCAGGCCCCCGAGTTCGGAAAGCATGAGCTCAGCCGAACGCACGCGGGCGAGCGTCGCCTTGGCCTCACCGAGGAAGGTGCGACCGGTCTCCGTCAGTTCGATCCGCCTGCCGACGCGATGAAACAGCTCTACGCCGTAATACGCCTCGAGATTCTTAATGGCCGCGCTGACCGCCGACGGTGTCAGATGGATGGCCTCAGCCGCGTGGGTCAGATGTTCCCGCTCGGCGACGGCGACAAAAATGGCGAGTTGCTCGAAGGTCATGGGAAATCATTCTAATTTATCGAATGAAACATAGGATAATATTCGATGGATGTCGACGTCAGGAGGTGAGACTTTCTCCGCCATATCAAGTTCTCCATAGCCGAATGGCGGTTCCGCATGCCCCTTTTTCACCGAGCCAACCTTATTCTCCCCGGCCTTGCCCTCACGAGCGCCGTAGCCCTTTTCGCCTATGCCGGTGAGCGCGTCGAGATCGGTATTCTCGGCGGCAAATGGATCGAGAGCCTGGTGCTCGCCATCGCGCTCGGCATTGTCGTCTGCACCATAAAGCCGCTGAAGCCCGCCTTGCGCCCCGGCATCGATTTCAGCGCCAAGATTCTGCTGGAAATCGCCATCGTCCTTCTCGGTGCCTCGATCAGCCTCTCGGCCATCAGTGGCGCCGGTGTCTGGTTGATCGGCGGCATCGCCGTCGTCGTCGTTCTGTCGATCGCAGCGACCTATACAATTGGCCGGCTGCTCGGCCTACCGCCAAAACTGGCTACGCTGATTGCTTGCGGCAACTCCATCTGTGGCAATTCGGCCATCGTCGCAGTTGCCCCAGTTATCGAGGCCGGTTCGGAAGAGATCGCCGCCGCCCTTGCCTTCACCGCCGTGCTCGGCATCGCCGCCGTCTTCCTGCTGCCGCTTCTTTATTTCCATGCCGGCATGAGCGTGCCGCAATATGGCGTGCTGGCCGGCCTGACCGTCTACGCTGTGCCGCAGGTTCTTGCCGCTACCGCACCGGTCAGCATCCTTGCCGTGCAGACCGGCACCCTGGTCAAGCTCGTCCGTGTCCTGATGCTCGGGCCTGTTATTTTCTTGCTTGGCGTCATCACCAAGACCGAAACGGCGGGTGCGGACAGCCGCACAGGCCGCCGCCACTCACTGGTTCCCTGGTTCATCTGCGGCTTTCTGGGGCTGATGGCGTTGCGTTCTTTCGGCCTGATCCCTGACGGATTGGTCGCGCCGATGGCACTGATCTCCAACATACTGACGGTCATTGCGATGGCCGCGCTCGGCCTGTCGGTGAACATTCGCTCCGTTGCGCATGCCGGCGGCCGGGTGATCACGGCAGCTACGCTGTCGCTGCTGACGCTCGGCGTCATCAGCTATGGGCTGATCGCCATCCTGCAAATCCAGTAGGCCCGCCATTGCCTTGGGAATTGTCGGAAGCCCGGTGCAGATCCGGTCGCTGAACCGATGTCAGCAGCACCGCGATCTCGTTTACCGACGAAGGATAGCCGATCGCATAGCCCTGAAGTCCGTCACAGCCGGCGCGCGCGAGAAGCCGCGCATGGTCTTCGGTCTCCACGCCTTCGGCGATGACTTCAACGCTGAGGGCTCTTGCTATTTCCACGATCGAGCCGACCAGGCGGCGTTGTTCGTCCGAGACGGTAATTGCCGTCACCAACTGCCGATCGATCTTCAGCCGCTTCGGCTTCAGCTTCACCAGGCCGATCAGCGAGGCATGGCCGGAGCCAAAATCGTCGATCTCGATCTCGATACCCATCTTTTTGATCGCGTCGATATTGGCGAGCACGTTATCGTCGGGATCGTCGAGAAAGATCGTCTCGATCAACTCGAAGGCGATGGCATGACGCGGTATGTTCAGAGCCTGTAGCCGTTCGATCAGGGCTGGATCGGCAAGACGGCTTCCGGAGATGTTGACGGCGATACGCGGTGGCGTCAGGCCCTGCAAAGCCCAGGTGGCGCGGTCGAACAATACGCGGTTGAGAATGGCCGCATCGACCTCGGCCGTCAGCCCGTACTCCTCAGCCACCTTGAGGAAAGCCGTCGGTGCCAGTAGCCCCTTCTCCGGATGCCACCACCGAGCCAGAGCCTCTAGCCCTACGATCCGTCGACTGCGCGCATCCACCTGGATTTGATAGAAAGGTACGATCTCTTGCCGTATCAGCGCCAGTCGCAATTCGTCTGCCAGTTGTCGTTCGGCCTGCAAATCGGATTGCAGTTTCGGCGTGAAGAATTCGACGCGGTTGCGGCCGAGTTTCTTGGCTTGATAAAGCGCGACATCGGATTCCGCCAATAGATTGCCGGCTCCGTCGGCAGCGCTCCAGGCCGCGCCGATCGAGGCGCCCACCTGCAGCATGTCGTGGCCGAAGCGTATGTCGCGCCGCAGCCGCCACAGAATATCCTCGGCGATGGTTCTGAGCTCATCGGCGGTGTCGATATTGACCAGCACCACGACGAACTCGTCACCGCCGACGCGAGCGACCATATCATCAGCCGCAATCGCCCCGGAAATCCGCACCGCCGCATTCTGCAACGTCACATCGCCAGCAGCATGACCCCATTTGTCATTGATCTGCTTGAAACAATCGAGATCGATATGAAGGACCGCCAGCGTCTTCACCGCCGCATCGGCGCGCAGCTCCGCCAGCCGGCGATCGAAATAGCGGCGGTTGGGGAGACCGGTCAGGTAGTCATGGTCGGCGGCATGTTCGATACGTGCGCGGCTCTGCTCCAGTGCGATAGCCCGGGCTTCCGCGACCGCCTTCTGGTTGGTCAGTTCGCGATTGAGCAGGACATCGGCGGTGACATCCCATTCCGCGCCGATGAAAGACGGCTGGCCATCAGGCCCCTCGTAGAAATGGGCGCGAGAGCGCAGATAGCGCACCTCTCCGCTGGGCAGGATGATGCGAAATTGCGAATTGTAGAAGCCCTTTTCGGCAATTGCTCCATCGAACTCGGCAATTGCACGCCCGACATCGTCGGGGTGGAGGGCGTTCAGCCAGACCGACGACGACACCTTGCGATTGGTACGGCCGGTCTGGTAGAGCTTGTGCATCTGCAGATCCCAAAGCACTTCCTGTTCGTTGAGATGATGCTCCCACACCCCGATTTGCGACGTCTCCAACGCCAACTCCAGCCTCCTCAAAAGGTCTTGGAATTCTTGCTCGGATCGCCCTGACGCCGCCTCTTCCACCGGGTTCGAACCCCCTCCGGACACATGGAAAGTCTGCATGATTTCGGCGATATCTTTGCACCACTCCCTTTAGCGATATTTAATAACCCCTCAACAGTTGTGGGCTTTTCCCCGCAACTCTCGCTGCAATCATTTCTTGGTTAATGATTATGACGCGGCGGATTGACCGCGATGTTGCGGAAGTCAGCAGCGCCGTCGAGCACCGCGCCGTCGGAAAGTTGCGTGACTGAACGCCGGTAGATACGTTGCCAGGGTGTCGCGTCCGGCGGAACCGCCGGAATGCCATCGCCTTTGCGCCGCTCGATTTCCGCCTCTTCCACCAACATGTCGCAGCGGCCGTGGTTGAAATCGATGCGGATGGTATCGCCGGTCCGCAGCCATGCGAGGCCACCGCCTGCCGCACTTTCCGGCGAGGCGTTGAGGATCGACGGACTGTCGGCTGTACCTGACTGGCGGCCGTCACCGATCGTCGGCAGGCTGCGGATGCCACTCTTCAGCAGCGCATCCGGCGGCTGCATATTGACGACTTCGGCAGACCCCGGCCAGCCGATCGGCCCGGCCCCGCGAATGACGAGAATAGTGTTCTCATCAATGCCGAGGGCCTCATCGTTGATGCGCTTGTGATAGTCCTCCGAGCCGTCAAAAACCACAGCCCTGCCTTCGAATACGCCCTCGCGGCCCGGCTCCTGCAGATAGCGGCGGCGGAAATCCTCCGAAACGACGCTCATCTTCATGATGGCGAAGTCGAAGAGATTGCCCTTCAGCACCAGAAATCCCGCCCGCTCCTTCAAGGGCTCGGCGAAGGGGCGGATGACCTCGCGGTCCGTCGCTTCCCTGCCTTTCAGGTTCTCCGCCATCGTCTTGCCGGTGACCGTCGGACAGTCGCCATCGAGCTTGCCCGCCTGCAGCAATTCCCACATGACGGCCGGCACGCCGCCGGCGCGATGGAAGCGCTCGCCGAGATAAGCGCCCGCCGGCTGCACGTTGGCGAGCAGCGGAATGTCGAACCCATGCACCTGCCAGTCATCGGGGTAAAGATCGACGCCGGCATGCTTCGCCATGGCGGCCAGATGCGGTTGCGCATTGGTGGAGCCGCCGATCGCCGAATTGACCCGGATGGCATTCAGGAAGGCCGAACGGCTGAGGACGTCGGACGGCTTGATGTCTTCGATCACCAGTTCTACGGCGCGGCGGCCGGTGCGATAAGCCATCTGCCCGCGTTCGCGATAGGCGCCAGGAATGGCGGCGCAGCCGGTCAGCGACATGCCGAGCGCCTCGGCCATGGCGTTCATCGTCGAGGCCGTGCCCATCGTGTTGCAATGGCCCACCGAGGGCGCGGAGGCAAGCGCGGTTTCCATGAATTCTTCTTCATCGATCTCACCGGCGGCAAGCCTGCGGCGCGAGCGCCAGATCGCCATGCCGGAACCGGCCAACTCGCCATCATGCCAGCCATCGAGCATAGGACCGCCAGAAAGGACGATCGCCGGAATATTGACCGTGGAAGCCGCCATCAGCGCCGACGGCGTGGTCTTGTCGCAACCGGTCGTCAGTACCACACCGTCGAGCGGATAGCCGTAAAGCACCTCGACAAGGCCGAGATAGGCGAGATTGCGGTCGAGTGCCGCCGTCGGGCGCTTGCAATTCTCGAAGATCGGATGGGTCGGGAATTCGATCGGAATGCCGCCGGCATCGCGAATACCGTCGCGGACGCGCTTGGCGAGATCGAGGTGATGGCGATTGCAGGGCGTCAGGTCGCTGCCGCTCTGCGCGATGCCGATGATCGGCTTGCCGGAACGCAGCTCTTCCGGCGTGATGCCATAGTTCATGAAGCGCTCGAGGTAGAGTGCGGTCATGTCGATATGATCGGGATTGTCGAACCAATCCTGCGAACGCAGACGACGTTTGGATGTACCGATGTCGGTCATGTCTTCCTCAAGCCTTTCCTCGAGCATTCTTTTCTTCCAGATGCTGTAGCAAGCCGCTGTGGTCGCTTTCACCGCCGCCGTTCTCTACGAATTCGGCGAACTCTGCCCTGACGGCTTCGGTCAACGGCATATGAAGCGACAAGCTTTGAGCGGCGGCAAGAACGGCATCGAGATCTTTCAGTTGATTACGCGATGTGCCGCCGGGTACGAAATTGCGCTCGATCATCCGCTGGCCGTGCAGCTCCAGAATCCGGCTTTCGGCGAAGCCGCCGCGAATAGCGGCGCGAAACGCCTCGCGCGAACCTCCTCCAGCTTCGACCAAAAGCATGGCTTCGGCAATCGCGCCGATGGTAACCGCGACGATTTGCTGGTTGCCGAGCTTGGCAAGCTGGCCGGCGCCGCTGGGTCCCACGTGGGTGACGCGGCCGAGCGGGGCCATTACATCGCGGATGCTATCGATGACATCGGCGTCGCCGCCCGCCATGATCGCCAGTGTACCGGCCGCTGCGCCGACCACACCGCCCGAAACCGGCGCGTCGATATGACGGATACCGCGCTCCGCCAGCTTTGCCGCGTGCTCGCGGGCGACTGGCGGCGGGATGGAGCTATTGTCGACCACGACGGCGCCGGGCTCCAATGCTTCGGCGACACCGCTTCCGAACAGGACCTCACCAACCGCGCCGGCATTGGTCAACATAGTGAACAAGACAGAGGCACCGTTAGCCGCCTCCGCCGCTGTCGCAGCAACGGTGGCTCCGTCTGATGCCAAGGCGTCGGCCTTGCTCCGATCGCGGTTCCAGACCGTGACGGCAAAGCCGGCCCCAAGCAACCGCCGCGCCATCGGGGCGCCCATCAGCCCTGTTCCGAGAAAAGCAACCTTCCGATCGGTCATGGAAGGCGTCCCTCCAACTCGTCATCAATATGGGCACGAATGATCTCGTCGAAGGAGCTCTCCGCTACAAAACCGAGCTCCCTCGCCCGCGTCGCCGTAAAGCCCTGAGCCCAGCCGGAGACGATCCGCATCACAAGCTCGTCCGGCTCGCGGCGGATCAACTTCACCGCCTTGTCGCCCGCGATCCGGCGCAGAGCCTCGATCTGCTCGCCGACCGTGGCGCTGACGCCCGGCATGGAAAGATTGCGGTCGGCACCAAGCGGTGCAAGATCAATCGTCGCGCCGTGAACGAGAAAGCCAACCGCCGAACGCGGTGAAGCATGCCAATGCCGCACGTCTTCCGGCACCGGCAGCACAGCTTCCATGCCGATCAACGGCTCCCGCAATATGCCGGAGAAGAAACCCGAGGCGGCGCGATTCGGCTTGCCGGGACGAATGCAGATCGTCGGCAGGCGAATGCCGACGCCGTCGAAAATGCCGCGGCGCGTGTAGTCAGCCAGCAGCAGCTCGCTCATTGCCTTCTGTGTACCGTAGCTGGTCAGAGGCGTCAGATGGAAATCGTCGGGGATGGGCGTCGGAAAGGGCGAGCCGAAAACAGCGCATGAAGAGGTAAAGACGACGCGCGGCTTATAGCCGTCCTCCGCATGGGCGGCACGAATCGCCTCGAACAGTTGCCGCGTGCCGTCGAGATTGATGCGATAACCCTTGTCGAAATCGAGTTCCGCCTCGCCCGAGACGATCGCCGCAAGATGGAAGATCACATCCGGCCGGCGGGCCACGATCTTCTCCGCCGCTCCTGGGGCTGACAGATCCCGGGCACGGGCCTTCATTTTGCCAGTGAAACCCTGAGGCAGAGGCGGCTCGATGACGTCGATCAGCGACAGCCGCGTGATCTCCCGGCCGCCGAGACCGCCATCGGCCACCAGCCTTGCCGTTAGTTTCCGGCCAATCATGCCGGCTGCTCCAATGATGGCTATGTGCATGGAATCCTCCCTCGCAAATGACCACCAGCGGGCAGCTCCTCTGGCCCGATGTACGTCAATCATTTTGCCTAGGTGTTTGATAAACCCATGGCGTCAGCATGCAAATGAAATTGGCGGGCGAGAGGCAAAATCTTCGAAAAACAGATTGGCCGAAACGGAAAATATCAAAACCAACACGAGATCAAAAAAGAAGGGCGGGACCTTGCGGTCCCGCCCATGACATATCGGGCACTGGGGGTACTACCCGACACGGCATTCCTATTCGGCGGCGATCGGAAGAACCTCTGCCGAATGGTTGTTGTCGTTGTGGTGATGCTGCTTCAGCGGACGGTTGCCCGTCAGCCTGCGGATCAGCACGTAGAACACCGGCGTCATGAAGATGCCGAAGAACGTTACGCCGATCATGCCCGAGAACACCGCCACACCCATGGCGGCACGCATCTCGGCACCGGCACCGGTCGAGGTAACCAAAGGCACGACACCCATGATGAAGGCCATGGAGGTCATCAGGATCGGGCGTAGACGCAGGCGGCTGGCCTCGATCGCCGCCTGAACCGGTGTGCGGCCCTCGAATTCCAGCTCGCGGGCGAATTCCACGATCAGGATCGCATTTTTCGCCGACAGGCCGACGAGCACCACCAGGCCGATCTGGGTGAAGATGTTGTTGTCTCCACCCGTGAGCCAGACGCCTGTCAGCGCGGCCAATACGCCCATAGGCACGATCATAATGATCGCCAACGGCAAGGTCAGGCTCTCGTATTGGGCGGCCAGCACGAGGAAGACCAGGAGCAGCGCCAGCGGGAAGACAACGACGCTCGAATTGCCGGCCAGGATCTGCTGGTAGGTCAGGTCTGTCCACTCGAAGTCGATGCCGGCCGGCAGCGTCTCGTGCAGGATCTTCTCGATCGCCGCCTGTGCCTGGCCCGACGAGAAGCCGGGCGCCGGACCGCCGTTGATGTCGGCCGCCAGGAAGCCGTTGTAGCGGTTCGTGCGTTCCGGACCGGTGGTGGCGTCCACCTTCAGCAAGGCTGAAAGCGGGATCATTTGACCCGATGCCGAACGAACCTTCAGCTGGCCGATATCTTCCGGCTGAGCGCGGAATTTGGCATCGGCCTGCACGCGGACGCTGTAGGTGCGGCCGAAGGCGTTGAAGTCGTTCACATAGAGCGAACCGAGATAGATCTGCAGCGTCTGGAAGACGTCGGTGACGGAGACCCCGAGCTGCTCGGCCTTGGCGCGGTCGAGATCGGCAAAGAGCTGCGGCACGTTGATCTGGAAGCTCGAGAAGATGCCGGTGAGTTCCGGCGTCTGGTAGGCCTTGGCGATCACTGCCTTGGCCGCCTGGTCGAGCGCCTGGTTGCCGAGGCCGGCGCGATCCTCGATCTGCAGCTTGAAGCCGCCTGTCGTGCCGAGACCGTTGACCGGCGGCGGCGGGAACATGGCGATGAAGGCATCCTGGATGGCGCCGAACTTCTGATTCAGCGCCATGGCGATCGCCCCGCCAGAAAGGTCGGGCGTCTTGCGCTCGTCGAAGTCCTTCAGCGTGACGAAAACGATGCCGGCATTCGAGGAATTGGTGAAGCCGTTGATCGACAGGCCTGGGAAGGCGATCGCATTGGCGACGCCCGGCTGCTTCAGCGCGATGTCCGTCATGCGCTTAATCACGTCTTCCGTGCGGTCGAGGCTTGCGGCATCCGGAAGTTGTGCGAAGCCGATCAGATACTGCTTGTCCTGCGACGGCACGAAACCGCCGGGAACCGTTGTGAACAGGCTATAGGTCGCTCCCACCAGCGCGAGATATAGCACCATGACGATGCTCTTGCGCGACAGCAGGCCGCCGACGCCCTTGCCGTAGTATTTCGAACCGGCTCCGAACGCCCGGTTGAAGCCGCGGAAGAACCAGCCGAAGATCGCGTCCATGACCCGCGTCAGCCGATCCTTCGGCGCATGATGACCCTTCAGTAGCAGGGATGCCAGTGCCGGAGACAGGGTGAGCGAGTTGAAGGCCGAGATGACGGTCGAGATGGCGATCGTCAGCGCGAACTGGCGGTAGAACTGGCCCGACAGGCCGGAGATGAAGGCGAGCGGCACGAAGACCGCGACGAGGACCAGCGCGATCGCGATGATCGGACCGGAGACTTCCTTCATGGCCTTGTAGGTGGCGTCTCGCGGACTGAGCCCGTTCTCGATATTGCGTTCGACGTTCTCGACCACCACGATCGCGTCGTCCACGACGATACCGATCGCCAGCACCAGGCCGAACAGACTGAGCGCGTTGATCGAGAAGCCGAAGACATACATTACCGCAAAGGTGCCGATGATCGACACCGGAACGGCGATCAACGGAATGATCGATGCGCGCCATGTCTGGAGGAACAGGATGACGACGAGGACGACGAGCGCGATGGCTTCGAGCAGCGTGTCGATCACCTTCTCGATCGAGGCACGGACGAATTTCGTCGTGTCGTAGACGATCTCGTACTTGACACCAGCCGGCATGGCCTGCTGCAGCTCGTTCATGGTCGAGCGCACGTTGTTCGCGATCTCGATCGCGTTCGAACCGGGCGCCTGCAGAACCGCGACGGCGACGGCCGGCTTGCCGTCGAGCAGCGAGCGCAGCGTATAGTCTTCCGCACCGAGCTCGACGCGGGCGACGTCGCGAAGGCGGGTGATCTCGCCGTTGGCACCCGTCTTGACGATGATGTTGCCGAACTCCTCGGGTGTGCGCAGGCGGCCCTGGGCATTGACGTTGAGCTGCAGATCCACGCCCGGCCGGCTGGGTGAGGCACCGATGATGCCGGCCGCAGCCTGGACGTTCTGGGAGCTGATCGCATTGCTGATGTCGCTGGCGGCAAGATTATGCTCGGCCGCCTTCTGCGGATCGATCCACACGCGCATGGAATAGTCGCCGGCGCCGAAGACCTGCACCTGCCCGACGCCTTCGATGCGGGCGAGCCGATCCTTGACGTTCAGGGTCGCATAGTTTCGCAGATAGGTGATGTCGTGGTCGGCCCCGTCCGAGACGAGGTTGACGACCATGATGAAGTTGGGCGAGCTCTTGACGGTCGTGATGCCGAGGGCACGGACTTCCGCGGGCAGGCGCGGCTCGGCCTGCGAAACGCGGTTCTGCACGAGCTGCTGCGCCTTATCCGGATCGGTGCCAAGCTTAAATGTTACCGTCACGTTGAGAACGCCGTCTGAAGTCGCCTGGCTGGACATGTAGAGCATGCCGTCGACGCCGTTGATCTGCTCTTCGAGCGGCGTCGCCACCGTTTCGGCGATGACGGTCGGGTTGGCGCCGGGATAGGTGGCGCGCACGACGATCGACGGCGGCACGACCTCGGGATATTCGGAGATCGGCAGCGCTCTGAGGCCGATCAGGCCGGCGACCACGATGAGGACCGAAAGAACACCGGCAAAGACCGGGCGGTCAACAAAGAATCTGGAGATGTTCATATCAAAGCCCCCTCTGGGGTGAAAACGGATGCAAAATCCCCGTCCGGCGATTTGAGAGCCGCCGGCGGATCATGTGATTTCGGATATCGGCCTTCTCCCGCGCGGGCAGAAGGCGAAGTCTTACTGAGCGGTCGCGACCTTCTCTGCCAACTGCGGTGCGACGACTGCACCAGGACGGATGCGCTGCAGCCCGTTGACGACGATCTTTTCGCCGACTTTCAGGCCGTTCTCGATCACTCGCTGGCCGTCGACCAGCGAACCGAGTTGGACCTGCCGGTAATTGACCTTGTTTTCGCCATCCACGACGAAGACGAACTTCTTGTCCTGGTCGGTGCCGACTGCGCGGTCATCGATGACGATTCTATTCTCGGCCTTCGGCTGGCCCATGCGCACGCGGACGAACTGGCCAGAGATCAAGCGTCCGCCGGGATTGTCGAAGACGGCACGCACTACGATCGTGCCGCTGGCGGCATCCACCTCGTTGTCGATGAGCTGAAGCTTGCCGGTGATCGGCGTGCCGTCGTCGCTGGCCGTGCCGATCTGCACCGGGATCTGCTCAACCGGCGGCACCGCGCCGTCGCCGGCCGGCAGCTGGGCGAGCGCGCCGGTGACAACCTGCTCGTTGGCGTTGAAGCTGGCATAGATCGGATCGACGGATACGACCGTCGTCAACGCGGGCGAGGAGGAACCAGCCGCGACAAGATTGCCCACGGTGACCTCAATCTTACCGACGCGGCCGGCGATCGGAGCGCGAACCTGCGTATAGTCGAGGTTCAACTGTGCCGTCTGCAGGGCAGCTTGCGCCGCCTTCAGATTGGCAACCGCCTCGGCATAATTGCTGGCGCGCGTATCCATGTCGCTCTGCGAAATCGTCTTGTTATCGGAGAGCTTCTGGCCGCGGTCGACTTCGACCTTGGCGAGATCCAGCTTGGCGCTAGCTGCACCAACTTCCGCCTGCGCCTGGGCGACGGCCGCCTCATAGGGTGCGGGGTCGATCGTCACCAGCAGGTCACCCTGCTTGACCAACGCGCCTTCGCGGAAATGCACCGACTGGATGGCGCCGGCCACACGCGGGCGCACCTCCACACGATCGATGGCTTCGAGCCGGCCGGAAAACTCCTGCCAGGTCGTGATATCGCGCGCCTCGACGGCGGCGACAGTAACGGGGATGGCCGGCATCGCTGCCGGGGCGGCCGCTTCGGTCGCTTGAGCGCCGCGCGGCAAATCCAGATAGAAGGCTGTGCCTGCAACGGCCGCAGCAACACCCATGCCGGCGCCCCACAGGGCCCAGCGCTTACCGTTGGACTTCATGTTAGTCTCTCCTTTTGATCCCGGCTTGGGACACGGGACCGAAAATTCCTATCGTCTCGACATCATCAGACTTAGTCGATCAAGCCTGCACATCCTCGACAAAGTGCCTGAAACAACAGCAGACATCCTGCTGCCATGTCGGCTTGTCTTTCGACTGCCCGCCGTAAATGGTGGGCCAGCCTGTCCCGGCGGGAAGGACTTGCTGGCGAACACGAACGCCGGCCCCTTTCAGGCGGCTGCCGTATTCCATGCCCTCGTCGCGGAGCGGGTCGTCCTCGGCCGTGAGCACCAATGCCGGCGCGAGGCCCGAAAGCCGCGAACAGTATCGAGGCGCAGCATAGGGGTGACAGACACCGCCCAGAAAACCCAGGTAGCGGTTCCAACCCTCTGTCCAACGCTCGCGCATGCCGCTTTCCTCCGCCTGGAGGAAAGATTTCGATCCCATGAAAGGATCAAGCAGCGGCGATATCAGCACCTGTCCGTCCAGCGAACCCGGCATCTGATCGCGCGCTTTTAAAGCCACGCCCGCCGCAACGTTGCCACCCGATTCCTCACCGGCGACAAAGAGCAGCGACTTTTTCGCCCCGCCCAGCGCAAGCATGTTTCGCTTGTTGCCGAGATAGGCGAGAATCCCGTAGGCGCATTCCAGCACCTGCGGAAACGCATTCTGGTTGCCGCTGCTATAATCAGCAGCAACCACGATCGCACCGGCATCCGCAAGACTTGCGGCCACCGGGCGGTCAATAGCACGCTCGGTATCGAGAAAAGCGCCACCATGCAGGTAAAGCACGATGGGTGCCGCCTTCTGGAGACCTTCGCCGTTGTAGACCCGCGCTGCCACCGGCCCCGTGGGCACGTTTTCCAGCATCACATCTTTCCACGGCGCACTCATGGACCCATATCCTTGTCTATTCGATTGAACATGATCTCTTCCGAAAACTGTTCCCACACGTTTCGGATCATGTTCCGGATTGCGCGGCCCCAAGCGCCCCATGCCGCGTTGCAACATTCACGGCTACAACATATTGTTATTCCGTTCTGAGAATAAGTAGCCTATATTCGATCAGACTATTCATGAGAACAAACAATCGACCTCTTTTCGCTATGGTCGAAGGGCGCCTTAGAATGGACCAGCTATCAGCAATGCGGGCATTTGCACGCGTGGTGGAGACGGGCAATTTCACCCGCGCCGCCACAACCCTCTCCATGCCGAAGGCGACCGTGACGACGCTTATCCAGTCGCTCGAGGCGCATCTGCACACCAAGCTCCTGAACCGCACGACACGCCGCGTCATGGTCACAACAGACGGCGCGCTCTACTACGAACGTGCCATTCAGATCCTTTCCGAAATCGAGGAACTGGACGGCAGCATCAGCAATTCGCAGAGTCTGCCGAGCGGTCGTTTACGCGTCGAAATGGCCGGCGCTTTCGCCGACAACATCGTCATGCCGGCGCTTTGCGATTTTCACCAGCGCTATCCGGACATCCATATCGACCTCGGTGTGGGCGACCGCCTGGTGGATTATCTGGCGGAGAATGTCGACTGCGCCCTGCGTGCGGGCATGCCGAGCGATCAGTCGCTGATTGCCCGGCGCGTGGGAGAGATACAACTCATCACTTGCGCCGCACCGCGCTATATCGAAAAATTCGGCGTACCCGAACGGCCGGAAGAGCTGGAGAGCAATCACTATGCCGTCAGCTATTTTCGGGCGCAGACAGGACGGACCATTCCGTTTGAATTCCAGCGCGGCAACGAGTCGCTCGAGATCAGCCCGCGTTACATCCTCTCGGTCAACGACAGCCGCAGCTATGTCAACGCCGCATTGACCGGCCTTGGCATCGCCCAGGCACCGACCTTCATGGTTCGTGACGCGCTCACCAAGGGCGATCTCATCCCCATCCTTCCCGGCTGGAGCCACAGCCCCCTGCCACTGCATATCGTCTATCCCCCCAACCGGCACCTGAGCAACAAGGTGCGCGTGTTCGTCGACTGGCTGGCGAAACTGCTTGTAACATCGAGGGTTGGGGAGATTTGAGATGTAGGACACCTTCTCCCGACGGGAGAAGGTGCGCACGTGGCTTCGATCAGTTCCAGGAAGCTCCAGCCTGCTGCCGGACCGTCGAGTTCAGCCGATTCCAGACATTGTCGACGGCGATCGAGACGATCAAAGCGGACAGTGCTTTTTCGTCATAGTGCTTGGCCGCCTCGTTCCAGATCTCGTCGCTTACCGCCTCCGGCCGATCGGCAAGCCGAGTCATGGCTTCGCCGAGCGCAAGGGCAGCGCGTTCGGCCTCGCTAAAATAGGGCATTTCACGCCACGCGGAGACGCCGACCATGCGTTCGATCGTTTCCCCCTCCTTCTGCAGCTTGCGGAAGCCCATGTCGGTGCAGACGCTGCAGCCATTGATCTGGCTGACGCGCAGATGCACGAGATCCATGGTGTTTTCGGACACGCCGCGATCCTTGATCGAAGCGCTGACGGCCAAAAGGGCTTGCAGGGTTTCCGGTAGGATGACGGCGGGGTTCTTCATGCGGGCTTGCATTATTCTCTCCTTGAGGTGTTTTCAGGTGAGCCCAACAGGGGGCCGATCTTGACGACACGGTCCCATGCCGATCCTTTGTCACACCAGCTTGGTTTCGTTCGTCATAGGCATGACGGAGCGCACGCAAGGAATGTGACCGATGGACGAAAAAAAATGGCAGGCAGAAAAATTCGAGGCCAACCGGCCGCATTTGCGCGCGGTCGCCTACCGTATGCTTGGCTCGCGCACCGAGGCGGAGGACGCCGTGCAGGAGGCATGGCTACGGCTCAGCCGTGCGGATACCTCGGAGGTCGAAAACCTCAGCGGCTGGCTGACGACGGTTACCGCCCGCATCTGTCTCGACTTGCTGCGCTCCCGCAAATCCAGGCGCGAGGAGCCGCTGACCATCCGTGTCCCCGAACCGGTCGTCAGCCACGAGGACGGCACCGGCACTGACCCGGAGCAGGACGCGCTGCTCGCCGATTCGGTCGGGCTGGCACTGCTGGTGGTGCTGGAAAAGCTTGCCCCTGCCGAGCGGCTGGCCTTTGTGCTGCACGATATGTTCGACATACCCTTCGACGACATCGCCCCCATCGTTGGACGCACCACCATCGCCACACGCCAGCTCGCCAGCCGCGCCCGCCGCCGGGTGCAGGGAGCACCGGTCATTGCGGAAGCCGATCTTAGCCGCCAGCGCCATGTGGTCGACGCCTTCCTGACGGCCTCGCGCGGCGGCGACATGAATGCGCTTCTTGCCGTTCTCGATCCCGACGTCATCTTCCGCGCCGATGCAGTGGCCGCACAAATGGGCTCGCTGGCGGAAATCCGCGGCCAGGCGGCAGTGGCCGAAGCCTTCCGCGGCCGAGCCCAAGCGGCCCTGCCGGCCGTCATCAACGGTGCTGTCGGCGCCGTCGTCGTCCTTGGCGGACAATTGCGGATCGCGCTCCGTCTCACCGTTGGCAATGACGGCCGGATTATCGGCATGGACGCGATGGCTGATCCAGAGCAACTGCGCAAGCTCGATGTGTTGGTGATTGATCCGTGAAGGCGCTAGCGCATCTGCGTCGGGCTCGTCCCGGTCAGCCGGCGAAACATGGCGATGAACGCGGAGGCGTTGCTGTACCCCAGTTGCGCCGCGATCCGTTGCACTGGCTGGCCGGCCTCGATCAGGGCCAGCGCCGCGACCAGTTTCAGCCGCTGGCGCCACTCGTTGAAGGAGATGCCGAGATCGTCGTGACAGCGGCGGGAAAGCGTCCGCTCGGTCGTTTTCATCCGGCGCGCCCATTCTGCCAGAGAATGCCGATCGCCGGGATCGGCCTGCAGCGCCTTGAGCACCGGCCCGAGCAACACATCGTCCGATAGCGGCAGGTAACTCTCGCTGCGCGGTGCCAAGCGTATCTGATCGACCAGCACCTGTGCCAGCCGCAGGTCCTCCTCGGTCTTCGGCAAGGTGATGTCGCGGGCCGCGAAATCGGCAAGGATCGCCTTCAGAAGCGGGCTGAGGCCAAGCGTTGCCGGTGCTGCCGGAAGATTGGCGCAGAGCGACCGCTCGACATAGACGGTGACATAGCGAACGTCATACTGGTTCCACGCCTCGTGCAGCACATCGGGAGGAATCCAGATCGCATAATGCGGCGGCGACAGATAACGCACACCCTGAATATCGAAATCGACGACGCCGGCGAGCGCATAGTTCAGCTCACCCCAAGTCTGACGCTTTGCGGGAAAGACCGTGCCGCCTTTATAATTCTCCGTCCGGAAGGAGACCGGCTGCGGCGGGTCTCCTTCTACGCGTGGTTCGCGCGCGCTCATGTCCGTAATCCACTACCGATGTCTGAAACTCGCTATATACCAGTAATCAGACAGACGGTAAAAGCGATACCAATATAATCTCGACCGATCCGACCAGTCCGACCATCCTCCAGGAGGACTGCCATGAGCAGCAACCCGCCCTCTCCCGCCACCGGCACAGCCTCCATAATGACGAGCGCAGCGCTTGCGCCGCTTTGCACCGTCCTCATCTGGTCCGGCAACACCATCGTCACCAAGGCTGCATCCGGCGTCATCTCGCCCGGTTCAATCTCCTTCTATCGCTGGCTGCTGGCCTTTCTCGTGCTCCTGCCTTTCGTCGGCCGGGCTGCATGGCAAAACCGCACACTCGTCAAGCAATACTGGCTGAAGCTCGCCACGCTTGGCGCACTCGGTATGGTCATCTACCAAAGTCTTGCCTATGAGGCCGCCAAGACCACCTCTGCGGTCAACATGGGTGTGATGCTGGCGCTGATGCCGCTGCTGTCGACGTTGCTCGCAAGCGCTCTGGCCGGCGAAAGGCTGACGGCCACAAGCCTCGCAGGCGGGGCCATCTCGCTGATCGGCCTGATTTATCTGACATCCCAGGGCCACCCGGTGACACTGCTGAGTGGCGGCTTCCATATTGGCGACGGCCTGATGATCATTGCCGTGCTGTCCAACTCGCTCTACGGCGTGATGTTGAAGCGCTGGGCGATGCCCCTTTCCATGTGGCAGCAATTGTTCTGGCAAATCGGCTTCTCGACCATACTGTTGATCCCGGTTTTCCTGATGGGCGAAATTTCGCCGATCACCTCGGCCAATCTGCCGCTGATCCTCTATGCGGCTATCCCGACATCGCTGGTCGCGCCGCTTTGCTGGATGATCGGCATCCAGAAACTTGGAGCCGCGCGCACCTCCTTGCTCATCAATCTCCTGCCGATCATCGTCGCGGTCTTGGCCTGGGCGATCCTGCGCGAACAGTTGCACGCCTATCACGCCATCGGCGGCGCGCTCGCCCTCATCGGTGTCGGCCTCGGTCTAAGGCAGGCGAAAATCGCCAGGGGCGAGACGGAGCCAGGCGCCGATCAGGCGGCTTGGGAGACTGAGGAGGTTTGACGTTCCGATCTCCGCGTCGAAACACTTTCCATCCAGCCGCCCTTCGTTCTACCATGCCAGCCACGACTGGAGTCGCCCAAGCAAGAAGGAAACGAGCGTGCGCATAGCCCTGGAACCGGTGTCTTCGAGAACGACCATCCAAGAGGGCGTGTACCAGCAATTGCGCAATGCGCTGATGGCCGGCCATTTCGATCCCGGCCAGACGTTGACCATCGCCTCGCTCGCCGAAACGTTCGGCACCAGCAACATGCCGGTGCGTGAAGCCTTGCGACGGCTGGCGGCGGAAAATGCACTGGAGGTCGCGCCGAACGGCTCGGCCCGCATCCCGATCGTGACACTTGCCCGCCTCGACGATCTCTGCCGCGCCCGCATCGCCGTCGAAGGACTGGCGGCCGAACTCGGCATTCCCAGGCTGACCGCCACCGACATCGAAACACTGGAGCGCATCGCAGCCGAACAGCACGCCATCGGCCGCAGCAGCAATGTCTACGAACTCATGGCGAGGAACCAACAGTTCCATTTCACCATCTACCGCGCTTCCGGTTCGGATGTGCTGCTGCAGTTGATCGAAACGCTATGGCTGCGTTTCGGTCCCTATATGCGCATGTTGTCAGCCTCTGTCGAACCGCTGATGCGTAGCGGCGAAATCGATCCCGCCGGTCCGCATTTTCCGATCATTGAAGCGCTGAAAGCCGGCGATTTCGCCCGCGCCCGGGATGGCGTCGTCGCCGACATCCGCCGCACCCACGAGATCCTGCGCGATTACTGCCCCGCAACTGAAGACGAACCCCGCGCCAAAGGACCGGCCTCCGCACAACGGCGGTGAGACATTCCGGCGCAACGGCATGAATTTAGTTGAACCCTCAAATACTTTGTGATCAAATGATCATGACGTTAGTTTTGAACCCATCATTCGTAGCGAGATCCTTATGAGCGCCTCTCCTTCCCCGTCGAAATTTTCCGGCCACAATAGCTTCCCGGTCGATGAAGTCCGCGCCATGTTTCCGGCTATTCAGAAGGCCGGCGATTTCGTGTTTCTCGACAATGCCGGCGGTGCGCAGGTGCCGCAGGCGGTGGTCGATGCGGTCGCCAACCATCTCATCGACTACAACGTCCAGCGCATGGCGAAATACCAACACAGCCAGGGCGTCGACCGCAATCTGGCCGAAGCGCGCGAGAGCGTTGCCATGCTGGTCAATGCTTACCGCCCCGAAGAAATCTCCTTCGGTCAGAACGCCACGTCCTTCATCCGCCTGGTAAGTCTCGGCATCGCCAAGCTGCTCGGCGAGCGCAACGAAATCGTCATCACCGACATGGACCATGACGCCAATATCGCCACCTGGCTGGCGCTGGAGGCCGATGGTGCGAAGATCGTCTGGTGGCGCATGCGCGAAGACGGCACGCTTCATACCGAGGACCTGAAGCCGCTTCTGAACGACAAGACGCGCCTCGTCGCCTGCACCGTGACCGCCCACTCCATCGGCACGATCGTCGACGTGAAGACCGTCGGCAAGCTGGCACATGCGGCAGGCGCGGAGGTCTTTCTCGATTGCGTTCACTATGGCCCGCATGGCCTGATGGATGTACAAGCCTGGAATTGCGACTATCTCGTTTGCTCGGGCTACAAGAATTTCTCGCCGCACATGGGCTTCCTCTGGGGCCGCTTCGATGCGCTGGTGAAGCTGCCTACCTTCAAGGAAGACTTTATCCCGGACGTGCCGCCCTACAAGATCGAAGTCGGCACCTTCACCTACGAAAACGTGGCGGGCATGAACGCCGCCGTCAAATATCTCGAAGCCCTCGGCCTCCGGTTCCTGCCGGCCGGCCAACATACTCGCCGCGAAGCGCTTGCCGCCGCGATGGGCGCGATCCGCGAATACGAATTGATGCTGTCGCGCGAGATGATCGCCGTTCTGAAGCGCCATGGTGCCGTCATCTATGGCATTTCCGATGACGCTCGCCTCGAACAGCGCGTGCCGACCATCTGCTTCAACATGCCTGATATCACGCCGCAGCAATTCGCTGCTGAGATGGGTGAAGCCGGCATTGGGCTGCGCGACGGCCACATGTTTGCCCCGCGCCTGATGAAACGCCTCAGTCTCTCCATGGAAACCGGCGCAATCCGTGTATCTCTGGTACACTACAACAAGGTCGAAGAAATCGCCCGCTTCGAAAAAGTGCTTACCGAAGTCATCGCGCGGCACAAATAAGCCGCGTATGAGCGGTGGCGGCGCCCGAACAACTCCGCCACCGCGATCTCTCTCCTCTCCAATCCTGCCCGAAGACGTGGGTATATAAAATACTTCAAGCCTAAAATGGATTGCCGCTTCGCAGACGTTTGATTTGCGGTTATCCCTCTTCGCAGGGATCGTTGGAGAGCGAAGAAAATAATGGGCAATTTCCGCAAAAACTGCATCGAGAAAAATCTGCTCATTGGCACCTTCGCCGCCATACCGCATCCCGTCGCGATCGAGGTCACGGCGGCATCCGGCGTCGATTTCCTCTGCATCGATTGGGAGCATTCGCAGATCGGCCGCGAACGAATAGAAGATCTGATCCGCGCCGCCGACGTCCATCGTGTTCCTGCTATGGTCCGTGTACCTGGCCATGCGCCGGAGTCCATTGCCTCGGTGCTGGACGCAGGCGCGGCCGGCGTGCTGGTACCCCGCGTATCTACGGCGGCGCAGGCGACGGCTGCAGTTCTCGCGACGCGGTATCCGCCGATCGGCGAGCGCGGCGTCGGCCCCGGTCGGGCGGCCGCCTACGGCTATCGCATTCCAGATTATCTCGCAAAGGCCAATGCCGAACTCGTCCTTGCCGTCCAGGTTGAAACCGCGGAGGGGCTCACCAATATCGCGGAAATCGCCGCGGTCGATGGCATCGACATCATCTTCATCGGCCCCGGCGATCTCTCCGTCTCGATCGACGCCATGGGCCCGGCCGGGAAAGACAAGCTTAACACGGCCATCGAAACCATCACCAGAACCGCGCTCGCCGCCGGCCGCACGGTCGGCATCTTCCGGCCTTCGTCGGACGATATCGGCACATGGTCCGCAGCCGGCATCAGCTTCTTCCTGCTGGCCAGCGACACCATGTTTCTTGGCGCCGGCCTTGCTGACGGGGTTGCCCAGGCACGTCAGCAAGGCACGGCGAAACGCTAGAATTACAGCGCCTAAAGGCCTGCCGCTCGGGAAAAATTATCGCGAAAAGCGGCAAGATCGGGCGGGCTGACGTCCGAAACCGCCCAGAAGACCAGCCCTCCCCCTGACCATTCGGTGAGATTATAACCGTCGTGCATCGTCTCGCTCCGCTCGACCTTTGCACCCGGCCAGACGAAGAGATTGATGACATGGCCGTGGCGGCGATAGACAAGCGCCGCAACAACCCGACCATTGACGTAATCCACGCGGCCGCCGATCAGCGGAAAACCGTCCGCCGCAAGATCGACCACCGGCGGCGAGAAGTCGATCTTGCCGTTGAACCAGGGCTTGACCGTATGCTGGTCGGATGTCTGCACATCGACCAGATGGTTGGCGAGCATCGAGCGCACATGGCTGGCGAGCAATTCATTCTGGATGGGCGCGCTTGTCTGCGGATTGCCAAGTACCAGCATCAGGCTCGCCGCCAAAGCAGCCAGCGAGGGTACGAAGCTCCATTGCCCGAACATTTGCAGGCCACGCCACCACGCGCTTTGCTGACGGCGCGTCCCCGAAGCCGGCGCCGGCCGCTGCGCTTCTTCAAGAGAAATAGCCGTCATGATACGCGCGCGAACCTCGTCGGGAGCCTTCCACTTCACGCCATCCCGGCCGACGACCCGCTTCATGTCTTTGAGCCCTTCCAAGGCGGCGGTGCAATGCGGGCACGTTGCAAGATGCTGTTCAAATTGGATGGTGTGGACAGCGTCGAGTTCGTCATCCACATAGCTATGCAGGATCGTTTCCCATTCCGGGCAGCTTTCCGGGGTTTTCTCGCTCATGACGCGGCCCCGCCTCTCTCGCCCAGTTGCCATGCCTCGCCAAATTCACGCCTCGCCCTGGCGAGTCGCGACATCACGGTTCCGATCGGCACGTCGGTTATGTCAGCGATCTGGCGATAGGACAGGTTTTCCAGCTCCCGGAGCACCAACACTTCCCGCGACAAGTCCGGAAGAGAGCCGATAACTTGCCGGACCCTCTGCGACTCCGTCTTACGGATCAAGGCCGCCTCGGGCGAATCTTCGTCAGAGGCAACGTCGTGAACACCGCCGCGTAGCTGCTCCTCGTCCTTCGCTTCGCTTTCCGTGAACGGCGTTTCGAAGCGCGCCTTGCGCCTGCCTTCGCTCAGCCAGACGTAGTAACAGTTCCGGACGATGGCAAACATCCAAGCGCGGGGCTCACCACCGCGATAGCCCTCGAAATTGCGATAGGCGCGCAAAAAGGCTTCCTGCACGATATCCTGCGCCGCATCGGCATCCCGGCTCAGAAACCGCGCGAAATTATAGGCGGCATCGAGGTGTGGAACGACGGTATTTTGAAACTGCAGCATCAGGTCGCGTGACGCCGGCGAGAGGCTCCCAAGATTTTCGTGGTGCAGCGATTGCAGCATCGGACCAACGATATTGATGGCGACGGCCGAGCACCTCTTTGCGGATGGCGCGACGGTCTGCCGGACAAAGGCGACCACAGCTCGCATCCCGATCACCGGCCAACTCAAGGCTGAAACGAGCGGCGGCGGCGTGCGACCACCAAATGTGGAGAAGGCGAAATAGATATCCGTCGTCATGATCCCTGCATTGCTCCGGCGTCGGTTCGGTCAGGCTCGGCTCTGACGCGAATGTTGCACTTCATTCTCCAGATCGTTTCAGACCGCGTTTTATTCTCGCGGCCTGCAAATATTTTTCGTCAGCGACAGCGCCGAGCGGCAGTATTTCCCTCGGCTGCCCCACTGTGCACCTGCCTGCCTACCCCCGCCAGTAGAATTAGCTCAAGCATATCAAAATCTTATCAGAAAGATGCCGTGCGCTGAGAATAATCTCCCTGCACCCGCGATCTCCTTCGACAGCGGAGGCATTGATTGACCCCTGTCCTCCGCTTCGCGTGGCGATGCCACTCAAAGAGGAGATAAGACAATGTTCAACATGACACGCCGCACCGTTCTCAGCTCGGCCGCCGCTGCAGCCGCCTTCGGTCTGGCGGCGAAGCTGGAATTCATCCCGTCGCTGGCCATGGCCGCAACGCCGCTGGAGCCGACCGTCGGCTTCTATCGCTATAAGGTCGGGGATGTCGAAGTCACCGCCATTTATGACGGCATCTGGCGCAAGCCGCATGATCCTGCTTTCATCAAGAACGCCTCCATCGAGGATACCAAGCAAGCGCTCGCCGCCGCCGGCCAGACCACAGAATTCATGCCGATCCCACTCACCGTCGTCGTCCTGAAGATCGGCGACCGGCTCATCATGATGGACGCCGGCTCAGGTGTCGGCCAATGGCAGGCCAACGCCACCCATCTGCCGGGCAACATGGCAGCCGCGGGCATCGACTACAAGAACATCGATACGGTCATCATCTCGCATTTCCATCCCGACCACGTCTGGGGCCTGATGGAAAAGGGCACGAATGCGCCGGTTTTCGCCCATGCCGAACTCGTCACCAACGCCGACGAATTTAATTGGTGGACGGCGCCCGGCCGCGTCGACAAGCTTGCTGCAGGCCGCAAAGACGCCGGACGCCGCATCGCCGAAGTCTTTCCAAAATGGAAGAACTGGAAACTGGTTGGCGACGGCGCGGAAGTCGCTCCCGGCGTTCACCTCATCGCCGCACCCGGTCACACGCCCGGCCATTCCACCTTCCTCGTCGCCTCGGGCAAGGAGCAACTTCTGGTCTCCGCCGACATCATGTACGTGCCGGCGCTGCTCGCTCCCCATCCGGAATGGGAGGGCAGCTACGACCAGGACGGACCGACAGCCGTGGTCACGCGCCGCAAGCTGATCGACCGCGTCATCGCCGACAATATCAGGATTTGCGGTTCGCACTTCCCCTTCCCGGGCTCCGGCACCTTCGTGAAGGACGGCAACGCCTATGGCTTTACGCCGACAGCACAAGCCTGAAAACTCAAGGAGATATACCATGATCAAATACGCAATCTTCGGCGCCGCCAGCCTTTGCGCCGTCATCATCCTTCCTGCAGCCATCGCGCTCCCGGCTTTTGCCGTCGACAACATGGAAACTGCGGATGCGCCGGATCTGACCTCCGTCCGCGCCAAGATCGACGCGAAGGACTATACCGGAGCACTGGCTGAACTTCGCGACCTGGCGGAGGATCATCAGCAGGCGGATGTCTACAATCTACTGGGCTTCACGCTCAGAAAGACCGGCGATTTCAAGACCTCGCTGACCTACTACACCAAGGCGCTGGAGTTGCAGCCCGATCACAAGGGCGCCCGTGAATATCTCGGCGAGCTCTATGTCGAGACCGGCAATATGGACAAAGCAAAGGAACAGTTGGCGACGCTAAAGCAGCTTTGCCCAAGCGGCTGCGAGGAGCTGGAAGACCTGCAAAAGGCGATCGATGCCAAGACTACCAACTAACCTCAAACCAAAGCACGCGCCTGCGAAGCCGAACGACGCCTCGCAGGCGCATCGCCCCAAAGGGAGGTGACACATGGACTATTCGGAAAATGCAAATGTCCTGCATCCAATGGACATGACGCTTCTGGCCGGCCGGCTGTTGCTGGCGTGGATTTTTTTGCACGAAGGAATGGCGCTGGCCTTCAATTTCGACGGCGCAGTCACCGCCATGGCGAAGCTCGGCATTTTCGAGCCGCTGGTCGTCGCCGTGATTGGCTTGCAGCTTGCTGCCGGCCTTTCGGTGGCCCTCGGTTTGCTGACCCGCCTCGGCGCGTTGTCGCTCGCACTGTTCTGCCTGTCGACAGCGTTGCTGTTCCATGCGGATTTCGCCAACCACAACGAAATCCTGCATTTCGAAAAAGACTTGGCGATCGCCGGCGGCATGTTCGTTCTGGTGACTGTGGGTGCCGGCGCTCTGTCGGTGGATCGCTTTCTCGAACGCCGCATCATGGCCTCAGGCGACAAGCCTCGCAGGCCGCTGCGCCGCGCAATCGAGAGGGGAATTCTCTAAATGCCTAACAAATATCCATCCACGTGAAATGCCTGTCGAAAACAGCCTCCGTCGGGGTTGTTTTCGGCATTTCCACCGATTTTTTAAGCTTAAAACTTTTTCCTTGAAATGCGTCTCATTTTGGATAACCATCCAAAAATGAAGGGCGATCTGAACGCCGTCATTCGCGACGGAACGACCCTTTGACATCAGGCTTCCAGGGAACGTTCTTTGTCTCTTCTACCACCGCACAGCTTGTCCGAGACGACACGCAACCGCAACGCCTTCGAGGGCATCCGCGCCCAGATTCGTGACCTGCGCACCGATAATATCGCTGTGCTCGCCAAGCGCGCTCGCGAGCTCGGCGGCGTCATTCCGCTATGGTTCGGCGAAGGCGACATGGTAACGCCGGCCTTCATCCGCGACGCCGCCAAAAAGGCGCTCGACGAGGGTCAGACCTTCTACGTGCCGAACATGCGCGGCCTGCCGGCACTGAATGAGGCCCTGTCCGACTATCAGACCCGATGGCACGGCCGGCCGATTCCGATCGAGCGCACCACCGTCGCTCCCGGCGGCATGCAGGCGCTCTACATGGCACTGGAGCTGCTGGTCGATGTCGGCACCAATGTCGTCTATGTGGCGCCGCAATGGCCCAACATACACAATGCCATTCATCTGATCGGCGGCGAACCGCGCCCAGTATCGCTCGATTTCGACACCGACTGGCGGCTCGACCTCGACAAGCTCTTCGCTCGCTGCGATGCCCGCACCCGCGCCATTTTCCTGTCGACGCCGGCCAATCCGACCGGATGGACCGCGACACGCGAGGAAATGCAGGCGTTGCTCGACTTCAGCCGTCGCACCGGCATCTGGATCATCTCCGACGAGGTATATGCCCGCCTCTATTTCGACGGCGAGATCGCACCGTCGATCCTTCAGGTAGCCGAAGACGGCGACCGAGTGATTGCCGTCAACAGTTTCTCCAAGGCCTGGGCGATGACCGGCTGGCGCATCGGCTGGCTGACGCATCCCTCAGGTGTCGCCGATCAGCTCGGCGCGATGACGCAATATGTCAATAGCGGCACATCAGCGATGATCCAGGCAGGCGCCGCGACCGCCATACGCGACGGCGAGCCATTGATCGCCGGAATCCGCGCCAGGATCAAAGCCGGCCTCGACCTTGCCTATGAAAAACTACCGCAGATACCGGGCATCATCCTTCCGGAAAAACCGCGCGGCGGCATGTATGCTTTCTTCGCGCTAAAGGGCGAAGCCGATGCCACGGCAGTCTGCGAGCGTATTCTCGAAACCGCGCGCGTCGGCCTGGCGCCCGGTTATCATTTCGGGGAATCGTCGCGCGCATTCCTGCGCATGTGTACATTCCGCGACACCGAACAGATGCGTATCGCGCTCGATCGCATGGTCGACGCCATGACATGACGGACCCGCCCAGATCGGCGGACCGGCAATACCCGCAGGCATATGGCGCCCGCGGTCATAACCAGAGGGAGACAAACCAAATGAATTTTACCCGTCGTAATCTACTGGTCCTTGCGACCGTCGTCGGCATGGCCGGCGGAAGCCACTTCGCCTATGCCGCCGATGTGCTGAACGTCGGCTCCTACCCGAACAACCCGCCCTTCGAATACAAGACCGACAGCGGTACCTTCGAGGGCTTCGAGGTCGATATCGTCAACGAAGCCGCCAAGCGGGCCGGCATGACGACCAACATTGCCGACTATGGCTTCCAGGCACTGTTCGCCGCCACCAGCTCCAAGCGCATCGATGTGGCGATTTCCTCGATCACCATCACGCCGGAACGTCTGAAGTCGCAGTCCTTCACCCAGCCCTATTACGACTCCGACATGGGCATCGCCACCAAGGACGGCAGCGCGATCAAGGGCCTGACCGATCTCAAGGGCAAGATCATTGGCGTTCTCTCGGGCTCGACTGGCGAAAAGTGGGTCAACGACAACAAGGCCGCCAACGGCTTTGGGGACGTCAAGGGCTATAATTCCCAGCAGGACATGTTCCTCGACCTCGGCGCCGGCCGCATCGACGCTGTCGTCAGCGATATTCCCGGCATGCAGTACCTCTTCGTCAAGACGAAGGGCTTTGCCATCAAGGACCGCATCAAGACCGGCGAACAATACGGCCTGATGATGACCAAGGACTCGCCGCTCGTCGGCAAGATCAATGACGCCATCACTGCGATGAAGAAAGACGGAACGCTGGAAAAGATCCACGAAAAGTGGTTCGGCAGCAAGGCTCCCGCCGGCTCCTCCACCGTCACCGAAATGCCTATCCCCAAGGCGTGATCAAAAGATCATTTCCAGAACAAATTCTAACGCCGGCCGTTTCGGCCGGCGCAATTGTGATAGACCTTCATTTTATTCCGCCTAATGGGAGTGCCAATGTCGCTCGTCGATACCTTCTTCAATTCCGACGTCATGATTTCGGCCTTCCCCCAATTGCTGCGCGGTCTCTGGATGACGATAGCGCTTGGCGTGGTCAGCATTCTGATCGGCGTTTCGGGCGGTCTCGTCGTCAGCCTGATCCGCCTTTATGCGCCCAAGCCGATCCGGCTGTTGATGGTCGCCTATATCGACATCATGCGCGCCATGCCGATGCTGGTGGTGTTGATCCTGATCTATTACGCCCTGCCGTTTGTCGGCATCAGCTTCTCCGCCTGGTGGTCCGCGATCCTGGGATTCTCCATTGTGCTTGCCGCCTATTCGGCAGAAGTCTTTCGGTCGGGCATCGAGAGCGTGCCGCGCGGTCAATTCGAGGCGGCTGCCGCCCTCGGCATTCCCTTCCTGATAACGCTCTACAAGGTCGTGCTGCCGCAGGCGATCCGCATCGTCATTCCGCCCACCACCAGCAACTGCGTCTCGATGTTCAAGGATACGTCGCTCGCTTCGACCGTGGCGCTGCCGGAGCTTTTGAAAGAAGGACAGAACGCGCAGGGCTTCTACGCCAACCCTTCGCCGCTGATCATGGCCGCCGTGATCTATATCATCCTGCTTTGGCCGATGGTGCGGCTTGTGAGCGTGCTTGAAAAGAGATTCAAGAGCGAGAAGGCGCGGTGATCGCTACCCGCTCAATCGGCGCCCGAAAGGTGGTTGTTGACCGACGACTTCACCTCGCCGATGTCCTTCCATAGCTCAGTGACGATGGCGGGATCGACATCCGCCATCATGTCGCGCAGCCAGCCCTCGTGGGCGGCAGCCATGGCGCCGAAAAGCTCCTCGCCCTTCTTCGTCAATTTCGCGACCGTCACGCGCCGGTCGCCGTCGGGGGTTTCGCGCAACACCAGACCGTCCGTTTCCAGCCGCTCGACCAGACCGGTGACATTGCCGTTCGTTACCATCGTACGTTTGGAAAGCTCACCTAGCCGCAGGCCGTCACGCTCGCGATAAAGCTGCGCCATCAGGTCGAACTGCGGCAAGGTTGCGCCGAACTCGTTCCGCAAGCGGCGGCGGACCTCCTGCGACACAAGCTTTGTGGTCGACAGCATGCGTAGCCAGAGCCGCAGCTCCTGCTTTTTGCCCTCTTGCGTCCCCTGGACGATGATTTCCAGATCGACGGTTCCACTCTCGGACTCAGCCATGATGTCAGCTCAAATCATCGCGTTGCAATTTCATATATGAACGGTCTACGGAGCAATATTTCAAATGTCAAAGGTTTACGCGTCAAGCCCGAAGAGGGTCACTTCGCCAGCATTTTCCCCAGCAAGAAACCGGAGCCAGCGCCAGTGCCCGCACCCGGCCAGGTAGAAGCGCCGCACATATAGAGCGAACCGACAGGTGTCTTGTAGCGCGAATAGCCGGCGACAGGGCGAAACAGGAAATTCTGGTCTAGATGGTGGCTGCCGGAAAGATTGTCGCCGCCGATCAGATTGGGATTCTCACGCTCGAGATCGACGGGCGAAAACACCGATCTACCCAAAATCTTCGCGCGCAAACCCGGGGCGTAGCGCTCGATGATGTCGAGCACCCGCTCGGCATAGGCATCCTTCACCTCGTCCCAATTCCGCCCGCTGATCTCGCCCACCGCATCGCGACTGAACTCAGCCGGCAAGACGCGCACCTGCACCCAGAGCACATGCTGCCCATCTGGCGCACGCGACGGATCGATCGCCGTTGGCTGGCCAACCACCAATGCCGGTTCCGCCGGCAAAAACCCACCCATTGCCTCGGCATAGACACGCGACATCATCTCAAGGTCAGGTGCGATGTGGACATAGGCGAACGTCTTGAGCTCCTTGCCCGCCGTCCAGTCCGGTAGACCGGAGAGCGCCAGATGGATCATCATCGTGCCGGGGCCGGCGCGGAAGCGGAGAAGCTTCCGGTCGAACTCCTGACGGGAGGCATCCTGATCGAGAAGCTTTCCAAACAGGATCTGCGGGTGGATATTGGCGATGACAGCGCGCTTGGCTTCGTAGCGGCGCCCATCGGCGAGCACAACACCGGTCGCCTTGCCGCCGGAGGTGACGATCTTGTCGACACGCGTGCCAAGCATCAGCTCGCCGCCTTTGGCTTTGAGCACGCCCACCATCGCCTTGACGATCGTATCGGCGCCACCCTTCCCGATCACCATGCCGAAGGCCTGGTTGGCCATCGATTCAAGATAGGGAAAAAGCGCACCACCGGCGACATCCGGCGCGAAATCGAGATGCAGGCCCCAGGCGGCCATCATTGTCTTGAGCTTGGCATTCTGGAACCGCGCATCGAGAAAATCGCGCGGCGAAGCAAACAGCATGCGTGCGGTCTCATAGAGCCAGCCGGCCCCCTTTGCCCGCCAGGCCTTCCAGACGACTCGTGCCGCCGCCGCCGAGGGCATGGGTGCCCCGAGCAAGCCGAAGATGTGCGGCGCTTCCGAACCGAACTCCGACAGCATCGCCCGCCAGGCCGCGGCATCCTGCGGCGAGATATCGGCGATCGCGCCCGTTGTCTTTTCCAGATCGGTGCTGACGCCGAGATAGGTGCCGTCGCGGAAGACGCTGGCAAAGCAATCGGCAGCCGGCACGAAGCCGAGGCCTGCGGCGGTCAACTCATTCTTGTACTGCGCGAAAAAGGCGGAGCCCGCGAACATCGAGAGGTTCATGGCGCAGAGGTCATGCCGAAAACCCGGCAAGGTCACTTCACGGGTTTTCACGGCACCGCCCGGCTCGGCATTGCCTTCGATGACGGCGACCTTCCAGCCCTTCGCCGCCAGATGCACCGCTGCCGCCAGGCCATTGTGACCAGCACCCACAATGATCGCATCATAGCTCATTGATTGATCCCTCTTATGTCGTGATTATTATTGTCACATGCATACATTTTGAGCTTTAGGCTTCAAGTACCTGGGGCGGAAAATCGCCTTGAGAGACCACAACCAGATGTCGTTTTCGCAGGAAAATAGCGCATAAATGGCCTTTATTTTCCGGCAATTGCATGAGTTGCAGGGTGCGGATGGCTTATGCTATTTTTGGCTCTTGGGACACCGGCGGAATGCTTGCATTATCATATATTGTAACATAGGCTCGCCCTCATCCAGCCGCCGCGCACGGCTTTGCGATGTGAGGAATCACGCTGTGCGCTCGGCGGTATCGGCTTTCGAACTTGGTCCTGAATCGAAGGTCCCGACAGGGGGTCTCGGGCAAGATCACGCTAAACTAAGGGGAACGCAACATGACCACCAATACTCTTGCCAGCCTAGCCACGGCCCTCGTTTCGGGCTCCATCAAGGTTGTCGACCTGACCGCGCCGCTCGGCCCCGAAACACCGGTGCTCTACCTGCCGCCGCAGTTCGGCAAGAACACGCCGTCGGTCAAAGTACACACGATTTCCGAATATAATCAGGATGGTCCGTTCTGGGCCTGGAACTGGCTGGAACTCGGCGAGCACACCGGCACGCATTTCGACGCGCCCTGCCACTGGATCACCGGCAAAGACAACCCGAACAATACGACCGACACCATCCCGCCGCAAAATTTTGTCGCTCCGGTCAATGTCATCGACCGTTCGAAGGAAGCTGCCGCCAATCCTGACTATCTGCTGACCGTCGACAGCATCAAGGAATGGGAAGCCGAGCACGGCGCGATCGAAGCCGGCACCTGGGTGCTGCTGCGTACCGATTGGTACAAGCGCAACGGCTCGTCCGAAACCTTCCTCAACGCCGACGAAAACGGCCCGCATTCGCCGGGCCCGACCGCTGAGGCGATCGAATATCTCCTGACGAAGGGCATCATCGGCTGGGGTTCGGAAACGATCGGCACCGACGCCGGTTCCGCCGGCGGCATGAACCCGCCCTTCCCGGCCCATAACCTGATGCACAAGAACAACCGCTACGGTCTCGCCAGCCTCTCCAACCTCGATCAGCTTCCGGCCAAGGGCGCCGTGTTGATCGCCGCGCCGCTGAAGTTCGTCAAGGGTACGGGCTCCCCGGTGCGCGCGCTGGCCTTGATTGCCTGATGGACCAGGAAGGGTCGGAGCGCGGGGACGCTTTGGCCCTTTCTTGCATTCCTCTTTGCCCAGGGCGGCGGCATGAGCGACCATGACTACATTATCGTTGGCAGCGGCATCAACGCGCTGGTCGCGGCTGCCATGCTGGGCAAGAAGGGCCGCAAGGTGCTCGTCCTCGAGCGCAACGACCGCATCGGCGGTTGCCTGCGCAGCGAGGAGGTCACCGAGCCAGGCTTCATCCATGACGTCATGGCAACGACGATGGTGCTGTTCCTCACGTCGCCGGCCTACGGCGCCATCGGCAGGGATCTGGAGGCCCGTGGCCTCGAATTCGCGCATGCCGATCTGCCGACCGGCGTGCTGAAGCCGAATGGTTCCCACGTCATCTTCTCGAAAGACAGGCGGCGGAACATCGCCACTTTCGATGAGCTGTCGCTCGGCGACGGCCAGACGTTTTTGCGCGAGATGGATGCGCTCGGCGCCGACGCCCCCTTCCTGTTTTCGTTGCTTGGCGGCGCGCTTTGGTCAGGCCCTACTTTGAGGACAGTCGCAAGGCAAGGCTGGGGCCGCGGCCTGCGCAAGCTCGCCGCCTGGTTCGGCGACGCGTTGACGCCAGCCCGGGGCTACCTCGAAACCACCTATCGCTCGGAAGATATACACGCGCTCTGGGCGCCTTGGGTGCTGCATTGCGGCCTCGGGCCGGAAAGCGCCTATTCGGCTGAAATGCTGAAGGTCATCGGCTTTGCCATAGAGCTCGCGGGCGCTCCGGTCGTCAAAGGCGGCGCGAGTGCGCTGCTCGCTACTTTCGAACGACTGATCAGGGACAATGGCGGCGAGATCCGCACCGGCGCCGATGTCGAAAGCGTCACTCCTGGTCCCGGCGGACGCGCCGGCGGCGTCAAGCTTGTCAATGGCGAAACGCTGAAAGCCAATGCCGGCGTCATCTGCTCGGTGACGCCAAACCAGCTCTACGAGCAGCTGATGAAAGACTGGCCGACGACGCTTCCGGCCGACGTCAAGACCGGGGTTGCCCGCTATCGTTATGGCAAGGGCAATATGCAGATCCACTACGCGCTCTCGGAACCGCCGCGCTGGAAGGCCAATGCCGAGCTTGGCAAGGTCGCGCTTCTTCATTTGACGCCTGGTCTCGACGGCGTTTCGCGCGCGGCCAATGAATGCGAACGCGGGCTGCTGCCGGCTGAACCGACCATCTGCGTCGGTCAGCCCACCTCCTTCGATCCCAGCCGTGCGCCGGAAGGTAAATCGATCCTCTGGCTGCAGCTTCCAGAAGCGCCGCGGCATATCAAGGGCGATGCGGCGGGCGAGATCACGATACCGGCGGACGGCGGCTGGACGGAAGAGGTGCGCGAGCGCTATGCCGATCGCATCGAGTCGCTGCTCAAAAGCCATATCGAGAATTTCTCCGGCATAAAGCTCGCCCGGCGCTGCTATTCACCCGCAGATCTCGAAGCCATGAACATGAATCTCGTTGGTGGCGACCCCTATGGCGGCTACTGCGGCATAGACCAGTTTTTCCTCTGGCGCCCCTTCAAGTCGTCTGTTAACCACCGCACCCATGTAGCAGGCCTATACCACATTGGTGCTTCGGCGCATCCCGGTCCGGGGCTCGGCGGCGGCTCGGGCTTCCTGCTTGCATCATCGTTAAAATAATAAGATTCCACAGGGAGATATCGTCCAATGGAGGAGCGGTTTTCAGGCACCGTTTTACGGCGTAGCCAGGAGAGCACCGGAAAACGTCCGACCATGGGCGAAATCGGGCTCAATCATTTCGCCCCCTATCTGATGAACCGGCTGATGGCCCGCTGGAACATCAACATGTCGGAAGAGCTGCGCGAATATGACATGACGACCGCGAAGATGCGCGCTCTCGCTGTCCTCAGCGTCTCTTCCTCGGTCACCATCAACGAACTATCCGTCTTTGCCGTCACCGAACAATCGACGATGAGCCGCACGCTGGACTCCCTGGAGCAGCAAGGCTTCATCCGCCGCCAGCCTCGCGTTGAGGACATGCGCATCCGCGACGTCTCCATCACCGAAGAAGGCCGCGCTGCCTTCGAAAAGGTCTGGCCGACTATGTACGATCTGTTTTTGCAGATGTTCGATGGGGTGGAAGAGACGGAGTACCGGGCGTTTATCTCGACGCTGCACAAGGTGTTGCATAATATTCGCAAGCATGAGATTTGAGATATTCACCTCTCCTCGAGGAGAGGTGAATGGACTCACAGCGTCGCCACCGTCTTCAGCGCCCCATCCAGCGCAATGCCGTTCTCATCCAGCAGCGCCGCCTGCCTCAGCCGCTTCATCCACGCAGCCCCATCGTCACGATCACGCAGCATCGACAGCGCCGACATCACGCGATCGAACTTCGACAGACCACGCGCATGCGTGTCGGAATAGCCTTTGACCAGACGGCGGTTGTTGAGGACTTCGACGGCGAGGTCGTAATTCACGCTGAGAAGATTGGTGGCGGCTGCGAGCCAGGCTTCGCGATGCTCGACTTCACGCATATGGCGCAGTGTACCGCGGCGGGTCCGGCGCAGCGCTGAGACGATGTAAAGCCCGAGGAACCAGAAGAGCGTGCCCGTCTGCACACGACGGCCCTTGTTGACGATGCGATCGAGACGGTTGAAGAGGTTGGGCCGGCTCTCGATCCAGAGGCCGAGGCCTTTCGGCAAGGTGCCGCAGACCTCTTCCATGCGTGGGTGCATATATTCGGTCATATAGACGATCTGGTCGTCCTTGGCGCCGACTTCCTTGCGCACGCGATCGAAGCGCGAAGCGCGCACCTTCAAATCGGCGACGCGGATGACATCATCATAAGCCATGGCGACCGCGGTATATTTCGCCGCCTGCACGGTGAAGGCGAAATCCTTGGCCGCACCGCCTGCCTTGCGATCCAGGGCGTAGAGTGCTGCAACACGAGTCAGGTATTCGTCGGCATAGGCCGGATCCTGAAAGTCGGTGAGCTTCTTGACGCCGGCAAACAGCAGCGGCCGCGCTTCCTGCGGGAATTCGGCGCGGATGCGATGCACCAGACGGTCGAGCGCCGGGTGGCCCGCCGTCTCCGGCAAGGCGTCGAAATGTTTTGGCGGCGTCGCGGAAACCGCATCGCGCGGCTTGTCCTTGGCGCGGTCGAAAGCGGCATTGAACGCCTTCAGGCTGGGTTCTATGCCTTTGCCACCGGCGCGGATCATGGCTTCAAAAGCTTGTTTAGCGAAAGGCAGTGCTCCCGAGGCCGCGAGCGCACCGAACATCGCGGCGGAAATCACGCTGCCGTTTTTGACGGCCAGCGTCTCCATGTCGAAGGCGATGGTGCGCTTGGCGGCAAAATCCGTCGCGTCGACCACCACTTCCGGATTGCCGATCCCATCTCCCGGTTTCTCCTTTTCGCCGACAGCGAAAGAACGATGGGTCGAGGCGATCAGCACCGTCTTGTCGGGCGTGACGAGGCCGCGCAGCACCGACCGGCCGGCTTCCATCAGCTCCGCCGCCAAGACGACATCGACATCCCCGGGCGTCGGCATCAGCGAAAAGATCGGCGCGTGACCGTCACGGGCGGGCAACATTTCGATATAGTAGATCGTCGCGCCCGTGCGCTGCGCGACGCCGGGCACAGAGGTGGTCTGCGCCATCCAGCCTTCGGCTTCGGCAAGCCCGACGATCCAATCGGCCAAAACACCGCCACCCTGCCCGCCCATTGCGAGGATGGCAAGCGACAGCGGCTTGTCGGTCGACAGACGATTGGAACCTATATCGGTCATGCTGACATGCTCGTTCATATCGATCCCTCAATCCGCAAAAACGATGCGGCCAGCCTGACGGCGGGCCTGCAGCCAGCCGATGACGGCGGCACGCATGCGGGCAAGGAAGCGATCCCAGCCGGTTGGATTGTGGATGATATCGGCACGGTAGAAGGAGGGACAGAGGACGGCAGCCTCCGCCACTTCGCCACAATTGCCGCAGCCGACGCAATTATTGTCGACCGCTGCCACCGGATCGTCCTTCAGCGGATCGTCCGTATGCTTGACCGATAGCGACGGACAGCCGGAAAGACGGATGCAGGCGTGATCGCCCGTGCACACGTCCTCATCGACGCCGAAGCGCTCCTTGACCATACGCTTGCCGTCCTTCACCGCCTTGGCGAATTGCGGCTTCACGCGCCGCTGCTTGTTCAGCATGCATTCCGACGAGGCGACGATGATCTTCGGACCCGGCTCTTTCGAGGTCAGCGCCTCGCGCAGCGTGTCGCGCATCTTGCCGACATCGTAGGTGCGATCGATCTGGCGAACCCAGGTCGCGCCGATGCCCTTGACGGCATTGACGATGGAATTGTTGGTCTTGCGGCGCGGGTTGAGCGCGCGGGATGACGGGATATCCTGGCCGCCGGTCGCCGCCGAATAGTAGTTGTCGACAACGAGGATGACGCCATCCTGCTTATTGAAGACGGCGTTGCCGACCGAGGTGGCAAGGCCATTGTGCCAGAAGCCACCGTCGCCCATGACCGAGATCGCACGCTTATCGGCGGCGACGTTGAATGCGGAAGCGGCGGCGGGGCCGAGACCATAGCCCATCGTCGTGCTGCCGATATTGAAAGGCGGTAGGATCGAGAAGAGATGACAGCCGATATCGCCGGAGATGTGATGTTGGCCGAGTTCATTTTCGACCAGCTTCATCGCCGCGAAGATCGGCCGTTCGGGACAGCCGATGCAGAAACCCGGCGGGCGTGGCGGCACGACTTCGGCCAGCGCCTTGACCTTCGGGTCGTTGAGAACAGGCGTCGGGTCCGGCAGAGGCGGCTGGTTGCCGAGCAATACTCTCTGATGCGTTTCAAGGAAGTTCTTGATGCCCTTCATCAACACCGGCGAGGTATATTCACCGCCCATCGGCAGCACATCCTTGCCGGAAACCCTGGTCTGGATGTCGCGGCGGCGCAGGATGGTGTTGAGTGATTGCTCGATATATTCCGGCGCCCCTTCCTCGACCATCAGCACGGCCTTCTTGTTCGCGCAGAACTCGGCCATCTGATCGTCGATCAACGGATAGGCGACATTGAGGACGTAGAGTGGCACGGCGGAGTTGCCGTAGACATCGGCAAGGCCAAGCTGCTGCAGCGCGCGCATGACGCCATTATACATGCCGCCAAGCAGGATAATGCCGACTTCGCCTTCGGACGGACCGAAGAATTCGTTGAGCTGGCGCTTCTTGATGAACTCGACAGCGGCCGGCCAGCGCTTCTCCAGTTTCTCCTTCTCATGCAAGAAGGAGGCCGGCGGCAGCACGATGCGATTGACGTCGCGGACCGGATTTTCCAGCGCTTGCTTCAGCGTATAGGCCGGCCGCTTGTTGTCCTTGGCTTCGAACTGGCCGTGAACATGGCAACTGCGGATGCCGACCTGCAGCATCACCGGCGTATTGGAGGCTTCCGACAGTTCGAACCCCTCCTCGACCGCCTGAACGATCGACGGCAGGTTCGGGCGCGGATTGAGCAACCACATCTGCGACTTCATCGCATAGGCGTGGCTGCGCTCCTGCATGATCGAGGAGCCTTCGCCATAGTCTTCACCGATGATGATCAGCGCGCCGCCAGTGACGCCGCCAGACGACAGGTTGGAGAGCGCGTCGGATGCAACATTAGTGCCCGCCGTCGACTTCCAGGTGACGGCGCCGCGCACCGGATACATGACCGAGGCCGAGAGCATGGCGGCAGCGGCGGCTTCCGAAGCCGAAGTCTCGAAATGAACGCCCAGATCCTCCATCACGTCCTTGGCATCGGCCAGCACATCCATGAGGTGGGAAATCGGAGATCCCTGGTAACCGCCGACATAGGAAACACCGGACTGCAACAACGCTTTGGTGATTGCGAGAATGCCTTCGCCGCGGAAGATATCGCCTTCCCCGAGCTTGAGATCCTCGACTTCGCGCGCAAACGACCGTTCGGCCATCGAAGTTACCCCTTTGCCCTATCGGGCTTGTTCTTAAATCATTTGCAAAATCATATTTTGAACCTCGTCCGACTGTCAATGAACAAATGGGAAACTCTGCGATCCATATTATTGCCAGAGCCATACACAGGGTTGAGGTATCGAAAAATACCATTTTAAGTCATAAATGACGAACGTACATATATGCAGATGCATAAATTATGGGCTTCCTTGTCGAAATCCATGATCAAAAAGCCGTGCCGGAATCTGCGAAATGTCCTGAGAAAGCGCTTGCCGGTTCAAAAGCCTTATTTTAAGATTAAAACATTCCGAAAATAAATCGCCAGTGGCAGGCGGGCTTCATGCTTTTCTACCACTTAACAGGGGAACGGAGTGACCATGACAACGCTTACTCGGCGCGAGGCATTGAGCCTCGGCGCAGCTGCTTTCATTACTGGAATTCTCGCAGGCAGAACGAGCGTGGAAGCCGCCGAAGCCGGCACGCTGACCATTGCCTTCAACGTCAATTTGCCCTCTTTCGATCCGACCACCGGTCCATCGGCGGTCAATCCGACCATCCAGGCGATCTATCGCTCGGTCTTCGACCAATATATCGGCCAAGGCCCTGACCTGAAGTTCCAGCCGGGATTGCTCACTGCCTGGGGCTGGAACGACGATAAGACCAAGGTCTGGATGGACGTCCGCGAGGGCGTCACCTGGCATGACGGCTCCAAATTCACGCCCGACGACATCGTCTGGTCGCTGGAACGCGCCGCCAAGCAGGAGACTGGCAATCCGATCCAGTTCATCTGGTCTACGGCCAACAATTATAAGGTAGAGGGCAATCGCATCACCGGCGATGTCGTCCGCTTCGAGCCCACCTATTTCAAATGGATGGCTTTCCTCACCGGCTATGTCCTGCCCAAGGAATACTATAGCAAGGTCGGTGCGGAAGGCTTCGAAAAGAAGCCCGTCGGCACCGGCCCCTACATGGTCGATGCCTATGAAGGCAATTCCTACCTGCGGCTGAAAGCCAACCCCAACTATTTCGGCGGCAAGCCAGCCTTCGATACCGTCATCTTCAAATTCGTGCCGGATACAACAAGCCGCGTCGCCGAGATCGAATCCGGCTCCTCGGACGTGACGCTCGAGATCCCCTATGAGGATTTCGACCGCCTGAAGAAGAAGTCGGGCCTTGCCGGGGTCGCCACGCCGATCTCCGATATCGGCATGATCTTCATCAGCAATGTCGATCCGATGCTGGACAAGAACGTCCGCCTCGCCGCCAACATGGCGATCGACAAGGAAGCGATCATCAAGCGCCTGCTGCGCGGCTACGGTAAGCCGCTCTCGACCCTGGAGGCGCCGGAATACGATGCCTACGATCCTTCGGTCAAAATTCCTTACGATCCGGACCAGGCGAAGAAGCTGTTGGCCGCCAGCGGCTATTCGCCGGAGAAGCCGGTGAAGTTCAGCATCAAGACCACCCGCGGCTTCAAGCCGAAGGATTATGAGATGATCCAGGCGATCGTCGGCATGTGGCGCAAGGTCGGTATCGAGGCCGACATCGAAGTCTACGAAATCGCCAAGCATTTCGAGCTGCGTGCTGCACACCAGCTCGGTCCGGCTGCCTTCTACAACTGGGGCAACGCCATCGGCGATCCGACGACCTCCACCGGCTTCGCCATGTTTGGCCCTTCGCCGCACTCGGCCTGGAAAACCAAGGATGTCGACGACATGATGGGGCCGCTTTGGGTCGAAAAGGACGAAGCGAAGCGCATCGCAGGTTGGAAAGCGGTGATTAAATACATCGCCGAGCAGGGCTACGTGATCCCGCTACTGCAATATGTCCAGCCGATCGTCTATAAGTCGAGCCTAAAGGTGACGCCGAATGTTTCGGGTGCCCTGCAGCCGACGCTGGTTTCGAAGGCTTGATGGGGCGAGTTTCGCCCCTCACCCTGGCCCTCTCCCCGCAGGCGGGGAGAGGCGACGGCCTCTGTACGCTCGTCTGAGCAAATAGCTGGAGGGGACGGTTGTGGGTGCGCCTATCCCCTTCTCCCCGTAGGCACAGGGAGAAGGTGCCTGACAGGGCGGATGAGGGGCTTGAGGCTCTCCATCGCCACCAGCAAGCGCGATCGGAATCCATAACGAATGCTAGCAGTCTCCATTCTCAATCGCCTGATCATGGCCGCGGTAACGCTGTTCGGCGTGGCGTTGATCGTCTTCGTGCTACTGCGCGTCGTACCTGGCGATCCGATTGCGATGATGATTTCGCCGGGCGCAACTCCCGCCGATATCGCCGCGCTCCGTGCCCATTATGGCCTTGACGCCAGCCTGCCCGTGCAGTTCGGCATCTGGCTGAAATCGGTTCTGACAGGCGATTTCGGTACGTCGATCTCCTTGAAGCGTGACGTTCTCTCCCTGCTCGGCGAGCGCCTGCCGGCGACGCTGGAGCTTGCCTTTGCAGCCCTCGTCCTTGCCGTTCTCCTGGGCGGTACAGTGGCGGTTATAGGCACGCTTGTCCGGCGCACACCGCTGGAGTCCATCATCGACAGCCTCAACGGCCTCTTTCTCGCCGTCCCGGATTTCGTCTGGGCACTCGCCCTCGTCCTGGTCCTCGGCGTTCTCTTTCCGCTCTTCCCGCTCTCCGGCCGCATCGATCCGAGCATCGATGCACAATTCGCGACATCCTTCTATCTCATCGAAAGCCTGGTGACCCTCCGCTTCCAGATGTCAGCCGATATCGCCGCCCACATGGTCATGCCGGTGCTGGCGCTCGGCTTGCCGCTCGCTGCCATCATCGCTCGCGTGTTGAAGGCGACCCTCTCGGAAGCGATGGTGCAGGACTATATCCTGCTCGCCAAGCTCAAAGGCATGTCGAACCTGCGCCTGGTGCTGCAGGAAGCGCTCCGCAACGCTGTCGGCCCGACGATCGCACTCACAGGCGTGCAATTCACCTTCCTGATCGGCGGCACCGTCATCGTCGAACGCATCTTCGCCTATCCCGGCATCGGCAACATGGCGATCGACGCCGTTATCAATCGCGACCTGCCGCTGATCCAAGGTCTTGTGCTGGTTTTCGGCGCCCTCTTCATTCTCATCAATCTGGCTGTCGATCTGTTGGTGGCTGCCTTCAATCCGAGGCTCGCCCATGGCTGACGTCGCTGCGACCGCCTCACCCAAACCGCCGTCCCGCACCGCCAGACGCCTGCGCGCGCTGCTGTCGGAACCGAAGGTGATCTTCGGGGGCGGCTTCATCTTGATCCTGATCGTCCTTGCGATCTTCGCGCCCTATATCGCACCGAAAGACCCGCTGGAGCAGGACCTGATGTCGGGCACCCTGCCGCCTGTCTGGCTCGACGGTTCCGATCCGGGCTTTCTCCTTGGCACTGACGATCTTGGCCGCGACGTGCTGTCCCGAGCCATCTTCGGCTCGCGCGTCGCCCTCATCGTCGCCTTCGTCGCGGCTGGGCTGGCGGCACTGATCGGCACGCTGCTCGGCCTCGTCGCCGGCTGGTATGGCGGCTGGATCGACAAGGTGATCTCCCGCCTTGTCGATATCTGGATGGCCTTTCCGCCGGTATTGCTGTCGATCCTCTTGGTCGCCGTCTTCGGCTCCGGCGTGCATTCGGTCATCGCCGCCATCGTCATCATAGACTGGACGCGCTTCTGCCGCGTCGTGCGCTCCGAAACTCAGGCGCAGGCTCAAATGGACTATGTCACCGCCGCCCGCACGATCGGCTTCTCGCGCGCGAAAATCCTATTCAGCGAAATCCTGCCGAACGTTGCGCCGGTTCTGATCGCCCTCGTCAGCTTGGAAATGGGCATCGCCGTCATCGTCGAAGCCATCCTTTCCTTTGTCGGTCTGTCGGTCTCCTCGGACACGCCGACCTGGGGCGGCATGATCGCCGAGGGACGACAGATCATCTATGAAGGCTGGTGGGTGCTGGTCGTGCCGCTCATCGCCCTCTTCGCCACGGTGCTCGCCTTCAACCAGCTCGGCGACGGCCTGCGCCGCGCCCTCGATCCGGTGATGCGCCGATGACCGGGCCACTTCTCTCCATCACTGGCTTGAACGCCGTCTCCGACCGGGATAGTGGCGCGCCGATCCTGCGAGACGTCTCGCTGACATTGGAACGCGGCGAAGTCCGCGGCCTCGTCGGCGAAAGCGGCGCCGGAAAATCGACCATCGCCAAAGCCCTGCTCGGTATTCTGCCGCGCACGGTGCGCGTTACCAACGGCTCCATTCTGTTTGAAAACCGCGATCTTCTGAAGCTGTCCGCCAAGGACCTTCGCGACATCATGGGCAACGAGATTTCGCTGATCCCGCAGGACCCGCAAACCGCCCTCAATCCCGGCCGCCGTATCGAAGCACAACTGACCGATGGCTTGCGGTTGAAGCGCGGCCTGTCGTCGCGCGATGCCAGGCAAAGGGCTCTGAAATTGCTGGAGGAAGTGCATATCCGCGATGCCGAACGTGTGCTGCGCGCCTATCCGCACGAGCTTTCTGGCGGCATGCGTCAGCGCATATTGATCGCCGCCGCCTTCGCGCTGGAACCGAAATTGGTGGTTGCCGACGAGCCGACCACGGCTCTCGACGTCACGGTGCAGAAACAGATCCTGCGGCTGATCCGCGGCCTGCAGGAGGCGCACGGCACAGCCGTCATCTTCGTCACCCACGATCTCGGCGTCGTCGCGCAGATCTGCGATACTGTCACCCTGCTTTACGCCGGCAAGGTCATCGAGGAAGGCCGCACATCAGACGTACTCGGCAATCCCCAACACATCTATACAAAATCCCTCATCGCCGCCGGCCCGCGCTATGACCGGCCCGACGCCGGGCTGACGCCGGTGCCGCAGGTGGTCTTCGAACAATTGCGCCGTGAAATCGGTATTCGGGAGAGCGGAAAATGAGTTTGTCCGAGACCCTCCTCTCCGCGAAAAGCCTCGGCGTCACCTACGGCGCCAAGCGCCGTCTTTTTGGCCCGGCTGACGGCGGCAACAAGGTGCTGCACGGCGTCGATATCGATATCCGTCGCGGCGAGACCGTGGGGATCGTCGGCGAAAGCGGTTCCGGCAAGACGACGCTCGGCCGAGCGCTTCTGCGGCTGGTCGACGTCTCCGCCGGTGCGATCCATTTCGACGGCAGGGACATTACCCATATGCCGGACGCCGAGATGCGGCCGCTACGTCGGCGCATGCAAATGATCTTCCAGGACCCAATGGCCTCGCTCAACCCGCGCCATACGATCCGCCGCATCCTGGTCGAACCGCTGCTGCTGCATGGGCTGGAAACTGACCGGCAGGCTGCCGAACGTCGCGTCGCCATGATCCTCGAACGCGTGACGCTGCCGCAGACCTGTCTCGATCGCAATCCGCATGAACTTTCCGGCGGCCAGCGCCAACGCATCGGCATTGCCCGCGCCGCCCTGCTCGAACCGGATTTCGTGCTTGCCGACGAAATCGTCTCCGGCCTCGATGTCTCGACCCAGGCGCAGGTGCTGAACTTGCTGAAGGAGCTTTCTCGCGACCTCGGCCTATCCATGGCCTTCATCAGCCACGATCTCTCCGTCATTCGCGCCATTTGCGACCGCGTCTATGTGATGCGCCACGGCCGGGTGGTGGAGGAAGGAGACTGTGACCGCGTCTTTGCCGCGCCCGCCTCCGGCTATACCCGCATGCTGCTTGACGCCATTCCGCTACCGGAAATCGACCCGACCTGGCTCGGCCGCGAGACCGAACAGGAGGATGCAGCCTAAGCTGGCTATTTAAGTCTGAAGCGCTGGATCTTGCCCGATTCCGTCTTCGGCAAAGCGTCCACGAAGAGGATCGACCGGGGATATTTATAAGGCGCGATCACTGTTTTGACGTGATCCTGCAGCGTCTTCACCAGCAGATCCGACCCGCTGATGCCGGGCATCAGCACCACATGCGCCTGAACGATATGGCCACGATCTTCGTCCGGCTTGCCGACGACGGCGCATTCCAGCACGTCGGAATGCGATAGAAGTGCCGCCTCCACTTCCGGCCCGGCGATATTGTAGCCAGCCGAAAGAATAATATCGTCAGAGCGCGCGGCGAAATGGAAATAGCCATCTTCGTCCTCGATGAAGCTGTCGCCCGTCAGGTTCCAGCCATCCCTGACATAATCGGGCTGACGGTGGTCGGCGAGGTAGCGGCAACCGATCGGGCCGCGAACCGCGAGCTTGCCTATGGTGCCACACGGGACGTCGTTCATGTCATCGTCAACGACGCGCGCCTCATAGCCGGCGAGCGGCTTGCCGGTGCAGTTGGGCTTGGCATCATCAACCCGGTTGGAAATGAAGATATGCAGCAACTCGGTCGAGCCGATACCGTCGAGGATCGGCTTGCCGGTCTTTCGCGTCCACTCTTCGAAGATCGGGCCCGGCAGCGTCTCGCCGGCGGAAACCGCAACGCGGAGGGAAGAAAGGTCCGCCCCCTCCTCCAGCGCCGTGAGCATGGCGCGATAGGCGGTTGGAGCGGTGAAACTGATCGTCGCTCCGTATTCCTGAATGATCTCGATCATATTCTTCGGCGAGGCATTTTCGAGCAGCGCCGTCGATGCCCCGAATCGCAACGGGAACACGACCAGACCGCCAAGCCCGAAGGTAAAGGCTATCGGCGGCGAGCCGATGAAAACATCATCGGGTGTGACCTGCAGCACTTCTTTGGCATAGGCATCGGCGATTATCAGGATGTCCCGATGGAAATGCATGGTGGCCTTGGGAACGCCCGTCGACCCCGAGGTGAATCCGAGCAGCGCCACATCATCCCGCCCCGTCTTTGCCGCCTCAAAACGCACCGGCTTGTTGAGCGCGATACGATCAAGCTCGGCATCGTGATTGGCGGTGCCGTCGAAGCCGACGACCTGCTTCAGAAACCGGCTGTCCTTAGCCGCCGCAACGAGTTCTTCCAGCAGCCGCGTATCACAGAGGGCGAATGAGATTTCTGCCTTGTCGATGATCTTTGAAAGCTCACCCGCTCGCAACATCGGCATGGTGTTGACCGCGACGGCGCCGACCTTGGTCACCGCCAGCCAGCAGGCAATCATTGCCGGATTGTTGCCCGAGCGGATGAGAACACGATTGCCGGGCTTGATGCCGAAATTCTCGACGAGCGCATGAGCGATGCGATTGGTCCAGTCCGCCAGTTCCTTGTAGGTCCGCCGGCGGCCATTGCCGATCAGCGCGACATAATCGCCGAAGCCGCGCTCGACCATGCGGTCGCTGAGCTCGACACCGGCATTCAACCATTCGGGATAGTCGAAGCCATCCATCAATAGCTCTGGCCATTCTCCCGCTGGCGGCAGGTTGTCCCGCGTGAATGTATCGGCATGACCAGTCGGTCCAAGCATGGCTCGCTCCCGCGTTCTTCTCGACCCAATTCGCCGCCCAACGCCGATCTCCCGGCAGCGTGTGCAGCATTGTGGAAAATGATTGCACCGAAGAAGCAAATGTTCAAGCAAGAAATTTTAAGCCTAAAATAATACTGGATATGCATTGATTCAAAAGCGTATTTTGATTTCGTTGCGCCATCAGGATCGTATTTCGTGCGGAGAATCCCGCAAGACAACTCTTGACGAACGGCGCCGACAAGATATTTTAAACTTAAATAATTCGAGTGACCCGACTTTGGCGTCACAGGAGGGATAAGCGATGCAAATCGTCTGTATCGGCGGCGGACCCGCGGGGCTCTATTTCGGGCTTCTGATGAAGAAGCTGCACCCCGAGCATTCCATCAAGGTCGTCGAGCGCAACCGCCCCTATGACACCTTCGGCTGGGGCGTCGTTTTCTCCGATGCCACCATGGTGTCGATGCGCGAATGGGACCCGGAAAGTGCCGCCGAAATCGAGGATGCCTTCAATCATTGGGACGATATCGAAGTCTGGTTCAAGGGCACGCGCCAGCGCACCTCCGGCCACGGCTTCGTCGGCATCGGCCGCAAGAAGCTGTTGAATATCCTGCAGAAGCGCTGCGAAGCGCTTGGCGTCGAGCTGATCTTTGAAACCGACGTCACCTCCGACCTCGATTTTCCCGACGCCGACCTTGTCATTGGTTCGGATGGCCTGAACTCGCGGATCCGCAATCACTACCCCGAAGTCTTCCAGCCGGACATGATCACGCGCCCGAACCGCTATATCTGGCTCGGCACCAATAAGCAGTACGACGCCTTCACCTTCGATTTCCGCAAGAGCGAGCATGGCTGGTTCCAGGCGCATATCTACAAGTTCGATGACAAGACCTCGACCTTCATCGTCGAAACCACCGAGGAAGCCTATCTCGCCCACGGCCTCGACAAGATGGACCAGGACGGCTCGATCGCCTTTTGTGAGCACCTGTTCTCGGAAGTGCTCGACGGCGCCTCGCTGATGACCAATGCCCGCCATATCCGCGGGTCCGCCTGGCTGAACTTCAACCGGCTGATTTGCGGCAAGTGGAGCCATTTCAACGGCAATTCGCATGTGGTGCTGATGGGTGACGCTGCCCACACCGCCCATTTCGCCATCGGTTCCGGCACCAAACTCGCCATTGACGACGCTATCGAACTGACCCGGCAATTCCAGATTCACGGGCACAGCAAGGACAAGATACCGGCGGTTCTCGAGACCTATGAGGAGATCCGACGCGTCGACGTCGCCCGCATCCAGAATGCGGCGCGCAACGCCATGGAATGGTTCGAAGTGGTTGGTCGCCGCTATGCCGACACGCTGGAACCCGAGCAGTTCATGTATTCGATGCTGACCCGCTCGCAGCGCATCAGCCACGAGAACCTGCGCCTGCGCGATAAAAACTGGCTGGAAGGCTATGAGCGCTGGTTCGCCAGGAAATCCGGCCTTGCAGTCGGCAACGACCGCTGCCTGCCGCCGATGTTCACGCCCTATCAGCTACGCGACGTGTCGCTGATCAATCGCATCGTCGTCTCGCCGATGGCGATGTATTCGGCGGAAAACGGCGTTATGAACGATTTCCACATCATCCATCTCGGCTCACGCGCCCTCGGCGGTGCTGGTCTGGTGTTCGCGGAAATGACCTGCGTCACGCCCGATGCCCGTATCACACCCGGCTGCCTCGGTCTCTGGAACGAGGAACAAGCGGCACAGTGGAAGCGGCTGGTCGAATTCGTCCATACCAACAGCGCAGCCAAGGTAGGCATCCAGCTCGGTCATGCCGGCCGCAAGGGGGCAACGAAAGTGGCTTGGGAGGGGATCGATCAGCCGGTTGCCGAAGGCGAATGGCCGCTGATCTCAGCCTCCGCCGTCCCCTATCTCAAGAACAGTCAGGTACCGAAGGCCATGGACCGTGCCGACATGGACCGCGTCAAGGCCGATTTCGTGCGCGCCACCGAACTGGCGATTACCACTGGCGCCGATTGGCTGGAACTGCACTGCGCCCACGGCTATCTCCTGTCGAGCTTTCTGTCGCCACTTACCAATTTGCGCGGGGATGAATATGGCGGCAGCCATGAAAACCGCGCTCGTTATCCCCTGGAGGTTTTCCACGCCATGCGTGCTATCTGGCCGGAGGACAAGCCCATGTCCGTCCGCCTTTCCTGCCATGACTGGACGGACGGCGGCAACACGCCGGAGGATGCAGCGATTTTCGCGAGCATGTTCAAGGAAGCCGGTGCGGACCTGATCGATTGTTCATCCGGCCAGGTGTCGAAAGAGGAAAAGCCGGTCTATGGCCGCCTGTTCCAGACGCCTTTCTCGGACAAGATCCGCAATGAGATCGGCATTCCGACCATTGCAGTCGGTGCGATCTCGGAGGCCGACCATGCCAATTCGATCATCGCCGCCGGCCGCGCCGATCTCTGCGCAGTTGCCCGCCCGCATCTAGCCGACCCCGCCTGGTCGCTGCATGAAGCCGCCAAGATCGGCCTGACCTCAATCCCCTGGCCGAAGCAATATCTCTCCGGCAAGACGCAATACGAAACCAACCTTGCCCGCGCGGCCTCCACCGCGCCGGCGAAGTGAGGAACCGATGACGTCGACCGACAAACTCGCGGGCCGTCACGCCCTCATCACCGGCGCCGGCAGCGGCATTGGCGCCGCGATTGCGCGGGCACTTGCGGCCGAAGGTGCACGCGTGACGCTGGCTGGGCGGAGAAGAGAACCGCTTGAGGCCGTCGCTGCAGAGATTGGCGCGAACGCCGTGGTCGTCGACGGCTTCGACGTGACCAGCGTCGAGGCAATCGCCAGCGGGCTGAACGCTGCCCGCGAAAAATTCGGCCCTGTCGATATTCTCGTCAACAATGCCGGCGAGGCACCGAGTGCATCTTTCGAGAAGACCAGCCTGGACATGTGGAACCGCGTCCTGACGGTCGATCTCACCGGTGTTTTCCTGGTAACGCAAACCGCCCTACCCGATCTCAAAGCGTATGGAGCCGGCGCCCGCATCATCAATATCGCTTCGACGGCGGGTCTGACTGGCTACGCTTATGTCTCTGCCTATGTCGCGGCCAAACATGGCGTCGTCGGCCTGACGCGCTCGCTGGCGCTGGAGCTGGCGAAGACTGGCATCACGGTCAATGCGGTCTGCCCCGGTTTCACCGATACGCCGATCATCGAACGCTCGATCGCCACCATCGTCGCCAAGACAGGACGCACGGCGGAACAGGCGCTTTCGGAATTCACCAAATCCAATCCGCAGGGACGGCTCGTCAAGCCCGAGGAGGTTGCCGACACCGTTCTGTGGCTGGCGTCGCCGGCCGCGGCATCGATCAATGGACAGGCAATCGCGGTTGCCGGTGGGGAGGTTTTAGCGGGATGAGCGATCGGGACATGACGATGCAGGGCCATCTCAAGCCCTTCAGAGACTACAAGCCGCAACATTTCCTCTGGGAAGTCAGCGATGATGGCCGCGTCGCCACGATCCGGCTGAACCGGCCGGAACGCAAAAATCCGCTGACCTTCGAGAGCTACGCCGAGCTGCGCAACCTCTTCCGCGATCTCGCCTATGCCTCCGACGTCCGCGCGGTCGTGCTGACTGGCGCGGGCGGCAATTTCTCCTCCGGCGGCGATGTCTTCGAAATCATCGAGCCGCTGACCCGCATGGCCATGCCGGAACTCCTCGCCTTTACCCGCATGACCGGCGATCTCGTGAAGGCCATGCGCAAGTGCCCGCAGCCGATCATCTCCGCCGTCGATGGCATCTGCGCCGGCGCCGGCGCCATCCTGGCCATGGCTTCCGATCTGCGCCTTGCGACGCCCGAAGCCAAGACCGCATTCCTCTTCACGCGCGTCGGCCTTGCCGGCGCCGACATGGGCGCATGCGGCATCCTTCCCCGCATCATCGGCCAGGGCCGCGCCGCCGAATTGCTGTTCACCGGCCGTTCGATGACATCAGCCGAAGGCCATGCCTGGGGATTCTACAACGCCCTGCATGCCAGCGCCGATCTGGAGCAGGAAGCCGTCAAGCTCGCCCGTTCGTTGGCCGATGGGCCATGGTTCGCGCATGGCATGACCAAGACCATGCTGAACCAGGAATGGGCGATGGGGATCGACGAGATGATCGAATCCGAGGCGCAGGCCCAGGCAGTCTGCATGGCGACCCAGGATTTCCGCCGCGCCTTCGAGGCCTTCGCCGCCAAGCGCAAGCCTGAATTCCAGGGGAATTGAGGCAATGTCCGCTGTATCAAGCCTTCCCGGTCCGACCCGGGACCATCTGGATTGGCCGTTCTTCGATGAACGCCACCGGGAATTCGTGGCTGAAGTGGACGCTTTCGCCAAATCTCCGACTATGGCAGCCATTGACCACAAGGATGTCGACAGTGCCTGCCGCAAGCTGGTCAAGGCGCTTGGCAACGCCGGCCTCCTTGCGGCCGCGACCGGTACATCAGACAGCGCCCCGCTGATTGACTCCCGCCTCGTCTGCCTCGCCCGCGAAACGCTCGCCTGGCATGACGGCCTTGCCGATTTCGCCTTCGCCATGCAGGGCCTCGGCACAGGCGCGATCGGCCTTTCCGGCTCGCCCGAGCTTCGCGCCGCCGTACTGCCGAAAGTTGGTGCCGGCGACTGGCTTTCCGCCTTTGCATTGTCGGAAAGGGACGCCGGCTCGGATGTCGCCGCGATGAGCTGTGCGGCCCGTACCGATGGCGATCACTATGTCCTCGACGGTGAGAAAACCTGGATTTCCAATGGCGGCATCGCTGACGTCTATACCGTCTTCGCCCGCACAGGCGAGGCGCCGGGCACACGTGGCATTTCCGCCTTCGTCGTTTTTGCCGACGATCCGGGCTTCTCGATCGTTGAGCGCATCGAGGTGATTGCGCCGCATCCGCTCGCGACGATCCGTTTCGAGAATTGCCGCATTCCCGCTTCGCGGCGCCTCGGCGCGCCGGGCGAAGGCTTCAAGATTGCGATGCGCACCCTCGATATTTTCCGCGCCTCCGTTGCCGCCGCGAGCCTTGGTTTTGCGCGGCGGGCGCTGGACGAGTCGCTGGCGCATGTCCGCACGCGGCCAATGTTCGGCGCGACGCTTGGCGACCTCCAGTTGACGCAAGCCGCCCTCGGCGATATGGCGACCGGCATCGACGCCGCGGCCTTGCTCACCTATCGGGCGGCCTGGCGTCGCGACGTGCAGCACCTGCCGACGACGCGCGAGGCGGCCATGGCCAAGATGACGGCCACGGAAACCGCGCAAGCTGTCATCGACCGCGCCGTCCAGCTTTTCGGCGGCCGTGGCGTCAAGGCGGGAGAGATAACGGAAAAACTCTATCGGGAAATTCGCGCGCTTCGCATCTACGAAGGTGCGACGGAGGTTCAGAAACTCATCGTCGCGCGCGAACTTCTGAAGGCAAATTGATGGGAGATACGAGCATGAGCCGCGAGATTTTCGACTGGGCCGATCCGTTCCGGCTGACGGAGCAGTTGAGCGATGACGAACGCATGGTGCTCGACACGGCCCATGCCTATGCGCAGGAGAAGTTGGCGCCCCGCGTTCTCGACGCCTTCCGCCATGAGAAGACCGATCCTTCGATCTTCCGCGAAATGGGCGAACTCGGCCTGCTCGGCCCGACGATTGCTCCCGAATATGGCGGCGCCGGCCTCGGTTATGTCGCCTATGGCCTGATCGCCCGCGAGGTAGAGCGCGTCGACAGCGGTTATCGCTCGATGATGAGTGTGCAGTCCTCGCTCGTCATGGTGCCGATCAATGCCTTCGGCTCCGAGGCGCAGAAGCAGAAATATCTGCCGAAGCTTGCCACCGGCGAATGGATCGGCTGCTTCGGCCTCACCGAACCGAACCATGGCTCCGATCCCGGCTCGATGGTGACTCGCGCCAAGAAAGTCGATGGCGGCTACAGCCTGACCGGCGCCAAGACCTGGATCTCCAATGCGCCGATAGCCGATGTCTTCGTCGTCTGGGCGAAGACCGAAGACGGCGTTATCAGAGGTTTCATCCTGGAAAAGGGCTGGAAGGGCCTGTCCGCCCCCGCCATCCACGGCAAGGTGGGATTGCGCGCCTCCATTACCGGCGAAGTCGTCATGGACAATGTCTTCGTGCCGGAAGAAAACCTGCTGCCGAACGTATCGGGTCTCAAAGGTCCCTTCACCTGCCTCAACTCGGCCCGCTTCGGCATCGCCTGGGGTGCTCTAGGAGCGGCTGAGGATTGCTACGCCAAGGCGCGGCAATATGTGCTGGACCGCAAGCAGTTCGGCCGGCCATTGGCCGCCAACCAGCTCATCCAGAAGAAGCTTGCCGACATGGTGACCGAGATCACCCTTGGCCTGCAGGGTTGCCTGCGGCTCGGCCGGATGAAGGAAGACGGCCATCCGCCGGTGGAGCTGACCTCGATCCTGAAACGCAACTCCTGTGGCAAGGCGCTCGACATTGCCCGTGCGGCCCGTGACATGCTCGGCGGCAACGGCATATCCGACGAGTTCGGCATCGCCCGCCATCTCGTCAACCTCGAAGTCGTCAATACCTACGAAGGCACCCACGACATTCATGCCCTCATCCTCGGCCGCGCCATCACCGGCATCGCCGCTTTTTCGAACTGAGGCCGGCCGTGGCGTTCAAAACCACCAGACCTCTGCGCTTCGGAGACTGCGATCCCTCGGGGATCGCCTATTTTCCGTCCTATCTGAACATCCTCGTCGGGGTGCTGGAGGACTATTTTGCCTCTCTGGGCTTCCCCTGGAAGACACTGGTTAGTAACCGCCGCATCGGCGTGCCGACCGTGCGGCTCGATGTGACCTTTATGCGACCCGGCTTTCAGGGCGACGAACTCGATTTTGCGGTGGCGGTGCGCGGCATCGGTCGCTCCTCGCTTGATCTGGAACATCAGGTCTCGGCGAATGGCCAGGTCCTGTGGACCGCTCGACATCGTGTCGTTTCCACTTCCCTCGACACTCATCAATCGCTTGCATGGCCGGACGATATCCGTGCCGCACTGACCCCTCATCTGGAGACGACCGATGCACACCATCCTGCAACCTGAAGGCTGGGCCAAACCGATCGGATATGCCAACGGCATGGCGGCGACCGGCCGCATGGTGTTCGTCGGCGGCCAGGTCGGCTGGAACGCCGCGTGCGAATTCGAAAGCGACGATTTCGTCGAGCAGGTGCGGCAGACGCTGATGAACGTCGTCGCCATCCTCGCCGAAGGCGGTGCTAAGCCGCAGCACATCACCTCGATGACCTGGTATTTCACCGATAAGAGCGAATATTTGGGCAATCTCAAGGGTATCGGCCAGGTTTATCGCGAGATCATCGGCCGGCATTTTCCGGCCATGGCCGCCGTCCAGGTCGTCGCCCTCGTCGAGGATCGCGCCAAGATCGAGATCCAGGCGACCGCCGTCATTCCGGAATAGGATCACCTAGCTAGGTTGAACGAACCATGTCGGCATTGCGCTTTTCGGACACTATCTCGGCGACGCTGACGGATGGCGTTCTCGTTGTCACCATCGACAATCCGCCCGTCAACGCGCTCTCGGCCGATGTCCGCGCCGGCCTGATGGCGGCGCTCGGTCACGCCGAGAAAGACAGCGCGATCGCCGCCGTCGTATTGATAGGGGCCGGCAACACCTTCATCGGCGGGGCCGACATCAAGGAATTCGGCAAGCCGCCAGTCGAGCCGTTGCTGCCGGAAGTTATTGCCCGGATCGAAGATTTTTCCAAACCCGTCGTCGCCGCCATTAACGGTGCGGCTCTAGGCGGCGGCCTGGAAGTGGCGCTTGCCTGTCACGAGCGCGATGCCGTTCCCTCTGCGAAAATCGGCTTGCCCGAAGTCAAACTCGGTATCGTTCCCGGTGCCGGCGGTACGCAGCGCCTGCCGCGCCTGATCGGCACCGTCGCCGCCATCGAACTGATCTCCAACGGACGCATTGTCTCGGCCAACGAAGCATGCAAGCTCGGTATCATCGATAGCCTTATCGAAAGCTCACTGATCGATGCCGCTGTTGCCATTGCCAGGAGCGCAGCCGATTCCCCCTTGCGGCGCACCGGCACGCTGCCCGTCCCGCCAGAATCTACGGAAGCCATCGACAAGGCAGCCGCAGAAGCCCTTCGCAAGGCGCGCGGTCAGCGTGGCCCCGCCGAAGCTGTCCGTCTCGTTCGCCTTGCCGCCGCGACATCCCTGGCGGAAGGGCTGGCCGAAGAGCGCCGCACGTTTGTCGAACTCCGCGACAGCGAAGAGGCGGCGGCATTGCGCCACGTCTTCTTCGCAGAGCGCGCCGCCGGCAAGGTTGAAGGCCTGGAAAACGTCGCGCCACGCAAGATCGAAACCGTCGGCATCGTCGGTACCGGACTGATGGGCTCCGGCATCGCGGTGGCTGCGCTGAACGCCGGCTATCGCATCATTGGCATCGAGCAAACCCAGGAAGCCGCTCAAAAGGGCCGCGAGCGGATTACTGGCATCCTGGACAAAGCCGTGCAATCAGGCCGCCTCGATATCGCAGGTCGGGATGATCGCCTGGGCCGATTGGCGGTCGTCGCCGATGCGCAAGGGCTCGCGGAAGCCGATCTCGTCATCGAGGCTGTGTTCGATGATCTGGCCGTCAAGACCGAGCTGTTCCAACGCCTCGACGGCATTGTTCGCGCCGACGCGATCCTTGCGACCAACACCAGCTACCTCGATCCAAATGTCATCGCTGCCGCAACCGCCCATCCCGAGCGCATCGTTGGCCTGCACTTCTTCTCGCCTGCCAATATCATGCGATTGCTGGAAGTGGTGAATTGCGAAAAGACTGCGCCGCATGTGCTGGCGAGCGCTCTCGCCTTCGCCAAGGGCCTCGGAAAACTCCCCATCGTCTGCGGCGTCACCGCGGGGTTCATCGGCAACCGCATCTTCTCCGCCTATCGCCGTGAGGCTGAATTCATGGTGGAGGATGGCGCATTGCCGCATGAGATCGATGCGGCGCTGGAGGCCTACGGCTTCCCGATGGGCCTCTTTGCGGTCTACGACATGGCTGGTCTCGAAATTGCCTGGGCGCGGCGCAAACGCCAGGCGGCAACGCGCGATCCCGCCGCCCGCTATGTCGCCATCGCCGACCGCCTCTGCGAAGCCGGCCGCTTCGGTCAGAGGGCTGGACGCGGCTGGTATGCCTATCCCGATGGCAAGCGTACCGTCGACCCCGAAGTCACGGCCATGATCGCAACTGCCCGCGCCGAAAAGGACATTGCACCTCAGAGCTTTACTGCAGACGAGATCGTCACCCGGTTGCTGAAAGCCATGGCCGCTGAGGGCGATGCGCTCCTGACCGAGGGCATAGCTGCCCGCGCCAGCGACATCGATCTGGTGATGATCAACGGCTACGGTTTTCCGCCACACAAAGGCGGCCCGATGTTCGTCGCCGGCCGCCGGTGAAAACCATCACGCCGCTGACGACAGCAACGTGAACAACTCCTGCGGCCGGTTGACGCCGCGCAACGCGTAGCGGCCGACGGAGACGAGATCGTTGCTCTGGCTGGACGACAGTGCCGCAACGAAATTCGACGACATCAGGATATTGCGGTCGGCCGACCGGCACATGGAGGCAATGCGGCTGACCTCGTTGACTGCCGGGCCGATGACGGTGAAATCAAGCCGGTCCATGCTGCCGATATTGCCGTAGAAGACATCGCCGATATGCAGGCCGAGATAGACGTCGGTCACTGGTCTGCCCTCGATCTGCCGTTGGGCATTGAGATCACGCAACCGCTGGCGCAGCAGCGATTCCGCCATCAGCGCCGCAGCGCAGGCATCACCTGCATCGCGCGCCTTGAAGATCGCCAGCGTGCCGTCGCCGATCAGTTTCAGCACATTGCCGCCGGCCTCGTGGATCGAGGAAATCACAGCGTCGGCGTAAGCATTCAGCATCGGAATGATTTCATCGGGCTCGGCCGTGTCCGAGATCCGTGTATAGTTGGCGAGGTCGGAAAACCACAGCGCCGCCGAGATGCGCTCGGCCTTACCGCGTGTGATCTTGCCCTCGAGAACTTGCCGGGCGGCGTCTTCGCCCAGATAGACCTCGGCGATGGTTCGGGCGATACGACCCATGGCGGTGCATTTGATCGCCAATGCCAAAGCCGGTGTGAGCTTGCGCAGCACGCGCAGGTCCTCGTCGAGGAAACCCGCTCCCGAGGCGGTAGCGAAATGAGAATAGAAACAATCCATCTCGCCGATGGTGCCCCCTTCCTCGAATCGATGCACCATGGCGAGGTAGTCGGTGTGACCATCAGTCTTCAGCGTATCGAGCCCGAAGAAATCGATCGGGTCGCCAAAACCGATGCGGCGACGCACCTCGTCCCCGCCTGACTCCAGCAAATGATAGAAGGAGGAACGCAGCCAGTTCTCGGCAGCGATCCCCTGATGCGACGGACCATATTCGAACTCGCGTTCGATCACTTGGTTGCCGTCCCAGCGGAAGGCACGGCCTTCATAGACCGGATGCAGCGTATCCATCAGCGCCATGGCGCGGTCGACGTTTAGCCCACGCTGGCGGCATGCCTCGCAGAACCCGGCCAGAATGTCGGCTTCGCCCATGCCTTTGAGGCCACTCTGCATGAGCCAGGAGGCGATTTCGCCAATGTCCTTATCGTTCATGGATATCTCCTGACTCAGAAAGGGTTCGCTTTAATACGAAACTTATAGGCTTGGAATGCCGCACAACACAAAATAGTCCGATCAAAACAAATGATCGCCGCTCCTGCGGAACAGAAGCGGCGATTTGACGCGTTTAAATGGTGCGGCAGGACGGCCGGTTCAACCCTTCACATGCGGCTTCAACAGGTCTTCCAGGCCGATGCGCCGGAAAAGTTCGGCGCGGACACGGTCGGCGACACCGTTGACGATTTCCGCGCCATCCTCCGACGGATCGATATGAGTGCGGAACGGGCGCGTGCCGTAGGGCATGTTGACGACATCGACAATGGCGACAGCAACCGAGGCGGCGTCGGCATCGGCGGGCTCCAGCGAAGCCAGACCCTTCAGCGCTTGGTCCGGAACGCCGGCATAGGGGCCATCGTCATATTCGGCAGCACGCGCCTTGTCGGCGGGAGAGCCGGAATGGGCAAAGTGGTTGGTGCCCTTCGTAAAGGCACCGGGCACGATGATGGCGGTCTCGATGCCCCAGCGGGTCAGTTCGGAGGCGTAGGAGACGGCGAGCGAATCCATGGCAGCCTTGGCGGCGAAATAGGGCGAGAGGTACGGCGGCGTTCCGCCGCGGGTGCTGGACGACGACACCCAGACCACCAGGCCCTTGCCCTGCTTGCGCAGATGGGGAAGCGCTGCGCGGTTGACGCGCTGCGTGCTCAGGACGTTGATGTCGTAGAGCTGGGCGAACTGTTCCGGCGTGAAGGCTTCCGCCGGACCGAAGGACATGTGCCCGGCATTGTGGATGATGACGTCGATATGGCCCTCCTGCTCGATAACCTTGGCGATGCCGGCCTCGACGGAGGCGTCCGAGGCAACGTCTAGCTCGACGGCCTTGAGGTCAGCGCCGTTTTCCTTGGCGAAAGCGGCCACTTCCGCCACCTGCGGCGCGTTGCGGCCTTCCGTTTCGCGCATGGTGGCGTAGACAGTGTGGCCGGCCTTGGCGAGAGCGCGGGCAGTGAGAGCGCCGAAGCCGCTCGATGCACCCGTGATGACAATAACTTGCTTGCTCATGATCGTGTTCCTTTTCGAAATGGCTATGCTGCGAATGGGTGAAATGGGTTCAGGTCGATATGGGCTATTGGCGACGGGGCTTGTCCCGTCGCCGCTGCTTGGGAGGCTCAGATCATGCCGCCGTTGGCGCGCAACGTCTGGCCGTTGATCCAGCTGCCATCCGGGCCGGCAAGGAAGGAGACGGCAGCGGAGATGTCTTCCGGCGTGCCCAGGCGTTCCAGCGGGTTCATCTTGGCCATGCGGTCGATCAGCTCGTCGCTCTTGCCGTTGAGGAAGAGGTCAGTGGCCGTCGGACCGGGAGCGACGGCGTTGACCGTGATCGAGCGGCCGCGCATTTCCTTGGACATGATGCCGGTCAACGTTTCGACGGCGGCCTTGGTGGCAGCGTAGACGCCATAGGTCTCAAGCTTGAGCCCGACGACGCTGGTCGAGAAGTTGATGATCCGGCCGCCGTCACGCAGACGCTTGCCGGCTTCGCGCAGCGTGTTGAACGTACCCTTCAGATTGATGGCGATGTGCCGGTCGAAATGGGCGTCGTCTGCATCGGCGATCTTGGCGAGCTGCATGATGCCGGCATTGTTGACCAGGACGTCGACGCCACCGAAAGCGGCCTCGGCTGCGTCGAACATGCGGCGCACGGCTTCGGCATCGGAAACGTCTGCCTTGGCGGTCAGCGCCTTGCCGCCCTTTTCTTCAATCTTGCGGGCCAGCTCCTCGGCGGCGGCTTCACTGCCGGAGTAATTGATGACGACGGTGAAGCCGTCTTGGGCGAGACGTTCCGCAACAGCGGCGCCAATGCCTCGCGATGCGCCGGTAACGATAGCTACTTTATTGGAATTGTTCGTCATTGTCTTCATCCTTCGCTGTGTCTGCGCCGCAGCGCGTTTCGATGAGAAGAAGATGCCTCTTTTCAGACAGCGGATAATCAGCCATTATTTGACATCACTATCCGAAATAGCCGAACAAATAAAAATGGACAGATTCGATGCCATGCGGGTGTTTTCCCGCGTCGTGGAAAGGCGCAGCTTCACGCTGGCGGCCGAAGACACCGGTCTGCCGCGCTCCACCGTGACGGATGCCGTTAAACAACTGGAGGCGCGGCTCGGCGTTCGCCTGCTGCAACGAACGACGCGGCATGTCAGCCCGACGCTTGACGGCGAGGCGTATTACCAGCGCTGCCTGCGCATTCTATCAGATATAGAAGACGCCGAGGGTGCCTTTGCCGGTGCCAAGCCCAAGGGCCTTCTGCGCGTCGACGTACACGGCACTCTGGCTCGGCATTTCGTACTGCCGAACCTGCCGACTTTCCTCGAAACCTATCCCGAGATCGAGCTTTACATGACGGAAGGCGACCGCTTCGTCGACCTGATCCGCGAAGGCATCGATTGCGTGCTACGCGTCGGCACACCGCAGGATACTGACATGATCGCCCGCCGAGTCGCTCTGCTGGAGGAAATCACGCTAGCTGCGCCCGCCTATATCGAGCGCTTCGGCATGCCTCTCCATCCGGAAGGTCTCGATGGCCATCGCATGGTCGGCTTCCGCTCTTCGGCCACAGGCGGATTGCTGCCGTTGGAATTCGTCGTCGACGGCGCGGTGCGCGATATCACCCTGCCCGCAACGGTCTCAGTCAATGCCGCCGAAAGCTATTTTTCAGCGGCCAAGCTCGGCCTCGGCCTGATTCAAGTGCCACGCTATCACGCCGAATACGCCTTGAAATCCGGCGAACTGGTTCACGTCCTCAAGGACTTTCCGCTGACGAAGACGCCTGTCTCGATGCTCTATCCCCGCAGCCGCCAGCTCTCCCCACGTGTGCGCGTCTTCATCGACTGGCTCGTCAGGGTTTTTGCCCAACAGACCGATGTGGAAAGCGGTGTTGGATGAAAATTCCCAGGAACCGATCAAATAAATGAAATCGGCTCTTTGAATGCGCCGACAGCGCTCCTACGTCGAAGGGGATCTTCACGCCGGGCGCCTTCTTATATGCCGCCGTGAACCAGTGATGTTCGAGAGGGATGGGACCCATGACTGAACAGAAGCAATTGAAGCTAGGGGCCTTCATGCGCCCCGTCAGCCTGCATACCGGCGCATGGCGCTATCCGGGCTCCTATCCGGATGCGAATTTCAATTTTAAGCACATCAAGAGTTTTGCGCAGGCGCTTGAACAGGCGAAATTCGATGCCTTCTTCATGGCCGATCATCTCGCTGTGCTGAACATGCCCATCGAGGCGTTGAAGCGCAGCCATACCGTGACATCCTTTGAGCCTTTCACGCTGCTCTCGGCGCTTGCCGCCGTCACTGAAAAGATCGGTCTCGTCGCCACGGCATCCACCACCTTCGACCAGCCCTACCACATCGCCCGTCGCTTCGCCTCTCTCGACCATATCAGCGGCGGTCGCGCCGGCTGGAATATCGTGACGACATCCAATCCGGACGCGGCGCTGAATTTCGGCCTCGACGAACATATGGAGCATGGCGAGCGCTATCACCGCGCCCGCGAGTTCTATGATGTCGTCACCGGCCTCTGGGACAGCTTCGCCGACGACGCTTTTCTTCGTGATGTCGAAAGCGGCATCTTCTTCGATCCAGAAAAGATGCATGTACTTGCCCACAAGGGTGAGGAGTTGAGCGTGCGCGGACCACTCAATATTGCCCGCACCCCACAGGGTTGGCCGGTGATCGTCCAGGCCGGACAATCAGATGCCGGTCGCCAGCTTGCCGCCGAAACGGCGGAGGCGGTGTTCGCCGCCCCGCGCAATCTCGCCGACGGCAAAGCCATCTTCGCCGATATCAAGGGCCGGATGAAGCATATCGGCCGTAATCCGGATCATCTGAAGATCCTTCCCGCCGCCTTTATCGTTGTCGGTGATACCATCGAAGAGGCCAAGGCCAAGCGCGCCAAGCTCGATAGCCTCGTGCATTACGACAGCGCCATCGCCTCCCTGTCGATCGCGCTCGGTCACGATGTCTCCGCCTTCGATCCTGATGGCCCGCTGCCCGCAATCCCGGAAACCAACGCAAGCAAGAGCGGCCGCGAGCGCGTCATCGCATTGGCTGAGGAAGAGAAGCTGACCGTGCGACAGCTTGCTCAGCGCCTTGGCGGCTATGCCGGACTCGCTTTCATCGGCACGCCGCAGACGATCGCCGATGAGATGGAACAATGGCTGCATGAAGAAGGGTCCGATGGCTTCAACGTCATCTTCCCCTTCCTGCCGCAGGGCTTGCAGGACGTGACCACACGCGTCGTTCCGGAACTTCAGCGCCGCGGCATTTTCCGTCGCGAATACGAGGGCACGACATTGCGCGACCATCTCGGCCTGCCGCGCCCGCAGAATCGCTTCTTTACACCGGTTTCCAAAGCGGCGCAGTGAAAGACAAAGCCGATGAGCCATATCACGCCGATCGATTACGACACCGCCTCCGAAGCCGTCCGCGCCGAACATGATCGCGAAGTCCAGCTACGCGGCCGCATGACCAATATGAAGCGGACGCTGCTGCACTCACCAGTGGCACACCGTATCTATGCCGAATGGTTCACGCTACGCGATGAACTGCGCCCGGCGCTGGACGACCGCGCGGTCTGGCTTTTCTGCCACGCGATATCGCTGGAAAGCCGCTCGACTATTCCGATCGGTTTCTTCCGTCGGGCGTTGATCAACGCAGGCCTGAAGCCGGAAACGATCGTGCCGACCGAAGACGAGGCGCTGCTGATCGATTTCGGCAACGCCATCGTCAGGGATTCCAACGCCGTGCCGGAAGAATTATGGGACCGATTGAAGGCACGTTATGATGAACCGACTCTCGCCAACCTCGTGGCTTTCGCCGGCATCATGATCGCCACGGCGGTCTACAACAACGTCGTGAAAGTGGATGTCGATCCCGAGCTTGGACCATATCTCGAAGGGTTTGAGCTGCCCGAACGGTGAAATCACCCCGAAATCACCGTCTCGAATTTCGGATTTCCTCGGATTGTATTGCTGACCGTGCAGATCTCATCCTCGGCGGCGTGCGCGATGGCATTGCGGATCTCGTCACCGAAGTCGCCTTTGATCGTGAAGGCGATGTTGAATTTTTCGACGCGCGACAGCCCTTCCGTTGCCTTCTCGCCGGTCACGACGGCGGTCACTTCCGTCAGTTTGTCGAGCACGCCGAGGCTGCTCGCAGCCATGCGGGCGCTAAGGACGAGGCAGGCGGACAGCGACGAATAAAGCAGGTCGAGCGGATTGAAGCCCGGCTGCGATGGCGACGTGACGATATCGATCTCGCCGCCCGTCACCGACGTCACATGTGGAAGGCCGGTGCGGCCGACCGTTGCCGTAGCGCCCGTCTGTCTCGTCTTCACCTTCAATTCGGCCATATCGAAAATCCCTTAGGTAAAATCGTTGAAACTGCTGCTTAAAACATAGGGATTCACCTCGCCCGACACAATCGGCGTTACCAGGCCTTGCGTGTTCGCGTCAGTTGAGCCACCAAATGGCTAGAGCCCATCGCAGACAGGTAGATTTCGACATGACCGTTTCCGATCCCCGCACCTTCCTCACCTCCCTCTTTGATGCAGCCGTTCGCGCCGCCGATCCCATGACCGGCATCCGCACCCATCTGCCGGCAAAACCAAAAGGGCGGACGATCGTCATCGGTGCCGGCAAAGGATCGGCACAGATGGCAGCCGCTTTGGAGCAATGCTGGGACGGCCCGCTGCAAGGACTGGTGGTGACGCGCTACGGTTTTGCCGCTCCCTGCCGACACATCGAAATCATTGAAGCCGCCCATCCTGTTCCGGACGAGGCCGGCCTCGTCGCTTCCAGGCGGCTGCTGAAGCTCGTCGAGGGACTGACCGAGGACGATCTGGTGATCGCTCTGATCTCCGGCGGTGGCTCGGCGCTACTGCCCTCCCCGGCAGGCGCCCTTACTCTTGCTGACGAGATCGCCGTCAACAAGGCGCTGCTCGCGTCCGGCGCGCCGATCTCGGCAATGAACGTCATCCGCAAACATCTGTCGACCATCAAAGGCGGCCGCCTCGCAACGTCAGCCTATCCGGCAAAGGTCGTCTCACTGGTGGTTTCCGACATTCCAGGCGACGATCCGGCTCTCGTCGCCTCCGGTCCGACCGTGCCCGGCGCCGGCACGCGCGCCGAAGCGCTCGACCTCATCCGTCTCTACCGCATCGAACTGCCCGCCGCCGTCCTCGCGCATATCGAAAAGCCGGAAGCCGATGCACCGCGGCCGGATGATTCGCGCTTCGCACGCAACGAAGTGCATGTCATCGCATCCGCCGGCGTCTCGCTGGAGGCTGCGGCCAAAGTGGCGCGCCAGGCCGGCATCGAGGCGGCTATTCTTTCGGATGCGATCGAAGGCGAAGCGCGCGAGGCAGCGCATGTGCATGCCGCCGTCGCCCGCGAGATCCTTCATCGCAACCGGCCTTTTGCCAAGCCGATCGTGTTGCTGTCGGGTGGTGAGACGACCGTGACGCTGACGGGTAAAGGCAAGGGCGGGCGAAACTCCGAATTCCTGCTGTCGCTGGCGATCGACATCGACAGCCACACCGGCATTTACGCCATGGCTGCCGATACCGATGGTATCGACGGCAGCGAAGACAATGCCGGCGCCTTTGCCGACGCGAGCACGGTGGCGCGGCTGCGCAAGGCTGGGCTGGTACCTGCTGAGATGCTGAGAAACAACGACGCCTGGTCGGCATTCAACGCGATCGGCGACCTCTTCGTCCCAGGCCCCACCGGCACTAACGTCAACGATTTCCGCGCTATTTTGATCCGCTGACCTGCAGGACCGGCGGATCAATGACTGGTTGTGGCGCAATCCTCACAGCGCCAATAGGCCGGAGCCGTCGAGATCCATCGGAAAAAGTGGCGGTGACAATGCACACATTCGATTTCGACGACATGCGTCTTCCTGGCGATGATGAACGTTTTCGGCTGATTGTCGCGTTCGTTCTTCCACTGCTCAAGTTTCGTGACGGTCATGTCAATTCTCCACGCAATACTTCCGCCTCGATGAGGCCTTACCTAAAGTAGACTGCTGTGATCAAAGAAATATTGCGAGTGCGAAATAGCGCTTATCCCTATGATTTTAAAGGGTTCTAATACGAAAGATCGGTTGCGCAATTTCCATCTAATTCTGTGAGGTTAGTCCGAATCGGCAGGTATAACCCAATTGGGCGGTGGATTGATCGCGCGATGGCAAATCGGCAAACTGTGCTGGAAGCGGGAGGCGGGTTTCATGCACGAAATTATTGTCGCGGCACTGATCTTTGTGTGCCTGGTCGGTGCCTCGCTCGGAACCTTGCTGACCTATGGAAAGCTTGCCCCGCACCATCGTCAGGAAGACACGAACACTACCGTGCGGCTGGTTGCCAATATCTTCGTCGTCATGACGTCGCTGGTGCTCGGACTCATGATCAATTCAGCGAAGAACACCTTCGAAGCAATTGACCACAACGTTCATGCCTATGCTACCGCCTTGATCCTCTTCGACAGAACGGCCCGCGAAATCGGCCCTGCCGCGAACGATGTGCATGAAGGCTTGATCACCTATGTGCGACGTGCCGTAAATGTCGACGAAACCACAGAAGACCCACTGGTCAGGGGCGACAGAACCTCGGAGGCGATGCTGGAAAGCGTCGGCAAGAGCTTGAACGCCATCAAGCCAGCGGATGACCAACAAGCCGCGCTCTGGGCTGATGCCCGCCAACAATTTCGGAAAATCGTCGAGCAGCGCTGGGTGCTTGTCGAACAGTCCGAAGGGTCAATTCCGCCGCTGCTGATCGTCATGCTGGTTGCATGGCTCATCCTGATCTTCGCCAGCTTCGGTTATCGTGCGCCGCGCAACATGGTCATCGTAACGATGTTCGTCCTTTCCGCCTTTCTAATTTCCGCTTCGCTTTATCTGATCCTCGATCTGGATGTGCCTTTCTCCGGGCCGATCCAGGTTTCCGACGCGCCAATGCGGCGGGCGCTCGCGGAATTTCAGCAATAGAAATTGCGCAACGCCACTGGACACAACGCTTCCGATAGGCTCCCTTACAGCGAAACCTGATTTTCGGGAGGGACCATCATGCGCCATTTCCGCCAACGGGCGATATCTTCAGCCACCATCCTCGCCTTCTGGCTCTTTTCCATCACCACCGTTCAAGCCGCCGCGCCACAGCCGGTCGAAGCTGAGCACGGGATGGTGGTAACTGCCCAGCATCTGGCGACCGATGTCGGCGTCGACGTGCTGAAGAGCGGCGGCAACGCCGTAGATGCCGCAGTTGCGGTTGGTTATGCCTTGGCTGTGGTCTATCCGACCGCCGGCAATATTGGCGGCGGCGGCTTCATGACCATCCGGCTGAAGGATGGCAAGACGGCCTTCCTCGATTTCCGCGAACGCGCACCGCTCGCCTCGACCAAAACCATGTATCTCGACGACAAAGGCAATGTCGTCAAAGGCGCAAGCACGGACGGCTATCTCGCCGTCGGCGTGCCGGGCTCCGTCATGGGCTTCGAGACGGCCCGCGAGAAATACGGCACGAAAACCCGCCAGGAACTGATGGCGCCGGCGATCCGCTACGCCAAGGAAGGCTTTACGCTGAACCAGGCCGATGCTGCCCAGCTGAACGAGCGCGTGAAGTGGCTGTCGCGCGATCCAGCCACGGCCGCGATCTTCACCAAGCCGAACGGCGCTCCCTTTTCCACCGGCGACCGCCTGGTTCAGCCGGAGCTCGGCGCGGCCCTCTCCAGCATTTCGGAACAAGGCCCGGACGGCTTCTACAAGGGGTCAACCGCCGACGCCATCGTCAAGGCCAGCCACGACAAGGGCGGCATCCTGGCAAAGGAGGATTTCGAGCAGTACAAGGTCCGCGAGCTCGATCCGGTCAAATGCAATTACCGCGGTTACGAGATCATTTCCTCGCCGCCACCCTCTTCCGGCGGCGTGATCATCTGCGAGATCCTCAACGTGCTGGAAGGCTATCCGCTTTCCTATACCGGATACGGTTCGGCCGACACCGTGCATCTCATGGTCGAGGCCATGCGCCACGCCTATGTCGACCGCAATTCCGCGCTGGGCGATCCCGATTTCGTCGACAATCCCGTCAGCAAGCTGCTGGATAAAGACTACGCCAAGAAGATTCGCGACAGCATCGATTCCTATCGCGCCGGCGTCTCCAAGGATCTGATGCCTAAAGGCCTCGGCGAAAGCCATGAGACGACGCATTATTCGATCATCGACAACGACGGCAATGCGGTTGCCGTAACCTACACGCTGAACGGCTCCTTCGGCGCCGGCGTGGTCGCGCCAGGCACCGGCATCCTGCTCAACAACGAGATGGACGATTTTACCTCAAAACCGGGCGTGCCAAACCTTTATGGTCTGGTGCAAGGCGAGGCCAACGCCATCCAGCCGAAGAAGACGCCTCTCTCCTCGATGAGCCCGACGATCGTGGCAAAGGACGGTAAGCCCTTCATGGTGATCGGCAGCCCGGGTGGCGCGCGCATCATTACCATCACCCTCGAGGCGATCGTCAACGTCGTCGATTTCGGTATGGATATTCAGCAGGCGATCGACGCGCCGCGTATCCATCATCAGTGGTTGCCGGATAACGTCTATACCGAGCCCTACGCGCTGTCTCCCGACACGATCAAACTGCTGACCGGCATGGGCTACAATGTCCAGGTGGGCGGCGCTTGGCCGGTCTGGGGTCAGGCCGCCGGCATTCTCGTCGGCGGCAAGAGTCTCAGCGATATCGCCGAGGGTGGAGGAGCTCGCTACAACGGCGCGATGGACAGCCGCGCCGGTTCTGGTCTCGCCGAAGGATACTGATCCTCAGGCGATCTTGGCGAGCTCGGCCAACACGGTTTCAAAGGGCGTCGGCGCGACCACGTGCTCGTTGACGCCAGCCGGTTCGAAGTCGATCCAGTCGGAGTTGAAGCTTTCGATCATCTCGATGCGCGGCTCAGGCCAAGCCGCGCCCTGTGCCCGGAAAAGCTCTTCCCACTCGGCGCGCGGGACGGGCTTGGCGACGACCGGGCGACCGACGGCCTGGCCGATCAGGGTCGCGATTTCGGCCTGCGTATAACGCTTCGGCCCTTCGATCTCAATCACCCGGCGGCCGGTCCAGCTCTCGGCCATCGTCCTGGCAGCAATGGCACCGATATCGGCTGTGGCGATCATCGAATAAGGCTTGTCGAGCGGCGCCAGATAGCTCGCCATTTCACCGGTTTCTCGTGCCGGTGCGATATCCCACAACGAATTCTCCATGAACCAGGCCGGCCGCAGAATGGCAATCGGCATGGTCAGCGGCGCCAGCGCCTCTTCCAGCATGTGTACCTGGGTGATGAGCCCGAGGCCGGAGGTGCGCTGACCGCCGATTGACGACAGCATCACGACCTTGCCCGGCCTCGCGCGCTGGATGGCGGCCGCTTGCGCCGCGGCATCCTTGCGGGCGCCCGGGAAGCCCGGATCGGGTGCGAAATTCGGCGAGGCCATGACGAAGACGCCTTCGGTGCCCTCGAAAGCCCGCGTCAGCGCATCGGCATCATCGAAAGTGGCGACGGCAACTTCCGCACCCAGCCTTTCCCATTCCGCGCCCTTCGCCCGGTCGCGAACGATGGCCCGGACCTTGTGGCCGGCATTGATGAGGGCGCGTGCGGTCGTGCCACCGACCTTGCCGGTGACGGCAGTGATTGCAAACATGATCTTCTCCTTGAAGATATGATTAAGTGTTGGAAGTCAGGTAGCCCAGGCCGGGCCGGCGGCAAAAATCGCATGCGCGCGGCGAATGCTGTGGAATGCACTCCCTTCGATGTTCATGGCCGGTCTCCGATTTGGTTTCGGAAACCTTATGCAACAAGATAGAACGTGACTTAAGCGCCATTATGTCAGTAGATTCCTGACATAAAATCAACAATTGAACACACCATCTTACGCGGGAAAACAGACCGTGATCGACACAACCACCGCTGAGCATCACCGTCTGTTCATCTGGCATTCATCGGCTGTGACATTCCTGCCCACGTGCGTCGTTTTTTCCATTTCGATCAATAAGATTTGCAAATTCGGATATAGCCATGACGCCTGAGCGGGAGTATACAGCCCTCGTTCCAATCGGCCTTTGCGCTGTTACCAGACTTGCGGTTCTGTCTTTGGACCCCACCGCGCCATCGAGAGCGATCCCCGACAATGTCGGACCAGATTTTCCAGGCCGCCCCAACCCGGCGGGCCGCCCCTAGTTTTCGTGTAATCGCGCTTATCGTAGCAAGCGCCATGTTCATGGAGCAGCTTGACGCGACCGTGCTCGCCACAGCGCTGCCGACCATGGCGAGAGATTTCGGCGTCAGCGCGCCGGCGATGAGCATAGCGCTCACCTCCTATCTGCTTAGCCTCGCGATCTTCATTCCAGCAAGCGGCGCGATCGCCGACCGCTATGGCTCGCGCACGGTCTTCCGCACCGCCATCGCCGTTTTCGTCGTCGGCTCGCTCCTCTGCGCCCAGGCGCCGACCCTGTTTTTCCTCGTCGTCGCCCGCCTGATCCAGGGCCTCGGCGGCGCTATGATGATCCCGGTCGGCCGCCTCGTGCTGATGCGCAGCGTCGCGCGCAAGGACATGGTGTCCGCCATGTCCTGGCTGCTCATTCCGGCGCTTGTCGGCCCGATTCTCGGCCCCCCGATCGGCGGCATGTTCGTCACCTATCTGGATTGGCGCTGGATCTTCTACATCAACGTGCCTATCGGCATTATCGGCTTCGGCCTCGTGACGATGTTCATCGAAGACGTTAAGGGCCCGATGAACGGCCGCTTCGACTTGTCGGGCTTCGTCCTCTCCGGCATCTCACTCGGCTCTCTGCTATTCGGCTTCGAAATGTCGAGCCGCGAAGGTGAAGGTTATCTGGCCGTCTTCCTGATTTCGATCGGCCTGTTGTTCGGCATCGCTTACCTTCGTCATGCTCGCAAGCATCCGTCGCCGATCATGGATTTCTCGCTGATGAAGGTGCCGACCTTCGGTGCATCGGTCATAGCAGGCTCGCTGACGCGCATCAGCCAGGGCGCCACGCCCTTCCTCATTCCACTGATGCTGCAGCTCGGCTTCGGCCTGTCGGCCGCCTCTGCCGGCCAGATCTCCATCGCCACAGCCCTCGGCTCGATGGCCATGAAGCCGATTCAATTGAGAATCCTGCGTACACTCGGCTTCCGCACCAGCCTGCTGATCTTCGGCGTGATCGGTACACTCGGCTACGGGCTTTGCTCAACTTTCCGGCCCGACTGGCCGCTGCCGCTAATTTTCGTGATTCTGTTCTTCTGCGGCTTCTTCATGTCGTTCCAGTTCACGGCCTACAACACCATCGCCTATGACGAGATCGAGCGCGACCGCATGAGCTCGGCAACGAGCTTCTACACGACGTTCCAGCAGTTGATGCTGTCGCTCGGCATTTGCGTCGCAGCCCTTGCCCTGCATGGCTCGATGTATGTGCGTGAACATGCGACCGCCGAAATGAGCGACTTCTCCGTCGCCTTTATCGTCGTCACCCTGATCGCGCTTCTCGCAATGGTCTGGAATGCCCGCTTCTCGAGCACTGCCGGCTCAGAAATCAGCGGACACCGCAAGAAGTCGCCCGAGGATGCGCTCGGCGGGCACTAAGTTGGTCGCACAAAGGCCTCGAAAAGCTCACTGCATTGTGATCAAAAAGATGAACACTTCAAAGCCTTTGAACGAAAACTAACAAAGGCAACGAAGTTTTCGGTGTTATCTTTCTCCCCTGCCATTCGTTTGATTTGGCACGATCTTATCCAAAACCGCTTCACGGTATTTGGAATCCTGCCCCAGGGGAGTCCTCAATATGATCCAACTGAATGTGAACGGGCATAACGTCGAGGTCGACGTGCCCGGCGATATGCCTTTGCTGTGGGTGCTGCGCGACACCCTTGGCATGACCGGTACCAAATTCGGCTGCGGCATCGCCCAATGCGGCGCCTGCACGGTCCATATCGACGGCAGGGCCATGCGCTCCTGCGTGCTGCCCATTTCCGCTGTCAGTAACCGCAACGTGACGACGATCGAGAAAATCGGCGAGACCGATGCCGGCCATCGCGTGCAGACCGCCTGGCTGAAGGAAGAAGTGGTCCAATGCGGCTACTGTCAATCCGGGCAGATCATGTCGGCCGCCGCCCTGCTGGCCCATGTTCCCAACCCGACCGACCCTGAGATCGATGCGGCCATGGCCGGTAACATCTGTCGTTGCGGCACCTATGAGCGCATTCGCCGCGCCATCAAGGAGGCCGCAAGCGCATGAGCGATCAGGTCTTTACTCCCACGCGTCGCTCGCTGCTGAAGGGCGCGCTCGTTCTCTCCTTCGCACTGCCGCTCGCAACCGGCAGGCTGCGCGCCGCAGCGCTTGCGGAAGCAGCGGCTGTCGGTGCAGGCGACAACGCTGCCTTCCACCCCTACGGTCTCATTAGAATCGATAGGAGCGGCATCACCCTCGTTATCCCGAATGTCGAAATGGGCCAGGGCATCTACACCGCCGAAGCCATGCTGATGGCCGAGGAGCTGGAGGTCGATCTCGACCAGATCCAGTTGGAAGCAGCTCCGGCCAACCCGAAACTCTATGCCACCGCCCTGCTCCATTCGCAGGGAACCGGCGGCTCCACATCCATTCGCAGTTGGTGGGAACCGCTGCGCAAGGCAGGCGCAGGTGCCCGCACCATGCTGATATCAGCCGCCGCCAATCAATGGCAGGTCGATCCGGCAAGCTGCAAGGCCGAACGCGGCGCCGTGCTGCATCCCGCAAGCAGCCGTACGATCGCCTACACCGCCATCGCCGCCGACGCCGCCAATCTGCCCGTTCCGGCAGATGTGCCGCTGAAAGATCCCTCCACCTTCCGCATCGTCGGCAAACCGATGAAGCGGCTCGACACGCCAGCCAAAGTCAATGGAACGGCGAAGTTCGGTCTCGACATCCGCGTGCCCGGCATGAAAGTTGCGAACGTGATTGCCTGTCCCGTCTTCGGCGGCACGCTGAAGGCCGTCGACAGCACGGCGGCGCTGGCCGTCCCGGGCGCCATCAAGGTGTTGACCATCGATAATGCCGTCGCCGTCGTCGGCGACAATACATGGGCTGCGCAGAAGGCAGCGCGGTTGCTGAACATCACCTGGGACGAAGGGGCGAATGTCGCGCACTCCTCCTCCGACATCCACGCCCAACTGGCACAAAGCTTGGAACAGGGCTCGCCGATCGTGGCGCTGGACGAAGGCGGCGCGCGCGACGCGATCGAGAAGGACAACAAGCGGATCGACGCAATCTACGACCTCCCCTTTCTCGCGCATGCGACAATGGAGCCGATCAACACCATCGTCCATGTCCGCGCGGACGGCTGCGATATCTGGTGCGGCACGCAGGTACCGGCCACGGCCACGGCGATTGCTGCCAAGATCACCGGCCTGCCGCCGGAAAGCGTCAACGTGCACAACCAGCTCCTCGGCGGCGGCTTCGGCCGGCGTCTGGAAGCGGATTCGATCGCCCAGGCGGTCGCCTTGGCAAAACAGGTCGATTTCCCCCTGCAGGTCGTCTGGACGCGCGAAGAGGATATCCGGCACGATTACTACCGGCCGGCCTATCATGATCGCATCTCGGCTTCCCTCGGCCCGGATGGCGTACCGACCGCGCTCTGGCATCGTGTCACAGGCGGCTCGGTACTCGCGCATTACGCCCCGGGCGCGCTCCCGAAAAACGGGCTCGACCGCGACGCTGTCGAAGGCTCGACGGAAACGCCCTACAAGATCGAGAAGCATCTGGTCGAATATGTCCGCCAGGACCCGCCGGAGCATTTTCCTATCTCTTGGTGGCGCGGCGTCGGCCCGAACCACAATGTCTTCGTCATCGAAAGCTTCATCGACGAACTGGCGCATGCCGCCAAGGACGACCCGGTCGACTACCGCCGCAAGATGCTGGCGGATAATCCGCGCGCGCTCGCCATGCTCAATCTTGCGGCGGAAAAATCCGGCTGGGGTCAGCCGCTGCCGGCGCGCAGCGGCCGCGGCATCAGCCTGCATCAGGCCTTCGGCAGCTTCTGCGCCCTGGTGTTGGAGGTCGAAGTCTCGCCACAGGGCGATATCCGCATGAACAAGGCCATCGCAGCGATCGATTGCGGCTACACCGTCAATCCCGATACCGTCGTGGCGCAGATCGAAGGTGGGACGATCTTCGGCCTGTCGGCGGCGCTTTACAGTGGCATCGAATTCGATCGCGGCCGCACCGTGCAGAGCAATTTCCACGACTATCGCATCCTGCGCATCGACGAAGCACCGAAGCTGGAAGTCTATCGCGCCGAAAACACCGAAAAGCCGGGTGGCATCGGTGAGGTCGGAACGGTGTCTGCGGCCCCGGCCCTCGGCAACGCCATCTTTGCCGCCACCGGCGTCCGGCTGCGCCGCCTGCCCTACGACCGTATGCAACTGATGTCGCAGGGTGCCGACAAGCATGTGGTCGGCAACCTCGCCCCTATCGGCGGCGCCGGTCTGGCGCTGCTGGCGCAGACAGCGCTCAGCCGATCGGAAGCGGGCAGTGAGCGTCGGGAGGGAGAAGGCCTATGAACCATTCCCTCTTCTCCCGGCTGGCGACGCCTATTGTCTCTGGCGTGATGTTCGCTGTCAGCGCCACGCTTGCAGTGGCTCAAAATACCGCCGACCCGGGATTGGTCGCCCGCGGCCAATATCTGACGCAGGCTGCGGACTGCCAAGCCTGCCACACCGTACCCGGCGGCCAGCCCTTCACCGGTGGCCGTGATTTCAAGTTGCCCTTCGGCGTTATCTATTCGCCGAACATCACGCCCGACAAGGACACCGGCATCGGCAACTGGAGCGACGACGATTTCGTTCGCGCTCTGCACCAGGGCATCGGCAAGGACGGTGAGCACCTCTATCCGGCCTTCCCCTACACCTCCTATTCCGGTATGAGCCGCGAGGATGCGCTGGCGATCAAAGCCTATCTCTTCAGCCTGCCGCCGATGCATGCGCCGGCAAAGCAAAACGCGCTGTCCTTTCCCTTCAATCAGCGTTGGGGCATGACCTTCTGGAATGCGCTCTACTTCACGGACGCGCGTTTCCAACCTGATCCGAAGCAATCGGCGGACTGGAATCGCGGCAACTATCTCGCCAATGTGCTCGGTCATTGCGGCGAATGCCACACGCCACGCACCGCTGCTTACGGTCTCGATAGTTCGAAGGCCTTTGCGGGCTCTCCTGTCGATGGCTGGCGAGCCTATGATATCAGTTCCGACAAGGATCACGGTCTTGGCAACTGGACCGACGAACAGTTGGAATCCTATCTTTCCAACGGCCACGCGGATGGCCGCGGCGCCGCCTCCGGACCGATGGAAGAGGTCGTCCGTCTCAGCCTCAGCCATCTAACGAAAGAGGATATTCATGCGCTGGCCACCTATTTGCGCTCGGTGCCCCCGCAGGCAAGCTCCGACGATCCCGTCGTTGACCCCGAACCGCCAGCTCTACGCGATGCGGCCTACGTGCCGTCCTCGACCGATCCCTCGGTCGGGCAACGCATTTTCGAAGGCTCCTGCGCTAGCTGTCACGGCTGGGACGGCAGCGGGCTGCAAACGCCCTATGCCGCGCTGAAGGGCAGCGGTGCAGCCAATGACACCGAAGCGCTGAACCTTGTGCAGGTCGTGCTGAACGGCCAAACGGTTCATACCGCCAATGGCGACATGCGTATGCCCGCCTTTGCCAACGCACTGACGGACACGGAGATTGCCGCTGTCGCCAACTTCGTCGTCGACCGCTTCGGCGGCAAGCAGGCCGGCATCACCGCCGAGACGGTGGCGAAGATGCGCAGCGGCGAACAGGATCTCGGCATCCTGGCGCTGGCCAAATGGATCATCCCCGCAATCCTGGTGATTGTGCTGGTGATTGCCGCGCTGCTTGTGACCAGACGCGGCCGCCAGACGCCATATCCCGCCTGAGCCGCAGCAAAAACAAAAGAGCGCCGGTTCAAGACCGGCGCTCTTCGATTCACTGCTGCTCGCCTGGAGCAAAATACAAAAAAGGCCGGGCTAACCCGACCTCTTCCTTCATCGCCTCAACGATCGATGCCAGTACATCCGTGGTCAAAGACCGGAAGCAAATGCCTTACATGGATTCAAGCTGGTCAGCCGACATCTTGCCCGAACGCTTGTCCTTGACAAGCTCGTAGGAAATCTTCTGGCCGTCACGGAGGCTGCTCATTCCAGCGCGTTCAACCGCGGAAATGTGCACGAAAACATCCGTCGCGCCGTCGTCAGGCTGAATGAAACCAAAACCCTTGGCAGCATTGAACCACTTTACAGTACCTGTGCTCATAACGATGACCTTTCAATCACTCATATAAAGATCGCATTCCAGGCAACCGCCCGGGTGCAGTAGACCGATTTTGAGAGGGAAGTTCGTCAGTGTCGCGCAGAGTGCGTCGAGGCAAAGTTCATTCAGCAATATCGATGCACGGCTTATACCGGATGATTGAATTTGCCACAAGGAAAAACATGTAAAATATCGAAAATGACTAAATATTTCGCCCAAAATGGCCCGCGCGACATAAAATAATCACTTATTGACGATCAAAATCCGATAGTGTTTCTCCCGCTATTTCCGGGATTTTTGCGCTATCCTATGTAGGGTTTGTCGGCATTTTTCTTTTTATCTCCCGGATTTCTGCGCGAAAATTCCGCCGGATTTCTTGGAAAGCGACAGAATTATATCGCCAATACGAATGCCATCCGATACAGGATGGGACTTCCCGCGTTGTGGGCGCGGATGATCATCCGCCCAAAGTCCACAAGCAACGCCAACGCCGACACGAACCATGGAGGCCAAGATGGCGCCACCTAACAAAGACAACCTGTTCGGATCCAAGAAGCAGGCATCGTTGGTCAAGGCCAGCCAGCTCGACTCCACCGTCAAGGAAATCCTCGCCAGCGAACAGACGATCCGCGAGCGCAAAACGGCGCGCCTGCGGGAGCTTCGCCTTGAGAAAGAGGCGCTGCAGCCGGTACCGGAGCCAAAGGCCAAGGCCAAGCGAAAGACCGCCAAAGTATCGGAATAGGCAAAGCCCCATCCGATCTATGACATGCTTCGGCGGTTGACGTTGCGCTTTTCGTGAACACAGCCTCCATGGACGACGCATTGAATTGAGCGCGGCTTCTGCCCTAGATAGCGACCAACTGCGCAATCCATCCTGGAGCATCACATGGTCGCCGGCATTCACCACATCACGCTGATCACACGTAAGGTGCAGGCGAATGTCGATTTCTATGCAGGCTTTCTTGGCCTACGGCTGGTCAAACGCACCGGCGGCTTCGAGGACGCAACGCAATTGCATCTCCTATACGGCGATGCAACGGGGTCTCCGGGCTCGCTGGTGACTTTCCTCGTATGGGAAGACGGTTCCCCCGGTCGTCCCGGCATCGGCCAGGTCGGCGAGATCTCGCTTTCCATCGATCCCATGAGCATCGGCTTCTGGCTGACGCGTGCCTTAAGTGCAGGACTGAAACCGGAAGGCCCTTCGGACGAATTCGGCGAACCGGTGCTGCGATTGAAAGACCCGGATGGTGTCATCGTCAAACTGGTCGGCGCCAAGGATCTACAATCGGCCGCACCCTGGGCAAGCGAGAAAATCCCGCTTGAACACGCCATCCGGCGCATTCGCGGCGCAACGCTGTTCAGCGAGACGCCCGAAGAGACGCAAAATCTTCTCGTGAAGCATTTCGACTACCAGCCGCAGGCGATCAACGGTGCGATCAGCCGCCTTGTCTCCGAGCCCGGCGATATCATCGACATCCGCGATGCGCGGGGTTTCTGGGCGAGCGCACCGGGAACCGGCACGGTCGATCATGTGGCGTTTCGCGCCTCTGACGATGCCGAGCTGCAATCGGTGCGCACGGCGCTGCAAGCGGTCAATTCCTGGCCGACAGCGATGCATGACCGCAAATATTTCCGCTCACTCTATGTCCGCGAGCCTGGCCGCATCCTGTTCGAGCTCGCGACCGATGCGCCGGGCATGCTGGTCGACGAAGACGAGGCGACTCTCGGCACACGCCTGTTCGCACCCGACGACAACCCGAAACGCCTGGCGGAGCTTAGCGTCATCCTGCCACAGTTCTCGATGCCCGGCGAGCCGCGCGTCATTTATCGGGACCTGCCGTTCGTGCATCGCTTCTTCACGCCGCAGGAGCCGGACGGTACTGTCTTCATTTTGCTGCATGGCTCCGGCGCCAGCGAAACGACGCTGATGCCGATCGCCCACAAGATAGACGCGCAGGCGACGCTGCTCGGCGTGCGCGGCCGGGCACTCGAGGAAGGCGCGCCACGCTGGTATCGCCGCATCACCCCATTTACCTTCGATCAGGCCGATATCGCCAGCGAAGCCGAAGCCTTTGCCGCTTTCATCGACGGCGCGACGCATGCCTACGGTCTCGACCCCGAACGCATCGTCTATATTGGCTATTCGAACGGCGCGAACCTGATCAATGCCATGCTGTCGCTACATCCGCATCTGATCCGCCGTGCCGTGCTACTGCGCTCCATGGCCGTCCTCACCGATCCACCGCCGGTGGACATGTCGGATGCAGATGTCCTGATCATCGCCGGCGCGAAGGACGAATATGGACCCTACGCGCAACCACTTGCCGAGCGTCTCCGTGCCGACGGCGCGACGGTGAACCTGCAAACGATCCCCCATGGCCACGAACTGACCGACGCTGACGTGCCGATCATCCAGGCATGGTTGAAGCGCTCGAACTGAGCGCTTCAACGCCGGCAATCAAGCTTGCTGCAACAGGCTCTTCGCCATCATCATGTGCACACCCTTGTTGCCGTTGACTGTCTGCGTGACGTGCAGGTCGCCGGCGAGGCTGCAAAGCGTATAGGCATCTTCCCGCGACAGCCCAGCCTTCTCGCCGAGCAGCACGATCATGTCGCGCAGCGCCATGATCGAGCATTGATCGAGGTCCGGATCCATGCCCATGGTGATGTAGTGGGTGGGTGTTTCAGCGCGCGGATAGGTAAAGCTGAGGTCATCGCGGACAATGAACTGGAAGGTACCACGCAGCGCCGTTTCGATCGCCGTGATGCAGACCTCACCATCACCCTGCGCTCCGTGGCCGTCGCCGCAGGAAAACAGAGCACCTTCGTTGAAGATCGGCAGATAGAGCGTCGTGCCGGCAACCAGTTCCTTATTGTCGATATTGCCGGCATGGGCGCGCGGCATGATCGAGGAGATGCGGCCCCAATTCGGTGGCGGTGCGACGCCCATGACACCGAAGAACGGCGCCAGGGGCAGCTTCAAACCCCAGGGCAGATGCGCGACATTGGCCTCGACGTCGAGCGGGATATTCAGCAGGCGCGCCGTCTCGAAGTCGTAGGGCAAAGTACCGGCCAGCGGACGGATGGCATTGTAGCCCCAGTTCTGGCGAAGCTTCACATCCTTGATGCGTACCTCCAAAACCTGGCCAGGCTTGGCGCCACGGATCGCCACGGGTCCGGTGAGGATGTGGCCGGGCATTTCCTGAATGGAGTTCTTGTGGACGTCCAGCAGCTCGGGTGGGATGAAAAATTCACCCTTCGGCAACACGTCCGGCCCGCCGGATACCGTGTCGATGACGACCGTGTCGCCGCTATCCACCGTCAGAGCCGGCGGACGCTTGGGGTCGAAATAACCCCAAGCGCAGTTTGCTGAAGAAGCAGGCAGATGATGATCCATGAGATATGTCCTAGTCGTCCTTGGTCACGCCCTTGAGGCTGATGAGGCCCGTCGGCAACGGCTGGAAGCCGTGGATCTTCTTGGAGAGAACGAAGGGCCAGGGCTGATGATAGAGATAGATGATCGGCAGGTCGTCTTGAATGATGTTCTGGGCGTCGTCATAGAGCTTCTTGCGGGCATCGAAATTGCCTTCGACCTTGGCCTTGTCCAGGTCGCCCGTGACTTGGCTGTTGCAATAGCCGGCATAGTTGAGGCTGTCCTTGCAGGCCAGAAACTGATGGATATTGCCATCCGGATCGTAGCGTCCCGACCAGCCAGTCAACACGGTGTCGAAATCGCCGCTCTGAGCCTGTGTCAACATCGTGGTGAATTCGACGGCATGCAGCTTGATGTCGAAGCCAGCTTCCGCGCCCATGGCCTGGATCATCTGGGCGATCTGGTCGCTCGTCGTCGAATTGGCATAGATCATCTCGAAGGAAACCTTCGGCGTTCCAGCTTCGGCGAGGAGTGCCTTGGCCTTCTCGACATTATGCTCGCTGACTTTGATCGCCGTGTTGTGGAAAGGGCTGACGCTGGTGAACGGCTGCTGGGCCGGCTCGAAGGTGCCCGCACCGACGACCTGATTGATGGCATCCTTGTCAATGGCAAGCTGCAGAGCCTGGCGAACACGCTTATCCTTGCCGAGCGGGCTCTTGCCGCCTGAGCCATTGCCGACATTGATGGTGAGGCCCTGATAGCCGACGCTGGTGATCGCGGCGAGCTGGAGGTTGGCATCGGACTTGACGGAAGGGATATCCGACGGAGCCAAACGCTCCAGCATGTCGAGGCCGCCGGAACGCAGATTGGCGAGGCGCACGGTCGTATCCGGCATGATCATGAACGTCACCTTGTCGAAATGATAGTCGGCGGCGTCACGATAATTCTGAAATTTTTCCAGCGAGATGCTGTAGTTCTGCTGGCGCGAGACAAACTTGTACGGCCCGGAGCAGACTGGCGCGGTCACCGCCGTATCGAAATGGGCCGGCGCCACCATCATGCCGGCGCGATTGGAAAGCTGCGGCAGCAACGTCGGGTCCGGTCGCTTCAGCTTGATCTTGAAATTGAGATCGTCGATCACCGACACGCTGTCAATCGACTGCAGCTCACTCTTGCGCATGCTGTCCGGCTGGGTGATCGCACGATCGAGATTGGCCTTGACCGCCTGCGCATTGATCGGCGAGCCGTCATGAAAGGTCAAGTTCGGGAAAAGGGTCATGGTCAGCTCGGTCATGTCGCTGTTCCACGACCATTTGCTGGCGAGTTCCGGCTTGGCCTGCAGGTCCTGCCCCACGTCGACAAGACTGTCACAAAGCGATTTGAAAACCACCTCCCCCACGAAGGTGCGCGATTTTACCGGATCAAGCCCGTCCAAATCGTCCTGGAGGCCGATCTTCATTTCGTTGGCTAAGGTGCTCGTACCCGCCAATAGCATCGCCATCAGCGGAAGTGCGAATATCAATCTCATTCTCAATCTCCTGGTTTCAAACGGTCCATCGCGCTGCTGACCGCTCGTGAACCAATTCCTGATTGGATCGCCATTGCCACGGCCTCATTCAAACGCAACTTTTGGGCGGCCCGGCCTCGTGTCTGAGCCCGTTCCGTCGGTTGTCTCGAAATCCCGTCAATCTTTTGAATTTGTTATAGGTGGCTATAACAGTCCAGGCTCTCGCGGCTGTCAAGGGACATTCGACGGTCATCTAACCACATGAAATGGAAGATTATTTTGGAAAATTTGATCAATGATTGTGCCACCGGCAACGGCCACGCTGAAAATATGGGCAGGCTGCCGCTAAGCCGATGATCCAATTGGAGTCCGAGCAGCTCACAATTTGCGCGTTAATTGACCAATCGGCATAGAAAATAGCCGTGGGCCAATTTTCGGTAATGCAGCACCCTACAACGGGGCGAACAAATTCTTGAACCAATTCTGCATTGATCCGCGATTGCCCGCTCAAAACAACAAAAGCCCGCCGCTCGGCGGGCCTTTGCTTCTCCTCCTCATGGGGTGATGGATCACCCCTTGAACGTATAGGCAGCGATCGACTCGGGCTTGATCTCGATCGAGAAACCCGGCAGCTTCGGCGGCATGTAGGCGGCGTCGCGGATGATACACGGGTCTTTGAAATGTTCGTGCAGGTGATCGACATATTCGATCACCCGACCATCCTTGGTGCCGGAGACGGCGACATAGTCGATCATCGACAGGTGCTGCACATATTCGCAGAGCCCGACGCCGCCGGCATGAGGCCAGACAGGCAGTCCGTATTTCGCGGCGACGAGCAGCACGGCCAAGACTTCGTTCAGCCCGCCCATGCGGCAGGAATCGATTTGCACGATGTCGATCGCCCCTTCGGCGATGAACTGCTTGAACATGATGCGGTTCTGGCACATCTCGCCGGTCGCGACCTTTACCGGCCCGATTGCCTGGCGGATCTTGCGATGGCCGGCGACATCGTCGGGGCTGGTGGGCTCCTCGATGAAGAAGGGCTTTGCAAAGGCAAGCTTCTGCACCCAGTCGATCGCCTGGCCGACTTCCCACACCTGGTTGGCGTCGATCATCAGGTAGCGATCGGGACCGATCACCTCGCGGGCGATGGTGAGACGACGGATATCGTCCTCGAGATCGCGCCCGACCTTCATTTTCACATGGTTGAAACCGGCGTCGATCGCCTCCTGGCACAGGCGACGCAGCTTGGCATCGTCATAGCCGAGCCAACCGGCCGAGGTCGTGTAGCAGGCATAGCCCTCGCGCTCGAGGACGGCGATACGCTCCGCCTTGCCGGCCTCGGCCTTCTTCAGGATGGCGACGGCCTCGTCGCGAGTCAGAACGTCGGTCAGGTAACGATAATCGACGATATCAGCGATGCGCTCCGCATCCATCTCGGCCACCAGCCGCCAGACCGGCTTGCCGGCCTCTTTGGCAAGCAGGTCCCAGACGGCGTTGACCACGGCACCGGTGGCAAGATGCATCGCGCCCTTCTCCGGGCCGATCCAACGCAACTGGCTGTCACTGGTCAGATGCCGCCAATATTTACCGGGATTTTCCAGCACGGTCGCGAGCTCGGTGCCGACGACCAGATGCCGCATCGCCTCGATCGCCATGCAGCAGATGTCGTTGCCGCGACCGATCGTAAAGGTCAGTCCATGGCCTTCTAGGCCTGGCTTGTCGGTGTCCAGAATGACATAGGCGGCGGAGTAATCCGGGTCCGGATTCATCGCGTCGGAGCCGTCCAAGCTCTGCGAGGTCGGAAAGCGCAGGTCGAATACGCGGAGATTGGTGATGCGCGTCATGGGAAAACTCCTTCTAATTCTGTCGGGCGATCTCTCGGACAATCACCCGAGGTCGAATTCTTCCCAGATCGCCGCATTATGCTCGCCGACATGCGGTGCCGCACGTTCGAATTTCGGCCGCTGCCCGTCGATACGAACCGGCGAACGCGTGGTACGCACGGAAATGCCGTCGTCGCGGCCGACCGTCTGTAGCATGTCGAGCACGCCGAATCCCTCGCTCTGCAACAGTTCCGGCCAATTCAGCACCTTGGCGCACCAGATATCGGCCGGCTCCAGGATTGCCAGCCATTCATCCACTGTGCGGGTGGCGATTCGCGCCGAGATCAGCGCCTTGATCTCGTCTCGCGCCGTAAACCAGCCTTTCGGATCGTCGCGGTAGGGCGCGAGCTCACCCATGCCGAGCAGGTCGGCGAGTTTCGAGATCGGCGTCATGGCGATGGCGAGATAGCCGTCGGTGGCCGGATAGACGCCGTAGGGAGCGGAAAGGTAAGCATGGGCACTGCGAAAGCTGGACCGCTGCGGCAGTTTATTACCGCTGTTCATATGGACGGTCAGGACCTCCACCTGCAGATCGACCAGCGCCTCCAACAGGCTGGTCTCCACCAGCCCCCCTTTGCCGGTGACACCGCGGCGCACCAGAGCCGCTAGAATGCCCTGAACTGCTGCCGCGCCCGCCAGCATATCGCCGATCGCCAGGCCGAACGGCACTGGCCCCTGCCCTTCATCGCCGTTCAGCCACATGACGCCGGAGCGCGATTGCGCCAACAAATCCTGCCCGGGTCGCGACACCCAGGGACCCTCGTCGCCGTAGCCGCTGATCGAGCAATAGACGAGCCGCGGATTGATCTCCCGAGCAGCCTCAAAATCCAGCCCTAACCGCTCGATCACTCCCGGCCGGAAATTCTGTACTAAGACATCGGCCTTGGAGATCAGCTTGCGTAGCGCCCGCATGTCGCGCTCGCTCTTCAAGTCGATAGCCAGGCTTTCCTTCGAACGGTTGATCGCGTGGAAAATGGTCGAATCGCCGCTCTCGCTATCGCTTAGATAAAGCCGCCGCGAGAGATCGCCGCCCTCCGGCCGCTCGATCTTGATGACCCTGGCGCCGAGATCCATCAATCTCAGAGTGCAATAGGGCCCGGACAGGAACTGGCTCATATCCACGACCACCAGGCCGGCCAGCGGCAATTCCTTTTCCACCACCATGATTATTTCCGCTTCCCTAGCATCAATCCGGCAGGCCGCACATCTCCGCTTCGGCCGACGTTTCCGTCTGCCAAACTCCCCGCGTCCCGCGACCGACTTTTCTTATGTAAATAGTATTTTCACATATGGATGATTTTTGCAAACAAAAAGAGGTGACGTGGGCAGCTTCCATCCGGCGAAGACCTCGCGAAAATGCGCTATAGCTTTCACGCCAATTCGGATTGCTGAAAGGAGACTTTGAGATGACGACAGTCAAATTGCTAGATGATGCGGAGGTCGAGGCCATCCCGGCGGTCAAGGCCGTATTCGATGACATCCGCGCCGTCAGAAAATCCGATTTCGTCAACAATTTCTGGCGGGGTCTGGCCAATGACCCAGCGCTCTTGAAGCGCACCTGGGAGGGGCTGAAGGCGGTCATGATGGCCGATGGCGCGCTCGATCCGCTGGTGCGCGAAATGATCTATATCGCCGTATCCACGGCCAACGGCTGCACCTATTGTATCCATTCCCATACCGCTGCCGCCCGGGCAAAAGGCATGACTGACGCACAACATGGCGAGTTGCTGGCCGTCATCGGCCTTGCCGGACAAACGAACCATCTGGTGACGGCGATGCAGATCCCCGTCGATCCGGAATTCGACGTCAGCCGTCGCTGATATCGCATAAAAAGAACCCGCCGGCACAAGCCGGCGGGTTCTTTGATAAATCATGCACTGCTTTAGCGGTCCGACTTTTCCGTCGCCTGTGTCTCCGCAACAACGGCGGCGACATCGACACCGTTGTTGACGACCAGAAGACGTTTGCGAACGAGAACACCCATCACTCGGGCTGCGGTCGAAAAGGTCATCGTGTCGAGAGGACCTTCGCCTTCCCAAGGTTTTGTCAGCCGTTCGGTAACAGCAGAGACGATATTGTTAGGTACGATGTCAGTGCATTCACGCATGGCTTCGAAAACAACTCTGACGGGAAGGATCTTCCCTTCGAACGTCACGATCGGTTCAGTGACTTCTGTGTCCCATTCCTCGAAAGCATAGAGCGCTTCCCTGAAGAGCTGTTGCAAAGTAATGGGGGCATGACCCTCATGAAGGGGCGGCAAGGCATTGCTCATGTCTGTCTCCTTTCAAGTGGAAGTCCGGCGCATAATCTGAAAAATTATCCGGCCTCTGGCTGAGGCCGACGCGCTGCTTCTGGATCTGGCGCGCCCCGAACGTATTTGATCGGACAATGGCACGGCAAATCGTTTATTCGCGACCGGCGCAACGCGGGACGAACACGGAATGTTCCCGCCGGTCAACTAACTTGATCGAGTCTATAGATTAATCTCGTCTTGAAAAGCCTCTTTTGAAATTTTCTGCAATTCCCTATATTTTTGAATGGTTTCGCCGTAGGCTGATGTAACACCCTATTTCTGGAAGTGATGCGAATCCCTTCCTCGGCAGTGAAAGGACAGCCATGAGCAACGATCATGGACACGATCACGACGAACACCACGAGCCGGTCGACTGGCGCGAGCACGGCGTCAAGATCATCCCTGGCAATGCGCTCGATCCGAACACTGCGCAGACACCGGGCATGAACCGGGCCACTGCGATCAATCACGCCCGCGCGGGTGCTGAGAAAATCTGGGCCGGAACGGTGACGATTCACGCCAACGCGAAGACCGGCGCCCACCATCACGGCGATCTCGAAAGCATCATCTATGTCGTCAAGGGGAAAGCGCGGATGCGCTGGGGCGAGAACCTGGAATTCGTCGCCGAAGCCGGCCCCGGCGACTTCATCTTCGTGCCGCCCTTCGTGCCGCATCAGGAGATCAACGCCAGCCGCGACGAAACGTTGGAATGCGTGCTGGTCCGCTCCGGACAAGAGCCCGTTGTCGTCAACCTCGACATCGAACCAGTGGAAAAGCCGGAAGAAGTGCTCTGGAAAGACCCGATCCATCGCTGATTTGCACAATTTCGATGCACTCGGAATCTCCGATGCACAAAAATCGACTATGTCTATAGAATATTAGTTCCCGATCGGCCGCGCACCAAAAAGAGTTTTTCAGAAGTGCGGCGCACAACAAATGATCCTGCTTCGCGCGACCCACAACCGTCTGAGATGATCCACGCCGTCAACGAGACAATGGCGTCTCAATCACATGGAACAGGATTTCCCATGACGAAAAAGTCTTCTGAAGGTCTCGCTGCGCTGCGCTTCCCGCGCCGGACCGGCCTTGCAGTCCTCATCGCCTCCGCTGTCGCCGTCTTCGGCTTGACGGCAGCCGCCCCCTCGTTTGCTGCGGACAAGACGATCAAGGTTGGCATCATGAGCGGCGAAGACGAAGACGTCTGGCGCGTGGTCACCACGGAAGCCGCCAAGAAGGGCCTGAAGATCGAGACCGTCGTCTTCAACGACTATACCCAGCCGAACGAAGCGCTGGATCGCGGCGAAGTCGACGCCAACGCCTTCCAGCACCAGCCCTATCTCGACAACCAGATCAAGCAGCACGGCTATCACATCGTCCGTGTCGGCTATACCGGCGTCTGGCCGATCGGCCTTTATACCAAGAAATACAAGACGGTGGCCGACCTGCCGAAGGGCGCGGTCATCGGCGTGCCGAACGACCCGTCCAACGAAGGCCGCGCCTTGCGTGTGCTGCAGAATGAGGGCGTCATCAAGCTCAAGGACGGCACCGGCATTCTCGCCACCACCGCCGACATCGTCGAGAACCCGAAGAATGTCGAAATCAAGGAACTCGATGCCGGCATCGTCGGTCGCTCGATCGACGATCTCGATGCTGCCGTCGTCAACACGGATTGGGCGCTGAAAAGTGGCCTCTCGCCGAAGGACCGTATTGCGCAGGAGCCGATCGACGGCAATCCCTACCGCAACTTTATCGCGGTCAAGCAGGGCAGCGAGAACGAGTCCTGGGTGAAGACCCTGGTGGCTTCCTACCAGAATGACACGGTCAAGGCCGAGTTCGACAAGGTCTATAAGGGCACGGGCCTCAGCGCCTACTAACACCAATTCAGCGCCGGGGGCAGCGCTGAGCACCAGGGCGGCCGGGGCATTTTTGCTCGGGCCGCCTTCGGTGTTTCCAGGAGATCAACGCCCGACGCCGTAAAGCCGAGAGAAGATTGACATGAATTCCTTCGTTTCCGCCACTGCCATCAAAGGACATGCCCCGCCCGGCGCGTCGGAGAGTGACGAGATCGTCCGCCTCGTCGATGTTCGCCGCCGGTTCGGGACCACCCCGGCGCTCGACGGTATTTCGCTGACGGCCCGCCGCGGCGAAATCGTCGGCATCATCGGCCGCAGCGGCGCTGGCAAATCGACCCTGATCCGCTGCCTGAACGGGCTGGAGCGGGCCGATAGCGGTGAGATCCATATCGAAGGACGCGATATCGCCGGCTTGTCGGAAAACGAACTGCAGCCGCTGCGCCGCCGCATCGGCATGATCTTCCAGCATTTCAATCTGCTTTCGGCCAAGACCGTCGAAGACAATGTCGCATTGCCGCTGAAGATCGAAGGCGTCGCCAAGGCCGAACGCCTGGCGCGCGCCCGCGAATTGCTCGAACTCGTCGGTCTAGCCGAAAAGGCAAAAGCCTATCCTTCGGCCCTCTCAGGCGGGCAGAAGCAACGCGTCGGCATCGCCCGAGCGCTAGCAGCCCGCCCAGCCCTCCTCCTTTCCGACGAAGCGACCTCCGCCCTCGATCCCGAGACGACGCGATCGATCCTAGCGCTGCTGAAGGATATCAACCGCAAGCTCGGCCTGACCATCCTGCTCATCACCCATGAGATGGAAGTGGTGCGCTCGATTGCCGACCGTGTGGCCGTCATCGATGCCGGTCGCATCGTCGAGGAAGGCCCGGTCTGGCAGATCTTCGCCAATCCGCAGACCGAAATCACCGCAAGCCTGCTCAGCACCATTCGCCCGCAACTCCCCGAACATATCGCCGAACGCCTGTCGCAGACGCCGGGGATCGAGGCGATTCTGAGCGTCGATCTCGCCGGCCCGGCCGCGCAGGGCGCGCTTTTCGCCGAGCTTTCCGCGGCGCTGCCGCATTCCTTCCGCCTGGTGCATGGCGGCATCGATCATATTCAAAACCAGCCCGTCGCCCGTTTCTTCATCGCCGTGCCGACACGCGATATGAAACTGCCGGCGCAGGTGACTGATTTTCTGACGGCCCGGTCCGCCCGGGTGGAGGTTTTAGGCTATGACAACTGACATCATCCTTGGCCTGCTCTGGCGCTCCTTCTGGGAGACGATTTGGATGACCGGCGCATCCGGCCTGATCTCGCTGGTCATCGGCCTGCCACTCGGCCTCGCCCTGGTCATTACCGGTCGCGACGGCATCGCTGAGCAACTCACCGTCAATCGTGTCCTCGCGGCGCTGGTCAACGGCTTTCGCGCGGTGCCTTTCATCATCCTGTTGATCGCATTGATCCCGCTGACGCGACTGATCGTCGGCACCGCGCTCGGCACGACCGCGGCGATCGTACCGCTCACCATCGCGGCGATCCCCTATTATGCTCGTATCGCCGAAGTCTCGCTGCGCGAAGTCGATCGCGGCCTGATCGACGCCGTACGCGCCATGGGCGGCAATCGCTGGACAATCATTCGCGAAGTGCTGGTGCCGGAGGCACTGCCCGGTATCGTCGCCGGTTTTACGGTGACGCTGGTGACCCTGATCGGCGCCTCGGCTATGGCCGGCACCATCGGCGGCGGCGGCCTCGGCGACCTAGCGATCCGTTACGGCTATCAGCGCTTTGAAACCGGCGTGATGATCGCCGTCGTCATCGTGCTGATCATCCTCGTCTGCGGTATGCAATGGCTCGGCGACCGCTTCGTCGCGAAGCTCGATCATCGCTGAACTGGTCGGTCAAATCCGATGACGGAACGCGGCTGCCGGATGGCTTTCGGGCAGCCGCCCATCGCCTCGGCCAAACAACTTTTCCCGCAACGTCCCTTCGGCATAATCGGCCTTGAATAGCCCGCGCTCCTGTAACACGGGAACGACGAGATCGATGAAATCGCGCAGGCTTTCCGGCGCGACCGTCCGGGCCAAGTTGAAGCCGTCGATGCCGCCCTTCTCCACCCAAACCTGCAAGCGATCGGCGATCTGCTCCGGCGAGCCGACCATCGGCTTCTGCCGGCTGCCGAGCACCATCTGGTCGATGATCTGGCGCGGCGTCATCGCCGGTTTGCCGCTGCTCTTACCAGTTACCGCGGCAAGCGCAGCCTGCTGCGCATTCGTGGTCTTCTGTTCGATCGGTTCGTCCATCCCGAACTTGGAAAGATCGATGCCAATCGAGCTGGAATAATGTGCAAGCGACGCCTCGACGCTGGCATGGCGGCGATAATCCTCCAGTCTGTCCTCGGCTTCCATCTCCGTCCGGCCAACGACCACGGTGATGAGATTGAGGATACTGAGATCGTCGGCCCGCCGGCCGAAATCGACGGCCCGCTGCCGGAGCGCGTCCGTCATCGGCTTCGCGCCCTGCGGCGTGGGGCTGGCGATGAAGACGCATTCGGCATGCCGCGCGGCAAAATCCTGCCCACGCGCCGAAGCACCGGCCTGAAACAGCAACGGTGTCCGTTGTGGCGACGGTTCGCTCAGGTGAATACCGTCCATCCGATAATGGCTGCCTTCATGCCGGACGGCGCGCACCTTGGAGGGATCGGCAAACAGACCGCCCATCTTGTCGCGTCTGACCGCATCGTCGTCCCAGCTTCCCTCCCAGAGTTTGTAGACGACCTCCAGGTACTCTTCGGCAGCGTCATAACGGGCATCGTGATCCGGCTGGCGCTCCATGCCCATGCTGCGGGCCGCGCTATCGAGATAGCCGGTGACGATATTCCAGCCGATGCGGCCCTTGGTCAGATGATCGAGTGTCGACATGCGCCGCGCGAACAGAAAGGGTGGCTCGTAAGTCGTATTGACGGTGACGCCGAAGCCCAGATGTTTGGTTACATAGGCCATAGCCGACAACGGAATGATCGGATCGTTGACCGGTATCTGCGCGCCTGTCCGGATCGAGGTCTCGGGGCTGCCCTTGTAAACATCATAGACGCCGACAATATCGGCGAGGAAAATGCCGTCCAGTTTGCCGCGCTCCGCAGTGAGCGCGAAATCGACCCAATAGTCGAGATCGGTATAACTCAGCGACGTGTCGCGCGGATGCGTCCAGAGACCATGATTTATATGCCCGACGCAGTTCATGTCGAAGGCATAGATCTGCATCGGCTTCATCGCACAGTCCTCAATCCCTAGAGTACACGGCTATTACCTCCATGATTTCTATATATTTTACAATCGATAAAACATTTCGTCCGCGGTTTTCACCACGGACGAATACTGGTCAGAAACCTATGCGCCTGAGCAGACTGTGACCCACCGCCTGACCGTCCTCAGACGACCGTCGTTTGTGGCTCCTTGTCATTGTCGAACTCCAAAAGCTCCAGCATGACTCCCAGCTGCGGGACGGTGTCGTAGTAGGCATAGCGGCCACCTGTGAACTCGCCGCGTTGCAGCAACCCGTGACCCTTGTCCTCCAGATAACGATTGCGCTCGGTAAGGTTGCGGGTCTTGAAGGCAATGTGGTGGCAGCCGGGTCCTTTCTGTTCCAGAAGATCGCGCCAGGCGCTTTTCTCCGGGCCGGGCTGGATGAATTCGACATCGATATTGCCGAATTTGAAGATGATCATGCGGCAGCCCACGCTGGCCGGCTTGCCGTTATAAATTGCCTGTGCCTCGTCGGGGTCGGCGGCTTTGCCTTCCGGCGGTACCGGCTTTCCGACGAGATCGGAAAACCACCTCGCGGATTTCTGTACGTCATCGGTGACAAAGCAGATCTGCATGATGGCATCTTCGTCAAGAAGGTGCTCTCGCATGGAATTATCCTTTCAAATCAAAAAAGCGGCCTCGGCGTTTGCACTGAGGCCGCGCCCTGGAAGAAACTGTATCAACCGACTCCGTCCCGTCGAGACAACAGAGCGGAATCGACCAGACCGCCGTCAATTGCGCGTGACCGGCTTTGAACGCATCCGCGACACCGTTTCGCGCTCCGCCCGCTTGCAGCGCATCGGCGGCAGCCCACGGTCCATCAGGTCCATATCTTCCAGCACCATGTCGCCCATTTTCTTGAAGGCACTGTCGAGGGCACCGGCACGGTGAGCCGAGCGGATGAAACCCTTGAGGCCGCGCACCGGATGATCCTTGCCAAGTGGTTCCTCCGGATAGACATCGCTCGCCGCGACGATATGGCCGGAGGCAACCGCGGCCATCAGCGCTTCGAAATCCACGACATCGGCGCGGCTAAGCAGGATGAAGGCCGCCCCCTTGCGCATGCGCGCAAAAGCCTCGGCGCCGAGAAAACCCCTGTTTTCGCTGGTGACGGAGGCGACGACAAAAATGAAATCGCTGCCCGACAGCACCTCGTCGAGACCAGCCGGTTGGACACCGTGTTCCCTAAGGATCGAAGGCGGCATCCAGGGATCGAACACCCTGATCGTCGCGCGAAAGCCCGACAACACACGGTTCAGTGCCTTGCCGAGATCACCGAAACCGACGATACCGATATCGCTCCCCGCGATCAGCCGCGCCTTGGCATTGCCGTCACCGCCCCAAAGCTCCCTGCCCTCCCGAAAATCGAGATCGGCATCGACGATGCCGCGTGCCAGGCTCAACGCAAACCCGAGCCCGATCTCCGCCACCGGCTCGGCGAACACTTGTCCGGTGGTGACGACATGAATGCCGCGCTCGAACAGCACGTCATAGGGCATGTTATTGATGAGATTGCTTTCGACATTCAGGATGCAGCGCAGGCGCGGCATACGGTCGAGCGTCTCCTTCGACAGCGGCGGCTGGCCGATGATATAGCGCGCCTCGCCGAGCACGTCGTCGCCAAGCCCAGCAATATTCTCCGGGTCCGCCTCGACGATCCGGTATTTCGAATGGAGGAGCGACAGCGCATCCTTGCTGAAGATAAGCTCAAGCGAGCGCGGCTCCGGCGCGCTGATGGCCAAAGGCCTGTTGTCGGTCGACATGATAGTCTCCTCTCTATTCCCGAGGACGATCCAATATCATTCGACCAGTCAAATCAATCAGAGCTCTTCCTCTTCCCCCGGCATGCCCACAGAGAAGGCGCAGATGCGCGAGAGATAGGTTTGTGGCAAGCCCGTCTCAGTGCCCCAGGCATTGAATTGGTCCTGGATCAGCTTGAGATCCTTCTTGGTCGGCTTCGCCTCCGAGATCGGCAGACCGGAGAGGCGCAGGCAGACGAGCACGTCGTGGCTCATAACGAAACTGTCGCGGCCGATGGCACGCAGGATATATTGGCCGCTCATGCCGCCGAGCCGGTTGCCGCGTTTATCGAGGACAGCCAGCAGACCGATATGATCCTCCACCGGCCAATCGGCGAAGAAGCGGCCGGCACTGCCACGCTCATCGGCAAGCTGGCGAACGAACTGTGCATTGGCTCGCACCGACATGATCTTGGCGCCGTTGCGCACGACACGCGCATCGGAGGTCAGATCATGCCAATAATCATCGGGCGCGAGGTTGAGGAATGCCGGGTCGAAACCGGAGAAAGCTGCTTCGAAACCCGGCCATTTGGAATCGATGACATTGCGCACGAAACCGGCATAGAAGACATAGCGCGTCATTTCCGACAGTAGCCGATCGTCCGGCATGGCGCGCAAGGCACGGTGATCCGGCGCTTTTGGCATGAGCGCCTTCAGCGCCTCCGCCCCACCCTTGCGCTTTTCCGCCCGCTCCAAAATCCCCGCGAAACTACCCATCCGCCTATCTCCTTCCGTCGCATCCCAAGTCTTTGATGATCTTGCCCCTCTCCGCAAGAGACACTTGCAGACACCTGAATCGAAAAGGCCGGAGCAATGCTCCGGCCTTCCCCATTCCTGCATGAAAAACAGCCCTATTCCGCGGCCACTTCCGCGACCGGCCGGCGGGCAATGGTCGCCTGTGTCAGCAGGAACGCGGCGACAGCGCAGAGCGCAATGCCGGCGGCCATAGGCAGGGCAGTACCATCGAAGAACAGGCCGGCAACGACCATGGCTATGGCGGCAGTGACGAACTGCAGCGTGCCCATCAGGGCCGAGGCCGTACCGGCGATCTCTCCATGATCTTCCAAGGCCAGTACGGCCGTCGTCGGGATGACCAGGCCGAGAAAACCATAACCGACGAACAGGAACACGACCATCACCGGCAACTGGCTGAAACCAAGGCTCATGACCACCACCAGCGCCGCCATGGTGGTGGCGAAGGCGGTAACGGCGACGCGCATCACCCGCACCAGGCCGAAACGCTCACCGAGCCAGCCGGTCAGCTGCGACACCGCGAAGAAGGAGACGGCATTGATCGAGAAGGCGAAGCTGTATTGCATCGGCGTAAGACCGTAGTGATCGATCAGCACGAAAGGCGAATTGGCGAGATAGACCAGAAAGCCCGAGATGCCGAGACCGCCGATGAAGGTCAGCGTCAGGAAATTGCGATCGCCGAGCAGCAGGCGATAAGCCGCCATCGCGCTGCGCAGGCCGCTTTCCGAGCGGTCCGCCTTCGTCCGAGTTTCCTCGAGCTGTGTCGACAAGAGGATCAGCCCGATGACCGCCGCAATCGTCACCGCCCAGAAAACACCCCGCCAGCCATAGAACACGATGACAGCGCTCCCCGTCAGCGGCGCGAGAATCGGCGAAATGCTGAAGACGAGCATCAGCAACGACATCAGCCGTGCCGCCTGTATACCGGTATGCATGTCGCGCACGATCGCGCGCGGCACCACCATGCCGGCCGCTCCGCCGATGCCCTGCAGAAAGCGAAAAGCGATCAGCGTCTCGATATTGCTTGCCGTGGCGGCGCCGATGCTGGCCACCGCAAACAGGCCGATGCCGAGATATAGCGGCGCCTTGCGGCCCCACATGTCCGAAAGCGGCCCATAGAGCAGCTGAAAGACGGCGAAGGGAATGAAGAAGAACAATAAGCTAAGTTGAACGACACTGTTCTCAGCCGCGAGATCCTTGCCAATCGACGGCAAAGCGGGGAGATACATGTCGATCGCGAAGGGACCGATGGCCGAAAGCAGGCCAAGGATGATCGCATTGCGAAGGAAAGACGTCGTCATGATGATGATCTTTCAGAAAATCTTGAGCGCGAAAGCCGAATTGCCCTCACGCGGCATCTCCCACGGGAGACGTTGAAAACAATGTGCTGCACCAGGCAATCGAGGCCCAACAAGGGCTCAACTGCCTTCTCTTCGACGAACAAACCACCCGAAAATCGACGGAATGCCGACGGATTCTTGGATTGCGTTATAGGAACGCCACACGGTCTTGGGAGGAAAGCGCGGGCCCCGAAATACGCTTAACATTCACGTCCACCATTTTGGACATGAATGTAAAAATAGACACTATTGTCCAAACCGTCAATGCGGATTATCTTCATTCCATGAAAAGCCGAAACGCCGCCGCCTCGCAGGCAAAGACAATAAGACCCGCCCAATGCCTGAAGCGTGTTCCCATCCTCGACGCTGCGGCGGAGGTCTTTTGCCGTGAGGGATTTTCCGGCGCAAGCATTGACGAAATCGCAGAGGAAGCCTGCGTCTCCCGCCAGACCATCTACAATCACTACCGCGAAAAAGAGACATTGTTCATTGCTGTTGTCGCCGACGTGACGGCGCGCGCCAATACCGCCCTGTTCGCCGCTCTGGCCGCCTTCCCCGACAAGCCAGAAAACCTTCGAGAGGACCTGATCGCCTTCGCCGTCGATCTCAACCGCAACTGCCTCTACAACCAGGACGGAAAATTCCTGCGCAAGCTCGTCCAGTCGGAAGGTCCCCGCTATCCGCACCTGTTCGAAGCCTGGCGCGAACATGGCCCCTGCAAGATCGGTATGGCGCTAGGCGCCATCTTCGCCCGCCTCCACCATCAGGGCCTCCTCCACATCCCTGACTGCGACCTCGCCGCCCGCCAATTCACCGCGCTGATCAACGCCGACCTGCAGATGACCACATTGTTGGGTGGAACGCCGAAGGAGGAGGAGATTCGGGATGCGGCGGAGCAGGCGGTCGACATGTTTTTGCGTGGTTACGGAGTTCGAACCGAACCCGTGCTCTAAGCCCGGCATTCACGCTACTCTCCAAGCCATTTCAACAACAACCCCCGCTTCCCAAACGCGCATCCGACGGCGTCTCGAAATTTGCTTGTGCCTTTGCCTCCCCTAGCGTTAACCTGCATGGCGTAGGGTCGGAGCTTGCAACGATGAGTAATAGACATTGGAATTTCCCGGTGATGGTCATTTGCAACCGAACGGGAAAAATCTATACCGTTGGCACCACGAAAGAGGCGTTGGACATGCTGCTGAATGCATGGCCGGTTGCTGAGGGCAAGGCGTTCATGATGGCCTTGCAGATATGTGCGGATGTCGAAATCGGGATCAGGCAGCCGCTGGACGCGCGCAACAGCTTTGTCGCCGCAGCCAAAGAAGCCGGCGTACCGATCGAAACCACGATGGTAGAATAAGATCGGCTGCACCACCGAACCCTCTCCGCGCTGCGACTTCATGCCACTACCCGGAACAATGCTTGGAACGAAACTGCCGCAATACCGTTTTGAAATGCCAAAACGAGGAGCGCGATGTTTCAAACCGCCTGGAGAAAGCCTGTCGTCGTGCGCCTGCCGAGAAATATCCGCATCATCCGGACGGCAGCCGAGGCGACAGATTGCTTGACCGTGGATTGGCCGATACGCCGCGGAAACGCCTATGAGGCGGCCTTGCGCGCCTGCATTGATTGCTTTGAAGGCTATACGACTGCAAATGAAACCCGCGTGGCCTTCGTCGCCGCCTGTCGCGAGGCAAATGCCCTGATAAGTGCATGATGCCAGAAGGCCGCTTTATCGTCGCTGCTGGTCCTCATCGACGTACGCTCCGGGTAAGCTTCTCTCCCTACGTGTATCGAGGAGAAAAGCTTTAGCCAGCGCCACGGAAGGCCATCAACACATGAATGTCCCACCACTAGACAGCCCGCAATTTGTGCAGTTTCTGGCCGTTATCGTCGAGCAGATATTGGGGAATCCTCGAGGAGACGCATTCAACCTTGATACAATCGCGCGTCTTTCCGCCGCGGTATCATCCTCACAGTACCTTTATTCCCGCATGATCGGGGCAAAACGTCTCAACACCGCGGTGGAACTGATTGACTACGCCGTTTCTTGCGCCAGCGTTGAGGGGCTCGCGCTGGAATTCGGCGTCTTCTCGGGCCGATCGATCAATCGCATCGCGCAGGGCAGATCGGGTCCTGTCTACGGGTTTGACAGCTTCGAGGGGCTTCCGGAAAACTGGCGCGAGGGGTATGACAAAGGTGCCTTTGGCCGCAAGGATCTTCCCCAAGTCGCGTCCAACGTAGAACTGGTTGTCGGATGGTTCGACAGGACCTTGCCGCAGTTCCTGGACGCTCATCCTGGCCCGGTGTGTCTCGTACACATCGATTGCGACCTCTACAGTTCGACGCAAACAGTTTTGACGCAGCTCCGCGAACGGTTCGTGCCGGGGACGATCATCGTGTTTGACGAGTATTTCAACTATCCCGGCTGGGAGATGCACGAATTCAAAGCGTTCAAGGAGTTCGTAGAAAGTGCCGGTCTCCAGTATGAGTATATCGCCGTTTACCCCAATCACCAGCAGGTTGTGGTCCGCGTTACAGGCATCCATAATCGCCGTCCCTCCGCTTAGGCCAGGCCAAGGTCGACGCCGATCCGTTCGGTGAATCGACCCTGGCATCACGTTCATCGCCGAGGTGTGCGTTCGCGCCTGCTGCTCACTTCGCTGGTCGATAGAGCGCGATCTCGGCCACCGAATAGGAAACCCGTTGGCTGATCGATGCTTCTCAGTCAGGACGATGTTTCGACCCTTGTAAAAGGGGACAGCTTCAATGCAGCTTTCTGCGCCCAGCATATAGCCTCGTTCCGAACACCTCCCTGCGGGCAAGACCTTTTACTATCATCTCTCGACACCATGACTGCGGGCTTCTCGATCGCGAGCGATCAGAGGGCATCGCGGCATTAAAAGAGTGAGATGCACAGTAACGCGCCCCGCACGTCGGAAACCCGCACGCCTGTCAGCTTTTGCAAAATAATGCGAGCAAGTATTGGACTGCAGCTGTTGCAGGGAAAAAGCGGAGGGCGGCGAGCCGTTAATTCAAAATTAAAAGCAAAAGAATAAAAGTTTTCTTGGTCGCGAGAGTTCTGCTGAAGAACGCGATTCGCCGATGTGTTGATGACAGATCTGGGCGAAACGGGGTTGCAAGGCGAGACGTTCGCATCCACTGGCGTAGGGATCAGGGCCGTTGCATGGCTCTGGAAGCATGATGCCCTTCCAACGCGCCGGCTCGTCCGAGCCATGTTCCGTGTAATTTCATTTTCTTCCGACAGGACGCCCGAATTGTCGACACCGATATTGGTGTCCGATTAAGCGGGTAACGCTGCCAGCAAGCGTGCGCCTAAGTGCGCCGTAAAAAGGCTTTGCTGGTCTTCTCGCGCGGCCGACGGCAGGGGAATGATATTGGCAGTCAGCTAACTCAAGGGGCGCGCGTCCATGACTTCAGTTATTTCTTCTCTGAGCATCAATCAGATTAAGGCTCTTGCCACCACAACGATTAAACAGCTGACCACGGATGACGTGGCGGCGCTGAGCACCGCCCAGATCAAGGCGCTGAGCTCAACGCAGATCTCCGCTTTCGAGACGGGGGATATCTCGACCTTCACCTCCGAGCAGATGAGCGCCGTTTCGGCGACCGCCATTCTCGGCTTGAACTTGGACCAGCTGGCGGTTCTTTCCACGGCCCAGTTAGGGGGTCTCTCCACGGAGCAGGTCGCCGCGCTCTCGACAACCGACGTTGCGGCCCTCTCCACCGATCAGATCGCCGCATTTACGACCACGCAGTTTGGCGCTTTAACTACGAAACAGGTTGCGGTTCTCTCCACCGCCGATGTTACGGCTCTCTCCACCGATCAGATCGGTGTCTTGAAGACCGCCCAGGTCGCCGCGCTGAAGTCGACGCAGATCGCCGCCCTCTCCACCGATCAGGTCGCCGCTCTGACGAGCTCGCAGATCGGTGCCCTGACGGCAACCGAAGTTGGCGCCCTCTCCACTGCCGACATCGCCACCTTCTCCACCGACGAGATCGCCGCCCTCAGCACCGCAGCTCTGGCGGGC